>NZ_CP041244.1:0-4800000 GCF_006547145.1 Actinomadura sp. WMMA1423
CCTGCCCGGCCGCCCGCCGCAGGTTGCCCGGGGTGGGGCGCGCCAGGTTCCGGCGCGTCCAGTGCGCGACGTGGTCCAGGCACGGCCCGGAGATCGAGGTGAACGAGGCGAAGCGGTCCTGCATGGTGCAGACCGCCTCCCACGACTGGATCGAGCCCCAGTCGTGCCCGACGAGGTGCACCCTGCGCTCGGGCGCGGTCGCGTCCAGCACCGCCTGCATGTCGGCCATCAGGTACTCGAACGTGTAGCGTCTGCGCCCGAACGGACGGGACGAGGCGCCGCGCCCGCGCACGTCGTACCGGACGACGTGGAACCGCTCGGCGAGCCGCGCGGCCACCTCGTCCCAGACCGCGTGGGTGTCGGGGTAGCCGTGGACCAGCAGGACGGTCGGGCGCGACCGGTCGCCCTGCTCGTAGACGGCGAGGTCGACGCCGTCGCCGCGGACGCGCCGCCGGATGGCGGGTGGGGCGGGGTGTTTCATGCGGTCGTCTCCCGTCGGGCCCACCGGGGAGCGCCCCTCCAGGCGCCCCTTGACCGGTCCGCCGCCGATGGTCTGGAGGAACCGTACACCGAATGAGAATCCCACGCGCATCGGTGGAATCCCGTGCTTCTAGTACGGGTCGTAGCCCCCGGCCTTCGCGGCGGGCGACTGCATGAGGTACTCCAGAGCGCGGGGCGTGGAGCACACCTTCGACGGGTGGTGGTCCGGCCTGAGGTAGACCGGCGCCTCGCCGAGCAGGAGACGGAAGATGCCGGGCACGTGGCCGAGCCGGACGGAGCGCCGGTAGGACCGGTAGACGCGCAGCGGGCTCACCCGCCCCTTGATCGTCGGGTCCTGCTTGAGCAGGTAGAGCGAACCGCCGATCAGCGCCCAGTACAGGAAGAACAGCGACACCACCCACGCGGCGACGCGGGTCGGGTACCGGCCGCCCACGGCCTTGTAGACGTCGAACACCACCGAGCGGTGCTCGACCTCCTCGGCGCCGTGCCAGCGCAGCAGGTCCAGCATCGTCGGGTCGACGCCGGCCTTGTCGAGCCGGTCGTTGTCCATGATCCACTGGCCGAGGACGGCGGTGTAGTGCTCGATCGAGGCGACCGCGGCCAGCTCGAAGCGCAGCCGCCGCCGCCACGCCCGCGGGTTGCGCTCCTTCAGCGCCGCCATCTGCGCGGGGCGCTCGGCGTTCCCCCGCCCCGCCGCGTCAGTGATCTTGGAGACGTCGATCCCGTTGCGCTCCAGAATCTGGTCGAGCACGCCCTGGTGGGAGCGGGCGTGCACCATCTCCTGCCCGATGAAGCCCTTGATCTCCTCCAGCAGCCGCTCGTCGCGGATGTGCGGGCGGGCGTCCTTGACGCACTGGATGAACCACTTCTCGCCCTCGGGCAGGACGATGTGGAAGGAGTTGATGATGTGGGTGGCGACCGGGTCGTTCGGGACCCAGTGCAGCGGAGTCCGCGACCAGTCGAAGGAGACGCGCCGCGGCTTGATCGGCGGGTGGCGCTCGTCGATGGGCGCCGCTCCGCCGCTCACCTGGGGCCTCGTCATTCGGTCCTCGCCTTCCACGCGTCCGGGCGCCGGGCGCGGCGAGCCCCCGCCGCCGCGTTGGTCATTGGCAGAGCAGTCAACTCCTGCCGGACCCGCGGTTTCTTGAGGGCAACCCAACAAGTTACCGCTCGGTTTTCGATCCTTTATGACAAACGGCCCCGATCAGAGGGCGATACGCTCCGCCCCGGTGTAGACGTTCATGTTCTCGCCGCGCAGGAAGCCCACGAGCGTCATCCCGGCGTCCTCGGCGAGGTCCACCGCCAGCGAGGACGGCGCCGACACCGCCGCCAGCACCGGGACGCCCGCCGTCATCGCCTTCTGGGTCAGCTCGAACGACGCGCGCCCGCTCACCATGAGGACCGTCCCGGCCAGCGGCAGCCTCTCCTGCCGCAGCGCGCCCAGCCGATCACCTTGTCGACGGCGTTGTGCCGGCCGACGTCCTCCGCACGGCCAGGAGCCCGCCGTCCGCGTCGAAGAGCCCGGCGGCGTGCAGGCCGCCCGTCCGGTCGAAAACACGCTGCGCCCCGCGCAGCCGCTCGGGCATCGTCGCCAGCACGGCAGGGGTCAGCCGCACCGGGTCCGCGGCCACCTCGTAGGGCCGGTCGGAGCGCAGTGCCTCGATGCTCGCCTTCCCGCAGACCCCGCAGGCGCTGGTGGTGGTGAACGCCCGCGTCATGGAGTCGTCGGGCGGTGTAACGCCCGGGGACAGCACGACGTCGAGCGTGTTCTGCTCCTCGGTGTCCGCGCAGTACCGCATCGTCGCGATGTCGGCGGCCCGGGCGACCACGCCCTCGGCCGCCAGGAAGCCGGCGACGAGGTCGAAGTCGTGCCCCGGGGTGCGCATCGTGATCGTGAGCGGCTTGCCGGCGACGCGTATCTCCAGCGGCTCCTCCGCCGCGAGCGTGTCGGGCCGCCGCACCGGCGCGCCGGACGCGCTCAGCCGCAGTACGGGCCTGCGCACGGTGATCCGCCCCATGAACGTTGACGGTACCCCGACGACCCGCCGCAAACGAAGGGCGCGGGCTCCGCGCGGGTCAGTCCGGTACTCCGCGGGGGCGGGGGGCCCGCCACCCCTGGCGCATGGCGAGGACGCGGAGCCCGAACGCCATCGCGGCGGCGCCCGCGGTGACGGCTCCGCCGTGCAGGCCGGCGGCGTCTGCCGCGGCGGTCGCGGCGGCGCCGAGCAGCGCGGGGACCGCGTACAGCTGCCGGTCGTAGAGCACCGCGGGGATCCGCCCGGCCAGCACGTCGCGCAGGATGCCGCCGCCGACCGCCGTCACGATCCCGAGGAGCACCGCGTGCACCGGCGAGAGCCCGTACGCGAGCGCCTTGACCGTCCCGGTGGCGCAGAACAGCCCGAGCCCGCGGCGGCGTCGAACAGCAGCACCGCGGGCAGCAGCCGCGTCACCTGCGGATGCCAGAAGAACACCAGCGCCGAGGCCGCCAACGGGACCAGCACGTAACCGAGGTCGGTGAAGGCCGCCGGCGGGACGGCCCCGATGAGCAGGTCGCGCAGGATCCCGCCGCCGAGCGCGGTGATCTCCGCCAGCACCACCATCCCGACGACGTCCAGCCGCTGCCGGACGGCCGCGAGGGCCCCCGAGACCGCGAAGACGAAGATCCCGGCGAGGTCGAGCAGCCAGGCGACACCCTGGCCGCTCAATCGCGCCGGTCCCGGCGGTCGATGTTCCAGTTCGCCACGATCGCGGCGAACGGGGGGATCACCAGCGCGACCACCGTCATCGCGATCGCGGCCGTGTGCGAGTACAGCCGCACCACCGCCCAGGCCAGCACGAACAGGGTGAGGCAGGTCCCCATCATGATCCCGTAGGCCAGCTTGCGACGCCTCATGCCCTCACGTTACGCCGCGCCCGAACCGGCTCGCCCCGCCCCCGCCCCCGCCTGGGGGCGGGGTGGCGGAGGCGTACGGGAATCGAACCCGCCGTCCCGAGATCCTCGGGACCGTCGGCTTTGAAGGCCGGGGAGGCCACCAGGCGCTCACACGCCTCCGGCGGTGATCTTAGCCGGTGTACAGGGCGTCGATGTCGGCGGCGTACTTGGTGTGCACGACGCGGCGCTTGAGCTTGAGGGTCGGGGTGAGCTCCTCGCTCTCGGCGGTCCACTCGGCGGTGAGCAGCCGCCACCTCTTGACCTGCTGGACGCGGGCGAGCCGGGCGTTGGCGTCCTCGACCGCCCGGGCGACCTCCTCCAGGACGAGGGGGTGGTCGGCGAGGGCGGCGAGGTCGGTGGCCTCGATCCCGTGGGCCGCCGCCCAGACGGGCGCGACCTCGCCGTCGAGGGTGATGAGGGCGATGACGTAGGGGCGGCGGTCGCCGAAGGCGAGGGCCTGGCCGATGAGCGGGTGCTCCTTGAGGCGGTTCTCGACCAGGGACGGCGCGATGTTCTCGCCGCCCGCGGTGATGATCAGCTCCTTCTTGCGGTCGACGACGGTGAGGAAGCCGTCGCCGTCGAGGCGGCCGACGTCACCGGTGTGCACCCAGCCGTCCGAGTCGATCAGGTCCGCGGTGGCGTCGGGCCGGTCCAGGTATCCGGGGGTGCACGTGGCCCCGCGGACGAGGATCTCGCCGTCGTCGGCGAGCTTCAGTTCGACGCCGGGGAAGGGGCGCCCCACGGTGCCGAGCTTGAACGAGTCGGCCAGGTTGGCGGTGATGGCGCCCGTCGTCTCCGTCATCCCGTAGGCGTCGAAGATCTTCAGGCCGAGGCCGGCGAAGAACCGGGCCACCTCGACGGGCAGCGGCGCGGCGGCGCTGGACGCCTGGAGGACCCGGTCCAGGCCGAGCAGGGCGCGCATGGGGGTGAGGACGGCCTGGTCGGCGCGCTCGAAGGCCTCGGCGATCTCGGGGGTGAGCGTGCCCCCGTGCTCCTGCGCCGTCACGTAGGCGCGGCCCGCGTCGAGGGCGGCGGCGACCGCCCGCTTCTTCGCCTCGTCCCGCTCGGCCGACAGCACGGCCTGGATGCCGGCCATGATCTTCTCCCAGACGCGCGGGACGCCGAAGAAGGAGTGCGGCCGGACCGCGCCGAGGACCGACGTCAGCTGGGCCGGGTCGGGGCAGAAATGGACGTGCGAGGCCAGCCGGACCGGCAGGTAGTAGCTGAGCACGCGGTCGGCGATGTGGGCGAACGGCAGGTAGGAGATCCCGGCGGGGTGCTCGGGCAGGACCGAGCTGCGCTCGACCATCTCGGCCTCGTGCAGCACCATCGAGTGCGTGATCAGGACGCCCTTGGGGTCGCCGGTGGTGCCGGAGGTGTAGAGCAGGGTGACGGTGTCCTCGGGCCTGACCGCCTGCCAGCGCCGGTCGATCGCGAGCGGGTCGGCGGCCAGCTCCCGGCGGCCGAGCTCGGTGAGGGGCGTCCCAGCTGAGGAAGCGGTCGCCTGGCGGGCACGCCTTGGCGTTCACCACGATGATCTTGCGGAGGCCGGGCAGGCGGTCCAGGGCGGGCAGCCAGCGGCCCAGCTGGTCGATGCCGTCCAGTACGGCGTACTTCGCCGAGCAGTGGCCGGCCACGAAGGCGACCTGGTCGGGCGCGAGCGTCGCGTACACGGTGGTGGGGACCCCGCCGGCGTGCACCGCGCCGAGGTCGGCCAGGACGTGCTCGGAGCGGTTCGGCATCATCAGCGCGACGACGTCGCCGGCCTCCAGGCCGAGCGCGGCGAACCCGGCCGCCGTCTCCAGCGCGCGGGTCCTCGTCTCCGCCCAGGTGAGGGTCTGCCACTCGCCGTCGATCCGGTCGGAATAGGCGGGCCTGCCCCCGTGCCGTTCGGCGGTCGCGGCGAGGGCGGTGCAGATCGTCTGCCCCGCGACGGCCCGGTCGAGGTCGGCCCGCTGTTCCTGGATCCCCATGTCGCCCCTCGTGGTCGTTGGTCACCGAAGTAAGTGATGACTTGCAGAGGGGAGATCGCATCATGCCGAACAGGGTTCGGACAAGGGGGTGGAGGCTTTTCCGTGCTGGTCGCGGGACCGGTCGCCGATCGGTGACCGAGTGCATACCGTCCGTTTGTTGATCATTTGAGGTAGTTGTGCGTTAAATTCTGCGGTGACCCGACTCGCCCCGGTGGCCCGCCTGACGCAGTACGCGCGCGGCGGCGGCTCGTGCAAGATCCCGCCGGGGGAGCTGGAGCGGATCGTGGCCGGCCTCACCGGCGGGGACGACGCGCTCCTGGTCGGCGGTCCCGACGGCGACGACGCCGCCGTGCTGCGGATCGAGGGCGGCCGGGCCGTGGTGTCGGCCGCCGACTTCTTCACCCCCGTCGTCGTCGACGACGCCTACGACTGGGGCCGCATCGCGGCCGCGAACGCGCTCTCGCACGTGTACGCCGTCGGGGGAGTGCCGCTGATGGCCCTCAACCTGCTCGGCTGGCCCGCCGACGCGCTGCCCGCCGAGCTGGCCCGCGAGGTGCTGCGCGGCGGGCGGGACACGGCGGCCCTCGCCGGCGTCGCGATCGCCGGCGGCCACACCATCGACGACCCCGAGCCCAAGTACGGCCTCGCGGTCACCGGGATCGCCGACCCGGACCGGCTGCTGCGGCTGGACGCGGGCCGCCCCGGCGTCCCGCTCACGCTGACCAAGCCGCTCGGCCTCGGCGTCCTGAACGCGCGGCACAAGGCGACCGGCGAGGTGTTCGCGCACGCGGTCGCGGCCATGACGGAGCTGAACGCGGCGGCTGGCCTGGCCGCCCTCGAGCGCGGCGCCGCCTGCGCCACCGACGTCGCCGGACCCGGGCTGCTCGGCCACCTGTACAAGCTGGCTCGGGCGAGCGGCGTCACCGCCGTCGTGGACGCCTCCGCCGTCCCCTACCTGGACGGCGCGCGCGCCGCGGTGCGGGACGGGTTCGTCCCCGGCGGCACCCGCCGCAACCTCAGGTGGGTCTCCCCGCACACCGACTTCCGCCGGATCGCCGAGGAGGAGCGCCTCCTGCTCGCCGACGCCCAGACCTCCGGCGGGCTGCTGGTCGCCGGGGAGATCCCCGGCGCCCCCGTCATCGGGGAGCTCGTCGGCCGGCAGCGGTACACCCTCGTCATCCGCTAGCCGCCCGCGCCGCCCCGTGTCGCCGATCAAGGTCGCGGGTAGGTCCCCGGCTGGCCTCATGGGGACGGGGGGAGGCGAGGCGACGCATGACCATCGGCGGGATCGTGGCCGCCGTCGTCCTGGGCGCGGCCATCGGAGTCCTGAGCCGGTTCGTGCTGGCGGGCCGCAAGCGCGTGCCGGCATGGCTGCTGGCCACGGTCGGCGTCGTCGCGGCGTTCGCCGGGACGGGCCTGGTCCACTTGTCCGACCTCGGCGACGGCGGCTGGAACGTGTGGGAGGCGCTGTTCCAGTCCGCCCTTCCGGTGGCCGCCATCCTCCTGGTGGCGGCGTTCTGGCCCGAGCGCGGGGCCGCGACGCGCGACACGGCCGCCGCCCCCCTGAAGAGCCCTAGGGCCGGCGCAGCACCGGGCGCAGGCCGTCCAGGACCTCGGGGTCCTCGATCGTGGACGGGACCGGCACCTCCTGCCCGTCGGCGATGCCCCGCATCACGCCCCGCAGGATCTTGCCCGACCGCGTCTTCGGCAGCGCGGGCACGACGGAGATCTCCTTGAGCGCGGCCACCGGCCCGACCTGCTCGCGGACCATCGCGACCAGCTCGGCGCACACCTCCGAGGGCTCGGCCAGGACCCCGCTCTTGAGCACGACGAGCCCGCGCGGCACCTGCCCCTTCAGCGCGTCCTGGACGCCGATGACCGCGCACTCCGCGACGGCCGGATGGGCGGAGATGACCTCCTCCATCGTCCCGGTGGACAGCCGGTGCCCGGCGACGTTGATCACGTCGTCGGTGCGGCCCATCACCCACACGTAGCCGTCCTCGTCGATGTGCCCGCCGTCGCCGGTCAGGTAGTGGCCGGGGTGCTTGGTCAGGTACGACTCGACGAACCGCTCGTCGTCCTGCCACAGCGTGGGCAGCGTGCCCGGCGGCAGCGGCAGCCGGATCGCGATGTCGCCGTCGGCGCCCGGCGGGACGGGCGACCCGTCCGGGCCGAGCACCCGCACGTCGTACCCGGGCACCGGCACCGAGGGGGACCCCGCCTTGACCGGCATCGGCTCCAGCCCGCGCAGGTTCGCCACGATCGGCCAGCCGGTCTCGGTCTGCCACCAGTGGTCGATCACCGGCCGCTCCAGGACCCGCGAGGCCCACCGGTAGGTGTCGGGGTCGAGGCGCTCGCCGGCGAGGAACAGCGTGTCCAGGGCGGACAGGTCGTGCCCGGCGAGCAGCGCGCCCTCGGGGTCCTCCTTCTTGATCGCCCGGATCGCGGTCGGCGCGGTGAACAGCGCCTTGACACGGTGCTGCGCGGCGACGCGCCAGAACGCGCCCGCGTCCGGCGTCCCCACCGGCTTGCCCTCGTACAGCACGGTCGTGCAGCCGGTGAGCAGCGGCGCGTAGACGATGTAGGAGTGCCCGACGACCCAGCCGACGTCGGACGCCGCCCAGAAGACGTCGCCCGGCCCCACGTCGAAGACGTTCTCCATCGACCAGCGCAGCGCCACCGCGTGCCCGCCGTTGTCCCGGACGACGCCCTTCGGCCGCCCGGTCGTGCCCGAGGTGTAGAGGATGTAGAGCGGGTCGGTGGCGGCGACGGGAACGCACCCGGCGGGCTCTGCGGCCGCGACGGCCTCGTCCCACTCCACGTCCCGCGGCCGGACGAGGTCGGCGTGCAGCTGCTCGCGCTGGCGGATCACGCACCGCTCGACCTTGTGCCGGGCGAGCTCCAGCGCCCGGTCCAGCAGCGGCTTGTAGGGGACGACACGGCCGGCCTCGATGCCGCAGGACGCCGACACGACCGCCTTCGGGCGGGCGTCGTCGATGCGGACGGCCAGCTCGCGCGCCGCGAACCCGCCGAAGACCACCGAGTGCACCGCCCCGAGCCGGGCGCACGCCAGCATCGCGATGACGGCCTCGGGCACCATCGGCAGGTAGATCACCACGCGGTCGCCGCGCTCGACGCCCTGCGCGCGCAGGGCTCCGGCGAACCGCGCGACGAGCTCGGTCAGCTCCCGGTAGGTGTAGGTCCGCACGGTCCCGGTGACGGGGCTGTCGTAGATCAGCGCGGCCTGCTCGCCGCGCCCCTCCTCGACATGGCGGTCCAGGGCGTTGTCGCAGGTGTTGAGCTCACCGCCGGTGAACCAGCGGTAGAAGGGCGGGGCCCCGTCGTCCAGCACCCGGTCGGGCGGGACGAGCCACCGCACGTCCCGCGCCGCCAGCCCCCAGAAGCGGGTCGGATCGGCGATGCTGCGTTCGTACGCGGCCGCGTAGGCGCCCATGTCGTCCTCCCGGTGACGGGTCCTGGCCCGGATCTGCGCGGAGGCCCGGACCGGCGTCTCCGCGATTCGGGCCGCACCCCTATAGGGCATGGCGCGGGGCCGGTTCGTCAAGGGCCCGCGCCGCCGCCGGAGGTCTACCCGGGGTGGCGGAGGGCGTGCGCGACGGCGATGAGGGCGGCCAGGGCGGCGCCCGCCGAGACGATCCAGAAGCACAGCTCGTAGGCGCCGAGGCCGGGCGCGCCGGTGCCCGCGGCGGCCCGTCCGGCCAGGATCGACGCGGTGACGGCGCCCGCGACGCTGCCGCCCGTGGTCCGCACGAGGGAGTTGATCCCGCTGGCGATCCCGCTCTGGTCCATCGGGACGTGCCGGACGGCGAGGGTGCCGAGCGCCGCGTAGGCGATCCCGAACCCGATGCCCTGGATGGCGCTGAAGGCGAGCATGTCGTACACGTGCGTGTTCGACACCGCGAGCCACGCGTAGCAGAGCCCGGCGAACGCCGACCCGATCGCGAGGGTGTGGGCGGGGCCGAGCCGGGCGGCGATCCGCCCGGCCATCGCCGAGAAGACCAGCATCGTCACGGTGCTCGGCAGCATGTAGAGCCCGACGTCCAGCACCGAGCCGCCGAGGCCGTACCCGACCTCCTCCGGCCGCGCCTGCACGAAGCCCGCGATGAGCGTGAACGCGGCGAACATCGAGAAGCCGAGCAGCGCCGAGACGACGTTGGCCGACAGCGACCGGGCGCCGACGAGCAGGTTCAGCCGCACCATGGGCGCGCGGACCCTCCGTTCGACCGCGACCCACACCGCGCACAGCGCGGCCGCGGCGCCGAACAGGCCGAGGACCCCGGCGGACGCCCAGCCCCACGCGTTGCCCTGGCTGATGGCGAGCAGCAGGCACACCAGCCAGCAGGCGAGCAGCGCCGCGCCCGGCAGGTCGGGCCGGCCCCCGGCGCGGACGCCGACGTCGCGCGCCGTGGCGGCGACCAGCACCAGCCCGGCCGCCGCCAGCGCGGCGGCGATCCAGAAGACCGGGTGGTGGCTCGGTGTCCGGGCGGCGATCAGCCCGGTCACGATCATGCCCGCGCTGCCGCCGACGCCCATGGTGGCGCTGACGATGCCGATCGCCGTGGTGACCCGCTCGGGCGGGAACGTGTCGCGGATCATGCCGATGGCGAGGGGGATCATCGCCACCGAGACGCCCTGCAGGGCGCGTCCGGCGATCAGCACCGGCAGCGTGCCGGAGACCGCGCACACACCGCCGAGCCCGCCAGCAGCAGCACCAGGGCCAGCAGGATCATCCGCTTCTTGCCGTACATGTCGCCGAACCGCGTGAGCAGCGGGGTGGCGACGGCGCCGGCCAGCAGGGACGCGGTGAACACCCATGTCACGTCGGTGATGGGGGCGTCGAAGCGGGCCATGAGCTGCGGCAGCAGCGGCAGCACGAGCGTCTGCTGCACCGAGACGACCATCCCCGCCACGGAGAGCGCGAGCAGCGTGGGGCCAGTGTGCCGTGCGGCCGGGGCGCCGGCTCCGGGGACCACCGCGGCGCGCGCCTCGCGCACCGCCGGGACCCCTGTCCCTCGAGCCGCCGGGGCGCCGGTCATGCGAACCTCCCGCATCGGCCGGTCGCCGGAGCCCGGCGCACGGCATGTACTTACTTAACCTAAGTAAGTGTAGAGCGGGGGAATCACCCCGCGACGCCCCGGTACGGCCCGACGCGCCCCCTATCCTGGTCGGGCACGGAGCCCGGGAGGCGCGCGTGATGACAGGGTCAGCCGTGAAGTCCAGACCGTCGACTTGCGGCGGCTCCACCTGTCCCGCCTCTGGGCCACGCCGCTGCCGCCCGGGTGCCGGCCGGGCGAGCGGCCGGCGGTCGCGGACGGTCTCGCCGCCGACCTCGCCACGCTGCTGCCGGAGCCGCTGCACACCGCGCTCGGACCCGTTATGCGCGAGATCACCGAACGCTACGCGAGCGTGTTGACCACGGAAGCCTGGCCCGAATTCCTCAGCGCCTGGCAGACCGGGCGGCACACGGTAGGGCTGCTGGCCGGCACCGGCTGCGCCGACCCGGAACCGCTCACGGCGGCCCTCCTGGCCGCCTGCGGCACGGCCCCCGCCGACACTCTCGTCGACGACGGCTCCCCGCTGTGGCGGTCCCCGGCCGGCGCCCATGCGAGGACGGCGCGCCCCGCCGAGCCCGAGACGGACACCCCCGAGGCCTCGGCAAGGGCCGAGCGCCTCGCCGCGGCCCCCGCGCCGGTGCGCGCCCTGGTCTTCGCCAACGCGTGGGCTCGGCGACAAGCCGAGACGGAACGGTTCGGCAGCACACCGCCCGCCCGCACCCGCGAACTCGACGCGTTGGCGCCCCTTGTCCGCGACCTCCCGGCCCTCCGCCGGTTCGCCTGAGCCAGGGGGAGGGCCGGGGCCCCACCGTCCGGGGCGGTGTCGCGCGGCGAACCGGCCGCGCCCGCGCGTCGCGGTTTGCCCCTGGCCCCGGCCTCCATAGGGTTGCCTTTCGTGGACCTTCGTCTGCGCAACCCCCGCACCGCCATCCCCCGCACGGCCGGCCCTCGCGCGGCCATCGGCGTTCAGGCCCGGAAAGGACGCTGATGCAGGTCGTCACCACCGCCGGTCACGGTGGGCACGGCAAGTCGGTGCTCGTGCGCGCCCTCACCGGCAGCGAGCCCGGCGAACCGGGCGCCTGGACGGAGCTGCCCTCGGGCCGCCGCGTCGCGTTCGTCGACGCCCCGGGGGGCGAGCGGTCCGTCCCGGAGATGCTCGCCGGGGCGGCGCCCGCGTCCGCGGTCCTGCTCGCCGTCGCGGCCGACGAGGGGTGGATGCCGCAGACGCGCGAGCACCTGGAGGCGCTCGGCGCGCTCGGCGCCCGGTTCGGCGTCGTCGCGGTCACCAAGGCCGACGCCGCCGACCCGAAGCCCGCGCTGCGCCAGATCCGCGAGCGGCTCGCCGGGAGCGCGCTGGGGGGCGCGGAGGCCGTCGCGGTCAGCGCCGAGACCGGCGCCGGGATGGCCGAGCTGGCCGCCGCGCTCGACCGCCTCGCCGCCCGGCTGCCCGTGCCCGACCCGGACGCCCCGGTGCGGCTGTGGGCCGACCGGGCGTTCACCGCCGGGCGGCAGAGCGTCATCGCCGGCACCCTCACCGCCGGAACGGTCGCGGTGGGCGACGAGCTGCTCCTCATGCCCGCGGGCGAGCGCGTCCGCGTCCGGACGATCGGCTGCGCCGGCGAGCCCCGCGAATCGGTCGGCGGCGTCTCCCGCGTCGTGCTGACCCTGCGCGACGCCGGGCGCGTGGACGCCGGCATGGCCCTGGTCACCCCCGGCGCCTGGACGCACACCACCTGCGTCGACGTCCGCACCCGCTTCGGCGAGGCGTCCGGCAGGCTCGCGCGGCGGATGACGCTGCACGTCGGGTCGGCCGCCGTCCCGGTCCGGCTGCGGCCCCTCGGCCCCGACACCGCGCGCCTGACCCTGAACACCCGGCTCGCCCTGCACCTCGGCGACACCGGGCTCCTGCGCGACCCCGAGCGCCGCTCGATCGCCGGGGTGAGCGTCCTGGACGTCCGGCCGCCGACCCTCGTGCGGCCGGGCGCCGGCGCCGCCCGCGCCCGGGAGCTGGCGTCCTGGCCGGACCGCCCGGACGGCGCCCTCGTCCTGCGGCGGCACGGCGTGCTCCGCAGGTCGGAGCTGTCCGTCATGGGCTGCGCGCCACCGCCGGACGCCGTCGCCCTGAACGGCGACTGGGTCGCCGACCCGGCGCACTGGCGGTCGCTGTTCGAGCGGCTCGCCGAGGAGACGGCCCGGCACGCCGCGCAGAGCCCGCGCGCCCCCGGGATCCCCCTGGAGACCGTCCGGCTGCGGCTCGGCCTGCCCGCCCGCCAGCTCGTCGCCGCGCTCGTCCGGCCGCCGCTGCGCGTGGACGCCGGGCGGGTCTACGGCCCTGCTCCGGGCCCCGCCCCGGCGCGGGCCGCCGAGCCGTCGCGGGCGGCGGTGGCCGCGGAACCGCCGCCGCCCTGGGCCGAGGCCGTGGAGCGGCTCCGCGCCGAGCTGGCCGAGACCCCCTTCCGGCCGCCCAGCGCCGAGCGCCTCGAGGAGCTGGGCCTCACGGGCGAAATCCTCGCCGGCGCGCAGAACGCGGGCGCCCTCCTGCGGATCGGCGACGCGATCGTGCTGCTCCCCGGCGCCGACCAGGAGGCGCTGCGCGTCCTGTCCGCCCTGCCGCAGCCGTTCACGCCCCGCCCAGGCCGGCGAGGCCCTCGGGACCGGCCGCGACACCGCCGTCGCCCTGCTGCGCCACCTCGACCGCCTCGGCCTGACCGAGCGCCGCCAGGGCGAAAACCGGTTGAACCGGGACGGGTGACTCTGGCGTCATAGATCGCGGTTCGGTTCCGTCGATCAAGGAGAGGGAAATGCCGTACCAGACCCTGAAGGGCGGCCGCGTCCCGATCCGGATGTGGACCGACCCGTCCACCGTCGAGGACCTCGCCCTCGACCAGCTCCGCAACGTCTCCGCCCTGCCGTGGGTGGAGGGCCTCGCGGTGATGCCCGACGTCCACTACGGCAAGGGCGCCACCGTCGGCTCGGTGATCGCGATGAGGGACGCGGTGTCCCCGGCGGCCGTCGGCGTGGACATCGGCTGCGGGATGACCGCCGCGAAGTCCTCGCTCACCGTCGAGGACATGCCCGACGACCTGGCCGGCCTGCGCGGCCGCCTGGAGAGGGCGATCCCCGTCGGGCGCGGCTCCCACAAGACCGCCGTCGACCCGTCCGCGCTGCCCGGCCTGAAGGAGCGCGGCTGGTACGACTTCTGGAAGGCGTTCGAGGACCTGCACCCGGCGGTGCGGTCCCGCCTCGGCCGCGCCCGCTCGCAGATGGGCACGCTCGGCGGGGGCAACCACTTCCTGGAGCTGTGCGCGGACGACGACGGCGCGATCTGGCTCGTCCTGCACTCGGGGTCGCGCAACATCGGCAACGAGCTGGCCGAGCAGCACATCGAGGCCGCCCGCAGGCTCCCGCACAACCAGGACCTGCCGGACAACGACCTCGCCGTGTTCCTGTCCGGCACCGCCAAGATGGACTCCTACCGGCACGACCTGTTCTGGGCGCAGGAGTACGCGCGCCGCAACCGCGCCGTCATGATGGCCCTCGCGCAGAACGTCGTGACGAAGCGGTTCGGGGAGAAGCGCTGCCGGTGGGAGCAGGTCATCTCCTGCCACCACAACTACGTGGCGGAGGAGGAGTACGGCGGCGTCGAGCTGCTCGTCACCCGCAAGGGCGCGATCCGCGCGGGGAGCGGCGACCTCGGGATCATCCCGGGGTCCATGGCGACCGGCACCTACATCGTCCGCGGACTCGGCAACGAGACCGCGTACAACTCGGCCTCGCACGGCGCGGGGCGGAAGATGAGCCGCAACAAGGCGCGCAAGAGCTTCACCGTGGACGACCTGGTCGAGCAGACCCGGGGCGTCGAGTGCCGCAAGGACAGCGGCGTCATCGACGAGATCCCCGGCGCCTACAAGGACCTGGAGACGGTGATCGAGGCCCAGTCCGACCTCGTCGAGGTCGTGGCGCACCTCCGCCAGCTCATCTGCGTCAAGGGCTGAAGGCGCGCGGGCCCGGCGCCCCGCTCAGGCGGGGCGCCGGGCCCGCCGTCCCCCTACATCAGCAGGTCGGACTGGTTGTCGTAGGCGTCCACGTACTCGGCGTGCGTCATGGCGTAGGGCGCGATGTTGAAATAGCACGACCACCGCAGCGGGACGCCGAGCAGGGTGCGCTGGCGGCCCCAGTCGGTGACCGACCGCATCCACTGGACGGACTTGGTGACCGGCCAGGAGGCGTCCACGCCCCATTCGGCGAGCCCCAGGGGGACTCCCAGGGAGTCGGCGAACTGGCACACCCGCCGCGTGCGCACGTCCATCGGAGGGGCGTCCGAGGTGGCGGAGATCTCGCCGATCGGGTACTCGTCGATCCCGATGAAGTCGACCAGGCCCGTGGGCGGCCAGTAGTACTTCAGCGCCGACCGCGAATCGGAGTACGGGAGGTTGCACGAGTAGTTGGTGTAGCAGACCCCCACCTTCACCCCGGCCGAGCGGAACGGCGGTGCCGACCGCTTGTAGAGGTTGATGAAGTCGGGACCGCTCATGTTGTCGACCGGCTCGTGGTAGATGATCACGTCGGCCTTGGCGCCCGTGGTGATGATGTCGTTCGCGAGCGACTGCAGCGTCGCCAGCGGCGTCGACATCGTCGGTTTGATGCTGTAGACGCTCTTGCGCACCCCCAGGTCGTAGCGCATCTGCGAGGTGGCCACCGTGGACGGCGGAGCGCCGTCGTAGCAGCGGCGGACCGGCAGCGGCCGTCCGGTGAGCGTCTCGAACGCGCTGATCGCCTGCTGCCACGTCTGGCCGCTCGTCGGGATGACGGCCGCGCCGACGAGCGGCCAGAGGACCGTCATGACCCGCCTCCCTCGGGTGGGACCGCGCGGTCGCGGTGCCCGGTCGTGGTCGCCCGGTCGTCGATCTGGATCCGGTTCATGTGTACGTCCCCCCTTGAACCAGGAAATGATGTCTTAAAGTAAAGAACTTTTCACGGAGAGTCGCCATGCTTCGGACGGCCTTGTTTGGGTGTCCGCCCTGGTCAGGACTTCGTGGCCGCACCAGGACGAGGTGCGCCCAGAAGGCGAAGCGGGCCGTGCGAGGCGAATCCGCTACCGGCCCTGGCGCGGCGCGGACCGGCGCTTCACGCCTCCGGCAGCACCCGGTCGATGAAGGCGGTGACGTCGGCGAGGACCTCGTCGCGGTTGGTCTCGTTGAAGACCTCGTGGCGGGCGCCGGGGTAGAGGCGCTCGGTGAGGTCGTCCCCGCGGACCGCCTCGATGCCGACGCGGGTGTCCCGCGGGCGTACGAGCTCGTCGGCGTCGCCGTGGACGTAGAAGGTGGGCAGCGCCCCCAGGGAGCCGTGCTCGTCGACGCGGCGGAGGGCGGTGTCGAGGGCCCGGACGGTGGGCTTCCTGAACGGCCCGTGCCAGATCAGCGGATCCTCGGTGTAGGCCTTCCCAACGGCCGGGTCGCGAGAGAGCGTGGCGGTGTCGATCGGCTCGTCCGGCATCTCGTCGAGGGGCAGCAGTTGCTCCACGACGTGCCAGCGGCCGAGGACCGGGCCGGACAGCACCAGCGCGGCGAGGACGCCGCCGTGGAGCTGGGCGTACCGGGTGGCGATCAGGCCGCCCATGGAGTGGCCGATCATGACGACGGGCAGCCCCGGGTGGTCGCCGCGGGCCGCCTCCACGACCGTGTGCAGGTCGGCGACGAGGTCCTCGAAGTCCTCGACCAGCACGCGCTCGCCGGCCGAGCGGCCGTGGCCCAGGTGGTCCGGGCCGCAGACGACGGCCCCGTGCCGCACCAGGACGGCCGCGACGTGGTCGTAGCGCCCGAGGTGCTCGCCGTAGCCGTGCACGAGCACCGCGACGTAGCGCGGCTCGCCGTCCGCCCAGATCCGGGCCGTGACCGCCCCCCGCGTGCCCGCGAACTCCCACTCCCGCGCCGTCGCCACCGCGCCCTCCACAGATCATCGGCGGAAGGCCACCGTCTCCCGCGTGGATCAGTTCGTCAACCACCGGAATAGGCTGGGGAGCCAGACCGCGACAGGAAGGGGTGCCCGTGCTGGTCGACACCTTCGGCCGTACCGCGACGGACCTGCGGGTCTCCCTCACCGACCGCTGCAACCTGCGGTGCTCGTACTGCATGCCGCCCGAGGGGCTGGACTGGCTGCCCAAGCCGGAACTGCTCACCGACGACGAGGTGGCCCGGCTGGTCGGCCTCGCCGTGCGCGACCTCGGCGTGACGGAGGTCCGCTACACCGGCGGCGAGCCGCTGCTGCGGCGCGGCCTCCCGGAGATCGTGCGGCGGACGGCGGAGCAGGCGCCGCGCCCCCAGATCTCGCTGACCACCAACGGGATCGGGCTCGACCGGCTGGCCGCGCCGCTGGCCGAGGCCGGGCTCGACCGCGTGAACGTCTCCCTCGACACCCTCGACCGCGACACGTTCCGGCGCCTCGCGCACCGCGACCGGCTGGGGGACGTGCTGGCGGGGCTGGCGGCCGCGCGGCGCGCGGGGCTCGCCCCCGTCAAGATCAACGCCGTGCTGATGCGCGGGATCAACGACCACGAGGCCGTCCCGCTGCTGCGGTACTGCCTGGAGCACGGCTACCGGCTGCGGTTCATCGAGCAGATGCCGCTGGACGCCCAGCATGGCTGGACCCGCGAGAACATGATCACCGCGGACGAGATCCTGGACCGGCTGTCGGCCAAGTTCGACCTCGCGCCCGACAGCGGGCACGAGCGCGGCAGCGCCCCCGCCGAGTCGTTCCTCGTCGGCGGCGGCCCTGAGACCGTCGGCGTGATCGGCTCGGTGACCCGGCCGTTCTGCGGCGCCTGCGACCGGGTGCGGCTCACCGCCGACGGACAGGTCCGCAACTGCCTGTTCGCCACCGAGGAGTCCAACCTGCGCGACGCGATGCGCGCCGGAGCCGCCGACGCCGAGCTGGCCGACCGCTGGCGCGCGGCGGTGCGGGCCAAGCGCGCCGGGCACGGCATCGACGACCCGTCGTTCCTCCAGCCCGCCCGCCCCATGTCGGCGATCGGCGGCTGAGCCGGTGGGCGCCGGCGCGTCGTTCGACGCCGTGCTGCTCGCGGGCGGGCGCGCGCGGCGGTTCGGCGCCGACAAGCCCGCCGCCCCCGCGGGGGGACGCCCGCTGGTCGAATGGGCGGCGGCCGCCGCGTCCGGGGCGTCCCGGCTCGTCGTGGTGGGGCCGCGCCGCGACGTCCTGCCGGACGCCGTCGTCGTCCGCGAGGACCCGCCGGGCGCCGGGCCGGTGCCCGCGCTGCGCGCCGGGCTCGCCGAGGTCCGCGCGCCCGTCCTGGCGCTGCTGGCCGCCGACCTGCCGTTCCTGCGCCCCGCCCACGTCGCCGCGCTGCTCGAGGCGATGGGGGAGCGGGACGGGGCCGTCCTGGTGGACGAGGACGGCCGCGAGCAGTGGCTCGCCGGGTGCTGGCGCGCGGGCGCCCTGCGGACGGCGCTGGCCGCCTACGAGGGCGCCTCCCTGCGCGGGTTCCTCGGCCCCCTGGATCCGGTGCCGGTGAGGCTGCCGGCCGGCGTCCGTCCGGCGTGGTTCGACTGCGACACCCCCGAGCAGCTGGCCGCGGCCGAGCGACTGCTTTGATCGTGCGAGAGTGGGCAGACCACCGGCACCACGCTCGAAGGGGGAAACCATGTCCGTCCTCGAGGACTGGATCAACGCGGCCTGCCTCGAACTGGGCCTGGAGCGCGGCGAGGTCGACCAGGGCCTGGTGCTCGACCTGGCCCGCGACGTCGCCCACAACGTCGCGCGGCCCGGCGCGCCGGTGACGGCCTACCTGCTCGGCCTCGCGGTCGGCCGCGGCGTGCCCGCGCGCGACGCCGCCGCCCGGCTGACGGAGATGGCCGAGGGCTGGCCGGCCGAGGCGCCCGAGCAGGCCGGGGTCCCCGAGCAGGGCGGGGCTCCCGAGCAGGGCGGCGCGCCGGTCCTCGACGAGGCCTAACCGCGCCCGGCGGGCTCGTCGCGGTCGGCGACCGGCACCACGTCCTTCAGGAAGTCGCGGCGGGACAGGAACGCCGACAGGCTCTCGCGGTGCTCGTCGCAGGCGAGCCAGACCTTCCGCCGGTCCGGCGTGTGGATCTTCGGGTTGTTCCACCGCAGCGCCCACACCGCGTCCGCCCGGCAGCCCTTGGCGGAGCACTGGAGTTCTTCGGGGCCGGTCCCCGAGTCGGAATCGCTCATCAGGGGAATCTATTGCATTGCTGTGTTCAGCAGTGCTCTGCTCCGGACCCGAAGGCACCGTCCCACACCGACCTCAACCACCGCCGCAACCACGCAACAACCTCAATGGTCGCGATCGCGTCCGAAGGCAGGTTCGAGCGAAGCGAGAACCTGATCGCGAAGCGAGCCGCAAGGCGAGACGGAGCGATGCCAGCGATCGCCCGCCTTTGTCGACGATGGAGGGCCCTCCGGGCCCGAAGGAGGAGCAAAGGCAATGACAAGGCGGTGGCAGGCGCTCTCGGTTTGCCTTGTCGCGGCGTTCATGACGCTGCTGGACGTCAGCATCGTCAACGTGGCGCTGCCGTCGATCCGGTCGGGCCTGCACGCGTCGGACGCGCAGCTCCAGTGGATCCTGTCCGGGTACGCGCTGACGTTCGGGCTCGTCCTCGTCCCGGCCGGGCGGCTCGGCGACGCCCGCAGCCGCCGGGCGGTGTTCATGTTCGGGCTCGCGCTGTTCACGGCGGCGAGCGCGGGGGCGGGCATCGCCCCGACGATCCTGTTCCTCGTCCTCGCCCGGCTCGTGCAGGGCGTCGCGGGCGGCATCCTCAACCCGCAGGTCGCCGGGCTCATCCAGCAGCTGTTCCGGGGCCCCGAGCGGGGACGGGCGTTCGGGGCGCTCGGCGCCGTCATCGGGATCGCCACCGCCGTCGGGCCGCTGCTCGGCGGCGGGCTGATCGCGATCGCCGGTCCGGCGGAGGGCTGGCGGTGGGTGTTCTACGTCAACATCCCGGTCGGCGTCGTGGCGCTGTTCCTGGCGTGGCGGCTGCTGCCCGCCCCGGTCTACGGGGAGCGGCAGGGCCTGGACCCCCTCGGCGTGCTGCTGCTGGGCGCGGGCGTCCTGTGCGTGCTGCTGCCGCTCGTCCAGGAGCAGCAGTGGCGCGGCGACCTCAAGTGGCTGCTCGTCCTGGCGGGCGCCGTGCTGCTGGCGGCCTTCGCCGCCTGGGAGCGCCGGGCCCGGGCGCCGATGGTCGACCTCGCGCTGTTCCGGCTCCGCTCCTACTCGCTGGGGTCGGCGATCGCGCTGCTGTACTTCGCCGGATTCACCGCGGTCTTCTTCATCTTCACGCTCTACCTCCAGGCGGGCCTCGGTCTCAGCGCGCTGGAGGCGGGCCTGGCGATCACGCCGTTCGCGCTCGGCTCCGCGGTCGGGTCCACCCTCGGCGGCCGCGCCGTCTCGCGGTACGGCCGCCAACTCGTCGCCGGAGGCCTGTGCCTGGTGCTGGCCGGGCTCGGCGCGGCGTGGCTCGCGGTGGAGCTGAAGCCCGGCGCGGGCGTCGCCTGGGCCACCGCGGCGCCGCTGCTGCTGGCCGGGCTGGGCAGCGGCCTGGTGATCTCGCCGAACCAGACGATCACCCTGTCGGAGGTGGACTACACCGAGGGCGGCAGCGCGGCCGGCGTCCTGCAGACCGGCCAGCGGGTCGGCACCGCGATGGGGGTCGCCGCCGTCGGGTCGGTGTTCTTCGCCACGATCGCCGGGACGCGCGGGGACTGGGCCGCCGCGTTCCGGCACGGGCTGATCGTCGTCCTCGGGTTCGTGCTGGCGGCGCTGGCGGCGGCCCTGGCCGACCTGGCCGCCGGCCGCCGGGGCTCAGCGCCGCCGGAGGAGGGCGCGCAGGCCCAGGCCGAGGGCCGCCGCGGTGCCGGCGGCGGCCGCGGCTAGCACCCGGTTCTGCCGCCTGATCCGCGCCGGGATCCGCGCGTACGGCACCGTCGAGAACGACACCAGCTCGTAGCGGGAGACATAGCGCCCGGCCAGGCGCCGCTCCAGCGCGTGGACCGCCGCCTGCTTCGCCCGGTACACCGGGGACGACACCCGGTCGCGCATCTCGATGAAGTTGTCCAGCGCCATCTCGGCGATCGCGTCGGTGTTGGCCTTGCGCCGCTCCTGGTAGAGCGACAGCGCGCGGGCCCAGTCGCCGCCGGTCTCGGTGAGGCACCGGTCGATCTCGATGCAGTCCTCGAACGCGCAGTTGGCGCCCTGCCCGAAGAACGGCACGATCGCGTGCGCGGCGTCGCCCAGCAGCGCCACCAGGGCGCCCTTGCCGTACCGCGTCCACGGCCAGCAGCGGACGGTCACCAGCGACCCCACCGGGTTGCGCTCGTAGTCGCCGGCGAGGTCCGGCATCAGGCCCGCGACGTCGGGGTAGTGCCGCTCGAAGTAGGCGGTGACCTCCTCCGGGGTGTCGAGGGCGGCGAAGTCCGCCTTGGGCCAGAACAGCGTGCAGGTGAACGAGCGGTCCAGGTTCGGCAGCGCGATCATCATCGAGGTGCCGCGCGGCCAGATGTGCAGCGCGTCGGGGTCGAGCGCGAACCCGCCGTCCCTCGGCGGGACGGTCAGCTCCTTGTACCCGTGCTCCAGGAAGTCGGCGTCCTCGTCCAGGCGCAGCGACCGGCGGACGGCGCTGTACGCGCCGTCCCCGGCCAGGACGATGCCGGCGGGCTCGGGGGCGGCGCCCTCCAGCAGGACGGCTCCGGCCTCGACGTCCACTCCGGTGACGCGCTGGGAGAACCGCAGCGTGACGCCCGGGGTGCCCTCGGCGGTGTCCAGGAGCGACCGGTTCAGCTCGGCGCGGCTGATGGAGTTGATGGCGCGCTCGCCGTCGGCGCTGTAGGGCTGGAAGTTCGGCGCGCCCGCGAGCGGATGCACCATCCGGCCGTGCATGGGCAGCGCCTGCTTGAGGGACTGGTCGCGCAGCCCCACCTGCTCCAGCGCCGCCAGGCCGCGCGCGGAGATCGCCAGGTTGATCGAGCGCCCCCGCTCGGCGCCCGCCACGCGCGGATCGGGGCGCCGCTCGTACACCGTCACCGCGATGCCGCGCCGGCCGAGCAGCACCGCGAGCAGGCAGCCCGCGAGGCCCGCGCCGACGACCGCGACCCGCTCCCCGGCCTCAGCCGCCATGGACGGGGACCTCCTCGGTCTGGGAGCGGACCTCCCACAGGTCGGGGAACGCGGGGGCGAACAGGGTGCTGCGCAGGTAGTCGGCGCCGGCCGACCCGCCCGTGCCGATCTTCGCGCCGATCGTCCGCTCGACCATCTTCAGGTGCCGGTACCGCCACTCCTGGATGCCCTCGTCCACGTCGACGAGCGCCTCGCAGACCTCGGCGGCGGGGCCCGTCTCGTCCGCGTAGACGGCGAGCAGGGCCTTCTGCACGCCGGGGTCCGGCTCCCACGGCCGGGAGAAGTCGCGCTCCAGGGCCCCCCGCGGGACGGCGTGGCCGCGGCCGGCGAGGTAGCGCAGCAGCGAGTCGAACACCGACGGGCGCGACACGGCCGCCTGGAGCCGCTCGTCGCCGCGCAGGTCCGAGGCGGGGAAGGAGCGCCGCCCGAGGACGGCCTCGATCTCGCGGAACTGCTCGCTCTGGAAGCCGCTGGAGTTGCCGAGCTCGTCGCGGAACGCGGCGAACTGCCGGGGCGTCATCGTCTCCAGCACGTCCAGCTGCCCGACCACGGTCTTGAGGATCTTGGCTATGCGGCGGGCGGTGTGCAGCGCCCCGGCGCTGTTGCCCTCCTCCAGGCGGGCCTGGAGCAGCGCGGCCTCGTGCAGGATCTGCTTGAACCACAGCTCGTAGACCTGGTGGATGATCACGAAGAGCAGCTCGTCGTGCGCCCGGGTCTTCGGCTCCTGGCAGGACAGCAGGTCGTCGAGCCTCAGATAGCCGCCGTACGTCATCGTCGGCGAATCCGCCATCACGCCTCCTTGCGACACAACGGATGTGATCCGCAGCATATGGGATGGATCTGTACGACCAGGCGTTGGGTGGTCGTGCGGAGTCCATATCCCCCTACGATCAGAACCTGATTCGGTAGCGAGCCGGGAGGCGCCGGATGGGTGAGATCGTCAGGGAGTTCGTGGGGCTGCCGTCACCGCTCGCGGGCAGGGCGGGCGCGGGCGGGCACCCGTGCCAGGGCGTCTACCACCGGCCCGCCGGGGCCGCCCCGAAGACCGCGTTCATCGCGGCCCACTACAACGTGGACTTCTCCGAGCACTACCTCGCCGAGCACCTCGCGGCCCGCGGCCACGGCTTCCTCGGCTGGAACACGCGCTTCCGGGGCAACGAGGCGTACTTCCTGCTCGACCACGCCCTCGCCGAGATCGGCACCGGGGTCCGCTGGCTCCGCGAGCGGGCGGGCGCCGAGCGCGTCGTCCTGCTCGGCAACTCCGGCGGCGGCTCGCTTATGGCCGCCTACCAGTCGCAGGCCGTCGAGCCCAACATCACGCCCGTCGCGGGGATGCGCCCCGTCCCTGCGATCGAGGACCTGCCCGCCGGGGACCTGTTCGTCGCGCTCGCCGCCCACGCCGGCCGCCCGGAGGTCCTCACCGCCTGGATGGACCCGTCGGTCACCGACGAGACCGACCCGCTGTCGGTCGACCCGGCCCTCGACCCCTTCGACCCCCGCAACGGCCCCCCGTACGACGCGGAGTTCCAGGCCCGGTACCGCGCCGCCCAGCGCGCCCGCAACGAGCGCATCACCGACCGCGTCCTCGCCCGCCTGGACGCCCTGAAGGGCACCCGCGCCCGCGACACCCTGTTCACCGTCCACCGCACCTGGGCCGACCTGAGGATGATCGACCCCTCCATCGAGCCGTCGGACCGCCGGCCCAACCGCTGTTACCTCGGCGAGCCCGCCAAGGCGAACTACGGCGTGTTCGGCATCGGCTCGCTGTGCACGCTGCGCTCCTGGCTGTCGATGTGGAGCCTGCGCACCTCGCAGTGCGCCGCCGCCCCGCACCTCGCGCGCATCACCGCCCCGTCCCTGGTGGTGCACGCCACGGCGGACGAGGGCGTCTACGAAAGCGACGCCCGCGCGGTGTTCGACGCCCTCGCCGCGCCGGACAGGACCCTCCACCGGATCAGGGACACCCACTACCTGCCGGACTCCCGGCCCGAGGCCGCCGACCTCGTCGACGCCTGGGTCCGCGAGCGCTGAGGGGCCTCACCGCAGCGGCCTCACCACCGGCCTCACCACAGCGGCCTCACCACAGGCGCAGCGACCGCGTGAAGATCCCGGCCACGGCCTCCTCGTCCACCGCGCGAGGCGCGGTCGCCAGCAGCCGCTGCTGCTTCATCGCGCCCTCCACCAGCGCGGGGACGTCGCCCTCGGTGTACCCGACTCCGCCGATCCCTTCCGGGAGGCCGATGTCGCGCATAAGCCGCAGCACGGCCAGCGGCAGGTGCTCGGACGCCTCGTCCGGCCGGTCCGTCCGAGGGTCGAGCAGCTCGGCGGCCCGGACGTGCCGCCCGGGGCACGCCTCGAAGGTGAACCGGAACGCCTCCGGCGCGGTCAGCGACACCGACATGCCGTGCGGGACCATCGCCTCCCCGGCGGGGTAGCCGTCCGGGCGGAAGTCCCTGACCTGCCCGGCGATCGGGTAGGCGTTGGCGTGCGGGATGTGCACCCCGGCGTTGCCGAACCCGAGGCCCGCGAACGTCGCCGCGAGCGCCATGTCGGTGCGCGCCTCCCGGTCCTCCCCGTCCTCGACCGCCCTGCGGAACGACCGCGACAGCAGGCTCAGCGACTTCTCCGCCCACATGTCCGACACCGGGTTGGCCCCGCAGTAGGGGACCCGCTGCTCGGGCCTCTTGCGCTCGTACGCGTCGTAGGGGCGCGCGGTGTAGCTCTCCAGGGCGTGGCAGAGGATGTCCATCCCGGCCGAGGCGGTCACCCCGGGCGGCTGCGACATCGTCAGCTCCGGGTCCACCACGGCCAGCGCCGGCCGCAGCCGCGGATGGCTGATGCCGGTCTTCACCCGCAGGTCCAGGACGTCGAGGACGCACACCGTGGTGCTCTCCGCGCCCGTGCCCGTCGTGGTGGGGACGGCCACCAGCGGCAGCAGCGGCCGCTCCGGCGCGCGCCCCGCGCCCACCGGCGGGTTCAGGTAGTCGGCGAGGTCGCCCTCGTTCGTCGTGAGCAGGTTGACCGCCTTGGCGGTGTCGATGCTCGACCCGCCCCCGACCGCCACGTACGCGTCGTAGGGGCCGGTCTCCCGGGCGTGCTCGACCGCCTGCCGCATGCTCGCGTCCGTGGGCTCCACGCGCACGCCGTCGAACACGGCGGCCTCGACCCCGTACGCCCCCATCGCCTCGGCGATCCGCGCCGGCCCGCCCGTCGCGGCGATCCCGGGGTCGGTGACGACCAGCACCCGCCGCGCCCCGAACTGCGCCAGATCGAACCCGATCTCGTCCGCCGCCCCGCTGCCGAACTTCAGTTGCGGCGCCCCGTAGGTGAAGACCGTCTCGCTCGTCATGCCCCCAAGGTGTCACACGTCCCGGCGGCGCCGGGTCCCCCGGATCAGTCGAGGTCGCCGGTCGCCAGGCGGACGCGGCGGAGCGCGGCGGTGATCTCGGCGGCCTCGGCCTCGGGGAGGCCGGCGATGCCGAAGCCGGACTCGTTGAGGGCGAGCGTGGCCTCCTCGGCGAGGTCGCGGCCCGCGGGGGTGATGGTGGCGAGGACGACCCGGCGGTCGTCGGGGGAGGGGCGGCGGCCGACGAGGCCCCGCTGCTCCAGGCGGCCGATCACGTTGGTCACCGAGGCCGGGTGGACCATGAGGCGGGTGCCCATCTTGCCCATGGGAAGGGTTCCGGTGCGGGTGAAGGCGAGCAGGCGCAGGGCCTCGTAGGCGGCGAACGTCAGCCCGTAGGGCTTGAGGACGGCCTCGATCCGGCTGAGCAGGACCTGCTGGGCCCGCATCACCGAGGTGACGGCCGCCATGCGGTCGGCGTGCTCGGGCCAGCGGCCGCTCCACTGGCGGTGGGCCTCGGCGATGGGATCGGGCATGTCGGGCACCGGCCCACCGTATGACGTCTTGACTGCGTCGCGCACGGAAACTACTTTAACTTCCAAATATTGGATGTCCAAGGGTTGAGGTGGAGACGGTGACGGGGGAGCTGCACGCGCCGGTGCACCCGGTGCGCTTCGTGACGGCGGCGGCGCTGTTCGACGGCCATGACGCGGCCATCAACATCATGCGGCGCATCCTGCAGTCCCAGGGCGCCGAGGTGGTGCACCTCGGGCACGACCGCTCCGTGCGGGAGGTCGTCGACGCCGTCCTGGAGGAGGACGCTCAGGGCGTGGCGATCAGCTCCTACCAGGGCGGCCACGTCGAGTACTTCGAGTACCTGTCGCGCAGCCTGAAGGAGGCCGGCGCCGAGCACGTGAAGGTGTTCGGCGGGGGCGGCGGCGTCATCGTGCACGAGGAGATCGCGCGGCTCTCGGACGCCGGCGTGCGGATCTTCTCCCCGGAGGACGGCCAGCGGCTCGGCCTGCCCGGCATGATCAACGAGCTGGTCCGCGAGTGCGACGTCGACCTGGCCGCCGAGCCGGTGCCGGTCGAGGACGTGCTGGCGGGGGAGCGGCGCGCCCTCGCCCGGGCCGTCACCTGCCTGCAGGCCGGGAACCTGCCCGCGGACGACCGCGCGCGGCTCGCCGAGGCTGCGGCCGGGCGGCGCGTCCCCGTGCTCGGGATCACCGGGACGGGCGGGTCCGGGAAGTCCTCGCTCACCGACGAGCTGGTGCGGCGGCTGCGCGTCGACCAGGGCGACCGGCTGCGCGTCGCGGTCCTCGCCGTTGACCCGACGCGGCGGCGCGGCGGCGGCGCGCTGCTCGGCGACCGGATCAGGATGAACTCCCTGGACGGCGACCGCGTGTTCTTCCGCTCCCTGGCGACCCGGGGTGCGCGGGAGCTGCCCGAGAACGTCGAGGACATCATCACCGCCTGCAAGGCCGCCGGGTACGACCTGGTGGTCCTGGAGACGCCCGGCATCGGGCAGGGCGACGCCGCGATCGTGCCGCTGGTCGACGTGTCGCTGTACGTGATGACGCCGGAGTTCGGCGCCGCGTCCCAGCTCGAGAAGATCGACATGCTCGACTTCGCGGACGTGGTGGCGATCAACAAGTTCGAGCGGCGCGGCGCGGCCGACGCGCTGCGCGACGTGGGCCGCCAGCTCGTGCGCAACCGGGAGGCGTTCGGGCGGCGCCCCGACGACATGCCGGTGTTCGGCACCAGCGCCGCCACGTTCAACGACGACGGCGTCACGGCGCTCTACCAGCACCTCGGGGGGCTGCTGGGCGAGCACGGCCTGCGCCTGGAGGACGGTGCCCTCCCCGAGGTCGCGACCAAGGTGCCGACCGGCGCCGCGACCGTCATCCCCCCGAACCGCGTGCGGTACCTGTCCGACATCGCCGAGACCGTCCGGGGCTACCACGCCGACACGGTGAGGCAGATGGAGGCGGTGCGGCGCGTCCAGCGGCTGGACGAGGTCCGTGCCGAGCTGACGGACGCCTCCGAGGTCGAGGCCCTGCTGGAGAAGGCGCGCCGCGAGGTGGAGCCGGGGAACGCCCAGCTGGTCGAGGGCTGGCCCGCGGTGGTGGAGTCCTACTCCGGCGACGAGCAGGTCGTGCGGATCCGCGACCGGGAGCTGCACACCGCGCTCGCGCGCGAGTCGCTGTCGGGCACCCGGATCCCCCGCGTCGCCCTGCCGCGCTACACCGACCACGGCGAGCTGCTGCGCTTCCTCCGCAACGAGAACCTGCCCGGGCGGTTCCCGTTCACCGCCGGGGTGTTCCCGTTCAAGCGCGACAACGAGGACCCCGCCCGCATGTTCGCGGGGGAGGGCGACCCCTTCCGCACCAACCGCCGCTTCAAGCTGCTGTCGGAGGGCCAGCCCGCGACGCGCCTGTCCACCGCGTTCGACTCGGTCACCCTGTACGGGCGCGACCCCGACGAGCGTCCCGACGTGTACGGCAAGGTCGGCACGTCCGGGGTGTCGATCGCCACGCTGGACGACATGAAGGCGCTCTACGACGGGTTCGACCTGTCCTCGCCGACCACCTCGGTGTCGATGACCATCAACGGCCCCGCGCCCACGATCCTGGCGTTCTTCCTGAACACCGCCGTCGACCAGGGGCTGGACGCCTTCTACGAGGAGAACGGGCGCGAACCGTCCGAGGAGGAGGCCGCGCGGATCCGCGCGCGGGTGCTGTCCACCGTGCGCGGCACCGTGCAGGCCGACATCCTCAAGGAGGACCAGGGGCAGAACACCTGCATCTTCTCCACCGAGTTCTCGCTGCGGATGATGGGCGACATCCAGGAGTGGTTCATCGCCAACAAGGTCCGCAACTTCTACTCGGTGTCCATCTCCGGCTACCACATCGCCGAGGCCGGGGCGAACCCCATCAGCCAGCTCGCGTTCACCCTCGCCAACGGCTTCACCTACGTCGAGTCCTACCTGGCGCGCGGCATGGACATCGACGACTTCGCGCCCAACCTGTCGTTCTTCTTCTCCAACGGCATGGACCCGGAGTACAACGTGCTGGGACGCGTGGCCCGGCGCATCTGGGCCGTGGCCATGCGCGACCGGTACGGCGCCAACGAGCGCAGCCAGAAGCTCAAGTACCACGTGCAGACGTCCGGGCGCTCCCTGCACGCGCAGGAGATGCACTTCAACGACATCCGCACGACGCTGCAGGCGCTCATCGCCATCTACGACAACTGCAACAGCCTGCACACCAACGCCTACGACGAGGCGGTCACCACGCCGACGGCCGAGTCGGTGCGGCGGGCCCTGGCGATCCAGCTCATCATCAACCGCGAGTGGGGCCTCGCGATGAACGAGAACCCCCTCCAGGGGTCGTTCGTCATCGACGAGCTGACCGACCTGGTCGAGGAGGCCGTGCTCACGGAGTTCGACCGCATCAGCGAGCGCGGCGGCGTGCTCGGCGCGATGGAGACCGGCTACCAGCGGGGCCGCATCCAGGACGAGTCGATGCTGTACGAGCAGCGCAAGCACGACGGCTCGCTGCCGATCATCGGCGTCAACACCTTCCGCACCCCGGAGTCCGGCGACGGGACCCCGAAGACGATCGAGCTCGCCCGCGCCACCGAGGACGAGAAGCGGTCCCAGCTCGACCGCGTCCGCGGCTACCAGCGGGCGCACGGGGACGAGGCGCGGGCCGCGCTCGCCGCGCTCAAGGACGCGGCCCGGTCCGGGGGGAACGTGTTCGCGGTGCTGATGGACGCGGCGCGCGTGTGCAGCCTCCAGCAGATCACCGACGCTTTCTTCGAGGTCGGCGGCCAGTACCGCCGCAACGTCTGAGGACCGTCCGCCGATGGCCGCCCGCGACGACACCGGCGCCCCGGTCCGCTTGCCGGACCGGGTGCGCCGCGTCGTGTCGATCGTCCCGTCCCTGACCGAGACGGTCGCGGCGACCGCGCCGGAGCTGCTGGCCGGCGCCACCGACTGGTGCACCCATCCCGAGGGCCTCGACGTGCCGCGCGTGCGCGGCACCAAGAACCCCGACCTGGAGCGGATCATCGCGCTGCGGCCCGACGTCGTCGTGGGCAACACCGAGGAGAACCGTCCCGCCGACGTCGAGGCGCTCCGCGCGGCGGGCGTCGCGGTGTGGATGACGCGGATCCGCACGGTCGAGGAGGCCCTGGCGTCGCTGCGGCGCATGCTGGCCGAGGCGTGCCGGGTGCCTGCGGCGCCCGGATGGCTGGAGGAGGCGTCCCGCGTCTGGTCGCGGGTCGCGCCGGGGGAGCCCCGGGCGGCGGTGATCCCGATCTGGCGGCGGCCGTGGATGGTCGTCGGGCGCGACACCTTCACCGGCGACGTCCTGTCCCGCCTGGGCGTCTCCAACGTCTACGCCGGGCATCCCGAGCGCTACCCGAAGATCCCGCTGGACGAGCTGAACGCGGCCGGCGCCGACCTCGTCGTCCTGCCGGACGAGCCGTACCGCTTCACCGAGGACGACGGCCCGGAGTGCTTCCCCGGGCTCGACGCCGCGCTCGTCAGCGGCCGGCTCCTCACCTGGTACGGCCCGTCCCTGGTCGAGGCCCCGGCCGTTCTCGCCGGACGGCTCGCCGCGGCCCGCCCCCGCTAGCCGGGGCGGCGGGTGAACATGGCCTCCACGCAGCGGGCCATGCGCTCGTCGAGCTCGTCGGCGGGCACGCCGATCTCCCGCGCCAGGTGCTCGCGCAGCAGCGTGTACCCGTAGATCGTGGAGGCGATGGCCGCCTGCACGGCCGCCACGTCCTCGACCGGCAGGTCCCCCCGCGCCGCCTCCGCGGCGAGGTCCTCGCGGCCCGCGCCCCGGTTGAGCAGGACGCGGGGCCGGTCGTCGCCGTCCAGCACGAGCAGCGTCGCCAGCCGGACCGGCTCGGGGTGGCGCAGGCTCGTCCAGAACAGCCGCGCCAGCCGCTCGCGCAGCGGCAGCCCGGCCGCCTCCACCGCGTCCTCGGCGTTCGGCCGCGAGCGGTGGAACAGCGCCGAGCGCAGCAGCGCCCGGCGCGACCCGAAGTACTGGTAGACCAGCCCGCGGTTGACCCCGGCCTCGTCGGCGACCTGGCGCAGGTTCAGCCCGGCGAGGACGCCGCCGCGCCGCAGCAGCGCGACCGCCGCCGCCCGCAGCGACTCCTCGGTCCCCTCCCGGTCCCGCACGCGGGCCGCCCCGTCACGCGCGGGGACCACCGGCCACATAGATGACCTGCCCGGACACGAAGGACGCGTCGTCGCTCACCAGGAACGCGACGGTCCCCGCGATGTCCTCGGGGACGCCGACGCGCCGGACGGGGATCTCCTTGGCCGCGGCGGCCTTGAAGTCCTCGAAGCCGACGCCGACGCGGGCGGCGGTCGCGGCCGTCATCTCGGTGGCGATGAACCCCGGCGCGATCGCGTTGGCCGTGACGCCGAACTTCCCGAGTTCGATCGCCAGCGTCTTGGTGAAGCCCTGGAGGCCCGCCTTGGCCGCCGAGTAGTTGACCTGGCCGCGGTTGCCGAGGGCCGACACCGACGACAGGTTCACGATCCGGCCCCATCCGGCCTTCGTCATGTGCTCCTGCGCGGCGCGGGTCATCAGGAACGAGCCCCGCAGGTGCACCGAGAGGACCGAGTCCCAGTCGTCGTCGGACATCTTGAACAGCAGGTTGTCGCGGGTGATGCCGGCGTTGTTCACCAGGACGACGGGGGGTCCGAGCTCGGCGGCGACGCGCGCGACGGCGGCGTTCGCCCGCGCGGTGTCGGCGACGTCGACGCCGACGGCCAGCGCGGTGCCGCCGTCCTTGGTGATCGTTTCGACGGTGCCGGCGCAGGCGGCCTCGTCGAGGTCGCAGACGGCGACGGCGAAGCCCTCCCTGGCGAGGCGGACGGCGGTGGCGGCGCCGATGCCGCGCGCGGCGCCGGTGACGATGGCGACCCGGGTTCCGGTCATGTGCGCGAGCCCTTCCGTCAGACCTGGATGTCCTTGGCGATGATGGTCTTGAGCACCTCGCTGGTGCCGCCGTAGATCCGGGTGACCCGGGCGTCGGCGTACAGGCGCGCGATCGGGTACTCCAGGATGTAGCCGTAGCCGCCGTGCAGCTGGAGGCACTTGTCGACGACGCGGGCCTGCACCTCGGTGCAGAACAGCTTGCAGACGGCGGCGTCGGCGGGGGTGAGCTCGCCGGCGTCCAGCGCCTCGATGCAGCGGTCGACGAGTGAGCGGGCGGCCTCGACCTCGGTGGCGCACTCGGCCAGCACGAACTTGGTGTTCTGGAACGACGAGACGGTCTTGCCGAAGACGGTGCGCTCCCGCACGTACCGGCGGGCGAACTCCACGGCGGCCGCCGCCGACGCGTAGGAGCTGGTCGCGATGCCGAGGCGCTCCTCCGCGAGGTTGTGCGTCAGGTACTCGAACCCGCGCCCCTCCTCGCCGAGCAGGTCCTCCACGGGGACCCGGACGTCGCTGAACGACAGCTCGGCCGTGTCGGAGCTGCGCAGACCGATCTTCTCCAGCTTGCGTCCGACCGCGTAGCCCTCGCTCCGGGTGTCCACGGCCAGGATCGACAGGCCCGCCCGGCGGTTCTCCGGCGTGGCCTCGGACGTCCGGGCCACCACGAGCACCCGGTCGGCGAGGACGCCGCCGGTGATGAACGTCTTGGCGCCGTTCAGGACGTAGTGGTCGCCGTCCCGCTTCGCCGTGGTCCGCATGCCGGCGAGGTCCGAGCCGGTGCCGGGCTCGGTCATCGCGATGGCCGTCATCATCTCGCCGGACACGAACGGCGGCAGCCAGCGCTTCTTCTGCTCCTCCGAGCCGTACTTCAGCAGGTAGGGCAGGACGAGGTTGACGTGCACCCCGTAGCCGCCGAAGCTCACCCCGGCGCGGGCGCACTCCTCGGAGACCACGGCCTGGTACTTGAAGCTGGTCTCGCCCGCGCCGCCGTACTCCTCGGGCACCTGGATGCCGAACACGCCGAGCTCGCCCAGCTTGTTGTAGAACTCGCGCGGGGGATGGCCCGCGTTCTCCCACTCCTCGTAGACCGGGGCCACCTCGGCCTCGATGAAGTCCCGGATCGTCTCCCGGAAGGCCTCGTGGTCCTCGTTGAAAACGGTGCGGCGCACGCCGTGCCCCTCTCGCCTGCGTTACTAACAGAACGCTAAGTTAACTCGAACAGAGTTCTAGAATCAAATACGAGAGGGAAGGGGCGGCCCCGCCGGGGCCGGGCGGCCTGCGCGGTCAGCAGCCGGGCTCGCAGACCCGGCGCGAGACGGCCCTGAGGAAGATCTTCTGGATCTGCCCGGGCGTCTCGGCCACGTAGGCGTCCCCGTGCGTCACCGCCGCGATGCGCCGCAGCTCCTCGACGTCCACGCCCGAGCCGTAGCCCAGCATGTTGACCTGGACGGGCCGCTCCGGGTCGTACTCGCGGCGGATGTGGTCGAGGGTCTCCTCCAGGGACGGGCCGCGGGGGTCCTCGTTCCTGCCGTCCGTCCACAGCAGGACCGAGTTCACGTACTCCGGCTTGTAGGTCCGCTTCATGTAGTCGAACGCGGCCATGACCGTGTCGTACAGGCCGGTGTCGCCGTGCTTCTTCACCCGGATCCGCGCGAACGCGCTCAGCACGAGCTGCCGCCGGGTCGCCGACCCGAGCCGCTCGTTGAGCGGCCCGACGCTGACGAGCTCGCGCCAGTCCCGGTCGCCCTCCAGCTCGGTGGAGAAGACCCACTGGCCGAGCTCGCTGTCGTCCGGCAGCAGCGCGAGCCCGCCCTGGGCCGTGCGGACCGTGGACTGCAACCGCGTCACCCCCGGCGCGACCCCCTCGTCCATCGAGCCCGACACGTCGATCACGCTCAGCATCCGGATGCTCAGCGACAGCTGGGCCCACGACTGCATGGTGCGCCGCACGTCCGCGGCGGGCGCGTCCGGGAGCGCCCGCGGCGGGCGCGGGTCCAGGCCGGTCCGCGCGGAGAACGACGAGGGCGCCGCCCCGCCGGGCGTCCGGAAGCCCAGCCGCTGGAGGTCGTCGCGGGTGGCGCTGTCCGTGAGCGCCGCGGCCAGCGACCGCGCGGCGCCGGCCTTGGCCCGGTCCTCCGCCAGGACGGTGACCGGGTGGTCGAGGTAGACCGTGCCCTCCGCCGGGTGCACCGCGACCGCCGGCTCGGCCGGACGCCGCGCGTTGTAGGCGAACACCGCCTGCTCGGGTGCCAGGGCGACCGGGTAGCGGTCGGACCTGCCCTGGTCGAAGGCCGTGAAGGCGGCGAGCTCGGCCTCGACCGAGGGCGCCACGCCCTCCCGGATCGTCCGGACCACGCCGGTGAAGGACGCCTCGCCCTCCGGAGCGTCCGCGAGCAGCGCGCCGGCCAGGATCAGCGAGCCCATGCCCGTCGAGCTGCGGCCCGGATCGGGGACCTGGAGCCGCAGCAGCCGCGGCGGGATCACTCCGCCGCCCTGCCCGGCGGCCGGGTCCTGCTCGGCGTCCGAGGCCGTCCCGGCCGCGGCGAGCAGGTCCTTCCAGGACGGCCGCTCCGGCGCGCCGAGGTTGCGCAGCTGGGTCGCCAGGCCGCGCGGCATCGCCAGCACGATCGGGGTCGAGGCGATCCCGCCCAGGCGGCCCGGGTCCCCCGGGGCCGGGCCGCCTGGGCGGGCCCCTCGACGAGCTTGGTCCACAGCGAGGAGTCGGGGATCCAGACGTCCGGCCGCCGGGCGACCCCGGCCACGCCCTTTCCGGACAGCAGCGTCGCGACCGCGGCCGGATCGGTGGCGCGCACCCGCGCGCGGGCGCACCGCCCGTCCACCTCGTGCCCGGCGTCGTTGAACCGGTCCGCGGCCCGCGCCACCGCGGCCGCGACGTCCGGCGCCACCGCCACGTCGAGCGTCACCGCGCCGCCGCCGGAGCACCCGCCGCCCGCCGAGGCGAGGGCGTAGGCGCCGAATCCGCCGAGGAGCACGAGACCGACCGCGCCGGCCAGCGGCCCGAGCAGGATGCCGCCGACGCGCCTCGGCGGCCGGCCCCCGCCGAGGCTCCAGGGCCCCCGGGCGGACTTGGCGGCGGCGTGCGCCGGGCCCTGGGGGCGGGGTGTGCGGCCCGGCCGCTTGAAGGCGTCGAACGGCTCCCCCTCGGAGCCGCCCCTGCCGCGGCGCGGGAGCGGGCCGGGGTGGGAGGCGCCGAGGAAGACGTGGGGGGACTCCGGGCCGCCCGGCTCCGGTGGGGTCCGGGGTGCCCACTCAGGAACGTCGTCGAATGCGCTCATGGCCGGTCTCCGTTTCCCGGGCGGGGGTGCGGGCCGCGTCGCGCCGTGGGTCGACGGCCCGCCGGGTGAGACACAGAACGGATGTGTCTCAATGGGGCAGACGTGATGTTCGTCTCAACGTCCCCCTCCGTCAAGGGGTGGGCGGCCCACTCTTCGGAGCGTCGGGGTGAGGCCGCTCAGCAGTACGCGGCGGGCCCGGGGAGGGGATCGGCCGGGGACCGGGACGTCCCGGCGGGGAGGGGCCGGGGGAGGCGCCGCGCCCCGCGCGGATCAGGGCGGGAAGGGGCGGAGGGCCCGGTTTCGGGACCCTGGCCGGAGCAGGCCAGCCGGGACCGCTTGCGTTTCCGCGAGGATGTGCTTCGGCCCGGGAGGGCGGTCAACGGCCGGTCCGCGGAGGGTCATCCGCGGCACCGCGCGGCTTCATGGGACGCCCCGGGCATTGAAAAGCGGCGCCGGGTGGATACGGGGGCAATCCACCCGGCGCCGCATCATCGGTGTTCCGACGGGGGCCCGGAACACCGGCACGGGCGCTCCGACGGGGGACCAGAGCGCCGGTACAAATCGTACACCGAAACCCCCCGCGGTTAGTCAAGAGAATGTCACGACCGGATTTCCGGACGCTGTCCGGAAACCGGCTTGTGTTCCCTGCCGGCGCGGTCGTCGAAGGCCGCCCGGGCCGTCGGCTCGCGCGCCCCCGTTCGCGAAGACGACGGCGACGTAGGGCAGGATCGCGGCCGCGACCACCATGAGGACCGCGAGCCACCACGGCGCGCCCGCCACCGCGGCCACCACGGCGCCGACGAAGCAGAGCGTGCGGACGGCCATGGACACGAGGTACCGCCGCTGGCGGTGGCCGATGTCCTCCGACATGGGGCGGGGAGCGTCGGTGACCGTGTAGACCGCCGGCTCGCGGTGGTGGCGGGGATTGACCTTCACCATTCCACGGTAAGCCCATGGAGTCCGACCCGCACCGGCGGTACCGGGCAAAACTTCTGGAGGAGCGAATGACCGATCGCACGTACCGCGTGACCGAGATCGTGGGGACCTCGCCGGACACCGTCGAGGCCGCGATCCGCAACGGCGTCCGGCGCGCCTCGCAGACCCTGCGCCACCTGGACTGGTTCGAGGTGACCGAGGTCCGCGGCCACATCGAGGACGGCGAGGTGGCCCACTTCCAGGTGACCATGAAGGTGGGCTTCCGCCTGGAGGACGCGTGAGCCCGCGGAGGGCCTAGCGCCGGGGGCGCCCGCCGTCCGGACCTTCACGGCCACGGGACGGCGGGGCCCCTCGGCGGGGTCCGGCTCCCGGCCCGCGGGCGTCCCGCCGTCCCGGTGCCGCGGCGGGTCAGGTCGCCTGGCTCACCGTCGACATGTGGAAGTCGGGGACCCGGACCGGCGGCATGGCGGTGCGGGTGAAGTAGTCGGACCACTCGCGCGGCAGCGTGGGGCCGGTCTCGCCGACCTCGGCGAGCCGCGACAGCAGGTCGACCGGGCTCTCGTTGAACCGGAAGTTGTTCACCGCCCCCACGACCTCGCCGTTCTCGACGAGGTAGACGCCGTCGCGGGTGAGGCCGGTCAGCAGCAGGCTCTGCGTGTCGACCTCCCGGATGTACCACAGGCACGTGAGCAGCAGCCCGCGCTCGGTGCGGGCCACCATCTCCTCCAGGGAGGCGCCGCCCTCCGGCCCCCTCATCGCCAGGTTGTCGACGGCGGGGGTGACCGGCAGGCCGGTGCGCTCGGCGGAGTGCCGGGTCTGGGTGAGGGAGGCGAGGGCGCCGTCGGCGATCCAGTCGGTGGGGCCGAGCGCGAGCCCGTTGTCGAACACCGACGACTCGCGGCCGGAGGAGTGCGCGATCACGAACGGGGCGCACTGCATGCCCGGGGCGGCCGGGTCGCTCGCCAGGGTGACGGGCAGGCCGGCGAGCCGCTCCCCGACGCGGGTGCCGCCGCCGGGAGCGCTGAAGACGGTCCGGCCGTCCTGCGCGTCCTGGGCGCCCGCCGACCAGTACAGGTAGATCATCAGGTCGGCGACGGCGGAGGGCGGCAGGATCGTCTCGTAGCGACCGGCGGGCAGCTCCACGCGCCGCTCTCCCCAGTCCAGCCGCCGGGCGAGGTCGCCGGTGAGGGCGGGGACGTCGACGTCGGTGAAGTCGCGGGTGCCGACGCCGGCCCACGCCGAGCCGCCCGTGCCCTTGGCGTTCAGCTCCAGCAGGCCGGTCGGCTGGTCGTGGCGCAGCCGCAGGCCCGCCGAGCTGCCGAGGAACGTGGAGGTGAGGACGTGGTTGGCGAACCCGTACAGGCGCCGGTCGCCGGCCTGCGCGGCGGCGAACGCCTCGCCGAGCGCGGGCGCGAAGCCCTCGAACACCCCGATGCCGGTCTCGGCGGGGTCGTCGTCCCATCCGGCGCCGCCGGCGGGCGGCCCCTCGGCGACCAGCGGCCGCGCGTCCTCGGCGGCCTCGTTGCCCGCGGCGTCGGCCTCGGCGGCGCGCACCAGCTCCTCGATGTCGCCCGCGCCCACGGCCGAGCGCGACACCACGCCCGCGGCCACGCCGTCCGCCGTGTGGCGCAGCGCGATGACGGTGAGGCGGCTGGACCGGGTCACGCCGTTGGTGGTGAGGGTGTTGCCGGCCCAGCGCAGGTTCGCGGTGCTCGACTCGTCGGCGATGACGACGCAGTCGTCGGCGCGCGACAGCGAGAGGGCCCGCTCCACGGCCTCCTGCGGCCTGATCGTGCTCACTGGCCGGCCTCCTTCAGCGCGTTGAGGATGTTGACGCCGCGGAACAGCGCCGACGGGCAGCCGTGGCTGACCGACGCGACCTGCCCCGGCTGGCCCTTGCCGCAGTTGAACGCGCCGCCGAGCACGTAGGTCTGCGGACCGCCGACGGCCTCCATCGAGTTCCAGAAGTCGGTGGTGCTCGCCTGGTAGGCGACGTCGCGCAGCTGCCCGGCGAGGCGGCCGTTCTCGATGCGGAAGAACCGCTGCCCGGTGAACTGGAAGTTGTACCGCTGCATGTCGATCGACCAGCTCTTGTCGCCGACGATGTAGATGCCGCGCTCGACCCCGGAGATCAGCTCCTCGGTGGACGGGCCGCCCTCGGCGGGCCTGAGCGAGACGTTCGCCATGCGCTGGATCGGCATGCTGGACGAGGAGTCGGCGAAGGCGCAGCCGTTGGAGCGCTCGGCGCCGGTGAGGCGGGCGATGCGCCGGTCGGTCTGGTAGCCGGTGAACACGCCCTCGGAGACGATGTCGAACGACTGGGCCTCCACGCCCTCGTCGTCGTAGCCGATGGTGGCCAGGCCGTGCTCGGTCGTCCGGTCCCCGGTGACGTTCATGGCCTTGGAGCCGTACTGGAGGCTCCCGAGCTTGTCGGGGGTGGCGAACGAGGTGCCCGCGTAGGCGGCCTCGTAGCCGAGCGCGCGGTCCAGCTCGGTCGCGTGGCCGATCGACTCGTGGATCGTCAGCCACAGGTTGGACGGGTCGACGACGACGTCGTAGGGCCCCGGCTCCACCGACGGCGCCGCGAGCTTCTCGGCGAGCAGCTCGGGGATGCGGGCGAGCTCCCCGTCCCAGTCCCAGTGCGCGCCCGACAGCCACTCCCAGCCGTACCCGGCGGGCGGCGCCAGCGTGCGCATCGTGTCGAACAGGCCGTCGCCGATGCCCACGGCGTTCACCACGGGGTGCAGCCGGACGCGCTGCTGGGTGGTGACCGTGCCCCCGAGGTCGGCGAAGAACTTGTTCTCCTTGATCTGGAGCATGGTGGCGTCGACGTGGTCGACGCGGTCGTCGCCGAGCAGCCGGCGGCTCCAGTCCGCCAGCAGCGCGACCTTGTCGGCGGTCGGCACCTCGAACGGGTCGGTCTCGTACGCCGAGACCCAGGTGCGCTCGCCGTGGACGGGCTCGGGGGCCAGCTCGATCGGCTCCCGGTTGACGGCCCTGGCGACGGCGGCGACCTCCACCGCCTGCGCGGCGACGCGGGCGGCGCCCTCGGGCGTCAGGTCGATGCCGGCGGCGAAGCCCCAGGTGCCGTCCTTGACGACCCGCACCGACAGCCCGACGTCGTCGGCGTCCAGGGCGGTCTCCAGAGCGGCGTCGTACAGGCGGAGTGTCTGGCTGCGGATGCGCTCCAGGCGGAAGTCGGCGTGCTCGGCGCCCAGCTCCCTGGCGCGGGACAGCGCCGCGTCGGCCAGCGCGCGGAGCGGCAGCGCGGTGAAGGCGGGATCGATGTCATGCACCCTCCGCAACCTACCGGTCCGCGCCCGTCCCGGCGGGCCGCGAGGCGCCCGAACAAAGGGAGGTGACGGGATCTTGTCGGTTCGGCACATCCGCAGCGGGCGCCGGGGCCGCTAGTGTCGGGCAGCAGCCAACGAGCAGTACAACGAGAGGGTCCTGATGAGTCGCTCTGTCCTCGTGACCGGCGGTAACCGGGGCATCGGCCTCGCCATCGCCCGCGAGCTGGCCGCGGCGGGCGACGCGGTCGCGGTCACCTACCGGTCGGGAGAGCCGCCCGAGGGGCTGTTCGGCGTCCGGTGCGACGTGACCAGCGCCGAGGACGTCGACGCGGCCTTCGGCAAGGTGGAGGCGGAGCAGGGCCCGGTCGAGGTGGTCGTCGCCAACGCGGGGATCACCAAGGACACCCTCCTGGCGATCATGAGCGAGGAGTCGTTCACCTCCGTCCTGGACACCAACCTGACGGGCTCGTTCCGGGTGGCCAAGCGCGCGGTGAAGAGCATGATGCGCAAGCGCACGGGGCGGATCGTGCTGGTCTCCTCGGTCGTGGGGCTGATGGGCTCGCCGGGGCAGTCCAACTACGCCGCGTCCAAGGCCGGCATGGTCGGGTTCGCGCGCTCGCTCGCCCGCGAGCTCGGGTCGCGGGGCATCACGGTCAACGTGGTGGCGCCCGGCTTCGTCGACACCGACATGACGGCGGTGCTGAGCGAGGACCAGCAGAAGGCCATCACCGCCGCGGTGCCGCTCGGCCGCATCGCGAAGCCGGAGGAGGTCGCCAAGGCCGTCCGGTTCGTGGCCAGTGAGGACGCCGCCTACATCACCGGGGCCGTGATCCCGGTCGACGGCGGCCTGGGAATGGGGCACTGACAGTCATGGGAATCCTCGAAGGCAAGCGCATCCTGGTCACCGGCGTCCTCACCGACGCCTCCATCGGCTTCCACGTCGCGCGGATCGCGCAGGAGCAGGGCGCCGAGGTCGTCCTGACCGCCTACCCGCGGCCGACCCTCACCCAGCGGACCGCCAAGCGGCTGCCGTCCGGGCCCGACAACCCGCCTCCGGTGCTGGAGCTCGACGTCACCGACGCCGACCAGCTCGGCGCCCTCGCCGGGAACCTGCGCGACAGCGGCTTCGACCACCTCGACGGCGTGGTCCACGCGATCGGCTTCGCGCCGCAGACCGCGCTCGGCGGCAACTTCCTGGAGACGCCGTGGGAGGACGTCGCCGTCGCCGTGCACGCCTCGACGTACTCGCTGAAGTCGCTGACGATGGCGTGCCTGCCGCTGATGAAGGACGGCGGCTCCGTCGTCGGCCTCGACTTCGACGCCACCAAGGCGTGGCCGGTGTACGACTGGATGGGCGTGGCGAAGGCCGGCCTGGAGTCGTGCGCCCGCTACCTGGCCAAGTACCTGGGCCCGCAGGGCATCCGGGTGAACCTCGTCGCCGCGGGTCCGCTCGCGACGATGGCGGCCAAGAGCATCCCCGGGTTCGAGGGCATGACGGACATGTGGCCGAAGGCGGCCCCGCTCGGCTGGGACATCAAGGACAGCGAGCCCACGGCCCGCGCCTGCGCGGCGCTGCTGTCGGACTGGTTCCCCGCGACGACGGGCGAGATCGTCCACGTGGACGGCGGCCTGCACTCCATCGGCGGCGCGTCCGCGTGACGCCCGGCGGGCCGCGGCGGACCGCGGCCCGCGACGGCCTCAGCGTGCCCGGCGGCGGCGCAGCGCGCGGCCCGCGACGCTGACGTGGAGCGCGCCCACGGCGCCGGCGGCCCCGGCCGCGGCGGCGACCAGCAGCAGCTGGCCGTTGTCCTGGCCGGACGCGGCGACGGGGGAGATGAGCCGGGTCTGCGGCGCGGCGGCCGTCCCGCCGGCCGCGTTCGCGTACGGGTCGGCCGCGATCTCCGGCGTGGGGAGCACGCCGGGAAGCCCCGATGCGGTGGACGGGGCCTGCCCCTTGTACGGCTTGAGGCTGCCCGGCGCCGTCATCGGGGCGGGCCCGGACGGGGCCGCCCCCTGGCCGCCTCTCGGCGCGGAGGACGGCTTGCGCGGGGCCTTGGCGGGCGCCTTGGCCGGCGTCCTCGTCTTCTTGGAGGTCTTCTGCGGGGCGGGCTTCACGGTCTTCGTCGGCGCCGGCGTCGGAGTGGGCTTCGGGGTGAGCCCCTCGCGCAGGTTGCCGAGGTTGCACTTCCAGTTCTCGATCGTGCTCTGGGGATCGACGCCCTTCTTGCACGTCTCCGCCGCCGCGCCGGCCGCCGGGGCGGCGAGCACCAGGACGAGCGCCCCCGCCGAGACCGTCGCCGATGCCGTACCTAGCCGCCTGAGCCGCTGGGGCATGTCGCTCCTCCACCCACCCGATGCCGTTCCCTGACCCTTGTTGACATCGTGTCCCATACGGGGCCGCCCGTAAACCGCGACACGGGGGTTTCTTTACCTGTCAGTACCTCACTGGGCCACCAGCCGTGCGAGCCTGGTGCGCCGCGCCGGGGCCCCGTCCTCGCGGACGGCCCTGGCCAGCGCGGGTCCGGCCGCCTGCACGACCGACAGGTGGCGGCGCGCGAGCCCGAAAGCGGTGGCCACCAGCGGACGCGACAGCCCGTCCGCCGCCAGGACCGCGACCACGGCGGGACGCCGGGTCCCGCGCGCGAGCGCCACCGGCACCGCCCAGCCGTGCCGCAGCCGGGACGCCTCCGCCGGGGAGACGACCGCGGCACCGCCCGGGAAGTCGACCTCCAGCCCGTGCGGGCCGCCGCCCGCCACCACGCCCGTCTCGCCGAGCGGGGCGTGCGGGAGCGGCGCGGCGACGACCACCCGGTCGCCGGGGTCCATGCCGCCGAACGCGCCGGGGCCGGCGTTCAGGCGGGCCTTGAGCGCGGCGTTGAGGGCGCCGGCGCCCGCGTCGCCGCCCGCCGCCGGAGCGACGACCTGGACGTCCTCGACGGGGATGCCGAGGGCGCGGGGAATCGAGTCGGCGACGAGCTGGACGGCCCGGTGGACCGCCTCCGCGGCGCCCTCGGCGGGCACGATGACGACCTCGCGGCCGGGGGCGTCCACGGCGGCCAGCCCGCCGCCGCGCACCGACTCGGTCAGCTCGCCGAGCGGGCCGGCCGGCGGCCCGTCGTCAAGCGCCACGACGGGCACGGTCTCCGACGCCTCCAGGTCGTCCAGCGGCCGGCCGGGACCGGCGGGCGGCGGGGCGTCCGGCTCGCAGCACAGCACGAGGTGGGCGCCGTCGGGGCACGCCTCGGTCAGCACCGCGCACAGCTCGACGTCGAGCGCCGCGCCGTCGGCCACGATGACGAGGTCGAGCTCGAAGGGCCGCTGCTCGCCGCGCCCGTAGCCGACGGCCCCGGGCGCGGCCGAGGGGTCCTCGCGGGGCTCCAGCAGCCGGTGCAGGCTGGTCACCGCGACGCCCTCGCCGAGACCGGCGGCGAGGTCGGCCGCGGCGCGGTCGGTGGGCGCCGCCACCGCCGTGCGGACGCCCTGGGACGCGGCGGCGGAGGCGATCGCGGCGACCGTGCCCGCGAGCCCGTCGGGCGTGCCGCGCAGGATGCTGACGCCGGTGCGCAGCGCGGCGGTGAGGGCGAGGGAGCGGTCCTCGGCGAGCCCGTCGCGCAGCTCCTTCAGCGCCGTGTCGTCCAGCAGCGGCGCGGCGGTGAGCGTCAGGCGCTGGAAGCCCTCGGCCGCCGCCTCCTCGGCGAGCGCCCACCGCGCCGGGCCGAGCGTCTCCTCCGGCTCCGCGGGCTCGGCGTCCTCCTCGAACGCCTCCTCGTCGAACTCGGGCTCCTCGGTGAGCGACAGGACCTCCGCCTCGTCCAGCGCCGCCTCGACGGCGCGCGGCGGGTCGGGGTAGCGCAGGCGCTCCAGCGCGGACAGCACGTCGGCGGCGGGCGTGACCGTGTGGCCCTGGCGGGCCGCCTCCGTCAGCAGGTGCAGGACCAGGGCGCCGCCGCGGCGGGGGTCGTCGGGGCGGGCGCCGTCCCCGAGGAGGGCGCGGGCGAAGTGGTCGGCCTGTTCGGGCCGGACGCCGGGGACGCTCAGCAGCCGCCACGGGTCCTCGCGCAGCCGGCCGGCGGCGGACGGGCCGAGCCGCGCCGCGGTCCGGGCGGCGAGCGCGGCGGGCGCGCCCGTCTCGGCGAGCAGCGCCTCGAGGGCGCGCAGGCCCTCCTCCGGGGTCCGGCCGGGTTCGGGCGGCGGCGCCTGCGCGGGCTCGGGGGCGTCCCGCACGTCGAGCGCGCCGGCGGCGGCCTCGGCGGCGCGCATGGCGGCCTCGGCGCGCGCCTTGCGCTCGGCGGGGGAGGGGGTGTGGTCAGGGGTGTCGGTCACGGGCTTCCCGTCACGGCTGGTCGCGGTCGGCGGTGGACCGTCCAGAGGGTGCCACGGACGGTCCTGGGATTCACGGATGAAACACGCGCGGACGGAAGACGCGCGGACGGATCGCTCACGGGCGGTTCGCTCACGGGTGGGACGTCGTGTCGGAGACGTCGGAGACGTCGTCCAGCGCGCCGCGGATCTCGTTCGGCAGCGTGACCTCCTCGCTCGCGAGGATCGCGCCGAGCTGCGCGGCGGTCCGGGCGCCGACGATCGGCGCGGCGACGCCCGCCCGGTCGCGGACCCACGCGAGCGCCACGGCGAGCGGGGAGCAGCCGAGGCCCTCGGCGGCGGTCACCACCGACTCCACGATGCGGGCGCACTCCTCGTCCAGGTACGGCTGGACGAAGTCGGCGAAGTGCGGGGCGGCGGCGCGCGACCCGGCGGGGATGCCGGTGCGGTACTTGCCGGTGAGGACGCCCCGGCCGAGCGGCGACCACGGCAGCAGGCCGGCTCCGGCGTCCAGCGCGGCGGGCACGACCTCCCGCTCGATGTCGCGGCGCAGCAGCGAGTACTCCAGCTGCGCGGACACGATCGGCGCGCGGCCCGGCCAGGCCCGCTGCCAGGCCGCCGCCTTGGAGACCTGCCATCCGGCGTAGTTGGAGACCCCGACGTACCGGGCCCGGCCGGACGAGACCGCCTCGTCCAGCGCCGACAGCGTCTCCTCCAGCGGCGTGGCCGGGTCGTAGACGTGCAGCTGCCACAGGTCGACGTGGTCGAGGTCCATGCGGTCGAGAGAGGCGTCGAGGGCGCGCAGCAGGTGCCTCCGGGAACCGTCGTAGCGCCCGTTCGGCCTGATCGCGGCCTTGGTCGCGACGACGAGGTCGTCCCGGTCGACCAGCTCGCGCAGCAGGTGGCCGAGGATGCGCTCGCTGTCGCCGTCGCTGTAGACGTCGGCGGTGTCGACCAGGGTGCCCCCGGCCTCCACGAACGCGACGAGCTGCGCCGCCGCCTCGTCCGGGTCGGTGTCCTGGCCCCAGGTCATGGTGCCGAGGCCCAGCCGGGACACCAGCAGCCCGCTCCGCCCGAGGTGACGCTCCTTCATAGGCGGCCAATCTATCGGTCCGCGCGAGCCGCGCGGAAAGCGAGCGACCGCTCGGGCCGCACGCGCCGGCGGCACGAAGATCCTGGTGAGGATCTATTGCGGCCGGGCCCCGCCGGGCTAGAGTTCGCAGCCATGGCGCCACCCCCGTTCTCGATGTACTCGCCGAAGACGCCGGAGGGCGACGGCGGGCCGAGCGTGGCGCCGGTGTTCGGCGCCGGCCCCGGCGACGACCCCGGCTACCTCGCCTCGCTGCGCGGCGGAACCGAGCTCGGCCGGATGCGCACGATGATGCTGGCGCTGCTGGCCGCCCCCGTGCTGATCCTCGCGATCATGCCGCTGATCGTCGAGGACGGCCACGGCGGACCGCCGCCGTGGATCCACCTCCCGCTCGCCGCCGCCGCCCTGCTGGCGCTGCTCGCCGGGCCCCGCGCGCCGCGCCCGATGGCGCCGGGCGCCGACCAGGGCGCGGCGGCGCTGACCGCGCTGATGATGTTCCGGCAGGCGGTCCTGCTGCGGTTCGCCCTCGCCGAGGGCGTCATCCTCCTCGGCCTCCCGCTCGCGATGGTCGCCCACAGCGAGCTCGTCTTCGTCGTGGGCTTCGTCCTCGGCTACCCGCTGCTGGTCTGGCTGGCCCTGCCCACGCGCTCGGGCGTGGAGCGGATGCGGCGGCGCCTCGAGGCCCGGGGCGCCGAGTCCCACCTCTGGGCGGTGCTCCTCGCCGCCCCTTTGCCTCCCCGCGACCAGAGCGCCTAGAACGCCTAGAGCCAGCCGCTCTTGCGGAGGCGGCGGAACAGCAGCACGCACACGACGGCCATCACCGCGACGACCAGCGGGTAGCCGATGGTCCAGTGCAGCTCGGGCATGTGGTCGAAGTTCATGCCGTAGATCCCGGCGATCGCGGTGGGGACGGCGATGATCGCGGCCCAGGCGGAGATCTTGCGCATGTCCTCGTTCTGCCGCTTGCCGAGCAGCGCCAGGTGGGCGGTCAGGACGCTGTTGAGCAGCTCGTTGTGCGAGTCGACCTGCTCGTCGACGCGCAGCAGGTGGTCCAGGACGTCGCGGAAGTACTCGCGGGTCGAGCCGCACTCGGCGACGCGGCCCTTCACGATCTCCTGCAGCACCGGGACGAGCGGGTCCTCGGCGCTGCGGAACTCCAGGACCTCACGCTTGAGCGAGTAGATGTCGGCGGTGACGTCCCGGGCGTTCGGGTCGAACACGGCCCGCTCCAGCCCGATGATGTCGACCTCGACCTCGTGGGCGACGACGCCGTACCGGTCGACGACCTCGTCGCACACCGCGTACAGGACGGAGGTGGCGCCGTGCCCGAGCAGCTCCGGGCTGTCCTCCAGCCGCTCGCGGACCGGCCCGAGCGGGTTCCCGGCGCCGTGCCGGACGGTCACCACGAAGTCCCGGCCGAGGAAGACCATGATCTCGCCGACCTCGATGTCGGAGGTCTTGTCGATGTAGGCGAGCGTCTTCAGCACCACGAACAGCGTGTCGCCGTAGCGCTCCATCTTGGGCCGCTGGTGCGCGGACACCGCGTCCTCGGCCGCCAGGGGGTGCAGGTTCAGCTCGTCCTTGACCAGCTCGAACTCGGCCTCGTCGGGTTCGAAGAGGCCGATCCACAGGAAGCACTCGCCGTCCTCGCGGGCGAGGTCGAAGGCGTCGCTGATGTCGCCCTCGAAGTCGCGGCGCTTCCCGCCGGCGTAGATTGCCTTGTCGACGATCACGCCACGCATTGTCGCGCATCCGGGGCGCCGCCATGCGCCGTGGATCTCCTAGAGTGGCCGGTGTGACGACGCTTCTCCTGGTCCGGCATGGCCTGACCGCGATGACCGGCCCCGTGCTGGCCGGATGGACGCCCGGCGTGCGCCTGGACGAGCGCGGCCGTGCGCAGGTGGCCGCGCTCGCCGCCCGCCTGGCGCCGCTGCCGCTCGCCGCCGTCGTCTCCAGCCCCCTGGAGCGCTGCGCCGAGACCGCGGAGGCCATCGTCGCGGCGCGCGCCGAGCCGGCCGAGAAGATCGAGACCGACGAGCGGTTCGGCGAGGTCCGCTACGGCGACTGGACGGGCCGTCCCCTCAAGGAGCTGGCCGAGGAGCCGCTCTGGCGCGTCGTGCAGGCCCATCCGAGCGCCGCCCGGTTCCCCGGCGCGGAGGGGGAGGCGCTGGCCGACGCGCAGCACCGCGCCGTCGCCGCGGTCCGGGAGTGGAACGGGCGGATCGCGGCCTCGCACGGCCCGGACGCCCTGTACGCGGTGTGCAGCCACGGCGACATCATCAAGTCCGTCGTCGCCGACGCCCTCGGCCTGCACCTGGACCAGTTCCAGCGCATCCAGGCCGACCCCGCCTCGCTCACCGTGATCCGGTACACCGAGACGCGCCCGTTCGTCGTCCGGCTCAACGACACCGGAGGCGACGTCGCCGGACTGGTCCCGGAACCTCCGGAGGAACGTTCCGGGAAAGACGGACTCGGGTCGAGTGACGCGGTCGTCGGCGGCGGCGCGTAGGGTCATTGGCATGCCCGTCATCTCCTACGACCCGCCGGAGCGTTTCGTCGCCGGCGCCGTCGGGCGCCCCGGCGACCGCGCCTTCTACCTGCAGGCGCGCTCCGGCCGCCGCGTCACCAGCGTCGGCCTGGAGAAGTTCCAGGTGACGCTGCTGGCCGAGCGGCTCGAGGAGCTGCTGGACGAGGTCCTGCGGCGCAGCGGCGGGGACGCCGCCGTCCCCGCGGTCGCCCCGTCCGAGCTCGCCGACGACGGCCCCCTCGACCAACCCGTCGAGGAGGAGTTCAAGGTCGGCACGATGGCGCTCGCCTGGGACCCCGACGACGAGCAGGTGGTGATCGAGGCGCAGGAGGTCACCGAGTCCGACGAGGAGCCCGAGGTCGGCGAGGACGACCCCGCCATCGCGGTGCTGCGGGTGCGCATCAGCGCGGCGCAGGCCCGCGCGTTCGCCGAGCGCGCCCTGAAGGTGGTGGCGGCCGGGCGGCCGCCGTGCCCGCTGTGCGGCCTGCCGCTCGACGGCGAGGGGCACGTGTGCCCCCGCCAGAACGGATACCTCGGCTGAGATGACACCCCGCTGTGCTGGATCATGGACGACGTGGCCGGGAGAATGAACGCATGACGCAGTCCTCCCGCGGACGGGCGCCCGCCGGCGACGCCGGCGGGCGGGACGGCGCCGGGCACCCGGTGTCCCCGCGCGACGCGGCCGCCGCCGAGCGGCTGCTGTCCGCCGGGCGCATCGCCGTGGAGGGCCGGCTCGTCCAGGCGTCCAACGCCACCCTCTACTGCTCGATCGAGCACGACGGCGTGTCGGCCAACTGCGTCTACAAGCCGGTCGCGGGGGAGCGGCCCCTGTGGGACTTCCCCGACGGCACGCTCGCCGAGCGGGAGGTCGCCGCCTACGAGGTCTCCAAGGCGATGGGGTGGAGCACCGTGCCGCCCACCGTCCACCGCGACGGCCCCTACGGGCCCGGCATGGTGCAGCTGTGGGTCGAGCCCGACCCCGACATCGACCTCGTCGGCCTGTCCCGCTCCGACGAGGAGGCCGTCCGCCGCATGGCGGTCTTCGACGCCGTCGTCAACAACGCCGACCGCAAGATCGGCCACCTGCTGCCGCCCGGCGACGGCCACGTGTACGGCTGCGACCACGGCGTCTGCTTCTCCGTCGAGTACAAGCTCCGCACCGTCCTGTGGCAGTGGCGCGGCAAGCCCCTCACCGCCGAGTCGGTGGAGGCGCTCGGCCGGGTCGAGGGCGGGCTGCGCGGCGCCCTCGGCGCGCGGCTCGCCGAGCTGCTCACGGCGGAGGAGGTCGACGCCACGCGCCGCCGCGTCGAGCTGATGCTCAAGCACCGCATCCACCCCTACCCCCCCGAGGACTGGCCCGCCATCCCCTGGCCGCCGCTGTAGGCTGTGTTTCCGGCAGTCCCGGCCCACTTCGCTCGCCTTGCGGCTCGCTACGTGACCGTGCCTGGGCGAACGCGGCATCGCTTCGCGATCTGCCCGGCTCCGCTCGCCTCCGGCTTCGCTCCACCGGCCAGGTCACGCGTTCGCGCGCGTGGCCGAGGCCACTTCGCTTCAGGCCCTAGCCGCCCCCGCCGCACGTGGTATTTCCGGGGAATGCTCCAATTGGGGCATGTGCACGGCGATCATCAGTGTCGATCCCGCCTCCCCCGTCCCGGTGCTCGTCGCGGGCGTGCGCGACGAGTTCGTCGCCCGCGAGTGGGAGCCGCCCGGCCCGCACTGGCCGGACCGCCCCGGCCTCGTCGGCGGCCGCGACCTGCGCGCGGGCGGCACCTGGCTGGCGGTGGACCCCGGCGCTCCGCGGCTCGCCGTGGTGCTGAACGGCCGCGGCCGGGAGGCGCCCGAGGCGGGCCGGGTCTCGCGCGGGGAACTGCCCCTGCGGGTCGCCGCCGACGGCAAGCTCGGCCTGCCGGACCTCGCCGCGTTCGACCCGTTCCACCTCGTCGGCGCCGAACCGGGCCGGGTCCGGCTCTGGAGCTGGGACGGCACCGCCCTCACCGAGCGCGGCCTCGGTCCCGGCCTGCACATGATCGTCAACAGCGGGCTGGAGGGCGAGGGGCAGCTCGAGGGCGAGACCGAGGACGCCTACATGGCCGCGCGGCTCGCGCACTTCCGTCCGCTCCTGGCCACCGCGCCGCGCCCGGAGCCGCGGCCCGAGGACCCGGTGGAGCGGGCCTGGGGCGCGTGGCTGCCGCTGGTGAACGGCGGCGGGCTGCCCCGCGCCGACCACCGCGCCCTGCTCCCCCTCCTCGACCTGGGAGAGGGCCGTGTGTGGGGCACCACCTCGGTCAGCCTCGTCGCGCTCGGCCGGACCGGCGTCCGGTACGACTTCTCCGCCGTCCCGGGAGACGGGCGGGCCTGGACCCGCGTCCGCTGAGCCGCGGCGGCGGGGGGCGGCGAGGCCCGCGGTCCCGGCCTCTTGGCGGCTCCGGCTGCGGGACGTGACGCTCGGTGCTACGTTGACTACCTGTTGCGATCTTCGTCGGGGCGGGGCCGCCGGCGGAGGGTCATCGGCGGACGGGGAGTGCGGATGGCGGCGGAGGCACGGCGCGCGGCGTTCGCGCCCGCCGGTCGGGACCGCGTACCGGAGCGGACCGCGACCCCCTCGCGGGCGGCGCGATGAGCAGCTGCGCCGAGGTGGAGACCCGCCGGCCGAGGCCGGCGCCTGACGGGTCCCCGCCCGTGGAGGGCCGGACCCCGTGCCAGCTCGCGTGGGCCCGGTTCCGCCGCGACCGGCTCGCGGTCGCGGCGCTCGCCGTCCTGATGCTGATCCTGGCGTTCGCCGCGCTGGCGCCGCTGTGGGCGCACCTGACCGGCCACCCCTATGACGCGACCTTCCCGGACACGGGCCTGGACGCCGGCGGCCAGCCGCGCGGACCGGGCGGGCGCTTCCCCCTCGGCGCCGACCAGCTCGGCCGCGACGTCCTCGTCCGCGCCGCCTACGGCGCCCGGATCTCCCTGGCCGTCGGCATCCTCGCGGCCCTGCTCGCCTCCGCCGCCGGGACCGCGGTGGGAACCCTCGCCGGCTTCGCGGGCGGCGCGCTCGACGGCCTGCTCGCCCGGCTGATGGACATGCTGCTCGCCCTGCCCTACCTGCTGGTGGCCATCATGCTGGCGACCACGTTCCAGCTCGCCTCGGTCACCGCCGGGCTGACCATGACGATCCTGATGATCGCGTTCTTCTCGTTCGCGGCCGTCGCCCGCGTGATCCGCGGGCAGGTGATCTCGCTCAGGCGGCGGGAGTTCATCGAGGCGGCCCGCGCCCTCGGCGCCTCCGACGCGCGGATCATGTTCGGCGAGATCCTGCCGAACCTGTCCGCCCAGATCACCGTGCTGACCTCGCTGCTGATCCCCGCCTCGATCGTCTTCGAGGCCACGCTGTCGTTCCTCGGCGTCGGGGTGCGCCTGCCGATGCCGAGCTGGGGGTCGATGCTCGGAGAGGGAGGCGACGTCTTCCAGACCGCCTGGTGGCTGCTCGCCGTCCCGGGCGCCCTGCTGCTGGCGACCACGCTGGCGTTCAACGTGCTCGGCGAGGGCGTCCGCGAGGCATTCGACCCGCGCGGCGACCGCGTCCCCGGGGGCGGTGAGGCGGGTGGCGCGGTTCGTCCTCCGCCGGCTGCTGTACGCGGTCGTGGTGCTGTGGCTGGTGGCCACCCTGGTGTTCGTCTTCCTGCACGTCTCGCCCGTCCCGGTGGAGCGCGTCATCGGCGGGCCGCGCGCCACCGCCGACACCCTCGACCAGATCCGCCGCAACCTCGGGCTGGACCGCCCCGTCCTCGTCCAGTACTGGCGGTTCGCCGGGCGGCTGGTACGCGGGGACCTCGGCGACTCCTACATCAACGGCATGCCGGTCACCACCCTGATCGGCGAGCGCCTCCCCACGACGCTGTGCCTGGTGGCGGGCGCCGCGGTCCTGTGGTTCGGCGGCGGCGTCCTGCTCGGCGTCCTCAGCGCGATGCGGGCGCGCGGCCTGTGGGACAGGGCCGCGACCGTCCTGGTGCTGGTCGGCCTGTCCACCCCGCCGTTCGTGATGGCGCTGGCGCTGCTGCAGCTGGCCTCCGCCGGGTTCGGCGGGAGCGCCGCCCACCTGTTCGAGGCCGGGCCGCCCCTTCAGGAGCATTTCCTGCGGCGGATGGTCCTGCCGTGGATCGCGCTGGCCTTCCTCATGGTCGCCACCTACACGCGCCTCACCCGCGGCGCGATGCTGGACGTGCTCGGCGAGGACTTCGTGCGCACGGCGCGGGCCAAGGGCCTGCCCGAGCGCCGCGTCGTCGGCGGGCACGGGCTGCGCCCGGCGCTGACCCCGGTCGTCACCCAGTTCGGCATCGACCTCGGCGCGCTGATCGGCTCCACGGTCGTCACCGAGAAGGTGTTCGGGCTCCAGGGCGTGGGGCAGCTGGTCTACCAGTCCATCGCGCTCGGCGACACCCCGGTCATCATCGGGGTGACGCTGCTGGTGACGTTCTTCGTGGTCGTCGCGAACCTGCTGGTCGACATCGGCTACTCGGTGCTGGACCCGCGCGTCCGGCTCGCCTGAGGTCGCCCGGCCGGCGGGCCCGGCGAGATGCCGCGATCTCGGATTCAAGCCGCGAATCGTGCATGGATAAGCTTTCGGTATGCGATCGTGGCCCGCCTCCGAAGTCCCCCGCCTGTCCGATGCGGGACTGCCCGCCGCGACGCGGCCCCTCAGCCTGCACGACACCGGCACGGGCACGACCCGCCCCACGTCCCCCGGCGACACCGCCCGGATGTACGTCTGCGGTATCACCCCCTACGACGCGACGCACCTCGGCCACGCCAACACCTATCTCGCCTTCGACCTGGTGAACCGGGTGTGGCGGGACCTCGGCCACCGGGTGCTGTACGTCCAGAACGCCACCGACGTCGACGACCCCCTTCTGGAACGTGCCCGGCAGACGGGGGAGGACTGGCGCGAGCTCGCCGACCGGGAGATCCAGCTCTTCCGCGACGACATGACCGCCCTGCGCGTCCTGCCGCCCGACCGCTACATCGGCGCGGTCGAGTCGATCCCGCTGATCATCGAGATGATCGAGAAGCTGCGCGGCCGGGACGCCGCCTACGAGGTGGCCGGCGACGTCTACTTCCCGATCGCCGCCGACCCGGCTTTCGGGCAGGTCAGCGGGCTCACGCGGGAGGAGATGGCGCCGCTGTTCGCCGAGCGGGGCGGCGACCCGGACCGGCCCGGCAAGCGCGACCCGCTCGACGCGCTGCTGTGGATGGCGCGCCGGCCCGGCGAGCCCGGCTGGGACTCCCCGTTCGGGGAGGGCCGCCCCGGCTGGCACGTGGAGTGCTCGGCGATCTCCATCGAGTACCTCGGCATGGCGTTCGACGTGGAGGGCGGCGGCTCGGACCTGGCGTTCCCGCACCACGAGATGGGCGCCTCGCACGCCCAGGTCGCCACGGGGGAGCGGCCGCACGCCCGCGCCTACGTCCACGCCGGCATGGTCGGCCTGGACGGGGAGAAGATGTCCAAGTCGCGCGGCAACCTCGTGTTCGTCTCCAGGTTGCGGAGGTCCGGCGCCGACCCGATGGCGATCCGGCTGGCGCTGCTGGCCCACCACTACCGCTCCGACTGGGAGTGGACGCCGGAAGCGCTCGGCGAGGCGGCCGCCCGCCTCGACCGCTGGCGCGCCGCCGCGGCCCGCCCGTCCGGCCCGCCCGCCGGGCCGCTGGCCGCCGCGGTCCGCGACCACCTGGCGGATGACCTGGACGCTCCGGCCGCGCTGGCGGCCGTCGACGCCTGGGCGGCCGCCGACGGCGGCGACGATGCCGCGCCGGCGCAGGCCGCCGCGGTCGTCGACGCCCTCCTCGGCGTCGCGCTCTGACCGGCCGGGCGGCTCGCTCGCCCGCCCGTCACAGCAGGCCCGCGAGCTTGTAGAGGACGAGCGAGCCGGCCACCGCGACGTTCAGGCTGCTGCCGCCGCCCACCATGGGGATCTCCACGGCCAGGTCGAGCAGCTCGAGGGCCTCGGCGGGGATGCCGGTCTGCTCGTGGCCGAGCACCGCCACCGTCCGGGTGCGGGCGGCGGGCAGGTCGGCGAGCCGCACGGACTCGTCGGCCAGTTCGACGCCGACGACCCGGCTGCCGGCCTCCCGCTGCCGCTCCAGCCAGCCGAGCGGGTCGTTCACCCAGTGGACGCAGGCGGGGCGGCGCAGCGTGTTGCCGCGGGCGAGCGCCTCGGGCACCCAGGGGAAGCGGGGGACCGCCATACAAGCGCCGACCGCGTCGCAGGTGCGCAGCAGGGTTCCGAGATTGGCGCCGTGCAGCGGCCAGAGCGGGGCGGCGAGGAGGTGGTCCCAGCAGGGGTGGGAGCGGTCGCGGCGCTGGCGGCGGAGCTCGCGGGGCGGGCGGACGCGGATCGCCGCCTGGCGGGGGCTCACCGGCCCCGGGCGCTACCGCCCTCCGGAGAAGGAGACGTCATGTCGGGCGCACTTCGCGGCGTGCGCGGGCCGTCGACGGGGACTCTACGCGAACCGAGTGTAGCCCGCCGCGGGCGGCTCAGCCCGGGTCGCGGCGGCGCAGGTAGCGCTCGAACTCGCGGGCGATGGCGTCGCCGCTCGCCTCCGGCAGCTCCGTGGCGTCCTTCTGCTCCTCCAGCGTGCGGACGTACTCGGCGACCTCGGAGTCCTCCTCGGCGAGCTCGTTGACCCCGTGCTCCCAGGCGCGGGCCTCCTCGGGCAGCTCGCCGAGCGGGACGGTGACGTCGAGGAGGTCCTCGACGCGGCGCAGTAGGGCGAGGGTCGCCTTGGGGGACGGCGGCTGGGCGACGTAGTGCGGGACGGCCGCCCACAGCGAGACGGTGTCGAGGTCGGCCTTGGCGCAGGCGTCCTGGAGCACGCCGAGGATGCCGGTCGGCCCCTCGTAGCGGGCCGGCTCCAGGTTCAGGGTGTTGACCAGGCCGGCCTCGGACGCGGCGCCGGTGACCGGCACCGGCCGGGTGTGGGGGGCGTCGGCGAGCAGCGCGCCGAGGAGCACGACGTTGCGGATCTCCAGCTCCAGCATCAGCCCGACCAGCTCGCGGCAGAACGACCGCCACCGCATGTTGGGCTCGATCCCGTGCAGGAGCACGACGTCCTTGCCGTTCGGCAGCCGCGCCCAGGACACGCGGGTCGTCGGCCAGGTGATGCCGCGGGTCTCGCCGTCGCTCATCTCGACGATGGGGCGGGTGACCTGGAAGTCGTAGTAGTCGTCCGGGTCGAGTTCGGCGATGGGCACCGCCTCCCAGGTCGACTCCAGGTGCGCGATCACCCCGCTGGCGGCCTCCCCGGCGTCGTTCCACCCCTCAAAGGCGGCCACGAGCACCGGTTCGACGAGTTCCGGCACGCTTTCGAGTTCGACCACGCGCTGCCTCCTTCCGACGCCCAGGTACAGCGTCACCGACGGGGGCCGACATTCCCGGGGGTCGGGGGCCCCGCTCATGATCGGTGGCTGTCAGCCTACGTCCTGACGGTGACGTACCCCACCCCTCCGGAGGCCAGACCCCGCCCTGTACGCCCGCGGCGGAACCCGGGTTACGATCGGGTCACCGGCCCCGGGGAGTGGTGTGCACGATCAGCACGTCGCAGGGCGCGCGGTGGGACAGGTTCGCCGGGACGGAGCCGAGGATCCGGCCCGCGAGGCTGTTGAGGCCCCGGTTGCCGATCACCATGAGGTCGACGGGGCGCTCCTTCGCCAGCTTCGACAGCACGTCCACGGCGTCGCCCTCGACGGCCTCCTGCTCGATGTCGGTGGCCCCGGCGGCGACGGCCCGCTCCCGCGCGGCGCGCAGCGCGTCGTCGGCGGGCGTGGAGCCCTGGACCTTGTAGGCCAGGTCGCCGAGCCGGTCGGAGGCACTGGCCCGCTCGCGCTCCGGCATGGGGCTGTAGGCGGAGGCGAGCAGGAGGGTGGCGCCCGTGGCGGCGGCCAGCTGCGCGGCCCTGTCGACCGCGCGGAACGAGGAGTCAGAGCCGTCGGTGCCGACGAGGATGATGCGGTACGCGCTCATGCCGTTCCTTACCCGTTAGTAGTCACTGGTGGCACGCTATCGGTCCGGTGACCCATCCGTCACCGTCTCTTTGCACACCCCGTCCAAGAGGCGCCAAACCTCCGGACCGGACGGTCCGGAGTGTCCGTTGATCACATGGATAGGGTGGTTCTCCCGGTTGGTGCGGCGTAGGGGAGAGACGTGACCGATGGCGGCCCGCAGGCGGTGCTGTTCGACATGGACGGCCTGCTCATCGACTCCGAGCACGTCTGGCTCGAGGTGGAGTCCGAGGTCATGGCGTGGCTCGGCGGCGAGTGGAGCCCCGCCCACCAGGAGCGCCTGGTCGGCGGCTCCCTCTACCTGGCCGTCGACTACATGCTGGAGCTGACCGGCGCCGACGCCCCCCGAGAGGAGGTCGGCCGGCGGATGCTGGACGGCATGGCCGAGCGGCTCGGCGCCTGCGTCCCGATGATGCCCGGCGCCAAGGACCTGCTCGCCGAGGTCCGCGCCGCCGGGATGGCGGCGGCCCTGGTGTCCTCCAGCCACCGCCGGCTGATCGAGCCGGTGCTGGACGCCGTCGGCCGCGAGCACTTCGCGCTCAGCGTCGCCGGGGACGAGGTCGCGAGGACCAAGCCCCACCCCGAGCCGTACCTGACCGCCGCCGCCCGGCTGGGCGCCGACCCCGCCCGCTGCGTGGTCCTGGAGGACTCCCCGAACGGCGTCGCGGCGGCGGAGGCGGCGGGTTGTGTCACCGTCGCCGTCCCCGGCCTCCTGCCGATCCCGCCCGCGCCGGGACGGACGGTGGTGGCCTCGCTGCGCGAGGTGGACCTGGAGCGGCTGCGCTCGCTGGTCGTCTGACGAGGGCCGCGCCCGCCGTCCGCCCGGCCGCGGGCCGCGCCGGCCTGATACCCGCGGGGCGGTGCCCGGGAGGCTCCGAAGGAGGGGTCCCCAGGGGAAGGGTCCCGCCGAGGGAGGAGGCGGGCCCGGCCGCAAACCGTCCGCCTGGAGGAGCAGAACCGGCGTTTCACGTGTGACGATGGAGAGAGCACCGCCGCACGGAGTGAGGGGCCGGCATGAGCGACTCAGTCATTTTCGCGATCAGTCTCGGGGTGACCCTCGTCGGGCTGGTGATCAGTTGGGGCGCCTACCGCCGCCGGGGCGCGGCCACCGGGCTGCGCGGCGCCGCCCTGTCCCTGGTGCCGCTCGCCGCGGCGATGACGGGCGTCACCGAGTTCTTCGTCGACCTGGCCTTCAGCCCGGTGAAATGGGCCGGCGTCGCCGTGGCGGGCCTCGCCGTGCTGCTCTACCTGGCCTCCGGCGCGATGCTGAGCCGCCGCGGGGACGCCGGGGGCGGCAAGGCCGCCAAGGGCGGCGAGGGACACCGCTCCGCGGGGCGCGCCGCCAAGCCGAAGCGCGGCGTCGAGGGGCCCGCGCCGGGCGGGGGCGACCCGGAGATGGCGGAGATCGAGCGGATCCTCCGCGACCGCGGGATCTCCTGAGACCGAGCGGCTCCCGCACGCGTCACGACGGCGGGCCGGACGTCCCGATACGGGCGTCCCGGCCCGCCGTTTCTGCGCATCCGGGCCCTGACCTGCGGACGATCAGTCTCAGATCGGACTCAGTACGGTAAAGCTTGTCGTTCCGGACCCCTCCGGAGTTGCCTGCCTCGTGTCAGTCGAACGTACTATTCGGGCGATTTGTCCGATGTGGCATACAGACGCGTGTTTGCCAGATGACGACGAGATCACAAGTCAGATACGGGTACTTCCGATGTACGCCTCACGGATGGACAGTCGTGCCCGAAGGACTACGTTTCCCTTCAGCAAACGCGGCGTAACGGGCACGGGGGCAGCGGACGATCTCCGCGACCGCCGGTCACTCGCCGGCGGCAGGCAGAACCAGTGGCCGGACGGTAGGAGGTATCGAGCGTGGCCGCACCCATAGAGGTGACCGGGTCCGACAGCGAGGCGCAGCCGGAAGCGGTACTTGTCGGTGTCGACAAGAAGAAGATCCAGGGGCGCTCCCTGGGGCAGATCGCCTGGATGCGGCTGAAGCGGGACAAGGTCGCTCTCACCGGCGCCGCGATCGTTGCCGTGCTCATCGTGATCGCGATCGTCGGCCCGTACTTCGTGCAGAACCCGCTGACGTACCACCAGAACCTGATCGACCCGACCTACAACCGGCCGAAGTCCGGCATCTGGCACACGGGCATCAGCGGCGAGCACCTGCTCGGCGTGGAGCCCGGCACCGGTCGCGACCTGCTCGCCCGCATCGTGCACGGCGCCCGGATCTCGCTCCTGGTCTCGTTCCTGGCGACGCTGATGTCGGTGGTCATCGGGACGGTCATGGGCATCACCGCCGGCTATTTCGGCGGCTGGGTCGACTACCTGATCAGCCGGGCGATGGACGCCTTCCTGGCCTTCCCGCTGCTGCTGTTCGCGATCGCCCTGGTCGGCGTCGTCTCCGACGGAGCGTTCGGCCTGAACGGCAACGGGTTGCGGATCTCGGTCCTCGTCGTGGTCATCGGCTTCTTCAACTGGCCCTACATCGGCCGCATCATCCGCGGCCAGACGCTGTCGCTGCGCGAGCGCGAATTCGTCGACGCCGCGCGCAGCCTGGGAGCACGCAACTCCTACGTGCTCTTCAAGGAGATCCTGCCGAACCTGGTCGCGCCGATCCTGGTCTACTCGACCCTGCTGATCCCGACCAACATCCTGTTCGAGGCGGCGCTGTCGTTCCTCGGTGTCGGCGTGATCCCGCCGACGCCGTCCTGGGGCGCCATGCTGACGCTCGCGGTGCCGATCTACTCGTCGGACCCGGCCTACATGATCATCCCCGGTATGGCCATCTTCATCACCGTCCTCGCCTTCAACCTCTTCGGTGACGGGCTGCGGGACGCTCTCGACCCTCGGGCCAAGTGACTCGGGTTCAATCGACCCGTCTAATTGAAGGGGTGCGCCTGCACATGAACAAAATGAGACCGTTTGCGGTCTTCGCGGCCGGTGTGGTCGCGGCCGCTGGGCTCGCCGCCTGCGGCGGCGGTGAATCCGGAGGCTCGGGGAGCGGCCCGGGTACAACGCCGGTGTGAACGAGGTCGTCAACAAGTCGGACAAGAAGGGCGGCACGCTCAAGCTGGCCGACTCCGACGACTGGGACTCGCCGGACCCCGGCAACACCTACTACGCGCGTTCTCCCAGAACTTCGCCCGCCTCTACGGCCGCGGTCTGACCACGGCCAAGGCGGCGGCGGGCAAGGAGAGCCTCGAGATCGTCCCTGACCTGGCCACCGACATGGGCCAGTCCACGGACGGCGGCAAGACCTGGACGTACAAGCTGCGGACCGGCGTCAAGTACGACGACGGCACCACGGTCACGTCCAAGGACGTCAAGTACGCGATCGAGCGCAGCAACTACACCAAGGAACTGCAGCTCGGGCCGAAGTACTTCAAGCAGTACCTCGTCGACAACAAGCCCGCCTACAAGGGCCCGTACGACGACAAGAGCGACGAGGGTCTCAAGTCCATCGAGACCCCCGACGACCAGACGATCGTGTTCCACCTGAACGAGCCGTTCCAGGAGTTCGACTACCTGGTCGCGATGTCGCAGTCGATCCCCGTGCCGAAGGCCAAGGACACCGGCACGAAGTACGAGACCGCGATCGTCTCCAGCGGCCCGTACAAGATCGACAACTACACGCGCGGCAAGTCGATGTCGCTGTCGCGCAACCCGAACTGGAACCAGAGCACCGACCCGCTCCGCAAGGCGCTGCCGGACAAGATCGAAGTCCAGATCAAGCAGAACGCGGACGACATCGACCAGCGCCTGCTGGCCGGCTCGCTCGACATGGACATCACCGGCGTCGGCGTCCAGTCCGGGACGCAGCCGAAGGTGCTGACCCCCGAGCAGAAGCCGTACGTGGACAACCCCGTCCAGGGCTTCCTGCGGTTCATGTCGCTGAACGTGCACGTCAAGCCGCTCGACAACATCCACTGCCGGCTCGCCGTGCAGTACGCGACCGACAAGGTCGCCGCGCAGACCGCCTACGGAGGCCCCCTGGCCGGCGGCGACATCGCCACCACCGTCCTGCCCCCGTCGGTGGACGGCTACACCAAGTTCGACCTGTACCCGCAGAAGCAGGCCGAGGGCGGCGGTCTCGACCAGGCCACGCTGGCGAAGGCCAAGTCGGAGCTGCAGCAGTGCGGGAAGCCGGACGGCTTCACCACCAAGATCTCGGCGCGGTCGGACCGGCCGAAGGAAGTCGCGATGGCCGAGGCGATCCAGCAGAGCCTCGCCAAGGTCGGCATCAAGGTCAGCATCGTCCAGTTCCCGGCCGGTGACTACTTCAACAAGTACGTCGGCGCGCCGAAGTACGTCCACGACCACGGCATCGGCATGATGCTCATGGCTTGGGCGGCGGACTGGAACACCGGCTACGGCTTCCTGTCGCAGATCGTGCACGGCCAGGCGATCAAGCCCTCGGGCGGCAACAACCTCGCCGAGCTCGACGACCCGAAGGTCAACCAGGGGCTCAACGACGCGATCTCCAACCCGGACAAGGCGGCCCGCCTGAAGGGCTACGGTGAGGTCGACAAGGCGGTCATGGCGACCGGCGCCGAGGTCCCGCTGATCTACGCCAAGGCCCTGATGTACCGGCCGAAGCGCGTGACCAACGCGGGTATCACTTACTACTACGGCGGAATGTACGACTACCTCAACATGGGCGTGGAGTGACACTCCGCTTCGTCCGTGCGTACAGCTGAAGGCAGGTGAAGGCGACGCCCGCCGGCCGGTCCGGGACCCACAGGTCCCGCCGGCCGGCGGGCTGGGCCGAGCAATGTGTTCGCATACATAATCCGGCGCCTCATCGGTGCCGTCATCATGTTGCTGCTGGTCAGCATGGTGACCTTCGGCATCTTCTTCTGGCTGCCCAAGCTCTCGGGGCAGACGACCGACCAGATCGCGGCCGCCTACGTCGGTAAGGCGCCGACCGTCGAGGCCATCCAGGACACCAAGGAGCGGCTCGGCCTCGACAAGCCGGTCGTGGTGCAGTACGGCAACTACGTCAAGGCCATCGTGGTCGGCAAGGACTACAAGGCCGGCCCCGTGACCGACCACTGCCCCGCGCCGTGCCTCGGGTACTCGTTCCGCAGCAGCCAGCCGGTCCTGGAGACACTGGTGGACCGGGCCCCCGCCACCATGTCGCTGTCCCTCGGCGCCGCCGTCATCTGGCTCATCGCCGGTATCGCCACGGGCGTGGTGTCGGCGCTGCGCAGAGGCACGGTCTGGGACCGCGGGGCGATGATCATCGCCCTGGCCGGCGTTTCGCTGCCCATCTACTTCACCGGCCTGGTCTCCCTCGCGCTGTTCTCCTACAGCCTCAAGATCTTCCCGGGCGGCGGCAGTTACGTTCCGTTCACTTCGAACCCGCTGACCTGGTTCGAGTCGCTGGTGCTGCCCTGGATCACGCTGGCGTTCCTCTACGCCGCGATGTACGCGCGGCTCACCAGAGCGGGCATGCTGGAGACGATGAACGAGGACTACATCCGCACCGCCCGCGCCAAGGGGCTGCCGGAGAAGACGGTCGTCACCAAGCACGCGCTGCGCGCCTCGCTGACGCCGATCCTCACGATCTTCGGCCTCGACATCGGCCTGCTGCTCGGCGGCGCGGTGCTGACCGAGAACACCTTCGGCATCCCGGGCCTGGGCCAGCTGGCGATCAGTTCGATCAGGGGCGGCGACCTGCCCATGGTGCTCGGCGTGACGCTGGTCACGGCGGCCTCCATCATCGTGATCAACCTGATCGTCGACATGCTGTACGCGATCGTCGACCCGAGAGTGAGGCTTGGCTGATGACCGGCACCGCGCCCGCCGCGGACACCGCGGGCACCGGCGAGGCCCCGAGCGCTTTCCTCGAGGTCCGCGACCTGAAGATCCACTTTCCGACGGACGACGGGCTGGTCAAGTCCGTCGACGGACTGTCGTTCCAGTTGGAGCGCGGCCGCACGCTCGGCATCGTGGGCGAGTCGGGCTCCGGCAAGAGCGTGACCAGCCTCGGCATCCTCGGCCTGCACAACCGGCGCAACGCCGACGTGTCCGGGGAGATCTGGCTGAACGGCAAGGAGATCGTCGGCGCCCCGCAGAGCGAGGTGCGCCGGCTCCGCGGCCGCGACATGGCGATGATCTTCCAGGACCCGCTGTCGTCGATGCATCCCTTCTACACGGTCGGCAAGCAGATCATCGAGGCCTACCGGGTGCACAACGACGTGTCCAAGTCGGTGGCGCGCAAGCACGCCATCGACATGCTCGGCAAGGTCGGCATCCCCAAGCCGGACCGCCGGGTGGACGACTACCCGCACCAGTTCTCCGGCGGCATGCGCCAGCGCGCGATGATCGCGATGGCGCTGTCCTGCGACCCCGAGCTGCTGATCGCCGACGAGCCGACCACCGCGCTGGACGTCACCGTCCAGGCGCAGATCCTCGACCTGATCCGCGACCTGCAGCAGGAGTTCAACTCCGCGGTCATCATGATCACCCACGACCTCGGGGTGGTCGCGGAGCTGGCCGACGACATCCTGGTGATGTATGCGGGCCGCGCGGTGGAGTACGCCTCCGTCGACGATGCCTTCCACCAGCCGCTGCACCCCTACACCTGGGGGCTGCTCGGCTCGATGCCGCGGCTGGACCGGGAGCGCTCGGAGCGGCTGATGCCGATCGAGGGATCGCCGCCGAGCCTGATCAACGTGCCCTCGGGGTGCGCGTTCCATCCGCGCTGCCCTTACAGTGACCTCAACGGGGACAAGAGCACGACCGAGCGGCCGGAGCTGGTCGAGGTCGAGCCCGGCCACAAGGCCGCGTGCCACCTCCCGCTGGAGAAGAAGCGGCAGATCTGGAACGACGAGATCCGGGCGAAGCTGTGACGAGCACGGGTGGGAACGAGACTGTGAACACAACGAAGACCCCGGCCGACGAGACCCGTCAGGCCGCGGAGACCCGCCCCGTGCGGGACGGCGAGCCGCTGCTGGAGGTGGACAACCTCGGCAAGCACTTCCCCGTCACCGCGGGGCTGCTGCGCCGGCAGGTCGCGGCGGTGAAGGCCGTCGACGGCGTGTCGTTCTCGGTCCGCAAGGGCGAGACGCTCGGCCTGGTGGGCGAGTCGGGCTGCGGCAAGTCCACCACCGGCCGGATGATCATGCGGCTGCTGGACCCGAGCTTCGGCAAGATCACTTTCGAGGGCCAGGACATCACCAAGATGTCCCAGGGGCGGCTCCGGCCGCTCCGCCGCGACCTCCAGATGATCTTCCAGGACCCGTACTCGTCGCTGAACCCGCGCAAGACGGTCGGCGCGATCGTCGGGGCGCCCTTCCGGCTGCAGAACATCGAGGCCAAGCAGGGCGTGAAGAAGGCCGTCCAGGAGATCCTGGAGCTGGTCGGGCTGAGCCCCGAGCACTACAACCGCTACCCGCACGAGTTCTCCGGCGGCCAGCGCCAGCGCATCGGCATCGCCCGCACCCTGGCCCTCAAGCCGAAGCTGATCATCGCGGACGAGCCGGTCTCGGCGCTGGACGTGTCGGTGCAGGCGCAGGTCGTCAACCTGCTCGAGGACCTGCAGAACGAGCTCGACCTCACCTACGTGGTGATCGCGCACGACCTGTCGGTCGTCCGGCACATCTCCGACCGCGTCGCCGTCATGTACCTCGGCAAGATCGTCGAGGTGGCGGACCGGGCGGACCTGTACGAGCGGCCCATGCACCCCTACACCAACGCGCTGCTGTCGGCGGTGCCGATCCCGGACCCGAGCGAGCGCGCCGGCCGCAAGCGGATCCGGCTGCAGGGCGACGTGCCGAGCCCGCTCGACCCGCCGCCCGCCTGCCGCTTCCACACCCGCTGCTGGAAGGCGCAGGACATCTGCAAGCAGGTCGAGCCGCCGCTGGTCGAGCTCAGCCCGGGCCACCAGGCCGCCTGCCACTTCCCGGAGAACACCACGGTTAGCGCGACCGACGCGGTCGCCAAGGCCGCGGTGGCGCCCGCCGCCCCGGTCCCGGCCGAGGACCCGGAGCCCGCGGAGTAGCGCCGTGGCCGGCGCATGAGCGCGCCCCGCACCAGAGGGAAGCCTCACGCATGAGGAAGGCCCGGCCCCCGCGAGGGGGACCGGGCCTTCCTCATGGGCGCCCGCTCCGGACTACTCGGTGGAGATCGCCTTGAGGACGTCCATGCGGCCCGCGCGCCACGCCGGCCAGAGGGCCGCCAGGACGCCGATGACCACGGCCACCAGCAGGTAGACCACCAGGGTCCCGTACGGGATGGACAGGACGCCGAGGCCCTCGTCGGCGAGCGCGTTCTGCAGCGCCGCGCCGAACGCCACCCCGATGCCCATCCCGAGCAGCGCGCCGAAGAGCGCGATCATGATGGACTCCAGCCGGATCATGCGGCGCAGCTGCCGGCGGGAGATGCCGATCGCGCGCAGCAGCCCGATCTCCCGGGTCCGCTCGATCACCGACAGCGCCAGGGTGTTGATCACTCCCACGGCCGCGATGATGACGGACATCACCAGCAGGATCGTCAGGAACGTCACGAACCCGTCGACCTGCTTGCGGGCATCGGCCTTCAGCGACGCCTGGTCGGAGACCTTCAGGTTCGGGTAGGCCTTCAGCGTCGACTCGAGCGCGCTCTTCGTCGCCGCCGACGGCGCCGAGGCGTCGACCACGATCGCGGCCACGGACGGAGTCACGGTGTGCCGCAGGTGCGCCTGCTGGGAGATGAGGCGGGGGCCGATCAGATCGCTCCTGGCGTACACGCCCGTCAGCGTCAGCCGCTCGGTGCGCCCGTCGGTGAACTGCACCGGGACCGCCGCCCCGACCTTCCAGCCGCGTGCCTTCGCGGTGGCCTCGTCCACCATGATCCCGGAGTCGCCGATGGCGGTGCCACCGGAGACCATCTTCAGCCGGGCGGCCTTGGCGATCACCGCGACGTCACCGGCCATGTACCAGGCCCGCTTGTCGTTGATCTTCGCGTCGCCCTCGTAGGTGGGGGACGCGGAGACCACTCCGGGCGTCGCCCCGACCTTGCGCGCCGCGTCGGCGCTGATGCCGCCCGCGCCCTCGACCTCGACGAGGTAGTCGGCCCCGAACTGCGCGTCGACCTGCTCGTCCACCGAGGCCCGCATCGTCGCGCCCATCACGTTGACCGTGGTGATGAGCGCCAGCCCGATCATGAGCGCCGAGGCGGTCGCGGCGGTGCGGCGCGGGTTGCGCAGCGCGTTCTGCCGCGCGAGCCGGCCCGGGGAGCGCAGCAGCCGGGCGAACGGCGCGCCGAGCACCTTCATCACGGGGACGCTGATCACCGGGGCGAGCATCGTGACGCCGATGAAGACACCGAACGCGCCCGCGCCCACCGGGATCGCCGGGTTGCCGCCGCCCCCGGCCAGGCCCACGGCGATGAGGGCCGCCCCGACCAGGGTGAGCAGCGAGCCGAGCGCGACCCGGATCCGCAGCGACCGCTGCGGCAGCGCCACGTCGTCGCGCATGGCAGCCACCGGCGGGATCTTGGCGGCGCGGCGGGCCGGGAAGTAGGCCGACACGACCGTCACCACGATGCCCACCGCGTACGACCAGATGACCGGCCACACGGTGAATGTCAGCCCGCCCTGCCCGGCATCGCCCATCTGCGTCTGCAGCAGGGACGCCAGTCCCGCGCCGGCCGCGAGGCCGAGGGTGGAGCCGACCACGCCGACCGCGACGGCCTCACCGATCACCGCGCGGGTCACCTGCCCCCGGGCCGCGCCGATCGCGCGCAGCAGCGCCAGCTCGCGGGTCCGCTGCGCGACCAGCATCGAGAACGTGTTGAAGATGATGAAGGACCCGACGAAGATCGAGATGAGCGCGAACACGAGCAGGAACGTGCGGAAGAAGCTCATCATCGCCGCGATGTCGCTCTTGGACTCCTCGCGGAGCTTCTCGCCGGTGACGGCCTCCAGGTTCTGCGGCAGGGCCTTGGCGACCCGGTCGCGCAGCTCGGCCTGGGACGGGCCGGAGGAGCCCATCTCGATGTCGCTGAAGTAGCCGGGCTTCAGCATCAGCCGCTGCGCGGTCGCGGTGTCGAATCCGGTGAGGGTCGCCCCCATCAGGTTCCCGGCGTCGACGAGCCCGACGATCCGCATCCGGGCCGGCGGCCCCGCGGTGATGACCTGGGTGGTGTCGCCGACCCCGAGCTTGCCCTTCTCGGCGGTCTTGGAGTCGATGACGATCTCGTCCGGCCCCTGCGGGGCGTGGCCCGACGACAGGTCGTAGGTGCCGCCCGTCGTCCAGTTCGTCCCAATCTGAGGCGGACCGTTCTGCGCCGTCCCGACGATCTTCCCGTCCTTGCCGACGACGGCCGCGTACCCGCTGACGTTGCCCTTGGGGTCCTTGACACCGTCGATGCCCTGCAGGGTCTTCAGCACGGTCGCCGGCACGGGCTGCGACGGCGTCCCGTCGTCGCCGCCGTCGACGACCTTCTTGGCCCGCACGTCGACGGCCACGTTCGTGCCGATCCGGCTGAACAGGTCGTCGAACTGCTTGTTCATGCTGTCGGTGAAGATCAGCGTGCCGGCCACGAACGCGACGCCGAGGATGACCGCGACGGCCGTCAGCACCAGCCTGATCTTGTGCGCCGCGAGGTTGCGGAGCGTGACCTTGCCCATCATCGCGCCGACACCCCGGATTCGGGCGTGGCCGCGAGACGGGTGTTGTGACCGCCGGCGTCGAAGCCCTTCATGCGCTCCAGCACACGCTCGGCGGTCGGCTCGGTCATCGTGTCGACGATCTGCCCGTCGGACAGGAACAGCACCTGGTCGGCGTAGGCGGCCGCGGACGGGTCGTGGGTGACCATCACGATGGTCTGCCCCATCCTCCGCACCGAGTCGCGCAGGAAGCCGAGGACCTCGGCGCCCGAGCGCGAGTCCAGGTTCCCGGTCGGCTCGTCGGCGAAGATGATCTCGGGGCGGGAGGCCAGGGCGCGGGCGCACGCCACCCGCTGCTGCTGGCCGCCCGACAGCTCGGTGGGGCGGTGCTTCAGCCGCGGCCGCAGCCCCACCGTCTCGATCACCTCGTCCAGCCACGCCTGGTCGGGCCTGCGCCCGGCGATGTCCATCGGAAGCGTGATGTTCTCCAGCGCCGTCAGCGTCGGCACCAGGTTGAACGCCTGGAAGATGAAGCCGATCTTGTCGCGGCGCAACCGGGTGAGCTGCTTGTCCTTGAGGCGGGTCAGCTCGGTGTCACCGATGAAGACCTGCCCCGAGTCCACCGAGTCCAGCCCCGCCATGCAGTGCATCAGCGTGGACTTGCCGGATCCGGAGGGGCCCATGATCGCGGTGAAGCGGCCGCGGGGAATGCCGACGGTGACCCCGTCGAGCGCGACGACCTGGGCGTCGCCGCGCCCGTACACCTTCGCGATCTGCTGGGTCCGAGCGGCGAAGTCGCCCGCCCCGGGCGCGTGCGGCGCGCCGGCGGTCGATGGGGCGGTGTTCGTCACGTGAAACTCCCGTGGGTGAGTGAGCAGGGATGCGGCCGGACCGCGCCGTGCCCCCGGCGATCCGACTCTCAAAACCCTAGAAGCCCGACAAACCCGTTTCCTGGACCCCAGGAACGGACTTGCCCGTCCACCCACGGCAGGAGAAGGGACCCCGCCGTCGTCCTACCGGAGTAGGCCTCCGTCGCCGAAAGCCGGGGACCGCTCAGGGAACGACCCTGAGGCCCGCTCCGCGGGCCCCGCGCGTCAGCTCTGGCCGGGCCTGCTCAGACCCGTCTCGTAGGCGTACACCACGGCCTGCACGCGGTCCCGGAGGCCCAGCTTCGCCAGGACGTTGCCGACGTGGGTCTTCACCGTGGTCTCGCTGACCACGAGCTCCGCCGCGATCTCCGCGTTGGACTGCCCGCGGGCCACGTGCGACAGCACCTCGCGCTCCCGCTGGGTGAGGGTGTCGAGCCCCGGCGGGGGCGCCGAGTCGCGGACGGACGGGAGCCGGTTGGCGAACTTGTCGAGCAGGCGCCGCGTCACCGACGGCGCGACGATCGCGTCGCCCTCCGCCACGATCCGGATCGCCTGCACGAGGTCCTCCGGCGGCGAGTCCTTGAGCAGGAACCCGCTCGCGCCCGACCGGACCGCCTCGATCACGTACTCGTCCAGGTCGAAGGTGGTGAGGATCAGCACCTTGGGGTCGTGCGAGGCGGCGCCCTCCCGGATGATCCGGCGGGTCGCCTCGATGCCGTCCACCCCCGGCATCCGGATGTCCATCAGCACCACGTCCGGCAGGAGCGACCGGGTCATCTCCACCGCGGCGGCGCCGTCCCCGGCCTCGCCCACCACGGCGATGTCGGACTCCGCCTCCAGGATGAGCCGGAAACCCGTCCGCAGCAGCGGCTGGTCGTCGACTAGCAGCACCCGCACCGTGGTCATCGGGCCGACACCGCCGGCCGCCGTCCAGGACCCTTCATCGCCCAGCTCCTCGCCCTCACCGGACCGCCGCGTCCGCGGCGCCCGTGCCCCAACCTACGGCCTCGCACGGTTCACGGCTCCAGCGGGAACCGGGCCCGCACGCCGAACCCGCCGCCGACCCGCGGCCCGATCTTCAACTCGCCACCGTACAGCGCGACCCGCTCGTACATGCCGACCAGACCGTGGCCGGGATTGTCCCCGTTGCCGGCCATGAACGTCGACGTCCCGCGGCCGTCGTCCTCGATCTCGACCGTCAGGTCGCTGTCGCCGTAGTACAGCCGCACCCAGGCCCGGGCCTGCGGCCCCGCGTGCTTCAGCGTGTTCGTCAGCGCCTCCTGGATCAGCCGGAAGGCCGCGACGTCCACCCCCGGGGACGGCGGCCGCGCCTCGCCCTCCATCCACAGCTGCACCGACAGGCCCGTCTCCCGCACGTGCTCCAGCAGCTCGCCGAGGTCGCCGAGGCCCGGCTGCGGCGCCAGCTCCCGGCCCGGCCGCTCCGTGTCGCGGTCCGTGCGCAGCACGCCGACGATCCGCCGCATCTCGCTCAGCGCCGTCCGCCCGACCTCCTCGATCGTCGACATCGCCTCGCGCGCGCTGCCCGGGTCCCGGTCGATGATCCGGCGCGCGGCGCCCGCCTGCACCGTCATCACGCTCACGTGGTGCGCGACGACGTCGTGCAGCTCCCGCGCGATCCGGGACCGCTCCTCGACCCGGGCGGCGCGCGCGTCGGTGCCGCGCGCCCGCTCGAGCCGGGCGGCCCGGTCCTCCAGCTCGGCGAAGTACGCCCGGCGCAGCCGCAGGTTGCGGCCGAGCACCCACACGCCGATCAGCAGCGCGCAGTCGGTGATCAGCACCTCCGGGGCCGCCTCCACCGGCAGCACCAGCAGGTACGTGAGGAAGTAGACGAACGCCGTCACGCCGCCGAGCGCGCTCTGCGCCAGCCCCCGGTGCGCGGCCACGCTGTAGACGGCCATGAGGAACGCCACGACGTCCGGCACCGAGGGCGGGTAGTGCGCCGCCGCCATCACCAGCTCGCCGCCGATGATGACCAGCAGCACCGGCATCGGGTGGCGGCGGCGCCACGTCAGCGCCATCGTCACCGCGACGACGAGGAGCCCGTTCCAGACGTCCGGGGAACGGAAGCCGTCGTAGCCGTCGCCGGCGGGCAGCTCCTCCAGGAACAGCTGCGGCAGCCCCACCGCCAGCAGGCCCACCGCGAGCAGCGCGTCGGCCGCCATCGGCCGCGCCTGCAGCCAGGCACGGAAGGCGTGGAGACCACGGATGCGGGGTGACACGACACTCACCCTAGGAGGCCGCAGCAGGTCCCGACCCCTCCTGGACGCGGATCCGCCGTCCTCCCCAAGGATGACCCGGCCGCGCCGGGGGGCCTCTAGAGGTCGTCGTGCTCCCGCGGGCCGACCCCCGCGGGCGCCCCGGTCCCGGCGCCCTCGAGGTCGGCGGGGGAGGGGCGGTCCACCGGCGCCGCGGGCAGCGGCGGGGGAGTGCCGCCGAACTCCGGGCAGCGCTCCTTGTGGTCGCACCAGTCGCACAGCCGGCCCGTGCGCGCCCGCCACTCGCCGGTCTCCATCGCCCGCCGGATGGCCTGCCACAGCGCCTCGACCTTGCGCTGGGTGGCGCGCAGGTCGGCCTCGTCCGGCTCGTAGCGCAGGACCTCGCCGTTGCCCAGGTACATCAGCTGCAACAGCCGCGGCACCCGGCCGCGCAGCCGCCACAGCACCAGCGCGTAGAACTTCATCTGGAACAGCGCGCGCGCCTCGAAGTCGGCCCGCGGCGCCGTGCCGGTCTTGTAGTCGACGATGCGCACGTCGCCGCTGGGCGCCACGTCCACCCGGTCGATGTACCCGCGCAGCTTCAGACCCGAGTCGAGCACCGTCTCCACGAACAGCTCGCGCTCGGCCGGCTCCAGGCGGCGCGGGTCCTCGAGGGTGAAGTAGCGCTCCACCATCCGCCGCGCCTGCTCCAGCCACTGCGCGTGCTCGGCGTCGCCGGCGTCGCCGTCCTCGAACAGCCCGGCCAGCTCCGGCTCGGCCTCGAGCAGCCGGTCCCACTCGGGGGCCAGCATCTCCAGCGCCGCCTCGGGCGTGCGCGCCCCGGTCGGCAGGTCGAACAGCCGCTCCAGCACCGCGTGCACCAGCGTCCCCCGCACGGCCGCCGCGCTGGGCCGCTCCGGGATCTTGTCGATCACCCGGAACCGGTACAGCAGCGGGCATGTCATGAAATCGCCCGCACGCGACGGCGACAACGACCCGACCACCACCGCGTCCCCCGCGCCGCCGCCCTCGTCCGCCGTGCGCACGGACGGGACGGACGCCCTGCCGCCCGCCTCGGTGCTGCCCGTCTCGGTCGTCGTCATGGCACAGCACACTAGGCGACACCGCCGACGGAAATCCCGCATCCGCCGCCGTGCCCGCCGCCGTATCCGCCGGGGGGCGCGTCGGGCGCGGCGGCGCCCGCGGTCGGACGGCGCCGCCGGGGCCGTAGCATCGGGGGCGTGACACAAAGCGCGCCCCCGACCGAGGACAGGACCCCGGCCGGCGGCTCCGGGCCCGACGACGACCGCACCGGCCGCCCCGGCCTCCTCATGGGCCGGCTGTTCGGCGTGCCCGTCTACGTCTCGCCCAGCTGGTTCCTGGTCGCGGCCCTCGTCACCGTGATGTTCGAGGGCCAGGTCGACGGCGTCGTCGACCGCCCGCTGAGCTACCTGGTCGCCTTCACCTACGCCGTCCTGCTGTACGGCTCGGTGTTCGTCCACGAGCTGAGCCACGCCGTCACCGCCCGTGCCTTCGGGCTCCCGGTCCGCTCCGTCACCCTCCACATCCTCGGCGGGGAGACCTCCATCGAGCGCGAGGCCCCCACCCCCGGCCGCGAGTTCCTGATCGCCTTCGCCGGGCCCCTGGTCAACCTCGTCCTCGCCGGGCTCGGCCTGCTCGCCCACGCCGTCGTGCCGATGCCGGACGTCGCGCTGCTGCTCGTCGAGGCGCTCACCTTCGCCAACCTGCTGGTCGGCCTGTTCAACCTCCTGCCCGGCCTCCCGCTCGACGGCGGCCGCCTGGTGCGCGCCGTCGTCTGGAAGGTCACCGGCCGCAGCCGCAACGGCGCCGTCTTCGCGGGCTGGGTGGGCCGCGGCGTCGCCATCGCCTGCCTGGTCGCCGGCGCCTACCTCGCCACCTACGACACCGGCGAGGGCGGCGGCATCGGCTGGCTCGCCCTGCTCTGGTCGGCCCTCGTCGCCTCCTTCATCTGGGTGGGCGCCACGCAGTCCATCCGCGCCGAGCGCGTCCGCGACCGCATCCCGCTGCTGTCGGCGCGGCGCCTGGCCCGCCGCGCCACCCTGGTGACCCCCGACGTCCCGCTCGCCGAGGCCGTCCGCCGCGCCCGCGAGGACCACGCCGGCGCCATCGTCATCGCCGACCACGACGGCAGGCCCCTCGGCCTCGTCAGCGAGAAGGCCGTCACCGCCACCCCCGAGCACCGCCGCCCGTGGGTCAGCGCCGGCGACCTGTCGCGCGGCGTCGACGACGGCCTCACCCTGCCCGCCGACATCTCCGGCGAGGACCTCGTCGAGGCGCTGCGCCGCGCGCCCGCCTCGGAGTACCTGCTCGTCGAGCCCGGCGGCGGCGTCTACGGCGTCCTCGCGGTCGCCGACGTCGACCGCGCCTTCACCGGGATCTGACCGGCCCGCGCCCGCCCTCGCGGCGGACCGACCTGCCCGCGCCCGCCGCTAGCCTTGACCTCCATGAGCGAACCCCAGCCGAACGGCTCCGCACCGTCGCCCGGCCGCATCCCGCACGGCCCCTTCCGCCCCGGCGACCAGGTTCAGCTCACCGACCCCAAGGGCCGGATCAACACCATCACCCTCCAGCCCGGCAAGGTCTACCACTCGCACAAGGGGTCGGTCCCGCACGACGAGATGATCGGCAGCCCCGAGGGGAGCGTCTTCCGCTCCAGCGGCGGCACCGAGTACCTGGCCTTCCGCCCCCTGCTCGCCGACTTCACCCTCCGCATGCCGCGCGGCGCCGCCGTGGTCTACCCCAAGGACGCCGCCCAGATCGTCGCGATGGCCGACATCTTCCCCGGCGCCCGCGTCGTCGAGGCCGGCGCCGGGTCCGGGGCCCTGACCTGCTTCCTGCTGCGCGCCGTCGGGGAGCACGGCGTCGTGTCGTCCTACGAGCGCCGGCCCGACTTCGCCGACATCGCGCGGGCCAACGTCGAGAAGTTCTTCGGCGGGCCCCACCCCGCCTGGCGCCTCACCGTCGGCTCCCTGGAGGACGCGATCGCCGAGAGCGACGTCGACCGCGTCGTCCTCGACATGCTCGCCCCCTGGGAGACCCTCGACGCCGTCGCCAAGGCCCTCGTCCCGGGCGGCATGGTCTGCGCCTACGTCGCCACCACCACCCAGATGTCGCGCGTCGTCGAGGACCTGCGCTCCCACGGCCGGTTCGCCGAACCCTACGCCTTCGAGACGATGCTGCGCTCCTGGCACGTCGACGGGCTCGCCGTCCGCCCCGACCACCGCATGGTGGGCCACACCGGCTTCCTCGTCACCGCCCGGCGGCTGGCCGACGGCGTCACCCCGCCCGCCCGCCGCCGGCGTCCGGCCAAGGGCGCCCGCCCCGCCCCCGGCGAGGCCGCGCCCGCGGGCGGCGCCGCGCCGGACGGCCCCGCAGAGGCCTAGATCACATTCGGCCGGAGCCCATCCACCGGACTCGGCAAACGCCGTGCCACGACACGCCCGGTGCCCCGAACCCGCAGGTCCAGGGGTCGTAAGCCCCCGCCCCGCGGTACCTCCACGGGACCCCTGCCAACCCTCCCGGAAGACCCCCGCACGACACGAACACCGAATGGGCAGGTTACGGAAGCCCTCCAGATAGGTAGGGTCTCAGTAGGTCGTCGGCTCTCTTCGTGAGGAGGTGGCGGGGCGTGGCCGCTCGTGACGATGCTGGGGCGCGCAGGGCGCAGCACGAAAAGGAGGTCAAGGACCTCCAGACGCAGATCTCCTTCCTGGAGGAGGAGATCTCCGTGCTGCGCCGCAAGCTCGCGGAATCCCCGCGCCAAGTACGTGTGCTGGAAGAACGCCTCCATGAGGCACAGGCCAACCTGGCCGCCGTAACCGGTCAGAACGAGCGTCTCGTAGCGACCCTCAAAGAGGCTCGCGAACAGATCGTGGCGCTCAAGGAGGAGGTCGACAGGCTCGCACAACCACCCTCCGGGTTCGGCGTCTTCCTGGACGCCCGCGACGACGGGACGGTCGACATCTTCACCGGGGGGCGCAAGCTCCGCGTGAACGTCAGCCCGGCCGTCGAGATCGAGGATCTGCAGCGCGGCCAGGAGGTCATGCTCAACGAGGCCCTGAACGTCGTCGAGGCGCTGAAGTTCGAAGAGCAGGGCGAGGTCGTCATGCTCAAGGAGCTGTTCGACGACGGCGAGCGCGCCCTGGTCATCGCGCACGCCGACGAGGAGCGCATCGTCAAGCTGGCCGAGCCGCTGCGCGGCGTGGCCCTGCGGGCGGGCGACTCCCTCATGCTCGAGCCGAGGTCCGGCTACGTCTACGAGAAGATCCACAAGGCGGAGGTCGAGGAGCTCGTCCTCGAAGAGGTCCCCGACATCTCCTACGACGAGATCGGCGGCCTCGGATCGCAGATCGAGATGATCCGCGACGCCGTGGAGCTGCCCTACCTGCACGCCGACCTGTTCCGCGAGCACCAGCTCCGGCCGCCCAAGGGCGTCCTGCTCTACGGCCCGCCCGGCTGCGGCAAGACGCTCATCGCCAAGGCCGTCGCCAACTCGCTCGCCAAGCAGGTCGCGGAGAAGACGGGCCAGGAGGGCAAGAGCTTCTTCCTGAACATCAAGGGCCCCGAGCTGCTGAACAAGTACGTCGGCGAGACCGAGCGGCACATCCGCCTGGTCTTCCAGCGGGCCCGCGAGAAGGCCTCCGCCGGGACCCCGGTCATCGTGTTCTTCGACGAGATGGACTCCATCTTCCGCACCCGCGGGTCCGGGGTCTCCTCCGACGTCGAGAACACCATCGTCCCCCAGCTGCTCAGCGAGATCGACGGCGTCGAGGGGCTGGAGAACGTCATCGTGATCGGCGCGTCCAACCGCGAGGACATGATCGACCCCGCGATCCTGCGCCCCGGCCGGCTCGACGTCAAGATCAAGATCGAGCGGCCGGACGCCGAGGCGGCCAAGGACATCTTCTCCAAGTACATCCTCGACGGGCTGCCGCTGCACCCCGACGACGTCAAGGAGCACGGCGGATCGTCCGAGGCCACCGTCGAGGCGATGATCCAGCGCACCGTCGAGCGCATGTACACCGAGAGCGAGGAGAACCGCTTCCTGGAGGTCACCTACGCCAACGGTGACAAGGAGGTCCTGTACTTCAAGGACTTCAACTCCGGCGCGATGATCCAGAACATCGTCGACCGCGCCAAGAAGATGGCCATCAAGCAGTTCCTCGACACCGGCCAGAAGGGCATGCGGGTCAGCCACCTGCTGGCCGCCTGCGTCGACGAGTTCAGCGAGAACGAGGACCTGCCCAACACCACCAACCCCGACGACTGGGCCCGCATCTCCGGCAAGAAGGGCGAGCGGATCGTCTACATCCGCACGCTCGTCTCCGGGACCAAGGGCGCCGAGGCCGGACGCTCCATCGACACCGTCGCCAACACCGGCCAGTACCTGTAGCCCCCGACCCTGACGCACGCGTGCGGCGGCCCCTGCCGGCAGGGGCCGCCGCACGGGCGCGCCGCGCCACGCCCGCCGTTGGCAGCGGGCCCCATGGCTCCACTCTCCCGGCCCCGATAGGCTCGACGATATGAGTGTTCGGCGGGTGATGGGCATCGAGACCGAGTACGGCATCTCCGTACCCGGACAGCCAGGGGCCAACGCGATGGTGACCTCCTCCCAGGTCGTCAACGCCTACCTGGCGGCGTCGGCGGCACGGGCCCGCAGGGCCCGCTGGGACTTCGAGGAGGAGAACCCCCTCCGCGACGCCCGCGGCTTCGACCTGGCCCGCGAGGTGGCCGACCCCACGCAGCTCACCGACGAGGACCTCGGCCTCGCCAACGTCATCCTCACCAACGGCGCGCGGCTGTACGTCGACCACGCGCACCCCGAGTACTCGGCGCCCGAGTGCACCAACCCGCTCGACGCCGTCCTCTGGGACAAGGCGGGCGAGCGCGTGATGGCCGACGCCGCGCGGCGCGCCGCGCTCGTCCCCGGCACCCACCCCATCCAGCTCTACAAGAACAACACCGACAACAAGGGCGCTTCCTACGGCTGCCATGAGAACTACCTCATGCGCCGCGAGACGCCCTTCGCCGACATCGTCCGGCACCTCACCCCGTTCTTCGTCTCCCGCCAGGTCGTCTGCGGCGCCGGCCGCGTCGGCATCGGCGTGGACGGCCGCGGCGACGGCTTCCAGATCAGCCAGCGCGCCGACTTCTTCGAGGTCGAGGTCGGGCTGGAGACCACGCTCAAGCGGCCGATCATCAACACCCGCGACGAGCCGCACGCCGACCCCGAGAAGTACCGGCGGCTGCACGTCATCATCGGCGACGCCAACATGGCCGAGCTGTCCACCTACCTCAAGCTCGGCACCACCTCGCTCGTCCTCGCCATGATCGAGGACGGCTTCCTCACCGTCGACCTGTCGGTCGACATGCCCGTCGCCGCGCTCCGCGCCGTCTCCCACGACCCGTCCTGCAAGCACCTGCTCACGCTGCGCGACGGGCGCAAGATGACCGCGGTCCAGCTCCAGATGGAGTACCTGGAGCAGTCGCGCAAGTACGTCGAGGACCGGTTCGGCTCCGACGTCGACGAGATGACCAGGGACGTGCTGGACCGCTGGGAGTCCGTCCTGCACCGCCTCGGCGACGACCCGATGCAGCTGTCCAGGGAGCTCGACTGGGTCGCCAAGCTGTCCCTGCTGGAGGGCTACCGCAGCCGGGACGGGCTCGACTGGTCCCACCCGCGCCTGCAGCTCGTCGACCTGCAGTACACCGACATCCGGCCCGACAAGGGCCTGTACAACCGCCTGGTGGATCGCGGCCGCGTCGAGCGGGTGGTCACCGAGGAGCAGGTCCAGGCCGCCGTCGAGGACCCGCCCGAGGACACGCGGGCCTATTTCCGCGGGCGCTGCCTGCGCCAGTACGCCGATTCGGTCGCCGCGGCCTCCTGGGACTCGGTCATCTTCGACGTCCCCGGCCGCGAGTCGCTGCAGCGCGTCCCCACCCTGGAGCCCCTGCGCGGCACCAAGCAGCACGTGGGCGCCCTCCTGGACCGCTGCCGCACCGCCGCCGACCTCGTGGCCACCCTCACCGGCCAGGGCTGAACCCGCGGCACGGGCGAAATGAGCGCCCCGGAGGGATCCGCTCGCCCACCTGTTGGATAGCGGGACTATCGAGTGGGGGCGGCCCGCTGACGTGCCGCGACGGCGGCCGCCCTGTTTACTGGCCGGTTTGCCCGTTTCGCTGGGGCGCGGACCGGCGATAACCCGAGCATGCCCCCGGTCCCCGGCCGGAGGCGGCGAAACGGAGCCGAGAGTTCCGCGCGCCGTCGAAGATCGGAGATAGGGTCGGAGGCACCGGCAGAGCGGAGGTAGGAAATGGCCACGAAGGACACCGGCGGTCAGAAGCAGACCACCCGGCGCACGGAAGAGGTCGAGGAGACCGAGGCCACGACCACCGAGGACGTGCAGGAGCGCCAGGAGAAGCTCACCGACGACGTGGACTCGATCCTGGACGAAATAGACGAGGTGCTGGAAGAGAACGCCGAAGACTTCGTCCGCGCCTATATCCAAAAGGGCGGGCAGTGACCCCTGATTCCAGCGGCTCGGCCGCATAGCGAATCGCCGTTTCCCCGGGGGCGGAACTCCGACCTGACACGGCAGTGACGACATGGGACATGGGTGGGCCGAGGCGGCCCGCCCATGTTCGTGCGTCCGGGGCCGGCGGCGCGGCCCGCGCGGCGCCGCGCCGGGTTCGCCGTGGGCTGACCGGACCGGTGATCGGGCGGCATGCGCGCGGGCGACCTTGAACAGTAGGGTCGTAGAGTCCGCGCCGGTGAGATCATCCAAGCCGGCGCCATGGTGGAGGGGAAGGGAGTCGCGTGGCGTCCCACGATTCGCACACCGGACGTCTGCCGGGGTTGTTCGCGAGCCCGGATACGTCGTCGTTCACGGAGTTCCTCGGGGCGTACTCCCCGGACCTGCTGCCCGGCAGGCGGACGCCGCCGGCGTCGCGGGCGGGCGAGGACATCCCGCACGGGACGACGATCGTCGCGGTCGCCTTCCCCGGCGGGGTGGTGATGGCGGGCGACCGGCGGGCGACGGCGGGCAACGTCATCGCGCAGCGCGACATCGAGAAGGTCTTCCGGGCCGACGAGTTCTCCGCGATCGCGATCGCGGGCACCGCCGGCATCGGGATCGAGATGGTCCGGCTGTTCCAGGTGGAGCTGGAGCACTACGAGAAGCGCGAGGGCCGGACGCTGTCGGTCGAGGGCAAGGCGAACCGCCTGGCGACGATGGTGCGGCAGAACCTCGGGATGGCGATGCAGGGCCTGGCGGTCGTGCCGCTGTTCGCGGGCTACGACGAGGAGCGGAACGAGGGGCGGATCTTCTCCTACGACCCCGCGGGCGGCCGCTACGAGGAGCGCGACTTCCACTCGATCGGCTCGGGCTCGGTCTTCGCGCGGGGCGCCCTGAAGAAGCTCTACCGGCCGGACCTGTCGGCGCAGGACGCGGCGCTGGCGTGCGTCCAGTCGCTCTACGACGCGGCCGACGACGACTCGGCGACGGGCGGCCCCGACCTGACCCGCCGGATCTTCCCCGTGGTGGCGTCGGTGACGCAGGACGGGTACCGCCGGCTCGGCGAGGACGAGGTGGGCGCGCTGGCGCAGGCCGTCGTCGACGGACGTTACGACTCGCCGGGCGGCCCGACCGCCCCGCTGCGATAGAAGGGATCCAGACCGGTGTCCATGCCGTTCTACGTGTCGCCCGAACAGCAGATGAAGGACAAGGCGGACTACGCGCGCAAGGGGATCGCGCGCGGCCGCAGTGTCGTGGTGCTGCAGTACGACGACGGCATCCTGTTCGTGGCGGACAACCCGTCGCGGGCGCTGCACAAGATCAGCGAGATCTACGACCGGATCGCGTTCGCGGCGGTGGGGAAGTACAACGAGTTCGAGAACCTGCGGCTCGGGGGCGTCCGCTACGCCGACATCAACGGCTACCAGTACGACCGCCGGGACGTGACGGCGCGGGGCCTGGCGAACGTGTACGCCCAGTCGCTCGGGACGATCTTCACCGAGACCAACAAGCCGTACGAGGTCGAGTTGGTCGTCGCGGAGGTGGGGGAGGACGCCGAGACCGACCAGATCTACCGGCTGACGTTCGACGGCTCGGTCGCCGACGAGCACGGCTACGTCGCCATGGGCGGGCAGGCCGAGGCGGTGGCGCAATCGCTGAAGGACGGCTACCGGGAGGGCTCCTCGCTGGAGGACGCGCTGCGCACGGCGGTGCGGGCCCTGGAGGCCCAGGACTCCGACCGCCACCTGGAGGCGACGTCGCTGGAGGTCGCGGTGCTGGACCGCAACCGCGAGCACCGTCTGTTCAAGCGGCTGTCGGCCGCGCGTATCGGCGACCTGCTGGCGGCGGAGGGCTCGGGGCCGGGCATCACCTCGGGCGGCGCGGCGGACGACGAGGACGCCGGGGGCTCCGCCGGCACCGGGGCTGACGAGGACTGACGCGCATACCGCGCCCCCGGCGCGGCGCCGGGAGGCGCCCGCCGGACGCGGACGGGCCCGCGGGGCGGGCGGCCACGGCCGCCCGCCCCGCGGGCCCGCGGCGTGCCGGGCGGTCGCGGGCGGCTCGCGGGGCGGCGGCCGGGTTCACCGGAAACGGTGGGTCGAGAGACTGCCAAGTGACGGCCGCGCCGCATAGGGTCTTGGTGTGGACAGGCGCATCTTCGGGCTTGAGAACGAGTACGGCGTCACCTGCACCTTCCGCGGGCAGCGGCGGTTGTCACCGGACGAGGTGGCGCGCTATCTGTTCCGCAGGGTCGTGTCGTGGGGCCGCAGCAGCAACGTGTTCCTACGCAACGGGGCCCGGCTCTACCTGGACGTGGGGAGCCACCCGGAGTACGCGACGCCGGAGTGCGACAGCGTCGTCGACCTCGTGACCCATGACAAGGCGGGCGAACGGATCCTGGAGGGGCTGCTGGTCGACGCCGAGCGGCGGCTCCGCGAGGAGGGCATCGCCGGCGACATCTACCTGTTCAAGAACAACACCGACTCGGCCGGGAACTCCTACGGCTGCCACGAGAACTACCTGGTGGGGCGGCACGGCGAGTTCGGGCGGCTGGCGGACGTGCTCATCCCGTACCTGGTGACGCGGCAGATCATCTGCGGCGCCGGCAAGGTCCTGCAGACCCCGCGCGGCGCGGTCTACTGCGTGTCGCAGCGGGCCGAGCACATCTGGGAGGGCGTGTCGTCGGCGACGACGCGGTCCCGTCCGATCATCAACACCCGCGACGAGCCGCACGCGGACGCCGAGCGGTTCCGCCGCCTGCACGTGATCGTCGGCGACTCGAACATGAGCGAGACGACGATGCTGCTGAAGGTCGGGGCGACCGACCTGGTGCTGCGGATGATCGAGGCCGGGGTGGTGATGCGCGACCTCACCCTGGAGAACCCCATCCGGGCGATCCGCGAGGTCAGCCACGACATGACGGGGCGCCGCAAGGTGCGGCTGGCCAACGGCCGCGAGGCGAGCTCGCTGGAGATCCAGAAGGAGTACTACACCAAGGCCCGCGACTTCGTGGACGCCCGGGGCGGCGACGCGACGGCCAAGCGGGTGCTGGAGCTGTGGGAGCGGACGCTGCGCGCGGTGGAGACCGGCGACCTGGACCTGGTGTCCCGCGAGATCGACTGGGTGATCAAGTACAAGCTGATCGAGCGGTACCGGCGCAAGTACGACCTGCCGCTGTCGTCGCCGCGCGTGGCCCAGCTCGACCTCACCTACCACGACGTGCACCGCGACCGCGGCCTGTACTACCTGCTGGAGAAGCGCGGGTCGGTCGACCGGGTGTCGCGCGACCTCGACATCTTCGAGGCCAAGTCGGTGCCCCCGCAGACCACGCGGGCCCGGCTGCGGGGCGAGTTCATCCGCAAGGCGCAGGAGAAGCGGCGCGACTTCACGGTCGACTGGGTCCATCTGAAGCTGAACGACCAGGCGCAGCGCACGGTGCTGTGCAAGGACCCGTTCCGGTCCGTCGACGAGCGCGTGGACAAGCTCATCGCGGGCATGTGAGCGCGGGAGGCGAGGGCGGCGGGAGGCCGGTGCGGCGCGGGCGCGGCGACACGCGCACGGCAGGTTACCGGTAGGTCACCCGGGCGGTAGGGTGAGCGCGCAGTAGCGCTCACCACCCCCCGAAGGACTCCCTATGCGCCGTCGTCTTCGGTTCCTGCCCGCGGCCGCCGTGCTCGCCGTGCCGCTCGCGCTGTCGGCCGCCTGCTCGGGCGGCGGCGTCGGCGTCGAGGTGAGCGGGGCCTTCGGGAAGCTGCCGCAGGTGAAGTTCCCCAAGGGGGAGCCCGGCGACTCCTTCGCGGTGAAGACCGTCAAGGAGGGCAAGGGCACGGCGGCGCGCAAGGGCGACCTCGTCGTGGCCGACTACGTCGGCTACCGGTGGAACAAGGGCGGGCGCAAGCTGCTGGCCAGCAGCTACTCCAAGGGCGAGCCGGGCGCGTTCCCGACCGGCCAGCTCGTGCCGGGCCTGGCCAAGGCGTTCGACGGGGTGCGGCCGGGATCGCGGGTGGTGACCCGGATCCCGCCGAAGGACGGCTTCGGCGGCGAGGGCGACCCGAAGCACCAGGTCGGCGGTGACGACACGCTGGTGTACGTCCTGGACGTCCGCGCGGTGTACCCGCGGACGGCGGGCCCGCACGGCGCGCGGCAGGCGCCGGCCGCCCAGGCCGGGCTGCCGAGGGTGGCGGACGCGGCGGCGGGCCAGGCCCCGGCGGTGACGATGCCGCGCACGGCGCCGCCGAAGAGGCTCCAGGCGCAGACCCTGGTCAAGGGCGACGGCCCGGTCGTGCGCAAGGGCCAGCTGGTGGCGCTGCAGTACGGCGGGTACTTCTGGCGCGACGGCAAGGTGTTCAACTCGTCCTGGTCGCAGGGCCACCCGTTCGCGGCGATGATCGGGACCGGCCAGGTGATGGCGGGCTGGGACCAGGGCCTGGTCGGCCGACCGGTGGGCAGCCGGGTGCTGCTGGTGGTGCCGCCGTCCCTCGGGTACGGGGCGAAGGGCCTGCCGCAGTTCGGGATCAAGGGGAACGACACGCTGGTGTTCGTCGTCGACCTGCTGGGCGCGCACTGAGCCGGAGCCGCCCGCCGGTCCTCTAAGTCGTACCCCCGTTGTTCTTAGAATGGCGGGATGGAGGACATCGAGGCGATCGCGCTGCTCCAGGATCCGCTGCGGCGGCGGCTCTACGAGTTCGTCGCGGCGCAGGGCCGCGACGTGGGCCGGGGCGAGGCGGCCGAGGCGGTCGGCGTGGCCCGGACGCTGGCGGCCTTCCATCTGGACAAGCTGGTCGACGCCGGGCTCCTGGAGGCGGCCAGCAGGCGCCTGACGGGCCGGTCGGGCCCCGGGGCGGGGCGCCCGGCGAAGGTGTACCGGCGGTCGCCGGCCGAGCGGGGCGTGTCGGTGCCCGCCCGCGACTACCGCACGGCGGCGGGCCTGCTGGCCGAGGCCGCCGAGACCGCCGGGCTGGACATGGAGCTCCAGGACGCGGCCCGCCGCCAGGGCAGGGCCCTGCGCGGCAGGAGAGGTCCCTGCGGCGACCTGGACGATCTGGCGAAGACGCTCGCCGACCGGGGCTACGAGCCCGTCATGGACGACGAGGCCGGCGTCCTGCGCATGCGCAACTGCCCCTTCCATGCCGTCGCCGAGCAGTTCCCTCCGCTGGTGTGCGGGATGAACCTGGCCCTTCTCGAAGGCCTCGTGGAGGGCTCGCCGGTCCGGGTCCGGATGGATCCGCGGCCCGGCTGGTGCTGCGTGGCGGCCGCCCCTTCTAAAAACGATGAGCATTGACATAGAAAAGGGACGCGTGGTGGGGTGGGCCCATGAGCACCCGGACCCGGTACCACCTCGCCCAGTTCAACGTCGGCACGCTCCGATACCCCCTCGACGACCCGCGCATGGCCGACTTCCTCGCGCTCGTGGAGCCCGTCAACGCGCTCGCCGACGGCACGCCGGGGTTCGTCTGGCGGTTGGTAGAGGAGGGGGAGGCCGACGCCACCGGGCTGCGCCCGGCCGGCGACGACGTGATCGTCAACTTCTCGGTCTGGGAGTCGGCGGAGGCGCTGTGGGACTTCGTCTACCGCAGCGGCCACCTGGAGACGATGCGGCGCCGCCGCGAGTGGTTCCAGCGGCACGTGGACGCGCATCTCGTCCTGTGGTGGGTGCCGGCGGGCCGCGTCCCGACGGTCGGCGAGGCCATGGAGCGCCTCGCGCTGCTGGAGGCGGACGGCCCGTCGCCGCGGGCGTTCACGTTCGCCTCGTCCTTCACCGCCGAGGAGGCCGAGGATGCCGAGAGGGTCGGCGGCGCCGAGCCCGCGGCGCTGTGAGCCTCAGCCGAGCAGGGCGGCCGTGTGGCGGCCCGCGGCGGCGGCCGTGAGGAAGTAGGGGAGGTCCTCGTCGAGGCGGCGCCCCATGGTGGACAGCCGGACGCCCCAGTCCTTCTCGGCGGCCCTGAGGGCCTCGTGGAGGCCGTCCACGGCGACGGGGACGAGCCGGTGCCGGTCGCCGAGCGGCGCGGCCTCGGCGGCGACCCGGGCGCCGAAGGGCCCGCCGAGCTCGGGGACGGGGATGTCGGCGGCGGCCAGCGCCACGCGGCCGTAGGCGGTGACGGAGTGGTGCGAGACGCCGATGTGGCGCTCGCGCCGGTCGCCCTCGCTGACCCGCAGCGAACCCACCGGCCGCCCGCCCAGCACCGACGCGGCGTTGACGGCCTCGCCCGCCGAGACGCCCGAGAAACCCCACTTGGTGCCCGTCCCCAGGTTGCCCGGCCCCTGGGCGAGGACGGCGACGTCGGCCTCCAGGACGAGCCGCGCGGCCAGCAGGCCGGTGTGGACGGTGACGGCCTCCAGGTCGCCGCCGAACGCCTGCCCCACGGTGACGGTCGCGGCGAGGGCCCCGGCGTCCTTCAGCCGGGCGATCGACATCGAGAACCACGCCGGCAGCGCCCCGCCGTCCGGCATGACGTAGACGACCCGGGCGTCCGGGCGCCCGGCCAGCAGGGCGGCCAGGATCGGCGGCAGCGCCGAGTGCAGGTCGGCGACGACCACGGGCATGCCGTCCAGCGAGTCGGCGTCGCGCAGGGCCGCGTGGTGGGGGGAGTCCTGCTCGTCGGCGCCGAGGACGGTGGCCTGGAGCGGGGTGTAGCGGGCCTTGACCAGGTGGCCGGGCCCCTCCGGGTCGGGCGGGAGCCGGTCCGGGACGGCGACGACCATGGCGTAGCCGCCGGTCCCGAGACCCATCGCCAAGGCCGTAGTGTTGAGCAGGACGGTGTCGCCGGGCTCGGGCCTCCCCACCAGGGCGGGGTAGGCCAGGGCCCGGTGCGTCCCGTCGCCCCCGATCGAGACGTCCAGCTCGACCGCCCCCGGCCATTCGCGGCGGATGTCCTCAACTGTGCCTTTGCGCCATCGGATCACACCGGGAAACGGTAGCGTCCTGCACGACGGCACGTGGGGACGATCGGAACGCCGGACGGGGTTCGGGGCTCACGGAGGGAACGAGGTGGTGGCGAAGTGTCGCGGCGCAAGACCGAGCGGCTGCTGAACCTGGTGGTCTGCCTGCTCGCCACCCGGCGCTATCTGACGGCCGAGCAGATCCGCCGGGCGGTGCCCGGCTACCCCGACTCGGGCGAGGCCTTCAAGCGCATGTTCGAGCGGGACAAGGAGGAGCTGCGCGAGCTCGGCGTCCCGCTGGAGGTCGGCAGCGACCAGCAGGGCGGCGGCGGCGAGGAGATCGGCTACCGGATCCCCCCGCAGGCCTACGAGCTGCCCGACATCCACCTGACGCCCGACGAGGCGGCGGTGCTCGGCCTCGCGGCGCGGGTGTGGCAGCGCGCCAGCATGGCCGAGGCGGCCTCGGGGGCGCTGCTGAAGCTGCGCGCGGCGGGCGTGGAGACCGACGTGACCACCGCCGCGGGCATCGAGCCGCGGGTGAACACCCAGGACCCGTCCTTCCCCGCCCTGTGGGAGGCGGTGCGCGACGGCCGCCCCGTCGCGTTCGACTACCAGGGCATCGGGCGGACGTCGGTGGCGCGCCGCCACCTCGACCCGTGGGGCGTGGTGAGCCGGCGGGGCCGCTGGTACGTGGTCGGGTTCGACCGCGACCGCGACGAGCAGCGGGTGTTCCGGCTGAGCCGCATCGTCGGCGACGTCGCGCCCGACGGGCCGCCCGGCTCGGTCACGGTGCCGGACGGCGTCGACGTGCGGCGCATCGCCTTCGACTGGAGCGAGCCGCTCGGCGAGCCGCGCCCGGCGGCCGTCCGGCTGCGGCGGGGCGCGGCGCAGGGGCCGAGGCGGTGGGCGCGCGAGGTCCGCCCGGTCGAGGAGCCGGCCTGGGACGGCGAGTGGGACGAGGCGGTCCTGACCTTCCGCGACGTCGACCGCTTCGCGCCCTACCTGGCGCGGTTCGCCGACGACGTGGTTGTGCTCGACCCGCCGGACCTGCGCGAGGCGGTGATCCAGCACCTGAAGTCGGTGCTGGCGGCGACCGGTCCGCACCCGGCGGCCGGGCACGGCGAGCATGGGGGGACCGAGGGCCGATGACGTCGAGGACGGCCGCGAAGGCGGCGGCGAGACCGGCGGCGACGACGTCCACGGACAGGCTCGCGCGCCTGCTGGCGCTCGTCCCGTACGTGGTGAACCGCGACTCGGTGATGCTCGGCGAGGCCGCCGCCGCGTTCGGGGTGACCGAGAAGCAGCTGATCGACGACCTGAACCTGCTGTGGTGCGTGGAGCTGCGCGCGCCCGACCCCTACTGCCCGATCGACCTGTCCTACGAGGGCGGGGAGATCACGGTCGCGGAGGCCGAGTCGATCGCCCGGCCGCTGCGGCTGAAGGTCGACGAGGCGAGCGCGCTGCTGGTGGCGCTGCGGATGCTGGCCGGCATCCCCGACCTGGACGACCGCGACGCGCTCAGCCGCGTGATCGCCAAGCTGGAGAGCGCGGCCGGCGCCGCGGCGGCGGTGTCCAGCAAGGTCGCCGTGGAGGTCGACGCGCGGGGCGGGTCGGCCGACTCGGCCCGCACCGCCGTCGGGACGCTGCGCGACGCGATCGCGGCGGGCCGCCGCGTCCACCTGACCTACTACGTCCCCGCGCGGGACGAGAACACCGAGCGCGACGTCGACCCGATGCGGCTGCTGGTCGTGGAGGGCAACACCTATCTGGAGGGCTGGTGCCGCCGGGCGGAGGGCGTGCGGCTGTTCAAGCTCGACCGGATCGCCGACCTCTCGGTGCTCGACGTGCCCGCCGAGGTGCCGGACGACGCGGAGCCCATCGACGTGGACGCGGGCCTTTTCCGCCCCTCGCCGCAGGACGAGGCGGTCACGCTGGAGCTGTCCGCGCGCGGCCGGTGGGTCGCCGACTACTACCCGTGCGAGAGCGTGGAGGAGCTGGGGGAGGGGCGGCTCAGGGTCGTCCTGCGCACCCCGGACGCCCGCTGGGTGCGGGGCCTGGCGCTGCGGCTCGGCGACCAGGGCCGCGTCGTGGCGCCGGAGGCGGTGGCGGCCGGGGTGCGGGAGGACGCGGCGCGGGCGCTCGCCCGGTACGGCCTGGCCTGAGCGATCCGATAGCGTGGCGGACGTGGCGTGGGTCTGGGTTTCGGTGTCGCTCGGTTTCGTCGGCCTGGCCGTGCTCGCCTGGTGCGCGGTCAAGGTGTGGCTCGGCGTGCGGCGTTTCGGACGTGAACTGGAGCGCACCCGGCGGCGGCTGGAGCCGAAACGGTCCGCACTGCGCGATGAACTCTCCCGGATCGAGGACGGCCGGTAGCCACAACCGCCCGGGGACGGCGTACGATCGTGCTGAGTGTCACCTGTTGAAGAGGATTGCCCATGCCGAACATCGGGACCCCCGAACTGCTCATCATCCTGCTGGTCGTCGTCCTGATCTTCGGGTCGGCGAAGCTGCCCCAGCTGGCCCGGTCGCTGGGCAAGTCGGCGCGCATCCTGAAGGCCGAGACCAAGGGCCTGCGCGAGGACGATGACGACGCGCCCGCCGACCGTCCCGCCAAGACCATGCCGGCCTCCCAGGGCGAGGACGCCCGCGAGAAGGCGGCGCGGCTGCGCGAGGAGGCGGCCCGGCTGGAGCGCGAGGCGGCGGCGAGCGAGGGCGGGCAGCGCCAGCGCGGCGCTCTGGGCTCGGGCGAGCCGATCCAGGGCGTCCCGGTGTCGGACCCCGGTCAGGCGCGCAAGGGCTGATCCGGCCCGCGCCCCGTCCACCCCGACCCCCGAGCCGAATGCCGACGATGAAGCTGAACAGGCGCGACGCCGCCCCCGACGGCCGCATGCCCCTCATGGACCACCTCCGTGAGCTGCGGAACCGGCTGATCAAGGCCGTGCTGGCGTTCGCGGTGGGCGCCGTCCTCGGCTGGCTCCTGTTCGACCCGGTGTGGGACTTCCTCAAGCAGCCGTACTGCTCGCTGCCCCAGTCCCACGTGGTCGACAAGGACGAGTGCTCCCTGTTCGTCAACGGGATCTTCTCCTCGTTCTTCCTGAAGCTGAAGATCTCCTGCATCATCGGCGGGGTCGTCTCCGCGCCGTTCTGGCTCTACCAGCTCTGGGCGTTCGTGGCGCCCGGCCTGTACCAGCGCGAGCGGCGCTGGACCTATGTGTTCCTCGGCGCCGCGGTCCCGCTGTTCTTCGTCGGCACCGCCCTGGCGTACCTGACCGTCGACAAGGGCCTGGCGATCTTCCTCGGGTTCGTCGCCGACGACGTCAAACCCCTGATCACGGTTGACAGCTACCTCAGCTACGTGCTGACGATGCTGCTGGTCTTCGGCCTGACGTTCGAGCTCCCGCTGTTCGTGGTCGTGCTGAACATGGCGGGCGTGCTGAGCTCGTCGCGGATCCGCCGGTCCCAGCGGATCATCCTGTTCGGCATCTTCGTCTTCGCGGCGGTCGCCACGCCGAGCGCCGACCCGTTCACGATGCTCGCGCTCGCGCTGCCTACCGTCCTGCTGTTCGAGATCGCCGCGCTGCTGGCCTTCCTCAACGACCGCAGGCGCGCCCGCCGCCCCGACCCCTACGCGGGCCTGTCCGACGACGAGGCCTCGCCCCTCGACCTCGAGTCGATCGACGCCGAGCTGGAGAAGGGCGACCGGGCCCGCTGACCGGGCCCGCAGCTCGGGTCCCGCTGATTGGGTATCGGGCCGGTCGAAACCGTAGGCTCGAAGACATGACCACCCCCGACACCACGTCGGCCGGCGAGACCCCGGCTCAGCGGTACGCCGCCTATCGCAGGCGCACCGCGGGGCATGGCCCGGCCCTGCTCGACTTCCGGACGCTGTACGACTTCGAACTCGACGCGTTCCAGCTCGAGGCGTGCCAGGCGCTGGAGGAGGGCAGCGGCGTGCTGGTCGCCGCCCCCACCGGGTCCGGCAAGACGGTGGTGGGGGAGTTCGCCGTCCACCTCGCCCTCACCGGCGGCACCAAGTGCTTCTACACCACGCCGATCAAGGCGCTGTCGAACCAGAAGTACGCCGACCTCGTCCGCCGGTACGGCCCGGAGAAGGTGGGCCTGCTCACCGGCGACAACAGCGTCAACGGGGAGGCCCCGATCGTCGTCATGACGACCGAGGTCCTGCGGAACATGCTGTACGCGGGCTCGCAGACCCTCGCCGGGCTGGCGTTCGTCGTGATGGACGAGGTGCACTACCTCGCCGACCGGTTCCGGGGCGCCGTCTGGGAAGAAGTGATCATCCACGTCCCGGACTCGGTGCGGATCGTGGCGCTGTCGGCGACCGTCAGCAACGCCGAGGAGTTCGGCGAGTGGCTGCACGAGGTCCGCGGCGACACCGCGGTGATCGTGGACGAGCACCGCCCCGTCCCGCTGTTCCAGCACATGCTGGTGGGGACGCGGCTGTACGACCTGTTCGTCGACACCGGCAAGGGCAGGGACCGGCAGGCCAGGCTGAACCCGCAGCTGACCCGCATGGCCGTGGAGGAGGTCCGGCGCGCCAAGGTCAACCAGGGGCGCCGCACCGGGCGCCGCCGCGCCCCGCGCCCGCAGCGGTTCCGGCCGCCCGCCAGGCCGGACGTGATCGAGCGGCTGGACCGCGCCGGGCTGCTCCCGGCCATCACGTTCATCTTCAGCCGCGCCGGCTGCGACGCCGCCGTCCTGCAGTGCCTGCACGCGGGGATCCGGCTGACCTCCAAGGAGGAGGCCGAGGAGATCCGCGCGCACGCCGATCTGCGTACCGCCGACATCGCGCCGGAGGACCTGCGGATCCTCGGCTACGGCGATTTCCGGGAGGCTCTGGAGCGCGGCGTCGCCGCCCACCACGCCGGGATGCTCCCCACGTTCAAGGAGATCGTCGAGGAGCTGTTCACCCGCGGGCTGATCAAGGCCGTGTTCGCCACCGAGACGCTCGCACTCGGCATCAACATGCCCGCCCGCACGGTGGTGATCGAGAAGCTGGACAAGTGGAACGGCGAGGCCCACGTCGACCTCACACCGGGCGAGTACACCCAGCTCACCGGCCGCGCCGGCCGCCGGGGCATCGACGTCGAGGGCCACGCCGTCGTGGTGTGGGGCCCGAACGTCGAGCCCGCGTCCGTGGCGGGCCTGGCGAGCACCCGCACCTACCCGCTGAACTCCAGCTTCCGGCCGTCCTACAACATGGCCGTCAACCTGGTCGGCGCCGTCGGCGTCGAGCGCGCCCGCACGCTCCTGGAGGAGTCGTTCGCGCAGTTCCAGGCCGACCGCGCCGTCGTCGGCCTGGCCCGGCAGGTCCACAAGAACGAGGAGGCCCTGCAGGGCTACGCCAAGGCCGCAGAGTGCCACCTCGGCGACTTCATGGAGTACGCCGCCATGCGGCGGCGGCTGTCGGACCGCGAGTCGGAGCTGTCGCGCGAGCGCGCGGGCGCCCGCCGCGCCGAGGCCGCCCGGTCGCTGGAGCGGCTGCGGCCGGGCGACGTCATCCTCGTCCCGTCCGGGCGGCGCTCGGGCCTCGCCGTCGTCCTGGACCCGGGCGTCGGCCGCCGCTCCGACGGGCCCGCGCCGCTCGTGCTGACCGTGAACCGGTCCGTGCAGCGGCTCTCGATCCAGGACTTCCCGCGCGCCGTCGAGCCCGTCGAGCGGCTCCGCATCCCGAAGTCGTTCAGCCCACGCAACCCGCAGGACCGCCGCGACCTGGCCTCTACGCTGCGCAACAAGGTCCCCGACGACGTTCGCGAGCGCAGGCGCTCGCGCGGCGACTCGCCCGCCACCGACGACGCGGAGATCACCCGGCTGCGCGCCGAGCTGCGCGGGCACCCGGTGCACGGCTGCGACAAGCGCGAGGACCACGCCCGCTGGGCGGAGCGCTACCACCGCCTGGACCGCGAGACCGAGCAGCTCCGGCGCCGCGTCGAGGGCCGCTCCCAGGTCATCGCCCGCACGTTCGACCGCGTCTGCGCCGTCCTGCAGCAGCTCGGCTACCTCGACGGCGACTCCGTCACCGCCGAGGGGCGCCGGCTCGGCCGCATCTACAACGAGCTCGACCTGCTCACCGCCGAGAGCCTGCGCGAGGGGCTGTGGGAGAAGCTCGGCCCGGCCGAGCTGGCCGCGTGCGTGTCCGCCCTCGTCTACGAGTCGCGGCAGCCCGACGACGCCGCTCCGCCCCGCACGCCCCCGGGTCCCGCCCAGGACGCGCTGGCCGCGATGGTGCGGCTGTGGGGCCAGCTGGAGGCCGTCGAGCACGACAACCGGGTCTCGTTCCTGCGCGAGCCCGACCTCGGCTTCGCCTGGACCGCGTACCGGTGGGCCAAGGGCGACGAGCTCGACGAGGTGCTGCTGGAGAGCGACCTCACCGCGGGGGACTTCGTGCGGGCCGTCAAGCAGCTGCTCGACCTGCTCGGGCAGGTCACCGACGCCGCGCCGGCCAACAGCCACATCCGCAGGACCGCCCGCCGCGCCATGGACGCCATGCGGCGCGGCGTCGTCGCCTACTCGTCGGTCGCCTAGGCGGCCCGGCGCCGGGCCCGCCGCGCCGAGAGGGTGCGGTCGACGCGGTGGGAGGCCAGCCGGACCAGGAGGGGCTCCGGCGGGCGCCTCAGCCACGCGGGGGTCAGCCGGCAGGTGAGGCCGGCGGTCCGCAGGAGCGCGCCGGCCGCCCGCCTGCGGGCCGGGGTCCACGGCAGGTCGTAGCGGTCCCTCAGCTCCTCGGGCAGGAGCGCGGCCGTGACGAGGCGGAAGACGGCGAGCGCGGGGAAGAGGGCGCGCAGGCGCCGGGGCCGCAGGACGGCGTCGGCGACCTCGCGCGCGGTGCCCGTGACCTCCAGCTCGGCGAGCGCGCCGGCCATGTAGGCGCGGAAGGCGGCGAGGTCGGGCGGCTGCGAGTCCAGCGGGCAGCCGAGCACCTCGGCGACGACCCTCGACTGCCGGTAGTAGGCCTCCGCCAGGTCGGGGTCGCCGCCCCCCATGACGTGCTCGTAGACGTGCAGGGCCGAGTCGACGAGGGTCGCGTTGACCCACAGCTGCAGGGCCGGGTCGTTGCCGGAGTAGTCCTCGCCGCGCACGGCCGTGTGGATGCCGCGGACCTTCGCCGCGATGCGCTCCACCTGCTCCGGCGTGCCGAAGGTGACGACGAGCAGGAAGTCGAGGGTGCCGAAGAGCCGGGCCAGCGGGCGGTCGGCGAAGTCGCTGTGCTCGGCGACGCCGCGCGCCACGGCCGGGTGGGCGAGCTGCATGAGCAGGGCCCTGCCGACCGCGAGGCCGACCAGCGGTTCGGCCGCCAGGCTCCGCAGGACGTCGCGGTCCGCGAGGCGGGCGGTCATGGTCTCGGACGTGGCGGTCACGGCGCCTCCCGGCGGTCGCAAACGTGCCGGGCCATCCTCGCGCACCTATTGGCAGATGGTCAATAACACTGCCGGTCCCGGGCGGGGGCCTCGGACGTTCCAGATCGAGTCCGGCATCGGCCACCGGACGGGCGAAGGCCTTATGCGGGACGGTGGCCGGTGGCACAATCAGGCGTTTCGTCGGAACACGAGAAAGGCCCCGACCGTGGCCATCCGCGACAAGATGCGCGCCAACGCGGCCCACGTCCTGCAGCCGGGCGAGAACATCCAGGCGGTGTTCGGCGCCCAGACCACGAGCCAGTACTTCGCCCTGATCTCGTACTGGATCATCGTCCTCAGCAACGCCTACCGGGTCGTCGTGGTGACCGACCGGCGCATCCTCGTGTGTCGGTCCGGCCGGATGCGCGTGACACCGGTCAACGAGGTCCTGCGGGAACTGCCCCGCGGCACCCGGATCGGTCCCCCGAGCGGGCTGTGGTGGCGCTGCGAGACGCTCGGCGAGCGCCTCTACGTCCACAAGCGGTTCCACAAGGACGTCAACGCCGCCGACGGTGTCGCCGCCTGACGCTCTCCCCGGCGGGACGCCCTGCCCGGTTCCGGGAGGGCGTCCCGCCGTCTCCGCTCCCCGGCGCTCGTCCTTTCGGCCCAGGTCGGATCGGCTTCCAGGAGGACATGGCTCTCACTCCGGGGCACTAGTGTGAGGCTGATCACGGACCATCTGCGAGAACGCGAGCCGGGAGAGGCATGATCGAGGCGGAGAACCTCACCAAACGCTACGGCGACCGGACCGCCGTGGACGACCTGTCGTTCACGGTCATCCCCGGGCGGGTCACCGGATTCCTCGGCCCGAACGGGGCGGGCAAGTCGACGACCATGCGGCTGCTGCTCGGCCTCGACCGGCCGGACCGCGGGGACGCCCGCATCCACGGCCGCCACTACCGGGACCTGAACGCCCCGATGCGCGTCGTCGGCGCGCTGCTCGAGGCACGGGCGGTGCACACCGGCCGCAGCGCCTACAACCACCTGCTGTGCCTCGCCCAGACCCAGGGGATCGGCAGGAAGCGCGTCGACGAGGTGGTCGAGCTCGTCGGCCTCTCCGGCGTGGCCCGCAAGCGCGCCGGCGGCTTCTCGCTCGGCATGGGCCAGCGGCTCGGCATCGCCGCCGCGCTGCTCGGCGACCCGTCCGTGCTCGTCCTGGACGAGCCGGTCAACGGCCTCGACCCCGAGGGCATCGTCTGGATCCGCACGCTCATGCAGCACCTCGCCTCCGAGGGCCGCACGGTGTTCGTCTCCAGCCACCTGATGAACGAGATGGCCGTCACCGCCGAGCACCTCATCGTCATCGGCCGCGGCAGGCTGATCGCCGACTGCTCCACCGAGGAGTTCATCGAGCGCAGCACCGAGAAGGCGGTGATCGTCCGCAGCCCGGACGCCGACCGCCTCGCCGGCCTCGTCGCCGCCGAGGGGGGCAAGGCCGCCCCGGACGGGGAGGGCCTGCTCACCGTTACCCAGATGGAGGCGCCCCGAGTCGGGGAGCTCGCCGCCGCGGAGGGGATCGTCCTGCACGAGCTCACCCCGACCCGGGGCTCGCTGGAGTCGGCGTTCATGGAGCTGACCCGCGAGAGCGTCGAGTACGGCGGGGCGGGCGCGCCCGTCCCGGCCGGAGTGCCCGCCGAGGAGGGGGAGACCCGATGACCACGGCCACCGCCAAGCCCGCCGCGGACCCCGCGGAGCACCCCCGGCCCGGCTTCGGCCGGCTGCTGCTCTCCGAGTGGACGAAGATCCGCACCGTGCGGTCCACGCTGTGGACGCTGATCCTGCTCGTCGTCCTCGACCTCGGCTTCACCGCCCTGTTCGTCGGCCTCACCATCGCGCAGTGGGACCAGACCGATCCCGGCGACCGCGCCCAGGTCCTCGCCGACCCGACCGGCTTCATCCTCGGCAGCGGGTTCTTCCTCAGCCAGCTGACCATCTGCGTGCTCGGCGTGCTGGTCATCGGCTCCGAGTACTCCACCGGCATGATCCGCGCGAGCCTGCTCGCGGTGCCGCGCCGGCTGCCCATGCTGTGGGCCAAGGCGCTGGTGTTCGCGCTGGTCGTGCTCGTGCTCGGCGTGGTGGTGTCGTTCGGCTCGTTCTTCATCGGCTCGGCCCTCCTCGGCGGCAAGGCCGAGGTCTCGCTCGGCGACGAGGGCGTGCTGCGCGCCGTGGTCGGCGGCGGCCTCTACCTGGCGATGCTCGGGCTGTTCGCGCTGGCGATCGGCGGGATCGTGCGGCACACCGCCGGCGGCATCACCGGTGTCATCGGGTTCGTGCTCGTGCTGGCGCCGCTCGCGACGCTGCTGCCCGGCAGCATCGGCGACCACATCCACGCCTACCTGCCGTCCGAGGCGGGCCATCTGATCGCCCAGGCCCGCCAGGGCGAGAACGACCTGCTGACCCCCTGGCAGGGCTACGGCGTCTTCGCGCTCTGGACGGCCGTGCTGCTGGCCATCGCCGCCGTCCTGCTCAAGCGCCGCGACGCCTAGCGACCGGAGCCGTCCGGCCCGCCCGACGAGCGGGCCGGACGGCTCCGGAGCGTTCCGGAGTACAGCCTGTTCAGGCGTAGAGGGCGTTCAGCCAGGTCTGCCAGCGCTCCCGCGCCCGCTCGCGCGAGGCCGCGGCGTCCGGGGCGAAGCGGTGCAGGGCGATGCCGACGGGACCTCCCCACGCGTCGCGGCCGAAGAAGCGGTACATGGCGTCGGCGGTGCGCAGGCCGATGAAGTGCTCGGTGCGGAAGTCCAGCACCGCGTCCGCCGGCCCGGCGTCCGGCAGGTCGACCCGGACCTTGCCGCCCTCGGCCGCCCCGTCCAGGCCCAGCGCGCGTCCGACGGCCGGGAACGAGCCCTTCCGCATGGACGCCTCGGGCCCCTGGATGTCGGAGTGCGCCGCCGGCAGGCCCGTGAAGTGCTCCAGGTACTGCCTGAGCGTGTGCAGGTAGAAGTCGGTGTGCCTGCTCGCGCCGTCGTACTGGTCGTCCCAGTCGCCGGTGAAGATGCCGCTGTGCACGTAGCGGACCCAGGACCCCCCGTCCTCGCGGGGCTCGATCAGGTGGTCGAGCTGGTTCAGGGCCTGGGGGAGCCCTTCGGCGCTGTCCCGCCTGGCGGTCAGCCGGTGCGGCGGGTCCCAGACGGTGACGACGCTCCCGTGCCCGGCGGCGCCGCCCTCGCGGGGCTCGTACTCCACGGGCCACATCCACCCGCCGCTGCCGGTGGTGACGGCGTCCCAGACCTGCTGGGGCGTCGCGTCGACCTCGTACTCGCGGACGATCTCGAACTCCCTGCCCATGGTCCCTCCACCTCTCAGGCCTCGATCGCCCCCGGACCGTCCGGCCCGCCCCCGGGGGAGGCCTCGGGGGCGTCCTTCAGGGCCGGGTGGACGGCGACCACCACGCGGTGCGCCCGCCCGCCCTCCGCCGACCCGTCGTGGTACTTGCGGACGAGCGCGCCGACTCCCGCGGCCAGTTCCTCGACGAACGCCGCCCGGTCGGCGGCGGAGGCGAAGCGGACCTCGCCGTCCAGCGCGAAGGTCGCGAGGCGCTTGTCGGCCCGCGCCGCCCCGGTGATCAGTGTGCCGACATCGCGGACCAGCCGTCCGGCGATCGCGAGAAGCCAGCGCGCCGAGAGCGCGTCCCGGTGGCGGTCCGGGTCGGGTTGCAGCGCGGTGAGGGCGAGGGGGGAGATGACGTAGGACGCCGCGGTGGCCTGCATCAGCCGCTCGGTCATGTTGCCCTTGCGGCGCTCGCCGACCAGTTCGACGAGGCCGTGCCGCTCCAGGGTCTTGAGGTGGTAGTTGACCTTCTGCCGGGGGAGGCCGACCCGTCCGGCCAGCGTGGCCGCCGACATCGGCTCGACCAGCTCGGCGAGCAGCCGCGCCCGCATGGGGTCCAGGGAGGCGGCCGCGGCCTCCGGGTCCTCGATCACCGTCACGTCCAGCATGGGGCCATCGTGGCAACCGACAAACGAAATTGTCAAGACAGGAATGATTGTCCTGCCATCGGCTCCGAGTAACGGCGGGCCGCCGGGTAGTGGGAAGGGCATGCTGGACCACCCCGAGGAAAGGGAATCGCGCCCGAAGGCCCTGCGCGACTACGCCCTCATCGCCGACGGGGAGCGCGGCGCCCTCGTCGGCCCCCACGGAGACTACGCGTGGATGTGCTTCCCGGCGTGGGACTCGCCGCCCGCCTTCGCCGGGCTCCTCGGCGGTCCCGGCGCGTACGTCGTCCAGCCCGCGGCCGCGCGTTGGGTCTGGGGCGGCTACTACGAGGACCGCGGGCTCATCTGGCACAGCCGGTGGGTGACCGGCGACGGCGCCGTCCTGGAGTGCCGCGAGGCGCTCGCCCGCCCGGCGACCCCTGATCGGGCGGTCGTCCTGCGCCGCTGCCGGGCCGTGCGGGGCCGGTCCCGCGTCCGGGCCGTGCTGGACGTGCGCGGCGGTCCCGGCGCCGCCGGGATGGGGGATCCGCGCCGCGACGGCCCGGAGTGGAGCGCCCGCGCCGGCGGCGCGTCGCTGCGCTGGCTCGGCGCGGACGGCGCCGTCGTGCGGGCGGGCCGCGACGGCGGGCCCGTGCTCGACCTCTCCTTCGACCTCGCGGAGGGGGAGGTCCGCGACCTCGTCCTCGAGCTCGCCGCGGGCGGGCGGAGCGGCTCGCTGGACGCCGCGGGCCTGTGGGAGGCGACCGAGCGGGACTGGCGGGAGGCCGTGCCGGACTGCCGCGACACCATCGCGCCGCGCGACGCCCGCCTCGCCTACTCCGTCCTCACCGGCCTCACCGCCTCCGGCGGCGGGATGGTCGCCGCCGCCACGACGGCGCTGCCGGAGCGCTCGAACGAGGGCCGCAACTTCGACTACCGCTACGCCTGGATCCGCGACCAGTGCTTCGCCGGGCGGGCCGTCGCCCTGCACGGCGGGCCGCCCCGGCTCCTGCGGAGCGCCGTCGACTTCGTGTCCGCCCGCGTCCTGGCCGATGGGGACCGCTTGAGACCCGCCTACACCGTCACCGGCGGGGAGGTGCCGGGCGAGAGCTCCGGCGGTCTGCCGGGCTACCCCGGCGCCGAGGCGGTCGTGGGGAACAGGGCCGGGGACCAGTTCCAGCTCGACGCACTGGGGGAGGCGCTGCTGCTGCTGTCCGCCGCCGCCGAGCACGACCGCCGCGAGCCGGAGGCGGTGCAGGCCGCCCGCGTCGCGGCCGCCGCCGTCGCGCGCCGCTGGACCCGGCCCGAGGCGGGGATCTGGGAGATCCACGACGACCTGTGGACGCACTCGCGCCTGACCTGCGTCGCCGGCCTGCGCCAGGCGGCCCGGACGCTGGCGGGCCGGGCGGAGGCCCGCCGGTGGACCTCGCTCGCCGACGCCGTCCTCGCCGAGACCGCGCGCACCTCCCTCACCCCCGAGGGCCGGTGGAGGCGCGCGCCCGGCGACGACCGCGTGGACGCGGCGCTGCTGATCCCGCCGCTGCGGGGCGCGCTCCCGAGGGATGACCCCCGCACCGCCGCGACGCTGCGGGCGGTGCGCGAGGACCTCGTCGAGGAGGGGTTCGTCTACCGGTACCGGGTCGGGGACGAGCCCCTAGGCGTGGCCGAGGGCGCCTTCATCCTCTGCGGCTTCTTCCTCGCCCTCGCCGAGGACCGCCAGGGCGACACCGCCCGCGCCCTCGCGACCTTCGAGCGGACCCGGTCGGGCTGCGCGACCAGCGGCCTGTTCTCCGAGGAGTACGACGTCGAGCAGCGGCAGCTGCGCGGGAACATGCCGCAGGCGTTCGTGCACGCCCTCCTGCTGGAGGCCGCCTGCCGCCTCGCGGGCTGACCCCGCCGGGCGGAGGCCGCCCCGGCACCGGTGGATCGCAGAGCGGACGGCGGCCCCGGCGATTGAAGCCCCGTTTCCGGGATAGTCGCACTGACATGGCTGTTTCGGCGGAGGGAACCAGGCAGGAGCACAGGCGGAAGGCCGCGGGACCCGGCGGGCAGGACGCGCTGCGCCGCGCGCTCGCCCAGCGGGTGGACGGCGAGGTCCGGTTCGATCCCGGCTCCCGGGCCGCGTACTCCCACGACTCGTCCAACTACCGGCAGCCGCCCATCGGGGTGGTGGTGCCGCGGACGGTCGAGGCGGGCGCGGAGGCCGTCCGGGTCTGCGCCGAGCACGGCGTGCCGGTCCTGTCCCGCGGCGGCGGGACGAGCCTGGCGGGGCAGTGCGTCAACGAGGCCGTGGTCGTCGACTGGTCCAAGTACTGCCGCGCGCTGGTCTCGCTCGACCCGGAGGCGCGCCGCGCCGTCGTCGAGCCCGGCGCGTGCCTGGACGACCTGAACGAGCGGCTCTCGGAGCACGGTCTGATGGTGGGCCCGAAGCCGTCCACCCACGACACCTGCACGATCGGCGGGATGATCGGCAACAACTCGTGCGGCGCGTCCGCGCAGGCGTACGGGAAGATGGTCGACTCCGTCGTGCGGCTGGAGGTGCTGACCTACGACGGGCTGCGGATGTGGGTCGGGGAGACCTCGCGGGAGGAGTACGAGCGGATCGTCGCCGAGGGCGGCCGGCGCGCGGAGATCTACCGGGCGCTGCGCGAGCTGCGCGACGAGGGCATGGAGCTGATCCGCACCCGCTACCCGGACATCCCGCGGCGGGTGTCCGGCTACAACCTGGACTCGCTGCTGCCGGAGAAGGGCTTCGACGTGGCCCGCGCCCTGGTCGGCTCGGAGGGCACGCTCGTCACCGTGCTGCGCGCGGAGATCCGCCTGGTGCCGGTCCCGGCGTTCGAGTCGCTCGCCGTCCTCGGCTACGACGACATCGCGGCCGCCGGCGACGCCGTGCCGCGCGTCCTGCCCTCGGAGCCGCTCGCGCTGGAGGGCATGGACGAGCAGCTGCTCGACCTGGCCGAGCATGACCACCTCGCCGCGCCGGGGGCGGTGGAGGACATGCCGGAGGGGGCGGGCTGGCTCATGGTCCGCTTCGGCGGCGGCAGCAAGGACGAGGCCGACGCGAGGGCCCGCGACCTCATCGAGGAGATGCGGAGCGGGCCGAACCCGCCGCGCTGCACGTTCGTGCACGACCCGCACGAGGAGGAGCTGCTCTGGAAGGTGCGGGAGGCGGGGCTCGGCGCGACCGCCTACCCGCCCGGCCGGCCCGACACGCACGAGGGCTGGGAGGACTCGGCGATCCCGCCCGACCGGCTCGGCGACTACCTGCGCGACTTCCGCGCCCTCGTCGGGGAGTTCGGCTACGGGCCGGTCTCGCTCTACGGGCACTTCGGGCAGGGCTGCGTGCACACCCGGATCCCGTTCGACCTGGAGGACGAGCGGGGCGCCGGCGAGTACCGCCGGTTCATCGAGCGGGCCGCCCGCCTCGTCGCGGCCTACGGCGGGTCGCTGTCGGGCGAGCACGGCGACGGCCAGGCCCGCGGCGAACTGCTGCCGATCATGTTCGGGAACGAGGTGGTCCGGCTGTTCGAGCGGTTCAAGGCGGTCTTCGACCCGGGGAACCGGATGAACCCCGGCAAGATCGTCCATCCGTACCGGCTGGACGACGACCTCGACCACCTCGGCTACGACCCCTCAGAGCCGGACACCCACTTCTCCTTCCCGGACGACCACCACCGCTTCACCCACGCCGCGTCCCGCTGCGTCGGGATCGGCAAGTGCCGCGCGTCGTCGGGCGGCGTCATGTGCCCGAGCTACCGGGTGACGGGGGAGGAGGAGCACTCCACCCGCGGCCGGGCCCGCGTCCTGATGGAGATGATGCGCGGCATGCCCGGCGGAGGCACCCCGGACCCGGCGGTGCCGGGGCCGGGCGGTGCGGCCGTCATCACCGACGGCTGGCGGTCCGAGGACGTCCGCGACGCCCTCGACCTGTGCCTGGCGTGCAAGGGCTGCCGCAGCGACTGCCCGGTCAACGTGGACATGGCCACCTACAAGGCCGAGTTCCTCGCCCACCACTACAAGGGCCGCATCCGTCCGCCCGCGCACTACACCATGGGCTGGCTGCCCCTGTGGGCCCGGATCGCCGCGCTCGCGCCGGGCGCCGCCAACGCCGCGCTGCGGGCCCCGGTCCTCGGCGGGGCCGCCAAGCGGGCGGGCGGCATCGATCCGCGCCGCGAGATGCCCCGGTTCGCCGGCGAGCGGTTCACCGACTGGTTCAGGCGCCGGACCCCGCGCGGCGGGGGCAGGCGGGTCGTGCTGTGGCCCGACACCTTCACGAACAACTTCCACCCGCACATCGGCAAGGCCGCCGTCCGGGTCCTGGAGGCGACCGGCCACCGGGTCGAGGTCCCGCCCGTCCCGCTGTGCTGCGGCCTGACCTGGATCTCCACGGGCCAGCTCGGCGTGGCCGCCCGCGTGCTGCGCCGCACCGTCCGGGCGCTCGCGCCCCGGCTGCGCGACGGCGTCCCCGTGGTCGGGCTGGAGCCGAGCTGCACCGCGGTGTTCCGCGCCGACGCCCCCGAGCTGATGGAGGGCGACGCGGTCGAGGACGACGTCAAGCGGCTGCGCGACCAGACCCGGACCCTCGCCGAGCTGCTCGACGAGCACCAGGAGGAGTCCGGCGGCGCCTCGCCCGGCGCGTCCCACGACGTGGTCGCGGGGCTGGACACGCCGAGGGTCACCGCGATCGCCCAGCCGCACTGCCACCAGCACGCCGTGATGGGCTTCGGCGCCGACCAGCGGGTGCTGGCGCGCGCCGGGGTGGACGTGCGGACGCTCGACGCGGGGTGCTGCGGGCTGGCGGGGAACTTCGGCTTCGAGGCCGGCCACTACGAGGTCTCGACCGCGATCGCCGAGCGGGGCGTGTGGCCCGCGGTCGAGGAGGCGGAACCGGGCACGGCCGTCCTCGCCGACGGGTTCTCCTGCCGGACCCAGATCGAGGCGGGCACCGGCGCCCGCCCCGGCATCTCGCCGAACTCCTGGCCGATCTGCTACCGCAGGGAGACGGCCGGTGACCAAAGGCGGACCGGTCCCGGGCCGCGTTGGCGCACGTGGGACCGGCACCTGTAGAAAGTCGTCATGAACGCGCTGGACGACGATGGCGTCGATGCGGTGACCTCGGCGCTGCTGACCGCGTCGCGGCTCCTGGTAGCGGTCTCGGTGCGCTCGCTGGCCGCCGTGGAGGACGCGGTCACCCTGCCGCAGTTCCGGCTCCTGGTGGTGCTGTCCTCGCAGGGGCCCGCCAAGCTCGTGACGCTCGCCGGTCTCCTCGAGGTCAACCCCTCGACCGCGATGCGCATGGTGGACCGGCTGGCGGGCGCCGGGCTGGTGGACCGGCAGGCGAGCCCCGACAGCGGCCGCGAGGTCCGCATCCAGCTCACCCCGGCGGGGCGCGGCATCGTCGACGACGTGACCGCCCGCCGCCGCGCCGACATCGCCGCGGTCGTGTCCCGGATGCCCGCCGGGCAGCGGCGCGCCCTCGTCGAGGCGCTGCGCGCCTTCACCGAGGCGGGCGGCGAGCCGCCGATCACGTCCCTGGCCCAGCTCGGCTGGACCTGAAGGCCCCGTACCGAACCGGTCGTCGTCCCGTCGAACCTCCATGCCCGGACGCGCGTACTCCGCAGCGAGCCCCTTCCCTCCACCGAAAGGCTGCGGCGGATGCGAGAACCCCGACCGGTCGTCGCGGCGGTATGCGGCCTCGCCGCGGCGCTGCTGCTCGGCGCCTGCGCCCCGATGGGCCGCCAGGCGGCCGACGGCGGCGCCGTGGCGCCGCAGGCGGGCGCCGCGGACGCGGCGCAGGCGACCGTGGACACCGCGTGGGGGCCGCTCGGCCCCGCCGACCGCGAGCTGATCGTGAAGGTCCGGCAGGCGGGGCTGTGGGAGATCCCCGTAGGCCGGGAGGCCGAGCGCCGCGCCACCCGGGCCGCGACCCGCCGCAACCTCGGCGAGATCGCCCGCCAGCACGTCCGGCTGGACGCCCTGGACCGCGCCATCGCCGCGAAGCTGAACGTCCCGCTGCCGAACCAGCCCACGCCCGACCAGCAGAGCTGGATGTCGGAAATCACCGGCAAGTCGGGCAACGACTACGACCGGACCGCCGTCGCCCGGCTCCGGATGGCGCACGGGCAGATCTACCCGGCGATCGGCGCGGTCCGCGGAAGCACCCGCAACACGCTCGTGCGGGACTTCTCCGAGCAGTGCGAGACGTTCGTCCGCACCCACATGCGGCTGCTGGAGGGCACCGGCTTCGTGACCGGCGACATGCTGCCCGACCCGCCGCAGTCCACGGGCGCGCCACCGGCGGGCAGCCCGGCCAGCCGCACAGCCCGGCGCCGGCCGCCACCTCGCTGCTCGGCGGCGGGCGGTAGGCCGGGAACGGGCCGGGGGACGGGCCCCGCTCAGGCGGGCAACCCGTCCACCAGCGCGTCCAGGGTCGCGCCGAGCGGGGAGTCCAGGACGACCAGGGCGTGGGGGTCGCCGCGGGTCTCGCCCCGGTTGACGATGGCCACCGGTATGCCGTGCCGCGCCGCGTGCCGGACGAACCGGTAGCCCGACACCACGGTCAGCGACGACCCGAGCACCAGCAGGGCGCCCGCCGCCTCGGTCAGGGCGTAGCAGTCGCGGACGCGGGCCGGCGGCACGTTCTCCCCGAAGAAGACCACGTCGGGCTTGAGCACGCCGCCGCACCGCTCGCAGTCCACGACGCGGAACGCCTCGACGGCCACGTCGGGCAGGACGGCGTCGCCGTCGGGGTTGACCGCCTCGGCGCGCGCCGACCAGCCGGGGTTGGCCTCGCGCAGCCGCTCGTCCAGCCGCTCGCGCGCCGACCGCTCCCCGCAGGACAGGCAGACGACGCGGTCCAGCGCGCCGTGCAGCTCGATCACCTCGCGCGCCCCGGCGGCCTGCTGGAGGCCGTCGACGTTCTGGGTGATGATGCCGGCCAGCAGGCCGCGCCGCTGCAGCTCGGCGACCGCGCGCGGTGCCCGGCGTTCGGGGCGGCCCGCGCGATGTGCCGCCAGCCGAGGTGGCTGCGCGCCCAGTAGCGGCGCCGCGCCGCCTCGCTCCCGGTGAAGGCCTGGTAGGTCATCGGCTCCGCGCGCCGCCGTCGGCCCGTCTCACCCCGGTAGTCGGGTATGCCCGACTCGGTCGACAGCCCCGCGCCGCTGAGCACCACCACGTCGCCGTCCGAGACGAGGTCGGCCAGTATCCGCAACCCGGTCCGCGTCCCGTCCTCCACAACCTCCGTCACCCTTCCATGGTGCACGACCGGAACGGGTGCGGCGCGGGGGGCGCCCGCGTCCCACATCCCGGGTGTGCCGGTTGTGAGACCCAGTTAACGCGGCGATGACGGCGGGGATCCCTCCGGGAAATACGGGCCGCCGACGATCGGGGCCATGGGAGCCGACAGCAGACCGGACAAGCGCCTGGTCGTCGCCGGCCACGGGCCGGCCGCGCACCGCCTGGTGGAGGCGGTGCGCGAGCGCGACACCGCGGGCACGTGGACGATCACGGTGATCGGCGAGGAGCCGAGGACCGCCTACGACCGGGTGGCGCTCACGACGCATCTGGAGGGGGCCGACCTCGCCTACCCGGCGCACGACGGCGCGGTCACCGTGCGGACCGGCGAGCGGGTCACCGGGATCGACCGCGCCGCCCGGACGGTGACGACGTCGGCGGGCCGGGCCGTCGCCTACGACGCGCTCGTGCTGGCCACCGGGTCCTCGCCGTTCGTCCCGCCGGTCGAGGGCAGGGACCTGCCGGGGGTGTTCGTCTACCGCACGATCGACGACCTCGACGCGATCCGGGCGTACGCGCGGGGCAAGGAGACCGGTGCCGTCGTCGGCGGCGGCCTGCTGGGCCTGGAGGCGGCCCGCGCGGTGCAGGGCCTCGGCCTGCGCAGCGGCGTCGTGGAGGTGGCGCCGTGGCTGATGCCCCGCCAGCTGGACGAGGGCGGCGGCGCGATGCTGCGCCGCCACATCGAGGCGCTCGGCATGGCGGTGCACGCGGGCACCCCGATGCGCGCGCTGGAGGCGGGGGACGACGGCCGCGTCCGGCGCGTCGTCCTGGAGGACGGCACGGCGGTCGACGCCGAGGTCGTGGTGTTCTCCGCCGGGATCCGCCCGCGCGACGAGCTGGCCCGCGGCTGCGGCCTCGCGGTGGGGGAGCGCGGCGGGATCGCGGTGGACGCCTCCTGCCGCACCGAGGACCCGGCCGTCTTCGCGATCGGCGAGTGCGCCCTGGTCGGCGGCACGGTGTACGGGCTGGTGGGACCCTGCTTCTCGATGGCCGAGGTGGTCGCCGACCGGCTGCTGTCGCAGGCGAGCACGGCGGTGTTCGAGGGCGCGGACATGTCGACCAAGCTCAAGCTGATGGGCGTCGACGTCGCCAGCTTCGGCGACCCGTTCGCCGGCCCCGACGAGGGCGCCCTCGGCGTCACCTACACCGACCCCGTCGCCGGGGTCTACAAGAGGCTCGTCGTCAGCGACGACGCGCGGACCCTGCTCGGCGGCGTCCTCGTCGGCGACGCCGAGTCCTACGGGACGCTGCGCGCCCACGTCGGCGGCAGCCTGCCGGGCGCGCCCGAGCAGATGCTGTTCGGCGGCACGGAGGCGGCGGGCGGCGACCTGCCCGGCGCGACGGTCATCTGCTCCTGCAACAACGTCACCGCCGAGGGCATCCGCTGCGCGATCGCCGAATGCTCCCTCACCGACGTGCCCGGCGTGAAGGACCGCACCCGGGCGGGGACGAGCTGCGGCAGCTGCGTCCCGCTGGTGAAGCGGATCCTGGACGCCGAGCTGACCGCCGCGGGCATCGAGGTCAGCAGGGCGCTGTGCGAGCACTTCGCCTACAGCCGCGCCGAGCTGTTCGACATCGTCCGGGCCGGGCGGGTCACGAGCTTCACCCAGCTCGTCGAGGAGCACGGGACGGGCCGCGGCTGCGACATCTGCAGGCCCGTCGTCGCCTCGATCCTCGCGAGCCTCGGCAACGGCCACATCCTGGAGGGCGAGCAGGCGGCGCTGCAGGACACCAACGACCACTTCCTCGCCAACCTGCAGAAGAACGGCACCTACTCGGTCGTCCCGCGGGTCCCCGGCGGGGAGATCACCCCGGAGCGGCTCATCGTGATCGGGGAGGTGGCGCGCGACTTCGGCCTCTACACCAAGATCACCGGCGGGCAGCGGATCGACCTGTTCGGCGCCCGCGTCGAGCAGCTGCCCGCGATCTGGCGCCGGCTCGTCGAGGCCGGGTTCGAGTCCGGCCACGCCTACGGCAAGGCGCTGCGCACGGTGAAGTCGTGCGTCGGGTCGACCTGGTGCCGCTACGGCGTCCAGGACTCGGCCGCGATGGCCATCCGGCTGGAGCTGCGGTACCGGGGGCTGCGCGCCCCGCACAAGCTGAAATCGGCCGTCTCCGGCTGCGCCCGCGAGTGCGCCGAGGCCCAGAGCAAGGACTTCGGCGTCATCGCGACCGAGAACGGCTGGAACCTCTACCTCGGCGGGAACGGCGGCATGCGGCCCCGGCACGCCGACCTGTTCGCCACCGACCTCACCGACGACGAGCTGATCACCTATGTCGACCGCTTCCTGATGTTCTACATCCGCACCGCCGACCGGCTGCAGCGCACCGCGGGCTGGCTGGAGGCCCTCGACGGCGGCCTGGACTACCTGCGCGAGGTCATCGTGGACGACCGGCTCGGCATCTGCGCCGACCTCGACGCGGCCATGGCCCGCCACGTCGCCTCCTACTCCGACGAGTGGCGCGACACCCTGGACGACCCCGAGCGGCTCCGCCGGTTCGTCTCGTTCGTGAACGCGCCGCGGACCCCCGACCCGAGCATCGCCTTCGGGACCGAGCGCGACCAGATCAAGCCCCTGCCACTGGAGGTGAAGCGGTGAGTCCCGCAGGCCCCGCGGGCATCGTCGTCGTCGGCAACGGCATGGCCGGCTCGCGGTTCGTGGACGAGCTGCGCGCCCGCGACGCCGCGACGCCGGTGACGGTGTTCGGCGCGGAGGAGCAGCGCCCCTACAACCGGATCCTGCTGTCGAACGTCCTCGCCGGGATGACGCGGCCCGACCACATCAGCCTGGTCGACGCCGCCTGGTACGCCTCGCACGGGGTGGACGCCCGGCTCGGCGTCCAGGTCACCCGCATCGACCGCGAGGCGAGGACCGTGCACGCCTCGGACGGATCGGTCACCCCCTACGGGACCCTGGTCCTCGCCACGGGCAGCACCGCGTTCATCCCGCCGATGCCGGGCCTGCGGGACGGCCTGCCGGGCGGCGCGCAGGTGTTCCGCACGCTGGAGGACTGCCGCCGCATCTCCGAGCTGGCCGAGTCGGCGCGCCGCGCGGTCGTCGTCGGCGGCGGCCTGCTCGGCATCGAGGCCGCGCGCGGGCTGACGGGCCGCGGCCTCGAGGTCACCGTCCTGCACCTGGCGGGGCACCTCATGGAGCGCCAGCTCGATCCCGCCGCCGGGAGGGTCCTGGCCCGCACGCTGGCGGCCCTCGGCATCGGCACCCGGCTGCAGGCCGACGTCGCGGCGCTGCGCACCGCCGGCGGCGTCGTGACCGGCGTCGAGCTGGCGCTGCCCGGCGGCGGGACGGAGGTCATCGACACCGACCTCGTCATCCTGTCCTGCGGCGTCCGGCCCGAGGTCGCCCTCGCCAGGGACGCGGGCCTGGCGGTCGGTCGGGCCGTGGTCGTCGACGACGAGCTGCGGTCGGTCACCGACCCGTCCGTGCGCGCCATCGGCGAGTGCTCCGAGCACCGCGACGAGGTGTACGGGCTGGTGGCGCCCGCGTGGGAGCAGGCGGCGGTGCTCGCGGACCTGCTCGCCGGCACCGAGCCCGCGGCGCGGTTCACCGGCGCCCGCCAGATCACCCGGCTCAAGGCCGCGGGGATCGAGCTGGCCTCGATGGGCGAGACGCACTTCGGCGACGACGACGAGGACGTGGAGGTCGTCCGGTTCACCGACGCCGCGCGCGGCACCTACAAGAAGGCGGTGATCAGGGACGGGCGGCTGATCGGCGCGATCCTGCTGGGGGAGACCTCGACCGCCGGGACGCTCACCCAGCTCTACGACCGGGCCGCGCCGCTGCCCTCCGAGCGCCTCGGCCTGCTGTTCCCCGGCGCCGGCGGCGCGGCCGAGGCCGATTCGCCGCTGCGGATGCCGGACGCGGCGACCGTCTGCCAGTGCAACAACGTCAGCAAGGGCCGGATCCGCGCCTGCTGGGAGGGCGGCGCCCGCACGGCCGACACCGTCGCGCGCGAGACCCGGGCGAGCACCGGCTGCGGAAGCTGCCGCTCCGCCGTGGAGGGCATCGTCGCCTGGCTGGACGAGCAGGACGCCGTCGAGGTCGCCTGACGCGGCGGCGGGTAGGCTCCGCCGCATGCTCGACGGACGCCCGCTGATCGACGCGCACGTGCACGCCGCACGGCTGCCCACGCTCCGCCCGGCCTGGCGGCGCTGGGCCGAGGAGTTCGGCTCGTCCCACCCGTGGCAGGACCTCTACGACGACGGCGGCGCCCTCGTGCCCGAGCGGGTCGACGCCTACTTCGACGGCGAGGGCGTCGACATCGCCCTGCTGCTGTGCGAGTACAGCCCGCGGACCACCGGCACGCAGCCCATCGAGGACCTGCGGCCGCTCCTGGAGCACAACCCGCGGCGCTTCCGGCCGGTCGCCAACGTGAACCCGCACCTGCACTACCCGATCGGCGAGGAGGTCGAGCGGCAGCTCGGGTTCGGCGCCGCCGCGCTCAAGCTGCACCCGGTGCACGGCGGGTTCGGCGTCGCCGACCCCGAGCTCTACCCCGCCTACGAGGTGTGCCGCGACGCCGGCCTCCCGGTCGTCGTGCACTGCGGCACGAGCTCCTTCCCCGGCTCGGTCAACCGGTACGCCGACCCCGCGCCCGTCGACGACGTGCTGCGGCTGTTCCCCGGCCTGACGTTCGTCCTCGCCCACGGCGGGCGCGGCTGGTGGTACGACGCCGCCGCGTTCCTCGCGCTGTCGCGCGAGGAGGTGTGGATCGAGCTGTCCGGGCTGCCGCCCCGGCGGCTCCCCGAGTACTACGCCCGGCACGACCTGCGGCGGCTGGCCCGCAAGTTCGTCTTCGGCACCGACTGGCCCGGCGTGCCCGGCATCGCCCGCAACGCCCGCGCCGTCGGCGCCGCCCTCGGCCTGGACGCGGAGGCGCTCGCGCTCGTCCTGGCCGGCAACGCCCTACGGATCTACAAGGACCTGGCCCTCGCGCCGGCGCCCGACGGAAGGACCACCGCATGACCGACGCCGGCCCGTTCACCGACGACGTCGTGAGGCGGATCGCGCGGCACATGAACGAGGACCACGCCGCCGACTGCCTGACGATCTGCCGGGCGCTCGGCGGCCGTCCCGGCGCGACCTCGGCCCGCATGACCGGCCTGGACGCGGAGGGCATCGAGTTCGCCGTCGCCGACGGCGGGGTCGAGCACGCCGTCCGGATCCCGTTCGGCGAGCGGCTCACCGAGCGCCCGCAGGTGCGCCGCGAGGTCGTCCGCATGACCGAGCGCGCACGCGCCGCGCTCGCCGAGCGGCGGGATGTTCCGGACGGCCCGTAAGGCGGCCGGCGTCGCCACCGCCGGATGCCCGGCGTCGCCCTCGCCGAGGAGGCGGGCGAGCGCCTGCGCCGCGACGCCGCGTGACCGGCCGCTGACCGGTGCGAACATCAGTTCGGTACAAAACTCAAATATCGGGCGGCCGGAAAGAGGGCGCGGTTTCGGGGGCGGGCTGGGGGAGATCCGGTAGGCACCCGAGGGGCCCGCGGTGGGCCCCCGACCCCCACGGAGGCCGACATGCTCGCGATCGTCGCCGCGATCGTCTTCGCACTTGCCCTGCTGTTCGACCTGGCCGACATCACTTCGGACGCCATCAACAACAGCACGCTGACCGTCCTCGGCCTGCTGCTGCTCGCCCTGCACCTCGGCGGCGTCGGCACCGGCACCTCGGCGGGCTGGCGGCCCCGCCGCCGCAGCCGCCGGTGACCCGACCGCCGACCGCCCCGCCCCGTCCCGGCCGCCGCCGGGGCGGGGCGGCTCATTCCGCGCGGGAGAAGCGGACCCGGCGGCGCGCCGGATCCGCCTCCTCCAGCCGCACCTTGACCTGCTCGCCGAGCGGCAGCGCCTCCCCCTCGCAGCGGCCGAAGACCGGCGGCGCCACCAGCTGGACGCGCCCGCCGGTGCGGTCGCCGTTCACGTCCACGACCACCGCGTCGAACACCTCACCGACGTGGTCGCGCAGGAGGAGCGCCTCGACCAGGTCGACGCAGGCGTGGTCGATCTCGGCGCCACGGCGCAGCGCCCGCTGCATGGCCTCGGGGAGTTCCGGCAGTGCCTCCCGCGCCCAGCCGGGGACGGTGCGCCCGGCCGCCAGGGCCAGGCACACCTCCGTGGCGTAGCGGTCGGCCAGCCGCCGGATCGGCGCGGTGACGTGCGCGTACGGGGCGGCGACGGCGGCGTGCGCGGCCTGCTCGGGCGGCGTCCCGTCGAAGGCGGTGTAGCCGGCGCCGCGCATCAGCCCGGCCGCGTCGTGCAGGAACGCCGCGTGCCGGGGCAGCGACGGGTCCAGGGCGCGGACGATGTCGCCGTACGAGGCGTCGCCCGGCCAGGAGACGCCGAGCGCCCGGGCCGCCAGCCGCAGCCGCTCGACGGCCTCGGCAGGGGCGGGCGCCATGGTGCGCAGCAGCCCGACCCCGCCGTCCAGCATCAGCCGGGCCGCGGCCCGCCCGGTCAGCAGCGAGATCTGCGCGTTCCACGCCTCGGTCGCGAGGTCGCCGCGCAGCTTCAGCGCCCAGCCGCCGCCCGCGTGCACGACCTCCTGCTCGGGCAGGGGGAGGCTCACGCCGCCGCGGGCGGCCTCCGCCGCGATGAGCCGCTCGCCGATCTCGCCGAGCAGCGCGATCCGCGGGTCGCCGCCGTCGTGCCGGGCTGTGGCGTAGTCGAGCCGGTCGCGGCTGCGGACGACGGCGCGCCGGACGTCCACGCCGGTGATCCCCCCGGCGTCGTCGATGTCGATCGTCCATGCCACGGCGGGCCTCTCGCGCCCGGGCAGCAGGCTCGCGCTGCCCTCCGAGAGGGGGCGCGGATGCAGCGGAGCGTTCGCGTCCGGCAGGTACAGCGTGACGCCACGGACGCGGGCCTCGGCGTCGAGCGCGCCGCCCGGCCGCACGAACCCGGCCACGTCGGCGATCGCGTACCGCACCCGGTGCCCCGACCCGCGCCGCTCCAGGTGCATCGCCTGGTCGAGGTCGAGCGACCCGGGAGGGTCCAGGGTGAAGAACGGGACGTCGCGCAGGTCCGCGCGTCCGGCGGACGCGACCGCGGGCGCGGCGGCCTCGGCGAGGGCGGCGGGCGGGAACGCGCCGGGCACCGAGAACTCGGCGCGGATCCGGTCGAGCCCCGCGCGGACCTCGGCGTCGGCCTCGGCGGTTCGCAGTCGCAGCGGTCGGCGCGGCACACGACCGAGCGTACGGGACGAAACGATCGATTCTTAGAAAATCTACAATGTAAAGGCGCCGGGCGGGATCCCCGACCGCTCAGTCGCCGGAGGAATCGGCGAACGCGCGCAGCCCCGGCGGGTCCTCCACGGTGATCTTGCGCCAGCCGGTGCTGACCAGGCCCTCGCGCCGCAGCGTGGACAGCGCCCGCGCCACGGTCTCCCGGAGGCGTCCATCCAGCTGCCGAGCTCCTCCTGGGAGAGCGGCGGCCCGATCGCGATCGCCCCGCCGTCGCCGGGCGGGGCGTGCCGGGCCGACAGGTCGGCGAGGGCCGCCAGCAGCAGCGCGAGCCGCCGCGCGCCCTGCGCCGACACGTGCGCCGCCAGCCTGCGGTCGGCGTCGTCGAGCCGCCGCACGAACGTCCCGCTGACCAGCCGCCACACGCGCGGATGGGCGTCCAGGAAGGCAGTGAACCGCGTCGCCGGGACGATCAGCGCCCGCACGTGGTCGAGCGCCTGGACGGTCGCCGACCGCTCACGGCGGCCGAGCACCGCGCTCTCGCAGACCAGGTCGCCGGGCCCGCGCACGGCGAGCACCACCGCGCGGCCGTCCTCGCCGGCGCAGGTGACCTTGGCCCAGCCCGACTCGATGACGATGATGTGGTCGGAGTCGTCGCCCTGGTAGCACAGGGGCGCCCGCGGCTGGTAGTTCCGCGTCCGGCCGGCCTCCCGCAGGGCCGCGCGCTCCGGTGCGTCCAGCGCGGCCCAGAACCCGCCGCCGGGGTCGGCGGCGAGGCCGCCCGCGCCGCCGCGGGCTCCGGTCCGCTCGCTCACGGCACACCCGTCTCCGGTCCGGGGCCCGGATGAACCGGTACCCACGGCAATTGGGGGGAGTGGGGCGTTGAGGCCCAAGTGCCGCGGGTACCGGTCGCCTGCATGTGCCAATGAGAACCCCTCACTGTTCCGCATGCTGCACCCCGGAGACCGCGCCGTCTGTGTCATATGACACTCTCGGCGCAATTTGCAGCGGGGAACGGGGAGGTTCAGCGGGAGAGCGCGTTCAGCAGGCGGTTGACCGGGCTGGACAGGTTCCACGTGTCGGCCAGCCCGACGAGGGCCTCGGCGTCGCGCGGCTCGGCGGGCAGCCGGTCGTCGAGGTCCGCCAGTTCGGGAGCGTCGATGTCGGTGACGACCCGCACCACCGTCTCGGCGGCGGCCAGGTAGTCGCGGGCGGCCTCCATCCGGCGCCGCGCGCCCGCCGGGAACCCCTCGTCGGTGCCCGCGTCCAGCGCCGCGAGGATGCCCTCGACCGATCCGAACCGGGTGACGAGCGCGGCGGCGGTCTTGTCGCCGACCCCCGGCACGCCGGGCAGCCCGTCGCTCGGGTCGCCGCGCAGCGTGGCGTAGTCGCCGTAGCCCCGCCCCGGGATGCCGTACTTGTCCGCGACCTCCTTCTCGCCCATCAGCTGGAGGTTCCGGATCCCGCGCGCGGTGTAGAGGACGGTGACGGGGCCGCGGTCGTCGACGAGCTGGAAGAGGTCGCGGTCGCCGGTCACGATGTCGACCGGCCCCGCGGCCGCGCCCCGCACCGCGAGCGTGCCGATCACGTCGTCGGCCTCGTAGCCCGGCACCCCCGCGCGGGCCAGCCCGAAGGCGTCCAGCACCCGGTCGATGAGCGGGAGCTGCGCCTCCAGCGCGTCCGGCGTCTGGTCGCCGCCGTCCTCGGCCACCCGGTGCGCCTTGTAGGAGGGCAGTGCCTCCACCCGGAACGCGGGCCGCCAGTCGGCGTCCATGCAGCACACCAGCCGGTCGGGCCGGCGGTCCTGGACGAGCCGGGCGATCATGTCGATGAGCCCGCGCACGGCGTTCACCGGCGTCCCGTCCGGAGCCGTCACCGACTCGGGGACCCCGAAGAAGGCGCGGAAGTACAACGACGGCGTGTCCAGCAGCATCAGCCCGCTCATGGGGCACATGCTGCCACGCGGGCCGGGTCGGCGGCGCCCGGACGCTCCTGGGATCCTGGTGGCGGCCACTGGATGAGGACCGGAGATATGGAGACGGGTGTGACAACGGAGTTGTATCCGCGCGAGCGCGTCGGCCTGGTGCGCGAGGCGACGGAGAAGGCGGGCCTCGGGGCGGTGCTCCTGACGCCCGGCCCCGACCTGCGGTACGCGACGGGCTACGACGCGAAGCAGCTGGAGCGGCTCACCTGCCTGGTGGTCCCGGCGGTCGGCGAGCCGTTCCTGGTCGTCCCGAGGCTGGAGATGCCCGCCGCGCAGGAGTCGCCGGCGGGCTCCCTCGGCCTCGAGCTGGTGCCGTGGGACGAGACCGACGACCCCTACGCGCTCGTCGCCCGCCGCCTGCCGGGGGACGTGCGGAGCGTCGGCGTGGCCGACCGGATGTGGGCGGTGATGGCGCTGCGGTTCCGCGCCGCGCTGCCCGGCGCCGAGCAGGTCGCGGCGGGGGGCGTGCTGCGGGAGCTGCGGATGCGCAAGAGCGCCGCCGAGGTCGCGGCGCTGCGGGAGGCGGGGGAGGCGATCGACCGCGTGCACCGCCGGGTCCCCGGTCTGCTGAAGGCCGGCCGGACCGAGCGCGAGGTCGGCCGCGACATCGCCGACGCCATCATCGCCGAGGGCCACGCGCAGGTCGACTTCGTCATCGTCGGCTCGGGCCCGAACGGCGCGAACCCCCACGCCGAGCTGTCGGACCGGGTCATCCGGCCCGGCGAGCCCGTCGTGGTCGACATCGGCGGGACGATGCCGAGCGGCTACTGCTCGGACTCGACCCGCAACTACTGCGTGGGCGAGCCGCCCGCCGACTACCGCGCCTACTTCGCGGTGCTGGAGGAGGCGCAGCGCGCCTCGCGGGAGGCCGTGCGCCCGGGCGCGACGCCGGAGGCGGTCGACGCGGCGGGCCGCGAGATCATCGCCGCCGCCGGGCACGGCGAGCACTTCTTCCACCGCACCGGCCACGGCATCGGGCTGGAGTCGCACGAGGAGCCCTACATCGTCGCCGGCAACCGCGAGCCGCTGGAGCCGGGGATGGCGTTCTCGATCGAGCCGGGCATCTACCCCGGTCCGCACGGCGCCCGCATCGAGGACATCGTCGTGTGCACCGAGGACGGCCACGAGCCGATGAACACCACCGAGCGCGGGCTGGTGATCGTGGACTGACGCCGGCCGGCGCCCGCCGGGGCGCCCGGACGACCGTGGGCATGGACGGTTTTGCGTCCATGCCCACGATTCGTTTTCGGTTGGCGGAAATTGAGGCGGAAACGACCCGGTAACGATCTCTGTACCAAATGCCCCGGACCGCATGCCGCCGGTTGCGATCCGGGGGCCCGGCCCTGTACCTCCTTGTTGCACTGTTACGCGGGAGTAAGCGAATTTTCCCCGCATCAACGTGCCGTGACGAAGAGGAGACGCCGTGGCAGAGGTCGACCTGACCAGCGTCGGGAAGGTCTATCCCGACGGCACGCGGGCCGTGACCGACCTGAACCTCCACATCGAGGACGGGGAGTTCCTCGTCCTGGTGGGCCCGTCGGGCTGCGGCAAGACGACCGCGCTGCGGATGGTCGCCGGTCTGGAGGAGATCTCCGAGGGCGAGGTCACGATCGGCGGCCGGGTCGTCAACCGGGTGCCGTCCCGGGACCGCGACGTCGCGATGGTGTTCCAGAGCTACGCCCTCTACCCGCACCTGTCGGTGCGCGACAACATCGGCTTCGGGCTGTCGCTGCGCAAGCTGCCGAAGGCCGAGATCCGCGAGAAGGTCGACAAGGCCGCGCAGACCCTCGGCCTGACCGACTACCTGGACAAGAAGCCACGCAACCTGTCGGGCGGGCAGCGGCAGCGCGTCGCGATGGGCCGCGCCATCGTCCGCGAGCCGCAGGCGTTCCTGATGGACGAGCCGCTGTCCAACCTCGACGCCAAGCTGCGCGTCCAGATGCGCGCCGAGATCGCGCGCATCCAGCGCGACCTGGGCGTCACCACCATCTACGTCACCCACGACCAGACCGAGGCGATGACGCTCGGCGACCGCGTCGCGGTGATGAAGAAGGGGCGCCTGCAGCAGGTCGCCGCGCCGCAGGAGCTCTACGACCGGCCGGCGAACCTGTTCGTCGCCGGATTCATCGGCTCACCGGCCATGAACCTGATCCAGGGCACGCTGTCCGGCGACGCGGCGAACCCGCGCCTGGAGATCGGCGGCCAGACCCTGACGCTCCCGGCCGAGGTGCTGACCGAGCGCCCCGCCCTGGCGTCCTACCTCGGGCGCGACGTCGTCGTCGGCATCCGCCCCGAGGACATGGAGGACTCCGAGCTCGTGGAGGCGCCCGAGGGGTCCGGGCTGGCCTCCACCGCCGACCTCGTGGAGGCGATGGGCTCGGACGTGCTGGTGCACTTCGCGATCGAGGCGTCCCAGGTCGTCACCGAGGACACCAAGGAGCTCGCGCGCGACGCGGGGACCGACGTGCTGGGGGAGCTGGAGAGGCCCCACACGGACCTGGTCGCGCGGTTCAGCCCGCGCACCCGCGTGAAGGTGGGCGACCCGGTGACGATCCGCGTCGACACCGGCCGCCTGCACTTCTTCGATATCGAGTCCGGCGCGTCGATCTGGGGACCAGGCGACGCCGCTCCGGCCAGGGAGGATGAAGAATGAGGGTCAGCTTTTCAGGTGGGGGGACCGCCCCCCGCGCCGCCCGTCCCGGCTCCGCCGGCCTCGGCAGGCGCGTGACGGGGGCCGCCGTGGCGGCGGGCCTGCTCCTGTCGGCCGCCGCCGCGTGCGGCGGCGACGACAAGGGCGACGACTCGGCGCCGGCCGGCGGGGGTGAGCTCAAGGGCACCACCATCGAGGTCGCGGCCAAGTGGACCGGTCCGGAGGAGACGAACTTCCGCAAGGTCCTGCAGGCGTTCGAGAAGAAGACCGGGGCGAAGGTCAACTACGCCTCCACCGGTGAGAACACCGACGCCTACCTCGGCCCGCGCATCGAGGCCAAGAACCCGCCGGACGTGGCGATCCTGCCGCAGCCGGGCCTGATGCAGCAGTACGCCGGCAAGGGCGCGCTGAAGCCGCTCGGCGACGACGTGGTGGCGCAGGTCGGCCAGAACTTCGCGCCGTACTGGAAGGAGCTCGGCTCCTCCGACGGCAAGACCTACGGCGTGATCGTCAAGGCCGCCTACAAGTCGATCCTGTGGTACCGGCCGGAGGCGCTCGACGAGGCCGGCGTCCAGCCGCCCGCGGCGTGGGCCGACCTGACCAAGGCGGCGGGCACGCTGCAGGACGCGGGCACCACCCCGTTCACGCTCGCCGCGGGGCCGCAGGACTCCTGGACGCTGACCGACTGGTTCGAGAACGTCTACCTGTCGCAGGCCGGGCCGGAGAACTACGACAAGCTCGCCAAGCACGAGATCAAGTGGACCGACCCGAGCGTCGCCAAGGCGCTGCAGGCGCTCGCCGAGATCTGGGGCAAGCCCGACTACCTCAACGGCGGCGTCGCGACCGCGACCAAGACCAAGTTCGACGAGTCGGTCACCCAGGTGTTCGGCCAGCAGAAGGCCGCCATGGTCTACGGCGGCGACTTCGCCGCCGCCAACATCGCCACCACCAAGGCCAAGGTCGGCACGGACGCCAAGGTGTTCGCCTTCCCGAAGGCCGGCGACACGGCCCCGGCGATCCTCGGCGGCGACGTCGCGGTCGCGCTGAAGGACGGCAAGGGCGCGCAGGAGCTCATGAAGTACCTCGCCTCGCCCGAGGCGGGCACGGTGTGGGCCGGGCTCGGCGGCTACCTGACGCCGAACAAGAACGTCAAGCCCGACGCCTACTCCGACCCGATCGCCAAGCAGCTGATCACCCAGCTCCAGCAGGCCGGCGACGCCGCCCGCTACGACATGTCCGACCTGGCCCCCGCCGCGTTCGGCGCGACGCCCGGCAAGGGCGAGTGGGAGGCGCTGCGCCAGTTCGTGCAGAACCCGACCGACGTCAAGGGCACGCAGGCCAAGCTGGAGGCCGAGGCGGCCAAGGCGTACAAGTAGGGCCCACAAGTAGGGAACCCCTGAATGAAGGCTCCGAATGAGGAGGTGCCGCCGGCCGCGACGGCCGGCGGCGCCGCCGCCGTGAACGCGCCGTCCGCCCGCCCGGGCGCCCGCGGGGCGCGCGAGCGGCTGAACCCGCCCTCGTGGCTGGCGCTGATGTTCCTGCTGCCGGCGCTGCTGCTGCTCGGCTTCCTGGTCGTCTACCCCATCGTCTACTCGGTGATCCGCAGCTTCTTCGACGCCTCGGGCGACTCGTTCGCCGGCGTCGACAACTACACCGGGATCTTCAAGGGGCACGACAACCTCGTGGCGGTGCGCAACACCGCGATCTGGGTCGTCGTGGCGCCGACCGTGGTGACCATCATCGGCCTGGTCTTCGCCGTGCTCACCGAGCGCATCCGGTGGGCGACGGTGTTCAAGCTCGTGGTGTTCATGCCGATGGCGATCTCGTTCCTCGCCTCCGGCGTGATCTTCCGGCTGGTGTACCAGCAGGACCCGGACAAGGGCGTGGCGAACGCGGCGATGGTCGCGGTCCACGACATGTTCCGGCAGGACACCACCTACCCCGGCGCGGGGCCCCGCAGCGGCGGGAGCGCTCCGGTGCGCCTGGACGGCGGCGCCGTGGTCACCTCGGCGCCGGTCTCGGCGGGGCAGAGCGCGCTCGTCCCGCTGCTGAAGGTCAAGCCGGAGTACCTGCCGAAGGACGCCAAGCCGGCCGCGCAGCCCCCGGCGGCCAAGGCCGGGCAGGTGACCGGCACGGTCTGGTTCGACTTCACCCGGGGCGGCGGCGGGCAGCAGAACGCCCCGAACTCCGGCGAGTCGGGCCTGCCGGGCATCCGGGTCGAGGCGGTCCGGGGCGGCAAGGTCGTCGCGAAGGCCACCACGGAGGCCGACGGCACCTTCACCATGAGGAAGGTGCCGGCCGGGTCGTACACGATCCGGCTGCCCAAGGACAACTTCACCACCGCCTACCAGGGCGCCGAGTGGCTCGGCGACACCCTCATCACCCCGGCGATCATCGGGTCGTACCTGTGGGTGTGGTCGGGCTTCGCGATGGTGCTGATCGCCGCGGGGCTCGCCGCCATCCCGCGCGACGCGCTGGAGGCGGCGCGGGTGGACGGCGCCACCGAGTGGCAGGTGTTCCGGCGGGTGACGATCCCGCTGCTCGCGCCCGTCCTGATGGTGGTGCTGGTGACGCTGGTCATCAACGTCCTGAAGGTCTTCGACCTCGTCTACATCATCGGCGGCGGCGATCCGAACGCCAGCGTGCTGGCGCTGCAGATGTGGACGGAGTCGTTCGGCGGCGGCAACGACCAGGGCTCCGGCAGCGCCATCGCCGTGCTGCTGTTCGTGCTCGTGCTGCCCGCCATGCTGTTCAACATCCGGCGAATGCGGCAGGAGCGCAAATGAGCACCGCGGAGAAGGCCGCCCCGGCGCCCTCCGGGGCCGGTGACACCGGCACGGCGGGAGCGCCGCGCCGCGGCGTGGCCGCCCGGATCATCGGGAAGGTCGGCGGGGGCGCGGCGCAGGCACTGCTGGTCCTCATCGCGGTGTTCTGGCTGGTGCCGACCCTCGGCCTGCTGGTCGCGTCGCTGCGCTCCAACGAGGACAACAGCGCCGACGGCTGGTGGAACATCTTCGCCAAGCCGGCGCAGCTCACGACGGAGTCCTACAGCGCGCTGCTGGACAAGGGCGACTTCGTCGACTCGTTCTGGAACACGGTGCTGATCACGGTCCCGGCGACGCTGCTGGTGGTCGCGATCGCCTCGCTGGCCGCCTACGCGTTCGCCTGGATGGAGTTCCCGGGGCGGGACTGGCTGTTCCTGATCGTCGTGGCGCTGCTGGTGGTGCCGGTCCAGGTCGCGCTGATCCCGGTCGCCAAGCTCTACGGGAAGATCGAGTTCGGCGGCTTCCAGATGTTCGGCTCGGTCACCGGCGTGGTGCTGTTCCACGTCGCGTTCGGCCTGCCGTTCGCCATCTTCCTGCTCCGCAACTTCTTCGCGGCGATCCCCCGGGACCTGCTCGAGGCGGCGCGGATGGACGGCGGCTCGGAATGGACCATCTTCCGCCGGGTGATCTTCCCGCTGGGCGGGCCGGCGATCGCCTCGCTCGGCATCTTCCAGTTCCTGTGGGTGTGGAACGACCTCCTGGTCGCGCTGGTGTTCGCCAACACCGAGTCGCAGCCGATGACCAAGTGGCTGCAGTCGCAGCGCATGCGGCAGTTCACCGGCAACATCGACATCCTCGCGCCCGGCGCGTTCCTGTCGCTGGTCGTCCCGCTGGCGGTGTTCTTCGCCTTCCAGCGCTACTTCGTCCAGGGGGTCCTCGCCGGCTCGGTGAAGTGACCACCGGGAGCGGCGCCCGACGCGAGACGGTGCCCACGGCCTGAGGAAGGCCGTGGGCACCGCCGCGTTCCGGGGGATCTGCCCTTACTTGCGCAGGTCCGGGGCGCCGTGCGGTTCGGGGGCGTCGGAGTGCCCGATGGCCAGGCCGCTCGACGGGTCGAAGAAGTGCAGGCGGCGCGTGTCGACGGCGAGCTCCACGTCCTGCCCCGGCCGCACGTGCGAGCGGGAGTTGACGCGGGCCGTCCACAGCGCCTTGTTCTCGATCAGCGGGATCGCCATGTCGCCCTCGCCCTCGGCGGCGTCCTCGGCGAGGTCGGCGGTGTCCTTGTGCTCGACCGGCGGCGCGTCGATCGTGAAGATCACGTTGATCTCGCTGCCGAGCTCCTCGGTGACGCTGCTGCGCACCGCCATCGGCGCCCAGTCGGGCTGGGCGTGCGCGGCGTCCTCGAAGTCCGACGGGCGGACGCCGAGGACGACCTTGCGGCCGAGGTAGTCGCGCAGGCCCGGCCTGCCGTCCACGACGGCGGCCGGCACCGGCAGCGTGTAGCCGGCGAAGGAGACGCGCGCACCGCCGTCGCCGGTCTCGAGGTCGGCGAGCACGAAGTTCATCGCCGGCGACCCGATGAACCCGGCCACGAACAGGTTGACGGGGTTGTCGAACAACCGCTGCGGGGTGTCGACCTGCTGCAGCTTGCCCTCCCGGAGCACGCACACCCGCGACCCGAGCGTCATCGCCTCGACCTGGTCGTGGGTGACGTAGACGGTGGTGACGCCGAGCCGCTCGTGCAGCTGGCTGAGGGAGGCGCGCATGGACACGCGGAGCTTGGCGTCGAGGTTGGACAGCGGCTCGTCCATGAGGAACGCCTGCGGCTGGCGGACGATGGCGCGGCCCATGGCGACGCGCTGGCGCTGGCCGCCCGACAGCGCGGCGGGCTTGCGGGACAGGTACTGCTCCAGCCCGAGCATCTTGGCGGCGTCGCGGACCTTCTGCTTGATCTCGGCCTTCGGCGTGCCGCGCAGCTTGAGGCCGAACGCGAGGTTCTGCTCCACCGTCATGTGAGGGTAGAGGGCGTAGTTCTGGAAGACCATCGCGATGTCGCGGTCCTTCGGCGCGAGGTCGTTGACGACCTGGTCGCCGATGGAGATCTTCCCGCCGCTGATCTCCTCCAGTCCGGCGATCATCCGCAGCGCGGTGGACTTGCCGCAGCCGGACGGGCCGACCAGCACCATGAACTCCCCGTCGCGGATCTCCAGGTCGAGCCCGTCGACGGCCTTGACGCCGCCGCCGTACACCTTGTCCACCCGGTCAAGCACGATCTTGGCCATCCGTACCCCTTGGAAACGTTTCCGCCGGTCCCCTGCCGAACAGGGGATATGTCGTATTGGGTGGAGTAAACATCATGGAATCGTTTCCAGGGGAGACTCATCGTGAGAAGATGATCGAAACGGGCGGCAGGGGACGGTGCGCGGATGGCGGAGCGGCGGTCGGCGACGATCAAGGACGTGGCCGCGGCGGCCGGCGTCGGCATCGCCACGGTGTCGCGGGTGTTCTCCGGGACGGGCTCGGCGAGCGCCGCGACCCGCGAGCGGGTGCTGGCCGCGGCCCGCGAGCTGGACTACCGGCCGAGCGCCCTCGGCCGGGGCCTGAAGCTGCGCCGCAGCGGCGGCATCGGCCTGGTCGTCCCGGACGTCACCGACCCGTTCTGCGCCGAGCTCGTCGCGGGCGTGCTGGCCTGCGCGCGCACGCTCGGCGAGCACGTCATCGTGGACGCCGCGCACGGCGATCCGGCCCGCGAGGCCGAGATCGTCGACCGGCTCGTCGAGCAGCGGGTCGACGGGATCATCGCGCTGCCCGCCGGAGACGAGGCCGACTGGCGCGCGGCGGCACGGGTGTGCTCCAGCGTCGTGTTCGCCGACCGCGTGCTGCCGGGGCTGCCGGAGGTCCCGTCCGTCCTCGCCGACGACGCGGGGGGCGTCCGGTCCCTCGCCGAGTACCTCGTCGGGCTCGGGCACCGCCGCATCGGGTTCCTCGGCGGCGCGCCGGGCCGGCCCTCGGGGGTGCGCGAGCGCGCGTTCCGCGACACCCTGGCCCAGCTGGGCGTGCCCGTCGAGGAGGACCTGATCGTGGCGGCCCGCCCCGCCCGCGACGCCGCCTACGCCGCCGCCGCCGGGCTGCTCCAGCGCCGCGCCGACGTCACGGCGGTCCTCGCCGCGGGCCACCTGCTCGGCGAGGCCGCCGTCCTGGTCGCCCGCGAGCTGGACCTGCGGGTGCCTACCGACGTGTCCATCGCGATGGTGGACGACGTCGCGTGGGCGGAGCTGTGCGACCCGCCGCTCACCGCCGTGGCCAGGCCCGGCCACGACATCGGCTACCGCGCCTGCGAGCTGCTGCTGCGCGAGCCCGCCCGGCGCGGCAGGGGAGGCCCCGTCCTGCTGCCGACGGAGCTGGTGGTGCGCGGCAGCTGCGGCCCGCTGCGCCACGTGCGCCGCTGACGGGGGCCGGCGCGGGGCCGGCGCGGGCCCCCGGCCCTCGCGGCGCCGCCGATCCGTGATCGCATGCGGGCCCGCGCACCGGCTCCGGCGCGCTAGATTTCCCGCGTGGAGGAGATCGATCGTCAGATCATGGCGCTGCTGGCCGACGACGGGCGGATGAGTTTCACCGACCTGGCCAAGGAGACGGGGCTGTCGGTGTCGGCGGTGCACCAGCGGGTCCGGCGGCTGCAGAAGCGCGGTGTCATCAAGGGCTTCGCCGCGCAGCTCGACACCCGGGAGATCGGCCTGCCGCTGACCGCGTTCGTGTCGATCAAACCGATCGACCCGGCCGCGCCCGACGACGCCCCCGAGCGGCTGGCGCACCTCCAGGCGATCGAGGCGTGCCACTCGGTGGCGGGGGACGAGAGCTACATCCTCAAGGTCCGGGTCGCCTCCCCGAACGAGCTGGAGGACCTGCTGCAGAAGATCCGCGCCGCCGCGAACGTCGCGACGCGCACCACCGTCGTCCTCAGCACCCCCTGGGAGGCGCGGCGCCCGCCCCTGTAGTCAGGGGCTCCGGGTCAGTCAGGGGCACCGGGCGCTGGTGTCAGGCTCCGGGTGCGAACGCCTCCAGGGCCTCCTGGGCGCGCTCCAGCGACGCCTCCGGGTCGGCGTCCGGCCCGGTGATCCCGGGATCGAAGTTCAGGTCGACGAACAGCTCGGTGACGCCCTGCCGGGCGAGCGCGCCGAAGTCGCCCCGGATCTCCTCCGGCGAGCCGGTGAGCAGGCGCCGCTCCTCCCGGCCCGCGGGCCGGACGCGGACCGCGCCCCGGCACACGAACCGCAGGGCGGACGCGTCCCGCCCGGCCTCCTCGGCCGCCTCCCGGACGACGTCGATGGAGCGCCCGATCGCGGCGAGGTCGGCGCGGCTGGAGCTGACCCAGCCCTCCGCCAGCCGTCCGGCGCGCCGCAGCGCGGCGTCGGCCGCGCCGCCGAGCAGGATCGGCGGCCCGGACGGCTGGAGCGGGCGCGGGTCCATGGTCACCGGCGGGATGTCGTAGAACTCGCCGTGGAACCGCGTCGCCTCCCCGGGCCCGCCCGCCCACAGGGCGCGCAGCGCGGCGATGAACTCCTCCGCGCGGGCGCCGCGCCGCTCCATCGGGGCGCCGACCGCGGCGAACTCCTCGCGCATCCAGCCGATCCCGAGGCCGAGGTCCAGGCGCCCGCCGCTCACGTGGTCGAGGGTGGCGGCCTGCTTGGCGAGGATCGGGGGCGCGTAGAACGGCAGGTTCACCACCGCGACGCCGAGCCTTGCGCGGGCGGTGTGGGCGGCGAGGTAGGCCAGGGTGATCAGGGGATCGGGGACGTTGCGGTAGGTGAGGTCCTGCGACCCGGCGGGGTTGAGCACCCGCTGCAGCGTCCAGAGCGAGCGGTAGCCGAGCTCCTCGGCCCGCCGAGCCACCTCCACCTGGTTGCGCGGGGTCGCCCATGCTCCCGACCCCGGCACCGCGAACCCGATCTCCACTGCGTCCCCCTACCTGCTCCGGCGTGACCTTACAACGTCAAGGGCGGCGCCGGGACGCACCGGCCGAGTCCTGAGACGAGCTCGGTCAGGGGGCGGTGGCGATGAAGGCGGAGTTGCCGAAGCCGATCTCGTCGCCGGGCCGGACGCGGGTCGGGCCGGTCAGCCGGTACCCGTTCACCCGGGTGCCGTTCATGGAGCCGAGGTCGGAGACGATCCAGCCCTCGTCCGCGCGCTGGATCTCGGCGTGGAACCGGGAGACGGTGAGGTCGGTGAGGATGAACTGGCAGGCGGGCGCGCGGCCGACGACGATGCGGCCGAGGTCCGGCGGGGGGAGCATGAAGCGCGGCAGTCGCGGCGCCCGCCACGCCGCCTCGATCCGCGCGGTCGCCTGCGACACCGAGGAGACCAGGCCGGTCAGCCGGTTCACGACGCGGTTGGAGGTCGGCAGGTCGTGCACGATGTCGGCCAGCTCGGCCCGGCTGCGCGCCCGCAGCACCTGGTCGACGCGGCGCTCGAACGTCTCGTCCGACATCCGGCCCTCGGCCACGCGTTCGCTGAGGACGCGCAGTGCCCGGTCCCGCTCCGTGTCGGACGCTCTCACCGGGAATGAGGGCTGACCGTCCATAGCTGTGAGTATCCAGTCCCCATCGTCGGCTGTCCAGAAAGGCCCGTTCGGGCCGAGGAGGGGCGACCGGAGTCATCCGTCCTCTCCCTTTCCGACGCCGTCCCGCCCCCGGAAGTTCGCGGGCGGGACGGCGGCGTCCGGACGCCGCGGGGGGCTCAGCGCGACAGCAGGTCGCGGGCGATGTGGGTGACCTGGATCTCGTCGGTGCCGGCGTAGATCTGGAACGACTTGGCGTCGCGGGCGAGCTGCTCCACGCGGTACTCGCTCATGTAGCCGTTGCCGCCGAACAGCTGCACGGCCTCCTGCGCGACCTCGCTGGCGGCCTGCGCGGCGTACAGCTTCATCGCCGACGCCTCGGCGAGGGTGGGGGTGCGCCCGGCGCGCTGCATCTCGATGTGCCGGAACACGAGGTTCTGCACGTTGAGGCGGGCGACCTCCATCTTCGCCAGCTTCAGCTGGATCAGCTGGAAGTCGCCGATGCGCTGCCCCCACAGCTCGCGGGTCTTGGCGTACTCGACCGACAGCTTCAGGCACTCCTCGATGACGCCGAGGGCCATCGCGGCGACGCCGGCGCGCTCGGTGACGAAGTTCTGGCGCGCCGACTCCTTGCCGCCCTGCGAGCCGGAGGACAGGAGCCGGTCGGCGCCCGCGCGCACGTCGTTCAGGAACAGCTCACCGGTGGGGGAGGAGTGCAGCCCCATCTTGCGCAGCGGCCTGCTCTGCTCCAGGCCCGGCATGCCCCGGTCGAGGACGAAGGTGAGGATCTCCCGGTCCCTGGGGTCCTCCCCCTGGTCGAGCTTGCAGTAGAAGACGATCGTGTCGGCGAAGGGGCCGTTGGTGATGAACGTCTTGCTGCCGTTGAGGACGTACTCGTCGCCGTCCCTCCTCGCGGTGGCCTGCATCCCGCCGAACGCGTCCGACCCGGAGTTCGCCTCGGTGATGGCCCAGGCGCCGACCTTCTCCATGGTGAGCAGCGGGAGGGCCCAGCGCTCCTTCTGCTCGGGCGTGCCGCGCTTCATGATCGTCCCGGCGGCGAGGCCGAGCCCGACGCCCATCGCCGAGACCAGGCCGGGCGCGACCTTGCACAGCTCGATGACGGGCAGCATCGACATCGCGGCGTTGCCGCCGCCGGCCCGGTCGCCCTCGGCGGCGCCCTCGCCGCCGGAGCCGCCCTCGCGCTCCTTGGCCAGCCGGGCGTGGAAGGACGAGCGGGCCATCTCGTCCATCCCGAACGTCTTGTAGAGGCCGCGGAGCAGGTCGTAGGGCGGCAGCTCGCCCGACTCCAGCGCGTCCAGGTTCGGGCGGACCTCCGCGTCGATCCAGCCGCGCACCGCGTCCCGGATCATCAAGTCTTCCTCGGACCACTCGATCATGCTCTGCCCGCCCTCTCGACGCCTGCCGGGTTCCCGGGACCCATCCAAGCAGAGTCTGAAAGTGAGCGCTTATCGAGGGGGTGCTAGCTGTACTGCCCACGGAGGTTGGGAACACGGCGGCGCGGTTGGATGATCTTGATATGAGGGAGGGCCTCCGGGTTCGGTGTGGATTGCGACATCTGCACCGGCACCACAGGAGGCCCTCATGCCCCACCGTAATGCCCCGCTGACCGAGACCGGACGCCTGCGCCTGGCCCGCTGCGTGGTCGATGGCCGCTGGCCGCTGCGGCGGGCCGCCGAACGGTTCCAGGTCTCGGTCGGCACCGCCCGGAGATGGGCCGCGCGGTATCGGGAGCTGGGCGAGGCCGGGATGGCCGACCGGTCCTCGCGCCCGCACCGCAGTCCGCGCCGTACCCCCACCCGGACCGAGCGGCGGATCATCAAGGTGCGGGTACTGCGCCGGTGGGGACCGGCCCGCATCGCCTACCTGCTCGGCCTCAACCCCGCCACCGTCCACCGTGTCCTGACCCGCTACGGCCTGCCCCACCTACGGCACCTGGACCGCGCCACCGGCCGCACCGTCCGCCGCTACGAGCATCCCGCGCCCGGCGACCTGGTCCACGTCGACATCAAGAAACTCGGCAACATCCCCGACGGCGGCGGCCACCGCGTGCACGGCCGCGCCACCGGCGGCCGCAACTCCTCGGCCCACCGCGACCCCCACCGGTCCCGCACCGTGCACGGCCGCCCCAACCTGGGCTACGGCTACCTGCACAACGCCGTAGACGACCACTCCCGCCTGGCCTACACCGAGATCCTGCCCGACGAGACCAAAGAGACCGCCGCCGCGTTCTGGCAGCGGGCCCAGGCATTCTTCACCGACGCCGGCATCACGGTGCAGCGCGTGCTGACCGACAACGGCTCGTGCTACCGCTCACGGCTATGGCACGACACCCTCACCGCCGCCGGCATCGCCCACAAACGCACCCGCCCCTACCGGCCCCAGACCAACGGCAAGGTCGAACGGTTCAACCGCACCCTTCTCGACGAATGGGCCTACAACCAGCCCTACCCCTCAGAGACCCAACGCCGCCAGGCACTCCCGCACTGGCTGCACACCTACAATCACCACCGCGGACACACCGCACTCGGCGGCCACCCACCCGCCAGCCGCGTCCCCAACCTCACGGGACAGAACAGCTAGCCGAGGTGGACGACGTCGGCGAGGACGCCCCCGCCGGGCGTGAGCCGGTCCGGGGCGGGGCTGTCGTAGACGACCAGGAGCCGGGTGCCCGGCTCGTCCAGCATGGCGATGCCCTCGGCGTGGTCGTCGCCGTCGCCGTGGGGGAGTTCGCCCAGCACCTCCAGTTCGTCCGCCGTGACGATCTCGCCGGCGTCGGCGCGGGCCGCGCCCGGCCAGCGCACGAGCCGCACGGGGCCGTCCAGGTCCATGCTCGGCCCGGTGAGGACGAGCAGGTCGTCGCCGTGCGGGCACAGGTCGCGCACGCCGAGGCCGCCGAGGTCCAGGAAGTGGGTGCGGTAGGTCTGGCCGTCGTCGCAGACGGGCAGCGCCCGCAGGCGGCGCGGGTCCCTCGGGTGCGGTGCCGGGCGGATCTCCACCAGCACCGCCCAGCCGCGCAGCACCGGCCCGCGCAGCCCGATGTAGAGGCGGTCGCCGTGGACGGCGACCCCCTCGATGTCCAGGCCGTTGTCCTTGCTCGGGATGGGCAGGAACGGGGCGAGGTGCGGGTCGTCGGCCAGCAGGTCGGCGATGGAGTCCTTGTCCAGGCCGAGGACGGCCGCGGTGCGGTCGCCGTCGTCGCGGACGGCGCGGGGCAGCCCGTCCTCGCCGGTGACCAGGGGGATGCGGGCGAGGATGTACCGGTTGTCCTCCCGCACGACGGCGGCGAGGCGCTTGCGCGCCTTGGCGTCGCCGTTCCCCGGCTTGATCTTCTTGCGCTTGAGGCTGTGCGAGCCGATCGCCCACAGCCACCCGTCGGCCCGGGCGAGGCCCTCGATGTCGGCCTCCTCGTCGGGCCCGGCCGGCAGCGGGACGAGGTCGGCGAGCGCGACCGTGACCTGGCCGCCGTAGCCGGTGACGCGCCCCTCGTCGTCGGTGACGGCGGTCAGCCGCTCGATGGTGGCGGTCTCGTCGCCCGCCACCCACAGGCAGCGGCCGTCCTGGCGGACGGCGGACAGGTTGGTGTGCGTCTCGGCCTCACGGCTCTCCTGGCCGAAGCGCAGCTCGACCCGGCGTTCCACGATCATTGGGGAATGCTCCCACAGCGCCGGGACCCGCGGCGACGTGGGGGAACGGTCCGGAACCGGCCCTCAGGCCCGCCAGAGGACGTCCAGGCGCGGCGGCTTGCGGAAGACCAGCCCGCGCGGCCGTGCGGGCCGGGCGGGATCGAGGCGCAGCCCCGGCAGGCGGTCCAGCAGCGCGGTGAGCGCGGTGCGGGCCTCGAGCCGGGCCAGGTGCGCGCCGAAGCAGAAGTGCGGCCCGTGCGCGAACGCCAGGTGGTCGGCGGCGTTGCGGCGCCGCACGTCGAAGCGGTCCGGGTCGGGGAACACCGAGGGGTCGCGTCCCGCTCCGGCGATCGACACCCGGACCAGGTCGCCCGCCCGGACGTCCGCCCCGCCGAGCCGGGCGTCGCGGGTGGCGTACCGGTCGACGACCGAGGCCGCGGGCTCCAGCCGCAGTGACTCCTCGATCGCGGCGGGCAGCAGGGCCGGGTCGTCCCGGACGAGCCGGAGCTGGTGCGGGTGCCCGAGCAGGTGCAGCACCGCGTTGGCGATCATGCCTTCGGTGGTGTCGATGCCGCCGAACATCAGGATCGCGGCGTCGGCCACGACCTCGGGGCCGCGCAGGCCGCCGCCGGCGGCCTCGGCCAGCAGCGATCCGGGGCGGGCCGCGTCGACCGCCTCCTGGACCGCCGCGCTCAGCAGCCGGTACGCCTCATCCGCGCGCTCGGGCGGCGCGCCGCCCGCGGTGATGGCCGACACGGCCTCGACGAACGCGCCGTACCAGGAGCGGACGGTTCCGGCGTCCACTCCGGAGAGCCCGAGGGCCTCGGTGACGACCGCCACGGCGAGCGGCCCGGCCAGCTCGCCGCGCAGCTCGGCGCGGCCCGCCGGCGCCAGCGCGCCGACGAGCCGGCCGGTCTCGGCCTCCACGAAGGCGGTGAACCGCTCGCGGGTCGGCGCCGGGCGGAACGGCCGCGCGAACGCGTCGCGGTGCCGGGTGTGGGCGGCGCCGTCCAGCGACAGCATGCTCGGCCCGACGACCTGGGCGGTGGAGAAGCGCGGGTCGTCCACGGTGAACGCGGCCGCGTCGCGCATGACCTCCAGCGCCGGGCCGCGGGCGGTCACCAGCCAGCCGCCCAGCGCGGGCAGCCAGGAGACCGGCTCGCGCTCGCGCAGCCGGGCCAGGTGCGGGTGCGGGTCGTCCTCCAGGTCGGCGGCCGTCACCGACGCGCCGAGCGGGAAGCGGGAGGCCGGGTCGGAGGTCACCCGCCCCAGCCTATTCCGGCACGTTCCAGATCTACAATGTATAGGCGCCGGCCGCGGCGGCTCACGCCTCCGACTGCCGCCGCCACCACTCCTGGCCTTCCGGCGGCAGCGTGTAGATCGGGTCGTGGTACTCGTAGCGCCGGGTCAGCGCGTCGGGGTCGGACAGCTCCAGGCCGGTGCGGTAGTTCTTCGTCCAGTAGGAGATGCCGCGCTCGCGGTCGTAGTCGGCGAGCTGGTGCACCCACCGCTTGCCGACGTAGGGGACGTCGCAGACGATCCGCGGGGTGGCGAAGCCGGGCAGGTAGCCCATGATCGCGTGCTGCAGCTCCTGCGCCTCCCAGACCGCGAGCCGCCAGTGCTCGCTGCTCGGGATCATGTCGCACATGTACAGGTAGTACGGCAGGATCCCGGCCTCGTCGAGCAGCGCGAACGACAGGTCGAGCAGGGCCTCGGGGGTGTCGTTCACGCCGCGCAGCAGCACGCCCTGGTTGCGCACGTCGCGGATGCCGGTGTCGAGCATCGCGCGGGCGGCCCTGGCGACCAGCGGCGTCACCGACTGGGCGGCGTTGACGTGGGTGTGGATGGCGATCTGCACGCCGCGCGAGTTGGCCTTGGTCGCCAGGCGCTCCATCCCGGCGCGGACGTCGTCCTGCAGCCAGTGCTGCGGCAGCCCCATGAGCGCCTTGCTGGCCAGCCGGACGTCGCGGATGTTCTCGATGTCCAGCAGCGAGTCGACGAACGACTCCAGGCGCGCCCACGGCATGTTGGCGACGTCGCCGCCGGAGACGACCACGTCGCGGACGCCGGGGGAGCGGCGCAGGTAGTCCAGCATGGCGCCGAGCCGGTCCGGCGGCTTGATGGTGAACTTGTGCTTGTCGACGGTCGGCGTGGAGTTGCCGACCAGGTCCATGCGGGTGCAGTGGCCGCAGTACTGCGGGCAGGTCGGCAGGAGCTCGGCCAGCACCTTGGTGGGGTAGCGGTGGGTGAGGCCCTCGACGGCCCACATCTCGGCCTCGTGCAGAGAGTCGCGGGAGGCGTGCGGGTGGGACGGCCAGTCGGTCCGCCGGTCGCTGAACACAGGGAGCATGTAGCGGCGCACGGGGTCGGCGTAGAAGGACTCGGTGGAGGAGGAGTCCATCGTGTTCAGCATCTGGGGCGGCAGCAGCATCGACATGGTGGCGCGCTCGGCCTGGTCGCGCTCCAGGTCGGCGTAGAAGCGCTCGTCGAGCAGGTCGCCCATGACGCGTCGCAGCTGCCGCACGTTCTTCACGCAGTGGGCGCGCTGCCACTGCGCGGACTCCCACTCGGCCTCCGTGACGTCCCGCCATCCCGGCAGGCGCCGCCAGTCGGGCTCCACCAGCGGCCGGCGCCGGTAGGCGTAGGGCTGGCGCGCGGCCTCCTCGGACTGGAGGGCGTCCGGGTGCAGGGCAGTGGTCATCGTCGACCGCCTCCTCGCCTCACATTGATCGCATAAAAGTCTTGTGTGCCGTTGACGTTACGGGAAGACTTTCGTTGAAACTAGTGGTGCCCTGGATATCTTGCGTGACACCACCCGATGTTAGGAGAAAGACGGCATGGCGATGACGGGAGGCGGGACCGGGACGGCGGTCGGGCTGCACCGCGTGCTGGAGCCCGCGGGCGTCCTGCCGCAGGCCGCGCTCCGGCTGGATCCCGACCCGCGGATCCGGCCGGACGAGGTGCGGATCGGCGTCGAGCGCCTCAACCTGGACGCCGCGTCCTACCGCCAGCTGCACACCGCGCACGGCGGCGACCCGGACGCGATCCGCGCCGAGGTGCTGCGGATCATCGGGGAGCGCGGCAAGATGCACAACCCGGTGACCGGGTCGGGCGGCATGCTCGTCGGCGTGGTCGAGGAGGCCGGGCCGGAATCGCCGCTCGGCCTGAAGCCCGGCGACCGCGTCGCCACGCTGGTGTCCCTCACGCTCACGCCGCTGGCGGTCACCGACGGGCTCGCGGGGTGGGACGGGCGGTCGGAGCAGGTGCCTGCGCGGGGCCACGCGATCCTGTTCGCCCGCTCCATCGCCGCCGTCCTGCCGGACGACCTCCCGGTGCCGCTCGCCCTCGCCGTCATGGACGTGTGCGGCGCGCCCGCCCTTACCCACCGCGTCGTCTCGGCGCGCGGGGGCGCTCCCACGGTGGCCGTGCTGGGCGCGGCCGGCAAGAGCGGGTGCCTGTCGCTGGCCGCCGCCCGCCGCGCCGGCGCGTCCCGCCTGATCGGGCTCGTCCCCACCGCCGAGGAGGAGGAGCGGCTGGCGGCCTCCGGCCTCGCCGACGCCGTCGTGCGCGCCGACGCGCGCGACCCGGTGGCGGTCGCGGAGGCCGTCGGCGAGCCGGTCGACGTCACGGTGGTGTGCGTCGACGTGCCGGGCTGCGAGCACGGCGCGATCCTCGCCACCGCCCCCGGCGGCACCGTCGTGTTCTTCTCGATGGCGACCTCGTTCCCGGCCGCCGCGCTCGGCGCCGAGGGGCTCGCCGCCGACGTCACGATGCTCATCGGGAACGGCTACGTCCCCGGGCACGCCGAGACCGCCCTGGAACTGGTGCGGTCGGAACCCGCCGTGCGTGCGCTGTTCACCTCCCGGACCGGTGCGGATTCGGCAGAATGACCGGAAACGTCCCGGCCCTGGCGGGGACCGTCCGACCATCGAGGGAGAGAGCATGGCGAGCATCACCGACGAACTGCGCGGGCGGGACCCGAAGGAGCGCCAGGCGCAGATCGTCGACGTCCTGGTCGACGCCTTCTCGGACCTGATGGAGCGCAGCCCCGCCGAGTTCCGCCGCCGGTTCCGGAAGATGGCCTCCGACCCGTTCGCCTTCTACCGGGGGAGCGCCTGCCTGTTCTACGCCGACATCGTGCACGACGACGACCCGTGGGCGGACGAGCGCACGTCCCGCGTGTGGATCCAGGGCGACCTGCACGCGCAGAACTTCGGCACCTACATGAACGACGACGGGGTCTTCGTCTTCGACGTCAACGACTACGACGAGGCCTACGTCGGCCACTTCACCTGGGACGTCAAGCGGCTGGTCGCCAGCCTGGCGCTGCTGGCGTGGCAGAAGGCGATCTCCGACGCCGACATCCGCCGGCTCATCGAGACCTACGTGCGCGCCTACGTCGACCAGGTCCGCAGGTTCGCCGCGCACGAGGGCGACCAGAAGTTCGCGCTGACCCTCGACACCACCGACGGCTACGTCCGCGACGTGCTCGTCGCCGCGATGGGCGGCACCCGGACCGGGCTGCTGGCCGGCATGACCGTGGTGTCCGGGGCCGAGCGGCGGTTCCTCGACCGCCCCGGCGTCCGACGCCTGGACGACGCCGAGCGGGCCAAGGTCGAGGCCGCCTACGAGGAGTACCTGGAGACCATCCCGGCGGAGAAGCGCTTCGGCAGCCTCACCTACATGATCAAGGACATCGTCGGCGCGTCCGGGTTCGGGATCGGCTCGGCCGGGCTGTCGGCCTACAACATCCTCGTGGAGGGCAACACCCAGGCGCTGGAGAACGACGTCATCCTGTCGATGAAGCAGGGCAACGTCGCCGCCGCCAGCCGCGTCGTCGACGACACCCGCATCCGCGAGTACTTCCGGCACCACGGGCACCGCACCGCCGTCTCGCGGCGCGCGCTGCAGGCCAACAGCGACCCTTGGCTCGGGCACACCCGGATCGACGGCGTCGGCTACGTCGTGCAGGAGCTGTCGCCCTACGAGGAGGACCTCGACTGGGGCGGCCTCACCGAGCCCGAGGACATGCTGTCGGTGCTGGACGACCTGGGCCGCGCCACCGCCAAGGTGCACTGCGTGTCCGACACCGACTCCGACCACACCCTGGTCGGGTTCCAGGTCGAGGACGCCATCGACGCGGTGATCGGCCGGGACGAGTCGGCCTTCGTCGAGGCGATGGTGGCGTTCGGCACCGAGTACGCCGAGATCGTCCGGCAGGACCACATCTTCTTCGTGGACGCCTTCCGCAACCACGAGATCCCCGGCCTGTAGACCGCTCCACCGGCCGCCGGGGCAGGCGGCCGGTGGCGGCCCGGCGCCTTCGTCGGGCGCGGTGGTGCGGTGGCCGTGCCGGTCAGTGGGCGAAGGCGATCGCGGTGCCGGCGCTGATGACGACGGCGAGCACGACCAGCACCAGCGAGGAGCGCAGCGGGTCGCGGCGCCGGGGCGGCGGCTTGTCCGCCCGCGGCACCGTGTGCATCCGCATCGGTGCGGGCTTCGCGGGCGGTTTCGGTGCGGGCGCTTCCGGTGCGGGCTGAGCCGGTTCGGGCCGCGTCCGCGGGGGCGGGCCCGGCGTGCGCGGCGCGAGCGTCACGGGCGGCGGCTTCGGCGCGGCGGCGGCCGGCGGGGCCGGTGCAGGGTGCGCGGGCTGCGCGGGCTGCGGAGCCTCCGGCGGGGCCGCAGGCGGCTCCGGCGGTTCCTGGGGAGGCGCCGGGGGCTGTGCCGGGGGCTCCGGAGTGTCGGGGGGCGGCTCCTCCGGCGGTGCGGGCTGGGGGGCGTCCGGCAGGCCGCAGGCGTCCGCGGGGCCGCCCGCGATCTCGATGTCGACGCAGATGCTGATGCTGATCTCCGGCGCGGGCGGCTGTTCGGCCGCCGCGGTGGCCGGGAGGCCGAGCAGGACCGTGGGCAGCGCCAGAGCCGGCAGAGCGAGTGCCGGCAGCCCGCGGGCGTGCGGCGTCCGCGTCGTTCGTGCCGGTGTCGTTCGTGCCGGGGGTGTCCGTGGCCGCGACGTGCGGGTCGGGCGGCTGCGGGTCGGCCGTGCCGCGGCCGGCGGGGCTGGGCGGCGGCGCATCAACCCCCTCCCGCGATGCGCTGCAGGTCGGCGTGGAGGCTGGTGAACGCCTCCGGCCCGACGGCCAGGGCGCCGGTGAACACGTGCGAGATGTCGATGGTGAGATAGGTCCCGGCGGCGAGCAGCCCGGCCATCAGCGCCAGCGGCACCAGCGCCATGCCGCGCGGGCGGGCGCCCACCAGGAACGGCAGCAGCAGGACCACGACGCCGGTGAGGAAGGTGACGGCGAGCAGGCCGGCGGGCGGCGTCGTGGCGGCGTCGGCGGCGCGCTGCCGGCGCGCCGCCGAGACCTCGCCGAGGTGGTCCAGGACGGCGCCGCGGGCGTCCTTGGCCTCGTCGGTCGGGGCCTGGATCGCGATGACCTCGTGGCGCAGCCCGTCCAGTTCTGCCCAGCCGCGTGAGCTGAGCCGCCCGTGCTTCATCAGCCGCCACTCGGGGCCGCGGACGAGTTCGACATAGGTGATGAGCCCCTCCTGGACGCGCCGGGCGTCCACCGCGGGGAGGCGCTCGGCGGCCCAGTAGGCCTCGGTGATCGCCTGGCTCTCGGTGTAGGTGTTGGAGCGGGCGGAGTCGGCGGTGGTCCACGGCACGACGATGGCGATGGCGAACGCCAGCAGGAACAGCGCCGAGAGCATCGCGCCGGTGTGGGAGGAGGTGGGGCCGTCGGGGGCGTCGTCGTCCACGGTGCCGCGCGTCCGCCGCACCAGCCGGCTCGCCGCGATGACCACGCCGACGGCGCAGGCCGCGGCCGCGAAATAGATGATCATGCCCCTCCAGAGATCGACCCGTCCATGACCGGGGGTGAGCATAGCTTTACCAAGCGTTGCCATGAGCGGGTCGCCGCCAACCGTCACCTGGAGGTGAGGTGACCGTCCGCGGAGGGAAGGCGGGCCTGGGTGCCGCCGGAAGATGGCGGGAGATGTGGTGGTAGTTCTTGTGGAATACGGTGTCCATACCGGAAGATCTCCTGAAGAGAACTCGGTATGAAGGATGATTGTTCGGACCGGCCTGAGAGGGGCGGCTGCGTGAGGGGAGACGGCAATGGCGCCGCAGGGAAAGCTGGACCTCGACCCGGAGGTGGTGCGCACCGCCCGGCGCCTGGCCGCCCGGGCCGCCGAACCCATCATCGACATGGCCCGCTCCCACACCACCGTCTCCGTGGAGCGGGCGCTGCTGCGGCTGGCAGGCCTGACCGGCGCCGACGATGAGGGGCGCCCCTGGGTCAACCACCTCGCCGACACCGTCCGCGACCAGGTCGGCCTGGAGCACGGGCTCGCCCTGCCGGTCTGGGACGCCCTGCTGAGCGGCCCGTACGGCTCCCTCGACGACCTGGCCCGGGCCGCCGCCCGCGGACGGGTGTCGTTCCGGCTGCCGTCGGGCACCGACGCCGAGCACGCCCGCAAGGCCGCGGGTGAGGCGGCCCGCGGCGGCATGGCGCGCGTCGACCGCCGCCGCGCCGAGCGCGACCGGCTGCTGGCCGAGCTGCCCACCCCCGACGGGGCCGAGCCGCCGAGGCCGCTGGTCTACCTGATCGTGGCGACCGGCGACATCTACGAGGACATCCCGCAGGCGCAGGCCGCCGCGCGCGAGGGCGCCGACGTTGTGGCGGTGATCCGCTCCACCGGGCAGTCGCTGCTGGACTTCGTCCCCGAGGGCGCCACCCGGGAGGGCTACGCCGGCACCTACGCCACCCGGGAGAACTTCCGGCTGATGCGCTCGGCTCTCGACGACGTCTCCCGCGAGCTCGGCCGGTACGTGCGGCTGACGAACTACGCCTCCGGGCTGTGCATGCCGGAGATCGCGACGCTCGCCGGGCTGGAGCGCCTGGACATGATGCTGAACGACTGCATGTACGGGATCATCTTCCGCGACATCAACCCGCGCCGGACGTTCATCGACCAGCGCTTCTCGCGGCAGATCCACGCCCGCGCCGGGATCGTCATCAACACCGGCGAGGACAACTACCTCACCACCGCCGACGCCGTCGACGCCGCGCACACCGTGGTCGTCAGCCAGCTGCTGAACGAGCGGTTCGGGCACGAGGCCGGGCTCCGCGACGACCAGCTCGGCCTCGGCCACGCCTTCGAGATCAACCCGGCGATCCCGGAGTCGTTCCGGCTGGAGCTGGCGCACGCCCAGCTCGTCCGGGAGCTGTTCCCCGGCGCGCCGCTGAAGTACATGCCGCCGACCAAGCACATGACGGGCAACATCTTCGCCGGCTACCTGCTGGACGCGTTCTTCAACCTCGCGGGCGTGATGACCGGCCAGTCGATCATCCTGATCGGGATGATGACCGAGGGCATCCACACCCCCTGGCTGTCGGACCGCGACCTGGCGCTGGAGAACGTCCGGTACGTCCGCGACGCGTGCGGGGACCTCGCCGAGGACTTCATGCCCCGCCCGGACGGGATGCTCGTCCAGCGCGCCAAGCAGGTGCTGTCGGAGTCGGTGGATCTGCTGGAGCGCATCGCCGACGACGGGCTCCTGGACGCCATCGCCGAGGGCACGTTCGGCGTCACCCGCCGCCCGTCCGACGGGGGCAAGGGCCTGGACGGCGTCGTCCCGCGCGCCGACGGGTACTTCAACCCCGCGATCGACATCCTCGACACCGAGGACCCGCACGCCGCCCGCCCCGCCGCCGACCAGGAGGTGCCCGCATGACGGTCGAGAGCCCCGGAACCGGTACCGGGACCCAGGCCCCCGCCGAGCCCGCCGACACCCGGCAGGTCATCCGCCCCTACGGCGACACCACGGGCGACGGCATGGTGCAGATGTCGTTCACCCTGCCCGTCCCGGCCGGGAAGCGCGCCGAGGCGGCCGCCCTGCAGCTCGCCGGGAAGATGGGCCTGGACCCGGCCAGCGTCGTCCACGCCAAGCCGATGGGCCCCGACTTCACGTTCTTCATCGTGTACGGCAAGGTGCGGCACCTCATCGACTACGCCTCCATCCCCGCCCCGGAGGAGCGCGCCTACCCGCTGCTGTCCTCCCAGGAGGTGAACCTGGCGATCCGCGAGGCGCTGAACCGGCGGCTGGTGGTCGTCGGGGCCTGCATCGGCACCGACGCGCACACCGTGGGGATCGACGCGATCCTCAACGTCAAGGGGTACGCGGGGGAGAAGGGCCTGGAGTACTACCGGGAGATCCAGGTCGTGAACATGGGCGCCCAGGTCACGGTCGAGGAACTGGTGGAGCGCGCCAAGGCCGAGGACGCCGACGCGGTCCTGGTCTCCCAGGTCGTCACCCAGCGCAACGCCCACCTGCACAACACCAAGCAGATGGCCGCCGCGTTCCACGCCGAGTACCCGACCGCGGTGGCCGGGGGCATGGGCCGGCCGCTGCTGGTCGTCGGCGGCCCCCGCTTCGACACCGTCACCGAGGCCGACCTCGGCGTCGACCGCATCTTCGGCAAGGGCACCACGCCCGCCGAGGTCGCCAGCTACCTCGTGCACGCCCTGCTGCCCGGCGAGCACCGGCCCACGACGATGGAGGAAGAGTGAGCGACCCCCGCGAGGGACTGACCGTCACCCACCGCCGCTACATCCCCTACTCGCACGCGCACTACGCGGGCGACCTGGTCGACGGCGCCTACGTGCTGGGCCTGTTCGGGGACGTGGCCACGGAGCTGTGCATCCGCACCGACGGCGACGAGGGCCTGTTCGCCTCCTACTCCGACGTGCAGTTCCGCGCGCCGGTCCGGGCCGGCGACGTCCTGGAGACCACCGCGGTCCTGACCCGCGCGGGCACCCGCAGCCGCGTGATGGACTTCGAGGCCCGCGTGGTTTGCCGGGGACGTCCCGACAAGGGCGAGTCGGCCGCCGAGGTGCTGCCCGAGCCGGTCGTCGCGGTCACCGCGTCCGGCACCGTCGTGGTGGCGGCCTCGGGAGCCTGACCCGCGGGGCCCTCACGGGCAGCGCCGAGGCGGGGACCGCCGCCCGCGGCGGCCGCCGCGGGCGGGAAAAGGGCGTCCGGTGAAATCGCCGAACGCCCTGATCATGGTGCTGAGCTGGGAGAACATGGAGTCGCCGCAGAACATGCGGCGGTTGACAAGGTGGCGGAAGCCGGTAGTTTTGCTGCAGTCCAGCACGGGACTCACCGATCGGCCGCCCGAGGGGCCGCCGGGCGCCGCGCCGCGACGGGGACGGGGATCACGACAGTGGTCGGCATCGTGCCCGCCCGAGCCAGCGCGGTGATCCGGGGCCGTACCGGGCGGAGCCGCCCGATCGCGCGGGGGGTTGGACCCGGGAAGGGCCCGGACATCCAGTAGAAAACGGAGCCTCGTTCTCACCGCCTGTGGGACGACTCCGGCCCGACGGATGTCGCGGGCCCTCTTCCGTGTCCGGCCCCTGGCGGACCGCCCTGCCTCCTTCCTTCCGCGCCCTTGGTCGCCGCGAGGGCCCGCGCCCGGTAGCGTTCCGGCAAGGGACCCGATCGAACGAGGTGGGACGTGGCCCAGGAGACCCTCCCGGACCGGTCGCCGGCGGCGGGGCCGGGCGACGGCCCGGGCGGCGAGCCCGGTACCGGGGCGCGGCGGCGGCGGCTCGGCCGGCTGCGCGGTGGCCTGCGCTCAGGCGGCCGCGCGGGCTGGCCCCGCACGCTGCTGGCCGTGGCGGCCGGGCTCCTGATGTGGCCGGCCTTCCCCCCGTTCGACCTCACGCCCCTCGCGCCGGTGGGCGTGGCCCTGCTGACCCTCGCCCTGTACCGCCGGGCGGCCCGGACCGGCGCCTGGCTGGCCTTCGTCGGCGGCGCCGCGTTCTTCCTCCCCGCCCTGGAGGGCATCTCCAGGATCGGCCCGGACGGCTGGGTCGTCCTCAGCCTCGTCGAGGCCGCCTACTTCCTGCCCCTGGGCGCCGGCGTCGCGGTGGTCACCCGGCTCCCGGGCTGGCCGGTGTGGACGGCCGCGCTGTGGGTCGGCGAGGAAGCGCTCCGCGGCCGCGTCCCGTTCGGGGGGTTCCCCTGGGCGCGGCTGGCGTTCAGCCAGACCTCCACTCCGCTGACCCCGTACGCGTCCATCGGCGGCGCGCCCCTGGTCACGTTCCTCACCGCGCTGGTCGGCGGGCTCCTCGCCTGCGCGGCCGTCGCCGCCCACCGCGCCCGGCGCGCCCGTTCCCGGGCTCAGGGCTCCGAGGTCCAGAGCTCCGGGGGCGAGGGCGAGCGGGAGCCGTCCCGGACGCGCCGGGCCCTGGTCCCCGCCGCGGTCTGCCTCGGCGCGGTCGGGGCCGTCGTCGGCGGCGGCCTGCTGATCCCCACCCCCGCGTCCGGCCGCCCGGTCACCGTCGCGGTGATCCAGGGCAACGTGCCGCGCCTCGGCCTCGACTTCCTCGGCCAGCGCCAGGCCGTCCTGAACAACCACGTCAAGGCCACCCACGAGCTGGCCGCGCGGGTCCGCTCGGGCCGGGTCGCGAGGCCCGAGCTGGTGGTGTGGCCGGAGAACGCCAGCGACCTGGACCCCTACGCCGAGCCCGACGCCTACAACGCCATCGACGGCGCGGTGAAGGACATCGGCGTGCCCGTCCTCGTCGGCGCCCTCACCGACACCCCCGACGGGGAGAAGGTCGAGAACCGCGGCATCGTGTGGGATCCGCGGACCGGTCCCGGCGACTACTACGTCAAGCGGCACCCCGTCCCGTTCGGGGAGTACCTGCCGTTCCGCGACGTGCTCACCAAGCTGATCACCCGGTTCGAGCGGATCCCCCGCGACTTCGCCAAGGGGACGCGCTCGGGCGTGATGCGGCTCGGGCCGGTGGACGTCGGCGACGTGATCTGCTTCGAGGTCGCCTACGACAAGGAGGTCCGCGACGTGGCGCGCGGCGACCTCCTGGTCGTGCAGACCAACAACGCCACCTACGGCAAGACCAGCCTGCCGCCGCAGCAGATCGCCATGTCGCGGCTGCGGGCGGTCGAACATGGCCGTACGATCTTGGTAGCCGCGACGAGCGGGATCAGTGCCATCGTCGCCCCCGACGGCCGGATGGTCGACCGGTCCCGGGAGTTCGTCCCCGACATCCAGGTCGCGGCCGTCCCGGCGCGCTCGTCGCGGACGACGGCCGACCGGCTGGGCGAGGCGCCCGAGTGGGCGCTCGCGCTGCTCGGGCTCGGCGCGGTCTGCGCGGCGGCATGGACAGCCAGGAAGAACGAGGGGAATTGACGCCGATGGAGATCCCAGCCGGGCTCGGCCGGGTGCTCGTGATCATCCCGACGTACAACGAGCGGGACAACATCGAGCGCATCGTCGGGCGGGTGCGCGAGGCCGCCCCGTCGGCGGACGTCCTGGTCGTGGACGACGCGAGCCCCGACGGAACCGGCGAGGCCGCCGACGCGATGGCGGCCGCGGACGAGCAGGTCAAGGTCCTGCACCGGCAGGGCAAGGAGGGCCTCGGCCCCGCCTACATCGCCGGTTTCCGGTGGGCGGCCGAGCACGGCTACGACGTCATGGTCGAGATGGACGCCGACGGCTCCCACCAGCCCGAGGAGCTGCCGCGGCTGCTGTCGGCGCTGGAGGACGCCGACCTCGTCATCGGCGCCCGCTGGGTGCCCGGCGGCCGGGTGCGCAACTGGCCGAAGCGGCGCGAGGCGCTGTCGCGCGGCGCCAACACCTACGCCCGGGTGATGCTCGGCATCCCGCTGCACGACTCCACCGGCGGGTACCGCGCCTTCCGCGCCGCGACCCTGGAGAAGATCGGGCTGGAGGGGGTCGACTCGCGCGGCTACTGCTTCCAGATCGACCTGGCGCTGCGGGCCCTGCGGCAGGGCCTGCGCGTGGTGGAGGTGCCGATCACCTTCGTCGAGCGCGTCCACGGGACCAGCAAGATGAGCCGGGACGTGATGGCCGAGGCGGCGCTGCGCATCACCCAGTGGGGGATGTCGGACCGCATCGGCAAGCTCCGCGACCCGGGCTGACACGCCCGGCGGGGCCGCCGGGAAACGAACGGGGCCGTCCCGGCGTTGAACAGGGGGAGAGGCTTTCGACCCTGAGATGGAGCCATGCTGCCGCTGCTGATCGTCCTGGCGCTCCTGCTGCTGCCGGTCCTGGAGATCTTCGTGCTGATCCAGGTCGGCGGGGTGATCGGCGTCTGGCCCACGGTCGGGCTGCTGATCGCCGAGACCGTCCTCGGCGCGTGGCTCGTCCGCCGGGAGGGCCGCCGCGCGTGGCGGGCCCTGCAGGAGACGGCGCGGCGCGGCGTCCTGCCCGACCGGGAGGTAGCGGACGCTGCGCTGGTCATGGCCGGCGGCGTGCTGCTGCTGGTCCCCGGCTTCGTCACCGACGTGCTGGGGCTCGCGCTGGTGCTCCCGTTCACCCGGCCGCTCGTCCGCCGCGCGCTGGCGGTGTTCGCGGCCCGGCGGATGCGGGCCGCCGAGGAGCGCGCCGCCACGATGTTCCCGCCCGGCGCCGCCGGGTTCGACCCGTTCGGGCGCGGCCGCGGCCCCGAGCGCGTCGAGACCCCGCCGGGACCGGTGGTCCGCGGCGAGGTCCTCCACGACGGCGAGGCCGCCGGGGAGAAGGACGACAGGCCTTCCCGCGCCTGACCGCCCCGCCCCGTCAGGCGTCGCGGGCGGCGAACACGGCGCCGCCCGCCAGCAGGGCGGCGGCCGCGTAAAGGGCGAGGACGCCGAGGCCCTGCCACGGCCCGATCGGCAGCCGGTCCAGGCCGCGCGTCGCCTGGACGGCCAGGCCCGCCGTCATCGGCGCGGCCTTCGACAGCCGGTCCCGCCACGCGTCGTCGCCGACGAGCCCCACCAGGACCGGCACGATCCACAGCAGTGCCAGCACCGCGCCGATCGCCACCGCCTGCTCCCGCAGCACCGTCCCCACGCCCAGGGCGAGCAGAGCGACCAGCACCAGGTAAAGGACGGTCCCCGCGGCCGCGCGGGCGGTGGGGCCGTCGGCGAGCGACAGCGGCGGGTAGCCGTTCGCGGCCGTGAAGCCGTTGCCCGGCAGGATGCCCCGCCCCGCCGCGAGCGCCGCCAGCACCCCGGCCGTCCCGGCCGCGGCGACCAGGCCCGCCACCACGGCCGCCTTGGCGGCCAGGACGGTGACCCGCCCCGGCACCGCCGCCAGCGTCGCGGTGATCGTCCCGGTGGCGTACTCGCCGCCGACCGCCAGCACGCCGAGCACGACCGCGGCGACCTGCCCCACCTGGACCCCCGACAGCGCCAGCTTCGGCGTGTCCTCCATGCACGCGGCCGGCGTGGCGCAGTGCGCGGTGTCCACCGTCCCGGTCACCGCGGCGCCCACCGCGGCGACCAGCACCGCGAGCGCCGGTGCGAGCAGCAGGGTGCTCGGCACCGTGCGCAGCTTCGTCCACTCGGCGTGCAGCGCGTGCAGCGCGCGCACGCCCCCGGGCACCGGGCCGGTCATGCGTCGCGCCGCCTGAGCAGCCACGCGGCGGCGGCCAGCGCGACCGCCGTGTAGGCGCACAGCACCCCGAGCCCCGCCCACGGGTCGATCGCCCGGTCGAACCGGACGACGGTCTGCTGGATCGCGAACCCCGCCGCCGGGGTGAGCCGCTCCAGCCACCGCGCCGCCGACAGCGGCAGCCCGGTCGCCACGATCTGCGGGACGAGCAGGAGCAGCAGCACGATCGTCATCGCCGGCGCGCTGCGCCGCACGATCACCGCGACCGCCACGGAGAACACGCCGATCACGGCGAGCAGCACCGCCGTGCCGAGGACCGCGCGCAGCACGGCGCCGTCGCCGAGCGACGGCGTCGCCAGCCCGTGCGAGCGCTGCACCGGCCGGGCGAGCAGCACCGACCCGGCCGCCGCCGCGAGCCCCGCCGCCAGCGACGCCAGGCCCACCACGACCGCCTTGGCGGCCAGCACCCGGCCGCGCCCGGGGAAGGCGGCGAGCGTCGTGCGCAGCGTCCCGCGCCGGTACTCGGCCGTCACCGACAGCACCGCCATCGCCACGATCGCCACCTGGCCGATCAGCGCCCCGGCCAGGACGGCCTTGGTGGCGTCGTCGGCGAACTCGTTGGGCCCGATGTCGCCCACGCCCTTCAGCGTGAACGTCCCGCCGGACCCGGTGCGGCCGTCCAGGGACGGGTCGGCCGCCGGCCCGCCCACGGCGCCGCGGTCGCGCCACGCGGCTCCCGGCTGCGCCGGCGCCACCGCGACCTGGTCGAACGTCGCCCGGTGCGGCCCGGGCTGCCTGAGACGCTCTCCCCGCCGAACACGCGCTTCACCTCGACCACGTCCGGGGCGGAGACGAACATGCCCGCAAGGGCCTTGCCGGGCAGCCCGTCCAGCCGGACGGACCCCACGCGGTTCCAGCCTCGCCCGTCGGACGAGGCGTAGCCCGTGACCTCCGTTCCGGCGCGGGTCAGCTTGAGCCAGCGGGGCACGGCGCCCGTCCCGCCGTAGGCGCCGCCGCTCTTGTACCCGGTCTGCAGCCGGACACCGTGCCCCGGCGTGACCGCCAGCGCCGCGTACGGGGCGCCCTGCCCGGCGCTCCCCCTGATCATCAGACCGGCCTTGGCCCACCCGCCGCCGCCCTCCTGCGCGGTGACGCGCGCGACGATCGAGCCGTCCCCCGCCAGGGGCAGGTAGGTGAAGTGGCCGAGGTCGATGATCTGCAGCCGCGCCGGGTCGGACGGTCCGTCCCCCGAACCGGTGGACTCGCTGCTCGCCGCCGTCAGCAGCGCCACCAGCACGGCCAGGAGCACCACCGCCGGCAGGGCCAGCACCCAGCGGCGGACGGTGCGCAGCTTGGTCCACTCGGCCAGCAGCAGCCGCCCGAACCCGTCGCGGGCCTCGTCCTCGAGCGTGCTGCGGTACGAGGCCGCGGTCCCCGGGGCGCTCACCGGGCCTCCCCGGCCCGCGCGGCCTGGAACTCCACCGCGTCGCGGGTCAGCTCCATGTACGCCTCCTCCAGCGAAGCGCGGTGCTCACCGATTCCGCTGAACCCGACCCCGGCCTCGGTGAGCACGGCGATGATCCGCTCGGCGGCCAGTCCCGTGACCGTGACGGCGTCCGGCCCCGCCGCCGCGACGGTGGCGCCCGCGCGCGCCAGGGCGGTCATGGCCTCCCGCCGTTCGGCGGTCCGCAGCTCGACCCGGCCCCCGGACGCGGCGTCCAGCAGCTCCGCGACACTGGTGTCGGCGACCAGCCGGCCGCGCCCGATCACCACCAGGTGGTCGGCGCCGCCCTCCAGCTCGCCCATCAGGTGGCTGGACACCAGCACGGCGCGCCCCTCCGCGGCCAGCGACCGCAGCAGCCCCCGGATCCAGGTGACGCCCTCGGGGTCCAGGCCGTTGACCGGCTCGTCGAACATCAGCACCGGCGGATCCCCGAGCAGCGCCGCGGCGATCCCGAGCCGCTGCCGCATGCCGAGTGAGAATCCGCCCGCCCGGCGGCGGGCCGCGCTCGCCAGCCCGGTCATCGCGATCACCTCGTCCACCCGCCGGGCGGGCAGCCCGCCCGCGTGGGCGAGCCACAGCAGGTGGTCGCGGGCGCGGCGGGCCGGATGGACCGCCGACGCGTCCAGCATCGCCCCGAGCCGGCACAGCGGCGCCCGCAGCGACCGGTAGGGCCGGCCGCCGACCAGCGCCGCCCCGCCGTCGGGCCGGTCCAGCCCCATGATCATCCGCATGGTGGTGGACTTGCCGGCCCCGTTCGGGCCGACGAACCCGGTGACCTGCCCCGGACCGACCGTGAACGACAGGTCGTCCACGGCGAGGGTGGGCCCGTAGCGCTTGCGCAGGCCCCGCACTTCGATGGTTGCCTCCATGGACCGGGAGGCTACGGAGCCCCGCGCCCCCGGGTCATCACGCCGGGGAGGAGTCTTGGCGGGCACGGACCGGGGGACCGGCGTCCCTCCCGCGAGGGACGCCGCGGCGGCACCGCCCGCGCCACAATGGCGTCCGTGGGCGAAAGCGACGAGACCGCCGGGCGGGCGCGGTGGCCCGTGGCCGGCGGCTGCTTCGCCCTGGCCGCCGCCGCCGAGGCCGTCCTGCGCACCCACGGCTCGGGGGTGGCCCTGTCGCTGGCGCTGGCGGTGGACCTGTGCGCGACGCTCCCGCTGGCGCTCGTCCGCGACCGGGGCCCGGCCGCCGCCGCCGTGATCACCGCCGCGGCCGCCGCGGCGTGCGTCCTGCACGGCGGCGCCGCCCTCGCCGCCCTCGCCGCCCTCGCCACCGTCTGGACGGTCCTGGCGCGCCGCCGCCTCCTGCGGCGCCGGGCCGAGACCGCCGCGCGCGACGCCTCGCGGCGGGCGTTCGAGTCCACCCTGCTGGAGCACACCGCGCGCGGCGAGCGGGCCCGCATCGCGCGCGAGCTGCACGACGTCGTCGCCCACCACATCTCGATGATCTCCGTGCAGGCCGAGACCGCCCGGCTCGCGGTCCCCGGCATGCCGGACGAGGGCGCCAAGCGGCTGCTGGCCATCGGCGACACCGCCCGCACCGCCCTCACCGAGATGCGGCGGCTGCTCGGCGTGCTGCGCGAGGACGCCGGCGCCGAGCCGACCCGGCGCCCCCAGCCCGGCCTGCAGCAGCTCCTCGACCTGGTCGACCAGACCCGCGAGTCGGGCGCCGCGGGCGTCCGGCTGATCGTCGGCGGCCACGTCGCCGCCCTGGACCCCGGGCTGGAGCTGGCGGCCTACCGGATCGTCCAGGAGGCCCTGACCAACGCCCGCAGGCACGCCCCCGGCGCCGCCGTCGACGTGGAGCTCCACTACGCGGCCGACGCCCTGCGCGTCAGCGTCCGCGACAACGGGCCGGGGCACGGCGGCGGCCCCGCCGGGCACGGGCTGCTCGGCATGCGCGAGCGAGCCGCCGCCGTCGGCGGCGAGCTGCGCACCGGTCCAGGGCCCGGCGGCGGGTTCCTGGTGGAGGCGACCCTGCCGCTGGGGGAGGAACCGTGAGCGTGCGCGTCGTGGTGGCCGACGACCAGGAGGTCGTCCGCGCCGGGTTCGGGGCCCTGCTGGCCACCCAGCCGGACCTGGAGGTCGTGGCGACGGCGGCCGACGGCGCCGCCGCGGCCCTGGCGTGCCGCGAGCACCGCCCCGACGTCGTGCTGATGGACGTGCGGATGCCGGTCATGGACGGCATCGAGGCCACCCGCCGCGTCACCGCCGAGCCGGACCCGCCCCGCGTCCTGATGCTGACGACGTTCGACCTGGACGAGCACGTCTACGACGCCCTCGTCGCGGGCGCCAGCGGGTTCCTGCTCAAGGACGTCACCGCCGAGCGGCTGTTCGACGCGGTCCGGGTCGTCGCGGGCGGGGACGCGCTGCTCGCCCCGGCCGTCACCCGCCGCCTCATCGGGGAGTTCGCCCGGCTGCGTCCGCGCCCGCCGTCGCGCGGACCGGAACTGGAGGCGCTGACCCCGCGCGAGACCGACGTCCTGCGCCTGGTCGCGGCGGGCCTGTCCAACGCCGAGATCGCCGCGCGGCTGGTCGTCGGGGAGGAGACGGTCAAGACCCACGTGAGCCGGATCCTGCGCAAGCTCGGGCTGCGCGACCGTGTCCAGGCCGTCGTCGCCGCCTACGAGAGCGGCCTGGTGCTGCCCCGCGCGGGCCGGTGACCCCGGTCCGCGACCCCAAGCCGGGACAAAAGGGGCGCAGGCATGGCGAAGGCCCGTACCCCCGCCGGTACGGGCCTTCGCGACGAGCCTGCTATCCGCTCACGCGGACTTCCTGCGCCCCGCTCGCAGGATCTCCAGGCGTTCTGCCAGGACCTCCTCAAGGTCTTCAAGGGTCCTGCGCTCCATGAGCATGTCCCAGTGGGTGCGCGGCGGCTTGCCCTTCTTGGTCTGGGGCAGTTCCCCGTCGACCCGCAGGGCCGTGGCGCCGCAGTTGCGGCATTCCCAGGTGATCGGCACCTCGGCCTCGGCTGCGAGCGTCACGGTGAACCGGTGGCCCTTCGTGCAGGTGTAGTCCACCTCTTGCCGAGGGGCCAGATCGGTGTTGCGATCGTTCTCGTAGCTCGTCGCTCCGAGTCGGGTGCCGCGAAGTGCGCGCTCGGCCATCGTCACGTGCCTCCCAGACGGCTTGCGGTCTTGCCCTCACCAACGCTGAACACCGTGACAAGATTCCCGCGCCCGGGGTGATCCAACCCTGCTCTTTGCGGCCGTACCCAGCCGCCGGCGGGGAACATGCGGCTCGCCCGCTAGTGACGGGAGGCGAGGACCTCGTCGATGAGCCCGTAGTCCCTGGCCTCCGCGGCGGTGAAGTAGCGCTCGCGCTCGAGGTCGCGGCGGACGGCCGCGGGGTCGCGCCCGGTGGCCTCGGCCAGGATCGCCTCGGTCTGCTCGCGCAGCCGCAGCACCTCCCGCGCCTGGATCGCGAGGTCGGTGGCCTGGCCCCCGGCCACCTCCAGCGACGGCTCGTGCAGCAGGATCCGCGCGTCCGGCAGCGCCTGCCTGCGCCCCGGCGAGCCCGCCGCCAGCAGGATCGCCGCGGCCGACGCGGCCTGCCCGACGCAGGTCGTCTCGATCTCGGGCCGCACGTGGCGCATCGTGTCGCAGATCGCGAGCATCGCGGTGATCGACCCGCCCGGCGAGTTGATGTACAGGGCGATGGGCCGGTCGGGGTCCATGGCCTCCAGCGCCAGGATCTGCGCCGTGACGTCGCCCGCGCTGGTGTCGTCCACCGGCGCGCCGAGGAACACGATCCGCTCCTCGAACAGCTTGCTGTAGGGGTCGGTCTCCTTGCGTCCCTGGCCGGTGCGCTCCTCGAACTGGGGGACGAGGGAGCGCCGTTCCGCGCGTGTCATGTGCCCACCCGGTCGGTGCTGTCGATGACGTGGTCGACGAAACCGTAGTCGCGGGCCTCCTCCGCGGTGAACCACGCGTCGCGGTCCCCGTCGGCCTCGATCCGCTCCAGCGTCTGGCCCGTGTGGAACGCCGTGCGCTCCGCCAGGGTCCGCTTGAGGTACAGCGACTGTTCCGCCTGGATCCTGATGTCGGACGCCGTGCCGCCGATGCCGCCGTGCGGCTGGTGCATCATCACCCGCGCGTGGCGCAGCGCGTACCGCTTGCCCCGCGTCCCGGCGCACAGCAGCGTCTGTCCCATGGACGCGGCCATTCCCATCGCGACCGTGGATATGTCGTTCGGGACGAACTGCATCATGTCGTAGATCGCCATCCCGGCGTCCACGACGCCGCCGGGGGAGTTGATGTAGACGGTGATGTCGCGCCGGGCGTCCCGCGCCGCGAGCAGCAGCAGTTGCGCGCTGACCCGGTTGGCGGTCCCGTCGTCGATCTCGGTGCCGAGGAACACGATCCGCTGCGCCAGCAGCCGCTCGAACAACTGCGCGTCCGCCGGCTGCGGCATCTCGATCACCCGTGCCCGCGACCTGCCCACGAAGGTCTCCGCCGGCCGTCCGCCGTCCTGTCGCCCCGGTCCGCCGTTCACGTCCGCCTCCTTGATCATCTGTACGTTTCGTACGCTACGTACGGACACTAATCCAGGGGACTGCGGACGGCCAGGGGGCCGCGGGAGGTTTCGCTATACGATGAATCACGTGGATGTTCCGGTGACCGAAGCACGCGCCGAGTTCGCGGATCTGGTGAACCGGGTCGCCTACACCGGCGAGCCCGTCCGGCTCACGCGGCGGGGCAGGGTGATGGCCGCCCTGGTCTCTCCGGAGGACCTGGAGCTCCTGGAGGAGTTCCGCTCCCAGCGGGGCGACCTCCAGGTCGGCGGGGCCGTCCCGCCCGGGCAGCCGCCCCGTCCCGCGGAGCGGCCCCAGCCGCAGCCGCAGCAGCCGATGCGCATCGCGGCCGAGTACCGCCCGCCCGGCTTCAGGCACTGACCCCGGTTCCGCGGTCGGCCCGCGGGCGGGCGCCGGCGTCGTCCGGGTGGCGCACGAGGCCCGCCGCCGCGGCCGCGACGACGCAGAGCGCCGCCGGCAGGAGCAGCGTGAGGCCGAGCGGCATGGCGCGGGTGAGCGGCCCGATGACGGCGGGGCCCGCGAGCATCCCGAGGTAGCCGAGCCCGGCCACCCGGGAGACGTTGGCGCCCGAGGCGGCCCGGTCGTGGTGACCGGCGGCGCTGAACAACTGGGGGACGGCTCCCGACAGCCCTGCCCCGAGCACGGCCCAGCCCGCCAGGGCCGCGGCCTCCCCGGTCGACAGCGCCGCCACCGCGAGGCCGAAGGCGGCCAGGCCGGCGCCGTTGCGCAGGACGGCCACCGGGCCGTAGCGCGCGGCGAGCCGGTCGGCCAGCAGGCGCCCGCCGGTCATGGCGGTGGAGAAGGCCCCGAACGCGAGCGCCGCGGTGCCCGGGGACGCGTCCAGGCCGCGCAGGTGCAGCGCGCTCCAGTCGTTGGCCACTCCCTCGCACAGCATGATCATGAAAGCGAGGGCGGCCAGCCCCCGGATGCGCCGGGGCGTCCGGCGGCGCACCGGAGCGGCGCCGGACGCGGGCGCTCCGCCGGACCGCAGCAGCACCGGAGCTGCCGCCGCGCCCGCGGCCGTGCTCAGGAGCGCCACCGCGCCGAAGGTCGCGGCCGGGCTCCAGCCCCAGCTGAGCGTCCGGGCGCCGACCAGGGCGGCCAGGACGCCGCCGAGGGAGAAGGTCGCGTGGAAGGCGGCCATGATCGGCCTTCCGTAGCCGCGCTCGACCTGGACGGCGTGGGCGTTCATGGCGACGTCCAGTGCCCCGTGGCAGGCGCCGAGCAGCAGCAGGGCCGCGCCGAGCGTCCAGGCGCCGGGCGCCAGGCCCGGCAGGACCAGCGCGGCGGCGGCGGTCGCGGCGCTGGCGGGCACCACCCTGCGGGCGCCCGCGCGGTCGGCGAGGGGGCCCGCGATCCGCATCCCGACGAGCGCGCCCGCGCCGAGCAGCAGCAGGAGCCGTCCGAGCACCGCGTGGTCGATCCCGGTCCGGTGCTCGATGGGAGGGATGTGGACGATCCACATTCCCAGCAGGAACCCGGCGAGAGCGAAGTAGGCGAAGGTGGCCAGCCTCGCCGCGCGAAGTGATCCGGCCGTCTCGGGAGCGCCGCCGGTCATACGAGCCTGACGTCCACGCCGGCGTCCCGCAGGCGAGCGACGGCGGGTGCGGGTGCGGTGCGGTCGGTGACCACCATGTCGAGGGCGGTGGACGGGCAGACCAGGCCGAGGCCGCTGCGGCCGAACTTGGCGCCGTCGCACACCGCGATGACGCGGCGGGCCGAGGCGATCGCGGCGCGCTTGACCGGGACCTCGTCCAGGTCGTGGGCCGTCAGCCCGTGCTCGGCCGACAGGCCGCACACGCCGAGGACGGCGGTGTCGACGCGCAGCGAGGCGAGGGAGGCCTCGGTGAGCGGTCCGGTGAACGCCAGCGCCCCGGGCGTGGTCCGCCCGCCCGGCACCAGCAGCCGGATCCGCGCCGCCCCGCTGAGGGCGGTGGCGGCGTGCAGGTCGAGCGGGACGACGGTGAGCCGCCGGCCGGCGATCGTGCGGGCGACGGTCAGGGCGGTGGTCCCCGCGTCCAGGACCACGGCCTCGCCGTCGGTGAGCAGCGCGTCGACCTCGGCGGCCAGGCGCCGCTTGGTCTCGGCCGCCTCGTGCTCGCGGACGGCGAAGGGCATCGCCTCGCCGCGCAGCAGCAGGCTCACCGCGCCACCCCGCACCCGGCGGAGCACGCCGCGCTCGGCGAGGAGGTCCAGATCGCGCCGGATGGTCATCTCCGAGGCGCCGGTCTCCTCGGCGAGGTCCGTCACGCTCACCCGCTCGGTGGTCCGCAACCGCTCGATGAGCATGTCCACCCGTTTCGCACTCTCCATGTGTTCAATCAACCATTTCTGGTGTTAAGTAGTCAACTCAGGATCTTGGAGGGACCCATGACATGGATCGTGTTCGACTACGCGGGCGTGATCAGCGCGGCCCCGCCCGTGCGCGCCGGAGCGCTGCTGCCCGAGACGGTGGGGGCGCCTCCCGCGCGGTTCTGGCCGGTGTACTGGGCGCACCGGCGGGACTACGACCTGGCCGCCGTGACCGCCGCGGAGTTCTGGCGGCGGGTGTGCGGCGCGCTGGAGGTGCCGTTCGACGACGACCTCGGCCACGTCCTGGTGAGCCTGGACGTCCGCACGTGGGCGCACATCAACGAGGAGACCGTCGCGCTGCTGAAGGAGCTGTCCGGACGGGGCACACCGCTGGCCCTGCTGTCGAACGCGCCCGTCGAGCTCGCCCGCATGGTGGACCGCCGGCCCTGGGCCTCGCTGTTCCGGCACCGGCTCTACAGCGCCGACCTGCGCCTGGCCAAGCCCGAGCCGGAGATCTTCCGTGAGCTGACCGGCCGGCTCGGCGCGGCCCCCGAGGAGGTGGTGTTCGTGGACGACCGGGAGGAGAACGTGCGGGCGGCCCGGATGCTCGGAATCCGGTCGGTGCTGTTCACCGGCGTCCCCCGGCTGCGCGAGGAGCTGGCCTGCGTCGCCGGGTGAGCGGGGTTCAGGGCAGCGCGGCCGGCGGGGTCTCGTGCGGCCACAGGCCGCGGGCCGCCATCACGTCGCGCAGGGTGACCAGCTCGTCGGTCATGATGCCGTCGATGCCGAGGTCCAGCAGGCGCTTCATGGTGGCGGCGTCGTTGACCGTCCACGCGTGGACCTGCAGGCCGAGCCGGTGGGCGTGCTCGATGAACGCCTCGGTGACGAAGGGCACGGGGCCGAGGCCGTAGGGCACCTGGGCGCACGCGACGCCGGTGGCGGCGAGGCGGACGAGCTTGGCGGTGGGGCCCCCGATGGACTTGGCGCGCAGCGCCATCAGGCCGCGGGGGCCGAGCGCCATGCAGACCTCGTGGTCGGTGTACCGGGGGAGGCGCGCGCGCATCTGCGCCAGCCGCCGCGTGGAGAACGAGGTGATGCACACCCGGCGCCAGGCGTCGGTGCGGCGCAGCGTCTCGGCGAGCGGGCCGATGACGGGGGCGTCCTTCAGGTCGATGTTGACGCGCGCCTGGGGGAAGGAGCCGAGGACGTCCTCCAGGCGGGGGATGGGCTCGGTACCGCCGATGCGGGCCCTGGCGACCTCAACGTAGGGGAGCCGGGCGATGGTGCCGGTTCGGTCGGTGACCCGGTCGAGGGTGCGGTCGTGGAATGCGACGACGACCCCGTCGGCGGTGGCGTGGGCGTCGGTCTCCAGGTAGCGGTAGCCGAGGTCGGTGGCGCGCTGGAACGCGGCCATCGAGTTCTCCGGGCGCCCGGCCGCGCCGCCGCGGTGGGCGAAGGGGATCGGGCCGGGGTGGTCGAGGAATTCGTACGAGCGCCGCACCCGTCCGATTATGGCCGAACGCGCGGCCCGCCTTGACCTTACTACGTAAAGGGCGGGGGTGATGGCGCCGGTGCTAGCGTCGGCGCGGCAAAGACCAATCAGCTAGGAGATCCCGGACATGGCGGACGTGAACGACTACAGGGCGACGTTCGAGCTGGTGGACGTGGACGGTGACGGCTACATCTCGACGGCCGAGCTGAAGAACCTGATGACCCGGCTCGGGCAGGACATCACCGAGACCCGCGCGGTGGAGGTGGTCGTGGCCGCCGACGCCAACCGGGACGGGAAGATCTCCCTGGAGGAGTTCACCGCGCTGATGGAGCGGACCTCGCCCCGCTGACGCCGGCGGCCGCGCGTCACCGCGCCCGGCGCCGCAGCTTGAGGGTGTTGTCGGTGCGGGTCATCGTGCGTCCGTCGGGTGCGGTCTGGACGCGCTCGTGCTCGTCGCTGCGCAGGACCTCCCATTCGCCGTCCGGCAGGCCGAGCGAGGCCAGGACCTCCTCGGGCGTGGGCAGGTGGACCTCCGGGTGGGCGTCCGGGTCCCACGGCGGGGGCCCGGCGTGCCCGACGACGAGCAGTGTCCCGCCCGGCGCGACGGCCGCGGCGGCGGCCCGCAGCACCTCCTCGCGGGGCATCTCGGCGGGGGAGTGCAGGAACTGCGCGGAGACGAGGTCGTAGGTCCCTTCGGGGAACGAGGCGGCGAGGTCGCGGCGCTGCCAGTCGACGCGGTCGGCGACGCCGGCCTCCTCGGCGTGGCGGGCGGCGCGCTCGAGCGCCACCCCGGAGATGTCGGCGGCGGTGACGCGCCAGCCCCGGCGCGCGAGCCAGACGGCGTCGGCGCCCTCGCCGCATCCGAGGTCCAGGGCGGTGCCGGGCTCCAGCCCGGCGATCTCCTGGACGAGTACGGCGTTGGGCTCCCCGCTCCAGATGTGGTGGTTCTCGGAGTAGCGGGAGTCCCAGTACTCCTGGTGGTCGGTGGTGTCGTCCATGCTCCGATGGTGCGCGGTGACCGCGTCAGGTGGCGAACCCTGTTGCCGTTTCGGCAAGACGAACAGGGCGAGCGGGACCAGGGCGGCGGGAGCCGCGGCGAGGGCGTAGCACGCGGGCAGCGGCAGCACGTCCAGGGCCGCGCCCGTGGCGGCCGTGCCGCCGGACGCGCCGAGGTTCAGCGCGGTGTTGACCCAGGCCACGGCGCGGGTGCGGGCGCCGGGCGGCGCGCCGGCGTCGGCGATGAGGTAGGCGGTGGTCAGGGTCGGGCCGACGAACGCCCCGGCGGCGCACGCCGCCGCCGCGAGGACGGCGACGGACGGGGCGAGCCCCGCGGCGGCGAGGACGAGGCCGAGCGGGCACGCGAGCGCGGCCAGCCGGGCGCGGCCGGGGGCCGTCCGGCTCAGCGCGCCGTAGGCGAGGCCGCCCAGGGTGCTGCCGACCGCGACCGCGGCCTCCACCCAGGCGACCGCGGCGGGCTGGTGGTGGCGCTCGGTGAACGCGACGGCCAGCAGGCCGGTGGATCCGAGGGCGACCCCGGTGGCGGCGGCCGCGAGGGCCGGCGCGAGCGGGAACACCCGCACGCGCGGCGCGCGGCGGTGCGGGCCAGGCCGGGGCGTCGCGGGGGAGGCGACCATCCCGAAGGTCCCGGCGGCGATGAGGACGGCGCCGAGGGCGACTCCGAGGGACGGCGCGGCGATCGCGGCGATCAGGCCCGCCAGGAGGGGGCCGGTGACGAAGACGAGTTCCTCGGAGACGGTGTCGAGGCTGTAGGCGCGGCGCAGGAGCGGGCCTTCCGGCAGGAGGCCGTTCCACAGCGTCCGCATGACGACGCCGACCGGGGGCGCGGTGACGCCGGCCGCGACGGACAGGGCGCCGAGCAGCGGGACGGGCGTGCCCGGCCGCCAGGTGAGGACGGCCAGGGCGGCGAGGAGCAGGGTGTAGGCCGCGGCCATCGGGGGCAGGGCGCGGCGCGGCCCGTGCCGGTCGATGAGGGCGGCGCGCACCGGGGACAGGACGGAGACGGTGAGGCCGAGCAGGGCCAGCAGCCCGCCTGCCTGGGCGTAGGAGCCGGTCGAGGCGGTGAACGCCAGGGTCAGGGACAGGTAGACGGTTCCGTAGGACAGCCGTCCGAGGAATGCGAAGGCGAAGGTGCGCAGGGCGTGGGGGGCGCGCAGTACGGCCGCGTAGGACGTCGTCATGGGATCGGTTCCTCAGGAAGGCCCCGGAGGGCCGGTTTGCGGGGACGCCGGAAGCCGCCGTCGCGTGAGCGGCGGCGGGGGCGTCCTACGCGTAGATGAGGAACCGCATGCCGTGATCGTAGCGTCCGCCGGACCGGTGGGAAATCCCACCGGGCCGCGCGGCGCGGGGGAGCGGCGGGCCAGCAGGCCCCCGGCCAGTGCGGCGGCGAGTCCGGCCAGTCCGGCCGCGGCGAAGCCGCCCCCCGGCGCGGTGGCGTCGATCGCCGTGCCGACGGCGGGGGACCCGAGCGCGAAGCCCGCGCTCAGCGCCGAGGACTGCAGTCCCGTGGCCTCGCCGCGCACGCCGGCGGGCGCGAGCCGGCTGACCGCGTCGGCGACGGTGGACAGGGTCGGCGCGGCGAGCAGCCCGGCGCCGGCGCCGGCCGCGCACAGCCAGCGCCAGTCGTGGGCGAGCCCGGCGGGGACGGTCGCCAGGCCCAGCAGGCCGAGCAGCAGCCATGTGGGCATCGGCCGGGGGAGGGCGCCGTAGACCAGCCCGCCGACGATGGAGGCGACGCCGTAGACGGCCACGACGATGGCCGCCCGGGACACCTGGCCGGCGTCCTCGAGGGTGGCGACGATGGCCAGGTCGGTGCCGCTGAGCAGCGTCGTGGTGCCGAACGCCATGACCAGCATCGCGATCATGCCCGGGCCGAGCCATTCGCGGCGCGGGGGGCGGCGGGCCGTGGCGGCGGCCGTCTCGTCCTCGGTCCGCAGGGGCGGGTCGAGCAGGGCGATCCCGACCGCGCCGGCCAGCATCGCGGTGCCGACGCCCCACGCCACCGCGCCGGGGGACGTCTTCGCCGCGCAGAAGATCACGATCGGGGGGCTCAGCATGTACGACAGTTCGCCCTGGACCGATTCCAGCGCGAACGCGGCCTGGCGCTGTCCCGCGGTCGTCATGGCGGCGATCGCCTGCCTGGTGACCAGGGGGACCGGCACCATCAGCAGGCCCGCGGGGAAGGCGGCGCCCAGCAGGACCCCGTACGGCAGGATCGGGACGCTCAGCCAGAACGCGACCTGCACCGCGGCGGTGGCCGGCAGCACGACCCGCGCCCCCGTGAGTCGATCATGCGGCCGAGCAGCGGCCCGCCCAGTGCCATCCCCGTGCACAGGGCCGCGGCGACGCCTCCCGCCGCCGCGTAGCTCAGGTCGAGGCCCAGCACGACGTACATCGTCAGCGCCATGACGTCCGCGGTGATCGCGGCGCGGGCGAGGAACGCGATGCCCAGCAGGGGCGTGAGCCCCGGCACGGCGAGCACCTGGCGGTAACCGGTCACCCGCGGGACGCTAGATCATCCGTCGGGTCATAGGAAGTCGTTAATTCGCTGGAGCCGATATAATGATCCGTTATGCCCAGGGATCTGGAGATCGCGTTGCTGCGGTCGTTCGTCTCCGCGGTCCGGGCGGGCAGCATCAGCCGCGCCGCGGCCGCGCTCGGGCAGACCCAGCCCGCGCTCAGTCAGCAGTTGCGCAGGCTCGAGGGCGCCGTGGGCCGTCCGCTGCTGCACCGGTCGACCTCGGGGGTCGCGCCGACCCGGGCGGGGGAGGAGCTCCTGCCCTATGCCGAGCGCATCCTGTCGCTCTCGGCGCAGGCGCTCGCCGAGGCCGGGCGCGCGCTCACCGGCCACTGCGGTGTGGGGCTTCTCGAAGACCTCGCCGCGTCCCGGCTCTCGCAGGCCCTGGCCGACCTCGCCCGGCTGCACCCCGGCGCGACGCTGGAGGTGCTCAGCCTGTCCGACACCGCGATGCGGGAGGCCTACGACGCGGGGCGCGTCCAGCTCGTGCTCGACGCGGTGCCGGACGTTCCCGCGCCGCCGCGCTGGACGGTGCGCCGCCCGCTGGTCTGGGCGGTCGGCCAGGGCGCGGACGTGGCCGCGGATCCGCTGCCGGTGGTGCTGTTCTCCAACCCGTGCTCCTGGCGGACGGCGGTGCTGGAGGCGCTGGAGCGCTCCGACCGGCGCTGGCGGGTGGCGTTCGAGAGCAACGGCCTGGCCGGTGTGCTGGCCGCGGTGCGGGCCGGCCTCGGCGTCGCGGCGCTCATGCCCGCGAACCTGGAACCGGCCATGGCCTGCCATGACGCGGACGCGCTGCCCGCCCTGCCGGACGTCGAGTTCGGTCTCGTGCGGCATCCGGCGACCGGGGGCGATCCGCTGGTCGACGCCGTGGAGACCGCGCTGCGGCGCATGATCTGAGAACCGCCGCGGGCCGGGGCGCCTGTTTCCGGGGGCCCGGGGGCGGTCTCCGGTGTCCGGTCAGGTGCTCCATTCGCGGCGGCGGGCCTCGGCGAGGGCGATGGCGGTGGCGACGGCGACGTTGAGGGAGCCGACGCGTCCGATCTGGGGGATGTAGGTGACGGCGTCGGCGGCGGCGAGCAGGGCGGGGGAGCAGCCGTGGTCCTCGCTGCCGATGGCGAGGCAGACGTCCCCGTCGAGGGGGGCCTCGTGCAGGGGGACGGCGTCGCTGGTGAGTTCCACGGCGACGAGGCGCAGGCCCTCCTTGCGGACGGCGGCGGCGGCCTCCGCGGCGGTGCCGGCGTGCTCCCAGGAGACGAGGCGGTCGGTGCCGAGGGCGGTCTTGGCGACGTTGCGGTGGGTGGGGGGCGTGGCGTTGCCGGCGAGCCAGAGGTGCTCGACGCCGAACACGGCGGCGCTGCGGATGATCGAGCCCATGTTGAACGGCTGGGTGACCGATTCGACGAGCAGGTCGAGGCGGGCGCCGGTGCGGCGGCGCCAGTCGCGGTTGAGGCGCTTGACGTCGGTGGCGCGCAGCTGGCGGCGCCCCTGGGCGGGGTCGGGGGTGCTCATCGGGTGTGGCCTTCCGGGCGGGTCGCGACGCGCAGGACGCGGTAGGCGGATCGGGAGGCGATCCGTTCGGTGGGGAAGCCCTGGCCGGTCAGCCACTTCTGGAGGGAGTCGGAGCCGAGGTGCTTCTGGACGACGAGGTGGGCGTGGCCGCCGGGGGCGAGGCGGGGGAGCCAGGTGAGCAGGAGGTCGTGCAGGGCGGCCTTGCCGATGCGGATCGGGGGGTTGGACCAGATCGCCGCGAACCGCAGGCCGGGGTCGGTCTCGTCCGCCAGACTGAACCTTACATTGTCAAGGCCGGCGGCTTTGGCATTCTCCCCAGCGAGTCCAAGGGCTCGCTGGTTCACATCAACCCCCAAAACCCTCGCCTGCGGCGAGCGCTTCGCCATGGTGATCGCGATTGGGCCGTATCCGCAGCCGAGGTCGAGCAGGTCGCCGGTGGCCGGGGGTGCGGGGACGGTCTCCAGCAGCACGCGTGTGCCGGGGTCGACGCGGTCGGGGGAGAACACGCCGCTGTCGGTGGCGAGCCGCAGGTGCAGGTCCGGAAGGACGAGGTCGACGGTGCGGCGGCGGCTGGCGGCGTCGGGCCTGCCGGCGAAGTAGTGTTCCCCCACGTCGGCCGACCGTATCAGCGTTCGGGGGCCGCGCGTGCCGTCAGGGGAGGCGGGAGAACCAGGCGAGGGACGCGCCGCCGGCGGCGAAGGCGAACAGCAGCGCGATGCCGATGTAGCGGGCGGCGACGTCGCGGTGCTCGGTCCTGAAGCCGAGGGAGGTGCCGATGTTGGCGTAGACCTCGCGGAGCTGGCCTGCGTCGGCGGCCTCGTAGGCCTTGCCCTCGGTGCTCTCGGCGAGGTTCTTCAGGGTGTCCTTGTTGACCGAGACGCTGGTGGTCTCGCCTTCGATGTCGACGGTGCCGTAGGGGGTGCCGAAGGCGATGGTGGAGACCGGGACGTGCGCGGTGCGGCTGGCGTCGATGGCCTCCTGCACGGTGCGTCCGGTGGTGTTGTCCCCGTCGGACAGCAGGACGATGTGCGCGGGCGGCGGGTCCTGGCGGGCCTGGGCGTCGAAGGACCGGACGGCCTGCAGGGAGGTGAAGACCGCCTCGCCGATGGCGGTGCGCTTGGCCAGGACGAGCTGGTCGAGGGAGGCGACGGCCGCGTCGCGGTCGGCGGTCGGGGCGGCGATGAGGTTGGCGTTGCCGGCGAAGGCGACGACGCCGACGTTGAAGCGGCGGGGCAGCTCGTCGATGAACCGCTTGGCGGCGGACTTGGCGGCGTCGAGGCGGCTGGGGGTGACGTCCCTGGCCATCATGGAAAGCGACACGTCGACCGCGACGACGATGGTGGCGCGGTCGCGGGGGACCTTGACGGCGGTGGCGGGGCGCGCGAACCCGAACATCATGAAGGCGATCATGATGAGGAACAGGACGGCGGCGACGTGCCGGCGCCAGCCGGGGCGGCGCGGGGCGACCTGGGACAGCAGGGCGAGGTTGGTGAAGCGGACGGCGTACTGCCGGCGGCGCAGTTGCAGCAGCAGGTAGACGGCGGCCAGGAGCGGCAGGAGGCCGAGGAGCCAGAGCCGTTCGGGTGACAGGAAGGTCATGGGCGCACTCCCGCGGTGGTGACGGGCCGGCCTGCGGCGCGGCGCTGGCGGAGGGCGAAGCGGGCGACGTCGGCGATCCAGTCGCGGTCGGTGCGCAGGACGAGGTGGTGGGCGCCGCAGCGGCGCAGTGCGGCGCGGGTGCGGTCGCGTTGGGCGGCGGCCGCGGCGGCGTAGCGTTCGCGGACGCGGCGGTTGAGGACGATCTCGTGGACGGTGCCGGTCTCGGGGTCGGTCATCTCGACGAGGCCGACGTCGGGGAGGTCGAGTTCGCGGGGGTCGATGATCTCGATGGCGAGGACCTGGTGGCGGGTGGTGAGGCGGCGCAGGGGGCGTTCCCAGGCGGGTTGGCCGTGGGGTCCGTCCGGGGCGGGGTCGGCGCCGTCGGGGGTGAGGAAGTCGGAGATGAGGACGCGCAGGCCGCGGCGGGTCTGGCCGCGGTCGAGGGCGGTGAGGGCGGCGGCGAGGTCGCGGGGCGCGGCCGCGGCGGGGGTGCGGGGCCCGGCGGTGTCGTCGACGGACTGGGCGTCGAGGACGGCTTGGAGGAGGGCGTACATGGCGGCCTTGCCGGTTCGGGCGGGCCAGCGGCGCATGCCGTCGTCGTGGAGGAGGTAGGCGCCGACACGGTCGCCGAGGCGGACGGTGAGGAAGCCGACGGCGGCGAGGGCGGCGACGGCGAGGTCGCGTTTGATCATGGTGCCGGTGCCGAAGTCCATGCTGGGGGTGAGGTCGACCAGGGCCCAGGCTTCGAGTTCGTGGTCGGCGATGAGGTCGCGGACGTGGGGTGTGGTGGTGCGGGCGGTGACGGCCCAGTCCATGTGGCGGACGTCGTCCTCGCCTGGCTGGTAGAGGCGGGCTTCGGCGAGTTCGGTGCCGGGGCCGGGGAGCAGGCCGAGGTGCTCGCCGTTGAGGAGGCCGTCGAGGCGGCGGGTGACCTGGAGTTCGAGGCGGCGCAGGGTGCGTTCGGGGGCGAGGTGGGCGAGTTTGCCGCTGCGCCGGCGCCCGGTGGTCATGCGGTGGTCACCGCGGCGGCGCCGTGGTTCCACACGACGCGGGGCGGGGGGACGGCGGTGAGGATCTGGGTGATGACGTCGCCGGTGTCGACGCCGTCGGCGAGGGCGTCGAAGGTGAGGACGATGCGGTGGGCCATGACGTCGCGGGCGACGGCGCGGACGTCGTCGGGCAGGACGTAGTCGCGGCCGGCGAGCAGGGCGAGGGCGCGGGCGGCGGAGGCGAGGCCGAGGGTGGCGCGGGGGCTGGCGCCGATGTCGATGACGCCGCGCAGGTCGGGGAGGCGGTACTGGTCGGGTTCGCGGGTGGCCATGACGAGCCGGACGATGTAGTCGGCGATGAGTTCGTGGACGGAGACCTCTTCGGCGGCGCGCTGGAGGCCGGCGAGGAGGCCGGTGTCGAGGACCTGGGCGGCTTCGGGCGGGTCGACGCTCATGCGCTGGAGGATCTGGAGTTCCTCGTGGGCGGCGGGGTGGTGGACGTCGACCTTCATGAGGAAGCGGTCGCGCTGGGCTTCGGGGAGGGGGTAGACGCCTTCGGACTCGATGGGGTTCTGGGTGGCGAGGACGAGGAAGGGGCGGGGCAGGGGGTAGGTGTTGCCGCCGAGGGAGACCTGGCGTTCGGCCATGACCTCCAGGAGGGCGGACTGGACCTTGGCGGGGGCGCGGTTGATCTCGTCGGCGAGGACGAAGTTGACGAAGACGGGGCCGAGTTCGACGTCGAACTGCTCGGTGGAGGGGTGGTAGATGCGGGTGCCGACGATGTCGGAGGGGACGAGGTCGGGGGTGAACTGGAGGCGGGCGAAGGTGCCGCCGACGACGCGGGCGAGGGTGCCGACGGCGAGGGTCTTGGCGACGCCGGGGACGCCTTCGAGGAGGCAGTGGCCGCGGGCGAGGAGCGCGACGATCATGCGCTCGACCATGTGCTCCTGGCCGACGATGACTTTTTTGACCTCGGCGAGGGTGTGCTGCAGGAGTGCTGCGGCCTCGTCGACGTCGGTGGCGGCGATGGTCATGTGGGTGTCCCTCACTTGTCCGTCGTGTGCCCTGTCATCGTGCGTCGTGCGTGGTCGGCGCGTGGGCGCCTTACGACCCTACGCGATCACTTGTACCCGTTCGCCGGGGATACGTGCGTGTGGCGGGTGATCGGTTCGGGGGGTGCGGCGGGGGTGTTGTCGGGGCCGATCGTAGGGCGTGGTTGTTAGTGTTGCGGCCATGTCGAGGCCGTTGCCGCCTGGGGACCCCGCTCAGTTGGGGCCGTTTCGTCTGTCGGCGCGTTTGTCGGAGTCGGCCGCCGGGATCGTGTTCCTGGGGGTGGACGGTGAGGGGCGGCGCGCGAGTGTGGCGGTGCTGAACCGGGGTGCGGCGGGTGATGCCGCGGCGCGGGACCGGTTCCGGGCGGCGATCAACGCAGCGGTGCCGGGTCCGGGGCGTGGTGCGGGGGCCGGGGGGCCGGGTGAGGCGCCGGTGGTGGCGGCGCAGCCGGATGGGCCGGCGCCGTGGGTGGCGACGTTGTACGAGGCGGATCGTGCGGGGGCGGAGCGGTTTCTGGAGCCGGTGGTGTTCCAGGGGTCGGGTGGTGGGCGCCCGCGCGGGCGGCGGCGTGGTCCGCAGTTCCAGCCGTATTGGCTGGGTGCGGGTGAGCTGGCGTTGGAGCGGCCTCGGCCGTCGCGGGGCGTGGGTCCGGTTCCGGTGGGGGAGCGTGGGCCTGAGCGGAGTCTGGTGGCGGTCGTGGTGGGGTTGGCCGCGGTGTTGCTGGTGCTGGCGTTGCTGATGGGGGTGTTGTTCGCGTGTGTGCCGGAGGAGAAGCCGCCGCGGCCTGCGCCGCCGGAGCCGACGCCGTCGTTCAGTGTGCCGCGCAGGTCGCCGGTTCCGACGACGCCGTCGCCTTCGCCGCGGTCGCCTGGTCCGTCGGGGCCGACGTCGCCGGTTCCGTCGCCGTCGGGTTCGGGGGGTGACGACGGCGCCCCGCTGTAGCGGGGTGTTCGTGGGGGTGCGTTCGCTTGCGCGGGGAAGGTCGCCTGTGTGGGGAATGGGTGTTGCAGGGGAGTGCGTCGAGCGTCCAGCATGGGGGGGATGCTGGAGAGTCTGCTCGCTTTCGCGGGTGCCGCGGTGCTGATCGCGATGGCGCCGGGCCCGAGCACGGTCGTGATCATGCGCCAGTCGATGCGGTCGGGCCGGCGCGCGGGGCTGGCGACGGTGCTGGGCAACGAGACGGGTGTGCTGCTGTGGGGGGTGGCGGCGGCGGTGGGGCTGTCGGCGCTGCTGGCGGCGTCGCGGCTGGCGTACGAGGGGCTGCGGGTCGCCGGTGCGGTGGTTCTGGTGTGGTTCGGGGTGCGGGCGCTGTGGCATGCGCGGCGCGGTGGCCCGGCCGCGGCGGGAGCGGGCGCGGAGGAGGGCCTTGAGGGGGGCGGGGGCCCGGGGGCGGGCGGTTCGGGGTGGCGGTGCTACCGGCTGGGGCTGGTGACGAACTTCGCCAATCCGAAGGCGGGGGTGTTCGCGGTGTCGTTCCTGCCGCAGTTCGTGCCGGAGGGGTGGCCGGTGGCGGCGGTGCTGGTGGGGTTCTCGGTGCTGTGGGCGCTGATCGACCTGGTCTGGTACACGGGGGTGGTGTGGCTGGTGGGCGCCGCGCGGCGGGTGCTGGGGCGTCCGGGGGTGCGGCGGCGTCTGGACCAGGTGTCGGGGGTGGTGCTGGTGGCGCTGGGAGTGCGGCTGGCCGCCGAAGCCCGCTGAGGGATCCGCGCGGGGGCGGCCGGTACGGGCGGCCGGTTTGGCACATCTTCATGATCGCTTTTGGGGGCGGGGGCCTTAGCCTGGGGCGATGACCGCTCTGGATGACCTGGCCGACCGCTATGTGGACGAGTTCGCCGCGCTGGATCCGTGCCAGGCCGCGCAAATGGGGATCGCCGGGCAGGACTCCCGGCTGACCGACTACGGGCCGGAGGGGGTGGCGGCGCGCGCGGACCTGACGCGGCGGACGCTGGGGGATCTGGCCCGCGTGCCGGTGGAGGGCGAGGCGGGGCGGATCGCGGCCGCGGTGCTGCGCGAGCGGCTGGAGGTCGAGGCGGCGCTGGACGAGGCGGATGTGCGGGAGGGGTACCTGGACACCACCGACGGGCCCGTCCAGCGGCTGCGGGTGGCGCTGGAGCTGCTGGACCAGGGGCCGGGCAGCGACTGGGAGGCGGTGCGCGCGCGGATGCTGGCGCTGCCGGGGGCGCTGGCGGGCCTGCGGGTGTCGCTGCGGCGGGCGTGCGGGCGGGGCCGGGTGGCGGCGCGGCGGCAGGTGCTGCGCAGCGCCCGCGAGTGCGCCGAGACTCCGGCGTTCCTGGCGGGGCTGGCGGCGCGGTACGGGCAGGGCCCGCTGCGCGGGGCGCTGGAGGCGGCCGCTTCGGAGGCGTCGGCGGCGCTGGGGGAGTTCGCGGCGTTCCTGTCGGGGGAGCTGGCGGCGCGGGCGCCGGAGCGGGACGCGCTGGGCGCCGACCGGTACCGGCTGGGGGTGCGGGACTTCCTCGGGACGGATCTGGATCTCGCGGAGACCTACGCGTGGGGCTGGGAGGAGCTGGCGCGGATCGAGTCGGAGATGGCGGGCGCGGCGCGGGAGATCGCGCCGGGTGAGCCGCTGCCGGCGGTGATGGCGGCGCTGGACGCCGATCCGGCGCACCGGGTCGGGGGCGCCGAGGCGTTCCGGGGGTGGATCCAGGAGCTGGCGGACCGGGCGATCGCCGATCTGGACGGGGTGCACTTCGACATCCCGGGGCCGCTGCGGCGGATCGAGTGCCGGATCCCGCCGGTGGAGGCGGGGATCTACTACCTGGCGCCGGCGGAGGACCTGTCGCGTCCGGGGACGGTGTGGTGGACGGTGCAGGACCCGGCGGCGGAGATCGTCACCTGGACGGTCCCGACGACGATGTTCCACGAGGGGGTGCCGGGCCACCACCTGCAGCTGGGGATGACGACGCTGAACCGGGGCCTGAGCCGCTTCCAGCGCCTGGCCGGCGAGCTGCATCCGGGGCACTGCGAGGGGTGGGGGCTGTACGCGGAGCGGCTGATGGACGAGCTGGGCCACTACCGGGATCCGGCGCACCGGCTGGGGATGCTGGCGGGCGGGCAGCGGTTCCGGGCGGCGCGGGTCGTGCTGGACATCGGGCTGCATCTGGAGCTGCCGATCCCGGCGGGGACGGGCTTCCACGAGGGGGAGCGGTGGACGCCGGAGCTCGGTTTCGCGTTCTTGCGGGCCCGGAAGGGGCCTGACCCGGACGCGGCGGTGGCGTTCGAGATCGACCGGTACCTGGGGCGCCCGGGGCAGGCGATCGCCTACAAGCTGGGGGAGCGGGTCTGGCTGGAGGCGCGGGAGGAGGCGCGGCGCCGGGAGGGCGCGGGGTTCGACCTGAAGGAGTTCCACCGGCGGGCGCTGGATCTGGGGCCGATGGGCCTGGATCTGCTGCGCGCGGAACTGCGCGCGTGACCGGGCGGGTCGTGACGGGCGGGTCGTGACTTGTCGGCGGGGCCGCTTGGGCGCCGCCGAGGGGCGGGCGCGGACGGGGCGGGGTCAGACGGGTTCGGAGGAGTTGAGGCGGGCGCGTTCGGGGCTTTCCAGGGCGTCGACGCCGGTCTCGCGGAGCCAGCGCCGCGCGTTGGCGTGCGGCCAGTCGGCTTCGGGGGCGTCGGTGCCGCCCGGGGCGGCCGCGGGTTCGCCCGGTGCGCCCGCGGGCGCGTCGGCGGAGGCGCCGGTTCTGCCGATGTGGCAGGCCTGCTCGTCCCCGGGCTCCATGATCGTCTTGTGGTAGTGGGGCGGCCACCGCAGCAGGAGGCGGCGGCCGCAGGTGGGGCAGGCCCACTCCTCCAGTCCCGACTCCTCGGTCCGGACGCGGCGCAGCTCGTGGGTCCGGTGCAACTTGGCTCTCCTCGACCGTCGGCTGAGTTCCGGTCAGCGTTCGTGCGTTAGTGATTTCCGGGGTCCGGCGGGGTTAAACGGCACGGCAAACGTATTTAAGGTCAAGGCTCCGATGGGTTCGACATGTCCGTAAAGGGCCCCACTAACGGTGGGAGTGGGGGCCCGGGGCAAACACGAGGCCATGCGGGGCCAAGCCCGTGCGGAGCCCCGAGCCCAGCCGTGCGGAGCGTCCGGGGCCGGTCAGGCGAGGGCGTCCCGGACGGCGGCGCCGATCCGCGCGACGGCCTCGGCGGGGCGGCGGGCGAACGACCCCCATCCGAGGAAGCCGTGGTCCAGGCCCGTCCCGGGCACCAGGTCGACGGGGACGCCGGCCCCCGCCAGCCGCGCCGCGTACGCCTCGGCCTGGGGCCGCAGCCGGTCGTGCTCGGCGGTCGCGATGACCGCCGGGGGCAGGCCGGAGGGGTCGGGGTCCAGCAGCGGCGACACCTCCGGGCGGGCCGGGTCGGCGCCGCGCAGGTAGGCCCGCAGCGCGCGGCCGATGCCGGACGGGGGGAACCGCAGCCCGTCGGGGTCGGGCGGCGCGGGCGGGACCTCCCGCAGGTCCAGCGCCGGGTACAGCAGGACCTGCAGGACGGGCCGGGCGGGGCCCGCGTCGCGCAGCAGCCCGGCGGCCGCGGCGGCGAGCTGGCCGCCCGCGCTGTCCCCGGCGACCCCGATCCGGCCGGGGTCCAGGCCGAGCCGCGCCGCGCCCGCCGCGACCTCGCGGACCGCCGCGACGGCGTCGTCCAGCGCCGCGGGGAACGGGTCCTCGGGCGGGCGCCGGTACCCCACCGACACCCACGCGACCCCGCTGGCCGCCGCCAGCGCCCGCACGACCGGGTCGTAGGAGTCGACGTCGCCGAGGACCCACCCGCCGCCGTGGAAGTACACCAGCGCCGGCGCCGGGCCCGGCCGGTCCGGCCGGTACAGCCGGGCGGGCAGCGGACCCGCGGGCCCCTGCAGGGTCAGGTCGCGGACGGTGCCGGCGGGCGGGCGCGGGGAGCGGGCGAGGTCGGCGGCGTGCTCGCGGCGGGCGTCGGCGACCGTGCGGCCCGCCCCGCCGGGTTCGGCGAGGCGGGCGCGCAGGAACGCCAGGTACTCCGGATCGCGGCCCATCGCCCCTCCTCGGCACCGAGCCTACGGGCCCGCGGGGGACCCGCCCGCGAAGGGGCCGGGGCCGGGTCAGAAGGGGTAGGTGGCGATCTCGGCGCGGACCGTGACCCACTGCGTCTCGGTGAACGCCTCGATGTTGGCGTCCGGGCCGCCGAACCGCGACCCGTTGCCCGACGCCGCCACCCCGCCGAACGGCACGACCGGCTCGTCGTTGACGGTCTGGTCGTTGATGTGGACCAGACCCGAGGGGATCGCGTCGGCGATCCGCATCGCCTGCCCCACGTCGCCGAGGATGCCCAGCGACAGCCCGTACTCGGTCGCCGACGCCAGCTCCACCGCCTCCTGCGGCGTGGAGAACGGCACGACCGGCGCGACCGGCCCGAACACCTCCTGCGCGTAGGCGGGCATGTCGGGCGTCACCTCGTCCAGCACGGTCGGGCGGTAGAACAGGCCCTCGTGGGTGCCGCCCGCCGCGAGCCGCGCGCCCGCCGCGACCGTGTCGCGCACGAGCTCGTCGACGCGCGCGAGCTGCCCGGCGTCGATGATCGGGCCGAGCGCGACCGGCCCGGCCGCCGGGTCCCCGACCGGCAGCTTGTCGGCCTTGTCGGCCAGCGCCGCCACGTACTCGGCGTGCAGGCTCTCGTGGACCAGGTGCCGCCCGGAGGTCATGCAGATCTGCCCCTGGTGCAGGAACGCGCCCCACGCGCCCGCCGACACCGCGTCGGCGACCCGCGCGCCCGGCAGCACGATCAGCGCGTTGTTGCCGCCGAGCTCCAGGTGGGCGCGCTTGAGGAGCCGCCCGCACACCTCGCCGATCCTGCGTCCGGCGGCGGTGGAGCCGGTGAAGGACACCACCCGCACCTCCGGCGCCTCCACGACCGCCTCCCCGGCCTCGCGGCCGCCCGGCAGCAGGTGCAGCAGCCCCTCCGGCAGCCCGGCCTCCTGGAAGACCCGCGCGATCGCCACCCCGCCGCACACCGCCGTGCGCGGGTCCGGCTTGAGCAGCACCGCGTTGCCGAGCGCCAGCGCCGGCGCCACCGACCGCATCGCCAGGATCAGCGGGAAGTTGAACGGCGAGATCACGGTCACCACGCCGGCGGGGCGGCGCCGCGCGAGGCTCCACCGCGGCTGCGCCGACGGCAGCACCAGGCCCTGCGGGTGCGAGGCCAGGCCGGCCGCCTCGAAGCACAGGTTCGCGGCGAAGTGCGTCTCCAGCTCCGCCTTCGGCGGGATCGACCCCGCCTCACGCACGATCCAGTCGCCTATCTCGGCGGCGTGCTCCTCCAGCAGGCGCCCCGCCGCGCGCAGGACCGCGGCGCGCTCCTCGTAGGTGCGGGCCGCCCAGTCCCGCTGCGCCGCGGCCGCGGCCCGCGCGGCCCGCGCCGCGTCGGCGGCGCGGGCCTCGCCGAGCGTGCCGAGCACCCCGCCGGTCGCGGGCTCGGTCACCTCGTACACGCCGCCGTCCCCGGCCGCCGTCCAGCCGCCGTCGAAGATCTTCCCGGTCCACGCGCCGGGATCGAGCAACGTCATCGTTCCTCCAAGCAAGGGGTGCCCGCGCCGAACCTCCCACCCTCACCGCACGCGGCCCGCGCGGGAGCCGGATCGTTCCGCTCAGTGGAAAGCGGGTCCGGGGAAAATCCGTTGCGGCGCCCCGGCCCGGCGGGGCACCCTGAACGCGAGAGAACCGCACGGGCCCCGCACGAGGGCGGGCCCGCGGCGCCGGAGGGAGGGACGGGACATGACCCGCTGTCGCGGCCGACGCACGACCTCCCGGCCCCGCACCACCGGCCGGGCGGCCCCCTGACCCACCCGCACCGCGCCCGCGCCCCCTGCGCGGCGGTGCCCCTGCACGCCCGCGACGCCGTGGCCGAGCGGTTCAGGCGGCGGTTTGCAGAACCGTCACGACGTGGGTTCGAATCCCACCGGCGTCTCCGGTCCCGTCCCCGCTGTCACCCTGGGGACGGGACCCCGGCTCCCCGTAGCTCAGAGGACAGAGCACCGGCCTCCGAAGCCGCGAGCGCAGGTTCGATCCCTGCCGGGGAGACACCCATCGGCCGGCGCGGCGCGCGCCGCGCCGGCTCAGCCGAACGCCGGGCCGCGCGGCGCGGGGCCCGGCGCAGGCGGCCACACGAACACGTGGGCGTACCAGTCGCCCGCGCCGCCCCGGACGGGCCGCCTGCCGTAGGTGACGGCGATCGCGGCGACATGCCCGCCCTCGGCGCCCGCCCCGGGCCCGCCGCCGGGCCGCAGGACCTCGCCGAGCAGCAGCCGGACCGGCTCGTGCAGTTCCAGCCGCAGCTCCAGCGACCCGCGCCGCCGCACCGCCGCCCGCGCCACCGCGTCCTGGATCAGCGGCGCCAGCCGGTCGGTCAGGCCCCCCGCGGCCGGGCCCAGCCCCCACACGTGCAGGGCGCCCTGCACGATCCCGCGGACGCTGCCCACCGCCGCGCGCCCGCCCGGCAGCGCCCACCGGCCGGCGCGGGGAGCCGCCCGCGCGGCGCCATGGGCGGGAACGACGGTCATTTGCCCCTCCGATCACGAACGAGCTGCGGGCCCGCGAGGGCCCCGGACCGGCCGTGCCGGACCGAACGCAATCGACTGCTGCTCGCCGGATCTGTGCCCCGGCCCGCCCCCGCTCATGCGCGCCCCGCCCCGCCGTTCACCCACCGCTCACCCGCAGGCCGCCCGCCGCGAACCGGGGCGCCGGGAGGGGGCGTCAGGACGGGTCGGGCAGGGCGCCGGCGATGCAGTCCAGGACGCGCTCGAGCCCGTACCGGAACTGCTCGTCTCCGGACATGTGGGGCAGGCGCGCGTCGACCACGATCCGCTTGAACATCGGGTACCTGCCGGAGTCGAGCAGCTCGCGGACGTAGGGGGCGTTCTGCGTCATCCAGCGCTCGGGCGTCATGCCGCTCTGGCGCAGCTCGCGCATCCACTCGATCTCGCCGCGCACCGCGCGCTCGACGTAGCCGTTCAGCATCTCCAGCAGGGCGATCATGTCGTCGATCGGGACGCCGACGTCCAGGGCGCCGATGGCGAACTCCACCAGCCGCAGCCGGTTGGGGCCGAGCGTGGCGCGGGGCCGGTGCAGGCCCACCAGCCAGGTGTGCCTGCTCCACACCGCGCGGGTGCGCTCGGCGATCAGCCGCAGGTCGGCGCGCCAGTCCCCGCTCGGCCGCTCCGGGATCTCCATCTCCAGCAGGACGTGGTCGACCATCAGGTCGAGCAGGTCGTCGCGGGAGGGCACGTAGCGGTACAGCGACATCGCGCCGGTGCCGAGGTCGGCGGCGATGCGCCGCATGGACGCCGCCTCCAGCCCGTCGGCGTCGGCGATCCGGACCGCCGCCTCGGTGATCTGCGCGCGGCTGTAGGCCGGGCGCGGCCCCCGGCCCTGCCGCTCGGGAACCGACCATATGCCGCCATGCCGCTCGCCGCCCGCCAACCGACCTCCTCGTAGCCCTTCCCGAGCATCCTAGTTGCGTACACCGTACCCGGTTGTCTACCGTAGCTGCGTACACCGTACCCAGAGGAGGGGATCGTGACCGACGAACCGATCGTCGTCGCCGAGGGGCTGCGCAAGCGCTTCGGCGACACCCGGGCCCTGGACGGCCTGGACCTGGCCGTCCCCGCCGGCACGGTCTGCGGGGTCCTCGGCCCCAACGGCGCGGGCAAGACCACCGCCGTGCGGATCCTGGCCACCCTCGCCGACGCCGACTCCGGGCACGCCCGCGTCGCCGGCCACGACGTCGCCCGCGAACCCGACCGGGTCCGCGCCCGCATCGGCCTGGCCGGCCAGTACGCCGCCGTCGACGAGAAGCTCACCGGACGCGGCAACCTGCGCCTGTTCGGCCGCCTGTCCCACCTGCCCCGCCGCGAGGCCCGCCGCCGCGCCGACGAGCTGCTCGAGCGGTTCGGGCTCGAAGCCGCCGCCGACCGGCAGGTCGCCGGCTACTCCGGCGGCATGCGCCGCCGCCTCGACCTGATCACCAGCCTCATCCTGCGGCCCCAGGTGCTGTTCCTGGACGAGCCCACCACCGGCCTGGACCCCCGCAGCCGCGGCGAGATCTGGGACGCCGTCCGCGGCCTGGTAGCCGAGGGCACCACCGTCCTGCTCACCACCCAGTACCTCGACGAGGCCGACCGGCTCGCCGACGACATCGCCGTCGTCGACCACGGCCGCGTCATCGCCACCGGCACCCCCGACCGGCTCAAGGCCTCCATCGGCGACCGCCTCGACGTCGTCCTGGACGACCCCGCCATGGCCGGCCGCGCCGCCGCGCTCCTGCGCACCCTCACCGGCAGCCACCCCGCCCTGGACGGCGAGCGCCTCTCGGTACCGCTCACCACCGGCACGGTGCGCCTGGCCGACGTCGTCCGCGAACTCGACCGCGCCGGCGTCACCGTCGGCGACGTCGGGCTCCGCCGCCCCACCCTCGACGAGGTGTTCCTGCGCCTCACCGGAGACACCCCCCACGACCCCGACCCCGGCTCCGGCGCCGAGGACCGCCCGAAGGAGACCGTCCGATGACCGCCCTCACCGCCCCCGCCTCCCGCGCCGGACGGCTGCGCTGGGCCCTCACCGACGGCATCACCCTCATCGGCCGCGAACTCGGCCACCTCCGCCAGGCGCCCGGCGAGCTCGTCGCCGCGCTGATCTTCCCCGCGGTCATGGTCGTGCTGTTCGGCTACGTGTTCGGCAGCGCCATCTCCGTCCCCGGCGGCGGCGACTACCGCGAGTACCTCATGCCCGGCCTGTTCGCCATGGTCACCTTCACCTCCATGATGGCCGTCACCCTGCGCGTCGCCACCGACGCCTCCCGCGGCGTCATGGACCGCTTCCGCTCCATGCCCATGGCCCGCTCCGCCGTGCCGTTCGGCCAGACCGGCGCCGAGATCCTCAGCGGCGTCCTCAGCCTGGTGATCATGGCCGTCGCCGGGCTGCTCGTCGGCTGGCGCGCCCGCGAGGGGATCTGGCACACCGCCGAGGCGTTCCTGCTGCTGGCGCTCATGCGGTACGCGCTCAGCTGGGCCGGCTGCTACCTCGGCCTGGTGGTGAAGAACGAGCAGACCGCCGACCAGCTCATCCCGCTGGTGTTCCCCGTCACCATGCTGTCCAACTCCTTCGTCCCCACCGCCGGCATGCCCGCCGTGCTGCGCGTCATCGCCGACTGGAACCCCGTCAGCGCCCTCACCGCCGCCTGCCGCGGGCTGTTCGGCAACCCCGGCGCGCCCTCCGGCGACCTCGCCTGGCCCCTCGCGCACCCCGTCGCCGCCACCATCGGCTGGTCGCTGCTCCTGCTCGCGGTGTTCGCGCCGCTGTCGGTGCGGACCTACCGCGTCCGCGGCCGCTGACCCCACCGGACGGCGCCGCACGAGCCGAGCGCATCGCGCGGACCCCGGTCGGCCGTGCCCGTGCAAGGCCCGGCCGACCGGGGCTCTCAGCGCCTCACCGCGCGCCCGCCGATCAGAAGCCGAACGGCGCCGGGTACCGCACCGTCCCCGACGGCACCGGGCCCGGACCCTCCAGCGACAGCGCCATCAGCGCCTCGTCGGGCACCTCGAACGGCACCCCGACACCGAGCCGCGACGCCCGCACGAACCCGAACCGCGGGTAGTAGCCGGGGTGCCCGAGCACCACCACCAGCCGCTCCCCGCCGGCCGCCGCGCGGACCGCGGCCGCCTCCAGCACCGCCCGGACGGCCGCGCCGCCCAGGCCGCGGCCCTGCGCCCGCGGCAGCACCGCCACCGGCGCCAGCGCCAGCGCGACCGCGCCGCCGACCGCGCACCGCGTCGCCAGCGCGTACCCGGCGACCGCGCCGTCCCCGTCCTCGGCGACCACCGACAGCTCCGGGATCCACGCCGCGTCGCGGCGCAGCGCGTCCACCAGGTCCGCCTCGTGGGCGGTGGGGAACGCCGCCAGGACCACCGCGCGGACCGCGGCCGCCTCGCCCGCCGCCTCCCGCCTGGCCGCCCCGCTCATCGGCCGCGCCCCCGCTCCTTGTAGTACTGCCGCTGCCATCTGCTGATCGCCTTGGTGCCGCCCTCCCGCTCGGCGCGCAGCCGCCGGTCGGTGCGCGAGGCCGCCCACGCGTTCTCGCGCAGCAGCTTGCGGTAGCTGTCGAGGCGGCGGCGCGCCAGCGTCCCGTCCTCGACCGCGGCCAGCACCGCGCAGCCCGGCTCGGACCGGTGCGCGCAGTCGCCGAAACGGCACAGCGCGGCGAGCTCCTCGACGTCGGCGAAGGTGCGCTCCAGCCCCTGCGACGCCTCGAACAGGCCCACGCCGCGCAGGCCCGGCGTGTCGATCAGGACGCCGCCGCCCGGCAGCGGCAGCAGCTCGCGCCGCACCGTGGTGTGCCGGCCCTTGCCGTCGGACTCGCGGACCGCGCCCGTGGCGAGGGCGTCGGCGCCCAGCAGCGCGTTGCCCAGCGTGGACTTGCCCGCGCCCGACGGCCCGACCAGCACCACCGTCCCGGTCAGGACGGCGCGGACCGCGTCCACGCCGCCGCCGGTGGCGGCGCTGCACGCCACCACGTCCACGCCCGGCGCGGCCGCGGCGACCTCGCCCAGTTGCGCGTCGGTGCCGGGCACCTGGTCGGCCTTGGTGAGCACGACCACCGGCCGCGCCCCGCTCTCCCAGGCCAGCGCCAGCAGCCGCTCGATGCGCCCCAGGTCCAGCGGGGCGGCCAGCGACACCGCGACCGCGACGGTGTCGACGTTGGCGGCCAGCACCTGGCCGCGTGAATCCCGCGACGCCGACGACCGCACGATCGCGGTCCGGCGCGGCAGCAGCGCCGCCACCGCCGGCCGCCCGTCCGGGCCGCCGGCGCGCAGCGCCGCCCAGTCGCCCGTGCACGGCGCCTGCTCCGGCCCGCCGCCGGACACGGCGGCTCCGGTGGAGGCCCGCGCCGGGCCGTTCTCGGTGACGACGTCGCACAGGCCGCGGTCGACCGCGGCCACGCGCGCCGGGGTCAGCCCGGCCGCGCGGTGAGAGGTGAACTCGTGCTCCAGGGCGTCGTCCCAGCCGTAGGCGGCCAGAGGGGACGACCCCGTGAAAGAGGAAGACAACGGATCGGAACCCTTGCGTGAAGGGGCCCCGGCGTGACGGCGCCGAACGCGGCGCGTGATGGGACGGTCAGCCGGAAGCCCGGGAAACGAGGACGGGCTGAGTGCTGCCGCGGGCAGCAGCCACCGAGGCGACGGCCATTCGTCCTCACCTCCCCTTCGGTTCCGCCCGCGACATTACCGGACCCGGCCCGCCCGGCCAACGGTTTTTCTCACCCGCCAGGGGGAGCGGCCTCGGCCCCGGTGGGGAGGCCCCGCCCGTCCCGCCGCGCGCAGGATCGTGGCCATGGCCACCACGCTGAGCCGGCGCGTCTCGCCGCACGCCCTGGGACGCCGCCTCCCCGCCGCCGCGCTCGCCTGGGTCGCCGCCTACGGCGCCCTGCGCGCGTACTGGGCGTCCGGGCACCAGCCGCACGACATGTCGCCCATCGGCACCGACCTCGTCGTGTTCACCGGATGGGGCGGCGCCGCGCTGTGCGGGGCCGCCGCGCTCGCCCTGGCCGCCCTCGCGCACCCGCGCGCGGACCGGCTCGCCCGCGCGCCGCGCACGGCGCTGGCGGCCGCGGCCTGGGCCGCGGCGGCGTGCCTGGTCGCCTCCGGCGCGATGCTGCTGCTGGACGTGGTCGGCGCGGTCCTGCCCGGCCTCGGCCTCGGCCTGTACCCGCTCGGCGCGCTGTCGCGGGCCGCGGCCGTCGCCGCCGGGACCATGACCGCCCTGTCCGCCCGCGCCTACACCGCCCGCGCCCGGCCCGGGCCGGCCTGCGCCGCCTGCGCGCGGCCCGCGACCGCGCCCGGCCCGCTGGCCCGCACCCCCGCACGCGCCTACGCGGCCGCCTACCTCGCCGTCGCCGGGTGCCTGACCCGCATCGCCGCCCAGGCCGCCGTCGGGTTCGAGGAGTCGCCCCTGTCGGGCGGGACGTCGGCGGTGCTGTTCGAGGCGGGGTTCGTGCTCGGCGGCTGCCTGCTGCCGCTCGCCCTCGTGCACTCCTTCGGACGGACGTGGCCGCGGTGGGTGCCCGGCCTGGGCCGGCGCGGCGTCCCGCGCCGGCTGGTGCTGTGGCCCGGCGCCGCGATCTCCGGCGGGCTGGTCGTCTACTTCGGGCTCATGCTGCTCCAGATGTCCTGGGAGCGGCTGCACGGCCGCAACCCGTTCCCGCCCGAGGGCGGCCTCGACCTGCCCGAGGCGTTCTTCTGGGTCGCCGTCCCCGCCTACTTCGCCTGGGGCGCGGGCATGGCCGCCGCCGCCCGCGCCTACGCCCGCCGCACCCGCACCCCCTGCCCGTCCTGCCGCCGCTGACCGCCCAGGCCACGGACCCGGCCGGAACCGGCAGGCGTCGTCGGCAGTTATGGTGATTTAGGGCGGGATCGCGACGAGGGGGCGTGACCGTGGACGACGGCAACGAGAACAACAACGACGGCGACGGCCGGCCGGCCGGGCTCGACCGGGCCGACTGGGCCGACTGGGCCGCTCGCGCCGGGCGCGCCGACCGGGCCGCCGCACGGCGGGTGGAGGAGATCTGGGACGGCCTGGCCCCGGCCGCCGCCCGGATCGCCACCGCGAGCGAACCGGTCCGCGACGCCGCCCGCGGCGCCGCCGCGCTCGCCGCCGACCGCATCCTGGAGCAGGTGTCGGGGACGCCGGTCATGAGGGCCGCCGAGCAGGCCGCGCGGGACGCCGCCCTCAGGGCCGCCCGCGCCGCCGCCGAACGCGCCGTCGCCGAGGCCCGCGCCGCCGCCGAGGCCAACCCCGCCACCGCTGGCGCGTTCGAGGCCGCCGCCGCGGCGATGACGCTGGCCGAGCAGGCCGCCCGCCACCCCATGGCCGCCGCCGCGCGCCGCCTGGCCGCCCAGAGCCCCCTGGCCCGCGCCGCCACCGCCACCGCCCTGGACGTCGCCGGGCGCACCGCGTCCGCCCCCGTCGTGCAGGCCGCCACCCGCACCGTCGTGGACGCCGCCGTCGACACCGTCGCCGACGCCGCCGTGGACGCCCTGCTGACCACCGGCCGCGACGTCGTCGCCCGCGTCGTCCGCCAGACCGCCGAGCAGGCCGCCCGCGACCTGGCCGCCGCGCTGCGCGACACCGCCCGCGGCGCCGCGCAGACCACCGGCGTCGCCGCCGAGCTGGCGCCCCTGGCCGACCTGGCCGCCCGCGCCGGCCGCGACCCCGCCGTGCGCGGCGCCGCCCGCACCGCCACCGGCCTGCTCACCGCCGCCGCCGGCAGCGCCCTGGCCCGCACCGCCCGCGACCTGGCCGCCCGCGCCGCCACCGCCGCCGTCGAGGCCGTCCTGCGCGAGCTGCTCCGCGACGCCCTCAAGCTCGCGCTGCGCGACACCCTGCGCGGCATCATCGTCGACGTGTCCCGCGACGTCGTCGTCGACGTCGCCAAGACCACCTGGACCACTGCCACCCGGCCCGCCCCGGCGGGCCGCGCCCCGAAGACCGTCGTCATCGACGCCACCGTCGAGACCACCACCGTCGAGACCCGCACGGTAGAGACCCGCACGGTAGAGACCCGCACAGCCGGGGACGTCTGGGCCGACGCCACCGCCGACGCCGACACGCCTCCGGACCGCGCACGCTGAACCGCCGCTCAGAAGATCCTGAAAGAACCATGAGAAACGGCCGCCGGCGGCCGGGCCTCCCACCGGCGGTGTTTACCGTGAGTACATGGAACCCGGCGCGCAGGAGACACGGCCCCCGCGGATCCTCGTCGTCGACGACGAGCCCGCCGTCCGCGAGTCGCTGTCCAGCAGCCTGGAGTTCGAGGGCTACCGGGTCACCGGCGCCGCCGACGGCGTCGCCGCCCTCGACCGCGTCGAGCGCGACAGCCCCGACCTGGTCGTCCTGGACGTCCTCATGCCGCGCATGGACGGCCTGACCACCTGCCGGCGGCTGCGGGCCCTCGGCGCCACCATGCCGGTCCTCATGCTCACCGCCCGCGACATGGTCGGCGACCGCGTCACCGGGCTGGACGCCGGCGCCGACGACTACCTCGCCAAGCCGTTCGAGCTCGACGAGCTGCTCGCCCGCGTCCGCGCCCTGCTGCGCCGCGCCGCCATGAACGCGCCCGGCGCCGCCGCCCCCGGCGACGTCCTGGCCTTCGACGACCTGCGCATGGACACCCGCACCCGCGAGGTCACCCGCGCCGGGCGCCCCCTGGAGCTGACCCGCACCGAGTACATGCTGCTGGAGATGTTCCTCGCCCACCCCCGCCAGGTCCTCACCCGCGAGCAGATCCTGGAGACCGTCTGGGGATTCGACTTCGAACCCGCGTCCAACTCCCTGGACGTGTACGTGATGTACCTGCGGCGCAAGACCGAGCGGGGCGGCCTGCCGCGGCTGGTGCACACCGTCCGCGGCGTCGGCTACGTGCTGCGCGCGGCGGCGTCCCCGTGAGCACCCGCGCCCCCGTCGCCCGGCGCCTCACGCGGCGGCTCACCCTGCGGGCCCGCATGGCGCTGCTCACCGCCGCGGCCGTCGCGCTCGCCGTCGCCGCCTGCGCCAGCGCCGGCTGGCTCCTCACCCGCAACCAGCTCTACCGGGAACTGGACCGCCGCCTCGGCGCGGTGTCCGGCGGCCCGCCCGCCGCCCCCGACGGCTACCGCCCCGGACCGCCCGGCCAGGGCCCCCGCGTGCCCCGCCTCCCGCGCCAGGCCGAGGCCCTGCTCGCCGCGTGCTCGTCCGAGCCCACCGGCACCGGCGCACAACAGAACCCGCCGCCCGGCCCCTACGAGATCATGCAGCTGGTCCGCGCCGACGGGCGCCGCTGCACCGTCCCCGGCGCCGGCGCGCTGCAGGTCACCGCGCAGGACGCGCGGATCGCCCGCGGCGAGAGCGGCCACGCCTACCACGACGGCACCGGCGTCACCGCCTCCGGGACCGAGGACGACGTCCGCGTCCTCACCCGCTCGTTCCGGCTGCGGGACGGCACCCCCGCCGCCGTGTCCTATGCCATCTCCCTCGACGAGGTCCAGGGCCCCCTGGACAACCTCGCGCTGATGCTCACCGCCGTCACCGCCCTCGGCGTCGTGGTGTCGGCCGCCGCCGGCCTGGCGATCGCCCGCGCGTCGCTGCGCCCCGTGGACGAGCTGACCGGCGCCGTCGAGCACATCGCCCGCACCGAGGACCTGGACACCCGCATCCCCGAGGAGGGCACCGACGAGATCGCCCGCCTCAGCCGCTCCTTCAACACCATGACCGCCGCCCTGGCCGCCTCCCGCGAGCGCCAGCAGCAGCTCATCGCCGACGCCGGCCACGAACTGCGCACCCCCCTCACCAGCCTGCGCACCAACATCGACCTGCTGCTGCGCTCCCAGGCCACCGGCCGCGACCTGCCTCCCGAGACCCGCCGCAACCTGCTCGTCTCGGTCAGGGCGCAGCTGCGGGAACTGACCAGCCTCGTCGGCGACCTGCTCGAACTGGCCCGGCCCGCCGACACCGCACCCGTCCGCGAGACCGTCGCGCTGCACGAGGTCGTCGACCGCGCCGTCGAACGCGCCCGCCTGCGCGGCCCCGGCCTCACCATCACCAGCGACACCCGGCCCTGGCACGTCCACGGCGACCCCGCCTCCCTGGAACGCGCCATCGTCAACCTCCTCGACAACGCCGTGAAGTTCAGCCCGCCCGGCGGCACCGTCGCCGTCCGCCTCGACCGCGGCGAGCTCACCGTCCGCGACCACGGACCCGGCATCCCCGCCGCCGACCTCCCGCACGTGTTCGAGCGGTTCTGGCGGTCCCCGTCGGCCCGCAGCCTGCCCGGCTCCGGGCTCGGCCTGTCCATCGTCGCGCGCGTCGTCGCCGAATGCGGCGGGAGCGTCGCCCTCGAACCCGCCCCCGGCGGCGGCACCCTCGCCCGCCTCCACCTGCCCGGCACCCCCGCACCCGGCGACTGAACGACCCCCGCGCCCCGGGCCCGGCGCGCTTCTCATGGAGCGTTAAGGCACGGCTCACCGCCCTCCCACACCCGGCCCCGAACCTCGGTCCCATGAGTCACCTCACCACCGAACCGGGCACGCCCGCCGCGCCGCCCCCGACCCCGCCCGACCGCGGCGGGCGGGAACGGCTCGTCGAGGTGGTCGTCCCCGTCCACAACGAGGAGCGCGTCCTGGCCGCCAGCGTGGAGCGCCTGCACGACTACCTCGCCGAAAGCCTCCCCTACCCCTTCCGCATCACCGTCGCCGACAACGCCAGCACCGACGCCACCTGGCCCATCGCCCGCGGCCTGGCCGCCCGGCACCCCCGCGTGCGGGCCGTGCACCTGGACCGCAAGGGCCGCGGCCGGGCGCTGCGCCAGGTGTGGGGGAGCAGCGACGCCGACGTCGTCGCCTACATGGACGTCGACCTGTCCACCGACCTGGACGCGTTCCTGCCGCTGGTCGCCCCGCTCATCTCCGGGCACAGCGACCTCGCCATCGGCTCGCGCCTGACCCGCGGCTCCGCCGTCGTCCGCGGCCCCCGCCGCGAGATCATCTCCCGCTGCTACAACCTGCTGCTGCGCACCGCCCTCGCCGCCCGCTTCACCGACGCCCAGTGCGGCTTCAAGGCCGCCCGCACCGAGGTCGTCCAGGCGCTGCTCCCCTCCGTCGAGGACGAGGAGTGGTTCTTCGACACCGAGCTGCTGCTGCTCGCCGAACGCAACGGGCTGCGCATCCACGAGGTCCCCGTCGACTGGGTCGACGACCCCGACAGCCGCGTCGACGTCCTGCGCACCGCCCGCGACGACCTGCGCGGCATGGCCCGCGTCGCGCGGCGCATGCTCACCGGCGCGTTCCGCGCCCCGGTCGGCGGCCGCCCCGGCCCCGCCGCCGCGGCGCTGCCCGAAGGCATGGCGCGCCAGCTCCCGGTGTTCGCCGTCATCGGCGCCGTCAGCACCATCGCCCAGCTCATCCTGTTCGTCCTGCTGCGCCTGGTCATGGGGCCGCTGTGGGCCAACGCGCTGTCGCTGGTGGCCACCACCGTCGGCAACACCGCCGCCAACCGCCGCTTCACCTTCGGCGTCACCGGCCCCGGACGCGCCCTGCGCCAGCAGCTCGAGGGCGGCGCCGCGTTCCTGCTCGGCCTGGCCCTCAGCACCGGCGGCCTGGCCCTGCTGCACGCCGCCGCGCCCGGCGCCGGACGCGGCGTCGAGGTCGCCGCCGTCGTCGCCGCCAACGCCGTCGCCACCCTCGTGCGGTTCCTGCTGATGCGCGCCTGGATCTTCCACCCCCGCCGCCTCGGCGCACCCCCCGCCCGGCCCGCGACCGCGCCGGCGACCGCGCCGGCGCCGCCCGCCGCCGACAACACCGGAGGGACCCCGGCATGACCTCCACCCTCACCCCGCCGCCCGCCACCGGGCGCCCCGCCGCGGCCCGCGGCCGCGCCCGCCGCCTCCTGCTCGGCCCGCCCGGCGACCCCGCCTGGGCGCGGCCCGCGCTGTGGGGCGTCCTCATCGCCGCCGCCGCCCTGTACGCGTGGGGGCTGTCGGCCGCCGGCGACGCCAACGCCTACTACTCCGCCGCCGTCAGGAGCGGCACCCAGAGCTGGAAGGCGTTCTTCTTCGGCGCCCTGGACGCCGGGTCCTTCATCACCGTCGACAAGCCGCCCATGGCCCTGTGGGTCATGGGGCTGTCGGCCCGCGTCCTCGGATTCGGGACCTTCAGCCTGCTGCTCCCGCAGGTCGTCGAGGGCGTCGCCGCCGTGGCCGTGCTGTACGCGGCGGTCCGCCGCGCCTTCGGGCACGGCGCCGCGCTCACCGCCGCCGCCGTCCTGGCCCTCACCCCGATCACCGTCGCGATCAACCGCGACAACAACCCCGACACCCTCCTGGTGCTGTTCCTGGTCGCCGCCGCCTGGGCCTGCCAGCGCGCCGTCGACACCGGCCGGCTGCGGCCCCTGCTGCTCGCGGCGCTCCTCGTCGGCTGCGGCTTCAACACCAAGATGCTCCAGGCGTTCCTCGTCGTCCCCGCCCTCGGCCTGGCCTACCTGGTCGCCGCGCGGCCCGGCCCGGCGCGCCGCGTGCGGCACCTGCTCGCCGCCGGCGGCGTCCTCGCCGTGTCGTCCCTGTGGTGGGTCCTGCTGGTGGACGCCATCCCCGCCCGGTCCCGCCCCTACATCGGCGGAAGCACCGACGGCACCGCCTGGGACCTGGTCATCGGCTACAACGGCCTCGGCCGCGTCCTCGGCCAGGGCGGCGGCCCCGGCGGGCGCGGCGGCGGCCCCGGGGGCGGCGGCGGGTTCGGCGGCCAGTCCGGCGCCGGGCGGCTGTTCAACGACATCCTCGGCGGCCAGATCTCCTGGCTCATCCCGTTCGCCGTCCTCGCCCTGGGCGCCGGGCTCGTCCTGCTGCGGCGCCGACCCCGCACCGACCCCGCGCGCGCCGCCCTGCTGCTGTGGGGCGGATGGCTCGCCGTCCACTACCTGGTGTTCAGCTTCGCGCAGGGCACCTTCCACCCCTACTACTCCACCGCGATTGCACCCGCGATCGCCGCGCTCACCGGCGCCGGGGCCGTCCTGCTGACCCGCGCCCACCGCGAGTCGCGGGCCTGGGCGTGGGCGCTGCCCGCGGGCGTCGCCGCCACCGGAGCCTGGGCGTTCGTGCTGCTGGACCGCACACCGTCCTGGCACCCGTGGCTGCGGTGGGCCGTCGCCGCCGCCACGCTCCTGGCCGTCGTCGCCCTGACCGCCGGGCGGTTCGCCGGCCGCGCCGGGACGCGCGCCACCGCCGCCGGACTGGCCCTCGCCGCCATCGCGGGCCTGGCCGGCCCCGGCGCCTACGCCGCCTCGGCCGCCTCCACCGCCTCCAACGGCACCAACCCCCTGGCCGGGCCCTCGTCCGGCGGCGGCTTCGGCGGCCCCGGCGGCTTCCCCGGCGGCGGGCGCGGCGCACCGCCCGCCATGCCCGGCGGGCAGGCCCCCGGCGGGCAGCGGCCCCCCTGGCAGGACGGCGGCCAGAACGGGCAGGCCCCGGACGGCCGGCCCGACGGGCGCGGGCAGCGCCCCGGCGGATCCGGCGCGCGCGGCGGGCCCGGAGGAGGGCCAGGCGGAGGCGTCGACACCCGGATGCTCGCCTACCTGGAGAAGAACCAGGGCGGCGCCACCTGGCTCGTCGCCGTCTCCAGCGCCCAGGAGGCCTCCTCGATCATCCTGCGGACCGGCCGCCCCGCCATCGCCATGGGCGGCTTCACCGGCAGCGACCCCGCCATGACCGTCGCCAAGCTCCAGCAGTACGCCAAGGACGGCAAGCTCCGCTACATCCTGCTCGGCGGCCGCATGGGGCCCGGCGGCGGCGACACCGCCGTCACCGACTGGGTCCAGAAGAACGCGGCCCCCGTCGACCCCGCCGCCTACGGCGGCACCGCCACCGGATCCGCCTCGGGCACCTCGACGGACTCGCCGTCCGGCACCACCGGCGCCCGGCTCTACAAGCTCGGCTGACCAGGGAGCACCCGCATGACCTCCACGATCCCGGCCGCCCCGCCCGCGCCCCGCACCCCGCGGGGGCGGGGCGGCCCCCTCCGGCGGCTGCTGCGCGGCCCCGACGCCGACCCCGCCTGGGCCCGGTCCGCGCTGCTGGCCCTCCTCGCCGCCACCAGCCTCCTGTACATCTGGGGGCTCGGCGCGTCCGGATGGGCCAACGCCTACTACTCCGCCGCCGTCCAGGCCGGCGCGACCAGCTGGAAGGCGTTCTTCTTCGGGTCCTCCGACGCGGCGGGCGCCATCACCGTCGACAAGCCGCCCGCCGCGCTGTGGCCCATGGCCCTGGCCGCCCGCGCCTTCGGCGTCAACGCCTGGAGCATCCTCGTCCCGCAGGCGCTCATGGGCGTGGCGACCGTCGCGACCCTGCACGCGGCCGTCCGGCGCCGCTTCCCCGCCTGGGCGGCGCTGCTCGCCGGCGCCGCGCTCGCGCTGACGCCGGTGGCCGCGCTGATGTTCCGGTTCAACAACCCCGACGCGCTGCTGGTGCTGCTGCTGACCGCCGGCGCCTACGCCGCGCTGCGCGCCCAGGAGACCGCGAGCACCCGCTGGCTGCTGCTCGCCGCGGCCTGCGTCGGGACCGGGTTCCTCGCCAAGATGCTCCAGGCGTTCCTGGTCGTCCCGGTGTTCGCCCTGGTCTACCTGCTCGCCGCGCCCACGCCTCTGCGGCGGCGGCTGTGGCAGCTGGCCGCCGCCGGGGGAGCGCTGGCGGCCTCGGCCGGATGGTGGGTCGCGGCCGTGGCGCTCGTGCCCGCCTCCGCCCGCCCCTACATCGGCGGATCGCAGCACGACTCGGTCCTGGAACTGGCGCTCGGCTACAACGGCCTCGGACGCCTCAACGGCGAGGAGACCGGAGGCCTCGGCAACCTCAACCAGGACGCCGGATGGGGCCGCATGTTCGGGCCCGTCGTCGGCGGCCAGATCTCCTGGCTGCTGCCCACCGCGCTCGCCCTGCTCGCCGCAGGGCTGTGGGCCACGCGCCGCGCGCCCCGCACCGACCCCGCCCGCGCGGCCCTGGGGCTGTGGGGCGGATGGCTCCTGCTCACCGCCGCCGTCTTCAGCTGGATGCAGGGCATCTTCCACGAGTACTACACCGTCGCGCTCGCCCCCGCGATCGCCGCGCTCACCGGCATGGGCGCCGCGCTGCTGTGGGAGCGCCGCCGCACCCCCGAGGCCGCCGCGGTCCTGGCGGCGACCGTCGCCGCCACCTCCCTGTGGGCCTACGTGCTGCTCGACCGGTCCCCCGACTGGCAGCCCTGGCTCGCGCCCGCCGTCGCCGGCGCGGGCCTGCTCGCCGCCGCCGGCCTCGCGGCCGCGCGGGTGCTGCGCGGCCCCGTCCTCGCAGGCGCCGCGGCCCTGGCGGTCCTGGCCTGCCTCGCCGGGCCCGCCGCCTACGCCGCCGAGACCGCCCGCACCCCGCACGGCGGCGCCATCGTCACCGCCGGACCCGCCACCTCCGCCGGGTTCGGGCCCGGACGAGGCGGCCCCGGCGGACGCCCCGGGCGCCCCGGGCCCGGCGGCCGGATCGCGGGCCCCGGCGGCCCCCCGCCCCAAGGGCCGGGGACGGCGGCGCGCATGCCCGCGGGCCCCTGGGGCGGCGGAGGACCGCGGGCCGCGGGGCCCGGCGGGGGACCGGGCGGCGTCCTGAACGCCGCGACCCCGGACGCCGCCGCGACCGCCGCCCTCAGGGCCGGCGCCGCCTCCTACACCTGGGCCGCGGCCGCCGTCGGATCCAACACCGCCGCCGGATACCAGCTCGCCGCCGGCAGGCCCGTGATGGCCGTCGGCGGGTTCAACGGCACCGACCCCGCCCCCACCCTCGCCGAGTTCCAGCGCCTCGCCCGGCAGGGCAGGATCCACTACTTCATCGGCGGCGACCGAGGCCGTGCAGGCGGGCAGGCAGGCGGGCAGGCAGGCGGGCAGGGACGCGGCGCGGGCCCCGCGGCGAGCACCGGCAGCGACGCCGCACAGCGGATCAGCGCGTGGGTCGCCGCGAACTACACCGCCACCACGGTCGGCGGCACCGTCCTGTACGACCTGACCCCGGGCGCGGGGTGACCCGGCGCCCCCGGCGGGAAGGGACAGGAGCGAACGGAACCAGCGACCAGGGAGACACCCGATGGCCGACACGCTCGACGCCGCCGGCGTCGCCGACCGCCTGCGCGGCCTGCCCGCCTGGAGCCGCGACGGCGACCTCATCCGCAGGCGCGTCCAGGCGCCCTCCTTCATGGCGGGGATCGAGATCGTCGCCGACGTCGCCCGCGCCGCCGAGGACGCCGACCACCACCCCGACATCGACATCCGCTGGCGCACCCTGGCCTTCGCCCTGACCACCCACAGCGCCGGCGGCCTCACCGGCAAGGACTTCGACCTCGCCGCGGCGATCGACCGGATCGCCGCCCGGCACGGCGCCGGGTAGGCGCGCCGTGGCGCTCCAGGTCGCGGTGTGCGGGCCGGGCGAATGCACCGAACGCCAGTGGGACCACGCCTACGAGACCGGCCGGATCCTCGCCGGACGCGGCGCCGTGGTCGTGTGCGGCGGGCACGGCGGCGTGATGGCCGCCGCGGCCGCGGGCGCCCGCACCGCCGGGGGCGCCGTGGTCGGGATCCTGCCCGCCGCCGACCGCGCCGCCGCCGGACGCGACCTCACCGTCATCGTCCCCACCGGCCTCGGCCAGGCCCGCAACAACGTCATCGTCAACGCCGCCGACGCCGTCATCGCCGTCGGCGGGTCCTGCGGGACGCTCTCGGAGATCGCCCTGGCCATGCGCGCCGGCCGCGTCCCCGTCGTCCAGCTCGGCGGATGGCGCGTCCTCGACGAGGACGGGCGGCCCGTCGGCGGCGTCGTGCACGCCCAGGACCCGGCCGCCGCCGTCGACGCGACCGGCCTGTGGCACCGGCCCCGCGGCCCCGCGCCCGGGGGAGGGGGCTGAGCGGTCAGAGGTCCGGCGCGGCGCGGGGCAGCCGGGCGGCGATGCCGTCGAGCAGGTACTCCAGACCGTGGGCGAAGGTGGCGTCCCAGTCGTTGCCGCTGACGTGGCCGTGCTCGGCCAGGACCGGGTACCGGTCGCGCCGCTCCGCCAGATGCTCGTCGGCGGCCCGCCGGACGGCCGCCTCGTCGCGCCCCTGCCACGCGGCCTGCATCATCGACGACCCGATGACGTAGTTGGCCAGGCCGTAGGCGGCCGCGGTCAGCTCCGCGCCCGCCAGCCCGGCCCCGACCAGGGCCGCGTGCAGGAACTCGGTGCGCTCCAGCACGTTCGGGCCCATCAGCGGGCGGCCCAGCAGCGCCGCCGCCCACGGGTGGCGCAGCAGCGCCGCGCGCCACTCCCCGGCAAGCGCGGCGACATCGGCGCGCCAGTCGCCGGACGGGGCGCCCGGGAGCCGGGCCTGCCCGAACACGGTGTCCAGCGCCAGGTCGAGCACGTCGTCCTTGGTCCGCACATGCCAGTACAGGGTCGTGGAGCCGGTGCCCAGCCGCTCGGCCAGGCGCCGCATCGTCAACCGGCCGATGCCCTCCTCGTCCAGCAGGGACACCGCCTCGGCCACGATCCGCTCCCGGCTCAACGGGGGCCCCTCGCGCCGGGGCCTGGCCTCCCGGAACCAGATGCGCTCCGCCTCACTCGATGCCATGCCGCCACTCTAGTACGTTGTGCTACGACTAGACCAATGATCCGGTACCGGTACAACGTTCTAGAAGGGTTCGGATGGGCCACATCGAGGTGAGCGACCTGACCTACCTCCTGCCGGACGGGCGGCCCCTGCTCGACGGGGTCTCCTTCCGGGTGGGCGAGGGCGCCAAGGCGGCGCTCGTCGGCCCGAACGGCGCGGGCAAGACCACCCTGCTGCGCCTCATCGCGGGCGAGATCGCGCCGTCCTCGGGCACCGCCGCCCACTCCGGCGGCCTCGGAGTGATGCGGCAGTTCGTCCCCGGCGACCGCACCGTCGCCGAACTGCTGCTGTCGGTGGCCCCCGGCCGCGTCCGCGACGCCGCGCGGGCCCTGGCGGCGGCCGAGGAGGCGCTGGGGCACGACGAGGCCGGCCAGCTCGCCTACGCCGAGGCGATCAACGACTACACCGACGCGGGCGGATACGACATCGAGGTCGTCTGGGACGCCTGCACCACCGCCGCGCTCGGCCTGCCCTACGACCGGGTCCGCGACCGCAGGGCCGCGACCCTGTCGGGCGGCGAGCAGAAACGGCTCATGCTGGAGGCGCTGCTGCGCGGCCCGGACCGGGTCCTGCTCCTGGACGAGCCGGACAACTACCTCGACGTCCCGGCCAAGGAGTGGCTGGAGCAGCGGCTGGCGGCCACCGCCAAGACCGTCCTGCTGGTCTCCCACGACCGGTGGCTGCTGTCGCGCGCCGCCGACCGCATCGTCACCGTCGAGGCCCGCACCGCCTGGGTCCACGGAGGCGGGTTCGCCACCTACGCCGCCGCGCGGCGCGACCGGTCCGCCCGCCTCGACGAGCGCCGCCGCCGCTGGGACGAGGAGCACGCCCGCCTGCGGAACCTCGTGCACACCCTCCGGCAGCGATCGGCGAACAACGACGCCGTGGCCTCCTCCTACCAGGCGGCGCGCACCCGCCTGGCCCGCTTCGAGCAGGCCGGGCCGCCACTCAGCGCCCCGCCCGAGCAGCGCGTCCGCATGCGGCTGCGCGGCGGCCGGACCGGCAAGCGCGCCGTCGTCTGCGAGGACCTGGAACTGACCGGCCTGACCAGGCCCTTCGACCTGGAGGTCCGCTACGGCGAGCGCGTCGCGGTGCTCGGCGCCAACGGCTCCGGCAAGTCGCGGTTCCTGCGGCTGCTCGCCGGCCTGCCCGACCCCGACGTCCCCCACCAGGGAGCGGCCCGGCTCGGCGCCCGCGTCGTCCCCGGCCACTTCGTCCAGACCCACGCCCGCCCCGACCTGCGCGGACGCACCCCCGCCGAGATCATCACCACCGGGCACGCGTGCACCCTCAACGACGCGATGCGCGCCCTGGCCCGCTACGAACTCGCCCCCGCCGGGCGCCGGCCGTTCGACACCCTGTCAGGCGGGCAGCAGGCCCGCCTGCAGATCCTGCTGCTAGAGCTGTCCGGCTGCACGCTGCTGCTCCTGGACGAACCCACCGACAACCTCGACCTGGCCAGCGCCCAGGCACTCCAGGACGCCCTGGACGCCTACGCCGGCACCGTGCTCGCCGTCACCCACGACCGCTGGTTCGCCGCCGACTTCGACCGCTACCTGCTCTTCCGCGCCGACGGCCGCGTCCAGGAGAGCGCCGAACCCGTCTGGAACGAGCAGGACCGGGACCCCGCGGGCACCGGCGCCCCGCCGCCTAGTGGGCGGAGAACCCGCCGTCCACGAAGACCGACTGCCCGGTGACGTAGGCGGCGGACGACGAGGCCAGGAACACCGCCGCGCCCGCGAAGTCCTCCGCCAGCCCGTTGCGGCCCACCATCGTCCGCTCGGCGAGCGCCCGCACCTTCACCGGGTCCGACGACAGGCGCGCGTTGAGCGGCGTCATCACGAAACCCGGCACCAGGGTGTTGGCGGTCACGCCGCGGCTCGACCACGCCTCGGCCTGCGACCTGGCCAGCGCCACCAGCCCCGCCTTGGACACCCCGTAGGCGCCGCTGGTCACCGACGCCCGGAACGCCTGCTGCGAGGCGATGTGGATCAGCCGCCCGAAGCCGCGCGCGGCCATCCCCGGCCCGAACCGCTGCCCGAGCAGGAACGGCGCGTCCAGGTTCACCGCCATCGTGGTGTCCCACACCTCCGCGCCGAGCTCGTCCATCGGCGGCCGCAGGTTCACCCCCGCCGCGTTCACCAGGATGTCGGGCTCGCCGAACGGCTCCACCGCCGCCTGCGCGGCCCGCGCGACCGCCTCCCGCGACCCCAGGTCGGCGCTCACCGACGCGGCCCGGCAGCCGTGCCCCCGCAGATCGGCGACGGTCGCCGCCAGCTCGGCCTCCCGCCGCGCCACGACCACCACCGACGCCCCGGCCCGCGCGAGCGCCTCCGCGATCGCCCGGCCGATCCCCGAAGTGCCGCCCGTCACCACCGCGACCCTGCCCTCCAGCGAGAACAGCTCCGACAGGTACGGGGCGGGGGAGGGCCGGGCGCTCATGATCGCAGAGTCTACGGGGCGCCGGCCCCGCCGTCCCGCGGCGGCCCGTCCGGCCGGTCGGCGGGCATGTCGGCGGGCCGCCCGTCCGGCGGGTCGTCCGGCGGGTCGTCGCCGCGGCGCCGGTCCCGCCACACCACGAAGACGATCACCGCGACCACCACGAACGTCGGCACGAAGAACGGCACCGCCGTGATGATCGGATGGGACGCCAGCACCCCTGCCGCCACCGTCACGCGCCCGCCTCCGCGCTCTCCTCGGCGTCCTCCTCCGTGCCCACCTCATGGCGTGCCCCGTCCCGGCCCGCCCCCGCGGGCGCCGGGCGGTCCGGCAGCCGCCGCGCGATCCGCGCGACGCCCCAGCCCAGCGACAGCACCAGCGCCAGCGTGCACAGCAGCACCACCGCCGAGCACGCCGCCCACAGCCAGCCCGGCACGTCGGTCTTCAGCTCCCGCTGCAGGATCGTCCGCTCGCCCCGCAGGTCCCGGGTGAAGCGCGGCGGGGCCGCCAGCTCCTTCGCCCCGATCGCCGGGTCGTCGGGCAGGTAGACCGGGACGCCCGCCAGCGCCCGCCCGTCGTGGACGCGGACCAGCGTCTTCCAGTCGCCGTGCAGCGGCATCGGCGCCGTCGTCCGGTAGACGCCCTCGCGCACCCGCACCAGGCGGTCGACGTGCAGGCCCTGCCCCTGCCAGCCCGTCACCGTCACCCACGCCGGGCCGTCCACGGTGTCCGCGGGGGAGAACTCCACGCGGGCCTCGGCGGTGCGGTGCGCCGCGTCGCCGCGCACATCGGTGAGGGTGACCGTGGCCGTGCGGCCCTGCGGGACCGTGAACACCAGGCCGTTGGCCACCGCCGCCGCCACCGCCACGAGCGCCGCCGCGAACACCCCCCGCGCCACCGCCGGGCGCGGCATCCGCCCTCGCAGCCCCTCGGCCAGCAGCGCCCCGCACACCCCGCCCGCGACGCCGCCGGCCACGGCCATCACCATGCCCTCGGCGAGGATGTCGGGCGTCCACGGCAGCCGGAACGCGACCTGCCCGTAGGCGTACTCGGCGCCGAACCCGGCCGTGCCGATCAGCACGCCCGACACCGCGCCCAGCGCCAGCGGCCGCCGCGCCAGCACCAGCGCCGCGACCTCCACGCACACCGCCTCGGCGAAGTACAGCGGCACCGCCGCCCACAGCTCCCCGATCACCCCGCCGACCAGGAGCGACACCCCGCCGCGCACCGCCATGTAGAACACGACGGCGAACACCGCGCCGCCGCGCCCCGCCCACAGCCGCGCCGCCACCAGCGCGCAGCCCGCCGCCAGCGCGATCAGCAGCGGCTGGTGGACGAGCCGGAACTGCGGCACCCCGAAGTCGTACTCGGCCTGGAACACCGACAGCCCGATCAGCAGCCCGCCCCCGTGCATGCAGCGCCGCGCGTAGCGCAGCCACCCCGGCGGCTGCCCGGCGGCCCCGCAGGCCCGGCGGCCCTCCCGCTCCAGCACCATCATCGCCACCAGCGACAGCCCCGCGCCGCCGATCAGCATCAGGTGCGTCGGCCCCCACAGCGTCACGTCCTGCCCGAAGATGCGGTGCCACACGTCGTCGAGGGGGAACCCCAGCAGCGCGTAGAAGCCGGCGCCCGCCAGCAGCACCCCGCCCACCGGGGCGTGCCAGTCCCGGGTGATCCGCACCGATGCCGCGCCGGGGCGCTCGCCCTTGGGCAGCACCACGGCCAGCACGCCGGAGGTGAAGATCCCGAACAGTCCGATCAGGATGGGGTAGTGGGCGATGTTGGCCAGCGGCCCCTCGTCCCGGCCGTGCGAGATGTGCAGGGAGATGTCCCAGTACATCCCGAGGAGCGCGACCATCAGCGACACCATCGCCACCGGGATCGGCAGCGCCGCCCACCCGGGGGTGCCGCGGCCCGGGCCCCGCGCCGCCACGTCCGCCGCGCGCGCCAGCACCGTGACGCGGCCGCTGCGGTGCCCCCACCCGAGCACCAGCAGCGCCGCCGTCAGGACGCCTGCGGCGCCCGAGGCGATGAGGATCTGGTCCAGCGCCGCGCCGCCCGCCGGCCTGGCGGGCGCCCCGGCGGCCAGCCGCGCCGCGATCCCCGCGCCGGCGCCGCCGATCCGCGCGCCCGTGCCCGTCACGTGCTCCAACACCACTGCTCCCTCGCCGCAGGAACCGGGACGACCCGCTTCCGCCGGGACGACCCCCTGCCCGGAGTATGTCACTTTCCAATGTGTCATTGTCTAGTGTCACAATCTGTGGTGTGCGACACCGGGACGGAAGGGGAGCCATGCGGCGGGCACGAACGGGAGCGGTCACGACGGCGGTCACGACGGTGCTGGCGGCGGTACTGACGGCGGCGGCCGGGTGCGGGGAGCCCGCGCCCGAGGCCTCGCCGAGCGCCCGGACCTCCGCCCCCTCCGGAGCGGGACCGAGCGCGTCCGGGCCCGCACCGGGCGCGTCCGGGCCGTCCGCCGTCCGGATCGCCGTCACCGTGACCGGCGGGAAGGCGCACACCGCGCACCGCCGCGTGAAGGTGCCGCGCGGCGCGGCGGTCGAGATCACCGTCACCGGCGACACCGCCGACGAGTTCCACCTGCACGGCTACGACCGCGAACTGGAGCTCGCCCCCGGACGGACCGCCGTCCTGCGGTTCACCGCCGACACCCCGGGCGTGTTCGAGGCCGAGCTGCACCACTCCGGCGCCCGCGTCCTCGAACTCCAGGTCGGCTGACCCGTGCACGTGCTCGCCCACGGGCTCGGCGGCCGCACCGACCTGCCCCTGGACGCCGTCGCCGCCATCGCCGGCGGGGGCCTGGCCGTCGCGGCGTCCTTCCTCGCCCTCACCGCCGCGTGGAAACGGCCCCGCCTCCACCCCGGCGCCGGCCGCCCGCTGCCGCCCGCACTCGCCCGCCTGCTCGACGCGCCCGCCCTCACCGCCGCCGGACGCGCCCTCGCCCTGGCCGCGACAGCCCTCGTCGTCGCCGTCGCGTTCGCCGGGCCGCCCTCCGACACCCGCAACCTCGCGCCCTGGGCGCTGTACGTGACGTTCTGGGTGGGCCTCGTCCCCGCCAGCGTCCTACTCGGGCCCGTGTGGCGGCGCGTCAACCCCCTGCGGACCCTGCACGCCGCGCTCTGCCGCGCCACCCGCACCCCGCCCTCAGGGCGCCGCGCCCTGCCCGAACGGGTCGGCTACTGGCCCGCCGCGGCCTGGCTCACCGGGTTCGTCTGGCTGGAACTGGTCGCACCGCACCGCTCCGACCCGCGCCTGGTCGGCGCCCTCGTCCTCGCCTACGCCGCCTGCAACCTCGCCCTGGCCTGGTGGTTCGGCCGCGACTGGTTCACCCGCGGGGACGGGTTCGAGGCCTACTCCAGCCTCCTGGCCCGGCTGTGCCCGATCGGACGGCGCGGCGACGGCGCCCTCGTCCTGCGCACCCCGCTGACCGGCATCATGAAGGGCGACCCCGAACCCGGCCTCACCGCCACCGCCTGCGTGCTGATCGGCTCGACCGGGTTCGACGGCGTCACCCGCACCACCTACTGGCGCGACAACGTCGACCCCTCCAGCGTCCCCGCCGGAACCCTGGGCCTGGCCTGCGCCGTCGGCGCCGTCGCGGCCCTGTACGTAGCGGCGCTGCGGCTCAGCGCGCGGCTGACCGGCCAGGACCCGGCCACCCGGGCGGGGCCCGCGCGGTTCGCCGCGACCCTGCTGCCGATCGCCCTCGGTTACACCGTCGCCCACTACTTCTCGTTCTTCGTCCTGGAAGGCCAGACCACCGCCATCCTCGCCAGCGACCCCTTCGGGACGGGACTGAACCTGCTCGGCTCCACCGGCAACCGCGTCGACTACGGCCTCGCCGGACCGACCCTCGTCGCGCAGGTGCAGGTCAACGCGATCGTCCTCGGCCACATCGCCGGAACCATCGCTGCGCACGACCTCGCCCTGCGCGGCCCCGGCCGGGCCGCGCGCGGACAGCTCCCCATCGCGGCCGTCATGATCGCCCTCACCTGCGCCGGCCTGTTCGCCCTGCTGAGCGGCTGACCGCAGGGGTGGACGGCGCGGCGGCGGCGCACCCATCGGCGACCGGTTCCTAGAGTGGCGGGCATGGCTCCTTCGATCGCCACCGCGAACCGCGTCGACCGTTCCGAACTACTGGAGTTCCTGCGCCCCCGCCACCACGCGCTGCTGTCCACCGCCCGCTCCGACGGGCGGCCCCAGATGTCGCCCGTGACGTGCGGGGTCGACGAGCAGGGCCGCATCGTCATCTCCACCTACCCCGAACGGGTCAAGGCCCGCAACGCCCGCCGCGACCCGCGCGTGTCGGTGTGCGTGCTGTCCGACGACTTCAACGGCCCCTACGTCCAGGTGGACGGCACCGCCGAGGTCATCGACATGCCCGAGGCGGCGGACGCCCTCGTCGACTACTACCGCTGCATCGCGGGGGAGCACCCCGACTGGGACGAGTACCGGGAGGCGATGCGGCGCCAGGACAAGTCCCTCATCCGCGTCACCATCGAGAGGTGGGGGCCGATCGCGACCGGCGGGTTCCCCGCCCGCCTGGCCCCCGGCGACTAGCGCCGCCGATCAGCCCGGCGCCGCGGCCCGCCCGGGCAGGCCGCGGCGCAGGAACTCCGCCGTGACCGACGGTGCCTCCAGCAGCTCGGCTGGGGTGCCGGCGAACACGACCTCGCCGCCGTGCCGGCCGCCGCCGGGCCCGAGGTCGACCACCCAGTCCGCGTGCTTGACCACCTGCTGGTCGTGCTCGACGACGATGACGGTCCCGCCGCCGTCCACCAGCCGGTCCAGCAGCGCCAGCAGCGCCCCGACGTCGGACAGGTGCAGGCCCGTCGTCGGCTCGTCCAGGACGTAGACGGTGCCGGCGCGGTGCAGCCGGGTCGCCAGCTTGATGCGCTGGCGCTCGCCGCCCGACAGCGAGCCCAGCGGCCGCCCGAGCGTCATGTAGCCGAGCCCGACGTCGTTGAGTGCGCGCAGCCGCTCGGCGATCGCGCGTTCGGCCGGGTCGCCGCCGCCGTCGCCGCGGGGCGAGGCGGCGGGCTCGGCGAAGAAGGGCAGGGCCTCCTCGGCGGTCATCGCCAGGACGTCCACGATCGTCCGTCCCCGCAGGGTGTGGGCGAGGACCTCCGGGCGGTACCGGCCGCCCCCGCACGCCTCGCACGTGGTGGTGACCGGGTCCATGAACGCCAGGTCGGTGACGATGACGCCGTTGCCGTCGCACTCCGGGCACGCGCCCTTGGAGTTGTGGCTGAACAGGGCCGCGGGGGCGCCGCTCACCCGCGCGAACAGCTTGCGCAGCGGGCCCATCGCGCCGAGGAAGGTCGCGGGGCTGGAGCGGCGCGACGCCGCGATGGCCGACTGGTCCACCACCACCGCCTCGGGGTGCCGGGCGGCGAACTCCTCCATGACCAGGGTGCTCTTGCCCGACCCGGCGACACCGGTCACCGCCGTGAGCACGCCCGTGGGGAACCGCACCGCCAGGTCCTTGAGGTTGTTGGCGCGGGCGCCGGTCACCTCGAGCCATCCGGCCGGCTCCCGGAACGCGGCCTTGACCGGCGCCGCGCGGCGCAGGGCCCGGCCGGTCGGCGTCGCGGCGGCGCGCAGCCCCGCGACCGTCCCGGTGAACACGATCTCGCCGCCGCGCACGCCCGCGCCGGGCCCCATGTCGACCACGTGGTCGGCGACGCCGATCACCGCCGGGTCGTGCTCGACCACCAGCACGGTGTTGCCCTTGTCGCGCAGCCGCAGCAGCAGCGCGTTCAGCCGGTCGACGTCGCGGGGGTGCAGGCCCGCGCTGGGCTCGTCGAAGATGTAGGTCATCCCGGTCAGGCTGGATCCCAGGTGCCGGACGACCTTGAGCCGCTGCGCCTCCCCGCCCGACAGCGTGCGGGTCGGGCGGTCCAGGGTGAGGTAGGACAGGCCGATGTCCTCCAGCCGCCGCAGCCGCGTCACCGCCTCCCCGGCGACCCGCGCGGCGACCGGGTCGCCGATCTCGCCGAGCGCGGCGACCAGATCGCCGATCTCCATGCGGGACAGGTCGGCGATCGAGCGGCCGCCGACGCGCGAGGCCAGCGCCGCCGGGTTCAGCCGCGCCCCGCCGCAGGCCGGGCAGGTGTCCTCGCGCACGACGCGCCGCGCCGCGTCGCGCACCTTGGGCGGCAGGGACGCGAAGTCCCGCTTGATGTAGAGGCGGTGGAAGCGCTCGAGCATGCCCTCGTAGGCGTTGTGGCCCATGGACCCGGTCCGGTTCAGGCGCGGCACCCGGAATCCCTTGCCGTGCAGCAGCAGGTCCCACTCCCGCGGGGTGAAGTCCCGCAGCGGCTTGTCCGGGTCGAACAGGCCCGACTCGGCGTACAGCTGCCACACGAACGTCCCGACGCCGAACGGCGGGAAGTCGACCGCGCCCTCGTTCAGCGACCGGTCGGCGTCCAGGAAGCGGTCCAGGTCGACCCGCGCCACGTGGCCGAGGCCGTCGCACTCGGGGCACATGCCGCGCGGGTCGTTGAAGGAGTACGCGGCGGCCTCCCCGGCGCCGGGCGTCCCGTGCCGGGAGAACAGGACCCGCAGGACCGGGGAGATGTCGGTGATGGTGCCCACCGTGGAGCGGGCGTTGCCGCCGATCGGCCGCTGGTCGACCACGACCGCGGGCGTGAGATGGTCGATGACGTCGGCGTCGGGCCGCTCGCGGCGGGGCATCCGGTCGCGCGCGAACCAGCTGAGCGTCTCGTTCAGCTGCCGCTGCGACTCCGCCGCGACCGTTCCGAACACCACCGACGACTTGCCCGATCCCGAGACCCCGGTGAACACCACGAGCCGGTCCTTCGGGATGCGCAGCGAGACGTCCTTGAGATTGTTGTTCCTGGCACCGGTGATGACGATGTGGTCCCCGTTCATGGCCGCCACGCTAGGCACCAATGAGGCCAGAAACTGGCCTCATTGTCCGCATACTGGGGGCATGTCGTCCGAACGTCTGCTGCGGCTGCTGTCGCTGCTGCAAACCCGCCGGGAATGGAGCGGGCCCGAGCTGTGCGACCGCCTGGGCGTCAGCGCGCGGACCGTCCGCCGCGACATCGAGCGGCTTCGCGGCCTCGGCTACCCGGTGCACGCCTCGCTCGGCGCGGCCGGCGGCTACGTGCTGGAGGCCGGCGCCGCGATGCCCCCGCTGCTGCTGGACGACGAGGAGGCCGTCGCGATCGCCGTCGGGCTCCGCACCGCCACCGGGGGTGCGGTCGAGGGCATCGCCGAGGCGTCGGTGCGCGCCCTGGCCAAGCTCGAACAGGTCCTGCCCGCGCGGCTGCGGCGCCGCGTCACGGCACTGCACGCCGCCACCACGACTCTGGGCGACCCGCCCGCCGGGCCGGTCGCCGACCCCGAGACCCTGACGGTGCTGGCCGCCGCGTGCCGCGACCACGAGCGCGTCCGCTTCACCTACCGCGACGGCGCCGAGCGGGAGACCCGGCGCCTGGCCGAGCCGCACGGCCTGGTGTCGGCGGGACGGCGCTGGTACCTCGTCGCGTTCGACACCGGCCGCGACGACTGGCGGATCTTCCGCGTCGACCGTGTGTCCGGCCCGCTGCCGACCGGCGTCCGGTGCCCGCCGCGCGAGCTGCCCGCCGCCGGCACCGCCGAGTTCGTCACCCGCTTCCTGGCCGGGACGCAGCCCGCGACGCGGGCGGTGCTGCTCGTGCACGCCTCCGCGCGGGAGCTGGCGGACCGTTTCCGCGTGACCGGCGCGGAGGTCGAGCCGGTCGACGAGAGCACCTGCGTGCTGCGCACCGCCGCCGACTCCCTGGAATGGACGGCGCTGCGCATCGCCTACCTCGACATCGCCTTCGAGATCCGCGAGCCCGCCGAGCTGCGCGGCCGCGTCGCGGCCATGGCGGAACGCCTCGCCCGCGCCGCCCGCTGACGCCGCCCGCAGGCCCCTCCGGGGGCGGTTCGAGGGCGGCGCCGAGACGGCCCGCCCTACCTGACAGAAGGTGTCAGCTTCCTCTGGAAACCTGAGGGCGTACCGACCACGAAGGAGCCGAAATATGCCCGGTATCGCGGAATTCGCCGCCGTCAGCATCGACTGCCCAGAACCGCCGGCGCTCGCCGCGTTCTACGCGGCGGTGACCGGAGGCGAGGTCACCTACGACACCCCCGAGGCATCCGCCGTCAAGCTGCCGGGCGGCATGGACGTCTACTTCCAGGGCGTCGCCGGTCACCGGCCCCCGACCTGGCCCGAAGGGGACCGGCCCCAGCAGTTCCACCTCGACTTCTACGTCGACGACCTCGACAAGGCCGAGGAGACGGTCACCGGCCTCGGCGGCGGCAAGCCCGACTTCCAGCCCGGCGGCGACCACTGGCGCGTCCTCACCGACCCCGCAGGCCACCCGTTCTGCGTCTGCGTCCGCCAGAACTGACCCTCCGCCCGGCGGTCGGCCGAGTCGCGGCGCACCGCCCTGACCGGCCGCCGCATGAGGACGACCTGCCGCAAACCGGCGCGCCCGACGCCCCTCGGCGGCCGGCGCGCTAGGCGAGGACCCGCACCGGCAGGCCGCCGCGCGGGCGCATCGCGGTCACGCTCGTCGGCGTGGCGGCGGTGGAGACCAGGGACAGCCGGGTGCGGCGCAGCAGGCACGCCAGCATCGTCTTGATCTCCACCGTCGCCAATGTCGAGCCGATGCACCGGTGCGGGCCTCCGCCGAACGGCAGGTACGTCGCGGGCGTGGTCGGCCGGTACAGCGCCGACGACCGGTCCCACCGCTCGGGCCGGAACCGGCCCGCCTGCGGCCACACCTCCGGCATCCGGTGGGTGACGAACGGCGAGTAGAACACCATCGCGCCCGCCGGGACCCGGTGCCCGCCGTAGGAGAAGTCCTCGACCGGGACGCGGGCGCTGAGCACGGCGGGCGGGAAGAGCCGCAGCGTCTCGTTCACCACCCCGTCCAGGTACTCCAGCGCGGGCAGGTCGGCGGCCTCGACCGGCCGGTCGCCGACCACCTCGGCCACCTCCCGCCGCGCCCGCTCCTCGGCCTCCGGGTGGGCCAGCAGCGCGTACACCGCCCACGCCATCGCGGCGCTGGTGGTGTCGTAGCCGGCCGAGATGAGGCTGATGACCTGGTCCTGGAGCTCCTGGCGGGTCAGGCCCGCGCCGTCCTCGTCGCGCGAGGCCAGCAGCATCCCCAGCACGTCGTCGTACTCGCCGCCCTCGCGCAGCCGCCGCTCTATCTCCTCGTCCACCCGCCGGGCGACCAGCGCGCGGGACGCCGCGACGCGCCGCATGTAGGGGTTGGGCACCGACCGCAGCACCATCTGCAGCACGAAGTTGCGGTCCACGGCGGCGAGCGCGTCCTGCAGCCGCCGCCCGATCACCTCGCTGTCGGCGGCGAGCCGGTCCCCGAACAGCACCTCGACGGTGGAGCGGCGGATGACCCCGCGCAGCTCGGCGTAGGCGTCCAGGGTCTGCCCGGGGCGCCAGGTCTCCAGCGCCGCGTCGGTATTGGCCGCCATCCGCTCCACGTACCCGCCGACGCGCCGGTGGTGGAACGCCGGCTGGACGAGCCGTCGCCGCCGCCGGTGGTCGGCGCCGTCGCTGACGATCAGCGCGGTCTCGCCGTTCACCGGCACCAGCAGGTCGAACGCCTCACGCCAGCGGAACAGGCCCGAGTTGGCGAACACGAACGCGTTGGCGTCGGGGCCGAACAGGTGCACGAACGGCATCCGGCGCGTGCCGACGACGGCGACCGGGCCCGCCGCCGCGTGCAGGCGCAGCAGGCTCGCGCACGGGTTCAGCGTGAACCCGATCCCGTGCCGGACCGTCAGGGAGAGGGAGGGGCCCCGCGCCGCCGCGACGGCCGCGCGGGCCTTGCCGGGACGGGGCGCGCGTACCGGGATGTCGGGTGCCACGGGCCCAACTATGGCACGCCCCGGCGAGTCGCGGGCCGGACCCGATGGGAGGATGGGACACGTGACGGACGACCGCGCGGAAGGGACCCACCGGCCGAAGCCGGGCACGCAGACGGTGGACCGCTGCGTGGCGGTGCTGCGCTCCTTCGAGGACGCCGCCCGGCAGACCCCCACCGAGGTCGCGCACCACCTCGGCCTGTCGGTCAGCACCGCGCACCGCATCGTGCGCGCCCTGCACGACACCGGGATGCTCGCGCAGGACCCCGCGACCGAGCGGTACTTCCTCGGCCCCACCACCGCCATCCTCGGCCGCCTGGCGCTGGAGCGGATGGGCGCGACCCTGCTGCAGCCCGAGCTGACCGCGCTGCGCGACGGGACGGGCGAGGCGGTGAGCCTCGGCGTGCGGGCGGGCGACGAGGTCGCGGTGCTGCTGCACCTGCCCTCGGTGCATCCGCTGCGCTACGACCAGCCGCCCGGCGACCGCAACCCCATCCACACGTGCGCGATGGGCAAGGCGCTGCTGGCCTTCGACGACGACCCGATCGCGATGGACGAGCCGTTCGCCCGCCACACCCCGGCGACCCTCACCACCCGCGCCGCGCTGGAGGCCGACCTGCGGGGCGTCCGCGAGCGCGGCTACTCCCTCAACGACGAGGAGCGCCTCGCCGGCGTCCGAGCCGTGGCCGCGCCGGTCCGCGACGGCGGCGGGCGCGTGTTCGCGGCCGTCGCGCTGCAGGGCCCCTCGGTGCGGTTCGGCGACGAGCGGCTGCCCGTCCTGGCCGAGGCCGTGCTGGCCGCCGCAGGACGCCTCACCGACCTGCACCGCCACCTGTCCTAGCGCCCCGGCCGCCCGGCGGGTCGAGCCGTTCAGCTCGGGGCCGCCTCGGCGGGGGAGGCCGCCAGCTCGTCCAGCAGCGCCGCGACCGCCGGGGGCCGCGGGCCCGCCGGGACGACCGCGCTGATGCGGCGGCCGCCGACGCCGCGCACGTCGGGTACCGCGACGCCCGGCTCGGTGTGCAGGCCGAGCGCCAGCGCGGGCAGCGTCGTCACCGCCAGGCCCCGCGCGACCAGCCGCTGGATCGCGACGTGGTCCTCGGTGGCGAACGCGATGTCGGGAGTGAACCCGGCCCTGCGGCACGCCCACCGCAGGTGGTCGCGGCACCGCGCGCAGCCCGACGCCCACGTCTCCCCGGCCAGGTCCTCCAGGCGCGGCCGCTCCGCCGACGCCACCGGATGCGCGGCCGGGACCAGCAGCCGCAGCGGGTCGTCGCGCAGCACGACCTCCCGGAACCGCGAGTCGGTGTCCGGCGGCGCGGACGCGTGCCGGAACACCACCGCGATGTCGGTGTCCCCGGCGCGCAGCAGCGCCATCGCCTCGGGCGGCTCGGCGTCGACCAGCGTGACCGACACCCCCGGCGCGCGGGCGCGCAGCCGGGCCAGGGCGTCGGGCAGCAGCCCGCCCGCCGCCGTCGGGAACACCGCCACCCGCACCCGCCCGGCGCGCAGCCCCGCGACCGCGGCGATCTGCTCCTCGGCGTCGTCCATGCGGGCCAGGACGTCCTCGACGTGCTCCACCAGGATCCGGCCCGCCTCGGTCAGCCGCACGCCGCGGCCGTGCCGGACCACCAGCGGGGTGCCGACCTCGGCCTCCAGCCGCGCGATGTGGTGCGACACCGCGGGCTGGGTGTAGGAGAGGGACCGGGCGGCGGCGGTCATCGAGCCGAGCCGGGCCACCTCGCGCAGGATCCGGCCCCGGTGCAGGTCCAGCATCCCCGCAAGGTATCAACGGAACTGATGGGCCGCCAAGAAAACCGTACTTTGTGCTATGGCCCGGCGGTGCCCCACGATCGGGGCATGAGCCTTTCCCTGCGGGACGCGCAGCGCGAGTTCGGCGCCGGCGTCGCCTTCCTCAACACCGCCACCTACGGTCTGCCGCCGCGCGCCGCGCACGAGGCGATGCTGGCGACCGAGCGCGACCGGGCCGCCGGGGTGCTGGCCCCCGGCGCGCTCGACGAGGCGGTGACCAGGTCCCGGGAGGCGTTCGCGCGGCTCCTCGGCGTCCCCGCCGAGCGGGTCGCGTGCGGCCCGCAGGTCTCCTACTTCACCGGGCTGGTCGCGGCGTCGCTGCCCGCCGGCGCCGAGGTGCTCGTCGCCGACGGCGACTTCACCTCGCTGCTGTTCCCGTTCGCCGCCCGCCCGGACCTGGGCGTGCGGTCCGTCCCGCTGGAGCGCCTCGCCGAGGAGGTCCGCGCGGGCACCGGCCTGGTCGCGGTGTCGGCGGTGCAGTCCGCCGACGGCCGCATCGCCCCCATGGACGGCCTCCTCGACGCCGCCCGCGCGCACGGCGCACGCGTCCTGCTGGACGCCACCCAGGCCGCCGGCTGGCTCCCGCTGCCCGCCGACCGCGTCGACTGGCTGGTCGCCGGCGGCTACAAGTGGCTGCTCGGCCCGCGCGGGACCTGCTTCCTGGCCGGCACCCGCGAGGCCCTGGACGCCCTGCCCGCCATCGGCGCCGGCTGGTACGCCGGCGCCGACATCTGGGACTCCATCTACGGGCTGCCGCTGCGGCTGGCCGACGACGCCCGCCGCCTGGACCTGTCCCCGGCGTGGCAGTGCTGGGCCGGGCACGCCCCGGCGCTGGAACTGCTGGAACAGGTCGGGATCCCCGCCGTCCACGACCACGACGTCGCGCTGGCGCGCCGGTTCGCCGCCGGGCTCGGCCTCCCGCCGGGCGACTCGGCCATCGTGTCGGTGCCCGTCCCGGACGGCACCGCCGACCTGCTGCGCCGGGCCGGGGTGATCGCCACCGTCCGCGCCGGGCGGCTGCGCTGCGCCTTCCACCTCAGCACCACCGAGGCCGACGTCGACAAGGCCGTCGGGCTGCTCGCCCCGCTCGTCCGCGCCGCCGGGTGAAGTTCTTACAAGGTTCGAACAAGGTGCCTTGACCGGCCCTTCCAGGCGGTCCCGGCCGCGCCCCGCGCCCTACGTTCGTGCGCATGAACGTACTGCTCACCGGGTCGGCCGGATTCATCGGCTCGCACATCGCCGAGGCCCTGACCGCCGCGGGCCACCATGTGCGCGGCCTGGACCTGCGCCCCGACGGGCTCGGCGGCCCCGCCGCCGACGTCCGCGACGCCGCGGCGGTCGCGCGGCGGCTGGAGGGCGTCGACGCCGTCTGCCACCAGGCCGCCAAGGTCGGCCTCGGTGTGGACGTGTCCGACCTGCCCGACTACACCTCCGTCAACGTGCAGGGCACCGCCGTGCTGCTGGCCGAGATGGCCCGCGCCGGCGTCGGCGCCCTGGTGCTGGCCTCCTCGATGGTCGTCTACGGGGAGGGCGCCTACACCTGCGCCGCCCACGGCCTCGTGCGCCCCGGACCCCGCCCCGAGGAGGCCCTGCGCGCCGGGCGGTTCGAGCCGCCGTGCCCGGCGTGCGGGCACCCGCTGGCTCCCGGCGCCGTCGGCGAGGAGACCCCGCCCGGCCCCCGCAACGTCTACGCCGACACCAAACTCGCCCAGGAGCACCTCGCGGCGTCCTGGGCGCGCTCGACCGGCGGGTCCGTCGCCGCGCTGCGCTACCACAACGTCTACGGGCCGCGGATGCCGCGCGACACCCCCTACGCGGGCGTCGCCGCGATCTTCCGGTCGCGGCTCATGGACGGGCTGGAGCCGCTGGTGTTCGAGGACGGCGCGCAGCGCCGCGACTTCGTCCACGTCCGCGACGTCGCCCGCGCCAACGTGCTGGCGCTGGAGCGGGCCGCCGCCGGGCCCCCCGAGCCCGGCGGGCTGCGCGCCTACAACATCGCCAGCGGCGAGCCCCGCACCATCGGCGACATGGCGGCCGCGCTGTCGGGCGCGTTCGGCGGGCCGCGGCCCCGCGTCACCGGCGGCTACCGGCTGGGGGACGTCCGCCACATCGTCGCCCGGCCCGACCGCGCCCAGCGCGAGCTGGGCTTCTGCGCGGCGGTGACGTTCGCCGAGGGCATGGCCGAGTTCGCCCGGCCGCCCGTCACCAGTTCGTAAGGGTCGTTCCCCCGTCACCGAAAGTAGCGTCCGAGCTGTGATCGATGTCGTTCTTCCGTGCCTCAACGAGGCCGAGGCGTTGCCCTGGGTCCTGACCCGGATGCCCGAGGGGTTCCGGGCCCTGGTGGTCGACAACGCCTCCACCGACGGGTCCGCGCGCGTGGCCGCGGCCCACGGCGCCCGCGTCGTCCCGGCGGCGCAGCGCGGCTTCGGCGCCGCCTGCCACGCCGGGCTGCGCGCCGCCGAGACCGAGGTCGTGTGCGTCATGGACGCCGACGCCTCCCTCGACCCCGCCGAACTGCCCCGCCTCACCGCGCGGCTCGGCGACCTGGAGGCCGCCGGGCATCGCGGCCTGGTGCTCGGGCGGCGGCGCCCGACCGGGCGGGGCGCGTGGCCGCCGCACGCCCGCCTCGGCAACGCCGTGCTGGCCCGCTCGCTGAACCGGCGCGCCGGGACCCGGCTGCACGACCTCGGCCCCATGCGCGCCGCCCGCCGCGAGGCCCTGCTCGACCTCGGCCTGCGGGACCGCAGGTTCGGCTACCCGCTGGAGATGGTGCTGTCGGCCGCCCGCGCCGGGTGGCGCATCGACGAGATCGACGTCGCCTACCGCCCCCGCACCGGCGCCTCCAAGGTGACCGGGACGCTCGGCGGAACGGTCCGCGCCGTCCGCGACATGCGCCGCGTCCTCGCGGAGGTCGCCCGATGAGCGGCGCGCCCGACTCCGGAGCGGCCGATGTCGTCGTCATCGCCAAGGAGCCCGTCCCCGGCCGGGTCAAGACCCGCCTGACCCCCGCCTACACCCCCGCCGAGGCCGCCGCGCTCGCCGAGGCGTCCCTGCGCGACACCCTCGCCGCCGTCGCCGCCGTGCCGGCGGCCCGCCGCATCCTCGCGCTCGCCGGCGACCCCGGGCCGTGGCTGCCGGACGGTTTCACCGTCCTCACCCAGCGCGGCGGCGGCCTGGACGAGCGCCTCGCCCACGCCTTCGACGACGCCTACGCCGGCCGCCCGCTGGTGCTGATCGGCATGGACACCCCGCAGGTCACCCCCGCGCTGCTCGACCGCGCCCGCCGCGGCCTCGGCCGCGGCGACGCGGTGTTCGGGCCCGCCCGCGACGGCGGGTTCTGGCTGCTCGGGCTGCGGCGCCCCCGCGCGGCGCTGCTGCGCGGCGTCCCGATGTCGCGCCCCGACACCGGCGCGGTCCAGCTCGCCAGGCTGCGCGCCGCCGGGCTGCGGACCGCGGCGCTGCCCGAGCTCACCGACGTCGACACCCCCGCCGACGCCGCGGCCGTCGCCGCGGCCGCGCCGGGGACCCGCTTCGCCGCCGCCGTGCGCGCCCTCGGCCACCGGACCGTCCCGGCATGATCGGCGAACTGTACGAGGAGGCGCTGCAGGGCCGCGCCCCGGTGGAGATCGAGCACGCCGACGGGCGCCGCCGCCCGCTGCCCGTGCGCGACTGGCTGGCCGTGCGCCCCGGCGACGGCGGGCTCCTGGACCGCTGCCGGGGCGCCACCCTGGACGTCGGCTCCGGGCCGGGACGGCTGACGGTCGCGCTCGCCCGTCGCGGCCTGCCCGTCCTCGGCATCGACCTCGCCCCCTACGCGGTCGCGCTGACGGTCGCGGCGGGCGGCCCGGCCCTGTGCCGGGACGTGTTCGGCCGCGTCCCCGGCACCGGGCGCTGGCGCACCGTGCTGCTCGCCGACGGCAACATCGGCATCGGCGGCGACCCCGCCGCGCTGCTGCGCCGCGTCCTGGCGCTGCTGGCGCCCGGCGGGCAGGTGCTGATGGAGGTCGGGCCGCCCGGCTCGGCGTCCCGGGTGGAGCCGCTGCGGCTGCGCTCGGACCGGTCGGTCGGCGAATGGTTCACCTGGGCGCACGTGTCCGCCGACGCCGTCACCGGGCTGGCCGCCGGCTGCGCCGCGACCGTGGCCGAGTTCTGGGAGGAGGCGGACCGATGGTTCGTCGCGCTGCGCTCCGGGGACGCGCTCTCATGAGCCCCGCGACCGACGAACGCGAGCCGGCGCGGCGCGGGCCGGCCGGCCCGGCCGGCGTGCTGCGCGCGGTCCCGGGGCGGTTCACCAGCCGCCTGCACGACGAGCGGATCGCCTCCTGGCTCGGCATCGCCCTCGGCGCCAGCGTCCTGGTCTCCTTCGGGACCGGGCTGGTCAGCCACTTCATGCAGCAGCCGGCCGGGTGGATGCAGTGGCCGTCGCGGCCGGTGAACCTGTACCGGGTCACCCAGGGCGTGCACGTCATCGGCGGCCTGGCGACCGTCCCGCTCCTGCTGGCCAAGCTCTGGACGGTGTACCCGCGGCTGTGGCAGTGGCCGCCGGTGCGCTCGCTGGTCCACGGCGCGCAGCGGCTGCTGGTGTTCGTCCTGGTCGGCGCGGCGCTGTTCCAGTTCGTCACCGGGGTGCTGAACGTCGCCTACTGGTACGCGTTCCGGTTCTACTTCACCAGCGCCCACTACTGGACGGCCTACATCCTGGTCGGGGCGCTGGTCGTCCACGTCGCCGACCAGTGGGCCAAGGCGCGCCGCACCGTGATGACCCGTCCGCAGGACGCGGTCGGGCGCCGCGGCTTCCTGCTGACGGTCGCCGGCGCGAGCGGGGTCGTCGCGCTGACCACGGTGGGGGAGGCCGTCACGCCGCTGGCGCCGCTGGCGGTGCTGGCGCCCCGCCGCCCCGGCACCGGGCCGCAGGACGTCCCGGTCAACAAGTCGGCCGCCGCGACCGGCGTCACCGCCCAGGCCCTCGATCCCGGCTGGCGGCTCACCGTCACCGGCCGCGTCGCGCGGGAGGTCACCCTGTCCCTGGCCGACCTGAAGGCGCTGCCGCAGCACACCGCGCGGCTGCCGATCTCCTGCGTCGAGGGCTGGAGCGTCGAGGCGTCCTGGCGCGGCGTGCGGCTGCGGGACGTGCTGCGCCTGGCGGGCGTCGCCGACGACGCGCGGGTGCGCGTGGAGTCGCTGGAACGGTGGGGCCGCTACCGCACCTCGCAGGTCGACCCGCCGCACTGGCGGGACCCGCTGACGCTGCTGGCCCTCGGCATGAACGGCGCCCCCCTCGCCCTCGACCACGGCCACCCCTGCCGCCTCATCGCCCCGAACCGCCCCGGCGTCATGCAGACCAAGTGGGTCCACCGGCTGGTGGTCTCGTGAACGCGCGGACCGGGCGGAAGGCGGCCGTGTGGAAGGCGACCGCGTACACGGGGGGCCTGGCGCTCATCGCCTTCGGGCTGAACGGGATCGTGGAGGAGGTCCCGTTCGCCGAGTGGGCGAAGTGGTTCGCGGGGGCGGCGGTCCTGCACGACGCCGTCCTGGTCCCGGCGGTGCTGGCCGCGGGCGCGCTCACCGGCCTCGTGCCCGCGGGGCAGCGGCGCGTCGTGCGCGCCGCGCTCGTCGTCGGCGGCTGCGTGACCGCGGTCGCGATCCCCGTCGTGCTGGCCTACGGGCGCCGCGCCGACGAGCCGTCCCGCCTGCCGCTGCCCTACGGCCGCAACCTGGCGATCGTGCTGGGCTTCATCGCCGCCGCGGCGGCCCTCGCCGTCGCGGCCCGCGCGCTCACCGCGCGCCGCGCCGCCGGGCGCCGGAGGCACGGGGGAGCGACGCGCGCGCCGCGGCCGCCGCGGAAGGAGACGGGACGATGACGCTCACCGAGGCGCACGGCCGGGTGGAGGCCGCCGAGCCGCGCAGGCGCGGCCGGTCCGCGTGGGTCGCCGTCGCCGTCTGGGCGGCCGGGATCGCGGCGGCGTTCGCCGTGGGCTGGTACCTGCGCCGCGCGGGCCTGTCCACCGAGGACCGGCTGCCCCCGCTGCACGCGCGGGCGCGGGGGTGGCCGCCGGGCTGGGGACTGCTGCCGGCACCGGCCCTGGCGGCCCTGGCCGTGGCCGGCCTGCCCGTGCTGGCGGCCCGGCTGCCGTGGCGGGCGCTGCCGCCGGTCGCGTGGGCGTCCGCCGCCGCGTGGACGGTGGCGCTGGCCGCCTCCGACGGGTGGGGCGCGCTCGCCGCGCCGCTGGACGCGCCGACCGAGTACCCGGCGGGCCTGGCGCAGGTGCGCCCCGACCCGCTGGAGTGGCTGCGGACCTTCACCGAGCGGCTCGGCGGCTACACCACGCACGTGCGGGGGCATCCGCCGCTGCCGATGCTGGTCCTGTGGGCGCTGGAGAAGGCCGGGCTCGGCGGCACCGGATGGGCGGCGGCGCTCGTCATCGCGGCCGGGACGTCCTCGGTGGCCGCGATCGCGGTCACGGTGCGGTGCGTGGCGGGGGAGCGGGCCGCGCGGGCCGCGGTGCCGTTCCTCGTCCTGGCGCCCCTGGCGGTGTGGGTCGCCACGGCGATGGACGCGTTCTTCCTCGCGGTCGGGGCGTGGGGGACGGCCCTGCTCGCGCTCGCCGCGCGGGGGGCGGGCAGGCGGGCGCTCGTCCCGGCGGTGGCGGGCGGGCTGCTGCTCGGGTGCCTGCCGTATCTGAGTTACGGGCTGCTGCCGCTGTTCGCGGTGCCGCTCGCGGTCGTGCTGCTGCGCCGCCCGCGGCCGCTGGTGCTCGCGGCCGCCGCCGCCGGGCTGGCGGTCGCCCCGGCCGCGTTCACGCTGCTGGGGTTCTGGTGGCCCGACGGCGTCCGCGCCACCCTGGACACCTACCTGGTCAGCCGCGGGTCGGCGCAGCGCTCCTACGCCTACTTCCTGTTCGGCGACCTTGCGGTGCTGGGGCTGCTGACCGGTCCGGCGGTGGCGCACGCGCTGCCGCGCACGGCGGCCCTGCTGCGGCGGCGCGCGCTCTGGCGGGACCCGCTCGGGCGGGGCGCGCGGCGGCGGGAGGCCCCGCCCGCGGCGGCGGTGGCGGTGCTGGCGGGCGCGGCGCTGCTCGGCGTGCTGGTCCTGGACCTTTCCGGTGTCACCCGCGGCGAGGTCGAGCGGATCTGGGTGCCGTTCGCCGCCTGGGCGGTGCTCGCCGCCGCCGTGGACCGCTCCCCTTCCGGGGCGGGGACGCGGGGGTGGCTGGCGGCGCAGGCGGCGACCGCGCTGGCCGTCCAGGCGCTCGTGCTCTCCCCCTGGTGAGGGCCCGCGCGGCCATGATTCGGCGGGCGGCGAAGCGATACCGCGTTAGCGTCCGCGCATGAGCGACCCCGATCTGAAGGAGCGGCTGGCCTCGCGGTTCCGGGAGGTCAACGGCGACCACCCGATGACCGCGGCCGACGACGCCTACGTCACCGCGTGGTTCACCGACCTGGAGGGCCTGTGCCGCGCCGAAGGCCGCGACGCCGGCGAGGCGCGGCGGCTGATGCTGGAGGGCCGGCTGCCGCTGCCCGGCTACCTGCGCTCCGACGGCGCCGAGATGGTGCCACCGGACCTGTTCGGCCTCGCCGACCAGGCGGGCGGCCTCGACGCGCTGGAGGAGTGGTTCCGCGCGCACTGGGACGACGAGACCGCCGCCGGGCAGGAGTGGGCCGCCTACCTGTCGGGCCAGTACGTGTGCCTGCGCTCGGTGACGCCCCGGACGATCCAGTACAAGGACGCCCTGGTCACCGCGATCGAGGCGGCGCCGGGCGAGCCGGACGCGGGGACGCCTGCCTGGACCCGCCGGCTGCACGCGCTGATCGACGAGCTCGACGCGCTGGAGCCGCCGTTCACCGCCTACGACCGGCTCCGGTTCGCCGGCCCGGTGTCGCGGGACCTGTGCATCGACGCCATGCGCGCCCGCTACCCGCGCGGCGCCTGAACCCGCCGCGATCCCGCTGCGGGCTTCACCAGGGCACGGGCCCGTCGTCGTCGAAGAACCCGCCGGTCGGCCCGTCGCCCTCCAGCGTGGCGAGCCGGATCGCGATGGCGGCGCCCTGCGCGGCGGTGCGCGTGGTCGTCCGGCCGGTGGCGCGGGTGAACTCCGCGGTGAAGTCGGTCGCGCACGCGCCGGGCGCTGCGGCGTTGACCAGGATCCCGGTGTCCCGCAGCCGCTTGGCGTACTGGATCGTCAGCATGTTCAGCGCCGCCTTGGACGCCGGGTAGGCCGCCGAGCTCGGCACTTCCCAGAAGTAGTGGCCCGGATCGGTCATGGCGGCCATCGAGGCCGTCCCGCTGGAGACGTTCACGATCCGCGCCGCCGGAGCCCGGCGCAGCAGCGGCAGCATCGCGTTGGTCACCCGGATCACGCCGAACAGGTTGGTGTCGAACACGCGGCGCACGACGTCCATGTCCGCCTCGTCGGGGAGGTGCAGCGCGCCGCCGGAGATGCCGGCGTTGTTGACCAGCACGTCCAGGCGCCCGGGGGAGGCGGCGATCGCGCGGGCCGCCGCCTCGACGGCGGCGGGGTCGGTGACGTCGAGGGCGACGGCGCGGGCGTCGTGCCCCGCCTCCCGCAGCGACGCGGCCGCCTTCTCACCGGGATCGGGGTCGCGGGACCCGATGAGGACGGTCATGCCGCGTGCGGCGAGCCCTTCGGCGACGGCGTGTCCGATGCCCTTGTTGGCCCCGGTCACCAGGGCGGTCTTGGTGTGCTCAGTCGTGGTGCTCATGGCTCGAAGCCCACCACCGGCGGCGGCGCGGGGGCCAACACCGATCCCGCCGCGATCAATACCCTGAGGGTATGGATGTGGTGGAGACGCGGGAGCTGACCTACTTCCTGGCGGTGGCGCGGGAACTGCACTTCGGCCGGGCGGCCGAGCGGCTCGGGATCGCCCAGCCGCCGCTGTCGCGGGCGATCGGCCGGCTGGAGCGGCGCCTGGGCGTGAGGCTGCTGGAGCGCACGAGCCGGCGGGTGACGCTCACCCCGGCGGGCGAGACCCTGCTGGCCGAGGGCGGCGCCGCGCTGGAGGCCGTCGCCGCGGCGGTCCGCCGGACGCGCCGCGCCGGCGCGGCCGGGCCCCGGCTCGTCCTGGCGATGAAGCCCGGCGGGGACGGCGGCGGCCTGCTGCCCGCGATCCTGGACGCCTACGAGCGCGAACCGGAGGCGCTGCCGGTGGAGATGCTGTTCGGGTACGGGGCGGCGGACGCGCTGCGCGACGGCCGCGCCGACGCCGCCCTGCTGTACACGCCGCGCCAGGACGCCGCGGGGCTGGCCACCGAGCCGCTGATGGAGGAGCGGCAGGTGCTCGTCGTGGCCAGGGGGCACCGCCTGGCAGGCCGCGCCGAGGTGTCGATGGCCGACCTGGAGGGCGAGGTCCTGCCGCGCCGCCCGCACGACCCCGGCCCCGGCGACGGGCCGGTGGTCGGTGACGGCGGGCAGCTGATGCAGCTCATCGCGCTCGGCCGGATGGTCGCGGTGCTGCCGGAGTCGATGCGCGGGCTGCTGCGCGACGATCTGGCGGCGGTGCCGGTCCGCGACGCCGCCCCGACCACGCTCGTGATCGCCTGGCCCGAGGCGTCCCGGTCCCGGGCCCTGGCGGCGTTCGTGCGCTCCGCGACCGCCGCCGCGACCGCGTTCACCGGTTCTCATCTGCCCTGATAGAGCCGCGAAAAAGATTCCGGAGAAAGCCGCGGCGGAATGTCGATTCGTGGACCGGCCGTGCGACGCGTCAGTGAAAGGCCGATGAGACACCGCACGGAAGGACCCCCGCCATGAGCGCCCAGACCCACACCGCCGCGAACACCGCCACGCGCGTCACCGCCGCCCGCGTCACCGCCGCCCGCCCCGCCTCCCACGCCTCCGGCGGGGACCGCCGCACGCTGCGCAACGCGCTGTGGGGCGCGCAGATCCTGCTCGCCGCGTTCCTGCTCATCGCCTCGGCGCTGCCGAAGTTCGCCGGGCAGGCCGACGCGGTCCGGACCTTCGAGGAGATCGGCTGGGGGCAGTGGTTCCGGTACGCGACCGGGGCCGTCGAGGCCGCCGGCGCAATGGGGCTGGTTGTCCCGCGGCTGGCCGGGCTCGCCGCGACCGGGCTGATCGGGCTGATGGCCGGGGCCGTCCTCACCCAGCTGCTGGTGCTGGAGCCGGCGTTCGCGCTGCTGCCCGCGGCCTTCGCGGTCGTGTTCGCCGCCGTCGCCTGGGACCGCCGCGCCGAGTCCCGCGCGGTGCTGCGCTCGCTGAAGCGCTGACAAGGCGCCTCCGCGCGGCGGACGGCCCGGACCCCGCGGGGTTCCGGGCCGTCCGCCGTTTCGCTTGCGCGGATGGGCGCCCGTCAGCCGTCCCCGGGCAGCAGGGCGCGCAGTTCGGCGGTGAGGGCCTCGGCCTCCTCGGGGCGCCCGTGGTAGGCGGCCGGGGTGCTCTGGAACAGCTCGACCCGCCATTCGCCCATGAGCTGGGACGCGGTGAGCGTCTGCACCGCGTTGGCGGCGGGGTTCAGGTCGGCCGAGCCGGGCGGGACCATCCCGGCGACGGCGCGCAGCACGGCGGCGCCGGGGGCGATCAGCCGGACGTCGCGCACGAGGCCGACGTAGCGGGCGGTGGGATGGCCGGCGAAGATCCGGTCCAGCTGCGCGGCGATCCGCTCGCGGCCCGCGTGCAGGGTGCCGTCGAACCCGACCGCCTCGCCGTCGGCGCGGAACGGGGCGGCGAACGCGGCGCCGTCGCGGGCGTTCCAGCCGTCCAGGACGCGCCGGTACAGGGCGCGGACGGCCTCCAGCGCGCCGAGCCGCTCGGCGTAGCGGTCGTGGTGGACCTGCCAGCGGGCGGTGGTCCAGTTCGGCCAGTCGACACGGGCGCCGCCGAGGGCCTCGGAGAGGTAGTCCAGGTGCAGGTGCCAGCCGGCGAGTGTGCGGATCAGGAACTCGCCGGGCAGCTGGACGTCGCTGGTGAACACCAGGTGCGTCCCCCCGTCGGCGGGCGCGAGCTCCCAGCGCAGCCGGCCGTGCAGGTCGGAGTCCAGCTCCAGCAGCCGCGGCGGATCGAACGCGGTGACGGTGCCGCGCGCGGTGGCGTCCTCGGCGGCGTCGCCGGCGTTGAGCCAGCGCAACTCGAACTTGCCGCCCGCGGCGGGCTCCAGGACGGCCTCGGCGAGCCAGGCCGACAGCTCGGCGGGGTCGGTGAGGGCCTTCCAGACGCGTTCGGGCGGGTGGCGCAGGCGGCGTTCGAAGCGCAGCAGGGCGCGCCCGTCGCGGTGGGTGGCGGTGCCGTCGGGTGCGTGCGCGTCGCCGGTGCTCATCTCGCCTCGCCCTTCCTCGGTCGGGTGCCCGGACGCGCGGGCGCCGCCGTCGGGGCCGCCCGCGCCCACCGAACATAGCCGGAACCGCATATAACTGGCAAGGCATGGAATGGTCAGGCGGGCTCCGCGCCGGGCGGCCAGGTCAGCAGGGTGTGGCCCCAGGTCAGGCCCGCGCCGAACCCGGCGAGCAGCACCAGGTCCCCCGGCCCGATCCGCCGCGTCCGGACGGCCCGGTCGAGGGCGTAGGGGATGCTGGCGGCACCGATGTTGCCGACCTCGTCCCCGACGATCGCCAGCTGGGCCGGGTCCAGCCCGGCGTCCCCGGCCAGCGAGGCGACCAGCCGCGGGTTGGGCTGGTGCGGGACGACCAGCGCCAGGTCCGCGGGCTTGACCCCGGCACCCTCGGTCGCCTCGGCCACCAGCCGCGGGAACACCTCGGTGATGAAGTCGCGGACCGCGCGCCCGTCCATGTGGATGGTGTGGCCGAGCGCGGCGAGGGTCTCGGCGCTGGCGGGCAGCCGGCTGCCGCCCGCGGGGATGAGCACGTCGTCGACGCCCGAGCCGTCCGAGCCCAGGGTGATCGGGCCGATGCCGTGCGCGGCCGGGGCGGGGCCGACGACCGCGGCGGCCGCGCCGTCCCCGAACAGCGCGGCGGTGGCGCGGTCGGCGCGGTTGAGGAACCGGGAGTACACCTCCACCCCGATGACCAGCGCGTAGGAGGGCGCGCCGCGCTGGGTGGCCAGCCAGCCGATCGCGGTCTGCAGCCCGAACACGAACCCGGTGCAGGCGGCGGAGATGTCGAACGCGGCGGCGCGGCGGGCGCCCAGCATCGCCTGCACGCGGCAGGCGGTCGAGGGGGCGATCACGTCGGGCGTGGAGGTGCCGAGCACGATCAGGCCGAGGTCGGCGGCCCGCAGCCCGGCCGCCTCCAGCGCCTTGGCGGCGGCGGCCGCGGCCAGGTCGGAGGCGGCCTCGCCGGGCGCGACGACGTGCCGCCGCCTGATCCCGGTGCGGCGCTCGATCCAGTCCGGTTCCAGGCCCAGCGAGCGCGACAGGTCCTCGCTGTGCGCGACCTCGCGGGGCAGGTGGGCGCCGGTCCCGAGGATCGTCCACCCCCGCCCGCCGTCCCACGCCGCCCGGCCGTCGTCCGCCCGGGGCCGCCGTCGCGCGTCAGGCACGGTCATACGTCCTCCCTGTCGCCCCATTGGCGGGTTGTCAGTCCCATCCCATAAGTGAATAATCCCATTTCAGGGTTTGGGTCCATAACCGAGCACTAAGCGGCCGTTGGCGTAAAAGGAAAGGCAGCCTTCCTTCAAGGTAAGGAGACCCCGCGTGCCCGAATCTCCATTCCGTCCGGCCGAAAAGCGCGCACCCGGCGACAAGTGCGCCTTCCTGTTCCCCGGCACCGGCTCGGCGGGAGTCCCCGACCTGCCCGCCCTCGCCAGGTCCGGCCCCGGCGCCGCCCTCGCGGTCTCCGACGTCCTGGACGCCGTTCAGGAGGGCCTGCCGCGGCACGGATGGCCGAATCTGCGCTCGATCCTGATGGACGACCCCGGCGGCTACCGGGAGGCCGCCCGCACCCCCGGCGTCGCCCAACTCGCCGGGTACACCGCATCCGTCGCCGTGGACCGCGCCATGCGCGCGCAGGGCGTGCACCCCGCGTTCGCGGTCGGGCAGAGCTTCGGGGAGATCGCCGCGCTGGTGTGCGCGGGCGCGTTCTCGATCGCCGACGGCGCCCGCATGGGCGTCGCCGCCGTCGGCGTCCTGGCCCGGCACGGCGGGGGCGGCGGCATGGGCCTGCTGGAGGCCGGCGAGGACCGCACCCGCGCCTGCGTCGACGCCGCGGGCGCCCCGGAGGTGGTCGTGGCGTGCCTGAACGCCCCGCAGGTCACGGTCGTGTCCGGACCCGACGGGCCGCTGGAGGACGTCCTCGAGGCCGCGCGCGGCCAGGGCGTGAACGCCGTGCGGCTCGCCGTGCCCTACCTGTCCCACCATCCGGCGATGGCCGGCGCCGACGACGAGTGGTACGCCATGATCCGCGGCTTCCCGCAGCGGCCGCTGGAGGTGGCGGTCCACTCCCCGGTCCGCGGCCGCGCCTACCGCGACGACGACGACCTGCACCGCGCCATGGCCGACTGCATCGTCAAACCCGTCCGGCTCCCGGACGCGCTGCGCGCCGTGCACGCGGCGGGCGCGACGGTGTTCGCCGAGGCCGGCGCCGGCAACGCGCTGTGCCAGTGCGCGCGGCTGACCGTCCCGGGCGTGCGGACGCTGGCGCCGCTGCGCGACCGGCCCCGCCACGGCCTGACCGGCAAGGCCGCCCCCGGCGTCACCCCCTCCGGCGACCGAAAGGACCCCTCGTGAGCATCGACGACCTGCGCCGGTTCGTGCACGGCACCTCTCTGGACGCCAAGGCGCGCGCCCGGCTGGAGGAGGCCGTCCCCGAGGAGTTCTTCACCGTCCCCGGCGGGCTCACCGCCCCCGAGCGGCACGCGCTCACCTACGAGCGGCTGCGCCGCGCCGGGCTGGCCGCGCCGCCCGCGAGCGAACTGCTGGCCGACCCCCCGGCGCTGTGCGCCCTGCTGGAGCGCGCCGCGATCGCCGACCCGCCGCTGTTCCACCTGATGCTGCTGCACTACACCCTCGCGCTCGGCCCGATCCTGCGGTTCGGCGAAGGGCAGGAGGGGACGCGGCCGGTCCGCGAGTCCCTGGAGTCGATGGCCTCGTTCGGGACGCTTCTGATGACCGAGGTGGGGCGCAGCAACAGCCACCTGTCGCCCCGCACCGTCGCCCGCCACGACCCCGCCACGGGCGGGTTCGTGCTCAGCACGCCGGACGTGCGGGCCGCCAAGTTCCCCACCAACACCGCCCACCCGGAGCTGCCCAAGACCGCCGCCGTCTACGCGACCCTCGTCCACGGCGGCGAGGAGCGCGGGGTCTTCGTGTTCGCGGTGCCGCTGCGCGGGCCCGGCGGAGCCGTCCCGCCCGGCGTGCGGATCGTGCCGGCGCCGGAGACCACCGGCCTGCAGGTCGACTACGCCGCCGTGCTGCTGGAGGAGGTCCGCGTCCCCTACGAGGCGTGGCTGCGCGACGGCGCGGGCATCGGCGCCGACGGGGCCTTCCACGACCCGCACGGCCCGGCGGCGGCGCGGCTGACCCGCTCGATGGGCATCGCCCCGCCGGTGTGGCGGGCGGTGATCTCCGCCTCCGCCGCGATCACCCGGGCGTCCGCCGGGATGCTGCTGGCGCACTCGGCGGGCCGCTCCACCCTCGGGCGGCTGGCCCCGCGCCGGCCGCTGACCGACTACCGCAACCAGCAGGAGGCGGTGCTGGGCGCGCTCGCCTCCGCCTACGCCCTCACCGCCGTCGCCGCGCACGCCACCGCCCCGCGCCCCTCCCCGGACGCGGCCGCGGGAGGAGACGCGGGCGCCGGCCCGGCGACGGCGTGGGCGCCGTGGTCGGCGGTCGACCGGGACCTGGCGCTGCTGAAGGCGGCCGCGACCGCCCAGGCGCAGGAGACGGTGTCGGCGTGCCGGGTGCACAGCGGCGCGCCCGGCTTCGCCGCCGTCGAGCGGCTCAACGCCTACCGGGGCCTGACGCACGCCTACCAGAACGCCGGCGGCGACAACGAGCTCATCCGCTACGACACCGCCCGCGCGATGGCCGACCTGGACCGCTACGCCCCGCCCGGCCCCGAGCTCGGGCCGCCCGACGACGGCGACCTGGACTCCCCGGCCGTGTGGCTGTTCCTGGCCCGCGACGCCGAGCGCCGCATGCGCGACCGGCTCGCCGGCCGGGTCGAGGCGGCCCTGGACGGCGGCGAGGACGCCTTCACCGCCTGGAACGGCAACCTGGCGCTGGCCGCGCGGACCGCCGACGCCTGCGCCGACCGGGTCGTCCTGGAGATCCTGGCCGCGGCCGCCGGGGACGGGCCCCGGGCGCTCGGGCCCGTCCTGCGCCTGCACGCCCTGGACCGGCTGGAGCGCCGCGCCTCCGCCCTGCTCAACGAGGGGGTCGTCCCGCCCGGGTTCCTGGACGAGGTGTGGGCCGCACGGCGCCGCACCTGCGACGAGCTGGCGCCCCGGGCGCAGGAGCTGGCCGCCGCGTTCGAGCTGCCCGCCCCGGTCGCCGCGCCCGCCGCGTTCCTGCCCTGAGGGCCGCCCGCGCGGGGAGAAACGGCACGCCACGCCCCGAATTCGCCAAGGAGGCGGGGGAACCGACGCAAGGTGGCTACCGTTCTCGTTAGACAGACCGCACGCGGGTGATGGCGCCCGCAGCCGATACGGAGGTAGACACAGTGGGAGTCAGTCTGAGCAAGGGCGGCAACGTCTCGCTGACCAAGGAGGCCCCCGGACTGACCGCCGTCGTGGTCGGACTCGGGTGGGACGTGCGGACCACGACCGGCGCCGACTTCGACCTGGACGCCAGCGCCCTGCTGTGCTCGGCGGAGAACAAGGTCCTGTCGGACCAGCACTTCGTGTTCTTCAACAACCTCAAGAGCCCCGACGGCTCGGTCGAGCACACCGGCGACAACCTCACCGGCGAGGGCGAGGGCGACGACGAGGCGATCAAGGTGAACCTGGCGGCCGTCCCCGCCGAGGTCTCCAAGATCGTGTTCCCGGTGTCGATCTACGACGCCGACGGCCGCCAGCAGAGCTTCGGCCAGGTCCGCAACGCCTTCATCCGCGTGGTGAACCAGGCCGACAACAGCGAGATCGCGCGCTACGACCTGTCGGAGGACGCCTCGACCGAGACCGCGATGGTGTTCGGCGAGCTCTACCGCAACGGTGCCGAGTGGAAGTTCCGCGCGGTGGGCCAGGGCTACGCCTCGGGCCTGTCGGGCATCGCCTCCGACTTCGGGGTCAACGTCTGATCCGCCCGCACGCGAAACGGGGCGCCCCCATCGCCGGGGGCGCCCCGTTTCGCGTGCTGCCCGGTCCCCGGGCGGCGGAAGGGTCAGCCGGCGGGGACGACGGCGAGGGCCTCGATCTCCACGAGGAAGTCGTCGCGAACCAGGCGCGACACCTCGACCAGCGACGCGGCGGGGGCGACCCGCTCGGGGACGAACTCGGCGCGGACGGCCCGCACGACCCCCACGCCGCTCACGTCCCGCAGGAAGTATCCGAGCCGCACGACGTGCTCCCAGCGGGCGCCCGCGGCGGTGAGCGCGGTCTCCAGGTTGGCGAACACCTGCTGGGTCTGGGCCTCCAGGTCGCCGGGGCCGACCAGGTTCCCGGCCGAGTCCAGCGGTATCTGCCCGCTGAGCACCACCAGCCGGCCGGGCACGTCGACCGAGACGGCGTGGCTGTATCCGGGGCCGGGCGCGAGGCCCGGCACGTCGATCTGGCGGTTGGCGGGGCGCGGTTCGTCGTCCATCACAAGATCACGATACCGGCGGGCGGTCGAGCAGCTCCTCGCGCAGCCGGGTCTTGAGGATCTTCCCGCCGGGGTTGCGGGGCAGGCCCTGCTCGCGGAACCAGTAGTGCGCGGGGATCTTGAACGCGGCGATCCGCCCGTCCAGGAACTCCTCGATGTCCCGCTCGGACACCGCGGTGCCGGGCCGCGGGACGACGACCGCGCCGACCTCCTCGCCGAGGACCTCGTGGGGGACGCCGATCACGGCGCAGTCGGCCACGGCCGGGTGCTCGTAGAGGGCGGCCTCGACCTCGGCGCAGTAGATGTTCTCTCCGCCGCGGATCAGCATGTCCTTGGCGCGGTCGACGATGTAGACGAACCCGTCGGCGTCCAGGCGGGCCAGGTCGCCGCTGTGGAACCAGCCGTCCACGAACGCCGCGGCGGTCGCCTCGGGCTTGTTCCAGTAGCCCTTGATGACGTTGGGCCCCTTGATGAGCAGCTCGCCGACCTCGCCGGTCGGCAGGTCCTCTCCGCCGGGCCCGACGACCCTGACGTCGCAGACCGCGACGGGCGGGCCGACGCTCTCGGGCCGCTCCAGGTAGTTCACGCCGCCGTTGTAGGTGGTGACCGAGGAGGTCTCGGTCAGGCCGTAGCCGTTGCCGGGCATCCGCTCGGGAAGCCGCTCCTTGATCTTGTCGACGAGGGCGGGGGCGGCCGGCGCGCCGCCGTAGCTGACGCCGGTGAGGCTGGAGGTGTCGTAGTCGCCGAAGTCGGGGGAGGTGAGGACCTGCCAGGCCATCGTCGGCACGCCGCCGAACCCGGTGACGCGCTCCCGCTCGATCAGCTCCAGCGCAGTGCGGACGTCCCACCTGTACATCAGCACGACGGTGCCGCCCTGCAGGGCGCTGGTCACCAGGACCGAGTGGCAGCCGGTGGCGTGGAAGAACGGGACGCTCAGCAGCGTCACGCGCGGCTGCGGCGCGGCGAGCTCCTCGACGGTGCGTCCGGCGCGCACGCCCGCCGACATGATCCCGTAGGCGAGGGCGACGGGGTTGCCGGCGATGTTGCGGTGCGTGCCGAGGGCGCCCTTGGGACGGCCGGTGGTGCCGGAGGTGTAGAAGATCGTCGCGTCGTCCTCGGGGTCGAGGGGTACCTCGGGCAGGACGGCCGCCTGCGGGTCGCCGCCGTCGCCGACGATCTCCTCGAACGCCTCCATGCCCTCCGGGACGGGGCCGTCGGCCCGCGCGACCAGGCACGACACGCCCAGCTGCGGCAGCACGGCGGCGAGCCGGTCGGCGCGCTCGGTGTCGGCGACCAGGATCCTGGCGCCGCTGTCGGCCAGCCCGTACTCCAGCTCCCCGGCGCTCCACCAGGCGTTCAGCGGGACCACGACGGCGCCGGCGACGGCGGCGCCGAAGAACGCCACCGACCACTCGGGGTAGTTGCGCATCGCGATCGCGACCCGGTCGCCCTTGGCGATCCCGTACCGGTCGACCAGCAGCCGCGCGAACGCCGCCGCCCGCGCGTAGTGCTCGGCGAAGGTGACCCGGTCGTCCTCGTAGACGAGGAAGTCCTTGCCGCCTTGGGCGCGGGAGATCTCCAGGATGTCGCGCAGGGTCGGCGGGGCGTTCTTCCACACGCGGGTCCGCACGCCGCGGATCGTCGCCTCGGCCATCTCGAACAGCTGGCCCGGCGCCGTCATCGCCGCCCTGACCTCGGCGATGCCCGGCAGCCGCCGCCCGGTGTCCTGCCCGTCCCGGCCCTGCTCGTCCCGGTCCTGCACGCGCGCCTCCCGCGGGGGTGACGGCGCTCCGCCGGGGCGGCCCGTCCGCCGAACACGATTCGGTGCGCCGTGCCGGAGAATCTATGGCCCGCGTCACACGCGGGTCAACGCCCCGGCGGCGCGGGGCCCCGGGCGAACCGGTCCGCTCGAACGGTCCTGGGGAAGATCCCTGCCTGCGACAATGGGGGCATGAGCGAGCGCAAGCCGATCGAGTACTGGCTGTCGGACATGGACGGCGTCCTGGTCCACGAGGGCCGCCCCGTCCCCGGCGCCGAGGAGTTCGTCCGCCGCCTGTCGGCGTCGGGGAAACCGTTCCTCATCCTGACCAACAACTCGATCTACACGAGGCGGGACCTGTCGGCCCGCCTGGCGGCCGCCGGGCTGGCCGTCCCGGCGGAGTCGATCTGGACCTCGGCGCTGGCCACCGCCCGGTTCCTGGCCGACCAGCGGCCCGAGGGCTCGGCCTACGTGATCGGTGAGGCCGGGCTGACGACGGCGCTGCACGAGGCCGACTTCGTCCTCACCGACATCGACCCCGACTACGTGGTGCTCGGCGAGACCCGCACCTACAGCTTCTCCCAGATCACCCGCGCGATCCGGCTGATCGAGGGCGGCGCCCGGTTCGTGGCGACCAACCCCGACCCGATCGGCCCGTCCCCGGAGGGCTCGCTGCCGGCGTGCGGCGCGGTCGCCGCGATGATCACCCGCGCGACGGGGGTGGACCCCTACTTCGTCGGCAAGCCGAACCCGCTGATGATGCGCACGGCGCTGAACGTGGTCGGCGGGCACAGCGAGAGCACCGCGATGATCGGCGACCGCATGGACACCGACATCGTCGCCGGGGTCGAGGCCGGGCTGGAGACGATCCTGGTGCTGACCGGCGTCACCCGCAAGGAGGAGATCGCCCGGTTCCCCTTCCGCCCGCACCGCGTCGTGGCGTCCATCGCCGACCTCATCGACCTGGTCTGACCCGGGCCCGGTGCCCGGGGCGGCCGTAGACTCGCAGGCGCCATGCGCACGATCAGACAGGGCGGCTCGCTGGAGCTGGAGGTCCGCAGGTCCCGGTTCGTCTGCACGCTCGCCCGCGCCGCCGACGAGGCCGAGGCGGCGGCGTTCATCGCCGGGCACCGGCGCGCGCACCGCGACGCCACCCACAACTGCACCGCCTACGTCGTCGGCGAGCACGGCGAGATCACCAGGACCAGCGACGACGGCGAGCCGGCCGGGACGGCGGGCGTCCCGATGCTGGAGGTGCTGGTGCGGCGCGGGCTGACCGGCACGGCCGCGGTCGTCACCCGCTACTTCGGCGGGGTGAAGCTCGGCGCGGGCGGCCTGGTGCGCGCCTACGGGCAGGCCGTCGCCGGTGCCGTCGACGCCGTCGGCGTGGTGGAGCTGCGCCCGGTGGTGACGGTCACCGTCGCGGTGGACCACGCGCTGGCGGGACGGTTCCTGGGCGAGCTGCACGCCCGGGGGCACCAGCCCGGCGGCGTCCGCTACGGGACGGGCGTGGAGGCCGACGTGGCGGTGCCCGTCCCGGAGCTGGAGGCGTTCGAGGCGTGGGCCGCGGAGGTCACCGCCGGGCGCGCGTCGGTGCGTCGCGGCGCGCCCGGCCACATCGAGGTGCCCGTCCCGTGACCGGCCCGCCCGCCGGCGGGCGGCCGGGCTCCGGGGCCGCTCAGCTGCTGAGGAACTCGGCCAGGGCGGGTGCGAGCACCGCGGGGTCGACGTCGTGGGTCTGCCCTTCCAGGGTGCGGTGCGTCCCGGCGGGCAGGTGCGCGGCGGTGAGGCGCGCGATGTCGCGCATCCATGAGGGGCTGTCGCCGCCGTCCAGGACCAGGGCCGGGACGGTGACGCGGCCGAGCAGGTCCTCCGGCAGCACGCCCCCGGTCGCCGCGTCGTCCATGACGGCCGAGTCGTAGGCGAGGGTGGGGGCCAGCGCCTCCAGCGCGGGCCACATGGGCGCGCCCCGCATCTGCCGGATCATCTCCTCCGGCATTCCGACGGTGGTCATGAACAGGGCGAGGGCGTCCCCGCGGCGCCCGTCGGCCAGCAGGCCGGTCAGCTCGGTGCTGTAGCCGCGGGCGTGGGTGATCCGCTCGTCGTGGGCGGGGTTGAAGGGCGGCTCGAACAGCGCGAGCCGGGTGATGGGCAGGCCGTGCGCGGCGGCGCGCAGCGCCAGCGCGGCGCCGGACGACATCCCGTACACCGCGGCGGACCCGCCGGCGGCCTCGATGACGGCGGCCAGGTCCTCGATCTCGCGTTCGACGGCGTAGGGCGGGGTGTCGCCGCTGTCGCCGCGTCCCCTCCGGTCGTAGGTGAGGACGGTGTGGTGCGGGGCGAGCAGCCCGGCGAGCGCGGCCCCGGAGCCGCGGTCGTTGAGGGCGCCGCCGACATGGACGAGGGCGGGCCCCGCTCCGGTCCGCTCGACCGCGATGCGGGTGCCGTCCTTGGAGTGCGTGGTTTCCATGAAGGGTTCCTTCCCAGGTGGGCGGCCTTGTCGGGCCGTTCTGCCCAACCGACGAACGCGCCGCCCCTGAACGGACACCTTCCGGGAACGAGTTTTCCGCGCGTCCGTGCCCTCAGGTGCGCGGGGCGGTCTCGGCGAGGCGCCGGGCCAGGTAGCGGCGCTCGGCGGTGTCGGAGGCCAGGTCCAGGGCTCGGCGGTAGGCGTCGGCGGCCTCGGCGTCGCGGCCCATGCGGCGCAGCAGGTCGGCGCGGGTGGCGGGCAGCAGGTGGTAGCCCTCCAGGGCGCCGGAGCGCTCCAGGTCCTCCACCAGGTCCAGGCCGGCGGCGGGGCCGTCGGCCATGCCGACCGCCACCGCCCGGTTCAGCCGCACCACCGGGGACGGGACGAGCGCGGCGAGCTCGTCGTACAGCAGGGCGATCTGGGGCCAGTCGGTTGCGGCGGCGTCGGGCGCGGTGGCGTGGCAGGCGGCGATGGCGGCCTGCACCAGGTAGGGGCCGGGGGCGGGCCTGCCGGATGCGGGCCGCAGGGCGTCCTCCAGCACGGCGACGCCCTCGGCGATCTCGGCGGCGTCCCAGCGGGAGCGGTCCTGGTGCTCAAGGGTGACCAGCGTTCCGCCGGCGTCGGTGCGGGTGCCGGCGCGGGCGTCGTGCAGCAGCATCAGGGCCAGCAGGCCGCGCGCCTCGGGCTCGCCGGGCAGCAGCGAGGCCAGCAGCCGGGCGAGCCGGATCGCCTCCCCGCGCAGCGCGCCGCGCCGCGGTTCGCCGCCGGTGGCGCCGTACCCCTGGTTGAACATCAGGTACAGCACGCCGAGGACGGCGGTGGTGCGTTCGGCCAGCAGGCCGGGCGGCGGGACGCGGTAGGGGACGCGCGCGTCGCGGATCTTGCGTTTGGCGCGGGTGATCCGCTTGGACATCGCCGCCTCCTCGACCAGGAACGCGCGGGCGATCTCGGCGGTGGTGAGCCCGGCGAGCGCCCGCAGGGTGAGGGCGACGCGGGCGTCCAGGCGCAGCGCGGGGTGGCAGCAGGTGAAGATCAGCCGCAGCCGGTCGTCGCCGAAGGAGTCCGGCTCGGCCGGCTCGGGCGGCTCGGCCGGGCGGGCGGCCTGGGCGAGCCTGCGGGCGCCGGCGGCATCGCGGCGCAGCCGGTCCACGGCGCGGTTGCGGGCGGTGGTGGTCAGCCACGCGCCCGGCCGGGACGGGACGCCGTCGCGCGGCCAGCGCTCCAGCGCGGCGGCGAAGGCGTCCTGGGCGCACTCCTCGGCCAGGTCCCAGTCGCCGGTCACCCGGATCAGCGTCGCCACGACCTGGCCCCACTCGGCGCGGAAGGCCCGCGCGACGGCGTCCGCGGCGCCGCCCTCCCGCGTTCCGGTGGTCGTGCACGCCGGGCGGGGCGCGGGCGGGGCGCCGGTCACGCGGTCCCGGCAGCGGGTTCCTCGACGGGGCGGATCTCGATCTGGCCGAGGGCGGCCCACGGGTGGCGGGCGGCGATCTCGACGGCCTCCTCCAGCCCGTCGCACTCGATGAGGGAGAACCCGCCGATCTGGTCCTTGGTCTCGGCGAACGGCCCGTCGGTCAGCAGCACCTCGTCCCCGCGGACCTTGACGGTGGTGGCCCGGTGGGCGGGCGCGAGCCCGGCGCCGCCGCGGATGACGCCGCGCCGCTCCATCTCCCGCGACCAGCCGCCGCAGCCGGTGGCGGCGGCCTGCTCGGGGTCGGTGCCGGCGGTCTCGTCGCCGCAGATCATCAGCACGTAGCGCACGGTGTCCTCCGCTGACCGGGGTGCCCTTGGAACCGGCACCCGTCCGTACCGCAGCATCCCAGACCCGGTCGCGGGCCGCTCGTTGACCAATGCGCGCGAAGCCCCAGAATGTCGAGAATGGGCACTGCACTGCGGTCCGCAGCGGCGCCGCGGCGGGACGACGGGTCGGGCACCGGGACGCGGGCGGGCCGGTGACGGGGCTGGGGCCGGGCGTGGTGGCGGGGCTGGTGCTGCTGGCGGTGGCCGCGGGCGTCGGGATCACGGCGGTGGGGCCGGGCGGGGTGCTGGTCACCGCGGGGCTGGTCGCGCTGACGCCGCTGTCCCCGGCGCAGGTGGCGGGCACGGCGCTGGTCACCAACGTCGCGACGGGCGTGCTGGGCACGGCGGTGTACACGCGGTCGGGCCAGTTGCGCGATCCGGGGACGCGGCGGACGGCGCTGCTGCTGTGCGCGGGCGCGGTCGCCGGGACGCCGGCGGGGGTGCTGCTGAACGGGCTGGTGACGGGCCGGGTGTTCGGTGTGCTGCTGGGGGCGCTGGTCGCGGTGGCGGCGGTGCTGGTGCTGGTCCGCCGTCCGGGCGGGCCGGAGGCACCGGCGGGCACGCCGATCTCCCCGGCTGTGGTCGTCGCGGTGGGCGCCGGGGTCGCGGCCGCGGGCGCGATGTTCGGGATCGGCGGGCCGATGCTGTGCGTGCCGCTGCTGGTGGGCCTCGGGGTGCCGGTGCTGCCCGCGCTGGCGGCGGCGCAGGCCCAGTCGGTGGTGATCGCCGGTGCGGGGACGGCCGGGTACGTCACGGCGGGCGCGGTCGACTGGCCGCTGGCCGCGCTGGTGGGCGTCCCCGAACTTGCGGGAGTGCTGGCCGGCTGGATGATCGCCCGGGCGGTGCCGGCGGGGGCGCTGAGGGGAACGCTGGTGGTGAGCCTGCTGGCATTGGCGCCCTACGTGGCCCTGCGCGGCTGACCGGGGCCGGGGGAGCGGGCGTTCCGGCTGTTCTCAGCCGTGGTGCAGGGGATGCCTGGCGTACGTCACCGGGATCGATCTGGCTCCGCCGCTGACGCTGGAGCGGATCCGGTCTTTTCGGCCCTGATGGTCAGGGGCGGGAGCGCAGGCGGCGGAGCATGCGGGCGTCGGTGAAGCCGACGGCGCGGGCGGCGGCGTCGGTGGTGGCCCCCTGCCCGATGAGGTGCTCGGCGCGTTCGAGCCGCAGCTCCTGCTGGTAGCGCAGCGGGGTGAGGCCGGTGGCGGCGGTGAAGCGGCGGGTGAGGGTGCGTTCGCTGACGCCGGCCTCGGCGGCCAGGGCGTGCAGGGGCAGGGCGCGGGTGTAGCGGGCGTCGATGAGGTCCTGGGCGCGGTGGACGGCGTCGCTGACGTGGGCGCGGTGCCGCAGCAGGGCGCTGGCCTGGGGTTCGTCGCCGTTGCGGCGCGCGTACACGACCATGGCGCGGGCGGTGCGCGCGGCGGCGGCGGGGCCGTGCCGGGAGGCGACCAGGTGCAGGGCGAGGTCGATGCCGGAGGCGATGCCGGCGGAGGTGATGACGCGGCCGTCAGTGACGTACAGCACGTCGCGGACGACGGCGGCGCGTGGGTGGCGGCGGGCCAGGGCGTCCTGGAGCTCGTGGTGGGTGGTGCAGCGGCGCCCGTCCAGGAGGCCGGCGTGGCCGAGGGCGAACGCCCCGGCGCAGACGCTGGCGACGGTTCCGCCGGCGGCGTGGTGGCCGGCCAGGCGGCGGGCGGCGTGGGCGGAGACGGGCGGGGCGTGGGGTTCGCCGGTGCCCCAGCGCCATCCGGGGACCAGGAGGATGTCGTCCGCGGTGAGGGACGGCCAGGCGGTGGGGGCCTGGAGGGGGACGCCCTGCGCCGTCGGCACGGTGGCGGGTGCGCCGGCGGCGGCCTCGGGCGCCGCCTCCTCGTCCCGCCGGTCGCCGGGGAGGTCGGCGACGTAGGCGAGCCGGTAGGGCAGGCCGGCGTCGGCGGCGGTGCCGAACACCTGGGCGGGCCCGGCCAGGTCGAGCAGGTGGAGGCCGGGCACGAGCAGGAAGGCGACGCGGGTCACGATCCGGTCAGCCTACCGGGGTGGGGGCGAGGTCGTCGACGGAGGCGATCTCGGCGAACCGCCGCGCCAGGGCGTACTCGGTGCGGGCGATGATCTGGTCGACGGGCAGGGTGGCGGGGTCGGCGAGGATCTCGGCGAGGGGGCGGCCGGGCGGGGCGTCGCGGTGCTCGATGGGGAAGGTGGCGGTGGCGTCGGTGACGAAGGCGACCTTGTAGCCGAGGTCGGCGGCCAGGCGGGCGGTGGTCTCGCAGCACTGCTCGGTCTGGATGCCGCAGACGACGACCTCGCCGACGCCGCGCTCGGTGAGCCACTGCTGCAGGCCGGTGGTGGTGAAGGCGTTGCGGGAGGTCTTGGTCATGACGGGCTCGCCGGCGGCGGGGGCCAGGCCGTCCATGAGGCGGACGTGGCCGAGCGCGGGGTCGAAGGCGTTCCCGGTGCCGGGCTCGGCGTGCAGGACCCACACGACCAGGTCGCCCGCGGCGCGGGCGGCGGCGGCCAGGCGCTGCGCGCGGGCGGCGATGTCGGGGGCCGAGACCGCCTCCCAGTTGGGGCGGCGGCGGAAGGACTCTTGGACGTCGATCACGAGGAGCGCTCGGTTCATGGGTTCGATCCTGGCCGGGCGCGGCGCCCTCGGGGAGGCACCATCGCGGCGGGATGCGGAACGATCCGGTCACCAGATCGCGTCGCGCCCGGGTAAAGGTTCCCCGGCGGGGGAGGGAGGGGGTGTTCTGGGCGGGAATCCCCCGAGGTGAGGGGGTCTGCACGAGTGAGGGGGACTCGGCATGGGCGGAGGCGGCAGGGGGCACGCGCCGGGCGTCAGCATGGGGGTGGAGGAGGAGTTCCTGCTGGTGGACGCGGCGTCGGGGCAGTGCCTGGCGAACGCCGAGGACGTCCTGGAGCGCGCCGGGCCGCACCGGTGGCGCGAGTCGGGCGGCTCGTTCCACACCGAGCTGCTGGGCTCGCAGGTGGAGTCGGTGACCGGGGTGTGCCACGACCTGGCGGGCCTGCGCGCCCAACTGCGTTACGGGCGGGCCCGGCTGGCCGGGGCGGCGCGCGCGGAGGGCGCGCTGCTGGTGTCGTCGGGGACGCCGGTGCTGGGCGGCGACCCGCCGGCCGCCGCGCGGGGCGAGCGGTTCGCCGCGATCGTGTCCGCCTACGGCGACGTGGTCGAGGACTACCAGGCGTGCGGCTGCCACGTGCACGTCGGCGTCCCGGACCGGGAGGCCGCGGTCGGGGTGGTGAACCATCTGCGGCCGTGGCTGCCGGTGCTGGTGGCGCTCGCGGCGAACTCGCCCTTCGACCGCGGCCGCCCCACCCGCTACGCGGCGCGCCGGATGGTGGAGATGGCGCGGTTCCCCGGGGCGGGCGTGCCGCCGTGGTCGGCGTCGGCGTCCGAGTGGGACGCGCGGGTCGCGGCGCTGGTGGAGTCGGGCGCGCTGGTGGACCGGGCGATGACGTTCTGGCTGGCGCGGCCGTCGCCGCGCTGGCCGACGGTGGAGGTGCGGGCGGGGGACGCGGCCGCGACCGCGGACGAGGCGGTGCTGCAGGCGGCGCTGGTGCGGGGCCTGGTCGGCGCCGCGCTGGCGGAGCTGGCGCGGGGCCGGGAGGCGCCGCGGCTGGACGGGCAGGTGTGCGCGGCGGCGCTGTGGAACGCGGCCCGGCACGGCCTGGGCGGCGCGATGGTGGACCCGGTGACGCGGCGGGCCGTCCCGGCGTGGCGGCTGGTGGACGCCATGGTCGCCCGCGCGGCCCCGGCCCTGGAGGAGGCCGGCGACCTGGACACGGTGACCACGCTGGTGGAGGGCGTGCGCCGGGCGGGGACGGGCACCGACCGGCAGCGCCGCGCGGCGCGGCGCGGCGGCCCGCGCGCGGTGGTGGGGATGCTGGCCCGCCAGACCGAGTCGGGCGGGCTGGCCGCGGGTGCGGGGCCGGGCACGGCGGGCGGGCCGCTGGGCGGCCCCGCCGAGGGGCCGGGTGAGCCGCCGGGTGCCGCACCAGGGGAGGAACCGGGCGTATGGGACGCGAGTGAGCGGGTACCGGAGCCGGACGCCCCCTGACGACGGAGGAGAAAATGACCGTTCAACAGGAACGACCGCCCTCCCGCGGCCCCGCCGCGGGCCTCGGCCCTCCGGGCCCGGCGGGCGGCTTCACGCCCGGCCCCGCACCCGCATCCGTGCGGGCGCGCGCGGACCGGCCCCCGGTACTGCCCGAGCCCCGCGGGCCGCTGTCACGAGCCGTGACGGCCATCTTGGCCTCGGGCCCGCCCCCGGGCCCCCACGACGACCCCGCGGACGCGCCGCGGACCGCCGGCCTGGTCGCCGAGGCGCGGTCCGTCGACCCCTACGGCGACGACCTGCAACTGGCCCTGCACACCTGCTACGAGCTGCACTACCAGGGATTCGCGGGCGTGGACCCCGACTGGGAGTGGAACCCGGACCTGCTGCGGCTGCGCGGCGCGATGGAGGAGGTGTTCCTGGCGGCGCTGCGCCGCGACGTGTGGCGGGCGGGCGGCGACGCGGCGGCCCGGGACGTCCAGGGCGCGCTGGAGGAACTGCTGGTCGAGCCGGTCGACGCGCACGGCGTCTCCCACCATCTACGCGACGAGGGCACCGGGTGGCAGATGCGCGAGTACGCGGCGCTGCGGTCGGTGTACCACCTGAAGGAGGCCGACCCCCACGCCTGGGTCATCCCCCGGCTGCGGGGACGCGCCAAGGCGGCGCTAGTGGCGGTGGAGAACGACGAGTTCGGCGGCGGCCGGCCGGAGATGACGCACCAGGGCCTGTACGCCGACCTCCTGGACGACCTGGGCCTGGACCCCTCCTACGGCGCGTACGTGGACGCGGCGCCGGCGGTGATGCTGGCGACGGTGAACATGATGTCGCTGTTCGGGCTGCGGCGCTCGCTGCGGGCCGCGCTGGTGGGCCACTTCGCCGCGGCGGAGATCACCACGGCGCCGGCCGCACGGCGGATGGCGCGGGCCCTCGAGCGGCTGGGCGCCGGCCCCCGGGCCCGGCTGTTCTACACCGAGCACATCGAGGCCGACGCCGTCCACGAGCAGGTGCTGCGCCACGAGGTGATCGGCGGGCTGCTGGAGGCCGAGCCCGGCCTCGCCGGGGACGTGGTGCTGGGCGTGCGCGCGACGGGCCTGCTGGAGGACCGGCTGGGCGGCCGTCTGCTGGACGGCTGGCGGGCGGGCCGCTCGGCGCTGCGGCGCCCGCTCGCGGACGCGCCGGCGGCCGGGTGAAGAGAGAAGAGGGGGCGATGATGCTTTTCAGGCTGCCGGGGGTGTACCGGCCGCAGGCCGACACCTCGCTGCTGACCCGGGCGCTGCTGGCGTCGCTGGCGCGGGCGGGGGCCCCCGCGGGGGCGCGGGTCCTGGAGCTCGGCACCGGCACGGGCGCGGTGGCGCTGGCCGCGGCGCGGGCCGGGTGCGAGGTCGTCGCGGTGGACGCCTCGGCGCAGGCGGTGATGGCGGCGCGGGTGAACGCGCGGATGCGGGGCCTGCCGCTGCGGGTGCTGCGCGGGGACCTGTTCGCGCCGGTCGCGGGGGAGGAGTTCGACGTGATCGTGGCCAACCCCCCTTACGTGGTGGGGGATGTCGACCCGGCGTCGGTGCGGGGCCGGGCGCGAGCGTGGGAGGCGGGGCCGGACGGCCGCGTGCTACTGGACCGGATCTGCGCGCAGGCGCCGGGCCATCTGAGCCCTTCGGGGACGCTGCTGGTGGTGCATTCGGCGCTGAACGGGGTGGCGGCCACGCTGGTGGGGCTGCGCGAGGCGGGGATGCGGGCGTCGGTGGTGGCGCGGCACCGCGAGCCGTTCGGGCCGGTGATGCGGCGCCGCGCGGACGCGCTGTGGTCCCGGGGCCTGCTGCCGGCCGGGCAGGCGCACGAGGACCTGGTGGTGGTCCGCGCGGACCGGGTCGGGGAGGAGGCGCGCGATGACCGCGACCGGGCGGCGGCCTGAGGCGCCCGCCGCGGCGTCCGCGGACCCGGCCGGCCAGGCGGGTCCGCCCGCCGGCGGCGCGGGTGGCCGGGAGCGGCGGCGGGTGCGGATGGTGCCGGGCGGGCCGGTGCTGGTGGAGGGCCCGGTGGAGGTCGTGATGGAGGACGGGACCACGGCGGTGTCGGACCGGTGGCTGGTCGCGCTGTGCGCGTGCCGCCGCAGCCGCTCCTTCCCGTTCTGCGACACCAGCCACCGTCGGCGCCGCCGCGACTGACCGGGGCCGGAGCGCGGCGGTGACCGGGCGTCGCCCCGCGAAACGCGCCGCCCCGCGGCGGTGTGCCGTGGGGCGGCGCGTTCGGTAGCGCCTTCGTGGTGGCGCGTTCGTGGTGGCGCCGCGCCGAGTGGTGGCGGCGTGTGGCGGCGGGTGTCAGCCGCCGAGGCTGTCCAGCGCGGTGTCCAGGCGCTGGGCGAGGGCCTCGATCTGCTCCTCGTTGGCGCCGGTGTCGAGTTCGGCGATGACGGCGTCCCTCGTGGTGATCACCATGGCGTCCTCGGGGCCGTCGCCGCGCCCGGGGTCGCCGGGGACGACGGCGGCGCGGCCCCCGACGACGACGAGCGCGGCGCCGCGGTCGGTGGAGGCCAGCAGGGTGTGCAGGTGCTCGGATGTGATCGTCGGCATCGGGTGACCTCCGGATCGGTCTGGTCGCGGGAGCTGTCGGACTGGGGGGCGGACGTGGGGTGTCGGCGTGGGGGGTCAGGGGCGTTGGCCGGCGCCGGTGCCGATCTCGCGGCCGCGCAGCCGTCCGCCGGTGCCCGGGGACAGCGGCGGGGTGTCGCGGCCGGCACCGGTGCGCAGCCCCTCCAGGAACTCGCCGATCGCCTCGCGGGAGGTGTGCCGGGGCGTCCAGCCGAGTTCCTCGCGGGCGCGGGCGGTGTCCATGAGCGGGATCTGCAGGGCCAGGTCGAACAGGCCGGGCGAGGCGGGCACCAGGTGCAGGCCCCAGGCCGCGGCGAGCGCGGCCCGCACGCCCCGCGCGGGCATCCGCACGATCCGGGCGCCGAGCAGGTCGGCGAGTTCGGGGGCGTCCAGGACGGGTTCGGCGGCGAGGTTGAACGCGCCGCGGGCCTCGCCGGTGGCGGCCAGGCGGAAGGCCTGCCCGGCGTCGGCGGAGTGCAGGACCTGCAGCCGCAGGCCGGGCAGGTCCGGCACGACCGGGATGAGGCCGGGGCGGGCGAGCCGGCCGGGCAGCAGCGGCCCGGCGAACAGGCGGCGCTGCTCGCTGGCGCTCTGCCGTTCGAAGACGAACCCGGGCCGCAGCCGCACGACCCGGCATCCGGGGTCGGCGGCCTCGAAGGCGTCCAGGAGCCGCTCGACGTAGGCCTTCTCGCGGCTGTAGGCGGCCCCGGGCCACCCGTGGGTGGGCCAGGACTCGTCGACCGCGCGGTCCTTGGGGCCGGGGGAGTAGGCGCCGACGGACGAGGAGTACACCAGCGCGGGCACGCCCGCGCGGGCGGCGGCGTCGAACACCCGGGCGCTGCCGACGGCGTTGGAGTCCCAGGTGACCGTGGGCCGGTGGGTGGGCTGGAACAGCCACGCCAGGTGGACGACCGCGTCGGCGCCGCGCATCAGCGGGACCAGGTCGGTGTCGGTGACGTCGGCCTCGGCCCATCGCAGCTTGCCGGTCCCGCCGGGGTCGGCCTCGCGGGCGGCCTCGGGGCCGGGGTCGCGGCGGGCGAGCCCGACGATCTCGGTGACGGCCGGGTCCGCTGCGAGCGCGCGGACGGTGCTGGTTCCGATGTTGCCGGTGGCGCCGGTGACGACGACGCGCATGGCGGTCTCCCCCTCGTCGGCGGTCACCCGCGGGGTCGTCCCCGCAGGTGGACGGCCCCATTCCCGTCCCGCGCCGATGTATGCCCCGCCGCCGCCCCGCCCGGGAGCGGCGTCGCGGTGTCAGGCGGGCTGGGCTTCGCCGGGGCGGCAGTGCAGGCACGGCCGGTAACCGGCGGCCCGCGCGGCGGCCAGGTCGCGGAACCCGCGCCGGTGGCCGGGGGTGATCCGGCGGGCGTCCCCGCACGTCGGGTAGCACACGATCCCGGTGGTGTCGGAGCCCACCAGCCGCACGCCGCGCCTGGCCAGCTCGGTCACCTCGTCGACGTCGACGTCCTCGGCGCGCAGCAGCCGCTCCTTGGCGTCGGCGCCGAAGACGTAGTCGCCGAGCGCGCCGTCCGAGCGGGTCACGCGGTGGCAGGGGATCAGCAGCGGGACGGGGTTGCGGCCCAGCGCCGACCCGACGGCGCGGACCGCCTTGGGCCGCCCCGCCTGCCGGGCCACCCACGCGTACGGGCGGGTCTGCCCGCGCGGGATCCGCGCGGCGGCGCGCAGCACGGCGGCCTCGAAGTCGCTGAGGCCGCGCAGGTCCAGCCGCAGCGCGCCGAGCCGGCCGGTGCGCAGGGCGGGCACGAGCCCGGCCGGGGGGCGCTCGGCGGGCAGCAGGGGCCGGGCGAAGCGGGCGCGGAACGCCGCGGCGAACTCCCGCTCGTCCATCCCGGCGCGCAGGTAGGCGACGCCGTGGTCGGTGAAGGCGGCCTGGAGGTCCTCCAGCGGGCCGGGGACGTGGACGCGGCGGGCGGCGATGCGGTCCAGCAGGGCCGCGGGCGCGTCGGTGGCGAGCCCCGCCAGCTCGCCTGCCAGCGGGTCGGGCGCGCCGCCGGCGGGGTCGGTGCGGTTCATCGGTGGCCCCCTTTCTGCTCGGTGTGGGCTGCGGTCGGGTCGGGCGTGCTGTCGGCTGCTGTGCTGTCGGCTGCTGTGCTGTCGGGTGGTGTGCTGTCGGGTGGTGTGCTCTCGGGGGCGGCGCGCAGGTCGCGCAGGCGGGCCAGGCCGCGGGAGATGTGGGACTTGACGGTGCCCTCGGGCAGGCCCAGGACGGCGGCGATCTCGGCGACGGGCAGGTCGGTGACGTGCCGCAGCACGACCGCGGCGCGCTGCTGGTGGGGCAGGAGGGCCAGCAGCCCGGCCAGTTCCCGGCCGGTCTCGTGGCGGGCGGCGGCGTCCTCGACGCCCTCGCCGGGGTCGGGCGGGTCGGGGGCGTCCTCGATGGGGCCCGGCTGCGGGCGCCGCGCGGCCGAGCGCAGGCTGTTGCGCCACACGTTGGCCAGGATCGTCAGCAGCCAGGCCCGCGGCCGCAGCGCGGTCATCCGCCGCGCGTCGTAGCCGGCCAGCGCGCGGTAGGCGCGCAGGAACGCCTCGGCGGACAGGTCCTCGGCCTCGGCCCACCGCCCGCACAGCCGCAGGGCGGTGGAGAACACCGGCGCCCGGTACGCCTCGTACAGGGCGGCGAACCCCTCGTCGAGGTCGCGTGCGAGGGCGGCGGCGACCCGCGCGCCTGCCGTGTCGCCCGCGCCGCCGCCCCCGTCGTCGTCGGTGGCGGGGTCGTGGGTGAGAGCTTCGTCCGTAACCGTCACATCCGTTCAACACCGCCGTGACCGGCCCGGTTGCGGCCGCGCCCGTGCGGCGCGGACGGCGCGCGCGGTGCCCGGGCGGTGCGGGCGGTCAGCCGAGCCAGCCGGGGCGGATCATCCCCGTCTCGTAGGCCAGCACCACCAGCTGCGCCCGGTCGCGGGCCCCGAGTTTGGCCAGGATACGGCTGACGTGGGTCTTGGCGGTGGCGGGCGACAGGACCAGCCGCCCGGCGATCTCCTCGTTGGACAGCCCCGCCGCGACCAGCTCCAGCACCTCGCGCTCGCGGTCGGTGAGCGAGCTGAGCTCGGCGGCGGGCGGCGGCGCGGAGACCCGGGAGGCGAACTCGGCGATCAGCCGCCGGGTCACCGTGGGCGCCAGCAGCGCGTCGCCGCGCGCCACCACCCGCACGCCGTGGATCAGCTCGGTCGGCTCGGTGTCCTTGACCAGGAACCCGCTGGCCCCGGCCTTGAGGGCGCCGTAGACGTAGTCGTCCAGGTCGAACGTCGTCAAGATCACCACCCGGACGTCGGCCAGCCGCGGGTCGGCGATGATGCGCCGGGTGGCCTCCAGCCCGTCCAGGACGGGCATGCGGACGTCCATCAGCACCACGTCGGGCCGCGCCTCGCGGGCCCGCGCGACGGCCTGGTCCCCGTCCCCGGCCTCGGCGACGATCTCGATGTCGTCCTCGCCCTCCAGGATCGACCGGAACCCCGCCCTGACCAGTGTCTGGTCGTCGGCCAGCATCACCCGGATCACGCGTCCTCCTCCATTCTGCCCTCTCCGCCCATGTCGCCCTCTCCGTTCGCTCCGGGCGGTTCGGCTGCGGCGTCCAGGGGCAGCCGCGCCCACACCCGGAACCCGCCCGCCGGGCCCGGCCCCGCGGTCAGCTGCCCGCCGACCGACGCCGCCCGCTCCCGCATGCCCCGCACCCCGTTGCCGTCCGCGGCCCGCCCGGCCGGCCCGGCGCCGTCGTCGTCCACCCGCACGACCACCTCGCCGGGGAACAGCCGCACCTCGACCGTCACCGCCGCGGCCCCCGAGTGGCGGACGGCGTTGGTCAGCGCCTCCTGCACGATCCGGTACCCCGCCAGCCCGACCGGCGCCGGAAGGTCCTCCAGCGCCGCCGTCCCCGGCGAGCCCGGTTCGGGCAGGTCGCCGGCCCGCCGCACCGCCAGCCCGGCCGCGGCGGTCTGGTCCAGCAGCTCACCGACCCGCGCCAGCGACGGCGGCGGCGCGGGCGGCCGGTCCGCCGCCCCGGCACCCGGGTCCGCGGCGTCGACCTGCCGCAGCACGCCGAGGACGCCGCGCAGCTCCCGCAGGGTCTCCTTGCTGGCCGCCTTGATCGCCTCCAGCGCCGCGTAGGCGCGGGCCGGATCGTCGCGGCGGTGCAGCGCCGCGCCCGCCTGCACGTTGATCAGCGAGATCTGGTGCGCCAGGACGTCGTGCAGCTCCCGCGCGATGCGCAGCCGCTCGGCGACCGCGCGGCGCCGCGCCTCGTCCTCGCGGTCGCGCTCGGCCGCGGCGGCGCGCCGCTCGGCGGCCTCGGCGAGCGCGCGGCGGCCGCGCACGTACTGCCCGACCGCCACGGTGACCAGCAGCCCCAGCGACAGCGACGCCACGCTGCGCGCGTCGGTGACCGCGTCGGGGTCGCCGCCCCCGCCGCGCACCGACGCCGCCGCCAGGAAACCGGCGTTGACGACGATGACCGCGCCCAGCGGCACCGCCAGCCGGCACTCCACGGCCGCGTTGAACAGCGCCAGCCACAGCACGACCGCGACGGGCCCGTCCGGATACCCCAGCGGGTAGTACAGCGGCGGCACCGCCACCGCGACCACCAGGACCGCGACCGGGTGGCTGCGCCGCCACGCCAGCGCAGCGGCCGCCACCGTGATCAGCGCCAGCCCGCCCGGCCACAGGGGCCGGTCCCCGGGCTTGACCGCCGCCTCGCTCATCACCACCGCCACCGCCAGGACCGCCGCCGCCAGCAGGGCGTCGGCCACCCGCCCCCGCGGCCGCAGCGGCACGCCCGCGATCCGCCCGGCGATCCCGCCCGGCGGCGCGGCGCGGGGCGCGGCCGCGTCAGCGCCGCGCTCCGGTCCGCCCGGACCGGAGGGGCGCCGGGGCCGCCGCGGGGTCGCTGTCACGCGCCAACCGTAGTTCAGCCGCGCCCCGTCCCGCGCCCCAACGAAGATCATCACGGGGTGGGGCGGGACGGCCGCACCCCTGACTTTCGTCGGTAACGGACCAGATCAACGGCCAGTAGCGTGAACCCCGTGACCGACACCGCGGCCCCCGGTCCGCCCGCACCCCCGCCGACCGCCTCCGCCCGCCTGCGCGCGCTGGTCCGCCGGCCCTCCCGCGCGGCGCTGGTCAGGGACGTCCTGCTGTACGCGGTCCTGGCGCTCCCGGTCGCGGTCGGCATGGCGTCCCCGCCGCAGCCCGCGCGGGCGTCGTGGTGGCTCCAGGCCGCCGGGCTCGCCCTGCTCGCCGCCGCCGTCGCCGCCGGCCGCGCCTGGCCCGCCCCCGCCCTGCTCACCGTGATCGCGCTGACCGCCGTCCACGGCAACTTCGTGTTCGCGATGCCCGTCCTGGCCTACCTGGCGGGCCGGCGCAGCGGCCGCGCGCGGCCGCTGCTGTGGGGATTCGCCGGCGTGTTCGTCGGCGGGGCGCTGCTGTCGACGCTGCGCGGCATGGACGTCACCGCATGGTTCCCCTCCACCGTCTGGCTCGTCCTGCTCGGCGTCCTCCCCTGGCTGGTGGGCCGCTACTGGCGCCAGTACCAGGAACTGCTCAGCGCCGGCTGGGAACGCGCCGAGCGGCTCGAGCACCAGCAGCGCATCGTCGCCGAGCGCGAACGGCTCCGCGAGCGCGCCCGCATCGCCCGGGACATGCACGACTCCCTCGGCCACGAACTCGCCCTGATCGCCGTGCGCGCCGGAGCGCTGGAGGTCGCGCCCGGCCTCGGCGACCGGCACCGCGCCGCGGCCGCCGAGCTGCGCACCGGCGCCGCCGACGCCACCGACCACCTCCGCGAGATCATCGGCCTCCTCCGCGACGACCCCTCCGAACCCTCCGAACCCGTCGAACCCGCAGGCGCGGCGGCCGGGGGAGGGGGACCGGGCCCCGCGCCGGTGCGGCCCGCGCGCGAGAGCATCGGCGACCTGGTCGACCGCGCCCGCGCCTCCGGCGTCCCCGTCCGCCTCACCGGCGACGCCCCGGCCGGACTCGCGCCAATGGCCGCGCTCACCGCGCACCGCGTCGCGCAGGAGGGCATCACCAACGCCGCCAAGCACGCCCCCGGCGCCGCCGTCACCGTCGCCCTCACCCGCCCCGCCCCCGGCGCGCTCACCGTCACGGTCGCCAACGAACCCCCGCCGGGCGGGCCGCCGCTGCTGCCGTCCGGCGGGCGCGGCCTGATCGGCCTCACCGAACGCGTCCGCCTGCTCGGCGGGACCCTGCACGCCGCACCCACCCCCGACGGCGGCTTCCGCGTCACCGCCGACCTGCCCGCCGCGCCCCCCGCGCCCCCCGCGCACCCGGACGGCCGGGCGGCCGGGGCGCCCCCGACCGCGCGGGACGCGCTGCGCACCGCCCTCGGCCTGGCCCCGCCCCCGGCCGCCGCGCTCCCCGCACCGGCTCCCGCCTCAGGACCCGCCGAGGGGGAGTGGCCCTCGGAATCGGCCCGGCACCTGGCCCGCGAGCGCCGCCGGGTCCGCCGCGGCCTGATCACCGCGATCGCCGCCCCCACCGCCCTCATGGCGCTCCTCGGCGCCGTCATGGCCGGCTACCACGTCTTCGCCACCCTCAACTCCGTCCTGCGGCCCGCCGACTACGCCGCGCTGACCGTCGGAACCCCCCAGCACCTGGCCGAACAGGCCCTCCCGCCGATGCAGACCCCCGACGCCGGCACCGTCCGCTCCGCCGTCCCCGAACCGGCCCGCGCCGACTGCCGCTACTACCGGCCCGACACCAACGTGCTCGGCGTCGGCCGCATCTACCGGCTCTGCTTCGCCGGCGGCCGCCTCACCGCCAAGAACGCCTACGACACCCACCTGCTCACAGACCGCCGCGCCGGCCGGGAGGACCAGTGATCCGGACATTGCTCGCCGACGACGAGGCGATGATCCGCGCGGGCGTGCGCGCGATCCTGACCGCCGACCCCGGCATCGAGGTGGTCGCCGAGGCCGCCGACGGGCGCGAGGCCGTCGAGCTGACCCTGCGGCACCGGCCCGAGGTCGCCCTCCTGGACATCCGCATGCCCCGCCTGGACGGCCTCGCCGCCGCCGCCGAACTGCGCCGCGCCGCACCCGCCACCGGCGTCATCATGCTCACCACCTTCGGCGAGGACGAGTACATCGCCCGCGCCCTGGCCGGCGGCGCCGGCGGCTTCCTGCTCAAGTCCGGCGACCCCCGCGAGCTGATCGCCGGGGTCCGCGCCGTCGCCGGCGGCGCCGCCTACCTGTCCCCGAAGGTCGCCCACCGCGTCATCACCCGGCTCGGCGGCGGCCGCCTGGAGGGCCGCGCCCGCGCCAGCCGGCGCGCCGCCGCGCTCACCCCCCGCGAACGCGACGTGCTGGCGCTGCTCGGCGCGGGCCTGTCCAACGCCGAGATCGGCGCGCGCCTCCACGTCGTCGAAGGCACCGTCAAGGCCTACGTCAGCGCGATCCTGACCCGCCTGGACCTGCGCAACCGCGTCCAGGCCGCCGTGCTCGCCTACCAGGCAGGCCTCGTCGACGACCCCGACGACACCCCCTGACCCGCCCCGGGGTCAGGCGTCGCGGCGGCGCAGCACCACCACCCCGCCGCACAGCGCCGCCGCCGTCCACGCCGCCAGGATCGCCAGCCCCACCGCCTGCGGATACGGGCCGCCCCCGGACATGAAGTACCGGCCGGCGGTGCTGGGCATCGAGTCCGTCACCCGCCGCGCGAGCCCCGCCTCGTCCCCGGCGCCCAGCAGCATCGGCGCCACCATCAGGAACAGGAACGCCGCCGTCAGCGACGCCGCCGTGCTGCGCAGCACCGCCCCGACCGCCAGCACCAGCACGGCCACCAGCGCCAGGTACACCCCGGACTGCAGCGCGTCGGCCGCGAACTCCCCGGCGCGCAGCCGCCCCCACCACCCGAGGGCCGGACCGGCGACCACGGTCCCGGCCGCGTTCAACACGACCCCGAGCGGGAACGCCACCGCCGCGACCACCGCCGCCTTGGCGCCCAGCATCCGGCCCCGCGGCGGCACCCACTGCAGCGTCGCCCGGATGCTGCCCGTCGCGTACTCGCCGGTGACCACCAGGATCGCCAGGGCCAGCACCACGAACTGGACCATGTCCAGCGCCCCGACCGCCACGCCGCTCACCGACACCACGCCCATGTCGTCGCCGGGCAGCGCGTTGGTGTTGTTGGACACCGTCGAGGTCGCCAGCGTGAACGCCATCACCGCCATCAGCGCCACCGCCGACGCCAGCCCCCACCAGGTGGACCGCACCGACCACAGCTTCGTCCACTCCGCGGCGACCGCGCCGCGCCACCCGCCGCCCCTGGCCGCCCGGGCGCCGCCGCCCGTCCGGACTCCGGTGACCGCCATCGCTCAGACCCCCGTCCCCGCCGCCGCGCCGAACTCCACGCTCGCGCCCGTCAACTCCATGTACGCCTCCTCCAGGGACGCCTGCACCGCGCCCAGCTCCAGCACCGGCGCCCCCGCCTCGAACGCGACCAGCCCGACGCGCTCCACGGCCAGCCCCGCCACCCGCAGCTCCTCCTCGCCGACGCGCCGCACCCGCCCGCCCGCGTCCACCAGCCGCTCCGCCAGCGCCCGCGCGCGGGGGCTGCGGACCCGCACCTCGTTCCCCGACCCCGCCGCGATCACCTCGGCCATCGGCGCGTCCGCCAGCAACCTGCCCTTGCCGATCACCGCCAGCCGGTCCGCGGTCAGCTGCATCTCGCTCATCAGATGCGAGGAGACGAACACCGTCCGGCCCTGCGCCGCCAGCGACCGCATCAGCCGCCGCACCCACAGCACCCCGTCCGGATCGAGCCCGTTGACCGGCTCGTCGAACATCAGCACCCCCGGATCGCCGAGCAGCGCGCCCGCGATCCCCAGCCGCTGCCGCATCCCCAGCGAGAACGTCCCCGCCCGCCGGCCCGCGACCGCCTCCAGCCCCACCATCCCCAGGACCTCCTCCACCCGGCCCCGCGCGATCCCGTTGCTGCGCGCCATCGCCAGCAGATGCGCCCGCGCCGGCCGCCCCGGATGCACCGCCCCCGCGTCCAGCAGCGCGCCCACCTCCCGCAGCGGATGCCGCATCTCCGCGTACCGGCGGCCCCCGACCAGCGCCTCGCCCGCGCTCGGACGGTCCAGGCCCACCACCATGCGCATCGTGGTGGACTTCCCGGCGCCGTTGGGGCCGAGGAACCCCGTCACCTTGCCCGCCGCCACCTCCAGCGACAGCCCGTCCACCGCCGTCCTGTCCCCGAACCGCTTCGTCAGGCCCCGCAACACGATCATCAAGGTCCCTTCCGTCCTGCCGTCCCGAGCGACGCTAGGCAGCGGGGAAGGAGCCCCGCACCGGGCGGACGCCATCGCCGGCCCCCGACCTTCGTCCAGAACCCGGCACCCCGGACGGCGCAACGCGAACGGGCCGCCCCGGGCGGCGCCGAAGCACCACCCCGGACGGCCCGCGAAACCCGGCCCGCCGATCGAGCGGCTAGGGGAGGGGACCGCGCCGCGGCGGCACACCGCCCATCACGTCGGGCATCGTCACCGACGCGTCGTCCATCGGCGCGGCCGCGCCGGCCATCGGCGCCGCCGCGGCCCGCGGCCTCGGCGTCCCGAGCGGCACCCCGAGGCCCGGCCCCCGCACAGCGGACGGGCCCGGGCCCAGCAGCACCGCGCCCACCGCCACGCCCCGCATCGCCTCCACCAGCGGACGCAGCGCCAGAACCAGAACCAGCGCCACCGCGGGCGCCACCACGACGCCCACCAGGTACCCCGCCGCGACGTCATGCGGATAATGCACGCCCACGAACACCCGCGAGAACGCCATCAGCGCCGCCAGCGGCAGCACCAGCGGCGCCATCGCCCGCCACGCCACCACGATCGCCGCCGCCGACGCCGCCGCGATCGTCGCGTGGTTGCTCGGGAACGACCAGTCGCCCTGCGCCGGGCACGCCGCGATGTGCACCGCCCCCGCCACCGCGCGGCACGGCCGCTCCTCCTGGATGAAGCTCTTGGACACCTCGCTCACCAGATACGCCGACACCATCGCGAACGGCGCCGCGAGCGCCAGCCCCATCGCCCGCGCGTCCAGGCCCCGCGCCCGCAACCAGCCCACGACGAACAGCACCGCGAACAGCAGCAGGCCACCGTCGGTGCCCACGTCCGCCGCCGAATGCACCCACGAAGGCGTGCCCTGCGCGAACTCGGTGATCTCCCGGTACAGGTCCGCGCTGAAATCCGGCGCTCCCATGCTCTCCCTCACGCTCGCAGCGGCTTGTGCCCTTCATCTGTCAGACACCCGAAAGACCGCTGATGTTCACTCTCCGGCCATGGAGGGTTAAGCCTTTCACCTTAGAGGGATCACTCGCCGGGCAATGGCCCCACTCGCACACCCGGCCCCCGCTCGACCGCCCCGCGCCCCGCCCGCCCCGCCTCCCCGGCACCACGGCGCCGTCGGCGCGCCAACCGCACGCCCTCCACCGCCGCCGTCACCCCCAGCGCCAGCCCGAGCCCGACCGCCACGCCCTTCAGCGGATCGTCCTCGAACGCCACCCCGCCCACATATCCGAGCAACGCCCCGTACACGCCCCACGACACCGCCGCCACCGCCGCGAACAGCGAAAACGACCGCAGCCGGAACCCGACCGCGCCCATCGTCACCGTCACCGCGGTCCGCCCGCCCGGCACGTACCGCGCCACCACCAGGATCAGCCCGCCCCGCTCGGCCAGCGTCCGCCGCGCCCACCCCAGCGCCCCGTGCCGCCGCGTCCCCGGCCGGGCGCCCCGCACCAGCCGCCCGCCCGCCCGGCGCCCCACCAGATACGACACGTGGTCACCGACGAACGCGCCCAGCGCAGCCGACACCACCACCGGCGCCAACTCCGGCTGCCCCGACGCCGCGTACACACCCGCGGTGATCACCATGCTCTCGCTCGGCACCACGGGGAAGAACCCGTCGACCGCCGCCACCGCGAACAGCACCAGATAGAACCACGGCGACGTCACCGCCGTGTCGACCACACCCATCAGCTCGCCCATGTGACGACGCTAAGTAACCGGCCCCCTCCGGCGGATCCCGCGAAAGGCCCTGTTCACCCCCCACTTTCGGCAGGGGGAACGCCCGCACCCTCAGAGCCAGGGACGACCCCGCCCTCACCCGCGAGGACCACCGCCGCACCGCCCGGCCCCGCCCCGGACACCGCCGCCGGCGGAAAACCGCTCGCGCCCCGCCCGCACCTGCACCACACTTCACACCCTGTGGGACACCTGCACATCTTCGACATGGACGGCACCCTGCTGACCGGCACCACCGCCAACCTCGAGATCGCCCGCCACCTCGGCACCCTCCCCGAACTCCGCGACCTCGAGGACCGCTTCGCCGCCGGCACCCTCGACACCCGCGGCTTCTCCACCGAGATCCACCGCCTGTGGCGCCACCTCACCCCCGCCGTCGTCGCCACCGCCTACCGCGCCGCCACCTGGCTCACCGGCATCACCGACGTCTGCGCAGACATCCGCGCCCGCGGCGAGCACTCCGCCGTCATCACCATGTCGCCCGACTTCTTCGCCCACCACCTCCGCGGCCACGGCTTCGACCACGTCATCGCCTCCAGCTTCCCCCCGATGCCCTTCACCGGCACCCTCGACCCCGCCGGCATCCTCACCCCCGACGACAAGGTCCGCATCGCCGACGACCTCCTCGCCCGCCACCGCCTCACCACCGCCGAATGCACCGCCTACGGCGACTCCATGTCCGACGCGCCCCTGTTCCGCCACCTCGCCAACACCGTCGCCGTCAACGCCGACCACCACCTCGCCGACATCGCCGCCCTCGACTACCGCGGCACCGACCTCACCGCCGCCTACACCCTCGCCCGCACCCTCCACCCCACCTGACCTCGACAAACCACCCAGAACAGTCGGCGTGCCGCCCCTCGCCCGCCCCCACCCCCGCATGACACGATCACACACGTGACCAGCAGACCCGCCGCACCCCACCACCTGCGCGACCTCGCGCGACTGCGCCGCATCCGCGACCGCATCGACCGCGAGTACGACCGCCCCCTGGACGTCGAAGCACTCGCACGCGGCGAGAACATGTCCGCCGGACACCTCAGCCGCCAATTCCGCCAGGCCTACGGCGAATCGCCCTACTCCTACCTCATGACCCGCCGCATCGAACGCGCCATGGCCCTCCTGCGCCGCGGAGACCTCACCGTCACCGAAGTCTGCTTCGCCGTCGGCTGCTCCTCACTCGGCACCTTCAGCACCCGCTTCACCGAACTCGTCGGCATGCCCCCCAGCACCTACCGCCGCCAAACCGCCGACACCGGCCCCGCCTCCTCCGGCACCGCCGCAGGCGTCCCCTCCTGCCTGGAAAAACAGGTCACCCGACCGATCAGGAATCGAGAAGCGCCCCCCGCACCGCCACCCCTAGCCTGACCAACGTCCACCCGCACCCCAACCGCACCACCGATCGGGTAGACAGATCCCACTGCCGCGCCCGACACCTGGAGACACGATGAGCAAGGCCAAGAGCACGGACGCACCCACGCCCGCGCACGCCGCCGACAGCCACGACCTGATCCGCGTGCACGGAGCACGCGTGAACAACCTCAAGGACGTCGACGTCACCATCCCCAAACGCCGCCTCACCGTGTTCACCGGCGTCTCCGGCTCCGGCAAGAGCTCCCTGGTCTTCGGCACCATCGCCGCCGAATCCCAACGCATGATCAACGAGACCTACAGCGCCTTCATCCAGGGCTTCATGCCCACCCTCACCCGCCCCGACGTCGACATCCTCGACGGCCTCACCACCGCCATCATCGTCGACCAGCAACGCATGGGCGGCGACGCCCGCTCCACCGTCGGCACCGCCACCGACGCCAACGCCATGCTGCGCATCCTGTTCAGCCGCCTCGGCGAACCCCACATCGGCTCACCCCAGGCCTTCTCCTTCAACGTCGCCTCCATCAGCGGCCAAGGAGCCGTCACCACCGAACGCTCCGGCAAAACCGTCAAAGAACAACGCAGCTTCAGCGTCACCGGCGGCATGTGCCCCCACTGCGAAGGCACCGGCACCGCCAACGACTTCGACCTCACCGCCCTCTACGACGACTCCCTCTCCCTCAACGAGGGCGCCCTCACCATCCCCGGCTACTCCATGGAGGGCTGGTACGGCCGCATCTTCCGCGGCTGCGGCTACTTCGACCCCGACAAGCCCATCCGCAAGTTCACCGACACCGAACTCGACGCCCTCCTCCACAAGGAACCCACCAGAATCAAGGTCGAAGGCGTCAACGTCACCTACGAAGGACTCATCCCGAAGATCCAGAAGTCCTTCCTCAGCAAGGACCGCGCCTCCATGCAGCCCCACATCCGCGCCTTCGTGGACCGCGCCGTCACCACCACCCCCTGCCCCCGATGCGACGGCACCCGCCTCAGCGACACCGCCCGCTCATCGAAGATCAACGGCACCAGCATCGCCGACGCCTGCGCCATGCAGATCAGCGACCTCGCCGCATGGGTCCGCGACCTCGACGCCCCCTCCGTCGCCCCCCTCCTCAAAGCCCTCGGCGACACCCTCGACTCCTTCGTCGAGATCGGCCTCGGCTACCTCTCCCTCGACCGCACCTCCGGCACCCTGTCCGGCGGCGAGGCACAGCGCACCAAGATGATCCGCCACCTCGGCTCATCCCTCACCGACGTCACCTACGTCTTCGACGAACCCACCATGGGCCTGCACCCCCACGACGTCCAGCGCATGAACGACCTCCTGCTCCGCCTCCGCGACAAGGGCAACACCGTCCTCGTCGTCGAACACGAACCCGAGACCATCGCCATCGCCGACCACATCGTCGACCTCGGCCCCCGCGCCGGCACCGCCGGCGGCACCATCTGCTACGAGGGCACCGTCGACGGCCTGCGCACCAGCGACACCATCACCGGCCGCCACTTCGACGACAAGACCCCCCTCAAGGACACCCTCCGAACCCCCACCGGCACACTCGAGATCCGCGGCGCCCGCACCCACAACCTCCGCGACGTCGACGTCGACATCCCCCTCGGAGTCCTCGTCGCCGTCACCGGCGTCGCCGGCTCCGGCAAGAGCTCCCTCATCCACGGCTCCATCCCCGCGGGCTCCGGCGTCGTCTCCATCGACCAGACCCCCATCCGCGGCTCACGACGCAGCAACCCCGCCACCTACACCGGACTCCTCGACCCCATCCGCAAGGCCTTCGCCAAGGCCAACGGCGTCAAACCCGCACTCTTCAGCGCCAACTCCGAAGGCGCATGCCCCAACTGCAACGGCGCGGGCGTCATCTACACCGACCTCGCCATGATGGCCGGCGTCGCCACCACCTGCGAGGAATGCGAAGGCAAACGCTTCCAAGCCCAAGTCCTCGACTACACCCTCGGCGGCAAGAACATCAGCGACGTCCTCGCCATGCCCGTCGAGCACGCCGAACAGTTCTTCGCCGAAGGCGACGCCCGCACACCCGCCGCCCACCGCATCCTCCACCGCCTCGCCGACGTCGGCCTCGGCTACCTCACCCTCGGCCAGCCCCTCACCACCCTGTCCGGCGGCGAACGCCAGCGCCTCAAACTCGCCACCCACCTCGCCGACGACGGCGGCGTCTACGTCCTCGACGAACCCACCGCCGGCCTCCACCTCGCCGACGTCGAACACCTCCTCGCCCTCCTCGACCGCATCGTCGACGCCGGCAAGTCCGTCATCGTCATCGAGCACCACCAGGCCGTCATGGCCCACGCCGACTGGATCATCGACCTCGGCCCCGGCGCCGGCCACGACGGCGGCCGCGTCGTCTTCGAAGGCACCCCCGCCGACCTCGTCGCCGCCCGCTCCACCCTCACCGGCGAACACCTCGCCGCCTACATCAACACCTGACCCGCACACCACGACGGCCGCGCAGGACACCCTGCGCGGCCGCCCCCTTCACCGACCCCCGACCACCTCAACCACCCCGCCGGCGCTCCACCGGACCCAGCAGCGGATGCACCCGCATCGCCGCCTCCAACTCACCCGGCAACTCATCGCGATACCGCCCCAGCGTCGACAGATCCGCATGCCCCAGCACCCGCCGCACCGCATCCATGTCCGTCGCCGCCGCCAGCAGATGCGTCGCCGTCGTATGCCGCAGCCCATGCGGCGTCACACTCCGCCGCCGCCCCGCATCCACCCGCTCCAGCACCCGGTCGATCACCCCCTGAACATCACCCCGCGCCAACCGCCGCCCCCGCCACGACAACAACAGCGCCTTCGGCTCCCGCCCCCGGTCCAGCACCACCCGCCCCTCCGCCAGATACGCGTCCAGCACCTCCGCGACAGGCCGGGGGAGCGGCACATCACGCGTCCGCCCACCCTTACCGAAGATCCGCCAATACCGCGTCCCCCCGTTGACGAAGAAGTCCTCCACGTTCGCCGCCGTCAACTCCGACACCCGCGGCCCCACCGCCGCCAGCAGCAACACCACCAGACCGTCACGCAACTCCGTCCGCTGATCCGGACGCCGCCGCACCACCCCCGCACCCGGCGCCTCCACCAGATCCCGCGCCGCCCCCAGCAACCCCTCCGCCTGCTCCACCGTCAACGCACGCCGCTCAGCCCGCAGCCCGCCCCGCTCCTTCGGACGCACCGTCACCACCTGCATCGGATTCAGCTGCACCCACCCCGCCACCACCGCATGCCGGAAGAACGCCGACACCGAACGCCGGAACCGCGCCTGCGACGCCGCACTCTGCGACGGCGCACCCCCCGCCCCCGCGACCCGCGCCCCCCGGCGCCGCCGCTCATCGGGCTTGCGCGCGAACCTGAGCAGAACCTCATCGACGTCCTCACCCGTCAGATCGTCCAGCACCCGGTCCGCACCCGCCAGCGCCGCGAACGTCACCACATCACGCACGTACACCTCGGCCGACGACGGCGCCAGCGCACCCGTCGACGCCTTCGCACGCACCATCTCCGCATAGCGGTCCGCACACTCGGCCACGGACACGCGCTGAACATCGGCAGGACGCACCCGCGCGACGCTACCCCCCGCCACCGACAGAACCCCCGTAAGATCGACAACATGGGGGAGAGGGAACTGTTCGACCAGGTCGGCGAGATCATCCGAGGATCCACCCCGCCCGCCCTCGGCCGCCCCCACGTCCAGGTACGCCACAACGGCGTCAAAGCCTGGTTCGGCGACCCCGCACCCCAGCGCGAGCACTACGAGGCCCAGATCATCCCCGCCGCCATCGCCCCCGGCGCCCGCCACCACGCCATCGAGATCGGCTTCCACGCCGAACACCGCGACGAACCCGACAACCAGGCCGCCCTCACCCGCCTCCTCGCCACCGAGACCGCATGGCGCCCGGGCCTCGGCGACGAACCCCGGACCGGCGCCTTCCTCGGCCGCGACACCTGGCGCCGCATCTCCGAGACCTGGCCCGACACCGACCTCACCGCCCCCGACATCCCCTTCGACATCGGCGTCCGCCTCGTCGACTACATCCGCGCCCTGGAACCGCACCGCCGGCGGGTATGACCCCGGACACGCGCACACCCGACACGGGGGAGGGGCCGTGCTCATCGGCACATCCGGATGGCAGTACACCGACTGGCGCGACGTCCTGTACCCGCCCGGCCTCGCACAGAAGCGCTGGCTGCGCCACTACGCCGACACCTTCGCCACCGTCGAGAACAACAACGCCTTCTACCGCCTCCCCGCACGCGAGACCTTCGAGCAGTGGCGCGACCACACCCCGCCCGGCTTCGTCATGGCGGTCAAGGCCAGCCGCTACCTCACCCACATGAAGCGCCTCAAGGACCCGGCCGAGCCGGTCGAGCGCCTCATGAACGCCGCCCGCGGCTTGGGGGACAGGCTCGGCCCCGTCCTGCTCCAGCTCCCGCCCACCCTGCAGGCCGGCACCGACCGCCTCGCCGAGTGCCTGCGCAGGTTCCCGGACGACGTCCGCGTCGCCGTCGAACCCCGCCACCCCTCCTGGTGGACCGACGAGACCCGCCGGGTCCTGGAGCACCACGGCGCGGCCCTGTGCTGGGCCGACCGCCTCGGCGAGGCGCAGACACCCCTGTGGCGCACGGCCGACTGGCTCTACATGCGCTTCCACGAAGGCCCCGCCGAGCCCTGGCCGGAGTACGACGACGAGACCCTCCAGCGCCGGGCGGACGAACTCGGCGGGGGAGGGGACGGCTACGTCTACTTCAACAACGACCCGGGCGGCGCCGCCGTCCGCAACGCCCTGCGCTTCACCGAACTCACCCGCAAGTCATGACGCCCGGGGGAGCGGACCCGTGGACCACGGCACTCTCCGCGGAATGGCACCTCGACCCGGGCGTCAGCGCCAGCCGCACCTCGTCGCCGCCACTGTCGTCGACGAAGCGCCCAGCGCCTCGTCGCCCGGGCTGCCGGAACCAGTTGGGCACGGCGGGCAGACCGTCGGTGAGCTTGCGCGAGACCAGGTGCGGCGGCCCGAGCTCCTCGGGCACGTCATTGAGTAAGACGAACATCTCCACCTGACGAAAGGCCGGCGCCGTGCTGGGAACCAGAAGGGTGGGATTGAGGTAGTCGCGATGAAACCAGACAGAATCCAGCTTCTGTCTGGTTTAAGGCGAAAAGGGGTAACAGTCTCGAGCGGAGGAGCGCGAGCGTCCACTCGACGCATTATGTGGGAGGTCATCGCCGCGGGGCTGAGGGCGCTGGCAGGGTTGCGTGCTTAACCGAACTCGCATCCACGGAGGCCGACCATGCCCGGAACGACGACGCCGATCAGCACGCGCGCCGTGGTGGAGGAGTTGCTCCGCAGGATCGGTGAAGGCGACCCCGAGCAGATCGCCGCCATGTACGCCGAGCACAGCGACTGGAAGCTGGACTGGCCCGAGGCGGAGCACGGCCGCGCCGCCACACCCTGGATCCGGCACCGCTCCAGCCGCGCCGACGCCGCCGCGCACTACCGGCAGATCGCCGAACACCACGTGCCCGAGACGGCGGACACGCAGGTCGAGCGCATCCTGGTGGACGGCGATGACGCGGTGATGCTGGGCGAGATCCGGTTGACGGCCCGATCGACCGGGCGCGCCTATCGCGCCCGGTTCGCCCTCCACCTCACGGTCGAGGACGGACTCGTCGTCCGGCACCACGTCTACGAGGACAGCCTCGCCGTCGCCCGAGCCTTCACGCCCTAGGAGAACCGTTCCGCCGACGGCGGAGTCGGGTCAGACTGGTCCGGTGGATGATCAAGCTTTGCCGTGCCTGGCGCCGCCGACGACGGCGGTGCGCGAATCGTTCCTGGCCGGGGAGAGGGCCGACCATCTGGCGTCCGGCGACCCGATGGACTGGCTGGACGAGGCCTACCGCGACTTCGACGCGTTCGTGGCGGGCAGGCGCCAGGTGCAGGAGCGCTGGGGCGTCCCGTCCTCGACGTTCTGGTACGTCTCGGGCGAGCACTACATCGGGACGCTCATCGTGCGGCATCGCCTGACACCGGAGCTCGAGGAGGTCGGAGGGCACATCGGCTTCCACGTCGTGCTCCCGTGGCGGCGGCAGGGCCACGCCACGCGGATGCTGGCGGCCGGTTTGACCGAGTGCCGCAGGCTCGGCCTGGAACGCGTCCTGCTGACGTGCGACGCCGACAACGAGCCTTCCCGGCGGGTCATCCTCGCCAACGGCGGCGTCCACGACGGCCGCGCCCGCGGCGAGGCCCGCTTCTGGATCGACCTCGCCGGCGGCGGCACGTGAACCGGCCGCGGACGCGCCGATCGCCACCCTCTCTCCGGGGTTCGATCGTTGGTCGATAATGAACATTATGTTAAGTAGAGGTGATGCGCATGGTCCCGGACCGGTTCGTCCGCGCGCTGGACGTCTTCGAGCGGGTGCTCGCCGCGGTGCCCGCGGACCGGTGGCTCTCCCCCTCGCCGTGCGAGGGCTGGGCCGCCGTCGACGTGGCCGGGCACGTCACGGCCGGGCTGCTGGTGGTCGAGATGCGGGCCGCCGGGCGTGAGCTGCCCGAGGAAGACCCCGACTGGCGCGAGGTCGCCGGCGCGGACCCTGTGGCGTCGTGGCGGCGGGTGCGGGCCCGCATGGCGGCCGAGCTCACTCCGGAGGCGCTGGCGCGGCCGGTGCGGCTCGCCCTCGGGTTGGAGATGACGCTGAGCGAGTGGCTGGAGGGATATCCGCTGGAGCTGCTGGTCCACTCGTGGGACTTGGCGGAGGCCACGGGTCAGTCGGTCGTGTTCGACGCCGATCTGGTCGGTCCGGCGCTGGCGACGGCGCGGCGTATGGCGTCCGGGGGCCGTGAGGCGGGCATGCTCGGCCCCGAGGTCGCCGTCCCGGAGGGCGCCGACGACCAGACGCGGCTGCTGGCGCTCTTCGGCCGCTCCCCCGCTGGCGTCTGAGACAGGCGCGGATCATTACGGAGAGTGACAGTTCGGGGCTGATCGGTGCTTCTTCCCCGCCGTTTTTCTGATGCGCGGGACGGCGGGCGGCGGTTAGAGTGCGGGCATGCGCCGACGACATTGATCTTCACCTGAGGCGGGGCTCGCGCGGAGGCTGTACGGCTACGCGTTCCTCGAGGACCTCGTTCTTCTGTACCCGGTGTACGCGGTGCTGTTCGCCGACGCCGGGCTCTCCCCCGCCGCGATCTCGTCGCTGTTCGTGATCTGGTCGGTCACGACGTTCGCGCTGGAGTTGCCGTCCGGTCTGTGGGCGGACGTGTTCTCGCGGCGCTTGCTGCTGGTGGCCTCTCCCCTGCTGGCGGGTGCGGGGTTCGGGCTGTGGGCGTTCTTTCCCTCGTATCCGGTGTTCGCGCTGGGGTTCGTGCTGTGGGGTGCGGGGTCGGCGCTGCGTTCGGGGACGATGCAGGCGCTGGTGTACGAGGAGCTGGAGCGGGTGGGGGCGCCGGACGCCTACGCGCGGCTGATCGGGCGTTCTGAGGCGGTGTCGCTGCTGGCGGTGGTGGTGGCGTCCGCGGTGGCGTCGCCGGTGCTGGCGGCGTGGGGGTACCGGGCGCTGGGTGCGGCGAGTGTGGCGGCTTGCGTGGGGTGTGCGGTGGCGGGGTGGTTCCTGCCGGAGTCCAGGGGCGGCGGCGAGGGCGCGGCGTCGCTGGGGTCGGTGGTGCGCCTGGGGTGGGCGCAGGTGCGGGGTGAGCCGGCGGTGCGGTGGGCGCTGGTCCTGGTGGTGGTGTTGGAGGGTGTGACGTCGCTGGATGAGTACGTGCCGCTGCTGGTGGGGTCGACGGGTGTGGCGGCGTCGGCGGTGCCGTTGCTGGTGTTGGTGGTGACGGTCGGTGACGCGGTGGGCGGTTGGTCGGCGGGGCGGGGTGTGCGGTGGCTGGCGCCGGTGCTGGGGGTGGGTGCGGTGTGTCTGGCGGTGGGGTGCCTGGGTGGCCGTCCGGGTGGGTTGGTGCTGGTGGCGGCTGCGTTCGGGGTGTTCCGGTGGGCGATGGCGGCGGCGGACGCGCGGTTGCAGGAGCGGGTGGGTGACGGTGCGCGGGCGACGGTGACGTCGGTGGCGGGGTTCGGGGCGGAGGTGGTGGCGGTGCTGGTTTACGCGGGGTATGCGGTGGGGTCGCGGTGGGCGGGGGCGGGGGTGCTGATGGGTGCGGCGGCGGTGCCGTACGCGGTGGTGGCGGTCGTGCTGGGGTTGGGGGCGTGGCGGGGCCGAGTACATCCGGAGGCGTAGGCGGCGGGTGGGCGCTACGCGAAATGCGCATGGCGGTTGAACGCTCTCGCCGGATTCGCGGGGGGCGGGTTCGGGCCGAGGATCGTGGGGTCGTTGCGGATCGATTCTTGGGGTGCTGATGGGTGCGGGCTCGCTTGAGCTGGCGCGGGTGCAGTTCGCGTTGACGGCCGGTACGCATTTCCTGTTCGTGGCGTTGACGCTGGGTTTGGCGACGCTGGTGGCGTTGACGCAGACGCGGGCGACGGTGTCGGGCAGTGCGGTGCATGCGCGGATGGTGCGTTTCTGGGGGCAGTTGTACGTCATCAACTATGCGGTGGGGATCGTCACCGGGTTGGTGATGGAGTTCCAGTTCGGGTTGAACTGGTCGGGGCTGTCGCGGGTGACGGGGAACGTGTTCGGTGCGCCGCTGGCGCTGGAGACGATCGTGGCGTTCTTCGTGGAGTCGACGTTCCTGGGGTTGTGGATCTTCGGGTGGGGCCGGTTGAACCGGTGGGTGCATCTGGCGTTGATCTGGGTGGTGACGTTGACGGCGTATCTGTCGGCGTATTTCGTGCTGGTGGCGAACGGGTGGCTGCAGCGTCCGGTGGGGTTCGTGATGGTGGACGGTGTGGCGCGGCTGGACGACGCGGGGGCGTTGCTGGCGAATCCGACGGCGGTGCTGGCGTTCTTCCATGTGCTGTTCGGGGGTCTGCTGACGGCGGGGTTCTTCATGGCGGGGGTGAGCGGGTTCCATCTGCTGCGGCGGACGGCGGAGGTGGAGTTCTTCCGGCGGTCGATGCGGATCGGGTTGCTGGCGGTGATGGTGTCGGTGATCCCGGTGGTGGTGTTCGGGGGGACGCAGTTCCGGTACGCGCAGCCGACGAAGCTGGGGGGTCGCAAGGCGGCGGCCGCGGTGGCGGACTTCACGGCGCGGTTCGGTCCGGACGACTACCGGGCGCCGGTGCTGGCGGGGGTCGGCGAGGCATTGATGATGACGATGTGGTTGTTGATGCTGCTGGTCGCGGTGGTGGCGTTCGTGAAGTTCCCGTTCGGGCGGTGGCTGGTGCGGGGGCGGGTGTTCCACGTGCTGATGATCGCGGCGGTGCCGCTGCCGTATGTGGCGATGGTGGCGGGGTGGGTGTTCCGTGAGGTGGGGCGGCAGCCGTGGATGGTGTACGGGGTGCTGAAGACGCGGGACGCGGTGTCGCCGGGTGTGGGGTCGGGGGCGGCGGCGGTGTCGTTCGCGGTGTTCTCGGTGCTGTTCGCGGGGTTGCTGGTGGTGAACGCGTGGCTGCTGGCGCGGTTCGCGCGGCGGGGGCCGGAGGGGGTGGGGCTGGGTGCCTCTCCCCCGGTGGAGCCGGCCGCGCCGGTGATGAGCCCGACGTTCTGACAGGAGCCTGGTGATGGATTTGCTCGCGGTGGTGTTGCTGGCGGTGTTCTCGGCCGGGTACCTGGTGCTGGCGGGTGCCGATGTCGGGGTGGGGATGCTGCTGCCGTGGCTGGGGCGGGACGGGCGGGAGCGGCGGTTGGTGATCGCGTCGTTCGCGCCGTTCTTCCTGGGCAACGAGGTGTGGCTGGTGGCGGCGGCGGGGCTGGTGGCGGGTGCGTTCCCGGGGCTGGAGCACGGGTTGGTGGAGGAGTTGTATCCGCTGTTCTCGGTGCTGCTGGTCGGGTGGGTCGTGCGGGACACGGGGTTGTGGCTGCGGGGCCGGGTGGACGCGGCGGCGTGGCGTGGTCTGTGGGACGGGGCGATCGTGGCGGGGAGTTGGGCGCTGGCGCTTTCGTGGGGGGCGGTGCTGGGGTCGGTTCTGGCCGGTGGCGGGCTGGGTGTGGGCAGCGTGCTGGGGTTGCCGCTGGCGTTGCTGTTCGCGTGGCATGGTGCGGGGTTCGCGCGGTGGCGGCTGCCGGTGGGGCTGGCGGAGCGCGCGGGGCGTGTTCCGTCCCGGTACGGGTTGTCGGCGCTGGTGCTGGCGGGGGCGCCGGTGGTGGCCGGGGTGCAGGTGGAGTGGTCGGAGGTCGTGGCCGAGGGTGCGGGGCTGACGATGACGGCGGTGGTGACGGTGGTGGTGCTTCCGTTGCTGCTGGCGTCGCAGGCGCTGGTGTGGTGGACGTTCCGGGGGCGGGTGGAGTCGCCCTCGTACCTGTAGGCGGTCGTGGTGAGGGGTGTGGAGCGGCGTCTGCTGGGGTTGGTTCCTCGGCGGGTGGTGGTGCTGGTGGGGGTGCTGGCGGCGGGGCAGGGTGTTCTGCTGGTGGTGCAGGCGGAGCTGCTGGTGCGGGCGGTGGCGGGTCTGGACGCGGGGCCGCTGCCGTGGCTTGCGGGGGCGGTGGCCGGGCGGGCGGTGCTCGCGTGGGTGTCGGGGTTGGTGGCGGGTGGGGCGGCGGCGCGGGTGAAGCGCGGTCTGCGGGGGGCGCTGCTGGGCCGGCCGGCGGGTGAGGCGGGGGCGCGGGTGACGTTGCTGACCCGGGGTTTGGACGGGGTGGATCCGTTCTTCACGGGTTATGTTCCGCAGCTGGTGGCGGCGTGCGTGGTGCCGGTGGTGGTGCTGGCGCGGTTGGCGGCGGTGGACTGGGCGTCGGCTCTGGTGGTGGCGGTGACGGTTCCTCTGGTGCCGGTGTTCGGTGCGCTGGTGGGGATGCGGACGGCGGAGCTGACGGGGCGGCAGTGGGGGCTGCTGCACCGGCTGGGCGGGCATTTCCGGGATGTGGTGGCGGGGCTGGGGACGTTGCGGGCGTTCGGGCGGGCCGGTCATCAGTCGGCGGTGGTGCGGGAGCTGGCGGGTGAGCATCGGCGGGCGAGTGTGCGGGCGTTGCGGGTGGCGTTCCTGTCGTCGCTGGTGCTGGAGCTGGTGTGTGCGCTGTCGGTGGCGTTGGTGGCGGTGCCGGTGGGGTTGCGGTTGCTGGGCGGGGAGATGGCGCTGGCGGCGGGGCTGCTGGTGCTGGTGTTGACGCCTGAGGTGTTCCTGCCGTTGCGGGCGTTGGGGCAGCGTTTCCATGCCAGTGCGGAGGGGGTGGCGGCGGCGCGGGAGGCGTTCGCGGTGCTGGACGCGCCGGCGGGTTCGCGGGGCGGTGGCGGGGTGGTGCCGGGTGAGGGGGCGCCGGAGATCGTGCTGGAGGAGGTGACGGTCCGGTATCCGGGGGCGGCGGGTGCGGCGTTGGACCGGGTGTCGTTGCGGGTGGGGCCGGGTGAGCGGGTGGCGGTGGTGGGGCCGTCGGGTGCGGGCAAGTCGACGCTGCTGCTGGTGCTGGCCGGGCTGGTGTCCCCTGATTCGGGGCGGGTGCTGGTGGACGGGGTGGATCTGTCGGATCTGGATGTGGGGGCGTGGCGGGCGCGTGTGGGGTGGGTGCCGCAGCGGCCGCACCTGTTCGCGGCGTCGGTGGCCGACAACGTCCGGTTGGGTGATCCGGGTGCCGGGGCGGGGCGTGTGGAGGAGGCGGCGCGGGCGGCGGCGATGGATTTCGTCGGGGAGCTGCCGGAGGGGTTGGAGACGGTGCTGGGTGAGGGGGGTGCGGGGTTGTCGGCGGGGCAGCGGCAGCGGTTGGCGATCGCGCGCGCGTACCTGTCGGGTGGGCCGGTGATGCTGTTGGACGAGCCGACGGCGCGGTTGGATCTGCACAGCGAGCGGGTGCTGGTGGAGGCGGCGGCGGGTTTGCTGGCGGGGCGGACGGCGGTGGTGGTGGCGCATCGTCCGGCGCTGCTTGGGGTGGTGGACCGGGTGGTGCGGTTGGAGGGCGGCCGGTTGTGCGGGCCTGCGGGCGGGCGGGCCGGGGCGCGGGCCGGGGAGGCGGCGTGAGGGGCGGGTCGGGGGTGTGGGGTGCGGTGCGTCCGCACGCGGTGCGGTTGGTGGCGGCGGGGTTGGCGGGCGCGGCGGCGGAGTTGTGCGGGCTGGGGTTGATCGCGTCGGCGGCGTGGTTGATCGCGCGGGCGTCGCAGGGGCCGGAGCTGGCGGTGCTGGCGGTGGCGATCGCGGCGGTGCGGGGGTTCGCGCTGGCGAAGGGGTCGCTGCGGTATGTGGAGCGGCTGGCGGGTCATGACGGGGCGCTTCGGGCGCTGGCGGAGTTGCGGGGGCGGGTGTTCGACGCGCTGGCGGCGGCGGGTCCGGGTGCGCGGCGGGTGCGTGACGGTGAGGTGTTGACGCGGATGGTGTCGGATGTGGACGCCGTCCAGGATCTTTTGCTGCGGTGCGTGCTGCCGGTGGCGGCGTCGGTGGTGTGCGGGGCCGCGGGGGTGGCGGTGTGCGCGCTGGTGGACGTGCGGTCGGCGGTGGTGCTTGCCGGGGGGCTGCTGGTGGCGGGTGTGGTGGTGCCGGCGGCGGCGTCGGTGGCCGGGGGGCGCGCGGCGGCGCGGATGGCGCGGGGGCGCGGGGTTCTGGCGGTGCGGGCGCTGGACGTGCTGGAGGGTGCGCGGGATCTGGCGGTGTTCGGCGCGGAGGGCCGGCTCGCGGAGCGGGCGCGGGAGGCGGCGCGGGAGCTGGAGCGGGCGGAGCGGTCGGCGGTGCGGGTGTCGGCGGCGGTGGCGGCGGCGGGTTTCGTGGTGCAGGGCGTGGCGGTCGCGGCGGTGTTGTGGGCGGGGTTGCGGGCGGGTGTGGACGAGGTGGGTGCGGCGGTGCTGGCGTTGACGGCGCTGGTGGCGGTGGAGTCGGTGCTGCCGTTGGCGGGTGCGGCGCAGCGGTTGCGGGAGGTGCTGCCGGCGGTTCGGCGGGTGGGTGCGGTGCTGGCCGCTCCCCCGGTGCGGGGTCCGGCGTGTCCGGTGGTGGTGCCGCGGGGGCCGCTGGAGGTGGAGCTGCTGGGTGTGCGGGTCTGCTACGGGGAGGGTGTGGCGCTGGACGGGGTGGATCTGCGGGTGGAGCGGGGGCGGCGGGTCGCGGTGGTGGGGGCGAGCGGCGCGGGCAAGAGCACGCTTCTGGCGGCGGTGGCCGGTGAGGTGCCGGTGGGGTCGGGTGCGGTGGTGCTGGGCGGGCGGGAGCTCGGCCGGTACGCGCCGGAGGACGTGCGGGGGGCGGTGCGGGGTCTGGCGCAGGACGCGCACGTGTTCGGGGCGTCGGTGCGGGCGAATCTGCTGCTGGCTCGTCCGGATGCCGGTGAGGCGGAGTTGTGGGCGGCGGCGGAGCGGGCGCGGTTCGCGGAGGTGGTGCGGGAGTTGCCGCAGGGGTGGGACACCGTGGTGGGGGCGGGTGGTCGGGGCCTGTCGGGCGGGCAGCGGCAGCGTTTGCTGCTGGCGCGGGCGCTGCTGGCCGATCCGCCGGTGCTGGTGCTGGACGAGCCGGCCGAGGGGCTGGATCCGGGGATGGCGGATGCGGTGGTGCGGGAGTTGCTGGAGGCGCCGGGCGGCGGGACGCTGCTGCTGGTGACGCATCGGCTGGCGGCGCTGGGCGCGGCCGACGAGGTGGTGGTGCTGGACCGGGGCCGGGTGGTGCAGCGGGGGCGGCACGAGGAGTTGGTGGGGGTGCCGGGCGCCTACCGCGACCTGTGGGAGGCCGAGGTGCTGGCCGGCCGGGCGGTGCCGTGCTGATCTCCGGGTTGGGCGGGGTCCCGGCCTGTTTCGGTGTGGCGGAGGGCGTGTGCGAGTGCGGCGACGGCGCCCGGGATGGCGGAGGCGGGGGCGGCCGCGTATCCGAGGACGAGGCCTGGGGGGTGGGGGCGCTGCGCGTGCCATGACAGGGGGTGGGTTTTGACGCCGAGTTCCAGTGCCGCGGCGGCGAGGTCGGTGTCGTGGAGGTCGCCGTGGGCGCGGCCGGGGAAGGTGATGGTGAGGTGGAGTCCGGCGGCGGCGCCGTGGACGGTCGCGGTGGGCAGGTGCTCGGCGATGGCCTGGATCATGGTGTCGCGGCGGCGGCGGTGGCGGCGCCGCAGCAGCCGCAGGGTGCGCTCCATCTCCCCCGAGTCCATGAGGCCGGCGAGGACGAGTTGGGGCAGTGCGGCGTTGCCGAGGTCGGCGAAGCGCTTCTCGGCGACGACGGCGTCCAGGTGGGAGGGCGGTGGGATGAGCCATCCGATCCGCAGGGCGGGCGCGAGGAGTTTGGAGACGCTGCCGGCGTAGAAGACGCGGTCGGTGAGCATGGAGCGCAGTGCGGGGACGGGGGGCCGGTCGTAGCGGTGCTCGGCGTCGTAGTCGTCCTCGATGACCAGGCCGCCGGCGGAGGCCCAGCGCATGAGGTCGCGGCGGCGGTCCGCGCCGAGGACGGCGCCGGTGGGGAACTGGTGGGCGGGGGTGAGCAGGACGGCGGGGGCGCCGGTGGCGTGGAGCCGGTCGACGCGGATTCCGGCGTCGTCGACGGGGACGGGCGGGGTTGCGGCTCCCCAGTGGGCCAGGTGCTGGCGGACGCCGAGGGAGCCGGGGTCTTCGACGGCGATCCGGTCGGTGCCTTCGCGGGTCAGGACGCGGGCGACGATGCCGAGGGCCTGGCTGGTGCCGGCGACGATGACGATGCCGGCGGGGTCGGCGCGGATGCCGCGGTTGCGGGCGAGCCAGGCGGCGACGGCGGTGCGCAGGGCGGGGGTGCCGCGCGGGTCGCCGTATCCGAGGGCGGCGGCGGGCAGGTCGCGCAGGACGGTGCGTTCGGTGCGCTGCCAGGCGGCGCGGGGGAACGCGGCGAGGTCGGGCAGGCCGGGTGACAGGTCGGTGCGGGCGGGTGTGTCGCGCAGGACGTCGAACAGGTCGGTGTCCTGCGGTGTGGGGAGCGGTGCGGCGGCCGGTGCCTGCGGTGTGGATGCGGGTGCGGGGGGCGGGCCGGTCGTGGGGCGGGTGGTGAGGGGCGCGGTCAGGGGCGTGGCGACGACGACGGTGCCGGCGCGGCCGCGTCCGGCGACGTGGCCCTCGTCGGCGAGGCGCTGGTAGGCCTCGGTGACCACGCCGCGGGAGACGCGCAGTTCGGCCGCCAGGACGCGGGTGGCGGGCAGGCGCGCTCCCACGGGCAGGCGGCCGTCGGCGACGGCGTCGCGGAGCCGCCCGGCGAGCCAGTCGGCCAGTCCCCCGGGCGGGGCGTCGGCGGCGTCGAGCTGGAGGAAGTCCGCCCCCCGCGTTATGGCCCGGTCGTATTCGCCGTGTTTGGACCTGTCCATCAGGCCATTGTGCGGCCACGGTGGGCGGATGGAAACCACGACGATGAACGGATCCGGCGGTTATGTCCACGGGTATTCGGGGCGGGAGGCGCGCCGGCTCGGCGACCAGGCCGACGCCCTCGCGGCGCTGCTGCACGACGGGACCGCCTACCCGCCGGGGAGCCGGGTGCTGGAGGCCGGCTGCGGCGTCGGCGCGCAGACGGTGCATCTGGTGTCGCGCTCCCCCGGCGTGCGCCTGACCGCCGTGGACCTGTCGCAGGCGTCCCTGGACCAGGCCCGCGCCGGCCTCGCCGCGGCCGTGCCCGCGGCGCGGGTGCTCTGGCGGCGCGCCGACCTGCGGGACCTGCCGTTCCCCGACGCGGCGTTCGACCACGTGTTCGTGTGCTTCGTGCTGGAGCACCTGCGCGATCCGTGCGCGGCGCTGGCGGGGCTGCGGCGGGTGCTGCGGCCCGGCGGGACCCTCACCGCGATCGAGGGCGACCACGGGTCGGCGTTCTTCCATCCCGACAGCGCCCACGCCCGCGCCGCGATCGCCCACCAGGTCGTCCTGCAGGCCGCGGCGGGCGGCGACGCCCACCTCGGGCGCAGGCTGGGGCCGCTGCTGGCCGAGGCCGGGTACGCGCGGGTCGGCGTCGAGCCCCGCACCGTCTACGCCGACGGGACCCGGCCCGCTCTGGCGCGCGCCTTCACCCGCGACACCTTCACCGCGATGGTCGAGTCCGTCCGCGACGAGGCCGTCGCCGCGGGGCTGGCCACCCCGGCCGACTTCGACCGCGGTGTCGCCGACCTGCGCCGCACCGCCGAGCCCGGCGGGACGTTCCACTACACGTTCTTCAAGGCCACGGCCGTCAACCCGCCGTGAGCCGCCGGCGGTCCCCGCTCAGGGCGCCCCCGGCGCGGCACGTCGCGTGCCGCTCGGGCCGCTCGGGCCGCTGGAGGGCCGTCACGCCGCTCCCGGGTCGATGAAGGAGTACGGCGGCCAGGGCCCGGTGACCTCGACCTCGATGCCCGGCAGCCGCTCGCGGGCCGCCCGCGTCACCGCCAGGAACCCCTCCACCTGCTCCTCGTCCAGCAGGTAGGCGGCGTTGAGGATCTGCTCGCCCTCCCGGCCCGACAGGCGCGGGTCCTGCGGCGGGTGGTGCCGGGACGCCGCGGCGTGGTCGGCGAGCTCGGCGTGCACCGAGTCGGCCTGCTCCCCCGCCAGGCGCCCCGCGTCGGCGCGGCGGCGCCGCCGCCGGGTGTGCCCCGCCCCGGCCTCGCCGGGGCCGGTGGGGGGCTCGGCGCCCGGCGCGAGTCCCCCACCGGGGTCCTGGTGGCTCCCGCCGTCGCCGCGCAGCAGCTCGGGGCTCGCGTAGGCCCGCACGCCCCACTCCGAGCGGCCGCTGATCAGGTCGAGGGCCTCGCGGAGCCGCTCGCCCTCGGCCGCCAGCACCGCGGCGACGCGCGCGTCGTCGCGGTAGATGGTCGCGATCCGCACCGGCGCGGTCGGCGCGGATCGCGCCGCCCGCTCCACCACGTCGTGGTGGGCGCGGGCGGTGGCCTCCAGCCACTGGAGGTCCTCCAGGTTGGCGCGCAGCGCCGCCTCCCCGTACTCCTCCAGCCGGACGGTGCTGACGAGCGCGGTCAGCCCGCCCGCGACCACGCCCCGCACCGGGGCGCCCGCCACCCCGGCCGCCCCGTCCAGCGCGGCCGGGTCCAGTCCCCACGCCACCCCGTACAGGTAGACGCCGGTCCCGGCGGCGCCCACGGCGCCGCCGGGCAGGCCGGCGGACCCGAGAGCGGTCATGGCGCGGGCTCCCTTCGGTCCGCCTCCCGCGGCCGGTGCACGGCCGCTCAGTTCCTCTCGGTGCGCCCGCGGGCGTAGCGGCGGGTGCGCCGGTAGCTCACCAGCTCGCCCTCCGCGTCGACCTCGGTGTCGTAGACCGCGAGGATGTCGTTGGAGTCGGGGATCCGGTGGGTCTCCACGACCTCCAGCGTGACGCGCCAGCCCTCCTCGGTGCGCTCCATCCCCACCACGCTCTCGGCGCTGCGGCCGGTCATCGCGGTGACGTGCTCCACCGCCATCCGGGCGGCCTTGGACGCGGACAACATCACCGGCCTCCTAACCGCCCGGCTGGTAGCCGCGGGCGCGGCCCTCGTTCAGCCGGTGGATCAGCTCCTCCTCGCGCGCGGCGGCCTCCTCCTCGGTGATCTCGCCCGCGGCCGCCTCGTCGGCGACCTGCTGCATCTCCGCGGCGATCCGCCCCGGGTCGTACAGCTGCGCCTCGGCCTGCTCGGTCAGGGTCTCGGCCAGCCACATCACGCCCTTGACGGGCGCGAGCGGCGCCGTGATCAGACCGGTGAAGAATCCCATCGTCCTTTACGCCTCCGGAACGAAGTCGTAGGGCGGCAGCGGCCCGATCAGCCGCAGCCGGATGCGCTCGCCGTGGGTCTCGCCCAGCTTGTCCACGGCCTCCTCGAACGCGGCGCGGCGGTCGGCGCGGACCAGGAACGAGGCGTCCAGGACGTCCTCCTCCCGTGCCGGGGTCTTGCGCGAGAACGCCTCCGCCGCCGAGGTGGCCCCGTCCAGCAGGACCTGCTCGTCGCTCTCGCGGAGCCGCTGCATCGACTGCGCGATCAGCTCGCCGAGCCGGACCCGGTCGTAGTAGACCGCGTCGGCGGCGTCGGCGGGGACCTCGCGCAGCCGCTGCGACAGCTCCGCGACCTCGGGGTCGTTCTGCATGATCTCCCGGAGCACCGCGTCCTCGACGTAGGTGGCCTTCAGGCGCAGCTCGACACGGCCCTCGAGCTGGTCCAGAACCTGTCCGAACCGCTCGGAGTTGTCGGCCAGCAGCTCCTTCTCCACCGCGCCGCGGTCGGCCAGCGCCGCCCCGAAGCGGAACGGCAGCACCACGGTGCCGGCGTCGACCAGGGAGTTCAGCACCCGCTGGTGCGCGACCAGGTCGGCGCGCTCGCCCAGCGGCCGGTCGGCCGGAAGGTCGCTGACCAGGGCGGCGCACGAGCCGCCGTCCTCGACCAGCGACACCGGCCGGTCGTCCAGCCCGGCCAGGTCCGGCGGGATCGCCGCGCCCGACCGGGTCACCCCGTACACGTACTGCGGGATCCGGTCCCCGGCCTCAGAGCCGCCGGGGGCTTGCGGCGTGGTCATTCTTCCTCGTCCTCCTTCTTGCGCGAAGAGCGGCGCCGCGCGGGCTGCTTGTCCTCGGAGTCATCGTCGTCGTCGGAGTCGCCGCCGAAGGTCTCCTTCAGCCGCTCCCCCGCACCCTCCAGCGCGCCGCGGGTCTTCTTCTTGGCGCCCGACTCCTGCATGCCGCCGACGAACTCCGGCAGGCCCTGCGAGGTGCCGTCGTGGGCGATGTCCAGGCGGTTCACCGCCTCGGCGAACCGCAGGTAGGTGTCGACACTGGCGACCACGATCCGCACGTCGATCGTGAGGATCTCGATTCCCACCAGCGAAACCCGTGCATACAAGTCGATGACCAGACCCTTCTCCAGGATCAGGTCGACGACGTCGGCAAGACCGCTGCCGGAGCCGCCGCGCTGCACGACATTGCTGCCCGAAGTCTGCTGGGCGACAGGCCCAGTCATGTGATCGCTCCTTCTCGGGTGGTACCCGTCCGGGGGTTGAGCATGGCCCGTTGTGTACCCGCTCTTGCCTCGCTAAACGGGCAATCTGGTTCCGGTCATCGGAGGGTCAAGTCCGCGGGCCTCCGCGGGTGAGGGCCCGGGCCGCCCGAGGGCGCGCGAGCGCCCCCGCGGAACGCGTTCCGCGGGGGCGCCGCCCGCCTTCGGCGAGGTTGACCCGGTGGGCCGGGGGCGAGTCAGCGTCTGCGGGCGGTCAGGCGCCCGACGACGATCCCGGCGACGGCCGCTCCCGCCACCGGCACCGCGCGCAGGAACCGGCCCAGCGTGACGAGCTTGGCCAGTCCCGCCACGCGGCCGGGCAGCGCGGCGACCTGGCCTCCGACCTGCGCCACTCCGGTCCCGGCGGTCTTCGCCGCTCCCTGCGCGGTGTCCTTGGCGCCCTTGGCGGTGCTCGTCGCACCGTCCTTGGCGGTGTCGGTCGCGCCCTTCGCGGTGTTCTTGGCTCCCGAGCCGGCGGACTCGGCGGTGCCGGCCGCCGCGCCCGCGGCCCGGCTGACGTTCTTGCTCGCTTGTCCGGCCCCGTTGCCCGGGACCGAGGGGGTCTCCATCTTCCGTCCTTCCATCAGGGGGATCTGCTTGCGCGCCGGTGTCCGGCCGCCGCGCGGCCGCACCCTCACCGGCGTGGAAAGCGTGCTGTTCGGCCTGTAAGCGGCCTACCCCACCCGGGCATTGCAAACATTTCGGGCATCCGGCTGGCGCGCCGGGACCGGCCGCGGCCACCCGCCCGGGCGGACGGTTGGAACCGTCGCTCCGGGTATGCGAAGGCCATGCCACCCGATGAGCCGCCGGGCGCGCCCGCCCCGCCGCCGCGCCCCGGCCCCGCCCGGCGCGCGGCCGAGCCGCTGGCCTGGTGGACGGCGCTGCTGGCGGTCTACCTGGCGCTGGTGTCGGCCATCTCCCCCACCGAGATCGCCGTCGGGTCGCTCGCCGCGGCCGCGTGCGCCGCCGCCGCGGTCGCCGCGCGCCGGGACCTGCTCACCGCCGGCCCCCGCCGCGGCCCGTCCGCGGGCGGGCGCGTCCGGCCCGCCCGGCTCCTGCCGCCCCTGGCGCGGCTGCCCGCCCAGATCCTCTCCGACACCGCCCGCATCACCCTGCGCGGCGCGTCCGGCGGGTACTGGGCGCCGCTGTCCGTGGCGCCCGGCCCCGCCGACCGCGGCACCGCGACGCTGCTGGTGTCGACCTCCCCCGGCACCTGGGTCGGCCGCGTCGACCCGGGCCGCGGGCTGCTGCGCGTGCACCGCCTGACCGGCCCGTCCCCGTTCGAGCGGAGCCTGCGCCGCGCCGGGCTCATCGACGCCCCCGGACCCTCCCGCACGCGCGGCGCCGCCCCGCCGCGCGGCGCCGCCCCGCCGCGCGGTGACGGCACGCACGAGGAGGGGCCGCCATGAAGGCCGACGCCCTCGGCACCGCCGTGCCCGCCCTGGCCCTCATCGCCGGCGCGCTGCTGCCGGCACTGCTGTCCACCCTGCGGGGACCGCCCGCCGGGCGGCTGGCCGGGCTGATCGCCACCGGCCCGCTGGCGGCCCTCGCGCTGGTGCTGCTGGCCGCCGCCTACCGGCGGCCCGCCTACCTCGACGTCGCCCTGGTGCTGGCGCTGCTGTCGTTCGCCGGGTCGCTGGTGTTCGCCCGCTTCCTCAGCCGGACCCTGTGAAAGGGGGCCCCGATGAGCCTGGACCTGCTCGCCGACGTACTGACCTGGGCCGGAGCCGCCGTCGCCGTCGCCGCCGGGCTGCGGCTGCCCCTCACCCGCGGAGCCGCCGCCCGCCTGCACGCCGCCGCGCCCGTCACGGTCCTGGCCGCGCCGCTGCTGATCGCCGGGCTGGCGCTGCGGCCCTGGTCGTCCTGGCACGACGTCGCCAAGCTCGCCGTCATCGCCGTCCTGCTCGCCGCGACCGGGCCCGCCACGGTCGCCACCGCCGGGCAGGCCGTCGAGCGCGCCGCCGGCCGAAGGGAGTGAACGCGCCGTGACACCCGCCCTCGCCCCCCTTGCAGCGCACACGGCCGCGCCCGTTTCCGGCGCGGGCGGCTCGGCGGCGCTGGACCCCTTGTCGGGGCCGCTCGCCGACGCCCTCATCGCCGCCGCGCTCGCACTGGCCGTGCTCATGGCCACCGCCGTCGTGCTGACCCGCGACACCGTCCGCCAGGCGATCGTACTGTCGGGCTACGGGATGGTCCTCGGCCTGCTGTTCCTCATCCTCCAGGCGCCCGACGTCGCCATGTCCCAGATCGGCGTCGGGACCGTCCTGCTGCCGCTCATGGTCGTGCTGGCCCTGCACGCCACCCGCCGCCACCGCGACACCGGCGACGGGCCGCCCGCCCCCGCCAAGGACGGCGCCCGACGCGCACAGGACGGTCCAGGCGGGCCCGGGCGCGGCGGGCGGGAGGCGCCCCGGTGAGGCCCCGCACCCGCGTCCCGCTGTTCGCCGCCGGCGCCGCCGGGACCGCCGCCCTGTTCACCGCCGGGGCGCTCGGCCTGCCCACGTTCGGCGGATCCCTGCACCCCTACGCCGACCGCGCCGTCCACCAGGCCGTGCGGCGCGGCACCCCCAACGCCGTCTCCTCCGTCAACTTCGACCAGCGCGCCTTCGACACCCTCGGCGAGGAGCTCATCCTGCTGTCGGCGGCGGTCGCCGCCGTGGCGCTGCTGCGCGTCGTGCGCACCGAGGAGGAGCGCGACGGCGCCGCCCTGCGGCACGGCCCCGCCGAGGTGTCCGACGCGCTGCGCGTCGTCGGGGCCCTCCTGCTGCCCCTCACCCTGCTCACCGGCGCCTACATCGTCGCGCACGGCGCCCAGTCCCCCGGCGGCGGCTTCCAGGGCGGCGTCGTCCTCGGCACCGCGATCCACCTGCTCTACCTGGCCGGCGACTACCCCGCCCTGCAGCGGCTGCGGCCCATCCCGGTGTTCGAGTCCGCCGAGGCCGTCGCCGCCGCCGCGTTCGCCCTGCTCGCCCTGGCCGCCGCCGGCGCCCCGCCCGGCGACCGGATCCCCGCCCTCAACACCGCCGTCGGGATCGAGGTCGGCTGCGCCATGGTCCTGCTGCTCGGCCGCTTCTTCGAACAGGCGCTCCTGGTCCGCGAGCCCCGCGCGGCCGGCGACCCGAGGGAGCCCTCGTGAGCGCCGCCCCCTACCTCGCCGCCGGATGGATCATCCTCGTCGGCATCTACGGCATCGTCACCAGCCGCGACCTCGTGCACGCCGTGGTCTGCCTGTCGGTCACCCAGTCCGGCACCTACGTGCTGCTGCTGGCCATCGGCTACCGGTCCGGCGCCACCGCCCCGGTGTTCTCCGACCGGCCGCCGCCCCCCGCCGGCGGGCCCGTCACCGACCCCGTCGTGCAGGCCATGGCCCTCACCGACATCGTCGTCGGCGCCACCGTCACCGCCCTGCTGCTCGCCCTGGCCGTCCAGGTCGCCAAGCGGCGCGGCACCCTGGACCCCGGCGCCCTGCGCTCCCTCGAGAAGTGATCCTCCAGGCCACCGTCGCGCTGCCCGTCCTGGTCGCCGCCCTGCTCGCCGCCGCCGGACGGTGGCTGCCGCGCCCGGCCGTCGACACCGCCGCCCTGGCCACCGCCGCCGCCGTCACCGCCCTGACCGCGCTCACCCTCGCCCGCGCGCCCCGCCGCCCCCAGGTCACCTGGCTCGGCGGCTGGGGCCCGGGCACCGGCGTCGGGATCCCCCTGGCCGCCGACCCCCTCGCCGCCGCGCTCGCCCTCCTCGCCGCCGTCCTCACCCTGGCCGCGCTGGCGTTCTCCTGGCGGTACTTCACCGAGATCCAGGCGATCTTCCACGCCCTCATCCTGGTGTTCCTGGCCTCCATGTGCGCGTTCGTCTACACCGGCGACCTGTTCGACGCCTTCGTGTTCTTCGAGCTCATGAGCGTCGTCGCGTTCGCGCTCACCGGCTACCGCTCCGAGGAGCCCTCCACCGTCCACGGCGCCCTCAACTTCGGCATCGTCCAGTCCCTGGGCGCCTACCTCACCCTCGCCGGCATCGCCCTGGTCTACGGCCGCACCGGGCAGCTCGGCCTGGCCGCCATCGGAGTCCACCTCGCCGGCCGCCCGGGCGCCCTGGTCACCGCCGCGTTCGTGCTCATCTGCACCGGCTACCTGGTCAAGGCCGCCGCCGTCCCCTTCCACTTCTGGCTCGCCGACGCCCACGCCGTCGCCCCCACCCCCGTCTGCGTCCTGTTCTCCGGAGCCATGGTCGAACTCGGCGTGTACGGGGTCGCGCGGACCTACTGGGCCGTGTTCGCCGGGCTCGTCCCGCTGCGCGCCGTCGCCGTCCTCGGCGCCGCCGCCGCGCTGCTCGGCGCCGCCATGTGCGTCCTGCAGCACCACATCAAGCGGCTGCTGGCCTACTCCACCATCAGCCACGCCGGGCTGCTGCTGATCGGCGTCGCCGCCGGTACGCCCGGCGCGCTGTCGGGCACCGCCTACTACCTGGCCGGGCACGCCGGGGTGAAGGGCGCGCTGTTCCTGGCCGCCGGGGCGCTGCTCAACCGGCACCGCAGCGTCGACGCCCGCGACCTGCGCGGACGGGGCCGCGGCATGCCGATCACCGGCGCCGTCTTCCTCGTCGGCGCGCTGTGCCTGGCCGGGCTCCCCCCGTCCGGGCTGTTCGCCGGGCACTCGGTCACCGAGCACGCCGTCCTGGAGCGCGGCTGGTGGTGGTTCACGCCCCTGTCCATCGCCGCGTCCGCCGTCACCGCCGGCGCCGTCCTGCGGGTGTGGCTCGTGGTGTGGCGCGGCAGGTCCCTGCCCGGCGAGCCCGGCGCCGGGGCGGGCGCCGGCGCGCGAGGGGAGCGCGAGGGGCCCGAGACGCCCTTCACCCTCCGCTCCATCCCCTGGATCATGGTGGCCCCCGCCGTCGCGCTGCTGGCCGCGGGGCTGGCGACCGGGCTGCTGCCGGGCGGCCCCGTCGCCGACGCCGCCGCGGTGTTCGCCGACCGCGGCGCCTACGCCGCCCTCGTCCTGGACGGCAGGATCACCCACCCGCACACGCCGCCCGCCGAGCCCTGGACTGCCGCCGGCCTGGCCGGCGCGGCGGTCACACTGCTGCTCGCCCTGGCCGTCGCCGCCGGCGGCGTCCGCCGCACCGCCCCGACCCGCGCGGCCGCCCCGGCCCGTGCGACGGCCCCGGCCGCCGCGCGCGCCGCCCTGGGACGGGCGGCCCTGCGACGCGCCACCGGCGCCGCCACCCGCCGCCTGCACGACCTGCACTCGGGCGACGTCAGCGACTACGCCGCCTGGCTCACCGCGGGCGTCGCCGTCCTGGCCCTGCTCACCGCACGCTTCTGACACCCGCCACCCGGACCCGGACCCAGCGGCGCCGTCAGATGCTCCAGAGGCGGCGCTTGCGGTAGCGGGGCTCCCACGTCACCCGGTTCAGCTCCCGCAGCGGCTTGGGCAGCGCCGTCAGGAACCGGCTGCGCTCCACCGGCCCGATTCCGTCCACCACCCACGGGACGAACAGCGGCGTGCCCGCCTCGCAGCGGCCCCGGGCCTCGGCCGCCAGCGCCACCCACTCCGCCTCGGCCAGCACCGACCGCGCCAGCGGCAGCGCGCTCGCCTCCTCGTGCCGCAGGTGCCGCTCCAGCGCCTCACTCAGCTCGCGCACCGCGGCGCGCAGGTCGCCGCCCGCGCCCGCATCGCCCGCGCCCGTGTCGCCCATGGCCGCGTCGACCCGGGCGATCAGCGGAGCCAGGCGCGCGTGGTCGGAGCGCAGCTCCTCCAGCACCGCCCGCTCCGCGCGGTGCCCCCGCACCGCGCGCTCCACCCGCGGCCACAGCCACCCGTCCTCCAGCTCCTGGTGCAGCCGGATCTGCTCCTTGAGGTTCTCCCAGCCCGCGCGCACGTGCGACGCCTGCCCCTTGCCCGCCGCCGCGGCCGCCGCGAGCCGGTCCAGATCCCGGCGGAACGCGTGGTGGGCGGCGTACAGGAGGGTGTGCCAGGCCGTGTCGCGCGGCTGGACCGCGAAGGTCTCCATACCCATATGAGGCCTCAGACGGCCCCCGATGTGACGCGCCAGGCCCCGCGAGAGGCGCACATCACACCCCGCCCGAGCCCGCAACGCCCGCGCGGCCCCGCAGCGTCACGACCCGCCCGCGGCGAGCAGGTCCAGCGCCGCGCGGGTGAACGCGCGGACCCGGGCCGTCTCGGCCCCCGCACGCCACGCCAGGCCCCACTCCAGCGGCTCCCCGTCGTCGATCGGGACGTAGGCGACGTCGGGCCGCGCGTGGTAGCGGCGGGTGTGCGCGCCCACGCACACCACCCCCTCGCCCGCGCCCACGAGCGTGAGCAGCTCCGCCGTCGTCGCCCCGGGATCGGCGGACAGCACGTTCACCCGCGCCAGGTCCGCCCGCGGCACCGACGCGCGCCGCGCGAACGGGTGCCCGGACGGGACGGCCAGCATCCGCGCCTCCCGCACCAGCACCGGCCCCGCCGCCACCCCCGGGCAATCGAGCGGTAGCACCGCCAGGCACACCTCGGCCTCGCCGTCGCGCAGCCACGAGGCGATCTGCCCGGGCCGCGCCTCCCGCAGCACCACCCGGCAGCCCGGCTCGCGCGACCGCAGGAGCCTGGCCGCGCCCGCCAGCAGCTGACCCGCCGCGGCGTCGGTGAACGCGGCCGTCAGCGTCCCGGTAACACCCCGGCCCTCCTGCACGGCCCGCTCCATCGCCGCGCCGATCCGCTCCCACGCCGGGCCGAGCTCGCCGGCCAGCCGCCGTCCCGCCGGGGTCGGCTCCACGCGCCGGGACGTCCGGTCGAACAGCCGCGTCCCGACACGGCGCTCCAGGCCCCGGATCGTCTGGCTGACCCGCGCCGTCGACACGCCGAGGCGCCGGGCCGTCCGGCCGAAGTGCAGCTCCTGCGACAGCACCAGGAACGCCTCGATCTCATGCCGCTCCAGCACCCCGCGACCCCCGATCGTTAAGCGTGGTTACACGATGGTTGCACGACGCGGCGTTGATCGCCACGGCGCCCGCCGGAAGGCTGGACGCGTCGCCACCACCGAACCCGCGAGGGAGCAGCCGTGTACGTCACCCGCCCGCACGCCCTGACCGCAGCCGGCGCCGCCGACCTGCGGGACCGGACCGAGGTCATCGACGCGCTCTACCGGTTCGGGCTCGGCCAGGACCTCAAGGACCGCGCCCTGCTCGCCTCGGCCTTCGCCCCGGACGCCGTGCTGGACTTCCGCCCGGCCGCCTCCGCGTGGGGCGCCGAGCCGCCGCCGATGACCGGCCGCGACACGATCGTCGACACGATCCTCGGCGGGTTCGAGGGGCGCGTGCTCACCACCCACCAGGTCACCAACCCCCGCGTCGAGCTCGACGGCGACACCGCCCGGCTGACCGCGCTGGTGGAGGCCCAGCACCTGCTCACCGCCGACCGGTCCGTCCACGCCCTGCTGAAGAACCTCTACGACGTCGACCTCGTCCGCGCCGGCGAGGGGCCCGGCTGGGTGATGCGCCGCGTCGTCATCGACAACGTCTGGCTCACCGGCGACCCCGCCGCGATCTTCACCTGACCCGCCCGACCGCCTCGCCCGCCCGCGGAGCCGGACCGCCCGGTCCGGTTCACCCGGGCCGGTCCGGCTCGGTGGCGACGGCGGCGGCGATGCCGTCCAGGACCAGGGCGAGGCCACCCTCGAACGCCTCGCGCGCCGCCTGCTCCAGGTAGGGGACGTCCTCGGCGACGGCGGCGCCGCCCTCGGCGTCCAGCCAGGCCACCAGCGGGAAGCGCTCGGTGAACCCGGGCGCCAGCTCCTCCAGGGCGCCGGCCCGGCCGTACCACCACCGCTCCTCCGACAGGCCCGTGTCGCGCACCGCCTGCCGCGACTCGGTGAAGGTCTGCGCCGCGCCGCGCACCACGCTCGACAGCGCCGACACCGCGCGCCGCACCGACCGCGCCGGCAGCCCGGTGCGGGCCAGCACGCCCAGCAGCGCCTCCAGCACCCGGTACTCGTTGGGCCCGAGCACCGGGCGCGCCTGTGACACCTGGAGCATCCACGGATGCCGCAGGTAGAACTCCCAGGAGTCCTCCGCCCACCGGACCAGCGCCGCCCGCCAGCCCTGCCCGGTGTCGTAGCCGCCGGGCAGCTCGGCCAGCGCGCGGTCGTACATCAGGTCCACCAGCTCGGCCTTGCCCGGCACGTAGGTGTACAGGGCCATCGCCGTGCGGCCCAGGCGCTCGCCGACCGCGCGCATCGACAGCGCCGCCATCCCCTCGGCGTCGGCGACGGCGATCGCGGTGTCCACGATCACCTCCACGCTCAGCCCCGGCCGCGGCCCCGGACTCCTGCGGGCCGGCTCCGCGCCGCGCCACAGCAGGTCCATCGAGCGGCGCGGGTCGCCCTGCCCGGCGAAGACGACCAAGCGCATCTCCTTATGCCATAAACTGCTACAGATCGTAGATCTCTTTACGCCCTAAGATACCAAGCGAGTGAGGAAGCCCCCATGCCCCTCCAGCCGACGCCCGCGCCGCCCGGGACGCCCGCGGACGCGCTCCGGGCCGCCGACGCCCACGACGTGATCGAGGTGCGCGGCGCGCGGGAGAACAACCTCGCCGACGTCAGCCTGGACGTCCCCAAGCGCCGCCTGACCGTGTTCACCGGCGTCTCGGGATCGGGCAAGTCGTCCCTGGTGTTCGGCACCATCGCCGCCGAGTCGCGGCGGCTGATCAACGAGACCTACACCGCGTTCGTGCAGGGGTTCATGCCGAGCGTGGGCCGCCCCGACGTCGACGCGCTGCGCAACCTCAGCGCCGCGATCGTCGTCGACCAGGAGCGGATGGGAGCCAACTCCCGCTCCACCGTCGGGACCGCCACCGACGCCCACACCATGCTGCGCATCGTCTTCAGCCGGCTCGGCGAACCGCACGCCGGTACCTCCTCGGCGTACAGCTTCAACAACGCCGAGGGCATGTGCCCCGCCTGCGAGGGGCTCGGCCGCGCCTCCCGCGTCGACGTGGACCGGCTCGTCGACCGCGACCTGTCCCTCAACGAGGGCGCCGTGACCGTGCCGAACTTCGGCGTCGGCTCCTGGTACTGGAAGGTGATCGCCGACTCGGGGCTGTTCGACCCCGACGCCAAGCTGCGCGACTACACCCCCGCCCAGTGGGACGACCTGCTCCACAAACCCGCCACGAAGATCAAGAGCAGCGGGATCAACACCACCTACGAGGGCCTGCTGGTCAAGGTCAAGCGGCTCTACCTCGACAAGGACATCGAGTCGCTGCAGCCTCACATCCGCGCGTTCGTCGAGGGCGCCGTCGCCTTCAGCGCGTGCGGCGCCTGCGGCGGCACCCGCCTGGGCCCCGCCGCGCTGGCCAGCCGCATCGGCGGGCTCAACATCGCCGACTGCGCCGCCATGCAGATCAGCGACCTGGCCGCCTTCGTCCGCGGGATCACCGAGCCGTCCGTCGCGCCGGTCGTGGCGACCCTGCAGGGCACCCTGGACTCCCTGGTCGAGATCGGCCTCGGCTACCTCAGCCTGGACCGCGAGTCCACCACCCTGTCGGGCGGCGAGGCCCAGCGCGTCAAGATGGTCCGCCACCTCGGCTCCAGCCTCAGCGACATCACCTACGTCTTCGACGAGCCCACCGCGGGCCTGCACCCCCACGACATCGCCCGCATGAACGACCTGCTGCTGCGCCTGCGCGACAAGGGCAACACCGTCCTGGTCGTCGAGCACAAGCCCGAGACCATCGCGATCGCCGACCACGTCGTCGACCTCGGCCCCGGCGCCGGCGCGGACGGCGGCCGGATCTGCTACACCGGCGACCTGCCCGGGCTCCGCGCCTCCGCCACCCTCACCGGACGCCACCTGGACCACCGCGCCCTCCTGCGCGAGAAGGTCCGCGAGCCCTCGGGGCACCTGGCCATCAAGGGCGCGGACCTGCACAACCTCAAGAGCGTCGACGCCGAGATCCCCCTCGGCGTCCTCACCGTCGTCACCGGCGTCGCCGGATCGGGCAAGAGCTCACTGATCCACGGGTCCCTGCCCGGCCGCGACGGCGTCGTCGTGGTCGACCAGTCCCCGATCCGCGGGTCGCGCCGCAGCAACCCCGCCACCTACACCGGGCTGCTGGACCACGTCCGCGCCGCGTTCGCCAAGGCCAACGGCGTCAAGCCGGCCCTGTTCAGCGCCAACTCCGAAGGCGCGTGCCCGGCCTGCAAGGGCATCGGGCTGGTCTACACCGACCTGGCGATGATGGCCGGCGTCGCCTCGGTGTGCGAGGAGTGCGAGGGGCGCCGCTACACCGCCGAGGTCCTCACCTACACCCTGCGCGGCAAGGACATCAGCCAGGTCCTGGGCATGCGCGTCGCCGAGGCCCGCGAGTTCTTCACCGCCGGGCAGGCCCGCGCCGTCCTGGACCGCCTCGCCGACGTCGGCCTCGGCTACCTCGGGCTGGGCCAGCCCCTCACCACCCTGTCCGGCGGGGAGCGCCAGCGCCTCAAGCTCGCCATCCACATGGCCGAGAAGGCCGCCACCTACGTCCTGGACGAGCCCACCACCGGCCTGCACCTGGCCGACGTCGACCAGCTCCTGGCCCTGCTGGACCGCCTCGTCGACGGCGGCAACACCGTCATCGTCATCGAGCACCACCAGGCCGTCATGGCCCACGCCGACTGGATCATCGACCTCGGCCCCGGCGCCGGCCACGACGGCGGCCGCGTCGTGTTCACCGGCACGCCCGCCGACCTGGTCGCCGGCGCCGACACCCTCACCGCCCGCCACCTGCGCGACTACGTCCGCAGCGCCTGAACCGCCGCCGGCCCGCCGGGCGCCCCGGCGGGCCGCCCGGCGGGCGGAGGGGTCAGCGTGGCGCCGCCCGGCCCAGCACCTCCAGGTAGTGCGGGTTGGACATCACGCCCAGCACGTTGCCGAACGGGTCCACCACCGACGCGGTGCGAAACCCCGTCCCCTCGCCCCGCTCGGTGATCTTGTCGTGCTCCCGCGCTCCCATCGCCAGCAGCCGCTCCACCGCCGCCTCCAAATCGTCCACGTGCCAGAGCATGATCGCCCCGCCAGGGCCGTCCTCCGGCCCTCCCGGACGGAACCTGGCGTCGATCAACCCCAGCTCGTGCTCGTAGTCGCCCACCCGGAACTCGTAGTAGGCGGCGCCGCCGTCCGGGCCCGCGACCCGGTAGTACGGCTGCATCCCCAGCAGCTCGGCGTACCAGTCCTTGGCCGCCTCCATGTCGTCGGCGAAGTAGCTGATGGTGGCGAATCCCCGCAGCATGTCGTGCCTCCCGGTCACCGGGAACCGGACCCTCCGGCCCCGACACCCACGACGCTAGACGGCCAATAGGTCACCCAACGTCCTATAGGCGCGGCAGGATGGGAAACATGCGCGATCCCTCCGGGCGGCTGCTCCAGCTGCTGTCCCTTCTCCAGACGCCCCGCGAATGGTCGGGCACCGAACTGGCCGAGCGCCTGGACGTCACCGCCCGCACCATCCGCCGCGACATCGACCGCCTGCGCGACCTCGGCTACCCCGTCCACGCCACGCACGGCAGCACCGGCGGCTACCGGCTCACCGCCGGCGCCGCGATGCCGCCGCTGCTGCTCGACGACGACGAGGCGACCGCCATCGCGATCGGCCTGCGCACCGCCGCGGCCGGCGCCGTCACCGGCATCGAGGACACCTCCCTGCGCGCGCTGGCCAAACTCGAGCAGGTCCTCCCCCACCGCCTGCGGCACCGCGTCGCCGCCCTCACCGAGGCCGCCGTGCCCCTGCCCCCGCAGGACGGCGCCCCGCCCACCGCCGACCCCGCCGTCCTGGCCCTGCTCGCCGCCGCCTGCCTCACCCGCGAGAAGGTCCGCTTCACCCACACCGCCGCCGACGGCCGCCGCACCCGCCGGCTGGTCCAGCCGCACCGCCTGGTCACCGCGGGCCGCCGCTGGTACCTGGTCGCCCACGACGAGGACCGCGCCGACTGGCGCACCTTCCGCGCCGACCGCATCACGGGCCCGCACCGCACCGGCATGCGCGGCCCCGAACGCGACCTGCCCGGCGGCGCCGACGCCGCCTCCTGGGCCATGGACGCCCTGGCCGGCGGATCGGGGACGATCCGCGCGCGGCTGCTGCTGCACGCCCCCATCGAGCAGGCCGCCGAGCACGTCACCGCCTGGCAGGGCGTCCTGGAACCCGCCGACGAGCGCACCTGCCTCCTGCACACCCGGTCGGACTCGATGCGCTTCCTGGCCTACCGCGTCACGCTGCTGCCCCTGGACTACACCCTGCTCGACCCGCCCGAACTCGCCGGCCACCTGGCCGCCATCGCCGACCGGGCCACCCGCGCCATCCGCCCCTTCACCGCCCCCGAGCCCACCTGAGCGCCGCCCGCGGCGGGAGACCCGGTGCGCAGGCCGCCCGCGCGGTCGGTTGTCAGGGTTCGCCGGGGGCGGTGTCGATCGAGGTGTCGCCGAGCGACTCCAGGAGCGCGCGCAGCGCGGAGGCGAGGCGCTCGCGGTCGGCCGGCGGGAGCCCCGCCAGCAGGCGCTCCTCGTTGGCGGCGTGCAGACCGACGACCTCGTCCACGATCTCCAGGCCGCGCGGTGTCAGCCGGACCCGCACCGACCGCCGGTCCCCGGTGTCGCGCACCCGCTCCACCAGCCCCCTGGCCTGCATCCGGTCGATCCGGTTGGTGATCGCACCCGAGGTGACCATCGCGGCCCGCAGCAGCGCCCCCGCCGTCAGCTCGTAGGGGGCGCCGTGCCGGCGCAGCGTCGCCAGGACGTCGAACTCCCAGCTCTCCAGCCCCCGCGCGGCGAAGAACTCCTTCAGCTCCCGGCCGAGCAGCAGCTGCGCCCGCGAGATCCGCCCGACGACGCCCATCGCCGACACGTCCAGGTCGGGACGCTCGCGGCCCCACTGCGCCAGGATCGCGTCCACCGCGTCCGCCATGTCCCGCCCTCCCGCGACAATCTCAACGTTGAGATTACCGCCCCGGCCGGGCGAGCTCCCGGCAGTGCTCGCCAGCTCGGCCGACGAGGATCGCGAAGCGCATGCCGGTGATCGTCCACCGGCAGTCGATCACGGAGTGATCGGTCCGAGGAACGTCCCGCCCGAGACGTCGACGGTCTGGCCGGTCACCCACCGGCCCTGCGGGCCCGCCAGGAACCCGACGACGTCCGCGACGTCCTCGGGCTCGCCCAGCCGCCCCAGCGCGGTGATCGACTCCAGCCCGGCGACCACCTCGGGGATGGAGGTGTAGCCCGCGGTCATGTCGGTGCGCACCGCCCCGGGCGCGACGGTGTTGACCGTGATGCCGCGCCTGCCGAGCTCGTTGGCCAGCGACGGCGCCATCGACTCCAGCGCGGCCTTGCTGATCGTGTAGCCGATCTGGGTGGAGACGGCGAACCGGCTCGCCGTCGAGCCCATGTTGATGATGCGGCCGCCGTCGTTGAGCAGCGCCATCGCGCGCTGGATCACCAGGAACGGCACGGCGACGTTGATCTCCAGCAGCCTGCCCAGCTCCGCCGCGGTGAGCTGCGAGATCGGGTTGGTCGAGCTGATGCCGGCGTTGTTGACCAGGATGTCCAGTCCGGCCCCTCCCCGGCCGGCCTGCGCCAGCCCCGCGGCCAGCTCCTCGAACAGCCGGTCCACCGCGCCGTCCTCCCCGAACCGCGCCCGGATCGCGAACGCGCGGCCGCCGGCCTCCTCGATCCGCGCCACGGTCTCCTTGGCCGCCTGCTCGTTGCCGCCGTAGTGGACGGCGACCAGCGCGCCCTCGGCCGCCAGTCGCAGCGCGACCGCCCGGCCTATCCCCCGCGAGCCGCCCGTCACCAACGCCGTCTTGCCGGTCAGAACGTTCATCGTGGCTCCCTGTCCAGTGGCCGGTCCGCGGCGGATCCGGCGATGAACCGACGGTCGCGAAGGGGGCTCACCAGATGCTCACCGCGAGCTCACCGTGACGCGTCGATGCCGTCCGGCGGCATCACTCCACGTTTATAGCCCAGGACTCACCGTGAAATCGTGCAGGGTAACGGCGTCGTCCCCGGAACGCGGCCCGGGGCCGATGCCCCTGGAACCGGCGCGGTCGCCTCGGACGCGACGAGACCGCTCCCCCGCGCTGCCGGTGCCCGCGCCCTAAATGGTTTGCCCGCACAAGGTGCGCGCGGGGATGCTCTGCCGAAGCGGCAAGGGAAGGAGACCGCGAGGTGGTCGTCACCGCGCCCGGCGAGCCGTCGGGGCCCGAACCTGAAGTCCGCACGGCGGCCGGCGTCCTGCGCGGCCGGCGGGAGGCGGGCCTGGCGGTCTTCCGCGGCGTCCCGTTCGCCGAGCCGCCGGTCGGCGCCCTGCGCTTCGCCGCGCCTCGGCCGGTGCGCGGCTGGGACGGCGCGCGCCTGGCCGTCGCCTACGGCCCGCCGCCCCCGCAGTCCGGCGTGCTCGGAGCGTCCCGGGACACCGGCGGGGACGACTGGCTGACGGTCAACGTCTGGACGCCGGAACCGGATCCGGCGGCGGCGCTCCCGGTGATGGTGTGGATCCCCGGCGGCGGCTACGTCATGGGCAACGCGGGCCTCCCCGAATACGACGGCGGGAACCTGGCCGCGAGCGGGACCGTGGTGGTGTCGCTCAGCTACCGCCTCGGCATCGAGGGCTTCGCGCAGATCGACGGGGCCCCGGCCAACCGGGGCCTGCTCGACCAGGTCGCGGCGCTGCGGTGGGTGCGCGACAACATCCGCGGCTTCGGCGGCGACCCGGACCTGGTCACGGTCTTCGGGCAGTCGGCGGGCGGCGGCTCGGTCGCCGCGCTGCTCGCCATGCCCCGCGCCGCGGGGCTGTTCCGCCGGGCGGTCGCCCAGAGCGTGCCGGGGACGTTCTTCTCCCCCGAACTGGCCGCCGACGTCGCCGCCGCCTGCGCCGCCGAACTCGGAGTGCGGCCCACGGTCTCCGGGCTGTCGGCGGTCGAGCCGGACCGGCTTCCCGCGGCGGGCGACGCGATCTCCGCCCGGATGGCCCGCCGGCGGGAGCGCTGGGGCCCGATCACCCACCGGCCCATCCCGTTCGCGCCGGTCGTCGACGGCGACGTCCTGCCGGCGACCCCCTGGCAGGCCCTGGCGGACGGCGCCGCCCGCGACGTCGCGCTCCTGGTCGGGCACACCCGCGACGAGCACCGGCTGTTCAGCCTGATCGACGGCGTGCTCGGCCAGGTCACCGGCGAGGAGACCGAGACCGCGCTGCGCATGCTCGCGCCCGGACCGGACGGCGCACGCCGGTACCGGGAGGCGTTCCCGGACGCGACCGACGAGGAACTGTACGAACTGGTCAACGCCGACTGGCTGTTCCGCATGCCGAGCCTCCGCCTCGCCGACGCGCAGATCGCCGGCGGCGGCCGGGCCCACCTCTACGAGCTGACCTGGCCCGCTCCCGGAGCGGGCGGGGCCCTCGGCGCCTGCCACGGCCTGGACGTGCCGCTCGTGTTCGGCAACCTGGGCAGCGGGCAGCCCGCCATGCTGATCGGCGACCCGCCCTCCCCGGCGGCGCGGGAGCTGTCCGCGCGGATACGCGAGGCGTGGACGGCGTTCGCCGCCCACGGCGACCCGGGCTGGCCCGGCTACGACGCCGAGCACCGCCTCGCCCGCCTGTTCGACACGCCGCCGGTGACCGCCGCGTACCCCGAAGAGGCCTCGCGGCTGCTGTGGCAGGACCACGCCTTCCCGGCCCTCCCGCTGCTCGCGCGATAGCGGCCGTCACGGTTCCGGTACGCCGCCCCGCGCAGCAACGCCAAGGGCACTGTCACGGGCGAGATTCACAGCACCGGCGATCGCCTCAGCCGGAGTGACCCCGGGCTCGATGTCGTCGGAGGTGGGCGAGCAGCCGACCGACGCGCCGCAGGGGGACGAAGGAGATCGACACTCTCCTTCCATTTTCAACCTATAGCGGAACGGGGGGCTTGCGGCAAGACCCCGGTCGTGCCGCAGAATCGTCGGCCGAGGCCAGTACCTGCGGGAACGGGGCGCGGCCGTGCGGCGGCGCACGTGGTGGCGCGGTGCCGTCACGGGCCGCACGCGAGCCTCGCGGCGCGCCCGCGAGGACTCGGCGCGCGGGGAGCCGCGCCGGCGGTCTGGTCCAGGACCACTCTCTCGAATGGGGTTTCATGATCGACGTGATCGTGGTCGGCGGCGGGCCGACCGGGCTGATGCTCGCCGGCGAGCTGCGGCTGCACGGGGTGGGCGTGGTCGTGCTGGAGAAGGACAGGGAGCCGGCCGCGTTCGTCCGCGCGCTCGGCCTGCACGCGCGCAGCATCGAGGTGATGGACCAGCGCGGCCTGCTGGAGCGGTTCCTCGAGCACGGCAAGCGGTACCCGATCGGCGGCTTCTTCGCCGCCATCCGCAAGCCCGCGCCCGAGCGGCTGGACACCGCGCACCCCTACGTCCTCGGCATCCCGCAGCCCGTCACCGACCGGCTGCTGGCCGAGCGCGCGGACGAGCTCGGCGCCGAGATCCGGCGCGGCCGGGAGGTGGTCGGGCTGAGCCAGGACGAGCACGGGGTGACCGCCGAGCTGGCCGACGGGACGCGGCTGCGCTCGCGCTACCTCGTCGGATGCGACGGCGGCCGCAGCACCGTCCGCAAGCTGCTCGGCGTCGGCTTCCCCGGCGAGCCCACCCGGGTCGAGACCCTGCTGGGCGAGATGGAGGTGACGGCGCCCCCGGAAGAGGTGGCCGCGGTGATGGCCGAAGTCCGCGAGACCCAGAAGCGGTTCGGCGCCGGGCCCGTCGGGGACGGGATCCACCGCATCGTGGTGCCCGCGGAGGGCGTCGCGGAGGACCGCGCGGCCCCGCCGACGCTCGAGGAGTTCAGGAGCCGCCTGCGGGCGGTCGCCGGCACCGACTTCGGCGTCCACTCCCCGCGCTGGCTGTCGCGCTTCGGCGACGCCACCCGGCAGGCCGAGCGCTACCGGGTCGGCCGGGTGCTGCTGGCCGGGGACGCGGCGCACATCCACCCGCCGGTGGGCGGGCAGGGCCTCAACCTCGGCGTCCAGGACGCGTTCAACCTCGGCTGGAAACTGGCCGCCGAGGCCGGCGGCTGGGCGCCGGAGGACCTGCTGGACAGCTACCACCGCGAGCGGCACCCGGTGGCCGCCGACGTGCTGGACAACACCCGCGCGCAGATGGAGCTGCTGTCCACCGAGCCGGGTCCGCGCGCGGTGCGCGAGCTGGTGTCGCGGCTGATGGACTTCGACGAGGTGAACCGCTACCTGACCGAGAAGATCATCGCGATCGGGATCCGCTACGACCTCGGCGGCGGGCATCCGCTCGTCGGGCGCCGGCTGCGGGACGTCGGGCTGAAGCAGGGCCGCCTCTACGGGCTGATGCACGGCGGCCGCGGACTGCTCCTCGACCAGACCGGCCGGCTCTCGGCGGCGGGCTGGGCCGACCGGGTGGACCACGTCGTCGACACCAGCGAGGAACTCGACGTCCCCGCGGCGCTGCTGCGCGCGGACGGCCACGTCGCGTGGGTCGGCGACGACCAGGCGGACCTGCTCGCCCACCTGCCCAGGTGGTTCGGCGCTCCCGCCGCCTGAAGCGCGGCCCGCCCGCCGGTGCCGCCCGTCCCGGTGCCCGTCCCGCCGCGCGGCACCGGCGCGGGCGGCACCGGGCGGTCAGGCGCCGACGGCCGGCTTGAGCACCTCCCGGCACCACTGGCGGAAGCCGGTGGGCGTCGTGGCCTGCGGAGTGCGCGGCTGCGCGTTGTAGAGGCCCCGGTCGGCCGCGTCCGCCATGGCCACGATCCCCCGCGCCCACGCCTCGCTCATCCCATGCCGGACGAGCGCGGCCCTGTGGGCCTCCCCGGAGATCTGCTGGTAGCGGACGGGGCGCTCCAGCACCTCCGTCATGATCTGCGCCATGTCGTCGTGGGACAGGTCTTCCGGGCCGAGAAGGGGGACGTCCTCCTGCCCCTCCCAGGAAGCGTCGAGGAGCAGGCCGGCCGCGACGGCCGCGATGTCCCGGGTCGCGCAGGTCGGGACCTTGCGGTCGCCGGAGACCGAGGAGAAGAACACGCCCTCGCTCCTGAGGGGCTCGACCTGCCGGAGCATGTTCTCCATGAACCCCGGAGCGCACAGGGAGCGGTAGTGAACGCCCGTGCTCTCGATCAGGGCGTCCATGGCGAAGACGGCTGAGATCTGGCCGGCGTTCCGGGCCGTGCCCCGGCCCAGGCTCGACACGCCGACCACCCGCTGGACGCCCTGGGCCTCGATCGCATCGCACACAGGCCGGGTGAAGTCCATGACGTGCCCGTGGAGGCTCTCGGCGCGGGGGTTCGGAGGCGCCACCCACAGGACGCGGTCGGCGCCCTCGAACGCCTTGGTGACCACGCCGGTGTCGTCCGCGGCCCCTTGGACGACCTCCACGCGTTCTCGCACCCGCGCGGGCAGGCGCGAGGGATCACGGGCGATCACCCGGACGGGGCGGTCGGCGTCGAGCACGAGGTCGAGGACCTGGCTGCCGATCTGGCCGGTGGGAGTGGTGATGACGAGCACGAGGCCTCCATGACGACGACTCTAACCGGAACCGGAATACCGCTTCCTCTTTGCGCCATGCACGGTACCGGAACTACGCTTCCGGTTGTCAAGCCATGACCGAGAACACACGGCCCCTGCGCGCCGACGCACGCCGCAACCGCGAGCGGATCATGACGTCCGCCGGCGAGCTGTTCGCTCGCCTCGGCCACCGCGCCCAGATGGAGGACATCGCCGCGCACTGCGGCCTCGGCATGGGCACCCTCTACCGGCACTTCCCCAACAAGAGGGCGCTGCTGACGGCCATCGTCCAGGAGCGCTTCCACGGCATGGCCGACCTCGCGCGGGCGACGGAGGAGATCGACGACCCGGGCGAAGCCCTCGAGGCGGTCCTGCGCGGCTACCTCGAGGCCGCGAACGGCGACGCCGGCTTCCAGCTGGCGCTCATGGGCTCCGACGGGCCGCAGTGGGAGGACGTCCGGCCGCAGAAGGCCGAGTTCGCCGAGGCCGTCGGCCGCATCATCGACCACGCGGTCTCGTCCGGGCGGGTGCGCGAGGACTTCACCTTCGCCGACTTCGCCATGCTCGCCAACGGCGTGATCGCCACCATGTACTTCAAGCCCGGCGGCCTCGCCGACTGGCGCCGCCACCTGCGGATCGTCCTCGACGGCATCCGCGCCGACGCCCCCGGGTAACACCGCCCCCGGACTGCGCACCCGGGGCTCCCCGGCGCCGGTGAGGCACTCTGCCCGGCCGGGAGGTCGGGGGCCTGCCCCCAACGTGGTCGGCCGGCGGCGTGCGTACGGTGCCGAGCCGCCGAGTGGTCACGGCCCCTCGTGGCGGACGACGGAGAAGTCGACCTGGAGCGCGTAGCGGTGGGCGACGTAGGAACTCACGGTGTACTCCAGCGGAGCGCCGTGCTGGTCCGTGATGGAGCGCGTCTCGACCAGCATCGGAGTGGTGGCGCTCACGTCGAGTTCGGGTGCGTCGTCATCAGCGGTCCTGGCGGTCAGGACGGACGAGCCAAGGGTCGGATGCAGGCCCAGGCGGCGGAGCGCGTTGTGGAGCGATCCGGTCTCCAGATCCGCGGTGAGGAGGGCTTCGAGGGCCGCGGGAAAGGCCGCGTGCTCGATGGCGACGGGCAGATCGCCGAAGAGCCGGACGCGGCTGATCGCGACCACGGCCGCGTCTTCGCCGGACGCGGCCGGGTACAGCGCCGCGGTCTCGGCGGGCGTGGCGGGGCGCAGGCCCGCCTGGAGGACGCGGGAGCGGGGAGCCGCGCCCGCCGCGCGTGCCTGGTCGTGGAAGCTGAGCAGGGTGCCCACCGGACGGGCGGCGGCGGGCTTGCGGACGAAGCTCCCCCGACCGGGCACGCGCTCGAGCAGGCCGTCGCGTTCCAGCCCCGCCAGAGCCGCCCGCACGGTCATGCGCGAGACGCCGAACTCCTCGGCCAGCCGAGGCTCGGACGGGAACGGGTCACCGTCGACCCCGTCGGCCAGCCGGCGGCGCAGTTGCTTCTCGATGCGTTCGTACAGGGGCTGCGGAGCGGCCATGGCGGGGCTTCTTCCTCCGGGTCCGGGACGGTTCGATCGAGCGCCGCGTACGCGGGCCTCTCACCATCGTCCTCATCTGTGTAGGCTGTCTATACAATACCTCCGTTGACCAAAGGGGAACGCCATGACCGTCGCATCCGTCTCCGCCGCTCGATGGGACGGCCCGCTGCCGACCGGCGAGGAGGTGGCGAAGATGATCGACCACTCGCTGCTGCGGCCGGAACTGACCCCGGCCGAGGTCGCCGAGGGCGTGGCGACCTCGCTGAGGTACCGCACCGCGTCGGTGTGCGTGCGCCCGGTCGACGTTCCGGCCGCCGCGGCCGCGCTCGCCGGCAGCGATGTCGCGGTCGGCACCGTGGTCGGCTTCCCCCACGGCGGGTCGACCACCGCGGCGAAGGCCTTCGAGACCGCCGAACTCGTCGCCCTGGGCGCACAGGAGATCGACATGGTCGTCGACATCGGCCGCCTGCGCGCAGGCGACACCGCCCACACCCGGGATGAGATCGCCGCCGTCGTCGAGGCCGCGGACGGCCGGCCGGTCAAGGTGATCTTCGAGAACGCGTACCTGGACGACGCCCAGAAGGTCGCCGGGTACCGGGCGGCCGAGGCGGCGGGAGCGGCCTTCGTGAAGACCAGCACGGGCTTCGCCCCGGGTGGAGCGACTCCCCACGACATCGCCCTGATGCGGCGCACCGTCTCGGCGCACATCCAGGTCAAGGCCGCCGGCGGCGTGCGCACCCTCGACGCCCTGCTCCATCTGCACCACCTGGGCGCCACCCGCTTCGGCGCGACCGCCACGGCCGCCATCCTGGACGACCTTCGAGGCCGCATCGCCGGCGCCCCTCCTCTGGCGGGCGGCGACACGCCTTCCGACTACTGAGCGCACCGGCCCCACGCTGGAGACGCTCGCCGGCCCCACCGGTCGGGGAGCCGCTGGCCAGGCGCTTCGCAACGACGGCGGAGACGATCGTCCAGTTCGGACAGCCGCGGGGCGACCTGCCCCGTGGTCGTCCTCGTCCCGGATGTCAGGCTGGGAAGCGGACGTCGCGACGCCGTACGCCATCGGCGCCACCGAGCACGTCGAGGAGCTCCACCAGGACGGCGTGCGCGGTGTCGAGCCGCTCGTGCCCGCAGCGGCGCGCCATCCGCTCCTGCTGAGCGGCCCTGCCGCGCCGTGCGGCTTCGACGGCGGCCCGTCCCCTCGCGCTGAGGCGGACCCGCCGGATCCGCGCGTCCGCCGGGTCGGGCACTCGCTCGAGGTACCCGAGGCGCTCCAGTTCGGCGACCGCCTTCGACGCGCCCTGCTGCGTCATGTCCAGCCGGGCGGCCAGCTCACCGATGGTCGGTTCGGCTTCGATGAGGTGCTGGAACACGTAGCCGTGCGAGAACCGCAACCCGGCGAAGCCCTCCCGTTCGATGTCCCGGCGCACTTCCTCGGCCGCCGCCAGGCCGACGAACAGGGCGAGGCTGCCCAGATCGAGATCCTCCGGTCGCACGGCATCCGATCCGCCATCGGGACCGGCCGCTGATGACTGCATGGACCCAGCCTGCACTTGACAACCTTGGTTGTGCAACTATGGTTGTGTTCATGTCGCACGACCGTGACCGGGAAGCCCGGAACATCGATCTCGCCGTCCGCTACCACCAGGCGGTGTCCGGCGGAGCGTCCGCCGAGGAGATCACCCGCTTCCTCGCGCCGGGGATGATCCACGAGGAACTGCCCAACCTGCTCTTCCCCGAAGGGGCGGTACGCGATCTCGACGCGATGCGGGAGGCCGCCGAACGCGGCCGGGAGGCCATGGCGGAGCAGCGGTTCGAGGTCCGCAACGCCGTCGCCGCCGGCGACCAGGTGGCACTCGAGGTGGAATGGTGGGGCAGGCTCGCGGTCCCCTACGGTCCCTATCCCGCCGGACACGTGCTGCGGGCGCGCATCGCCGCCTTCCTGCGGGTCGAGCACGGCCGGATCGTCGCCCAACGCAATTACGACTGCTACGAAACTACGGCGCCCGACAGCGCCGCACCCGATCCCACGCACTGACCCTCAACGATTTAGGAGCGGGAAAAGGCCCTGCCAGCGGGGAGGCAGGGCCTTCGTGTGCTGCTTGTCGGGTCGGTGGTCACTCTGCCGGATCAGTCCGCGCCCTCGTGGTCCTGGCGGTCGGCGATGGACTGGGCTCGGCGGACGGAGCCCGACAGCAAGATCGGCGAGCTGGGCTTGCGGGCGGCGCCGATTGGATTGGCGCTGCTGCGTCCTTGTCTCGTTCAGGAGAGCGTGCCCCAGCGCTGGTAGGTGTTGGAGGTGTTGCAGGCCGACATCCAGGTGCCGCCGCCCCCCGTCGCCCCTTGCAGGCACTTGCCGGAGGCGACGTTCTGCACCAAGCCGTAGCCCAGGTGGTACCACATCTGGTTGTAGGCGCCGGTGCACGCCATCAACAGGGCGCTCCCGTTCTTGTCGGTCAGGCAGCGCCCGCTCGTGGTGTTGACGACGCGCCCGCCCCAGACGTCCTCGACACCTCGCCAGTAGCGGCGGCCGCTCGTGCAGCTACCGGTCCAGGCACCGGACAGGTCGGGGGTGTCGATCAGGCAGCGACCACTGCCGCTGTTGTAGAGACGGAACGGCGCGTCGGCCGCGATGCCCTCGGCCGCGGCGCCCGTGTCCGCTTCGGCCGCGACGGGTGCCGCACCGAGCGCCAACCCGGTCGCGGCGGCGATCGGCGCGACGCGCCGCAGGATCTTCGTTCTCATGGCTGTTCGTCCTTCCCGCTGTCGGAACTCCGCTGCCGTTGGGACAGCGGCCGCCAGTCAAACAAGCCGTTGCTTCAAATCAGCTTCAGATCCGCTTCGTGCCACCGGGTGATGGCAGGCCACCGTCCACCTCGTAGGCGTCGCCGACGACCTCCGCTCCCCACACGTGCTCGGGCAGGTTTGAGGATCGCGGTGCAGAGGTCGTCGGTGAGGCTTGAATGCGGCCGAGTGCTTGATGCGGCGGGCCGCGCCCCAGTTCAGGCCTGGTGGGTACCGCCACCTGGATCGGTCCGGATGCGTTTGTGCAGGCCGGACGGGATCTGGTGGAGGGCCGGGCGTCCTGCGCCGAGGTGATCGGCAGCGGTGTTGGACCCGGCGTTGAGGGGACCACTTGGCCCCGCGGCCGGTGGTCTTCACTTGGGAGGTGCTCCAGAACCTGGCGCGGACAGGACGTTCGGTAAGCCCTGCCCTCCCAGTTCAGGAGCGTTTTCGCATGTCGACGACCAGCCGGAATCAACCCGCCATGAAAGCGGGGGGCCAGGGGATCGGCAAGACCGAGCCGGTCCCTACTGGGTGAGGCGATCGTCCTCCGGCGGCTGGCTGCAGGGCGAGCCGTCCCGGCGTGTTCACCGAGGCTCTGCGATCCCAGGACCCGTTCCGGTCGAGCCGCCAGCGGTCTCGTCCGGCCGCCCGGCCTGTTCGGCCCGCACGGCCCGTTCGCGCTGCTCGGTCTCCGCGGCCCGGGCGGCGTCCCGCTCACGTTCCAGTGCCTGCAACTCGGCGCGGTGGGCGGCCTGCGCGGCGGCCATGTCGGTGCGGGCCTGGTCACGTTGATCGCGCATCTGCTCGGCGGCGTCAAGGGCAGTCTGCCGCTGCGCGTCGACGCGCCGGAGGTCCTGCTCCGCTGCGGCGCGGGCCGCGCGCACTTCCTCGGCCGCGCGGGCGCGGGCGGCCTCGGCCTCCTGCTCGGCGCGCTCCAGCCGTCCGGTGAGCTCGCCGATCGTCGCGTCCTTCTCGGTGAGGCTCTGGCGGGCGGCGGCCAGTTCGCGGGCGGCAGCGTCCAACCGCCCGGCCAGAGTGCCGACCTGGGCGCGGGCCGCGGCCAACTCCCGCTCCAGCTCGCTGAGCCGGGCGCGGGCGGTGTCGCGCTCGGAGCGCGCCTCCTGGCCCGCTTGGACGGCCACCGCGGTCTCCTGCTCGGCCTTGGTCCGGGCGATCCGGTGCGCGTCGGCGGCGTCCTCGGCCCGCCGGGCCAGCTCGGCGGCGCCGGCGGCGCGCTCGGCGGAGCGCTCGGCGTCGGCGCGGGCCTCGGCGGCCTCGGCCAGGGTGGTCTGCTCACGTCGTTCGGCGGCCTCGCGGGCGACGATCGCCTCGGCCGTGGCGGCCTTGGCCTGCGCGGTCTGGGCCTCCAGGCCGGCATTGCGCTCCAGCACGGTGGTGCGCAGATCGGCCAGCTCGGCGGCGAACCGCTCGTCGCGGTCGGCGGCCGCTCGCAGCAGTTCGGCGTGGGAGCGGCGGTCGGTCTCCTCCCGGTCGGCCCAGGTGATGAGGGCCTGCAATGGCTGCTCGACGGCGGCGCCGACGGCGGACTCGCGGGCTCGCCGGGCCGCCTCCCGGCAGTCCTGGCCGTTCGGGCCCTCTCCGCTGTGGTGGTACTCGCGGCGGCGGCCGGTGGTCGCGCGCGGCGGCAACGGTCCCCGGCAGTGCTTGCACCGCCCATGCGGCGCCGCATCCGCGACGTCTGGCCCCTCCTCCCCCGGGCCCCCGGCCGACGTGGCGGACGGGAGCGGGGCACTGGTGACGGCTGGAACGGGCAGCGCATCGCGGGCGGCATCGGGCGCCGGAGCTTCAAGATCGGCCATGCCCCCATCGTGACAGGTTTCGCAGTTGGTTTCCGAGAAACCTAAATTAGGTTCCTCGGTTTCTAGAAACGCGATAGTTCGAAGGCATCTAGATAGGGTTAAGGGAGACTTAACCCTGACGACGAGAGCGCCGGCGCGGTACGCTCCCCGGGTGACTCCATCGAGGATGCTCGGGCCGGGACTGCTTCTGGCGATCGTGGTGCCCTTGCTGATCGTCAAGGCCGTCATGCCGCCGGTGGTCCGCCGCCACGGCGGGAGCTCCGAAGACCTGAACCGGCTCCGCGCGGCCCTTCCCCGCCGCAGCGATCTGCTCGGCCGCCTGCGGTGACCGCTCGCGGAGGCCGACCGGGGCGATGGCTCCCTCGATGAGCACAAAGCCTTCCCACCGAAGCCGAGTCGGGGTGCGTCGACGGACCGGGGTGAAAGGACCGACCCGGTACCAGGAGCTTTCCAGCTTCGCGACGCACTGTCACGAAAGGGTTACTTGGATGCGCGTCCGCTCCGGCCTCGGTCCGCTCGCCGCCGGGCGCGCACCGGCCCCAGATCCTCTGGCAAGCGACGGTGCCGGGCGCGAACTCTTCCCCGCCCGCCACCGCAGCCTGCTCGACCACTGCTACGGCGAAACCAGCGGCGCCCGGGGCGACGGCTCCCTGCCCGGCCCCGGCCTCCCCCACGCCGCTGGCGATGGTCCGGGGGCTACGCCGTGACCGACCCCCAGGACGGCGGCCGCGCCCCCTCGCCGCCGCTCCCCGCGCTCGTATCACGGCAGGCGCCACTCCCCCGGACCGAGCCCGCCGTCACCGGCACCGCTGTGCCCTCACCCCCGGCCCCGCCTGAGTCGCCGCCGGACGAGACCCTGTCGCCCGAGGCGGCCGCGATGGTGACCGCGGGGCTGGCCGACAACACCACCCGCGCCTACATCCGGCACTGGGCCACCTTCACCCGCTGGTGCGAGCTGACCGGCCGGACGCCGCTTCCGGCGACCCGGGAGACGCTCGCCGAGTACGTCCACCACCTGACCGGCACGACCACCCAGTACGGCAGGCCCCCCGCGCCGGCCAGCATCGACGCGATGCTCAGCTGCGTGCAGTCCGCGCACAAGCTCGCCGGTCTCGACTGCGATCCCCGGCTCGCCCGGATGGCGCTGCGCGCCTACCGCAAGCAGCGCGCCGCCCATCCCGACCCGGCGCTGCGGCACCGGGTGCGGCGCGCCCCCGAGATCGACGTCAACGCCCTCCGCGCCATGATCACCGCGATCGGGGACGCCGCGGACGCCGGGCGGATCCACCCGCTGCGCGCCGAACGCGACCAACTCGTCCTGGTGCTCGGCTTCGCGATGATGGGCCGCCGCTCGGAGGTCGCCGCGCTCGACATCGAGGACCTCACCTTCACTCCTCGCGGACTGGTCATCAACGTGCTCAGATCAAAGACCGACCAGGATGCGGTCGGCAGCGAGGTCGTCCTCAAGCACGGCAGGCGCCCGCAGACCGACCCGGTCGCACTGCTGCGGACCTGGGTGGCGCGGCTCGCCGACGCCGAACCGCCCATCACCGGCGGCCCGCTGCTGCGCGGCATCGACAAACACGGCCGCCTGGGCGGTACGCCCGGCTACGCCGCTCCCGGACCCAACACCGGCCGCATCGACGACGAGACCCTCAACGAGATCGTGCGCGACGCCGCCATCCGCGCCGAGCTCGACAACGCCGCCGCGCACACCTTCCACGGGCTGCGCGCCGGCGCCGCCACCTCCGCCGCCGAGGCCGGCGCCGCGCCCTCCACCATCCAGGAACACGGACGCTGGACGAGCCTGGCCATGGTGTTCCGCTACTGGCGACGCGGCTCAGCCTGGGCCAACAATGCCCTGGACGATGTAGGGCTCTAACACCCCGCGCCCCTCGGCCCAACGCCGCCTCCCCCGAACACAACCGGGCCACCCAGCCGCAAAACTCGATCAGCGACGGCGCGCCGATTGCAGCTAGCCAGCCACGCCCGCGAGCTGGTCGCCGAAGGCTGGGCCGTCACCGCCGATCAACTCACGGCACCGTCGGACGCACGGCCGTCCGACGCGGCGTCCGCGATGCGGCGATCGTGGCGGTGTTGCTGTACGTCGGCACCCGGGTGGAAGAATGCGCCCGCCTCGAACTCGAGGACATCCCCATCACCGGCCGCACCGTCCCCTTGGCCGCGTTCGCTCGCGTTCACCTCACTGCATGGCTTGATGAGCGCGGTCGCGCCCCGGCTCGCTATGGACTGGCCAACGTGGCCGCCTCCGGTATCAGCGAGGTCGTCCTGGCCGTCGGCGAGGACGGCCGCATCACGGGTCTGCGGCCCCCGTCGGGCGCGTCTTCAACCTATAGACGCCCTGACCAGGGCGTTGCCCCTTCGGCTGTCTTGGCTGCCCCGTACCTCAGTGGCCGCGCATCCATGCACCACCGCGACCAAACCGCACCGGGCGGCCTCCACCGCGTCCTCGACTTCGATCTCGACCTCGCGGGACAGGACAGTAAAATCAGCTGGTGCCGCCGCCCCCGCCCGTACTGGCAGAGCGCGAAAGTCGGGCCTCCAGGTCAATGGAAGCCTGCCGAGCTTTCCGCAGAGTACTTCTTCGGGCAAAAGTAAGTAGCCCTCGCATCTCCTCCGCCGGTCAAGACCAGCTAGATGCGAGGGCTCCCGTCGCGCGCCCCCTAGTGGGGTTGCTCAGGTGGCGACCCTCAGATTCTCTCATTTGAAGAATGGAGGCCACCAATTCGCTGCTAGTTCTTCAAGAAGTGCAAGAGCTCCAGCACGAATATCCCCACCTCAGCGGCGGTTGCCACTATAACCAGGCTCCGCTGCGGCCTCTGGGGAACACGGCATCCTTCGTGCACCGACGGCTGCATGGATTCGCCCTCGAGGTGCGCACAAGTGTGAGATTTGCGGAATCGGCGCAGGGTGCAGTGTCGGTCAACCCCGTGAGCACCTCGAACGCAGCCGGCCGATCGGCATCGCCGATCGGCCGGACCGCTGTGCACCTGGGGTCGGGACGACGGGTTTCTCCGCTTGCATGGAAAAACCTTACTGAGTCGTTTTCTCGGCATCGCTGTGCCTCCATGAACGAACGCTCTGGGGGATCGGGGAGGGAACTCGACCCCGAGGACTGTAGCGCGCCGACTGCCTTTCAGTGGCGGCATTGCGTCCAACATTCTTCCAAGCGTTGAACTTGGGCCCCGGGACCGGGCCGCCCGCCGCACAACAACCGGACAAAGTGTTGGACTAAGGGACACGAGGACGAAGAATTGAGAGAAGGCGAACACCACGTGCCATCGCCCGGCAGGGAGTCGGGGAACGTGAACAAGCCCCAGATGGCTGCGGAGTACGCGCAACAAGTCAAGGCCCGTTACGACGTGGTCTGGTGGGTCAGTAACCGCCAGGGCGGCTCGATCCGCACCGCACTCGCCCCCCGCAACGACCTTGAGCTCGGCGAGCAGGGCCTCCGGTACCCGAAGGCCGGCCGGATGCCCGGTCGACTCGCGCAGTCTCCACCCTACTGATCTTGGTGGACGACCAGTCCAGCCCTAGGACGAGCTCCGCATATCAGATATCGCCCTAGCGCACACAGAGCCATACACCGAGGGATCATGCAGCCGGAGCCCCGCGCCGATGCCAGGGGGCAGAGCCGGCACCTACCTCCTGCCGGCGCACTTGCCCCTTCCCGGGGCACGGCCAGACGGTGACTGGGATCAGCAAGGTGTGATTCGCTCAGGAGCCGTCCGCACCAGAGCTGACCGGTCATGTCGTAGATGTAGCAGTGATCGCAGGACAGGTTGCAGTGGCCGTGCATTTTGAAGACGAGGTCGCACTGCGCGGGTCTGTCGTTCGTCGCCGTTCCCCGCCGCCGGGTGGTCGAGCCGACCGCCGGTACAGGCATCGCGCGGTCGGCGGTGACGAGGGGAAGGCCTTCAGGACTTTTGGTCTTTGGGGGATCGGAGTCGTTTGATCAGGGTGATGAGGCGGCGGCTGGAGGTGATGACCGCCGAGCCGACGGCGCCCACCAGCGGCTCGCGTTCTTCTTCGGCGGTCGGGCCGGGGTCAGGCAGTGCAGGGGCGGGGCAGCGCCCGCGGTATGCCTCCAGCTGAGCGGCGAACGCCAGGCCGTAGAACAGCGCGATCGAGCTGAGGAACGACCACAGCAACAGCGCCATCAACGCGGTGAGCGGACCATAGGTGCTGCCGAACGTGGTGTTCTGACCGGTGTAGACCGCCAGACAGAAGGTGAACAGGGTCCACAGCGCAAGGGTGACCAGCGCGCCGAAGGCCAGCCACGTGTGGCCGGGTTGCCTGCGGCGGGGAGAGCCCCGGAAGAGCACCGAGGTGGAGGCCAGCGCGAGCAGGAAGCCCAGGGGCCAGCGCACCAGGTCGAAGGAGGAGCGCAGACCCTCGCCCCAGCCGTAGACCTGGGCGAGGGCGTCCCCGATGGCGTCACCGCCGCCCATGATCGTGAAGCCGGAGACCATCAGCGCACCCGCAGTGACCGCCAGTACCGCTCCCCTGCCGTACTTGCGGTGAAACGGGCGGTCGCGTTTCATGCCGTAGATCCGGTTCGCGCCGCGCTCGATCTGAGCCATCGTGCTGGTCAGGGACGCCAGCGCGGTGGCGAGACCCAGCCACAGGGCGAGCGCGTCGCGGCTCTGCCGCTGTTCGCCGAGCACCTCTCGGACGGCATCGCTGTCCCCGCCGGGGGCCAGCCGGCTCAGCGTCAGCTGGATCACCTGGCCCAGCTGCTCCTGGTGGATGACCGAACTCAGCCCGACCAGGGCGATGGTCCCTGGAACGATCGACAGGCACATCTGGAACGCCAGCGCCCTGGAGTGGCTCATACCGTCGCCGTACCTGAACCGGATCCATGAATCGCGGGCCAGGTGTCCCACGCCGTACTCACGCAGGGTGGTCCAGGCATCGCCGACCGAGAGCTCCTCACCGCTCATGGTGCGCGTCTGGGGCACGAGAGTCACCGATGTCACGGCGACACCGTACCTATTGTGGTGATGTTCCCGACTCGCACGTGCTGCGCGCACCGACAAGCACGGCCACCGGGGCGGCACGCCCGGTTACGCAGGCCCCGGCCCCAACACGCACCGGCGACAGACCCTCGACCAGATCGTGCGCGACGCCGCCATCCGCGCCGAGCTCGACAACGCCGCCGCGCACCTTCCACGGACTGCGCGCCAGCGCCGCCGCCTCGAACGCTGCACCAGCCCGCCCATGGTGTTCCGCCATCGGCGCCGCGGCTCGGCCTGCGCCGGCCACGCGCTCGACGATGTTGGTCTTCAGGGCATGCCGAGCCTCTATCGCCCGGCGGCCTCGCCGTGCGGCACCTGCCCCTACCGCCACGACGTCCAGCCGGGGATCCCGGACGCCGCCGAGTACGACAAGCCGCCCCGCTACGACCAGCCCACCATCGATCAGCCGACCGGGATGCGGTGCTGCCACCTGACGCTCGCCTGCCGGGGCGTGCGGGCTGCGACGACGGGGACGAGTTGCTCGCGCTGCGGATCGCGGTCCTGCTGGGGGGCGATGGCGCCGCAGACCACCGACCGACGCGGAGGCGGAGGCGGCGGTCGCCGCTGCCCGCGCCGCCCGCGACGACGCCGAGGCCCGAACCGTCCAAGCCGAGGAGGCCTCGGAGAAGGCCCGCGAACGCGCCCGCTCCGACCGCCTCCGCGCGCAGGAGGCCGAACGTGAACGCGACGAGGCGCTCCGGGCCGCGGAGCAGACGCGTGCCGAGCCGCCGTTGCCGGTGCGGCGCAGGCCAGAGCGGAGACCACCGGGGCGCGGGATGCCTGCGCGGAGGCCGAACGGCTTCGGGCGGTGGAGGAAACGCGCGCCGAAGCCGCCGCCCAACGCGAACGCGCCGACCACCGCGTCCACGAGGCGAGCCGGGGCCGCAGCAGGCTTTCAAGGCGCTGGCGGCGGCCCGGTCCGGCAACGCGCGGCGCTGGGAGGCTACGGAACACGCACGCCGTCAGGCCGACGCGGCTCGCGCCCTCGCCGAGGGACTGCGAGCACGGATGGAGCGCCTTCGCGAGGAGTTCGTCGGCGCCCGTGTCGGATTGTGCACCGAGCAGTCATGCTCGGCCGGACTGTCCTGCGGATGCGGCGGCACCGCCGAAGGTGACAGGGGCACGTCGGCCACGTCCAGAACGAGGATCTCGCGGCCCGGAGCCCGGCGTGGTAGGCCAGGTGGCAGAGGGGCCGGTCGCGGGGGCGCGGATCACGGGGCGTTAGGTGTCGCAGGAGCGTGCGGTGGTGCAACGTCCGGGTGCGCTGGGGCGGGCCCGGTGCTCGCACGAGCTGGGGCGGCCGGAGCTGCGCAGGGCGATCCGCCGGGTCCCCGGCGTTGGTCAGAGCGGGCAGATCACCTGTCAGCCGAACCTCGCGAGGTGATCACTCACGGTAGGCGACGGCGTCGATTTCGATGTCGAACTCTCCGGCCCAACCCGCGACGGGCACGAACACCCGGGTGGGTGCGCTGTCAGGGAAGTACCGGGCGTAGACCTTGTTGATCACTCCGTAGAATCCGGCGTTCGCGGCATAGATGCGCACGTTCACCACGTCGTCCAGAGTCGCTCCGGCTGCGGCCAGACAGGCGGTCAACGCGCGCAGGCACGCGTCGGTCTGCGTCGCGATGTCCCCGCGGACCAGTTCCCCGGTCCCGGGGTCATAGGGCGGCAGGCCGGACACGTAGACCGCCGGGCCGGCGGTGTTGACGAGAGTGAGCGGGACGCCGAGCTGGGCGAAGGCGTCCGAGAGGACGGGAACTGTAATGACGGTGCGCATAGGGGTGCCTCAGTATCCTGCGACGTTCGTCGCGGTCGTGGAGTGGCCCAGGTTGGCCACCCCGTCGCGGACACCCTTCGGGGCATCGTTGATGTCCTGCTGGGTGAGGTCGAGGTGGAACACGGCGCGCACCCCGGCGGAGTTGGAGGGCGCGCCGTCGAGCCGGAAGCGGACGATTTCGGTCTGGACGCCGGCCGGTTCGATGACGATGTCTTCGGCGTCCGCCGGCCCGGTCGTCTGGGCCTCGAGTTCCCTGACGGTCGGGTCGTCGTTGTAGACGTCGTTGCCCGCGACCGCGGTGGCGATGGCTCGGCGCATCGCGGCGGTGGGTCGGGAGCAGGTGGCCGAACGGAGGGCGGTCCGGGCCAGAGGCATCGTTCGCTTCCCTGGGAGGATCACTGTGGAGCCGTGGCGGGAGCGGCGGTCGCGAGCGTGTGTTCGCGGGAGTGCTTGACGATGACGGACAGCACGGCCGCGATGACGCACATCGTGGCGCCGCCCCACCAGGCGTAGGTGTAGGTGCCGGAGACGTCACGGATGAGGCCCGCGCCCAGGGCGGCCGCGGCCGCGCCGAGCTGGTGGGCGGCGAAGACCCATCCGAAGACGACGGTGCCGCGCTCGCCGAAGATCTCCCGGCACAACGCAGCGGTCGGTGGGACGGTCGCGACCCAGTCCAGGCCGTAGATCACCACGAACAGCACCATGCTCGGGTGCACCGTGTCGGACAGCAGCCAGGGCAGCAGGAGCAGCCCCACGCCACGGAAGACGTAGTAGGCGACCAGGAGTTTGCGGGGGTCGAACTTGTCGGTGAGCCATCCCGAGGCGACCGTGCCCGCGATGTCGAAGATCCCCACCACGGCGAGCAGCCCGGCCGCGGTGGTCGTGGCCATGCCGTGGTCGTGCGCCGAGGGGATGAAGTGGATACCGATGAGGCCGTTCGTGGTCGCCCCGCAGATCGCGAACGCGATCGCCAGGGCCCAGAACGAGCCCTGCCGTGACGCGAACGCCAGACCGCCGAAGGCGGCGCGCGCGGCGCCGCCGTTCGTCCGCGGCTGTGTGAGGTAGGTGTGGGGGTCCGCCCCGTAGGGCACAGCACCGCGGTCCTCCGGGTGGTCGCGCACCACCCACCACACGATGGGAACAGGCGCCAGCGCTGCCGCCGCGATCAGCAGGGAGGCCGGACGCCACCCCACGCCCTCGGCCAGCGCCGCGACGAGCGGCAGGAAGATGAGCTGCCCGGTCGCCGAGCCCGCGGTCAACAGGCCCATCACCAGGCCGCGGCGCTGGAGGAACCAGCGGTTGGCGATCGTGGCCGCGAACACCAGCGCCATCGCCCCGGTTCCCAGCCCGATGAGCAGCCCCCAGAAGATGAGCAACTGCCAGGAGGCCGTCATCAGCACACTGCCGCCGGCGCCCAGCGCGACCAGGGTCAGGGCCGTGGCCACCACCTGGCGGACGCCGAAGCGGTCCATCAGCGCGGCGGCGAAGGGCGCGGTGAGTCCGTAGAGGACCAGGTTGATGCTGACCGCGAGCGACATCACGCTCGTGGACCAGCCGAACTCCTCGTGCAGGGGCACCATGAGCGCGCCGGGGGCGGCACGGAACCCCGCCGCGCTCAGGAGCGCGAGGAAGGCCACCGCGGCCACCCACCATGCGGGGTGCACACGGGGCCGAGGTCGCACACGCGCAGGGCCAGGGGGGATCTGTGGCATACGAGATGACTTTCTTGAAGGAAGTTAGTATTGAACCATACTGGTCGCCCACCCCTGGAGTCACGGAAGGCCTGCCTGATGCCGTTGCGATCCGACTGGTCCGAGGAGCATTGCCCCATCCGGCGCTCACTTGACGTGCTCGGGGATCCGTGGGTGCTGCTCATCATTCGCGACGTCCTGCACGGACGCGGACGCTTTGATGCGCTCCGCGACAACCTGCGCATCTCCGAAGCCGTTCTCAGCCGCCGCCTGCGCTCCATGGTCACCGCGGGCCTGCTGGTGCGCGTGGACTACCCCGACGGGGCCCGTACCCGGCAGGGGTACGCCGCCACCGAGGCCGCCGCCGAGCTGCTGCCCGTGCTGCAACAGCTCGCGATCTGGGGAGAGCGTCACACCGTGATGCCGGCGACCGGCGCGCACATGGCGATGGTCCACGTCACGTGCGGCGAGGAGACCACACAGGGCCAGGTGTGCAGCTCATGCGGCCAGGTACTGGTCCCCGAAGAGATGATCTGGGTCAAACCGTGGAAGAACGCTCGCGACAGGCTGCAACCAGCGGGAACGCTCGCCTGAAAGCAGGGCCCCTTCGGAGGGTGGCCAGGACGCCGGGTCGTGCCCTCTGATCGCAACTCTTGCCGGGGCACTCCTTGCGGTCTGTGGTTACCGCCAGCTCCGCGCTCGGCCTCGTTGCGGACGAGGGACCGCCATGGTCCGGGGTGCAGCCGGGCGGGCCGCCCGGCTGCACCCCGGCGGTCTCAGGTCATCACGGTGAAGGTGAATCCGGCAGTGGTCGGACGGCGCAGCGGGATGTCGCACTTGATCCGGCGCCGTACCTCGTTCCGGCTGAGGCCGAGACCCTGCGCGATGAGCCGGTCCGGACGGACCGGCACCGGATCGTCGAAGACGACCTCCATCTCGACCGGGTACGCCTCGTCGAGCCATGCCGACGGCGTCTCCAGCCGCCAGGCTCCGGTCCAGTCCAGGGTGAAGCGGTTGCGTCGGGCGATCAGCGGATCCAGCAGCCTGGAGGCCACCAGCCGCGGATCGTTGACCCGGTAGCCGTGGAGCACGGCCGGATCGAAGGACCTGACGGGGGTTCGCTCGTGCACGGTGAGCTTGCTCGTCCGATCGCAGGACACGCAGCGGACCAGCAGCCACACGTCCAGCAGCCTGCCGTTGGCGTTGACACGGAACCTGCCCTCGCCCGCGGTCGCCGACTCCGAGCGGCAGTCGGCGCACCGCAGCGACAGCAGGGGCAGCCTGGTCCGGCGGACGACCCAGGGCAGCACGGTATGAGGTTGTGAAGACATGATCTCTCAAGACCTGACACGAGGCCGATTGCGCGCGGCCTCGAACGCTGTACGACCGGGCGCGCACGGGCAGCCCGGCGGAGCCGACGGGAGCGTCGGCTACGGGTGAGCGGAAGAAGGTGTCAGGTCTGAAGAGCAGGCGGGGTCACGCGGTCTTGTCCTTGTCCTCACTGAGATGAGCCGCGGGCAACGTACTCGAACGAGGAAGGACGGCTCAAACGGTTTTCGTCAGGGCCGCCGCAATCGTTCACAACCGGGGGCGGCGCGGCTCTGCCTCAGGCCCGGCCGAGGACGCAGAACTCGTTGCCCTCCGGGTCGGCCAGGACCGTCCAAGGCACATCGCCTTGGCCGAGGTCGACGTCGGTGGCGCCGAGGGCGCGCAGCCGGGCCACCTCCGCGTCCTTGGCGTCCACGGGGCTGGGCAGCAGGTCGAGATGCACGCGGCTCCACCAGGTTTGCAGGCTCGATGCGCGGCGGAACTCCAGATACGGCCCGACGCCCTCGGCGCAACGCAGCACCGCGTGATCGTCGGTCACCTCGTGCAGGGTCCAGTCGATCGCCTCACCCCAGAAACGGGCCTCGGCCCGGGGGTCCTCGCTCTCGACCACCACGGCGGCGATGGGGCCGGTGTCCCGGTGGACCTCCCGCGGCTCGAGGACGCAGAAGACGTTGCCCTCCGGGTCGGCGAGCACCGTCCACGGGACATCACCCTGCCCCACGTCCGCGGGCGTCGCACCGAGATCCTTCAGGCGCGCCACCAGTTCCGCCCGATGGTCCGCCGAGGTGGTGGCGAGATCGAGGTGCACGCGGTACTTCACCGTTCCGGGATCCGGGACGGCGACGAGGTCGACGCATACGGCGGTGGGGTCCGGCCAGTCGAATCCCTCGGGTTCGAGATTGGTCACGCCGGGGCCCTCGCTGGAGATGCTCCAGCCGAGCGCCTCCGCCCAGAACCGGCCGAGCGCGGAGTCGTCCCGAGCTTTGAAGTTCACCTGAACGAGTCGCAGCGCCATGCCGCCCCACCCTAGGCCCAGCCGGACGAGCGCCATGAACCGGCGAGCGGCGGCTGAGGCTCGATCCGCCGCTCAGCGGCTGCACGCGTCGAGGGCGCGGGTGAGTGCCTCGACGGCGGCCGGGTAGGCGTGCTGGTTCGGCGTTCCGAAACCGACGATGACGCCCTGCGGATGATCTCCAGGCGCATGCCAGCGGTCGCCCAGCCGGCCCACGGCCACGTCCCGGGCCGCCGCGGCGCTGAGCACGTCCTGCTCGGTGGGGCCGCAGGCGGGAAGGCTGAGCAGGACGTGCAGGCCCGCGGCGACTCCGTGGACGGAGAATCCGGCCGGCGGACGCGACCTGGAGTCCAGGCGGTCGAGCAGGAGGTCGCGGCGGCGCCTGTAGCGCAGCCGGCATGCGCGGACGTGCCGGTCATAGGCGTGGCACGTGATGAAGTCCGCCAAGGTCAGCTGGCCGATGCTCTCGGTCTGCCGGTCGTCGTGGCGCTTGGCCTCGACCAGCGGTTCGAGGAGGCGGCGGGGCGTGACGATCCAGCCGAGGCGCAGCGCGGGCCCGAGGGTCTTGGAAACGGTCCCCACATAGGCGACCCGGTCTGGAGCGGTCCCCTGGATGGCGCCGATGGGTTGGCGGTCGTAGCGGAACTCGCCGTCGTAGTCGTTCTCGATGACAAGACGGTCGTTGGAGCGCGCCCAGTCGACCAGGGCCCGGCGGCGCCCCGGGGCGAGGGTCCCACCGGTCGGGTACTGGTGGGCGGGGGTCAGCTCCACGGCGTCCACCGAGGGGAATCCGGGGCCCTCGAGCAGGTCGGTCCGGGCCCCCTGCTCGTCCACCGGTATCGGGACGACGGCCGGGCCGTTGCGGCGGATCACCTCGCGGTGGAAGGTGACTCCGGGGTCCTCGGCGGCGATGACGGCCGGGGCGGCCTCGCCGAGCACGCGGCTGAGCAGGGCGAGGGCCTGGACGTATCCGCCGGTGATGACGATCAGATCGGGGGACGCGAGGACGCCGCGGGTCCGTCCGAGGTACTCGGCGAGCGCGGTGCGCAGTTCGATCCGGCCGCGCGGATCGCCGTAGGCGAAGGCGTCCCCCGCGGCGGCGCCCAGGGCCCGGCGCGCGGACCGCAGCCAGGCCGCGGTCGGGAACGCGGACGCGTCCGGACGGCCCGGACGCAGATCGTGCCGTGGTCGGAGGGCCGCCTCGCCGGATGATCGGTCCGGGTCATCGGCGGAGCCGTGGGCAAGCCGGGCCACCACGGTGCCCGACCCCTGGCGGGCGGCCAGGTAGCCCTCCGCGACGAGCTGGTCATAGGCCGCCTTGACGGTGCCCCGGGACAGGCCCAGTTCGGCGGCGAGCCTGCGGGTGGCGGGCAGCCGCGCCCCAGGCGCGAGTCGTCGGGTCCGGACGGCCTCCCGGAGGGCCTTCTCCAGGCCGGCCCGGCGCCCGGTCGCGGGGTCGAGCTCCAGGTGGAGATCGACTCCTGGAATGGGCCAAGATCCTGACACGAGAGCGGATCTTATCGTCGATCCATTTCCCTCGTAGCGTCGCGGTCGTGATCAACGAGGCGCTCGGACGGCGGGCCGGCGGAGCGGAGCGGACGCCCCGCCGCATGGTGTGGCTGCTGGCCGCGGCCTACGGCCTGACCATCGCCAACCTGTACTACTGCCAGCCACTGCTGCTGCAGATGGCCCACTCCTACGCCGCGGACTCGGCGGTCGGGTACCTGCCCACCGCGGGGCAGCTCGGCTACGCGCTGGCGCTGCCTCTGGTGGTGCCGCTCGGCGACATCGTCCGCCGCCGCCCCCTCGTCTGCCTGCTGCTCCTGGTCGACGCGGCGGCCCTCGCGGCGACCGCCGCCGCTCCCACCGCCGGGGCGCTGCTCGCCGCGGGCGCGGTGATCGGCCTGGCGAGCGCGAGCGTGGTCAACATCCTCGTGCCCTACGCGGCCACCGCCGCCGCCGGCCACGAGCGCGGCCGGGTGGTCGCGACGATGCTCGGCGGCGGGCTGGTGGGCATCCTGCTGTCGCGCGCGGTCGCCGGGCTCACCGCCGCGTACTTCGGCTGGCGCGTCCTGTACCTGGCGTCCGCCGCGATGACGCTGCTGCTCGCCGCCGTGCTGGCGCGCGCCATGGCTCCGTCCGCCGCGGAGGTGCCGATCGGCTACGGCGCGCAGCTGCGGGCGACCGCCCGCCTGGCGGCGCGCGAGCCGCTGCTGAGAGGCCGGTCGCTGATCGGCGCCTGCGTGTTCGGGGCGTTCGGGGTCTTCTGGACGACCGTGGCGTTCCTGCTGGCCGATCCGCCCTACCGCTACGGCGAAGCGGAGATCGGCCTGTTCACGCTGGTCGGCGCCGCGGGAGCCCTCGCGGCCAGGGTCGCGGGGCGGGCCGCGGACCGGGGCCGCCAGAGCGCCTGGACCGGCGGGCTGCTCATCCTGGGGGTCGCTTCGTTCGGCGCGGTGGCACTCGGAGACCGGAGCCTGGCATGGCTCGTCGCGGGGCTCCTGGTGATGGACGTCGCGGTCCACGGCACCCATCTGCTGAACATGAGCGTGGTCTACGGGCTCGTCGACGGGGCCCGCTCACGGATCGCCTCGGTGTACATGACCTTTTACACCCTCGGGGGCGTGGCGGGCTCCGCCGCGGGCGCGGGCGCCTACCGGTCCGGCGGATGGACGGCGGTGTCGGCGACCGGGGCGGCGTTCATGGCCGCGGGCCTCGCCGCCTGGGCTCGCGAACAGCACAGGGCGGCCAAGGAGCCACGGCCGGGTCGAGGCCATGAAGGGCGGGCGTTCGGCGAGACCCGGTAGGCGACCGGGCGGGACGGTCGACTTCGCGGCCGTCCCGCCGGGCCGTCGCCTCCACCGGCGCCCTGCCGGAACCCTCAGGCAGCGCCGGCGTCAGGAGCGCCGAACCACTCGGAGAGCGCCTGCCGCAGCGCGGGCGCGGCGGTGGCGGCGGGCTCGTCCGCGGGCGCGGCCCAGGCGACGCGGGCGTCCGGCCGGATCAGCAGGACGCCGGCCGCCGGCTGGTCGGTCTTGGCGGCGCGGATGTCGACGCGGTGCCGCCAGTCCCGGGCCGCCTCGCGCAGGTCGGGCCGTTCGGCGAGGTCGAGCAGGACGGGCCGGGCGGCGTGCATGAGCTCGGCGACGCTGGTGACGCCCCGGTCGGTGTGCAGGGTGAGGTCGGGTGCGAAGGTCCCGGCCAAGGGGTGCGAGGCCGCGCCGGGCATCGGGTAGCGGATGTCGGTGCCGGCGAGAAGCGCTCCCATGCGGCGCAGCGGCTGCTCGTCGGTGAGCAGTTCCTGGAAGAGCTCCCGGAGCGCCTCGGCCGCGGGGTCGTTGCCGCGCCGCAGCGCCACCTGGGCGCGGGTGTGCATCAGGGTGCGGGCCCCGGCGAGGTGGCGTTCACGGTGGTAGGTGTCCAGCAGGCCGGGCGGCGCCCAGCCGTGGACGGCGGCGGCCAGCTTCCAGGCCAGGTCGACCGCGTCCAGCATCCCGGCGCTGATCGCCACGCCGGTCGCGGGGAAAAGGTGCGCCGCGTCCCCGGCCAGCAGGATCCGGCCGTGGCGGTAGCGCTCGGCCTGCCGGGCCTGGAAGGTGAACCGCGACAGCCGGAGCGCCTCACGCACCGGCAGGACCGCGCCGAGCACGCGGCGGATGCTGCCCTGGAGTTCGGCGACCGTCATCGGTACGTCGTCGTCGTACTCGGTGCCCTCGTCCTCGGTGGTGTAGACGGAGACGGTCTTGGAGCCCGGGGACGAGCCGAGCCCGAACAGACCGCGGCCGGTCTGGGTGAACCCCGCACGGATCCTCCCGAAGCCCGGGACGTCGAGGTCGCCGTCGCCCGACACGGCCACCGTGTCCGGAAGCGTCACCTGCGCCAGCCGGTTGACCTCCGGATAGGTGGTGCCGGGAAAGGCGATGCCGGCCAGTTCGCGGACGCGGCTGCGCCCTCCGTCGCACCCGACCAGGTAGCGGGCGCTCACCTGGTGGAGTCCGTCCGGGCCGTCCACCTGCGCCGTCACCGCGGCATCGTCCTGGCTCACCCCGACCACCTGGTTTCCGAGGCGGATCTCGGCGCCGAGTTCGAGGGCGCGCTCCTCGAGCAGCCGTTCCAGCCGCTGCTGCGGCAGGGGAAGGGCGTGCATGGGGGGATCCGGCAGGCGGGTGAAGTCCAGATGCACCCCGCCGAAGGGGAACCGGGGCGCTGGGACGGGATCGGTGCAGGCCGCCTCGAAGCGTTCCAGCAGGCCCCGGTAGCGCAGCAGCTCCAGGATCTGCCCGCCCAGTCCCCCGGCCTTCGGGACCTCGCGGCGCCGCGGCCGGCGCTCCAGCACCAGCGGCCGCGCGCCGGCCGCCCTCAGCTCCCCGGCCAGCATCAGGCCGGCCGGACCGGCGCCCACGACGATCACATCGGCGTCCATGCACTCTCCCTCGCTCGAACTGCACACGTGCCGTGCCGGCGGCGGGACGCCGGCAGGCCTCGGACCGCGGCCACCATGCGGACCGCGTTGGAACTGAAAGGGCGGACACGGCCACGCCGGCAGCGCGGAGGTGTTCCGAGCGGGTTCGCCGGTCGGGCCCTCAGGGACCGGCGACCGCTACGTCCGGGACGCGGCGGGCCGCTCGCCGGTCGCGGTGCCGCCGGCAGGCCGTTCGGCGGGTGAGCGGCGGAAGGTGCGGCGGTAGGTGTCGGGCGGGACGCCGACCGTGCGGTTGAAATGCCGCCGCAGAGTCGTGCCGGTGCCCATCCCGGTGGCCGCGGCGATCGCCTCGACGCTGTCGTCGGTGGTCTCCAGCAGTTCCTGGGCGCGGCGGATCCGCTGCGTCAACAGCCACTGCAGCGGAGTGGTGCCGGTCACCGACCTGAAGCGGCGGCCCAGGTTGCGCGGGCTCATCGAGGCCTGGCGGGCCAGGTCCCCGACGGTCAGCGGACGGTCCAGCCGGTCGATCGCCCAGGGGAGCAGATCGGCGAGCGGATGGTCCTCCCGCGCGGGCACCGGGGAGGCGACGAACTGGGCCTGGCCGCCGGCCCGGTGCGGCGGGACGACCAGGCGGCGCGCCACCGCGTTCGCGACCGCCGAGCCGCGGTCGAGGCGGACCAGGTGCAGGCACAGGTCCATCGCGGCGGCCTTGCCGGCGGAGGTGAGCACGGTGCCGTTGTCCACGTAGAGGACGTCCGGATCGACCTCCACCCGGGGGTAGCGCGCGGCCAGGGCCGCGGTGTGCGCCCAGTGCGTGGTCGCGCGCCGCCCGTCCAGCAGGCCGGCGGCGGCCAGCACGAACGCGCCCGTGCAGAGGGAGGCCACACGCGCGCCCGCCCGGTGGGCCGCGCGCACCGCGTCGACGAGGTCGGCCGGCGGATCGGTGTCGACGTCGGCCCACCCCGGGACGATGACGGTGTCGGCGCTCGCCAGCCGGTCGAGCCCGTGCTCGGGCTCCAGCCGGAAGCCGCCCGCCCGCACGGTGCCCGGCCCGCAGCCGAGGACGCGGTACCAGGGCCCTGCCACGTCGGCCGGCGCGGAGCCGAACACCTCGAAGGCCACCGACAGCTCGAAGTGCAGCATCCCGTCGGTGACGGCGACCGCGATCGTCCTCATGTCCGAAATTGTATGAACCATGGCGTTCCGGACGCTCGTGCGGGGCGCTCTCGCCCGCCAGGATCCTTCCCATGGTCCGGGCGAGGGCGCCGGGATGGACGGTGGGAGAGACGATGGGATCGGGTCAGGCGGTCGCGGTGTTCGGCGCGTACGGGCACACCGGGCGGTTCGTGGTGGCGGAGTTGCGGGACCGCGGGTTCGTCCCGGTCCTGTCCGGCCGCGACGCCGGGAAGCTGGAGGCACTGGCGGAGTCCTTTCCGGGGCTGGAGGTCCGGCCCGCGTCGGCCGGGGATCCGGCGTCGCTCGACCGCGCGCTGGCCTGCGCGGCGGCGGTCGTCAACTGCGCGGGGCCGTTCGCCGCGACGGGCGCCCCGGTGATCGGGGCGGCGCTGCGCGCCGGCATCCCGTACGTGGACGTGGCGGCCGAGATCGAGGCCAACGCCGACACGTTCGCGCGCTTCGCCGAGCGGGCCCGCAAGACCGGGACCGTGGTCGTGCCCGCGATGGCCTTCTTCGGCGGCCTCGGCGACCTGCTGGCCACCGCGGCGATGGGGAACTGGGACGCCGCCGACGAGGTGCACGTCGCCTACGGGCTGAGCGGCTGGCATCCCACCACCGGTACGCGGGCCTCGGGCGCGGTCTCCTACGAGCGGCGGGACGGCCGGAGGGTCCGCTTCACCGGCGGGAAGCTGGATTACCACGACGACACCCTTCCCTCCGTGAAGTGGGCGTTTCCCGAGCCGATGGGCGTCCGTTCCGTCATCGGGGAGTTCAGCATGGCCGACGTCGTCACGATCCCCAGCCACCTGGCGGTCCCCGAAGTGCGCTCCTACATGACGGTCGAGGCGGTCGAGGAGTTGTCGGCTCCGGGCACCCCGGCGCCCGCGGCGGCCGACGAGCGCGGACGCTCCGGCCAGACGTTCGTGGTCGACGTCGTCGTGCGCTCCGGCGGCGAGGAGCGGCGCGCCACCGCGAGCGGCCGGGACATCTACGCCGTCAGCGCGCCGCTCGCGGTGGAGGCGGTGGACCGCGTCCTCACCGGCCGGACCCGGGCGACCGGCGTCGCCTCCGCCGGGGAGGTGTTCGACTCCGTCGACTTCCTGCGCGCGCTGTCCGCGCATCTCACGTTCGAACTGCGCCGGTGACCCGGCACCGCCGGGCCGGCCCGGTCCGGGCGGACACCCCCGTCCGGGGAGGCGTCCGCCCGGACCGGGCGGCCGCTCGTCAGATCTCCTCGACGTTCATCGCGCCCTCGTTCGGACGACGGGACAGGTCGATGCCGAGCTCCTCCGCGGCGCGGAAGACGTCCTCGTCGGTGTCGCGCATCTCGATGGACATGCCGTCGCTGGAGAGCACCTCGACGTTGAGGCACAGCGACTGCATCTCCTTGATGAGCACCTTGAAGGACTCGGGAATGCCGGGCTCGGGGATGTTCTCGCCCTTGACGATGGCCTCGTAGACCTTCACGCGGCCGACGACGTCGTCGGACTTGATGGTCAGCAGCTCCTGGAGGGCGTATGAGGCGCCGTAGGCCTCCAGTGCCCAGACCTCCATCTCACCGAAGCGCTGGCCGCCGAACTGGGCCTTACCGCCGAGCGGCTGCTGGGTGATCATGGAGTACGGGCCGGTCGAGCGCGCGTGGATCTTGTCGTCGACCAGGTGGTGGAGCTTGAGGATGTAGATGTAGCCGACCGAGATCGGGTCTCTGTAGGGCTCGCCGGTGCGGCCGTCGAACAGCCTCGCCTTCCCGGTGGGCATCACCATGCGGTCGCCGTCGCGGTTGACCAGCGTGCTGCCGAGCAGGCCGATGATCTCCTGCTCGCCGGCGCCGTCGAAGACGGGGGTGGCGACGTTGGTGCGCGGCTCGACGCGGTCTAGGCCCTTGTCCCTCAGCCGGCCGGCCCACTCCTCGTCCATGCCGCTGATGTCCCATCCCCGGGAGGCGATCCAGCCGAGGTGGGTCTCCAGGACCTGTCCGACGTTCATGCGGCCGGGGACGCCCAGGGGGTTCAGGACGATGTCGACGGGGGTGCCGTCCTCCAGGAACGGCATGTCCTCCACCGGCAGCACCTTGGAGATGACGCCCTTGTTGCCGTGCCGGCCCGCGAGCTTGTCCCCGTCGGTGATCTTGCGCTTCTGCGCCACGTACACCCGGACCAGCTCGTTGACCCCCGGCGGCAGCTCGTCACCGTCGTCGCGGGAGAACACCCGCACCCCGATGACCTTGCCCTGCTCACCGTGCGGCACCTTCAGCGAGGTGTCGCGCACCTCGCGCGCCTTCTCACCGAAGATCGCCCGCAGCAGCCGCTCCTCCGGAGTCAGCTCGGTCTCCCCCTTCGGGGTGACCTTCCCGACCAGGATGTCACCGGGCACCACATCGGCACCGATCCGGATGATCCCCCGCTCGTCCAGGTCGGCCAGGACCTCTTCGGAGACGTTCGGGATGTCGCGGGTGATCTCCTCGGGCCCCAGCTTGGTGTCGCGGGCGTCGACCTCGTGCTCCTCGATGTGGATCGAGGACAGGACGTCGTCCTGCACCAGCCGCTGCGACAGGATGATGGCGTCCTCGTAGTTGTGCCCCTCCCAGGGCATGAACGCCACCAGCAGGTTCTTGCCCAGCGCCATCTCACCGTCATCGGTGCACGGCCCGTCGGCGATCACCTGGCCCAGCTCCACCCGCTGGCCCTCGTCCACGATCGGCTTCTGGTTGAAGCAGGTCCCCTGGTTGGACCGCTTGAACTTCGACACCCGGTACGTCGTCCGCGTGCCGTCGTCGTTCATCACGGTCACGTAGTCGGCCGAGACCTCCTCGACCACACCCGCCTTCTCCGCGGTGATCACATCACCGGCATCGGTCGCGGCACGGTACTCCATACCCGTCCCGACCAGCGGCGCCTCACTGCGCAGCAGCGGCACCGACTGCCGCTGCATGTTCGAACCCATCAGCGCACGGTTGGCGTCGTCGTGCTCCAGGAACGGGATCATCGCGGTCGCGACGGACACCATCTGGCGCGGCGAGACGTCCATGTAGTCGACCTCGTCCGGCCGGATCGCCTCGACCTCGCCGCCCTTGCGGCGGACGAGCACCCGGCTCTCGGCGAAGGTGCCGTCGGGGTTGATCGGCGTGTTGGCCTGCGCGATGACGTACCGGTCCTCGACGTCGGCCGTCAGGTAGTCGATCTCGTCGGTCACGCGGCCTTCGACGACCTTGCGGTAGGGCGTCTCGATGAAGCCGAAGGGGTTGACGCGCCCGTAGGACGACAGGGACCCCATGAGGCCGATGTTCGGGCCTTCGGGCGTCTCGATCGGGCACATGCGGCCGTAGTGCGACGGGTGGACGTCGCGGACCTCCATGCTCGCCCGCTCACGGGACAGACCGCCGGGCCCCAGTGCGTTCAGGCGGCGCTTGTGGGTGAGGCCGGCCAGGGGGTTGGTCTGGTCCATGAACTGCGACAGCTGGCTGGTGCCGAAGAACTCCTTGATGGAGGCCACCACCGGCCGGATGTTGATCAGCGTCTGCGGCGTGATCGCCTCCACGTCCTGCGTGGTCATCCGCTCACGCACCACCCGCTCCATGCGGGCCAGCCCCACGCGGACCTGGTTCTGGATCAGCTCACCCACCGTGCGCAGCCGCCGGTTGCCGAAGTGGTCGATGTCATCGACCTCGATCGGCACCGCCACGCTCCCGAGGGTCGCCTCCTCCTCACCCGCGTGCAGACGCACCAGGTACTCGATCGTGGCGACGACGTCGTCCTCGGTCAGCGTCCCCTGGTTCATGTCCAGGTCCAGACCGAGCTTCTTGTTGATCTTGTAGCGGCCGACCTTGGCCACGTCGTACCGCTTGGGATTGAAGTACAGGTTCTCCAGCAGCGTCTGCGCCGACTCCCGCGTCGGCGGCTCACCCGGCCGCAGCTTGCGGTAGATGTCCAGCAGCGCGTCATCCTGACCGGAGGTGTGGTCCTTCTCCAGCGTCACATTGATCGACTCATACGAGCCGAAACGCTCCCGGATCCGCGCCTCGTCCCACCCCAGCGCCTTCAGCAGAACCGTCACCGGCTGCTTGCGCTTGCGGTCGATGCGCACACCCACGTTGTCGCGCTTGTCGACCTCGAACTCCAGCCAGGCACCCCGGCTCGGAATCACCCGGCAGCCGTAGATGTCCTTGTCGGACGCCTTGTCCAGCGCGCGGTCGAAGTACACCCCGGGCGAACGGGTGAGCTGGGACGTCACCACCCTCTCGGTGCCGTTGACGATGAACGTCCCCTTCGGGCTCATGAGCGGGAAGTCGCCCATGAAGACCGTCTGGCTCTTGATCTCACCGGTGGTGTTGTTGATGAACTCCGCCGTGACGAACAACGGGGCGGAGTAGGTCATGTCCTTGTCCTTGCACTCCTCCACGGAGTACTTGGGCGGCTCGAACCGGTGGTCCCGGAACGACAGGGACATGGTTCCGGAGAAGTCCTCGATCGGGCTGATCTCCTCGAAGATCTCCTCCAGCCCCGACTGCATCGGGACGTCGCGGCGCCCGGCCTGGCGGGCCGCCTCGACCCGGGCCTTCCACCTCTCGTTCCCGACCAGCCAGTCGAAGGAGTTGGTCTGCAGGGCGAGCAGATCGGGAACCTCGAGGGGTTCGCGGATGCGCGCGAACGAGACGCGGCGGGGGCCGGCGGGTACGGCGGGTACGGCGGACGCGGTGTGCGAGACTGCCAACAGGGGTCCTTCCGAGGGCTCGCGGCGGACTGACGGCGCGCACGCCGGACGACATCACGGCCACTGCGGAAGAGGGGACGTCGAGGCGAGCGCGGAAGGGGCAGCATAAAGCAATGTGGATAGAGCTGTCCACTCATACTTAAATCGTCAACCTCGATCCCGCAGCCAGGATGACACGCTCGCATCGCCCCCGTCAACCCGAGCCCCCGGAAATGGCCCGAGAAGAATCATTTGCCCATGTACGCGGGCGCGAGCGCGCCCGTCCCGCGGACCGGCCGCCCTCTGCGTCAGGACCGGTCCGCGGGACGGGTCACAAGCCCGCCCCACGGCGGTCACGGCTCGGCGCGGGACGGGCCGAGCGCGCGAGGCCGGGGATCAGGATCGCCGCGACGACCAGATGCATCGCCGCCAGGACGGCCATGGAGGCTCCGTCGGCGGCGCCGGCGAGCGGCCCGAGCATCGACAGGACGAGAGCGGTCGCGGCGACGGCGGTCCACACGCGTCCCGGACGGGAGGTCGTCCGTTCCAGCGCCGCGAGCAGGCCCCATGCGGCCAGCCCCGCGATCAGGGTGGCGGCGACGACCGTGCCGGCGCCGATCCGCCGGACCTCCCCGCCCGTCTCGGCCGACAGGTCGAGCCCGGCCACCGGGCCGGCCGCCACCCAGAGCGCGAGCGCGGCGGCCGCCGCTCCCGCGACGGTGAGCGCCCGCCGTGCGGTGTCGCCTCCGGTCATGTGCCTCTCCCTTCGTTGCGGCTGGTGCACGTCCGGAAGCGTGGCCGCCGGGGCGGTCTCCGCGCATCGGCCGCGCGGCGGGGTCCGCTCCGCCCCCGGTTCGGGCGGGCACCTACTTTGGTCGGTGTCGGCGGCGCGACCTCGCGGTTAGCCTCGGTGCGGTGAACGAGACGTTCGACCGCCCGGAGCTCGACGCGCGGCGCATGCTGCGCGGTGCGGCGGTGCTCGCCGCGGTGGCGGGAGCCCTGACCGCGCTGACGGTCTGGAGCCGTGTCAGCACGCAGGGGGCGGGCGCCGTCCTGGGCCTCGAGATCGCGGTCGCCCTGGCGAGCTGGCTGCTGGCGCCGCTGCTGGTGTGGCGTCCGGTCGGCGCCGCCCTGGCGCTGACCGCGCTCGCGGCCCTGTCCCCCACCGCCACTCCGGCGGCCAGCATGGGCGTGCTGCACGTCGCGCAGCGGCGCCCGTTCCGGCAGGCGGCGATGGTCGGCGCGGCGGGCGTCGCCGCGCACGTCGTGCAGGGGCTGTGGCAGCCGAACCGGGGGATCTCCTTCAGCTGGTGGCTGCTGCTCATCGCCGCCGGCTACGGGGCGCTGATCGGGTGGGGCGCGCTGGCGCGGGCGCGCAGGGAGCTGCTGGACTCGCTGCGCGAGCGGGCCCGCCGGGCGGAGGCCGAGCAGGGCCGCCGGGTGGCCGAGGCCCGCATGGCCGAGCGGACCCGGATCGCCCGGGAGATGCACGACGTGCTCGCCCACCGGCTGTCGCTGCTGGCGACCTACGCGGGCGCGCTGGAGTACCGGCCGGACGCCCCGCCGGAGAAGCTGTCGCAGGCGGCGGGGGTGATCCGCACCGGGGTGCACCAGGCGCTCGACGAGCTGCGCGAGGTGATCCTGCTGCTGCGCGCCGAGGACTCGGGCGAGGACGCCGGCGCGGAGGACCGGCCCCAGCCCGTCCTGGAGGACGTGCCCCGGCTGGTGGAGGAGTCCCGCGACGCGGGCGGGCAGGTGGAGCTGCGGGACGAGACGGTCGGCGCGTCCGCGCTTCCGGCGGCGGCGGGGCGGGCCGCGTACCGGGTCGTGCAGGAGGGGCTGACCAACGCCCGCAAGCACGCGGGGGGACGTCCCGTCCGGGTGGTGCTGGAGGGGCGGCCGGGATCGCGCCTCGTGGTCGACATCCGCAACCCGCTGCCCGAGGACGGCGCGGCGCCGCTCGCCCCCGGCAGCGGCACGGGCCTGGTGGGGCTGACCGAGCGCGTCCGGCTGGCCGGCGGGCGGCTCGACCACCAGGCCGCGGAGGGCGAGTTCCGGCTGCGCGCCTGGCTACCATGGCCCGCGTGACCCGCCCCCTGCGCGTCCTGATCGTGGACGACGACGCACTCGTGCGCGCCGGGCTGTCGATGATGCTGGACGGGACGGGCGGCATCACCGTGGCCGGAGAGGCGGCCGACGGCGACGAGGTGCCCGCGGCCGCCGACGCGCACGCCCCCGACGTCGTGCTGATGGACCTGCGGATGCCGCGCGTGGACGGCATCACCGCGACCCGGAGGCTGCGCGCCCGGCCGAACCCTCCGGAGGTCATCGTGCTGACGACCTTCGACTCCGACGAGGACATCCTGAACGCGCTGCGCGCGGGCGCCAGCGGGTTCCTGCTGAAGGACACCCCGCCGGACCGGATCGTCCATGCCGTCCGCCAGGTCGCCGACGGCGACCCGATCCTGTCGCCGCGCGTCGCCCGCCGCCTCATGGACCGCGCGGCGGTGGAGGCCGGCGCCTACCAGCGCGCCCGCGAGGCGCTCGCCCGGCTGAGCCCCCGCGAGAACGAGGTGGTGCTGGCGGTCGCCCGGGGGCGCTCCAACGCCGACATCGCCGCCGAGCTGTTCATGAGCGTGGCCACGGTCAAGGCGCACGTCTCCAGCGTCCTGACCAAGCTCGACCTGGACAACCGCACCCAGATCGCGCTGCTGGCCCACGACGCGGGCCTCGCCTGACGCCCTTCCCCCTCCCCTTGCGCCCCGCCGTACCACGTGCCAATCTTGGAACGATCATTCCAAGTTAATGGAGGTGCGGGCGTTGCCCGACGTCAGGCATTTCGACCCCGACGCCGTCCTGGACCAGGCGGTGCGGCTGTTCTGGCGGCGCGGCGCGGCCGCGACGGGGATCGCCGAGGTGGTCTCCGAGACCGGGATCAGCCGTTCCAGCCTGTACGGGACGTTCGGCGGCAAGCGGGAGCTCTACCTGGCGGCGCTGCGCCGCTACGTCGACCGGCACTCGCGTCCGGTGTTCGACCGGCTCGCCGCCGACGGGCGGGGCCTACCGGGGATCGCCGCGTTCTTCGACGGGCTCGTCACCGCACGTTGCTCCGGTGAGCACGCGCGCTGGGGCTGCATGGTGTCCAACGCCCACGCGGCGCAGGAGGCGGGCGACGCCGACGAACGCGAGGTGCTGGACGCCCACCACGAGGCCCTCTGCGCCGCCCTGCGCGCCGCCCTCCTCGCCGCACGCGACCGCGGGCAGCTGCGCGGCGACCTGGACCTGCCCTCCACCGCGCGGATGCTGGCACTGCTCGCCTACGGCGTGAACGTGCGCTCACGCGCCGGCGCCGACCCCGGCGAGCTGTCGGCGGCGGTCGACGCCGCGCTCCGCCCCCTCTCACCCGCTCCCCCTTCGCCCCGCTGAGGAGACGTCGAGCGGCGCGGCCGGGTGGACGACGCGGAGGTCGAGGCGTTCCTGGCCGCCGGCCACACCCGCCGCCACGTCCTGGACGTCGTCCTCGGCGTCGGTATGAAGACCCTGTCCAACTACACCAACCACATCGCCCACACACCGCTCGACCCGGCCTGGAAGGAGCAGGAGTGGGCGGCCCCCTCCTGACCCCTCACACCACGGCGGGCCGGGCGTCCGCCTCTTCGGCCGCCGCTCCCCCGGCCGCCCGGGTCGCGCCGCCGCGGGCCGAGGCCGCCACGAGCAGGGCGAGCCCGGCGAAGATGGCGGCGGCGACGACGCCGGTGACGTGCAGGCCCGCGGTGAACGCGGCATGGGCGGCGCGCAGCAGCTCCTCCGCCCGCGCGGGCGGCAGGTGGCCGCTGCCGGCGACGGCGCCGGCGAGGGTCCTGGCCGCGGGGCCCGCGACGCCGTCCATCCGGGCCTGGTAGACGGAGGTGCCGATCACGCCGAGGACCGCCAGGCCCAGCGATCCGCCGAGGTAGTTGCTCGTCTCCGACATCGCCGCCGCCGAGCCCGCGCGTTCGGGCGGGACGGATCCGACCACCATGCCGGTCCCCAGCGCGAACAGCGGGCCGGTGCCGAGGGCCAGGACCGTGACGCCCGCGATGACGGCGGGGAGCCCGTCCGACACCGCCAGCGGGAGGCAGCCCGCGGCCGACACCGCGAGTCCGGAGGCGATCGCGGTCGCGGGCCGGACCCGCTTGACCAGCGCGGGCGCCGCCATCGTCCCGGCGGCGACGCCCAGCCCCATCGGCGCGAACAGCACGGCCGAGGCCAACGGCGAGTGCCCCAGCACGCCCTGGAGGTACTGGGTCACCATCAGGCCCGTCCCCGCCATGGCGACGCCCGCGAAGACCAGCGAGACCAGGACGGCGCTGAACGGGCGGCTGCGCAGCAGCCGCAGGTCCAGCAGCGGGTGGTCGAGCCTGAGCTGGCGCCGGACGAACACGGCGCCGAGGGCCGCCCCGGCGGCGATCGCCGCGACCGGAGCGAGCCCGCCGCGGCCGTCGGCGAGCGTCAGCTGCTTCATCCCGTACACCACCGGCAGCACCGCGGCCAGGGAGAGCCCGACGCTGAGCGGGTCGACGCGTCCGGCCGTCCGGTCCCGGAACTCGGGCAGCACGAACGGGCCGGCCGCCAGCAGCAGGGCCATGACCGGGACGGCGGCCAGGAACACCGACCCCCACCAGAAGCGCTGGAGCAGCAGCCCGGCCAGCACCGGGCCGCACGCGCCGCCCGCGAACTGGCAGGTGGCCCAGATCGCGATGGCCTTCCCGCGCTCGCGCTCGTCGCGGAAGATGTTGGTGATGAGCGCGAGCGTCGAGGGCACCAGCGTCGCGCCCGCCACGCCCAGCAGCGCCCGGGCGGCGATCAGCGTCTGCGGGTCGGGCGCGTAGGCGGCGACGACCGACAGGACGGCGAACGCGGCGGCTCCGGCGAACAGCAGGCGGCGCCGGCCGAGCCGGTCCCCCAGCGTGCCCATGGTGATCACGAATCCGGCGACCATGAACCCGTAGGCGTCGCTGATCCACAGCTGCTCGGTGCCGCTCGCGCCCAGATCGGCGCTCAGCCGCGGCAGCGCCAGCAGCAGCGCCGTGATGTCCACGGCCAGCAGCAGCGACGACAGCGCCAGTACGGCCAGCGCGAGCCACTCGCGCGTCCCCGCGGGCGCCTCCGCGGCGTCCTGCTCCTCGTGCTCCATGCCCCTGCACCCCTCGTCCGGTGAGATCACGTGTCACGGACGGGTCGGAGCGGGCGCCGGGTTCTCGACATCGGCCCGCGAGAAAGAATGGGAACGTGTGTCGAAAGCGGCTGAGCGGCTCCGACGTCTCCTGCACGAGGCGCCGCGGGGGCGCCGGACCAAAGGGGAGAGCATCGTGAAGTACATGCTCATGCTGTACGCGTCGCAGCGGGACTACGACGAGATGGCGGGCAAGGTGCCCGAGGGCGAGGCCGTCTGGTCCGCCGAGGATCTGGCCGCGATGCACGCGTACATGGAGAAGTTCAACCAGGACCTGGTCGAGTCCGGGGAGTTCGTGGACGCCCAGGGGCTGGACGAGCCCGTCCACACCCGCCGGTTCCACGGCGGGGACGGGGAGCCGGCCGTGACCGACGGGCCCTACCCCGAGACCGCGGAGGTGCTCGCCGGGTACACCGTCATCGAGTGCGACGGGTTCGACCGCGCCTCGGAGATCGCCGCCCGCCTCGCGCGGTGCCCGGTCCCCGAGGCGGCGCGGGCGCGGGCCTACGCGGACCTGCGGCCGATCGTCGACGGGCGCGCCGACCTGGAGCCGTGACCGCGCCGCACGAGGGGACCTCGGACCTGCTGCGCCCGCTGGCGCCGCAGGTCCTCGGCGCGCTGGTCCGCCGGTACGGGCACTTCGACACCGCGGAGGACGCCGTCCAGGAGGCGCTGCTCGCCGCGGCGTCGCAGTGGCCGGACCAGGGGGTACCCGCCGACCCGCGCGCCTGGCTGATCACGGTGGCGTCCCGCCGCCTGACCGACCTGCTGCGCGCCGAGCGGGCGCGCCGCCGCCGCGAGGACGCGCTGGCCGCCTGGACGCCGCCGGACGCCTGGATCGCGCCCGCCGCCGACCGCCCGCCGCCGGCCGGCGACGACACCCTGATCCTGCTGTTCCTGTGCTGCCATCCCGTCCTGACGCCGGACCTGCGGATCGCGCTCACCCTCCGCTCGGTCGGCGGCCTGACCACGGCCGAGATCGCCCGCGCGTTCTTCGTCCCCGAGGCCACCATGGGGCAGCGCATCAGCCGCGCGAAGCGGCGCGTCCGCGACAGCGGCGTCCCGTTCCGCATGCCCGCCGCGGACGAGCGGCCCGGACGGGTCGCCGCGGTCCTGCGCGTCCTCTACCTGATCTTCACCGAGGGGTACGCGAGTACGGGCGGGGCGCGCCTTCACCGGGGCGAGCTGGCGACCGAGGCGATCCGGCTGGCCAGGATCGCCCACCGGCTGCTGCCCGGCGACGCCGAAGCGGCCGGGCTGCTCGCGCTCATGCTGCTCACCGACGCGCGCCGCCCCGCCCGCACGGACGCGGCCGGGGACCTCGTCCCGCTGGCCGAGCAGGACCGGAGCCTGTGGAACGCCGAGTACATCGCCGAGGGGGTGTCGCTGCTTTCGGCGACGCTGCCGCGCGGGCCCGCCGGCCCCTACCAGGTGCAGGCCGCGATCGCCGCGCTCCACGACGAGGCCCCGGTCGCGGAGGAGACCGACTGGCCGCAGATCGCCGCCCTCTACGAGGTCCTGCTGGAGCTGGCGCCCAACCCGATGGCGGCCCTCAACCACGCCGTCGCGGTGGCGATGGCCCGCGGCCCGGCCGCCGGGCTCGCCCTGCTGGAGGGGCTGAAGGCCGACGAGCGGATCGCCGGGCACCACCGCCTGCACGCCGTCCGCGCGCATCTGCTGGAGATGTCGGGCGACGCCGCCGCCGCGCGGGCGTGCTACCTGGCGGCGGCCGAGCGCACCCACAGCCTGACCGAGCGGCGCTACCTCAACGCCCGTGCCGCCCGCCTGGCGGACACCGCCGACTGACCCGCGCGGCACCGTGGAGAACCGGGGGCTCCCATGCGGTGCCCGGAGCCTCAGGCGGACGACGAGCCGCGCAGGCGGGTGACGGCCTGCGGGGTCAGGTGCCGCGCGAGCTCCTCGAGGAGGCCGACGATCTCGGCGACCCGCGACGGGTCGTCGGTGTCCAGGGCCGCCGCGAGGGCTCCGTCGACGGAGCTCGCCCTGATCTCCTCCACCCGGGCGGAGGGCGGGGACACGGGGTGGATGCGGACCCGGCGGCGGTCGCCGGGATCGGGCTCGGCGCTGACGGCGCCCACCTCGCGGAGCCGGGCGACCGCCGCCGACACCGCGCTCTGCGGAAGGCCGGTGCGGGCGGCGATCTCCCCGACGGCGCTTCCGGGATGCGTGCGGACGTCGCTCACGACGATCAGGACGGTCCGGACGCTGGTGGAGTGCCGGCCGATGCCCTCGGTGGGCAGGGCCTCCTCGCCGATCTTCATCAGGGTCCGCCCCAGCAGGAAAAGCTCGACTCCGTCCATGCCGCCAACTTACATCAGTTCTGATGCATCAAGCTTGATGTATCAAACTTGATGCTTTATGGTCGGTCCCGTACGACCGAACCGCCCCCTGACCGAGAGGACCTCCGATGGCCACCACCACGCCCCGGCCCCTGGAGACGGGCATGCTCCGCACCGACGGCGCCCGGATCCACTACGAGGTGCGCGGCACCGGCCCGATGCTGCTGATCTCCCAGAGCGGCGAGGGGGACGCCGGGCGCAGCGCGGACCTGGCCGACCGGCTCGTCGCCGACTACACCGTGGTGACCTACGACCGCCGAGGTCTGTCGCGCAGCGTCCTGGACGACCCGTCCCGGGGGGTGAGCCTGACCGACCACGCCGACGACGTCCACCGCCTGCTGGCCGAACTGTCCGACGAACCGGTGCTCATGCTCGGGTGCAGCCTGGGCGCCTCGATCGGGTTCCACGTGGCCGTCGACCACCCCGGCCGGATCGGCGTGCTCGTCGCCCATGAGCCCGTCACCCCGCGGCTGCTGCCCGGCGACCAGCGCGCCCGCCACGAGCGGGAACTGGCGCATATCCAGGAGGTCCACCGCCGCGACGGCCTGGCCGCCACGTTCGGGCTGATCGCCGGCGTGCTGGGCATCGACCCCGCCGCCCCCGACGCCGAGCCCGGCGTCACCCGCCGGCCCATGACGCCCCAGCGGGAGCGCGACTTCGACTTCTTCGTCGAGCACGACTTCAGCGCGGTCATCGGCGACACCCTCGACGTCGCCGCGCTCGCCGGCGCCCCCACACGGATCGTCCCGGCCGTGGGGCGCACGACCCCGCGCACCGTCTTCGACAAGGAGTGCGCCTTCGCGCTGGCCGCCCTGCTCGGCACCGAGCCGCGCGAGTTCCCCGGCGGCCACAACGGCAACACCACCCACCCACGCGCCTACTCCGAGGCCCTGCGTGCCGCGCTCGACGGCACCTGAGCGCGGCGGTCAGGGGTCGGGCGCGGCCGTGAGGGCGCCCGCGCGGGCGGCAGCGCAGGCGGCCGCGGCGGCCCGGTCGGCGGCCCGCCCGTCGGCCGGCTCCCCGGTGATGAACAGCCGGTAGTACAGGGGCGCGACGGCGACCCGGACGACCTCGGCCGCGTCCGTTCCCTCGGGGACCTCGCCTCGCTCGACCGCCCTGCGCGCGATGACGGCGGCCTGCTCGTGGCGGCGGGCGAAGAACGAGTGCAGGGAGCGGGCGGCGTCGCCGCTCTGGGCGGGGGCCAGCACGAACGCGCGGGCGATCGGGCCCTCGACGGGATCGGCGAAGCCGTCCGCGACGAGCCGGGCGAGGGCCCGCAGGTCGTCCGCGAGCGACCCGGTGTCGGGGATCGGCCACGGCTCGGCGGCGGCGCGGTCGAGAGCGTCGGCGACGAGGCCGTCGGCGCTCCCCCAGCGCCGGTAGACGGTGGTCTTGTGCACGCCCGAGCGGGCCGCCACCCCTTCGACGGTGAGCCCCTGGTAGCCGCGATCGGACAGCTCGGCGAGCGTCGCCTCGCGGACGGCGTCGCGCACCCGCGCGGTGCGGCCTCCGGGGCGGACGGTGCCCGGTCCGGGGGCGGTCACCGCGCGGTCTCGAGGTCCCGGCCGGTCTCCATGACCCGATAGTAACGCAACTCTGGTTGCGTTAACTTCGTCCTCGGACGGAAACAGCAGTTGAGGGACGAGGGGGGACGATTCATGGCAGAGGGTTCACACACCACGATCAAGCAGTTCACGGTGTCCGGCCCGGACGCGGGGCCGTACGGCGTGGCCGCGGGACCAGACGGCGCGCTGTGGTGCACGCTCGTCCACGAGGGCCGGATCGCCCGGATGACGCCGGACGGCGAGCTCACCGTGCACGGGCCCGTCCCCGCCGGACCGATGATCATCACGGCGGGCCCGGACGGCGCGCTGTGGTTCACCGCCTTCCACGGCCACGCGATCGGCCGCATCACCGCGGCGGGCGAGATCACGCGGTTCGCCCTGCCCGAGGGGTGGGGCCCGTGCGGGATCGCCGCCGGGCCCGACGGCGCGCTGTGGTTCACCCGCATGCACGCCGGCGGCATCGGCCGGATCACCGTGGACGGCGAGATCAGCGCCTACCCGGTGCCGGGAGAGGGCACCATGCCCTCGATGATCACGGCGGGTCCGGACGAGGCCCTGTGGTTCACCCTCAACCAGGGCAACGCCATCGGGCGGATCGCGCCGGACGGGGACGTCGCCGTGCACCCGCTGCCCACCGAGGGCTCCGCGCCAGTCGGCATCACCTCGGGTCCGGACGGCGCGCTCTGGTTCACCGGCATCGGCACCGGGCACATCGGGCAGATCACCACCGACGGGAAGGTCACCGAGTTCCCGCTGCCCGACCGCGGCGCCCGCCCGCACGCCATCGTCGCCGGCCCCGGCGACGACCTCTGGTTCACCGAGTGGGGCACCGCCCACGTCGGCCGCATCAGCCCCGAGGGCCGCATCGACGAGCACCCGCTGCCGACAGCCGCATCCGAGCCGCACGGCATCGCGGTCGGCCCGGACGGCGCCCTGTGGGTGGCATTGGAGATCGGCGCGCTCGCTCGCGTCGCCGTCGCCTGACCCGCCGCCCGTCCCCGCCGCGGGCCCGGCGGGACGGACGCTTCGAGCCGCGCCGAAACGTCCGGGCGCCACTGTGGCGCCATGGATTCCACAACGCGCGCCACCGGGGTCCCCGCCGCCCGGGAGGCCGGCCCCGCGCCCCGGCGCGGGGCGATGCTCGCGATCCTGTGCGCGGGGATGTTCCTGGTGCTGCTGGACGTGACGGTCGTCAACGTCGCGCTGCCCGGCATCGGCCGGGCCCTGGGCACCGGCCTGCCCGGCCTGCAAGGGGTCGTGGACGGGTACGCGGTCGCGATCGCCGGGCTGCTGCTCGGCGGCGGCGCCCTCGGCGACCGGATCGGGCACCGCAGGCTGACGCTCACGGGGTTCGCGCTGTTCGGGCTGGCGTCGCTGGCCTGCGGCGCCGCGCCCGGCGCCGGACCGCTCATCGCGGCCCGCATCGCGCAGGGGGCTGGCGCCGCGCTCCTGCTGCCCGGCAGCCTCGCCCTGATCACCGCGTACCATCCGGGGCGCGCCGAGCAGGCGCGCGCCCTCGGGGTGTGGGCGGGCATCTCCTCCACGGCCCTGCCGGCCGGGCCGCTGCTGGGCGGGCTGCTGGTCGACACGGCCGGCTGGCGGTGGATCTTCCTGCTGAACGTGCCGATCACCGCGGCGGCGATCGCGGGCGTCCAGGCCCTGGTCCGCGAGCCCTCGCGGCCCCGGGCCGGCGCCCCGCTGGACCGCGCCGGGATGGTGCTCGCGCCGCTCACCCTGGGCGGCCTGGTCTGGACGGTCATCGCCGCGGGCCACGGCCACCGCGCAGGCGCCGCCGCCACCGCCGCCCTCACCCTGGCCGCCGGGACGGCGTTCGTCCTGGCCGAGCGGCGCGCGGCCGCGCCGATGGTCCCGGGCGCGCTGCTGCGGGCCCCGGCGTTCCTCGGCGCCGGCGGCATCGCGCTGATCATGAACCTGGTCACCAACGGGGTGCTGTTCGTGGCGACGCTGCGGCTGCAGCAGGCCGGGGACCGCTCCGCGCTGCTGTCCGGGGCGATGCTGCTGCCGATGGCCGCGCCGCTGGCGGTCCTGGCGCCGGTGAGCGGGCGCCTCACCGCCCGGTTCGGAACGCGGGTGCCGCTCGCCGCGGGCGCCGCCGTCGCCGCGGCCGGGTCCCTGTCCCTGCTCACGGCCGGGCCCGGCGGCGGTTACGCGGCGCTGCTGCCGGCCCTGCTCGGCATCGGGATCGGGGACGGCCTGGTCGTCACCGCGGTGGTCGCCGCCGCGATGCGCGCCGTGCCCCCGGCGCACGCAGGGCTGGCCGGAGGGTTCAACAACACCGCCCGCCAGGTCGGGACGGCGCTCGGCGTCGCGGTGTACGGGGCGGTCGCGGGCCCGGCGCCGCAGCCCGCGTTCGCCTCCGGCCTGCACGTCCTGGCCTGGGCGAGCGCGGGCCTGTGGCTGGCCGCGCTGGCCCTCACCCGCGTCGTCCCGGCCCGCTGACGGACCGAAAACCGGTTGGCGGGACCGGCCGCCCGGCCCTAGAACGGTGGGCATGCTTCGCAAGTACCCCCGGACCCGGCACATCGCGGGATCCCGGCTCCAGCCGGGTGACCACGATCTCGCCGCCGTGCCGTTCGAGGCGATCGCCGGGCGGTACCTGGTGGTGGAGGAGAAGCTCGACGGCGCCAACGCCGGCATCAGCTTCACCTCCGCCGGCGAGCTGCGGTTGCAGAGCCGCGGCCACTACCTGACCGGCGGGCCGCGCGAGCGCCAGTTCGGGCCGATGAAGGCGTGGGCGGCGTCGGTGCAGCACATCCTGCGCGAACGCCTGGCGGACCGGTACGTGCTGTACGGGGAGTGGCTGTACGCCAAGCACACCGTCTTCTACGACGCGCTCCCCCACTACTTCTGCGAGTTCGACGTCCTCGACCGGCGGGACGGGACGTTCCTGTCGACCGAGGCGCGCCGCGAGCTGCTCGCCGGGACGCCGGTGGTGTCGGTGCCCGTCCTGCACGAGGGCCCGCTGCCGGACCTGGCCGCGCTGACGAGGCTCACCGGCCCCTCCACCTGCCGCACTCCCCGGTGGCGGGACGCGCTGCGCGCGGCGGCCGAGGCGGGCGGCGCCGACCCGGACCGCGTCGCCGCGGAGACCGACGCCTCGCAGGAGATGGAGGGCCTGTACATCAAGGTGGAGGAGGGCGGGAAGACCGTCGACCGCTACAAGTGGGTCCGGCCGAGCTTCCTGAACGCGATCCTCGACTCGGGCACGCACTGGCAGGAGCGCCCCATCGTCGCCAACGGCCTGGCCGACCCGGAGGTGCTGTATGCGGGTGTTTGAGGAGCTGTGTCCGGCGCCACCGAACTGGACGGTCCCGTGGGACCGGATCCGGGACGCCTTCTCCTGGGTCCGCGACATGGCGGACGTCCCGCAGGACGCCGTCTACCACGGCGAAGGCGACGTCGAGACCCACACCCGGATGGCGTGCGAGGCGCTGGCGTCACTTCCCGGATGGCGCGCCCGGCCGCCGGAGGAGCGAGTCCGCCTGTTCACGGCCGTGCTGATGCACGACATCGCCAAGCCGCACTGCACCGCCCTGGACGACGACGGCCGCATCACCGCGCGCGGCCACTCCCGCCGCGGTGACCTGATGGTGCGGGCCGTCCTGTGGGAGCTGGGCGCCCCGGTCGCCTGGCGCGAGCACGTCGCGGCGCTGATCCGCCACCACCAGGTGCCGTTCTGGGCGCTGGAGCGCCCCGACCTCCGGCAGATCGCGTTCCGCGTCAGCCTGCTGGCCCGCAACGACGACCTGGTGCTGCTCGCCTCCGCCGACATCCTCGGCCGCATCTGCCCCGACACCGACGAGCTGCTGGACAACGTCGCCCTCTACGGGGAGTACTGCGCCGAGCAGGACTGCCTGGACGGGCCGCGCGCGTTCCCCTCAGACCACGCGCGGTTCTGGTACTTCCGCAAGCCCGACCGCGATCCCGCCTACGCCGCCTACGACGACACGCGCTGCACCGTGACCGTCCTGTCCGGGCTGCCGGGCGCCGGCAAGGACCACTGGATCGCCGCCCACCGCCCGGGGACGCCCGTCGTCAGCCTCGACCGGCTGCGGGCCGAGATGGGCGTCGACCCGGCCGGCGACCAGCGCCCCGTGGCGGCCGCCGCTCACGAGCTGGCCCGGGAGCACCTGCGCGCCGGGCGGTCGTTCGTGTGGAACGCCACCAACGTGTCGCGGCAGCAGCGCGAGCTGTGCACCGGCCTCATCGCCGGGTACCGGGGGCGGGTGGAGGTCGTCGCGCTGGAGGCGCCGCCGCGGGTGCTGCGCGAGCGCAACCGGGCCCGCACCTCCCCCGTCCCGGACCCGGTCATCGACCGGCTCGTGCGCCGCTGGGAGACCCCCGATCCGACCGAGGCGCACCGCGTCGACTGGCTGACCACCGCGTGAGCCGCTGACCGGAGGTCCGGACGGGCCGGAACCCCGCCCGCCGACCGCGTGTCGTGGCGCGACCACGTTTAGCCCATGCGCACAGGGAACGCCCTTGCGCAGGGTTCGAAAACGTGGAGGGGGCCTGGAGGCATGAGCATCGTGCGGCAGCAACACGACGGCGACGGCCAGGCCGGGACGACGGGCGCGCACCGGCACGACGCGGCGAGCGCACCGGAGTTCCGCGCCGAGCGCCACGAGGCGGGGACCGGCGAGCTGATCAGGCAGGCCACGCAGCAGGTGTCGGACCTGATGCGGGCCGAGATGCGGCTGGCGGTCGCCGAGCTCAAGGACAAGGGCCGGCACGCCGGCACCGGTGCCGGCCTGTTCGGCGGCGCCGCGCTGGTCGCGCTGTACGGCGTGGCCGTCCTGCTGGCGGCGGCGGTGGCCGCGATCGCGCTGGCGCTCCCGGTCTGGGCGGCCGCGCTGATCATCGGCGTGTTCCTGCTGGTGGTGGCGGGCGTCCTGGCACTGATGGGCCGGGCGCAGACCCGGCGGGCCGCGCCGCCCAAGCCCGAGAAGGCCATGGACGAGGCCAAGCAGACCGTGTCCGAGCTGAAGGAGAGGGCGACGCACCGATGACGATGCAGGGCAAGCACGGGGCCGCGGCCGGCACCGAGGAACTCCGTCAGGAGGTCGACCGGGCCCGGCACGATCTCGGAGACACGGTGGAGCAGCTCGCCGCCAAGGCCGACGTGAAGGCCATGGCGCGGGAGAAGGTCGGGCAGGCGCGCGAAAGGGCCCGCGACGCCGCGGCCACGGCGCGGAAGGTCGCGAGCTCGGACAAGACCAAGGCGAGGGCCCGCCTGGGCGCCGTGGTGGTCGCGTCCGCCGGCGGGCTCGCCCTGGGCGTGGTGTGGATGCGCCGCCGCCACGCGGCGCCGCAGACGCGGCATGGGCGCGGCCGCAAGGCCTCGCCGCCGGCCAGGACCCCGGTGCGGGTGCGAATGCGCACCGGGCAGAAGCGCGCCGTCATGGTGCACCGCACCGGCCGGTCCTGAGCGGCGGGAAGAAGACCGAAATGCGCAAACTCCCCGGCGCCCCCACCGACCTGCCCGCGCGGTCATGGTGGGAGACGCTCAAGCGCACCCTCAAGGAATTCCAGAAGGACAACCTGTCGGACTGGGCCGCCGCGCTCACCTACTACTCCATCCTGTCGATCTTCCCGGCGATCCTGGTGGTGGTGTCGCTGGTGGGCATGGCCGGCCAGTCGGCCACCGACAACCTGGTCAAGAGCGTCGGGAGCCTGGCGCCGGGCCCGGTCCGGGACCTGCTGGTCAGCTCGATTAGGCAGCTCGAGGGCGGCGCCGGCGGCGCCGGCTTCGTCGCCGTACTGAGCCTCGCGGCCGCCGTCTGGTCGGCGTCGGGCTACGTGGGGGCGTTCATGCGCGCCTCCAACGCCGTCTACGACGTTCCCGAGGGCCGTCCGTTCTGGAAGACCGTGCCGCTTCGCATCGCGGTGACGCTGCTGACGCTGGTGCTGCTGTCGGCCTCGGTGATCGCCGTGGTGGTCTCCGGGCCGCTGGCCCGCAAGGTCGGTGACACGCTCGGGCTCGGTTCCGAAGCGGTCACCGCCTGGGGCATCGCCAAGTGGCCGGTCCTGGTGCTGGTGGTCGGCTTCCTGTTCTCGCTGCTGTACTGGGCCTCCCCCAACGCCAAGCGCGGTTTCCGCTGGGTCACCCCGGGCAGCGCGCTCGCCATCCTGCTGTGGCTGGCGGCGTCCGGGCTCTTCGCGCTGTACGTCGCGAACTTCGCCTCGTACAACAAGACCTACGGCAGCCTCGCGGGGATCATCATCTTCCTGGTGTGGCTGTGGATCACGAACCTGGCGATCCTGTTGGGCGCCGAACTGGACGCCGAACTCGAACGCAGCCGTGTGATCGCGGCCGGGCAGCCCCCCGAGGAGGAGCCGTACGTGGAGTTCCGCGACACCCGCGCCTTCGACGAGGACGAGCGCCGCGAGAACGGCGTCGAGGACGAGCACGACGGCAAGGACGGGAACGACGACGGGCACGAGGCGAAGGACGAGCACGGGGCGCACCGGCTTTAGCGGGCCGCGGGGCGGGGCGTGCTACCGGGGAATCACGGGTCGCACAGGACCGGACCGCCTGAATAGGATCATCGCATGCTCCGTCCCGCCTATCCCATCGAGACCGAGCGGCTGGACCTGCGGCCGTTCCGCGAAGACGACCTGGAGGGTCTGTACGCCTACCAGTCCCTGCCCGAGGTGGCGCGCTTCCTTTACTGGGAGCCCCGGTCCCTCGAGGAGTCCCGGTCGTTCCTGAGGCAGAAGATGAGCGCCTCCACCGTGGAGAAGGAGGGCGACTGGCTGGTCCTGGCGGTGGAGTGGCGCGAGACCGGTGACCTGATCGGCGAGGTCAACCTCCAGTGGCGCAGCCGGGAGCACCGGCAGGGCGAGATCGGCTACATCTTCAACCCCGCCTACCACGGCAAGGGGTTCGCCACCGAGGCCGCCGAGGTGGTGCTGCGGCTGGGCTTCGAGGGGCTGGACCTGCACCGCGTCTGCGGGCGGCTGGACGGGCGCAACGCCGCCTCCGCCCGCGTCCTGGAGCGTCTCGGGATGCGCCGCGAGGCGCACCTGGTGCAGAACGAGATCGTCAAGGGCGAGTGGAGCGACGAGGTCGTCTACGCGATGCTCCGCCACGAGTGGGACGCCCGCGCGAAGGCCTGACCCTGTCCTGAGCGGGCTGCCACGTCATCGCCCGGCCTGCTCCTCCAGCGTCCGCGCCAGGTCGCGGACGTGCCCGCGCAGCTCCTCGGGCCGCCGGATGGCGAACGGGAAGCCCAGGCCCGCCAGCATCAGCGCCATCCCGTCCAGCCGCTCGGCGCGCGTGGTCATCACCACTCCCCCGGCGGTCTCGGCCAGCGTCGCCGTCGTGGCGGGGATCCGGCGCCGCGCCTCGGCGAGGGTCGTCTCCAGCAGCACCTCGACCTCGTGGGCGTAGGGCACCCGCGCCAGCGACCGGGTCACGTGCTGGACGGGGTCGAGGCCGTCCGGCGGCTCGAAGCGGGCGTCGCCGGGCTCGGCGGCGGCGACGCGGTCGACGCGGAACGTGCGGATCTCTCTGCTGCGGTGGTCGTGGCCGGTGACGTACCAGCGCCCCGAGTGGAACACCAGGCCGTAGGGGTCCAGGTCCCGCTCCGTCTCGGCGCCCTGCCAGGACCGGTAGCGTACGCGCACGCGGCGCCTCTGCCTCGCCGCCGCCGCGAGGGTCAGGACGGTGCCGGTGTCGGGTGCGGCGGGGTCGCGGGCGGCGAGGGTGAACCCGAGCGTCTCGCGCAGCGCCTGGACGCGGTCGCGGAGGGCGGCGGGCAGGACCCGCTGCACCTTGGCCAGCGCGCTCTCGGTCGCCTGCCCGGGCAGGCCCACCCGGAGGCCGGCCAGCAGCCCCAGGACCACGGCGGCGGCCTCGTCGTCGGTGAGCATGAGCGGCGGCAGCTTGTAGCCGGGCATGAGCCGGTAGCCGCCGTACCGGCCGCGCTCGGCGACGACGGGGACGCCGAGGTCCTCCAGCCGGGCCGCGTAGCGGCGGACGGTCCGCTCGTCCACGCCGAGCCGCCGCGCCAGTTCCGGCCCGCCCATGCGGGGATTGGCCTGGAGCAGCTCCAGCATCGCCAGGACGCGGGTCGTCGGGTGGGACGGGGCGGGTTGTGACACAGGCCACTCGCTTAATCCGGGCGGGTTCTGTCCTGTATCGACCTTAGCGTGGAGCCGTATCCACCGAGAGAGGACGGCTCACCATGGCAACCGGAAACGCGACGTTCGTACTGGTCCCGGGCTACTGGCTCGGCGCGTGGGCGTGGGACGAGGTGGCGGCCGACCTGCGCGCCGCCGGCCACGCGGTGCACGCGGTGACGCCGGCCGGGCAGGCCGAGCGGGCCGTCGACACCCCGCCCGGCGCCGACGTCGAGACCCAGATCGCCGACCTGCTGGCTCTGATCGAGGACCGCGGCCTGACCGGGGTCGTCCTGGTCGCGCACAGCGGCGCGAACATGGCCGTCACGGGCGCCGCGGACCGCGCCCCCGACCGGATCGCCCGGGTCGTCTACGTCGACAGCGGCCCCATGCCGTCCGGCCTGGCGGGCATCGACTTCCGCGACCCCGACTCGCGCGCGGAGCTGGAGAAGGCCGTCGCCGAGCACGGGGACGGCTGGAAGATCCCGGTGCCGGCGTTCGACCCGCAGGACGACCCGGTCAACCTCGCGGGCCTGACCGGCGAGCGGCTGACCGAGATGCGCGAGCGCGGAACGCCCCAGCCGTTCGGCACCGCGACGCAGGCCCTCACCCGGCCCGACCCGCTGCCGGAGGTCCCCCGCACGCTCATCGCGTCCACGATCCCGCTGGCCGCGGTCAGGGAGATGGGCGAGGGCGGGCACCCGGTCTTCTCGATGATGACCGGACCCGGCTGGACCTACCACGAACTCCCGACCGGGCACTGGCCGATGTTCTCCAGGCCCCGCGAGCTCGCCGCGCTGCTGGCCGGATCCGCCTCCGGCGGCGCCCGATGACTCACTTCTCCACAGCCTCGCGGAGAAATCTTGTAACCCGGCCATGTAGATCGTTTCGGCGGAGGCGAGGACACTCTGCGGAAGTCGCGCGGCCACGGGGGTCGGGCCGATCGGCGAGGTGAGCCTTGCACACGACACCTACCGTCCGCCGCCGACAGCACCGAGTCACCTGGCGGCGCTCGCTGGCGTCGGGGGCGGTCACCGCCGTCCTGACGATCGGCCTCGGCGCGGTCGGCAGCGGCCCGGCGCAGGCGCTCGCGGGACCGGCCAGGGCGGACGACGGGGCCCGGATCACCGCGGAGAAGAAGATCGCCTCGCACGAGGTCGACATCGCCATCGCCTCCCCCGCCCTCGGCAGGACGGTCAAGACCCGCATCCTGCTGCCGAAGAACTGGACGCGGAACGCGACCGCGACGTGGCCGGTGCTGTACGCCTACCACGGCGGCCAGGACAACTACACCTCCTGGACGCGCAACACCGACATCGAGGCGTGGGCCGCCAAGTACAACGTCATCGTCGTCATGCCGGAGGGCGACAACGGCTCCTACACCGACTGGTACAACTACGGCAAGGGCGGGACGCCCAAGTGGGAGACCTTCCACACCGCCGAGGTGCGCCAGCTGATGGAGCGCAACTACCACGCGGGGGCGCTGCGCGCGGCGATCGGCAACTCCTCCGGGGGCGCCGGCGCGATGTCCTACGCCGCCCGGCACCCGGGGATGTTCAAGTACGCGGCGTCGCTGAGCGGCATCCTGTCGATGCGCTCGATCGGGATCCCGGCGCTGCTGATGTTCACCAACGCGGGCAACGGTCAGGACCCGTTCGCGATCTGGGGCGTCCCGTGGTCCGACGACGCCAACTGGGCCGCGCACGACCCGTACTCGCTGGCCCCCAAGCTGCGCGGCACCGGCCTGTACTTCTCCGCGGGCACGACCGGGCGGCCCGGCCCCGGTGACCCCGACGTCGCGCCGTGGGACATCGGCCTGCTCAGCGAGATCGCGGTCGGCGCGAACAACAAGGACTTCCAGAAGCGGCTGGACCAGCTGAACATCCCCTACACCGCCCACATCTACGGCGACGGCCGGCACAACTGGCCGGCGTGGGTCCGCGAGGCGAGCGCGGTGTGGCCGGCGCTGATGAAGTCGATCGGCGCGCGGAGGGTGTGACGCGCGGGGCGCGCCCGGCGCGTCCCCCCGATCCGAAACCGGCCCGGTCCCGGCGCGGCGGCGGCTGCCGCGCCGGGACCGGGCCGTCTCTCGTGCGGCCGGGCGGCGGGTCGGCGGGAACGGCGGGTCAGTAGGACAGGCCGTGCCCGAACGGGTAGAGGACGGCGCCCGGCTGGTCGCGGACGGGGATGGCGACGGGCAGCCGCCCCCGCGGGTCGAGCTCGCCGAACAGGACCTTGGCGGCCGAGCGCAGCGCCTCGGCGGTGTAGGAGTAGGTGGCCACGTAGGTGGTCGCCTCGGGGAACCACGCGATGTCGTAGGGGTCGCGGACGGCGACGACCACGACCGGTCTGCCGGTGGCGACGAGCGCCTTGACGAGGTTCATCTGTCCGGGCCCGTTGTGGTTGGGCTCGTCCTTGACGTCCCAGGCGCGGTTGGTGACGGCGACGACGAGGTCCTGGTCGCGGGCGGCGGCCACCGCCTCGTCGATCTGGGCCTGCCCGGGGCTGAGTCCGGTCTGCCGGATGGTGGTGGTGGCGCCGCGCCGGGCGATCTCGGTGCCGAGGGTCGCGGTGGTGGACACGCCCCATCCGGTGACCAGGGCCTTGCGGGCGCCGGGGCGCAGCGGGAGGATCCCGGCGCCGTTCTTGACCAGGGTGGTGGTGCGGTCGGCGGCGCGCTGCGCGGCGGCCAGGTGCGCGGGCGTCCCGACGACCTGGTCGATCTTCGACTCGTCGGCGTAGGGGTCGCGGAACAGGCCGCGCCGCTGCTTGAGCTCCAGGATGCGGTAGACCGACTCGTCGATGCGCTTCTCGGTGAGCTCACCGGCCTTCACCGCGTTGACGACGGCCGCGAGCTGGCGGGGGAACACGCCGGTGCCCTGGGCGTCGGCGGGCGGCTTCAGCAGGACGTCCACGCCGGCCTTGAGGGCGAGGACGGGGATGTTCTCGTCGCCGTACTTGTCGCGCACGCCCTGCATGTCGAGGGCGTCGGTGACGACGACGCCCCGGTAGTGGAGCCGGTCGCGCAGGATGCCGGTGAGGATGGGCCGCGACAGGGTGGCGGGGTCGCCGGAGGGGTCCAGCGACGGCACCACGATGTGCGCGGTCATGATGGAGTCGACGCGCTGCCTGATCGCGGCGCGGAACGGGGGCAGGTCGAGCCGCTCCCATTCGGCGCGGGTGTGGTCGATGCGCGGGACGCCGGTGTGGCTGTCGGTGGTGGTGTCGCCGTGCCCGGGGAAGTGCTTGGCGGTCGGGGTCACTCCCCCGTCCCGGTACCCGCCGACCTGCGCGGTCACCATGTCCGACACCAGCCCGGGGTCGGACCCGAAGGACCGGACGCCGATGACGGGGTTGGCCGGGTTGACGTTCACGTCGGCGTCGGGCGCGTAGTCCTGGTTGACGCCGATGGCGCGCAGCTCGGTGCCGGTGATGCGGGCGAGCGCGCGGGCGTCGCCGGTGCGGCGCCCGGCGGCCAGGGCCATGCTGCCCGGCGACTGCGTCGCGGGCGGCTGGACGCGGGCGACGATGCCGCCCTCCTGGTCGATGGCGATCGTGGCGGGGACGCGCAGCGGCTGCGCGGCCGCGGCGCGCTGGATGCCGTTGGAGAACGCGGCGAGCTGCTTGGGGCCGGCGACGTTGTCGCCGTAGTAGATGAAGCCGCCGGGGTGGTAGCGGGCGACGACCTGCGCGGCGTTGTCGACCCCGTACAGCCTGCGGTTGGCGGCGACGTCGGCCGGTTCGGCGGTGGTCGCGCTCTTGCCGTAGACCTGCAGGACGAACAGCTGCGCGACCTTGTCCCGCAGCGGCATCGACCGCAGGATCCGGAGCAGCCGGGGGTCCTTGCCGGCGTCCGGCGCCGCCTGCGCGGCGGACGCGTCCACGGCGCCTAGGCCGGTCACCGCGAGTGCTCCCGCCGCGAGGCCGGCGACCCACCGGCGGCGGCGCTTGCGGGGACGGTGCATGACGGCCCCCTCCCTCCCCCGAGCTGCCTGATGATCAAGGTTCTCCCGGGCACGGTAACCGCGGCGGACGGCCCTCGTCCACGGCAATGGTCGACGATCCGCCCGGCAGCCGTCCCCGGCCGGGTGAAGCGCTCGGGCTGCGTCAGCGGTGAAGCCACCGCCACCAGCGGCCGGGGGGCTCGTCCGGCCTGGTCAGCGGATGCTCCTCGACCTCGTAGCGGCGCACGTAGGCGCCGGCGAAGGCCTGGAGGCTGGCGCCGATCGGGATCGCCAGCAGCACCCCGACGGGCCCGGCGACGGCGGCGCCGGCCAGGATGAGCCCGAACGCGACCGCGGGGTGCATGTCCAGTGTCCGCGCGGTGATGCGCGGGTGCAGCAGGTAGTTCTCGAACTGCTGGTAGGCGATGATGAACAGCAGGATCCACAGTGCCGTGCTCGGCGACTTGGTCAGCGCGATCAGGACGGGCAGGGCGCCCGCCAGGTAGGTGCCGACGACCGGGATGAACTGCGACACCACCCCCACCCACAGCGCCAGGGCCGCGGCGTAGGGGACGCCGAGCAGGACCATCGGCACGTAGTGGGCGATGCCGGAGATGAGGGCGAGCAGTCCCCGCGAGTAGATGTAGCCGCCGGTCTTGTGGACGGCGATCTCCCAGGCGCGCAGCACCTCGCGCTGGCGGTGCGGCGGCAGCAGGGAGCAGACCGTCCGGCGGAACTGCGGGCCCTCGGCCGACAGGTAGAAGGTGAACAGCAGGACGCCGAGGAAGTTGAAGACGACGCCGAAGGCGGTCGTGCCGAAGCCCCACACGTTCGCGGCGACGCTCGACAGGTGCCGCGACAGCGCGTCGGTGATGGTGGGGAGCCGCTGGAAGATGGTCCGCTGCGACAGATGTGTCCCGAACGTGGAGTTCACCCAGCCGACGAACTCGCGGACGTAGCCGGGGAACCCTCCGATCAGGTTGGTGGCCTGGGCGGCCAGCAGCGAGCCGATGCCGCCGAGGAACGCGGCCAGGAGCAGTCCCACGACCACGAACATCACCGCGGTCGCCGCGCCGCGCCGCCACCCGCGCGAGGCCAGCCAGTTCACCGCGGGCTCGATCGCGAAGGCCAGGAACAGCGAGATCAGCAGGAGCAGCAGCAGATCCCGCAGCCGCTCCAGCAGCCACAGGGTGGCCAGGAACACGAGCACGCCGCCGCCGGCGAGCGCGAACGCCCTGGGCAGCCACGGCGGCATCCGGTGCGACCGCTCGGCGGCCCGCTCGGTGGCGCGGGCGTCGGGCGGGACGTCGGCCGGGCCGTAGGCGGGCGTGTCGCCGGGCGTCGGGCCGGGCGTCTGCGGCATTCCCGCACGTTAACGGCGGCCAGGAGGGCGATCCGGACGCCCCGCACCGCGGCAGGGGCAAGCTTTGCCGGGATTTCAGCCCCCGCCGCGCCCGGCCCGCCGGGCGGTCGCGCCGAGCCGCGGCCGGGCGCCCGAGCCGGATCCGCGTGGGCGCTCGCCGGGAAGCGCGCCGGCAGGTCGCGAAGGTGCCGCCGGTCGGGACCCGGCGCCGCCTCGGGTGCCGGTCAGGGGGCGAAGGCGCGGAGGACGACGTCCACGAGCGCGTCGGCGTACTCGGGGGTGAGCGGCCCGGTGCGGTGCAGCCAGCGCTGGAAGAGGGGGGCGTACAGCACCTCGAGCACTAGGTCGAGGTCGGCGTCGGCGTTCAGCTGCCCCGCCCGCTGGGCGCTGCGCAGCCGTTCCTTCTTGGCCCGGTCGAGCGGCCCGGCCAGCTTCTCGCGGTACAGGGCGGCCAGGTCGGGATCGTCGGCGATCTGGGTGTTGAGCGCCCTGAGCGGCGCCTCGAACGCCGGGTCGGCGAACTCGGCGACGGTCGCCCGCATGACCGCCCTGAGGTCGGCCTCGACGTCGCCGGTGTCGGGCAGGCGGACGCCCTCCTCCCCGTCGCTGAGCGCCAGGAACGAGTCGAAGACCACCGCGCCCTTGGACGGCCACCAGCGGTAGATGGTCTGCTTGCCGACGCCCGCCCGCGCGGCGATGGCCTCGATCGTCACCTTGGGGTACCCGAGTTCGGAGACCAGCTCGCGCGCCGCGGCGAGGACGGCCCTGCGGGACCGCTCGCTGCGGCGCGCCGGGTTCGGGTTCCTGTTTCCGGACACGGCCGGGACCCTACCAGGCATCGAGACGAGACGTCTCGTCTTGACAGCGGAAGGGAGGGGCACCAGACTCCGAGTAGACGAGACGAACCGTCTCGTCTCACTGAGATTGGGGAGAGCGCATGGCGACCGCCCGCGTTTGGTTCATCACCGGTGCATCGAGGGGCTTGGGCCGGGCCTACGCCGAGGCGGCGCTCGCCGCCGGAGACCGCGTGGTGGCGGCCGCGCGCGACTTGGGCCCGCTCGACGACCTGGCCGCCGCGCACCCGGACCGCCTGGTCCGGCTGACGCTGGACGTCCGCGACCGCGCGGAGGTGCATGCGGTGGCGGACCGGGCGGCGGAGGCCTTCGGGCGGCTCGACGTCGTGGTCAACAACGCCGGCACGATGCTGCTCGGCATGGTGGAGGAGGCGACGGAGGAGCAGATCCGCGCCCAGTTCGACGTGAACTTCTTCGGCGCGGTGTGGGTGGTCCAGGCCGTGGTGCCGCACCTGCGGGCGCAGGGGTCAGGGCACATCCTCCAGGTCACGACGATGGGGACCGGCGGCGGGGTCGCCTCCGCGGGCTTCTACGCCGCGAGCAAGAGCGCGCTCGACTCGCTGAGCCAGGCCCTGGCGATGGAGGTGGCGCCCTTCGGGATCAAGGTGACGATCGTCCAGCCCGGCGGGTACGGCACGGACCTGTTCACCCGGGGCACCACCCAGACCACGCCCCGCCCGGAGTACGAGCCGGTCCGCGCCCGGCTGGCCGAGATGTGGGGCGAGGACGCCGGGCCCGACCCGAGCACCGCGGCGCCGGTGGTCCTGGAACTGGCCGGACTGGACGAGCCGCCGCTGCGGCTGATCGTCGGGGCCGCCTCCTACGACATGGTCCAGCAGATGGACCGGGCGCGCACCGAGGAGTACCGGGCCTGGGAGCACCTCAGCCGCAGGGCTCCGGGCTGACCCCGGCCGCGTCCGCGCCCGCCGGCGGGCCGGCAAGGACGCGCGCGAGCAGGTCGCGGAGGTGCCGCCGGTCGGGGCCGGGCAGTTCGAAGAAGGTCCGCGCCAGCGCGTGGGCGCTGGCGCGCAACCGCAGGCGGGCCTGCTCGCCTTCTTCGGTGAGGACCACGTGCTTGACGCGGCGGTCGTCCGGTGCGGGGCGGCGGGTCACCAGGCCGCGGCGTTCCAGGCCGTCGACGATCCCGGTGACGTTCGACGGTTCGCATGAGAGCCAGTCGGCCAGCCGGCGCATCGGGGTGGGCCCGGACAGGTTGCTCAGGACGAGCGCCTGCGCCGGGGGAAGCCCGAGTCTCGCCGCGGCGGCGTTGAACTGGGCGCGCAGCCGCCCGGTGACCTCGAAGACCAGGCCGCTCAGTTCGGCCACGACCTCATCCGCCTCATCCGGGTCGGTTTCGGCGCTCATGCCGCCAGCATAGCGGCTGTTTAAGCGGCTCAACTATTCAGTTCCTCAAGTGAATGCTACGCTCCGGCTCAATGAAGATTCAGTTCCTGAACTGTCGAGTAGCTGAAGGAGATGCCGCGATGGCGCGAGTGAGCGGGACCGGGAACGCCGACCGCGGGAGTCCACGACGCGCGCGGGCACTCGCCGCGGCGTCTCCTCCCCACCGCGCCGAGGCGGGGAGGAGGCGGTGACGGCACCCGAGAACGAGGTCGTCGACAGCCCCACCCCCTGGGTGGCCGACCACATCCGCGCCTACCTCGAAACCGGCGGCGTCCAGGGCCATCTCTACCAGGGCCTGCCGACGCTGCTGCTCACCACGCGGGGCCGCCGGTCCGGCAGGCTGCGCCGCACCGCGCTGATCTACGGCCGGGACCAGGACCGCCACCTGCTGGTGGCCTCCAACGCCGGAGCCGCCCGGCACCCCGCCTGGTACCTCAACCTCACCGCGGATCCGCACGTGACCGTGCAGGTCGGGGCCGGCACCTTCACCGCGCGGGCGCGCACCGCAATTCCGTTGGAGAAGCCGCCGCTGTGGGCCCTGATGACCGCGATCTTCCCCCTCTACGACCGCTATCAGGCCGCTTCCGAGCGCGAGATTCCGGTGGTGATCCTGGAGGGTGCCGCGCCCTGACCCCGCCGCCGTCCTCGACGGCGGCGGACCGGGGTCACCCGGCGCACAGGGCGTGGTCGACCAGCGTGTCCAGCGCGCGGCCGGTGCGCTGCTCGGCCTCCAGGTCGCCGGGTGACCGGGAGGTCGCCGAGACCACCACGCTGCGGCGGCCGTCGGCGGTGACGCCCGGCCGCGTCCGGTAGCCGCTGTCGTCTCCGCCGTGGCTCCAGTAACCGCCGCCGCAGGACAGCGGCCGGTACACCAGGCCCAGGCCGTAGCGTGCTCCGGGGCTTCCCATCATCCGCAGCTCCTCGGCCGGGACCGTCCTTTGCATCTCGGCCAGTTGCGCCGGGGCGAGCAGCCGGCCGCCCACGAGCGCGCGGAAGAAGCGGCCCAGGTCGTCGGTCGTACTGATCATGGCGCCGGCGGCGTCGCCCAGGGTCTGGTTCTGGACGGTGACGTCGGTGAGCGGACCGTCCGGCGCGAACCGCTGGTAGGCCCTGGCGTGCGGTTCGGGCACGTGCGGATCGGTCCCCGGCGCGCTGGTCCGGGTGAGGCCCAGGGGGACGAGGATGCGCCGCCGGACCTCTTCCTGCCAGGTGTGTCCGGTGACCCGATGGATGATCATCCCGGCGAGGACGTAGTTGGTGTTCGAGTAGCTCCAGCCCTTCCCGGCCGCGAAGAGGGGCCGGTGGCGCATGGCCAGTGCGATGAGCTGCTCGGGGCGCCAGGTCCGCAGTCGCTCCTTCTCCCATTGCCGCGGGTTCACGGCCGGCCTCGCCAGGTAGTTGTAGAGGCCGCTGGTGTGCTGGAGGAGCTGCCTGACGGTGACCTTGCGACCGTCGTTGCCATGGCCGTGGACGACGCCCGGCAGCCATCTGTCCACGGTGTCGTCGAGCGACAGCCTTCCCTCGCCGGCCAGTTGCAGCACCACGCCGGCGGTGAACGTCTTCGTGGCGCTGCCGATCCGGAAGCGGGCATCCGGCGGCACGGGCCTGCGCGTCGTGAGGTCGGCGACGCCGCCGCGGGCCAGCAGGCGCTCCGGTGAGCCCACCGCGGCGAGCACTCCCACGACACCGGTCGCGTGTACGGCGTCCACATCGCGCTGCAGCTGCGCCTGACCGTACCCGTGTCCGGTTCGTCCGTGGCGCGCTCCGAGCGGTCCCGGAGGGTCGGCGGCCCAGACCGCGGCGGTGACGGTCGCGGCGACCAGCACCGCGGCCGATCCGGCGACGGCGGTCGTGACCCGCCTGTCTCTGGGGCGGGGCCTCGCGCCCCGGTGAGGGGGACGAGGTCGGTCGGCTTCGGACCGGTCTGGACTTCCAGGGTTGCGTGGCACAGGCCCTCCTCGGTCATGCGGTGTTCGGGCTTGACCGGTAGTCGACCGCCACGGCGGTTACCGGGCGGGAACGAACGCTGTAACCGCGCTGTAACCGCTTCCTGCGCGATGCTGGAGCCCGTTCCGGCGGCAGGGGGATGGACGATGCGCGTGCTGGTAGTCGAGGACCACCATGGGCTCGCCGAGACGCTGGCGGCCGGGCTCCGCCGCGAGGGGATGGCGGTCGACGTCGTGTCGGACGGCGCGGCCGCGCTGGAGCGGACGGCGGTCAACCGCTACGAGGTCGTCGTCCTCGACCGCGACCTTCCCGTCCTGCACGGTGACGAGGTCTGCCGGTCCTTGACGGCCGGAGGCTATCCGGCGCGGGTGCTCATGCTGACCGCCGCGGCCGCGATCGAGGACCGGGTGGACGGCCTGAGCTCCGGCGCCGACGACTACCTGCCCAAGCCGTTCGCGTTCGCCGAACTGGTCGCGCGGGTCCGGGCGCTGGCCCGGCGATCGCAGCCGGCGCTGCCTCCGGTGCTGGTGCGCGGCGACCTCAGGCTCGACCCCGGGCGGCGGGTGGCGACGCGGGCCGGCCGGAGGCTCGAACTGAGCCCGAAGGAGTTCACCGTGCTGGAGTTGCTGCTGGCCGCCCAGGGCAGGGTCGTCTCCGCCGAAGAACTCCTGGAGCGGGCGTGGGACGAGGCCGCCGATCCGTTCACCGGCACGGTCAAGGTGACGATCAGCCGGCTCCGCCGCAGGCTCGGCGATCCGCCGGTGATCGAGACCCTGCCCCAGGCGGGCTACCGGATCTGATGGGCACCGGGGATCCGGCACGCGCGAACCGGGTGCGGGGGCGCCGGCGATGGACGATCCGGCTGCGGCTGACCCTGCTGTACGGGGCGCTGTTCCTGGGGACCGGCGTGCTGCTGCTGGCCGTCACCTACGTGCTGACGGCTCACTCGTTGCCGTTCAACCCCGTCCGTCCTTCGCCGCCGCCTCGGCCGGCCGGGCCGGTCGACGGGCCGCCGGTTCCGGGCGTCTCCGTCCCGAGCCTGGACCTGGACGACCGGTTGGGCCGCCAGCGGGCCGAGGACCTGCGGCGGCTCCTGGTGGCGTCGGGCCTGGCGTTGGTGATGATGACGTTCGTGTCGGTCTGGCTCGGCTGGCTGACGGCGGGGCGCGCGCTTCGCCCGCTGCGGGCGATGACGGCGACGGCGCGGGAGATCTCGGCGCGCAACCTGCACCAGCGCCTCGACGTACGCGGCCCCGACGATGAGATCAAGAACCTGGCCGACACCTTCGACGGCCTCCTCGGCCGGCTGGAGGCCGCGTTCGAGGCGCAGCGGGCCTTCGTGGCCAACGCCTCCCACGAGCTCCGGACGCCGTTGACGTTCGAGCGGAGCCTGCTGGAGGTCGCGCTGGCCGATCCGGACGCGTCGGCCGCCGACCTGCGAGCCGCGTGCCGGCAGGTGCTGGCCGGCAACCGGCACCAGGAACGTCTGATCGAGGCGCTTCTCACCCTGGCCCGGAGCCAGCGAGGGCTGGACCGCGCTCAGGACACGGATCTGGCGGTGATCGCCGCCGGCGTCGTCGAGTCCGCGCACGCGGCCGCCGCCGCCTGCGGGATACGGATCGAGCCGGATCTGGACCGCGCCGTTGCGCCGGGTGATCCGCATCTGGTGGAGCGCCTCTTGACCAACCTCGTGGACAACGCCGTACGCCACAACGTGCCCGGCGGGCGGGTGAGCGTCTGGACCGGCGCGCACGCCGGGCGGCCGGCGCTGCGCGTCGCCAATACCGGGCCTGCCGTTCCGCCTGGGCAGGTCGACGAGATCCTCCAGCCCTTCCGGCGGCTGGACGGTACCCGGACCGGTGACGGCGAAGGCCTGGGGCTCGGGCTGTCCATCGTCGCGGCGATCGCCACCGCGCACGGGGCGGACCTCGGCGTGCGTCCCCGGCCGGAGGGCGGGCTCGACATCCGCGTCGTCTTCCGGCCCGACGCACTCACCGGCGAGGAGTCCGGCGACCCGCTCCAGCCGCGATGAGCCCGGTCCGGAGGCCGGACCGCGGGCGACGCGCCACAGCCGACCGCCGGTGCACGGCGAGACCGCGGCGGTGTCAGATCATGCCGTGGCGGACGATCGCGAGCAGGCGGCGGACCTGGCCGGGGTCGGTGCACGAGGTGGCGATCGCGTGGGCCAGCGTCAGCACCTCGGCCACGGTGAGGTCGTCGCGGACGGCGCCCGCCCGCTGCGCCCCGGTGAGCAGTTCCCGCGCGGTGGAGGTCAGCGCGGCGTGCCAGCGCTCGAACTGCTCGGTGCGCCGCGCGTCGTCGCCGCCCGCTCCGGCGAAGGCCGGGGCCCGCCCGGTCGCGACGTGGACGGCGAAGGACTCCAGCCAGGTGTGGAGCGCCTCCCCCGCTTCGGCTTCGGCCGCGAGGGCCTCGCCCTGCCCGCACAGGGCGGCGACCTCGTCGGCGTAGACGGCGGCGAGCAGGTCGTCGCGGGTCGGGAAGTGCCGGTAGAGGGTCGCGTTGCCGACGCCCGCGCGCTTGGCGACCTCGTCCAGGGGCGCGCCGGGGCCCCGCTCGTCGAACAGCTCCCTGGCGGCGGCGACGAGCAGCCGGGCGTTGCGCTCGGCGTCGGCGCGGCGCCCCCGGCCGGAGGCGGCGGTCATCCGGGCTCCCTGGTTGTCGAACGGGGACCTCCCCGGTTAGCCTAGCGGAGCATTAAACGGGGACTTCCCCGCTTAGTGCTCACCCCTGAGGAGGAGCGATGGCGTTCACCGCCGAGGACCGCACCGAGATCACCGAGCTGATCTCGATGCACGGCCACCTGTGCGACAGCGGGGAGCTGGACCGCCTGGACGAGCTGTTCACCCCCGACGTCGTCTGCGACGTCGGCGACCTCGGGCAGGAGCCCCTGGTCGGCTTGGCCGCGTGCGTCGCCGCCGGACGGGCGCTCGGCGAGCTGAACCCGGTCGGGCACCACGTCACCAACGTCGTCCTCACCGAGGCCGCGGGCGGCCGGGTGCACGCGCGGTCCAAGGGGCTCGGCGTCAGCGCCGACGGCTCCGTCGGCAGCGTGACCTACGAGGACGTCCTCGTCCGCACCCCGGGCGGCTGGCGTATCAGCCACCGCACAATTCGCGCGCACCGCACTCCCCTGGGCGGACGCCTGTGACTCGCCGAGGGTCCCGGGATCGTCCCCATCCGGCGAGTTCACGAGCTTGGTCGCGCCTGGCGGCGGTGACCCCTCAGCCGTGGTCGCCGGTCCTTCCCGGTGGCGACGGCGGAGGCGGAGAGCAACGTCGCGGCGGTGAGGCCGCCCCAGAGGGCGGCGGGGCCGCGGGCGGCGAGAGCGGTGATGACCGCCGGAGAGACGGCGAGGCCGAAGCCGGTGGAGAGCTGGAACCGGGCGAGGGCGCGTCCGAGGACGCGGGCCGGGGCGAGTGCGGTGACCAGCGCGGTGGCGCTGCCGGCGTAGATGATCTCGCCGAGGGTGCAGACCACCGACACCGCGGCGACGGCCGGCGGCCCCCAGCGGTGTCCCAGCGAGGCGGCCGCGAGGAAGCCGAGGTAGGACGCGGCGATCACCACGCCGGACAGGGCCAGCACGGTCCGCCGGGAGAAGCGGGCCATCAGGACGGTGACCGGCACCTGGAGGGCGACGACGAGCGCCGTGTTGGCCACGAAGACGGCCGCCGGCCATACCGGTGACGCGTGGAACCGCGTCACCAGGACCAGCGGGATCGCGATCTCGGGGACGTTGAGGCAGAAGACGTAGACCACGTTGGCGGCGAGCAGCGCGAGCATGCGGGGCGCGGGCTCGCCGTCCCGGTCCCCGGGCGGGGCGGTCCCGGCCGGACGCGCGTGCGCGTGCACCGACCACGCCAGGGCGGCCGCGGCGAGATACGCGAGTGCGGTGGCGACCGCCAGCGCCCGCAGCGCGGTGGCGCCTCCCGCCAGGCACACGGCGGCCAGGAGTGCTCCGACGCCCAGGGCGGCGTTGCGCAGGGCGCGGGCCGCGGCGAGGGCGGTGTCGCGTTCCCGGCCGTGGGCGACCGTGGCCACGAGCGCGGCGTGGGCGGCGGGCCATGCCTGGTTGCCGATGCCGAGGAAGAGCGCCGCCGCCGCGAAGAGCCGGACGTGCCCGGCCGGGGCGGCCAGCAGCAGCGCCACGCCCAGCACACGCACCAGCATCGACGCCGCCACGACGGTGCTGCGTGCGCCGCGGTCCAGCCATCGGCCCACCGCGGGCATGCACGCCAGGCCCGCGACGATGCCGACCGTCATGGCGGTGCCGGTGGCCGGCGCGGACAGCCTCAGGACCGTCACGCCGTAGAGCAGCAGAAAGGGGCGCAGGAGGCCCGTGCCGAGCGCGTCCACGGCCAGGGCGACGGCGTAGCGGGGGCCTCCGGAGACGCGGACGAGGGCGCGGGGCTGGATTCGGGTGGTGATCGCCATGACGTCAGACGGTGCGGCCGGCCGCCGGGGCGGGGCACGTCGATTGACGCGCATCGTCAATCGAGGCCGTCGCCGTGTGGTCCGGGCGGTGATGATGGGGAGGTGACGTTGAGGATCGACACCAGCGGTCTGCCGTCCGAGCGGGTGCGGTTCGCCGCCTCCCCGCTGGCCGAGCTGACCGCGATGCTGCACGTGCTGGCCGAGCCCGGTCACCATCCGCGGTTCGCCGGCTGGGCGGCGGACGTCTGGGCCGGGCTGCGTCCGGAGCTGTCCGAGCGGCTCAGGGAGGCGGAGTTCCTGTGGCGCTCCTCCCAGGCCGACTTCCTGATCCCCGCGCGGCCGCGGCAGACCCTCGCCGAGGAACTGGACGACGTGGACCGTATCGACGACGACACGTACGTGACCGCCGCGCTCGTCACCACGTGCGGCAGCGACCGGGTCCGTTTCCGCGGGGCGTCGCCGCTCACCGACACGGCGGCGCGCGAGCGGGCCCTGGACGTGGCCCAGGCCCGCGGCGCGCTGCAGGAGGCCTTCGCCGAACGGCTGCTCGCGGACCCGGCCGCGGTGCGGGCGCGGGTGCGCCGCACCCTCGAACTCTGCGCCGGGGCCTTCTTCGACGGCGCCTGGGCGAGCGTCGCGGGGCGGCTCGCCGCCGATCTGCGGCTGAAGAACGAACTGCTCAGGCGCCGCGGCGCCGGGGCGGCGCTCGCCTCGGTCTCCGGCGCGGTCACCCTGTCGCCGGACGGCGACCGCATCATCGTGGACAAGGTGCAGGACAAGTCGACCGCCGCCCACGGCGCCGGGGTCACCTTCATCCCCAGCGTCTTCGGGCGCCCCCACCTGGTGGCGGTCCACGCGCCCGGGTGGCATCCGGTGGTGCAGTACCCGGTCGCCGAGCCGGGTCCGTCGGAGCCGGTCCCCCTGGAGACGGTCTCCCTCCGGCTGGAGGCGCTCGCGCACCCGGTGAGGCTGCGGCTGCTGCGCACCCTGGCCCGCGGCCCGCACACCACCAGCGAGCTGGCGCACTTCTGGGAACTCTCACCTCCGGAGGTGTCCCGCCACCTCGCCGTCCTGCGCCGCGCGGGACTGCTCTCGGCCCGGCGGCAGGGGCGCTACGTCCGCTACACCCTCAATCTGGATGATCTTTCGTCGGTGGGCGCCGACCTGCTGGCGGCCGTCCTGCGCTGACCGGCCGGCGCGGGCGGCGGATCAGGACGGCGGTGGCCACGACCGCCTGGATCGCACCGTTGAGGAGCGCGGGGGCCGCGTGCTCGGTGAACCCCGGGATCACCGACTCCGTGACGTTCGCCAGGGCGTGGACGATCACCGCCGTGAGCATGATCCCGCCGGATCCCTCGACGATCCGGACGATGAGGATCCGCAGCGCGACCGTGCTGAGGAACTGGCCCGCGATCCACGGCGCGGAGCGGCCGCCCTGCGCCCAGCCGACGACGTGCCAGAGCGCCCAGACCACGCCTAGCAGCGCCCCGGCCCCGAGCGGCCCCCATCGGTCGCGCAGCGGCCGCAGCAGGTACCCGGTCCATCCCGCCTCCTCGGCGAACGCGGTGAGGAGGTAGACGGCGAACAGCACCGGGACGTCCGTGAGCGGCGAGTGCGGTCCGTCGAGCGGCACCCCCGTGAGCGGCGTCAGCCCGCAGACCAGCAGCGCGATCGCGGGGATCAGCAGCCAGGCCGGCAGCCACCAGAGCCTCCGCCCCGACCCCCGAGGCGAGAGGGTCCTGTTCACAAGGGCCCCGGCTCCGCGGCGGCCCTCCTCCCGCGAGACCAGCACCAGGGCCACCACGAGCGGGAGGACGAACTGGAACGCGCTCACCGGCATGTCCATGGGCAGCGCGCCCCGGCTGTCGACCAGCGCTCCCGCCGCCCAGAACGGCAGCGAGAGAGCGAACAGGAGCACCAGGAACACCAGCGGCGACCCCGCGGTCGCCGGGGCGGTACGAACGGCCATGCCCTGGATTGTCCTGAAAGGCGCCCGAAGCGGCACAGGGCCGCCGGACCCGCTGCGAGGAATCAGTGGCGAGCAGGCGCTCGCGTTCGGGGGTGCAGTGCCACCAGGCCGGTCAGGGGACGGCGAGGTCGAGGGCCTTGAGGCGGGCGGGGTCGGCGATCATCTCGTAGGCGGTGACGCGGCCGCCGTCGACGGTGACGGCCAGGGCGAGCAGGAGGCGGCCGTGGGGGGCGACCACGGCGCCGATCGTCCCGTCGATGAGGGCGGGGCCCGCGTACCTGGCGCGCCGGCCGAACAGCCGCATCTCGCGGGCGACGGAGTCGGCGCCGCGCAGGACGGCGGGGCGGCCGGGGGTGAGGGCGGCGCGGTCGGCGCGGCGGACGACGTCGGGTGCCAGGACGCCGAGCAGCGCGTCGAGGTCGCCGCTGCGGGCGGCGGCGAGGAACGCCTCGACGACGCGGCGCTGCTCGGCGAGTTCGCGCGGGGGCGCGGTGGTGGTGCCGCGGACGCGCCGGCGGGCGCGGCTCGCGAGTTTCTTGGCGGTGGCGGGGGTGCGCTCGACGATGGGGGCGATCTGGTCGAACGGGACGGCGAAGACGTCGTGCAGGACGAAGGCGACGCGTTCGGCGGGGCCGAGGGTGTCCAGGACGACGAGCATCGCGCGGCCGACCGACTCGATGAGGACGGCCTCGCTCTCGGGGTCGCCGTCGTGCTCCTGGACGGGCGAGTGCCATCCGTAGGGCTCCTCGCGCCGGGAGGTGCGGGTGCGGAGCATGTCGAGGCAGATGCGCGCCACGACCGTGCGCAGCCACGCCTCCAGGTCGTCGATTCCGGCGGGGTCGGTGCGGTCGAGCCGCAGCCACGCCTCCTGGACGGCGTCGTCGGTCTCGCCGGCGGTGCCCAGCATCCGGTAGGCGACCGCGCGCAGTACCGCGCGGTGCGCCTCGAAGCGTTCGGCGAGTCGGTCGTCCATCGGTCACCTTTCCGTGCCGTGTTCCGTCTGCTCCGTGGCATCCGAGAGAAGACGACGACCGGGGGAAACAGATGATCCGTCACGACCAGGGTAGCGAGACGGGCGCGGGGCCGCTGCTGCGGCCGGTGGCGCTGGGGGACCTGGAGATGCCCAACCGGGTGGTGATGGCGCCGTTGACGCGGGGCCGCGCGAGCGGGCCCGGCCTGGTGCCGGCGGACCTGCACGCCGCCTACTACGGGCAGCGCGCCGCCGCGGGCCTCATCGTCGCCGAGGCGGCGTGGGTCGGCGAGGGGGCGATCGGGTTCCCGGGCGTCCCCGGCATCTTCACCGAGCGGCAGGTCGAGGGCTGGCGGCGCGTCACCGACGTCGTGCACGCGCTCGGCGGCCGCATCGTGCTGCAACTGTGGCACACCGGCGCCCACTCCCATCCCGACCACCTGGGCGGGGCGCGGCCCGGCGGGCCGTCCGCGGTCGACCCGGGCGAGGTGTGCTGGACGGCGGAGGGCCCCAAGGCGACGGTCACGCCCCGGGAGATGACGCGCGCGGAGATCGAGCGGGCGGTGGCCGACTTCGGCGCGGCGTCGGCGCGGGCGCGGCGGGCGGGGTTCGACGGGGTGGAGGTCGCGGCGAACGGCACCTACCTGCTCGCGCAGTTCCTCAATCCGCGCCTGAACCGCCGCGCCGACGGCTACGGGACCGACCGCGCCCGGCTGCTGCTGGAGGTGGTGGACGCGGTGGCGGCGGCGTGGGACGGGCGGCGCACCGGGGTGCGGCTGTCGCCGTACTGGACCGTCCACGACACCGCGCCCGGCGCGCGCGGCGACTACCCCTACACGGCCGACGAGGCGACCCTCGCCGACTACGACGCCCTGGCGGCGGAGCTCGGCACGCGCCCTCTGGCCTATCTCCACCTGCGCGGACGCGCCCTGACCGGGCCGGACGCGGCACCGGACCTCGACGAGTTCGCCCGGTACCGCAAGCTCTTCGACGGCCCCCTGATCGCCAATCACGGGTTCGGCCGGGACTCGGGCGGCGCGGTGGTAGAGGCGGGGATCGCCGACGCGGTGTCCTTCGGGCGGGCGTTCATCGCCAACCCCGATCTGGTCGCCCGGTTCGCACTGGGCCAGAGCACGGCGCGCAGCGACGAGGAGACCCACTACGGCGGCGGCGCCCGCGGCTACCTCGACTACCCGATCTGTCCGGGCCCCTAGGCTCCTCGCCGTGTTCCCGCCGCGGCGAGGGCCAGGGCGAGTCCGCTGAGGTCCGGGGGCCCGAGCACCTGCCCGAATCCGGGAAGCGGGACGTGCAGTGCCCGGGTCCAGCGTTCGGGTATCGCCTCGTGCCCGTAGAGCGCCCCGGCGAGGGTGCCGGTCACCGCGGCGACGGTGTCGGTGTCGCCGCCGAGGTCGACGGCCGCGCGCAGCGCGTCCTCGAAGGAGCGGGTCGTCCTGACCGCCCAGGCGGCGGAGGCGAGGCAGGGCCAGACGGCTCCGTTGAACTCGGTGGCGTCGTCCGGGTGCCAGCCGTCGGACAGGATCGCGGCGTACCTGTCGCGGTGGTCGGAACGGACGTGCGGCAGCACCTCGGGGAGCGCGGCGATCGGGTCGGCGCCGTCGAGCGCGACGCGGACCAGGTCGTGGAGGATCGCGGTGCCCTCCCAGGCCGCGGGGTCGCCGTGGGTCAGGGCGGTGATCCGCCGAGCGGCCTCCATGGTGGCCGCCCTGCCGGCCGGTGCGAAGTACACCGCCGAGGTGGAGGCGCGCATGAGGGCGCCGTTCCCGGCGGCGCGGCCGGTGCCGCGGAAGTGGTGGGCGGCGGCCAGGTCCCAGGGCCGGCCGCCGGTCAGCACGGCCTCGGTCTGCAGGCCGATGTCCTTGGGGTCCGCCGCGGCCCACCGCTGGAACCTGGCGAACATGTCGGGCGGGTCGAGCCCGCCGCGCTCCAGCAGCGACTGGGCCACCAGCACCGCCATCTGGGTGTCGTCGGTGGCCTCGCCCCGGTCCCAGCCGCCGCCCGCGCGCATCTCGTCGCCGTGGCCGGGCGGGTACCTGGTGGAGAACGCGCCCGCCGGGCCGAACTCGAACGGCGCGCCGAGGGCGTCCCCCACCGCCGAGCCGAGCACCGTCCCGACGACGCGTGATCGCCTGCCGCGCGCAGTCACGCGGCCATGGTCCCACTGCCGGGGGCGGGGTCCTAGGCTCTGGTTCCGGTCGGGGGGAGGAACTCGGGCTGGTCGAGGACGCGGAGCCAGCTGCCGTCGGGCTGGCGGCGGACGACCTGGGCGCGTGCGCCCGCCCCGTCCCTGGGCGGGGTGGAGGTGAGGGCGAGGTCGCCGCTGAGCAGGGTGGGGAGCGGTTCCTCGGGCTCGAAGCGGGGGCCGGCTGCAAGGACCTTCTCCCACATCTCGCGGATCGCCTCGCGTCCCACGGTCTGGGAGCCGGGCGGGTAGGCCAGAACCGCGTCCTCCTCGTAGAGGGCGGCGACGCCGGCCGCGTCGCCGGCGTTGGAGCGTTCGACGAACAGGCGGGTGATGTCCTCCGGCCGCATGGCCTTCTCGTATCGCGTCACGGCGTTCTCCCAGGTCGTTCCGGTCGTTTCCTCCATGCTCGTCGGCCGTGGTCCAGAAGTCCAAGAGAGGGTTCTGCTTGGATCCAGAAGCAACAGTTATGGACGCGCGGGGGCCGGCCAGGGGCGGTCGTGGAGCGCCGCGGGCGGCGGCGTGCAGAATGCCGGGTATGAGGGAGATCTTCGCGCATCGGCTGCGGGTCCGGTACAGCGAGTGCGACCAGCAGGGGGTGGTGTTCAACGGCCACTACCTGTTCTTCTACGACGTGGCGTTGACGGAGATGTGGCGGGCGCTGTTCGGCGACTACGCGCAGATGGTGGATCAGGGCTACGACCTGGTGGTGGCCGAGGCGCGGATCCGGTTCCGGGAGGGCGCGCGGTTCGACGAGCTGCTGGAGGTGTCGATGCCGGTCGCGCATCTGGGGACGACGAGCATGGTGGTGCGTCCGGTGTTCCGGATCGACGGGCGGCTCATCGCCGACGGGGAGGTGCGGCACGTGTTCATCGACCCGGCGTCCAAGGCCAAGAAGGAGATGCCGCCGCAGGTGAGGTCGGTTCTGGAGCCTTACCTGGACGGGGCGGGACAGGCGGCCGGCGCCGCGTCAGGTTCGCAGTCGCCCTGACGATGTCTCGAGCATCGCGCCGCGCCCCGGTCTGGGGCCGGTCTGACGTGCCCGGCACAGTTCCCGCGGATCCGATTCAAGTGGGTGCCGCCCCCTCGGGGCAACCCCTTTCGCCTCGGGGCGGTCCCGGGGTGCGGCGTCAGCGGGCGAACTGGGACGCGCCGAGGGCGCGTCCGGCGGCGGTGAGGGGCTGACCGGGCAGGTGGGGGCCGGTTCGGGCGGTGAGGGCGTCGGCCTGACGTTCGAGGTCGTCGAGGCGGTCGTGCAGGGCGCGCAGGTCTTCGGCGGGCCCGCCCCGGTACGGGCGGGCGGTCTCGACGGCGAGCACCGGCTCGCCGAGGGCGGCGGGGCCGGCGGCGGGGCCGCCCGGGTGGTAGAGGGCCTGGACGCGGGCGGGCGCGGCGGCGGGGTCGGTGAGGAAGCGCAGCAGGCGCCGCTGGAGGTAGTCCGAGGCGGTGTCGCCGCCGGCGATGCGGCGGGCGCAGCCGCGGGCGGTGGCGGCGCCGAGGGCGTGCTCGAAGCAGTCGCGCAGGGCGGGGCGGCGCGCGGCGATGAGCGCGTCGGCGGCGGGGTGCTCCAGGACGAACCGCAGCGCGGTCCGGGTGGTGTGCTTGTGGTTGGCGCGCAGCCGCCGCAGCGCTAGCAGCACGGTGATGACGTGGGCGGGCGGCAGGGCGAGGGTCAGGACGCGGGAGACGCGGGCCTGCACGGCGCGGGCGGGTTCGTCGAGCCCGGCCTGGGAGGCGGCCAGGACCTGCAGGAGCACCCGGGCGCGCTGCCAGGGCCGCACGCCGGGGGCCAGGCCGAGCAGGGCGTAGTGCTCGGGGTCGCCGGTGTGCGCGGCGCGGTGCAGGTCCGCGTCGTCCCAGCGCAGGCAGGCGCCCCGGGGCAGGCTCAGGGCGGTGTCGTGGTGGTGCAGGTGGGCAAGGAGCGTGGGGGTGTCCATGGTTGTTCGCCTCCGCAACCATGGAGTCTAGGAATGATCGGGAGCGGCTCGACACTCAATTTCGGATGGTCGGGTCGGCCGCGGGGCCGTCCGGCGCCGCGGGGTCGGGCGCGGCGGCGTAGGCGCCGAGGCCGTGTTCGAGGAGGTCGAAGGCGCGGGCGGCGGCGGCGTAGACGTCCTCGGCCATCTCCTGGAGGGTCTCGCCCGCGCTCTTGCGGTCGGAGATCTGCTCCACGAGCGTGCTCTGCACAGCGAAGATCATGGCGGCGGCGGCGCGGGGGGCGATGTCGTCGGGGCTTGCGCCGGTGGCCTCGGCGAGCTGCTCGGCGAGCAGGTCCTGGGCGCGGCGGCCGATCTCGCGCTGGCGGGCCAGCAGGGCGGGGCTGTCGCGGACGGTGCGGGTCCAGACCTCCGAGCCCTCGTGGAAGGCGGTCTGGTGGGCGCGGGCGTCCAGGCCCTCGAAGAACCGGCGGCGGAACAGCGCCACGGCGCCCTCTCCGGGGCGGCGTTCGCGGAAGTCGCGCCCGGCGGCCTCGACGATCTCGTCCTGCCGGTCGAAGAACAGGTCCTCCTTGGTCCTGAAGTAGTTGAAGACGGTGTTGACCGACACGTCCGCGGTCCGGGCGACGTCGGCGATGGTGACGTTGTCGAACCCGCGGGTCATGAACAGGCCGGTGGCGATGTCGGCGATGCGGCGCCGCGTCTCGCGCTTCTTGCGCTCCCGCAGCCCGAGTTCCGGCTCTCTGTCGGGGACGTGGTCCTCAGCCATGCCCCGGAATATACCTTCCTTGGAGTCAGTGAAAACTTGGTGTGACACCAAATTTGGGGTTACGCTAGCGCGGTCGTTCTCAGAGGAGGTCATCGTGATCGAGGCTCGCGGGCTCGCCCGCACCTTCACCGGCGGGCACGGGGCGGTCGAGGCCGTCCGCGGCGTGGACCTGTCGGTCGCGCCCGGCGAGATCGTCGGGTTCCTCGGCCCCAACGGGGCCGGGAAGACCACGACGCTGCGGATGCTGACGACGCTGCTGGCGCCGACCGCGGGGACCGCGACCGTCGCCGGCCGCGACCTGCGCGCCGACCCGGCGGGGGTGCGGCGCCGCATCGGGCACGTCGCGCAGGGCGGCGGCACCGACCCGGGCGTCCCGGTCGCCGAGGAGCTGGACCTGCAGGCCCGCCTGTACGGGGTGCGCGACCGGGCCGCGCGGATCGCGGAGCTGTGCGCGCGCCTGGACCTGGACGGCCTCGGGCGGCGCCCGGCGGGGTCGCTGTCGGGCGGGCAGCGACGCCGCCTGGACATCGCGCTCGGGCTGGTGCACCGCCCGCCGCTGCTGTTCCTGGACGAGCCGACCACCGGCCTGGACCCGCAGAGCCGCGGCGACCTGTGGGACCACGTCCGCGGCATGCGCGAGCGGGACGGCACGACGGTGTTCCTGACCACGCACTACCTGGAGGAGGCCGACGCCCTGTGCGACCGGCTGCTGATCATCGACCGGGGCCGCATCGTCGCCGAGGGCAGCCCCGCCGAGCTCCGGCGCCGCGTCGCCGGGGACGTGGTCACGGTGGAGCTCGCGGACGGCTCGGGCGTCGAGCCCGCCCGCAAGGCGCTGTCGGCGCACCCGGCCGTCCGCGAGGCGGCCGTGACGGGCGGGACGCTGCGGCTGACCGTCGAGGACGGCGAGAAGGCGCTGATGTCCCTGATCCGCGCGCTGGACGGCGCGGGAGTGGAGCTGGCCTCGCTGAGCCTGGCCCGTCCCACCCTGGACGACGTGTTCCTGACCGTCACCGGCCGCTCGCTGCGCGACGCGGCCTGAACCTTAGGAGTCCCCCCATGCCCGTTGAACCACTCCCCTCTCCCCCGCGGGCCGCCGAGGCGCCCGGGCGGTTCGCCGCCCTCGGCCAGGTCGCGTCCGACACCCGGCTGATCTTCCTGCGGTACATGCGGCAGACGCTGCGCAGCAAGGTCGCGGTGGTGTTCGGGGCGGTGCAGCCGCTGCTGTACCTGGTGCTGTTCGGGCCGCTGCTGTCGGACCTGGTGGACGTGCGCGGGTTCGGCGCGGGCAGCGCCTGGCAGGTGTTCGTGCCCGGGGTGCTGATCCAGCTGGCGATGTTCGGCGCCGGGTTCGCGGGGTTCGGGCTGATCGCGGACCTGCGGTCGGGGGTGGCCGACCGGCTGCGGGTCACCCCGGCCAGCCGGACCGCGCTGCTGCTGGGCCGGGTCCTGCGCGACACCGTGGTGGTCGCCTTCCAGGCGGTCGCGGTGGTCGCGGTCGGGCTGGCGCTGGGCCTGCGGGCCCCGGCGGGCGGGATCGCCGTCGGGCTGGCGCTGGTGGTGGCGCTGGCGGTGAGCGTGGCGTCCCTGTCGTACGCGGTGGCGCTGCGCACGCGCACCGAGGACTCGTTCGCGCCGATCCTGACGTCGGTGACGCTGCCGCTGATGCTGCTGTCGGGGATCCTGCTGCCGATGAGCCTGGCGCCGGGGTGGCTGGACGCGGTGTCGCGGTTCACCCCGTTCCGCTACATGGTGGACGCCGCGCGGGCGGCGTTCCTGGGCGACTACGCGACGGCGGCGGTCGCGGAGGGCGCGCTCACCGCGGTGGTGCTGCTGGTGGCGTCGGTGGCGCTGGGCGCCCGCCGGTTCCGCCGCGAGAACGCCTGAGGCGGCGCGGTCACGGGGCCGGCGCGGTCACGGGGGGGTCACGGGGGCAGGGCGCCGGCGCGGGCCTTCGGGCTCCCCCCGGCGCCCCGCCCGGCCTCCGGCGCGCCGCCCGGGCCGTGCGACGCGGCGGCGACGTTGAGGACCTCGGGGTGGGCGGCGGCGGCGCGCTGGGCGATGTAGGCGCCGGCCAGCACGACCGCGCCGCCGGTGATCTGCGCGGCGGTGAGGCGCTCGCCGAGCGCCGCCCAGGCGATGAGGGCGGCGGCGACGGCCTCGGTGTAGCAGATGGCGCCGCCGACCTGCGCCGACAGCCGCTGCAGCCCGGCGACGCCGGTGAGGTAGGCGAGGACGGTGCTGACCAGCCCGATCCAGGCGACCAGCGCCCAGCCGGGCGCGGCGTGCCCGGCGACGGGCACCGGCGCGGGCAGCACCCGCCAGGGCATCGTCCACGGCGCGGCCAGGCCGGTGAGGGCGAGCGCGGCGACGACGCTTCCGGCGGTGGTGATGACGAGAGGGTCGACCTGCCCGGCCAGGCGGTCGACGATGAGGAAGTAGCTCGCCTGGCAGGCGGCGGCGCCGAGCCCCGCGGCCAGGCCGACCGGGTCGAGCGACAGGCCCGTCCACACCTGCACGACCAGGGCGAGCCCGGCCATGGCGGTCGCGACGCCGGCCGCGGCGGTGCGGTGCACGGGCGCGCGGCGCACCAGCCGCAGCCACGCCAGCACGATCACCGGGCCGCTGAACTCCAGCAGGATCGCCACGCCGACCGGCAGACGGGAGGCGGCCACGAAGTAGAACGCCTGGCAGCCGGCGACACCGGCCAGCCCGTACAGGGCCAGGGCGGGAAGGTGCGGGCGCAGGCCGCGGACGGCGGCCCCCCCGCGCAGCAGGAGCGCCAGCGGCGCCAGGACCAGCGCGGCGACCGCGATGCGCAGCCACACCGCCTGCAGCGGCCCGAGCCCGGCCTCGATGAGGGCCTTGCCGAACGGCCCGGACGCGCCGAAGCACACCGAGGAGAACAGCGCCAGGCCGAGGCCCCACGCGCGGGTCCGTGCGGCGCCGTCCATCCTGCCCCCCGGGTCGCGCGGTGCGCCGCCGGGCCCGCCCCCGGCGGGCTAATGAGCATCCTGCCATAACGCTCCTTACACGTCGATCGGGGGCTACTCGCCCGTAATGCGGGCGATGCCGGACCGAACGCGCGCTGCTACTACTATTCGCCGGATGAGCTGGCAGGCGGCCGGGGCGGGGCCCGGCGGAACCGGAGGGGGCCCGAGCGGCGACCTGTTCGCCTCGGTCGAGGGCAACGTGCGCGAGCTCGTGGCCTCACCGTGGTGGCAGACGGCCCAGCCCGCCGACCGCGCCGCGCAGATCGCCGCGCGGATGCTGTGGGGCGCCGGCGAGTGGTGGCTCTACGGGGCGTGGGGGCGCTGGTACCGGTGCGGCCTGGACGGCACCTGGCACCCCTGCCCGCCCCCCGCGCAGTTCGAGGACCGCCGCGTCGCCGTCCCCGCCCCCCGGGGCGCCGGGACGCCGCCGGTCCCGCCGCAGCTGTTCCCCACCGGCCCCGACCTCGCGGCCGGCCGCGTCGCGCCGCTGGGGTTCCTCGGGCCCGTCCCCGACACCGCCGTCGTCGCCCGCATCTCCCAGGCCCTCACCACCGCGCTGGCGGTGAACCCGCAGCAGTTCGCCCAGCGCGACCCGATGTTCCAGCCGGGCACGCCCAGCACCGTCGCCGCCGCGTGGGGCGCGCTGCTGTGGTGCGCCGGGTCCCCGGTGGTGCTGACCGAGCACCCCCTGATCGAGTCGTTCATCCCGTTCCTGACGACCTCGGCCGAGCAGCTGCACTGGATGATGCCGCCGGACTTCGGCACCCTGGCCGGCTACTACGTCCACCGGCTCGGAGCGGGCGACGGCGGCGGCGCCGCCCACATCGCCCGCGTCATGTACGAGGTCGCCGCCGGGCTCCAGGCCGACCCCCGGTTCCGTCCCGGCGCCGACGCCCTCGCCGCGGTGACGGCGACGTCGCTGCGGATGGTCAACCAGGACCTGGCCACCGTCCGGTACGGGCCCGAGGCGATCCTGCAGGAGTGGCGGCGCCGCTGCCCCGCCGAGTTCGCCACCCCGATGGTGCGCGACACCGCGCCGGGCGAGTACCTGCGCCTGGCCCTGTACGACCTCCAGGAGATCGTCGCGGAACTGTCCGGGCCGCGCCCGGCGGCGGCCGGGCGCAGCCACGACGAGGTCCGCCGCGCCGGGGTCGCGGTGCTGGCCGCCGACCTGCAGGCCGCGCCGGGCGCGCTGCCGGCGCTGCAGCGCTGGCTGGACGCCGACAGCGCCCGCACGCTGCAGGCGGTGCTGAGCGACCCGGCGCACCCGCTGCGGTCGCTGTGGCCGCGCGACGGCCGGCTTCCCGACACGCTGCGCGGCGACGACTCCGACGCCCTTTCCGCGCTCCTGGCCACCACCTACACCCTCGGGCTGACCTGGTGCCGGCTGGCGCAGGTGCCGCCCCCGGCGACGGGGTTCGCGGTGCCGCAGGCGGTCGCGGCGGAGCTGACGTCCCCGGCGATGCACACCCCGCCCTCCACCGACGAGCTGTCGGCGTGGGACATCATCAAGGCCGCCCGCGCGCACATGGCCGCCGAGCGCGCCTCCTCCGGCGCCGACCAGCCGGTCGCGCCGGTGCCCGAGCCCGCGCAGGAGGCCCCGGGCCCGCCGCCCGCGGTGGCGCCCGCCCCTCCCCCGGCCGCCCCGCCGGTGCCCGCGCCCGAGCCGCCCGGCCCGGCCGGGTCCGGGCCGCCGTTCCAGTACGCGCCCCCGCCCCCGCCGGTGTCTCCGCCGGTGTCGCCGCCGCCGTTCCCGGGCCCGTCGGAGTCCCCGTCCGAGCCGGGCCCCCACTACGAGCAGCCCCGGCACGAGCGGCCCGCCGCGCCCGCACCGGACCCGTTCGCCTCGGACGCGCCGCCGCCGCGGATCGCGCCCCCGCCGGCGCCTCCCGCCCCGGCGCCCGGGCCGTCCCCCGCGCCGCGGCGGGAGCCCGCGCCGGAGCCGGTGTGGCCTTCGGAGCCGCAGGACACGCAGCTGGACACCGACGCGTTCCGCACCCAGCTCGACCCGGGACCGGCCTGGCCCGGCGCGGACGGCCCGCCTCCCGTCCCGCCGCCCTCCGTCCCGCCGCCCTCCGTCCCGCCGGCGCCCGCGCCGCACGCGGACCTGCCGCCGCCACCGGCGCCGGTCTCCGAGCCGCCGCCCCCGCTGCCGCCCGCGCCCGTGCCCGAACAGGCCCCGCAGGTCGCCGAGGCCTACGGCGTCCGGTTCCTGTGCGGCGCCGACGACATCGAGCGCGTCGTCACCGAGGTGCGGCGGCGCGGCAAGTGGGCGCGTCGGCTGCGCGGGCAGGAGGTGTCGAGCGCGTCGGCGCCGGCGCTGCTGCTGATCGGCGCGCCGTCCAGCGGGCAGCGGCGGCTGGCGCGGATGGTGGCCCGCGCGCTGGCGGAGGTCGAGGCCTCCAGCGGCGAGGTCCACGCCGTCCACGCCGAGGACCTGCGCGAGCACGGCCCCGACGGGCTGCGGGCGGCGCTGGAGGAGCACTCGGGCCACGTCCTGCTGCTGGACGGCCTGGACGGGCTGATCCTGGACGAGGCGCAGGGCCCCGCCTACGCGTCGGTGCTGTACCGGACGCGGCTGGAGGGCGTGAACGACACCGCGCTGCTCGGCACGTGCGAGCCCGACCGGGTCGGGGAGCTGTCGGCGGCGTCGCCGGAGCTGGTGACGGACCTGCGCGCGGTGCGGCTGCCGGACCTGTCGGGCGCGCAGGCGCGCGCGGCGCTGGTGCGGCTGCTGGCCGAGGAGCGCAGCCTGCGGCTCGGGTCGGACGCGTGGGCGGTGGTGAACCGCGACGTGGGGTCGCTGCGGCCGCGGGGCCGGCTGACCGGGGCGCGGCTCGTGGAGGCCTACCTGGACCGCGCCGCGCAGCGCCACCTGGGCAGCGCGGAGGCGACGCAGGCGATCGGCAGCGCGCTGTCGCTGACGGCGGCCGACTTCGAGGGCCTGGCGGTGGAGCTGTCGGGCCGCTGACCCGCCCGCGCGGTTCGCCGCCGGGCGGGGCGGCCCCCTCGCACCGGCGCGGCGCGGGGGCCCGGAACCTCCGCCGGTAAGGGTTTTGAGCCCTTGCGGGACGGTGCGGCGCGGGCGCGCGGGGCCACGATGGGTGCGTGGATCGCGTAGACCGGCTGCTGGCGCTAGTCGCGGAGCTGCGGGCGGCCTCCCCCGAGCCGCTGGACCCGGCCGTGCTGGCGGCGCGGCTGGCGGTCAGCGAGCGGACCGTCCGCCGCGACCTGGAGCTGCTGACGCACGGCGGGCTGCCGGTGCGGGCGGTCAAGGGCCGCGGGTACGCGCTGCCCGCGCCCGCCGCGCGCGAGCCGCTGAGCGAGGTCGGGTCGCTGATGGGCCCGGTGCGCGACACGCTCGCCGAGGCGGTCCGCGCCCGCCGGGTCGTGCGGCTGGCCTACACCGACCAGGCGGGGGCGCGCAGCTTCCGCGACGTGGAGGCGCACGGCCTGGTCACGGCCCCCTACGGGGAGTACCTGGTGGGGTGGTGCCGCATGCGCGACGGGCCGCGGATGTTCCGGCTCGACCGGATCGGGGCGGCGTTCCTGTCGGGGCGCGGCGCGGAGGTCCGGGACCTGGACGAGCTGCTGGCGGCGCTGCGGGTGCCGGTCGCGCGCCCGGCGGGCGGGGCGGGGCCGCGCGGCCCGGCGGGCGCGGCGCGGGCCCGGGCGTGGACGCTCGACCGGCTGGAGTTCGTGCGGTCGCGGCTGCGGGAGGCGGCCGCGGAGGTCCGCGGCGGCGGCGCGGGCGCGGCGGCGCTGCGCGGGGTGCTGGGGCATCTGGCGGAGTGGACGCGCTGGCAGGCGGCGGCGGTCCGGTCGGCGGCGACGGGCGAGGAGCCGGTGCTGGAGGGCCGCCCTCCGCCGTTCCCCGCGGCGTTCGGGCGGGAGATGCCCTACGACGCGCGGGAGCGGATGATCCAGGACGCGATGGCGCTGCGGTCGCTGGGCGACCTGGCGCGCGACCTCCAGCAGGTGCTGGAGGGGGTGGCGCACTGGGCGGCCGGCTGCGACGACGCGCTGTGGGAGGCCGAGCTGCCCGACCCGCGCCCCTACGGGCCGCCGGGCCCGCCGCGTCCCCTGGCGGATCTGCTGGCGGGCTGGCGGGGGCCGCTGGCCCATATCGAGTGGCATCTGGACCGGCTCACCGACGAGCCGCCGCTGCCGCCGGCGGGCGACGAGGAGGAGGTGTGGGTCGTGGACCGCTGCCCCCTGCAGGCCTGACGCCGCCCTGTGCGGCCCGCCCCCACGCCCGCCCGGACGGGGCCGGTCGGGGCGGGGTCAGTCGGGCGGGGTGTCGAGCTGTGCGTCGACGGTGAGGGCGGGGGTGTCCAGGGGGTCGAGGTCGCGGGTGAACCAGATGGTCTTGCCGGGCGGTGCGGGCCGGGCGCCGAACTCGGTGGCCAGGCAGGCGACCAGGAGCAGCCCGCGGCCGGCCTCGGACCAGTCCAGGACGGGCGGCGGTCCGGGGGTGGTGCCGGGCGCGCGGGGGTCGGCGTCGCCGACCTCGCCGGTGAGGCGGACGCCGCTGCGGGTGGCGTCCAGGCGCAGGGCGAGGTGGACGGGCCCGGTGCCGTGCACGACGGCGTTGGTGACGAGCTCGTCCACGATCAGGACGATGTCGTCGGTGTCGTCGCGGCCCGTGACGCGCCACCGCCGCAGTGTCCGGCGGGTGAGCGCGCGTGCCCGCGACACCGCGCGGGGGTCGGGGGCCAGGTCCCAGGCCACCGTAACTCCGCCGTCGTCCCTGCCGGCGGTTCCGCCGCCCGCAGGCCTCGTGGTCCCCGTCCCCGTGGTGCGCACTGCCCCGTCTCCTCACCTGTGCCGGGTCTGGCCGCCGGTCCTCGTGGTGCTGCGCGTTCCCCCGCCCGGTGACCGGCCGGTCTCCCCGCATTCCCCGTATGACTCATATTCGTGGACGCGTCTGCGGGCGCGGCGGTGCACGGGCGTAGGCAACCCTCACCGCGGGGTGAGGTGAACTTCACATGCGGGGTGGCGTGGAGGAGGCACTCGCGCGGAGCCGCTACAGTGGGTGCGTCGGTGTGGCATGTGTCCCCCGGGCTCTACCTGATGCCTTCGGGGAATACCGCCGGTCCCATGCGGTCCGGGCTGGAGCTTCGTTGTGCCTTTCGCCGTGAGGCGACCACCACACCGGCTTGAACGCCAAGGCCCCGGCGGGTTCGTCCCGCCGGGGCCTTGGCGCTTTCGCGGTGCCTGCGGCCGACGCCACGCGCCGGCGCGGACCGGGCGGTGGGCAGGCGGGAACCGCAGACGGAGCGGGCGTCCCCCGCCCGGGAGATGACCCCCCCTCGCGGACGCTGGTCAGCGGCGCAGGGGCGCGTGCGGCGCCGTCACAGGACGGCTGCGGCGATGCCGGCGGCGACGGCGGCCGCGACGATGAGGACGGCGGCCGCGGCGAGGGCGATCGTGCGGGCGCGGCGGCCGCGGGGGGTTCCGAGGCGTGCGAGGCGCTGGGCCAGCCGCGGGTCGTCCTCGCTCAGGCGGACCTCGATCTGGCTGAGGATCCGCTGCTCCTCCATCGACAGCGCCATGCTCCATACCTCCGGGGGGTGCTCAGGTGTGAGATTCCTCCCCACGGACCATGATCGTTATCCCTCGGGGGCGGTGGCCGTCGCGCCGCGCCCGGGGCGGCTCTCGTGGTGGAGGCGGTCCAGGGCGGTGACGTAGTAGGTGTAGGAGCGGCCGGGTTTCGCGGCGGGGTCGATGATGCCGCCGCCGCGGACGTCGGCGATGAGGCGGCGGGGGTCGACGGGGGCGCAGGCGGGCTTGGCGCCCTCGACCCGGTAGACGGCGTAGGAGGTCGCGCCCTCGGAGGGCCGCCAGGTGACCTTCACGCCCTTGCCCTGCTCGCCGGCGGCGGGGACGGCGGCGGTGCCCTGGACGGGCGGGGGCGCCTGCCCGCCGCGGCGGGCGGGGACGGGCGCGACGGCGGGGCGGCCGTAGTGGTCCTTGCGCAGGCGGGCGGCGAACCCGCGCCGGTCGGCGGCCAGGTCGGAGGCGCTGAAGTACACGTCGCCGGCGATCTGGGGGTACCGGGTGTTGAGGGTGAGGTGGCGCGACAGTTCGGCGGGCTTGCGCCAGGTCGCGTCCTCGCCGACGCGGTAGGCGGCCTGCCCGATGGTCAGCTGGACGCCGGTGCCCTTGACCTGGCGGGCCCACCAGGGCGCGAGTTCGGCGTAGTCGGCGCGGGGGTCGCCGATGGGCCAGTACAGCTGGGGGGTGACGTAGTCGAGCCAGCCCTTCTGGATCCACTTGCGGGTGTCGGCGTAGATGTCGTCGTAGCTCTGCAGGGCGGAGGTGGCCGACCCGGCGGGGTCGCTGCTCTTGTTGCGCCACACGCCGAAGGGGCTGATGCCGAACCGCACCCAGGGCTTGGCGGCGTGGATGCGGCCCGACAGCGACTCCACGAGGGTGTCGACGTTGCGGCGTCGCCAGTCGGCCCTCTTCATGCCGCCGCCGTAGGCCTTGTAGGCGGCGTCGTCGGGGAAGTCGCCGTCCTCGGGGTAGGGGTAGAAGTAGTCGTCGAAGTGGACGGCGTCGATGTCGTACTTGGTGACGACGTCCATGACGGCCTTGGTCGCAAGGTCGCGGACCTCGGGCAGGCCCGGGTCGTACCACAGGCCCTTGCCGTACTTGCGGACCCAGTCGGGGTGCAGGCGGGCGGGGCTCTTGGGCGCCAGCTTCTTCAGGTCGGCGTGGCGCGACACCCGGTAGGGGTTGAACCAGGCGTGGAACTCCAGGTTGCGGGCGTGGGCCTCCTTGAGCATGAACGCCAGCACGTCGTAGCCGGGGTCCTTGCCGGGGGTTCCGGTGAGCCACTGCGACCACGGCTCGTACGGGGAGGCGTAGAACGCGTCGGAGTTGGGGCGGATCTGGACGAACACCGCGTTCATGTTCATCGCCGCGGCGGTGTCGAGGAGCCGGGTGAACTGCTTCCTCTGGTCGGCGGGCGAGGCGCCGGGGTCCTTGGGCCAGTCGGTGTTGCCGACGCTGGCGATCCACATGCCGCGCAGCTGCCGCCCCTCGGCGCCGTCGGGCGCGGGGACGGCCGGGCACTCGGCCCTGGCGCCGGGGGGCACGGGGCCGAGCCCGCCGCCCTCGCGCGCGTCCGTGCCGCCGAGGGCGGTGATGCCGCACGCGGCGAGCGCGCCCGCCGACACTCCCGCCGTCACCGCCGCGGCCGCCTGCCGGGTCCTGGATCGCCATGCCATAGCGGCCCATTGTTACGCACGCGCCGCAGTGCCATGCACGAAACGCCTATGCCCGTGTGATCCCTCACTGTCCCGTTATGCCCGATCCGAGCATTGCGATCTTCGAACACCCGTTCCATGCTCTGGGTGGCGAGACGAATCGCCATCGTGACGAGGAGGTGTCACATGCGTGGAGCATTCGCAGACCGGACCGGCCAGGTTGTGGCGGTGCACGCCGGGCTGGCCGGAGACACTCCGATTCTGCTGGCGGACGGGCGAACGAAGCGTCTGGACGAACTGCGGTCAGCGGACCGCGTCTACGGGACGCACATGGCCGGTCGTTACCGCCGCTACCTTCTCACCCGCGTGGTCGAGTTACGGCGAAGCGTTGCCCCGGCGTTCCTGGTGACCCTGGGCGACGGGACCCGGCTCGAGGCGGGCGCTGACCATCGCCTCCTCAGCGAGCGGGGCTGGAAGCACGTCACGGGGGCAGAGCAAGGTTCCCGAAGGCGGCCGCATCTCACTGTGAACAACAGTCTGATGGGGATCGGCGAATTCGCCTCGCCCCCTGAGGTAGATGGTGATTACCGGCGTGGTTACCTGTGCGGGATGATACGAGGTGACGGACACTTGGGTCATTATCCTCAAGGCACCCCGGGCAGGCATTATGCCGTCGTCCACCGCTTTCGTCTCGCACTGGCCGATGACGAGGCGCTTGAGAGGAGCCGCCGTTATCTCGCAGGTTTCGGTGTCCCCACTCGTGAGTTCGTCTTCTCCGAGGCCACGGAGGCGCGGCGCAGGGTGAACGCCATCCGCGCTCAGAGCAAGTCGGCGGTAGAGGCGATCGAAGAGCTCGTCCGGTGGCCGTCGGCGCCGCCGTCCGAAGGATGGCGGAAGGGGTTCTTGGCCGGCATCTTCGACGCGGAGGGATCCTGCAGCAGTGGGATTTTGAGGATCTCCAACTCCGACCCGCAGATCCTGTCCGTGATCACAGAGTGCCTGTGCCATTTCGGTTTCCGTGCGGTGCGCGAAACTCCACGCACTCACGTCAACCTACCGGTGACCCCGATCCGCCTCGTTGGCGGTTTGCGTGAGCGGGCACGGCTGTTCCACCTCATCCGTCCGGCGATCACCCGGAAGACGTCCATGGAAGGGGTGGCGCTCAAGAGCGACGCGCCCTTGGGGATCATCTCCATCACCGAACTGGGATCCAAGATCCCTTTGTACGGGGTCGTTACCGCTGCGGGGAACGTCGTGGCCGACGGGGTCATCTCCGATTCCTGCCGCGCACCAGCGGCGGCCGGGGCTTGATGGAGCCGGAAGGGCGGCAGGGTCAGGGGCGGCGGACGCAGGGCGCCGGGGGCTGGCGGACGTGGATGGAGGGGCCGGTGCGGCCGGGGGCCAGGTGGGGGCGCAGGACCAGGTCGCCGGTGTAGTCGCCGTCGCGCTCACCGCGGTAGGCGATGGGGTCGGCAGTGGGCAGGACGCGCAGGCGGGCGTCGAGGGCGGCGGCGGCCGCGGCGCCCTCGCCCGGGCCGGCGCGGTCGGCGCCGGTGACGACCAGCGGCGGCAGGACGTCCACGCCGGTGTAGAACAGCGTGCCGTGCAGCAGGGGGAACAGCAGGTCCTCGGCGGCGCCGTGGACGCCGCGGGGGCCCAGCCCGGCGGCGCGGGCACCGGCGGTGGCGACGACCAGGGCGCGGCGTCCGGCCAGGCCGCCGTCGCCGTAGCGCCGGGCGCGGCCGTCGGGGCCGGTCACGCCGAAGGCGAAGCCCTGCACGAACACGCGGTCGAACCAGCCCTTCAGGATGGCGGGCATCCCGTACCACCACAGGGGGAACTGCACGATCAGCGCGTCCGCCCAAAGGATCTTGTCCTGTTCGGCGCGGACGTCGGGGGCCAGGGCGCCGGCGGCGTGGGCGCGTTCGGAGGCGGCGCCGACGATGAGGCGCCGCGCGGGGTCGTGGCCGAAGTCGGCGGGGCCGACGAGCGGGTTCCAGCCCATCGCGTACAGGTCGGAGTGGCGGACGCGGTGGCCCTCGCGGCGCAGGGTCGCGGCGCCGTGGTCGCGCAGGGCGCCGTTGAGGGAGCGGCCCTCGGGGTGGGCGAAGATCCACAGGACGTTCACGGGCTGGCCTCTTTCCGGGTCGGCGGTCGTCTCGGTGCCGATGCTGCCGGGCGGGCGGACGCGGCGGCGAGTGGCCGGTGGGCCATGGTGTGCAAGGATCGGGCCATGGCGGGCGGGGTGCACCGGGTGGCGGTGGTGGTGCGCGAGGGTGTGCTGCCGATGGAGCTGGGGATCGTGCACCAGCTGTTCGGGCAGGCCCGGTCGGCGGCGGGCGCCGCGCTGTACGAGGTGGCGTCGTGCGCGGTGGAGCCCGGTGCGGTGCGGGCGGACGCCGATTTCGCGGTGACGGTGCCGCACGGGCTGGAGGCGCTGGAGTCGGCGGACACGGTGCTGGTGCCGGCCTCGCACGTGCTGGACGAGAGCCGTCCCGGGCAGGGGCCGGTGGCGGGGGCGCTGGCGGCGGCGGCCGGGCGGGGCGCGCGGGTCGCCTCGGTGTGCACGGGCGCGTTCGTGCTGGCGGCGGCGGGGCTGCTGGAGGGGCGGCGGGCGACGACGCACTGGCTGTCGTGCGCCCGGCTGGCCGAGATGTTCCCGGGGGTGCGGGTGGACGCGGCGGTGCTGTTCGTCGACGAGGGCGCGGTGCTGACCTCGGCGGGCGAGGCGGCGGGCGTCGACCTGTGCCTGCACATGATCCGCCGCGACCACGGCGCGGCGGTCGCGGGGGACGTGGCGCGCCGCACGGTGGTGCCGCCGCACCGCGAGGGCGGGCAGGCGCAGTACACGGCGCTGCCGGTGCCGCCGGCGCGGGGGTCCTCGACGGGCGCGGCGCGGGCGTGGGCGCTGGAGCGGCTGGACCGGCCGGTGACCCTCGCCGAGCTGGCGGAGCGGGCGTCGATGAGCGTGCGGACGTTCACGTGCCGGTTCCGGCAGGAGACGGGCGTGTCGCCGCAGGTGTGGCTCGCGGCGCAGCGGGTGCAGCGGGCGCGGCTGCTGCTGGAGGAGACCGACCTTCCGGTGGACCGGGTCGCCGAGCGGGCGGGATTCGGGACGGGGGCGTCGCTGCGCGCGCACCTGCACGCGGCGCTCGGGGTGTCGCCCTCGTCCTACCGCGCGACGTTCCGCGGCCCCGGGCCCGCGCGGCCCCCCGAAGGCCCCGCGGGCGGCGGGTGAGGGGGGTCAGGCGTGCTCGGCGCCGAGCTCGACGGGTTCGGCGATGACGTCGACCATGGCGCCGTTGCGCAGCACGGTGATCGGCAGCGGCCGCCCGATGGCCTCGGCGAACATCAGGCGCTGCAGCGACTGGGCGTGGGAGACCGGCGCGCCGCCGGCGGTCAGGACCAGGTCGCCGCGCCGCAGCCCGGCCCGGTCGGCGGGGCTGGCGGGCACGACCTCGGCGACGCGCAGCGCGTCGTCCTGGCCGATGCGCCCGCGCAGGGCGGCGGGGACCGGGACGGGCGCGGCGGCCAGGCCGAGGAACGCGCGGCGGACGCGGCCGTCGCGGATGAGGGCGGCGATGATGCGGCGGGTGGTGGCGTTGATGGGGACGGCCAGGCCGAGCCCGATCCCGGCGACGGCGGTGTTGACGCCGACGACGCGGCCGTGGGCGTCGGCGAGCGCGCCGCCGGAGTTGCCGGGGTTGAGGGCCGCGTCGGTCTGGATGACGTCCTCGATGACGCGGACGGCGGTGCCGGTGCGGGTGGGCTGCGAGGTCGGCAGGGACCGGCCGAGCGCCGACACGACGCCGGCGGTGACGGACCCGGCGAGGCCGAGCGGGTTGCCGACGGCGACGACGAGCTGCCCGACGACCAGGGCGTCGGCGTCGCCGAGGTCGGCCGGGTCGGGGACGGGCCCGTCGGCGCGCACGACGGCCAGGTCGGACAGGGGGTCGGTGCCGACGACGGTGAACGCGCCCGCGGCGCCGCCGGAGAACGCGGCCTGCCCGCCGGACGCGTCGCCCACGACGTGGGCGTTGGTGAGCAGGAACCCGTCGGCGGTGAACGCCACGGCCGACCCGGCGCCCTCGCCGCGGCGGCTCCGCACGCGCAGCGCCGCCACGCGCGGGGTCAGATCCCGGGCGACGGCGGACACGACGCGGGAGTAGGCGTCCAGCGGCGGCTCGTCCCGCCCGGGCCCGGCCTGGCGGGGATCGCTGTCATGGGGGACCATCGCACCTCCCGATGATTACATCGTTACACGGTAACGGTGGGAGGGGAAGGCGTGTTCCCGGCTACCCCGCCCCGCCCGCTCCGGCCGCGCCGGCCGCGCCGTCTCCGTGCCCGTCCGTTCCGTCCGCCCCGTTCGGGTGCAGGTCGGACCGCAGGAGGCTGTACAGGACCTCGTCGCGGTACCCGCCGCCGCGAAACCCCCATTCGCGCATGACGCCCTCGCGGGTGAAGCCCGCCTTCTCCAGGGCGCGCTGCTCGGCGAGGTTGCCGGTCTCGGTCTCGGCCTGGATCCGGTGGGCGGTGGTGTGCGCGAACAGGTACTCCGCCAGCAGCCGCTGCGCCCGCGACCCGGCGCCGTGCCCGCGCGCCTCGGGCAGCAGCGAGATCCCGATGCTCCAGCACCACGCCGGCCCGGCGCCCGCCAGGCGCCGGTAGGAGACGATGCCGAGGAACGCGGCGCCCCGGGCGACCACGAGGTTCCCGATGTCCTCGCCGAGCATGCCGTCGCACTCCCACCGGCGCCGGAACCCGCGGGCGTCGGTGAACCCCGCCCACAGGAACGGCCCGGCCAGCCCGGGATCGGTGCGCAGCCGCTCGATGAGCGGCAGGTCGTCCTCGGCGACGGGGCGCAGCGCCACACCGGCCCCCGCCCCGTCCGCGCGCCCGGCGGGGCCCGGCTCGCCGGCGGGGATGTGGTCCATGCCTCTCCCAGGGTCAGCGGAGGGTGGAAAGGCCGCCGTCGACGTGCAGGACCTGCCCGGTCACGTAGGAGGCGCGGTCCGACAGCAGGAACACCGCGGCGTCGGCGACCTCCCACGCCGTGCCCTGCCGCCCCATGGGGACCAGCCCGGCGACCCGGTCGCGGCCCGCGTTCGCGGCGGACGCGGCGCGCCCCATCACGGTGTCGATCAGCCCGGGCGCCACCACGTTGGCGCGCACCCCGCGGGGGGCGCCCTCGGCGGCGATGTGGCGCACCAGCCCGGTCAGGCCCGCCTTGGAGGCGTCGTAGGACGGCGACCGCGAGCCCGGCTTGGTCCCCGCCAGCGACCCGACGAACACCATCGACCCGCCCGCCTCCAGCGCCGGCATCGCGGCCTTGCCGACCAGGAACGGCGCCCGCAGGTTGACTTGCAGGACGCGGTCCCAGTCGGCCAGCGAGGTGCCCGCCAGCCCGTAACCGACGCCGATCCCGGCGTTGAACACGATCCCGTCCAGGCCGCCGAGGCCTTCGACGGCCCTCGCCACGACGGCGTCGCAGGACGCCGGATCGGCCACGTCCGCCACCACCACCCGCGCCCGGCCGCCCTCCGCCTCGATCATCTCGGCGGTCCGCCCCGCGGCGCGCCCGTCGAGGTCGGCGCACGCCACCGCGGCGCCCTCCCGCGCGGCGGCGACCGCGATCGCGCGGCCGTTGCCGACCGGCGCGGCGGGATCGTCGCTCGGCCGCGTCCCCGCGCCGACGACCAGGATCCGGCGGCCCGGCAGCAGCCCGCCGGACGGTGCGATCTCGGGCATGCCCGGCACCGTAGCGGACGCCGCCGCCCCCGCCCAGCCCCCTTGATCGCGCATGCCCGCTCCCCGCGGGCGGCTAGGGTGCGGGCATGGGAACGGCAGCGGACGCGCGCGAGGAGCCCGTGGTGGTCGAGCGCGCCGCCGGACTGGGCGGCGAGCTGGTGCTGCGCCGGGCGGGCGGCGACTACGAGATCATCAGCAACGGCGTGTTCCTGATGGACACCCGCAACGGCGGGTCCGAGCGGCTGCTGGTCCGCGCCGCCGCCGAGGTCGCCGCGCAGCGCCCCGGCGGCCCGGCGCGGGTCCTCATCGGCGGCCTGGGCGTCGGGTTCTCCCTCGCCGAGGCCCTCACCCTGCCCGGCGTCGCGCACGTCACCGTCGTCGAGCGCGAGCCCGCCGTCGTCGCCTGGCACGCCACCGCGCTGCGGCCCTGGTCCCGGGGCGCCCTCGACGACCCCCGCGTCACCGTGGAGCGCGCCGACCTGCTCGACTACGTCTCCGCCCCGCCCGCCGACCGCTTCGACGCGGTGTGCCTGGACATCGACAACGGCCCCGACTGGACCGTCACGCCCGGAAACTCCCGCCTCTACGCGGCCCCCGGCCTGGACGCCCTCGCGGCGCTGCTGACACCGCGCGGCGTGCTCGCGGTGTGGAGCGCCAACGCCGCGCCGCGGTTCGAGGCGCTGCTGCGGGACCGGTTCGAGGCCGTGGAGCCGCGCCCGGTGCCGGTGCCGCGCGGCGAGCCCGACGTGGTCTACCTCGCCTGCCGCCCGCGCACCCGCTCCGCCACCTGACCGGCCCGACCGGAGGCTCCGTCCGACGGCCCCGCCGGGCGCGGCGCGAGGCGGTCCGGCGGGGCCGAGAGAGGGCGGCGACAAAGCGGGGGTGCTCGTTTCTGTAGGCCGCGCCGTCCACCCCGCACGGGCAGTTCGCTAGGTTTCGGCCTGACACAACCGTTTTGGGAGGATCTGTGGCTACTGCCCACGCAGCCCGGCGGCGCCCCGCCGTCCTGGGCGACCTGCTGCCCGGCTCGCTGGCCCGCGACGCCGCGCTCGTCATCGGCTCGGCCGCCTTCGTCGGCCTCGCAGCCCAGGTCGCGGTCCCGCTGCCCGGCACCCCCGTGCCGGTGACCGGGCAGACCTTCGCGGTGCTCCTCGCCGGCGCCGCCCTCGGCTTCGGCCGCGCCGGCCTGGGCATGCTCGTCTACCTGCTGGCCGGAATGGCCGGCGTCCCCTGGTTCACCGACGGCACCTCCGGCGCCGGGTTCCCCACCCTCGGCTACGTCATCGGGTTCGTCGCCGCCGGCGCCGCCGTCGGACGGCTCGCGCAGCTCGGCGGCGACCGCACCCCCCTGCGCACCGTCGCGACCATGCTCACCGGCACCGCCATCATGTACGCCGCCGGCGTCCCCTACCTGATGGCCGCCCTCCACGTCGACCTGGCCAAGGCCCTCGACCTGGGCGTCACCCCGTTCCTGCTCGGCGACGCCCTGAAGGTCCTGCTGGCCGCCGGGCTGCTGCCCGCCGCCTGGAAGATCACCGGAGCCGGCCGGCGCTGAACCCGCGCACCCGCCGCCCGCCTTCGTCCCGTCCCCGCGCATGGGGACGGGACGAACGGGCATACGCCCCACCAGCACGCCCCATCCCGGGACGGTCCGGGCCTCGCCATCGCCCGCCCCGAGACGGGCCGATGTGGCGCACGCCTCACCACCCCCCGCCACCCCGCCCGTTTGAACAGGTTCAAATCTGGCGTACAGTGGCTCACGTGAAGCTCGCCGTGACAGCACCGGACCGACTCACCGTCCGCACCGTCCCGGTCCCCGACCCGGGCGACCTCATCGCACGGCTCCCGCACCCCTCCGCGCTGGCCTGGATACGCCACGGCGAGGGAATCGTCGGCTGGGGCGAAGCCGCCCGCCTCACCCTCCCCGGCGGCGACGACCGCTTCGACGCCGCCGCCCGCCTGCTCCGCGACCTGTTCGGCTCCGCCGCCGTCGACGACACCGTCGACGTCCCCGGCTCCGGACCCGTCGCCTTCGGCACCTTCGGCTTCGACCCCCGGTCCCCCGACTCCACCCTCATCGTCCCCCGCCGCATCCTCGGCCGCCGCGACGGCCGCGCCTGGCTCACCACCATCGGCGACGACACCGAACCCCTCGCCCTCGCCCACCCGCCCCAGGCCCCCGCCGGCCTGCGCTGGAGCGACGGAGCCCTCCCCGAACAGGCCTGGAAGCACGCCGTCGCCGCCGCCGTCGACCGCATCCGCCGCGGCCACCTCGCCCCGCCGCCGCCCCGCCCCGTCGACGCAACCGCCCACACCGGCCGCCCCGGCCACCTCGGCAAGGTCGTCCTCGCCCGCGACCTCACCGTCCACGCCGAAGGCCCCATCGACCCCCGCGTCCTCCTCCAGCGCCTCGCCGCGCGCTTCCCCGGCTGCTACACCTTCTCCTGCGCCGGCATGGTCGGCGCCACCCCCGAACTCCTCATCCGCCGCACCGGCGGCGACATCGAGTCACTCGTCCTCGCCGGCACCACCGCCCGCGGCGACACCCCCGCCGACGACCAGGCCCGCGCCGCCGCCCTCTTCGCCTCCGCCAAGGACCGCGAAGAACACCGCTACGCCGCCGAAATGGTCCGCGACGCCCTCACCCCCCTCTGCGCCCACCTCACCGTCCCCGACGAACCCGAACTCCTCACCCTCCCCAACGTCCTGCACCTCGCCTCCCCCCTGCGCGGCCGCCTCGCCGCCGACCGCTCCGTCCTCGACGTCGTCGCCGCCCTGCACCCCACCCCCGCCGTCTGCGGCACCCCCACCGGCACCGCCATGGACCTCATCCGCGAACTCGAAGGCATGGACCGCGGCCGCTACGCCGGACCCGTCGGCTGGGTCGACGCCCGCGGCGACGGCGAATGGGGCATCGCCCTGCGCTGCGCCGAGATCGACGGCACCCGCGCCCGCCTGTTCGCCGGCTGCGGCATCGTCGCCGACTCCGACCCCGACGCCGAACTCGCCGAAGCCCGCGCCAAGTTCCGCCCCATGCAGTACGCCCTCCACGGCTGACCGCCTCCCCGGCCGCCTCCCCCGCCCGGCACACTGGACCCATGCGCGCGAGCCGGCTGCTGTCCCTCCTCCTGCTCCTGCAGACCAGGGAACGCATGACCGCCCGGGAACTGGCCACCGAACTCGAAGTCTCCGTCCGCACCGTCTACCGCGACGTCGAATCCCTCAGCGCCGCCGGCGTCCCCGTCTACGCCGACCGCGGACCCGACGGCGGCTACCGCCTCCTCAACGGCTACCGCACCCGCCTCACCGGCCTCACCGCCACCGAGGCCGAATCCCTCACCCTGTCCGCCCTGCCCGGCCCCGCCTCCCAACTCGGCCTCGGCGACGTCCTCGCCGCCGAACTCAAACTCATGGCCGCCCTCCCGCCCGACCTGCGCACCCGCGCCGCCCGCATCCGCGACCGCTTCCACCTCGACGCCCCCGGCTGGTTCCGCTCACCCGACGAAGTCCCCCACCTGCACGCCATCGCCGACGCCGTCTGGAACCAGCGCCGCATCCAGGTCCTCTACCGCCGCTGGCGCCACCCCCAGCAGGTCACCCGCCTCCTCGAACCCCTCGGCGTCGTCCTCAAAGCCGGCACCTGGTACCTCATCGCCCGCCCCGCCGACGACGAACGCGCCGACGACCACCGCGCCGACGACCACCGGGACGCGCACGACCCGCCCCCCGCCACACCCGCCGGCGACACCGCCCGCGACCCCCGCACCTACCGCGTCTCCCGCGTCCTCACCCTCCACGCCCTCCCCGGCCACTTCGACCGCCCCCACGGATTCGACCTCGCCGCCTACTGGGCCGCCTACGCCGAACGCTTCGAAGCCGACGCCTACCGCGAACACGCCACCGTCAAGCTCTCCCCCGACGGCCTCACCCGCTCCCAGATCCTCCTCCCGCCCACCATGGCCCGCGCCGCCCTCAACACCGCCACCCCGCCCGGACCCGACGGCTGGGTCCACGCCACCCTCCCCATCGAGTCCGTCCGCCACGCCCACGTCGAATTCCTCAAACTCGGCGCCGACGTCGAGGTCATCGACCCCCCGCACCTGCGCGAAATGATCGCCGCCACCGCCCGCGCCATCGCCGCCCGCTACACCCCGGCCGAGAACTGACCACCGACGCGGCCCGGGCCCCGCTCACCGAGCCCCGCGCCCCCCGGCGCACAGCGCGTGGTCGACCAGGGCGCTCGCCGCGCCCTCCTGCTCCACCACGTGCTCCAGGCTGTCACCCCGCGCCTCCGACATCGACACCACCACGCTCCGCCTCCCGTCACCGGTGACCCCGTTGAGAGTGATGTAGCCGCCGTCCCCGCCCTCATGGCTCCAGTAGCTCCCCCCGCAGCTCAGCGGCCGCTCCACCAGCCCCAGCCCGTACCGGCCGCCCGGCCACAGCAGCTGCACCTCCGCGCTCACCGGAACCGTCCGCCTCATCGCCGCCAACTGCCGCGCCGGCAGCAGACGGCCCCCCAGCAGCCCCCGGAACAACCGGTTCTCGTCCCGCGTGGTCGTCACCCACGAAAGGTTCTCGTGGTCCACCGGCACCTGCTCGGTCACGTCCACCTCCGCACCCGGCCCGAAGAGCTCATAGGCCCTCGCGTGCGGCCGGGGCAGGACGGGCGAGGTCCCCACCCACCGGGTCTGGTCGAGGCCCAGCGGACGCAGCACGCGGTCCTCGACCTCCCGGTGCGCGGGACGCCCCGAGACCCTCTCGATGATCATGTCGAGGAGGACGTAGCCGGTGTTGGAGTAACCCCAGCCCTCACCGGGCCGGAAATCCGGCGCATGGGCCATCGCCCGCGCCACCAGCTCCTCCGGCTCGTGGACGTCGTAACGCTGCTGGTAGTACTCCTCCGGCGTCGTGTACCCGGGCAGGTCGTCATGGATGCCGCTGGTGTGCTGCAGCAGGTTCCGGACGGTGATCCGGCCGCCGTCGTTGCCACCGCCCCGCACCACCCCCGGAAGCCAGTGCTCGACGGTGTCGTCCAGAGAAAGCCTGCCCTCGGCCTCCAACTGGAGGACCACGACCGCGACCAGTGTCTTGGACGTGCTCGCCATCCGGAAGTAGCCGTCCGGCCGCACCGGGCGCCCCGTGCCCAGCTCGGCCGTCCCACTGACGGCGACCCACTCCCGACCGCCAGGACCGACCGCACGCGCCTGCACACCGCTGACGCCAAGAGCACGGATCGCCTCGGCATCCCGGCGCAGCCGCTCCGCGGGAGACGAACCGGCGGGCCCCGCGACCGCCGGAGCCACATCGACGGCCAGCAACGCCACGACACCGAGCGCCACAGCAACGCGCCTTCGCAGAATCGAAATCATGCCCGAACGCTAGGACCGCCCCCCGCACGCCCGCGATCAGGCACACCCCAAGATCAAAAGGGGGGACATCCCCACTGCGCGGCCCCCGACCGGCACCTCACCCGCGCCCCGACCGGCACCTCACACCGCCGGCGGCTGGCACCCCGGACACCAGAACAGATTCCGCGACGCCAGCTCCGCCGTCGCCACCGCCGTCCCGCACACCAGGCACGGCTGACCCGCGCGCCGGTACACGTACACCTCACCGCCATGACCGTCCACCCGCGGCGGACGCCCCATCGCCTCCGGCATGTGCTCCGGCCGCACCGTGTCGATCCGCCCCGCGCGCACCCCCGCCGCCATCAGCCCCACCAGGTCGTCCCACACCGCCCGCCACTGCCGGGCGGCCAACCGACGCCCCGGCAACCGCGGATCGATCCCCTGCCGGAACAGCACCTCCGCCCGGTAGATGTTCCCCGGACCCGCCACCACCGACTGGTCCATCAGCAGCACCGCGATCGGCGTCCGCGCCCGGCTGATCCGCCGCCACGCCACCTCCGGATCGGCGTCCTCCCGCAGCGGATCCGGCCCCAGCCGGTCGCGCAGCAGCTTCACCTCCCCCGGCTCCAGCAACTCGCACGCGTTCGGACCGCGCAGGTCCGCGAACCCCCCACCGCCCTCCAGCCGCAACCGCACCAACCCCACCGGAGCGGGCGCCGGCCCCTCCCCGAACATGTACTTGCCGTAGATGCCGAGATGCACATGCAGCGTCCGCTCGTCCTCGAACCCCAGCAGCAGATGCTTGCCGTGCGCGTCCGCCGACACCAGCACCCGCCCGTCCAACTGCCGCGCACCCTCGGCGAACCTCCCCTGAGGACTCGAGGCGGCGACGGCAAGGCCGCCGAACATCCCCTGATGCTCGGCGGCCAGACGGTGGATCGTGTGTCCCTCGGGCATGGCCCGGAGCATAGTCCCGCCCTAACGCAGGGGCTCCCCGACCTCCCGCATGTGACTCAGCGCCAGCCGGTACGACTCCACAAGCCCCGTCTCCGCGTAGGGCAGCCCCACCGCCGCGCAGTGCTCACGCACCAGCGGCCGCAGCCGGCGCAGGTTGCACCGCGGAACACCCGGGAACAGGTGGTGCTCGATCTGATAGTTCAGGCCCCCCATCAGCCAGTCCGTCACCACCCCGCCCCGCACGTTCCGCGACGTCAGCACCTGCCGCCGCAGATGGCCCCACCGCTCCCCCGGCCCCGGCATCGCCATCCCCTTGTGGTTGGGCGCGAACACCGCGCCCAGATGCACGCCGAACACCGCGTGCTGAATCGCCAGCAGCACCAGCGCCTGCCCCACCGGCAGCAACGCGAACACCAGCCCCAGATACGCCACCGCGTGGGCCAGCAGCAGACCGCCCTCCAGGAGCTGGTCCCGGCGGGACCGCCCCCGCAGGAACAGCAGGCTCCCCACCTTCAGGTTCACACCCTCCAACGTCAGCAGCGGAAAGAACAGCGCCGCCTGGTGCCGCGCCACCCACCGCAGCACGCCCCGCTTGCCCGCCGCCTGCTCACTCGTCCACGCCAGCACGCCCTCCCCCACGTCCGGGTCCTTGCCGACATGGTTCGGATTCGCGTGGTGCCGGTTGTGCTTGTCGCTCCACCAACCGTGCCCCATCCCCAGCAGCAGGTTCCCCAACAGCAGCCCCAGCCACCGGTTCCCCCGCGCGCTCCGGGCGATCTGCCGGTGCCCCGCGTCATGGCCCAGGAACGCCATCCGCGCCGCCAGCACCGCAAGCGGAACGCCCAGCAGGACCGTCCACCAGCTGCTCCCCGCCCACGCGACCGCGCCCCACACCGCCGCGGTCGCCGCCAGGTTCAGCCCGACCGCCCGCGCGTAGTAGCCGCGCCGGCGGTCCAGCAGCCCGCTCTCGCGGACACGCCGTGCCAGCGGCGCGAAGTCACTGCCGGCCGACCGCTCGGACGGTCGGGACGGGGCGGACAGGGTAGCGGGCATCGAGGCTCCAATCACCGGAGGGCGGGGCACCGCGCGAGGCGCGGATGAAGACGCCTCGAAAGCTACGGAGTGTCACACCGCCCAGTCGCCCCGCTAGGGAGCCATTCACCTTCTGGCTCCCAGGTCCCGGTTGTCACCCGCTCCTCCCAACCGGCCGAGGGACGACAGCCAAACCGGGCCCCTACCCCGAAGTCCGGGCAGGGCTGCCATATAGGGTCACAAGTCATGGACGACGACTCCCGGTGGATCGAACTCGACGGCGCCGTCAACGCCCGCGACCTCGGCGGCCTCCCCACGGTCGACGGCCGCGCCACCCGGCGGGGACGGGTCCTGCGCTCCGACAACCTCCAGGACCTGTCCGTCGCCGACGTCCGGCTCCTCGTCGGCGACTACGCCCTCAAGAACGTCATCGACCTGCGCAGCGAGGCCGAAGTGCGCCTCGAAGGACCCGGCCCCCTCACCCGCGTCCCGTCCGTGACGATCCACCACCTGTCGCTGTTCGCCGAGGGCGGCCGCCACACCGACGTCGCCGCCGACGTCGCCAAGGCCCTGCCCTGGCAGGAACGCCCCTCCGACGCCCCCGAACAGGACCGTTCCACAGGCCATTACCTGGGCTACCTCGCCGATCGCGGCGACTCCGTCGTCGCCGCCCTGCGCGTCATGACCCGCACGGACGGGGCCGCGCTGGTCCACTGCGCCGCCGGCAAGGACCGCACCGGCGTCGTCTGCGCCCTCGCCCTCGACGTGGCCGGCGTCACCCGGGAGGCGATCGTCGCCGACTACGCCCAGACCGGCGAGCGCCTCGAGGCCGTCCTGCGGCGCCTTCGCGGGAGTGAGACCTACGCCGCCGACCTCGACTCCCGCCCGGCCGACAGCCACCAGCCCCACGCCGCCATCATGGAGAAGCTCTTCACGCGCGTCGACGAGGAGCACGGCGGGACCCTGGGCTGGCTCGCCGGACACGGCTGGACCACCGAGGACACCGACGCCCTCCGCGAGCGACTCCTCGGCTGACGGCCCGCCCACTCGAGCGGCCTCAGCCGAGGCCGCTCGAGGCCACCGCTTGGTGGAGGGTCTCTTTGTTTGTTGATGTTTGGGAATGCACTCAACCCGGCGCCTTTACATTGTAATTTGAACACTCAAGTAAATAGGGCCGCGCGCTGGTCGCGCATGAGGTTCGCGCAGGTCAGGAGAGGACGTCGCGGACGGCCGCCTGGGCGGCCTTGCGGAGGTCGGCGTGCAGGGCCGCGTTCGCTTCCCTGTCGGTGCGGGCCTCGATGATCCGCAGCCCCTCCCCCGCCAGCGCCTTCGGCAGCTCCGCGGCGGCGCCGAGCCGCCGGTACGGGAGGCCGTGCGCGGCCGCGACCGACTCCAGGTCCACCTGGTGCGGGGTGCCGAAGACCCGCTCGAACGGGCCGTGCAGCGCCGCCTGCGGCAGCAGGGAGAAGATCCCGCCGCCCTGGTTGTTCACCACGACGATCGCCAGGTCGGGCCGGCGGTCCCGCGGCCCCACGATCAGGCCGTTCTGGTCGTGCAGGAACGCCAGGTCGCCGAGCAGGGCATAGGAGCGGCCGCTGTGCGCCAGCGCCGCGCCCATCGCGGTCGACACCAGCCCGTCGATGCCGCTCGCGCCCCGGTTGGCCATGATCCGGATGCCGCGCCGCGGCCGCATCACCTGGTCCAGGTCGCGGATCGGCATGCTCGCGGCCGTGAACAGCAGCGACCCGCCCGGCAGCGCCGCGACCATGTCGCGGGCCAGCCGCGGCTCGCTCACCTCGGGGACGGCGTCCAGGACCGCGTCGACCGCCGCCGCGGCGGCCTGGTCGGCGGACCGCCACGACTTCAGCCACGCGTCGTCGCCCGACACCACCGGGATCTCGACCTCGGGCGCCACCTGCGTCGCCGAGCGGACCGGGTCGGGCCAGTGCGCCAGGTCCGGCGCCAGGACGATGTGCTCCTCCGCGCGGCGCAGCAGCGACAGCAGCGGACGCGACAGGCCCGGCTTGCCCAGCGTCACCACCACCTCGGGGCGGTGCCGCTCCACGAACTCCGGGACGCCCAGCAGGAAATGGTGCGACGACAGCGCGTGGTCGCCGTAGCGGGCGTTGCCGTTCGGCTCTGCGAGGACGGGCCAGCCGGCCATCGACGCGGCCGCCACGTACCGCTTGACGTTGACCGCGCCGTCCCCCACGACCAGGACGCCGCGCCGCGTCGGCGGGACGTGCAGCACCGAGCCGGGGGTCGCCGGACGCACCTTCGTCCACGCGCCGGTCGCGTCCCCGTCCAGGGGCTCGCACCACGTCTCGTCGCCGTCGGGGATCAGCGGCTCGCGGAACGCCGCGTTCACGTGCACCGGACCCGCGACGGGCGCCTGCGCCAGCCCCCACGCGCGGCTCACCAGCGAGCGCCAGTACGCCACCATGCCGGGCCGGTTCTCCGGGACGCCGACCTCGGTGCTCCACCGCACCGCCGTCCCGTACAGCTTCACCTGGTCGATCGTCTGGTTCGCGCCCGTGTCGCGCAGCTCCGGCGGCCGGTCGGCCGTGACCACGATGAGCGGGACGCCGGACTCGTGCGCCTCGACCACCGCCGGATGGAAGTTCGCCGCGGCCGTCCCCGACGTGCACACCAGCATCACCGGCCGACCCGACCGCTTCGCGATGCCGAGCCCGAGGAAAGACGCCGACCGCTCGTCGATCCGCACGTGCAGCCGAAGGCGGCCCGCCTCCTCGGCCGCGTGCAGCGCCAGCGCCAGCGGCGCCGACCGCGAGCCCGGCGCCAGCACCGCGTCGGTCATCCCGCAGCGCACCAGCTCGTCGACCAGGACGGTCGCCAGCGCGGTCGCCGGGTTCACGGCGCCACCTCGACCACCGCGGGGCCCTCCAGGTGGGCCTGCGCGGCGAGCGCCCGCTCGTGCCAGGGCCCGCCGGGCACCTCCCAGCGGCGCAGCGCCTCCTCGTCGACCTCCGGCCGGCGCACCTCGACCTCCCCCGCCGCCGGGCGCAGCGGGTCGCGCACGACGTCGCCCTCCAGCAGCGACAGGGTGCCCAGCCCGCACGCGTACCGCAGTTCCGGCAGCGCGGCGGCCAGCGCCACCCCCGCCGCCAGCCCCACCGACGTCTCCACCGCGCTCGACACCACCACCGGCAGCCCGCACGCCTCCGCGACCCGCAGCGACGCCGCGACGCCGCCGAGCGGCTGCACCTTCAGCACCGCCACGTCGGCGGCGCCCGCCGCGCGCACCTTCAGCGGGTCCTCGGCGCGGCGGATCGACTCGTCCGCGGCGATCGGCACGTCGACCCGCCGCCGCACCGCCGCCAGCTCCTCCAGCGTCGCGCAGGGCTGCTCGGCGTACTCCAGCTCCCACCGGTCGAGCGACCGGATCATCCGCGCGGCGCGGTCGACGTCCCAGCCGCCGTTCGCGTCGATCCGGACCCTGCCCCGCGGGCCGATCGCGGCGCGCACCGCCTCCACCCGCGCCAGGTCGTCGGCGTCGCTCTGGCCGCGCTCGGCGACCTTCACCTTCGCGGTCCGGCACCCGGACTCGCGGGTCATCCGAAAGGCCCGTTCCGGGTCGACCGCGGGGATCGTCGCGTTCACCGGGATCCGGTCGCGGACGGGCGCCGGCCAGCCCTCCCGCGCGGCCTCGCGGGCCGCGGCCAGCCAGCGGGCGCACTCGGCCGGGCCGTACTCGGCGAACGGCGAGAACTCCCCCCAGCCCGCGGGGCCGTGGAGCAGCGCCCCCTCCCGGCGCGTCACGCCGCGGAACCGCGTCCGCATCGGGATGGAGTAGACCCGCACCCGCCGACCCCCTGACCTGACCCTCAATCACGGCGTTTCGGGCTCACACCGTGCGCTTGGACACTTAGTAGTACCACGGGAAACGCGACCAATCGGGATCGCGCTTCTCCAGGAACGAGTCCCGTCCCTCGGCGGCCTCGTCGGTGCCGTAGGCCAGGCGCGTCGCCTCCCCCGCGAACACCTGCTGACCCACGAGGCCGTCGTCGACGAGGTTGAAGGCGAACTTCAGCATCCGCTGGGCGGTCGGGCTCTTGCCGTTGACCTTCCGGGCCCACTCCAGCGCCGTGGCCTCGAGCTCGGCGTGCGGGACGACGGCGTTCACCATGCCCATCCGGTGCGCGGCCTCCGCGTCGTAGGTGTCGCCCAGGAAGAAGATCTCCCGGGCGAACTTCTGCCCCACCTGCCGCGCCAGGTACGCCGAGCCGAACCCGCCGTCGAAGCTCGCCACGTCCGCGTCCGTCTGCTTGAAGCGCGCGTGCTCCCGGCTGGCGAGCGTCAGGTCGCACACCACGTGCAGGCTGTGCCCGCCCCCGGCGGCCCAGCCCGGCACCACGCAGATGACGACCTTGCCCATGAACCGGATCAGCCGCTGCACCTCCAGGATGTGCAGCCGCCCCGCCCGCGCCGGGTCGATCGTGTCGGACGTCTCGCCCTCGGCGTACTTGTAGCCGTCCCTGCCGCGGATCCGCTGGTCCCCGCCCGAGCAGAACGCCCAGCCGCCGTCCCTCGGCGAGGGCCCGTTGCCGGTCAGCAGGACGCAGCCGATGTCACTGGACATCCGCGCGTGGTCCAGCGCCCGGTACAGCTCGTCCACCGTGTGCGGGCGGAACGCGTTGCGCACCTCCGGGCGGTTGAACGCCACCCGCACCGTCCCGTGGTCGACGGCCCGGTGGTAGGTGATGTCGGTGAAGCCGAACCCCTCGACCTCTTTCCAGGCGTCCGCGTCGAACAGCTCCGAGACCATGTCTTCCTCTCCGTCGGGCGAACGCGCCGCGGCCGGGCGCGGCGCTCGGGCCCCATTCAACCGCGCCCCGGGTTTGAACGCGTTCAGCGGGGTCGTCTACGCTGACGAGGTCATGGATCGCCCTCTGCACGCCGTCGTCCTGCCGCCCGGCCCCCGCCTGCTGCGGGCCCTGGCCGGCGCCCTCGACGGAGGCCCCGCGATCTGCCCCCTCTCCCCCGACCTGCCGGGCGCCGCGCTGCGCGCGCTCCTCGACGCCCTGGCGCCGGACGCGGTCGAGACCGCGGACGGCGCCGCCCCGCACTCCCCCGCCGGCGGGCGCGCCCCCCTCGACGCGGGCACGGCCGTGCTGATCGCGACGTCCGGGTCCACCGGCGCCCCCAAGTTCGTCGAGTTGTCGGCCGCCGCGCTGCGCCACTCCGCCGCCGGCACCCTCGCCCGGATCGGGGCCGGGCCGGGCGACCGCTGGCTGTGCTGCCTGCCCACCAGCCACATCTCCGGCGTCCAGGTCCTCGTCCGCGCCCTCGTCGCCGGCACCGACCCGGTCATCGCCCCCCGCTTCGACGCCGCCGCCGTCGCCGGGGCGGGCGGGCTCCACGTCTCCCTCGTCCCGACCCAGCTGCGCCGGCTGCTGGACATCGGCGCCGACCTGTCGCGGCTCGGCGCGATCGTCCTCGGCGGGGCCGCCGCCTCCCCCGGCCTGCTCGCCGAGGCGCGCGGGCGCGGCGCCCGCGTCTTCACCACCTACGGCATGAGCGAGACGTGCGGCGGCTGCGTCTACGACGGCACGCCCCTGGACGGCATGCGCGTCGCGCTCGGCGACGGCGGCCGGATCCGCCTCGCCGGCCCGTCGCTGTTCACCGGCTACCGGCTGAGGCCCGAGCTGACCGCCGCGGCCAGGGACGGCGAGTGGTTCCTCACCCAGGACCTCGGCGCGGTCGAGGACGGCCGGCTCCGCGTCCGCGGCCGCCTCGACGACGTGATCAACACCGGCGGGGAGAAGGTCGTCGCGGGCGAGATCGCCACCGTGCTGTCGCGGCACCCGAAGGTCCGCGACGTCGTCGTGGTCGGCCGGCCGGACCCCGAGTGGGGCGAGCGGGTCACCGCCGTCGTCGTCCCCGCGGCCTCCGGCCTGCCGGAGCTGACCGAGCTGCGGGCGTTCGTCCGCGAGACGATGCCCCCGTACGCGGCGCCGCGCGAGCTGGAGCTGGTGGAGGCCATCCCGCTGCTGGCGTCCGGCAAGCCCGACCGCGCCCGGCTCCGCGCCACGGCGCGCTGAGCGCGGCGCACCGGCGGGGCGCGCACGGCGGGCCCCCGGCCGGCGCATGGCACGGCGACCCCCTGGGCAGAGGACGGATCATGGCGTCAGACGGCGACGAGCGGCGGGACGGCGGACCGAAGGACGAGAGCCGCGTGACCGTCGCGCTCGCGTTCGCCGCCAACCTCGGCATCGCCGTCGCCAAGGTCGCCGCCGCGCTGATCACCGGGTCGGCGTCGATGGCGGCCGAGGCCGCGCACTCGATCGCCGACAGCTTCAACGAGGTGCTGCTGCTGGTGGGGCTGCGCCGCAGCGGGCGCCCCGCCGACCGCCGCCACCCGCTCGGCTACGGCAAGGAGCGCTACATCTGGACGCTGCTCGTCGCCGTCGCGATCTTCGGGATGGGCGCGCTGTTCGCCTTCTACCAGGGGATCCAGACGCTCACCGGGCACCGCGGGGCCGGCGAGTCCGGCACGGTCGTCGGCTACGCCGTGCTCGCGGTGGCGTTCGTGCTGGAGGCGGTCTCGTGGCAGCAGGCCGTCCGGCAGGTCCGGGCCGCCGCGCGGGCGGAGGACCTGCCGCTGCGCGCCTACATCCGCCGCACCGACGAGCCCACCGCGATCAGCGTCCTGCTGGAGGACTCGGCGGCCCTGGTCGGCCTGGTCATCGCGTTCGGAGGGCTCGGCCTGCACCAGCTCACCGGGTCGGCGGCCTGGGACGCCGTGGGGTCCCTGCTCATCGGCGTGCTGCTGACCGCCGTCGCGCTCGTCCTCGGCCGCATCAACCTCAACCTGCTGATCGGCTCGCAGGCCGACCCGCGGATCGTCGCCGACGTCCGGGCGCGCCTCGGACGCGCGCCCGAGGTCGAGTGGGTCGTCGACATCGTCACCGTGACCTTCGGCGCCGACCGGATCCTCGTCTGCGCCCGGCTCGACTTCCGCGACTCGCTCACCGCCGCCGAGGTGGAGCGGGCCTGCGTCCGGATGGCCGGCGACCTGCGCGGCGCGCACGAGGAGATCGACGAGGTGTTCCTCGAGCCGGTGCCCCGCGACGACCCTGAGCTGCGCGAACGCGTCATCGCGCGTTATGGTCGGACATTGCGGCCCAAGGATTCGGAGGCGTAGTGGTCTTTCTCACGTCGTCACGACCGCCGCCACGACCAGGGGCCTTTACGCAGTAAGGTCGATTCGCAGGGGTCCGGGCGGTGTGAAGCCGCCGGCTGTGGGCACCACGAACGTCTGGATCGCTCCTTTCACGATCCCCCGGCGGAGCGCCGCCCGGCGATGGGGCCGGGAACAACAGGCCCGTCCTGCGACGTTCCGTTAAGTGCGTGCGCCACGAGCGAACACAATCCGCGCCGCACTCATACACCGAAGGGAGGGGGGTGTCCCCATGCCGCGAAGCGCCGTCGAGACCCCGCTCACGGAGTCGCCGAGCCCCGCGCTCAACGACCTCCTCAAGCGTGGCCGCGCCCACGGGCGCCTCTCGCTCGACGAGGTGAGAGGGGCCTTCGAGGCCGCCGGCATCAGTCCGGCCCAGGGCCGCTCCATCCTGCGCGAGCTGTCCGAGGCCGGCATCAGCCTGGCGGGCGAGTCCGACGCGGTCCGCAAGATGGCCGCGGCCGCCGACCACGCCGGAGGGGAGACCGCCCAGGACGCCTCCAGGGCCGCGGGCGCCGCCAAGAGGCGCACCGCCCGCAGGGGCACCGCCAAGACCGCCGGCACGGCGCCGCGGACGGGCGGCCAGGCCGACGCCCCCGTCGAGGAGGGCTTCGAGGTCACCGAGGTCGAGGTCGAGGAGACCTCCGCCGACCTCGACGACCAGTCCACCACGATGGGCGACTCCGTCCACACCTACCTCAAGGCCATCGGGCGCCGCCAGCTCCTCACCGCCGAGCAGGAGGTCGACCTCGCCAAGCGCATCGAGGCCGGCCTGTACGCCGAGCACAAGCTGGAGACCGAGGACCTGTCCCCCGCCGTGCGCGCCGACCTGGAATGGGTCGCCGCCGACGGCCGCCGCGCCAAGGCCCACATGCTGGAGGCCAACCTCCGGCTCGTGGTGTCGGTCGCCAAGAAGTACTCCGACCGCGGCCTGTCGCTGCTGGACGTCGTCCAGGAGGGCAACCTCGGCCTGATCCGCGCCGTGGAGAAGTTCGACTACTCCAAGGGCTACAAGTTCTCCACCTACGCGATGTGGTGGATCCGCCAGGCCATCCAGCGCGGCTTCGCCGACTCGGCCCGCACGATCCGGCTGCCCGTCCACGTGCTGGAGATGCTCAGCAAGCTGAGCCGCGTCGAGCGCGACATGCACCAGCGCCTGGGCCGCGAGCCCACCCCCGAGGAGCTGGCCGCCGAGCTCGACAAGAGCCCCGAGCAGGTCCGCGAGCTGCTGCGCACCAGCCGCCAGCCGATCAGCCTGGACTCCACCATCGGCGAGGACGGCGAGACCCGGATCGGCGACCTCATCGAGGACACCGACAGCCCCGAGGCCTCGGAGCTGGTGGACCGCCAGCTCATGGCCGACCAGCTGCGCCGCACGCTCGACATCCTCTCCCCGCGCGAGGCCAAGATCATGGCGATGCGGTTCGGCCTCTACGACGGGACGCCGCGCACGCTGGACGAGATCGGCAAGGCCCTCGGGCTGACCCGCGAGCGGATCCGGCAGCTGGAGAAGGAGTCGCTGTCCAAGCTGCGGCACCCCAGCAACGCCCGGCCGCTGCTCGACTTCGCCGTCTGAGCCGTCGCCGGCCCGGCACATGCGGAAAGGGCCCGCGAGACCGTCACCGGTCCCGCGGGCCCTTCCGCGTTCTCCGGCACCGGGCCCGCGGCTCAGTCGGCGCGGCGGAACTCCAGGATGGCCACGCCCATCAGGCCCACGCCCATGCCGAGGACGAGCAGGACCTCCAGCCAGATCGGCACCACCCAGCCGCCCCAGGTGACGCCCGGGTCGAACGTCCGCAGGATCTGCGGCGAGACGTCCAGGTGCGAGAACACCGCGTGCCGCAGCGGGTCGACGGCGTAGGTGAGCGGGTTGAACCGGGTCAGCACGGTCAGCCACGTCGGGAGCCCGCTCAGCGGGTACAGGGCGCCCGAAAGGAACATCATCGGCATCATGGCCATCTGCATGAGGCCGAAGAACGACTGCATGCTGGTGATCCGGGCGGCCATCATGACGCCGAACCCGGTGAGCGCGAAGGCCCCGACGAACATCAGGCCGAGCAGCTCCAGCAGCAGCCCCGGGTCGTAGGGGACGCCGGCCAGGCCCGCCAGCAGCACGATCACCGTGCCCTGCACGGTCGCCACCAGCGCGCCGCCCACGCACTTGCCGACGACGATGGCGCCGCGGCTGACCGGCGCGACGAGCATCTCGCGCAGGAACCCGAACTCGCGGTCCCACACGATCGAACCGGCGGAGAACATCGCGGTGAACATCACCGACATCGCGCACACGCCGGGGAAGATGAAGGTCTTCAGGTCGACGTTCCCGGCGGGGCCGCCGCTCCTCGCCATCAGGTTGGACAGCCCGGTGCCCATGACCAGCAGCCACAGCACCGGCTGGACCAGCCCGGACACCATCCGCAGCTTGTCGCGCCAGAACCGGATCAGCTCCCGGTGCAGGACGATCTTCACGGCGCGCAGGTCCTGCCGCAGGCCGCGCTCGGGCACCCGCACCCGGACGACCTCGGCGCCCGCCCTCTCCGCCGTACCCGTCATCGTCACCTCCTCATCGCGCGCATCGCGACGCGCATCCCGTCGGTCGCCGAGGCCTCGGCGTCGCGGATCGTGGTCCCGGTGAAGGACATGAACACATCGTCCAGGGACGGCCGCGCGACGTTCACCGACCTGATCGGGACGCCCAGCTCGGCGAACAGCCGCGGGACGAACGCCTCGCCGGAGGCCACCGGGAACGCGACCGCGCCCTCGGAGACGACGGCCTCCAGCCCGAACCGCTCCCTCAGCGCGGCGATCGCGGCCTGGTCGTCGGCGGTCTGGATGCGGACCCGGTCCTTGCCGACGCCGGCCTTGAGCGCCTCGGGGGTGTCCAGCGCGACGATCCGCCCCGAATCAATGATCGCGATGCGCTCGCAGAACTCGGCCTCGTCCATGTAGTGCGTCGTCATGAAGATCGTGATCTCCTCGGCGGCCTGCAGCTGCCGGATGTACTCCCAGATCGACGCCCGCGTCTGCGGGTCGAGGCCCACGGTCGGCTCGTCCAGGAACAGCACCCGCGGGGAGTGCAGCAGCCCGCGCGCGATCTCCAGGCGGCGCTTCATCCCGCCCGAGTAGGTCTGCACCAGGTCGCGGCGCCGGTCCCACAGGTTGACCATCTCCAGCACCTGCCGGATCCGGTCGCCCGTCACCGAGCGCGGCACCCCGTAGAGCTCGGCGTGGAAGCGCAGGTTCTGCTCGCCCGACAGGTAGCCGTCGACCGTCGGGTCCTGGAACACCAGCCCGATGTTGCGCCGCACGGCGTCGCGCTCGCGTACCACGTCGAACCCGGCGACCCGCGCGCTGCCGCCGGTCGGCCGCAGCAGCGTGCACAGCATGTTGATCGTCGTGGACTTGCCCGCGCCGTTCGGGCCGAGGAAACCGAAGATCTCCCCCGACCGCACGGTGAAGTCGATCCCCCGCACGGCCTCCACGTCGCCGAACCTCTTGGTCAGGCCGTCGACCTCGACGGCCGGTCCCCCGTCCGGCATGGGGCCTCCCTCCGCGAATGGAGTGAACACCCATATTTTGGGCCATCCAACGGTAGGGATAACCTATCTCTCAGGTCAAGAGAAATAAGACTTGCCAAGAACCCGAGGGAGCAGCAGTGGACGACCGGCCCGAGCCCCTGTCCGAGTCGCCCGTGTACCTGCTGTTCGAGACGGGCAGGCTCGTGCGGCGCACCTCCGCCCGGTTGTTCCCACACCAGCCGAGGCTGCCTTACCTGCTGGTCCTGTCGTGCGTGGCGCGGCACGGGCCGCTGTCGCAGCGCCAAGTCGCCGAGCGGCTGCGCATGGACGCCGGCGACCTCGTCGGCATCGTGGACGCGCTGGAGGGGGCCGGGCACGTCCGACGGCGCCGCGACCCGCGGGACCGGCGCCGGTACGCGCTGGACGCCACCGAGCAGGGGCGGCTGTTCCTCGGCGCCTGCCTGGACGACCGCGTCCGCCTCGACGAGACCCTGTTCGAGGCCCTGTCACCCGGCGAGACACGCCTGTTCAAGGAGCTGCTGCTGCGGGTCCTCGCCCACCACGACGACCGGTTCGCCGCCGCACCCGCCCCGCAGGACCGCCGGGACGGGCAGGACGAGCCGGGTCAGCGGGCCGGCGCCGGGGCCCGGAGCCGGAGCACCGCCTCGTCGTAGCGGCGCAGCACCACCCGGGCCACCGCGCCGTGCGCGCCCAGCGGGGCGGCGACAACGTCGGCGCCGCACGTCCGCATCCGGTCGTGGAACCGGCCCGGCGCCAGCAGGTAGGGCGCCACGGCGACCCGGCGGGCGCCGCGACCGCGCAGCCCCGCGACGACCTCGTCCAGCGGCGGGCCTCCCGCCGCGACGAAACCGCACGGGACCGGCCGCCCGAGCCGCCGCGCCAGCAGCCGGGCGGCCGCGCGCACGTCGGCGCCGCCCGCCGGGTCGGCGGACCCCGCCGCGCCGAGGACGACGGCGTCCCGGCGGTGCGGCGAGGCCCGGTCCATCTCGGCCAGCCGGGCGCCGAGCGCCCCGGCCAGCATCGCGTCCGGGCCGAGCGGCCCGGACGTCACCGCCCCCGGCAGCAGCCGCTCCGCCCGGCCGGGGATGTCGATCAGCGCGTGGTAGCCCCGCGCCAGCAGCAGCGGGACCACGACGACCGGGCCGCCGCGCAGCCCCCGCGCCGCCTCCTCCAGCGACGGTCCGGCCAGCTCGCCGTACGCCTCGGCCACCCGCAGGCCCGGCCGCATCGCCCGCACCCGGTCCAGCAGCGCCCGCACGGCCGCCGGCCCCGCCGGATCGCGGGTGCCGTGCGCCACGGCCAGCAGCGCGGGCGCCCCGGCGCCGGACTCAGCCACCGGCGCCCGCCGGGAGCCGGTCGACGATCCGCGGGTCGCACGCCAGCCGGTAGCCGCGCTTGACGACGGTCTCGACGATGCCCGGCCGGCCGAGGCCGCGGCGCAGCCGCGCCACCGCCATCTCCACCGCGTGCTCGTCGGCCTGCGGGCGGGCCTCCCGCGGCCGCGCCTCGCGCGCCCAGCCGTCCCGGGAGCCGGACGCCACGGACAGCCTGCTCGGCAGCACCCCGCACAGCTCCGCCCGCGACACCACGTGCCCGGGGCGCCGCGCGAGGGCCCGCAGGATCGCCATGGGCGCGGGCGCGATGGGCCGCAGCTGGCCGTCCAGCACGACGGCGTGCCCGCGCAGCTCCAGCGAGAACCCGCGGACCGACAGCCGCCGCGAGCGGCGCCGCGGCAGGTCCGAGACCAGGGCCCGCACCAGCGCGCCGAGCCGGGCGCGCTCGGGCTGGACGGTCGGGACGCCGCGCTCGGTCAGGGCCTGCGCGGTGACGGGGCCGACGCACGCCGCCACGACGTGGGTGCGCATGGCCTCCAGCAGGGCCTCCTCCAGGTCGTCCTCGGCGGCGACGGCCAGCGTCGCGGCGACCGCCGGGGCACTGGTGAAGGTGATCGCGTCGATCGTGCCCGCGACCGCCTGCCCCACGAGGCGGCGCAGCGGCGTGGAGTCCTCGGTGCGCGACCACCGGTACACCGGGATCTCGATCACGTCGGCGCCGGCGGCGCGCAGCGCCCCGATCAGCTCCGGCTGGCGCTCCCCGTACAGCTGCACGGCCACCCGCGCGCCGTCGATCTCCTTCTCCAGCAGGTGCCCGATCAGCTCGGAGCACTCCTCCGACTCCGGCGACCAGCGCTCCTGGAGGCCCGCCGACCGGATCGCGCCGCGCGCCTTCGGGCCCCGCGCCAGGATGTCGGACCCGGCCAGGCGGTCGATGAGGGCGTCCCGCATGCCGTGCCCGTCGGCCGCCTCCAGCCACGCCCGGAACCCGATCCCGGTCGTGACGACGACGTGGTCGAGGGGCTCGGCGAGGCACGCCAGGGTGGCCTCCAGCAGCTCGTCGTCGTCCGCGAGCGGGACCAGGCGGATCGCGGGAGCCGGCACGACCCTCGCCCCGCGCCGCTCCAGCAGCGTCGCGAGCTCCTCGTGGCGGCGGGCCGCGGTCACGCCGACGGCGAACCCGGCCAGCGGCTCACTGCCGGTGCTCATCGGTGAGCGCCACCTCCACCCGGTCCCCGGAGCGGCGGACCGGGAAGGTCGGCAGCGCCACCCGGGGGTCGTCGAGGCACACCCCGGTCCGCAGGTCGAACACCTGCTTGTACATGGGGGACGCGACGGTCGGCGCGCCGTCCCGGGTGCCGAGGATCCCCCGCGACAGCACGTAGGCGCCGCTGAACGGGTCGAGGTTCGACAATGCGTACAGGGCGCCGTCGAAGGCCCGGAAGATCGCCACCTGCGTGCCGTCCACCATCGCGCAGGCGCCCCGCTCGGGGGTCAGGCCGGCGTAGGAGCAGATGTCGAACCAGCGGGCCGCGTGCCGGCCCGCCCGCTTCCTGGTGATCGTCGCTTCGGGTGTCGTGGTCATCGCGCGGCAACCTCCTGGCGGGGAACTGTCCGATGGTCCGATACTCGGGAGAGGCGGTTTCGCGGTTGGGTCTCCTTTGTCACCGCCGTGTTAAAAGGGGCTCACCGCCGGCCGCCGAGCGCGGCGGCCCCGGCGGGCTCCTCCTCGGCCCGCAGGGGGCGCAGGCGCACGGCGCAGACCTTGAACTCCGGCATCCGCGAGACCGGGTCGAGCGCGGGGTTGGTGAGCAGGTTCGCGCGGCCCTCCCCCGCCCAGTGGAACGGCATGAAGACCGTGTCGGGGCGGATGGCGCCGGTCAGGCGGGCGGTCACGGTCGCCGCCCCCCGGCGGCTCTCGACCCGCACCTCGGCGCCGTCCTCGATGCCGAGGCGCCCGGCCAGGTCGGGGTGCAGCTCGACGAACGGTCCCGGCGCCGCCTCGGCCAGCGGCCGGACGCGCCTGGTCTGCGCCCCCGACTGGTACTGGGCGAGGACCCGCCCGGTCGTCAGGTACACGGGGTAGTCACCGTCGACGTCCTCGGCGGCGCCGCGGTGCTCGACGGCGACGAACCGGGCCCGCCCGTCCGGAGTGGGGAAGCGGTCCAGGTAGGGCCTCGGCGTGCCGGGGTGGTCCGGCGACGGGCACGGCCAGAACACCCCGCCCTCGGCCTCGATCCGCTCGTAGGTGATGCCCGAGTAGTCGGCGGTGCCGCCCGCGCTGGCGCGGCGCAGCTCCCCGAACACCGCCTCCGGGTCGGTGCTCCACTCCCCCGGCGCCTCCAGCCGCCCGGCGAGCGCGGCGAGGATCTCCAGGTCGGTGCGGACGCCGTCCGGCGGGCGGACGGCGCGGCGCCGCCGCAGCACCCTCCCCTCCAGGTTCGTCATCGTCCCCGACTCCTCGGCCCACTGAGCGGTCGGCAGGACGACGTCGGCGCGCCGCGCGGTCTCCGACGGCACGAAGTCGGCCACCACCAGCAGGTCGAGCGCGCCGAGCCGCTCCTCCACCGCCGCGGCGCGGGGCGCCGACACGACCGGGTTGGACCCGAACAGCAGCAGGGCCCTCGGGCCGCCGGAGGTGCCGAGCGCCGACAAAAGCTCGTAGGCCGACCGTCCCGGCCCCGGCAGGTCGCCGGGGTCGACGCCCCAGACTCCGGCGACGTGCGCGCGGGCCTGCGGGTCGTCGATCCTGCGGTAGCCGGGCAGCTGGTCGGCCTTCTGGCCGTGCTCGCGCCCGCCCTGCCCGTTGCCCTGCCCGGTCAGGCACCCGTAACCGGAGCCCTCGCGGCCGGGGAGCCCGAGAGCGAGGGCCAGGTTGATGAAGGCGCTGACGGTGTCGGTGCCGCGGGCGTGCTGCTCCGATCCCCGCGCCGTGAGGACGTGGGCGCGGGACGCGCGGGCCAGCAGCCGGGCGGCCTCGCGCATCAGCGGCACGGGCACTCCGGTGATGCGCTCGGCCCGGTCGGGCCAGTAGGCGTTGACGACGGTGCGGACGGCCTCGAACCCGGTGGTGCGGGCGGCGATGTACTCCTCGTCGGCCAGGCCCTCGGCGAGCGCCAGGTGGAGCATGCCGTTGGCGAGGGCGATGTCGGTGCCGGGCGTGGGCTGCAGGTGCAGGTCGGCCTGGCGGGCGGTGGCGGTGCGGCGGGGGTCGACGACGACGAGGGCGCCGCCGCCTTCGCGCATCCGCGCCAGGTGACGCATGAACGGCGGCATCGTCTCGGCGACGTTGCCGCCCGCGAGCAGGACCGCACCGGAGGCCGCGAGGTCGGTGACCGGGCCGGGCAGCCCGCGGTCCATCCCGAACGCCCGCCCGGAAGCGGCGGCGGCCGACGACATGCAGAACCGCCCGTTGTAGTCGATCTGGGACGTGCCGAGTGCGATCCGGGCGAACTTGCCGAGCTGGTAGGCCTTCTCGTTGGTCAGCCCGCCGCCGCCGAACACCGCGACGGCGTCGGGCCCGTGCAGCTCCCGCAGCCGGCCGGCCTCGGCGGCGACGCGGTCGAGCGCCTCGTCCCAGCCGCACGGCTCGAGCGGCGCGTCCCGGGTGCGGCGCATCATCGGCGTGGTCAGCCGGTCCGGGACGGTGAGCAGCTCCGGCGCCGTCCAGCCCTTCTGGCACAGCCCGCCGCGGTTGGCCGGCACGTCCTCGCGCGGCTCCACCCGCAGGCTCCCCCGGGCGGCGCCGTGCAGGGTCATGCCGCACTGCAGCGCGCAGTACGGGCAGTGCGTAGGAGTCCCGATCATGCGCCGACACTCCGCGTGCCCGGTTTCGCCGCCGAGTCCCGGGTGTGACCCCGGCGTTAAATGGCTTTCACGTCGCTCCTCCCCCGAGGTCAGGAGTCGTGAACGCGGCGCCGCAATCCCTCTTGACGCGCGCGTGTCAAGCGTTGTCGATCCCTGTCATGGCCTATTCGTTGCCTTTTGCCCGGTTGCCGAACGGATCGGCGGTGGCCCGGCGATCTCGCGGATGGATGCGGTCGCCTGTCCGTTACGGCCGGAATCGGCCCAGAGTGATCACGTTTAACCTCGGAGCATGCCAGACCTTGCTTACTACGCCTCCCTGCCGCGGGCCCGCGGCGCCGCGGCGGCCCTGCTGCTGGACGACCTGGGGCGGGTGCTGCTGGTCAAACCCACCTACAGCGAGGGCTGGTTCCTGCCCGGCGGGGTGATCGAGGCCGACGAGTCCCCGCTGTCGGCGTGCGTACGCGAGTGCGAGGAGGAGCTCGGCCTCGTCCCCCGGCTCGACGGGCTGGCCTGCGTCGACTGGGGCTCGCCGCGCGACGACGGCGTCGACGCGGTCAACGTGTTCGTCTTCGGCGGCACGATCACCGGACCCGAGATCGCGTCGATCCGGCTGCCGCCCGAGGAGCTCTCCGACCACATCCTCGTGGCGCCGGAGAAGGTCCCCGAGCTGGCGCCGCCGCACGTATCGCGCCGGCTGGAGCCCAGCCTGCGGGCCATGGCCGCGGGCGGCGCCGTCTACCTCGAGGACGGCCGCGAGCAGCCCTTCGGCGCCGCCCGCGCCTGAAACCGGGTGCCCGGGCGGAGCCGCCGGGCCGGCCGCCGGACCGGACGCCCGCGCCGGAACCGCGTCCGGACAGGACCGCGCCGGACAGGTCTACACCGACACCGCGTCCCGGATGGTGCGGGCGCGTTCGGGCTCGGCGGCGCGGGCGCAGTGCGCTCCGCAGTAGAAGTGCCCGCCCACGTCCACGCCGTGCCCCATGATCCGGCACTCGCAGTGCTCGCAGATCGGCGCCATCTTGGTGACCGCGCACTCGAACGAGTCGAACGTGTGCACCTCGCCCTGCGCGTGCACCTCGAACGCCATCGCGTACTCGTTCCCGCAGACCTCACAGGTTCCCATCGTCGCCTCTCCGTTCCCCCGCCGCGTCGCCCTCTCTGCCTACCCGGGCGCACCCGGGCCTACCCGTCCCCTCACAGCGTCCGGAACACGCTGTGCAGCGGAGTTATCACTTCCGTATGACCGGTCACACACGCGCGAAACCCGCGCTTCCTACGGTCGGGCCGTCGAAGCGACCCAAGGAGACCGCCTGATGACCGTCACCACCGAAGCCGCGCGCGCCGGGCGCGCCCATCCGACGAAGGGCCGCTGGATCGACGACTGGCGCCCCGAGGACCCCGCGTTCTGGGCGGCCGGAGGCGCCCGGACCGCCCGCCGCAACCTCATGTTCTCGATCTTCGCCGAGCACATCGGGTTCTCGGTGTGGACGCTGTGGTCGGTGCTGGTGCTGTTCCTCGGCCCCGCCTACGGCATCGACCCGGCCGGGAAGTTCACGCTCACCGCCGTCCCGGCCCTCGTCGGGTCGGCGCTGCGCATCCCCTACACCCTCGCGGTCGCCCGGTTCGGCGGACGCAACTGGACGGTGTTCAGCGCGGCGCTGCTGCTCGTCCCGGCGGTGCTCGCCGCCGTCCTCATCGAACCGGGCGTCTCGTTCACCACCCTGCTGCTGCTCGCGGCCGTGGCGGGCGTCGGCGGCGGCAACTTCGCCTCGTCGATGGCCAACATCAACGCGTTCTACCCGCAGCGGCTCAAGGGGTGGGCGCTCGGGATCAACGCGGGGGGCGGCAACCTCGGCGTCGCCGTCGTCCAGCTCGCCGGGCTCGCCGTCCTCGCCACCGCGGGCAAGGGCCACCCCGGCCTCGTCGCGGGCGTCTACATCCCGTTCATCGTCCTCGCCGCCCTCGGCGCCGCGCTCGCCATGGACAACCTGGCCCACGCCCGCAACGACAGGCGGGCCATGCGGGACGTCTGCAAGGACGCCCACACGTGGATCATGTCGGTGCTCTACATCGGCACCTTCGGATCGTTCATCGGGTTCGGCTTCGCGTTCGGGCAGGTCCTGCAGGTGCAGTTCAAGGCCGAGTTCGACACCCCGATCAAGGCGGCCTACCTGACGTTCCTCGGCCCCGCGCTCGGTTCGCTGATCCGTCCCGTCGGCGGCCGGCTCGCCGACCGGCTCGGGGGCGCGAAGGTCACCTTCTGCACGTTCGTGGCGATGGCCGCCTCGGCGGGCCTCGTGCTGGGCGCGTCGCTGCTCGGGTCCCTCGCGCTGTTCCTCACCGGCTTCGTGCTGCTGTTCGCCTTCAGCGGCGTCGGCAACGGCTCCACCTACAAGATGATCCCGGCGATCTTCAGGGCGAAGGCGCAGGCCGGCGTCGACGGCGGCGGGGACCCCGCCGCCGCCGAGCACGAGGCGCGCCGCCTGTCCGGGGCGCTCATCGGCATCGCGGGCGCCGTGGGGGCGTTCGGCGGGGTGCTGGTCAACATCGCGTTCCGCCAGTCGTTCCTGACCTACGGAACGGGCGACGGCGCCTACGTCGCGTTCATCGCCTTCTACGCGGTGTGCTGCGCGCTCACCTGGCTGGTCTACCTGCGGGCCCGCCCGGGGAGGCCGGCGGGCGTCTGACGGCGGGCTGGCGGACCGGGCGCCGCCGCCGCGAGCGGCCGGGCCCCTCGCCCGGGTCCGGCCACCGCGGCGACCGGCCCGAGGAGCGCAGCACCGCCTCCCAGGAGTCCCCCGGCTCCAGCGGCAGGTGCGGGACGCCCCAGTGCCAGGCCGACACCAGCAGGTCCGGGTCGCGCGGCCGGTAGTCGGCCCCGGTCGCGCGGGCCATGTCCCAGGCGTGCAGGTGCCACTCCACGCACGCCGCGCCCGCGTGGTCGCCGACCGTGTACTTGGTGCCCCGGTAGATCAGGTGCGTCCGGTCCCACATGTCGGGCATCAGGTCGGCGTACGCCCCCGCCGACACCCCGAAGGCCAGGATCCGCTCCGGGCCGGGCTCTGGCGGCAGCACCGCCAGCTCCGCCGCGTTCTGCCGCGCCTGCTGCCTGATCAGCACCGCCGTCGCCGCCTCCCGCGCGAACAGCTTCGCCAGGCGGCTGTCGGGCGCGTCCTGGAGGTACTCCAGGAAGTTCTCCGCGACGCACCGCAGGTGCCCCGCGAGGTCGATCAGCTGCCAGTCGGCGCAGGGCGTCGGCACGTCCCAGTCCCGGACGGTCTCCGCGAGCGCGCGGATCGCCTTCACCCCGTCCTGGTAGGACTCGAGTACGCGGCACCGGTCCGGCGGCGTGCGCTCCAAGTGACATCCCCCAACGTCCAGAGCACCCCAGTGCCCTCCCCGCCGGGACGCCGGCCGCGGCCGTCACGCTGGCGCGACGTACGGCGCGGCACCCCCGGCGCTCCCCCGGAGAGGGCAGACTCTCAAAGTTCGGCGGCCCGTGCCACCCGGTGACGCCGTGTCGCCACGCGTCCGCCGCGGCTCACACGTGGGCGGCGGGCTGCGTCCGATAGCTCAGCCGGTGCGCCTCGCGCGCCGTGCGCAGCCGGTCGACCTCCTCGGTCCACGGGCGCACCGCCGGGCGCGCCTTGGCCTTGCGGTAGGCGATCTCGGCGGCGCGGCGCGCCTTGGCGTCCTGCGCGTCCGTCGAGTACACGTTCGGCCCCATCGCGATCCGCTCGGACGCCTCGGCGGCGGCGAGCACCGCCGTCATCGCCCGGTCGAAGGCCACCGTCAGCTCCCGCAGCCGCGGCTCGGCCCCGCCGGAGGCCTGCGCCTCCCGCAGCGCCCGCTCCGCCTCGCCGGCGGCCGCGAGCCGGTCCTCGTACTCGCCCGCCAGCCGCTGGTCGGCCTCGTACGGCTCCGCTACGTCCTTGCTCACCCGGCGGCCCAGCGGCATGGTGGTACTCCCTCGACGGTCGTGCAGTGTCCGATCAGGGAAAGACTACGCGGGGTCCCGGCGTGTTGGCGCGGCGGACACCCGGCCCGGGCCCTTTACGTAGTAAGGTCGGATCATGGTCCGGCAACCCAGCATCAACGCCCAGCACCGCGCACCGCTGACCACCGACCGCATCATCGAGGAGGCCCTGCGGATCGTCGACGGCCAGGGGCTCGGCCGCCTCACGATGCGCCGCCTCGGCGACGCCCTGGAGGTGGAGGCGATGGCCATCTACCACCACCTCCCCCGCGGCAAGGAGCAGCTCCTCGACGGCCTCGTCGTGCACGTCGCGGCGGCACCGGCCGACACGGCGGCGCACGGACGCTGGCAGGACGTCCTGCGGGCTTGGGCCGGCGGCTACCGGGAGCGCCTGCTGGCGCACGCGGGCGTCCTCCCGCTGGTCGTCACGCGCCGCAACCCCGCCGCGCTCACCGAGACCCTCGCGTCCCTGCGGGAGGTGCTGCGCCGCGGCGGCGTCCCCGAGGACGCCGCCGCCGTCGCGGCGCACACCCTGCTCGGCTACGTGATCGGGCACGCCGCGCTGGAGGTGCGCGGCACCGCCGAGGACGGCGCCGCCGCCCGGATCGCCGCCGGCGAGGGCGGCGGGAGCGGCCCGGTCGACTGGGACGCCCGCTTCCGCGCCGGCCTCGACGTCGTCCTCGGCGGCGTGCGCTAGGCGCGGTCAGTCCTCGACGAGGATGATCTCCAGGTGCCGCGGGCCGTGGGCGCCCTCGACCCGCGCCGCCTCGACGGCGTGGGTGGCCGACGGCCCGCTGATCCACGTCAGCGGGTGCTCCGGGTCGAGCCGCTCGACCGCCTCCGGGACCGTCCCGACGATCTGGTCGGCGTGCACCACGCACAGGTGGTAGGCGGGGACGAGGGTGAGCGCCCGCCTGCCCTGCGCCCGGCCGCCGTCCAGGACGACCGTGCCCGTCTGCGCGACGGCCACGGCGCAGCCGGTGACGACGCCGTCGACCGCGGCGAGGGTGGCGAGGTCGACCGCCGGGGCGTCGGCCAGCGCCCGCACTCCGTCCAGCTCCGCGAGCCACCCGAACGGGAGGTCGGCCGGGACGACGATCTGCTTGGCCTCCCGCCCCCACAGCGCGGCCGCCACCGCCGTGCCCGCCTCGTCCGCGCCGACGTGCCGCACCGCGGCCCGGTTGTCGGCGACCCGCTCGGTGAACAGCGCGAGGACGTCGGCCCTGGTCTCGGCGTCGGCCGCGGGCAGCCGCCGGGCGTAGCCGCGCGCCGCGGGCGGGCGCGCGGCGCGGGCCCCGCCGAGCGCCTCGCGGACCCGCCGCAGCACCTCCTCCCGCGAGCTCATCCGCGCGTCCTGTCCCACCAGCCGCGGAAGCTCTCGGCCGGCGGCGCGGGCAGGTCCCGGGCCTCGGTCCACTTGCCGAGCAGGCCGGGGAGGCGGCGGATCCGCCCGCCGCGCGACAGCAGCCGGGCCCACCGGACGCCGCGCCGCACCGCCGCCTCGTGGCGGCGCGGGTCGCCCATCGTCCAGGCGAGGCCGCGCATCAGCGCCATCTCGGGGGTCGGGACGGGACGCCGCCGGCGCGACTCGACCACCGTGCCGCGCAGGTGCACCAGCAGGTCCGGAATGTCGATCTTCACCGGGCAGACGTCGGCGCAGGCGCCGCACAGCGTGGACGCGTACGGCAGCGAGGCGTCGGCGGCGCTCTCCACGCCGCGCGTCAGGGGGGTGAGGACCGCGCCGATCGGGCCGGGGTGGACCGGCCCGTAGGGGCGCCCGCCCGTCCGCTCGTAGACGGGGCAGACGTTCTGGCAGGCCGAGCAGCGGATGCAGCGCAGGGCGGCGCGGCCGACCTCGTCGGCCAGGGCGCGGGTGCGGCCGTTGTCGAGCAGGACGAGATGGAACTCGCGCGGCCCGTCGCCCGCGGTCACTCCCGTCCACGTCGAGACGTAGGGGGTCATCCGGTCGCCGGTCGACGAGCGCGGGAGCAGCTGGAGGAACACCTCCATGTCATCCCACGTCGGGACGACCTTGTCGATACCGGCGACGGTGATCAGCGTCTCGGGGAGCGTCAGGCACATCCGCGCGTTGCCCTCGGACTCCAGCACGACGGCGGTGCCGGTCTCGGCTACCAGGAAGTTCGCGCCGGTGACCGCGACGCGGGCGCGCAGGAACCGCTCGCGCAGGTGGGCGCGGGCGGCGGCGGCCAGCGCCTCGGGGTCGTCGGCGAGGCCGGGCCCGGCGGCGGGCACCGCGCGGCGGAACAGCTCCGCGATCTCCGCGCGGTCGCGGTGCGCGGCGGGCGACAGCAGGTGGGACGGCGCGTCCTCGGCGAGCTGCACGACCATCTCGGCGACCGCGGTCTCGCGGACGGTCACGCCCGCGCGCGCCAGCGCGTCGCCCAGACCGATCTCCCTCGCCGTCGCGGACGCGGCCTTGAGGACCTCCCTCGCGCCCGTCGCGCGGACCAGGCCGGTGACGACGCGGCGCGCCTCCGCGGCGTCCGCCGCCCAGTGGACGGTGCCGCCCGCCTCGGTGACGGCCCGCTCCAGCTCCTCCAGGTGGGAGTCGAGGTCGAGGAGCGCGGCGTCCCCGACGGCGCGCCCGGCCTCGCGGAGGTCCTCCCAGTCGGCGGCCTCCGCTGCCGCGGCGGCCTCCCGCTCCCGCAGCGCCGCCGTCGCGCCGCGCAGGTTGCGGCGCAGCCGGGTGTCGGCCAGTTCCGGCCGCGCGGCGGCGGCGAACTTCGGCCTCGGCGGCGGGACGGGCCCGCTCCTCCCCGTGGAGGAGGGCCCCGTCCCCGGGGAGGAGGCCGTCACGCCGGCCCCGTCTCGGCGAGGATCTCGGCCAGGTGCATCGTCCGCACGCCGCCCCGCAGCCGCGACAGCGCGCCTCCGATGTGGGCCAGGCACGGGTCGTCGACGGCGCAGACCACGTCGGCGCCGGTGTCGCGGATGTGCCTGACCTTGTCGGCGACCATCGCGACCGACACGTCCGCGTTCTTCATCGCGAACGCGCCGCCGAACCCGCAGCACTCCTCCGCGGACGGCAGTTCCACCAGGTCCAGGCCCCGCACCGCGCGCAGCAGCCGCACCGGCCGGTCACCGACGCCGAGCGCGCGCAGCGAGCGGCAGGACGGGTGGTAGGCGACCCGGTGCGGGAAGTACGCGCCGACGTCGGTGACCCCCAGGACGTCGACGAGGAGCTCCGTCAGCTCGTAGACGGCGAGGGCCTCGGCGGCGCGGGCCAGGCCGGGGTCGCGGGCCGTCCTGGCCAGCTTCGGGTAGTCGTCGCGGACGGTCGCGGCGCACGACGCGGACGGCGCCACCACGACCTCGCAGCCCTCGAACGCGGCCGCGTGGGAGCGGGCGAGCGCGGCGGCCTCGCGGTGGTAGCCGGCCGTCCAGTGGAACTGGCCGCAGCAGGTCTGCCCCGGCGGGAACGCCACCTCGTGCCCGAGCCGCTCCAGCAGCGCGGTCACGGCCTTCGCGGTGCCGGGGAACAGCACGTCGTCGAAGCACGCGACGGACAGCGCGACCCGCACCGGCCTCACTCCCCCAACCCGCAGAGCCCGTCCCCCGCCGAACATCGTAAGGGTTTCAGGCTCCGGCGGCGTGTCGTTCCCCGTCCGTCACCGCGCCGGGGGGACGCTACTGATCGCACCCCCGGAGTGGGAGGGATCACACCCGACCGGTACTCCGGTACCAATGGACAACCGTCCCAACGGGCTATGGCCGGTGGGGGCGAACCACTCCACACTGGGGTGCGTCAGAACAGGAAAGCACCACGACCGACCAGTTAGTTGAGACCGGAGGCACGCCATGTGCCCGCACCAGCCGCCTTGTCCCTCCCACGACGCACCCGACCGCGACGCCGCCCGCACGCTCGCCTCGCACCCCGAGCAGGGGTGGAGCCTGCTGTGCAACGGAGTCGTGCTGTTCGAGGACACCGGTGAGCTGCTGCCCGACGGGGGAGTCATCGCGCCGCACCGGCCGACGGACGCGCAGGCCACGTCCGCCGCTTGAGCGGTCTCCACGGGGGACTAGTTCAAACGGGTGATCATCCTCGGGGGCACGCCCACCACCACCGGCCTCTGGGCCCGCACCGGGCCCGGAGCCACTCTACTCCCGGCCCGTCCGCACTGGACGGGCCGCCCACCTTCTCAGCCACGGCTCCGCCGCCCGGCCGACCGCCGCGGGGTCCTTGTTCAGGTCGTGCCGCTCCCCCGCCAGCACCGCCACCTCGGCGGCGTCCGCCGGGTCGGGGACGCCGAACGGATCGCGGTCGCCGTTGACGACCAGGACCTCCACCCCCGCCGACCGCAGCTCGCCCACGCGGGTCTTCTCAGGCTTGCCCGGCGGGTGCAGCGGGAACGCCAGCGCCACCACGCCCGCCGCACCGGCCGCGGCCGCCGTCCGGCACGCCACCCGCGCGCCGTTGCTGCGGCCGCCCTGCACCAGCGGCACGTCGCCGAACCTCTCCCGCAGGACCGCGACCACCTCCAGCCACGCCTCGTCCTGCTTGGCCGCGGGGCCCGGCGCCCGCCGCCCGGCGAGCCGGAACGGCTGCGTCACCCGCGCGACGGCACCGCCGAGGGCGAGCGCCTCGGCCCGCACCGCGAGCAGGTCGGCCGCCTCCACTCCCCCGTTCGACCCGTGCGTCAGCACCAGCAGCAGCGCCGGCTCCGCCACCTCGTCGAGCACGACCTCCGCGGTCCCGTGCGCCGTCGCGACCTCCACGTGACACACCGTAGCGGCAGCCGCGAGCGGACCGTGCGGCAGACTGGGCCCATGGAGATCATGACCGAGAGCGAGTGGCGCGCGTTCGTCATGGAGGGCACCCGCACCGGCAAGGCCGGCGTCACCCGCAAGGACGGGACGCCGCACGTCACCCCGGTGTGGTTCGTCCTCGACGGCGACGACGTGCTGTTCAACACGGGCCGCCGCGGCGTCAAGGGGCGCGTCCTCGCCCGCGACCCGCGTGTGTCCATCTGCGTCGACGACCAGGCCCCGCCGTTCTCGTACGTGCTGATCCAGGCCGAGGCGACGCTCGTCGAGGACCTGGACGAGGTGCTCCGCTGGGCGACCGCCATCGGCGGCCGCTACATGGGCGCCGACCGGGCCGAGGAGTTCGGCCGCCGCAACGCGGTGCCGACCGAGTACCTCGTCCGCGCCCGCATCACCAAGGTGATCGCCGAGCGCGCCATCGCCGATTGACATCCTCTCCGTCCTAACGGACGGAGATTCCCTCCACGCTGCGCGTGGAACGCGCAGCGTCCGGGCGGGTTCCCGCTTCATTGCGCGCTGCCGGGACGAGTCCCGGTCTCACGTGCGCTCCACGGGCGTTGAGGTCCGCCTGTCCAGCGGCCCTGATATTCCTGGCGGCGTTGATGTCCCGGTCGTGGTGACTGCCGCACGGACAGTCCCACGTTCGGACGTTGAGCGCCATCTTCTCGTTGACCCGGCCGCAGGCCGAGCACATGCGGGTCGAGGGGAAGAACCGGTCCGCCCGGCAGAAGGTGCGCCCGTACCTGGCGGTTTTGTACTCCAGCATGCCGGTGAAGGCGGCCCAGCCCGCATCGTGCACGGACTTGGCCAGCCGGGTCCGGCACAGACCGGTCACGCACAGGTCCTCGACGTACACCGCTTGGTTCTCGCGGATGATCTGCGTGGAGAGCTTGTGCTGCCAGTCCCGCCGGGTGTCGGCCACCCGCGCATGGGCGCGGGCGACCTTGACGACGGCCTTCTTGCGGTTCTGACTCCCGCGCTGCTTGCGCGCGAGGGCTTGCTGCAGCCGCTTGAGCTTGCGGGCGGCGCGCCGCAGGAACTCGGGCGCGGTCACCTTCGTGCCGTCCGACAGCACCCGCGAAGTGCGTCAGGCCCAGGTCGATGCCGACCTCCGACTCCACCCGCGGCAGGGCCTGGTCCTCGGCCGTGACGACGAACGAGGCGAAGTACCGCCCGGCCGCGTCCTTGACCACTGTGACGGAGGTGGGCTCGGACGGCAGACTTCTGGACCAGCGCACCACTACGTCGCCGATCTTCGGCAGCCGCAAGCGGCCGTTGTCCAGGACCTTGAACCGGGCGTTCCTGGTGAAACGGATGGCCTGCCGGTTGTCCTTGCGCAAGCGGTACCGGGGCGGGGCCACCTTGCGGCCCTTGCGCTTGCCGGAGACCGACGCGAAGAAGTTGCGGTACGCGGTGTTGAGGTCGGCGAGGGCCTGCTGCAGCACCACCGACGACACCTCGCCCAGCCACGCCCGTTGCGGGGTCGCCTTGGCCAGCGTGATGACCTGCTTGGACAACTCGGCGTCCGACACGTACGGCAAGCCCCCCTCGCGGGCTTGCTGCCGCAGGCGCAGCCCGTTTGGTCTTCGTGACCAAGTTCCGGCATGAGGTGTTCGCCGACCGGCACCTGTCCCGCATGGAAGCGATCATGCGGGACGTGTGCCGTGACTTCCAGGCCGAGCTGGTCGAGTTCAACGGCGAGAACGACCACGTCCACCTACTCGTCAACCACCCGCCCAAGATGGCCGTGGCCCGCCTGGTCAACAGCCTCAAGGGCGTCTCCTCACGGCGGCTGCGGCAGGAGTTCCCCGACCTCGTGCCGCACTACTACCGGGCCAACAAGCTGTGGTCGGGTTCGTACTTCGCGGGCACCGTCGGCGGAGCACCGCTGAGCGCCGTGAGGCAGTACATCGACCAGCAGAACCGTCCAACTCAAGGCACCGCTCGGACCTTGCCGGCCCACCCCAGCGCGGGCCTTCACCCCCGGCCTGAAGACCGGAGCACTGGCCCGCATTCCGGTAGCTAGCCCTCGGTCCAGTCGGGGACGGGCGTGCCCATCGCCAGGCGGAACCGCTCGGCGAAGCTCTCGTGCAGCAGCGGGCCCCACTGGTACCCGCTCGGCACCCGCACCGCCCTGCCGAGGGTCTCGTGCGGCTCGCCCTCCCGGCGCTCGGCGTACCGGGCGGCGAGCAGCGCGTACATGTGGTCGAGGGCCCCGAACGCCTCACCGGTCAGGGCCGGGAGCGTCCCGTCCGACACGGCCTGCTCGACGACCGGCTCCCACCACAGGTCGCCGGGGTCGCCGTCGTCCTCGGCGTCGCCGAAGTCGCGGCGCAGCCGCGCCCGCACCTGCCCCGCGGTGCCGGGGTCGGCGAGGCCCCGCCGCCACACCTCGCCCGCCTCGGCGCCCCGCCCCCGCAGCGGCAGCGTCCGCGCCAGCAGCTCGGTGGCCAGCGGGCCGACCTCCGGGTCGGGCGGCTCCTCCCCCAGCGCCGCGCCGAACGCGCCGATCGCCTGGTCGAGGTAGGAGATGCCGAGCGCGACGGCGAGCCGCGCGTAGGCGTAGGGGGCGGCGGCCCGGTCGATCAGCTTGAGCCCGGCGGTCAGGATCCGCTGCGCCCGCGCGGGCTCGTCGCGCTCCAGCAGCCGCTGCGCGAGGTCGTGCGCGGCGGGCGGCCCGTACTCGGCGTCCCCGGTCGCGATCACCGCCTCCCAGTGGCCGCGGGCGGTGTCGAAGTCGCCGGCGTCGTCGGCGCCGCGGGCGAGGGCCAGGTGGGCGGGCGGGAGGTAGGCGGGGTTGCCGAAGTCGACCACGACCCGCCAGGCGGACGCGGCCCGCTCGTGCTCGCCGACCCGCTCGTGCGTGAGCGCCAGGTGGTAGGCGGCGCGCGGCCCGTACTCGGGGTCGGCGGTGGCGATCGCGGCGCGGTCGGCCTCCCGGGCCCGCTCCACGTGCCCGGCGTCGTCGAGGACGACCGCCAGCCCGAGCGCGGCCCGCGCGCGGAAGGGGGTGTCGCCGAGCGCGAGCACCCTCTCGAACAGCAGCGCGGCCCGCTCCGCCTCACCGTTCTCGGCGAGGCCGCGGGCCTCCTCGCACAGTCGCGCCGCGTCGTCGGACACGGCGTCCAGGGACTCGCTCATCGCTCTTCTGCCCTCTGGTTCGGGATCAGCAGAAGCGTAGCGACAGGCCCCCGCCCCCGTCCCGCCCCGACACCCCGAAATCCCCGCCATGATCACAAATCCGTCCCCGGAGCCGCCCCCATGATCTTCGCGGGCGCCGAGCCCCGGCGAAGGCGCGAACGGCGCCCGGCCGCCACCTCGGCCCCCGACGACCCGAACACACGGTCCGACTCAGTCCTCGAACGCCTCCGGGGGCGGGCAGGAGCAGACGAGGTTGCGGTCGCCGTAGGCCTGGTCGATGCGGCGGACCGGGGGCCAGTACTTGTTCTCCCGCAGGGACGGGAGGGGGTAGGCGGCCTCCTCGCGCGTGTAGGCGTGCTTCCAGTCGTCGGAGACGAGGCAGGCGGCGGTGTGCGGGGCGTTCTTGAGGGGGTTGTCCTCGGCGTCGTAGCCGCCGTCGGCCACGCGCCGGATCTCCCGGCGGATCTCGATCATGGCGTCGCAGAACCGGTCGAGTTCGGCGAGGTCCTCGGACTCGGTGGGCTCGATCATCAGGGTCCCCGCGACGGGGAACGACAGGGTCGGGGCGTGGAAGCCGTAGTCGATGAGGCGCTTGGCGACGTCCTCGGCGGTGATCCCCGTCTCCTTGGTGATCTTGCGGAGGTCGGCGATGCACTCGTGCGCGACGAGGCCGTTCCGGCCGGTGTACAGGATCGGGTAGTGCGGGCCGAGGCGGGCGGCGAGGTAGTTGGCGCCGATGATCGCGCCCTCGGTGGCGGCGCGCAGGCCGTCCGGGCCCATCATGGCGATGTAGGCCCAGGAGATCGGCAGGATGCCGGCCGATCCCCACGGGGCCGCGGAGACGGGGCCGACGCCGGTGCCGGGGCCGGCCTCCTCGCGCAGCGGGTGGTTGGGCAGGAACGGGGCCAGGTGCTCGCGGACGCCGATCGGGCCGACGCCGGGCCCGCCGCCGCCGTGCGGGATGCAGAACGTCTTGTGCAGGTTGAGGTGGGAGACGTCCGAGCCGAACTCGCCGGGGCGGGCCAGGCCGACGAGGGCGTTGAGGTTGGCGCCGTCGACGTAGACCTGGCCGCCGGCCTCGTGCACGGCCGCGCACACCTCGGTGATCGTCTCCTCGAAGACGCCGTGCGTGGACGGGTAGGTCACCATGATCGCCGCGAGCCGGTCGCCGTGCCGCTCGAGCCTGGCGCGCAGGTCGTCGAGGTCGATGTTGCCGCCCTCGTCGCACGCGACGACGACGACCCGCATCCCGGCCATGACGGCGCTGGCGGCGTTGGTGCCGTGGGCCGAGGAGGGGATCAGGCAGACGTCGCGGCGCTCCTCGCCGCGGGAGGCGTGGTAGCCGCGGATGGCGAGCAGGCCGGCCAGTTCGCCCTGGGAGCCGGCGTTCGGCTGGACGGAGACCTTCGCGTACCCGGTGATCTCGGCGAGGCGGTCCTCCAGCTCGCCGATCAGCTCGACGTACCCCGCGGCCTGGTCGATCGGCGCGAACGGGTGGAGGTCGGCGAACTGCGGCCAGGTGATCGGCTCCATCTCGGCGGTGGCGTTCAGCTTCATGGTGCAGGAGCCGAGGGGGATCATGGAGCGGTCGAGCGCGATGTCCTTGTCCTGGAGCCTGCGCAGGTAGCGCAGCATCGCGGTCTCGGAGCGGTGCGCGTGGAAGACCGGGTGGGTCAGGTAGGGGCTCTCGCGGCGCAGGGCGTCCGGGAACGACTCGGGGGCGTCGCCCGCCGCGGCCGGGGCGCCGAAAGCCTCCAGCACGGCCGCGACGTGCTCGGGCAGCGTCGTCTCGTCGCAGGCGGCCGCGACCCGGTCGGGCCCGTCGGGGCGAAGGTTGATCCCGCGCTCGCGGGCCGCCGCGACGACCTCGGCGGCGCGTCCTGGCACGCGGGCGAGGACGGTGTCGAAGAACGCGTCGTGCACGACCTCGATACCGCCGGCGCGCAGCCCCGCGGCGATCTCGGCGGCCCGGCGGTGCGTCCGCTGCGCGATCGCGGCCAGCCCCTCGGGGCCGTGGTAGACCGCGTACATGCTCGCCATCACGGCGAGCAGGACCTGCGCGGTGCAGATGTTGCTGGTGGCCTTCTCGCGGCGGATGTGCTGCTCGCGGGTCTGCAGCGCCAGCCGGTAGGCGGTGGCGCCGTCCGCGTCGACCGACACGCCCACCAGGCGCCCGGGGAGCTGCCGCTGGATGCCCTCGCCGACGGCCATGTAGCCGGCGTGCGGGCCGCCGAACCCGTAGGGGACGCCGAAGCGCTGCGCGGAGCCCACCGCGATGTCGGCGCCGGCCTCGCCGGGCGGGCGCAGCAGCGTCAGCGCGAGGAGGTCGGCGGCGACGACGGCCTTCGCGCCGCGCTCGTGGGCCTGCGCGATGACCGGCTCCAGGTCGCGGACGGCGCCGGACGCGCCCGGGTACTGGAGCAGCACGCCGAAGAAGTCGCCCTCCGGGAGCCCGCCGGACAGGTCGGCGACGACCACCTCGATCCCGAGCGGGACCGCGCGCGTCCGGACGACCTCGACGGTCTGCGGGAGGGCGTCGGCGTCGACGAGGAACGACCCGGGCTCCTTGCGCCTGGACACGCGGTGCGCGAGGGCCATCGCCTCGGCGGCGGCGGTGCCCTCGTCCAGCATGGAGGCGTTCGCGACGGGCAGCCCGGTCAGGTCGCCGACCATCGTCTGGAAGTTCAGCAGGGCCTCGAGGCGCCCCTGGGAGATCTCCGGCTGGTAGGGCGTGTAGGCGGTGTACCAGCCCGGGTTCTCCAGCACGTTCCGCATGATCACGCCGGGCGTGGTCGTCCCGTGGTAGCCGAGCCCGATCATGGACGTCAGGACCGTGTTGCGGGACGCCAGCTCGCGGAGCCGGTCCAGCGCGGCGGTCTCGCTCAGGGCGGGCGGCAGGTCCAGCGGCCGGGAGGTGCGGATGGCGGCGGGGACCGCGTCGTCGATCAGGGCCTCGGCGCCGGAGTAGCCGATGGCGGCCAGCATCCTCGCCTGGTCGGCCGGCGAGGGGCCCACATGGCGGTCGGCGAACGCCGACCGGGGATGCTGCGGCGCGGCCACGGGGGCGAAGAACTGGGCGGTCATGGAGGGCCTCCTGGCTGCTGCGGTCGCTCAGGTGGGCCGACGGCACGGGCCGGCGGCCGGGTCTCCCCCTCTGTCATCGGCACCTGAGAGCTTCACCCGCGCGCAGCGGGGTTTCCCCTTCGGTGAGCCGCCTTCCCCGTCCGCGGGGACCGACGCCTGCTTTCCAGAGGTGCCTCGCCCGAGCGGTCCTTTTTGCCTGAGAGGTTCCGGGGATGTTGCCCCTTCGGCGCCCCGCGCTGGCGGCGTGGGGTCTCTCCCGCACAGGGTCGACGGCATGTCCTAGGACGAACCCTACCCAAAGGCGCGTCCACGGGGGCGTTCCGGCCCGCCGCAAGGCCCGTGCCCTCCGTCGCGGGAGGCCTACCGGCGAGTACCATGTGCTCACCCACCTGGGACGGGAGGGGCTCGGGCCGCACGGGGGCGGGGAGATGAGGCTGCGGGATGGACGCGCGTCCCGGCGGCGGCCCATCGACTCGACGGCGCGCCGCCGGGTCTGGGACGCTGGCCACGATGACCGATGGCCGGAGCGGCGGTACGGCGTGACACAGACCCACGACGGCGCGGTGCGCCCGGCGCAGGGGGCGGCCGCCGGTATCCCCGTCGAGGAGCCCGCCCAGCCCGACCGGATCCGCCGCCCGTCCGACGCCATCAGGTTCGCGGCGTCCGTCGTGGCGCTGGCGGCGGTCATGCTGCTGGTGTCGATCGCGCAGCAGACCACGCACGGCCTGCAGACCGACATCGCGCAGGGCACCGCGCACGCGCCGCGGCCGCTGCTCACGCTGGCGACCCTGGTGTCCAGCTTCGGGGTGCTCGCCGTGCCGATCGCCTTCGCGATCGAGCGGCTGTTCCACAAGGACGGCACGCGCGTCGCGATCGCGCTGCTGGCCGCGATGATCGCCTTCGGCGTCACGGTGGGCCTGGACGACCTGGTGGTGCGGGCCGCGCCGGGGGGCGTCCTGGACTCGCTGATCTGGGGCGGCACCGAGACCGCCCCCGTGCACACCGACATCGCGCCGGTGATCGCGTTCGTCAGCGCGGTCGGGATGGCGGGCCGCGCCCGCTGGCAGGCCGCGACCTGGACCATGATCGGCCTGGCCGCGCTGACGGGGCTGACCGCGTCCTACGCCTCCGTCGCCGCGCTGGCGGCCACCTACCTGCTGGGCCGCGCCATCGGCCACGGCACCCTCTACGCGGTCGGGACGCCGAACCCGCGCCCGTCCGGCAGGACCGTGGCGGCCGCGCTGGAGCGGCTCGGCCTGCGGCCGGAGCGGGCGGCGCGCCTGGACGGCACGGGCGAGGCCGCCGACGGGACGCGCCGCTACGGAGTCGTCCTCGCGGCCTTCCCGCGGGACGGGGCCGGCGCCCGGCTCCCGGTGGAGCGCGGGCCGCACGGCGAGTGGGACGTGGAGGTCCGCGTCCTCGACCGCGACCAGCAGACCGCCGGGCTGCTCTACCGCGTCTGGCGGCTGCTGCGGCTGCGCGGCGACACGACCGGGCGGACGCTGCGCTCGCTCCGCCGGTCCCTGGAGCTCGAGTCGCTCATGGCGTACGCGGTGGACGCGGCGGGCGCCCGGACGCCGCGCATCGTCGGCACGTGCGAGGTCGGCACCGAGGCGGCGCTGCTGGCCTACGGGCACGTGCCGGGGCGGCGGCTCGGGGACGTCCCGCGCGAGGAGGTCACGGACGCGCTGCTGACGGACGTGTGGCGGCAGTTCCGGGCGCTGCAGGCCGGGCGGCTCGCGCACCGGCGGCTGGAGGGCGGGGCGGTCCTGGTCGGCGACGACGGCCTCGCCTACCTCACCGACCTGCGGTCGGGCGAGACGGCGGCGGGCGACCTCGCGCTGCGCCTGGACCTGGCGCAGCTGCTCACGACCCTGGCGCTGCGGGCGGGGCCGGAGCGGGCGGTGCGGACGGCGGCGTCCGTGCTGGGCGAGGAGGCGCTCGGCGGGGCGGTGCCGCTGCTCCAGCGGGTGGCGCTGTCCCGGGCGACCCGCACCGCGCTGCGGCACGACAAGGAGCTGCTCACCCGCATCCGGGAGCAGATCGTCCGGCTGAAGCCGGAGACGGAGGCGGCCCCGGCCAAGCTGGAGCGGTTCCGGCCCCGGACCATCGTCAGCATCGTGGCGCTGTCGGTCGCGGCGTACATCGTCATCCCGCAGGTGACCAGCCTGGACATCGGCCATCTGGCGGCCACGGCGAGCTGGCACTGGGTCGCGGCGGCGCTCGGGGCGGCCGCGCTCACCTACGTCGCCGCCGCGCTCATGCTGATGGGGTTCGTCCCGGAGCGGCTGCCGCTGTCGCGGACGGTCCTGGTGCAGCTGGCCGCGTCGTTCGTGAAGCTGGTCGCGCCGGCGGCGGTGGGCGGCGTCGCCGTCAACACGCGCTACCTGCAGCGCACGGGGGTCCGGCCGACCCTCGCCGTCGCGAGCGTGGGCGCGTCCCAGCTCGTGGGCATGGTCATCCACATCCTGCTGCTGGTGCTGTTCGGCTTCCTGACGGGGTCGACGGCGAAGGCGACCCAGGACCTCGCCCCGTCCCGGACGATCGTGCTCGCGGTGCTGGGGCTCGGGCTGCTCGCGGGGCTCGCGCTGACGGTGCCGCGGGTGCGGCGGGTCGTCGCCTCGCGGCTGAGGGCGATGTTCTCGGGCGTGGTGCCGCGCCTCGTGGACGTCCTGCAGTCGCCGAGCAAGCTCGCCACCGGGATGGGCGGCACCCTGCTGCTGACGCTGGCGTTCTCACTGTGCCTCGACGCGTCGATCCGGGCGTTCGGCGGGTCGCTGCCGTGGACGACGGTGGTCCTGGTGTTCCTGACCGCGAACGCGGTCGGGTCGGCCGCGCCGACGCCGGGCGGGCTCGGCGCCGTCGAGGGCGCCCTCACCCTGGCTCTGACGATCTCGGGGCTGACGGCGGAGACCGCGACGTCGGCGGTGCTGCTCTACCGGCTCCTCACCCTGTGGCTGCCGGTGCTGCCCGGTTGGGGGGCGTTCGCCTTCCTGCAGCGCAAGGAGGCTCTCTGAGGGGTCGGGGGTCAGCCGGTGCGGCGGGCGCGCCGCCGGTCGGCCAGCTCGTCGTAGGGGTGCCCGGCGGGGTCGGCGTCGCCGGTGGAGGCGCGCTCACCCGGTAGTTCCGCCAGGCTGCCCTCCACCTCCTGCCACACCCGGCCGAGCGCGATGCCGAACACGCCCTGCCCGCCCTGGAGGAGATCGACGACCTCGTCCGGGGAGGTGCACTCGTACACGCTGACGCCGTCGCTCATCAGGGTGATCTGGGCGAGGTCCTGGACGCCGCGGTCGCGCAGGTGGGTCACGGCCGTGCGTATCTGCTGGAGCGAGACGCCGGTGTCCAGGAGCCGCTTGACGACCTTCAGGACGAGGATGTCGCGGAAGCTGTACAGCCGCTGGCTGCCCGACCCCTGCGCCGACCGCACGCTGGGCTCCACCAGCTTGGTGCGGGCCCAGTAGTCGAGCTGCCGGTAGGTGATCCCAGCCGCGGCGCACGCCGTCGGGCCGCGGTAGCCGACATCCTCCGGCGGCGCGGACACCTGGGTGTCGAAGAGCAGGCCCTGCTCTCCGGCACGGCGGGACGCCACGCGCCTGTCGGGGGTCGCCTTGCCCTCGCCGCTGCTCACCGCCACGCGGACCTCCGGCTTCTATCATCCCGCAGCGGTTCGTCAAGGGGGTTTGACGAATTACACCACGGGTGTTCCACCAGCACGGTAGGTGCCGGTCAGGGTGTGGTCAACGTTCATCGTCGGCGCGTCGCATGCCCGGATGAACCGGCTTCACATGGGCAAACTGCACACCTTCGCCACACACGCAGTCCATACCCCGATGGTTCCCCCGCAAAAACCGCCAGGTCCGACCCAATGGGCGACCAATCGCCCCATCGCACGAACTCACCGTCCAGAGTGACATTCGCCACAGGCACCACCACAGGAGGCGCTCAACCGGCGGGTCAGGGCGAAAGCGGGCCTATCCGGCCCGGCCGAAGTCCTCCGGGGAGATCGTGTCGAGGAACTCGCGGAACTTCTCGACCTCGTCCTCCTGCTCGTCGGGGATGGCGACGCCGGCCTCCTCCAGAACGTCCTCGCTGGCGAAGATCGTCGCGCCGGTGCGCAGGGCGAGGGCGATGGAGTCGGACGGCCGGGCGCTCACCTCGACGCCGTTGGAGAAGATCAGGTCGGCGAAGAAGATCCCCTCGCGGAGCGCGGTGATGTTGACCGTGCGGAGCTGGACGCTGAGGGCGTCCAGGACGTCGCGGAACAGGTCGTGGGTGAGGGGCCGGGCGGGCAGCACCCCCTGCTGGGCGAAGGCGATCGCGGTCGCTTCGACCGCCCCGATCCAGATGGGCAGGTAGCGATCGCCCTCCGTCTCCTTCAACAGGACGATCGGCTGATTGGAGGGCATCTCGACCCGGACGCCGACGACCTCCATCTGCTTCACTGCGGCTCCCTGCTGGTTCTCGCTGTCTCGATCACCACGTGCAGCGGATCGATTCCTGACCGAACCATGTAGCCAACGTACACCCAGGCTCGGACGGCTCGCGGCGCACGGGGGGCGGGAAAATCCTCCGCCGGCGGCGTGCTCAGCGGTCGAGGCTCTCGCGCAGACCCGCGCCCACCAGCGCGGCGTGCAGCCGGACCGACAGCGCGGCGATCTCCCGCGCGGCCTCGGCGGCCTGCTCGTGCGCGCCGCGGCTGCGGCGGCGCAGCTGCGGCGCGACCATCTGCTCGATCAGGCCGACCTGGCGGTCGGCGGCGGCCTTGACGGCGCGCAGGTGCCGGACCTCGAAGCCGAACTCGCCGAGCGCGGCCGCCACGCGCGCGATGTTCAGCGCCTCGCCCTCGTAGTGCGCGCCGGTCCGGCGGACGAGCCCGTACTCCTCGAGGCGGGCGAGGAGCGCCTCGTCGATCCCGGCGCCGTCCAGGAGCTGGCGCCGGGTGAGCCGGACGGCGGGGTCAGGGGCGGTGGTGTCGGCGGCCACGAGCGTGCGTGGGCGCCGCCGGTCCGGCTCGGCGGGGCCCTGGCGGGGGGCGCCGAGCGGCGGGGCGCTCTCGCCGCGGTCGCGCGCCTCCAGGTGCTGCCTGATGACGCGCAGCGGCATGTAGTGGTCGCGCTGCGCGGTGAGGACGTACCGCAGGCGCTCGACGTCGGCGTCGCAGAACTTGCGGTACCCGGAGGGGCTGCGCTCCGGCTCGACCAGCCCCTCGGACTCCAGGAAGCGGATCTTCGAGATCGTGATGTCGGGGAACTCGGGCCTGAGCAGCCCGAGGACGTCCCCGATCGTCATCGGGGACCGGGCCGGCTCCGCGTTCAAGGGCCCTCCCATCGTTCGCCGCGACCTCGCCGCGTTCCGTCAGCCGTGGGCCGGGTTGGTGAGGAACACCAGCCGGAACTTGCCGATCTGGACCTCGTCGCCGCCCGACAGCCCGGCCTGGTCGATCCGCTGCCGGTTGACGTAGGTGCCGTTGAGGCTGCCGACGTCGCGCACGGAGAACGCGCCGCCCTGGCGGGCGAACTCGGCGTGCCGGCGGGACACGGTGACGTCGTCCAGGAAGATGTCGCTCTCGGGGTGCCGCCCGGCGGAGGTGCGGTCCTTGTCGAGCAGGAAGCGGCTGCCGGCGTTGGGGCCGCGCTTCACCACGAGCAGCGCCGTGCCCGGGGGGAGCGCCTCCATCGCCATCTGGTCGGGCCCGACCGGCTCCTCGGCGCCGGCATCGGTGTCCAGCGCCTCGAACCCTCCGATGGAGATCGTGGACGTGGACTCGCCCGGCGACTCCCGGGGAGGCGGCGGCGCCGAACTCCTCAGCGGAGTGCCGCAGTTCGAGCAGAAGCGGGCATCATCCGGGTTGGCGTGACCGCACTGCGTGCAGTAGACGCTCGGCATCGATCGGCTCGGCCTCCTACCATCGGCGTGCCGCCCGCGGACCCGCCGTAGCGGGGGCCGCCTGCGCCACGCGCATCCTTCACCCAACCCACACCGGGGATCCGCCCCCGGCAACGGTCCTACTCACCACCCGCACGCGCGGCGGTCGCCGCAACTTACGCGGGTATGACCCGAAGGGTCAACTGGAACGGTGAACCGGCTGCACCAAACTACATTCGCCGGTGATCGCAGGTCCATGCCGCCGCGCGGTCGGCCGCGATCAGACGCGCCGACCGGCGCGTTCCACCGTCTCCCCCCGTCCCCTCTAGGGAGACCGTACCGCGCCGACGGTCACTTTCGCGCGCCGGGCGATCAGGACGCGGGCCCCCGCCCCCTCCAGCGTGCGGACGACGCCGCCCGGGATGTTGAGCGCCGTCGTCATCGTGTGCGGGTCGCCGATGGCGAGGAACCGGTACGGGGAGGCGAGGAGCCTGCCGTCCGCCCGGATGCCGTCGCGGTCGTCCAGGAAGTGCGTGTCGACGCCGACGCGCACGTCTCCGACCTGGACGACCTCGGCTCCGGCGTCGCGGAGCTCCTCCAGGGCGTCCAGGAGGTCGAGGGCCTTCACGCGGTGGCCGGGGTCGTCGATCCGGAGCTCGATCCCCGGGCCCTCGGCGGGGAGCGTGCCGGCCAGGAGGCCGTAGGTGTTCGCCCGCTCGCGCGCCTCCTGAAGGGCCGTCTCCCCCTCGGCGTCGCGCTCCAGCCGGGCCTTCGTCTCCTCCAGGTCGCGCAGATCGCCCCTCAGCCGCTCGGAGCGCTGGCCCAGATCGCCCAGGATGCCGACCAGCTCGTCTTGCCGCGCGGTGGCGAACGTGGTGTCGCGCTCGTTCGAGCCCACCTGGGCGGCGACCGCGAACCCCAGGACGAGGCACAGCAGCCCGCCGATGAGCTGACCCGGGCTGACGCGCGGGCGCAGGAGGCCGGCGAGGGCCCGCACCCCTCCGGGCTCCGGCGGGGGCCGCTCCTCCTCGTGAGCCCGCTCTCCCTCAGGCACCGGCTCCTGTGTCGCCTGCTCCTCGTCCGGCGGCCGCTCCTCCTCGCGCGCGGTCCCGTCGCGCCGCGTGCCGCCGGTCATGCGCCGAAGAGCTTCCGCCGGATGGCCGCCGCGTTGGAGAAGATCCGGATGCCGAGGACGACCACGACGCCGGTGGACAGCTGCGAGCCGACGCCGAGCTTGTCGCCGAGAAAGACGATCAGAGCGGCGATGACGGTGTTGCTGACGAAGGAGACCGTGAAGACCTTCTCGTCGAAGATCCCCTCCAGCCGGGCCCGGACCCCGCCGAACATGGCGTCGAGCGCGGCCACGATCGCGATCGGCAGGTAGGGCTGGAGCCAGAGCGGGACGTCCGGCTGGAGCAGGAAGCCCAGCGTCACGCCGATCACGAGCCCGATCAGCGCGATCATCTCCGGACCACCCCTCCCCCGCTCACCGGCCGCCCCCCTCGCGGGGCACGGCGTACCGCGGCCGGGTCGCGACCGCGGCGGGCAGCCGCACCGCGTCCGAGCGGCGCGTGTCGTACCTGATCCCGAACCGGTCCCGCAGCGCGGCGAGCCGCCGGTCGGCGGGCGAGCCGGCGAAGGCCTCCCGCAACCGCCCCGGGTCGCCGAGCGCCGTCACTTCGTAGGGCCCGCCGAGCGGCCGGTAGTCGACCAGGATCGCCTCGCCGGCGGCGCGGATCGCGGTGGTCGGGCCGAGCCGCTCGCCGTTGACGCCGACGGCCCGCGCGCCCGCCGCCCACAGCCCGTTCACCAGGACCTGGAGGTCCTGATCATAGACCCGGCCCCCGTCGGCGCGGCGGCCCGGCGCGGCGTGCCCGGCCGGGGCCCCGCGCGGCGCGTCGTCCAGGGTGACGACCAGGCCCTCGCCGGAGGCGGGCACGGCGGCCGCCGCCGCGCCCGCCGCGCCCACGTCCCGGCGGACGCGGCGGCCCTCGGCGCTGCGGGCGAGCGCCGCGGCCCGCCGGCGCTCGGTGTCGGACCGCAGCCGAACGAGGCGGCGCTGGAGTGCGTCGGTCTCGGCGGTGCGGGCGTGGATCTGGTCGACGAGCTCCGAGTGCCGCTCGGCGGCCACGGGCTCGCCGCGGCGCACCTCGAGGCCCGCGACGGCGGCCAGCGCCCCGGTGAGGGTGAGGACGAGCAGGACGCCCGCGCCCCGCGGCCGCCGCCGCGCCGGTCCGGTGGCGCCGGAGGCCGCCCGGCGCGCCGCGGCCTCGGCGTAGCCCGGGTCGAGGTGCCTGCCGGCGAACAGGTCGGCCAGCAGCGACATGGAGGCGTCGGGGCGGCGCCACCCGGGCGGCCTGTCCCGCTCCCGCGGCGGCTCGTCCGGGCCGCCGGGCGTGTCCTGTCGTGCGATCACCGGCCCATCATGGCAAGGACCTGCAAATCCGCGCGGGCCGCCTCGCCCCGGGAGGCCCGCGCGCCGGATCAGGTGGCCGCGGGGCGCAGGCCGATGTGGAGGGCGAGGCCGGCCAGCACCGAGCCCATCAGGTACCGCTGGGCCCGCCGCCAGCCGGGGCGGCGCACGAGGAAGGCGGCGATGGATCCGGCACCGAGCACGATGAGGGCGTTGACGGTGACGGCGATCGTGACCTGGACGGCGCCGAGCAGCAGGATCTGGGCGGCGACGCTGCCGCGGTCCGGGTCGGCGAACTGCGGCAGCAGCGACACGTACAGCACGGCGATCTTGGGGTTGAGCAGGTTGGTGACCAGCCCCATGGTGAACAGCCGGCGCGGCGGATCGGCGGGCAGGTCCGCGGGCGTGAACGCGGTCGTGCCGCCCGGCCGCAGCGTCTGCCACGCCAGCCACAGCAGGTAGCAGGCGCCGGCGATCTTGATCGCCGCGTAGAGCGGCGGAACGAGGGTGAACACGGTCGTGAGGCCCGCGGTGGCGGCCGCGACGTAGACGAGGAAGCCCGCGGCGACGCCGCCGAGCGAGATCAGCCCGGCCCGGCGGCCCTGGGTCACCGACCGCGACACCAGGTAGATCATGTTGGGCCCCGGAGTGAGCACGAGGCCGAGGGCGAACAGGGCGATGGCCGCGACGGCCGCGTACGAGATCATTGCGCTCCAGTCGTTCAGTGTTCTTCCAGGCTAGAAGTCGCAGTAAGCTCGAAGCAATAAAAACATTGCTCTCGGTGCAATATGGGGTTCGCATGGACGACTTCCGACGGGTCGCGGACGAGCTGGCCGCCGACATCTCCGCGGGCCGGCTGCGCCCGGGCGAGCGGCTGCCCCCGCAGCGCGCCTTCGCGCGGCGCCGGGGAATCGCGGGCTCGACGGCGAACCGGGTGTACCGGGAGCTGGCCAGGCGCGGGCTCGTGGTCGGGGAGGTCGGGCGCGGGACCTTCGTCCGCGCGGCCGAGCGCCCGCCGGGGCCCGCGCTCTCCGAGCCGGCGGCGGCGCGCGTCGACCTGGAGCTGAACTACCCGGTGGTCCCCGAGCAGGGCGCCCTGCTCGCCGCGGGCCTGGAGCGCCTGCGCCGTCCGGACGTCCTCGGCGGCGCGCTCGGGCCCACCGGGGTCGCGGGCACCGGCGCCGCCCGCGAGGCCGCGGCGGCGCTGCTCGCCACCTCCGGCCGGCGGCCCGCCCCGGAGGAGGTCCTGTTCGCGGGGAACGGCCGCCAGGCCATCGCGGGCGCCGTGGCGGCGCTCGTGCCGGCGGGCGGCCGGCTCGGCGTCGAGGCGCTGACCTACCCCGTGATCAAGGGGATCGCGTCCAGGCTCGGGGTGACGCCGGTCCCGATCGCGATGGACGGGCACGGGCTGCGCCCGGACGCGCTGGAGGACGCCCATCGCGCCGCCCCCCTCGGCGCCGTCTACGTCCAGCCGACGCTGCACAACCCCTGCGGGACGACGATGCCGGAGGAGCGCCGCGCCGAGCTGGCGGGCGCGCTGGAGCGCCTCGGCCTGCACGCGGTCGAGGACCGCATCTGGTCGTTCCTGCCCGGTGCCGGGCCGGAGCCGCTGGCGGCGCACGCCCCGCACCGGACCGTGCTGGTCGACAGCCTCTCCAAGCGCCTCGCCCCCGGCCTGAGCCTCGGCTTCGCCGTCCCGCCGCCCGCGCTCGCCGGACGGGTCGCCGCCGCGCTCCGCTCCGGCGCCTGGGGTCCCGGGGGGTTCGCGCTGGAGGCGGCCACGGGCTGGATCGCGGGCGGGGCGGTCGAGGCGGTCACCCGCGCCAAGCGCGCCGACGCCGCGTCCCGGCAGCGCATCGCGGCCGGGTGCCTGGAGGGCGCGGACGTCCGGTCCGACCCCGCCTCGTACTTCTGCTGGTGGGAGCTGCCCCGGCACTGGCGGGCGGAGACGTTCGTGGCGGCGGCGGCACGGCGGGGGATCGCCGTCACGCCCGCCGCGGCGTTCGTCGTCGGCGGGGGCGCCGCCCCGCGCGCCGTCCGGTTCGGCCTGGCCTCCCCGCCGCCGGACGTCCTGGAGCGCGCCCTGCGGACCCTCGCCGGGATCGCGGCCGGCCACCCCGACGACGACGCTCCGGACTGACCGGAATCCGCCGCGGCCGCCGCGCCCCGGCCGCTGGACGCGCACCGGAAGATCGTCCATCGTCGGGGTGGGGTCGTCCGGCGGGAGGACAGATGATCGAGGTCCGCGAGGTGGGGCAGCGCGCGGCCGGGGGGCGGCGGACGCTGCGGGAGGTGTCGCTGTCGATCGGCGCCGGGGAGCTGGTGGCGATCATCGGCGGCAGCGGCGCGGGCAAGACCACCCTCCTGGACGCCATCGCGGGCGTCCGGCCGCCCGCCGAGGGCGAGATCAGGTACGACGGCGGCGGGGGCGCTCCGGCCGCGGGCTCGCTCGGCTACGTCCCGCAAGACGACATCGTGCATCCGGAGATGCCGCTGCGGCGCACGCTGCGGTACGCGGCCGGGCTCAGGCTGCCGGCGGGGACGCCGCCGGAGCGCGCCGAGCGCGCCGTGGACGACGTGCTGGAGGCGCTGGCGCTCACCGGCCGGGCGGGGCAGCGCGTCGGGTCGCTCAGCGGCGGCGAGCGCAAGCGGGCCAGCATCGCGGTCGAGCTCCTGACGCGGCCGCGCGTGTTCTTCCTCGACGAGCCCACGTCCGGGCTCGACCCGGCGACGGCGGCCGACCTGATGCGGCTGCTGCGCGGCCTCGCGGACGCGGGGACGACGGTGGTGCTCACCACGCACCACCCGCCGGACGTGCTCGTGTGCGACCGGGTCGCCGTCCTCGCCCAGGACGGGTCGCTCGTGTTCTACGGCGAGCCGGACGAGGCCCGCGAGCGGTTCCGGGCGGACCGCGTCGAGGACATCTACCTGCGCCTGGGGGGCGGGGAGGCGCACGAGTGGCGGGGCCGGTTCGGCGCGTCCGCGCCGCCGGCGGCCGGGCCGGGGATCGGCGCGCTGCGCCAGTGGGCCCTGCTCGCCCGGCGCGACCTGGACCTGCTCACCCGCAACCGGCTCACCCTCGCCGTTCTGGCCGGGTCGCCGCTCATGGTGCTGGCGATGTTCGCGGTGCTGTTCCGCCCGGGGGCGTTCGCGCCGGAGTCCCCGAGCCCGGGCGCGACGGTGATGATCCTCTTCTGGATCGCGTTCGGCGGGTTCTTCTTCGGCCTGACCTACGGGCTGCTGCAGATCTGCACCGAGCTGCCCGTGCTGCGGAGGGAGCGGCTCACCGGACTGCGGATCGGGCCGTACGTCCTGGCGAAGGCCGCGGTCCTGCTGCCGCTGCTGGCCGTGGTGGATGCGCTGATGCTCGGTGCCCTGCGGGCCCTGGACCGGCTGCCCGCGACGGGGTGGGGGACCTACGGGGAGCTGTTCGTCACGCTGATGCTGTGCTCGGCGGCGGCGCTGGCGCTGGGTCTCCTCGTCTCGGCGTCGGTCACCGATCCGGCCCAGGCCACGATGGCGCTGCCGATGCTGTGCTTCCCCCAGGTGCTGTTCGTGGGCGCGATCCTGCCCGTCCCGGTGATGGCGGCGCCCGGACGGTGGCTCAGCTGCGCCATGTCCAACCGGTGGGCCTTCGAGGGGCTCGGGCACAGCCTGGGGGTGGAGGGGCTCTGGGCGTCCGGCCGCTCGCCGCTGGGCCCGCCCCTGCTCGCCTCGTACGGCGACACCTTCTCGCGGCCGGTGGCCGTGGACTGGGCGGTGCTGGGCGGGTTCGCGGCGCTGTTCCTCGCGGGAGCCTGCCTGGTCCTCACCCGCAGGACATAGAAACCCTCCTCCCCGGGCCATTTAAGGCCACCCCGGCGCCCTTGCATCCCTCTTGGGGATTTTGGACCGTTTAGTGAAGGATGCGGCTTTTGTAGGCGGGGGAGCTCTGTGAGAATCTCATCCGGTTTCAACGCCGACGTCATGCCCGGCTACGCCGGGACGCGCCGCCTGGACGAGCTGCGAGCCGCCGAGTACGCTCACCTGGACGAGCACACCTACCTGGACTACACCGGCTCGGGCGTCGCCGCCGCCGCGCAGATCCGCGCGCACGCCGAGCGCCTCGCCGGGCACTGCTACGGCAACCCGCACTCGGAGAACCCGACCTCCAGCGCGTCCACGGCGCTCGTCGAGCGGGCGCGGCGCGCGGTCCTGGCGTTCTTCAACGCCTCCCCCGAGGAGTACGCGGTGGTGTTCACCCAGAACGCCACCGGGGCGTGCCGCCTCGTCGGGGAGGCCTACCCGTTCGGCCGCGGCCGCCGCCTCGTCCTCACCGGCGACAACCACAACTCGGTCAACGGGATCAGGGAGTTCGCCAGGGCGCGCGGCGCCGAGGTCGCCCACGTGCCCGTCCGCGGGCCCGGCCTGCGCGTCCGCGAAGCCGAGCTCGCGGCGGCGCTGGGCGGGCGCGGCGGGCTGCTGGCGTTCCCCGCGCAGAGCAACTTCAGCGGCGTCCAGCATCCGCTGGACTGGGTCGGCCTCGCCCACGCGCACGGCTACGACGTGCTGCTGGACGCGGCGGCCTTCGCGCCCTCGAACCGCCTCGACCTGAGCCGGGTCCGGGCCGACTTCGTCCCGGTGAGCTGGTACAAGGTCTTCGGGTACCCGACCGGCGTGGGCAGCCTGGTCGCCCGCCGGGAGGCCCTCGCCCGGCTGCGCCGCCCCTGGTTCGCGGGCGGAACGATCCAGGCGGTCAGCGCGCTCGGCGGCTGGCACGTGCTCGCGCCCGACGAGACGGCGTTCGAGGACGGCACCCTGAACTTCCTGTCCATCCCCGACGTGGAGTTCGGCGTCCACTGGATCGAGGACGTCGGGATCGACCTCGTCCACCGCCGCGTCGCGTGCCTGACCTCGCTGCTCCTGCGCCGCCTCGCCGTACTGCGCCACGCCGACGGCTCCCCCCTGGTCCGGGTGTACGGCCCGCCGGACGGCGACCGGCGCGGCGGCACCGTCGCGTTCAACGTGCTCGACCGGCGCGGCGCGGTCGTGGACGAGCGGATCGTCGCCCGCGACACCGCCGCCGCCGGCATCTCGGTCCGGACGGGCTGCTTCTGCAACCCCGGCGCGGGCGAGGGCGCGTTCGAGATCCCCGAGCGCGCCCTGCGCCGCACCGCGAACCTGCGGACGCCCGCCCTCGACGACTACCTCGGCGTGCTCGGGCTGCCGAGCGGCGGCGCGGTCCGGGCGTCCCTCGGCCTCGTCTCCAACGTCGCCGACGTGGAGCGCCTCGCCGGGTTCCTGGACGCCGCGTACGCCGACCGGGAACCGGACCGGTCCGGGCTCAGGCCCCGCGAGCGCTGCTGAGCGCCCTCAGGAGCCCGCCCGCTCGACGACCACGGCCCACTCCGCCAGGAGCGCCTGCGCGGCGTCGGCGTCCGGCCCCTCCGCCCACAGGTGCGTCACCGCCTCCGCGGGGTCGGGCAGGACGAGGACCCACCGGCCGTCGCCCTCGACCACCCGCACGCCGTCGGTGGTGTCGATCGTCCGGCCCCCCGCGGCCTCCACGACGTGGCGCATCACGCTGCCCTTGGCCGCCCACGGCGTCGGGACGGAGCGGCGCAGCAGGTGCGCGTCGGGGATGCGGCGGTCGATCTGCGACAGCGTCAGCCGCGTCCGCGCGACCAGCCCGACGAGCCGGACGAACGCCGCGATCCCGTCCACGGTGCCGCTGAACTCGGGCATCAGGAACCCGCCGCGCCCGTCCCCCGCGAAGACCACGCTCGGCTGCGCGGCCGCCTTGGTCAGCACGTCCTGGGACGTGGAGGTCCACTCGACCTGCACGCCGTGGAACCGGCACACCTGCTCGGCGACCCGCGTCGTCGTCACCGGCAGCGCCACCTTGCCGCCCCGCCGCTCGGCCGCGACCAGGTCCAGCATCACCAGCAGCGCCCGGTCGTCGCCGACCAGCTCGCCGTTCTCGTCCACCAGGGAGATCCGCTCCCCCACCGGGTCGAACCGGACGCCGAACGCGGCCCGCGACGACGACACCAGCTCGCCGAGCCGCTCCAGGTCGCGCATCCGCTCGGCGAGCGTCTCGGTCGGGTTGGCCTCGTCCAGGCCGGCGTTGCGGGTGAGGACCTCCACGCCGACCTTGCCGAGCAGGTTCGGCAGGACCAGCGAGGCCACCCCGCCGGCGCAGTCCAGGACGATCTTCAGCCCCGCCTCGCGGACGCCGCGGATGTCGACGCGGCGCAGCAGGTCGCGGGTGTAGGTCTCCACGACGCGCGGCGGGTAGGTCAGCTCGGCGATCTCGCCGGGGAACGCGCGGCGGTACTCCTGCCTGCCGAAGACGCGCTCCAGCTTGCGCTGGGCCCCCTGGGAGAGGTCGGCGCCGCCCGCGTCCAGGAACAGGATGTCGACGCCCTGCGGATCGCCGAGCGTGGTGCGGATGTAGATCCCGCCGACGCTGTCCTCGCGGCCGGTCTCGAACCGGGCGACGGTCAGCGGCGTCGCCTCCAGGTCCTGGACGTTGATGGCGCTGGCGGTCAGCGCGCTGTTCACGGCGCGCTTCAGGGTGCGGGCCGCGCGGGAGACGTCCCGCCCGGTGACGACGGTCGTGCCCTTCTTCAGGGTCGTCGCGTAGGCGCTGGCGAGCCGCACCGCCAGCTCCGGGGTGATCTCCACGTTGACCAGGCCGGACACGCCGCGCGGCCCGAACAGGTTGCGCTGCCCCCGCGACTCCCAGATCACGCTGGTGTTGACGACGGCGCCGGCCTCGATGGTCTTGAACGGGTACACCTTCACGCCGCTGGACACGTACGCCTCTGCCTCGATGACGCACTCGTCCCCGATGACGGCGCCCTCCTCGACGCGGGCGCCCGCCATGATGTCGGTGTTCTTGCCGACGACGCAGCCCCGCAGGTTCGTCGACGGCGCCACGAACACGTTGTCGTGGACGATGGCGCGGTGCAGGAACGCGCCCTCCTTCACGACGACGTTGCTGCCGAGGACGGTGAACTCGCGCAGCTCGACGCCCGCCTCGACCTTCGCGTAGTCGCCGATGTAGAGCGGGCCCTTCAGGACGGCCTCGGCGTCCACCTCCGCGCCCTCGGCGACCCACACGCCGGGCGACACCTCGAAGCCGTCCAGGTCGATGCCGACCTGCCCCGAGAGCATGTCGGCCTGCGCCTTGAGGTAGCTCTCGTGGGTGCCGACGTCCTCCCAGTAGCAGTCGGCCACGTACCCGAACAGGCGGGCACCCTCGGCGAGGAGCTTCGGGAAGACGTCGCCGGACCAGTCGACCGGCTCGCCCTCCGCGACGTGCTCCAGCACCTCCGGCTCCATCACGTAGATGCCGGTGTTGACGGTGTCGGAGAACACCTGGCCCCACGTGGGCTTCTCCAGGAACCGCTGCACGCGGCCCTCGTCGTCCACGATGATGATCCCGAACTCCAGGGGGTTCGGGACGCGCTTCAGGCCGATGGTGACCAGCGCGTCGTTCTCCTCGTGGAACCGGACCATGTCGGTCAGGTCGATGTCGGTGAGCGCGTCCCCCGAGATCACCAGGAAGCGGTCGTCGCGCAGCGCCTCCTCGGCGTTCTTGACGCTGCCGGCGGTGCCGAGCGGCACCTCCTCGGTCGCGTAGCTCAGCGACATGCCGAGCTCCTCGCCGTCGCCGAAGTAGTTGCGGATCAGCGCGGCCAGGAACTGCACGGTGACGACGGTCTCGCTGAACCCGTGCCGCTTCAGCAGCCGCAGCACGTGCTCCATGATCGGCCGGTTGACGAGTGGCAGCAGGGGCTTGGGCTGGTTGGCGGTCATCGGACGCAGCCGCGTCCCCTCGCCTCCCGCCATCACGACGGCCTTCATCGGGGGGTCTCAGCTCCCTTCTGGTCGCCGGCCGGCGGCCGGGCGCCCGGGCCGTCCGCGCCGGGCCCGGCGGCCGGGGGCGGCGAGCCGCGGCCCGCCAGCACCAGCTGCCGCGTCTGCACCCAGTAGAGGACGGCCGCCCACCAGTACAGGCCCGTCCCCCAGCCCGCGAAGGCCCACCCGATGACCCTCGCCGCGGTCGCCGCGCCGCCGCCGTGGTCGCCGAGCAGCAGGAGCGGGAAGGAGTACAGCAGGCACATCGTCGCGGCCTTGCCGATGAAGTGGACGGGCAGCGTGGCGCCGTACCCGAGCCGCCGCATGATCGGCGCGATCGGCAGGATCGACACCTCGCGGGCGACGAGCACCAGCACCAGCCACAGCGGGATGATGTCGCGGATGGTGAGCCCGACGAGCGTCGCCAGGATGTAGAGGCGGTCGGCCGCCGGGTCGAGCACCATGCCGAGCCTGCTCGTCTGGTTCAGCGCGCGGGCGAGCTTGCCGTCCAGCCAGTCCGACAGGCCCGCGAAGACCAGCAGGCCGAGCGCCCACCAGTCCGCCTCCACCAGGACGAGCCACAGGAACAGCGGCACGCCGAGGAGCCGGGCGAGGCTCAAGATGTTGGGCAACGTGAAGATCCGGTCCTGCGGGGCCTCCTGCAAAGTGCTCACCGACGCGCTCGCCTCCCCTGGTCCCCTTGATCCTGACCCTATCGGTAAGGGGTGGAAAGCCCCCTGGGGGCGTCCGCGCTTCGCGGGTGCTTGACAGCGGCGGTCAGGGCGCCCCGGACGAACGATCTTCAGCGGCGGATCCCCACTGCCGGGGCGGGGGCCGCCCTATAGTTCTGCAAACCCCGTCACGAAGGGCCGACAGTTGTCCGTCCCCCCGCCTGCCGTCCCCCCGCCCGGACTCCGGATGACGCTCGGCGCGCGGGCCTACCGCGGGCCGCTGCGCGTCCTGCTCGCCGCCCTGGCGACCGGCGCGGCCGCCCTCCTGGCGGCCCGCTACGGCGCCGGGATCTGGGAGCCGGAGAAGGCCCGCCGGATCCTGCCCGCCTGCGGCGGCGCCTGCCTGCTGGCAGCCCTGGCCGCCGCCCTGTGGGCCGGCCGGCTCCACCAGACCCGCCTCGTCGTGACCATGGACGCGAAGGAGGTGGCGCTCCGCCGCGGCGGGCGGGAGGCGCGCGTCCCGGCGTCGGCGGTGGACGCGGTGGGGATCAGGTGGCCGGTCGCCGACCCGGTGTGGACGCTGTGGGTCGATCCGGAGCGGGCACCGGGCCTCGATGCCGTCGCCGAGGTCGACGGGAGGGCGGTCACGCTGCTCAGAGGCCGGTCGCTGCCCCCCGGATGGCTCGATGCCGCGCGGGCCGCGGCCACCGGAGCCCTCGGCGCCGACTGGCGCGTCGTCGACGACGAGGGCGGGGAGGTCCCGCCTCCCGCGGCGGGCGCCCTGGGCCGCGCCCCCCAGATCGTCGTGGACGGCGGGGGCCGCTACCGCGACGGCAGCGGCGGCGCGGTCCTCGCCGTCGCCTGCCGCCGGCGCGGCCGCCGGACCGTCGTGCTGCGCGACCCCCACGCCGCCGCGCTGCTGGTCGTCCGGGGCCCGTCCCGGCTGCCGGGCCGCGACCGCGTGCGCGTCCTCGACGCCGCCGGCCGCCCGCTCGGGTTCATGCGCGGCCTGCGCGAGCCGTCCTTCCACACCGCCGGCGGCATGCTGCTCGGCAGCACCCGCGAGAGCGGCGGCGGCCACGTCGTCACCGGCGTCGACGGGCGGCGCTCGGCCGCGCTGCGGACCGAGGACGGGGGCGGCGTGCGGCTGGAGCGGTCGCCGTCCGCCCCGGACCCGCTCCGCACCCTGGCCCTCGCGCTGCCGGTCGCGGTCCGCCCCGACCGCCGGCCCGGACGCCGCTAGGCGCCCGGAGGGGAGCCGAGGACGGGCTTGACGTCCAGGATGGGGGTCCCGTCCACGGCCTCCATGCCGCCGACGCGCAGCCGGCGTCCGGTGACCTGGAGGATCTCCACCGGATGCAGGCCGACCGGATTCGGCCGGTCCGGCGAGCGGGTCGCGAACACGCCGGTCTCGGGGTTGGCCGGGTCGTCGCGCGGCCGGGTCCGCAGCACCTCGCGCGACGCCTGGTGCAGCCAGGTGAGCACGATGATCCGGTCGCCCGGGCGCAGGCCGTCGAGGGCGGCGTGGTAGGCCGGTTCGAAGACCAGCCACGCCTCGGGCGCGCCTTCGCTCCCCTGCCTCGGCGCCGCCGCGCGGTCGGTGAGAGGCGAGGAGACGTGCCCGACCGGTGTGAGCGTCAGATCCGTGTCGACGTGGGGCATGACGTGATCATCGCAGGAGTTCCGCGCGGGCGCGTTCCAACCCGCGGACGGCGGTTGCGGCAACGGGGGCGGTGGGGGCTAACGTCGGGGGCGACAGATCGCGGGGGTCCGGCGAACCGGGCTGAGATAGCGGCTGGGACGGCCGCTGACCGCATGAACCTGACCGGGTAATGCCGGCGTAGGGAGAGATCGAGTCGTGATGACCGAACCTGTGGTTCCAGCCGCCCGCAAGACCTACCTCCAGGGCTCGCGCCCGGAGATCCGGGTGCCGATGCGGGAGGTGCCGCTGACCAACGGCGACGCCGTCGTCCTGTACGACACGTCCGGGCCGTACACCGACCCCGAGCAGGACACCGACGTGCGCAGGGGCCTGGCGCCGCTGCGGGAGTCCTGGATCGCCGAGCGCGGCGACACCGTCCCGTACGAGGGGCGGGCGGCGCGCCCCGAGGACGACGGCCGCCGGTCCTCGCCCGCCGCGTTCCCCGGGAGCGCGGCGCACGCTCCGGTGCAGGGCCTCCCGGAGGCCGACGGGGAGGACTGCCTTCCCCGGCGGCCGCGCCGCGGCACCGGCGGAGCGGTCACCCAGCGCGCCTACGCGCTGCGCGGAGAGATCACGCCGGAGATGGAGTTCGCCGCGCTGCGCGAGGGCGTGGCACCGGAGTTCGTCCGGGCCGAGCTCGCCGCGGGGCGCGCGGTGCTGCCCGCCAACGTCAACCACCCCGAGATCGAGCCGATGGTCATCGGGCGGGCCTTCCTCGTCAAGGTCAACGCCAACATCGGCAACTCGGCCGTCGCGTCCTCGGTCGAGGAGGAGGTCGAGAAGATGACGTGGGCGACCCGCTGGGGCGCCGACACGATCATGGACCTGTCGACCGGCCGGGACATCCACACCACGCGCGAGTGGATCCTGCGCAACTCGCCCGTGCCCGTGGGGACCGTCCCGCTCTACCAGGCGGTGGAGAAGGTCGGCGGCGACCCCGCGGAGCTCACCTACGAGGTCTTCCGGGACACCGTGGTCGAGCAGGCGGAGCAGGGCGTGGACTACATGACCGTCCACGCCGGGGTGCTGCTGTCCCACGTGCCGCTCACGGCGCGGCGCAAGACGGGGATCGTCTCGCGGGGCGGGTCGATCATGGCGGCGTGGTGCCTGGCGCACCACGAGGAGAACTTCCTCTACACCCGCTTCGAGGAGCTGTGCGAGATCTTCGCCGCCTACGACGTGACCTGGTCGCTCGGGGACGGCCTGCGCCCCGGCTGCATCGCGGACGCCAACGACGAGGCCCAGTTCGCCGAGCTGCGCACCCAGGGCGAGCTGACGCGGACCGCCGCGCGGTTCGGCACCCAGGTGATGAACGAGGGGCCCGGGCACGTCCCGATGCACAAGATCAAGGAGAACGTGGACCTCCAGCAGGAGTGGTGCGACGGGGCGCCGTTCTACACGCTCGGGCCGCTGACCACCGACATCGCGCCCGGCCACGACCACATCACCTCGGCGATCGGCGCCGCGATGATCGGCTGGCACGGCACCGCGATGCTCTGCTACGTCACGCCGAAGGAGCACCTCGGGCTGCCGGACCGCGAGGACGTCAAGGCCGGCGTGATCGCCTACAAGATCGCCGCGCACGCCGCCGACCTCGCCAAGGGCCACCCGGGCGCGCAGGCGTGGGACGACGCGCTGTCGGAGGCGCGCTTCGACTTCCGCTGGGAGGACCAGTTCGAGCTGTCCCTCGACCCGGGCACCGCCCGCGCCTTCCATGACGCGACGCTCCCGGCGGCGCCGGCGAAGACCGCGCACTTCTGCTCGATGTGCGGGCCGCACTTCTGCTCCATGAAGATCACACGGGACGTGCGCCGGTACGCGGCGGAGCGCGGCCTGGGCGACGAGGAGGCCATCGCGGCCGGGATGCGGGAGAAGGCCGAGGAGTTCAGGGCCGCCGGCGGCCGCCTGCACCTCCCGGTGTCGCCGGGCAAGGCCTGACCCGGCCGGAGCGGCGCCCGGGCGGGCGCCGACGGGCCCGCCGCGCCCGGTGCGCGGCGGGCCCGGGCTGGTCAGGGCGCATCCCGGCGCCGGGGCGCGGCGGCGGCGCGGATAGGATCGAAGGACCGTTCCAAAAGCCGCGGATCCCTCCGACCGCCGCAGGCCAGCTCCACCGCCGGAAGGATCGACGACCCAGGTGACCAGCGACGACACGCCGAAGCCGCGCGCGGTGCGGGCCGACGTGCGGCGCAACCGCGCGCGGCTGCTCGCCGCGGCGCGGGAGACGTTCCAGCGCGGCGGGGCGGGCGCCTCCCTGGAGGGCGTCGCGCGGCTCGCGGGCGTCGGCATCGGAACGCTCTACCGCCACTTCCCCACCCGCCAGGACCTCCTGGAGGCCCTCCTCGCCGACGTCTACGACGGGCTGGCGGCCTCCGCGCGCGACCTGCTGGACTCCCCCTCCCCCGGCGAGGCCCTGCTGTCCTGGCTGCGGGCGTTCATCTCGGAGGTCACGGCGTTCCCGGGGCTGGCGGCCTCGGCGGCGGTGTCGCTGCGCGACCCCCTGCCCGGGCCCTCGGGCTCCCGCACGGCCATGCTCGAGGCGGGCGAGGCGCTCCTCGCCCGCGCGCAGCGGGCCGGGGACGCGCCCGCCGGCGCGGCGTTCGGCGACGTCGTGGGGCTCGCGGGCGCGATCGCGACGGTCGCCGAGCGGGACCCTGAGACCGCGGGCCGGCTGCTCTCGCTCGCCGCCGAAGGTGTGGCGCCGGGCGGGAGGCGCTAGGACCGGGCCCCGGTCAGGACGTCTCGGGCTCGGGCAGGACGCGGCGGGGGCCGCGCGGCGCGTCGGCCCGGCGCCGCCACTCGCGCGGGTAGCCCACCGACACCTCGATGTGCGGGACGTCGCCGGTCCAGATCGTCCGGGGGATGTGCAGGTGCCCGTACACGACCGACACCGCCCCGAACCGGCTGTGCCAGTCCGCGGTGCGCTCGGTGCCGCACCACTGGGCGAACTCGGGGTACCAGAGGACGCGGGTGGGCTCGCGGACGAGCGGCCAGTGGTTGACCAGGACGGTCCTCGTCCCGGGGTCCAGCGCCGACAGGCGCCGCTCGGTGTAGGCGATCCTCGCGTCGCACCAGGCGTCCCGGCTGGGATGCGGGTCGGGGTGCAGGTAGACCTCGTCGGTGCACACGACGCCCGCCTCGTGCGCGACCTTGAGGGCCTCCTCCTTGGTGGAGGTCCCGTCCGGCCGGAACGTGTAGTCGTACAGGATGAACAGCGGCGCGATCGTGACGGCGCCGCCGGGACCGTCCCAGACGGGGTAGGGGTCCTCGGGGGTCAGCACGCCCAGGCCGCGGCACATGTCGACGAGCCGGCGGTAGCGGGCCTCGCCGCGCAGTTGGACGGGGTCGCCCTTGACGGTCCACAGCTCGTGGTTGCCGGGCACCCACAGCACGGTGGCGAATCTCCCGGCGAGGGTGCGCAGCGTCCACTCGACGTCGGCGAACTGCTCGGCGACGTCGCCCGCCACGATCAGCCAGTCGTCCTCGGACGCGGGCCGCAGCCCCTCGACGAACGCGCGGTTATCGGGGAACCCCACGTGCAGGTCGCTGATCGCGTAGACACCGCCCATCCAGCGATCGTAAGCCCCGGGCAGGCTCAGTCGTCTTCCGCGGGGAGGGTGAACAGGCGGATGTGGACGGGCCGCGCGCCCGGCGGCGCGTCCTCCCGGCGGTGGGCGTGCTCGTGCAGCAGGCGGATGTAGGCCTCGAAGAACTCGGCCAGGCCCTCCTCGGTCATGTGGGCGAACCCCCGCGACAGCCGCGCCCACGCCGGGTCCCGCTCGTAGGCCGCCGGAAGACCGGCGAGCAGCCCGATGTCCTCGGCGTGGCCGATCCGCATCAGCTCGGCCAGAACCGGCCGGTCCTCGGGCCGCAGGGAGCCGGGGTGGGGCGCGCGGACGTCGCGGTGCCCCTCGGTCCGGCGCCACCAGCGCTCCCGGCCGCCCGAACGCTCCGGGATCTCCTCGATGAACCCGTACCTCTCCAGCTGGCGCAGGTGGTAGCTGGTCGTGCCGGTGTTGGCGCCGAGCGCCTCGCCGATCGTCGTGGACGTCGCGGGGCCGTGCATCCGCAGCCGGTGCAGGATGCGGCGCCGCAGCGGGTGGCTCAGCGCCTTCATGCGCCCCGGGTCGTCCAGGACGACGGGCTCCTCCTCGTCCTCCATGGGGAGAAGCCTAGTACCGCAGAAGGATTTTTGCAGAGAACCCTTTGCAGAGATTTCTCTGTAGTTCTAGGGTCGCCGCCATGAGAACCGCGACGACCCTCCTTCTGGCGCTGCTGCTCGGCGTCCTCTGCGCGGCGCCCTCCCATGCCGCGGGCCCGGGGCGCATCCCCGCACCGCCCGGTCTGACCTCGACGGACGTGACCTTCACCGGCGCGGGCGGGCTGACCCTGCACGGCACGGTCCTCGCTCCGGCGGCCAAGGGCCCGCCCCGTCCCGGCGTCGTGCTCGTGACCGGCTCCGGCGCCGGTGTGCCGCGCGAGCACCTGCTCACCGAGGCGACGGAGTTCGCGCGGCGCGGCCTCGCCGTGCTGATCTACGACAAGAGGTCGGCGGGGTACACGGCCCTGCGCCGCGACTACTCCGAACTGGCCGACGACGCGCTGGGCGGGGTGCGGGCGCTGCGCGCCCGCCCCGGCGTCGACCCGCGGAAGGTCGGCCTGTGGGGGCTCAGCGAGGGCGGCTGGGTGGCGCCGCTCGCCGCGTCCCGCTCGGCCGAGGTCGCCTTCGTGATCGTCGTCGGCGGGAACGCGATGACGCCGATCCGCCAGCAGACCTGGAACGAGGCCTCCGACCTGCGCCGGGTCGGCGTCTCGGGTTCGCTGGTCGAGCGCGGCAAGCCCGCCCTGGCCCGGCTCGCCGGCGAGGCCGGGCTGTTCGCCGAGGCCTGGTTCGACGCGCGGGGCGTCCTGGAGCGCGTGCGGCAGCCCCTGCTCGGGGTCTGGGGCGAGCACGACCTGCAGACCCCGCCCGAGGACAATCCGCCGCTGTTCGCGAAGGCCCTGAAGCGGGGCGGGAACGACCGCTACACCTTCCGCTTCTTCGCCGGGGCCGACCACGCCGCGCACCTGACGCCGGACGGCGGGATCACCCGCGGTCCCGAGCTCGCACCCGGCTACGCCGACCTCGTCGGCACCTGGGTACGCGACGTCACGAGCGGGAAGCCGCCCGTGGCCGACACGGCCGCTCCGCCCCACCAGGCGCACGCCAGCGCCGAAGTGCCGCCGCTGAGGTGGTGGGAGTCGCGGTGGGTGCACCTCGCGGCGGCCGTGCTCTTCCTCGCCGCCTTCCTCGCCTACCCGCTGACCGCGCTCGTGCGCGGGGTGCGCGGGCGCGGGGTGCGGCCGGTGAGCCGCTGGGCCCGGCTGCTCGCCGGGGCCGGACCCCTCGCCGCCTTCGGCCCGGTCGTGTACCTGCTCTTCCTCGTCGCGGGCAGCGATCCCGACCCCGGCCCCGTCCTCGGCGGCAGGCCGCTGCCGTGGCTGGTCCTCCAGGCGCTCGCCGTGGCGACCGTCGCGGCGGCGGCCGGGACGGCCCTGGCGTGGCACCGGACCGCGGACGCCGTCCCCCGCGGCGAGCGCGTGCGGCTCGGGCTGCTGCTGGCCGCCGGTGCGGTCCTCGTCCCGTGGGGCCTCCACTGGGGCGTGCTGCTCCCGTGAGCGGCCGGGGGCCCGTGCTCCGGAAAGGGAGCACGGGCCCTCGGCACTTCCGGCCCGGGTCAGTCGTGCTTGCCCCAGACGTAGACGGCCAGGCTCATCGCGAGCAGGCTCGCCCAGCTGAACACGGCCCTGACGGTGTTCCACGCCGTCCAGCGGCCGGAGTAGTCCGACCAGATCCTGGCCGCCTCGGACACGTCCTTCGGGATCGTGACGCCGTCCAGGTCGTTGTTCATCGGGATGTTCACCGCGAAGCTCGGCAGCAGCGCGCCCACGAAGTACAGCCCGGCCGCGGCGAAGAACAGGAGGGCCGCCGACCTCTGGTCCAGGGTGAGCAGCAGCACTCCCGCCGCCGCCGCCGTCACGGGGACCAGGAGGAACATCGCCACGAAGACCGGGTTCTGGATCCGCTGGTTGATCCCCTGCATGGCGTCGATGGCCGACGAGGGCCGCGCCGCGTTCAGGCCGGGCATCACACCGGCGGAGAAGCCGAAGAACGTTCCGGCCATCCCGGCCGCCATGATGATGGACAGGGCCGCCGAGACGCCCGCGAGAGAGAATTTCATGTGGTCCGATCCTCGGGTCAGTGGTTCCAGATGCCGCTGGCGGCGGTGTCGCGCGCGTACTCGGCGAAGGCGCGCGGCTTGCGGCCGAGGGCCCGCTCGACGCCGTCGGCGGGCCGCGCGTTGCGGCCGTCCAGCACGGTGGTGAACAGGTAGGTCAGCAGGCCGACGACCTCCTCGGGCACGCCGTGCTCCCGGAGCGCTGCGGCGTGCTCCTCCGCCCCGACCGGGACGTAGGCGACCTCGCGCCCGGCGGCGCGGCCGATCTCGGCGACCGCCTCGGCGAACGTGAGCGCCCGGGGACCGGTCACCTCGTAGACCTCGCCGGCGTGCCCGTCCCGGGTGAGCGCCTCGACGGCCACGTCCGCGATGTCGTCGGCGTCCACGAACGGCTCCGGCACATCGCCCGCCGGCAGGACGACCTCGCCGGCCCGCACGGGGTCGAGCAGGTAGTCCTCGCTGAAGTTCTGCGCGAACCAGCTCGCCCGCACGACCGTCCAGTCCACGCCCGACGCCTGGACGATCCGCTCGCACTCCCGCGCCTCGGGCTCGCCCCGCCCCGACAGCAGGACGACCCGGCGGACGCCCGCCTCCACCGCCGCGTCCGTGAACACCCGGATGGCCTCGGGGGCGCCCGGCACGGCCAGGTCCGGGTAGTAGGAGAGGTAGGCGCTCTCGACGCCGCTCAGGACGGGCGCCCACGTGGCCTCGTCCTCCCAGTCGAAGGGCGGCGAGGCCGACCGCGACCCCATCCGGACCGCGACGTCCCTGGCCTCCAGCCTCTCCACCACGCGGCGGCCCGTCTTCCCGGTCCCGCCGAGGACGAGGGTGAGGCCGCTCCCGATGTTGTCCGCTGCACTGTTCGTCATACCCTGGAGTCAACAGCCGGGCGGGTTCGGGCTCCATCGTCGAGACGCTCGCCCGCATACGCGAGCGTCTACGCTGGCCTCATGGACGCCCTGGCCGAACTCCTCGACGGCCCGCGCGCACGGGGCGCGTTCATGCTGCGCTCGACCCTCGCCCCGCCCTGGTCGCTCCGGATCCAGGACGAGGCGCCGCTGACCCTTCTGTCCATGGTCAGGGACGAGGCGTGGCTGGTCCCCGACGAGGGCGCTCCGCTGCGCGTCGGCCCCGGCGACATGGCGGTCTTCCGGGGCCCCGACCCGTACACCGTCAGCGACGACCCGGCGACCGAGCCCCAGATCGTCATCCATCCCGGGCAGCGCTGCACCACCCCGGAGGGGACGAGCCTCTCGGAGGCCATGGACCTCGGCGTCCGCGCCTGGGGCAACGACCCCGACGGGTCGGCGGTCATGCTGATCGGCACCTACCAGATGCGCGGGGCCGTCACGCAGCGGCTGCTGGCCGCCCTGCCCCCGATGGCGGTGGTCCGCGGCGACACCTGGAAGTCGCCGCTCGTCGCCGTGCTCCAGGAGGAGATCGGCAAGGACGAGCCCGGCCAGGACGTCGTCCTCGACCGCCTCCTCGACCTGCTGCTCATCGCGACGCTCCGCGCCTGGTTCTCCCGCCCCGACTCCGCCGCGCCCGGCTGGTACCGCGCCCACGGCGACCCGGTCGTCGGCCCCGCCCTGCGGCTCCTGCACGACGACCTCGCGCACCCCTGGACGGTCGCGGACCTCGCGGCCGGCGTCGGGGCGTCCCGCGCCGCGCTCGCGCAGCGGTTCGCGAAGCTGGTCGGCGAGCCGCCCATGGCCTACCTCACCGGCGTCCGCCTCGCGCAGGCCGCCGACCTGCTGCGCGAGACGGACGCGACGCTGGAGGCGGTGGCCCGCCGGGTCGGCTACGGCACCGCGTTCGCGCTGAGCACCGCGTTCAAGCGCGCGCACGGCGTCAGCCCGCAGGGATACCGCGCCGGAGCGGCGGCCGGCTGACCGGCAGGCCCGCGCCGACCGGCCTCCTACTCCGGGACGTACAGGCGGATGTCGTCCACCCGCGCCGACCCCTCGTAGAAGTTCATGTGCGGGTCACCGATCATGAACCGGTCGGGGTAGGCGGACCCGGCCGGCCAGGTGTCGCGGTCGACGAGGGTGCCGCCCGGGCCCGTCCAGGTCCAGTCGGCGTTGAACCGGCCGTCGTACTCGCCCGGCTTCTGGTTGTAGTGCCAGATGGGCTCGCCGTCCTGGACGAACGAGCGCGTGTAGCGGAAGGTCGCCCGGCCGGCGTGCGCGAACACCCCGGACATCTCCATCGTGTACGCGCCGCCGCGCCGCTCCACCGCGAACGTGTACGGCTCCTCCGGCAGGAGTTCGGGCCTGAGGTCGACGGTCGAGACGATGGCGCCGCCCTTGCGCAGCCCGCACTCGCTCTCCATCAGGTACTCGGTGCCCGGCATCGCCGGGTAGCGGCGGTCGTCGGTCATGAAGATCGCGTTGACGCCGTTGCCCGTCCCGGCGGAGTACGGCTCGTACCGCCCGGTCGCCGGGTCGCAGTACAGCAGGCCCGTGCCGGCGTACTTGTAGCGGTTGTAGCCGAGGAACCTTGCCTGACCAACATCTGAGTCAGGGAGTTTCGCGATGCGATTCTGCTTCCGCTGCGGCGCTGGACGCCGCCCGCGCTGTCGGCCCAGCGCCGCCCCGACCAGCAGTCGAGGTCGTCGATGAGGCACAGTCATCTCCTCCTGGACGGTGAGCGCGCAACTGCTGAGCGGCTCGTCGGCCTCACCGCCGACATCACCACCCGCCAGGGCACCACCTACACCGCGGAGCTGGTCCGCGGCTACTACGCGGGCCAGGTGGTGCTGCGGCACGCCGACACCTGGGTCCAGATCGACGCCGCCGACATCACGACCGGCAGAACCCACGATGACATTCCGCCCGCCATCACGCGCACCGTTCGCGTCGCTGACCGCGGCACCTCCCGCTCCTACGAGGGCGTCACCATCCGGCGGGTCACGCTCGTGTGGACCTGCCCGTACTGCGGCCGGCCCCGCGGCGAGCCTCGCACCAGCCGCATCCCCGAGGACGGCGAGTACTACTACGCGGACGCGTGGAGCAACCCGTGCGCGCACACCGACATGTACGCCCAGGTCCTGGTCGAGGCCGGGGTGCATCTGGTCCAGCGGGTCGAGGCGTGACCCCTGCCCAGGAACCGGTGCGCCGGGTCGAGGAGATGACCGTCCGGATCCCCGACTACGGGCCGGGCCTGCACGCTGGCCCGCTCACGGTCACCACGATCACGGTCAAGACCCGCTGCCCCGTCTGCGGCGGCCCGCGCGGGAAGCCGACCCCGACCCTGCGTGGCGCCTACGGCCGAACCCACGAGATCGACGTGTGGACCAACGCCTGCGGCCACGTCGATCTGAACTCCGACGTACTCATCGAGGCGGGCGTCCACCCGCCCTACAAGGACCGGATATGACCATCGACATCGACGCCCCCGCCGTGCCCGGCGCCGAGGTGGGCGAACGCGTCGTCCTCACGTCACCCTCCGGCAGCGCCCGGCACGCCGGCGTGCTGCTCCCGCCCGTGAAGGCCGGCGAGCCGCACCGAGTCCACACCGACAAGGGCAAGGTCTTGCGCCTGGACGGCAGATGGCTTGCCGCCCCGGAGCGGTCGGCCGCCGAGCGGCGCAAGGACCGCCGCGTCCAGTACTGCGCCCAGGGCAGGCCGGTCTACCGGGCCGAGGATCTCCCCTCGCTTCAGCTCGCAACTATGACGATGCTGAGGACGCAGCTCCGCCGCCGACCCACCGAGGGGCAAAAGCCGATCGCGTCGTACAAGGCCTACGGCGGCAAGCTGTATGCGCCGCTGTACGCGGTGGCCGACACCGAGCGGATGCCGCCGCTGCCACCCGCAAGGCAGGCCGCGTGGGACCAGGCCCGCTCGCCCAGCGGTTCGGGCACGTCTGGCAGACCTACCACGGCACCGCGATCATCACCGGCCCGGAAATGCCGTCCGGTCTGGCCGACCTGAGCCAGGAGCAGGTGGCCCTGCTCCTGGACCTGATGGCCCGCGCCTAGCCCCCTTCAAGCTCCCTGACGGGTGGTGCCTGCCGACGACACGCACCACCCGTCAGGGCTCATTAGAAGAGTCCATGGTCCACCGCGACCATCGGGGGCGGGTGATCGCGCGCCCCAGCGGCAACACGATGTTCGATGTGCCCCCGACCACCCCCGACTACCGGGCTGAGCCTCGCCAGCTACGACACGATCCTCTACAGCATCTCCGGCGGCAAGGACGGCCAGGCAGCCCTTCACGCCACCGTCAAGGCCACCGAGCAAGCCGGCGTACTGGACGGGTGGAGACGGTGTTCGCCGACCTCGGCGAAGCCGACGAGGGGCCCGGCACCTGGGAGCTGGCCGCCGAGCAGGCGGCCCACTACGGGCCCCCACCACGTGGTCTACCGCAAGGTCACCGACACCCAAGGGAACGCACAGCAGCAGGGCCTCCTGGAGTACATCGGCTCCCGCTGGCAACAGCAGTGGCCGCTCCCCAACCAGCCCTACTGCCGATCGGAGATGAAACGCGACCCGATCGCCAAGCTCAAAACCCAGATCGCCGCCGCCCACCGCGCGGCCGGGATCACCGACCGACCCGCCAGGATCCTCGAGGTCATGGGGATCCGGGCACAGGAGTCCACCCCTCGCAGCAAACAGAAACCCTTCTCTGCCCGCCTCGCCGACAGCAATAGCAGACGCCACGTCGACGTGTGGCTGCCCATCCACCACCTCACCGAAGAACAGACGTGGGCGGTAGTCGACGAGGCCGACACCCGGTGACACTGGATCTACCTGTTCCTTGCTCGCCTGTCGTGCCGGTTCTGCATCGTCGCACCGCACGAGCAGCTCATCCAGGCAGCGCGCCTTGACCCGCAGGGTGCTCGGCAACGCGCCCGCCTGGCCGAGCGCATGGGGCACGACTTCAAGCACGGGCTGAATCTCTGGGACGTGATCGCCGAGGCCGAAGCACTCGGCCCGGTCGACACCAGCCGCCTTGCGCTCGCAGAAGTGGCGGCCCTGGAGAGCATGCACGCGCTGGGGCCCCGAGTTGACCATCGCGCTGGAGATTCCTGGGCTCGCCATTCCGGTGGTCCCTGCCGGGACGGGACCGGCAGCTGGGACGTCTGGTGGGTCATCACTTACGGGCTCGGCGTCTCAGCAGTGGTCCGGTGTCAGCCGCCAGTGTCCGCGTCGCTCGTTAAGCCGACAGCCTGTTCAGGGATCCCCGAAGAAACATCGTAGATATGCAGCTGGTTCTCCGCCGTCACGACTCGCCAGCAGGAAACGGGGCCCCTCATGGGGCCTGTACTGGGGGTGGTGGGAGTTGGGTGTGCAGGTGGTGGGTGAGGGTGTTGCCAAGGGCGGGGAGGGTGGCGTCGGTGGTGTCGATGCCGAGGTGTTCGGAGAGGGTGCGGGTATGCAGGCGGGCGGTGGCTTCGAGGAGGCGGGCGTAGATGTCGGTGGTGGTGCGGGTGCGGCGCCAGGCGGTCAGGGCGGTTCCGGCGGCGATGAGGGCGGCGGGCCACCACCACCAGGTGAGGGGGGCGTACAGGAGGGCCCAGCCGGTCAGAGTGGTGGCGGTGGTAAGAGCTTGGCGGGCGGTGGTGATTTCGGTGCGGGTGGTATCGGGCAGGTGCAGCCACAGAGACGGCCACACCGTCGGCAGGTCAAGGTTGAGGTCGCGGCGTAGCCGGAGGGTAACGGCGTGGATGCGGTCGCCGGTCCAGGTGGGCCGCTCAGGTTCTTCCAGGGCGATGCGGGTGAGGGCCCGGTAAGCGGCGTGCCGTTGTTCACGCTGGTTCGGATTGGGCTGGGTCCCGGCCTGGTGGGCTTGTCTGGCCTGGTCATATAGGCGGTGGTAGTCACTGTGGGCGCTATTCCAGTCATTGCGTCGGCTGGTGACCCTTTTTTCGGCCAGGCCGCGTAGCGGCCGCCACCAAGCCTGCCAGCCGGCCGCCAGCGCGAGGCGTTCGGTGACCGACCCGAGTGCTTGGGCGGCCAGCCCGACGGCTGCTGATGCGGCCAGGACGCCTGCCACCAGAACGACCTGCCCGCCGACGGTGGTGGCGGGCGGGGTTTTGGCCCAGGTGGTGAGGATGGTGATTAGCCGGTGCAGGTCCCCGGCATGGGCCCACCCCAGGGTGTAGGCGGTGGTGGCGACAGCCAGGTACAGGGCACCGGGCAGCACCAGAAGCGACAACCATCGTTCGGCGAGTTTCTTGCCGAGCTCGTTAAGGAACCCGCTCATCTATCAGAGGGTTTTCTGGCGGAGCTCCCGGCCGGTGATGGCGCACACCAGCGGGAAGACGGTGGTGTTGTCGGGAGTGCGGCCCGAGCAACGGCCCAGTGGGCACGGGTAGACAGGTTCGAACGGTGTTCCATCGTGGGTTCCGGCCAGGTTCACCCCTCGGTGACCGGATCGTACCTGTCCCCACAGGCCGAGCGGGTCGCCTACGTCCAGCAGGGCAGTGTGCAGATCTTCCAACGGTTCGGCCAGGTTGGCTCCCGCGGTGAACGCTTCCAGGACCAGCCGCAACGGTTCCGGGTCCCCATCCCCCTGCTGGTCGGGGTGGCCGCCGCGGCCCAGATCCTGACGGAGGGTCTCCAGCCGCTCGCACACCCACGCCATGGCGTCGGCGACCGGGTGGGCCGGTCGTGGTGGTTGTTGTTGGGGCACCCGATCTCCCTTGCACGCCGGTGCTGTTGGCCGAAGCCGCCCGAGGCAAAGGCCGCACCAGAGGGACGCCGAGGCCTGCGGGTGGGACAGGGCGACCATACCGGCAGAACACTCGCCAGGCCGCCGGATGTCACACTAACCTCACTATCGGTTCCGGGGGGCGGGGGAGAACGCTTGCCGATGGGGACACGGGAACAACTCTTACAAGCTGTACGGGCACGCTTGGGACGGGCTGAAGCCGCACGAGATCTGGCGCCGGTGTTGGAGGACGCGGCGCTCACCGAGGCGCAGCAGCTCACCGCGACCCTCAACGACGACGAAGTCGACCTGGAGGCTTCGTACCTGCTTGGCTGGCTGCACTGGTATCGGTACCAGGCGCTCCCCGAGGGGCGTGACCGCGAGGACTTTGAGAGCGCGGTCGCCAGGTTCACCCAATGCTTCATCCACGGAACCAGTGGCCTGCCCGAACTGCTGCTGCCCTACCTGGTCGGCCAAGTCGCCCTCACCGCCATGCGGCTGCACGAGCGGGCGCTGGGCTCGTCCGACCAGGACATGTTGACGGGCGCCGTGCAGCTGTGGCAGCGCATCCTGGGCGCCACCCCCACCGACCACGAAGACCACGCCGCATACCTGAGCAACTTAGGGGACGCGCTGCGAACCCGGTTCGAGCGCACTGGAGCCCAAGCCGACCTGGAAAGGGCAGTCGCTGCCGGGCACCAGGCGATACAGGCCACCCCCGACGACCACCCCAACCGCGCCACGATTCTGAACAACCTGGGGATCGCACTACAGGCCCGGTTCGAGCGGACCGGAGAGCAGGCCGACCTGGACCAGGCAATCACCACCGTAAGTCAGGCGATACAGGCCACCCCAAACGACCACCCCAACCGCGCCAAGTACCTGAACAACCTGGGGAACGCACTGCGGGCCCGGTTCAAACGAACCGGAGATCAGGCCGACCTGGACCAGGCAATCATCGTGGGGCAGCAGGCGGTACAGGCCACCCCCACCGACCACCCCACCCGCGCCACGATTCTGAACAACCTGGGGATCGCACTACAGGCCCGGTTCGAGCGCACCGGAGAGCAGGCCGACCTGGACCAGGCAATCACCACCGTAAGTCAGGCGATACAGGCCACCCCCGACGACCACCCCGACCGCGCCGCGTACCTGAGCAACTTGGGGGGCGACTTGCGGGCCCGGTTCGAGCGGACCGGAGATCAGGCCGACCTGGACCAGGCAATCATCGTGGGGTGGCAGGCAGTACAGGGCGCCCGCGCCGACCACCCCGACCGCGCCGCGTACCTGAGCAACCTGGGGATCGCGCTGCAGGCCCGGTTCGAGCGCACCGGAGCCCAAGCCGACCTGGACCAGGCAATCATCGTGGGGCAGCAGGCGGTACAGGCCACCTCCACCGACCACCCCTACTATGCAGGACACCTGAGCAACCTGGGGAACGCGCTGCAGGCCCGGTTCGAGCGCACCGGAGCCCAAGCCGACCTGGACCAGGCAATCACCACCGTAAGTCAGGCGATACAGGCCACCCCCGACGACCACCCCAACCGCGCCGCGTACCTGAGCAACCTGGGGAGCGACTTGCGGGCCCGGTTCGAGCGGACCGGAGATCAGGCCGACCTGGACCAGGCAATCATCGTGGGGCAGCAGGCGGTACAAGCCACCCCCACCGACCACCCCAACCGCGCAGGACGCCTGAGCAACCTGGGGAACGCGCTGCGCACCCGGTTCGAGCGCACCGGAGCCCAAGCCGACCTGGACCAGGCAATCATCGTGGGGCAGCAGGCGGTACAGGCCACCCCCACCGACCACCCCAACCGCGCAGGACACCTGACCAACCTGGGGAACGCGCTGCGCACCCGGTTCGAGCGCACCGGAGCCCAGGCCGATAGAGATAGGGCCGTAGCCGCCTATGCGGAAGCGGCAGAAGTCGGCTCGGCCGCTCCGTCCGCCCGGATCCACGCAGGGCGTGCGGCGGCGTCCTTGATCGCTGACATGCAGCCGGGTCGTGCGGCCGACCTGTTAGAGGGGGCGGTGCGGCTGCTGCCCGAGATCACCCCGCGGCAACTGGAACGCAGCGACCAGCAGCACGCGATCAGTGCCTTCCCCGGTCTGGGTTCAAAAGCGGCCGCGTTGGTGTTGGCCGACACCAGCGCACCTGCCGATCGGCGGGCAGTACGAGCACTGCAGCTACTGGAAGCCGCCCGGGCGGTGCTGCTCAGTCAGGCGCTGCACACCCGCAGCGACCTGACCGATCTACGCGACCAGTACCCGGGCCTGGCCGCCCGGTTCGTCGAACTACGTGACCTGCTGGACCGCCCCTCCGACACCGTGGTCCCCAACGGCACCGTGTTAGAAGGCGCCGGTTTCGGCCCAGGTCCGGCCACGACGCAGACGCACGACCGCCACCGCCTGGCCAGAGAATTCACCGACCTGCTGGCCCGCATCCGTGCCCTGAAGGGGTTCGCCTCCTTCGCTCAGCCCCCTGCCGCCCAGGACCTGCTGGACCAAGCAACCGGCGGGCCGGTGGTGGTGTTCAACATCAGCTCCCACCGCAGCGACGCCCTACTCCTCACCACCAGCGGCATCACCGCCCTGCAGTTACCCGGCTTGGACCAGGCCACGGTGATCGACCAAGTCAACACCTTCCACCAGGCCCTTACCGCCACCACCGACCCAGACGCGGACCGGATCGGCGCCCAAGCCACCATCAGGAACACCCTGGGCTGGTTGTGGGACAACGCCACCGAACCTGTCCTGCACGCACTCGGTCACTACCACCCGCCCGCCCCGGGCACGGTGTGGCCCCGGGTGTGGTGGGCGCCCGGCGGGCTGCTTGGCTTGCTGCCCGTGCACGCCGCTGGCCACTACACCCGAACCCCCGACATCGCCCACCGCACCGTGATGGACCGGGTCGTCTCCTCCTACACGCCCACCATCGGCGCCCTAGCCCACGCCCGCCGGCACACCACCACCCCCGGCCCCCACGATCGGTCGCTGATCGTCGCGATGCCCACCACCCCAGGCATCAGAGGCCGACTGGACAACGTGCCCGCCGAAGCCGCCATGCTGCAGACCCGCCTGCCCCGTCCGGATCTACTGGCCGAGCCCGACCCCTCCGGCACCGCAACGACGCATGCACCACCGATCCCGACCAAGACCGCCGTCCTCGCCCGCCTGGACCACTGTCGGATCGCGCATTTCGCCTGCCACGGGTCCACTCACCCCACCGACCCCTCCGCCAGCCGGCTGCTGCTGCACGACCACCGCGTAGACCCCTTCACCGTCGCCGCCCTGGCCCCCCTCGCCCTGGACCACGCCCACCTGGCCTACCTGTCAGCCTGCAGCACGGCTTTCACGGCCGACACTCGGCTGCTGGATGAGGCCATCCACTTGGCCTCAGCGTTCCAGCTCGCCGGATTCCCCCACGTCATCGGCACCCTCTGGCCCATCGACGACGCCTTGGCCGTCACTATCGCTGACACCTTCTACACCACCCTGACCGGCCGTGACGGCGCCCTGAACACCAGCCGGGCAGCCCACGCCCTGCACCACGCCATACGCACTGCACGCGCGACCTTCCCGATGACCCCATCACTGTGGGCCGCTCACATCCACGCCGGAGTCTGACGACCTGTCCGACCAGCAACCCCGGCAGCTTCCATTAGTCGGTGGCTGCTCGGCCTCGACGGCATCGCATTGGTCGAACTGGAGCGGCAGGTCAGATACGGGCAGACGCTGCGGCGCGCCTCCTGCGCGTGCCTCACGAACGGGTGATCGCGGGCACGGCGGGGAAGTCGGAAGTATTGGGCGGCAGCTAGGACTCGTCAGGGTCGTCCACACGCGGGGGGCGGGGCGGCGGCTCGTCGGACTCGTGCGCGCAGTACCGCAGCCATGCCTCGTAGTGGCTGTTCATGTTCCAGTCTTCGCCCAGCTGGGCGACGCCACGTGCAACGCGTTCATAAAGCTCCCGGTCGGGCCGCAGCGTCGGCCGCCACTTCTGCAGGTGGCGGTCTGCCTTGTTCCGCCGGTGCTTTTCTGCCATGTCACCGGGGATCGTCTCACGAGCGATTGCGGGCCGTAAACGACCGGCGTAGTCTCCTTCTAGTGGTGGACTGTCCACCACTCTGGCAGCCGGGGACCAGAGTCCCGGGAAACGACAAGGCCCTCACCGCATCAGGCCTAGGAAACCTGCGGTGAGGGCCTCGACCGGCGCCTTGCGGCGTCGGCCAGGCCAAGCCTTCCGACGAAAGGCGTGACCCATGGGTGAGAGTACCCGCCGAGGCGGGGCCGGCGTGCCCCCGATCCAGGCCGCCCCCGCTCCGACCCCGCTCCGGACTCCGCGGGAGTCGGGGCTCATAGTGCTGGCGTCCGGCGCGCTGGCCGTCATTGCCGTCGCCGGCATCGAGACCTACGGCATCCCGTACGTGGTCGCCGCGGCGTTGTCCGCCTCCGTCTCCTGTCTGGAGACGTGGTCGATGATCCGCAAGCCCGACCCGACCCGCTGATTCGCCGCCTCCAATCTGTCTCGACTGCGAGGCCACCCCGCCCTCCCCGTAGGGCCAGGGGTCGCCCCGTCGCGGTCGCCCCACTCGGCTACGACCCGACTAGGGATTCCTCATGACGACCTCGGCAGCTGCCGACCTCGACCCGACTTGCCCCGTCCCGCCCCGCCCCGGCCCGGCCGTGGACGTCGAAGCGCCCCGCCCCGACCCCGCGCCCTCGCTTCCCGCCTCGACCGCCCCGCCAGTCGAGGCGACCCCGACCGCCCGACTCGACCCCTCGGCGCCCGACCCGACCCGACCCGCTCCCGCCTCGGGCGGTTCTGTCCCCGACCGGGGCGAGCCGCAGCGGCGACGCGCCCGCCGGTCCCGGCCCGACCCGGACGACCAGCGGGACTGGGTCGTCGACCTCGGGATGGCGGTCGGGGGCGTCGCGGCGATCGTCGCGAGCTTCACCTTCCTGCGGGGGCTGGCGTACGACACCGGTTGGGGCCGGCTGGACTGGCTCCTGCCGGTCGACCTCGACACGGTGGTCATCACCGCTACGCGCGTCTGGCAGTCGAGGCACACCCGCTCACGCAGGGTCCGGAAGTTCGCCGCCCAGATCGCGGTCGGCGCGATCGTGCTCAGCCTCGCCGGCAACGCCTGCTACCACGCAATCCACGCCGATGCCTGGGACCCAGGCGAGCACATGTGGCTGCTGGTGGTGCTCGTGAGCAGCATCCCGCCGGTCTCGATCGCGCTGATCTCGCACCTGGCGGTGTTGCGGGGACGGGACCGGGAGTTCGCCGCCGAGGAGGCGAAGGATGCCGCCGCGCCCGACCCCGCCCCGACCGCCCCGGCCTACCCCGGCTCGGTCGGCCCGACCGAAGCCGACCCGCCCCGACCCGCCCCGACGGTCGACACGCCGAGCGACCACGTCCCTGACCGGTCGGATCAGGCGGCCCCGACCGACCCGACTCCGACCATCCCCGACCCGACCGGCGTGCCCGCGCCTCCCCCCGCCCCCGCCGAGTCGACCGCGCCCCACTCCAACTCGACCGGCCGCCCCGCCGCGAAGGCACCGAACCCCGACCCGACCGAACGGAAGCGTCCCGCTCCCGCCCCGACCGGCATGGGCGAGAACGACCCGCTCCTGACCGAGGCCCGAACCTTCGCTGCCGAGCACTTTGAGCGGACGGGACGCAAGATCGGAGCGGAGCCGCTCGCAACGCACTTCGCGATCGGGACCAAGCGGTCCCGGTTGCTGCGCGACGCTGTGCACGGCATCCGGGAGGTCGAACCCAAGGACGAGTCGGGGGGCGACTCGTGAGCACCCGGCGACTGCTGCTGACCCTCAAGCGGCGCGGGGAGCGGGTCGGGGACCCGGTGACGGTGGAGGCCGACCCGGACGCCCCCGACTGGATGCGTGACCATCTGGTCACCTTCGTGGAGCGGGAGGGGTTCCCCGCCGCCCGGGTCGCCGAGTTCACCCTGACGATCGAGGACGCCCCCCGCGGCCTACCGATCGTCTTCGCCGCGACCGAGAGGACCCGCTGATGGCCCGCCTCCGCCGGCGGGACCTGGTCCCCTACCGCCGCGACGACCTTTACATGGCCAGGATCCGCGAGGCCACCACCTGGCGCAGCCGCCTCGGCCACGCCGTGGACTACCTCAAGGCCTCGCTCAACGCCCACCCCGACGTGGCCGACCAGGTCGCCGAGGAGGCCGCCGCCGCCCTCGCCGACCTCGCACGAACCGTCAGCTTCGGAGACCGCAAATGAACACGAACAGTGACGCCTGCGAAGAGCAAGAGCAAGAGGCAATGCCCTTCGTCCCTGTCGAACGGGCCCCCCACGCGCAGGCGCGTCGTGCGCGCGTGCGCGCGCGAGAGGACGCTACCACGCCCGACGACACCCAGCGTGACGATCACTCCGGCGAGGAGCCGCCCCGGCGAGGCTCCCGCTCCTGGACTCTGGCCGGGCAGCCGCCGCTGACGACACCGCCACCCACCGTGCAAGCCATGAGCGACCGCGTCGAGGAGCGCGTCGACGCGCACGACGCACCACTCCCGCGCTTGGCGACCTTTCTCGGCTGGTACCTGGCGTGCGCGCTGTGCTGCGCCGTGCTCGTCCCCGCCCATCTGGCGCACCTGCCCTACGGGGGAGGCCCGCTGGTCTCGCTCGCCGACCTCGCGGGCCGCGTCCGGCAGACCGCGCGGCGGCAGCCGACCGGAGCCGCGGCCGCCGCCCACTACGCGGCCGGCAGCTGCTGCCTCGCGGTCTGCGCCGTCGCCTACGCCGTGGTGTACGCGATCCAGTACCCCGCCCTGCTGGTGCTGCTGGCGTTCTGCAGCGGCATCGCCTGGCTGACCACCCTCTGACCTCAGAAGGAAAGATCATGAACGGAATCGTCGCCGCCGGGACGACCGCGGGGGCCGCGACCGCCGCGGTGATGGCGTACGCCATCCGCTGGGCGCTGGCGGAAAAGCGGATCCTGCCGACCGTGCGGATGCTGATGATGCTTCTGGCCGGAGCGTGCGCAGCGGTGGCATTCGGCACGTGGGTCGTGATGGCGTTCGGGCTGCTCCGCCGGTTCGGCTCGGACAACCTTTCCGACGGCACCGCCGCGATCATCGTCGCGTTTCCGGCCGTGGCCGTACTGATCAGCGGCATCTTCGTTGCGCACAGCCTGCACCCGAAGAACAAGCCAGCGACCCGGGACGAGTGGGCGGCGTTCATCTTGCCGCTCGCGTTCGTCATGGGTATCGGTGGCGCGCTCGGCGCGGTAGGCGACAGCCTGACCCACGGCGCCAGCGACATGGCCGTGAACATGGCCGCGTACCTGGTCGGCGGGGCGGGCCGCTGATGGACCGGGCAGCCGCCGCCGCGCTCGCGGTCGCGTTCACCGCCTGGATGGGCTGGGTCGGCTACGTCCACTCGGAGGAGTGGGTCAAGACCGCTAAGCGGTGGCGCGCCGGGCTGACCGGCGACGGCTACGCGCGCTGGGCCGCCAAGCACGACGGCGAGGCCGCAGAGGTGCTGCTGTCGGCCGTGGCGACCGTGACGCGCCAAACGACCCGCGCAGCTCGTGCAACGCAGTCGTTCGTCCGCCGCCGCTCCGTACGGCCCGCCCCAGGATTGCCCGCACCGTCCGAGAGCACCGACCCGACCGGCGACGCCCAGCCGGACACCCCGCCCGAACCCGCCAGGCAGGACCCGGCCCCCGACCCCGCACCCGACCCCGATGAAGCCGGCGTCCCGGACCCGCCGGACACCGGTCCGACACCTGAGGCCCCGACCCGCCCCACACCCGGCCCTGCACCCGACCCCGCCCCGCTTGGAGAACCCATGTCCCTCACAAACCGACCGACCAACGGTGAGATCGTCGGCCTGCAGGCCGTCCTGGCGAACTGGGGCCGCCTGGTCACCGCGGGGACCACCCACCACGCCCAGGCCGGACAGGTCACCAAGTCCGCGAGCAATATCGCCGCGGCCTCCGAGGCGCTCTGCTCGCAGATCAACGAGACGCTGACGCTGCTGTCGCAGCTGGAGCACGCCTGCTACCGGCACAAGCTGGAGCCCGCCGCGCTGACGCGCGTGCACGAGGCCATGGAAGCCGCCGGCGCCGCGCTCAACGCGCAGCGACGCGCCCACAACGAGCTGGGCGCCGCTGCCACCAGCCTGCGCACCGCCGCCGCCGCGCAGGGCACGGCGGTCCAGGCGTACCGAGCGGCGCTCGACTACCTCAACCGCACGCACCGGATCAAGGCCGAGGTCGAGGCGGGCACCGGTGCGCGCTCCGACCGCGACTTCGGCACCACCTGAACCGCACACCACCAGGAGGAGGGAAGACGCCGATGGGCAAGCGGAGCCGGGAACTCGCAGAGATGCGGCAGGAGATGGAGCTGCTGCGCGCGCAAGTCGCCGCCCAGGCTGAGGCTGCACCGCCTACGCCCGTGCCCCGGGAAGGCCTCGATGCCCGCGGCCTCGGCGGGCAGCGCGCCGACCGGTTCACTCGCCGCACGTTCCGGCACCGCAAGCACCTCGCGCCGCTGGCCCTGATGGGCGGCCTGCACGCCGCTGCGGCGGCGGCGCACGCCACCTCGGCCGCCCCGCCGGTCGTCGCCGGCGCCGCAGCCGGCGCCGGCCTGGTGTGGTGGGGGCTGCGCGGGCGACGCCGCCTCGACCGGGCACCAGAGCGGCTGTACGGCGCGACGGTGTGGGCGGCCGGCACTGCATGGGCGACAGCAGCGACCGGAATCGGAGTGACCGCAGTCGACAGCGCGCTGTGGACCACCGGCGCGGCGCTGGCCGTCCCGTGGTGGGTGCATCACCGGGTCCGTCCCCGCCGCCCCGAACCCGAAGCGCCCGCGCTGGGGTGGGTCGAGGAGATCCGCGAGGTCTGGGCCGCGCGTGTCGCATGCCCGCAGGGCCCCTTGCCCGGCTCACGGCTACTGGACGTGCGTGAGAGCCCTGGCGGGTGGCGCGCGACGATCGAACTCGAGGACGGCACCTCCGACACCGCCCAGGCCCGCGTGAAGGACATCGGAGCGCGGCTGAAGCTGCGCGCCGATCAGCTGTCGATCGAGCCGCACCCGCACGGCCTGCACCTGGCGGTGATCCTCGTCCAGCCAGACAACCCGCTGGCCACGGTGCGGCACTGGGAAGGCCCCACCCTGGACGTCCACACCGGGGTATCGCAGATCGGCATCTACGCCGATCTGGAGCCGGTCCGGTACCGGCATTGGCGGCGCGGGCACGGCCCCGTCCACACCCTCATCGCCGGGACTACCGACGCGGGCAAGTCCGCGCTGGTGAAGATGCTCCTCGCCGAGGAGCGCCACTCGGGGCTGGTGCTGTCGTGGCTAATCGACCCGCAGCGCGGCCAGTCCTACTCCGGCTGGAAGAAGTCCGTGCACCGGTTCGCCGGCACGCTGCCCGAGGCCCGCAAGCTGCTGTTCCAGGCGCGGGCCCGCATGTACGCCCGCAACGAGCTGCTCTCCAACCTGGAGTGGACGGACGAGCGGGGCCGGCTCATCGAGGGCGTGGAGGACTTCACGCCGGGCGACCCCCGCCACGGCCTGCCGCTGCTCGCGATCACGATCGACGAGGCGCAGGTCATCCTCTCCGACGACATCTGCTGCGCGCTGGTCGAGGAGATCATCGCGATGTCCCGCAAGTGCGGGATCAAGATCAGACTTCTCACCCAAGTCCCGCTACAGGGGTCGCTGGGCGACTCGCAGCAGATCAAGGACGCCGTCGCGTCCGGCAACGTGGTCGTGCTCCGTACCGCCAACCCCCTGTCCGGTGGGGCGGCGTTCAATGGCGCGATGCCCGTCGATCCCGTGATGCTGCCGAAGGAGTGGCCGGACGGGACATCCACCAGCGGGCTGGGGTTCGTTTTCGCGCCGGGCGCGGATCGGCCGACGACCATGCGGACGCTTCTGCCCGTCGACGCCTACGGCTGGTCGCAGTCCGGTGAGCCCGCCGTCGCCGATGACGTGGTGGGGGAAGTTCCCGAGCTCGACGAGGACGGTCGGCCGATACCGCCTCCGATCGAGGAGACCTCCCCGGCCACCGCGGCGGCGGGGGAGGCTCACGCCGCCGCCAAGCCGCGGGCCCGGGACCGGGTCCTGGCGCTGTTCGCCGACGGTCGCAGCCGCACGGCGATCGAGGTCAAGCAGCACTTCTACTCGCTGCCCGAGGCCGAGCAGATCGCCGGCCGCACGGTCGTGCTCGCCCTGCAGCAGCTCACCGAGGCCGGGCTCCTGAACCACCAGGAGCGCGGCCCGTACCAGATCAGCGACGCTGGCCGCGAAGCTGTCGCGCCGCGGCTGGCCGCAGTTTGAACACCATCGAACAGAGGAGAACGACGATGATCACCGATTCGGTTCGCGTGCCCGCCCGCCGTCCGGCGCCCCGCCCGCGCCCGCCTGCGCGCCGTGCGGTGCAGCCCGTGGGGGCGTGGGACGACGTCGACCGGACGCTGCTGTCGCAGCTGGCCGGCGGGGCGCTGACGATGGAGCGCCTCGCGGTCGCTGCCGGGTGGTCGCCGGGCCTGGTGAAGGATCAGCTGATCGCCTACGCCGCGCGCGGCCTGGTGGTCAAGGACGGGCAGACCGGGCGGTACGAGCTGACGTCGGCGGGCCGGGAGCGTCTCTCCGCCCTGACCAGCGGATCAAGGTGACTCGACAGAACGCCAATTCCCATCAGTCACATGATCGTTTCGGTATGTCCGCGATGACCGGAACGCTCCCCCGCGACGGCCAGGCGCTGGCGGTGCCGGTTGTGCGCGGCCCCGCCGGGCTGGTCCTGGCCGAGCGACCGGACCCGTGCCCAGCGGCCACCTACGTCGACTCGCTCGACTCGGCCGCCTCCCGCCACACGATGCGCCAGCGCCTCCACAAGGTCGGCGCGCTGATGATCACCGTCCCGGAGGGGGAAGCCACTCCCCCACCCGAACAGGTCGCGTGGTGGCTGCTGCGGTTCGAGCACACACAGGCGATCCGCGCCGCGCTCCGCGAGGAGACCACACCGAAGGGCGAGAGGTGGTCGCCGGCGTACGTCAACCAGCACCTGGTGGCGCTGCGGTGCGTGCTGCGGTTCTCTCGCCGCCACCAGCTCATGTCCGCGGACGACTTCGAGGCAGCCGCCGACGTCGCGCCCGTGCGGGGGCACCGCGAGCAGGCAGGGCGCGCCGTCGGCGAGGACGAGATCGACAAGCTGTTGCGCGCGTGCCTCGCCGACGACGACAACCCCGTGCGCGGGGTCCGGGACGCGGCGCTCATCGCCCTCATGCACGCGACCGGCGTCCGCCGCGAGGAAGCTGTGCTGGCCCGCCGCGCCGACTATGACGCCGCTCGGCGCACACTGCGGATCGTCGGGAAGGGCAACAAGCAGCGCACCGTCTACGTCCACAAGCGCGCGGCGGAGTGGCTCAACGCCTGGCTCGCGCTGCTGCCGGCGGGCCCGGGGCCGCTGTTCCGGCCCGTGCACTGGGCCGGAACAGTCCAAGCCCGCGGACTCAAGCCCAGCTCGGTGAACTACATCATCACGACACGCTGCACGGAGGCGCGCGTCGCGGTGTTCACCCCGCACGACCTGCGCCACACATTCATCTCCAACTACCTCGCCGTCGGCGGGGACGTCGTGCTGGCCCAGCGACAGGCCGGGCACGCCAGCGTCGCCACCACCGCCGGCTACGACCGCCGCGACGACGTCGTTCTGCAGGAGACCGTGGAACTGCTGTACCTCCCGACGCCAGCGGAGCTCCACGCGCTCGCCGCCTAACCCCCGACCAGGCCTCCACTGGAGGCCCTTCCCCGACAATGGCGCTACGGCGCCCCGAAACACACGAAGGACGATCATGAACACCGTCATCTACCTCCGCATCGCGGAGGGCATGAGCAGCGACCTGAGCCGCGCTGAGGACGCGTGCCGCGCGCTCGCGGCCCGCCGGGGCTGGGAGGTCACCGAGGTCTACCGGGACGTCGCCAGCGGTATGGACAACAACCGGCCGGGCTACGTGCGGCTGAAGGAGACGATCGCGGCCGGCCAGGTCACCCGCGTGATCAGCATGTCGCCGGAGATGCTGACCCGGGACCACGCTGAGGCCGAGCGCCTGGTGCAACTCGCCGACGAACACGGCGTCCAACTGCACGGCGTGTGGAGCGATGCGTCGCTGATGGGTGCGCCCCGGGCCGAGGTCGAGGCGGCCATGGCCTCCCGCGTCGCGGTCGACCGCGTGGACGAGCCTGGCGACGAACGCGTCGAGGTCTTCGTGATGATGACGTTCGGCGAGTTCGCCGAGCTGGTGTTCGGGACCCGCACGACGGAGAACCCGCTGCGGGTCCCGGCCGTCGACATCGTCCGCGACACCGGTGTCCCGCTCGCCGAGCTGCCGGGCAAGCGGTTCACCGCGGTGGCGACCGAGGACCCCGAGCACGGGCAGCGCGTCACCGCCTATCGACGCGCCTGACCGCTCCCCCGGCGCGGTCTGTCTGCGGCCCGTCGCCCGTTGTCGCGGGTGGCGGGCCGTTTCACGTGCCGGCTCCCTGGCCCGGACCAAATCTCAAGAAAAGCCTTGCGTTACGTATGGGTTTTCGGTAGTGTTTGTGATGTCGGAACGGAGCGGGGGTGACAGCCCCTCCGGACCGGCGGGTCCCGGAATCTGCCGGTGATCCTTGACAACTCCAGAGAGGGCTTCCAGGTGGAAGACGAATTCGCGGGCAAGTCGCGCGAGGACTTCCTGACCACGGTCGTTGTGATGTGGGAGATGCTGCGTGAGCTGTGCTCCCGCTTCCCGATCCCGGTCGGGCTCCCGGAACTGCTGGTCGATGCCCCCGCCTCCGTCCAGGAGGCGTGCGCTGCGGTCCAGCGAGCACGGGATGAACTGCTCCCCGCGCAATCCCTCCCCGCCACGACGGAGGCGCTGATCGCCGAGGGGGCGCTGGAAATGCTCCACGCGCTCCTGATGGTCCAGCACACCGACGTGTTCGGGTTCACCGAATGGCACGCGGAACTGTGGTTCCGCTGCCTGGAGCGAGTCAGGTTCATGTGCGTGCGCACGACCGGCTCGCTCAAGCTGATGGCCAGGGAAGAGCGAGACCGCTTCCCCGGCACCGGCGAGCCGCCCGAGCAGGAGTGACCAAGACGGCCCCCGGCATTCCAGCCGGGGGCCGTTCCCATGTCCGCCCACCGCCCCGTCTAGCCCTCTATAAACGCGTCTAGGGTCACGCTCCCCACACCTGCCGATATGAGCATGCGCTGCCCACCTACGTCGCCCTACGGTCGATCACGCGCGTCAGGCCCGGCGTCCGCACGGGTTGAAGCCCGTCGGTTACCTCGGCATGGACCCTCGGTGGGCGTTCCCTCATCCGTGCGGGCACCAGGCCTGACGCGCAGGGGGAAGCGGGGCGGGTTGACGCCCGTCGGTTATCGAATCCCAACTGGGCGTCCAGGTTCGATTCCTGGGGCCGCTACGGCGGTCTGGTGTAACGGCAGCACACCAGTCGAATGAACCCGGTGGGCACCACCTCATCCGCTCCCGCTCCCCTCCCCCGCTTCCCGGCCGGCCTGGAGCCCTCATGCGTGACCCGCTCGCCACACCGACCGCCCACCGCACCCCGCAGACCCGGCCCTTGCCCGGCCGAGAGGCCGACCAGGTTCACAACGCCGCAGGCGGCTACACCTTCGCGCTCGATCTGTGGAGGCGCCTGGAGGATTTCATCGTCCTCGGCACCGCTGGCGGCACCTACTACGTGAACGCCAGCGAGCTGACGGCCGGCAACGTGGCCGTCGTCGACGAGGCGATCCGCGCCGATGGTCCCCGCGCCGTCGCTGTCGCCGAGCAGGTGTCGACCGCTCGGCCGCCGCGCGCCCCGTCCAACCGCGGTGCCCTGTTCGTCCTGGCCGCCGCGCACGCCAGCGGCGACACCCCGACCCGCCAGGCCGCCGCCAGCGCGCTTCCCAACGTCGCACGGACGACCGAGCACCTGGCAACGTGGTTCGGGTACTACAAGCAGCTCGGCGGCAAGCCCGCAGGAACCTCCACGAAGATCCGGTCGCGGCGGTCCCTCCGCCGCGCCATGGCCAGCACCCTCATGGGTGATGAGGTGGAGGCGGTGGCGTACCGGGCGTGCAAGGCGATGCAGCGCCGCACGCCGCAGGCCGAGCTGTTCCATCTTCGGGACGTCCTGCGTCTCGCCCGGCCGAACCCGGTGACGTCACAGCGGCGGGCGCTGTTCGGCTGGATCACTGGTGCCGTCCCCGACCAGGAGGCACGCGAGCGGGTCGCTCGGGTCGACGACTTCCTCACCGCGCAGGCGGCCGGCTCCGTGCGGGAGGTCCGCCAGATCGTCGCCGCGCGCGGCGTGCCGTGGGAGTTCTTGCCCGACCGGTGGCTGACCGAGCCGGAGGTGTGGGACGCGCTGATCGACACGATCGGTGTCACCGCGCTGCTGCGCAACCTCGGCCGCATGACCCGGCTCGGCACCCTGACGCCCCTCGGCGATGCCGTCCGCCGCGTTCGTGCGCGGCTCACCGACGCCGAGGCGCTCGCCGCCGCCCGTATCCACCCCATGACCGTGTACCTCGCGCTCGCCGCCTACAGGGCGGGCAAGACGCCCACCCGGCCCGGCAAGCAGCCGCAGTCCTGGACGCCCGTGGCGGCGGTCTGCGACGCGCTGGAGGAAGCGTGGGAGCTGTCCTACGGCCACACCGAGCCGTCCGGCGCGCGGCTGCTGATCGCCGTCGACGCCAGCGGCTCGATGGGCTGGGAGCAGGTCCTCGCGAACGGCACACCGGTCGGCAACGCCTACGAGGTGGCGAACACGTTGGCCGCGATCATGATGCGGATCGAGCGCGGCAACGCCCACTGCATTGAGGTCACCACCGGGATGCGCCCGTCGCCGATCACGGCCCGCACGAGCCTCACCGAGATCCAGCGGCGGCACCCCTACGGCGGCGGCACCGACCTGTCGGTGCCGTTCGCCTGGGCGCTGGCCGAGCAGGTCGAGGCGGACGGCGTCCTGGTCCTCACGGACAACGTCACGTGGGCGGGAGACCGGCACCCGTCGCAGGCGCTCGATGAGTACCGGCGTCGGGTCTCCCCCGCAGCGCGGCTGGTGGTGGCGGGCATGTCCCCGACCGGTGAGTCGATCGGAGACCCCCGCGACCCCGGCGTTCTGAACGTCGCCGGCCTCGACGCGAACCTGCCGGCGCTCGTCACCGAGTTCATCCGTCCCTGACCCCACGGATCTCCGGGCCACCCCTCCGGCGCCCGGACAAGCAACGGCCCGTCTCCGCATTGGACCCCCCGATGCTGCGGAGACGGGCCGTTGCGCTTCGCGCCGCCGGTCACGCGTTCTTCGGCGGTCGTCCGGTCCTACGCTCCCACCGACTGTTGAACGCCTCGATCGACGCCCGGGTGAAGACGCGGCCCCGGGTCAATGACGCGACCGGGCGAGGGAAGTCCAGGCTCGGCGTGGCGGCGAGCTCGGCGATGCGAGGGCGCTGGACGCCCAGCAGTTTCGCGGCCCCCGTGTCGTCGACCAGGTCGAGCGGCGCGGGGTGCGCGGCCAGATGGGCCGCCTCGTCCGCACGGAGGACTTCGGCCCCTACGACGGTGCTCGTGCCGGGCCATTCGGAGAACGCCGCGGCGACCGCCTCGGTCGCGGCGGCGGTGGCGGCGGGCAGATCGTCCGCGTGAACGGTGAGCTGCACTGCGGCACTGCCGTGTCGGGGGTCACGGTCGGCCAGGGTGAGGCCTTCGGGCAGCGGTGGCGCGGTGTCGGCCTCCGCGGCCGGCCCGGTGATCCTGAGCCTTACGGTTGCGGCCCATGCTTCCATCGGGTCTCTCCTGTGGGTGTCTGTGCTGGTGAGAACACCATACCAGAAAAAGTCTTGCGTTACGTATGGGTTTTCGGTAGTGTTTGTGATGTCGGAACGGAGCGGGGGTGACAGCCCCTCCGGACCGGCGGGTTCCGGAATCTGCCGGGACTCTTGACAACTCCAGAGAGAAGGTACTGACGTGGCAGACGACCACGCCGAGTCCAAGCGGTGGGACGACCTGACCGACCAGATGGTGACCATCTACGGCATCATCCGGACGGTCCTGGCCCACCTGCCGCTCCCCATCGGCCTCGTCCACTGGGACCGGGAGTGGGAGAAGGAGGATTCGGTCCGCGCCATCTTCGCGCTCAACCGCGCGCGTATGGAGCTGCTCGATGCGCAGCCGATCGAACAGCGGCACAAGGATCTGCTCCAGAAGGCCATCGTCGACTGGCTGCTGGGCTTCGACCTCATCGCGATCATCGCGGCGGCGGGAGATCCTGGCAGCTGGCGGATGGACGGCCTGGAGCACCTGATCCGGCGAGCGGAGCTCGCAGCCGGGCAAGTCGCGCTCGACCTCGACCTCGGCGAGGACTAACGGCGAGGTGCCCCCGGTAGCCAACCGGGGGCACCCGCCCGTCTCCCACGTCACCCACCTCTGGGCTCATCCGAAGGGAGCCAACCCCATGGGTAACGGTGCAGACGACAACGCCAGAGCCAAGGCGAAGCGGTGGGTTGACCTGTACGACGAGATGATGGCCCTCTACGGCGTCATCCGGACGGTTCTGGCCCGCCTCCCGCTTCCGGTCGGCCTGGCCGCCTGGGACCACCGCTGGAAGAACGAGGTGCTGTTCCACGCCCTCACGGCGTTCAACCGGGTGCGGGTGGAGCTGCTCGACGCGCAACCGATCGAACAGCGGCACAAGGATCTGCTCCACCAGGCGGTCCTCGACTGGCTCGCGGCATGGGACTTCGCGGCGGTCACTCTGGAGACGGGAGACCCCTTGGGCTGGCAATTCGACGTCTTCGAGCACCTGATCCGCCGCGCGGAGCAGGCCGTCGAGCAGGTCGCCCACGAACTCGAGCTCGGCGAGGACTGATGGCCGGGCGCCCCTGGCAGAAGCCGGGGGCGCCCCGCCCGCTTCTGTCTGCCCGTAGACACGGAGGGGCCGGTGAGGGGGTCCCACCACTCGCGTGGCGGGGTGACAGTCCTCACCGGCCCTGACAACTCCGAAGAGTGCCCTCATAGTACAGCGCGCGGCTCTGACTTCACCGACTTCCGGGCGACCAGGCGACCGGGAGCGACTCCGGCCGGCGAATCGGGGTCGCGGTGTTCCACGCCACCTCCCCGGCGACCCGCAGGGCCGGGGCACGGCGCGTCAGCTCCTCCAGGGCGACGATCAGCTCCAGGCGCGCCAGGTGCGCGCCCAGGCAGAAATGCACACCGGACCCGAACGAAAGGTGCTGGCCAGCGCTGCGGGTCAGGTCGATCCGGCCAGGGTCGGGGAACACCGCCGGGTCGCGGTTGGCATGGTCGTGCGCGACGATCAGCAGCTCACCCGCCTTGATCTGCACGCCGGCGAGTTCCACGTCGCGCTCGGCGCGGCGGGGCTGCCCGGCGTCGTACCACGAGTTCGGTATCAGCCGGAGCATCTCCTCGGCCGCACCGGGAATCCGCTCGGGGTGCGCGCACAGCTGGCTGTACAGCGTGTGGCCGTCGTCTCCTGACCAATCGAGCAGGGCGTACACCGTGCTGGCGATGGCGGCCGCGGTCGTCTCCCAGCCGGCTACGACGAGGCTGGCGACGAGCATCGCCACCTCCATCGGGTCGATGCCCGCTCCCTCGGCGTTGGAGACGGCGGCCGTGAGCACGTCGTCGGCCGGTGCCGCGTGACGTTCGGCAAGCAGCCGGGCCGCGTACCCCGTCATCTCCGTCATCGCCTGGGCGTTGTCCTGCTCGCGGTTCGGGCCGGTCGAGAGAAGCTTGTCGCCCCAGGCCATGAACTGCTCGCGTCCGGTCACCGGGACGCCGAGGATCTCGGCGATGGCGTTCAGCGACAGCGGCCACGCGAGACGCTCAAGCAGGTCGGCGGGCTCGCCGGCCTCGAACATCGCGTCGAGTAGGGCGCTGGTGAGGCCCTGGAGGGCGGGGCGGAACCGTTCGATCCGTGGCCGCGTGAACTCCTTGTTGACCAGGCTCCGCAGCTGCCGGTGGTGCTCGCCGTCCTGTACCAGGATGAGCGGCGCCAGCCGCAGGAACGGCAGCACACCGTCAGCGCTGCCGCGCCGGAAGGTGTCGCCGTCGCGGTACACCTGGCTGGCCGCCGCATGGTCCCGGATCCACCACGCCCAGGTATCAGGCTGCCCCGGCGGAAGCGTGACCTTGAAGATGCGCTGGTCCTCGTACCCGGCCGGGGCCGGTGATGGGGCGAGCGGGTCCTGTGAGGTGAACGGAAACGGACACCTCACAGGAGATTGCGACTCGGCCACGCTGATCCCTTCTTCAGCGGGGCCCCTCTGCTGCGCGCCCAGCATCCGGTGTCGGCGCCGCACCTGTCAACGCGGTCGATGCCTTCGATGCCGATCCGTCATTCCTTGACGGCAATGAGCGCATACTGCCGCCAGGTGCCCTCTGTCCCGCGGACCGTGGGGCTTGCGCAGAACTGGTGCACGTCAACGATGCCCGGGTCGAGGACCCGCATCCCCGGCGGCACCAGAGCTGCGATCTCCTCCAACGACCGTCGCGCGATCGGGTCCGATTCGGGGGCGTACTCGTACACCGTCCCGAGTTGCCGAACGGCGAGCGCGGAAATCTGATCGCTGACGCAGACCAGCACCAGCACCGACCCCGGCGCCGCCTCCTCACACAGCAGCGCGTACTGGTCAACGACCGCGGGCCCTGGAGTCACGTTGATGTCGGTGCGGTCCACGATCGCGACTCGCTCCCGCTTGTCCACCGCCGGCTGGTCGAGGTCGAACAGCGCCCGTACATGGGGGTCATCCAGGAGCGCCGCAGTGTCTCGGACCGATCCATTGGTGACGCTGACGCCGTCGAGGCCGCCGACCAGGCGCTGGCAGTGCCGGACGAACGCGGCGTCGCGGTGGACGTAGACGGTCTGGGCCCTGTTGGGCTGCATCAGCCGCGCCGCCTTGTGGATCATCAAGGGCAACGGCGGGCCGATCTCGATGAATCGGGCGATGCCGAGCTGCGACGCCGTCCGCACCGCGGTCTCGGCGAACTCGTGGCTCTCGGCCTCCATGCGCACAAGGTCGGGGATCACCGCCGTGGTGGCGAGGAGGCTCGCGCGGTCCACGGCGCGGCTGTAGGCGTCGGGGCTGTCGGGGTCCTGGACGATAAGAGCGCCCGTCATTCGGTTGATCGACGGACGCTCGGTCCCGCCCGACCGATCGACCGCCTGGTCTGCCGCCGGCAGTGGTCTCGGCTCGGACCGCAGCAGATCCAGGTCGTTGTTGACGATGCGTTCCCGGAGCTCCTGGAGGCCGGGCGTCGGTTCGCGGCCGTGCTGGGAGCGGGCCGCCGCGAGCTCGTCGTACAGAGCGAGCGCCTCGCCGGGCCGCTGATCCCGGTACAGCGCCTGCATCAGCAGGCTCCGCAGGTGCTCGCGGTCTTCGTAGCGCTGCACCAGCCTCCTCAGCAGGGCGATCACCGGGACGTGGTCACCGCAGGAGAGCTTGATCTCGGCGACCTGCGCAGCCGTCCGCAGGTAGTCGTTCTCGATGCCCTGCCGCACCGTCATCATCGCGGGCGTGTCGGCCAGCACGTCCAGCGAGTCCAGGTCGACCATGTCCAGGACACGGCGCCCCAGCTCAGCGACCATATAGGGGTCGGTGGCGTAGCGCCCGCTGCACTCGTGGAGGAGTCGACTCCAGATCCACAGGTCGACCGGTTCCCCTTCGTGGACGATCAACTGGTAGCCGCCGGGGTGGTCGCTCCGGGAGATCCGGTCCTTTCCCAGTCTGCGGCGCAGCTTTGACACTGCGGTGTGCAGCGTGTGCTTCTCGATATCGGTGTTCCACACCAAATCGAGGAGCTGCCGGTCTAGCACCAGGCCCCTTCCGCCCGCCAAGAGAGCGAACGTGAGTTCCTGCTGGCGCGCAGAGAGTTGGAGGGCCTCGCCTCCGAGTACCACTCGAATGCCTCGCAGAAGCGTGATTTCCAAAGGCTCCATCGACCGCGCCTTTCAACTGTCTTGTCCCCGGAGGGAGAACCGTAGCGCGAAACCGGACCAAGTACCTCACTCGTAGCCGACCGCGTGTTTACAGAGAGAGACACAACGGCGTCGGGTGGCCGGATCCGGCCACCCGTGAAAACACGGATCTGCGCTCTGAACTGCGGAAACATTGCGGCGAGTGGCGCGGGGAGTAAGCGGGGAGCGCACGGGGAGCGGGCGGGGAGCGTGTGGGGACCGGAACCGGTTACGTTCCATCCACACCGCACGAACGGCCGCCTGTGGGCTGAGTGCGCACCTTGACGTCTGCGTTCAGGGGCCCCTCTGCTGCAACCCGCAGATGAGTCGTGAAATTCATTGAGATATTCCCGAAAGGAGGACCGCTGGGCTGCGTCACGGTTTCGGGCCGGCCAGTGCCGTACCCCCGGAGCTAGACGGCCTCAACCGCCGCAGCCCAGCCTTCCGATTAGTCATAGCGTCAAGTGTTCTCATCCGAGTACTCTGTAGTTGTCTGCACAACTATGGAGCGCAGCATGTTCGACCATCCCGCCCGCCGCCTGGCCGCCCCGTTCGACGAATGCTCGAAATGCCATCACCCCATTGAGGGCCAGGGCGAAAGCCTCCGACACGTCGGTGAAGGACGTCGCCCCGCGCTCTCCCCCGCAAGGTCCGACGCCGCGGCGTTCAACCGCGCGGTCCTGATCGCCGCCCAGGCCCTCGACGGTCTCTCGTGGGCTCCTGCCCTCGACAACCAGGACCGAGCCCGCGCCGTCGCAGAGGCCCTCTACGGGGCTGGTCTGATCTCCTCACGCCCCCGCGCAGTCAAGCCGCGCCGCGTCCCTATCAGCTGACCTTCGAGTCGCGCAGAGGGTGCCGCCTAGCTCGGAGAGTGCCGCTTCAACCCGACCACGGCCTCCGCAACAAGTCGGTCCTACCGTCCGGCGTCGCCATGGCGGCCCCCGTGGACGGAAGCCGCGCGCAGCTCATGGAGCGGATGTGCACGCAGCACCGGGCATGCCGGCCCTGCGCGCACATCCGCGAGTGCGAACCAACGGCCAGGAAGGTCCGCACCCAGCGCCGGGCACCGAGTGAGGATCGGCGCCGGCGCCGGCTTCGGGACCGTTCAGCGGCTCGGGTGCCCTGCACAGGGAGCGAGGCAGGCTCCGGCCGAGGTGCCGAGCCGCGACGGTTGAGGAGCCGCCCACTCGCTTGCCATCGCGGCCTGGCCCAGCTTGTCGAGCGTGCTGAGAACCAGCCGATGCGTGCGGTCGACGTGATTGGCCGGGGCGATCGGGATGCCCGCGATCGGGGCAGGCGCGGTCCAGTGCCACCACAAGCATCCGCGTCCGCCGTCGACTGGCCGCGCCACGAGCCGCGGGTCCGGCCCACGCCATCCGCGGTCGATCCGCCGCAGCAGCATCTGCCCGTCGCCAGCGTCGACCATCTGCCAGCCATGACCGGCCAGGCCGCTACGCAAGAGGAGCCCGGCCACGTTCACAGGCGGCACGAGTGCCTCCGCTTTGCCGGGCAGTTGGCCAGGAGCGTCGCGCGGCCGCGGTCACGGGGGGCGGACCCCGACCGCGCGACTCCCCATACGACGCACCCGGCACCCGCGCGGAGGTAGTGCGCGGCCGAGGCGTCGCCCGTCGTCCAGCCGCTCTCCCTGGGGCGGTCGACTGGCAGCCGAACGACGGCTGGCCGGGGACGACGCGGCGGGCGTCGCCGCAGCCGCACGCGCCATCCCCTGCTCATGAAGTTCATGCCGGCACCGTCGCGACGGCGGCCAGCACGGGCAGTGGCGAGCGCGCCGACGGCGGCTCGCATCCGGGCTCCCAGTCGACGGCCGACACGATCCCAGGTCCGATCAGGTCCCACCCTTTGAGCAGGACTCCGAGCTCTGTCGCGGTGCGCAGCACGACAGGGCCCACCATCCGCCGGTACATCTGGGCGGCCGCCTCCATGTGCGGGTGCCCGGCCTCGGCATGCGAGAGGACCACGTGGCTGCCGGCGGCCAGCCGTTCGGCCAGCTCGCGGAGGATGGTGTCGGCGGCCTCGGTGAAGTGCAGAACCGCGCCCATCAGCACTACGACCGGTTGTTGGAGGTTCAGCGTGTCGGCGGCCGCGGCGAGCATGGTCTCGACGTCGTGCATGTCGCCCTCGACGACCCCGAGACCGCCGCGGCGGGCGGGCAGGGCCCGAGCGTATGCAGCGACCTCCGGGTCGTTGTCGACGTACACCACCCGCGCTCGCGGAGCGACGGCCCTGGCGACCTTGTGCACCGGCGCACCAACGGGGAGCCCGCACCCGACGTCCAGGAACTGCCTGGCACCGGCCTGGGCGAGGTGGTCGACGGCCCGCAGCAGAAAGTTCCTGGACGCGATGGCGATCGAGCCCACAGCGGGCATGACGTCCGATAGCTCGTCGGCCACCAGGCGGTCCGGCGTGAGGTGGTCACGGCCGCCCAGGAGGCGGTTATAGATCCGCGCCTGGCTCGGCCGGGGCCCGGTCATGGTCGCTTCCATGTCAGGCCCCCGCCCTCTGCAACGCGCGGGCGATCTTGGCCGCCAGGTCCTGCGGTGTGGACGCCTCCACCAGCGCGTCCGGGTGCCCGGTGAGTCGAGACTCTTTCGGGACGAAGCCCCAGCAGCTCCCGGTCAGCCCCCCGCGCCAACACCAGACCTTCTTCCCCATCACGTAGGAGGGCTTGCCGGGATAGCCGCTCTGCGGACCGCCCGGCAGCGAATCGGCGCGCGACGACGGCCGGTCCACCGCCTCGGCGTGAGCGGCGCGCAGGTCAGGGCGCGGGCGGGGCGGGAGCGGCAGGGAAGCGATCGCCTCGTCCACCTCGCTGCGGGCCGGCTCCGTGGCGGCCTGGCGGGGGTTGGATGCCGGGAGGCCGGGGACCCGCGGGATGTCCACCGCGGTCGTCTCCTCGGGCCCCTCCGACTTCGGCGCCGCGGGCGGTCGCCAGCCGCGAGCGTGCGGATTCGGGTACATATGGCCTCGCCTGGTCGGTAGCGATTCGGTCGCTGCAAGCGAACCGCAACCGTGGTGGGGGCGGCAGGGGCACAATGGGGGGCATCTGCGTGCCCCCCAGGGGGCACGGCGACACGTGAGGTGCACACATGACGCCAGCAGAAAGAACGCGCATCGGCGCGCGGCTGAAGGCCGAACGGGAGGCGCGCGGCCTATCGCAGCGCGGTCTCGCCGAGCTGATCGCCGAGGCCTTAGGCGACCAGTTCACTACGGATCTAGCCACCCTCGTCGACTATGTGAAGCGCTGGGAGCGCGGCCGCGCCGGCGTTGGTCCGCGGTATCAAGGGGCGATCGCTGAAGCGCTCGGTATGTCCCAACGCGGTCTTTTCGACCCGGCGAGTGTGGAGGATGACCCGGTGCAACGAAGAAGCTTTCTAGGGGCGGCCGCCGTCGTGGGCCTGGCCGTCACTCCGTGGAATCCGGGCGACCTGCCCGGTGGGGCCCGCGTCATCGGCGCGGACGACGTCGAGCAGCTGCAGCGGCGGACCGCGCGGCTGCGGCGTCTGGACGATGTCCTGGGTGGGGCTGACACCTACCGCGTGTACAGCGCCGAGTTCGCAGCAACGCGGGGCCTTGTCCGGACCGCCACCTACAACGAGACGACCGAGCGTAAGCTCCTGGGCGTCCTGGCGGAACAGGCGCAGCAGGCCGGATGGGCGGCGCTGGACGCCGGGCAGATGGCGGCGGCGCGCGCCCACTACCGGGACAGCATGACCGCAGCCTCCGAGGCCGGGCACACGTCGCTGATGGGCAATGCGCTCGCGCTGATGTCCTACCACCGTGTTACGGCCGGTCAGCGCGGCACCGAGGAGGCAGACGCGGCCTGCCGCGTCGTCGACCCCGGCACTCCCCCAGCCGTTCGGGCGCTGCTCTACGAGCGCGCCGCGTGGGCACACGCCATGGCCGGCCCGTCACACGTCCGGCAGGTGCAGGAGAACCTCGGCGCCGCCACTCAGGCGCTCACCGCCGCAGCGGATGCGCCCGACCCGGACTGGGCGCGCTGGGTCGACGACGTCGAGTTGCAGATCATGACCGGGCGGTGCTGGGCGATCTTGCGGCGGCCGGACCGTGCCGTCCCCGCACTGGAATGGGCGCTCGCGCGGTATGACGACGCGCACGCCCGCGACAAGTGCCTCTACATGACGTGGCTGGCCGAGGCGCATCTCGAAGCGCGGGCGATCGACCGTGCCGCGCAGACGCTGTCTAAGGCGACCACCCTCGGCGCCGACGTCGCCTCGGCCCGGCCAGGACGGCGGATTCGGGCAGTAGCGGCGCGGCTGCATCCGCACGCGGCTACAGCTGCGGTCGCTGAGGTGCTGGAGAAGGTCAAGAGGATGTGCCCGGGTCCGGCCGCGTCTCCCGTGTAAGCCAGTCCAGGAAGCCAGACGATCCCCCGCCGATCGGCACCCACATCACCTCTGGGTTCTGCCAGGGGTGATGCGCCAGCAGGTGCGCTTCCAGGTCGGGGTACCGGTCGCTCGTGGACCGCAGCGAGACCTGCCACTCCTCCCCGGTACCGAGTTCGCCTAGGTGCCAGAAGACGTTCCCGGCGTGGACGACCTGGCCGCCTGCGGCCAGGCGGTGGGCGACGGCCGATTTGAGAAGCTCCATCCCAGCATCGCGATCCGGAACGGCGGTGAAGACCAACAGCGGTTGCGTCATGCGGCGCACCCTACCGAGGCGAAGCCCTTACGCTCAGGACCAGGCGCATGCACCAGCGCCGCGATCGCCCCCACCGGGAGCCGGCAAGGCGTCCCGGCGGGGGCCTCGGTACCCAGCTCAACGTCCAGGAGGCCCGGCACCGCCTGGCCCGGCGCATCGACTTCGGCAACCGCGGGCAGCTTCGCCAGCGCTACCGCGAAGGGATGGAGGACCAACTCGGCGCGCTCGGCCTGGCGCTCAACGCCGTGGTGTGATGGAACACCCTCTACCTGGACGCCGCCGTCAAACAGATCCGCAAGGGCGGGTTCCCCGCCACCGAGGCCATGTGCGCCCGACTCTCCCCGATCTGCTTCGAGCGCATCAACTTCCTGGGCCGCTACGCCTTCACCCGCACCGACGCTGCCAACGGCCTGCGCCCCTTCCACGACCCATCCCAGGAAGCAGATACTCGCCGGAACAGGGGTAGGCCACCGTGAAGCGGAGGCGGGTTGGCCGACACGGCCTCTCGGTCAACCCGGTACCCAGGGTTGCCGCATCGCGGGCAACCGGGTGGCCTGGCCTTGCCCCTTGAATTCGCACCAAAAATGCGGCCGAGCTTGAAAAACACTAGGGCGACCAGGCCCCAATTTTGGGGCATGATTATTCCGCAAACTGGACAAATGCTATTACTCATCCAGTCCTCCCCCCTCCCCGAAAAAGGTATTCCTTGCCGCTATCGGAAATCCTGTAGAGCGATTTGCGGGCGGCTCCGCCCGGTAGTATCGATGCCCTTGCGAATGGAAAGGACACGCAGCTATGCGTGACTGACCACTCTTGGCCACCACCTATCGATGACCAGCAGGGAGCCGGATGTGCATCACGGCAGGGGTGTCGCCCCTCAGCCGGGCGTCAAGCCGGGCAGAACGCTCCACGTGCGCCCAGACCCCCTCAACACCAACGCCGCAGCAGGGTCAGGTCTGATCAACAGCGGAAGCATCGGGATCCCACGGGTGTGCCGCAGCTGCCTTGGCGACTTTTACCAGCGCTCGGGCGCGGTCGTTGAGACCGGCGATGGAGCTGGCGATGCGCTCGGCTTTGGCTGGATCATGTGCGCCCGCCGCCTCAGCAACCTTAGCAAGTGCCCAATCCCGTCTTCGCAGCACCCAGGATCGACTCTGGAAGTCGGTGATGGAGTTGGCGGTTTGCTCGGCTTGTTCCAGCAGTGATCTGGCTCGTTCTATGTCGCGCTCGCCGACGGCCTCGGCCACGCTGATCAGACCGTGGGCGCGATCGTCGGGCTCAGTGATGGAGCCGACGATGCGCTCAGCCTCCAGCGGATCCTGCGCGGCCACCACCTTAACGAGTGCTCTCTCCCGCTGTTGGAGAATTAAGGATCGAAGCTTGAAGCCGGTAATGGAGTTGGCGGTTTGCTCGGCTTGTTCCAGCAGTGATCTGGCTCGTTCTATGTCGCGCTCGCCGACGGCCTCGGCCACGCTGATCAGACCGTGGGCGCGATCGTCGGGCTCAGTGATGGAGCCGACGATGCGCTCAGCCTCCAGCGGATCCTGCGCGGCCACCACCTCAACGACCGTGGCTAACGCCTCGTCCCGCTGCTTCGCCACCCATCGGCGGTCCAATCGGTCGAACATTTTGGTGGTGGAACCTGCGATCCGCTCGGCTTGCGGTACGTCATGTGTGGCCACCGCCTTGGCGACTTCTGTCAGCGCGAAGTGTCGCTCGTACTTGTTGGTTATGGAGCGGGCGGTGCGCTCGGCTTCGGTCAGCAGCGACATGGCCCGTTCGGCGTCGTGCGCTGCTACCGCCTCAGCGACCCCCACTAACCCCTTGACCCGTTCTTGTAGCCCTTGGGACCGTCGGAGAAGGCTGGTGATGGAACGCGCGATGCGCTCGGCTTCGGCCACATCGTGGGCGACTACTGCCTTGGCGACTCTCGTCAGTGTCCAGGCGCGATCGTGGAGGTCGGTGATGGTGCGCGCGGTGTGCTCCGCCTCGGCCAGCAGCCCCGCAGCCCGGTCGGCGTCGTCCTTGCCAACGGCTTCGGCGAGCCCTGTCAGTGTCCAGGCGCGTTCGTCGGGGTCGGTGATGGTGCGCGCGGTGTGCTCCGCCTCGGCCAGCAGCCCCGCAGCCCGGTCGGCGTCGTCCTTGCCAACGGCTTCGGCGAGCCCTGTCAGTCTCCAGGCGCGTTCGTCGGGGTCGGTGATGGTGCGCGCGGTGTGCTCCGCCTCGGCCAGCAGCCCCGCAGCCCGGTCGGCGTCCTGCGGGGCCACGACCTTAGCGACTGCGGTGAGCGCGGTGGCCTGCCACCCTAGCTCCCTGGATCGGCTGGTGGGGTAGGTGATGGAGCGGGCGATACGTTCAGCTTCGGCCCATGCTTGGTGGAGTTCTGAACGACGTGCTTGCTCGCTTTCAGTCTCGCTGGTGGTTCGGCGGCCGCCGGTGTCAGCAGCGGTGGATTGGTCGGGGAGAGTGGCCGGGTGGGTGAAGATGCGCAGGCGGTCGGCTATCGCGGCGGCGGACGGGGGTCTGTCATCGGGATTGTCGGCTAGGAGTTCGCTGATGAGACCGTCAAGGTCAGTGCTGATGCCGTCTCGATGGATGCCAGGCGCGGCGGTGGTTGGGATCTTGCCGGTGAGAAGGCGATACAGGGTCGCACCGAGCGCGTAAAGATCGGCCCGGTAGTCGACAGGACGTCCCTCGCGCTGTTCCGGGGCCATGTAGCCGCGTGTGCCCAGGACCCTCCCGTGTCCGGTCAAGCCTGCGGTGGCGTCGGGGAGGTGCGCGATTCCGAAGTCGCAGATCTTGATGGTCCCGTCGGCCACGAGCATCAGGTTGGCGGGCTTGATGTCGCGGTGCACGACATCGGCCTCGTGGGCCGCGGCCAGGCCATCGCACGCCTGAATACCATATTCCAGCACCTGGTTGATCGGTAGGCCTTCGGGGGTTTGCTTAAGTAGCGAGCTCAGATCTGTGCCCTCCAGGTGCTCCATCACAAGGAATGGAAAGAGCCGACCTCTTCCAGCGCGGTCGGTGTAGGGCTGCTCGCCGTAGTCGTGAACCGTGGTGATGTTGCGATGGTTCAACCTGGCTGCGGCATTTGCCTCCCGCTGGAACCGGCGTAGCATCTGTTCGGAGAACTGGGCGTCGTCACGCAGATCGGCGCGGATCAGTTTGATCGCAACCCTGCGGCGAAGGGTTAGGTCGAACCCCTGCCATACCTCGCCCATTCCGCCGCCGCCCAGCAGCCGGTCCAGGCGGTACCGCTGAGCCAGCACCATCCCCGTCCTCACACCGAACACCGTAGTCGGGCGCGATCAAAATGTGACAGGGAATCTGCATTACCTATCACACTGACCTCCACCGGGCTGCTCCCGCCCAGCTCACCATCGGCCGGACCGGAAGCGACTCGGCAACGTTGAGCTGATTCCATCCTCATCGGTTCTGGTGATGGAGGGTGAGGATGGCCTTCACGATGGTGGATAGGCGGCTGGGTGAGCAGCGGGCCTTCCGCAAGATGTGCCATCCCTTGAGCGCGGCGGCGCCTCGCTCGCCCGGGGCGCGGACCTTGGCGTGGTGCTGGTTGAACAGCTTCTTGCGTTTGTCCAGCTTGCGATGCTTCGTGCGTTTGTAGGGGGTGCCGACCGCGCCGCCGGCGCCGAGGTACCCCTTGTCGGCGTAGCAGGCGATCGCCCGGGTCGTCAGAGCGTCGATGATGCCGTGCTCGCGGGCGGCGGTCAGATCATGGGTGGAGCCGGGCAGGGCCGGCGACGCCCAGATCAGCTCGCCGTGCGGGTCAGTGAGGAACTGGACGTTCACGCCATGGCGGCGGTGTTTGCCCGAGTAGTGCAGCCGGTCGCCTGCGCCCGACAGCCGGTCGGTGGCCACCAGCGTGCCGTCCAGGATGACGTAGGCCTTGCGCTGGGCGATCCGCATGGCTTGCCGCAGGTCGGGTGCCAGGTCGGCGAGCAGTTCGATCACCTCGGTGACGTAGCGGTGCGCGGTCGCGGCACCGACGCCGAACGCCGCCGCCAGGCCGGCGAAGGTCTCGTTGCGGCGCAGGTGCACCAGAACCAGCAGCGCTTGGCGGTCTGGCGGCAGACGCCGCCACCGTGACCCGACCCGGTGCCGGTGCCTGCGGATCAGATCGGCCACGAACCTGCGGGCCGAGCGAGACAGATCGAGGGCAGCGCGATAGAACAGCATCGGAGCTCCTGGTGGTCAAGATCGTCGCAAATCTCGATCTACCAGGAGCTCTCTTGTTGTCGCTCACGCCGCGCGGGACGCAACCGGCCCGTGACCTGCGGACTCAGGTTGGAATTTCCTCGTTATGAGTCACATCAGCCTACGGAGGTCCCCGCGTGTCCGTCCTCGCATTCCCCGGCCGACCCGGCGTCTGCACCCTCGCAGCCGCCGTCGGCCGCTACCTGGACCAGATCCCAACCGCCACTACCCGCGCCATCTCCGACGACGCCCTCGCGCGGCTGATCGACGTCGCCGGTGGTGCGGCCCCCGTCGCCGACCTGATGCCCGAGAACTTCGCCGCGGTGATGCAGCGGTGGAACGGCGCGGCGGCGGCGGCCTCCTCATCCCGGTGCCCTCACTCCGGCGGCACACGCGGACTGCGTTGCCTGGACTGACGCTGACGCGGCCCGCACCGGCGCCATCCAGGAGCCCGAGGGCCGCCTCACCGACGTGCTGCACATGGCAGCCCTCGCCGTCCGCCGCGCCCGCCGCAGCGGCCCGACCCGGTTGCCGTTCCGGGTCTGCCGGGTGGCCACCGACGCCCGCCCCGGCGAGGACGGCGACATCGAGCCGGACGAGGTCACCCTAATCCTCACCCTCCATGAGGAGGAGCACGGCCTACACGCGACCATCAGCCTGCCCACGGAGAAGATCCCGGCCGGTAGGGAGCAGCCCGGACAGGCTCCGGCCGGTCCCTGAAACGACAGAAAGCCCCCCGTTCCTTCACCGGCAGCCCGGTGAAGGAACGGGGGGCAGTCTGCTTTTCGGGAGCTGGCAGGGTCAGGCCGCGCGCCGGTACGGCAGCTCGCGCGGGACCAGGTCCCCGGTGTCGGACACGATCGCCTGCACGTTCGGTCGGACACCGAACAGGCCGACGCCGGCCGCGACGAACGACATCAGCATGGCGCACTGATCCGCGGACCAGCCGAGCCCGAACGCCAGGCCGACCGTCAGGGCCGCCTGGGTGAGCCCGAGGACAGCCGGGAGGATCTGGTCCCGCGCCACCAGGCACGCGGTGACCAGGCCGAGAACGGCGGCGGCGCCGGCGTTCACCGCGGCGGTCTGGGTGTCGGACCAGTCGAGGCCGAACGCGACGAGCATCTGCAGGCCTGCGGACAGGAACGCGAGGATGGTGGCCGGGTCGCGGCCGAGGATCTTCATGGGGGCCTCCGAGGGGGCAAAGGGGGCGGCCTGGTGCCGCCCGTGTCTGCGGCCGCACAGGTCTTCTGTGCGGTTGGGGCCGTCTGCGTCCGTCAGCAGGCGGCTATAGGTGTCAGCCCTGGTCCTGGCGGACCGTCCACCGTCCCGACGTCGCGCGCGGCGCGCGCCGGGTGCTGGCGTTCCCTCCGGCGGGGAACACCGCGACCGCGACGTACAGGTGCTGGCCCTTGCTGAGCTCCTTCGGCATGGACGCGGTGGCGATCTGGGCGCCGCCCGTGGCGTTGCCGTCGGCGCGCACCTCGTGCCAGGCCCTGGCGGACTTGCCGTCCTTCCAGTCGTGGACCTCGAACCGCAGCTGGTACTCGTCGCCCGCGGCCAGGCCCTCGATGCGGACGACCGCGTCGACGTCCGCCCAGGTCGACGCCGGGGACACGTAGCCGGGATAGCCGTCGGGGTGGTCCTTGTCCGGCTTGGAGTGGGCGTTGGTCGGGTCGGCGTAGGTGGTGTCCCAGTTGAGGCGGGTGAAGTCGCCCCACTTCAAGGTCTGGGGCTTGGTCTTGCCGTAGCCGCTGCGGATGGGCACGTCGTCGTCCTCCTGGTGAGTGCCGAGGGCCAGCGCCCTCAGTTCCGCGAGCGAGCCGCGGAAGGTGTTGACGTCACAGCGGCCGGAGATGCCTGGCACCGTGCCGTTGGACGAGTGCTGAAGGATCGAGATGGGTTCGCCGCCGAACGGTGCCCACCAGGCCGCCGGAACCTTCCGGTAGAGGGCGGCCGGCGAGCCGGCGCCGGTGACGTAGTGGGACTGCCAGATCGTGTCGAAGAAGCTGAGGTCGGGCCTTCCATGGGATTCCCAGTACCAGCGCGGGAAGTAGCCGATCACCGGGTGGCCGCCGGTGAGGCGCTTGAACTCGGCCACCCAGGCGCGTGCGGTGGCGGCGTCGGCGCCGGACGCTTCAACGTCCAGGGCGACGGCGAGGTCGGACACGCTTCCGGCCTTGGCGAGGAAGTAGCGGGCCTGAGCGGCGCCGTTGCCTCCGTGCAGGAAGTGGTATCCGCCCGGCAGGAACCCGCCGCCGAGCGCGCGCATCCCCGCCCGATTGTGGGACCAGGTGGGGTTGGTGTAGTTCGTGGACTCGGTGACCTTGGAGAACGCGAACCGGATCCCCGCAGCGTGCACCGACGGCCAGGATGGTTTCCCCTGGTAGGACGCGACGTCCACACCGTAGGTCAGTTCGGGCACTGCTCCTCCTTTGGCGACGAGTGGCATCAGTACTCCCGCATCCGGTCGGCGAGCTCGGCCGGCAACGGTGGTGGCTCCAGCCCGCCCGCGCGCATCTGGTGCGTGATCTGGGAGATGTAGCGGAGCGCGGTCGCGATGATGTGCCGGTCGTCCGCCTGGGCCCGCCGGTCGTCCGCCTGGGCCTGCTCCAGGCTTTGAAGGCGCTCGCGGAGCCCCTTGTTCTCCTCGCGCCACGCCTCGCGAAGCTCAGCGAAATCACTTCGGTCTTCCGCGCGGGAGCCCAACGCTCTGACCTGCCGTTGTGTCACCCACCCGAACAGGCCGGCAACGAAAGCCGCTCCGATGACGCCGAGCGCAGACCAGATCGCAGGCGTCATCTATCACGCTCCCGCTGCGCCGATCGCGGCTCGGGCATCCCGGCCACGATCACCGTCGATCCGGCTACAGCGACCCAGACGACGGCGTTGAAACCGCCGCGCGTGTAAGTTCCGATCCCCAGCAGGTAGGCCATCGCCCACAACGCGGGCGGGATCATGATGAGCGCGAACCCGTGCCCGTCACGGCCTGGGCGGCGAAGCGGCGCGTAGATGAGCGCGGCGAGGCCGCAACCGATCCACAGGACGGCCAGCCACGTGAACGGGACGACGGAGGCGGTCCAGCCGAGGCCTCGTTTCACCCCGAAAGCGGGGTCGATCAGGATGCCGACGCCGTAGGAGATCCAGGCCACGCCGTGGAGGCTGAGGAATGCGCCGCGTCGGCCGAGGCGGTACGCGGCCTGTCTCAGGGCGTCTCGCGGTCCGCGGCCGCCGGTGCCTGCGCCTTCGGTGTCGCCGCGCCTCCCCTCCTCCTGGCCAGGTTCATGGGTGCGTTGGCGTCGCCCTGGGCGACCTCGAGCTGCGAGCCCGGCCCGGATCAGCTTCTCGATGCGGTCCAGGCGGCTTATGACCTCTCCTTGGCCTCGTTCGTCAGGCATGCGTGGCCTCTCTGCTCGGACGCGTTTCGGTCACGTCCACTCGTTGGTGCTGGTGCGTTGACGCAGCTCCAAGTCCCACCACGCGTCGTTGCCGCCGAGTTGCCTGATGCCCGAGGGAACGACGTCCTGGTCCCCCGCCGGCAGGGTCAGCGCGGCGTAGTGGATCCCGACGGTGGCCGTGGGTGCCGCGGGGAGGACTACCTCGGCGTGGTGGACGCGGACCTCGACGGCCTGCGGGAGCCGCAGCTCGGCGTGGTGGATCCGGACGTTGGGGATTGTCGGGACGCGCAGCTCGGCGTGGTGGATGCGGGTCTCGGCCATCAGGACGCCGTCGAGGTGAACCGGAGTCGCAGGTCACCGAAGTCGTTGATGTTCGCGGCCTCCAGGGCCGTGACGTTGAGGGTGTAGACGGTTGGTGTCGCAGGCAGGTCGGTGAAGGTCGTCGAGGAGATCACCGTCGTGCCCTGCACCAGCGCCACTTCGCACTGAGCGCTGGTTGCGCCGCCGCCCGACGACAGCACCACCGTGAAGGAGAATCCGGTGTCGACGCCGGGGTCTTCCACGGCGTTCAGTCGCGCCTCGTACACCGCGCTGGTCGGTCCAGCCGGGGACCGCAGGTAGGTGGCGTCGTCGCGGGCGGCTTCACCGATCCGAGCAGCCAGAGGCACCCCTGTCCCCACCGTGGGCTCGGCGGTGTAGCCACCGATCGTCACGTCCGACTGGGGGCGGGCTGTCTGCACGTTCAGCTTGGGTGCCAATGCGATGGTGTAGGTGATCGCCGATGACTGGTTGGCGTCCAAGGTGAAGGTGCCGCCGCCGTAATTGCCGGCCGTGGTCGCGGCCCGTTCCACGGCCGAGATGTCGGGATGCCCGCCGCCCGTCCCGATCACTGTCGCTCGGGAGGTGCTCCCCGCAGGGCGGGCGGTGAACTGTGTGGTCGAGGTGGACTTGTCCACGCACACCTCGACCACCCGGCAGTCACCGATGGTCGTGGTGACTTGCGGGGTGGGGACGCTGGCGGTGCCGCCGGTGTCCAACCGGGAGTTGATCTTGTGGACGATGTCGGTGAGGTCGACGCCTGAGTAGGCGAGCAGGACCGCGCCAGCCTTCGGGCTGGTGCCGTCGTTGGTGATCGTGAGCGTCGCGCCAGGATCGCTGACGCCCGCGACCCGTTTCCACACGGCCGCGGTGATCCCGTCTGTCTCGGGGCTCTGCTGCGCCTTGGCGGGCAGCCATCCAGCCGGTGAGGAGATGGTGCAGTCGACGTTGGCGTACGTCACCAGCAGCATCCCGTCCTTGGCCTGCACCTCTGAGGGGATCGTGACGTTCACGCTGTTGGCGCCGGTCCCAGATGCCACAGCGCGGAAGGTGGGCTCGGGCATGGGTCATCTCCGCAGGGTCAGCGTGGTGGGGTTGCGGTAGTACTTCTGGCAGGCCGCGTTGGCCGCCGTGATCGCCGCCGGAGAGCTGGTGGGGGTGAACGCCTGCGCTGCCACCGCCTCGTCGAACCCGACGTCGGAGTCGAACCAGCACATGAACGCCGCCGACGGCCAGCCGCCGGCGGCGTGAGTGGCGCAGTAGGTAGCGGTGTCGGTGATGCGTTGGGCTTTGACCGTCTGGCTGGTCCACCCGGTTTCGGCGACCGCCCAGGGCACGCCGTGCGCCGCCGCGTAGATCACCACCGGGTCGAACATCGCCGAGGGGGTGTCGTCGTAGTAGTCCACGCTCAGCACGTCGTAGACGCTGTCCTGCCACCACTGCTCGGGCTGCCCCGCGCCCTTGGCGGGGTCGTGCCATAGCCACGCCGTCCAGCACGGCGTCACGTACGTGTTGGGGATCTGCTCGTTGTGGACGATGTCGGCGAACCGGCGGATCGCGGTCATGTACTGGGCGCGGGTGTAGTTCCCTCGCCGCACCTTGGAGTCGGCCTCATGCCAGCCGACGAGGAACTTGGGCATGCCGTCGTCGGGGATCGACCGCAGGAACGTCCGCAGCCGCGCGTCGTGGGCGCCGCTGATGAACTGGTCGATCGGGGGCCGCACCGAGTGCACCGACGCATACTTCGCGACGTCGATCGAGGCCTCGCTCACCGCCCAGGAGGTGGGGATGCCGGTGGCCTCCGACTCGTACGACCGGCGGATCGTCATGGGGCCGACCTGCGGTTCCAGCACCTCGGTCCACGACCGTTTGGACGTCAGCGGCGCATGGTAGGACGCGGCGCCTACCAGCAGGGTGCTGGCCGGCTCCATCGACCCGCCCCCGGTCAGGGACTGCCACCCCTGCGACGTCAGCTGCGACACAGCGATCGGCACCCGGCTACTCCTTCGTGGGGATGTGCAGGTCCTTGACCCGCGCGGTCTGCGGCGTGGGCGGCCCGATCCACAGCAGGTACTTCTGGCCGGCCAGCTGCTCGGGGATCGGCGGGTATGCACCGGCGGCCGGGTCGTACTTGAGGGCGTACGCGGTGTACGACAGCAGCGTCTGCTGCGCCGCGACGGTCTGCTCCAGGATGGTGACGCGGCGGGCCAGGCCGCCCAGGTCGGTAGCGACCAGCAGGTACCGGTAGCCCTTGCCGCCGTCCACCCACAGCGCGGTGACGCCGGGCGGGCCCTGGAAGCGCGGCACGACCCCGACCGGGATCCCGCTGCCGCCGCCCTGCCCCGACATGACCTTGGTGATCGTGTCGCCGCTGTCGTCGAGGAGGTCCTCGTAGCGGGTCCCGGCCGTGAACTCCGACCACATCGTCAGTTCGGCACCACCGACCAGGACCGGGATGTTGCCCTGCCCGGCGTCGAAGGTCCAGTCCGCGGGTGTCCCCCCGAACCAGTGCCGCTCCTCAGGGATCGCCTCGCTCAACGCCCGACCTCCAGCAGATAGGTGAGGGTGCAGCGCAGGACCCGGTCCACGTCGACCTTGCTGGTGGGGTTGTCGACCCAGATACCGCCGTCGCTGCGGACCTGGACCCGCGCATAGTTGTTGGGGGTGATGTGCACCGCGAACCAGCGGGTGGAGCCGGGCCGGTACAGGGCCGGAATCGTGCCCAGTGGGGAGCCGAGGGGGTCGGTGCCGTAGTACGGGTCAGTCGCCCGTTTCACGTTCAGGGTGATCTCCACGTGCCGCCCGGACCGCGTCACCTGGTTGACCGCCGACGATTCCACCTTGGGCCATTTGGTCGCGAGCGCGACCGGCGCCTCGCCCTCGATCGTGGCCGGCTTCCAGGACGCGCCGTCGCCCAGCAACAGCACGCCCTCTTCGATCAGGGCGCGGCCCTTGCTGGGATCGGGCCGCGAAGCGGGCACCGACGGCGCGAGCGTCCACCCGGTGAACCACCGGGCGTCGGTCATCGCTGAGGGCTGCATCACGCTGGTGCCGGCCTCGACCGCGCCGTACCCCAGCGGCACCTCCCAGACGCTGCTCCAGTCGCGTGTCAGCGGCGGGAGCGTCGCTCCGCCCAGCTTGTACTCGGCGGTGATCCGGTCGTTGGAGGGATCGTTGCGCAGGACGATCCAGTCGCGCCGCAGTGCGCCGGTGGTGTTGTTGGGGATCGGGAGCTGCTTGGCCTCGTCCAGCAGGTACTTCTGGCCGCGTACGAAGGCCTCGCCGGGCGGGACGATGACCACGCCTGATCCGTTGGCGACGGGGCGGAGCGCGGTGTCGGCGGGCGTGCCGCACACCCCGTCCGGCGCGGCCCACATCATCATCCGGGAGAACTCGTCCTCGGTGTTGATCTTGGAGGAGCCGAACGGGTAGGAGCGTTCGGTCATTGGGGCACCCTCGTTTCCACGCTGCGGAGCCGCCGGTTGATGCCGGCCATGACCTGCATCAGGGAGCTCAGGGGGTTCTTGGGGTCGGTGGCGTCCGGAGTGGCGATGACCGGCTTGACCGTTGCGCCGCTGGCGCTGTCGGAGTTCAGGACGACCTCGCGGATGGTGTCGGTGAGCGCCTCTCCGCGGACCATGGCCGTGCCTCGATCGCCGACGTTGTACTGGACGCCGTACCGGCACTGTTCGGTGTCGATCGGGGTGAGTGACAGCGACGCCTGGCGCGCGCCCGCGGTAAGGGCCTCGTCTGCGGCCTGGTCCATCTGGGCGGCCAGGTCGACCGAGCCGGTGTCGACGTCAGTGCGGTCGACGAACTGCTCGATCCGCAACCCCGGAACGAGCACGTCCGCGCGGGTGTACTCCTTCACCACGCGCGGTGAGCTGCTGCCGCCAGCCACGACGATCGCGCACGTGCACGTCGGGGGCTGCTTGGAGTAGGAGACGTCCTCGAGGTTTCCGCGCCCGAAGGAGAACACGACGCCGGAGTCCTGGGGCTCGTACAGCTCGAAGCGGCGGCCGGTGCCGACCTGCACGATCCGGAATCCGAGGCCGGCGGTGTTAGCGATGTCGGCCAGGACGTCCAGCAGGTTGGCGAACTGGCGGATCTGCTTGGTGACCGTTGGGCCGCGCGCGAGGTCGGGGGCGAGGGTCAGATCCGGGACGCGGCGGCCGGTGCGGGCGGACGGGCCGATGTTGACGTCGACGAGGGTCCGCAGGACTGTTTCAGCCGGGCCGCTGACCTTGTAGGTTCCGTCCGTCTGGTGGGCGTCGTCGGCGCTCGGGTTCGGCCACACCGTGGCCTGCTTCAGCAGGTTGTTGTCGTCGACGCCCGACACGGTGAGGGTGCCGGCGTCGCCGTCATCGCGGGTCTGCGCCGAGTCGACGGAGGTGATGTCGCCGGACATGACCCGGGCACCGTTGTAACGGATGATGAGGCCGTTGCCCTCGACCAGGCGGGCGGCCTTGGCGGAGTCGGCGCCGATCGTGAGTTTCCACGCTCCGACCGCGTTGTGCCGCGGGATGGCCTGCATGCTGGTGTAGTCGTCGAGCTCGCCGATCGGTTTCAGGTCCGTGCCGCGGCGCATCTTCAGCGCGAACAACCGCACCTCCTTTCCGTGGCGCGGGCCCGCCCGTGCGCGCCTGGCGGCAGGTCAGGCGGACAGGTAGCGGGGCGTGACCTCGAACTCGACGACGGTGTCGGGGGTGGAGCCTGTGACGACCAGGTCCACGCGGTTCTCGCCGGACAGCAGCGGCCACAGCACGGCGGCTTCGTCGATGTTCGGCCACAGGTCCACGGCATCGTTCAGGAGCGCCGTCTTGATCCGTTCTCGGGTGTCGATCACAGCGACGTCGCCCAGGGCGAGCGTTCGGGTGAGCGTCCATGTCCCGGCGGCGGGGTGGGTGAAGGTCGCCGACTCCATCGGGCCGCGGAGGGTCCACACCGGGAACGCCTGCACGTCACCAGGGTTGAAGATCCGCACGTCGGCGCCGAGGACCTGGGAGTCCGCCACCTCCCACGGCACGCCGGAGGGGAAGAAGTTCTCAACGACGCCGGCGCGGAAGGACCGGCCGAACGGTTTCCCCTCCCAGAACGGGGACTCGCACGTCCAGGTCAGCCCGTACGCGGTCCAGCGGCGCCCCGCCGCGTCCAGGTCTTCCGACCCTTCCGCGCCCGAGGCGTAGATCGCGGTGATCGAGCGGGAGGACCCGTCCGGCTCGGTCAACGTCAGGGTGCCGCGGCCGCCGTCGCCGTCCAGGGGCGACAGATCCTTCAGCAGTTGCCGCTTGCGCTCCAGGAACGCGGCCCGGCCGTCATGGGAGTAGATGACGACCGGGATCATGATTTCGCGTGCGTTGGCCTTGGTGCCGGTGCGGCGGTTCCCGTGGATCTGCGGGGACTCGGTCTCGTACGCCTTGAAGGTCGGCATGTCCAACCCCCGTGCGCCTGGCTGCACCAGGTACCCGGTGGGCCAGTCCGACAGGTGCGTGACCCGGCCGAGCGGGCTGGTCCACTTCACCGTCGTCAGGGACTGGGCAGGGCCGCCCTGCCCGACGTCGCTGATCCGCTGCGCCATGATCGGCATGCGGCCCTGCCCTCCTTCCCTCGCGCTCGCGCGCTGATGTCACAGCAGCGGCCGGTGCAGGACGTACACGTCGTGGAGCGCGTCGGTGACGGCCTGCCGGGTGGCCTTGTCGGTGACCTCGTGGATGTGGAGTTCCTCGATCGTGAGACCGCCCCGCCCTGCCTGGGCCGGCGCCGGGGTCGAGGGCGCGGCGGCGGGGACAGGGGTCGGTACGACGAGGCCGGCCATGCGGTCGACCGACGTCTTCACCTCGATCAGGCTGGTGTCGATGCCGAGCGCGAGCCCGGCGCCGACCTGCTCGCCGAGTTCAGCCATCACCCGCGAGGGAGAACGGATCTTCAGCGCCCTGCGGATCTGGTCGCGGATCGCCTTGGCGATCCGGCCCATCGCCCGCTCGATGGCCTTCTTCTCCGCCTCCAACCCGGCCAGGAACCCTCGGCCGGCTTGCGAGCCGGCGTCGTACATGGCGTCGCCGGCCTGCTTACCGACGTTGGTCGCCGCGCTGCCGATCGCCTTCTGTGCGGCGTTCAGCTCCTTGACCTGCTGGGGTGTGGCGTCGGCGAGGGCCTGGGCGTAGGCGGCTCCCCGGTCGGGGCCGGCGGCGATGATCTGGGAGATCAGCTCCTTGGACACCCCGAGCTTGGCGAGCTTGGCCAGGTTCGCTTTGAAGGCGTTGAGTTGCTTCACGCGGGTCTGGAGACCGCCGATGATCCCCTTGGCGTTGAACACCTCCCCTTCCGCGTACAGGCCGCTCGCGTCGGCCTGGAGGCCGGTCGGGAGGCCGGTGAGGCTCGCGAACTCCCGCGCCGACTCGGTTGATTCCTTCGCCAGGGCCTTGCCCGCGCTGATCGAGGACGCGAGCTTGTCCCGCCGGGCGGCGAGGTTCTGCAGCTGCTTGCCCTGGCGGGTGACGTAGGCGTTGAGCCGGTTGTCGGTGGTGGAGCGGATGCCCTTGTAGGCCTTGGTGATGTCGGACGTCAGGTCCTTCAGCGCGGCCTTGATCTTCCCGACCGAGCTGGTGAGGTCCTTGGTGAGGTCCTTCAGGTCCGCCTGGACGGGCTTGAGCCGCGCCCGCGACGGGGTCCCGGATGCGTACCCGTGCGCGATCTGCCGGCCGATCCGCATCGACTCCTCGTGCGGGTAGACGGTTTCGCCGCCCTTGAAACGGACGAGCTCGGGGCCTTCCTCACCGACCCAGGCCAGGCCGGGCGCCGCACCGTTGGTGCCGCGCGCGTACCAGCCGGTGCGCTGGGAGTGCCGCCACGCCCCGGCCGGGGACCCGTACCGGCCGTGGATGTAGCCGAGCCCCCAGTTGATCTGGGTCGCCCAGTTCGTCATCCAGTCCCGGCCCGCCGACGCCATCTTCTCGGGTGGGAGCGCCTGCGGGATCCCGTACGCGCCGCTGCTCTTGTTGCGGGCGTTCCAGCGCCAGCCGGACTCCCGCTCCCACAGCGAGTTCAGCGGGGACCACTGGTTGGCGCCCCACCCGAACTCGCTGAACTGGGCCCTGGCGTACGCCTTCGGGGTGCCGCCGCCCCAGCCGACCGGCGCGCTGGACCCGATGTGCCGGAAGGTGCCTCCGGACCGCCACGGCGCGTACCGCACCACGTCCCCGGTGCGGGGGGCGTGGATCAGCGCCTTCGACCCGCCCATGCCCGTGACCATCATGACGTGGCCGGTGTGGGGGAAGAACAGGTCTCCGGGGACCGCCTGGGCGCGGCTGGTGGGTGTGCCGGACGCGATCTGGTCGTAGGTGACGCGAGGGATGTTCACGCCGGCGGCGCGCCATGCCGCCTGGGTGAGGCCCGAGCAGTCCCATTGGTCGGGGCCGGTCGCGCCCCACCGGTACGGTTCGCCGAGCTGCTGCACCGCGAACTGGACGGCCTTGTTCCCCGGTCCGCTGGCCAGGGCCTGCTGGATGAGCCCGGCCGCGATCGAGGTCTGACCAGCGGCGTAGGTGATCGCCCCGGCCAGCATCGACGCGTTCGCGCGGGTGGCCTTGGCGAGCGCCACCGCGGCGTCCTGGTCGTCGTAGCGGTAGCTGCGCTTGTACGACGCCGCGGTCAGGGTTTTCGGGATGCCGCCGCCCGCGTAGCCCGGCGGGGTCCAGGACTCGGCGCCGCCCGGCAGGGTCCATGCGGCCGGCTTGGGGATCCCGCCGCCCGCGTACCCCTTGCCCTTGTAGATCGTGCCCTTGTTGCCCTCGTCGTTCCACGCGGCGAGGGTCGGCAGGTGCCGGGCGGTCGCCACGGCGTTGATGACCATCTCGCCGGGCGAGATGCGGGTCAGGAGCCCGTCGCCGCGCGGGTCGCCGGGCCCGGCGATGTAGCCGCCGCCGGCGTGCCCGAGGATGGGCCCGAGCAGGTTACGGAGGGCGGGGTTGCCCTCGTACAGCTTGTCCAGCCCCTTCATCGACATTCTGCCCTTGGCGTTCACCGTCACGTCGGTGCTGGCCTTGGGTGGGATGTGCAGGAGCTGGTCGACGTACTTCTTGGCCTCCTTCCGTGAGCCGGTGAACTTCTCGGCCATGTCGATGAGCTGCTCGCGCTGCCTCCTGAGCCGTGCGAGGTTCTTGTCGGTGACCTGGTTGTTGTTCACCAGCTGATCGCTGTACTGGTTCAGGACCCGCGCGGCGTTGATGATCTGCTGGCGGTTGTCGAGGGCCGCGCGCGAGTTGCCGGCGAATGCGCGTCCGTTGCGGTTCAGCGCTTCACGGCCCGAGTTGAGCGCGTTGCTGAAGTCGATGATCTCCTGCTGGGAGGTCATGAACCGGTTCGCGTTGACGGCCAGTTCCCGGTTCTGCGCCTGGAGCCGGGAGTTGAGCGATCCTGCCGCACCGCCGCCGTAGTACAGCAGCCGCGTGTACTCCGGGAGCAGCGCGTTGATCTCGTTGACGCCCAGGCCGTTCCTCTTCAGCGCCGCCGAGAGCTGATCGAACGCGGCTTTCGCCTCGCCCGCGCGGCCGTTCTCGGCCAGGCCCTTCAGCGCCTGGTCGAGGCCGCGGTAGTTGTTCTTGATCTGCTCGGTGATGCCCGCCTGCCCGTACAGGGCGTTGACGATCGTGGAGCCCCAGTTCGCGATCTGCTCGCTGGTGGTCGGGTCGGTGGCCTTGCGGGCCTGCTCGCCCAGGTCGCCGAGACCGTCGCCGAACTGGCGGAGCAGCGGGTCGGTCATCTCTCCGGTACGGCCGAGCTTGACCAGCGCGTCAGCGAGTTCGTCGGCCCGGGGTTTGGCGTCTTGCGCTGACCCGGCGAAGTGGTTGATGGCCTGGCTCGCGGCATAGAACGTCAGCAGGATCCCGGCGGCCTTACCGAGCCCGAGGAGCGCGGTGCGGGTGGTGGCGGCCTGCGCCGACACCCCCATCATCCAGGCGCCCACGCTCCGCAGGATCGCCCCCAGCCGCAGCATGCCGGCGCCCGCCGCGCCTGCGGCGGCGCCCGCTCCGGTGAACCCGGCGATGAGGCTGGTGATGCCGAGCATCCTGGCGGCCTTCGCCGCGATCAGGAGCGCGGCCCCGTACTGGAACAGGATCGGGGTCTGCTCGGCGAGGGCGGCGGTGCCCTCGGCGAGGGGCTTGATCCCGGCCGTGTACACCATCGTGACGGGCGCGACCGCTTTGCCGACTTCCAGCAGCGCATGGCCGATGGCGCCGACGTCCTCGGCGACGATCCGGCCGTTGGCTCTGGCGTAGTCCATGAAGTCGCGGAACCCGCTGGAGCCGGCGAGGGACTTCCCCCAGTCCTCGAACCTTTGGGCTCCCGAGTCGAAGACGTCGAGCACGTCCTCGACCTCGGGGATGAACGCGTTGAGCACGCCTGCCATGCCGGTGATGGTGTGCCCGAAGATGCTGCCGAACTGGACGATCGCGACCGGCGCCTCGATCCCGACGCCCTTGATGAACTCGGTCCAGAACTCGCCCTTCAGGCCGGCCTCGGCGCGGTCCAGCAGGACGTCGAACGCCTTGGAGGCGCCCTTCACCAAGGGGGTCGCCCGGTTGAGGTTGCGGCCGATGATGTCGAGGCCGCGGCCGAGGACGGGAAGGGCGTCGGGTTCGAGGTCCCGCACCCACGCCTTGTAGACGCCGCGGAACTTCTCCCAGTCGTCTAGGAGCCCACGCTCGGCCGGGGACAGCGTCCCCATCACCTTGGTGAGCTTCTGCTGCGCCGCGGTGTTGGTGTTGGCCGCGGCGGCCGCCTGCCGCTGCGCCATCCGGTCTTGGATCTGCAGCGCAGTGATCTGCCGCTGCGCGTCTCCGACCTGCTGGAGCGCCTGGGTGAGCTGCTGCTGCGCCGACTTGACCTGCTGGGACCCGTTGATGCCGGCGCGGTCCGCGGCGGCCTTGTCCTGGCGGAGCCGCTTGGTCGCCAGGCGCTGCTCGTCGAGCTGCTGGAGCGCCTCGTCGACGGCGAGCTGCGCCTGCTGGCGGGCCAGCTCGGTCGCCTTGGGGTCGGCGAGGGTCCGGTCGAGGTTCTCGCGCGCCTCCTGGAGCTGGAGCGTCGCGCTGCGTTCGGCGAGCGCCCCGGACCGCACCTGGTTGGTGAGGTCTTCCATGGCGCGTCGCGCGTCGCGGCGCGCCGTGGTCAGTGCCTCTTCGGCGGTGCGGGCCTGCGCTTTGGCGTTGGCGACCTGCTGTTCCGCGCCGACCATCTGGAGGGCGCGCAGCCGCGCCTGGTCGGCGGTGTTGACTCCCGTCGATGTGGAGGTGTTGACGGCGTCCTGGACGGCTTTCTGCGCCTGGAGCGCCTCGGCGACCTTCCGGACGCCGGGGATCGCGACGGCGGCGAACCCGGCCGCGCCGGCGGTCGCCGCGGTGAACCCGGCCGCGAGCGCACCGATCCCGGCGGCGAGGCTGGTGCCGAGCGGGATCGCGGTGATCGCGGCGAGTTGCAGGGCTAGGCTCCGCAGCTGCCCGGACGCCGCGCCGGTGTTGACGCCGGCGTTGAGGTTGATGCCGCGAGAGAACAGCCGGTCGGCCTCCTGCCGCAGCAGGAGCAGCCGCGCCATCGCCGCGGCGGTGTCGAGGTCGGCGTTGATGGTGACCTGGAAGGGGCCGAGTCCGGCGATCCGCTGCCGGACCCTCTCCAGGCTCCATTCGTCGAGCTTGACCTCGACGATCGCGCGGGCCTTGCCGATCGTCGCGAGGCGGCGGCGGACGAGGGCCTCGCTCCACTCATCGAGCTTGACGCTCACCCCGACCTGGACGGGTCCGAGTCCCGCGAGGCGGCCGCGGACCCGGTCCAGGTGGTAGGGGTCGAGCTGCGGTTCGATCCGGACACCGACAGGGCCGATGTCGGCGATGCGGCGCCGCGCGCGGGTGAGGCTCTCGCTGTCGACTTCGACCTTCGCCTTGACCGTGACGGGCGGGATCTGGACGTTGCGTAGCCGTTCCTGAAGCTCGGTCTTCAGTTCGCGTGCGAGTTCCCGGCCGGCGCGGCGGCCGACCTTCCCCGCCTCCTCCGATACCCGGGCGCCGGACTTGCGGACCGCCTCGACGACGTCGCCGACGACGAATCCTTTCTTGGCGCCCTCGGACATGGCCTTGCCGAGTCGCCGCCCGAGCTTCGCGCCGACCTCGGTGACCGTGCCGTCGAGCCGGTCGTGGATCTCCCGCCCGAACTGGGTCGGGTTGATGCTGGGCTCGATCCGCATCCGAACCCGGCCGCCGTCGTGATCGGCCATCGCGCGCACCCCCTTTCCCGTTCTGCTCGTGGGCGGGCGCGCGGCCGGTCAGCGGCCGAACGTCGGGCGGAGGTTGTGCGTGCCGGGCGGGGGCCGGAGCGTGCGTAGGTAGTCCATGCGGGCCGCCTGAACCCGTTCGGCCTCGGCCGCCGCGGCGGCCTCCAGCCGCTCCGCCGCGATGTCCTCGCGGGTGCGGGGCGTCCGCACGGGCGAGTACTGCGGCACGTCACCTTCGAGGCGGAACCCGATCCACGCGATCTGCAGGAGGGTTTGGAGGTAGGTGGTCTGCGCCGCCTGCATCCACTCGGCGTCGCCCCAGCGGCGGTCGTCGACGATCCCGGCGAGCCGGGTCTTGACCGCGGAGGTGGCCGGGAGCCACTCCCACATGCCGTACAGCTCGATGAGTGGGATCTTCTGCTGCCGCCAGTCCACCAGGACCTCGCTGCCGCGGCCGGGGAAGAAGTGGGAGAGGTCGGCGTGCAGCAGCGGCCCGTGCTCCTCTACCGCGCGGAGGAGCTGCGCGACTTTCCCGCCCCGCTCGGCTTCTTCCCGGTCTTGGCCTTCGCCGTCGAGGCGGCCGCGTCGTCGTCCTCGTCGCTGTTCTCGGCGCCGGGCGCCACCTTCAGGACCTCGGTGATGATCTCGACGACGTCGCCGGTCTGGAGGCCGAGGCGCTCGAAGGCCTCCAGCCGCTCGGGCTCCTCCGGCCACGTCTCGCTGATCGCCAGGCGCAGGACCTCGATGTCGCCGGGGTAGTCGTCGCCGTACACCTTCTTGGTCAGCTGCTCGGGCCAGAACGACATGTAGGGGATCTCGACGATTTCGCCGTCGAGGCCCTCGATCGGGTAGCTGTCGCCGCCGAACGCTTCGGCGCGCTCCCGGCGCCGTTCGGCGAGCTTGTAGACCTTGCGGGGCTTGGTCATGAGGTTGCTCCTCGCGGGTAGCGGGCCGGCGCGCGGCACCGGCCCGGGTTGGTCAGGGGTCGCGGGTCAGGGCGGGGGTGGTGCAGTGGCCGGGGGCGCCACCCGCGAAAGGACGCCCCCGGCCACTGGTCGGTGGCCGGGCGTCAGGCCGGGATGGGGACCTTGGAGATCATGCGGCGCACCGGGGTGCCGCCCGAGACCGGCACCATCGCGGTGAAGGTCAGGCCGTAGGCGTGCAGGTTGTCGGCGTTGTCGGTGATGTTGTCCCGGTCGGACACCTCGGCGCGCGGCACGATGTAGCGGAAGTGCCTGCCCGTCTGGGAGTCGATCACGTCCAGGCCCAGCGCGATCGAGATGATGCTCGCGGTCTCGGGGTCGTCGAACGCGACGCCGGCGTCGGCGCCGGTCCCGATGACCTCCATGTCGGCGATCGGCACGCTGTAGTACAGCTGGAGCGCCATCGCCGTGGTCTCGGTGAGGGTGAGCTTGAAGGTGGTCGTGCGGTCCTTCGGCTCGCGGCGGATCGGGCCGGAGATGCCCCACCCCATGTGGGTGACCATCTCCTGCGCGAGCGCCTCGGTGAGCCCCTCGTCGGTGATGATGCCGGCTTCGCCCCATCCGGTCGGCCACGTCGAGGTCAAGTCGGTCGGGGCCGTGGTGCCGATCGCGGCGAAGTAGGCGTACCCCTTCGAGCCTGCGCTGACGTTGTTGGTGTTGCCCATCCGCTCCTCCAGGTGTGCGGGCATGAAAAAACCCGCCACGTGTGGCGGGGTCGGTGTTTGCTCGCGGGTTGGCCAGGGTTCGCGGGTTAGGCCAAGCGTTCAGGTGAGGCGCAGCGGCACTGTGGCGGTGACGCCGAGCCGGGTGATGTTCTGGGACACATCCGGGCGCGGGGACGGCCCGGCCAGGTTCTTGACGCGGCCAGCGACAGCGCCGTGCGCGCGGTAGCCCTCGATAGCGGTGAGCGCGGCGATCAGCCGGGAAGCGGTCCGGGCGCCCTGCTCCGGGTCAGCGGCCCAGACGTCCAGGTCGAGCGAGGGCTCATCGCGCAGGTACCCGTCCGACCACGTCCACCCGGTTCGGGTACCGGGGCCGCGGGTCACATCGACGATCGGGAGCCGCACGTCGAACTCCTCGGCGGGCGGGAGCCGGTTGCACGACCAGACGCCCTCGAGTACCTCGGTGAGGTAGTCGACGGCGAAGAGTTCAGCGTCGGGCCACTCGACCAGCTCCACGCCGCCTCATCCCCTTTCCGCTCCGCGCTACTGGGGGCCGCCGAGCGCCGCGCCCGGGTCGGGGTCGGGGTCGGGGTCGTAGCTGGCGATCAGCGCCGGCTTGGACGCGGCGCGGGCCTCGTTCTCGGGCATCCCCTGCCTGATCGCGTAGTCCACCCATGCGCCCTTGGGTGCTGAGCGGTCCGGCTTCACCACGAGCGCGCCGCCCCTGTCGGTGTCCGGGTGGCCGTCCGGCTCGGCCGCGCCGCCGGCGCTGCCTTCCTCGCCGGGGGTGTGGGTGTCGGCGCGGCGGCACAGGCCGTCCTGGATCAGCATCGCGGCCTGGTCGTCGTCCTCGACGGTCACCTCGTCGCCCGGCACGTGCCGGCGGCCGTTGATGGTGCACCAGAACGCCACATGAAGGTCGGTGGCCACGATCACGCTCCTATTGCTGCTTGGGTGGCAGCGCCCGTGATCACACGGAACGCGAGCGTGCCGGGATGGTTGACCCGCGCGACCGGATGTTCGGCGCCGAGCCAGAACAGCGCCTTCGCCGTGCGCGGGGTGATGACGTGGGGGCGTGTGCCCCACTCGACGAATGGCGCGTACGAGGCGTCAGTGTCGTTGCCGTACTGGACCCACCGGCCCGCGCCGTCACGCACGATCTTCACGGTGGCCACGAGCCGCGCCCAGTTGACCGGGCACGCCTTCACCGCGGCGGCCTCCGCGGCCGCCGCCACGGTGTCGACGGCGTCCTGGACGCCCTCGGCGTGCACGAGGTTCGCGAGCGCCTGGTAGTCGAAGTCCCAGTCCGCCACGTCAGCCTCCGGTGACGTGGGTCGCGGTCAGCTCGACGTGGTGTTCGCCGCCGCCGGTCGGGTCGGGCCACCGATCCGGGTCCCCGTCGACCTCGTAGGCGTGGCCCTTCCACTCGATCCGGTCAGTCGCGACCACGTCGGTCCCGGCGTGCAGGAACACCCTGATCCGCGTGATGATCCGGTCACGGCCGCCGTCGGTCGCTTCGCTGCTGCCAGCCGGTTGGACATTTGCCTCGACCGTGGTCCGGGCAGCACCGGGCCCCCAGTCGAGGGTGATCGCGTTGCCGTACCCGACGGCCTTGACCGCGCGGACGATGGTGACCAGGTCGGTCACGATAGGGAGCACGCGTCCTCCTCTCCGCCCTGGTATGGCCACCTCAAGGGCAGCCCACGTGCGGCACGTGAGGATGTCGCTCCAAACTCCTCACGCCTGAGTACAGCTGTGGGTGGCCCCACCCAGCGCCTAGAACTGTTCCTACGGGCTAGTCACGTTGGTCGACTAGGAGAAACCCAATGCGCGCAGTGAGTACAGCGTTCTACGCTCGTCCTGTGACCAACGACCCTCCACGTGACAGCGCATCAGCCACCGAAGCGTCGTCGCTCCGCACTCTCTTCCCTTGGAGCTTCGGAGCGCCCCAGGGCGACCAACTCAAACGGTTCTTGACCGACGGACTGGTGGTGTTCGACACCAACGCTTTGTTCGATGCCTACCGACTAAATCCGCATGGCCGCTCCGAGTTCCTCCGTACGCTCAGCCTCCTCGGCGATCACTTGTGGGTACCACATCGTGTTGGTGAAGAGTTTTTGAAGAACCGCCTTACCGTGATCAACGAATGCGCCGGCGCCGTCACCAAGACGACGAACGATATCGGCACATCATTCAACAAGATCAAGAGCGCAATCGAAGACTTCGGTGGTCGGCGGAGCCTTAAAAAAGAGCAGATCGACGAGCTCGTTAAAATTCTCAACGAGACTCGACAAAAGATATCTACAAAGATTGGAGAATCCTATCAGTTCGACCTCAAAGCAGCCGACTGCTCTTCCGAAGACCCTATCCTGTCAGAGCTAGAAAAATTGTTGGCAGGGCGAGTAGGGCCGCCAACTAAGGACATACAGAAGGCGCGAGAAGAAGCTGCTTACCGTTATGAGCGCCGCATCCCGCCCGGCTACGGTGATGCATCGAAGCCTGCCGAGCAGGCCATAGGCGACTACGTGCTGTGGGTCCAACTGCTCCGCGAGGCCAAGCGTGTTCCACGCCCCGTCCTGTTCGTGACCAACGAGAAGAAGAAGGCGGAGGACTGGGTTATCCAGCAACCTGGCGGCCGATCACCGCTGCCCCGCCCAGAGTTGTCAGCTGAGCTGTGGGAACACGCTCGCGTTCCGTTCCATATCGTCGACGTTCGCTCGTTCTTGGAGCTAGCGAACCAATTTATCAACGCCCAGGTCAGCGACGAGACGATCGAGCAAGCATGGACGATTGATCAAGCTCGGGCGACTTCCACTGAGCTTGATGAACAGGAAACACTTTCGCCTGACCCTAACTCCGAATACGAAGCATTGGTACAGCAATCGGAGCGACTCCTCGGTCGACTGTCTAGGGTACAGAAGATCCTCAATGAACACGAGGCGCAACTAGCCGATGCCCATGAAGGCAGCAAACTGGCTTACCGAATAAGCGGAGCCATCGAACGGTATCGACGCATCCAGGCGAAGTCCACAAAGCAGCTCCACGTACTACACAAACGGATCTCAGTTCTCGAAGATGACTATTGGGCCGAGTCAATAAATTCGCGAACTGACGAGCAAGAGTCGTTCGACCCTTAGGATCGCGATAGCCCGGTCACTGTATTTCGAGGACTTTCGGGTTCCGCTCTCGGAGATGAGGCGGTTGCGGGAGTAGCCCATCGACCCGACGTGGACGCTGGTGAACTGGGATTTTCCGCCGGTCTCGTCGCCGCACTCTCGAATGTAGTGGGCTTGGGCGCAGGTGGCGCGTATGATCGCGGCCTTGACCTTCGGGTCGGTGGGTAGCTCGTTGGCATCGACGTCGTAGACAGCGCCGATGAGGAGTTCGTCGATGTCCTCGGACGCCTGCTCCAGGTGCCGTTCGGCACCTGGCCAGACGGGGATGGTGTTGAGGAACTCCGCGAGATCGCCGGTTGTTGCGTACGCAACCATTAGGGGCCTGTCGTGAGGGGCCGGGCCGGGGCCGGCAGGCGCGCCGGCCTCGCCTCGGGCAGCCTGGTCATCCGGCTCGCGCCCGTAAACGACGGCACGTGGTCCTGGGCCTGCTGGTTGCGGGCGGCAGCGAGAGCCGCCAGCGCCCGTCGGACGAGCTGGGTGAGCTGTGCGGGCTCGGGGTGCAGGTCGGCCGAGATGATCGGGTCGTAGAACAGCCACTCCCCCAGCGCGAGGGACCGCACCGACAGGGAGATCCACAGCATCGGCGTCGGCTGCGCCCCGGGCGTCTGCTGGTGGATGATCTGGACCTGGTGGTCGACCTCGCAGCCGGCCAGCGCCGCGTGCCCCTCGATCACGGCCATGACGACCTGCTCGACGCGGTCGGTGAGCCTCATCGCGGCATCTCCAGCAGCACCACGTCGACGCTGGTGACGGCGGAGAAGTCGACGAACATCGTGTCCTTGCCGCCGGGCTGCTCGTAGTCGTCGTCCCACGGCCCGAAGAACGCCGTCGTGCCGGCGGCGACCGCGGTGGGCGGCGACGTCACCGACAGGCCCTTGACCTGGCGGCCGATCACGGGGGTGACGTTGATCGAGGAGGCGGAGCCGTTGGTGACCATCAGGAAGCAGCGGCCGGTGTTCCTGAACGAGACACCGTCGACGGACGGGGTGACCGGCGCCGGGACGACGCCGGTCGCGGTGAGCGCGGTCGCGGTGAGGACGGTACGGGCCATGGGAGGGGCCTCCTGAGGCATTCGTGGCCGAACAAGGGGTGTAGGGGTGCCGGGCCCAGCCCGCCGGGCACGAGGCCGGACGGCTCGGGGGTCCGTGGAGGCGCAGCCTGGTCAGGCCGAGCCCGGCACGTTCAGGGGCTCGCGTCAGGAGACGACGACGAGCGGGATCTTCGCGACCGCGGTCTGCGTGCCGGTCGTGGCGGGGGCGGTGGCGCCCAGCCCGGACCCGAACGTGAACCCGGCCGCCTTCGACCCGGTGTGCACGGTCGCGGTCGAGGCGCGCGCCGCCGCGCCGGCCAGGGTCTGGACGGTCGCGGCGGCGGCCGCGGTCGCGGCGATGTACCAGCCCGCCGACTTGATCTTCACCGGGCCGCCAGCGAGGGCGAGGCGCTTGGTGGTGTCGGCGCCCCACGCCGCGTCGACCTGGTCGGCGGTCTGCGCGAGCAGTTCCCCGTCCGGCGAGTAGAGGGCGTGCCACCAGTGCGTGTACGTCGCGCCGGCGGTGGCGCCGGAGGTGAACGCCAGGTTGGTGACGAGGTCGCCGCGCGCCAGCCAGATCCGCGTGCCGATCGCGACCCCGGTGCCGGTCGCGGTCAGGTCGGCCGAGGCCGCCCAGATCGGGATGTTGGTGCGCGCGAACGTGGTGTCGCGGTCGATGCCGGGCAGGGCGTTGAACGGGTCGTCGAAGACCGGGGAGTCGGCGAGGACTCCGGTGTATCGGCCGTGGACCGTCACGGGCCGACCTCCCTCTGCTCGTACTGGTCGACGAGCTCGACGAGCTCGTTCTTGGTCTTGCCGCCCAGCTCCTCGTCGGTGGCGCCGAGCTGCTTGGCGTAGGTGGTCCACGCGGCGACCGGCGCGTTCTTGGCCGGCTTGCGCAGCGGCTCACCCGGGCCGTCCTCGTCGGTGCCGCTGGGCTTGGCCGTCTCGGCGGCCTTCGCCGCCGCGGCGGTGAGGGCGGAGGCGTCGAAGCCCTCGCCCGTCCCGTCCCCCGTGGGCTCGTACGGCTCGCCCTGGCGCTGGGCGGCGGCGTCGGCCGGCTTCCCCGCCGACTCCGCCACGGGGGTGATCTTGTAGTCGTGGCGGCGGAAGTAGGCCAGCTCCGCGCGCTGGTCGCTGGTGACGCGGGCGCGGCCGTCGACGAACGTGACGGCTCCGACCGCGCCGTTGTACCCCTTCAGCGGGGTCTCGACATCGAACTGCATGGGTCAGACCTTCACGTTCCGGAACACGCCGCAGGCCCTGGTGTTCTTGAGCACCGGCGCGACGGGGCCGAACTCGACCTCGCCGGACTTGACCGCGCCGCTGGTGGTGTAGTCCGGCAGCCACGTCTCGACCAGCGGCACGCCGGCCATGGACGCGCCGTGGAAGGAGTCCATGCCGAAGCACACGGCGTAGATCTCGGTCAGCCCCGACACGACCGAGCCGCCGCCGGCGCCGTCGGGGTCGCGGGCCTCGATCGGGATGATCGGCGAGGCCCCGTCGAGGCGGTCGCCGATGTCCACCAGGACCCACGGCCCGTAGGTCTGGATCTGGCGGCCGAGGTCGTCCTTGGACTCGGTGAACTGCCCGGCGCGGCGCGCCATGGACTTGATCCGCGTGATGGAGCGGGTGTTGCCGAGGATCGCGCGGACGCCGGGCGGGAGCGCGCCGGGCGCTCCCAGGTCGATCGACCCGACCGTGGACGGGACGAGGCGGGACAGGAAGTCGTCGAACTCGTCCAGCTTCGTCAGGGCCTTGTCGGCGGTGTCCACCGACGCGGACGTCCAGTCGGTGTACATCGCGGCGCCGCCCGGGAAGTACTCGGTGGCGGTGCCGGTGAGGGCGCGGTCGAGGCCGTCGAAGCCGTCGACGTCCTCCTGCGTGGCCGGGTCGCCGAGGATGAGCGCCTGCTGGAACCGCCCGCGGGTGCTTGCGAGCAGCTGCTGCATCTGGAAGTTCACCTCGGTCGTGGCGGGGTTGCCGAGCCGGGCGATGACCCGGTCGATGGTGACCGCGCCACCGAGCGGCACGAGGTCCACGCTGAACCGCTGGCGCTTGGCCTGGCCGGGCGTGTACTCGGTGTTCAGCCGGCGGAAGTTCGCCGGGGCGGCCTCGATCAGCCGCGTGTAGGCGTAGGTGAGGGACGAGCCGCCGCCGGTGCCGGGCGTGACCGTGTCGTCCCAGACCATCTGGTCCAGCAGCCACGAGTAGCGCCGGAAGTTGTCGATGACCATGTAGTTGACGTCGGCGTCCGCGTTCACCTGCGCCTGGGCGAGGGTTACGGGCACGGTGTTCTCCTTCGGTTCACAGGCCAGGCGTTCGCGCGCCCCCGGAGGTGGGGGCTACTTGCCCTGGCTGTAGTGCTTGTTGAGGGCCTCGCTCATGGAGGCGGGCCGCCTGCGTGCCGGCTTGGCGCCGGTGTTCATCTCGCCGCCGGAGCGGTCCGCGCCGCGCGGCTTGGCCTTGCGGAGCCGGTCGTTCTTGTCGACGGCGGTCTTGATCGCCTCGGCGATCTTTTCGCTGAAGTCGTCGGCGTCCGGGTCCAGCCCGGCGACGCTCTTCAGGAATCGGGCGCTGTCCAGCAGCGCCCGCGGGTTGCCGTCGTGGTCGTCGGCCGCGAGGTACACCGCCAGCTGCGTTGCCGCGTCGCGGTGCTTGTCCATGTAGGTGTCGGCGCGCTTGCGTTCGTTCTCGGTTTCGGTGTTCGCCGCCTCCAGCCGGGTGGTGAGGTCCTTGGCGACCTCTTCCGGGGAGGGCGGGGTGTCGTCCTTCTTCAGGCCGAGGGCCTTGGCCAGGGCGTCCATCTGCTTGGCCTGCGCGGCCTGGATGTCGTCGAGCTGCTTTTGCAGCGCGGCCTGGCCCTTCTCCGCCTGCTGCCGCTTGGTCCGCTCCTGCTTGTAGTCCTCGCGGATCGCGGCGACGGTGCGGGCGGTCTTGTCCGGGTCGCTGCGGCGGTTGCGGCGCCGGCCCGTGTCCCGGTCCTTGCCGGCGCGGTCGTCGTCGTTGCCGTCGTCGTCCGGGTCGTCCCGGTCCGCGTCGCCGTCATCGTCGTCGTCCTGGCCTTCGCCATTGCCGCCGCCCTGGCCGCCGGTGTCGCGGTCGTCCTGGCCGCTGTTGTCATCCTGGCCGCCGCCGTCGTCCTCCGCGCCGCCCAGGACCGGCCACACGATCCGGCCGGAGGGCAGTACGCCGACCGCACGGAGCCCGGTGCGGTCGTGGATGGGCAGGGCCGACACGTCCGGCAGGGTGACCGCCGTGGTGGTGGTGTTCATGCAGGGATGCCTCCAGGGCACGCGAGACACCGGCCCGCGCCAGTCGGGCCTGTCTCTGGATGGGGTTCGGGGCCGCGCCAGGCGGCCCCGCTTTCCGGGGAGTTCAGGCTCGGGAGCCTGCGGGTTCGGGGTCGTCCTCGCCGCCGGTGTGCCGGGCGGGCGCGGGGCGGCGGGGCGGGGCGTCGCCGGCGTCGCGGGCGGCGGGGAGCTGGTCAAGCGGCGAGGGCACCTCGGCCTTGATCCGCTCGACCTCCTGCAGCACGCGGGGCTCGTCCCAGTCGGGGTGGACCATCTCCACCCGCGTCCGCAGTGACACGGCGCGGGCGGACACCAGCAGGGACACCGTCTGTGCAGTGTCGGCGGGGTCGGGGGTGATGCCGGGCGCCCACTCGATGCTCGGAGGCTGGGGGCGCAGTCCGCGCCGCTCGAACACGCTCTCCTCGATGGCGAGCATCGTGTGGTTCATGTGCGCGAGGACCGGCCGCACATAGTTGATCTTGTGGGCTTTGGTCTGGAACGACTGTTCCTTGCGGGCCTGGACCTCGGTCGCGGTCAGCGCCGTGTCGGCCACCAGCCCGAACGACTGGGCCGAGTAGCCGGCGGACCGGACGATCGTCTCCAGCAGCGACTGCGTGGTGTCCTGGTGCTCCTGCACCCGAATCGCGAACTGGACCTCGTTGATCAGCTGCTGCCCCGACATCGGGGGGATCTCGACCGGCGTGAACACCTCGCGGTCCAAGTCGAGGTAGGCGCCCTGTCCGCGGCCCTCCGATTCGAGCAGCGCCCGGTCGGCCATGATGCGGGCCTTGCCGAGCCGGATGTCGCGCATCCAACTCGTCCACGCCTCGTCCAGGGCGTCCATGAACGGCTCGACACCCTGGTAGTCCGACCGGCCCAGGCTCACGCCCTCCGGCAGGTTCCGCCAGATCCGGTTGGGTCTGATGTTCGGGATGTAGCCGACGGTCAGCAGGTCGATGCCGGTCGGGATCGCGTCGCCGTCCTCGACCAGGCCGGCGAGCGGTGCGGTGTCCCCGTAGTCGCCGAGCGACGCGAGCCTGCCGAGGCTGGTGGGGGTGCCCTCGTACACCTGGTGGCGGATCACGCCCGGCTCGTGGGTCTCCAGGTGCCGGACGACGCTCTGCTGCCCGTCGTCGGCGATCACCGTCCAGAACTGCACCTTCCGCAGCCGCCCGTACCGGAAGGTCGGGATGGCGCAGTCGGGCTGGACGACGCTGAGCCAGGGCTGGTCGGCGATGTCTCGGTCCCAGGACGTCCGCAGGTAGACGCCGCCGAGCGCGGATGCGGTCTCGGCCGCCTCGCGGAGGGTGGCCTGCATCCCGTCGTCCTGGAACTCCTGGAGCCGCTCCGTGGTCGCTGCATGATCGGTCTTGAGCGTGAGGGGGTCAGCGAACAGCAGGTTCGCGCTGACGACGGCGATGTCCGAGGCGATCGGCATGTGCAGCTTGGACCGCGTCTCTCCTTCGGGAGTGGGGCGGCCCCAGAACATCCGGGCGAGCGCCCCGACGATGCCTCCCCGGTACTGAGATGGCCGGTTCAGGGGGCGGCGGCGCGGCCAGTTCGGCGGCCGGACCGCGGCCGCGCCGGTTCCGCCGTACACGTACTCGAGGTCGTCCGGTTCCCCGGTCCACCACGCGGACCAAATGGCCATGCGGTCGTGGACGGGCACCAGCTCGGGAGGCGGCCACACGTCGGGCATGCGAGATCAGGCCCCCTTTCGTAGCTCGGGGCCTGGTGAGGCCGCAAGGGTTCAGCGGGTGGCGCGATTCCGCAGGTGGCATCGGCGCGAGCTGCTGCGCGGGCTGGCGGATGCGTTGTCTGGGTCGGCTGTGCGTACCCCCATCGCTCGACGAGGGCCCGCCCCGTGCCTCGTCTGCTGGGAGGTCTTCGTCAGGCTTAGCGGGGCAGCAGTCCCCGGCATGTTCCCCGGTCCCCCAGGCGAGCGCTACCGGGTTGCCGTTGCCTGGATTCAGGACATCCGATTCACGATCCGAAGTTCACAAGATCGCGACACGCCGACGCGACCAGGAATTTTACACGCTGTCGCGTGTTCGATTGCGGACGCTGTGTAACGGACAGTCGCTCCATGCACTGGACACGCCCACTTGCAGCCCTGACTCAGGGCGGTAAGTCCGGTTTGTTCCTGCTCAGATGAGTGTTACCTGCGGTAACGCTCCGTGGTAAGTAAGTGGGGGCCGTCGCGGGGGACGTGGAATGATCGATGCGCTGAAAAGCGAGGGCACGATCAAGCAGGTGAGCATCCCATGCACACGACGGCACAAGACCCCGTCGCGCCCCAGGGGCGAACGCTTGCGTTCATGGACGAGGCTGGACAGCGATCCCGGACCCCCAAGTCCAGCGACCACTTCGTCATGTCCGCGGTCATCATCGATGACGAGCATCTGGCCGAGGCCTCTGACTGCCTCGCCAAGCTCCGAGTGGATCTCGGGCGACGTCCTGACGATCACCTCACCTGGAAGAACCTCCGCGGGCACTCGCTACGTCTGCACGCCTCGCAGGTCCTCGGCCAGCAGCCGTGGCTCACCATCTCCAGCGTGGTCGTGTGCAAGCGGCACATCACGCAAGGCATCGAAGGGATCGATGACGATCTCGCCTACCTGTACACGGTGCGCTACTTGCTGGAGCGTCTCTCCTGGCATGCTCGGGACCGGAGTCGGCAGTCGTCCTACACCCTCGCGCACGTGATCCGGTTCAGGATGGAAAAGCTGCGCGAGTATGAACGGCTGCTGCGAGCGGATCCGGACTGCAAGATCGCCTGGACGGCGCTCGACCCTCGCGGCGGGCAGCTCGACCAGCCGCAGCGCTTGGAGTTCCTCCAGCTGGCGGATCTAGCGGCGTCTGCCACCTTCGCTGCCTTCGAGCCCGATCACTACGGCAACACAGAACGCCGCTACCTGGAGAACTTCTCAGAGCGTCTCTACCGCCGAGGCGAGAACTTGACGTCATACGGGCTCAAGATGCACCCGTGGTGCTCAAGCACGAAGGCCGCCTACCCGTGGGTGGCGGCCCTCTGAGCACGTCGGCCGGCTTAAGCCGCTCTCGCGGGTGCCAGTGTTTCCAGTGGCAGACGACCGCCCGTGCATAACTAGGTTCTACCAAACAACCCCGACAGTCAACGCTAGTGAAGCGTTTCACGTAGCCCAAAGTGACTACATCTTTTGACCTTCCTGGGTCTACCGTCCCACGGCCCAAGTTCTGACCGAAGTACGCCAGCGACCTTAACCTTCCGCTGAACTCTCCCCCACGCCCCGTTTAGGCTGCGAGCACGAGGTGCGGGCGCCACAAGAACTCGGTGGTCTTCAGCCCGTACCGGCCAGCGTCCAGCGAGTGGTCCTCGGCCTTGATCGGGGCGTCGATGCCTTTCTCGGCCTGGTCGGGGTCCCAGGTGTAGGCGGGGGCTTCCTCGATCCAGCCCTTGCAGGACTCGTGCACGCGGAGCAGGTCCGCGGCGAGCAGGGACGACACGAGCCGGATCCCGTCCAAGACCGCGTTGTCGGCCAGGGTGGGGCGGACCTTGTCGCGGTACAGCTGCGTGATGAACGACGCGGCGGACGGGTCGACCACCCAGTAGCGCGGCTGGACCCCGCGGGTGGCCAGGCCGGGGACGGGGAGGTTCGCCGCCCAGTCCCGCAGCCGCGCCGAGTACTCGGGGTCGGTGAGCTGTCGGCGGGTGACCTTGGCCTCGTACCGCCACTCGTTGGTCAGGTAGAGGCGGCCGTCGACACCCAGCCCGATCATCTCGGCCGCGAACGGGTTGCTCGTGCCGTAGTCAATCCCGCAGGCGGGCCACATCACGATCTCGGGCAGCGCGGACACGACATGCCGGTCCTGGTCCCACATGTCGTAGACGCTGCCCTCCGCGACGCACCACTCACCGAGGATGAAGCGGCGGAACCACAGGCCGACGTGCTCGCGGCGCAGGTCGTCCTTGAACTCTTGTGCGAGGAACGGGTTGTCGTCCAGCACGAAGTGCCAGGACCGCATGTTCAACGAATTCTCGCGGAGCATGAACCGCTTCCGCAGCCAGTGGCTCGGCCCGTCGGGGTTCGTGGTCGCCAACAGGCGTGCACCCGGCACGCGGATACGAGACAGGCACATCGTCCAGAACGACTCGGGGATGAGGGTCGCTTCGTCGATGTAGATCAGCCCGGCGGTCGCGCCTCGAATGCGGCCCTCCGCGCGGACGTCGGACGCGCCGACGAGGTGGACAGTGCGGCCGAAGATGTGCGCGACGGTCGAGCCGCGGGTGTGCTCGACGTACTTGGCGAGCGGCCCGAACGGTCCGGCCGGCTGCATCAGCACCTCGATGATGTTCCGCTCGACCGTCTGGAGGGTGCGGCCCACGCAGAAGATCAGCCCGTTCTCGGGGGCCTGCGCGACCGCGATCAGGAACGCCACCAAGGAGGCGATCGTCTTCCCGGAGGAGACGGCGCCTTCCCACAGCGAAATCTTCACCCGCTCGGACTCGATGATCGAGCGGATCTGCTTGCGGGACATCACTCCCGTGACGCGCTCCAGGTCGACAGCGGCCGGCACTGACACCCCCGTCCTGGCGCAGCGGTCAGACGGTGAGCGGTGCCCCGGGCCGAACGCGGCGCCGAACAGCTCCCCGCGAGGGCGCTGGGTGCCGGGTTTCCGCAGGCGGCTCGGATGCGACCTGCGGAAACCCGGCACCCTCCATCAAGGTTGGGAATGGGCGTGTTGCCGGTGGCTCCCCCGCTAGGGTTCCGCCGGCGCGTCCCCGTCTCCGTGCGCTTCCTGTGCCTCTTGGGCTTCGATCGCGTCGTAGGTCAAACCGAGCGCTGCCCGGAGGTCCCCGATCATCGTCTTGCCCTGCTGGGCGCCGTCGCCGGTGTTCGCGGCTTCGAGCTTCATCGCCTTGTCGACCGCAATCGCCAACGCGGTGTAAGCGGCCTGCTGATCACGAAGCGGTGGAAGCTTCGTGGTGACCAGTTCCGTGCCGGCTGGCCCCGACACGATCTGGGTGTAGGGCTCCCATGCCCGTCGCCGAAACCGTTGGGCGTCGGCGTACAGGTCGATGAGGAGCTGGGCGCGGGCCGCCTCTGCGTCGAACTTCTTGGCCTCGCGCGCACGCGCGGTTTTGTGGTTTGACCGGTCAAATGCACGCGTGAGTCCGGCGGCTTTGGCGATGTTGGTGACGGTGCCGACGCTGACGTGGTGCTTGCGCGCTATGGCGTTGCGTGCGAGCTTCCCGGCCTTGATGTCCTTGAGGATCTTGGCTCGGGTGTCGTCGTCGATACGTGGAGGCACACGGTCTCACCCCTCTACCAGGTGGGGCAGCGTCCGTGGCCGGTCGGTGCCGGCTGGTGCTGCGGTGCGGGGGTCTGGGAGGAGGCCGAACAGGTTGGCCCATCGGTGGATGGTGGTGTCGGCGCGGTCGCGGATGGCTAGGGCTGGGTTGGGTGCCAGTCCTTGGCCATCGGCGATGAGTACACCGGCGGTTTGGACCATCTGGTCGGCCTCGGCGTAGGTGGCCAGCGCGTTGCAGTAGAGCGCGAAAGCGGAGGCCGTGCCTGGGGTGAGTGTTCCGGGGGCTGTGTGCGGCGCGAAGGTGTGCCACAGCGTTGTGGCGTCTTCGGACAGCCACTCGGGCGGGTCGACGGGGACGGGCCCGGGTTGGGATTGGGTGTCCCCGTCGACCAGCTCCAGCGCGGCTGCCTCTGCCTGGGGGGCAGTGGGCGGTCTGGTGCCGCGCTTGGGCATCGAGTTAGGTGCCCGACGCCCTGCCTCGGCCGGGCGACGCGGCGCGACGGGACGGCGGCGGCGTGCTGTCGCCGCTGCCTCGCCGACGGAGGCCGGCGAAGGCGTTGCGGATGCGGTTTCGCATCAGGGACCTCACTTCCCTAGGCGGATCTTCAGGGTGCTCGCGGCCTGGTGGCCGTCGAGGTACTTGTCGCCGAGGATGTCCAGGCCGGTGTCGGCGAGGAACTGTTCCTTGGCTTCGCGGGAGGGGAACACCACGGCGATCCAGTGCGGGGAGTCCAGGACGCTGGTGGGAGCGGGGTCGGTGTTGTTGAACGCTTCGCGGAGGGCGGTGAGCTCTTCGAGGCATTCCTGCTGGAAGCCGCCCTGGCCGGTGAGCCCGGCGAGGGGGTCGGGGTGCGGGCTGGAGGTGAGGCGGTCGGTGACCGATTCGCCGGTGGCGGGGAGGGCGCGGGCGGCCAGGAGGGCTTTGGCGCGGTCGCGGGCGCTCTGGAAGGTGGTCTTGCCGGCTACCTCGGCGAGGCGCGGGCCGGAGATGTAGCGGCCGTCGGGGGTGATCCCGGCGGCTCGGCAGAAGCGGGCCGGGTCCTGCGGGTCGCGGAAGCACAGGGCGAGCCAGAACTCGGAGTCGGTGGCCAGCCGGAACCGCTCGTCCTCGCGGCGGGCGCGGTCGCGGAACCCCTGGCGCTTCTCCAACTCCTCGGGGGTGGCGTCCTCGTCGCCGGGCCGCATCTGCGGTTCGTCGGGCTCGGCCTGGTCGGTCTGGTCGGCGGGGGGCGGCGCGGTGGCGCCGCGGCCCGACAGCATCTCCAGGCGGCGGCGCACCTCGTCAGAGATCGGCACGGTAGGTATCCGTATCTGCGAGTGGGAACCAGTCCAGCACTCGCTGGTAGTCGTCGGGCGCGTAGGTCTTCATCTGGGCGAGGAACCGGCGGTCGAGGCCGTCGAAGGATCGACCGAACCACAGGTAGTCGGGCGGGAGTCGCACGCCGGCGGTTTCGATGGCGCCCATGACGTCGGCCTTGCGCCAGTCCCAGACGACTTTCTGGGTGTGGGCGGTGGTGTTGATGGGGCCGTGAGATTTCAGGGCCATGCGCCGGTTCGGGGAGTCCGCGGCGCGGACTCCGTCGCACACCCATGCGTCCTCGCCCAGGCCGTAGTGCTGGCGGACGAGGTCGTTGAGCTCGCGGTAGGTGTACTCGGGGAGTCTGGCCGCTTCGATGACCTGGCAGCGTTCGGGCGGCTGGAAGGTCAGCGCGTTCAGCCACCGGTACAGCGAGGGGTGCGGGAGGTTCAGGATGGGCTCGTCGCAGCCGAACCAGTCCGCGAAGTAGTCGAGACTCTCCTCGACGAACCGCAGGCCGGGGACGAGGTACAGGTGGTACGGGATCACCTGGACGCCGGCGTCGCGGAGGGCGAGCCATGCCGCGAGGGAGTCCTTGCCGCGGCTGAAGCTGAGCAGGACCGTGCGGCCGGCCTGGGCCAGCTCCTGGCGGAGGGTGGCGGAGGGAGTGACTCCCTCAATCTCAATCACTGGCATGTCAATATTCTTATCATGGCTGGTTGGGATTGTGGAGGGTTGATCGGAGCCTTCCGGCTCTCGGCCCCGTAGGGGGTGTGGAGCGGCCCGGAAGGGGGTCCCGGCATCTTCCCCAGGGTTTCCCTTGTGCGGCCCTGCCTGTTGCCAGGAATGACGGAAAGACGGGATGCGGTACGGCAGGGGGTGGCACGGTCGGTGCGGCGGGTACCTGTCCTGGTCAAGGCCTACTTTCCATGTTGAGCTTGACATGATTATTGGATTGCCATAGTGTTCTGGTCATCGGCAGGGACACACGGTCCCGGCCACCACTACCCGGAGGGCCCAACATGGCCAAGGACTACGTCGGCACGATCAGGGCGCTGCTCAACAAGGCGGAGCACCCCAACACCCCCCGCGAGGAGGCGGAGGCCCTGGCCGCCAAGGCGGCCAAGCTGATGAAGGCCAAGGGCATCGAGGAGGCCCAGATCCGGGCGGCGCGAGGGGACGCCCCCGAGGAGGTCACCCTGCTCATCCTCGAACTCCCCACCGAGCACGAGACGGTGTTCTTCGAGACCGTGTACCCGATGCTCAAGGCCATGGGTGCCGAGGCGCTTTGCGACACCTACAGCGGCGAGATGACCGTGGTGGGCACCCGCTCCCTGCTGGCCAGCATCGAGATCCTGATCTCCAGCGTGCAGCTTCAGATGGTCGGCGCCGCCAACAAGGCGGGCGACGAGCACGAGGCCAAGCTCCGCCGCCAGCACCGCGACTGGTCCGAGGACCGGATCGCGGATGTGACCGACCAGTGGGTCTGGGACTACATCCGCGGCTACGGTCTCGGACTCGGCGACAAGATCCGGGCGCGGGTCGGCGAACTGGCCGACGAAGCCCCCGGCAACGCCCTGGTGCTCCGGACCGAGGCGGATCGGATCCGCGACTGGTACAAGCAGAAGTTCCCGCACACCGGCAAGCTGAGCACGCAGCGCGTCAGGAACGGTGACGCGATCGCCAAGGGCAGGCAGGACGGGCGCAACACCGACATCGGGGACGCCCGGGTCAACAGCCCCAGCGGTGTCCGCCGCGCCATCGACTGAGCCACCGGCTCCCACCCCCGGCAGGGTCACCCTGCCGGGGGTTTTGCATGCCTGGCGACGGCCACCGTGCCGGCTACTGGTCCAGAGCTGCCGGACGGCCCTGCCGGGGCGGTGTGCAGCCCTGCCGGACGGCCCTGCCGGGGCGGTGTGCAGCCCTGCCGGACGGCCCTGCCGGGGCGGTGTGCAGCCCTGCCGGACGGCCCTGCCGGGGCGGTGTGCAGCCCTGCCGGACGGCCCTGCCGGGGCGGTGTGCAGCCCTGCCGGACGGCCCTGCCGGGGCGGTGTGCAGCCCTGCCGGACGGCCCTGCCGGGGCGGTGTGCAGCCCTGCCGGACGGCCCTGCCGGGGCGGTGTGCAGCCCTGCCGGACGGCCCTGCCGGGGCGGTGTGCAGCCCTGCCGGACGGCCCTGCCGGGGCGGTGTGCAGCCCTGCCGGACGGCCCTGCCGGGGCGGTGTGCAGCCCTGCCGGACGGCCCTGCCGGGGCGGTGTGCAGCCCTGCCGGACGGCCCTGCCGGGGCGGTGTGCAGCCCTGCCGGACGGCCCTGCCGGGGCGGTGTGCAGCCCTGCCGGACGGCCCTGCCGGGGCGGTGTGCAGCCCTGCCGGACGGCCCTGCCGGGGCGGTGTGCAGCCCTGCCGGACGGCCCTGCCGGGGCGGTGTGCAGCCCTGCCGGACGGCCCTGCCGGGGCGGTGTGCAGCCCTGCCGGACGGCCCTGCCGGGGCGGTGTGCAGCCCTGCCGGACGGCCCTGCCGGGGCGGTGGCAGCCCTGCCGGACGGCCCTGCCGGGGCGGTGTGCAGCCCTGCCGGACGGCCCTGCCGGGGCGGTGGCAGCCCTGCCGGACGGCCCTGCCGGGGCGGTGTGCAGCCCTGCCGGACGGCCCTGCCGGGGCGGTGTGCAGCCCTGCCGGACGGCCCTGCCGGGGCGGTGTGCAGCCCTGCCGGACGGCCCTGCCGGGGCGGTGGCAGCCCTGCCGGACGGCCCTGCCGGGGCGGTGTGCAGCCCTGCCGGACGGCCCTGCCGGGGCGGTGTGCAGCCCTGCCGGACGGCCCTGCCGGGGCGGTGTGCAAGCATCCAATATTCATGCCTGCTTAACTTGACTTGATTATTAAATTGCCATACCTTGGAGGTGTTGGCAGCAAGGCAGGAACGGAACCAGGAGAGAGCACATGGGCGAGATCAGCGTCGGACGGAAGGTCCGTTTCGAGTTCGACCCCGGCAAGTGGAGGGTCGGCACGGTCGTCGAAGTGGTGGAGCAGCCCGGATGGGACTGCCCCGAGCTGTACATCCGCTACCGCGGGAGCATCAGCCCCCGGCGCGCGACCAGCGTCACGGCGGTCTGACCCATGGCAGCTGACTCGAAGCCCCAGGCAAGCCAGACCGGCGGGAGTCGGTCCTGGCTGGACATGGGACCGCGCGCCTTCGACGCCGAGGCCGGCCCGGAGGCCGACTACCAGCAGGACGCGCTGTTCCCCGAGCCCGACCCCTGCGGCACCACCGACCTGCTCTCCTAACCGCCCCCTGAAAGGCTGATCATGCTCAAGGCCACCCTGACCGCGCTGGCGCACACGCTCAGCCCCGCCCGCCGCGCCATCCGTCCCGAACGGCTCCAGGCCCTCACCGACGAGGAGCTCGCCGACCTTTTCCAGCGGTGGAACCGGCGTTCGTTCGTGGCCGACGCGGTGCTGCGTGAAGCCGACCGCCGGGACAAGGTCGATGAGAAGGCGCGGCAGAAGGCGACGCGGCAGGCCAGGCGGCGCGCCAAGGAGGCCGGCCTGCGCGACGCCTACCAGGACTGGGTGCATTCGCAGTACCTGCTGGCCGAGGAGTACACCCGCGGGAACCTGCTCAACCGGGTTGGGAAGGCGGCCGGGGTGGACCCGTACAGCCTGTTCTCCGGGCAGTGGTCGCGGGCCCGCAAGTACGCGTCCGAGGAGCTGGTGGCCTTCTGGGGCGAGCACGGCCGGATCACCTTCGCCGAGTTCAAGCGGCGGTCCCGCGAGCAGGCGCCCGAGCAGGCTGCGGCCTGACCCTCTCCCCCGTTAAGCCGGGGCCCCGTCCGCCCGCCCGGACGGGGCCCACCCCCCTTTGAAGACAGGAGACATCCGTCATGACCATCACAATCACGCACACGCTCGCCGAGGGGACCCTCGTGCACGGCACGGCTCGGGGTGACGGGACCGGGCAGATCCTCGGCGGCAAGGGAGGTTGCGGGTTCCGCTTCAGCCGGAACCTGGATGCCTGGTACCTCCCGCACTCGCGGGACTGGGTGTCCAACACCGTGGTGATCCGTGAAGCCGAGAGGCGGCTCCGCGAGGCCGGCTACACCGTCACGGTGGAGGTCGACGACGCCTCCCGGGGCCGGGACTTCGCGGAGGCCGAGGCCGAGCGGAACGAGCGGGCGGAGGACCGGGCCGAGCGGTACGGGACGCGGGGCGCACGCGCTGCCCGGGCCGGTGCGGCCCGGTGGGCCCACAACCGGGAGCGGATGTCGCACATCCCGATGGGGCAGCCGATCCTGGTCGGTCACCACTCCGAACGGAGGCACCGCAACTTCCTCGACCGGATGTGGCGCAGCGACGGCATCGCGGTCAAGGACATGAAGCGGGGCGAGTACTGGGCGGCGCGGTCCGCGGCGGCGGCCAAGTACCAGGACCGGCGGGAGTCGCTCCCGACCACGCTGCGGCGGATCGCGAAGCTGGAGGCCGAGCTGCGGGCCCTGGACCGGCGGCTCGCCGACGCACAGGAGCGCGCCGCAGTGGAGGCCGAGCCGGGCGGGCGGGCGGAGCGGATGCGGGGCTGGATCCGGCGGATGCTGCGCCGTACGGACGCGCCGGTGCCCGACAGCCCAGCGGTGGTGAGGCTGCGGACCATGCGGGAGCAGACTGACGGGCAACTGGCCTACTGGCGGGAGCACGTCGAGCGCCTGGAGGAGCAGGGCGCCAAGGTGTGGGGTCCCGGCGACTTCACCGCGGGCGACTTCGCGCTGCACCGGGGCCGGTGGTACGAGGTGATCCGCGTCAACCCCAAGACGCTCACGGTGCCGTGGCAGCACCTCGGAATACACACGGCGGTCCTCACCGTGGAGGCCGCGACCAAGGCACAAAAGACAGGAGGTCGGCTGCACACCGACCGGTTCGGATACGACGACATCCAGGGCCGGATGTCGGCCGAGGAGATGGCCGCCAAGCTGGCGCAGCCGGCGGTGGCCCAGGACGGGTGACCTCGGGCAGCCGGTAGGGCCCTGCCCCTGTTCAGCGGGGGCGGGGCCCTGCCTGCTGCGGGTGACCGGCTACCGGGCACGACAGGAGGGATGAGAGGCATGAGAGCACAGGTCCGGCTGGCGGCCGGTAGGCATGGCGCGGGGGCGGCGCGGCCGATACTGGCCCGCAGGGGCTGCCTGCGAGTTGCGGCGCAGTATTCTGCCTCCATGAACCTTGACGGGATTATTGTCTTGCAGGACCCGGCGGAGATCCCCGCAGACCCGGCGGACATCCCCCCCGAGGCCCTCATCAACATCGACGTGTGGGCCGCCCTCCAGGGGGTGAAGAAGACGACCGTCGAGGCGAACCGGTCCAGGCACAACGCCCGGCGCGGGACCCCGCAGGCCAGGGCCGGCGACATGCCCGGCGAGGACACCGTGCTCGGGCGGGTCCCGTTCTGGCGGATGTCGACCTTCCGGGAGTGGCAGGCCAGCAAGCCGGGCAAGGGCGCGGGCGCGGGCCGCCCGAAGGGAACCGGGGGAAAGTACTCCCCCAGGGCACCCCGCACCCTGCAACTGCCGGGGAGCTGCCCGCACTGCGAGGAGACGATCCGGCGGAAGGATCTCCCCGAAGACGCCAAGACCCGCAGCCGCCGCAGCCTGGAGCTGCCTGCGCTGTGCCCGCACTGCCGCCGGGAGATCCGCGGCGAGGACCTCATGGCCAAGGCGTCGACGTGACCGGCGACGCCAGCGGCCGGGACGGTGAGCGGCGGGCGGTGTACTACCGGCGGCGACGTCTGGCCCCCCAGACCGGGCCGGTGCCGGAGCCGGAGGTATCGCCCAGCGACCGGCTGCTCGACAGCATCCTCGCCGGCGAGGTCGACGCAGTCTGGGCCATCGACAAGGAGACCGGTGAGCCGCGCGCGTTCCCGGCATCCCCGCCCGGCGAGCGGGACCAGGAGCGCGAGTAGCTCACAGGTGAGGTCAGGCCGTGGCCCAGTCGGTGGCGAGGATGTCGGTCTGGGACGCGACCCAGGGCACGAAGTCGGCGTCGACGGTCCGCATCATCAGGTAGGGGCGGAACCGGCACACCGTGCCCTGCTTGATGCCGGTCGCCTGCGCGGTGTTGGCGTTGATGGGGATGCCGTGCGGGTAGCCGGCCTGGAGCACGATGAACATGCCCTTGCCGTTCCATCCTTCGCGGGTGAGCCTCTCCCCGGCGCGGAGCCGTTCGAGGGCCTGGCCGAAGTCCATGCGTGGCCTTTCTAGGTGAGGAGCCGGGTGCCCCAAGGGCGTCCGGGGCGGCATCGGCAACGGGAGTGGACCGAGCCGGGCAGCCCGATGCGCGGCGGCTTGGACAGCAGGAAGTCGCGGCCGTGGGCGTGGCGGCAGTCGGCGGTGGTGGAGCCGTCTCGGACGGCGTACCAGCCGAGCCGGTCCCCGTAGATGGCGGCGAGGCGGTCCACCTCAATCGCGGTGCGGCGCCGGTTCTGCTGGGCGGCCAGGTGCTGCCGGAGGTATCGCGACTCGGGGCGCAGTGCCTTGCGAACGGCGTCGGCGACGGTTTCGCCTCTGCTGCGGGTCTTGATCGCGGTGTGGATGCGGCGGGCCGCGTTGACCAGGTACCACGCCCGGTACTTGTGGGCGTCGCGCCGGTCCTGCCGCTGGGCGCGGCCGGTGGCGCGGGGCGGGCGGTCGGGCAGGATGCGGGCGGCCAGGTCGACGGCGGCGCGGATCGCGGCCGCGGCGAGGCGGAGCGGCTGGAGTGCCCGGCGCAGCGCTGCCGCCGCGGCGGTGGCGGTCAGGCCGGCGGCCAGGACTGCCGCCGCGGCCTCCACGACCCGCCGGTCACGACGGTCGGGCTGCGGCTCCTGGTCGTGGCTCGCCATCACCGCCCCCAGGCTGCGCGGTGCGGACCGTGTGCCGTTCGAGGAGATCGGCGGCGACGGTGGCAGCCACGTTCAGCGGCACCATCGGCGGGGTGCCGGTCGCAAAGGGCTCCAGCAGACGGGTCAGGGCGTACACCGCGCCGTCGTCGACGTCCGCGCGGTACAGGTGGGTGTGGGGCGGCGGCCAGAACGGCAGGACGAGGTTTCCCGCCGAGCTGGCGCGGCTCCGCTCGGCGCGCTGCAGCAGCAGTGCCCATGTCTCGATCGCGTCGTGGCGCTGGCTGAATCCCTCGACCACCAGGACGTTGAAGCCGAGCAGGCCACGCAGCCGGTGCACGCCGCCCGCCATGATTAGGGCGTCGTGAGGGATGCCGTGGGTGCGCGCCTCCCTCACACCCTCGCGGTAGCCGGGGGCGCACACCACCGTCGGGATCATTCGGCGTGCGCGCGGGCGAGCGCGCTCTCGTAGGCGACCCGCTGGCGTTCCAGGACGACCGCGAAGGTGCGGGCGGCGTCCGCCACGGGCACCGTGCGGCCGTAGCGGCTCGCGAAAGGCTCGATCAAGGCGGTGAGGGTGTCGACGGTGAGGGGGTCGACCACCGTGGTGTAGACGGCGTTGACCAGGGGCGGGTGCGTCGGCAGGATCGGCGGGTCGTCGACCTGCTGCACCGCGTCCCGGACCTGCTGCCAGACCTGGCCCGCGTCCGGGTGCCGCGAGAACGCGCCCGTGACCGTCACATCGACCGTGGGTTCGTCGGCGAGGCGGTCGAGCTGGTGGGTGTGGAGCCGGTCAGCGGGCTCGATGCCGAGGGCGTCGGCGGCCTTGTCGGCGTCGGCGCCGTTGAGGGCGCAGATGATCGTCTTCACTTCGCGGGGTTCCGTTCTGCGTTGAGCCGGTCGAGGACCTCGGCGCGGACCTTGTTGTGGCGGGCGTCGGCCAGGGCGTTGTGGACGCCTGCCGGCTGGTCGGGCAGGGGCGGGTTCCCGAGCCGTTCGGCTTCCTGCCTGAGGTCGTTGGTCCACATCGGGACGCCGGGCGGCAGCGCGCTCATCGGGCCCCACAGCTGGGCGAGCACGACGTGGTCGTAGGCGCCGTACCAGGCCCACAGCTGCGGGTCGGGCGTGGCGGCGATGAACGCGTGGACGGCGCGGGCGATCTGCGCGCGCGGCCGGACGTCGGGGTGTTCGAGGTCGAGGTGCCCGTGCAGGCAGCGGCAGCGGACGCCGGGCGGGTCCGGCCGCTGCGGCAGCGTCGGCCACACGTTGTCGACCAGCCAGTCGTTGGCGAAGAACTTCCGGCGGTCGAAGTCGCTGCTGACGGCGTAGAACTCCCGGCCGTCGGCAGCGACCAGGCCAATGCTCACGAGGTCGATCGTCGTGCCGTCCTCGTTGAACTCGCAGTCGTAGAAGATCCTCATCGCGGGTCAGGCCTTCCAGGCTTCGGGGTCGTTGCGGCGGCCCCGCTCGGGCATCACGTACGGGTTGGAGGCGTAGGTGTAGCCGAGGTGGTCACCGGTCTTCAGGTGCGGGTTGCCGAGGGAGATGCCGCCTTCGCAGCCGCCGGTGTAGAGGCCGGGTCCGGTCCAGCCGACGCACGGGTCCCCTTCGTGGCGGCCGTGGGGGCAGCGGTCCAGGTCGGCGACGATCTGGGCCAGCGCTCGCTGCGCGGACTCGTCGACGGGCAGCTCGGTGAGGTACTCGCGGAGCTTGGCGGCGGCCTGGGCGGCGCGCTGCACGGCCACGGTGAGCGGCGTGTACAAGACCACGGAGGCAAGTTGCCGGGCGGCGTTCGACTCGTCCAGGCGGGTGAGGTGGTCGCTGGCCCACTGCAACGCCTGCGTGATCCTGGCGAGCTCGCGGGTGGCGTCGTCCTTCTTCACGGATGCGGGTTCCTTCGCGGGTGGGCGAGGCGAGACTGAGCGGCCGCGGTTGCGGGCAGGCCATCCCTCATCACGCTGCCCGAGGGACGGGTTTCGAGGGTGTCGGCGAGCTTGCGGAGTTCGCCGGCGATGTTGTCGGCGAGCGTCGAGGCGTGGACGATGGCCTGCACTCGCCGGACCGGCACCGGGGCGGCGTCGACGGCTTCCCATACGGTGCTGAGCTCGCAGCGGACCGGCACCTCGGCGATGGTCAGGCCGTCCAGGACGACTTTCAGCGGCAGGGCGACTTCGCTCATGCCGGCTTCTCGTGGCTGATTGGGAAGAGGCGGGCGAGCGCCCGGGGCCACTGTCTCGGCTTGCTCGTGCTTAGGGTCTGGGGCGCGGGAGTGTCGTGCATCGCGGGTCTCCGGTCGTGTTCGGCTGGAGTGGCCGGATGAGGCCGGGCGGGGGTGTATCTGCGCACGTGCGGGCGCGCGCTGATGTGGGATGCGATCATGCATCGTTTGCTGCCGTTGGGCATTGCCCTGGCGTTCGTGGGCGTGTGGCTCGGGTTCGTGCCGGTGTCGGCCGGCGAGTTCGAGTGCGGGTCGGTGTACCGCCCGAAGTCCCTCAGCACGGACCTCGGGCCGAACTTCCCTGGCGAACTGCTGGGCCCGGCGCAGGACGCTTTCGGTTCGACGAACCAGGCGTGCGCACGGCAGCGGACACAACTGGTCGCGCTGCCGATGGCCGCGGTCATCGTTGCTGGGATCGGCGCCGCGGTGGCGGGCGGTCTGGCATGGCGGCGAGGAAAGGTGCTGGCTAGCGCCGCCGAGTAAGGAGGCGGCCCTTCGCCCCGTGACCCCCCGCTTGGGTCGAAGGGGCGAAGGGCCGCTCAATCTCCGGGGCGTCCTGCCTCGCGCGAAGGACAGGCCCGGAGGGCGCACTCAGCCCAGGTCTTGAAGCCCTGGGGGTGCGCAGTCTGGAGCGCGGCGGGTTTCAGCCGGCGAACGCGGCACGCGAGGTGCGTTTCATACTGCCGCTGGTGCGGAGCGCCGCCTCGTAGGCGAGCCGCTCGGCCTTGACGACGTCGCTGCGCCGGTAGATGGGGCGGCGGGGCGGCGAGCCGTCTGCGGGCGTGAGGTAGCCGTTCGTCCGCCAGGTGCTGATCGTGGACGGCGAGACTTCCATCGCGGTGGCGGCCTGCTTGGTCGTCCAGTACTCCTCGCCATCGGGGCCGATCACGCGATCACCCCCTAGGCGCACGAATGCCCCCAACCGGCGTACCGGGCTGAGGGCATGGGTGTTGCAGGTGATCTTTAGTTTGGACCGCAGGTCAGAGCGTTGTCAACGCGGGCACGGTGCCTGATTCGGTCACGCACGATCGAGTGCCTGGGGCAGCTGAATGGTGCAGGGCTGTCCGGTGTGTGCGGGGCGGACGCACGCCCAGCCGCCGGCGTTGGGCGCGACGATGTGCATCGCGGGAAGCAGCGGCAGAATCGACGGCCCGTCAACGAACAGTCCGTCCTCAGGACCGGGCGGGGTGTGCTCGCGCGCAGCGGTCGACAGCATGGCTCCTCAACGAGGCGAAGGCTTCCAGGTGGGATGCCCTATTGTCTCGGCTCGGCCCGACAGAACGCGACTCCAGGTAGATCGCCGATGCGGGAGCCTCACGCATGCGCTGCCCTCATGGCGGCTACGCCCAGCCCGTGCGGTGCGCGACCCAGGCCGCGGCGGCGCGCGCGGCCCGCGCCTGGTGAGCCCGCAGGTGCGGCACGCCAGGCGGGTCTGGGAGCCGCGACTGGCGCGCCCAGTAGCCTGCGAACGCCGCGGCGTACCCGGTCACGACCGCATCGTCCGCGCCCGCCGCCTCGAGCGCCGTGCCGAGCGCGCCGGCGACGACGGCCTCGGCTGCTGCTGGAGTGTGCCCCGCCAAGATCAGGTGTGGGATGAGGTCGGCAACGTCGATCCATGCTGCGCCTCTGACCGGCTGCCCCCAGTCCACCAGCATCGCTCGGCGCCCGGTGACCAGGAGGTTGCTGCGGTTGATGTCGCCGTGCAGGAGGGTGGCGCCGTCGGCGGCCGGTAGCCACGTGGTCTCGGCGTCAGCGAGGGCCTGGAGGTTGCGGCGCACCCACGGGTCAGCGGGAGGTTCGGGTACGGCGGCCAACTCCCGCCAGCCGTGCACGAAGCCGGCGAGTTCCTTCCCGGCGTCCGGGACGTCCAGCACTGGGCAGGGGGTGAGTGAGGCCGCGAGCCCGGCCACCATCTCCACCACCACGACGACGTCCGCAGAGCCCGGCGTCAGGTCTGCGTGACGGCCGCCGGCGTCGTCGAACGCCAGCACGACCCAACCGGCAACCACGTCGTCCCAGCGCAACCGGGGCGCGGGCACGGCGCTGGGGAGGGCTCGGACGACCCGCGCCTCATCCCGGTACCGGTTTGCGAGCGGATGCGTGCACTCGATGCCCTTGACGAACACGCGGTCGCCGTCGGCGAGCTGGAGGCGGACGGCCAGGCCGGGCGTGAATCCGGCTGTCTGTACTTCCGCCGCCTCGACCCGGCCGAGGCGGTCGGCCAGGCCGTCACGGAGCGGCGCGGGAAGCTGGTCCCAGCTCGGGCGCACGGCGGTACCGGTCGAGGTCATGCGGCGGATGTCCCTTCCCGGGAGCGGCGTGGTTCAGCGGTTGCCGAGGTCACGGGCCGCGGTCTGAAGCGCGTCGTGGAACTCGGAGACCTTGGGTTGGCTGCGCCAGCTGGTGAGCGAGGTGTCGAGACGGTGCAGGTCTCGGAGGGCGTGGAGCGAACGGACGCGGGACGCCTCGGTGAGGGCGCCAAGGCCTGCGATCGCGGCCGCGTCCGGGGCCCGGTCGGCGGCGTGAGCTGCGCCGAGGCGGGCGAGGTGGATCGCGCGGTCGCGGTGCCCGATATTGGGGAGGCCGGTGAGGCGGGCTTGCAGGATCGTGACGGCGCGGGAGGGGCGGCCTGCGGCCAGGTAGCACGTGGCGCGCTGCAACTCGGCGAACGCCGGCGTGTAGAAGCGGAGGAAGGCCGGGCCCTGCGGCTGATGTGCGGCGTCCAGGAGTTCGTCCGCCCGGTCGAGAGAGGCCTCGGCGAGGGTGCCCGTCGCTGCCTGAGCGCGCGCTCGGTACAGCTGCGCGACGGCTACGAGCGCTGGAGGGATCGACTCGGTCCGTTCGGCGGCCTCGGCGAGCGCGCCGGCCGTGGCGTAATCGCCGCCGTCGAGAGTCATGGCGGAGCGCCGGAGGGTCATGTACGCGGCCAGCGCGTTGTCTCCGGCGGCGGCCGCGAGGCTGTTGGCGCGGTCGGCCCATCGCCAGCTTGAGCCTGTGTCGCCGCTCTCCCGGTAGAGCCAGCTGATGTGCTCGGCGTACTCGGCTTCGAGTTGGAGGAGTTCGGGCCGCTGGCCTGGACCGGCCGCACTGCGGGCGGCGGATATGTCGGTCAGGACATCAGCGAGGGTCATGATGTGGACGCGGGGCGCCATGAGGTGGTGCCCGCTCTGGTGGGCGACGAGCGTCCGCCGCCACGCCTCCGCACCGGAGACGGCGTCGGCTAAGGCCGGCCCCGGTAGGGCGTCGGGGAGGAGCGCCGCGAGGCCGGTGGCGGCGAGTAGCTCGGTGAAGCGACGGCGGGTAAGCCTCACGATGATGGTCCCTTCACCGATGAGCGCGCGTAGCGTGATGGCCGCTGGGTCGTCGTGGCCCGGATTATCAGCGTAATCAGATGCCGCGAGGTTCGACAGAACTTCGGAGATGATCGGAAACGGGATGGTCGTCTCTGGGGGGTTGGCGTTCCGGCGCGGACCGAAAAGAAGGTCGTCGACGAGGCAGCCGTAGAGCTGCGCTAATCGGGCCAGGTGCTCATGAGACGGCGCGCGGGCCGATGACGATGAGCAGGTGCGGCCGGGGCCGCCCCAGCGCTCCCAGTAGGAAATCTCCTTGCGCGTCTTGATGACCTCCTCGGGCCACCGGCGGTTGTAGGCCTCAGCGACCTGTTTCTGCGTGAGGCCGAGGGCGTGCCGGTAGGCCACCCTGGGGTTGACGTCGAACTCGGCGATCAGCGTTGCCGCGATCTCATGGACGGTTGCGCCTCTGGCCGCCATGAGGTGACGGCGCTCCCGGATTCGGCCGACCATCCCGCCATCGTTCATATGGGTCCGTTCTTTCTCCTCATCGGTCGCCCCGCCCGGGACCGTACTCATCCCGATGAGCGCGAAAAACCCCGCCGGGCGGGGCGTTCCGATCTTCCCCGGGACGCCCTGCCCGGCGGGGTCTGCTTCGCCGCAGCTCTCATGTTGGGTGAGGTCACGCCCGCCGCCCACGAGCATGTGGAGGTTCCATGATCCTCACCAGCACCTACCGGGACCACACCGTCCCGCCTCGTGACCTTCTCGCCGCGTTCTCGCCGCTCGACCACGCCACCACGGCGGGGCTTGACCCCGACGCCGTGGAGGCCGCCTACGAGCGGCTCCTGCGCCGCCTTGCCGTGCTCATCGCCCTGCACGGCCCCGACGCGCCCGCCCGCTACCTCAACGCCGTCGCCGCCGCAGCCCCCGCCAGCAGCAACGGCGACGCCGGCGACACCGACCCCGAGGAGGCGGGCCAGGACCTGGTGGACCTGACCGCCGCGTTCCTCGACCACGGCCGCGCGCACGGCCCTGGTGAGATCAGCGAGCTGCAGCAGGAACTCGTGCACTTCTCCCGCATCGTGGACATCGGGCAGCTCGGGCTACAGGGCGGCGTCGCCGAGCACTCTCTGCGCCGACTCCGCGGCTCCCACCGGCTCCCCGACTCGCTCAAGGTGCTCTCCGAGCTGATCATTGTCGCGCGCTCCCGGCTCCTGCAGCGTGGGCCGCTCCTCCCGGTCCCCCACCTACGGCCAGGGCAGACGACCGAGGCCGACGTCGACGAGGACATGACCACCTCCGCGCCGGCCTCCAGCCCCGACTACTGGATGGTCGTGCGGTCCGGGCGGCGGCGCTTGCGCCGGCAGTTCCGCTACGAACTGTCCGCCCTCCTGGCCTACCTCACCCCGGCCGAGGCCGCGCTCGCCCTGTGGGCGCACTGCCACGAGCAGCGCCTCGGCGTCTGCGTGGAACTGGCGTTGGTGCAGGTCGACGCCGTGGGTGGTGTCACTAGCGTCAACTGGCGGTACCAGGCTCCCGGCCCATCCGGTGACACGGTCGCCCGCGTCACCGCGACCCTCCCGACCGTCCACGGCCTGAGCGCGGGGATGTCCGCCACGGTGTGCGGGCACCAGGTGGTGGCCACCTCGCCGACCTCGGCGCGGGTGGTCGCCGTCGCCTCCGACGTCACGGCGGCGGAACTCCACGCCCCTGCCGCCGAGCGCCCGACGCCAGCCGAGTTGGCTGCCAGCGCCGTTGAGCTCATCGGCGGCTACAGCGGCCCGCCCCTGGTGAGCATGGAGGCCGGACACATCCACCTCGACCGCGACCTCGACGGCGACCAGGACGCCGGGGCCGCGATCGGCGCCGCCCTCTTATCCGCGCTCGGCGAGCGCCAGCAGCAGCCGCCCGTCCTGACACCGATGATGGACGACGATCACGTCTTGGTCCGGCTGACGCCCGACACCTACGTGCAGTTCCTCCGCCGCGCCTTCCCCACCGCGCCGATGCACCTGATCTGCGAGTCCTCGCCGATCCTCCGGTCGATCGTGGTCGCGCTGTTTCAGCGGATGCGCAACAGCCGGCTCGCCAATCGCCTCCAGATGCGCGGCGCGAACCTCTTCCTTCCACTCGATGACGGCAACCACGTCGAACTGTTCGAGGACTTCGACGGCGACCCGATCACCGGGTGCGTGCTCTTCGAGGTGGCGTTACTGATCTATCGGAGCGCGCCCGAACGGTTCGACACCTACTTCATCGACCGGTACGGCCTCTACGGCAGGGTGCATGACCACGCGGCCAGCATCCTTTCCCGCGCGGCCGGCGGTCATGACGTGACGGTCGCGGAGCTGCGGGGCTACTACCAGCAGTTCGCCGATGTCACCGACCCGCACCGGCCGGACGCGCACATCACCGGACTGGTCACCAACGTCCTCGCCGGCGCCGATCCGGTCTACGCGCACCTCAACGTCCTGGAGGACTACTACGAGGTGCAGCAGCGACGGGTGCGGGCCCTTATCGGCCTGCTGAGCCTGCCGCTCCGGTTGGTCACCGTTCATTTCAACGCCACCACCGGCCGGGTCGTGCTCGCCGATGAATGACGGTCCGCCCGGCCCGCTGCTGCTCACCGGGGCGTCGGGGACGGTCGGCGCTGCGATCGCCCGCGCCATCAGCGCCGCCGGGCTCGGTGAGGCCGTCGCGCTCGGCCGCACTCCGCCATGGCCGAATGTGTCCGGTGCCCGGTTCTGGCCGGTGGATCTGGCCGACCCAGACGAGGTCACGGAGCTGGCGGCGGGAATCACGGCCGGGCCGCCGGTCCGCGCCCTGGTCGCCGCGGCCGGCCTCGACTCCCGGGCGAGGCTCGGCGACTTCTCGCCCCAGGCGGCGGCGGAATGCATGCAGGTCAACGCGTGGGCGCACGTGGCGGTCCTCGCTGCGGCGCTGGACTCCCGCGTCGGCACCACCGGGGGGCCGCTCCCGGTGGTGCTGGTCTCCAGCGATGTCACCACCGGCCGCTCCGGCAGCGTCGCCGAAGCGGGGGTGCCGGGGACGCTGGTGTACGCGGCAGCCAAGGCCGCCGCTGAGGAAGCGCTCCGGCACGCCGTCGCTGACGCTCCACCGCCCGGCATGGCGCTGCTCATCATCCGGCTCCCCGACATCGGGGTCCCGATGCGCGCCGCCGCCCCTGGGCCACCTCCTCCGCCGCGTGACGGCGGACTTCCCCGGCCGGTGCTCGGCGCCGCCGTCAACGCGATCACTTCGTTCATCCGCGGCCCTCGGCCGCCCTTGGAGGTCTGGAATGCCTGACTGGACGATCTCAGCGCCCGGCCTGGCGCCGACGCCGGCGCGCGAGCTCGCCGCGCGGCGAGCGCCAGTGACGGCGGCCGCGGCCAACCCGCCCACCTTGATCCTCACCGGCGACGATCAGCCTGGCCTCGCGGCTGCGACCGAGCTGGCGTTACAGACCGGTCACCGCGTCGTGCTCGCCCCGCCCGGTACCGCGCCCGGCACCACCTCATGCCGGGCACGGGAGGACGGGCCACGCATCCCCGGAGGGCTCGCGGTGAACCTGTGCAGCATCGGCAACGCCTCAGGGCCCGGACCGGCGCCGGTACGGGTTCCGGGCAGCGACACCCGCGCCGGGTGGGACCTCGCTCTGTTCACCTCTGGGAGCACCACAGGCCGCCCACGCGGCTACGGGTTCACCGCGGCCCAGCTCGATGAGGTCACCCGCTGGTACAGCGACATCTACCGGGCCACGACCGACAGCATCATCGTCACCGCGCTCCCTGCGCACTACAACTTCACCTGTATCGCCGGCGTGCTCCTGGCCGCGCGGCTCGGCGCCCGCCTCCACTTCTCAACCTGCGGCGACGTCCTGAAGGATGCCGAGCGTCTTGCCGCCGACGCTGACCGCGTCATCGTCTTGGCCAACCCAGTCCTGTTGGATCAGGCCACCCCGGCGCGTCCCCTCCCCACGGTGGTGATCGACTCCGGCGGCGCGCCGCTGAGCACCACCGCCATCACCGACTACCGTGCGCACGGCATCGACGTCCGCGAAGGCTACGGGCTTACCGAGACCGCTTCACTCACTCACTTCGACACCGCTGCCACAACGGCGTCGCTCGGCACGGTCGGCCCGCCGATGCCCGGCGTGACCGCCCGGATCGTCTCGCGCGATGGGCTCCCGCTCGTCGAAGTGGCCAGCCCCGCCACCGCCGTCCCCCTCGACCTCGATGAGCCAGCGATCAGCGCATCCTTGCTCACCAGCGACGTCGGCGCAATCGACGGGTGTGGTCGTCTTCGGCTCCTCGGCCGCGCCGACGATCACCCGATCGGTGGCCTGTGGCCACGCGACACCCTCGATGCGCTCGGGCCCATCCTCGGTCGCCGCTGCGCCCTGGTCCGCCACTCCGCCAAGGACCGGGTCAGCGTCCGAACGCTGACCTCCCTGATCTCGGCGAGCGCCGAGGCGGTCACCGACCGCGTCGCCGATTTCCTCGGTCTCCCCCGCGACCACATCGCCCTCAGTTGCCAGGGCGCGGCGCCTCTCCTGCACTCCGCCAAGCTCACCCGCCGAGATGTGGCGGACACCGCATCCTGATTCAGCCGCAGCTGGCAGACCATACCAGACACCAACCGGCTCGACGCCGAACAATGAGTTCGGCATTTCGGCCCGGACGGCTCACCGCAGCGAGTGTCGGTAAACAGTCGTTCCTGAGACAGCCATCTACGGCTCTGTCACTGCCCGGAGGTTGCTACGCACGATCCCGGTTGTCGGGTGGTCAGCGCCCAGCACCCGCTCGCAGTCGATGAGGGTCTGCTCGTACATCGAGATCGCCCGACCCAAATCCCCCGCTGCCTCGTAGACGCCAGCGAGGTTGTTGCGAGAAGTCAAGGTATCGGGGTGGTCGGCCCCCAGCACCCGCTCGCGGTCGGTGAGGGTCTGCTCGTACATCGAGATCGCCCGGCCCAAATCCCCCACCTCGTTATAGGCGTAGGCGAGGTTGTTGCGGGAGGTCAGGGTATCGGGGTGGTCGGCCCCCAGCACCCGCTCGCGGTCGGTGAGGGTCTGCTCGTACATCGAGATCGCCCGGCCCAAATCCCCCGCCGTCTGGTAGGCGCTGGCGAGGTTGTTGCGAGAAGTCAGGGTCGAGGGGTGGTCGGCCCCCAGCACCCGCTCGCAGTCGGTGAGGGTCTGCTCGTACATCGAGATCGCCCGACCCAAATCCCCCGCCGCCTCGTAGGCGCCAGCGAGGTTGTTGCGAGAAGTCAAGGCATCGGGGTGGTCGGCCCCCAGCACCCGCTCGCGGTCGGTGAGGGTCTGCTCGTACATCGAGATCGCCCGGCCCAAATCCCCCACCTCGTTATAGGCGTAGGCGAGGTTGTTGCGGGAGGTCAGGGTATCGGGGTGGTCGGCCCCCAGCACCCGCTCGCGGTCGGTGAGGGTCTGCTCGTACATCGAGATCGCCCGGCCCAAATCCCCCGCCGCCTTGTAGACGCCAGCGAGGTTGTTGCAAGAAGTCAGGGTCGAGGGGTGGTCGGCCCCCAGCACCCGCTCGCGGTCGGTGAGGGTCTGCTCCAGCAGCGAAATCGCCCGGCCCAAATCCCCCGCCGCCTCGTAGACGCCAGCGAGGTTGTTGCGAGAAGTCAGGGTCGAGGGGTGGTCGGCCCCCAGCACCCGCTCGCAGTCGGTGAGGGTCTGCTCGTACATCGAGATCGCCCGGCCCAAATCCCCCACCTCGCTATAGGCGTAGGCGAGGTTGTTGCGAGAAGTCAGGGTCGAGGGGTGGTCGGCCCCCAGCACCCGCTCGCAGTCGGTGAGGGTCTGCTCGTACATCGAGATCGCCCGGCCCAAATCCCCCACCTCGCTATAGGCGTAGGCGAGGTTGTTGCGAGAAGTCAGGGTCGAGGGGTGGTCGGCCCCCAGCACCCGCTCGCGGTCGGTGAGGGTCTGCTCGTACATCGGGATCGCCCGGCCCAAATCCCCCGCCGCCTTGTAGACGCCAGCGAGGTTGTTGCGAGAAGTCAGGGTCGAGGGGTGGTCGGCCCCCAGCACCCGCTCGCGGTCGGTGAGGGTCTGCTCGTACATCGGGATCGCCCGGCCCAAATCCCCCGCCGCCTTGTAGACGCCAGCAAGGTTGTTGCGAGAAGTCAGGCTGTGGGGGTGGTCGGGGCCGCGCAGTCGTTGGGCAGTGGCCAGGGCGCGCTCGAAGTAGGCGATGGCGCGGGTCAGCAGTCCTTGGTTCTGCAGGAAGGCGGCGGCGCGGTCGAGTAGCAGGCTGAGCCAGGTGTCGTCGGTGCTGGAAGGCGTGTGGGCGGCCAGCGCGTCGATGTGAGGCAGTAGTTGCCGCCACCGTGGCCATCCGCCTGGATCGACGACGTCGGCGGGGCGGGTCTGGTTCAGCAGTCGGGTGGCGGTGTGACGGGCGGCGGTGATGGCCTCGGGACCGCGGTGGGGGTCGCGGTCCTCGACTGGGCGGTGGGTGTCGGGGGTGCGGGCGACGGCTTGGACGAGGCGGTGGACGGTGACGGTGTCGGGGGTGAGGGTGATCATGTTGTAGGCGGCGAGCTTGCCCAGCGCGGCCTGCAGTAGCGGCGGCGCGGCGTTCTCCTGCCATCCCTCCAGCCCGGCGAGACCATCGAGCAGGGTGCGTGGGACGGCTTCGGGCGCGTACCAGGCCAGGACCCGCAGCAGTTCACCGGCCAGTGGAGTGTCGGCGGTAATCCGGTCCAGGGTGATCCGCCAGATCCGCGCGATCGTCCGCGCGTCACTACCGGCATCACCAGCGGTGCCGGTGGGGCTGCCCTCGGCGGCCTGGTGATACATCACCGCCGGCGAAGCCGCGAGCAGGTCCAGGTAACCGCGCGGGGACAGCTGGTTTTGGAGCAGGTAGGCGGCGGCCTGCTCGACCGCCAGCGGCAGGCACCCCAACTCGGCCACCAACTCGGCCGCGCCGTCCAGACCTGCGCCGCCGGATCCGGCGGCGGCCCGTTCGGGGGCGGCGATTTGCGTGAGCAGGTCGATGGCTTGTTCCTCGGTGAGGACGTCCAGCCGCAGCACCCTGGCCCCGTACCGGTGCCAGCCTTGCCCGAGGCGGCTGGTGACCAGGACCCGGCCGCGCATCGTGCGGTCCAGCAGCGGCGCGATGTGACCGGGGTCGGTGAGGTTGTCCAAGACCACCAGCCACCCGGAGTGGCAACCCAGCCAGGCCAGCCCCCGCTCGGCGAGCGCCTCCAACTCCAGCGCCGTCCTCAGCTCCGGCTGCAGCGCGGCCGCCAGACCGGCGAGCCCTGCCTGCACGGCCGCGGCAGTGTCGGCGGTGATCCACCACACCGGATCAAACACCGCCTCACCGAGCCCCACCCGAGCCTCGGCCGCGGGGTGCGCAGCGCGGGCGGCGTGGGTGCCGGCGTAGCGGGCGGCCAGGGTGGACTTGCCCACCCCGCCCAGCCCATGCACCGCGGCCACCACCACCCCACCCGGCGCCCGCAACGCCGCATCCAGCTCATCGAGCTCGTCGCCGCGGCCGACGAACACCTGCCGGTGCCCCGGAACGTTCACCAATCCCGGCGGCGCCGCCACCTCGGAGACCGGCCGCACCGCCTCTGGCGGCAATACGGTCGAGTTGTTGATGTTCAGATCCCGGCCGGCCTGGTTGAGCTGGCTGTGCCCGGACGCGGTCCCTTCCAGGCGCACCCGCGGACTGTCAGCACGATCGGCGGAGTCGGCGCCATCAGTGCTGCCGGAAGGGCCTGGTGGCGGAACGCTCACTGATCGTTGATGGTCAGGTCACCGCCGGCCTGGTTGAGCCGGCCGTGCCCGGACACGTTGCCGGTGATCTGCGTGTTGGTGCCCCTGTCACCGGTGGACACGATGGCGCTGTTGGTGGCGTTGCTGCGCAGGTTGACCGACCGCCCGCCTAGTGCCTGGTCGGGCTGCTGGCCGGTGTCGGGGGTGCGGCGGGCCACGCTCATCCCGTACACCGCCATCACCAGCCCGGCGATCCCCACGACCGCGCCGATCACTCCGATGGTGTCGCCCCAGTGGAACCCCTTCACCGCGAAGTACACGATCAATCCGATCACCGATACGGCCGCGATGAGTCCGCCGGCCCATGTCAGTACGCGCCCCGTCATGGCCGACATCATCGACCCGCCCGCCCGACGGGAACAGGTCATCAGGCACACCCGCCACAACTGGACACCAACCCGCTCGACGTCGAGAACCCGTAATCCCGCACTCGCACCTCCGAAACGATCAAGATCATTTCGTTGATGCATTGACCCCTTGAACCTAAGTTCGATATTTGGATGTTCACCGCTCCAGAGCGCTGCGAAGTTGTCAAGAGTCGCTCGCCGGGGCTGAGGCTCGGCCAAGCAACCCGTACCCCCTCTCCGCAAGGCTCGATCCGCCAGCCCGGCGGCACGTGCGCCGCGTCGCAAGCCAGGATGATTACCCAGAGCGCGGCCAGGAGGCACAGAGCGTCGGGTTGGAGGGTGTGGCGCTTCATGGGCTGGTGGTTTCCTTGGTCCGCTTCTTCTTCGCGCGGGCGATGTTCCATGCGGCGACGTCCTTCATGAGGTCGCTGAACGCTGGGTCGTCGGGGGTGTCTTCGTAGCGGTGGCCGCAGGAGCGGCAGATGGCGTAGTCCTCCAGGCCGACGACGCCGTCCGGGCGGACCATGTGGCCGCGCTCCCCGCAGTCGGGTTGCGTACACGGGACGGGGAGGTCGACGTCCGAGCCGGTCAGTCCGAGCCGGCGGCGAGCGCGAGCGGCAAGGTCGAAGAACTCGTTGCTGGCATCGCCTCCGCCAAGGGCCGGGTACGAGGTGGCGTAGCCGGCGGCGTAGTGGCGGATGACCATGACGTCGTCGGGGAGTTCGTCTGCGGCCTGGAGGCTGATGTAGCGGACCATCTCGCCCGCGCCCAGGGCTAGGAGCGCGTCGACGTGCTTGGCGAGGAACCAGGCCATCGCGCGGATTGCGGTCTGCTGGTTCATCCGGCCGATCTGCGCGGTGGTGAAGCCGCCGCCGCCCGCGGCGGCGTCGACGCGCTCGTACCAGGACGCGGCCACGTGGTAGATGGTCCGCATCAGTTCGTCCATGCCGGTGTTGACCAGGGACGGAGGGGTGGGGCGTCCGGTCGGGCGTGCGTCGGCGCCGTGCTGCGGCGCGGGGTGGTCGCCGAGCATGGAGTTAGCGACGTCGTAGAGACCGGGGAGGGCGATGATCGTCCGCATGAGCCCGGCACGGTCGGCGTCGCACAGTGTGCGGTAGCCGAGGGCGGGCTGATGGAGGGTTCGGCCGTTCTCCCGGACGATCGCCGCTGAGATGCAGCGGGTTCCGCGTGCGCACGGGCGGCGGTCGTCGTCCATGTGGTTGCCATGGCTCATGGCTCTCCCTCCTCGTTTGGCGTGTTGTGGCAGGTCAGGGGTTAAGAGGCTCGCGCTCCGGGCGGCTGGCACGCGTGGGGCTGAGCGGTCGCGGGGAGGTGGCGGTGCACATCGCGTCGGGCCAGCGCTTTCCGGGAGCGGGCGTGTTAGAGCCGTAATCCCTTCCGGTGGGCGCCGAGGGCGGCGGCCTCATACTCGGCGTAGACGCACGCCGGGATTTTGCCGCGCGGCGGGCATAGGACGCCGGCGGCCGCGGCCCATGCACGGACCTGGGTCGGGGTGGGAGCGGATCGCGGCGGGGCGGTCTGGGTCCGCACGCGGTCAGCGTCCAGATGTCCGCCAAGCGCGGCGAGGACGACGGCGTGGACCGGGCCGGTCGCGTTGAGCTTGTCCGCGGCGCTGGTCAGGACGCGGCGGAACGTTCGGGGAGAGACGCCCAGATGGAGTGCTGCCTGGTCCTGGCTGAGGCCGATCGCGCTCGTGGTGAGCACGTCCACTTCCAACGCGGTGAGCTTCTCAGGCTCGGAGTCGGCCGCCGTCCCGTCGTCGGTCAAGTCAGGGGCGGTGGCCATCAGAACGCGCCTTCCGCGCATTGCAGTACGGTCAAGCCCAGTTCCCGCCACATCGCCACGACGCTGGCCCGGTCGTCGAGGACGGCGGTGACCCGCTTCGGTACGACGAACCTCTCGTACAGTTCCCGCTTGACGATCGTGTCGCGCCGGTAGTCGCCGGCGGTGCGCATCAGCAGCGCCTCACCGGGGACCCCGACGTGTTCGGCCAGCCATGCTCCGGTGGAGGTGCGGCATTCGCACGAGCGGCCGGACACGTAGATGATTCGGTGCCCCGCCGCGTCGAGGGCCTGCACGATCGAGATGACCGGCCGGTTCGGGAGGTCCTCCCCCACCCGGGCCCAATCGAAGGGGCTGCGGACGTCCGGGCGGGTCTCATCGCGGAGGGCGACGGTTCCGTCGACGTCGACCAGGTACAGCTGGCCCGGGGCGGCGGGTTCGGCGAGCTGGATGCCGAGGGCATCGGCCATGAGCTCGTTCAAGGTCATTCGCGTGCTGGCGGTGAACTTGGTCAGCGCGGTGCGGCCGGCCGCGGCAGGGTGCAGGCCGAGGTCGTCGTGCGCCTGGCGCAGCCCTTCGGGCGTGAGGTGGTAGTAGCGGACGCCCTCATGCCACCTGCCTTCTACGAGGTCGTCGATCTCCAGTCGCTCCAGGGCGTCGGCGGCGACCCTCGGCGACAGGCTGGTGACGTCGGCCAGGCGCTGGACATCGATGTTGTCGGCGCGGGTCAGCAGAGCGAGCTGGATCCGCCGCGCGAACTCGTGGTTGTGCTCGGGCATCAGGGGGTCTCCGTGGGGGTGTGGGCGTGGCGGTGGGCGGCTTCCATCGCCGCGTAGGTGGGGAACAGCTCTGGCCAGCCGCGGCCGGGCCGCAGGGCGGCGGCGGGGAGCGCTCCGACCGCGACGGCGAACCGGACGGTGAGGTGGAATTGGCCGACGATGGCGAGCCATGCTGCGCACAACCAGCCCGGCACCAGCTCGATCGCGTGGCAGCCGAACATGGGGGCGCCGACCGGCGCTTCCTGGCCGGGTGCGCCGATGGTGCCGGCGGCGTACTCGGCGAGGTTCGGGTAGGCGATGCGGTGGACGGTGTCGACCCGCCAGGGGCAGGTAGGGCAGGGCCGGGCGCAGCGCGCGATGGGTGTCCCGACGGTGCGTAGGGCGCGCGGCTCCGCGGGGTGCCTCATCTCGATTTCTGCGAGAGGAAGGCGGGTCGGGGGGCTCATCGTGGTGTTCCTTCCGTGGTCACAGCAAGGCGGTCTGGACGGGGCCTGGGGCGGGCGCGGGCTCTGCTGGTCGCGGCGCGGGCGCAGCGACGGGGCTGGGGCGGGGAGGCGTGCGGTAGGGGTGTCTTCGGGCTGCGGCGCGGGAGTTCTGGACGGCGGCCCGTTCGGTGCGTCGCCGGTCGAGGGGTTCGGCGCAGATCTCGCGGAGGATCCGCTTGGACGCGTTCTCGGCCTTGGACTCCCAACGGCAGGTCCCGCACCGGCCGACCTGGTTGTAGTGGCGGCACAGCTGCATCTGGCCGGACGCTGCGGCGCGGGCGTTGCGATTGTTGAGGCGCGCCTCATGCGACGGCGGCTTCTGCCCGGTGGGGAGCGTGAAGGGATCGACCTGCTGCTCGGCGTAGATCCGGAGGGCCTCGACGCGGGCCGGGCCGAGGATCTGCGCGCAGTGGTCGCCGACGAACCATTCCTTGCTGGCGTGCAGGGGTCGCCCGCACTTCAGGCAGGTGTGGGTGTCGGTCGCGGCCAGGGTCGGGCGTCGGCGGCGGGTCACTGGTCACCCCACAGGTGCCGGGCGGCGGCAGCGGGGTCGCCGAGCTGGCGGGTGAGGTCGGCGAGGCGGGCGAGGCCGGCGGCGAGCTCGCGGCAGTCCGTTCGCGTCAGCTCATCGGACTCAGCCGGGATCTGCGGGTACGGCTGCGCGGCGTCGTGGTCGCCGTTGCCGCCCGATCGGGGCGCGTAGCGGTCTAGGAGCCGGGCGGCGATGGTTGCGGCCGTGGCAGCGATCTTGGTGCGGAGGGCGGTCATCCGTGCTGCCTTCGGGCCTGGTTCAGGCGGTCCATGACCGTGCGGGCCGTGCGGCGGGCGTCGTCTGCGGGCAGTCCGTCCGTGCTGCGGGTCTCGCCGCCGTCCTGGTCGGGGACGGACTTCATCAGGGGCGGCTGGGAGGCGTGCCCGGGCGGCCGGTGGTCACAGCGGCGCGGCCTGTCCTCGCGGGTCAGGCCGTTGTGGTCGCAGCGGGGGCAGGCGTCGATTGCGGCGCGGCGCGCCTGGGGGCTGACGGTGCGGCCGTCGATGACGCGGAAGTCCGGGTGCTCGTCCTGCGTCGCGGGTTCCGGTTCGGCGCTGCCCCATGGGCGGGTGCGGCCCTCGATGCGGTCCTGGGCGGCCATGAGCACGTCGGTCAAGTCGCCGTTCTCGTGCATCGACGCCAGGTATGCCGGCAGCGAGTTGATCGGGATACCGCGCGCGCGGGCGTCGGCGCGGACCTGCCGGATGACGAGCTCGGCGGCCTGGGCGCCGGCGTGCAGGTTCTCGGTCAGCCAGCGGATGCCTCTGCGGTCTTGGACGGCGTTGCCGAGTTCCCCGCCGGGCTGGGGCCGAGGAGCGGTGTTACGCGTAACGTCACGCGCCCCTCCCCCCGCACCCCCCACCAGACCGGACTGACCGCTCTCGCCGGTGCTGGCGTCTTCGTTGCCCTCGACGCGGGGATTGAAGGATCTATCCCGTCCCGTCCCGGGGTTACGCGTAACAGAGCGAGTGTTACGCGTATCGGCGGCCGGGTCGTCCGGGGGTGTCGCCTGGGGGCAGTTCTTGGGGAGGCAGAGGTGGTGTTCTCCCCGGTCATGCGCCCTTTTCCGCTGCATCCGCAGCTTGGAGTTCGAGGCGTTGTCGCGCATCCCGCGCGGCGGAATGTGCTCGTCGATCCGGGGCAGTGTGACGGTCCCGAGCGTCACACGTGACGGACTTTGTGACGTCACATGTGACGTCACGTTACGCGTAACGATGGCGTAGCCGATCGCCTCCAGCTCGGCGATGCACCGGTCCGGATCCGGGACGTCCGACACTCGCAGGGCCTGCTCCAGCGGCAGCCGCCCGTCCCACCGGCGCGACCGCGAGCAGTACTCGATCATCGCCTTGTAGTGCCACCGCGCCTCATAGGAGACGCCGTCCCACTCCACCCGCTGGGTGTAGTCGTCAGAATCACGCAGCCAGGCCACGTCACGCTCCCGCCGCGTTCATACGCGATGTCACTCGGAGGTCCCTTCTTTCGGTCTGAGCCCCTACGTGGATGGATGAGGTCGGGCAGGGCCACCAGGCCCCGCCCAGGGCGCGCTAGGGCGCGCTGGCGGCCGTCATCCGGTGTCCCTCCGGACGGCCTCGTGCTCGCAGGCGCCGTGCTCGCGCCGAGTGCGCATGCAGTCGATGCACTTGTAGGACCGCTCCAACGGTTTGCTGCGGTCCCGGTAGAAGCGGGCGAGGGACAGCTCTTGGCCGCAGCACGAGCAGCGGCGCCGCATCGGCACCACGCACGCCCCCCGCGGCGCGGGCGCTGTCCACGTCCACGCGAGCAGTTCGCTGATCGGCCGGTCGTCCGGCACCATCGCGGCCAGCAGCACGATCAGCTCCTGGGCCGCCTGGCCGGTGATGCGGTTGCGGGCGCACCAGTCCTTGACGCCGTCCGGGTCGAGGTCCCGGACGAGGCAGATGATGTCGGTGGCGGCGGGCAGCCGCGCTGCGAGGCGGACGTCGCGCTCATCGACCGGGTCACTCACCGGCGCTGTTCTCCTCACGGAGGCGGCGCCGCTCATGCATGGCCACCGCCCGCTCGCTGCTGCGGATCGCGCGACGGGTGCGGGCGGTCATCGCGGCCACGACACCGCCCGCGTCCTGGGTCGCGGTGAGCCCAAGCACCCACGTGTGGCAGGCCCGCAGGATCGGGCAGGTGCGGCAGCCGGCCATCGCCTCGAGTTCCCGGTCAGGGTCGGCCCAGGCGGCGGAGTTGAGGCTGCACGGCGTCGGCGGGTCATCGCGGCCAGGCCGCGGCTGGCGGTGCGAGGTCCGGTAGTGCACCTTGTCCAAGGTCGGGATCGTCACTGGGCATCGTCCTTGATGACGACTTCCCAGCACTGCCCGCACGCGACCTTCCCGACCTTCGGGCGCATGGTGTGCTCGCGGGCCTGGCAGCGTTCCCGTGCAGCTTTGGCGAGCCGGTGGGTGTCGGCGAAGTAGGGCGGCTCCATCCTCAGCTTGGCCGGCCGCCCGCCGAGGGTCCTCTTCTTGCGGGTGGACTGCACCGCCGCGACCGCATCGCCGACCGTCAGTTCCCCGGCGCGGACCCTTCCCTGCGATGCCTCATCGAGGTCGAGCAGCGCGAGATGCCTGCGCACGGTCGATTCGGCGCGGCGGGTGCGCTCCACGATCTGAGGCACCGACAAGCCGCGTGCCGCGAGTTTCCCGTACGCCTTCGCCCGGTCCATCGGGTTGAGGTCCTCGCGGTGATCGTTCTCGATCAGCATCGTCTCGATCGCCCGCTCGGCCGACATCGACTCGGGGCGGATCACCGACGGCAGCTCAGTCTTTCCTGCGAGATGTCCAGCGGCGCGTCGGCGGTGCCCGATCAGCAGCCGGTACCTCCCCTGCGTGGTGGGGTGCGGTTCGAGAAGCAGGGGTTGCAGCAACCCGTGCGTGCCGATCGAGCCGGCCAGCTCGTCCAGATCGCCCAGGTCGCGGCGCGGGTTGTGCGGGTGCGGCTCGATCAGCTCGATCGGCACCATCACGACCGGACCGAGCTGCAGCACATCCACCGGGTCTTGCGGCGCGGCAGCCGGTTCGTCCGTGCGCGGGCGGCTACTGAACTGCCTGACACGGTCGGTGTCGGCGTCGAGCAACCATCCCGGCTTACCGTTGATCAGCGCGAGTATCCGACCGCGCGGCCAGCCGCAGGCTTCAGCGACCTGCATAGTGGTCTCGCCGGCCTCCAGGCGCCGCAGGACCTCCGGAATCGGAGCGGCAGGCATCCGTGCTCCTCTCGTATTTCTGTGGCTGGTGGTGGGCACCCGCGGCCGCGCGGTCATCCGGCACGGCCGCGGGCACCTGCTCATGGGAGACCGGCGAACGGTCCGCGCTGCTCGTCCCGAGGCCGGCGCTGTGGCCCTGCCAGGCTTGCGGTGGTCTGGCCGGTCACTCGTCCCACCCGCATCGCTGGAGGGCCTTGGCGATCTGCTCGTCCGCCCGGAGCCGGTCGCCGATCGCGCCGAACGTGCGCTCTTCCACGGGGTCGGGCAACACATCGACGCGCTCGGGGTGACCGGGCATCGCCTCGATCCCCACGCCCGGGTGCGCCGTGCAGTCCGAGCAGCCGCTGCGGCGGAGCCGGACCGCGAGCCAGATGATGACGATCAGGGTCACGGTCATCGCGGCCACCAGCGCGCTCCACGCGAGCAGCTCGGCAGGGGTGATCACGAGGAGTTCGTTCATCGGTCGTCGTCCTGCCGGCGTTGGCGGGAGCGCTGCCTGAGCGCCTCCCAGACCAGGGCGGCGTTCGCGCCGAGCAGCCGCCGGATGAGCCGGGTCGTGAGCGGGTGGCTGTTCATGACGTCGCCTCACCAGCGGGCGCGACGCCGAGGACGGTGGGGTCGAGGGGACTTGAATCGCGGGCGTCCGGGAGAGGAGGCAGGCCGCAGGCGGGCCGGTCGACGCACCCGAGGTTGGCCTCGCCGAGCTGCCCGTCGGTCGCGTTGCAGTCCTCGCACCGGTCCTCGTCCTCGGCCGGCTCGTCCCCCTCGGGTGCCTCCGCGCTCCACGACAGCAGCGCCTGGGCGAAGTTCTCGTTAAGTGCGGCAGAGGCCTGCGCGGCGGCAAAGTGCGCTGCTGCCAACTGCGAGCGGGCGAGCATCCATTCCGGGGCGGTTTCGCTGGCTGCTTCCTTCAGGATTCGCTCGCCCGCATCGAAGTGTTCGGGGCCGTTCAACGTGTGCTCCTGGGTGTTCATCAGTGAGTCAGACCGCCAGGTCGAACTCGCTGGCGGGGAAGATGGATCGCTGGATGGGCGCGGGAACGTAGGCCAGCGACTCGGTGACCCGCGCGTACCAGGCGAGGGCGTAGTGGAGGCAGTTGGAGCAGCTGGCCTTGTCGCAGTCGGGGTCTGGCCGGTGGAATCCACCCTTGGACCAGGCCGCCGAGTCGCAGGTCTCGATCAGGTCGGCGTACTTCCGGACGCCGACGGTCTTGAAGCCGAATGCGTGGATGGGCAGCTCGGGGTCCAGGTCGTGGAGCGCGAGGAGGACCTCGCCGACCTCCTCGGTGCGTTCCCGCTTACACACCGACCCGAGGCCGACGACGGGCTGCCAGGTCAGGTCCACGCCGGCGTCGCCGTACATGTCCCAGCAGTTCAGGTAGTCGGCGAGCGTCCAGCCCTGGAGCGTCGGCATGAACGGGCAGTCCTCGTCGGAGACGTCCGCCCACAGGCGGGTCAGCTCGACGAAGTTGTCGACCGTGCGGGCCTGGTGTTCGCGGACGGTCAGGCCGGTCTTGGCGAGCTGCGGCGGCTCGCACATCCAGTCCTGCGGCGCCGCCCACCCGAGCTTTCCGATCTCGGTGTCGTAGCGCAGGGGCGCGGCGACGTACTCGGCCGGGGTCGTCCGCCACGTGCCGTACAGGTCGAGCTCGCTGAACCCTCCCGAGTCGAGGCCCCACCAGTGCAGCGCCGGCCGCAACGGCCGCCCGGAGGTGAGCCGCCGCGCGAGCCTGCGGTGGCTCACGAACAGCGGCGGCATGCCCGGGTGGTTCAGGTGGAGCCACTCGTCCATGTGGGTGGTCAGGTACACGGTCGGCACGTCAGGTCCTCGTGGTTCTGGGGTATCTGGCTCGCCCCGGAGCAGGGAGAGCGGGGCGGGCCAGATGGTCATGGGTGCGGGTGGTGGTTGCGTGCGCCGCAGCGGCGGCCCTCGGCGACTCGGCGGTCGTGCATCCGGGCGGCGGCCTCGGAGGCCGAGACGATCAGCGCCGCGCCTACCAGGGACGCCAGCACTGCGATGACCCCGACGCTGAGCGGCCCCAGGGCCTGGCCTGCGATGACCACGGTCAGGGACACGACCGCGGTGACAGCGGCAGCGACAGCGGCCAGCGCGGCGCGGTGCAGGCATCGGGCCTGGACCGGTCCGGGCCGCTTGTGGCGGGGCTGTGGCGCGGCCATCGTCACGGCGTGGATCCGTTGGAGCCGGCCCGCGCGCCTCGAAGCCGGGCGAGGCCGCGGGACGGGGTGGAGTCGGCCGGCGGCTCTTCCAAGGGCGGCGGCACGGCGCCCATGGGGCTGGTCGGCACCTGCCCCTCGGCGGGGTAGGGCGGCTGGAGCTGCTGGGCGATGACCCGCCGGTTCTCCTCCTCCCGCCGCGCCGCTTCGCGCTGGGCCGCCTTCTCCCACCGGGTCTTGGGGTGCGGGCGGCCCGTGTCCTCGACCAGCCGCGCGACGTTGCTGGCGTGCAGCTCGGCCTTGCGGCGGGCCTGCTCGGCCTGGGAGTTCAGGGTGCCGATGTTCGCGGCGACCGTGCGGATCATGGCCTCCTGCGCGGAGATGTCCCGCTCGATCGCCTCCCTCCTGCGGTGCAGCTCCGCCAGGTTGGCGGTGCGCTGCTGGTGGTCCTGTTGCAGCGGCAGCGCCTCCATGTGGAACTTGTCCTGCTGTTCCTGGGCGCGCAGGTGCATCGCCCAGTACTCGTCGAGGACGTCGTCGGTGACCTGGTCGGTCTGGTTGTTCTCGTTGCTGGGGCTGCTGGGGATCGTCACTTGCTCGGCCTTTCGGTCAGGGCACGGCCGCGGGAGGGCCGCTGTTGGGGCTTGCGGATGCGGGCGATCCGGTGCTCGTGCGGGGGCACGGCCCGGACAGGTTCGGGGGCGGCGGGCGGCGGCAGGACGACCAGCCGGTAGGAGATGCACCCGATCTCGCGGCGGAGGACCTTGCCCCCGGCCGGGGTCACCTCGATCGGGGTGCGGGACGTCGACGAGGCGCGGTCCATGACGGCGGCCGCCGCCTTCGGCGACAGGTGCAGGATCGCGGCCAGGTTCAGGTCCGGCAGCGGCACCGCCGGGTGCGCCTCCAGCCAGTCCAGCAGGAGCCGGGCGTCGCGGATCTGCTGAGCGCGGGGCACGAGAGGGGCAATCAGATGCCTCCCAGGACGGTGAGGGTCGGGGCGGCGGCGGCCCGCAGCGCGTCGGCGTCGCGGCGGACGGTGTCGGCCCACCACGCGGCACCGGTGTAGGTACCGGCGAGCGCGGCGGTGAAGTCGCGGTGCAGTCCGGTGAGGGTCTGGATGTCCGAGGGCGTGAGGTCGCGGATCTCGGAGCCGCAGCCGGCGGAGTTCCAGCCGGTGAACACCACCGGCCCGGCCAGCGGCCGGAACACGGCTCCGAGCCGGATCGCGACGAGGGCGCCGAGGGTGTTGCGGGGGCAGCGGTCCGGCAACGAGAAGCCGCAGTCGTTGACGAAGGCGGCCATGCGGGTACCGGGGTGCAGCGTCACCAGGTCGGTGCCCTCGGGGCCGAGTTCGGGCTTGTAGTCGCCTTTTCGGATGTGGAACTGCTGCTCGTTGTCGATCAGCGCGTAGAGGGTCATGTCACCGGGTCCTGTCTCTCGCGGGTTGGTCGTGCGGCCTCGGTCTGCGGCGTTCCGGGGGTGACGTAGGAGTCCGAGGTCGCACGACCAGGAGGGGGTCCCGCCCCCGCGCCGTCGGGCGCAGGAGCGGGCGGCGGGCCACTGGGGGCGGGTCACGGCGATTCACCGGGCTCGTCGGTGGCGGCCTGGGCGGCTTCCTTCGCTGCCCGGTAGGCGGCGTGGTGGGCGTCGGAGGCCAGGTCATCGGCGTTGGCGGCGGCCCAGGCCTCGCGGGGCAGGTTCACCACGCTGGACGGCACGCGGCCTCCGCGCTCGGCCTGGTCCTCGTAGTCCATGAGCTGCCGCATCTCCGGTGAGGTCGGCAGCCCTCTTGCGGCCTGACGCACCGCGGTCTTAAGCCACATGTCCGCGAACCGGGTATGCCACAGCGAGTCGTAGGTGCCGTTCTCCTCCGCGCGCCGGTAGTGCTTGGACCACTGGTCCCGGATCGCCTCCGCACGCTCCCGCGTGCAGAAGTGGATCTGGGACCGGGCTCCGTTGGCCAGCCAGGCGAAGGTGTACGCGACCAGCGGAGGGCCGGGGCTGATGACGTTCTTGACGTGGGTGAAGTCGTCGGGAGCGGGCTTGCCCTGGTCGACCCGCCAGGTGTCGCCGTGCCGGATGTGGTCGAACACCACGGTCTTGACGAGCCCGGAGCGGTACATCAACTCCAGGTAGCCCTGGTACATCGGCACGAAGTCGGCGTGGCGGCCGTCCGCAACGATCACGGCGTGCTTGCCGTCCGGGAGTAGCCCGAAGTACGCGCTCTGGACGAGAGCCATCAGCACGGACTGGGGGTCGCAGCGCTGGAGCCGGGTGTCGTTGTAGAGGGCGGTGAGGGCTGCGGCGGCGAACGCTCCCGGCCGCACGCAGTCGGGGAGGGCCTCGGCCCAGAACGGGGAGTGCGCGTCGATCCAACCCTGGAGGACGTCACGGGTCGCCAGGTTCACCAGCCCGCCGCCGGCGTGCTGGTCGGAGTGCCCGAGCAGCCCTTCCGGACGCCCACTCCCCGGTCCGGAGGGGCCGGTGGGGTTGAACGGGTTCACGGTCGAGGCGGGGCCCGCCCCCTCGCGGGGGCGGGCGCGGTCGCCGTGGGCGTCGTGGCCCTGGCCAGGGATGACCAGGCGGCGGACCCGGTCCTTGAGCGCGCTCACTGCGCCTCCCCGGCACCAGCAGCGGCCTCGGTCTTGGCCTTCGCCCTCGCGGCCCTGGGCTTGGCGGCCTTCGCCTTGGGCGGCTTGTGGGTGCGGAGCACCCGGGCCCGGTAGCGGCCGTACAGTTCGGGCTGCTCGGCCTTGAAACGGTCAAGGTCGAACACCTCCGCGAGGGTCACGTACTCGGCGGCCACGTCGGGGTGGTCCTCGGCGAGCTTGCTCCTGCTGAAGGTGCCGTTGGCGCACCAGGACACGGCCTTGTACCCGTCGACCATCCCGAACTCGGCGTCACCCATCGCACGCCGAAGCCGGTTCTCGACCTCGCGGAGCTGCTCCTCCTCAGCCTTGATCCGGGCCTTGATCGCCTCCTGCTCACCCTTGAGCCGCTTGGTCTCGTCCGGGTCGAGGATCGTCACCGTTCCGGGCTTGACCCGCCACAGGTGGTTGAGGAGTTCGGTGGTCGCGGCGGAGCCGTCCACGTCAGGCTCGACCCCACCCACGATGTGGGTGTCGTACCAGCCCTTGGCCCACTCCACGAGGGAGGCGAGGAACTCCTCGTCCCGCTCGATCCGGTACCACTTCAGGTGGTTGCCGCCGAGGAGGACGGCGACGTATCCGGCGGCCAGTCCGGACACGGCCAGGCCCCAGTGGACCTGGATCGCGACGGAGTCGGGAATGGAGTCCTCGTCCTCGCCCCACTCGTGGTCCTGGTAGGCCGATCGCTGCTTGCACTCCAGGAGCGCGGAGGCCTCGGGCGGGGTGGCCCGGTGACGGCGGAGCTTGGAGCGTCGTCGACGCCCGCGGGCCAGGCTCGGGCAGGTCGGGCAGTCCTCGCAGCACGCCTCACACGTCTGCGAGTCGCAGCACGGCGCGACGTCGCCGGGCTCGGCCGGCATCCCCGGCTGATGGGAGCCGCAGCCGCAGGCCTCCACCACCAGGAAGTCGAGGTTGGCGCCCATCCAGGGCGCTTCCTGGTGGACGAGCATCCCGGGGCTGGGACGGATACCGCAGCCGCTCTCCTCGGCGAAGGCCTCGGCGATCACCGGCTCCATCCGCTGTCCCCAGCGGGCGGCCTCCTTGACCCGGCTCGCCCTGGTGTCGGGGCGGGTTCCGCGCATCTCGTGCCACACGGCGAGCGGAGAGGAGTACTCCCCCTTCTCCAGGCCCATGCAGGCCGCGAGACGTGAGGCGGTCATCCGCTGCGCGCGGGCGGCGTCCCAGTCGCGCTTCTTCGGCTTGGGCGGCAGGAGCCGCCTGCCGGTGGGGGTGGCCAGGGTCACCACGTCGGCCTCCCGTCGGGCGCAAGCAGCCCGTCGGCGGCCTCTCGGAGCTCGAAGCTCGCCCCGAAGATGTCGCGCACGGGAGTCTGGTCGGTCCGGTTGTCCATCACGGCGAAGTACTGGGCGGCCACCTCGAGGTAGTTCTCCCAGCGGGCCTTCCGCTCTTTGGCGCCCCAGTGGGGGGCCAGCTGGCGGAGGGTTTCCTTTGTCCGGCGGGTGTTGCTCGTGCCGGCCAAGCGGCTCCGCGCCAGCTCCTGGAGGACCTGGTGTCGGTCGGCCTCCGGGATCTTTTGGGTCACTGGTCACCTGACTTCGGTTTGGGCATGCATCCTGAACTGCATGTCTATGGGTATGGCCATAACCATAATGGGAGTACCCATAGAACACAAGGGGCTTTATGGGAGAACCCATAGGCCGTCCGAGCCAACCCGCTTCGAATGCGTATGGGCGTGCCCATACACTTGGCGCATGACCGACAGGACCTGGTGGCAGTACGTAGTCCGGCACGCCGGCACCGAGAACCAGTCGGAGATCGCCCGGCGAATCGGACGCGACCAGTCCTCCCTCAACAAGTGGCCGCAGGGAGCCAAGCCGCGCGTCGAATCGGTCCGCGCCTTCGCCGAGGCATACCGGCGCCCCATCCTCGAAGCCATGGTCGCCGCCGGCATCCTCAGCGAGGAGGAGGCGCGGCAGGGCCTGTGAGCCCCACCGCGCGGTCACTCGCCACCGACCAGCGCCTGCACCTCGACCCACCGCCGCGACACCGCACCGAGGACGGCCTTTTCCCGCTCCATCCGGTCGGTCGCCGCGCCCCACAGCCGGTCGTCGCGCCACGCGCTGATCTCGTCCTCGATCAGCCCGGACAGCGTCGCCGGGTCGAGCGCGTCCAGCTCCCAACTCGATGAGCCGTGCTTGCGGATGTAGCCGCGGGCCCGTGAGTCGGTGAGCTTCGCGGGGTTGGGGGGCGGCCGGTACAGGTCGACCTGGTCCCGGTTCAGCGCGATCCGGCGGACCTTGGCGGCGTGGGCGCCGAAGAGGGCGAGGCGGTCGGCGATGTCGCGCGACATGTCGATCCCGCTGGGATCGTGGTCGCCCAGGTGGATCACCACGGGGTCCTGCCCGGCCTCGGCGTAGCTGGACAGCCGGCGGGCCGCGGCCCACAGCTCCGACTGGCTGGTGTATCCGCGGCAGGAGAAGTACGGGACGTCGTTGCGGTTGCAGACCCGCTGGATCACGCCGACGAGGGCGTCCTTTTCGATCCAGACCTCGACCCGGTACGGCTGGTCGGCCCAACGGTCGGTGAGGTACTGCGATGCGACGGCGTCGATGATCTGGCGGGGGTTGTCCCAGTGGGCGAGGCCCCGCAGATTCCGGGTGCGGTCGACGATGTAATGCCAGTCGATCAGCCCTGCCAGGCGCGCGTCGGAGACGATGTCGCCAAGCCTCTTGTACTCGGACTGCTGGTTGGGCAGCCAGTCGCGAGAGACGAACTGGTAGTAGAGCTGCCGCAAGGTCAGGTCATAGCCCTGGGCGGCGTAGTCGGCGCAGATCTCGTTCGCTCGGCGGATGATCGCCTTGCGCTCGGGCGAGAACTGGCGAGGCACGTACTCGATGCGCGGCATCACTGCGTCCGGAAGCCGTGCGAGGAGTCGGCGTCGGCGCACCGGGCAACGACGTCCTCGGGCAGCGGCTCGCGGTGGTCGGCCAGCCGCCTGTACGTGGGTTCGCTCACGGCAGCGCCGGGCCCCTTCGGGGCGGTGGTCGACTGCTGCATACTCTTCTTCACGACCCGGGTCTCCTGTCTGCGGGTCACGGCCTGAGCACGGCCCTCGGATTCGCGGTCCGGGGGCCGTTCGCCGTCTACGCCGCGGTGGTGTGCTGCCGCCCGGCTCCATGCCGGGCGAGGATGTGGTCGACCTCGCCCGCGAACAGCGGCGCGAGTCGGGCGATGTGCTGCGGGGTCGGCGCGGGCGCGTGCTCGGCGACTTCGCGGCGGGCCGCCTGTTGGATCGCCGCGCAGGTCGCGGCGGGGAGCGACGCGCGCAGCTCGGCAAGGGTGCTCATCCAGCCGCCCGTGCGGCCTCGCGGCGGGCGCGGCGAGCCGCGGCGGACCGCCGGCCGAGCTCCGAGTAGTACTGGCGCTTGGCTTCCTGGGCTCTCTGGCTGCGCACGTTCTCCGGGAGGGTCCTGTCGGGGTCGACCTCGTTCTCAAAGCGCTGAAGCGCCGCCATGCGGGCGGGCTTGGTCCGCGCGGCCGGGTCCTCGGTCCGTTCCCACGAGGCCTGAACGGCCTGTTTCGCCCGTTCCCGCCTCTGCTCCGGCGTCAATGGCACCAGCCCCCAATATCTCTGCGTGTGCCCAGAGGCTAGAACAGCGCTCCGCTTCTGCGCAAGCACTGATCAGAGAGTCACCGCTTGCTCTGCGCCGAGACGGAAGTGGGGTGTGGCGGATAGGCAATATGCGCCGCATCTGACCTGCTGGAAGGGCACGTGGAAGCGGCGTCGTGCTAGCGTCCTGCGACATCGCAACGCTGTACTCACGCGATACCGTCTGCATCGGCGCGGACTCAGACCTCAGAGGGTGGAGCGATGTCCGATCAAGAGCGCATGCTTGAGGCCCGAAGACGCCGGGAGGAGGCGAAGGCCGAGGCTGCTCGGCGGTTCGGGCAATGGCTCGACGCCGAGATGGCCGAGCGGGGCATGTCCAACGTCGAACTCCAGGACCGCATCGGCATCAACAACAGCACGATCGGGTTCTGGCGCCGAGGCATGCGGATGCCCGACGACTGGGCCACGCTGCGGATGATCGCCGACGTCATGGAGACGCCGGCGCCCCAACTCGCTGTCTTGATCGGCTGGTTCCGCCCCGACGAGCTCGACGGTGTTGAGGCTCCTGTCCGTACCGAGGAGATTGCCCGCGCTTGGATCCGCGGCCATCCCGAGCGGACGCTGGAGGAGCTGTACGACTGGATTCAACGAGAGCCGCAGAAGGCGATGTCGGCGGTGATGGCACCGATAGCCGCTTCCGATTCCGCCCGGCGGCAGCTCGGGATCCGCGACCGCCCTTCATAACGCAGAGTAGCCATTTGCCATGTATACGCTCTCGTAACGTCACGATCCGGTTTCGGCGCGTCCGCAGGTAGCCGATCGAACACACCCAAACGTCTAACTGGCGAACTGCCGGGGGTATGGCGATGTCGGAGGCGTTATTGCAGGGAGTCGGGGTTGCGAAGACTGATTCTCCTTCTCACAGGAGCGGCTGCGGCGATCCTCTGGGTCGCACTACCAGAGCTGAGTGAGCGGGTGCGGGAGCCTCTGCTTGTGTGGGCGGCGATCGCCGTCACGGTGTGGCTGCTCAACGAGCGCCGCCCCGAGCGCACCTATGCGGAACCGGCCTATCAGGCCGGCTTCATCGCCGGGTTCGACGCGGCGAATCAGGAGGGGGATCCTGGGCGGGCTCACGCGAGCCAGCATGGACGCAGCACCTAGCGTCCCGTGTGCAGCAAGGCCCCGGCAGCCATGAGCGCGCCGGGGCCTTCAGCATTCAGGGTCAGCTGACCAACGCGAACTCTCGCCAGGTCACATCGATCGTCTCCTCGATGGGCACGCCCTTGCGCCCTCGCCCCACCTTCTTCATCTCCAGCCGAACGAACAGCGTCTTGATCACTTCGCGTTTCCGGAAGAGGTCGAGGCGTTCCCACGCTGCTTCCACGTCGGTGCGATCGGGCTTCACCAGGCCGCGCAGCACGGGGTACCGCTGGGTGGCGTCGATGTCGGCGTCCACCTCCGCGATCAGTTCGGTCAGGTTCCGCTCTGTCGCGGCAGCCAACCGGTCGGACATGCCGGTCCGGCCGGCGGTGTCATACAACTCGTCCAGCCGACGTTGCAGCGCGCCGCGTCGTTCCATCAAGGCACGCAGATTCGACGCTGACCGCTCGTCCGCGAGGAGCGCATCAGCAGCCTCCGGCGAGCTCAACCATTCGAGAACTAGCTCGATGATGTACAGCTCGGTCGGCCGGCGCGGGCGGGCCGTGCAGGCCCGGCGGCCAGGGAGCCGCCCCCGCCCCACGCATATGTAGTGCTGATGAGGGCGCGTCTTCTTCGCCCCCTCAGCTCCTTCGTCGCCGTCCTCACCCTGCACGCTCGTGGTCCCCCCGCATACCGCGCAGGACAAGAGCCCGCTGAGCAGGTACTTCAGAGAGTGATCACGGTTGGGCCGCCCCTGCGCACGCTTCGCGAACTTCGCTACGAGGGCCAGGTGGTCCTCAACGCTTATGTAGGCGGGCCATACGGCCTCGAACAGGCTGTCATGGTGACTCCGCAACCCGGCGTACGAGGGGTTGGTGACCAGGGTCCGGATCGAGGACGTCGTGAACTGGCTGTTGGTCCCCGTGAGGATTCCCGCGAACCCGAGCTCGCGAGCCAAGACGAATTCCTTGTCGCCTTCAAGGCTGCGCCGCAACAACATGTGGACCACACGTTCGCGGGTGAACCACAGCAGGCTCCTGTCGGGCCGGATCGCTGGATCGAGTGCCCACCACGGCGGCTGCCTGCGGGAATCCGCGTCCAGCAGGTCCTGAAGGCGCGGGTCCAAAGGGCGCCATCCCATGGCGAACCGCCCCAGCGGCGTCGGCCACAGCTCCGGCAGCGCGGCGACCGCGATGAACAGGGCCGCGTTGACCGCCCAGAGATTGATCCGCCGCCGGTCATCCTTCACCTGCCGCAGCAGGGCGCCGTTCGTCGGGCTGTACAGACGGTAGTAGCCGAACAGCAGGCGGCCGTGCGGCTTGCCCGCCTTGGCCTCGTGGGACTTGTCGCGCATCACCCGCTTCCGCGTGATGCCGACCTCGCGGATGCCGAGCGCGAAGTACAGGTCGAGCTGGAAGGCGTCATCCGGGTCGGCCAAGTCGTACACCCGGCCGCTCGCGGCGATCTTGACGTCGCGTTCTTCGCAATGGTGCGCCAGCGTGGCCCACACCAGCCGGTCCCGCGTCAGCCGAGAGGGCTCCCACACCACCAGGACATCGATCTCGCCGGCGGCGATCAGCTCCAGGAGCGCCTGCCACTCCTCCCGCACACCACGCGAGTACTTCGAGGCCCCCTTGGAGTTGTCCACCCACACGCCGACCAGGTTCCACCCTTCCCTGGCGACATGGGCCCGACCCTCGGTCTCCTGCTGCGCGACCGAGCGCCCCGTGTCTTTCAGGTCATGGGAGACACGCGCATAGATCGCCGCGCGCAGTGTCCGAACTCCAGCAGGAACAGCCGCTATTGCGCCTGCGCTGCCGCTCGATGACACAGGCAGCTCGCGCCGAGGTCTGGGGGTCATGAACGAACCGTATCGGCATAATTATTGACAGAGGAGGTTCTACCCGTCCATGGCGACCTTGCGGTGGCCGTGGACGAACACGTTGTTGTGCGGCGCCACCTGCCGGTAGTCCATGATCGACATGTAGTAGAAGCCGTTGGAGTCGGTCCGGACGTCGGCCCACTCGCACTCGGGCCTGGCGTAGTCGCCGCCCGACGCCCAGGGGAAGTTGGTCTTGCAGCCCTCGGGCGAGTAGCCGTTGATCCGGCCGTCCGGGTAGTCCCACGACCCGCCCCGCTGCCCGCCGAAGTCGAGGCCGCGCAGCGTCATCTCCACCCGGTACTCGGCGGGCAGGTCGCGGGACGAGCGGATGACGACGCCCGCCTGGTGGGCCGGTTCGTCCAGCCGGGCCACGCCGCCGCGGGACGTGAGCGACGGCGGCGCGTCCGGCCGGCCGTCCCCGTCGGCGTCGCGCGCGGCCAGTTCCGCGGTGAGCCAGCCGCGCTCGCCGAACGCGAACGACTTGCGGTAGGTCCTCATCCTCGCGAGCTGCTCGCGGAACGCCGGGCCCCCCACCGTGTCGAAGTAGGCGCCGTCGTTGTCGTACATGTCCACGTCGTAGGGGCTGGTCGGTCCGTCGCCGTCCGGCCTCCACGGCGTCTTCGCGTCGTCGATGCGCCGGTCGAACGGCTCGGAGGCGACCAGCCTCCAGCCGTCCCTGGCCCCGGGGCCGCCCCCGTCCGCCCGGGCCGGAGCCGCGCAGAGCGCCGCCGGCATGAGCACGGGCAGGGCCAGCGCCAGGGCGCCGCGCACGAACTTCCTCATCTGGCCGCCTTCCTCGCCGCGCGGGGCGCGGCGCCGCCGCCGTCCGGTCCACCACCGGCTCGGCACCGTCTTGACGATCTTCCGTGACGGTAGGCCGGGCCGTCCGCCCATGACCACGGCAAACCTCGACAAAGTGGTATTGACCAGTCGCCACAATGAGACATAACGTGTGCCACGACAGGAACAGCGTCATAGGAGGTGATAGGCGTGCCATCCGCCGGTGAGGCCCGGGCCGCGAGCACGAAACGGCAGGCGGTGCGCCGCGAGCTCCTCGCGATGCTCGACGGCCTGGACGTCGGCGACGCGCTGCCGTCCGAGCGCCGGCTGGCCGAGGAGCTCGGCGTCTCGCGCCCGACGCTGCGCCAGGCCATCGACGGGCTCGTCGCCGACGGGCTGCTCGAGCGGCGGCACGGGAGCGGCACCTACGTGGCCGAACCCCGGATCGCCGTCTCGCTGACCATGACGTCGTTCACCGAGGACATGATCAGGCGCGGGATGAAGCCGGGCGGGCGGGTGCTGTCGTTCCGCAGCGAGGCCGCGGGGGCGCGGATCGGCCGCAGGCTGGCCCTGTCGCCGGACGAAGAGGTATTTACCATTCGGCGCCTCCGGCTGGCCGACGGGGCCAGCATGGCCATCGAGACCCTGTACCTGCCGCGGGCGCTGATGCCGGGCCTGCGGCGGCACGAGCTGGAAGGGCGGTCGTTCTACGACCTGCTCCGGGGCGCCGGCGTCGTGATCGCCTCGGGCACCGAGACCATCGAGCCGACCGTCACCACCGCCGAGGAGGCCGCCGAGCTCGGCATCCCGGTGCACACGCCGGCGTTCCTGTTCGAGCGGATCACCAGGGACGCCGGCGGCCGGCCGCTGGAGTACGTCCGGTCCGTCTACCGCGGCGACCGGTACCGGCTGGAACTGGACCTGCGACCACCGAGCCACTGACCGCGCGCCCGGACTCCGAGCGCCGGGTCCGCGACCGCCCGTCCGCGCTGACAGGGGGCGACAGCGCACCACCCATCCCCCGAGATGTGAGGCGAGTTCACCATGGACGTCATCAAGGACATCCTCACCTTCCTGGCCGACAACGTGTTCGGCCAGGTGCCCATCCTCATCGGGCTCATCACGCTGATCGGCCTGCTCCTGCAGCGCAAGCGGTTCGAGGACGTCTTCGCCGGGGCGCTGCGCGCCACGATCGGCGTGGTCATCCTGTTCATCGGCGTGGAGGTCTTCACCGGCGGGCTGACGAGCTTCCAGACGGTGCTCGCCAGCGCGATGGGGACCACGCCGCCGAAGGCCGACAACACCCTCGCGGACTTCCTCGCCGACCAGGGCGGGACGATCGCGCTGGTGATCACGGTGGCGTTCCTGGCGCACGTGCTGGTGGTGCGGCTCTTCCCGGCGGCCCGCTACCTCTACCTCACCGGCCACCTGATGTTCTGGATCAGCACGGTCACGGTCGCCTCGCTGGTGACCATCGCGCCCGGCGCCGACCAGCTCACCCTGGTGCTCTGCGGGGCCGGGTTCGTCGCCGCGTACTGGACCCTCCAGCCGCTGTGGATGCGGCCGCTGATGCGGCGCGTCATGCCGGACGACCGGTTCGGCTTCGCCCACACCAGCTCGCTCGCCTGCCTGGTCACCGGCTACGCGGCCCGCCCGCTCGGCAGCCGCGAGAAGCACGACACCGAGAAGCTGAGGCTGCCCCGCCAGCTGTCGTTCTTCAAGGACGTCAACGTCAGCACCGCGCTGATCATCACCGTGATCATGCTGGTCGGGGTCGCGTTCGCCGACGACGGCGTGGTGGCCAAGGCCGCGGCCGAGATGGACGACAAGCTGTCGCCGTGGGTGTGGGCGATCCTGGTGGGCCTGCGCTTCGCGGGCGGCATCGCGATCCTGCTGTTCGGCGTGCGGATGTTCCTGGGCGAGATCGTCCCGGCGTTCAAGGGGTTCAGCGACCGCGTCATCCCGGGCACGCGCCCCGCGCTGGACGCGCCCACCGTGTTCCCGGTCGCGCCGACCGCCGTCATGGTCGGCTTCGTCACCTCGACCGTGGTGTTCCTGGCGTGCCTCGGCGTGTTCGCCGGCGCCGGCTGGTTCACGCTGGCCCCGCCCATGATCATGCTGTTCTTCGTGGGCGGCGCGGCGGCGCTGTTCGGCAACGTGGTGGCGGGCTGGCGCGGCGCCGTCCTCGGCGGCGTGATCACCGGGCTCGTCCTCGCCGTCGGGCAGGCCGTCACCTGGGGCCTGTACGACAGCACCGCCCCCGAGCTCGCGACGCTCGCCGACCCCGACTGGTACGCGATCGCCTGGCTGCTGAAGGCCGCCGACCCGGTCGTCGGCGGCGCCTCGATCTGGCTCGTCCCCGCCGTCGCGCTCGCCGCGATGGTCGCCACCCTGCTGCTCCTCGGCCGCGCCGAGAAGCGCCGGGCGGCGGCCGAGGAGGAGGCGGCCCCCGAGACCGCGGCCCCCGCGGAGGCCTGACCGGCACCGCGCGCGGGACCGACCGACCCTGCTAGGAGAGAAGACGGACATGGCACTGGACCGGCAACTGGAGATCCTCGCGGTCTGCGGCGTCGGCATGGGCTCCAGCCTGATGCTGAAGATGACCGCCGAGGACGCGCTGCGCTCGCTCGGCGTGGACGCGCGGGTCGAGAACACCGACGTGTCCACGGCGCGCGGCATGACGCCCGACGTGGTGATCGGCCAGGGCATGCACACCGGCGAGATCGCCGACCTCGCGCCCGTGGTCATCACCATCAGCGACTTCCTGGACAAGGAGGGCCTGGAGGCCCAGCTCAGGGAGCGCCTCACCGAGCAGGGCTGGCTCTCGTGACGGCCCGTCCCGAGGGGGCCGCTCCCAGCGCCCCGCCGCCGGGGACCGTCGTCACCGCGACCGACGGGGCGGCCGCGGGCGACTGGCGGGAGGCCGTCCGGACGGCGGCCTCCGCGCTGGTCGGGGCCGGCGCCGCGGGCGGGGGCTACCCGGAGGCGTGCGTCCGCGTAGTGGAGGAGAACGGCCCGTACATCGTGCTGGCCAAGGGGCTCGCGCTCGTCCACGCCCGCCCCGAGGAGGGCGGCCTGGCCGTCGGCGTCGGTGTGACCCGGCTGGCGGCGCCGGTCGCGTTCGGCCATCCTGACAACGACCCGGTCGACCTGCTGCTGGCGTTCTGCACCCCGGGCCCCGACGCCCACGTCGGCACCCTGTCCGGGCTGGCGCGCGCTCTGTCGGGCGGCCTCGCCGAGCGGCTGCGCGCGGCGTCCGGCGAGGACGAGCTGGCCAGCATCCTGAAGGAGGCTCTACCGAATGCCTGACCCGGCGCCCTCCGGGATCCCCGCACGAGTGCGCGCCCTCCTCGACGACCTCGACGCGGCGTCGGGCGCGGCGGCCCGCGAGGCCGCCGCGCTGCTGCTCGACGCGATCGAGGCGGACGGGATCGTGCACGTCGCCGGCGCCGGGCACTCCCTGGCGATGGTGTGCGAGACGTTCTACCGGGCCGGCGGCCTCGCCGCCGTCCGCCCGATCTGGGACCCCGCCGTGCTCCCGCTCGACCACGCGGTGCGCAGCACCCGCGCCGAACGGCGGGACGGGGTGGGGCGCGCCGTGGTCGAGAAGGCGGCGCCCGCCCCGCCCGACGTGGCGGTGGTGTTCTCCACCAGCGGCCGCAACCCCTATCCGGTGGAGGTCGCGCGGGAGTGCGCGGCGCGGGGCGTGCCGGTCGTCGCGGTGACCTCGGCGCGGGCGTCGCGGGGCGCGGCGGCGCGGACCGACACGACCCTCGCCGACCACGCGGCCATCGTGCTCGACACGTGCGTCCCGCCCGGGGACGTCCTGCACCCCGCGGGCGCGCCGCGCACCGCGGCGGTCTCCACCGTCCTCGCCGCGTACGCGTGGGCGCGGGTGCTGGCCGACCTCGACGACCTCGCGGCCGAGCGCGGCGCCGAGCCGCCGCGCTGGACGAGCGCGAACGTCCCCGGCGGGGACGAGGTGAACGCCGCGCTGCTGGAGCGCTACCGCCACCGCGTCCCCGAACTGACGGGCGAGGCCTAGCCGGGAACCAGGGATCTCCCCGCGGCGTTTCTCATGTAGCCGGACCTGCCCCCTATGACATGATGCGGGGCTACATCGGACCGGAACGAGGAGCGAGATGACGACGAGACCGACCGGGGACGAGCTTCTTGCCGTGTTCACGCGCGCGGACCTCGGCGGCGACGAGAAGCTCGACCTGATGGAGTTCACGCTCGTGCTGGACGAGCTGGGCCTGTCCTGGACGCGGGCCGAGACGCAGGACAGGTTCGAGAGGGCGGACAGCAACCTCGACGGGTTCATCTCCTACGGCGAGTTCCGCGCCATCCTGGAGTCCCAGGGCTGGGTCGAGGGGCCCCTGCCCGGCGCCCGCGCCTGACGGCGCGGCGGAGAAGACAGCGGAACAAGACGAGGGCCCGCCGGACGGCCGGCGGGCCCTTCGCGCGCCTGCCGGCCGGCTCAGACCTTGCGGCCGCGCAGCTCCCGGTACCTGCGCACGAGCGCGGCGGTGGACGGATCGGGCGTCTCGGACGGCGGCTCCTGCGAGGTGAGCGCGGGGGCGAGGTCCTTCGCCATCACCTTGCCGAGCTCGACGCCCCACTGGTCGAAGGAGTCGATGCCCCAGACCGTCCCCTCGACGAACACGATGTGCTCGTAGAGCGCGACCAGCGAGCCGAGGGTCTTCGGCGTCAGCCTCGGCACGAGGAGCGTGCTGCTCGGGCGGTTGCCGGGCATGACCTTGTGCGGGACGAGCGCGGCCGGCGTGCCGTCGGCGGCGATCTCCTCGGCGGTCCTGCCGAACGCGAGGGCCGAGGTCTGCGCGAGCATGTTCGCGGTGAGCAGGTCGTGCATGCCCTCGCGGTCCTCGAACGGCTCGGCGAAGCCGATGAAGTCCGCGGGCACGAGCCGGGTCCCCTGGTGCAGCAGCTGGTAGAAGGCGTGCTGCCCGTTGGTGCCGGGCTCGCCCCAGAAGATCGCGCCGGTCTGCGCGACGACGGGCGCGCCGTCGGCCCGCACCGACTTGCCGTTGGACTCCATCGTGAGCTGCTGGAGGTAGGCGGGGAACCGCGAAAGGCGCTGGCTGTAGGGCAGGACGGCCCGCGTCTGCGCGCCGAAGAAGTCGGTGTACCAGACGCCGAGCAGCCCCATCAGCACCGGCATGTTCGCCTCGAACGGCGCGGTGCGGAAGTGCTCGTCGACCTCCCGGAACCCCGCGAGCATCTCGCGGAAGGCCTCGCCGCCGATCGCGATCATCAGCGACAGGCCGATGGCCCCGTCGAAGGAGTAGCGCCCGCCCACCCAGTCCCAGAAGCCGAACATGTTGGCGGTGTCGATGCCGAACTCGGCGACCCGCTCGGCGTTGGTGGACACGGCGACGAAGTGGCGGGAGACGGCGTCGTCGCCGAGCCGCTCGGTCAGCCACCGCCGCGCGACCTTGGCGTTGGTGAGGGTCTCCAGCGTCCCGAACGTCTTGGAGCTGATGACGAACAGCGTCTGCTCGGGGTCGAGTCCGGCGAGCTTGCCGAGGATGTCGGCCGGGTCGATGTTGGAGACGAACCGGCAGGCGACGCCCGCGTCGGCGAAGTCGTGCAGGGCCTCGTAGGCCATGGCGGGGCCGAGGTCGGAGCCGCCGATGCCGATGTTGACGACGGTCGTGATGCGCTTGCCGGTGAAGCCCGTCCACTCCCCCGACCGGACGCGGCCGGCGAAGTCGGCCATCTTGTCCAGCACGGCGTGCACGTCGCCCGCGACGTCCTGCCCGTCCACCGTCAGGGCCTCGCCGGGCGGCAGCCGCAGCGCGGTGTGCAGGACGGCGCGGTCCTCGCTGGCGTTGATGTGCTCCCCGGCGAACATCGCCTCGATCCTGGCGCGCAGCCCGGCCCGCTCGGCGAGCGCCGCGAGCAGCGTCAGGGTCTCGCCGGTGACGCGGTGCTTGGAGTAGTCCAGGAACAAGTCCCCCGCGGCCACGGTCATCCGGTCGGCGCGGTCCGGATCGTCCGCGAAGAGCTCGCGCAGGTGCCGCCCCGCGATCGCCGCGTGGTGCTCGGCCAGCGCGGTCCATTCGGGCGACTCGGTGATATCTGCCATTGCCTCTCTCATCTCCTCGTGGGGGCGAGGGCGTACCCCCGCGGGCGCGCGCCGAACGTCCCCCGGACGCCGCGCCGGACCCCACCGGCGATCATAGGTCGACCGCGCGCGACGGTATCAGGGCCGTCCCCGGTCCCGGGGCGCTCCGCCCCGGCCGCCGCGCCCGCCGGGCCCGCGAGTAGGGTCGCCCGCAGGCCGCAGGAGGTGCCCGGATGAGCGACGTCCCCCACGGCATCGCGCGCGTGTTCGACCTGGCGCCGCTCGGCGGCGACTCCTTCACGGCCGCGTCGCCGCGCGCCGGGCGGCCGCGGCTGTTCGGCGGGCAGGTCGCCGGGCAGAGCCTGCGCGCCGCGTGCCTGACCGCGGGCGGCCGGCCGCCGCACTCGCTGCACGCCTACTTCATCCGCCCGGGCACGCCGGACGAGCCCCTGGTGCTGGACGTGGCCCGCACCCGCGACGGCCGCTCCTTCTCGACCCGGCACGTCACCGCGAGCCAGGGCGGCAAGCCGATCCTCGAGCTGATCGCCTCGTTCCACGCGCCGGAGGACGGGTTCGACTGGCAGGCCGGCCCGCCGCCGGCCGCGCCCGGCCCGGAGGGGCTCGCCGAGCCGGAGCTGCCCGCGTTCTTCCGGCACCCCGCCGGGTTCGACATCAGGGTCGTGGACCCGCCCGCCGATGGCGGGTTCCCCATGCCGCACCCGTTCTGGATCAGGACGTCGGCGCCGATCGGGGACGACCCCTCGCTGCACGCCTGCCTCATCGCCTACCTGTCGGACATGGGAATGGTCAGCAGCGCCCGCGCGCCCGGCTCGCCGCCGCGCCTCGCGACCGCGGTCACGCTCGACCACGCGGTGTGGTTCCACCGCCCGCCGCGCGCCGACCGGTGGCTGCTGTACTCCGCGGACCCGGTCACGAACCACGGCGCGCGCGGCCTCGTCCGCGGCGCGCTCCACACGGCGGACGGCACGCTCGTCGCCACCGTCGCCCAGGAGGCGCTCCTGCGCCCCGCCGCCCCCTGAGCCGCCGCGACACCGGGGCACCGCTCTCGTCGGCCGCCGCGCGAGAAGGCGCGCGGCGCGATCATGGCCGGGGCTAGGCTCGGCCTCGGCCGCGCAGGGCGGGCGGATCGCGTTTCGAGGGGGTCCCGAGTGGGCGAGCGGGCGTTCTGGGTGGGCACGTACACCGGCGAGGCCGGCGGCGGCGCCGGGATCTACCGGGTCGTGCGCGGAGCGGACGGCGCGCTGCGGGCGGACGGGCTCGCGGCGGAGGCGGTGTGCCCCTCGTACCTGGCCGTCCACCCGACCAGGAAGGTCCTCTACGCGGTCCGGGAGGAGGAGCCCGGCGGCGTCGCGGCATACGAGGTGGCCGGCGCGCGGCTGAAGGGGCTCGGCGAGCGCGAGGCCGGGGCACTGCCCTGCCACCTGTCGGTCGCTCCGGACGGCGGGCGCCTCCTCGTCGCCGACTACGGGTCCGGGACCGTCAGGGCCTACCCGCTCGGGCCCGACGGCGGGTTCGCCGGCGACCCCGGCGTGGTGGAGGGGCACGGCAGGGGGCCGAGGGCGGACCGCCAGGAGGGCCCGCACGCCCATATGGTCGTCTCTGCTCCGGACGGGACCGTCCTGGCGACCGACCTCGGAGCGGACCTCGTGCGGTCCTTCCGGTTCGAGGGCGGCGCCCTGCGGCTCGCCGGGGAGACGGCCCTACCGGCCGGGTGCGGGCCGCGGCACCTGGTCGTCCACCCGAGCGGGCACGTGCACGTGCTGGCGGAACTGGCCGCGGTCGTCCTCGTCCTGAGGCCGGTCGACGGGTACGCGCGCCTGGAGGCGGCGGCGGAGTCCCCCGCGACGGCCGCTCCGTCGGGCGACCCCGCCCAGGGCGCGGCGATCAAGCTGGGCGACGGGGGCAGGTACGTCTACACGTCCATGCGCGGCACGGACGTGGTGACGGCCCACCGGGTCCTGGACGGCGGCGCGGCGCTGGCGCCCGTCGCGGACGTCCCGTCCGGCGGGCACTGGCCGCGCGACCTGCACGTGGACGGCGAGTGGATGCACGTGGCCAACGAGCGCGGCGGCGGCGTCGCGACCTTCCGGATCGGGCCGGACGGCGTCCCCGCCCCGGCGGGACCCCCCGTGGCCCTCCCCTCGCCGGTATGCGTGGTCCCCGGCTGACCGCCGGTCCCGGCGGGCGTTTCCCGCAGGGCCCCTCGGGCACGTCCCGGGTGAACGAGCCCGACACCCAGGGAGCATCCGGACATGACGACGATCGCCACGACCAACCCCGCGACGGGCGAGGTCGAGAAGACCTTCGACGCGCTGGCCGACGAGGAGGTCGACCGGCGCGTCGCGCGGGCGGCGGAGACGTTCGCCTCCTACCGCGCCGTCCCGATGGAGCGGCGGGCGGAGTGGATGAACGCGGCGGCGGGCATCCTCGACCGGGACGCCGACCAGATCGGCGCCATGCTGACCACCGAGATGGGCAAGACGCTGAAGGCGGCGGTGGCGGAGGCGCGGAAGTGCGCGAAGGCGTGCCGGTACTACGCCGGGCACGCGGCGGAGTTCATGGCCGAGCGGCGTCCCGCCGACCCCGCGGACGTGAACGCGAGCGACGCCTACGTCCGCTACGAGCCGCTCGGGCCGGTGCTGGCGGTCATGCCGTGGAACTTCCCGCTGTGGCAGGTGATCAGGTTCGCGGCGCCGGCGCTGATGGCGGGGAACGTGGGGCTGCTGAAGCACTCCTCCAACGTCCCCCAGACGGCGCTGTTCCTGGAGGACCTGTTCCGCCGCGCCGGGTTCCCCGAAGGCGCGTTCCAGACGCTGCTGATCGGCTCGGCGAAGGTCGAGCGGGTGCTGCGCGACCCGCGGGTGAAGGCGGCGACGCTCACCGGCAGCGAGCCCGCCGGGCGGTCGGTCGCCTCGATCGCCGGGGACGAGATCAAGCCCACGGTGCTGGAGCTCGGCGGCAGCGACCCGTTCGTGGTGATGCCGTCCGCCGACCTGGAGGCCGCGGCGCGCACGGCGGCGGAGTCCCGCTGCCTCAACAACGGGCAGAGCTGCATCTCGGCCAAGCGCTTCATCGTCGACACCGGCTGCGCCGACGAGTTCGAGCGGCTGTTCGTGGAGCACATGCGCGCCAAGCGCGTCGGGGACCCGATGGACGAGGCCACCGACGTCGGCCCGCTCGTCAGCGAGCAGGGCCGCGCCGAGGCCGAGGAGCTCGTCGCCGACGCGGTCGCCAAGGGCGCGACGGTGCTGTGCGGCGGCGAGCGCCCGGACGGGCCCGGCTGGTACTACCCGCCGACGGTGGTCTCCGGGGTGACGCCCGAGATGCGGATGTACCACGAGGAGGTCTTCGCGCCGGTCGCGACGCTGCTGCGCGTGAACGGGGCCGCGGAGGCCGTCGAGGTCGCCAACGCCACGGGCTTCGGGCTCGGCTCCAACGCCTGGACGCGCGACGACGGCGAGCGGGAGCTGTTCGTCCGGGAGCTGGACGCCGGGCAGGTGTTCGTCAACGGGATGACGACCTCCTACCCCGAGCTGCCGTTCGGCGGGGTCAAGCGCTCCGGGTACGGGCGCGAGCTGTCGGCGGACGGCCTGCGCGCCTTCTGCAACGCCAAGACCGTCTGGGTCGGCTGACTGCGCCCCGGCCCGACGTGGGCGGCGGACCGGGAGCGGCTCAGCGGACGGCCTGGGGGACCTTCCACGGGTTGTCGTCGCGGAGCGGCGGCGGGAGCAGGTCCTGCGGCCATCCCTGGTAGGCGACGGGCCGCAGGAACCGCTCGATCGCGGCCGGGCCGACCGAGGTGGCCGCGGGCGCCGTCGTGGCGGGGTACGGTCCGCCGTGCTGCATCGCGTGGGTGACGGAGACGCCGGTGGGCCACTGGTTCCACAGGACGCGGCCGCTGCGCCCCGCCAGCACGGCGGCGAGCGGGGCGAGGCCGCCCGCCTCCTCCGGCTCCGCGTGCAGCGACGCGGTCAGCTGCCCCGGCAGCGCCGCCACGGCGTCCGCGACGTCGTCGAGGCTCTCGTAGGTGACGGCGAGGCCGAGCGGTCCGAAGCACTCCTCCGCGGCGGCGTCGATGTCGGCCCTGAACGCCGCCAGGTCCATGGTGAGCAGGCGCGGGGCCGGCGCGTCCTCCTCGTCCGGCCACACGAGGCGGCGCACGCCGGGCCGGGACCCCAGCGCGTCCGCCGCGGCCAGGTAACCGGAGGCGATGCGCTCGTTGAGCATCGGCGCGGCGGCGGCCCCGCGGAGGTGCGCCGCGACGCGGTCCGGCAGCCCGGCGGGCGCGAACAGCAGGCCGGGGTTCGTGCAGAACTGGCCCGCCCCCAGCGTGAGGGAGGCCGCGTACCCCTCGGCGATCTCCTCCGCACGCGCCTCGGCCGCGAGGGGCGTCACCACGGCCGGGTTGACGCTGCCCATCTCGCCGTAGAACGGGATCGGCTCCGGCCGCTGCGCCGCGATCCTCGCCAGGGCGAGGCCGCCCCGCTGGGAGCCGGTGAACGCGGCGGCGGCGAGGCCGGGATGCCGCAGGGCCTCGACCCCGGCCTCCTCGCCCTCGATCAGGGCGAACACGCCGTCCGGGAGCCCCGCGCCGGCGATCGCCTCCGCCGTCCGGCGCGACAGCCGGGGGTGGCCGGGATGCGCCTTGACGACGACGGGGCAGCCCGCCGCCCAGGCCGAGGCGGTGTCGCCGCCGGCGACGCTGAAGGCGAACGGGAAGTTGCTCGCCGCGAACACCAGCACCGGGCCGAGAGCGGTCCGGCAGCGGCGCAGGTCGGGTCGCGGACCGGTGGGCCAGTCCGGGTCCGGCCGGTCGATGCGGGCGTCGTGGAAGGCGCCCTCCAGGACCTGCTCGGCGAACAGCCTCAGCTGGAACGTGGTGCGGGTCAGCTCGCCGTTCAGGCGCGCGGGCCCGAGGCGGCTCTCCTCGCCCGCGAGGGCGACCAGCTCCTCGCGGGCGGCCTCCAGCGCGTCCGCGACCGCCGCCAGGCGGGCGGCGCGCTCGGCCGGCGGCGACGCGGCCCAGCCTGGCGCGGCGGCGACCGCCGCGGACACGGCCTGGTCCGGTGTCATGGGGACTCCCTTCGTCCTCGTTGCGTGGGGCGCGGGCCGGCCGCTCCTAGAGGACGAAGCCCTCGGGGAAGGGGTCGGCGGGGTCGAGCAGGTAGGTGGCGGTTCCGGTGATCCAGGCCCGCCCGGTGAACTCGGGGATCACCGCGGGCAGGCCGCCGGCCTCGGCGGTGCCGACCAGGCGCCCGGTGAAGCGGGTGCCGATGAACGACTCGTTGACGAACTCGCTGTGCAGCGGCAGCTCGCCTCGGGCGTGCAGCTGAGCCATGCGGGCGGACGTGCCGGTGCCGCACGGCGACCGGTCGAACCATCCCGGATGGATGGCCATCGCGTTCCGGGAGCGCCTGGCGTCCGACCCGGGCGCGAGGAACTGGACGTGCTTGCACCCTCCGATCAGGGGGTCCGCGGGGTGGACGGGCCGGTCGGTCTCGTTGACCGCCTCCATGATCGCGAGCCCGGCGCGGAGGATGTCGTCCTTGCGGGTCCGGTCGAACGGCAGCCCGAGCGGTTCGAGCTCGGTGATGGCGTAGAAGTTGCCTCCGTAGGCCATGTCGTAGCGGACGTCCCCCAGCCCGGGCACGCTGACCACGGCGTCCTGCCGGAGCGCGAACGACGCGACGTTGCGGAGCGTGACGTGCTCGGCGGCGCCGTCGCGCACCGCGACGCGGGCCTCGACGAGACCGGCCGGGGTGTCCAGCCGCACGATCGTCTCCGGCTCGGTCACCTCCACCATCCCGGTCTCGACCAGGACGGTCGCGACGCCGATGGTGCCGTGCCCGCACATGGGCAGGAACCCGCTGACCTCGATGTAGACGACGCCCCAGTCGGCGTCCGGCCGGGTGGGGGGCTGGAGCAGGGCACCGCTCATCGCGGGGTGGCCGCGCGGCTCGTCCACGAGGAAGCGGCGCAGGCCGTCGAGGTGCTCCGCGGCGTGGCGGCGCCGCTCGGCCATCGTGGCGCCCGGGATGGGCGCGACGCCGCCGGTGACGACGCGCGTCGGCATCCCCTCGGTGTGGGAGTCGACCGCGCTGATCGACCGGGCCGAGCGCATCAGGCGGCCCGCCGCCGCGCGAGCGCCTCGATCGCGCGGTCCATGTCGGCGGTGACGGCGGCGCGGTGCCCGGGCACGAGCGGGCCGCGCGGCGGACGGCAGGGACCGCCGTACCGGCCGACCATGTCCATGCCGAGTTTGATCGCCTGGACGAACTCGGTGCGCGAGTCCCAGCGGAACGCGGCGACGAGCGGCTCGTACAGGGCGCGGGCCTCCTCCAGCCTCCCGGCGGTGGCGAGCTCGTACAGCAGCGCCGACTCGGCGGGGAAGACGTTGGGGAAGCCCGCGAACCACCCCGTCGCGCCCATCAGCAGCGCTTCGAGGGTGACGTCGTCGGCGCCCGCGACGACCTCCAGGCCGGGGGCCTTCTCCCGGATCTCCAGGACGCGGCGGACGTCGCCGGAGAACTCCTTGACCGCGACGACGCCGTCGATCTGGGCGATCTCGGCGAGCAGGTCCGGGGTGAGGTCGACCTTGGTGTCGACGGGGTTGTTGTAGACCATGACCGGCAGGCCGACCGACGCGACGGCCTCGAAGTGCGCGACGACCTCGCCGCGGTTGGCCCGGTACATCGTCGGCGGCAGGCACAGCACGCCGTCGGCGCCGTCCTCGGCCGCGAGCTGCGCCCAGTGCCGGGCCTGGTGGGAGCCGGGGCCGTGCACGCCGACCACGACGACGCCGTCCCGGCCGACCGCCTCGACGGCGGTGCGGGCGACGCGGCGGCGCTCGTCGTCGGTCAGCGAGGAGTACTCGCCGAGCGAGCCGTTCGGGCCGACGCCGCGGCAGCCGCTGCCGACGAGCCAGCGGCAGTGCTCGGCGTACCGGTCGAGGTCGACGGCCAGCCCCGCGGGGGCGGCGGCGTCCTCGCGGTAGGGCAGGGCCGTCGCCACGATGACGCCGCCCAGGCTCTGGAGCCTGCTGTCGCTCATCGAGCGCTCTCCTTCTTGTCGGGGTCCTCGACCGGAGGGTTCGCGAGTTCGCCGAGGCGGATGGGCTGGGCGACGGGCCTGTGGTGTCCCCCGCCCGCGCGGTCGCCGAGCAGCTCGGCCGCGGTGGGGCCGCAGACGCGGGCCTGGCACGGGCCGAGGCCGGCGCGGGTGGCGAGCCTCACGGCGCGGGGCGAGCCTGCGGCCGTTCCCTCCGCCGCGCGCAGAAGGGTCCCGTAGGCGGTCTCCTCGCACCGGCAGACGATCGTGTCCGGGCGCAGCCAGCCGGGCCACGCCGCGCCGATCAGGTGCGCGGCGGCGAGCCGGCGGGCGAAGGCGCGGGCCTGGTCGCGGCGGCGGCGCAGGGCGGCGGCCGCGCGGTCGCCGGGGTCGCCTCCCCCGGCCGCCCAGCCGGCGAGCAGCCCCTCGGCGCGGGCGGCGGGCGCCCCGGCGATGCCGGTGATCTCCCCCGCCGCGTAGACGCCGGGGACGGTGGTGCGCTGGCCGGCGTCGACCTCGGTGAACGCGGCGCGGGCGTCGCCGCGCAGCCGGCAGCCGGCGGCGACCGGCAGTTCGAGCTGCGGGCTGAAACCGTGGGTGACGCAGAGCGCGTCCACCGCGACGGTCCGCTCGGTGCCGGGGACGACCGACCAGTCGCGGTGGAGCCGCGCCGTGACCGCCTCTTCGACGCGCCCGTCGCCCCGGGCCCCGATCACGGCGCGGCCCGTCCGGTACGGGACGCGGTGGCGGGCCAGGAGCCCCGCGTACCCGGCCAGCTCCCCCGCCTTGCCCGCCTCCGGCGCCAGCCCCCACGGGCGCGCGGCCCAGCCGCGCGCCACGGTGGCGGCGGTGTTCGCCTCCAGCACCCCGAGGACGGTGGCGCCCGCCTCGAGCAGCGACGCGGCGACCGGGAGCAGGAACGGTCCGGAACCGGCGATCAGCACGGGGTCGCCGATGACCAGGCGCTCCCCCTTCACCAGCGCCTGGGCGGCACCGGCGGTGCAGACGCCGGGCAGCTCCCAGCCGGGGAACGGAAGGACGCGGTCGTGCGCGCCCGGCGCGAGGACCAGCGCGTCCGGGCGCAGGACGTGCCGCTCCCGCTCCGCCCCGTCGGCCTCGCCTCGCAGCACGTGGACGTGCGGCGGCCCCTGCCCGGCGCGTTCGAGGGACCAGACGGCGCTCTCGGGCCACCAGTCGCAGCGCGGATGGCCGAGCACCCGGTCGCGCAGCCGCTCGAAGCCGCGCCATCGGTGGTGCGGGCGGCCGGGGCGGGCGGCGCCGAACGCGGCGGGCGGTGCGCGGTGGTACTGGCCGCCGGGCTCCTCCGCCGCGTCGACCAGCGTGACGCGCGCCCCGGCGCGCAGGGCGCCCGCCGCCGCGCCGAGGCCCGCCGGCCCGGCGCCGACGACCACGACGTGCCGGGTCACCGGACGTCCCGGGACTGGGTCTCGACGGCGTCGCCGTCGCGGGCGCGGCGGCGGCAGGCCCGCACGTCGCGGACCCCGTTGACGGTGAGCAGGCAGTCGAAGCAGGCGCCGATCCCGCAGAACACGCCGCGCGGCGCGCCCGACGGGCCGTACCGCCAGATGCGGCGGCCCGCCGCCAGCAGCACACCGGCGAGGGTCTGCCCGGCGACCCCGTCCACGGGCTCGCCGTCCACGGTGATCCGCAGCGGGACGTCGGGGCGGCGCCCGGTCCGGTCGGCCGCGGCGGGCACGAGTCGCGCGCTCATCGGGTCTCCCCCTCGCACTGGACTGCGGGCCGGTCCGCGCGGAACGGCTCCGCGTCGATCGCGGGCGCGCGGCCGAGCATGAGGTCGCGCAGCACGGCGGCGGTCCCGGTGGACAGGCCGATCCCCGCGCCCTCGTGCCCGGTGGCGTGCCAGAGGCCCTCCAGGTGCGGGTCGGGGCCGATGACGGGCAGGTGGTCGTCGACGTACGGGCGGAACCCGCCGTAGGCGCGCATCACCGGCACCCCGGCCAGGGACGGGAACAGCCGCAGCGCCTTGGCCGCGATGACCGACAGCACCTCGGGCCGGAGCCGGTCGTCGAACCCGACGCGGCGGCGCGAGGAGCCGAGCAGGATCGTCCCGGCCCGGGTCGACTCCACGACGGCGGAGGCCCGCAACTCCCCCGCTCCGCTGCCGACCGCGCCCACGTAGCCGGCGTCGTACACCTTGTGGAAGACGGTCGGCGGCATCGGCGCGGTCACCAGGACCTCGCCGCGGCGGGGCCGGACGCCGAGCCGGACGCCGAGCCGCGCGGCGACCTCGCCCGCCCAGGGCCCGGCCGCGTTGACGACGGCGTCGGCCCCGATCGTCCCGCCGGAGGTGCGGACGCCGGAGAGGCGGCCCCCGCGCCGGACCGCGCCGAGCACCTCGCACCCGGTGCGCAGGACGGCGCCGGCGCGCACGGCGGCGGCCAGCAGGGCGGTGGCGGCGCCGGCGGGCTGGACCTGCGCGTCCTCCGGGTAGTGGACCGCCTTGGCGAAGTCCCGCGTCAGGTGGGGCTCGGCGGCGGCGAGGGCGGGGGCGTCCAGCTCCTCGGCGCGGACCCCGGCCTCGCGCTGGGCGCCGGCGAACTCCGTCAGCGCCTCGGCGCCCGCGGGGGTGGTGGCGACGACGATGCCGCCCTTGGCGTCCCACTCCGCGCCGGCGGCGTTCGGGTCGCCGTCCAGGACGGCGGGCCACAGCTCGCGCGAGAGCCGCGCCAGCTCCAGTTCGGGGCCCGGCCCCTTGTCGGAGACCAGCACGTTGCCCTCGCCGTGGGCGGTGGTCCCGGCCGCGGGGCCGTCCCGGTCGGCCACGGTGACCGCGCAGCCCGCCAGGGCCAGCTCGCGGGCGCAGGCAGCGCCGATGATCCCGGCGCCCAGCACCACGACCCGCGTCATCGGCCCTCCCGATCGCCGTTCGTTAAACCGAACGGTTCTGAGAGTAGGCGCGCCCCGCGCGCGGTGTCAACGCGCGGGCGGCTCCGGGTTCACGGGGTTTCGACCAGATGGGAGGGTGTGCCCGTCGTGGCATGAAGCCGCTGGTCAGCGCTGTACTGGAGCAGCAGGACGGAGCGGACGGGCCCGTCGAGCGCGGTGTAGCTGTGCGGCAGGCGGGCGTCGAAGCCGACGTAGTCGCCCGGGCCGAGCTCGACGTCCCGGTCGTCCACCCGAACGGCGAGCCGCCCGGCCTGGACGACCGTGTGCTCCATCCCGACATGGCCGAGCGAGTCCTGCCTGCGGCCGGCCCTGACCCGCTGGTCGTACACCTCGAACACGGCGCCGCCGGACTCGATGCCGCGCAGCGGCCGCAGGTCGACGCCCTCCCCGCTCAGCACCTCCACCTCCGCCGCCCGCACCACCGTCAGGCCGGACGGCTCCTGGCGGTCGAGCAGGTCGGAGATGGGGACCTCCAGCGCGCGCGAAAGGCTGAACACCGTCTCGATCGTGGGGTTCCCGGCACCCGCCTCCAGCTGCGACAGCGTCGCCTTGCCGATCTTCGAGCGGCGCGACAGCTCCGACAGCGACAGCCCGAGCTCCAGCCGCGCGCGGCGCAGGTTGCCGGCCAGCACGTCCCGCACCGATTCCCCTGACGCGCCCACGCTCCCGCCCCTCGTCCGGTCACTCGTCCAGCGTTCGCTCTACCGAACGGTCAGTGTACTCGGCGGGCGGGCGCGGGTCAGAGGTCCACCGGCGTCCCGGCGCCGGCGGCGCGGGCGCGCTCGACGATGACGGAGGCCGCCGCCGCGTCCTGCACGCCGAGGCCGACGCTGTTGTAGAAGACGATCTCGTCGTCCGAGCCGCGCCCGGCGGCGAGGCCGGCGACGACCGGGCCAAGCGGGCGCACCCGGCCCGGGTCCAGGTCCCCCGCCCGCACGGCGGCCACGACGGGACCTGCCTGCTCCAGCGCGGTCCCCACGTCGTCCACCACGACCGCGGCGGCGCGGGCGAGGACCTCGCCGTCCACCTCCGCCCGGTCCGGGGCGAAGGAGCCGACGCTGACGACCGTGCAGCCGGGTTCGAGCCACGAGCCGAGGACGACCGGCTCGGCGCTGGTCGTGGCGGTGACGACGATCTGCGCGCCCCGGACCGCGTCGCGGGCGGACGCGACGGACTCGACCGGCATCTCCAGATCCCGTGCGAGCTCGGAGGCGACGGTGCAGGTGTCCGGATGGCGGCAGGTCATCGCCACCTCGGTGAGGGGTCGGACCAGGGCCATCGCCCGCACGTGCGCGCGGCCCTGGACCCCGCAGCCGACGACCGCGAGGCGGGACGCCCCGCGCACGGCGAGGTGGTCGGCCGCCACCGCGCTCGCCGCCGACGTGCGCGGCGTCGTCACCGCCTCGCCCTCGATGATCGCGACGGGCCGGCCGTCCACCGGGTCCTGGACGGTCACCAGCGCCGCCACGGTCGGCAGGCCCCGCGCCGCGTTGCCGGGGGTGACGCTGCCGAACTTGGCGACCGCGCCTGCGCCGGGGAGGCGGGAGACGTAGCTGAAGGCGATCTCGCCGTCCGGCCCGTCCAGCAGCACCCGGGGCGCGAGCCGCGCCCGCCCGCGGCCGAGCGCGGCGAACGCCTCCCGCTGCGAGGCGATCGCGGCGGGCAGGTCGAACACCGCGCGCACGTCGGCGGCGGAGAGCAGCAGGACACCGGCCACGGGGAAGATCCTTGTCGGCCCCGCGCCGCGCTGTCGAGTGGCGAAAGGGCAAGCGGTGCTTACCGATCAGTGCATGAGATCGCATGCTTGCCCGTCTCGACGCCCGTGCCGCGACGTTTCACGCTTTCACCATCCCGGACCACGAGGAACCTGCCGGCCACGAGCGACGGAGAGCCGCCGATGACCCCCATGACCCCGCGGGACCGCGGACGCCGGTTCCGGATGCTCACCGCGGCGGGCGCCGGCCTGCTGCTCGTCCCGCTGGCCGCCGGCTGCGGATCGGGCGGCTCCGGCGGCTCGGGCGCCATCAAGATCGGCGTCCCGGCGCCGCTGAGCGGCGACTCCGCCTCGGCCGGGCAGGACATCCTCGCCGCGGCCAAGGTCGCCGCCGACGAGATCAACAAGGCCGGCGGGGTGGACGGCCGCAAGATCCAGATCGTGGAGGCCGACGACCAGTGCAGCGCCCAGCAGGGTGCGCAGGCCGCGCAGAAGCTGCTCAACAGCGGGGTCGTGGCGGTCGCCGGCGGGTACTGCTCGGGCGCCGCCGTGCCCGCGATCCCGATCTACGGCAGGCGCGGCGTCCCGTTCGTGATGGACGCCTCGACCAACCCGTCCCTCACCGACAGCGGCAAGGGCAAGGTGTTCCGCACCTGCGGACGCGACGACAACCAGGGCCTGGTCGCGGCCAAGTTCATGACCGGGCCGCTCGGCGCCAGGCGCATCGCGCTGCTGCACGACAACACCACCTACGCCAAGGGCCTCGCGGACGCCGCGGCGAACTCGGCGAAGCAGGCGGGCGGCCAGGTCGTCTACGAGAACGCGCTGCAGCCGGGCCAGTCCGACTACGGCCCCGTCCTCACCAAGATCGCCTCGGCGCGGCCGGACGTGCTGTACTTCACCGGCTACTTCGCCGAGGCGGGCCTGCTGATGAAGCAGCGCAAGCAGCTCGGGCTGAGGTTCGCGCTCATGGGCGGGGACGCCACGACCGACTCCACCGTGCTGAAGACCGCGGGCTCGGCGGCCGGCGGCTACATCGCGACGACCGCGCCGCTCGCCAAGGACCTGCCCGCCGCCGCGAAGTTCGTCTCGGCGTACAAGGCCGCCAACAAGGCCGACCCGGGCCCGTTCTCGGTGTACGAGTACGACGCGGTGAAGGTCGTCGCCAAGGCGATCGACGACGCCGGGTCCACCCGGGGCGCCGCGATCACCGAGGCGCTCCACAAGATCAAGGACTTCCCGGGCATCACGGGGCCCATCACCTTCGACGAGAAGGGCGACCGGACCGACCCGCTGTACATCACCGTCCAGGTCCAGAACGGCGCGTTCACCGCCTACAAGAAGCTCGACGAGACCGGCGCCACCTGGGTGGACGCCAAGACCTCCTGATCAGGGGCCCGATGAGCGAATTCGTCCAGTACCTCGTGAACGGCCTGACGATCGGGGCGTTCCTCGCGCTGATCGCGCTGGGCTACTCGATGATCTACGGGGTGGTCCGGCTGATCAACTTCGCGCACGGCGACGTGTTCATGATCGGCGCGTTCGCCGGCTTCGGGACGCTGACCGCGCTCGGCACGACCGGCGGCATGGCGCTGCCCGCCGTCCTCGCCGCCGTCGTGGTGGGCGCGCTCGCCACCGGCGTGGTCGGCACCGGGATCGCCAGGGCCGCCTACGTCCCGCTGCTGGCCTCGCCGCGCCTCGCGCTGCTGATCGCCGCGATCGGGGTGTCGCTGGCGCTGGAGGAGGGCGTCAAGGTGCTCACCAGCGCCCGGTTCAAGTCGTACCCGAACGCGCTGGACGGCGGCAGGATCCTCAACGGCTCCGTCCACGTCACCTGGGGCCAGCTCACACTGGTGGTGCTGTCGGTGGCGCTGATGGCGGGGCTGTGGCTGTTCGTCACCCGCACCGTGACGGGGACCGCGATGCGCGCCCTTGCGATGGACCGCGACGCGGCCCGGCTGCAGGGCATCAACGTGGAGCGGCTGATCCTGACGACGTTCTTCATCGGGTCGCTGCTGGCGGGCGCGGCAGGCGTCATGTACGGGCTGTACTACGTGCAGATCAGCTTCGGCATGGGCTTCCTCATCGGCCTGCGCGCGTTCACCGCGGCCGTGCTCGGCGGCATCGGGAACCTGCCGGGCACGATGGTCGCGGGCGTGTGCATCGGCCTCGTCCAGTCGTTCTCCGCCGGGTACGTCTCGTCCCGCTGGACGGACGTCATCATCTTCGGACTGCTGATCGCGGTGCTGGCGCTGAGACCCACCGGCCTGTTCGGCGAGCGCGTCGTGGAGCGGGCGTGAGGGCGCGGGCGCCGCGCCTCGCGGGCGGGGAGGCGGCCGCCCGGTACGGCGGCTGGCCGCTGCTGGTCGCGCTGGCGCTGGTCGCCGGGCAGACCCTCGACGACTACGCGCTGACCGTCGCGGGGACGATCCTGATCTACGCGATCCTCGGGCTCGGGATCAACATCGTCGTCGGGTACGCGGGCCTTCTCGACCTCGGGTTCGCCGCGTTCTTCGCGATCGGCGCGTACGCCTCCGGCCTGCTGATGCTGAAACTGGAGTGGGGCTTCTGGACGACGCTGCCGGTCGCGGTCGCCGCCGCCGCGGTCGCCGGCGCGGTCATCGGGTACCCGACCCTGCGGCTGCGCAGCGACTACCTCGCGATCGTCACCCTCGGCTTCGGAGAGATCATCCGGATCACCGTGATCAACCTGGAGACGACCGGGGGGCCGAACGGCCTGACCGGCATCCCTCCGGTGACGGTCGGCGGGCGGGAGATCGTCACCCCGAAGGACTTCTTCTACCTGGCGCTCGCGTTCTTCACCGTCGTGCTGGCCGCGACGGCGCTGCTGGCCCGGTCGCGGCTCGCCTACGCCTGGCGCGCCATCCGGGCCGACGACACCGCCGCCGAGGCGGTCGGCGTCCCCGCGCGGCGGGTGAAGCTGCTGGCGTACGTGCTCGGCGCGATGACCGGCGCGGTCGCGGGACCGCTCAACGCCGCGCAGCTCGGCACCGTGGACCCCTCCAGCTTCACGTTCCTGACCTCGCTGATGATACTGCTCGTGGTGATCATCGGGGGGATGGGCAGCCGGCCCGGCGTGATGGTCGGCGCCGTCGTGATCGTCGCGCTGCCGGAGGTGCTGCGCACCGTCCAGGAGTACCGGGGGCTGTTCTTCGCGCTGCTGCTCATCCTGATCGTGCTGCTGCGGCCGCAGGGGGTGTGGCCGTACCGTCCGCGCCGCCTGCGGCTGCCCGAGCGGGCGGGGCCCGCGCCGGAGCCGCCGGCCGCGCGGGGCACGCTGCTGGAGGTGGACGGCCTGTCCCGCCGCTTCGGCGGCGTCACGGCCGTGGACGGGCTCGCCCTGCGCGCCGACGCCGGGCAGGTCGTCAGCGTGATCGGCCCCAACGGCGCGGGCAAGACCACCGCGTTCAACTGCGTGACCGGGATGATCTCTCCGTCGGCCGGGACGGTCGTGCTCGCCGGGCGCGACGTCCGCGGACTCGCCCCGCACCGGGTCGCCGCCGCCGGGCTCGCGCGCACGTTCCAGAGCATCCGGCTGTTCGAGGAGATGACCGTCGCCGAAAACGTGCTGATCGGCCGGTTCGCCCGCGACCGGGCCCTGCTGCGGCCGCCGTCGCGCGGCGACCTGGACGCGGTGCGCCGCTGCCTGGACTTCGTCGGGCTGCTGGAGGCGGCCGACCGCCCGGCGGGCGCGCTCGCCTACGGCGACCGGCGCCGGCTGGAGATCGCGCGGGCGCTCGCGGGCGACCCGCGCGTCCTGCTGCTGGACGAGCCCGCGGCGGGCGCGAACCCGACCGAGAAGCGGGCGCTGATGGACCTGATCGCCCGCATCGGCTCGCGCGGCACGGCCGTGGTGCTGATCGAGCACGACGTCGCGCTGGTCATGTCGATCTCCGACCGGGTGACGGTGCTGGAGCACGGGCGGACCATCGCGGTGGGGCCGCCGGCCGAGATCCAGGAGGACCAGCGGGTCATCGCCGCCTACCTCGGCGTGCCGGACGACCCGGAGACCGACCTCGTCACGGAGGTGCTGCGGTGACGCTCCTGCGGGTGAGCGACCTGCGCAGCCGGTACGGGCAGGTCGAGGCGCTGTCGGGGATCTCCTTCGAGGTCGGCGAGGGCGAGATCGTCGCGCTGCTCGGCAGCAACGGCGCGGGCAAGACCACCGCGCTGCGGACGGTCACCGGCCTGCACCGCGCCAGGTCGGGCCGGGTCGAGTTCGACGGCCGCGACATCACCCGGCTGGCCGCGCACAGGGTCGTCGCGGCCGGGCTCGGGCACGTCCCGGAGGGGCGGCGCGTGTTCCCCGCCCTGACCGTCGCCGAGAACCTGCTGCTCGGCGGCTACCTGCGGCGCCGCGACCGCGCCGCCGTCGCGGCCCGCCGCGAGGAGGTCTACGCGATGTTCCCGCGCCTCGGCGAGCGGCGCGGGCAGCCCGCCGGGCTGCTGTCGGGCGGCGAGCAGCAGATGCTCGCCATCGGCCGGGCGCTGATGCTGCGGCCGCGCCTGCTCGCCCTGGACGAGCCGACGATGGGGCTGGCGCCGCGGACGGCGCAGCAGGTCCTCCGGGTCGTCCGGGAGATCCGCGACCAGGGCGCCACGGTCCTGATCGTCGAGCAGAACGCCCACCAGACCCTCCGCCTCGCCGACCGCGCCTACGTCCTGGAGACCGGCCGGATCGTGCTGGAGGGGCCGGCGTCGGCGCTCGCCCAAGACGACCGGGTGAAGGCCGCCTACCTGGGCGGCGACCCGGTCATCGAGGCGACGTGAGCAGCTCGCGCGCCGCGTCCTCGATGGCGCCCTCCGACAGCAGGACGTGGTAGGCGGCGTCCCCCAGCGGTATGAAGCTGTCCTCGCTCGCGACCCGGGCCGCCCGCCCCCGGAACCCGGCGTCGGCGAGCGCGGCCAGGACGCCCTCGGACACGCCGCCGGTACGCCGCGTCTCGTCCGCGACCAGGACGGCGCCGGTGGCGCGGGCCTCGCGGAGCAGGTCCTCGACCGGCAGCGGCGCCAGCCAGCGCAGGTCGACCACCCGGCACCGCACGCCCGCGGCCTCCAGCCGGCGGGCCGCCCGCAGGCTCATGCGCAGGCCGTTGGCGAAGGTGGCGATGGTGAGGTCGCCGCCGTCCCCGTAGGTGCGGGCGCGCCCGATCGGGACCGTTCCCCCGGCGGGGGCCAGCCAGCCGCCGTCGCCGTCCTGGTGCAGGTCGCGGAGGTGGTAGAGCGCGATCGGCTCCAGGAACACGCAGACGCGGCCGTCGTGCTCGGCGGCGTCCGCGCACGCGCGCAGCATCCCCGCGGCGTCGTCGGGGCGGGCCGGCGAGGCGACGACGAGCCCGGGGATGTCGCGCAGGGCGGCCACGGCGTTGTCGTTGTGGAAGTGGCCGCCGAACCCCTTCTGGTAGGCGTATCCGGCGATCCGCACGACCATCGGGTTGCGGTACCGCCCGGACGAGAAGAACGGCAGCGTCGCCGCCTCGCCCCGGATCTGGTCCAGGGCGTTGTGCAGGTAGGCGAGGTACTGGATCTCCGGGACCGGCAGCATCCCGGCCGTCCCGAACCCGAGCGCGAGGCCGAGGACCGACTGCTCGTCCAGGATCGTGTCGAACACCCGCGCCGCCCCGGCCCGCTTCATGAACCCGCGCGTGACGCCGTACACGCCGCCCTTGCGCGCCACGTCCTCCCCGAACACGACCGCTCCCGGCCGCTCGTCCAGCAGATCGCCGAGCGTCCGGTTGATCGCCTGCGCCACCGTCACCGGCTCCCCCTCCGCGGGCTCCGCGCGCCCCGCGGGCCCGGCGGGCCGGAGCGGCGCCATGACCTCCGCGGCCGACGACAGGCGGCGCGCACCCGCGACCTCCTCCGCCAGCGCCATGACCTCGGCGCGCTTGGCCTCGTAGAGCCCGACGACGTCCTCCGCGGTCGCGGCGCCGGTGTCGACGAGGAGGCGCGCGGTCCGCAGCAGCGGATCGCGCTCCAGGTCCGAGGCGATCTCGGCGGGGGTCCGGTAGGACGACTCGACGTCCGAGCCCGCGTGCCCCATGAGGCGGACGGTCCGCAGGTGGAGGAAGGCGGGGCGGCGGTGCTCGCGGACCCAGCCGGCCGCCCGCACCGACACGGCGTGCGCGTCGGCGAGGTCGCAGCCGTCCGCGTGGAAGTAGGCGAGACCGGGCCGCGAGCCGTAGGCGGCGTGGATCCACCCGGGCGCGGTGCGGACGCTGATACCGAGCCCGTTGTCCTCGCAGACGAACAGGAGCGGCAGGGGAAGCCCCTGGTAGCCGCAGTTGACGGCGGCGTTGATCGCGCCCGCGGCCGTGGAGTGGTTGGCGGAGGCGTCCCCGAAGCCGCACACCGTGACCGCGTCGCGCGGCCATGGCGAGTCCAGCCCGAGCCGGGCGGCGCGTTCGATCGCAAAGGCCACGCCGAGCGCGCGCGGGAGATGCGAGGCGATGGTGGAGGTCTGGGGGATGATGTTCAGCGGACGGCTCCCGAACACCTTGTGGCGCCCGCCCGCGATCGGCTCCTCGGCGGCGGCGACCAGCCCGAGCAGGACGTCGCGCAGTGGGTTCCGGTCCGGGACCTGGCGTGCGCGCTCCAGGAAGAACGCGCCCGACCGGTAGTGCAGGAGCGCCGGGTCGTCCGGGCGGAGGGCGGCGGCGACGGCCGCGTTCCCCTCATGGCCGGCGGAGCCGATCGTGTAGAAACCCCGGCCCCGGGCCTGGAGTCTGCGGGCCGCCAGGTCCAGGTGCCGGCTGCCGAGCTGCGCGTCGAACAGCTCCAGGCAGCGCTCGCCGTCGAGCCCGCCCGGCGGGGCCGGCGCGCCGGACGGTACGAGGGTCGCGGCCGTCTCGAGGAAGTGGACGTCGGCGGGCTCGGGCATGCGTGCTCCTGCGGGCGGATCGGGACGCGTGTCGAGCATCGGCCGCCGCCCCGGCCCCGGCCAAGCCGCGCGAGGCCGCGAACCGGTTGGGAGTTGCCCAAGGATCGCTTACCGAGGCCTCCCGGTGAGCCTCAGCCCGGCTTGGCCTCGCGGTAAGGAAGCCGTGCTCTGCCCGATCTTGGCTCGGGCAGACGGCCCGTTCAGGCTGGGACCGTGCTCTCCTCCGTCATCGGCGGCGCCCGGCTCCCGGCGGGACCGCGCTCGTACCGCTCCACCGACCCGTCCCGCACGTCCGAGACGGTCGCCGAGGTGTCCCTCGCGGACGCCGGCGACCTCGTCCGCGCCTGCCGGACCGCCCGCGGGGCGCAGGACGCCTGGCGGGACGTGCCCGCCCCCGTCCGCGGGCAGGTCGTCGCCGCGATCGGCCGGCTCGTCGAGGCCAACAAGGCGGCGCTCGCCGGGATCGTCACCAGGGAGGTCGGCAAGCCGTACGCCGAGGCCCTCGGCGAGGTGCAGGAGATCGCCGACACCTGCGCGTTCTTCCTCGGGGAGGGCCGGCGGCTGTACGGGCAGACCGTCCCCTCGGAGATGCCCGACAAGCAGCTGTTCACCTTCCGGGACCCGGTCGGCGTCGTCGCCGTCGTCACGGCGGGGAACTTCCCCGTCGCGGTGCCGTCCTGGTACATCGTCCCCGCGCTGCTGTGCGGGAACGCGGTCGTGTGGAAGCCCGCCGAGTACGCGGCGGCCTGCGCCGAGGCGTTCTACGAGCTGTTCGCGCACGCGGGCCTGCCGGACGGCGTCCTCAACGTCGTGTACGCGGACGGCCCGGAGACGTTCCGCGGGCTCGAACAGGCCCTCGGCGAGGGCCTCGTCGACAAGGTCGGCTTCACCGGCTCCACCGGGGTCGGGTCGCGGATCGGGGAGCTGTGCGGCCGCCACCTCCAGACGCCGTGCCTGGAGCTCGGCGGCAAGAACCCGATGGTCGTCGCCGAGGACGCCGACCTGCCGCTCGCCGTCGAGGGCGCCCTGTTCTCGGGGTTCGGGACGGCCGGGCAGCGCTGCACCTCCCTCGGGACCGCGATCGTCCACGAGTCGGTGCACGGGGAGTTCCTCCGGCTGCTGGACGCGGCGACGCGGGCCGCGGCCGTCGGCGACCCGGCCGGCGACGTCCTGTTCGGACCGCTGATCAGCGAGCGGTTCGCGGACGGCTTCGAGAAGGTCCTCGGCTGGATCGGCCCCGGCCACACCGTGCACGGGTCGTCCGCCACCGGGCGGATCACGGCGGCGGCGCCGCGGGAGGGCTTCCTCGGGGACCCGGAGGCGGGGCTGTTCTACCACCCCGTGATCGTCGACGGGGTGGGGCCGGGCGACGAGCTCTTCATGAACGAGGCCTTCGGACCGATCATCGGCGTCACCGCGTACCGGACGCCGGACGAGGCGATCGCGCTCGCCAACGCCCCCGGCTACGGCCTCTCCGCGTCGATCTACACCGCCGACCCGGCGAAGGTCTTCGCCTTCCGGCGGCGGATCTCGGCCGGGATGGTGAGCGTCAACAACTCCACGTCCGGCGCGGAGGCGCACCTCCCGTTCGGCGGGAACGGGCGCTCCGGCAACGGCAGCCGCCAGTCGGGCATGTGGGTGCTGGACCAGTTCACCCGCTGGCAGTCGATGAACTGGGACACCTCGGGACGGCTCCAGAAGGCGCAGATGGACGTCCTGGAGGTCACCCCCGACCTCGGCTTCCGGCTGTAGGGGCGGCGGGCCATGGACACCGGTGCGGCGAACGGAGCCGGGGCAGGGGCGGCGACCGAGGCCGACGTCGTCGTCATCGGCGGCGGCGTGATGGGGACGAGCGTCGCGTTCCACCTCGCCGAAGCGGGCGTCCGGCGCGTGGTGCTCGTCGAGCGGGACGGGCTCGGCTCGGGCTCGACGTGCAAGGCGGCCGGCGGTGTGCGCGCCCAGTTCTCCGACGAGGTCAACATCCGGCTCGGCGCCCGCAGCCTGGAGGCGTTCTCCCGGTTCCCCGAGCGCCCGGGGCAGGAGATCGACCTGCACCGGGTCGGGTACCTGTTCCTGCTGTCGCGGCCCGAGGACGTCGCGGCGTTCGAGGCGGGCGTCGCCCTCCAGAACGAGCTGGGCGTGCCCAGCCGGATGGTCTCGGTGGACGAGGCCACCCGGCTGTCGCCGCTGGTCTCCCCCGACGGCCTGCTGGCCGCCGCGTTCTCCCCCGACGACGGGCACTGCACGCCCGAGTCGGTCGTCCTCGGGTACGCGACGGGCGCGCGGCGGCACGGCGCGACGATCCGCACCGGCTGCGAGGTCGTCGGCGTCGAGACCGGCGGCGGCGAGATCAGGGCGGTGCGGACCTCGCGCGGGCGCATCGCGACCTCCACCGTCGTGTGCACGGCCGGGGCCTGGTCGGCGGAGGTCGGGCGGATGGCCGGCGTGGACCTGCCGGTCGAGCCGCTGCGCCGCCAGATCGTCTTCACCGAGCCGATCCCGGACCTGCCGCGCCCGGTGCCGATGACGATCGACTTCGCGACCTCGTTCTACTTCCACGCCGAGGGCGAGGGCCTGATGCTCGGCATGTCCGACCCGCAGGAGCGGCCCGGCTTCCTGCTGGACCGCTCCGACGCGTGGCTCCCCCGGCTCACCGAGGCGATCGGCGCCCGCGCGCCAGGCCTCCTCGACGTGGGGCTGGCGGGCGGATGGGCGGGCCTCTACGAGGTGACGCCCGACCACAACGCGCTCATCGGCGAGGACGCGTCGGTCTCGCGGTTCCTGTACGCGACCGGCTTCTCCGGCCACGGCTTCCTGCAGGGCCCGGCGGTCGGCGAGGTCGTCCGCGACCTGTACCTCGGCCGCGCGCCCTTCACCGACGTCGGCCCCCTGAACGCCGCGCGGTTCGCCGGCGACGCCCTCCGCCCGGAGACCAACCGTGTCTGACGTGCTCGCGCTGATGGACGAGTGGGGCCCCGAGCGGGTCGTGTGCGTGTCCGACACCAGGACCGGGATGCGGGGCGTGCTCGTCATCGACAACACCGCCCGCGGCATGGGCAAGGGCGGCATGCGGATGAGCCCGTCGGTGACGGTCGCGGAGGTGGCGCGGCTCGCCCGGGTCATGACCTACAAGTGGGCGGGCGTCGACCTGTTCTTCGGCGGCGCGAAGGCGGGGATCGCCGCGGACCCGGCGTCGCCGGACCGGGAGGCCGTCCTGCGCGCGTTCGTGCGGGCCCTGTCCCAGGAGATCCCCCGCCGGTACGTGGCGGGGCTCGACATGGGGCTGTCGGAGCGGGACGCGGCGATCGTCCAGGACGAGCTGGACGACCGCGGCGCGGCCGTCGGCACCCCGCACGTCCTCGGCGGCATGCCCTACGACGAACTGGGCGTGACCGGGTTCGGGGTCGCGGAGGCCGCCGACGCCGCCGCCCGGCACGCCGGGATGTCCCTGCGGGGCGCGCGGGTCGCGGTGCAGGGGTTCGGCGCGGTCGGGCACGCGGCGGCGCGGCGCCTGCACGAGCTGGGCGCGACCGTCGTGGCGGTCTCGACCGTGCACGGGGCCCTGCACGACCCGGACGGCCTGGACGTCGGGCGGCTCCTCGCCCTGCGCGCCGAGGCGGGCGACGCGGCGGTGCGGGAGTACGGCGGGCGGCTCCTCCAGGCCGGCGCGGAGCTGTCCGTCCCGGCCGACATCCTCGTCCCGGCCGCTCTGCAGGACGTCATCGACGCGGACGCGGCGGCGGACGTCCAGGCGGCGATCGTGGTCGAGGGCGCGAACCTGCCCACCGGGCGGGCGGCGCAGCGCGTCCTCGCCGAGCGCGGCGTGACGGTCGTGCCGGACTTCGTCGCCAACGCGGGCGGCGTCGTCGCGGCGGGGTTCGCGATGGACGCCCGCCACTCGGCGTTCCGCCCCGACACCGGCGCGGTGTTCGCGGCGGTCTCGGCGAAGATGCGCGACAACACGGCCCGGGTCCTCGAGGCCGCCCGCGCGCAGGGCACGACGACGCACGAGGCCGCCGTCGCGCTCGCGCAGGAGCGCGTGCGGGCCGCGATGGAGCTCAAGGGCCGGTGGCGCCGCTGACCTCGCTCTCGACGCCCCGGGCGACCTCGATGAGGCCGCGCATGGCGTCCTTGACGAGCGGGTTGGTGTTGGTGGTGCGGCGCAGCACGGTGACGTGCCGCCGGGGGCTGCGGCGGCTGAGCCGCAGCGTCCACAGCCCCGGCGCCGGGACGCAGCCGAGCGCGGGGACGAGCGCGATGCCGAGGCCGCACGCGACCAGGCCGCACACCACCGCGTAGTCGTTGCTGCGGAACGCGATGTCGGGGACGAACCCGGCGGTGCCGCACAGCCGCAGCAGCGCCTGCGCGCCCGAGCTCTCGGGACGGCTCGCGATCCACGTCTCCGACCGCAGGTCCCGCAGCGCGGCGGTGCGGCCCCCGGCGAGCGGATGGTCGCGGGGGACGCACAGCACCAGGTTCTCGTCCATCACCGGCGTCTCCACGATCTGGTCGGGCCAGGTGCGCGGGAACAGGTCGTAGCGGTAGACGAGCTGGAGGTCGAGGTCGCCGTCGAGCAGCTCGGGCAGCAGCTCGTCCGGCTCCCCCTCGGCCAGCGAGATGTCGATGCCGGGCCGCACGCGCGACAGCTCCGCCAGCACCCGCGGCAGGATGCGGGCGCTGGCGGTCGGGAAGCTGCCGAGCTGCAGGGCGCCGCGCTCGCCGCTGGCGACCGTGCGCAGCTCCCGCTCCAGCGTGTCGAGCGCCGACAGCACGTCGTTGCCCTTGCTGACCAGCAGGAACGCGGTGCTCGTCGGGCGCACGCTGCGGGCCCGGCGCTCGAACAGCACCAGGCCGCAGGCGCGTTCCAGGGCGGCGATCTGCTGGGAGACGGCGGACGCGGTGTACCCGAGGTTGCGGGCCGCGTCCGCGAACGAGCCGGTGCGGACGACCTCGCGCACCGTCTGGATGTGGAGGGGACTGATCATGGGCGCACCCCGTTCGGCGCTGAACGTGTCCGTCTCCCCCGCAGACGCCTCCCTTCATGCGTATCATCTTGCGGGCCGGCTCCCCAGCCCCAAGATCAGTCGTGCCGCGGGCGCTTGGCCACCAGCGTCAGGACGTCGTACTTGGCGACCGAGGCCCCCTCCTGGTTCGTGACGTCGGTGTCCCAGCGGACCTCGCCGTAGTCGGCCCCCTCGCGCGGCGTGATCTGCTTGGCCGTCAGGGTGACGGTCAGCTCGTCGCCCGGCTTGACGGGCGTGAGGAACCGGAGGTTCTCCAGGCCGTAGTTCGCCAGCACGGGCCCGGGGGCCGGCTCCACGAACAGCCCGGCCGCGAACGACACGACGAGGTAGCCGTGCGCGACGCGCCCGCCGAAGAACGGGTTCGCCCTGGCGGCGTCCTCGTCGGTGTGGGCGTAGAAGGTGTCGCCGGTGAACTCGGCGAAGTGCTCCACGTCGGCGAGGGTGACGGCGCGGGGGCCGCCGACGGCGGTGTCGCCGACGCGCAGGTCCTCCAGGTGCTTGCGGAACGGGTGCTCGTCGGTGACGGTCCGGTCGGTGCCCGGGACCCAGCGCCCGGTGATCGCGGTGAGCATCGCGGGCCCGCCCTGGACGGCGGTGCGCCGCATGTGGTGCACGACCCCGCGGATCCCGCCCATCTCCTCGCCGCCGCCGGCGCGCCCGGGACCGCCGTGGACGAGCGCGGGCAGCGGTGAGCCGTGCCCGGTCGACTCCTTGGCGTCCTCGGCGTTCAGCACGAGCAGCCGGCCGTGCCACGGCGCGGCGCCGAGCACGACCTTCCGGGCGAACTCCGCGTCGCCGGTCACGACCGACCCGGCGAGGCTGCCGCGCCCGCGCACCGCCAGCTCCACCGCCTGCTCGGCGCCCTCGTACGGCATCAGGGTGCTGACCGGCCCGAACGCCTCGACCTCGTGCGGCTCGGCGCGGCCCGCGTCGTCGGCGCGCAGCAGCACCGGGGAGATGAACGCGCCGCGCTCGGCGTCCGCGCCCACGACCTCGACCCGCTCGGGGTCGCCGAACACGACGCGGCCCGCGTCCATGAGGGCCTTCAGGGAGCGGCGCACCTCCTCGCGCTGGTCGAGCGTGGCGAGGGCGCCCATCCGCACCGACGGGTCGGACGGGTTCCCGACGGTGACCTTCGCGAGCCGCTCCCGGACCGCCTCGGTGACGTCGTCCATCAGCGCGGCGGGGACGAGCGCCCGGCGGATCGCCGTGCACTTCTGGCCCGCCTTCACGGTCATCTCCGCGGCGAGCTGCTTGACGTACAGGTCGAACTCCGCCGTGCCGGGCACCGCGTCCGGCCCGAGGACCGAGCAGTTCAGCGAGTCGGCCTCGGCGTTGAACCGCACCGCGTTCCCCACGACGGCGGGGTGGGTGCGCAGCAGCCGGGCCGTCGACGCCGACCCCGTGAACCCGACGATGTCCTGCTCGGTGAGGTGGTCGAGGAGGTCGCGCGGCTCGCCGCAGACCATCTGCACCGAGCCCTCGGGCAGGATCCCGGCCTCCACGACCAGCTCGACCAGCCGGGCGGTCAGGTAGGCGGTCTGGCTCGCCGGCTTGATCAGGCTCGGCACCCCCGCGAGGAACGCGGGCGCGAGCTTCTCCAGCGGACCCCACACCGGGAAGTTGAACGCGTTGATCTGCACCGCGACGCCGTGCGTCGGCGTGCACAGGTGCTGCCCGACGAACGTCCCGCCGCGGCCGAGCGGCTCGACGTCGCCCTCGACCAGCACGGTGTCGTTCGGCAGCTCGCGCTTGCCCTTGCTCGCGTAGGCGAACAGGACGCCGATGCCGCCGTCCACGTCGAACTTCGAGTCGCCCAGCGTCGCGCCCGTCCTGGCGGACAGCGCGTAAAGCTCCTCGCGGTGCTCCCGCAGATGGGACGCGAGAGCCTTCAGCAGGGCCGCACGCTGGTGGAAGGTCAGCTCCCTCAGCACCGGGCCGCCGACCGACCGCCCGTACTCCAGGGCGGCGCCCATGTCGATCCCCGCCGAGGAGATCCGGGCGACCTCCTCCCCGGTGACGGCGTCATGCAACGGCGCCCCCTCCTCCTCCGGGGCACGCCAGGAACCCGACACGTAACTGCGCAGCACGACCACTGGGACCTCCTTGTCCTCATCTCCGACCATTCTCGCCGCTTCCGAGCCTCCTCCACCCCCGCAGACATGACAGCCGGCCCCCCGATCCTTTGTGTACTCCCGCAGCGCCGAGGGCTCGGCCCTGGTGGAATGTGACACAGGTCATATCGGCCGGGCGCGTCCGGCCGGCATGTCGGACGACCTTCGTCGGCGGACGTCCGGTGTACCGCTCATCCTGAAATACTTTTGACCATGACCTATTTGGCGGACAGCGGCCGATATGAGCGGATTCCCTACCGGCGGTGCGGCCGGAGCGGGCTGCGGCTTCCGGCGATCTCGCTGGGCCTGTGGCACAACTTCGGCGACGACCGGCCGGTGGACGTCCAGCGGGCCATCCTGCGGCGGGCGTTCGACCTCGGCGTCACGCACTTCGACCTCGCCAACAACTACGGGCCGCCCTACGGGTCCGCGGAGACCAACTTCGGCCGGATCCTGCGCGAGGACCTCGCCCCCTACCGGGACGAGATCATCATCTCGACCAAGGCGGGCTACGACATGTGGCCCGGCCCCTACGGCGAGTGGGGGTCGCGCAAGTACCTGCTCGCGAGCCTCGACCAGTCGCTGCGCCGGATGGGGGTCGACTACGTCGACATCTTCTACAGCCACCGGTTCGACCCGGAGACCCCGGTGGAGGAGACGATGGGGGCGCTGGACCGGGCCGTCCGGTCCGGCAAGGCCCTGTACGCGGGCATCTCGTCCTACTCCCCCGAGCGGACCGCCGAGGCGGCGGCGATCCTGCGGGAGATGGGGACGCCGCTGCTGATCCACCAGCCGTCCTACTCGATGCTCAACCGCTGGATCGAGGGCGGGCTGCTCGACACGCTCGACCGGGAGGGCGCGGGCTGCATCGCGTTCTCGCCCCTCGCGCAGGGCATGCTGACCGGCAAGTACCTCGACGGCGTCCCGGAGGGGTCCCGGGCGAGCAAGGGCACGTCGCTGTCGACGAGCCTGCTCACCGAGGACAACCTCCGGCACGTCCGGACGCTGGACGAGATCGCCAGGGGGCGCGGGCAGTCGCTCGCCCAGATGGCGCTGGCCTGGTCGCTGCGCGACGGCCGGGTCACCTCGGCGCTGATCGGCGCGAGCAGCGTCGCGCAGCTGGAGGAGAACCTCGCCGCCCTCGACCGGCTCGACTTCACCTCCGACGAGCTCGCCGCCATCGACCGGGACGCCGTCGAGGCGGGCATCAACATCTGGGCGGCCTCCAGCGACGGCTGACCCCGTCCGGCGATCGGGGCCGCGCGTGCATCGACCCGGCCGCCACGGGGCACGAGCAGCACATGGAGCAGATGACGCCGAGGAGCGCGTTCGGCGGCCGCGCACTCGCCCGGGGAGGGTGAGCCGTGGGCGGCACCGGAGCGCAGGGGCCCGAGGGCCGCGAGCCCGAGCGGCACGAACCCGAGGGCCGCGAGCCCGAGGGCCGCGAGCCCGGGCGGCGTGAGGGCGGCCGCGACGAGCCCGAGCGGCGCGAAGGCGGCCGGGACGGACTCGGCCGGAACGAGCCCGGGTGGCACGGCCCCGGCTCGCACGGGCCGTATCCGCACGAGCAGCCGCGCGGGGACGAGCCGCTGACCGCGCGCAGCCCGCTGGCGCTGCGGGCGGTCCTGTCCGCGGTCGCGCTGGTCGGCGCGGTGGCCGCCGCGATCGTCTTCGCCGTGCGGGGCTCGGGCGACGGCTCCTGGACCGCGGCGGGCATCTGCGCGGCGGTCGCCGTCATCGCCGCCGTCGACCTCGTGGTGATCGCGCGCCGCGCCCGCCACTGACCCCGGCTCAGTGCCGGTGGTCGGGGGCCGCCGCCTCCGGGGCGTCGAGCAGCCAGGCGATCCGGTCCCGGCTCTCCTCGTCGGTCGGCGTGTAGACGATGAGCCTCGCGTTCGGCGACGCGGTGATGTCCATGCTCGTGGTGCGGGTCCGGATCTCGCCGACGGCGCGGTGCCGGAACACCTTGACGGTCGGCCCCGGCAGCGCCACGTCGTGGGACGCCCACAGCCGGGCGAACATGGGGCTGGCCGCCTGGAGGCGCCGCACGAGGTCCTTCCAGCCCGGTTCGTCCAGATGCCGGCTGTAGCGGTGCCGGAAGACCGCGACGTGGTCGGGCGCCGACTCCTCCAGGTTCGCGACCGGGTTGCAGCACGGCGGCAGCGTGAACACCATCCACAGCGTGTTGCGCTCGCACGGCCGGGCCCGCGGGACGTGCGGGAAGATCGCGGCGTAGGCGGAGTTCCAGGCCAGGATGTCGGAGCGGGCGTTGGCCACCGCCGCGGGCATCGGCACGAGCGCGTCCAGGATGCCCTGGACGTCCTCGGGGAGGGTCTCGGCGTCCTCGTCGACCGCGGCGTCCGGGACGTCGGCCAGCCGGTACAGGTGCTCGCGCTCGGCGCCGTCCAGCCGCAGGGTGCGCGCCACCGCGTCCAGCACCTGGGTGCTGGCGTTGATCGGGCGGCCCTGCTCCAGCCACGTGTACCAGGTGACGCCGACCCCGGCGAGCTGGGCGACCTCCTCGCGGCGCAGGCCGGGCGTGCGGCGGCGCGGGCCGGGCGGCATCCCCACGTCCTCGGGGGTGATCCGCTCGCGCCTGCTGCGCAGGAACGCCGCCAGCTCCGTGCGGCGGCGCGGTCCGGCGCCGCCGCGGGCGGTGGGCGGGGCCGGCGCACTCGTCATCGTCACTCCTCCAGCCTGCCTCGGGCCCGCGCGCTCTTCCAGGTGCTGTCAGTACCAGTATCGGCAGGCTCTCGTTACCGGTACCGGTCCGCCCGCACGCTCGTACACATGACACAGACAACCGACCTGCGCGGGACGATTCCCGAACGGGAGCCGCGCAACGGATCCGGGGGGCTCGCGCTCGCCGTCATCCTGCTCGGCCAGTTCATGGCCATCCTCGACGTGAACATCGTCAACGTGGCCCTCCCCACGATCCGCACGGACCTGCACGCCTCCGGCGCGGGGCTCCAGCTCATCGTGGCCGGCTACATCATCTCGTACGCGGTCCTGCTGATCACGGGCGCGCGGCTCGGCGGCGTCGCGGGCCACCGCCGCCTCTACCACCTCGGCCTCGCGTCCTTCACGGCGGCGTCGCTGGCCTGCGGGCTGGCGCCGTCCACCGGGACCCTGGTGGTGTTCCGCTTCCTGCAGGGCATCGGCGCGGCGATGCTGACGCCGCAGGTGATGTCGATGATCCAGAGGGACTTCACGGGCGCGGCCCGGGGGCGGGCCCTCGGCGTCTACTCCGCGGTCATCGCGGGCGCCGTCGTCGTCGGGCAGGCGGCCGGGGGCCTGCTGGTCGGCGCGGACCTGTTCGGGACGGGCTGGCGGACGGTCTTCCTGGTCAACGTGCCGATCGGCGCCGCGCTGCTGCTCGCGGGGCCGCGCGTGCTGCCCCGCGACGAGCCCGCGCCCCGGACGCGCCCGCTGCGGGCCGAGCTGGACCTGCCCGGCGTGCTCACGCTGGCACCGGCGGTGCTGCTGCTCGTGGTACCGCTGATCATGGGGCACGAGCTGGGCTGGCCCCTGTGGGGCTGGGCGTCGCTGGCGGCCAGCGCCGTGTTCGCCGCCGCCTTCGCGGCGGTGGAGCGGCGGGTGGCGGCGGCGGGCGGGCGGCCGCTGGTCTCCCTCCGGGTGCTGCGCACCCCGCTGCTGGTCCCGGCCTGCGTGGCGATCGTGTTCGGCCCGGCGAGCTGGTCGTCGTTCCTGTTCACCACCACCCTGCACCTCCAGGGCGATCTGCGGATGTCCCCGCTGGAGTCGGGGCTGGCGTTCGTGCCGTGCGTGACCGCGTTCGGGCTCGTCGGGCTGAACTGGCAGCGGCTGCCCGCCCGCTGGCACGGGCGCGCCGTCCCGGCGGGGTTCGCGGTGGCGGGGGCGGGCTACCTGTTCGTCGGTCCCCTGGCCGGAGGCGGGCTCGCCTACGAGGCGCTCACCGTGGTCATCGGGTTCGGGCTCGGGGTGATGCCGATCATCATGACGATCGCGCTGAAGCACGTCGCGCCCGGCGACGCGGCCGACGCCAGCGGGCTGCTGCTCACGCTGCTGCAGCTCGCGCAGGTGGCCGGCATCGCCACCGTCGGGACGCTGTTCCTCACCCTGGCCGGGTCCGGCGGATCGACCCGGCACGCCGAGTACGGCACCGGATGGGCGCTCGCCGGCATGGTCCTGTTCGGCGCACTCTGCGCGCTCTCCCTGGCCCGCGGCCGAACGGCGGACCGTCCCTGACCGCCGGTGCTCCGGCAGGGGGCGGCACCCTCCGAAATCCCCTATATACATGCAGATACCGCATTACCTGACACTTCTATTACCAGCGACTCTTCAGACATGAGCGTTTAGGGGCACCGTTCCGGGCAATGTCCGGAATTACCTGTAGGGGATTCCGCTCCGGCCGTTCTGGCCGGAGCGCGGTGCCTAGGACGACGGCACTCCCCTGTCTCGCCGAAGGCTACGCCGGAACGGGGTGCCCATGCGCGTGCTCGGGATCAACGGAATCGCCGGCTCGGCCCGCTCCGGGCCGCGACCGCAGGCCGCACCAGCGCCGGACGGCCCCGCCGACCCCGACCCCGCCCCCGGCGGAAGGCGGCCCCGGTGAGGGTGCTCGTCGCCCGCCAGGACGGCATCGGCGACGTCCTGCTCGCCGGGCCCGCCGTCCGGGCGGTCGCCCGGCGCGCGGACGAGGTCGTCCTGCTCTGCGGGCCGCGCGGGCGGCCCGCCGCCGACATGCTGCCCGGCGTCGACGGGGTCGTCGAGTGGCGCGCCCCCTGGATCGACCCGGACCGCGTGCCCGTCGAGCAGGCGGCCGTCGACCGCCTCGTCGGCGAGCTGGAGGGGTTCGACCGGGCGCTGATCCTGACCTCGGCCCACCAGTCGCCGCTGCCGCTCGCGCTGCTGCTGCGGCTCGCCGGGACGCCCTGGATCGGCGGCATCGGCGAGGACTACCCCGGGTCGCTGCTGGACCTGCGGCACCGGGCCGACACCGACGTGCCCGAGCCGCTGCGCATGCTCGCCCTGGTGGAGGACGCCGGGTTCCCCGCCCCCGCCGACACCCGGTTGCGGGTCCGCGGCCCGCTGCCCGACATCGACCACCTCACCGGAGGGCCCGGCTACGTGGTGGTCCACCCGGGGACGTCCGCCCCGGCGCGCGGGTGGCCTCCCGGGCGCTGCGCCGACGCGGTGCGGCTGCTCGCCGCGGCGGGGCGCCGGGTGGTCGTGACCGGCGGCGAGGACGAGAAGGACCTGACCGCGCTGGTCGCCGGGGAGGACGGCCTCGACCTCGGCGGGCGCACCAGCCTGCCCGAGCTGGCGTCGGTGCTGCGCAGCGCCTGCGCCGCCGTCGCCGGCAACACCGGCCCCGCGCATCTGGCGGCCGCCGTCGGCACGCCCGTCGTCTCGCTGTTCGCGCCGACCGTCCCCGCCGCCAGGTGGGCCCCCTTCGGCGTCCCGCTGGCGCTGCTCGGCGACCAGGGGGCGCCGTGCAAGGACAGCCGCGCCCGCGACTGCCCGGTGGACGGCCACCCCTGCCTGTCGTCGGTCGGAGCCGACGAGGTCGCCGCCGCGGTGGAGATCGTGGCGTCGGACGAGTTCGCGGCCGCCGGCCTCCCCGGGGAGGCCGGCCGCTCCGGCTCCGGCGAGCAGGTCCCCCGTAAGGGGCGCTCCACCCCGCGCCCGCTGTCGACAACGAAGGGAGACGCGTCATGAACGTCCTCATCACCGGCGGTGCCTCGGGACTCGGCGCGGCCGTCGCGCGGAGGGTCGCCGACGACGGCGGGCGGCCCCTCGTCCTCGACCGGCACCCCCCGAAGCAGGACTTCGAGCACATGCAGGCCGACCTCGCCGACCGCCGGTGCGCCGAGCGCGCCGTGCACTGCCTCGCGCGCGCCGCCGGAGGCCTCGACGCCGTCGTCACCGCCGCCGGCATCGACGCCTGCGGGACGCTGTCGGAGGTCCCCGCAGAGGACTGGGACCGGGTCGTCCAGGTGAACCTGCTCGGCACCGCCGCCGTGGTGCGCGCCGCGCTCCCCTACCTGGAGAACGAGCCCCAGGGGCGGATCGTCACCGTCGCCTCGACCCTCGGGCTCCGCGCCGCGAGCGACGCCACCGCCTACTGCGCGTCCGAGTTCGGCGTCGTCGGATTCACGCGGGCGCTCGCCACCGAGATGGCGGGGAAGGTCGCCGTCACCATGGTGGTGCCGGGCGGCATGGACACCGCGTTCTTCGACGGCCGCTCCGACCGGTACAGGCCCGGCCCCGAGTCGCAACTGAGCCGGCCGCAGGACGTGGCCGCGACCATCGCGTTCGCGCTCGCCCAGCCGCCCGGCTGCGAGGTGCGCGAGCTGGTCGTGTGCCCCTCGCGGGAGCCGTCGTGGCCGTGACACCCGCGCCGTGTCCGGCCCGGGTGTGACCGGGACGGAACGTGGCGCTGCCCGTGCGGTGACAGTCCAGACACCTACCGGTTTACGGAGAAGGCCTCTTGGGCAGAGTCACGTCGCGGCCCACTCGCGAGCTCGGAGCCAAGTGCCCCGAACTGCGAGCCTGGGCCGCGCCAGGTTTCTCACCCGGCGACGGCCTGCGCGATCGCCATCCCGCAGTAGGCCGCGCCGAGGCCCGCCACGATGCTCGCCACCGCGTTGGCCGCGGCGTAGGAGCGCGCGCCGTCCTCTGCCAGGCGCAGGGTCTCGTAGCCGAATGTGGAGTACGTGCTCAGGGCACCGCAGAACCCCGTCCCGGCGAAGGCCATCACGCCGCCGTGCGCGGGCAGGGCCGCGAGCAGGCCGAGGACGAAGGACCCCGAGACGTTGACGGCGAACGTCCCCCACGGGAAGACCGAGTCGTGCCGGGCCTGGACGGCCCGGTCGGTGAGGTAGCGCAGCGGAGCGCCGAGCGCGGCGCCCAGCACGATCAGCACGACGGTCATTCGGCACCCGCCTCGGTCCGCTCGGCCCGGCGGATCCGGGCGACCGCCTCCCGGCGGCACGGCCGGGCGAGGAGGCGCGTCAGGCGCACACCCGCCCAGACCGCCGCGAGCGCGGCGGCGAGCGTGCCGGCGAGGTACGCCAGCCCCGTCAGCGGCGCGCCGTGGCCCACCATCTCCTGGACGTCGACGACGTAGGTCGAGAACGTGGTGAAGCCGCCCAGGACCCCCACCCCGAGGAACGGGCGCACGAGCCGGTGCGCCTGCCATGTCTCGGTGACGAGGACCATCAGAACGCCGATCAGGAGGCACCCCGAGACGTTCACCCAGAAGACGGCCCAGGGGAACTCCCCCGCCTCATGGGGGAACGCGCTGCCGAGGCCGTACCGCGCGAGGGATCCGAGGGCGCCGCCGGCCGCTATGGCGGCCAGCACCCCCCACGGCGAGTCGCGCAGCTCGGACCGCTGCCTCGGAACATGCAGGTCGACATCGGGATCGACGGGACGGCCGGTCACGGCAAGCTCCTACCAGTAGTGACGCTTTCACCGGTAGGGACCGTTGGCGGAACGCTCCGCGGTTCGCCGTCCTGGCACGGCGGGCCCCACCGCCGTTCCCCGTCTCCGGGTCTCTGCCGAGACTACCGGCACCGGGCGGCTGAGAAAGCCCCGGGCGGCGGGACGGGCCGAACGCCCCTTCTCCCCTCCCGGGTCGCCCGGCGGTGAGGATCAGGGCTTTGGCAGCGCGCACGCCCCGCCCAGCACCACGTCGTTGTCCTTGCCGAGGCAGCGGGCGAGCTGGTAGGTCTGCTGCCCGTAGTGGACGCCCTGCCGGACGGTGACGTTCCCGGCGCGGTCGATCTCGCACGGGTTGTTGAGGGTGCAGCGCTCGCCGTCGTCGTTGCCCGTGTTGTTGATGCCGACGACGTCGCGCGTCCGGGCGTCGATGACGGGCGATCCCGACGTCCCGTGGATGGTCTGGCACTGCGGCGTGTACCGGATGGAGTCCTTCCACGTCCACTCGGCCTCGCGCAGCCGGTAGACGGTCGCGCCGATCCGGCAGCCGTAGATCTTCCGCCAGTAGCCGGACACGATCCGGATCTCCGTGCCGTCCTGCGGCCTGGCCGTCGACAGGCGCAGCGCGGGGATCCCGTAGCGGCTCTGGATCGCGGCGTAGGTCGTGTTCAGCCTGTACACCGTCACGTCGGTGTCGGTCATCGTGGCGTACTCGACCCTGGTGGCCCGGAGCGTGCCGAGGTTCCCGCCGCCCGAGCGGTCGAGGAGGGTGAACGTGCGGGACGACCTCTGGTCCACGATCACCTCGCCGGCGTCCGGCATGCCCGACTCCAGGCAGTGGCCGTTGGTCAGGACCAGCGCCGCGTCGGTGTCCCGCGACCGGGGACCGCGGACGAGGGAGCCCGAGCAGTTGCTCAACGCGACGATCCCGGTGAAGTCGACCGCCGCCCGCTGGGCGCGCGGCGGGGCCTGCGGCGCGGCGGGCGCCGCCTGCGCGGAACCGGCGGCGAGCGCGCCGGCGCCTCCGAGAGCGAGCGTCCCGGCGGCGGTGAGGGCGACTGCGGCGAGGCGGCTGGGCATGCGGTTCCTCTCGGCGGGCCGGCGGCGGCCGGCCCGGGCGGGACGGCGCCGTCTCGGCGGATGCTAGATCAACTACCCGCGGCGCAGGAGCCCCACCGTTCGCTTCAGCCAGTGCTTAGTCAACTTCCACCCAGCCATATGTGCGCTCCACGGCCTTCTTCCAGCCCGCGTAGCCCTCCCGTCGCTGGTCTTCGTTCCAGGTGGGGTGCCAGCGTTTGTCCTCGTTCCAGTTCTGGCGGAGTTCGTCGGTGGTGTTCCAGAATCCGACGGCGAGGCCGGCGGCGTAGGCGGCGCCCAGGGCGGTGGTTTCGGCGACGACGGGTCGCGAGACCGGGACGCCGAGGATGTCGGCCTGGAGTTGCATGCACAGTTCGTTGGCGGTGACGCCGCCGTCGACTTTGAGGACGTCCAGGGAGACGCCGGAGTCTTCGCGCATGGCTTCGACGACGTCGCGGGACTGGTAGCAGATGGATTCCAGGGTGGCGCGGGCGAGGTGGGCGTTGGTGTTGTAGCGCGAGAGGCCGACGATGGCGCCGCGGGCGTCGGATCGCCAGTAGGGGGCGAACAGGCCGGAGAAGGCGGGGACGAAGTAGACGCCGCCGTTGTCGTCGACCTGGCGGGCCAGCGATTCGCTCTGCGCGGCGCCGGAGATGATGCCGAGCTGGTCGCGCAGCCACTGCACCGCCGACCCCGTCACCGCGATCGAACCCTCCAGCGCGTAGACGGGCGCGTCGTCGCCGAACTTGTAGCAGACGGTGGTGAGCATTCCGGCCTTGGAGCGGACGAGTTCCTCGCCGGTGTTGAGCAGGAGGAAGTTGCCGGTGCCGTAGGTGTTCTTGGCCTCGCCGGGCGAGAAGCACACCTGCCCCACGGTCGCGGCCTGCTGGTCGCCCAGGATTCCGGTGAGGGGCACCTCGCCGCCGAGCGGGCCGCCCGCGCGGGTCGTCCCGTAGGCGTCGGGCGCCGAGGACGGTTTGATCTCCGGGAGCATGGAGCGCGGGATCCCGAAGAACGACAGGAGCTGGTCGTCCCAGGACAGGGTCTCCAGGTCCATGAGCATGGTGCGGCTGGCGTTGGTGGGGTCGGTCACGTGCACGCCCCCGTCGGTCCCGCCGGTGAGGTTCCACAGGACCCAGGTGTCGATGTTGCCGAACACGGCGTCGCCGTTCTCGGCGGCCTCGCGGACCCCGTCGACGTTCTCCAGGATCCACTGGATCTTGCCGCCGGAGAAGTAGGTCGCGGGCGGCAGCCCGGCGCGGTGCCGGATCGTCTCGCCCCTGCCGTCGCGCTCGAGCGCGGACGCGATGCGGTCGGTGCGGGTGTCCTGCCAGACGATCGCGTTGTAGTAGGGGCGGCCGGTGCGCCGGTTCCACACCACGGTCGTCTCGCGCTGGTTGGTGATGCCGAACGCGGCCAGGTCGCCGTGGGACAGGCTCGCCTTGTTCAGCGTGCTCTCGATGACCGAGCGGGTGCGCTCCCAGATCTCGGTCGGATTGTGCTCGACCCAGCCCGCCCGGGGCAGGATCTGCTCGTGCTCGAGCTGGTGGCGGGCGACCTCGTTGCCGCCGTGGTCGAAGATCATGAATCGGCTGCTGGTCGTGCCCTGGTCGAGCGCCCCGACGAAGTCGGCCATGGACTCTTCCTTTCCGCCCGTGCGAACGGGCACCTCAGGTGACGTCGTACTCCGGCTTCGGCTCCGTGGGCAGGGCGCCCTCCTCCTCCGGGAGGTTGCGCCCGACGAGCAGGAGGAACAGGCCGGCGCCGAGCACGCCGCCGATCAGCGGCCCGAAGATCGGCACCCAGAAGTACAGGCCGCCGTACTGGTCCCGCCAGGCGGTCTCGTACCCGGTGATGTACTGGGCGAGCCGGGGCCCGAAGTCGCGGGCCGGGTTGATCGCGTAGCCGGCGTCGGAGCCGAACGCCATCCCGATCGCCACCACCACGAGGCCGATGATCAGCGGGGCCAGGTTGGCGAGCGGCGGCGCGTTGCGGACGTCGGTGAGGGCGAGGACGAGGAACAGCAGGATGGCGGTGCCGATCACCTGGTCGCGGAACGCGCCCCAGGTGCCGACCGGGAGCGAGCCGTTGCCCGGCAGGGTGGAGAACACGAACTGGGACTTCAGGGTGTGGCCGGGGTCGAACTTGGCGAGGATCTCGCTGTAGTCCCACCGGACGATCAGGGCGGCCACGAAGGCGCCGAGCGTCTGCGCGAACCAGAACGGCAGCACCTTGCGCCAGGGGAACCCCTGGAACACCGCCAGCGCGAGGGTGACGGCCGGGTTGAGGTGCCCACCGCTGATCCTGGCCGCGACGTACACGCCGAGCGTGACGCCGATGCCCCAGGCCCAGGCGATGCTGTCGTGGTTCCCGAGGCTCTGCGGCTCGCCGAGCCCGCTCCCCGCCACGACCTGGGCGACGACGCCCACCCCGAACAGGATCAGGATCAGCGTGCCGGCGAACTCCGCCGACATCTCCCTGGCGAGTTCGGGGAGCCTCGGCCCTCGCGTCATGTCTCCTCCTCGGGCGTGTGACCGGGCCGCTGCGGGCCGTGATCGTGATCGTTCCCAAAGAGGACGGTGCTACACAGAGTTATCTAATGACCCCGGAACGCTTCCTCCAGCCACCATGAGGGGGACCGCCGGGTGGTCTTGGCGTCCACCACCATCGGCCGGTCGCGGGGCCCCGCCAGCCAGTCGGCCACCGCCGCGAGGTCGGCCGGTGCCCGGACGGTCGCCGCCGCGCAGCCGAAACCGCGCCCGATGGCGGCCAGATCCGCCGGCGGGAAGGTGACGTTGCCGAGCGGGTGCCCGCCCGGGCCGAAGTGGTGCACCTCCGCGCCGTAGGCCTCGTCGTCGTAGACGAGCACGAGCAGCCCGAGCCCGAGCCGGACGGCGGTCTCCAGCTCCGCGACCGACATCAGCGCGCCGCCGTCGCCGAGCGCGGCGACGGTGAGCCGGTCCGGGCGGGCCGCGGCGGCGCCGATGGCGGTGGCGAGGCCGAGCCCCACCGACTGGAAGGCCTGCGTGAAGACGAGGCCGTCCTCGTCGGGGACGTCGAGGAACATCGCCGGGTAGCCCATGAAGTTGCCGGAGTCGACGGCGACCGTGCGCTCGCGCGGCAGCATCCCGTCCAGGGCGATCGTCAGCGTGCGCGGGTCGATCCGGGGGCCGCCCCCGCCGTCGTCGGGATGCTCGTCGTAGGGGACGTCCTGCCAGCGCCCCTCGCCCTCGAGCCGCTTCGCGACCTCGGGGGTGCGGTAGCCGGCGGACCGGTGACCGCGCGCGTCGAGCTCGGCGGAGACCGCCCGCGCCGTCTCGGCGGCGTCGCCGATCAGCCCGAGGTCGACGGGGCGGTGCGCGCCGAGCGCGTGGGCGTCGACGTCGACCTGCACGACCGCGGCGTCCCTGGCGATGAGCGCGCCGTGCCGCGTCGTCCAGGCGTTGAGGGAGCAGCCCCAGGCGACGACCAGGTCGGCGCCGCCGATGAGCTCGGCCGCGGCGGGCGTGGCGAACCCGCCGCTGACGTCCAGGGCGAAGGGGTCGCCGGCGAACAGGCCGCGCGCCACCGCCGACGTCGCGGGCAGCGCCCCGCAGCGCGCGGCGAGCTCGGAGAGGGCGTCGCGGGCGCCCGACAGGCGCGCGCCGCGGCCCGCGACGAACACCGGCCGCAGCGCGTCCTGGAGCATGTCGGCGAGGCCGTCGACCGCGGCGGGCGGCGGCACCGGCAGCGCCGGCACCCGGCCGGGCAGGCTCCGCGCGGACGTCCGGGCCGCGGCGTCCGGCAGGTCGGCGGCCTGCACGTCCAGCGGGAGCCCGAGCAGCACGGTGCGGCGCTCGGCCACCGCCGTCCGGCAGGCGCGCGCCACGTCGGCGAGGGCGGTCTGCGGGGAGTGGACCCGCTCGGGGACGGCGCCCACCGCGGCGGCGATCGCCGCCTAGTCGACGCGGAAGTTGGAGCGGACCGCGCCGGCGGCCACCTCGCCCGCGACCACGAGCAGCGGCGTGCGGCTCTTGGCGGCCTCCGCCATGCCGGTGACCGCGTTGGTGAGGCCCGGCCCCTGATGGACGGTCGCGACGCCGAGGCCGCGCCCCACCCGCGCGTAGGCGTCGGCCATCGTCACGGCGCCGGCCTCGTGGCGGGCGGCGACGAACCGGGCGCCGTTCGCGACCAGCGCGTTGGTCACATGGAAGTTGCCGCTGCCGACGACCCCGAAGACGGTGCCGGCGCCGAACCGCGCGAGGGCCTGCCCGACGGCCTCAGCGACGTTCATCGCTCGATCAGCGCGAGCACGCGGGCGGGGCTGCCCGAGCCGCCGACGATCGGCAGCGGCGAGGCGAGCAGCACGGCGCCGCGGGCCGGGAGGCGGTCGAGGCCCCGCAGCTGGGTGAGTCCGTACTTGCCCGCACCCAGGAAGTAGGAGTGGCACGGGAACGGCGGGTCGAAGCCGTGGGCGGCGCCCGCGTCGGTGCCCACGGTCTCCACGCCGAGCCCGAGCAGGGGCGTCTCCTTGGCGAGCCACCGGGCGCACTCGGCGGAGATCCCCGGCGTGTGCGGGCCGTTCTCGTCGGCGTTGAGGAAGGCGTCCTGGTCGGCGGCGCGGGCGTCCCAGCCCGTCCGGTAGAGGAGCCAGCCGCCGTCCGGGAGCGGGCCGTGCTCGCTCTCCCAGGCGCGGACGTGGTCGATCTCCAGCAGGAAGTCGGGATCGGCGGCGGCGTGCTCGGAGGCGTCCAGCACCACGGCGGGGGCGACGAGCCGGGCGGGCGGGACCTGCGAGACGTCCTCCCCGTCACGGCCGGTGGCCCAGTGCACCGGGGCGTCGAAGTGGGTGCCGACGTGCTCGCCGGTCTCGATGTCGTTCCAGTACCAGGCCGGCCCGCGGTCGTCGTACCGGCTGATCTCCCTCAGCCGGAACGGGACGGTGTTGGCGAACGGCTCCGGCAGCCGCAGGATCGGGGTCCGCTCCGACAGCGGGGCGGTCAGGTCGACGATCTCGACGGAGCCGTCGGAGACGGCGGCGAGCAGGTGGGCGAGCACGGACATCGTTCCTCCGGCGGCGCGGCGATGACGGGGCGCGGGGATGAGAGGGCGCGCGAATCCGTCGAACGTACCGCAGACGGTCCTGTTCGGAGGGTCACCGGACGCAGGCCGCGGGCCTTTGTGCCGCGGCGCCATGTCCGCCGCCGGATTTCGTCGCCCCGCACCATGGACGCGGAGGCGCCGCGCGCTCACCATCGGGGCGGAACCCCGGCCGATCCCGCCCCCACGGAGGTCCGATGCGCCGCAGCCCCTGGACGCTCGCACTCGCCGCAACCGCCGTCACCGCCGCCCTCGCCGCTCCCCCGGCGCACGCCGCTCCCCCGGCGCCCTCGCCGCCGCCCGCGCCGCCCGCCCGCGTCACCGAGGCGGCGCGGGGCTTCGACCCCCTGGCGCCCTCGTCCGACCCCGTCGGCCTGCGCCAGGCCTACCGTCCGCTCAAGGTCACCTACACCTACGAGGGCCGCGAGCACACCCTCGACGACTACCTCGCCCGCACCGGGACGCAGGGCTTCGTCGTCCTGGACCGCGCCGACATCGTCTTCGAGCGCTACGCCGCCGCCGACCGCGACACCCTGTTCCAGTCGTGGTCGATGGCGAAGTCGTTCACCTCCGCCGCGGTCGGCATCGCGCTCGGCGAGGGCCTCATCGACTCCATCGACGACCCCGTCACCCGGTACGTCCCGGAGCTGGGGGGGTCGGGGTACGACGGCGTCTCGCTGCGGGACCTGCTGCGGATGTCGTCGGGCGTCCAATGGACGGAGACGAACGACGTGCCGTTCGTGCACGTCGCCGCGAGCCTCGGGTATCCGCTGACCGAGCTGGCCAGGCAGCGCAAGCGCGGATGGGAGCCGGGGACGCGGTTCGAGTACACGAGCATGAACTCGTTCGTCCTCTCCTGGGTCGTGGCCAAGGCGACCGGGGTCCCCTACCACGCCTACGTCCAGAAGAAGATCTGGGGACCGGCCGGAATGGCCTCCAGGGCGTTCCTCGGCAACGACTCCAACGGCAACAGCATGGGCTACTGCTGCTACTACGCCACCGACCGCGACTTCGCGCGGTTCGGCCTGCTGTACCTGAACGGCGGCCGGGCGAACGGACGCCAGGTCGTCCCCGCCTCCTGGGTGGCGGAGTCGACGCGGCCGTCCGCCCCGTTCAACCAGGGGTACGGCCTGCAATGGTGGCTCGGGGAGAACGGCGACTTCTCCGCCAACGGCCTCGGCGGCCAGCTCATCTGGGTCTCGCCCCGGAACGGCGTCGTCATCGTGAAGTCGACGCTGGCGACCGTCCTCGCGGAGGAGGAGACCGGCGCGGCGTTCGAGGCCCTCGCGGCCGAGGTCGCGCGGACCCGTCCGGCACCCCCGGACGCGGCGCGCTGACCGCCGGGCCCCGCCGGGGAACATTCCGGATGAATCAGAGGTTAGGGTTCCCTAAGCACTGTGATCCGGATCATCTGAGGGGACCGTATGGCGACGGAACCGGCACGCAAGGGACGCAGGCTCCACCGGGGGACGGTGCTGCGCACCGAGCGGCTCACACCGCACATGATCCGCGTGGTCCTGGGCGGCGACGGGCTCTCGGAATTCGGCGCGGGCGAGTTCACCGACCACTACGTGAAGCTGCTGTTCCCCCGGCCGGGCGTCGCCTATCCCGAGCCGTTCGACATGGAGCGGGTCCGCGCCGAGCTGCCGCGCGACCAGTGGCCGAGCACCCGCACCTACACCGTCCGGGCGTGGGACGCCGGGGCGCGCGAGCTGACGATCGACTTCGTCCACCACGGCGACAAGGGGCTCGCCGGCCCGTGGGCGGCGAGCGCCCGGCCGGGCGAGGAGATCTACTTCAACGGCCCGGGCGGCGGCTACGCGCCCCGCGCCGACGCCGGCTGGCACCTGCTCGCCGGCGACGAGAGCGCGCTGCCCGCGATCGCCGCCTCCCTCGAACGCGTCCCCGAGGGCGCCCCCGTCCGGGCCCTGATCGAGGTCGCGGGCCCCGAGGAGGAGCAGGCCCTGCGCACGCCCGGCGACGCGGAGATCGTCTGGCTGCACCGGGGCGGCGGCGAGGTCGGCGACCTGCTGGTCGAGGCCGTCCAGAAGCTGGAGTTCCCCTCCGGCGACGTGCATGCCTTCGTCCATGGCGAGGCGGGCCTCGTCAAGGCGCTCCGGCGCCACCTGCGCGTCGAGCGAGGCCTCCCCCTGGACCGGCTGTCGATCTCCGGCTACTGGCGGCGCGGCCGCGACGAGGACGGCTGGCAGTCCGGAAAGCGCGACTGGAACCGGCAGGTGGAGCAGGAGGAGGCCGAGGCGCTGGCCTGACCGCCGGGCGGGCTCAGGCGGTGACCTGGGCCTGGCCGTCGAGATCGGGGCCCGCGCCCGGGTCGGTGCCGGCGGCGAACCCCGGCAGCCAGCGCTCGGCCTCGGCGCGGAAGGCGCCCTCGGCCTCCAGCTGGCAGAGGACGCCGCCGCAGCCGGAGAGGGCGCGGCTGACGGCGAGGTACTGCGGCGGCAGGCGGAACGCGCGCGCGAGGGCCCCGGGCCGCAGGTCGGAGGCGAGGCCGAGCCCGCGGGCGGTCTGCTCGCGCAGCCATTCGCGGGAGTAGCGGAAGCGCTCCACGGCGAAGGGCGCGGCGTGCGGGGCTACGAGCGCGGCGACCTCGTCGGGGTCCACCTCGGCGTCGCCCACGAGGAAGCCCTCCTCGAACAGGGCGTCCACGATGTCGTCGGGGTCGCCGAGGGTGCCGATGCGGGTGAGGCGCCCGATCGACCACTGGAGCTCGGCCGGGACGCGGGCGGCGCCGCCGAAGTCCATGACGCCGAGGCGGCCGTCGTCCAGCAGCCGGAAGTTGCCCGGATGCGGGTCGATGTGGATCATCTCGCAGCGGACCGGGCCGGACAGCAGGAAGCGGAACAGCAGCAGCCCGGCGCGGTCCCGGGTCTCCTGGTCGCCCTCGGCGATCACCCTGGCGAGCGGGGTGCCGTCCAGCCACTCGGTGACGAGCACGTGGCCCGACTGGGCGACGACGGCGGGGACGGCGAAGTCGGGGTCGCCCGCGTAGGCCTCGTGGAAGGCGGTCTGGGCGCGGGCCTCGTCGACGTAGTCGAGCTCCTTCTCCAGGCGGCGCTTGAGGTCGGCGACGATCGGCTTGACCTCCACGCCCGGGAACAGCGGCGTGACGAGGCGGCTCAGGCGGGAGATCTGGTTGAAGTCGCTCATGAGGGCCCGGGCGGCGCCCGGGTACTGCACCTTGACCGCGACGGTGCGGCCGTCGTGCCAGACGGCCTTGTGGACCTGGCCGATGGACGCGGCGGCGGCCGGGGCGTCGTCGAACTCGGCGAACATCTCCCGCCAGTCCGGGCCGAGGCCCTCGGCGAGGACGCGGTGGGTCGTGGCGGCGGGCATGGGCGGCGCCGCCTCCTGCAGGCGGGTCAGGCTGGCGCGGAACGGGCCCGCGACCTCCTCGGGCAGCCCGGCCTCGAAGATCGAAAGCAGCTGCCCGACCTTCATGGCGCCGCCCTTCAGCTCGCCGAGCACGGCGAACAGCTGCTCGGCGGTGCGGCGCTGGACCTCCAGCGCCACGGCCTCGGCGGGACGGCCGATGGTGCGCTTGCCGAGGCCGAGCGCGGTGCGCCCGGCGAACCCGAGCGGGAGGGTCGCCAGCTTGGCGGTCCGCGTCACCGCGCGGCGGGGGATGTCGCTCACGGCCCCTCTTTCGACGATGCGTCCAATGACTTCAGCCTCTCATGGGGAGCAATGCCGCGAAACGGTCACACCCCGACAAGGTTCAGCGTCCGGCCGCGCCCGGTGATTCCCCGCCGCCCGGGCAGGGCCGCAGCAGCAGCTCGACGACCTCCAGCGCCTGGTCGATCTCCGGCCGGTTCCCGCCCAGGTAGTGGGCGTACATGAAGGAGTCGGCGACCCTGACGATCGCCTGCGCGAGCGTGCGGGTCGGCAGCCGGGTGTGCAGCGCGCCGCGGTCGATCTCCGCCTGCAGCTCGGCGGTCAGCAGCTCGGTGGCGCGGTCCTCGACCGCGCCGGGCATGGTCGCGAGCCTGATGAACAGCCTGGGCTCGCGCTCGGTGAACGCCTTCAGCGGCCCCGCGTCCACCACCGCGCGCATGAACCGGTCGAGCAGGGCCAGGACCCGCTCGGCGCCGGCGCCGCCGACATCGCGCGTCGCCGCGCGGTAGGTGCGCTCGGTCATCTCCCCCAGCAGGGTGCCGAGGAGCTGCTCCCGGCTGCCGACCCAGCGGTAGAGGGTGGCGCGCCCGACGCCCAGCTCGGCGGCGAGCGCCGACATGTCGATCGGCTCGCTGCGCAGGTAGTGGGCCGACGCGGCGGCCAGGGCGGCCGCGCGGCCGCCCTGGGGCGGAGACGAGCGGGCCGGGCCGGAGGGCGGCCGGACGGCGTCGTCCGCGGAAGCGGGGCCGCTCATCAGCCCAGCATGGCACAGCCGCCGCGGGAGCGATCCAATGACTTGTCGCGTTCGCACGACTACAGCCGGTTATCGGGGGTAGCTAGCAGGTGTGAAGCATGAACACGGGGGCGCCGGACGCAAGGGCCGGCTGCTGATCATCGGCGGGGCGGAGAACCGGGTCTGCGGTTCCGGGCCGCTGGAGACGTTCGTCGAGCTGGCGGGCGAGGAGGACGCGCGCGTCGTCGTCATCACGACGGCGACGGAGGTGCCCGAGGAGGTCGCCGAGGAGTACACGGCGGTGTTCGGGCGGCTCGGCGTCTCCTCGGTGCGGGAGCTGCGGCTCCTCGGCCGCGCCGCGGCCGACGACGCGGCCACGCTGCGGGCGCTGGAGACCGCGACGGGGGTGCTGTTCAGCGGCGGCGACCAGTCGCGGATCCGCACCCTGGTCGGCTCGCGGACCAACGAGCTGCTCAAGCGCCGGCTCGACCAGGAGGGCCTGGTGATCGCCGGGACGAGCGCCGGGGCCACCGCGCTCGGCCACTGGATGATCCTCGGCGGGCGCGGCCACGAGGTCGCCGCCTCCAGCGTGAAGGTCGGCCCCGGGCTCGGCCTGCTCGACAACGTGCTGATCGACATGCACTTCAACGAGCGGGGGCGGCTGCCGCGGCTGATGAGCGGCATAGCGCTGGACACCCGGCTGCTCGGGGTGGGCATCGACGAGGACACGGCGATCGTGGTGGGCGACGGCCGGTTCGAGGTCGTCGGGACGGGCGTGGTCACGGTCGTGGACGCCGGGCAGGCGACGGTCGCCTACGCCGCCTCCGACGACGAGCCGATGGCCATGCTCGACGTGTCGCTGCACCTGCTGCCGGCCGGATGCGCGTTCCAGATGAACGACAGGCTCCCGGCGATCGGCGACATGCGCGGCCCGGAGGAGGGGTAGCGGTGCGACTGGACCATGTGCGCCGCCTGGGCGGCCCGAACGTCTACCTGTCCCGGCCGGTCGCGATCGCGCGGCTCGACCTGCAGGGCCTGACCGGCCACGAGACCACCGACCACCCCGGCTTCGCCGAGCGGCTCGTCGACGCGCTGCCCGGACTGGCCGGGCACCACTGCTCGGCGGGACGGCCGGGCGGGCTGCTGGAGGCGATGGCGCGCGGCACCTACTTCGGCCACGTCACCGAGCACGTCACGCTGGAGCTGTCCGGTCTGATCGGCCGCGAGGTGTTCTTCGGCCGCACCGTGCGCGCGGGCGGGCCCGCCGCGTACGACGTGATCCTGGAGTGCCCGCGCGACGAGCCGCCCGCGAGCCCGGTGGTGGAGCGGCTGATCGCGCTGGCGGTGCGCATCGTGGGCGGAGCGCTCGCCGGGCTCGTCCCGGACCCCGCGGCCGGCCTGGCCGCCGTCGCCGCCGTGCACGAGCAGGAGCGGCTCGGGGTGAGCACCGCGGCGCTGGCGCGGGCCGCCCGCGAGCGGGGCGTGCCGGTGCGCCGGGTCGGCGGGCTCAACCTGCTGAAGCTCGGTTACGGGCGGTACCGCCGGACGGTGTGGGCGGCGATGACCGACGCCACCTCGGCGATCGGTATGGAGGTCGCGGGCGACAAGCGGCTCGCCCACCGCCTGCTCGCCGACGCGGGCCTGCCCGTGCCGGAGGGCCGGGTCGCGGCGTCTCCCGGCGAGGCGCTGGAGGCGCTGCGCGCCATCGGCGACCCCGTGGTCGTCAAGCCCCTGGCCGGGCACCAGGGCGAGGGCGTGCACATCGAGCTGACCACCCCGCAGGAGGTGGTGGCCGCGTTCGCGTCGGCGGCGGGGGCGGACGGCAAGGCCCTGGTCGAGGGCTACATCCCGGGCAGGGACTACCGGGTGCTGGTCGTCGGCGGCCGGGTCGCGGCGGCGTCCGAGCTGACCGCCGCGTGCGTGACCGGCGACGGGACGGCCGCGGTGGCGGCGCTGGTGGAGCGGGTCAACGCCGACCCGGCGCGCGGCGAGGGGCACGACCGGCCCCTCACCCGCATCACCCTCGGCCCCACCGAGCTGGCGCTGCTGGCGCGGCAGGGGCACGGCCCGGAGACGGTGCCCGCCGCCGGGGAGCGGGTCTGGCTGCGCCGCAACGCCAACCTGTCCACCGGCGGCACCGGCCGGGACGTCACCGCCGCCGTCCACCCGGAGGTGGCCGCGATGTGCGTGCGGGCCGCCGGGGCCGTCGGCATGGACGTGTGCGGCATCGACCTGCGGCTGCCCGACATCGCCTCCCCGCCGCCCGCCGAGCACGGCGCCGCCGGGATCCTGGAGGTCAACGCCGCGCCGGGCCTGCGGATGCACCTGGCGCCGCACGAGGGCGCCGGGCGGGACGTCGCGGGCGACATCATCGGCCTGATGTACCCGGAGGGGACGCCGTCCCGGGTGCCGCTCGTGTCGGTGACCGGCACCAACGGCAAGACCACGACCGTCCGGATGATCGCCCACATGCTGGAGCTGGACGGGCGGCGGACCGGCATGACCAGCACCGAGGGCGTGTACGTGGGCGGGCGCCTCGTCCACCGGTCCGACGCGTCCGGGCCGCGCTCGGCGGAGATGGTGCTCGGCGACCGGTCGGTGGAGGCGGCCGTCCTGGAGACCGCGCGGGGCGGCATCGTGCGGCGCGGCCTCGGCTACGACCGCGCCGACGTCGCGGTCGTCACCAACATCACCCGCGACCATCTCGGCGTGGACGACACCGAGTCCCTCGAGGACCTGGTCGACATCAAGTCGCTGGTCGCCGAGGAGATCCGCCGGGGCGGGCACGTGGTCCTCAACGCCGAGGACGAGGCGTCGGCGGGCCTCGCCGAGCGGCCCGGGGTCCGCGAGCGCGACCCCGTGCTGCGGCTGTTCGCCCTGTCCCCGGACGCCCCCGCCCTCGCCGCCCACCTGCGCGGCGGCGGGGTCGGCTACTGCGTGCGGGACGGCCGGCTGACCGAGGTGCGCGGCGACCGCCGGACCCCGGTCCTGCCGGCCGCGGAGGTGGCGGGCTCGTTCGGCGGGCACGCCCGGCACGTGATCGCCAACGCGCTCGCCGCGTCGGCCGCCGCCCGCGCCCTCGGCGTCCCGGTGGAGGTGGTGGCGCGGGCCCTGCGCTCATTCGACCCGCACACGCGCAACCCCGGCCGGGGCTGCGTGTACCGGGTCGGCGCCAACCCCGTCCTGGTCGACTACGCGCACAATCCGGCGGCGGTCGGGGCGATGGGCGCGTTCATGGAGCGGTGCTGGGGCAGGGCGGGGGTCGCGGCGGTGACGCTGCCCGGGGACCGCTCCGACGAGCTGGTGAGCGAGACCGCCCGGGCGCTGGCGGGATCGTTCGGCCGCGTCGTCGTCTACGAGGACGAGGACCTGCGCGGGCGCCGCTCGGGCGAGATGACCCGGCTGATCGTCCGGGGCCTTCGGGAGGTCCGCCCGGACGTGCGCCACCACCCGGCGGGCGACCTGAAGGGGGCGCTGACGTCGGCGCTGGACATGGCGGAGCCCGGCGAGCCCGTCCTGCTGCTGTACGAGAAGCTCCAGCCGGTGACCGAACTGCTGGAGACGCTGGGCGCCGAGCCCGCCGGCTAGCCGGCGGGGCCGTCCGGGCCGTCGGGCCGGGGCGGGCGCAGCAGCAGGGCGGTGACCGTCAGAAGCGCCAGCACCACGATCCCGTCCAGCCAGTAGTGGTTGGCGGTGCCGACGACGACCGCGATCGTGGCGATCGGGTGGAGGAGCCACAGCCATCGCCATCGCGTCCGGGACGTGACGACGAGACCGAGGGCGATGACGGCGGCCCAGCCGATGTGCAGCGACGGCATGGCCGCGTACTGGTTGGCGATCGTGTCGGTCTCCGGCGCCCCGTAGACCGACGGCCCGTACCGCGCGGCGGTGTCGACGAGCCCGGTCGCGGGCAGCATGCGCGGCGGCGCCAGCGGTACGAGCAGGTGCAGCACGAGCGCCGCGGCGGTGAGCGCCACGAGGACCCGGCGCACCCACCGGTAGTGGGCGGGCCGCCGCAGGTAGATCCAGAGCAGGAAGAGCACGGCCGCCGGGAAGTGCACGACGGCGTAGTAGGAGTTGGCCGCGTGCACGAGGGCCTGGCTGTGCATCAGGCCCTGCTGGACGACCGCCTCGTCCGGCAGCCCGAGGACGTGCTCCAGGCGCAGGACGCGGTGGGCGTTGTCGAAGGCCTCCCTCACCCGCCCGTCCGCCAGCAGCCGCCCGAGCTTGTAGGCGGCGAACAGCACGCTGATCAGCAGCAGCTCGCGGACGGGCCGCGGGCGGCCGCCGGGCCGTCCCGCGGCCGCGCCGGCGCGGCCCGGCCTGCGCAGTCGTGCTAAAGCACCGGCCTGGCGGGGCGGCTGGTCCAGGAGGCTCACTGCGCTGTCCTTCACGTCGTCTTCGGCGCCGGCCGGGGGGGCCGGCCGGGGGGGCTCGCGGGCGCCGTCCGGCCGGGCGGCGTCGAGCGGATGCCGAAGCCTTTCACCTTCCGCGTCCGCGTGGCGAGGTCTCACCGTAGACCAAAGTTGCCTAAGTGGCAAAAATTCAGAGGCTGCCAATTTCGGCGACGCGCGTCCCGCCGGCCTCCATCGCTCCGGCTAGTCGATGGGAAGACCGGTGTAGTTCTCCGCCAGGGAGGTCTTCGCGGCCTCCGAGGAGACGACGTAGTCCAGGTGGGACCGCTGGAGCCGCTGCTCGAAGGCGGTCGCGGCCGGATCCACGTGCAGCAGCGTGGTCATCCAGTACGAGAAGTGCTCGGCCCTCCACACCCGCCGCAGGCACGCGTCGGAATAGCCGTCCAGCAGCGTGTGCGATCCCGAGGCGTAGCGCTCGGCGAGCGCCCGCGCCAGGACGGTCACGTCCGACACCGCGAGGTTGAGGCCCTTCGCCCCGGTCGGCGGGACGATGTGGCCCGCGTCCCCCGCGAGGAGCAGCCGGTCGTGCCGCAGCGGCTCGGCCACGAAGCTGCGCATCGGCGTGATCGACCTGTCGGTGATCGGCCCTTCGCGCAGCGTCCAGCCGTCGCCGGTCGCGAACCGCGCCGCCAGCTCGTCCCAGATCCGGGCGTCGGGCCACGCGGCGACGTCCTCGTCCGGCGGCACCTGGAGGTAGAGGCGGCTGACGTGCGGCGAGCGCAGGCTGTGCAGCGCGAACCCGCGGTCGTGGTGGGCGTAGATCAGCTCGTCGGTGGAGGGCGGGACGTCGGCGAGGATCCCGAGCCAGGCGAACGGGTAGTCGCGCTCGAAGGTCCGCAGCCCGGGGACCGCCGGCCGGCTGACGCCGTGGAACCCGTCGCAGCCGGCGATGTAGTCGCAGTCGAGCGTGCGGGTCCGCCCGCCGCTGCGGAAGGTCACGCTCGGCGCGGCGGCGTCCAGGCCGACGACCTCCGCCTCGAACCGCACGTCGCCGCCGTCGGCCAGCCGCCGGGCGACGAGGTCCTTGACGATCTCCGTCTGCGCGTAGACGGTGACGGTCCGGCCGGTGAGGCCGGTCAGCGGGATCCGGTGCCCCGCGCCGCCGAACCGCAGCTCCAGCCCGTGGTGGACGAGGCCCTCCCGGTCGAGCCGCTCGCCGGCGCCGCTCTCGCGCAGGACGTCGGTCGTGCCCTGCTCCAGCATCCCGGCCCGCTGCCGATGCTCCACGTAGTCGCGGTCGCGCCGCTCCAGGACCACCGAGTCGATCCCCTGGAGATGGAGCAGGTGCGACAGCAGCAGTCCCGCGGGGCCTCCGCCGATGATCGCGACCTGGGTACGCATCGATCCTCCTCGTGGTGGTGCGCCCGCGTGCGCGCGGGCGGCGCCGCGGGTTCAGGCGCCGGCGTCCCGCTCGGCGGAGAACGTGTCCGGGGGGCCGGTCCAGTGCGCGGCCACGTCCCGGGACAGGGCGCGCACCGCGGTGGTCAGCGGGGGCAGCAGCCGCCGCACGTCGGCGCCGCGGGTGCTCGACACCAGCGACATCGCCGCGACCACCTCGCCCGCGCCGTCGCGCACGGGGGCGCCGACGGACGACGCGCCGAGCGTCATCTCGTCGCGGGTCACCGCGTAGCCGGAGCGGCGGACCTGCTCGAGGCAGCGCCGCAGCTCGTCCGGATCGGTGATGGAGCGCGCCGCGTGCCGGGTCAGCTCGCCTGCCAGGACGTCCTCGCGCACCCGCGGCGGCGCGAACGCCAGCAGCACCTTCCCGACGCCGGTGGTGTGCAGCGGCAGCGTGGCGCCGACCTGGGTCACGACAGGCACCGACCGCGTCCCGCGCAGCCGTTCCACGATCAGCACCCGCTCGTCGCGGAGCACGCCCAGCTGGACGTTGTCGTGGGTGGCCTCGTAGAGGTCCTCCATGTGCGGGAGGGCCAGCTCCCGCAGCCCGGTGACGGCGGGGGCCTGGCTTCCGATGCGCCACAGGCGGGTGCCGATGCGGTACGTGCCGTCCGGCACCCGCTCCAGGAACCCGCCGCCGACCAGCTCCCCGACCAGCCGGTGGCCGGTGGCGAGGGGCAGGCCGGCCCGGCGGCAGATCTCGCTCAGGTTGAGGCGGACGCCGCCCTGGGCGAACGCGTTCAGGATGGCCATCACCTTGCCCGCCACGCTGACCGGCCGCGCGCGCTCCGCGCCGCCCTCTCTCCCGGCGTCCCCTTCCACGTGGCCCCTCCGCCCGGGTTCGCGCCCGTCACTCCTGTTCGCCGAGCACCCGCTGGGCGACGGCGAAGGCCGAGTTCGCGGCGGGCACTCCACAATAGATCGCCGTCTGCAGGAGGACCTCCCCGATCTCGTCGGGGGTGAGGCCGTTGCGGAGCGCGGCGCGCACGTGCATGGCGAGCTCGTCCAGGTGGCCGCCCGCGACCAGGGCGGTCAGCGTGACGCAGCTGCGGGTCCTGCGGTCCAGGCCGGGGCGGTCCCAGACGTCGCCCCACGCGTAGCGGGTGATCAGGTCCTGGAAGTCGGCGGTGAAGCCGTCCTTGCGGGCCTCGGCGCGGTCGACGTGGGCGTCGCCGAGCACCTCGCGCCGCGTCCTCATGCCCCGCGCGTACCGCTCCTCGTCGGACAGGCGCTCGCTCATCGGCGGGATCCCCTCCATGTGCGGTCCAGGTGCGCGGTGATCGCCTCGTTGACCTCGGCCGGGCGCTCGGCGCTCGCCAGGTGCCCGGCGCCCTCGACGACGGTCAGGGCGGCGCCGGGGATGCCGGCGGCGAGCCGGTCGGCGTGGCCGCGCGGCGGCGTCGGGCCGTCCTGCGCTCCGGCGACCACCAGCGTCGGCGCGCCGATGCCGCCGAGGCGCGCGGTCGCGTCGAACTCGGCCAGGGCGTCGCAGCAGCCGGCGTAGGCCTCGGCGTCCGTCGCGCGCAGCATCGCCACGTAGGGGCCGGCGCCGGTGAAGGCCGGCGTGAACCAGCGCGCCGCCGCCCCGGCGGCGACCGGGCCCACCCCCTCGCAGCGCACGAGCGCGGCGCGCTCGCGCCACGCCGCCGGGTCGCCGAAGCGCGGGGAGGTGCAGCACAGGACCAGGCTCGCGACGCGGTCCGGGGCGCGAAGCGCGAGGGCCGTCCCGACCGCGCCGCCGAGCGAGACCCCGGCGTAGGCGGCCCGCCGGACGCCGAGGCCGTCCAGCAGGGCGACGACCCCGTCGGCGAGGTCCTCGACGGTGAACGGGCCGCCGGGCGGGGGCGCGCCGCCGTGGCCGGGGAGGTCGTAGCGCAGCACGCGCCAGGCGCGGGTCAGCTCCGGGAGCTGCGGGAGCCACAGGTCCATGGAGGTGCCGAGGGACGGCCCGAGAACGACGACGGGGGCGCCGTCCGGCCCGTCCAGGCGGTGCTGCGGTACGGCGGTCACGTGCGGCTCCTCCGGTACGCGTCGAGGGCCCGGCCGACGAGGGCGGCGGCGGCGCCCGTCCCCGGGTCGCCGCCGAGGACCTCCAGGAGGTCGTCGAGGTCGGCGCGCATCCGCTCGGTGGAGATCTCCAGGCCGTCCAGGAGCTCGGCGGCCGTCTCGGCGGCGCCCCCCGTGAGCCGCAGGCACTCGCGCAGGGGCTGCCACTCGGCGTGCCACTCCCCCGCCGGCCGCTCGTGCGGCGCGGCCTGCGCGGCGAGCACCACCTGGACCTGCGCCGGGACCTGCAGGGCGGCGGACCTGACCAGCGCGGACAGCGCCGGGTTGCGCTTGTGCGGCATCGACGACGAGCCGCCCCTGCCGGCGCCCGCGGCCTCGGCCGCCTCGCCGACCTCGCTCTGCGCCAGCAGCCAGACGTCGGTGGCGGTCTTGCCGAGGGCGCCGGCGACCACCGCCAGCGCCGCGGCGAGCCCGGCGACCGGCGCGCGGCGGGTGTGCCACGGCAGGACGGGGCAGGCCAGGCCGGTCTCGCGCGCGTAGGCGGCGACGAGGTCGAGGGCGTCCTCGCCGAAGGCGTCCAGGGTCCCGGCGGGGCCGCCGAGCTGCACGGGCAGCGGCACCGCGGCGAGCCCCTCCCGCGCCTCCAGGCAGCCCACGAGCCAGCCCGCCGCCTTGGCGCCGAACGTCGTCGGCAGCGCCTGCCGGCCGAGCGTGCGCGCCGGCATCGGGGTGTCGCGGTACCGCGCCGCGAGCCCGGCCAGCGCGTCCAGTGCCCGGTCGAGGTGGGCGAGGACGACGCGCCTGGCGCGGGCCGCGACGAGCATGGCGCCGGTGTCGGCGATGTCCTGGCTGGTGGCGCCCTTGTGGACGTGCTCGCCCGCGGCGCCGGCGAGCGCGCGCAGGTCGGCGACCAGGGGCACGACCGGGTTCGCGGAGCCGCGCGCCCGGCGGGCGATGCCGGCCAGGTCGAACCGGTCCGCGTCCGCGGCGGCGGTGATCGCCTCCGCGGCCCCGGCGGGGACGAAGCCGAGGCGGGCCTGCGCGCGGGCGAGCGCCGCCTCCGCGTCCAGCATGGCGGTCAGGTAGGCGAGGTCGCTCGTGGCGGCCTCGGTCTCGGTCCCCGCCCGCACGGGCGACAGCAGCCCGGCGTCCGGCGCCGGGCGGTGCCCCCGCCCCGGATGGTGCTCCGGCGCGGAGCCGTGCGCGCCGGGCGGCGGCCCGTGCTCGTCAGAAGGCAAGGAAGACCGTCTCCCGGTCGCCCTGCAGGCGGATGTCGAACCGGTACTCCCGCTCGCCCTCGCGTTCGGCCACCAGCGTCGCGCGCCGCTCCTCGGGGACGGCCCCGAGCAGCGGGTCGCTCGCGCGGGCGTCCTCGTCCTCGGGGAAGTACAGCCGGGTGAAGACCGGCTTGAGCAGGCCGCGGGCGAAGACCAGCACGCAGATGTGCGGGGCGCCGCCGCCCACCGGGCCCGGCTTGACGGTGCTGAACCGGTAGCCGCCGGCGGCGTCGGTGCCGCACCGTCCGAAGCCGGAGAAGCCGTGCCCGGCGCGCACGATGCCGCCGGGGCGCCGCGCGATCTCGCCGTGCTCGTCGGCCTGCCAGATCTCCAGCAGCGCGTCCGGTACCGGCCGGCCCGCGCCGTCGAGGACGCGTCCGCGGACCGCGATCGCGTCGGGGCGCCACGGCGGGACCACCTCCGGGCCCGCCTCGTAGGGCAGCGCGTACCCGAAGAAGGGGCCGACCGTCTGCGACGGCGTCGTGGCCGAGGGCGTGCGGGAGGGCGTGCTCATCAGGCCTCCGCCGGGGTGTCGCCGAGGACGATGTCCCACTGGTAGCCGAGTGCCCACTCCGGTGTGGTGGTCTCCATGTCGAACCGGGAGACCAGCTTCTGCCGGTCCCGCTCGTCGGGGATCGACTGGAAGATCGGGTCGTGGGCGAAGAGCGGGTCGCCGGGGAAGTACATCTGGGTGACGAGCCTCTGGGTGAACGCGGTGCCGAACACCGAGAAGTGGATGTGGGCGGGCCGCCACGCGTTGCGGTGGTTGCCCCAGGGGTAGGCGCCCGGCTTGATCGTGACGAACCGGTAGCGGCCGCCGTCGTCGGTCAGGCAGCGCCCGGCGCCGGTGAAGTTGGGGTCGAGCGGCGCGGGATGGAGGTCGCCGAGGTGGGCGTACCGACCGGCCGCGTTGGCCTGCCACACCTCCACGAGCGCGCCGGGCACCGGGCGGCCCGCGCCGTCGAGGACGCGGCCGGTCACCACGATCCGCTCGCCGAGCGGCTCGCCCGCGTGCTGGACGGTGAGGTCGTGGTCGCGCCGGCCGAGTTCCTGGTGGCCGAACACCGGGGAGGCCAGCTCGACGCAGTCCGGGCCGAGCTTCGGCATGACCAGGTCCTGCGACGGGGCGCGGAGCACCGTGCTCTTGTACCCCGGGTACAGGTACGGCGGGTGCGTCATACCCTCATCCCTCCTCGCCCTCCCCATTCCCGCTCTGCGGGGAGGCCATCGCGGCGCCTCCGGCCACCACCCTCGCAAACGGCGCAAGCCGCGCCGCGCCCGGGTTTCCGCCCAGCGGAAGGCGAGGGGGCGGTCAGAGCCTGTCGGGGAGCCCGAAGAGCGGGAACAGGCTCGTGTCGAAGAACACCGAGACGTGCGCGACGCCCTCGTCGGTGATGGACAGCACCTGCAGGTGGTAGGCGCTGTGCACGCCGTCGTCGCCGCGCCTGTAGAGCCCGAAGGCCGGCTGCCCGTTGGCGGCCGCCGGGACCATCCGGAGGTCGCCGGGGGCGGGGCGGCACTGGGCCGTGATGAGCCGGACGGCGTGGTCGGCGCCGACGAACCACTCGGGGAAGGGCGGCATCTCCCAGACGACGTCCTTCTTGAACAGCTCGATCAGGCCGCCGATGTCGGCGTCCTCGAAGGCCTTGGCGTAGCGCTCCAGAAGGTCGCGCTGGGCGGGGTCGGTCGGCTCGACCAGCTCGTCGCGCAGGGGCGTGTGCTCCTCCAGTTGCGCCCGCGCCCGCTGGAGCGCGCTGTTGACCGCGGCGGTGGAGGTGTCGAGCAGCTCGGCGACCTCGGCGGCCCGCCACTTCAGGACGTCGCGCAGGATCAGCACGACCCGCTGCTTGGCGGGCAGGTGCTGCAGCGCCGCGACGAACGCCAGCCGGGTGCTCTCGCGCGCGGTGACGATCGTCGCCGGGTCGGCGGCGTCGGCGCCGAGGACGGGGTCGGGGGCGGGCTCCAGCCACGGCACCTCGCCGGAGGCGACGACGGGCCGCTCGGGCTCCTCGCTCGGCGCCCCCAGCCCGGACGGCATCGGCCGGTGGCCGCGCTGGTCGATCGCGGTCAGGCACACGTTGGTGGCGATCCGGTACAGCCAGGTGCGCAGCGAGGACCGGCCCTCGAAGTCGCCGTAGGAGCGCCACGCCCGCAGGTAGGTCTCCTGCACCAGGTCCTCGGCGTCGTGGATCGAGCCGAGCATCCGGTAGCAGTGCGCCGTGAGCTCCCGCCGGTAGGGGTCGGCGAGGGCCAGGAAGTCGCGGTCCGTGTCAACGGTCTTCGGCATGGTGGTCGTCACCTCTGCTGGGCGGGTCGCCGGGGCGGCGAGGGCGGCGGGCGCCGTCGCCTCCGACCGTAGGCGGGCCCACCGACAGAACACGTCCGTCGCGTCCGATCCTACGCTCCCGGCCCGTGCCGGTGAGCGGGGCCGTGACCGGCGGACCGCCGCCGACCAGGCTCGATCACCGTGATGCCGGCGCCGGACATGCCGGCGAGGGCGGCCGGGGCGTCGTCCAGGGCGAGGACGCGGCCGACCAGCAGGTCGGGGCGCAGCGTCCCGGCGCGGACCAGCTCCATCATCGGGCCGTAGGCGTGGGCGGCCATCCCGTGGCTGCCGACGATCTCCAGCTCCCAGCCGATCACCCGCTCCATCGGCAGGTCGGCGCGGCCCGCGCCCGGCGGCAGCAGCCCGACCTGGACGTGCCGGCCGCGGCGGCGCAGGGACAGCACCGAGGCGCGGGCGGTGGCCGGGCTGCCGAGCGCGTCCAGCGAGACGTGGGCGCCGCCGTGGGCCGCCTCGCGGACGGCCTCCCCCACCTCGTCGTGGGCGGAGGCGTCGACGACGGCGGACGCGCCGCAGCGGCGCGCCAGCTCCAGCGCCTGCGGCGACACGTCGACCGCCACGACCCGCGCGCCGGCCGCCGCGGCGACCATGACGGCCGACAGCCCGACGCCGCCGCAGCCGTGCACCGCGAGCCACTCGCCCGCGCGCACGCGCCCCCGCGCGAGGACGGCGCGGAACGCGGTGGCGAACCGGCAGCCGAGGGCGGCCGCGGTGGTGCAGGCCATCTCGTCCGGGAGGCGCACCAGGTTCACGTCGGCGGCGTCGATCGCGACGAGGCGGGCGAACGAGCCCCAGTGGGTGAAACCGGGCTGGGTCTGGGCCTCGCAGACCTGCTGCTCTCCAGCCGCGCAGGAGGCGCAGCGCCCGCAGGCGCACACGAACGGGACGGTCACCCGGTCGCCCGGCCGGAAGCCGGTGACACCCGCGCCGGCCTCCTCGACCGTCCCCGCCAGCTCGTGCCCGGGGACGTGCGGGAAGGAGCGGATGTCGGGGTCGTGGCCCTGCCAGCCGTGCCAGTCGCTCCGGCACACGCCCGTGGCCTCGACCCGGATCACCGCGCCGCCGGGCGGGACCCGCGGATCGGGCAGCTCGCGGATCTCCAGGGGGCCGCCGAAGGCGTCGTAGGCGACCGCCAGCACTAGAACTCGAAGCCGCCGGGGCGGCCGTTCCGGTCGGCGATCAGGCCGGCGAGGGTCGCGACCGCGATCTCGGCGGGGGTCCTGGAGCCGATGTTCAGGCCGATCGGGCGGTGCACGCGGGCGATGTCGGCCGCGGGGACGCCGAGTTCGGTGAGGGCGGGGACGTGCGGGGCGGGATGGCGCGGGTTGCCCATGACGCCGACCCACCGGACGGGCTGGGTCAGCACGTCGCGCAGGACGGGCCCGAGCTCGGGCCGGTGGTGGTCGGTCACGACGACGTCGGCGGCGGCGTCCAGGGGCGGCAGGTCGGCCATGCCGCCCCGCTCCTTGTCGGGGTCGACGAGGAACGTGCGGTAGCCGAGGTCGGCGGCGTAGCGCAGGAGGTGGTCGGCGACGGGGCCCGCGAACACCGCGACCAGGGTCCGCTCCCCCGCGTCGGGCCGGACGTCGCCGTGCGCGACGGCGCAGGAGGAGTCGTGCTCGTGCGGTGCTGCCATACCCGCAGTGTGCCCGGCCCGGCGCCGGGCGGTCCAGCGGCCACGCCACCGCCCCCGGTTCTCCCCCGATCCGCCGCGAAACGCCGGATCGGCGCCGACCGCTGCCGCGGGAACATGGAACTCTCGCGCCGGAACGGGTATGCCTACTGTCTAGACTGCTGTCACCCGGCGGCCACAGGAGGGACCGTGATCGCGAGACCGGAGGGCGGGCCCCGCGTCGTGGTGGGGGTGGACGACTCCGCGGGCGCGCGCTGCGCCCTCTCCTGGGCGATCGGCGAGGCGCGGCTGCGCCGGCTGCCGCTGCTGGTCGCGCACGCCGCGCCGCTGCCCCCGCACGTGTCCGCGGCGGGCCAGCTCGGCTGCGGCATCACCGAGGCGCTGCGCGCCTCTGGGGCCGAACTCGTCGCCCGGCTCCTGGCGGAGGTGTGCGGCGGCCCGCCCGAGGGCGTCGACCTGACCGCGCTGGCCCTCGTCGGAGAGCCGGGCGCCACCCTCGTACGGCTGGCTGGAGACGACGACATCCTCGTCGTGGGGCGGGGGACGCGGGGCCCGTTCTCGCGGCTGCTCCGGCCCTCGGTGCGGCTGCACTGCGCCCGCAGGGCCCGCGCGACCCTGGTGTGCGTCCGCCCGCCCGCGTTCGACACGCTGCTGGAGAGCCTGGCGGTGCGCGACGAGGCGCCCGGGAGCGCGCCCGACTCCCGCTTCCGGCGGCTCGGCCGCCGCCTGCGCCTCCCCCTCTGACCCCGCCCCTGACCCCGCTTCCGACTCCCGCCAGGGTGGTGGCCCTAGGCTCTGCGCATGCGCAAGTACGTGATCATCGGTGCGGCCGGCAGCGGCAAGGGGACGCAGTCCGGGCTGCTCGCACGCGATCTGGACATCGTCCACATCAGCGTCGGCGACATCTTCCGCTGGCACGTCAAGAACCACACCAAGCTGGGCGCGCAGGTGCGCCGCATCATGGCGTCCGGAGAGCTGGTCGGCGACGACCTCGCGGAGAGCGTCGTGCGGGAGCGGCTCGCCCAGCACGACTGGAACTACGGATTCGTCATCGACGGGTTCCCGCGCAGCCGGCGGCAGACCGAGTTCTTCCTGGAGAGCTACGACATCGACGGCGTCATCCACCTGGACCTGCCGGACGAGGAGGTCAGGCGCCGGGTGCTGGCCCGGCGGCTGTGCGCCCGGTGCGGGATGGACTACAACCTGATCGCCGACCGCCCGACGCAGGAGGGGCGCTGCGACGTGTGCGGGGGCGAGCTCGTGCACCGCGAGGACGACACGGAGGAGGCGCTCGCCGGGCGGCTGCGCGACTTCCACGACCGGACCGACCCGATCCTGGAGCTGTTCGGCCGCAAGGAGTACGTGGTGACCGTCGACGCGCGGCCGGGCGTCGAGGAGGTCCAGCGGACGCTCCGCCAGCGGCTCGGCCTGCCGATGCCATGACCGCCTCCCCCGGCCCCTCCTCCCCCTGGCCCGCCTCGCCTGTGGTGGAGCTGGCCGACGAGCGGGCGGCGCGCCGGGGGCTGCGGCTCTTCCTGAAGCGCGACGACCTCGTCCACCCGGAGCTGCCGGGCAACAAGTGGCGCAAGCTCCGGCACAACGTCGGGCCGGCGCGCGAGCACGGGACGCTCCTGACCTTCGGCGGCGCCTACTCCAACCACATCCGGGCCGCGGCGTCGGCGGGCAGGATCCACGGGTTCGCGACCATCGGCGTGATCCGCGGCGAGGAGCACCTGCCGCTGAACGCCTCGCTGGCGCATGCCGAGCGCATGGGGATGCGCCTCACCTACATGGACCGCACGACCTACCGGCGCAAGCACGAGCCCGGCGTCGTGGAGGAGCTGCGGGAGCGGTGGGGCGACTTCTACCTGCTGCCCGAAGGCGGCAGCAACGCGCTCGCCGTCCGGGGCTGCGCCGAGCTGGGCGCGGAGGTCCCGGGGTTCGACGTGGTCTGCTGCCCCTGCGGGACGGGCGGGACGCTGGCCGGGCTCGCCGCCGGGCTCGCCGCCGGCCAGCGCGCCGTCGGGTTCCCCGTCCTCAAGGGCGGCTTCATGGCCGCGGAGGTGGAGCGCCTTCAGCGTGAGACCTACGGCGGACGGCGCGGGGACTGGAGCGTCGAGGACGGCTTCCACTTCGGCGGCTACGCGCGCACGACCCCGGAGCTGGACGCCTTCGCCGGCGACTTCGCCCGCCGGCACGGGGTCGTCCTCGACCGGGTCTACACGGCCAAGATGATGTTCGGCGTCCTCGCGCTGGCCGAGCGCGGCGCGTTCCCGGAGGGCTCCCGGATCCTGGCGGTCATCACCGGCTAGGCGGGCGGCCCCGTCCCGGGGACGGGGCCGCCCGCCCGGGGTCAGGCCGGAGGCAGGTCCACCAGGGCGGCGAGGGCCGCGCGGTGCCTGTCGGGGGTGCCGAGGGCGATGGAGTCGGCCTTGGCGCGCTTGAGGTACAGGTGCGCCGGGTGCTCCCAGGTGAAGCCGGTGCCGCCGTGCATCTGCACGCACTCCTCGGCGGCCTTGAGTGCGACCGCCGAGCAGTGCGCCTGGGCGACGGCGACCGCGATCGGCGTGTCCCCGTCGTCCGCGGCCGCGCAGGACGCGGCGTGGCGGGCGACCGCGCGGGCCTGGGTGATCGAGGCCCACAGGTCCGCGAGCCGGTGCTTGAGGCCCTGGTAGGAGCCGACCGGGCGGCCGAACTGGTAGCGCGTCTTCACGTAGGCGACGGTGTCCTCCAGGCAGCGCTCGGCGAGCCCGAACTGCTCGGAGGCCAGCATCGCGGCACCGGTCCGCAGCGCGGCCCGGACGGCGCCGGGCCCCTCGGCGACGCGCCGGGCGGGCGCGCCGGAGAAGGCGATGTCGGCGAGGCGGCGGGTCATGTCGAGGGAGGTCGCGGGGGTGCGGCGGGCGTCGGCGGCGTCCACCGCGTAGAGGCCGTCGCCGGCCGGGACGAGGAGCACCTCGGCTGCCATGCCGTCGGCGACGCTGGTGACCTCCCCGGTCAGCGCACCGTCCGCCGCCCGGACCGTCGCCGGGACGTCCCCGGGCGCGGTGCTGAACGGGACCGCCAGGACCGCGATCCGCTCCCCGGCGGCCATCTCCGCGAGGAGCTCCCGCTCCCCGGCGGCCAGCAGCGCCGCGGTGGCGATCACGGCGCTGCCGAGGAACGGGACGGGCGCGGCGGCCCGGCCGAGCTCCTCCATCACGACGGCCGTCTCGCGCCAGGTCGCGCCGGCGCCGCCGAGATCCTCGGGGACCGGCAGCCCCGCGCAGCCGAGCTGCCCGGCCAGCGCACGCCACAGCGGCGCGTCGTAGGGCTCGTCCTTCTCGGTGCCGGCGAGGACGGAGGTCCAGGGCGCCTTGTCGTTCAGCACCTCCCGGACGCTCGCCCGCAGGTCGTTCTCGATCTCGCCGTACAGCAGGTCGCTCATCGGGGCAGGTCCTTCCACGCCACGTCCTTGTCGACGCGGATCTCGCCGGGCAGGCCGAGGACGCGCTCGGCGATGATGTTGCGCAGGATCTCCGAGGTGCCGCCCTCGATGGAGTTGCCCTTGGCGCGCAGGTAGCGGTAGCCGGGCGAGCGGCGGGTGAAGTCGACCTCGCTGGGGCGGCGCATCGTCCAGTCGTCGTAGCGCAGGCCCTCCTCGCCGAGGAGCTCCAGCTCCAGGCCGGACACCTCCTGGTTGAGCTTGGCGAAGGCCAGCTTGGCGCCCGACCCCTCCGGGCCGGGCTGCCCGGCGGTGAGCTGCTGGCGCAGCCGCGCCCCGGTGAGCCGGGCCGCCTCGGTCTCCACCCACGCGCGCAGCAGGGCGTCGTGCAGGCCGGGGGTGCGCAGCTCGGGGCGGTCGCGCCAGAGCGCGGCGACGACACCGATCATGCCGCTCTCGCGCGGCGCGGCCTGGCCGCCGATCGCGACCCGCTCGTTCATCAGCGTCGTCGTGGCGACCCGCCAGCCCTCGCCGACCTCGCCGAGCCGGTGCTCGTCGGGGATCCGCACGTCGGTGAGGAACACCTCGTTGAACTCGGCCTCCCCGGTGATCTGCCGCAGCGGCCGCACCTCGACGCCCGGCGCGGTCATGTCGCACACGAAGTAGGTCATGCCGCGGTGCTTGGGGACGTCCGGGTCGGTGCGGGTGACGAGGATCGCCCAGCGCGCCTCGTGCGCCATGGACGTCCACACCTTCTGGCCGTTGACCGTCCAGGCGTCGCCGTCGCGGACGGCGCGGGTGCCGAGCGCCGCGAGGTCGGAGCCGGCGCCGGGCTCGCTGAACAGCTGGCACCACACCTCCTCGCCGGTCCACAGCGGGCGCAGGAAGCGGCGCTTCTGCTCCTCGGTGCCGAAGGCGGCGATGGTCGGCGCGGCCATGCCGAGGCCGATGCCGTTGCGCTCGGGGTGGTTGGTGGGGGCGCCGGCCTCGGCGAAGCGCCGCTCGACGGCCGGATGCAGGTGCGGCGGGGCGCCGAGCCCGCCGAGCCCCTCGGGGTAGTGGACCCAGGCGAGGCCGGCGTCGAACCGGGCCCGCAGGAACTCCAGCGGCTCGGTCGCCGAGGGGTCGTGGCCGGCGAGGAACTCGCCGGCCCGCCTGCTCAGCTCGTCGGCGTCGGGCGGTGCTGTGCTCACGGGGCCTCCGCGCGGGGCGTGGGTGGCGGCGGCCACCCGGACCGGACATACCAACCGGTCGGTATGCCGCCGTCCACCCTAGGAACGGCCGGGACGGCCAGTCAACCGCCCGCGCCGGACCGCGCCCGGACGTTCCGCCCGCACGCGCCGCCCGTGCGGCGGGCGGCACGGGGGCCTCCTCCCCGCCGCGCACCCGCTCTCAGCCGTCGCGCATCGCCCGCGCGAAGCCCGGATGGTCGTGATAGTCGCGGGTCTCGGCGATCAGCCCGCCGCGCACCCGCAGCACCTGGATGTTGGCGACGCGGAACGTGCGGCCCGAGGTGGCCACGCGGCCGTCGTAGTCGAACTCCGCGACGATCACCTCCGGGTCGGCGGTGTCGTGCACCACCACGTCGCGGGCGCGCAGTTCGAGGGGCCCGCGCGCGGCGGCGCGGAAGTGCCGGTCGATCACCGCGCGCCCCTCCAGGCGCGGCGGCGCGGGCGGGAGGGCGAACGGCTGCTCGACGACCGCGTCCTCGGCGTAGAGGGCGGCGAGCTCGTGCCAGCGGCCGGCCGAGATGCCCGCACTGAGCCGCGCGAACACCTCACGGGGGGTCGCGGCGCCTGGAGTGGCCTTGCCGGCCGGGTTCACGCCAGGAGGGTTCACGCCATCGCCTCCTCGAAGGCGCGGTGGTGGGCGTAGTCGCGGGACTCCACGATGTGGCCGTCGCGCACCCGCAGGACGAAGATGTTGGGCACGACGAACTCCCGCCCGTTCTCGGTGTTGCGGCCCGCGTACTCGAACTCCGCGATGATCACCTCGGGGTCGGCGGTCTGGTGCACGACGATGTTGCGCGCCTTCATCTCCACCGGCAGCGTCTCCAGCTGCGCGAAGTGCCGGCGCAGCGCCTCGCGGCCCTCCAGCCGCGAGGCCGGGTGGGCGAACGGGTGCACGACCACGGCGTCCGGCGCGTAGAGCTGCGGCAGCCCCTCCGGCCGCCGCGCGATGATCCCGTCGATCAGCCGCTGGAAGACGGCCCGGGGGCTGGCGAACTCTGACATGCGATCTCCCCTACAATCGGAGTACGGGCTCCGCATGAGAAAATACGGAGCAAAGACTCCGGTTGTCAACGGAAGGCCGCGATGACGTCACCCGACCCCGGCAGGCCCCTGCGCGCCGACGCCCAGCGCAACCGCGCCAAGGTCCTCGCCGCGGCCGAGGAGGTCTTCGCCGTCCAGGGCACCTCCGCCCCCACCGAGGAGGTGGCGCGCAAGGCGGGGGTCGGCATCGGGACGGTGTTCCGGCACTTCCCCACCAAGGAGTCGCTGCTGGAGGCCGTGCTCGTCGCGCTGGTGGAGCGGCTGGCGGCCGAGGCGCGCGAGCTGGGGTCGGCGGCCGACCCCGGCGCCGCGTTCTTCGGCTTCTTCTCCCGGGTGGTCTCGCAGGCGGCGACCAAGCAGGCCGTCACCGAGGCGCTGGCCGAGGTCGGCGTCGACGCCCGGGAGGCGACCGGGCGCGCCGGGCCGGGCCTGAAGGCCGCCATCGGGGTCCTCCTCCAGCGGGCGCAGGAGGCCGGCGCCGTCCGGGACGACATCGTCCCCGGCGAGGTCCTGGCGCTGCTGGCCGGCATGTCCTATGCCGCCGGACGCGCCGGGGCCCGCGGCGACGTCCTCCGCATCGCCTTCGACGGGATGCGCCCGCGGGAGGGCCGGGCGGCCGGGAGCGCCTAGGGCGCCCGGCGCCCGTTCACGGCTCCGCCAGCTCGGCGGGGAGGTCGTCCGCGTGGACCACGGTCAGCGTGCTGACGGCGCGGGTCAGCACGACGTACAGGCGGGCGAGGCCGCGCTCCTCGGCCGCGGCGATGGCGGCGGGCTCGGCGACGATCACGTGGTCGTACTCCAGGCCCTTGGCGAGGGTCGCGGGGACGACGAGCAGCCGCGCGGCGCCCTCGGACTCGGGCCCGAGCACCTCGTGCTCCAGCCCGGCGGCCTCCAGCGCCGCCGCGTGCGCGCCCGCCCGCGCGTCCGGGCCGATCAGGCCGACCGAGCCGGGGCGGGCGAGGGCGGCGCGCGCCGCCCCGGCCGCTCCCGCGGCGACGTCGGGGACGCGCCGCAGGGTGAGCGCCCCCGCGCCGGGACGCAGTGAGCGCGGCCGCTCCAGGCCGGGCGCCACGTGCGGAAGCAGGCGGGCGGCGAAGTCGAGGACGGTCCCCGGGACGCGGAATCCGAGGGTCAGCTCGGTGACCTCCCCGTCCTGCCCGAGATGGGAGAGGACCTCCTTCCATGTGCGCGCCGACCACACGGTCGTGCCCTGCGCGAGGTCGCCGAGGACGGTCGCCGAGCCCGTCCCGCAGCGGCGGCCCAGCGCCCGCAACTGCATGGCGGACAGGTCCTGCGCCTCGTCCACCACCAGGTGGCCGAGCGAGGCGGTGCGCTCGATGAGGCCGTTCAGCTCGTCCAGCAGCGCCCGCTCGGCCGCGGTCCACTTGGCCGAGCGGTGCGAGCGGGCGGGCCTGCCCCGCAGGAGGACGGCCTGCTCCTCCTCGTCCAGCACCCCCTTCGCGGCCCTGCGCAGCAGGTCGGCGTCCGTCAGCAGCCGGTGCAGGACCTGCTCGGCGGTCACCTTCGGCCACACCGCGTCGAGGACCTGCCTGACCGGCCGGCTCCGCGCCACCTGGTCCTGGACGCGGTCGTCGGGGGCCTCCCCGCGCCGCTCCATCAGCACCAGGACCTGGTGCGCGAGCCGCTGCGCGAAGGCGGCGCGGCCCGCGCCGTAGCGGGTCGTCCCGCGCAGCGCGGCGGCGATCTCGCTGACCTCGTGGCCGGCGAGCCGGTAGCGCGCCGCGCCGCGCGTGACGACGAGCCCCTCCTCCGGCTTGCGGACGTGCAGCCACAGCGCCCTGCGCAGCACGTCCGCCATCCGGGCGCCGCCCTTGACGGCGGCCGCGTCCGCGGGCTCGTCCGCGAGCGGCGGGCCGAGCAGGTCGTCGATGGTGGCCTGCTCGACCCGGACCTCGCCGAGGGCGGGCAGCACCGCCGAGATGTAGGCGAGGAACGCGTGGTTAGGCCCGACGATGAGGACGCCCGACCGCGACAGCTTCTCCCGGTGGGTGAACAGCAGGTAGGCGGCGCGGTGCAGTCCGACGGCCGTCTTGCCGGTGCCGGGCGCGCCCTGGACGCAGACGGTGCGGGGCAGGTCGGCGCGGACGATCTCGTCCTGCTCGGGCTGGATGGTCGCGACGATGTCGCGCATCGGGCCGGTGCGGGGCCGCTCGATCTCCTCGGTGAGGATCCGGGAGGGGCCGATGTCGCCGCCGTCGAGCGGCTCGTCCTCGAAGGCGGTCAGCTCGCCGGCCCGGAACCCGAAGCGGCGACGGAGCCGCCAGCCCATCGGGTCCGCCGGTCCGGCCTGGTAGAAGGCCCGCGACACGGGGGCGCGCCAGTCCAGGACGAGGGGCCGCCCCTCGTCGCCGTCGTGGACGTGCCGCCGCCCCACGTACATGACGGCGGGCAGGTCGGAGCCGGTCTCGCCGTCGCGGTCCATGCGGCCGAAGAACAGCGGGGTGCCCGGGTGGTCGGCCAGCGCCCTCACGCGCTGGTCGAGCAGCGACTCCAGGAACTGCTTGGAGACCCAGTCGGCGGCGACGTCGGCGGTAAGGCGCTCGGCGTGCTCGCGCATCCGGCGCAGCGCGGCGCGGGACTCGGCGAGATGGGCGCGTTCGGCTTCGAGGACCGCGGTCGGGGAAGGGTCGGCGGGCTCGGCGGGCATGCGGACAGACCTCCGGCTGCGAGGGTGGTGGGGGCGAAACCCACGACCTTACCGACCGAAGGGCCACGGCGCCGGACATTTCGAAAACCGCGGCCCCGAGGGCGGCGGCGCTGCGCCTTGCCGGTGGGGCCGGGGTGTGTGACGTTGGTGTGCATGGCGACTCTCACCGGACGGTCCGCGCTGGTCACGGGAGCCTCGTCGGGCATCGGCGCCGTGGTGGCGGAGGCGCTCGCCGCCGCCGGGGCGCGGGTCGGCCTGGTGGCGCGGCGCAAGGACAGGCTCTCGGAGGTGCTCTCCCGGTGCCGCGAGCACGTTCCGGAGTCGGCGATGTGGGAGGCCGACCTCGCCGACCTCGACGCGCTCGCCGACCTCGCCGCCGAGGCCGAGCGCGAGCTCGGCGGCGTCGACGTGCTGGTCAACAACGCGGGGATGCCGAAGCGGCGCCGCGTCCAGGACCTCTCCCCCGCCGAGGCCGACGAGGTGATGCGCCTCAACTACCTGTCCCCGGTGCGACTCACGCTGGCGCTGCTGCCCGGGATGCTCGCGCGGGGGCGCGGGCACCTGGTGGCGGTGGGCTCGGTCGCGGCGCGACTCGGCCCGCCGCACGAGGCCGCCTACTCCGCCTCCAAGGCCGCGCTCACCGCGTTCTGGGAGAGCATGGCGGTCGACCTCGACGGCACCGGCGTGCGGGTCCACGTGATCCAGCCGGCGCTCATCGCCGGGACGGAGCTGTTCACCCTCCCGGGCAACGAGCCGCCGCTCAGCGACGTGTCCGACGCCCTGCCGCCGCAGGAGGTGGCCGCGGCCGTGCTGGAGGTCCTGGAGAGCGGGCGGTTCGAGCGCTACGTGCCGGACTGGTTCGGCGAGATGGCCTCCGGGAAGGCCGCGGACGTCGAGGCGTTCGTCGCGGGGGTCAAGGAGTGGACCCGCGACCGCCTCGCGCCCCCGGCGCCCTGACCCCGCGGTCCGTTGCCGCCGCCTCCGGGCGTCAGTAGGGTGTGGACCCGCCAGTGATCCACATCACACGAGGCGCGAAGGGGCGGATGCCATGGCCGCTGCGCGGGGTCTGCGGGTGCGCGAGGTGACGGTCCGCTTCGGTCGGCTGACGGCCGTCGACGGCGCGGGGCTCACCGCCCCGTCCGGCGCGGTGACCGGCCTCGTCGGCCCGAGCGGCGCGGGCAAGACGACGCTGTGCGACGTGATCACGGGGCTGCGGCGCCCGGCGGCGGGCACCGTGCTGCTGGACGGCGCCGACGTGACGCGCGACGCCGCGCGGGAACGGGCCCGGCGCGGCATTGCCCGCACGTTCCAGCGGGCGGGCGCGGCCGGGCCCGCGACCGTCCGGCAGTCCGTCCGGGCCGCCGCGGCGAGGCACGCGATGACGCGGGAGCAGCCGGGCCGCACGGCGCGGGACCGCTGGCGGCGCCGCTGGGACGGGCGCCGCGAAGCGGGCGCCGCCGCCGACGGGCTGCTCGCCCGCCTCGGCATCGAGGACCACGCGGAGCGGCCCGTCCGGGACGCGCCGCCCGGCGTCGCCGGACTGGTGGACCTGGCTCGGGCCCTCGCCACCGAGCCGGCCGTGCTCGTGCTGGACGAGCCGTGGGCCGGTCTCCCGGACCGGCGCGCGCGGGCGCTGGAGGTCCTCCTGCGGGACCTGGCCGACGAGGGGCTGGCGGTGCTGGTCGCCGGGGACGAGATCGAGCCGGTGCTGGGCGTGTGCGACCTCCTGCACGTCCTGGACGGCGGCAGGGTGATCGCGGCCGGCCCCCCGGCGGAGGTGCGGGCCGACCCCCGCGTGCGGGACGCCTACCGCACCGGGCAGGACCTCACCACGTGTCGATCCACGGGCGGGGACGGTCGTCCATCGCCGGAGCCCCGGCCAGCACGGCGCTGATCCAGCGCCGCGTGTCGGCCGGGTCGATGACGTCGTCCAGCTCGAACACGGTGGCGGCGTGGAGCGCCTTGCCGTACTCGTAGGCGGCGGCGACCATCCGCTCGAACATCGCCTGCGGGTCCTCGGCGGCCTCCAGCTCCTTGCGGAACCCGAGCCGGACGGCGCCCTCCAGCCCCATGCCGCCGATCTCGCCGGTGGGCCAGGCGAGGGTGGCCAGCGGCGCCTTGAACCCGCCGCCCGCCATGGCCTGCGCCCCGAGCCCGTAGCCCTTGCGGAGCACGATCGTGACGAGCGGGACGCGCAGGTTGGCGCCGATGACGAACAGGCGGCCGAAGTGCCGGACGGTCGCGGTCCGCTCGGCCTCCGGGCCCACCATGAATCCAGGGGTGTCGCAGAGCGACACGATCGGCAGGCCGTGCGCGTCGCACAGCTGGAGGAAGCGGGCGGCCTTGTCGGCGGCGTCGCGGTCGATGGCACCGCCGAGGTGCGCGGGGTTGCTGGCGATCAGGCCCATCGGGCGGCCCTCGATCCGGACGAGCGCGGTGATGATCCCGACGCCGAACGCCCGGCGGAGCTCCAGCACCGAACCGGTGTCGGCGAGGTGGGAGACGGCGCGGCGGACGTCGTAGGCGCGCATCCGGTTCTCCGGGACGATGTGCCGCAGTGTCCGCTGGTCGTCGCAGGTCCAGTCGTCGGCGGGGCCCCGGAAGTAGGACAGGTAGCGGCGGGCCGCCCTGACCGCCTCGGCCTCGTCGTCCACCACGATGTCGACGACGCCGTTCGGTTCCTGGTCGCCGACCGGGCCGATCTCCTCGGGCGTGAAGACGCCGAGGCCGCCGCCTTCGATCATGGCGGGGCCGCCCATGCCGATGTTGGCGTCGCGGGTGGCGATGATGACGTCGCAGCAGCCGAGCAGGGCCGCGTTCCCGGCGAAGCAGCGCCCGCTCGCGATGCCCGCGGACGGGACCGCGCCGCTGAGCCGCCCCATCGCGTGGAACGTCGTCACGTCCAGGCCGGAGACGGTGCTGGTGTCGGTGTCGCCGGGGCGTCCGCCGCCGCCCTCGGCGAACAGGACCAGGGGCAGGCGGCGGCGGTGGGCGATGTCGAGCATGCGGTCGGTCTTGCGGTGGTTCTGATGCCCCTGCGTCCCGGCGAGGACCGTGTAGTCGTAGGACATCACGACCGCCTGCGCGCCGTCGACGTCCCCGATGCCGCAGACCATGCCGTCGGCGGGGGTGCGCTCGATGAGCTCCTCCAGGGAGCGGCGCTGCCGCTGCGCGGCGATCGCGAGGGCGCCGTACTCGACGAACGTGCCGGGGTCGCAGAGGTCGCCGATGTTCTCCCGCGCGGTGCGGCGGCCGCGCGCGTGCCGCTTGGCCACCGCCTCCGGGCGGGCCGCGTCGAGCCCGGTCTCGTGGCGGCGCAGCGCCTCGGCGAGATCGGGCCGGATCAGGTCCAGGTCGGCCGCCTCGTCCTCGGCGGCGTGGTCGCCGCCTGCCTCCGCGGGCTCGGTGAACAGCAGCGGCGCGCCCTCGGCCACGGTCTCGCCGGGCGCGGCGGCCAGGGCGCGGACGACGCCCGCCTCTCCCGCGCGTACGACGTGCTCCATCTTCATGGCCTCAAGGACCAGCACCGGCGCGCCCGCCCGGACGAGGTCGCCCTCGGACACCTCCACGCTCACGACCGTCCCCTGCATCGGGGCCGGGACGGCGACCGTGCCGGGCGGCCCGACGGGGGCCGCGGGCTCCTCGGGTCCGGCGGCGGACGGGGCCGTCTCGACGTAGTAGCGGCGGTGCTCGCTCGCCAGCAGCTCGGTCAGGTGGTCGGCGACGAAGGACGTGCGGGCGCCGCCGGCGGTGAAGCCGGGGTGCCGCAGCACGCCCTGCAGCAGCGGGATGCTCGTGGCCACGCCCGCGATCTCGAACTCGCCCAGCGCGCCGTGGGCGCGGGCGGCGGCGGACGGCAGGTCCTCCGCGCGGGCGACGACCTTGGCGAGCAGCGGGTCGTAGCGCGGGCTCGCGCGGTACCCGGCGTACGCGTGGGTGTCGACGCGGACTCCGGGCCCGGACGGGGGCGCGAACGCGGTGAGCGTCCCGGCGCTCGGGCGCGGCGCCCCGTCCGCGCCGATCGTCTCGGCGTTGACCCGCACCTGCACGGCGCAGCCGGACACCGCGGGCGGGGCCGCCAGGCCGACACCGGCGAGGTCCTCCCCCATCGCCAGCCTGATCTGCGCCTTCACCAGGTCGACGCCGGTGATCTCCTCGGTCACGGTGTGCTCGACCTGGAGCCTGGGGTTGGCCTCCAGGAACCAGAAGTCCCCGCCGTCCACGAGGAACTCGAAGGTGCCGAGGCCGGCGTAGCGGACCCGGGCCGCCATGCGCAGCGCGGCGTCCAGCAGCGCGTCCCGCACCGCGGAGGGCAGCGCGGGGGCGGGAGCGACCTCGATCAGCTTCTGGTGGCGGCGCTGGACGCTGCAGTCGCGCTCCCACAGGTGGGTGACGGTTCCGGACCCGTCGCCCACCACCTGGACCTCGATGTGGCGGGCGTCCGGCACGTACTTCTCGGCGTACAGTTCGCCGCTGCCGAAGGAGGCGAGCGCCTCCGACCGGCACCGCTCGTAGGCGTCCGCCATGGCCTCGGGGCCGGTGACGACGCGCATGCCGCGCCCTCCGCCGCCCGCGAGCGCCTTGAGCACGACGGTGCCGTGCTCGCGGGCGAACTCCTCAGCCTCGGCGGGGCTCACGGCGCCGGGCGTGCCGGGCGCCACGGGCACGCCCGCCTCCCGCGCCAGGCCGCGCGACGCCGCCTTGTCGCCCAGCAGCTCCAGCAGTTCCGGGGGCGGGCCGACGAACGTCAGGCCGGCGGCGGCGCAGCCGGCCGCGAAGCCCGCGTTCTCGCTCAGGAATCCGTAGCCGGGGTGGACGGCGTCGGCGCCGGAGTCCTTGGCGGCGGCGACGAGCGCGTCCGCGTCGAGGTATCCCGCGGCGCCCTCGCCGGGCAGGACGCGCGTCTCGTCGGCGCGCCTGGTGTGCGGTGAGGCCGCGTCGTCGCGGGTGCGCACCGCGACCGTCCGCAGGCCGAGCTCGGCCGCGGCCCGGACGACCCGCAGCGCGACCTCTCCCCTGTTGGCCACAAGGATCCCGCCCACCCGGCCTCCTCACCTCGCCTGAGCCGGTCGGCCCTCACTCTAGAGAGCGGGGCGCGGGCGACCGCGCTCGGAGGTCCCGGGCCGCCGCCCGGCCCGCGCGGCGGGACCGCCGGGATCCGTCGGGCGCGCGATGGCCCGGCGGCGGCCCGCGGGGGATAATGGCATACCGACCGGCATCCTGGAGGGCGACGACACATGGGCACCGCGGGTCGTTCCGTGCGCGAATCCCTGCTGGACGCCGCGGCGGACCTCCTGGTGGAGCGCGGCTACCGGGCCGTCCGGATGCTGGACGTCGCCGCCGCCGCCGGGGTCAGCCGGCAGACCGTCTACAACGAGTTCGGCGACAAGTGGGGCCTCGCGCAGGCGGTCGTGATCCGCGACAACGAGCGCTACCTCGACGGAATCGACGCGGTGCTGTCCGAGCACGACGACCTGTACTCGGCGGTGGTCGCCGCCGTGACGTTCTCGCTGGAGACCTCCGCCGACGACCAGCTGAAGAAGGCGGTGCTGACGGGCGCGGGCGGCGACGAGATGCTGCCGCTGCTCACCACGCAGGCGGAGCCGGTGCTGTTCGCCGCCAGCGCCCGCATCGCCGAGCACGCGCTGCGCCAGTGGCCGGATCTGGACCGCGCGGCGCTCACCGAGGTCGCCGACGCGGCCGTGCGCCTGACGATGAGCCACATCATGCTGCCCTCCGGCCCCCCGGAGGTCTTCGCCCACTTCGTCGCCCGCATGGTGACCCGCTACATGGCCGCCACCGCGCGGGCCCAGGGCCGCGCCGGCCGGTGACGGCCGGGCGGGCGCCCCTCCGCCGACCCCGCGTCAGTGACCACTTACTCCGGTCGGCTACCGTGAGCCGCGCGAGAGTCGACGAGGGAGCTTTGCGAGGGAGGCGCGATGGACTTCGACCTGCCGGAGGGCGCGGCCGCGGTGCGGGAGGGCGTCCTGGCGATCGCCGGGAAGTACGACCAGGACTACTGGAGCCGGTGCGACACCGACAAGCGGTGGCCCGAGGAGGTCTGGCGGGAGCTGGTCGACGGCGGCTGGCACAGCCTGGCGATACCCGAGGAGTACGGCGGCGGGGGCCAGGGGCTGCTGGAGCTGGCGGTGGCCCTGGAGGCGCTCGCCGAAGGCGGCGCGGGCGGCGCCGCGTCGTTCATGTACCTGCTGACGCCCGCGTTCGGCGGGCTCACCATCGCCCGGCACGGCACCGCCGAGCAGAGGCGCGAGTTCCTGCCGGGGATCGCCTCCGGCGAGATCGAGACCTGCTTCGCCGTCACCGAGCCGGACGCGGGCAGCAACGCGATCAACATCGCGACCCAGGCGCGCCGCGACGGCGACTCCTACCTCGTCAGCGGCCAGAAGATCTGGATCTCCGGCGTGGAGCGCGCCGACTTCCTCGTCCTGGTCACCCGGACGATCCCGGCCGCGGAGGCCCGTCCTCGCACGGCCGGCTTCACCGTCCTGCTCGTGGACGTCAAGGAGGCCGTGGCCGAGGGCACGCTGACCTACCGGCCCATCCCGAAGCTCGGCACCAACACCGTCGCGTCCAGCATGGTCTTCCTGGACGGTGTGCGCGTGCCCGCCGAACGCGTCCTCGGCGAGCCCGACCAGGGCTTCGCCGTCCTGTGGGACATCCTCAACCCCGAGCGGATCCTCGCCGCCGCGGGCGGCGTCGGGTCCGGCGGACTGGTGCTGAAGATCGCCTGCGAGTACGCCGGCGAGCGCTCACCCTTCGGCACGCCGATCGGGGCGCACCAGGGCGTCGCGTTCCCGCTCGCGCGGATCAAGGCGCAGCTGGAGCTGGCGCGGCTGATGACCTACAAGGCCGCCTGGCTGTGGGACCGGGGGCGGCCGTGCGGCTCGGAGGCCAACATCGCCAAGCTCACCGCGGCGGACGCGGCCTGGCAGGCGGCCGACCGGGCGTTCCAGACCCACGGCGGCATGGCGTACTCGCTGGAGTACCCGATCGCCCGGATGTTCCGCGACGCCCGCATCGGCAAGAACATCCCGGTCGCCGAGGAACTCGTCCTCGCCCACATCGCCCAGCACGAACTGGGGCTCCCCAAGTCGTACTGACCAGGGCCGGACGGGTAGCCCCCGGTCGAGCGCGGGCCGCGCTCAGGTGAACCGGGGCGGCCGCTTCTCCCGGATCGCCGCGACGCCCTCGCGCACGTCGGGGCCGGTGAACCCGAAGAACTCCATCGCCAGGGAGGCGTCGAACGTCGGCCCGGCGAGGCGCAGCCAGTTGTTCAGCGCGTGCTTGGTGAACGACAGCGCCTCGGCGGGCCCGGCGGCGAGCCGCCCGGCGATCTCCAGGGCGCGCTCGTGCACCCGCTCGTCGTCCACGCACAGCGAGACCAGGCCGATGCGCTCGGCCTCCTCGCCGGTGAGGACGTCGTTGAGCAGCAGGTAGTACTTGGCCTTCGCGAGCCCGCACAGCAGCGGCCACACGATGGCCGCGTGGTCGCCGGCCGCCACGCCCAGCCGCGTGTGCCCGTCGATGATCTTCGCGGTGCGGCCCGCGACGGAGACGTCGGCGAGCAGCGCCACCGCGAGCCCCGCGCCCACCGCCGGGCCCTGCACCGCGCTCACCACGGGCTTGGAGCAGTTCAGCACGTTCATCACGATGTCGCGGGCCTCGCGCATGATCCGGCGGCGGGAGGCGTGGTCGGTCATCATCTCCTCGATCATGGCGAGGTCGCCGCCGGCCGAGAACGCCGTCCCCTCCCCCCGCACGAGGACCACCCGCACCTCGTCGTCGGCGTCGGCGTCCCGCCAGATCTCCGCCAGCTCGCGGTGCCCGGTGGTGTCGACCGCGTTGAGCTTGCCCGGCGTGCTGAGCGTGACCCGGAGCACCCCGTCCGCCGCCCAGTCGATCCTCAGCCGCTCGTACGCGCCGTACCGCGTCATGCCGCACTCCCCTGCCGCGAGTGGTCGTCGAATGCCGCGCGCAATCGTCGCACAGCGAACTCCACCGCCTCGGCACCGGCGTCGAAGATCTCGGGCAGCAGGAAGAAGGAGTGCACGACGCCGTCGTAGCGGCGCAGCTCCACCGGCACGCCGGCCGCGGCGAGCCGGCGGGCGTACTCCTCGGCCTCGTCGCGCAGGATGTCGCACTCGGCGGTGATGACGGTGGCGGGCGCGGCACCGGCCAGGTCCGGGGAGCGCAGCGGGGCGAGCCTCGGGTCCGACGGGTCGGCGCCGCCCCGGTAGAGCTCCATGAACCGGGCGAGCGAGCCGGCGTCCAGCCCGTACCCCGTCCCGAACTCCCGCCAGCTCGGGGTGTCCATCGCCGTGTCGGTCACAGGGTAGACGAGCAGCTGGTGGGCGAGCCGCACCCCGGCGTCCCTGGCCAGCAGCGCGCAGGCCGCGGCGAGGTTCCCGCCGGCGCTGTCGCCCGCGACCGCCACGGCCCCGTGCCGGACGCCGTACCGGCCGGGTTCGCGCGCCGCCGAGGAGACCACCGCCCACGCGTCGTCCACCGCCGCGGGGAACGGGTGCTCGGGCGCCAGGCGGTAGTCGACGCTCAGCACGACGCACTCCGCCGCGGCCGCCAGGTCGCGGCAGAAGGCGTCCACGTTGTCGACGCCGCCGAGCACCCATCCCCCGCCGTGCAGGTAGACGACGGCGGGCAGCGGCCCCCGCTCCGGCGGCAGCGGGCGGTACAGCCGCACCGGCACCGGCCCCCCGGGGCCGGGCACCTCGATGTCGCGCACCCGCGGGAGCTGCCGCCGCACGACGGGGAACACCGCGCCGATCCGCTCCCGCATCTCCGCGATCGCGGGCTCGGCGGCCGGGTCCCGTCCCGGCGGCGCGGCCGTCCACGAGCCGAGCAGTTCCAGAAAGCTCACGGTCTGCGGGTGCAGGGGCATGCGGCTGCCTCCGGGGGATGTCGGCGGGGTCCTCCCCACGGCTTCCCCGGTGGCCCGGCGATCAATCCCGGCGTCAGCGGCCCGCCGCGCCGACGGCGGCCCGCGCGACCGCCGCCGGCCTGCGGCCCGCGGCCTCCGCGACGAGGGCCTCGAACAGGCGCCGGTCGTCGCCCTCCTCGGGGTGCCACTGGACGGCGAGCCCGAAGCGGTGCCCCTGGAGCTCCACGGCCTCGACGACCTGGTCCTCGGCCCACGCGACGGCGGTCAGGCCCTTGCCGAGCCGGCTCACCGCCTGGTGGTGGCAGGTGGGCACGTCGGCCGAGCCGCCGAGGATCCTGCCGGCCAGGCTCGACTCGCTGATCCGCACCCGGTGCGAGCCGAACAGCCCGGCCTCCGGGGCGTGCCCCCGGTGCCCCACCGCCTCCGGCAGGTGCTGGACGAGGGCACCGCCGCGCACGACGTTCAGCACCTGCATGCCCCGGGAGATCGCCAGGAACGGCAGGTCCGCGGCCACCACGGCGCGGGCGAGGGCCAGCTCGAACCGGTCGCGCTGCGGCTGCGGCGGGCCGGTCTCGTAGTGCCGGAAGGCGCCGTACAGCTCCGGGTCGAGGTCGGCGCCGCCCGCCAGGACGACGCCGTCCAGCCGGGACACCAGGGTGTCCAGCCCGCGCAGGGTCGCGGCCGGAGGCAGCAGGACCGGGACGCCGCCGGCCCGCTCGACCGAGCGCGCATACGGAACCGGCAGCAGCGCGGCCTCGCGCACCCACAGCCCCCATCGGGCCGGCTCCTGGTAGGCGGTGATGCCGATGAGCGGCGGCGCGCCCTCACCGGCCGCGGGGCGCGGGACCCCGCGCGCGGCTTCTGACATGCGTGTCTCCCCCTCTGCTGGGCACCGGCGGCGGGACGGCGACGTACATGGGTGATCCGCCTGCCGGCCGCACGTCACCGTGCGTCACCCGCCCCCTCGCGCAGCCCCGCCCCCGGGCCCTCCTTCCGGCCAGCTTGCCGCACGGCGGGGATCCCCGCCGGGGAAAGCGCCGAGATGGGCGCGCGGCGCCGACACCGGCGCCGAGCGGCCCTCCGGGAACGGAGAGCGGAAAGACCGAGAATTCGGAAATCTTCTCCCCGGATGCAGGTTCTTCCTCCACATCCGGGCGGGTTCTTCCTGAACGTCGGAACGCCGATCTGATACTGATCAGTATGCGTTGACTCGGCCACTTACCATCTGTCACGGAGAATTGACGAGCAATTACACCGAGTAGCGATCTTGAAGCCCTTCGCCAGCAGTCTATTGAGTACCTGCGGTGATTGATGAGAGAATCTCACCGAGTCGGGCACCCGGCGCACACGGATCGACCGTCGCTCCTGCCGTCCGGCCACCGAAAACAGCCCGAAGGGGAGGCGTGCCGCCGAATGTCATCGGAAACTCGCGTCATCAAAGAATGCTTCGCACGCCTTGAGGCCGATCCGGCGGGTGCCATGAGTTATTTCTACGGCCGCCTTTTCGCGGCGCGGCCGCGGCTGCGCGCCCTGTTCCCGCCCGCGATGGGCGGCCAGCACGACCGGTTCTTCCACGCGCTCGGCCGCATCGTCTGGAGCCAGGACAACCCCGAGGAGCTCGCCCGCCACCTGGAGGGCCTCGGCCGGGGCCACCGCAAGTACGGGGTGCTGCGCGAGCACTATCCCGCCGTCGAGGACGCCCTGATCGCGACGCTGCGCGCCTTCGCCGCCGACGTCTGGACCGCCGGGGCCGAGGCCGCGTGCCGCGCCGCCTACCGCTCCGCGGCCGAGGCCATGGCCGGCGCGGCCGAGCGGGACGCCGCGGACGCCCCGCCGTGGTGGGTCGCCGAGGTCGTCCGGCACGACCGCCGCGCCTTCGACCTCGCCGTGATCACGCTGCGCCCCGAGCGCCCCCTGCCGTTCACGCCCGGGCAGCACGTCAGCGTGCAGTCGGCCCGCTGGCCCCGGGTCTGGCGGACGTACTCGATCGCGAACGCGCCCCGCCGGGACGGGACGGTGTCCCTGCACGTCAGGGCCCTTCCCGCCGGGTGGGTGAGCGGCGCGCTGGTCCGGCACACCGGTCCGGGCGACAGCGTGCTGCTGGGGCCGCCGGAGGGCACGATGACCCTCGACCCGGACTCCGGCCGCCCGCTCCTGCTGGTCGGCGGCGGCACCGGCCTCGCCCCGATGAAGGCGCTGGCCGAGCAGGCCGCCACCTCCGCCCCGGACCGCGACGTCCTGCTCGTCGTCGCGGCGCGCACCGAGGACGACCTCTACGACCTCCCCGAACTGCGGATGCTGGAGTACGCCCACCCCCGGCTCCACGTCGTCCCGGTGGTCTCCCGCGACCCCGCCCCCGGCACCGTCGGCGGCCGCGTGCCGGAGGTCCTGCCCCGGCTCCTGGACGACCTCGACGGCGCGAGCGGCCACGAGGCCTACGTGGCGGGGCCCGCGCCGCTCGTCCGCGGGACGGTCTCCGCCCTCCAGCGGCTCGGCGTGCCGCTGGAGAGCGTCCACCACGACCTGCTCACGGCCGGCGACTGAGGCCCGTCACCAGCCGGCGCGCTCCCGCAGGAAGCCGGTCGTCTTCGCGTCCGCCGGGTAGAACGACTCGATCGCGAGCTCGGCCACCGTGATGTCGACCGGCGTCCCGAAGGTCGCGATGGTGCTGAAGAACGACAGCTCGCGGCCGTCCACCCGCATCCGCAGCGGGACGAAGACCTCGTGCCCCGCGGGCGGGGCGATCGCCTCCCCCACGTCGCCGGGGAAGCTCCGCAGCTCCCGGTACAGCTGGGCGAGCGCCGAGTCCGCGGTCAGCGCCACATGCCGCCGGACCCGGTCGATCATGTGGGCGCGCCACTCCGCGAGGTTCAGGATGTTCTTGGCCATCCCGTCCGGGTGCATGCTGAGCCGCAGGACGTTCAGCGGCGGCTCCAGCAGCTCCGGCGGGGCGCCCTCCATGAAGAACGCCGCCGCGCCGTTGGCGTCGATCAGGTTCCAGAACCGGTCCACCACCACGGCCGGGTAGGGCTCGTGGCCGTCCAGCACCTGGCGGAGCGCCGCGCGGACCGTGTCCATCTTCGGCTCCTCGATCGGCGTCTCGTCGAACACCGGCGCGTACCCGGCGGCCACCAGCAGCAGATTGCGGTCGCGCAGCGGCACGTCCAGGTGCTCGGCGAGCCGCAGCACCATCTCCCGGCTCGGCGCCGAGCGCCCCGTCTCCACGAAGCTGAGGTGCCGCGTGGACACGTCCGCGTCCGACGCCAGTTCGAGCTGGCTCAGCCTGCGCCGCTGCCGCCATGCCCGGAGCTGGTCCCCGATCGGCCGCACGTCGCTCAACCCCGTCGTCATCGTCGTCACGCCACGACGCTACCGGCGCCCGGGTCAGGGCCGCGATTACGTCCGGGGTAAGGGGCGCGGTGAGGCCGGACCGCCGCGAGGGTCCGGCCACCGCTCCACCGGCCGACGCCTTTACGTTGTAGATTTTTTAGCGACGTGCTCGCCGAAGAACGCCAGGATGCGCTCCCAGCCGTCCGGGGCGTTCTCGCGGCCCTTCCCGAAGCCCATGACGATCTTCGCGATCGGGCCGAGCGGGGGCGGCGGGGTGAGGCCGGTGAGGAATCCGTGCCCGGTGCCCGGGTACTCCTTCACGTCGTGCGGCACCCCCGCCGCCGTCAGGGCCCGCTCCAGCCTGCCGGCCGCACCGCGCAGCGACGGGTCGGCCGCCCCGTAGCTCCCGACGATCGGGCACGCCCCCCGCAGCGACTCCTCCGGCCGGCGCGGCAGGATCCCGTAGTTGGCCGCGGCGGCCTTGAAGTCGTACCTCGCCGCCGCGACCAGCGCGAACCCGCCGCCCATGCAGAACCCGCACACCCCCACGTCGCCGGTGCAGTCGTCCCGGCCGGCGAGCCACGCGCGGGTCGCCTCGATGTGGTCGTAGGTCGGCCCGCGCTGGGCGCGCATGTCGCGCATCGCCTTGGCGACGCAGCGCACCCAGGGCGCCCCGCCGTAGAGGTCGGGCAGGACGGCGAGGTAGCCGTTGGCGGCGAACCGGTCGGCCTGGGCGCGCATGTCGGCGTTCGCGCCCATCGCCTCGAACACGATCACGACGCCCGGCCAGGGCCCCTCGCCCTCGGGAACGGCGAGGTAGCCCGGCAGCTCGCGGGCGCCCACCGGAATGGAGATGTCAGACATAGGGTCCAATAATTCCCCAACCGAGCCCGCCCGCCCAGACCCAGCGCGGACGGCGCGGGCTCAGACCTTGCGCCACTTCGGGACCCAGGAGCCGTCCTCGACGACGTAGTCGCCGAACAGGTCCGGGGCCTCCGTGCGCATCACCTCGCCGATCTTGCCGAAGAGCAGCCGGATCTCCTCCTCGGCGCCGGGCGCGGTGCGGTTCTCCAGCGTGTGGCGCAGGGTCCGGACGTTGGCCGTCCAGACCAGGCCGGTGCCGACGCCCTCGGGGGCGAAGCGGCGCATGAACGAGGTCTTGTGCTTCTTCTCCTTGAACGGCACGCCCTCGTCGTCCAGGCCGAAGTGCGCGGCCATCCAGCCCTGGAACTCCTCCATCTGCTCCAGCATGGCGGTGGCGCGCTTCATCAACTCGGTGTCCTCGCGGGCCCACTCGGGGAACCAGAAGGGGATGTCCTGCAACCGGACGAACCGCAGCGACTCCTGCGAGATGGCGACGCCAGGGCGGTGCCGCACGAGCTCGTGGGTCAGCACCCGGCTGACGTTGTGCAGGACGAAGCTGAAGCTGACGTGCTCCAGCACCGAGCCGTGCAGGCTGCGCAGGATGTTCTCCAGGTACTGGCCGGAGTCGGTGCGGATCTTGGTGACGTTGGGGTTGAGGCCCGGCTCCCAGGAGCGGTAGCAGAGCCGGCCCGCGAACTCGGCCAGGTTCTGCGGATCGTTCAGCTCGTCGTCGAGCTCGCCGCGGTCGAGCCGCTCCAGCCAGCCCTCTCCGCCCACGTCCCGCAGGTACCGGGCGACCTCGTCGTAGTCCAGTTCGGGCCGCGCAACGAGGTACACCTCGGGCTCGACGCTCTTCACTCTCGTTCCCCCTACCGTCGTTTCCTTCGCCCCTTAGGAAACCACCCCGGCTCTCACCTCGCGACATCAGGACGCGGTCCCCGTGCCCGGTGGTCAGCGGGTCAGGTGCCGGCCCCCCGCCACGGAGAGGACCTCGCCGTTGACGTGCCCGTTCGCCGCCGAGCCGAGGTAGGCCACCGCCGACGCGACGTCCTCGGGGGTGCAGATGCGGCCGGTCGGGGTCTTGGCGGCCTCGGAGTCGACGGCCTCCTGCCCGAGCCCGGGCGTGGACAGCGCCTTCTCGGTCAGGGTGAAGCCGGGGCGGACGACGTTGGCGAGGATGCCGTGCCGGGCCTCTCGCGCGGCGAGCACCCTCGCGGCCGTCTCCAGCGCGCCCTTGGCCGCGGGGTAGGCGACGGCGGCGGGCATCGGCTGGTCGACCACGTCGGAGGAGACCAGCACCAGGCGCCCCCACCCCGCACTCCTCATCCCGGCGAGGACGGCGTCGATCAGCTCCAGCGGCCCGATCGCGTTCGCGGCGAAGCCGTCCGCCAGGGTGTCCCAGGTCTCCGGAGCGCGCGCCGGCCAGGACACGGCGCTCGCGACCAGGACCGCGATGTCGCCGAGTTCACGCTCGACCTGGCGCACCGCCGCCCGGACCGTGTCCGGTTCGCGCTGGTCGATCCGGATCGCCGTCCCCTTCCCGCCCGCCTCGACGATCGAGTCGACGAGGGCGCGAGCCCTGTCCTCGCCGCCGTGCCAGCCCGCGGCCACCAGGGCGCCTTCCCGCGCGAAGGCCCTGGCGACCGCGCCGCCGATGGCACCGGAAGCGCCCGTGACCAGCACGACCCGGCCCTCGAGTCCGAGATCCATTGCTCCTCCATTACTTAGCCGACTATCTATTAGCCGACTATACATCAGTAGGATGGGGACGTGGATGCAGGCGAGGCGATGCGCGTCAACCGGGCGCTGAACAAGATGAGCAAGCTCTACCGCGCCGCGAAGGCGCGCAAGCTCGCCGCGCTCGGGCTCCATCCCGGGCAGGACGTGCTGCTGTGGATCCTGGCGCGGGAACCCGAGGGCATGACGGTCTCGCAGCTGGCGGCGAGCCTGGGCGTCGAGCCGCCCACCGCGACTCGCAGCCTGGCCCGGCTGGAGGGCGGCGGTTGGTTCCGGCGCGAGGCGGTCCCCTCCGATCGCCGCCAGGTCCGGATCGTGGTCACCGATGCCGGGCACGAGCTCGTGCCCGGCATCGAACGCGCATGGGCGGAGCTGGCCGAAGAAGCCTTGGGAGAGGCGAGCGCGGCCGAGCGCGAGGCCGCGCTCGGCGCTCTCGAGCGCGCCAACGACCGGCTGCGGGGTCTCGTCGGAGACGGCGTCCTCGCAGAGGAATGAGCTGCCCGTGGTGTGACGCAGACTTGAGGGGTTCGGCCGGCCAGGGGAGGTTCCATGACGTCGGAGCTGACGGTGCTGGGCGCCTGCCCGCTGGACTGCCCCGACGGGTGCTCATGGGTCGTCACCGTGCGGGACGGGGAGGCGGTCCGGCTGCGCGGCAACCCCGAGCACCCGTACACGCGCGGGGCCCTGTGCGCGAAGGTGAACCGGTGGCTGGAGCGCGCCGCCCAGCCGGACCGCGTCCTGCATCCGCTGCGCCGGGTGGGCGCCAAGGGCGAGGGCCGGTTCGAGCGCATCGGTTGGGACGAGGCGCTCGACGAGATCGCCGCGCGGCTGGAGGGGATCCTCGGTGAGTACGGCGGCGAGGCGGTCTGGCCGTACTGGGGGACGGGCACCCTCGGCTATCTGCAGGGCCTCGAAGGCTGCTCGGGGCGGCGCTTCTTCAACGTGCTCGGCGCCTCGGCGCACGATGCCAACATCTGCTCGGCGGCGGGCAGCGCCGGGATGGCGGAGGCGGTCGGCTCCCCCGGCGGCATGGACCCCGAGGACCTCGCGCACGCCCGGCTGGTCCTGCTGTGGGGCACGAACCCCCTGACGAGCGGCCACCACGTGTGGAAGTTCGTCCAGGACGCGCGGAAGGCGGGCGCGCACCTGGTCGCGATCGACCCGGTGCGGACCCGGACCGCGCGCCAGGCCGACGAGCACCTGGCGCCGCTGCCCGGCACGGACGGCGCGCTCGCGCTGGGCCTGCTCAACGTCGTGACCGGTCTCGGCGCGCAGGACTCGGACTTCCTGGCCCACCGCACGCTCGGGTGGGACGAGTTCGCGGCACGGGTCGCCGGGTACCCGCCGGACCGGGCCGCGCGCATCACCGGGATCCCGGCCGAGCGCATCATCGCGCTGGGAGAGCGGATCGCCCGCACCCGCCCCACCGCCATCCGCGCGACGCAGGGGCTCCAGCGGCACTCCGGCGGCGGGGCCGCCCTGCGCCTGATCGCCGCCATCCCGGCCGTGACCGGCGACTGGGCGCGGCGCGGCGGCGGGCTCGCGTTCTCCACGTCCGGCCACGTCAAGCTCGACAAGGCCGCGCTGTGGCGGGACGACCTGCGCCCCCGCCCCGTGCGCACGCTGTCGATGAGCCGCCTCGGCGAAGGACTGCTGGACGTCCGGGACCCGCCGGTCAAGGCCCTGTTCGTCATCGCCGCGAACCCCGCCGGGAGCACCCCGCACCAGAACAAGGTGCGCCGGGGCCTGGCCCGCGAGGACCTCTTCACCGTCGTCCTGGAGCAGTTCCCGACCGACACGGCGGACTACGCCGACATCGTGCTGCCCGCGACGGCGCAGCACGAGCACGCCGACCTGCACGAGGGCTACGGGCACCTCTACCTCACCTGGAACGAGCCGGCTGTGGCGCCGCCCGGCGAGTGCCTGCCGACGACCGAGACGTTCCGCCGCCTGGCGCGCCGGATGGGCCTGGAGGAGGCGGCCCTCTACGACTCCGACGAGAGCCTCGCCGAGCAACTGCTGGCCTCGGACCATCCTTGGATGGCCGGGATCACGCTGGACCGCCTCCGCAAGGAGGGTTTCGTGCGCATGCCGGTCCCCGACCCGTTCCTGCCGTACGCCGACGGGTTCCCGACCCCGTCGGGCCGGTTCGAGTTCCGCTCCCCCGCCGCCGGGCTCGCCGGATACGTCCCGCCCGGGGAGGTCGCCGACGAGGAGCTGGCCCGGCGCTACCCTCTCGCGCTGGTCTCGGCGGCCTCGCACGAGTTCCTCAACACCCAGTTCGCCAACAATCCGGAGCTCAGGCGCCGCTCAGGAGGCCTGACCGTCCGCCTCCACGAGGACGACGCGAGGGCGCGGGGCCTGAGCGACGGCCAGCGGATCCGGGTCGCCAACGACCGGGGCGCGTTCGAGGCCGTCCTGAAGATCACCGACGAGGTCCGCCCCGGCGTCGCGGCGACCTCCAAGGGCCACTGGGCCAAGCTCTCGGGCGGCTCCAACCCCAACGCCGTCGTCGACGAGCGCGACACCGACCTCGGCGGCGGCCCCGTCTTCCACGACACCCGCGTGGAGATCACCGCCCTCCCGGAGCCACCGCGGCCGCGGGGTTGACGGGCGGGACGATATTCCGTGGATCGCCAGGGTGCCCGTAGGCGAGGATCTTCCGCATGGTCTGGACTTCACCGGCGGTCGATCGCGCCGACTTCCCTTTCGCAGAGGACGAGCGTGCGTCCCTGGAGGCGTACCTGGACTTCCACCGCGCCACGCTCCTGCTCAAGTGCGGCGGACTGACCGGGGAGCAGCTCGCGTCGAGGCCGCTGCCGAGCACGAACCTGACGCTGCTCGGCCTCGTGCGCCACCTCGCGGAGAACGAGCGGTGGTGGTTCCGCCGCAACTTCGACGGGCAATCCGCCCTGGGAGATCTGTACTGCTCGGAAGAGCATCCCGACGGCGACTTCGACCTCGGCACCGCCGCCGGCGCGGAGGAGGACTTCGCCGTCCATTCCCGGGAGGTCGAGCTGGCCCGTCAGGCCACGAAGGGCCGGTCGCTGGAAGAGGAGTTCCCAGGAAGGAACGGCACGCTGACGCTGCGCTGGGTCTACCTCCACATGCTCGAGGAGTACGCACGCCACAACGGCCACGCCGACCTCCTGCGCGAGGCCATCGACGACTTCACCGGCGAATGAGAACCGGCTATGACCAAGGTGCGGGTCGCAGGAGTCGACGACTCCGCTGGGCGCGGCGGGAGCCGGGGCGGGGTGCGCCGGAGCGCGCGAGGGAGGTGTCAGCGGAGCTTTCCGGATTCGTGCAGGTGGTCGAAGATGATCTGGTCTACGGGGGACACGCGGTCGCGGTCGGCGTAGGTCAGCCAGGTGACTTCGGCGATCTCGTTGCTCGGGGCCGGCTCGCCTCGGTGGTCGGCGGTGTAGCAGGTCATCTGCACGGTGACGCCTTCGGCGTGGCCGTGCGCCTGCGCCCGGAAAGTGCCCAGGTGCGCGGCGGTCGCGGGGACGATCGCGACGGCGAGTTCCTCGTCGATCTCCCTGACCAGGGTGTCGAGGTCGGTCTCGCCGGGTTCGCGCTTGCCGCCGGGGAGGTAGTGGACGTCCTTGCCGTGCGACCGGGTGCTGAGGATCCTGCCGCCTTCGAGGCGGATCCAGGCGATCTTGTCGATGAGGGTGCTCACCGCCCCATCCTGCCGGGCCGGCGGCCTCCGCGTCATGATCTTTCCGGGCGGTACGGTGCGGCCCGGAGGGATCGATGACGTTTCAGGGCGATGCGGGCGCCGTGCTCGACCGGGCCAGGAGGTACGAGCGGCAGGGGCGGGCCTCCATCGCCGCGGCCGCCTACGCGGAGGCCGCCGCGGCGATGGAGGCCCGCGGCGACCTGGCGTCCGCCGCGGCGGTGCGGGCCCGGTAGGCGCGGGCCCTCGCCGCCGCCGGGCGGACCGGCGAGGCCCAGCGCGTCCTCGACGTCCTCGTCACCGGCCCGGGCGGCGCCGCGGGTTCAGCCCAGCGCGTCGATGTCGGCGAGGATCGCCTTGCGGCCCTCGGCGTCCAGCGACGAGGCCGCCACGGCGTTGCGGGCCAGGGAGGCCAGCTCGGCGCGGCCGAACCCGAACGCCTCGGCGGCGACGAGGTACTCGCCGGTGAGGGTCGTGTTGAACATGGGCGGGTCGTCGCTGTTCAGGGTGACGAACAGCCCCTCCTCCAGCATCCGCGGCAGCGGGTGGGCGGCGAGGTCCGCGACCTGGCCGGTGCAGACGTTGGAGGTCGGGCACACCTCCAGCGGAAGCTGCGTCTCGCGCAGGTGGGCGACGAGGCGCGGGTCGTCCAGGCAGCTGGTGCCGTGGCCGATGCGCTCGGCGCCGAGCCCCTCCAGGGCCTCCCAGATCGTCTCCGGGCCGGTCATCTCGCCCGCGTGCGGGAGGCTGCGCAGGCCGGCGGCGCGGGCGGCGGTGAACGCGTCGCGGAACGCGTCCCGGTGCGGCGGCCGGCACTGCTCGATGCCGCCGATCCCGAACCCGACGAGCGCCTCGGGCGGGTGCCGCAGGGCGTGGTCGAGGGTGCCGCGGGCGCCGTCGGCGCCGAACTCGCCGGGAATGTCGAAGATGTAGGCGACGCGGATGCCGAGCCGCTCGAAGGCGTCGCGGGCGGCGAGGTCGAGCGCCTCGGTGACCGCGGGCATCGGCATGCCGGCCCGCTGATGGGTGTAGGGCGTGACGGTCAGCTCGACGTAGCGGACGTTCTGCCCGGCGAGGTCGCGGGCGACGCCCAACACGAGGGTGCCGACGTCCTCCGGCGTCCGGACGAGGCTGGACACCGACTCGTACACCTCGGCGAAGTGCGGGAAGTCGCGGAACTCGTAGAAGGCGCGCAGCTCGCGCTCGTCGGCGGGGACGGGGCCGTCCGGGTGGCGGCGGGCGAGTTCGAGGACGGTCGGCACGGAGGCGGAGCCCACGAGGTGGACGTGGAGCTCGACCTTCGGGAGGGCGTCGACGAACGCCGCGATGCTGGTGTTGTCGGTAGGCACGCCGCGAAGCTAACAGCGATCCCACCTGCCGGAACAGAAGAACCGGCCGAACCTCCCAGGAAATTGTCAGAAACCCTCGCATTCGGCAGGATGGACCCGTGCGCGCTGCCAGACTGATCTCCGCGGTGCTCCTGCTGCAGTCGCGGGAGACGATGACGGCCGCCGAGCTGGCGCGCGAGCTGGAGGTGTCCGAGCGCACCGTGTACCGGGACATGGAGGCGCTGTCGTCGGCCGGGGTGCCGGTCTACGCCGACCAGGGCCGCGGCGGCGGGTACCGGCTGCTCAGCGGCTACCGGACGCGGCTCACCGGCCTCACCCGCGAGGAGGCCGAGGCGCTGTTCCTGTCCGGGCTGCCCGGCCCGGCCGGGGAGATGGGGCGGGCCGACGCGCTCGCGGCGGCCGAGCTGAAGGTCCTCGCCGCGCTGCCGAGGGCGCTGCGGGACGCGCCCGCCCGGGCGAGCCAGCGGTTCCACCTCGACGCGCCCGGCTGGTTCGGCGAGAGCGGGCCGCCGCCGCTGCTGCGCGACCTCGCCCGCGCCGTGTGGGACGACGAGACCGTGGAGCTGCGCTACCGCCGCAAGGACTCCGAGGTGGTCCGGACAGCCGAGCCGTACGGGCTCGTCCTCAAGAACGGCACCTGGTACCTGGTCGCGCGGACGGGCGGCGGGCACCGCACGTACCGGGTGGAACGCGTCGCCGCGGTCCGCCCCACCGGGGAGTTCTTCCACCGCGACGAGGACTTCGACCTCGCCGGCCATTGGCGCGGGCAGGCCGCCGCCTTCGTGCGGTCGATGCTGCGGGAGGAGGCCACGGTGCGCCTGTCCCCCACCGGGATGCGGATCCTGCGGTACGCCGTCCAGCCGCACGCGGCCCGGGAGGCCGCCGCGGCCGCGGGCGACCCCGACGAGCGGGGCTGGGTGGTGACGACGCTGCCCGTGGAGTCGGCGGCCGTCGCGATGTCGGAGCTGATGCGGCTCGGGCCCGAGGTCGAGGTCCTCGCGCCGCCGGAGCTGCGGGAGCGGATGGCCGACAGCGCCGCCCGGCTCGCGGAGCTGTACCGGACGGACTGACCGCCGCGGACGCGGCCCCGGCCACGGCGGTCGGTCCTGCCCGCGGGTTCGCCGGCGGCTACCGGTATCCGGTGACGTCGGCGGGGCGGCCCGCCGCCTGCACCTCGACGATGTAGCGCCAGGCGTCGGGGCGGCTTCCGTCCACGTCGGTGAACCCGTAGACCTGGGCGAGGCCGCCGCTGGACAGCGACGCCCCGTTCCAGCGGGCCCGGTCCGGGTCCGCGGCGAGGGCCGCGACGGCGCGTCCCACGAACGCCGGCGACTCGGAGATCGCGAAGTGCGGGTTCACCTTCGCGGCGTCGAGCCAGGTCTCCTCGGTGACGCCGTAGTTGTCGAGCATCGCCTCGGAGCGGAGCCATCCCGGCGTCAGCGAGACGGCCGTCGCGCCGTAGGGCTCGATCTCCACCGACTGGGCGAGCGCCATCCGGATGACGGCGCTCTTGGCCAGGTCGTAGAAGAGGCCGCATTCCTCGCGGTAGGCCGCGTTGTACTCGGCGGTCCCGTCAGTGATCTCCACGACCAGGCCGCCGGGCTCGCGGATGAGCAGCGGCAGGGCGTGGTGGCTGGTGATGGCGTGGGTGTCGACGGCCAGCCTGAGCATGTGCAGGCCGTCGTCGAGGGACTGCTCCCACAGCCGCTTGCCGAACTCGAAGAGGCGGTCGCCGCCCCAGACGTCGTTGACGAGGACGTCCAGCCGGCCGCGCTCGTCATCGACGCGGCGCACGAGGGCCGCGACCCGCTCCGGGTCGAGGTGGTCGACCTGGACGGCGACGCCCTCGCCGCCCGCGGCCGTGACCAGCTCGGCGGTCTCCTCGATCGTCTCGGGACGGTCCATCTCCGACCGGTGGGTCCGGGTGGACCGTCCCGTCACGTACACGGTCGCGCCCGCGGCGCCGAGCTGGACGGCGATGCCCCGTCCCGCCCCGCGCGTGGCGCCCGCGACCAGTGCGGTCTTTCCTTCCAGTGCACGGCTCATGGGGACGATGCTGGCATCGAAACCTGACAGGTCGCGTCAGGGTTACGCCCCGGTCGGCCGTGTTTTCGGTCAGGTGAAGATGCTCACCCCGCCGGGCCCGACGAGGAGTCCGACGACGATGAGCACGATGCCCCAGAGCAGGTCGCGCCGCGCGAGGATCACGTAGATGCCGGCGATCACCAGGATGACCGCGATGAGCCACAGGATTGTCATCATGGACCCCGGCGTCCCCCCACAGAACGCCAAGAAACCACCATCTTGTTATGGATAACCGAAATACCCGTTTCATACGCCGGGGGGAGGACGGGCCTCCCCCCGGCGCGGGATAACGGCGATCACCCGCGGCGCGGGAGGCGGCGCGGTGTGGCCGGGAACAAGTCTTCCGCCGGGACGGGAGCCGCGACAGGAACCTCAGGACCATTTCCCGGCCGCGGTCTCTAGTGCTTCGGAACTAGGACCCCCTCGCCCCAGGGGTCGCCGGTCCCCACGGCCCCTCAGCCTCGGGGACGGCAAAGGCGCAGGACGTTGGCGACGATCCGGTGCCCGGAGCCCCCGGCCGCGGTGAGGATCGACTCCGGATGGAACTGGACGGCCCAGCGCCGCCGCTCGGGGTCCTCGATCGCCATGACGACGTCCCCGGTCAGCGCCGTGACCTGGAACCCCTTCACCCCGCCGGGCGTGGCGTGCAGCGAGTGGTAGCGCGCGGCGGTGAAGTCGTCCGGCAGCCCCTCGAACAGCTCGCCGCCCGTGACCTTCACCTGGCCGGGCTTGCCGTGGGACGGCTCGGGCAGCAGCGCCAGCTCGCCGCCCGCGTGCTCGACCATGGCCTGGAGCCCGAGGCAGACGCCCAAGACCGGCAGGCCCCGGGCGTCCAGCTCGTCCAGGAGCGCGCGGGTGCCGAAGTCCCGCGGGCGCCCGGGGCCGGGCGACAGCACCACCAGGTCCGGAGCGTGCTCGTCCAGCAGCCGCACCGGGAAGCCGTGCCGGAGGGTCACCACGGAGGCGCCGTGCTGCCGGAAGTAGTCGGCGAGGGTGTTGACGAAGGAGTCCTCGTGGTCGACGAGCAGGACCGTGAGGCCCTCGCCCGGCTGCGCGGGCAGCGGGGCCTCCTGCGGCACGGCGGTCCCGGGCCCCTTGCGCGCGGCGGCGAGCGCGCTCAGCAGCGCGCTGGCCTTGAGGTGCGTCTCGCGCTCCTCCTCGTCCGGGTCGGAGTCGTAGAGCAGCGTGGCCCCGGCCCGGACGGTCGCGACGCCGTCGCGGATCTGCGCGGTCCGCAGCGTGAGGCCGGTGTTCATCGACCCGTCGAAGCCGACGAAGCCGACCGCGCCGCCGTACCAGCGGCGGGGCGAGTCCTCGTGGTCCTCGATGAACTGCATCGCCCACGCCTTGGGCGCCCCCGTGACGGTCACCGCCCACATGTGGGTGAGGAAGGCGTCCAGCGCGTCGAAGCCCGGCCGCAGCCGCCCCTCGATGTGGTCGACGGTGTGGATCAGCCGCGAGTAGATCTCGATCTGCCGGCGGCCGAGGACGCGCACGCTGCCGGGCACGCAGATCCGCGACTTGTCGTTGCGGTCCACGTCGGTGCACATGGTCAGCTCGGACTCGTCCTTGGCCGAGGACAGGATCGTGCGGATCTGCTCGGCGTCCTCCAGGGGGTCGGCGCCGCGCCTGATGGTCCCGGCGATCGGGCACGTCTCGACGCGGTCGCCGGAGACCCGCACGAACATCTCGGGCGACGCGCCGACCAGGAACTCGCCGTCGCCGAGGTTGAACAGGAACTCGTACGGCGCCGGATTGGACTCCCGCAACCGCTCGAAGAACGCGGCGGGGTCGTCGCAGCGCCCGTACATCGCGTGCCCCGGCGTGACCTCGAAGAGGTCGCCCCGGACGAACTTCTCCTTGGCGTCGCGCACCATCTGCGCGTACACGCCGGGGACGGGCTGCGGCGGAAGGCCGGCGCGCCGCCGGGCCGGCGTCGCCCCGGTGCCGCGCGGCAGCCCCGCCGTGCCGGCCCCGTCCACCTCGAACTCGTAGGAGATCCGGTGCGAGGTCTCGCGCTTGCGGTCGACGACCACCATCTCGTCGGGCAGGTGCAGGACGAGGTCGCGCTGGTCGTCCGGCCGCTCGAGCCGGGTCCGCAGCGGCTCGAACTGCAGCGACAGGTCGTACCCGAAGGCTCCGTACAGGCCGAGGTGGGGGTCGTCGCAGCGGAACAGGTCGACGACGGCGCGCAGGGCGGTGAAGACGGTGGGCTGGCGGCTGCGCTCCTCCTCGGCGAAGAAGCCCTCCGCGGGCGGGACGAAGATCTCGAACAGGCCGGGCTCGTCGGCCCGCACCTCACCGGTGGCGCGCAGCGCCCCGGCCAGGGCCGGCAGGACGACCCGGCCCCGCCCGTTCAGCGGCCGGACGGCGACCGTGCGGCCGCGCGCGACGATCTCCAGGCAGGGATCGGCGTAGGCCATGTGCCAGCGGCTGTAGCGGCCCGGGTACTCCATGCCGGAGCTGAGCACGCCGCCGCGCCGCTCCCCCACGGCGGCGACGAGGGCGTTCAGCGCGTCGGACTTGCGCTCGGAGTCGACCGGGGTCGCAATACGGCTCACCCGTACGCCCCCGGCCGTGACGAACTCGCTGGTCAGCGGCTGTCGTGAGACGATCTCCACCGCGGTGGCCCCTCATTTCGGGCCCCCACCGGGCGGCGACAACGCGAAACGACCGCCGGGTGAGGGCGGTCGCCTGGTCTGGAACATGCGCGAACCGGCACCGCCTCAGCGGCGCCACCACCACCGGGAGGCTGCGGTTCGCATGCGGCGAGGTTACCACGGACGGTTTCGCACCTGTCCCCTCGCTCCCCTGGAACGATCCACCGAAGTCGTGCCGCCGCCGATATCCGGCTGTGACCAGCGGGTGTGTAGGCTCGCCCGGCCGCACCCCCGGCACGGTCCCGCCACGCGATCCGGGCGGGCCGTGCGCGGGCGAGACGAGGAGGACCCCCATGACTCCCGAAGACTCCCGGGAACCGACTCCGACCCAGCCCCCGCCACCGGACGCCGACCGCACCGACCGCAGCCCGTGGAACTGGCTGCTGATCGTCCCGGTCGTGCTCCCCCTGCTCACCTTCCTCTACAACAGCGACAAGCCCCGCCTCGCGGGCTTTCCCGCCTTCTACTGGGTCCAGCTGGCCTTCATCCCGCTGGGCGTCGCCTGCACGGTCGTCGTGTACCAGATGACGAAGAAGCGGGGCTGATCCGATGGCACGCGACCACCTCACCGAGATCATCATCTTCGCCGCCCTGTTCCTGCTGGTCAGCGGGATGGGCTTCGTCGCCGCCCGGTGGCGGCGGCCCGACTCCATGCACAGCCTGGACGAGTGGGGCCTCGGCGGCCGCAGCTTCGGCAGCTGGATCACCTGGTTCCTGATCGGCGGCGACCTCTACACCGCCTACACGTTCGTGGCCGTCCCGGCGCTGGTGTTCGGCGCGGGCGCGGCGGGCTTCTTCGCCGTCCCGTACACGATCATCGTGTACCCCCTGGTATTCCTGGTACTGATCAAGCTCTGGTCGGTCTCGCACGTGCACGGCTTCGTGACGCCGGCCGACTTCGTGCGGGCCCGGTTCGGCTCCCCGACGCTGGCGCTCGTCATCGCGGTCACCGGCATCGTCGCCACGATGCCCTACATCGCGCTGCAGCTGGTCGGCATCGAGGCGGTGCTGAAGGCGATGGGCGTGCACGGGCACTGGCCGATCATCATCGCGTTCGTGATCCTCGCGGCCTACACCTACCAGTCCGGCCTGCGCGCCCCCGCGCTGATCGCCTTCGTCAAGGACGTGCTGATCTACCTGGTCATCATCGTCGCGGTGCTGTACATCCCGGCGAAGCTCGGCGGCTGGGGCGACATCTTCGACGCGGCCAAGGCCAAGTTCGACAAGACGCCCGCGCCCGGCGACGGCGTCACGATCGCGGGCAGCGGCCAGCTGAACTACGCGATGCTGGCGCTCGGCTCGGCGATGGCGCTGTTCCTCTACCCGCACAGCATCACCGGCGTGCTGGCCAGCAGGAACCGCAACGTGATCAAGCGCAACATGGCGGCGCTGCCCGCCTACAGCTTCGTGCTCGGCCTGATCGCGCTGCTCGGCTACATGGCCATCGCGGCGGGCGTGAAGCCGGTCACCACCGACGGGAAGCCCGACACCAACACCGTGGTCCCGCTGCTGTTCGACCACATGTTCCCGGACTGGTTCGCCGGGGTGGCCTTCGCCGCCGTCGGCATCGGCGCGCTCGTCCCGGCGGCGATCATGTCGATCGCGGCGGCGAACCTGTTCACCCGCAACATCTACAAGGAGTACATCCGCCGCGACGCCGACGCCAAGGAGGAGGCGACCGTCAGCAAGCTGGTCTCGCTGATCGTCAAGGCGGGCGCGGTCGTGTGCATCCTCGCGCTCGACCCCGAGTTCTCCATCGACCTTCAGCTCATCGGCGGCGTCATCATCCTGCAGACGCTGCCGGCGGTCGGGCTCGGCCTGCTCACCCGCTGGTTCCACCGCGGCGCCCTCATCGGCGGCTGGGCCGCGGGCATGGCCGCCGGCCTGTGGATGCTGTACCAGATCCCGAACCCGGTGAAGGGCAAGGAGCACTTCGGCGGCTCGGCCTACCCGCTCAGCGACCTCGGCCTGGACACCAAGACGACGGTGTACGTCGGCATGCTGGCGCTCGCCGTCAACGTGGTGGTCGCGGTCGCCGGCACCCTGGTCTGCAGGGCCGCCAAGCTCGCGGACGGCGAGGACGCGACGCGCGCGGCCGACTACCTCGCGGACGAGGGCGATCCGAGGGTCAAGGACATGGAGCTCAGCTCCAGCACCTGACCCGGCTCGCCTCACCGGCCAGGCACGACGACGGCCCGGTCGTCCGCTCCCGCGGACGGCCGGGTCGCCTCCCGCGGCCACGCGGGCGCCAGGCACCCGCAAGAGCGCCACCCGCTAAGCGGCCGACGGTTCAATTTCCACGACGTCCGCAGGTTCTCCCACCTGAAGGAGCACGGGCAGCCGCTCCCCACGACCTGCTGTGGCTGCCGGACTCCCCGAACCGAGAACCGAGATCTACGGCAAGACGTTGACTTCTTCTCCCGCCTGAAGGCGGGGGATTCCAGCGGTCGCCCGCTGGGCTTCCTGCTTCGCCGACGACGGCCCCGTCCGGGAGGTGTCCCGTTGAGGTCTTACACCGTCTCCACAGGCGGTCACCGCCAGCCCGGCGGCCAGGATGTTGCGCGCCGCGTTCACGTCGCGGTCATGCACCGCGCCGCACTCGCACGTCCATGCCCGGACGTCCAGCGGCAACTTGGCGCCGACGGTTCCGCAGGCCCCGCACAGCTTGGTGGAGGGGAACCAGCGGTCGACCACGACCAGGTCGCGCCCGTACCAGGCGCACCTGTACTCCAGCATGGAGCGCAGCTCCCGCCACGCCGCATCCGAGATGGCGCGCGCGAGCCCGCGGTTCTTCAACAGGTTGCTGACGGTGAGATCCTCGATCACGACCGTTCGGTTCTCACGGACGAGACGGGACGACAGCTTGTGCAGCAGATCGCGGCGCCGGTCGGCGATCCGCGCATGCACCCGGGCCACCTTCCGGCAGGCCTTGTCCCGGTTCGCCGACCCTTCGGCTTGTAGGCGGCGCGCTTGGTGAAGAAGTTGGTGAACGCGGTCTGGAGATGGCGCAGCGCCTGCTGGAGCGGGACGCAGGATACATCGCCCAGGAAGGCGAGCTTCGATGCGGGGCAACCCAGCGGACGCCGAAACGCTCCGGCTTCCCCGACCTGCTCCACAAGAGCCCGTTTCCTCCACGGTCTGAGCGGGGTATCCGCGGAGGAATCTCAATGACCGAGTCAATCCGCCTGCGCGTCGGCGGGGCGGATGAGACCCGGCCGCAGGGCTATCCTGCGGGCCATCGCCAGCGCCCTCGACCTGTCGATCAACTCCGTGCCCCGCGCCCTGGCCGACAAGGACGCGGCCAGCCCTGAGACCCGCGAGCGGGTGCTGGCCGAAGCCGAGTACCTCGGGTACCTGCCGAACGCGATCAGGCGCGGCCGTAGGCGTCCTCGAGGCGCTCGATGTCGTCCTCGTCGAAGCGGCCGAACGCGATCTCCATGACGCGCACGGCCGGGCCTGCCGAGCCGAGCCGGTGGAAGTCCCCGGCGCGGATCAGGACCCGCTCCCCCACCTCCGGCAGGACGCGGCGCCCGGCCACCTCGAACACCGCGCCGGGGTCGAGCGCGACCCACAGCTCGTCGCGGTCGCGGTGCCGCTGCAGGCTGAGCCGCTGCCCCGGCTCCACGTGAATGATCTTCACGGTGGACGGCTCGTTGAGCGTGAAGCGCTCGAAGCGCCCCCAGGGGCGCCGCTCGGTCGCCACGTCGGGCTCGGGCCGCGCCTCGCTCTGCGCCTGCGTCTGCACGTCGGTCTGCACGGTCACCTCGGGAATCGTGGGTCGTCGGACAACTGCGGGGCTCGGGCCTCGGACGCGACGGCGGGCAGCCCGCCGAGGACGAGGTCGACGAGGCCGTCCACGACGGACTCGCGCGGCACGTCGTCGGCGTGGTCGAGCCACCAGTCGCCGGCCGTCTGCACCATGCCGACGATCGCGTGGCCCCACACGTAGGCGCGGGTCCGGTCCGCCATCTCGCCCTCGGCGATCATCACCTCGGCGAGCTCCCGGCTCACGTCCCGGATCATGGTGCTCATCGCGCTGTGGGTGGCGGTGTCCTCGGCGCTCGCCCGGTGCATCAGGAAGCGGTAGAGGTTGAGGTTCTTGGAGATCGTCGCCAGGTAGGTGTCGATGGTGGAGCGGGTGCGGTCGCGGATCGGGTCGCCGCGGGAGAACTCGTCCCGGATCCCCTCGATCAGCTTGCGCGTGTGCCGCTCGGCCAGGGCCTGGTAGAGGCCGCTCTTGTCGCCGAAGTGGCGGTACAGGATCGGCTTGCTGATCCCGGCCTCCGCGGCGATCGCGGCCATGGACGCCTCGGGCCCCTCCCGCTGGATGACCCGGTCGGCGGCCTCCAGCAGGGCGCGGCGGCGGCCGGGATCACGCCGTGATCCGGGCCCCGGCCGGCCCGCCGTACTCGTCATGGACAGCACGGTATCCGGGGGTGTTACCCGGTGACAACACCGGCTGGCCTGGGACGGCGGGGCCCGCGGGGCAGGACGGGGCGGGGGGCGGACGTCCCTCGCCCCCCGCCCGGCCTGCGTCCGCCTACCGGGCGAACGCCTGGAGCTCGGCGGTCCGGACGATGCCGGCGCTCGGGCTGGCGGTCGCGCAGTCGGTGCCGGAACGCGGGTCGTTGTCCTGCTCACCCGCGTAGGTCGGCGCCCCGGTGCACTGGCTGGAGACGACCTCGAGCCGCAGGTGCGTCGCGGTGACGTCCCGCAGGTCGAACGAGCGCATGATCAGGTCGGGTGCCGTGGGCCGCGGCCGGTCGGCCGGGAAGGCGTCGGACGGGCTGGTGTAGGCGGTGCGGTACGAGGCCGCCTGCGCGCAGTCGGCCTTGGTGGCGTCGCAGGCCAGCAGCCGGAAGGCGCGCAGCGCCGTGAACCGGTTCTGCGTGCCTCCCGCGCCCTCCGGGTCGCCCGCCGCCGACGGCCGCAGCATCGCGCTGACCTGCACCCGGCCGACCCTGACCGGGCGGTCGCCGGCCAGGTCGACGGTCACCTGGCGCCCGGCGACGGGGGCCGTCACCGACTGCCAGTTGGTCGCCTCCGTCTCGTCGAGCAGCGCGCCCTGGGAAGCGCCGTCGCCGGTCGCCGCCGCGCCGTTGGCGCCCGCCGCCACGTTGCGGGACATCACGACCGGCAGGGTGCGCCGGGACGCGCCGATCGAGGCGGTGAACCTCCGGTGCCCGAAGCCCGCGCCCACCGCGACGAAGGAGTACCGGCCCGGAGTGAGCGCGACGGTGTCGCCGAGCGGGGTCGCCGGGTCGGTGTCGGCGACGGGGACCGCGCGGGCCTCGTAGTCGCCCACGTACAGGCGGACGTTGCCTCCCTTGGCGTCCCCGAGGGGCGTGAGGCGCACCTCGGCGTTGCGCGACAGGGGCGAGGCGAAGCTGGGCTTGGCGTCGGCGTCGGCGGGGCCGTTGCTGGCGGCGTCCTTCCCGAGGCCGTGCTCGGCGAAGACCTTCCACATCATCTCGTGGTCCCTGCCGCCGAAGCGGAGGGTGTCGGCGGCCAGCAGGGCGTTGCGGTGGTCGACGTAGCTGACGGCGCCGCTGGCCATGAGCAGCAGCGCGTCGAAGGAGACCTGCGCCCAGCGCCGGTTGCCGGGGCACTTCGCCACCGGCACGGCCCCGTCGGCGCACCTGCGCTGGAGCTCGGCGCTCCCGCCGCCGTAGCGCCGGACGAACGCCTGCCGCATGTCGAACTGGGTGGCGGTCCAGATCTCGCCGTCGGCGTGGACCTGCGTGCCGACCAGGTCGTAGCCGAGGTCGGAATAGTTCAGCGGGCTCCGGCTCATGTCGTAGTTGCGGATGCCGGCGCGCCGGTCGCCGGTGACGTACCCGCCGACCACGTACGGAGTCTCGCCGGGCTGGCGCAGCCCGTACTCGTTGAGGTACTCCATGGCGAACAGGTCGGACGTGCTCTCGTTCATCGCGCCCGCCTGCGGTCCGCTCCACCCGGCGTCCGGCCCGGCGATCATGCGGCCGGAGATGGCGTGGGTGTACTCGTGCCCGATGACGCTCATGTCGAAGTCGCCGTCGACGCACGGCGGGTAGAACGAGCCCGCGACCGGCTGCCACAGGTACATGTTGCTGATCGCGGGGGTGCCGTCCGGGGGCGTGATCTGGTTGGCGTTGTCGCGGACGCTCGGGAACCGCGCCCCGGCCTGCGCGTTGCCCTGCTCGGGGTCGCCGCCCAGCCCGCCGCGGCCGCCGTTGTCGGCCTGCATGTTCCAGGCCGACTCGGTGAAGCCGAGCCGGTAGGACCAGTCGTGCATCCGGTTGTGCTGGACGAACAGGTTGGAGATCGCCGGTTCCAGGTCCGCTTCCTGCGGGCTGTCCATCGTCGCGGGGTCGCACTTGCTCGTGTACCACTGGTTGGTCCACGGATAGGTGTAGTTGCGGTCGGCCCTCGGCGCGCTGGTGCGGGTGCCGACCGAGAAGGGGTCGCTGCTCGCGCGGTTCTCGTACGTCCGCGCCGCGTTGCCCACGCTGGTCGTGGTCGACGCGCCGGTCGCCGGGTCGACGTCCCAGGGCCGTCCGCTGGAGGGGTCGCCGCCGACGGCGCGGCACCCCGGGGCGGGGGTGAAGCACCAGGTCTGCCTGGTGTCGCGCGACGAGTAGTCGCCGGACGGGGTCGCCGGGAACACCGCCCAGCGCGGGTTGTCGCTGTCGTGGTCGACGAGGTTCTCCCGCACGAGCACCGAGCCGGTCCTGGCGTCGACGTAGGAGGTGACCGCCTTCGGCTCCGCGCCGGAGGCGTCCATGAGCGTGACCTGGTAGGCGCTGCGGACGCCCTCGGCGGTGGGCACCGCGACGAGCCGCGCCTTGCCGGGGTCGCCGGCCGACGCCCTGATCCCCGCGTCCCGCCCGGCCGCGGCCACCGCGTCCTTCGGGGAAAGGGTGGCGGGAGCGGGGGCGGCGCCGTCGCGGGAGAGGGTCGAGGTGGCCGAGACGACCTTGCCGCCGCTCACGCCGACCGCGACCAGCCCGTCGTAGCCCGCGGGCAGGGTGCCGAACCGCTGGCGCAGCAGGACCGCGGCACCGTCGCCGATCGGGTTGACGGCGACCTTCTCCAGGGCGCCGACGGCGGCTGCGTCGAGGCCGAACAGGTCACGGTGGCCGGCCAGGTACGCGCGGGCGGCCTTCTCCGGATCGCCGGGCAGGCCGCCCGCCAGCGGTCCGGCGGCGGTCACCGAGGCGGGGGTGCCGAGCCGGTTCCACCGCACGGTCGCGCCGCGGGCGGCGTCCACCTGCCGGGCGGTCGGGGCGAGCCGCCCGGGCCGCGCGTCCTTGTCGGGGAGTTCGGCGTGCTCCCCCGGCGCCTGCGGGCGGGGCGGCGGCGGTTCCGCTCGTCCGGGGACCGCGAGGCCGACTGTGAGGAGTGTTCCGGTGGCCGCGAGCGCGGTCACGGCGGTCCAGCGTGTCCTGGGCACCATTGCCTCCTGGAGGCGGGCCGGAGAGCCCGGTCTCGGGGGGATCGGCCGGTGGGGTCACCCGGCCGATCTAGAGACAAGCAGCGCCTACATGACACAACTATGGCGAATCACGACATTTACGAACCGCCATCGCGCGGCGGTCTTCGCCCTTGACACCGCCGGTTCCCCATGAGCCCCACGTGGAACGGCCCGCGGCCCTCCGGGAGGCCGGCCCCGAGACCGCCGACCGGATGACCACGCCTGGCCACGGGCCTCGCGCGTCCGACCGGGACGAGAGCAGACCGTGACCCGCCCGTGGTCTTCGCCCCGCCGGCGCCGGGGAGGTGCAAGATGATCGTCGTGTCGGGAGGCCGCGCCGGAACCGCGCGCGACGCGGCGGCGGGGAGGGTCATGGACTGGACATGTTCGCGCAGGCTGGCCGCGTCGGGGGCGCTCGCCGGAGCACTGGTCGCGGTCCCCGTCTGCCAGGGACCGGTCCTCGCCGCGGCTCGGCCCGCGCCCGCGCCGCCCGGGGACGCCGCGGCCGCCGCGAAGGGGGGCGGTCCGCCGGCCCCGCCGCCGCCCCGGCTCCCCCGGGACTTCCACGGGACGGGCAAGTGGATCGTCCGGGATCTGGGCATCACCGTCCCGTTCACCTGGGCGGGGCGGAACGGGGACAGCCAGATGGTGGCGGGCGGTCCGCGGTACCCGATCTGGTTCACGAACCTGATCTACAAGGGCTCCCTCTACACGCTGACCTACAAGTGGCCCGGTCTCACCGATCACCGGTGCTCGCGGATCCCGGGGTTCGGTCTCGACGACCTGAACCGGACGCTCGGCACGGCGCGGTACGTCGGCCGGGAGATCCTGCAACGCCGGCCCTGGCGCTACGTGGACCACTGGCGCGTCGGCCTCGTCGCCCCGCAGTTCCCCCCGGGGAAGTATCCGAGGTTCCCGCTCGCGCTCGGCGACGTCTACGTCGACCAGAAGGACCCGACCACCTTCTGGCAGGTGCTGCAGTTCGGCCTCCAGAACCTCTACGACCCCGAACTGGACGAGTGGCTCGTGATGAGGACGTTCGAGCACGCCCCCGGAAGGGTCGCGCTGCCCCGCCGGTGCCCGCCGCCCGGGTGACGGCAGGGTGGGCGGACGGCGGGGCGACGCCTTCGGGCCAGGCGCGGCGGCCCGGCCCGAAGGCGCCTACAGGCCGCGGCTGCGGCGGTAGTCGGCCACGACCAGGTCGGTCAGCTCCTGTAGGGACGTCTCCGCCGTGGGCTTGTCGAAGGCGATCCGGCCGTGCTGCAGGAGGTTGACCCGGTCGCAGACGTCCAGGACCTGGGCGTAGTTGTGCGCGATGATGATGATCGAGACCTCGCCGCGCTCCTTGAGGTCCCGGACCAGGTCGAGGATCATCGTGCCCTCCTTGGCGCCCATCGCGGCCAGCGGCTCGTCGAGCAGCAGGATGCGCGCGTCGGAGTAGACCGAGCGGGCCACCGCGATGGCCTGCCGCTGGCCGCCGGACAGCTTGGCGACCTCGACGTCCACCGACGGGATCCGCACTCCCATGTCCGCGAGGTGCTCGGCGGCGCGCCGTCGCATCGCGCGGTTGCTGAGCAGCGGCCAGCGCACCAGCTCCCGGTTGAGGAACATGTTGTGGTAGACGCTGAGCTCGTTGACCAGGGCGAGGTCCTGGTAGACGGTGTCGACGCCCAGCGAGCGGGCGTGGTCCACCGAGCGCAGGCTCACCTCGGTCCCGTCGATCAGGATGCGGCCGGTGTCCGGGCGCTGGAAACCGCTGATGATCTTGATCAGGGTGGACTTGCCGGCGCCGTTGTCGCCGATGAGGCCGAGCACCTCGCCCTTGCCCAGGCGCAGCGTCACGTCGGCGAGGGCCTCCACGCCGCCGAACCTTTTGCCGATGTTCTCCACCCGCAGCGCGTCGGTCATGAGCGACCCGCCCTTCGCAGCCGGGCCAGATGGACGTTCAGCACCATCGAGATGATGATCGCCGAGCCGAGGATGATGTTGAACGGGTTCGCGCTGATCCCGATGAGGTTGAAGCCGTTCTGCATCTCCGCCAGCACCAGCGCGCCGAGCAGCGCGCCGATGACGGTGCCCGAGCCCCCGGCCAGGGCGGTGCCGCCGATGACCGCGGCCGACACCGCGATGAACATCGCGTTGGCCCCGCCCGAGCTCGGGTCGATCGACCCGACCCGGAAGGCCTCCAGGATGCCGGCGAAGGCGCCGAGCGCGCCGGTGAGCATGAAGTTGCCGATCTTGACCCGGCCGGTGCGGATGCCCGCCTCGGCGGCGCCGAGCGGGTTGCCGCCGGTCGCGACCGTGTGCAGGCCCCACCGGGTGCGGGTGAGCACCAGGTGGAAGAAGACCACGATCAGCAGGCACCAGGTCAGCTCGGCCCAGGGGGCGCGCCCGAACCACCCCGCCAGGCCCTCCGCGGCCTCGGGGATCTGCGCCGGGTAGGCGTGCGAGGTGGTGAGCATGATGCCCTGGACCAGGAACATCGAGCCCAGCGTGGCGACGAACGATGGGACCCTCAAGACGACGGTCACCAGCCCGTTGCCCAGTCCGATGAGCGCGCCGGCCAGGATCGCCAGCACGATCGCGATGATCGGGTAGACGCCGGAGAAGTCGACCATGTAGTGCATGAGGAAGGGCGCCAGCGCGAAGACCATCCCGACCGACAGGTCGATCTCCCCGCTGACGAGCAGGAACACCTCGCCCACCGCGATGATGGCGTACGGCGCGGTGCCCTGGGACACGTTGACCAGGTTGTCGTGGGTGAGGAAGACCGACTTGGCGGTCTGGAAGTAGATCAGCAGTCCGAGCGCCACCAGGAGGATGGTCGCCTCCCGGCGGCGGAGGAACGCGTCGGTGGCGAGGGCGGGCAGCCCCCGGGCACGCCGCGGTGGCGTGCCGGGGGTTGCCGCCTTGTCCCGTACGGTGCTTTCGCTCACTCCGTACTCCTTCTCGTCAGACGTGAGCGATGGGACCCGACCGCGACACCAGCTGCTGGGCCGTGCTGGAGCCCTCGTACCGGGTCTTGGTGGTGAGGTACGGGCCGACCGTCTCCTTGTTGACGAAGGTCAGTCCGGTGTTGGTCATCGGGGGGAAGACCAGGCCGCCGGACAGCTTGTAGAACCACAGGGCCATCACGGGCAGGAACCCCTGCAGGTAGGGCTGCTGGTCGATGGTGAAGTCCAGGTCCCCGGACTTGACGGCGCTCAGCGTGCCCGGGGTGAGGTCGAACCCGCCCGAGACGACGCCCTTGCCCTTCAGGCCGTACTTCTGCATGACCTTGCCGATGGCCTCGGTGGAGCCGGCGTCCACCGCGAACATGCCCTTGATGTCCTTGTGGCCCTGGGCGTAGGCGTCGACCGTCGAGAGCTCCTTCGGCACTTCGGCGCCGGTGGCCACCGAGGTGAACTTGATCGGTTTGCCGGAGGCCTTGATGGCGTCCTGCGCGCCGTCGATGCGCGGCTGGATGTTGAGCGAGCCCGGGGTGGCGATGAAGCCGACCGCGTCTCCCCCGGTCATCAGCCCCGCGATCTTGGAGCCGAGCTGGTAGCCGGAGGTGTAGAGGTCCTGGCCGATGTAGGAGAGCCGGCTGGTGCCGGGATCGTCCTTGGCGCCGTCGGCGTTGTAGGAGACCACCGGGATCCCGGCCTTGAGCGCGTTGTCCACCGGCTGCCGGAACGCGGTCTTGTCCACCACGGCGACCGCGATCCCGTCGGCCTTGCCGGAGATGGCGGCGTTGGTGGCGCTGACCATCTCGGGGACCGCCGAGTTCTGCGAGCCCGTCCACTGGAACGAGGCGCCCAGCAGGGCGCAGGCGTCCTGCGCCCCGTACTGCGTCGGCGTGAAGAACGGGTTCGTCGTGACGTGGTTGATGAACACGAACTTCCAGCTCGGCGTCTTCGGGAAATGCCCCGGCCCGCCGCTGCCCGAGCCCGAGCTCTTGTTGTCCGAGGAGCAGGCGGCCAGCAGCGCCGACGCCGCCGCCGTCGCGCTGACCAGGCCGGCGCCGCTCAGCAGCCGGCGCCGGGTGGGCTCGGGCAGGCCGAGGGTGTCGACGGCCTCTTCGACCGCCGGATCGATGCGCGTCATGTCAGGCTCCGAACTGGTAGACGGTCGAGGATCGGTAGACCTGTCCGGGCTTCAGCTCCGTCGAGGGGAAGCCCGGCTGGTTCGGCGAGTCGGGGAAGTGCTGGGTCTCCAGCGCGAACCCGTCGCCCTGCCGGTAGACGCGGCCGCCGGTGCCGACCAGCGTGCCGTCGAGGAAGTTGCCCGAGTAGAACTGGAGCCCGGGCTGGTCGGTGGAGATCGCCAGGGTCCGGCCGCTCGCGGGGTCCTTGACGCGCGCGGCGGTCTTCCAGCCGGAGCCGTCGAGGACGAAGTTGTGGTCGTAGCCCTGGCCGTAGAGCAGCTGGTCGAAGTTGGTGCGGATGCGGGCGCCGATCGCGGTGGACCTGGTGAAGTCCAGCGGGGTGCCGCGCACCGAGGCGATCTTTCCGGTCGGGATGAGCTCCGACGAGCCGACGGGGGTGTACCGCGAGCCGTTGATCTGGAGCCGGTGGTCGTAGATCGAGCCGCTGCCCTCGCCCGCGAGGTTGAAGTAGGAGTGGTTGGTGAGGTTGACGACGGTCGCCTTGTCGGTCGTGGCGCGGTAGTCGAACCGGATGGCGTTGCCCCGCGTGACCGAGATGGTCACGTCGGTCTTGAGGGTGCCGGGGAAGCCCTGGTCGCCGTCCGGGCTGGTGTGCGACAGCCGGAGCGCGACGTTGCCGCCGGCCGTGTCCGGCGTCGCGGACCAGACGCGCTGGTCGAAGCCGGTCGTGCCGCCGTGCAGCGTGTTCCCGTTGTTGTTGGTCGTCAGCTGGTAGGCCTGCCCGTCGAGGGTGAACCGGCCCTTGGCGATGCGGTTGCCGTACCGGCCGATGAGCGCGCCGAAGTACGTGCTGTTCTTGGTGACGTAGTCCGACAGGGTCGGGAAGCCCAGCGTGATGTTGGCGAGCCTGCCGCGCCGGTCGGGCGTCTCGATGGTCTGGATGATCCCGCCGTAGGTGATCACCCGGATGCGCGTCGACCCGTTGGTCATCGTGTAGCGCCAGACCTTCGTGCCGTCGGGCATCGTGCCGAACAGGTCCTTGGCGATCCCGGCCTTCAGGTGCCGGTCGGACGCCGTGGAGGAGGGGGCGAATCCGCCGATGGCGGCGCCGGCGAGCGCTGCCAGCGCGGCCAGCCGAACTGCGAAGCGTGATCTGGTCATGGGACGGGTTTCCTCACAGATCTCGGGGGTGGGGGGATGTCCTGGCGGCTAGAAGCCCTGCGCCAGGCGGTGGTACGCCTGGTTCCACCGCATCTCGCGGCGGAACCGGGCGACATCGGTGTCGCCGTCGATGACGAGCAGTTCCACGCCCGTCATCTCGGCGAGGTCGGCCAGGATCTCGGTGGTGATCGCCTGGGATAGCACCGTGTGGTGCGGTCCTCCGGCCGACAGCCATGCCTCGGTAGAGGTACGGAAGTTCGGGCGGGGCGCCCACACGGCCCGCGCCACCGGCAGCCGGGGCAGCGGTTCCGGGGGCCCCACCAGGTCGATCTCGTTGGCGACCAGCCGGAACCGGTCGCCGAGGTCGGTCAGCCCGACGACGAGACCCGGTCCGGGCGCCGCGTCGAACACGAGCCGGACCGGGTCCTGCCGGCCCCCGATGGCCAGCGGGTGCACCTCGCAGCTCGGCACGCCGGCGGCGATGGAGGGGCAGACCTCCAGCATGTGGGCGCCCAGGATCAGCTCCCGGCCCGGCACGAGGTGGTAGGTGTAGTCCTCCATGAAGGAGGTGCCGCCGGGCAGTCCCGCGGCGGCGCTCTTGAGGGCCCGCAGCAGCAGGGCCGTCTTCCAGTCGCCCTCCGCGCCGAAGCCGAGGCCGCCGGCCATCAGGCGCTGCACGGCGATGCCCGGCAGCTGCCTGAGCCCGCCGAGGTCCTCGAAGTTGGTGGTGAACGCCTGGTAGGACCCGGCGTCGAGGAAGTCGCGCAGCCCGAGCTCGATCCGCGCGGCGTCGCGCAGCGCCGGATGGCGGTCCCCGCCGGAGCGCAGCTCCGGCGCGACGGCGTAAGCGTCCTCGTACTCGCCCGCGAGCTCGCCGACGCGGTGGTCCGCGACCGCCTCGACCGCGGCGACGAGGTCGTTGACGCCGAAGGAGTTGACCGAGGCGCCGAACCGGATCTGCGCCTCGACCTTGTCGCCCTCGGTGACGGCGACGTCCCGCATGTTGTCGCCGAAGCGGGCGAGCCGCAGCGTCCGCAGGTCGGCGAAGGCGCGGGCGGCCCTCACCCAGGAGCCGATCCGCGCGCGCACCGCGGGATCGGCGGTGTGCCCTGCCACCGTGGTGCGCGCCATGCCGAGCCGGGTCTGGACGTGGGCGTGCTCCCGGTCGCCGTGCGCGGCCTGGTTGAGGTTCATGAAGTCCATGTCGATGGTCGACCACGGAAGCGCGTCGTTCGACTGGGTGTGCAGGTGCAGCAGCGGCCGGAGCAGGGAGTTCAGCCCGGCGATCCACATCTTGGCGGGCGAGAACGTGTGCATCCAGGTGATGACGCCGACGCAGTCGTCGTCCGCGCTCGCCTCGAGCATCGCCCGCCGGATGGCGTCCGCGCCGGTGAGGACCGGGCACCACCGCACGGCCGCCGGGATGCCCGGGTCCTCGTCCAGTGCCTGGGCGATCCGCTGTGACTGCTCGGCGACCTGGCGGAGCGTCTCCTCGCCGTACAAGGACTGGCTCCCGGTGAGGAACCAGACGGTCGGTGCCATCGCTGGGCTGCTCCCTTCGGTTGTCATGGCCGCTGCCCGTAGGCGTTCCGGTAGCGGTCGTGGAGGCGGTCGATGTCCTCGGGCCGCAGCGGGACGGGATCGCCGAGCTGGCGGGCGAGGTGCACCGCCCGCGCCGCGTCCTCGCACATCACCGCGGCCTTGACCGCGGCCCGCGCGTCCGGGCCGATGGTGAACACGCCGTGGTTGCGCATGATCACCGCTGGGGACCGGTGGCCGCGCAGCGTGCCGACGATGCCGCGCCCGATCGAGTCGTCGCCGATGGGCGCGAACGGGCCGAGCGGGATCTCGGCCCCGAACTCGTCGGCCATGGCCGTCAGGACGCAGGGCACCGGTTCGCCTCGGGCGGCCCAGGCGCAGGCGTACGCGGAGTGGGTGTGGACCACCCCGCCGACCTCGGGCATGTGCCGGTAGACGTAGGCGTGCGCGGCGGTGTCGCTCGAGGGCTTCAGGTCGCCCTCGACGACCGCGCCCTCGAGGTCGCAGACCACCATCGACTCCGGCGACAGGTCGTCGTAGGAGACCCCGCTGGGTTTGATGACCATGAGGTCGTGGCCGGGCACCCGGGCGGAGACGTTGCCGGCCGTCCACACGACCAGCCCGTACCTGACGAGCTCGGCGTGCAGGTCGCTGACGGTCCGCCGCAGCTCGCGGACCTGCTCGGGGGGTGTACCGGCCATCAGAGGTCTCCCTTCGGGCCGAGCGCGTCGTCGCGCAGCCGGCGCAGCCGGTGCAGGACCGCGCTGCTCGCCTCGCCGCGCGCCGCGAAGTGGTCGTGGAGTTCGCGGTACTCCGCGTAGAGCAGGTCGTAGACCCCGGCCCTGGTGGTATCGGGCGCGTAGGCCGCGGTGACCACCCGGCCCATCGCCGCCGCGGCCTCCGGCACGTCCGGGTAGGCGCCCGCCGCGACGGCGGCGTGGATGGCGGCGCCGAGCGCCGGGGCCTGGTCGGAGGCGGCGATCGACACCGGGCGGCGCAGGACGTCGGCATAGATCTGCATCAGGGCCGCGTTGCGTTTCAGCCCGCCGGCGACCACGAACTCCCCGATCGGGATCCCGGCCGTCTCGAAGGCCTCGACGATGACGCGGGTCCCGAAGGCCGTCGCCTCCATGAGCGCGCGGTAGACCTCCTCCGGCCGGGTGGCCAGGGTCATGCCCACGACCACGCCGGACAGGTGGTGGTCGACCAGGACCGACCGGTTGCCGCCCATCCAGTCGAGCGCCACCAGCCCGTGGGAGCCGACGGGCGCGTCCGCGGAGCCGGCCGCCAGCTCGTCGTGGCCGCGTCCGGTCAGGCGGGTCCACCAGGCGAAGACGTCGCCCACCGCGCTCTGCCCGGCCTCGTAGCCGTAGGCCCCGGCGGTGATGCCCCCGTCCACGACGCCGCAGATGCCCGGCACCTCGGCGAGGAGCGCGCTGTTGACGACGTGGCAGGTCGACGTCCCCATGATCGCCAGGAGTCTCCCGTTCTCGACCGCGCGGGCGGCCGGGGCGGTGACATGGGCGTCGACGTTGCCGGCGGCGACCGCGATGCCCTCCGGCAGGCCGGTCCGGCGGGCCGCCTCGGCGGTCAGCGTCCCCACCCGCGCGCCCAGCGGGGACAGCGGGTGCTCCAGCCGGGTCGCGGCGAAGTCGGCGAAGCCGGGGTTCAGCGCGGCCAGGTAGTCCGCGGAGGGGTAGGCGCCGTCCTGGTAGATGCCCTTGTAGCCGGCCGTGCAGGCGTTGCGCGTCTCGCGGCCGCACAGCTGCCAGACGATCCAGTCCGCGGCCTCGATCCAGCGCTCCGTGCGGCGGTAGGTGTCCGGGTCCTCCTCCAGGAGCTGCAGCGCCTTGGCGAACTGCCACTCCGAGGAGATCCGGCCGCCGTACCGCTTGATCCATTTCTCCCCGCGCTCGTGCGCCAGCGCGGTGACGCGGTCGGCCTGCGGCTGCGCCGCGTGGTGCTTCCAGAGCTTGGGCCAGGCGTGCGGGCGGCCGGCCAGCTCGGGGAGCTCGCACAGCGGGGTGCCGTCCGACCGGACGGGGAGCACCGTGCAGGCCGTGAAGCCCGTGGCGATGCCGATGACCTGCGCCGGATCCACCCCGGCCTCCGCGACGGCGGCGGGGACGGCGGTGCCCAGCACCGCCCGCCAGTCCCCGGGGTTCTGCAGGGCCCAGTCGGGCGGGAGCGGCTCCCCCGTGGCGGGCAGCTCCCGCTCGATCACCGCGTCCGCGTAGTCGTGGACGGCGCCGCCCAGCTCGGCGCCGTCGGCGACCCGGACGACGACGGCCCGGCCGGACAGCGTGCCGAAGTCGACGCCGACGACGCACGCGTCCGGCGGGATGTTAGCGCTCACAATTTCCTCATCGGTCGGGTCGGGGGCGGTGTCCATCGGTCAGGTCCGCGCGGCGGGCCGGGCGCTGGACCTGACCACCAGCTCCGGCGGGATCAGCACATTTCCCGGCGGCCCCGAGGGTTCGCCCAGGCGCTGCACCAGCAGTTCCAGCGAACGCCGGCCCAGCTCGCCGAAGTCCTGCCGGACCGTGGACAGCGGAGGGATGAAGTAGGCGGCCTCCGGGATGTCGTCGAAGCCGACCAGGCTGACGTCCTCGGGGACCCGCCGGCCGGCCTCGTGCAGCGCGCGGAGCACGCCGAGGGCCATGTGGTCGTTGGCGCAGAACACGGCCGTGACCGCGGGGTCGTCCGCGAGCCGCCGGCCGGCCTCGTAGCCCGACCGGGCGCTCCAGTCGCCGGTCAGCATCTCCCGCACCGGCGCTCCCGCCTCGGTCAGCGTCGCGCGCCACCCCTCGGCCCGGCCGACCGCGTCGAGCCAGGATCCGGGGCCCGCGACATGGTGGACCGTGCGGTGCCCGAGGTCGAGGAGGTGGCGGGTGGCCGCCACCGCCCCGGCGCGCTGGTCGATGGCCGCCATCGGAACCCCCGCGGTCAGCCCGCATCCGGCCCCCACCAGCGGAACGAGCCGGCCGGCCTGGGCCAGCACGTCGTTCGTGGAGGTGTGCGGGGCGATCACCACGACGCCTTCGACGCCCTGCTCGGCCAGCCTTCCGACCGCGTCCAGCAGGGCCCGGCGCGTGATCGCCCGAAGGCTGACGATGCTGACGAAGAAGTCGGCGTTGCGGGCCGCCTGCTCGATGCCGTGCAGCATCGACGCCGGACCGTAGAGCGTGGACTCGAAGCTGATCACGCCGAGCGTCCTGGAGCGCCGGGTCACCAGCGTCCGGGCCGCCGAGTTCGGCCGGTAGCCCAGCTCGGCGATCGCCGCCTGCACGCGGGCGCGGGTGCGCGCCGAGACGTTCGGGTGGTTGTTGACCACCCGCGAGACCGTCTGGTGCGACACCCCCGCCAACTGTGCGACATCGGCCATGATCGGCGGATTCGACGGGCCTTGCTGCGGCAACGTCTCCTCCTCTGCGATCGCGGCGGCGCCCCGGGCGGGCGATGCGTAGGTCGATTGTGAGCGTGAACAATTCTGCCGTCAAGACCTTGGGGCGGCCGGTTCCGCCGGGGCAGGTTCCGGCCACGAAGGGACGCGCGCCGGCGATCGCGACGATCACCGAACGCCGGGGGCGCGGGGAGAGCGAACGCCTTCCGGCCAAAATCGGACTAACAGGAAGAAATCGGGTACGTCCCGGATGTAGTCATCGTGGACAACCCGTGACGTCCGAGGACGGGGGCGACGAGCACGGGCCGCCGTTCCGGGCGCCTGGGAACCGACTCAACCCGGAAGGAGACGACGTGGCGGACACCAACCGAGGCGTCGTGTACCAGGGGCCGGGCGAGGTCACGGTCGAGGACCTGGACTTCCCCAAGCTCGAACTGGCCGAACAGGGCGGGCGCAAGCTGCAGCACGGCGCCATCCTGAAGGTACTGGCCACCAACATCTGCGGCTCCGACCAGCACATGGTGCGCGGCCGGACGACCGCGCCCGCCGGGCTCACGCTCGGCCACGAGATCACCGGCGAGGTGATCGAGACGGGGCGGGACGTCGAGTTCATCAAGGAGGGCGACCTCGTCAGCGTCCCGTTCAACATCGCCTGCGGCCGCTGCCGCAACTGCAAGGAGCGCCATACCGGCGTGTGCGAGAACGTCAACCGGGAGCGGCCGGGCGCGGCCTACGGGTACGTCGACATGGGCGGCTGGCACGGCGGCCAGGCCGAGTACGCGGTCGTCCCGTACGCCGACTTCAACCTGCTCAGGTTCCCGGCCGACCGCGACACCGTGATGGAGAAGCTGCCCGATCTGGCGATGTTGTCGGACATCTTCCCGACCGGCTACCACGGCGCCTACACCGCCGGCGTCACGACCGGTTCGACCGTGTACGTGGCGGGCGCGGGGCCGGTCGGGCTCGCGTGCGCGACCGCCTGCCTGCTGCTCGGCGCCGCCGTCGTGATCGTCGGCGACATGAACGCGCGGCGGCTGGAGCAGGCCCGCGGTTTCGGCTGCGAGACGATCGACCTGTCGGAGCACGCCGACGTGGGCGCCCAGATCGAGCAGATCCTCGGCGTCCCCGAGGTGGACGCCTCCGTCGACTGCGTCGGGTTCGAGGCGCGCGGCCAGGGGCACGCGGGAGCGGCGACGGAGCAGCCCGCGACCGTCCTCAACACGCTCATGGACGTCACCCGCACCGCCGCGGGGCTCGGCATCCCCGGCCTGTACGTCACCGGCGACCCGGGCGCGTCGGACGAGAACGCGCAGGAGGGGCGGCTCGGGCTGCGGATCGGCCTCGGCTGGGCCAAGTCGCAGTACCTCGTCACGGGCCAGTGCCCGGTGATGAGGTACAACCGGCAGCTGATGATGGCGATCCTGTACGACCGGGTGAACATCGCCCGGAACGTCAACGCGGCGGTCATCCCGCTCGACGAGGCGCCGCAGGGCTACGCCGAGTTCGACCGGGGCGCGGCGCGCAAGTACATCCTCGACCCGCACGGGACGGTGGGCGCCGCGGCCTGAGCGCCGCGCCCCCTCCGGGCCGTCCGGACCGGGAGGCCGGAGCACCGCCGACGGGCACGCCCTGACCAGCGTGCCCGTCCGCGCGGGCCGGCTACCTGACGGGCAGGCCCGTGACGGTGCGGCCGATCACCAGGCGCTGGATCTCCGAGGTGCCCTCGAAGATCGTGAAGATCTTCGGTGGTGGACCCGTGACCTGCGTTTCCGCTGGTCACTCCCAATCCGGCCCCGCCCAAGGCACGCTTAATCCCGTCCCCGATACGCCCTTTCCCGCTTGATCCACTCCCACGCGGCTCCCAGCCGACACCCCCCGGAACCACCATGACCGTCAGCGAGATCGAGACCACCGTCGCCCAGCTCCACGCCTTCGAGTGGCTCACCCGGCAACCCCTCGACCGCCTCCCCGTCCTGGTCTGGTTCACCGACGAGACCGGCGGCCTCGTCGGCTCCCCCGCCGACCTGTCCCCCGCAGAAGCACGCCGAGCGTTCGAAGCGTGGGTGCGGCACCTGCGCCTCGAGCCCGCCCCGCGCCGGCACTGCGGCGGTGTCACGCGTCTGCGCGCGCAGGGCCTGGCCGACGGCGTCCACGTCACCCTTCACACCGCGTACCGGCCGGACCGCTGAACTCGACCGTCGGCGGCTGGCGGGGATCGTCCGTGACTCTCTAGGCACCGTCCTTCCTTTGCGGCTTGGGCCCGCCCTTACGCGGTTCGACGCCCCGGGCTCTGACCTGCTTGCGGATGTAGGTGGCGCCGAACGTGCCGCTGCGGGCGAGTTCGTCCGGCGTGCGGCCGGCGTAGCGGACCGCGTCGGCATAGGCGTCGAAGAGGGCCTCTTGTGCGCTGGTGGTCTCGGCTCTGAGGTTGCGGAGTCGGGTCTCGGCCGCTGTCACGGCGGCGTCGGCATCTTCTGGCTTCATGCGCCTCAGAGTATCGGCACTCAGTGTTGCGATCACCCTGTCCCGTGAGTTACGATTCTCAGTGTCGACATAAAGAGTCGACACTGAGAGCGGGGAGACGGGGACATGGCGAAGGCGACCACCACCAAGACGGCGAACTGCCTCGGCTGCCGCGGCCTGCTCACCGCCCGCCGCTCCGTGCTCCGCGGTTACGGCGACCGCTGCTGGGCCAAGAAGCGCCGCGAGGACGCCGCCCGCGCCGCCGGGTTCAAGCCCGCCGCCATCACCAAGGCCAAGGACCTGATCGCCGACGGGGCGATCCTTCCCCTCCGCGGCCGGGTCTTCCAGGTCGTCGCCTCCAACGGCATCGACCGCTACCTCACCGCCCCCGAGGCCTGCAACTGCCCCGCCGGCCTTCGCGGCAAGCACGGGTGCTACCACCGCGCGGCCGCCACCCTGCTGGCCGCCTGACCACCACCAGCACGCTGACGAGCAGGAGGACCCGATGACGAGCAACGCCGAACAGCGCGACGACCTCGCGGTCCGGATCGAGCGGCGGATCTTCGCCGCGATGGAGCCCGACCCGGTCACCCGCGTCGGCATGACGCTGTTTGCCGCGACGTGCAAGGTCGCGCTGGACCTCCAGGCCGAGGCTCGCGCGAAGGGCTGGGAGCCGCACCTGGTCCGCGCGATCCACATATACGCGGTGAAGGTTGGGGCCGCGATCGGCCGCCGCGCCGTCGCCCGCGGGATCGTCACCCGCGACCAGCTCCTCAACTAGCCGCCCTGCCACCCGAGAGGAACCACATGAACGAGATGGAAGCGATCTTCGGCCCGGTCATCCATGCGCACACCCGCGCCGACGCCATCGAAGCCGGCGATCTGGTCGAGGCGAAGGCCGAGCTGGTCCGTGACGCCCGGCTGCACCACCCGGTCGCGCTGACCCGCGCGGCGTGGCTCGACTGCGTGGCCTGGACGGACGCCGACACCGAGGAGACCGGCGCGATCCAGGACGAGGACGGGCGCCTGTTCGACGTTCTCACCATGACGCGGGTCGCGCTCATCGGGGTGCGGGGTGGGGAGGCCGTCGCGACGGTTCACCGCATCCCCCGGGGCGAGCGGTTCGACGAGGACTCCGAGGACGGCGTCCCGGCCGTGTACCTCGCGGTCACGGTCGAGACCGACGACGAGGGACGGCCCTGCATCACGGTCAGCCAGATCGGCGAGGACTGACCGGCGTGGGACGCGCCACCCGAACTGGCCACGAGGAGGAGCACGCGATGTTGAGGATCATGCGGACGGTTGACAGGACCCGCACGGAGTCGGCGCGGTTCACGGTGACCGCGCCCACCGAGGTCGATGGGGAGCTGGCGGTGGACGCCGGCCCGGCCGAGGTCGCCGGGCTGCTCGTCGGCCGGGGGTTCACCACGTCGGAGGCGCTCGCGGTGATGGCCCGCGCGAATGAGCGGGGCGAGGCGATGCTCAGTGAGACCGAGATGGTCGACGTGCGGCTCCCGCACCCTGACGACGTGCAGGTCGCCTCGAAGTGGACGGCGGTGAACGAGTTCCGGGCGGCGTACGCGCGGGTCCTGACGGCGCCGGCCTGGGACCCCGACGAGGTGGATGCGGCGGAGGAGGAGGCTGCCCGGTGGGAGACGGCGGCGGTGCGGGTCGCGGCGGACGCCGCTGAGCGGGTTGGTCTGTCGGCTGAGGTGTGGCTGCTGCGCAGGGACCGCGAGCACAAGAAGTACTGGCGGTGGCTCTGACGTTGCGCGGGGTGCTCCGCAGCCCCCGTGGCGGAGCACCCCGCGTGACGCCAGACCCCCGAGGCAGCAACGAGCTGCCAGACAAGGAGACGAGCATGGACATCACCGGCAAGTCGTGCGTCTGCCCGCCCGACGCGACCGACCTCCTCGACGAGGTCACCATCACCGGCCACCAGTTCCCCTGCCCCAACGGCAACAAGGAGGGCCCCCGCTGGTACGTCTGGCAGCGCTTCGACATGCCCGCCTGCCTGGAAGCCGGCACGCTGTACGACTTCGCCCGCGCCTGGGCCGTGCACTGGCACGACACCCACGTCGCCGGGACGGCGATCGCGCCGATCGAGGTCCGCACATGGCACCGCACCTACCGCCTGGAGATTGTCGAGCAGTCGGCGAACGTCGAGGAGCGGTTCGGGACCTACCGGTTCCAGGTGGAGGAGGAGTCCGTCGTCGAGGGCGTCGGCCTCGCCGAGCCCGCCCGCACCTGACCCATCCCGCGGGTTGGGGCGCTCCGCTGCCCCTTGGCGGAGCGCCCCAGCCGACATCCCTCAGGCAAGCTGGCCGCATCCGGCAAGGCTCCCTCCCCCGCACCCGAGCTCTCTTACGGTAATCAGGCTTTAACCCACCGCCTCCCCCGCCAGGCAGACACGAGGAACCGAGGCCCATGACTGTCCACTCCGGCCACGAACAGACGATCTGGGAAGGCCAGTCCCGCAACGTCACCGCACGCGCCACCGGCGGACGCTTCACCCTCCGCTACCGCCTCACCACCCACTACCTGTACTTCGAGACCGGTGGGATCGCGGGCACCAAACAGGAGCAGATCCCGCTGATCAACATCCAGGACGTGGACCTCTCCCAGACCCTCCTCCAGAAGACCCAGAAGGTCGGGAACGTCCTCGTCCACATCATCCGGCCGAGCGGGCAGCACGAAACCGCGGTGCTCGACTCGATCGTGGAGCCGGTGCAGGTGCGGGACCTGATCAACCACACCGTGCACCAGGTCCGCGGCGTCGTGCATCAGCGGCAGGTCGACGAGGCGCGGGACCTGGGAACGCACCGGTTCGAACAGACCGGCCCCGTTCCTCCGCACCCGGGCGGCTTCAGCATCGGCGGGCAGCAGGCCATACCGCCGGTCCAGCCCACCCCGCTGCAGAGCGCGCCCGCGGTGCAGGCCACCTCGTCCGAGCAGGTCATGGCGCTGCTCAAGCAACTCGGGGAGCTCCGCGACGCGGGCGTGGTCACTCCGGAGGAGTTCGAGGCGAAGAAGAAGGATCTCCTCGACCGGCTGTAACGTCGCCCCCCGTCTGCTGCCGCGCAAAGGCCCCGCACCCGTGATGGGTGCGGGGCCTCGGCCTTTCTCCTACTGCGGGACCCGCGTGACCGCGAGGCGGACGGCGCGGCCCTTCCCTGCCTCCTCCTCGGCCCGGTAGCCGTAGGGGAAGCAGACGGAGAACTGGGCGTGGGACGGCCAGATCATCGACGGCTCGTCCGCGCCGGTCTTCAGCCACCCCCAGTGCGTGGCGGCCGGGTCATCGGCGGCGACCTGGCGAACGTCGACCGGGACGATTGGCAGGCGCAGGCCGTGCAGCTTAACCCAGGGTCGGGCACCGAGATTGGTGAAGACACCCTCGTCATCGTGGGCGTGCATCCTCCACGTCCGCATCATCGGTCAGCCCTCGCGAGAACGTCGGCCACGGTGTAGCCATTCACGGTCACCTTCGGCGCTGCCGCCCGGGCAAGGTTGAGCGCCGTGTCGAGGTCGAACCGGTGCGTGGCGAGCCACTCGTCGGCGCGCTCAGATGGAATGGATTCGTACTCCCATTCGCCATCGTTGCCGAGGCACAAGAACCCGTCGCTGACCGCCCACCTGTCACGGCCCCGGTACTCGACGTAGAGGGAGAAGTGGCGGGCGTTGACGTTGTCCTCGGGCAGGGCACACACCGTGTAGCGGGTGGCGCGGATAGCGGCCGTACCCGGCGCGGGACCGGCGGCGCGGGCCTCCTCGACGGCTTCGAGCGCTGCGATCGCTGCGGTCTCGGCTTCGCGGCCGGACAGGATGATGGGCTGGCCTTCGGTGAGGGCGGCGGTGGCGTTGTGGCCGGGGTGGATGCGGACCAGGTCGCGGATGCGGGCGGCGACCTGGTCGACGAGTTCAGGCGGAGAGTTCACCGACGGCTCCGTAGGTGTCGGTGGCGGCGCGGGCGCGGGCTTCCAGGAGAGTGCTCGGCGGGGCATCGCGCAGGACAAGGGGCGGCCACCCGTCCGGCTTCACCAGGCAGCGGGGGACGTAGTCGCGGGCCCTGTCGGAGCAGGCGAGGCAGTGGACGCCCCACTCCCCCGACCGCAGCGGCGCGACCATCGGCGCGTGCGGGAGGTCCGCGGGCTCGACGAGCTGCGCATTGTCGAGCGCGGCCTGGAGCCGGTCGGCGAAGCATCGGATCTCGTGTGCGCGGTCTTCCCACCGGTCGCGCGCCTCCCGCCGGTGGGAGGGCTCGGCGTCTCGGGTAGCGAGCAGTTCCCCCTCGCGGGTACGGGCGTAGGCGATGACCTCGCGGACCGCGGTGACCTGCCCGGCCGCAGTGGCGAGCTGGTTGTCGCGGAGTTCGTCCTGGCGGTCGTGGACGGTCTGCGCAGCGGCGGCCGCGGCGTCTTCGTCGTTGTCGATCCGGGTCCAGGTCCGCGCGCCGTAGGGGTCGTTCAGCCTGTACCGGCCGGGCTTGGCCTGGCCGGTGGTCAGCACGATCTCCAGCGCGGTGCGGGTGTCGGCCTTGAGACCGTTCAGGTCTCGGGCGCCCGCTTTGGTGAGGGTCAGGCGAAATCGCTCGCTCTCGCTCAGGTCCTCCCACCCGGGGATCAGGAGTTCCTCGGTGGCGTGTTCGACCTGGCTGCCGCTGCGGGTCGGTGTGATGTCCGCTCGGCGGAGTATCTCCAGGTGCTGTTCGGTCAGGGTGAACATGGCGTGTCCTTCAGGGTGTTGTCGTTTCGGGGGGCGCCTCGGCAGGGCGGATGCTGGGCTTGCGGCGGCAGGGGGTTCAGGCAAGCGAAGCTGCTTCCGAGAGTCGGTAGTCCGCGGGCAGCAGCTCGGCAGCCTCGGCGGTGGTCAGGCGGCGCCAGGTCCTGCCCTCCCCTGGCGCGGAGACCAGCACGACCTTCAGCGGCGGCCGGTTCAGGAGCCCGCCGTTCACGATCCGGCGCCGGTGGGAGGTGTGCCGGCAGCGCGCGTCCGGGCAGGGCGACTCGACGTCCTGGACGGTGACGGTGTAGCCGCGCGGCTCCACGTACAGGGCGTACCAGGGGTGCGCAGGGTCTCCGCCGGCATCACCGGCGTTGATGTCGGTGGGGACGTAGCCTCCGCAGTCGCAGGCCGGGTCGGTGCAGGCCTTGCCGCGGTGCCCTTCGGAGACGCGGGCACGAACGGCGTAGAACGGTTGCCGTCCGGCAACCATCGGGCACGCGCGGGACGCGTACAGCGCGCACGGCGGGCACAGCGGCGGCTCATCGAAGTGGCCGGATGCGAGCTGGTTGGGGCCGCCGAACAGCACGGCCGGGTGGCCGAGCGGGTTCCCGCACGTCTGGCACAGGCGCTCCGTCCAGCACCGCGCGTAGGTGGTCTGGTGCGGGGATCGGAAGTCCACTCCCCCATCGGCGAGCCGCAGGTTGATGACCGGCACAACGAGACCGCCGACGGTGGGGCGGTGCGCGCACGACGCTGGGATCGGCGGGCGGTTGGCAGCGGTCACCTCGGGTCTCCGACAGGGAAGAGCGCAGGGAAGAGGGCGTCCTGGACAGGCTCAGTGCCCGGTCGTGCACGGTGCTCATCTCGGCGCCGACGGGCTGGGAGGGGCACCGCATGCGGGCCCGCCGCCTCGGCCTCGCTGGTGTCGGCCAGCTCGACATGTCGGCAGTCGCAACTGCAGACCCATCCGGCGCACCGCTGGCCCTCGACCGGAAAGAGGTGGGCGACGATGCGGCCCTCCAGGGTCACGCCGGTGTCCCATCGGGCCGGCCACTGCGCGTCCTGGTTCTCCTCCCGGGTGATGCACCGGTCGCAGCGGCCGGAGTCGCAGGCGCCGCACCGCTCCATCTCGCACGGGCTGATCCGGTAGAGGAAGCAGCCGCGGCCGTTCGGGTAGGAGCCGTCGATCTCCCGCATGCTTGGCGTCCATACGTTCGCGCGGATCCACTCGGCCGCCTCAGGCGGCATGGTCGGCGGGATCATGCCGACTCCAGGGCGACGATCGCTTCGGTGCACATCGTCTGCAGCGCCGTCCAGGCGGCGCTCCGCTCGGGCCAGGTGGGCCGCTCGCGGTCGCGGGTGATGTAGCCGGGGTGCCACTCGCCAGGGTTCGGCCACAGTTCGTACGGTCGCGTCATCTCGTTCCAGGACGGTGTGGGCAGCGCGGCCACCCATGCGAGGACGCTGGCGCGGGCGGGGTGGTCGCCGAGGTGGGCGCGCAGCTCGTCCCAGGTGACGAGATGGGCCGGGGTACGGTCCCAGCCGTACCGCTCGCCGCGGCTCCGCGCGCCCTTCCACCACTCGTCGGTGTGCTCGTAGTGGAACCCGTCGCGGCGGAGCGAGTACGCCCAGTCGCCCGACGCGCCGATCCCGCGGTCCTCGCGGTCACGCCAGTCGTCCAGGTGCACGACGACGTTCATCGCCTCGGGCACGGAGTCGCGCAGGCACGTCAGCGCGTCGACCTGGCGGCGGACGTCCGGTCCGGGGTCGAACAAGCCGACCGGTGCGGGTGCGGGGCGCCGCCGTCGGGTGGACGGCCGCGGCCGGCTGACCGCTGCTGGAGGCGCCACAACGGCGGGGAGGTTGAAGAGGGCGTCGTTCATGGCGCTGGTTCCTGACCGTCGGGTTCCGGCCCGGCGGGGACGAGCGCGAGGCGGTAGCCGAGGGCTTCCGCCCATGCCGCGGTGGCCTCGAGCGACGGTGAGCAGTGGCCGCGTTCCCACCGCAGGACGCTCCTACCGCATTTCCCGAGCCGGACGGCGACGCGGTCCTGCCCGAGGCGGCGGTTCTTCCGCGCCTGGATGAGGGTCGCGATCACCTCGGCCGCTGTCATGAGGGCCTCGCTTCAGCCTCGGCGGCTCTCGGCTTGGGTGCCGGCACCTCGCGTTCGTGCCAGATGACGATCTCGTCGTCGCGGGCCTCGATGCGGGCTGCGTCGTCCCAGGCCGCGCCCTCCTCGCCGAGTTCGGTACCGATCGCAGCGAAGACCTTGCGGACCTCACCCCAGACCGTCCCGGACTCCAGCACGTACTCGGTGCGGATGAAGTGGCGCTCACGGCGCGTGTAGTCGGCCATCAGAGCGCTCCGATCACGCGGGCAGCCGCGCTGTCGGTGGCGTGGCCGTTCTCGAACGCCCAGTCGGCGATGTCGAGCGGCCACCGCGGGTCGTGGTAGCCGATGACGACGCTGGCGCCGTCCTGGCGGACGGTGTTGCTCGGCCCGGCGCCGAAGTACTCAGCGTGCTCGGCCACGACGGCGGCCGCCGCGGCGTCGGTGAGGCAGGGCAGACGGATCTCAGCCACCGGCCACCGCCCACGCGATGACCCAGATGATGGCCAGGACGCTGACCGGGACTACCCCGAAGAAGACGACGCGGGCGTACCAGGGCGCGTCGCGCCACAGTTCGACCAGCTCATTCAGCATGGTGTTCTCCGTTGATCAAGCGGGCGAGGGCCAGGGCTGTCAGGTCACCCATGGAGCACGGCCTTCGCGGTCGGGAGGATCGCCTCGTACACGTCGTCGGGGAGCTGCCACAGCTTCTGCGCGCCTCGGCACGGCACCGGCTCGGGCAGGGCCCGGACGTCGGCGAGGCGGAAGTGCCGCTCCCCGCTGAAGGCCCACAGGCCGCAGTCACACGCCAGGGGCCTGCCGGACGGGTAGCGCAGGGACTTCGAGCAGACACCGGTGAGGCGCGCGACCGCGACCACAGCGCCCCGGATCTCCATCTCCTCCTGCACAGCGCGGGTCCAGGTGTTCCCGAGCCGGGCCACGAAGCCCACGGCGCGCTTCTGCTGCTCGCGGGTCCCTGCGGAGGCCGCGGCGTGGATCGCGATGGGGCCGCGGTGATGGGTCATCCACTGCCGGTTCTCGATCGACTTCCCCAGATGGGCGATCGCGTGGGCCCAGGGCTGCCAAATCGTCAGCGCCCGAACGTCCAGGGCGCGGGACAGGACATCAGCCACGACCGGTCTCCATCCCGTCCTGGTCCAGCACGCCGAGCGCGACGAGCACGTCATGCACCGGCACGGACAGATCGTCGAGCTGGTCGCGTGGCCCGCCGGCCTGGACGTCGGCGGCGGCATCGGTGTGTTCCTGGGCGACTAGGTCGATGACGGCGTTGCGCTGGGCGGTGAGGCGGTCCCGGTCGGCCACAACGCGGGCGAGGTCTCCGCTCCAGTCGTCGATGCGGCCGAGCATCTGCTCGACCTTGCCCTTGCGGACCTCGGCCAGTTCGGCGCGGAGCCGTTCGACCTCGTTGTGGTCGGCGACCATCCGGGCCGCGATCTCCCGGCGCATGTCGTCGGCCTCGTCCTCGCCCGGCTCCCAGGTCTCCAGGTCGCGCCCCATGATCAGGTCGCCGGCTTTCCACGAGACGGGCGTCCGATAGCTGTCGATCTCGCCGTCTCGGTCGCGAGTGACATCGAGGAGAGCGGACTCCCGCCAGATCTCCAGCCGCCCGTCGACGTCCGACAGGAACCACCGGTCGAGGGCCGGCTGCTCAGGCATCGGTCTCCCCGTCCTGCTCGTCGGCGGGCCAGATGTTCTCCAGGCGCGTGCCCTCCGGGGCCTCGACCGTCAACACGACCGAGTAGGAGATGGGGCGGTCACCGGGGAACATGCCGCCGGTGTGCTGCCGGATCTGGGTGGGCCAGTCGGGCAGCGGGATCGACTCGTCGACCTGCCCGATGGCCACGTGCCAGCAGCCGTCGTAGAGGACGTGGACGCGCATGGCGGCGCCGCTGGGCGCGATCAAGTCGCCGTGCCACATCACGGGCCCCATGGCGTCGGAGCCGTAGACGTTGAACTCGTCGGCGCCCTCACAGCCCGCGACCTCGATCAGGTCGTCGCTGGCGCCGTAGATGGTGATCACTTGCTGTCTCCGTTCTTTTGGGCGAGGGCGATGATGCGGCCTCGCACCTCGGGTTGCGCGGCCCAGTGACGGCCGCCGATCGGCGGCGCCGGGACAAGGTCGCCGCACTCGACGACCAGCCCAGCGACGATCGCCTCGTCGAGGGTGGAGCGCCGGAAGGTGCGCAGCAGCTCGTAGGGGCCGTCGGCGCCGTTGCGGAGGGACGGGACGATCAGCGCGGCCCACGCCTGGGTGCACTTCACCCAGCAGGGGCGGCCGTAGGTGGAGCGGAGCTTGAGGGCCTTCACGAGGGCGCGGACGGCCGGGCGCAGCGGCTTCGCCTCGGCCGGGGCCGCGTCCGCCAGGGGGAACCCGTTCATGGTCCGGCCGTCCGGCAGGACGATCTCCCACGGGCCGGGGATGAACCCGTAGGCGCACCAGTCACAGCCGCGTTTCGCCTGCCCCTTGCCGTCGCCGGTGTTCGGGCCCTTGAGGGCGCCGAGGGTCCGGCCGATGCACTCCTGACCGAGCACGTCGGAGGCGATCGTGTCGCTGCCGTCACGGTTCTTGCGGGGGTGCTCGGCGAGCGCGTCGCGGAAGTCGCGGCCGGTCGCGACGTCACCGCACCTCGGGCATTGGAAGGCCCAGTCGAGGGGGTCGTCGCCGAACCGGTCACGGGCCTCGGCCACGAGCTCGGCCTGGGTCAGCTTGCGGTGCTCAGCCACGGTTCTCTCCGTCCTGCTCGTCCTCGCGGTACACGAAAGCCAGCGGGGAGAGGGTGCGTATGAGCTCGCTTGGCGAGCGCGACGGGCAGGCGTCGACCTGGCAGACCATGGTGATCTCGCCGTCGCTGTCCTCGACCGCGAACCAGACGTCGTTCTCGCAGTCGCGCCAGAGGTCCCCCGCACGGGGCGGCCACTCGGCGGGGGCGACGCGCGTCACCTTGGCCTGCGGGGGCATCGCGTAGTGCGCGGGCTCACCGTCCGGGTGGTCCGCGACGATCGAGACGAGGCCCTTGTGCTCGGCCGCGACGCGGACGCCCTTGATGGCGATGTCGACGAACTCGCCGCGCTTGAAGCCGTCAGCCACGGGACACCTCCTCAGCGCCGCTCGGGATGTAGCCGTGGCCCTGGCAGTGCGAGCACGCCGCGACGCTCGCCTCGTCCAGGAGCGCCTGGTAGTGCGCGGTGAGTTCGTCCCAATGGGCGGCGGCCTCGGCCCGGTTGCCGCCGGCGATGCGGTCGGGGACGTCCAGGAGCAGTTCCCGTCGCGCGGTGACGGTGACGGTGCGGCCCTTCTTCGAGCGGGACACCGACCCGTCGCGGTTCCGTGCTGGCCGGTACTCGGTGACGGGCTGGTCGAACGGCACCCGGAGGATGACGGTCACCCCGGCCCGGCTCTGGTAGTCGAGGAACACGAACTCCCGGAACCGGTGCTTCTCCGCGACGCGCTTGATGTGGTCGCGGAACCCGGGCAGGTAGCCGGGGAACAGGTGGTGGTACTCGGGCCGGTTCCGGAGTGCGTCCGGGAGCCGCGGCACCCAGGTGCGGCCGTCGTCGGGCGGCGGGGTGCCGTCCAGGCGGACCCACGGCCCTTCGATCGTGATGACCTCGTCGGGCTGCGGCTCGGTCACCGTCGTGTACAGCTCCCACAGGAAGTCGTCGGTGCGGCGGTTCTCCCACTCGGCGGGGGTGAGCGCGGCGGGGAACTTCTCGGACGCGGCCGAGAGGTCCCGGAGCCGGTACCCGATCGTCTTCGCCGGGACGGGCCGGCGGGCGGTGATCCGGGTGGCTTCGTGGTCGGTGGCCCACCATCCGGGCTGCTGGAGCGCGGTCATCGGCTGGCCATCGGCGTCCGGGACGATCGTCTCGTGCCCGTAGGTGGGGCGGAAGTCGTCGCCGAGGTAGTACATCCACGCGCCGTCGTCGTGCAGGACGAACCGCTGGAGCGGGGTGAGGATCTCAGCCATGGTCGGTCTCCTCTTCCTGGTGTTCGGCGGCCGTGGTCGTCGACGTCCCGTCGAGGGCCGCCTTCAGGCGGTGCGCGACGTCGCCGATGAGCGCGGCGGAGGACAGCAGAGCGGTCGCCTGGGCGTCGTTGGTGGCCTCGTCGTGCCGGCGCTTCAGATCCTTTTCGCGGGCCCGAAGGTCAGCAGCCAGCGCTCGCGCCCGCTTCACCTGCTCGCGTGCGGCCTTCCGTTCGGCTGTGACTATCTCGACCTGCTCGCGCGCCTGGTCCCGCTCGGCCTCGGCCTGCTCGATCGCCTGAAGGGCACGGTTCGCCCGGTCATCGGCCGCGGCCCGCTCCCGGGCACCCTGCACGACGAGGTCCTGAGCTTCCTTGCGGGACCGCTTGACCGCCTCGATGCTGTCGCGGAGCTGCTCCCATGAGCGGGCGCCGGGCGTGGCGTACAGCGCATCGCCGATCATCTGCCGCGCCTCGTCCAGCTCGGTCTCGGCGTCTCTTCCGGCTTGCTGCGCGCGCTCCAGCTTCGTGCGTGTCTCGTCGAGGAGGTCGCGGCGCACGCCGGCCTGCGTCCGGGCCTCGTCCCGCTCGGCGCGGACCGTGGCCAGTTGCGCGCGCATGTTGGCGGTGCCCTCCCGCATCGCAGCCCACGCCTCGTTCAGCCTGGCGCGGAGCTGCTCGACCTCGGCGCGGGCGTCCAGCAGGTGGCGGCGCATCTCGATCGCCTTGGGCTGAAGCAGCGCCGGGTGCATGTCGAGCAGTTCACGGATGCGCTGCTCGTCCCCGGGTGTCATGGAGTCAGCCACGGTCCGCCTCCGTCCCGTTGAGGGCGGCGTAGAGGTCGTAGGCGAACACGAAGCCCTTGCCGTCCTCGTTGCGCCAGACCCGGACCTGCGCGGCCCGCTCCACCTGCTGGCACGCGGCGTCCCGCTCGGCCTCGGCGTTGCGCTGCCTGGACAGCGCCCGGTCCCGCTCGTTGGCGCGGCGGACGATCAACTCCTGCATGCGGTTGTTCGCGTCGCGGTACTCGGCGAGTTCGGCGCGGAGCCGCACCATCTCGGCGTCGCGGAACTCGGCCATGAACCGGGCCGTCATAGTGGCGACCTCGCTGGCGTGGACGCTGATGATGTCGTCGTGGCCAGAGTCGAGCGTGATGTCGCGGAGCCCGGCGGCGATGCGTTCGGTCCACTGTTGCGGGGGCGCCGGCTTGGGGGCGGGGGTCTTCGACTCGCTCACGACCGACCCCCAAGGATCAAGCGGGCGAAGGTCAGGGCGCAGCGGACCGATCCGGGCTCGTTGCAGAGATCGACGGGGGCGAACTCCTCACCGAAACGAGCAAGATCGGATGCGGCACGCGTCGCCGGGGCCAGATCCTCCGCCGCCTCCTCCAGCCACGCGGCGAGGGGCCCTCGCAGCGGTGCGGCCACGTCCTGACCGTCCTCGCGAGACCCGCACTCCAGGCAATCGGCGAGGGGCCGACCAGTGGCGTTGAGCTGCTCCACCTCGGCGTCAGTGAGCACCTGGACGGGGTAGCGGTGGGCACACAGCAGCACCTTCGCGGCGGCGCGCAACTCCTCGACCGGAGACATCTCACTCATCAGACCCTCCAGTTCTTGCCGACGCGGGTCCGCTCGTTGTCGCGGGCGCTGATGAGCGCGCGGGCGAGCTTGGAGGCGTGCTCGACGTCCCCGCACTCCCACTCGTCGCCGCACGTGCAGAGCGCCACGGTCTCGTCGGTCTCGGGGATGAGCCGGTGCCCTGCGGTGATCCCGTCCAGCAGCGCGGCGAGGTGGTCGCGGATGTCGCCCGGCGGGATCGGGGACTCGGCGCCGACCAGGACGCGGACGCCCTCGTGAATGTCGGCGATGGCCGTGGGCGTGCTCACTGGGCACCGCCCGCGGTCTCGCGCAACAGCGTCGCGGCGTCACGGTCCGGGTCGAGGCGCTTGGCTACCTCGGTGGCGAACCGGCGGTACTGCTCGCGCTGGTTCGCGGGCATCTCACCCAACGGGAACGTGGCCGCGTCGTAGCCGAGGGTGGCCTTACGGGCGTCCCAGAGGATCTCGGCGAGCCGCTCTTCCTCGGTGATGCTGTCGGGCCAGGTGACGGTGACGGTCGCCGCGCACGCTAGGTCGTGGACTTTGCGCATCAGGTCCTGCGTGGCGTCGAAGTCGAGGTCGAACGGCTCCCAGTCCTCCTCGAACATCTCGCCGACGCCCACGAAGTCGAGTTCGGAGGCGGCCTCGACGACGTACTTGCGGGCCCAGTCTTTGAGCTGCTCGTCGGTGTACTTCACTGCTGGTCTCCATTCGTCTCGTCGCCCGCCACGGCGGCCAGCTCCCGCGCGGGCGGTGCCGTGGCGGCGCCGACGTCGCGGACGAGGGTCAGCGGCGCGTACACCTGCCGCGCCTCCGACATGGGCACCCACGTGCCGCGGTTGGTGACGAACCCGGTGCCGTCCTTGCCAGCGACGCAGAACAGCAGGTCGTCGTCGCGGCCGGAGTAGAGCTGACCGGGCCGGAGCGCGCCGGGCAGCGCGGGCTGCGCGTCTTCGGTGGGTTCGGCGGCGGCGCGGAGCGCGGCGATCACCTGTTCGGCGGTGCGGCCCTCCTGGTCCTGCCAGCAGGCCAGGGCAGTCAGCGACCACCACGCGCTCTCATCGGTGCCGAACACGTGGCGGTGCAGGGTCATCACCGCCCGCGCGTGGATCCCGGTGGGGTCCTCCGCGGCGTGGGAGTGGATGTCGATCCCGGCGGCCTTGGCGATCGCGGCGGGCAGGTCCAGCGGGCAGTCGGCGGGCTCCATGCCGGGGGTGTGCTTGTAGCCGCCCTGCTGGGTCCAGCCCTGGGTGGTGAGGGTCTCGGCGGCCCTGGTGAGGATCGCGGGGACGGTCGAGGGGGTGGGGGTTTCGGTCGGGCTCATTTCGGGTTCTCCTCTGTCCGTAACGGAGGGTGCCACATGTGTCGCTGCCTGTGATGGCATTCGGGATAACTGGTTCAGGTCAGCCGAGTTCGGCCAGGTCAGGGGATGTGAGCGCGAGCCTCGCGCTTCCGGCTCTGGTTGATCGCGGCGAGCTGCTCGCGCAGCGCGAGGAGCGCCTCGGCGGTATCGGCGCCATCCTCAGCGGCGGTGTCGGCCGGGTCGGTGTCGTCCTGGACGGCGGCGAGGATCGGCGGCTGCACCGGCGGCGCCGGACGCTCCGGCTCAGGCTCCGCGGCCGGCCCCGGGACGGCGGCGAGCGGCGGCGCGGAAGCCTCCTGGACGGCGGCGACGATGTCCGCGAGGTCGCTCTTGATCTCGCCCGAGACGGGATCCCGCTGCATGCTCTGCAGGTACCGGACGGGGTAGCGGACCGGTTCGGGTGCGCGGGACTCCGCGATCTCCCACACGGTGACGGCCTCGGTGTCAGTCAGTCCGTACTCGGCCCGCAGCCACCGTACGGCCTCGCGCACCCGCGCCGACTGACTGATCCTTCTGTCTCCTCGTGGCTCCTTCTCTATAGGTGCACGATCTTCGTGCACCTCCTGCACGTTTTTCGTGCGCCTCTGTGCACGATTTTCGTCACCCTCAGGTGCACGGTTTTCGTCGGCGGCCTCCTCGCCCGAACCGCTATCTGCACGGTTTTCGTGCACCTGGGACCGCCGGAGGTTGAGCGCCCACTTCTGGCGACGACCCCCGCGAGCTGCCCGCACCAGACAGATCGCGCCCCGCTTGGCGAGCTGATTCGTCGCATCCCGGACGGCCTTGAAAGCGGCCTGCCGCGCTAGGGCAGCCTCGGGGCTCTCGTCATCCTCGTCGGGCAACTCGCGGCCCAGCGCGGCGACCAGGTCCGCTCGCCCGCCCCAGAACATCGGGGGGTCATCGGCGTCCAGCGAGACCAGCGCCATGTACACGAGCAGCCGGAACGCGGTGTTCGGCAGCGTCGACCACTGGTCGTAGACAGCTTTCACGTTCTGCGCTCCCATCAGGTGCGCGGCCTCTCGGGCATGCGGGAACTCCCCAGATCCAGGCATGGGTGATCACACGACCGCCCTGGGGGAGGCGTCGTTCAACGGTGAATGTGGAGCCGCTGGGGGGCAGCGGCGGGCGGCTAGTCGGCCTGCGTGTCTCCGGCCGCGCGCTCGCCCTCAGCGAGCATCTGATCGACGCGCTTGGTCGCTGCGTCGAGGCGCGGCTTGTGGATGGTCTCGGTGACCAGCTTCCGCTCAGCGGTGATGCAGGGGCCTTGCTTGACGCCGCACTCGTCACACGGGATCGCGTAGGCGGTGGCGCGGATCGTTTCCTGTCGCCTGTACCAGGCGTCGATGACCTGCTTCATCAGCTCGGGGTCGGGACGCTCGGGGAGCTTGGCTCCGGGCAGCCTCAGCCACCACGCGAACAGCTGTTCGATCACGCCGTTGCGGCTCGTCTGCATCTGGCTGGTGGGCTGCTCGGCCACGTCCCAGGCCAGGTCCTCAATGGCCACGGAGCGGTACCTGCGCCCTGAGCGAAGCTGACGGGCCACGCGCGGAAGTCTTCCAGGTACATGGGCACCTTTCAACATTGGACTCCTCTCGCCGAAGCGCCTTGAGGTACAGGGGTACCTTTCGCTATCGTGACACACGATAGGTACATGGGTACCTTTGACGCAAGCCCGAAGGTCAGGAGATCGCAAATGCTCCGAAGATCCCCGCTGGTCGCCCTGTTCATCGCCGCGAGCACGCTCACCTGCCCCGCCAGCGCGCTCATCCTCACCGCGATCGTCGTCGCGCCCATCGCCGGCGCCCAGCTCGCCCGAGCGCTCACCAACGCGCGGGAGACCGCCGATGCGTAACCGGCCGACCACCTGCACCCGGTGCAGCGACCCGATCAGGCGCGGCGCCGACTACCTCACCGACGTCCGCCAGATCGAACGGGTCGGCCGCCTCGGGTTCATCAAGGTCCGCGCCACCGTCTCCGCCGCCGTCTACCACCCCACCTGCGCCCCCAAGGGAGCCCACTGATGATCGTCGTACCCGCGCACCTGCGCCCCTGGGCCGTCCCCTGGCCCGCCTACTCCCCCGTCGACATCACCCCGCCCGAACTCCACGCCGGCCCCGGGCTGGCGGTGTCCGTCGCCGAGGGGTGGGCCGAGCCCTGCACCGACCCGGCCGGACTGCCCGACCTCGCCGACCGCCAGGCCGCCGCGCTCATCCCCTACGCCATCGACGTCGACGGGTGGCCCCTCAACCCGGCCGGACGCACCGGCAAGACCGGCCGCAACCTCGGCCGCTGGGGCGAGAACACCGCCGCCGACCCCATCGTGACCGCCGGCACCGGCCTCGAGCGCCGCGTGCTGCTGATCCGCCGCGGCGACTGCGGCCACTGGGCCATCCCCGGCGGGATGGTCGAACCCGGCGAGACCGCCCCGGCCGCGCTGGTGCGGGAGCTGCGCGAGGAGACCGGCGTCGATCTGGCCGGCCTCGCCCCCGTCGTCCTGGCCCGCATGCTCGTCGCCGACCCCCGCGAGTCCGACCACGCGTGGGTCGCCACCACCGCCGCGCTCTACCAGCTCACCGAGCCGGTCACGGCGACCGCGGGTGACGACGCCGACGACGCCGCGTGGCTGCCCTTCACCAGCCTCACCGCCCTGACCCGCGCCCTGGACGGGTTCGGCGCCCGGCTCTACGACGCGCACCGCCCGCTGCTGAGCAGGGCGCTCGCGCACATCGGAGGGCGCGATGCGTGACCGCGTCCCTGCGGCCGGCTCCGCGCGCAGCATCCTCGGGAGCGTCCTGCTCTCCGCCGCGTTCCTCTACATCACCCGCGACCTCACCGTCCCCCTCGGCGTCCTGTACGCCGTCCTCCTGATCGCCGGGTGGGTGATCTGCCGCGCGCACCTCGCACGCGTCGACGCCGAACGCGACGCGGGCATCCAGCAGCGCCGCGCCGACGTCCTCACCGGCCCCCGCCTCTCCCTCACCGAGCTGCTCTACACCGGCTCCCGCGACCAGCTCGTCGGCCACCACGACCGCGAACAGGTCATCGAGCGGCTCGGCGAGCGGTACGCCGAGGGCTACCTCACCCCCCACGAGCACGAGCAGCGCACCACCGAAGCAACCCACGCCCGCACCCGCGCCGACCTCGCGCACACCCTGCGCGACCTCCCCTGAAAGGACACCATGGGCTACGCCCGCTACACCCTCCGGAGAGCCGGCCGCGAGATCGAAGCCGGGTACGACGTCCCCGACCGCTGTAACCGCCGCTGGTGCTGGGCTCGCATCGATCGCGGCCTCGACCACCTCTGCGGACGCACCCCCGGTGGCGATGAACACGGCTGCGGCGGCTACTTCTGCGACCGGCACCTGTTCAGCGCATCCCTGGACGTCGGTCACCTCTGCCCTGCCTGCCGCGCCGCCCACTGGCGTGAGCAGCTCGGCAAGATCGCAGACGTCCTCGCCGAGTCCCTCGCCTACCGCGACGAGATCACCGACGCCGACGTCCTGGCCGACCACCCCGCCGTCGTGACGATCACAGCGCGGGACGGGTTCGGCTGCTACGCGCGCCTCACCTACGACCTGGACGAGCCCCGCCGCCTCCGCCGCGGGTGCCGCGCCCTCCCCCGACTCCTCAGCAAGATCGCTGCACCCATCCGGCTCCGCCGCGCCGAACCCTGCGGGGCCTGCGCCGACCGCGGCTGGTTCTACACCGTCGGCACCGCCGAGAAGTTCCCGCCGCCCGACGGCTGCTCCGGTGTCGCCGTGTGCGGTTGCGGCGCCGCCGAACACCAGGGCCGAACCAGCCGCCGCCTCGTCCGGCGCGCGCACCGCCGCAACCGGTCCCACTCCCGCATGGGGGCCGGGCGGCGCCTCCTGCTCGCCGTCACGTTCGGCCGGGCCGGGCGCGGCGCACCGCCCTTCTAAACCGCCCACCCCACCGAACTCCCGGAAGGAACCACGTGAACGACACCAGCCTCCGCGGCCTCGCGCTCTACGCCGCCCTCCTCGCCACGTTCAGCGAGGCCCACCCCCTGTGCGACCACATCCTCCAGGACAACACCGCCGCGCAGAACAAGACCGGCCCCGGGACCCGCGGCCGCCTCGCCTGCGCCCACCACGTCGCCACCTACACCGCCGGGCAGACGATCGCGGCCGCCGCCGTCACCACGGCGCTCGGATACCGGCTCCCGGTCCGCGCCTGGCTCGCCGGCACCGCCATCAACGCCGCGACGCACTACGCGATCGACCGCCGCGCCGGGTTCATGCGCCTGCTGCGGTCCCCGTGGATCTGCAAGGGCGACTACCTCGACCACGCCACCGCGCAGCGCCGCCCCGGCACCGTCGACACCACCGGCCCCGGCACCGCCCTCTACGAGATGGACCAGGCCAGCCACCGCGCCATCGGCATCGCCGCCGCGGCCCTCACCACCTGGCTCGCGCTCCGCGCCGACCGGAACGGCCGGTGACCGGCATGGCCCGCGATGACCGCGACACCGACGAGCAGCGCGAATCGGACCGGCAGCACACCAAGAACCAGCAGACCGACCAGGACCGCGACCGCCGCGCAGACAACGACGACCGGCGCGAACGCTCCTAACCGCCCACCGAAGCAACAGCGCGAAGAAGGGCAACCCGCCATGGCTAAGAAGAAGTGGATCATCTCCGCTCCCGACGTCCCCAACCCCCTCAAGGGCAAGGACGGCAAAGGCGACTCCGCGACCGTCTACAGCAAAGCCGACCTCAACAAGCGTCTCGCCGCCGCGAAGAAGGCGGGCGTGAAGGTGAACGTCCGCGAGACCACCGAATAGACCGCCCGGCCCCGGGCTCCACCTTCCACAGCGCGCCCGGGGCCGGGCCCCGTCCACACCAGCAGACGAGACGACCCCGAAGGGCCGCAATGTACGACCCTACGAGCGACCTGCCCGCCTGGGCGCCCTACGCGACGGCCGGAGTCGGCCTCACCGCCACCCTCGCCATCGGCATGTGGATCGGCGGCCGCCGGCACCGCGCACACCGCACCGGGCGCCGCCGCCGCGCCGAGGACGCGCTCACCTTCGTCGCCGCGGCCCTCGCCACCGCCGTCACCAGCCAAGGCATGTGGCGCGTCTTCGAGCACCGCCTCCACATGCCCCTCGAACTACGCGTCGTGACGTTCGCGTTCCTCGAGATCGCGATGCTCACCTGCGGGATCCGCGCCCGCTCGAACATCGCCGACCCCGAGATCGGCAAAGCCGGGCCCGAGGGCGCAGCGGTCTGGGCGCTCGCCGGGTTCTCAGGGTTCGTCGCGGCCACCGACTCCGGGAGCTGGCACGAGGCCCTCATCCGCCTCGCCGCTCCCCTGGCCGCCGCGTGGCTGTGGGAACGAGGGCTGCACGTCCAGCGGACCCAGAACGTCTGGTCCCGGCGCCGCCGCTGGTTCTCCTCGATCCACTGGCGGATCACCCCGGAGCGGATCCTCGTCGCGCTCGGCGCGGCCGAGCCGCAGGACCGCACCGCCGCCGAGGTCGACGTCGACCGGCACATCACCCGCCTCGCAGTCGCCAACGCCCGGCTCACCCTCGCGCGCCGCCCCGGCCGCAAACTCCCAGGGACCCTGAGGCGCGCCAACGCACGAGCCCAGAGAGCGTGGCTCGCCGCGGTCAAGCACACCCCGCTCGCGCACGACCCCGAACTCCTGGCCCGGGTCGAAGCCGAGACCGCGCTGCTCGTCCACGCGACCGCCTACGCCGACCTGCCGCACCGGCCGTCCTGGATGCCCGCCCCCGCCGCCCGCCCCCAGATCTGCCTCGGCGCCCACGCCGGGCCAGGCCTGATCGCGCTCCGCGTGCTGGAGCGCGGCAAGCGCCGCATCCTGCACCCGGAGCCGGCCGAGCGGCCCTCCGCGACCACGACGAGTCTGCTCGCCCGGATCCAGCAGCGCCGCACCGACCGGCGCCTCGGCATACGGCCCGGGTCCGACTCCACCCCGCACGCCCGTACGGACGAGACCCGTACGGTTCCCCGTACCGACAATGCCCCCCAGCACCGTACGGACCGCACCGTACGGGCCACGGCACCCACCGGTACGGCCATCCATACGGGACCGCGTACGGCGCCCCGGCTCAACCCGTACGGCACCGTCCTGGTGATGCCCGTACGGACCACACCGTCCGGGCTCGCCCTGCCCCAGCCCTCCACCCGTACGGGCCGTACGGTGCCGGGACGTACGGACCCGGACCGTACGAACGGAACCGCCCGGACGCCGGCGCAGGCCCCGTCTCCCCCGCGGCCCGAACCCACCGCCGACCAGGCCGACGAGCAGGACGGCAGGAAGCCCGACCGTACGGACGACGCACCTGAGCCGCCCCGCGACAACCGGCGCAAGAGCAAAGAGCACTGGGCCCGGGCCCTCGCGGAGGAGATCCGTACGGCCACCGAGCAGAGCCGTACGTGGGAGCCCGACTATCCCGCCCTCATGGCCCGTACGCGCTACGGCAAGAGCTGGTGCGAGAAGCGCGTACGGGAAGCCAAGGCCCTCGCTGCCCAGCCCCGTACGGCCGCCGACCCGCGCGCCCGTACGGCCATCGGCACCTGACCCGTACCGCCCAGCACGGCCATACGGCCCCGTCCGTACGAGCCCGTACCCCGCACACCATGGAGACCACAGTGACCGTCGACCTGGACAAGGACTCGCAGCCCGCAGCCCAGGCCCCCTCTACCGACCCGCCTACCGCTCCCCTACCGGACGGCGACGGCAGCCACGACGACGGCGAGGTCCTCGAGGGAGTCATCGTCCGCCCGAACCTGCCGGCGCTGCTGCCCGACTGGGTCCGGGACTGGGAGATCGCCAAGGCCCGCGCCGACGTCCGTGCCCGCCGCGCCGCCTACAAGGCCGCGTTCCACCTGCTCAGGACCCACCGCTACGCGTGGCGTTTCGCCTGGGGAGGCGGCGTCGGCTGGTACCGCGGCGGCTGCCGGCTCGTCGACTGGCTCACCCTCGGCGAATCCCGCGACCTGCGCCTGCACGCGGCCGGGCAAACCGACGCCAAGGAGTACCTCGCCCTACTCCACGCCCGCAACGACCACCTCAGGGTCCGCAGCATCGTCGCAGGTGGCACGGGTCTCGCCGTCGCGGCCGGGGTGGCGGCGGAGGCCTGGCTGCTCCCCCACTCCGTCCTGTGGGTCGAGGGCGCGCTGGCGTGGGCGGTCGCGGCCTGGCACGGCGGCCCCGAGCCCGACGTCGGCCTCCTCGACGAGCCCGAGGTCCCCGTTCGCCTGGACCTGTCCGCCGAGCACCTCAACGCCGCGTTCCGCGCCATCGGCATCCTCAAAGGCAAGGACGACGACGAGGACGCCCCCCGCCTGGTCCTGGTCCAGCCGCCCATGCGGGACTCCTCCCGGTCCTGGTCAGCGGTGGTGGATCTCCCCCGCGGCACCGGCAAATCCGCCAACGACGTCCTGGCCCGCCGCGACCGGCTCGCCGCCGAACTCGGCGTCGACGAGATCCAGCTCGACATCCGCCGCGTCCGAGCCGTCCACAAGGGCCACGCCGGGCGCCTGTCGATCTGGATGTGCGACGAAGACCCCTACCTCCAGGACAAGCCCACCCAGTCGCCGCTGGTCAAAGCCGAATCGTTCAACGTGTGGAACCCCGTGCCCTTCGGCCGGGACGCCCGCGGCGACCGCGTGGACCTGCCGGTGATGTGGCAGTCGATGTTCTTCGGAGGGCTCCCCCGCCGCGGGAAGACCGGCAGCCAGCGCGACGTCGTCGCCGCCGGCGTCCTGGACGCCTCCGTCCGGCACCGCCTCGCCGACGGCAAGGGCGGCGCCGACTGGAAACCCATGCGCCGCCTGGCCTACCGGTACGTCCTGGGCGCCGAGGCCGACGCCGTCACCGCCCTGGAAGACATGCTGGACGAGGCCATCGCCGACATGGAAGCCGCGTTCAAGAAGCTCAACGCGCTCCCCCTGCACCTGGTCCCCGATGGGAAGCTCACCCCGCAGATCGTGGAGCGGTACGGGTTCGAGCTGAACTGGATCACCATCGATGAGCTGCAGGAATACCTGTCGGCGATCACCGACAACAAGCGCCGCGAGGCGCTGATCGAGCGGCTGTGCCGCCTCGCGCGCCGCGGACCCGCCGCCGGGTTCTTCAGCAACTTCGCCTCCCAGCGCCCCGACGCCACGTCCGTCCCGACCCGGCTGCGGGAGATCGTGTCCTACCGGTACTGCACCCAGGTCATCGACAAGACCAGCTCCGACATGGTCCTGGGTGACGGGAAGGCCAAGCAGGGCGCTGACGCCTCGATCCTGTCCGAGGAGCACGTCGGTGTCGGGGTGCTCGTCACCGGCCCCGCCTCGTTCACCACCGTCCTGGCGGACTACATCACGCTCCCGGAGTTCGTCGACATCTGTCAACGCGGCCGCGAGTTGCGGATCAAGGCGCAGACACTGGCCGGCGACGCCACCGACGAAGTCCTGTCCGGTGAGCGCGAAGACGTCATCCCGCAGGTCCTCGCGGACGCCCTTACCGTCATGCGGCATGTCGACCGGATGCACACCACCGACCTGCTCAACCGGCTCATCAACATCGATGAGGGCTACTACGGCGACTGGTCCGCTGACACGCTGGCGACCGAACTCGCCGCTGCCCGTGTTGAGCGTTCGACCGTCCAGGTGAAGATCAGCGGCGTCAACCGCAACGGCTGGCACAAGTCGGATCTGCTGGCCGCCGCCGATCAGTTCGGAGGCGCCCGGCACCGTTCCTGAACCCGCCTCCGAGGCGGCCAGACCGGTCTTCTCGCAGGACCCACCTAAACCGCCTACCTCGCAGGTCAGAGCACCTGCCAGGGGTTCCTACCGCGCGCCTACCGCGGGAGGTGGTTCCCGGTCAGAGGCCATATGCCGGTAGGCACCCCAAACCCGACGCATGACCGCCAGGTCACATCACGTAGAGGAGAGCATCATGCCACCCGCGAAACGGACAACCCGGGTCCGCAGCCACACCCGCAGCGACGGAACGAAGGTCAAGAGCCACAACCGCGAAGCAGCCCTCGCGCAGGCGAAAGCAGCCTGGGCCGGCGCCGGGGTCTCCGGCCTGACCACCCTCGCCCTAGTGGTCGAGATGGGCTTCACGATCATCTCCACCACCGCCCTCATCATCACCGCGCTACTGGGCTGGCTCGCGGTGTACGCGACCCAGCGGACCGCCAAGAACAAGCGGAAGATCCGCGCCACCAGAGCCACAGCCAGGCGAAACACCGGCCGCCGCACCACCACCCGCAGCCGCTCCACCAGCCGTGGCAAGACGACGAAGAAGCGCCGATGACGGGCCTGCGACTCGCGCCCACGCTCGCCTGGGCGTCGCTGGCGGCCGGGCTCGCCACCGGCCACGCCGCCGCCGGCGTCCTCGTCGCCGCGGTGTTCGCGCTCGTCGGCGCGGCCGCGAGGAAGAGGCGCCGGTGACCGGTGATTCGAGGCCGTCCGGGGTCGGCGGTATCGCCGGCTCCGGGTTGTCGGGTGCGCTGATCCGGCCGGGTTCGGTTGCGCAGGCCGGTGGGGAACGGGAATGCCAATTCCCGGAACTCGATCATGTGGGGGGCGGGCCGGCGTTCGACGCCGCCGCGGCGCTCCCGCCCGGCAAGAACCCGTACCTGGTGTACCTGTCGCGCTTCACCAAGCCCGAGAGCCACCGCGCGATGGCCGGATGCCTCGACCGCATCGCCGGCCTGTGGGCCCTCCAGTTGGACATGGCGCTGCCCGAGCCGTACGGGCAGCACTTCCCCTGGGCGTCGCTGCGGTACGCCCACACGGCGGCGATCCGCGCCATGGTCCTGGCGCAGACCCGCGCCGACGGGCAGCCTTGGGCGCCCGCGTACCGCAACAAGCACCTCGTCGCGCTACGCCGGGTACTGAGGGTCTCGTGGAAGCTGGAGCTGATGTCCACCGACGACTACCACCGTGCCTGCGACGTCGAGGGCGTCGAGCATCGGCGCCTCGTCGTCGGCCGCGTCATCACGGCGGAGGAACGCGCGCAGCTCACCGCCGTCTGTCTCGCCGACCCGGCTCCGCAGGGGCTGCGGGACGCCGCCCTTCTGGAATCGCTGTACTCGACCGGGTGCCGCCGCGCCGAGCTCGCCCGCGCCACCCGCGACGACTACGACCCCGGGTCCCGGACCCTCATCGTCACCGGCAAGCGGGACAAGCAGCGCGACACCTACCTCACCGAGGCCGCCGCGGCCCGCCTCGGTGAGTGGCTCGTCGCCGGCCGCCCGCGGGGGCCTCTGTTCCCGGCTGGAGACAGGTGGGGCCGTATCGGGACCGAGCACATGACCTCGAACGGCATCGGGCAGGTCGTCGCGCGCCGGGCCCGCCAGGCCGGGGTGCCGGACATCTCCCCGCACGACTTCCGCCGCACCTTCACCGGTGACCTCCTGGACGCCGGTGTCGACCTGGCAACGGTGCAGCAGCTCCTCGGGCATGCGTCCGCGTCGACTACGGCGGGGTACGACCGGCGGCCGGCCGCTGCTCGTCGTGCTGCCGTCGATCGTCTGGGAGGCGGCCCGGCGGGCATGTCGGCTCGGCATCTCACCTGACATTCTTGCGTACATACACAAGACAGGCTATTCTGTATGTACGCAATGAACGAGGGAGGCGCCATGCAGGTCTGGATTCTCGCCCGGGGCGAGGACAGCGAGGGCGAGCAGGTCCTCGGCGTGTACGCCTCCCGCGACGCCGCGCGCGCCGACTTCGAGCGGGAGGCTCTGGTGGTCGACCGCGCGTTCACCATCGACCGCGCGTTCAACACCGAGGACGGCTCGGTCTACATCCACGGCGGCTGCGACTGGGTGACCCTCACCCCGTGGACCGTCCAGGGCGCTCCCGTCCCGGGACCGGCCGCCCCGGCGCTGTCCGCCCAGCAGCCGCAGGCCCTGGCCTGACCGGTCCCCTGGCCCGCCCGGCATCCGCCGGGCGGGCCTTGTCATGCCCGCGGCCGCGGGTCATCCGTCGCCGGCTCGGCTACGGGCGCGCGAGGTGGCGGCGCGGCGGTAGCGGTTGCGCTTGCGTTCCGCGAGTTCGTGTTCGCCGGATCTGAGCTGCTCGATCTCGCCGGGGGTGCCGCCGGCTTCGATGACTTCGCGGATGCGCTGGTGGATATCGGCGGTGGGGTTGCTGTCCTGGCGCTTGAGGACGGCCTGGTAGGCGGTCCACATGGGGGTGGGGACGCGGATGGTCTTGCCGGGTGTGCGGTCTTCTTCGGTTCGAGTCATGGTCTGACGATCCCATGCGTTGCGTACAGACGCAACAAGCGGTATTGTGTACTTACGCAATAACAACTCCACAGCGGACCGCCCCCGAGGGCGGACACCGGGCCTCCCGGGACCGGCGCGAGCCGGGGCCCACCCGATTCCAACTACAAGGGAGGCCCCCGATGTCCACCACCTTCACCACCACCCTCGGCGGCCCGGAGCTCAACCTCCACAACGGGAACACCCGCACGGTGCTTGAGCTTCTGGGACTTCCCGCCGAGGAGCCGTGGGGCGACGCACCCGCCGAGGACTTCCTCGGCCGGGTGCTCATCGCACAGGGCCTGCTCAACGTCACCACCGACGACGAGCACGGGCGACCGGCCGTCACCGACGGCCGCATCACCTACGGCGGCCGGAACCCCGGCCGCCTGGCCCAGGTGCTGGCGGAACTCCAGGACATCGCGTCCTGGGCCCACCGCCACCACGCGGACGTGACGTGGGACTGACCCACCACGACCGCCTCCGTGGGGCCACCGCCCGCCGGTGGCCCCACGGGCCTGTCGCCCCCAGGACCGCCCGGGATGAGTGGGTAACACCTCTCCATGCCTCGCGTACCGCCGATCGTCGGCTCCGCGACCGCCGACGGTCCCGCATACCTGCTCGCCTGGGAGCACCTGCCCGACGGCACGTGGGGCGCGCACATCGCCTGGGTTGTGCTCGAAGGCGAGGCCTGGAAGGTGAAGTCGGCGCGGGTCGCCGCGGACGATCTGGAGCGCATGAAGGGCCAGGACTACGAGCGGGTGCCGCGCCGACAGCCGTGACCGCGCATCCGCAACTCGACCCGCATTTCGGCCACGTCCGGTCACGTACCTGTGTCTGTCGGTAAGGACCGTGGCAGCATCGGCGCATGCCCTCCCCCGACATCGACGTCGATCGCCCCTCAGCCGCCCGTGTCTACGACTACGTCCTCGGCGGCAAGGACAACTACGCCGTGGACCGGCAGGCCGCCGAGCAACTGTTCGAGATAGCTCCGGAGATCCGCGACACCGCCCGGGAGAACCGGGCCTTCCTGCGGCGCATGGTCCGCTACCTCGCCGGGGAAGGCGTCCGGCAGTTCCTCGACCTCGGCGCGGGCCTGCCCACGGTCGAGAACACCCACCAGGTCGCCCAGGCCGCGGCCCCCGACACCAAGACCGTGTACGTCGACAACGACCCCATCGTCCTGGCGCACGGCCGCGCGTACCTGGACCTGGACGCACGGACCAGCTTCCTGTCGTCCGACATCCGCGACACCGCCGCCGTGCTCGATGGCGCCGGCGCGCACCTGGACCTGTCCGAGCCGATCGGGTTGTTCTTCGTGAACGTGTTGCACCTGGTCGGCGATCGCGACGACCCTGCCGGGCTGGTCGCCGCCTACGCTCATGCTCTTGCGCCCGGCTCGCATGTCGTGATCACCCATGTCTCCTCGGATGGGGCGTCCGAGGAGCTTCGGGCCCGGATCGGGTCGGTGTTCGCCGGCTCGTCCGCGGATGCGCGTCTTCGCACACGTGAAGAGATCCGCGGGATGTTCGGCGGGCTGCCGCTGCTGGAGCCGGGCCTGGTCGATGTCGCGGCGTGGCGCCCTGAGGACGGTGACGAGCCCGTCGGTGAGCTACGCGTGTTCGCCGGCGTGGCCCGGGTGCAGTAGGTCGTGGCGGCCGGCGCGTACAGCTTCGAGCAGCCCCACCCACGCGCCGGCCGACATGCTCAGCTGCGATCCGGGGGCTTTGGAGTCGCGGACCGCGACGCCGGCGGTGGACGCGGCGACTTCGACGCACTGGCCGTGGGCGTCGCTTCCGCTGGCCTTCCGCCAGATCTTGGAGTGGGTCACGGTCGTCCCTTCACCCGGAGGTAATTAACGCGCGCCTCGATCAGGATGAGGGTATCTGCCGTCGAGCGGGCCGCGGCGATCAGTCTCTCCCACGAGCGAAGGAACTCTGTCACCCGGGCTGGGTCCTCTTGCCACAGATCCCCCGCCGGTGTCTCCACGTACACGGCTTCGGGATCGCGGGGCTCGATGAACGACAGGATGGAGAAGGGGCCCGCCGCTGGTGCGGCGCCTGCGGCGAACGGCAGGACCTGCAGCCGCACATGCGGGAGCTGCGCGACCTTGTGGAGGTGGTCGAGTTGCTCGATCATGACGTCGGTGCCGCCGACGGCGCGGCGGAGTGTCTCTTCGGCGAGGACCGCCGAGACGTGGATCGGGTCGGGTACCGACAGGAGCCGCTCCTGCCGCTCGACGCGGAGCTCGACGAGTTCGTCGACCTGCTCGGCGGTCAGGTCGGGTGCGCGGGTGGCGATGAGCGCGCGGGCGTAGGCGGGGGTCTGCAGGAGGCCGGGGACCACGCCCGGTTCGTAGTTGCGCACGGTGTCGGCCTCGGCTTCCAGGCCGACGTAGGTGGAGTAGGCGTCGGAGATGGTGTAGTCGGCCCACCAGCCGCGTCGGCGCCCCTCACGGGCGAGCTGAAGCAGTTCGGTGCGGCGTTTTGGCTGGGCGGTCTCGGTGATGCCGTACACGTCCAGCAGGCGCCCGAGGTGGGCGAGGTTGGGTTGCCTCCACAGCCTGTTCTCGGCGCGGCTGAGGTTGGACTGGTTCCAGCCGGCGGCGCGGGCGGCCTCGGTGACGGTGAGCCCTGCGGTCTCGCGGAGCTGGCGGAGCTCACGCGATAGGCGCCGCAGCCGCACGGTGGGGCTGTGGCGCGTCGCCATGGACGTCTCCTCGAGTTGTGGAGTCTCAGGCTACTTGGGGGTGCCCCCCGTGGAAATACTGATTCGCATAATACTTGGCGCTTGCATATTGCGAATCGGGTCTCTGGCTGTGAGGCTAGGGGCAGTTGGGAGGAGCCTGGAGCGGGCCCGACCGCCGCCGTATACCCCACCCACATCCCCCGGGCCCACGTACGCGGACAGCGGGACGGGAACCCGCTCCAGGCTTCTGTCACTCGCACGCGCGAGCCAGACCTGTTCCGAAGAGCGACGGAAGCGATGAGACGGTCCTTCAAGTTCCTGCTGCGCCCCACCGCTCGGCAGGCCGGGTCTCTCGCGGCATGTCTGGAAGACCACCGGCAGCTTTACAACGCCGCTCTGGAGCACCGCCGGACTGCCTACCGGATGGCGGGGGTGAGCGTCCGGTACGGGGACCAGTCCGCCGACCTCAAGCACATCCGCGCCGATGACGCCGATGGGCAGGGACGCTGGTCGTTCTGCTCCCAGCAGGCCACCCTCCGGCGCCTGGACAAGGCGTTCGCCGCGTTCTTCCGCCGCGTCAAGGCCGGGCGCCAGGCAGGATTCCCCCGCTTCAAAGGCCGGGGCTGGTTCGACACCATTGAATGGCCCAGGGACCGCGACGGTTGCCGGTGGGATTCCCAGCCTGATCATCCGAGCGCGACTTTCGTAAGGCTCCAGGGCATTGGGCACGTCCGCGTCCACCAGCACCGCCCGGTCGCCGGGACCGTGAAGACGATCAGCGTAAAGCGTGAAGGCCCCCGCTGGTACGTGATCCTGTCGTGCGACAACGTTCCCACCGCCCCGCTCCCGCAGACGGGTGCGGCGGCTGGGATCGATCTGGGGGTAGCGTCGCTGGCCACCACCAGCGATGGCGCCCACTTCGCCAACCCTCGGCACCTACGGTCGGCGGCCGAGCGTCTCGCCGCCGCACAACGTGACCTGGCCCGATGCAAACGCGGCTCGAACCGACGCTGCAAGGCCGCCCGCCGTGTGGCCGCGCTGCACGGCAAAATCCGCCGACGGCGGCTCGACACAGCTCACAAGGCCGCGCTGTCCCTGGTTCGCGATTACGACGTGATCGTCTACGAGGACCTGCGGATCGGGAACATGACCCGTTCCGCGACCGGCAGCGTTGAGGAGCCGGGCCGGAACGTCGCGGCCAAGACCGGTTTGAACCGTTCGATCTTGGATGCGGGTTGGGGGGTGTTCCTGCGAGTCCTCGCGCACAAGGCTGAAAGCGCCGGTCGTGAGCTGATCGCAGTCGACCCTCGCAACACCTCCCGGACGTGCGGTGCCTGCGGGCACTGCGCGGCTGGGAACCGCATCACCCAGGCTGGGTTCCGATGCCAGGCGTGCGGGCACACCGCGCACGCCGACGTGAACGCGGCCATCAACGTGCTTAGGGCAGGGCTTGCCCTTCGCGATTCCGCAGAAGCGGTTTAGCGAGAAGCCGCCCCTTCCAAGGTGCGGAAGAGTCACCCCAATCCCCCGGGCTCAACCCCGCTTCCAGACCGCTCGCCTAGTCGTCACCGGCCACGACCGTGAACCGGTCCGCCGGCAGCACCTGCTCGCTGCCATCAGCGTGGGCGAGGACCAGGACCGGGACGCCGAGCGGCATCTCGTGCGTGCGGCGTTCCGCCTCGGTGGGCATCCGCGCCGTGACCTCAGTCCCGGCAGCGATCGGCACCTGGGCGCGTTCCCGCTCGACCCGGACCCTCGTCCCGACACGCGGAGTGGTCACCACGAGGCCTTCGCCGCGCAGGATCGTCAGCGCTTCGCGCACCGAGGCGCGGCTCACGCCGAACCACTCCATCATCTGATGCTCGCCGGGCAGCACCTGTCCAGGCCGGAGTGTGCCGTCTGTGATCTGCGCGCGGAGCCGGTCAGCCACTTGCTTCACGACCGGGCGGTCGGAGGTGGGGTCGACGGGTGTACGGTCCATGCGCGGAAACTACGGAGAGTCATTCCCGAGATCGCTGGTACGTATGTACGTACAAGAACGGTCCTGCCGACGCGCGTGCAAGAGGGCGGGACGCCTACAGTGCGGCGTCCCGAGCTCGGAGCCGCAGGGGATCGACCAGAGACGGTCACCGGGCCCCGTCGCTGGCGACCTGACGTGCACGGCCTCCCCCACTCAGGTACGTGCCGCGCCCGAGGTTCGCCTCGCCGAGGTCCGGAAAGCCCACATGCGGCTCGCGACTGACCGGTCCCGGACGCGCCGCGGCGTATCCGCCGCCTGGGCCCTCGGCCGTGGCCAAGACGCGTCGGGAACACTGGGGGCCGTGGACATCGAGCACCTCGAAGGCGACGCCACCCGGGATCGGCTCGGCGAGATCGAGTCGGTGTACGCCGAGGCGTTTCCGGACTACGACCTCGGCGACTACCGGACCCGGATGCGGAGCCTGCTCGCCTCGCCCGGATTCGAGGCCGTCACAGCACGAGACAACGACGCACTCGCCGGGTTCGCCTACGGGGCCCGCCTCACGGGGGCGTCATGGTGGGAGGGACTGGAGCCCCCGCCACCCGCCGGGTTCACCACCGAGACGGGGCGGCGGACGTTCGCCGTGATCGACCTGGCCGTGCGGCCCCCAATGCGCGGCAGAGGACTCGGCCGCCGCCTCCTAGACGAATTGCTCGCAGGACGGGCGGAAGAGCGCGCCACACTCGCTACAGCGCCGCACGAGCGCGAGACCCAAGCGATGTATCGGCGCTGGGGCTGGCGGCATGTCGGGCGCACCCCCGGCAGCGAGGGCGAGACCGAGGACTGGTTCGACCTCTACGTGATCGCCCTGCGCTCACCGGACGCGAGCAGCTCCCGGTAGCCCGCGACGACCGGCTGGGTGCGGCTCGCGGCCGGGACGGCGTCGGCGACCTGGCGGGCCAGGCTGGTCACCATCACGGTCCGGTGTTCGTCCGGCTGGGCCTCGTAGACGGCGTGAGCGTGCCGCACGCCCTCGGTCGTGTCACCGGCCCGCACGTGCCCGGCCGCGCGCAGCAGGTCGAGCTGGACGCCCACCCGCGGGTCGTCGGCGGGCAGGATCTCCCGCGCTCGGGAGACTGCGGGATCGAGACGGGCGCGGTCGCCGGCGTGCGCATGCACCCATGCCTCGGTGTAGCGCAGACGGTCCTCGGCCCAGCCTGCGATCGAACGCACCTCGCCGGTCACCGAGGCCGGGAGCCGGTTGAAGATCTCTTCGCACTCCCGCAGCTCGGCCGCCGCCTCGCCGCTGGCACCCTCCATCGCGAGCAGCTGTGCGCGGACCGTGCGGACGTGCAGCAGTCCCCGGCATACGGTGTTCGGCGCGCCGCCGACCGCGCGGTCCGCCTTGCGCAGGAGGATCGCCGTAGGACGGCCCTCGTAGAGGCCGTGCACGAGTTGCTCGCCGCGGATCCACAGGCCCAGATCGAGATCACGCGAGGCGTCCGCTGCGTGCTGCGCGGTGACCCACCAGTCCCGCGCCAGCCGGGGCTGCTGGAGATTGCACAGCGTCTTGGCCATGAGCGCCGCAAGACCCCCGGTCACCCGGTACCAGGGGAGGCGCTCCCCGGCATGGCGGCCGGTGATCCGCTGGACGGCGACCAGGTCGGCGGCCAGGTCCCGCAGCAGCAGGTGCGGGGGAAGAAGAATGTAGCTGTAGCCGTACTCGGCCACCGTCTCCTCCCACTCGTCAAGGAGGGAGGACTCGTCTCGCCCGATGGACCGGTCGACTCCGTCGCGGATGTGCTCGATCGCCTCCACGGCGGGGGAGGATGCAGCGCCGAGCGTCGCTAAGGCCTGTAGAAGGCGGCGTCGCTGCATCTCGTCGTCCTCGTCCAGATCGCTGCCGTGAACCCGACCGCAATCCACGCTACTGGCCCGGCCTGCGTCTTCCGCTGTTGTCTGGACCAGGGCAACAAGGCGGCCATCAGCGCCGAGGATCTCGTCGATACGCGTCGCGGTCTCTTCGGACGTGCGCTTACGGCCGTTGCGGAGATGGGAGATGTGCCCGGGATCGCAGGGCACCTGCCTGGCCAGGGCGCGGACACCGACTCCTTGCTCGTCCATGAGCTGACGGAGTGCCTGGCTGAAGGTCGTCATCGCCCCACCCGTTTCGCCCCGGGTTGATCTGTTGGCCGTGTTGACCGGGCCGGTGGCCTACGGACAACGCCTTCCACGCTAACGCTCACTGCGGTCAGGTGAAGGGCGAAAGGTGTTCCAGGACACACAGACGGCCCCGGCCGGCGCGCGAACGCCGGGGGTTCCGGGGCCTGACCCGAAACGAGGTCGGGCTATGGGGAAGATACCCAACCCACCGACAGCAGTGGGACCACCCGTGGACATCGAGGGGCGGCTCGCCGCGCTCCGTAAGGAGTTCCCCGGCTGGACGATCGAAGCCAGCACCATGCCGTTCTCCCCTTACCGCGCTGTCCGCGACGGCGATGACAAGGCGGCGATCCTCGGCGCCGGATCCTATGGCGCTCTGCGGCGACTGCTGCACGAGGCCGACGAGGTCGTCTGTGCGCAGGCCCTCCTCGCCCTGCGCACCGCCCTCGCCAAGCGAGGCGCCGAGGCCTTACTGCACGGCGTCAGCGTCGTCACCCGCTCGCGAACCCGAGTCCAGCGCACCATCGGGGCCCGCCGCGGCCGGTTCACCTGGCACGACGGCACCGACCTCGGCCCCATCAGCGACGTGGACGCCGTCGCCGACGAGATCCTGCAGCAGCTGGAGCTGAAGCGATGAGCAGCGACCAGGAAAAGCAGCAGCTCGCCGACCTCACCACCGCCCACCCCGGCTGGTCGATCCAGCACCTGCCCGAGGCGAACCTCCCCTGGGAAGCCCGCAGGCTCCCGTTCCAGCTGCCTGCTTCAGGTGGATACATGTGGCTGAACGCGCCCACCGCCGCGCGGCTCGCCGACCTGATCGACGGTGCCCTCCAGTTCGAAGCGCAGCTCGCCACCGAGGACGCCGCGAACGCCCGCCTCGAGGCGCTGCGACTGCGTGCGGTGGCGGCCGGGTTCCGCGCGGAGTTGGAGCAGGGCGTCCTGACGGTGACCGCGCCACCCGCAGACGACGGGCCCCGCGGGTCAGAGATGGTGACCTGTCGGTCGCGACTCGAGGACAACGGGCGGCTGTGGTTCTTCGACGGCGATGGAGCACCGATCGAGCAGGCCGACCACGTGACGGACGCCGTGGTGATCCTCGGCGGGAAGCTGTGGCGGATTCGGTCGTGAACCGCGCCGTCGTGGTTAGCGGCGGTCCAGTGCGCTGACCCCAAGACCGGAGGGCTCCGCCTCTGCCCGTCCCCCCGGGGTCCTCATCGGGGGTGGGGCTCTCCACCTGTCCCGCGGCTCCGGGAATCGCGCACGGACCGGAGTTGCGGCGGGGCGGCGCGGCCACACAGGGACTGGCCGCGCCGCCCCTTCCAGACGCGCGCCGACCGCGATCCGCTGCGTTATCCCCCAGTTCATCGCGGTCGGCGCGCACCGAGACGGCGGCGGCGCGGTCCCTGCGGACGCGCGCCAGCCACGGCTACACGTTCAAGCGGGCCGCAGGACGCTGGTCAGGAGTCTGTCAGCTTGGCGCACATCGGCGTCGCCTCGGTACGGCTGCCATGCGGTCCTGATCTGGCTGAGCACCCCCTGCACGCGCTCGGAGGAGACGGCAGTGAGGGTGTCCGACAGGTCCAGCAGTGTCCGGGCAGCCTGGTCGGGGTGCCGGCGGCGTAGTTGGACGTACGCCAATCGGGCGCCGATGAGCGCGCGGGTGCGCCGCTCGACAGGACGCCGAGAGTCCACCGACGCCGCGTAGTGCTCCTCCGCTCCAGCAAGGTCGCCGAGCTGGTGAAGGGTCAGACCTACCTGGTGGGCGAACGACTCGCGCCGGTAGGCTCCGGCGATCTCAGCTTCGGGCAGTGAGTCCGCGCGCTCCAGATCGGCCTCCGCCGCGTGCAGCAGCGATCGGGCGCGGGCACGGTCGCCGCTGGCTGCGGCGAGCGCCTCGGCGCACATCCCGGTGATCCACGCGCGCGTGCGTACGGGTGCCCCGGTCCGGATCCCGTCGGCGGCGGCGTCGGCCAGGTCCCGGCCAGCCCGGTTGTGGCCGAGTTCGACTGCCTGGACGGCCAGACCCCGCAGCGCCGTCGCGCGCATCACCGGGTGCTCCGCCTCGTCGGCCAGCCGCACCGACTGGACGTAGTAGCGCTGCGCGACGCCGGGCCGACCCGAGTCGGCTGCCATGTAAGCCGCCAGGTAGGCCAGCTCGGCGGCGGCGACGAACAACGCGGGCCGGGCGGCGCCGGTGGTGCCGCGCAGGAGGGGCGCGACGTCGTGGGTGAGGTAGGCACCGAGCGCTGAGCGGGCGTGCCCGCCGCCGTACAGGTCGTCCAAGTCGCCGAAGTATCGGGTCGTTTCGCGGATGCGGGCGACGTCGGCGGCGCCAGCGCGGCGCGGCTCTCCAGCCCGGCGTGTGATTCGGTGAAGCCGGTCGGGTAGGGCTGCGGCGGCCAGGGAGTACAGGCCGGCCGCAAGGGCGTCGCGCCGGTCGAGGTCGAGCATCTCGCTCCGTCCGAGGGTTGTGATCCAGGTGACGGGGTCACCGCGCCAAGGGTCGTCAGGTCCGGTGACTGTTCCGGCCGGCCAGCCGAGGTCGCAGGCGGTGAGGCCGGGCTCGTCCAGCAGGCGCGAGAACGCTTCGACGGCGTACGCCATCGTCGCCTGGACAGGCACCGCACCATTGAGCCATTTACCCAGAGTGGCGGCCGTGCATCGCAAGTTCTTGCCATCCTCAGCGGCCACGTTATTGATCAATATGGCGATTGATGCGTAGGTGCGGCTACCGCGTTTGATCGCCGCGTCCAGTTCGACGTTACGTAAGATCCGCGTGCGTGGCCGTGACATCACCCTCACCCTCCTATCAGGGCTTTTAACTCCATGTTCCTCGCACTTCACCAGCAAAGCAATACGAAGCAAAACGAGGAAAACGAAGCAAAATACTACGCCCTACCAGCGACGTGAACGGAGGTATTTCCTTAACCCAACCGCACAGTTTCTCTGACGAAGGGAAGCCAATGACCATCACCACCGCCCAGCCGGTGCCAGCCACCCGCGAAGTGATCTCGCCGGCGCTGTTCGAGCTGGTCGCCGCCCGCGCCGCCGCCGAGCACTCCATGCCGCCCGGCCTCGCCGAGCGGTCCCTCACCCAGACCCTCACGATGCTCCACGCGATCGCCGCCCACCCCGGCACGGTGATCCACCCGCCGCGCGTCATCGACGTCACGTGGCACATGCTGATCCTGCACACCGCCGAGTACATGGCTCTGTGCGACCGGCTGGCCGGGCACTACCTGGCGCGGTACCGGAGCCGACTGGGCCAACGACTCTCTACGGCACAGCGACGCCGCGGACATCACCCCGTCCATGGTGCGGGCGTGGCTGCGCAAGAACTCGCGGCTGATCCGTACGGTGTGCTCGACGCCGGAGGAGGCCGCGGCGTGGGCGATGACGCAGTGGACGCGGGCCCGCGCAGAGTCGCTCACCCCGGTTCCCGAGTGGATCGTCGACGAGGAGCAGGAGCGCTCGAACCTGTATGAGCTGCGCGTGGGGAACGACATCTCGAAGGGGCTGTGGGTGAAAGGCCCGTCCATGGTGTCGTGGGGCGTGGTGGGGACTGCCGAGCGCTGCCACTGAGCACAGCGATCCAGGCAAAACGAAACGGCCCACCCCCATGTGGAGGGTGGGCCGTCCCGTTGCCAGGCCCCGTATTCAGAAGGTCTGCGGCCGACGCTACGCCCGCACCCCCGCGCCGGTCTACCATCAGGCGGGGGCCGGTCACGGCCAGCGGTGCTCCGGCGCCGGATCCACCAGCGCGTACTCCGCCCGAGCCGCGCGGGCCCGGCCCACGCCGATCCAGTGGTCCAGCAGCCCCCGCGACGCGCCGGCCTCCACGAGCAGCTCGGCCGCCGCGCGGTTCGCCTCCGGATGGTCGGTGGGGGCGGTGCCGAGGAGGAGCCCGGCGACCTCGGCCAGCAGGTCCGCGCGCAGCACCGGGGCGGGCTGGTGCACTGCGCCGCGGCGTGCTGGCGGGTGCACGGTCGCGATGTCCCGGAGCTCCGCGACCGCTCGAGCGCGCGCTGCGCCGGTCGGGGGGTTCCATCCGGCGAGGCGGGTTGCGGTGCCGGTGAGGCGGGAGGCGATGACGCGGTCTGGGGTCTGGCGGTAACCCATCCGGCAAGGATAGAACGTGTTTTCGACGCAAGGTGGCGAGGGTGCGGCTGAGCTGGGCTAGTGGCGCGAGTGTGTCCATGCGGGGGACGGTAGGTGCGGCGCTGGCGGTGGCGTGGCCGAGCGGGATTCTGTGGATAACCAGGGGATCTTGGCAGGATGCGGACAGCCTCTAGACCTTACAGCGCAACGCTGTATAGTTGAGGGTGTCAGCAGGACACAGGGGAGGCCGAGATGGACACCACCACCGCCGCGCAGCAGGCAGGCGTCACCGTCGCCACCATCCGCACTTGGTGCCGACGCAACGTCATCGCCGCCATCAAGCGCGCCGGCCGGTGGACCATCGACGCCGCCTCCCTCATCCGCCGCATTGAGATTGGCAGGAAGGGCGCCATGGAAGCCCCGATCCACCTGAGCAGCAAGCGAGTCCCCGGCATGCTCGTCGCTGTCGGCTCCGCCTCCACCCTGGCCTCCGCCTACAGCAACGGCACGCCCGTCACCCTCGCCGGGAAGTTCGCCGGTGAGCGCGTCTACCTCGGCCACACCCGGCAGACCTGGGACGACGGTGTCACCGTCGAGACCCTCGGCCGGGCGGGCGAGACCTGGACGCACGAGGGCATGCAGATCGCCGCCTACCACCTCGACCTCACCCGGCTCCAGGAGGCGCCCCGCCTCGCGGAGCTGGTCCGCCAGGTCGAGAACCGCCGGATCCAGCGTGCGATGGACGTCGAGGCCCGCGCCGCCGCCAAGGAGCACGAGCTTGAGCACGGCAGCGAGGACGGTGCTTGATGACACTGCACCTGTACCTGAGGGACGGCGCCCGTCAACCCGACGTCATCGATTCCGACCGTCTCAGTCCCCGGGCGCGTGCTCTGGCGGAGGCGATCGCGTCGGGCCCGGCCAGCGACACCGGCAAAGGGGTGATCACGTGCATGCGCCGTGACGCCCTGGAGGGGATGACCGTCGCCCAGGCGGCTAAGGCGATCATGGATGATGACCTGTCCCCGCAGTCGCTGGCGTCAGTGGGCTGGCGGTCATGGTCGCGGTATCCGGCCGCCTCGGCGATGGATCCGCACGAGTACCTGGAGATCCAGGCCCGGCGGATCCCCGGAGACTGGGTGATCATCGGGCATGCGTACGCGCCAGGACCGCAAGCGCAGGCGGCCGTGGCTGATCAGGGGATCACGGCGTCGGAGGTACTGGAGACACTGCGGCGGCTGGGCCGTCCCGTGGCGCCAGGGACATGGCGGTCCTACGTCGCGCGGGGGCAAGCGCCTCGCCCGGTACGGCACGTCGGGACCACTCCGCTGTGGGAACGGCAGGCCGTGGTCGACTGGGCACAAGCACCGCGCCGCCCTGGGACCCGCACCGACCTGACCCGCTGACCTCAGGCACGACGAAGAGCGCCCCGCTCCCCCGGCCGCCGAAGCGGTCGAGAGAGCGGGGCGGTTCCTCGCGTCGGGCTTCGCTGCCCGGCGAACAGTTCAGATCAGGGCTGCACCTTCGGATACGTCGCCGGCGCGCGGCGCAGCCCGAGAGCCACCAGGAACCGGCCCGCCTGCGGGTAGCGCTCCTCGATCGCGCGAGCCGCAGCGTAGTAGGCGCCGATCACCACAGCGGCAGAGCCGAGCTTCAGCATGGTGCTGGCGTCCTCGTCGACGATCACACCGAAGTGGACGGCGAGCCACGCCAGGGCGGCCCCGATCCCAGTCGAGACCCACGTCCTGATCAGGGACACGGCGTAGTCGGACATTGCGACCCCCTTCAGGCCATGGACGGCGCACGCCGCCCCATGTTCATTCGCTGGCGACGGCGTCCGCGACGGCACGTGCGGCTGCGCGCCAGGCGTTCTGGATGCGGTCGCCCAGGTCCTCCCAGGCGGGCATCGGCTCGCCGCGGAAGTTCTTGCGGTCGGTGGTCTCGCCGTACGCGGCGTACGCGGCCTCGGCGAGCTGGTCGATGTCAGGCACAGGTCTCCTCCGGACAGGTTGCAGAGGGGCCGGAAAATATGACGGAGAATATGCCGACGCAGGTCAGGGAGCCCTCGGCTGCCCGGTGTTGGCGCCGGTCAGTGGACGCGCAGCAGGACCGGCCAGGTCTGCCGCCCGACGATCCCGTCGTCGTCGACACCGCCCCACCGTTGCACGGCCCTCACTGCCGCCTCAGTCTTGGCGTCGAACGTGCCCGTCATGCGCACCTCGGGGTGGCTGCGCGCGAGCAGCAGCCCCTGCAGCGACTCGACGTGCTCGCCGGTGTCGCCTCGGCTGAGCTCGGGGAGTTTCTTCATCATGACCTCCTGCCAGGTCTCTGCGGACGGAGCCGACGACGGGCTGCCGCCGCTGGGGTAGGCCGGGCGGCCGAGCCCGGCGATGACGCCGGCGTCGCGGACGCGGCGGCGCACGGAGTCGCTGGTGTTGCCCTCGATCGTCTGAACCCGGCCGCCGCCGAGCACGGCCTCGACCAGGCCGACGTGGTCGATCGCGCCGATGCCGTCGGTGCCGCCCCAGTCGAAGAACACAATGTCGCCCGGCTTGGCGGCGTTGACGTTCGCGGTCGTCCCGGCGTGCCAGCGTCCGGCCTTCTGGAAGTCCTGCGCGTGCCACACCGTGTAGGCGCGGTCACCGCCCGGCAGCACCGCGCTGGTGTTCCCGCTGTGCCGCGCCCAGTAGGTGATGGCCATGTCGCACCAGGACGCGCGGAGGAACTCGTCGCCTTCCCGGGTCGCGTACTCCCTCGTGATCGCGTTCGGGCGCCCGGACATGCCCAGCGTCTTGCGGGCCTCGGCGATCATGCGCGCGGCGGTCATGCCGGGCCTTCCTCGTCGGCCTTGTCCTCGCCGCGGAAGACGCCGTCGGCGTCGGGCGGGCCGTACAGGTCTTTCAGCACGGCCTCCTCATCCCCCTCGGTCGGCCCCGCTTCCGGGTCCGGGATCTCCGTACGTGCCATGGGTGGCTCCTTCCTTGCAGGAAGCGGCATCAGCGCTTCCTCGCCTCGTCGCGGCGGAACGCGGGCCTGATCTGGCGGCGCCACAGCAGCCCGACGCGCCACACCATCAGGACAGCGACCACGCTGTAGACCGCCGTGCGGCCGACCTCGTCACCGGCGGTGGGCGGCGGCGCCGCGAAGATCGACCGGTAGGCCAGCCAGGACAGAATGAGCGCGAGACCGCCGGTGAACGACATCAGGTGCCGGCCCTCGCCGGACCGCCACCACGGCGCGGTCAGGTGGTACAGGCCGCAGAACGCAACCGCGCTGGCCAGCGCCAGCCACAGCGCGATGGTCCCGGCCAGGTGCACTTCATGGATCAACGCCCCTCCTTCAACGCGCGCTCGATGGCCTCAGCGAGGTGGTTACGTTCGCGCATGGCGCGGATCCGTTCGGCGAGGCGGTGACCGGCCTCATCTCGGCGACGACTCTCAGCGAGCCGCTCTGACGCACGCTCCAACGCCTCATCGGCGCGGGCCTGCTCGCCATCGTCCGGATGCTCGTGCTTCCACGGCCACCTCATCGGCGAGCCCTCTCGATCAGCGACGACAGCAGCTGCGTGTGGAGTTCCGCGGCCTCGGTAAGCGAGTCGAGGCGTCCTTCGAACGCGTCGATGCGTTCTTCGGACTTGTGGCACGAGGCCTCCCACTTGTCGGCCCGGCGCTCTTCGCGTTCCAGAACGCTGCGCGGCACCAGGTCGCCTCTGACGATCGCGCGGACGACCAGACCCACAGCGCCGAGCAGGAGAAGGACCACTCCGCCGGCGACGAGGGTCTGCCATGGGATCTGCGCCAGGGCCGCGGTCAAGTTGCCTCCGGGGTTTGGATCGTGGCGTCCCAGACGTTGCCGTCGCGCGCGGCCTTGATCCCCGAGTACGGGGGCTGGCCGCTCTTGGCGGGGGCCTTCAGCTTCACCTGGGAGATGCGGACCTCGCCGATGACCGCCTGCGGGACCGTGAGCTTCACCTGGGCGATGTGCAGCAGGGGCGCGTCGCCGGGGTTCGGGGCGAGGAGTTTGACCTGGGAGATCCGCAGCTCGGGTGGATCTGCTGGCGTGTACTTGTAGGTCGCGACGGCCGCGGTGTACGTGCTGGAGGACGACAGGGTGAGGGTCCCCTGCTGCGCGCCGGTCGCGTTGACGTACTGCCAGGCGACCTGGAGCGCGCGGTCGCTGGAGCCCGCGGAGGTCTCGACCTTCGCGCCGCCCGTCCACCCGGCCGGGATCGTCACGGTCCGGCCGCTGCCGAACCCGTAGATGGCGTAGACGAGTTCGTGCGCCTGCGCGGTGGTGGCGGTCGACCCCGTCGACAGCGAGGTCCCGGACGGTGCGGTGTTCCCGGTCGTCTGGGTCTGGTCCAGCGGCGAGGTGTCGACGTCATCGAACGCGTCGGCTTGCAGGCACCACCGTGAGCGGGTGCCGCCGGACACCGTGACCGTGATGGTGTCGCCAACCTGCAAGGCCGTCGTGAGTCTCGCACGCAACACCGCACCGGCGACCGTTGAGTTGGAGGTACCGCCGGCCGTCACATCTGGTGTCGTGCTCCAGGTGTTACTGCGCGAGTCGGCGACTGCGGAGATGGTCGCCACGCCGGTCCCACCGCCAGCCTCCCAGATGATGCCGACCAGAACGGTCGACCCGACAGCGGCGCCGGCCGTCAGCGTGATCGCGACGCTCGAGGCTGCCGAGGACTGCGTCTTGGTGCCCAGGACACCCAGGTGCGCCATGTCCGCGCCCCGTCAGCTCAGGTCCGCGGCGAAGGTGAGCCGCAGCGCCGAGTAGTCGCTGATCGCGTTCGCCTCGCCGCTGCTGAGGGTGTGGGTGTAGGTCGCGAACGAGCCGGTCACGGCCTGCGTCCACGTGGCGATCGTCGTGGGGCCCTGCTTCAGGGTGACGATGACGTTCCCGGCCGACGCGCCTGCGGCATAGCAGCCTCGGAACTCGACCGTGTGACCGGACCCCGAGTTCGGGTCGATCAGCGCGGCCATGCCGACCTGGATGAACCCGCCGTCTGCGAGTTGGACGTAGCTGGTGTCAACGTTGGCTGCGAGGTTGGCGTACGGCCCGGAGCCGCCGCCCGGTGCAGGGACGCCCACCGCGCCGTCCGAGTCGATGTCGCTGACGGGGCGGGACACCTGCGTGGTCGAGATCGGCGTGAGGCCGATGGTGAACATCGCTGCCTTGCCGGACGCGGCGCCGGCGACGAGGGACTCTCCGCCGTAGGAGCCGAGGGTGGCCGCCGCCTTGTCCTGCACGGTCGCGGTCACGTGCCCGGACAGGTTGGTGTTGTCGAGGCTGTCTTGCCGCTTGGTGTAGCCACTCACCGTGCCCCAGCTCTGTGTGGCGGAGTCGGACTGGACGGCGGCGATGATGATGCGGGCGTTGTCGACGGTGGTGGTCGCGGTCGGTGTGGTGTGTGACGCGGTCGCGATCGTCTCGGACGCCGCGGCGGCGACGTTGATGGGGCTGACGGGGTCCGTCCCGCTGTACGCGGCGATGATCGCGCAGGACTTGCCGGTGCCGGGGGTGATGAGGGTGACGGTGGCGCCTGGGTCGCCGGACTGCGCGACGCGGTAGTACGCCGCGGCGAAGAGGTTCGAGGGGACGCGGCGTGTGTCGATCGCGGTCCACCCGGCCGGGGTGGGCCAGTCGTTGCCCGAGACCCCGGCGTCGTTGAGGCCGCCGATGAGCAGCAGGCAGTCACCGGCCTGGACCCCGGAGGGGATGGTGATGCCGAGGGACCCGGTGGTCAGGTGCGCCTCAGCGCTGGCCCGGAACGCGATGGCCAAGACGACCCCTTTCAGGCAGGGCGGCGCGCGACAATGGCGCCATGGACGGGACCGAGGAGTTCCTGCAGCGCGCACGGCGCGAGGTACTCGGGGAGCAGTTGCGGCTGTTCGAAGAGCGATGGCGGCGGTCAAGCGGGGCAGTGATGCGGGACCTGGGCGCTATGCGCTGCCCTGCCTGTCAGGCGCCGCTCCGGCGAATTCACGGGACGCCTCAGTCCCAGACCCCAGGCGCATCCGAACCCGGCGACGAGTGGTGCCGCTGTCCGGAGTGCGACGTGTACTGGCGACTCGTCTTGCCGTCCGGGTGGGAGTGGTATCTGGTAGCCGACAACCATCCCTGGCACGACGTTCTGGCTGCCAGGGCCAGAGCACGAGAAGCCGCCGACGAAGCGGCTGAGGTCTCGCGGATGGAGAGCGTGCTGTCTGACCGCTGTCGTGAAGCGACTCAGAGCACGAACTTGGTGTAGTCGCTGTAGTGCGCCGCGCTCGCGGCCTTCGCCGCCGAGATCCACGCCGACACGTTCCCCGGCGTCGGATTCGAGATGGGGCCAGCCGTGTCGAACCAGCACGCGAACGCGCACCGGGTGTGGCTACCGCCGCCCGCCGTGGTGGTCAGGTACGCGACCTGCGCGTTAAGCCAGCTGACGTCCTGCGGGCCGGTGTTGCCGTAGCCGATCTCCGGAACGGCCCACGCGATCCCCTTCGAGCGGGCGAAGTCCACGGCCGGACCCCACAGCGACGCGCCACTGCCGACGTGGCTGTAACCGTCCACGCCGAAGCAATCCACGAGGCCATCACCGGGCCAGGTGTCGGCATACGTGGTGCCTGCCTTCGGGTTCGTCCCGGACCAGGTGGTGAGGATCTGGATCGTGTAGAGATGGCTCCAGCCCTCGGACTGGACCTGCCTGACGAGCTGGCAGAACCGGCGGAGCGCCGCCTTGTAGGTGTTCAGCGAGAACGCCCCGTCACGGATCTTGCCGTCGCCCTCATGCCACACACTGACGAACGCCACGTGGCTCTTGGGGATGCTGCGCAAGAACGTCAGCGTCTGCGCGTCCAGGCTCCCGGCCGCCATGGCGTTGATGTCCGGCTTCCCCGACCAGCAGCTGGCGCGCAGCCCCACGTCCACCCCGCCGTTGCACGCCGCCCACGACGCGGGCATCCCGGCGGCGGCGGGCTGGTAGCTGCGCCGGATCGTCAGCGGACCGTACGCGGTGTCCTTCGCCCCGAAGTCCGACCCCGACAGCGACTGCGGGCAGGTCCCCCACAAGATCGCGTTACGGTTCCCCACCACCGGACCGCCATCCCCAGGGCCTCCGGTCCCAGGACTGCCATCACCGGGTGAGCCGGGCGACCCAGGGATGATGACGCCGGCGTCGCCGTTGAGCGGGAGGAGCCGCTGCTGGGAGGCGACGTAGACCTTCGCGTACCTCACCCTCAGCCTCCCGGCGTCGGGTTGATCCAGTAGTCCCCCGGGGGGATGAGCGCCGGAGCCGTCGGCCCGAACCACACATAGACGCGGCTGTCGTCCGGTCGGGCGGGCCAGGAGGAGGTGTCGGTGTTGTAGACGACCGCGCCCACCGAGTTGGACAGCAGGTCGATGGTGGCCTGCTGGGTCGCGACGGTCGCGGACAGGTCGGTGAGGACGTCCCCGACATCGGTCGCGATCATCTTGTAGCGGGCGCCTCCACCGGCGTCCGCCCACAGCGCGAACACACCATCAGGGCCCTGGAACTCGGGGATGGCGCCGACGGTGAACCCGCCGACGCCTGCCGAGGACACGACCTGGGTGATGGGGGCGCCGGCGGAGTCGAGGAGGTCGGTGTACTGCGTCCCGCCGGTTTTTGCCGACCAGAGCGTGATGGTGGCGGGCCCGGTCGCCAGCACTGACGCGGTGGTGACGTCATCGGTGGTGGTGGGCGCGTCGGTGTCCATCGTCCAGTCGCTCAAGGACTGTCCGAACCAGTGCCGCATCAGGCCGCCCCCACCCACGACGTGGAGAACCCGAGCAGGGTCCCGCCGCTGCTGGGGATGGAGGCCCCGGCGGTGAACCAGATCTGCCCCGCACGGCTGTCACCGCTCGGGTAGATGGTGAGGCGTCTCAGGTCGGCGCCGGACCCGCCGGTGTAGGCGTACACCGCCTCGATGGGGACGAAGTCGGCCGGGATCGTCCCAGGGAGGCGCACGTCCGGGGACACGGCGCCGCCGGTACGGGTCAGTGACCCGTACCGGCACGTCACCATGTCGCCGCGGCGCCGCACGACTGTGGACGCCGCACCGGAGGTCGACCAGCCCGACCCGGAGATGGTGAGGACCTGGTCCAGGGGTGGCTGGTAGATGGTGCGCCACACCGACCCGTCGGCGAACAGGACCTTGCCGGTGTCACGTTCGAACCCGACCCGCCGCAGCGTCGCGGCCGGCCGGGCTCCGGAGCGGAACTCCACCGGCGGCGCCGCGGCGAACACCCGCTCATCGGTCAGGCCCGACAGGGAACCGTTCGACGCCGCCGTCCACCGCGCGATCGGGATGTCGTAGTTCCCTCCGCCGGTCTGCGACAGCGCGGGGATCGCCGGGGACGTCGCAGGCGTGCCCTTGATCACCACGGGTTTGATCCAGTTCGCGGCCGCGCTCGCGGTCCGGTCCAGCCGCAACGCGAGCCGGTCGATGCGGTTCTGCGCGTCGGCCGCCGGGATCGAGGTGGCGGTCGTGGAGGGGTTGTCGACGTGGAACCCGCGGATCTGCGCGGCCCCAGTGCCCAGGACCGCAGTGCGGGCACCGGTGTTCAGGGTGGCGGCGAGCTCGTTGAGGACGCCGGGGATCACCCCGTCGGCGGAGAAGCCGGTGAAGAACTTCTCCCACTGCGCCATCGTCGACAGCGTCGAGTCCGACGTCGGGAAGGCAGCGTCGATCGCCAAGACGGCCCCTCTCAAGGTGGTGGTGGGCTGCGCCCGCACGGCGATGGGTCAGGCGCGGGAGCGGAGCAGCTGCTCGAGCTGCCGGACCCGGGCGGACAGCTGCGCGATCGCGGTCGCGTCGTCGGTCGCAGCGTCGGAGCCGGCGTCGTTGTCGCCGATCGTGGGGGTGACGGTCTCGGTGTAGGGGGCGGTGGTGGCGTCCGCGGTGAGCTGCACGGCGGTGACGGTGTCGGTGTAGGTGATGCCGTCGCGGATGTCGGCGGCGACCAAGTCACCGATGCCGTAGCCCTGGATGCCGGTGGCGTCGCGGCCGAACCGGACACGGGGGATGTCGCCTGCGGCGAGCGCCACGCGGGTCTGTGCGGCGCCGCGCGCGACCTCGTCGAGCTGCGCCTGGGTGATCTGCGCGGCCTCGGTCGTGGAGGACTGGTCGGTGTACCGCTCGACGCGGCGCCACGGGTCGGTGGCGCTCACACCGCCGTGGGTTTCGGTGAACGGCCCGACCGCCGCGGCGGACTGCATGAGGATCGCGTTCGCGGTCGGGGTCGCGTCCGTGATGGACCAGGAGCGCAGTGACCCGTACCGCTCGGAGAACACGACCCGATCGGTGAGGTCGCGGGGCTCGTAGCAGTCGAACACCAGTTGCCCGCCGACCAGCGCGATCGACACACCGATGTCGGCCTGCCGGGCGACGGCGCGGATCATGTCCATGAGGGACTCGCCGGCGGTGGAGGCCTGGTCGGTGCCGGGGTCGGCGGCGGGGTTCTTGATGGAGATGGTGTAGGTGACGGTGCCGCCGCGGGCCAGGTCGGGAGCGACGGTGAAGCCGGGGACACGGCGCGAGGTGTCGCCCGCGGTGACGATGTTCGCCTTGACCAGATCCTTGATCACGGTTTCGGCTTTGCCGGTCACCGGGGTGGACCCGATGGTCTGGCCGGCCCAGGTGGTCGCGGCGTTGCGGTACACGATCCGGTCGGCCAGGAGCGAGAAGTAGTCGGCGCCGGAGAACACGATCGTCTCGACGATCTCCCCGTTCTCGCTGATCTGTTTGGAGGGGTTGACGGCCTCGGCCTTGAGCGGCACCTCGTAGACGCCGTTCCAGTCGACGAAGAACCCCGTCCGGGGCTTCAGGACCCCGTCGGTGTCGAAGTCGACGAGATCCCAGGTGGTGTCGTTGGCGGGGACGGTGAGGGAGAACGCGCCGACGGCGTTGTAGCGGACGGCGTTGATGTCGAGCCGCAGCCACGGCAACGGCTTCAGCTTCGTCCAGCTGGTGGTGAGGGGCTCAACAGTGACCGCCACAGGAGCCTCCTAGGCGCGGAGCCAGCGGCGGACGTAGGACAGTTCGATCCGCGACGCCGACGACGACCCCGACAGCGCGAGGTTCAGGTGGTTGGGGCCCTTCACCAGCTCCCACAGATCCCGCGGGCTGCTCTTCACCAGGTCGGTCCATCGGTCCTCGCCGTCCTGGTCGATGGCGTAGGCGGACCCGTCGGGGGCGGTGTCGATGGTGACGGTCTCGCCCTCCGACAGCGCGGTCGCCAGGCCGAAGGACCGGCCTAGCGTCACGTTCTCCAGCGTCGGTGTCCCCGGGCCGGAGATCTTCCAGACGGGGTAGGCGGCCGCGTTGCCGGTGTTGTTGACGGTGGTGTCGCCGAGCACCGCGTACGGCGACAGCACGACGGGCGGCATCGGCGGCACTCCGGCGCCGCTGTCGGCGCCCTGGAAGGTGAGGGTGGTCGGGGTGGCGTCCGACCAGCACGCGTCCAGCGACTTGAACGTGATCACGAAGCTGGTCCAGGTGAGGCCGGACTTGTCGCGGTCGTCGTCGGACAGGTCCGGGCCGTCGGTCACCATCACCTTGATGCGGCGGCCCGTGCCGTCCGGCCGCTGGATCACCAGCGTCCCCGGCGCGGGTTCACCGAGCCGCTCGGTCCACAGCGCCTGCGCGAGCCGGTCGGACAGCCGCAGGAACTCGGTCTGGGTGTCGGCGCCGGCGACGATCCCGACGAGGATGGTCCGGCCGCTGCCGACGTAGTTCTGCGGCAGCGACGCCCCGGACGGCATCCCCAGCGTCGTCAGCGACACCGGTGGTGAGCCGTGCCCAGCGACATTGGTGACCTGCACCGGCCCGGCCAGGTCCGACCAGTCCCACTGCTCACCATCAGGGTCGATGTACAGGACCCGCAGCGGCCGGGCCCGTACGGCCCCCGGCCCGCCACCGCCCGGCGCCCCGGGCCCGGCGGCTCCTGCTCTTGCGGGAAGCGGCATCCAGGGCCCCCTATCCCCGCCGGCCGATGCGCAGGCTCTGCGCCTGCGCCATCTGCATCGACTTGAAAGCGGTCCGGACCTCGCGGGACAGGGCGGCGGCGGTGATCCCGTCGAAGTGCGCGTGGTACTCGTCGCCGCCGCCCGCGGTCGAGGCGGAGTCGGACAGCTCCAGCGGCGCCGCGGCCGCCGAGAGCGCCATGCGCAGGGAGTCCTCGTGCGGGTACACCGCTTCCCCGCCGCGGAAGTCGACCAGTTCGGGGCCGCGCTCACCGACCCAGGCGAGGCCTCGGCGGGCGTGGTCGGTCCCTTGCGCGTACCAGCCGGTGCGCTGGGAGTGCGCCCACGCCCCCGCCGGGCTGCCGTAGCGGTGCTTGATGTAGTCCAGGCCCCACCGGATCTGGGTGGCCCAATTCGTTCGCCAGTCGGACCCGAAGCTGGCCATCTTGCCTGGCGGGAGGGCCTGCGGGATGCCGTACGCGCCCGACGAGGGGTTGCGGGCGTTCCACCGCCAGCCCGACTCCCGCTCCCACAGCCGGTTCAAAGGGGCGAACTGCGCCGCGGACCAGCCGAGGTCACCGAGCTGCGCCTGCGCGAACGCCTTCGGGGTGCCGCCCCCGTACCACGACCCGCCCTTGCCTGCGATGTGCCGGTAGGTTCCGCCGGACCGCCACCCGGCGTAGCGGACAACGTCGCCGGTGTGGGGGGCGTGGATGAGGGCGTGGTCACCGCCCATCCCGGTCACCATCATCACGTGGCCGCGGTGCGGGAAATAGAGGTCGCCCGGCATCGCCGCGGACCTGGTCGTCGCGGAGCCGTAGGCGATCTGGTCGTAGGTGACGCGGGGGATGTTCACCCCGGCCGCCTGCCACGCCCGCATGGTCAGGCCTGAGCAGTCCCAGGAGTCTGGGCCCGTGGCGCCCCACACGTATGGCTCACCGAGCTGGGCTTTGGCGAAAGCGACGGCCTTGGCGCCGCTGCCGTACGCCCCCGACAGCAGCGTGGTGAGGATGCCCGCACCGATCGCGGCGTGCCCGGAGGCATACCCCAGCATCGACGCCAGCCCGACCGCGTTGCCCTCCCGGGCCTTGTTGATGGTGGCGGGCGGGTCACCCCGGTAGTGGTAGTCCTTCTTGAAGGTCGATCCGATCAGCCCGCCGCCGGCGAACGCAGGCAGCGTGTCCCGCCGGGGTCCGGGGAGGCCGCCGCCGGCGAACGCACCGCCAGCGCCCGGTACCGGGCCGCCGCCGGTGGTGTAGCCCTGCCCCTTGTAGATCGTGCCCTTGTTGCCCTCGTCGTTGATCGCGGTCAGCAGCGGCAGATACCTGCTGGTGGCGGGGGCGTTGATGACCATCTCGCCCGCGCTGATGCGGGTGACCTTGTCGTCGGCGCGGGGCCCGCCACCACCTGCGATGACGCCGCCGCCGGCGTTGCGCAGGCTCGGCGCGAGGAGGTCGGCAAGGCCTGGGATCTTCGCCAGGTTCCCCAGGCCTTTCATGGAGAACTTGCCCTTGGCGTTCACGCTGACGTCGGTGCTGGTCTTCTTGGGGATCTTCACCAGCTGGTCGACGTACTTCTCCGCAGCCTTCCGGGACCCCAGGAACCGGGTGGCGAGGTCGATGAGCTGCTCGCGTTGCCCCTTCAGCTTCTTGACGTTCGCGTCGGTGACGCGGTTGTTGGTCACCAGGTCGTCGGAGTAGCTGTTCAGGACGCGGGCGCCCTGGAGGATGGTCTGCCGGTTGTTCAGCGCCGCTTGGGAGTTGCCCCAGAACGCGCGGCCGTTGGTGTCCAGCGCGGTCCGCCCGGCGGCGAGCGCGCTGTTGAAGTCGATGACTTCTTGCTGGTCGGCGATGAACCGGTTGGCGTTGGTGAGCAGCGCCTGGTTCTGCTGGCGGATCTTCTCGGTGAAGATCTGCGTCTGGAACGCGCCGGACCCAACCAACGCGCTGTACTGCGGGAACAGCGACTTGATCTTCTCGATGGACAGGTTGCTGAGGTCCAGTTGCGCCGCCATCCGGGAGAACGAGGTCGCGGCCGCGTCGGCCTGCCCGTTCTGCGCCATCTGCGTCAGCGTCGTGTCGAGCTGCTTGAACTTGTTGACCGCCTCCGAAAGCGGCGTGTTGTAGGCGCCGAAGGAGATGACGTGGAAGAACTCCGCGGCGGGGTGGTCGATCCACCTCTGATTCCACGACGGATTCGCGATGGACTCCGCGGCGGCGCGGAACTCCTCCAGGTTCGTCTTCCCCGAAAGCGCCCCGGCCTTGAACTGGTCGAAGAACGCGCCACCGAACTTCCCGGTCGTGGCGAGGGTCTGCATGGACCGGGTCAGCGACTCGGTGGACTGCACGGTGCCGTTCTGGGCGTGCTGGAGCGCGTTCATCGCGTAGCCCATGCCGACCACGACACCGACCACGGCACCCAGGCGCGCCAGGCCCATGAGCGCGATGCGGGTGGTCACGGCCGACCCGGACACGCCCATCATGTAGCCGCCGGTCGCCCGCAGGATCACCCCGAGCCGCAGCAGCCCCCCGGACGCGACCCCGGCAGCCGCGCCCGTGCCGGTCAACCCGGCGATCAACGAGGTGAATCCCAGGACCCGGACGGCCTTGGACACCAGGAACGCGGCCGCAGCAAGCTGGATCAGGCCGGGCGCGGTCCGCGCCATCGCCGCGAGCCCGTCGGCGAGGATCCGGATCACGGCAAGCTGCACGGCCGCGAGGGGGGCCAAGGCTTGCCCGACGTCGATCAGACCCGAGGCCAGCGACCCGATCGTGTGGATCACGTCGGGGCCGGTCTGCTGCACGTACCCCATAAACCGGATGAACCCGGAGGACCCGGCGAGGCTGGTGCCCCACCGCTCGAACCGCACCGTCAGGGCGTCGACCGCGCCGAGCAGCAGGTTCGTGTACGGCAGGAACGCCTCGAAGATCCCGCCGACGCCGGTGAGGGTGTGCCCGGTGATCGACCCGAACTTCTCGATCGCGCGGGGCGCCTCAATGCTGGTCCGGGCGATGAACCGTGACCAGAACGGCCCGTCCAGCGCGAGCGCGGCCCGCGTCTCCAGGATCCGCATCGCCGCCGCCGACGACCGGGTCAGCGGGGAGAACTTGTCGAGCTGCATCGTGATGAGGCCGAGCCCGCCGGACAGCACCGGCAGGACGTCGGGCTCCAGGTCGTTGACCCACCCCCGGTACTCCTTCCGGAACCGCTGCCAACTGTCCAGCAGCCGGTTCTCGGCGGGGGTGAGCTTGTCCATGGCGCGCCCCAGCCGCACGGTCGCGGCGGACGCGCCGTCCGCGGCGTGCGCGGACTGGCGCTGCGCGTCGGCCTGCTGCAACGCGGCGATACGGTCCTGGATCTGCTGGGTCCGCACCGCGCGCTGCGCGTCGGCGACCTGCTGCAGCGCGTCCTTCAGCCGCTCCTTCGCGGCGACGACCTCCTGGGTGCCCTCGACGCCGGCCTTGCGGGCCTTGGCCTCATCGGCGCGGAGCCGGTTGACCAGGATCCGCTGCTCTTTGAGCTGCTGGACCGCCTGGTCGTAGGCGAGTTTGGCTTCCTTTCGGTCGAGGTCGCGGTCTTTGCGCTGCTGCTGCGCGGCGGCGACCGCCTGCTTGGCCAGGTCGACCGCGAGCTGCGCCTGGTCCTTGTCGAGCTGGGTGGAGCGGGAGTCGCCGAGGACCTTGGCCTGCTTGGCCTGCGCGGCCGCGAGGCCGACCTGGGCCTTCTGGACGGCGAGGTCGTCCTGCCGTGTCGACCCGAGCTTCTCCAGTTCCCGCCGTGCCCGCTCGACTGCGAGTTCGTCACCGCGCAGGGACAGACCGGCGTCGATGAGCGAGTTCTGCATGTCCTGCAGCGACCGCGCGCCGTCCTGCCGGGCGCGGTTGAGATCGGTCTGGGCCTGGCGGGCGGCGGCCTGGGCCTGGGTGACCTGCCGTTCGGCCTGCGCCATCTGCATGGCCCGCAGCCGCGCCTGCTCGGTGGCGATCGCCGCGGTGTTCAGCGCGACCGCCCGGCCCCGCGTCGAGGTGGCGACCTGGTTGTCGGCGGTCTTCTGCGCCTGCAGCGCCTCGGAGATCCGGTGGACACCGGGAACCGCGACGGCGAGCATCCCGCCGATCCCGAGCCCGGCGGAGGTCGCGGCCGCGGCGATCCCGCCGATGCCCGCGGCCAGGGTCGCGCCGAGCGGGATGGACGCCAGCGCGGCCATCTGGATCCCAAGCATCATCAGCGCCGACGACGCCCCAGCAGTGTTCGCGCCGACCTGCACGTTCACCGACCGGCCGAACAGCCTGTCCGCCTCAGCCCGCAGCGCCAGCAGCCGCGCCATCGCGGCCGCGGTGTCGGCGTCCACGTTGATCGTGGCGTGGAACGGGCCGAGGTTCTCCAGCCGGCGGCGGACCCGTTCCAGCGACGCCTCGTCCAGCTTCACGCGGACATTGACGTTGGCGCGCGGCAGGTTCTTCAGCTTCGCTTCAAGCTCGGCCTTGGCGGCGCGCGCGATCTCAGCGCCGATCTTGCGGCCGAGACGCCCCCCGGCGAGCTCCAGCCGCGGTGTGGCGTCCCGCATCGCCTCCTCGAGGCGCCGCGGCGAGAACCCCGCCTTGGCGCCCTCGGCGATCGCGCGGCCCAGCACCCGGCCCGACGACCGGCCGACCCTGTCGAGGGTCGGGTCGAGCCGCCGTTTGATCTCCTGCCCCCACGCCGCAGGATCGATCCGGGGCAGGACATCGATCTTGACTGATCCGCCGTCGTGCTCCGCCACCGCACCTCCCCCGGGTTTCAGTCGGGCGGGGTGTCCGCCGGAGGCTGGTAGGAGGGGCTGAACTTGCGGAGCGCCGCAACACGGGCGGCGTGCACGGCCTGCTTGTGCTTCTCCTCCGCGGTCGGCTCAGGGCGGGCGTAGACGGGCACCTGCACCGGCGCCGCCTTGGGCGGCCGGCCCTTGAGCCGGAGCCCGACCCACAGGATCGAGATCACCGTCTGCAGGTAGGTGATCTGCGCCGCCGCCATCCATTCCCGCTCGGACCAGCGGCGGCCCTTCTCATCGCCGGCCTGCGCGGACTTGGTCGCCGACTCCTCGGGCAGCCAGTCGTACAGGGCGGCCAGCTCGATCAGCGGCGCGTCCCCGGCCCGCCACTCCATCAGCGGGTCCCGGCCGGGGAAGTAGTGCGCGAAGTCGGCCCAGAGTTTGGAAGGGTGCTCCTCTACCGCGTGGAGGAGCCCTGCGATTCCGGGCGCTTGATGTCCCTCATGACCTCTTCGAGGAGGTCACGCATGTCACCGAGCTCCAGGTTCAGGTCCTTGAGCTTGGCGAACTCCTCGGCGGGCATGATCCGCTCCAGGGTCGCCATGTCTCCGGTGACCTCACCGGACAGCACGACGTCCTCGTACGTCGCGGCGTCCCAGAACGCCTGCCGCGGGATCTGCACCAGGACGTTGCCGTCGTCGTCCTCGATCTCGACGTGGCGGCCACCGAGGGCCTTGGCGCGCTGCTCGCGCATCTCCGACAGCTTGAACCGGGTCTTGTTGGGCTTGGGCATGGGTCACCTCGCGGGTCTTGCGTCGCGGGTCTTGCGGGGTTGATGGGCGGCCGGGGCGAAGACCCGCGAAGGAAGACCCCGGCCGCCCGGCTCATCAGGTGGGAAGCGGAACCTTCGACACGAACCGCTTCACGGGGGTGCCGCCCACGGTCGGGACCATCGCGGTCATCGTGAGGCCGTACTGGTGCAGGCTGTCGGCCTTGTCCTCGATGTTGTCCCGTTCGGAGACCTTCGCGCGGGGGACGACGTAGCGGAACTGGCGGCCGGTCTGCTCGTCGATGACGTCGAGGCCGAGCGCGACGTAGATCGCGAGGGCGGTCTCGGGGTCGTCGAACTGGACACCGATGTCGTCGCCGGACCCGACGGTGGTCATGTCGGCGATCGGCACCGAGTAGTAGAGGCTCAGGGCCCGCGCGGTCGTCTGCGTCAGGGTGAGCTTGAAGGTGATCGTCCGCGACTTGGGCTGGATGCGGATCGGGCCGTTGTAGCCCCAGCCGCCGAAGCTCGTCTCGTCCTCGGCGAGGGCCTCGGTGAGGCCGTCGTCCAGGATGATCCCGGCGTCCTCCCAGCCGGTGCCCCAGGCCGTCGCGATGTCGGTGGGCGGGGTCACCCCGACCTCACCGAAGTAGGCGTAGCCCTTACCGCCGACTGTGATCTCGTCCGTGTTGGCCACGGTGAATCCCCCTTCATGCGGGCATGCGGAAACGCCCGCCGACCTGGCGGGACATGGGATTCGCGGGTCTTACGAGGTGGCCGTCAGGGGCCGACGAACCGGACCGTCAGCGAGACGGTGAACCCGATCCGGGTGATGTTCTGCGAGGCGTCCGGCCGTCGCCCAGGGCCCGCGGTCTCTTCGGGGTCGCTGAACGCGACACCGCCCGTGACGGTCCCGGCGATGCCCAGCAGCGCCGCGCGCAGCGCCTTCACGGCGAGGTTGGCCTGCTCGCGGGACCCGCCGTACACGTCCACGTCGATGCGGGGACGGTCCATCAGGTACCCGTTGCCCCAGGTGCGGCGGATCGCCGCCCCGCCGATGCGGGTGTACTGCGCGACGGGCAGGCGGGCGTTGAACTCGTCGACCGGTGGGAGCTCCAGGCACGAGTGCACGGACGGCACCGTCTCGAGCTGGTAGGCGACGATCACGGGTTCGACGTCGGGGAACTCGTCCTGCACGGTGGCTCCCCTCGCCGCGCCTGAGTCAGGACCCGGCGTAGTGCGCGGCGAGCTGGCCGCGGGTCATGGCCTTGGCGTCCTCGTGGTCCATGCCCTGGCCAATCGCGTAGGCGATCCAGTCGTCGTGGGAGGCGCCGCGGCCCGGCTTGGGGCGCGTGCCGTCCCCGGCTGTCTTGCCGGCGGCCGTCCCGTCGCCCTCGCCGTCGGGCTGGGCGCCTTCGGTGGGCTCGCCGGCGAGCCCCGCATCGACCTGCGCGGCCCTCTCGGATGCGGCGGGCCCCCCGGCGAGCGGCTCCGGGGTTCCGACCGGGCGGGCCTGCCCCTCGCGGATCAGCATCCTCGCGAGCGCGGCGTCGTCGACGTCGACCACATCGCCCGGGTTGCGCTTCTCACCATGGATCCGGGGCCAGGCAGTGACCTTGAGTTGCACGGGGTCTTCTCCTTCGTCAGGCGGTGCGGGCGGCTTCGAGCGCGGCCCCGGACATGACCCGGTAAGGGCGCGTCCCGGGGTGGTCGACCTTCCGCGCGAAGATCACGCGGCCGGTCGCCGGGTCGACCCACCGCAGGTATTTGCCTTTGCGCGGATAGATCATGTGGCGGCGGGAACCCCACTCGATGATCACGGCGTAGGAGGCGGTGGTGTCGTTGCCGTACAGCACCCGACGAGCGAAACCGCGGCGCTCGACGCGGATGGTCGAGGCGAGATGCCCTGCGTCCTGACCGTTGCGGCCGTCCTCGCTGCGCGGGCACACCGCGTCGGCTGCGGCGCGGGCGGCCTCAGCGCGGCGGTCCAGGTCGGCTTGGACGTTCTGGCTCTCGGGGAGGCGCTCGAAGGTCCGGTAGTTCAGGTTCCAGTCGGCCACCGCGCTAGGGGTGCTGGAGCAGCGCGACCGTGACCGACGAGACGGCCGAGAAGTCCACGTACATGACCGCGGTCGAGGCGAGCTGCCGGTAAACCCCCTCGTCGAACGGGCCCAGGTACTTCGTGGCGCCCGCGGCGACGGTCCGGGCCGGAGACGTCGGGGTCACCCCCTCGATCGTCTTGGCGATCTTCGGGGTGACGGTGATGTCGTTGCCGCTGCCGTTGGTCACCTTCAGGATCATGCGGCCGTTGTTGCGGAACGACACGCCGGAGGCGTCCGGGGTGACCGTGGTCGGGACGAGCCCGGCGGTCGTGAACGGCTGCGGCGTCAGGCTGGTCCTGGCCAATGTGGATCACCAATCTACGAGAACGGACAGAATGTGCGGGCGGTCAGCCGCCCTCGTCGATGCGGATCCGGAACTGGATGTGGTGGCCGCCGCCGGTCTCGGGCTGCGGCCACGCGCGCGGCTCACCGTCGACCTCCCAGACGCGGCCGTCCCACTCCACCCGGTCCGTCACGCGCACGTCGGTGCCGGCGGCGACGAAGCACAGGTAGAAGCTGGTGACCTTGTCGCGGCCGCCGGTCTCCTCAATGGTGGAGCCCGGCTCGAGCCCGGCCGGCACGGTGGTGCGGGTCGCGTTCGCCCAGTCGAAGACGAGGCTGTTGCCGTATCCGGTGACCAGCGGCGCCCGGACGATGGTGATCTCGTCGGACAGGACCGGCAGGCCGGCCATCTGGTCGTCGGCGTACAGGTCCCGCTCCCATTCCTGGGTGCCGTAGCGGACTTGCTTGACGATCAGGGTGCGGCCGACCAGGCCCCCGTCGACCGCTGCGGTGACGGTGACGACGTCACCGACCTCCACGGTGTCGGTGTCGTACCGGACCGTCACCAGGTACCGGACCACCAGGAGTTTCTGGTCGCCGATCATCGCGACCTCGTTGGAGCCGTCCGCGATGATCCGGCACGGGCCCGCGTAAACCTGGGTGGCGCCGCGGGTGATGGTGCACTCCCCCGTCATGGTCCCGGTCGCGACCGGACGGTGGTGCTGGCTCCAGTCAGGGTGGAACACCCGCGTCGTGGGGAGCGGCATCAGAACGACTCCAGCTCGGTGCCCTCAGGCCCGAGCACGCGGCTGAACGGGTCCACGAAGTCAACGACGTCGAAGAACCCGCCGATTTCGGGGTCTTCCTCGTTGGCCTGGCGGCGCAGCTCGGCGGCACGGGCCCGCAACTCCGCGGCGAGCTTCGCGCCGTCGGTGGTGAGGTCCTTGGTGCGGATGACCTTGGAGATCAGCGCCTCGGACGTCGCGATGACCCCGAGGGCGCTCGCCGCAGCGAGCTTGACGCTTCCGCCCTCCATCGCGAGGAAGTCAGCGAGCTCGTCCACGCGGAACGTGCGCGCTGTCGGGTCGGTGTCGGCGATGAGCAGCCGCACCCTGCGCAGATCGCTGGTGAGGGGCGGGGGTGCGGCGACGATGACGGTGTAGTGCTGCACACCGGCGCCGGTCCCGGTTGTGGTGAACACGGCGGTGTATTCGCCGGGGGTGGTGAGGGTGGGGCCGATGCCGGTCCAGGTCGCGCCGTCGTCGCCGGTCGTCATGGCGAACGACGTCGGCGTGCCGACCGCGCTGGTGATGGTCGCGCTCATCGCGGTCGTGCCGTCGGCCGGGTCAACAGCGACGGTGAACGCGGGGGCGTCGCCCGCGTCGATCTCGATCAGCCCCACGGTCATCGGGCGGACACCTCCAGTCGGGATCGGGGGGTCGCGGTGGCCGCCAGGCTGGTGCGCGCGGTCACCGTCAGCGCGGCAGAGGAGGCCGTGACGGCGATGGCCCCGGGTACGTCTGGTGGAGGGGCGCCGGTGGTGCTGCCGACGGCTGCGTCGGCCAGGGCGAGCATGTCGACCGCGGCGGCGTACAGGGTGACGGTGGCGGTCGCGGTGTCGTCCAGCACCACGCCGTCGTCGGCGGTCCGGGTGCGGCTGCCCACGGCGGTAGCGCTGCCGGTGAGGGTGAGCGTGTCGGCCACCGGCGCCCGCGCGGCGAGGATCCGCGCGGCGGTGTCGGTGACGGTGAGCGTGTCGTCCGCAGTCACGGTGTGCCCGGTGAAGGCGTCGGCCACGTCGCCCAACTCGAGGCCGTCGTCGGCGGTCCGCGCGGTCGCGGTCGCGCGGCTGGTGGCGTCGGCGAGGGCGAGGCCTTCGGCGCAGGTGCGGTTGGTGGCCGTGGCCGCGGCGGCGGCGTCGGCCGCCGTGAGGGAGTCGGTGGCTGTCGCGGTGTGGCCGGTGAAGGCCTCGGCGGCGTCGGCCAGGCCGAGGCCCTCGGTGACGGGGCGGGAGGCTGCCCAGACGCGGGCTGGGCTGTCGTCGAGGGTGAGCTGGTCACTGCCAGCGCGGACGGCGGTGGTCGCCGCGGTGGCCGCGTCGGTGGCAGTGAGGGCGTCGCTCGCCGAGCGGGCCCCCGCACTTGCTCGGTTGGCCGCGTCGCCGAGCGTGAGGGCGTCAGTGCCAGCGCGCGCTCGGGTGCCCGATGCGCTGGCCGCATCCCCGACGGTGAGGGTGTCGGTGCCGGTCCGGGCGGTCGCAGCCGAGCGGCCCACGGAGTCGGTGAGGGTGAGGGTGTCGGTCGCGGTGCCGGTCGACGCGACGGCGGCGGTGGGGACCGCGAGCGTCCACGTCGTCACCCCGATCACCGCAGCCGACCCGATGAGGTTGTCGGGGGTGGCCGCGATGTTCGCAGCGTGGCTGGTGGTGAGGTCGTCGGCGATCCCGGAGAACGTGCCGCCCGACCCGCTGCCTGCGGAGCCTGAGTGGACGCGCACGGTGTAGGTGCTGCCGCCCGGGACCGACAGTGACGTCGACCCGGACGAGGACCGCTCCCCCATCATCGTGACGATCACACAGGTCGCGATGGTGGGCGTCACCGCAGGGCACGGATGCGAGGTGACCGATGACGTCTCGTCCAGGAACGCGATCTTGTGGATGGGGGTGGCGGTGTCGACACCTCGCAGCACCCGCACCGAGAGGGTCTGCCGGTTCGTGCCCGCCGCCGTCACGCTGATGCTTCCGGACTCCGAGCCCGTACAGACCCGGCTGTAGATCCGGCTCCGCATCGACCCGCTCGCGGAGTCGCGGGTTCCCTCGAGGGTCCACCCAGACGGATCACCGGTGACCGTCTGCGCGGACCCGAGCGTCCAGATCAGATACGCGCAGTCGCCCGCCGCAGGGGTCGCGGTGAGGGCGGACCAGGCGAGGGTGAGGGTCTGGACGTTTCCGCCGGCAGTGCCGGTCGCGACGCCCGAGACCGCCACCCCGCCACCCAGGTCAGGAAGCGGTGACGGTGTCGGTGATGGTGATGCTGTCGCCGCTGGCCGACAGCGTAGCCGTCGCGCTGAGCAGGGTCTCGTTCGTCATCGTCCCGCTCGACGCCGCATTGAAGATCCCGATCTTGGCGATGACCACTGGCAGTGAGTCGGACCCGTTCGCCGTGAATGTCTTGCTGAGGGTGGCTGTGGCCTGCCCGTTGGTGTGCGCGTACGTCGCCTGCGCCCGCACCAGCCCACCACCCGAAGTGGTGATCTCCCCCGACAGCGACGTGTTCGACGCCGACGGCGACGTGCTGTTCGCGGTCAGGGCGATGTAGTTCGCCGCGGCGGGCTGCGCGCTGGTGCCGTACACGCACGCCAGCGCGTGATCCCGGCCGCCGTTGGTCAGCATCCCTCAGCCCTCCTCGTCCGGCTCGGGGTCGCGGACCTCGCAGCGGTAGTGCGCCGCGAGGAACTGAGCGACCGCCGGGTTCGTGGACGCCACCCACGCCGGCGCGCCATCGGAGTGGTACGCCCACGCCCCACCCGGCGCCGTGATCGTCGTGAAGATCTCACCGAGCGATGTCCCGGCCGGGGGCCGCACGGTGGTGCACCGCCGCCCTTCCGGCAGTGGCGTCCGCGTCACGGTGCCGTCGTCGCCGCGGCGGATGTCGACCGCGGCCCGGTTCCCCAGGTACACCACGACCTGCTCGTCGTCGCCCATGCTCGTCAGGTCTCGATGATCCCGGCGGCCCGCAGCGACGCGAGCAGCGAGTTCAGCTTGGTCTTCAGTTCGTTGATCAGGTCGGCTTCGGGCTGGCCGTACGTCGCGTCCGCGTTGGCGGTGGCGACGTCGGCGACGGCGTCGCCCTGGCTGAGGCCGCCCGCGTCGCCGAGCTGGGCGGCGGGGACGTGGCCGTCGGAATCGAGAGTGGCGAGCCCGTTCGGCTGGCCCTTGGCAGTGGAGCCCACGTCAGGCCCCCTTCCTGGATCGGGTGCGCGGCGCGCCCGCCTGTGCGGGTGCCTTGCGCGCGGAGGGCTTGCGGGCCGGCTCGGTGAGCGGCCGGGCCGGGGTGGCCGGTGGCGCAGGTTCCCGCAGTTCCACCGGCTCACCCTCGGCCGGGTCCGGCGCGGGTGCGGGGAGCCGGTCACGGATCTCGCCCAGCCGGTCGTGGATCGCGGCGAGGTACACGTCGGTGACCGTGACCGGCGGCGGCAGCGTGCTCACTGCCGCCTGCCTGCCCGTATCGCGAGGGTTGTCACGAACCGGAACCGTTCGAGGCCACCGAGGACTTCGGGTCCATCAGCGTCCCGCCGAACACATACCGGACCTTGTAGTCGATGCTGTCGGTGCGGAAGTCGCCGTCCATCGGGTCGACCGCACCGCCACCGACGCGGACGGCGTTCGGGGACTGCATGAACAGTTCCGGGGTCTCGTGCCCGGTGAGGAACCCGATCTCCATCGCCGGGCGGCCCACGCTCGGGTTGGCGAACAGGTACCAGGCGGTGTTCCCCGAGGTGGAGTCGATGATCGGGAGCCACGGGTCCACGACCAGCTTGACCCTGTTCCGCATCCAGTTGGTGACGCGGAGCTGGTTGTTGCCGGTGCCGTCGCCGCCGCCAGCCGCGGCGATGATCTCGGTGGCGTTGATGATGTTCAGCGCCGTGATCTCCAGCGCCGGCGGCACGACCAGGGTGACGGCGTCGATGTAGATCGGGTTGCCGTCCGAGTCCTTCTGCGCGGCGAGGACCCGGAACGCGGTGTTCAGGCCCTCGATGCCCAGGGCGGGGTTGCCGGTGACCTGGTTGGCGTTGCCGGAGGAGTAGAACGTCGCGTTCGGGCCGCTGCTGGAGGCGAACAGGGTGGTGAAGAACTTCTCCTCGGAGAACTTCGCGGAGTTGGCGAGCCGGTCGGGCATGTCGCGCAGCGCGTCGAGGTCGTCGTTGATGAAGTCCTCCCACGTGAAGGGGAGGCGCTTGCCGAACTTCTTGACCGAGTACTCGTACTTGCCGTCGGTGACGGCGGCCGCCGGGTACTCGGTGTTCTGCGGCACCTCGTCCAGGACGGCCTCGCCGCCGTCGAGGGTGAACCGCTTGACCTTCCTGAAGTCCCGGACGCGGCCGCGGCGGGCGATCTGGTCCCACATCACGTTCCGGTGCTGGTACTTGGCCAGGAGCTGCCGGTCGAGGATGTCGGCGAACAGGTACTGGAAGTCGCTGGTGGTCATCGCCTCCTGGAGGCGGTCGACCTTCTGGCGGCCGTTGAGGACGTCGGCGTACAGGCGGCCGGCCTCCAGGAGCGCCCGCTTGTAGTTGGGGTCGTTGCGGCCGCCGCGGACCCGGCGGCCCTCCCGGGCGTACAGGGCGCGCTCGGAGGCGTCCCTGTGGTTGTAGCTCTCGATCAGGTCGAGGATTTCCATGGGTGATCCTTCTGCTGCGGGCGCTCCGCGCCGAGGGCATGCGAAAGCCCCCGGACCCGTGGGGGCGGAGGCGAGGAGAAGAGAGGAGACCGCCGGGGCGGTCAGACGGTCAGTTGGACAGGCGGACCCGGATCGTGCCGGTCGCGCCGGCCGCGATGAGGTTCCCCGAGGTGTAGCCGGCGGGCTCGACCGCGTGGCCGACGAACCGGCCGCTGGAGGTCTTGGAGATCGGCGGGTCGTTGGCGTCGACGTAGTACAGCTTGTCGCCGGGCGCGACCGCGGAGTCGGATCCGGTGGTGCCCTTCACGCTCAGCAGGTGCACGCCCTGGAAGGTCACGGACGTCTTGCCGTTGGCGTCCTCGGTCGTGGTGGCGACGCCGACGAGCTCGCCGTAGCGGACCGGGTCGCCCGACACCGGGGACGTGGGGTGGGAGCAGGTGACCGACAGGTCGGCGCCCTGCTTGAAGACCTCGTTCTTCGCCATGCTGCTGTCTCCTTCAGCGGCCCGTGGCCGCGATCTTCGCTTCGTCGGCGGTCATGCCGATGTCCTGGAGCGACTCGGCCAGCGCCTTGTCCAGGTCGCCGTCGCTGTCGCCCGCCGGGGTCGGGTCGGAGGTAAGGCCGCGGGGCAGGCCGTAGCCGCGGGCCTCGTCCAGCTCGGCCAGGTAGGACTTGTGGTCCTGGATCGCGGTCTTGACGGCCTCGCCGAAGGCGGTCTCGTCGAGGGCGCCGTCGTCGCCGGTCGGGAGCGTGACGGTGGCCTCGCGCAGGACGCGGGGGTGCGCCTGCGTCGGCAGCCCGGACGTGGCGAGCGACGCCTCGCACAGGGTGCGGGCGCGCACGAGGTTGTCGCGGGCCTGGTCGCGCTTGCCGGCCTCGGCGAGCGCGGTCTCCAGCGTCTCGATCTTCTGGCCCTGCGACTCGATGAGCTGCGCCGCCTGGTCCAGGCGGCCGATCGCCTCGTCGAGGCGGGTCTTGGTCGCGGCAGCCTCGTTGAGCGTGCTGAGCTGCTCGTCGCTGATCTCGGGCATCGCGCCCTCCTTCATCGTCTTGGGCGCGGGCTTGCTGCCCGGCGCGTCCTTGGCCTTGGCCTTCTTGGCCTTCGGGTCGTCCTCGCCCTCACCGTCGGCGGGGGCGTCCTTGCCGGCATCGCCGGTGTCCTCGTCGTCCTTCTTGGCGAACAGGAAGGGCGGCTTCTTCCCCGCCTCCGACATCGGCTCCTGCCCGCCGTCCTCGTCGGGCGGGAAGGACCAGGGGCCGCGCTGATACAGCTGCGGCGCGTCCTTCTCCAGCCGGGCGACGAGTGTGCCGAGCGCGTCCCCAAGCGCCGAGGAGAGAGTGATGCGCTCGTCGCGGGTGAGGCGCCCGTCGCAGTACATGTCGTCGGCGAGGATCGTGAAGGCCGTGTGGGTGCGCGCTTCGATCCGGGCCCCGATCGTGGCGCCGGCCTCCCGCAGCTCCTCGCGGCTGGGCGGGACGGCCGACTCCTTCGCCGACGACTTCGTCCAGTCGGCGGGGATCAGGTCGCTCTTCCCGAGCGCCTTGGCGCGCTTGATGATGTGCGCGCGGATCTTGTCGTGGTCGGCGCCGCCGCGACCGACCGCGCGGATCGCGTTGCGGAGGTCCTGCTCGTCGGCGATCGGGTACGCGGGGTCACCGTCGGGGTTCTTCATCGCGTGGCCCTTGCCGAGCATGGCCTTCATCTGGGCGGCGTCGTACTTCGCCTCCCACAGCCGCACGGCCTGAGCATTGGCGTCGGTCTGCTCGCGGGCGGACTCGATCAGCTCCAGCACCCGACCACCCGCTCCAGCGCGGGTGACCCAGTCGACGGAGATGCCCTCGTTCAGGGACTTCACGATCGGGCCCTCACGCCCTTCGGCCTCACCGTGCTCTGCGACACCCGTGGCCCTGATCGACAGGCCAACGTGTTCGGCGAACGTCGGGTTCAGCAGTTCCTGCCACTGCGGGAAGACCTGCACGTCCGCGACCAGACCGTTCTCGGCCTCGTCCCAGACGGGGTCGGAGACGAACACGCCTGCCCAGTCCTTCACTGACCGTTCCGGCCGCTCGGCGGACTCGGTCAGGGTCGGGTGGTCCAGGTATTGCTGGGTGCCTGCAGGCCAGACCTTGGGGCCGTCGCGCTCCAGTACCTCGGGGCCGTAATAGCCCGATGAGCCCCATCCCGCCCGGATCAGGAGCACTCGGTACCGGCCGGACCCGTCGCCCTTCGGAGTGAGGGTGGCAGTGGGGAACGCTTCGTTGAGCGTAAGCCGGTCCATGGTCAGACCTCCGTATGGGGCGTGAGCTGCGTGGTCGAGGACGCGACGCTAGGTGGGACGGCCCCGTACGGTCGCCGCATGGATGAAGAGCAGTGCCCCGAGGGGCTGTGGGAATGCCGGAGCATCCGGTGGTGAACGGGGTTGTGCTCTATGACCGCGTCACCGAGCGGACTTGCCCGAACGAGGCGGAGCACCAGCGGGCTGTCCAGCGTCGAAAGCCGGTCTACTTCTTCAAACCGCGCGAGGACGGCGACGGCTCCTAGCGGATCCAGTCGCCGCTGGCGGGAAGGCCAGCCAGCGCCAGCAGGACGACGGCGGCGGCCAGCAGCGCGAGCTGCCAGCCGCGGTCGACGGCGGCCCAGACCAGCGCGATGACGGCGATGATGAGCGCTGCGAGCGTCATCATCGGACCGTCCTGCTGGCGAGCTCGGCCGCGGCCTGGGCGAGGCCCTGCAGCGCGGCCGCGGCGTCGCTGCACGCCATGGGCAGCCGGCGCACGGCGTCGGCGGCGGCGTGGTCGTCGCCGGGGTCGGTCTGGTTGAGGTCGTTGCAGCGGTCGACCAGGTCGTCGAGGGCGGCGCGGGTGTCCTCGCTGAACGCGCGGGCGTCGACCGCGATCTTGTTGGCCTGGTCGGCGTAGCTCTCGGACGCCTTCTGGTCCTCGGTCGGCGCCTTGTCCTCGGAGGCCTTGCTCTCGTTGGCCTTGTTCTTGGCCGGGGTCCGGTTCTGGCTGGTGTCGGTCTTGCGCGTGGCCATGCTGCTCCTCCTCAGGTGAGGTCTTTGAGCGGGACGACGGTGTACGAAGGGCGCCAGCCGGGGTTGTCGCGGCGCCGCGCGAGGTCTGTCCAGGCGACCTGGCCGGTGTCGAGCAGGTGCAGCCGGCCGGGGCCCATGATGCGGAGCTGGTCGGCGCGGGGCAGCGCACGGAACACGGCCTCGGCGTCCGGGGTCGCGTCGGTGGGCTCAGTGCCGGGGAGGCCGAGGTCGGCCCAGGATTTGAGGACGGGGACGCGGCGGCAGCGGCCGGCGGGGTGGTCGAGCGGCCCCGGTTCGGACAGCGGGTAGGTCGTGCCGTGCAGCGCCCAGCAGCTCGGGCATACATCGGTGTCCAGGCGGGAGATCCAAGCCCAGCCGGACAGCAGGTCCGCGGCCGTGTCCTGGGTAGCTTGGGCGGCGGCGCGGTGCGCGTCCATGATCTCGGTGCGGGCGACCAGGAGCGTCCGGGCGAGCGCGGCGCTGGAGTGCTGCTGCGCGCCGTTGAGGACCTGCTCGATCGCGCGCCGCGGGTCAGTGGAGCGGTGCCCGCGGATGACCTCGCCGCGGATCGCATCGCCGATCTGGCCAGGCATCGACTGCAGCGTCTCGGCCGCGGCCTTGCGCGCACGGCGGGCGAGGTCGGTGATGTCGTCGTCGGCGAGGGCGGCGACGCCGTCGGTGAGGCCCACCCCGGGCGGTAGCTGCGAGACGATCATGGCGGCTTGTGCGGCGGCCGCGGATCTGGCGGCTTCCTGCGCGGCGGTCTCGATCAGCGCGGCGGCGAGGTCGGCGAGCCGGACGAACGTGAACTGGAGGCCGGCGAACGCGATCTGGAGCCGGAACGAGGCGTTGAGCTGGCGGCGGGTCGGCCACGCTGCGGCGGCCGCGGCGACCAGCCCGGCGAGGATCGCCGTGAGCTGCGCGTCCTGCGCTGCCCACGAGGTCGCCCAGGCGGCGGTGAGGTCGCGGGTGACCTGGTCGAGGCGGGTGTCGGTCGCGGCGCGGTCGGCCGCGACGGCCTGAAGCGTCGCCGGTGTCGGCGGCATCAGGCGTTCGCGGGCTCGGGGACCTCGGCGTCCTTGGCCGTGGGGTCGTTGTCTCGCCGGAGCCCTGCCCGCTTCTGGCCGAGCGCTCCGGCAGGGTCTTCGCCGCGGTTGAACGCATCGATCGCGGCCTGCCCCGCCGCGCCGAGCGAACCCTGCGGTGAGAGGAACTCTCCGTCGTCGCCGGTGAGCTGGTCGATGATCTCGTCGATGTTCTTCACGCCGAGGGCGTCCAGCAGCAGACGCGCCACCACGAGAGGCGGCAGGTAGGTGGTCTGGTCGGCGAGGGTGATGGCCTCGATGACCTGGGCGGGGTTGACGTCATCGAGGTCGGGCCAGGTGATGTCGACCGTGCGGTCGGTGTCGCCGTCGAGTTCGATGCGTTCGAGGCCGTCCTCGTCGAGGGTGACCGTGCCGGACAGGGCGCCCATCGGGGCTTTCACGGCCTGGTCGATGACGTAGTCGAGGATGGTGCGGCGGACGTCGGTCCATAGTTCGCGGCGCATCTGCATGGCCAGCTCGGTGGGCTGGTCGAGGGTTTGTGCGGTGGCGCGGGAGCCGGTGACGCCGGGGTCGCCAAGCAGCATCGTGACCGGGAGGTCGAGCGCGGCGGCGATCATCGCGGCGAGCGGCCTCCCGGACTCGGAGTCGATCGTCGCGCCGCTCTTGGGGATGCTTTCCAGGGCCATGTCGGGCGGCAGCATCGCGGTCGCGCCGGCGGAGTTCGGCTCCCCCGTGAGGCGGTCGTGGCTCGGCGCGGCGGCGATGCGTGCGCGGGCCTGCGCCTGCTTGCGGCCCGGCGTGGTGAGCCGCCACGCGAACCGGCTCAACGACTTGATGAGGCGGGCCCAGTCCGTCAGGAACTCGGTGTAAGCGCGAGCCCAGTCGACGGCGGCGTAGGAGTCGGGGATGCCCCACTTCCAGTGGAGCGGCGAGTTCACGGCGACGTGCAGGACCGGGGCGTCCCAGAACACCTCGACGAGACCGCCGTCGCCCTGCCCGGCGAACGACATGCGGCGGGGGCGGAGGCGTGGCCGGTAGCCGAGCGCCGGGTAGTAGGCGATGCGGCGCCGGTCCACGACACCGGAACCCGTCTGCTCTTCCTCGTACCACTCACGCCGGTAGAACCACGGCTCGCTGCGGTCCTGCGGGTTGGTGATCACATCAGTGATCTCGTCCCACGGAATCGTCCGCACCTGCACCCGGCCGGTCTTCGGTCGGGTGAACAGCGCGAAGAACAGGTTCCCGTCGCTCCCGAGGGCCCGCTCCAGGTCCTCGCACGCACCCAGGGAGGAGAACGTTCGCCGGTTCGACGGGTCGGCCAGGAACCGCTGGACGACGTCGTTGACGTCCTGCTCCCCCGGCCGCTTGCCCTGCGCGCGGGCGGAGGTCTGGACGCCCTGCCCGAACACGTAGCTCGCGCGGAGCGACAGCCCTCTTTTGATCAGTGGGTTCTTCAGGGCCATGATCCGGCACACGGCCGTGATCTGCCGCAGCCCGTCCCGGCTGAACTCCTGGTCCGCCATGGCGGTGAGCCGCTGCCAGCCCGGCTCGTTCATCCGGCTTTCGAGATCGGACAGCGTCTCGGTGAGGTGGGACACCATCGCCCGCTCAGCGCGCACAGCCTCAGCCAGCTCGGTGCGGCCGGTCACCCGGTAGAAGGTCTCCTGAAGACGGTCGAGGACGGGCACGGCCACCCCCTCGGGCTGCTCAGTACGGGCTAATCTCGAAGTCGAGCTCTTCGTCGAGGTCCTCGTCCTCGACCAGCTCATCCGGTGGCGGGACGTGTGCCTTGGCGAGCATCACCGCGTCCGCCCGGTCCGGGGACGGGACGCCGCGCTTCTTCATGTCGTCCTTGGACTCGATCAGGACCTGGCCGCGGGCGGTGAACTTGTACTTCACCGTGCCGAGCTGCGCGGCGAGCTCGTCGTCATCGGGGTCGATGTCGATGTCGCCGTCCTCGAACCGCTGCCGCAGCCCCCACCACCACTCGGCGCGCGCGTTGGCGTAGTGCTCGGAGTCGAGCGCGGCGGCACCGGACTGCATGTCGACGACGTCGTGGCCGGCCTCGAGGAGCTGGTCGACGACGCCGGAGCCGACGCCGACACCGTCCACGCGGATCTCGTCGACGCCGTGTTCGCGTTTGGCGACGATGACGTGGCCGGTGGTCTCGGTGGTGCGCTGCTTGGCATGCTCGCCCACGACCCGGACGACGGGCCCCCGGGCGAGGGCGAGGATGGTCTCGTCCGCCCCGAACCGGGCGACGTCCACACCGAGAACCGAGTGGGGGCCGGGCTCCAGCGCGCGGGCCTGCGCGGCTTCGATCCACCGCGGGGAGATGAGGGTGTCGTCGCCGATCTCGGGGAACTCGCCGAGGCACTTGGCGACGAATCGTGGTGAGTTCTCGCCCCACCGCTTGCGCTTGTCCTCGACCCATTCCGGGGACAGCATCAGGTCCCGGACGTTGTCGGGGACGTCCTCGCCGGTGAAGTTCGGGGTGTCGTATCCGCTGATGCGGATGACCTTCCACCCGGAGCCGGGCTTGCAGACGTTCCCGAACTCGGTGTTGGGGTCGTCGGGGTTCCCGATCGCGAGGATCCGGCACGTGTCGGTGGTGGTGATCGCTTCGATGGCGGTCCACAGCTGTTCCGGCACGCCGCAGGCTTCGTCGATGACCACCAGGACGTACTTGCGGTGGATGCCCTGGAAGCCGTGCTGGTCTTGGTCGGCGGGCTTGCGGCCCCACCCGACGAGGGTGCCGTCGTCGAGTTTCCACTCGTCCGATTGAAGGACCCGGCCGGGCAGCGGCTCGCCCTTGGCGTTCTTGGCGGCCTTGCGGATCTCTTCCCAGAGGATCGCGTGGACCTGCGCGTAGGTCGGTGCAGTCGAGACCACAAAGGCTTCGCCCGGCGGGTGGACGTCGATCCACCAGCATGCGATCTGGGCCGCGATGTGGGACTTCCCGGCGTTGTGGCAGGACTTGACGGCCGTCCGTTTGTGGTCGACGACCGCTTCGGCGATCTCCCGCTGTTTCGACCACAGGTAGCCGCCGAGCCGGTTCTGGACCCATCCCACGGGATTGCGGAGGTAGGGGCTGACCGGCGGCGGGTCGAACTGCCGCGCGGCGTACTCCCATGCGAGGTCAACGGCCACGGTGCACCTCCCCCGGGCGTGCCGGCGAAGGGATGGTCAGAGCGGGCGGCCGGGGCGGCACTGGGCGGGGTCGCGGGTCATGGCTTCGCGGGCCTTTCGGTGTCTTGCTGGCGGCCCGGGCGGGCACGCGGCTCTAGCGCCCGCCCGGGTTGTCGCGGGTGGGGCTGGTCCGGCCTGGGGCTGCGGGGCGGCCCGGGCATGCGAAAGCCCGGCTCGAGGGCCGGGCTTTGGAGACACGGGTGGTACTGCGATCAGGGTGCTATAAGGACATCCGTTTCCGCAAGTTTCCGGCGCCGCTTCGGTGTGGCGAGTGTCATTTCGCGTACTTCATGCGACCAGTACAGGGTCCTGCGGGTGGCGACGTCGCATGCTGCGGGCCGGCACCGGGCGCGGATGGTGGCCTGGGAGCGGCTGTGTTCCACCGAGAGGGCTTCGCGGTCGGCGAGGATCCCGTGGCCGGGGATGAGTCGGACGATCACACCCCCATGATGCGTCAGTGATTGCTCTCTGGCACCTCTCCCGGACTTCGGCCTTTGGCGTTGCGGCCTCCTGCGGAGGGCTCAGCGTACGACTTAAATGACGAGCTTTCTCAAATACGGGCGCATATGCTCGAACCATGTCAACTCCTCCACGGTCCGCATTCGATGTCATGGCCGACGGCCTTGACCTCCTGGCGGAGGCCGTGATTGCTATGACAGAGGCGAACGGCGCTCCTCGACTCTTGTCCCCTGCCCATACAGACGAAGCCGCAGGGATAAAGCTGAAGGGAGACTGGAGCAGCAACCCAGGCCTTGATTCGACTCTCGCGGCCAGGTTGCTCGTCACCTCCGCGACGGACCATTTGCAGTCCTTGGCAGCCGTGCTGCGCATGCCGGGTGGCGGGGGCATTTTTGGGACGTACACGGTTGCACGCGGTGCGCTGGAAACGTCTGCCCGAGCATGGGACCTGCTCGGCCCTGGGCTGCCCATACGCGAGCGCGTCCGACGACACATGAACGAACGCCTCCACAGCCTGAACGAGGCTCGCGCGCTTCTTAGCGGCATCGACGGCACCCATGCCCAGCAAGATGACCAAGAGGAGAAGATCCTTCGCTCTGCGAAGCAACACTCCTTTGAGGTCCACCGTGCACGGAAGTACAAAGCCGCGTATCTCGATACGCCAAGACCAAGAGTCGGCTCCCTCGCCGACGTATGCCTCCAGGCGTACACCGGCGAAAAGCAGTTCGGCCACATGGTCTACCGACTACTTTCAGCCCACGCACACGGAGTGAGCTATGGCCTGCTGCAACTACTGGGGCCACCCGAGGACCTTCAGCAGGCAACACGGCCCGGAGTCGTGGCCCAGCAGGTGCGACACTCTTCCATCGAGGTCGCCACACGGCTTCTAGTCCCATTGGTTGTATACACCGCGATGATGCAGCGGTTCCTGGTCCACTACGGCTGGAGGGACGCGCGGTACGAGGTCGCGTTGCAGCGAGCATTGCGTGTCTGGCTCGACGTCGCGCTGGCGTCCGAAACAGATGGGCGTGATGCTGCCGGAGGCGCTGACCGACCCGACCAGTGACAGACGTCCGCCGCTGGATCGAGTTGCCTTCCTGACCGCTACCGGCAACAACGCCCACTGCCTGCCGGCCGTAAGGCACGCTTCGTCCGTGGTTACTCCAAGTCGCCGCTGGGTCGCCCCAGGCATCGCAGCGTTGGCCGGCGCGCTCTGCCTCACCCTCGGAGCGTGTGGGTCCTCCAGTGGCAAGTCGGCTGCGCCGGCGGCGCCGAGCTCGCCGAAGCCTGCCGCGCCGCCGGCCCCGTCCCCCAGTGAGACGCCGCGGCTGGGGAAGCCTGTGCATCTCCAGACTGGCGAGTACAGGTCCAGCGCGGCAGTGTTCGCGTTCCGGCAGCCGCTCAGCAGCCGGTTCCCGCCGGACCGTGAGGGATACGTCTTCGCGGGCCTGGACGTCCGCGTCTGCCTGGACAAGGGGCCGGGACCCTCGACGGTGTCGTGGGAGCCGTGGTCGTTGACCTACCCGGACGACACGACGATCGACCCGGTCAACTCCTGGTCGGACGACTGGTTCACGGTCCCGCTGTTCCCGGGCGCCGGGTTCGAGAAGACGCTCCGCCCGGGCAGGTGCATGCGGGGCTGGGTGCTGTTCGAGGTACCGAAGGGGAAGCGGCCGTCCCTGGCCGAGTACGCGCCGACGGATCTCGACGGGGAGCGGATCACCGACGGGCCGTCGTGGAAGCTGTGAGATCTGGCGTGGGGCTGTCGGATCGGCGGGGGCGGCCGTATTCTGGGCGGTGACTCTGTTGAGGGGTCAATCTGCGATGGGGCCGGCGGTGTCTCACCAGGCGTTCGCGCCTGTACCGCCGGCCCCGTTTCGCGTTCCGCAGCTGGGCTCGTGTGGAGGAGGTGCCGCCCCGGCCGGGGCCGGGGCGGCGGGTCACTCAGTCCTGGTGGCCTCGTAGGTCCAGGATCACGTCCCAGCGAATGATGATCCGCGTGAGTTGAGTGACGACGAACTCGACTTTCCACCACTCGAAGTCCTGCTCGACTTGGAAGAGGTAATCGGCTGCGGTCATCCAGTCGATCACCAGTCCCCGGACGTGTTCGCGGTGCTTGGTGTCCATGGGGATGTCGTTGAGGAGTGCGAGTGCCCTGGTGAGGGTTCCTTCGAGATCGGCGCTGAGGTAGGGGTCCACCGTCGCGGGGATCTCGATGGGGATCGGGAGGCCTTGCAGGGCCTTGATCACGAACCCGAAGGCTGTGACCAGTTTGAGGGTGACCTCTGCGAGCAGGTCGTCCCGGTCGTCGCGGTAGTCCATCGGACTTCCTCCACTGTTGAGTTTTCAATCTGCGGGTGCCGGTCCGGGGGTCTCACTCCCCGTCCCGACACCACTAACTATACCATGTTTCTGTACCTAGCGGGAATGGTCCGGCAGCGAAATCGCGGCCGCTTTGGTGGCCCTATCCGTTTCCGCGAGTACAGATTCATGGTATAGTTAGTGATGTCAGGGCGAGGGAGTGAGACCCCGAACCCCGGCGAACGCAGATTGACAACTCAACAGTGGAGGAATCCATGGGGAAGCGAACGTCCACCCACGAGGTATCCCTCGCGGTCCGGCTCGTCGGCTGGCACGAGGCGACCACCGAACGCACCGACTCGGCGGTACAGGTCCTGATCCCCGGAGCGGCCATCACCCTCTCCGACCGGCGCGCCGTCAGCGCCGTGTTCAGGGCGTGGATCGAAGCCCGGCTCGTCGGCCGGAAGGTGTTCAACGACCAAGGCGCCCGGTCCTACCTCGCGGTCCGGCCGCAGATCACCGCGGCGGTCCACTTCCAGGACTGGCCGTACGAGTTCCAACCGGTGATCACCGGCAAGGGGCCGCTTTACAGCCCGAGCGGGTGCGGCCAGGTCATCGTCCAGATGCGCCAGTTCACGGTCGTCTGCGACGACCGGGCCGCCTGGGAGGTCCAGTACCAGGTGTGGCGACACGCCTACGAACTGGCCGCCGACCTCTGGGAGCTCTACCCGGTCCACATCTACGAACCGATGATCGCCGAACGGATCGCCGACCGGCTGTTCGGGGACGGCCCGGGATGACAGCAAAGGGGGCGGGCACCCGCCCGCCCCCGCCTCTCCCCAACGGTTATCCACAAACACGGAACCCCGGGCCCCCGAAGCCCGCAGGCCCGCACAGTGACATACGCACCCACACGCAGGAGGAGAGATGTTCGAGATCTGGGAGACCGGCGCGCCCGGGCGCCGGCTCGGCGAGGCCGACGACTGGGATGCCGCCGTCGGTGAGCTGGACGCTGAGTGCGAGCGGCGGTACCGCCAGGCCGCCGCAGCCGGCGGGGCCGGCCGGTGCCGGTTCGAGATCCGCGAGGACGGCCAGACCGCAGCGGTCCTGTCGTGGGCACCGGACCTCACCCGGCCGTACGAGTCCGCCGTCGCGGCGCTACGCGAGTACGGGGAGATGCCGTGATCCCGCAGGGCCGGGCCGTGGTGGACGCCGCAGGTGCGGCGCAACTGCTCGGGATGGCTTATCAGACGTTCCGGAACCAGGGGGTGACGGGCGAGCCGGGGTTCCCCGCGCCGGTGAACCGCGGCCGCCGCAAGCTGCTGTACGACCGCGCCCAGGTCGAGGCGTACAGCGACGGTCGGCCGCTGCCGCCGCTGCCCGAGCCCGGCCACCCGGATGATCTGCTGGACGAGCGGGACATCGCCGACGCGCGCGGGGTCGCGCACCCGACGGTGACCAAGGAGCGCCACACGGGCCGGCTGGTCGATTTCGTCGAGGTGTGCGGCGTGCCGCACCTGCGGCGCGGCGCGTTGGAAGAGCAGTTGCGCGAGCGTCCGGGACGCGGCGTCGGCGGCGGCCGGCCGCGGAAGAGATAGCAGAGAGTGGTGTTCGGCTGCCTGGGGGGCGGCCGCCCCACCTGAGTCCACCTGTTGAGGCATCTGCCTTGCTCGACATGAAGGGGCCGATGCCCGGGGCCGCAGCCTCGGGCATCGGCCCCTTCGCTGTTGCCGCGCGCCTCGCCGCTCGTGGGGCGCTCAGAGGCGCGGATCGTTGAGGAGCCGGAAGTCCCGGTATCCCTCGCCGGCCCGCACCGCAGTGAAGAACCTGCCGGGCAGCTCGTTGGCCGGCAGGCCAGCGTCGGAGGCGATGACGTCCGCGGGGATCCGCAGGGGGGCGCGGTGGTCGTGGTCGGGTGTGATGAGTTCGGCGGTGTCGCCGAAGGTGAGGAGCACCCGAACCGTCACCCGGCCCGGCTCCGCGGCCTCGGCCGAGTGGTCCTGCAGGTCGGTGCGGGCTCCCTGGCCTGGGCGTTTGTGGTTGAGGATCGTGAGGGGTCTCCACACCGGCGACTGGCCGAAGCGGTCGTCTTCCTTGGGAAGCTCGCCGCGCCGGCGGGAGCGGTAGACCCGGACGGTGTCCGCGCTGACGCCCAGGAAGGCGGCGACGTCGGCCACGGTCCAGAACTCCTTGTCCGGGTCGCCCAGCGGGCGGTCTTCGCCCATGGCGCCGCCTCTCTTTGTTAGTGCAGGAGAAGCAAAGTGTAGGGCGGCCGCGGCCGGGTGAGGCGGTAGGGGGCGGGCGGGTGTCGCGGTGGGCATGACGGTTCCTCTCCATGTCGGACGCAGGGCTGGCGCTCGAGCGGGGCGGCGCGCGGGCCGGGCGCCGACGGTTCGGCCGACGCCCGGCGGACGAGGTGCCGCGCGGGTCAGCCGGCGCGGCCCGCGCTCGGCGGGTTGCTTGCCCAGGCGGCGAGGACCTCGCCGCCGAGCGGCCCGGCCATGTGCTTGCGGTGGGCGGCGTCGGCCAGGTGCGCGAGGGCCTCGGCAGCCTCGCCGGCCGTGACCGGCGGGCGGCCCGGCCCGCGCAGCTCCGGGAGCAGGAAGCCGGTCAGCTTGTTGATGGCGTAGACGTCGTCGTTCGTGGTGACGGCCATGTGGTGTTTCCTCGGGGTTTTTGTGCTGTGTCGCGCGGGGTGCCCGGGGGGGGGCGACGTGCAGTCGGCCCCCCGGGGCCTGGTCGGCGTCGTGTCACCTGGGCGGCTTGGTGGCGGCCGTGGCCGTCAGTTCCACCCAGATGGTTTCGGCGAGGTCGGCGTGCTCGACGCGGACGCCGGTGCCGGTGACCGCGCCGGTGATGGCGTGGTCGAGGTCGGTCGCGTCGAGGGGCCAGTGCGAGGTGCATTCGACCTCGACGAGGCGCCGGTACCGGTGGGGCGGGTCGTCGGCGGGCGGGAGGTCCTCGGCCGGGGTTTCCGGGGCGACGCCGTGGTCGGTGAGCCACCTGTTGACGGTGTTGACCGTGTCGGAGCCGGGCCAGGACCCGTCGCTGTGCTCGATGTCCTTCAGGCGGCGCAGCAGGCCGATTACGGGGCCCGGGACGCGGTTCCAGTTCGTCATGTGTCGCTGTCCTTTCGGGGCATGGGGTGGAGGCCGGTGGCCGTCCCGGGCGGGGGGCGGGGGCGGCCACCGGCGGGTCAGGCGACCAGTTCCAGCCCTTCGGGCTTGATCTCGGTGATGGAGCGGTCGAGCGTGTAGTCGTAGGTGTCGTCGCCCTCGATCTCCGCGCACAGCGACGCCAGTTCGTCCGGGTCGAGGCAACCGTTCTCGTCGAGGGCGTTTTCGAGGTCCTCGCGGGTGAAGCGGTGGCTGTGCTCCTCGGTCAGCGTCCAGGTGAGGGTGACAGCCTCGGCCTCGCAGACCACGCGGATACTCACCGCTGGCTCTCTGCGGCCAGGCGCGCGATGGCGTCGGAGGCGGCGGCCAGGGCGGTCATGTCGGCCGGGGTGAGCGCGGCGAGGAGGCCGCCCAGCCCGGCGCGCTGAAGCGCGAGGAAGGCGCGGACCTTCTCCACGTGCTTGTCGTCGATGTGCGGGTCACTCGGGCGGCGGAATCGGTAGTGCGGGCAGGTGCAGGTCATCTCGCCGCTGGGGGTGCGGGTGACGGTGTAGACGATGCCGAGGTGCTCTTCGGAGGGCACCTGCCAGGCGGTCGCCTGGATCTCGTCGGTCAGGTTCGGGGGCATCGGGCGTGTTCCTTCCTGGTGGGGTGTGCGGCTCGGGGTGGGACCGTCCCCGGGGCCAGCCGCACCCGGCCCCGGGGACGGTGGTCAGCGGCGGACGAGGGTCATCAGGCGGCGGTGCGCGCGGGTCTTGAGGGCGTCGTCGCTGCCCTCGACCAGCGCGGTCGCGCGGGCGATCTCCTCGCTCATCGACTTGCCGGGCCGCTTGGGGGCGACGTGGTCGAGGTAGTCGGTGATGGCGCGCTCGGCGGCGTAGGCGGTGCGGCCCGCCCGCTGCTCCTCGGCGCGGAACATCGCGACGAGCTGCTCGGTGCGGCGGGCCTCGTTGTTGCGGGCCCGCTGGCTGTCGTCGTCGCCGGTGGGCTCCCACACGTCCGCGATCACCTTGTGGAACTCGGCCAGCGCCAGGTCGGTGCGGGCCAGCGCGGTCTCCTCGGCCGCGAACGCGTCGGCGTACCTGACGGTGAGGCCGAGGGTGCGGCGGGCCTCGTCGATGCGGTCCAGCGCGCCGGAGGTGTGGCGGATCGTCCAGCGGTACTTGGCGTCGCGGACCGCGAACCGCTCGGTGTTGCCGCAGACGGGCCGCCACGGGGTCACGACCGCCTGGGCGGACGAGGACCCGTCGTGGGAGTTGATCGCGACGATGAACAGGGCGATCTCGTCGGCGATGCCGCCGGGGTCGACGGTGACGTTGCTCGGGACGCGCATGGACACGAACACGCGGCGGCCGCCCCGGACCGCTCCGGCGGACTGCCAGATCACGCCGTGGCGGGCGACGAGGTCTTCCAGGAAGGTGAACAGGCGCCGGTTCTGGATCTCGGTGTATTTGCGGCCGACGACGCCGAGGGGGGCGCCGGTGTCGTCGCGGAGGGTGACGTACTGGTCGCCCATGACGTGAAGGTCGCCGCCGAAGGAGTAGCGGACGGGGCGCTTCTCGACCTGCCAGTTGATGCCGCCGAGGCGGAGCACTTCGGTGATGTCGGAGGTGCCGCCGGGGATGTGGTTGCCGAGGCTGTGCCAGGCGGGGACGGCGGTGTAGAGGGCGACGTCGCCGGTGGCGGTGGTGTCCAGGCCGTGGTCGGCGACGATCGCGGCGATGTGGCCTGCGGCGTTGCGGTTGACGGTGAAGGTCTCGCCCGCGTCCCAACCTTGGGTGACGCGGTAGCGGTTGGGGGCGATCTGGGTCATGCGGCCTTCGGCGACCTCGGACTCCAGCCAGGCGATCCGATCCGTGTGGGCCTTGATCTGCTGTTCGCGTGCGGTGCGTCTGGCGTTGAGCTGGTCGGTCTTCTCGGTGGCGAACGCGGCGTTCACGTCGATGGCCATGGGGTGCCTCCCGTCCAGAACTTTGCTTCTTCCGTATTAACAAAGTAACTCTATGTAGCAACCTTGTCAACACGATTGAGGCGAAGGCGAGCAGACGGCGAGCGCAAGGGAAGACGCCGAGCAGCAGCTAAGCCGTCAATCAGCACACCGGACGCGCAGCGCCACCTGGCAACGCCAGGGACACTGCCCAGCACGAAGGGTGACCATCACACGGATGGCGAGCCGCCGACCTGAAGGAGCGCCAGCCGCCGGGGCGCCCGAACCGCTCCGACCGCGAAGCCTTTATTCGCTATGTATGGCTAAAGAATCCGGAGCATCATGGTTTGCTATGGAATCTGACGCCCCAGAGGGCGACTCGGAAGAGTCAGAGGAGACTGCGACTCAGGAGAGCGCCGTTCCCCCCGAAGAAGCTGCGCCACGCACGGAGCGCCCAGCGCGTCCTCTCGCCGACGCCTTCCAAGGGGCCGGCTTCAAGATCAGACCTATCGGTTTCAGGTTTCCCGTGCCGAAGTATCCGCTGGTCGACACCAGCCTCATCCTCCGCACCCACAATGAGCTGCTGATCGATTTCGGGAAGATCACCGAATCCTGGCTGCAGGACTTTCGGCTGCGGATCCCCCTCGACCTCGGTATCCCCGACGACTGGGAACCGCCGAACTGGGGCGACCGGTGCTTCTACGAGAACGGAATCTTCAACCTCGACCTGTTCGACGCTGCAGAAACGATCATGAAGGAGGAAGGGCTGCCCCTCGCTTACGTCCCCCACAGCGAGTTGGTCAACGCGCTGCTCCTCGCCGAGAACAAGGACGCAAGGCGAGCGCTCCTCGTCTCCCACCGAGGCGACGTGATCGAGGACTGCACCGAGACCCTCAAGGAGATCACGCACCCCGATCTCCAAGGGCACCGGGCAGCGATTCAGGATGCCCTGGCTGCGCTGGCTCAAGGGATCGATGGACCGGCCCAGTCGCACGCTGCCAACGTCTTCGACCAACTGCTACGTCACATCATGCGCAACGGGGTTCTCTTCCCGGAGAGCCTCGGCGAGTTCTTCTACCACGACAAGACCGCGAAGCGCCTGAAGCGCCGGTGGGTCCATGACGACATCGACATCGCCGAGTTCCGGGCTGGGTGTGTCCTCACCCCTGCTGTTCCTGCGCTCCGCAAGTACACCTCTGGCAGGGACCCCATTCCGGACACCTTCAATCGCCACGCAACCAGCCACGCGGTTCATTCCGCAGTCCAGTTCACCGAAGCAAACGCCATCATCGGCTGTATGCTCGCGACTTCCCTGCTCCGCGAGATCCACGACTCCGGCTGGTGACCGGTCTCCTTGGCCCGTGACGGCCGCGTCGGAGACCGGTCCCCCGGGCCACGCCGTTTCCACTCAGCTTCGGGTCACGGCAGTCACGTGCCCTGAGCGCGGGACGGCTCGCACCAACCCGGACCGTGTCTCTGACCCGTCTCGAACGGGTCGTGCTCCCCCGCCGGCTACCCGGGTGCCACGGTTGCCCGTGGCAGCAGCAGAGACGACCACCACCATCATCATGTCGCGCAACGACTTCCCCAGCGGCACTCTTCAGGGGCATGTCACCCCAACGACGCTGCCAACTCCAGGGCGCCGGCGGCAATGAGGTTGCCGAGTGCTCCGGCAGCAGCCGTGTTCAGGTGCGCGCCGACGAACTGAAGGCCGCGCCGGATCCGCCCGACGTCCGGGGTGCCGCTGTTGACCTCCCGTTCCAGCTCCTCCAGGACTTCCACGACTTCAGCCTCGGCCTCGGCGGGGAGGTTGATGGTCGGCTTGGCCTGCCGGTACTGCTCGACCACACTCATGACCTGGGCGACTTTTTCGCCCTCGAAGACGGTCACGTGCTGCTCGAAGTGCTGGCTATCGACAGCGAAGGCGCCTTTGTTGTCCCCGCCGAACGTGATGTTCGTGCCGGCCTTGTGCTTCGCCTGCTCGTACGCCATGACGTCTCCCGAGTACTGCTCGATGCAACGGTCGCCTTCGTTGGTCGGTTCTGCCCGTACCGGGCCACGGCGCTGAGCGACCTCGACGCCGTGGATCAGGCCGCTATCCCTCAGCGATGCCGCCGCTCGGTCAATCTCGTTCTCCGAGAGGATGTCGCCCTCAAACTTGGCCTTTGGGCTCTTACGGAAGCTGTCGACGAGCGGATAACCTCTCCCCGCCTCCTTCTGCTCCCACAGCCAGACCAGGAGACCGTTGCGCGCGGCGATCTTCCGCTGGATCTTGTCGCCACGGCGGCTCTTACGCGCTTCGGCCCATTCGCGGCCGTAGTTCGTGATGTTGGCCACCGGGGTCCCGAGGGTGCTGTGCTTGTCGTCCACGAAGCCGCGCTCTTTGCAGTGCCTCAGCAGCGTCCAGCACGCCTCGCTGGTGAGGTTGTGCATGCTGCCGAACCCTGCCACTTCCACTTCCCCGAGCGGGTTGTCATTCGAGTGGTCGAACACCCACTCGACGAACAGCTCGTAGAGGTCGGAGAGGTTTTCGGTCATCCGTGCTCCGTTTCGTTCACGGCGGGGGGCTCGGACTCGAAACAGTCTGCATGCCCGAAACGAGCGATCCGTCCAGAAAGGATCTGTGGATCTTGATAACTGCCTGAATTGACTAGGAGGCCGTCACCCTCGCGGACTACTCAAAGGCCGAACGGCATTCTCGTATTGATGCGCTCGCAGCGCTCGTCGGCGTCGAGCTGCACGCCGAGCCACTGAACAAGATCGTTCATGTCAGCCTGCCTTCGCTGCTTGTTCGAGGAGCCTGATCCACGACCCGCGCGGGTACCGTTCGCCGCAGCCGGGCTCGGCCGGGTACTCGACCGGCCCCCACTCGGTCCAGGGACCGCCCGGCCCGTGCACCGTGGCGGCCGGGAAGCCAGCGCACCAGACGGCGGTGGAGGCGTCGGCGCGGACGTGAAGGTCTCCCCCGCAGGCGCCGCACACCAGGTCCTTGAGGCGGACGATGGGGGCGTCGTAGCCGAGGAAGATCCGGCACGTCGACACCCACCCCCGCACCTGTCGGATGGCGTCGCGGGCGGTGTCGTCGTCGACGTCCAGGAGCAGCCCGACGCACTCGTGGAGCGCCGCCGAAGGGGCCTTGCGGCCGCCCCAGGTTCGTTCGGCAGCGTGGCGGAGATCGCGGCGGAGACGGTCGATACCGCGGCGGATGTCGTCGTACAACTCGACCGCGGACGTGGCGGGGGTCGCGGACTCGAAACCGAGGGAGCGCAGCGGGTTGAGGGCGCCGTCGCGGTCCCATCCGGGTGACCCGCCGGGGACGGCGGCGCCTCCGGCGACGACACCGAGGCGTGCGGCGGGGCGCTGCTCGGTACGGGCGTGGACCCACTTCCCGTGCGAGCACCGCAGGCCTTGGCGCGCCGCCCCGCACCGGTCGTCCCAGCCGACGCCGTCGGGGCCGCGGTGAGCACTGGCCCACTGGTACACCTTCACCGGCACGGTCGCCTTCGCGGACTTGATGGCGTGGAGCTGGTCGAGGAGGCCGACGTCGCGGGTGCGGTGCCGCGCGTCGGGGTCGACGACCGTCACGGTGCGGCCGGCGCCTCGGTTGACGTCCTTGTAGCGGGTGACGGCTTCGTCGGTGGTGACTTCGTCGACGAGCTCGCGGACGAGCTGGGCGAGTTCCTCGGCCGGGCTGGTCGGGATGGTGGCGGCGGGTTCTGTCAATGCGGGCTCCCCTCGGCGGCGGGCGGTGGTCGAGCGGGGTTAGGGACGCCATTCGGGCCGGTAGCCGGGCTGGTCTGCGTAGATCGCGGCCAGCTCCAGCAGTTCGCGGGGCGGTCGCTCCATCCGGCGGTGCCTCTCGGCGGCCTTCTCTGGTGGGAGGCGGCGACGCCAGTAGGACTCTTCGATGTAGTCGAACCGCTCCCAGCCGTCCCGGCCCTCTTCGACGTTCCGTTCCCATGAGGGGTCCGGCTTGCCGTCAGGACCGTCCGGCGGCTCGTCGGCTTCGTCCCACGCTTTCCGCGGGCCCTCGGTGGTCTCGTACTCGTAGTCCGGGTGCGCACAGCGGGCGTGTAGCTCGGCGTCGGTTTCGGTGGGGCGGTTGATCCACCAGTCGTGGCGGTCGAGGACGGCTCGCTTGTGGGCGACCTCGGCCAGCACCCGGCGGGGAACTGCGGTGGCGCGGATCAGGTTGGCGGCGTCGGTGGCGATGCGGGCGCACAGCGGGTGGGTTCGGTCGTCCAGCCAGGCTGCGTCTTCGAACCCGCCGTCCTGGCCACCGTCGTCAGCGATCGCCGCTCGGGCGATGCGCTCGTCCCGGTCCAGTTGGGCCCGCAGGAACTTCACCAGGGGCTCGTTCATTGGTGCTGGTCCTTCAGGTAGCCGGGGTGGGCGAGGGTGAGGTGCGCTCGTAGGACGGTCTCGACGCGCCGGGCCTGGGCTGTGGCCAGCTTGCAGGCCATGGCGGTGAGCGCCTGGTCGAGGTTCTCGGGTGTGAAGTTGATGGGGAGCGGGATCGGGCCGGACGGTTCGAGGCCGGGCCGCTCGTCCCAATGCCAGCGGCACCTGGTGACCGGGCAGTGGTAGCGGACGGTGCCGCTTCCGAGCGGGCGGGTGAGTTCAGCGACCGGAACCTTCATGATCCTTCTCTCCCGGAGGTGAAGGAACCTGACCCGACGCAGGTCAGGACGGTGCGCGCTCTCGGGGTCACGGCTTGATCCCCATGTCGTTGCGGGTGGCCCACTGCGCGCGCTGTTCGCTGAACACCTTCATGACCCGCTCGCGGTCCCAGCCCTCCACGCGGAGGAACGGCACGTGGCGGCCGGTTTTGCCCCACTCGTGGCGGGCGTAGTTCGGGTGCCCGTCGAAGGTCCGGCGGTCGGAGGTCACGACCGGGTCGGGGCCGTGCTGCCCCTGCGGGTGCCACCACAGGGTCCACCAGTCCCGCACCTCCAGCGGCCCGTCGTGGACCTCGTACTCCTCGAAGTCCTCGCCGAGCTCGAAGTCGCGGGCGTCCTCCGGGCGGGTGAACACGGCTTCGATCCGGTAGTCGGAGTAGCTGCCGGAGGTGGCGATCCAGACCTTCACGGTGCCTCCAGCTCGACTATCTCTGGGCCGTGCTCGCTCTGCCACTCGTACGGCTGGCCGACGAGCTGTCGCGCGGCTTCCGTGGCCGCCGGGCTGGACGCGAACTCGGGAGGCATGTCCGTCCGCTTGAGCTTCGCGTGGCGCCCGTCTGGGTGCCACCAGACGATCCCCTCGTACGGGCGGGCGAGGAGCCAAAGGGCGAGGCCGTCGAAGTCGAGCGGGACGTCTCCGAGGTCGTGCGCGCCGTGCGGGATCAGGACGTGCGCCTCGAACCCCTCAGGGTTCCGGTTGATCTTCGGGCCGCACAGCTCGTAGGTGCCGGGCTCGAACCGGTGCCCGTCCTCATACAGGGCCGGGTTAAGCGCCTCGGCGTGGATCTTGGCGTACGAGGTGTCCTCGATCGGGAGCCACCCCGTCCGCTTCCCCGTCCGGTCATCGACCTGCACGAGAGAAAAGTTCGGCGGCGGGGTCTTGCCCGGCTTGACCTCGCGGCGGCCGTGCCACCGACCGCCTGCGTCCAGCAGCGTGCACGTCCCGTCGAGCTTGCGCGTCGCGCGGCCTTCGCCGGCGAACACCCAGGCGCAGTCGGGGTTGGGTTCGCGGGTGACGCGGGAGCGGTCGTTCTCCCAGTCCCGGATGAAGATCGTCGGCATCTTACGCATGTCGTGCTCCGTTCTCGGTGGGTGTCCCGGCCGGGATCGTCTCGACGCGGTACGTGGGGTCGCCGGTGCCGGTGTACGTGGGCGTGAGGTTGCTCATCAGCGTGTGGGTGTGCTCCTCGCAGTACGGTCCGCAGCGCTTCCGGTCGGTCCCGTCCGGGCCGACCAGTACGACCTGCCGCGGGCCGTGCGGCTGGCCGCAGCCGGACCGGCGGCAGTCGGCGGAGTCCTCGGTGAGCGTCATCGGGTCGAGTCCTTTCGCGCCGCGGCGAGGATGCGGAGGACCTCGGCGGCCGCCTGGTCGCGGTCGATGACGGGCTCTGCGCTGATGAGCCATCCGGGCGGGTGGATCGGGTCGCAGCCACCGGCGGCGGCCGCTCCGGCGGGCACGGGTTGCCGGTCGAGGGCGTGGACGCGGTCGGGCGCGAGCGGCGGCGTGCGGTCGTCATGGTCGAGCCCGACCTCCGAGGCGGCGGGCTGCCACACGGGTCTGGCGGGCAGGCAGTTGGTGCAGCCGCGGCCCCTGCACTCGGCGCAGTAGTCGTCGAGCGCCTGGAGGAGGCCGGGGTCCTCGTCGAAGATGTAGAGGGTCGGCTTCATCCGTTCGCCTCCTGGATGATGCACGCGGCCATCTGGACCATCGCGCCGACGTGCGCCGGGATCGCCTCGTCCGGGACGGCCTTCACCAGCGCGGTGAACGCGTCGCGGTCGCCATTGGCCCGCGCGGCGATGAGTCGGCACGCCCACTGCTCTGTGATCGGGACACCGGCGTCGGTGGTCTGGACCCGGCCGGTTTCGGTGTCCAGCCATGACAGTCCGACCGGGCCGTCTCGGACGGGCATGACCTCCAGGGCGGCGTCGCACCAGTGCATGAGGGCGGTGGTGATGCCTGCCATGCCGTGGTCGTTCTGGAGCTGGTTGAGGGCGCGGTTGGTTGCGCTGCGGTCGCCGGCGCGCATGGCATCCAGCGCGGCCGAGGCGGCGTGTTGAATCCCCAGGTCGGCGCTCGCTGCGTCGGTCCCTTCGGTCAGCTCGTACCGCTCACCGCGCACCACTGCGACGCCGGGCTCGATCTCGGCGTCCCGGAGTTCGAAGAGGTGCCAGACGAGGCCCTCGCGGGTGCGGGGCGCGGTTCCCCGCCACAGTGCGCAGGGCGGGATGGGCTGCCCGGTGCCGAACACCTGGAAGGTGAACGGGAGCGGCCGGTGGGCGTACTCGTCGGAGTGCAGCGCCCAGAACTCGACCTCGCTGGCGGTGGCGGACAGGTGGAGCGGTCCCAATTCGGCGGCGCGGCCGGGCGCCAGTTCGATCGTGTGGGGCTTGTCGTCGACGGGGACGACGTACCGGTACATCCGCTCAGCCATGGTCGTCCTTCTTCGGGGTGGTGCAGCCGCAGCAGCACCAGGTGCGGTCGACGCCGCGGCGCTCGCCGTGTTCGTTCAATGGCCGGGCTGGGTGTGCGGCGAGCCGAGCCAGCAGCCCCTCGAGGGCGTCGGTTGGGAGGTCGAGCAGGACGGTGTCGATGGGGCCGGGCTGGGTGATGCAGGCGTGGGCGATGCCGTGGTCGGCGCACGCCTTGCAGAGCGGGCAGAACCCGCCGCCGACGCTGGCGCGGTCGTCGAGCGCGGCCGCGGTGGCGGGGATGGTGTGGTCGGGCATGGTCAGCCCCAGTAGGAGACGAGGAGCCACGCGGGCTCGGGCTGCTTGGGTGTGAGGCCGAGGGCGCGGAGCGCGGCGGTGAGCTTGTCGTCCAAGCCGTTCTCGCTGGGCAGTCGGGCGAGTTCGTCGAGGTTGAGGAGCTTGCAGTCGCCTCGGTGCACGGTGATCACGTGCGCGGCGATCGTGTAGATCGGGTAGTCACCCGAGCAGTAAGTCTCGAACTCGACGCCGAGCGCCTTCTTGGCCGCGCGCTCGCGGCCGAAGTAGCCGTCACGGCCGTCTTCGTAGGTCTCGGTGAACCCGGCCGCCTTGAGGAGGTGCTTCTCGGCGGCGTCGATGAAGTCGTCGTCGCCTTCTTCGTCGAACCAGTCGAGTTGGAGTTCGCCGTACTTGCCATTGGCTTCCTCGACGAGCCAGTCGATCTCGCCGCCGCCGAGGTTGTAGCCGTAGACGAGCACGGCGTTGGTGGACTGTCCCATAGTCAGGGTTCCTTTCGGTCAGGCGGCGGGGTTGCCGGGGGCGAGGGCGCGGAGGACGGGCGGGACGAGCTGCGGGACGACCTGCCGCTGCTCGGGTGAGAGGTTGAGGCCGTCGAGGATCTGCCGGATGGCGCCCGCGAGCTGCTCGCCCTGCTGCTCGGCGACGCGGACGTGGCGTTCGGCGATGCCCATGTCGTGCGCGGCCTTCGCGTACTTCACGACCCGGTCGCGTTCCTGTCCCTCGAGGAGCACGAGTCCGCGGATGGCTTCCCCGGATGCGAAGATCCCGTGTTCCTTGTCGGCGCTGTAGGTGTGGCCGATGAGGCCGGCGCCTTCTCCCACTGGGGGCGCGCCCTTGCCGTAGGGGTCGCCTGTCTCTTCGCGGTCTTCCTGCGCTTGGAGGACCTGCTCCTCGAGGAGGCCGGCGTAGAAGTTCGCGCGGAAAACTGCCAGGTTCAGCATGCCGATGACGGCTTGGGCGGGGTCGACGGCGGGCTGTCCGTAGGTGGCGGACCAGGCGTCCATGGCTGCGCCTTGGACTTCGGCGAGTTCGAGGGTGACGCCGGCGTGGTTGCGGCAGCGGTCGAGGCCGGTGACTGCTGGGCTGTGGCAGCGGCCTCCGCCGCGTGATTGCTTGCGGTTCTTGATGCACTCCCAGCGTTGGTGTTCGTCGCACCAGTGGGCGCCGCCGTTCCGGACGCGAGGCGGGGGCGTGTCCTGGTCGCTCACCGAATCCCCCCTTCGCTTTCCGGAGTCATCCTGTCGCTATGCGTGACTTCCTTGGACATGCGAACGTCAGCGGCGCCGTTCTCGTTCCCCTCCACCGGGTCGAGGCGGCGGCCGCACCTTTGGCAGCGCGGCCCGGCCACGAAGGGTTCGGTGAAGCCCCAGGCGACCACTTCGATGAGGCCGTGGTCCGGCCCGGGGTCGTGACCGAGCGCATCGCATTCCGCAGCGGCGATGCGGTCGGCGAAGGCCTGCGCATCGTCGTGGCGGTGCTGTTCGCTGGCGGCTTCGAGCGCGGCCAGGGCCGGGCCCACATCTGGCGCCAGGGTGGGCGGCCGATCGGGGCGTCGAGCCCGCGACCCTACCCAGAGGCCCAGTGGCACGGCAGGTGCTCCGAGCAGGACACCGGCGACGCTTCCTACGATTACGCCGAGGAAGACGGCGGTGAGCGTGGCCGTGATGCTGGCGGTGATGGTGACCGCTGCGGCGGTCAGCGCACCGTAGACAAACCGCCTGGGTGTGGCGGTCACTTGGCCTCCTGGGTACGGAGTTTGTCGATCAGGTCGCGCGGTGGGCGCGGTGCGGGTGCTCCTCCGCGGGCGAGGCGCCGGAGCACGCGGTCGTATCGGCGGACGGCCCGGTCGGGGCCGGTCGCGGTGATCAGGTGGAGGCGGAGGAGCCATCCGCCGTCGTGCTCGGTGTCGACGGTGAGACCGCACGCTCGGGCGGTGAGGGCGAGACGTCGGGGCGCGTACCGGGTCCAGGGCCAGGACCAGACGGCGTGGGTCAGGGACGGCATCGCCATCGGGAGATCGGGGTTGCTAGGCATCGGCGGCTCCCTCGATCGCCTTGTTGAGCATGTTCATCTGGGTGGCGTAGAAGGCGAGCGCCATGTTCTCGGCGGCGTCTTCGGACCAGCCGTCGGCGATGAGCTGGGTTCGGTAGCCGCGCGCGGCTTCGTCGAGCGGGGCGAGGTTCTCTCTGAATTCAGCCAGGTTCTGCGCGAACATGTGCGGCAGGTCCTTATCGGGCTCGGCCTCGTCCGGCTCCTCGGGTCGGCCAGTGGGCCCCTGGTCTCGTCGCGCCAGCCAGATCATGAGGACGACCACGGTGAGGCCGATGACGATCGCGGCCAGCATGAGGATGTCCAGCACATCCAGGACTGGCCCCGGTGAAATGGTTCCGGTTTCGAGCAGCATCACGGCCGCGAGGACGAACAGGAACCATATGAGGCTGACGATCCGGCGAGGGGGCGGCCCGGTCGGTGTAGGGCGGTCGAGGAGCCATTGCCAAGCCCGTCGTGCTCGCGGAGCTGTGGTGTCCATCAGGACTCCTTCGGCGGGGTGTGGTCGAGTGCGGGGCGGAGGTCGGCGACGGTGATGCCGCGGTCGGCGTCGCGGTTGATGCGGTCGCGGAGCGCGACGAGCTGGGTGTCGTCGACGGTGAGGGCCAGGCGTGCGGCGTCTTCGGTGGCGTAGGTGCCGGTGAGCCAGCCGCCGTGGTCGGCGATGACGTAGCGGCCGGTGTCGGTGAGGTAGGCGACGCCGTGCTCGGCCATGCGCGGCGGGCCTGCGGCGGTGGCCTGCGGTTCGAGTGTGGCGCGGGGCACGCCGAGCGCGGAGGCGAGGGCGTCCAGGCTCTCGGGCAGCGGCGCCGTGTCGCCGGTCTCGATGTTGCGGACGGTCTCGCGGGTCAGCCCGGCGGCCCTGCCGAGTTCGGCGAGCGTCCATCCCCGGGCGGTGCGGAGTTCGTGCACGCGGAGGCCGGGGCGGGGCGCGGTTCCGGTGAGGGCCGTGTCGAGGCGGTCGGCCCATGCGCGGGTTCCGGGGGTCTTGCGCATGGCGTCGAGCACCTCGCGCACGCGCTCGACGGCGGCCTCGGCCTGGTCGGCGTACTTGCCGAGCTGCTCGACGGCGTACAGAAGGAGCGGCACGTCCTCCACGTTGATCTGGATCAGGAGGCGCAGGTCGGGCTCGAACGCTGCCCGCGCGTTGCGGCGCCGCATCTCGGCGATGCGCTCGGCGTCGGGCAGCAGAGGATCTGTGCGGGCCGTTGTCGGCTCGGTCATGCCATCACCCACCACGCGATGCCTACGACTCCCCAGATCACGAAGCCGATGAGCGTGGCAGCGAGGGCGCGCTTCAGCCACCGGTCGACGCGGCTGCGGGCGTCCCGCTCGGCCTCGGTGAGCACCTCCTCTACGACGGGAAGCACGGCGTCGGCGAACCGTGCGCGGTCCTCCGGTAGCAGTTGCGCCCAGGCGTCGGCCTGTTGGAGCGCTTCGGTGAGCCGCTCGCGCAGGCCACCAGCGGGCGGGCACAGCGCGGCCAGGTCGCCCGCCTTGGCCGGGCGCGGGTCGGTCCACTGCGTCCCGTTGGCGTCCTCGTGGACGGGCCCGTCGTGGTCGCGGCGCAGGACGCAGGGGCCGATGTAGGGCACGAGGTAGTGGAACCCGATGCGGCTGGACGCGCCGCACCGCTCGTGGGGTGCATCGGGGCGGGGCTCGGTCGGCTCGGTCTCGTGGTCCTTGCGGTCGAGCAGGTTCCGCTCCCAGTCGGCGAGGGGTTCGTCGAGGCATGCGGCGCCGTCCGGGTGGCGGCCGAGGCAGTCGGGGCACACGTTCCAGCGGACCGGCGGTCGGGGCGTGGTCGGCTCAGCCATGGTCGGGCTCCTCGTCTGGGAACTCGCGGTCGCGCTCTGCCTCTACGGACTTGGCGGCGTCACGGAGGAGTGCGGCGAGGTCGGTCATCGCCTGGCGTTCGTCGCTGAGGCTGATCTGTCCGGTGGCGATGGGGTTGAGGTAGACGCCGTCGTCGATCGCGATCGTGATCTCTTTGCGTGCCGTCGTGCGGGCCGCTGTGGGCCCCGCGCCCGCCCCGCCTTCTCCATGCCCGCCCGTGGGGCCGTTCGCGGCTGTGGGGGCGTCTGAGGCGCGCGTGGCGGGTGTGTCGCTCACCGGGCCTCCTCGTACGTCTCGGTGAACACGTCATCCGCGCACGGGTAGAACTCTCCCTTGATGCCCCGGATCACCCACTGGCCGGTCTCGACGCCGACCCAGGTGTGGTGCAGCTTGTCGTACACCTGCGCCGTGTTCGGGGGCGGCGGGAGGTGCTCCAGATGCGGCGGGTAGGGCGTGGGCGGCAGCACCGTGAAACCGCCCTCGGTGAAGGCGATCAGCTCCATCTCGTTGTGGCCGTCCCAGCGGACGGCCTCGATCTCGACGGGCTTCTTACGGAAACGCTCAGGCACGGGGCTCTCCTTCGGGTGGGCGGCGGAGGCGCCGCGGGAACTGGATGACGTCGCGCCGACCATCCGACCGGCGCACGAGGACGTTCCGCGGCCCCGCCTTCACCCGACCGTGCCAGTGCAGCCAGGACGGGCACGGCGCCGGCGGATGCGCGCGGGAGGTGCCACGCCACTGCGCGAGGACGGTCACGGGCTCGGGCGGGCGCCGGTAGCCGGAGAGGCGGTCGCCCGGGTCGAGGTAGGTCCGGCCAAGGATGCTCACGACCCGGCCCCTGACGTTCCGGGCCCGGAGACCAGCCGGTACCCGGTCCGCCGCTCCAGCCCGGCCGCCGTCACCCCGGACGCGTAGAGCTGACGCGTGGCCAGCGACCGCTCACGGACCCCGCGGCCGTCCTCGAGGAGGGTGACGACCTGGACTTTGCTGTAGCCGGGGAGCCACCGGTCGCCCGGGTCACCGACGACCCGGATCCGGGTGCGGACGGGTTCGCCGTCCACGAGGTAGGTGGGCTGGCAGGACTCGTACACCTGCCCCGGCGCGATGGCGTGCGCGGACTCGGCGTTCCGAGCCTCGCGCGGCGCTGAGATCGCCTGTGACGGCTCCGGAGCGTCCCGGCCCTGTCGCGATACGTGATCGGCGGTGCTCGCGGCGCCGTGATCGGATCCGGGGCTGCCAGCCCCATCCCCGCCCCGCCAGGTCCCTTCTCCGGTCACAGGTCGCCGCCCATCGCCGCCACCAGGCCGGCCACGGCGTCGGCGTCGGAGCGGGACCGGACCACCACGCGTGGCGTCATGCCGGGGCGCGGGACGGTCAGCACGATCTGCTGGTCGCCCTTCCCGATCTGTTCGGCGCGGGTCACGAGGTCGTGGACTTGGGGCAGGGGGAGGGTGGCGGTTGCGGTGGTCATTTCTCCGGTTGTGGTGATCACGGTGAGGGTGATCTGTCGGGTGTCGGTGGTGGGTTGGGGTGTGGCGTCGTTCATGCGTTGTGTCCCTTTTTGACGGTGGTGGGTTCTCATGGGGCGTACGGCTTTTATAGGCGTTTGTGTCCGTTTAAGTTCGTTCGTTCCTTCTGGCAGTCGGTTATGGCGCGGCCCCGTGGTCGTCCTCGTACGAGACCGGCTGCTCGTTGCTCATCAGCGCGTTCATTGCCGTTTCGTCGACGCCGCGTCGTTCGGCCCGGATGTGGTCGCGTGCGGCTTCGCGGGCGACGAGGGCTGTGATCCATTCGGTGAGGGCGAGCGCCCAGGAGCTTCGCGCCCGTTCGGTTTGGATGCCCTTGGGGTTGCGGCGACGGCGTGCGTCGTATGCGCGGCTGGCGGAGCGTTCGCTGGCGCGTGCTGCGGCGAGACGTCGGTCGGCGTCGTCGGCGGCGGCCTGGGCGGCGCGCAGCTCCGCGCTGAGGTCTCTGCTCACGGCGATCAGATCTCGCTTTTCCACATCGGCTTCGGCCCGCTTCGCCGCCTTCCAGTTCAGCCACCGGAGACAGAAGCGGGGTCTGGTGCAGTTGTTTGAAGAGGTGCAGTTGATCTCTTAGGTGCTTGTAAACGTCTGGGGGGGTACGGGGCCCACCCCCTTTAGGACCTAAGGGGGTACACAGCCCACCCCCTTTGAAGCGGTTAGGGGGTACAGGGCCCACCCCCTTAGTCCAAAGGGGGTATGGAGCCCACCCCCTTTGGACTGGCGGGCGCCCGGTTGTCCACAGGCCCGAGACGCCGGGTTGTCCACAGGGATCACGCGACCTCCTCGGCTGCCACGATCCGCGCGAACGCGGGCAGTTCGGGCAGCCGGAAGTCCATCGCGTGCCCCTTGGCCGCGTACACCGGATCGCCGTTCTTGTCCCGCTTCCACACCACGCGGACATCCAGCCCGCGCTCGGCGAGCCGCTGGAGGATCTTCTTGAGCCCCTGCGGGGACACCTTCGCTACCTGGCACAGCCGGTCGTACAAGTCGCAGTCGTCGTTCTTGAAACGGCGCATGTCCCGGGCCCGCTCGTCCAGGACACGGTCCGCGATCGTCAGGAGCACGGCGAACTCCTTGTCCGACAGCTCCGCGCCCGCAGGCGTACGACGCCACTCGATGACGTCGCCCACGAGCTTCCCGCTCAATCCGCAGCCCTCCCACCTCTCTCAGCGCCTGGCTAGCCGTCATATGAGGGCTGGACCTCCTGTCGCTACGACCTGCTGAGAGTCACGTTGCGTAGATTGAACATGACCAACTGTAGCGATCTCGGAGCATGATGTCAGGTCATGGCGTATGGTCATTCGGTGATGCTGTGATCGACGCCCCCGAAGCGAGGACATGCCGTGACTGCACTCCCTCTCCGTGCGAGCATGGCCACCGTGAGTGAGGGAGAGGACTCCGTGGAGACCAGGCTGAAGAAGGCCGTGCGCGGGTACCGGCGCGCCACCCAGGCGCGGATCGAGCTGCACGAAGCCATCAAGGCCGCCGCCGCCGGCGGCAAGACGCCGAAGCAGATCACGTTCCTGATCGACCACGAGTACGACGTCGCGCACGTCTCGCGGATCATCCACGGCAAGGTCGGCGGCAAGCGGAAGCCCCCCGCCAAGGACTGACCTGCTCGCGCGCCCTCCAGCGCGGCTCGTGCTGTCCGTCTCCCCCATCGATCCCCCGATCGTCGTTTTTCCTCATGTGGTCTGGTCTGTCGGCTAGGCCGGGGACGGTCAGCGGCGACCAGGCCTGGCTAGTCGTTCCGGCGCGGTCCGGCTTGCTGCGGTCCGGCTTGTCGTTCTGGCGAGGCCCGTGCAGGGCGCGGCTAGTCGGTTCAGGGGCGGGCACGAGACGGGATGGGTAGTCGGGATGGCAGGGCGAGGCTGGTTCTGGCAAGGCAAGTCGTTGCGGCATGGCGAGGACGGGCAGGGCCAGACAAGGCATGTCGGTGTGGCGAGGTGCGGCTGGGGTCGACGTGAGCTGTCGATCTGGTATGGCATGGCGAGGGCAGGCGAGGATCGGCAAGGCATGGCCTGGGTTGGCGAGTCGGCATGGGATGGCGAGGCCGGATTAGGTACGTCGACGCGGTCTGGCGAGGCCGGGCTAGGCCTGTCGGCAGCGGGCAGACGGGGAAAGCAGGAGAAGGGACATGTCGGACTGAAAGGACCAGGCATGGCGAGTCGGCAAGGGCAGGCTTGGTCGAGACTTGGCGAGAAATGGCGAGTCGTGGCTATGTGGCGAGGACGGGCGGGGCCAGGCAAGGCAAGTCGGCGCGGCGAGCAGGGGCGGGGCCTGACTTGTCGAACGGGCACGGCGAGGTAAGGCGTGAGTTGGCAAGTCGAAGCGGCCTGGCATAGCTCGACATGTCGCTGAGGCCGGGCGGGTGCGAGGCATGGCACGTCGGATGGGCACGGCATGGCACGGTCTGGCATGGCCCGTTCGGGGCCGGGCGAGAAGGGGCATGTCGGTGTGGCACGGCCCGGGTCGGCGGGGACAGGCGCCGGCGGGACGCGGCAAGGCTTGTCGCCGGAGGCGAGGGCGGGACGCGATGGGGGCGGGTGCACGTCATGACAAGTCGGCATGGCGAGGCGAGGGTTAGGCACGGACCGGCGAGGCGCGTCGGGCACGGTGCGGCGGGGTCCAAGCGTGGCGCGATTGGGGCTGTCGGCACGGCCGGGTCTGACCAGGGCGGGCGGGACTGGGCCTGTCGTGTTGGCTAGCCGCATCGTGGTTCGCGGCGTCGCGGGTAGGCCGCCCGGACTGTGCCGGGCGGCCCGGTCACGCTACTGCTTGTCGAACGCGAGGAGCTCGAACTTGCCGTCCGAGCGGCCCCGGTCCGCGCCGATCCCGATGTCCTCGCCGCGCTCCCAAATCCGGCCCCAGGCCTCCATCGGCAGGAAGTCGTCGTGGACCCGGACCGTGAACTCCAGAAGCGGCTGCTCCACGTACTCGACCCGGTTGATCGAGGAACGCGGCCCCTGCGGGGTCTTCACGTGCTTGATGCGCTCCTCGACCCCGTGCGGCTCCGTCACCCCGAGGTCGATGTACACCTCGGGGACGAACACCCTTTCGGCGAGGGTGGACATCAGCCCCTTCCGGAACCCCTTGGTGATCTTCGACTTGCCGGGGAAGTCCGTGCCCGGGTAGGCGGAGTTGGCCCACTCCTTCAGCGCGGCCTTCATGCACCGCCCCTCGTACCCCAGCGCCCCCGTGCCGGGGATGCGCTTGAAGCCGTTGACCGACACTTCCGCGTCCCCCGACTCCATCACCGCCTGCGCCAGCTCGTCCGCCGACGGCTGCCGGTCGGGGAACCGCTCCTTCAGCGTCGCGTCCGCCAGCTCCTGCAGGTCCCGGTCCCCCAGCTCCAGGCGGGTCTTCAGCCAGCCCTTGATCACGCTCGGGGACGAGGGGACCCCACCGACCAGCTTGTCGAGAACCTGCAGCCGCACCACGTACACCGCGACGTCCGACTTGGTCCCGAACACGTCCGTAGCACTCATCGTCCCGTCCCCTCCGAATGGACCGCCATCGCCGGCGCGGCGATCGCGTTCTGCGTCTTCACGCGCTCGGCTTCGAGTGCGCGCTTCAGAGACCCGTTCACGGTCTCCAAGTCCTTGATCTCGTTGCGGGCCGCCTCCAGGTCCGCCTCCACCGCAGAGCGGCCCTCGACCTCGCGGCGGACCTCGTCGAGCACGACGCCGGCGCGGCCGTAGGCGGCGAACGTGGCCTTCACCTCGGTCGCCTTCTGCACCGTCAGGTACAGGTCGAACACCTCGCGCGGGGTCTTGCCGCGCAGGCTCTTGCCGGTGATCGCCTCGATGTTCCGGCGCGCTTTCTCGTCGGTCTTCAGCAGCTCCACCACGGCGTCGAACTCCTCCGCCGAGTACTCCTGCGCCCTGCGTCGTCTCGCCATCCCGTCTCCTAACTCGTTGTCTCGCCTGGTGAGGTTCGTGTGCCGGGCTCACCCCGGCGCGGCCTGGTCCAGGTGCGCCCACTGAGGGCCGGTCGGGCACTCGATGTGCCGCGCGGCGCACCAGTGCAGCCCGGCGACGGTGACGCCGCCCTCCACGTACGCCAGCGCCGCCAACCCGCGGACCAGAGCGGCGAACGCCGCAGCCGGGCGGCCGTCCTTCGCCCCGTACAGCAGCACGTCACCGGCCGCCCCGGCGCGCATCAGCTCCACCACCCACGCGGCGTCGTTCGCGCGCTGCTCGGGGGTCCAGCCGCGGATCTCCTGCATGCGCTGCGGCACCGCCACCAGCAGGCCAGCGGCGAGGTTCTCGTCCAGGCCCTCGTGCCGGGCGCGCTCGTCCTGCATCACAGCCCCCGTTCCGCGCGGTACTGCGCCGCGAGCCGCTGCACCGTCCGGTAGCTGAGCCCCATACGCGCGGCAATCTCCTTCTGCACCAAGCCCTGCTCGTGCAGCTCGGTGAACCGGTCGAGCCGCCTCTTGGCCACATGCGCGGGCGTCTTCTGCGTACCGGCGTTGGCACGGAGTTCGATCCGCCACAACCAGGACGGCTCCTCGCCCTCGTGCCACAGAGCCAGGAAACGACGGCGGGCGGCGGTGAGCCGCTGCGCGAATGCGCTGTAGCTGATGCCAAGGGCATCGGCGGCGGCCTGGTGGGTGCCACGCGCAGCGAGAGCGTGCACGGCGGACCGCTCGACCGGGGTGAGCTGGGGCCAGATCTGCCACAGGGCCGCCTGGTCGACGATGCGGGCCTCGGGGCTGGGGGTGTGACGGATGACCGTTTCCCAGTAGATGGCGTACTTGGGCATCGGCCGGTAGTCCTTGGCGGTGCCGTGGTGGTGGAGCTCCTTCTGCAGGTTCCGGGCGATGGCGTTCTGCGCGGTGATGATCAGTTCGTTGGGGGTGGGGCGCTCGTCGGCGCTGTAGAGGTGTTCGGCGATCGCTGACCAGGCGATGGCGTAGCGGTCGCGGGGATCGGTGGTGATGCCGTAGAGACGCCGGGTGGAGAACGATGCGAGGCGTTCGAGGTCGGCGAGGTTGTAGCCGTGCCGCAACTCGTGGACGTCGCTGGAGGGTGGAGAGCAGGCGAGCTGGGTCATCCGGGCGTTCCTTCCGGGTGGGGCTGGCTGGTGCGGCGGTGTGCGGCGTCGCGGTCCTTCTGCTCCTGCACCGCCCGCTTCGCCGCCTCCTGCTCGCCGGGTGAGGCGCGGCGCTTACCGGACGCGACCGCGCGGGCGTCCACCGCCTGCCACGCCAGGCCGCCCTGCGCGGCGTAGGAGTCACGCCCGTAGGTCTCGAACGCCGGGCACGACGGGCGCCCGCAGTAGCACCGCGCCGGCGCGCACCGCCCCTCCGGTGGCTCGGGCAGGCCTCGCTCGGCCGACGGAGTGTGGTCCAAGCAACGGGGGCCCTGGATGAACAGGCGAGTCGGCGTTGCCCCGCAGGTGCGCTGCTCGGCGTCGGAGTAGTGGACGCATGGTTTGTCCCACCTGCCGATACCGCTCATCGGCGCCTCGCAGCGCTGGGGGTGCCGCCAGCCTCGACGAGCACGGTCACCGACGCCGAGATCTCCTCGACCGTGAGCAGCAGCCCGAGAGCGTCCGCATAGCCGTGGGCCTGGTCGAGCTGGATGCGGCGCTCCCCGTTCTCCCACATCGTCACGGCCGGGCGCGTCACCCCCACCGCTGCCGCGACCTGCGCGACCGGGAGCTCGCGGACGAGGCGGGTCGCGCGGAGCTGCCGCAGCACCGGCAGCCGCCTGTCGTCCTGGGCGCAGGCGGCGAGCGGCACCGGCACCCCGCTAGCGCCCGGCAGCAGCGCCAGCTCCAGCCCGAGCACCCCGGCGTAGCCGCAGGCACGTTCCAGCGACGGGCACCGGTCTCCTCGCTCCCAAGACGCCGGCACGCAAGCGGACAACCCGGCGCGTGCGGCGGCGGCGCGCACGCTCAGCCCGAGTGCGCGGCGACGTGCTCGCAGCGCCCGCACGATCGGCAGCGGCTCACCCACCGGTGCCTCCGCAGCCGGTGCAAGTGCCCTGGCCGTTCAACGCCACCACCCGACCAGCAGCTCGACAGCCAGTTCGGTGAGGTCGGCGAGCCACTCCCAGCGACGGCTCTTGTCCTTCTTCTTCCGCATTGCGTCTCCTAGAACAGGGCGTGCTGGACGACGGGGAGGCCCAGCTCGAAGGTGTCGATGGCCCAGCCGTCCGCGCGGGCCCGCAAGACCCACTCCTCGGCCATGGCCTGCGCGTTCCTGACCGCCTGCTCGAACCCGACGCCGTGGTTCTCACCTGCACAGACACAGCGGCAGGTCTTGTACTCGGCGTCATAGCAGGACTTCCCGCACGACCCCGCCACGGAGCCGCCGGCGCGGACGGTCAGGACCGCCGTCATCGGGCCCGGCCTCCGCGCTCCGTGCAGGAACGGCCCTTCGTGCGTGCCCTCACGAACGTCCTCCCGCCTGCTGGTCCGGGGGTTCGAAGCCGGGCTTGGAGGTGATGGCGTCGAGGAACTCGGTGACGGTGATGACTCCGTCGGGAGTGTCGACCTCGATCAGGTCAAGGGCGCGCCACAGCTCGACGTCGTGCTCGTCGGGGACGATTCCCTGCCGCAGGGTCTCGGCGCGGTGCTCGGAGATCACCCAGGCGAGGCGGAACACCGACGTCACCTGCCGGACCTTGCGCGCCGGGTTCGGCGGGGCCGGAACGGGCAGGGCTGGTTTCGGGCGGGCGGGCGCCGCCGCGTTGCCGGCGGCGTGTTTGGCCTCGGCGAGACGGCGGCTGAGGATGCGGCGGTACCCGATCGCGCGGCGCCGCCACTCCTGGTGCTCGCCCTGCGCAGCGAACCACTTGCCCTTGCCCGCAGCCCCCTCCACGTGGCATTCCTGCCGGTAGCTCTCCATGTCGGCGCGGCGCTCGGCGAGCTGGTCCTCCACGTCCCGGAACGCCGCCCCGAGCACGCCGTGAGTGCGGCGCGCCAACTGCGGCGACAGCAGCAGATCCCACATGGCGGGCTGCTCGGTGCGGTCGAGGTTGCTCACGATGAGCGTGCGGAACGCGTCGTCGGGCAGGCCGAGCAGGTTCTGCAGCTGCGCCCCCTCGTCTGTCACGGTCACGGTTTCCTCCTGTTGCGCCGCTTCTTCCTGCTGGCGGGCTTGGTCCAGCCGCGGCCCCGCAGGCGGCCGGGGCGCCGTCGGCGGGACTGGGCGGCCTCGCAGGCGCGGCAGCCGATCGTCGGGGCGGTATGCCCGCAGCGGGTCCGGCCCTCGGGCACCGACGGCGCGACCTGTGTGAGGACGGCGCTGCTCTTGCGGGCCATCACGCCCCCTGCTCTCGCGTGGGGGCCTGCGGTTCCGGCGTCTTCGGCGGGACCGACGGCGTTCCGGTATCGGTGGGCGGGGTACTCGGCCCGGACGGGCGCCCCGTTGGCGACGGAGACTGCGACGGGCTCGCCGACGATGGCGACGGTGACCGCGTGGGGGCCGTCTTCTTCGTGCGGGTCGGGCGGGGATGCACCACCGGCGCCGGACGCTTCACCTGCGGGGTGCGGGTCCGGGTCGGCGCGGGGGCGGCGGGCGGAGCGTCCAGGGTCCGCGTCGGCTCCTCGGACACCTCGGCCGCCGGCGGTCGGGCCGGTGGGTCGGCTCCGGCGGGCGCACCGGCGAGGTATCCGCCGGCCAGCGCGGCCGCGGCCGCGGCGGTGACCAGGCTCCAGAACGCGGCGCGGTGGGTGACGACCCACCGGCACGCGTCGTCGAGCGTCAGGCGCCAGCGGGGTGCGGGCGCGTGGTGGCCGTAGCGCGGCTCCGGCTCGTCGGGGACGGGCGGCAGCATCGCGGTGATGTCGTCCTGCTGCTGCTCGTTCACCGCAGGATGCCCTTCGCGCGCGCGGCGGCCAGCCAGGTCGGGTACTCGTCCATGAGCTGGTCGTAGAGCGCGGCGTCCGACAGCGCGGCCGGGTCGGTGCCGGCCTCGAAGAACCCGGCGTTGTCGACGGCGCGGCCGCGGAGCTTGTCGAGGGTGCGCAGGAACGCGAACTCGCGGGAGCCGGCTGGTCCGAACCCGACGAACTGCCAGAAGATCGGGAGGTGCGAGTAGTCGCGCAGCAGGTCCTTGACGGTGTTCTCGTTGTAGGTGGCGCCGTCGGTCTGGAACACCACGAACGCGGGTGTGGACGCCCCGGACTCCTGGTAGTGGTCGACGACGGTCCGCATCGCGGACGCGTAGTCGGTACCGCCCATCCGCCCGAGGCGGTCGTGCTCGGCCCCGATGCGGCCCTGGTAGTCGGTCAGGGAGATCTCGACGACCGGGAAGGACTGGCTGTCGAAGAAGACCAGGGGGACGACGCCGTCGTCGTCGAGGTTGGCGGACAGGCCGAGGGTCTGTTCGGCGAAGTACTGCATGTGGGAGATCTGGCCGCGCCGCTCCCGGTAGTAGGGGGCCATGGACCCGGAGCGGTCGAGGACCAGGTACACGGCGGAGCGCTGCCCGGTCAGGCCCCTCTTCTCCAGCGAGACACCGGCCTGCTTGTAGAGGGAGACGAGGGCCGGGGCGGTCTGCTGGACCTTCTCCAGCGAGATCGCGGCGCCCAAACCGGTCGGGGCAGGCGGCGGCGCGGCGGGGTCGGGCTGGTTGCGGCGGAACATGCTCATGGCTTCTCCATGGGGTTGGTGGGTGTGAGGGTGAGGCGGAGTCCGAGCGCGGCGGCCCACTGCTCCAGCCGTTGCGGGGTGGGCTGACGGAGGCCGAGCTCGTAGTTGTTGACCGTGCTCGTGCACACGCCGAGCCGCGCGGCGATCTCGCGGAGGGGGACACCGCGGTGCACGCGCGTCTTGACGAGCTGCTCGACGAGGGGATGCGGCGCCGTCAGCGGCGCTCCGCTCGACGTCGTGATCTCCAGGCCGCGGGGGCGGCGCGGGTGGTGCCTCACCAGCCCTCGGAGGGCCAGCGACCGGATGGCCTTGACCACGGTGCGAGTGCTGGCCCCGACACCCTCGCTGATCTGGACCACGGTGGGTGCGTGGCCGTGGACGGCCGCATGCTCGCGCAGGAACGCCAGGACGGTCTGGTCGCGCTTGGAGATCGGCTCGGTAGGCAGCAGGTCAGCCATGGGCCACCGCCTGCGGGTCGCGCCACGCGTCCTCCGGCTCCCCGTACAGGGCGTCCGCGTCGACCTGGAGGGCTTGGACCTCGCGGCGCATCCGCGTGACCCTGCGCCGCATCTCGGCCAGCTCGAAGGCGGCGCGCTCCGGCCGGGTGCGGGTGAGCCTGCGCAGGGCGATCACCGGGACGCCGCCTCGGCGAGCTCGTAGGTGGCGGTCTGCGTCACCACCGGCTTCGGCACGGCCGGATGGCAGACGATCCGGGCCCCGGCGACGGCGTGCATGAACGCGTCGAACCGGACGCCGTAGTGCCGGCGGTCCTGGGAACGAAACACCAGCCGCCGCCTCGTCCAGTCCGCGCCGGGTGAGCCGATGTGGACGAGCGTCCAGCCCTGCACTTCTGCGCGTTCCCCGCAGCTCCCCAGCGCCTCCAGCTCGTGCAGGACCTGCGCCTCGACCTTGACCGGCTCGTCGGCCTTCACCGGGTCGGGGCCGAGAACGATCGGGAGTCCGGCGGCCCGCAGCGCGTGGATCGCCTTGCCTGCGCGCAGCCAGCAGTACTCGCACGGGTCGGTGTCCTCGACGCGCTGGTGCATGTGCAGCGACTCGTTCGCATGCAGATGACGGGCGATGCGCTCCACGGCGTCCTGGTTGTGGACACCGGCGAGGCGCCGAGCGTGCTGCTCCTCCGAGCTGGTCATCGGTTCCTCCTAATGGGGGTCACGTTCGCGGGCAGTTCCTGCTGGGCCGGGCCCTTGCAGGTCGCGAAGTGCGGCATGAAGGTCTTCTCAAGGGGGTGCCGGGCGGCCGGGTCGGCCGAGGCCACGGACCGGGCGCGCCAGACACCGAGCGCGTCATTGAAGGCAAGGACGTTGCCGTCGGGGTGCGGTTCGGGGTCGAGGGGCTGGCGGGCGCCGGCCTCGGTCAACGCGAAGATCACGGGGCGGCCGCAGGCCCGGCATGCTGGCGCACGCCGATGCCTACGGGACATCGCCGCCTCCGTGGTCCCGCTCGTACCGCTCGACGATGTGGGCGGGGATGCGGCCGCGCTCGTTGACCTTGATGCCCTCCCTTGCCGCCCATGTGCGGATGGCGTGGGAGCGGGCGCGGCCCGAGGTGGTGCGGGCGGGGGTGCCCTTCAGCGCGGCGACCTTCGCCTGCGCTTCCTCCAGCTCGGCGCGGAGCTTCGCGGCGGCCTTCTCCGCGGTGGCGAGTTCCTGCGCGCGCTTCCCAGCGGCCTTTTGCTCGGCGAGCCACGGCTCGTACAGGCCCACCACGACACCGATCGCGGTCTGCGCCTTGAGGGCGGCGCGCTCGAGACGCTTGTCGCCGGATGCGCGGGCGGCGGCCAGGAGCTGCTCGACTCCGCCGGCGATCGTCTCGGCCGGGGTGGGCGTCGGCGCGGCCGGTGCAGAGTCTCGCTCGCTGGTGGGGCTGCCGCTGCGGGGTGGCGGGGAGGTAGTCGGGGTGTCTTCGGGGGTGTCGCTGTCGTCGACTTGCGCGGGAGTGTCGTCGTCGATGTGCACGGAGTCGTCGGCGGGGTCGATGCTCCAGCCCTTCTTGCCGTTGACCAGTGCCCGGACTGACATCTCCGACCAGCCGTGGTCGGCGGCGACCTGCGGGATGGGAGTGCCCGAGCGCAGGGTGTCCAGGACGGTCGGGGTGTCGCTGGACATGGCGGCCTCTCTGGTGGGACGGGTGGGTGCGGCCCGGCGGGCACGGACGAGGTCGGTGGCCGGGTCGATCACCAGGCCCGCGGCGGCGATGGCCGCGACGAGCTGCGGGCGGGGCAGACCGAACGCGTCGGCGGCCCACTGGACCGTCTTGCCGCCAGCCAGCGCCCGGCGCTGGCGGTCGGTGAGCTCGATGGTCTGGGCAGGCATGGTCACCGCTTTCCTTGGGTTGTCGGCGCCGGGGCCCGCCCGTGCAGGGCGGGTTCGGATTGGGCGGGACCCCGGCGGGTCGGGCCGGGCAGCCGCGTGACCACGCGGAGGCTGGCGGCTGCCCGGGTCTGGTGGTCGCCCGCCGAGCGGGTGGCGGGCGACCAGGTCAGGGCCCGCCCGGCCCCGGTGACGGCCGGGGTCGGGCGGGCAGCGGCGGCGGAGCGTCGCTCGGGCCGGATGGCCACCAACGCCGCCGGGGCGGAACGGTCAAACCCCCCAGTCCACCGTTCCGCCGTTCTGGCCCTCGGCGCCCGCGCGCACACAGCGCGGGCGCCGAGGGTGGCCCGTCCCCACCCCCCAGGAGGGACGGACCGGTGGCCTCGCCCCCGCCCCCCAGCAGGGGGCGAGGCCACGGCGCTGGAGGGGCCCGCGCCGCACGGGGTCAGGTCCGTGCGGGGGCGCGCGCTCCAGCGCGTCTTGGAAGTCGGGGCCCCGCCCACCGCGGGGACAACGGTGGGCGGGGTTGCCGAGGCGACCAGGGAGCCAGCCTCCTCGGCGTGCGCCGCCATGCCGGGCGCCTGGCCGGCGGCGCGGTTCGGGTTGCGGGAGGTCATGCGTCACTCCCGGCAGCGGCGGCCTCGTGGAGGTGTTTGGAGGCTCGCCAGAGTTCCTTGAGGATTTCCTTGGAGACGGCGCGCATGGCGCGGGCGTGTTTGTGGCCGTCGGATAGTGGGGTGCCAGGTTCGGCGGGCTTTCCGGACGGGCCGCAGCGCGGGCACGGGACCTGATGAACCGCGTCGGCGTACTTGGCCTTGGCGTGGTCGTAGATGACGCGGAACGGCGAGCAGACGCACCCGTCCAAGTGGGTGGCGTAGCCGAGTTCCTTATCGGCGACGCAGGGCTTGCGAAGGGTCTTGATGGTGGATTCGGCGACGAGGTAGGTGCGGGTTTTCGCGGTGGTGGACCAGTTGGCCCGTTTGCCTTTCTGCCGTTTGGGGGCCACCCCGACGCCTCGACTATGGGCATCGCCGCACGGCTGGTCGGGGTGGCCGGTCTTGCTCCCGCCCGCGTCGTACCCCTGGGTGTCGACGGTCGTATGGCGGGCGGGAAGAACGTGGTAGCCGCAGTACGCCCACAGCTCCGACACGGTCCGGGGCCTCGCGGGCTCGACCGTGTCGTCCTCGTGAACGAGTTCGGGCCGGATGTAGGGGTCACCGATCACGCCGAGGAGCCGGGCGACCTGCTTCTCCCCCAAGCCGCGCTGGGACTTCACCCATGGGCCGAGGGGGTGCTTGCGCATGAGGGCTTCGAGGGCCTTCACCGACCGCTTCTCGGCCGACTCGATCTCGGCCAGGACTTCGGCGACGCGTTGGACGTAGGGGTTCATGAGGTCGAGGCCGAGGCCCCGCATGATCCCGTCCTTGTCGGCTTCCTTCCGGGTGAGCTGCCCGAACCGGTTCCGGTTCGCCATCCGGACGGCTTCGAGGTCGTCGACGATGTCGGCGAGGAGGGACAGGAAGACGGGGTCGGCCTCGATCGCGGCGTGCGCGGCTTGGAGGACACCCCCAGACGGCGGTACCGAAATGGGCGGCGGTGGAACCTTGGCCGTCTGGGGGTGGTCGGCAACCGACGGCGGTGCTGCAGTGGGTGCCGAATGTGGGATGGCCGTCGGCTGGTCGTTCTCCCCGAGCGCCAGGCTGAGCTGGTCGCCGGGGACGTTGGTGGCCGAGACGCCTTCGGGCTGGGTGTCGGGTGGGTTTTGGTCTCGGCCGGTCTGGCTCCCCGCAGGCGCAACAGCGCTGGGCATCGACGGCCGTATGGCCTGTGGGGAAGTCTGGTCCCGCCCCGACGGAAGTGGTTTGGACTCCGCTACATCTTTGGTCGGGGCGGGAAGCTTGGACCCGGCCGACGCACGCCCTTGGGGTGTCGATACGGCAATGGTCGGCCGAGTGGTCTTTGGGGTGTCGGTGGCCATCAGGAACCCACCGCCTGCATCTGCACCTCAACCGGCAACTCACGCAACGTCTTCACGTCGTGATCCACCAGGAGCCCCGCAAGGCCACGGAAGTACCGGCCATGCGCCTTCAGGGACTCGGCCTGCTTGTCCCGCTCCGCCGCAAGGAAGTACAGGTCCTCATAGGTGCAGTCACCGAGCTTCTTATAGCCCGCCTGCACGGGGTACTCGGCGTCCAGATGCCGCTGCCAGCCGTCACGGATCTCCGCCCCCTTGCGGGACGAGACGACCCGCGGCTTCGCAGCCGCCAGCGTGGGCGTGGGAGAAGGCTGAGCGGCCGGGCTCCCCTGGCCGGAGGCCAAGGCCGGAGCGGGGGCCCCGGCGGGAGAGGACGGTCGGGGTGCCGCTGCCGGCGAAGTCGAGGGGACCGGAGCGGGGGGCGGGGCAGCAACCGGGGCCGGAGCGGGCCGAGGCGCAGGCTGCGACAGGTGCCCCATCGACTTGCCCGCCGCGCTCGGCCGCGCCTCATGCATCACCTGCCGCACGAACAGGCCCATCGTCTGCCCCACGGACTCGCGCAGATGCTCCTCCGGGATCCGCTCCGCAACCTTCTTCGCCAGCAGGCCAGGCGGCATCAGCGGCCACTGCTCGGCGACCTCACGCACAAGAGCGCGGAGGCTGAATTCGCTCTGCTCAGCGGTCATGGCTGGGATCCCTTCGTGCTCAGGTAGGTGGCGACTCTGCTGCGCTGGCCGGGGCACAGGTGGCGGGTACTGGCGGTGGTGATCACGCGCATCTCGCGGTCGGTGAGACCGTCGACCGGGCGCGGCACCACCTCGGCGTCGGGCGCCTGCTCGATCACCCCGCACAGGCCGACACCGGCCCGGATCAACAGCAGGTCGTCGGCAGCCCACAGCTCCGGCGCCTCGACGCGGGCACGGTCGAGGTAGGCGGCCGAGGCGTGCCGGGACACGGCGGTGGTGTTGAGCTGGGCCGCCTGGGTGCCGGTCTGCTGCGCCAAGAACAGGCCACCGGCGGCCGCCACGACCGCGGGGATGAGGAGGAGACGCCCGACCATCAGAGCCTCCGCAGCGTGCCGGTACGGTCGTCGACGAGCCGGTCGAGCTGCTTGGCGACGAGGTCGTGATGGTTGGCTCGCAGGTGGTCCGCCAGGTCGGCGACCTGGGCCAGGACTTCGCCGTAGCCGAGGACGGCCCGTTCCCGCTGCTCGTCGGCGATGACCTTGGCGGCGCGGGCCCGGCGCGCGTCGTCGAACGCGGCGTCCGCGCGCATCTGCTCCGCGGTGAGCTTGCGGTTCAGGACCCTCTGGTCGCACAGCAGGATCACGATGACTCCGGCTGCCACGACCAGCACGAACAGCAGTGGGATGGTCGCGCCGCCCGCCATGTCAGCGGCCCTCCGGGGTCCGCGCGGGGCCGGCGAGCGGCTGGGGGCCGGTGCCGTTGCCGGCGACAAGGACGCCGGGGCCGGCGTTCACGGCGGCCGGGGTGCCCTGGGAGGGGGTTCCGCCCGGCGGGGTGCTGTTCGCGGGGGCGGCGAGTTCGAGCGCGGCCGGCGCGTGCGTGCGCAGGACTCGCTCCAGGTCATGCGCGGCGAGTTCGGCGTCGCGCTGCGCCTGGGTGTGGCTGCCGGCGTCGCTGGTGGCGTCCTTCGCCGCCGTGTCGTACCGGCCGATCTCCTCGCGGAGGGAGGCGATCTCGCGTTCCTTGGCGGCGCGGAACTCCGCGATCTCCCGCTCCCGCTCGGCGATCATCTCCTCGCGGGCTGCGACCTGCCGGAGGTGCTCCTCGGCGTCCTGGCGGCGGGCCTGGGCCTGCTGGCCGTGATGGACGACGGCGTTGCGCTTGTCGGCCAGGAGCGCCGCCACGGCGGGCCCGGTCTCGGGCGACTGGAACATCGGCGCGGTCGGCGCCGGACTGTGCGCGGACGACTGCGGAGGGTGCTGGTTGTCGCGCGGGCGGTTCTTCACGATGTGCTCCAAGGGGTTTCGTCTAGTGGTCGCGGGTCAAGGGCGCGTGCGGGTCCGCGGGGAGGTGCCCGTGCCACGCCTGGGCGAGCCGCCGGATCATGTCCGCGCGGCAGTTCACGAGCCTCAGCGGGCCCCACTGGTTGCTGTGCTCGTCGACGAGCTGGATGTGGAGGACCCGGATGCGGTCGAGGCGCCTGGTTGCGGCGTCGAGGGCGGCCTCGGCGGGGTCGGGGCCGCATGCGGCGCGGGCGAGGATCGCGGTGAGCGCGCCGGAGTCGGTGGTGACGGCGATCGAGTTGAGGGCGTCGCGCAGGGTGGCGCCGTGCTCGCCGTCGAGATGGTCGATGACGTCGTCCAGCTCCTTCGCGGCGCGCTCGGCGACGTCGAGGAGATCGTCCAGGGCGGGCCGATCGACCGACTCCGGCAGGGTGTCGGGGAACGTCTCGGCGAGTCGCGCCGCGGCGCATTGCAGGCAGTCACCCGAGTTCGGGTGCCACGCGAGGTGGCGGGCGAGCCGGGCCCGCGTCTCCTGCACGGTTGGGGTCGTCATGACGTGCCCTCCTGAGCGGCGGGCTTCGCGCCTTTGCCGGGGCAGGCCTCCCCGTCGCGGCCGGCGTGGCTGCCGATCGTGCCGTCCCTGCGCAGGTTCCGCCGCAGGCGGCACTCCGGGCAGCGCCCGTACCGGGCCGCGCGGGGACGGGAGGCGATCTCGTCGGTCGACACCCACAGGTAGACGGTGGGCCGCAACCCCAGCCACTCCAGCGCTTCCGCTGCGAACGCGGCGTCCTCAGCGTGGCGCGGGTGGTAGCAGAACGCGGCCGGGTCCTCCCGGATCCGCGCGGCCTTGTTGTGCCAGCCGCGCTCAACCGCCTCGCGCAGCAGAGCGGGCGCCGGGCAGTCGTGCCGGTTCGCGAACTTGCGCACCCACGCCTCCGCCGCTGCGGACACGGCGTCATCAATGCCGTAGGTGGCGCCCGCTCCGGCGAGGGTGTGCTGCCCTACGAGGTCGTTGCCTCCGACAGCTTTGGCGTTGCGCTGCTGGGCGCGCTCGGTGAGGTGCTGCGCGTCGACCTGGGCCGTCCTCCCCATCACGCACCGTCCAGCGGCGCGTGGGGGTCGGCGGGCTCGAACCCGTACCAGGCCTCGGCGAGCAGCGCGGCGGCTTTCTCCAGCCCGGAGCGGTCGGCGCCGTGGCCGTTGGAGGCTTCCTCGACCAGCCGGGCGTGGACGTCCCGGATCCGGGCGGCGCGCTCACCCTCGACGGCCTTGAAGCGGTCGCGCCAGTTCAGGAGCTCCGCGACGGGCGAGGAGACCGACCCGGTGCTGTAGGGGGCCTCGTACTCGACGCGGGCGGGGTCGACCTCCTCGGTGAGGAAGCCGGCGAACCTCCGGCCCTCGGGCTCGTTCTTCATCGGCCCGTACGCGGCGACGTCCTCGGCGCCGTCGCTGACCCTCACGACCCACATCAGGCGTCACCGCCCTCGAGGGCCACGGTCCAGAGCAGGCGGGCGCCGATCGGGGCCTTGTGCTCCATCTGGATCTGGCCGCGCGTGATCTTCAGGTACGTCAGCGAGAACTCGGGCTGACGTCCCATCCCGGCGGCCTGGTCGGCGATGTCAGTGTGGATCGACCAGACGCCGTAGGTGTCCACCACGATGATCGAGCCGTGCTCGTCGTCACGGCGGTCCACGCGGATCTTCGCGGCCACCTGCGAGGTCCGGACCTCGGGCCGGTAGTCGCCAAGTCCCTCGTTGCAGGCGACCCAGGTGTATCGCTGCCCATCGCCGATCATGCTGCGGATCCGGTCGGCGACCGCGTTGAGGTTCTCCAGGGTGAGGAATCCGAACCAGTCCCGGCCGGACGCGATCCGGCGGACCTCGGCCGGCGTCTGCGTGTTCGTTGCCATCAGGCGGCCTTCTCTCTGCTGGTGTCCGCCTTGGAGGCAGCGGACCGGTAACCGGTCACGGTCTGGACGGCCGCCGCGTGGGCGCACTCGTCCGCGCCGCACGCGCAGGACCACACGCCGTCCGTCAGGACGACCTGGTAGGTGCCGCGGTAGCCGCGGACCAGCGCCCGCACCTCGTCCGGCCTCGTGCCGCCGGGCGGGGTGTCCGCGTGCATGATCCGGACGTTCTCGTCGCGGAGGTAGCTGAGCGCCTTGCTTCGGACGTCACTCATCGGTCCCGCCGCCCGTCTTCTCGGCGGCGGCCTGAGCGGCGGCCTCCGCGTCGGCGGCGGACGGGTCTCCCGTGGCCGGGTCGTCGCCGGGCTCGTCGGCGGTGTCGGAGACGACCTCCCCGTCGAACACGTTGTCCGGGACGATCTGGTCGGCGGCGTCCCGCATCTCGCCGGCCTCGTTCTCGCGCATCAGCAGCTCGCGGAGTTCCGGGGAGGACGGCACCCAGTCGGCGAGCCGCCGCACGCACGACTTGCGCCACATGGCGTCGAAGTGGGTGTGCCAGGTCGAGTTGAACTTGCCCCAGTCGGGGTGCTCGGCGTACTGCTGCGGGTTGCCGCGGCGGTTCTTCTCGGCGCGCTGGTAGTTCTTGGAGAACTCGTCGCGGATCTCCTCGGCCTCGGGCCTGGAGAGGAACACGACGCGGGACCGGCCCCCGCCCTTGATCGTCGCGAACGCGTAGGCGAGGAGGATGCGGCCACGGTCGGCGGCCAGGAGGTTGGGGCGGTGGTAGAACCGGCCGTCGTCGCCGACGGTGTACTCCCACTCGTCGGCCTCGTAGATGAACTCCGCGGTCACGGACGTGACCTGACCGGACCGGTACATCAGCTCGACCAGGCCCTGCCACTGCGCGATGAACGTGGCGGTGCGGCCGAAGGGGACGATCGCGGCCTGCTTGGTGCCGGGCTCCAGCCCGAGCCGCGCGGCCTCCAGCAGCGCGCCGAGGACGCTCGCGGGGTCGCAGTCGAGCAGGGCCGGGTTCTTGCGCATGCAGGTGAGGGCCATGCGCATGAACCGGTCGATGCCGACGTGCTTGGGCAGCGCGGCCGCGAACTCGCCCTGCATCTTGGTGAACATCTGCCGGGCGTCGGCCATCTTCCGGTCGACGGGGCTGACCTGCGTGCCCGGCTGCCCCTGGTCCTGTCCGCCGTTGCTCTGCTCGCGGCGCTGCCGGACACGGCTCTGAAGATCACTCATGTGGAGGGTCCCTTCGGGATGCGCAGGACGCGGGCGCGGTAGCGCCTGTATGTCTCGGGGTGGTCCTTGGCGAGCGCCCTGACGTCCAGGCCGGGCATCGGGCGCGTGTACTTTTCGGCCAGCTCAGGCTCGGCCTCACGGAACCGCTTGGCCGCGAAGTTGCCGTTCTGCTTCCAGGTCACCAGCGGCTGCTTCAGCTCGTTGGTGCCGATCTCTTTCTCGCCGAGCAGGTCCTTGAGCTGGTTCTCGACCTCGGCGAGATTGATCTCCAGCGCGCCGATCTGGTCCTTGAGGTGCTGCCGCCGCGCGGCGAGCGGCATCACGACGGCCTCGTCGACGACCTTCATGGAGTCCGCGGTGGTCTCCCACAGGTGTGCGAGCAGTTCGGTCGCGGCGTCGGACCCGTCGATCGGCGGGGCGAGCGCGTCGGGGTCGACCACCGTCTCCCAGAACTCGCCGGCGAGCGCGACGAGGTCGTCGAGGAAGGCCTCGTCGCGGTCGATGCGGAAGTGCCGGAACTTGTTCCCGCCGATGAGGACGGCGACGTGCGCGTGGTCCAGGCCGGTGACGGCCATCCCCCAGTGGGCCTGCAGCGCGGGCCCGTCGGGGACTTCCTCGGCCCATTCCTTGGCCTGGTACTCGGAGCGGTTCTTGCACTCCAGCAGGCACGGGGCGGCGCAGCCGGTGACGGCGCGGTCGAGGTTGACGGTCATCCAGTCGCGGTCGACGTGCGCGAGTGTCCCGATCGTCGCCACCGAGGTGCCGGTGACGCGGGCGAACTTGCCGGCGATCCAGTCCTCGAGCTCCGACCCGATCTCGGCGTACTCCTCCAGTTCGGGTGAGCGGGGCAGGTCGGGCAGCTCGCCGCGCTTGTCGAGCCACACCTGGCGGGGAGTGCGGTACTTGTCCATGCCGAGCATCGCGGCGACGTCGGAGCCGCCCATCTTGCGGACCGCGAGCCAGTCGTCTCGGTCGATCCCGTAGGGGGCAACGAGCACGGCGGTCGGCATCGCGAGCGTGGGGACCGTCATGCCGCCACCGCCAGACCGGCCGCCTCGTCAGTGGCGGCCTCGGGCTCGCTGTGGGGGGCGGGCTTGCGGGGGCGGGCGTGGCTGCCGTGCTGGAGCAGCCGGGCCGGGCGCGGCGTCGACCAGACACGGCCGTGCTTGCCGGTGTGCCCGACCCTCCAGGCCAGCGCGAGGACGTACAGGTAGGCGGCCACGATCGCGCCGAGCGTGAGGATCATGACAGCGCTCCGGCGGGCGAAGGGATCGGGGAAGGAGTCATCCGGTCCACGAGCGCCTGCACCCGGGCCCGGGACTTCGCGCCCAGCTCGCGGAGCGCCTTACGGCCCCGGCCGTTGCGGCGGTTCTTCCACCACCGCCACGTGTAGTACGCGGCGGCCAGCCCGTAGATGGCGGACCAGACCGGCGATACGTCGATCACGTTGGCGATGAACGCGAGCCAGAGGCCGAGGGCGTAGAACCCGTCCGCGATGTGCTCTCGCTCGGGAACCGAGCTGAAGAGAGTCGTGACCGTGAAGTAGCCGCCGCTAACGGCGAACCCGGTTCCGGTCCACCCGATCACGTCTGCGAGGGTCATCGCGCCCACCACCCGCAGTTCGCGCAGGCGCGGCCGACCTGCCGGGAGCGGCAGATCGAGCAGGTCCACTTCGGCCCGAAGAGGGCCACCACCAGGTACCTCACGACGCACCCCCGTACAGGGCGTCGGCGGCCTCGTTCACGCGCCGCTCGGCGTCGTCCAGGAGGCTCCGCCTGTCCTGGCCGAGGTCGGGCGCGACCTTGTCGTCCTCCACGGCCTCCTGGTGGGTCAGCTCCCCCATCAGCTCGACGAGCTTGAGCAGGCGGGCGGCCTCGCCGAGGCAGGAGTGCTCGGCGGTCTCGGCGAGCGGCTTGGCGAGCATGTCCCGCAGCGCGGCCCGCGTCTGGGTCTCGATCTCCCGGATGGCGTCGGCGTCGGTCAGCCCCTTGCGCACCACTCCCTGGCGCGCCAGGTGGATGCGGCGCAACTGCTCCTCGATCAGCTCGTCGACTTCGTCGCCGTGCTGCTCCCACGCGTTCTGGGCGATGGACAGCAGGTGGTCGCGGGCCCGGTCGCGGCGGACCTTCTCGGCGGCGGGCTCGTCCACGGCCCAGGCGGTCACGGTCCGGTACACCGGCTCGGCGTCCTGCCCCTGGTCGAGGAACTCGGAGACGGTCTGCCGCATCAGGGCCTCGTCGCCGACCGGGACGATCGTGTCGTGCAGGCCGTCGCTGGTGCGGACGGCGTACTCGGTCCGCAGCGCGAGCAGCTCGTACACGGCGCGGGGGTCGGTGCTCTGAAGCGTCATCGCTTCTCACCCGCCTGGGCGCAGTCGAGCAAGTGGCGGTCGCTGACCAGGACGCTGACCGGGCAGTCGCAGGCCGGCCACTGCGGGCACGACCGGGTGTGCACGATCTCGCCGAACGTGGTCGACGCCTTGCACTCGCACACCGGCACGCGGTGCAAGCACGCGACGAGGCCGAACTGCTGGTGGACCTCCTCGGGGCGGTACCCGTAGTCGCCGCCGTCGAGCGGGATCATCCGGACGCGCCAGCCCTCGTCGTTGATGCCGGCGGCGTCCTTGTCGTCGTCGTAGTCGGGCCAGTACTTCTGCGCGAGCCACAGGCCTCCGTCGGCCGTGGACCAGATCTCGCCGGGCCGGGGGTCCTGCGCGGGCATGACGCGCGCCACGGTCACGCCCGGGGCGGACAGCGGCAGCAGCGGAACGTCACGGTCGCCGGTCTCGACGGCCGGGCCGCGGGCGCCGTCGAGAACGACCTTGGAGGTGATGGTGGCCCGGACGGTCTCGCCCTGGTGGTAGGTGCTCATGAGGCGCTCCCTGAGGGAAGAGCGGGCATGGGGGTGGTCGACACGGACAGCGCGAGGGACTCCGGGTCGGGGGTGCACGGCGGCTCGTTGCACACGAACCCGTGCACCCCGCTCACGTAGACCGGGACGGTCGGCAGCGGCCAGCGCTTCCCGCACTTGAGGCACTCGCCGCCGACGGCGGCGTGGTCCTTCATGCGGGTCAGGTTCTGGAGGGCCTGCGCGGTCGCGGTGGGGGCCGCGCCGGCGAGGTAGGCCAGGAGCCACTCGCGGTCGTCGGCGGAGGCCAGGGTGAGCGCCTGCCGCAGCTCCCGTGTGCTGAGGTGCTCACCGCCTCGGCGCGGCTTGGTCCTGAAGGGCCACATTTCAGGCCGCCTCGCGGGTCTTGATCGCGGTCGGCGTGGCAGGGGCGATCGGCCACATGATCGGCTGGTTGCCGTGGAAAGGGATCCGGACGCCCGGGCCCCACATGGCGCAGGCGAACGACTGCGGCGGCGGGGTGATGAAGTGGGTGATCTCGGCGGTGAATCCGTTGCCGGTCCACAGCCGGTCGCCCTGGATGACGTCCGCGCCCTGGACGGGCGTGATGTCGGTGACGGTCTGGACGGTCATGCGTGCCTCCTGGAGGGCTAGGAGTGACGGCGCGAGTCGCGACGCAGCGGGGCTGGGCGGCCCGACGCTCCGTCGCGGATGATCTGGGCGATGTCGGCGTCGCTGAAGGCGATGCGGTTGGTCCCGGCGATGCGGGTGTGGGCGATCTCGCCGCGGCCGGCCTTGTCGCGCAGCGTCCGCGGGGAGGTGCGTCCGCCGAGCAAGGCCGAGGCCTCTTCGGGGGTGTGGAGGTGCGGGCAGCTCTCCTCGCACGCGGCGACGGGCGGGGCGGGTGTCATGCCGAGTCCCGGAGGGTGTCGCCGAGGCTGATCTCGTCGATGTCGACGCCGAGTTCTTCGGCGAGGCGTCTGGCGAGCTGGTCGGAGGGGCGTTTGCGGCCGTGCTCGATGTTGTCGATGTGGCTGTAGGAGCTGCCGCAGCGGGTGGCGAGTTCGCTCTTGCGGAGGCCTCGCTGCTGCCGCAGCTTGCGGATCTTGGCGCCGCGAAGCTTTCGGGTTGCTTCGGCTTCGTCGCCGCTGTGTTGCGCCATGTCCGTCACTGTAGGAAGAGAACGGAAGGTGCGTCAAGCGTTTTCGGAAGAGAAACGAAGCATCGTCGCGAGAACGTTCGAAGGAATCGGAAGAGAAGGATCATCGGGGCCGTAGAGGTAGCGAAACCTCACCTAGACTCTTCCGATCTCTTCCGTCATAGTGGGCAACCATGGAAGACGACTGGCTACGGCTGGCCGATTACTTGGTCACCGAGCGTGTGCACCGCCACCTGGATCTCCGGGACCTCGCCGCGATTACCAAGGTCAGCGAACGTACCCTGGGCAAGATCGAGAACGGTCAGCGCGTCAGCCGAGACACGCTCGCCGCCATCGAGCTCGCCTTCGGCTGGCCGCCCGGGACCTGCCGCAGCATCCTGCTCGGCGGGCAGCCCCCCGCCGCTCCCGACAAGTCACCGGACGCTGTCGCCGACGGCGTGCGATACCCGCCCTGGGCCGCCGGCGACCCGTTCTACGAGCACATCTACCGAGGACCGGCGTCCGATGAGGACAAGCTGGTCGCGATCCGCGCTGTTGTGACGCATCGGGAGGTGACCAGCGGAGCGCACAATGTTCCCGGCAGGAGACGCGCGTGACTGCTACGTTCTTGCAACCTGTAACGGTTTAGATACAAGCACCCGTAAAGGTCAACGTTTCAATCACTTCGCGTATCTCATCTATGTACGGCACCTATGTGGGCCCGGGGGAACGGATCACATAGGACGCGGCATGCCAGACGACGTCGTCGCCCTCCAGCGGCGGATCAAGGAACTACAGGCCCAGGTCGACCACCTGACCTACGAACGCGACATCGCCCGCATCGACCGGCAGTGCGCCATGACCGAACTCGCGCACGCCTACGACCTCCAGCACGCCCAGGTCGACGTGCCGGCAGAGCTGGCGCACGCGCTGCGCAGCGTCTCCCCGCACCGCCTCCAGGCCGTGCACCTCACCATCGGCGGTCACGACCTTCGCGTCCTGGTCGACGGCGCCGCCTACCAGGCCGACCCCGGAGCCGAGGCCCGCGTGTGGAACTGGCTCACCGAGCACACGAGCGAGGCGCCCACGCACTCGCTCACGCGACTGGAGATGCCCGACCGGCTCTACGGGGTCGCGTGGCCGCACGGGCAGATCGCGGTCAGCCTCTCCCTGTCCGGCACGGACGTCGTGGCTGCGCACCGCGCGCTGCGCCCCCGCCGCCAGTGCGGCCTCCTGCGCGCCCTCGGCCTGCTCGCGATCCCCGCCCCGGCCGCAGGGCGCGCCGTGCTGTCGGTGCTGCGCGACGCCCAGGCCACCACGTCCGCCGCGGCCTCGGCGGCCACCACCGCCACCACGACCGCCGTCGGCGCCGCCCTGCCCGCCGTCACCGCGGCGGCGATCTCCTACACGGCCGTCACCTCATGCGCACCCGAGGCGAGCGCCGACACCCGGCCGCCATCCGCAGCGCAGGTCATGGACAGCATGGCGCCCCTGGCCTTCGAACCGCCCGCGCCGGCACCGCGCACCCCCGGCCGCCGCATGACCCCGCTGAAGCCTTCTCAGGACTCCCCCCGCGAGCAGACCTCCAGGGCTCCGGCCAGACCTCTCACCCCTCCGGCGGAGCCCGCAGCACAGCCCAGGCCCGCTCCGGTCCCCGCCGAGACCTCCCCGAGCAAGCCCCCCATTGAGGAGGTCCCGCCAGTCATCGCTGAGCCCCTGCCCGCGACATCCCCGGACGGCGACGCGACCACCCCGCCCACGCCGACTACTCCGAGCCTGCCGGTCGAGCCCGAGGCGCCCGCCCCCACAGAACCAGCCCTCGAGGAGCCGACGCTGGCGGAGCCGGCGCCGGTGGAGTCGACGCCGAGCGCGGATGCGCCGTCCCGGGACGGTGAGCCAGCGGAGAACGGGAGCCCGCTGGAAACCGCCGGGACGCCGACCACCAGCCCGGAGCGGCCCCTCGCGCTGCTCTCCCCTTAGGACACGCTGTGGCATACGCAGAGAAACGCGGCCGGTACTGGCGCGGCCGCTACCGCAACCCCCCGGGCGTGAAACCGGCCCTGGGCACCGTCTCCGCGACCCCGGACGGCTGGCCGTTCACCAGGCGGCGGGACGCCGAGCGCGCAGCCGAGGACAAGGAGAGCGAGCTGCGGCGCCTGGCGTCCCAATGGGACGGGCCGCCCGCCCACGACCTCACCCTGGACCAGTGGAAGCGCGCCCTCGCCGGGCGCCTGCGGGCACGCGGCGGCCGCGACCCCTACGCCGGAGAGATCACCCTGCGGGAATGGGTCGAGTCCAAGTGGCTCCCCGCCCAGGACATCGAAGACTCCAGCAGGGTCGTCTACGACCAGCACCTGCGGCTGCGGATCTTCCCGACCCTCGGGGACTGGCCGATCAACACCCTCTACGACCGCGAGCAGATCCAGGCATGGGAGCTCGCGCTCCGAGGCCGGTACGCGCCCAACACGGTCGACAACGCCCGCAACCTGCTGGCCACCATCCTCGGCGACGCCCGCGACGCCGGCCTGGTCGACGACAACGCCGCCAGCCGCCGCAAGCGCCGCGGCAAGGTCAGCGAACGCCGCCTCCAGGCTTCCCGCGCGGCGCGGCGGTGGGCGACGCCGCTGGAGGCGCTGCTGCTCGCCGAACGGTGCGCCATCCTCACCGGCCGCGACGACGACTTCGTCATGTGGACCGTGTGCGCGTGGTGCGGGCTGCGGTGGGGCGAGGTCATGGGCCTGCAACGCCACCACGTCCTTGAGACCCAACTCGTCGTCGACGTCCAGCTGGCGCCGCCGGACGGGCCGTTCCGGTGCCGGCCGCCCAAGGACGGTTCCATACGCAACAACCATCGCGACTTCTTCGGCGCCGCCGACCTGCCGCCGTCCCTGTCGGCCCTGCTCGACCGGTTCATGACGGCACGCCCCCCGGCCTCGTGCGACTGCCCGGGAGAGGGGTGCGGCGGAGACCGGTTCCTGTTCCTCGCCGAGGACGGCGGCCACCACCTGCACCGCACCTACGCCGGGGGCCGCCCCTGGCAGCAGGCCGCCCGAGGCATGATCCCCGCGCGGCGGCCGCGGCCGGGCCGGTCCGGAGGCGCACCGGCCCGGCCCGTCCTGGTCGACCTCGCCTCGGGATGGCCCGGCGCCCCGCTGGCGCCGGCGTGGCCCGCAGCGACCGGCCCCGACTGGTCACCGCCGTCGGTGCGCGGCATCCCCCGCTACGACCAGCCCGTCGTGGACGCCCTCGCCGTCGACTGCCCCCGCTGCCCCGCCCTGGCCGGCGAGGCCTGCAAGTCCCCCAGCGGCGGCGGGCACACCCACCGGCCCCGCGTCGCCGCCGCCCGCGCGCTCGGGCATGTCCGCGAACTGGTGCTGGCGTCGTGGCTGCCGATCGGGCAGGGGTTGACGCCGCACGGCTTCCGGCACTCCCACCGGGTGTGGCTGGACGAGATCGGCACACCGGCCGTGCTCGCCCACGACCGGCTCGGGCACTCCCTGCCGGGGATCGGCGGGACGTACGCGCACGTGTCCCCGATGATGCGGGAGCAGCTGCGCGAGCGGCTCGAGGCGCTGTGGGTGAAGACCCTCGACGAGCGGCTGGCGTTGGCGCCCCACTCCCGCGTCGGGCTGCTGGACGAGCTTCTGGTCGCCCGCGGCGCGAGCCTTCCATGATCGGCTCCCAATCGGCTCCCAATCTTGGTCGTGGCCCCTCTGGAGACGGCGAGACGGCCGGACCTCCGGGGGATCTTTCTGGAAGGCGGTCCGGCCGTCTGTGCAGGCCAGTTACTATCTGATAGGCAGTCCGGTGACGGTGCGGCCGATCACCAGGCGCTGGATCTCCGAGGTGCCCTCGAAGATCGTGAAGATCTTGGAGTCGCGGTGCATGCGCTCCACGGGGTACTCGCGGGTGTAGCCGTTGCCGCCGAGGATCTGGATGGCCTCCTCGGTGACCTGCACCGACATCTCGCTGGCCATCAGCTTGGCCATCGAGCCTTCGGCGTTCTCGAAGTCCTTGCCGGTGCGCGCCATCCAGGCGGCCCGCCACACCATCAGGCGCGCGGCGTCCAGGCGGCACTTCATGTCGGCCAGCTTGAAGGCGATGGCCTGGAAGTCGCCGATCTTCTTGCCGAACTGCTCGCGCTCCCGGGCGTACTGGAGGGCGTAATCGTAGGCGGCACGGCCGACGCCGAGGGCCATCGCCCCGACCGAGGGGCGGGTGGTCTCGAACGTCTTCATCGCGGCCTGGCCCTTGGAGCTCTTGCCCTCGCGGCTGCGCGCGATGCGCTCGTCGAACCTGTCCTTGCCCCCGACGATCAAATGGGAGGGGATCCGGACGTCGTCCAGGATCACCTCGGCGGTGTGGGACGCGCGGATGCCGTGCTTCTTGAACTTCTGGCCCTGCCGCAGGCCGGGGGTGCCGGGCGGGACGATGAAGCTGGCCTGGCCGCGGCTGCCGAGGTCGGGGTGCACCGAGGCGACGATGACGTGGACGTCGGCGATGCCGCCGTTGGTCGCCCAGGTCTTGGTGCCGTTCAGCACCCACTCGTCCTTGGCCTCGTCGAAGACGGCGCGGGTGCGGATCGAGCCGACGTCGCTGCCGGCGTCGGGCTCGGACGCGCAGAACGCGCCGAGCTTGATGTCGTCGGCGGTGCCGAACATCTGCGGCACCCACTCGCTGACCTGCTCGGGGGTGCCCACGGCGGCGACGGAGGCGGCGGCGAGACCGGTCCCCACGATCGAGAGGGCGATGCCGGCGTCGCCCCAGAACAGCTCCTCGAACGCCACCGGGATGCCGAGGCCGGTCGGCTCCAGCCACTGGGTGGCGAAGAAGTCGAGGGAGTAGATGCCGACCTTGGAGGCCTCCTGGATCAGCGGCCAGGGGGTCTCCTCGCGCTCGTCCCACTCCTCCGCGGCGGGACGGATGACGTCCTTGGCGAACTCGTGCACCCAGTCCCTGACCTCGCGAACGTCCTCGCTGGGCTCCAGCGAGAACGGCGCCTGCTCCGCACTCGTCATGATTAATTGACCCTCTCTCCAATATGACCTGTTACCAACGGTAGCACCATCCGGCGTTACCACGGGTAACACAGCGGCCGGCTCCCGGAGCGGGGAGCCCGGAGAGGGCCTTCATCCCCGGCCGGGAGTGAAGGTCCGGGCGGCCGCGTAGCCGGGGACCTCGATCATCGGCGGGCGCTCCCCCACGGCCACGTCGGCCGTGCGGGCGTCATGCCCGTCCGCGCCGCGCCGGAACCGGGTGAGCCCGGTGGAGGGGGCGGCGAGGGGGATCATCCGGCCGTGCCGCTCCAGCCGCGACCAGGCGGTCAGCATGATCTGGCCCGACATCGCCCCGAGCGCCTCGGTGGACTGGTGCGCGTGGACCCGGCGGCCGAGGTCGACCTGGGCGATCGCGTCGAGCCCGGAGTCCTGGTAGACGTCCAGCAGCAGGCCGAGCTCGACCCCGTAGCCGGTCACGAACGGCAGCCGCTCCAGCAGCGCGCGGCGGCCCGCGTACTCGCCGCCGAGCGGCTGCATGACACCGGCCAGCAGCGGCCAGTGGAGGTTGATCAGGGGGCGCGCGACCAGTTCGGTCACCCGGCCCCCGCCGCCCTCGACGCGCCGCTCCCCCTCGACCAGCGGCCGGTCGTAGCAGCCCTTGACGTAGCCGACGGACGGGTCGGTGAGCAGGGGGCCGAGCAGCCCCGTCACGTAGGACGAGGTGAACTCGCGCAGGTCGGCGTCCACGAACACGATCAGGTCGCCGGACGTCGCGGCGAGGGACTTCCACAGGGCCTCGCCCTTGCCGGACATGCGGCCCTGCTCCGGCAGGACGGCGTCCTGCGCCACCACCTCCGCGCCGGCCGCGGCGGCGACGGCGGCGGTCCGGTCGGCGGAGCGCGAGTCGACGACGACGATCTCGTCCACCAGCGGGACCCGCTCGACGAGGTCGGTGCGGACGGCCGCGACGATCGCGCCGACCGTCGCCTCCTCGTCGCGCGCGGGCAGCACGACGCTGATCCTGGTCGCGCCCTTGGCGGCGAGCAGGAGGCGCGGCGGCCAGTCCTCCGCCGCACTCGTACGGCGGGCCAACCACGACGCGACCTCGGGCAGCACGCGCCCTCCCTTCCGTGCGGGGCGGCCTGGACCGGGCGTCCTGCGGCCGGGGATCCCCTCACCTACTAGGAAACGCCGGATCCCCCCAGATCATTCACCGTTCCGGCGCCGGGCGGCGAACCGACCCGAAGGTTTAACGCGGCCACAACACACCCGTCATTCGGCGGCGTGCCGGTCGAGGAACTCGTAGACGTCCGCCTCGTCGACGCCGGGGAACGCCCCCGGCGGCAGGACCGACAGGACGTGCGAGTGCGCCCGCGCCGACGGCCACGCCATCCCCTCCCACCGGTCGGACAGGGCCTTCGGGGGCCGCTGGCAGCAGTCGCCGTCCGGGCAGGCCGACCTGACCCGCCGGGTCGTCTCCCGCCCGCGGAACCAGCGGGAGTCCTCGAAGCGGACGCCCAGCGTGATGGCGAAGTCGCGCTCGTGGCTGGGGTCGATGTGCGACAGGCACCAGTACGTCCCGTTCGGGGTGTCGGTGTACTGGTAGTAGACGGAGTAGCGGTCGGCGGCGCCGAACACGTGCCGCCCGGCCCACTCCCGGCACATCCGCTGGCCCTCGATCGCGCCGTCCTCGTCCTGCGGGAAGGCCAGGCCGTCGTTCGCGTACGCCTTGTAGATCGTGCCGTTCTCGTCGTTCTTGGTGAAGTGCAGCTGCAGGTCGAGGTGGTGTGTGGCGACGTTGGTGAAGCGGTGGGCGGCCATCTCGTAGGAGACGGAGAACACGTCCGCCAGGTCCTCCACCGACAGCTCCCGGGCGGCCTTGGCCTCCTGCAGGAACGGGACGACGGTGCGCTCGGGCATGAGGATCGCGGCGCCGAAGTAGTTGGCCTCGACGCGCTGGCGCAGGAAGTCGGCGAAGTCGCGCGGCTGGTCGTGGTCGAGCGCGATGTGCCCGAGGGTCTGGAGCAGGATCGTGCGCGGGGTGTGCATGCCGAGCTGCTCGCGCTCCAGGTAGATCCGCCGGTTGCGCAGGTCGGTGACCGAGCGGACCGAGCGCGGCAGGTCCTGGACGTACTGGAGGCTGAAGCCGAAGTGCCCGACCAGCGTCATGAGCAGGCCCTGCGACACCGCGCCGCGCCGGTACCCGACCGAGTCGAGCGTCTGGGAGGCGACGCGCTCGATGTCGGCGAAGTGGTTGCCGCGCTCGTGCATCTGGCGCCGCAGCTCGGCGTTGGCCTTGCGCGCCTCCTCGGGGCTCGCGGTGGGCTTGGTGCGGCTGCGTTTGAGCTCCCCGTACAGGGCGAGGATGTGCTCGATGACCTCGTTCGGCATCCGCTTTCCGACCTTGAGGTGCGACAGGCCGAGGGTCCGGTACAGCGGGTCGCGCTGGGCCTCCTCCAGCTGGATCTCCAGCTGGGCGCGCCGGCTCGGGGGCTGGCGGCGCAGCAGCTCCTCCACCGGGCATTCCAGCGCGGCGGCGAGGGCCTGCAGCAGCGAGAGCTTGGGCTCGCGCCGCCCGTTCTCCAGCAGTGACAGCTGGGACGGGGCGCGGCCGACGCGCTCGCCGAGCTCCGACAGCGTCAGGCCGCGGGCGCGCCGCAGATGGCGGAGCCGCTGCCCGAACGTGACGAGATCCACGTCACTCGTCAAGTTGAAGGGTTCTTCTGCCTGCAAGGTCGTCACCGCTTCATCATAGCGGAAATTTCGCACTTCTTCTGTTACTCGCCAGTTCATAACGGGGTTGCACCGAGGGCATAGTCGTGAACGAGCACCCAGGGGACGACACGGAAGGGCAAGATGATGAGCGAAAGTCGCCTCAAGGGCGCAGCCGAGGAGCTGCAGCGACAGTGGGAGACCGACCCGCGGTGGAAGGGCGTCGAGCGGACCTACACGGCCGAGGACGTCGTCCGGATCCGCGGCTCGGTCCAGGAGGAGCACACCCTCGCGCGTCTCGGCGCCGAGCGGCTGTGGAAGCTCCTCCACGAGGAGGACTACGTCCACTCCCTCGGCGCGCTGACGGGTCTGCAGGCCGTCCAGCAGGTGAAGGCGGGCCTGAAGGCCATCTACCTGTCCGGCTGGCAGGTCGCGGCGGACGCCAACCTGGCGGGCCAGACCTACCCGGACCAGAGCATCTACCCGGCGAACTCGGTCCCGGCCGTCGTGCGCCGCATCAACAACGCGCTGCTGCGCGCCGACCAGGTCCAGTGGGCCGAGGGTGAGGGCGACACGCACTTCCTCGCCCCGATCGTGGCCGACGCCGAGGCCGGCTTCGGCGGCGTGCTGAACGCCTTCGAGCTGATGAAGGGCATGATCGCCGCGGGCGCCGCGGGCGTGCACTGGGAGGACCAGCTGGCCTCCGAGAAGAAGTGCGGCCACCTCGGCGGCAAGGTCCTCATCCCGACCTCGCAGCACATCAAGACCCTCAACACCGCGCGCCTGGCCGCGGACATCTCGGGCACCCCGTCCCTGATCATCGCGCGGACCGACGCTGAGGCCGCGACCCTGATCACGACGGACGTGGACGAGCGCGACCGCGAGTTCACCACCGGCGAGCGCACGGCCGAGGGCTTCTACCGCGTCCGCAACGGCATCGAGCCCTGCATCGCCCGCGCCAAGGCCTACGCGCCGTACTCCGACCTCATCTGGATGGAGACCGGCACCCCGGACCTGGAGCAGGCCCGCAGGTTCGCCGAGGCCGTGAAGGCCGAGTACCCGGACCAGATGCTGGCCTACAACTGCTCGCCGTCCTTCAACTGGAAGGCGCACCTGGACGACGCGACCATCGCCAAGTTCCAGCGCGAGCTCGGCCACATGGGTTTCAAGTTCCAGTTCATCACCCTGGCCGGGTTCCACGCGCTCAACTACGGCATGTTCGACCTGGCGCACGGCTACGCCCGCGAGGGCATGACGGCCTACGTCGACCTGCAGGAGCGCGAGTTCGCGGCGGCCGAGAAGGGCTTCACCGCGGTCAAGCACCAGCGCGAGGCCGGCACCGGCTACTTCGACATGGTCAGCACCGCGATCAACCCCGAGTCCTCCACGACGGCCCTGAAGGGCTCGACGGAGGAGGGCCAGTTCCACTGACCCTCGCCGGCCGGCGCCGCCGGCCCCGCTCTCCGGCCTGATCCCCAGGACCCCGAAGGCCCCCGCGTCCCTACACCCGCGGGGGCCTTACGGCGTCCCGGCACGCCCGCGCGCCCCTCCCGCCCCATCCGGCCCCCCTTACGTTCCGGCCACATTCGGCTATGGAACTCGACAAACGCGCCACGGGGGCGCATTGTGGCCCCGCCAGTCGATCTCTCCGAGAGAGGACCCCTGATGGCGCGTCACCCCCGGTTCATCCGGTCCCGGGCGATCCCCGGCCGGATGCTGCCGCTCGCCGTCGCCGCGGTGAGCGTCGTCGCGCTCGCGCCCGCCGCATCCGCGGGCGGGCCCGGCCACCACGGGCGCTACACCCCCGGCGCCTCCGGTGTAGGCGACCCCTACTTCCCGCTGGAGGGCAACGGCGGCTACGACGTCCGGCACTACTCGCTGGACCTCGGTTACGATCCCGACTTCGACCAGCTCGACGGCACCGTGACCGTCACCGCGCGCGCCACCCAGAACCTGTCGCGGTTCGACCTCGACCTGTCCGGTATGGACGTCGACAAGGTCTGGGTCGACCACCGCCGGGCCCGCTACGAGCGGCGCGGCCAGGAGCTGGTCATCACGCCGCCCCAGGGCCTGCGGAAGGGGCGGACCTTCACCGCCGTCATCAGGTACGGCGGAGTGCCGCAGACCATCGTCGGCTCGCCGATCGTGTTCGGCTCCCCATACGGCTTCCTGCACACCCCCGACGGCGCGTTCGTCGGCGGCGAGCCGAACGGCGCCAGCACCTGGTTCCCCGTCAACGACCACCCGAGCGACAAGGCCACCTACGACTACACCATCACGGTGCCGCAGGGCCTCACCGCCGTCGCCAACGGGCGCCCGGCGGGCCACCGCTCCACCGTCGCCGCTTTCAGCCGGCGCGCGGCCAAGAGCCGCGCCGAGGTCTTCAAGTGGCGCGAGGACAGCCCCATGGCGAGCTACCTCACCACGATCGACATCGGCAAGTGGAACGTGAAGCAGGGCCGCACGCCGGGCGGCGTCCCCAACTACACGGCCGTCGACCCAGAACTGCTCGCCGCGCAGCCCGACGCGGTGAACTTCTTCTACGGCACCACCAGCGAGGTCACCGACCTCTGGTCGAAGACGTTCGGGAAGTACGCGTTCGGCAGCACCGGCGCGATCGCCGACGACGCCCGGTTCAACGGCCAGCCGCTCGGGTTCTCCCTGGAGACGCAGAGCAAGCCGGTCTACTCGGCGGTGCGCGACACCGGCACCATCGCGCACGAGCTCGCGCACCAGTGGTTCGGCGACGCGGTCTCCCCCGCCCGGTGGCGGGACGTCTGGCTGAACGAGAGCTTCGCCACCTGGTCCGCGTGGTACTACACCGAGGTGCACGGCGGCCGCTCCGTGCACGACGCGGCCCGCGCCACCTACGCCGCCCGCCCCTTCCCCGACCGCGCGGGCCGGCCGTACTGGTCGGTGCTCACCGCCGACCCGCAGCGCGACACCATGTTCAACGACCGCGTCTACAGCGGCGGCGGCATGATGCTGCAGTTCCTCCGCGAGAAGATCGGCGACGAGAGGTTCTTCACCCTGCTCCGGACCTGGTACGCGCAGCACAAGTACGGCAACGCCAGGACCGAGCAGTTCACGGCGCTGGCCCAGCGGGTCGCCGGCCAGGACCTGAGCGGCTTCTTCAAGGACTGGCTCTACTCCCCCGTCAAGCCCGACATCCCGCAGGGCTGACCCCCCTCCCGCCCCTGGACCGGGCCTCCGGCGAGACGCGCCGGGGGCCCGGTTCTGTGCGAAAGTACGTGGTCGGAACCGGGCCCCCTGTCTAGGCTTCCGGCAAGTGGGGGTTCTTCCGTGGGTCTGGTGGTACGGGTTCCGCCGCCACACCGCCTATCCGCTCGGATCCCTGACCGAGTCGCTCACCAACACGATGTTCGGCTTCATGCGCGCCTACGTCCTGCTGGCGCTGTGGGAGGTCCGGCCGTCCCTCGGCGGGTACGCGGCCGCCGATGCCGTGACGTTCTGCTTCGTCACCCAGGCCCTGATCGGGCCGGTGCAGGTCTTCGGCGGGATGGAGCTGACCGAGCGCATCCGCAACGGGGACGTCGCGATCGACCTGCACCGGCCGGCCGGGCTGCAGGGCTGGTGGCTGGCCCACGACCTCGGGCGCGCGGCGAGCTCGCTGGTGCTGCGCTCGGGCCCGCCGCTGCTGGCCGGGGCCCTGGCGTTCCCGTTCCGGTGGCCGGCCCCGGCGAACCTGGCGGCGTTCGCGGCGGCGCTGGTGCTCGCGACGGTGGTGAGCTTCGGGCTGCGCTACCTGGTGGCGATGGGGATGTTCTGGCTGCACGACGACCGCGGCCTGAGCGCCGTCACGCTCGTCATGTCGCTGTTCTTCTCCGGGATGATCCTGCCGCTCGTCGTCTTCCCAGGGCGGCTCGGCGAGGTCGCCGAGATGCTGCCGTGGGCGGCGCAGATCCAGGTGCCGGCCGACGTGTTCCTCGGCCGGCACGAGGGCGCCGGGCTGGCCGGCGCGCTGGCGTTCCAGGCGGGGTGGGCGGCACTGCTGCTCGGGGCGGGCGCGCTGGTCACGCGGGCGGCCCGGCGGAGGCTGGTGGTGCACGGTGGCTGATCCGGCGGCCGGCGCGCTGCGCGCGTACGGGCTGCTCGCCTGGACGTGGATCCGGGCGGCGGCGCAGTACCCCGTCTCGATGGTGCTCCTCGGCCTGGCCACGGCGGTCGTCTCCGTGCTGGACGCCGCCGCGATCATGGTGCTGTTCTCCCGGGCGCCGCGCATCGCCGGGTTCGGCGTGCACGAGGTCCTGTTCCTGTACGGCACGTCGGCCCTGTCCTTCGCGCTCTCCGACATCGTCCTCGGGACGACCGAGCGGCTCGGGGCCCACGTGCGCGAGGGGACGCTGGACGCGATGCTGGTGCGCCCGGTGAGCCCGCTGGTCCAGATCGCGACGGAGGGGTTCACGCCCCGGCGGCTCGGCAAGCTCGTCCCGGCGGTGCTGGTGCTCGGGTACGCGCTCGGCCGGCTGGACGTCGCCTGGACGCCGGGCCGGCTCGCGATGGTCCCGGTCATGGTGCTGTCCGGAGCGGCGATCTTCGGCGGGCTGTGGGTGCTGACGGGCGCGGTGCAGTTCGTGCTCGTCGACAGCCACGGGGCGAGCAAGTCGCTCACCTACGGCGGCGCGTTCCTCACCCAGTACCCGATGACGATGTTCGCCCGCGACCTGGTCCGCGGGGTGACGTTCGCCGTGCCGCTGGCGTTCGTCAACTGGCAGCCCGCGCTGTACGTCCTGGACCGGCCCGACCCGCTCGGGCTGCCGGGCGCGGCGCGGTTCGCCTCCCCGGCGGTCGCCGCCGTGCTGTGCGGGGCGGCGGCCGCGGCGTGGCGGGCGGGCCTGCGGCACTACCGATCGACAGGGAGCTGATGGCGGTGCCGATGATCGAGGCCGAGGACGTGGTCAAGTCCTTCACCGTGCGGGCGCGCTCGGGCGCCCTGCGGCGGACGCGGCGGCGGCTGCACGCCGTGGACGGGGTGTCCTTCACGGTGGAGCGGGGCGAGTTCGTCGGCTACCTCGGCCCGAACGGGGCGGGCAAGTCGACGACGATCAAGATGCTCACCGGGATCCTCACCGCGTCCTCGGGCACCCTGCGGGTGTGCGGGCTGGACCCGTCGCGGCGCCGGACGACGCTCGCGCGCCGCATCGGGGTGGTGTTCGGGCAGCGGACCACGCTGTGGTGGGACCTCCCGCTGCGCTCCAGCCTGGCGCTCGTCCGGCGGCTCTACCGGGTCGAGGCCGCCGCGCACCGCGCCCGGCTCGCGGAGCTGACCGCGCTGCTGGAGCTGGAGCCGTTCCTGGACACCCCCGTCCGGCAGCTCAGCCTCGGCCAGCGGATGCGGGGCGACCTCGCCGCCGCGCTGCTGCACGACCCCGAGCTGCTCGTGCTGGACGAGCCGACGATCGGCCTGGACGTGGTGAGCAAGGCGACCGTCCGCGACTTCCTGGAACGCGTCAACACCGAGCGCGGCACCACGATCCTGCTGACCACGCACGACCTCGGCGACATCGAGCGGCTCTGCCGCCGCGTCATGATCATCGACCACGGCCGGCTCGCCTACGACGGCGGGCTGGACGAGCTGCGCCGCACCGTGGCCACCGACCGGCTGCTGGTCGTGGAGCTGGCCCGGCCGGCCCCGCCGATCAGGCTGGACGGGATCGAGGCCGAGCGGGTGGAGGGCCCGCGGCAGTGGCTGCGGCTCCCGGGCGCGGCGAACGCGGCGGCCGTGGTCGCCGCGCTGGCCCGCGACCACGAGGTCCGCGACATCTCGTTGCGGGAGGCGGGCATCGAGGAGGTCCTCGCAGGCCTCTACCGGGGCGACCACGCGTACTGGTGCTCGGGCCGGCCCGTGGCGCCGTAGCGGAGGGTCACCACGACCCGCCCGGCCTCGGCGAGGGCCGCGAGGTAGCGCTGCGCGGTGGCGCGGGAGATGCCGACCTCGTCGGCGATCTCGGCCGCCGAGCGCGGCGCGTCCGCCCGCGCCAGCGCGTCGCTGACCAGCCGCGTCGTCACCGGCGACTGGCCCTTGGGCGCGGGCGTGCGGGCGTGCAGCGGCGCGTACAGGGCGCGCACCGCGTCGTCGAGGGCCGCCTGGGAGAGCTCGTTCCCGCCGGACAGCGCCTGCCGGTACCGGGCGTAGGCGGTGAGCCGCTCGTTGAGCGCGGCGGCGGTGAACGGCTTGACCAGGTAGTGCAGGGCGCCGCGCCGGAACGCCTCCCGCACGGCGCGCGGGTCGGCGGCGGCCGTCGCCATGATGACGTCGGCGTCCAGATCGGGCAGCAGGGTGAGGCCCGAGGCGTCCGGCAGGTAGACGTCCAGCAGGACGAGGTCGGGCCGCAGCTCGGCGGCCATGGACCTGGCCTGGGCGGCGGTGTGGGCGAGCCCCGCGACCGCGAAGCCCCGCAGCGCCGCCACGAATCCGGCATGGACCTGCGCGACGCGGAAGTCGTCGTCCACCACGAGCACGTCGATCACCGCACCGCCTCCGCGCCCAGCACCCCGGGGAGCCGCGCGACCGCCACGGCTCCGCCGCCGTCCGGACCGCCCGCCCCGGCGTCCACGAACGCCACGTCGCCGCCACGGGCGCGGGCGGTGCGGCGCGCGAGGCCGAGGCCGAGTCCGCGCGAGCGGCCCGCGGCGATGTCGCGGGTGGAGACGCCGTCGTCGAACACGGCGTCGCGGAGCCCGTCCGGCAGGCCGTCGCCGGAGTCGGCGACGGTGACGTGCAGGTCGCGGCCGTCGCCGAGCAGCTCCACCTCGACGCGGGCGGGCCGCCGCCGCCCGAGCCGCGCGGCCTCGACGGCGTTGTCGACGAGGTTCCCGACGACGGTGGTCACGTCCAGGGGGTCGGCGACGCGGCCCGGCACGTAGCTGCCGGCGCCGATGTCGAGCCGGACGCCCTTCTCCGCGGCGACGGCGGACTTGGCCGACAGGAAGGCGCGCAGGTACGGGTCCGACAGGGGGTCGGGCAGGTTGTCGGGCGCCGGGGCGCGACGTGCGGCGTCCTCCATCAGGGTGCCGACGTAGTCGGCCGCCTCCTCGCTGTGGCCCAGCTGGAGCAGGCCGGACAGGGTGTGCAGCCGGTTGGCGTACTCGTGGCGCTGCGCGCGGAGCGCGTCGAACAGGGTGCTGACCGAGTCCAGTTCGCGCGCGAGGGTCTCCAGGTCGGTGCGGTCGCGCAGGGTGATGACGGCGCCGAGGTCGCGGCGGTGCCTGCGGACCTCCCGCCGGTTGACGACGAGGACGCGCTCCCCGGCGGTGACGAACAGGTTCACGGCGTCGCGCCGCCCCGTCAGGACGTCCCGCAGCGTCCCCTCTGGGGCGAGGCCCCCGGCGGGCGCGCCGCGCTCCGGCGCGACGCCGAGCAGGCGGGACGCCTCGTCGTTGCAGACGGCGATCCGGCCCGCGGTGTCGACGGCCACGACGCCCTCGCCGACGCCGTGCAGCACCGCCTCCCGCTCGTGGACCAGCTCCACCAGCTCGTACGGTTCGAGGCCGAGCGTCTGGCGCTTCAGCCTGCGGCCGATCGCGGCGGACGCGACGACGCCGAGCAGGACGGCCCCGGCGACGAACAGCGTCATCTCGCGCAGCACGTGCCCGAGTTCGCGGTCGATGGCGCGGGCGTCGAACCCGACGCTGACCTCGCCGAGGATCCGCCCGTCCGGCCCGTACAGGGGCACCTTGCCGCGCGCGGACAGCCCGAGCGTGCCGCGCTCGACGCGGACGACCTCCCGCCCCGCCAGGGCGTCGGACGGGTCGGTGCTCACGTGCCGGCCGAGCTCCCGCCGGTTCGGGTGGGACAGGCGCAGGCCGCGGTTGTCGGTCACCACGACGAAGAGCGCCCCCGTGCGGACCCGGACGCGCTCGGCGCGGTCCTGGACGATCCCGCCGGGATCGCCCGCGGCGACCGCCGCCGCGATCTGCGGGTCGACGGCGAGGCTGCGGGCGACCGTGAGCGCCCGCTGGCCGTACTGGTCGCGCAGCCGGCCGTCGAGCATCCAGGCGACGAGCCCGTACCCGAGGACCGCCACCACGACGACCACGCCCACCTGCAGGATCAGCACCTGGCGGGCGAAGGTGATGCGGGGCCGGACGGACATGACGTGCACCGTAGACCATGGCGGCCCGGCCGCCCAGACCCCGCGTGAGCAGAACGCGCAGAAGCCCGGCTAACGCGCTCAACGTGGGGATTCGCGGCTTGCGAGCACATCGCGGGCAAGGGTTCCGGTGACCCGCGCCACATTCGTACGGTGCCGCCGTGTCCACATCAGCATCACCCCAGCCAGAGGGCTCCGAGCGATCCGCCGGGCCCGTGATCGAACTCGCCGGCGCCACCAAGCGCTTCCGGTCGGCGAACGGCGTCCACACCGCGGTCAGGGACCTGCACATGTCCGTGGGGCCCGGCGAGTTCGTCGCCGTGGTCGGCCCCACCGGCTGCGGCAAGTCCACCACCCTGTCCCTGGTCTCCGGACTGGAGCCGGCGTCCGAGGGCCGCGTCCTGGTCCACGGCCGGCCGGTGGACGGGATCCCCGACGGCGTCGGCTACATGTTCCAGAACGACGCCGTCCTGCCCTGGCGGTCCGTCCTGGACAACGTGGCGGCGGGCCCCCGCTACCGGGGCGCGTCCAAGCGCGAGGCCCGCGACCGCGCCCGGGACTGGGTCGCGCGGGTCGGCCTCGCCGGATTCGAGGGCTACTACCCCCACCAGCTGTCCGGCGGGATGCGCAAGCGCGTCGCGCTCGCGCAGACGCTCGTCAACGAGCCCGACGTGCTGCTCATGGACGAGCCCTTCTCCGCCCTGGACGTGCAGACCCGGGGCCTCATGCAGGACGAGCTCCTGCGCCTGTGGTCGGGCTCCGGCGCCGCCGTCGTCTTCGTCACCCACGACCTGGAGGAGGCGCTCGTGCTGTCCGACCGGGTCGTCGTCATGACCGCGGGGCCCGCGACGATCAAGGCCGTGTTCAAGGTGCCGCTGGAGCGGCCCCGCGACGCCGAGGAGGTCCGCCTCACCGGCGGGTTCCTCGAGATCTACCGCGAGGTGTGGGACTCGCTGCGCGAAGAGGTCCAGATCACCCGCGAGAGAGGGGCCGGCCATGCCGCGTGAGACGAAGGCGCCCGAGGCGGAAGCGCCCGAGATCAAGGCGTCCGAGACGCAGACCGTCCCGCCGGCGGCCCTCGACCGGACCGCACCGGCCGCCTCCGGGCCGGGCGACCGCGGCGACCAGGCGGCGATCGCGCGGCTGCGCACCGCCGGGCTGCGCCGCACGCTCGGCGTCACCGCCGTCCGGGTCGCGCTCGTCGCGGCCTGGCTCGGGTCGTGGGAACTGGCCGCGCGGAGCTGGATCGACCCGTTCTACTACTCGATGCCCTCGAAGATCTGGGAGCGGCTCGTCCAGTGGTTCACCGAGGGCACCTCGCAGGGGTCGATCTGGGAGCAGATCTCGGTCACCCTGCAGGAGGCCGTCGCGGGCTTCGCGCTCGGCGCCGCGGGCGGCGTGGTGCTCGGCATCGTGCTCGGCCGCAGCCGGTTCCTGGCCGAGGTGTGCGCGCCGTTCATCAAGGCCGTCAACGCGATCCCGCGCATCATCCTGGCCTCGCTGTTCATCATCTGGTTCGGGCTCGGCATGCAGTCCAAGATCGCGACCGCGTTCGTGCTGGTGTTCTTCGCGGTCTTCTTCAACGCCTTCCAGGGCGCCCGCGAGGTCGACCGGAACCTGGTCAACAACGCGCGGATCCTCGGCGCGGGACGGTTCCAGGTGCTGTGGACGATCGTGGTGCCGAGCGCCACGTCGTGGATCCTCGCCTCGCTGCACTCGGCGTTCGGATTCGCCATCATCGGCGCGGTCGTCGGCGAGTACACCGGCGCCGACCGGGGCCTCGGCCTGCTCATCAACCACTCCCAGGGCACCTTCGACGCCGCCGGCATCTACGCCGGAATGATCATCATCACGATGCTGGCGCTGCTGGCGGAGTACCTGCTGACGCTGCTGGAGGGCCGGCTGCTGCGCTGGCGCCCCGCCGCGTCCGGGCACGACGTCCAGATCTGACCCCGCCCCGCCCGGCCCCCGCGGCCGGGCCCTCCCACCCCCGTCGCACGACCAGGAGAACCGTCATGCCCAGCACCGCCGCACGGGCGGGCGCCGCCGCGCTCGCCGCCCTCGCCGCCCTGTCGTCCCTGTCCGCCTGCCGCGACTCCCGCGCCGGGTCGGGCGCGGACGGCGGCTCCGGCGGCACCGTCAAGATCATGATCGGCGGCATCGACAAGGTCATCTACCTGCCCGCCAAGCTGACCGAGCAGCTCGGCTACTTCAAGGAGCAGGGCCTGGACGTCCAGCTGCTCACCGAGCCCGCCGGGGCGCAGGCCGAGAACGTGCTCATCTCCGGGGACGTCCAGGGCGTCGTCGGCTTCTACGACCACGCCATCCACCTCCAGACCAAGGGCAAGTGCGTGCAGAGCGTCGTGCAGATGGCCGACGTGCCAGGCGAGGCGGAGATGGTGTCGACGTCCAAGGCGGGCTCCCTGACCTCCCCGGCCGGGTTCAAGGGCAAGAAGCTCGGCGTGACCAGCCCGGGGTCGTCCACCGACTTCATCACCCGCGCGCTGGCCGTGCGCAACGGCGTCAAGACCTCCGACTACACGACGGTGAAGGCGGGCGCGGGCCAGACGTTCATCGCCACGATGGAGAACGGCGGCATCGACGCGGGCATGACCACCGATCCCACCGTCGCCAAGCTGGTCAGCACCGGCAAGGCCAAGGTCATGGTCGAGATGCGCACCGAGGAGGGCACCCGCGCGGCGCTCGGCGGGCTGTACCCGTCCAGTTCGCTCTACATGGACTGCGCGTACGTCAGGTCGCACGGCGAGACCGTGCAGAAGCTGGCCAACGCCTTCGTCAAGACGCTCGGCTGGATCAAGGGGCACCGGCCGGCGGAGATCGCGGCGAAGATGCCGAAGGACTACGCGGGCGGCGACCCGGCGCTGTACGAGAAGGCGGTCGGCGACTCGATCAGCATGTTCAACGGGGACGGCGTGATGAAGCCGGAGGCCGCCGAGAACGTCCTGAAGGTACTGGCGCAGTTCTCCCCCGAGGTCGCGGAGAAGAAGGACCAGATCGACCTGGGCCAGACCTACACCACCCGGTTCGTCACCAAGGCGAAGCAGGGCTGAGCGGCCTCGCCGGCCCGGCCGGCGGGCAAGACCGGACGCGGGCCGGGCCTCGCGCGCAGGCCCGGCCCTTCAGCGTCCCCTCGCGGAGTAGAAGTCCACGTCGGCGGCGTCATCGCGGCGGCCCGAGCCCCAGCGCCGGGGCGCCCACGCGGGCATCAGCAGCGCGAACCCCATCATCGCGTACACGCCGGAGCCGAGCAGCATGCGCAGCCCGAAGTCCATGTCGCCCGCCGGCGGCACCCTGCCGGGCAGATCGAGGGCGCGGCCGGGGTCGAACAGGAAGTAGGCGGACGCGCCGAGCAGCGCCAGCGCCGGCACGAGCGAGACCAGCGGCGACGCCCACCGCGCGACGATGACCACGCCCGTCACCAGGCCCACTGCGGCGAGCAGGGCGAACGCGCCGTAGATGCGCGTGCGGTCGGTGATCTCCTGCCCGGTGCCGTCGAAGGACTGGCCCGCCTGGACGTACCCCCAGGCCGCGCCGTACACCAGCGCGGGGGTCAGCAGGACGCCGAGGACGAAGCCGAACGCATGGCGCACCGCGCATCACTTCCATTCGAACGCGCCCGGCGCCGGGCGCCGGGTTCCCGTGGCGCCTCAATCAGAACACGGGCATCAGCGACGGCGCAGGATATCCGTACCGTTTTATGGTGGTTCGTTTTGAACGCCATTGAACGGGCATCGCGGTCTCATTCGATCCGACGCACGTTGGAGGAAACAATGTCGACCGCGATTTGGGTCGTCGTCGCCCTTGTGGTCGTCGCCGTTCTCGCCGCGGCCGGGTACCTCGCCTGGACCCGGTCCCGCACGGCGCGGCTCAAGCGGCGGTTCGGCCCCGAGTACGACCGGGTCCTGGAGCGCCATGGCGGTCGCTCGGCCGCCGAGCGGGAGCTGCGCTCCCGCGAGCAGCGCCATGAGGAGCTGGAACTGCGCGACCTCGACCCCCGCCGCCGCGAGGAGTACCGCGAGCAGTGGGTCCGCGTCCAGGAGCGCTTCGTCGACGCCCCCGGGGAGGCGGTCGAGGAGGCGGACCGGCTCGTCACGGTGGTGATGGGCGAGCGGGGCTACCCGACCCACGGCTTCGAGGAGAAGGTCGCCCACCTTTCCGTCGAGCACGGCCAGACGCTGGACCACTACCGGCGGGCCCACACGATCAGCGGGAAGGCCGCCACCAAGGAGGCGTCCACCGAGGACCTGCGCCAGGCCATGGTCCACTACCGCGCCCTGTTCGAGGAGCTGCTGGCCCACGCCGGCGCCCACCACGAGAAGGGCGGGGAGAACGCCGCCGAGCACCACACGAAGAACCCCGCGAAGCACGCCGAGCGGCGCGCCGAGGAGCGCGCCGTCGACCACGCCGACCAAGACGCCGGGAACCACGCCGCCGCGCCCACCGGGCCGGCCGCCGGACACCGCGGCGACGACCGAAACATGAGGAGCTGACCCGATGGAGCACAGGCGACCCGAGACCGGTACGCCGGCGGCCGCCGGGCCGCTCACCGGCGAGCGCGCCCGCGCCGCCGGAACCGCGGACCCCGGGACGACCGACGACCAGCACGTCGCCGGGCCCGCACCGGCCGCCCCCGGGGCCCAGGCCCCGGAGACCGCGCCGCCCACGGTCCCGGACCCGATCCCGGGACGGGCGCCCGGCCGGGACACGAACCCGGGTGCGGCCCCCGCCAGGAACGCGAACCCGGCGGCGGCACCCGTGAAGGACGCGGGCGCGCTCAAGACCCCCAGCCAGGAAGCGAACCAGGCCAGGACCCCCGTCAACGACACGAACACGGCCAAGGCGTCCACGCGGGACACCGACCCGACCGGGATCCCCGTCCAGGGCACGGAGCCGAAGCACGCCGCCCCCCGCAAGCCGGGCACTCCGGGTACCGCTGCCGGCGGCGCCCCGGACAAGCTGTTCGACCCGGCCGAGGCCGAGCGGCTCCGGCAGCGATGGCACGAGGTGCAGGCCGCGTTCGTCGACGACCCCGGCGAGTCGGTGCGCAAGGCCGACGCCCTGGCCTCCGAGGCCGTCGACGCCCTCGGGCGTGCGCTCGCCGCGCAGCGGCGGTCGCTCACCGAGGCGCTGGACGGCGGCGAGCAGGCCGACACCGAGCGCCTCCGGCTCACGCTGCGGCGCTACCGCGACCTCCTGGACCGCATCTACGCCGCCTGACCGGAACGACCCCCGGGCGCCCCCGCACCACGCGGGGGCGCCCGTCGCCGTCCGGGCTCCCCGTCCCCGGGACCGCCCCGGTTCTCGTCAGGAGACCGGTGAGGGTGAATACTGAATCCCGTTCGGTATTCCCGTGAGCGGAGGACCAGGTGTCCGAGAACTTCTCGATGACCATCGACGGCCAGGCCGTGACCGCGCCCGGCACCTTCGGCGTGATCGATCCGGCGACCGGCGAGGTGGCCGAGCAGGCGCCCGCCGCGTCCCGGGAGCAGCTCGACGCGGCGATGGCCTCGGCGCAGGCCGCGTACCCGCAGTGGCGCCGCGACGAGTCCGCCCGGCGCAAGGCGCTGCTCGCGGCGGCCGAGACCATGTTCGCCAGGTCCGAGGAGATCGGCCGGATCCTCACGCTGGAGCAGGGCAAGCCCCTGGCCGACGCGACCATGGAGGTCGTCGGCGCCGGCGTGTGGCTGAAGTACTTCGCCGAGCTCGAACTGCCCGGCGAGGTCATCCAGGACGACGCCGCCGCGCGGGTGGAGGTCGTGCGCCGCCCGATGGGCGTGGTCGCCGCGATCACCCCGTGGAACTACCCGCTGCTCCTCGGGATCTGGAAGCTCGCTCCGGCGCTGCTCGCGGGCAACACGATGGTCCTCAAGCCGTCCCCGTACACCCCGCTGTCCAGCCTGAAGCTCGGCGAGGTGCTGCGCGACGTCCTGCCGCCCGGCGTGCTGAACGTCGTCACCGGCGGCGACGAGCTCGGCGCCTGGATGACCTCGCACGACGTCCCGCGCAAGATCAGCTTCACCGGCAGCGTCGCGACCGGCAAGCGCGTGGCCGCCGCGGCGGCCCCCGACCTCAAGCGCGTCACGCTGGAACTCGGCGGCAACGACCCCGCCATCCTGCTGGAGGACGCCGACCCGGGCGCGGTCGCCGACCGGCTGTTCGGCGCCGCGTTCCAGAACAACGGGCAGGTCTGCTCGGCGATCAAGCGCGTGTACGTCCCGGAGGCCCTCTACGGCGACGTGGTGGACGCGCTGGCCGAGCGGGCCAAGGCCGCCCGGGTCGGCAACGGGATGGACGAGGGCGTCCAGTACGGGCCGATCAACAACCGGGCGCAGTACGAGCGGGTGGGCGAGCTGGTCGCCGACGCGCTCGCGGGCGGCGCCCGCGCCGCAGCGGGCGGCAGGCCGATCGACGGGCCCGGCTACTTCTTCGAGCCGACGATCCTCGCCGACGTCGCCGACGGCAGCCGGATCGTGGACGAGGAGCAGTTCGGCCCGGCGCTGCCGATCGTCAAGTACACCGACCTGGACGACGCCCTGGCCCGCGCCAACGGCACCCACTTCGGGCTGTCCGGGTCGGTGTGGGGGGCCGACGCCGACCGGGCCGCGGAGGTGGCCGGGCGGCTGGAGTGCGGCACCGCCTGGGTCAACACCCACCTGGCCCTCGCCCCGCACCAGCCGTTCGGCGGGTTCAAGTGGAGCGGCGTCGGCGTCGAGAACGGCCCCTGGGGCCTGTACGGGTTCACCGAGCTCCAGGTGATCCACCGCTCGAAGGCCTGAGCGGCCCCGGCGGCACCGATCCGGGGCGGGGTCCGGCGGCCGGCCGCCGGGCCCCGCCCTCTTTCCGGCACGTACTACATGAACGGAAGGCACGACTTCGAGGCCCGAAAGTGATGTGGCCGCTACTGGCGGCCTGATCCCGGAATGGGACACTTCGGGGCAGGGAGCGTGGATCCCACCGACCGCGGAGGAGCCGGACAGGATGCAGACCTGGGACGTCATGCGGCAGGACGACCTCGGAAACACCTTCCGCGTGGCGGCGCACGACTCCCGGATCTCCGCGCTGGCCCAGGCCATGGTCCTGGAGAGCGGTGTCCGGCACCGGCAGATGTACTGGGTGGACGGCCCGCCCGGCCCCGCCGTGCGCACCAACCGCGACCTGTACCTGGTGTTCCTGCACCTCGGCCAGGAGGCCAGGGCGGCGTCGTGGTCGCTGTCGGCGTTCCTGCGCTCGCTGTGGAAGGTCGGCGCCGTGCTCGCCGACCAGGCGCGGCACGAGCCCGACGACGTGGCGGCGATGTTCGCGGCGGCCGCCGCCACGCCGCCCGCCGCCTTCGACCCCGCCTGGAGCGGCAAGGACCTGTCGCTGCCCGGAGAAGCGCCGGACGGGTACGCCGACTGGGAGCGGGTCCTGCTCTCCCAGATCGCCGACCTGGAGGACTTCCTGGCCGCGCCCCCCGGCCCGCGCGCCCGGTTCGGCGTGGAGGCGCCCCGTCCGCCCGGCTCCGGGGCCCGCGCCACCCCCTCCCGCTGGTACAACTTCGACCCGGCGACCTATCTCGAGTGCGCGGTCGCGGGCAGCCTCGGCGGCTGGGACGCGGCCGACGGCGCCCGCGTGCCGCTGCCGGCCGGGCCGGGCGAGCCGCCGGTCCGCTCCTACGTCCGCCCGGTCACCACGATGAGCTGGGCCGATCTGGCCCGCATCGCCGTGTGCGGCCAGATGTACGAGTAGCCCGTCCTGTCGGTCCCGCGTGGTAGGACTGGCACCATGGGCGACAGGCCGGTCGAGCTCAGCGACCGGGGCGGCTGGTGGCTGGCACGGGGCCGCCCCCATCCCGCGCTGCGCCCGTTCCTGCGCTCCTACGACGGCTACTGGGAGACGGAGGCCGTCCCCACCCGGATGCGGACCCTGCCCACCCGCACCACCGTGGTGATCCTCAACCTGGGGCCCCCGCTCCACCTGGAGGTCCCCCACCCAGGGGTGCGCGACCGCGCCTACGGATCGTTCGTCGCGGGGATGCACGACGGCCACGGCATGTACCTCAGCCCCGGCGGGCAGCGCGGCATCCAGCTCGACGTGACGCCCCTCGGCGCCTACACGCTGCTCGGCGTCCCGATGGCGCACCTCACCAACGCCGCCGCCGACCTGCCCGACCTGCTCGGCCGGGAGGCGCGGGCCCTGGTCGAACGGCTCGGCGCCGCGCCGGGCTGGGGCGCCCGGTTCGACATCCTGGACGCCTTCCTCCTGCGCCGCCTCGACATCGGCCCGGTCCCCGACCGGGAGGTGGTCCGGGCGTGGCGGCTGCTCACCGGCGACCCCGCCGTCTCCGTCGCCGGCATCGCCGCCGACGTCGGCTGGAGCCGCAAGCACCTCACCGCCCGGTTCCGGGAGCAGGCCGGGCTGCCGCCCAAGGTGATGGCGCGGGTACTGCGCTTCCAGCGCGCCGTCGACCTGCTCCTCGGCGGGGCGGGGCTCGCCGAGGCGGCCCTCGCCTGCGGCTACTACGACCAGGCCCACCTCAACCGCGAGTTCCGCGCCCTCTCCGGCTGCACCCCCACCGAGCTCGTCGGCGGCCGGTCGGAGCAGCAGCGCGCCTCCGCGCTCGCCGAGGTCCCCGCCTGAGCCCGGCGGGGTCAGCCCTGGTGCACGCCGCCCCCCAGGTTCATCACGACGACGCCGAGCACGATGATCACCGCGCCGGCGATGGTCACCGGCTTGACCGGCTCGTCGAACAGCAGGACGCCGCCCGCGAAGGCGCCGATCGTGCCGAGCGCGGACCAGATGGCGTAGACGGGCCCGACGTTCAGCGACGTCAGCGCCCTGGCCATGAAGACGAACGAGACCAGGTACCCCGCCACCACGATCAGCGACGGCACGAGCCGGGTGAACCCGTCGGAGGCGCGCATCGCCAGCGTCGCCGTGACCTCGAAGGCGATGGCGAGACCGAGCATCAGGAACGGCATCAGCGGGCCTCGCCGTGCTCGGCGGCGATCGCCTCGAAGACCTTCATGTCCGCGTCGAACGGCGAGCCGGGCCGGGGCCAGTGCAGCGCGATCTCGGTGATGCCGAGCTCGCCGTAGCGGCCGGCGAGGTCGGCGAACGCTCCGGCCGACTCCAGCCAGGGCTCCTCGTTGAAGCCGGTCAGCAGGACGAGGTCGTCGAGGCGGCGGCCCTCGGCCTCGCACGCGGCGCGCAGGGCCTCCAGCCGGGAGCGGACGATGCCGTACGGCTCGTCCCCCGCGCCGTGGGCGCTGGTCACCCAGCCGCTGCCGTGCCGTGCGGCGAGCCGCATCCCCCGGGGCCCGTCCCCGGCGATGACGAGCGGCACGCGGGGGCGCTGGACGCAGCCGGGCTCCTGCACGACCTCGCGCGCGGTGTAGTACTCCCCCTCGAAGGAGGTCCGCGGGCCGGTCAGCAGGCGGTCCAGCAGGTCCACCCACTCGGCGAACCGGGAGGCGCGCTCGTCCGGGCTCCAGTCGCCGCCGCCGAGGACCCCGGCGTCGGACGCGCGGCGCGTGCCGCCCGCCCCGATGCCGACGGTCAGGCGCCCGCCGCTGACGTGGTCGATCGTCTTGATCGCGTGCGCGGCCGGCACGGGATGCCGGAAGTTCGGCGAGGTCACCAGCGTGCCGACGCGGACCCGGGAGGTGACGGCCGCCGCGGCGGCGAGCGTCGTGTAGGCGTCGTACCAGGGCGTCGTGCCGCGCCAGGCGATGTGGTCGTACACCCACGCGTGCCGGAACCCGAGGTCCTCGGCGCGCCGCCACAGCTCCCCGGCCTCCGGCCAGGACTGCATAGGCCACATCACGGTGCCGATGCTCGGTGCGGTCACCTGTTCCTCCGTTCTCCCCCGGGCGTCCCCCCGCGGAACGTCCCCCCAAATAGATACATGCCGCCGGGCCCGGTCACGCCCCGGACCCCGCAAGCCACCGGCGCAGGGCCCACCACCAGTTCGCGGAGCGCGACACCGCGGCGCCCCCGGCGGGGTCGAGCAGCGGCCGCCCGGCGAGCTCCTGGAAGCGGCGGATCCGGTACTTCACGGTGTTGCCGTGGACGTGCAGCGCCGCGGCCGTCGGCCCGATCCGCCCTCCGTGGTCGAGGTAGGCCAGTGCGGTCTCGGCCAGCTCCCGGTGGAACGGATCGACCGGGTCGAGGCCGGCCAGCAGCGCGCCGGCGAGCAGGCCGCCGAGCTCCGGTTCGGCCTCGGTGGCGGTGAGCAGCGCGAGGTCGGCCAGCTCCCGCATCCCGGTGAGGCCCGCGGCGGCGCCCGCCCGCAACGCCCGCCGGCCGAGCGCGTACATCGGGGCCACGCCGGCGGGACGGACGGGCGGAGCGGCGACCAGCAGCGGGCCGGACGGCCCGGTGGCCGGTTCCCCCGGGCCGGGGAGCCGGGCGACCAGGGCCGCGAGCCGCCCGTCGACCAGCCCGCACAGGCCCGGGCCGGCGGCGGTGAGCGCCGCCTCCAGCCGCCCCGCCACGACCGGGTCGCTGACGTCGGACACCACGCAGTGGTAGGCGGCCCGGGGGTCGAGCGGTGCGAGCACGGGCGCGGCCTCACCGTGCAGCAGCTGCCGGAGCATCTGGAGCCGCTCCTCGCGGGCGGTCCGCGCCATCTCCAGCTCGGCGATCCGGTGCGCGTGGACCATCCGCTGCACCAGCGCGGTGGTGATCTCGTCGATGCGGGTCACGCCGTCCAGCAGCGCCGAGTCCGGCACGCCCATCCGGCGGCCGCCCGCGACGAGCGCCCGGACGAGGTGGGCGCGGCCCGCCTGGAAACCGTCCAGGAAGGCCGCGACCGGCACGCCCTGCCTGGCCCGGTCCGAGCCGAGCCGCTCCGCCGCCGCGAGGACCTCCTCGCTCGGCTCGCCGTCCTCCAGCGCGGCCAGCACCCCGCGGACGAGGGCGCGGGTGTGCCGCCTGGTCTCCTCCTCCGGAAGCGCGGCCACCAGCTCGGAACGGCCGCGTGCGGCGCGGACCGTCGCCTCCAGCAGCACCGGATCGTCGGTCTGCTCGATCAGCAACCGCAGGAATCGGTCGCCTCCGCTGGGCCTCATCCCCCCATTGTGCGCCGCGCTTGTCCCTTCCGGACAACCGGACGCGGGGGCGTTGGGCGCCGCCGGTCTAGCCGGAGGGCCGGGCCTTGGTGTTCGGTGGTCGGGAGACGAGCCCAAGGAGTGCCCGATGTCCGACGAGGAAGAGTTCCTGGAGAAGCTGCCGACCGACCTGATCTTCCGGCTGCCGCCCGCGTTCGACGACGTCGCCGACGAGCGCAGGCACCGCAAGGAGCGCCTCGCCGCCGCGCTGCGGATCTTCGGGAAGTTCGGCTTCGAGGAGGGCGTGGCGGGGCACATCACCGCCCGCGACCCCGAGCGCACCGACCATTTCTGGGTCAACCCGTTCGGCATGTCGTTCAAGCACATCCGGGTCAGCGACCTGATCCTGGTGAACCACGAGGGCAAGGTCGTGGAGGGCCGCTACCCGGTCAACGAGGCCGCGTTCGCGATCCACTCGCAGGTCCACCAGGCGCGCCCGGACGTGGTGGCCGCCGCGCACAGCCACTCCACCCACGGGCGGGCGATCGCGGCGCTCGGCCAGAGGCTGGAGCCGATCACCCAGGACGTGTGCGCGTTCTACCAGGACCACGGGCTGTTCGACGACTACACCGGCGTCGTCACCGACCTGGAGGAGGGCAAGCGCATCGCCGCGGCGCTCGGCGGCCACAAGGCCGTCATCCTGCGCAACCACGGGCTGCTCACCGTCGGCGACACCGTGGACGCCGCCGCCTGGTGGTTCATCACGATGGAGCGCTCCTGCCAGGTCCAGCTCCTGGCGAAGGCCGCCGGGCAGGTCGTGCCGATCGAGCACGACAACGCCGTCCTCACCCACGACCAGATCGGCAACGACCTGGTCGGCTGGATCAACTACCAGCCCCTCTACGACCAGATCACCCGCGAGCAGCCCGACCTGTTCGACTAGGCGGCTCCTCCCCCGGCCCCGGCGCGCTCGGCGGCGCCGGGGCCTTCGCGCGCCCCGGCCGCGCCCGCGGGTCGTGGTGGGCGAGCAGGACCCGGGCGATGCGCTCGAAGGCGGCCCGGTCGCCCGGGGTCAGCGGCGCCAGCAGCTCGGCGTCCAGCTCGGCCGCGCGGCGGGTGACCTCGTCGAGCTCCGCGCGTCCCCCGGCGGTCAGCTCGACCACGTAGCGGCGGCGGTCGGCCGGGTCGCGCTCGCGGCGGACGAGCCCGGCGCCCTCCAGCCGCCCCACGACCTCGACGAGGTCGCTCGGGTCGATGCGCAGCCGGACCCCCAGGTCGCGCTGGGAGGCGGGCGCGGCGTCGTCCAGCGCGGACAGGACGGCGAAGTGCCAGAGGCCGAGCCCGTGCTCGTCCATCAGGCGGCCCATCCTCGCCCGTCCGGCCCGCCCGACCTGGGCGAGCACGAACGTGGTGATCCCGAGCAGGCGGGGCGGCAGCGGTCCGGCGGTGTCCTCCATCCCGCTATTGTAGGGTGGCACCAATCATTGGTAAGCACCCATGAATTGGGGACGGTATGGACGCGCTGTATCCGCGCCTTCTGGTGGACGACTTCCGCGCCTGCGCGGACTTCTACGAGGCGGCGCTGCGCGCGCTGCTCGGGATCGACCCGGTGAAGCTGATCCCGGAGGCCGAGTACGCGAACTGGGACCTCGGGGCCGAGGCGGCGCTCGTCGTGATGGGCCGCTCCCGGATGGTGGAGGCGGTCGGCGCCGCGGACCTGCCCGCGCCCTCCGGGCGGGACGGCTCGATGCTGGTGTTCCGCGTGGACGACGTCGACGCGGCGGCCGCGACGCTCCGCGGACTCGGCGCGGTCCAGGTCGCCGGACCGCGGGACCGCCCCGAGTGGGGGCCGGGGCTGCGCACCGCCCACCTGCGCGACCCCGGCGGGTACCTGCTGGAACTCCAGTCCTACTGAGCGCGCTCCCCGGCGTCCTCCTCGGCCGGCTCCTCCGCGCTCTCCCCGGCGGCCTCGGTGAGCGGGAGCAGGACCTGGAACCGGGTGTCGCCGGGAAGCGACTCCACCCGGATGTCGCCGCCGTGCCGGCCCGCGACGATCCGCCAGGAGATGTCGAGGCCGAGCCCGGTGCCCTGCCCCACCGGCTTGGTGGTGAAGAACGGCGTGAAGATCCGGTCGAGGTGCTCCTCGGGGATGCCGACGCCGGTGTCGGCGATCTCCACCATCGCGCAGTCGTCCTCGCGGGCGGTGCGGATCGTCAGCGTCCCGCTGCCCTGCATCGCCTGGAGCGCGTTCACGATCAGGTTCGTCCACACCTGGTTCAGCTCGGCCGCGTAGACCGGGACGGGCGGCAGGGTCTCGTCGTAGACGGTCTTCACCGTCACGCCATCGCCGAACTTGCGCTTCAGCATGGTGAGGGTGCTGTCCAGCAGCTCGCGCAGGTCGGTGCGCTGGTAGGGCGCGCGGTCGAGCTGGGAGTACTGGCGGGCCGATTCCAGCAGCGCGGTGATGCGGCCCATCGCCTCGGAGATCTCCGCCTGGAGCTGGGTCACCTCCAGCACCTCGGCCAGCCAGCGCATCGCCGCCGGCAGGTGCCCGCCCGCCGCGCGCTCGACCTCCTCGGCCTGCTCGATGCCGATCCCGGCGGCCACCAGGCCGGGCGCGAGGTCCCAGGCGTCGTCGACGCCGTGCTCCTCCATCCAGTCGCCGAGCTCGTCCTCGGCGTCGCTGACCTCCAGCGGGCTGCGGCGGCCGCCGGGCGCCGCGGGCAGCGCCGGGCGCAGCGCCACGAGCCTGCTCAGGTGCGTGCAGTCGACCCCCTGCGCGGCGAGGTCGGCCAGGCTCTTCTGCGCGCCGACCAGCCGGTCGCCGAGCTCGGCGCTGGCCCGCGCCGCCGCGGCGGCCGGGTTGTTCAGCTCGTGGGTGAGGCCCGCGGTGATCGTGCCGAGGGCGGTGAGCCGCTCGCGCTGGTCGACGACCCGCCGCTGGGCGGTCATTCCGAAGAAGACGCCCTCCAGCAGGTGCGTCGCCATCGGGAACCACTTGCGGACCATCTTGCCGAACTTGTACGCCGGCAGCACGAAGACCCGCGAGGGCCGCGTCGCGCGCAGCGAGTGCTGGTACCGCTGCTCGATCTTGTCGCCCAGGTACGCCTGCACGGCCCCGCCGTAGGTGCCGGGCCGGTCGGTCCGGCTGACCTGCGCCTCGTGGCCGCGGACGTTCTGGGTCATGACCATCTCGCCGTCGAGCAGCACGTACAGGAACTCCGCGGCTTCGCCCTGGGCGCAGATGATCCCGTCCCGCGGGTAGTCGGCGACCGTGCCGCAGGCCGACAGCCAGCCGAGCTTCTCGTCGTCGAGGGCCTCGAAGAGGAACAGCTCGCGCAGCTGCTCCGGTGTCGCCGTGTTCATGCCTGCTCCAGATAACGGTGGACCAACGCGACGGCCATCGCGCCGTCGCCGACCGCGGACGCCACCCGCTTCATCGACTCCGAGCGCACGTCGCCCGCCGCGAACACCCCGGGGACGCTGGTCTCCAGGTGGTAGGGCTGGCGGGTGAGCGGCCAGCCGGCGGGGCGGCGGCCCCCGCCGACGAGGTCGGGCCCGGTCAGGACGTACCCGCGCGCGTCGCGCTCGACGAAGCCGGCCAGCCACTGCGTGCCCGGCTCGGCTCCGATGAACACGAACAGCCAGTGCGCGTCGATGGTCTTCTTCCCGCCCGGCCACGCGAACGTGAGGCGCTCCAGCCGGTCCGCGCCCTCCGCCGCGCACACCGTCTTGCCGGTGTGGACCTCGATGTTGGGCGTCGCCGCGATCTGCTCGACCAGGTAGTGCGACATCGACTTCCGCAGGCCGTCGGCCCGGACGATGATGTGCACCTTCCTGGCGTACTTGGCCAGGTGCACGGCGGCCTGGCCCGCGGAGTTGGCACCGCCGACCACGGCGACCTCCTCGTCCGCGCAGGAGGGCGCCTCGGTGAGCGCGGCGCCGTAGAAGACGCCGCGCCCGACGAAGTCGTCCACGCCCTCGGCGTTGAGGCGGCGGTAGGAGACGCCGGTGGACAGGATGACGGCGTGCGCGGCGATCTCCGTGCCGTCGGCCAGCCGCGCCACCCGGGTCCTGCCCCGCGACTCCAGGGCGGTGACCTCGCCCGCCTGCAGCAGCTCGGCGCCGAACCGGTCGGCCTGGCGGCGGGCCCGGTCGGCGAGCTGCGCGCCGCTCACCCCGTCGGGGAAGCCGAGGTAGTTCTCGATGCGCGAGCTCTGCCCGGCCTGGCCCCCGAGGCCGCGCCGCTCCACCACCACCGTCTTCAGGCCCTCGGACGCGCCGTACACCGCCGCGCCGAGCCCGGACGGGCCGCCGCCGACGACGATCAGGTCGTAGAAGTCGGCGGTCGGGGTGCTCGGCACCCCGACGGCGGCGGCGAGCTCGCCGTCGGAGGGAGCCGACAGCGTCGCCCCGTCCGCGGTCACGATCAGTGGCAGCTCCGGGCAGTCGGCCGCGGCGACCAGCTGGGCGCCCTCCGGGTCGCCGTCCATCAGCCACGTGTAGGGCACCTGGTGGCGGGCGAGGAAGTCGCGGACCTCGTAGCAGCGGGCCGACCAGCGGTGCCCCACCACCCTCAGCTCGTCCGGCGGGCGCCGTTCCACGCGCTTCCAGGCGTCCAGCTGCTCGTCGACCACCGGGTAGAACTTCTCCTCCGGCGGGTTCCACGGCTTCAGCATGTAGTGGTCGAGGTCGACGTCGTTGATCGCGCGGATCGCCGCGTCGGTGTCGGCGTAGGCGGTGAGCAGGATCCGGCGCGCGAAGGGGAACAGGTCCATGGCGCGTTCGAGGAACTCCACGCCGTCCATGCCGGGCATCCGGTAGTCGGCGAGCAGCACGGCCGTGTCGTCACCGCGCAGCCGCAGCTCGCTGAGGGCCTCCAGGGCCTGCCCGCCCGACTCGGCGCGCACGATGCGGTACGACTCGGCGTACCGGCGGCGCAGGTCCCGCGCCACGGCCCGGGACACGCCCGGGTCGTCGTCGACCGTCAGCAGCACTGGTTTGGACACACGTCCCCCTCAATCCATCACATCCGCACTCAAAAGCCTACGTGGAACCGGCGTCGCCGCGCCGGACCGCGCTCACCAGGCGGGCTCACCGGGCGCGCTCACCGAGCGGGGGCCCCGCCGCCCGGCCGCCGCCCCGCCATCGGTCATGATCGTGACATGGACCTGCGTGTTGCGCTGATCGGATACGGCACCGGCGGCTCGGTGTTCCATGCGCCGCTGATCTCGTCGGTGCCGGGGATGCGGCTGGCCGCGGTCGTGACCGGCGCCCCGGAGCGGCAGCGGGCCGTGCGGGAGCGGTACCCGGAGGCGGAGGTCCTCGACACCGTCGACCGGCTGTGGGGCGCGTCGGGCGCCTGCGACCTGGTGGTGGTCACGGCCCCGAACCGGCAGCACGTGCCGCTGGCCCGGGCCGCGCTGACCTCGGGCGTCCCCGTCGTCGTGGACAAGCCCGTCGCGGCCGCGGCGGCCGAGGCCCGCTCCCTCGCCGCGCTGAGCGCCGTCCGCGGCCTTCCGGTGTTCCCCTTCCACAACCGCCGCTGGGACGGCGACTACCAGACGGCGCGGCGGCTCGTCTCCGCGGGCGCCCTCGGCGAGGTCCGGCGCCTGGAGTCCCGCTTCGAGCGCTGGCGCCCCGAGGTCAGGGAGAGCTGGAAGGAGAGCACCGACCCCCGCGACGCGGGCGGCATCCTGTTCGACCTCGGCTCCCATCTCGTCGACCAGGCGATCGCGCTGTTCGGGCGGCCGGAGAGGGTCTACGCCGAGATCGACACCCGCCGCCCCAGGGCGAGCGCGCCCGACGACGCGTTCGTGGCCCTGACCCACCCGGGCGGCACCCGCTCGCACCTCTGGATGAGCGCCACCGCCTCGCACCTGGGCCCGCGCTTCCGCGTCCTCGGCAGCAAGGCCGCGTACACGGTCTCGGGCATGGACGTCCAGGAGGACCAGCTCCGCGCGGGCCTCACTCCCAAGGACTCCGGCTACGGCATCGCCCCGACCGGGTCCGGCGGCCTGCTGGGCACTCCCGGGAAGGAGAGCCGGGAGCCCACCGCCGCGGGCGCCTACCAGGAGTTCTACTCGAGCGTCCTGCGCACCCTGCGGGACGGCGCCCCGCCCCCGGTCACCCTCGCCGACGCGATCACCGGGCTGGAGGTCATCGAGGCCGCCGCCCGCTCGGCCCGCGACGCCGCCGTCGTCGACCTCGGCGATCAGTAGCGCACCTCGCGCACGCAGGTCGGAGGACGGAGGCTCAGAGGACGGAAACGTGGACGTGGTCGAAGTGGTTCTGGGTGATGCTGCCGCGGTCCTCCATCTGCCGCCAGCCGCCGCTGCCGCGCATGTCGTAGATGCGCTGCTTCCAGATGACGTACTTGATGCCGAGGCGCGAGGCGTTGTCGATGACGTACTGGGCGACGCGGTCGCCGTGCGCCTGCGCGGAGGCGCTCGGCATCTTGCCGCCGGTGCTCTCCATGAAGTCGCAGGCCCGGCCCGAGCCGTGGTCCTGCGGGTCGCCGGGCCGCGAGCAGCCGATGGTGGGGAACGCGCCGAACTTGCCGTCGATCTCCTGCAGCGCGGTGCGCATCCGCGCGGTCATCGAGTTGCCGACGATCGGGGACTTCGTGCCGCTCGCCCCGTCCGGGCGGCCGCCGCCGCTCGGCACGCTGGTGCGGGTCACCTCGGGCTTGTACTTGGCGAGCAGCTTCCTGACGCGGGCGCGCTGGCCCTCCAGGTCGTCGAGTTCCTTCTTGACCTCCGCCAGCTTCTGCCTGGCGGTCGCCTGCGACTTGGCCGCGCTGGCGCTCAGCGCCTGCAGGCTCTGGACGCGGCGGCCGTTGTTGCGGGTGATGTGCTCGATCACGGCGGCGTCGCGGACGGCGGCGCCCGGCTCGGCCGAGGAGACCATCGGGATCACGTCGAGGCGGCCGGTCATATAGGTCGTGGAGGCGATGCGGGCCACGTCCACGCGGGCGGCGTCGTACTCGCGACCGGCCTTGGTCGCGTCCGCGCCCGCCCGCTCGGCGGCCTTCTTCGCCTCTTCCAGGGAGACCAGCTCGCCCCGGTACTCCTTGGACAGCTTCTCCGAGCGCGCCTTGAGCCGGGCGTACTCCTTCTTCAGGTCCTTCGGCTCCTGCGGGAGGCTCGCCGCGCTCCCGGACACCGGGGGCAGGGCCGCCGAGACGCCGACCGCGATGGCCAGCGCCGCGAGGCGCTTCGCCGTTCTGCGCCCGCGCTGGGGGCGGGGCGTCCTGCCGGGGGGATCGAGGGCCGCCACAGATCTCTCCTAGATAACAAAGCTCAAGATTGGCGGCACGCTACCACAATCGCCCTAATTACCTCACAAGCTTCACAAAACACACAGCGTCACGCCGGGGCTACCGGAGGGGCGCCGGCGTGGGGAGACGTCCGGGGGCCGGACGGCGCGATGCCGTCCGGCCCCCTCCCCCGGTCGGCGCCGGGCACCCGGCGCCCCCGTCACGTCCCGACGAGCTCCTCCCAGCGCGGCACCCGCGGCTGCGACAGCAGCCGGAGGCCGGCCTCGGCGAGCGTGCGGTCCCCCTTGCGGTTGTTGCACCTCCCGCACGCCAGGACGGTGTTCTCCCAGGTGTCCGCGCCGCCCCGGGACTGCGGGTGCACGTGGTCGATCGTGTCGCCGCGTTTCCCGCAGTAGCAGCAGCGGCCCCCGTCGCGCAGGTACACGCCGCGCTTGGTCCAGGGCGGGCGCCTGCCGTGCCTCCAGCGCATCGCGACGTAGCGGACGAGCCGCAGGACCCGCGGCACCGGGAAAGGGCCGAAGGTGCGGCCCTCCTCCGCCTCCTCCACGACGGCCACCTCGCGCACCAGCATGCGGATGGCGTGCCGCAGGTCGACCCTCTGCATGGGTTCGTACGACGCGTTCAGGACGAGCACGTTCACCGGGTCACCTCCCTAGCCCGTGCCGCTCCCCCGCCAGGATTCGAACCTGGATATCCGCATTAACAGTGCGGCGTTCTGCCGTTGAACTACAAGGGAATGCTTCGGCAATTCTCTGCCTTCCGGGCATTTCCCGGAAGGCCACCATGAGAATGCCCAGCGGCAGGGCCCCGAGGCAAGGCGTTTTCCGGTCAGGAACCGGCGGAGGGGAGGGCGGACACCGAGGCCTGGTACTCCAGGGACTCGCGCTCGAGGCGGAAGCCGAGCTCCTCGTTCACGGCGAGCATGTGAGCGTTGTCGCCGGAATTGTCTGTTTCGATCTCCCGCACCCCGGGGCACTCCTCCCCGAGCCAGCGCAGCATGGCCGCCTTCACCCAGATGCCGAGGCGCCGCCCGCGGTGCTCGGGCAGCACGGCCGTGTCGTACTGCGCCGCGCGCCCGGCGCACCCGGCGGGAACCACGACCTCGGTGAACCCCGCGATGACGCCCCCGGACAGCGCCGCGACCGTGTACAGGTCGTCGCCGCGCTTGGCGACCATCTCGGCCATCTCGCGGACGCGGTGCGCGTCCCAGGACGAGCCCTCGTACTCGGCGAAGTCCGCCATGGCGTGCTTGGCGCGGGCGAGGGCGTCGGCGTGCTCGTCCGGCACCACGCCCTTCCAGCGCGCGAGCCGGTACCCCCCGGGCGCCTCGGCCAGCAGCCGCGCCACCCGCGCGGCGGGGACCTCGTCCAGCCGCAGCAGCATGCCGCGCAGGGTCAGCACGCACTCGAAGCCGTGCGACTCCAGGAACGGGACGGCGGGCGTGCCCGCCAGGACCTGCGCGATCACGCTGGAGCGGCCGTCGGCGCGCAGGCCGGCCGCCGCCTCGGCGAGCAGCCGGCCGCCGAGCCCGCGCCGCCGGTGCTCGGGGCGGACCCGGATGTCGACCTCGCCGGGCCGGCCCTCGCCCGGCTCGCCGGGCAGCCGCAGCGCCGCGACCGCCGCGAGGGCGCCGCCCGCCCCGGGCCCCCCGGAGGCCGCCGCCCACAGCCGCTGCCGCGAGCCGGCCTCCGCGCCGAGCAGGAGCCGCGCCGTCCGCTCCGGGTCGGGCGCGGGTTCGCCGTCCGGTTCGGCCGCGTGGACGGCGGCGAGCACAGAGTGCCACTCCCGGATCTGCGCGTCCGTCGGATCATCGAGCGCGATGACGTCCATCCGACTTTTGTACCTGATCCGTGTCCGCCGTGACCGGGACCTGGCACAACCCACGGTTTCGGACGCACGCGAACCGGGCTCAGCGGTCCCGCGAGAACGCCTCCAGGATCCGCTCGGCGGCGAGCGCGGGCGTCAGCGCGCCGTCCGCGACCTCCCGCTCCAGGCCGGGCGCCAGCTCCCGGACGCCCGGATGCCCGCGCAGATCGGACAGGAGGCGGTCGCGGACCAGCGCCCAGGTCCAGCCGACCTGCTGGCGGCGGCGCCGGGCCTCCAGCTCGCCGGACTCGCGGAGCCGGTCCTGGTGCTCGACGAGCGCGCCCCAGACCTCCTCCAGCCCGGTGCCCTCCCTGGCGCTGCACGTCAGGACCGGCGTGTTCCGGACGCGCTCGTCGCTGCGCAGCAGGCGCAGCGCCCCCGACAGCTCGCGGGCGGCGCGCTCGGCCTCCTTCCGGTGCTCGCCGTCGGCCTTGTTCACGGCGATCACGTCGGCCAGCTCCAGGACGCCCTTCTTGATCCCCTGGAGCTGGTCGCCGGTCCGGGCGAGGGTGAGGAACAGGAAGGAGTCGACCATCTCGGAGACGGCCGTCTCGGACTGCCCGACGCCGACCGTCTCGACCAGGACGACGTCGTACCCGGCGGCCTCCATGACCACCATCGCCTCGCGGGTGGCCTTCGCGACGCCGCCGAGCGTCCCGGCGGTGGGCGAGGGCCGGATGAACGCGCCCGGATCGGTGGCGAGGCGCTGCATCCGCGTCTTGTCGCCGAGGATGCTGCCGCCCGTCCGGGTCGAGGACGGGTCCACCGCGAGGACCGCGACCCGGTGCCCCTCCCCCGTCAGCCGGGTGCCGAGCGCGTCGATGAACGTGGACTTGCCGACCCCGGGCACGCCGGTGATCCCGACGCGGCGGGCGCCCCCGGCGTGCGGGGTCAGCTCGACCAGCAGCTTCTGCGCCAGCTCCCGGTGGTCCGGGCGGGCCGACTCCACGAGCGTGATCGCCCTCGCGATCCACGCCCGCGACCCGTCCCGCACCCCGGCCGCGTAGTCGTCGACGCCCGGCGCGCTCACCGCGCACCCCGCGGGCCGGCCGGGCGCCGGCCGGCGCCGTCTCCGCTCGTCACTCCTCCGCCGCTCCTCAGGCGTGTTCCGGCGCGGCGTGCCCGAGCCTGGCGGTGAGCTCCTCCAGCAGGCCGGCGGCCGCGTCCGCGAGGACGGTGCCGGGCGGGAAGATCGCCGACGCGCCCGCCGCGCGCAGCTCGTCGAAGTCCCCGGGCGGGATGACGCCGCCGACGACGATCATGATGTCGTCGCGGCCCAGCGCGGCCAGTTCCTCGCGCAGCGCCGGGACCAGCGTCAGGTGGCCGGCGGCGAGCGAGTTGACGCCGACGATGTGCACGTCGGCCTCGACGGCCTGCAGGGCCACCTCGGCGGGGGTCTGGAACAGCGGGCCCACGTCGACGTCGAAGCCGAGGTCGGCGAACCCGGTCGCGATCACCTTCTGGCCGCGGTCGTGGCCGTCCTGCCCCATCTTGGCCACGAGGATGCGGGGCCTGCGGCCCTCGGCCTCCTCGAACGCGGCGGTCGCGGCCCGCGCCCTCTCGATGCCCGTCACCTGGCCCGCCTCCTCCCGGTACACACCGGAGATCGTACGGATCTGCGCCGCGTGCCGCCCGTAGGCCTTCTCGAGGGCGTCGGAGATCTCCCCGACGGTCGCCTTCGCCCGGGCCGCGTCGATGGCGAGCGCCAGCAGGTTGTGCTCCAGGTCGTTCGGCCGGGTGCCGTTCTCCGCGGCCTCGGCGGAGCGGGTGAGCGCCTCCAGCGCGGCCCGGGTCGCGGTCTCGTCGCGCTCCTCGCGCAGCCGGCGCAGCTTGTCGATCTGCTGGGCGCGGACGGAGGCGTTGTCGACCTTGAGGACCTCGATCTCCTGCTCGGTGTCGGGGCGGTACCTGTTGACGCCGATGACCGGCTGCCGCCCCGAGTCGATGCGGGCCTGGGTGCGGGCGGCGGCCTCCTCGATGCGCAGCTTGGGCAGCCCCTCGTCGATCGCCTTGGCCATGCCGCCCGCCTGCTCGACCTCGGCGATGTGGCCCCAGGCGCGGCGGGCGAGGTCGTAGGTGAGCCGCTCGACGTAGGCGCTGCCGCCCCAGGGGTCGATCGTGCGGGTCGTCCCGGACTCCTGCTGGAGGAGCAGCTGGGTGTTGCGGGCGATGCGGGCCGAGAAGTCGGTCGGCAGCGCGAGGGCCTCGTCCAGCGCGTTGGTGTGCAGCGACTGGGTGTGCCCCTGCGTGGCGGCCATGGCCTCGACGCAGGTGCGCGCGACGTTGTTGAACACGTCCTGGGCGGTCAGCGACCACCCGGACGTCTGCGAGTGCGTCCGCAGCGACAGCGACTTCGGGTTGCGCGGCTCGAACGTCTTCACCAGCCGCGCCCACAGCAGCCGTGCGGCGCGGAGCTTGGCGACCTCCATGAAGAAGTTCATGCCGATCGCCCAGAAGAACGACAGGCGCGGCGCGAACGCGTCGATGTCGAGGCCCGCCTCCCGCCCGGCGCGGATGTACTCGACGCCGTCGGCGAGCGTGTAGGCGAGCTCCAGGTCGGCTGTGGCCCCAGCCTCCTGGATGTGGTAGCCGGAGATCGAGATGGAGTTGTACTTCGGCATCCGCTGCGAGGTGAACGCGAAGATGTCGGAGATGATCCGCATGGACGGCTGCGGCGGGTAGATGTAGGTGTTGCGGACCATGAACTCCTTGAGGATGTCGTTCTGGATGGTCCCCGCCAGCGCCTCGGGCCTCACCCCCTGCTCCTGCGCGGCGGCGATGTAGAGCGCGAGGACGGGCAGGACGGCGCCGTTCATGGTCATCGACACGCTCATCCGGTCCAGCGGGATGCCGTCGAAGAGCTGCCGCATGTCGTAGATGGAGTCGATCGCGACCCCGGCCATGCCGACGTCGCCGGACACGCGGGGGTGGTCGGAGTCGTAGCCGCGGTGCGTGGCCAGGTCGAACGCCACCGACAGGCCCTTCTGCCCGGCCGCGAGGTTGCGGCGGTAGAAGGCGTTGGACTCCTCGGCGGTGGAGAAGCCGGCGTACTGCCGGATCGTCCACGGCTGGGTCGCGTACATCGCCGGGTAGGGGCCGCGCAGGAACGGCGCGATGCCCGGGTAGGTGCCGAGGAAGTCGAGCCCCGCCAGGTCGTCGCCGGTGTAGAGGGGCTTGACGCCGATGCCCTCCGGGGTGTCCCAGGTCTGGGCCTCGGGTTCGGCGCCGGTCGCGCCCTCGACCGCCGCGCGCCACCGCTTGGCGGCCTCGTCGGCGGGGGGCGCCGTCCCGAGCTCGACCTCGGTGAAGTCGGGGATCATTCGTTCACTCCCAGATCGTGGAGGGTGGTCTCCAGCACCTCGACCGCGTCGCACCCGGCATGCACCCGGTCGTCGACCCCCTCGTAGGTTCCCTTACCCGCAAGCCAGACCTTCACCGCACCCGCGTCGCGCAGGATCCGCGCCGCCTCCGCGGCCTGCTCCTCGTACAGGGCGTCGCTGGAGCAGAGGCAGGCGACCGCGGCGCCGGACGCCCCGAACTCCTCGGGGGCGCCCGCGACCGTCTCGATCCCGCCCGCCTGGAAGAGGTTGGCGGCGAACGACGCGCGCGCCGTGTGGACCGCGATCGGCCCGAGCGTGGCGAGGAAGACCTTCGGACGGGCGCCGGCGGCCTCGGCGTGCGCGTCGGAGCGGTCGCGCAGGGCCTCGAAGTCCTGCGCGTAGGCGACGACCGGGAGGCCGCCGCCGGGCGCCGGCGGCGCGGGGTCGCGCGAAGGCGCGGTCTCGGCGAGGTTCGGGAACTCGCTGACGCCGGTGAGCGGCGCCCTGCGCCGGGCGATGTCCTCGCGGCGCCGCTCCCAGGTGGCGGCGAGGCGGCGGGCGACGAGGCCCGAGTCGAGGGCGGCGGCCAAGCCCCCGGCCCTCTCGATCTCGGTGAACCAGGCCCAGGCCGCCCGGGCGATGCCCTCGGTGAGGCTCTCGACGTACCAGGAGCCGCCCGCGGGGTCGACGACGCGGGCGAGGCTCGACTCCTCCAGCAGCAGCGTCTGGGTGTTGCGGGCGATGCGGCGGGCGAAGCCGTCCGGCAGGCCGAGGCGGGCGTCGAACGGCTGGACGGTGACCGCGTCCGCGCCGCCGACCCCGGCGGCGAAGGCCGCGACGGTCGTGCGGAGCATGTTCACCCACGGGTCGCGCCGCGTCATCATCGCCGACGAGGTGACCGCGTGGACGCGCGCGTCGGTGCCGTCCGCGGCGCCGCTGACCTCCGCGACGCGCGCCCACAGCCGGCGCGCGGCGCGGAGCTTGGCGATCGAGGAGAACTGGTCGGCGTTGACGGCGAGGCGGAACTCGACCTGCCCGAACGCCTCGTCCACGCTCAGCCCCGCGCCGGTCAGGGCGCGCAGGTACGCGACTCCGGCGGCCACCGCGGCGCCGAGCTCCTCGGCGTCGCTCCCGCCCGCGTCGTGGTACGGGGTCCCGTCGGCGACGACCGCGCGCAGCCCCGGGAACTCCCGGGCGCAGCGGACGGCGAGCGCGGCGGCCTCGTCCAGGGACCCGGGCGTCCCGGTGCGCGCCGCGAGGCCGAGCGGGTCGGCACCGAGGTTGCCGGACGCGGCGGCCGCGTTCCCGCGCTCGGCGACCAGGGCCAGGAACGCCTCGGCGGCCTGGCCCGCCGAGGCGCCCGCCTCCAGCACGACGGGGGCGAGGTCGAGCAGGACGCCGCGCAGCGCCTCGGGGAGCGCGGCCACCGGCATGCCGCCTTCGCCGAGCCGCAGCCAGACGGAGGTGGCACCGTTCTCCAGGTCGGCGAGGACCGCCTCGCGGGTGACGGCCGGGTCGGGGTGGGAGTGCCGCTGCCGGACGTCCCATCCGGCGATGCCCTCGCCGTCGGGGCGCACCTCGCGCACGCGGGGGGCCAGCCCGGGGCGTCCCGGCGGCGCGTCGTCGCGCGTGTAGAGCGCGGCGATGGGCACTCCGTCGTACGACTCGCGGGTCAGCAGACCCTCGATCTCGTCGAGGGGGGTGTCCTCGCCCGCCGCGCCGGACCTGCGCAGCACCCCCTTCACCATCTCCCGCCACCGGTCGCGGTCGGCCGTGGGGAAGGCGGCGGCCAGTTCGAGTTCCTCAGGCGGCACCGTCATGCCTGGATGGTAGGCGAGCGGCCGAATCCGGCTCAAAACCGGGTCCCGCTGACCAGTACCCGGGCCCGGGCGGAGCCGCCGGTTAGCGCTCCGGCCTCGGGGAAGGGGGGTGGCCATGGCCCTCGAATCGCTCCCCGGCGACCTCTACCACATGCAGGAACTGCTCGACGAGCGGGAGAAGGAGATCCTCGGGAACGTGCGCGGCTTCCTGGAGGCGGAGGTCGCGCCGATCGCGAACGACTGCTGGACGCGGGCCGAGTTCCCGTTCGCGCTGGTTCCGCGGTACGGGGAGCTCGGCGTCGCCGGCCTGGCCTACGACGAGTGCCCCGGCGAGAAGCCGAGCAGCCTGCTCACCGGGTTCCTCGCGATGGACATGGCCCGCGTGGACCCGTCCATGGCGACGTTCTTCGGCGTCCACGCCGGGCTCGCGATGGGCAGCATCGGGCGGTGCGGCTCCCCGGAGCAGCGCGAGCGGTGGCTGCCCGCGATGGGGCGGATGGAGAAGATCGGCGCGTTCGCGCTCACCGAGCCGGACGGCGGCTCGGACGTCGCGCTCGGCCTGCGCACCACCGCGCGCCGCGACGGCGACCACTGGGTGCTGAACGGCGCGAAGCGCTGGATCGGCAACGCCACGTTCGCCGACCACACCGTCGTGTGGGCCAGGGACGAGGCCGACGACCAGGTGAAGGGGTTCGTCGTCGCCAAGGGCACGCCGGGGTTCACCGCGACCCGCATCGAGAACAAGATCGCTCTGCGGACCGTGCAGAACGCCGACATCGTCCTGGCGGACTGCCGCGTCCCCGAGTCCGACCGGCTCGCGGGGGCGAACGGCTTCCGGGACACCGCCGCGATCCTGCGCCAGACCCGCAGCGGCGTCGCCTGGCAGGCGGTCGGGGTGATGCTCGCCGCCTATGAGATCGCCCGCGACTACGCGGTGGAGCGCGAGCAGTTCGGGCGGCCGATCGCCAAGTTCCAGCTCGTCCAGGACCTGCTGGTCAGGATGCTGGGCAACGCCACCGCCTCGCTCGGCATGGTGGTGCGGCTCGCCCAGCTCCAGGACGAGGGCCTCTACCGCGACGAGCACTCCGCGCTCGCCAAGGCGTACTGCACCAGCCGCATGCGCGAGGCGGTCGGCTGGGCGCGCGAGCTGATGGCCGGCAACGGGATCGTCCTCGACTACGGCATCGGCCGCTTCGTCGCCGACGCCGAGGCGCTCTACTCCTACGAGGGCACCCGGGAGATCAACACGCTGATCGTCGGGCGGGCCGCGACGGGCATGGGGGCGTTCGTCTGACCGTCGCCGCGGCGGCGGTCCCCCTCCCGCGCGGACGATCTCCGGGTACCCCGCAAGGCCCTGTGGCGAGGGGCGTTGCTAGAGTTCGGCGTCGTAGAGCCCGCCCCCGAACCGCGCAGAGGGAAGACGAACGCATGTCGACTGGCAGCCACGCCGGGCGCCCCAAGTCCTGGGCCGCCGTGGCCATCATCTTCGTCGGTTTCGCCATCGGCGGCGTCGGCGTCACCATGGGCCCCGACTGGGCCGTGTTCGGGGTGGGCGCCGCGGTGACCGTGATCGGCGGCATCATCGCGCTGGCCGTCGACATCATGACCGACGTCGTCGTCGACGAGCCCCGGCGGTAGCGGTGTTCGGCCGGCCGCCCATCGAGGAGCGGATCGCCGCGCGGCAGCGCGAGCGCGGCCCTCTCAAGCCGGGGACCGTCTTCCCGCACGGGCCCGCGAAGATGCTGTTCTTCTTCGGAATCGGCGTGGTCGTCCTCACGCACCTGGTCGCGCTGTCGATGTACTTCGTGGACCCCGGCCCCTGACGGCGGCCGGGAGCCCCGCGCGCCACGCGCACCGCATGCGGGGGGCCCGCCTCAGCGGCCGCGATCCGAGCCGTTGGGCGGGCCCTTGCGCTTGTCGCCGAAGTAGAACATCCCCACCAGGAGGAACACCCCCACGGCGACCAGGATGACGAGCACGCCGGTCGAAGTGGACCCGAGCATCCGACCTCACCTCCTCTTCCGCCGGTCCTCCCCCGACGATGCCCGCGGAGCGGCGAGTCAAAATAGGGTCAAGAGACCCTTTTCTCCCTATTCCGGGCCGCCCGGCAGGTGCGGGCTTCGCGGCGGCGACGTACTTTCGTAGGGACCTTGGCCGCCTGCGTCGCCCCCGAGCCCGAGGTGGTGGGATGGCCCTGCGATTCGGAATCGAGGAAGAGTACTTCGTCGTCGATCCCGTCTCACGGGAGGTCGTCCCCCGCGCCGCCGCCGTGGTGCGCCGGGCGCGGGCGGCGCTGGGCGAGCGCGTCTCGACGGAACTGGTCGCCTACCTCGCCGAGGCCAAGACCTCCCCCTGCGACGACCTGGACAAGCTCGGCGAGCAGATCCGCTTGATGCGGGGCGTGATGGCTGCCGCCGCGGCGGCCGAGGGCGTCCGGCTCGCCGCGACCGGCACCCCGGTGCTGGGCGACCTCGTGCCCGCCCCCATCGCCCGGGGCGCCCGCTACGCCGAGAGCCTCGCCGTCTACCGGGGCCTGGACGACGAGCAGTGCATCTGCTCGTGCCACGTCCACGTCGAGATGCCCGACCGCGAGCGCGCCGTCCAGGTCAGCAACCACCTGCGCCCGTGGCTGCCGACGCTGCTGGCGCTGGCCGCGAACTCGCCCTACTGGGCGGGGCGCGACACCGGCCACGCCTGCTGGCGCGCGCTGGCCTGGGCGCGGTGGCCGGTGGCGGGGCCGCCGCCCTACCTCGCGTCCGCCGGACACTACGACGACCTCGTCGGGAGCCTGCTGGAGTGCGGCGCCCTGATGGACAGCGGGACGATCTTCTGGGACGTCCGGCCGTCGGCACGGCTGCCCACGGTGGAGATCAGGCTCGCGGACGTCGCCCCGACGTCCGGGGAGGCGGCGGTGTTCGCCGCGCTGGTCCGGGCGCTGGTCCAGGTGTCGTCCGACCTGGTGGAGGCGGGCGAGCGCGCTCCCGACCCGCCCCAGGAGATGCTGCGCGCGGCCTACTGGCTGGCGGCGCGGCACGGTCTCGCCGGGCGGGGCGTGGACGTGCGCACGGGCCGTCCCGCCGACTTCGGCGCGCTGGCCGGCGACCTGCTGGCGCACGTGGCGCCCGCCCTGCGCGCCGCCGGCGACCGCGACGCCGTCGCCCGTGGCGTGCGGCGCCTCGTCGCGGGCGGGACGGGCGCGGAGCGGCAGCGCGGCGCCTACCGCCGGCGCGGGCGGCTGACCGACGTGGTCGACGCCGTCATGCTGCGCGACCGCCGGCCCCGGTGCGGCGACGGAGGGGGGTGAGGCGGCCGCGAACGCAATTGGTCCGGATATTGTCTGTTTTCAAGACCCCCTTCGGGGGTACCGCTCGTTCGGAACAAGAATCGGCTGACCTCGGGGGATGTCCGCATGACCCTGCTCGCACGGCTTCCCGCCAGCGCGTACCCTCTACCGAATGCGCGCGACGGCGGAACCGGACGAAGCGGCCCCTCGATGAGCCTCGGGCTCGGCGGGGCGGGCGCGGCACGCGCGGAGGCGTTCGTCCACCAGGCGCTCTTCTACCACGGCGACGAGGAGTACCTCGCTGGCGGCGCGCGGTTCATCCGCGCGGGACTCGAGGCCGGCGAGCCCGTGGCCGTGGCGGTGCCCGGCGACCGCCTGGCCGTGCTCCGCGGTTACCTCGGCCCCGCCGCCGCGCGCGTGACCTGGCTCGACATGGCGAAGGCGGGCCGCAACCCCGGACGCATCATCCCCGGGGTGCTGCGGCGCTTCGCCGACCGGCACGCCGGGGGCCGGGTGCGGATCATCGGCGAGCCGGTCTGGCCCGGCCGCTCGGCGACCGAGTACCCCGCCTGCGCCCAGCACGAGGCCCTGATCAACCTGGCCTTCGCCGGTCGCGCGGCGACCATCCTGTGCCCCTACGACGCCGCCCGGCTGGACCGCGTGGCGCTGGCCGACGCCCTCGCCACCCACCCGGTGGTGATCGACCGGCGCGGCGAGCGCGCGAGCGGCGGCTACGCCCCGCACCGCGTCATCAGCGAGTACAACCTCCCGCTGCCCGAGCCGGCCGAGGCGGTCGCGATGACCTTCGACCTGGACGCGCTCCCCGCCGTCCGCGAGTTCGCCTGCCACTGGGGGGCGCGGTTCGGCCTCGGCGCCGCCTCCGTCGGCGACCTCGAACTCGCCGTGAACGAGCTGGCCGCGAACTCCTGCCTGCACGGCGGCGGCGGGGGCACCGCGCGGCTCTGGGCGGAGGACGGGCACGTCGTCTGCGAGGTCCGGGACGCCGGGACGATCAGCGACCCGCTCGCCGGGCGCCGACCGGCGGACATGAGCCCGCACGGCGGCCGCGGCATCCTCATGGTCAACCACCTCGCCGACCTCGTCCGCGTCCACACCGGACCGGACGGCACGGCCATCCGCGTCTACATGAGGACCTGACCCCCGGCCTCAGTCGATCGCCCGGCCGAGCCCGGCCAGCGCCTCGGCCAGCAGCGCGTCCCGCCCGGTGGAGGCCGCGTACTCGGCCAGCGTCGCGCTGAGGTTCAGCGCCAGGACGCGCGCCGCGGCCTCCTGCTCCGCCGGGACCGGCCCGTACTCCCCCAGGAACGCCTCCCGCGCGGCGCCCGCGAAACCGGCGTAGGCCAGCGAGAGGTCCACCGCCGGGGCGGCGAGGCACAGGTCCCCCCAGTCGATCACTCCCGCGGCATGCCCGTCCGGCGCGAGCAGGAGGTGCCGGACGTGCAGGTCCCCGTGGACGAGCACCGGGTCGCCGCCCGGCGCGGCCCGACCCCCGGCCTCAGTGAGGAACTCACCGACGGCCGGGTCGCGCTTCCACACTCCGCGTGAGGCGAGGGCGTCGAGGCGGCCGCGCGTCAGCCTCGCGCGCCCGGCGGGGTCGGCGCGTCCCATCGGGTCGACCGGCAGCCCCTCTCCCGCCTCGGCGGCCAGGGCCGGGTCGTGCAGGGCCCGCAGGAAGGCCCCGGCCTCGGAGGCGAGGGCGACCCGCCGCTCGTCCGGCGGCCGCACCTCGGCGAGTTCGCGGCCCGGGATCCGCCGCCCGCCCCAGAACGGCCAGGGGAAGTCGTCCGACGGCTCGCCGACGAAGCGCGGCACGGGCACCGGCAGCGGCAGCCGCCCCGCGAGGACGGGCAGCACCGCGATCTCGCGCTCGACCCCCGGGATCGCCATCCGCCGGCGCGGGAAGCGGAACGCCCACTCCCCGCCGACGAGGAGGACGGTGTTGTCCCAGCCGGCGGCGAGGCGCTCCACCGGGGCGCCGCGGAGCTCAGGGAACCTCCGCCCGATCAGCGCGCTCGCCAGCTCTGCCGTCACCTCGCGCTCGGGCGCCCATTCCGGAGTCGTCACGTGCGGCCACGCTACCGGTCCCCGGCGGGGTCCGCGTCGTCGCGACCCGGCCCGCCGTCCGCCGCAAGATCTACGCGGTGTGGCGCGCCGGGTCGGACCGGCCGGCCGTCCAGGCCTGCGTGGACGCGCTCCGGACCGTCGCGGAGCGGCTGCCGGACGGGCGGCCCGCCTCATGAGCGGGCGCGCCGCCCGCCGACGCGGCCCCGGGGCTTGAAGACCGACAGGGCGGTGGCGGTGAGCAGCATGAGGACCTGGCAGGAGACGACCGCCACCTGCTCCCACCGCCGCCCGGCGGGCACGACCGCCCCGCCGGCGGTCGCGTGCACGACGGTGATGGTCTTGCGCACCGGCGGCCGCGGCCGCCAGAGCTGCCCCGCGGCCGCCGGCCGCGACCGGACGGTCGGCATCTCGATGCTCCCGGTTCTCTCGACGACGCCCCGATCGTGCGACGGCGGCGCCGGCGCCGGCGTCGGCCGCCCGGAGTCCTTCCGGCTGCCCCGCGCGGAGCCGCGGGCCGCGGGGCCGCCTGCTCCCCGCGTGGTAGCCGGCCTTCGGCACGGGGGCAGGCCGAGACTTGACCCGGCCATCAGATGCGGGAGGCGAGCGGCGGGAATGATGCCTTGCGCCCGGTATTCCGATAGTTGATGGGGAAAAATGCGTCTTCTAGCCCGCGCTCACCAGATGCCCGTCCGGCTGGCCGTCGGCGCGTTCGTCCTGAACTCCGGCCTGTCGAAGCTCCAGGACCTGGAGGGGGCCGCCGAACAGACCCACGGGACGGCGAAGACCGCCTACCCGTTCCTGGAGTCGAGGGACCCGAAGGACTTCACCCGCGTGCTCGGCCGGGCGGAGGTCGCCCTCGGCACGGCGCTGGTGGTCCCGCTCGTCCCCTCGCTGCTCGCGGGCGCGGCCCTCACCGCGTTCTCCGCGGGGCTGGCCGGCCTGTACCTGCGGCTGCCCGGCATGCGGCAGGAGGGCGGGCTGCGCCCCTCACCGCAGGGCATCCCGCTCGCCAAGGACACCTGGCTGGTGGGGATCGGGGTCTCGCTCGTCCTGGAGGAGCTGGCGAGGGCGAAGTCGGAGCACTGCGCCCGCGGTTGACGCCTCCTTGACGCGGGGCCGCGGCTCCGGTGAGGATCGGCGCGTCCCCGAGGAGGCCCCGCATGACGTCCGAGCCCCGCCCGTCGTCCCCCCTCGTCCGCGCGGCGGACGGCGCCGGCGCCGCGGCGGTCGCCGCCGTCCTCGGACGCGCCTTCGACGACGACCCCGTCTGGCGGTGGCTCCTGCCGGACGACGCCTCCCGCGTGCGGCGGATGACCGCCCTGTTCGGCATCCTGCTCCGGCGGGTGCACCTCCCCCACGGCGCCACCGAGACCGCCGCGCGCGGGGACGCGCCGGAGGCCGCCGCGCTGTGGGACCCGCCCGGCCGGTGGAGCGTGCCGCTGCGGCTCCAGGCGGCCCAGGCGGTCCCGCTCCTGCGCATCCTCGGCGCCAGGACGCCCGCCACCCTGCGCACCCTCAGCGCGATCGAGAAGCACCACCCGCGCGAGCCGCACTGGTACCTGGCCGTGCTCGGCACCGATCCCCCCGCGCAGGGCAACGGCCTCGGCGCCGCCCTCCTGCGCTCGCGGCTCGACCGCTGCGACGCCGAGGGCCTCCCCGCCTACCTGGAGTCGTCCAAGGAGCTGAACGTCCCCTACTACGAGCGGTTCGGCTTCCGGGTGACGCGCGAGTTGCCGCTGCCGGGCAAGGGGTGCCCGCCGGTCTGGCTCATGTGGCGCGACCCCGAGCGCTGATCCCGAGGGGCCTCCACCGCGCATCGACGGCTTCGGTTAAGTGCCTGTCATGGCCGGAAAAGGCCATCCGTCAGGGTCCCCCGCGGCGGGGAATGCCCGCGGCCCCGGCCGCCCGCCGCAGAACCGGGCGTGCGCGCGCCAAACCTGATTGGCCCGAAGCGGCCACGGCCGTGCCGGTTTTCGGGCGGCCCGCCGGACGGGGCGGCCTCCCGGCCCGGCCCGGGGCCTACCGTCGCAAGTGAGCCATTGCACCGATCCCCTCTGGTGAAGGCGACAGGTGAGCACCATGCCCATGGTCGGCACGAGGGTGCCGGAGACGCCGCTCGCCCTGCACAGGCCGGGTCCGGCGCGCGTCCAGGACTACCTCCTCGGCGGCAAGGACAACTACGCCGCAGACCGCGACCTCGCGCAGCGGATCCTGCGGGTCGTGCCGCAGGCCGCCGGCGCCGCCCGCGCCGCGCGCTCCTTCCTGGGCGCCGCCATGGCCCTGCTCGCCGGACGGGGAGTGCGGCAGTTCGTCGACCTCGGCTGCGGCCTGCCGAGGACCGACAACGTGCACCAGATGGCCGCGCGCCGCACCGGCGGCACCCGCGTCGTCTACGTCGACCACGACCCGCTCGTCATCGCCCACGCCCGGGCGCTGCTCATCGACGGCGGCAACGTCGCGGCGCTGCGGGCCGACATCCGCGACCCCGACGCGATCATGGGCAGTCCCGAGGTGCGGCGGCTGATCGACCCGGCCGAGCCGGTGGCGCTGGTGTTCTCCGGCGTCCTGCACTTCGTCCCCGGCGCCGAGGAGATCGTCGCCGGCCTCGCGGCGGCGACCGCGCCCGGCAGCGCACTGGTCGTCTCGCACGCCACCGGCGACTTCGCCCCGGAAGCCGTCGCGGAGGCCGCGCGGCTCTACCGCGAGGCGGCCTCGCTGCCGGTGCGCCCGCGCGGCGGCGCCGAGATCGCCCGGCTGCTCGGGCCGTTCCGCCCGCTGCCGCCGGGGGTGACGCCGCTCGTCCCGGTCGGGCCCGGCCGACCGCCGGGCGAACCGGTGATGTACGGCGCCGTGGGCGTCCGCTGACGCGGTTGTGGGGTTGCTCACATCGATCCGGTCCGCCCCCACCGGCGGCCTTCTCCGGTTCTGCGCGCCCGCCCTGCTCTCACCGCTCATCCGGCGCCCGGGCATCGTGACGCTGCGTCAGGCGGCGGGTACGACGATTCAGGGAAATCTCATTTGCCGGTTAGAAACGGTAACGGTTCGGCCCCTATCGTGGCCCGGATGCCGACGAACACCCTGACCCCACCGGACAAGACGATCGGCGCTCCCCCGGCGAGGGCGCCCCGCATGGGCTGGCTGGACGCCCTGCGCGGCCTGGCCGCCCTGGTGGTGGTGTTCGAGCACTCCCTGGACGTGCTGCTGCCCGAGGTCCGCCGGGCCACCGGGCCCTGGTTCGACTTCGGCAGGTACGGCGTCTTCGTCTTCTTCCTCGTCAGCGGCTACGTGGTGCCGTTCTCCCTGGAGCGGCGCGGCAGCGTCCGGCAGTTCTGGGTGGGCCGGTTCTTCCGGCTGTATCCGGCCTGGGGCGTGTCGGTGGCCCTCGCGCTGCTGCTCGGCGCGGCCGGCCTCTCCTACGGGCTGCCCGCGCCGATCGGCGACCGGCCCTGGGCGTCCGCGCTGGCGCACCTGACGATGCTCCAGGACCTGCTGGGCGTCCCGAACGTCGTCAACGTCTTCTGGACGCTCTCCTACGAGATGGTCTTCTACCTCCTCGTGACGGCGATGTTCGTCGCCGGCGTGCACCGGGCCAGCGCCCGGGTGGCCCTCGGCTTCGGGGTGGGCGCGGCGATCCTCGGGGTGGCGCTGCCGTCCGCGCTGCTGGCCTCGCGGTGGCCGGGCGGGACGGTCCTCGCCGCCGCGCTCCTGCTCGCGGGCGGCCTGGCCGCCATGGTCGCCCCGCACCGCGGGCTGCGGCGGGCCGGCGTCGCCGCGGTGGCCGCGCTGGCCCTCGTCCTGCTCGTGCTGAACAGCCGCATCGGCGCCATCGAGAGCCTGTGCATCATCGCCACCATGTTCGCCGGGACCGCGATCCGCGGCATCCAGGACGGGCGGCTCCGGCCCCTGCCCGCCGCGGCGATGGTGGCGATCGTCCCGGCCCTGACGCTGGCGGCGGGCATGCGCACGCCGACCAGCTGGGCCCTGCACGCCAACCCGAACCCGCTCGGCCCGGACTGGTCCATCGCCGTGGGCGCCGCGTGGCTCACGTTCCTGGCCGGACTCGCCGTGCGCCGCCTCTCCATGCCGCGGGTCCTCGTGTGGCTCGGCATGGTCAGCTACTCCGTGTACCTGCTGCACCCGCTCGTCGTCCAGGCGGTCTGGCACGCCGCCGGACGGGAGACCTGGGGCCTGCCGGTGCCGGTCCGGGCGGCCTGGGGGGTGGTCCTGCTGGCGTCGGTCCTCACCTCGGCGGCGCTGGCGCACCGCTACGTCGAACGCCCCGCCCAGGACCTCGGACGCCGCCTGACGGCACGGCGTCGCTCCCCCGCGCCCGTCCCCGCGCCGCAGGCGGCCGCTTCCTGACCGCCCGTCCTGACCGCCGTCCCGGGCCTGCCGGGCGGTGGCACGGGTGATGACAGGGTGAGTTTTCTTGCCTAGGGTGATTCGCCCGAGCCCACCCCGCCGAACGGACACCGGATGACAGAAGGGCCCATGCCCGCCGAGCTGCCCGACGTACTGCGGCAGCACCTCCAGGCCGCCGTGGACGAGATGGAACGGGAGATCCGCGACCAGGTCCCCGAGTACGCCGGCGCCGACGGGGGCGAGTACGCCCGCAGGGTGGAGCGGACGGTCAGCGACACCGTCGCGTTCTTCGTGGACTCCGTCGACCACCCGACCGCCGACGCGCGGAAGATCACCGAGATGTACATGCGGCTCGGCGAGGAGGAGGCGCGGCAGGGCCGGAGCCTGGCGGCGCTGCAGAACGCGATGCGCGTGAGCAGCCAGGTCGCCTGCCGCCGGTTCATCAAGGACGCCTACCGGCTCGGCTGGTCGCGCGAGACGCTGGGCCGGCTGACCGACTCGCTGTTCATGCTGCTGGCGCGGGTCGCCGACGCCGCCGCGCAGGGCTACGCCCGCGAGCAGGGGCAGCTGGCGACCGAGCGCGAGCGCCGCCGCGACCGGCTCCGCGACCTGCTGGTCGCCGAGCCCGCGCCCGCGCCCGAGGCGATCGCCGAGCTCGCGGTCGCGGCCCGCTGGGAGCTGCCGAAGAGCATCGCGCTGGTGGCGCTGCCGCCGGGGGCTCCGGCGGGCGCCCGGATCCTGCCGCCCGCGGTGCTGGCCGACTGGGAGGCCCCGGTCCCCTTCCTCGTGGTGCCCGACCCGGAGGGCCCCGGCCAGGACCGGGTGTGGCCGGCGCTGCGCAGGCTCGGCACGGCGGCGGTCGGCCCGACCGTCCCGCTCGGGCAGGGCGCGGTGTCGCTGCGCTGGGCCCGGCACGCCCTGACCCTGACGGAGCGGGGCCTGCTGCCGGACGACGGCCCGGTCCGGTGCGTGGACCACATCGCGCCGCTGGCCACGCTCACGGCGGACGAACTGGTCGGCGCGACCGCCGGGGCCGTCCTCGGGCCGCTGCTGGAGCTTCCGCCGGCGCGCCGGCAGCCGCTCGCCGAGACCCTGCTGACCTACCTGCAGTGCGGCGACAACGCGGTGATCGCCGCGGAGCGGCTGCACATCCACGAGCAGACCGTCCGGTACCGGCTGCGCCGCATCACCGAGCTGACCGGCGGCCGGTTCACCGAGCCCGACGGCCGCCTCGACCTCATGCTGCTGCTGAGCTGGCTGGTGCGGACGGGCCGCGCCGAGCGGACGGCCTAGCCGCGCTCAGCGGCCGCCCAGGCGGTGCCCGAGGAACGCCAGTTCGCGGCGGAGCTGCCGCCGCCAGAAGGCCGCGTCGTGGCAGCCGCCCTCCAGCCCGCCCTCGGGCCGGACCCGCTCACGGAACTCGCGCACCCGGCCGGCGAACGGGTCGCTCGTCCCGCAGTCGACGCGCAGCGGGGCTCCCTTCAGCTCGTCCAGCGCGCGGAAGACGTCGTGGCGCTCGTAGTCGGCCGCGCCGTCGAACGAGCGGCGGTTGGCGGCGACCGCGTCCTCGTAGGAGGCGAACAGGGCCGGGGACGCGGCGACCACGGCCGCCGTGCGCGCGGGGCCGAGGCGGCGGGCCAGCAGGAGGGCTCCGTAGCCGCCCATGGACCAGCCGATGGCGCCGACGCGGCCGGTCCTGGCGCCGCGCTCGCGCAGCCGCGGGAGCAGCTCGTCCACGATCATGCCGAGCGGGTCGTCGCCGCCGGCGCGGGGATGCCAGTAGGTGTCGGGCCCGCCGTCCACGCTGACCAGGGCGAACGGGGGCACCCCGCCGCGCGCGACGGCGTCGGGGAGGTAGTGGTCCAGGGCGAGCTTGCGCACCAGGGAGGAGCCGTCGTCGCCGGTGCCGTGCAGCGCGACGGCCACGGGCAGGCCGCGCAGCGGCCGGCCCGCGGCGGGCGGGACGATGGTCGCGGTGACGGCGGCGCGGCGGTGCGCCGACCGCCACGTCACCCGCTCGGGTTCGACGGACGCGGCGGGCGGGGCCGGCGCGTCGCCGCACTTGCCGAGCGCGCGGTCGAGCCGCACCTTTCCGGGGAGGACCTCGCTCTCCACCAGCGCGTAGGCGGTGCCGCCCGTGGCCGCGGCGGCCCCGATGCCGCCGAGCCCGCCGAGGACGAGGGCGCGTCGGGTGATCAAGAGGCGTCCTCTCGGGAGGGTCCGGGAACCGTATCGCCCTCGCGCGTCGCGTGCGCGGACCGCGACAGCAGCGCCACGCCGGCGGTGAGCAGGAGCACGCTGAAGGACAGGGCCGTGAACGCCGCGGCCGTCCGGGGCGGCAGCGTCTGGAAGGCGAAGGCGGCCACGAGGTAGGAGGCGATGGGGTTGGTCATCGTCATCGCGGTCATGGCGACGGGCAGCGACCCGGCCGCGAACGCGCGCTGCTCGATGACCAGGCCGAGCAGCGTGCTGCCCGCCAGGGCGTAGCCGGGCCAGTCGACCGCGGTGGCCGCGACGCCCCGGTCGACCAGGTCCGCGGTGGTGAGCTTGATCAGCACGGCGGTCGCGGCGAAGCACAGGCCCGCGCAGACGCCGAGCAGCGCGGACCGCACCGGGCCCCTGCGCAGCCACGCCGCCCGGGACAGCACCACGACGATCGGCGCGGCGACGAGGCCGGCGAGCAGGATCCGCGGCCGGGAGGGCTCGCCCTGGGGCGGGATCGCGCCCGGCACCGTGAACAGGACGGCGAGCCCCGCGGACACGGCGGCGCCGCCGAGCAGGTCCAGCCGCGCGGGCCGGCGCCCCGTGCCGATCGTGCCGAGCGCGATCGTGAAGACCAGCTGGGTGACCAGCAGCGGCTGGACGACGGCGGTCGAGCCGAAGTGCAGCGCGACGGCCTGCGTGAAGAACCCGGCGAGGTTGACGCCCCACCCCGTCAGCCACACCGGGTCGCGGACGAGCCGGCGGATCAGCCCGTGGGCGGCGGACGCGTCCGATCCGCCGTGCACCGCCCTCCGCGCGGCCCGGTACTGCAGCGCGGCGGCCGCGGCGAACAGGAACGCCGCGAGCAGGCTGAAGCCGATCGACCACGCCATCAGGCCGCCCCTCCCGCCTCGCGCACCGCACCGCCCACCACAGATCATCCTGCCCGCCCCCGGACGAGCCGACCACGACCGGACCTCTTCCCTCGCCCGGGCCCCCTTGACCCGGCGGAAAACGGATCGAAAACAATAGAAACCAACTCAAACAGAAGGGAAGCAATATGAAGCCGGGAGCGGGCGGCGCATGATCGTGACGGTGACGCTCAACCCCAGCCTCGACCGCACGATCGAGGTGGACGCGCTGACCCGCGGCGCGGTCATCCGGGCCCGGTCCGCGCGGCTGGACCCGGGCGGCAAGGGCGTCAACGTGTCCCGGGCACTGCTGGCCAACGGCGTCGAGTCCGCGGCCGTGGTCGCGGTGGGCGGCTCGGACGGCGACCGGTAGCGCCGGCTGCTGGAGACCGAGGGACTGCGGGTGCACGCCGTGCGCGTCGGCGGCCGGACCCGGTCCAACGTCGCGATCGCCGAACCCGGCGGCGTCGTCACCAAGCTGAACGAGCCCGGCGGGCCCCTGTCGCCCGGGGAGCTGGACGAGGTCGGCGCCGCGGTGGCGGCCGCGGCCCGCTCCGCCAGCCGGGTCGTCGGCTGCGGCAGCCTGCCGCCGGGCGTGCCGGACGGTACCTACGCGCGGATGTGCCGGCGGGGACAGCTTGTGCAGCAGGTCGCGGTGCTGCGCCCGCTCGCCGACCTGTGGGTGGACGTGGCGTTCATGGCGACGAACGGCTGCTCGGTCGAGCGCGGGCTGACGACCTCCGACCAGGCCGAGGCCGCGGTGAAGCGGGCGATGATCGCCTCGTCGCGGCGGCGGGTGCTGCTCGCCGACCGGACCAAGATCGGGCATGACCACCTCATGCGGTTCGGCGGCCTCGCCGACGTCGACGTGCTGATCAGCGACACCGGGCTGGACACCGACCTCGCCGCCGACCTCGCCGCCGCCGGCCCGGAGGTCGTCCGCGCCTGAACCGCCGGCCCGCGCGGGAGGGCGCGGGACGGCGGCGGTGGCGCGTCAGCCGGCGGCGGGGACGCCGTTCGCGGGCGCCTGCGGCTGCGGGGTCGTGTAGGGCTGGATCGGCCCGTCACCGTCGTCGGTCGTGAGCGGCTGCCCCTGCGGCACGACGTTCTGCCCCTTGATCGTGCCGATCACCGCCCCGGTGTACCCGGCGTGCGATCCCGCGCCGTAGGCGAACGGGACGACGCCCGGCCCGGTGAAGTGGGACTTCTCCAGCGCGTCCACGAGGCCCTTGCGCGTCGGGTTCTTGCCGGCCGCCTGGAGCGCCTGCACGAAGGTGTAGGCGACCGACATGCCGTAGACGATGTTCCCGTTGAACGGCAGCTTCGGGATGTACTGCCCGTGGATCTTCTTGAACAGCGCGGTCCAGCTGTTGGCGGCGTCGCCCGGCGCGGCCAGGTAGCCGTCGGTGACCATGCCCTGGATGAGCGGGCTCCCCTCGACCTCGCTGCCGCCCTTCTTGGCGAAGCTCTCCAGCAGGCCGGTGAGGGTGATCGGGTCGGATCCGACGTTGCTGACGACGAACGTCGGCTTGTAGTTCAGCTTCAGCGCGGCGAGCCGGAACAGCGCGGTGTAGGTCGGGATGCTGAACAGCACGACGACGTCCGCCTTGGACTGGGCGATCGCCTGCGCCTGCGCGCCGATGTCGGTGCCGCCGGGCTGGTAGGTCTGCCGGGACACGACCTGGTCCTTCGGGATGTACTTGTCGAGGCCCTTCACCCCGTCCTGGCCGAAGTCGTCGTTCTGGTAGAAGTAGGCGACCTTCTTGCCCGCGTAGGTCTTCTTGACGTGGTCGCCGAGGATCTTGCCTTCGCGGATGTAGTCGACCTGCCAGCCGAACGTCTGCGGATGCTTGTCCGGCTGGTCCCAGCAGCCGCACCCGGACGCGACGAACAGGTCCGGGACGCGCTGGGCGTTCAGGTAGTCGACGACCTTGGAGTGCGTGGGCGTGCCCAGCCCGTTGAAGATCGCGAACACCTTGTCCTGGAGGACGAGCTTCTGCGTGACGCTGACGGTCTGCGTCGGGTTGTAGGCGTCGTCCACGTACTTGTAGACGATCTTGCGTCCGTGCACGCCGCCGTTCGCGTTGACGTAGTCGAAGAACGCCTTGGACGCCGCGGAGTTGGCGCTGTAGCCGGGCGCGGCCGGCCCGGTCAGCGGCTGGTGGCTGCCGATCGTGACGGTCGTGGCGGTCACGCCCGGCGCCGAGCCGCCGTCCCCGCCGTCACCGCCGCAGCCGCTCGCCGCGACCGCCAGCGTCGCCGCGGTCATCAGGGCTAGCGCCCGCCTGGTCCGGGGTCGCTTCATCTGCTCCTCCTGGGTGCGTTGTGGTGGGCCCCGATCTGTCGCTCGACGCGGGACCGCGCGGCCCGGGAGCCCGGTCGCGCGTCCCGCGTGCGCGGCGCCGCATGGCGCCGCCGATGTCGCGCAGGCCTCCCTGGACGCCGCGCGGGAAGGCCAGCGTCACCGCGATGAGGACGAGGCCGTAGACGGCGAGGGGCAGATTCGACGCGATGTTGTGCGAGAGGCCGGACGAGGACGACAGGTCCGCCGCCCACGTCGGCACGTAGACCAGGATCAGCGCGCCCCACACGGCGCCCGGCAGGGTGCCGAGCCCGCCGATGATGATCGCGGCGATGAGCTGGAGGGACAGCGTGAGCGGGAACGCGCCCGGCGCGGCCAGCGTGGCGACCACGGCGAGCAGCCCGCCGGCGAGCCCGGCGCAGGCAGCCGAGACGACGGTGGCCGCGATCCGCGCCCGGGCGACGCGGACCCCGCTCAGCGCGGCGGCGATCTCGTCGTCGCGGCCGGCGCGCAGCGTCCGCCCGAACCTGCCGCCGGTCAGGTTGGCGAGCAGGAACAGCGTGGCGACGGCGCCGAGGCAGCAGATCCACGCCTGCCAGCGCTCCAGCGGGAACGCGGGGCCGAGCGCGGCGGGCGGGACCGGCGGGGCGACCGTCAGCCCGTTCTGGCCGCCGAGCACGCCGGCGAGCGGCTCGTAGTTGGCGAGGCCGGGCAGCCCGACGGCGAACGCTAGGGTCGCGCCCGCCAGGTAGGGGCCGTGCAGCCGGGCGGCGACGGCGCCGACCACCGTGCCCGCGACCGCGGTGACGCCGGCCGCGGCCGCGAGGACCGCCGCGAGGGGCCAGCCCCAGTGCCCGATGACCAGCGCGGCGGTGTAGGCGCCGACCGCCATGAACGCGCCGTGCCCGAGGGAGATCTGGCCGCCGAGCCCGGTCAGCACCGTCAGGCCGGCGACCGCGCAGGTGAGGTAGGCGGCCTGCGCGATCTGCAGGTCCCGGTAGGGGCTCGCGGCCGTGGTCAGGAGGTACAGCGCGGCGAGCGCGACGAGGGCGCCGGCCGCGTGCCGGGCCAGGGTCGAGCGGCGCAGGACGCTTCGCACGGGCACGAGCATGGGCGCGGTCACGTGGTCACACCCTCCGTCCGGTGCTCGCGGCGAACAGCCCGTTCGGTCTGATCATCAGGACGGTGATGAGCGCGGCGAGCGCCCCGAAGGCGACCAGGTCGGAGCTGAGGTAGCCGGAGACGTAGCTGAGCGCGCAGCCGAGCAGCAGGCCGCCGGTGACGGCGCCCGCGGGGCTGTCCAGCCCGCCGATCACGGCGGCGGTGAACCCGAAGACGAGCATCGCGTCGAACTGGGCGGGCCCGACGAACACCGACGGGGCGACCAGCACCCCGGCGAGCGACCCGACGAGCGCGGCGAGCGCCCATCCGAGGGTCAGCATCCGGCCGACCCGGACGCCCTGGAGGCGGGCGATCTCGGGGGCGAACGCCGACGCGCGCAGCCGCAGCCCGAGGTCGGTGCGGACGAACAGCAGCGTCAGCAGCACCATCACCGCGGCGACGGCGCCGATGACGAACAGGTCGAACGGCGACAGCAGCAGCCGCGTCCCGCCCGCGGACAGGCCCTTGATGGTGAAGGCGGGCGGGTAGGAGTGCGGCGTGTCGCCCCAGATCATGCCCGCGGCCGCCTGCAGCAGCACCAGCAGGCCGAGCGTGACGATGACGGCGTTCAGCGGCGGCTTGTCCTCGACGGGCCGGACCACGACCCGCTCGACGACCGCGCCCAGCACCAGCCCGGACGCGAGCGCGGCGCCGAGCGCGAGCCAGTAGGAGCCGCCGGCGTCGATGACGCTCCAGGCGAGGAACGTCGTGAACATCAGCATGCCGCCCTGCGCGAAGTTCACGATGCGGGTCGAGCGCCAGATCAGCACCAGCGCGAGCGCGACCGCCGCGAACACCGCCCCGGAGGTGATGCCGGCGAGCGTGAGATTGATGAAGCGCACCATCAGAACCCCAGGTAGGCGTGGCGGAGGCGGTCGTCGGCGGCGAGGACGGCGGCGGCCTCGTCCGCCACCACGCGGCCGAGGTCGAGGACGACGGCGCGGTCGGCGACCGACAGCGCGCTGCGCGCGTTCTGCTCCACGAGCAGCACGGTGCGCCCGTCCTCGTCGCACAGCCGGCGCAGCACGGCCATCAGCTGGGCGACGACCCGCGGCGCGAGGCCGAGGGACGGCTCGTCCACCAGTAGCAGCCGCGGCGCGCCGGTGAGCGCGCGGGCCAGCGCGAGCATCTGGCGCTCGCCGCCGGACAGGGTGGCGGCGGTGCGGGACCGCCGCTGCGCGAGCGGCGGGAACAGCTCGTACATCTCGGCGACCCGCCGCGCGAGCGCCGCCCGGTCGCGCCGCCACAGCCCGCCGAGCCGCAGGTTCTCCTGCACGGTCAGCTCGGTGATGACGCCGCCGCTCTGCGGGACGTGGGCGACGCCGAGCCGGACGACCTCCTCGACCGGCAGGCCGGTGATGTCCGCGCCGTCCAGCCCGACGCGTCCCGCGCGAGGCCGCAGCAGGCCGGAGACGGCGCGCAGCAGCGTGGTCTTCCCCGCGCCGTTGGCGCCGAGCACGGCGGTGACCGAGCCCTCCTCGACCGACAGGTCCACGCCGCCGAGCGCGCGGACGGCGCCGTAGGAGACGGTGAGGTCCCTCACCTCAAGCACCGGGGACCTCCTCGCCGAGGTAGGCGTCGAGGACGGCCGGGTCGTCGCGGACCCGGTCCGGCGGCCCGCTCGCGATGACCTTGCCGAAGTCGAGCACGACCACCTGGTCGCACACGCTCATGACGAGGTCCATGTGGTGCTCGACGAGGACGACGGCGGGCCCGCCGCGCAGCCCGCGGATCAGCTCGGCCAGCTCGTCCATCTCGGCCGCGGACAGGCCGGCGGCGGGCTCGTCCAGGAGCAGCAGGTCCGGCTCGGCCACGAGCGCGCGGGCCAGCGCGACCCGCTTCTGCACGCCGTAGGGCAGCTGCCCGGGCGGCCGCGCGGCCTCGCCCGCCACGCCCAGCTCCGCCAGCCGGGCCATGGCCCGCTCGCGCAGGGCCGCCTCGTCGCGGTCGGCGCGCGGCAGCGCGAGCAGGCCGGACCAGAACCCGGCCTTCGCGTGCGGCTCCGCGCCGACCATGACGTTCTCCAGCACGGTCAGCCCCGGGAACAGCCCGAGGCCCTGGAGGGTGCGCGCGATGCCGAGCCGGGTCAGGTCGTGCGGGCGGTGCCGGCGCAGGGCCCGGCCCCGCCAGCGCACCTCGCCCGCGTCCGGCCGGACGAACCCGCACACGACGTTGAAGAGCGTCGTCTTGCCCGCGCCGTTCGGGCCGATCACCCCGGTGACCCGGCCCTCGGGCGCCGTGAGGGACACGCGGTCCAACGCGACCAGCCCGGCGAAGCGGACGGTCACCGATCGGAGTTCCAGGGTCGCGGAGAAGCCGGACATGTCGCCTCACCTCGCCGATGAATCAGCGCGAATCCCCCGAGGCCGAAATGCACATACCGACTGGTCGGTTCCATGAAGATAGAATCACCGGGCGCTCCGGTCAACAGCGGATCCGCACCCACCCGGCGGCCGCGCCGGCGGTCCCACGCCCGGCGGTAGGCTGATCGGCGAGTTGCGGGAGGCCGCGCCGGGGCGGCACGAGGCCCGGGGGCGTTCCGGACGGAGGTGGAGTGATGACCCAGGCGCCCGCGAAGAAGGTCTCCGGCACGCTGCCGCTGCCCGACCGGCTGCTGGCCGTGGCGACCCGGATGTTCGCCGAGAAGGGCTTCGAGAGCACCTCGGTCCAGGAGATCGTGAACGCCGCCGGTGTCACCAAGGGGGCGATGTACCACTACTTCGGCTCCAAGGACGACCTGCTCTACGAGATCTACCACCGGCTCCTCGGCCTGCAGATGTCCCGGCTGGAGCAGATCGCGGACGGCCCCGGCACGGCCGCCGAGAGGCTCCGCGCCGCCGCCGTCGACGTCCTCAACACCTCGTTCCTCTACCTGGACGACTTCACCGTCTTCTTCCGCTCGACGCACCTGCTCCCCCGCGACCGCCGCGAGGCCGTCCGCGCCGAGCGGCGCCGCTACCACGAGCGGTTCCGCGCCCTGGTGGAAGAGGGCCAGCGCGAGGGCACGTTCCGCACCGAGACGCCCGCCGACATCGCCGTCCACTTCTTCTTCGGGACCGTCCACCAGATCGGCGCCTGGTACCGCCCGGGCGGCCGCCTCAAGACGGCCGCCATCAGCGAGCACTACGTGGATCTGCTCCTCCACGGCCTGGAGAAGTAGCCGGCGGGGGGCCGCGTGGCGGCCCCCACAGGCGTCAGCGGTCCACGTGCTCGACCTTGAGCTCCGCGTCGCGGTGCCGAGCCCTGAGCGGCTTCTTGTCGAACTTGCCGACCGTCGTCTTGGGGATCTCCTCCAGGAACGTCCAGTACTCGGGGACCTGCCAGCGCGCGACCTTGTCCGCGAGGAACGAGGCCAGCTCGCCGGCGGTCGCGGCGGCGCCCTCGCGCAGGACGACGCAGGCGAGGGGGCGCTCGTCCCAGCGGGGGTCGGGGACGCCGATGACGGCCGCCTCCGCCACGGCGGGGTGGGCCATCAGGTGGTTCTCCAGCTCCACCGAGGAGATCCACTCGCCGCCCGACTTGATGACGTCCTTGGCGCGGTCGGTGATCTGGAAGAAGCCGCGGTCGTCGATGGTGCCGATGTCGCCGGTGCGCAGCCAGCCGCCGTCGAACTTCGCGGGGGCGGGGTCGCGGTGGTAGGAGCCGGTGATCCACGGCCCGCGCACCTCGATCTCGCCGACGGACTCGCCGTCCCACGGCAGCTCGGCGCCGGAGTCGTCCACGATGCGCATCTCGACGCCGGCCGCGACGCGGCCGGACTTCAGCCGCCAGTGCACGTCCTCCTCGGTGCCGGGCTCGACGCCGGGCGGCGGGAACGCCATGCCGCCGAGCGGGCTCGTCTCCGTCATCCCCCAGCCCTGGACGATGCGCAGGCCGTACCGCTGCTCGAAGCGCTCCAGCAGGACCCGGGGCACGGCGGCCCCGCCCGAGGTGCCCGCCCGCAGCGACGACAGGTCGAGCTCCTCCCGCTCCCCGAGGGCGAGGATCGCGTTCCAGATCGTCGGCACGGCGGACGCCAGCGTGCTGCGCTCGGCGGCGACGAACCTCGTGAGGTGCTCCGGCTGCATGAACGGCCCCGGCATGTGCAGCGTCGCCCCGGACAGGAACGCCCCGTACGGCAGGCCCCAGGCGTTGACGTGGAACATCGGGACGATGGTGAGGACGCGGTCGGCCTCGGTGATGCCGATCAGCGACGCCGACTGCACGGCCATCGCGTGCAGGAACGTGGAGCGGTGCGAGTACACCACGCCCTTGGGGTCGCCCGTGGTGCCGCTGGTGTAGCACATGGACGCGGCGGACCGCTCGTCCACCTCGGGCCAGGCGTAGCCGGTCTCCTCCGCGGCGAGGATCTCGTGGTAGCGCAGGACGGGCGCGCCGTTGCCGTTGGCCTCCAGGGGCGAGGCGTCGCCGTCCCCGACGACCACGAACGCCTCGACGGCGGGGAGCTCGCGAACGACGCGCGCCAGGAGCGGGACGAGGCTGTCGTCGACGATGACGACCTGGTCGTCGGCGTGGTTGATGATGTGCGAGAGCTGCTCGGGGAACAGCCGGATGTTCAGCGTGTGCAGCACCGCCCCCATGGCGGGCACCGCGAAGTACGCCTCCAGGTGCTCCTGGTTGTTCCAGCAGAACGTCGCCACCCGGTCGCCGGGACGGACGCCCAGCCTGGCCAGCGCCGCCGCGAGCCGCTCGGCGTTGCGCGCGACCTGCGCGAAGGTCGCCCGCCGGGGCGCGCCGCCGCCCGTCCACGTCACGCACTCGCTGCGGCCGTAGACGCGCGCTCCGTGCCGCAGGATCGCGGCGACGGACAGCGGAAATTCCTGCATCGTGCTGAGGATCATGGCAATTCTCCGAAGGCCCGCGACGGCGAGAGGAACGGTCTGAACGCGCGAATTCCGCACATACCGACCGGTCGGTTCACCATATTTTCGTCACCGCCCCTCCGTCAACGACCCGCCCGGGCGCGGCCCCGCCCGCCACCACGCAGGCGGGTCATGATGGTCGCGCCGGTGGAGCGCCCGGTGGCGTCGGCCGCCTACGGGTTCGACCGGTTCATCGACGGCGGGCTCGCCCCGTACGCGGCGGGCCGGCTGGCCGAGCACACGAACCTGCACGTCCCGTTCGCCGTCGGCGCGGGCGCGATCGTCCTCGGCATCGTGATCCTGACGGCGGGCCACCGCGACCTCGTCGGCGCCGAGCGTCGCCAGGCCGAGCTGGACGGACGGGCCGAGCCGGAGGCCGGGGTCACCGAGGCGGCGGAGGTCGGGCGGGGCCGGAGTCCTAGGGGCCGGAGTTGCGGGGCCGGGCCGGGATCGCGCGCCGCGGCGCTCCCCGGGCCGCGCGGCGCGACGACCTGCGCGGCCCTCGCCAAAAAACGCCCGCCTTTTCTGCGCGGAGGTGCGTAGCCGGGCGGGGCGCGGCGGGGTTGGATCGCGCTATGAAGATCGCCGCGCGGGCGGCGATGATCGTGGCGATCCTCGCGACGCTCATCGCCCACCCCCTGCCCGCCGGAGCGTTCGAGGACGCCCCGGGAACTTCGAAGCACACCATTCCCATGGGCGACTGGAACCGCCCCTACCTGCTGCACGTCCCGCCGGGCCGCGAGGCCCCCGCGCCGCTGCCGCTCATCGTGGCGCTGCACGGCGGCCTGAACGACTCCGAGTACGTCCGCAGGCAGAGCGGGCTCGACGAGGTCGCCGACCGCCACGGCTACGCGGTGGCCTATCCCGACGGGCTCCTCGGCACCTGGAACGCCGGCGCCTGCTGCTGGTTCGCCCGGTGGACCGGCGTCGACGACGTCGCGTTCCTCGACAAGCTGATCGACACGCTGGTGCGGCAGGGCGTCGCCGACCCCCGCCGCGTCTTCGTGACGGGCTTCTCCAACGGCGGCGGCATGGCGTACCGGTACGCCTGCGAGCGTTCGGAGAAGGTCGCGGGCATCGCCGTCGTGTCAGGTGCCCTCGCCATCGGCTGCACGCCGAAGAAGCCGGTGTCGGTGCTGGCCTTCCACGGGACGTGGGACCCGTCCGTCCCCTATACGGGGGGCGGGAACATGGACGCCGACGTCCATTTCCCGTTCATCCCCGTCCAGCTCCTCATGGAGTACTGGAGGTGGATCGACAAGCTGCCCGCGCTGTCATGGCCGGTGCCTGACGGGCCGGACGACTGCGTCGGGACAGGCCCGGGCCCGGTCGTCGTCGCCCTCTGCACCAGGCAGCGCGGGGGGCACGAATGGCCCGACTACGCCAGCGAGCTCATGGCCAGGTTCTTCGCCGACCGGCCGTCCCTGCCGAAGCCCTGAGCTCCGCCCGGCCGCCGCGCCGCGGGGCCCGGCGGCCGGGCGCCCGTGCCCCGTGGGGAGGTCACGGCGTCTCGGCGGCCAGGCTCCGCGGGCGGATGTCCTTCCAGTTGTCCACGACGTACCCGATGCAGTCGGACCGAGAGCCTGGCCCGTGGACGGTCGTCCAGCCGGCGGGGACGTCGGCGAACGCCGGCCACAGGGAGTGCTGGCCCTCGGCGTTGGCGAGGACGAGGAACGACCCGTCGGGGTCGTCGAACGGGTTGGTCATCGGATCTCCTTCGTGGATACCCCGTCCTTTAGGGCGGGGAGGAGCGAAACTCCTGCGGAGCAATGCAGGGAAAAGGCAGGCAGCTAAGGGCCGACGGAGACGCCGCCGGGGGCGACGCGGGCGGACCTCCGCGCCATGGACCGGACGATCTCCCCGGTGCGGACGGCGGTCATGGACAGCAGCGACGAGGCGATCCCGTGGCTGTGCTCGGTGGCTCCTTGCAGGTAGACGCCCCATTCGGGGCCGGGCTCGGTGGCGAGGCGGTAGTCGCGGCCGACGACCGGGCGCCCGTCCGGGCCGGTGCGGCAGAGCGCGCCCGCCTCGCCGAGCAGGGCGAACGGGTCGCGTTCGCGGTAGCCGGTGGCGTAGACGACGGCGTCGGCGTCCAGATCGGCGGTCTCGCCGGTGGGGAGGAAGGCGACCCGGATCCGGACTCCGCCGGGGCCGTCCGCGACGTCCAGGACGCGGGAGGCGTTGAGGATGCGCAGCCGCTCGGCGCCCGCGACCTTCTCGGCGTAGGCGCGCCGGTAGAGCTCGTCGATGAGGTCGAGGTCCACCACGGAGTAGTTGGTGTTGCGCGAGTACTCGAACAGCATCCGCTTCACGTCGCCGGGCGCCGCGTAGTAGTGGTCGACGGCCTCGGGGTCGAAGACGCGGTTGGCGAACGGGCTGTCGTCGGCGGGCGAGTACCCGTACCGCGCGAAGACGGCGCACACCTCGGCGCCGCCGAACGTGCGGTGCAGGTACTCGGCGGCCTCGGCGGCGCTCTGCCCGGCGCCGACCACGACGATCCGGCGGGGGTCCCAGTCCGGGCGCTCGCCGAGCCGGGTGAGCAGGTCCTCGGTGTGCCAGATCCGCTCCCCCTGCCGGACGCCCTCCGGCAGGACGGGTTCGAGCCCCGCGCCGATGACGACGTTGCGGGCGAGGTGCGTCTCCAGCTCGTCGCCGCGCCGCACGACGACCTCCAGGGCCTCGTCGTCGCGGGGGCGGAGGGCGACGACCTCCGCCCCGTACCGGACGCGGTCCTCGAACGCGGCGGCGGCCCATTCGAGGTAGTCGTGGAACTCCAGCCGCGTCGGGAACATCGTCTTGTGGTTGACGAAGTCGACGAGCCGGCCCCGGGCGTGCAGGTAGGCCAGGAACGAGTAGGGGCTGGCGGGGTTGCGCAGCGACACCAGGTCCTTGAGGAAGTGGACCTGCATGGTGGCGCCGTCGATCAGCATCCCGCGGTGCCAGCCGAACGCGGGCTGCTTCTCGAAGAACACCGCGTCCGCGCCGCCGTGCTCCTCCTCCAGCGCGACGGCGAGCGCCAGGTTGGACGGGCCGAACCCGATGCCGACCACGTCGCGGACGGGGGTGCGCACGCTCTCCTCCGGCATCAGGCGGGCCCGGCGGCGGCAGCGGCCTTGGCGATCTTCGGGACGACCTGGTCGACCACGTAGGGGACGGCGAGCGGGGTGGGGGTGCGCAGCGGCCAGAACGACTTCAGGTCGAGGGGCACGTAGGAGCCGCGCTCGACGGCGCCGAGGCCGGCGAACAGCCTGTTGCCCTCGATCTTCTTCTGGGTGGCGGGGTCGTCGTTGTAGTGGCTGATCAGGACGTCCACGTCCAGGACGGAGACCTTCTCCATGCTGAGCTCGGCGGCGAACCCGTCGCCCGGCAGCTTCCTCAGCGACTCGGGGAGCGCCATGCCGAACTGCTGGAGCAGCTTCACGCTCGTGTCGTCGCCGGACTTCATCACGGCGATGTTGCCGTTGGGGAAGACGCTGGTGAACGCGAACTCCCTGCCGTTCAGCTCGGGGTGCTTCGACTTCACCTCGCCGATCTTCGCCTCGACGTCGGCGACCAGTCTCCCGCCGTCCTCCGGCCGTCCGATCGCGGCGGCGACCTGCCGGGTGATCTGCTGCCAGGAGTCCTCGGCGGGGCCGTTCTGGTAGGCGAGGGTCGGCGCGAGCTTGGAGAGCTTGCCGTACTCCTTGTCGATGGCGAAGTCGCCGGCGGCGAGGATCAGGTCGGGCCGCAGCGCGGCGATCTGCTCCAGGTCGAAGCCCGCCTCGCCCTGCTTGAGCAGCTTGGGCTTCCCGCCGGTCAGCCTCGGCGCGCTCCAGGGGGCCAGGCCGTCGGGCTGGACGCCGGTCAGCTCGGCCATGCCGACGGGCGTGACTCCGAGGGCGAGCAGCGCGTCCTGGTCGACCTCGCCGAGCGCGACGATCCGCTTCGGCGCGGCCTTCACCTCCGCGGAGCCGAGCTTGTGGGAGACGGTGACCGGGAAGGCCCCGGCCGCGCCGCCGGAGCCGCCGGAGCCGCCGGCGGGCTCGTCGTCGCCGCAGGCGGCGGCCGTCGCGAGACCGAGGACGAGCGCGGCGGCGGCGGTCAGGCGCCGCATCATGGTGCGCATAGCGGACCTTCCATGTTCGGGGCGGGGAAGCCGGAGGGCGTTGATCAGGAATATTAGGTTAGCCTTACCTAACTAGGCAATGGCCGGGCCGGTATGACCCGCCTCACTCCCCCGGGGCCGCACGGCCGCCGCCCACGGGGGCGAGGCGGGCGAGCAGGCCCGCCACCGTGGGCGCCGCCATCAGGGCCGCGATCCTCAGGTCCGCGCAGCCGGGCTCGCGCCGGATCCGCCGCACCAGCCTCATCGCGAGCAGCGAGTGCCCGCCGAGGTCGAAGAAGTCGTCGTCCGGGCCGACGCCCGGGACGCCGAGCTCCTCGGCGAAGATCCGGCACAGCGCCGCCTCCCGGTCGTCGCCCCGGCGCGCCGTGTCCGGGGCCGCGCCGGGGGTCGCGGGGCGGGCGGTCAGGACGGCCGGCAGCGTCGCGACCCTGACACCGGGATCGTCGGCCACCGCCGCGAGCAGCGCGATCAGGCCGTCCGCCAGCGCGGCGGCCGTGGCGCGGTCGAACAGGTCGGCGGAGTGGTCGACGACGAGCCGCAGGCCCTCAGGCCGCTCCCGGAAGATGAAGTCGAGGTCGAACTTCGCCGCGCCCGGCCCGAACAGCGCCTCCCGCTGCTCCAGCCCGGGGAACCGCACGTCGAGGGCGCCCTGGTTCTCGTACCCGACCATCACCTGGAACAGCGGGTTGCGCCCGGGCACGCGGCGCGGCCGCAGCGCCTCGACGACCGCCTCGAACGGCAGGTCCTGGTGGGCGAGCGCGGCGAGGCCGGCCTCCCGGACGCGGGCCAGCAGCTCCGCGAACGTCGGGTCGCCGGACACGTCGGCGCGCAGGACGAGCGTGTTCACGAAGAAGCCGACGAGGTCCCGCGCGTCCTCCTCGGTGCGCCCGGCGACGGGGCTGCCCAGGGGGATGTCGTCTCCCGCGCCCATGCGGTGCAGCAGCGCGGCGACGGCGGCCTGGCAGACCATGAACACGCTCGCGTTCGCCTCCCGCGCGAGGCGCCCGAGCCTGCCGGTGAGGCCGGGCGGCAGGTCGGCGGTGAGGGTCCCCCCGCGCTGCCCGACGGTGCCGGGGCGCGGACGGTCCACCGGCAGCGGGATCTCCTCCGGCAGGTCCGCGAGGGCCCGTGTCCAGTGGTCGAGCTGCCGGGCGTGGACGCTGCCGGGGTCGGCGGGGTCGCCGAGCAGTTCCCGCTGCCACAGGGCGTGGTCGGCGTACTGGACGGGCGGCGGCTCCCAGGCGGGCTCCTCGCCGTCCAGCCGGGCCGCGTAGGCCTCGGCCACGTCGCGCGCGAACGGCCCGAACGACCACTCGTCGAAGGCGATGTGGTGGAAGACGGCGAGCAGGAGGTGCTCCCGCTCGCCCTGCGGGAGGATCGCGACCCGCAGGGGGATCTGCGCGGCGAGGTCGAACGGCCTGGCGATGACGTCCTCGGGCGCGCACGTCGCCACCTCCAGGACGGGTTTCGACGCGCCCGGGTCCAGGATCCGCTGGTACGGGACGCCGTCGTGCTCGGCGAAGACGGTCCGGAGGCTCTCGTGCCGGGCGGTGACGTCACCGATCGCCGCCTCCAGGGCCGCGAGGTCGAGGTCTCCCCGCAGGTGGACGGCGAGCGGCAGATGGTAGGCGTCGCGGGGCCCGTCGTCCTCGCGGAGCAGCTGGTCGAGCATCCACAGCCGCCGCTGCGCGGACGACAGCGGCACGCGTTCGGGCCGCTCCCGCGGCTCCAGGACGGGCCGGGCCCGCGCCGGCGCGCCGCGGTGCAGCCGTCCGGCCAGTTCGGCGACGGTGGGCGCCTCGAACAGGTCGCGGATGGCCAGCTCGGCGCCGAGCACCGCCCGCGCCCTGCCCACGAGCCTCGTCGCGAGCAGCGAGTGGCCGCCGAGGTCGAAGAAGTCGTCGTCGATCCCGGCGCCGGGCGCGTCCAGGACCTCGGCGAACAGTGTGCACAGCAGGCGCTCGACGGGGGTGCGCGGGGCCCGTCCCGCGCGGCGCGGGGCGTCCTGCCCGGGGCTCGGGAGGGCGCGCCGGTCGAGCTTGCCGTTCACCGTGAGCGGCAGCGCGTCCAGCGTCATGATCGCGCTCGGGACCATGTATCCGGGCAGGCGCGCCCGGAGGCTCTCGCGGACCCGCGCGGCGAGCACGCCGTGGTCGCGCGCCGCGACCGGGTCGCTGGCGTACGAGGCCGGCGCGCGGCCGGGCTCGGCGGGCGGGCACGCCGCTCCCCCGCCGAACACGGCGTCGTAGCGGCCGGCCTGGTCGGAGGGCGTGAGGACGGCGTCCGGGAACATCGCGTGCAGCGTCTCGGGCTCGATCCCCTCGGGGGCGGCGGTCAGCGCGGCGCGCGCCTCGTCCGCCGAGGCCCCCTCGCGCAGCGCTCGCAGCGCCGCGACCTCGCCCGACGACCTCGGATCGGGGATCCCCCGAACGCGCAGGGGGCCCGAAGGCCTGCTCCTGAGGTCGGCGAGGGTGGTCCAGTCGACCGCCGGGGTCGGCGGGGCGGGGGCCGCGTCCTTGCGCAGGACGACGTCGTAGCGGTGCCGGGTGAGTTCGTTGTGGCGGGTGCCTCGCTTGATGAGGACGTCCACGCGGGCGGGGACGTCCAGCACGGCGAAGAAGGCGGGGTCGAGGAGGAGTTCCTTCTCCAGGCGGACGGCGCGCTCGATCGAGCCGAGGTCGCCTCCGCCGCGTCCGAGCTGTACGGCCGCGTGCAGGGAGCGGACCGTGCGCAGGTCTCGGACGTCCCCGACGAACAGCGCCCCGCCCGGTGCGAGCAGCCGCATCGCCTGGGCGATGACGTCCTCCAGATAGGCGGCGCCCGGGAAGTACTGCACCACCGAGTTGATCACGATGGTGTCGAAGTGCCGCTCGGGCAGGCCGCCGGTGTCGTGGGCGGGACGGCAGCTGAGGCGGACGTGCCAGTCCGGGCCGACGTCCTGCCAGTCCCGGGACGCGGGGCCTTCGGCGCCGCCGCCGAGGTCCGCGCGGAGCTTGGCGATGACCGGCTCGGAGAAGTCGGTGCCCCAGTACTCCTCGCTGCCGGGCGCCAGGCGGGTGAGCAGGAGCCCCGCGCCGACTCCGATCTCCAGGACGCGGCGGGGGCCGAGCGACCGGATGCGCTCGACGGTGGTCTCGCGCCATTCGCGCATGTCGGCGGGCGGGATGGGGGCGCCGTCGTAGCTGCTGTCCCAGCCCGCGAACTCCTCGGCGTGGACGACCGTGCCGACCTCGGTGTACTCGGTGTCGTAGATCTGCCGCCACTCGGCGAGCTGCTCCTCGGCGGCGCCCTCGCGGGAGCCGTCCGGGACGATGTAGCCGACGAGGCGCCTCACCCCGGGGACGCCGGTCTCCGCCGCGACGACGGCGGCCTGGCCGACGCCCTGCTCGGCGGCGAGCGCGGTCTCGATCTCCGCCGGCTCGACCCGGTAGCCGCGGATCTTCACCTGGTCGTCGGTGCGGCCGAGGAAGTCGACGTTGCCGTCGTCCCTGACGCGCACGAGGTCGCCCGTCCGGTACATGCGGGATCCGGGCGGGCCGGACGGGTCGGCGACGAAGCGCTCGGCGGTCAGGTCGGCGCGGCCGAGGTAGCCGCGGGCCAGCCCGTCGCCCGCGATGTACAGCTCGCCGGGCGCGCCGGGCGGGACGTGGCGCAGCCAGGCGTCCATGACGTACCCGCGGGTGTTCCAGATCGGCCTGCCCACGGTCGGGGTCGTGCTGTCCCCGGTACCGCCGCCGAGCGCGTTGATCGTGTACTCGGTCGGGCCGTACAGGTTGTAGCCGAGGACGCCGTCGGCGCGGGCCAGCCGCTCCCACACCGCCGTCGGGACGGCCTCGCCGCCCAGCAGGACGAGCGGTGGCCGGTGCCCGCCGTCCAGGAGGCCCTCCTCCAGGAGCTGCTGCGCGTAGGTCGGCGTCACGTTGATGACGTCGATCTCGTGCCGCCGCAGGTAGGCGGTGAGTGCCTGGGCGTCGCGGCGGAGCTCCTCGTCGCAGACGTGGACCTCGTGGCCTTCGATGAGCCAGAGCAGCTCCTCCCACGACATGTCGAAGGAGAAGGAGACGGTGTGGGCGATGCGGAGCCGCCTCCTTGCCGACGCCACAACCGGGTCGAAGATGTTGGCGCGGTGGTTGAACTGCATGTTGGTCAGGCCGCGGTAGGGAGTCACCACGCCCTTGGGCCGTCCCGTGGAGCCCGAGGTGTAGATGACGTAGGCGGGGTGGTCGAGCCTGCCGGGCGTGCCGAACGCGAAGCCGGGGAGCTCCTCCGGCGCCAGGTCGTGGGCGGGCTGCGCGGCGAGGGCCTGCGCGGTCGCCGGGTCGTCCAGCGCGAGGACGGCCCCGGAGTGGGTGAGGCCCGCGGCGATGCCGCGGTACGAGACCAGGCAGACCGGCGCGGCGTCCCGGAGCATGTAGTCGAGCCGGTCGGCCGGGTAGTCGAGCTCCAGCGGCAGGTAGGCGGCGCCCGTGCGCAGGACGGCGAACAGCGCGACGACCATCCGCGCCGAGCGCGGCAGGGCGAGCGCGACGACCTTCTCGGGCCCCGCGCCGTGGGCGAGCAGGAGCCGGGCGAGCCTGTTGACCTCGGCGTTCAGCTCGCCGTAGGTGAGGCGGACGTCCGGAAGGGAGACGAGCGCGGGGTCTCCGGGGCGCTCGGCCGCGCGCTGGGCCAGCAGCTCCGCGACCGTCAGCTCGGGCACCGGGCGGCGGGCCTCGTCCCAGTCGCGCCGGAGCCGGTCGTGCTCCTGCGGGACGAGGAGGTCGAGGTCGCGGCACGGGGTTCCGGGCGCCTCGGCGAGGCGGCGGAGGACCTGGACATAGCGGTCGGTGACGCGCTCGGCCTCGGCGGCGGTGAACGCGTCGCCCCGGTACATGACGCGCAGCCCCGCGTCCGGTTCGACGACCATGGTGATCGGGTAGTGGGTGGCGTCGCGGACCTCGCGCCCGAGGACCCGCAGGTCGCCGCCCGGGCCGAACGCGCGGCCGGTCGGCATGCCCGGGAAGTTCTGGTGGACGAACAGCGTGTCGAAGAGGGTGCCGAGCCCGGTGGCGCGCTGGACGTCGGCGAGCGCGACGAAGGAGTGGTCGAAGAGGTCGGACCGGGCGCCCTGGACCCGGTCGAGGACGGTGGCGAGGGCGTCCGCCGGGCCCGCCTGCACGCGGACGGGGACGGTGTTGAACAGCAGGCCGACCATCGACTCGACGCCGTCCACGTCGGGGTGGCGCCCGGAGACCGAGGCGCCGAAGACCACGTCGTCCCGTCCGGTCAGGCCCATCAGGACGAGGCCCCAGGCGGTCTGGAAGAGGGTCCCGGGCGTAACGCCCCGGTCCCGGGCGGCCTCGTCCAGCCGTTCGGCGAGCCCTCCGGGCAGCGCGCGGCGCACCTCGCCGGCGCCCGCGAGGTCGGCGGGCGCGTCGACCAGGCCGGGCCGGAGGAGGGCGGGCTCGTCGAAGCCGTCGAGCGCGCGGCGCCAGGCGTCCGCCGCGGCGTCCCTGTCGCGGCCGTTGACCCAGTCGAGGAACGCGCCGAAGGGCGCGACGGCGCGGCGGGCCTCGGCGGCGGCGTCGGTGTAGGCGTCGAGCAGCGAGGTGACGAGCAGGCCGCCCGACCAGCCGTCCAGCAGGATCAGCTCGGAGGTCAGGACCAGCCGGTGGTCGCTCCCGCTCAGGCTCGCCAGGGCGAACCGGATCAGCGGCGGCGCGGCGGGATCGAACGGCTCGGCGCGCTGGGCGTCGACGAACGCCTCCAGGTCCCGCGGCGCCACGTCGGCGTGCGTCCACGGGGTCTCGAAGCGTTCCGGGACGAACTGGACCGCGCGGTCGCCGTCCGTCCGGAACCCGGCGCGGAGGTTGGGGAACTTCTCCAGCGTGGCGCGCACCGCCCGCTCCATCCGCTCGGGATCGACCGGGCCGGAAAGCGTCACCACCGCCTGCTGCACGTAGACGTCGCGGTCCGCGCCGGCCAGCATCAGGTGGTAGAGCAGCCCTTCCTGGAGCGGCGAGAGGGGCAGCTCGGCCGCCGGGTCCGGTACGCGGGCGGCCTTCTTCTCCTCGAAGGGCGCGGCGATGCGGGCGAGGGCCTCGACGGTCCGCAGCCGGAAGACGTCCCGGACGGTGAACGACAGGCCGGCGCGGCGGGCGCGGGCGACGAGGAGCGCCGCGCTGATGCTGTCGCCTCCGGTGCGAAGGAAGTCGTCGTCGGCCCCCACGGCGTCGCGGCCGAGGACGTTCGCGGCGAGGCGGGCGAGGACGCGCTCGGGTCCGGTGGCGGGGGCCCGGCCGCCCGGCGGGCGGCCGGGTTCGGGGAGGGCGCGCCGGTCGGTCTTGCCGTTCGGGTTGAGGGGGAATTCGTCCAGGACGACCAGCTCGGCGGGGACGAGGTAGTCGGGCAGCAGGGTGCGCAGCGAGGCGGCGAGAACGTCCGTGTCGACCTCGCCCGCGACGTAGCCGACCAGGCGGGACCCGTGCGCGGCGACGGCGGCCCGCCGCACCCCCGGCTGTGCGGCGAGCACGGCCTCCACCTCCCCCGGCTCGATCCGGAAGCCGCGGATCTTGATCTGGTCGTCGGCGCGGCCGAGGAAGTCCAGGCCGCCGTCCGGGCGGCGGCGGACGCGGTCCCCGGTGCGGTAGAGGCGGGAGCCGGCGGGGCCGAACGGGTTCGCGACGAAGCGCTCGGCCGTGCGGACGGGGTCCCCGAGGTAGCCGCGCGCCAGCCCGTCGCCCGCGAGGTACAGCTCCCCGACCGGGACTTCGCGGAGCGCGGCGTCCAGGACGTGGGCCCGCGTGTTGGCGATGGGCCGCAGCCCGCCCGCCTCGGCGGCGAGGCTGTCCCCGGCGGCCTCCGAGCACCCGTACAGGTCGACCAGCCGCGCGGGCACCCGCTCGGCGAGCGCGGGCGGCAGCGCCTCGCCGCTGCTGATCCACGTGGTCACCGAGGGCGGCAGGCCGTTGTCCGCGAGGACCGCGAGCAGGCTCGGGACGAGCGTGACGAGGCCGATGCCGTGGCGTTCGACGAAGTCGGCGAGGGCGACGGCGTCGGCGGCGGTCTCCGCGTCGGCGATGACGACCGTGTCGCCCGCGGCGAGGCCGCCGAGCAGTTCGGTCGTCCCGTCGATGAACGCGGGCGAGCTCTTGGCGGCGCGGATCCCGGGCGCGGCGAGGCCGGCGCCCCAGGCGAGCCGGTTGGCGAGGGCGCGCTGGGTTCCGGCGACGGCCTTGGGCGTCCCGGTCGAGCCGGAGGTGAAGACGACGTAGGACGTGTGGCCGGGGTGGACCTCCGGGCGTTGGCGGCGGGGCGCGTCCGGCGGCGGCTCGTCGCGTCCGAGGACCAGCAGCGGCCGGACGGCGTCGAGCATCGCGGCGACGCGGGCGGGCGGGTACGAGACGTCGATCGGCAGGTAGGCGGCGCCCGTCTTGAGCACGGCGAGCAGGGCGACGGCGAACTCGTCCGAGCGGGGCAGGGCGAGCGCGACGACCTGTTCGGGGCCCGCACCGGCGGCGGCGAGCCGGTCGGCGAGCGCCTCGGCGCGGCGGTCGAGTTCGGCGTAGGTGAGGGAGGCGTCGCCGAAGACCACGGCGGGCCTGTGCGGGGTCCGCGCCGCCTGCGCCTCGATGAGGCCCGCGGCCGTGTGCACGGGAAGGTCGCACGCGGTGTCGGGATGCTCGAAGGGCGCGCCGAGGGAGGACAGCCGGCGGCCGGGGTCGGCGGTGACCTGGTCGAGCAGCGCGGCGAGGTCTTCCATCAGCCGCTCGACGGTCGGGGCGTCGAACAGGTCGGCGGCGAACGCGGCGAACCCCTCGACCTCGTCGCCGCCCTCCGCGAAGTACAGGTCCAGGTCGAACTTCACGCCGCCGGTCTCCGGCAGGAACGGCTCCGCGCGCACGCCGGGCAGCGCGAGCCGCACGTCGTCCGGCCGCCGGTGGACGATCATCACCTGGAACAGCGGGCTGCGGGCGAGGGAGCGTTCGGGGGCGAGCCGGTCCACGACCCGCTCGAACGGGACGCCGGCATGGGAGAACGCGGCGAGGTCGGCCGTCCGGACGCGGTGGAGCAGCTCGGCGAAGGTCGGGTCGCCGGACAGGTCGGTGCGCAGCACGAGCGGGTTGACGAAGACGCCGACGAGGTTCGCGAGGTCCTCGTCGGCGCGTCCGGCGATCGGGGAGCCGAGGGCGATGTCGTCGCCCGCGCCGGACCGCTGGAGCAGCGCGGCGACGGCGGCGTGCAGCACCATGAACACGCTGGCGCCGGTCTCGCGGGCCAGGCGCCGCGCCCCCGCGGCCGGGAGCCGGAACGGCACCAGCCCGCCGCGCCGGCTCGCTTCGGCGGGCCGGGGCCGGTCGGACGGCAGGACCGTCTCCTCCGGCAGCCCGGCGAGCGCCTCCGCCCAGAAGTCGAGCTGCGGCGCCGTACCGGAGGCCGTTTCGCGCTGCCAGGCCGCGTAGTCGGCGTACTGGACGGGCAGCGGCTCCCAGCCGGGATCCCGTCCGTCCCGGCGGGCCTCGTAGGCGCGGGCGAGGTCGGCCAGCAGCGGCGTGAACGACCACTCGTCGGCGGCGGCGTGGTGCAGGAGCAGGATCAGCGACCAGTCGGCGTCGCCCGTCCTCACGAGGGTGCCCCGGACGGGGAGGTCGCGTCCGATGTCGAAGACGTGCGCGGTGGCGGCCTTCTCGATGGCCGCGCGGCCTTCCGGCGGCTCGTCCCGCGCGTCGAGGACGGCGAGGCGCACCGGGACGTCCGGGCCGAGGACGCGCTGCACGGGCAGGCCGTCCGGTCCCTCGACGAGGAGCGTGCGCAGCGCTTCGTGGCGGGCGACGACATCGGCGAACGCCCGGTCGAGGGCGTCCTCGTCGACGGGACCGTGCAGGCGGATGCCGAGCGGCAGCGAGTAGGACGCGGACGGGCCGCGGAGCCTTTCCTCCAGCCAGAGGCCGCGCTGCGCGGCGGAGGCCGGGACGACCTCGGGGCGCGCGATGTCGCGGACGCGGACGGTGTCGGTCGCGACCAGGCGGGGCGCGAGCGCGGCGACGGTCGGCGCCTCGAACACGTCCGCGATGGACGGTTCCGCGCCGAGGACGGCCCTGGCCCTGGCCGCGAGGCGCGCCGCCAGCAGCGAGTGCCCGCCGAGGGCGAAGAAGTCGTCGTCGATGCCGACGCCCTCGACGCCGAGCAGCTCGGCGAAGATCGAGCAGAGGGCGGCTTCGCGGGCGTCGCGCGGCGCGCGTCCCGACACCTCGGCCTCGGGGGCGGGCAGCGCGGCGCGGTCGAGCTTTCCGTTGACCGTCCGGGGCAGTTCGTCCAGGGCGATGAGGGCGGACGGCACCATGTAGTCGGGCAGGGCTTCGGCGAGCGCGCCGCGCAGGGCCGCCTCGTCCGCGCCCTCGGCCGGGACGTAGTAGCCGACCAGCCGGGGGTCGCCGGGGCGGTCCTCCCTGACGACGACCGCGGCCCGCGCGACGCCCGGCTGCGCGGCGAGCACGGCCTGCGCCTCGGCGGGCTCGATCCGGAATCCGCGGATCTTCACCTGGTCGTCGGTGCGGCCGAGGTACTCCACGGATCCGTCGCGGGCGCGGCGCGCGAGGTCGCCCGTCCGGTACATGCGGGATCCGGGCGGGCCGGACGGGTCGGCGACGAAGCGCTCGGCGGTGAGGTCGGGGCGTCCGGCGTAGCCGCGGGCGAGCTGGGCGCCCGCCAGATACAGCTCGCCCGGGACGCCCGGCGGCACCGGGCGGAGGGCGGCGTCCAGGATGTGGGCGCGGGTGTTCCAGAAGGGGGTGCCGATGCCGCCCGCGGGCAGGTCCGCGGAGGTCGCCCAGATCGTCGCCTCGGTCGGCCCGTACATATTGGTCGCGAGCGCCGCTGACCCGGCCAGCGACGCGGCGAGCGCGGGCGGCAGCGCCTCGCCGCCGACCAGGACCCGCAGGCCCTCGAACGCCCGCGGGTCGAGCGTGCCGAGCAGCGACGGGGTCCCCTGGACGATCGTCGCGCCCGCCAGGAGCCCCGCGAGGGCGGCCGGGTCGCGGACGGTGTCGCGGGCGGCGAGGACGACCGTCGCGCCGCTGGTCAGCGGGACGAACAGCTCCAGGGCCGCGATGTCGAACGCGATGGTCGTGACGGCGACGAGCCGGTCGCCGGTGCCGAGGTCGAGCCGCTCGCGGGTCGCGAGCAGGAAGTTCGTGAGCGCGCCGTGCGGGATCGCCACGCCCTTGGGCCGGCCGGTGGAGCCGGAGGTGTAGATGACGTAGGCGAGGTCGTCGGGGTGCCGGGGCGCCGTGCGCGTGTTTCCGGCATGGTGCTGGGAGCCGTCGAGGACGAGGAGGCCGGTCCCGTCCGGGAGCAGCGGCGCGGTGTCGGCGGTGGCGATCGCGCAGAGAGGCCCGGCGTCGTCCAGCATGTAGGCGAGCCGGTCGGCTGGGTGGTCGAGGTCCAAGGGCAGGTAGGCGGCGCCCGCCTTCAGGACGCCGAGCAGGGCGACGACGAGGTCGGGCGTGCGCGGCAGCGCCAGCGCGACGACGGTCTCCGGCCCTGCGCCTCGGGCGCGCAACCGCGCGGCCAGCGCTGAGGCCCGCCCGTCGAGGTCGGCGTAGGTGAGGGCGGCGCCGCCCGCCTCGACCGCCGTGGCGTCCGGTGTCCGGGCCGCCTGCTCCTCGAACAGCGCGACGACGTCGGTCGCGGGCAGGCCCCGCTCGGTGGCGTTCGCCTCGCCGACCAGGGCGCGCTCGTCCGCGCTCATGACCTCCAGCGCGCCGATCGGCCGGTCGGGGTCGTCCAGCGCGTCGTGGAGAAGCGTCTCCAGATGGGCGAGCAGCGCGTCGACGCGCTCGTCCTCGAACAGGTCGCGCCGGAACGTCGCCTCGACCGTCATCCCCTGGGGCCGGACGAACGCCTCCAGCGACAGGTCGAAGTGCGTGGTGCCGTTGTGGACGTGCGTCCAGCTCGACGCGATGCCGGGCAGGTCAAGCTCGCCGATCTCCTGGGCGAGGAAGAGGAGCATCGTGTCGAAGAAGGCCGAGCGACCCCGTCCGCGCGCGGGCCGCAGCTCCTGGACCAGCTTGTCGTACGGCAGCGCCTGGTGCGCGAAGGCCTCGCCGACCGTGCGGCCGACACGGCGCAGCGCTTCCCGGAACGTCGGAGCCCCGGACAGGTCGGTGCGCAGCACGAGCGTGTTGCCGAAGTTCCCGACGAGCCGCTCCACCTCGGCGTGCTCGCGGTTCATCACCGACGACCCGACCGCCACGTCGTCGGAGCCGGTGTAGCGGTGCAGCAGGGCCGCGTAACCGGCCGCCATCACCATGTAGGGGGTGAGGTTCTCCTCGGCGGCGAGCTCGCGCATGCCCTCGGTGACGGCGTCGTCGAAGCGGCGCGCCCGCCGTCCCCCGCGCTCGGACACGGCCGCGCCTCGCGGGCGGTCCGCGGGCAGGTCGAGCGGCGCGGGCGGCGGATCGAGGCGCTCGCGCCAGTAGGCGAGGTCGTCCTCGGCCACGGGCCGCCGCTGCTCCCACTCCGCGTAGTCGGCGTACTGGACGTCCAGCGAGGGCAGTCCGTCGGGCTCACCGGTGACCGCCGAGCGGTAGAGCGCGGAGAGGTCGCGCGAGAGAGAACCCCAGGTCATGCCGTCCCAGGCGATGTGGTGCACGACGAGCACCAGCGCGTGCTCGTCCTCGCCGAGCCTGAGCAGCTCCAGCCGGATCGGGCGCTCGGCCCGCAGGTCGAACGGGACCGCGGCCAGCTCCGCCGCCCGCTTCTCGGCGTCCGCGCAGGCGACGGGCGGCAGGTCCAGCGAGTCGTCGTCGGTGACGATCTGCACGGCCCGTTGCTCGGGGGCGTCCGCGTAGACGGTGCGGAGGACGGCGTGCCGCCGGATCAGCGCCCGCAGCGCCCCGCGGAGGGCCTCGGCGTCGAGCCGGCCGGTCATGCGGACGAGCAGGCAGACGTTGTAGGCGGGGCTGTCCGGGAAGGCGCGGTGGTGCAGCCACATGCTCTGCTGCGCGGAGGACAGGGGCGCCGGCCCGTCCGATCCGCGGGGGGCGAGCCGGGCGGTGTCCGCGCCCAGGCCGGCCTCCGCCATCATCCGCCGCATCAGTTCGCGTCGCCGCGCCGCCGTCGTCTGCTCCCGCACGCTCAACTCTTTCGTCGTCGGCTCCGCCATCGCGGGTTAGGTTAGCCTTGCCTATGAAAATCATGCAAGGTTAGCCTTACCTAAGTTTGACCTTCCCGGCCGCGAAAAGGGAGCTGCCTTGTCCACTGGTCCGCGCACCGCTGCGCACCCCGCCGAGCGGGTCGTCGAGCACTCCTCGGCGCCGCTCGCCCTCATGGCCCGGCTGGCCGGATCGGGCCTGTTCGGCGACTACGTCGTCTACGAGCGGCCCGGCTCATGGACGTTCGCGGGGGGCATGCTCGCCGAGGTCGTCCTGGACGCCGGCGCCGTCCACGCCCACTGGCCGGGCCAAGCCCCGGCCACCCGTCCATGGACGGGCCGCCCCGCCGACGCGCTCCGCGACGCCTTCGCCGCCGCGCCGCTGCCCGCCTGGAACGCCTACGGCTGGATCGCGTTCGAGTGCGCCGCCCCTCGCCCCACCGGACGGCTCGCGCACCTGATCGTCCCCCGCACCGAGGTACGGGCCGAGAACGGCCGCGTCACCATCACCGGCGTCGACGAGGCCGACATCGAGCAGGTCGAGAAGCTCCTGGCCAAACCCGAGGGCCGCCCCGCCGGGGAGCCCTCCCCCGTCGATGTCAGGGCCGGTGGCGGCCCCTACCGGGCGCGTGTCGCCGAGGCCGTGGCCGAGATCCACGCGGGCCGCTACCAGAAGGTCATCGTGTCGCGCCGCCTGGACGTCCCCTATCCCGTCGACGTCGTCTCGACCTATGTCCGGGGCCGCGAGGCGAACACCCCGGCCCGCTCCTTCCTGCTCGACCTGGGCGGATTCCAGGCCACCGGGTTCAGCCCCGAGGTGCTCGCGAGCGTCGACCCGGCGGGGCACGTCATGACCCAGCCCCTGGCCGGCACCCGCGCCTTCGGCCTCGGCGCCGACACCGACGCGCGCACCCGCCGCGATCTGGAGACCGACCCCAAGGAGATCTACGAGCACGCCGTCTCCGTCCGGACGTCCCAGGAGGAGCTGTACCGGGTGTGCGACCAGGAGACCGTCCGGGTGACCGGCTTCATGACGGTGAAGGAGCGCGGCAGCGTCCAGCACCTGGGCTCCAGCGTCAGCGGCTCCCTCTCCCCCGGCCGCACCGGATGGGACGCCCTCGACGCCCTCTTCCCCGGCGTCACCGCGTCCGGCATCCCGAAGCCGGAGGCGGTCGAGGCCATCACCCGCCTGGAGGAGCGGCGCGGCCTGTACTCGGGCGCCGTCGTCACCGTCTCCCACGACGGCGCGCTGGACTCCGCCCTCGTACTGCGCGCCCTCTACGCCGAGAACGGCCGCGCGTGGCTGCGCGCCGGCGCCGGCATCGTCGCCGCCTCGACCCCCGACCGCGAGTACGAGGAGACCTGCGAGAAGCTCTCCAGCATCGCGCCGCACGTCGTCCCGCAAACCTGAGGCATCGGCGGGTAGGGACCCGCCATGCCGGAACTTCCTGACGTCGAAGGCTTCCGCCGGGTGCTCGCCGAGCACATCGGCCGCCCGATCGCCTCCGTGTCGGTCCTCGACCCCGGCGTCCTGCGCGGGGTCACCGCCCGACACCTGGACACCGCACTACGGGGCCACCGCTTCGAGGAACCGCACCGCCACGGCAAGTGGCTGCTGGCCCCGGCGCAGGGCCCGGTCGTCCTGCTCCACTTCGGCATGACGGGCTCCCTCACCTGGCACCGCCGGACGACCCGCGCCACCGCCACGACCGCGTCATCTGGGAACTCCCCGACGGCGAACTGCGCTTCCGCGACATGCGCAAACTCCAGGGCGTCCATCTGGCCACCGACCTCCAGGAGGCGGACGAAACCCTTGAGCCCCTGGGCCCGGACGCCCTGGACCTGTCCCGCGACGACCTGGCCACCACCCTCTCCCACCACCGCGGACGCCTCAAAACAACCCTGACCGACCAATCGGTCATCGCGGGCTTGGGCAACCTCCTGGCCGACGAGATCTGCTGGCGCGCCCGCATCAACCCCCTGCGCCCCGCCCGCGACCTGGACGCCGCCGAGATCACCGGCCTCCACCGAGCGACGCGCCGCGTCCTGCGCGACTCCGTCAAGGCGGAACGCGTCCCGCCCCGAAAGACCTGGCTGACGGGAGCCCGCGACACCCCGGGCCCCACCTGCCCCCGCTGCGGCACCCCACTGGAAAGCCGCCGCCTGTCCGGCCGCAGAACGGTCTGGTGCCCCACCTGCCAACCCGCCGCCCTCTAACGCCCGCGCCACCACGAGCGCAGGCCACCACCGGCCATCCCGCGGGCCGAGACGTGCAGGCACGGAACGTTCGCGCTTACATGGGCTGTGGCGTCTCCGGAGGCCGCCCCCGCACGCCCGCCGGAACATGTCCAAGGCGCGTTGAAAAGGACGACAGGCCCGCTGCCAGACCGGCAGCGGCCCAGATCTCCGCTCCTCCGCCGGAAAGGACCGAAAGGGTGGGCATTGAACGGCCCAGCGGGACCGACACCCGCGTCGAGTCGGCCGACGAACCGCAGGGCCGGGACCGATCCGCGGCCCCGCCCCCCGAGCGACCAGGACAGCCCGGCACCCCGTCCCGTCTCGAGAGCCTCCGCGCCGCCCGCGAGGACCAACTGGCCCGCGCGGCCGAGAACCGCGAGACCCCCACACGGGAATCCGGGACCGAACAGCGCGACGACGGCGAAGACAACGACAGCGAGTCCTTACGCGAGGAACAGCAGGAACCAGGGGAAACCGATACAGCGGACGACCGCCGGGAGCCCGACACAGAGATCGGTGAGTCCGACCGCGAACCAACCGCCGACGAGGAACGCGACCAGGCCGAGGAAACCGAGGTCTCCGCAGAGGACCCGAATCCCCCATCTGGCGAAGAGGCCGCCAAGGACGATTCAGGCTCTCGTGAGCCCGACCCCGAAACCAGTCGGGACGACCTTCCGGACGAACGCCAGAGCCCGCCATCGGCACCCTCACCCGAAACCGCTGAGAAGCCCGACCCTCCGTCCCGCCTGGAAAGCCTCCGCGCCGCCCGCGAAGCCCAAGAAGCCCGCGCAGCCGAACCAGAAGTCCGACAGGCACCCCCACCAGAACCCGGCACCGACCAACGCCTCGAACCAGAGTCGACCAAGTCGCCGTTCCCGGTCCCCACTGACGCGCAGCCTGGCCCCACAGCCAACGGTGAGGCCACCGAGGAACCGGTCGGCGAATCCTCGGACACCAGGATGGAACAGTCCGAGGCCTTGCCAGAGGCCACCGGCGAGAGCGGCTTCGACGCGCAGGCCGAGATCCGGGACCGCGACTCCGAAGAGGGTGCCGAACAGCCGGCGATGGCCTCGGGAAGCGGAAGCGAGATTGATCGGCAAGCGGACCTCGGCAAGGAGTTGGCCCGGCTTGCCGACCAGAAAGTGGATGACGAGATCGACCGGACGCTTCCCAAAGTCAATCCGAAGTTCGACTGGTCCCGCTCCGACTATTCCGAAAACTGCACCAGTGTCGTTCAGGCGAACGAGTTACGGCGACGCGGCCATGGAGTGGAGGCCGGACCACTGGAGAAACCCCTGCGGTCCGACCAGAACGGTCCGGGTGGCCGCGACCTCAGCGTCATCGAACAAGCGTGGGGTGCCAACTTCACTTCTGGGACCAAGGCCGAGATCGAAGAGGCGTTCAAACAGCCAGGATCGCGAGGTATCGTCTACATCGCCTGGAATGGCGTCAATACCGGCGCACACGTGTTCAGCGTTGAGAATGTTGGAGGCAGGGTCCGCTTTGTTGACGGCCAGCCGAAACCTCCCATCCGCGATGCCGCCCACTACTTCACCGTCGGGCACTCCACGAAGTATCTTCGAGTAGATGACCTCCCGACACCGTCCAGCAATCGGATAGACCCGTTTCTCGAACCCTGAGAACCAGCCGCAAGTGGAGGCACGCCATGGCTGTGACCTACGAGCAGGCCCGCGAACTCGTCCGCGCCCATTTCGAGCCCAATTGGACAATGGGAACCTTCTGCCTGGACGACCGGTGGATCAGAGAGAACGACGAATTTTATGTCTTCAACATCGGCGCTCGCGAGTTCATCATAGACGGAGACGACTCCTATGCGGTCATAGGCAGCGTTCCCATCGTTCTCAAGGAAGAAGGCCGCGTGGCCTCCCGCCCCTCCGCGATGATCGCCACGGACCCCTCGATTCGAAACGCGCCGAACCCGAACCCGACGTTCACGCCGGCTTGAGATAATCAGCCGACGCACTGTAGAGCGGGACGGAGATCACCGGTGGGCAAGCGTGAGGTGTACGTCTCGGTTGATGTGGAGGCTGATGGGCCTATCCCAGGGGCGTATTCCATGCTGAGTTTCGGGATGAGCGCGTGCGGGGCCCTTGACGGGGACGGGTTCAGGCCGGTCGATCCGGCTGAGACCACGTTCTATGCGGAGCTGAAGCCGATCAGCGACGCCTACGTCCCGGAGGCCTTGGCCGTCAGTGGCCTGGATCGCGAGCGCCTCGCCGCCGAGGGGCGCGAGCCCAGCGAGGCGATGGACGCCGCCGCCGACTGGGTGAGGGCGGTGGCGGCCTCCGTGGAGGCCTCGCCCGTACTGGTGGCCTATCCACTCGGCTTCGACTGGATGTTCCTGTACTGGTACTGGACGCGGTTCACCGAGGCGGGGTCCCCTTTCGGGCACTCCCGGCACCTGGATATCAAGACCGCGTACGCCACCAAGGCCGGCAGCCAGATCATCCGCTCGACCAAAAGCCAGATGCCCGCCGAACTGCTCTCCGACCGGCCGCACACGCACAACGCGCTGGACGACGCGATCGAGCAGGCCGAGCTGTTCCAACACTTGGTCCGCTGGGGCGGCCCGCCGCGTCGGCCAGGCAAAGACCTCGCGGGGTGATGCGAACCCGTGCCCTCGCAGAGAATGCGGGGAGCACGCTGAGCTGGGCTGTTCCGTCTTGGGCTCCGGGATCGTGTGCTGACCGTCACCAACGTGTGCTGCGAGTCGTCCGCACGCGACGCGAGCACCCTCGGATTCCGGGTCATCATGGTCGCCGACGCGAACGCGGCACGCCGCGACCAGGACCACAACGCCACCCTGCACACCATCTACCGGTCCTTCGGCGACGTCCGGCCGACGTCCGAGGTGCTCGCCATGATCGCATCGAAGCCGTAGCCCGATCCGAAGCGCGTGAACGACAGGCGCGCGACCAGCCTGGATCAACGGGAAAGTCGCGCTCCAGCCAGTTCGGGCGATATTCGGGTGCGCGCGGTTCCCGGACGGGGTTACCTTCTGATCGTCACCTAGGGCCGGTGCCCGCGGGTCGAAGACCATCGGTTATCTCTTCGAAACAGATGCAATCCGGTGGGCGTCTCCACATCCGTGCGATTACCCGGCCCTGCGGGTCGAATTGGACGTGCAGGGGAGGACGGGTCGAAGTCCCGTCGGTTACCACTTTCATGGAGAGGTTGCGGGTTCGAGTCCCGTCCGGGCGTCAGCCCGGTAGCTCAATCGGTAGAGCACTTAGAGCCCGGTGGGCGTGACCATATCCGCCCTCCCCCGCACGCCGGCGGAGGCTCGGGCCTGTTTGTCAGTGGCAACGGGGATGCTGGCGGCTCAAGTCACCGAGACAGGGAGCCTCCAGTTGCCGATCCGTGTTGCCGGCCGTCGCCGGGGAACGGCGTCGCTGACAGCGGCGTTTCCCGGCGCGGAGTTCGTCGATGTGACCTCCCGGGCATCGGAGCCTTGGGTGCGCCTGAGTCCGTTCTACCCGCACGGCGGCATCCCGGTCCCCTACTGCGACGGTGTGACCGGACAGTCCGTGGAAGGCATCTGGCAGGCCCTCAAGGTGTTCCAGGACTGCGACGTCGACCCCGCGAAGCTCGAGATCACCACGATGAAGGGGCTGAAGCGGACGGTGCGTCGATACGGCCCCGTCAAGGGTCACCGCACGGGTCTGCAAGGCGACCGACTTCTGCCCTACGAGACGGCCCGACGCCGGATCTACCTGCCGGCCTACCGCTGGGTTCTCGAGCATCGTGTCGTTGATCTGGTCGAGCGGCTCCGCGAGAAGAAGGACGTCGTGCTCCTCGACTACACCACCAACGGCGACGTCGCCGATCCTGCGAGCCCGATCTCCCACGCCGCGCTGATCCAACTCCACATCGAGGGCCGATGGCCCCGAGAAGACGAGGACGCAGCAACGATCGAACGCCATGACTGATCCGGTGGGGAGTGCGGCCGCCGTCGTCAAGGCAGCCGCTTCCTAAAGAACGGTCCGGAACGTCACCGACACTCGTCGGCCGCGTGGGACGCGTCCGTCTGGGCCAGGGTCGGTCTTGCGCGGTGGGATGGCGTGCCGCCAGGTGAATCGCGCCGGGCCGGTCATGACGCACAGGCTTCCGGGGGCAAGAGGCACCGGCACTCGCGTCTTGTCCTCCGGGCGAGTGAAGTCCATGACGCACGCCGACAGCAGGCTGACCGATGCGACTACCGGTCCGAAGCCGCGGACGTTGTCGACGTGGGCGCTGATGCCCTGGCCGGGCAGGTACTCGTTCACGATCACCTGGTCGGGCGGACCGTCGAAGTGACCTTCCTCGCGCAGCCGTCGGGCCAGCGTCACCGCCCAGCCGGGTAGCGGCGGTGCCGGAGCGCCGCCCACGCCACGGCTGCCGTAGTCATAGCGGTGCCCGTAGTGCTGGACACGACGCCGCAGCTGCGCCGACCAGGGAGCGGAGTCTATGCTCGCCGCCAGTCGCCGCTGGTCGTCCTCGTCCAGCCAGCGATGGACGCAGAGAAGTCCCGGAACCACGACGGAGAACCTAATCGATCATGGTCTGTCCGGTCCAGAGCCCGCCGGGTCGTCACCAGCCGCGCGCGAACGGTCCCATCGATATTCGGATGCGAACGGCTTCGGGCCGGGTTACCTTCTGATCGGCACGTTGACCCGGTGCCCGCGCGGGTCGAAGACCATCGGTCATCTCTTTCCGACATCTCCTTGGGAAGACGCAACCCGGTGGCCGTTTCCACATCCGTGCGAGCACCGCTGCCACCGGATCGGATTTGACGTGCAGGGCAGGGCGGCTCGAAGTCCCGAGAGCCCGTTCTTCCCGTGGTCGTTGAAGTCCAGCATGAGTTGACGCTGCGGGTTGCCGTAGGTGAGGCAGACCTGCACCAGCGGCCGACGCGGGTACGGAGATCGGCGTCGTCGAGGCCGGTGAACGTGACGTTGGCCGGCGGTTCGGCTTCGTCGGCGGGCCGCGAGCACGCTGGCGTGGCCAGGGCCCCGGCCATGGCGGCCGAGACCAGCAGGCGACGGCGGCACGGGTGTTCCATGTGAACGAGAAACGCCGCGCCGCTCATGCAGGCCGATACCAGTGCCGTGTTCCCTGGAGAGCTTCCACAACAGCTTGCAAGCGTCTCCCCGCGCCTTCTTGTTCGCTGGCCGGACGGTTTTTTTCCGGTCGCATGCAAGCAGTCTTCCAAATATTCGGATGCGAGCGGATCCGGGAGCAGGTTACCTTCTGAACAGCGCGTCGGGCCCGGTGCCCGCACGGGTCGAAGAGCATCGGTTATCTCTCTCCCAGATGCAATCCGGTGGTCGTTTCCACATCCGTGCGAGTGCCCGGCCCTACGGTCGAGCCGGCCGTAAAGGGAAGGGCGGGTCGAAGCCCGTCGGTTATCGGGACCCAAAGGTCGCAGGTTCGAATCCTGCCCATCCGACGAAGTCGGGTGGTAGCGCAGCCAGGCAGCGCATCGGGCTAAAAACCCGGCGGACACCACCACATCCGCCCTTCCCTAAGGTCGGCTCCTCCCCCCACATCCGCCCCAGCGGCGGGTCGAAGATCCTTGGAGGTCCAAGATGGCTCGTGACCCTCTCGCATCTGTTTCCGCTTTCCAGACGCCGCAGAGCCGGCCGATTCCCGGTCGCGAGGCCGAGCAGGTCCGCAACAACGCCGGCGGTCACGTGTTCGCCAAGGACCTGTGGACCCGGCTGGAGGACTTCATCATCCTCGGCACCACCGGCGGTACCTACTACGTCGGTGAGGACAGGCTCACCGCGGACAACGCGCAGGTCGTGTTCGACGCGATCGCGGCCGACGGTGTCCGGGCCGTCGACCTCGCGACGGAGATCTCCACGGCGCGCCCGCCGCGTGCTCCGAAGAACCGTCCCGCGCTGTTCGTCCTGGCCGCGGCGGCGGCGCGGGGCGACGCCGGCACCCGGCAGGCCGTGAAGGCGTCGCTGGCGCGGGTCGCGCGGACCACGGACCATCTCGCGTCGTTCTTCGGCTACTGGAAGAACCTCGGCGGCAAGGCCACCGGCGGCGGGACCGCGCCGGTGATCGGGCGCGCGATGCGGTCCGCGATCGCGTCGTGGTTCCTCAACGGCGACGTCGACCAGGTCGCGTGGCGCGTGTGCAAGGCGCGGCAGCGCAAGACCCCGGCCGGTGAGGCGTTCGCGCTTCGGGACGCGCTGCGCATCGCGCACCCCAAGGCCGACTCGCCGGCGCGGCGTGCCCTGTTCGGGTGGATCGCCGGGAACGTCTCCGACGATGACGTCCGCGCGCAGGTGCCCGCGGTCGACGCGTTCCTCACCGCGCAGGCCGTCACCGGTCCGGTCGAGGCGATCGGCGTCGTGCGGGAGCGGGGCGTGCCGTGGGAGTTCCTCCCGGACGCGGTTCTCACCGAGCCCGGCGTGTGGGACGAGCTCGTCGACACGATCGGGATGACCGCGCTGATCCGGAACCTGTCCCGGATGACGCGGATCGGGACGCTCACCCCGATGGGCGACGCGACCCGGCGTGCCGCGGCGCGGCTCACGAACGCCGACGCGCTCGCGAAGGCCCGGATCCACCCGATGGACCTGTTCCTCGCGCTGCGCGTGTACGGGGCGGGTCAGGCGAAGCCGCACCCGCGCGCCGACGCGCAGCACTGGTCGCCGGTCCCGGCGGTCGTCGACGCGCTGGAAGAGGCGTACGAGCTGTCGTTCGGGCACACGGAGCCGTCCGGCCGGCGCCTGCTGGTGGCGGTGGACTCCTCGGGGTCCATGGGCTTCCACCGCATCACCTCGGGCGGTGCGCCGCTCGGGACCTGCTACGAGGTCGCGAACGCGATGGCGGTCATCCTGAACCGGATCGAGGGCGGCGACTGCCACGTCATCGACGTCGACACCAGCGTCCACGCGTCCCGGGTGACGGCGCGCACGAACCTGCGGGAGATCTCCCAGTGGCGCCCCTCGGGCGGCGGGACGGACCTGGCGCTGCCCTTCCAGTGGGCGCAGCAGCAGCGTCTCGAGGTGGACGGGATGGTGCTGTTCACCGACAACGAGACGTGGGCCGGGCGGCAGCACGCGTCGCAGGCGCTCACCGCGTACCGCCAGGGTGTGAACGGCGGCGTGCGGGTCGTGCTCGCGGCGATGGCCGCGAACGGGCACACCGTCGGCGACCCCCGCGACGAGGGCGTGCTGAACATGGCGGGCCTGGACGCGTCGCTGCCGATGGTCGTGAACGGCTACATCCGCTGAGATTCCGGGGCAGATGACCATCTGCCCCGGAATCGCATTATTTCGCCGCCTGGACCGGCTGCCGGAGGACGGTCTTGAACCTGGCGGGCTCGGTCCGGCGGTGGTCCCCGAGGTAGACCTCGTGATGGTGCCCGGCCATGCGCAGGTCGTTGGCGGCGAGGTACTCGTGGTGGAGCCTGGCCAGTGCGGGCCCTTCATCGTCGTAGGGGCCGACGTGCAGGAGCTGGGCGCAGGTGCCCTCCTTCAGGGTCTCGGCGCGGATCTCGGCGATCGCGGGGAGGCCCTTCTTCGCCAGCGCGGTCCGCTTGGCCTCGTCGACGAGGTCGTCGCTGATCCAGTCGGGCCGGCTGATGAGCATGCGCCAGTGCCAGGCGTCCTTCTCGCGGGTGATGAACACCTCCGGGTCGTCGGCCCACCACAGCCCTTCGAGCGGCCCGACGACGAAGTCCCGCCCGGCGGCCTTGCTCGCGAACTTGAGCGTGTAGGCGACCGTGTAGAGCGCCTCGACGGCGCGGGCGTAGTCCTCGCTGGTGTTGGGGTCCCCGCTTCCCTCCACGGCGATGAAGCGCTGCGCGGGCACCTCGACCAGCGCCCAGTCGGCGTTCTTCGGCGCGTAGCACTGCTTGAGTTCTCGTTTGATGTCATAGCGGTCCATGGCCGTCGGCCTTCCTGGTGCGGGGTTCGGTGGGAGGTCGGTCGTCGCCTTCGGCCGCCCGGTAGCCGGCCAGCCACTGCTGCTCGGCGGCCAGTTGGCCCAGCGAGTAGTCGAAGATCGCGCGGACGAAGCCGGGCGCCTCGGGTTGCGCGTCGCGGGCCGCTCGGACGGCGGCCGTCCGCTCCGCGAGGGCCGCGGCCCGCCGGTCGAGCGCGGCCCGCAGGCGGTCGGGCGGGATGACCGGCTGGTTGGCCAGACCGACCAGGAGGGGCGGGAACACCGGACGGGGTTCGGCCACCGCGGCTTCGGCCGCCCGCGCGCACGCCCGGCGGCCCTCGTCCGTCGGCCCGTACACCCGGCGGCCCTTCCCCCGGACGGCCCGCGGCGCCTCGACGTCGCTGATCAGCCCGCGGTCGCGCAGCCGGCTCAGCAGGTAGTAGATCGAGCTGAAGCCGATCTCGGTCCACTCGCGCATCCCGCGCGCGGTGATGACCTCGTCCAGTTCGTAGCCGTGTCTCGGCTTCTCCACGAGCAGGCCCAGCAGGGTCAGCTCAGCGGGCGTCAGGTCGTCGGCAGGCACCCGTATACTCTAGTACTAGAATAAGCCCGACGATGACTCCATCGCTCTCCTGCCCTCCGGCCAGGCGGGCCTTGTCCGGTCAGCGCCGGTCCCCTGAGATGGAGCAACTCATCGACTTAGGGGAGCCGCGGGGGGCAGGGCATCCGGCCCCGGTGATGCCGGCGCAGGGGCGAACCGGTCCGAGAGCCGGGCCGACGAACGTTCATGTCGCGCAAGATCGACCAACGTCTTTTTTTCCACTTGTGGACCAAGTCACCACAGGCTGGTCACCGCGTTCGACCCGGCCCCGGGATATGAATTTCTCAGCGATGCTTTTCTCCGCCCATGCCAGCGCGAACGCCGCCTCCGATGGCATGATGCACCAATTGCAAGCCCTTCTTCGCTTTACGCCACGCCGGAATGCAAATAGACCCCAAAATCTCTCTCCATGGGGCGTGATCCAATTCGCGCAAGGGAAGGATCGCCTCGTATTCGCGCCAGTCGGAGCCCGAGGACCGATCCGGCATCGCGTGGCGCCGCTTTCCCGAATCACCCGAACGCGGAACACATCTCCAAATCCGACAAGGGGAGAAGCATGCGAACTGCCAGACGACCGTTGATCACCCTGCTCGGCACCACCCTCACCGCTATCTCCGCGGTGAGCGCACCCGCGGCGGCCAGCGCCCGGGTTCCCAACCCCACAACTCCGTATAAATGGGGGGTGGTCTACCGGAACACGACCGGCTCCCCGAGCGCCACTCTGCGCTACGGACCGTACGGGCGTCCGACCAGCAGTCCTTCGGCTCAGCAACCACCGCCCTACGGCCTGGGAAGCCTGGGAATCATCGTGGGCAGCGGCACAGATAAGATCGAATTCGGGAACGAATCGGACTTCGCCGGAATACGGCTCGCCGACATCAACATACTGAGGTACTGGATAAACGCCGGGATGGACGACCTGACCGGCATCGCCTTCCCCGGTATCACCATAGAGATCGACCCCAAACTGAATCCGGCCGTGACCTACTCGAGCCTGAACTACGTGCCGACGGCCTCCACCAGCCCGTCGGCCCCGACCCCGGTCAGGTACGTCTGGCAGCGCTACGACGCCACCACGTCGGGGAGCGCCTGGTTCGCCACGGGGAGCACGGGCACCACGATCGGCTGCACTCCGGTGAGCCCGTGCTCGTTCGCTGATCTCAAGACCAAGCTCCCGAACGCCGAGATCACCTTGAGTCTGGGAATCAGCAAGGGGAGGGACACCCCGTTCTACGGCGCGGTCGACTCGCTCCGCTTCAACAACCTGGTCTACGACTTCGAATTGAACGGAGTCCTCACGAAGGCGCCGCTGCCGACGTCCTGATCGCGGTTCTCTCTCGTCGTCCACGTGGATGACGAGAGAGCGACCAGGTCCTCTGCGGTCCAACTCGCCGTCGTCACAGGCGTTCCGGGGGCATCGGGGAAGTTGAGGCGGTCACGGGTCGAGGCGCCGTTCAGTCATCGGTGGCGGGCGGGAAGTCGAAGTCCCACGCCATCTCCCACACCCACATGCCCGATCCGAGGTCGGTGGTGGCCAGCAGGGTGCCGTCCCGGCTCAGCGCCGCACTGTAGAGGGGCGCGCCATGGCCTTCCAGCGTGCGCAGGCAGCGTCCGGAGCCGATCTCCCACACCCGGACCTGCCGGTCCTCGCCGGTGACCGCGAACGTCCCGTCGGCGCTGAGGGCGAACACGCTGAGATAGTTCGGGATCGCCAAGGTGGTGACGATTTCGCCTGTGTCGGTCCGCCACACGTGCAGCGCGTCCCGGTCGGGTGACGCGCCGAGCCTGCCGTCGGCGCTGAAGGCGACGGGGGTGTCCAGCCCGCCGCTCGCCCCCTGGCTGAGGAAGGAGTACCGGAGTTCGCCGGTGTCCACGTCCCAGGCGCCGACGAACAGGCCGTGCGAAACGAACAGGGTTCGGCCGTCCGCGCTGAAGTCCAGGCGTTCGCCGTGCGGACGCGACCGCAGCGTCCACGCGGGGAGGTCCTCCCCCAGCGGCCACAGATGGATCTCGTTCTGGTCGGACGGGCCGCCGAAGCGGTTCGCCTCCGGGTGCGTGGCTCCGAGCGTGGCCCCGTACCGGCCGTCCGGGCTGAGCGCCGCCGCGTGGACGCCGCCGCCGTGCGCCCGCCACTCGCGCAGGACGCGGCCCGCGGGCAGGTCGCGGAGACGGAGGCCCCCGGTCTGGTCGCCGATCAGGATCCGGTCGCCCACCGGGTTCACCGCGAACGCGCTGATGGCGCCGAACTCGTCGGTGAACAGGCGCTTGACACCGGTTTCGAGGCTCAGCTGGCGGATCGTTCCCGAGGACGTCAGGACCAGCAGCAGCATCCCGTCAACGGCGAACCGGATGTCCCTGGCGTTGCCGCCCTCGCCGCGGTCGAAGGTGTGCAGCCGCTCCCCCGCGGCGACGTCCCAGACGTCCACCTCACCGGTCCACCGGCCGGTCGCCGCGATGAGACCGTCCTCGCGCAGGGCCAACGTCGGGGGCTGCGTGAACTCGCTGTGCGCGTCGTAGGAGTACAGCGGCGACGCGCTGAGCAGGGTGGACCTGCGGCCGTGCTCGCCCACCCGCGCCCACGCCGCCCGCAGGTCCGGGTGAAGGCCGAAGCCGGGCATCCGCTGGGCGGACCTCAGCGCCTCCGCCGCGGCCGGGTACCGGCCCCGGCTCGCGAGCTCGTCGGCGCGGTCCATCAGATCGCGGAACACGTCGTCCGCGCGGGTGAGTTCGCGGGCCGACCGCGGCCGCGCGTAGTACCAGGGGGCCTGGTAGCCGCCGGTGGGAAGCGACCGCACCGCGACGCGCCCCCAGGGCAGTCCGACCACCGCCGCCCGGCCGTCCGCGCTGACGTCGAGGGAGCATGCCCAGCCGGCGTCGGACGGCAGTTCCCGGTCGAGCGTGCGCACGCAGCGGCCGGTCGAGGCCTCCCACACCTGCACCTGGCTGCCGCCGTCAGCCGAGGTCACCGCGGTCGGCCCGGCCGCGGCGAGCGCGACGTCCTCCACATGCCGCCATGCGTGCGGCACCTCGCTGACCACGGCGCACCGCCGCGCGTCCCACAAGGTGAGGGGCCCCTCCCACCAGGCGACCAGGGCGTATCGCGCGTCGGCCGACACTCCGCCGACGTCCATCGCGCTGGTGTGGACCGGTCTGCCGTGCAACGTCCCTCTGACGGGTCCGGCCAGCGTGCCGACGCACTGTCCGCCTGCCACATCCCACGAGCGGACCGTGCAGTCGTGGTCCCCGCCGAACGAGCCGGACAGGGCCCTGCGGCCGTCCTGGCTCAGCGCCAGAGATGTGACGGGTCCCGCATGTCCGCGCAAAGCGGCGACGCAGTGCGCCTCACCGCTCTCCCACACTTGGATCGTGCCCTGCGCGGACCCTGTCGCCACGTAGCGGCCGTCGCCGCTCACGGCCACGATCTGAGCGTCGTTCACCGCAGGCCGACTCCACTGCCGCCGGCCTCGCTTGAGATCCCACAGTTCGACGGTGCCGTCCTCCAGGAGAGCGGCCCCGAGCGCGCCGCCCGCGTCCATCGCCAGGGCGGCGACCGGCCGCCCGCGCTTCGCCAGTGTGCGCGGTCGCCGGCCGGAACCGGTCTCCCACAGCAGCAGCCTGCCCGTCCGATCGCCGGACAGGAGGAGGCCGCCGTCCGCGCTGACCGCCACCGCGGAGACGTCGTCCTCAAGGCGGGGGCTTTTCCGGTTCCGGCCGTCGAGGTCGGCGTGGACCCGCGGCGGACGGCGCTCCCATTCGGCCAGCGCCTCGGCGGCGTCCGGGGAGGCGGGATCGGCGGCGACCGCTTCCCGCAGCAGTTCGCCGGCCCGCTCGTGATCGTGCCGCTCCAGTTGCACCGCACCCAGCAGAAAAGCGCCATGTCCCGCCTGGCCGGCTCCGGACGCGGCCAACGCGGCCTCGATGTTGGAGACGACCTCCTCGCCGGTCTCCTGGCCCGCCCGCCATCGGTGCAGGCCGAAGTTGTAGACCGACGGCAGGTGGTACGGGTCGGTGCCGACCGCCCGCCGCCACAGCTCCTCGGCCTCCTCGGTCCGGCCCACCCACTCAACGCGACGGCATGAGGAAGCGATGCGGCTCACCGAGGACCTGCGCGGCGTGCTCGAGGTCGGCGAGGCGGACGGCGAGCGTGGCCTCCGCCATATGGCGTGGCAAGGCCGCGGAGAACTTGAGCCCGTGCACGGCGCGGCCGTCCACCTCGGGCAGGACGAGGTGGTCCGCCAGCGCGGCGACGGCGGAGCGCCATCCGTCGGGACGCAGGTCACCACGAAGCCGGATATGGCCGGGGTCGATGCGCTGGGATTGGTCCGCGAGGTCGCCCAGGGTCGCCTGCAGGGTGGCGTTCGTACGGTCGCCCGCCCACGTCCACCAGCGCAGATCCCCGGACGGGCTGCGGCTGATCAATGTCCCGCCGGGATGGACAGAGAAGTCCAGGTCGTCACGGATGGCGGCGAGGGCGGCAGTCGCACGGCGGGTCATCATGACGGGCGGGTCGTCGCCGAGCAGGACGTCGCGCGCCGCACGCGCCAGCTCGAAGGACACGAGGCCGGTGCCGGTGCCTATCCAGCCGGCCTTGCCACCGCCGTCGGCCGGCTCGACGTGGCATCGGCGGCGCTTCCAGTCGATCCATGTGACGCGCCAACTGTAGCCGCCGAGGAGCAGGAGCCGAGGCCCGGTGACGCGTTCGGTGAGGAGCATAGGGTCGGCGCGGCCGACCTCGGTGCGGCCGCTGAGGACGGTGAACTCGGGCGCGGCGGTGAAGACTGCGGTGAGGTCGCGGAAGTGGATGCGGCCGAAGCGCTTCTCCGCCTCGGGGCCGATGAAGAGCATGCCGCCATCGGAGTCGAGGTACCCCTGTTCCACCAGGTGGCGGGCGATGGGCGCGGCCGAGGCCCCGAACGGGCCGAGCCCTCCCCACCATTCGGGCCACAGCCTCTCCCCCACCTGGTGTTCCTGAAGGCAGAGGGCGAGAAGCTGCTGGGCGGCGATGTGGCGCGGTTCGGGCGGAGGGGCGATCGGCTCGACAAAACCGCGGCTCCACTGCAGCAGGAGGGCGGCGGCTCGCAAGACGTCCTCACGCTCCAGGGCGAGGAAGAGGCAGTTGCGGCGGGTGCCGAAACGGCGACCCGCGCGGCCGAGACGCTGCAGAAAAGCGGCGACGGTGGGGGGTGAGTTGATCTGTATGACGCGGTCGAGGTCGCCGACGTCGATGCCCAGCTCGAGGGTGGACGTGGCGACAATGACGCAGTCGCGTGCCTCCGCGAACGCCTCTTCCGCGCGGCGGCGTTCGTCCAGAGAAAGGGAGGCGTGGGAAAGGAAGGTGGTGACACCGAGGGCGCGCAGCGCGGCGCCGAGCTGCTCGACGATCCGCCTGGAGTCGCAGAAGACGAGGCGTTTCTCGCCCCGGTTCAGCGCCGAGATCACTTTGGCCGCGTTCTCCACGGAGCCGACGTGGTCGAGTTCGACATGGGGTTCGGGGGCTGGCCCCGCTTCGGGGGCGACGACCTGGCGTGGTCGGTGCGTTCCCGATCCCTGGAGCCAGCCGAGCAGATCGCCGGGGTTACCCACGGTGGCTGAGAGGCCGATGCGCTGGAGCGGCCGCCCCGCTACTCGGGTCAGCCGTTCCAGAACGGCGATGAGATGCCACCCGCGGTCGTCGCCGGCGAACGCGTGCACCTCGTCCACCACGACGGCGCGCAGGCCCTCGAACAGGCGGTCATGGTCGACCTTCGTGCTGACGAGCATCGATTCCAGCGACTCGGGAGTGGTCAGCAGGATGTCGGGCGGATCGGCGATGATGCGCTGGCGGCGCGGCTGAGAGACGTCGCCGTGCCACAGGGCGACCCGCCGCCCGAGCCAGGCGGCATAGGTCTCCAGCCGGGGCAGCAGGTTGTTGAGAAGGGCTTTGAGCGGGCACACGTAGAGGACGGAGAGGCCCGTCCACTTCTGCGCGGCCATCGCCGACAGGAGCGGGAAGATCGCGGCTTCGGTCTTGCCGCCCGCGGTCGGTGCGAGAAGCAGCGCGTCCGTCCCTTCGAGGACGGGTTCCAGCGCGGCCTCCTGAAGGGGGCGGAGGGACGGCCAGCCCAGCACGTTGACGATGTGGTGCGCGAGGGACGGGTGCAGTCCGTCCATCACAGGTCGAGCTCCACCTCGTCTGCGCTGCCGGCACGGAGCGTGGAGGCAGCGGCGTTTCGTTCGACCTCGCTCAGCTCAGATGAGGCCAGGGTGAGCTGGTAGTCGCGGCGCGGGTCGAAGCCGTCCAGGTAGTCGACGCGGTCGAGGACGTCGGCGACGAGCTTGCGCAGGAAGACACGGGGTGCAACGCCCACCTGGCCGCCCAGCCCGCCGGTGACCGCCTTGGCGAGTTCGGAGATGTAGGCGTCATCGACAAGGGCGGCGACCCGGTCGGGGTGACGGGCGCCGGAAGCGAATAGATCGCGGACGGTGCCGCCTAGTTCCACCAGTTTGGGCAGGTCGAACCCGCTGAGGCGGAGCTGGACCGCGCGCGGTGAGTCGAAGCGCGGGTCGGTGGAGAAGTCGGTGGCGAGCCGCTGCGCGAGCGGGGGGAGTCGCTGGGCTCCCTGCTGCCCGTCGAAGAACGCCGGCGTCCCTGTGATGACGAGGAAAAGGCCGGGGAAGCGTCCGCCGTCCACCTCATCGATGAGCTGCCGCAGCGCGTTGAGAGCCTTCTCCCGCACGTCAGACCGCACTCGCTGAAGCGTCTCGATCTCGTCAAGGACGACCAGCAACCCCGGATGGCCGCAGTCGCGCAACACGGTCAGCAGCCCCTGTAGGAAGCCGAGTGCGCCGAAGTGGTCGAGGGGACCCTTGATACCCGCGGCGTGCTTGGCGGACGCCGCGACGTTCGGCTGGCCGCCCACCCAGGCGAGCAGCGCCTCGGCGGTGGCGTGTTCGTCGGCCAGCCGCGCCTTCCGGTAGCCGCGCAGCGCGGACGCGAACATCGGGGTGGTGCGGGCGACGTCCGCGAGCCGCCGCTCCATCAGCTCGTCGACGCCGGCGGCGAGCGCTGCCAGGTCGGGCTGCCCGTCAGTTCCGAGCGGGACGGTGCCCGCCGCGAGGACCTCTTCCTCCAGGGTGAAGAACCATGCCTCCACGACGTCGCGCAGCGCGCTCGGCGGGTAGGAGGCGGTGGTCAGCCGTTCGATGACCCGCCGGTAGACGGTTTCCAGGCGGTGCAGCGGGGTCTCGGCCTCGGAGATCTGGATCTCGGCGGCGGCCATGCCGCGGCGCTTGGCGCGCTCGGCAAGCCAGCGGGTGAAGAACGTCTTGCCGGACCCGTACTCGCCGCGGATGGCCTTGAACACCGCGCCGCCGGAGACGGCCGTGGCGAGTTCGTCGTCGACGGCGGTCTCGAACCGCCCGAGGCCCACCGCGAACAGGTCGAGGCCCGCCTGCGGGACGGTGCCGCGGCGCAGCGCGTCCACGACCTCGCGGCGCCGGGCGGCGCTGACCGCGGCCATCAGCCTCCACCCCCGAGGAACTGTTCGCGCAGCAGCGGCAGGTCGAGGGCGACGGTGCGGCCGCCGTCGGTGACGGCGAGCACCTGGTACCCGTCGACGTTGAGGAACTTCGCCACCGTCGAAACGTATCCGTGCATGCGTGCGGGTAGCTGCCCGGCGCGCTGGGCCGCGACCGGCAGCGGCAGTTTCCCACCGGCTCCGGCGAGCGCGTCGACCAGCGCAATGAGGCCGGAGTCGTCGACGGGGGCGCGGGTGTGCTGCTCGCGCTGCGCGGCGAACAACTCGGAGGCGACGACCCGCGCGCCGATGCCGTCCGCCTTGTCCGCCTCAGCCAAGCGGCCCGAGGTGGGTACGTCGAACAGCGGCTCCTCGGCGCGCTTCCTTGCGGGCTTCGGGGTATCGGCTTGCTCGGGAGGGGTGAACGGAGTCCACCACACGGGTTCGTGCATGGCCGGGCTGTAGGTCTCCCACCCTTCCGGCACGAGCCGTTCGGACGGGACGAGAACCACGATCGGTACGACCATCTCTGCGAGGGAGACGCCGCCGTGGTAGCCGCCTTTGCGTGCGTTGTAGCGGATGCGGCTGTTCCACGGGACTACGACCGCGCCGCCAGGCGCGAGCACCCGATGGCCGGTGATGGTGACCTCGCCATCGCCCGGTTCCCCGGTCCGGTACCGGGCCGCCTCCGCGCGCACGGTGATCAAGGCGTCGCCGCGGTCCAGGACGTGGCCGTGGTCGGAGGTGAGGACGACAGGGCGGCCCGCGCGCCAGGCGGCCTCCAGCAGCCGGTCAAGGCCGGCGATGCCGCTCGGGTGCCAGTCGGCGCGCCCGTCGGCGCGGCCCTTGTCAAGGCTGTCGTCTACGGCGTTGAGGACGACGCCGACGACGGTCCCGCGGTCGGCGACGGCCGCCTTCACCTCGCTGCTGAGGCCGTCCCTCACATCGGCCTTGTGGAACAGCCGTGTCGTGCGGGTGCCCCAGAAGTCGCGAAATCCGCGCTCCTCGTCAGCCTGCTGCCCAGCCCGCAGCTCCCCGCTGAGCAGCGTCGTGCGGGAGAACGCGGTGATGGAGGGGACGGTGGCGAGCGCGCCCTCGCGTCCCTGCGCGCGCCGGCCCGTCTCCGTCCACCGGCCGGCGCCGGTGATCTCGGCGGTGACCGCACCGGCGATCGCGGCGGTCATCCCGTCAAGAACGACGATCAGCGGGGCGGCTTGCTCCGCGACGGGGCGGGCGATCGCCTCAAGCAGGTTCTCCACCAGGACGAGTTCCTCGGCGCTGCCGGAGACGCTGCTCCACGCGGCGAGCCGCTCGGCGAATTCCCGGTCGGACGCATCCCGGCGGGCTTGGACGGCGTCGAGCAGCCCGCCGAAGGCGTCGTCACCGGCATCCCGGATGCCGGTGACCGCACGGTCCACCCAGGAGCCGTCGCGAACGTGCCGGTCGACGTGCTCACGGAGCGACCCGGCCGGTTCGGGGTCCCGCGCCAACCACCGGACGAGGCGCGCCGCCATCTCGGCCGCCTGGGTTTCCTCGGTATGGGCGCGGTGCAGATGGTGGTCGGTGAGCTCGGCGAGCGCCCGGTCCATTTCCGCCACATCGGCGGGCAGCGGGTCGGGCACCGCCGCCGCGACGGCATCGGTCAGCACACGCAACCGCAGCCGGTATCCGGCCTCCAGGACACGGCTCCCTCCGGCGAGGTCGCCCGCCTGCAGGTCGTCGAGCAGATCCTGGGCCCGCAGCAGGACGGCGTCGGCCCGGAGCGGATCGGCTTCGATCCGGCGCAGCAGCAGCGATTCACATGCCTCGGCGAACACGGTCAGCGCGGGCTCGGCGGGCAGCGCCCCACCGAACAGCCGCTCGGCGCGCACCCGCGCGGCCAGCACCGCCTGCCGTCGTTCCTTGCGGGCGAACAGGATTCCGGCGACGAGACCGACGGCGACGGCGTCGGTGGCGTGCCCGGCGCGGACGAGCCGGAACAGCACGTCCGCGACAGGGCCGGCCGTGCGGGCGAGCCAGTCGGCGATGCCGGTCTGCTCCTCCTCGGCGAGCGCGGTGAAGCGGGACACGGCGGCGATGTCCTCGGCCCATTCCAGGAGGCTCGCGGCGTCGGTGGCGCCGCCGGTGCCGAGCCGCGCCGAGGCGACCGCGCCGAGGGCGGTGTCGTAGTCGAGCAGCGCGCCTTTGACCTTCGGCCACCCGCCGTCCGGCTGCGTCTCGAGCAGCGCGTCCGACACCCAACCGTTGTCGGGCCCGGTGAGGCGCGGGTCCAGCATTTTCGCGCCGAAGGCGTGCCGTACCAGGTCCCAGCGGTTGACGGCGACGATGTCCTGGCCGATCGCGTGCGCGAGCAGGGAGTCGCCGAGGTCCCGTCGTTCGGAGGGCGACAGCACCACCAGGTAGTCGGTGTGCTTGGCCGACACGGCGTCGAGGACGGCGAGCAGCGTCCCGCACGGCACGACCTGGACGGTCGCCCCGTCAACGTCGAAGGTGCCGGGACCGTGCCACTGCGGGGCGGCGCGCAGGAAGAGTGTGCCGCCGTCTGGATGGCGGCGCCTGGCCCGCCGGATCTCCGCGGTCACGATCCCTGGAGTGGCGACCGGCGCGGCCCGCCTCGCCGGGGCCACCGCGGAGCCGGTCACTGGAGGCTCCGCCAGGTGATCTCGAACTCGGCGCCCGGGAGTCTCGACATGTCCTGACGGATGCGCTCGACGACCTGGTCCAGCCCTTCAGCGAGGACCTGGGCCTCCCCCGAGACACGGGCCGGGGGCGGCGGCGGTGGAGGTGGGGGCGGGGGCGGGTCGTCCATGAGGAGGGCGACTGTGGCCTGCTTGGCGTCGGCGAGCGCGGGCGCCAGCCGAGCGGCCTGCTCGTCGCGGCGGGCCACGGCGCGCAGCCGCTCCATGATGAGCTGTGCCGGTTCGGCCCGGTCGCCGCCACCCGCGGCGAGGTCCGACAACCGGTTCAACAACTGCCAGTCGGCAGCCGCGAGCGCCTCGGAGACCGGCTGCGCCTCGCGCAGCGTGACACCGAGCGCGACCGGCTGGACGGTCCCAAGGTCGAACCCGGAGAGCGCGCGGAGCAGCGGCGTGTCCTCCTGGCCGACAAGCGACTCGACGAGACGGTGCGCGGTGCGGGCCAGCGGCAGCCTGTCACCGACCGCCAGCCCGAGCAGATCCGCGTGCCGCTCCAGTTCGGTGACCAGCGCCGTGGTGTGCGGGAGTCGCAGACTGGCGGTACGGCGCACTTGGTCGGCCAGCGCATGCACCGACCGCGGGCTGCGCACCGGCGGGCGGGTCGCCTGGAAGACGTCATGGGCGCGCTTCCCTGCGGCCTCGAACTCCTCCGGCGAAGGAAGCTCCTGTGGCCGGAGTACGTAGTCGCCTGGGATGTTCTTCAGGTCGGGTTGCGGAACGATCTGCCCACCCCGCACCCACGCCCGCGCCCGCATCAGCGCGTACGCGCAGACGACCAGGTTGGTTACATCGGGGGGCAGACCAGGCTGCTCCTGCAGGATCCAACCGCGGACCTGCGTCACGGTGACGTCCCCAGAAGCCGCACCCGCCGCCGCCACGTGCCGGTCCAGCGCCATCGGCCAATTGTCGTTCAGGACGAGCGCGGCCTCCCCCATCGCGCCGAGGTCCAGGGGATTGACGATGTGGCGGATGACGGGGATTTCGACGCGCGGCGGTTCGTGCCGCCGGACGTCGTTCTCCATCGCCTGCTCGATGGCCGCGAGCGCAACCTGGAGGTCCTTGAGCCGGTAGGGAGCCTGCTTGCCGGACGGCGCGAAGTTGGGGTGCTTGGGGTAGCGGTGGTCGAGGAGCTTGCCGCAGATGTGTTCCAGCGCCGCGTCGAATCCGAGTGCGGCGGGCGGTCGAATGTCGACGGCGGCGTCCATGCCCATGATGTGCTGGTCGATCTGCTGCCCGATGTCGGCGTCGTCGTGCGCGGCGAGCCCGTATGCCTTCTTCAGGACGTCCTTGAGCCGGGTTTCGAGCGCGTTGCAGCGGCTCCCCAACTGGGTGCGGGCGTGGTAGCGGTCCTCGTCAGTCAGGAGCGGAGTCTGCTCGCGCAGCCGGTCGCGTTCGAGGATGTACTTGATGACGACCAACTCGCCCAGGTCAGACAGGCGGTCGTTCGACAGGAAGGAGGGCAGCCAGCACAGCGTGGACAGGTTCGCCCGGCGCGGATCGGCGCGCAGTTCCTCTACGCGGTTGCGGTCTTCGGCGGGGCCAAAAACATCGTCGAACGGGTAGTCAACGATGACGCGCAGCGCGCCTGGTTCCTCAGCCGCGAACACGTCGGCGGACGTCTTCGGGTCGGCGACGTTCGCGAACACCAACTCCACGACACGGGACGTTCCGCGCCAGGTGATGGCGCGGCGACTGACGAACGCGTCGCTGTCGCCCGCCTTCAACTCCTCCCAGAGCATCTCCTTGAGCAGGCGCCGCCGGGCCGCCTCATCGTCGACGTTGCGCACCGCGTCGAGAATGCTCTTAGTGTCGACTCCGATGAGCGCGACGTCCACGGTGGGGTTGCCCTCGCCCTGCAGCCGAATCTCGCCGAACTCGCTGGCGAGATCACGCAGCGTCTTGTGCACGACCTCGCCCTGGCGTCCCGGCAGCATGGACGGGATCGATCCGTGGTTGAGGGCCGCGAGGCGCCCCGGATTGAGGGTTTTCAGAGCCGGAACATTCGGCACGAGCGCCTTCAGCATCAGCGTCTTCACGACCAGGTCGTCGGCCCGGAAGGCGTGCACGGGCGGCAGCTTCGCGGCCGCGTCCTCGTCGAGCCGGTGCCGGGCGAGCAGCCAGGGCCGCAGCCGCTGCAGGTAGAAGTTCTTCGCCTGGTCGAACTCCGAGCGCAGCTTGTCGCTGAACGGGTCGACGCCGCCGGTCAGCAGCACGTCGAAGATCGCACCGAGCGGCACGAGTTGCCCGGCGGGCAGGGTGTCGCGGTGGTCGACCAGCAACTGCAGCATCAGCTTCAGCGCCGTTCGCTCCCGCTGGAGGGCGCTGGAGATGTCGACCATAGTGTGCAAGAACGCCGGGCTGAACGGGTACACCGACCGGAACGCGGCCTGGTCGGTGCCGCCGCCCTGCGAGTCGAGCAGCGCCTCCCACACCTGCGCCTGCGTGCGGGTGATCCGCTCGAACCCGGCTTCGATCTCGGCACGGGCCTGCTCGTCCTTCGGCCGCAGCAACCGCTGCCGGACGACCTCGGGCAGGTTCGCGTCGGCGAGCCGGATGAAGTCGAACCGGCCGTCCCAGTGCTTGAGGGTGTCGAACAGCGAGGTCTGCTGCGCGCCCGCCACGTCCCGGCCCACGAGTTCGCGCAGGTCGCGCTGGCGCGGCACGAAGCTGATGATCGGCGCGGGCCGCCGCCAGTCGGCCGACTCGACGAGCTTGGCGACCATGCTGGCCTGCTCGGCGACGAACGCGGGCTTGGCGAGGTGGGTATTCAGCCACAGGACCAGCTCGTCCAGCAGGAGGATGAGGGCGTCGTAGCCGAGGACCTCCTTGGCGTGCCGGCTGATGATGGCGAGCCCCTCGTCCAGGGGGACGAAGGCGTCGGCGTCGCCGCTGACGGCCTGCCGGTAGGCGGCGAGGTGCGTGGCCAGCAGATCGGAGACGAGGTTCTGCCGTTTGGGATCACCGTGCGTCGCGTTCAGCGCGGCGTCGAGCGTCTCGGCCGTCCAGCCGGAGGCACCCCACTCGTCGTCCTCAGTCGCCGGTAGCCCATTGAGGAACGCCTCGTCCCCCATCGACGCCCGCAGCGCCCGCGCGTTCTCCAGCAGCAGGTCGTCCCGGTACACCGGAGCGGGGGACGCCTCCGGGTGGAGTTCGGCGACATGCTTGACATAGTCGCCGAGCACCGCCGACGCCAGCGTGGTGGACCCGCTCAGGTGGTAGGGCACCAGCAGGATCTTGCGGCCCCGCAGCCATCCGTCGTGCTTGTCGACGACGGGCCGCAGCAGTTCCTTGCTGCGAGCGTCCGGATCCTGCTGGATCAGTGCATGGAGCATCGCCATGAAATGGCTCTTGCCGGACCCGAACGACCCATCAATGTAGGCGGCGTGCGACGTGCCCGTTTCCACGGCCGACTGCACGATGCCGAGCGCCCGGTCGAACGACCCGGCGAGCTGCGGCGTGACCACGTACTCGGTCACAGTCCCGTGGTCGGCGATCCCGGCGGTCAGCTTCAGCACCAGATCCCCGGCGTGCACCCGCGCCGGGATGTCGATCAGGTCGCGCAGCAGCTTCGTCATCGGCTCTCTCAACTCGCGAAACGTTCCGGTCAAGTATGCCGCCTAGCGCACCTTCCGGGGTCGTCCCCGCTTTGGCGGCGGCGGGCCCCACTGGAGGACGTCGTGCTCGGTGAGACCACGCTTGCGCATCATGTCAGCGGCGTAGGCCTCGAAGGCGTCCGCCGGGCTCTGCCCGTAGTCGGGGTCAATCTGACCGTGCCACTGCCTCAACCAGGGCAGCAATTCCAGAAGCCCTGCCAGCAGCGGGTACGGGTCCCCGCCGTTCTCCAGGAGATCGACGAGCACCATGGCGCGTTCCTCATGGTTCCAGCCTGCCCATCCGAACAGCTGGTGTCCTGGATAACCGATGAACCGCTCGTTCGGAACATTCCAGCCGCCACGCTGTCTCCAGTAGCCGGGGCGCAGGAAGTCCTGGGGGACATACTTCGGCGGAACCGGGATGTCGAGCCGTCGCCCCTGCTCATCCTCCGCTCGTTGAAGCGCCCATACTTCAAGCCACCGTTCGTGTTTCTTCAGACCTCTTGGACTACGGAGATACAAGGCCGCGACATAGGGGAGCTGATGCTCGGCCAGGAGTTCCTTCACGACCGCACACGGATCCATCCCGGGACTGCACAATTCGATTGCCTCGAATATGTCTGACCTATGCCGAAGCAGATCGGTGAGCTGCTCAGCCGTGCGCGGAGCCGCTCGGCCTTCCGAAAACCACAGGTCACGGTCCTCTAGTTGGTCGAGGAGCCATTCGCGGACAGCCTTGTCGCGCAAGGCATCCCAACCCTGCGTCGCCCATCTCCGTTTGAAGTCCGGACGTTCCAAGAACCCAATCGCTTCATGATTTTCGATCAACTCGATGCGGTGCAGTATCCGCTCACGATAGTCGTCGGACCAGCGTTCAGGCACTTCCAGCACCGGTTGCACACCATGCCTTTCGAACCATGTGCTGCCCGCCTGCCCCTGCGCCATTTTCCGTGCCAGGACGATTTCGAACGCCCGCTCACCGGCATCGATTTCCGGGACGTGCTCCGGGTCAAGTGGAATTTCTTCGTCCGGGGAGATGCCGTAACGTGCATAGACTTCCCAATCGAGCTCCTCCTGCAGCGCGATCATCCTCCCCCTCAGGCCGGCCCACCGGTCGCGCGCTTCGGCCGAGGCGAGCCGGGCCGGCCGCCCGGACCTTTGGAGGACGGCCTCGGGCAGGCAACGCGCGAGCTCTTGCGCCGTGGCATGGAGTGCTTCAGCGTACGCCGACCAGCGCGCACCCACGGCACGTTCGGGCGGCAGCGGCAACTTCCCCAGCCACGTGGAGGTGAACTCGTAGAAGGCACTCCACGGTTCGCCGGTTCCAGACGGCCCCCCTCCCTGCCGACCCTTGGAATGGCTGTGCTGCTTGAGCCAGAACGCGACCGCCGAACTGTTGAGCACCGCCGCGAGTTGGATCACTTCCTGTTCTGACGCCGTGCCGAGCAGCCTGATCACCGGTGCCGAGTTGAGCGGCATCACCGCCTCGTCCGCAAGGATCGCGAAACTCGGATGAGTCGCCACCCACGGGAAGGTGATGGACCAGGGATGCGCCGCCCGGTCCAGCGTCAGATGGTGCCACTCGTACCAGCTTCGGCCCGCCTTCTCGAACGTCTGGCCGGAGAAGTTGATCCGGTTCCTCAGTACCGTCCGGTAAGGCCAGAGCCGCCGGAAGTGGCCGGGAAAGTCGCCGATCGGCGCCCACCGATTTCCCTCTTCGGGGGCGGCATGCGGCAGAAACGCCTGCCGCTCGGGCGTGACCACCCAGTCCCGCACTTCCGAGCCGGTAAACACGTGCACGAGTGGCCGGGTCTCCACTCCCGCCCGCCGCCAGGATGCCCCAGGTGCGGTGAACACATCATCCGCGCCCGTGCTCGCGACATATCCGATCCGCAGTACACGGTCGGCCAGGCGCCCGCCCTCGCCCATCGTGCGAAGCAGGTCGGACGTTGCCGGATCGGCCAGGTTCCAAGGAAACCGGGCCATTTCATCGCGGGGGACGGATACGGCCTGCGTCCACTCGTCGGACACGTCCGCCCCGTCCACGTGGTCCCGAATCGACTGCCAGACCCGCCCCTCGCCGGGCCTCTCCGGCGCGGCGGGCTCCCCTCGCACTCCGATCACGGTAAGCACCGTCCCGCCGGGGTGGGGGAAACGCTGCCTGCCGAAGATCACGGCGGTCGGCGTCCCATGTCCTGGGATGTAGGCACCGGACGTGTCGATCACATGCGTCAGGTCCACCGTGGGCAGAAATTCCTCGATCAGTTTCCTGCCGAACTCCCGCTTCATGAATGCGTTCGCCACGAGCAGGCCAACGTGTCCGGCCGCGCGAGCCTCGCCAGCCTTTCCGGGCTTCTTCGCGAGCCCGAAGAAGCGCTCGACAAAAGGCACAGCGAGAGAGAACGCCCCCGTACACGATCGGTAGGCCCGTCGGTACGTCAAGGCCTCGACCTTGTCCTTGGGAGTGATGTACGGCGGGTTGCCGACCACGACGTGATAGCTTTCCGCGCCGAGCAGGTCGTACAGCCGGACGTATTCGCCGATGTCTTCGGTTGGGAACATGAGCGGCTCGTCGAACAGCGCATCCTGAACCTCAGGCGCCCCGCGGCCGTGAAGTAGCGAGTCGCCTGTCGCCACGACCAAGGGGAGACGAGGGGCGTCTGCCAGTGTGGAGATGTCCCCAGCCTTCATCGCGGCGACGAGAAGACGGAAACGAACGATGTTGGTGGCGAACGGGTTCTTGTCCGCACCGTGCACCGACAGCAGCGTCCGGCGGATCAACTCCCATACGTCGGTGTCAGGTTCGGCCTTCCGCCATCTGCCCAGGACGCGCTGGAAGGCGCCGAGCACGAAGTGACCCGAACCGCAGACGGGATCGATCAGGCGTAGGCCCTCCAGTCCGAACTGGTCGGTGGCGGGTTCCAGCGTGTGGTCGAGGATGAACTCCTCAACGAACTCCGGCGTCTGCAGCAGCGCATACGTCTTCTTCGCATGCTCCGACAGTCCCTCATAGAGATCACCCAGGAGGCGGGTGTCCCACCCGGGCTCGGTGAAGTCGTGGACGACCTCGCCGCCTTCACCGCGCCGGCGCCAGAACGCGAGCAGCGACTGGGCGTCGTGGTGCGAGATCTCGATCTGCCACATCGGATTGTGGGCCTCGTCGAACAGCTTTGCGGCGGCCGGGGAGCGCGACATCTCCGCGAACCCTGCCTGGAGCCAGTCCCGGTCGGTGTCGTGCGGATGCTGCCGGATGTACTCCGCCTGCCGCTCCTGCGCGAGGTCCAGCCGCTCCCCCGGACCCGCCAGGAACGGCATCTCGATCAGGCCGTTGTCCTCGCAGAACCGCAGGAACACCGTCCCGAGGATCCATGCGACCGCAGTCTGCCCTGTCTGATCGTCCAGCCACGATTCATACGTGGCCGCCGTCCGCCGCGCCTCGCGCGCGCGCCGCCACTCCTCTTGCAGGCGTCCACGGGTGCCGGTGTCCTCCGTCGCGCGCTCCCGCAAGCCGTACTCCAGGCCCGCGACCTGCTTTTTCAGGTCGGCGAGCAGGGCAGCCCGGTCGATCACTCAGTGTCTCCTCGCCATCGTCGCCGTCCCGCACGAGGTCCGCCTGACGTCACGTCACCCTAGTCGGGGCGGCAGGCAGGGCGTGGGGGGCACGCCGGTCTTCAAAAAACATAGTACGTGTTAGCGGATCCGGAGGTATCCTCCTATGCGTGGGCGGCACAGTGCCGTCGCGTGAGCACCTCTCCGTCACCTCAACCCAGGCAACCATCCCGCGCAGACGACCGCCCTCGAATATTCTCCATGCGTGTTAGCGCATCCTCCTGGAGGTTTCCGATGACCCGCTCGGTGCTCCGCATCGACACGAAGATCGTCTTTCGGTTCGGCTACTCCCTGCGGCTCAACGAGACGCTCAAGGCAGCGAGCGGACACCGCGTCCGGTGGGACCGCGGGCTGCGCGCCTTCACGCTCCCGGTGTCCGACCTCGCGCACGACCCGCGGCTGCGGGCCTCGATCCACGGTTTCATCACCGGGAACGGTTTCGAGGCCGAGGCAGCGGTGCTGTTCCTCCTCCGGGCCGCTCCCCGCCCTTCCTGGATCGGCCCGTGGGAGACCGCTTCCGGTTTTCGTCCGGAGGTGTCACAGGAGGCAGAGCGGTTCGGCGCGTCCGGTCCCGTGGACCGGAACCGGCGGAGCGCTCCCCGCGATGGTTCCGGCGGCCCGTGCGAGGACTGCGCGGCGTGGCGGGGAACGACGGACGATGGGCACGCCCGGCAGGCTGCCGCGTCCGGCGGCGACGGGCAGGGCCGCCGGCTCGACCGCTGGGAGTCGGCGCTGCGGCGGATGCTCGGTGTCATCGATGCGCTCGACACCCTGCTTCGCCGCATGTGGCGGATGCCCGCCGTGTACTACGTGCTGCTCCTGATCGCCCTCCTCGTCTTCGCCCGCTTCCCGGAGCTGCGGAACGCCATCATCGCCCCGTGACTCCGCCCTGCCCATGACGAGTCATCGGTTCCCGTGCTTGTAGGTGTGGTACTCGGCGGCCAGGTGGTCAGTGTCCAGCGAGGGCCACTGGGTGAGGGCGCCGGTGTGGCGGTCTACGACGAGCATGCCGTCGGGGGTGTCCGGATGGGGCGTGGGGCGGGCGATGAAGCCCTCGTCGAAGGGTTCGATGGAGAGGAGGACGGGGCGGGCCGCCGCCCGGGTGTACCAGGCATCGGCGCGGCGCCAGGCTTCGGCACGGTCGACCAGACGGCTCTGCAGCCCGTAGGCGGCGAGGGCGTCGGAGATCGCGCGAACCGTCCGGCAGCGGCCGGTGCCGCAAGCCGCGCAGACGGGCCGCTCGTGGCGGTCGCGCTCGGACCGGTGGACGGTGAGGACGGTGAACAGCGCCGCGGAGGTCCCCAGCGTCAGCATGCGGGCCGAGCGCAGGAACGCCGCACTGTGCGAGTCGAGGACGGCGGAGTTCGCTCCGGCGAGCCGGTCCAGGGCGTCCGGATCCGCGCGCATGGCGTAGGTCATCGCGGACCGTACCTGGCCGACCGTCCATTCGCGCAGGTCGTGGCCGCTCACGCCGCCTCGCCCAAGGTCGTGCCGAAAAGGGCCGCAACCGTGCGGGAGTGGTCGTTGCCGAACCAGCCCCAGCCGGTGGCCAGGAGGGAGACGGTCCGCAGGCCTCGACCGGACTCGGCGTCCTCGACGGCTTCGATGACGGAGGGCTCGGATGGGGCGCCCTCGTCGGTGACGGCGATGGCGACCGCAGCACCCCAGCGGGTGATCTCGACGGTGAAGGTCCCGCCGGCTGGCCGGACTTGGTGTGCCGCAGAGCGTTCACCACGAGTTCGTCGACGGCGAGGAGCACCTCGTCGAGCAGCGGGCAGCCGTCGAGGAGCATCGTGGTGAAGCGGCGGGCGGCGCGGGCCTGGACGAGCTCGCCGGGGAAGGCGCGCCGCCACCGCTGCGCGGTCTCGGGGACGGACAGTGTGGGAATCGGATGGGACATAGGTCCCTCAGCGCGTCGTGGCCGGTTCGTCATCGTGCGTGTTCATCGTCACACCAGGCACCGGCGATCACACGGGAAATCCCAGGTCAGCCAACTGATTCGCACGCCTGCGGCATGCACGTCGTCCAGCTGGGCCTTACATGGCCCGCACGTTCACGAGAGGAACGTTCTCCGGCTCATTGACGGTTTGCGTCCTGGAGCCGCCGGGCGACGGCGGGCGAAACAGGCGTCACCCGGGGCAGCGGCGGGTTGGCGTACCAGTGGACCTTGTGCCTGCGGAGCAACGCCTCGCCGTCGCGATCCCAGGAGAAACGCGGCTTCTTCAGCAGCTTCTGGAACACCCTGCTGGCGGCGTCGGGACCGGCTTCGGCCACCAGGCGCCGGATCGGGACGGGGCTGATCTCCTCCTCCCGCAGGTAAGCGGAGACGACCTCGCGGTAGATCCGCCGCCGGATGAGGTCGGGTTCGGCGAACGCCTGCTGGGCCGCGGCGTAGTCGACGTAGAAGCCGAGGCCGTCCTCGGCGTCGTAGATGAGCGCGACGTGTCCGCGTCCGTCCATTCGCCGGGCAGTTGCGGCAGGTTCGGTTCGGTCCACGGTCCCGCCTTGCTGCCGCCCAACTCGTAGACGTGACGGTAAAAGGCCATCAGCGTCTGGTCGACCTCGTCCCCGGAGACGACAGTCAGGTCATCGCCGTACAGGTCGATGAAGGCCCGGCGCTGCTCATCCTGCAGCTCGCGTGCTCGGGCGAGTATCTCGGGGTTACGGAACGCGCGCGCCGGATACCGCATCACGATCTCGGGGAGGCCGGCCAGGACGTCGTCGGCCTGTTCGGCGGCGAAGGCCATCGGCGTACCGCTGATCATCCACTCGGCGCCCACCGGCACGATCCCTCCGATGACGATCGTGCCGGGGGTCAGCGACTCAACACCCTTGGGTCCCATGTTGGAGCGGACGCGGTACGTGAGCTCGTCCACGTGGTTGTAGGCGATGATGCCGTCGTCGCCGTACGGCTCCATGATCTCGAACATGCCCTGCACGTTGTCGAGCCAGCCCAGGACCAGGGCCTTGTCCTGCTCTTCCAGGTCACGGTGCTCGGCGACGAACCGTTCCACCACCCGGGAACCGTTCGGGAGCCGGTGAGTGAACAGGAAGTCCTCGATAGCGGCCGCGAAGACGCCTTCGTCGTGGACGAAACCGCCCGGGAACGCGTCCAGTATCAACTCCTCCAGCACGTCCGAAACACGGTCGGACATGGCGAAGCTCACCAGCTCCCCCTTGAGGTCGCCCGCCCGCGCCATCTGATCCATGCCGCCCTCTCCGTGATCCGGTTTCCCCAGGCCGCACGCTACCGGCACACCACGGCCGGACGTGATGTGGTTGAGCGGTGCCAACACTGTCGCCGGCGTTCACGACGGAACGCGTCGCTCGATCCGGAAGCCCGTGCGCATCACCGAGAGCGATGTCTCTGACATGGCGGGGGCCGGGCCGCGTAGGCGGTGACGCGGCCGGGCAACACCCAGGCCAGCGACGGTTACGTCTGGGCCTCTCCCCTTCCCCACCGGCCGCAAGCCAGAACGCTGCCCCCCGACTCCCCGCTCGTCTCCCGCAGCTACAAATCCCATACTTGGTCGGGGTCGTCGAGGGCAGCGCGTACCTGGCTGAGGTCACCGATGTCTGCCAGCGGTGACTTCTGTGCGATGTCGACGATGCCGCGCACGACACTGTTCAGGGCTTCGCCGTTGCCTTCGTCGAAAGCCCGGTCGAGTCGGGAGAACAGTTCGTCGTACAGGCTTCGCCGCTCGGCGAAGACCTGTGAGAAGTAGTCCTTGAGCACCGCTTCGCCCGCCTTGATGCGAGCCACCTCCGTGGCCTCATAGGCGGCGATACGGCTGCGGATGGTCGCTCGCTCCTCGTGGGTCTTGATGCAGTCCCGCACCGCCTCGACGACCTGATTGAGCGCGGCAAAGGCCTCCATGGCAGGGGGTCCACCGCCCTTGGGCGGCGGGACAACCCTGCCTTCGTGGACCTTCGGCTGGTCAGGCATCGGCAGTCTCCTCGGCCATGGCCCGGTACTTGACAGTGAGGTTGGCGCTTCGTTCAGTCAGGGTGCCCTCAGCGTCGATGATCGGCGTGGCGGCAACGTCGCGAACGGCCATCACCAGGCTCATCGCCCGCTGGAAGCGGGGCGCGTGTACCTGGGAGTCAAAAGGCTCGGACTCCAAGATGTCGAGCGCTGACGTCGCCTGTGCCGACAGTTTCGCGAGCAGGTCACCGAGTTCATCGGCGCGGGCGTCGACGCCTTCGAGCCGAACCTCGGTCTCGTCCAGCTCCGCGATGGCCACGGCGATCTCGGCCTCGCGCTCACGGGCCTTGGTGATCGCCTTTGCACCTTGCCCCTTGACGACGAGGCCGCCGACGAGCAATGCGGGGCCGATGGTGACGAAGTTCAGGGCGGCGGCTCCCAGCGCCATGCCGCCCCCACCGGAGGCGAGGCTCCCGCCCCCCAGGAACGCCAGGGTGGCGGACTCCGCGGCAGCGCCGCTGAGCCCCCCGATCGCGGCCCCGGTGCTGGCCACACCCAGGCTGCCGGCCGCAGCCGTGACGCCGGCTCCGGTTCCCGCTCCCGCGACCGCGGCCCCGAGAGCTCCGCCGATGAAAGCCGCAGCTTCCATCTCCAAGCCCTGCTGTTCAGGCACCTGCGTCATAGTGGCGCCTATACCTTCGACCAACAGGCGATCGCTCTCGCGGACTTGGCGCTCGTGGCGGCGCAGGAAGTCCCCCATCCGGACGACGACATCGATGAGGGCTTGCTCCTGCTGCATCCCCAGTGCCTTGAGTTTCTGATTGCTGCTCTCGAGCTTGTTCTCGGTGACGGCACGGCGCTGCTCATACTCGCAAGCCGCCTTCTTCGCCCTTTCGTTGGCCTTCTTCAGGTCGTAGGCGCCCTTGCCGCCCAGTGCAACGCCACCGCCCCCGGTGGCGGCTCCGACAGCAACCAGTACGACAGGAATGAAGAATGGCATGGCATCTCCCTCAAGTTCCTGATCATTTTGACACCAGTCGACGACGTCCCAGGTCAAAAGCGACCAGTTGCACGGTGCCGGTTCCGGCCAGGTGTCGAATCACTTGCGGGCGAGTGCCGAAGCCAGGCGATGAGCGCACCGCCTCGTCCTTGCTCGGTTCCGGTCGGAGCGCGAACGTAGGCGACCTCGTCGTCGCCCCTCGCGCACCGCCGGAAAGCCAGGCCGACATGTACATCGACGGGCGGTGCGTCCAGATGATGCACCGCAGCCCCTACGTGGACGAGCCCGCGCTTCTGGCGCGCAGGGCCGCACTGATGAAGGTGCAAGGAGTTACGCACCACGACCTGGACCACGAGATCGACCTGTCCGATCCTCGTGAGACCACCCCCGAGAAGCTGCGCACGACTCCTGCAGGCCGTCCGCTAGAACCGGCGGGCGGCGGACCCGGCCCCGCCGCCGGACTGCTCCACCCCGCGGGTCCGGGTTCAGTAGCCCCCGAAGTCGGAGTACGCGCCGTACAGGCCGGACCGGTAAGGCACTTCGGGAAGCGGATCACTGACCCGCGGCTTCGGAATGCTGATCTCGATGGATACCGGCGGCTCCCACGTGTGGGTTTCGAAGATCATCCGGAGTTCGTGGTCGGCGATGCCCGCGGCGCCGGTGGCCGCGACGCGGGACAGGGCGTCCAGCGACAGCCCCCGGTCAAGCGCACGGCGCAACCGCCGGGCCCGCCGGACCCGGCCCCACTGCCACAGCGCATGGACGCGGGAGCCCGGCAGCAGCCGCTGCACCCGAAGCCGCCGGCCGACCTCCTCGACCGCTGGGGAGTCCGCGATCATCAGCATGGTCAGGCCGAGCACCCTGCCGACCTTCGGCACGACCTCCAGTGCGGCGCTCTCGACGGGGTCGCGGGGTTCGCGCCGTTCCGCGTACACCCGGTGCCGATCCGGCGAGACCCTGATCTGACCGTCTCCGGCCAACCTGACCAGCACGGTCATCGCGACACGCTCAGGGCCACCGCACAGGTAGGCGATCTCGTAGGGGCCGACTTCGGTGTGATCGCGCATCAGTTCCACTTCCAACCGAGGTCGTGACAGTTCGGACACTTTCCAGTCAGACGCACTGTGCTCCGCGGACGTTCCGGCGTCAACCTGACCGCCGTACCCGGCCACGGCCGGCGGCGCGACAAGGAGAGCGCCACCGCCACGGTCTGCGGATCCCTTCCAGAACAGCGCACCCACGCGACGAACGCAGAACTGGAGCGTCATCTCCGCCGAACCGACGGCCCCTCCCGTGCCCACGCCACCAACTCGGATATATGCGGTGTGTGCGTTCGGCGGCTGAACGTGCAAATCCCGAACGTTCACGCTTACATGGTCGGTGACGCCTCCGGAGGTCGCCCCCGCACGTCCGCCGGAACTCTGTCCAACATGGAACAAAAAGGGCGTTAAGTCCACTGTCAGGCGATTCCGGCAATTGGGCTCCGCTCCCCCGGGTGGAAGGACGCAGCGTGGGCATCGAGCAGTCCGGCGGGACCGACGCCCGCGCGGAGGACGCCGACAAGCCCCAGGCTCCCCAGCGTCCACCGGGACCGCCGCCCGACCGGCCCGGACAGCCCGGCTTCCCGTCCCGCCTCGAAAGTCTCCGCGCCGCCCGCGAAGCCCAAGAGGCCCGCGCGGCCGAGCTGGCGAGCGGGCAGGCCGCCCCACCGGAGACCGGCACCGAGCAGCCAGACGAACGGGAGGAGACGGCGGCCGAGTCCTCCCCCGCCGAACCCCCCGGCGAGCGGCAAGGGGACCAGGACGACCCGAAGGAGTCGGAGAAGGGGGCTGAGGCCGGCGAGACCGAGTCCGAAGTCGGCTCCGGGCTCGGCGAACGTGACGACTCGCCGCCAGGGCCTGAGAACGCCGAGGCGACGCGGCAGGACGAGCCGCAAGCGGAGTTCGGCACCTCGGACACCGACGAACTCGCGCCAGAGACAGAGGCGGGATGGCCCACGGAAACTCAGGACGAGGAGGTCGAGCCGTCTCCGGCCGGGGCGGCCGAGAACCCGGAAGAGACCGCCGAGCCGGGGGCCACTGAGGACCCGGCCGACCAACCCGAGACCGGACCCGAAGCCGATCAGGCGGGACGTCCGGACGGGCACGGGGAGAAGCGCCGCGCCCAGGACGCCGATGAGGCCGCACCGCGACCGCCCGGCGAGCATGACCAGTCCGAAGCCCGCGACCGGCAGCCGCTCCCCCCGCAGGACGGTCGACCATCCGTCACCACCGGCACCGGTCAGGAAGCCGCCACCGGGCAGATCCTTCAAGCCGATCACCCGCCCACCGGTCACCGACAGGCTTCCCAAGACGCACCCGGCCCCATCCCAGCCGAGCCACCGGAAGGCACATCAGACGCCCAGCCGCCCACCGAGGGCGACGTGCAGCGGACGGCGGACGGACAGTTCTCGGCAGCCGAAACACCTGAACCGTCCGGCATGCCCGGAAATGCGGCGGCAACCTGGCCACTGGAGCCGGAAGAAGGGGTCACCCGCTGGACATCCCCGGTCGTCCAAGTCGGAGAGGGAACACCCGGGATTCAGGTCGGAGCCCGTGATAGGAATGCCGAGGCACGACCGGAATCCCCTGCCACCACCGACGATGAAACAGACAAATACCGCCGGCTACCCGAACACGCTCCGTCCGGAACTGCTGATCACAGCGACCCCGTCTCCCCCGAGGACGATCCCGCGGATCGGAATCCTGACCCGGAGGACGGGCGACGGAGTCGATGGGAGAACTTCGATCGCGCCCATACCGCATTCGACGCGACGAAGAAGGTACTCAGAGGGGTGGAAGATCTCCAGGCGAAACCACCGCCGACAGGGCGCGCCGAAGTCAGAGCAGATACCACCATACATGCGCCTGATGCTCACGTAGGGAATCCTGCAGATGCCTTAGGGAACGCCGTAATAGTCACGCTCACAGTCGCGGGCTGGGCGCTACAGACTTACCGGAAGATCGGTAATCCAAGACGGAGAGATCATGCCGATAACTGATGATCAGGTCGCCACCCTGCGCGCTCAACTCGCGGGGCGGTCGGAGGAGCACGAACGTCTGCTGGACCGACTGGACACACCAGAGGCCCAGTCCGGTTACATAGCCCTGGTAACCGGAGCGTTCTTCGAGGCCGTTGATCGTAGGTTCATCACCGACGGCAGGGTGGCCGACAGGGGCGAGGTCCTTGACTTCATCGCCTCTCAGCGCTCGGCTCACCCCGTCGCGGCCGAGCAGCTCGATCCGGACGTTGCCGAGCAGGTCGTCCTGCATGCTCTGGGCAAGGGACCGATCAGTGAGGACGTCGATGGCGAGACGCTTCTCGGCACGAAGATCCTTCTCCTCGCGGCGCTGACCGCCGACGCCGAGCTCAGCGAAGCCGAACTCGAAGCCTTCCTGGTCAAGGCGCGGGCCGAGGCAGACGCACATATCGGCTGAACGGCGATCAGCAGCCGGGAAGCAGGAGAGATGGACAGTCGACCTATCATGTTCAGCGACATGCACGTGGCGGCGTTGCGTACCCTCCTCGTGCAGGGCCCGGCTGTCTGGGCCGAGCGGTACGAGGAGCAACTCAAGCACGAGGACGACTTCGGGTTCTCATTCCTGATGAACAGCGCACTCGCCAGGGCGGCGCACCGGAGGTTCTCGCCCACCTACTCATTGCCGCAGATCATCCGATACGTCGCCGATGTCCGACTCGGCCTTGGGGAAGGCGCGCATGAGGTGAACCCTCAGGTCGCCGAGGGACTCCTCCGCCATGCGCTCGGCGACCCAACCCTCAGCGCCCGCCCGCCGTTCGGCGCCGACCAGGCGACCATGGTGCGCGCCCAGCTCTGCCTCCTGATTGCCCTTGTCTTCGAGGAAGACCCCGATGACGCGGAGTTGGAGCAGTTTGTCGATGAATCTGCCGAGTACGCCGCTGAGTGGCTCGCGGCTTGGCGGGACACATCCCCGTTGGGGCGGATCTCGTAGGGCGACGGGCACTGGCAAAACGTGAACGGCGTCGGTCCGCTTCGTCGACGCGCCCGCAGTGGCCGCCGAACCTGCGGGCTCTGCGACCTTCCCTGATCTCCCGGACCTCGGTGGGACGGCCGGCGGGATCGCGGCGGAGCGGGATGCCCCGGCCGCGCGAGGGTCCCGCCCGTCCACCGGAGACCATCGGCGGCTCATGCCTCGTGGTCCACAAGGACACCGGGGATACGTCGATCTGGCCGCTGCCCCGACCCCGGCCTGATCACGGACCAGTTTCGGCGGGCGAAGCATGGCCAACAGGTCGACTGGGGTCCCGCCGGGGGTAGGCGAGGCTCGGCCCGGATGCCCGTCTCAGCGGTAGGCCGAGGCGCGTTGGTTGGGTTGATGCTGTCAGCGCGGTTGGGCGTCCACGACTGTCCTTGTCAGAGCAACGCCCGTTGCCGCGTGTGGGCGGTGGCCCTGCTCTTGCTCATAATGTGTTCGACGACGCGATCAAGCATGCCGAACTCTACGCGGTGGCCGGCGTTGGCGGCTCACCAAGGCGCCCGTCCAGCGCCGACGCGTGAAGACGGCGCGGTGGAGGTGCCGGAAGCCGACTCGTGCCTGAGGATGTGAGTACGGCGCAATGGGTGACGTGCCTCCCAGGCAAGGGTCCTCACGGTTCGGGCAGCCGGACGTGCATGGGAGCGGTGGACGTCGGGCCAGCGAACGCTGTCCCGACAGCGCATAGGACCTGTTCGATACACAATTGTCCCCGCGTTCGGGCTGACCGGGCGTTCATTTCTCTGCCGAGTGATGGACGCACCGTGTACACACGGTAGTGACATGGTTACGGTCCCACCTCTCGGGGGTCAGCATGGCCAGCCCGTACGTACGACGCCAGCGTCTGGCGGCCTAACTCCGCAAGCTCCGCGAGGAGCGCGGCATGATGGCGGACGAGCTAGCCAAGCGCATCCACTACTCGCGCATGAAGATCAGCCGCCTGGAGAACGCCCACGGCCGCCCCGACGTCGCCGACGTCGCCGACGTCGTCAAGATCCTTGACGCGTTGGAAGTCCCTGACGACCAATGGACGAAACTCATTCGCCTCGCAACAGTTGCCGCTGAGAGAGGCTGGTGGGATCGTTATGGCGAGGCCATGGGAGCGCGTCAGCGGCTCTACGCGGATATCGAGTCTGGGGCAGCCACCATCCGCGGCTACAGTCCCAGTTCCATCCCCGGGGTACTGCAAACCCCAGAGATGATCGCTGCCATGATCCGGCTGGCGAAGGCCGAGGGGACGTCCGACTTCGTGCCCGCCAAGATGACCCAGGCACGCCTACGTCGCCAAGAAGAAATTCTCCGCCCTGGTGGTCCGCGGTACGACTTCATCCTGGATGAGGTTGTTCTCCGCCGCATCGTCGTCCCCCAGTCGCTCTTTGCAGCACAGGTGCGCCACATCATTAGGACAGTCACGGAGGTGCCTCACCTCAACATCCAAGTCCTGCCAGTCAACTTTTGTATACAAGGGTACCCCCTCCCCACCGTCCCGTTTTTTCTCTACACCTTCCCTGACCAGGACGATCCGCCGATGACCGTTGTCGACACAGTCACAACGGACATCATCCACACCGCGCGGCAGGACGTTGAGCGGTACACACGGAGGTACGATCACCTCAGCCAAGCCGCACTCCCCCCAGAGGACAGCATCGCGATGCTGACCGACATAGCGGATCGACTGACCGAGCAGACAGGACCCCATTCATGAGGGAGAAGTACCCCCACTGGCGCAAGGCGCGTCGCAGTGAAGCAGGAGCCGAGTGCGTCGAGGTCGCCTTGGCCACGAACCAACAGACCATCGGTGTTCGCGACTCCAAGGAGCAAGGCATCGGCCCGACCCTAGAGTTCACACGTCCAGAGTGGGCAACCTTCCTTGGTGCCATCCGGTCAAATTGATAGGACGCCACAGGAATTCGTGACCCCAAGACTCACGGTATCGGCCCGGCCCTGAAGCTGATGCGCCAAGAGCGGACAGCCCTGCTCGACTCGCCCGAACGAGTTAAGCGGGCATTCCCGACCTCGGCACGGTCAGGAGGTCTTCTTCCTGAAACCGCCGCGCTTCGGCTTCTCGGGACGCCAGTTCTTGAGATCGTCGTCCGAGATCCCATACGTGCGCTGCTTGTCCTCTAGGTACATGCCGTAGGCGTCGGCTGGGCTCTGCCCGAACGCCGGGTCAACTTCGCCATGCCACTGCCGCACCCATGGCAGTACTTCGGCCAGACTGGCGAGCAACGGAGTCAAGCGAGCTGCGTCCCACCCGTCCTGAGTGGCCCGCTCCTCGATCAATGTCATGAGCGCCTGACCCTGCTCCCGATGATCCCATCCAGCCCACCCGAGAAGCATGGACGAGTCCCCGTCCGGCCCACTCCCCGGGTACGAGATGAACCGCTCCTTGGGCACATCCAACTTCCCACGGTTCCGCCAGTACGAGGTCTTGAGGAAGTCAGCCGAGGTGTACTTGGGAGGTACCGGAATGTCGAGCCGCTTACCCGTCCGGTCCTCTTCGCGCTGCTGCTCCCAGACGTCCTCCCACTGCGCCCGCTTCCGCAGGCCAGACGGGTCCTTGTAGCGCAGAACCGCTAGATGTGGCACATGCTCATCCTGCACGATCTCCGCGACCACCTTGGCCAACTCTGCGTCATCATCCGCGTACAGACGAGCAACGGACACAAAGTCTTCATCCCGCCGAAGCTGGTCAGCAAGTTGGTTCACCGTCATAGCCTGCGGCTGCTCGACACCGTACTCATCGTTCTTAAACCAGAGCGAACGCCCTTCACACCGATCCAGCAACCAGCTCCGAAGTGCAGACTTTTCCTGCTTCTCCCAAGGTTCCGTGGCCCACCGCCGCTTACACTCCGGCCGCTCGATCAGCGCAATATCTCGCCGAAGTTCGATTATTTCAATCCGCTTCTCGACGAGCTGCCGATAATTCTCTGGCCAATGTTCAGGAATCTCCGTGACCGGCGTAGATTCATGTCGATTGAACCACTCGGTCTCATACTCGCCTCGTTCTATTTTGCGAGCGAGCACAATCTCAAATGCTCGCTCGCCTAGGCGAATAGCAGGTAGCTCATCAATTGGCACGGTCAACTTCTCACCGAGAAGCTCGTAGAGCGTATAGCACTCCCAGTCGAGCTCTTCCTGCAGCGCAATCATCCGCCCCTGAAGCATTTCCCATCGATCGCGGGCCTTGTCGAGAAGTCTACGGTTTACTTGACCGTCCTCGATTACGCTTGCGGGACTTGACTGCAAGAGTTGCGCGGCAAGACTGTTGAGAGCACGGCTATATGCCAATGGCAGATTCTCGGGCAACGGGAAGTCTTGGAACTTGTTGCCAGCGAATTCGAAAAACCTCTCCCAATCCTGGGATTTGAAGCCCTCGTTTACCCCCTGCGCACCCTTATTATGACATACCTGCTTAAGCCAGAAGCAGGCTACGGAACTGTTGAGCAAGCCCAAAAGTTGAACGTATTCCTCTTCCGTAGCTTCCCTGGAGAGTTGGATCACCGGGGCATGTCGATTATGCAATCTGCAGCTAGGTAGGTATGCAAAATGATTATGAGTTTGAACGAATGGCCAAGTCAGTACAGGCCCGCCTAGCCGCGTTTTTGCAACCTGATGCCACTCCCACCAGGATCGTCCCTGATCCCGATAAGTTGATCTCCCGAAGGTCGCCCTAGCCCAAAGACGCGTCTTGTTCGGCCACATCAATTTCTTAAGCATGGGCCGCATGTCAATATCAACAAGGCGGGCTTCTTCCCGGTAAGGGAAAATGGCAACATTCTTGCTGATGGCCTGGTAGTCACGAGCGTCGTCACCTGTTATGAACGCACGCCAGCAGTCAGCCTCCACGCCTAGCCGTCGGAGAGTCTCGGGCGTGAACAGGAAGGCGTCATCAGCATTAGTCTGGCCGGTATACCCAATAGAGGCAGCGACCTTTCTAAGCCGATCGTGCGCAGCAGACTCAATATCCTTAATAAGATCAGTTGCGCCCCCGCCACCCAAAGACCATGGATGCTTGCGGAACACTTCACGAGCGACATCAGCTACGCTAACCCACTCGTTGATGAATCCCGGCTCATCGTAGCCATTAGCAATAGCTTGCCAGACGTTTCCTCTACTCGGGTCTGCTGGTTCTCGCGGCTCACCACGGATGCCCATTACAGTTCGAACCGGAGTGGTCTCCTTAGGCCAGCGACGCTGGCCTATGAGAATAACTGTGGGGGTCCCATGGCCAGGAATGAACGCACCGGAAGTGTCGATCACCAATGATAGATCTACAGTCGGCAAGAAGTCATTTACAAGTTTCCTCCCGAAATCACGCTTGGCAAACCCGTTCGATGTTATTTGTCCAACGTAGCCAGCAGGGCTTCCACCTACCTCACCCCGGACAGCTAGTTGAAAAAAGCGCTCAGCAAAAGGTACTGACAATTGATACTCCCTATAGCAACTACTATAGGCCCTATAGTTAAGGCTTTCCTGAGCATCAGAAGGGGTAATATAGGGTGGATTTCCCACCACAACATGATAACTTCCCACGCCGAGGAGATCTGCTTCTTCCACGCCCCTCTTCGGCTGGGCACTCACATAATCGTAAATGTCTTCTGTCGCATAAACGTGCGGCTCCGCCTGCGAGATCAAGTCCGCTTGTATCCCAGGCGCACCTCTCCCATGAAGCAGCGAGTCTCCGGTCGCTATAACTATCGGAAAATCAGGCGCGCCTGCAAGTGAAGAAACCTCACCTGCTCTCATCGCCGCAACGAGTAGCCGAAACCGCGCTATACCAGTCGCAAAAGGGTTCTTGTCTACTCCATGGACCGACAACAACGCTAGGCGGACATGGTCCCACTTATTCGCTCCACGCTCCGCGTTTTGCCACTTGCGGAAAATTCGATTGAATGCACCCAGCAAAAAGTGTCCAGAGCCGCAGGTGGGGTCGATAACCCTAAGACCCCTCAGTCCGAAGCTGTCGACGGCAAGTTCAAGAGTTCGGTCGAGAATAAATTCTTCCACAAACTCCGGAGTCTGCAGTAGCGCGTACTTCTCCTGAGCCTCAATAGACAGGTACTGGTACAGGTCGCCCAGGAACCGGGTGTCCCACTCGGGGTCGGTGAAGTCGTGGACGATCTCCCCGTCCTCGCTCCGCCGCCGCCAGAACGCCAGCAGCGCCTTCGCCGCGTGGTGCGGGATCTCGATCTGCCACATCGGGTTGTGCGCCCGGTCGAACAACCCCGCCGCAACCGGGGAGCGCGACATCTCTCCGAACCCCGCCAGGATCCAGTCCCGGTCAGTGTCATGCGGATGCTGCCGGATGTAGTCGGCCTGCCGTTCCTGCGCCAAGTCGAGCCGCTCCCCCGGCCCGGCCAGGAACGGCACTTCTATCAGGCCGTTGTCCTCGCAGAACCGCAGGAACACCGTGCCCAGCACCCAGGCGACCGCCGCCTGTGTCACCCGATCGTCCAACCACGACTCGTACGTCGCCGCGATCCGGCTCGCCGCACGGGCTTGCTGCCACTCCCCGTACAGGCGGGCGTGGATGTCCCCGTCGTCGGCCGCGCGCTCCCGCAAGTCGCCTTCGAGGGCGCCGACCTGCTTCTTCAGGTCGGCGAGCAGCGCCTTGCGGTCGATCATGAGGCTCTCCCGGTCGAAAGTTCGTCGTGCTGCCCGAAGGTTCCGGGCAGCACGAGGCGTTCGTTGCTGGTGTTGGTCTGGACGACCACGTCGTCCAGCAGGGGCAGGGCCTTCGGGTCCTGCATCGGGCAGAGCAGCCACAGTCCGTGCGGCGCTTCGTGCGGGTCGCGGGCCGCGTCGGCGAGGCGGGACAGGAGTTCCGGCCCACCCTTGTAGCGCGCGAGGGGTGTCGCGTCGTGCAGCAGCGGCACGCAGCCGGCCGCACGAATCACCTTCTCGACGTCCGTGAACGCTTGGGCGACGAGTTGGTGGTAGACGGGCGGGGCGGTGGCCGGGTCCGCGCCGAGCATCGTCGTCCAAGTGGGCTTGCCTCGAGCGGCGACGATTTCGCGGAGCGCCCGCATGAATTCGGTGGTCACGTTGATGGGTGTGACCTCGTCGAACACGGCGAGTGCGGCGAGCACGGCCTCTGCGTGCCTCGTGCGGGTCTTGAGGGCGAGGAAGCCGCCGCCGTCGATGCTGCCGAGGAGCCGCCCGGTGACCTGGTCGGTGTCCAGGTGGCCGGTTGCGGACGTCCCGGAGCTGCGCCCGTGGCTGTATGTGCGGGCGGCGTTGTCGAACCGCTTGTCGACGAGGCGCTTGCCGTCCTTGTTCCATTCGACCTGGTAGTCCGCCTTGCGAAGCGCCTTGAACAGCGCGGCGGGGAAACCGTCACCATCCGGCAGTGTGGTCATGCGGGGGAAGCGGGCGAGGACGCGGCGGCGCAGGTCTCGCGGCGTGATGCCGTCCCCCGCCAGGTATCCGGAGAGTTGCGCCAGCTTCAGCGCACGCACCGGGTCCAGGTCGCGCGGGTACAGCTCCAGGCGGGCGGTGACGGCCGCGTTCGTGGACGCGGCCGCTGCCAAGGCGACGAGAGCCGTATCGGGGAGCAGCGGCATCTCGGCCGGGACGATCACTTCGCGGAGCGTTCCGCGAACCGTGACGGCGCTGGGCAGCGGGTCCATCCCGGCCAGGTCGTCGGCGCGCTTGCCGAGCTCCTCGGCGTAGTCGAACAGGTCGGCGGCGCTGGGCAGGTCCGAGTCCTCGGGGGCGCGGAGGGCGACGAGGACGACCTTCCCCCCGGGGCCGGTGCGGCGTTTGGCGAGGCGCGGCTCGTCCAGGCGTTCCTCGGTCTCGATCGCGACGCGGAGGGCGGCGCCGGCGACGGCGCGGCGGGCGTCCGGGTCGGCGAGGCCGCTGCCGCGGCGGGCGAGCAGCTCGGTGGCGAGCTGGTCCGCTTCGAGGACGCGTCCCTTCTCGGCGAGGATCGCGACGACGTCCTCGCGCAGCGGCCGGATCGCGCTGTCCGCCGTCCAGCGGCGGCGGGCGACGGCGAGGGCCTGCGAGACGTCGGTGGGCTTGATGCGCTTGAGGTCGGCGATGTCCCGCTGCGGCGCCCACAGTTCCAGCGGGGCCTTGGCGCCGTCCGGGCCGGGCAGGGCGAGGACGAGCCTGATGATCTGGGTCTCCTGGGTGTCACCCTTGGGGACGAGGCGGCCGGCGATCTCGTCGAGGCTGAGGCTCTTGAACCTGTCCTTGGCGGTGGTGCCCGCGACGGAGATGTCCTCGGCGGCGGCGCGCTGGTCCTTCGCGGCGTCGGTGACCGACTCGCGCGAGTGGAACTTCGCCCGCCATCCGGTCGCCAGGTCCAGCAGCTCGTTGCGGGGGCGGGAGCCGATACCGAGACGGCTCAGCCGGTGGACGCGAGTCGCCGGGATCGCCATCAGGTCCTTGACCGTGGACACGCCCAGGCCGTCGATCGCGGCGGACAGAGCGCGCGGCGACAGCCCGGCCTCCACGAGGGGCGTCCCCGGTTCGGCGGCCTCGGCCTGGGCCTTGCGGGCCTGGATGACGTCGTCGGTGTCCTCGTCGGTGCTGCCCGGCGTGGTCGGCGGCGCGGTCTGGTCGAGGTCGAGGAACATGCCGCGCCAGGCGTCCCGCATCTGCTTGAGCGACGCGAACCGCTTATCTGCGTCGCGGTGCAGCGCCTTGCGGAAGAACGCGGCGAGCGCGTCGCGGAGGCCGGCGTCGAAGCGGTCCTCGGAGATCTGCGGGGTGGACTCGGCCTTGTCGATGAACTCGGCCTCGGCCATGCCGTCGCCCCAGGAGGGGCGTTCCGCGGCGGCCATCTCGTGGAGGGTGACGGCGATGGCGTAGCGCTCGGCGTGCTCGTCGTAGCGGGGGCGGCGGTCGATGCCGACGAACGGGTCCCGGTAGTCGGGGGTTCCGGCTTTGACGGCGGTGTCGGGGGTGCCCGCCATGGAGAAGTCGAGCATGACCAGGCGGCTGGTGTTGTTGGCGAGGCGTCGGATGGCGAGGTTCTCCGGCTTGATGTCGCGGTGCCGGACGCCTTCCTCCTCCAGGTAGTCGGCGGCGTCGAACAACTCGTCGCCGAACTTCTCCAGCTCGTCCGGGGAGAGGCGGCCCTGCCGTTTGATGTGCTCGGCGAGGGTGGCCTGCCCGGCGTATTCGAGCGCGACGACGGTGCGGCCGGCGACCTCGAACGGGCCCTCGATCAGCCCGACGATGCGGGTGCTGCGCAGCCGGGCGAGCAGCGCGGCCTCGGCGTGCAGGCGGTCGGCGGCGGCCTCGGTCAGCGCGACCTTCAGGACGCCGGTCTGCGTGCCGTCGGGCGCTTCGCGTTCGGCGAGGAACGTGCGGGACGTGGAGCCCTGGCCGAGGTTGCGCTGGACCGTCCAACCGTGGACGACTGTGCCGCGGACGGCGTCCAGGGGGTCCTGGTCGGGTTCGGCGTCGGGCGCGGTCAGTTCCTCCTCGATCATGTCGAGGTATTCCAGGAAGTCCTTCGCCGACTCGCAGCGCTTGAAGACTTCGAGCTGGGTGGCGTCCTGGATGACCTCGTCCATCAGCGGAGTGATGGACTCGTCCACCGCGGACGGGGTGAGGCAGTGCTCCTCGGTGAGGCGGCTGGCAAGGGTGCCGCGGCTGTCGGCGGGCGGCGTCCCGGTCATGATCAGGTAGCCGAGAGCGCCGAGCCCGAACACGTCGAGCGGGACGCTGTCGGCCTCGGCACGTCCGAACTCGGGCGCGAGGTACGCCTCGGCCGAGCGTTCGATATGCCCGGCGGCGGTGGCCGCGTTCCCGGCGAGGGTGGAGGTGCGTCCCTGCGCCACGCCGCCGGAACCGCCACCCGGACGGGCCGCCGCCTGCCAGTCGACGATTTTCAGGGCGGGTTCGTAGCCGGCGCCGTGGAACGCGACGTAGACGCTGCGGGCGGCGAGCGCGCGGTGGTAGAGGTGGCGGCGATGCGCATGCTCGACGGCTTCGGCGAGCTGCCGGATCATGTCCAGGCGGGTCTCGACGTCGAGGCCGTCGCCGTACTGGGCCATGTAGTGGTCGAGGCGCAGCCACTCGGGGCGGTGCGGGAACACGATCGCAGGGCCCGCGTCGTGGTCGTCGCTGAACTGCTCTGCCTTGACGATCCCCGGATGGTCGATGCCCTGGAGGACGAGGTATTCGCGGCGGGCGGCGCGGCGCGTCGACTCCTGCGCCTCGCGGGACGCGCCCAGCTCAGACAGGTAGAGGCGGATCCGCCGGTGATCGCCTTCGAGGGCGGTGTTCTCGGCGAGGTAGTCCTCCCAGGTGGGGCCGGCGTCCATCGCTTTCGGTTCCAGCCGCCACGTACCGACCGTGCGGTGCTTGCGGTAGCCCTGGATGCCGATGGCCTCCATCAGCTCGGGCATCTTGCGGGAGAACGTGGCCTCGTTGCGCGCCGGCCCGGCGGGACGTCCGGCCCCGAGAAGGTCGCCCCAGATTGCGGGCAGGCCGTTGGAGCGGTCGCGCGCGTAGACGCCGGTGGCCTGCACCTCGTCCAGTTCCGAGTTCAGCGCCGGGTCGGAAAGGAAGACCGCCGCCCGGATGTAGGGGACGGCGAGGCCGCGTGCCGGGTTGCGGCGCAGCGCCCAGATGAGCTGCTCCTTCAACTCGACGGCCTTGCGGTTGGCGAGGTGCAGCGGGTTCTCGATCGTGCTGACCCGGCCGCGGTGGTGGAACATCCAGGTGGAGCCGTTGTTGACCAGGCGGCCCTGGTGGCTCTTGATCTCCACCAGATAGAGGCCAGACGGGGTGACCATGAGCAGGTCGACCTCGCGGACGTGGCCTGACTTGGCGGTGAAGGTGAACGTCGTCCAGGCACGGTAGGGCTCGGCGGACGGCATGCGTTCACGGACGAAGTCGAGGGCGTCCTGCTCCCAGGGGAACTCTGATCGCGCTCCCTGCCAGCGGTTACCGCCCGTCGCCATGCCTGCCCATCCCCGGTGGTGTCGTGCCTGGACAGGATAGGAGTAGTCACCGACAGTCCGCATCCTGAGCGGATCACAAACGGGGAACTTTGCCACATGCGGCCCCAGGGAGCCGTTCGGCGTTTACAACGCGATGGGCGGCGCTACTCTCGCACGTAAACCGAAACCGGATCCGAGGAGTGCCGGCGCGTGCCGTTCCACACCCCCCAAGAAGGACTCAAAGACCTACTTGACAAGGTCCATGAGGGAAAGATCCAGTTGCCCGATTTCCAGCGGTCCTGGAAGTGGGACGACGAGCGGATCGTGGCGCTGCTCGGAACCGTGACCCGGCACTATCCGGTCGGCGTGTTCATGGCGCTCCAGACGGGCGGTCCTGGAACGAGGTTCAAACCGCGGCCGCTGGCCGGGGCGCCGGTCGCCGACCTCGAACCAGAAATACTGCTCATGGACGGTCAGCAGCGGCTCACCTCCCTCTACCAGGCCCTCCGCTCTGATGCCCCGGTCGAAACCATGGACGCGCGCAAGAAGAAGCTGCGGCGCTGGTACTACATCGACATCGCGAAGGCCGTCGATGACGACGTGGACCGCGAAGAGGCGATCCTCTCCGTACCCGAAGACCGCATCCTGCGAGAGGACTTCGGCAGGGGCGTGACCTACGATCTCAGCACCCCGGACAAGGAGGCGGCGGCCGGGCTGTTCCCGCTGCGGCTGGTCCTCGACCAGTCCGCGACCCAGAAGTGGATGCGCATCTACGTGGGCCTCGATGGCGCCCACTGGGACGTGTGGGACAAGTTCAACTCAAAGGTGATCCACAACGTCGCCCAGTACATGATCCCCGTCATCAGCCTTACCAAGGACACTCCGAAGGAGGCCGTCTGCACGGTCTTCGAGAAAGTGAACACCGGCGGCGTTCCCCTGACCGTCTTCGAATTGATGACCGCCTCGTATGCCGTGGACGACTTCCAACTCCATGAGGACTGGGACCGGATCTGGAGCGAACTGGACGGCGGCACAATGCTGGTCGGTGCTCGTGCCGGGTTGAGCAACACCGACTTCCTCCAGACCATCACCCTGGTGTCCACGCACTTCCGGAGGAGAGCGCGCGCAGCTTGCAAACGCAAGGACATCCTTGAGCTGCCGCTCGAGGAGTACCGGACATGGTCCCCCCGAGTGCTCGACGCCTACCACTGGACCGCACGGTTCTTGCGGCAGCAGTGCGTCTTCGACGTAGCGGACATCCCGTATATGACCCAACTGGTCGCGCTGGCCGCGATCCGGACCGTCCTCGGCAAGGAGACCGACACGGAGGACGCCCAGGAGAAGATCTCCCGCTGGTTCTGGTGCGGCGTCTTCGGCGAGCAGTACGGCGGATCGCCCGAGACCCGGCTCCCGCGCGACCTGGAGCAAGTGATCGGCTGGGTTCGTGACGGCGATGAGCCGGCCTCCGTCGGGGAGGCCATCTTCCGGGAAGCCCGGCTGGGCACCATGCGCAGCCGCAACAGCGCCGCCTACAAGGGCCTGTACGCGCTGGTCATGCAACAGGGCGCCAAGGACTGGACCTACAACCGGGAGGCGATCGACGAGGACGTCTTCCGCAACCACCAGGCCGGGATCTACCAGATCTTCTCCAAGGGCTGGTGCGACAGGCACGGCATCCCGTGGGAGAAGGCCGAGAGCATCGTCAACAAGACGGTGCTCACCCGCCGGACCGGGCAGCTCATGGGCAAGAAGTCCCCCCGGTCCTACCTGCAGACCCTGGAGACCGACACCGGACTGCCCGCGAACTGGCTGGACGACATCATCGCCACGCATCTGGTCGACCCCGCCGCACTGCGGTCCGAAGATTTCGACCTGTTCTACCAGAACCGCGCGGCAGAACTGCGGGCCCTGATCGAGAAGGCGATGGGTAAGGCGGCGATCCCGGCCGAGCAGGCTTCGGAGTCGGCGGCCGACTACGAGACCGACCCGGAGCTGGTGGCATGACTCTTCCGCCCGAACTCCAGAATGCGGCGGCCGACCCTGTCGAGCTCACGGTGGGAAGACTGCTGGCGCTGTTCGGCGAGCGCAATCGCGATCCGGGGATCGTCGCCGGGATCGACACCGCGCTGTCGGAAGCCGGGCTTCGCTGCGTCCCGTCACTGATCCACGGGAACCTGAGCTCGACGGTGACCGTGGGACCGCTTGAGGAGGCCAGGGAGGCCCCGGAACCCGGTGGAGAGGAAGAGACCCTCGCCGCCACCGCCCTGCGCATCGGAGATCTGCCGACGGCGCGCATGCCGGATGGGGCACTCGTCCATCTACTCCCGGAAGACGACCTGCCACGCGCGCGCATGCTGATGCTCGAGAATCGCTTCTCGCAACTCCCGGTGCTGTCGGGGGTCATGCTCAAGGGCGTGGTCAGCTGGCAGTCGATCGCGATGGCCCACGCCCGCGGGCAGTGTGAATCGCTGACAGACGTGACGGAGCCGGCCCGGGAGGTGAGCATCGACGCGGAACTCCTGGTCACCATTCCCGACATCATCGAGAACAACTGCGTGTTCGTACATGACGATCACAAGATCACCGGACTCGTGACGGTCGCGGATCTGAGCCTGGAGTTCGGTCGGCTCACTGGCCCTTTTCTGCGTCTCGGCGAGATCGAGCGACGGCTCCGCAAATGCGTCAACCGGATGTGCGGCACGGCAGAGGAACTTCGTGCAGCGTCTGGTAACAACAAGGCCGACTGCCCGGAGGACCTCACGATCTGGCAGATCCAGCAGGTGTTCGCCAAGCCGGACTGCTGGGCACGGCTGCCCTGGGCGCTGCACCGTGACGACTTCGTGACCAGGCTGGACGCGGTTCGTAAGATCCGCAACGAGGTGGCGCACTTCCGACCCAACCCGCTCACGGAAACCCAGTTGAAACAGGTCGATGCCTTCGCCGGTCTTCTCAAGACCTTCGTTCCGTGAAGGTGGCCCAAGTCGCCGGGCGGGGATGCGTCGGTAGATGACACGGAGCTGCCCGGCTTGTATCGGGGCATCGTCTCAGCGGAGGCGGGCGGTCAGGAGTTTTTTGCTGATCTTGCCGACCGGGGTGCGGGGGAATTCGGTGGTCGTCTCCAGGCGGTCGGGAAACTTGTAGGCGGCGAGGCCGCGGGTGCGGAGGAAGTCCTTCGTCTCGCGCAGGCCGGGGGCCTTCTCCCCCTCCCTGATGATGAGGAAGGCGCAGGTGCGCTCGCCCATGACCGGGTCCGGGACGCCGACCACGGCCGCGTCGTGGATCGCGGGGTGGGCCAGGAGGTGGTTCTCCAGCTCCTCGGCGGAGATCTTGTCGCCGCCCCGGTTGATCTGGTCCTTCTCGCGGCCCTCGACGATGAGGTGGCCGGACGGCAGTTCCCTGACGAGGTCGCCCGTGCGGTAGAAGCCGTCCGGGGTGAAGGAGCGGGCGTTGTGCTCCGGCGCGCGGTAGTAGCCGCGGAGTGTGTAGGGGCCGCGGGTCAGGAGTTCGCCCACTTCGCCGGGGGCGACCTGCTCGCCGTCCTCGTCGACCACGCGGACCTCGTCGGACGGGGACAGGGGGCGGCCCTGGGTTCGTTCGACCAGGTCCTGCGGGTCGTCCAGGCGGGTGTAGTTCAAAAGGCCCTCGGCCATGCCGAAGACCTGCTGGAGCCGGCAGCCGAGGGCGGCCGGGATCTCGGCGGCGCGTTCGGCGGCGAGCTTCGCGCCGCCCACCTGGAGGAGTTCGAGGGACGAGAGGTCCTCGTCCGACCAGGTCACCGCGTCCAGCCAGAGGAGGGCGATCGGCGGGACGACCGCGCAGACCGTGGCGCGCTCGCGTTCGATCAGGGGGAACGCCTCGTCGGGAGCGCCGGAGGGCGAGAGGACGACGGTGCCGCCCGTGGCGAAGACGCCGAGGATGCCGGGGCAGGCCAGGGCGAAGTTGTGCGCGGCGGGCAGGACGACCAGGTAGACGGTGTCGCGGCCGAGGCCGCACAGCTCGGCGCTGGCCGCCAGGTTGTAGACGTAGTCGCGGTGCGTCCTGGGGATCAGTTTCGGGAGGCCGGTGGTGCCGCCGGAGAGGAGGAAGACGCCCACATCGGACGGATCGGGGGCGGGCGCGGCCACCGGGTCGGCGTCGACGGAGGCGAGCGGCGTGAACTCCTCGGCCTCGCCTTCGACGATCACATGCTCCACGGGGAGGGTGCGGGCCAGCGCGCGGTAGTCGAAGTCGCCGTCGCGGTCGGCGCAGATGTAGGCGCGGGCCTCGGACAGCTCGCACAGGTAGCGGATCTCGCTCTCGCGGTGCGCCGGGAGCGCGAGGACGGGGGCCGCGCCAAGGCGGACGAGGGCCAGGAACACGACGACGAAGCCCGCGGTGTTCGGCAGCTGGACGACGGCGCGGTCCCCGCGGCGCAGGCCGAGGGCGAGGAGGCCCGCGGCGGTGCGGGCGGCGCGGGAGTCCAGGTCGGCGTAGGTGAGGCGGTCGTCGCCCACGACCAGGGCGAGTGCGTCTGGGTCGCCGTGCAGGACGTCGCCGAGGAGGCGGTCGGTCCAGTGGCCCTCGGCCTTGTATCGGGCTTCGAGGTCGGCCGGCCAGGGGGTGAAGCCGTCCACGGTCACCGTCCCGCGAGCTGGGCGGGGGCGCCGGGCGCGGGCTCGGCAGGGTCGGCCCCCAAGGCGACGATGCGGTTCGCAGCGTCGACGTGGACGACGCGGGGCTCGTGCCGGGCCGGGTCCTCCACGGCGGCGTAGGTAATGATGATCACTAGGTCTCCGGGCTGGACCAGGCGGGCGGCCGCGCCGTTGACGCCGATGACCCCGCTGCCCGCCTCGCCGGTGATCGCGTAAGTGACGAGCCGGGCCCCGTTGGTGATGTCCACGAGGTGGACCTGCTCGCCCTCCACGATGTCGGCCGCCGCCATCAGGTCGGCGTCGATCGTCAGCGAGCCCACGTAGTGCAGGTCCGCCTGGGTGACGGTCGCCCGGTGGATCTTCCCGTTCATCAGCGTCCGCTGCACGGCTCCTCTTTCCACGATCAAGTAAGGCTAGGCTAACCTTAGCTACCCGATCGGCAGAGGAGAACCCCGAGGATGCTCCGGCGACTGGTCATCGACGTCGGGCCGCTGCGCGACAGCAGGCCGTTCCGCGACGTGTTCGTCGCCCGCACCGTCTCGGTCTTCGGGATCGGCATGCTGGTGGTCGCCCTTCCGGTGCAGGTCTACGGCCTCACCGGGTCCACCGTGCACGTGGGAGGGGTCTCCGCGGCCGAGGGGTTCGCGCTCCTCGCCGGGTTCCTGTGGGGCGGAGTGCTGGCCGACCGGCACGACCGCCGGCGCCTGATGCTGCGGGCGCGCGCGGCGGCCGGGGCCGGGTTCGTCCTGCTGGCGCTCAACGCGTTCCTCCCCTCCCCCTCGCTGACCGCCCTCTACGCGCTGGCCGCGTGGGACGGGCTGATGACCGGCGTCAGCATCACCGCGCTGCTCGCCGCGACACCGGCGCTGGTCGCGCCGGACAAGCTCGTCGCGGCGGGCGCGCTCAACGCGCTGACCGTCCGGCTCGGGTCGATGGCCTCCCCCGCGCTCGGCGGGCTCGTGGTCTCGGCGTTCGGCGTGGGCTGGAACTACGCGGCCGCGGCGGCCGGGACGCTCGGCACGCTCGGGCTGCTGACCGGCCTGCCGCAGCTCAAGCCCGCCGCCTCGGAGCCGAACGTCAATCCGCTGAGGTCGGTCTGGGACGGGTTCCGCTTCGTCGCCTCGCACCGGGTCGTCGGCTCGCTGATGCTCCTCGGCCTGCTGTTCATGGTCGCGGGCGGCATCCCCGTCCTGATGCCGGCGTTCGCGAGCCGGAGCCTGGACGGCGGCGCCACCACGGTCGGGCTGCTGTTCGCGGCGCCGGCGTGCGGCGCCGTCCTCGCCTCCCTGACGAGCGGCTGGGCCGGGCGGGCCAGGACACCGGGCCTGGCGCTGCTCGTCGCTTCCGTCTCCGGATTCGCCGCGCTCGCCTGCCTCGGTCTGGCGCGTCACCCGGCGCTCGCCGTCGCGATCCTGTTCGTGTACGGGTTCGTCCAGTCGGTCGAGGAGATCCTCCGGTACGGGCTGATCCAGTCCCATACGCCCGACTCGCACCTCGGCCGTGTGAACGCGCTGTGGTCGGCGCAGGAGACGGGCGGCGGCGCCGTCGGAGCGCTCGGCGCCGGGGCGCTCGGCCGGTTCCTCGCCCCGGGTGCCGCCATCGTCCTGTACGGGACGGTGAGCGCCGTCCTCGCCCTCGCGCTGGCCCTCACGCTCACCGGGCTCCGGACCGCGACGCTGCGTCCGGAGCCCGAGCCCGGCTGATCCCGGCCTCATCCGAGGCGCGCGGCGAGCTGCTCCTCGGTCATGGCCTCCACCTCCAACCAGATCGCGGCTACGGCCTCCAGGCGTCCGGGCGTCTCCTCCAGTTCGGTGAACCGGCGGCAGATCCGCGCGACCGTCCGCTCGGCGAACAGGACGCGGACCGGCAGCGCCGTCGTGTCAAGCGCCTCGCGCAGCCGCGCGAGCACGGTGGTGGCGAGGACGGAGTCGCCGCCGAGGGCGAAGAAGTCGGCGTCCGCGCCGACGCGCTCCCTCCCCAGCACCTCGGCGGCGATCCGGGCCAGCACCTTCTCCAGGGACGTCTGCGGCTCGGTGTGGCCGGCGGTCGCCTCCCCTGCCTCGGCGGAGGCGAGGGCGGTGAGGGCCCTGCGGTCGACCTTGCCGTTCGCGGTGAGCGGCAGCTCGTCCACGCGCACGAGCAACTCGGGGACCATGTGCGGAGGCAGCAGGTCGCGGACGCGGGCGAGCACGGCGTCCCGGTCGGTGCCGGCGGGCGCCGCCACGGCGGCGGCGAGGCGGCCCCCGGCGAGGAGCGCGACCGCGCGCTCGACGGCGGGATGGCCGCGCAGCGCGGCCTCGACCTCGCCGAGCTCGATCCGGAACCCGCGCACCTTGACCTGGTGGTCGCGGCGGCCGAGGAACTCGATGGTCCCCTCCGGGCGGTAGCGGGCCAGGTCGCCGGTCCGGTACCAGCGCGTCCCCTCATGGACGACGAACCGGTCGGCGGTCCGTTCGGGGTCGCCGACGTAGCCGTCCGCGACGCCGGCTCCGCCGATCCACAGCTCCCCGGCGACCCAGTCGGGGCGGTCGCGGCCCAGCCCGTCCACGACCCGGCACGCGACCCCGCGCAGCGGCACCCCGTACGGGACGGCGTGCCAGTCGGCGGGCACCTCGCCCACGACCTCCTGCACCGTCGAGTGGATCGCCGTCTCCGTCGTGCCGCCGAGCGCGACGAACCGGCAGCCCGGCGCGCGCTCCTCCAGCAGCGCGGGCAGGTGCGTCCCGACCCAGTCGCCGCCGAGCAGGACGAGCCGCAGGCTCTCCGCCCGGTCCGCGCGCAGCAGCATCTCCAGGACGGACGGGACGCAGTTCAGGACGGTCACCGACCAGCGCCGGACCAGCTCGCCCCACCGGGCGGCGTCCCGCCGCTCGGCCTCGTCCGGGACGACGACCGCGCCGCCCGCGTGCCAGGCGGCGAACAGGTCGAACACCGAAAGGTCGAAGTCGAGCGCCGACACCGCGAACGTGACGTCGTCCTCCCCGATCGCGAACCGCTCGACCAGGTCCCCGATGGTGTTCATCGCCGCGCCGTGCGAGACCTCGACGCCCTTGGGCTCTCCCGTCGACCCGGAGGTGAACAGCACGTAGGCGGCCTGGTCGGGGCGCACCGCGACCGGCGCCGCCAGCGGCTCGGCCTCCGCGACGCGGCCCGGGGCGAGCGAGGCGGCGACGCCGGCGCTCGCGCGGATCCTCGCGCGCCGCGCGTCCGGCTGCTCGGAACCGATCGGGACGTAGGCGGCGCCGGCCGCCAGCACCCCGAGCGCGGCGGCGGCCTGGTCGGGGCCCTTCGGCAGCTCGATCGAGACCCGGTCGCCGGGCCGGACGCCTTCGACCGCCAATGCCGAGGCGATCCGCAGGGCGCGGGCGGCGAGCTCGCCGTAGGTCGCCGTCCCTCCGTCGCCCCAGTGCAGTGCCGGGGCATCGGGGCGGCGGGCGGCGTTCTCGAAGAACCCCTCGGTCAGGGTGCGCGGCGGCGGCGCGGGCGTGGCGTTCAACCCCTGCCTGAGGCTGAGCTGGGCGGGCGTGGCCGCGATGCCGAGAGGCGCGTCCCAGTCGGCGCCGGGCGCGCCGAGACGGGTGATCGCGCCGGAGTAGGCGTCGAACATCGACTCCGCGACGCCCTCCGGGAACGCGGGCAGGCGCACGTCCCAGTTCAGCAGGAGGCCGCCGGACACCTCGGTCACCTGCGCGTCCAGCAGCACCTGCGGGCCCTGGGAGATGATCCACCCGGGTTCGCCGAACAGCTCGCGGACGCGGTCGCCGAACAGCTCCCCGAGGTTGAGGGCGCTGGTGTAGACGACGGGGGCGAGCACCTGCTCCCCGCGCAGCCGCGAGAGGTCCCGCAGCACCTCGAGGCCCGAGTAGTCGCCGTGCGCGCCCGCCGTGTGCAGGTTCGCCTGGAGCGCACGGGCGCGCGCGACGAACGGGAGGTCCTCGGTGAGGTCGACCTCCAGCATGACGGAGCCGGTGAAGTCCCCGACGACCTTGTCGACGTCGGGGTGGACGGGCTCGCGGTGGAACAGCGGCAGGTTCAGCAGGAACCGCGGCGCCGCCGACCAGGCCCCGACCACCTCGGCGAACACGGCGGCGAGCGCCATCGCGGGGGTGACCCCTTCGGCGTGCGCGCGGGCGATGAGGCGGTCCTTGTCCTCGGGGGGCAGCCAGTGGTGCCTGCGCTCGACGCGGTTCCCCGGCTCCGGGACCACCGGCAGCTCGGGCGGCCCCGGAAGGCCTGCGAGCCGGTCCGCCCACCAGCGGCGGTCGGCGGCGCGGGCCTGCGCGCGGGGGTCGTCGGCGAGGTAGCGGGCGTAGCCGTAGCGGATCGGCGCGAGCTCCTCGCCCTCGTACAGGGCGGCGAGGTCGGCCAGCATGACGCGGTAGCTCATCGCATCGGCGGCGACCATGTCGACGTCGAGGTGCAGGCGGGCGGTGCCGCCGGGGAGGAGGCTCAGCCGGGCGTCGAAGACGCGACCGTCCTCGATGGGGAGCCGCTGCCGCGACATCTCGTCCCGGACCCGATCCAGTTCGGCGCCGGGATCGTCCATCGGGCGCAGGTCGTGGACGGTGACGAGCGGCCCGGGGCGTTCGGGCAGGATCCGCTGCGTCCCGTCGTCGCGGATGGCGGCGCGCAGCATCGGGTGCCGCCTCACCAGCGCGCCCACGGCCGACTCGAAGCGGGACGGGTCGATCGCGCGCCCGTCCAGCTCGACGTACAGGTGGGCGGCGACGGAGCCGAGATCCTGGCCCGCGTCGCGGCCGATCCAGTACGCGTGCTGCATCAGCCCCAGCGGGAAGGGCTCCCCGGGGTCGGCCGCAGCCTCATCGGACTCCGCGTCAGGCGCGGCGGGCGCCTCGACCTGGCCCTTCTCCGCGAGCAGATCCCACCATCCGGCGAGCGTCGGACGTTCGGCCAGCTCGGCGAACCGGACCTCGATGCCGCGGCGCCGGAGCTGGCCGGTGAGCTGCATGAGCCGGATCGAGTCCATGCCCAGCTCGATGAGGTTGTCGTCCGCCTCCGCGCGCTCGCCCAGCACCTCGGCCAGCGCGGCGTGGAGCTCATCCCAGGTCAGCACGGAACTCCTCTCAAATTAGGTAAGGCTAACCTAATTAGATGGACCGTCCCCGTCAACGCCGGCCGGCGGCGGCCAGCAGCCAGGCCAGGTACGCGCCGCCGAGGACGCCCGTGACGACGCCGACCGGCACCGCGACCGGCAGGTGCAGCGAGACGAGATCGGCGCTCGCCAGCAGCGCGGCGCCGGTGAGCGCGGCGGGCAGCAGCTGCGCGCCGGGGCGCCGCGTCAGCCGCCGGGCGAGCTGCGGCGCGGCGAGCGCCACGAACGGGACGGGCCCGGCCGCCGCCGTCGCCGCCGCGACGAGGCCGACCCCGGCGGCCGTCAGCAGCGCCCGGGTGCGCTGGACGGGGACGCCGAGCGCCCGCGCGGCGTCGTCGCCCAGCTCGCCCATCCCGAGCGGCCTGGCCGGCAGGAGCGCCGCGGGGGCGAGCGCGGCCAGCGCGAGCGCGAGCGGGACGGCCTGGTCCCAGTCGCGCCCGTTCAGGCTGCCGGTCAGCCAGAACGCGGCCTCGTACGCCTCGCGCAGTTCCGCGCGGGTGATGAGGTAGGAGTTGAGCGCCTCCAGCATCGCCGCCGCCGCGACGCCGATCAGCACCAGCCGCATGCCGTGCACGCCGCTCCCCCGGCGGTAGGCCGCCACGTACACCGCCAGCGCGGTCAGCACCGCGCCCGCGACCGAGCCGGCGGCGATCGCGACGGCGCCGCCGCCGAACACCAGGATCTGCAGCAGCGCGCCGGTCGCCGAGCCGGTGGTGAAGCCGATGAGGTCGGGGCTGCCGAGCGGGTTGCGGGAGATGCTCTGGAAGATCGCCCCGGCCAGGCCGAGCGCGAACCCGGCGAGCAGGCCGGTGACGGCGCGCGGCAGCCGCAGGGTCGTGACGATGAACGCGGTGGCCTGGTCGCCCTCGCCGAGCAGGACGCGCACGACGTCCGGCGGCGCGATGGGGAACTCCCCCGAGCCGACGACGAGGACGGCGGCGCAGGCCGCGACCCCCGCGAGCACACCGCACACCGCCGCCGTGCGCGGCTCCCAGCGCAGCGACACCCCTGCCGCACGGATGACTCTCACAGCTCGCGCGTCCTCCCTCTCCGGACCATCACCGCGAACAGCGGCGCCCCGAGGAACGCGGTGACGATGCCGGTCTCCAGCTCTCCGGGCGCGACGACGCGGCCGACGACGTCCGCGCCGAGCAGCAGGACGGGCGCGAGCAGCAGCGAGTACGGCAGGACGAGCCGCTGGTCCGGGCCGACCGCGGTCCGGACGATGAACGGCACCGCCAGTCCGAGGAACGTGATCGGCCCGGCCGCCGCCGTCGCGGCCCCGCACAGCAGCACCACCGCGAGCGCCGCGAGCGCCCTCGTCGCGCCGGGGCGGGAGCCGAGCGCGCGGCCCGCGTCGTCGCCCAGGCCGAGGGCGTTCAGCGGGCGGGCGAGCAGCAGCGCGAGCAGCGCCCCGGCCGCGATGAACGGCAGCACCCTCAGGAACACCGCCACGTCGCGGCCGCCGAGCGTGCCGACCTGCCAGAACCTGAAGGCCCCGAAGGTCCGCGGGGCGAACAGCATCACGCCGGCGGTCATCGCGCTGAAGACGGCGTTGACGGCGGCCCCGGCGAGCACGAGCCGCGCCGGCGAGGCGCCGCCGCGCCCCCGGGCGCCGATCATGTAGACGAGGCCGGCCGCGCCCGCCGCGCCCGCGAACGCCGCCCACACGTACACGAGCGGGTCGTCCACCCGGAACGCGCCGATCACGAGGACGACCGCGAGGGCCGCGCCGCCGTTCACGCCGAGCAGTCCCGGCTCGGCGAGCGGGTTGCGGGTGAGCGCCTGCATCACCGCACCCGCCAGACCGAGCGCGGCGCCGACGGCGACCCCGAGGAGGGTGCGGGGCAGCCTCAGCTCATGGACGATCAGCTGCGCCCTGGAGTCATCGTCCGGGGAGAGCACGCCGGGAAGCACGTCCGCGACCGGGACGTGGCCCGCGCCGATCGCGAGGCTCGCCCCGACCGTCAGCAGCAGCGCCGCCGCGAGCGGGACCGTCCACCACAGCCGCGCGCCGCGCGGCCGCCCCTGGAGGTCCGGGCTTCTGGGCGGGCGTCGCAGCGCGGGGGGCAGCACAAAGTAAGGCTAGCCTAAGCTAACTCACTCCCCCAAACACGTGGCCGCCTCCTCTGGTGCCCATCGACAATACAAGCGTATGGTATACATAGATATTGGAAATTGAACGTCTGTATTGGGGGTGGGTGAATGGCGAGGACCGGCCGGGACGGCGGCCCGGCGCCGGAGGACCTGACGGCGCGGGCCCGGATCCGGGACGCCGCGCTCCTGCAGTTCGCCGAGCACGGCACGAAGGGCGCGACCTTCCGCGGGATCGCCGAGGCCGCGGGCGTCTCGGTGGGGCTCGTCCAGCACCACTTCGGCTCGAAGGAGGAGCTGCGCGAGGCGTGCGACGCCTACGCGCTCGACACGGTCCGCGAGCTCAGCTCGACGTCCGCCGGCGAGGCGATGGGCGACCCCGGTTTCCTGGCCGCGGCCGTCCAGGCCGACCTGCCCGTCCGGCGCTACCTGGCCCGCGCGCTCGTCGACGGCTCGGCGGCGGCGTCCCGCATGTTCGACGACCTGGTCACGGTGACCGAGCGGTACATGGCGGACCCGCCGCCCGGAACCCTCCCGCCCACCACCCGCGACCCGCAGGCCTACGCCGCCGCGATCGTCGCGATGACGACGGGGATCGAGGTGCTGCACCAGCACCTCAGCCGGGTCCTCGGCGCCGACACCTTCACCCCCGAGGGGTCGCTGCGGCTGCGCCGCGCGGTCCTGGAGATCTTCGACGACCGGCTGCTCGAACGGGAGACCGTCGCGCGCGCCCACGCGGCGATGGACCGCTACGAGGCCGTCCTCAAGGGAGATGACGATGACTGACGTGGTCCGGGCCGAGGGCCTGGTCAAGACGTTCGGCAGGACGCGCGCGCTCGACGGCCTCGACCTGCGCGCGGCGCCCGGCGAGGTGCACGGGTTCCTCGGCCCGAACGGCTCCGGGAAGTCGACGACCATCCGCGTCCTGCTCGGGCTGATGCGCGCCGACTCCGGCGCCGCGAGCCTGCTCGGCGGCGACCCGTGGCGCGACGCCACCGCCCTGCACCGCCGCATCGCCTACGTCCCGGGCGACGTCACGCTGTGGCCGAACCTGTCCGGCGGCGAGGTGATCGACCTGCTCGGGCGGATGCGCGGCGGGCTCGACGGGAGCCGGCGCGACGAGCTGCTCGACCGCTTCGAGCTCGACCCGAGGAAGAAGGGCCGCGCCTACTCCAAGGGGAACCGGCAGAAGGTCGCCCTCGTCGCGGCGTTCGCGTCCGACGCGGAGCTGCTCATCCTGGACGAGCCCACCTCCGGCCTCGACCCGCTCATGGAGGAGGTCTTCCAGGAGTGCGTGCGCGACGAGAAACGCGCCGGGCGCACCGTCCTGCTGTCGAGCCACATCCTGTCGGAGGTGGAGGCGCTCTGCGACCGCGTCACCATCATCCGCAAGGGCCGGACGGTCGAGACCGGCACGCTCGACGAGCTGCGGCACCTGACCCGCACGTCCATCCGCGCCGAGCTCGCCGCCGCGCCGGACGGCGTCCCGCTGCCGGGGGCGCACGACGTCCGCATCGACGGCGCGACCATCGCGTTCGAGGTCGACACCCCCGAGCTGGACGCCGCGCTCAAGCAGCTGACCCGGATCGGCGTCCGGGCCCTGACGAGCCGGCCGCCGACGCTCGAAGAGCTGTTCCTGCGCCACTACGAGGACGACCTCGCCAGGGAGCACGCGTCATGACCGCCACGACACTGCGCGCCCCGGCGCGCGCAGCCCGCCGCGACGGCGGCCTCACCGGCACCAGCACGCTGCTGAAGGTCTGGCTGCGCCGCGACCGCGTCATGATGCCGTCCTGGATCTACCTGCTGACCGCGCTCGTCGCGAGCACCGTCTACAGCTTCAAGCACGAGTACGCCACGGCGGCGGCGCGCGAGAGCTTCGCGCGCGGCATCGGCGCCAACCCCTCCACGCGGGTGCTCTACGGGCCGGTGCTCGACGACGGCAGCGTCGCGGGGCTCAGCGCGTGGCGGGTCGGCGCGACCGGCGCCGCGCTCACCGCGGTCATGTGCGTCCTGCTCGTCGTGCGGCACACGCGCGCCGAGGAGGAGGCGGGCCGGCTGGAGCTCGTCGGCGCCGCCGCAGTCGGGCGCCGCGCGCCGCTCACCGCGGCCCTGCTGACCGCCGTGACCGCCGCCGGCACCCTGGCGGCCGCGGCCGCGCTCGTCATGGTCCTGTTCGGGATGCCGGCGGCCGGTTCGGTCGCGTTCGGCCTGTCCTGGTTCGGCGCCGGGCTGGTGTTCGCCGGTGTCGCGGCGCTCACCGCCCAGCTCGCCGAGACCTCCCGCCTGGCCAACGGCCTGGCGTTCGCCGTCCTCGGCGCCGCCTACCTGCTGCGCGGCGCGGCCGACGCGGGCTCGGCGCACTGGCTGTCGTGGCTGTCGCCGATCGGCTGGGCGCAGCGCCTGCGCCCGTGCGCGGACGAGCAGTGGGCCGTCCTGCTGCTCCCCCTGCTGGCGTCCGCGCTGCTGGTCACCGCCGCCTACCTGCTGACCGAGCGGCGCGACCTCGGCGCCGGGATCCTCGCCCCCGCGCTCGGCCCCGCGCACGCCCCGCCGTCCCTGCGCGGCCCGCTCGCCCTGTGGTGGCGGCTGCAGCGCGGAACCCTGCTCGGCTGGACCGCCGGAGTCCTCGTGTACGGGCTGGCGATCGGCGGCGTCGCGGACGGCGTCGGCGACCTGGTCAACGGCAGCGACGCCGTCCTGGACGACATCCGCAAGATGGGCGGCCAGCAGGACATCGCGGACGCGTTCCTCGCCACGGCCATGGGACTCATGGCGCTGTTCACCGCCGCTTTCGCGGTGCAGAGCGTGCTGCGGCTGCGCGCCGAGGAGACCGCCGGGCGCCTGGAGCCCGTCCTCGCGACCGCCGTCGGCCGCACCCGCTGGGCCGTCTCCGGGCTGGCCACCACCGTCGCGGGGACGGTCGCCATGCTCGCGGCCACCGGGCTGGCGGTGGGCCTGGTCCACGGCGCCCGGTCAGGCGACCTGGCGGGCCAGCTCCCCCGCCAGCTCGGCGCGGCGCTCGCCCAGCTCCCGGCGGTCTGGGTCGTCGCCGCCGCCGCGATGCTGCTGTTCGGGGCGCTTCCCCGCGCGGCCTCCGCGGCGTGGGGCGTCCTCGCCGTGTTCCTGCTCCTCGGGCAGGTGGGGCCGCTGCTCGGCCTCCCGCAGGCGGTCATGGACCTGTCCCCCTTCACCCATACTCCGAAGCTGCCCGGCGGGGACGCCGACCCGCTGCCCCTGGCCGGGCTCACCGCGGCGGCGTCCGCCCTGGCCGCGGCCGGACTGGCCGCCTTCCGCCGCCGCGACGCCACCTGATCCGGCGGTCCCCGGGCGGGCGCCGGCGGGCCCGCCCGGAAACCCGGCATGACCTCGCCTTTCATGGGTACTCCGCAGTCTTGCGACTACGGAAGGTGATCTAGATGTCCCTCGGACCCGGCGATCCGCCGGAAAGAACCCCCGTCGATCCGTTGCGGGTCCACAGCGCCGTCCGCGGCCCGTGCCTGCTGGTGGAGGCGGAGGGGGAGCTCACGATCCTGACGTCCGACGAACTGCGCGAGCACGTCCTCGCCGACATGCGGGCCATGAGCGGGCCGCCGCTGGTGGTCCTGGACGTCGGCGAGGTGAGCTTCTGCGACTCCTCGGGACTGAACGCGATGATCACACTGTGGAAGGCCGCGCACGGATCCGGGGGCGAGCTGGTGCTGGCCCGTCCGGAGCGCCGGTTCCGCACGATCATCGAACGCAGCGGCCTGGACCGGCACCTCATCGCCCACCGGACGCCCGAGGAGGCCCTGGCCGCCCTGTCCACCCGCTGAACCGCCGTACCCGCCGCGCACCGCGCGGCGCTCATGGGCCGGTTCAGGCGCCGCCGCCGGACGGGAGGACGATGCGGACGGTCGTGCCCTCCCCTGGCGGGCTCTGGACGGTGACCTGGCCGCGCAGCGCGCTGACGCGGTCGGTGAGGCCGGCGAGCCCGCCGCGCGGACCCGGAACGGCGCCGCCGACGCCGTCGTCGCGGACCTCGGCGGCGATCCCGTCCCGCCCCGGGCGGACGGCCAGGTGGATCGCGTCGGCCCTGGCGTGCTTAAGGGCGTTGGTGAGGGCCTCGCAGAGCGCGAAGTAGAGGGTCGACTCGATCTCCGGCGGGAACCGGCCGGCGGGCAGGTCGAGATGGACGGGCACGGCCGTGCGAGCGGCGACCAGCTCCATCGCCGGCCCCAGCCCCGCGTCGGCGAGGATCGCCGGATGCATGCCGCGGGCCAGCGCCTCCAGCTCGGCGACCGCCTCGGACAGCTCCCGGCGGCAGACGCGGGCCTGCTCCCGGGCCCGCGGGTCGGCCGCCGCGTCCTCCAGCAGTGCGAGCATCTCCTCCAGCGCGTGCAGCCGCTGCTGCGCGCTGTGCTTCAGGTCGGCGGCGAGCCGCTCGCGCTCGGCCGCCTGGACGCGCACCAGGCGCTCGCGCGCCTCGCGCGCCCGTTCGAGGTTGGCCTGCGCGGCGGCCTGGAGCCGGACGGTCTCCAGCGCGCGCCCGCCCGCCACCAGCGCCGCTTCGACGAGCGGCCCGTGGTCGCCGAGCGCGGCGGCGAGGTCGACGGTGGCGAGGGGCTCGCCGCCGGACGTGCGCACCTCGTGCCGCCAGCGCCCGGCCGCGCCCCCGGGGGCGTCGCGCATGCGCCGGCCGTCCACGTCGACGTAGCCGCCCTCCGCCCACATCCACAGGTCCAGGGCGCCGTCACCCAGGACGTCGCGGAGCGCGTCGCGGACGCGCGCGACCGAGAGGGGCGCGACGAGCAGGCGCTGCATCCGCTCGGCGACGGTCAGCTCGGCCAGCCGGGCGCGCAGCGCGGTGCCGAGGAACGCCAGCGGGAGCACCGTGGCGAAGACGCCCTGGAAGAGGTAGACGTCCAGCACGTCCGCCAGTTCCGCGTCGCTGCCGACGAGGCTGCTCTGCACCACCAGGGCACCGGTGACGCCGAACGCCACGGCGACCGCGACGGGGATCGTGAGCGCCCGGTCCAGCCGCCCGGTGCGCGGAAGACGGGCTACCAGGATCACCACCAGCGCGCCGGCGAGCACCGTCATCACGGCGGTCACGGCGTGCTGGACGCCGTGGAACGCCGCGTGCTCGGGACGCAACGCCGGCCAGGCCACCGAAGCCGCGAACCCGTTCCACTCCGGGCGGGACAGGGCGCACAGCAGCGCCTGCCCGCCGAACATGATCACGCCGGCGGCGGCGGTCCACAGCCGCGCGGCGGCGCCCTCCAGCCGCCCGGCCGGGTACAGCAGGACCCCGACGCCGATCGCGAAGAAGAACGCCGACTGGGCGAACACCGACACCAGCGGGGCAGCGCCGGTGTTCCAGGCCGCCGCCCAGGTGACGGCCCACGCCGCCGCGGCGGCGACGAACGCCGCGCCGGTGCCCCGGGCGGTGCGCCCCGCCGCGAACAGCCCGCCCGCGACGGCGAACCCGCCGCAGCACACGAGCGTGACCGCGGCGGCCGCGGGCTGGGCGCGCCAGTGCGGCCACCCGCAGGCCAGCGCGGCGGCCGCGACCGCCGCGCCCGCGGCCAGCGCGCGGCGCACCCGGGCGCCGAGCCACGGCGGCCACCGGGGGAAGCGCCTCAACGCGATCCTTCCGTGTCGTCCCGGGAAACCACCGCTCGGGACGGGGGTTTTCCCGGATGTGCGCGCGGGGCGGCACCGGGGAGCATGAAAACGTGCCGGGACGGCCGCGTCGCGAACCCCTGCACGGGCCCGCGGCGCCTCACGGTGGCGTGCGGGGGCCACCACCGGAGTCACCTGACGCGACCGGACTCGCACGGTCAGTTTTCCAACCTCCGCCACGGAGCGCGAGGGTCCGTTACCCGATCGATGCGCGGAAAGCGGCCGCCCGCGAGGGCCGCGGGCCGCGGTGACCGGTACCGGTCAGCGGGTCTCGGCCGCGCGCAGCCAGGTCAGGACGGCGAGCACCCGCTTGTTGGTGTCCTGGGGGCCGGGCGGCCCGCCGGGCGAGGTGATCTTGAGCTTGCCGAAGATGGCGCGCACGTGGTCCTCGACGGTGCGGGCGGACAGGTGCAGCCGCCGGCCGATGCCGGCGTTGGAGTGCCCCTCCGCCATCAGCGACAGGACCTCCCGCTCGCGCCCCGACAGCCGGGACAGCTCCTGCTCGCGGTGCCGCGCCTCGACCAGCCTCGTCACCACGTCGGGGTCGATGACGACCTCGCCGCGGATGACCCGCTCCAGCGCCGAACGCAGGTTCTCCACGTCCGTGACGTGGTCCTTCAGCAGGTAGCCGACGCCGCGCGGCCTGCCGCGGAACAGCTCCATCGCCTGCGGGGTCTCGTTGAAGGCGGACAGGACGAGGACGCCGAGGCCGGGATGGCGCTCCAGCAGCCGGCGCGCCGCGACGACGCCCTCGTTGGTGAAGGTGGGCGGCATGTGCAGGTCGAGGATCACGGCGTCGGGCGGGTCGCCGTCGACGCGGGCGATCAGCTCCTCGCCCGAGCCGGCGGACGCCACGACGTCGATCCCGACGGTGGTGAGGAGGGTGACCAGTGCCTGCCGGAAGATCCCGCTGTCCTCCGCCACGGCTACTCGCATGGCAGGTCCATCCTTACCGTCATGCCCGCGCTGGGGCCGCCGCCGATTGCCATCTCGCCGCGCAGCGCCCTGATCCGGCCGGACGGACCGGCCAGTGCGGCGGCGGGATCGCCGGAGCGGGCGCCGTCGAGGCCGACCTCGGCGACCACCCGTCCGTCCTCCTCGCCGACCCGCACGAACACCCGGGTCGCACGCGCGCGGTCGACAGCGTACGACAGCGTCTCGCAAAGCGCCGTGTAAAGCGTGGACTCGACCTCGCGGGAGAACCGCCGCGAAGTGACCTCGAGCGCGACCCTGGTACCGAGCCGCTCGGCGACGACCTCCAGCGCCGGGCCGAGCCCGTCCTGGACGAGCAGCGCCGGCTGCACCTCGCGCGCCAGCGTCCGCAGCTCGGCGAGGGCCTGCTTCAGCTCGGCGCGGCAGGTGCGGGCGTGCTCCTTGACCGCCGGGTCGCCGGTGACGGCCTCCAGCGTGGCGAGCATCGCGCCGAGCGCCAGCAGCCGCTGCTGGGCGCCGTCGTGCAGGTCGCGGGCGAGGCGTTCGCGCTCGGCGGCCTCGGCCCGGACGAGCCTTCGGTAGGCGGCCCTGACCCGTTCGAGTCCCGCCTGCACTCCCGCCTGCAGCCGCGCGGTCTCCAGCGCCCGTCCGCCGGCGACGAGCGCGGCCTCCACGAGCGAGCCGTGGTCGCGCAGCGCGCCGCCGAGCTCGACGACGGCGAGCGGCTCCCCGGCGGCGCCGCGCACCCGGTGCCGCCACCGTCCCCCGTCATCCGCCGGGTCCTCCGCCGCCGGGCCGTCCGCGCCGCCGTCCCCCGGCTCCAGGTCGACGGGCCGCCCCGCGGTGTCGACGTAGGTCCGCTCCGTCGGCGCCCAGAACCACAGCTCCAGCGTCGGGTCGTGCAGGACCTCGCGCAGTGCGTCGCGGACGCGTTCGACCGACACCGGCGCGGTCAGCCGGAGCATCCGGCCCGCGACGGCCAGCTCGGCGATGCGGACCCGCAGCCCGGAGGCCAGCAGGGTGAGCGGGACGAGGACGACGATCGCGCCCTGGACCACGTAGACGTGCAGCAGGTCGTCCAGCGGGATCGACGCCTCCATGGTGGGCTTCTGCGTGAGGGCCGCCGAGATGCCGACGAACCCGATCGCGATCGTGACGGGGAGCGCGAGCAGGCGCCGCATCCGCCCCATGCGCGGCAGCCGCAGCAGGAGGACGAAGGCGAACGAGAAGGCGAGGAAGACGTAGAGCGCGGCGGAGACCTTCAGGACGGCCTCGAACGTGCCCAGGTCCGGGTAGAGGGCGGGCCACCACACCGACTCGCCCCGGAACGCGGCCCATTCCGGCTCGGACGTCACCCACATCGCCGTGGGGCACCCCCACAGGACCAGGCACGCCATGGCCGTCCAGATCCGGTCGCCCAGGTACTCCAAGCGCCCGCCCGGGTAGAGCAGGACGCCGACGGCGAGCGCGAGGTAGAAGTCGGCCTGCGCGTACGGCGACATGATGGGCCCGAAGGTCGCGTCCCAGCTCGCCGCCCAGTTGACCGCCCAGCACACCGAGGCGGCCGCGAACAGCAGGCCGGTGCGGCGGGTGCGCGGCCCGGTCGCCAGCAGCACGCCCACCACGGCGATGGCCGCGCAGCTCACCAGCGTGATCGCGGCGGCGACCGGGTGGCCGCGCCAGTACGGCCAGCCCGCGACGAGCGCCAGCCCCGCGACCGCCGCCCCGGCGACGAGGGCGCGCCTCGTCTCCGTCCCGAACCACGGCGGCGACCTGCGCCTACGGGGCGCGGAAATCACCACGACCATCCTTTCCACTCTGGGACCTCGGGCGGCGTCCCGCCACCGCGAACCCACGGGGCGCCGTTCCGTGCTTTCCCGGGCCGCGCGGCCCGCACGGGCATCCTCCCCGACTCCGGCCGCGCGGCCGGAGGGCGTTATCCCATCGATGCGCGGCGCGCCGCCGCCCGCGCGTTCAGTCGGGCAGGAGCGGCACCGAGTCGCCCTGGTCCCGGCCGAGCAGCACGGCGCGCGTGATGGCGGAGGGGCCGAACCGGTCCCGGACGCCGTCGACCGCGCCGTCCACCGCCATCGCCTGGTCGAAGGGCAGCGCGAGCTGGACGGCCCCGTCGTCGTGCAGGTTGCCGAGCGAGAGGCCGATGAGCGTCAGGCCGCGGTCGTCGATCATCGGCATGGCGGCGGCGAGCAGCCGCCGCGCCGCGCCGAGGACCGCGGGCGTCTCGGCGGTCGCCTGGGCCAGCGTGTGCGAGCGCGTGACCCGGGCGAAGTCGCCGAACCGGAGGCGGAGGGTGACCGTCCGGCACACGCGGCGGGCCTTGCGCAGCCTGCCGCCGAGCCGGTCGGCGAGCCCGACGAGCAGCGCGTCCAGCTCCGCCGCCGAGCGCCGGCGGCGCCCGAGCGCCCGCTGCGCCCCCATCGACCGCCGGCGCACGCCCGTCCGCACCGGGCGCGGGTCGCGGTTGTGCGCCAGCGCGTGCAGGTGGCGGCCCGCTCCCGGGCCGAGGATCGAGGCCAGCGTGGACTCCGGCATGCCGGCCACGTCCCCGACCGTCCTCACCCCGAACGCGGCGAGCTTGGCCGCGGTCGCGGGCCCCACGCCCCACAGCCGCCGCACCGGCAGCGGGCGCAGGAACTCCAGCTCGCCGTCCGGCGGCACCACCAGCAGCCCGTCCGGCTTGGCGACGCCGCTGGCGACCTTGGCGAGGAACTTGGTGCGCGCGACCCCGACCGTGATCGGGAGCCCGACCTCCTCGGCGATCTCGCGCCGCAGCCGGACCGCGACGTCCACCGCCGGGCGGCGCAGCCCGGCGGCGTCCAGGAACGCCTCGTCGATCGACAGGCCCTCCACCAGCGGCGTCGTGGCCCGGAACACCGCGAAGACCGCCCTGCTCGCCGCGGTGTAGGCGCTCATGCGCGGGGGGACGACGACGGCCCGCGGGCAGAGCCGGCGCGCCTGCCCGCCGCTCATCGCCGTCCGCACGCCGCAGGCCTTGGCCTCGTAGCTCGCCGCCAGCACCACGCCGCCTCCGACGATGACCGGCCGCCCCCGCAGAGCGGGATCGTCGCGCTGCTCGACCGACGCGTAGAACGCGTCCAGGTCGGCATGCAGGATCGTCGCACCACCGGACACGAACATATGTTCGCATGCCCGGGGTCCGGTGCGCGAGCGGGGGCGACGCCGGCAGACCGGCCGTCGCCGCTGGTGGCGGGCGCCTTGGACGTGCGGAGGGCCCGCCGCGGCGTGCGTCGCGACGGGCCCCGCGGGGATGGATCACTCGTTGAAGAGGCGGCCGTAGTCGGCCATGGCCAGGGCCACGTCCGCCTGGGCCCAGAACCGGTGGTAGTTGAACACCGGCACCGTGGAGCTCTGCCCGCTGGCGTAGGCCCACACGCGTGCGTAGTCGGGGTCGCTCTTGTAGAAGGAGCGGATGGACATGAACGTCGAGCTGGAGTTGATCGGGTCGCCGTTCGGCATCTTGCCGCTCCAGCCGGAGGGGATGTAGACCGGGTCGGCGACGCGCTTGTAGTCGGACTTGGACTCCTGGACGGAGACGCCCTTCGCGTCGGTGTGCTTCCAGATGGCGTCGAGCAGGTCCTTCGCGGTCTGCTTGGCGTCGGCGTCACCGGACTTGGCGGCGTAGTACGCCAGGGTCTTGGCGTACGCGGCGGCCACGCCGACGTCGTCGGTGTAGTCCTGCACCGAGACGTGCAGGCCCGTGTTGGCGGGCGGCGTCCCGGTGGAGGAGGACCAGTTCGCGTCGGGCTGCCCCGTCCACTTGAGGGTGGCCGGGATCTTGATGCCGCCCGTGGACGGGTCGACCGTCGTCTGCGACAGCGCCCAGGAGACCCACTTGTCGAGGATCGCCTTGGCGGACGCGTCGCCGGTGACCTGGTAGTACTCGGCCACGCGCTCCATCGACCACGCCTGGAAGCCGAACCACTGGTTGCTCGGCGGGTCGTGGTAGACCGGCTGCCAGTCGTAGGCCATGCCGAAGAACTCGGTCAGGCCGGCCGGGGGCGTGCTGTAGCTGCCCTCCCAGCTGTTGGTGACGCCGCCGGCGATCCCGCCCTCGGCCGACTGGAGCCACTTGTAGAGCTGGAGCTGGCGGGTGAGGCTCTTGCCCCAGTCGGCCTTGGCCGTCGCGCCCTTGGGCGCGAGCGCGGCGTCGTTCACCAGGGCGTAGGCGGCCAGGGGGTTCTGGTAGCCGAAGTGCGAGGCGCCGTCGCCGATGCGCCACGACCAGCCGGCGCTCGTGTCCGTCGCGCCGCCCCACGCGTAGTACCAGGACAGCAGGTAGTGCTCGCTGTCCTTGCCCGACCCGGCCGGGCAGGACGAGGGCGAGTGGCAGTCGCCGATCTTCTTGAAGTACTTGTCGAAGAACGAGTACCGCAGGTAGTCGCCCATCTTGCCGGCCTTGGCCACGGTGGACGAGACGTCGCCGGACTTGCCCTGGTCCTTGGCCCAGGCGTTCGCCCAGTACGCGGCCTGGATGGCGCGCGCGTCGGCGTCCGGCGCGTCGGTGAACTTCCACTGCCTGGCGTAGGAGGAGTCCTTGATGAACAGGTCGAGGTAGCCGTTGGTGCCGCCGAAGGCGAACTTGTCGCACGTCGGCTGCGGGACCGTCTCGAACACCGACTCCTGCGCTCCGCGCTGGTAGGTGTTGATGTAGGAGGGGCCGTTCGCGTTCGGGCCCTCCTCGCAGCCGCCGCCGGGCGTGTTGCCGTAGCCGTAGACGTTGTCCACGTCCTGCAGCCAGTGCATCCCGTAGATGTCGTCGGTGCCGTAGGCGGACTTCAGCTCGCTCGCGATCGGGTCCTGACCGACCGGCACGCCGCCGTCGATCTGCGACGGGTAGCCGCTCACGTCAGGATGCTCGGCGGCGTAGGTGGCGGGCTTGGATGCGTTGTAGAAGGAGTTCGTCGGCTGGTCCGCGTGCGTCGGGATCATGTACTTCTCCATCAGCGCCCAGGAGGCGTTGAAGGGGGCCCAGTTCTGCGTGACCTTGCCGTACATGGCCTCCAGCCAGATGAGGTAGCTGCAGGCCTCCGACGTCGTCTCGTGCCCGTGGTCGGGCGCCTCGACCATGAAGGTCTCCACCGAGTGGTACGGGATGCCCTCGGGGCTGAAGTAGCCGTTCGCCGGGTCCTTGATCTTGTTGTACTGGTCGAGGAACCGCTGGGTGTAGACGTCGCCGGAGGTCGCCACCTCGGTCGCGGTGACCTTGGCCGCCGTGTAGCCGGGCGCGGCGGAGGTGAACGTCGCCTGGCCGGTCCCGGAGGCGTCCGCGCTGATCGTCACGCTCTGGGCGGCGGACCAGTTCTGCGGCGTGAAGGTCAGCGTCCCGCCGCCGGTCACCGACAGGCCAGAGTTGCCCGCGGTCCGGGTCGTCGTCACGGTGACCGTGCCCGAGGGGGCCTCGGACAGCTTCACCGAGTACGTCGCCTTCGCGCCCTGCGCGACGGTCAGCGCGGTGGGGCTCGCCACCACGCTCGACGCGGCGGTCACGGTGACGCCCACCGGCGCGGACTCGGCCGTCGCGCCGCTGCTGTCGGTCACCCTGGCGTAGACCGAGTAGGAGCCGGCAGCACCGGGCGTCCAGTTCAGGCCGTACGGGGCGGTGGTGTCCGCCGCGCCGAGCGACCCGTCCTGGTCGAAGAACTCCACCTTGGACACGGTCGCGCCCGACCCGGCCGCCGCGGTGGCGGCGATCGGAACCGAGGCGCCCACCGAGTACGTCGAGCCGGCGGACGGGCTGGTCAGCGCAACCGTCGGGGCGGACGAACTCTGGTTGCACGGCGTGCCGTTGAGGCTGAACGCGGTGGGGTCGGTGTTCGTCCCGCTGTAGGTGAACTGCGCGCCGACGTTCACCGAGGCGCCGGAGGCGAGCGTGCGGTTCCAGCTCTCGTTCTCGACGGTGACCTGCTGTCCCGACTGCGACCACTTCGCCGACCAGCCGTTCGACAGCCTCTGGTTCCCCGAGTAGGAGTAGGTCAGCTTCCAGCCGTCGATCGCGTCGCCCTGGTTGGTGATGTCGATGCTCGCCGTGAACCCGTTGCCCCAGTCGTTCTTCTTGTAGACCACCTTGCACGCCGCGGCCGCGGCGTGCGCCGGGGCCATGACGCCGAGGCCGCCGCACAGCAGCGCCAGCATCGCGCCCACGGCCGTGGGCGCGCGCCATCGTTGACGTCTTCTCACCTGAGTTCCTTCCTGTCGCGCCCGGTGCCCGGGCATGGCGTGCCGCACCACCGGCGGAGCGCGGAGGTGGCGGTGACGTGGAGGACGGGGCCGCGTCAGCCCGGAGCCGTCAGCCCGACTCCCTGATGATCAACTTGGTGCGCAGCACGACGCCCCGCTCGGTGCTCGGCCTGCCGCCGGTGCAGGCGCGCAACTCGCGCGCCAGCCGGGCGCCGAGGTCCTCGGCCGGCTGCCGGACGGTCGTCAGCCGCGGGCGGACCTGCTGGGCGACCGGGGTGTCGTCGAAGCCGATGACCGCGACGTCGTCGGGGACGCGGCGGCCCGCCCGGCGCAGCGCGCCGAGCGCGCCGACCGCCATCTGGTCGGAGGCGGCGAGCACGGCGTCCACGTCGGGCCGGCGTTCCAGCAGGCGGCGCATCGCCCGCTCGCCGGACAGCCGGCCGAAGTCGCCCTGGCAGACCAGGCCGTTGACGCCCATCCCGGCCTCGCGCGCCGCGAGGCGGTAGCCGGCGAGCCGGTCGACGGCGGCGCCCGTGTCGGCGGGCCCCGCGATCGTGCCGATCCGGCGGCGGCCCGAGGCGAGCAGGTGCCGGACGGCGGCGTGCGCGCCGCCCCGGTTGTCGACGTCGACGTAGGGCAGCGCCACCTCGTCGAGAGGGCGGCCCGCGAGCACCACGGGAGCGCCCGCGGCGGCCTGGACGAGCGGGGCCACCTGGTCGCGGCGCGCGCCGACGAGCAGCACGCCCTCGGCGCGCCCGCCGCGCAGGTAGCCGGTGGTCGCCCGCCACTCGTCCGCCCGGCCGGCCATGAGGACGACGAGCGGCGCGCGGCCGCCGAGCCCGCGGCGAACGCCCCACAGCAGGCGAGCGTAGAAGGGGTCGCCGAGGACGCGGCAGCCGTCCTCGCAGACGACGGCGGCGATCGTGCCGGAGGACTCGCGGTCGGGGGAGCCGCTGCGGCGCCTGACGTAGCCGAGCCGCTCGACCGCCTCCTCGACCTGGAGGCGGGCCGCCCTGCTGACCCGCGCCGAGCCGTTCAGCACGCGGGACGCCGTGGCCGGCGAGACGCCGGCGAGCTCCGCGACGTGGGCGAGGGTGGGCGGGCGGGCGGGGAGGACGGGATCGTGCTGGGCGTGGGTGACGGTCACGCTTATGGCACTCCCTTCGGGGGTTCCCGGCCTTTCGAGGGGGTGGACCGGGTCGGGAGTTAGTGGGAGCGCTCCCAAGAATCCGATCGCGCGCCGATCGTGTCAAGGGCCGAGTGGAGAAGGAATTCCGGCCCGGTCATGCCCGCCCCTCACCGCGCGCGCAAGGCGCCGTGAAAATTCGTGAAAGGAATGGAACAGGGCTTCCGTGCCGCGTCCGGGGCGTTCTACGTTCACCGCAGTCCAGGAGTGGGAGCGCTCCCAAGCCGCAGCATCCGACGTGAAGCGGAGTTCCCATGAGATCGCTTTCCCCGCGCACCGCCGCGGTGGCCGGGCTGACCGGCGCGCTCTGCGCGGCGGGCTCGCTCGTCGCGGGCACCGGGTCCGCGCTCGGCGCGCCTCCCGCCCGCGCCGCCGTCGCCTGCGAGGTCGGCTACACCACGAACGACTGGGGCACCGGCTTCACGGCGGCCGTCACGATCACCAACCGGGGCCCGGCGATGGACGGCTGGACGCTGACGTACTCCTACGCCGGGAACCAGCACCTCGCGAACGGCTGGAACGGCCGGTGGACCCAGTCGGGCAGGACCGTCACGGTCGCCAACGAGAGCTGGAACGCGGCCCTCGCGACGGGCGCGTCCGTCGAGGCCGGCGCGCAGTTCACCTACAGCGGCACGAACGCCGCGCCCACCGGCTTCGCGCTGAACGGGACGGCCTGCGACGGCGGCGGCGAGCCGACCGGCCCCCCGACCACTCCCCCGCCGGGCGGGCCCGCGCCGAAGCTGAAGGTCTCCGGGAACACGTTCGTGGACGACGGCGGGAACGCCGTGCGCCTGCGCGGGGTGAACCGGTCCGGCGGCGAATTCGCGTGCGTCCAGGGCAACGGGATATGGGACGGCCCGATGGACGCGTCCTCCGTCGCCGCGATGAAGGGCTGGAATGTCAACGCCGTCCGGGTGCCCCTCAACTCCGACTGCTGGCTCGGCCTGGACGACGTCGATCCCGCCTACCGGGGAACCGCCTACCAGAACGCCGTCGGGAATTACGTGGCACTGCTCGAGGAGAACGGCATCACGCCCATCCTGGAACTGCACTGGAGCCACGGGTCGTGGACCGGCTACGACAGCCATTGCCAGACCGCCGCCGCGGAATGCCAGAAACCCATGCCCGACGCCCGGTACGCGCCCGAATTCTGGAAGCAGCTCGCGACCGCCTACAAGGGCGACACGGCCGTCGTGTTCGACCTGTTCAACGAGCCGTATCCGAACAACCTCCAAGTCATGGACTACGCGCAGTCGTGGAAGTGCTGGCGCGACGGCGGCGCGGCCTGCACGGGCCTGACCTACGAGGCGGCCGGAATGCAGGACCTCCTCGACGCCGTCCGCTCCACGGGGGCCCGGAACGTCGTCATGGCGGCGGGGAGCAGCTACTCCAACGACCTCGGCCAGTGGCTCGCGCAGAAGCCGTCCGACCCCACCGGGAACCTGGCGGCCGCCTGGCACTCCTACAACTTCAACTACTGCAAGGACGCGTCCTGCTGGGACCAGCAGCTCGCCCCCGTCGCGGCGCAGGTCCCGCTCGTCGCCGGCGAGATAGGCGAGAACACCTGCGGCCACTCCTACGTCGACACGCTGATGGCCTGGCTGGACTCGCACGGAGCCTCCTACCTCGGCTGGACGTGGAACACCTGGGACTGCTCGAGCGGCCCCTCCCTGATCAGCTCCTACGACGGCACGCCGACCGCGTACGGCGCCGGACTGCGCGACCACCTGCGGTCCGCTCCCTGACCCCACTGGCAGAAGCCCACCCCCACCAGATGGAGGAACCGGAATGAGACACCCCTCCGCGCGCGGCCGCCCTGCCGCCGCGCGCCGCGGCCTGGCGGCCGCGTCGGCGGCCGTCCTGCTCGCCTCGGGCACGGTCGCGCTGGCCCAGGCCCAGGCCAGCGCGGCCGCCGGCTGCAAGGTCGACTACACCACCAACGACTGGGGCACGGGCTTCACCGCCTCCGTGACGGTCACCAATCTCGGCGATCCGATCACCAGCGGCTGGACGCTGGAGTGGGACTTCGCCGGCAACCAGCAGGTGACGTCGGGCTGGAACGGGACGTTCACGCAGTCCGGCAAGCACGTCACCGTGAAGAACCCGAGCTGGGCCCAGACGCTGGCGACCAACGCGACGGTCAACCCCGGCTTCCAGGGCACCTACTCCGGAAGCAACCAGGCCCCCGCCCAGTTCAAGCTCAACGGGACCGTCTGCACCGGGTCGACGGGCCCGACCGATCCCCCGACCGACCCGCCCACCGACCCGCCGCCGGGCAACCGTGTCGACAACCCCTACGCTGGGGTCAAGGCGTATGTGAACCCCGACTGGTCGGCCAAGGCCGCCGCGGAGCCCGGCGGCGGCGCGGTCGCGAACCAGCCGACCGGCGTGTGGCTGGACCGGGTCGCCGCGATCCAGGGCGCGGGCGGCGCCATGGGCCTGCGGGCCCATCTCGACAAGGCCCTCGACCAGGGCGCCGGGGTGATCCAGCTCGTCGTCTACGACCTGCCCGGACGCGACTGCTCCGCGCTGGCGTCCAACGGTGAGTTCGGGCCCGACGACCTGGACAAGTACAAGACGCAGTTCATCGACCCGATCGCGCAGATCCTCGGCGACGCCAAGTACGCCGGCCTGCGGATCGTGACGGTCGTGGAGATCGACTCGCTGCCCAACCTGATCACCAACACGGGGAGCCGGCCGACCGCCACCGAGGACTGCAACGTGATGAAGGCCAACGGCAACTACGAGAAGGGCGTCGCCTACGCGCTGCAGAAGCTCGGCGCCATCTCCAACGTCTACAACTACCTCGACGTCGGCCACCACGGCTGGATCGGCTGGGACGACAACTTCGGCCCGACCGCCCAGCTGCTCGCCACCGTCGCCCAGGCGTCCGGCTCGAAGAACAACGTCGCCGGGTTCATCACCAACACCGCCAACTACGGCGCTCTCCAGGAGCCGTACTTCACCATCAACGACACCGTGAACGGCACGTCGGTCCGGCAGTCGAAGTGGGTCGACTGGAACCGGTACGTCGACGAGCTGTCCTACGCGCAGGCGTTCCGCCAGGAGCTCGTCAAGGACGGCTTCGACCCGGGCATCGGGATGCTCGTCGACACGAGCCGCAACGGCTGGGGCGGCGCGAACCGCCCGACCGGCCCCGGCCCGAAGACCACCGTGGACGCCTACGTGGACGGCAGCCGGACCGACCGGCGCATCCACCTCGGCAACTGGTGCAACCAGGCGGGCGCGGGACTCGGCGAGCGCCCCAAGGCGGCCCCCGCGTCCGGCATCGACGCCTACGTGTGGATGAAGCCCCCGGGCGAGTCCGACGGCGCCAGCAAGGAGATCCCGAACGACGAGGGCAAGGGCTTCGACCGGATGTGCGACCCCACCTACACCGGCAACCCGCGTAACAACAAATGAGCGGCGCGCTGCCCGACGCCCCGCTGTCCGGGCACTGGTTCTCCGCCCAGTTCCAGGAACTGCTGAAGAACGCCAACCCGCCCGTCCGGTAACGGGCCATCAGGGATACGGCCCCGTGACACGCTCCTGTCACGGGGCCTCTTCCTGTCCAGGGGATCGTCCCCTCCTGCTCTGTCCCGCAAAGGAAGCGGCCCGCGGCGCCCCCTGCCGGGCGCCGCGGGCCGTGTCTCCGCTCGGCCTCAGGAGGTCATGCAGTGCGGTTCGAGCGCGGTGGGCGAGGTCGGCGCCTTCACGGTGAACCCGAACGTGGTGGACGCGCCCACGGCGAGGGAGCCGTTGTAGGCCGCGTTCTTGACCGTGACGTCCGGGCCCGACTGCGTGTAGCTCCCGTTCCACAGGCTGTCGACCGTCTCGCCGTTGGCGAAGGTGAAGTGGGCCATCCAGCCGGCGAGCGGGAGCGTGCCGGTGTTGGTGACGGTGATCTCGCCCTGGTAGCCGCCGTTCCAGGCGCCGAGGGAGCGGTATCCGGCCTTGCAGACCTTGCCGGGGTCGCCCGGCGGGTCGGTGGGCGGGTCGGTCGGGCCGCCGCCGTCCTCGCCGACGCCGGTGACCTCGCCGTTGCCGCCGTCGAAGACCACGTCGGAGCAGCCGTAGAACGTCTCGTTGCTGTCCGAGCGCTGCCACACGGTGTAGAGGAGGTGGCGGCCGCTCTTGCCGGACGGCAGCCTGGCGTTCCAGTGGTAGTAGGCGTCCTCGTTGCCGGGCGAGCCGACGCTCGGCGGGTCGGTGACGCTGTAGAACGGCTGGTCCTCCAGGTCGTCCCAGCTGAGCGGCCTGGTCGGGCTCCAGCTGTCCTTGGTGACGTAGGTGCGGAACGTCCCCGGGTGGGCCGCCCACTTGTTGTACCGGAACTCGATCTCGGCGCCCGAGGTCAGGTGCGTGACCGGCCAGTCGTCGCGGGCGAGGTCGTAGCCGCTGAAGTCGTAGACGACCGCGCCGCCGCTGCACAGGCTCCCGTCGGGGATGAAGCCGCGGGTGCGGCCGGCGCCGTCCGAGCGCAGGACGGCGAACCAGTTGTAGAGCGAGTTGGGCCCGCTCTTGGCGACCGCCGCCGCGCAGGCGGGGTTGTGCGGGACGATCTGCCCGGTCGGGGTCAGGCCGTCCTTCCAGCACAGGTAGGTGCGGCTGCCGGGCACCATCATCGCGCCGTGCGCGGACGCCGGCGCGGCCGTCAGCAGCGCACCGGCGATCATCGCGGGGCCGAGCACCGCCCCCGCGGCCAGTGCCCTTCGTCGTCGCTTGCCCATGTTCCTCCCGTCACCGGGCCGAGGAGAGTGCTGTCCAGCGGACGCTAACTCCGCCCGGCGGGGCCGGTGAACGGGCCTTTCAGGCTTTCATCGGCGCGGGGAGGGGCCCGGCCGGGCGCGCCGCGGGGGGACGGGGGCCGCGGCTCAGCCCTTCGTCGCGCCCGCGGTGAGCCCTCCGATCAGCTGGCGCTCGGCCACCGCGTAGAAGGCGACCGCGGGCACCATCGCCAGCACGATGTAGGCGATGACCAGCGCGTAGTTCGTCGAGTACTGCCCCTGGAACTGCTGGATGCCGACGGGGATCGTCTGCCATTTCGGGTCGGCCAGCACCAGGAGCGGGAGGAAGAAGTTGTTCCAGCTCGTGACGATGGCGAGGACCGACACGGTGCCGAGGGCGGGCCTCGCCATCGGCAGCAGGATGCGCCAGAAGAACCCGAAGCGGGTGCAGCCGTCCATGATGGCGGCCTCCTCGAGCTCCGCCGGGATCGTCCGGAAGAACGAGCGCAGGATGATGATCGTGATGGGCAGCGCGAACGCGGCCTGCGGCAGGATGATGCCGAGCGGGTTGTCCAGCAGGCCGAACGAGCGCAGCAGCACGAACAACGGGAGCACCGCCACGGCGGGCGGGAACATCAGGCCCGCCGCGAACAGCGTGAAGAAGAACTCCCGGCCCCGGAAGGCGTAGCGGGCGAACGCGAAGGCCGCCATCGCCGCGGCGGCTACGGTGAGCAGCGTGGTCGCCAGGGCGATCATCACGCTGTTGGCGATCTGCCGCCAGAAGTCGCCGGACGACAGGATGCCCGTGTAGTTCGACACCTTCCACGGCGAGGGCAGCCCGATCGGGTCCGTCGTGAGGTCGCCCGTGGTCTTGAAGCCGGAGACGACCGCGTACAGCAGCGGGACGACGATGAAGGAGCCGAGCACCCAGACCAGGGTGTGCCGGGACGCGCTCCGCGCGATGCCCGCCCTCATCGGCGGCCTCCCGCGGAGGTGACGGCGCCCTGCAGGTCGCGGCGCAGCGCGTAGCGCTGGTAGAGCAGGGAGAAGACCATGCTGATGAGGAACATGGCCACGCTGATCGCGCTCGCGTAGCCCATCTGGTACCGCTTGAATCCGAACTCGAACATGGTGACGGCCATCGTCTCCGTGGAATTCGTCGGCCCGCCGGTCGTGGTGACCCAAACGAGGTCGAACAGCTGGATCGAGCCGATGACGGACAGGAACACGCTGATCCGCAGCGTCGGCGCCAGGAGCGGCAGCGTGACGCTCCGGAACCGCCGCCACGGTCCGGCCCCGTCGATCGAGGCCGCCTCCAGGACCTCGGCGGGGATGCCCTGGAGACCGGCGAGGTAGATCATCATGTGGAAGCCGAAGTACTTCCAGGTCTGGACGGCGAACAGGGTGGGCAGCGCGGTGCTCGGGTCGGAGAACCACGTGCCGGCGAGGTTCCCGACGACCGGCAGCCCGCCGACGAGCCGGTCGGCGAGACCGGTCTCGGGGAGGAGGATGATGCCGAACAGGACGCCGGCGATCACCTCGGACAGGATGTAGGGCGCGAAGAAGACCGCCCGGTACACCGCGCGGCCGCGCATCCGCTGGTTCAGCAGCACGGCGGTGCCGAGCGCGATGGGCAGCTGGACGACGATCGCCAGCACGACCAGGACCAGGCCGCGCCACAGGTCGCCTCGGAAGACGGGGTCGCCGGCCAGCCTGCGGTAGTTTCCGAGCCCGGCGAAGTCCTCGGGGCGGCCGAAGCCTCCCCAGGTGAAGAAGCTCGTGTAGAACGCGACGCAGATCGGAATCAGCACGAAGAAGAGGAACAGCAGCAGCGCCGGCAGGAGGAACCAGGTGGCGGACATCCAGCCGCGCAGCCGCCGTCCGGCCGGCGCCCCGCGGGCCCCCTCGCGCGGGGCCCGCGGGGCGGAGCGCGGCCGGTCGTCGGCCATGGCGGGCAGAGTCATTCGCTCTTGGCCGCCTTGGTCACCTGCTGCGCCACCTGGTCCGGCGTCTTCTTGCCGCCGACGAGGGCGGCGACGCCGTCGTTGACCTCCTGCCCGACGGCGGGCGGGAAGGCCTGGTCCAGGTAGAGCTGGAACCCGCTGGAACCCGCGAGCGCCTGGGCGACCTGCTTGCGGTTCTCGTCGCCGAGCGCGCCCTCGGCGCCCTTGACGACCGGCATGAACGCGCCCGAGGAGACGAGCTTGCGCTCGTTCTCGGCGTTCATGAGGAACGTCAGGAAGTCCAGGGCCTCCTTGGGGGCCTTCTTGCTGAGCGAGTGCCCGTTGCCGCCGCCGAACACGTCGGTGACCGTGCCCTGGCCCCCGTCGACGGTCGGGAAGGGGAACCAGCCGAGGTCGTCGCCGATGCCCTTGCCGGAGGCGTCCTTCTGCACCGCCGGCGCCCACTGCCCCATCAGCTCCATGCCGGCCTTCCCCGCCCCCATGGTGGCGGCCTGGCCGCCCGGCGAGTCGTAGCCGGCGTTCTGGAACCCGCTCTGGAAGGGCTGCAGGTCGACCAGTTCCTTGAGGTGCTGGCCGGCCTGCACGAACGCCAGCGCGGTGAAGTCGTTGCTCTTGGCGGCCTGCTCCATGGCGCCCATGCCGCCGACGCGCATCGCCAGGTAGGCCCAGTAGTAGTGGCCGGGCCACTTGTCCTTGCCGGCCAGCGCGATGGGGGTGACCCCGGCGCCCTTGAGCTTGCGGACGGCGTCCAGGAACTCCGCCCAGGTCTTCGGGGGCTCCTTGATCCCGGCCTTCTCGAAGTGCCGCTTGTTGTACCAGAAGCCCACCATCCCCATGTCGTAGGGGATGGCGTAGGTCTTGCCGTCGAACTGGTACGGCTTCTGCGACACGGGCGTGATGGTGCCCAGCAGGCTCCCCCCGTCGGAGGTGAGGTCCTTGACCAGCCCCGCGTCGATCTGCTGCTTGAGCACGCCGCCGCCCCAGGTCACGAAGATGTCCGGCAGCTTCCCGGAGGCGACGAGCGCCGTCATCTTCGACTTGTAGGCGTCGTTCTCCAGGTTGGTGAGCTTGATCTTGACGTTCGGGTGCGTGGCCTCGTAGGCCTTGGCGATCTGCGGGTAGAGCGACTCGGACGGTTCGGTGGTCGCGATGTCCATCCACTCGACGGTCACCTTGCCGCCCCCCGACCCGGAGTCGCCGTCACCGCAGGCGGCGAGCATGGGCGCGGCCGTGGCCAGCACGGCGCCCGCGGAGACCGCGGTGAGGAAGGAACGGCGCGACAGTGGAATGCCCATGAGTGGCCTCCTGGATCGGGGGTGGGCTCGGCCTGGATCGGGTGGGACGGGACCGCCCGTTCGAAACTTTTCGAAATGCTTCGGGCTTGCCGTTGCCGTGGAACTCTAAGAAAGGCCCTTCCCAGGGTCAAGGCTTCAGCGACGAGTGACCTAAATGAAACGGTTGGGAACTCCGACACAGGGACTAGGAGCCAGCGAAACATTGCGATACTGTTCGCAATCGTTTCCTCGGGAGGAGTGAAGCGTGCCCGTGCGCACCACCGACGAGTTGCCGGACCCGCCGTCCCGGCCGACGCTGGCACTGATCGCGTCCGAGGCGGGGGTCTCCCCCGCCACGGTCTCCAAGGTCCTGAACGGCCGCAGCGACGTCGCCGCCGCCACCCGCGAGCGCGTGGAGGCGCTGCTGCGCCGCCACAAGTACCCGGGCCCCGGCGGGACCCGGCGCGCCCGCAGGTCGGGGCTGATCGACCTGGTCCTGGCCGGCCTGGACAGCCCGTGGGCGGTGGAGATCCTGCGCGGGGTGGAGGCCGAGTGCGCCGAGCACGGCACCGGCGTGGTGGTCTCGCTCGTGCGCGAGGACGACGCCCGCCCGCCGAGCTGGCAGAACCTGCCCGCCCTGCACCACAGCGACGGGGTGATCCTGGTGACGTCCCGGATGACCCGGCGCCAGCGCGAGCAGCTGGAGCGGGCCGGAGTCGGGCTCGTCCTGGTGGACCCGGTGAACCTCCCGGACAGCGGGATCGCCAGCGTCGGGGCCACCAACTGGGCGGGCGGGCTCGCCGCCACCGAGCACCTCATCGGGCTCGGCCACCGCCGCATCGCGATGATCGGCGGCCCCGCCGACATCCTGTGCACGAAGGCCCGCGAGGACGGCTACCGGACCGCGCTGGAGCGCGCCGGGATCGGGGTCGACAAGGACCTCGTCCGGTACGGCGACTTCCACCACCGGGGCGGCTACGCCCGGACCCGCGAACTGCTGTCGCTGGCCGAGCGGCCCACCGCGGTCTTCGCGGGCAGCGACGAGCAGGCCATGGGCGCCTACCAGGCGGCCCGCCTCGCCGGGCTGTCCATCCCCGAGGACCTGAGCGTCGTCGGCTTCGACGACCTGCCGACCTGCGAGTGGCTCTCGCCGCCGCTGACGACCGTCCGGCAGCCGCTGGAGGAGATGGGCCGCGTCGCGGCCCGCACCCTGCTCCAGCTGCTGGACGGACGGGCGCCGCTGGCCCCCCGCGTGGAGCTGGCCACCGACCTGCGCGTCCGCGCCTCCACGGCGCCGCCGCCCTCCCGCGTGAGGCCGGCCACCGACCTGCGCGTCCGCGCCTCCGCCACACCGCCGCCCCCACGCCTCGTCGTCCCACCCGGAGGAACGATGACCGAAGCCGCCCCGGCCCCGAGCACGACCAGCGGGCCCTGGCAGGACCGCGGACTGCCGGCCGCCGAGCGGGTCGCCGACCTGCTGGCCCGGATGACCCCCGAGGAGAAGGCGGGGCAGCTCGCCGGCTTCTGGGCGGTGCCCGCCGAACCGGGCGAACCCGTGGCGCCGATGGAGGACGACTCCCACGAGGCCGCCCCGGCCCTGGAGGACATCCTCGACCGCGGCCTCGGCCAGCTCACCCGCGTGTTCGGCACCGCGCCGGTCGCGGCGGCCGAGGGCGCCGCCCGGCTCCGCGAGCTGCAGGCCCTCGTCGCCGCGGGCAACCGGTTCGGCATCCCGGCGATCGCGCACGAGGAGTGCCTCAACGGCTTCATGACCTGGGGCGCCACGGTGTTCCCCAGCCCGCCCGCGTGGGGCGCGACCTTCGACCCCGAGCTGGTCGGCGAGATGGCCGCCGCGATCGGGGCGAGCATGCGGGCGGCCGGCGTCCACCAGGGCCTCGCGCCCGTGCTGGACGTCGTCCGCGACGCCCGCTGGGGCCGGACGGAGGAGTGCATCGGCGAGGACCCGTACCTCGTCGGGGTCCTCGGCACGGCCTACGTGAGGGCCCTGGAACGGTCCGGCATCGTCACCACGCTCAAGCACTTCGCCGGGTACTCCGCGTCCCGCGCCGGCCGGAACATGGCGCCGACGCCGATCGGCCCGCGCGAGTTCACCGACGTCGTGCTGGAGCCGTTCGTGATGGCGCTGCGCGACGGCGGCGCCCGCTCGGTCATGCACTCCTACACCGACATCGACGGGATGCCCGCCGCGGCCGACGAGCGCCTGCTGACGGGCCTGCTGCGCGAGGAGCTCGGCTTCACCGGCGTCGTCGTCGCCGACTACTTCGGCATCTCGTTCCTGGAGAGCCGGCACCGCGTGGCCGGGTCGCGCGGCGAGGCCGCCGCGCTCGCGCTGCGCGCCGGGATCGACATGGAGCTGCCGACCGTCCGCTGCTACGGCGAGCCGCTGATCGAGGCGGTCCGGCAGGGCGCGGTGCCCGGGGAGCTGCTCGACCGCGCCGCCGACCGGGTCCTGACGCTGAAGGCCGAGCTCGGCCTCCTGGACGGCGCCCCCGCCGGCGGCGACGGCGCGGAGCCGGACTTCGATCCCCCCGGGCACAGGGCCCTGGCGCGGCGCCTGGCCGAGCAGTCGGTCGTCCTGCTGGCGAACGACGGCGTGCTGCCGCTGCGCGACGGCTCCGGGGTGGTGCTGGCGGGGCCGCTGGCGGACGACCCGTTCGCGATGCTCGGCTGCTACACGTTCCCGAGCCATGTGGGCCGCCAGCACCCGGAGATGCCGCTCGGCGTGCCGATCCCCACGCTGGCGGACGCGCTGCGCGCCGATCTGCCCGGGGTTCGGGTCGCGGCCTCGGACGACGTGTTCGTGGCCGACGACGCCGACATCGAGGCGGCCGCCGCGGCGGCGCGCGACGCCGCGGTGTGCGTGCTCGCCCTCGGCGACCGCGCGGGGCTCTTCGGGCGCGGCACGTCCGGCGAGGGCTGCGACGCCGAGACGCTCGCGCTGCCCGGACGGCAGGCCGAGCTGGCCGCGGCGGTCCTGGACACCGGCACGCCCACGGTCATCGTGATGCTGAGCGGGCGGCCGTACGCGATCGAGTCCCTGGCGGACCGGGCCGCCGCCGTCGTGCAGGCGTTCTTCCCCGGCGAGGAGGGCGGCGGGGCCGTCGCGGGGGTCCTGTCGGGCCGGGTCGAGCCGTCGGGACGGATGCCGATCAGCGTCCCGCGCCGCGCGTCCGGCCCGCCGGTCACCTACCTGCGGTCGCTGATGGACGGCGGCCACGACTGGAGCGTGGTCGACCCCGTCCCGCTCTACCCGTTCGGCCACGGGCTGACCTGGACGTCGTTCGAGTACGGAGACCTGCGCGCGGACGAGCGGGCGGAGACCGACGGGACGGTGACGGTCAGCGCGGTCGTCCGGAACACCGGCGAGCGGGCCGGGACCGAGGTGGCGCAGCTGTACCTGTCCGACCCGGTCGCCTCGGTGGTGCGGCCGGCGCGCTGGCTCGCCGGGTGGGCCAGGATCCGGCTGGAGCCGGGCGAGGCCGCGCGGGTCGCGTTCCGCGTGCACGCCGACCGGACCTCCTTCACCGGCCCGGGCCTGCGGCGCATCGTCGAGCCGGGCGCGATCGAGGTCTCCGTGGGCGGGTCGAGCGCCGACCTGCCGCTGCGCGCCTCGTTCACGCTCGAAGGGCCGGTCCGCGAACTCGGCCCGGACCGGGTCCTCACCGTGCCGGTGGAGGTGACGCCGCTGTGACCGCGTTCCGCAACCCCGTCCTGCCGGGCTGCCATCCCGACCCCACGGTCTGCCGCGTGGACGGAGACTTCTACCTCGTCACGTCGACCTTCGAGTGGTTCCCCGGGCTCCCGGTGTTCCACAGCCGCGACCTCGTGCACTGGCGCCAGGTGGGGCACGCGCTCGACCGTCCGGGCCAGCTGCCGCTGGACGGGGTCCCGTCGTCGGGCGGGCTCTACGCGCCGACCCTGCGCCACCAGGACGGGACCTTCTACCTGGTCTGCACGCTCGTGGACGGGACCCGGTGGTCCGGGCACTTCGTCATGACCGCCTCCGACCCGGCCGGGCCGTGGTCGGACGCGCACCGCCTCGACGGCGACGGCATCGACCCGTCGCTGTTCTTCGACGACGACGGCCGCGCGTGGTGCACCGGCACCCGGCCGACCGGACGCTACGAGGGCCACACCGAGATCTGGCTCCGCGAGTTCGACCCTGCGGCCCTCGCCCTGATCGGCGAGGAGCACGTGATCTGGGACGGGGCGGTGAAGGGGGCGATCTGGTCCGAGGGCTCCCACCTCTACAAGATCGGCGGCCGGTACGTCCTGCTCACGGCCGAGGGGGGCACCGCCCTCGACCATGCCGTGATGGTCGCCCGCGCCGACGCCGTCACCGGGCCCTACACGGGGAACCCGCGAAATCCGGTACTGACCCACCGCCACCTCGGGTCCGAGCATTCGATCGTCGGGGCGGGCCACGCCGACCTCGTGGACACGCCGGACGGCGAGTGGTGGATGGTCCTGCTCGCGATGCGCCCGCACCACCTCGACCGGTGCACCCTCGGCCGCGAGACCTTCCTGACCCCCGTCAACTGTGAGGACGGGTGGCCGGTGACCGGCGGGCGGATCGAGCCGAGCCACCCGGCCCCGTCGCTGCCGCCGCACCCGTGGCCGGCCGCGCCCGCCTGCGACCACTTCGACGGACCCGAGCTGGGCCCGGCCTGGAACATGCCGCGGACACCGCGCGAGCGCTGGTGGAGCCTCACGGAGCGCCCCGGCTTCCTGCGGCTGCGCGCACGCCCGGAGACGCTCGCGGACGCGGCCAACCCGTCCTTCGTCGGGCGGCGCCAGCAGCACCCCGACTTCGCCGCCTTCACCTCGCTCGACTTCGCGCCGGCCGGCGAGGAGGCGGCCGGGCTGGCCCTGGTCCAGAACGGCGACTTCCACGTCCTGCTGGTGTCGACGAGCCGGGGGCTTCGCCTGGTCAAGCGCGAGCAGGGGGTGGAGACCGCGCTCGCCGAGGCCCCCGCCGCGCCGGGTCCCGTCCGGCTGGGCTTCGAGGCGCACGGACGCTGGTACCAGGCGCTGCACGGCACCGCGCCGGGCGAGTGGGCGCCGCTCGGCGGCCCGGTGGACGGCGACCTCCTCAGCAGCCAGGTCGCGGGCGGGTTCACCGGCGTCTACATCGGCCTCTACGCCACGTCCGGCGGCAGGCCCGGCGGCGGCCACGCCGACTTCGACTGGTTCGAGTACCGGCCGCTCCTGGAGAGCACTCCCTAGAGGAGCAGCGCGGGGTCGGCGATCACCCGCTGCACGACCAGGCCCGCGGCGCCGAGGACCGCGGCGCCCTCGGCCAGGCCGGAGACCTCGACCGGCGGCACGCCGCGCCGCAGCGAGCCCGGCCCCGCCGCGAGGACGGCCTCCAGCGGGGGCCGGATCCAGGCGGCCAGCGGGGAGAACACCCCGCCGAGCACGACGGTGTCCGGGTCGATCAGGTTGACGACCGAGGCCAGGGCGCCGCCGAGCGCGCGGCCCGCCCGGGCCACCGCCTCCAGCGCCGCCGCGTCGCCGGCGTCCAGCCGTTCGACGAGCCCGCTCACCGACCCCCGCGGCCCGCCCGCGGGGCGCGTCGCGGCGAGACCCGCCGCGCGCAGCATCGCCTCCTGGCCGGCGACCTGCTCCAGGCAGCCGCGCCCGCCGCAGGAGCAGGCGGGGCCGGACGGGTCGGCGACCAGGTGCCCGAGCTCGCCGGCGAAACCGTGGGCGCCGCGGAACACCCGGCCGTCCACGACGATGCCGGCGCCGATCCCGATCTCCCCCGAGACGTGCACGAAGTCGCCGAACCGGGCGCCGCCCCCGAACCACAGCTCGCCGAGGGCCGCCAGGTTGGCCTCGTTGTCGTACTCGGCGGGCAGCGCCGTGGCCAGGCCCGGGGCGCCGGTGACGGGGACGTCCGTCCAGCCGAGGTTCGGGGCGTGCCGCACCACCCCGTTCTCGCGGTCGAGAAGGCCGGGCAGGGCGACCGCCGCGCCGGCCACGGTCAGGCCCTGCCCGGCCGCGGCGGCGACCGCCTCGCCCGCCAGCGCGGAGAGCGCGGCGAGCACGGCGCCGGGCTCGCGCCCGCGGTTGTCGGAGCTGACGACGTGCCGGTAGCGGACCTGCCTGGCGAGATCGAGGACGCAGGCGGCGAGGTAGTCGACGTTGACCTCCAGGCCGAGGCCCGCGGCGCCGTCGCCGTGGACGGACACGCCCACGCCGGGGCGGCCGCGCTCCCCCTCGTGCACCGGCGCGCCGTCGCGCACCAGGCCCGCGCCCTCCAGCAGGGAGACGAGGTTGGACACCGTCGTCTTGGTGAAGCCGGTGAGCTCGGCCAGGCGCGCCCGGGTCACGGGCTGGTGGCGGGCCACGTGCTCCAGGACGACGGCGAGGTTCCGCTCGCGCATCGTCGCGTGCCGGACGGGGGCGTTGGCGGACTTCGTCATGGATGAACCCTAAATGAATCGCGTGTATAGGCAGGTGGTGAGCCCTCTGCTACGTTAATTAGTCCACGCTCTTTACGAAAGGCGGGACGATGCCCGAGAGCCTGGTCGCGGGCGTCGACTCCTCGACGCAGTCGACGAAGGCCGTGCTGTGCCGCGCCGAGGACGGCGCCGTGGTCGCGTCCGCGTCCGCCCCCCATCCGGACGGCACCGAATGCCATCCCGACCACTGGTGGGGCGCGCTGTCGCAGGTCCGCGAGCTGCTCGAACGCGCCGACGCGGTCGCCGTCGCCGCCCAGCAGCACGGCATGGTCGCGCTCGACGGCGCGGGCGAGGTGGTCCGGCCCGCCCTGCTGTGGAACGACACGCGCTCGGCGCCGCAGGCCCGCGCCCTCGTCGAGGAGCTCGGCGGCGCGAAGGCCTGGGCGGAGCGGACCGGCAGCGTGCCGCTCGCGTCGTTCACGGTGACCAAGCTGCGCTGGATGGCCGAGCACGAGCCGGACCGCGCGCGCCGCACCGAGCAGGTCATGCTCCCGCACGACTGGCTGACGCTGCGCCTCGGCGCCTCCGAACCGGTGACCGACCGGGGAGACGCGTCCGGCACCGGCTACTGGTCCCCCGCGACCGGCGCGTACCTGCCTGACCTGCTGCGCGCCGCGCTCGGCCGCGACGCCGCGACGCCCCGCGTCGCCGCCCCCGGCGAGCGCGTCGGCGAGACCCCCTGGGGCGCGGTGCTCGCCCCCGGCACCGGCGACAACATGGGCGCCGCGCTCGGGCTCGGCCTGGAGCCCGGAGACGCGGTCGTCTCGATCGGCACCTCCGGCACGGCGTTCGCGGTCGCCGACCGGCCCGCGGCCGACCCGGCCGGGCTGGTCGCCGGGTTCGCCGACGCGACCGGCCGGTTCCTCCCGCTCGTCTGCACGCTGAACGCCGCGCGGATCCTGTCGGCCGCCGCCGCGATGACAGGGGCCTCGCTGGACGAGCTGTCCGCGCTGGCCCTCGCCGCCGAACCGGGCGCGGGCGGCCTCACGCTGCTCCCCTACCTCGACGGCGAGCGCACCCCCGACCGCCCGGACGCCACCGGCGTGCTCGCGGGGCTCACCACGTCCAACGCGACGCGGGAGAACCTCGCGCGGGCCGCCGTCGAGGCGCTGCTGTGCTCGCTCGCCGACGCCGTCGACCATCTCGCCGCGCACGGCGCCCGGCCGCGCCGCGTCCTGCTGATCGGGGGCGGCGCCCGCGCCGAGGCCGTCCGGGCCCTCGCCCCCGCGATCTTCGGGACGCCCGTCACCGTCCCCGAGCCCGCCGAGTACGTCGCGCTCGGCGCCGCCCGCCAGGCGGCCTGGGCCCTCGCCGGCACCCCGGAACCGCCCGCCTGGCCGGCCCCGCCCGCGACCGAGCACACCGCCGACCGCACCGATTCCGGGGTCCGCGCACGCTACGCGGCACTGCGCGACAGCGCCCCGGAGATCTGAGGAGGAACCCATGAGCGACTACACCCCCGCGCCCGAGGACCGCTTCTCGTTCGGCGTCTGGACGGTCGGCTGGCAGGGCGTCGACGTGTTCGGCCCCGGCACGAGGCCGCCGATGCCCGCCGACCGCGCCGTCCGCAAGCTGGCCGAGATCGGCGCCTACGGCGTGAACTTCCACGACAACGACGTGTTCGACTTCGACGCCTCGCCCGCCGAACGCCAGGGCGCGATCGACGCGTTCCGCAAGGCCCTCGACGAGACGGGCCTCGTCGTCACCACCGCCACCACGAACCTGTTCGGCCATCCGATCTTCAAGGACGGCGCCTTCACCGCCAACGACCGCGAGGTCCGCCGGTTCGCGCTCCGCAAGGTCATGGACAACCTGGACCTGGCCGCCGAGTTGGGCGCCCGCACCTACGTGTGCTGGGGCGGGCGGGAGGGCGCCGAGTCCGGGGCCGCCAAGGACGTCCAGGCCGCGCTGGACCGCTACAAGGAGGCGTTCGACGTCCTCGGCGCCTACGTCGCCGACCAGGGCTACGACCTGCGCTTCGCGATCGAGCCGAAGCCGAACGAGCCGCGCGGCGACATCCTGCTGCCCACGATCGGCCACGCGCTCGCGTTCATCCAGACCCTGGAGCGCCCCGACACCGTCGGGCTGAACCCCGAGGTCGGGCACGAGGAGATGGCCGGGCTGAACTACGCGCACGGCCTCGCGCAGGCCCTGTGGCAGGGCAAGCTGTTCCACATCGACCTCAACGGCCAGCACGGCCCCCGCTACGACCAGGACCTGCGGTTCGGCGCCGGCAACGCGCGCGGCGCGTTCTGGGTCGTCGACCTGATCGACCGCAGCGACTACGACGGCCCGATCCACTTCGACTTCAAGCCGCCCCGCACCGAGGACGACGCGGGCGTGTGGGAATCGGCCGCCGCGTGCATGCGCAACTGGCTGATCCTGCGCGAGAAGGCCCGCGCGTTCCGCGCCGACCCCGACGTCCAGGACGCCCTGCGCCAGGCCAAGCTGGAAGAACTCGCCCAGCCCACCCTGGCCGACGGCGAGGACTGGCGCTCGGTCCGCGACGCCACCGCCGACGCCGACGCCCTCGGCGCCCGCCGCACCGCCTTCGAGCACCTCGACCAACTCGCCCTGGAACACCTGTACGGGGTGAGATAGCTGTGTCTGCCCGGGGGGGCGACCCCCTGGAACCCCCGTTGCGAGCCGGGCGATCCTCACGCCACTGTTGAGGATTTTGTGCCCGTGCGGGTTTGTGGGTGGCGCTGCGGTCGCCCGGCTCGGCGGGTCGGGCGACCTCCAGGCGCCTAGAGCGCCTTCCGGCCGCCCGACCCGCGGCCAGGGGGTGGGCTTCCTTCCGTGAGGGCTGAGCTTTCTTCCGTGAGGGCTGGGCTTTCTTCCGTGGTGGTTACGGGGTTGCCAGGGCCTCGGTGGGGGCGAGGCGGGCTGCTCGCAGGGCCGGGTAGAGGCCCGCTACGCCGCCGATGACCAGGGTGGCCAGGATGCCGCCGGCCATCGCCCACACCGGGACGACCGTCGGCCAGCCCTGGGCCACCGCGAAGACCGCTGTGACCACGACGCCCAGGGCCACGCCGCCGACCCCGCCGAGTGCCGCGAGGAGCTGCGACTCGGTGAGGAACTGCAGGCGGATCTGGCCGCGGGTCGCGCCGAGCGAGCGGCGCAGCCCGATCTCGGCCCGCCGCTCCAGAACCGAGATCACCATCGTGTTGGCGACGCCGACACCGCCGACCAGCAGCGCGACGCCGCCGAGTCCGAGGAGCAGGCCGGTGAACGTCCTGTCGGCGGCGTTCTGCGCGGACAGCGCGTCCGAGGGGCGGCTGACCTGGACCTCGTTGGGCGCCTGGGGGTTCACGGTCGCCGCCAGCCGGTCCCGCACGTTCACCACCGCGTCCTTGCGGGCCCGGGTGTAGACCGTGGTCGGGTGACCGTCGAAGGCGAGGTGCGCCGTCGCGGCCTCCCAGCCGACCATCGCGGCCGAGTCCAGCTCCGGTGCCAGCTGGTTCGGTTCGAGGACGCCGACCACGGTGAACCACTGGGAGCCGAGCCACACCTGGACGTTCGGCGTCGACACCCCGAGCCGGGCGGCGGCCTCCGCGCCGAGCACCACCGCCGGGTACCTGGCCGTGCCCGCGTTCAGCCACGCGCCGGCGGCCGTCGTGAGGCCGACGGTCTTCGGCAGGTCGAGGCGGGCCGCGAGGACGCTGATCCCGCCGCTCTCGCCTTCCGGGATGCGGTCGTTCCGGTAGACGCGGGTGTCGGCCAGCTTCGCCGTCGCCGAGGCCGACTCCACGTCCGGCATCCGGCCCACCATCCCGATCGACTCCGCCGGAAGCTTCGAGTCCTCGCCGAAGAAGTCGCGGCCGGGCGCCACGGTGAGCAAGTTGGTGCCGAGCCGGTCGAGGGTGGCCTGCAACTGGGCGCGGCTGGAGGTCGAGATGCCGACCACGCCGATCATCGCGGCGATCCCGATCGCGATGCCGAGCGCGGACAGGAACACCCGCATCGGCCGGGACCGCAGGCCCGCGCCGCCGACGCGCAGCACATCGCCCGGCCCCAGCCGCGGCGGACCCTCGCCGCGCGAAGCCGCCTTCACCGTGCCGCCGTTCACCGTGCCGCCTCCACCCTCGCGTCGTCGTGGACGATCCTGCCGTCGCGCATCCGCACCTGCCGTGGCAGCAGGGCGGCGATGTCCCGGTCGTGCGTGATGAGCACGACCGTCGTGCCGGCGCCGGACAGCTCCCGCAGCAGGTCCAGCACGCCCGCGCCGGACGCGGAGTCCAGCGCGCCGGTGGGCTCGTCCGCCAGCAGCAGCGCGGGCTCCCCCACCACGGCGCGGGCGATCGCGACCCGCTGCTTCTCGCCGCCGGACAGCTGGTGCGGCCGGTGGTCGAGCCGGTGCCCGAGCCCGACGCGCTCCAGCGCGCGGCGGGCCCTGCGGCGCCGCTGCGCCAGCGGCACGCCCCCGTACAGGAGCCCGTCCGCGACGTTGTCGAGCGCGCTCACGCCCGAGGCGAGGTGGAACTGCTGGAAGACGAAGCCGATCCGCCGGGCGCGCAGCGCCGACAGCCGCCGGTCGGGCAGCCGGGACACGTCCGTCCCCTCGACGAGGACCGTGCCCGCGCTCGGCCGGTCGAGCGTGCCCAGCAGGTGCAGCATCGTCGACTTCCCAGACCCCGACGGCCCGACGATCGCGACGAGCTCGCCCTCCTCGACGGTCAGCGACACCGCGTCCAGCGCGGTGACGCCGCCCGGGTAGGTCTTGGTGACCTCCCGCAGTTCGACGACCGGGCTCACGACGGCACTCCGACCTTCATCCCCTCGGACAGCCCCGATCCGGAGATCTCCACCTTGCCCCCGGTGAAGGCGCCGGTCTCGACCGGTACCGTCCGGACCCGCGTGCCATCCACGACCTGGACCGCGTAGCCGCCGTCCCCCTGCGCGAGCAGCGCTCCGACCGGCACGGCGAGGACGTCGGCGTGGCGGTTGGCGGTGAGACGCACCGTGACGGGCGCTTTGTCGTAGGACCCGATCGCCTTCCTGCCCGCGACCGCGATCCGTATCTCGACCGTCGCCGGCTGGTCGTCCTGCGCCTGCTTGGCGACCTTCCCCACCGAGGTGATCGTTCCCTTGGCGGTGCCGCCGGAGGGCAGCTCGACCTCCACCGCGCCGCCCTTCCTCACGAGCCGCCGGTACTCGATGTCCAGGTCGACGCTCACGACGCGGCTCGTGCCCGTGTAGGTGAGGACCGGCCCCCCGACGCGGTCGCCGACGCTCGCCTTGCGGTCGTCGACCCTGATCCGCCCCGGCGCGACGACGGCGGCGCCCGGCTCGATCCGGCCGGTCTCGGTCACACCGAGGTCGTCCTGCCAGCGCTTCACGGCGTCGGCGGTGGAGCCGTCGAAGGTCTTGTCGACGGTGAATCCGGTGTAGCCGAGTGCCCGCAGGTTCCGCTCGAACTGCAGGACGTCGACGCCTTCCGTTCCCTCGGCGAGGCGGCGGTACAGCGGCAGCGTTCCGTAGAGCAGCGGTACGGGCTTGTTGTCGACCCGGTACACCGACCTGCCCCTGGAGACCACCGCCCCCTCCCCGGCCAGCCAGGTGAGAGTGCCGTGCCCCGTGCTGGAGATGGTGCGGGTGCTGCCGTAGCCGAGCGTCCCGTCCACGTCCTGGGTCTCGACCAGGGTCGTCCGCTCGATCGACGCCGTCGCGGGCGGCGGCGAGCCGTGCTCGGCGGCGGGTTCGCCGCCGCCGAGACCGACCGTGGCGAGCCCGGTGCCGCCGGCCACGACCACTCCGGCCGCGCTCAGCACCATGGTGCGCTTCCTGGACACTAGCCCCTGCCAACCGTCACCGAGGGGCCCTCGCCGCCGTTCGGCGAGTACTTCGAGCACGCCTTCTGCGCCTTCTTGAACGTCTGGCTCTGCGGGTCGAGCCCGGTGCCCCCGCCCGCCTGGATCTTGACGCCGCCGTCGGGTTCGGGGTCGGGGAACTCGGTGATCCCGTTGTCCCGCATGCACTTGGCGAACGCGCGCATCTTGGCGAGGTCCTCGGGGCTGGCCTTCGGCGGCTTGCCGCCGTTCGGCATGAGGTGCGCGCACTTCTTCTGCGCCGCCTCGACCTTTCCGTTGAGCCTCGGCGCCTTGCCCGGGCCGCCCGGGCCGTCCTTCCCGGGCTGGGCGCTCGAGTGGATCTCCACCCGGCCGTCGTCGGACGGGTCCTTCATGTCCACCCCGTTGTCCCGCATGCACTGGGCGAACTTCCGCATCTTCTCCAGGTCGCCGGCCTTCTTGGCGGTGCCCGCCGGCTTCGCGTCCTTGTCCAGGACCCCGCAGCCAAGCGTGCCGAGCGCGAGGGCCGGGGCGAGCGCCAGCACCGCGAGCGTCTGTCGTCGCATCGGTCTGTCTCCTTGTCGACTCCGCCGGACGGAGCGCCGGCGGCGACCGCAAGTCCAGCCCCGGGCGGGTAACCCCGGCGTAACCGGATCGCGTTATGTCGGCGTTACGACCCCTCCCCGAGACTTGGGCGGCAGGGCGTTGTCGATCGAGGGCAGGGGACGGCAGAGGTGCGGGTACTGGTCGCCGAGGACGAGCGGATGCTCGCCGACTCGATCGCCGAGGGGCTCCGGGCGGAGGCCCTCGCGGTGGACGTGGTCTACGACGGGGACTCCGCGCTGGAGCGGCTCGGAGTGAACGACTACGACGTGCTCGTCCTGGATCGGGACCTGCCGGTCGTGCACGGAGACGACGTGTGCCGCGCGGTCGTGGAGTCCGGCGCGCTCGTCCGCGTGCTGATGCTCACCGCCGCCGTCACCGTGCCGGCCCGCGTCGACGGGCTGCGCCTCGGCGCCGACGACTACCTCACCAAGCCGTTCGCGTTCGAGGAGCTGGTGGCGCGGATCCTGGCGCTCGGCCGGCGGGCCCGCCCGGCGGCGCCGCCGGCGCTGGAGCGCGCCGGGATCCGGCTCGACCCGTCCCGCCAGGAGGTGTACCGCGACGGCCGGTACGTGCACCTGGCGCGCAAGGAGTTCGGGCTGCTGTCCGAGCTGCTGCGCGCGGACGGCACGATCGTGTCCGCCGAGCGCCTCCTGGAGAAGGTGTGGGACGAGCACACCGACCCGTTTACCAACACCGTCCGGGTGACGCTGATGAAGCTGCGCCGCAAGCTCGGCGATCCCCCGGTCATCGAGACCGTCCCGGGAGTGGGGTACCGGATCAAATGACCGCCACGAGAACCGCGGGGTTCGCCGACCGGCTGCGGCCGACGATCCGGCTGCGGCTGACGATCCTGTACACGGGCCTGTTCCTCGGCGCGGGCATCGTGCTGCTCGGCCTGACCTACATCCTCGTGCAGAACAACCTGCAGAAGCAGGGCGAGCCCGCGCAGGACCGCGTCTTCTCCCCGGCCCCCTCGGGGCGGGGACCGGTCCCGGTGCCCGGGGAGGAGACGCAGCTCACCGTGGCAGGGGTCCAGGGGGCCCTGATCAAGGGGCGCGAGGACTATCAGCGCGAGACGCTGAACGCGCTGCTCACCCAGGGCGGGATCGCGCTCGGGCTCGTGGGCGCGGCCGGGCTCGGCTTCGGCTGGCTGCTCGCCGACCGGGCGCTGCGCCCCGTGCACGCGATCACCGAGACGGCCCGGCGGGTGGCGCGCAGCCACGACCTCACCGAGCGGATCGCCTACGAGGGGCCGCGCGACGACGTGAAGGAACTGGCCGACACCTTCGACACCATGCTCGGACGGCTGGCCCGGGCGTTCGACGGGCAGCGCCGGTTCGTCGCGAACGCCTCCCACGAGCTGCGCACCCCCCTCGCCATCAACCGGACGCTGGTCGACGTGGCGGTGCGCCGCCCGGACGCGACCGACGACGTCAAGCGGCTCGGCGAGTCGCTGCTGGTCGTCAACGGCAGGCACGAGCGGCTCATCGACGGGCTGCTCACCCTCGCCGGGACCGAGAACGTCCTGGTCGACGCCGGGCCGCTCGACCTGGCGGACGTCGCGAGCCACGTCCTGCGGCAGGCCGCCCTCGAGGCGCGGACCCGCGGCCTCACCACCGACCGGCTGCTCGGTCCGGCCCCCACCTCGGGCGACCCGGTGCTGGTGGAACGGCTCGTGCAGAACCTGGTCGAGAACGCGATCCGGCACAACCGCGACGGCGGCGAGGTGCACGTCGCCACCCGCGGCCGGGACGGCCGGGCGGAGCTCGTCGTCACCAACACCGGTCCCGTCGTCCCCGCCTACGAGGTCGAGACGATCTTCGAGCCGTTCCGGCGGCTCGGCAACGACCGGGTGCGCTCCGACCGGGGCTCGGGGCTCGGGCTGTCGATCGTCCGGGCGACCGCGACGGCCCACGGCGGCACCGTGACCGCGGCGCCGCGCCCGGAAGGCGGCCTGGTCGTGACCGTACGCCTGCCCGCCAGGGCGGACGGAGCGCCCGGGCCCGCCCCCGCCGGAGAGACCTCCTCATCGGCCCCCGGCTGAGGCGGCCTCCTTGACCTGGGTGGGCCGTTCCGGTCGCAGCGCGGACACGGTCAGGGCGACCGCCGTCCCGATGAGCGCCCACCCTGCCAGCACCCACAGCGGCTGCGCCGTGGCGTTGCCGGAGAAGTAGACGGTGTTGCGGACCGCCGTCGTGGCCGCGCCCGTCGGCAGCCATTCGCCGATCGCGCTCCAGAACGGGGGCAGCAGGGCGGCCGGGTAGGCGCCGCCCGCGCTGGGGTTGCCGAGCACGACGAACAGCAGGATCGCCAGGCCGATCCCGAGCCGCCCGAACAGCGTCTGCAACGCGGCGGTGGAGGCCGCCGCGGCGAAGACCACGAGCGCCCCGATCCCCCACACCTGGAAGAAGTGGCCGGGCAGCGCGCCGAGGAGCGGGCCCGCGATGAGGGCGCCGCCGAGCCCCGAGACGACCGCGTACAGGGCGAGCGCCCCCAGCCGGATGACGTTGCGGCGCCGGTTCGCCGGCCGGGCGCCGCCCGCGAAGCCGAGGATCGCCGCCGCCAGGTACCCGCCCACGATCCAGCCGATGACCAGGTAGAACGACGACAGGCCGCGGCCGTCCTCGGGGTCGGGCGGCCTGATGTCGACGACCCTGACCTGCCGGCCGCGGGCGGTCTCGAAGCGGTTGGCGATGTCGGTGGCGGTGCCCGCGAGCGCCGGTCCGGCGGCCGACGCGACGAGCACCGTGTCGGTGCCTCCCCGCGGCTCCACGATGATCGCCGCGTCGATGTCCCGGCGCAGGATCTCCCGGCGGGCCTGCTGCGCGTCGGCGGCCGTGCGGGCCTTCAGCGGCGCTCCCTCCAGCGCGTTCACCTGCCCGGCGACCTGTTCCGCCACCCCGGGCGGCGCGACCACCGCGACGGGGATGCGGTGCGGCGACGGTGAGTGGAACGCGCCGATGTAGGACAGGATGAACCCGAACTGCAGCAGCAGGACCCCGGTGACCAGGGTGACCCCGCGCAGCGTCACCGCGTCGCGGAATTCGGCCGCGAACCCGCGGTCGGGCGGACGCGGGCCGGGCGCGCGAGTGCTCATGCCGGTCGTCTACCCATTCGGCGCCCCCGCTAGCTGCGGAAACACCGGTCCGGGCACCGAAGGAGGCAACGCGTCCGGATGCGGGGCCCGGGACCTGAAACCCGGGCCCGATCAAGGTAGCGTCGGACCAATGACCAGTGCTGAACTGCTCACGGACGCGTTCGACCGGATCCAGCAGGTCGTCCACCGGGCGGTCGGGGGCCTCAGCGGGCCGCGGCTCGCCCACCGGCCCTCCGAGGGCGCCAACTCGATCGCTTGGCTCGTCTGGCATCTCACCCGCATCCAGGACGACCACGTCGCAGGGGTCGCCGGCACCGCCCAGGCATGGACGGAGGACGGCTGGGCCGACCGGTTCGGGCTGCCGTTCGACGCGGCCGACACCGGGTACGGCCACGGCCCGGACGACGTCGCCGCCGTCCGGGTGGACTCGGCGGACCTGCTGACGGGCTATCACGACGCCGTGCACGACAGGACGGTGCGTTACGTGGCCGCGCTGACCGACGCCGACCTGCCCCGTGTCGTCGACCGGGCGTGGGATCCGCCGGTCACGCTGGCGGTGCGGCTGGTCAGCGTGATCTCTGACGACCTCCAGCACGCGGGACAGGCGGCCTACGTCCGCGGCCTGCTCGACGGCGCCTGACCGCCGGCCCGCCGGCCCGCGGGCGGGGCCGCGGGGGCGATCTCGGAGATCAGCCGCGACCAGCGGGGGCCGATGAGGTCCAGGTGGTGGGCCCGCACGGTGCGCAGGGCCGCCTCGCCCAGCCGGTCCCGCAGGCCCGGGTCCGCGATCGCCCGGCGGAGCGCCGCCGTCAGGGCGTCCACGTCCCCGGCGGGGACGAGCAGCCCGTCGCGGCCGGGGGTGATCATCTCGGCCGGCCCGACGGGGCAGTCGAACGCCACGACCGCGAGGCCCATGCCCATGGCCTCGATGACGACCATGGGCATGCCCTCGCGGCGCGACGACAGGGCGTACACCGACGCCCGCTCCATCTCCGCGTGCAGGTGGGGGGTGCGCGGGCGCAGCTCAACCCGCCCGCCGAGGCCGAGGTCGCCGATCAGCGACCGGAGCCGGTCGCGCCGCGGGCCGCCGCCGAACACGCGCAGCCTCCAGTCCGGGTGGTCGGCGGCGATCGGCGCGTAGGCGCGCAGGAGCAGGTCGAAGCCCTTGGTGCGGACGAGCCGTCCGGCGGCCAGGACGACCTTGTGCTCCCGCCGGGACGGCCGGTCCGGCAGCGCGGGCGCGGCGTTCGGGATGCGCACGACGCGCGCGGCGGACCCCGCGAGCGCGGCCTCGTACTCGCCGCGCGCCGCCTCGGTGAGCGCGGTGACGACCGTGAGCCTGCGGTACGCGCGCCGGATCTGCCTCCGGAGGGCGGGGCAGTACGCTCCGAGGTGCATGTGGTCCTGGCCGATCGTCGCGGTCCCGGCCGGTGCCAGCTCGGCCGCCAGCAGGTTGAGCGAGGGCCTGGTCCCGATCAGCACGTCGGGCGGCGCCCCCGGCGGCAGCGCGCGCCGCAGCAGGCACACGTCCGTCCACAGGGTCATGTGGCGGAACGACGCCTCGTCCGCCGGTGTCAGCAGGCTCGGGAACCTGGCCAGGGCCCGGGCCACCCGCCCCTGGGGCGCGAGGCGGTCGTCGGCGTAGGTGACCGTCGCGCCGGCGGGAAGGGGGAAGAACGGCTTCCGGCTCCGCCTCAGCACGCTGACGATCTCGACGTCGTGGTCGCGGGCCAGGTGGCCGCACAGGTTCAGCACCGTGCGGATCGTCCCGCCCGTCCCGTGCGCGTTCTGGAGCAGCACGCGCACGCGGAGCCGCTCACCCGGCCGCGGGACGCGCCGCCGCAGCAGCAGGGGGCGCAGCGTCCAGAGCGCCGCGCGGCGCAGGACGCGGTGCGCCCGGCGCCGCACGCGGCGCCGCAGCCGCAGCGGACGCGCGGACTCCTCCACCGTGCCCCCGATCTCCGATGACCGTGCCCGGCCCGTTCCCGCGGCGGGGCACGGTCATGGTCATCCGGTGGTCACGGTTCGGTTGAGGGCGCCGCCCTTCACCCACCTGTCCCACGACATCTGGTAGTAGCTCCAGCCGTTGAGCGGCTCGAGCCTCCGCTTGGTGCCGGTGATGATCACCGGGTCGCCGCGGTAGGACCACTCGTAGAACCAGCGGGCCTGGGCGGGCGGGGAGTTGAGGCAGCCGTGGCTGACGTTCTGGCGGCCCTGCGCCCACACGGTGGCGGCCATCGAATGGATGTACTCGCCGCTGTTGGAGATCCGCACCGCGTGCGGGATGACCTCCTTGTAGCCGCCGTTCTTCTTGTCCTTCGGGTCGACGCCCATCCACTCCGACGTCATGATCGCCGGATTCTCCTTGCCCATGGTCAGGTGGATGCCGCTGGTGGTGAGGTAGGTGTCGACGCCGTTGACGACGCGGCCGCCCTTGCCCGCGCTGATCCCCCAGCCGCGGATCTTCTTGCCGTTCTTCTTGACCACGAGCTTGTGCGTCTTGGTACTGACGGTGATCATGTGCGAGTCGCCGATGCGGAACTGGCGGGTGAAGTCCGACACTCCGTAGGTCTTCTTGCCCGACTTCACGCCGGCCAGCTTGGCCGTCAGCATCACCTTCTGGTTGGGCGCCCACCACGTGCCGTTCTTCGTACGGAAGATCACCGTGGTGTCGTTCATCCAGTACCAGGCGCCGGTGGCGGGCGTCGTCGACTTGACCTCGAGGGCCTGCTCGACGGCCTTCTTGTCGCCGACCGGCCGGTTGAAGACCACCTGGATCGGCATGCCGACGCCGACCTTCTCGTTCTTGCTCGGGGTGACGTCGACGATGCTCAGCTGGTTCGCCGCCTTCTGCGTGGCGAACGCGGCGTTGACCGTGGCCGTCTTGCCCTTGGGGCTCTTGGCGACCGCCGTGACCTGGTACCTGGCACCGGGGCGCAGGGTCCGCGACTTCCAGCTGGTCTTGTCGGCGGCCATCGCGCCGTCCACCGGCTTGCCCTTGAGCGTGACCGTGACCTGTTCAAGCGTCCCGCCCGCGGCGGTGACGACGACGCCGTCCTCCGGTTTGGCCTTGGTGTTCCCGTTGCCCGGGTTGATCGTCACCTGGGGGACGCTCGCGTCCCCCTTCTCTCCGACGGTGACGCCGGAGTCCTTCTCTCCGCCGCTGCAGGCCGTCGTGAGGAGGAGCACAGCCCCAGCCATTCCCGCGCCCGCCCGAACTCCTGCGGAAAACCTCCGCTGCACCTCTGACCTCCAGAACCCCGCCGTGTACCACAGCGACATTAGCGACAAAATCCGACGATCATGCCATGTCTCAGGGTTTTCGCAGGGGCCCGAGATCAAAGCGTTGCACGGCGGCCGGGGGCGGGCGGTGCCTCCCGGCCCCCGGCGGCCGCCTCAACGCAGGGCGCTTCCCTGCCGCCACTTGTCGAACGACAGCTGCCACACGCTCCAGCCGTTGTCCCACTCGACCTCGCGGTCGGTCCCCTTCAGGTCGATGACGTCGCCGCGCTGCATGATGTCGTAGAACCACTTCGCGCTGGCCGGGCTGACGTTCAGGCAGCCGTGGCTGACGTTCGCCGACCCCTGGGAGCCGACCGACCAGGGCGCCGCGTGCACGTACTCGCCGCTGTTGGAGAAGCGGACCGCGTAGTTGACGACCGTCTTGTAGTAGCCGGGGTCGCCCTCCTGCCGCCCGGGGGAGGTCATCGTGACCGGGTTGCCCTTCTCCATCAGCAGGTGGACGCCGCTGGTGGTGGTGAACTCCCGCGTCTCGCCGTTGCCGGCGCTGAACGGGACGGTGCGCAGCTTCTTGCCGTCCCGCGTCACCGTCATGTGGTGGTCGCCGATGTCGCCGGTGGTGATCTGCGCGGCGCCGATGCTGATGGTCGCCTTGGCGTCCTTGGCCCCGTAGACGCCGCCGCCCGCGTTCACCCCGGCGAGGTCGGCCTGGAAGCGGACCGTCTGGTGCGGCTGCCAGTACGTCTTCGTCCGGTAGACGACCTGGTCGGATCCGATCCACCGCCACGCGCCCTCGACCGGCTTGTCCGGGGTGACGTGCAGGGTGCGCTCCACGGCCGCCTTGTCGGTCACCGGCCGGTCGAACCGGACGAAGATCGGCATGCCGACGCCGACCTTCTCCCCGCCGAGGTTCGGGGTGACGTCCGCGATCGACAGCGTCTCGGCGGGCTTCAGCGTCGTGAAGGCGCTGGTGGCGGTGCGGGTCTTGCCGCCCCCGCCGGCCTGCGCGGTGACGGTGTAGGTGGTCCCGGGCGTCAGGGTCCGGCTGGACCGCCACGTCCTGCGGCCGTCGCCGTACCTGCCGGTGACGGCGGCGCCCGCGCCCTGGACGGTGACGTTCTGCAGCTTCGCACCGGAGGCCTTGACCTCGATCGTCCCGTCCGGCTTGACCTGCGCGGTCCCGTTCGCCGGCGTGATCGTCACGGTCGTGTCCGACCCGCCCGAGGCGAGACTGCCCTCGCCACCGATCGAGCAGCCGGTCACGAGCAGCGCGAGCGCTCCCGTCCCGACCGCCGCCACAGGCCCCAGCCGACCCTTTGTCGCCACTGACTCCCCCAACCCCATGAGTTCACCCCGTGCAGGTGAAATCTATCTAAGGATGGAGACGCCTCAGAGCGGGCCCGGGTTCGGAGATCAGCGAAGATTCGCTGGCCAGACGGGGGCGAGGGGGGTCAAAGGGGGCAGCGGACCGGTCAGCTGCCGGGCACGAGCGCGGGCATGGCCAGGGGCTCGCCGTTGATCCGGCGCACGAGGCGCTTGAAGCCCCAGACGGAGACGGCGATGCCGATGGCGCCGAGGCCCGCGACGATGCCGGTGCGGATCCACAGGTACATGCTGATCGACTCGTTGAAGAGCATCCAGAGGCTGACGCCCACGTTCGTGAGCAGCACCGCCGACCACAGGAGCGAGATGCGCAGGAAGAACCGGTGGACCCGGGCGTGCTCGTAGAACGCGTCGGGGATCGGCGCCATGTCCTTGGCCAGTTTCATGGCGAGCGGCCGCCGCAGCGGCACCGAGGCGAGGAAGGCCATGCTGACCGCGAGCGTGCCCAGGGTCGGCTGGAGGAAGTAGACGACGGCGCTGTGGGTGGCGGCGGCGAGCCCCGCGCGGACGGTCACGCCGACCGCGGCGAGCATCAGCATCCCCGAGACCGGGTGCCCGCGCAGGTACCGGTAGGCGATCCCGCCGTACACCCAGGCGACGGCGGCGACGAGCGCGCCGTTCAGGCCGAGGAGCACGAGCGCGGCGTAGAACACCGCGACGGGGGCGATGACCCCCTCGACGAACCGCGGGAGCGCGTGCATCAGCAGGGCGGTCACCCGCGGGAGTTCGAAGATGTGGTGGCCGCTCGCGTGCCCCTCGCCGTCCTGCGGCTGGGGGGCCCGCACGAGGCCCGGCGGTTCCGCGGGCATGGTCGCCGGTCGTTCCATAGAGCGCTGCGCTCCCCGATCGGTGTACATGGACTCGGATGTGCTCACGATTCGCCCCACCGTACGTGATGATCCGCGCACGTCCGTCCCATTTCGACGGATTCGTACTGCGCCGGTTTTCCCTCCTTAGTTCGGCTCCGATCCCCGCGCGGTGCGGGTCACGGCCGGATGCGGCCAGATCGGAACCCTGCCTCCCTCGGCTTATTTCCGAGTTTCGGCAGACGTCACGAGGGACTTCTTCCGGGTATCCCCAAAGCCTTTTCAGGACTCGGGCGCGGTGGGCTGCACGTCTCTCGCGGCCGCGTAGATCGCCCGTAGCGTGACCGCCACCGACGGCCTGCGCACGCTCGCGGTGCGGGTGACGGCGTAGACCTCCCGGGCCAGCGTGCATTCGGGGATGCGCCGGACCGCCACCCCCTGGTCGCCGGCGGCGAGCGCCAGCGCCGGCACCGCGGTGATGCCGATGCCGCGCGCCACGAGGCTCAGGATCGTGTGGAGGCCTTCGAACTCCCAGGGTACAGGGCGGGCACCTCCGACGGTGTCGAGAAGCCGCTCGACGGCCTGCCGCGACGGCTCCCCCGGCGGCGCCGCCATCCACGGCTCCTCCCGCAGCTGCTGCAGGTCGACCGGCCGGTCCGGCCGGGACATGGGGTGGGTGTCCGGGACGACCAGGACGAGGGGGTCGCGGCGCAGGTGGAAGAACTCCAGCGCGGCGGGCGACCGGTCGGGCACCTTGCCCGTCCAGTCGTCGATCAGCGCGATGTCGACCTCTCCGTTCTGCACCTGGCGGATGCCGGCGCCGGGCGCGGTCTGCCGCAGCACGAACGTGAGCCCGGGATGGTCGCCGAGGCTGTGCGCGAGCGCGGGGGCGAACGCGACGGCCGCCGTCGGGAACGCGGTGACCACGACCCGGCCCATGGGGGCTCCGGCCTGGGCCGACAGCTCCGCCTCGGCCGTCTCCACGAGGCCGAGGATCTCCTCGGCGCGCTCGGCGAGCCGGCGCCCGGCGTCGGTCAGCTCCGCGCTGCGGGCCGTCCGGTCCAGCAGCGGGACGCGGGCCTCCCGCTCGAGGGCGGCGAGCTGCTGGGAGACCGCCGAGGGCGTGTACCCGAGGGCCGCGGCGGTGGCCGCGATACTGCCGCGGCGGGCGAACTCGGCGAGCAACCGCAGGCGGCGCACTTCTAGCATCAGCCCATCTTACGGTCACCATCGGTGAGACTCGCTTGTAATGATGCTAAATGCGGGCAAGAGTTAGTCGAACCCGGCCGGGTCGTACACACGGGGATTCCACGGTCACCCACCGTGCTTCAGCCATGCCCTCTTTGGAGTCTTCATGCCTGCCCAGAACCGCTCCGCCGTCCGGCCGCTGTCGTTCGAGCCGCGCCCGGTCCCTCTGTCCGCCACGCTCGCGGTCAACGAGGCCATAGCCCGCAAGCGCAGGCGGGGCGAACGCGTGCTCCCCCTCGGTTTCGGGGAGGCCGGGATCCCCATACATCCCGCCCTGACCCGCGAGCTCGGCGCCGCCGCGGGACGGGGCGGCTACGGGCCGGTCGCCGGGTCCGCCGCGCTGCGCGCCGCCGCGGCCGGGTACTGGGCCCGGCGCGGGCTGCCCACCGACCCGGCCACGGTCGTCGCCGGCCCCGGCAGCAAGCCGCTGCTGTTCGCCCTGCTGACCGCGCTCGGCGGCGACGTCGCCGTGGCGGCCCCGAGCTGGGTGAGCTACGCGGCGCAGGCGTCGCTGGCGGGGGTGGAGCCGATCCGCGTCGCGACCCCGCCGGGCGAGGGCGGGGTCCCGAGCCCGGCGCTGCTGGCCGACGCGGTGGTGCGGGCCCGCGCCCGGGGCCGCGACGTGCGGGCCGTCGTGGTGACGCTCCCGGACAACCCGACGGGGACCATCGCGTCCGAGGCCACCGTCCGGCGGCTGTGCGCGGTCGCGCGCGAGCAGGACCTGGTCGTCGTCTCCGACGAGATCTACCGCGACCTCGTGCACGCGCCCGGCGGGACGGTTCCGAGCCCGGCGCGGTACGCGCCGGAGCGGACCGTCGTGACGACCGCGCTGAGCAAGAGCCTGGCGGCCGGCGGCTGGCGGATCGGGGTGGCGCGGATGCCGGAGGGGCCGTTCGGCCGCGCGTTGCGCGACAGCATGCTCGGGGTGGCCAGCGAGATCTGGTCCAGCGCCCCAGCCCCCATGCAGCACGCCGCCGCGTTCGCGTTCGCCGAGCCCCCCGAGCTGGTCGAGCACGTCGACCGCAGCAGGCGCCTGCACGCCGCGGTCACCGGCGCGGTGGCCGACCGGTTCGCCGCGGCCGGCGCGCGGGTCACGCGTCCGGAAGCGGCCTTCTACGTCTATCCCGACTTCGGCCCGATGAGGGACGCGCTGGAGGCCGGCCACGGCGTCCGCACGAGCGCCGATCTCACCCGCCTCCTTCTGGAGCGCTACGGAGTGGGCGTCCTGCCGGGGAGCTCCTTCGGGGACGCCCCCGCGGCGCTGCGCATGCGGGTGGCGCCGAGCCTGCTCTACGGAGAGGACGACGAGCAGCGCCTGGCCGCGCTGGCCTCCCCCTCCCCGGCCTCCCTCCCGTGGATCGCGAGTGCCCTGGACCGGCTCAGCGAAGTGCTCGACGACCTCTCCTCCGCCGTCACGGAGAGTGAACCCGCGCTCGCCTGAGGGGGACGAGGGTCCGCGGGCCGCCCGCCGAAGGGCGGCCCGCGGACCCCTGCGTGAGGCGCCGGGCGCGCACCGTCACGGTGCCGGAACCGGCCGGTCGAAGGATCTGCTCCCGGCCCGACCGGCGCGTATAAGCGTGGTGTAAGGTCCAACGACGCACGGGGCGAACGTCGCGAATCGACCGGCGACAGGCCATCGGGAGTCCTGTCCGCCCCGCTCGTGGTAAACCCAGGACGAGCGCGATGGCACACAGTGATGGAAGAAGGCGAGGGGGCCCGCCATGAGGCACGCACGGGACGGGGCTGCCGCGGCGATGAGCGCCGCTTCCAGGATTCTGGTCGCGCGGGGCAAGAACGAGCCCCAGGAGATGGAGAATCCCGACGTCGCCTGGGGGCAGCGCGCCCGTGACGGAGTGTGGGTGCCGACCAGGGACGGGCAGCGGATCCACCTCGGCATCGACGTCGCGGCGGCCGACACGGTCGCGCAGGTGCTGCGCCCCAGCCTGCGGGTGTTCGTCGGCGTGGACGTCGACACCGACATCGTGGCGCAGACGACCGCGGGCGGGGTGCGGCTGCTCACGGTGATCCACGGCCCCGACGCCCCCACGGAGTTCCGGTTCGCCGTCTCCCTGGCCGACGGGCTCGCGCTGGAGGCGATGCCGTCCGGCGGCTACGACGTCGTGCACCTGCGGTACGGCGCCACGGTGGGACGGCTCTACAACCCCTGGGCGAGCGACTCGATGTTCCGCCAGGTGAAGGCGGACTACACGCTGGAGGGCTCGGCCGTCACGATGCGCATCCAGCACACCGACGCCTACTACCCGGTCGTCGCCGACCCGCACTACGAGCGCTGACTTCCTCCAGAGCCTCCGAGCCGGAGCGATAGGCGGTTCGCTCAGGGCCGCGGGGGCCTCGTGGCAGTGCTCCCGCCCGATCTCGCGGAGCATCTCGGCACCGATCGTCCGCCGCGGCGATGCTCCATGCCCGGGCGCGCGGGGCGGCCGCGGAGGCCCCCTCCGAATGGAACGTTCCGCCTGGATGCGGGCACCGGGGACGCCAGCACGGCCTGGCGGGGTGGGCGTCGACGTGCGCGGTCGCCGTCATATGGTGGGGGCCACGGGCCGCGTTCCGGCTCCGGCGACGACGCCGGGCATCCGACCGCCCGGGTCCCCCGAGACTGGAGTCATCGTGATCTTCACTCATGACACCGAGCACGCGCTCGCCGTCGTCGTCGACCTGATCAACACGAGCGCGACGGGCTCCGGCGCCGAGGAGCTCGGCGGGCTGCCCGGTCTGCGCGAGTTCGTGGATCGCAACGAGTTCAGTGACGTGGGCCAGCTCACCGCGGCCGACCTGGCCCGCGTGCTGGAGCTGCGCGACCGGTTCCACGCGGTGTTCCGCGCCGGGGACGTCCCGTCCGCCGTGCGGCGGATCAACGAGATCGTGGGCGAGGTCCGCACCACGCCGCACCTGACCGACCACGACGGCTACGACTGGCACGTGCACTTCTTCGCGCCCGGCGCGCCGCTCGGCGAGCACCTCGCCGCCGACTGCGGCATGGCGCTGGCCTACGTGGTGGCGGCGGGCGAGCTGGACCGGCTGCGCACCTGCGAGGCGCCCGACTGCTCGCGGGTCCTGGTCGACCTGTCCCGCAACCGCTGCCGCCGCTACTGCGACAGCCGCACCTGCGGCAACCGCATGCACGTGGCCGCCTACCGAGCCCGCCAGCGCGAAGCGGCTCCGAGTTGATCGCAGTTCCTTGGGGTCAGGCGCCTGGGGGCGCCTGACCCCAAGGAACTGCGGGCGATCGCTGCATCGCTCCGGCTCGCCCTGGGGGCTCGCTGCGCGATCGGTTTCTCGCAGGCTCGAAACCGCCTTCGGACGCGATCGCGGAGGGTCGGTCGCCTGGGGCAGGGGCGAAGGGGAGGTCAGGCGTCAGGCGTCAGGGGGTCCTGCGGTGAGGCGGGAGACCTCGGTCAGGGCCTTGCGGGCGGCGGGGACGTCGTGGACGCGGAAGACTCTGGCGCCGAGCAGGGCGGAGACCGCGAGCACGGCCATGGTGCCGACGCCGCGCTTGTCGACGGGGCGGCCGAGCGCCTCGCCGATGAAGTCCTTGTTGGACACCGCGACCAGGACCGGCCAGCCGGTGGCCGACAGCTCGCCGAGCCTGCGGGTGATCTCCAGCGACTGGCGGGTGTTCTTCCCGAAGTCGTGCGCCGGGTCGATGAGGATCGCGTCGCGCCGCACCCCGAGGGACGCGGCGCGCTCGGCCTCGGCGGTCACGTGCGCGACGACGTCCGCCACGACGTCGTCGTAGCCGATCCGGTGCGGGCGGGTGCGGGGCGCTAGGGCGCCCGCGTGGGAGCAGACGAGTCCGACGCCGTGCGCGGCGGCGACCTCGGCGAGCCGGGGGTCGGGGCCGCCCCAGGTGTCGTTCAGCAGGTCGGCGCCGGCCCGCGCCACCGCCTCGCCGACCTCGGCGCGCCAGGTGTCGACGCTGATCACGACGCGGGGGTGGCGGTCGCGGACGGCGGCGACCAGGCCGACGACGCGGCGCAGTTCCTCGGCGACGCCGACGTCCTGCCCGGGGCCGGCCTTGACGCCGCCGATGTCGACGATGTCGGCGCCGGCCTCCACGGCCCGGTCCACGGCGGCGAGGGCCTCGTCGAAACCGTAGGTGGCGCCCCGGTCGAAGAACGAGTCGGGCGTGCGGTTCACCACGGCCATGATCGCGTGCGGGCCGATGTCGCGACCGTTCAGCCGCAGCGGCGGCGCGTCCGGTGAGCTCATGATGGGTCTCACCGTGGCATACCGGCGGCCCGGCGGGCGAACCAGAAGGGAATTCGGTCCAAACCGTGCCCTCCCTCGTCATGGACATGTCCTGGTCGGTAACCTCATAAATCACGCTCGTTACGGGTTTAGTCCCGTGGTGGGCCCGCGTCGGACCTATTTCAGCCATGGAGGATCCGCTGTCCAGGCGAGCACTCATCACCGGCATCACCGGACAGGACGGCTCGTATCTGGCCGAGCATCTGCTTGAGCTGGGATACGAGGTCTGGGGCCTGGTGCGGGGGCAGGCGAACCCCCATGTGTCACGGCTGCGCAAGCACATCGGCGACGTGCAGATCACCACCGGGGACCTGCTGGATCAGGGCAGCCTGATCTCGGCGGTGGAGCGGGTGCAGCCCGACGAGGTCTACAACCTGGGCGCGATCTCCTACGTGCCGATGTCGTGGCAGCAGGCCGAACTGACCGCCGAGGTCACCGGGATGGGCGTGCTGCGCATGCTGGAGGCGATCCGCGTGGTGTCGGGGATCAGCACGTCCCGCACGCCCGGCGGCGAGCAGATCCGCTTCTACCAGGCGTCGTCCTCGGAGATGTTCGGCATGGTCCGGGAGACGCCGCAGAACGAGAAGACCCCGTTCCACCCGCGCAGCCCGTACGGCGTGGCGAAGAGCTACGGGCACTACATCACGCAGAACTACCGCGAGTCCTACGGGATGTTCGCGGTGAGCGGGATCCTTTTCAACCACGAGTCGCCCCGCCGGGGCGCCGAGTTCGTGACGCGGAAGGTGTCGCTGGGCGCCGCCCGCATCAAGCTGGGGCTCGCCACCGAGCTGCGCCTCGGCAACCTCGACGCCCGGCGCGACTGGGGCTACGCGGGCGACTACGCCCGCGCGATGCGCATGATGCTGGCCCAGGACTCCCCCGAGGACTACGTCATCGGGACGGGCCAGACCCAGTCGGTGCGGGAGCTGGTGGAGTTCGCGTTCCGCACCGCGGGCCTGGACTGGGAGGACCACGTCGTCCTGGACGCCAGGTACACGCGTCCCGCCGAGGTCGACCTGCTGTGCGCCGACCCGAAGAAGGCCCGCGAGCAGCTCGGCTGGGAGCCCGAGGTGACCTTCGAGGGGCTGGTGACCATGATGGTCCAGTCCGACCTGCGGCTGCTGTCGCGGTCCGCGCGCCCCGAGGACGAGCCCTTCAGCCCCGATCATTGGTGATCCGGTTACCGCGGCCGTGGCACGATTCAGGTATGGCCACATGTGAGCACGTGCAGTCCCTCCCGGCGGAGGACCCGGCGCCGAACACCCCGCAGGGATGCGAGGACTGCCTCCGGGAGGGCACCCGCTGGGTCCACCTGCGGCTCTGCCTGGGCTGCGGGCATGTCGGGTGCTGCGACTCCTCGCCCAGGCGGCACGCCACCGCGCACTTCGAGAAGGAGGGGCACCCCATCGTCCGGTCGTTCGAGCCGGGCGAGGACTGGCGGTGGTGCTTCGTCGACGAACTGATCGTCTGATGCCGGACGTCCGGCTGGGGACGGGTCTCGGACGCTGGATCCTGCTGGCGACGGTGCTCGGGTCGAGCGTGGCGATGCTCGACGCCACCGTCGTCAACGTGGCGCTGCCGAGACTGGCCGACGACCTGCACGCCGACATGGCCGGCCTGCAGTGGACGGTCAACGCCTACACGCTGACGCTCGCGGGGTTCATCCTGCTCGGCGGCTCCCTCGGGGACCGGTTCGGGCGCCGCCGGGTCTTCCTGGTCGGCGTGGTGTGGTTCGCGGTCGCCTCGGTGATGTGCGGCGCGGCCCCGGACATCGGGACGCTGATCGTGGCGCGGGCGCTGCAGGGCGTGGGCGGGGCGCTGCTCACCCCCGGCTCGCTGGCGATCATCCAGGCGTCGTTCACGGCCGACGACCGCCCCCGCGCGGTCGGCGCCTGGTCGGGCCTCGCGGGCGTCGCGGGCGCGGTCGGCCCGTTCGTGGGCGGCTGGCTGGTGGAGGCGGCGGGATGGCGGTGGGTGTTCCTGCTGAACGTGCCCCTCGCCGCCGTCGTGGTGCTGGTCGCGGTCAGGCACGTCCCGGAGAGCGTCGACCCGCAGGCCCGCGGGCGCTTCGACGTGCTCGGCGCGGTACTGGCGGCGCTGGCCCTGGCGGGCACGACGTACGCGCTGACCGAGGCGCCGGGCGGGGGCGCGGCCCCGCCGGTCATCGCCACCGCCGCGATCGCGGGGCTCGGCGCGGCGGTCGCGTTCGTGCTGGTCGAGCGGCTGCGCGGCGGGCGGCACCTGCCGTCCGGGCGGGCGCGCCGGGAGGCGCCCCAGCCGATGCTCCCGCTGGAGGTGTTCGCCTCGCGGCAGTTCTCGGCCGTCAACGTCGTCACGTTCATCATGTACGGCGGGATGGGCGTGCTGTTCTTCCTGTTCGTGCTGAACCTCCAGGTCGTCGGCGGGTTCTCGCCCATCGCCGCCGGGACGGCGCTGCTGCCGGTCACGGTGCTGATGCTGCTGCTGTCGGCGCGCGCGGGCGCCCTCGCGCAGAAGATCGGCCCGCGGCTGCCGATGACGGCGGGCCTGGTGGTGGCGGCCTTCGGGATGCTCCTGGTGAGCCGGATCGGGGCGGGCACCTCCTACGTCCGGGACGTCCTGCCGGCCGTGGTGGTGTTCGGGCTGGGCCTCGCGGCGGTGGTCGCGCCGCTCACCGCCACCGTCCTCGCCACCGCCGACGTCCGCCACGCGGGCGTGGCCAGCGGCGTCAACAACGCGGTGGCGCGGGCCGCCGGGCTGCTCGCGGTGGCGGCGATCCCGCCGCTGGCGGGGCTGACGGGCGACGCCTACACCGACCCCGTCGCCTTCTCGCACGGGTTCCGGATCGCGATGGTCGCGTGCGCCGCGCTCCTGGCGGCCGGGGCCGTGCTGTGCTTCCTCACGGTCGGCAGCGACGCGCTGCAGACGCCGTCGGGCGAATCGGTCGTGCCGGAATGCCGGAGGCAGTGCGGGGTCGGCGCCCCGCAGCTGCAGCCCGAACCGGAGACCGTCCCGGCCGACCACGCCGGCGGGACCGCGCCGGGCCCCCGGGCCTGACCCCCGCGCCGGTCCGCTGATTCCCGGTCCGAATCCGGCTATGTCCAGGACCGGAGCGGTTCGTTGGCATACGGTCGGTCCATGAACCTGCGGCAGCTGCGCTATGTCGTGGCGACCGCCGACCACGGCACGATGACGTCGGCGGCCCAAGCCCTCTACGTGGCCCAGCCCGCGCTGTCGCGGGCCGTCCGCGAGCTGGAGCGCGAGCTCGGCCTGGAGCTGTTCGCGAGGTCCGGCCGGGGCGTCGTGCTCACCCCCGCCGGGGAGCAGGTCGTCCGCCAGGCCAGGGTCGCGCTGGACGCCGTCGACGCCATCGAGGGGCTGGCGGTCAACCGGGCCGACGGGCGCGGCGCGGAGCTGCGCATCGCGGTCACCGCGTCGCTCGAGCCGGAGCTGACCGGTGGCCTGATCCCCCGCTTCGCGCGCAGGCAGCCGGCCGTGCGCGTCCGGGTGGTCCGCTGCGGGGACCGCGACCAGATCGCGGCGGCCCTGCGGGCGGGCCGCGCCGACCTGGCGCTGACCGACCTGCCCGTCCCCGGCGACATGACCGCCCACCCGTTCGAGCAGCGCGAGGTGGTGCTGATCTCCCCGCAGGCGCTGAAGGTCCGCGAGCCCGTGCCGCCCGCCGCGCTGGACGGCATGCGGCTCGTCCTGCCCGCCCGCGGCAGCGCCCGCCGCGCCGAGATCGACACGATGCTGCGGCGGATCGGCGCGCGGCCGGTCGCCGCGGTGGAGTCCGACGAGCGCGGCGCCTGGCTCGGCTGGGTCCGCGCCGGCCGGGGCTCCTTACTCTGGTACCGCAACCAGATCGACGACACCGACGGGGTGACGGTCCGCTCGTTCATGCCGCCGCTCACCCGCATGATCGGGCTCGTGCACGCGCACCGCAGGCTCCCTCCCGCCGCACGCGACTTCCTGACCTTCGCCAAGGAGACGCCCCGCGACCACCCCGCTCGCTGACCCGGCTCCCGCCCCGCCCGCCGGGGCCTTCCGCCCCGCGCCGACCGGGGCCTGGTCATGCCATGATTCGGCGGGTGGATACCACGCACGCGCTCTGGCTGCTGGCCGTACCGGTCAGCGCACTGATGGTGGCCGCGGCGGCCCGGCGGATCGGGCTGTCGGCCCCGCTGGTCCTGGTGATCGCGGGCCTCGGCCTCTCCTTCGTCCCGGGCGTTCCGGAGTTCGAACTGGACCCGGAGTTCGTTCTGTTCGTGTTCCTGCCGCCGCTGCTGTTCTCCGCGGCCTGGAACAGCTCGTTCACGAACCTGCGCGAGAACGTCTGGTCGATCGGCCTGCTCTCGGTGGGGCTGGTGCTCTTCACGACGTTCGCCGTGGGATACGCGGCGTCCCTGCTCGTCCCCGACCTGCCGCTGGCGGCGGCGTTCGTGCTCGGCGCGATCGTGGCGCCGCCGGACGCGGTCGCGGCGGTGAGCATCGCCCAGCGCCTCGGCCTGCCCCGGCGGACGGTGACCGTCCTGGTGGGCGAGAGCCTGTTCAACGACGCGACGGCGCTCACCGCATTCAGGGTGGCGCTGATCGCCGCGATGGGAGCCGGGTTCACGCTCGCGGAGGGCGTCGGGCGGTTCCTGTTCGCCGCCGTCGTGGGCGCGGCGGTCGGGCTGCTGCTCGGGCCGCCGCTGCACTGGCTGCGGACCCGGCTGAACGACCCGCTGGTCGAGAACGGCGTCGCGCTGGTGGCCCCGTTCGCCGCCTACCTCATCGCCGAGAGCGTGCACGCCTCCGGGGTGATCGCCGTGGTGGTCAGCGGGCTGTACCTCGGCAACCGCGAGACCCAGTCCACGGCGGTGACCCGGCTGATCGGGCACTCCTTCTGGAAGGTCCTGGTCTTCGTCCTCGAATCCGTGGTCTTCCTGCTCATCGGCCTCCAGCTCCCCCCGGTCGTCAACGCGCTGTCGGGGCGGAGCTGGCAGGAGCTGACCTGGTGGGCGGTCGCGGTGTTCGCCGTCACGGTCGCGGCCCGGTTCGCCTGGGTGTTCCCCGCCTCGCAGATCCCGCGGCTGCTGTCGCGGCGGGAGCGCGAGCTGCCGAACGTGGGCTGGCGCGGCCTCGTGGTGATCTCGTGGGCGGGCATGAGAGGGGTGGTCTCGCTCGCCGCCGCCTTCGCGGTCCCGTTCATGATCTCGGGCGGCGGCCCGTTCCCGGGACGCGACCTGATCCTGTTCCTGACGTTCACGACCGTCCTCGGGACGCTGCTGGTGCAGGGCCTGACGTTCCCCGCGCTGATCCGCCTGCTCCGAATCGGCGGGGACCGGGAGCGCTACGCCGACACCGTCGCCCTGGCGGGCGCGCAGCAGGCGGCCGCGCAGGCCTCGCTGGAGCGCCTGGAGGAGCTGAACGCCGCGGAGCGGCTCGACCCCTCGGTGGTGGAGCGGCTCCGCCGGCTCGCCGAGCACCGGCAGCTGCGCGCCTGGGAGCGGCTCGGGGGCGGGACGGGCCCGGAGGGCGAGGAGGTGCCGACGGCGACGTACCGGCGCCTGCGGCGGGAGATGCTGATGGCCGAGCGCCAGGTCTTCGTACGGATGCGGGACGAGCGCCGCATCGACGACGAGGTCCTGACCAGCGTCATGTGGGAACTCGACCTGGAGGAGGTCGCGCTCAGCCGCGACTAGCGGGGCGGGACGCTGCCTCGGCCACGGTCGCGCCGTGGCCGAGGCGCCGGTACCCGGTCAGACCGCCCCGTTGAGGGGCTGCTCGGGCAGCTGGACGGCGTAGGACTCCTTCACCACGTCGAGGTGGTGCCAGGACTCCCGCACCGTCACCCCCGACACCGACCGGATGGCGTCGAACACGGCCACCAGCTCGGCACGGGAGGCCGCCTCCACCTGCCCGACGATGTCGTAGCGGCCGAAGCCGGTCGCCAGGTAGCGAACGCCGTCCTGGGCGGCGACCGCCTCGGCGACCTTGCGCAGCCCGCCCGTCACCACCAGCCCGAACCCGCCGAGCTCGGCGGCGCCGAGCGCCAGCGGGTCGGCAAGGCCCGTCACCTGGATGACGCCCGTGCGCATGAGCCTGACCACCCGGGCCCGGGTGGCGGCCTGCGAAAGCCCGATCACGTGCGCGAGCCGGGTGTAGGGGGCGCGCCCGTCGCGCTGCAGCTCGTGCAGCAGCCGCCAGTCGATGTCGTCGAGGGTGACCTCGCCGAGCTCGCGCACCACCGCGTGCGTGTCGCGCACGGTGGCCACCGACCGGAACACCTCGGCCGCGCGCACGCCGGCGACGGACCTGATGTGGTCCACCTCGGCGGCGAGCGCGGCGTCGTCGCGGGTGCGCACCTGCGCGACCAGGTCGTACGGGCCCGCCGTCAGCGCGGCGAAGCTGACCGCGGCGCGCTCGGCGACGCTCTCGGCCACCTCCCTGGCCGCCCCCTCCACGGTGACCGACACGTGCCCGATCGCCTCGGCGCCGACGACGGCGGCGTGCACGATGCCGACGACGCGGACGACCTGCGTTTCGAGAAGGTGCTGCACCCGTGCCCGCACAGCCGTGCGGGAAAGCCCGACGCGATCGGCCAGCGCCTGGAACGTCGCCCGGCCATCCCGCTGGAGCTCGCGGACGAGCACGGCGTCGACCGCATCCAGCACGGCTCTCCTCCTCGACATCTGATGAATCGTTTCGCCAGCAACTGCAAGATCATTCCATTTCGAGACGGTATGACGTCAAATATTGATCTTGCTCGTGTTCGCCCGCCCCGGCAGCCGTCGAAGCGTCGGTGACCGGTTCCGGGCGGCGACGTTTCGGATGCCGCACAAACCCGTTCAAAAGCGCAACGCTGCCGGGCCCGCGCCGCACGCGGCGCGTCCGGCGATGTGGCGGTGGACGCGCCGGCCGCCCGTGCCCGCTCCGGTGATCGCCGCCAGGCTGGGACGGCCCGCGGCGCGGGCGGGCATGGCCGACCGCGTCCACGTGCGTGACCTGCATGCGCTTCTCCCGGTGTTCTGCTGACCCACCCCCTACGGCGGATCGGCCGTCCGCGCGAGGCACATGTAAGAAAAGTGCATCGGGGGCACAGTTACGTCAAGAGGTAACTTTACAGAGAGCCAAGCCTCACGTTGCACCGTTTTCCACCAGGCGTACGGACTCACTTCCGTTATGCCTGGAAGAAGGCGGGAGGGGGACCGCAGACGACACTCGACACCCCCGGGGGACACAGTGTCATCACCCCTGGTCACGGCTTTGCCTGCGGCATAGGGAGCGGCCACCGGCCCCGCACGGAGGTTCCTGGCGGGAGCATCGCCGGGTATGGCTGAGAATGTACGGTGGCCCAGCCACTGCGAACGCGATTGGTGTGTAGTACAGCCGTGCACCTGCTGAACGGTGAGCGTTCCGCTCACGACCTCACCTACAACGACGTCTTCATGGTCCCCCGCCGCTCCTCGGTCGGGTCGCGCCTGGAGGTCGACCTGGCGACCTCGGACGGCAGCGGGACGACCGTCCCGCTGGTGGTGGCCAACATGACGGCCGTGTCCGGCCGCAGGATGGCCGAGACCGTCGCCCGGCGCGGCGGCGTGGCGGTGCTCCCGCAGGACATCCCGGTCGAGGTGGTCTCCGAGGTCATCTCCTGGGTCAAGGGCCGCGACCTGGTCGTGGACACCGCGATCCGGCTGGACCCCTCCAGCACGGCCGGGGACGCGCTCGCGCTGCTGCCCAAGCGGGCGCACAACGCCGTGATCGTCGTCGAGGACGACCGCCCGGTGGGCGTCGTCACCGAGGCCGACTGCATGGGCGTCGACCGGTTCGCCCAACTCCGCGACATCATGTCCCGCGACCTGGTCACGCTGCCCGCCGGCGTCGACCCGCGGGAGGCGTTCAACCGGCTGCACGAGCGCGGCCACCGCCTCGCCCCCGTGGTGGACGCCGAGGGCCGCCTCGCCGGCGTCCTCACCCGCACCGGCGCGCTGCGGGCCACGCTCTACCGCCCGGCCGTGGACGCCGGGGGCCGGCTGCGCGTCGCCGCGGCGGTCGGCGTGAACGGCGACGTCGCCGGCAAGGCCAAGGCGCTGCTGGAGGCGGGCGCCGACCTGCTCGTTGTCGACACCGCGCACGGCCACCAGGACAAGATGATCAGCGCGCTCGCCGCGGTCCGGGGGCTGGACCCCGCCGTCCCGGTCGCCGCCGGGAACGTGGTGACCGCCGAGGGCACCCGCGAGCTGATCGAGGCGGGCGCCGACATCGTCAAGGTCGGCGTGGGCCCCGGCGCGATGTGCACCACCCGGATGATGACCGGCGTCGGCCGCCCGCAGTTCTCGGCGGTGCTGGAGTGCGCCGCCGAGGCGCGCCGGCTCGGCCGGCACGTGTGGGCGGACGGCGGCGTCCGGCACCCGCGCGACGTCGCGCTGGCGCTCGCGGCCGGCGCGGCGAACGTCATGGTCGGCTCGTGGTTCGCCGGTACCTACGAGTCGCCGGGCGACCTGCAGCGGGCCGCCGACGGACGGCTGTACAAGGAGAGCTTCGGGATGGCGTCCGCCCGGGCGGTGCGCCTGCGCACCGCCGACGACTCCCCCTTCGACCGGGCCCGCAAGGCGCTGTTCGAGGAGGGCATCTCCACCTCCCGGATGTTCCTGGACCCGCAGCGGCCCGGGGTGGAGGACCTGATCGACTCGATCGTGGCGGGGCTGCGCAGCTCGTGCACCTACGCGGGCGCCCGGACCCTGGAGGAGTTCCACGAGCGCGCCACGATCGGGATCCAGAGCCCGTCCGGCTACGCCGAGGGCAAGCCGCTGTCCAGCAGCTGGTAAAGGGCGCTCCCGGGCAGTGATCATCCGTCCGGCTCCCCGAACGGCGTCGGATTCACTATCCTGACCATCTGCAACAAAGGCCGCATCCGCTCGCATGCGATCGACTCTTACGCAACCTTTGCCCGGTTCGACGCGTCAATAATGTGAGCCGAGGCTTAATTCACCGTGGGTGGGAATCGGAGCGTACATGGGTCGGTCGCCGAGTGGGCGTGCCCGGAACAGGGACGATGAGGGTACCTCCGGCGGCGCCGGGGGCCTTCCCCGCGCGCTGGCGCTGACGCTCGCGTCCGCCCTGGTCTGGGGTGTCGCGCACTTCGTCACGGGACGCCGGGTCGCCGGCGGGCTCCTGCTCGCCCTGTACCTTGCCATCCTCGCCGCGCTGGCGGGCGCCGCCACGGTCTACCGCTCCGACCTGGTCCACTACGCCGTCCAGCCCGCGGTGCTGCAGCGGGCCTCCGCCACGATCGTCTCGCTCGGCGTGCTGTGGATCCTCGTCGTCGTCCGCTCCTACCTCCTGCTGCGCCCGGCGCGGCTCGCGGCGAGCGCCCGGACGCTCGGCGCCGGGGCCGTCGCGGTGATGTGCTTCGCCGTCGCGGTGCCGGTGGCGTGGTCGGCGCACAGCACCTACGTGTACCGCGACGCGCTGACCAGCATCTTCCGGACCGGCAGCGAGAACGGCAAGCCCGTCGACACCGAGGACCCCTTCAACGGGCAGGCCCGCGTCAACATCCTGCTGCTCGGCGGGGACTCCGCCGCCGACCGCACCGGCGTGCGCACCGACAGCGTGACGCTGGCCAGCGTCGACACCAAGACGGGCGACACGGTGCTGCTGAGCCTGCCGCGCAACCTGGAGAAGTTCCCGATGCCGCCCGGCCCGGCCCGCGACCGGTTCCCCTACGGCTTCACCGGCGACGGCCCGCAGAACCCGGGTCTGCTGAACGAGGTCTACGAGTACGCCGAGAACCACCCCGACGTGGTGCCCGGCGTCGCCAAGAAGCGCCGCGGGCCCGAACTGCTGAAGGCCACCGTCGCCGGCGTCCTCGGCCTGCACGTCGACTACTACATCCTCGTCGACATGTTCGGCTTCGCCGACATCGTCGACGCCATGGGCGGCGTCAAGCTCAAGATCACCGAGCCGATCCCGTACGGGCTGCAGGGCGGCGTCCTTCAGCCCGGGTACCGGACGCTGAAGGGCAAGGAGGCCCTCTGGTACGGGCGGTCCCGCACCAACAGCAGCGACTACGTCCGGATGAGCCGGCAGAAGTGCCTCATGCGGGCGATCGCCGAGCAGGCCGACCCGCAGACGGTGCTCACCAGCTTCGACAAGCTCGCCGCGGCGGCCAAGCGGACGCTGTCGACCGACATCCCGCAGGAGCTGCTGCCCGCCCTGATGAAGCTGTCGAACCGGGTCAAGAACGGCGCGGAGATCAGGAGCCTGCAGTTCGTCCCGCCGCTGATCTACACCGGGAACCCGGACTTCCACAAGATCCGCGCGCTGGCGGCCGACGCCGTCAGCAGCGCCCCGCGGCAGGTCGGCGCCAAGCCGAGCGGCTCGCCCACCGCCTCGCCCAGCGCGTCGCCGAGCGAGTCGCCGGGCGAACCGGACGGCGGCGAGTCGGCCAAGCCGAGTTCCAAGCCCGTGTCGCTGGAGAGCAGCTGCCCCTGACCGGCCGGCCCGGTCCGCCGCCCGTGCCCGTCCCGGGGCCCGTGCCGGTCCGGCCGCGGCGGTCCTGCCCCGCGTGGTTTGTCCTTCCTGGTCCGGGGAGGGGGGATCATTGAGGAAGGACCCCTACTTCGAAGGGCTGGTGCGGTGCCTCGGATCCACGGCTGCGACGCCTTCCGCGTGAGGATGCCGCGCGGGCGGCGGCCGGAGAGCGTCCTCGTCCGCCTCTCCGGCGGCGACGCCGTCGGCTGGGGTGAGATGGCCGTCCCGGCCGGGGCCGCGGACCCCGGCGCGGCGTGGGCGGACATCGAGACGCGCATGGGCCCGGCCCTCATCGGGCTCGACTGGGACCGTCCCGAGGACGTGTCCGCCGCCGCCGACCTCGGCGCGCGCGAGGCCGCGGCGGCCGTGGACACCGCCTGCTGGGACCTGTGGTGCCGGACGCGGGGGCTGCCGCTCTCGCACGCCCTCGGCGGGACCCGCACCTCGATCGTGACGGGCGCGCGGATCTCCCCCGAGCCGGCGCTCGACACGGTCACGACCCGCGTCAACCAGGCCGTTGGAGCGGGCCACACCCGCGTCACGCTCGACGTCCGGCCCGGCTGGGACGTGGAGCCCGTCCGCGCGATCCGGCAGGCGTACCCGGCGCTGGCCCTCGTCGCCGACGCCGGCCACGCCTACACCGAGTCGCCGGAGCATCTGGCGGTGCTGGAGGCGCTGGACGCCTACGGCCTGGCGGCGATCGAGCGCCCGTTCCCGGCCGCCGAGCTGGCCGCGCACGCCCGGCTCCAGTTGCGGGTGAGCAGCGCCGTCGCCCCGGACGTGGGCGACCTGGAGACGCTGGACGCGGCGCTCACGCTGGAGGCGGGCCGCGCCCTGCACCTGCGGCTCGACCGGCTCGGCGGGCTGACCGCGGCCCGCAGCGCCCACGACCTCGCGTACGCGGCGGGCTGGGACGTGTGGTGCAGCGGCTGCGGCGCGTTCGGCATCGGGCAGGCGGCCGCGGTCGCGCTCGCGGCCCTGCCGGGCTGCACGCTGCCGAGCGACGTGTCCGACCCTGCCGGGGGCCCGGTGTTCGTGACGCCGCCGGTGCGCTCGTCCGGCGGCGTCGTCGGGGTGCCGCTCACGCAGCCGGGGCTCGGCCACGAGGTCGACGAGGAGCGCATCGAGCGGCTGGCGACCCGCCGCATGCGCCTGTCGGCGTGACGCCCGCCCCGGCCTGGGTCGTGGCGGGGCCGCCCGGCTCGGGCAAGACCACCGTCTCGGACCTGCTGCTGCGGCGGCTGCGGCCCGTGCCGGCACTGCTGGACAAGGACACGATGTTCGGTCCGTTCGTGGAGGCGACGCTCGCGGCGTCCTCGCGCGATCCCGGCGAGCGCGAGGGGGCCTGGTACGACGCGCACGTCAAGCCGCACGAGTACGCGGGGATGACCGCCACCGCGCGCGAGATCCGGTCGCACGGCTGCCCGGTGCTGCTGAGCGGTCCGTTCACCGGCCAGATCCGGGACCCGGCGCGCTGGAGCGAGTGGGGCGCGTCCCTGGGCGGGCCGCCGGTGCACCTGGTCTGGATACGGACGGACGCCGAGACCCTCCGGAGCCGGCTGGAGGAGCGAGGCTCGCCCCGTGACGCCGGCAAGCTGGCGGCGTTCGACGCCTTCGTGGCCCGGATGCTGCCCGGAACGCCGCCTCCGGTCCCCCACACGGCCGTGGACAACCGCCTCGGCGCGCCCCGGTCGCTGGAGTCGCAACTGGACGCGCTGGTCGGATGACGTTCTGGCGGAGACCGTGCGGTCTCCGCCAGATGGCCCCCGCCCGCCGGAAGCGTCGACCGCCGGGCGGGGAGGCCGCCGCGTCAGTCGTTGATGTTGATGTTGACGTTCTTGTTGATGTTGACGTTGTGGTCGCCGCAGTGGTGGTGGTGGCGGCCGTGCTTCCGCGCGGACTCGTTCGCGGTGTCGGCGGACGCCATGGCGGCCGACACGATGGCGTCCGGCGCCGCGGCCTCCGGACCGGTGGCGGCCGACGCCGAGGCGGTCATGCCGGTGATGCCGGCCAGCGTCGCCCCGGCGGCGAGAGCCAGAACCGCAAGAAACCGCTTCATGATGATCCCCTTCGATCTGGTATCAGGTGCTTGCGTGGCGATACTTCCCGCTGCATGCTCTGCGTAACGTAATGACTACTAACAGTGAGCAAAGGCGGAGAGTAGGGGATTCGGCGGGACTTGGGCGGCCCGGGCGTCAACCCGGCGCTCGGAGGGTCACTGCTGCGGCGGCATGTGCTGCTGGGGAGGCTCATACGGGCCGGGCTGGGCGTACCCGGGCCGGCCCGGCTGAGGGTACGGACCGGGCTGGCCCGGCTGACCGTACTGGCCTGGCTCCATGTACTGGCCTGGCTCCATGTACTGGCCCGGCTCCACGTACTGGCCCGGCTCCACGTACTGGCCCGGCTCCACGTACTGGCCCGGCTCCACGTACTGGCCCGGCTGGGCGTACTGGCCCGGCTGGGCGTAGGGGTCGTAGTGCGGCGCGGGCGGCGGGAGGGCGGGCTGCTCCGGCTGCGGGGGCAGCGGTCGGCGCCGCGCGTCGCGGCGCTCCTGGTAGGCGTTCTTGAGCCGACCGCCGACGCGCTTGCCGGCGTCGCCGACCTGCTGCGCCCGTTCGCCCTGCATCGCGCCCTGCACGCGGGCGGCGGAGCGCCGGCCCAGATCCTGCACCTGCCGGGCGCGCTCGGACCGCAGTGCCCGCTGCATCGACTCGGCCTGGGCGAGGCGGGCCGCGTTCTCACGCACGGCCTGGCCCGCGATCTGGCCCGCCGCCTGCGTGCCGTCCCAGGCGATGACCGCGCCCTGCCGCGCGGCCTCGGCGGCGCGCCGGTAGCCGTCCGCTCGCACCAGGACCGTCCCCGCCAGCAGGTCGGCGAGGCCGCGGCGGCGGGCGCCGACGAGGGTCGGCGCACTGTTGGCCAGGAAGAACGCGACGGCCGCCAGCCACATCACCAGGGAGAGGAAGAAGAGGCCGTGCAGGAGGAGGATCCACGCGGTGCAGTACAGGCCGGTGCCGCCCGCCGTGGTCGCCAGCGAACGGCGCAGCGCCCTGGCCTTGGCCGACTTGACCGACTCGGCGGAGCCGGCCTTCTCCACTCGCAGGTCGAGGACGGCCTTGCCGAGGGTCCGGCCGGCGAGGGCCTGACCCGCGAACTGGTGCAGGAACTCGACCAGGACGAGCAGCAGCAGCGCCTGCTCGACCGCGCTCACGGCCGTGTTCCAGATGCCGGTGCCGAAGTCCTCGGCGGCCTGCTGGACGTCGCCGCCGGTCAGCAGGAGCCCGCCGCCCGCCGACAGCGCGTCGCCCCAGAGCCCGTCGCCGAGCAGCCCGTTCAGCCGTCCCCACGTCATCATGCCGAGGAGGATCGCGGCGCCGAGGAGGACGCCGGCGTCGATCCCCCAGGCCGCCAGGCGGCGGCCCCGCGGGGCCGCGGCGGGGGGCGGGGCGGGCGGCAGGGGCTCGGCGGCGGGCAGCGGGACGGGCGGCGGACCGTACACGGGAGTCCCTCGGGTCGCGGTCTTCTGTTGGCTCAAAGCGGGGAACGCCAGGAGTCTAGGCCGCCCGGTCCGGGCGTCGCCACCGCAATGTCAGTAGGACTTCGGCAGCCCCAGGGAGTGCTGCGCGACGTAGTTGAGGATCATCTCGCGGCTGACCGGGGCGATGCGCATGAGCCGGACGACCCCGGCCAGCATCCCGACGCCGTACTCGGTGGTGAGGCCGTTGCCGCCGTGGGTCTGGATGGCCTGGTCGACGCAGTGGATCGCGGCCTCGGCGGTGGCGTACTTGGCCATGTTCGCGGCCTCGCCGGCGCCCGCGTCGTCGCCCTCGTCGTAGAGCCAGGCGGCCTTGTGCCCCATCAGCCGGGCCAGCTCCAGCTCGATCTTCGCGGCGGCGAGCGGGTGCGCCAGGCCCTGGTGCGCGCCGATCGGCGTCCGGAACACCTGCCGCGACCTGGCGTAGCCGGTGGCCCTGCCGAGCGCGAGGCGGCCGATCCCGGCGCCCATCGCGGCGGCCATGATGCGCTCGGGGTTGAGGCCGGCGAACAGCTGGAGCAGGCCGCCGTCCTCGTCGCCGACGAGCGCCTCGTAGGGCAGCCGGACGTCGTCGAGGTGGCAGATGAACTGCTTCTCCGGCGACACGATCTCCATGTCGATCGGGGTCCAGGAGAAACCGGGCGTGCCGGTCGGGACGATGAACAGCGAGGGCCGCAGGTTGCCCTTCTGGTCCTGCGTGCGGGAGACGAACAGCACGGCGTCCGACTCGTCCACGCCGGAGATGAACGTCTTCTGCCCGTTCAGCACCCATCCGTCGCCGTCGCGGCGCGCCGTGGTGGTGATGCGGTGCGAGTTGGATCCGGCGTCCGGCTCGGTGATCGCGAACGCCATCTTCACCGAGCCGTCGGCGAAGCGCGGCAGCCAGTGCGCCTTCTGGTCGCCGGTGCCGGACCTGGCGATGATCGTCGCGCAGATCGCCGGGGACACGACCATGAGCAGCAGCGGGCAGCCCGCGGCGGCGAGCTCCTCGCACACGGCGGCGAGGTCGCCGATGCCGCCGCCTCCGCCGCCGTACTCCTCCGGCACGTTGACCCCGAGGTAGCCGAGCCGCCCGGCCTCGGCCCACAGCTCGTCGGTCTTCTGGCCGGACTTGGCCTTCTCCACGTAGTAGGACGAGCCGTACTTGGCGCCGAGTTCCGCCACGGCCGCGCGCAGCGCCTGACGCTCCTCGGTCTCGACGAAGCTCATTCGGGGGTCCCTTCGATGACGGCGAGGACGGCGCCGGACTCGACCTGCTGCCCCGCGGCGACGTTCATTTCGGCGACCGTCCCGGCGGACGGCGCGGCGATGCGGTGCTCCATCTTCATCGCCTCCAGGACGACGAGGGTCTGCCCTTCGGCTACGCTCGCGCCGGGCCCTGCCTCGACGCGGACGACGGTGCCGGGCATGGGGGCCAGCAGGGAGCCCGGGGCGATCTGGCCGCTCGGGTCGGCGAAGCGCGGGACGGCGGCGAGCGTCACGGAGCCGAGGCGGGAGTCGACGTGCACCGAGTCCCCGGCCGTGGTCACGGTGAAGGTCTCGCGGAGGCCGCCGTGGTCGAGGACGACCCGTTCCGGCGCGGCGGAGAGCAGCGCCGTGCCGGGGCACAGCTCGGAGGTCAGACCGTTCCTGTCCAGCCGGTAGTCCACCTCCACCGGGCCGCCGGGTCCCTGGAACACCCTGCGCTGCGGCTGGGAGCGCACGTTGCGCCAGCCCGACGGGAGGCCGCCGAGCACGCGGGCGCCCGCCCGGTCCGCGGCGGCCCGGGCGAGGGCCGCGGCCAGCGCGCAGACCCGGACCGCCGCCTCGTCCGCGAGCGGCGCGGCCAGGGTGTCGAGGCCGACGCGGTCGAGGTAGCCGGTGTCGGTGTCGCCGTCCAGGAAGGCGGGCTCCTCCAGGACCCGGACGAGCAGGTCGCGGTTGGTGGTCAGGCCGTGGACGCGGGCGCGGCGCAGCGCGGCGGCCAGCCTGCGCGCGGCCGCGGACCGGGACGGCGCCCACGCGATCACCTTGGCGAGCATGGGGTCGTAGTGGACGCCGACCTCGGAACCGCTCTCCACGCCGCTGTCGAGCCGCAGCCCGTGCCCGGCTGGCACGGCGAACTCGGCGTCCACGCCCGGAACCTCGAAGGTGTGCAGCGTGCCGCTGGCGGGCCGCCAGTCCTGCGCGGGGTCCTCGGCGTACAGGCGCACCTCGATGGCGTGGCCGCGCGGCTCCGGCGGCGCCTCCGGCAGGCGGGCGCCCTCGGCGACCTCGATCTGCAGCCGGACGAGGTCCACCCCGTACACGCACTCGGTGACGGGGTGCTCGACCTGGAGGCGGGTGTTGACCTCCAGGAAGTAGAAGCGGCCGTCGCGCGCGAGCATGAACTCGACCGTGCCGGCGCCGACGTACCCGATGGCGCGGGCCGCGCTCGCCGCCGCCTCGCACAGCCGCGCGCGCGACTCGGGCGCGACGGCCGGGGACGGCGCCTCCTCTACGATCTTCTGGTGGCGGCGCTGGACGGAGCACTCGCGCTCGCCGAGCGTCCAGACGGTCCCGTGCGCGTCGGCGAGGACCTGCACCTCGATGTGCCGGGCGTTCTCCAGCAGCGGCTCGCAGAACACGGTCGGGTCGCCGAACGCGGACTCGGCCTCCCGCCGCGCGCCCGCGACGGCGTCGCGCAGTTCCTCCGGCGCCCGGACGACGCGCATGCCGCGTCCGCCGCCGCCCGCGGACGCTTTGACCAGCAGGGGGAGATCCGCCTCGGTGACCTGCGCGGGGTCGAGCTCGGGGAGCACGGGGACGTCCGCCGCGGCCATCAGCTTCTTGGCCTCGATCTTTGAACCCATCGCGGCGATCGCCTCGGGCGGCGGGCCGATCCAGGTCAGGCCGGCCTCGGTGACGGCCCGCGCGAAGTCCGCGTTCTCCGACAGGAACCCGTAGCCCGGGTGGACGGCGTCGGCCCCGGCGCGCCTCGCCACGTCGAGGAGCCGCTCCGCCGACAGGTACGTCTCCGCCGGGGACGCACCGGGCAGCCGCCCGGCCGTGTCGGCCTCCCGGACGTGCGGCGCGGCCGCGTCGGGGTCGGAGTGGACGGCGACCGTCCCGATGCCGAGGTCCCGGCAGGCCCGCAGGACGCGGCGGGCGATCTCGCCGCGGTTGGCGACCAGCACTCTGTTGATCATTGTTCGACTCACATCCGGAAGACGCCGAAGCCCTCGGCTCCGCGCACGGGCGCGTTGTGGACGACGGACAGGCACAGGCCGAGGACGGTCCGGGTGTCGCGCGGGTCGATCACCCCGTCGTCGTAGAGCCGCCCGGACAGGAAGAACGGCAGCGACTCGGCCTCGATCTGCGCCTCGACCATCTCCCGCATCGCGCGGTCCTGGTCCTCGTCGTAGGCCTGCCCGCGCGCCTGCGCCGCCTGCCGCGCCACGATCGACAGGACGCCGGCGAGCTGTTGCGGCCCCATCACCGCCGACTTGGCGCTCGGCCAGCTGAACAGGAAGCGGGGGTCGTACGCGCGGCCGCACATGCCGTAGTTGCCCGCCCCGTACGAGGCGCCCATCACGATCGTGATGTGCGGGACCCTGCTGTTGGCCACCGCGTTGATCATCAGGGCGCCGTGCTTGATGATCCCGGCCTGCTCGTACTCCCTGCCGACCATGTAGCCGGTCGTGTTGTGCAGGAACAGCAGCGGGGTGTCGCTCTGGTTGGCGAGCTGGATGAACTGCGCCGCCTTCTGCGCCTCGTCCCCGAACAGGACGCCCTGGGCGTTGGCGAGGACCCCGATCGGGTAGCCGTGGACGCGCGTCCAGCCCGTGACCAGGCTCGTCCCGTAGAGGGGCTTGAACTCCTCGAACCGCGACCCGTCGGCGACGCGCGCGATGACCTCGCGCGGGTCGAAGGGGATCTTCAGGTCCTCGGGGACGATCCCGGCCAGCTCCTCGGCGTCGTACAGGGGCTCCTCGACCGGGCCGGGCGCGGGGGCGAGCTTGCGGTGGTTGAGGTTCCCGACGATCCGGCGGCCGAGGCGCAGCGCGTCCGCCTCGTCCACCGCCATGTAGTCGGCGAGGCCGGAGGTGCGCGCGTGCATCTCGGCGCCGCCGAGCTCCTCGTCGCCGGCCTCCTCACCGGTCGCCATCTTCACCAGCGGCGGCCCGCCGAGGAACACCTTCGCGCGCTCCTTGACCATGACGACGTAGTCGCACATGCCCGGGATGTAGGCGCCGCCCGCCGTGGAGTTCCCGAACACGAGCGCGATGGTGGGGATGCCCGCGGCCGAGAGCCGGGTGAGGTCGCGGAACATGCGGCCCCCCGGAATGAAGATCTCCTTCTGCGTCGGCAGGTCCGCGCCGCCCGACTCGACCAGGTTGATGACGGGGAGCCGGTTCTCCAGCGCGATGTCGGACGCCCGGAAGCTCTTCTTCACCGTCCACGGGTTGCTGGACCCGCCCCGCACCGTCGGGTCGTTCGCCACGATCATGCACTCGACGCCCTCGACGACGCCGATCCCCGTGACGACGCTCGCGCCGACCGGGAAGTCGCTGCCCCACGCGGCGAGGGGACTCAGCTCCAGGAACGGCGAGTCGGGGTCCAGGAGCAGCTCGATGCGCTCGCGGGCCAGCAGCTTGCCCCGCTCGCGGTGCCGGGCGACGTACTTCTCGCCGCCGCCCTCCAGCGCCTTGGCGTGTTCGGCGTCGAGGGCCGCCAGCTTCTCCAGCATGGCCGCGCGGCGCTCCCGGTACTCCGGGCTCCGCGCGTCCAGGGTGCTCTTCAGGGTCACAGGACTGCCTCCGGGATGTCGACGAGGCGGGACCGCAGCCACTCCCCCAGGGCCTTGCCCTGCGGGTCGAACCGGGTCGAGGCGGACACGCCCTCCTGCAGCAGCCCTTCGACGACGAAGTTCACCGCGCGGAGGTTGGGCAGCGCGTGCCGGCGGACGGTGTGCTCGCGGGTCTCCGGCAGCAGCGCGCGGAGCCTTTCGGTGGTCAGGAACGGCTCGAGCCAGCGCCACTGCGCGTCGGTCCGGGCCCACACGCCGATGTTGGCGTCGCCGCCCTTGTCCCCGCTCCGCGCCCCGGCGACCCGGCCGAGCGGCGCCCGAACGGTCGCGCCCGTCGGGACGTCCTCCGCGGGCGGCGGTTCGGCGGGGGCCTCCAGGTCGCGCACGGCGGGAGCCGCCGGGACCGCGACGCGATCGCCCTCATGCGTCACCGCGACATGCTCGACCACGTCGTTCGGGACGTAAGCGGGCGTATAGACCCCGTAAGGCGCGCTCTTGCCGGGCGGAGAGGTCATCGTGAAGCCCGGGTAGCCGGCGAGCGCGAGCTCCACGACGGCGCCGCTGAACGCGCGGCCGACCTTCTCCGGATCCGGGTCCAGGACGGCGCAGCGGAGCAGGGCCGTCGCCTCGCCCTGCGTCGCCGGGTCCGGCGCGGGGGCGCCGATGAGCGTCCACTCCACGCGGGCCGGCCGCGCCTCCGCGAAGGCCTCCTCCATCTGGGCCCTCGCGAGCTCGGCCTTGGCGTCGATGTCCAGGCCGGTGAGGACGAAGGTCATCTCATTGCGGTGACCGCCCAGGTGGTTCAGGCACACCTTGGTGGACGGCGGCGGCGGGACGCCCTGGACACCGCTGATGCGCACCCGGTCGGGCCCGTCCTGCGCCAGGGCGATCGAGTCGAACCGCGTCGTCACGTCCGGGCCCGCGTAGGAGGGCCCGCCGATCTCGTACAGGAGCTGGGCGGTGACGGTCTCGACCGTCACCGCGCCGCCCGTCTCGTCGTGCTTGGTGATCACGCAGGAGCCGTCGGGGTGGATCTCGGCGATCGGAAAGCCCGGCGCCTTTACGTTGTAGATTTCTTGGAAGAAGGCGTAGTTGCCGCCGGTCGTCTGCGCGCCGCACTCCAGGACATGCCCGGCGACCGTCGCGCCGGCGAGCGCGTCCCAGTCGTCCCGCGCCCAGCCGAAGCGGGCGGCGGCCGGGCCCGCGACCAGGGAGGCATCGGTGACGCGGCCGGTCACCACGACGTCCGCGCCGGATTTGAGGCACTCGACGATCCCCCAGGCGCCCAGATAGGCGTTGGCCGTGAGCGGCTGCCCGTAGCGGGCGTCCGCCAGGCCGAGCTCCTTCGCGCGCGGCAGCAGGTCGTCGCCCTCCACATGGGCGATCCGCACGTCGATCCCCAGCCGGGAGGCCAGCTCGCGCAACCGGTCGGCGAGCCCCCGCGGGTTGAGCCCGCCGGCGTTCGCGACGATCGTCGTGCCGCGCTCGACGGCGAGCCCGAGGGACTCCTCCATCTGCCGCAGGAACGTCGTGGCGTACCCGGCGTCCGGGTCCTTCATCCTGCCGCGTCCGAGGATCAGCATCGTCAGCTCGGCGAGGTAGTCGCCGGTGAGGACGTCCAGCGGCCCGCCCTCCAGCATCTCCCGCACCGCGGAGAAGCGGTCGCCGTAGAAGCCCGAGGCGTTACCGACCCGCAACGGTTGGCTCATGGCCTGAACCCTGCCAGCCCGTCCCTAAAAAATCAATCGTGCATGATTGTTTCTTCGCCTGATCGTTTGGTTCACTGGAGGTCCGCCGACCCCGAGGACTCCATGACCGCCCAGGCACTCCCCCGCGAACCGCAGCAGGAGCGCAGCCGCGCCACGCGGCAGCGCCTTCTGGAGGCCGCCATCGACTGCCTCGCCTCGGTGGGCTGGGCGGGCACGACGGTGGCGGTGGTCGCCGAGCGCGCGGGGGTCTCCCGGGGCGCCGCCCAGCACCACTTCCGTACCCGCGAGGAGCTGGTGACGGCCGCGGTCGAGTACGGCTCGGACGTGCGGATGGCGCAGATGCGCGAGCGCCTGGACGCGCTCGCCGACCGCCGACCTTCCACGCTGGACGTCGTCACCCTGCTCGGCGAGATGTACACCACCCCGCTCTTCCGCGCCGCGCTCCAACTCTGGGTCGCGGCCAGTTCCGACGAGCAACTCCGCGCCCAGGTCGTCCCCCTGGAAGCGCGGGTCGGGCGCGAGGCGCACCGCCTCACGGTGGAGGCCCTCGGCGCGGACGAGTCGCGCCCCGGCGTCCGGGAGACGGTGCAAGCTACCCTCGACCTGGTCCGCGGGCTCGGCCTGGCCGATCTCCTCACCGACGACTCGGCGCGCCGATCCCGTCTGCTCCACCAGTGGGCCGAGACGCTCGACGGGGCCCTCGGCCGCTGACCCCCACCTCGCCTCTTGCTCAGAGGGTGATCTCCCGCAGGGGGTCGCCTCCGTCGATCAAGAGGCGGCCCCCGGGCGCGAGCACCGCGCCGATGCGCTGCAACGCTCGGCGGCCGGCCTCCGGATGGCGTCCGTCGAGCGCGCCCACCCTGACGGCGAAGACCAGGTCGAAGGGGGCCTCACCGGCGTCCAGCGTGAAATCTTCGATGGCGGCACGGCGTACGCTCATCCGCCCTGCCGCGATCTCTTCGGCCGAGGCCGCCTCGGCCTGGGCGACCGCTCTGGCCGACCGGTCGATCGCGACGATGTGCCCGCCGTCGAGCCGGGCGGCGACGGCGCGCGCGGCCGCACCCGGCCCGCACCCGATCTCCAGTACCCGCATTCCGGGCGCGAGCGGCAACGCATCCACGATTTCGGCAAGGCGCGGCGAAAGCGACGGCATGAACCGACCCTAGGACACCCGCCGTCCAGCACGCCCCGGCTGGACTCGCCAGCGAACCTCTCACAGGCCCGGGTCCGGGTCCGGGTCCCAGGTATCTGTTTCAGAAAGCGGGTCGGCAGCTCACTGGATCGCGCGGAGGGATGAGCGGCGAAACGAGAAAGGCCCCGCCGGTTACGGCGGGGCCTTTCCCAATATGTGTCCGGCGGCGTCCTACTCTCCCACACGGTCCCCCATGCAGTACCATCGGCGCTGAAGGGCTTAACTTCCGGGTTCGGGATGGGACCGGGTGTTTCCCCTTCGCCAAAACCACCGAACGCCTCAACGCACCACCCCGACGGGGCGGGCAAATCAACGTCCGAGCCTTCGACTCGGTATCCACTTATCAAGTGACTGCGGTGCCCAGGTTGTTTTCTGGGAACCACACAGGGACGCGAACCATCTCTCGCAGCGACATGCTTTGAACGTTCAGTGTGTTCAAGCCACTCGGCCTATTAGTACCGGTCGACTCCACACGTTACCGCGCTTCCATCTCCGGCCTATCAACCCGGTCGTCTACCGGGAGCCTTACACCCACAAAGGGGTGGGAGAACTCATCTCGAGGAAGGCTTCCCGCTTAGATGCTTTCAGCGGTTATCCCGACCGAACGTAGCCAACCAGCCGTGCCCCTGGCGGGACAACTGGCACACCAGAGGTTCGTCCGTCCCGGTCCTCTCGTACTAGGGACAGACCCTCACAATTCTCCTACGCGCACAGCGGATAGGGACCGAACTGTCTCGCGACGTTCTAAACCCAGCTCGCGTGCCGCTTTAATGGGCGAACAGCCCAACCCTTGGGACCTACTCCAGCCCCAGGATGCGACGAGCCGACATCGAGGTGCCAAACCATCCCGTCGATATGGACTCTTGGGGAAGATCAGCCTGTTATCCCCGGGGTACCTTTTAGCCGTTGAGCGACACCACTTCCACACGTAGGTGCCGGATCACTAGGCCCTGCTTTCGCACCTGCTCGACACGTCCGTCTCACAGTCAAGCTCCCTTGTGCCCTTGCACTCGCCACCTGATTGCCAACCAGGCTGAGGGAACCTTTGGGCGCCTCCGTTACATTTTGGGAGGCAACCGCCCCAGTTAAACTACCCACCAGGCACTGTCCCCCACCCGGATACACGGGTGCGGGTTAGACGCTCAAAACGACCAGAGTGGTATTTCACCAATGACTCCACCCAAACTGGCGTCTGGGCTTCACAGTCTCCCACCTATCCTACACAAGACGCTCCAAGCGCCAATGCCAAGCTGTAGTGAAGGTCCCGGGGTCTTTCCGTCCTGCTGCGCGAAACGAGCATCTTTACTCGTACTGCAATTTCGCCGGGCCTGTGGTTGAGACAGCGGGGAAGTCGTTACGCCATTCGTGCAGGTCGGAACTTACCCGACAAGGAATTTCGCTACCTTAGGATGGTTATAGTTACCACCGCCGTTTACCGGCGCTTAGATTCTCAGCTTCGAAGGAACAAGTCCCTCTAACCGGTCCTCTTAACGTTCCGGCACCGGGCAGGCGTCAGTCCGTATACAGCGTCTTACGACTTCGCACGGACCTGTGTTTTTAGTAAACAGTCGCTTCCCCCTGGCCTCTGCGACCCCACCCAGCTCAGACAGAAAATGCCATCACCAGGCAAGGTCCCCCTTCTCCCAAAGTTACGGGGGCAATTTGCCGAGTTCCTTAACCACAGTTCACCCGATCGCCTTGGTATTCTCTACCTGACCACCTGAGTCGGTTTGGGGTACGGGCCGCCGGTACACTCGCTAGAGGCTTTTCTCGGCAGCATGGGATCACTCACTTCACCTAAAACGGCTCGGCATCAGCTCTCAGGATACGTGAGAGACGGATTTACCTATCTCTCTCCCTACAGCCTTACCCCGGGACAACCACCGCCCGGGCTGAGCTACCCTCCTGCGTCACCCCATCACTCACCTACTACCCCCTCGGGCCCCACGCTCCCCGTGAAACAGGCCCGAAGGCCCGAACCACGGTTCGGGTGGTTAGCATCAGAGGGTTCAGCGTTGGCGCATACCAGCGGGTACGGGAATATCAACCCGTTGTCCATCGACTACGCCTGTCGGCCTCGCCTTAGGTCCCGACTTACCCTGGGCGGATTAGCCTGCCCCAGGAACCCTTGGTCATCCGGCGCACACGTTTCTCACGTGTGATTCGCTACTCATGCCTGCATTCTCACTCCCGCAACCTCCACCCCACGATCACTCGAAGGCTTCACCGGTTACAGGACGCTCCCCTACCCATCAACACCCCCGAAAGGATGTCAATGCCACGGCTTCGGCGGTGTGCTTGAGCCCCGCTACATTGTCGGCGCGGAATCACTTGACCAGTGAGCTATTACGCACTCTTTCAAGGGTGGCTGCTTCTAAGCCAACCTCCTGGTTGTCACAGCAACTCCACATCCTTTCCCACTTAGCACACGCTTAGGGGCCTTAGCCGATGATCTGGGCTGTTTCCCTCTCGACTACGAAGCTTATCCCCCGCAGTCTCACTGCCACGCTCTCACTTACCGGCATTCGGAGTTTGGCTGACGTCAGTAACCTGGTAGGGCCCATCAGCCATCCAGTAGCTCTACCTCCGGCAAGAAACACGCGACGCTGCACCTAAATGCATTTCGGGGAGAACCAGCTATCACGGAGTTTGATTGGCCTTTCACCCCTAACCACAGGTCATCCCCCAGGTTTTCAACCCTGGTGGGTTCGGGCCTCCACACCGTCTTACCGGCGCTTCACCCTGCCCATGGCTAGATCACTCCGCTTCGGGTCTACAGCATGCGACTAAAAACGCCCTATTCAGACTCGCTTTCGCTACGGCTACCCGCCACCGGTTAACCTCGCCACACACCATAACTCGCAGGCTCATTCTTCAAAAGGCACGCCATCACCAACAACAAAGAACAAGTCCCTTGCTGAGGAGGCTCTGACGGCTTGTAGGCACACGGTTTCAGGTACTATTTCACGACCCCTCACCGGGGCACTTTTCACCTTTCCCTCACGGTACTGGTCCGCTATCGGTCATCAGGAAGTATTCAGCCTTACCACGTGGTCGTGGCAGATTCACACGGGATTTCACGGGCCCCGTGCTACTCGGGAACACACCCAGAAGCCACTGAAATTTCGTCTACCGGACTCTCACCGTCTACGGTCGGCCATCCCAAACCATTCGACTATCCCAGCGGTTTATAACTCCTCGGTCCAACGGCAGCTGAACCAGGGTGGTCCCACAACCCCGCACACGCAACGCCTGCCGGCTATCACACGCGCACGGTTTAGGCTCCTCCGCTTTCGCTCACCACTACTCACGGAATCACTATTGTTTTCTCTTCCTGCGGGTACTGAGATGTTTCACTTCCCCGCGTTCCCACCAACCTGCCTATACATTCAGCAGGCGGCGACACCCCATGACGAGTGCCAGGTTTCCCCATTCGGAAATCCCCGGATCAAAGTCTGGTTGCCGACTCCCCGAGGCATATCGCAGGCTCCCACGTCCTTCATCGGCTCCTGATGCCAAGGCATCCACCGTATGCCCTTAAAAACTTGAACACACAAAACGATCAAAACAAATCGCAGATAAACAACAAAAACAACCCGACAGGAAACCCCGAAAGACTCCCCACCAGGCGGCTCTCATCGTTCACCAGAGATGCTCGCGTCCACTGTGCAGTTCTCAAAAAACAACCGGGCCCACCGAGGCCACACGACCCATAACGGAGAAGTGTGGCCAACGGTCCCGCAGTCCGAGGTCACCTGGGCTTGCGCCCGTTCCCTCAGGACTCAACAGCGTGTCCAACCCACCACCCGCCTGAAACCGCCGTTCCCACTCCCCTGGGTTGCCCCGGGGCGGTACTTGCCGGCTCACACGAGCGGTGAGCTGAGTAACCAGTGCTCCACATCTATGAGCAGCCACCTGACAGACATTCGCTGCCAACGGTGGCCACCGACCAGATCCCTCACGGAGAGGCGACCTGGCCAGTTGGTGCTCCTTAGAAAGGAGGTGATCCAGCCGCACCTTCCGGTACGGCTACCTTGTTACGACTTCGTCCCAATCGCCGGCCCCACCTTCGACCGCTCCCCCCACACAAGGTGGTTGGGCCACGGGCTTCGGGTGTTGCCGACTTTCGTGACGTGACGGGCGGTGTGTACAAGGCCCGGGAACGTATTCACCGCAGCGTTGCTGATCTGCGATTACTAGCGACTCCGACTTCACGAAGTCGAGTTGCAGACTTCGATCCGAACTGAGACCGGCTTTAAGGGATTCGCTCCACCTCACGGTATCGCAGCCCTCTGTACCGGCCATTGTAGCATGTTTGCAGCCCAAGACATAAGGGGCATGATGACTTGACGTCATCCCCACCTTCCTCCGAGTTGACCCCGGCGGTCTCCCATGAGTCCCCACCCGAAGTGCTGGCAACATGGAACGAGGGTTGCGCTCGTTGCGGGACTTAACCCAACATCTCACGACACGAGCTGACGACAGCCATGCACCACCTGTCACCGGCCCAAAAAGGACCCACCATCTCTGATGGTTTTCCGGCGATGTCAAGCCTTGGTAAGGTTCTTCGCGTTGCGTCGAATTAAGCAACATGCTCCGCCGCTTGTGCGGGCCCCCGTCAATTCCTTTGAGTTTTAGCCTTGCGGCCGTACTCCCCAGGCGGGGCGCTTAATGCGTTAGCTGCGGCGCGGAATCCGTGGAAGGACCCCACACCTAGCGCCCAACGTTTACGGCGTGGACTACCAGGGTATCTAATCCTGTTCGCTCCCCACGCTTTCGCTCCTCAGCGTCAGTACAGGCCCAGAGAACCGCCTTCGCCACCGGTGTTCCTCCCGATATCTGCGCATTTCACCGCTACACCGGGAATTCCATTCTCCCCTACCTGCCTCTAGTCTGCCCGTATCCACCGCAGACCCACGGTTAAGCCGTGGGCTTTCACGACAGACGCGACAAACCGCCTACGAGCTCTTTACGCCCAATAATTCCGGACAACGCTTGCGCCCTACGTATTACCGCGGCTGCTGGCACGTAGTTAGCCGGCGCTTCTTCTGCAGGTACCGTCACGTTAGCTTCGTCCCTGCTGAAAGAGGTTTACAACCCGAAGGCCGTCATCCCTCACGCGGCGTCGCTGCGTCAGGCTTCCGCCCATTGCGCAATATTCCCCACTGCTGCCTCCCGTAGGAGTCTGGGCCGTGTCTCAGTCCCAGTGTGACCGGTCGCCCTCTCAGGCCGGTTACCCGTCGTCGCCTTGGTAGGCCATCACCCCACCAACAAGCTGATAGGCCGCGAGCCCATCCCCAACCGAAAAACTTTCCACCACCACGCCATGCGACCAGTGGTCATATCCGGTATTAGACCCAGTTTCCCGGGCTTATCCCAGAGTCAGGGGCAGGTTGCTCACGTGTTACTCACCCGTTCGCCGCTCGAGTACCCCCGAAGGGGCCTTTCCGCTCGACTTGCATGTGTTAAGCACGCCGCCAGCGTTCGTCCTGAGCCAGGATCAAACTCTCCATTAAGGTCCAAACGACAGACCAGGGGGCGAACCCCGACCCGCCAAACCTCGGAAACAATCCCAGCATCACCACCCCCCAAGAGGGGCGGCATTGCCTCAAAGAAATCCCCACCACCCCACGAATGGAGCGGCACGGGGCGACCCGACCAGAAAACCGGCCGAGCCGATAAAGGCACTGGCTTTTAACACGCTGTTGAGTTCTCAAGAAACGGACACCCACCGCGCCGAACCCCGCTCCCGCGGGCCCCGGCTCCGGGGCAACCATTCGATTGTACCCGATCCGTCCTGGTTTATTCAACTTCGGGCGGTTCGACCCCATAAGTCCATTTTGGGCAAGGCGTAGCTCACCCCGTCCGGGCTGTTGAGGTTTCCCCTTCGGGGCCGGCCGCCTGTCGGCGTCCCGCTCCCCCGTGGGGCGTGTAGAACATTAGGTCCCGCCGACAGGACCGTCAAATCGGCCCAGGTGGAGCGTGAATCCCCAGGTCATCTACTGTTTTCAGTCTTCGAACCATGCCCGTTCGCGGGCTGTCGTAACCCCACTGTGACGTGTATCTACTGAAGTTTGCCCCTCTCATGGCGACCGCCCGCCCGGAGGGGTTCCGGACGGGCGGTCTGAAGGAAGCTCAGGAGGCGGTCACCTCGACGCCTCCCACGTTGCGCTTGCCGCGCCGCAGGACGAGGAAGCGGCCGTGGAGCAGGTCGGCGGACGCCGGCACGGCCTCCTCCGACTCGACCTTGGAGTTGTTGAGGTAGGCACCGCCCTGGGCGACGGCACGGCGGGCCTCCGACTTGCTCTTGCACAGGCCGGACGCCGCCAGGAGGTCCACCACGGAGGGCAGCTCCCCCGGTGGTACCTCCGTGCGGGGCACCTCGGAGAGGGCGGCCCGCAGTGTCCGCTCGTCGAGTTCCTCCAGGGACCCCTGTCCGAACAGGGCACGAGAGGCCGCGATGACCCGGGCGGTCTCGTCCGCCCCGTGCACGAGGGTGGTCATCTCCTCGGCGAGCGCCCGCTGCGGGGCGCGGGCGGCCGGACGGTCGGCGCCCTGCTTGGCCAGGTCCTCGATCTCCTCGCGCGGACGGAAGCTGAAGAACTTCAGGAACTTCTCCACGTCCCGGTCGTCGGCGTTGATCCAGAACTGGTAGAACGCGTACGGCGACGTCAGCTCGGGATCGAGCCAGTAGGTCTCACCGCCCGCGGTCTTGCCGAACTTGGAGCCGTCCGCCTTGGTCAGCAGCGGCGTGGTCAGCGCGTGCGCGCTTCCCCCCTCGACCCGGCGGATCAGGTCGACGCCCGCGGTGAGGTTGCCCCACTGGTCGCTGCCGCCGGTCTGCAACCGGCATCCGTGGCGCCGGTACAGCTCGAGGAAGTCCATGGACTGGAGCAGGACGTAGCTGAACTCGGTGTAGCTCATCCCGGTGGAGTCGAGTCTGGCCCTGACGGTCTCGCGGGCGAGCATCCGGTTGACCGGGAAGTGCTTGCCGATGTCGCGCAGGAACTCGATGGCCGACATGGGGCCGGTCCAGTCGAGGTTGCTCACCATGGTCGCGGCGGTCGGGCCCTCGTCGAAGTCGAGGAACTTCGACACCTGGCCGCGGACCCGCTCGACCCAGCCGGCGACGGTCTCCTCCGAGTTCAGGACCCGTTCGGCGCTCTTTCCGCTCGGGTCGCCGATCAGTCCCGTGGCCCCGCCGACCAGCCCGATCGGCCGGTGCCCGGCCTTCTGGAAGCGGCGCAGCGTCAGGATCTGGATCAGGTTGCCGAGATGCAGCGAGGGCGCCGTCGGGTCGAAGCCGCAATAGAGGGTGACCGGTCCCGCGGCGAGCAGGGCCCGCAGTTCGTCCAGGTCGGTGGACTGCGCGATCAGGCCGCGCCACGCGAGATCGTCCAGGATGTCGGTCACGGTCTCCCTCGTCTCCGGCTTGCCTTGCGTTCCGGTTTGCTTTCGGTGTGCCACCAGCCTGCATCGGCGGGCGGCCGTCACGCCAACGATATTCAACGTCCGCCGCGGTGGGGCGGCTACCGGCCGACCCGCGCGGCCCGGCGCGTCAGCCGTCCGCGGCGACCTTCCCGCGCTGCCGCGGGACGTGCGGGCGGTAGGGCGAGACGGTCGGGTCGCCGTCGATCCAGAACCGCCACGGGACCTCCTTGGCGCCGTTGACGCCGGTGCGGGGTCCACTGCGGATCAGGTCCGGGTCGGCGGGCTCGCCCCGCAGGACCGTCATCTCCCCGCCCGGCGTACACACGTCGAGGCCGTTCTGCTCGCGGACCACGCCGAGGGCCTGGCAGAGCCGGGCCGGGCCGCGGGCCAGGTCGCGGACGGTCGAGCGGGGACGCCGCTCCCGGGCGAGGTCCTCCCCCGCGATGATCTCCCCGGCGCGGAGCAGCACCGCCATGGACGTCCCGTCCGGTCCGCACACGAGGTTCATGCAGAAATGCATGCCGTAGGTGAAGTAGACGTAGACGTGCCCGGGCGGCCCGAACATGACCTCGTTGCGCGGGGTCCGGCCCCTGTAGGCGTGGGACGCCGGGTCCAGCGGGCCCGCGTACGCCTCGACCTCCGTGAGCCGGGCGGCCACCTCCCCCTCCGGGGTGCGGTGGCTGATGACGTGCCCGAGCAGCGCGGGCGCGACCTCCTCCACCGGGCCGTCGAAGAACTCCCTGGGCAGCACCGCCGCGTCCATCGCCTCACCGTGGTCTAGGGAAAGCCTCACCGATCGACCAGCCTAGGGGGCGGTCCGCACCAGAGCGGCCGCCCCCGTCTCCGGGTCAGGAGTCCGAGCCCGCGGCCCAGTCGGCGTGGCCGTTGACGAGCGTGCGCAGGGCGCCGATCTGCTCGCGGACGCGGTCGGGCGCGGTGCCCCCGTAGGCCTTGCGGGACGCGAGGGCGCCCTGCACGTTCAGCACCTCGCGCACGTCGGGCGTCAGGTGCGGCGACACCTTGCCGAGCTCCTCGTCGGTGAGGTCGTCGAAGTCCTTGTCGTTGACCTGGCACCAGACGACGAGGTGCCCGACGACCTCGTGGGCGTCGCGGAACGCCACGCCGCGGCGGACGAGCAGCTCGGCGAGGTCGGTGGCGAGGGCGAAGCCGTCCGGGGCGAGGGACTCCAGCCGCTCGGTGTTGACCCGCATGGTGGCGATGAGCCCGGACATGGCGGGCAGCACGAGCAGCAGCGTCTCGACGGCGTCGAACGCGCCCTCCTTGTCCTCCTGGAGGTCGCGGTTGTAGGTGAGCGGGAGGCCCTTCAGGGTCGTCAGCAGGCCGACGAGGTGCCCGATGAGGCGGCCGGCCTTGCCGCGCGCCAGCTCGGCGACGTCGGGGTTCTTCTTCTGCGGCATGATCGACGACCCGGTGGCGTAGGTGTCGTCCATCTCGATCCAGCGGAACTCCTGCGAGGCCCACAGGCAGACCTCCTCGCCGAGGCGGGAGAGGTGCACGCCGATCAGGGCGGCCGCGAAGAGGAACTCGGCGACGAAGTCGCGGTCGGCGACGGCGTCCATGGAGTTGGGCGCGGCGGCGTCGAAGCCGAGCTCGGCGGCGGTGGCCTGCGGGTCGAGCGGCAGGGAGGAGCCGGCGAGGGCGCCGGAGCCTAGCGGGGAGACGGCGGCGCGGCGGTCCCAGTCGCGCAGCCGGTCGATGTCGCGGGTGAGCGGCTGGACGTGCGCGAGGAGCTGGTGGGAGAACAGCACGGGCTGGGCGTGCTGCAGGTGCGTCATGCCGGGGGCGGCGACGCCGAGGTTGTGCTCGGCCTGCGCGATCAGCGCCGTCTCCAGCTCGACCAGCCGCGACACGATCTGCCGGACGTGGTCGCGCAGGTAGAGGCGCAGGTCGGTGGCGACCTGGTCGTTGCGGCTGCGGCCGGCGCGCAGCTTGCCGCCGAGGGCGCCGAGGCGCTCCAGCAGGCCGCGCTCCAGGGCGGTGTGGACGTCCTCGTCGGCGACCGTGGGCCGGAACTCACCGCCCCGGCACGCCTCCTCCAGGTCGTCCAGGGCACCGATCATGCGCTCGAGCTCGTCGTCGGTGAGCAGGCCCGCCCGGTTGAGGACGCGGGCGTGCGCGCGCGATCCCATCAGGTCGTAGGGGGCGAGCCGCCAGTCGAACTGGACGCTCACCGAGAGCCGCGCGAGCGCGTCCGACGGGCCGCCTTCGAACCGGCCGCCCCACAGCCGCGTCGGTGCCTTGGTCACGGAGAATCCTCTTCTTCCCACCACTGGTCGTTCGGTCAACTGCCATCTCACCACGCCGTCCCGCGCGGGCGCGGAACGGCCGCACCCGCCGGACGCCGCGGTCCCGGCGTGGGCAACAGCGTACGGCGAATCCGCCTCGTCCCGCGGGTCAGGACGGGCCTTGGACGGGGCCGCCCGGCGGCCCCTGGGTTCGTCGCTCGCGCGTCCCCGTCAGCCGCAGCAGCGCCCGGGCGAGCTCCTCCCCGCCCTCCGGGTCGCGGGCGATGACGAGGATCGAGTCGTCGCCCGCGACGGTGCCGAGGACGGACTGCCACTCGGCGTGGTCGATCGCCGAGGCCAGGTACTGGGCCGCGCCCGGCGGGGTCCGCACCATGACCAGGTTCGCCGACGCCTCGGCCGACACCAGCAGCTCGGCGGCGAGCCGCGAGAGCCGTCCGGTGAAGGTCTCGGCGGCGCCGGTGCGGGCGCGGCGGATCCGCTCGCCGCCCTCGCCGGGGACGGCGTAGATCAGGCTGCCGTCGTCGGCGCGCAGCTTCACCGCGCCGATCTCGACCAGGTCGCGCGACAGGGTGGCCTGGGTGACCTCGACCCCCTCGTCGCCGAGGAGCTTCGCGAGCTCGCCCTGCGAGTGGACGGGGTGGCGGGTCAGCAGCTCGATCACCCGGGCGTGCCGCGCGGCCTTGGTCATGGGGGTGGTCACCGGGAGCGCTCCAGGAGCCACACGAGGAGCGCCTTCTGGGCGTGCAGCCGGTTCTCCGCCTCGTCCCACACCCGGCTCCGCGGGCCGTCGATGACCGAGGCGGCGATCTCCTTGCCGCGGTAGGCGGGCAGGCAGTGCAGGACGATCGCCTCTGGGCCGGCGAGGGCCAGCAGGCCCTCGGTCACCGAGTACGGCTCGTAGAGCGAGGTGTCCTTGCCGGTCTGGCCCATCGACACCCACGTGTCAGTGGCGAGGGCGTCGGCTCCCGCGGCGGCCTCGGCGGCGTCGGCGGTGACCGCCACGGAGCCGCCGGTCGCGGCCGCGATCTCCTCGGCGCGCGCCACGACCTCGGGGTCGGGCGGCAGGGAGGCGGGCGCGCCGATCCGGACGTGCATCCCCGCGGTGGCGCAGCCGAGCAGGTAGGAGTGCGCCATGTTGTTGGCGCCGTCGCCGAAGTAGGCGAGGGTGGTGCCGGCGAGGCGGCCCTTGGCCTCCCGGACGGTCTGCAGGTCGGCGAGGATCTGGCAGGGGTGGAACTCGTCGGTGAGGGCGTTGACGACCGGGACGGCGGTGCCGGCGGCCATCTCCTCGATGCGCTCCTGCCCGGCCGTCCGCCACACGATGGCGCTGACCTGGCGTTCCAGGACGCGGGCGGTGTCGGCGATGGTCTCGCCGCGGCCGAGCTGGCTCGTCCCCGCGTCCATCACCAGGGGGTTGCCGCCGAGTTCGGCGATGCCGACGGTGAACGACAGCCGGGTCCGCGTGGACGGCTTGTCGAACAGCACGGCCACCGAGCGCGGCCCCTCCAGCGGCCGGTGGCCGAAGCGGTCCCGCTTCACCCGCGCGGCGAGCTCGAGGACCTCGGCCTGCTCGGCGGGGCTGAGGTCGTCGTCGCGAAGAAAGTGCCTGGTCACGGTCATTTCTCCTGCTCGGTGGCGGCGACGTCGAGGATATCGGGGAACGCCCCCGCGAACGAGTCGGCCTGCTCGGCGGTGAGGATCAGCGGCGGCGCGAGGCGCACCGCGTCCGGCTGGAGGGCGTTGACCAGGAACCCCGCGTCGCGGGCGGCGGCCTCCACGGCGGGCGCGTGCGGCCCGGTCAGCGCGGCCGCCAGCCACAGCCCGCGGCCCCGCACGCCCGCGAGCAGCGGGTGGTCGACGGCGGCGAGTCCGGCGGCGAGGGAGGCCCCCACGGAGGCGGCGCGGTCGAGCAGGCCGTCCTTCTCGATGGTGGTGAGGACGGCGAGGGCCGCCGCCGCGGCGACCGGGTTGCCGCCGAACGTGCTGCCGTGGTCCCCCTTGGCGAACAGGTCGCCGTGCGGGCCGAACGCGACGCACGCCCCGATCGGCAGGCCGCCGCCGAGGCCCTTGGCGAGGGTCAGGACGTCGGGTTTCGCGTTCTCGTGCTCGAACGCGAACCACGTGCCGGTGCGGCCGATCGCGGACTGGATCTCGTCGGCGACGAACAGCGCGCCCGCCGCGTCGCAGATCTGGCGGACGGCGGCGAAGTAGCCGTCCGGCGGGGGCACGACCCCGGCCTCGCCCTGGGTGGGCTCCAGGAACACGGCCGCGCAGTCCTCGCCCACCGCGGCCTTGAGCGCGTCCGCGTTCCCGTACGGGACGAAGCGGACGTCGATGGCGAACGGCCCGAACGGCTCCCGGATCGCGGCCTTGCCCGTCAGGCTCAGGGCGCCGAGCGTCCGGCCGTGGAAGCCGTTCTCGGCCGCGACGACGTACGAACGCCCGTTCGCCTTCCCGTACTTGAGGGCGAGCTTGAGCGCGCACTCGTTCGCCTCGGTGCCGCTGTTGGCCAGGAACACCCTGCCGTCGCCGCCCAGCAGCTCGCGCAGCCGCTCGGCGAGCAGCACCTCCGGCTCGTTCAGGAACAGGTTGGAGGTGTGCGCGATGGTCGCGACCTGGGACGACACCGCCTCGACCAGGGCCGGGTGGCCGTGCCCGAGCGAGCTGACCGCGATCCCCGCGATGAGGTCGAGGTACTCGCGGCCGGCCGTGTCCCAGACCCGGCAGCCCTCGCCGCGCGCGAGCGCCACGGGCGGGACGCCGTAGTTCGGCATGAACGCCGCCTCGAACCGCTCCCTGAGGCCGCTCACGCCGTCTCCTCGACCACGGCCGCGCCCGGGACGCTGGGCAGCACCATCGTTCCGATCCCTTCGTCGGTGAAGATCTCCAGCAGCAGCGAGTGCAGGACCCGGCCGTCCAGGACGTGGGCCTGCGGGACGCCGCCGCGCACGGCCGCGAGGCAGGCCTCCATCTTGGGGACCATCCCCGCCGAAAGGTCCGGCAGCAGGACGGCGAGTTCGTCGGTGGTGAGCCGGTCGATGACGTCGTCGCTGTCCGGCCAGTCGGCGTAGAGGCCCTCGACGTCGGTGAGGACGACGAGCTTCGCCGCGTCCAGCGCCACCGCCAGCGCGGCGGCGGCGGTGTCGGCGTTGACGTTGTAGACCTCGCCGTCGTCGCCGCGCGCGATGCTGGAGATCACCGGGATGCGGCCGTCGTCCAGCAGCGCCCGCACGGCCCCGACCTGCACCTCGACGATCTCGCCGACCTGGCCGATGTCGACGGGCGCGCCGTCCACGACCGCCTGCTTGCGCTCGGCGGTGAACAGGTGCGCGTCCTCGCCGGACATGCCGAGCGCGAACGGGCCGTGCCGGTTGATCAGCCCGACGACGTCGCGCTGGACCTGCCCGGTCAGCACCATCCGGACGACCTCCATGGCCTCCGGGGTGGTGACCCGCAGCCCGGCGGTGAAGGTCGAGTCGATGCCGTTGCGGGCCAGCGCCGCGTTGATCTGCGGGCCCCCGCCGTGCACGATCACGGGCCTCAGCCCGGCGTAGCGCAGGAACACCACGTCCTCGGCGAAGGAGTGGCGCAGCCCCTCGTCGGTCATCGCGTGCCCGCCGTACTTGATCACGACGGTGGTGCCGTGGAAGCGCTCCAGCCACGGCAGCGCCTTGATCAGCGTCTCGGCCTTGCTCATGACGCCCAGCCGGTTCTTGCGCATCTCGGCGCCCGGGGTGACCGCGCTCATGTGGAGTACGCCGAGTTCTCGTGGACGTAGTCGGCCGTGAGGTCGGTCGTCCAGACGGTGGCGCTGTGCGGGCCCGCCGACAGGTCGACGGTGATCGTCACCTCGCGGGGGCGCAGGTCGACCTTGTCGCGGTCGTCGCCGACCGATCCGTTCCGGCACACCCACACGCCGTTGATCGCGACGTTGAGGTGGTCGGGCTCGAACACGGCGTCGGTGGTGCCGACGGCCGACAGCACCCGGCCCCAGTTGGGGTCCTCGCCGTGGATCGCGCATTTGAGCAGGTTGTTGCGGGCGACGGAGCGCCCGACCGCGACCGCCTCGTCCTCCGACGCGGCACCGACGACCTCGATCGCGATCGCCTTGGACGCGCCCTCGGCGTCCACGAGCAGCTGCCGGGTGAGGTCGCCGCACACCTCGGTGAGCAGCGCGGTGAACTCCTCCTCGTCCGGGACCACCTCGGCGGCGCCCGACGCCAGCAGCAGCACGGTGTCGTTGGTGGACATGCACCCGTCGGAGTCGAGCCGGTCGAGCGTGACGCCGGTGGCCGCGCGCAGCGCCCGGTCGAGCGCCTCCGCGGGCAGGTCGGCGTCGGTGGTCACGACGCAGAGCATGGTGGCCAGGGACGGGGCGAGCATGCCCGCGCCCTTCGCCATCGCGCCGATCATGTAGCCGCCGGCGCCCTGCCGGAAGGAGATCTTCGCGACGGTGTCGGTGGTGCGGATCGCGTCGGCGGCGGCGAGCCCGCCGTCGCCGCGCGACAGCTCGGCGGCGGCCTTCTCGACGCCGGGCAGCAGCAGGTCCATCGGCAGCCGCTCGCCGATCAGCCCGGTGGAGCACACCGCGATCTCGCCCGCCGAGTCCTCCAGCAGCGCGGCGGCCTTCTCGGCGGTGGCGTGGGTGTCCTGGAAGCCGGGGGCGCCGGTGCAGGCGTTGGCGCCGCCCGCGTTCAGCACGACGGCGCGGACCCGGGCCCCCTTGAGGACCTGCTCGGACCACAGGACGGGCGCGGCCCGCACGCGGTTGCGGGTGAAGACGCCGGCGGCCGCGCGGGACGGCCCGTCGTTGACCACGAGGGCCAGGTCGCGGCTGCCGCTGTCCTTCAGCCCGGCGACGACGCCGGCGGCGCGGAAACCCCGGGGGGCGGTGACGCTCAAGGGGACACTCCGATCGTGGTCAGCCCGAGTTCTTCCGGGAGGCCGAGGGCGAGGTTGGCGCTCTGCACCGCGCCGCCCGCGGTGCCCTTGGTGAGGTTGTCGACGGCGGCGACCACGACGACGCGGCCGGCCGCCTCGTCCAGCCCGACCTGGACGAGGACGGTGTTCGCGCCGAGGGTCATGGAGGTGGCGGGCCACTGCCCCTCCGGCAGCAGCCCGAGGAACGGTTCGCCCGCGTAGGCCCGCTCGTAGGCGGCGCGCAGCGAGGCGGCGGTGACGCCGGGGCGCGCCTTCGCCGAGCAGGTGGCGAGGATGCCGCGGCTCATCGGCGCGAGCGTCGGGGTGAAGGAGACCGAGACCGGCTCCCCCGCCGCCGCGCTGAGGTTCTGGATCATCTCGGGCGTATGCCTATGCGTGCCGCCGACGGCGTAGGCCGAGACCGACCCCATCACCTCGCTGCCCAGCAGATGGGGTTTGAGGGCCCGGCCGGCGCCGGAGGTCCCCGACGCCGCGACCACGACGACGTCGGGTTCGGCGAGGCCGGCGGCGAGCGCCGGGAACATCGCGAGCGAGACGGCCGTCGGGTAGCAGCCCGGCACGGCGACGCGCCCGGCCGAGCGCAGCGCCTCCCGCCGGCCGGGCAGTTCGGGCAGGCCGTAGGGCCAGGTGCCCGCGTGGGGCGTGCCGTAGAACCGCTCCCAGTCCGCGGGGTCGGCGAGCCGGTGGTCCGCGCCGCAGTCGACGACCAGGACGTCCTCGCCGAGCTGCTCGGCGAGCGGTCCGGACCGGCCGTGCGGCAGCGCCAGGAACACCACGTCGTGGCCGGAGAGCGTGCCGGGGGTGGTCTCCTCCAGGACGCGTCCGGCCAGGGATCGCAGGTGCGGCTGGTGCGCGCCGAGCTCGGTGCCCGCGTTGGAGCCCGCCGTCAGCGCGCCGATCTCGAACTCTGGATGCCCCGCGAGGATGCGCAGCACCTCGCCGCCCGCGTAGCCGCTGGCCCCCGCGACCGCCGTCCGGATTCCCATGTCCACTCTGCCCTTCGGTAACGGTAAGCAAGAGTATGCATGAGGCTGGATTCCTATTCAATGCCGGGTTACGTCTTTCACACGGCTGAGACAAGTGCCACAGTAGGTAGTTAGATGCCTAAAGATTTGCCATCTAAACTTCAGGGGCCTAACATCGTCCCCATGGAGAACCAGGGCATCGACGACCTGAAGGCGGCGCTCGGCCCCGTCGAGGAGTGGCCCATCGGACGGCTCTTCGGCGCGGCGACCCGCCTGTCGGGCCCCCTCGTGTGGCGCATCATCGAACGGCACGGGATCAGCCCGGCGGGCTACTTCCTGCTCCGCCAGCTCATCGTCGAGGACGGCATGCGCCCCGGCGAGGCGGCCAGGCGGCTGCTGGTCACCCCCGCCACGATCACCTCGGTCGTCGACACCCTGGAACGCAACGGCCACGTGCGGCGCGAGCGCTCCTACCGGGACCGGCGCGGTGTGATGCTGCGCATCACCGACTCGGGCAGGCAGCTGCTGGCCGAGAAGTCCGCTCCCATCGGCCGGGACCTCCAGCGCCTCTACGACGTCGTCGACGAGGCCGACGAGCCGGCCGTCCGCCGGTTCCTGCTCAACCTGATCAGCAAGCTCGAGAACTACTCCCCCGACGAGGAAGCGAAGGGAGACGGCGCGTGACCAGTCCCCCCGAAGCCGCCGTTCGCACGATCGGCCTGAAGAAGACCTATCCCGCCTCCGGGCCGCGCCCCGCGGTGCCCGCCGTCCAGGGCATCGACCTCGACGTCCCGCGCGGCGAGTTCTTCGGCCTGCTCGGCCCGAACGGCGCGGGCAAGTCGACCACCATCGGCATGCTCACCACGCTCGTCGTCCCGACCGGCGGCAGCGCCCAGGTGTCCGGCCTGGACGTGGTCCGGGACGCCGTCGAGATCAAGCGCCGCATCGGCGTGGTCTCGCAGAACAACACCCTCGACAACGAGCTCACCGTCGCCGAGAACCTGGAGTTCCGCGGCCGGTACTTCGGGCTCGGCGCGCGCGACGCCCGCAAGCGCGCGGGCGAACTGCTGGAGCTGTTCGGGCTGACCGAGCAGCGCGGCGGCAACCCGTTCGAGATCTCCGGCGGGCAGGCCAAGCGCGTGATGATCTGCCGCGCCCTCGTGCACGGCCCCGAGGTGCTGTTCCTGGACGAGCCGACCGCCGGGCTCGACCCGCAGACCCGCACCAACCTCTGGGAGGTGCTGCGGGGGCTGCAGGCGGCCGGGCAGACGATCGTCCTCACCACCCACTACATGGAGGAGGCCGAGGCGCTGTGCGACCGGGTCGCGGTCGTCGACCACGGCAAGGTCCTCGCCAGCGGCACGGTCGACCAGCTGAAGTCCAGCGCCGGCGCCGACACCGTCATCACCGTGGCCTACGACGCCCCCGCCCCGGACGGGATCAAGGCCCTCGGCGACCGCGAGGGCATCAGCAAGGTCGAGGTCAACGGCGGCCAGGTGCGCGTCTTCGCCGCCGAGCCCGACGGCATCCTCGGCGAGCTCGTCACGATCGGCTCGGCCGCCGGAGTGGGCGTCACCGACGCCACGCAGCTGCGCCCGAGCCTGGAGACCGTCTTCCTCACCCTCACCGGAAGGGACTACCGCGAGTGACCGCGACTTCCGCCCCCGCCGTCCTGGCGCCACCGCCGCCGGCGCGGGCCACGGTGCCCCGCACGTTCGCCGCGATGATGGCGCGCGAGGCGCTCGTCATGCGCAAGAACTTCCTGTCGACCTTCGTCCGGGTGCTGGTGCAGCCGGTCATGTTCGTGTTCGTGTTCGCCTATGTGCTGCCGAAGCTCGGGGGCGGCGCCATGGCGGGCGGGCCCGGCGGGCCCACGTTCTCCACCATCCTGCTGCCCGGGCTCGTCGGCTCGTCGATCATCATGCAGGCGATGATGGCGGTGATCTTCCCGCTGATGATGGAGCTGAACTGGCAGAAGTCGATCACCGACCGCGCGCTGGCGCCGGTGCCGGTGCCGCTGCTGGCCGTGCAGAAGATCGTCGCGGCGGCGGTCCAGGGCCTGATCGGCGGGCTGCTGGTGTTCCCCGCGGTGCTGTTCATCCACGCTGAGGGCCAGTCCCCCGAGGTGCACGTGGACGACTGGCCGGTACTGATCGCGGTGATGGTGGTCGGGGCGCTGATGTCGGCGTCCGGCGGGCTGCTGCTCGGCACCCTGATGAACCCGCAGAAGGTCCAGGTGCTGTTCGCGATGGTGCTGCTGCCGATGACCATGCTCGGGTGCGTCTACTACCCCTGGTCGGCGCTCGACAACATCCGCTGGCTGCAGATCCTCAGCCTGTTCAACCCCCTGGTGTACGTGAGCGAGGGCCTGCGCAGCGCGCTCACGCCGGAGATCCCGCACATGCCGGTGTGGGCGTTCATGCTCGCCATCGTCGGCGGGACGGCCCTGCTGACATGGGGGGCGACCCGCACCTTCACCAAGCGCGTGCTGACCTGACCGGCCCTCGGCGGCCCCCGCGCGGACCGGTCCGCGCGGGGGCCGCCGCACGTGCTACATCGGCTCGGCCTCGGTGAGGCCCGACGCCCGGTCCATGCGCAGCCAGCGGGTGATGCCGAGCGTGCGCAGGAACGGCACGTCGTGGCTGACCACGACCAGCGCGCCCTCGTAGGCGGCGAGCGCCTGGCCGAGCTGCGCGGCGCTGGCCATGTCGAGGTTGTTCGTCGGCTCGTCCAGCAGGAGCAGCTGCGGGGCGGGCTCGGCGAGCAGCAGCGACGCCAGCACGGCGCGGAACCGCTCGCCGCCCGACAGCGTCCCGGCCGGCTGGTCGGCCCGCGCGCCGCGGAACAGGAACCGCGCCAGCCCCGCCCGGATCCGCGCCGGCGGCGCCGACGGCGCCTGCAGGCGGACGTTCTCGACGACGCTGAGAGCCTCGTCCAGGACGTCGAGCCGCTGCGGCAGGTACCTGACGCCGTCCACCCCGATCTTCACGGCCGTCCCCTCGGGGACGCGGTCGCCCACGAGGGCCCGCAGCAACGTGGTCTTGCCGGAGCCGTTCGGCCCGACCAGCGCGATCCGCTCCGGTCCCCGGACGATCAGCTCGTCCAGCGTGCCGGGCTCCGGCTCGGGGGCGCCGAGGCCCGTCACGGTCAGCACCGTCCGCCCGGCCGGGACGCGGGTGGCGGGCAGCTCGATGCGGATCCCGGCGTCCTCGCGGACGGCCTCCTCCGCCTCGGTGAGCCTCGTGCGGGCGTCCGCGAGCCGCTCCTCGTGCATGATGCGGTGCTTGCCCGCCGAGACCTGGGCCTGCCGCTTGCGCGCCCCCATCACGATCTTCGGCTCGCGCTTGTTCTCCTGCATCTTGTTGCCGTAGCGCTTGCGCCGGGCCAGCTTGACGTGGGCCTCCTCCAGTTCGCGCTTCTGGCGGCGCAGGTCGGTCTCGGCCGATCTGACCGTCCGCTCCGCCGCCTCCCGTTCGACGGCGAGCAGGTCCTCGTAGGCCGAGAGGTTGCCGCCGAAGGACCGGACGGCGCCCTCGCGCAGGTCGGCGATCTCGTCGACGCGGTCGAGCAGCTCCCGGTCGTGGCTGACGACGACGAGCACGCCCGTCCAGGACTCGACCGCCTCGTACAGGCGGTGGCGCGCGTCCAGGTCGAGGTTGTTGGTCGGCTCGTCGAGCAGCAGGACGTCGGGCCGGGCGAGGAACCGCGCCGCCAGCCCGACCATCACGGCCTCGCCGCCCGAAAGCGTCGGGACCGTCCGGTCCAGGTCGAGGTGGCCGAGGCCGAGCCGGTCGAGCTCGGCGCGGGCGCGCTCCTCGACGTCCCAGTCGTCCCCGACCGCGGCGAAGTTCTCCTCGGTGGCCTCGCCGCGCTCGATGGCGTGCAGCGCCGCGCGGGTCGCGGTGATGCCGAGCAGGTCCGAGACCGCGGCGGCGTCGTCGAGGACGAGGTTCTGCGGCAGGTAGCCGATCTCCCCGTCGACGCTCACGGTGCCGGAGCCGGGGCGCAGCTCACCGGCGATGATCTTCAGCAGGGTGGACTTGCCTGAGCCGTTGACGCCGATCAGGCCCGTCCGGCCGGTGCCGAACGCGGCGTCCAGCCCGTCCAGCACGACGGTGCCGTCCTCCCACGCGAACGACAGGTCCGAGCACACGATGGCGAATGACATGGGCGGCCTCCATGGTTGGTCAGAAGAATTGCGGGACGCATGGAGACACCGCGGATCGCGCGACGCGCCGGCGGGCATGAGAAGGCCCGGCGGGTAAGAGTCCGCACTGAGGTCACGTGCGCGGGCCGGAGAGCGGCCACTGCGCGGTGTCGGACCTCAGATCCTCAATGGACTCCCCAACCGGGCGGCGATGTGACGCCGTCGACGATACCCGACGACTTATCGCAACACAAGTAGCGTTAAAGAAGGGCGCAGCCGTCTCCACGCGGGCCGACGCGCCTGGAGCCGCCGTCCGCGCTGAGACGAGGGCGTGCCCCGGACCCCGCACGGGGTCCGGGGCACGCCCCGTGGTCCGTCAGGCGCCCCGGAGGACGGCTCCGGTCCGCTCGGACGCGGCGGCGACGGCGGAGTCGCGGGCCTGCGACGCCTCCTCGGCCGTGAGCGTCCGGTCCGGCGCGCGGAACCGCAGGGAGTACGCCAGCGACTTGCGGCCCTCGCCCACCTGCTCGCCGGTGTAGACGTCGAACAGCCGGATCGCCTCCAGCAGCTCCCCGGCGCCGTCGCGCAACGCCGACTCGACCTCCGCGGCGGGGGTCCCGGAGTCCACGACGAGCGCGACGTCCTGCATCGCGACCGGGTACGACGACACGTGCGGCGCGCTCACGGTCACCGGCTCGCCCAGGCGGCGCAGCTCCAGCTCCATCGCGCACGACCGCGCGGGCAGTCCGTACGCCTTCGTGACGCGCGGGTGAAGCTCGCCCGCGTGCCCGACGAGGGTGTCGCCCGCATACAGCGCGGCGCACCGGCCGGGATGCCAGGGCGCGTGCTGGTCGGCCCGCACCGTCAGCTCGACGCCGACTTCGCGGGCCACCGTGCGGGCCGCCTCGATCGCGTCCGCCCACAGCGCCGGACGGCCCCCGCCCCACCAGCCCGACGGCTCGCGGTCGCCGGACAGCACCACCGCCACCCGGTGCGGCTGGTCCGGCAGCGCCGCCTCCAGCGCGGCGACCTCCTCGGCCGTCGGCCCGCGGTCGACCGCGAGGCGAGGCGCGCGCTCCGGGGCGTCCGGACGCGGCCGGAACACCACCCCGATCTCGAACAGCGCGGTGTCGCCGAAGCCCCGCCCCACGTTGAGCGCCAGGACCTTGAACAGGCCCGGGAGCAGCGTGGTGCGCAGCAGCGGCTCCTCCTCCGACATCGGGTTCGCCAGGCGCAGCGCCCGCCGGCGGGCGTCGTCGGCCGGAAGCTGGAGGCCCTCCAGGTCCTTCTCGGCGACGAACGGGAAGGCCAGCGCCTCCACGTACCCGGCGCCGGCGAGCGCGCGGCCCACCCGGCGGCGCAGCCGCTGCTCGACGGTGAGGCCCTTGCCCGCCGCCGGGCGCGGCGCCCGGGCCGGGATGTCCTCGTACCCCTCCAGCCGGATGACCTCTTCGGCGAGGTCGTTGGGCGCGGTCAGGTCGGGACGCCAGGACGGGGGCGTCACCGTCAGCACCTCGTCTCCGGCCACCGCGCAGCCGACCTGCTCCAGGCGCCGGACCACCGCGTCCCTGCCGTAGGTCACGCCCGCCACCCGGTCGGGGTGCCCGGCGGGCATCGTGACCGAGACCCGCTCGGCCGGCGCCTCGGCGTGGGTCACACCGGGCTCGATCTTCGCGCCGCCCAGCTCGGCGAGCATCCGCACCGCCCGGTAGGAGGCGTACAGCGGCAGCTCGCGGTCGACGCCGCGCTCGAACCGGTGGGACGCCTCGCTGTGCAGGCGGTGCCGGCGGCCCATCCGGGCGACGCCCATGGCGTCGAAGTGCGCGGCCTCGACGACCATGTCGCTCGACAGGTCGCCGATCTCGGTGGCGAGCCCGCCCATCGTCCCGGCCATCGAGATCGGCCCCGACCCGTCGGTGATGAGGATGTCGTCGGGGTCGAGGGTCCGCTGGACGTGGTCGAGCGTCTCCAGCCGCTCGCCGGGCCCGGCCCGCCGCACGACGATCGGGCCGGTGAGCGCGCCCCGGTCGAACACGTGCAGCGGCTGCCCGAGCTCCAGCATCAGGTAGTTGGTGATGTCGACCGCCAGCGACACCGGCCGCATCCCCGCGCGGTGCAGGCGCACCTGCATCCACATCGGGGTCCGCGCGCCCGGGTCGAAGCCGCTCACCTCGCGCAGGACGAACCGGTCGCAGGCGGTCGGATCGCCGATGCTCGCCGGATAGGACTCCTGGCCGTCCCCGTCGCCGACGGGAAGTTCGACGTCGGCCGGGTCCCTGAACGGCACTCCGTAGGCGGTGGCGGCCTCGCGGGCGATGCCGCGGATCGACAGGGCGTAGCCGCGGTCGGGCGTGACGGCGATGTCGAGCACCTCGTCGCGCAGGCCGAGCAGCTCGACCGCGTCGGCGCCGACCGGGGCGTCCGGCGGCAGGACGAGGATGCCGCTGTGGTCGTCGCCGATCCCGAGCTCGGTCACCGAGCAGATCATGCCCTCGGACATCCGCCCGTAGGTCTTGCGGGCGCCGATCTCGAACCCGCCGGGCAGCACTCCGCCCGGCAGGATGACCACGACGCGGTCGCCGACGGCGAAGTTGGTGGCGCCGCAGATGATGCTCTGCGGCTCCCCCGTACCGTTCGCGTCACCGACGTGCACCTGGCAGTGGCGGATCGGCTTCTTGAAGTCGGTCAGCTCCTCGATGGCCAGGACCTCTCCGACCACGAGCGGGCCGGTGATGTCGGCGCCGGCCTGCTCGACCGTCTCGACCTCCAGGCCCGCCGCGATCAGCTCGGCCGCCAGCGCGCGGCCGGTCACGCCGGCCGGGAGCTCGACGTACTCGCGCAGCCAGGAAAGCGGGGCCCGCATCAGATCTCCGTCCCGAACGGGAGGGTGAACCGGACGTCGCCCTCCACCATGTCGTACATGTCCTCCACGCCGTGCCGGAACATCAGCGTCCGCTCGACGCCCAGCCCGAACGCCCAGCCGCTGTAGCGGTCCGGGTCGACCCCGCAGGCCACCAGCACCCGCGGGTTGACCATGCCGCAGCCGCCGAGCTCGATCCAGCCCTCCGAGCTGCAGGTGCGGCAGGGCTCGGCGCCCGGCTCCGCGGACGCGCCCCGGCACACGAAGCACTGCATGTCCACCTCGGCGGACGGCTCGGTGAACGGGAAGAACGAGGGCCTGAACCGCGTCCTCAGCCCCTCGCCGAACATCCCGGTGACGAACGCGTCGATGCCCCCGCGCAGGTCGGCCATCGTCAGGCCCTCGTCGACGGCGAGGCCTTCGAGCTGGTGGAACACCGGGCTGTGCGTGGCGTCCAGCTCGTCGGTGCGGAACGTGCGGCCGGGCGCCACCACGTACACCGGCAGCGGCCGCGACAGCAGCGACCTGATCTGCATCGGCGAGGTGTGCGTGCGCATCACCAGCCCGGAGTCCTCCGACTCGACGAAGAAGGTGTCCTGCATCGTGCGGGCCGGGTGGTCGGGCAGGAAGTTGAGGGCGTCGAAGTTGAACCACTCCGCCTCGGCCTCGGGCCCGTCGGAGACCTCGAAGCCCATCGAGACGAAGACGTCGGCCATCCGCTCCTGCATCGTGGTCAGCGGGTGCCTGGCGCCGCGCGGGGCGCGGTCCCACGGGAGCGTGACGTCGACGGTCTCCTCGACGAGGACGCGGCGGTCGCGCTCCTCCTCCAGCTCGGCCTGGCGCGCCTTGAGCGCCTGGCCGACCGCGCCCCGGGCGGCGCCGATGCGCTTGCCGGCCTCGGCCCGCGCAGCGGGCGGCAGCGCGCCGATCTCGCGGTTGGCGAGGGCCAGCGGTGAGCGGTCGCCGGCGTGCGCCAGCCGGACCTGCTTCAGGGCGTCGAGGTCGGCGGCCGCGGCGATCGCCGCGAGCGCCTCGGCGCGGGCCCGCTCCAGCTCCTCGGGCTGCAGCGCGGACACCTCGACGGGGTCATAGGACTTGTTGGGTGCAGACATGGTGGTGTGATCGACTCCGGTCGGCGTGGGACGCCCGCAGTCTAGTGCGCGGGCGGTGGACATCCGGAAAGCGTGCGCGTGACGCGCTGGCCCGCCCAGGGGTCCCGTGCCGTGCCGCGGATGTGGGCCGCGGTCAGCCGGCGTAGTCGGGGGCCCCTGCGGGCACGGTAAATCGGAACTCGGCGCCGCCGCCGGGCGCCCGCCGCACGGTGATCACGCCGCCGTGCGCCTCGACCAGCCCCTTGACGATGTAGAGCCCGAGCCCGGTGCCGCCGCGGCGGCTGCCGCCGGGGCCGCGCCAGAACTGCCGGAAGACGCGCTGGGCGGCCTCGGGCGGGATGCCCTCGCCCTCGTCGCGCACCGACACGGCGGCCCCCTCCTTATGCGCGTCCGGCTCCACCACAATGGTGACAGTACCCGCCCCGTGGCGCACCGCGTTTTCGACGAGATTGCCCAGGATTTGGTCCACTTTGTCGGGATCAAGCCACATCTCGGGCAGCTCGCCGCGCGCCTCGAAGCGGAAGCGGTCCTCCGGCTCCCCCGCCGCGACCCGGCCCGCGATGACCTTGCGGACCTCCTCGGGGAGGTCGACGACCTGGCGGCGCATCTCCAGCCGGCCCGCCTCGATGCGGGACACGTCGAGCAGCTCGGTGATCAGCCGGGTGACGCGGTCGGCGTCGGCGTTGACGGTCTCCAGCATCACCCGCTTCTGGTCGTCGTTGAAGCGGTGCCACTTGGCCAGCAGCGTCGCGGTGAACCCCTTGACGCTCGTCAGCGGGGAGCGCAGCTCGTGAGCGACGGTGGAGACGAGGTCGGCGCGGTCGCGCTCCTGCCGGGCGCGGTGCAGGGCGTCGCGCAGGCACACGGTGAACCGTTCCACACGCCGTTCGGCGTCGCGCCGGTACGCGGCGGTCACGAGGACCTCGGTGCCGCCGGGGAGGAACAGCACGCGCTCGGGGTGCCGGGTGCGGGTGGACAGGCCGTCGTAGGGGGCCAGGCACTTCCACCAGTCGCGGCCCTCGGCGTCGTGCAGGGGCAGGACGTCGCGGAAGTCGCGGCCCAGGGCGGACCCGGCGGGGACGCCGGTGATCCGCGCGGCGGCGGCGTTGAACACCAGGACGCGGGCGTCCCGGCCGGCGACCATCAGCCCGTCGGGCAGGTCGTCCGGGCCGCCCCCCTCGAGGCCCGGCCCGGACCCCGTCTCGGGTCCGCGCGCGGCCACGAGAGGGGATTCCTCTCCGCCCACAGCGGCCTCCAGAACACCGGTGAGAACGCGGCCTGTCGGATAGAGACTCTAGCCCGAGTCGGACCCCTAACGGGACCCGGAAACCGCCGCACGGCAAGGCATGTGTAGCCCCGGTGGGGGGTATCGCCGCGTTCCGCCAAGGGCCCGATCAGGACATCCGCGACTCATCCGGACCTCGTGGGCGAGTCATGGCACGACAGGGCGGTCTCGACGTCCCGGTGGATCGCGAACAGCCGGTGCAGGCCGGTGATCTTCAGCAGCCGCAGCTGCGCCGGCCGCACCCCGGCGAGGGCGATCTCGCCGCCGGCGGCGGAGATCTGGTTGCGCGCGGCGACCAGGGCGCCGAGCCCGGCCGCGTCGCAGAACGGCACGCCGGCGAAGTCGGCCACCAGGCGGCGCGGCCGCGCCCCCGGCAGCCGGCCGTGCGTCTCGACGAGCAGGTCGCGCAGCGGCCCGGCGGTGCGCAGGTCGATCTCCCCCGCCACCGCGACCACGGCCGTGTCGGCCCGCACCCGCGAGGTCTCGATGCGCAGCCCGTCGGCGGCGTGCACGCTCGGGGCGCCCTGGGCGGACGGCGACCGGAGCGCACCGGCTCCGCACCGCACCTCCGGGGGCCGCCGGCCCGCTCTCGCGGCCCGCCTGGTCTCCTCGGTCATCACGCTCGCCCCCACTCTGTGCGGCCTCGTCGCCGCCCTGGTCAACCCACTGATCAACACGTTAGGCGCGGCATCGCGACGGCGTGATCCCTCGCCGGTCGCGGTTCCCGCTCCTACCCGCGAACGAGTCCCGCGCGGCGGCAGGCCCCCCTGCCCCGCGTCCACGCGAAGACCATCTTCCCAGCTCACCGGTCGCGAGGCGGCACCTATCGCGACCGCATGCGGCCATTCGATCACGGAATGCATCGATCGCCCGCGACCGCGACCGCCTCGCGCGGCCCCGCCTCACCTGCCGCCCGGAGCCGCTTCCCGGGCGCCGCGCTGCGCGCGGGCCGACGCATAGAGGCATACGGCCGCCGCCGTCGCCAGGTTCAGGCTCTCGGCACGCCCGTAGATGGGCACGCGGACCACCTCGTCCACGTGCCGGAGGATCTCGTCGGGCAGCCCCCACGCCTCGTTCCCGAAGACCCAGGCGGTGGGGCGCGCGAGCGTCCCCTCGTCGATCGCCTCGTCGAGGGTGCGGTCGCCCGCGCCGTCGGCGGCGAGGACGGTGAGCCCGGCGCCCTTCAGCTCCGGGATCAGCGCGTCGAACCGGGGCCCGACGACGACCGGCAGATGGAACAGGCTGCCCGCCGAGGCCCGGACGCACTTGCCGTTGTAGGGGTCGACGGACGCGTCGGTGAACACGACCGCCTCCGAGCCCGCGGCGTCGGCGGTGCGCAGGACGGTTCCCGCGTTCCCAGGGTCGCGGACGTGCGCGAGCACGGTCACCAGCCGGGGACCGGCCTCCAGCGCCCCGCCCAGCGGGACGTCGACGAACTCGCAGACCGCCAGGAGCCCCTGCGGGGTGACGGTCTGGGCCAGCTCGGCCATGATCTCGCCGCTGACGCGCAGCACCGGCGCGCCCGCGCGCTCGGCGGCGAGCACCAGCTCGGGGTGGCGGGCCTCCGCCTCGGCCGTGGTGAACAGCTCGGCGAGCCCGCCGGGGATCTCCAGCGCCTCCCGCACCGCCTGCGGCCCCTCGGCGAGGAACCGGTTCTCGCGGCGCCGGAAGGCGCGTTTGGCGAGCCGCCGAGCGGCCTTCACCCGCGGTGATCGGAGAGAGGTCAGCTCGCGGCCCGCCATGTCGCTGTGATCGCCCGTGTGCCGGTCGCCCGGCTCAGGCCGCCTCCGTACCCTCGGCCGGGAGCGCGTCCTTGGCGACCTTGACCAGGGCGGCGAACGCCGGGGCGTCGTTCACGGCCAGCTCGGCGAGCATGCGCCGGTCGACCTCGACCTCGGCGGCCTTCAGGCCCTGGATGAACCGGTTGTAGGTGATCCCGTTGGCGCGGGCCGCGGCGTTGATCCGCTGGATCCACAGCCGGCGGAACTGGCCCTTGCGGTCCTTGCGGTCCCTGAACGCGTAGGTCATCGAGTGGAGCTGCTGCTCCTTGGCCTTGCGGTACAGGCGCGAACGCTGACCGCGGTAGCCGCTCGACCGCTCCAGGACGACCCGACGCTTCTTGGCGGCGTTGACCGCCCGCTTCACGCGTGCCACGTGCTGACTCCTTCGTGGGGGCCGGGGCCCGTGCTGGCCTCGGCCGGTCGGCGATGTTCCTGGTCGAGTGCTACTTGCGCAGCAGCTTCTTGATGTTCTTGGCGTCGGCGTCGGCCACCACGGCCGGGCCGGACAGCCGGCGCGTCCGCTTGGTCGGCTTGTGCTCGAGCAGGTGGTTCTTGTTGGCGCGGCGGCGCATCACCTTGCCGGAGCCGGTCAGCTTGAAGCGCTTCTTGGCACCGCTGTGGGTCTTGGTCTTCGGCATGGTCGCCGTCGTCTCCCTCTTTCCCGGCCTCCGTGCCGAGGGGCATGGAGGCGCGCCTGATCGGCGCATCGCACGGCGATCCGTGGACGCGCCAGGTCAGGCTTCAATGTACGTACGCCGCGACTTCGCTCAGCCGCGAGGTCGCGATCGGGGCCGCCGCGAGGCGGGTCCCGGAACGGCCGTCAGACGGTGGTCTCCGACTCCTGCCCGCGGGCCGTCTTCTTCTTGTGCGGACCGAGCACCATGATCATGTTTCTGCCGTCCTGCTTCGGCCGCGACTCGACGAAGCCGAGCTCCTCGACGTCGTCGGCGAGCCGCTGCAGCAGCCGGAAACCGAGCTCGGGGCGGGACTGCTCACGACCACGGAACATGATCGTGACCTTCACCTTGTCCCCGGCCTTCAGGAACCGCACCACGTGACCCTTCTTGGTCTCGTAGTCGTGCGGGTCGATCTTCGGGCGGAGCTTGATCTCCTTGATGACCGTGTGCGCCTGGTTCTTCCGCGCTTCACGCGCCTTCATCGCGGACTCGTACTTGAACTTGCCGTAGTCCATGAGCTTCGCGACGGGCGGACGCGCGGTGGGCGCCACCTCGACGAGGTCGAGGTCCGACTCACGCGCGAGTTCAAGGGCCTTGGCGATGGGCACGATGCCCACCTGTTCGCCGTTCGGGCCGACGAGCCGGACCTCGGGCACGCGAATGCGGTCGTTGATACGCGGTTCGGCGCTGATGGGACCTCCTTGGGGCCGTTCTCAAGTTCGTTGGACCGGTCGTACCCCGAGGCTTCCACGAGAAAAGCCCCGTACGACTCACGCACGGGGCCACCTTCGGTCTCCCGGGAACGGCGGTGCCGCCCGGGAACGACGGCGGGACGGGCCGAACGCCCGCTCGCCGGACCGATACCCACCGGCCTTCGGCCGGTCAGGTGGGAGGTGGCCTCCGCTTGAGCGCCCGGCACGCGCCACCGCATGGTCGCGCGCACAGGGCCGGTCGGCCACCAAGAATACCACCCGGTGGGACTCGGTGCGCCAGGCCGGATACCCGCGCGGCCCTCGACGGCGCGAGCGCCGGGACGGGGTACGCCACCCGGTACAACAGGCCGCGACGCGCCGCGATTCCCGCGGCACCGCGTTCCCCGCCGCGAAGTGAGGGTGTTCTGGCCCGGCGGGCGTCTCGGCGCCGCGGCCGCCGCTTGTTACGGTGGTCGCGAGACGGCCCCCGGCGGGGCCGGCAGCAGGGAGGTTCCCCGCGATGCCCTCGGTCGACGCCGGCGCGGCCGGCCCCCTCACCGCCGTGCCGCCGGTGCGGCTCCAGTTCGCGCAGAAGGCCTTCATCGTGGCCGGTGGGCGGCTGCTGCTGGTGCGCAAGGCCGCCTCCGACCCGTTCCACCCGGGCCGCTGGGAGGTGCCCGGCGGCCGGCTGGAGGAGGCCGCCGACCTCGATCTCGACGACCACGTCCGCCGCGAGGTCTGGGAGGAGGTCGGCCTCAAGGTCGACCCGGGGCCGCCGTTCCACCTGTGGCAGTGGTTCATGCCCGACCGCGGCACGCCCGGCGGGCAGATCCGGGTGGTGGCGGCGGCGCGCCGCTGCCGGCCCGTGACCCTGGACGCCACGCTCGAGAACCAGGACGCCGGCGACCATCTGGACCGGTGCGCCTGGGTGCCGCTGCGCGAGGTCGGCGGCTACGAGCTCATTCCGAGCCTGCGCCCGGTCATGCGGGCCTTCCTCCTCCCCGCCGGCTGAACCGGGGCATGGCGCCGCCGCGATCGCCCCTCGAACGGCCGGGACTCGACGGCGCCGCCCAGCGCCGCTTCGCGCTCTTCGTCGTCGGGGACGCGGGGATGGAGGTGCGCGCGTCACTGCCGGGCGTCCGTTTCGCCGACCTCGGTGCCGACCGGCTCTGCTACGCCCCCGCGCGCCTGATGGCCGCGGGCACCGCCGTGAACCTCGCCCGCTGCGCGGTGGGCTACTTCCGCCGGGTCGACGTGCTGGCCAAGGTGGGCGACGATGACCACACCGGGGCGATCCGCCGCGAGCTGCGCCGGATCGGCGCGGCCGACCGCCTGGTCGTCGAGCCCGGCGTCCCGAACGGCGTGTCGGTGATGCTGCGCGACGACCAGGGCGGCGGCGGGCCCGGCGTCCGGCTGCTGGTCGTCCAGGACGAGCCGCCCGCCCGGCGGCTCACCGCGGCGGACGTGCGCGCCGCGGCGGCCGGCATCGAGGCCGCCGACGTCCTGGCCGTGGACGGCTACTCGCTGCTGGCCGCCGACTCCCGGGAGGCGCTCCACGAGGCCGTGCGCACGGCGCGGGCGGCGGGGACCCGGGTGGCGTTCGACGTCGTCCCCCACGACATCGACGCACGGCTCCCCGCGTCCCGTGTGCTCCCGGTCCTGGAGCGGGCGGACCTGGTCGTCTCCGAGGCGCACACCCTCGCGCGCCTGCTCGGTCATCCGCCGCCGGACGGCGGCGGCGAACCGCGGGACCTGACACCGGTGCTCGACCGCGCGGTTCCCGGCGACCCCCTGTGGCTGCTGCGGTTCGGCCCCACGTCCCTGGAGCGCGTGCTCGCCCACCGGCGGGGGCGGCCGCCGACCGGGTACTCCACCGGCTACACCGCCGGTATGCGGCGCGCGGGGTTCGGGGACCGGCTGACCGCCTGCGAGCTCTACTGGTGGCTGTCGGGCGGCTGACCGGAGTCCGGCAGGGCGGCCGCCGCCGTCCGCATCGCGCGCAGCGTCCGCAGGAAACGCCGCCTGCTGCCGGGCAGCCCGAAGGTCTCCTGCCAGCGCCAGGGCCGCTCCGCGCCGGCGGCCGCCACGGCCCAGCGCAGGAACTGGCTCCGCACCCCGTCGCCCGGGTGGACGGTGGCGGCGCCGCCCTCCTCGATCAGCAGGTACGAGCGTCCCGCGCGGTAGTGGGCCCGGAGGGTCTCGTGATCGGCAGGGGCGCCGGGGCGCCCCTGCCCTTCCACGACGGCCCGCACGCCCGGTGATCCTGGGAGGAGGTGCCAGTGCGCGTGGTCGATGCACGCACCGCCGCCCTGGGGGCTCGCGGGCCCGTGCTCGAACAGCAGCAGGTCGTCTGCTCCGTACGCCTCCCGGTAGAGGCGGGCGACACGGTCGCGCCACCGCCATGCGCGTTCCCACATCTCCCTGGGGAAGTCCCCGGCGCACTGGTGGTGCTCGCGCGTCACCAGCAGGAGGTGCCCCTCGGCGAGCGGCGCGACGTCGGGGACCAGGAAGAAGTCGCGGTCGCCGCCGATGACGCCCGACTCGCCGGGCAGCCCGGCCATGGCGTTGAAGCGGAACCGCAGCGGTGGGCAGAGGACGCAGTCGTGCCCGGGCTCGTCCCGGACGGTCGGCTCGGCCAAGCCACCTCCAGCATCGCGGAACGCGGGGAGCGGTCTCCCTCCAGCGTGCCCGGTGCCGCGCGGCGCCGCCCGCCGCGGCGCGGGCACAGACACGGAACCGCGAGGTACAAATCCCGGCCCGCCGGGAACAACAAGAGCAGAAGGCCGAACCGTGAACCAGATGTCCCCGCTCCCCTCCCCGGCACCGCGCGCATCCCGCGCCGCCCGCTCGGCCGCCGCGCGCGGCGGGGCCGTCCCCGCCATCGACATGGCGGTCCTCGAAGCCCGTCTGAACGAGTCGCTGGACGTCCTGCGCGACACCTACGCGCCCGCGCTCGGCGCGGGCGGCGGCTGGTACCACGAGCTCGCGCGCCCGGAACCCGGCACCACCGCCACCGCGCTCGGGCTGATGGCGTTCGCCGAGGCGGGGCGCGCGTTCGAGTACTTCGACGACGGCCTGGCGCTCCTCGCCGCGCGGCAGACCCGCTCCGACGACCCGCTGCGCGACGGCGGCTGGGCCACCAAGACCAGCCTCGGCATGCCGGTGGTCGAGGCGACCGGCTGGATCGCGCGCTTCCTCGCCCGCGCCCGCTGCGACCTGCGCGACGACGCCCCCGACCTGGGGCGCGCCTACCGGTGGCTGCTGCACAACCAGAACCCCGACGGCGGGTGGGGCTCGCTGCGCGGCTGCCCGTCCCGGGTGTGGCTGACGTGCCTCGCGCTCCGCGCCCTCAGCCAGCTCAACCCCTACGACCCGGCCGTCGACCGCGGCGTCGAGTGGCTGACGGCGGACCGCACCGCGCACCGTCCCGCCTGGGGGCCGACGCAGACGTCCCTGCCCACGGTCACGCACACCGCCTTCGCGCTGGTGACGCTGTCCGAGGCGCGCCCGGACCTGCGGACCGAGCGGCTCCTGGACGCCTACGACTGGCTGGTGGAGCACCTCGACCCGGACGACGACCACACGTGGATCGAGACCTACGGCGTCTCGCCGTGCGCCGGGCCCGACCGCGGGCCGGAGCCGGTGTGGCGGCTCGCCCTCTGGCACTACGGGCTGCCGATCGCGCTCGCCGCGCTGCTGCGCGACCCGCGCGGCCCGCACGGCGCGACCGTCGCGCGCGCGTTCCGGACGCTGGTGCGCGGGGAGGTCGCCGACCCGCGCTGGAACGGCTACCCGGGCAGCGGGCGCACGTCGCTGTGGACGCTGTGGTGGCGGCTGGAGACGCTGGTCGCGCTCTCGCGGACCCCGCTCGCCGGGAGCGCTGACGTCCTGCACTGGCTGCCGGACGCGATGGTCGTGCAGCGCGCCCACGCCCGGGAGCGCGCGCTGGCCGACCTGCTCCCGCACCGCCGCCTGGTCGACCCGGTCGCGCTGGCCCAGCGGCACTGGGCGGCGTTCCTGCTGAGCCTGGTGTGCTCCGGCAGCGCGCTCGGCGTCGCCGCGGGCCTGTGGGGGTGGAAGGACTTCTGGCTGAGCGTCATCCTGCCGATCGTCCTCACCAGCGTCGACGAGTCGGTGAAGCGGCGCCGCGCGCAGCGCGCCCCGCCGTAGGGCGGGTCAGGCGCGGCGGGCGAGCTCCTCCTCGCCCGCGGCGCGCATCGCCTCCACCGGCACGTCGTCGCGGCCGGTCATCAGGGCCACCTGCCTGGCGGCCTGGTGCAGGAGCATCCCGAAACCGCCGACGACCGTGCCGCCGGCCCTCTCGACGGCCGCCGCGAGCGCCGTGGGCCACGGCGCGTAGACGACGTCGAACAGCGCCGCGCCGGACTCGGCGACCGGCCCGGCGAACATGTCGGCGGCCCGTCCGGGGAGCGTCGACACCACGAGGTCCGACGGAAGATGCGCCGGCGCCGCGTCGAGTGTCACGACCCGGACGGCGACCCCGAACCGCTCCCCCACCTCGGCCGCGCCGGCGGCGCGCTCCGGGGTGCGCACCGCGAGGACGGCCTCGCTCGTGCCGAGCCCGGCGAGCGCGGCCAGCGCGGACGCGGCCGTCGCGCCGCCGCCCAGGACCAGCGCCGTGGAAGGGGCCTTCAGCCCCGCCTCGGCGAGCGCGGTCTCGATGCCGTACACGTCGGTGTTGTCGCCGTGCCGCCGCCCGTCCCGCAGGACGATCGTGTTCGCGCCGCCGACCTTCACCGCGAGGTCCGACACCGTGTCCACGAGGCCGAGCGCGACGCGCTTGAGCGGCATGGTCAGCGACAGGCCCGCCCATTCGGGCCCGAGCCCGTCCAGCAGCGGGGCCAGGGCGTCCTCGCCGCACTCGACCGCCTCGTAGGACCAGTCGTCCAGCCCCATCGCCGCGTACGCCGCCCGGTGCAGCACCGGCGACAGCGAATGCGCGATCGGCGACCCCAGCACCGCGGCGCGGTGCCCCGTCGTGCCCGTCATTGGCCCGGGTGCGCCTTCTGCCAGGCCCGGAACTCCTTCTCGATCGCCTGCCGCTCCGGCTCCGTCGTGGCGAACTTGGTGACCTTGCTCGTCGGGTCGGTGGCGATGAAGTACAGCCACGTCCCGTCCTCCGGCGAGACCGCCGCCTCGATCGCGTCCGGCCCCGGATTGGCGATCGGACCGGGCGGCAGGCCCCTGTGCAGGTAGGTGTTGTAGGGCGAGTCGACCTTGAGGTCGTCGTTGGTCACCGTCAGGGTGCGCCTGTTGAGCGCGTAGAGGACGGTCGTGTCGAACTGGAGCGGCATCCCGCGCGCCACCCGGTTGTAGATCACCCGGGAGATCTTCGGCAGGTCGCTGGGCTTGCCGCCCTCCGCCTGCACCAGGCTGGCCAGCGTGATGACGGTCGCCGGGTTCATCTTCGCCTCGCGGGCCTTGCCGACGAGGTCGACGGACTCGGCCTCCCGGTTGAACCGCGCCACCATCTCCTTGAGGATCTGCTCCGCGGAGCCGTTCGGGTCGAGGTCGTATCGGCCCGGGTACAGGTACCCCTCGACCTTGCCCCGCGCGTAGGAGGGCAGCCCGAGCTTCTTCGGCCGCCTCGCGACCGCCTGGAACTCCTTGACGGAGATGCCGGTCTTCTTCGCGAGCAGCTCGAAGACCTCGATGGCCCGCCGGCCCTCGGGGATCGTGATCTGGTTCCCGGCCCGCGACTTCGGGTCCAGCAGCAGCGCCATCGCCGCCGCGGACGACATCCGCAGCCGCATCTGGTAGAAGCCCGGCTGGATGCTGGAGGCGCGGGTCTCCTTGTTGTAGACCTTCACGAACGCCCGGGAGCTCTTGACGACCCTGTGCCGCTCCAGCGTCGCGCCGATCACCGAGCCCGTCGCGCCGTCGCTGATCTGGACGGTGACCTTGCCCGAGCCGGCGCCCCCGTAGTCCGGCGGATGCTGCTTGTCGTCGAGCCACGCGTACCCGAGGACGCCGCCGGTGCCGAACACCGCCACGAGGAACGCCATCGCGAACAGCGCCGCGGCGCGCCCGCTGCGTCTGCGGCGCTTCTGGCGCTTGCGCCGGCGCCGCTGGTCGCGCCTGCCCCGCGGCTCCTCGGCCCGGGGGCCGTCGCCGTACGGGTCGGAGAAGAGGTCCAAGTCGTTCATGAGCTCTCCCCGACGATCTCCCCTGGGGGGCGCCCGGTCAACCGTTCCGCGTCGAGCGCCGCCTGGAGCAGCACCGCCGCGGCGGCCTGGTCGACCACCTTGCGGCGGGCCTGGCCGTGCACTCCCCCGGCCCGCAGGCCGCTCTCGGCGGTGACGGTGGTGAGCCGCTCGTCGTGCAGCCGGACCGTCCGCGGGGGCAGGCGGTCGGCGAGCCGCGCCGCGAACCTGCGCGCCGACTGGGCCGCCGGCCCCTCCCGCCCCGACAGCGAGGTGGGCAGCCCCACGACCACCTCGATCGCCTCGTGCTCGGCGACCAGGTCGACGAGCCGGTCGACGTCTCCCTTGCCGCTCTTCACCGTCTCCAGAGGAGACGCGAGGATCCCGCCGGGATCGCAACGGGCGACGCCCACCCGCACGCTCCCGACATCGACCCCGAGCCGAACGCCCTGCCTCATGGCCTCGCCTCCGTCAGGCGGCTCGGGGCCCGACCTGGCACCGGCTCCCTCACGGGCCTCATGGCCTCGCCTCCGCTGGGCGGCGAGGCTCGCATCTCCTGCCCCGTCGTCCCCGGGCTCACGCGGCCCCTACCGCCTGCTCGACGGCGGCGAGGGCGTCGCCGACGGCGGCGGGGTTGGCCCCGCCTCCCTGGGCGAGGTCGTCCTTGCCGCCGCCGCCTCCGCCGAGCGCCTTGGCGGCCAGGCCGACGAGCGCGCCGGCCTTGAGGCCGCGGTCGCGCGCGCCCTGGGTGACGGCGACGACCACGACGGGACGGTCCTTCGGCACGCCGACGACCATCACGACCGCGGGACGCGCCGTGAGCCGGCCGCGGATGTCGACGGCCAGCTTCCGCAGGTCGTCGGCGCCGGTGCCGTCGGGGGCGCGGTGCCCCACGAACGCGGTGCCGCCCACGTCCCTGGCGCTCTCGGCGAGGGAACCGGCGATCGCGAGGACCTGCTGCGAGCGCAGCTTCTCCAGCTCCTTCTCCGCGTCCCGCAGGCGGGAGACCACGCCGGAGACGCGTTCGGGCAGCTCCTCCTTGCGGGTCTTCATCTGCTCGGCGAGCTGCGCCACCAGGACGCTCTCGCGGGCCAGGAACCGGAACGCGTCGATGCCGACGAGCGCCTCGACGCGGCGGACGCCGGCGCCGATGGACGACTCTCCCAGCACCTTGACCAGGCCGAGCTGCCCGCTGCGGGCGACGTGGGTACCGCCGCACAGCTCGCGGGAGTAGTCGCCGACCTCCACGACGCGGACCTCGTCGCCGTACTTCTCGCCGAACAGCGCGAGCGCGCCCATCGCGCGGGCCTCGTCGATCGAGGTGTGGAAGGCGCGCACGTCCAGGTCGCCGACCAGGACCTCGTTGACCTCGTCCTCGACGTCGCGCAGCACGCTCACGGGGACGGCGCCGGAGGCGGTGAAGTCGAACCGGAACCGGCCGGGCGAGTTCTCCGAACCCGCCTGCGCGGCGGACTCGCCGAGCGCGCGGCGGAACCCGGCGTGCACCATGTGGGTCGCGGTGTGCGAGCGGGAGATCGCCCGTCGCCGCTCCACGTCGACCTCGGCGTAGGCGGTGTCGCCGGCCTGCGCCTCGCCGCTGCGGACCCGGCCGCGGTGCACGATGAGCCCGGCGAGGGGCGCCTGGACGTCGGTCACCTCGATGACGGCGCCGTTGCCGAGCCGGATCAGGCCGTGGTCGGCGAGCTGGCCGCCGCCCTCGGCGTAGAACGGGGTGCGGTCGAGGACGACCTCGACCTCGGTGCCCTCCCCGGCGGCGGGCGCGTTGGCGCCGCCCACCAGCAGCCCGACGAGGCGGGCGTCGCCGGCGAGGCTGCCGTAGCCGGTGAAGTCGACCCTGCCGCCGGCGCCGGTGAGCAGCTCGTCCAGGACGGAGACGTCGAGGTTGCCGGTCTTCTTCTCGCGGGCGTCCTTCTTGGCGCGTTCCCGCTGCTCCCTCATGAGCCGGCGGAAGCCCTCCTCGTCGACCTGGAGGCCCTGCTCGGAGGCCATCTCCAGGGTGAGGTCGATCGGGAAGCCGTAGGTGTCGTGCAGCTTGAACGCCTGCTCGCCCGCCAAGGTCGCGCCGCCCGAGCGCTTGGTCTCGCCGACGGCGGTGTCGAAGATCGCGGTCCCGGTGCGCAGCGTCTGGAGGAAGGAGTCCTCCTCGGCGTCGATGACGGTGTGGATGTTCGCGGCGGTGCGCACCAGCTCGGGGTACTGCTCGCCCATCGCCCCGATCGCGACCGCGGTCAGCTCGTGCATGAGCCCGGCGTCCTGCCCGCCGAGCAGGCGCAGGTTGCGGATGGAGCGGCGCAGGATGCGGCGCAGCACGTAGCCGCGGCCCTCGTTGCCGGGGCGGATGCCGTCGGCGACCATCATCGTCCCGCTGCGGACGTGGTCGGCGACGACGCGCAGCGACACGTCGGCGCGGTGGTCGCGGCCGTAGGCGGTGCCGGTCAGCCCGGCGGCGCGGTCGAGGACCCGCCAGAGGGTGTCGGTCTCGTAGATGTTGTCGACGCCCTGCAGGATCGCCGCCATGCGCTCCAGGCCCATGCCGGTGTCGATGTTCTTGGCGGGCAGGTCGCCGAGGATCGGGAAGTCGGTCTTGCTCTCGCCGGGGCCCCGCTCGAACTGCATGAAGACGAGGTTCCAGACCTCGAGGTAGCGGTCCTCGTCGGCGACCGGGCCGCCCTCGCGGCCGTACTCGGGGCCGCGGTCGTAGTAGATCTCCGAGCAGGGGCCGCACGGGCCGGGGACGCCCATCGACCAGAAGTTGTCCTCCATGCCGCGCCGCTGGATGCGCTCGAGGGGGACGCCGACCTTGTCGTGCCAGATGTTCAGGGCCTCGTCGTCGTCGTGGAAGACGGTGACCCACAGCTTGTCCTCGGGGAACCCGAAGCCGCCGTCGGCCCGCGGCCGGGTCAGCAGCTCCCAGGCGAACGGGATCGCCTGCTCCTTGAAGTAGTCGCCGATGGAGAAGTTGCCCAGCATCTGGAAGAAGGTGGCGTGCCGGGTGGTCTTCCCGACCTCCTCGATGTCGGGGGTGCGCACGCATTTCTGGGCGCTCGTCATCCGCTGGGAGGGCGGGGTGCGCTGGCCGAGGAAGTACGGCTTGAACGGGACCATGCCGGCGTTGACCAGCAGCAGGGTCGGGTCCTCGGCGACCAGGCTGGCCGAGGGCACCACCGTGTGCCCGCGCTCCTCGAAGAATCCGAGGAAGCGGCGTGCGACCTCTGCCGACTCCATATCAGTGGCCATCCTTGTCGTTCTCGATGATCGTGTATCTCGCCTTGAGCACGCGGCGGGACGGCGGTCCCCCGCCGTCCGGCGGAGCCTGGTCCATGCGGACGGCCTCGCGCAGCTCCTCCTCGCGGGCCCGCATCTCGGTACGGACGTCGGAGGCGAAAAGCCTCAACCGCTCGCCGGCGCCCTGCCCGGTCGACACCGCGCGCGCCGCGACGCTCTCGGGCGACAGGGCGCGCGCGAACCGCTCCACGCGCCGCTTGACGCGGTGCGTGGCGTAGACGCCGGCCCCCGCGCCGACCGAGAGCCAGAACAGCCGCCTCATCTGCGTCCCCTGCCCGAGGAGCGGGCCTGCAGTTCCGGGCGGCCGGACTCGGCGCGCCCCTCGCCGTCGCGGCCGCCGAGGGCCTTGCGGACGCCGTAGGAGAAGGCGGCCGCCTTCACCAGCGGGCCGCCGACCACCGAGGTCATCACGGTGGTGACGGCCGAGACGTTCTGGGTGACGCCGGCGACCTGCCGGGTGATGACGTCGGTGCGGCCGAGCTGCTCGTTCGCGCGCTTCACCGTCCGGGCCATGTCGTCCATCAGCGGGCCGGCCTGGTCGCCGATGTCGTGGACGAGCTCGCTGGCCTCGCCGAGCAGCCGGGAGAGCTTCAGCAGGGTGAGCGCGATGAACGAGACCAGCACCGCCCAGAACACGGCCACGATGAGGGCTGCTAGCTGTCCACCAGTGAGCATCAGGGCTTTCCGTTCGCGTGGGGTCGGCACGGGGCCGGGCATGGCCTGACAGACCTTACCGGTCCACCAGGCCGCATGGCGGGAGCACCGGCCGGGGAGGACCGGTCATCGCCGGTCGGCGGTACCGCGCAGCACGGAGCGGATCCGTGCGAGCACCTCGGTGAACCTCGCCTCCGCGCCGTGCCTGGTCGGGCGATAGTACTCCCGCCCGTCCACGGCGTCGGGCGCGTACTGCTGCCGGACCACGCCGCCGGGGTGGTCGTGGGCGTACTTGTAGCCCTGCCCGTGCCCGATCTTCGCGGCTCCCTTGTAGTGCGCGTCGCGCAGGTGCCCGGGGACGGGTCCGGCGAGCCCCTTGCGCACGTCGCCGAGCGCCCCGTCCACCGCCGTGATCACCGCGTTGGACTTCGGCGCCAGGGAGAGGTGGATCACCGCCTGGGCCAGGTTGATGCGGGCCTCGGGCAGGCCGACGAACTCCACCGCCTGCGCGGCGGCGACCGCGGTCTGCAGCGCGGTCGGGTCGGCCATGCCGACGTCCTCGCTGGCGTGCACGATCAGCCGCCGGGCGATGAACCGGGCGTCCTCGCCCGCCTCGATCATGCGGGCCAGGTAGTGCAGCGCCGCGTCGACGTCGCTGCCGCGGATGCTCTTGATGAACGCGCTGATGACGTCGTAGTGCTGGTCGCCCTCGCGGTCGTAGCGGACGGCGGCCCGGTCGACGGCCTTCTCCAGCACGTCGACGTCGATCACGGCGCCGTCCTCGGCGACGAGGGCGGCGGCCTCCAGGTAGGTGAGGGTGCGGCGGGCGTCGCCGCCGGCCAGCCGGACGAGGTGGTCCTCGGCGGCGGGATCGAGGGCGACCGCGCCGTTCAGGCCCCGCTCGTCGGCGAGGGCGCGGTGGATCACCTCGCGCAGGTCGTCCTCACCGAGCGGCTCCAGGGTGAGCAGCAGGGAGCGCGACAGCAGCGGGCTGATGACGGAGAAGAACGGGTTCTCGGTGGTGGCGCCGATGAAGGACACCCAGCGGTTCTCCACCGCGGGGAGCAGGGCGTCCTGCTGGGCCTTGTTGAAGCGGTGCACCTCGTCGACGAACAGGACCGTCTGCCGCCCCGTCATGCCGAGCTCCCGGCGCGCCAGGTCGATCTCGGCGCGGACGCGCTTGACGCCGTCGCTCACCGCGGAGATCTCCACGAAGCGGCGGGAGGTGACGTGGCTGACGACGGTGGCGAGGGTGGTCTTGCCCGTGCCGGGCGGGCCCCACAGCACGAGCGACATCGGGACGTCCCGGTCGACGAGCTGCCGGATCGGCGTGCCGGGGCCGAGCAGGTGGCCCTGCCCGACGACCTCGTCGAGGGCGCGGGGGCGCATGCGGACGGCGAGCGGCTGCTCCGCGCCGCCCCCGGCGGGCGGCGCCGGGTCCGGCGGACGCGCGGCCGCCGGGGCCGCCCCGCCCCGCTCCGGAGCGTCGAAAAGGCCCTCCGGCTCGCCCGATTCCGCCCTGGTGGTCACGCTCCGACACTATCTCGCGGCGCGGACAGTCCCGGACGCCCGCCGCGGGCGGTCCCGCCGGCCTCCCGCGCGTTCGCGGCGGGCGGGAACCCGGAACGCCGCCGCGGCGTTGGAACAGCCCGAAAGGCGCGATCAGGAGCGTGACGGTGTCCGGTACGGCCCCTCGACGACGCCACGGGCCGGCAGGTCTGCTCGTGGCGCTCTTCGTCGTGGGCGGCCTGGTGTTCAGCTACGGGCTGGGCCACGTACCGCCGCAGCGGATCTGCACCCAGCACGCCGTGAGCGTTCCCGTCGGCGCCGCCTCGACCTCCTCGGGCCACGGACAGCCGGGCGCCGCTGCTTTCGCTCTCCAGGGCTCTCACGGCCCCGCAGAGGCCGCGTCGGCGGCCTCTCCGATCAAGGCGCCCGACCCTGTTCCCATGCACGCGTGCCTGTGCCTGGCCGTCCTGTTCATCCTCGTTCTGCTGGGCTTGGCCGCCGGCTTGCGCCGCCCCCTCTCGCGCACGCCCGCCCGCCTCGGCTGGGCGCTCTCCCCGCCACCCGGCGCTCGGCTCCTCCCCGCGTCCCAGCCCTCACTCCAGGTTCTCCGGCTGTAGAAGGACCGGCCCTCCGGCCGCTCGCACCGCCCGCATCCCTCTCCGCCTGATGCGGCGCTGCCCCCTGTCCGTACTCATCTACAGCACCCTGAGAGGACGCCCGCATGTCCAAGAGCGCCCGCAACAAGAACGCGCGCGGCACCGCCGCCGGGAAGAACGCCAAGAAGAACGCGCTGACCCGGCGCGAGGTCCCGTGGGGAGGCATCGCGTTCTTCACCGTGATCGGCCTGGTGGCGGTCCTCGCCATCGGTTTCGCGCTCATGCAGACCAGGTCGTCGGCCGACGAGGAGTCCTTCCCCGGCCTCGTGACGAAGGACGGCCTCGGCCGCGGCCACGTCGGCGGCACGGTCGACTACGAGACCGACCCGCCGATGGGCGGCGACCACGACCCCGTCTGGCAGAACTGCGACGCCCGCGTGTACGACGCGCCGGTGCGCAACGAGCACGCGGTCCACTCGCTGGAGCACGGCGCCGTGTGGATCACCTACCGCCCCGGCGTGGCCCCGGACCAGCTCGACGTCCTCAAGGGCAAGGTCGCCGCCGCCGACTACACGATGCTCAGCCCCTACCCGGCCCAGGACTCGCCGGTCGTCCTCACCGCCTGGGGCCGGCAGGTCAGGCTCCAGGAGGCGAGCGATCCGCGCGTGGACCGGTTCCTGCGGGCCTTCGTGAAGGGCCCGCAGACCCCCGAGCCCGGCGCGCCGTGCTCCGGCGGCAAGGACACCCCGTGAGCGCGGCCTCCGCGGCACCGCGGGGGCGGCGGGTCACCGTCGCCCTCGCGGTCCTGGTGCTGCTCGCCGGCGCCGCCCTGGTCGCGCTCGCCGTCTCCCGCTCGGAGCGGCCCGGCGCGGACGGCCCCGAAGCCGGGTTCGCCCGCGACATGAGCGAGCACCACGCCCAGGCGGTCCGCATGTCGTTCGTCGTCAGGGACCGCACCGGCGACCCCGAGACCCGGCTGCTGGCCTACGACATCATCAACACCCAGTCCGCCCAGATCGGCATGATGACGGCCTGGCTGGACGAGTGGGGCCTGCCGAAGACCGACCCGTCCGGCCGCATGCGCTGGATGTCCGGGCACGGCGGCGGCCACGGCGGCCCAGCCGCCGCCATGCCCGGCATGGCGACGCGCGCTCAGCTCGACGACCTGGAGAAGGCGTCGGGCCGGGCGGCCGAGGTGATGTTCCTGAAGCTGATGATCGCCCACCACCGCGGCGGCGCCGGCATGGCGCGGGCCGCGCTGGAGCGCACCGGGCACGACCGGGTCCGGCGCCTCGCCCGCACCATGGTGGAGGGGCAGCAGGCGGAGATCACGCAGATGAACGCGATGCTCCGGCGGCGCGGCTCGCCCGCCGTGTGATCCGGCGCCGGTCGGCTTCGCGATAGCGCTTGACAGCGCCGTCGGATCGCGGGTCACTGACCACCATGGCTCACAACCTCAGCGGCTACCACCGGGCCCTCGACCTCTTCGAGGGCCTGGTGGCCGGCGTCCCCCGCGACGGGTGGGACGCGCCGTCGCCCTGCGCGGGGTGGACCGCCCGGGACGTCGCCGGCCACGTGGCCGGCGGCCAGTTCCTGGTCCGGGCGCTGGCCACGGGAGAGCCCGAGCCGGACATCGGCTCCGACCCGGCGCGGTTCGTCCCGGGCGATGTCCTGATGAGCTGGCGAGCGGCCCGCAAGGAGTGCGCGGCGGCCCTCACTCCCGACGCCCTGGACCGCCCCATCCCGTTCGAGGGGCTGGGCGAGTTGCCTCTGGGCGACTACCTGGAGGGATACATCATGGAGCCGCTGGTGCACGCCTGGGACCTGGCCCGTGCGACGGGCCAGCCCTCCCGGCTGGACCCCGACCTCGTCCACCACGCGTTCGCCACGGCGCAGGTGGTCGCCGCCTCACTGCGGGCGGAGGGCCGGCTGGCCCCGCCCCGGCCCGCCCCACGCGGCGCCGACGAGCAGACGCGCATGCTCGCCTTCCTGGGCCGCACGGCTTAGGGACCAGGAGAGCGGCCCGGGAGCCGGGAGGATGGTCAAGGGCTCAGGAGAACTCGGCGAGGGTGCGCTCGGCCTCTTCCAGCCAGGCACGGCGGGCGCTGAGGGCCTCCTCGGCCTCCTTGACGTCCTTGGCGCGGCCGGCCTCGCGGGCCTTGCCGAGCCGCTTCTCCAGCTGCTCGATGGAGCTGCGGAGCTGCCCCACCGTGGCCTCGGCGCGGGCGCGGGCCTCGGGGTTGGTGCGGCGCCACTCGTTCTCCTCGGCGGAGCGGACGGCCTCCTCGATCTTGCGGAGCCGTCCCTCGAGGCGGTCGCGCTGGTCGCGCGGGACCATCCCGGCGGCCTCCCAGCGCTCCTGGATCGCACGCAGGGACTGGCGGGCCTGCCGGATGTCCCGCACGGGCAGCAGCCGCTCGGCCTCGGCGAGGATCTTCTCCTTCTCCTCGGCGTTCCCGCGGAACTCGGCGTCGCGCTCGGCGAACGCGGCGCTGCGGGCCTGGAAGAAGGTGTCCTGGGCGCCCTTGAAGCGGACCCACAGGTCCTCCTCGGCGTCCCGGGAGGCGCGCCCGGCCACCTTCCAGCGGCGCATCAGGTCGCGGTAGGCGGCGGCCGTGTCGCCCCAGTCGGTGGAGCCGGACATCGCCTCGGCCTCGGCGACCAGGCGCTCCTTCTCCCGCCGGGCCTCCTCGCGCTGGTCGTCGAGGGTGGCGAAGTAGGCCTTGCGGCGCTTGGTGAAGGCGTTGCGGGCGGCCGACAGCCGCTTCCACAGCGCGGTCTCGGTGGGGCGGTCGATGCGGTCGGCGGCCTTCCACTCCTCGACCAGCTGGCGCAGGCGCTCGCCGCCGTTCTTCCAGTGCGTCTCCTCGACCGCGATCCGCTCGGCCTCGGCGACGATCCGCTCCTTGGTCTCGCGGGCCTCGTGCCGGTGCTGCTCGCGCTGGGCCTTGACCTCCTCGCGGCGCCGCCCGACCTGCTCGGACAGGCCTTCCAGACGGCGCAGGAGGGCGCCGAGGTCGCCGACGGCGTGCGCCTCGGCGACGGCCTCGCGGAGCCGGTCGATGCTCTGCTGGGCCTGGGCCGGCTGCAGGTCGGTGGTGCGGACCCGCTGCTCGAGCAGGCCGATCTCGGTGGCGAGCGCGTCGTACTTGCGCTTGAAGTAGGCCAGGGCCTCTTCGGGCGCGCCGGCCTGCCAGGAACCGACGACCCGCTCGCCGTCGGCCGTCCTGACATAGACGGTGCCGTCCTCGTCCACCCGGCCCCAGGGATCGGTCGCGCTGGACACCCTTGCCTCCTGAATCGCGGGTCCGGACGCGCTCACGGCGACCGGACCCTCCACACCTTAGTATCCCGTTCGCCTATTTCCCGGCGATCGCGACGTCCTGGATCTCTACCTTCTTCTTGGGCGCGCCGTCGCCCTTCGGCTCCGAGCCCGCGTCGGCGATCTTCTTCAGCACGTCCAGGCCCTTGGTGATCTTCCCGAACACCGTGTACTCCGGCGGGAGCTGCGAGTCCTTGTAGACCATGAAGAACTGGCTGCCGTTGGAGTCCGGCAGGCTGCTGTGCGCCATGGCGAGCGTGCCCTCGGTGTAGGTGGCGCCGCCGGTGTTCTCGTTGGCGAACTGGTAGCCCGGCCCGCCGGTGCCCTTCGCCGTCGGATCGCCGCACTGCAGGACGTTCAGCCCGCCGCTCGTCAGCCGGTGGCACGAGGTCTTGTCGAAGAAGTTCTTCTGCGCCAGGTAGGTGAACGAGTTGACCGTGCACGGCGCCTTGTCGCCGTACAGCTGCATCTCCACGTCGCCCTGGTTGGTCTTCATCGTCGTCTGGACGATGTTCGGGTAGGCGGGCTTGCCCGAAGGGGTGCCGATGCCCTTGGGCGCGCCGTCCTGCTCGGCCGCCTTGTAGGTGCACTGGGGCCCGGCGGCGGTGGACTTGTCGTCCTTGCTGAGCACCATGAACGCGCCGCCGCCGACCACGACGACCGCCACCACCGCCGCAACGGTGATGATCTTGAGTCTGCGCGCCCGCGCCGCCTCCTGCGCCTGCCGCTGCCGCTGGCGCTCGTAGCGCTGCCGCGCGAGCTGCTTCTTGCGGTCCTTCGACGCCACGTGCCTCGCCTCTCCGGTGTGATCAGGTGAACGTGCAGCGCATAGTAGCGGTACCCGCGAGTAAAAGCGCCTCGGCGTTCAGGGAGCGCCTCCCCGCCCGGCGGCGCCCCCGGCGCGCCGGCCCGCGACACGTCGGCCGCACTATCCCGTTCGCGGTGGCCGCGGCCGCGCCGGTACCCTCGAACACGCCCACCGAGATGGTTCTAAGGAAGGACGACCGTGCTCGTCGCCGGGTTCCCCGCTGGATCGTTCGCCGCGAACTGCTACGTCGTGGCGCCCGCCGCGGGCGAGGAGTGCGTGATCATCGATCCCGGCCAGGACGCCGAGGCCGGGATCGAGGAGATCCTGCGCGAGCACCGGCTGAAGCCGGTCGCGGTGCTGCTGACGCACGGCCACCTCGACCACGTCTGGTCGGTGGCCCCGGTCTGCGGCGCCAAGGACGTCCCCGCCTACGTCCATCCGGACGACCGCGACCTGCTGACCGACCCGGCCAAGGGCCTGTCGCTCGGCGCCGGGCAGCAGCTGTTCGGCGGCCTGGAGCTCTCCGAGCCCGACGACGTGCGCGAACTGGCCGACGGGGCGGTGCTGGAGCTGGCCGGGCTGAGCCTCACCGTCGACCACGCACCGGGCCATACGCCCGGGTCGGTGACGTTCCGGACGCCCAGCACGCCGCAGATCCCCGACGTGATGTTCACCGGGGACCTGCTGTTCGCCGGCTCCATCGGGCGCACCGACCTGCCGGGCGGATCGTACGAGCAGATCCTCGCCAGCCTGTCCCGGGTGTGCCTCACGATGCCCGACGAGACGGCCGTCCTGCCCGGCCACGGCGACCAGACCACAATCGGCCGTGAGCGCGCGGCCAATCCGTTCCTGACCGGCGTTTTGCCGGGGGGTCCAGGGGGGTCGTCCCCCCTGGGGAATCGGTTGGCCCCCGCTGACGGACCTGACAAGGGATTCTGAACCTAAGACCATGAGTTCGAGCTTCCGGGCCCCCAAGGGGGTCAGCGAATACGTGCCGCCGCGGGCGGACCTCTTCTACGCCATCCGGGAGGCGTTCGCCGAGCAGGCGAGGCTGGCCGGCTACGGCTACCTGGAACTGCCCGTGTTCGAGGACACGAACCTGTTCCGGCGCGGCGTCGGCGAGTCCACCGACGTGGTCTCCAAGGAGATGTACACCTTCGAGGACAGGGGCGGCCGTTCGCTGACGCTGCGCCCCGAGTTCACCGCGTCGGTGCTGCGCTCCGTCCTGGAGAACAACCTGCACAAGGGCCCGCTGCCGGTGAAGGTGTGGACGACCGGGGCCGCGTTCCGCGCCGAGCGCCCCCAGCAGGGCCGCTACCGGCAGTTCTACCAGCTCGACCTGGAGGCGATCGGCAGCGAGGACCCGCAGGTCGACGCCGAGACCATCGCGATCGCGTGGGACTGGTACCGCTCCCTGGGCCTGACCCGGGTGCGGCTGCTGCTGAACTCGCTCGGCTGCAAGGAGTGCCGCCCCGCCTACCGGGCCCTCCTGCAGGACTTCCTGCGCGGCCTGGACCTGGACGAGGACACCCGCGCCCGCGTCGAGATCAACCCGCTGCGGGTGCTGGACGACAAGCGCCCCAAGGTCCGCGAGCAGCTCACGGGCGCCCCGCTCATGGCCGACCACCTGTGCCCTGCGTGCAAGGCGCACCACGACCGCGTCCGGGAACTGCTCGCCGACCTCGGCATCGCGTGGGAGGACACCCCCACCCTCGTCCGCGGCCTCGACTACTACACCCGCACCACCTACGAGTTCGACCACCCGCTGCTCGGCGCCCAGTCCGGCATCGGCGGCGGCGGCCGCTACGACGGGCTGTCGGAGGACATCGGCGGCCCGCCCCTGCCCGGCATCGGGTTCGGCCTCGGCCTGGACCGCACGATCCTCGCGCTGGAGGCCGAGTCGTCGGACGGGCAGGGCCCCGCGTTCGCCGCGAAGCCCCGCTGCGAGGCGTTCGGGGTGGCGCTCGGCGACACCGCCGAGCGGCGCATGTTCGCCCTCGTCGCCGAACTGCGCCGCGCCGGGATCGCCGCCGACATGGCGTTCGGCGGCAAGAGGCTGAAGGGCGCCATGAAGGACGCGGACCGCTCGGGCGCCCGGTACGCCGTGATCCTCGGGGAGCGAGATATCGCGGACGGCGTCGCCCAGGTCAAGGACATGGCCGAGGGCGAGCAGACCGCCGTCCCGCTGACCGACCTCACCACGACGTTGAAGGAAAGGCTCTCCAGATGATCCGCACCCACGAGGCGGGCACGCTCCGCAAGGAGCACGCCGGGCAGCAGGTAACGCTGGCCGGCTGGGTCGGCCGCCGCCGCGACCACGGCGGCGTCACGTTCATCGACCTGCGCGACGCCTCCGGCACCGCGCAGGTCGTCTTCCGCGAGGAGGACACCGCGCACGACCTCCGCGCCGAGTACTGCGTCAAGGTCGTCGGCGAGGTCCGCGTGCGGCCGGAGGGCAACGAGAACCCCGAGCTGCCCACCGGCGAGGTCGAGGTCGCCGCCGCCGACATCGAGGTGCTGTCGGACGCGGCGCCGCTGCCGTTCCCCATCGAGGGCGACGTCAACGTCAACGAGGAGATCCGCCTCAAGTACCGCTACCTCGACCTGCGGCGCGAGGCCGTCGCGCGGGCGATGAGGATCCGGTCGGAGGCCTCGTTCCTGACGCACGAGGTGATGCGCGAGCACGGCTTCGTGAACGTCGAGACGCCCACCCTCACCCGGTCCACGCCGGAGGGCGCGCGCGACTTCCTCGTCCCCGTCCGGCTCCAGCCGGGCCACTGGTACGCGCTCCCGCAGTCGCCGCAGCTGTTCAAGCAGCTCCTCATGGTCGGCGGCCTCGAGCGCTACTACCAGATCGCCCGCTGCTACCGCGACGAGGACTTCCGCGCCGACCGGCAGCCCGAGTTCACCCAGATCGACATCGAGATGTCCTTCGCCGAGCAGGACGACGTCCTCAGGGTCGGCGAGGACCTCGTGGCCCGCCTGTGGAAGGAGATCGCCGGGTACGAGATCCCCCGCCCGATCCCCCACATCACCTACGCCGACGCGATGGCCCGCTACGGCTCCGACAAGCCGGACCTGCGGTTCGGCAACGAGCTGACCGACATGACCGAGTACTTCGCCGGCACGTCGTTCCGCGTGTTCCAGGCCCCGTACGTCGGCGCCGTCGTCATGCCGGGCGGCGCGTCCCAGACCCGCAAGGAGCTGGACGGCTGGCAGGACTGGGCGAAGGCGCGCGGAGCGCGCGGCCTCGCCTACGTGCTCGTCCAGGAGGACGGCACCCTCGGCGGCCCGGTCGCCAAGAACCTCTCCGACGCCGAGAAGGAGGGCCTCGCCGCCAGGACCGGCGCCTCCCCCGGCGACGCGGTCTTCTTCGGGGCCGGCAAGCGGCACTCCACCCAGGAGCTCCTCGGCGCCGCGCGCCTGGAGATCGGCCGCCGCCGCGGCCTGATCGACGAGTCCGCCTGGGAGTTCGTCTGGGTCGTGGACGCGCCGATCTTCGAACCGGTCGAGGACGACAAGGGCGAGCAGATCGGCTGGACGTCGGTGCACCACCCGTTCACCGCACCCAAGCCCGAGTTCGCCGACACCTTCCACGAGGACCCGGGCCCCGCCCTGGCCGACGCCTACGACCTCGTCCTCAACGGCAACGAGATCGGCGGCGGCTCCATCCGTATCCACCGCGCCGAGATGCAGCAGCGCGTCTTCGACGTGCTGGGCCTGTCCAAGCAGGAGGCGGAGTCCAAGTTCGGCTTCCTGCTGGAGGCGTTCAAGTTCGGGCCTCCCCCGCACGGCGGCATCGCGTTCGGCTGGGACCGGGTGGTCATGCTCCTCGCCCGCCAGGACTCCATCCGCGACGTGATCGCCTTCCCGAAGGCCGCGTCCGGCTACGACCCCCTGACCGCCGCGCCGACCCCCATCACCCCGGAGCAGCGCGCGGAGGCCGGCGTCGACTTCGTCCCCGAGGACGAGCCCTCCGACGACTGACCCGCACGCGAAAGGGCGGCCGCGCGCGCGGCCGCCCTTTCGCGTGCGTGCTCCTACTTGGTGGCGCCGCTGGTCACCCGGTAGACGTCGTAGACGCCGTCGATGGAGCGGACGGCCTTCAGGACGTGCCCGAGGTGCTTCGGGTCGCCCATCTCGAAGGTGAAGCGGCTGACGGCGACGCGGTCGCGGGTCGTGGTGACCGACGCCGACAGGATGTTGACGTGCTGGTCGGACAGGACGCGCGTCACGTCCGACAGCAGGCGCGGACGGTCGAGCGCCTCCACCTGGATCGCGACGAGGAACACCGAGTCCTCGCCCGGGGACCACTTGACGTCGATCAGGCGGTCCGGCTGCGACTTCAGGCTCTCGACGTTGGCGCAGTCGGCGCGGTGGACCGAGACGCCGTGGCCGCGGGTCACGAAGCCGACGATGTCGTCGCCGGGCACCGGGGTGCAGCAGCGCGACAGCCGGACCCACACGTCCGGGTCGTCGGCGACGACGACGCCCGGGTCGCCGGCGGGGCGGGTGCGCTTGCGCCGGGTCGGCAGCGCGATCTCGGCGAGGTCCTCCTCGGCGCTCTCGACGCCGCCGAGCGCGTCGACCAGGCGCTGGACGACGTGCTGCGCGGAGACCTGGCTCTCGCCGACGGCCGCGTACAGCGACGACACGTCCGGGTAGCGCATGTCGCGGGCGAGGGCGAGCAGGGCCTCGCCCGACATCATCCGCTGGAGCGGCATGTTCTGCTTGCGCATCGCGCGGGCGATGGCGTCCTTGCCGGACTCGATCGCGGTGTCGCGCCGCTCCTTGGAGAACCAGTGCTTGATCTTGTTGCGGGCGCGGGCGCTCTTGACGAAGCCGAGCCAGTCGCGGCTCGGGCCCGCGTCGGGCGACTTGGAGGTGAAGACCTCGACGGTGTCGCCGTTGTCGAGGGTCGATTCGAGGGGGACGAGGCGGCCGTTGACGCGGGCGCCGATACATCGGTGCCCGACCTCGGTGTGGATCGCGTACGCGAAGTCGACGGGGGTCGCGCCCTGCGGCAGCGCGATCACGTCGCCCTTCGGGGTGAACACGAAGACCTCGGAGACCGACAGGTCGAAGCGGAGCGACTCCAGGAACTCGGCCGGGTCGGCGGTCTCCTTCTGCCAGTCGAGGAGCTGGCGGAGCCACTGCATGTCACCGGCCTTGCGGCCGCCGACCGTCTCCTCCTTGTACTTCCAGTGCGCGGCGACGCCGTACTCGGCGCGGCGGTGCATGCCCCAGGTGCGGATCTGCAGCTCGACGGGCTTGCCCTCCGGGCCGATCACCGTCGTGTGCAGCGACTGGTACATGTTGAACTTCGGCATCGCGATGTAGTCCTTGAACCGGCCGGGGACCGGGTTCCACCGCGCGTGGATCGAGCCGAGTGCGGCGTAGCAGTCGCGGACGCTGTCGACGAGGACCCGGATGCCGACCAGGTCGTAGATGTCGTCGAAGCTGACGTCCCGCGCGATCATCTTCTGGTAGATCGAGTAGTAGTGCTTCGGCCGGCCCGTCACGGTGGCCTTGATCCGGGCCTCGCGCAGGTCGGTGGAGACGTTCTCGATCACTTCCTGCAGGTAGACGTCGCGGCGCGGGGCGCGCTCGGACACCAGGCGGGCGATCTCGTCGAACCGCTTGGGGTACAGCGTGGCGAACGCGAGGTCCTCCAGCTCCCACTTCAGCGTGTTCATCCCGAGGCGGTGCGCGAGCGGCGCGAACACCTCCAGGGTCTCGCGGGCCTTCTTCTCCTGCTTGTGCCGCGGCATGTAGCGCAGGGTGCGCATGTTGTGCAGCCGGTCGCCGAGCTTGATCACCAGGACGCGGATGTCGCGGGACATCGCCACGACCATCTTGCGCACGGTCTCGGCCTCCGCGGCCTCCCCGTACTTGACCTTGTCGAGCTTGGTGACGCCGTCGACCAGGGCGGCGATCTCCTCGCCGAACTCGGCGCTCAGCTGGTCGAGGGTGTAGGGGGTGTCCTCGACGGTGTCGTGCAGCAGCGCCGCGCAGAGCGTCTCGGTGTTCATGCCGAGCTCGGCGAGGATCGTGGCGACCGCGAGCGGATGCGTGATGTACGGGTCGCCGCTCTTGCGCTTCTGGTGCCGGTGGTAGTGCGCGGCCACGTCGTAGGCGCGCTCGATGAGCCGGAGGTCCGCCTTCGGGTGCGTGTTGCGGACCGTCTTGATCAGAGGTTCGAGTACCGGGTTCATAGCGGGGCCGCGCTGGGCGCCCAACCTGGCGAGCCTGCGGCGCACCCGGGCGGCGGACGGCGGGATCGTGGCCGGCGTGGGCCTGGACGGGACGGCGGACCCGGACTCGTCATCGGCGTCCGGGGCGGCGGCGGGGCCTGTGGCTGGGGGGGCATCGGGTCTCGATGGCTGGGCGGGCGGGGCGGACGCGGGGGTCCGGGCGGCGGGGTCGTCGGGCTCGGGCGGCCGGACGTCGGGCGGTGGCGGCGCGCGCCGTTCCTCGGCGGCGGCGTTCACCGCGTCGGTCGATACCACCTCACCTGGCACCCAGCCTCCCTAGTCCATCCGGGCGCCGCGCCCTTGCCGCGGGGTCGCGCCCGTCCCCATCGGACCCTGATTGGCCCAGTGTATCCGGCGCCTATTTCGTACTAGACCGTAACCAGGGAATGAACGTCCAGATTCCCCAGCTTGTCGCGTCCGTGTAGGAACGACAGCTCGAGGAGGACCGACAGCCCGACGACCTCGCCGCCGCCGCGCCGGACGAGTTCGGTCGCGGCCCTGGCCGTCCCGCCGGTCGCCAGCACGTCGTCGACGATCAGCACCCGGTCGCCGGGCTCGAAGGCGTCGAGATGGATCTCGATCGTCTCGCTCCCGTACTCGAGATCATAGGTCTCCGCGTCCGTCGCCGAGGGCAGTTTCCCCTTCTTGCGCACCGGGACGAAGCCCGCGCCGAAGTGGTAGGCGACGGGCGCGGCGAGGATGAACCCGCGGGCCTCGATACCGACGATCTTGTCGACCGTGCCGCGGCCGTGGTGGTTGACCACGGCGTCCACCACGCCGGCGAACGCCACATGGTCGGCCAGCAGCGGGGTGATGTCCTTGAACATCACCCCCTGCTTGGGATAGTCGGGAATGTCGCGGATCCGCTCCCGGATCAGCTTGTCGAGGTCCACTCCGACGATCCCCCGCCCTACTTGCCGCCGCGGCGCTGCTGCCGCGACCCGCGCTTCGGCTGCTGCCGCGACCCCGTCTGCACGACCTTCCGCACGGTGACCGTGCTGCGAACGTCACTGGCGGGACGGTCGGCGCCCTCGCCCTCGGGATCGTCTTCCGGGTCGTCGTCCTGCGCCGCCGCGCTCCGGGAGGCCCCGGCGCCCGCCTTGACCTTGGCCTTGGACGCCCGCTTGGCGCTCTGCTCGCGCCGGGCGATGTTCTCCCGGAGCTGCCGGTACTTCGGCTCGCGCTCCTTGAACTGGACCAGCAGCGGCGTCGCCACGCAGATCGAGGAGTAGGTGCCGACGATCATCCCGACGAACAGGGCGAGCGACAGGTCCTTCAGCGTGCCGGCGCCGAACAGCGTCGTCCCGATGAACAGGATCGCGCCGACGGGCAGGATCGCCACCAGGGAGGTGTTCAGCGAGCGCACCAGGGTGTTGCTGAGCGCCTGGTTCGCGGCCTCGCTGTAGGTCGTCTTGGAGGTCGGCCCGAGCGGCTTGGTGACCTCCTTGATCATGTCGAACACGACGACGGCGTCGTACAGCGAGTAGCCGAGGATCGTCAGGAAGCCCAGCAGCGTCGCCGGGGTCACCTCGAACCCGGACCAGGCGTAGATGCCGGCCGTGATCACGAGGTCGTGGACGAGCGCGACCACCGCGGCCACGGCCATCCGCCACTCGAACGCCACCGACAGGTAGCCGATGATCAAGATCATGAAGACGAGCAGCGCCTGCCAGGCCTTCTTCTGGATCTCACCGCCCCACGAGGCGCCGACGACCTGGGTGCTGACCTTGTCGGCGGGGACGGTCAGCTCCTTGGCGACGCTCGTCTTGACCTCGGTGACCTCGTTCGAGGACAGGCTCTCGGTCGTGACCCGCCAGTCGCCGCCCGCCTTCTGCACGATCACCTGGTGGGCGCCGCCGTCGGTGACGGCGCCGCGCACCTGCTCGATCGAGGCACCCGGCGCCTTGAAGGTGAAGACGGAACCGCCCTTGAACTCGACGCCGAAGTTGAGCCCCTGCACCAGCAGGCCCGCGATCGACAGCGCCAGCAGCAGCCCGGAGATCGTGTACCAGATCTTCGGCCGGCCGACGATGTCGGCGCTGATCTCGCCCCGGTAGATCCGGGAGAATGCCGCACGCGTTCCCATGCTCAGGCCTCCTGGCTCGTCGTGCGGGCGGCTGCGGCGGAGGCGTCCTGCGGCTGCTTGTGCAGGCGCCTCGGGTCGAGGCCGGACATCGGATGCCCGCGGCCGAAGAAGTCGGTGCGCGCCAGCAGCGCGACCATCGGCTTGGTGAAGAAGAACACCACGACGACGTCGATGAGCGTCGTGAGGCCCATCGCGAACGCGAACCCGGCGACCCCGCCGACCGCGAGGAAGTAGAGCACCAGCGCCGCGAGGAAGGTGACCGCGTCGGCGACCAGGATGGTGCGCCGCGCACGCTTCCAGGCGTTCTCCACCGACGAGCGCAGCCGGCGCCCGGCCCGCAGCTCGTCCCTCAACCGCTCGAAGTAGACGATGAACGAGTCGGCGGTGATGCCGATGGACACGATCAGGCCGATGATGTGCGGCAGGGAGAGCCGGAAGCCCATCCCCTCACCGAGGATCACCACCGCCTCGTAGGTGATGGCCGACGCCACGACCAGGCTGGACACCGCCACCAGGCCGAGGCCCCGGTAGTAGAACAGGCAGTACAGGACCACCAGGCCGAGCCCGATCGCGCCGGCGATCAGCCCTCCGGTCAGCTGGTCGGAGCCGAGCGTGGACGACACCTCGTCGATGGAGCTCTGCTTGAACTCCAGCGGCAGCGCCCCGTACTTCAGCACGTTGGACAGGTCGGTGGCGTACCGCTGGTTGAAGCTGTCGGGCGGGCCGTCGATGCTCGCCGTTCCGCCGGTGATGGGGCCCTCGCGGATGCTGGGCGCGGACACGACCTGGCCGTCCAGGACGATCGCGACCTGCGCCTGCGGGGAGGACGGGTTCTGCTGGTAGGCCTGCGACGCCGCGGTGGTGACCGCGCCGAACTCGCGGGCGCCCTTGCCGTCGAACTTCAGCGAGACCGACCAGCTGGCCTGGCCCTGCTGGGCGTTCGGCGGCATCGGGTTCGCCGACGAGACGTTCTCGCCGAGGACCTGGACGGGGCCGAGGATGTACTTGGCGACCTGGCCCTTCTCCGCGTCCTGGTCGCAGGCGGCGACGAACTTGCGGTTCGGGTCGTTGGACCCCGGGGCCCGCCGGTTGTCGCCGTAGCAGTCGAGCGCCTCGAACTGGCTGATCACGGCCTTGTCGGTGACGCCCGGGTAGTCCTGCGCGGGCGCGCCCGGCTGCCCGGACGGCTGGCCCAGCGGCGACGACGGCGCCGGAGACGCCGAGGCGGACCCCGACGGCTTCGGCGTCGGGGCGGCCAGCGCTCCCGACACGGCCCGGCCGCGCGGGGTCGACGACGTCGACGGCGACGCGCTCCCGGACGGGGAGGCCGACGCGGACGGCGACGGGCTCCCGTTCTTGCCGCTCGTCCCCTTCGACGGGCTCGTGGACGGGGCGGGCGCCGCCCCGCTGGTCGGCCGCCCGTCGGCCGTGGCGAACACCTGGCGGAACTGCAGCTTCGCCGTCGTACCGATCAGGTTGACGACGCGGCCCTGCCCCTCACCGGGGACGTTCACCACGATGTTGTTGCTGCCCTGTTTGGCGACCTCCGCGTCGGAGACCCCGAGACCGTTGACGCGCTTCGTCATGATCTTGACGGCCTGGTTCATCTGGTCGGCCGGGGGATTCTTGCCGTTCGCGGTCTTGGCCGTGAGCGTCACGGTCGTCCCGCCGGCGAGGTCCAGGCCCAGCTTGGGCTTCGTCTGCCCCTGCCAGACCGCCAGACCGGCCATGACCACCATGATCGCGAAGAGCGCGAGGAGCGTGCGCCCGGGCTTGGGAGCATTCTTGGGCGGAGCCACTTGTCGTCGTACTTCCCGTCGTATCGTCGCCGTGAGAGGGGTCAGGCGGGCTTGTCGCCCGCCTCGACCTTCGCCTTCCCCTTCGGCTTGGACTCGGGCTCGCCGTCCTCTGTCGCGGCCTCGGCCTCGCCGTCCTTGGACAGGTCGACCTCGGAGCCGTCCTTGGACAGGTCGACGCGGTCGCCGTCCTCGTCCTCGGCGTCCTCGACGTCCTCGTCATGCTCGTCGTCGAGCTCCTCGGGCTCGTCGTCCTTGAGGACCTGCATGATCGCCTGCTTGACGAACCGCACCTCGACGCCGTCGGCGATCTCCAGCACGACACCGTCGTCGTCCACCGACACGACGGTCGCGCGGATACCGCTGGTCGTCAGGACGCGGGCGCCCGGTTCCATGGCGTTCTGCATCTGCGTCTGCTCTTTGCGGCGCCTGCTCTGGGGCCGGATGAGCAGGAAGTAGAAGACCAGTGGCACGGCGAGGAGCAGGAGCAGGTTGAAGGCACCGCTACCGCCGTTGTTCGCCGCGAGAATCATGTCGCTGCCCATTACTGGGGCATCCTTCCGATGTCGATTGCCCAGCCTGTGACCAGACCGGTCACGTGCAAAGGGACCGCCGGCTGGAGACGGTGAACCAAGTCCCGGAGTCTAGAGAGTACGCCAGACCCCGGCAACGAGGCGACGATCGGCGTCGCCTGGAAGTTCCCAACCCGTTATCAGATGATCACTATTCCGCTCCGCCGGCGTCCCTGTCCAGGTCGAACAGGGTGCCCGCCATCGGCGCGGTCGGCGGCTGGGCGAGCCCCAGGTGCGCCCACGCGGCGGCCGTGGCCACCCTTCCGCGGGGCGTCCTGGCGAGCAGGCCCTGCCGGACGAGGAACGGCTCCGCGACGACCTCGACGGTCTCGGGCTCCTCCCCCACCGACACGGCCAGCGTCGACAGGCCCACCGGTCCGCCGCCGAACTTGCGCATCAGCGACTCCAGGACGGCACGGTCCAGCCGGTCGAGGCCCCGTTCGTCCACCTCGTACAACGCGAGGGCGGCGCGGGCCGATTCCCGGGTGACCACGCCGTCGGCGCGGACCTCGGCGTAGTCGCGTACGCGGCGCAGCAGCCGGTTGGCGATGCGGGGCGTGCCGCGCGAGCGGCCGGCGACCTCGGCGGCCGCGTCGTCGGAGATCTCCACGTCCAGCAGGCGGGCCGACCGGCGGACGATGACCTCCAGCTCGGCGGGCTCGTAGAAGTCCATGTGCGCGACGAAGCCGAACCGGTCGCGCAGCGGGCCGGGCAGCATGCCCGCCCGCGTGGTGGCGCCCACGAGCGTGAAGGGGGCGATGTCCAGGGGGATCGCCGTCGCGCCCGGGCCCTTGCCCACGACCACGTCGACGCGGAAGTCCTCCATCGCCATGTAGAGCATCTCCTCGGCCGGCCGCGCCAGCCGGTGGATCTCGTCGAGGAACAGCACCTCGCCCTCGGCGAGCGTGGACAGCACGGCCGCGAGGTCGCCCGCCCGCTCGATCGCGGGCCCCGAGGAGATCCGCAGCGGCTGCCCGAGCTCCGCCGCGATGATCATGGCGAGGGTGGTCTTGCCGAGGCCGGGCCCGCCGGACAGCAGCACGTGGTCGGGGGTCCGGCCGCGCCCCAGCGCTCCGTGCAGCACCAGCGAGAGCTGCTCCCGGACCCGCTCCTGCCCGACGAAGTCGGCCAGCTTCTTCGGCCGCAGCGCGGCCTCGATCTGCTGCTCGTCGACCCCGCCCGCCTCCGCGGACACCAGCCGCTCACCCTCGTCGGCCCCGCTCATCCCGGTTCCCCGCACCTCCCTCGATCCACTGCCGCTCATGCCCGTTCCTCGCGGGGGCGACCCGCCACAAGCCCCGCCTCGCCGCCGCTCATTGCTGGTTGCTGAGCTTCTTGAGAGCCGACCTCAGCAGCGCCGCGACCGGGGGCGTCTCGCCGCCGTCGAGGTCTGCGGCCACGGCGTCGACGGCGGCGTCGGCGTCCCTGGCCGACCAGCCGAGGTTGACCAGGCCCATCTGGACCTGCTCGCGCCACGGCTCGGCCCGGGCGGGCGACCGCAGGTCGCCGCCGTCGTCGCCCACCGGGCCGCCGAGGCGGTCCCGCAGCTCCAGGACGATGCGCTGGGCGCCCTTCTTGCCGATTCCGGGCACCTTGGTGAGCGCGGTCACGTCCTCGGTGGACACGGCGCGGCGCAGCGCGTTCGGCGAGTGGACCGCCAGCATCGCCAGGGCGAGGCGCGGCCCGACGCCGCTGGCGGTCTGGAGCAGCTCGAAGACGGCGCGCTCGTCCTCGTCGGCGAAGCCGAACAGGGTGAGCGAGTCCTCGCGGACGACGAGGGAGGTCGGCACGTGCGCCTGCTCCCCGACCCGCAGGCCGGCCAGCGTGGCCGGGGTGCACTGCACCGAGAGGCCGACACCGTGCACGTCGACCACCGCCCCGTCGGGGCCCGCGGCGGCCACCCGGCCGCTGACGAAGGCGATCACTGGACGCTTCCTCCTCTGCTCCGGGCCGCGAGACGCTCCCGCTCGGCCCTGGCCGCCTCCTCGATCCGCGACCGCTGCGCGTGCGCGAGCCGCCGGTGCGCTCCCCCTCGCCACACGTGGCAGATGGCAAGGGCGAGCGCGTCCGCGGCGTCCGCGGGCCTGGGCGCCGTCTCCAGGGACAGCAGCCGGGTCACCATCCTCGTCACCTGCGCCTTGTCGGCCCGGCCGTTGCCGGTGACGGCGGCCTTGGCCTCGCTGGGAGTGTGCAGGGCGACGGGCAGGCCGCGCCGGGCGGCCAGCAGCATGGCGATGCCCGCGGCCTGTGCCGTCCCCATGACGGTCCGGACGTTGTGCTGGGAGAACACGCGCTCGACGGCGACGGCCTCGGGGCGCAGCTCGTCCATGAGGGCCGCGATGCCCGTCTCGATGCCCAGCAGGCGGCGGGCGTGGTCCTCGTCGGGGGCGGTCCGCACGACCGACACGTGCACCAGGTGCAGCCGCTTGCCGGGGGCGCCCTCGACGACCCCGACCCCGCACCGGGTGAGCCCGGGGTCCACCCCCATCACCCGCACGGCCGCTCCTTCGATCACCTGTTCGGCCGCCAACGCTACCAATCCGCGTCGCCGGTCAGAAGTAGTCCAGCGAGAACGGCGTGGCCGCGAACGCGGCGCCGAGCGCCTCCGCGTCCCCGCCGTGGAGCATGCCGGCGCGGCGGAGCGTGGGCACCGGGATCCCGGCGTAGAGGGCCGAAAGGCCGCGCGGGCCGAGGCGCACGGCGCCCTCCCCGGCGGCGGAGCGCTCCAGCCGCCCCTCCCCGTCCTTGATCTCCAGCCGCCAGTGCCCGGAGTTCGCCGGCCGCTGCGGGTCGTCGATCTCCAGCGGGACGGCGGCGGCGACCCCGGCCGGGAAGCCGCGCGCCGCGACCGCCGCGGGCGCGTCGACGACCCGCAGCATCCACTGGGAGCGGTCGACGGCCTCGTGCTCGCGCTCGCGCGGCAGCCACAGCACCGGGTCCATCGGCGACACGCAGGCCCGCACCGACTCGGCCGTGGACGAGCCGGAGCCGACGATGGCCCACAGCGCCCTCAGCGTCCGCTCGGAGGCCGCGACGAGCCGGAGGACCTCCAGCCCGGCGTTGCCGTCCGCCCAGCGGTAGGAGAGGAACCCGTCCTCGGCCAGGTAGTGGTAGACGTCCGGGGCGTCCAGGTGCTCGCGCCATCGCGCCTCGGGCCAGCCCACCGGGCCGCAGTCTCGCGCGGCCCGGTGCGCGCGGCCGATCACGGCGGCCACCTCGGCGGCGTCGCCGGGCCCCGCCCTGCGGACCGGCACCCGCTCGGCCGCGATCGTGCGCAGGGCCTCGGTGGACAGGTCGACGTGGTGCCAGCCGCCCGCGTGCTCCCAGCCGAGCGACCGGTAGAGCCGCGTCGTGGCGGGGTAGAGCATGGCGAGCGGATGGCCGAGCTCGGCGCACCGCTCCAGCAGGTCGGTCATCAGGCGACGGCCGAGCCCGCGCCCGCGCTCCTCGGGCGCCACCGTGACCGCGCTGACGCCCGCCGCGGGAACCGCCCGCCCGTGCCACCACTGCACCAGGTCGAGCAGGGCCCCCGTGGCGACGACCTCGCGGCCGTCGAAGGCCGCGAACTGGCGCCCGGCCTCGGCCGCCTGCCGGACGAGCCGGGACCGCCGCGCCCACACCGCGTCGGGAAGGGGACCGAACGCGCGGGCGCGGATGTCGCGGACGGCGTCCACCTCGTCGGGTGCGAGAGCGCGTATCTCCATGATCCAGACCGTATGCGAAGGCTCGGACGGCGACGCCGCCGCACCCGGGCGGGCGGCGGCGGCGTTCGCGGGGGGCGGCGGGTCAGGCGTCGATGGAGGCCATGACCTCGTCGCTGACGTCGAAGTTGGCGTAGACGTCCTGGACGTCGTCGGAGTCCTCCAGAGCGTCGAGGAGCCGGAACACCTTCTTGGCGTTGTCCTCGTCGAGCGGGACGGTGACGCTCGGCAGGAACTTGCTCTCCGCCGACTCGTAGTCGATGCCGGCCTCCACCAGGGCGGTGCGCACCGCGACCAGGTCGCCGGCCTCGCTCACGACCTCGAAGTTCTCCTCGTCGAGGTCGTTGACCTCCTCGGCCCCGGCGTCCAGGACGGCCATCATCACGTCGTCCTCGCTGGTGCCCGCCTTGGGGACGATCACGACGCCCTTGCGGTTGAACATGTAGGAGACCGAGCCCGGGTCGGCGAGGGAGCCCCCGTTGCGGGTCAGGGCGACGCGGACCTCCGAGGCGGCCCGGTTGCGGTTGTCGGTCAGGCACTCGATGAGCACGGCGACACCGCCGGGGGCGTAGCCCTCATAGGTGATGTTCTGCCAGTCGGCGCCCCCGGCCTCCTCACCGGCGCCCCGCTTGCGGGCGCGCTCGATGTTGTCGTTCGGGACCGAGTTCTTCTTCGCCTTGTAGATGGCGTCGTAGAGGGTGGGGTTGGCGTCGGGGTCGCCGCCGCCGGTGCGGGCCGCCACCTCGATGTTCTTGATCAGCTTGGCGAAGAGCTTGCCGCGCTTGGCGTCGAGGGCCGCCTTCTTGTGCTTGGTCGTCGCCCACTTGGAATGGCCGGACATCTGTCAATCCTCCTCTGTCGTCCGGCGCACCAGATCGGCGAAGTAGTGGTGCACGCGGAAATCGCCCGTCAACTCCGGATGGAACGCGGTCGCCATGAGGCGCCCCTGGCGGACGGCGACGATCCTACCGGCGTTCGGGCCGCTCTCCGCGCGTCCGAGGACCTCGACGGCGTCGCCGACGGACTCCACCCAGGGCGCGCGGATGAAAACGGCGTGGTACGGCGTGTCACCCATACCGGTCAGCGGGACGGCGGACTCGAACGAGTCGACCTGCCGGCCGAACGCGTTGCGCCGCACGGTCATGTCGATCCCGCCCACGGTCTCCTGGCCCGCGACGCCGCCGCGGATCCGGTCGGCCAGCATGATCATGCCGGCGCAGGAGCCGTAGGCGGGCATGCCCGCCTCGATCCGCTTGCGCAGCGGTTCGAGCAGTTCGAACGAGCGCGCCAGCCGCCACATGGTGGTGGACTCCCCGCCGGGCAGGACGAGCCCGTCGACCCGTTCCAGCTCGTCGGGGCGGCGCACCGTCAGGGCGCGCGCCCCGGCCGCCTCCAGGGCGCGCGCGTGCTCGCGCACGTCGCCCTGCAGGGCGAGGACACCGATCGTGGGCACAGCAGTCACGTGGAAACCTTCCGGGGCACAGGAGTCGTCTCAACCCTAGACGTTCCTTACAACGCCGCACGACCTGGCTGATCTTCCCGCGCCCCAGGGTTCCTCCCCCGCACCGGGCGCCGGTCAGTCCCCACCGGGGAGAACCCCCGCACCCCCGAAAAGCAGGCCTGACCGACGCCCTCCGCTCCGCAGGCTCCGCTCCAGGCGTCGGACCTCGCCACTCCGGGGAGAACCCCCGCACCCCCAAAAGCAGGCCTGACCGACGCCCTCCGCTCCGCAGGCTCCGCTCCGGGCGTCGCTCAGGCGTGCCGGAAGCGGCGGACCGGGAGTTCCAGCGGCAGGAAGCCGTCCTTGCCCCGGTCGGCGATGCCGCGGCCGAACATGTACTCCTCGGCGAGGGCCAGGCCGAACTCCTCGGGGTCGAACGGGAGCGGCACGTCCGGGGCGCCCGCGTCGACGGCGCGCCAGAACGGCCGCTCGGCGGGCAGGCGCTCGCCCTGGTCGACGACCACCCCGTCCTCCGCGGTGACGAACACGTCGCGGAGCAGCTCGCCCGACTCGTACCAGCGGAACCAGCAGCCGCGGATGACGTTGTGCAGGACGAGGACGCCGCAGTGCGAGCCGGGAAGGGCCGCGGCGGCGGTGTCGGCGATGCGGCGGGCGTCGTCGTCGAGGCAGAACAGCCGCCGGTCGCACAGCAGCAGCGCCCGCTCGAAGGCGCCCACGAACAGCTCGTCGTCGTAGGGCCAGAGCGCGAAGTCCAGGACCGTGTCACCGGTCTCGGTGAGGGCGTCCGCCGGGTACAGGCGGCGCGCGATCTTCGCGGCGGCGTCCGGGTCGGGCACCATGCCGGGCCGGAACACCTCGGTGGGCTCACCCGCGCTCGCGCACGCCAGCGCGACCGACCAAGCCATGCTCTCCCCTCCCGCGGCCGGACCGCCCCAAGATCGCCTCACCGGCCGCGTCGCCAGCGTAACCCCGTCGGCGGTCGCTGTGCAGGGGGGTGACCGGGTATCCGCCCGGCCACAGGGGGCCGGGCGGACGGGCTGCCGCTACCAGCCGCGACCGGCGAACTTCTGGTCCTCGCCGAGGGAGGCGGCGTTGATGCCGACCATGGCCTCGCCGAGGCCGCGCGACACCTTGGCGATCACGTCGGGGTCGTCGTGGAAGGTGGTGGCCTTCACGATCGCCTCGGCGCGCTGGGCCGGGTTGCCGGACTTGAAGATCCCGGAGCCGACGAAGACGCCCTCGGCGCCGAGCTGCATCATCATCGCGGCGTCGGCCGGGGTGGCGATGCCGCCCGCGGTGAACAGCACGACGGGCAGCTTGCCCGCCCGCGCGACCTCCTTGACCAGCTCGTACGGGGCCTGAAGCTCCTTGGCCGCCACGAACAGCTCGTCCTCCGGCAGGGACTGCAGCCGGCGGATCTCCTGGCGGATCCTGCGCATGTGCGTCGTGGCGTTGGAGACGTCCCCGGTGCCGGCCTCGCCCTTGGAGCGGATCATCGCCGCGCCCTCGGTGATCCGGCGCAGCGCCTCGCCCAGGCTGGTGGCGCCGCAGACGAACGGGACGGTGAACGCCCACTTGTCGATGTGGTTGTCGTAGTCGGCGGGCGTCAGCACCTCGGACTCGTCGATGTAGTCGACGCCGAGGGCCTGCAGCACCTGCGCCTCGACGAAGTGGCCGATGCGGGCCTTGGCCATGACCGGGATGGAGACCGCGCCGATGATCCCGTCGATCATGTCGGGGTCGCTCATCCGGGAGATGCCGCCCTCGGCGCGGATGTCGGCGGGGACCCGCTCCAGGGCCATGACGGCGACGGCGCCGGCGTCTTCGGCGATCTTCGCCTGCTCGGGCGTGACGACGTCCATGATCACGCCGCCCTTGAGCATCTCCGCCATGCCGCGCTTGACGCGGGCGGTCCCGGTCTCGGGCGCGGCGTTGTCAGGGGCGGGAGTGGAAGTGGACACGGGCATTCCTCACGTGGACGGACGACAAGTCTTTTCCCATGATATTGGGTGCTCGTGCGCCCTCTCGACCCGGCAGAGTGTCAGCGGCCGGGGCCGGGGGCTTACGAAGTGACGGGCGGCACGGGCGCCGGCCGCTCCCGCCCGCCCGGTGTGCGCCCGCCTAGAAGACTGCTGAAGATCTTGGGGTTTTGGTCCCGCCGCGGATGCGGCGGGGCCAGTGTGTTGTGGTGTGGTGATGGGTGAGTGGGCCGGGGAGACGGTCGGTCCGGATGTGTGGGAGACGTGCCGGGAGCTGATCCCAGCGGGGAGCGTGTTCGCGTTCCTGGCCGAGCACCGTGGCGCGTTGTTCCCGGCGGTGATGTTCGCGGACATGTATCCGTCGGCGAACGGGCGGCCGTCGATGCCGCCGCAGATCCTGGCCGCGGCGATCACTTTGCAGGCCCTGCACGGGCTGTCGGATTCTGAGACGGTGCAGGAGTTGCGGTGTGACCTGCGCTGGAAGGCCGCGTGCGGGCTGGGCCTGCACGACACCGCGTTCGATGCGTCGCTGCTGGCCTACTTCCGCCGTCGGCTGGCACGCTCGGCCCGGCCCGACCGGATCTTCGAGGCCGTGCGGGAGGTGGTGCGGGCGACCGGGGTGCTCACCGGCAGGCATCGCCGTGCGCTGGACTCCACGGTGCTGGACGATGCGGTCGCCACCCAGGACACCGTCACCCAGTTGATCGCCGCCGTCCGCTCAGTGATCCGCCATGTCCCCGGGGCGGCCGAGGTGGCCGCGGCGGCGTGCACCGCCCACGACTACACCGACCCGGGCAAACCGCGCATCGCCTGGAACGACGAGCAGGCCCGCGCCGAGCTGGTGGACGCCCTGGTCACCGACGCGCTCAGGTTGCTGGGGCACCTGCCCGAGCAGGAACTGGGCGAGCGGGCCGCGAACGCGGTGGGCCTGCTGGCCCTGGTCGCCGGGCAGGACGTCGAACCGGCCGAAGGGTCCGACGGCCGCGACGGGCGCTGGCGCATCACCGACGGCACCGCCCCGGACCGGGTGATCTCGACCGTCGACCCCCAAGCCCGGCACGTCCACAAGACCCGCAGCCACCGCCAGGACGGCTTCAAAGCCCACCTGGCCGTCGAGCCCGAAACCGGCCTGTTCACCGCGGTGGCCCTGCGGCCCGGCGCCGGGGCCGCCCACCACGAGGCCCTCGTCGGCCTGGACCTGCTCGCCGGCGAGGACACCCCGGTGCAGGTGTTCGGCGACACCGCCTACTCCACCGGCCAGGCCCGCCACGCCCTCACCGCCGCCGGGCACCGGCTGTTCATCAAGCCCGCCCCGCTGCGGCCCGCCGTCCCCGGCGGCTTCACCCTCGACGACTTCGCCATCGACACCACCAACGGCACCGTGACCTGCCCCGCCGGGCACACCGCCCCCTTATCGGACCCCGGCGGACGCCACCACCAGCGCAAAGCCGTGTTCGGGAACCGGTGCACCGGATGCCCCCTGCGCGAGCGGTGCACCAACGCCAAGGCAGGCCGGATCCTGACCATCCGCCCCCACCACGACCTCCAAGCCGCCGCCCGCCGCCAATCGGCCCACGACCCGGCCTGGCAAGCCGACTACCGCCGCTGGAGACCACCGGTCGAACGCGCCGTCGCCTGGCTCGTCCACCACGGCAACCGCCGCCTCCGCCACCGCGGCACCATCAAAGCCGACGCCTGGCTCCACACCCGAGCCGCCGTCCTCAACCTCCGCCGACTCATCAACCTCGGACTCACCCGAACCAACGGCACCTGGCACCTGTCCACGGCCGAAGCATGACCACACAGGGGCTGTCCGGCCCACGGCCGGACAGCCCCTCACAAGATCTTCAGCAGTCTTCTAGGGCGTGTAGGGCTTGCCGTCGTTGACGAGCACGACCCAGACCTGGCCGGGGGCGAAGTTCATCGGCTTGCCGTCGGCGGTGGCGTAGGTGGTGCCCTTGCTCTCGGACGGGCGCGACCACTTGGCGTCGTAGGCCTTGCCGTCGCGCAGGACGACCGCGCGCCCGGTGCCGGTGGTGTGGATCAGCGGCGTGTAGCTGCCGAGGAAGTCGTGGAACTTCGAGCGGGTCGTCTTGGCGTACTGGACCACGACGGTCCTGCCGCCGAGGCGCCCGCCCTCCGCGGCGCGGTCGGGGCTGCCGCCCCAGCTGGCGAGCCACCGCTTCTGCTTGGGCGACCAGGTGAACCCCATGGTGGCGGCGGGCCACCGGGCGGTGAACGCCTTGGTGGGCTTGCCGCCGTCCGGGGCGTCCCCGAAGCGGAAGCCGATGTCGCGCGGCTTGGCGGCCTTCGGCGCCCGCTTGAGGAGGTTCTTGGGGTCGGCGTAGAGGTTGTAGGGGATGCGCCTGTCGCTGGCACGGAAGTACGCGCCGCCCGCGCTCTCCTGGGAGATGTCGTACACCGGAGCCTTGCGGATGTACTTCTTCATCTTGCTCTGGACGCCGGAGAACGCGAAGGCGGGGCGGCCGAACTGCGGCAGGATGTGCAGGTCGGAGATGCGGGCGCTGCGCACGGGCCCGACCTTCTTCGGCAGCTTGGAGGAGTAGACCGCCATCAGACGGGTCTCGCCGCCCTCCACCTGCTCGACGTAGACGATGTCGGCGGCCGAGACGCCGCTCTGCGGCAGCGCGGGCCGCGTGTTCTCGATCTTGACCGCGAGGACGGGGTTGCCGAGGCCCTTGGCGCCTCCGGTGAACGGGTGCGTCGCCGGAGCGGGGGTCCCGCTCTCCTGGGGCGCGCCCGTGCTCTTCGGCGGCGGCGCCGCCTCCGGGCCGTCCGAGCCCGAGCAGGCGGGCAGCGCGGCGCCGAGGACGAGGACACCGGCCCCCGCGGCCGCGCGCCTCCGGGCGGTGCTGTCCCAGACAGATCGCACGATCTACCCCTCCTTTGGACGATCTGCCAGAGATTAGCGAACGCGGTCCCGTGCGCTCGCCCGCCAGGTGGTACGGACGCGCGGTGCCTCCCCGATCAAATCGGATCCGGCGGCGTCCGCGGGCGGATTGGCAGCGGTCAGATCCCGGGCGGGTCGTCGTCGATCTCGAAGAAGTCCGGGAGCGGGGCGCGCCCGGCGAGCGGCAGGACCCGAATGAGCAGCTTGCGGCGCGCGATCCGGGCCTGGGACACGGCGTCGTTGTAGAAGCGGCGGGCGTAGGCGACCTTCGCGGCGGCGGACGACAGCTCCTCCAGGACCGCCCGGCCGTCGCCGCCCCGGGCGGCGAGGGCGTCGACGAAACCGGGCTGGTCGACGGCCGCGCGCAGCGCCCGCGACAGGTCGCTCTCGGCGAACTCGCGCCCGTCGGCGTCGGCGGTGCGGGCCTCGTGGGCGGCCGTGGCCAGCACGAGGCTGGTGGCGGGGTCCAGAAGCCGCGACGCGGCCAGTTCGAGCGTGGCCGCGGCCCGCCTGACGAGCGCGGCGTCGAGCGCGGCGCGGGCCGTCTCGACCCGCACGTGCAGCCGGTCGAGGCGGGTGGCGCGCCACGACACGTACACGCCGACGAGGAAGACGAGGGCGATCCAGAACAGGACGTCGATGACCCAGTCGTAGGACACGCCGCCCCCTACGCGCCGAGGCCGGACTCGACGACCCGGACGCGGCCGCCGGTGACGGTCTCGTAGACCCGCACCACGTCGCGGGCCACGGACGACCAGTCGTAGGCGCGGACGGCCGCGCGGGCCTCCGCCGACAGCTGCTTGCGGCGGGCCGCGTCGTCGAGCAGGGCTCCGGCCGCCGCCGCGAGGGCCTCGTGGTCGCCGACCGGGAACAGCGCCCCGGCCCGGCCGCCGCGCAGGACGCGGTCGAACGCCTCGATGTCGCTGGCGAGGATGGGCGCGCCCGCCGCCATGGCCTCGGCGAGGACGATGCCGAAGCTCTCGCCGCCGAGGTTCGGCGCGACGAACACGTCCACCGAGTGGTAGGCGCGGACCTTGTCCTCCTCGCTCACCAGGCCGAGCACGACGACGCGGTCGCGCAGGTCGGAGGGGACCCGGGCCAGCACCTCGGCGGCGTCGCCGGGGCCGGCGAGCAGCAGCCGCAACCCGGGCCGCAGCCGCCCGATGATCTCGAAGGCGCGCAGCAGCACCGGCAGGCCCTTGCGCGGCTCGTCCATCCGGCCGAGGAAGCCGAGCGCCCCTCCGTCGCCCCCGGGCGGCGGGCCCGCGCGGCCGCGCCAGCCGGGCAGCGGCTCCGCCATCGCGTAGCGCTCGGTCGCTACGCCGTTCGGGATCAGCACGGCGTCGCCGCCGAGGTGCTCGACGAGGGTCGTGCGGGCGGCCTCGGACACCGCGATCCGGCCGGTGATCTTCTCCAGGGCGCTCTGCAGGATCGGGGCGGTGACCGACAGCGCCCGCGACCTCTCGTAGGAGGCGTGGAACGTGCCCACGATGGGCCCGTCGGCGGCCCAGCAGGCCAGCAGCCCGAGCGAGGGCGCGGCCGGCTCGTGGACGTGCAGGACGTCGAACCCGCCGTCGCGGATCCAGCGCCGGACCCGCCCCGCCGAGAGGAAGCCGAAGGCCAGCCGCGCGACCGAGCCGTTGTAGGGGACGGGAACGGCGCGCCCGGCCGACACCACGTAGGGCGGCAGGTCGGCGTCGTCGTCGGCGGGCGTGATGACCGACACCTCGTGGCCGAGCGCGAGCAGCGCCTCGGCGAGGTCGCCGATGTGCTGCTGGACGCCGCCCGGCACGTCCCAGGTGTACGGGCAGACGAGCCCCACCTTCACCGGGCGGCCCTCATCCCCGGCCGTCCGCGAGGTCGTCCACCCAGACCTTCTGCAGCATGTGCCAGTCCTCCGGGTGGGCGGCGATGCCCTCCTCGAAGGCGCGCGCGAGCTCCTGGGTCATGGCCTGGATCTTCTCCTGTCTGCCGCCCTCGTCCGGCACGGGGATCTCATCGTGGACCCTCGCCGCCCAGTACTCGCCCTCATACCAGAGTGTCACGGGGATGAGGGCGGCGCCCGTCTGGACGGCCAGCGCGGCCGACACCGCGGGCATCCGGGCGGTGGCGCCGAAGAACCGGACGTCGATCCCGCTTTCGGTCAGGTCGCGGTCGACGACGAGGCACACCGGCCGCCCGGCGCGCAGCCGCTGCGCCAGCCTCCCGTAGGCGGAGGCGCCCTTGTGCGCGAGGACCTCCATGCCGAGGCTCTCGCGGAACTCGACGAACCGGTCGAACAGCGACGCGGGCTCGAGCCGCTCGGCGACGGTGGTGAAGGGGTGGCCGGAGTGCACCAGCCACGCGCCGGCGTGCTCGTAGTTGCCCATGTGGGGCAGCGCCAGGATGACGCCGCGGCCGGAGTCGAGGTTGGTGAAGATCTTCTTCTCGCCGGTGACCCTCATCCGGCCGAGGATCCGCGCCCGGTCGTACTCGGGCAGCCGGAAGACCTCCAGCCAGTAGCGGAAGTAGGAGCGCAGCACCTTCTTGCTGAGGATGCGGACCTCGTCGTCGACGGCGTCCTTGCCGAGGACGCGGCAGAGGTTCTTCTCCAGTTGCCGCACCCCGCCGCCGTGGCGGTGCCAGGTGCGGTCGGCGAGCGCGGCGAACACCAGGCGCGCCGCGCTCTCGGGCATCTTGCGGACGACCGTCCAGCCCAGGGCGTAGACGGCGTCGGTCACCTCGTCGCGAAGCGACGGCGCCGCCTCCTCGCGGCGGGACGTGGTCATGGACGCGGCTCCGGCGTCTTCTCGGCCCCGTTCTGCGCGCCGTTCCCGGCCCGGGGGGCCGCCCCGGGCTTCGCCTGGGCGTAGACGGTGGCGAACCGCTGCCCCACCGTGACGGTGCTGAGCACGGCGAGGGCCCACAGCGCGACGGCCAGGATGTAGGGGACGCCGAGCCCGTCGAACCCGGCGGCGACCAGGACGACGATGAGCCGCTCGGCGCGCTCGGCGATGCCGACGTTGCAGGTGTAGCCGAGCCCTTCGGCGCGCGCCTTGGCGTAGGACACCACGACCCCGGCGACCAGGCAGTACAGGGCGACCCCGGCGAGCTGCTCCTGACCTCCCCGGTAGAGCCCGATCATGAGCCCCGCGAAGATCGCGGCATCGGCGACGCGGTCCATGGTGGAGTCCAGGAACGCGCCGAACGAGGAGATCTTCCCCGTGACCCGGGCGACCGCGCCGTCGAGCATGTCGAACAGGACGAACGCGGTGATGACCATCGTCCCCCAGAAGAACTCCCCGCGCGGGAACAGCACGAGCGCTCCGGCGGCGACGCCGACCGTCCCGATGACGGTGATGGCGTTGGGCGAGACCCCGGTCCGCGCGACCGCCTGTCCGACGGGGGTGAGGACGCGCCCCAGCGCGGGCCTGATCTTGTTGAGCATCGCCGTCCGTTCTCGTGGTCGCGTGGAGTCGTCGCCGCCGGGAGTCGTCGTCACCGGGAGCGGCGCCGCCGCGGGCGACCGGCGCCCGCGCGGCGCGCCCATCGTAGTGCGGACGCCGCGGGCGCGCGGCCGGGCGCGGGCGCGCAGGCGGCGCGGCCCGGACGGATCGCGGTTGTTTGCCGTTCACCCCTTGTGATCCCGGCCCTCACGGGAAAGGCTGTTGGCACGGGTGTGACGTCGGTCACGCGCGATGGACGAGGTCGGACGCCGCACTCGGACGTCAGGGCCGGGCCCGCCGGGCCGGGCCCCAGCCGCACGCGGGCCTCCGCGAGAGGCCCGTCCGAGGAGGTAGTCATGGCGGACAAGGGAGGCCACCCGGGAGCCCCCGGCAGGGCACCGGAGGCCGACGGGTGCGAGAAGGTGCGCAATGTCGCGCTGGTCGGCCATTCAGGAGCGGGGAAGACCACGCTCGTCGAGGCGCTGCTCGCCGCCACGGGCACGCTGCAGCGGGCGGGGAAGGTCGAGGACGGCACCACCGTCAGCGACTTCGACGAGATCGAGATGCGCCAGCAGCGCTCGGTCAACCTCGCGCTCGCGCCGCTGAAGCACGGCGACGTCAAGGTCAATCTCATCGACACGCCCGGCTACGCCGACTTCGTCGGCGACCTGCGGGCCGGGCTGCGCGCCGCCGACGCGGCACTCTTCGTGATCTCCGCGGTGGACGGCATCGACGGGCTGACCCGGATGATCTGGGACGAGTGCGCGGCGGTGCGGATGCCCCGCGCGGTCGTCATCACCAAGGTCGACCAGCAGCGCGGCGACTACGACGACGTGGTCATGACCTGCCAGGACGCCTTCGGCGAGGGCGTCGCGCCGCTGTACTTCCCCGCCCAGGGCGACGACGGCCTGAAGGGCCTGATCGGGCTGCTGTCGCAGCGCTGCCTCGACTACTCCACCGGGCGGCGCACCGAGTGCGACCCCGACCCCCGGTACCTGGACCAGATCTCCGAGCAGCGCGCCTCGCTCATCGAGGGGATCATCCAGGAGAGCGAGGACGAGACCCTCATGGACCGCTACCTGTCCGGTGAGGAGATCGACGTCAAGGCGCTCATCGAGGACCTGGAGACCGCGGTGGCGCGCGGGAGCTTCTACCCCGTCCTCGCGACGTCGGTCCCGCACGGCGACCACCCCGGCCCGGTCGTCGGCATGCTGGAGCTGCTGGAGGTCATCACCCAGGCGTTCCCGTCCCCCCTCGAGCACGGCATCCCGCCCGTGGCGCCCGTGGCGGGCGGCCCCCCGAAGGAGATCTCCTGCGACCCGGAGGGGCCGCTGGTCGCCGAGGTCGTCAAGACCACGTCCGACCCCTATGTCGGGCGGATCTCGCTGGTCCGCGTCTTCTCCGGGACGCTGCGCCCCGACACCACCGTGCACGTCTCCGGGCACGGCATGGAGGACCGCGGCCACGAGGACCACGACGTCGACGAGCGGGTCGGCGCGCTCACCTCGCCCCTGGGCAAGACCCAGCGCACCATGTCCTCGTGCGGCGCCGGCGACATCTGCGCGGTGGCCAAGCTCAGCCGCGCCGAGACGGGCGACACGCTGTCCGATCCGGGGGCGCCCATGGTGATGGCGCCCTGGTCCATGCCCGACCCCCTGCTGCCGGTCGCCATCCGCGCCAAGTCCAAGGCCGACGAGGACAAGCTGAGCCAGGCGCTCGGCCGGCTCGTCGCCGAGGACCCGACGCTGCGGCTGGAGAACAACGCCGAGACCCGGCAGCTGGTGCTGTGGTGCATGGGCGAGGCCCACGCCGACGTGCTGATCGACCGGCTGAGCGCCCGCTACGGCGTCGAGGTCGAGCGGGTGGAGCTGCGCGTCCCGCTGCGCGAGACGTTCGGCGGGGCGGCGAAGGGCCTCGGCCGGCACGTCAAGCAGAGCGGCGGGCACGGGCAGTACGGCATCTGCCACATCGACGTCGAGCCGCTGCCCTCCGGCGAGGGCTTCGAGTTCGTGGACAAGATCGTCGGCGGTGTCGTGCCGCGCCAGTTCATCCCCTCGGTCGAGAAGGGCGTGCGGCAGCAGATGGAGCGCGGCGTCTCCGCCGGGTACCCGATGGTCGACATCAAGGTCACCCTGCACGACGGGAAGGCGCACTCGGTCGACTCCTCCGACATGGCGTTCCAGGCCGCCGGCGCGCTCGCGCTGAAGGACGCGGCGGGCCGGGTGCCGGTCCTGCTGCTGGAGCCGGTCGACGAGGTGGACGTCCTGGTCGCCGACGAGTACGTCGGGCAGATCATGTCCGACCTCACCTCCCGGCGCGGGCGGGTGCTCGGCTCCCAGGCGGTCCCCGGCGGGCGCACGATGATCAAGGCGGAGGTGCCGCAGCTGGAGATCATCCGGTACGCGATCGACCTGCGCTCGATGTCGCAGGGGACGGGCACGTTCAGCCGCGGCTTCCTGCGCTACGAACCGCTCCCCTCCCACCTCGCCGACAAGGTGGCCGCCGAGTCCAGGGACGGCTGACCGCACCGCTCGGGGACGGGGCCCGGCGCGCCGGGCCCCGTCCCGCCTTCGGCGGCGACCCGCGGCGCCGCCGACTCGCCCTGCGGGGGGAGCCCGACTCATCCCGCAGGGTGACCCGCGATTCGGCCGGACGGCCGATGATCAGGCAGGGTCGCCGGTGCCATCGTTGAGTCACAATGAAAAACGTGGACGCCCCCCGGGAACCGGCCGCCCCCGGACGCCGGTCGTTCATCAAGGGGTTCGGGCTGGCGGCCGCCGGAGCGGTCACGCTGGGCGCCGGGGCGGAGGCGGCCCGCGCCGTCGCCGGTTCCGGACCGCCGTCGTCGTCGATGGCGGTCCCCATCGCCGGTCCGTGGCGACCCGGCAACGCGCACGTGGACGTGGTCTGGGGCGTCGACACCGCCCAGAAGCTCGTCGCCCTCACCTTCGACGACGGGCCGATGCCCGACTGGACGCCCATGGTGCACGACATCCTGGACGCCGAGCGGGTCAAGGCCACGTTCTTCCTCGTCGGGGAGCGGCTCGTCCGCCACGCGCGGCTCGTGCACGGGCGCATGGACCGGCACGAGGCGGGCAACCACACCTGGCAGCACAAGGACCTGTCGCGCCTGTCCGACGAGCGGGCCCTGGAGCAGCTGCGGCACGGCCACAACGCCATCACCCGGATCGTCGGCAGGGAGCCCCGGTTCCTGCGGCCGCCGTTCGGCCGTCTGGGCGGCACCACGCTGAGCGCCGCGTGCCGGTTCGACTACGACATCGCACTGTGGTCGATCAAGATGCTGGAGAAGACCTACGAGGACGATCCGCCCGCGCTGGTGGACTACATCGTCGGCAACACCGGCCCCGGCGCGATCCTGCTCGCCCACGACACCGGCCAGCAGGACCGCCTCGTCGCCCTCCGCAACCTCGTCCCGATGATCCGGGGCCTGCGCGCCAAGGGCTACGAGTTCGTCACGGTCTCGGAGCTGATGAGCGTCTCGCAGCCGCCGCCCCGCCCGGGAGACGACAAGGGCCTGCGGCGGGCCGCGCCGCCCGCCTAGGCCGGCACCGCCCGGCGCCGGGACGCCGGCCGTTCAGGCGTCGTGCGGCCAGGCGTCGGCGAGCATCTGGCGGGTGTCGCGCAGCAGCTGCGGCAGCACCTTCGTGTGCCCGACGACCGGCATGAAGTTGGTGTCGCCTCCCCACCGCGGGACGACGTGCTGGTGCAGGTGGGCGGCGATTCCGGCGCCCGCGACCAGACCCAGGTTCATGCCGACGTTGAACCCCTGCGCGCCGCTCGCCTTGCGCAGCGCCGTCAGGGAGCGCTGGGTGAACGCGGCCAGCTCCAGGTACTCCGGCTCCTCCAGGTCGGCGTAGTCGGCGACGTGCCGGTACGGGACGACCATCAGGTGCCCGGAGTTGTAGGGGTAGAGGTTCAGCACCGCGAACACCGACTCCCCGCGGGCCACGACGAGCCCCTCCTCGTCGGTCATCTTCGGGATCTCGCAGAACGGGCAGCCGTCGCCCGCCCCGCCGCCCGTGGGCTTGTTCTCGCCCTTGATGTAGGCCATCCGGTGCGGGGTCCAGAGCCGCTGGAAGTTGTCGGGCGTGCCCGCGCCGCCCCTCTGCTCCTCGAAGCGGGGCGTGCGCTCGTTCCCGGCGCCGGCCCCGGGCGCGTCCTCGCGCCCCTGCTGCACCACGGACTCCTCCGGCTCTGCGCTCAAGGCGGCGGTCTCCTTTTGTTCACGGCCTGACCAGCAGCATAGAGAGAGCGGACCCGGGGGCCGCAGCCGGGATCCCCTAGCATGGCCCGTCGGCGCGCCTTCGCACGCGCCCGCGATCCGGTGCCAGCGTGACGTCCCGCGCGTCGCTCCGACACCATGGTCACCCGACCGGACCCCCAGGGAGCGATCATGACCGGGCTCGACAAGCGCCACACCGGGAACGCCGAGCAGGGGCAGGAGGGCGCCGGGCCGCGGTTCCCGGGGGCGCCCGGCGGCCGCCCGGAGACCGACCCGTCCTCCGCACCGCCGCCGCCCGGAGCGCCCGCCCACAGCATGCCGTCGCAGACCATGCCCTCCCAGACCATGCCCTCCCAGAACATGCCGTCCCAGGGGCTCTCCGCGCAGGGGACGCCGCTTTCCGCTCCTCCGCCGGCCGCCGCGCGGCAGACGGTCCCTCCCCCGCGGGACGTGCGGTCCTCGGGTCCGAACGCGGTGCCGATGACGCTGCACGGCTCGCCCGGCGACCTCAGCGCGCCGGTGGAGGGCCGCATCACGATCGGGAACGCGGTGATCGGGAAGATCGCCGCGTTCGCGGCGCTGGAGGTGGACGGCGTCGCCGGCCTCACCCTCCGGGACGAGCCCGCCGCGACGGGGGTGCGCGTCGTCCAGAACGACGACGAGGTCACTCTCGACGTCGCCATCGCCGTCGAGTACGGCACCGTGATCCGGGACGTGGCGACCATGGTGAAGGCGAACGTGGCGCGGGTGGCGGCCATGATGCTGGGCACGCGGGTCGCCGCCGTGAACGTGTCGGTCGAGGACGTCCGTCAGGCGGCGCGGGCGTAGCACGTCTGCATGCCGCCGCCCACCGAGATCGTGGTCATCTTGACGCGCTCAACCAGTTGCGGCGCGACGCCCTTGAAGTGGAACGTCTGCGACCCGCCGCCGCGCGTGGTGGTCTGCTGGGTCTTCGGCTCCTGCCCCCGCAGCGACACCTCCGCCCGGATGGCGCCGCCGGAGGAGACCGCGATGACGACGTCCACCCCCGTGGGGGTGGCCCGGTAGTACGCGGTCCCCTTGGGGCAGTTGCCGACGCCGCCGCCGGAGCCGTTCTGGGGCGGGATCTGCGGCCCGCCGCCCTGCCCGCCGCCTTGGCCCCCGGACCCGCCGCTCGGGTACGGCTGGCCGCTCCCGTTCTGCTGCGGCACGGGATTGGTCGGCGTCGCGGGGACGCCGCCGTCCCCGGGAGCGCCCGTCCATCCGCCGGGCGCGGACGGCCCCGCCGTCCCTCCGGCGCCGGCGGCGCCCTTCCCGCGGTCGCCTGTCAGCGGGATCAGGAGCACGACGACGGCGGCCGCGACGAGCGCCAGGGTGCCGGTGTAGCCGGCGATCCGGAGCCACAGCGAGCGTCCCCGCCGCGCCGGCCTCCTGGACTTCATCCGCGCTGTCCCCCCGGTCGTCGAACGTGATCGATGAGGCTACCAACTCCGGGCGCCGGCCACCCGCGGGTCGCGCTCGCGGGCGGCGGGCGCGACCCGGGGCGGCTCAGACCTGCGCGCGGGACCGCACGGCCTCGACGATCTCCTCGACCGCCTCGTCGATCGGGACCCCGTTCTTCTGCTCGCCGCCGCGGTAGCGGAACGACACCGCGTCCTTGGCCACGTCGTCGTCGCCCGCGAGGAGCATGTACGGGACCTTCTGCTTCTGCGCGTTGCGGATCTTCTTCTGCATCCGGTCGGAGGAGGCGTCCACCTCCACGCGGATGCCGTGCTCGCGCAGCCGCGCCGCGACCTTCTCCAGGTGCGGGACGTGGGCGTCGCCGATCGGGATGCCGACCGCCTGGACCGGCGCCAGCCACGGCGGCATCGCGCCCGCGTAGTGCTCGAGCAGCACGCCGAAGAACCGCTCGATCGACCCGAACAGCGCCCGGTGCAGCATCATGGGCCGCCGGCGGGTGCCGTCGGCGGCCTGGTACTCCAGGCCGAACCGCTCGGGCTGGTTGGGGTCGACCTGGATGGTGGACAGCTGCCAGGTGCGCCCGATCGCGTCCTTGGCCTGCACGGAGATCTTGGGGCCGTAGAACGCCGCGCCGCCCGGGTCGGGGACGAGGTCGAGCCCGGTGGACTCGGCGGCGTCGCGGAGCGCGGCGGTGGCCTTCTCCCACATCTCGTCCGAGCCGATGAACTTGTCGGACTCGTCGCGGGTCGACAGCTCCAGGTAGAACTCGTCCAGGCCGTAGTCGCGCAGCAGGCCGAGGACGAAGTCGAGGAGCCGCTTGATCTCCTCGCCCATCTGGTCCTCGGTGCAGTAGATGTGGGCGTCGTCCTGGGTCATGCCGCGCACGCGGGTGAGGCCGTGCACGACGCCCGACTTCTCGTACCGGTACACCGACCCGAACTCGAACAGCCGGAGCGGCAGCTCGCGGTAGGACCGGCCGCGCGCCCGGTAGATCAGGTTGTGCATCGGGCAGTTCATCGGCTTGAGGTAGTAGTCGCCGCCGTCGACCTCCATGGCCGGGAACATGTCGTCCTTGTACCAGCCGAGGTGCCCGGAGGTCTCGAACAGGTGGCCCTTGGTGATGTGGGGGGTGTTGACGAACTCGTACCCCTCCTCCTCGTGCCTGCGGCGGGAGTAGTCCTCCATCACCTTGCGGACGGCGCCGCCCTTCGGGTGGAAGACGGCGAGGCCGCTGCCGATCTCGTTCGGGAACGAGAACAGGTCGAGCTCGGCGCCGAGCCTGCGGTGGTCGCGCTTCTCGGCCTCCTCCAGGAACCTGAGGTACTCGTCCTGCTTCTCGCGGGACTCCCAGGCGGTGCCGTAGATCCGCTGGAGCTGCGGGTTCTTCTCGCTGCCGCGCCAGTAGGCGCCGCCCGAGCGCATCAGCTTGAACGCGGGGATGACCCGGGTGGACGGCAGGTGCGGGCCGCGGCACAGGTCCTTCCAGCGGAGCTCGCCGGACTTGGCGTCGAGGTTGTCGTAGATGGTCAGCTCGCCGCCGCCCACCTCGACCTCGGCGCCGTCGGCGGCCTCGTCCACCGGGCCGGAGCCCTTCAGGCCGATCAGCTCCAGCTTGTAGGGCTCCCCGGCCAGCTCGGCGCGCGCGTCCTCGTCCGAGACGGGCCGGCGGGAGAACCGCTGCCCCTGCTTGACGATCTCGCGCATCCGCTTCTCAATGCGCTTGAGGTCGTCGGGGGTGAACGGCTCGGGGACGTCGAAGTCGTAGTAGAAGCCGTTCTCCACCGGCGGCCCGATGCCGAGCCTGGCCTCCGGGAACAGCTCCTGGACGGCCTGCGCCATCACGTGCGCGGCCGAGTGCCGCATGATCGCCCGGCCGTCGTCGGAACCGATCTCGACCGGCTCCACGGCGTCGCCGTCGCGCAGCTCGCCGGCGAGGTCGCGCAGCTCGCCGTTGACGCGGGCCGCGACCACGGTCCGGCCGTCGGCCTCCAGTGCCTGCCCCGCGGTGGTGCCCGCCGGCACCGCCCGCTCGCTCCCGTCGAGGGTGATGCGCAGCTCAGACACGGTGGACACGGGTACTCCTCGCGATGGTGGTTCGGGATCAGCGGGCTTCGATGCTATCGACTCGGGGTGTGCCCCGGACGCGTCCGGCTCCATCGGCCGCTCCTCTCGGTCGGCGGAGGGCCCGCGGCGTCCCCGGACGGCGGAAGGGCCCCGGGGATCGCTCCCGGGGCCCTTCCGCGTGCAATGTCAGGACATGCCGCCGTCGCGCCGGGAGTGACCCGGCGTCGTCGTCTGTACGAGCGCGTGCGGCATGTGTCCACTGTAACCGACGGGCGGGCGCCGGGCCCGGCCTTTCACGCCCGGGCCCTCGGGGCGCCGAGATCGTCCATGTCCTCGAGCTCGCGGCCCTTGGTCTCCGGGACGGCCCGGAAGACGAACAGGAACGCCAGGACCGAGAACAGCGTGTAGAGGCCGTAGGCCAGGCCGAGGGAGAACCCCGAGATGCCGGGGAACGTCGTGGTGATCACCCAGTTGGCGATCCACTGCGCGGCGGCGGCGACGGCCAGGGCGGACGCGCGGATGAAGTTGTTGAACATCTCGCCGAGCATGACCCACACCACCGGCCCCCACGTCGCGGCGAAGGAGGCGACGAACACGTTGGCCGCCACGAGCGCCACGGGACCGGCGACGGCGCCGAGGCTCGGCTCGCCGTCCACCACGGGGGCGGTCGCGAAGCAGGCCGTCAGGGTGCCGAGGGAGACCGCCATGCCGGCGGCGCCGGCCAGCAGCAGCGGGCGCCGCCCGACCCGGTCGACCAGGGCGATGGCGACCAGCGTGAACACCACGTTGACGATCGAGTTGATCACCGAGGTGAGCATCGCGTCGCTCTCGGAGAACCCGACCGCCTGCCACAGGGAGGAGGAGTAGTAGAAGATCACGTTGATGCCGACGAACTGCTGGAACACCGACAGCAGGATCCCGGCCCACACGATCGGCAGCAGCCCGAACCGGTTCCCGCGCAGGTCCTTCAGCCGCACCGGCCGGTCCTCGGCGATGGACCGCGCGATCCCGTCGATCTTCACGTCCACGTCCGCGTCGGCGCCCCCCATCACGCGCCGCAGCACCTGCCGCGCGCGGGCCGTCTCGCGCTTCTTGACCAGGTAGCGGGGCGACTCGGGGATCATGGTGGCGATCACGCCGTACAGCACGGCCGGGACGACGGCGCTGGCGAACATCCACCGCCACGCCGCCCCGCCCCACGGGAACGCGCCGGTCGCGCCGCCGTCCGACACCTGCGCGATGACGAAGTCGACGACGAGGGCGGCGAAGATGCCGAGGACGATGGCCATCTGCTGCAGCGAGCCGAGCCGCCCGCGCAGTTCGGCCGGGGCGATCTCGGCGATGTAGGCGGGCGCGATCACCGAGGCGGCGCCGATGGCGAGGCCGCCGACCAGCCGCCAGGCGGTGAGGTCGACGGCGCTGAAGGCCAGCGCGGAGCCGAGCGAGCTGACCACGAACAGCGCGGCGGCGATGAGCATCACCCGCACCCGGCCGATCCGGTCGCTCAGCGGCCCCGCGAACCAGGCGCCGGCCGCGCAGCCGAGCAGCGCGGCGGACACGACGAAGCCGACCGCGAAGCCGCCGAGGCCGAACTGCTCCTTGAGCGCGTCGACCGTCCCGTTGATCACCGAGGAGTCGTAGCCGAAGAGGAATCCGCCGAGGGCCGCGGCCCCCGCCAGCAGCGCCGCCACCGCCGCGGAGTGGGACGGCCCCTCCTCCCGCCGCTCTTCCACCTGCCCGCTGCCCGCTGTCATGGAGCCCGATCTTCCCGGGAGCCGGACCTTATGCGGGTGATGTCCGGTCAGTCCCGAACGGCGACCCCGAGCACGTGCGGTGCGGCCGGGTTGGCCCTGCCCTGCTCCGGGAACTCGAACCGGCGCTCCTCCCGCACGGTGAACCCGCTGCGGGCGATCCACTCTCCCGTCGGGCGGGAGACGTGGCATCCGGCGGCGAAGAACGGCCACAGCACGTCGGCGTAGCGCTGGAAGCGCACCATCCCGGGGGTGGCGCCCCGCACGTGCTCGTAGTAGCGCAGCTCGCCGCCCGGTCTGAGGACGCGCCGCAGCTCGGCCAGCGCGCGGACGGGGTCACGGACCGAGCACAGCACGAGCGAGGCCACCGCGACGTCGAACGACGCGTCGTCGAGGTCGAGGTCCTCGGCGACGCCGGGGCGCACCGTGACCCGGACCGGCGCGCGGTCCGCGGCGTGGGCGGCCTTCGCGCGCAGCCGCGGCTCGGGCTCGATGGCCACGACCTCGGTGACCTCGGGCGGGTAGTGGGGGAAGTTGGCCCCGTACCCGGCGCCCACCTCCACCACGCGGCCGGACGCCCCGGCGAGGAGCTCGGCGCGGAGCGCGTCGCCGCCCGCCTTGGCGCAGCCGGCGTCCAGCCGCGGGTAGAGGCGGGCGAAAATGGGATGACTCAGGTCGGTCATTCCCGCAGTCTCCGCCGCCCCGGCGATCACCGCAAGATCGTGGCGGTGGGCCGGGCGGGCCTCACCAGTCGCCGGCGGACTCGTCGGCCAGCCGGACGAGGGCGCCGCCCGCGTCCACGTCGTACCGGCGCATGGTGCTGAGCGGCGGCGAGTAGACGTGGACGCTCACGGCGGGGGCGTCCGAGGCGTTGCGCACGTCGTGGACGTAGCCGGGGCCGAAGGATCGGGCCTGCCCGACTCCGACGCCGCGGGCCGCCCCCACCGGGCGCGCGGCGCTGACGCGCTGCTCCTCCAGGGTCCCGAGGGCGACGGCGAACGCTCCCGCCGAGTCGCCGTGGTCGTGGAACCCGGTGGACTGGCCGGGCAGCCAGCTGATCAGCCATATCTCGTGGTCGGCGTCCTGGTGGACGCGCTCGTACCAGCGCCCCCGGGGATCGAGCCGCACCCGGTGCAGCCACTCGGACGGGTCGGTCGCGAGCCCGCGCGCCCGCTCGGCGAGGCGGGGCGGCGTGAAGGAGGCGGCTCCGGACGCCGCGGGCACGGTGAGGCCGGTCGTGGTGACGGTCATGTGGGTCGTTTCTCCTAGCGGTGTGCTGCCGTTCTTCGTCGCGTTCAGCGGGACGGGCGGCGACACAGTGCGCTGGCCTGGCGGCGCAGGTCGACGTGCAGGCGTTCGTAGCGGAGTCCGGAGATCGACACGGGGACCAGCGTGGCGCAGAATCCCTATAAAGTCAATCGGAAATAGCTGTTTGACTCGCTCCCGAACCGCGCGAGAGCACTGCCAGGGCTGATACCCAGGGGCCGGATCGCATCTCCCTCCCCGGGGGCAGGCCACCGGGGGCGCGCGCGTTCTAGGCTCGCACCAAATGAACGATGCAGACCGCCCCGCCCCCGGCCGCACCCGGCTCGCCGCCGGCGTCCGCGCCGCCCTGGTGCCCGGCCAGGACGAGCCGGCCGTCGTCCTGCTGCCGGCGCACCCGGCGCTGCGCATCCCGATCCTGCTCATCCTGCTCGCGCTGACCATCGGCTTCACCGCCGGTTCCATCGCCATCGCCATCACGCAGTACCACGTCAACGCGGAGCTCGCCTGGCCCCTCGGCGTGCTCCAGGCGGCGCCCCTGGTGTTCGCGGCCCGATGGCCGCTCGCCGCCTGGCGGGCGGCGACGGGCGGCATGCTGCTGACGGTCTTCGTCCGCCACGGCGAGGGGTTCATGCCGTGGCCGGTGACGGCGATCCTCGCCCTCGTCGTCATCCTGTTCTTCGTCGGCGTCGGCGCCGCGCGGCAGACCACCGTCGGGGTGGGCGCGGTGACCATCGTCGGCGTGCTGGCGCCCGCCGTGCTGTTCGGGACGCCCGGCTGGTTCGGCATGATCCTCGCCGGGATCGTCGCGGTCACGCTGACGTTCGGCGACGCGGTCGGCGGGCGGCACTCGGCCGTGGAGGAGCTGCGCCTGCGCGAGGAGCAGCACCGGCGCGACCTCGCCCGGCAGGCGGTGCTGGAGGAGCGGGCCCGCATCGCCCGCGAGCTGCACGACGTCGTCGCCCACCACATGTCGGTCATCGCGATGCAGGCGGAGGCCGCGCCCTTCAAGATCCCCGAACTGCCGGACGCGGCGCGGCAGACGTTCGGGGTCGTCCGGGACGCGGCGCGCGAGGCCCTCACCGAGACGCGCCGGGTCGTCGGGCTGCTGCGCGCCGACGACGAGGGCGCCGAGCGCGCCCCGCAGCCAGGCCTGGAGCGGCTGGACGACCTGGTCGGCGCGGCCCGCCGCTCCGGGCTGGCGGTCGCGAGCACCGTCGTGGGGATGCCGCGCCCCCTGGACGCCGGGGTCGACCTATCGGCGTACCGGATCGTGCAGGAGTCGCTGAGCAACGCCTGCCGGTACGCGCCGGGCTCCCGGGTCCACGTCGAGGTGCGTTACGGGACGGACACGCTGGTGGTGTCGATCAGCGATGACGGCGCCCGCACCGCGCCGGAGGAGTCGCAGGGGGGCGGCCACGGCCTGGTCGGCATGCGCGAGCGCGTCGCGATGCTCGGCGGCCGCATCGACGCCGGCCCGCGCGAGGACCGCGGCTGGGCCGTCGTCGCCGAACTGCCCTACGGCGATCCGGACTAGTCCGGGGCGGGCCGATCACCGGGCCCGTAGGGTTGTGCCGTGACGATTCGGGTGCTGATCGCCGACGACCAGGTGATGATCCGCGACGGGCTCGCGGCGCTGCTGTCCTCCGATCCGGGGATCGAGGTGATCGGCCAGGCCGGCAACGGCCGCGAGGCGGTGGAGATGGCCCGCCGCCTGGACCCGGACGTCGTCGTCATGGACATCCGGATGCCGGAGATGGACGGCCTGGCCGCCACCGCGGAGCTGGCCGGCGCCCCCGACCCGGACGCCGACCCGGCCGGCGCGCGGCCCAAGGTCCTCATGCTCACCACGTTCGACCTGGACGAGTACGTCTACGAGGCGCTCGGCGCGGGGGCGAGCGGGTTCCTGCTGAAGGACGCCTCGGCGGCGGACCTGGTGAACGGCGTGCGGGTCGTGGCGGCGGGCGACGCGCTGCTCGCCCCGTCCATCACCCGCCGGCTGATCGGCGACTTCGCCCGCCGGCGCCGGCACCAGCGGCCGAGCCCGAAGGCCACCGCCGGGCTGACGCCGCGCGAGCTGGACGTGCTGCGGCTCATGGCGCGCGGCCTGTCCAACGCCGAGATCGCCGCCGAGCTGGTGCTCGCCGAGCAGACGGTCAAGACGCACGTCGGGCACGTGCTGACCAAGCTCGGGCTGCGCGACCGCACCCAGGCCGTCGTCTACGCCTACGAGAACGGGCTCGTCGGCTAGCGGGCTCAGCGCGACGGGTCGAGGACGAGCTTGCCGGTGGTGCGGCGGGCGCGCATGTCCTCGTGGGCCCGCCGCGCCTCGGTGAGCGCGTACTCGCCGCCGGCGACGACGCGGAGCCCGCCCTCGGCGGCGAGGCCGAACAGCTCGTCCAGCGCCCGGCGCATCACGTTGCCCGGGAGCTGGAAGACGTGCGCCAGCCACATGCCGGAGATCGTGGTGGAGTGCGACATGAGCGTGGCGGGCCGGACGGGCGAGGGCTCCGTGCGCGAGGCCATGCCGTAGAAGGCGAGGCGGCCGAACGGGGCCAGGGCGCGCAGGCTCTGGTCGGTCACCGTCCCGCCGGTCATCTCCAGGACGGTGTCGACGCGCCTGCCCTCGTTGGCGTCGATCAGCGCCCGGGTGAGGTCGGGCACGTTCGGGTCGATCGCGACGTCGGCCCCGAGGTCGAGGGCGAGGTCGCGCTTCTCCTTGGAGGAGGCGGTGGCGATGACCCGCCCGGCGCCCCAGGCCTTGGCGAGCTGCACGGCGATCGTGCCGACCCCGCCGGCGGCGGCGTGCACGACGACGGACTCGCCGGGCTCCAGATGGACGCTGCGGCGCAGCAGCACCCACGCCGAGGCGCCCTGGATGATCATGCCGAGGGCGGTGACGTCGTCGATCGCGTCCGGGACGTCCCAGGCCAGCGCTTCCGGCGCGACGGCCTTCTCGGCGTAGCCCCCGGTGCCGACGAGCGCGACGACGCGGCGGCCGTCCGGGGTCGTCCCGACGACCTCGCCGCCCGGCACCATCGGCAGCGTGGACTCCGACAGGTAGCTGTTCTCCGCCTGGTGGGTGTCGGCGTAGTTGACGCCGGCCCGGGACACGTCGATGAGCAGGTGCCCCGGCCCGGCGGACGGCTCGGGGAGGTCGGTGACGGTCAGGACCTCGGGTCCGCCGAACTCGGTGATCTGTATAGCGCGCATGACTGTCCTCTCGGAAGCTCTCGGATGCTCAGCGGGGGCCGGGGACGCCGCGGAACCGGAACGGCTCGGACGGGCGGCCCGGCACCACGTACCAGGCCTCGCCGGCGCCGCCCGCCTCCAGGATCCGCATGAACGCCTCGACGACGTCCTCCACGTCCAGGATCGGGAAGCCGGTCTCCTGGAGCCGCCCCTTCATCGGGGCCAGAATGTCGGTGTCGGCGAAGGACGGGCACAGCGCGTTCACACGGATGCCCTCTTCGGCGAACGTCGGGCCGAGCGCGCGGACGAGCCCGACCACGGCCGCCTTGTTCGCGCCGTAGACCGGGTCGAACGGCGTCGCGGTGAGCGCCGCCATGCTCGCGGTGGCGACGATGTCGCCGCCGCCCCGGGCGCGCAGCGCGGGCAGCGCGGCGTGCGCGCCGAACACCACGCCGTCGAGGTTGATGCCCATGGCCCGCCGGTACGCGGCGAGGTCGAAGTCGTCGCCGACGCCCCCGCCGCCCGCGACCCCGGCGTTGAGGAACGCCACGTCCAGGCCCCCGAAGCGGTCGACGGCGGCCGCGACGGCGGCCTCGCTGTCGGCCGGCTCGCGCACGTCGCAGCGGACGAACGCGCCGTCCAGATCCTTCGCGAGGGCGTCGCCGGACTCCGCGTCGACGTCGGCGAGCACCACGCGCGCGCCCTCGCGGGCGAGGCGGCGCGCCACCGCGGCGCCGATGCCGTTGGACCCGCCCGTGATCAGCGCGACCTTGCCGGTGCCGTCGAAGGGTGCCATGGGGGACTCCTCCCGAAGTAACTGACTCGTCAGTTACTCTAGCGGAATGGACTTCGGTTTGAGCGAGCGGGCCCGGGACCACCTCGGCCGCCTCCAGGACTTCATGGACTCCCACGTCTACCCGGCCGAGCCGGTCTACGCCGCCCAGAGGGCCGAGCTGCGCGCGGCGGGCCGCGAGCACCACGTTCCCCAGGTGGTCGAGGACCTCAAGGTGCAGGCGCGCGAGCGCGGGCTCTGGAACCTCTTCCTGCCCGGCAGCGAGGACCCCGCGCACGGCCTGACGGTCACCGACTACGCCTCGCTCGCCGAGGTGACGGGCCGCTCCCCCGCCCTCGCGCCCGAGGCCACCAACTGCGCCGCCCCCGACACCGGCAACATGGAGGTCCTGCACCTGTTCGGGACGCCCGAGCAGAAGGAGCGCTGGCTCGCTCCGCTGCTGAACGGCGAGATCCGCAGCGCGTTCGCGATGACCGAGCCGGACGTGGCGAGCTCGGACGCCACCAACATCTCCACCCGCATCGAGCGGGACGGCGACCACTACGTCCTCAACGGCCGCAAGTGGTGGATCAGCGGTTCCGCCGACCCGCGCTGCAAGATCATGATCGTGATGGGCAAGACGGACCCGGAGGGGCACCCCTACCGGCAGCAGTCGATGGTGCTCGTGCCGCTCGACACCCCCGGCGTGGAGGTCGTCCGGCCGCTGCCGGTGTTCGGCTACCAGGACCAGCACGGCCACTGCGAGATCACCTTCACCGACGTCCGCGTCCCGGTGGAGAACCTGGTCGGCGAGGAGGGCGGCGGCTTCGCCATCGCGCAGGCCCGCCTCGGCCCCGGCCGCATCCACCACTGCATGCGCGCGATCGGGATGGCCGAGCGGGCGCTGGAGCTGATGTGCGAGCGCGCGGTGTCGCGCGTGGCCTTCGGCGGGCCGCTGGCCAAGCAGGGCGTGGTGCGCCAGCAGATCGCCGAGTCGCGGATGGCGATCGAGCAGGCCCGGCTGCTGACGCTCAAGGCCGCCTGGCTGATCGACGAGCGCGGCGTGCAGGCCGCCCGGTCCGAGGTCGCGGCGATCAAGGTGATCGCCCCGCGCGTCGCCCTGGAGGTGGTCGACAGGGCGATCCAGGTGCACGGCGGCGCCGGCGTCAGCGACGACACCCCGCTCGCGGCCATGTGGGCAGGGCTGCGCACGCTGCGGCTAGCGGACGGCCCGGACGAGGTCCACGTGCGGTCCGTGGCCCGCGCCGAACTCGGCAGGTACCTCGGCGGATGACGAACGGCACGGGGGAGGCGGCGCCGGGCGCGCGGCGGCGCATGCCGCACGCCCGGCGCCGCGAGCAGCTGCTGCGGGCCGCGCTCGCGGAGTTCGGCCGGCGCGGCTACCACCTGACCCAGATGGAGCACGTGGCCGCCGCGGCGCAGGTGTCCAAGGCGCTGCTGTACCAGCACTTCGCCTCCAAGGAGGAGCTGTTCGCCGAGATCACCGAGGCGATCGTGGCCGAGCTCACCGGCCGGCTGAACCGGGCCGTGCGCGCGGCGCACGGCTCGGCGGACGGCATCCGGGCGATGATCCGGGTGCTGTTCGACTACGCCACCGAGGAGCCCGACGCGTGGGTCCTCGTGGTCCGGCACCTCGACAAGCCCGAGGTCGGGCTGGAGCTGCGGGAGCTGCGCGACCGGCTCGGCACCGCGTTCGCCGACCTGCTGCTGCGCCGGCGCCGCGCCGACCCGGCGCTGTCGCCGGCCGCGCTGGCGGTGAACGAGCGGCGGGCGCGGCTGCTCGTGCCGCTGATGTACGGATCGATGCTGTCGATGGTGTCGTGGTGGCTGGAGCACCCCGACACCCCGCGCGAGCGCGCCGAGCAGATGGCCGTGGAGTTCATCTGGCTCGGCCTCGACCGGCTCCGGACGGGCGAGCGCCTGCCGAAGGCCTGAGGCGCTCTCACCCGGGCATGCGGTGCCGGCCGAAGACGTCGTCGCGGACCAGGTCGAGAGCGGTCAGCACCGCGCCCCGCAGCACGGCGTCGCCCTCGACGCGGCTCGCCCGCACCTCGGTGGAGGCCGGGCTGAGGACGCCCAGGTGGCCGGCGACCAGCCCCGCGAGCCGGTCACCGCCCGCGCGGCCGACCCCCCCGCCGAGCACGACGAGCCCCGGGTCGAGGACGGCGACGAGCACGAACACCGCCTCGGCGATGAGCGCGGCGACCGCCTCCTCGCCGAGGCCCGCCACGGCCGCCGGGTCGAGCAGGCTGCAGAAGTCCGTGCCGCCGATCCTCAGCCAGCCCACCTCGCCGGCGCCGCCGGACGCGCCCCGCCGCAGCCGGCCGTCCAGGACCAGTGCCCCGCCGATACCGTCGTCCAGCCACAGGAGCGCGAAGTCGTCGCGGTCCGCCGCGGCGCCCTCCCGGTGCTCGGCGATGGCGCCCAGGTTGACCTCGTTCTCCACCCGCACCGGGGCGCCGAGCCGGTCGCCGAGCGCCTCCCCGAGGTCGGGCCTGGCGCCCGGGACGTCGCTGGCGGCGGCGCGCCCGGTGCGGGGGTGGATCAGCCCGGGGGTGCCGAGCACCACCGTGTGCAGGGCGCGGCCGCCCGCCGCCTCGGCCACCGCCCCGGCGACGACGGCCGTGAGGTCGGGGGACGGGGGCAGCGGCCGGGACGCCTCCCCCACCGGGTTCCCCGCGATGTCGGCGACGCTCACGTGCACCGCGCCGCGGCGCAGGTCGACCCCGGCGATGTGCGCGCGGTCGGCGACCAGCCCGTAGAGGCGGGCGTTCGGGCCCCGCCGGTCGGCCCCGGTCTCCCCCGCCGCCTCGATCAGGCCTCCGGCCCGCAGCCGCTCGATCAGATCGGAGACCGTGGGTCGCGACAGGCCGGTCAGCGTCCGCAGCTGCGGCGCGGTCAGCGGCCCGCGCTCCAGCAGCAGGTCGAGCGCCAGCCGGTCGTTGATCGCGCGGGCCATCGTCGGGTCGGCGGTCTTCACGCCCCCATGGTAGTAGGCAGGGATCCTGCCGGTTCCCCCTTTTCATCAGGAAGCCTGCCTGTTAGTTTTGGGGAGCATGAGGTCTCCCCACCGCGCCATCGCGGCCGTCTTCGTCCTGCACGGGGCCGTCGCCGGCACCCTCGCCACCCGCATCCCCTGGATCCAGGACCGGCTCCACCTGTCCCCCGCCGTCCTCGGCCTCGCGCTGCTGTGCCCGTCCATCGGCGCGTTCCTCGGCATGCCCACCGCGAGCCGCGTCGCGCACCGGCTCGGCGAGCGGCGGGCCACCCGCCTGCTGATCGCCGCCTGGTGCGCCGCCGTGGCGCTGCCCGCGCTCGCCCCCGCCCCCGCCTGGCTTTTCGCGGCGCTGCTGCTGTTCGGCGCCGCCGCGGGCATGTCCGACGTGGTGATGAACGCGCACGCGGTGTCGGTGGAGCGGCACCTCGGGCGGCCGATCATGTCCGGGCTGCACGGCCTGTGGTGCGTGGGCAGCCTCGTCGCGGGCGGCGCGGGCATCCTGGCCGCGCACGCGGGGGTCGACGCCCGGCTGCACCTCGGGCTGGTCGCCGCCGTGCTGGTGGCGGCGGGCGTGCCCGCGGGGCGCGGGCTGATGGAGGTCCGCCCCGACCCCGGAGCCCCGGCGCCGCGGCGGTTCGCGCTGCCGACCCGGGCCGTCCTCGCCGTCGGCCTCGTCGGCTTCTGCGCCATGTTCGCCGAGGGCGCGAGCACCGACTGGACGGCGGTCTACCTGACCGAGGTGGCGGGCGCGGGCCCCGGGCTGGCCGCCGCCGGCTACACGGTCTTCGTCTCGTGCATGGCGGGGACCCGGCTCCTCGGCGACCGGCTGGTGCGGCGGTTCGGCCCCGTCCGGGTGGTCCGCTGCTGCGGGGCGGTGGCGGTCCTCGGCGGCGCGGTGATCGCGGTGTCCCGCGCGCCGTGGCCCGCCGTCGGGGGGTTCGCGCTGCTCGGCATCGGTGTGGCGACGGTCGTGCCACTGGTCTTCACGGCGGCGGGCGGCATGGGCGCCACCCCGGGCGAGGGCGTGGCGGGCGTCGCGACGATCACCTACCTGGCCGGGCTGACCGCACCCGCCGTCACCGGCTGGACGGCCGGGGCGCTGTCCTACCCGGCCGCGTTCGCGCTGATCACGTGCATGGTCGCGGTGATGACCGCGGCGGCCGGCGCGCTCGGCCCGCGCCGCGGCGCCGCCGCGCGCCCCTCTGCCGAGCCCGCCGAGCACGCCGAGCACGCCGGGTCGGCGCTGCCCTAGGGCGGAGACCGGCGGCGCGCGGCCCGCGGGCATGCGAAAGGCCGGGGACACGGATGCGTCCCCGGCCTCAACTGAGATCCGGCAGGACCTTAGAGCGGGTAGACGCCCTCGGCCTGCGGGCCCTTCTGGCCCTGGGTGATCTCGAACCCGACGCGCTGGTTCTCGTCGAGGCTGCGGTAGCCGTTGGTGGTGATCGCCGAGTAGTGGACGAACACGTCGGGGCCGCCGCCGTCAGGCGCGATGAACCCGAAGCCCTTCTCAGCGTTGAACCACTTCACGGTGCCTTCGGCCATGGTCTTTCCCTTCCGGGTGGAACGTCTCCGGTCCGCCGGTCGGCGGTCCGGGCTGCAAGCGGACTCACTCACGCCCGCCGGTCACCCGGAGAAAACGCTTCGAGACTGCTTGGCGCCGGCCGGCCGGGCCGGGCGCCATCGTGCAACGCAGACGAACTTACCCGATGCCGGGCGGCCCCATGCACCGACACACCTAAAGAAGATCGGCGAGTGCCTCGGCGGCGCGGTGGCAGTCGTGGAAGGTGCAGTACAGCGGGGCCGGCGCGAATCGGACGACATCGGGTTCCCGGGCGTCGGCGACCACGCCGTGCGCCGCGGCGAGCCGCCGCACGAGCCCGCCCGCGTCCGCCACCCGCAGCGACAGCTGGGCGCCGCGGGCCGCCGGGTCGGACGGGGTGAGGACGTCGGCGCCGATCTCGGCGAGCCGGGCCGCCAGGTAGCCGGTGAGCCGCCCGCTCCTGGCGCGCAGCGCCTCCATGCCGACCCGGTCGAAGATCTCCAGGGCGGCCAGCACCGGCGCGAGCGCCATGATCGGCGGGTTGGACAGCTGCCAGGCGTCGGCGGAGGCGGGCGGCGCGATGTCGGGGTCCATCCGGAAGCGTACGGCCGGGTCGGTGCCCCACCAGCCCGACAGCTTCGGCACGGAGGCGTCCCGGACGTGCCGCTCGTGGACGAAGCAGCCCGCGACCGCGCCCGGGCCGCTGTTGAGGTACTTGTAGGTGCACCAGGCGGCGAAGTCCACGTCCCAGTCGTGCAGGCGCAGGGGAACGTTCCCGGCGGCGTGGGCGAGGTCCCACCCGACGACGGCGCCTGCCGCCCGGCCCGCCTTGGTGATCGTCGCCATGTCCATGAGCTGGCCGGTCAGGTAGTTGACCCCGCCGAGCAGGACGAGCGCGACCGTGCCGCCCTCGCGTTCGAGGAACCCGAGGACGTCCTCGGTGCGCAGGTGGTGCTCGCCGTCGCGGGGCCTGAGCCGCACGACCGCCTCGGCCGGATCGAGCCCGTGGTGGACGGCCTGGCTCGCCACCGCGTAGGAGTCGGACGGGAACGCCGAGTCCTCGATGACGATGCGGGTGCGGGCCCCGGCGGGCCGGTAGAAGCTCGCCATCATCAGGTGCAGGTTGACCGTCAGCGAGTTCATCGCGACGACCTCGTGCGGCCGCGCCCCCACCAGGCGGGCGGCGGGGCCGCGCGCCAGCTCGTGGTAGTCGACCCAGGGGCGGCGGCCCCGCGTGTGGGCCTCCACGGCGAGCCGCGCCCAGTCGTCCAGCTCCTCGCCGACCAGCGCCGCCGTGCGCCTCGGCTGGAGCCCGAGCGAGTTGCCGGCGAAGTAGGCGGCCTCCTCGTAGCGGCCGCCGGGCGCGGGCGGGACGAGGAACTCCCCCCGCAGCGCGGGCAGCGGGTCGGTCGCGTCGAGGCGGCGGGCCTCGTCCTCCAGGCTCACTGCGTCATTCCTTCGGTGGTCACCAGGTCGTGGGCGGGCGCGAAGAACTCCTCCGCGTTGCCGCCGAGCAGCAGGGCGCGTTCGGCGTCGTCCAGGCCGGGGCACGCCCGGATCGTCTCGCCCGGGACCTTCTCGCCGAGCGGGAACGGGTAGTCGGTGCCGAGCATGACCCGCTCGGGGCCCATCACGTCGACGAGCAGCCGGAGCGCGCGCGGGTCGAACACGGCCGAGTCGACGTGGAAGCGGCCGACGTACTCCGACGGCGGGCGCGGCGAGTCGGCGCGGACGATGTCGCGGCGGTGCCAGGCGTTGTCGGCCCGCCCCAGCAGGAACGCGAAGCTGCCGCCGCCGTGGCAGAAGCACAGCCGCAGGGACTCCGGGAGCCGCTCGAAGGCTCCCGACAGCATCAGCCCGAGGATGCTCAGCTGCGTCTCTGCGGGCATCCCCGACAGCCACGGCAGCATGTGGCCGCGCATCCGGTCGGCGCCGAGCATGTCCCACGGGTGCGCGAGGACGGGCAGGCCGAGCTCCGCGCAGTGCGCGAGGAACGCCGTGATGCCCTCGTCGTCGAGGTTGCGGTCGCCGACGTGGTTGCCGATGTGGACGCCGCGGTGCCCCGCGGCCGCCGCCCGCGCCGCGACCTCGCAGGCGAGCTCCGGGTCCTGGAGCGGCACCTGGCAGAGCGGCACGAGCCGGTCGGGGGCGTCCGCGCAGAACGCCAGGATGCGGTCGTTCACGAGGTCGCACCAGTCGGCGGCGCGGGTCGGCTCGGCCGCGTACCCGAACATCAGCGGCGTGGACGAGACGGCCTGCCGGTCGACGCCCCCGGCGTCCATGTCGGCCACGCGGCGGGCGGCGTCCCAGAGCGCCTCTCCGACGGGCCGGTACTCCTGGTCGCCGCACATCATCATCCCGGCGCCGCCGCCGTCCACGCGCAGCCACGGCTCGCCCTCGCCGGCGAGGATCCGGCCCTCGGCGCGGCCGATCCTCGGGAAGACGTGCGTGTGGACGTCGAAGACCGTCGCGAGGGCGCCGCCGGGCACCGGTCCCTCCCCGGACATGAGGCCCCCGTCAGACACGGGGCGCCGTCGTCGGGGTCATCGACCGCGGCCACTGCCGGCCCGGGTGGACCGCGCCGCAGTTCGGGCACGTGCGGTCGCCGCCGTAGAAGCCCTCGAAGGCGGGCGGCAGGTCGTCGACGATCGAGCGGACCTGGAGCTCGGCGCGGTGGACGAGGTGGTGGCACTCGGTGCAGTACCACTCGAACGCCTCCGTGAGCCCCTCCGGGCGCGGGATCTCCACGACCAGGCCGATCGACCCGGGCTCGGGCCGCTGCGGCGAGTGCCGGACGTGCGGCGGCAGCAGGAAGACGTCGCCCTCGTTGATCTGCAGGTCGGTGGGCGGGCGGCCCTCCTCCTCCATGACGCGGAGCACCATGTTGCCCTTGAGCTGGTAGAAGAACTCCTCGGTCGGATCGTCGTGGAAGTCGGTGCGCTGGTTGGGCCCGCCGACCACCATGATGATCAGCCCGGCCTCGTCGAACACCTGGACGTTGCCGACCGGCGGCTTCAGCAGGTCCCGGTGCTCCTCGATCCAGGCGTCGAAGTTGAACGGCCGTCCGAACGACAGCTGGGGCAGGGTCATGCTCCGGCCTCCTTTCCGGTCCGCGTCGGCTGCGGGATGTGCGCGACGCACGAGATCTCGATGAGCAGGTGCGGGTGCGGGAGCTGGTGGACGGCGACGGTCGTGCGGGCGGGGCCGGTCTCGTCGAAGTACTCCCCGTAGACCTCGTTGTAGCCGCCGAAGTCGTTCATGCTCACCAGGTAGGCGGTCACGTTGACGACGTCGGCCAGCCCGCCCCCGGCCGCCTCCAGCAGGTCGCTGATGTTCTCGATGACGGCGCGGGTCTGCTCCCGGATGTCGAGGTCGGTGACGCCCATCGCGTCGGCGCCCGCCCCCGCGAACGTCCCGTCCGGGCGGCGCGAGCTCGTCCCTGACACGAAGACCAGGTCGCCGGCGCGCCGCAGGTGCGGGAACCGCCCGCGCGGCCGCGCCTTGCCCTCGACGAGGATCGCCTCGCCGGTCCGGCCGCCGCCTCGGGGCGCCAGGTCGTCGCCTCCGGGCGCGAGGTCATCGCCTCCGGGCGCGAGGTCATCGCCTCCGGGCGCGAGGTCATCGCCTCCGGGCGCGAGGTCGTCGCCGCGGGTCATCACGTCGTCACCTCCACGGCGCCCAGCCCCGCGCCGGTGACCCGGACGTGGGCGTCCTTCGGCAGCGGGACGGCCGCCGTCGCGGCGCCCGCGAGGACGATCCACCCCGGCTCCAGCGCCGTCCCGGCGGCGAGGGCGAGCCGTGCCGCAGCGCGCAGCGACCGCACCGGGTCGCCGAGGATCGCGGCGGACGAGCCCGTCTGCACCGGGCGGCCGTCGATCTCCAGCAGCAGCCCGGCGTTCGACAGGTCGCGGGGGGCGTGCCAGGCGCCGACGCCGAACCGGGCCGCCGAGGCGTTGTCGGCGATGACGTCCGGGAGGGTGAAGTCGAAGTTCTCGTAGCGGGAGTCGAGCACCTCGTACCCGACGGCGACACCGGCCACGGCGGACTCGACCTCGGCGGCGGAGCGGACCTCGCGCCCGATCAGGTACGCGATCTCCGGCTCGATCCGGGGGTGGATGAGGCGGGACACGTCGACCGACGCCTCGGCGGCCATGCCGTCGGTCAGCAGGCCCCAGATGACGTCGTCGACGCCCATCTGGACCATCTTGGCGCGGCTGGTGAACCCCATCTTCACCCCGGCGAGCCGCTCGCCCCTGCGGCGCCGCCGCTCGATCCCGGCGCGCTGCACCGCGTACGCCGTCGCCACGTCCAGCGGCGTCCGGGCGGTCAGCCTCGGGACCGGCCGGACGTCGCGGGCCGCCTCGTCGAGCGCCGCCGCGAGCGCGTGCACGTCCGCCATCAGGACTCCTCCTTGCCGAAGGCGACGCGGACGTCGCCGAGGCCGTCGATGCGCGCCTCGAACACCTCGCCGGGCCCGGCGGGCACCACCGGGCCGAGCGCGCCGGTCAGCACGGTGTCGCCGGCGCGCAGCGGGCGGCCCACCCGGACGAGGGTGTCGGCGAGCCACAGCGCGGCGTTCAGCGGGTGCCCGAGGCAGGCGGCGCCGTTGCCGGTCGAGACCTGCTCGCCGCGCCGCTCCATCACCATCCCGCACAGGCGCAGGTCGACGTCCGCGAGCGGGACCGGGCGGTTGCCCAGCACGTACATGCCGGCGGAGGCGTTGTCGGCGACGGTGTCGGCGAGCGTGATGTCCCAGTCGCGGACGCGGCTGCCGACCACCTCGATCGCGGGCAGCGCGAACGCGGTCGCGCGGATCACGTCGGCGGCGGTGTGCCGCTCGTGGGTCAGGTCGTGCTCCAGCACGAGCGCCACCTCGGCCTCGGCGCGCGGCTGCAGGACGGCGCCGGCGGGGATCTCCTCCCCGTCCGGGACGGCCATGTCGGCGAACAGCATCCCGAAGTCGGGGCTGTCCACCCCGATCTGCGCCTGGACGGCGCGCGACGTCAGCCCGATCTTGCGGCCGGCGAGGCGGCGCCCCTCGCCGAGCCAGCGCTCGGTCAGCCGGTCCTGGACGGCGTAGGCGTCGCCGGCGGTCGTGATCAGGTCGCGGACGGGCGCGCACGGCGCCCCGGCGGCGTGGGCGCCGAGGAGCCGCTCGGCGGCGGCCTCGATGTTCGTGGTCACTGGGCTCGCTCTCAGATCTGGATGCAGACGTTGACGGGTTCGGAGAAGAAGTCCAAGGAGTACTCTCCCCCCTCCCGCCCGATTCCGGACGCCTTCACACCGCCGAACGGGGTGCGGAGGTCGCGCAGGTTCCAGCAGTTCACCCAGACGATCCCGGTCTCGACGCGCGGCGCCACCCGGTGCGCCCGCGACAGGTCCCGCGTCCACACCGCGGAGGCGAGCCCGTAGGGGCTGTCGTTGGCGAGGGCGAGGGCCTCGTCCTCGGTGTCGAACGGCGCGACGTGGCAGACCGGTCCGAAGATCTCCTCCCGCACGCTCCGGGCGGTCTCCGGCAGGCCGGTGAGGACGGTCGGCTCGACGTGGAAGCCGCCGTCCCGCGCGTCCCCGAACTCCGGGGCTCCGCCTCCCGCGACGACCGTGGCGCCCTCCTCGCGGGCGAGCCGGTAGTACGACAGGACCTTGTCGCGGTGCGCGGCCGAGATCATCGGCCCGTAGTCCTCCAGCGCCCTGGCCCGCTCACCGAGCCTCGTGACGAACTCGTCGAAGACGGGGCGCTCCACGTAGACGCGCTCGGTGCACAGGCAGATCTGCCCTGAGTGGGTGAAGCAGGAGCGGACCGTGCCGTCGAGGGCGGCGTCCAGATCGGCGTCGGCGAAGACGAGCGCGGGGTTCTTGCCGCCCAGCTCGAACGAGACGGGGGTGACGTGGTCGGCGGCGTTGCGCATGATCGCGGCGCCCGTGGCCGACTCCCCGGTGAACGCGATCGCGTCGACCCCCGGGTGACCGGTGAGGAACTCGCCTGCGGCGCCGGGGCCGTGCCCGTGCACCAGGTTGAACGCGCCGGCCGGAAGGCCCGCGTCGTCGATCACTTGGGCGAGCAGCGTCGCGGTGGAGGGCGTCTCCTCCGACGGCTTGGCCACCACGGCGTTCCCGCAGGCGAGAGCGGGCGCGATCTTCCAGGTCGACAGCAGCAGCGGGAGGTTCCACGGCGAGACGATCGCCACCACCCCGAGCGGGCGGCGGACCGTGTAGTTGAGCGCCTCGCCCGTCCCGGAGCTCCACCCCGGTATCCGCGTGGTGTAGGCCCGCTCCGGCCGCCCGTACAGCAGGTCGGCGTAGGCGCGGAAGTTGCCGACCGCGCGCGGCACGTCGACGGTCTCGGCGAACGCGCGGGGCCTGCCGGTGTCGGCGACCTCGGCTTCGACGAACTCCTCGAACCGCGCCTCGACGCCGTCGGCGACGCGCCGCAGCGCGGCGGCCCGATCCTCGGCGGCCATCGCGCCCCAGGGGCCCTCCAGCGCGGAGCGGGCCGCCGCCACGGCGTCGTCGACGACCTCCCGCGTGGCCTCGGGGACGGCGCCGATCTCGGTACCGTCCACCGGCGCGACGAGGGGGAAGACCGGGCCGTCCGAACGGAACACCCCATCGACGTAGTGCTCAGCCTTCATCCGTCTCCTCCCGCATGCCTCGACACCCTCGATCATCTGCCAGCGAAGCTATGCCTGACAAATACCAAACCCCCCGCCCGGTATGACTGAACGGGTATGTCAACGGCCACGGGGCGGGGCAGAGCTCACCTCGTCGGACATAGCTGAACGGTGACCCGCGGGCCACTAATTATGTCCGAGCTGTGATACCAAAGCGGCATGCGCGCGATCGACCTGCTCAACGGAAGGCTGAAACTGCGGCACCTGGTGCTCGTGGTCGCCGTCGCCGACCACGGCAGCGTCCTGCGGGCCGCCGAGCACCTGCGGCTCGCGCAGCCCGCGGTGACGCGCAGCCTGCGCGAGGTGGAGGGCGTCCTCGGCGTCGAGCTGTTCACCCGCGGCCCGCGCGGCATGACCCCGACGATGTTCGGCGAGGTGTTCGTCGAGCACGCCCGCGCCGTCCTGGCCGAGCTCCGCCGCGCGGGCGAGCGCATCAGCGGCCTGGCCGACGGGGCGGTCGGCACGGTCACGATCGGCACCCTGCTCGCCGGCTCCAACGTTCTGCTCCCCCGCGCGATCGCGGCGCTGAAGCGCGACCGTCCCGGAATCACCGTGATCGTCCAGGAGGCCACCTTCGACGCGCAGGTCCCCCGCCTGCTCGACGGTGAGATCGATCTGATCCTCGGCCGCCTCAACCCGATCGTCGACCTGCGCGGCCTGCGCCAGATCACCCTCTACGGCGAACCCGTCCGGCTCGTCGCCCGCCGCGGCCATCCCGCGCGCTCCGTTCCGAGCCTCGGCCTCGCCGACCTGCTCGCCTACCCCTGGGTGCTGCCGTTGGAACGGACGGCACTGCGGTCGGAGCTGGAGCAGGTCTTCCGCGCCGAGGGCCTGGAACCGCCCGGCAACCTGGTCGAGTGCACGTCGGTGCTGACCGTCCGCACCCTCGTCCGGGACACCGACATGATCGCCGCCCTCCCCGAGCTGGTCGCGCGGACCGACGCCGACATCGCGCCGCTCCCGGTGCCGCTGGAGACCGTCCGCCGCCAGGTGGGCGTCACGCTCCCCGCGCACCGCGCCCCGACGCCGTCGGCCCGGCTGATGCTCGACCATCTCCGCGGTGCGGCCGCCGAGATCACGGCCGGCTGATCACACCGCGCGGACCAGGTCGACCAGGGCCCGGCCGATCGCGGAGTCCGGATCCGCGAGGTCGAGGACCACGTCGAAGTGGTCGCGGTCCGGGACGATCATCAGGTCCCCGGCGTCCCAGCGCGGATGGAACATCCGGGACTGCGCGAGGAACCCCTCCCCGTCCTGCTCGGCGACGACGAGGACCGCGGGGCAGCGGTACGGCGCCGGCAGCAGCGCCGGGCTTAGCGCCGCCGCCCGCTCCAGGTCCAGCCGGACGGTCTCGTTGACGTAGGTGCGGGTGATCGGCCGGATGTCGAACAGCCCGCTGACCGGCATCGCCGCCTTGACGACGTCGGCGGGCAGCCCGAGCGGCTCCTGCCATCCGCCGACCATCGTCATCCCGGTCAGGTGCCCGCCCGCCGAGCTGCCCCCGACCACGATGCGGTCCGGGTCGAGGCCGTGCTCGCGACCGTGCCGGTACACCCAGGCCACGGCCGTCCGCACCTGCCGGACGATCTCCTCCAGCGTCGCCTGCGGCGCGAGCGTGTAGTCGGGCACCACGGTCGCGATGCCCTGCTCGTGCAGCGCCCTCGCCATGAACGACGACACGTCCCGCGAGAGCGCCATCCAGTAGCCGCCGTGCAGGAAGACGAACACCGGTCTCGGCTCCCCGCCGGTGCCCCAGACGTCGAGCCGCTCCCCGCTCGCCTCGTCGTAGACGATTCCCGGCCGCCCGGGCAGGTCCTCGACGGCCGCCTCCGACATGGCCCGGTACCGGGCCATGTGCCGGTCGAACAGCTCGGGCCCGGCCTTCCCGCGCACGTTGTAGGCGACGTCCAGTTCCTCGTCGCTCAGCCCGCTGCCCGGCCAGTCGTCCAGATCGCTCACCGTCGCACCTCCACCCTCCGGGACCAGCCTCCCGTCCGCCCGGGGCGCGATCAAATACCTTCCCCGCCCGCCGCTATCACGCCCCCGCCATACCCGGCCGGTCCGCCCCCGGCCGGGCGGTCGGAGCCGCCTGGACGACGCGCCGTTCCCACTCCGGAGCCGGCCGACCTCATCGCGCCGGTGGCCCGACCCCGCTAGGGGACGAGGTCCGGGAGGTCGGCGGCGTGGTCACGCAGGTAGGCGGCCAGCATCTCGGGGACGAGGCGGAGCCGCCCGAGGGCGGCCGGGGCGCAGGGGACGCGGTCGACGTCGTAGCGACCGTTCGCGGGATCGTCGAACTCGGGGCCGTGCCGGCGCGAGAGGTCCATCGCCACCAGGCGGCAGACGTAGAAGGTGTTGAGGCGGTGCGCCTCGGGGCTCTGCTCGGCGCAGGCGAAGACCTGCCGGACGGGCCCGGCGGTCGCACCCAGCTCCTCGTCCAGCTCGCGGCGCAGCGCGGCCTCCGGTGAGGCGTCGGTCGGCTCGATCTTGCCGCCAGGAGTCGTCCAGTAGAGGGGGCGGCCGGGGACGGTGCGGCGCAGGAGGACCAGCGAGCCGCCGTCCAGAAGGAGCGCCCGGGCGCCCCGGCGGACCCTCACGCGTTCAGGTAGGCCAGGACGGCGAGCACGCGGCGGTGCCCGCTGTCGGTGGGCGGGAGGCCGAGCTTGGCGAACACCGCGCCGATGTGCTTGCTCACCGACCGCTCGGTGATGACGAGGGTCTCGGCGATAGTGGCGTTGTCCAGGCCCTGCGCCATCAGCCCGAGCACCTCGCACTCGCGGGGCGTGAGGGCCTGGAGCGGGTCCTGCCGGGAGGCCATCAGCTGGGAGACCACCTCGGGGTCGAGGGCGGTGCCCCCGGCGGCGACGCGGGCCAGCGCGTCCAGGAACTCGTCGACGCGGCCGACCCGGTCCTTGAGCAGGTAGCCGACGCCGCCGGCGCCGCCCGCGAGCAGCTCGGCGGCGTAGGTCTGCTCGACGTACTGCGACAGGACCAGCACCGGCAGGCCCGGCAGCCGCCTGCGGGCCTCGATCGCCGCGCGCAGCCCCTCGTCGCGGAACCCGGGCGGCAGCCGGACGTCGAGGACGGCGGCGTCGGGGCGGTGCTCCAGCAGGGCGGGCAGCACGTCCGGGCCGGTGCCCGCGGCGGCGACCACCTCGTGGCCGCCCGCGTCCAGCAGCATGGCGAGGCCCTCGCGGAGCAGGACGCTGTCCTCCGCGATCACGATCCGCACGGCAGCTCCACCTGAAGCGTCGTCCCTTCCCCTTCGGGGCTGTCCAGGCGGGTCGTCCCGTCGAGCGCCGCCACCCGGCGGCGGATGCCCGCGAGGCCGCTGCCCCGGTCCGGATCGGCCCCGCCCCTGCCATCATCCCGCACGATGATCACGAGGCGGGCGGGTTCGCGGCGCAGCGCGACCTCGGCGTGCCGGGCGCCGCTGTGCTTGGCGACGTTGGTGAGGGCCTCGGCCACGACGAAGTAGGCGGCGGCCTCGACGGCGGCGGGGGCCCGGCCGTCCTCGACGCGCAGCTCGACGGGGATCGGATGCCCGGCGGCGAGCGCCCGCAGCGCCCCCGCCAGGCCGCGGTCGGACAGGATCGGCGGGTAGATGCCGCGGATCACCGTCCGCAGCTGCGTGAGGGCCTCCTCGACGCCCTCCCTGGCCTCCAGGAACAGCGTGCGCGCCGCGTCCGGGTCGGTCTCGAAGCGGCGGTCGGCGAGCCCGAGCCGCAGGGCGGCGGAGACGAGCTGGGCCTGGGTCCCGTCGTGCAGGTCGCGCTCGATGCGGCGCAGCTCGGCGCCGTGGGCCTCCAGGGCCTCGGCGCGGGTCTCGGTCAGCTCCTCGACCCGCTCGGCGAGGCTGGTGCGCCGGGTGGGCCCGAGCAGGGCCTCGGCGAGCCCGGCCTGCCACCGAAGGAGCCTCGGCACCAGCCACAGCAGGACGCCCAGGTCGAAGGCCCCCTGCAGGAACGGCATCGTCAGGGCCTTGGGCCAGCTGTCCAGGGTGATGAACGCCGCCTGGGAGCCCTCGGGCGCCGCCCACCACCACAGCGGCAGCGAGAGCGTGAACGGGATGGCCGGCCACACCGAGACCGCCACCGCCGCCGCGACCAGGGCGGTGAGCCCGTGCGCCGCCATCCAGGCCGCGTCCCTCCAGGTGGAGGGCGAGCGCAGCAGGCGGCGCGCCTCGCCGAGCCCCTCGCCCGACGGCGGCCGGTACGGCTCGGGGATCTCGCGGCCGAGCACGCGCCCGGCGCGGCGCCGTTCGGCGTTCGCGAGCGCCCGCAGGGGTTTCACGGCCGACGGCAGCCACGGCAGCAGGACGGGGGACAGGGCCAGCGCCGCCACGAGCGGGACGATGCCGGCCATCGCGGGCAGGCCGGTGCGCAGGGCTCCGACCAGCTCGCCGGTCGCCTCCGCGCTTCGTCTCAGGGCTCTGTTCATGTCACCTCGATGCCGCCTCGCCGCACACCGTAAGCGACGCCCGCGCCCCCCGCATCAGGGCCCGCACCCAGGCCGGTGGTGTAGCCCGCTACACCACCGTTTCGGGGGTCCGCGCCCATGTGCCCGGACCCCCGCGGAACCTAGGTTCTTCCAGGTGAGAGGCGCTATCCCACGGAGGGGAACCATGACCACGATGACGGCCGAGGCGACCGCCGAGGCGGTGGGCCTGGACGCGGTCACCAAGACCTACGGGGCCGTGCGGGCCCTGGACGGCATCACCTGGACGTTCCGCCGCGGCGGGTTCACCGCGGTGATGGGGCCGTCGGGGTCGGGCAAGAGCACGTTCCTGCACTGCGCGTCCGGACTCGACCGCCCGAGCGGCGGCACGGTCCGGATCGGGGGCGTGGACCTCGGCCGGCTCGGCGAGGCGGAGCGGACGCGGCTGCGCCGCGAGCGGATCGGGTTCGTGTTCCAGGCGTTCAACCTGATCCCGTCCATGGACGTCGAGCAGAACATCACGCTCCCGCTGCGGCTCGGCGGCGCCGAGCCCGATGCGGCCCGGCTGGAGGAGATCGTCCGGCGGACGGGCCTCGCGGACCGGCTCCGGCACCGCCCGTCGGAGCTGTCGGGCGGGCAGCAGCAGCGCGCCGCCCTCGCCCGCGCGCTGATCACCCGCCCGGAGGTCGTCTTCGCCGACGAGCCGACCGGGGCCCTCGACCCGCGCACCGCCCGCGACGTCCTGCGGATGCTGCGCGAGGCCGCCGACCTGACCGGCCAGACGGTCGTCCTGGTCACCCACGACCCGACGGCCGCGGCCTGGGCCGACTCGGTGCTGTTCCTCAGCCGCGGCCGCATCGTCGACGAGCTGGCGGCCCCGACCGCGTCCGCCGTCACGTCCCGCTGGGAGTCGCTGTGAGGAGCCGGGAGACGGGCGCGCCCCGGGGGGTGTCCGCGGGGATCTTCGTCGCGCTGGCCTTCGCGGCGGTTCTCCTCGGAGCGTGCGGTGTGCTGCTCGAGTCGGCGCTCCGGGCGCACGCGCCGGTCGACCGGTTCGGCGCCGGGGCCCGGTCGTGACCGGGCCCCGGACCGTCACCGACAGGATGGGCAGGTTCGCTGACGAGCCGGAGGAGCAGAGCCGCCCGCTGACCGATCGCGCCCCCGTCCCGATCGCGGCGGCCGAGAGGCTGCGGGCCGTCCCGGGCGTGCGGGACGTCGTCGCGGACGTGGCGTTCCCCGCGCTGCTCCCCTCGGGAGCGCCGGTGACGGGGCACGGATGGGAGTCGGCGGCGCTGCGGCCCTACAGGCTGAGCGCGGGCCGCGCCCCGCAGGCGCCGGACGAGGTCGTGCTGAGCCGGGCGCCGGGCATCGCGCCCGGGGCCGTGGTGCGGATCCAGGCCGACGGCCCGCCCCGCGCCTACCGGGTGTCCGGCCTCGTCGCCGAGGGCCCCCCGGCGGCGTTCTTCACCACGGCGACGGCCGCGGCCCTGGACGGCCGCCCGGGCCTCGCCGACGCCCTCGCGGTGCTCGGCGACCCCGACGAGGACGCCCTCCGCGCGGCGGTGCCCGGACTCGCCGTCTCCGCCGGAGCGGCGCGCGGCGACGCCGAGGACCCGGCCGTCGCCGCCGCCCGGCCCGACGTCGTGGAGCTGTCCGCCTCCTTCGGCGGCGTCGCGGCGATGACCGCGCTCGTGGTCGTCGGCGGTCTCGTCGTGCTGTCGGTGCGGGAGCGGGCGCGCGAGTTCGCCCTCCTGCGGGCGGTCGGCGCGACGCCGGGCCAGGTGCGGGGGCGCCTGCTGCGCGAGACGCTGCGGGTGGGCGCCCCGGCGGCGCTGGCCGGTGGCGCGGCGTCTCTCGGGGCGGGCGCCGCGCTGCACGCCGCGATGGTCCGCGAGGGCGTCCTGCCAAAGGGCTTCGGGCTGTCGCTCGGCCCGCTGCCCGTGCTCGCGGCGGTCGCGGCCACGCTCCTCGCCGCGACCGCGACCGCCCTCCTCGCCTCGCTGCGCGTGTCGCGGATCCGGCCCGTGGAGGCGCTCGGCGAGGCCGCCGCCGAGAACCCGCGCCTGCCCCGCTGGCGCGTCGTCACCGGCGCCGCCTTCCTCGTCGTCGGGCTGAACGCGCTCGGGTTCTCCGCCGGCGCCACCGGCCCCGCCGCGAGCGTCTCGATCGGCGGCCTGGTCATCTCGCTGATCGTCGCCACCGCCTTCCTCGGGCCCCTGGTGGCGCGGCTCGGGAACCGGGTGCTGGGCCGGGCGGCCCGGGCCGTCTCGCCGGTGGCGGGGCGGATGGCCCAGCACGCCGCCGGCTCCGCCGCCCTGCGCGCCGGATCGCTGATCACCCCGGTGGCCCTGGCGGTCGCGTTCGCGGGCGTCCAGCTCTTCGCGCAGTCCACCGTCGCCCACGCGGCGCGGACGCAGGCGCGGGAGGGGAACCGCGCCGACCGGATCGTCGCGGCGGCGGGCCCCGGCCTGCCGGGCGGCGTCGCGGAGGCGGTGCGCCGCCTCCCCGGTGTGACGGCCGCGACGCCGGTCAAGCGCACGACCGTCGTCATGGCGGTCAAGGAGCTGGGCGAGAAGAACCTGCGCTCGCTGAACGGCAGCGGCGTCGGCGCGGGCGCCGCGGAGACGCTGGACCCGGGCGTGTCCGCCGGCAGGCTCGGCGACCTGCGCGGCGACGCCGTCGCGCTCAGCCGGGACGTCGCCGGGGGTCTGGGCGTCGGCTCCACGGCGCCGCTGTGGCTCGGCGACGGGACGCGGATCCGCGCCCGCGTCGTGGCCATCTACGACCGGGGCCTCGGCTTCGGCGACGTTCTCCTCCCCCGCGACCTCGTGGCCGCGCACTCCTCCTCACCGCTCGACGACCACGTCCTCGTCCGCGGACGGGCGGACCTCGGACCGGTCACCGCCGCCTACGCCGGGACCCGGGTCCTCACGCCCGGCGAGTTCCAGGCGGGCCTCTCCCAGGAGGTCAGGCTCCAGGGGCTCGTCAGCCTGCTGGTGGTCGCCGCGATCAGCGGCTTCGTCCTCATCGGCCTCGTCACGACGCTGGCACTGGCGACGGCGGCGCGCCGCCGCGAGTTCGCCCTGCTGCGGCTGGTGGGCGCGACCCGCCGCCAGGTCCTGCGGATGCTGCGGCTGGAGGCCGCGATCGTCCTCGGCACCGGCATCGCGGCCGGGACGCTGATCGCGGCGGTGACGCTGACGGCCTTCGCGGCCCGCGTCACCGGCCTGCCGCTGCCCAGCGTCCCGCCGCTCGCCTGCGCGGCTGTCCTCCTCGGCGTGGCCGGATCCGGCACCGCCGCGATCCTGCTCACGGCGCGCGCGGTGCTGCGCCGGCGCACTCCTCCCTCGCTCTCCTGAAGGCCACCTCCTCCCGAAAGGCGCTCCCATGAGCAACTCCACCCGCTGGACCCTGATCGTCATCCTCGTCGCGGTCAACGTCCTGTCGAACGCGGTCCTCGGCGACGGCTGGATCCAGATCGCCGTCAGCGCCGTCACCGGCCTCGCCGCGGCCGCCGTCGTGATCGACCTGCTGGTCCGCCGCCGCCGCGAACCCTGAGCCCGACCGGGCCGCCCGACCGGGACGACCGAACCGCACGGCTCGTCCCACGGGCGGCCCCCGCCGCCGTTACGATCGCCACTGGCATGCTCTGTACCGGAACGGCGTGAAATGGATGATGTGGAGGTCCGGCACCTGCCGGGCGACCTGCCGCAGCTGTTCGAGGGCGGCGCCGGGGACGGCGCGGCCGGCCGGACGCTGTCGGTTCCGCTGCCCGAGGGGGACCTGGTCTGGCCGGACCCCGGCTACCCGCAGCGGCAGCACCTCCTTCGGCCCGCGTTCTGGCTGAGCGACGAGCCCGTCCGCGGCGAGCTGTGGGCCCGGGTCCGCGCCGAGCATGCCCGGTCGGGCCTGTGGCCCCTGCTCATGGACGAGTCCGACCAGCCCTGGGCGGCGGGCCAGATCGCACCCGAGCCGGTCGCCGAGATCGGCAACTACCACCCCCACGCGTTCATGTACGAGGTCTGGGCGGACTGGACCGAGCAGGCGGCCGACGCCGACCACGACGACCTCGCCCCCTACGGGCGGCACTGCCCCGGCCCGGCGCCCGCCGGCGTCCCCGTCGACGACCCGGGCGCCGTGGCCGACCGGCACGCCCGCGCCCTCGCCGCCCGCGGCCTGTCGCTCGGCCTGGTCGCGGTGGACCGCGGCGCCGACGCGCTCGCCGCCGTAGGCTGGCAGGGCGCCCTGAACCACAACGAGTGGACGGCGCCGCTCGCGGCCGTCCTGCGCGGCTGGGAGGACCGCTTCGGCGCCCGCGTCGTCGCGCTCGGCTTCAACACGCTGGAGCTCAGCGTCGCCGCGCCGCCCGTGAGCACCCGGCACGCCGTCCACGTGGCGGCCGAGCACTGGGCGTTCTGCCCCGACATCCTGTTCCAGGGGCCCGGCACCCTCGCCGGGTACGCCGAGGAGATCCGCGGCAAGACCAACTGGTCGTTCTGGTGGGACTGACCGGGCGGCGAGGACGGGAACAGGGACGGCGACGGATGCGACGCAGCGGCAGGGCGCTCTCGGCGGTCATCGCGGCCGGCATCGGCCTCACCCTGGCCGCCGACGTCACCGTGCTCGTCCGGGGCCGGGCCGACGGCAGGCCCCGCCGAGCCGGGAACCTCGTGTCGGTGGCCGACGCGCCGCGTGCGCCGGCCGTCGCGCCGCTGACCCGCCGCTACACCCCCCACCTGCTGGTCGCCGGGACGTCGTCGCTGCCGCCCCGGACCGTCGAGCGGGCGAGGCGCCTCAAGGGAGTCGCCGGCGTCGCCGTCGTGGACGCCGCGCAGGCGAGGGTCGGGGACCGCCGCATGGGCGTCCTCGGGGTCGACCCCTCGGGGTTCCGCGCGTTCGCGCCCGAGCCGACGGCCCGGTCCGACCAGCTCTGGCAGACCGTCGCGTCCGGCGGCCTGGCGGTGTCGTTCGAGCAGGGCCGGGACGGCGCGCTGCCGCTCGGCGCCGTGGTCCCGGCGGGGCGCAGCACGCGGCCGGGGCGGGTCCGCGTCGGCGCCTACGCCTCGATGGGCATCGGCGACGTCGACGCGATCGTGTCGCGCGGGCAGGCCCGCGCCCTCGGACTGCCGGACGGGAACGGCCTGGTCATCAGCGCTCCGAAGGCCGACGCCGCGGCGCTGGCGAAGCGGCTCAAGCGGATCCTCCCGCGCGGCACGAGGGTGGCGACGCTGGCGGCGCGCGAGAGCACCCGCGGCGCCCGGCCGCGGAGCCTGCCGCGGGTGACCGGGCGGCCGGACGGGGCGGCCGGCGACCGCTCCCCCATCACCGGCAACATGATGACGCCCACGATGCGGACCGCCCTGCTGGAGATCGCCCGGATGTTCGGCCCCTTCCCGGTGATCGGCTGCTACCGCTCCACCGGCGACCCGCAGGACCACGGCGACGGCCGCGCCTGCGACTTCATGGAGAGCACCGGCGGCCGGACGCCGAGCGCCGGCGCCCAGCGGCACGGCGACCAGGTCGCCCGGTACGCCGTCGCGAACGCGCGGCGCCTCGGGATCTCCTACGTCATCTGGAGGCAGCACATCTGGAACGTCCGGGGCGGCGGATGGCGGCCGATGGAGGACCGGGGAAGCATCACCCAGAACCACTACGACCACGTCCACATCTCGGTGCGGCGCTAGCCGCCCTTCACGGCAGCGGCTGCTCGCACCACACGACCTTGCCGCTCTTGGTGCGGCGGACCCCCCAGCGCTGCGCCAGCCGCCCCACCACCTGGAGGCCCCGGCCCGACTCGCTCGCGTCGTCCTCGTCCTCGTGGTGGCGGACGCGGGGGCGCCCGTCGGAGGAGTCGAACACCTCGCAGACCAGCCCGCCCTCCCGCACGAGCCGCAGGCCGATGCGGCCTCCGGCGTGCCGGACGGCGTTGGTGACGAGTTCGGAGGCCAGCAGGGTGGTGGTGTAGGCCATGTCCTCCAGGCCCCAGCGGGTGAGCCGGTCGCAGATCAGGCCGCGCGCCCGGCGGACGGCGGCGGGCTCGGCGGGCAGCTCCCACGAGGCGTGCCGGTCGGCCGGGATCCGCGCCAGCCGCGCCACGAGCATGGCGATGTCGTCGCGGTGCTGGTCGTCGTAGACGCCGTCCAGGGCCGCCTGGCACAGTTCCTCCAGGGGGCGGGCGGCCGCGCCCGGCCCGAAGGTGGTGCGCAGCCGGGCCAGGCCGTCGTCGATGTCGCGGGCCCGGTTCTCCACCAGGCCGTCGGTGTAGAGGAACAGCAGCGTCCCGTCCTCGACGGTGAACTCGCGGCTGACGATGGGGCCCTCGCCGCCGACGCCGAGCGGCGGTGCCGGCGGGACCGGAAGGTACTCCGAGGCCGTGCCGGGCGGGGCCAGCAGCGGCGGGAGGTGCCCGGCGCTGGCGACCTCGCACCGGCCGATCACCGCGTCGTAGACCACGTAGGCGCAGGTGGCGAAGTGGGGCTCGCGCTCGCCGAGCGTGCGCATCAGGGAGTCGAGCCGCTCCAGCGCCTCGGCGGGCGGCAGCTCCAGCCCGGCGAGCGTGTGGATGGCGGTGCGGAGGCGCCCCATGGTGACGGCGGCCTTCACGCCGTGCCCGGCCACGTCCCCGACCACCAGCGCGACCCGTGCGCCCGGCAGCGCGATCGACTCGTACCAGTCGCCGCCGACCTCGATGAGCCTGCTGCCCGGCAGGTACCGGTGGTGCACCTCCACCGGCGACGGCGCCGAGAGCCCGGTCGGCAGCAGGCTGCGCTGCAGGGTCAGCGCGGTCGCCCGCTCGCGCGAGTACTGCCGGGCGCTCTCGATGAAGATGGCCGCCCGGCCGGCGAACTCCATCCCGATCTCGATGTCGTAGGCGTCGAACGGGCGGTGCGCGACGTTGCGGGTGCAGACGAAGAAGCCGAGGACGCCCACCGGCGAGGTGATCGGAAGGAGCAGCATCGACGCGCCCTTGAGCATCTCGGCGACCGGCGGGCGGCGCCACGAGGAGGCCAGCCCCGCCGCCCCCTCGCCGCCGAGGGCGCGCAGCACCGGTTCGCCGGACTCCAGGCACAGCGCGTGCGGGGTGCCCTGCGGGTAGCCGAGGGTCTCACCGGTCGGGAACGTCGCGTCCCAGGCCGGGTCCTCGTCGTCGAACCCGATCGCCATCCGGCGCAGCTGGGGGCCGCCCGGCCCCTCCGGCCCCTCGTCGGAGTCGATGTGGGTCTCCAGCAGCAGTAGTGCGCCGGAATTGCAGAAGTGCGGGACGAGCACGTCCATCAGCCCGCGCGCCAGCATTTCCAGGTCGAGCGTGGAGCCGATCCGCGGGAGCGCGTCGTCCAGCAGCGCGCGCCGGATGACGGCCGGGTCGACGAACCGGTCCGCCAGCGGCACCGGCACCCGCACGACGGCGAGCGCGGCGATCTCCGGCACGCCGCCGTTCATCGGATGGACGGTCACGACCGCGTCGAGCGTGCCGCCGACCGGCGTCTCGACGGCGAGCATGGCGGTGCGCTCCCGTCCGGCCTTCAGCGCCTCCAGCAGCGGCCTGTGCGCACCGGGGATCACCTCGTCCAGCAGGGCGCCCAGCAGGCCGTTCGCTTTCGGGTGCAGAACCGCAGCGGCATTGCGGTCGAACTGGAGAATTCTCCCCGACGAATCCATGCCGAGAATGAGAATTCGGGTGGACGACTCCATCGCTCGATTATGGGACATGGCGCGGCCCGATGAGACCGATACGGGAGGGGAATCCGTCCCTTACCGATGCGTATGGGTCTCGTCCAGGAACTGGCGCCACGTCCGCTTCCCCACCGCGCGGTCCGGCGCCAGGTGATGGCCCTCCCGGAAGCCCCGGCCGGCGCGACCGGGGAACGGGACCGGCACCCGGACGGGGCGCCGCAGCCCCCGCGCCTCCAGGTAGTCGCGCATCATCTCCTCGACCGTGAGCACCTCCGGACCGCCCATGTCGCCGACCCTCCGCTCGGGCCCGGCGCCCAGCGCCAGGTCGGCGAGCCGCTCGGCGACCTCGCCGGCGTCGACGGGCTGGTCCCGCAGCCCGCCCGGCAGCAGCATCAGCCCGGGGACCTTGGTGAGCGCGTTGAAGACCGCGTCCGGCAGCGTGTGGAACTGGGTCGCGCGCAGGATCGTGTACGGCAGGCCGGAATCCTCGATCATCCGCTCCACGGCGTGCTTGATCCGGTAATACCGGTAAGGGATCTTGTCCACGCCGACGATCGAGATATAGACCAGGTGCGGCGCGCCCTGTCCGCGCGCGGCGCCGATCAGCCTCCGCGCGGCCGTCAGGTCCCGCTTGGCGCGCAGCGGGTCGCTGGCGCAGTGCACGATCGTCTCGACTCCGGCGATGGCGTCCTCGATGCCCTCACCGGTCACGAGGTCGCCCCGGTGCCAGATGACCCCGGACTCCGGTTCCCTCGCGCGGCGGCTGAGGGCGTGCACGTCAGCGCCCGCCTCGGCCAGTCTGCGGGTGACGGGCCGGCCGAGCGTGCCGCTCGCCCCGGTCACGAGGATCATGGTCTTCCTCCTTGGTCGGTCATGCGATGCGGGAGAGCCGCGGACGGGGGGTCAGGACTTCCCGAAGACCTGCGGCGGCGGGACGGGCGCGACGATCTCCTCGCCGTCGCGCAGCGGCGCGGCTCCGGCGCAGAACGCGGCGAGGTCGCCGCCCTCCAGGACCCGGGCGCGCACGGCGCCGCCCGCGGCGCGGCGCGTCAGCTCGGCCACCGGCAGCGGCTCCCGGGACGCGGCGACGATCAGGTTCCCGAAGCGGCGGCCCCGCAGCACGCCCGGGTCGCCCATCAGCAGCGCGTGCCGGAACACCGACCGGACCGTCGCGGCCACCCGGCGGGCGAACGGCAGCCGGAACCCGTCGGCGACGTTGGCCAGGTAGACGCCTCCGGGCCGCAGCACCCGCGCGGCGTCCAGGACGAACTCGCGGGTCGCGAGGTCGGGGGGCATCGAGGCCCCGGCGAAGGCGTCCATCACGACCAGGTCGTCGGCCTCGTCCGCGAGCGCCGCGATCCCCGACCGCCCGTCGGTGATCCGGATCCGCAGGCCGGGGATGCCCTTCACCGGCAGCCGCTCCCGGACTACCTGCACCAGCTCCGCGTCCGGCTCCAGGACGACCTGCCGCGAGCCCGGCCGGGTCGCGGCGATGTAGCGGGGCAGCGTGCACCCGGCGCCGCCGATGTGGACCGCGTCGAACGCCTCCCCTGCCAGGCCGAGCGAGTCGACCACGTCGCCCATCAGCCGCATGTACTCGAAGTCGAGGTAGGTGGGGTCGGACAGGTCCACGTACGACTGGGGGACGCCGTCGACGAGCAGCATCCAGCCGCCGTCGCGGTCGGCGTCGCGCAGCAGCTCGGCCTCCCCGCCGGCGATCTCGTAGGTTCGCGGAGAGGGACCGTGCCTGCCCTTGCGTGCCATGGCCCCCAGCCTACGGATCAGCGCCCGCGACGCCCCCGGCACCTCAGGCCTGCTCCGTCAGGTCCGTCAGGGCGGCCTCCGCCGCGAAGTGGCAGGCGCTCGGGTGGGCGGAGCCGTCCCGCTCCTCCAGGGCGGGCTCCCGCTCGGCGCAGACGTCCCGCGCCTTCCAGCAGCGGGTGCGGAAGCGGCAGCCGGACGGCGGGTCCAGCGGCGACGGCGGCTCCCCCTCCAGCCGGATCTGCTCGGTCCAGCCGGGCGCGTCCGGGTCGGGCACCGGGACGGCCGACAGCAGCGCCTGCGTGTACGGGTGGGTCGGATGCTCGTAGATCTGGGCCTCGTCGCCGGTCTCCACGACCTTGCCCAGGTACATGACGGCGATCCGGTCGGAGATGTGGCGGACGGCCGCCAGGTCGTGCGCGATGAACACGTACGCCAGGCCGAGTTCGCGCTGCAGTTCGGCGAGCAGGTTCATCACCTGCGCCTGGACGGACACGTCCAGCGCCGAGACCGGCTCGTCGCACACGATGACGTCGGGCCGCAGCGCCAGGGCGCGGGCGATGCCGACGCGCTGGCGCTGCCCGCCGGAGAACTGGTGCGGGTAGCGGCTGACGTGGGCGGGGTCCAGGCCGACGAGCTCCAGCAGTTCCTGGACGCGCCTGCGCCGATCGCCCTTCGGCGCCACCTCGGTGTGGACGGCGAACGGCTCCCCCACGATGTCGCCGACCGTCATCCGCGGATTGAGCGAGGAGTAGGGGTCCTGCATCACCATCTGGACGCGGCGGCGCAGCGCGCGCAGTTCCGGCTTCGGCAGCGCGAAGATGTCGCGGCCGTCGAAGCGGACCGTCCCGGCGGTGGGGCGCTCGGCCGCGAGCAGGAGCTTGGCCAGCGTCGACTTCCCGCAACCGGACTCGCCCACGACCCCGAGGGTCTCGCCTCGGCGCAGCTCCAGGTCGACCCCGTCGACGGCCCTGACCTGCCCGACCGCGCGCTTGACGACGACGCCGCGGGTCACGGGGTAGTGCTTGACGAGCCCCTCCACCCGCAGGATCGGATCCTCACTCGGCTCCGGCACGGTGCACCTCCTCGGCGAAGTGGCAGGCGGCCTCGTGGCCCGGCGCGACGGTGACGAGCGGCGGCCGCTCCGCCGCGCACAGCGCCTCGGCGCGGGGGCAGCGCGGCTGGAACGGGCAGCCCGGCGGGAGCGCGGCCGGGTTCGGCGGCGAGCCCTTGATCGGGACGAGCGGGGCGCCGCGCCGGTCGAGGCGCGGCACCGACGCCAGCAGGCCCCGGGTGTAGGGGTGGGCGGGCCGCGCGTACAGCTCCCTCGCGGGCGCCTGCTCGGCGACCGACCCGGCGTACATGACGACGATCCGGTCGGCGACGCCGGCGACGACGCCGAGATCGTGGGTGATCAGCACCATGCCCATGCGCAGCTCGTCCTGCAGCCCGGCCAGCAGGCGCATGATCTGCGCCTGCACGGTCACGTCGAGCGCGGTGGTCGGCTCGTCGGCGATGAGGACGTCCGGTTCCAGCGCCAGCGCCATCGCGATCATGATGCGCTGCCGCATGCCGCCGGAGAACTGGTGCGGGTAGTCGCCGAGCCGCTCGGCGGCCGAGGGGATCCGCACCCGCTCCATCAGCTCCACGGCCTTCGCCCTGGACTCCCCGCGGCCGAGCCCGCGGTGCACCCGGAACATCTCGCGGAGCTGGTCGCCGACCGTGAAGACGGGGTTCAGCGCGGTCAGCGCGTCCTGGAAGATCATGGAGATGCGGTCGCCGCGGTAGGCGCGGCGGCGCCGCTCGGGCATGCCGAGCAGCTCCTCGCCGCGCAGCCGCACCGACCCGCGCTCGACGCGCGCGGGCGGGACGTCGAGGATGCCCATGACGGCCTGCGCCGCGACGCTCTTGCCCGACCCCGACTCGCCGAGGATGGCGAGCGTCTCCCCCTCGGCGAGGGTGTAGGAGAGCCCGTTCACGGCGTGCACGTCCTGGTCCCGGACGCGGAACCGGACGTGCAGGTCCTCGACACTCAGGAGCGGCGCCTCGGGCTCGCGGGCGGGGGCCGGGTCGTCCTTCAGGTCCGTGGTCATGTCTCGGCTCACCGCAGCTTCGGGTCGAGGGCGTCGCGGACGGCGTCGCCGAGCAGCAGGAAGCTCAGCACCGTCGCCGACAGGAACACCGCGGGGAAGATCAGCAGATGGGGGTGGTCGACGAAGGCGTCCTTCGCCTGGTTGAGCTGGAGCCCCCAGGAGACCTCCGGGTACTGCAGGCCGACGCCGAGGAAGTCCAGCGTCGCCTCGCCCACGATCACGTGGCCGACGTTGAGGGTGGCCACCACGATCACCGGGGCGATCGCGTTCGGCAGGATGTGCCGGACCATGATCCGCCGGTCGGACGCGCCGAGCAGCCGCGCCGCCTGCACGTAGTCGGCGTCGCGGACGGAGATGACCTGCCCCCGCATGATGCGGATCATCGTCGTCCAGCCGAGCAGGACCAGCACCAGCGTCATCGCCCACACCCCGTGCGAGGGGAAGGCGACCAGGATCACGGTGGCGCCGAGCACGAACGGCAGCCCGAAGAAGATGTCGGTCAGCCGGGCGATCAGCGCGTCGACGAGGCCGCCGTAGTACCCGGCGAGCAGCCCGAACAGCAGGGCGATCAGCAGCGCGAACACGGTGACGGCGACGCCGATCAGCAGCGTCGGGCGGGCGCCGTGCACGACGTGCGCGTAGTAGTCGCAGCCCGCGAGGTCGGTGCCGAACCAGTGCTCGCCGGACGGCCCGAGCTTGGCCCGGTTGGGATCGCAGCCCTCGTTGACCCCCGTGGCGGTGAACAGCCGCGGCGCCGCGGCCATGACCGTCACGAGCGCGAGCACCGCCACCGAGCACCAGAAGAGCCAGCGCCGCCGCAGCTCGTGCCACGCGTCGTCCCACAGCGACGCCCGGCCGATCTCCCCGCCGGCGACGGCGACCGCGGCGGCGCTCGTCCCCGGGGCGCCGGCGCCGGGCGGCGGCTCCGGCTCGGCGCCCGGCGCCCCGGCGTCCGGCTGCTTGATGGTCATGCGCTCCTCACTCGTACCTGATCCGCGGGTCGAGCACCCCGTACAGCAGGTCCACGACCAGGTTGACCAGCAGGAAGATCAGCACCAGCAGGGTGACCGCGCCGACCACGACGGGGCCCTCCTTCAGCTGGATCGACTCGAACACCTGCCCCCCGATGCCCGGCAGGTTGAAGATGCCCTCGGTCACGACCGCGCCGGCCATCATGTTCCCGAAGTCGACGCCGAGATAGGTCACCACCGGGATCAGCGAGTTGCGCAGGGCGTGCCGGCCGACCACCCGCGCCCGCGAGAGCCCCTTGGCGTTCGCGGTGCGCACGTAGTCGGCCCGCAGGTTCTCCGACAGGCTCGTCCGGGTCAGCCGCGCCACGTACGACAGGCCGAGCGAGCCGAGCACCATCCCGGGCAGCAGGTAGCTCATCGGCCAGCCGTCGTCCGTCCCGGCCGTGGGGAAGATCTGCCAGTGCAGCCCGAACAGGAGCTGCGCCGCGTACCCGAGCACGAACACCGGCACCGCGATGACCAGCGTGGTCCCGCTGAGGACCAGGGTGTCGGCGAGCCTGCCGCGGCGCAGGCCCGCCCAGACGCCGAGCAGGATCCCGACCGCCAGCTCGAAGATCCAGGCGGTGAGGGCGAGCTGCGCCGTCACCACCCAGCGGCCGCTGAGCATCTCCGACACGCTCTGGCCGGTGTAGTTCTCGCCGAGGTCCCCCTGCAGGAGGCCCCACATGTACTTGGCGTACTGCACCAGCAGGGGGTCGTCCAGGTTGTAGCGGTCGCGGAGCGTCGCGAGGACGTTGTCCGGGACCGGCTTGTCCCCGGCGAGCGCCTGGATCGGGTCGCCCGGCAGCGCGAACACCATCGCGTAGATGAGCAGCGTGGTGCCGATGAAGACGGGGACCGCCTGCAGGAGCCGCCGGAGGACGTAGCGCCACATAGCCGGCTACTTCACCGTCACTTCGGTGGCGACCAGGCCCGAGGAGAACGGGGTGATCGTCACGTTGTCGACCCTCTTGGAGCGGCCGCCCTCGCCGGCCCACGTCCAGAGCGGGATCATCGGCATCTCACGGATGGCGATGTCCTCGGCCTGGTTGTAGAGCGCGAAGGCCTGCTGCTGGTCGGACGCCTTGTTGGCCTTGGAGATGAGGTCGTCGAACTCCTTGTTCTCCCATCCCATGCGGTTGCCCGCCGAACCCCACATGTTCTCCAGGTAGTTCTGCGGGCTCGGGTAGTCGGCCTCCCAGTTCTGCCGGTACGGGCCCTTCTCCTTGCGGTCGCCCAGCAGGGAGAAGTAGTCGGAGGCCGGGACCTGCCGGAACTGGATGTCCTTGATGCCGAGGTTGTCGCGCAGCGAGTTGGCGACGATCCGCATCCACTGGGCGTAGGTCGGCTGCGCGTTGGAGAAGTACAGCTCCAGCGTCCCGGAGAACCCGCCGGCCTTGTCGAACAGCTGCTTGGCCTTGGCGGGGTCGTAGGTGCACAGCTCACCGCAGGCGTTCGCGCGGTGGCCGGGGATGATGGACGGCACCAGCGAGTCGGCGGGGAAGTAGCTGCCGTTGTAGACGGCCTTGTTGACGCCCTGGCGGTCGATGGCCATCGAGATGGCCTTGCGGAGGTCGGGGTTGGCGAACCGCTTGTCGAACACCGGGAAGCCCAGGTAGTCGGTCGTGCTCATCTTGCGGGCGAGGAACCGGTCGCCCAGGAGCCGCTTGGCCTCGGGCACCTTGGCGGACGGGATGGTCTGCAGCACGTCGATCCGGCCCGCCCGCAGGTCGGTGTAGGCGGTCTCCGCGCTGGAGTAGCTCTTCCAGGTCACGCCCTTGTTCTTCGGCTTGCGCGCCCCGGTGTAGCCGGGGAACGCGACGAGCTTGATGGGGCCGTTGCGCTTCCAGTTCCCGTCCATCATGTAGGGGCCGTTGCCGATCGGGTGGTCGTCGAAGGCCTTGGCGTCCTTGAGCCCGGCCTTCGGCATCGGAGCGTACGCCGGGTAGGTCAGCAGAAGCGGGAACTGGCTGAACGGGTCGTTGAGCGTGACCTTGAGCGTGTTCTGGTCGACGACCTCGACCCCGGAGAGCGTGTCGGCCTTCGGCTTGGCCTTCTCGTCCTCGGGGTTCATGTCCTCGTACCCCTTGATGTACGAGAAGTAGTCGTTGGCGCCCATCGCGTTCGGCCCGTACGCGGCGTTGTTCCACGCGTCGGCGAAGCTCTGCGCCGTCACCGGCTCCCCGTTGTGGAACTTCTGCCCCGCCCTGACCTTGATCGTCCAGACCTTCTGGTCGTCCGAGGTCACCGACTCGGCCGCCAGCGGGACGGCCTTGCCGTCCTTGGTCAGGTCCATCAGGTTGTCGAACATCTCGGTGATCACGTCGAAGGCGTAGCTGCCGGTCGTGTTGGCGGGAAGCAGGTGGTCCGGCTCGGAGTGGCCCACGGTGAACGTGCCGTCGCCCGCCTCGGCGTCGCCGCCGCCGCAGGCCGAAAGGCCGAGCGAGGCGGCCAGCGCCACCGCCGCGAGACCCGCGGCGTTCAGGCGGAGACCTCTTCCGGCACCCCTCAGGATGGTCATGCTCCTCCTCGGCGCTGTCTTTCGTCGCGCGGACGCTTGGCCGCCCGCCGTGCCTGGATCGCAGCGTCGTACTCACTCTGACGGCTTGGGTACGGCGCTGACGGAGTCGAAACCGGATCGAGACTTTCTTGATCATCAGTTGACACTGGTCAGCGAGAGAACAAAACGAAGCTTCGTTGCAAAAGGGGATACTGAGGCCGTGGTGGACTTCGATCAGGCGGGCGGGACGGCCGGCGGGACGGTGGAGGGGACCGGCGCCGGCGCGGCCGGCGCCGAGGCCGCGGCGATCTGCGCGGACCTGATCAGGTTCGCCACCGTGAACCGGGGCGAGGGCGTGGCCGAGCCGGAACGGCCGGCGGCCGAGCACGTCGCCGCCCTGCTGGACGAGGTCGGCGTCGAGGCGACGATCGTCGAGTCGGCGCCCGGGCGCGCGAGCGTGCTCGCCCGGATCCCCGGCACCGACCCGTCCCATCCGGCGTTCCTCGTCCACGGGCACCTGGACGTGGTCCCCGCCGATCCGGCGGACTGGACCGTTCCGCCGTTCTCCGGCGAGGTGCGGGACGGGTGCGTGTGGGGGCGCGGCGCCGTCGACATGAAGGGCAGCCTCGCGATGACGCTCGCGACCGTGCGGGCGCGGCTGCGCGAGGGGCGGCGCACGCGCGGCGACCTGGTCCTCGCCTTCCTGGCCGACGAGGAGTGCACCGGCGAGTACGGCTCCCGCCACGTGGCGCGCGAGCACCGCGGGTACTTCGAGGGCTGCACGGAGGCGATCAGCGAGTCCGGCGGGTTCAGCGTGGACGCCGGCGGGACGCGGATCTACCCGATCGCGACGGGCGAGCGGGGCACGGCCTGGATGCGGCTGACGGCGCGCGGCACCGCCGGGCACGGCTCCAAGCCCGCGCCCGACAACGCGGTCGCCGAGATCGCGCACGCCGTGTCGCGGCTCGCCGCCCACGCGTGGCCCGCCCGGCTGACGCCGGGCGTCCGTGCGCTGCTCGACGGCCTGGCGGGCGCCCTCGGCACCACCATCGACCACGACCGCCTCGACGAGGAGGCGGCCCGGCTCGGCCGCGCCGGGCACCTGTTCGCCGGGACGATCCGCAACTCGGCCAACCCGACCCGGCTCGACGCGGGCTACAAGGTCAACGTCGTGCCGGGCGTGGCGACCGCGCAGGTCGACGGCCGCTACCTGCCCGGGACGGGTGAGGAGTTCCTCGCCACGGTCGACCGGCTGCTCGGCCCGAAGGTGACCCGCGAGTTCATCAACCACGAGGAGGCCCCGGCCGCCGACCCGGCGGGCCCGACGTTCGCCGCGCTCTCGGGCGCGCTCCGCGCCGAGGACCCGCTCGCCCGTCCCGTCCCCTACGTGATGGCCGGGGGGACCGACGCGAAGTCGTTCCACCGCATCGGGATCACCAGCTTCGGCTTCGCGCCGCTGCTGCTCGGCCCCGAGCTCGACTACTTCGGGATGTTCCACGGCGTGGACGAGCGGGTCCCGCTGGACGGTCTCGCCTTCGGGACCCGCGTCCTGGACCGCTTCCTCGACACCCGGTAGGCCCGGCGGGCGTCCCGGCGCGTCCGCGCGCCGGGGCGCCCGCCAGGCTCCGGTCACTGGGACTTCTGGTAGCTCCGCAGCGAGTGGACGGCGAGCCCGACCGAGGCCGCCGTCAGCGCGAGCAGCCAGCCGCCGTGCGCGGCGACGCTCCCCCAGGCGGGATCCTCGGCGAGCGCGCCGCGCCCCGCCTCCAGGGCCCAGCTCACCGGGTTGCCGGCCGCGACGTGCCGCATCCAGGACGGCATCAGGCCCTCGGCCATGAACGCCGACGACAGGAACGTCAGCGGCAGCAGCAGCATCACGTTCAGGCCGATGATCGTGTTGCGGTCGCGCAGGAGCAGCGCGAGCGTGTTGGACAGCGCGGCGAGGACGACGCCGATCAGCACCGACGCCGCGACCAGCACCGCCAGGCCCGCGAGGCCGCCGGGGTAGTGCGCGCCCGCCAATCGTCCCAGCGCGATGATCACGATGGACTGGAACGCCGTGCTGAGGGCCTGCTCGACGACTCCGGCGTTGGCGATGGCGCCGCGCCGGACCGGCGTGACCAGGAACCGGTTGAGGGTGCCCCGCTCGATCTCGTCCATGGTCGCCATCCCGGCGAAGGAGTTCAGCGACACCGCGTTCATGACCACCACGCCGGGCACGATGTAGTCCAGGTAGGACTGCGCGCCGAAGCCGGGCAGCTCGACCACCCGCTTGAAGAGCTGGCCGAACAGGAACAGCCAGATCATCGGCTGCGCCAGCGTCAGGACGACGACGGCCGGGTTGCGCACGAGCGCGGACAGCCGCCGGTGCGTCATCCACCAGGTCCCGGTCACCAGGGCGGTCATCGGACACTTCCGGCGGTGAGGGCCTCGGCGTGGTCGGCGCCGTGCGCCTGGGCGAACCGGCGGCCGGCGTAGCGCAGGTAGACGTCGTCCAGCGAGGGGCGCGCGACCGTCGCCGCCGCGGCGGGGACGCCCGCCTGGTCGAGGGCGGCGAGGACCGCCGGCACGGCCGCCGCGCCGTCGCCCGCGCGGGCGCTGAGGCGCGACCCGTCCAGGACCACCTCGCGCACGCCGGGCAGGCGGTCCAGCGCCTCCCGCACCAGCGGCTCGGGCGGGGGCTCCCCCCACTCCACGTGGACGGCGTCGCCCCGCAGCTCCCCCTTGAGCGAGTCGGGGGTGCCCTCGACCACGACGCGGCCCCGGTCGACGATGGCGAGGCGGCCCGCGAGCCGGTCGGCCTCGTCCAGGTAGTGGGTGGTCAGCAGGATCGCGAGCGCGTCGTCGCCCGCGAGCCGTGCGATCTCCGCCCACATCGACGCGCGGGCCTCCGGGTCGAGGCCGGTGGTGGGCTCGTCCAGGAACAGCACCTGCGGCCGGTGGACGAGGCCGAGCGCGACGTCGAGCCGCCGCCGCATCCCGCCCGAGTAGGTCTTCACCGGCCTGCCCGCCGCGTCCTCCAGCCCGAACCGGGCGAGCAGCTCGGCCGCGCGCCGCCGCACCTGCGCGCCGCCCATCCCGTAGAGGCGGCCCTGCAGGACGAGGTTGTCGCGGCCGCTCGCCTCGGGGTCGGCGCCGGACCGCTGCGACACCACGCCGATGACGCGCCGGACCCGGTCGGGCCGGCGCAGCACGTCGTGCCCGGCCACGGACGCGGCGCCCGCGTCCGGCCTGACCAGCGTGGTGAGGATCTTGACGGTGGTGGACTTGCCCGCCCCGTTGGGGCCGAGCAGCCCGAGGATCTCGCCCCGCCCGACCGTGACGGACAGCCCGTCCAGGGCCCGGACGTCGCCGGGATAGTTCTTCACGAGGCCCTCGGCCTCGACGGCATGCGCCATGTTCTCCTCCGTGCCAGGAAACGTGCCGCACGAAGGGCCCCGGATAGGCTGGTGTCGCGTGACGCCGCCAGGGCCCGCTCCGCGCGGGTTCTCGGTGGTGCGGCCCGGCGGCGGTGTTGCAGCACCGCCGCCGGGCCTTCTCGCTCGCTAGTCCTTCGGGGCTCCCCTCTCAGCCAGCTCCGCGATCTCGGGCGGCAACTCGCCGGTCTCGTGGAAGGCCCGCCATGTCCCGAGGTCCGGCAGCGTGCCCTGCTCGATCTCGGCGAGGAGGCCGCGCACCCACTCCGCCTCGGCGCGCCGCATCGCGAGGTCGTACTCGGCCTCGAGCAGGAAGAGGCGGGGCACCTCGCTCACCGCCTCCAGGCCGGCCAGGTCCTCGGCGATCTCCCGCTCCGTCGCGGCGAGGCGGGCGCGCAGCAGGCGCTCCGCCTCGTCCGGGCCGAGCACGCTGAGCACCGACAGCCCCGCCTCGAACCGGGGCCGCTCCCGCTCGGGGACCCCGACCAGTTCCCGGACCCAGTCGGCCAGCTCCTCCCGGCCCGCGTCGGTGATGCGGTAGACGGTGCGCTCGGGCCGCGCCCCCTGCCGGGAGCTCCCCTCGACGGCCAGGAATCCGTGCTTCTCCAGATTGCCGACCACGGTATAGAGCGACCCCCACTTGATGGGCATGTCGCGGTCCTTCCCACGGGCGCGCATCAGGCAGGCCATCTCGTACGGGTGCATCGGTTTGGCGGAGACCGTCGACAGCACGGCGAGCCCCAGCAGGTTGCCCACCTTGCGCCGCTTGGCCATCACACCCCTCCTCGCAGGCGAATACTCGTGGCCGAGTATGGCAGCCGGAACCCGCCCCGTCCACCCCGATGCGCGCGGATCCGGCGCGGGTAGAGATCGGACGTGGACTTCTCCAGCGCGGCCGACGACCTGTACGGCGTCCCGCCCGCCGACTTCGTGGAGACCCGCAAGCGCCTGGCCCGCGAGGCGAAGGCGGAGGGCGACGCCGCGCTCGCGAAGCGGATCGGGGCGCTGCGGCGCCCCACGCTCTCGGCGTGGGCGGTGAACCTGCTGGCGCGCTCGGCCGCCGGCGACCTCGCCGACCTGCTGGACGTCGGCGAGCGCATGCGGGCGGCCTGGGGCTCCGGCCGCGGCCTCGGGGACCTGGAGCAGCGCCGCGCCAGGCTCGTCGGGTCGCTGGTGCGCACCGCGGGCGAGCTCGCCGCGGACGCGGGCAACTCCCTGCGGGAGCAGGCCGTCCGCGAGGTGGAGGACACCCTCCAGGCCGCCACGGTGGACGCCGACGTCGCCGAGGAGGTCCGGCGGGGACGGCTGCCGCAGCCGCGCAGCCACTCCGGCTTCGTCCCCGCCGGCTTCCCGGCGGCGCCCTCGGACCGCGGGGAACGCGCGAGACCGAAGGCGAAGCCCGCCAGGCGGGCGCCCGCCGAAAAGGAGCCCGCCGAGAAGGAGGCTGCCGAGAAGGAGCCGCAGCCCGAGAAGAGGAAGGAACCGGCGAAGTCGAACGTGTCGCGCACCAGCGCGGCCCGCGCCAAGCGCGCGGAGGCGCTGCGCAAGCGCGCGGAGCAGGCCGAGGACAAGCTGGCCGAACGCGAGGAGCGCGCGGAGGCGGCCAGAGGCGAGGCCGAGGAGGCCTCGGCCAGGGTCGGGCACCTGCGTCGCGAACTGGACCGGGCGATCGCCGAGCGCGACGCCGCCTCCAGGAGGGCGGAGCGCGCCGAGCAGAACCGCGCCCGCGCGGAGGAGGCCGCGAGGGAGGCCCGCAGGGCCGCCACCGAGGCCCGCCGCGCCGCCGCACGAGACCCCCACCCCGGGTAGCCCCGGCCGGAGGCGGGGCGGCGGTGAACGGGACGACAGGGATGAAGTAGGTTCGTTCCGAACGTGGTTCGACATTCAGGGGGGCGCGCGGTGACGGCACCGGTCGTGGAACAGCCGACTGACTGGACCGAACCGGGTGCCCACCCGGTCGCGCCGGGGGTGCACCGGATCCCGCTGGCGCTGCCGATCCCGTCGCTGCACGCCGTGAACGTGTACGTCGTCGAGGACGCCGAGGGCCTCGTGGTCGTGGACTCGGGCTGGGCCATGCCCGACTCGCGGGCCTCGCTCGAAGCCGCGCTCGCCACCCTCGGGCACCGGCTGGAGGACGTGGCGCAGTTCCTCGTCACCCACGCCCACTGGGACCACTACTCGCAGGCCCTGGCGCTGCGCGAGTCGTTCGGGACGCGGGTGCGGATCGGGCGGGGCGAGCGGGCCTCGATCGAGGCGTTCGACGTCCGGCGGGGGCTGCACCCCCGGCAGGTCGAGATGCTGCGCCGGTGCGGCGCGGACGGGATCGCGGACGAGATCGCGGGCCAGCGGGTGGAGCGTTCCGAGCGGGACGTCCCGCACACGACGCCGGACGCGTGGCTGGACGACGGGGAGCGCGTCGTCCTGACGGACCGCGGCCTCGACGTGTTCGCCACGCCGGGGCACACGCGCGGCCACATCGTCCTGCGGGACGCGTCCGCCGGGCTGCTGTTCGCGGGCGACCACATCCTGCCCCACATCACGCCGTCGATCGGGCTGGAGACCGAGCCGGAGCCCAAGCCGCTGCGCAGCTACCTCGAGTCGCTGCGGCTGGTCCGCGGCATGCCGGACACCGTGCTGCTGCCCGCGCACGGTCCGGTGAGGCCGAGCGTGCACACCCGGATCGACGAGCTGCTGGAGCACCACGCCGAGCGGCTCGACGCCGCGGCCGCGCAGGTCCGCGCCGGGCGCGGCACCGCGTTCGAGGTCGCGGCCGCGATGCCGTGGACGCGCCGCAGGCGCAGCCTCGACGATCTGGACGCGTTCAGCCGGATGCTGGCCGTCCTGGAGATCGAGGCGCATCTGGACGTCCTCACCGACCGGGGCGTGCTGGACGCCCACGAGGAGGGCGGCGTCCGCCGCTACGCCGCGCGGAGCTGACGCGCCCGGACGACCGGGTCCGCCGCGGGCGATGAGTTCCGGCGCGCCGCCGAGTCTGCATGCGAAACCGTGCAGATCGGAGGATCGGATATGGCGCTCCCAGACGTCGCCTCCCGCGAAGAGTGGCTGGCGGCCCGCAAGGAACTGCTCGTCAAGGAGAAGGAGCTCACCCGCGCCCGCGACGCGCTGAACAGCGCGCGGCGGCGGCTGCCGATGGTGCGGGTGGACAAGCAGTACGCCTTCGAGGGGCCGGAAGGCGAGGCCTCCCTGCTCGACCTGTTCGAGGGGCGCCGCCAGCTCTACCTGGTCCACGTGATGTGGGACCCGGAGTGGGAGCGCGCCTGCCGGAGCTGCTCGTCGGGTCTCGCGGAGATCTCGGTCGGGCTTCTGCGCCACCTGCACGACCGGGACACGACCTACGCGGCGGTCTCGCGCGCCCCGCAGTCGAGGATCGGGCCGTTCAAGGCGGAGATGGGCTGGGTGTTCCCCTGGTACTCCTCGCTCGGCAGCGACTTCAACTACGACTACCACGTCACCCTCGACGCTTCGGTGGCGCCGGAGGAGTACAACTACCGGCCGGTGCCGCCGGAGGACGACCGGCCGATGGAGCTGCCCGGCGCGAGCTGCTTCCTGCGTGACGGCGACACCGTCTACCACACGTACTCGATGTACGCGCGGGGCGTGGAGCAGGTCGGCGGCTCGTACTACTTCCTCGACATGACGGCGCTCGGCCGACAGGAGGAGTGGGAGGAGCCGAAGGGCCGCGCGTCGGGCGGGATGCAGGCGGGGAGCAGGCTGCCCTATCCCGACGAGTACGACGACGAGTACTCCCTCTGAGAACCGCCGCCCCTTCCCACGGGCGCCCGGGGGCTTCGGCACCGGCGCCCGGAGCGGCGGCCGGCCGTGTCGCGGTCTCGCGGGAGGCCGCGACACGGCCGCCGGGGTCCCCGGGGCGCCCTGGCGCGGGGCGGCCGGAACCCGCCGGGTTACGCTGATCTTCGTATCCCTCCCGGCGGAAGGAGCGGCGATGACGGTCGCCCCGGAGTTCACCGCGATCACCTCGGCGGCGGAGCTGCGCGAGCTTCTCGGCGCGCCGATGCGGCGCGCGATCGACAAGGAGCGCGTCGCGCTGCACGCCTGGGATCGGGAGTGGCTCGCCCGGTCCCCGTTCTGCCTGATCGCCACCAGCGACGCCGCCGGTGACTGCGACGTCTCCCCCAAGGGCGATCCGCCCGGGTTCGTGCACGTCATCGACGAAACGACGATCGCCGTCCCGGACCGCCCCGGCAACCGGCGGGTGGACGGGTTCATGAACGTGCTGAGCAACCCGCACGTCGGCCTGGTCTTCCTCGTGCCTGGCCGCGGCGAGACGCTGCGGATCAACGGCCGGGCCACGCTCGTGCGGGACGCGCCGTTCTTCGACGAGATGGTCGTCAAGGGCCACCGGCCGGCCCTCGCGCTCGTCGTGGAGATCGAGCAGATCTTCTTCCACTGCGCGAAGGCGCTGATGCGCTCCAAGCTGTGGAAGCCCGAGACGTGGGAGCCGGAGTCGCTGCCGCCGCACGCCCGGATCGTCAAGGACGTCCAGTACACCGAGGAGAGCGTCGAGGAGCTCCGGGAGTACTACAGCGAGGCGAACTACAGCAGGAAGCTCTACCGGGGTTGACCCGCCCGGCGGCCGGGCCCGCGCTCTCGCGGTCCGGCCCGGGGACGCGACGACCCCCGCGCGTCGGCGCGGGGGTCGGCAGATCGGGTCGGCCGGGTCAGCCGCTCTTGCGGCGGAACTGCCGCTGGTGGTCGGCGCGCTCGTGGGTGCCGCGCACCTTGGAGCCGCTCCTGCCGCCCGCGCCGGCGTTCTTGGCCGCCGCACCGCGCTTGCGGTCCAGGGCCTCCCGGAACCTGCGCTTCACCTCGTCCTCGCCGTCTTCGGGCGCTCCTGCCGAGTCGGTCATGCGGACCTCCAGCTCTAGTGTGGGCACCCCTAGCGTCACATACCCCGCGATGGACGCGGGCTCGTGCACGCCGAAAGATCGCCGTGGGAGATTCCAGCATAAACCGGCTATAGGCGAACGATCTCTCCTAGGGTCTGTGCACGTGGAGCCCCAGACGCCGCAGGCCGAGCCCGCCCCCGCCCATCCGCCGCTGGAGGCGCTCGCCCTCCAGCCGCTGCTCAACCGCGACTACGAGTCCCGCCCCGCGGCGTTCTACGAGCGGCTGCGGGCGGAGTACGGCCCGGTCGCGCCGGTGGACGTCCTCGGGGTGCCGGCCTGGCTCGTCATCGGCTACGGCCAGACGCTCGACATCCTGCGCGACGCCCGCGGCAACTGGAGCCGGCGGGTCGGCTCCTGGCGCGCGTACCGCGAGGGCGCGGTCCCGGCGGACTGGCCGATGCTTCCCGTGGTCGAGTCGGACAACTGCGGTTTCCGCGACGGCGCCGACTCCACCCGGCTGCGCGGCGCCTGGAGCGAGGGGCTGCGGCCCTTCCAGGACCGCGGCAGGCCGGAGGCGAAGGCGCTCGAGCAGGCCGTGCGGCGCTACGCCGACGAGCTGCTCACGGTGCTGGCGGAGAGCGGCGGCCGGTCCGGGTGGGCGGACCTGTCGGCGCAGTACGCGCGGCCGCTGCCGCTGATGGTGATCGGGCGGCTGCTCGGCTCCGGGACCGACGGCGGCGACGAGCTGATCATCGACCTGTGGCGGGTGATGGACGCCGGCCCGGACGCCCAGGAGGCGTCCGCACGGCTGATCGCGCGGGTCGCGGACCTGTGCGCGGCGCGGGCGGCGGCCCCCGGCGAGGACCTGCCGTCCTACATGCTGGCCGCCGTGCCGGACCTCACACCCGAGGAGCTGACCGGCGAGATGGCCATGATGACCGGCCTCGTCGGCGACGTGACCGGGACGCTGATCTGCAACACCATCACCGAGGTGCTCATCGGGGAGACCGGTGCCCGCGACAGCCTGTCGGCCGGGATGCTCCAGGAGGCGATCAACCGGGCCGCGGCCGCCAACCCGCCGATGGCGAACCTGGCGTTCCGGTGGGCCAGGGCCGACGTGCGCCTCGGCCGGTTCCAGATCGCGGCGGGCGACCCGGTGATGGTCTCGCCCGCGGCCGCGCACCTGGACCCGGCGTTCGCGGCGGGCGGCGGGCCCGACTCGATCTACAGCTCGCGCGCCCATCTGGCGTGGAGCGCCGGGCCGCACGCCTGCCTCGGCCGCGACCTCGCCACCACCATCACCGCGATCGCGGTGGAGCGGCTGTTCGACCGGTTCTCGGAACTGCGGCTCGCGCTGCCCGCCGACCAGCTCCCGTGGCGCTCGTCCCCGCTGATGCGCGGGCTGCGGTCGCTGCCGGTCACCTACGAGCTGGCCGGGGACCCGCCGGAGCCGCAGCCCTCCCCCGCCGCCGCGGTGGAGGAGGCGGCGGAGCAGGAGGACCCGGCCGAGGGCGGGCAGGATTCGCTGGTGCGGCGCGTCCTGCGGATGATGCGGCTCTCGCAGTCCTGACCGGGCGCCGCGGCGTCACCCGGCGCCGGCTCCCTCGATGCCCTCGACCTCCACGGTCCACACGCCGCCCGCCAGCTCCGACAGGGCGAGCCGCAGGACCAGCCCGGAACGCCCGTCCTGAGCGGTCCACAGCGGGACGCCGACATGGAAGGCGCGCTCGGCGTCGGAGACCTGCTCGACCCCGCTCGCCTCCAGGGCGGCGAAGGCGTCGTCGGGCGGGCTGATCAGGTCGCGCCCGGACGCGGTCACCGCGGCGGCCATCTCCGGCGCGCTCAGCCGCCGTCCCTCGGTCAGCGTCTCGAGCTCCTCGTACTCGCCGCGGACCAGCAGCCCGACCACGACCCGGACCGCGTTCACGCCCTCTTCCGGCAGCATGCGCCACACCGTACCGCGCCCGCGCCGCGGTGGATTCCGCGTGCTCGTCCGCGGCCCGCCGCATGTTTGAGCGCGCCCGCCCGGGAACGCTCTGTCGGATACGTGCTCAGGGAGGAGGAAGGATGCCGGACAAGAGCGACAAGCACGGTGCGAAGATGGACGACGAGATCGGCCGCGAGACCCGGGGCATGGTCAGCGGCGGTCATTCCACGCACGCCGAGGAGTTCAAGGAGACCGAACCGTTCTCCAACGACTACCCCGCCGACCCGGCGGCGGCCGCCGCCGGGGACCGGGAGGGCTCACCGCCGGGGATGAGCGCGCGGGACGTGGAGGTCCGCAGCGCCCTCGCCCGGATGCTCAGCGGCGTCCGGTACCCGGCCCGCCCGAACGAGCTGGTCCGGCACGCGGCCGAGGGCGGCGCGCCCGACCAGGCGGTCGACCGGCTCCGGACGCTGCCGAGACGCGAGTACGAGAACGTCGCCGACGTCGCCGAGGAGCTCGGCTACGGCCGCGAGGAGCGGCGCTACTGACCGGTCCCGCTCGGCCGCCGCTCGCGGGCGGGATGGTCGGCGGGGCGCCCGCACCACCGGCCCAGCGCGTCCCGGATCGCCGCCGCGCGAAGGTCCGGCGCCGTCTCGTCGGTCGCCCAGGCGATGTAGCCGTCGGGTCGCACCAGCGCGGTCGTGCGGGTGGCGCGGCCGGCGAGCGCGCAGCGGACGCGCCCGGCCCACCGCCTGGTCGCCAGATAGGTGATCGCGGGGTCGTTCGCCGCGGCCACCAGGACGAACCGCCCGTCGGACAGCAGCTCGTAGAGACGCCCGGGGCCGCCGGCCAGCGGCACGTCAGGGGCCCGTCGCCCGGCCAGGGGATGCGACCCCCGCGGCGCCGGGTAGGCGATGTCGATGCCGGAGGCGGCGCCCGCCATCCGCCGGGCGACGGGCGGGACGTGAGTCGCCGCGTACGCCGCCGCGGCTCCGGCCGTCCGCAGCCAGTGCGACTCGGTGAGGACGAACCGCAGCAGCGCGCCGCTCCCCCGTAGGACGAGCCTGCCGACGGGATACCGCTCCTCGTGGTAGCTGTCGAGCAGCCATGACGGCGCCCAGCCGCGCAGCTCGGCGGCCAGTTTCCAGCCGAGGTTCGCCGCGTCCTGAATCCCGGTGTTCATGCCCTGCCCGCCCGCCGGGGAGTGGACGTGCGCGGCGTCTCCGGCGAGGAAGACCCGGCCCACCCGGTAGCGCGGGACCTGCCGCTCGTCGCTGTGGAACCGGGACGTCCAGCGCGGGTCCCCCATGCCGAGGTCGGAGCCGAGGGCGCGGCGGACCACCTCGCGCAGCTCCTCGAAATCGACGGGCTCGGAGTCGGGCGCCTGGTGGCGCCGGTTCCACGCGATCACCCGGTACCAGCCGTCGCCGAACGGGGCGACGAACGCGAAGGCGTCGCCGGCGGCGCCCGCGCTGAGCACGTCGGCGGGCGCCTCGGCGAGCCGGACGTCGGCCAGCATCACCGACCGCACCGCCGCGCGGCCGGGGAACGGCAGCCCGAGCGCCTGCCGGACGGTGCTGCGGACCCCGTCGGCGCCGACGAGGTAGGACGCCCGGAGCGTGCGCGCCTCGCCGCCGGCGGTCCGCACGTCGACGTCCACGCCCGCCGCGTCCTGGCGGAGCCCGACGACCTCCGCGCCGTGCACGATCTGCGCGCCTACTGCCAGGGCCCGCTCCCTCAGGACACGTTCGGTCTCGTACTGCGGCGTGACGAGGACGTACGGGAACCGCCCCGGCAGCCGCGAGAGGTCGAGGGCGGCGGAGCCGAGCAGCCGCACCGCGCCGACCCGCGTCCCGGTCGCGACCAGCTCGCCGGCGACGCCGCGCGCGTCCAGCATCTCCAGGGTGCGGGCGTGCACGGCGAAGGCCCGCGTCAGGCCGGTCGTCTCCTCGGGACGGCGTTCCAGCACCGTGCAGCCGATCCCGGCCGCGGCGAGGTCCCCTGCCAGGAGGAGGCCGGTCGGGCCGGCCCCGACGATCAGCACGTTCCCGGTCGGCCTGTCGGTGGGCGGCATCGCGCTCCCCTCTCGCTCGTTGGCCGGCGGCTCGGGCGCCCGCGCAGGAACACTTCCCACGAACCGCCGTGCCTCACACGGCCGGAGGCCCCGGCGCTGCGGGTGTCCTCAGCCCTGGACACGGCGGTCGCGCCCCGCCCACTCCTTCTCGCGGAGCTGGAACTTCTGGATCTTCCCGGTGGAGGTCTTGGGAAGCTCGGCGACGAACTCGACCGCGTCGGGCGCCTTGTACCCGGCCAGGCCCGCCCGGACGTGCCCGACCAGCTCGGCCTCGGTGGCCGTGTGCCCGTCGCGCAGCACCACGAAGGCCTTGGGGCGCTCCCCCCACCGGTCGTCGGGCACCGCGACGACGGCGACCTCCAGGACGGCCGGATGCGAGTCGATCGCCCGCTCGACCTCGACCGTCGAGATGTTCTCGCCGCCGGAGACGATGATGTCCTTGGAGCGGTCGCGCAGCTCGACGTAGCCGTCGGGATGGCGGACGCCGAGGTCGCCGGAGTGGAACCAGCCGCCGCGGAACGCATGCGCGGTGGCCTCCTCGTCCCGGTGGTAGCCCTTCATGACGTTGTTGCCGCGCATGACGATCTCGCCGAGCGTCGTCCCGTCGGCCGGGACGTCGTTCATGTCGCCGTCGACGACCCGCAGCCCGTCGGTCTGGAGCATGCCGACGCCCTGCCGGGCCAGCAGCCGGGCCCGGTCGCCCGCGGGCAGCTCCGCCCAGCCCGGCTGCGGCTCGCACACCGAGTACGGCCCGTAGGTCTCGGTCAGCCCGTACACGTGCACGATGCCGGCGCCGAGGGCCTCCATCTGCCCGATGATCGTCGGGCTCGGCGGCGCTCCCGCCGTGGTGACGGTCAGCGGCCGCTCCAGCGGGTGCGCCTCCGCCGCGTTCGCGATCGTCACGAGGACGGTCGGGGCGCCGTTGAGGTGGGTGACGCCCTCGGTGTCGATGAGCCGCCAGATCTCCGGGGCGGCGACGGCGCGCAGGCACACCTGCGTCCCGCCGATCGCGGCGAGCGCCCACGGCGTGCACCAGCCGTTGCAGTGGAACATCGGCAGCGTCCACAGGTAGACGCTCTCGGGCGTGTGCCGCGAGTGCACGACCTCGCCGAGCGCGTTGAGGTAGGCGCCCCGGTGGGTGTAGACCACGCCCTTCGGACGTCCCGTGGTACCGGACGTGTAGTTGATCGAGATGGCGGCGTTCTCGTCCTGGACGGCCCAGGGCAGCGGGTCGTCCGAGCCGCGCGCCATCAGCTCCCCGTAGGTGAGGCCGCCGACCGCCGGGTCGGGTTCGGCGCCGCCGGCGGGGACGGTGGCCACCAGGGGCAGGTCGCCGGCGAGCGGTGCCACGGACGGATGCAGTCCCGCGTCCACGACCAGGACCCTGGCGCCCGAATGGTCGAGGATGTAGCGGATCTCCTCGGGGGCCAGCCGCGTGTTGATCGCGACCAGGACGCCGCCGGCGAGCGGCACCCCGAAATGCGCGACGAGGAGCTCCGGGATGTTCGGCGCCAGGTAGGCGACACGGTCTCCGGGCTCGACGCCGCAGGCCCGCAGCGCGTTCGCCAGCCGGGTCGCCTCGGCGGCGAACTCGGCGTAGGAGGCGCGCCGGTCCCCGTGGGCGTAGGCGGTCTTGCCGGGGAACACCCGCGCCGACCGGTCGAGGAACGCGAGCGGGGTGAGCGCCGTGTGGCCCGGGCCGTTGTCCATCGGGAGCCTCCGGTGGCGTCGGATGTGGCCTGCGCCTCCAGGATCCCACGCGCACCCGCCCCGCGCCCCGGGGCCCGGCTAGCTGTTCTGTCCCGTGAGGTTGGGGACGCGGCTGGCGGGTGGGTGGCCGCCGAGTGCGGTGTGTCCGCGGTGGTGATTGTAGGTGTGCAGCCAGTGCGGGAGTGCCTGGCGGCGTTGGGTCTCTGAGGGGTAGGGCTGGTTGTAGGCCCATTCGTCGAGAAGGGTGCGGTTGAACCGTTCGACCTTGCCGTTGGTCTGGGGCCGGTAGGGGCGGGTGCGTTTGTGGGCGATGCCGGCGGCGGTGAGGGTGTCGTGCCATAGCCGTGAGCGGTAGCACGAGCCGTTGTCGGTCAGCACGCGCTGCACCGTGATGCCGGCGTCGGTGAAGAATGCCTGGGCCCGCTGCCAGAACGCGGCGGCGGTCTCTTTGGTCTCGTCGGGCAGGATCTCGGTGTAGGCCAGGCGGGAGTGGTCGTCTACGGCGTTGTGCAGGTAGCCGTAGCCCAGGTTGGGGCGGCCGTGCACGGTGCGGGACCGGTGGGGGTCGCGGTGGGCCGAGGAGTTGCGGCCGCCGGTGGCGCGGCCGTGCACGCGGTGGCCGCCGCCGTCGGGGATGTTGCCGAGTTTCTTGATGTCGACGTGGACCAGGTCGCCGGGCGCGGGATGCTCGTAGCGGCGGACGGTGCGGCCGGTGGCGCGGTCCAGGTGCCGTAGGTGGGGCAGGCCGTAGCGGGTCAGGACACGGTGGACGGTGGCGGGGTTGAGGCCGAGCAGGTAGGCGATGCGGGCCGGTCCCCACCGGCGCAGTACCCGCACCTTGATGATCCGCCGCTCGGTCCGGGTGGGGGTACGGCGCGGACTGCGGTGCGGGCGCGAGGACCGGTCGGCCATCCCGGCCTCGCCCAGCTCCCGATACCGCGCGGCCCATCTCCGGGCGGTGCCGACCGAGACCTGGAACCGTTCGGCGGCCCGCCGCAGCGGCCAGCGGCCATCGACCACGCAGCGGGCCAGGCGCAGGCGTCCGGTCTCGGTCAGCGGGGCATTACGGTGGGGCATGAGGGCCTCCTGTGGTGCCGGTGCAGATGTCGCAATCCACACCGAACCCGGAGGCCCTCCCTCATATCAAGATCATCCAACCGCGCCGCCGTGTTCCCAACCTCCGTGGGCAGTACAGCTAGCGGCCGCCGTTGCGCGTCAGGACGGAGACGGCCCTGACGGTGGCGTAGCCCCGCCACTCCAGTTCGGCGGCGGGCGAGTAGGAGGCGAAGTCGACGCGCCAACCGCCGTCGTCCTGCTGCATGCCGTCGAGCCGCCGCAGCTCGGCGGCCACGACGTCGGATTCGAAGAGGGACCGGGAGGGACGCTCCGGGAAGGGCGCGAAGTCGAGCGGGCGCAGCGCCTCGTCCTCCAGGCCGCCCTGGACGCGGAGGACGCCGTCGTCCGGGATGTGCTCGCCGAGCAGGGCGACGGCCTCGGTGTCGTCGACGGCGTCGGCCAGCCACAGGGCGAACTCCACCTCCAGGGCGTGCATCGTGTCCTTGTCGCGCATGGCGTCGAGGCAGTAGCGGGTGGCGCGGTCGAGCCAGGGATGCCCGGCGACGGCCTTGTCGTGGACGGCGACGCGCTGCGCCATGGCCGCGACCACCGCGGTGATCTGCAGCGAGGACGCCCCGGGATCGGCGCCGGTCCAGAACGGCGCGCAGCCGGCGGGGTCGGGGACGTGCAGGGCGAACGGCAGGCCGCCGTCCGGCAGCGTCACCGAGTCCAGCCAGTCGCAGAGGGCGGCGGCCTCCGGGGCCGTCACCGGCGCGAGCTCCTCCAAGACCTCGAACGCGTGCAGCGCGGGGCCCGGCTGGCTCGTCCGCGACCGCAGGTCGGGTTCCAGGCCGTTGCCGTACCCGCCGTCCGGGTTCCGGTAGGCGTTCAGGGCGGCGAGCAGCGCCTCCCGGTCGCCCTCTCCGGTCAGCAGCTCGAAGCGGCGGCGGTCCAGGGGACGCGCGTGCATGGCCATGAAGTCGGTCGCCTTGGTGAGGTCCATGCCTCCAGCGTGGCCGCCGAGGGCGCGCCCGTCTTGTAGGTTCCGGTCTTCACCAGGTAAGGAACAGCTCCCTGGGCGATCGGTGGATCAGGCTCGGCAGCGTCTCCACCGGTTCCTCGACGCGCAGGCCCGGCAGTCGCGCGGTCAGCTCCTCCAGCGTGAGGCGGACCTGCTCGCGGGCGAGCTGCGATCCCGGACAGGCGTGCACACCGTGCCCGAACGACAGGTGCCGCGCCGGCTCGCGGGTGATGTCGAACTCGTCGGGGCGGTCGTGGGCCAGCGGGTCGCGTCCGGCCGAGGCGAAGGCGACGAAGACCTCCGCGCCGGCGGGCAGCTCGGTGCCCGCCACCCGCACCGGCCGGGTGGTGACACGCCGGAACCCCTGGATCGGCGCGTCGTGGCGCGCGGCCTCCTCGACGGCCGCCGGGACCAGCTCCGGACGATCGCACAGCAGTTCCCACTGCTCCCGGTTCCGCAGCAGGTGCAGCACCGCCGTGCCGATGAGCGCCGTCGTCGTCAGATGCCCGGCGAGCAGGATGTTCTGCAGGTTGGAGATGAGCGTGCCGTGGGGCCCGATCGCGCGCGCCATATGGCCGCACAGGTCGTCCCCCGGCTCCCGGCCCGTCACGTGCGCGTCCAGCACCCGCTTCATGCCCGCGACGTGCCGGGCGGCGGCGACCTGCTCGGCCGGGCCCATCGGACGGAAGACCAGGTCCTCCGCCCGGCGGCTTCCCTCGATGAGGGCGGGCACCTCGCCCTCGTCGATGCCGAGCATGTGCCCGATCACCTCGCCGGGCAGGACGCGCGCGTACCGTCCCATCAGCTCGACGCGGCGGTCCGCGGCGAAGGAGTCCACCAGCTCGCGCGCCCGCCGGGCGATGAACGGGACGGCTGCGGCGACCCGGTTCGGCGAGAGCCCGCGCGTCAGCGGCTCGCGCAGCCACCGGTGGTCGTCACCGTCCGCCGTGACCACGACCGGGCGGCCCTGCGGCAGCGCCCGCAGCACCGCGAGCGCCTCGGGGCCCGGCACCACGTCCGGCCGCAGCGCGTTCGCCGAGGAGAACGCCTCCGGGTCGCGCAGCACCGCCCGGACGTCGGCGTGCCGGGCGACGAGCCATGCGTCCAGCTCCGGGACGAACGTCAGCCCTTCGGCCTCGCGCGCCCGGGCGTAGAACGGATAGGGATCGGTCCGGTCGAACTCCACGGCGCCCCTTCCAGACGACTGATCATCCACGGTAGGAAATGGGAATGCGGGCCGGGAAGGCTCCGGCCTAGCCTGGCCGGATGGACGTGAGTTTCGAACGGACCGGTGAGCGCCGGTACGCGACCGTCGTCAGGCTCCCGGGCCGGAACCCCCGCCGGATGGATCCGGCCCCCGGCTACGACGACCACATCCCGCACGACCTCGTCCACTACCTGGTCGAGGCTGAGCTGGGGCTCACGTTCGGCGTGTTCGGGCGGGCCGCGGCGGGCGGCGGCGACTTCAACCAGACGGGCGAGACGCCCGGCGATCCGCGGCGGCGTGCCAGGGAGCAGCGCCGGCTGAAGAAGCGGGAGGCGTTCCTCAGCCGGTCCGACCACGGCGAGATGGCGAGGTCCGAGCATCTGGCGGGGCTGTGCGACCTCGCCTGGCGCCGCCGCGCCGGCGCGCGGAGGCCCGCGTGGAGCGAGCACCGGCCGATTCCGCCCGAGGACGGGCCCGCGGTCGACCGCGTCCTCGCCCGGCTCGACGAACTGGCGCCGCTCTGGCACGCCCTGCCCGTCGGCGGGTCGCTCACCTTCACCTGGCCTCGGGCGGCCCCGAACCCGGCTACCCCGCGCGCAGAGACAGGCCCAGCGTCCTGAACTGCTCGACCGGGCGGTGGTAGCCCCGCTCGATGTGGTGCACGCCCCTGAGCGTGGACGGCCCTTCCGCGACCGCCGCCGCCAGGACGGCCGAGAACCCGGCCCGGATGTCGGGCATGGTCACGTCCCCGCCGCGAAGCTTGGACACCCCGCGCACGACCGCCGAGTGCAGCGCCGCCGTGTCGTGGTACCGGCAGGCCGGACCGCCCAGGCACGTGTCGTAGACCTCGATCTCGGCGCCCATGCTCTGCAGCGCCGGCACGTAGGCGAGCCGGTTCTCGTACACGGTCTCGTGCAGCACCGACATGCCGTCCGCCTGCGTGAACAGCACCATCAGGGGCGTCTGCCAGTCCGTCGCGAACCCGGGGTGGGTGTCGGTCTGCACCGCCGCGGGACGCAGGCCGCCGGGCGCCGACGCCATGATCCACTCGTCGGTGATCTCGAACTCGGCGCCCATCCTGGTCAGGGTCGTGATGGCGGTGACGAGCCGGTCCTGCGGGCAGCCGTGCACCCGCACCTCGCCGCCCGTCACCAGGCCCGCGACCAGGTAGGAGAACGCCTCGATCCGGTCGCCGCCCAGCCGCGTCTGCGCGCCGCTCAGCCGCTCCACGCCCTCCACGACGATGCGCCGGTCGGGGGCGAAGGAGATCCGCGCGCCCATCCGCTGCAGGAACAGCGCCAGCTCGGTGATCTCCGGCTCGGTCGCCGCGTTGCGGATGACGGTCTTGCCCTCGGCCCGCACCGCCGCCAGAAGCACCGTCTCGGTGGCGCCGACGCTCGGGTACGGCAGTTCGATGCGCGTGCCCACGAGCCGCGTGGCGTGCGCGTGGATCCCGTCGGACGCGAGCGACACCTCGGCCCCGAACGCGCGCAGCGCCTCGACGTGGAAGTCGACCGGCCGCCGCCCGATCGGGTCGCCCCCGACCAGCGGCACGAACGCCTCGCCCGCCTGGTGCAGCAGCGGCCCCAGCATCAGGATCGGGATGCGGTTCAGCCCGGTGAACGCCTTGCCGACGCTCGGGTCCGACACCGGGCCCGGCACGACGGTCACATCGCCGCCGGACCGCTCCACGGTCATCCCGACGTGCTCCAGCATGCCCGCCGTGATGCCGACCTCGCCGACGTCCGGGGCGTTGCCGATCGTGCTCGGCCCGTCCCCCAGCATCGCGGCGACCATGTGCTTGCTGACCGCGTTCTTCGCCCCCCGCACGGTGACGTCCCCGCGAAGCGGCCCCGACGGCTCGATCTGCCAAAGCTTCTCAGTCACCCGAGCAGCCTACGGCGTCCACGGCGGCGGCCGGCCGTTTTCGCCGCAACCCCGGCGCTCCGGCCCGGTCCGCGACCGCCGCGGTCAGGGCCGGTCGGCGAGCAGGCTCGCGGCGAACCCGAGGAAGGCCACCCCGCTGAGCCGCTCCGTCTTCCGCCGGAACGACGGGCGGCGCAGCCGCTCCCCCAGGGCGGCGGCCGCGCCCGAAACGATCCAGAACCAGAGCGCGAGCTCCGCCACGTCGATCGCGGTGAACAGGACCGTCGTGCCGAACACCGGCGCACCGTGCGGCATGAACTGCGGGACGAGGCTCATGTAGAAGACGCCCGCCTTGGGGTTCAGCAGGTTGGTCCCGACCCCCGCGCGGAACGCCGCACGACGTCCGGCGGCCAAGACGGGCTCGGGATGCTCGACCTCACCCATCCTCCTGGCGCTCCGGAGCGCCGTCGCTCCGAGCCACACCAGGTAGGCGGCGCCGCAGACGCGCACCACGTTGTAAGCGACGTGCGAGGCGGTCAGCAGCGCGGTCAGCCCGACCGCCGTGGCGAGCCCCCACACCGCGCATCCGGCCATGATGCCGAGCGCCGCCGCCAGGCCATGGCTCCGCCCCCGCGCCACGGAGGTTCTGAGCACAAGGAAAGTGTCGAGCCCCGGCACCACGTTGACGATCAGCGCGGCGACGGCGAAGGCGAGGGCGGCCGTGATCATGAGCGAATGCTATATCGCTCCTTACGGCCGCACCACGCCCTTGACGATCACGCGGTCACAGGATGCCCCGCGCGGCGAACGCCGCCTGTGCGGCCTTCGCCGCCTTCGCTCCGTAGAGGCGCTGGGCGGCGGCGACGGTCGCCTCGGCGGCGGCCTTGAACGAGGTGTCCGGCGCGAACGCGAACTGCGCCTCGACGATCAGGGTGCTCGCCTGGGTGTCGCCGAGCGACTGCCGGATGTCCCAGAGGGCCCGCGACCAGATCTCGCCGTCGGCGTGGACCTCACCGCGGACGTCCTCGGGATAGTGCTTCGTCCCGTCCAGCCTGCGCAGGCAGTGCGTGGGTCCGGATGTGTAGGCCACCGAGTCCCAGTCGGCGACGCACGGCTCCGGGGTCCTGGTCGGTGCGCCGGTCGCCCAGCTGGTGACCGCCACCGCCAGGTAGTCGCCGAACGCCTCCCCGATCGAGCCCGACTCCAGGTTCGTGCCGAAACCGGTGACCTGGCCGTCCTGCACGGAGTGGCCGTACTCGTGGATGACGACCTCGGCGTCCTCGGCGTCGTCGATCCCGCCCTTGCCGAGCGTGATGTTCGCCTTGTCGGGGCGGAAGAAGGAGTTGTCGCCGCCGTACTGGTTGATCCGCACCTCGATCTGCCGCTGGTTCACGGGCCGGAGCCCGGACCCGAACCCGAGGTGCTGCAGGTACCGCTGCGCGGTCGTCACCCAGTAGTAGCCCATCACCTGCTCGAACTGGTCGGAGTCGCGGTGGTAGGCGGGCAGCGCGCCGCCCTCGATCCGGGCGGCCTTGCCGGTCTCGCTCTTGACCCGCGCGTACCGTCCGGTGAGCGACCCCGACCCGTCGAGGTCGGTGAGGGTGACCTGCCGGTAGGCGGGCGCGAGGGCCGCGTAGTCGGCGTCCTTCGCGTCGGTGAGGGACTGGTCCCCGAGCTGCTGGACGGGGTTGGGGTAGAAGACGGTCCCGGCGGCGGTCGCGCCGGAGTCCGCGGCGGACGCCGCCGGCAGCGCGGCGATGAGGGGGAACGCGGCCGCGGCCGCAAGGGCGAGGCGTCGTGTGTTGCGCATGGGCGGACGGTACGACCAGGTCCCGCGGGGGGACAGGTCCAATCCGCGCCGGGTCCAAGTCCGGCCGACATCGCCTGTTCGCGGCCCGGAACACTGGCGAGGTTTGTGCTGGTGCCCGCACCGCTGACCGGAGTAAGGCCGGTTCCGGCTCGCCGAGCGCGGCGCGCGGGATCATCACGAGGAGCGGACGGCGCGCCGCCGAAGACCCGGAGGTGCCCGCCGGCCCGCCGGCGGGCGGCCGCGCCGGTGCGAGGTGTGGGTAGGCACCGGCGCAACCATGGTCCCGACCGTGGTCGAGCGGTTCGATTCTGCCGCGCCCCACGTCGCACACGGGCAACACCGGCCCCATATGTCGCCGACGCCACATGAACATCACCCGAGGGTTGACGGCCATGGGCGTCTCGCGGAGTCTCGAGGCGGACAGGCGACGACTCCGCGACATCCGCGAGGAGCGACGTGACGGCGACCGATCCCCCGCGCTACCCGTTCCCCTGCCAGGACGTCCCGGTCGACGGACGTCGCCCCGACGACCCGATGGGACTGTCCCCTCTCTACGACGGGCTCGCACCCGTCGCCCGGGTCCGCCTCCCGGAAGGACAAGAGGCGTACCTCGTCACCGGGCACGGGGAGTGCCTGCGCGTCCTGCGCGAGCAGGACACGTTCCGCCGCGCGGGAGCGGACGCGATCCCGCCCTGGCCCCGCACCTCCCCGACGATGCTGGCGCGTGACGACCGGGAGCACCGCGTGCACCGCGACCTGGTCGGCAACGCTTTCGCGCCCGCCCGGATCGACCGGTACCGGCCGACCGTCGACCGCCTCACCTCCCGGCTGCTCGACTCGCTCGTCCGGGCGGGCGATCCGGTCGAGGTCAACGAGCGGCTCGCCCTGCCCCTCACCCTCGGCGTGATCGGCAGCGTGATGCACCTACCGGAGGACGACTTGCCGCTGTTCAGGACATGGGGTGACATGTTCCTGTCCACGGGTCCCGACCGCGCCGCCGAGAACGAGCGCGCGGTGCTGGAGATGAGCGGCTACATGGCCGAGCGCCTCGGCGGCCTCATGGCGGACGCGCGGCCCGGCTCCGAGGAGGGCGGCCTCCTCTCCGCGATCGCCGCCAACGCCGTCCGCCGGCGGACCGGCCTGGAGGAGGCGGCGCTGCTGGCGGCGAGCATCGTCATCGCGGGATGGGAGACCACGGCCGCCGCGATCGCGGGCTTCCTGTTCCGGCTGCTCACCACCCGGCAGGACGGCGAGACCCTCTACCGCCTCCTCGCGGCCCGGCCCGACCGCGTTCCCGGCGCGGTCGAGGAACTGCTGCGCACCACCCCCGGAACCGTGTTCGAATCCGCGCAGCCGCGGCGGGCCGTGCGCGAGGTGGAACTCGGAGGCGTCCGGCTGCGCGAGGGCGACCTGGTGATCCCGGCGATCGACCGCGCCAACCGCGACCCGGGCGTGTTCGACGGCCCCGGACACCTCGATCTCCAGCGCGCCCGGAACCCCCACCTCGCCTTCGGAGCCGGGCCCCATGTCTGCCTGGGCGCCCCGCTGGCGCGGCTGGAGTTGAACATCGTCCTGCGCGAGCTGACCCGCCGGTTCCCCGATGCCCGGCTGCACCACGCGCCGCACGACGTCGTCTGGAACACCGTCACCCTGATCCGCCACCCGGCCGCGCTCTGGCTCGACCTCGATCCGCTGGAACGGGACGGGTGACCGTATCCTGACACCATGATCACCCCCTCTCCCGAATGGGAGAAACGCATGGCCGCGCTCTGGGACGCCTTCGACGACCACGAGCCCGAGGACCTCCTCGGGAAGGTCGAAGCCCTGGTGGCCGAGCTGCCGCCCGGCGACGCCGTCGGCGAGTACGAGCTGGCCTCCGCGCACGACTCCATCGGCAACGAGGCGGAGGCCGCCGACCACTACCGGCGGGCCTTCGCCGCCGGGCTCCCCGAGGCGCGGCGGAGGCAGGCCGTGATCCAGTACGCCAGCACGCTCCGCAACCTCGGCCGCGCCGACGAGAGCGTCGCGCTGCTGACCGCGGAGCGCGAGGCCGCCTCGGACGAACTCGACGACGCCGTCACCGCGTTCCTCGCGCTCGCGCTCACCGATGTCGGGCGCGAGCGGGAGGCGGCCGGACTCGCCCTGGGCGCCCTGTCCCGCCACCTCCCACGCTACAACCGCTCCCTCTCCAACTACGCGAAGGCCCTGACGCAGGACCACCCGGCCGTCTAGCTCCCTCCCTCGGGCGGTCCGCCGCGTTTCGCGCGGACGTCCCGCCGGGCCCGCGACAGCAGCCGGTCGGGAGCGGGCGCATAGCCCCATGCGCGGTCGGGCGGGCTGGTGCGGCCGGCCCTTTCGAGATGGCGCCGGGCCCGGTCGTGGTCGCCGGCCCGGTAGAAGACCGCACCGAAGTAGTGGTGCGCCTCCAGGTTCCTCGGGTGCCGCCGCTCCGCGGCCAGCAACCGGTCGGCGGCGCCCACGAGCGCGGCGTGCACCGAGGGCCGCGCCAGGTAGCGGTTCAGGTCGTCCCAGGTGCCGATCTCACCGCCGATCTCCAGGTGCGCCAGCGCCAGCACCGCGGTGACCGGGTCGCCCGGCCCGGCCGCGGCGACCGCCGCCTCGGCGAAGTCCAGCAGCTCGGCCTCCGACCCCCACCACTTCTTGCAGAGCGCTTGGGAACGGGAGATGTGGCCCTCGAAGAGGAAGGGCTCGCGTGCCGTCAGCTCTCGCCATGTCCGGTCCAGCTCGTCCCGTTCGAGCTGCATGCCGATGCCGTACCACTGGAGCCGGTCCCAAGGGACGGGGTCTGCGGGAAGCAGTTCGGCGGCGCGGTAGAGCGGCGGTCCCGCGAGGGCGAGCAACCGCCAGAACCGGCCGAACCGCTCGGCGTCGACGTTCTCCGCGCGCTCGGCGCTGCGCGCCTCCCACGCTTCGGCGACGCGGGTCGCGCCAAGCCACAGGCACAGGTCCGGGTCGTTGGGATCCTCAGCGGACAGGCGCGTGAGCCGCCCGGCCTGCCCGAGCGCGGCGTCGGTGAGGTTCTCCAAATAGAGGCTCCGGGTCTCCGCGTCGTCCCGGGTGCGGGCCAGCAGGTCCAGCCCGGCGCGCAGGTCACCGCCGCGCACCTTCGGCAGCGCCGCCGCAAGCGCCGCGTCCTGCCAGGCGGGCCGCCGCCTCCGCGACCTGATCCTGCCGAGCAGCGCGACGAGGGCGGCCACCCGGCCGGGAGACGCCGAGCCGTCCTCCCCCGAATCCGCATCGGCGGAGGAGGCGTTGTTCCGGGGCGGGACGCGGTCGTCGGGCCGCGCCGCCTTGCGCACGACCACCTCGGCGGGGGCGTACCGGTCGATCTCCGCCACGGCGGCCGTGCCGGCATGCCAGAGGTTCGGCTCGACACCGACCGTCACGCCGTCCAGGCCGATCAGCAGGCGTGCCCCGTCCTGCCATGCGAGCACCGCGGCGCACTGATCGAAGCGGACGGTGGCCATGATCGGTCCCCTCAGCGAGGTGGCCCCCTCCCGGCCGACGATCAGCCCTTGCTGGACGTCGTCCGCCCGGGTGTGGACACGGCCTTCGACCGCGACCGTGGAGGCGAGCGGCACCCTGGAGAAACGCGCCCCCTGCGGCTCCTGGCCGCGGGGAAGCATCAGGAGCGCGGTGTCCAGGACGGCGCGGCCGACGTCCTGGACGTCCTCCGGCCGCACGGCGTCCAGATCGGCCAGGGCCTCTTCCGTCGTCAGCGCCGGAGGTCCCATCAGTTCGGCCATGCAGCATCTGATCGCCTGCGAGGCGCGGCCCTCGTCGGACGCCCTGCGGGTGCGCCGCGCCGCCACGGCCTCCGCGAGTTCGGCCGCTTCCACCGGCTCCGCCGCGATTCGCTCGATCTCCCCGCGGAACCGCTCCGCGAGTTCCGGACGCACCTCGGCCAGCCCGTCCGCGAACGCGAGGATCTCGACGCCGTCCCCGGTGGTCGATGAGAAGCCGACGCTCGTCGTGTAGCTCAGCGCGTTGTCCCGCCGCAGCACGCGGTGAAGGCGCCGACCGAGGAGGTCGGCGTAGATCCGGGCGGCGGAGGAGCGCGGCACGATGCCGGAGAGCGCGACGCCGTTGATTTCGAGGTTGACGTAGGCGGGCGTCCTGGGCAGCCCGTTCGTCGGATCCGGGACGGGCCGCCGCTCGCCCTCGGGAAGCGGCAGCGCGAGTCCCGCGGGCGGTGGGCCCCCGACGATCGCCAGGGCCGCGTTGTTCCTGGTGAACCACCGCGCAGACCAGTCCTTGACGTCCTCCGGGGTTAAGGCGGCGAGCCCGTGCTCCTCGTAGGCGGGCAACCCATAGGTGGCCGCTCCGTAACGCCACAGCAGCAACTGGCCGGGCGCCCCCACGTCGCGGCCCTCGGCCTCGGTTCGCAGGATGTTCTTCTCGGCCTCGATACGGCCCATGGGAAGCGCGCGCAGGGACTCGCAGACCGTCGTCAGGAATTCGGCGACCTCAGCGGGCTCGCCATGGGTGAGGAACATGGTGGTGACCGCGTCCACGGAGCCGTTGTGGTGATAATCGGCATCGCCGATCGCATGCAGCGCCAGATGCTCCACCAGGTGGGTGACCCCGCCCCGTGCCAGGGTCTCGTCGGCCCGCCCCACGCGGAACACCAGTGCCGCTCGGAGGCCGTCGTCGCCCGGCGCGCCCTCACTCCAGAACACCGGCACGCCGTCGATGTCGATACGTGTAACGTCCAAATGATCTCCCCCTTCAGGGGGCAAGATCGTACAATTCACGGGTGCCGAAAAAGGTTTCATATCGGTATCGGGTACCGTTCGCCCCGTCCTGGCGCGCGTACCTGATTCCGGCCTGGCCCGTGGTCGTGCTCGCCCTGCTCACCACGCTCTTCTGGAGGACGCACTACCCGCTCCTCCACGCGAGCACGGGTGAGGCCGTCCGATCCGGAAACGTCCGTAACGACAACCGCCCTGTGCTCTGGGTGGACGAGGATCTGCGGTACCGCGTCCACGTTCTCGAGGCCGCTGAGGATCCGAGCTCCTGCACGCTGATCGGTCAGGGCCGCAACTATCCGCTGAACCTGGACCGCGCCCGGCACGCCGGCGACTCCGCGGAGGTCAAGGGATACCGGTGGGTCGGCGCGTTCCGCGCCCCCGCCACCGACTACGTCGCGATCACCTGCGACCGGTCGACCGACGCGCTGCGCATCAAAGTGGACGCGCCCGGAACCGGCCTGCTCGTGCTCCTGCTGATCGCCTGGCCGCTGCTCCTCATCTGGGCGTTGATCAAGCTGTCGCGGATCCGGCGGCGGAGCTCACGAGCCACGCTCACCCATCGACCGCCGGAGCCCCCGGCCGTCGTTTCCGAGGCAGCTCTGGCCGCCGGTGATCGGGCCCAGACCACGGTCTACTTCCGCAACGGCACCTTCGTCCCTGCCGGGACCCGCGAGCCGGACTCGGCGGCGGCATTCGCCAAGGAGAGGCTGGCGGCCCCGCGCGACCCCCGCGACTTCCGGGCCGCCCCCGCGGGCGACGGTGGCGGGTGGCTCATCACTTTCCCGGACCTGACCGCCTATCTGGACCAGGAAGAGACCAAGCACACCGGGACGGCCGACCTCGGCCGCCACGCCCTGGCGAAGATCCGCTTGGACGCCCGCACCCCCGAGGTCGCGCGCATCCGCGCGATAGAGACGGAAGCCACCCGAGCCTGAACCACAACCGAACGACCGCCGCCGAGCCCTCCCTTGAAGCGGCGCGACAGTACCGCAGGGGCGCATGAGTGCGAACTCCCCACAGACGCCCTGGCCGTCAAGGCCCCACTCGCCAGGCATCAGCAAACTCGCTACGGCATATGCGTCCCGCCGCCACCGACCACTAACAAATCCAACCGCCCCGGTGCCACCCCCCGGTCGCCGGTCGCCGGAGCTGAACCACCAACGAGGCCACCTCTCCAGGGGTCATCACGTCACGCCCAACGCGCCATGGCGCCGCCCACCGGTCACGCCGAGCTATCCCCCCAGCGAGCCCGCCTCCACAGGGGTCGAAAGTCACACACAACGCGCCGCGGCCACCGGTCACAGCCACGCGACCTGACACCACCAGCGGGGCCGCCTCCACAGGGGTGATCACGTCGTGCCCCACACGCCACGGCCACCGGCCACGCGACCTGACACCACCAGCGAGCCCGCCTCCACAGGGGTCGAAAGTCACACACAACGCGCCGCGGCCACCGGTCACAGCCACGCGACCTGACACCACCAGCGAGCCCGCCTCCACAGGGGTCGAAAGTCACACACAACGCGCCGCGGCCACCGGTCACAGCCACGCGACCTGACACCACCAGCGGGGCCGCCTCCACAGGGGTGATCACGTCGTGCCCCACGCGCCACGGCCACCGGCCCCGGCCCCGGCCACACGACCTGACACCACCAGCGAGCCGGCCGCTCCAGGGGTCAGTCATCACGTCATGTCCGACGCGGCACGGTCACCGGTCAGCAGTTACTAGTCACCGGCCGGGTTAACTGAGACGTCCACCTGGGTGTGCGGGAGGCCAGCCCGACCCGGCACTCGCGTTCTCCATCCCCTGAGATTCAGAGAACCCTTCAGGAGTGCACCTGGGCATCGTCCTCGCGCGGTCCCCCGGCTCGGCCGCGTGGGTGATCGAGCACCGACATTCAGGCGAGGTCACTATGAGGAAGCAGGATGCCGAGGTCTGGCCGGCCACAGGCCGCACGGACTCGTTCGTCCAACCCACTGATTCTGAGAACCGATCCAGGACACGACGACCGCAGTTCAATCCTGATGAAACGAAAAAGGCCCCGCCGGTTACGGCGGGGCCTTTCCCAATATGTGTCCGGCGGCGTCCTACTCTCCCACACGGTCCCCCATGCAGTACCATCGGCGCTGAAGGGCTTAACTTCCGGGTTCGGGATGGGACCGGGTGTTTCCCCTTCGCCAAAACCACCGAACGCCTCAACGCACCACCCCGACGGGGCGGGCAAATCAACGTCCGAGCCTTCGACTCGGTATCCACTTATCAAGTGACTGCGGTGCCCAGGTTGTTTTCTGGGAACCACACAGGGACGCGAACCATCTCTCGCAGCGACATGCTTTGAACGTTCAGTGTGTTCAAGCCACTCGGCCTATTAGTACCGGTCGACTCCACACGTTACCGCGCTTCCATCTCCGGCCTATCAACCCGGTCGTCTACCGGGAGCCTTACACCCACAAAGGGGTGGGAGAACTCATCTCGAGGAAGGCTTCCCGCTTAGATGCTTTCAGCGGTTATCCCGACCGAACGTAGCCAACCAGCCGTGCCCCTGGCGGGACAACTGGCACACCAGAGGTTCGTCCGTCCCGGTCCTCTCGTACTAGGGACAGACCCTCACAATTCTCCTACGCGCACAGCGGATAGGGACCGAACTGTCTCGCGACGTTCTAAACCCAGCTCGCGTGCCGCTTTAATGGGCGAACAGCCCAACCCTTGGGACCTACTCCAGCCCCAGGATGCGACGAGCCGACATCGAGGTGCCAAACCATCCCGTCGATATGGACTCTTGGGGAAGATCAGCCTGTTATCCCCGGGGTACCTTTTAGCCGTTGAGCGACACCACTTCCACACGTAGGTGCCGGATCACTAGGCCCTGCTTTCGCACCTGCTCGACACGTCCGTCTCACAGTCAAGCTCCCTTGTGCCCTTGCACTCGCCACCTGATTGCCAACCAGGCTGAGGGAACCTTTGGGCGCCTCCGTTACATTTTGGGAGGCAACCGCCCCAGTTAAACTACCCACCAGGCACTGTCCCCCACCCGGATACACGGGTGCGGGTTAGACGCTCAAAACGACCAGAGTGGTATTTCACCAATGACTCCACCCAAACTGGCGTCTGGGCTTCACAGTCTCCCACCTATCCTACACAAGACGCTCCAAGCGCCAATGCCAAGCTGTAGTGAAGGTCCCGGGGTCTTTCCGTCCTGCTGCGCGAAACGAGCATCTTTACTCGTACTGCAATTTCGCCGGGCCTGTGGTTGAGACAGCGGGGAAGTCGTTACGCCATTCGTGCAGGTCGGAACTTACCCGACAAGGAATTTCGCTACCTTAGGATGGTTATAGTTACCACCGCCGTTTACCGGCGCTTAGATTCTCAGCTTCGAAGGAACAAGTCCCTCTAACCGGTCCTCTTAACGTTCCGGCACCGGGCAGGCGTCAGTCCGTATACAGCGTCTTACGACTTCGCACGGACCTGTGTTTTTAGTAAACAGTCGCTTCCCCCTGGCCTCTGCGACCCCACCCAGCTCAGACAGAAAATGCCATCACCAGGCAAGGTCCCCCTTCTCCCAAAGTTACGGGGGCAATTTGCCGAGTTCCTTAACCACAGTTCACCCGATCGCCTTGGTATTCTCTACCTGACCACCTGAGTCGGTTTGGGGTACGGGCCGCCGGTACACTCGCTAGAGGCTTTTCTCGGCAGCATGGGATCACTCACTTCACCTAAAACGGCTCGGCATCAGCTCTCAGGATACGTGAGAGACGGATTTACCTATCTCTCTCCCTACAGCCTTACCCCGGGACAACCACCGCCCGGGCTGAGCTACCCTCCTGCGTCACCCCATCACTCACCTACTACCCCCTCGGGCCCCACGCTCCCCGTGAAACAGGCCCGAAGGCCCGAACCACGGTTCGGGTGGTTAGCATCAGAGGGTTCAGCGTTGGCGCATACCAGCGGGTACGGGAATATCAACCCGTTGTCCATCGACTACGCCTGTCGGCCTCGCCTTAGGTCCCGACTTACCCTGGGCGGATTAGCCTGCCCCAGGAACCCTTGGTCATCCGGCGCACACGTTTCTCACGTGTGATTCGCTACTCATGCCTGCATTCTCACTCCCGCAACCTCCACCCCACGATCACTCGAAGGCTTCACCGGTTACAGGACGCTCCCCTACCCATCAACACCCCCGAAAGGATGTCAATGCCACGGCTTCGGCGGTGTGCTTGAGCCCCGCTACATTGTCGGCGCGGAATCACTTGACCAGTGAGCTATTACGCACTCTTTCAAGGGTGGCTGCTTCTAAGCCAACCTCCTGGTTGTCACAGCAACTCCACATCCTTTCCCACTTAGCACACGCTTAGGGGCCTTAGCCGATGATCTGGGCTGTTTCCCTCTCGACTACGAAGCTTATCCCCCGCAGTCTCACTGCCACGCTCTCACTTACCGGCATTCGGAGTTTGGCTGACGTCAGTAACCTGGTAGGGCCCATCAGCCATCCAGTAGCTCTACCTCCGGCAAGAAACACGCGACGCTGCACCTAAATGCATTTCGGGGAGAACCAGCTATCACGGAGTTTGATTGGCCTTTCACCCCTAACCACAGGTCATCCCCCAGGTTTTCAACCCTGGTGGGTTCGGGCCTCCACACCGTCTTACCGGCGCTTCACCCTGCCCATGGCTAGATCACTCCGCTTCGGGTCTACAGCATGCGACTAAAAACGCCCTATTCAGACTCGCTTTCGCTACGGCTACCCGCCACCGGTTAACCTCGCCACACACCATAACTCGCAGGCTCATTCTTCAAAAGGCACGCCATCACCAACAACAAAGAACAAGTCCTTCGCTGAGGAGGCTCTGACGGCTTGTAGGCACACGGTTTCAGGTACTATTTCACGACCCCTCACCGGGGCACTTTTCACCTTTCCCTCACGGTACTGGTCCGCTATCGGTCATCAGGAAGTATTCAGCCTTACCACGTGGTCGTGGCAGATTCACACGGGATTTCACGGGCCCCGTGCTACTCGGGAACACACCCAGAAGCCACTGAAATTTCGTCTACCGGACTCTCACCGTCTACGGTCGGCCATCCCAAACCATTCGACTATCCCAGCGGTTTATAACTCCTCGGTCCAACGGCAGCTGAACCAGGGTGGTCCCACAACCCCGCACACGCAACGCCTGCCGGCTATCACACGCGCACGGTTTAGGCTCCTCCGCTTTCGCTCACCACTACTCACGGAATCACTATTGTTTTCTCTTCCTGCGGGTACTGAGATGTTTCACTTCCCCGCGTTCCCACCAACCTGCCTATACATTCAGCAGGCGGCGACACCCCATGACGAGTGCCAGGTTTCCCCATTCGGAAATCCCCGGATCAAAGTCTGGTTGCCGACTCCCCGAGGCATATCGCAGGCTCCCACGTCCTTCATCGGCTCCTGATGCCAAGGCATCCACCGTATGCCCTTAAAAACTTGAACACACAAAACGATCAAAACAAATCGCAGATAAACAACAAAAACAACCCGACAGGAAACCCCGAAAGACTCCCCACCAGGCGGCTCTCATCGTTCACCAGAGATGCTCGCGTCCACTGTGCAGTTCTCAAAAAACAACCGGGCCCACCGAGGCCACACGACCCATAACGGAGAAGTGTGGCCAACGGTCCCGCAGTCCGAGGTCACCTGGGCTTGCGCCCGTTCCCTCAGGACTCAACAGCGTGTCCAACCCACCACCCGCCTGAAACCGCCGTTCCCACTCCCCTGGGTTGCCCCGGGGCGGTACTTGCCGGCTCACACGAGCGGTGAGCTGAGTAACCAGTGCTCCACATCTATGAGCAGCCACCTGACAGACATTCGCTGCCAACGGTGGCCACCGACCAGATCCCTCACGGAGAGGCGACCTGGCCAGTTGGTGCTCCTTAGAAAGGAGGTGATCCAGCCGCACCTTCCGGTACGGCTACCTTGTTACGACTTCGTCCCAATCGCCGGCCCCACCTTCGACCGCTCCCCCCACACAAGGTGGTTGGGCCACGGGCTTCGGGTGTTGCCGACTTTCGTGACGTGACGGGCGGTGTGTACAAGGCCCGGGAACGTATTCACCGCAGCGTTGCTGATCTGCGATTACTAGCGACTCCGACTTCACGAAGTCGAGTTGCAGACTTCGATCCGAACTGAGACCGGCTTTAAGGGATTCGCTCCACCTCACGGTATCGCAGCCCTCTGTACCGGCCATTGTAGCATGTTTGCAGCCCAAGACATAAGGGGCATGATGACTTGACGTCATCCCCACCTTCCTCCGAGTTGACCCCGGCGGTCTCCCATGAGTCCCCACCCGAAGTGCTGGCAACATGGAACGAGGGTTGCGCTCGTTGCGGGACTTAACCCAACATCTCACGACACGAGCTGACGACAGCCATGCACCACCTGTCACCGGCCCAAAAAGGACCCACCATCTCTGATGGTTTTCCGGCGATGTCAAGCCTTGGTAAGGTTCTTCGCGTTGCGTCGAATTAAGCAACATGCTCCGCCGCTTGTGCGGGCCCCCGTCAATTCCTTTGAGTTTTAGCCTTGCGGCCGTACTCCCCAGGCGGGGCGCTTAATGCGTTAGCTGCGGCGCGGAATCCGTGGAAGGACCCCACACCTAGCGCCCAACGTTTACGGCGTGGACTACCAGGGTATCTAATCCTGTTCGCTCCCCACGCTTTCGCTCCTCAGCGTCAGTACAGGCCCAGAGAACCGCCTTCGCCACCGGTGTTCCTCCCGATATCTGCGCATTTCACCGCTACACCGGGAATTCCATTCTCCCCTACCTGCCTCTAGTCTGCCCGTATCCACCGCAGACCCACGGTTAAGCCGTGGGCTTTCACGACAGACGCGACAAACCGCCTACGAGCTCTTTACGCCCAATAATTCCGGACAACGCTTGCGCCCTACGTATTACCGCGGCTGCTGGCACGTAGTTAGCCGGCGCTTCTTCTGCAGGTACCGTCACGTTAGCTTCGTCCCTGCTGAAAGAGGTTTACAACCCGAAGGCCGTCATCCCTCACGCGGCGTCGCTGCGTCAGGCTTCCGCCCATTGCGCAATATTCCCCACTGCTGCCTCCCGTAGGAGTCTGGGCCGTGTCTCAGTCCCAGTGTGACCGGTCGCCCTCTCAGGCCGGTTACCCGTCGTCGCCTTGGTAGGCCATCACCCCACCAACAAGCTGATAGGCCGCGAGCCCATCCCCAACCGAAAAACTTTCCACCACCACGCCATGCGACCAGTGGTCATATCCGGTATTAGACCCAGTTTCCCGGGCTTATCCCAGAGTCAGGGGCAGGTTGCTCACGTGTTACTCACCCGTTCGCCGCTCGAGTACCCCCGAAGGGGCCTTTCCGCTCGACTTGCATGTGTTAAGCACGCCGCCAGCGTTCGTCCTGAGCCAGGATCAAACTCTCCATTAAGGTCCAAACGACAGACCAGGGGGCGAACCCCGACCCGCCAAACCTCGGAAACAATCCCGGCATCGCCATCCTCGAAAGGATGACATTGCCTCAAAGAAATCCCCACCACTCCATCAGATGGAGCGGCACGGGGCGACCCGACCAGAAAACTGGCCGAGCCGATAAAGGCACTGGCTTTTAACACGCTGTTGAGTTCTCAAGAAACGGACACCCACCGCGCCGAACCCCGCTCCCGCGGGCCCCGGCTCCGGGGCAACCCTCTTAACTTACCAGGCGCATCTCTGTTGTCAAGCGGATCTCGGAAGATCTTTTCGACGAGTCGGAGGTGTGCCCGTCCCCCACGCGACGACACAGCCCCAGGCCGAAGACCTGGAAAAGATCGTTTCGTAGGAGGCGCCCTGCGGGCCGGCCACCTCGCGGCGTCCTGCATCCCGTTGTGGGCTGTCCAGCCATCCTACAACAGTCCGAGCGGCGCTCGAACCATTTTCGGTGGCTTGGCTCCCCAGGGCCGACCGCCTCTCGGCGTCCGCGTCCCCTTGGGGCGAGAGAAACATTAAGGCGCCCCGCGGGGACCGTCAAACCAAGAGGCGCACGAACCCGCGCCCCTTGTCATACGAGCGCACTACGAAAGGCGCTGACCTCGTCTTTCAGGCACTACGTGCTTCCGGTCACAGTGGGGTACCGTGCCCTGACCGCCTACCCGTGGCGTTCCGGCCGTGGGACGGGCGGTGGCTCCCGGCGCGCCCCGCTCGCCCGAGGCCAGGAGGAGATCTGGTGAATGCGTCCGTCACCGCCCGCACGTCGGCCGAGCGTCTGGTGGTCGCCGCGACGATGGGGCCCACGGTCCACGACGTGCACGCCTGGCGGTTCAAGGTCGTCTCCGGCCTGATCGAGGTGCACGCCGATCCGGAGAGGCTCCGGCCTAGGCACGATCCGGCGGGACGGAGCCTGCACCTCAGCAGCGGCGCCGCGCTGGTGAATCTGCGCCTGGCCGCCGCCCAGCTCGGTCACGAGGCCGTCGTTCGGTTGCTCCCGGACCCCGGACGTCCGACCGTCCTCGCCTCCGTGCGCCTGGCCGGCCGCCACCGCGTCTCGCGGGAGGAGCGGCTCCTGTATGCGGCCACGCTCCGGCCGTCCCGCACCAGCCGCTCCGTCTCGGGCGGCTGCCCGCCTCGCCACGTCATCGATGATCTGGCCGGGGAGGCGAGGCTCGAGGGGGCGATGCTCCATCGGCTTACCCCCGTCGTCGATCGGGCGCGGCAGCGGGCCGTGCTCACCACCCGCGGGGACTCCCCCGCCGAGTGGCTCCGCGCGGGCCAGGCTCTGCAGCGTCTCCTTCTGAGCGCCACCGCTCGCTCGCTCCGCACGTCGTTCGTCTACGAGGCCCTCGACGCGCCGGGGGTGGAGGAGGTGACCGAGCCGGGCGAGACCCCGCAGGTGCTGCTGGAGATCGCACAGGCCGGGACCGCGTCTACTCGAGCCGCCGGTAGCCGGACAGGACGAACGAGAGGGGCGCGGGGAGCGGGTCCGGCAGCCGCTCCAGTCGTTCTCTGAGCCGCTCTGCCGGAACATGGTGCGCGCTCGGTCCCATGCCGACGAGTGTGATGACCTCGTCGCGCGTCAGGACGGCCTCGGTCTCGATCTCCTGGCGCGAGTCCAGCTTGAAGTAGCCGGCGAGTGCGGCGTCCATCCGCTCGGTCTTGCGCTTGTCGATCGAGAGGAGGCCGAGAGGTTCCACGAGGGTGCCGAGGTGGCGGGGTGACGGCGTCACCGTGAACAGCAGCCCGTCGTCGCGGAGCACCCGGTGGAACTCGGCGGCGTTGCGCGGGGCGAAGACGTTCATCACGGTGTCGACGGCGCCGTCGCGGAGCGGGAACGGGCGCCAGAGGTCCGCGACGACGGCCCCGCAGCGCGGGTGCGCCTTCGCGGCGCGCCGGGCCGCGTGCTTGGAGATGTCCAATGCGAGGCCGACGGCCTCGGGCGTCCGGTCGAGGACGCGGCTCAGGTAGTGCCCTGTCCCAGCGCCCGCGTCCAGGACGAAGCCCGGTCGGGAAGACGAAACGTTCCAAGCGAGCCGCTCCGAGACGACCGCGAAGTGGCCGGCCGAGAGGAACTCGTCCCTCGCGCGGACCATCTCGGGCGTGTCCGCCGTTCCCGGGCGGGCGTTGCCCGGAAGGAGGTTGGCATATCCCTGTCGCGCGATGTCGAAGGCATGCCCGTCCGGGCAGCGCAGTCCGCGGCCGACCAGTTCGAGGTCGGCTCCGCACACGGGGCACACCAGGTATCGGACGACATCGGCGAGCATCCGTCCATCATCGACCATGCGCGCCGGCCAAGGGGCGGCGCCGTCCGCTTCTTTGCCCTCGCGCCGTCCGGGCGCCCGCTGCGCGCCTCGTGGGCGCAACCTGGCGGGCGGCGGGTCAGGCCTCCGCCCGCTTGCGGACGTCCTCCATGTCCAGGCCGCGGACCTGCTCGATCACGTTCTCCAGCACCGACTCGGGCAGCGCTCCCGGCTCCGCGAACACGATCATGCCGTCGCGGATCGCCATCAGCGTGGGAATCGACCTGATCCCGAAGCGCTCCGACAGCTCGGCCTCGGCGTCGGTGTCCACCTTGCCGAAGACGATGTCCTCGTGCTTGCCCGCCGACCGCTCGAACACGGGTGCGAACCTCTTGCACGGCCCGCACCACTCGGCCCAGAAGTCGACCAGCACGATGCCGTCGGCCTGAGCGACCTCGTCGAAGTTCTCAGCGGTCAGTGTGACCGTCGCCATGTCGGTTTCTCCTCAGTCGGGGTATCACGACGTAGAGCGGCTTACAGCCTCGCAGTATTCCCCACCCGGGAATCACAGAGCGGTAATTAGCGTTCTCCTCGTAGGGAGATCGCACCGGAGAAGGGTCAGGATGGCTGGAACCCGTACCAAGGGCGACAGGGTCGAAGTCCCCGACAAGGATCTAGTCGGGGCGTACCTCGACCGGATCGGCCGTACCCCTCTGCTCGACGCGCAGGAGGAGGTCGATCTGGCCAAGGCGATCGAAGGGGGCCTGTACGCCGAACAGCTGCTCGAAGAGGACAGGGCGCCCGAGGGCGCGTCCCGCGAGGAGCTGGAGGAGCTGGCCGCGGCGGGGCTGCGCGCGAAGCAGCGCTTCGTCGAGGCCAACCTGCGGCTGGTGGTCTCGATCGCCCGGAAGTACCCGACCGACTCGTTGCCTCTCATAGACCTCATCCAGGAGGGGAACCTGGGGCTGATGCGCGCGGTGGAGAAGTTCGACTACCGCCGCGGCTTCAAGTTCTCCACATACGCGACCTGGTGGATCCGGCAGGCCATCGGCCGCGGGCTCAGCCACACCGCCCGCACGATCAGGCTGCCCGTCCACGTGGAGGAGGAGCTGTCGCGGCTGCGGCGCGCGGAGCGCCAGCTCGGTCGCGAGCTCGGCAGGGAGCCGACCCGCGAGGAGCTCGCGGGCACCCTCGGCTCCGACGCCGAGCACGTCGACGAGCTGCTGCGATGGCGCCGCGACCCGGCGAGCCTGGACGCGACCGTCGACGACGCCGGCGAGACGCCGATGGGCGACCTGCTGGAGGACCCGGACGCCGTCACCCCGGAGACCGAGATCCTCGCGCTGGACGACATCGAGGGCCTCGCGCGGCTGCTCGACCGGCTTCCCGAGCGCGAGTCCGCGATCCTGCGGGCCCGGTTCGGGATGGACAACGGGCAGCCGCTGTCGTACGCGCAGATCGGCGCACGGTACGGGCTCAGCCACAACCGGGTCCGCCAGATCACCGACCGCTCGCTGCGGCGGCTGCGGCAGCTGGCGACCGAGACCGACCTGAGCGGCCGCAGGGCGCCGGCCGGCGACTCCGACACGGCGCGGGAACCTGCCGCCGCCGGGAGCCGGGCGGCCTGAGGGCGTCCGGAGCCCTCTCCCCCACGCACCGACACTGCCGGGCGGCCCCGCAAAGGGGCCGCCCGGCAGTGTCTCCGGGGCTATGAACCCCGGGCGTCCCGGGCTTCCCGTTCACGGAGGGCGGGCGGTGCCATAGCCTTTCAGGGTGAGCAATTCCGCCGTCATCGGGGACCTCGACGCGTGGCGCGCCCTCCCCGCTCTCCAGCAGCCCGATTGGGACGACCCGGCCGAGGTGCGCGCGGTCGCCGCCGAGCTGGCGACGCAGCCGCCGCTCGTCTTCGCCGGCGAATGCGACCAGTTGAAGGCTCAACTCGCCGATGTGGCCCGCGGTGAGGCCTTCGTCCTTCAGGGCGGAGACTGCGCCGAGACGTTCGAGGGGTCGACCGCCGACGCGGTGAAGAACAAGCTGAAGACGCTGCTGCAGATGGCGGTCGTCCTCACCTACGCGGCGAGCGTTCCCGTCGTGAAGATCGGCCGGATGGCGGGCCAGTACGCCAAGCCGCGCTCCAAGCCCGTGGAGGTCCGCGGCGGCCTGGAGCTCCCCGCCTACCGGGGCGACGCGGTGAACGGGTTCGACTTCGACGCCGCCTCGCGGCGCAACGACCCGCACCGCCTGCTGAAGGCCTACCACTGCTCGGCGGTGACCCTGAACCTGTGCCGGGCGTTCACCAAGGGCGGCTACGCCGACCTGCGCCAGGTGCACGCCTGGAACCAGGACTTCGTGGCGCAGAGCCCTGCGGGCCGCCGCTACGAGCAGCTGGCGGGCGAGATCGACCGGGCGCTGACGTTCATGAAGGCGTGCGGAGCCAACCCCGACGAGTTCCACGGGGTGGAGTTCTACTCCAGCCACGAGGCCCTGCTCCTGGAGTACGAGCGGGCGCTGACACGCATCGACCACCTCAGCGGCCTGCCCTACGACGTGTCCGCGCACTTCCTCTGGATCGGCGAGCGGACCCGGCAGCTGGACGGCGCGCACGTCGAGTTCCTGCGCCACATCCGCAACCCGATCGGGGTGAAGCTCGGCCCGACGACCTCGGCCGACGACGCGCTCGCCCTGATGGAGCGCCTGAACCCCGACGGTGAGCCGGGCCGGCTCACCTTCATCACCCGGATGGGGGCCGGCCGCATCCGCGACGCGCTGCCCCCGCTGATCGAGAAGGTGCACCAGAGCGGCGCCCCGGTCGCGTGGATCTGCGACCCCATGCACGGCAACACGTTCGAGGCGCCGAGCGGGCACAAGACCCGGCGGCTGGACGACGTCCTGGACGAGGTGGCCGGGTTCTTCGAGGTCCACCGCGCCCTCGGCACGCACCCGGGCGGCATACACATCGAGTTCACCGGCGACGACGTGACCGAGTGCGTCGGCGGCGGCCAGGGGCTCGCCGAGGCCGACCTGCACCAGCGCTACGAGACGGCCTGCGACCCCCGCCTCAACCGGGGCCAGTCCCTGGACCTGGCCTTCATGGTCGCCGAGCTGTACCGCAAGTCCGTCTGACCGGCCCCGCCCGACCGACTGGCTTCGCGGGATCGCGTCCATGGAGGCATGCCCCCATGGACGCGTCCCCGGAGGGGGTAGAGCAGGAGAGCGCGTTCCGCGAGCGAAGCCCCAGGGTCCGTCTCAAAGTAGCCCCAGCCACGCACGCGAACGCGTGACCTGCCCGGTGCAGCGAAGCCGGAGGCGAGCGAAACCGGGCAGATCGCGAAGCGATGCCGCGTTCGCCCAGGCACGGTCACGCAGCGAGCCGCCAGGCGAGCGAAGTGGGCCGGGACTGTAGTAAACACACCCGCCAGGCGAGCGAAGTGGGCCGGGCCTGAGTAAACACACCCGCCAGGCGAGCGAAGTGGCCGGGACTGAATTAACACGACCTAGATGTCGACCTCGGCCCAGACGACCTTTCCGCCGGTCACCGGGTCGGCTCCCCAGGAGTTGGCGAAGCGGTCGACGATGAACAGGCCGCGGTGCGACTCGTCCAGGGGGCCGGGGACGGTGAGCCGGGGCAGCTGGGCGGCGCGGTCGCGGACCTCGACGCGGACCCTCTCGCTGCCGCGCAGCAGCCGCAGTTCCAGCGCCGTCCCGGCGTGCCGGACGGCGTTGGCGACGAGCTCGGCCACGATCGCCGTGACGAGCTCCTCGCGGTCCATCAGTGCCCAGGTGCGCATCGTCCGCGCCGCGAGGCGCCTCGCGTACTCGACCGCCTCGGTCTGGGGCGCCGCGCGCAGGGTGGTCTCGGTCATCGGGTCGGTCACTCCGCCCGCTCGCCGTTCTTCATCGTTTCCCTTCACCGCCCATCGGCCGGAGCCTCCTCCGCCGGGCCCTCGATGAGGAAGCGGTCGAGCCCGGTGGTGCGCAGTACGTTCTCGACGCGGCCGTAGGCTCCGGTGACGGTGAGCGTGGCGTTCTGCGCGCGCGCGTGCTTGTACGCGCGGACGAGGACGTTCAGGCCGGAGGAGTCACAGAAGTCGACCGCCGCGAGGTCGACGACGACCGACCGCTCGCCCGCGTCCACGAGCTCGGTCAGCCGAGCGCGCAGCTCGTCGGAGGAGTGCAGGTCTATCGAGCCGCGCGCGGCGATCGTCGCACGGCCGTCCTGTCGTGTCGTGTGCAAGGCAAGCCCCACGCCACCCCACCTTACCGATTGTTGGTCTCCATCATGACGCCCGCAGAACGATGAGGGCAACGTCGTCGTTCGACGGCTCCGGTCCGAAGTCGCGTACCGCGCGCTGGATGCGGGCGGCCACGGCTCCGGCGCTCAGCCCGGTGCAGTCGGCGAGCAACCGCTCCAGGCCGTGCCCGTCACCGAGGAGCCGGCCGCCGGAGCGCCGCTCGGTGACCCCGTCGGTCACGCAGAGCAGGACCTCTCCGCGGCGCAGGTCGACGGTGTCGGTGTGGAACTCCACGCCGTCGAAGACGCCCAGCAGTGGCTGGGGCGAGGCGGCCTCGCGCACGCCGCCCTCCGGGTCGAGCACCAGCGGGGGCGGGTGCCCCGCGCTCGTCAGCTTGATCGTCACGCCGTCACGGCGCCGCCGGGCCGTGATCTCGCCGTGCAGCAGGGTGAGCAGCCGTCCGCGCTCGCCCTCGCCGAGGATGAGCCGGTTGAGCCGGGTCAGGACGGCCGGGACGGTCATGTCCTCGGCGGCGAGGATGCGCAGCGCGTGCCGGGCGAGGCCGGTGACGGCGGCGGCCTCGGGGCCGGTGCCGCACACGTCGCCGATGGCGAACCGCCAGCGGGACGCGGGTGCCGGGTCGCCGGGCCGCCGGCCGCTCTCGAAGACGTCGTAGAAGTCGCCGCCTACCTCGCTGCCCTCGCCCGCCGGCTCGTAGACCACCGCCACCTCCAGGCCGGGGATCTCCGGGATCCCGGGCGGCAGCAGGCTGCGCTGGAGCGCGCTGCTCATGGCGGTCTGCGCGGAGAACAGCCGCGCGTTGTCGACGGCGAGGGCGGCGCGGCGGCTCAGCTCCTCGGCCAGCTCGATCGCGCTGCGCGGGAAGCGGTCGCCGGACGGGCGGCCGATCACGATCGTGCCGATGCGCCTGCCGCGGGCGATCAGCGGGAAGGCGTAGACCTGGTCCGTGGCGGCGTCGCCCACGGCGGCCCGGACCTCCTCGGGCGCGGTGGCGAGCCCGTTCCAGGGCCCGGAGACGTCGGTGGGCGGCACCGCGCCCGCGTGGTCGAGCAGCTCGCGGAGGCCGTCGGCGCGGTCCTCGTCGGCGTGCCACACGTAGGCGAGCCGGTCGGGTTCGGCCTCGGTGACGGTGTAGACGGCGCACCAGGTGGCCAGGCGCGGCACGACGAGCTGGGCGACCAGCGCCATCGTGCGCTCCTGGTCGAGGGTGCCGGCGAGCAGGTCGCTGGCCTCGGCGACGAAGCTGAGCCAGCCGCGCCAGGAGCGTTCCAACTCGCCCACCCTGGCCTTCTCCAGGGAGAGCGACATCTCGTCGGCGAGGCGGCCGAGCCGGGCGCCGTCGGACTCGGCGAAGCGGCCGGACAGGGACGAGACGGCCACGATGAGGCCCGTGAGGCGGCCCTGTGACTCGAGCGGGGCGGCGGCCAGCGAGGCGGCCCGCAGCGCCGCCGCGGTCGGATCGGAGGCGTCCGCGGCCACCCAGGCGGAGCCGGCGCGCGCGGCGGGGGTGAGGGAGGCGACCGACAGCTCGCCGAGCGGCATCTCCGCGGCCGTCCCGGCCGCGGCGCCGATGATCAGCCGCCCGTCGCGCTCGGTCAGCAGGACGGCGGCGCCGTCGGCGCCGAGGACCTCCCGGACGGTGGCGACGCCGTCCTCCATGGCCTCCACGGCCGCCGGGGAGCGCAGGAGCCGGTCGCCCGCGACGGGGACCTCGCTCGCGCCGCCGGCGAGCCCGCCCTCCCGGACCTGCCCGGCGGGGCCGGCCGCGTCCCGCGCCGGCTCGGCCGCGCCGCGGTCGCGGGCGCCGCGCTCGCCGACGGCGAGCTCGCCCTGCGCGTAGCCGTTCCCGGCGATGTCGGCGGTGAAGGCGGCCTCCGGGCCCGCGGCGCCCGCGGCCTCGGGCGCCGGCGCGGCCTCGGCGGCGCCCGGCGGGGCCAGCCGGAACCAGACGCCCTTGGTGCGCCGGTCGTAGGAGACGCCCCAGGATGCGGCGAGGCGCGCGATCGACGGGAGCCCGCGCCCGCTGGAGGCGGTGACGCCCGGCATCTCGATGCCGCGGGTGGGGTGGCGGTCGCGGACCTCGATCTCGACGTCGCGCCCCGCGAGGCGGCAGGAGACCTCGAAAGACGTGCCCGCGTAGGCGATCGCGTTGGTGGCGAGCTCGCTCGTGGCGAGGACGGCGTCGTCGGCGACCTCGTCCATGCCCCAGTCGGCCAGGACCTTGCGGACGAACCGGCGCGCGTCCGCAACCGCCGCCGCGGCGGACGGGAAGGTGGCCGTCGCCGTCTGCCGATCCAACTGTCGTCCCTCGTTCGAAGCTTCTCCACCCGGGCCTGGCTATCGTGGCAGACTGGTCGGCCGCCCGGCACCGGGAGCCGCGAACCCGCCCGGGGAATGGGTCCCGGCCTGGGCCTTCACGACCCCCCGCCACAACACGACAGACCGTAACACGAAGGCTACTAGGGCGGACCGGCGGCCGGTCCCGCCCGCCGCCGGAAGCACGCGGAGCAAGGCCCGCCGCCGCACGGCGACGTAGAGTACAGGTGCGGCCGTTGAGGCCCAGAGCAGGCAGGAGTCCGTGGTATCCGGATAACCGATGAATCGCGGGCCAGGAGGATGAAGAGCATGCCGCGTACCGCGTCACGTGCCCGCCCCGGAGGCGGGTACCGCGACACCACCCCGCGTTACAGCGACGCGGACCTCGAACCGCTCCTGAAGGCGCTGGTCGCCGTGCGGGACGGCAAGGCGAAGTCGGAGCTGGACGTGCCTGGCGAGGGCGCCGTGGCGGAGGCCGCGGCCATCCTGGAGGAGATCCGGGAGAACGGCATGGAGCTGGCCTCGGGACTGAGCCGCGTCCGGAGGGAGATCGGCCGGGAGGGGCAGCTGCGGGGGCGCCTGACGCCGGGGACGCTGCGGGGCACGTGGGCCGGCGCGGTGGAGGACTCCAACGCGATCATCGACAAGCTCACCGACCTCGCCACCGGGATGAGCCAGGTGGTGGAGGCGGTCGCCGCCGGCGACCTGAGCCAGCGGGTGGAGCTGCGGGTGCGCGGCAGGCCCATGCGCGGGGAGCTGCTGCGCATGGCCAAGTCGGTCAACGGCATGGTCGAGCTGCTCGACCAGTTCACCTGGGAGGTCACCCAGTTCGCCCGCGAGGTCGGCACCGAGGGCCGGCTCGGCGGGCAGGCGCCGGCGCGCGGCATGACCGGCCGCTGGCGGGACGTGACCGCGTCGGTGAACGTCATGGCCTCCCGGCTGACCTCCCAGGTCCGCGACATCGCCGAGGTCACCACGGCGGTGGCCCGGGGCGACCTGACCCGCAAGGTCACGGTCGAGGCGACCGGTGAGCTGCAGGAGCTGAAGCTCACCGTGAACACGATGGTCGACCAGCTGTCGGCGTTCGCCGGCGAGGTCACCCGCGTCGCCCGCGAGGTCGGCACGGAGGGGCAGCTGGGCGGCCAGGCGAACGTGCCGGGCGTCAGCGGCGTCTGGAAGAACCTGACCGACAACGTCAACGCGATGGCGAACAACCTGACCTACCAGGTCCGCAACATCGCCCAGGTCACCACCGCCGTCGCCGAGGGCGACCTCGGCAAGAAGATCACGGTCGACGCGCAGGGCGAGATCCTCCAGCTCAAGAACACCGTGAACACGATGGTCGACACCCTCTCGGCATTCGCCGACGAGGTCACCCGCGTCGCCCGCGAGGTCGGCACCGAGGGCCGCCTCGGCGGCCAGGCCCGGGTGCCCGGCGTGAGCGGCGTGTGGAAGGACCTGACCAACAACGTCAACGGCATGGCGTCCAACCTGACCTACCAGGTCCGCAACATCGCCCAGGTCACCACCGCCGTCGCCGAGGGCGACCTCGGCAAGAAGATCACGGTCGACGCGCAGGGCGAGATCCTGGAGCTCAAGGACACCGTGAACGCGATGGTCGACACCCTGTCGGCGTTCGCGTCGGAGGTGACGCGCGTCGCGCGGGAGGTCGGCACGGAGGGGCGGCTCGGGGGCCAGGCGATCGTGCCCGGCGCGGGCGGGGTCTGGCTCGACCTGACCGACAACGTCAACTCGATGGCGAACAACCTCACCAACCAGGTGCGCGGGATCGCGCAGGTCACCACGGCGGTGGCGCAGGGCGACCTGACCCGCAAGATCGAGGTCGACGCGCAGGGCGAGATCCTCCAGCTGAAGACCACCCTCAACACGATGGTCGACACGCTGTCGGCGTTCGCCGACGAGGTCAGCCGGGTCGCCCGCGAGGTGGGCACCGAGGGCCGCCTCGGCGGCCAGGCCCGGGTGCCGGGCGCGGGCGGCATGTGGAAGGACCTGACCGACAACGTCAACGGCATGGCGTCCAACCTGACCTATCAGGTCCGCAACATCGCCCAGGTCGCGACCGCGGTCGCGCACGGCGACCTGACCCGGCGCATCGACGTGGACGCCCAGGGCGAGATCCTCGAACTGAAGACGACGCTGAACACCATGGTGGACACGCTGTCGTCGTTCGCCTCCGAGGTCACCCGCGTGGCGCGGGAGGTCGGCATCGAGGGCCGCCTCGGCGGCCAGGCCGAGGTCGAGGGCGTCTCGGGCACCTGGAAGCGGCTCACCGAGAGCGTCAACGAGCTGGCCGGCAACCTGACCACCCAGGTCCGCGCGATCGGTGAGGTCGCGAGCGCGGTCGCCACCGGCGACCTGACCCGCACGATCACGGTGGAGGCGCGCGGCGAGGTCGCCGAGCTGAGCGACAACGTCAACCTGATGGTCGCGACGCTGCGCGAGACGACCCGCGCCAACGAGGAGCAGGACTGGCTCAAGACCAACCTGGCCCGGATCGGCGGGCTCATGCAGGGCCACCGCGACCTCCAGCAGGTCGCCGACCTGATCATGCGTGAGCTGACGCCGACCGCGAGCGCCCAGTACGGCGCGTTCTACCTGGCCGAGAGCTCGGGCGAGGAGGCCGAGCTCGTGCTGATCGCCGGATACGGGACGCGGCGGCACCGCGGCGGCGCCGTCCGGTTCGGGCTGGGCGAGGGCCTCGTCGGGCAGGCGGCGCAGGAGCGCCGGCCGCTGCTGATCGCCGACGCCCCCGCCGACTACGTCAAGATCGGGTCGGGGCTCGGCGAGGCGTCCCCGGTCAACATCATCGTGCTGCCGATCGTGTTCGAGGACGAGGTGCTCGGCGCGATCGAGCTGGCCTCGTTCGGCCGGTTCACCGACGTCCACCTGGCGTTCTTCAGCCAGCTGATCGAGACGATCGGGGTCACGCTCAACGCGATCCGCGCCAACACCCGCACCGAGGCGCTGCTCGGCGAGTCGCAGCGGCTCGCGCAGGAGCTCCAGGAGCGCTCCGACGAGCTGCAGCGCCAGCAGGGCGAGCTGCGGCACTCCAACACCGAGCTGGAGGAGAAGGCGGCGCTGCTGGCCCAGCAGAACCGCGCGATCGAGATCCAGAACTTCCAGATCGAGCAGGCCAGGCGGACCCTGGAGGAGCGCGCCGAGCAGCTGGCGATCTCCTCGCGGTACAAGTCGGAGTTCCTGGCGAACATGTCGCACGAGCTGCGCACGCCGCTGAACAGCCTGCTGGTGCTGGCCAAGCTGCTGTCGGAGAACCAGGACGGCAACCTCACCGACAAGCAGGTGGAGTTCGCCCGGACGATCCACGATTCGGGCACCGACCTCCTGGAGCTGATCAACGACATCCTCGACCTGGCCAAGGTCGAGGCCGGGAAGATGGAGGCCCACCCGCAGAGGCTGTCGGTGTCGGCGCTCGTCGACTACGTGGACGCCACGTTCCGGCCCCTCTCGGTCGACAAGGGCCTCCAGTTCGGGGTGGAGGTCACGCCCGACGTCCCGGCCGCCCTGAACACCGACGAGCAGCGGCTGCAGCAGGTCCTGCGGAACCTGCTGTCGAACGCGGTGAAGTTCACCGCCGAGGGCGAGGTGCGGCTGCTGATCGAGCGGGCCGGCGACATCGACTTCACGCTGCCCGCGCTGTGGAACACCCCCGACGTGATCGCGTTCCGGGTGATCGACACCGGGATCGGGGTCAGCGCCGACAAGCTGCAGGAGATCTTCGAGCCGTTCCAGCAGGCCGACGGGACCACGAGCCGCCGCTACGGCGGCACCGGGCTCGGCCTGTCGATCAGCCGGAACATCGCGCGGCTGCTGGGCGGGGAGATCCACGCCGAGAGCCAGCCCGGCCGCGGCAGCGTGTTCACGCTCTACCTGCCCGCCCAGTACAGCGACCGCGACGACCGGCGCCGCGCGACGCTCCCGGACGAGGCGGTCGGGGGGGCGGACGCCGCGCCCGGACTGCCCGCCGGCGCCCCGCACGGCAACGGGGGGGCAGCCGCCGGGGAGGACGCGCTGCCGGCCGGGCGGCGCTCGCCCGGCGTGAAGCGCTCCGGCAAGTCCGACCAGGCGGTGAACGGGCTGCTGCAGGAGCCCCCCACCGACTTCCTCGACACGGTCCTGTCGGGCCGCAAGGTCCTGATCGTCGACGACGACGTGCGGAACGTGTTCGCGCTCACCAGCGTCCTGGAGGGCTACGGCATGGAGGTCCTCTACGCCGAGGACGGGCAGGCCGGGATCGACGTTCTGCACCGCAACCCGGACGTGGCGGTCGTCCTGATGGACATCATGATGCCCGGCCTGGACGGTTACGCCACCACGGCCGCGATCAGGGAGATGCCGCAGTTCGCCGAGTTGCCGATCATCGTCATCACGGCCAAGGTGATGAAGGAGGACCGGGAGAAGAGTCTCGCCTCGGGCGCGTCGGACTATGTGCCGAAGCCCGTGGACGTGGACCATCTCCTTGATGTCATGAGGAACTGGCTGCAGCCCTCCATCGTCCGCTGAGGAGAGGAGCCGGGCAGTAGGGTCGCCGCGGAGGCGCGGCGCTGGCGGGGACCGGGATCGGAGAGAGACGCGCGTGGACGACAAGGCCAAGATCCTGCTCGTGGACGACCGCGAGGAGAACCTGATCGCGCTGGAGGCCATCCTCAGCTCGCTCGATCAGGATCTGGTCCGGGCGCGGTCCGGTGAGGACGCGCTGAAGGCGCTGCTCACCGAGGAGTACGCGGTCATCCTGCTCGACGTCGTCATGCCGGGCATGGACGGGTTCGAGACGGCCCGCGACATCAAGCGCCGCAAGAAGACGCGCGACCTGCCGATCATCTTCCTCACTGCGGTGAACAGCGACCCGGACTACGCCTTCCGCGGCTACGCGGCGGGCGCGGTCGACTTCATCTCCAAGCCGTTCGACCCGTGGGTGCTGCGGGCCAAGGTCTCGGTGTTCGTGGAGCTGCACAACAAGAACAAGCAGCTCCGCGACCAGACGGCGCTCCTGCGCGAGCAGGCGGCCCTGCTGAGGGACCAGACCGCCCTGCTGAAGGCGCGGCCCGCGGAGGCGCCGGGGGAGGCGTCCGCCGACGGGTCCGTGGGTGAGCGCCTGGCCTCGGTGGAGGAGCAGGCGGAGGTGCTGGGCAAGCACGTCCCGTCCACGTTGCGCGACGAGTACGAGGAGCTCAGCCGCAGGATCGTCTCGCTCCGCGAGGCTCTCGACGGACAGGACCCCGCGGCGGGCCTCGCGGAGTGACCGCTTCCGGCACCGCGGGACAGCCGGGCGTATCCGGTCGGTGACGCTTCGCGGCGCCCGGGCGCGGGGATGCTCTCCCGGCGGAGGTGGTCCGCGTGGGCGTCGCCGCACTCTTCGTCGCCGGTGCCGGAACGGGTCTGCTCGCGGGCGGCACCACCTGCGCCGCCGTGCAGCTCGGGCTGCTCACGGGAGCCGTCAGCGGGGGGCGGGAGGCCGTCCGGCCGGTCGCGGCGTTCCTCGCGGCGAAGCTGGTCTCGCACGCGCTGCTGGGGGCCGTGCTCGGGCTGGCGGGGGCCGCGGTCCAGCCGGCTCCGCAGGTGCGCGGTGTCCTGCTCGCGGCGGCGGCGGGGGTCCTCGCCGTGTTCGCCCTCGATCTCCTGGGCTTCCGGCCCGCGCGGCGCCTCCTGCGACGCGGCCGGGCGTCAGAGCACTGCCAGGAGCCAAGGCGCCGCCCCGCGACGCGTGCCAGGCGCCCCGCCGTGCTCGGGGCGGCGACCGTGCTGCTGCCGTGCGGGCTGACCCTGTCGGCCGAACTGGTCGCCGTGACGTCGGGTTCGGCGACGGGCGGAGCGGCCGTCATGTCCGGGTTCGTGATCGGGACGGCGCCGCTGTTCGGGCTCATCGGCGTGACGGTCGGGCGCTCGCTGCAGGCGCTGCGGGGACGGCTCACGGCGCTGCTGGCGGTCGGTCTGCTCGCCGCGGCGGGCTGGACGCTGGTGTCGGGGCTGCGCCTCGGCGGGTGGCTCCCGGACGGCGGCGGGACGGCCTCGGCGGCGGACTCGGCGGCGGACTCGGCGCGGTTCGTCCGGACGGACGCGTCCGGAACCCAGATCGTGACCGTGTGGGCCCTGGACCGCGGCTACCGGCCCGCGCTGGTCACCGCCCGCGCCGGGGTGCGCACGGTCCTCGTGCTGAGGACGAGGGAGACGCGGGGCCACACGCGGGCGTTCACCGTCCCGAGCCTGGGCAAGGACGTGATCCTCCCCGTGACCGGCGAGACCCGGGTCGACCTCGGCACCCCGGGGCCGGGCCGGATGCGCTTCGTCTGCGCGTCCGGCCACTATCCCGGGGCGCTCACGTTCCGCTAGGCGGAGCCGGCGGGGCTACGCGCCGGCCTCCAGCCTGGCGCGGGCCGCGGCGATGCGGGCGAGGGTGCGCTCGCGGCCGAGGATCTCCAGCGACTCGAACAGCGGCAGCCCCACGGTGCGGCCGGTGACGGCGACGCGTACGGGGGCCTGGGTCTTGCCGAGCTTGAGCCCGTGCTCGGCGCCGACCCGCTCCAGCCGGTCCTTCAGCTCGGCGGCGTTCCACGGCGCGTCCTGGTAGGCGGCCTCGGCGGCGGCGAGGATCGCGGCGGCGGGCTCCTTCATCGCCTTGCTCCAGGACTGCTCGTCGGACGGCGGCTCGTCCAGGAAGGCAAAGTCGATCATCTGGACGATCTCCGACAGCAGCGCGACGCGGGTCTGCGCGAGGGGCGCCAGCTCGGCGAACACCGCGACGTCGACGTCGAAGGGCGCCTCCTGCAGGAACGGCAGGCACTCGGCGATGAACTTCTCCGGCGGCAGCGCCCGGATGTACTCGCCGTTGATCGCGCGGAGCTTCTTGACGTCGAAGAACGCGGGCGAGGTGTTGACGTCCTCGATGCGGAACTCCTCGACGATCGCGTTCCACGGGACGATCTCGCGGTCGTCGGACGGCGCCCAGCCGAGGAGCATCAGGTAGTTGCGCATGGCCTCGGCGAGGTAGCCCTCGGCGCGGTAGTCCTCCAGGGCGACCTTGTCGCGGCGCTTGGACAGCTTCTGCCGCTTCTCGTTCACGATGACGGGCACGTGCGCCCAGACCGGCGGCTCCTCGCCGAGCGCCTCCCACAGCAGCTGCTGCTTGGGCGCGTTGGACAGGTGCTCCTCGCCGCGCACCACGTGGGTGATGCCCTGGCTGATGTCGTCGACCGCGTTGGCCAGCAGGAACGTGACGGACCCGTCGGCGCGGGCGATGACGAAGTCCTCGAGGACGGCGTTCTCGAAGACGGGCTTGCCGCGCAGCAGGTCGACGACGGTGGTCTGGCCCTCGTCCGGGGTGCGGAAGCGCAGGGCGCGGCCGGGGCCGGCCTCCAGGCCGCGGTCGCGGCAGAAGCCGTCGTAGCCCTTGTGCTGGTCGCCGGTCCGGGCGACCACGGCCTCGCGGGAGCAGTCGCAGTAGTAGGCGCGGCCGGCGTCCTTCAGCGTGTGGACGGCCCCGGCGTGCCTGTCGGCGTTGGCGGACTGGAAGTAGGGGCCCTCGTACTGCCCGCCGTCCATCCCGAGCCATGCCAGGGCGCGGATGATGCCCTCGGTCCATTCGGGGCTGTTGCGGGAGGCGTCGGTGTCCTCGATCCGGAGCACGAGCGTGCCGCCCGACTGCGCGGCCATCACCCAGTTGAACAGCGCCGAGCGGGCGCCGCCGACATGGAACATGCCGGTCGGAGACGGGGCGAAACGTACGCGGATCGAAGAGGTCGAAGACATGCCTACCAGCGTAGAGCGCGCGGGGCCCCGCTCGTGCCGGGACCCGCGCGCGGACCGCTTTTCAGGGCTTCCAGTGCGGGTCGCGGCCGGACAGCCCGACGACGCGGTCGAGCAGCGGCGCGTCCTCCGGGACGGGGACCTCGGGGCCGAGCGCGCCGTACTTGCGGCTGATCTCGGCCGTGGCGGCGAGCTGCTCCCAGGCGGCCTCCATCACCGCAGGCGGGAAGGACGGTTCGCGGCCGGTCGCGACGGCGAGGTCCCAGCCGTGCAGGACGCACTCGCCGAACACGATCCCGGCGATGAACCCGGCGGGCATTCCCTCCTTGCTGCCGGTCAAGCTGGTGTTGCCCTCCCAGGCGGCCGGGTCCTGCCAGGCCTCGGCGGTCCGGCGCGCCTGCTCCGCGAAGCGCTCGGCCCAGCCGGGCTCGGCGGTGAAGTCGTGGTCCTCCCCCGGACCGGCGGGCGGCAGCCTGCGGGCCGCCGTCTCGCCCCTCGCGTTCCAGAGGATCAGGTGGTTGAGCAGGGCACGCACGTCCCAGTCCGGGCAGGGGGTGGGCGCGTCCAGCTCCCCCGCCGGGATCTCGAGGACGATCCGCGCCGCGGCCTGCGCGGCGGGCATCATCCCGTTCCGGATATCCATGATCTCTTCCTCGCTCATCCGTTCGAACACGAGTGCACGCTAGAACGGGCCCGCGGCGCGGGTCTTGAAGAAACGCGACACCGTCTAGCCTGAGCCGGTGGAACGATCCCTACCCGGCGGAACGCGGGGCATCCTGCATGCCCGGACGGGGCTGGAGCGCTTCTCGATCGAGCGGCGCGAACCGCCCGCAGCGCTCGCGCCCTTCGTCGCCGACTTCTGGGTGCTGCGCTGGGACCTGCGAGGGCGGCCACCGCACCGCCAGCGGGTCCTCACGCGCCCCTCCGTCCACATGACGTTCACCAGCTACCTGAGTGCCGGGACGACGCGGGCCCGGATCGCGGGCGTGGTGCGTGACGACTTCGTCGAGGAACTGCACGGCGAGGGGCGCGCGGTGGGTGCCGCCTTCCGGCCGGGCGGGTTCAGGCCGTTCACGGACGCGCCGGTGTCCACTCTGACGGGCCGGTTCGCGGGAGTGGACGAGGTCTTCGGCGAGGAGGGCCTGACGCTCGCCGAGGAGGTCTTCGCGACCGCCGACGCGGACGAGGCGGTCGGGCGGCTCGCGGAGTTCCTGACCGGCCGGGGCCCCGAGGCCGACGCGTCCGCCGAGAGGGCCGCGGCGATCGTCGAGCGGATCGCGGCCTGGCCGGGCCTGGTGCGGGTGGACGAGCTGGCCCGGGAGGTCGGGCTGAGCCCGCGCGGCCTGCAACGGCTGTTCCACGAGTACGTGGGCGTCGGCCCCAAGTGGGTGATCCGGAGGTTCCGCATGCAGGAGGCGGCGGAGCGGGCCGCTGCCGGTTCGGGGGTCGACTGGGCGGAGCTGGCGGCCGAGCTGGGCTACGCCGACCAGGCGCATTTCACCCGCGACTTCACCGCGGCCGTGGGCACCTCGCCCGGACGTTACGCGCGGGAGGCGGGCCGGGAGGCGGAACCGGGGCCTGGCAGTATCGACGCATGAGCGTCCCCTCCCCCGACCCGTTCGACGACCTCGCCGCGTTCCGGGCGCTCGCCGCCGAACGGCTCGGGTCGTTCGAGCACACGACCGTCCCGGAATCGCCGGGCCTGCGCCGTGCCGGGGTGGTGCTGTGCGCCGTCGAGCACGAGGGCGCCCCGTCGGTGATCGTCATCAAGCGCGCCTTCCGGGGGCGCAACGCGGGCCAGTGGGCGCTGCCGGGCGGCCGCCTGGAGGACGGCGAGACCGTCGAGCAGGCGGCCCTGCGCGAGCTGCGCGAGGAGATCGGCCTGACCGCGGGGCCGGCCGACGTCCTCGGCCGGCTCGACGACTTCCCCGCGGCCTCCGGCTTCGCGATCACGCCGGTCGTGGTGGTGCTGGAGGACCCGGGGCCGCTCGCGCCGAGCCCGGACGAGGTCCACTCGGTCCACCACACCAGCATGCGCAGGCTCGCCTCCGACGACACCCCGCTGTGGGTCCCGCAGCCGGACGGCGGGCACCTGCTGCAGATGTGGCTCGGCCCGCAGTGGCGCGTCCACGCCCCGACCGGCGCGATGCTGTGGCAGTTCCGCGAGGTGGTGCTGCTCGGGCGGCCGGTCAGGGTCGCCGACTTCCTCCAGCCCGACTGGACGCGCCACTGAGCGTCAGAACGTCCCGCCGTCCACGACGACGCGCTGACCGGTCACGTAGGACGCGGCGTCCGAGACGAGGAACCGGACCACGTCGGCGACCTCCTCCGGCGTGCACACATGGCCGTAGGGGGACGCGGCGTCCTGCTGCCGGATGTCCTCGATCCCGGCCGTGGCGCGGACCAGCCGGCGCCCCATCTCGGTGTCCACCAGGCCTGGGGCGACGACGTTGACGTGCATGCCGTGGCCGCGCTCCTCCTTGGCGATCACCTGGGCGAGCGCCTCCATCGCCGCCTTGCCCATCGCGTAGGGGCCGCCGAACGCCGGCATCAGGTCGGTGACGACGCTCGACACGAAGACCAGGTCGCTGCGCCCGGCGCGCCGCATGAGCGGGATCAGCGCCTGGCTGAGGTGGTGCGGGCCGAACGCGTGCACGCGCATGAGCCGTTCCAACTCGGCGGGATCGGTGTCGGCGACGCTGCGGCCCCGGCTGGCTATCCCGGCGCTGTGGACGAGGATGTCCAGCCCGCCCAGCTCCGCCTCCACCTGCGCGGCCAGCGAACGGCACTGGTCGAGGTCGTCGACCGAGGCGCGGAACGCCCGGCCGCGCGCCCCCGCCGCCTCGATGTCGGCGACGGTCTTGCGGGCGGCCTCGTCGTCGCGCCGGTAGGCGACGGCGACCCGGGCGCCGTCGGCGGCGAGGGCCAGGGCGATGGCCCGGCCGATCCCCCGGCTTCCACCGGTGACCAGGGCCGTACGGCCGTCGAGAGAACTCACGGGGCACTCCTTCGTCGGGCTGCTTGCGGCGGTCCCATCCTGCACGGCCGCCCGGCCCCGACGTAAGCGGACCCTGACGGAGGCTAGCCCGCGATCCGCGCCTCGATGACGTGGTAGGCCGTCTGGCCGAGCGGTCCGGTCAGCGAGACCGCCGTGAGCCCGGCGGCGTCGAGCAGCTCCCGGAACTCGGCCTCGGTGCGCTCCCGCCCGCCGGTCGCCACGAGCATGTTGAGGTCGTTGCGGACGATGCCCGCCGAGCCCGGCGCGACCATCTCCGGCATGACCTGCTCCAGGACGAGGACCCGGGCGTCCGGTCCCATCGCCGCCCGGCAGCTCCGCAGGATCGCGGCGGCCTTGTCGTCGGGCCAGTCGTGGAGCACGCTCTTGAGCACGTAGGCGTCCGCGCCCTCGGGGACGGCCTCGAAGAAGTCGCCCGGCACGATCTCGGTCCGTTCGGTGACGCCGTCCAGGGCGCCGGACGCGTCGGCCAGCCCGGCGGGCAGGTCGAACAGGACGCCGCTCAGGCCGGGATGGGCGCGCAGGATCGCGGCGAGCAGCGTGCCGTCGCCGCCGCCGAGGTCCGCGACCTTTCCGTAGCGGCCGAAGTCGTGCGCCTCGATGACCGCAGGTGCCACGTCGCGGGTGTGCTCGGCCATCGCCCTGTTGAACGTCTCCGACAGCTCGCCGTCCGAGGCGAAGTACTCGAACGGCGTCCTGCCGGTCACCCGCTCCCAGGCGTACTCCCCCGTGCGCACCGTCTCGGCCATGTCGCCCCACGTCCGCCACACGTCACGGCCGCAGAAGAGCCTGATCAGCGAGCGGATCGAGTCGGGGGCGTCCGCGCGCAGCCGCCGCCCCTCCGCCGTGAGCGCGAACAGGTCGGGCTCCTTCTGGTCCACGACGCCGATCCCGGCGAGGCCGCGCAGCAGCCGGTGCAGGGACGGCGCGTGTGCGCCGATCGCCTCCGCCAGCTCGGCGCTCGATCTCGGCCCGTCGCCCTCGAAGGCGTCCGCCACCCCCAGCTCGGCGGCCACGTGGAGGATCTGCGCCGGCATGAATCCGAAGGCCACGTCCATCAGCGGTGATCTAGGCATTATCGGCTCCCTTCTTCGCCTCCCCGACGCTAGGAGGACCACGGAAGGAGCGTCTTGGACGAATGGAACCTCTGGGGAGCCGGAGCCGTGCTCAGCCGGAGCGGGCGCGCAGCCAGGCGGCCGCGATCTCGATGTGGTCGTCGGTCAGGCCGGTGAGCGGATCGACCTCCACGAGGAGGTGGTCGGCGACGTCCGGCTCCCCGGCGATGCACTCGGTGGCATCCGGTTCGTCCTCGAACCAGACGAAGGGCCGGTCCTTCGCCCACGCCGCCACGTGCCGGGCCTTCCAGGCGCCCAGCGTGCCTCCGTCCGCCGCGCCGGGGAACTGCGGTATCGGCACGAACGGCAGCTCCGGCAGCCCGATGCGGGGGGCGATCCAGTCGTTGGCGTTGTCGCCCCAGTAGCTCGCCCAGGCCAGTTCGGCGCCGGTGGACTCGGCCAGGTCGAGCAGCGTCGGCCCGTGCCCGGGATAGAGCCACAGCCTGTACGTGATCCCGTTCGGCGAGCACCTGTGCCGCCGGAAGCCGCGGTGCGGCCGCTCGAACGGGTTGAGCACCCCGTCGACGTCCAGGAGAACCACCGGCGACCCCATATCTGGACCGTACGGCATTCGGGGCCGCCCGTCGAAGGCCTTTTACCGTGCCGGGTCTTAGGGAGCCGCCGGGCGGGCATCGTCCCTGCATGTGCCGCCTGTTCGGGATGACCACGGGAGGACCGCGCGTCCGCGCCACCTTCTGGCTGCTGGACGCTCCGGACAGCCTTCGCTCCCAGAGCCGCCGCATGCCCGACGGGACGGGCCTCGGCTGGTTCTCGCTGGGCGGGGAGCCCGTCCGCGACCGCGCGCCCGTCGCCGCGTTCCGGGACGCCGACTTCAACTCCGAGGCCCGGCACGTCGTGTCGCACACCTTCCTCTCCCACGTCCGGTACGCCTCGACGGGCGCTCCCGACGTCCACAACTCCCACCCTTTCGTCATGGACGACCGGCTGTTCGCCCACAACGGGGTGGTGCGGGGCACCGACGTCCTCGACTCGTGGCTCACGGACGTGGACCGGGCGCCGGTCCGGGGGCAGACCGACTCCGAGCTCGTTTTCGCCTACATCACGGCGGAGATCCGGCGGCGCGGCGACACCGCGAGCGGGCTGATCGCGGCGGTCCGGCGCATCGCCGCCGAGTTGCCGATCTTCGCGCTGAACCTCCTGCTGGCCGAGCCGGGGCGGGTGTGGGCGCTGCGCTATCCCGACACCCACGAACTGTGGGTGACCACGCCGCACCTGACCGAGCCGGACGAGGAGCGCCACCTCGGCGCGGGCCGCGAGCAGGGCACGGTGAGGGTGGCCAGGCACCGGGAGGCCACGCCGGCGTGCGTCCTCGCCAGCGAGCGCCTGGACGACGACCCCGGCTGGCGGCTCCTCGACCCCGGCGAGCTGCTCCTGGTGGACGGCCTGGAGGCGTCCTCGGTGTTCCCCTTCGACGCGCCCGCGCACCCGCTGACGGTCGCCGACCTGTCGGGGGCCGAGTCCACCTCGCAGACCTGATCGGTTGTCACCCCCGGGACGTAGAGTGGGCGGCCGAACCTGCCGAGGAGTCCCGAAGTGACGCGAGAACTGACGCTCATGGCCGTCCACGCCCACCCCGACGACGAGGTGCTGGGCACCGGCGGCCTGCTCGCCCGCAGCGCGGCCGAGGGCGTCCGCACGGTCCTGGTCACCTGCACCAACGGCGAGCAGGGCGACGACTCCGGCGGCGTCAAGCCCGGCGAGCCCGGCCACGACGCCGAGGAGGTGGCCCGGCGCCGCCTCGCCGAGCTCCGGAGGTCGGCCTCCCTGCTCGACATCGGCCACCTGGAGCTGCTCGGCTACCGCGACTCCGGCATGGAGGGCTGGTCGACCAACGACGACCCCGCCGCGTTCGCCAACGTCCCGCTGGAGCGGTCGGCCGGGCGGCTCGCCGCGCTGATGGAGCGCTACCGGCCGCAGGTGGTCGTCACCTACGACGAGAACGGCGGCTACGGCCACCCCGACCACATCCGGGCCCACCGGATCGCGCTCGCCGCCGCCGAGCAGACCGGCATTCCCGACAAGCTCTACTACACGGCCATTCCACGGTCGGGCATCCAGCAGATGTTCGAGGCGGTCCGGGCCGCGGGCGTCGACCTCGGCTTCGACCCGCCCGAGGACTTCGGCACCCCCGACGAGCTGATCACCACCGCGCTGGACGTCTCCGCCCACTTCGAGGCCAAGCGCGACGCGCTGCTGGCGCACGCCAGCCAGGGCGAGAACATCTTCCTGCTCAAGCTGCCCGAGGAGATACAGAAGGCGGCGTTCTCGTCGGAGACGTTCATCCGCCACCACAGCCGGGTGGAGGCGCCGGCCCGGGAGGACGACCTGTTCGCGGGCCTCAGGTAGCGCGGGCCTCAGGTAGCGCGGGCCTCAGGTAGCGCGGGCCTCAGGTAGCGCGGGCCTCAGGTAGCGCGGCGCTGCGCCCGGAAGTGGTCGAGGACGTCCTGCCGCAGCAGGTACCCGAACCCGGCCCTTTCGAGGCGCAGCGCCAGGCCCGCCCTGTCGGCGCCGAGCGCGGCGGCGGCCGCGCCCAGCCGCCAGTCGTGCTCGGCCAGGCGCCTGAGCAGGTACCCGCGCCTGACCTGCGCCTCCGAGAGGCGGAACGTCTTGAGGTAGGCGACCCGGCCGTCCCCGCCGGTGATGACCTCGCCGATGTGGTTCTCCCTGCCCAGCCCGAACGACGGCAGGAACCGCGTCAGCTCGAACCCGTGCAGCGACTGCACCGCCTGGCGCGAGCCGTCCTCGTCGAAGAGCCCGCCGGCCATCACCTCGTCGTGGAAGGCGGCCCACTCCGCCTCGCGCATCTCCGCCGCGACGCGCAGGTCGGCCAGCGTCCTGATCCCGGCGGGGTCGATCGGCGCGGTCAGGTCGCCCGCGGGCGCGCCGAGGAGGCCGTACATGTAGACGAGCTCGCCGAAGAGGTCCTCGACCAGCGTCGGGTGCAGCGCCCGGTAGTCGTCCGGATGCGGCACGACGAACGCGCTCGCCAAGGCGTCGGCGACGTACACCAGCACGCCGCACTGCCCGGGGTGGATCTCGAAGATCCGCAGCGCGTCCTCCAGGCCGTGCACCCGCCGCCCGAGGTAGGTCTCCTCGCAGCGCGGCGAGAGCCCGTGCGCGACCGCCCTGCGCGACCACTCCTCCCAGGCGATCTCCGGGCCGCCGAAGTGCAACGCCAGGTAGCCCTCGACGGCCAGGTGCAGCGGGAGGAAGCGGAGCCGGTCCTTGCCCGCCTTCCTGGCCATCCGCCGCGTGAACCGCACGGGCATGCGGGGCGGGGCGGCCCGGGTGTCGCGCTCCAGGAGGCGGGTCCCGTACGAGGCCGCCTGCGTCTGGTCGCCGTCGCTCCAGGTCGCGACGAAGGCGTGGGGGACGAACGAGACGTAGGCGGCGTCGCCGACGTCCACGACCGTCACCGGCTCCTCGAACACCTTCCGGTGCAGCCGCAGGTGGGGCACGGGCTCGTCCCGGACGAGCGGGACGAGCCTGATCGAGCCCCACACCTGCGCGGGCCTCGTCTCCAGCCCGTCCAGCGTGAAGGTCATGCGCGCTCTCCCAGGAAGCGGGCGGTCCGGTCGGCGAGGTGCGCCCGCAGCTTCGGCAGGCCGACCCGCCCCTCGGCGAACCGGGCCAGCTCGACCAGTGTCGGCAGGTCCTCGGCGTCGCGGACGCCCGCGGTCGGCACGCCCGGAGCCAGCCGCCGCACGTCGAAGTCGTCGGCGTCGTACACCGGGTTCAGGTGCACGATCATGACCCGCTGCCCCGGGGCGCGGCGGTGCCCGGGGTCCAGGCGCGTCCGCCAGACGCGCAGGACGTCGGCGGCCAGCCCCGGCGGCGCGTTGTCCCAGCCGTCGGAGACGATGAGGAGCCGCTCGGGCGCCGTCTCCAGCGCGTCGATGATCCGGTGGCCGAGCGGCGTCGGACCGGACGGGTACGCCAGCAGCTCGTCGGTGCGTCCCGACGTCCACAGCGGCGTGTACTCCTTCGCGAGCGCCTCCAGCAGGTAATGCGCGGCGAGCGCGACCGCCAGGGGGCGCCTGCGCTTCTCCCCCGAGCCCAGCGAGGAGTAGCTGTCGTCCAGCACGGCCGTGACACGCCCCCACGAGCCGCGCGCGGCTCCCGCGACGCGCCGCGCGGCGGTGCGCAGGGCCTGTGACAGCTCGGCCCGCCGCCCGGACCGCTCGTCCAGCGGGAGCGCCAGCACGTACGACGCGAGGCGCGTCAGCGGCATCTCGCCCAGGTCGGCCCCGACGGCCTCGACCTTCGCCTCCCGCGCGCGCTCCTGCAGGCGCAGCCGCTCCAGCCGCGTCAGCCTGTGCTGGATCCGCTCCAGGAACACCTCGCGCGGGATCTTGTGCTTGGCGGCGAACCCCTCCGCGACCGTGTACGGAAGCTCGTAGATCGCGGCCTGCTCGTAGTGCGCCCGCCGCCACTGCTCGTAGAGGGGCGTCCTGAACGCCTTGACGCCGGACGGCGCGAACAGGAAAGCGGGCTGCTCCCCGTGCAGCCGCAGATGCGCGTGGCGCACCGCGTCCTTCACCGCCGTCCGGTACTTGACGGAGTCGAACGCCGGGTCGCGGCGCCCGGCCATCCAGTCGCGGATGATGGCGCGCGTCCGCCGGTTGTTCACGCCGAGCCGCCGCAGGTCGCGGAAGAGCCGGTACACCCGCTGCGGCGGGAGACGCTCCAGCCGCCGCGCGATCAGCCGCCCCTCCTCCCGCCGCCGCTCGACCCCCACCGCGCCCGCGCGCACCAGCAGGTTGCGGATGATGATCGCCGCGTTGTGGTCGTTGACGTCGAGCGCGAGCACCGCCGCGTACATGTCGCGGTAGTTCTCCAGCATGTACTCGTGCAGGAACTCCAGGCTGAGCCGCTGCTCCCCGGAACCGTGGTGGAACTCCCGCTGCCCGGTGGAGGTGACCGCCGCGTTCACGAACATCAGCACGTCCTCGCACGCGACGAGGTCGGCGAACGTCTCGCTCATCACTCCCCCGGTCCGTCAAAGGCGCCGGCCGGGGAATGGGGGCACGAGCAGCGAAGCATCGCTTGAGAGGCAAGTTCCGGAAGTCGCACCGAAGTCCCGCGGCCGGCCCCCGCACCGTAGCAGCGCATTCTTCACGAAGCCCCCGATTAATACTCCAGCCGCTTGGGGAGGTCCGAGTCCGGTACCGGATCGCACGGGGCTCCGCCATCGCGATGGCGTGAAGCACCGTCAACGGTGGCGGGCGCGGCCTCGGGCGGCGGAGTCCAGACGATGCCGGTGCGGGGGCGCCGGCCGCTGGCGAGGTACTCGAGCACCGCGCGGCGGGCCGTCGCCGCGCTCGTCCTCGCCCTGCCGCCGGGCACGGTGATCACCGGCGCGTCGATCGACCACATGATCCGCAGCGGGTCGCCCGGCGGCAGTTCGACGGCGATGGAGTCGTCCGGGAGCCAGGTCAGCGCCGCCCGGCCGGCATCGACGTCGATCTCGACACGGAGCCCCTCGCCGTTGCCGTCGTAGCGGTTGGAGAAGGTCCTGGCCGAGACGTCCTCCCCCTCGCCTCGCGGACGGATCCACAAGGCCTGACCGGAGTGCCCGGTCGGCAGGATCTCTCGAACGATCTCGTCGAAGAGTTCGCCGGTCTCTTCGGGACCGGACGGCTCGTAGACTCTGACCAGGTGGTCGATCAGCAGAAAGGTCACCGCCGCATCATCCCAGTGATCTTTGCGGGAAGACCTGCCGGCCCGAGCGCGCCGTCCCCGGCCGTTGGTCAGGGTCAGGGGCGGTAGGTGCCGAAGTACCACTCGTTGCCGTCGGGGTCGCGGGCCGCGTAGTCGCGGGAGCCGTAGTCCTGGTCGGTCAGCTCGCGGAAGATCTCGGCGCCCGCGGCCTTGGCCCGGTCGTGGTGGGCGTCGGGGTCGTCGACGGCGACGTAGACGGCCGACTTCGCGGTGACGCTCGTGCCGAACATGATGAGGCCGGTGTCGTAGCGCATCTCGGCGTGGACCACGGTGCCCTTGTCGTCCTTGTGGACGTCCACTGGTTCGAAGCCGAAGGCCTTCTCCAGCCATTCGAGCGTCCTCGCCGGGTCGGCGGACCGGATCAACGGGTAGAAGGTTCGGCGGATCTCGCTGGTCATATCGTCCCTCCCTGGGTGGTCATGCCCAGTCTGCGGGAAGCGGATCCGGCCGTCTTGGACGAATGCAACCTCCCCCCTCGCCCTGGTCAGCGGCGGGCGGCGTCGCGTTCGGCGGCGAGGCGGCGGGTCTCCGGGGAGACGGGGGCCCCGAGGATCGCGGCGACGACGTCGACCAGGTAGCTGGTGAACAGGCGGTCGTCGGTGCGGGGGCCGGAGCGGGCGCGGCGGGCCAGCTCGATCGCGGCGTACAGGATGGCGGTGAAGCGGCGGTGCAGCCGGGCCGCGTCCTCCTCCAGGAGGGGTTCCACCAGGGTCCGCCAGCGGCAGAGGCTGTCGCCGGGGTCGTCCAGGACCGCCACCGGGACGAGGGGGTCGGGGCGGTTCAGCACGTCCGCCCAGATCTGCAGGTAGGCGCGGCCCGACGCGTCGGCCAGGCGGGCGGCCATGGGGCGGACGAGGGCCGCGGCCAGGGGGCGGACGCCCTGCTCGCCGTCCTCGTAGGCGTCGAGCAGGGCGTGCCGGCGGGCCTCGACCTCGGGGGCGTGCCGGGCGAAGACCGCGCGCAGGATCCCGGCGCGGTCGCCGAAGTGGTACTGGACGGCCGTGGCGTTGCGGGCGCCGGCCTCCTGGAGGATCTCCCGGAGGCTGACGGCGTCCACGCCGCGGGCCGCGTAGAGGGTCTCCGCGGCGTCCAGCAGTCGTTCCCGTGTGTCACTCATTGCCGATCGCATGCTCCAGGGCCTCGGCGAACCGCTCCCGCGCCGCCTCCCGGCGGGTGGGCAGGTGGCCGGACGGCCACAGGCCCTCGACGGGCTCGACGTCGCGCAGCAGCTGCCGGGCCACGGTGATCTTGTGGACCTCGGTGGGGCCGTCGGCGATGCCCATCGCCTCGGCCCCCATCATCATGGCGGCGAACGGCATCTCGTTCGACACCCCGAGCGCGCCGTGCAGGTGCATCGCGCGCTGGACGACGTCGTGGTAGACCTTCGGCATCGCGGCCTTCACCGCGGCGATGTCCTTGCGGACCCTCTTGTAGTCCCGGTGCTTGTCGATCAGCCAGGCGGTCCGCAGCACCAGCAGGCGGAACTGCTCGATCTCGATCCAGCTGTCGGCGATCTTCTCCTGGGTCATCTGCATCTTGGCCAGCGGCCCGAACCGGGTCTGCCGGGAGACGGCGCGCTCGCACATCATGTCGAACGCCTTGCGGACCTGCGCGATCGTCCGCATGGCGTGGTGGATGCGGCCGCCGCCGAGACGGGTCTGGGCGATGGCGAACGCGCCGCCCTCCTCGCCCAGGAGGTTCTCGGCCGGCACCCGGACGTCCTCGTAGCGCAGGTAGCCGTGGGAGCCCTCGCGCTCGCCGCCGACGCCCACGTTCCGCACGGTGACCAGGCCGGGCGCGTCGGCGGGCACGATGAACATCGACATGCCCTCGTAGGCCGACACGTCGGGGTTCGTCACGGCCATCACGATCAGGAACGTCGCGTGGCGGGCGTTGGAGGAGAACCACTTCTCGCCGCTGATGACCCAGCCGTCGCCGTCGCGGACGGCGCGCGTGGTGAACAGGGTCGGGTCGGCTCCCCCGTGCGGCTCGGTCATCGAGTAGGAGGAGGAGATCTCCCCGTCCAGGAGGGGCCGCAGGTAGCGCTCCTTCTGCTCGGCCGTACCGAAGTGGGCGATGATCTCGGCGTTGCCGGAGTCGGGCGCCTGGCAGCCGAACACCGACGGCGCCCAGCGGGATCGGCCGAGGATCTCGTTCAGCAGCGCGAGCCTCACCTGCCCGTACCCCTGGCCGCCGAGGTCGGGGCCGAGGTGGCACGCCCACAGGCCCTTCTCGCGCACCTGGTCCTGGAGGGGCCGCACGAGCCGCTTGTAGCGGGGGTCCGCCTTGTCGTAGGGGTCGCCGAGCACCAGGTCGAGGGGTTCGACCTCGTCCCGGACGAAGGCGTCCGCCCAGTCGAGAAGTTCCTGGTAGGCGGGGTCGGTCTCGAAGTCCCAAGCCATGGCGAGCCTCCTCGGTCGTGTCCTCCGATAATCGGGGCACCTCAGTAAGTAATGCAAGTGCATGACTGTTACTCTCCGGTACATCGAGCGTCGGAAAGGGACCGCCGTGCAGCCTGAGCAGATCGACCGCGCCCTCGTGGACTTCGACGTCCTGGCCGGGTGGATGGAGGGCCGGGGCCTGCCGGGCGGCCCGTTCGAGGACGTCGAGCGGCTTGCGGGCGGGACCCAGAACACGCTGGTCCGGTTCCGGCGGGGCGGGCGCGACTACGTGCTCAGGCGCGGCCCCGGGCACCTGCGCGCGAAGACGAACGAGGTCCTGCGGCGCGAGGCCCGCGTGCTGGGGGCGCTCGACGGCACCGACGTCCCCGCGCCGCGCCTCATCGCCGCCTGCCCCGACGAGTCCGTCATGGGCGGCGCCGTCTTCTACCTGATGACCCCCGTCAGGGGCTTCAACGCGTCGGTCACGCTGCCGGAACTGCACGCGCGGGACGCGTCCGTCCGGCGCGAGATGGGCCTGAACGCGGCGCGGGCGCTGTCCGCGCTGGGGGCGGTCGACCACGAGGCGGTCGGCCTCGGCGACTTCGGCAAGCCCGAGGGCTTCCTGGAGCGGCAGGTGGGCCGCTGGACGGCCGAACTCGACGGCTACGGCGCGCTCGACGGCTACCCCGGACCGGACATCCCCGGCCTGGACGACGTGGCCCGGTGGCTGGAGGAGCACCGCCCCAAGGCGTGGCGTCCGGGGATCATGCACGGCGACTACCACCTGGCCAACCTGATGTACTCCTTCGACGGCCCGGAGGTCGCCGCGATCGTCGACTGGGAGATGTGCACGATCGGCGATCCCCTGCTCGACCTCGGCTGGCTGCTGGCCACGTGGCCGGACCGCGCCGACCAGAGCGCCGCCCTGGCCGGCCCCCTGGGCGCGGCCGGCGGCCTGCCCGCGGCCGAGGAGCTGGTCGAGGTCTACGCCGAGCGGACGGACGCCGTCGACGGCCGCGACCTGTCGTCCATCACCTGGTACGCCGTGCTGGCCTGCTTCAAGCTCGGCATCGTCCTGGAGGGCACGCACGCCCGCGCGTTCGCGGGCAAGGCGCCGAAGGAGACCGGCGACCTCCTCCACTCGATCACGCTCGGCCTCTTCGCGCGCGCCCAGGGCTTCATCGGCTCCTGAGGCCCCTCGCGCCGGTGATCGGGAACTGCCAGGATCTCCCTCGCACGAGGAGGTGCGATGGAGATCCGTAAGGGAGGGCCCGGCGACGCGCCGGTGATGTTGTCGATGCTGGACGGGGCGGTGGCGTGGCTGGCCGCCAACGGCCGCACGGGTCAGTGGGGCAGCGAGCCGTGGTCGCGGGATCCGCGCCGCGTCGAGCGCGTCACCGGCATCGCCCGCGACGACGAGATCTGGGTGGCGGAGGTCGAGGGGCGGCCCGCCGGGGTGATGGCCGTCGCTCCCGGGCCCCCGCACTACGTCGACCCGGTCGAGGAGCCGGAGCTTTACATCACCCTCCTGGTCACCGACCGCGCGTTCGCCGGGCACGGCGTCGGCGGCGCGCTGATCGCGAAGGCGAGGGACGAGGCCCGGGCCAAGGGCGTCGACCTGCTGCGCGTCGACTGCTACGGCGGCGACGACGGGCGGCTGGTGGAGTACTACCGGGGCAAGGGGTTCGAGACGGACGCCGCCTTCACGGTGGGCGACTGGCCGGGGCGGGTCCTGTCCCAGCGTGTGGGCGGGTAGGCGTGCCCCTGCTTGCAAATCTCCGTGCCCCGTCGCAGCCTGGAAGTGACCGGTGCGAACGGGGCAGTCGGTGACGCCCTTACGCCGCACGGACGGCGACCGAGCCGCTCGCCTCGTTCCGCCGGGCGAAACCTGACGTCGGAATCCTGCCAGCCGGGAGCCGCCGCCTGGGGCACGCTCGGGGCATGCACAGGAACTTCCGCTTCGGCGTGGTGGGCGAGTCGATCCGCTCGGGCCATGAGCTGGCGGCGACGGCCCGCCGTGCCGAAGAGCTGGGATACGACGTCCTCGTCTTGCGGGACCACTTCGTCGCCGAGCCGTTCGGCGACCAGCTCGCGCCCATGGTGGCGCTGGCGTCTGCCGCGTCCGCGACGAGCACGCTGCGGCTGGGCACGATGGTGCTGTCCAACGACTTCCGCCACCCGGTGATGCTCGCCAAGGAGGCCGCCACCCTCGACCACCTGTCGGGCGGGCGCTTCGAGCTGGGCGTCGGCGCGGGCTGGCTCCGCGACGAGTACGAGGCCGCCGGGATGCCGTTCGACCGCCCCGGGATGCGCGTCGGGCGGCTGGCGGAGTCCCTGCGGATCCTGCGCGGCCTGCTGAGCGGCGAGAAGACCACGTTCGCCGGCGAGCACTACACGGTCGACGGCCTGACGGTCTTCCCGCGTCCGGAGCGGCGCCCGCCGCTCGTCGTGGGCGCGGGAAGCCGGCACATGCTCGGCATCGCCGGCCGGTACGCCGACACGGTCGGGATCCTCCCCCGCGCCCTCCCCGAGGGGACGATCTCGGACGAGCTCTCCGAGCGCCTGCCGGACGCCATCGCCCGCAAGGTCGACCGGGTCCGCGAGGCCGCCGGCGGGCGGGACGTCGAGCTGAGCATGATGGTGACGCCCGCGTTCGGCCCCGACCCCCGCCGCGCCGCCGCGAAGGTCGCGGTGACGCGCGGCTGGGGCGCGTCGTCGGCCGAGCTGGTGCTCGGCATGCCGTCCCAGTTCGTGGGCCCGCCCGAGCACATCGCCGAGCAGATGCTGGCCCGCCGCGACCGCTTCGGCTTCACCTACTACCAGGTCCCGGACACCGCCATGGAGGCGTTCGCCCCTGTGATCGCCCACCTGACCTCCTAGAGCTCGCCGTCCACGGCCATCGGCGGCGGGCGATCGCCGCGATGCCCATCGCCGGCAACGTGTGGCGGCTGGTCTTGGACGGCTCGCCCCGGCCGTGCAGATCACGGCGCCTGCGCTGTCGCGAGGGCGCGGGCACGCCGGAAATGGGGATTCCCCGGTGATCTCTCGATACCGGGGAATCCCCGCTTTCCATGCACCGGCAGCCCTGCGCCGGGTCTGGAGGAGACGTCGCGATTCGCATCGCGGGCGGGCTCACATTCACGCTGTGAGCCGTTCCACGAATGGGCCGCGGCCTCAGATCATGATCCGAAAGGCTGGGGCTTGCCCTTCTTCCCGGCGCCGTTGCCCCAGGACAGGACCTCCCACTTGACGCCCTTCAGGTGGCCCTCGCCGGTACCGGCGTTGTACTTGCTGGCCGGCTTCTTGCCGTCCAGGAGGTACCGGAAGGTGTAGGTGTCGAGGTCGAGCATCACGCCCCGGTGGGACGGCTCGCCCGGTCCGCGGTCGCCGACGAAGCCGGTGACGCTGCGGCCCTTGTAGGTCACCTTGACCTTGGTGTGCAAGGGCCAGCTCGGGCTGGCGAACAGGCCCTTCTGCATCGGCTTGCCGCCGGCGGGGGCGCCGGTGTCGCCGTTCACGCCGGACCCGTCGTCCCAGAAGTAGGACGAGGTCGTCTTGCCGCTGAGCAGGACCTTCGGGCCCTTCTTAGCGGGCTTGGCCTTCTTGGGGGCGGCCTTGGCGTCGGCCTGGGCCTCGGTCTTGGGCTTGGCCGCGTCCGGGGCCTTCGGCAGGCTGAGCTCGGTCGGCGCGCTCTTGTCGCCTAGCCGCTCGGGGGACTTGTGCTCCTGCGCGGCCACGGCCTGATCCGGCAGGAACTGCTTCTTGGGAGCGGAGTCATCGCTCGCGGCGGCGACACCGGCCACCATCATGCCCGCGAGGGCGGTGCCGGTGACGCCGGTCAGGATGACGTTGATCGCTCGCTGCTGCATGGAGATCCTTCGTTCGGGGTACAGGGCTGCCGTTCGGCACGGGGAAGGCACGCAGGTCAGGCGCCTGTATCCGGGCAGGGGTGAACGGCTCCGAGACTCGAGACTCGGGAGATGCCGCCGCGAGGGAGACCCCACTTGGAACGGTCCACGGGCATGGCGGACCGCGCCCGTGACGAGCCGCGCGCGACCGGTCTCGGACGTGCGGGATCACACGGACTGCTGTGAAGCGGGAGAGAATGCCGACCGGGGGCTCACGGGCCCAGCACGGTGCGCGGCCGCTGCATGGTACGGCTGCGTTCGGCGAAGGATCCCGCCTGGCGGGCGGGAAGCGGCGGTTATGCGATTGGCCGGGTCAACGGTTCTTTGACCCTGACCTGGGGATGACTATATACGGCATTACCGTGCTGTCACCAAACGGGGGATTTCTTTACCTTTGGGAAGGTAGATCTTTTAAACCGGAACTATCCGGAACGCCTTTCACATAGGGGCTGCGGGCCGGTCGGCGGGGGCGGGCCCGCCCCAAAAAGATCTTTACTCGGACGGCCCGGACGCCGCCATGGCCCCATCGTCCGCTCTCGCCCCGGCGCGTGAACAGCCTGGGGGATGGGCGCTGAAGGTGGGTGACCGCACACCCGGGACCCGTCAAGACGTACGTACGACCGCTGAAGGGAGGGGCGGCCCGCGTGATCAGACCGCACATGTTCGCGCCCGGCCGCGCGGGCGCGCACCCGCACGGCCGTGAGCCGCACGGGCGGGAACGTCCTCGTCAGTGCGTCGGGTAGACCGACTGCACGAGCGGCGTCGGGCCGGTTCCGCCGGTGAACACGGCGGGGCCCGGCTGCGGCGGGATGTAGGGCGACTCCGCGTAACGAGGCTCCCCGTAAGGTGCCTCCGCGTAAGGAGTCTCCGCGTAAGGTGCCTCCGCGTAAGGAGTCTCCGCGTAAGGAGTCTCCGCGTAGGCGGGCTCCCCGTACGGCATGGCCCCCACGATAGGGCCCTGCGCCGCCGGGACGGCCTGGGCCGCGGGAGGCGGGACGGGCGGCGGAACGTGCGAGCCGTCCGCCCGGCGCTGCTCCGCCGCGGCCGCGCTGCGGCGCTCGGCGAGCACGGCCATGAGGGCGCGGGCCGTTTCGGCGTCCATCTTCAGCAGGACGCTCGGCATCCCGCCCTGATCGACGAACGGGGATACCGAGGGCGGGGCAGGCAACTGCGGCAGGGCCGCCCGCATCTCCTCGCGGAGATCCTGGGCCAGCCGCAGCGCCTGTCGGTCACTGTCGCTCAAGTGTGCGGTCATCGCGATCTCCGGGGAGTTCACGTGCGGGGGTCCGGGGTAATCCTGCTAGGGATGGCGTGCAGGTGCAAGGGCTGATGCACGTGCATTTCGAGAAAAATCTTGCCGTAACCCCCGCCTCCGTCGTTCGTTCCCGATCACTCCAAAAGGCGTTCCCGGGGTGCCCGCAACGCCTTGACCAGCACGGATCCGCGTGATCGGCCCGCTCCCCCGGCGGGCGGAGCCCGATCGGCCCGCACGGTGCGTGCTTCTCCGGTCACGTAAACGATCACGACTTTCGAAGCGATCGGGGAGCGGTCGCGCCGCCGGCGCGTCGACGATCACGGACTGGTCCGCGCCCCCACCCCGCTCACCGCCGCTGACACTCTCGAGTGGGCCGGCGTGTGCGATACGACGCCTCCCCCGCCCGCGGTCGGCTGCGGCACTGCGTGGGGACGCCATCGACGGCATCCTGGACGGATGACAGAGACCCTGAGCACGCGGGCCCTCAACCGGGCCACACTGGCGCGGCAGATGCTGCTCGCGCGGGAGCCGGTCCCCGCGATCGAGGCCGTGGACCGGCTGTGCGGGATGCAGGCGCAGGAGCCCAAGCCTCCGTTCCTCGGGCTGTGGACGCGGCTCGAAGGCTTCGAGCCGTCCGATCTGCACGCCGCCCTGCACGGCAGGTCGCTGGTGCGGGCCACGATGATGCGCGCCACCCTGCACCTGGTGACGAGCGCCGACTACACCGCGTTCCGCACGTCGCTGCAACCGATGCTGGACGGCGGCCTGCGAGTGCTCGGCGACCGCGCCGAGGGCCTCGATCTGGAGAAGGTCGTCCCGGCCGCGCGTTCTCTCCTGGAGGCGGGACCGCTCACGTTCAACGAGATCCGCGCCAGGTTGCAGGAGCGGTTCCCGGACGTCAACGACCGCGCCCTCGGCTATGCCGTCCGCCTGCGCGTCCCGCTCGTGATGATGCCGTCCGAGGACAGGTGGGGCTACCCGCGGACCGCGCGCTTCGCGCTCGCCGAATCATGGCTGGACTCCGGACCGGCCGCCGAAGACGCGGTGGACGAGCTGATGCTCCGCTACCTGGCGGCCTACGGGCCGGCCTCCGCCGCCGACGCGCAGACGTGGTCGGGGCTGTCCTCGACCGGTGAGGCCCTGGGCCGCCTGCGACCGCGCCTGGCCACTTTCACCGACGACAAGGGCCGGGAGCTGTTCGACCTCCCGGACGCGCCGCGCCCCGGTGAGGACGCCTCCGCTCCCGCGCGGTTCCTGCCCGAGTTCGACAGCCTCGTCCTCGCCCACGCCGACCGGCGGCGCGTCATCGCCGACGACCACCGGCCCATGCTCACCACCAAGAACCTGCGCGTCCGCGCCGTGTTCCTGTGGGACGGGTTCGCGCGCGGCATCTGGGAGACCGAGTACAAGCGCAAGGTCGCCACGCTCCGGATGCGTCCATTCGAGGCCCTCCCCCAAGCCGCCGTCGACGAGCTGAGAGGCGAAGGCGAGGCGCTGCTGCGCTTCATGGCGCCGGACGCCAAGGAGACCGTCGTCAGCGTCGAGGAGTGACGAGAAGGGGCCGCGCGGACGACAGCCCCCTGCGACGACCGGGGGGCTGTCGGAGAGGCCGGTGCTCAGCCGGAGGCGTCCTCGCGCATCTCCTCGACCACGACGCTCTGGTACGCGCGGGAGGTGTCCGGGACGTAGCTGAGCCGCGCCAGAGCCTTCCCGTCGTGGTCCCGTATCTCGAAGTGGTAGCCCTCGCCCGCCTCGCCCACGTGCGCCACGGCCTGGTCGTGCCTGAGCCGGCACATGGTGTCGACCTTCTCGAGCGCCACCTTCAGGCTCCCCGCATCGCTGATGAGCCGCGCGGGCTCACCCGTCTCCCAGATCTCGAACATCAGTCGTGTCCTGTCGGCGGTCGGTCGGAGGGAAGGAACGCGGGCGGGGCATTCCAGACGTCTGGGACAGCTTGCGCCTATCTCGTGGATCTTTCAATCAGCCAAGATATCGGATTGATCACTATTCGAAGTTGTCCACGCTCATAGTGTCATGTCCGCATGTGGCGCCGGTCCACTCTTCCGCTGTCCAAGCCCGGCTCGGTAAGCCGGCCCCGCCGAACCGAACCCAACTCGGGTGATCTCGGCCCGGCCTGGCCGGGAGTGAGGGAGGGCCTCGCCCTTTCGACCTGAAGACGCCCGGCCCTGCCGCCGGATGGGAGGATCGTCCCTCTGGGGTGACGTCGGACGGCGGGAGTGGCGGTGCGGAAGACCTGGCGGCGCGGTACGGCATCCGAGGAATCGGCCGCCCTCGCCGTGGACGAGGCGGTCCGCTCGCTGGCACGCGGCGACCGCGCCGCGTTCCGGCGGCTCGTCGCGGAACTGACGACCGGCGGCGGCGACGTCCCCGCCTGGACCGCCGCCGCCGACCACCGCCTCGCCGACCGGCTGCGCCATGGCGTCACCACCGCATGGCGGCGCGGCTGGCAACCCGCCGACCTGGTGCGCTTCACGGCTCGCCGGCACACGCCCCGGCATGCGCGCCTGTCCGCGGACGCGATCGCCGACGAGATGCGCGCCTACCCTTCCGGCGCGGTCGACGACCGGTGGCACGAGCAACTGGCGGTCCTCGGAGCCGAGGTGTGGTGGCCGGACGACGGCTCCCATCCGGCCCTCTGGTGCCGCCGGGAAGGCGTCGAACGCGCGGTCTACGTCGCCTGCGCCCTGGAGATCGTCCAACTCCTGGAAACCCTTCCGAAGCTCCCCGCGATCGGCCCACCTCCTGGAGCCACCGGCGGGTCCGGCGTATTCGGACGCTCGAAGCCTCGGAGAGCCGAGGAGGTCGATCAGCGGATCCTCGTCCGGGTCCGGGCACTCCTGGCCAAGGCCGAGTCGACGGAGTTCCCCGAAGAGGCGGAGGCGCTCAGCGCGCGCGCCCAGGAGCTGATGGCGCGGCACAGCATCGACCACGCGCTGCTGGCCGCGGAGACGGGCGACCTTGGAGGGCCGGACGGGCGCCGCATCGCGGTGGACAGCCCCTACGACGCACCCAAGGCGGTCCTGCTGACCGTGGTGGCCGAGGCGAACCGCTGCCGTGCGATCTGGCACAGGGAGCTGGGGTTCTCCACCGTCCTCGGCTTCCCGGCCGATCTGGCCGCGGTGGAGATCCTTTTCACGTCACTGCTGGTGCAGGCCACGTCCGCCATGGTGAACGCGGGTCCCAGGCGCGACGCGCGGGGACGGTCGAGGACGCGTTCGTTCCGCCACGCCTTCCTCAACGCCTACGCCGTCCGCATCGGGGAGCGGCTGCGGGGGGCGGCGGACAGGGCGGCCGCGGACGCCGGCGGGAAGGATCTTCTTCCGGTACTGGCGGCGCGCGACCAGGCCGTCGATCAGGCCGTCGACACGATGTTCCCCGACCTCGCCAAGGGGCGGGCGGGTTCGGTCTCCAACTACGAGGGCTGGCTGGCCGGGCGGGCGGCCGCCGACCTCGCCAGTCTGAACGGGCGCTCCGAGGTCACCGAAGCGTTCCGCGGTCGGTAGCGCGCGGGGTCCCCCCGGGGGGCGAGGGGGACGTCCGGCCATGTGCTCGCTTCTTCCTTGTCTCGCGGTGGTCGGGAGCGGGTCAGTCCTTCTTGCGCCGGGTGTTGCCGCCCCGGCCACGGAGCGGCACGCCGGCCTCCTTCAGGACGTTGTAGATGAATCCGTACGAACGGCCGGTCTCGGCGGCCAGATCGCGGATGCTCTCGCCGGCGGCGTACCGCGGAGCGAGCTCGGCGGCGAGCCTGGTGCGTTCGGCACCGGTGACACGGGTGCCCCTCGACAGTGTTCGAGCCACGGGGACCTCCTGATTCCAAGGCTGGGCGGCGGGGCCCGTCCCCGCAGCTCACAGCAGTGTTGATCTCCCCAACGTACACATTCCCCCCGATTGCGCCGTCGATGCCGCGCGAATCACCACGAATTCGGCCGAAGCTGGTCTTTTCCGTGGTGAACGGCGTGTCGGAACTAGACAGACGTGTCTGTTACCCCCCTCTTCCGGCCGTTCCGCCGGGTCACCCGCTCACAACGCCCCAAGACCGGAACCACGCGCCCCCCAGGACACACCGTTCTCTCAAGCCCCTCGCCTCACTCACGCCACTGCTTCCCCATGTCCTCCGAGGGTCGGCATCGAGTTATCCACAGAACGACGTTCTACTGCCTCCCGCCCGCGGGACCGCGCAAGCTGGCCGAGTCCTGACAGGCGAGGAGGAGTCCCATGGCCACGATCACTTTCCCGGTCCCGTCGACCACGACTTCAAGGTTCGCCGTGGCCGCCACGAGCATCCCCGGCGACCCGGCAGCCCTTCTGAGGGCCGCGGCAGGCCCCTACCAAGCCCACATCGCAGGTCGCTTGGGCACACCCCAGCTCCAGGTCGCCCGCGAGGACCTCGGCCGCCTTCGCTGGGACCCCGGGCTCGTCAAGGCGCCCCGCCCGGAGGACCGGCAACTCGCGCGAGCCTTCAACGACGCCGAGCAGTTCGCCGTCGTCACCGCGTTCGCCCCGGTCACCGACCAGCCCAGAGCGGTCCAGGTGGCCCGCGCCGCCGCCTACGCCATCGCCGAGGCGACCGGCGGCATCGCCGCCGACCTTGTCACGGGCCACGTCCTGCCGCCGTCCGCCCAGGAGCGAACGCGTTTCGTGCTGGCCGACCGCTGGCTGGGCGACGTCCTGCCGCCGTTCCGCGCCAACGGCCGCTGCACGGCCGCCGACCCCGGCATGGATCCCGAGGGCGTCAACGGCTGCGCCTGCGTCCGGCTGCGCACCCGAGGCCTGCGGCGCTTCGGCCTCCCCGAGCTCCAGATCGCCGGCGTGGCCTGCCCGCACGACCTCGCCGCCCTCAACGTCCTGCGCACGACCGCCCGCCGCCTCCTGACCGGCCACTGGTCCTGGCTGGCCACCGGCCCCGCCGTCGGCGACCGCACGATCCCCGACGTCCTCGACCTGACCCCGACCGACTTCAACGACTTCTGGGGAACCACCCGCCGAGTCCCCCTGACCCCGCCGTCCCCTTTCCAGGTCCACCTCTCATCACTGACCTCCCGCCTCATCGCCTTCGGCCCGCCTACCGACTTCGAGGGGACGGTCAACGACTGGCTCTGGGGCGACCCCCTCCCTTTGGGCATGCACGACTACCAAGAGCCCGCCGAAACCCGGCTCCCCAAAGCCGCCTGACCCACGAGCTCCAGGCCAGGCCACGACCGGCAGGGCCACCGCCCCACTCGTCAACCTCGTACCAGCCGCCCCATCCGCCGACCTGCGACGCCCCACAAAACTCGCCGGGCTCCGTCGCCAATCACATGCCCAGCCCAGGTCCGCCCGGAGAAGCCGCACACGGGTTCGACAGGTGGCGCGGTCCACACCACCCGCCCCACCCCCCGGCCTAGACCACGCCACAAGACCCGCCGGGCTCCGTGGCCAGGCGCATACCCAGCCCGGGGTCCGCCCGGAGAAGCCACACGCGGGTTCGACAGGTGGCGCGGCCCACACCACCCGCCCCACCCCCCGGCCTACACCGCGCCACAGGACCCGCCGGGCTCCGTGGCCAGGCGCATGCCCGGCTCGGGGTCTCCCTGGAGAAGCCACACACGAGTTTTGACAGGTGGTGCAGGCGGCACCGGTCGACCTACCCGCCATCCTCCTGGAGCGTGATCGACCAGACGCCCCGGGCATGGACGGCCAGGACTGCCGGGCCGGTGAACACGAAGTCCACGGCGGCATCGCCCTTCGCCGAAGCGAGGATGCCATCGGTTTCGAAACCGGGCGTGAGTGCGTGCACCTGCGCGGACCCGCGCCCGCGGTGGGTGAAGCGGGCAGGCGCCCCTGGACCGGTGTATGCGACGACGTCCGCTCCACGGCCGTCCACCCGCTCGACGAATTCCCTGGGAGCGGCCTTCTCGACGACGATGCGCCAGCGGCCTTGCGCGAGCACGTGCATCTTCATGCGGCCGCGCCAACTCCGCGGCACCGGCACCCGGGCGGTCCCGGCCTTCGTCCCCCCGTAAAGGGCCGTCCGTTCGCTGGTGAGGATGCTGCGCGGCCCCACCGTGATCGGCCCGTCCAGTGACTCTATGCGGAGCAGCACGGCCCCATCCAGCGGCCCCCGAAAGGTGATCTTGGAGTCGCCCTCGCCCTGGTAGGAGCCGAAGGCTCCGACCTCATCGGCCCCCATGCCGGACACCGGCATGCGAGATGCCCCGCGTTGCCGCGGGACGGCGCGCTCAGCCGCCGGCATCTTGGCGGCTTCCTTCCGGTGTGCCTCGGGTGGCTTCGGGACAGCCCGTTCACGCGCCGACGCCAGCCTGGCGGCATCTGCCGCGCAGACCGCCACCCATCGACTGCTCCCGCCGTCCGGCCTCCACCTGACTCGCACGACCGAGGCGCCGTGTGCCGGGTTGAAGAAGCACGATTCCTCGCGGGCGGCGGGCCCGGCCATCAGCGTCCGCACGAGCTCGAGTTCGGACCGTCCATCCACAACGGCCAGACTCGCGGCCTCGACATCGACGCTTCTGCTGAGCGCCCGTTTGGCCGCTTCGTACGCGTCGAGGGCGCGCCTGTAGTGCTCGATCGCTTCCGCGGATGCGGCTGAGAGGTCGAGAGTGAACTCGCTGAGGGTCTCGCCGTACAGGGTGATCTGCTCCTCGACGTCCCCGAGCTCGCGCCCCCAGCCCTCCACGCCCTTCCGGAACCCCTCCCAGATCACGATCGAAACCATAGCCGGGACGTTGATCAGGCCGCGCCGGGGTGGTCCGCACCGGTGGCGGCGCGGTGGACGCGGTAGTGCTTCTCGGGTGCGCAGCGCCATTAGTTCTCGAGTTGGCAGCCCCTCGACCAGGGGGTGTGCAGTTTTATGAGCATGGCCACGCGATCAGATGAATTGTCGCGCATTGCACCTTCATGTCCGCTGGGATGTGGCCGATTCGCCCTCCTGGCCGACAGTCGGGATTCATCGAGTGCGCGGGCCATTCAGGCGCGTCGACACGCAGTGACAGCGAGTGACAGTTTTACGCCCGCACCGTCACCCCTGCGTGCCACCTGAGGGGACTCCCCGAGAAGACCGAACATGTGACGATCATGCAACCGTCCCTGCTTGCGGATGCCTTGTCCGCACTCCCCTTGCCGCGCATCCCCAATGAATTCGCGGGAATTCGGGCTTCCGACGGTCTCGGCCGTCCCACCGAGAGCAGACACCAATATTTCGGGATGAGCTGGGATTTGACGGCCTTATCAGTCGTGGGAGTAACGGCGGCGGCGGAACGGGATCACTGGAGCCGACTGTGGGCAATGTGCAACGCTCCGTAGCCAAAGTGGCTACGATCGGCAGTCACACGGTGACCGACGCGATCCCCCGGGGCGAAGATGAACCGTTTCCTGGCAAATCCCAAACTCGCCGTCGCCTTCGGCGAATGGCTCCGCTGCACCTGCGGGTTCCTGGGGTGCACCGCCATGGCCGGAGCCATCAGTATCGGCGCCGCGGCTCCGTCCGAGGCGGCCGCCGGAACCGATCACGAGCCGCGCAGACCCCGACCGCCCATCTGCCGCCACACCGTGGGCATCGGCGACAGGTTCACCTCGCACAAGTGCAAGGAGCCATGGCTGTCGATGCACGAGAAGTCCCGGGGGCACCCGGGACGTGGGCGGGAGTTGCCTCGTTGGGTCGATCGGAATGACCGGAAGCCGAAGAAGGAGCACAGGGCGCCCCGGCCACGCCCGCACGAGGACCCGGCGCCCCGTCCGCCCGCACCCGGGGACCCCGGAAGCGGGCCCCCGCCTCCGCGCCCCACCAAGCGCGCCCGTTCGGCGCCGACACCGGGAGCGGCCGCGGTACCGGGGACGGCCCAGACTCCACTACCGGCCCCGGTACCTGCCCGCGACCAGGCCGACGAGATCGGTTCACGCCCCTCCTCGCTGCAGCCGGTACTGCTCCTCGGTCTGCTGCTCCCCGTCGCCGCGGCGATGTGCTACCCCTTCCGGCACCGCCTCTACACCGCCGCCAACCCCGGCCTGTCCCCCCTTCCTGTGCCGAACCCTCCGGACCCACAGGCGGCGAACGTCACCTACCGTCCCCTGCTCGACCCGTTCGGCGCTGCGGCCCGGGGGCTCTCAGGCCCGGGCGCCACCTCCACCGCGCGAGTGCTCGCGCTGACGGCCCTCGACGAGCACGCCGACGACTCGCTGGTCGTCGTCCCGCGCCCCGACGCCATCACCCTCTTCGGGCTGGCCGAAGACGAACTCCTCGACGATGACACTGCCGGGCTCTTCATCCCCGGCAACCTCGACGCGGCGCTCGCCTACCTGGAGACCGAGCTCGCCATCCGCGAGAGGAGCGGCGTGACGCACGCGCGCCGTCTACTTCTGGTCGCCGACTGCTCCCAGGAGGCCGACAGGATCGCGATGCTCCTCAAGCGCCACCCGAATGCCGTGTTCGCGGTCCTGCTCGGTCAATGGACGGGCGACCGGGCCATGGTCGACGACCAGGGCATCGTCCAGGGCCCTCCGGCAGTGGCGTCCACCCTCCCCCCGCACCTTCCGGCGATGTCCCGGACCGAGGCCCGCGACCGCCTCCTGGGAACCTTGGCCCGGCACCAAGACACCCGGAAGCCGTCTTCCCGGCGCCGATCGACCTCCCGGCGCAACTAGCGACTCCCCACACCCGCACACGTCGAGATCAGAACGCCGCGGAGGGCACCACAACCGCACAGCGGCCCTCGACCTTCGAACGCCCCCGCGCCAGACAAGGTCATCGACACGATGACGAACGCCACGGCACGGCACGGCACGGCACGGCACGGCACGGCAATTAGATCTACCTCGACTCGAGGCTGCCCAACTGGCACCAGCGGTTCACCGAATCGCCCGAGGAACCCCTCACCACCACCCTGAATCGCCCCACGCCGAGCGAAGCCATCGCCACGGCCACAAACGCCCAGCCGCGGCACGGCGACCGCGCCGACCTCAACTGGACACCACCCCTCTTGCACCAGCACACTCCGAAACCTGGGGAGCTGCCTCGCCGCCGCTGCCGGCGCCTTCCCGGTCAGGCCGCTGCTCACCCCCGGCGGCGTGGTCCCGGATAGGCGGGTGCTCATCCGCGGCGGCGTCCAAACGCGAGGCCAAGGCCACCTTGCTGCTCGGACTAAGACGCAGTGTCTCTCGGCGGACGTCCACGAGGCCTCGGCACGACGGCTCAGGGTGAAGGGGGTTCCTGGCGGGCTATCTCGGCCCTGATCGTGGTGAGGTTCCTCAGCGCTCGTCCCAGCGGAGCGGTATCCGGTGGCTGGTCGGCGTCGCGGTCCAGAAAGGCCGAGCAGCGGAGGAGCCAGGCGCGGACGACGTCCTCGGCGTGGGCCTCGGAGCGGCGCGTCCGGGCGAGGGCCAAGCCGCGTTTCTCCTCAGCCACCTCGCGTGCCAGGTTCTCGTCCGCCCGCAGGGCCTGGACGTCGGAGAGGGCGTAGCGGCCGAGCCTGTCCGCTGCCAGGCCGCGCTCGCCCGCGATCCGGTCGAACGTCTTGCGGGGCCAGCCGAGGATGACCGACGCGCCACCGGCGTCGACAGTGTCGGTCAGCGGGCCCTTCCTAGCGGTGACGACGCGGCGCACGGCGGCGGGATCGAGCCGGTCGAGGTCGCGCAGCAGGTAGACCGGGTGGCCGCGGAAAGTGCTGGCGACGTTGAGGTCGTCCTGCGCGACCAGGACCTCGATGTCGCCGCGCTCGACGTCGAGGCCGACACGCGCCGCCAGCCGGGCGGCGGCCCGTGCCGAGCCGACCGGCGGCTCGGCGCCGAACCGGGCGACGATCTCCTCGCCGCGCCCTCGGACCTCTTCGGCGAGGGCGGCGGACCATCGGTCCTCCTCAAGGTCGGGCTTCGGAAGCAGCCCATGCTCGAGCCCGAGGCGCAACTGCCAGCGGGTGAGGCCGAGGAGCGTGGCGAACTGGTTGGCACCGTGATCGGCGCGAGTCATCTGGTCGGGCATTGCCGGGCCTTCCTGTGGCGGTGACGTGGACGCGGCCCAGCCTCATGGACGGGCCCCGCCACCATGCCTAGAACGCGGTTCTGTGGATAACGGCGGCCGGGGCTCCCCGTGCGAGGCTGGAGTCATGAACGCGATACGTCGACTCGGGATCGGGCTCGCCGCGGTGGGGCGGCCGGCCTACATCAATGTGGGCAGCCACGGCGAACTGCCGCCCGGGCGGAGCGTGGAGGCGATGCGCGAGGCGACCTGGAGCGTCCTCGATGCCGCCTACGCGGCAGGCATCCGTTGGGTTGACGCCGCACGCTCCTACGGCAGGGCCGAGGAGTTCCTCGGGGCTTGGCTGGCGGACCGCGCGCCTTCGGGGGTCCGTGTCTCGAGCAAGTGGGGCTACACCTACGTGGGTGACTGGAAGACCGACGCGGAAGTGCACGAGGTCAAGGAGCACAGCCTCGACCGCTTCCAGGCGCAGTACCAGGAGACGCGCAGCCTGCTGGACGGGCACCTGTCGGTGTATCAAGTGCACTCACTCACCGAAGAGAGTCCCCTGTTCGAGGACGTCCCCCTCCAGGCGGCCCTGGCACAACTCACGGCGGAGGGCGTTCGCGTCGGGTTCTCGACATCCGGACCCCGGCAGGCAGAAACGATCAGGCGGGCCATGGAACTCGAGGTGTCCGGCCAGCGGCTGTTCAGCACTGTCCAGTCGACCTGGAACCTCTTGGAGACCTCCGCCGAGGAAGCGCTGCGCGAGGCTCACGGCGCCGGTCTGCATGTGCTGCTCAAAGAGGTGCTGGCCAACGGCCGGCTCGCCGTGCGGGCGCCCGTTGAGGTCCAGGACGTCGCGTCAACGCACGACGTCGGACCGGACGCCGTCGCCATGGCGGCGGCGCTCGGCAGGCCGTGGGCTGACACCGTCCTCATCGGCGCGGTCAGTCCCGCCCAACTGCGGGCCAACCTGGCGGCGACGGATGTGCGGCTGGGTGAAGGCGACCTGGAGGAGCTCGCACGGCTGAGCGTCCCTGCCGAGCGCTACTGGGCCGACCGGAGCGCGCTTTCCTGGACGTGAACGGCCGGGCGGGCCCGCGCGCATGGCACGATTTGAGCCCGCCCACCATGATCGGATAGCCGTGTCCCTGCAGCCAGAACCCTCCCAGATGATCGGCCCGTACCGCGTGGTCGCCCGGCTCGGTTCCGGCGGGATGGGCGAGGTGTTCCTCGGAGCGTCGCCCAGCAGGCGGCTGGTCGCGGTGAAGGTCATCCGGCGGGAGCTCCTGGACGACCCCAGATGGCGAGAGCACTTCCGCCGTGAGGTCACCTCGGCGCGCTCGGTGAGCGGCTTCTACACCGCGCCCGTCGTCGACGCCGATCCGGACGCCGACCGGCCGTGGCTGGCGACGCAGTACATCCGCGGGGTGAGTCTCTCCAAGGTCGTGCGGGAGAAAGGGGCCCTCCAGGAGCAGACCGTCTGCCGGCTCGGGGCCGGGCTGGCGGAAGCGCTCATCGCGATCCACAGGGCGGGGATCGTGCACCGCGACCTGAAGCCGTCCAACGTCCTGCTCGCCTCGGACGGCCCGAGGGTCATCGACTTCGGCATCGCACGTCCCTTGGACGCGCTGCCGCTTTCGCGTACGGAGATCCTGGGGACGCCCGCGTACATGTCGCCGGAGCAGGCCCTGGGTGACCCCGTCCATCCTGAGGGCGACGTGTTCTCCCTCGGCTCGACGCTCGTCTACGCGGCGACCGGCGCGCCGCCGTTCGGGGACGGGCACAAGGTCCGCGGACGGATCGTCCACGGCGAGCCGTATCTGGACCTCCTCCCAGCACCCCTGCTGGGGCTCGTCACACGCTGCCTCACGAAGGACCCTGCGGAACGTCCGACACCGGAGCAGATCCTCGTCGCCCTGAGCACCTTGCTGGACGCCCACTACGGCGATGAGTGGCCGCCCGTCGACGTCGAGCAGCTGATCGACGTCCAGGAGCGGACACTGGTCGAGGTGCCGACCGAGCAGCCGACCTTGCGTGAGCCGCACGCGTAGGCGCATGTGGACGCGTAGCCCGGACCGCCGGGTGCGGCGAGGATGCTGAGATTCTTCTCACTTTCGCCGGCGGCGCCGCAGCGGTGCCGGACGGCCTCCATGGCAACCCCTCCCTCGCACGAGATCATGAGAACTCCCCGACGGACGGGCGGTCGGGGTACCACCGAAGGGAGGGCGAAATTTGGTAGATAGCTCCTGAGCGTCCACCTTTCCGCCCAGGCCAGCCGGACCAAGCGTTCCGGGCGGACTCGTCCCGTTCCAGCATGGGAGCGGAAAGGTTCGGGTCACCGCGGCCGCAGGAGCGGAGAGACGGATGCGAGGAGAGGTGGGCGGCCCGCGCGCGTGCCGCCAGGGGGTCCGCCGTCGACGGGGACGGCCCGGATCAGCCCCCGTGATCACGTGGATACGATGAAGAACGGATCGTCTACGCAGGTGTGGACGCAGTTGGGAGTGAGCGAGTATGTCGGACTTCGAGCTCGACCACGCGGGCGGCCGCATGCCTCTGGAGGTCACCGAGGCGACCGAAGGCCCCTCGGGGCTGGTCGTGAGCAGCCTCCTCAAGGAGACGGGGCATGTCACGCTCGACCCGGGTTTCACCAACACGGCGTCCACCACGTCGGCCATCACCTACATCGACGGTGAGGCGGGGATCCTGCGCTACCGGGGCTACCCCATTGAGGAACTGGCGGAGAAGTCGTCCTTCCTCGAGGTGGCCTACCTGCTGATCTACGGCGAGCTGCCTACGGCCGACGAGTTGAGCACGTTCACCGACAACGTGCGCCACCACACGCTGCTGGACGAGAAGTTCCGCGCGTTCTTCTCCGCCTTCCCGCGCCGCGCGCACCCGATGGCCGTGCTGTCGTCCGCTGTCAGCGCCCTGTCGACGTTCTACCAGGACAGCCTCGACCCGTTCGACCCGGAACAGGTCGACCGTTCGAGCATCAGGCTCATCGCCAAACTCCCGACGATCGCCGCTTACGCGTACAAGACGTCCAACGGCCAGCCGCTGCTCTACCCGGACAACTCCCTCGGGTACGTGGAGAACTTCCTCCGCATGATGTTCGGCCTGCCCACGCAGCCCTATGAGATCGACCCGGAGATCGCGCGCGTACTGGACATGCTGTTCGTGCTCCACGCCGACCACGAGCAGAACTGTTCAACCTCCACCGTGCGGTTGGTGGGCTCGAGCCAGGCGAACCTGTTCTCCTCAATGTCCGCGGGCGTCGACGCGCTGTTCGGCCCGCTGCACGGCGGCGCCAACCAGGCCGTCCTGGAGATGCTGGAGCGCATCCACGAGAACGGTGACGACATCGACTCGTTCGTCGAGCGCGTCAAGAAGAAGGAGCCCGGCGTCAAGCTGATGGGCTTCGGCCACCGCGTGTACCGCAACTACGACCCGCGCGCCGCCGTCGTGAAGAAGGCGACCGGCAAGGTCCTGGACGCGCTCGGCAAGTCCGATCCGCTGCTGGATCTCGCCATGCGCCTCGAAGAGGTCGCCCTGAGCGACGACTACTTCGTCGAGCGCAAGCTCTACCCGAACGTGGACTTCTACACCGGTGTCATCTACAAGGCGATGGGGTTCCCGACGAACGCCTTCACGGTCCTGTTCGCGCTCGGCCGGCTCCCCGGCTGGATCGCCCAGTGGCGCGAGATGATGAACGACCCGTCCACAAAGATCGGGCGTCCGCGCCAGGTTTACGTGGGACCGGGCGAGCGTCACTTTGTGGAGCTTTCCGCTCGCTAACTGTGGTTATGCCGGGCGCGGTCCCGGCAACGGCGGACGATCATGCGCGGGCGGGGCCCCACCCCGCCCGCGCATGATCGTCTTCCCGGAGGCGGCCGGGTTAGCCTGTGGGCGAGAACTCCCCAGGGGAAGGCGCTCCCACCCATGCCCTCCATCGCCGAGAGCAGTCTCGTCAGCCTGGACTTCTGGGCGAAACCGCCAGACGAGCGCGACGAACTCTTCGCCTCCCTGCGGGCTGCGGACGGTCCGGTCTTCTGCCCCCTGCCGGACGACCAGGGGTTCTACGCGATCACCCGCTACGAGGAGGTCGCCGAGGCCAGCCGGAACCCCCAGGTGTTCAGCTCCCAGCCCACCGCGGTCAGCCTGGTCGACCCGCCCCCTCAGGTGGCCCGCTACAGCGGCTCCATGATCAGCATCGACGATCCGCGGCACGCGCGGCTCCGCCGGATCGTGGCGCGCTCGTTCACCTCGCGCCTCGTCCAGCGGGTCACCGGCGACGTCGCCGTCCTGGCCCGGCACATCGTGGACGAGCTGACCGAACGCGGCCCGTGCGACTTCGTCGAGCACGTCGCCGTGCGGATGCCCTTGCAGGTCATCTGCTCGATGATGGGCATCCCAGAGTCCGCCTACGACGACGTCATCGACGCCACCAACCTCATCATCGCCTTAGGCGATCCCGACCACGACGGGCCTGACGGACGCGACCGTGCGGCCGTCCTCGCCGAGAAGTTCTCCATCCTGCACGCGCTCATGGCGGACCTCAGCCGGCTGCGCCGGGAGAAGCCCGCCGACGACCTCGTCACCGCGCTGACACAGGCCAATGTGGACGGCGAGGCCCTCGACGACCTCGACCTCGGGCGCTTCTTCGCGCTGCTGGTGGTGGCAGGCAACGAGACGACGCGCAACGCGCTGTCGCACTCCCTCGCCCTGCTCACCGACCACCCCGGCCAGCGGGACGTGCTCCTCTCCGACCTGGACGTGCGGCTTCCGGCCGCCGTCGAGGAGATCGTCCGATACGCCTCCCCGGTGACGTGGATGCGCCGCACGCTGACCCGCGACCACGAACTGGGCGGGCACGTCTACCGCGCCGGCGACCGGGTGATCCTCTACTACAACTCGGCGAACAGGGACGACGGCGTCTTCAAGGACCCGCGGGCGTTCGACGTCATGCGCCTCCCCAACCCCCACTTCGGATTCGGCGCCCCGGGACCGCACTTCTGCCTCGGCGCGCACCTGGCCCGCCGCGAGATCACGGTGCTGCTCCGCGAGCTGTACACGCGGCTGCCGACCCTGCACGCCACGGCGCCGCCCGTCCGCCAACGGGCGAGCTTCATCAACGGGATCAAGTCCCTCCCCTGCGCGTTCTGACCGCTGACCCTGGCAGCCCGAACGTGCCGCCAGGGTCGCCGGTCCTGCCGGGTCGGCGACGTCGGCAGGACTTATCCACAGGATCTCGTTCTCCTCACTCCGCCTGGCGGCCGCCTCGAAGCTGGACCTCGCACGCCGGTCCAACGGCCCGAGGAGGCTGCAATGCCCGTCACCATCACCGTCCCCGAAGAGACGCGCGCCGATTTCGTCGTCGCGACCGACCGGAACCCCGCAGACCTGTCGGCGGCGATCCTCCGGAGGTTCTCCGGCACCTTCGCGGCGGCCCTGTCGGAACGGATCGGGTCTCCCCGCCTCGCGCTCGCCTGCCATCCCGCCGCGGCCTCGCCGTGGGACCTCTCCAGCGCCACCGGCGCGGACGCCGACGACATCGAGAGGCTGAGCCGGGCGACGAAGCACATCGGAGTCACCTCGGTCCTGCCGGCCGGTGACCTGCCGCTCGGCCCCCACCTCGCGCGCGCCGCGACGAAGGCGATCGCCGAATCGGTCTGCGGCGTGCCCGTGGACCTCACCTCGGGCCAGGTCCTGCCCGTCGTCCCCTTCGAACGGTTCGAGGAGTTCGCTCTCGCCGACGACTGGCTCGGCACCGTCCTGCCGCCCTACAGGAACTCCGGCCGCTGCACCGCCGACGAGGACGACATCGACGGCTGCGCCTGCGTCTACCTCACGACCCGGGGGCTCTGCCGGTTCGGCCTCCCCGAACTGCAGATCACCGGCGTCGCCTGCCCGCACGACCTGGCCGCGCTCAACGTCCTGCGCACCGCCGCCCAACGGCTGCTACCGCTCGGCAGGCACCCGGGCGAGCACACCCTGCCCGCGGAGCTGCTGCTGACGAGCGCCGACTTCTCCGCGTTCTGGGGCAACCGCGATCCCATGTGGGACGACGGGCCCCTCGCGGTTCGTCTCACGGAAGTGACACCCCGCCGCCTGGCCATACGCGCGCCCGCAGACTTTCCGGGCACGCTGAACGAGTGGCTCTGGGACGAACTCCCGCCCATCATGCACGAACTGCTCAGCTGCGAACCGGACCACGCGATGGCGAGCCATCCGAGTGGCTAACGTCGCCGCATGGAGAACGAGCAAGCGCCGGGGTCGCTGGCGGGAGTGTTGGCGGATGTGGCGGCGGAACGTGAGGCCCAAGACCGAATGTGGGGCGTCCAGGAGTTCCCGGACGGCACCGGCTCGGCTTTCACCGCACGAGCAGAGGAGGCAAAACAGGAATGCGCCACGGCAGGGTCACGAGGCGAGCTGACGTGGCGCCACATCCTCGCCGAAGAATTCTTCGAGGCGCTGGCCGAAACCGACCCTGGGAACCTCCGCGGCGAACTGGTCCAGACGGCGGCGGTCGCCGTCCAGTGGATCCAGTCCTTGGACCGGCGCTACTGCAGGACAGCGCATCAGGCCAAGGACGGACGCCAAGCCGAGAAGCTCGTCCGCGACCGGATCCCCGAGATCATCCGGGAGGCGGGCAGAGTCCCGGAGACGCGGACCGCGTCTCACGACGAGCGTGCGGCCCTACTGCGCGACAAGCTCTACGAGGAGGCCGACGAGTACACCGCGACCAACGATCCAGCGGAGCTCGCCGACCTTCTGGAGGTACTTCACGCCCTCGCCTCCCACCACGGCCTCACACCCGAGCGGTTGGAACAGCAACGCGCCGCCAAGGCCGCGGACCGAGGGACCTTCTCCAAGAGCGTCGTCCTCCGCCTCCGGCACTAGACGACTCGCTCGCAAGAACGCCAACGAGGGAGAGACCCGACCCGTGCAAGCCCGACCTCTGCCGCCACCCGCCCGCGCAGACGCCTCCCCCACAGAGACGCCGGGCCTTTGGCTGCCCCTCCCCCCGTGAAGACGCCCCACCCGCCAGAGCCCTACCCGTGAAAGTTCCTCGCCATTGGCGCCGCCCCGTCCGCCCCCTCATCCGTGGCCCTGCCCCACCTCTGGTGGCGCCCGGTGCGCGGAAACGCCTCACCCACCTAGACACCTGCCCCGTGAAGGTGCCTCGCCACTGACGCCATACCCCGTTGCCCCACGCTCGTGGCCCTGCCCCCCACCTCTGGTGGCGCCCGGCGCGCGGAGACTCCTCACCCACCTAGACACCTGCCCCGTGAAGGTGCCTCGCCACTGACGCCATACCCCGTTGCCCCACGCTCGTGGCCCTGCCCCCCACCTCTGGTGGCGCCCGGCGCGCGGAGACTCCTCACCCACCTAGACACCTGCCCCGTGAAGGTGCCTCGCCACTGATGCCATGCCCCGTTGCCCCACGCTCGTGGCCCTGCCCCCACCTCTGGCGCCCGGCGCGCGGAGACGCCTCACCTGCAGAGATACCTGCCGCGTGAAGGTGCCTCGCTTTGGCGGCGCCCTGTAGATCCCCTCGCTTGTGGCGGCGGCTCACCTTAGTGGGTGCGCTGCCCATCGGGACGCATTGCCGGGCAGGCGCCCCCGCCTCTGAAGACGCCGCAGTCGAGGGGGCGCTGCCTGTGCGTGGGCGTCGCTTGTGGGAAGGGGGACGGTCTTGGCCGCCAACGCCACGTGGTCTTGGGACATCGGCGAAAACGACGTCAGGGACGCACCGGCAGCTCGCGCGGGTCAGGCATTGGGGGGCAGGTTGGTGCCTGCCCCACGACGGCGCACTGCGACCAGGTCGGCTCGGGCAGGGCCACGGGGCTGCGGAGGGCGGGCGTCGCCGTTCTCATTTTCGGGGGCGTCATCGGAGGCCGAGGTCTTCGACCGCCTTCGGTGTTCGGGCAGCGTGGTGGTGGCCGTGCCTTCCACCTCGAAGCCCGCGTCGGCGATCATGTCGAGATCCGCCTTGCCGGCCTGCCCCTCGCTGGTCAGGTAGTCGCCGAGGAAGATCGAGTTGACCACGTGCAGTGCGAGAGGCTGGAGCGTCCGCAGATGGATCTCCCGCCCGCCGGCGAGGCGCACCTCCACGTCCGGGCAGACGAAGCGCACCATCGCCAGGATCCGCAGGCAGCGCTGCGGGGTGAGGGCCCACTTCTCGGCCATCGGCGTCCCCTCGAACGGGATCAAGAAGTTCACCGGGACCGAGTCCACGTCCAGGTCGCGCAGCGCGAAGACGACGTCCACCAGGTCCGCGTCGCTCTCCCCCATGCCGGCGATCAGCCCGGAGCAGGCCGACAGGCCTGCCTCCTTGGTCTTCCGCACGGTGTCGACCCGGTCGCCGAACCCGTGCGTGGTGCAGATGTCCGCATACGTAGCTTCAGCGGTGTTCAGATTGTGGCTGTAGGCGTGCACGCCGGCCTCTTGCAGTCGCCCGGCCTGCTCACCGGACAGAAGTCCGAGACAGGCGCAGATCTCCACGTCCTCGTCGCGTTCTTTGATCGCGGAGATGATGCCGGCGACCCGTTCCACGTCCCGGTCGGTCGGACCGCGACCGCTGGCCACCAGGCACAGGCGTTTTGCGCCACCGGCCACGCCCGCCTCCGCCGCGGCGGCCGCCTCGTCCGGCTTCAGCCAGGTGTAGGTCAGGACCCCCGCCTCCGACCCCAGCCGTTGCGAGCAGTACGAGCAGTCCTCAGGACAGAGCCCCGACTTCAGGTTGACCAGATAGTTCAGCTTGACCCGGCGCCCGAACCAGTGACGGCGTACCTTGCCGGCGGCGGCCACCACGTCGAGCAACTCGTCATCGGAGGTTTCCAGCACCGCGAGCGCTTCGGCGCGGGACAGCGGCTCACGGCGCAATCCCTTGCCGACCAGAGTCTCCAGGAGGTCCATGGCGCCGATCTTCGCCTCCTGCGCCCGCCACGCCAAGGCCCGCACCGTACAAGAAGGTCGATCAAGTTCTGTCACTCAAGGCAGCACCAGGCACAGTGTCAACGACGGCTGAATTCTGACCCCCTGGCGACGTCTGAAAGTTGACCCCCTGATGTTGTTGGTCGTTACTGCTGGTCGTTGGTGGTGTTGGCCGCGGGGACACGGCCCAGGTCACGGTTCTTCAGGCGGTAGCTGTCCCCCTTCAGGCTGATGACCTCGGCGTGATGGACGAGGCGGTCGATCATGGCTGCGGCGACGACGTCGTCGCCGAACACCTCGCCCCAGCGGCCGAACGGCTTGTTGCTGGTCACGATCAGCGAGGCCCGCTCGTAACGGGACGAGACGAGCTGGAAGAACAGGTTGGCGGCCTCGGCCTCGAAGGGGATGTAGCCGACCTCGTCGACGATCAGGACCAGGACGCGGGCGAGCCGGGTCAGTTCGTCATGCAGCCGTCCGGCGGCGTGCGCGTCGGCCAGCCGCGAGACCCACCCGGCGGCGGTGGCGAAGGCGACGCGGTGTCCGGCCTGGCAGGCGCGGATGCCCAGCCCGATCGACAGGTGGGTCTTGCCAGTTCCCGGCGGGCCCAGGAAGACGACGTTCTCGCGGGCGGCGACGAAATCCAGAGTGCCCAGGTGGGCGATGACCTCGCGTTTGGCTGAGCGCTGGTGGTCGAAGTCGAAGTCCTCCAGGGCTTTGCGGGCGGGGAAGCGGGCGGCGCGGATGCGGGCCTCGCCGCCGTGGGCCTCGCGGGCGGCGACCTCGCGTTGCAGGCAGGCGGCCAGGAACTCCTCGTGCGTCCAGGACTCCTCCCGGGCGCGTTCGGCCAGACGAGCGGCGGCGGCGTGCAGCGACGGCGCCTTGAGCACCCGGGTGAGGTAGGCCAGTTCGGCCTCGACATTGCGGCCGCCAGTGCTCCTCGCGGCGCCCGCTGCGGTGGCCGTGGCGACGGTGGCCTTGGTGCGGGGTGCCATCACGCCACCCCCTCGATGCCGGCGGCACCGATGTCCTGGACTCCCAGGAGGGCGTCGTAGTCGCTCAGCCGCCGCTGCTCGACCTCGGTGTCGGCCGGCGGCCGGGTGGTCTGCAGCCGCAGCCGCCGCATCACCGCGGCCGCCTGGGCGTGCGCGGGGTCGGTGATGGTCTGGTGGACCGCCCAGCAGCGCGGGTGCGCGGCGACCTGCTGCCCGCCGCAGGTCACCCTCACCTCCTGCAGGTCGGCGACGACCTCGACCAGCCGCCCGATCACCGACGGGTGCACCGAGTAGTCGTTGGAGGCGATCCGGACGTAATGGTCGCGGGCCAGCCGGGTCGAGGTGCGCCAGCCGACCACCGGCTCCACCGGCGGCAGCGGCACCATCGCCGCCATGTCGGTGACGATCCGGTCGGCGGGCCGTCCGTGGGGCTCGCTAGCGTAACCGCCATCGAACTTCGGAGGGCAATGACATGGCGACCTACATACTCATCCCCGGAGCGGGCGGGCAGGCCTGGTACTGGCACCGTCTGGTACCGGAGTTGCGCGCGCGGGGGCACGACGCAGTGGCGGTCGACCTTCCGGCCGGTGACGACTCCGCGGGTCTGGCGGAGTACGCCGACACCGTGGTCGAAGCGATCGGCGAACGTAAGGATCTCATCCTGGTGGCGCAGTCGATGGGCGGCCTTACGGCCCCGCTCGTCTGCGAGCGCCTGCCGGTGGACCTGCTCGTACTGCTCAACGCCATGGTCCCGTCGCCCGGTGAGACGGGCGGCGAGTGGTGGGAGCGAACCGGGCAGGCGAAGGCCATGTCCGACCAGGCGATCCGTGAGGGGCGGACGCCGACCGTCGAGTTCGACGCCGAAGAGTACTTCTTTCACGACGTGCCGGACGAGGTGAAGGCCGTGGCGCTGTCGCAGGAGACCGTGCAGTCGTCCACCCCCTTCGCGGAGCCGTGGCCTCTTCACAAGTGGCCGAGCACCCCGACCGTCTTCCTGCAAGCGCGTGACGACCGCTTCTTCCCGCTTGACTTCCAACGGCGGGTGGTGAGCGAACGGCTGGGAATCACCGTCGACGAGATGCCCGGCGGCCACCTCGTCGCGCTGAGTCGCCCCCAGGAACTGGCCGACCGGCTGGAGGCCTACCGCACGGGATGAGGGGATCACCTGCGGCATCGAGTTCGTATAGGGAGCGGCCATGGAAGACCAGGTCTTCCATGACCCGCGAACGCGCGAGGAGCACATCCGCGACGCGATGCAGCTGTGACTGTCTCGAATGACATGTCGACCAAGCAGGGGGTGTGCTCGCCGACCACTCGGGCCTGTCTCGAAGGAGCCTCGGCCACGCGCGCGAACGCACGACCCGCCCGGTGCGGCGAAGCCGGAGGAGAGCGGCATCGGGCAGATCGCGAAGGGATGCCGCGTTCGCCCGGGCTCGGTCACGGAGCGAGGCCGCCAGGAGAGCGGAGTAGGCCGGGACTTTGAAACACGGCCGGGATCCTCACCGGGAGGCCGGACGCGTTAGCAGCACGTCGACCGCGCGGTGGTCACCGTGGCGGTCTCGGTTGATCAAGTCGGCCCCGCAGGCCGGTGCGCTCGCCCGCCCTCAGTTCCTGCCTTCCCGGCGCGGACGCATGGGAGCACTGCGACAGCGCGACGACAAGCGCGGTGCTCCCGGATCACCCCTCAGCGCGAGAGGTGCGCCTGGACGACGCCGAGCCCGGCCGCCTCGGCGAAGACGCGCGCCCACTCGGCCGGGCAGTCCATACGCCACGCCCCAACTAGGTGGTGGGGCGCCCGTGCCGGCTCAGGGTCCGTTGGCGGGGGACGTGCGTGGGCCCAGGGCCGCGGGGCGGCATTCGGCGGGCTCGGGTGACGTGTCGGGGCGGGAGGGTTGGGGGTCCAGGTCTGCCCTCAGGGGTGTCTTGGTCAGTGGTGGTTAGGACGCTCCCAGATGGGCGGCCAGGGTGGGTGATAGTGGGTACGGGTGTTCTTCGGGGAGCAGGGCTCTGGCTTGGGGGGTCCGGCCCGCTTGTCGGAGGGCGTGGACCTTGCGGACCAGCGGGGTGCGGTCTTCGATGCCGAGGATCCAGTCGTCGACGTAGCGGTCGACGATGTAGCGGCTGAGGCCGATCTGGATGCTGCGTGCTTCGAGTTTCCGGCCGTCGAGCACGCGTTCGGGATCCCATTGGACGTGCACGAGCGCCCTGGCGAAGCGTCGGCGCCATTCGTCGGTGCTCCGGAAAACGCGGCGGTCGGGATCCGTCGGGACGGCCAGGCCCAGCGCCTCCTCCCAGCCCGTCCGGCTGATCCGTACCGCGAGGATCGTCTCCTGGCCGGGCTTGCGGGCCCAGTCGCTGCGGGCCATGAGCCACAGGAACGACGGTTTTATCCAGGTCATCCGGTGCCGGGAGAACGGCGGGACGAACGTGCCGTGTCTCGCGGCCGGACCGCCGATCTCGGGAGCGTAGGCCTGGTAGACGGTGATCGAGTCTCGGTCGTAGCAGGCACGGATCTCGCGTGTGCGCATGGTAGGGCCAGGGTCGCGCGGGGCCCGCTCGGGCTCAAGCGGTTTTCTTGCGGCGGTGGGCCTTCTGGCGGCAGGCGGCGCCGCAGAACCGGGCGGGCCTTCCGGTCGACGCCGGGTCGAGCGGCTTCGCGCAGACCTCGCACCGCCTTTCGTTACGCTCACCGGACAGAGTTTCGTCGCTTTTCGTTACGGGGCGGAGGGCGTCGCACGCCAGCGCCGTCATGCGTCCGGGGCGGCCCTCGGGACGCTGACGGCGTTCCATCAGCATCGCACCGACCATGAGGGTTCGGATGTCGCTGACGTCCACGTCCGAGCGCACCGCGCCGGCCGCCTGCGCCCGCCGCAGCAACTCGTCCAGCGCCGAGGTGAACCGCTCGTCCATGTCGGGGACGTCCAGCGTCTGCAGGTCGGCGGCCAAGGCGTCGCACAGGGCATGGTTGAACATCGCACGCTCCACGACCCACATGAGGAAGCCGTAGAAGGCCTCTCCAGGGTCGTCCGCGCGGACAAGGGCCTGCGCCTCGTCCACGACCCTTTCCAGGCGGTCCGCGACGACCGCCTCGAACAGGGCCTCCTTGGTCGGGAAGTGGCGGTAGACCGTCCCGGCTCCGACGCCTGCCCGGCGGGCGATGTCGTCGAGCGGGACGAGGCGGCCGTCCGCGGCGAAGGCCTCGAACGCGGCCTGGAGGATGCGTTCGCGGTTCCGGCGCGCGTCCACGCGCTGCGGTCGTCCGCTCACCCGGCACCTCCTTCATCCGGTTGACAAACGGGGCGGGCGTTCCGGTACCGTCTTAAGCGGGTTGCAGGTTCCGATTATAGGAGGACCGATGACGGCGGTGGACGGGGCGCGAGCGGCGCTCGGCAGGATCGGTGTCGGGCTCATGGCGCCGATCGCGCCCGCCGACGAGTGGCGGCGGGCGGCGCAGCGCGTGGAGCGGGCGGGTTACGGGTCGATCTGGGTGAACGAGGCCATCGGGGGCCGGGAGGTGTTCACGCAGTTGAGCGTGATGCTCGCCGCGACGGAGCGGGTCGTCCTCGGCTCGGCGATCGCGAACCTGTGGGCACGGCATCCGGCCGCCATGCAGGGTGCGGCATCGGTTCTGGCCGATGCCTACCCCGGACGCCTCGCGCTCGGCGTTGGCGTCAGCATGGGGGCCATCGTGGAGCGGAGCGGGCAGAAGTGGACCAGCCCGTTGAACCGGATGCGCGAGTACCTCGACGGCATGGACGCCTCCGTCGAAGCTGCTCCCGTACCCGAGAAGCCGTTCCCTCGGCTGCTCGCGGCACTCGGCCCGAAGATGCAGGAACTGGCCCGGGACCGCGCGGACGGCGCGCTCCCCGCCGCGATGCCCGTCGAGCACACCCGGCAGGCCCGGAAGCGGCTCGGCGACGACAAGCTCCTCATCGTCATGCAGACCGCCATCCTTGAGACGGACCCGGTGAAGGCGCGCGGCATCGCGAGAGGAACGCAGATGCTGCAGATCCCGGGCTCTCCCTACGTCCGCTCGCTCAAGACGCTCGGATACGACGACGAGGCGCTCTCCGGCGGCGGCTCCGACGAGGTCATCGACGCCTGCTACAACTGGGGTGACGAGACCGCCATCGCGGGACGGCTCCAGGAACACCTCGACGCGGGAGCCGACCACGTCTGCGTCACGGTGTTCACGCCGGACCTGGCCTCGGCGGCCGATCAGTTCGAACGCCTGGCCCCCGCCCTGCTCTGACGACCGGCCTGGACCCGCACCTGACCCCACGCGCCCGACCCCAAGCACCACCCCCTGCACCCGACCCCGTGCCCCCAATCCGCAGCGGCGCAGCACCGGAAACGCGCACCGCAATCCGCGCCGCACAGAAAACGCATCACGGACCGCGCAGTACGGACCGCGCAGAACAGACCGCGCAGTACAGACCGCGCAGAACGGACGGCACGGCACCGCCCGCACGGCAAGACACGGACCGCACGGCACGGCGCCGGACGATGCGGCGCGGCGCGGTGGGATGCGGTGCGACACGATGCTGCATCGCGCCGCACGGTGCGGTTGCGGCGTTACGCGGCGCGGACGGCGCGGTGGGGTGCGGCGCAGAGGCACGGATCGTGCAGCACGGGCGGCGCGCTATGCACCCGGGCATTACGGACGCGCAGCTCGGACGACACGGCGCAGAAGACGTGGCATGCCGCTGTGGCACAGAAGGCTGCAGCACGGGCGGTGCGGTGCCGGCGGCGCGGTGTGTATCGAAAGCGCGGTGTCGGCGGCGCGGTGTGTATCGAAAGCGCGGTGCGGGCGGCGCGGTGGGGGTGGTGCGGGGTGTGTCGGATGCGCCTGCGGGCGGAGGCGTGTTTGCGGGGTTGGGTGGGAGAGATTGTTCCGGTTTGTGGGGGGTCAGCGGGGGCGGACCAGGCCGGTTTCGTAGGCGGTGATGACCAGTTGGGCTCGGTCGCGGGCGTGGAGTTTGGCCAGGAGGTGGCCGATGTGGGTCTTCACGGTGGCGGGGCTCAGGTGGAGGTGGGCGGCGAGTTCGGTGTTGGACAGGCCGCGGGCGATGAGGGTGAGGACTTCGCGCTCGCGGTCGGTGAGGGCGGCCAGTCCGGCGGGCGGCGGCTGGACGGGGCCGGGGCGGCGGACGAACTCGGCGATCAGCCGCCGGGTCACCGACGGGGCGAGCAGGGACTCTCCGGACGCGACGACGCGGATCGCGGACAGCAGGTCGGCGGGCGGGGTGTCCTTCAGCAGGAATCCGCTGGCCCCCGCACGCAGCGCCGAGTAGACGTAGGTGTCCAGGTCGAACGTCGTGAGGATCAGGACGCGGACGTCCGGCAGGTCGGCGCAGATGCGCTGGGTGGCCTCGATCCCGTCCATCTCGGGCATGCGGACGTCCATCAGGACGACGTCCGGGCGCTCCCGGGCGGCCGCCTCCACCGCCTCGGCCCCGGTGCCGGCCTCTCCGACGGAGCGCAGGCCGGGCGCGGTGTCGATCAGGACGCGGAAGCTGCCGCGCAGCAGGGCCTGGTCGTCGGCCACGAGGACGCTCAGATCCAACGGGGTTCCTAGCTGTCGTAAGGGAAGGCGGCGAACACGGCGAAGCCGCCTTCGGGACGCGGGCCGGCGGTGAACTCGCCGCCGTACATCATGACGCGTTCGCGCATGCCGATCAGACCGTGCCCGCCGCCGCCCGGCAGGACGCGGGCGCCGGGCCCGTCGTCGGTGACGTCGATGCGCATCCGGAGGCCGTCGGCCCTGACCCGGACGCGGCAGCGCGCGGGCGCCGCGTGCTTGACGACGTTGGTGACCGCCTCCTGGACGATGCGGTAGGCCGAGAGCGCGACGCCTTCGGGGAGTTCCCCCGCCTCGACGTCCAGGTCGACGTGGACGCCGGCCATCGAGGCGCGTTCGGCGAGGCCGGTCAGATCGGCGAGCCCCGGGGACGGGGCCAGGTCGGCGTCGGCGGCGCCGGTGCGCAGGACGCCGAGGAGGTGGCGCATCTCGGCGAGGGTGCCCCGGCTGGTGGTCTCGATGACGCGGAGGGCGTCGAGCGCTTCCTCGGGGCGGGCCTCGGCGACGTGCACGGCCACGCCCGCCTTGACCGCGATGAGGCTCATGCTGTGCGCGACGACGTCGTGGAGCTCGCGGGCGATGCGGAGCCGCTCGTCGGAGACGGCCTGGTCGGCGAGGCGGCGCGCGGCGTGCGCGGCGTGGGCGCGGCGCTCGCGGACGACGCGCCCGAGCGTCCAGGAAGCGCCGAGGACGGAGGAGCCGAGCAGCAGCCGGCCGACGATCTCGGCCTGCGCGCCGACGGGGCCGGCGACGGCGCCGACGAAGATGAACACGGCGCTGACGACGCCGATCAGCAGGGTGGGCACCCACCGGCGGCGGCGGCGCGTCAGCGCGACCTGGTACAGGGCGAACCCTGCGGCGGCGTAGGTGTCCCATGGCAGGTCGAGGAGCAGGGTAGCGGTCGAGGCGGACAGGACGACCGCGAACACCGGGACTGGCCACAGGCGCCGCACCGCGAGAGGCAGGGCCGCCGCGGCGACGAGGCGCACGACCAGGTGCGGCGGGGCGCCGGTGTCCGCCGGCAGTAGCAGGAGCAGCAGGGCGTAGAGGAGGGCCGCACCGGCGTCGAGGCCGATGAGGCCGCGCCGGCCGAACCGCGGAAGCGGGGAGCGCAGCTCGGATTCGTCCACGTCACGAAAGGTAGCGGGGCGGTCCGGCCCGCGCCTCATGCCCGCGGCCGTCATACCGGGGTCGGAGGCGGCGGGACGGTCTCGGAGCACGGTCGCACGCGCGGTGCCCGCCCGCGTTCCGATGTGCCCGGGGACGGTCGCGTACGACCCTCGACGGCATGATCGAGGTACGCGAGCTGACCAAGCGCTACGGCGCCACGACCGCGGTGGAGCGCCTGTCCTTCACCGTGAGGCCGGGAACGGTGACGGGCTTCCTCGGCCCGAACGGCGCCGGCAAGTCGACGACGATGCGCGTCGTGCTGGGCCTGGACCGGCCGACGTCCGGGGAGGCGCTGGTCAACGGCCGCCCGTACACGGCGCTGCGGCGGCCGATGCGCGAGGTGGGCGCGCTGCTGGACGCCGGGGCGGTGCAGGGCGGGCGCCGGGCGTTCGACCATCTCGGCTGGCTGGCGCGCAGCAACGGGATCGGGATGGGGCGGGTGGTGGAGGTCCTGGAGCAGGTGGGCCTCGCGGGGGTCGCGCGCAAGCGGGTCGCCGGGTTCTCGCTCGGCATGCGGCAGCGGCTCGGGATCGCCGCGGCGCTGCTCGGCGATCCGGGGGTGCTGATGTTCGACGAGCCGGTGAACGGGCTGGACCCCGACGGCGTCCGCTGGATCCGCGAGCTGATGCGGGCGCTGGCGGCCGAGGGCCGGACGGTGCTGATCTCCAGCCATCTGATGAGCGAGATGGAGCTGACGGCCGACCGCCTGGTCATCATCGGGCGGGGCCGGCTGATCGCGGACACCTCGGTACGGGAGCTGGCGGACCGCTTCCACCGCGGGGTCCTGGTCCGCTCGCCGCGCCCGGCCGAGCTGACCGCCGTCCTCGCCGCGGCGGGGGGCCTCGTCGAGTCCGCGCCGGGCGGGGCCCTGACGGTCACCGGGCTGGACGTGGCCGCCATCGGTGACACGGCCGCCGCGAACGGCATCCCGCTGCACGAGGTGACGCCGCACAGCGCCACTCTGGAGGAGGCCTACATGGAGCTGACCGCGGCCGGAACCGAGTTCAGGGCGGTGGCACCGTGATCGACGCGCTCGCCGCCGAGTGGTACAAGCTCCGGACCGTCCGCTCGACCCTCGCCCTTCTCGCGACGGTCGCGGTGTTCATGCTGCTCTGCCTCCTGTGGTCCTGGTACGTGGCCCGCTACTGGGACGGCCTGTCGGCCGCGAGGAGGGCGACGGCGGAGGCGGCTCCGGCGGAGCAGCCCCTGGCCGTGGCGCTGCCGGTGTGCGCGGTGGTGCTGGGAGCGCTCACGATCACCTCGGAGTACGCGCACGGCATGCACCGGACGACGCTGGCCGCGCTGCCGAACCGGCCGGCGCTGTTCGCGGCCAAGGCGGGCGTGGCCGCGGCGGCGGCGCTCGCGGCGGCGCTCGCGGCGCTGGCCGCCGGGTCCGCGGCGGGGGACGCGATCGTGGGCGAGCGTCCCGTCGCCACGTTCCAGGGGCCCGCGGCGGACGTAGCGGTCCACCTGCTGTGGCTCGGCCTGACGACGGCGGCGCTCACGCTGATCGCGTGCGGGCTGGGGGCCGTCCTGCGCTCCACGGCCGGGACGATCACGGCGGGCATGGCCGTGCTGTTCGTGGCGCCCGGCCTGGCGCAGCTGCTGCCGGCGCCGTGGGACGAGCGGATCTGGTCGGCGCTGCCGGGCAGTCTGTCCAACCAGATCGCGGGCGCGCCGGGATCGTCGACGGCACACGGCGTGCTGTCGCCGCCCGTCGCGATCGCGCTGCTGGTGACGTACACGGCGGCCGCGGTGGGAGCGGGCGCCCTGGCGTTCACGCGGAGGGACGCGTGATCACAGGCGCGGTCGCCGCCGAGTGGCGCAAGCTGTGGTCGGTGCGCTCGACCTACCGGGTCCTGGCGGTGACGGTGGCGTTCACCGGGTTCACCATCCTGCTGGCGCTCCAGATGGCGCACGTCTGGGACGGCCTGCCCGCCGAGCGCCGCGACGAGATGCGACTGCGCCCGTTGCAGGAGATCAGCACGTGGGTGGCGTCGCTGTGCCTGGCGGTGCTGGGCGCGCTGTCGGTCACGTCCGAGTACCGGACGGGCATGATCCGCGCGAGTCTCACCGCTGTCCCGAGGCGCCGCGCCCTGCTGCTGGCCAAGGCGGTGGTGGTCGGGGCGGTCGCCCTGGCCGCCGGGGAGGCCGCGGCGGCCGGTTCGTTCCTCGGCACCCGCCTCGCCGTCGGCGACCGGCCGTTCCCCGACCAGCACGCCTCCCTCGTCCACGACCTGCCGGGCCTCCTCGTCGAGGGGACGGCGGTCCCGGTGTTCGCGCTGCTCGGCCTGTCGCTCGGCGTGCTGCTGCGGTCGACCGCCGGGACGCTCGTGTCGGTGGTGTTCCTGTGGCACGTCCTGCCGCTGCTCGCCTTCCACCTGCCGCGGCCGTGGAGCGAGCGCGTCGGCTCGGTCATGCCCGGCGGCCTGCCGGCCCAGATGGCGGGGTTCGGCGCGGACAACTCCATCTACGGCGACCTGCTGTCCCCGGGTGCGGCGACCGCCGTGCTGCTCGCGTACGCGCTCGTGCCGCTCGGCCTCGCCGCCCTCGTCCTCGGCGGGCGAGACGCCTGAGGTCCCCGAAAGCCACCGACGGCGGCGTCCCCGGTGGGGCGCCGCCGTTCGTCTTCGGGCAGGTTCAGCCGGCCTGCAGCGAGGTCGCCCGGACCGCCAGCCGCTCGCGGAGCATGTCGACGGCCTCGTCGATGCGGGGCGCGGCGGCCTGGGCGCGCACGCGCCGGCCGTCGAACTCGACGACGGCCTGGGCCAGGGCGGGGCGCGGCAGCGACCGGTCGGCCACCACGCTCAGCGTCACCTGGACGGCCGTGACGCCGCGGGCGCCGGCCAGTGCGTCGCGGACGGCCCGCTCGGCCGCCGCGCGCTCGTGCGCGGAGACGTCGCCCGAGGTCAGGAACCGGATCTCCGGCCGCTCACGGGTAGCGTTCATGTGTCCTCCCATACGCGCGGGGTGTGGTCGCCTGTCTGCACGGGCGGCGGCCGCGGCCGCCGTCCTGAAGATTGAACGCCGCGGGAGCCCGGGATCGCGCCCGCGCGGAACGAGAGCTTCATCACTCGGCGCGCCGGCCGCGCGGCACGTACCGCGGGGAATGCCAGGCCAATAAGTGGTCAGGGACATTCACGAGGCATGCGACGGCCTGCGAAATGGCCTGTCAGGATTGGCCGCCCGCAAAGCGTGAGAGCGCCCGGCAATTCCCGCGCCATCGCCGGGGCGGGCTCGCGAAAAAATGACCGCCCGGCCAACTCCGCGGGGCGGCGGGACGACGTTCCGCAGCCGCATCGCCACCGACAGCACTGGTCACGGGCCCTGGCAGCGGGTTATCCCACGTCAGCGCCGGTCTGGCACCCCCGGGGCGCGGGGCGGTATTCCGCCTTCCCAAAAACGCTCGCGCATCCTCTAACATAGGGCGGTGCCGTTCCGCCCCACGAGCAGACCCGTCGACTGGCTGGTGACCCCTTGCCCCAGGATTCAGCTGCGCCAACACCTCCGTCCGAAGGTGATGATCCGGCCGGACGGCTGATCGATTATCCGCGCCGCGGCGGGCCGACCGTCCTGCGCATTCTCCTCGGCGCGCAACTGCGGCGGCTGCGCGAGGCGCACGGCATCTCCACCGAGCAGGCGGGCTACGAGATCCGCGGCTCGCACTCCAAGATCAGCCGAATGGAACTGGGCCGGGTCGGTTTCAAGGAGCGCGACGTCGCCGACCTGCTCACCCTCTACGGCGTGTCCGACCCCGCCGAGCGCGCCCCGCTGCTGGCGCTCGCCAAGGAGGCCAACACCCCCGGCTGGTGGCACCGGTACGGCGACATCCTGCCCAGCTGGTTCGAGGTCTACCTCGGGCTGGAAGAGGCCGCCTCCCTGCTGCGCACCTACGAACTCCAGTTCGTTCCCGGGCTCCTGCAGACCGAGGACTACGCCCGCGCCGTCGTCCGGCTCGGGTACTCCGACGCGAGCGACGAGGAGGTCGAGCGCCGCGTCCAGATCCGCACCACCCGGCAGGAGCGGTTCACCTCTCCCGAGGCGCCGACGCTGTGGGCCGTGCTGGACGAGGCGGTCGTGCGCCGCCCGCTCGGCGGCCGCCAGGTGATGCGCGACCAGATCCGGCATCTGATCGAGGTGTCGGAGCTGCCCAACGTCACGCTGCAGATCGTGCCGTTCGGCGCGGGCGGGCACGCCGCCGCGGGCGGCCCGTTCACCATCCTGCGCTTCGCCGAGCCGGGCCTGTCCGACGTCGTCTACCTGGAGCAGCTCACCAGCGCGCTGTACCTGGACAAGCCGACCGACGTCGACACGTACATGCGTGCGATGAACAACCTCTGCATCACCGCGGAGCGCCCCGACGAGACGGCGCGCTACCTCACCCGGGTGCTGAACGAGCTGTGACCCGCGCCGTCAGGGCGCGCCGCCGTCCAGGACGCGCTGGTCCCGGCTGCGGCTCCCGCCGCGGAACTCCGCGATGACCTCGCCGCCGGGCACGCGGCGGACCGTCACGTCGTAGATCCCGCTCCGCCCGTACCGGGTGCGTTCGACCGCCGTCGCCTCCAGGACGTCGCCGCCGCGCGCGCTCGCGACGAACACCACGTCCGCGGACGCGGCGACCGTCACGGAGTCATGGGTGTTGCACGCGTAGGCGAAGGCCGAGTCCGCGAGCAGGAACAGGTAGCCGCCGTGGGCGATCCCGTGGCCGTTCACCATGGTGTCGGCCACGGTCATCCGCAGCCGCGCCCGTCCCGGCGCGATCTCGGTGATCCGCATGCCGAGGTCCTGCGCCACCTTGTCCTTGGCGTACATCGTCTCGGCGCACCGCCGCGCCACCTCCGCCGCATCATCCACCACGCCAGGGTAGTGATCCCGGGAAGGGCCGCCCTCGCCCGCGGGTTACAGGAGGGCGCCCTGATGGCGATGCGAGTGAGGAGAACACCATGCTTTACGGCAAGGAGCACGTCGAGCGGTACCAGGCGACCGACGGTGAGGAGGGGCACGACTGGCAGGGCACCGTCACCCTCCTTCTCACCACGACCGGGCGGCGCAGCGGCAAGGAGCGCACCACCCCGCTCATCTACCAGCCGGAGGGCGACGCCTACCTCGTCGTGGCCTCCAAGGGCGGGGCGGACGAGCCGCCCGCCTGGTACCGCAACCTCCAGGAGAACCCCGAGGTGAAGGTGCAGGTGAAGGGCGACAAGTTCACCGCGCGGGCCCGTACGGCGACTCCGGAGGAGAAGCCTCCGCTCTGGCGCAAGATGGCCGCCACCTGGCCGGACTACGACGAGTACCAGAAGAAGACGAGCCGCGACATCCCGGTCGTCGTCCTCGAACGCGTCTGAGGCGCCGGTCCGCGCGGTTCACTTTCGCGCCGCCGCCGGGACGTGTAGCGTCGGCGTAGAACATCCATTCGACCGCCGTCCGTCCGACGCAGCCGAGGTGCCCAGGTGCCGACGTCCGATAGCGCTGACATGCGAGAAGGCGCTGAAACGACAGCCGGGGCCGACGCCGGGGGCCGGGCCGACGCCGAAGAGCGGGCGGCCACCGGGAGGCGGACGGGCGCGAGGAACCGGCCCGAGACCGGGAAGCGGGCGGGCGGCGGCGATGAGCCGCTCCCGCCGCGCCTGCTCAGGCGCTGGGAGATCGCGGCGCCGGACGCGACCACGCCGCTGACCGCCGGGAACGGCGGCCGGAGCTGGCGCGTCGACACCGCGGGCGGGGCGTTCTTCCTCAGGGAGCACGCCGCCCCCGACCGGCGCCGCGTGCTGTTCCAGCACGGTGTCACGGCCGCGCTCGACTCGGCCGGCCTCCCGGTGCTCGCGCCCGTGCCCGCGCGCGGCGGGCGCACGCTGGTCACCGCCGCCGGCCGCGGGTACGTCCTGTACCCGTGGGTCGGCGGCCGCGGCCGCGGCGGGCTGGAACTGACCTTCGCCCAGTGCGAGGCGCTCGGCGAACTGCTGGGCCGGCTGCACGCCGCGCTCGACCGGCTCACGCCTCCCGTCCAGCAGAGCATGCTCGTGCCGACGCCGCGGGCCGCCGACGCCGCCACCGCCGTCGAGGAGATGCTGCGCGACGTGCCGGACGGCGAGGACGGCACCGACTTCGACGCGCTCACCGCGCGCCGCCTGCGCGAGCGCCGCGGCCTGCTCGCCGAGTTCGCCGGGCACCAGCCGCCCGACATCGAGGTGAGCACGGTCGGGCACCTGCACGGCTCCTTCCACGGCGAGCACCTGCGCTACGGCGGCTCGGGCAACGTCACCGCCGTGCTCGGGTGGGACGGCCTCACCACGGGCCCGGTCGCCGGGGAGGTCGTGCGCTCGGCGGCCCGGCTGTTCGCCTGCGAGGACGAGCGCAACCTCGACCTCGACCGCGTCGAGGCGTTCGTGCGCGGGCACCGCTCCGCCTTCCCCCTGGACGCCGGGCAGATCCAGTCGGCCGTGCACCGCGAATGGTGGGAGCGGCTCTGCGACGTCGCCCCGCTGCGGCACCGCTACCTCGGTGAGGACGGCGCGGGCGAGCGCGGCGCCGCCACGCTCGTGGGCTGGTGGTCGGCCAACCTCGACCGCACCCTCGACGCGTTCGCCGTGCCCTACACCGCCCAGTACGCGGGCACCCCCGGCGACAGCCCCGCCTACGGCTGAGCGGTCGGCCCGCCCCCGATCGGACGGCGCGGCGAGGCATCCCCGGCCCTCGGCGGGTAGGGACCCAGCGAATGCGCATGGGACCGCGATGTGCGAATCTTGGGTCCGTCCATTTCTGTATCGAACAGTCCAAAAGGAGCCGCAGATGACTCAGGTCGCAGTGCTCGGCACCGGGATCATGGGGGCCGCGATGGCCCGCAACCTGCTCAGGAACGGGCACGGGGTCGCCGCCTGGAACCGCACCGCCGCCCGCGCGGAGCCGCTGGCCACCGACGGCGCGGCCGTCGCGGACTCCCCCGCCGAGGCCGTCCGGGACGCCGACGTCGTCCTCACCATGCTGAACGACGCGGACGCGGCCCTCGCGGTGATGGACGACGCCGCGCCCGCGCTGCGCGCCGGGCAGGTGTGGGCGCAGGCGGGCACGGTCGGCGTCGGGGACGTGCCGCGGCTGGCCGCGTTCGCCGCCGGCCACGGGCTGACGTTCGTGGACTCCCCCGTCCAGGGCACCAAGCAGCCTGCCGAGCAGGGCAAGCTCGTCGTCCTCGCCGCGGGGCCGCAGGACGCGCGCGAAGTCCTGGGCCCGGTCTTCGACGCGGTCGGGAGCAGGACGGTGTGGCTGGACGAGGACGGCGCGAGCGGCGCGGGCACCCGGCTCAAGCTGGCCGCCGTGAGCTACGCCATCTCGCTGACCTCGGTCGTCGCCGAATCGGTGGCGCTCACGAAGGGCCTCGGGGTCGATCCGGCCATGCTCGGCGAGGTCCTCACCGGCGGCCCGCTCGACAGCCCCTACCTCCAGGTCAAGATGAAGGCGATGCTCGAGGGGGACTTCGAGCCGAGCTTCGCCGTCCGCAACGCCGAGAAGAACACCCGGCTCATCCACGACTCCGCCGAGGCGGCGGGCATCCGCGTCGACGTGAACGACGCGGTGGGCGAGCGGTTCCGGCGCGTCATCGAGCAGGGCCACGGCGACGAGGACATGGCCGCCACCTACCGCGCCAGCTTCGCGGACTGAGACCGGGCGCGCCGGTGCGCGCGGCGGGCGGCGGCGGACCAGGATGGGGCGCATGGACGTACTCAGCAGCCGCATCCTGCTCCGCCCGGCCGACCCGGCGCGCGCCCGGCGCTTCTACCGCGACGTGCTGGGCCTCGCCGTGTACCGGGAGTTCGGCCCGGCCGACTCCCCCGGCACAGTGTTCTTCCTCGGCCCGGGCTTCCTTGAGGTGTCGGGGCACGGCGCGGGCGAGACTGGCTCGTCGCCGATGCTCTGGCTCCAGGTCAGGGACGTCCGGGCCGAGCACGAGCGGCTCGCGGCCGCCGGCGCGCGCGTCACGCGGGAGCCGCGGGAGGAGCCCTGGGGGCTGGTCGAGACGTGGATCGAGGATCCCGACGGCGTCAAGATCGTTATCGTGGAGGTCCCGGAGGGCCACCCCCTCCGCCGCGACCCGCGGTCCTGAACCCTGCGGTGAGGGCGACGCGCGACGCGTGCCGCCGGCACCTGCCGTGGCGCTGCCCCTTCGAGCGGCGCGGGCCGCGGTGAGCGCGTCCGGATCCCATGAAACTGGAAAACACTGGAAGTGTCGGGAAGCACCTGTACTGTCTGCCGCATGCCCCGGTCCCCCGGCGTCCCGACCCCCGACGAGCTGGAGACGCGCATCGCCGAGCTGCGCGCCGCCGTGCGGCGGGCCATGGCCGCCGGCGACCGGCCGGGCGCCCGCGAGCTGCGCGCCGAACTGCGCAGCACCGAGAGCGCGTGGGACGACGCGGTCCTCGGGGACGCCGCCGGACCCGGCGCACGCCCCACGGGCCCTACCGACCGCCCCGCCGGCCGCACCCGTGCCCGCGGCGGCGATGACGGCGGCCCGCGCGGCCTCCTGCCCGTCCGGGAGCAGGTGCACCAGGCGCTCACCCTGCTCGGCGCGCCCGCCGCGCCGAAGCTGATCGGGTCGGTGTACGCCGCGTTCTTCCCCGGCGAGATCCCGGGGAGCCGCCTGACGAGCCTGCGCCGCGACGAGGAGCGCTCCTTCCGCACCGCGCCGTACGCGCGCCCGTACTACCTGTGCGCCGCGCTCACCGCCGACCTGCTCGCGCCCGCGCGCGGGCTCCTCACCGTCAGCACGTGGCCGCTGGAGCAGCGGATCGTCGGGCCGCTCAGCCCGCGCACCGACTTCCTCACCAGCGCGCTGCGCCTCGCCGAGCACGCCGGGCGCTCGGCGCCGGCGCCGAGCGTGCAGCGGCTGCTGTGGCGTTTCGCGTCCAACATTCCCGGTGCGGTCACCGGTACGGTCGGTACAGTCGATCCGGCCGTGCTCGCCGAGGCCGCCCGGGCCGAACTGGACGTGCACCGCGACCCGGACCGGCGGCGCCGCGAGGCGGCCGCGGCACGCGCCCGGGAGCGGCTCGACGACGCCGAACGGCTGTTCGGCACCCGGCTGCGGGCCCTGCGGGCTCCCGGCCGGCGCCCCGCCATCAACGGAGAGACGGACCGATGACCGACACCGCGCCGGACCTCGACCGGCTGCGCGGCGACACGCCGCCGCGCAACCACGACGCCCGCACGATCGCCGCGCTCACCTCCAACCCGGGCTGCGCCCGCCGCGGGGTGATGGACGCGGCGGGCGTCGACAAGGACGCGGTGGCGCGGGCGCTCGGGTTCCCCGCGCCGTTCGGCCAGTCGCAGTTCGCGATCACGCGCGGGAACGCGTTCGAGGCGCAGGTGAAGGCCGACGGCTGCGCGGAGCTGCTGACGCTGCTGCGCGAGGGGCTCGGCCTCGCCGTCCCCGAGGTCGCCTACGACGACCTGGAGGTGGTCGCGGGCAACGAGGGCCGGGAGCTGCGGCACTCGCGCACGCGGCGGCTGGTCGCCCGCGCGCTGGAGACCGGCGAGGGGACGCTGTTCGACCACCCGCTGCTGCGGCTGGAGATCGCCGGCCGGCCCGCCTACCTGGAGCCCGACGTCATCGCCTTCCAGCTCGACGGCCGGATGCACGTCATCGAGATCAAGTCGTTCGCCGTCGTGGACGGGCAGGCCGAGCCGGAGCAGGTCGCGGCGGCGGCCCGCCAGTCGGCGGTGTACGTGCTGGCGCTGCGGCGGCTGGCCGCCGAGCTCGGGCACGACCCGGCGCGCGTGTCGCACGAGGTGTTCCTCGTCTGCCCGGAGAACTTCTCGAACCGCCCCACCGCGACGCCGCTGGACGTCCGGCCCCAGCTCGCCGTCCTGGAGCGGCAGCTCGCCCGCCTCACCCGCGTCGACGACATCCTCGCGGAACTGCCGGACGACCTGACGTTCGAGCCCGGCGAGGCGCTGGCCGAGTCGGTGCGGGCGGTCGAGGCGCGGTACGCGCCCGAGTGCATGGCGGGCTGCGAGATGGCGCTGTTCTGCCGGGACGAGGCGCGGGCGTGCGGCGCGACGGGCGCGCTCGGCCGGTCGGTCCGCGACGACCTCGGCGGCCTCGACACGATCGGCACCGCGCTGGCGCTGGCGGACGGGTCGCTGCACCCCTCCGACGACCTGGCCGAGACGGCCGAGCAGCTGCGCGCCGCGGCGCGGCTGCGCGACGAGGCGCTGCACGGGGCCGCGTGATCCGCCCATGAGTGCGCTGTCCTCGCTCGCGCGGTTGCAGGCGGCGGCCGCCGGGGTCGCGCAGCCGCTGGCGACCGTGCGGCACTGCCACGTCTCCGACGCCCCGCTCGTGCTCGTCCCGCTGAAGCTCGCCGGGGAGGCGGCGGCGCCGCTGGCCGTGATGGTCGGCAGCGCGCCGGACGACCCGGCGCTGCTCGCGGTCCCGCAGCCGCGCAACCGCGATCTGCGGTTCGCGTTCGCGGCGAGCCTCGCCAAGCTCGTCCTGAACCACATCGAGACGAGCCGGGGCGCGGTCGAGGAGCTGCCGCCCGGCAAGGACGGCGACGAGCGCATCCGGTACGGGGACGCGCCGCAGCTGCTCGTGCCGAACCGGGGCGGTGTCGCCTTCCTGCGGCTGATGGGCCGCTCGACGCGGTTCCGCAGCACCGAGGGCCCGTACGCGGTGGACCCGGCGGTCCCGGTGCTCGGCCGGTGGCTGACGTGGTTCGCCGACCGCAACGACCATCCGGGGTCGTCCCTGCTGGGGGCGGTGACAGAGCTGCTGCGGCTGCACTGGGCGACCGGGCAGAGCTCGCTGGAGGACGGCAACCTCGCCGCGCTGATGGGCTGGATCGATCCACCGGACGGGCTGGACGGCCCGGCCGCGGCGGCCCGCGCCGAGGACCCCGTCCTCCACCCGCCCGCGGGCCCGACGACCGACCCGACGTTCGACAACGAGGTCCTCGCGCCCGCGATCGCCGCCTACGACCGGTCGGGCGGCGCCCCGCGCGCCGAGGAGCGGCTGCGCGACGCGCTCGCCTCCCAGCTCACCCCCACCTGGGAGCTGATGTGGCGGGCCGTCGGCCTGCTGCGCGCGCTGCCTGAGGGGGCGAGCGTCCCCCGCCGCTGGGAGCGCGACCGGGACGCCTTCACCTATTACCACCAGACGTTCGGCGAGGCGTATCCTCAGGCGCGCCGCGACCCGCCCGTCCGGGCGGCGCGGCGGCTGCACGACCTCGAACGCGCGCAGGACGCCTACGACGCGCAGCGGGCGTTCGACGATCCCCTGGTGATGGCGGAGCACCGGCTGGCCGGCCAGGCGTTCGGCGGCGTCGTCACCGAGTGCGACCCCGCCCGGCTGGACGAGACGGGCAAGCGCCCGAAGCTGCGTCCGCTGCTGCGGGTCGGCACGCGCGACCCGGTCCGGCTCGACGCCGGCACGACCGTGTGCAGCGCGGCCCGGCCGGCGCTCAAGGGGAGGATCGTCGACGTGGAGGACGGCGGCGTGCTGCTGGAGCTGACCGGCGGGATGGGCCGCAAGCTCACCCCGGAGGCGGGCGTCGTCCCCGGGGTCGGCGACCGGGTGTGCTTCACCTCGCTCACCGAGGGCTCGTTCGGCGCGGCGAAGTTCCCCGACCGGGAGGACACGCCGTGGACGCACGGCGGGCCGCCCGGCGAGTACGTACCGACAGACGAGGACGCCGAAGAGGAATGGTCGTGACCGGACAAGCGAACCGCCACCTGATGCCGGTGGCGGCGCAGGCGCCCGACCTGACCCCCGCCGACCCCGGTGAGGCGGCGGCCCGGGTCGTCGACGGCGTCCTGGCCGACCTCGGCGGCGGGCACCGCGGCGTGGTGGTCGACTCCCCGCCGGGCGCGGGCAAGTCGACGCTGGTGGTCCGCGCCGCCGCGCACCTGGCCGAGGCCGGCGAGCGGCTGATGATCGTGGCGCAGACCAACGAGCAGGTCGACGACCTCATCGACCGGATCGCCGCGAAGCACCCCGGCATCACGCTGGGGCGGCTGTCGGCGTCGGGGTACGTGCCGTCCGAGCGGGTCATGGCGCACCCGTCGGTGCGGGTCGCGCAGAAGGCCGACGACCTCTCCGAGCACACCGTCGTCATCGCGACGGGCGCCAAGTGGGCGACGCTCTCGGACGGGTCCTGGCCGTGGGCGATCGTCGACGAGGCGTACCAGATGCGCTCGGACCTCCTGCTGCGCATCGCCGGGCGGTTCGAGCGGGCGCTGTTCGTCGGCGACCCCGGCCAGCTCGACCCGTTCTCCAGCGTCGAGGTCGAGCGCTGGGCGGGCCTGACCTGGGACCCGATGCGCAGCGCCGTGTCGGTGCTGCTCGCGCACAACCCCGAGCTCCCCGTCCACCGGCTGCCGGTGTCGTGGCGCCTGCCCGCGTCGGCGGCGCCGGTGGTGTCGGAGGCGTTCTACCCCTTCACCGGGTTCCGCGCCGGGACGGGCCCGGGCGACCGGCGGCTGGAGTTCGCCGCGCGCGGCATGGGCACCACCTACGACCACGCGCTCGAGGAGGCCGCGGCCACCGGCTGGGCCCTCTACGAGCTGCCCGCCCGGCACACGCTGCGCACCGACGCCGAGGCGGTCCGGGCGACGGCGGCGCTCGCCGTCCGGCTGCTCCAGCGCGGCCCCGTCGCCCACTCCGAGCAGGGGTCGAACCCGGTCGACGCCGCGCGCGTGGCGATCGGCGCGGCGCACCGCGACCAGGTCACCGCGATCCGCGCCGCGCTCGGTCCGCACGGCGAGGGCATCACCGTCGACACCGCCAACCGGCTCCAGGGTCGCGAGTACGACGTGACCGTCGTGCTGCACCCGCTGTCGGGGCGCCGCGACGCCACCGCGTTCCACCTGGAGTCGGGGCGGCTGTGCGTGCTGGCGTCGCGGCACCGGCACGCGTGCGTCGTGGTGGCGCGCGCAGGGATCCCCGAGCTGCTGGACGCGCACCCGTCCGCCGAGCCGGTGCACCTCGGGGTGCCGGTCAAGTTCCCGGACGGCTGGGAGGCGAACCAGTCGGTCCTCGCCCACCTGGCCGGGCACCGCGTCGCCGGCGGCTGACCCGGACCCCGCCGGCGCGCCTTGCGGGCCGGTCAGGCCCGCCCGGCGGTCGCGGCCCAGCGCCCCTGGTTCCGCGTGATGGTGATCGGGTGGTCGAAGCACGCGCTGACCGGACCGGTCGCGAGCACCTCGTCTGCGGGACCGGAGGCGAGCACCCGCCCCTCGCGCAGCAGCAGCGCGTGGCTGGTGCTGGCGGGCAGCTCCTCCAGGTGGTGCGTGACGAGCACGCTGGTCAGGTCGGGGCGCCCGGCGCGCAGCTGGTCGATGGCGGCGAGCAGCCGCTCGCGGGCGGCGACGTCCAGTCCGGTGGCGGGCTCGTCGAGGAGCAGCAGCGGCGGGTCGGGCATCAGCGCCCGCGCGATCAGCGTGCGCCCCCGCTCGCCCTGCGACAGGTTCGGCCAGCGCGCGTCCGCGCGGCGCGCGAGGCCCATCAGCCCGATCAGCTCGCCGGCCCGGCGCAGGTCGTCCTCGGACGGCGTCCAGCGCGGGACGAGCTCGATGGTCCCCGTCACCCCGGTCAGGACGACCTCCCGCACCGTCCGCGCGGACTCCAGAGGGTGGCGCGGGTTGACCTGCCCGATCAGCCTGCGCAGCCGCTGGACGTCCACGCGGCCGAGCCGGTGCCCCAGGATCTCCACGGAGCCGCGCGTCGGGTGCGTGTAGGCGCCGAGGATGCCGAGCAGCGTGCTCTTCCCGGCGCCGTTCGGGCCGATCAGCGCCCAGTGCTCGCCGCGCAGCACCGTCAGCGTCACCCGGTCGAGCAGCGTCCGCCGCTCGCGGACCAGATCGACCTTGTCGGCGTTCAGCACGACCTCGGACACGGGGACCTCCCACTCGGGAACGCGGCCGCTCGGAACGCGGCTGCTCGGCAACGCTGGAAGAGGGCACGCGGAGGGGTGCGCGGCGCGCGGGACGCGGAAGGCCGGGGTCGCCGGGGTGGCGCGTCGGTGATCGAACTCAAGCTACCCGACCGCCGCGGCCTGGTTCGAGTGAGGCGTCCGGCCGGATACTGTGAGAGCCGGTGCCTCAGCGATCGGGGAGGGACATGGAGGACCTCGGCTTCATGTGCGCCCGCTGCGGCGGCGAGGTGCACGACGTGACCCACAACCGCGAGGGCTCGCTCGACGGCGTCGGCTACCGCCACAACCGGCGGGTGGAGCCGTGGGACCACGAGCTCGAGCTCGCGGTGGGCGAGCCCGCACCGCCGCACCAGGGATGCGACTTCTGCGGAGCCCCCGGGCCGAGCTGGCTCTACTACCCCACCCTCGACCCCGACGACACCGACATGTTCGAGGTCGAGCTCGACACCACGCACCTGTCCGACGACGACACCGCCGTGGCCGTCCTCAACATGCTCTATCCCTGGTACGCGTGCGACACGTGCTCCGTGCTGGTCGCCGACCGCAGCGTCGAGCTCCTCATCACCCGCGCCCTCGACCACACCCCCGTCCCCGCGGACGGCCCCGTCGACGAGGAGACCGTCCGGGCCCGGCTGCGCGGCTCCCTCTCGATCTTCTTCACCACCCGGCCCGGCCGCCCCCAGCCCTCCCGGGCGGTGTAGCGACGCCGCGCCCGGCTACCCCTGGGGGGTGGAATGTCGGCGGGGCTCACTATGATCGGTCCGTTTTCGGTGTGGTGTACGTGAGCACGGGGGATGTCAAGTGATCATCGAGAGGCGGTTCCACGGGCCGGAGGGGTCCGGGAACGGCGGATACGTGGCGGGGCGCCTGGCCGGGCGGGTGCCGATCGACACGGTGACCGTGACGCTGCGGCGGCCGCCGCCGCTGGAGACCGACCTGACCGTCACGGTCGACGGCGAGCGCGGGCACAGCGCCCGGCTGTGGGACGGCGACCGGCTGGTAGCCGAGGCGCTCGCGGGGGCGATCGTGGTGCCGCCCGTCGCGCCCGTGCTGTTCGAGGAGGCGCTGGAGGCGGCCGAGAAGTTCCGGGCGGTGGAGAACCACCCGTTCCCCGGCTGCTTCGTGTGCGGGCCCGATCGCGAGCCCGGCGACGGGCTGCGGCTCGAACCGGGGGCCGTCGCCGAGGGCGCCGTCGCGGCGCCGTGGGTGCCCGAGCGGGTGCCCGAGCGGGAGCTGGTGTGGGCCGCGCTCGACTGCCCGGGCGGCTGGTCGTTCGACGTGGCGGGCCGCCCCGCGGTCCTCGGCACCATGACCGCGCAGGTCATGGACGTTCCGGAGGCCGGCGAGCGGTGCGTGGTGACGGGGCTCGCCCGCAGCCGCGAGGGCCGCAAGATGCACGCGGCGACGGCGCTGTACGGGGCCGACGGGCGGCTGCTGGGCCGCGCCGAGCAGATCTGGATCGAGGTCGACCCCGAGACGTTCGGACGCTGACCGCCCGGCCGACGATCCGGCGGCGCGGCAGGCCCGGTCCTGCCTGTTTCGCCGGAACGTGTCGCCCGACACTGTCACCCAGGCCCGATCCGCTGTTCAATCTGAGCTTCCGCGGAAAACGGGAGGCGGATCGATGCGGGGAGACGGGTTACTGATTCTGGGGCTGGCGGCGCTGGCCGTCTACACGGGGCTCTACTGGGAGAGCGCCCGCCGCGCGGCGGCGGACATGGCGCTCGGCCACCGGAGGGTCCTCGCGCCGCGGCGCACGGCGGCGGCGGAGCGCGCCCAGGCCCTGATGTCGGCCGGGGTGGCGGCGCTGGCCCTGGCGCTGGCCCTGGTGGCCGGGTTCGGCTGAGCCCGGACGGCGCGGCCGTCCGGGCCGGGCCGTCAGGGGCCGGTGAACAGGGGGTCCTCACGGTCCGCGCCGTTGACCGGGCGGCCCTGGTCCGGCAGCGCACCGCCCGGGACGGGGTGGCCGCCGGCGGCCGGGCCCGGCACCCCGTACGGGCTGGAGGGCGGGTTCGCACCAGGGGGCGGGGTCACGCCGGGGAGGGGGTTCACGCCGGGGGGCGGGTTCGGCACGGGTGCCCCGAGGGGGACCGGCGCGCCCGTCTGGACGGGGGGCCCGCCCGGGACGCGGCCGCCGGCGGGCGGCGGGCCCGGCGGCATTCCGGGTACCGGCCCGGTACCGGGACCGCCGGAGGGCGGAGCGCCGGGCGGGGGCGCCGGGTGGCCGCCCCCCGACATCCGGCCGCCGGGCGGGAAGTTGGACGACAGCGTGTTGTGGGTGAGCTGGTCGATCTGCCGGCGGGCGCGGTCGGCCTCGGCGCGGGCGGCGTCGCGCTCCTCGGCGAGGGCGGTGAGCGCGGCCTGCTGCTCGGCGACCGACTGCGCGAGCTGCCGCAGCTGCACCGCCTGATCGTTGATCTTGGTGTTCAGCTCGTCCCGCTCGGCGGCCGCGGCCTTGGCCTGCGCCAGCGCGGCGTCGCGCTCCTTGGCCGCCTCCTCGGCGCGGGCACTGGCGCGCACGGCCTCCGCCTCGGCCTCGGACTGGGTGCGCAGGGCGGCGGTGCGCTCGGCCTCGGCCTTGCTGGCGGCCTGCATGGCGCGCTGCCGCTGGGCCTCGGTGTCGCGCATGGCGTTGCGCAGGTCCTCGGCGCCCTGCTTGGCGACCGCGGCCTCCACGCGCTGCGTCTCGGCGGCGCTCTCGCTCTCGGCGAGCTTGGCGTGCAGCCCGACGAGCTCGGCCCGCGCCGCCTCCAGTGCGGAGAGCAGTTCGCTCTCGCGGGCCGCGACCCGGTCGCGCTCGCTCTCGGCGGCGAGCTTGGCCGTCATCGACTGCTGCGCGATCTGGTGGGCCTCCTCCCACGCCTGCTGCGCGGCGTCGCGCTTGGCGGTGGCGAGCTTGGCCTCCTCGCGGGCGCGCCCGGCGACGGTCTCGGCCGTCTCGGCCCGCTTGCGGGCCGAGGTGGCCTCCTGCCACGCCTCCTCGGCCTTGCGCTGGGAGGCGTCACGCTCGCTCTGCGCGATGGCGAGCTCGCGGGCGGCCTCGGCACGCACCTCGGCGACGCGCCGCTCCACCCCGGCGACGCTCAGCTCGGAGGTCAGCGAGTCGGCGAGCGCGTCAGCGGTCTTCTCCAGCCGCTCGACGATCTCCCATGCCGACGCGACCTGCCCGGTGAGTCCCGGCGCGTCCCGCCCGCGGTCGCGGCGCTCGCGCGCCTCGCGGGCGCACGCGCCGTCGTTGTCCTGGCAGTAGCGGACGGTGCGGACCGTGCCCACCGGCTGCGGGACGGGGCGCCCGCAGTTGGCGCACGGCCAGACCGTGACCGGTTCGCCCATGCGCGCGACCGCCGTCTCGGCGGGCGCCCCAGGCGCCGTGCCCCCGTACCCCGAGCCCTCGGAGACCGCGCCCTGGGGAGCCGCGGCCGTCCCCTCGGGGCCGCTATTGTCGCGCTCTTCGCTGTAAGGCATGGAATGAACGATACGCACCCCCGCGCGTCACTGCAGTGACTTGGGTGGTACATGTGGGGCCGCCCACCCCGAGGGAAAGTGAGCGGCGAAGTCGTCGGTGGCCCGGATGAGGAGATCGCGCGTGCCGGGCTCGCTGCCGCCGTGCCCGGCGTCCTCGACGATGTGGAACCTCGCCTCCGGCCAGGCGAGGTGGAGGTCCCACGCCTGCTCGGGCGGCGTCTTCACGTCGTAGCGCCCGTTCACGATCACCGCGGGGACGTGGCGGATGCGGTCCACCCCTGCGAGCAGGCCTCCTGCCGGCAGGAAGCCCCCGTTCGCGATGTAGTGGTGCATGATGCGGGCGAAGGCCACCAGGACCCCGTCCTCCAGTTCCGGCGGCGGGACGGGCAGGAGCGTGTTGGCCGCCAGCTCCCAGGCGCCCCACGCGCGCGCCGCCGGGACGTGGACGGCCGGGTCCGGGTCGCCGACACGGCGGCCGTAGGCCGCGAGCAGGTCGTCCCGCTCGGCGGGCGGGACCGCGTCCCGGAACGCCGCCCACTCGGCGGGGAAGAGGCGCGCCGCTCCGGTGGGGGCCAGCCCCCACTCCTCGTCCGACGGCCGGACGAGCCAGATGCCGCGCAGCACCATCGCCCCGACCCGCTCGGGGTGCGCCTGCGCGTACGCGAGCGCGAGGGTGCTCCCCCAGCTGCCGCCGAACACCAGCCACCGCTCGATCCCCAGGTGTTCGCGCAGCCGCTCGATGTCGGCCACCAGGTGCGGCGTCGTGTTGTGCTCCAGCGACACCGCGGGGTCGCCGGCGAAGGGCAGGCTCCGTCCGCAGTTGCGCTGGTCGAACAGCACGATCCGGTAGAGGGACGGGTCGAAGAACTGCCGCAGGAGCGGCAGCAGCCCTCCCCCTGGCCCGCCATGGAGGACCACCGCGGGCAGCCCGTCCGGATTGCCGCAGGTCTCCCAGTGGATACGGTTGCCGTCGCCGACGTCCAGCAGCCCCGAAGCGTAGGGCTCGATCGGCGGATAGAACTCGCGCGGCGCCATGCCCCAGTATGACCCGGATGTGATCATGCTCTGACCGACGGCCCTCCTCCCGGTAGAGCCGCTAACCTCCCGGCATGACGCACCCGACGTGCACGCAGTGCGAGAGCGACGAACTCGAACTGGGCTTCATCGAGGACGCGGGCGACAACTCCCGCGGCTACGCCCGCTGGATCCTCGGGCCGATCGAGCGGGGCCTCTTCGGCGGGGCCAAGCGGATGGGAAGGCCCCGATGGCAGATCGACGCGCTGCGCTGCCGCCGGTGCGGGCACCTGGAGCTGTTCGCCCGCACCCCCGTCTAGAGCTGGGCCATCGCCTTGCGGATGCGCTTGTCGGAGACGGGGAAGCGGGTGCCGAGCTGCTGGGCGAAGAGGCTGACCCGCAGCTCCTCCAGCATCCAGCGGATCTGCCGGGCCGGCTCCTCCTCGCGGCGGGACGGGTGGAGCCTGCGCAGCGCCTGCTCGTACTCCTGCGCCAGGACGTCGACCTGGTGCGCGAGCATCCGGTCGCGTCCGGGGTTCTCGGGGAGCTTGTCGAGCCTGACCTGCAGGGCGCGCAGGTAGCGCGGCAGGTCGGGCAGCCGGGCCCAGCCGGTCGCGGTGACGAACCCCGGACGGATCAGCGTGCCGAGGTGGCCGCGGACGTCGGTGAGCGCCGGGACGAGGGTGAGGCTCGCCGTGCCGCGCAGCCGCCGGTCGAGTTCGTGCGCCTCGGCGAGGATCCGCTCCACCAGGGCGACGATCTGCGCCGTCGCGTCGTGCAGGTCGGCGCGGACCCGGTCGTACAGGGCGCGGAAGCCGTCCTCGTCCCACGCGGGCCCGCCCGCCTCGGCGATGAGCCGGTCGGCCGCGGCGGTGACGCAGTCGTCGAAGAGCGCCGCGACGGAGCCGTGCGGGTTGTGGCTGAGCGCGAGCTTGCCCTTGTTGGTCAGCCGGCCCTGGATGAGCTTCACTGGTGACGGGGCGTTGAGCAGGATCAGCCGCCGCGTGCCGAGCCACATCGCGCGGCGCTGCTCGGCCTCCGTCTCGTACATGCGGACGGCCACGGAGGAGCCCTCGTCGGTGAGCGCCGGATAGGCCTTGACGTCGTAGCCGGCCTGGTTGCGCTCGTAGGTGCGGGGCAGCTCGCCGATCGTCCACTCGGTGAGGCCGGACCGCTCGATCGTGGACGCCGCCTTCGACAGCGTCCCGCGCACCTTCCCGGCGAGGCGGCGTTTCAGCTCGTCGAGGTCGGTGCCCTCGCCGAGCGTCCGGCCCCCGCCGTCCACGACCCGGAACGTGATGCGCAGGTGGGCGGGCAGCCGGGACGGGTCCCACGCCTCTCGCGCGACGGGCACGCTCGTCAGCGCGGTCAGCTCGCGCTCCAGGGCGTCCAGCAGCGGCTCGGTGCGCGGCGCGACCCGGTCGAGGACCTTGCGGGCGTAGTCGGGCGCCGGGACGAAGTTGACCCGCAGCTGCTTGGGGAGCGACCGGATCAGCTCGGTCACCAGCTCGGTGCGCAGGCCCGGCACCTGCCACTCGAAGCCGTCCGGCCGCACCTGGTTGAGGACCTGGACGGGGACGTGCACGGTGACGCCGTCGGCGTCGGTGCCCGGCTCGAACTGGTAGGTGAGCCGCAGCCGCAGCGCGCCCTGCCGCCACGCGTCCGGGTAGTCGGCCTCGCTGACGCCGCCGGCCGACTCGTTGATGAGCATCGACTTCTCGAACCCGAGCAGGTCGGGATCGGCGCGCCGGGCCTTCTTCCACCAGGCGTCGAAGTGCCGCCCGGAGACGACGTCGTCGGGGATCCGCGCGTCGTAGAAGTCGAAGAGGGTCTCGTCGTCGACGAGGATGTCGCGGCGCCGGGCGCGGTGCTCCAGCTCCTCCACCTCCTCGAGCAGCGCGCGGTTGTCGTGGAAGAAGCGGTGGTGGGTCTCCCAGTCGCCCTCGACGAGGGCGTGCCGGATGAACAGCTCGCGCGACAGCGCCGGGTCGATGGCGCCGTAGTTGACGCGGCGGTCGGCGACGATCGGGACCCCGTAGAGGGTGACCTTCTCGCGCGCCATGACGGCCGCCTGCTTCTTCGACCAGTGCGGCTCGCTGTAGTTGCGCTTCACCAGGTGCTGGGCGAGCGGCTCGATCCACTCGGGCTCGATCCTGGCGTTGGTCCGCCCCCAGAGCCGGGACGTCTCGACCAGCTCGGCCGACATCACCCAGCGCGGCGGCTTCTTGAACAGCGACGACCCCGGGAACACCGCGAACCTCGCGCCCCGGGCGCCGAGGTACTCCTGGCCGCGGCGCTGCTTGTCCTTCTTCTCGGCGTCCATCAGGCCGATGTGGGAGAGCAGGCCCGCGAGCAGCGAGGTGTGGATGCGGTCGGGCGGCGCGTCGGCGGTGTTGAGCGTGACGCCGAGGGACCTGGCGACCTGCTTGAGCTGGCCGTGCAGGTCCTGCCACTCGCGGATGCGCAGGTAGTGCAGGAACTCGTTCTTGCACATGCGGCGGAACGCGCTGCCCGACAGCTCCTTCTGCTGCTCGCGCAGGTAGTTCCACAGGTTCAGGTAGGCGAGGAAGTCCGAGCCGGGGTCGGCGAACCGGCGGTGCCGCTCGTCGGCGGCCTGCTGGTGCTCGGCGGGGCGCTCGCGCGGGTCCTGGATGGACAGCGCCGCCGCGATGATCAGCACCTCGCGGACGCAGCCGTTGCGGTCGGCCTCCAGGATCATGCGCCCGAGCCGGGGGTCGACGGGCAGCTGGGCGAGCCTGCGGCCGAGCGGGGTGAGCCGCTTGCGCGGGTCCTTCTCGGCCGGGTCGACGGCGCCGAGTTCGTGCAGCAGGTCGACGCCCGCCTTGACGTTGCGGCGGTCCGGCGGCTCCACGAAGGGGAACGCGGCGATGTCGCCGAGGCCGAGCGCGGTCATCTGCAGGATGACCGACGCGAGGTTCGTCCGCAGGATCTCCGGTTCGGTGAACTCCGGGCGGGACTCGAAGTCCTCCTCGGAGTAGAGCCGGATGCACACGCCCTCGGAGACACGGCCGCAGCGGCCCTTGCGCTGGTTCGCCGACGCCTGCGAGACCGGCTCGATCGGGAGCCGCTGCACCTTCAGGCGGTGGCTGTAGCGGGAGATGCGCGCGGTGCCGGGGTCGACGACGTACTTGATGCCGGGGACGGTCAGCGACGTCTCGGCGACGTTGGTGGCGAGCACGACCCGCCGCCCGCGGTGCGGCTGGAAGACGCGGTGCTGATCGGCCGACGACAGCCGCGCGTACAGCGGCAGGACCTCGGTCGCCGCCTTGCGCCGGGTGAAGTGCTTGGTGAGCGCGTCGGCGGTGTCGCGGATCTCCCGCTCGCCGCTGAGGAACACGAGGACGTCGCCCGGGGCCTCGCGGCCGAGCTCGTCCACCGCGTCGACGATCGCCTGGATCTGGTCGCGGTCGGGATCGGCGGACGGGTCGTCCGGGTCGGTGACGGGGCGGTACCTGACCTCGACCGGGTAGGTGCGCCCGGACACCTCCACGATCGGGGCGTCGCCGAAGTGCGCGGAGAACCGCTCCGGGTCGATCGTCGCCGAGGTGATGATCACCTTGAGGTCGGGGCGGCGGGGCAGGATCTCCTTGACGTAGCCGAGGAGGAAGTCGATGTTCAGGCTGCGCTCGTGCGCCTCGTCGATGATGAGCGTGTCGTACTGGCGCAGCAGCCGGTCGGTCTGGATCTCGGCGAGCAGGATGCCGTCGGTCATCAGCTTCACGAGCGTGTCGTCGCTCGACCGGTCGGTGAAGCGGACCTTGTAGCCGACGGCGTCGCCGAGGTCGGTGCCGAGCTCCTCGGCGATGCGGTCGGCGACGGTCCGGGCGGCGAGCCGGCGCGGCTGGGTGTGGCCGATGGAGCCGAGCACGCCCCGGCCCAGCTCGAGGCAGATCTTGGGGATCTGGGTGGTCTTGCCGGAGCCGGTCTCGCCCGCGACGATCACGACCTGGTGGTCGCGGACCGCGGCGAGGATGTCGTCCTTCTTCTGCGACACCGGCAGCTGCGGCGGGTAGGTCACCGCGGGCACCGCGAGGCGCCGCCGCTCGACCCGCCGCTCGGCGGCCTCGACGTCGGCGGCGATCTCCTCGGCCGCCCCGGCCCGGCGCCCGGCGTCGCGCATCTTCTGGACGCCGTCGATCCTGCGGCGCAGCCGGTGCTGGTCGCGCAGCATCAACTGCGGCAGGCGCGCGCGCAGGCCGGCGAGCGGCGATTCCACACTCGTCCCCATAACCATCGACAAGGATAGGGTTCCAGGCCCTCCGGGCCCCGCTCACCCCACGACCTTCGCACCGTAGCCGGAACCCCGGCGCGGGGCGATCCATTATCCGGCGGTTACAACGCCGCGCGGATGAGGCGCATTCCACCCGCCCGGGGCACGCTCCGCACCTGATCCTTCACGTAAAGCCACTGCGCCGCGCCCCGCCCGTCATTCATGATTGGGAGACGTGGAGACCCCGACCGCCGCCGGCCGCTACCGGATCGACCGCCACCTGGGTTCGGGCGGATTCGCCTCGGTCTGGCTGGGGCACGACCCGGACCTCGACTCCCCGGTCGCGATCAAGATCCTGGCCGGCCACTGGGCGCTGCGCACCGACGTGCGGGACCGGTTCGTCCAGGAGGCGCGGCTCCTGCGGCGCGCCGACTCGCACCGGCTGGTGCAGGTCTTCGACATCGGGGAACTGCCCGACGGCCGGCCCTACTTCGTGATGACCTACGCCGACCGGGGCACCCTGGCCGAGCGGCTGGCCGGCGGGCCGCTCCCTCCGGCCGAGGCGCTGCGCACCGCGCAGGAGATCGTCCAGGGCGTGCAGGAGCTGCACGACCTCGGCATCGTGCACCGCGATCTGAAGCCGTCCAACGTCTTACTGCGCTCGGCGCCCGGCGGTGGCGAGCGCATCATGATCGCCGACCTCGGGATCGCGCGGACCGGGGAGCACCTGTCGAGGCTGACGCTTCCGGCGGGCTCGCCCGGCTACATGGCGCCCGAGCAGACGCAGGTGGACGGGGCGCCCGACCGCCGCGCGGACGTCTACGGCCTGGGCGCGCTGACCCAGCACCTGCTGACCGGGGAGCCGCCCGCCGCGCCGCCGAGCCCGCCCGCGAGGACGCGGGTCCCGGTCCCGTCCGGCGTGGACGCGGCGGTGCTCCGCGCGCTGGAGCCCGAGCGCGAGAAGCGCTGGGCGTCGGCGGCCGAGTTCGGGGAGGCGCTGGCGCGGGCCTCCGCAGGGACGCCGACCGGCGCCCTCCCGCCGCGGCGGCGCCCGCCGCGGCGGCGCCCGCCGGGGCGTCGCCCGCGCGGCCGCCGGGCGGTCGCGGGGGCCGGGGCGGCCGCGGCGCTGGCCGTGGCGGCCGCCGCGTTCTGGCTCCCCCACCGCGAGGACGACGGCCCGGTGCCGCGGGACCGGACCGCGCAGTGGCTGCGCGCGGGGTCCGACGTCCCCGCCCGCTACCGCGACCTGATCGTCCAGGCCGGGACGTGGTGCGACATGCGGGGGCTGAGCCCGGCGCTGATCGCGGCGATGCTGAAGGCCGAGAGCGGGTTCGACCCCCGGCTGGCCGACCCGGCGCACGACGAGTACGGCATCGCCCGGTGGACGCCGCGCGTCCTGGTGTTCTGGCAGCCCGGCGGGCTCGACAACCCCGAGCCGAAGCCCGCGCAGATCACGCCGGAGCTGTCGATCCCCGCGATGGGCCGGTTCCTGTGCTACTGGGGCAAGGACCTGAAGGACGTCCCGGGCGACCCGGCGCTCAACCTGGCCGCCGCCTACCGGAGTTCGGCGAAGACGGTCGTGAAGTCGGGCGGCGTCCCGGCGAGGTTCCGGCCCTACACCGACCGGGTCCGCCGGTACATGGACGACTACCGGCCCCGCTGAGACGACGGTCAGCCCGCCCCGTACACCGGTTCGGGCGCGGGGGCCTTCGCCAGGAGGTCCTTGACGACGTCGCCGACCTCGGCCGGGTCCCATCTGGCGCCCTTGTCCGCGGCGGGGCCGTGGCGGAAGGCGTCCATCACGCAGATCTTGCCGCCCTCGGCCTCGAAGACCCGTCCCGTGACGTCCCGCGACTGGGCCGAACCGAGCCAGACGACGAGCGGTGAGACGTTCTCCGGCGCCATGGCGTCGAACTCGCCCTCGGCGGGGGCGGCCATCGTCTGCGCGAAGACCTCCTCGGTCATCCGGGTGCGGGCGGCGGGGGCGATCGCGTTGACCGTCACGCCGTACCGGCCGAGCTCGGCGGACGCGACGAGGGTCAGCCCGACGATGCCCGCCTTGGCCGCGGAGTAGTTGCCCTGGCCGACGCTGCCGAGCAGCCCGGCGCCGGAGGAGGTGTTGATGACGCGCGCGTCGACGGCGCGGCCGGCCTTGCTCTCGGCCCGCCAGTACCGCCCGGCGTGCTTGAGCGGCAGGAAGTGGCCCTTGAGGTGCACGCGCATGACGGCGTCCCACTCGTCCTCGCCGAGGTTGACCAGCATCCGGTCGCGCAGGAACCCGGCGTTGTTGACCAGGGTGTCCAGCCGTCCGAACGCGCCGGTCGCCGCGGCGACCAGTGCGGCGGCGCCCTCGTCGGTCGCGATGTCGTCGGTGCTGGCGACGGCCCGCCCGCCGAGGGCCTCGATCTCCCGGACCACGTCGTGGGCGGGGCCGCCGGACCGCTCGCCGGTGCCGTCGCGCGCGACGCCGAGGTCGTTGACGACGACGAGGGCGCCCTGGCGGGCGAACTCCAGCGCGTGCGCCCGGCCGAGGCCGCGTCCGGCGCCGGTGACGGCGACCACCCGGTCCTTGCAGATCATCGCGTTTCCTCCTTGTTGACGGTGGCGGCGTCCAGGAAGGCGGGGCGCTCTCCCCCGCCGTGCACCTGCATCGAGGAGCCGGTCACGTAGGACGCCAGGTCGGACGCCAGGAACACGCAGGCGGCGCCGATGTCGTAGGGGTCGGCGAGGCGGCCGAGCGGGACGGTCCTCGCCACCGCCTCGACGCCGTCCTCGTCCCCGTAGTGCAGGTGAGACAGCTCGGTGCGGACCATGCCGAGGACCAGCGTGTTGACCCGGATGTGCGGTGCCCACTCGACCGCCAGCGACTGGGTGAGGTTGTGCAGCCCGGCCTTCGCGGCGCCGTAGGCGGCGGTGCCGGGCGACGGGCGCACGCCGCTCACGCTGCCGATGTTGACGATCGAGCCGCCGCCCCGCTCCATGATCCGCGGCCGCAGCGCGCGGGCCATGATCAGCGGCGCCGTCAGGTTCAGCTCCATGATCTTGACGTGGGTGCGCAGGGAGCCGTCGGCCACCGGCAGGTAGGGGGCGCCGCCCGCGTTGTTGACGAGCACGTCCACCTGGTCGAGGCCGTCCGCGAACGCCTGCACGGCGTCCGGGTCGCGCACGTCCAGCGAGGCGAACCGCGCGGTCCGCCCGCCCGCCTCGGGCAGCGCCTCGGGCTCGCGGCGCGCCACCGCGACCACGTCGGCGCCCGCCTCCAGGAAGGCGCGGCTGATGCCCGCGCCCACCCCGCGAACGCCCCCCGTCACCACGACGGTCCGGCCCCCTAGGTCGAGCGTCAGTGACATGACGCCTCCGGCCGCGAGTGGCCTGCCGCCTCCAGCTCCGGTGACATCCCGCCTCCTCCGTACGCCTCTGCTACCGTCTGTTCTAACAAATGTTTGGTGGAAAGGTAGCGCATGGGAGTCTCCACCACGACCCTGGACGGGGTCGCCGAGATCGTCGTGGACGCGCCGCCGGTCAACGCCCTGACCGTCGCGGGCTGGTACGAGCTGGCCGACGCGGTGCTCGCGGCGGGCCGCGACCCCGGGGTCGGCGCCGTCGTGCTCCGCGCCGAGGGCCGGGGCTTCAACGCGGGCGTCGACATCAAGGAGATGCAGAGCACCGACGGCCACACCGCGCTGGTCGGCGCCAACCGCGGCTGCTTCGCGGCGTTCGGCGCCGTCTACGACTGCGAGGTCCCGGTCGTGGCCGCGGTCCACGGCTTCTGCCTCGGCGGAGGGGTCGGCCTCGCCGGCAACGCCGACATCGTGATCGCCTCGCACGACGCCTACTTCGGGCTGCCGGAGGTGGACCGGGGCGCGCTCGGCGCCGCCACCCACCTGGCCCGGCTCGTCCCGCAGCACCTGATGCGCGCGATGGTCTACACGTGCCGCAACGTCACGGCCGAGGAGCTGCACCACCACGGCTCGGTACTGGAGGTCGTCCCGGCGGAGGAGCTGCGCGCCAAGGCCATGGAGGTCGCCGCGGGCATCGCCGCCAAGGACCGGTACGTGATCCGCCGCGCCAAGGAGTCGCTGAACGGCATCGACCCGGTCGACGTCAAGCGCAGCTACCGCTACGAGCAGGGCTTCACGTTCGAGCTGAACCTCGTCGGCGCGGGCGACGAGCACCGCGACGCCTTCGTCTCCAAGGGGGCCCGATGAGTTCCAAGGTGATGTCCGTCGAGGAGGTCGCGGGGTCGCTGGAGAGCGGCATGACGCTCGGGATCGGCGGCTGGGGCTCGCGTCGCAAGCCGATGGCGCTGGTACGGGCGATCCTGCGCTCCCCCGTCACCGACCTCACCGTCGTCGCCTACGGGGGCCCGGACGTGGGGCTGCTGTGCGCGGCGGGCAAGGTCCGGCGGCTGGTCACCGCGTTCGTGACCATGGACTCGATCCCGCTGGAGCCGCACTTCCGGCAGGCGCGCCAGTCCGGGGCGATCGAGCTGACCGAGTACGACGAGGGCATGTTCATGTTCGGGCTGTACGCGGCGGCGCACCGGCTGCCGTTCCTGCCCACCCCGGTCGGCCTCGGCTCGGACGTGATGAGGGTCAACCCGGAGCTGCGGACGGTCCGGTCGCCGTACGAGGACGGGCAGGAGCTCGTCGCGGTCCCCGCGCTGCGGATGGACGCGGCGCTGGTCCACATGAACCGCGCCGACGCGCGCGGCAACGCGCAGTACCTCGGCCCCGACCCGTACATGGACGACCTGTTCGCCAAGGCGGCCGACCGGACGTACGTCTCGTGCGAGCGGCTCGTCGACACCGCCGACTTCGCCAAGGAGGGGCCGGTGCAGTCGCTGCTGATCAGCCGTTCGCAGGTGGCGGGCGTGGTCGAGACGCCGAACGGCGCGCACTTCACCGACTGCCTGCCGGACTTCGGGCGGGACGAGGCGTTCCAGAAGCTGTACGCGCAGTCGGCGGCCGATCCCGACAAGTGGGCGGCGTTCGGCGAGCGGTTCCTGTCCGGCGACGAGACCGCCTACCAGGACGCGGTCCGGGTATGGCGGGAGGAGGCGCGATGAGCGGGGCGACCAGGGCCGAGGTGTGCGCGGCGGCGTGCGCGGACCTGTTCCGGGGCGACGGGGAGATCGTCGCGGCGGCGGTGGCGGGGTTCGTCCCGATGCTGGGGTCCCGGCTGGCGCGCGCGACGTTCGCGCCCGACCTGCTGACGACCGACGGCGGTCCGTCGCTGAGCGCCGAGCCCGTCCCGCTCGGCGGGTCGGCCGGGACCGTCGAGGGCTGGCTGCCCTTCCGCGACCACCTCTGGCTCGTCCTGAACGGGCGGCGGCACGTGGTGATGGGGCCGAGCCAGATCGACGCGCACGGCAACACCAACATCTCGTGCATCGGCGACTGGAAGCAGCCCACGCGGCAGCTGCTCGGGGTGCGCGGCGGGCCCGGCAACACGCTGCTGAACACGACGAGCTACTGGGTGCCGAAGCACTCGGCGCGCGTCTTCACCGAGAAGGTCGACATGGTGAGCGGCGTCGGCTGGGACCGGGGCGCGCACGAGATCCGCGCCGTGGTCACCAACCTGGCCGTGCTCGACTTCGACACCCCCGAGAAGCGGATGCGCCTGCGCTCGGTCCACCCCGGCGTCGGGGTCGACGACGTGCTCGCGGCGACCGGCTTCGAGCTCGCCGTCACCGGCGAGGTGCCCGAGACGCGGCTGCCGGACGCCGAGGAGCTGCGGATCATGCGCGAAGTCCTCGATCCGAAGGGCCTGCGGGAGCGCGAGGTTCCCGAATGAGCGAAGCGAACCGGGGGGTGCGGGGGGTCGCCCCCCCGCCAGGAACAGGCATGAGCGGGGAGGACGCCGGCCAGGTGCTCGACACTCCGCTGACCCGGCTGACGGGAGTGCGGCACCCGGTCGTCCAGACCGGCATGGGGTGGGTGGCGGGGCCCCGGCTCGTCACAGCGGTGGCGAACGCCGGCGGGCTCGGCGTGCTGGCGTCGGCGACGATGACGCTAGACCAGCTCGCGGACGCGATCCACGAGGTCAAGGACCGCACGGACGCCCCGTTCGGCGTCAACCTGCGGGCCGACGCCGGGGACGCGGGCGCCCGCATCGACCTGCTCGTCAGGGAGGGCGTGAAGGTCGCCTCGTTCGCGCTCGCGCCGAAGCGGGAGCTGATCGCCAAGCTGAAGGACGCCGGGGTCGTGGTGATCCCCTCGGTCGGCGCGCGGCGGCACGCGGAGAAGGTCGCGGGCTGGGGGGCTGACGCCGTCCTGGTGCAGGGCGGCGAGGGCGGCGGGCACACCGGCCCCGTCGCCACCACGCTGCTGCTCCCCCAGGTCGTGGACGCCGTCGACATCCCGGTCATCGCAGCCGGGGGGTTCTTCGACGGGCGCGGCCTCGCCGCCGCGCTCGCCTACGGCGCGGCGGGCGTCGCGATGGGCACCAGGTTCCTGCTGACCTCCGACAGCTCGGTGCCCGACGCGGTCAAGCGGGTCTACCTCGAGACGGGCGAGACCGTGGTGACGCGGCAGGTCGACGGGATGCCGCACCGGGTGCTGCGCAGCGAGCTGGTCGACACGCTGGAGGGCTCCGGCCGTGTCGGCGGGCTCGTCCGGGCGCTGCGCAACGGAGCCCGGTTCAAGAAGCTGTCCGGCATGTCGTGGCGGGAGATGATCGCCGACGGGAAGGCGATGAAGCACGGAAAGGACCTGTCGTGGTCGCAGGTCCTGATGGCCGCCAACACGCCGATGCTGCTGAAGGCCGCCATGGTGGACGGCAGGCCCGACCTCGGTGTGATGGCGTCAGGCCAGGTCGTCGGCGTGATCGACGACCTGCCGAACTGCGCCGACCTGATCGGCGCGATCGTGCGGCAGGCCGCCGAGGCCATCGCCGCGCAGCAGTCGCACCTGGTGCGGCAGACGACCTAGGCGATGCGCCGGCCGGAGGACGGGGAGTCGGGCCGCCCTCCGGCCGGGGAGCGCCTGAGCGTCAGCCGTTGACCGCGAGCACGAGCTTGCCGGTCGTCCTGCCCGACTCGATGCGCTCGTGGGCCTCTGCGGCCCGCTCCAGGGGCAGCTCCTCCACCTGGACCCGCAGGTCGCCCGCGGCCGCCGCCGCGACGGCACGGCGCAGGGCGCGCCCCGCCTCGGCCGGTGCGACGCCCGCGAACGCCGCGAGGTTGAAGCCGCACACGGTCTTGTTGGCGAACCACAGCTCGTTCGCGGGGACGCCCACGTCGTCCGCGCCGGACGCGTTGCCCATCACGACCATCCGGCCCATCGAGGCGAGGGCGTCGAGGCTCGCGCGGCGGGCCGGGCCGCCCACCATGTCCACCACGATGTCGAAACCGCGCCCGCCGGTGAGGCCCGCGACCTCGCCCGGCAGCTTGTCGCGGAGGACGACGTCGTCGTAGCCGAACCCGCGCGCGGCCTCGATCTTGGCGGGCCCGCCGACCGTGCCGGCCACCCTGCCCGCGCCGAGCAGCCGGGCGGCTTGGCCGAGCTGGCTGCCGACGCCCCCGGCGGCCGCGTGCACCAGCACGGTCTCGCCCGGCTCGATGCGCGCGACGCGGTCCAGGACGAGGAACGCGGTGGCCCCGTTGGACGGGACGGCCGCCGCGACGTCCAGGCCGAGGCCGAGGCCGTCGAGCGGCGCGACGAGATCGGCGGAGGTGACCGCCACCTCGGCATAGCCGCCGCCGTCCACGATCGTGAGCGCCGCGACGGGCTCACCCGCGCGCAGCCCGCCGACGCCGGGCCCGACCGCCCGGACGTGCCCGGACACCTCGATTCCGGGGACGAACGGCAGCGGCACGTCGACGACGCCCCGCCGGTAGAGGACCTCGGCGAAGTTCGCGCCCGCGTACGCGACGTCGATGGACACCTGCCCGGGCCCCGGCTCGGGGGCCTCCACCTCGGCCCGGCGCAGCACGTCCGCGCCGCCGAACTCGGGGATCGTGACGGCCCGCATCAGTACCGCCCTCCGACGGCCGCGGGGACGCCGTCCAGCTCGGCGAGGTCGGCCTCGGTGAGGTCGAGGGCGGCCGCGCCCGCGTTGTCGCGCAGATACTTCCGCTTCTTGGTGCCGGGGATGGGGATGACGTGCTCGCCCTGCGCGAGCGTCCAGGCGATGGCGACCTGCGCCGGCGTGGCGCCGTGCCGCGCGGCGACCGCCTTGACGACGTCGACGATGCGCAGGTTGGCCTTCAGCGCCTCCTCCTGGAAGCGCGGGTTGCCGCCGCGGAAGTCGGTGTCCTCGAAGTCGGCGGCGGTGACCGTGCCGGTGAGGAAGCCGCGGCCGAGCGGCGAGAACGGCACGAAGGCCGCGCCGCTCGCGGCGCACCAGCCGACCACGTCGCCCGGCCCCTCCCCCGTCTCGGTGGTGTCGCCCGGCAGGGTGCCGGACCGCCCGCCGGGAGCGCCCAGGGGGTCGCGGGTCCACAGCGACAGCTCCGACTGGACGGCGGCGACCGGGTGGATCGCGTGCGCCTCGGCGGCCTGCGCGACGCCGACCTCCGACAGGCCCAGCGTGCGCGCCTTGCCCTCGGCGACCAGCTCGGCCATCGCGCCCCAGGTCTCGGCGAGGGGCACCTCCGGGTCGACGCGGTGCAGGTAGTAGAGGTCGATCACGTCGGTGCCGAGGCGGCGCAGGCTGTCCTCGGCGGACGCCTTGACGTGCTCCGGCCTCCCGTCGCGGACGATGTTCCGGGTGGCCATCGACTCCACGACGAGGCCCGTCTTGGTGGCGACGACCGCCTCGTCCCGCCGTCCCGCCACCGCACGCCCGACGAGCGTCTCGTTGTGGCCGTCGCCGTAGGGCTGTGCGGTGTCCAGGAACGTCACACCGAGGTCGAGCGCCTCCCGGATCAGCGCCACCGACGCGTCGTCGTCGCGTTCCGACTCGGTGTAGGCCCAGCTCATGCCCATGCAACCGAGCCCTACGGCGCCCACTCGCGTTCCGGCGAACTCGCGCGTCCTCATCGTCTCTCCTTCGTTCCTCATGAGGACGATCGTGCTGGACGCGCCGGAACCGAGACAGACTCCACTCATCCTGGGTGTGGCACCACCACCCTGGAGGGGCGCCGGGTCAGCCCGCGGCGGCGAGCCCGCGGCGCGCCATCAGCCGTTCGAGGCGCTCCTGCGTGCCGGTGCCGGGCCGCGGGTTGTGCAGCACCAGGTGGTGGCCCGGCCGGTCGGCGAGCGGCAGCAGCGTGCCCTCGAAGACGAGCTCGCCCGCGTCCGGGTGCCTGAGGCCCTTGACCGCCTGCGCGTCCGCGCTCACCTCGTGGCGGGGCCACAGCTCGGCGAACTCCGGGCTCACCGCCAGCATGTCCGCGATGATCCGGTCGAACTCCGGGTCGCCCGGGTAGCGGGCCGCGTCGGCGCGGAACCGCGCCACGACGCCGGGCGCGGCGGCGGCCCAGTGGGTGTGCATGGACCGGTAGCGGACATTGGTGAAGTAGGTGACCAGGCAGTTGTGGTCGGTGTCGCCGTACCCGAACACCTCGCGGGCCGCGTCGTTGATCGCGACGAAGTTCCAGTGCCGGTCGCGGACGTAGGCGGGGCGCGGCGACCAGGCGTCCAGCACCCGCCGCAGCTCGGGCGTGATCGGCACGGCGGGCCCCGCCTCCGCCTGCGGCGGGTTCAGCCCGGCGAGCAGGTACAGGTGCTCGCGCTCGGCGCGGTCGAGCCGCAGGGCGCGGGCGATCGCGTCCAGGACGTCCCCGGAGACCTTGATGTCGCGGCCCTGCTCCAGCCACGTGTACCAGGACACCCCGACCCCCGCGAGCACGGCGACCTCCTCGCGGCGCAGGCCCGGCGTCCGCCGGCGTCCGCCGTCCGGCATCCCGACGTCGGCGGGGGCGAGCCGGGCGCGGCGGCCGCGCAGGAAGCCGCGCAGCTCCTCCCGGCGGCGGTCGGGGGCGGGGGTGCGGCTGGCCATGCCGCCACGATATCCGCCGGCCCCGGGACGGCGCGTCCGCGGATCACGCGGGTGCGGCGGTCAGGCGATCGCGCCGGCGGAGCGCAGGGCCGCGATGTCGTCGTCGTCGCGGCCCAGCTCGCGCAGCACGGCGTCGGTGTGCTCGCCGAGCGCGGGGATCGGGTCCATGCGCGGCTCGGCGCCGGCGAACGTGATCGGCGGGAGCAGCGCCCGGATGCCGCCCACCGGGGAGCCCACCTCCCGCCACCGGTCCCGCTCGGCGAGCTGCGGGTGGGCGACGAGGCCGTGCCCGTCGTTGAGCGTCGCGTTCGGCACGCCCGCCTCGTCGAGCCGCCGGAGCAGCTCCTCCCGCCCCATGCGGGACGTGACGCCGGCGACGAGCGCGTCCACCTCCTCCCGGTTGCGGACCCGCGCCCGGTTCGTCGCGTACTCGGGGTCGGTCACGAGGTCGGGCCGCTCCAGCACCCCGGTCGCCAGGGCGGCCCAGCCGCGGTCGTTCTGGACGCCGATCACCACGTCGGCGCCGTCGGCCGTCGGGTAGGCGTCGTAGGGGGCGATCACCGGGTGGCTCAGCCGCGTGCGCGGCGGCGGTGAACCGGTGTAGAGGGTCGTGTACATCGCCTGGCCCATCCACTCGGCGACGGCGTCGAACATCGTGATCTCGATCGACGCGCCCTCACCGGTGGTACCGCGCCGCACGAGCGCGGCGAGCGTCCCTGAGAAGGCGTACATGCCGGCCGCGATGTCGGCCAGCGGCGAGCCCGCCTTCACGGGCGTCTCGGGCGTGCCGGTGACCGAGACCAGCCCCGCCTCGGCCTGGACGAGCATGTCGTAGGCGCGCTTGTCCCGGTACGGCCCGCGCGATCCGTATCCGGACATCTCGACCACGATCAGGCGGGGGTCGCGGGCCCGCAGCTCGTCCGCGCCGAACCCGAGGCGGGCCGCGGCGCCGGGGGCGAGGTTCTGCAGGAACACGTCCGCGCGCGCGACCAGGTCGGCGAGGACCGCACGGCCCCCGGCCTGCTTGAGGTCGAGCGCGACCGACTCCTTCGACCGGTTGAGCCAGGCGAAGTGCGTGCCGAGGCCGCCGCGCACGCCCGTGTCGAACGCGCGGGCGAAGTCGCCGCCGTCCACGCGCTCGACCTTGATGACGCGGGCGCCCTGGTCGGCGAGCTGCCGCGTGGCGAACGGCGCCGCGACCGCCTGCTCCAGCGCGACGACGGTGATCCCCTCCAGCGGCAGGGAGGCGCCCGCCCCGGTCACCGGTCCTCCAGGAGCCGGCGGCCGATGACCATTTTCTGGATGTCGGCGGTGCCCTCGCCGATCAGCAGCATCGGGGCCTCCCGGTACAGGCGCTCGATCTCGTACTCCCTGGAGTAGGCGTAGCCGCCGTGGATGCGGAACGCGTCCTCGACGACCTCCTTGCAGTACTCGCTGGCCAGGTACTTGGCCATCCCGGCCTCCAGGTCGTTGCGCTCGCCGGAGTCCTTGCGGCGCGCCGCCATCACCATCATCTGGTGCGCGGCCTCGACCTTGGTCGCCATCTCGGCGAGGCGGAACAGGACCGCCTGGTGCTCGGCGATCGGCCTGCCGAACGTCTCGCGCTGCCGCGCGTAGGACAGGGCCAGCTCGTAGGCGCGCCGCGCCACGCCGCAGCCGCGGGCCGCCACGTTGACGCGGCCGACCTCGACGCCGTCCATCATCTGGTAGAAGCCCCGGCCGGGCGTCCCGCCCAGGACCTGCGCGGCCGGGATCCGGTAGGAGTCGAAGACGAGCTCGGTGGTGTCGACGCCCTTGTACCCCATCTTGTCGATCTTGCCGGGGACGGTCAGGCCCGGCGCGACCTCGCCGAAGCCCGGGGTCTTGTCGACCAGGAACGCGGTCATGCCGCGGTGGCCCGCGCCCGGGTCGGTCTTGACCAGCGTCGCGACGAGGTTCGCCGAGCCGCCGTTGGTCAGCCACATCTTCTGGCCGTCGATCACGTACTCGTCCCCGTCCGGGACGGCGCGGGTCGTGATGGCCGAGACGTCCGACCCGCATCCCGGCTCCGACATCGAGAACGCGCCGCGGATCTCACCGGCCGCCATCCTCGGCAGGTAGTGCGCCCGCTGCCCGGCGGTGCCGTGCTGCGCGATCATCCACGCGACGATGAAGTGGGTGTTGACGATCCCCGAGACGCTCATCCAGCCCCGCGAGAGCTCCTCCACGACGAGCGCGTACGTCAGCAGCGACTGGCCCAGCCCGCCGTGCTCCTCGCCGATCGTCAGGCCGAAGAGGCCGAGGTCCCGCATCCCGTCCACGATCGCCTGCGGGTAGGCGTCGGCGTGCTCCAGCTCGGTCGCGACCGGGAGGATCTCCTTGTCGACGAACGCCCGGACGGTCGCGAGGATCTCCCGCTGCTCGCCGGTCAGCCCGTGGGTCTGCTGCAGTCTGCTCACCTTCGGCTCCTTCTAGCGGCCTTCGAAGCGCGGGGGGCGCCGCTCGGCGAACGCGGCCCTGCCCTCGGCGAAGTCGGCGCTGCCGAACAGGGCGGTCTGCTCCTCCCGCTCGGCCTCCAGCAGGCTCTCCAGGCTCTGGCCGGTGCGGGCGAGGAGGCGCTTGGCGGCGGCGACCGACAGCGGGGCGAGCGCGGCGGCCTCGGCGGCGAGCTCCAGGGCCGCCTCCAGGGCGGCGCCGGGCGGGGCGAGGGAGTCGGCCAAGCCGATCTCGTAGGCGCGCGGTGCGGGCACGGTCCGCCCGAACACCAGCATCTCCTTGGCGCGGCCCATGCCGACGCGCTGCGGGAGGGTCCAGAGCAGCCCGCCGTCGGCGACGAGCCCGACCCTGCCGAACGCGGCGACGAACCGGGCGTCCTCGGCGGCGACCACGTGGTCGCACACGGCGGCGAGGGACACCCCGAGCCCTGCCGCGGCCCCCTCGACCGCCGCGACGAACGGCGTCCCGCAGGTGGTGATGATCCGGGCGGCCTCGTGCACCGGGTCGAGCCGCGCGCGGACGGCCTCCGGGCCGGCGCCCTCCATCGAGCGGACGTCGCCGCCCGCCGAGAACGTCCCCCCGGCGCCGGTCAGCACGACGGCCCGGATACCGGGGTCGTCCGCCGCGCGGCGCACCTCCTCCAGGAGCCGCTCGCGCATCGGGATGTCGATCGCGTTGCGGGCCTCGGGCCGGTTCAGCGTGACCACCCGCGCCGGGCCCTGGTCGGCGGTGGTGACCACGGAGCCGCGCGGCGGTTCGGAGTCCCGGTCGTCCATCAACCCTCCTGAAAATTTTTTATACGATATGCGAGGCCCGGAGACCGGCGAAAGGGGGCCCGGTGTCAGGCGGGCTGCTCGTCCCAGAAGCCCTGCGCCTCCAGGTGCACCACGAGCAGGGCCCCCGCGTGCCGGATGTGGGCGCGCATCGCCTGCCGCGCGGCGTCGCCGTCCCCCGCCCGCAGCGCGGCGAGGACGAGGCGGTGGTCGTCGACCGAGGCCTGCGTCCAGCCCTCGATGCTGGAGTAGAAGCGGCGCGGGGCGTAGCGCACCACGAGCTGGAGCAGCCAGGACGTCTTGGGCGAGTCCGCGCACAGGTTGACGGTCCGGTGGAACTGGTGGTTGGCGCGCTCGATGGCGGCCGAGTCGCGGGTCCGGGACGCCTCCTCCAGGAGGGCCTGCGTCCGGTCGAGCGACTCCAGCTCCGCACCGGTGATCCTCGCGGCGGCGCGGGCGGCGAGCTCCCCGGCGAAGTACGCCTGGGCCTCGAACAGGTCCTGGACGTCCTGCCGGGTGAGCGGCGCCGGCATGAACCCGCGCCGCGGCTCCAGCGTGACGAAGCCCTCGCCGCGCAGCGACAGCAGGGCCTCCCGGACGGGGGTGACGCTGATCCCGAGATCCTCGGCGATGCGCTCCAGGCGGAGGAACTCCCCGTGCCTGACCTGGCCCGACATGATGAGCTCGCGGACGTAGGCGGCCACCTCGTCGCTCAGCTGGCGGCGCCTGCCGAGGACCCGGTCACCGGAAATCGCCACTCTCATCGTCTCCCCGTGCGCCTCGTGGTGGGTTCACATTATGGACGGGCGGGTCCCCGCCGGCCGTTGACACCCGGTAGTTTCCTATCAAATATATGAAATCCGAGACCGGAGGAGGGCGGGGCCGTGTTCACGCTCAGCGACGAGGAGCGCGCCATCGTCGAGGTCGTCGCGGACTTCGTCGACCGGGAGGTCCGCCCGGTCGCCCGGGACCTGGAGCACGAGGGCGCCTATCCGGCCCGCCTCATCGACCGCATGAAGCAGCTCGGCGTCTTCGGGCTCGCCGTGCCCGAGCCGTACGGCGACGTGAGCGTCTCCAAGGCCTGCTACGCGCTCGTCACCGAGGAGCTGGCGCGCGGCTGGATGACGCTCGCGGGCGCGTTCGGCGGTCACACGGTCGTCTCCCACCTGCTCGCCGTGTACGGCACCGAGGAGCAGAAGGCCCGCTACCTGCCCCGGATGGCGACCGGCGAGCTGCGCGCCACGATGGCGCTCACCGAGCCGTCCGGCGGCTCGGACCTCCAGGCCATGGCGACGACCGCGCGCCGGGACGGGGACCGCTACCGCGTCGACGGCGCCAAGATGTGGATCACCAACGCGCGCACGTCCGGCCTGATCGCGCTGATGTGCAAGACCGACCCCGACGCGTCCCCCCGGCACCGGGGCATCAGCATCCTCCTCGTGGAGAAGGGGCCGGGCCTGACCGTCTCCCGCGACCTGCCGAAGCTCGGCTACAAGGGCGTGGAGAGCTGCGAGCTGTCCTTCGACGGCCACGAGGCGCCGCTCGACGCCGTGCTCGGCGGCGAGGAGGGGCGCGGCTTCGCCCAGATGATGCGCGGCCTGGAGGTCGGCCGCATCCAGGTCGCGGCGCGCGCGCTCGGGGTCGGGCGCGCCGCCCTCGAGGACTCCCTGCGCTACGCCCAGCAGCGCGAGGCCTTCGGCAGGCCGATCTGGCAGCACCAGTCCATCGGCAACTACCTCGCCGACATGGCCACCCAGCTCCGCGCCGCCCGGCTGCTCACCCTCGACGCCGCCGAGCGCCTGGACGCGGGCGAGCGCTGCGACATGGAGGCGGGGATGGCCAAGCTGTACGCCTCGGAGGCGGCGATGCAGATCGCCCTGAACGCGGTCCGCATCCACGGCGCGGCCGGATACTCCACCGAGTTCGACGTCGAGCGCTACTTCCGGGACGCCCCGCTGATGATCGTCGGCGAGGGGACCAACGAGATCCAGCGCAACGTGATCGTCAAGCAGCTAGTCGAGCGCCACCGGGTCTAGGGCGCGGCCACGTCTAGGGCGCGGCGGCCGGGTCCTCTCCCGCGCGGATCCAGTCGAACGTGCGCTCCACCGCGCGCTGCCAGTTGTCGTACTCGGCGGCGCGCCGCGCGGGCTCCATCGCCGGGACCCAGCGGGCCGCGCGGTGCCAGTTGCGCCGCAGCCCTTCGAGCCCCGCCCAGTAGCCGACCGCGAGCCCGGCGGCGTAGGCGGCGCCGAGCGACACCGTCTCCACCACCATCGGCCGCGCCACCGGCACGTTCAGCACGTCGGCGACCATCTGCATGACCAGGTTGTCGGACGTCATGCCGCCGTCGGCCTTCAGCTCCTTCAGCGAGAGGCCGGAGTCGGCGTTCATCGCGTCCACGACCTCGCGCGTCTGCCAGCCCGTGGCCTCCAGCACCGCCCGCGCCAGGTGCCCCTTGGTGATGTAGGAGGTCAGGCCGACGATGATGCCCCGCGCCTCGCTGCGCCAGTGCGGGGCGAACAGCCCGGAGAACGCCGGGACGATGTAGCAGCCGCCGTTGTCGTCGACGGTCCGGGCGAGGGTCTCGATCTCCGGGGCCGTGGAGATCAGCCCGAGGCCGTCCCGGAACCACTGGACGAGCGCGCCGGTGATCGCGATCGAGCCCTCCAGCGCGTACACGGCGGGCTCGTCACCGATCTTGTAGCCGACGGTCGTGAGCAGCCCGTTGTCCGACTTCACCGGCGTCGTGCCGGTGTTCATCAGCAGGAACGCGCCCGTCCCGTAGGTGCACTTGGTCTCCCCCGGCGAGAAGCACGTCTGGCCGAACAGCGCGGCCTGCTGGTCGCCGAGCGCGGCGCCGATGCGCACGCCGGGGAACACCCGGCGCGCCGTGCCGTAGGTCTCGGTGGACGAGCGGATCTCCGGCAGCATCGCCTTCGGCACGCCGAAGAAGTCGAGCAGGCCGTCGTCCCAGCTCAGCGTGTGCAGGTCCATCAGCAGCGTGCGGCTGGCGTTGGTGACGTCGGTGACGTGGACGCCGCCGTCGACGCCGCCGCTGAGGTTCCAGATCAGCCAGCTCTCCATCGTGCCGAACAGGACCTCGCCGCGCTCGGCGCGCTCCCGCAGGCCCGGCGTGTGGTCCAGCATCCAGCGGACGCGCGGGGCCGAGAAATAGGTGGCCAGCGGCAGGCCGCTGCGCTCGGTGACCATCGCGGCGCCCGGGGCGCGGGAGAGCTCGTCCACGAGCGGGCCGGTCCGCATGTCCTGCCAGACGATCGCGCGGCCGATCGGGACGCCGGTCAGCCGGTCCCACAGGACGGTCGTCTCCCGCTGGTTGGCGATCCCGACCGCCGCGACCTGGCCGGGCGTCGCGCCCGCCTGGGCGAGGGCCTCCGGGGCGATCCGCTCCAGGTTGCGCCAGATCTCCATCGGGTCGTGCTCGACCCAGCCGGGCTTCGGGAAGTGCTGCCGGTGCTCGCGCTGCGCCACCGACACCAGCCGGCCGCCGTGGTCGAACAGGATGCACCGGGTGGACGTGGTGCCCTGGTCGATCGACATGACGTACCGTTCGGTCACGGCCGGCCCCCTCCCCCGGGGCGCGCCTCCCCGCACCGCCGTGCGGGCGGCGGCGGGTCACCAGCGCGATCCACCGAGGTCCCTGGAGACGGCGCGGGCGGCGTCGCGCACGTAGGCCACGAGCCTCGGGTCGGGGACGCGGCGGGAGTCGCAGATCCGCTCGACCGCGCCGGAGATGCCGATGGCCCCGACGACGAGCCCCCCGTGCCCGCGGATCGGCGCGGCGATGCCGGCCTCGCCGATGGACAGTTCCTCGGTCTCGGCGGCCCAGCCGTTCTCCCGGACGCGGGTGGCGGCCCGTGCGAGTTCCCTGGGGTCGGTGATGGTGCGCCTGCAGTAGGACTCGAGGACGGTGTCGCGGATGGACGCCGCCGCGTTGGCGTCGTGCGCGAGCAGCGCCTTGCCGAGCGCGGTGGCGTGCAGCGGCAGCAGCGAGCCGACGTCCATCGCCTGGAGCGTGTCGTCCGGGCGGAACACGTGGTGGACGACCAGGACCCTGCCCTCCAGCAGCGTCCCGATCCGGACGGCCTCACCGCTGCGCGAGGCGAGCGCGTCGGCCCAGTTGATCGCGCGCGACCGCAGCTCGTTGACGTCCAGGTAGCTCGTGCCGAGGTGCAGCAGGGCCGCGCCGAGCTGGTACTTGCCGGTGCCGCCGTCCTGCTCGACGAAGCCGACGCGCTCCAGCGTGCGCAGGATGCCGTGCGCGGTGCCCCGGGCGAGGCCCAGCGAACTGGCGATCTCCCCGACCCCGAGCCGGCCCGAGCTCGCCGCCAGCAGGCGCAGGATCGCGGCCGCCCGCTCGATCGACTGCACAGGTCCGGGCATGGACCCGATGGTAGGTCGCCCGGCAGGGTGCCGACAATGTCGGCAGCCGCCGCATTCAGCGTCCCATGCGCCCCGAGCTGCCCGGATTCTGTGATCTGGTGCACATGGTGGAGGGTAACCGCCGCCGGGCTACGACGAAAGTGTTCGACATTGTCGGCACGCTCCCGTTGTCAGGCGGTTCGTCCCGGCTTACCGTCCAGCCAACCTCACGGGACCCCTGACCACCCCACCTGCCGAGGAGCACCCATGGCGGAACGCCCCAGAATCCCCACCCTGGCCGGTGAGCTCGCCGCCGAGTTCGCCGGCACCATGATCCTCATCCTGTTCGGCGTCGGCGTCGTCGCGCAGGTCGCCGGAGCCGAGATCGGCGACCACGACAGCATCGCCTGGGCCTGGGGTCTCGGCGTCACGCTCGGCGTGTACGTCGCGGCCCGGATCAGCGGCGCCCACCTCAACCCCGCCGTCACCATCGCGCTGGCCGCCTTCAAGGAGTTCTCCTGGCGCAAGACGGCCCCCTACATAGCCGCGCAGACCGCGGGGGCGTTCGTCGCGGCGCTGATCGTCCGCTGGAACTACAGCGAGGTGCTGGCCAAGGTCGACCCCGGCCACACCATCAAGACCCAGGGCGTGTTCTCCACCCTGCCGGGCAACGGCACCCTCCCGGTCGGCACCTGGGGCGCGTTCCGCGACCAGGTGATCGGCACCGCCATCCTGCTCTTCGTGATCAAGGCGCTCACCGACGTGCGCAACTCCCCGCCGCTCGCCAACCTGACCCCGTTCCTGATCGGCCTGCTGGTCGTCGCGATCGGCATGGCGTGGGGCACCGACGCCGGCTACGCGATCAACCCGGCCCGCGACTTCGGCCCCCGGCTCGCCTCCTTCTTCACCGGCTACGGCGGGGCGTGGCGGGACCAGAACGGCGATCTGTACTTCTGGGTGCCGATCATCGGCCCGCTCATCGGCGGCGTGCTCGGCGTCGGCCTCTACAAGGCGCTGATCGGCCGGTTCCTGCCCCCCGTCGAGGAGGACCCGCAGGGCCTGACGAAGCCCGAGCCCGAGTACGAGAAGGCCTGAACCGTCCCGTCCACCACGACCCCAGGAGAGCGCACGCATGGCTGACTTCGTCGGGGCCCTCGACCAGGGCACGACCAGCACCCGATTCATGATCTTCGACCACGGCGGCAACGAGGTCGCCCGCCACCAGCTCGAGCACGAGCAGATCCTGCCCCGGGCGGGCTGGGTCGAGCACGACCCGACCGAGATCTGGGAGCGGACCCGCTCGGTCGTGCAGTCCGCGCTGAACAAGGCGAACCTGAGCCACACCGACCTGGCCGCGTTCGGCATCACCAACCAGCGCGAGACGACCGTGGTGTGGAACCGGCGCACCGGCCGCCCCTACTACAACGCGATCGTCTGGCAGGACACCCGCACCGACCGCATCGCCGCGGCGCTGGAGCGCGACGGCAAGGGCGACGTCATCCGCCGCAAGGCGGGCCTCCCGCCGGCCACGTACTTCTCCGGCGGCAAGATCCAGTGGATCCTGGAGAACGTCGACGGGGTCCGCGAGGCCGCCGAGAACGGCGACGCCATCTTCGGTACGACCGACTCGTGGGTGCTGTGGAACCTCACCGGCGGGACCGACGGGGGCGTGCACGTCACCGACCCGACCAACGCCAGCCGGACCATGCTCATGGACCTGGAGACCCTGTCCTGGGACGACGAGCTCCTGTCGTTCTTCGGGATCCCGCGCTCCATGCTCCCGGAGATCAAGCCGTCCTCGGCGCCCGGCGGTTACGGGGCGACCCGCGCGAACGGTCCGCTCGGCGGCGAAGTCCCGCTGACCGCGGCGCTCGGCGACCAGCAGGCCGCGACCGTGGGGCAGGTGTGCTTCTCGCCCGGCGAGGCCAAGAACACCTACGGCACCGGCAACTTCCTCCTGCTCAACACCGGCGAGGAACTCGTCCGCTCCAAGAGCGGGCTGCTGACGACCGTCTGCTACCAGTTCGGATCCGAGAAGCCGGTGTACGCGCTGGAGGGTTCGATCGCGGTGACGGGGTCGGCGGTGCAGTGGCTGCGCGACCAGCTCGGCATCATCTCCGGCGCCGCGCAGAGCGAATCGCTGGCCCGCCAGGTCGACGACAACGGCGGCGTCTACTTCGTCCCCGCCTTCTCCGGCCTGTTCGCCCCCTACTGGCGATCCGACGCCCGCGGCGCCATCGTCGGCCTCTCGCGCTACAACACCAACGCCCACCTCGCCCGCGCCACCCTGGAATCCATCTGCTACCAGTCCCGCGACGTCGTCGAAGCCATGCGCGAAGACTCCGGCGTCTCCCTGGACGTCCTCAAAGTCGACGGCGGCGTCACCGCCAACGAACTGTGCATGCAACTCCAGGCCGACATCCTCGGCGTCCCGGTCTCGCGACCCGTCGTCGCCGAGACCACCGCCCTGGGCGCCGCCTACGCCGCCGGCCTCGCCGTCGGATTCTGGAACACCACCGACGAACTCCGCCAGAACTGGAACGAGGACAAACGCTGGCACCCCACCTGGAACGAAGACCAGCGACGCGACGGCTACGCCGCCTGGAAGAAGGCCGTCGACCGGACCCTCGACTGGGTCGACCTGAGCGACTGAGCGGGACGGCACCGCCCGGTCCCCCGGAGGGAACGCGCGGCACCTGACGCCGAACGCTCTTCGCCGGGATGCGGCGGGACGTCCACCTGGACGCCCTCCGGGCGACGGCCCGCCGCAACCCGGCCGCAGGACACTCGATCTGACCTCTCTTCGGGAGCATGCAGTGACATCCGTAGCCCTCGGCCCGCGGTACCGCGAGGACACCCTGCGGGACCTCGCGGAGGCAGAGTTCGACGTCGTGGTCGTCGGCGGCGGCATCGTCGGCGCCGGCGCGGCGCTCGACGCGATCTCGCGGGGCCTGTCCGTCGCCCTCGTGGAGGCGCGGGACTGGGCGGCCGGCACGTCCAGCCGGTCCAGCAAACTGATCCACGGCGGGCTGCGCTACCTCGAGCAGCGCGACTTCGGGCTGGTCAGGGAGGCGCTGCGCGAGCGCGGCCTGCTGCTCCAGCGGCTCGCGCCGCACCTGGTGCGCCCCGTCCGGTTCCTCTACCCGCTGCGCAACCGGGTCTGGGAGCGGGCCTACGTCAGCGCGGGCGTGACCCTGTACGACTCGATGGGCGGCGCGCGGTCGCTGCCCCGGCACCGCCAGCTCACGCGGCGGGCCGCGCTGCGGGAGGCCCCGGCGCTGCGGTCGGACGCGCTGGTCGGCGCCGTCCAGTACTACGACGCGCAGGTCGACGACGCCCGCTACACGATGATGGTCGCCCGCACCGCGGCCCAGTACGGCGCGAAGGTGGCCACCCGCGCCGAGGTGACGGGGTTCCTGCGCGAGGGCGAGCGGGTGACCGGCGTCCGCGTCCTGGACCTGGAGGGCGACCGGGAGATCTCCGTCCGGGCCCGGAGCGTGGTGTGCGCGACCGGGGTGTGGACGGACGGTGCCCAGGCGATGACCGGGTCGCGGGCCGCCTTCGGCGTACGGGCGTCCAAGGGAGTCCACCTCGTCGTGCCCCGCGACCGGATCCCGATGGGCACCGGGCTGATCACGCGGACGTCCAAGAGCGTCCTGTTCATCATCCCGTGGGGGCGGCACTGGCTCGTCGGCACGACCGACACCCCGCACGACCGCGGCCCCGACGAGCCCGTCGCCGAGCACACCGACATCGGCTACCTCCTGGAGCAGGCGAACGCCGTCCTGCGGACGCCGCTCACGCACGACGACATCGAGGGCGTCTACGCGGGCCTGCGGCCGCTGCTGTCCGGCGAGATGGACGACACCACGCGCCTGTCGCGCGAGCACGCCGTCGCCGAGCCGGTGCCCGGCCTCGTCGTCGTCACCGGCGGGAAGTTCACCACCTACCGCGTGATGGCGCGGGACGCGGTCGACGTCGTCGCCGAGGGCCTCGACGACTCGGTCCCCGCGTCGGTCACCGGCCGGCTGCCGATCCTCGGCGCCAACGGGTACGAGGTGCTGTGGAACGAGCGGCGCCGGCTCGCCGCCGAGTCCGGCCTGCACGTCGCGCGGATCGAGCACCTGCTGCACCGGTACGGGTCGTGCGCCCGGGAGGTCCTGGCCCTGGTCGCCGGCGACCAGGCGCTCGGCGCCCCCGTCCCCGGCGCCGAGGACTACCTGTGCGCCGAGGCCGTCTACGCGGTGACGCACGAGGGCGCGCTGCACCTGGAGGACGTCCTCTCGCGGCGGCTGCGCATCTCGATCGAGGAATGGGACGGCGGCGCCGCCGCGGCGGCCCGCGTCGCCGAACTCGTCGCGCCCTGGCTGGGCTGGGACGGCGAGCGGGTGAGCGGCGAGGTCAAGCGGTATCTCCGGCAGGTCGCGGCGGAGCGCCGCGGCGGTCCCGCGGTCGAGGAGGCGCCGGTCACCGCCGCCTAGGCGAAGGTGGCGGTCATGGCCGTGACGTCGCCCGGCGCGTGGACGGAGAGGGTGCCGTCCGGGGATCCGGCCGCGACGAACGGCTGCCGCGCGTAGACGGGCCTGCGGGCGCGGAACGACAGTTCGCGCACCTTCAGGCCCGCCCGGCGCGGCAGTTCCAGGCACAGGATCGCGAGCAGCGGCCCGTGGACGACGAGGCCGGCGTGCCCTTCCACCTCGGTCGCGTACGCCTCGTCGTAGTGGATGCGGTGGGCGTTGTAGGTGAGGGCGCTGAACCGGAACAGCATGACCGGATCGGCGGCCGTCCGGAGCGTCCACGGTGCGTCCACGTCGGGCGCCTCGAACGCCGGCCGCTCGGGACCGGGCGCCGCGCCACCGCTTCGGTAGACGAGATCCTGCTCCTCGACCGCGATCTCGGCGCCGTCCCGCACGAAGGTGTGCCGGACGGTCACGAACAGCATCTCCCCGCTGCGTCCGCGCTTCACGGCGGTGGAGGCGAGTTCCGCCCGGCGCGTCACGGCGTCCCCGGCGCGGAGCGGCTCGTGGATCCGGAACCTCCCACCCGCGAACATGCGGCGCCGGTCGGGCATCGGCGGGAGGAACCGCCCCTCGCGCGGATGCCCGTCCGGCCCGAGCTCCCGCCGCGCGGGCCGTTCGAGGAAGTGCAGCCACTGCCAGAGGGGCGGCAGCTCCTCCCCCGGCGGCTCGACGTCGAGCACCCCGGCCAGGGCCTCCGCCGGCCCTGCTCCGATGACCTCGGTCGTCTCCTGCGGTTCCGGGGCCCACCCCGCGATGTCGATCACGGCCCCATCGTCGCAGGCGCTACGCGAACGCGTTCACCCCGGTCAGCTCCGCCGACAGCGCCCACAGCCGCCCGGCCTGCTCCGGGTCGGTCGCGTAGGACCGCACGCCGCTGGAGGGCGCGCCGCTCCGTCCGCGCGGCGCGGGCCGGTCGTCCGGGACCTGCTCGGCGATGTCGCAGTCCTCGCAGTACACGCCGCCCATCCCGGCCAGCCGCGGTGACGTGGCCGCCCACACCGCCGTCGCCGCGCCCTGCTCCGGCGTCTTGAACCCTTGTGCGATCTCGTTCCCGTCCTCGTCGATCCAGCCGTTCGCCACCTTCTCCTCCTTGGGGATGTGGCGCTGGAGGGGCGTCAGGATGCTCCCCGGGTGGAGCGAGAAGGCCCGCACCTCGTCCTTGGCGAGCGCGTCCAGGTGGACGGCGAACAGCACGTTGGCCGTCTTCGCCTGCCCGTACGCCTCCCACTTGTCGTAGCCCTGCTCGAACTGGACGTCGTCCCAGCGGATCGGCGAGAAGTGGTGCCCGCGCGACGACACCGAGACGACCCGCGCCCCCGGCCCGACGGCCGGCCACAGGCGGTTCACCAGCGCGAAGTGCCCGAGGTGGTTGGTGGCGAACTGCGCCTCCCAGCCCGGCCCCACCCGCGTCTCCGGGCACGCCATGACGGCCGCGTTGTCGATCACGATGTCGATGCCGCGCCCGGAGGCGAGGAAGCGCTCGGCGAACCCGCGCACGCTCTCCAGGTCCGCCAGGTCCAGCTCGTCGATCTCGACGCCGTCGATGCCGCCGACGGCGTCCTTCGCCGCCTCCGGCCGCCGGGCCGGGACCACCACCCGCGCTCCCGCGCCCGCCAGCGCCCGCGTCGTCTCCAGTCCGAGCCCGGAGTAGCCCCCCGTGACGACGGCGAGCCGGCCCGACAGGTCGATGCCCTCGAGGACCTCCCGGGCCGTGCTCCCGAAGCCGAATCCCGATCCGATCGTGTGCTGTGGAGTGGTCATGCCCCCGAAGCTAGAAGCTGGAGCGCGCTCCAGGTCAATTCGTTTTCGGGACGAGCGGGCAGTGCGTGCCCATGTAGATCGTCGGGACGCAGCGGTTGCAGTGGACGCACAGGGACGGCGTGGACGGGTCGGCCGCGATCCGGTTCACGAGGTCGGGCTCGCGGAGCAGGGCGCGGGCCATGGCGACGAACTCGAAGCCCTCCGCCATCGCGGTGTCCATGCTCGCCCGGTCGGTGATGCCTCCCAGCAGGATCAGCGGCAGGTCGAGCTCGGCGCGGAACCTGCGGGCATGCTCCAGCAGATAGGCGTCCTGGTAGGGGTAGCCGCGCAGGAACCGCTTGCCGAACATCCGCAGCCCGAGCCTCATGAGCGGCTTGTAGCTGGCCGCGAACTCCCGGACGGGCATCTCGCCGCGGAAGAGGTACATCGGGTTGAGCAAGGAGCTTCCGGCGGTCAGCTCCAGCGCGTCGACGGTGCCCTCCTCCTGGAGCCTGCGGGCGACGTAGAGGCTGTCGTCGATCTCCAGGCCGCCGCGCACGCCGTCGCGCATGTTGAGCTTGCCGGTGATCGCGATGCGGTCGCCGACCTCGTCCCGGACGGCGCGGGCGATGCCGAGCGCGACCTTGGCCCGGTTCTCGATCGGCCCGCCGAAGCCGTCCCCGCGCCGGTTGAGGCGGGGGCTGAGGAACGAGCTGGCCAGGTAGTTGTGCCCGAGATGGATCTCGACGGCGTCGAAGCCGGACTCGATCGCGAACCTCGCCGCTTCGGCGTGGGCCCGGGTGATGCGCTCGATGTCCTCGGCCGTGGCCACCTTGGTGAAGGCCATGCCGAGCGGGTTGAAGAACCGTCCGGCCGAGATCGCGGGCAGCCCGTTGGAGCTGGCGTCGGCGACCGGGCCGGCGTGCCCGATCTGCGCGGACACGGCGGCGCCCTCGGCGTGGACGGCCTCGGTGAGGCGCCGCAGCCCGGGGACGGCCTCCGGCCGCATCCAGATCTGCCCCCGGGACGTGCGCCCCTCGGGCGCGACCGCGCAGTAGGCCACGGTGGTCATGCCCACTCCCCCGGCGGCCGGCCGCCGGTGGTACTCGATCAGCTCGTCGGTCACGAGCGATTCGGGCGTCACCCCCTCGGACGTGGCCGCCTTGATCACGCGATTGCGCAACGTCACCGGTCCGAGCCGCACCGATTCGAAGACCTCCACGGGATTCAGAGCCTTTCGATGATGGTCACGTTGGCCTGGCCGCCGCCTTCGCACATGGTCTGGAGGCCGTAGCGGCCTCCGGTGCGGTCGAGCTCGTGCAGAAGCGTGGTCATCAGGCGGGCGCCGGTGGCGCCGAGGGGGTGGCCGAGGGCGATGGCGCCGCCGTTGGGGTTGGTCGTGGCCGGGTCGGCGCCGGTCTCCTTGAGCCAGGCGAGCACGACGGACGCGAACGCCTCGTTGATCTCGACGGCGTCGATGTCGCCGATCGTCATCCCGGTCTTCTTCAGCGCGTACGCGGTGGCGGGGATGGGCGCGGACAGCATCCGGACGGGGTCCTCGCCGCGCGCGGAAATGTGGTGGATGCGGGCGCGCGGGGTGAGGCCGTGGTCCTTGACGGCCTGCTCGGAGGCGATGAGGAGCGCGGCGGCGCCGTCGGAGATCTGCGAGGAGACCGCCGCGGTGAGGCGTCCGCCCTCCACGAGCGTCTTCAGGCCCGCCATCTTCTCCAGCGTGGTGTCGCGGCGGGGGCCCTCGTCGGCGGTCACGCCCTCCAGGGGGGCGGTCTCGCGCTCGAAGCGGCCCTCGTCGATGGCGCGGATGGCGCGCTGGTGCGACTCGTACGCGAAGGCCTCCATCTCCTCGCGGGAGATGTCCCAGTCGCGGGCGATCATCTCGGCGCCGTTGAACTGCGACACCTCCGCGTCGCCGTAGCGGCGCGTCCAGCCCGCCGAGCCCGCGAAGGGCCCCTCGGTGAAGCCGAGCGGCGCCGCGGCGGTCATCGCCGAGCCGATCGGGATCTGCGACATGTTCTGGACGCCGCCCGCGACGACCAGGTCCGACGTCCCGGACAGCACGGCCTGCGCGGCGAAGTGGACGGCCTGCTGGGACGAGCCGCACTGCCGGTCGACCGTCACGCCGGGGACCTCCTCGGGGAGGCCCGCGGCGAGCCAGCAGGTGCGGGCGATGTCGCCGGCCTGCGGGCCGAGGGTGTCGACGCAGCCGAAGACCACGTCCTCGACGGCGGCCGGGTCGATCCTCGTCCGGTCCACGAGCGCGGTCAGCACGTGGGCGCCGAGGTCGGCGGGGTGCACGCCGGCGAGCCCGCCGTTGCGGCGCCCGACCGGGGCGCGGACCGCGTCGACGATGTATGCCTCGGCCATGGGGGGTGTCTCCTTCGTACGGGGCTAGCTCGCCTGGATCCCTTCGAGGAACATGGCGAGGTACTGCTTGGCGATGTCGTCGGCGGACAGCCGCCCGCCGTGCTGGTACCAGTTGGCCGCGACCCAGACGGTGTCGCGGATGAAGCGGTAGATGAGGGTCCGGTCGAGGTCGGCGCGGAAGGCGCCCTCCTTGACGCCGCGGTCCAGCAGGGAGAGCCACATCTCCTCGAACCGGCGCTGGGAGTCCAGGAGGTAGTGGAACCGCTCGCTGGTCGCGAGGTGCTTGGACTCGTTCTGGTAGAGGACGACTGCGGGGCGGTGCCTGTCGATCGAGCGGAACGACTCGACGACGACGGCCTCCAGGGTGTCGCGCGCGCTGAGCCCGGCGTCCAGGACGCGGTCGTAGGCGGCCCACATGTCGTCCAGGAAGGTCGACAGGATCTCGTCGGCCATCGACTCCTTGGAGTCGAAGTGGTAATAGAGGCTGCCGCCGAGGATCCCGGCGGCGTCGGCCACCTTCCGGACGGTGGTGGCGGAGTACCCCTGGGAGGCGAACACCTCGGCGGCCGTGGCGAGCAGCTCAGCCCGCCGCCCCGCGCGGGCGGCGGCGGTGCCCTCGGCGTCGCGCCGTCGTGGACTCATGCGCTGTTCCTCATGTGCCGGTGCCCCTATGCGTGCTGGGAGGAGACGGAGACGACCTCCCCCGTCATGTACGACGAGTAGTCGCTGGCCAGGAAGACGATAACGTTGGCCACCTCCCACGGCTCGGCGTAGCGGCCGAACGCCTCCCGGCGGGTCAGCTCCTCCAGCAGCTCCTCGGACGTCACCTTGACCAGGTGGGGGTGCATGGCGAGGGACGGGGAGACGGCGTTGACCCTGACGCCGAACTCGGCGGCCTCCAGTGCGGAGCAGCGGGTGAGCGCCATGACTCCGGCCTTGGCGGCGGCGTAGTGCGACTGGCCCTTCTGCGCCCGCCAGCCGATCACCGACGCGTTGTTGACGATGACGCCGGAGCCCTGGTCCCGCATGAGGCGCAGGGCGGCGCGGGTGCAGCGCATCGTGCCGGTGAGGGTGATGTCGAGAACGCGTCCCCACTGCTCGTCGGCCATGTCGACGAGGTCGGCCGTCCCGCCGAGGCCCGCGTTGTTGACCGCGACGTCGACGCGCCCGAACCGCTCCACGGCCGCGGCGTAGAGGGCCTGGACCTGCTCCTCGGAGGTGACGTCGCAGGGCAGCGCGGCGACCCGGTCGGCGCCGAACTCCTTCTCCAGCTCCTGCGCCGTCGCGGCGAGCCGCCGCTCGTGCGCGTCGGAGACCAGGACGCGGGCGCCCTCCTCCAGGCAGCGGCGGGCCGTGGCGCCGCCGATCCCGGCTCCGGCCGCCGCGGTGATCACGACGGCGCGGCCGGCGAGCAGCCCGTGCCCGGGAACGTAGGGGGGCGGGGTCATCCGCGTGCCTTCCTGTCGGCGGCCGGTTCACGGGGCAGGCCGAGCACGCGCTCGGCGATGATGTTGCGCTGGATCTCGTTCGACCCGGCGTAGATCGTGTCGGAGCGGGAGAACAGGAACAGCCGCTGCCAGTCGTTCAGGTCGTAGGGCCCCGCCTGGGCGGTCCCGCCGCCGGGGCCCGTGCCCGGCGCCCCGTCGGCGACGAGCCCGGCGGCGCCGAGGACGTCCATGGCGAGCTCGCCGAGTTCGCGGTGCCAGGTGCCCCAGACGAGCTTGGAGATGGACGACTCGGGGCCGGGCGCGCCCGTCGCGACGCCCGCCATGGTGCGCACCGCGTTCAGCCGCATGATCTCCAGGCCCATGTAGGACCTGGTCAACCGGTCGCGCAGCAGCGGATCGTCGATGGCGCCGGTGCGCCGGGCGAGGTCGGCGACGCCCTCGAACTCGCGCCGGAACCCCACCTGCTGGCCGAGGGTCGCGACGCCGCGCTCGAACCCGAGCGTCGCCATCGCGATCCTCCAGCCGTCGCCGGGCGCGCCGACGATGTTGGCCGCGTCGGTCCGGGCGCCGTCGAAGAACACCTCGTTGAACTCGGAGGTGCCGGTGAGCTGGACGATCGGCCGGATGTCCACGCCGTCCTGGCGCATCGGGACGAGCAGGTACGACAGCCCCCTGTGCCGGGACGAGCCGGGCTCGGTGCGGCACACGGCGAAGCACCAGTCGGCTTCGAGGGCCAGCGAGGTCCACACCTTCTGGCCGTTGACCAGCCAGTGGTCGCCGGCCAGTTCGGCGCGGGTCTGCACGTTGGCGAGGTCGGAGCCCGCGTTCGGCTCGGAGTACCCCTGGCACCACAGCTCCCGCGCCGCCGCGATCGGCGGCAGGAAGCGGGCGCGCTGCTCGTCGGTGCCGAACGCGATGATCGTGGGTCCGAGGAGGTTCTCGCCGATGTGGTTGACCCGGGCGGGCCCATCAGCGAGCGCATACTCCTCGTGGAAGATCACCTGCTGCTCGACGGTGGCGCCGCGCCCGCCGTACTCGCGGGGCCAGCCGACGCACGTCCACCCGGCGGCGGCCATGTGCCGCTCCCAGGCCAGCCGCTCCTCGAAGGCCTCGTGCTCGCGGCCGGGCCCGCCGAGCCCGCGGGCGTGCGCGAACTCGCCCGAGAGGTTGGCCTGGAGCCAGTCGCGGACCTCGGCGCGGAAGGCCCGGTCCGCGGGCGACTCGTTCTGCTTCACGCCGCGAACTCTACCAAACAGTTGTTAGAAAGAATCACCCCCCAGCGCGGGTTCGGCTCCCCGTACGGCGGCCGGGCCCGGGACCGGGGAGGCGGCCGGGCCCTGCGCGGGAGCCGGTGCCGGGGCCCGCACCGGGTCCGGCGCGGGGCCCGGTGCGGGGGCGGGAAGGTCGCGGTGGAGCAGGTCGAACAGCCGGTCCCAGCGGGCCAGGACGGCGTCCGGGCCGAACCGCGGAACCGACGCGCGGGCCTCGCTCCCGAGCGCGCGGCGCAGTTCCGGGTCCTCGATGAGCCGGTCGAGGGCCGCGGCGAACGCGGCGATGTCGCCCGGCGGGGCCAGCAGGCCGTCCCGGCCGTCCTCGATCAGCACGCGCACGCCCGGCGCGCAGTCGAACGCGACCGTGGGCAGCCCGTACGCCATCGCCTCCAGCACCGACATCGGGAAGCCCTCGGCCCGCGAGGGCAGCGCGAACACCGACGCCTCGACGAGCGCCTCCTCGACGTCGGACACCGCGCCCCGGAACTCGACGGAGCCCGACAGCCCGGCGGCGTCCGCCCGTGCCCGCAGGTCCGCCTCGTCGGGGCCGGTGCCGTAGATGTGCAACCGCCACCCGGGATGCCGGCAGGCGACGCGCTCCCAGGCCTCCAGCATCAGGTCCACGCCCTTCTCGTAGGACAGGCGGCCGACGCAGGCGACGACGGGCAGGTCGAGCGTCGGACGCACGACGGGCGTGACGTGCAGCGGGTTCGGGATGTGGTCGACGTTGGTCATGCCCGCCCTGGCCCAGGCGTCGGCGTCCTCGGCGGTGAGCACCAGCATCCGGTCGGCGCGGGCGTAGTGCTCCTTGACCCGCGCGTACCGAGAGGAGGCGCGGGTCGCCTGGTACGACTCGTGGCTCATGGCCACCACGCGCAGCCCGGAGGTGTCGGCCAGCCGCACCCACTCCATGGCCCAGACCTGCGCGACGATGACGACCGCCCCCGGCCTCGCGGCGGCGAACAGCTCCGACAGCCGCGCCGCCCCCCGCCGCTGCACGGCCGTCCGCCACAGGTCACGGGCCAGCGCCACCGGATCGAGCCGCCGGAGCGCCTTCCGCGGACGCCACGCCATGGCGGGCGGGCGCCACTCCCCGTGCAGCACCTCGACGGCGTAGGAGCCGTCGCGGCCGTGGTGGTAGTACGGCTCCGGGCCCCGCGTGATCCCGACGAGGGCGACCCGGTCGCCGCGCCCGGCCAGCAGCCGCGCCATGTGGTGCGCCCAGCGCTGGAGGCCGCCCATCTCGTCGGCGTTGTTGCACACGATGAAGACGTCACGCGGCGCGGCCATGGCGTTCCCTCCTCTTTCGCGGTCCCCTCCCGCTCGGCGGCGCGGCCGGGAAGTAGCGGTCCGCCAGCGTCCTGGCGGCGGTGCCGCGGTCGTGCTCGCCGAAGCGCGCGGCGAACGCGCGGCGCCGCGCGGCGTGCCCGGCCTCGGCGGCGTCCAGGCCGGCGAGCGCGGCGACGAGCTCGTCCTCGGTGCGGGTGATCGGCCCGGGGGCGTGCCGCTCCAGGTCGAAGTAGCCGGTGGCGAGGTCCCGGCCGTCCGGCAGGTGCAGGACGATCGGCCGGTCGAGCAGCGCGAAGTCGAACATGATCGAGGAGTGGTCGGTGACGAGCGCGTCCGCGAGCAGCATCAGCGGAGTCACATCGGGCACCGCGCCGACGTCCCGCATGACCTCGCGGGCGCCGGGCGGCACGTTCGCCCGGCACAGGTAGTGCGGCCGGACGAGCAGGACGAACTCCTCCCCCAGCTCCCGCGCGAAGACCGCCGGGTCCACGGGCGGGTCCAGCAGCCGGACCGGACGGCCCCTCGGCCCGGTGGCGTAGGTGGGCGCGTACAGGACGGCGCGGCGCCCGTCGTCCAGGCCGAGCGCGTCGCGCAGCGCCGCGACCTCGGCGGCCAGCTCGGGATCCCCCTCCACCCCGTTGACCAGGGGGTCGTTGCGGGGGTAACCCGCCGGGAGCAGCTCGGAGCGGACGCCGAGCCCGTTGCAGAGCGTCTCGGCGTCGTGCCCGGAGCGCACCAGGAAGCAGTCGAACCGCTCCACCATCCGCCGCAGCCGCGCCTGGTCGGAGGCCGGGCCCGACTTCAGCCGCGGCTGGTCCAGCCCCATCAATTTGAACGCCGAGCCGTGCCAGGTCTGGACGTAGGTGGTCTCGGGGCGCTTGCGCAGCCCGTCCGGGAAGCCCTGGTCGTCGACCCATACCCGGGCCCGCGCGAGCGCCAGGTAGTACGCCCATGATCCGCGTTTGACGACCCGGGCGTCGTCCGGGAACCCCTTGGGGGACGACGAGTACGACCACACCGCCGTCACCGGCCGGCCGGCCCTGCGCAGCTCCCGGTAGAGGTACTTCGGGTTGCCGGCGTAGTGGCGGCCGAGCTGGCTCTCGAAGACCGCCAGCCCGGTCCGGACGGGCAGCCTGCTCAGCACCCCGTTGAAGACGATGATCTTGGTGTTCCGGCCGGTCAGCGTCCGGCGCGCCGACGTGGAGACCCTCCTCCAGCGGCGCCTGGCCAGCCGTCCCGGCCGGGACCCGGCGGCGCGGCGCGCGACCGCGCGGGAGAGCCTCGCCCACGGGCTCCCCGTCTCCAGGGCGAACGCCAGGTGCCCTCCCTCGGTGACGTACGAGCGGAGCCGGTCCCCCGCGAACCGCGTCAGCCGCGGCCGGACGGGCAGCGCGGCACCGCCGAGCCGCGGCGACCCCCGGCCCGCGCCGAGGCGGGTGACCACCTCCTCGCCGTCCACCCGGACGCGCAGCCGGACGTCCCAGACGGGGTCGACGAACCCGAACGGGCGGATCCGCCGGGCGGGGTCGAACTCGGCCCGCCAGGTGAGCCGGTCGCCCTCGTGCCGGACGGACGCGCGGACCCGCGCCCTCCTGGAGCGCCGGCGCCTGTCGGAGAACTCCAGCGTCCCGGTCAGCTCGGCCTCCTGCGGGACCCGACCCAGCGGGTTCAGCACGTACCCGGCCATGAGCACGCGGTCACCGCGGGCCTCCAGCCGCGTGACCGTGTTCGCCGGGCGCAGCTCTCTGAGGGGCCGCACGTGGAAGCCGAAGCCGGTGACGTCCAGGACGCGGCGGCCGAGCCGGCCCCGCGGGCGGCCGGCGCCCCAGTAGACGCGCCCGTCCCGCTCCACGAGGCGGGCGCGCAGCTCCGGGCGCTTGGCCGGGTCGTACTCGGCGGCGGCGAGCGCCCCCGCGTGGTCGCCCTCGCGGACGAGGTGCGCGGCGATCGCGGGCAGCGGGTTGGCCTGCTCGAGGACCCGCGGGTCCAGCTCGGCCAGGTAGGCGGCGGCCAGGTCCAGGAAGCGGGCCTGGTGGGCGTGGTCGTGTCCGCGCAGCTCCCGCAGGTAGAGCACGAGGTCGTGGTTGACGAACTTGACGTCCTTGGCCCGCTGCAGGTCGTAGGCGCCGCGCAGCGCGAAGAGCATGTCGATGCGGCGGTGGATCTCCAGCCGGTCGGCGAAGTTGGCCAGCTCGGCGCGCCGATTGGAGATCGACGGCGCCCGCGTCCGCTCCTTGACGAGCCAGTTGTAGACGCGGTGCGGGATCAGCGCCGTCCGTCCGGCCTCCAGGTAGGCCTCGGCGGTGAACAGCAGGTCCTCGTAGTGCAGCCGCTCGACGAACCGAAGCCCGTGCTCCTCCAGGAAGCCGCGCCGGTAGGCCTTGTTGGTCGAAAGGGTGTCGTAGAGGAGGTCGGGGTTCTCGCTCAGGGACTCGTGGACGGCGCTGTGCCGGTAGAGCCACGGATACCAGGGGCGGACGCGCCCCTTCGCCCCCCTCGGGACGTCGAGGAAGATCCGGTCGCAGAGCCCCGAGACCATGTCGGCGCCGGTGTCCTCGGCGGCGGCGAGCAGGTTGAGGCAGGCGTGCCGGTCCAGCAGGTCGTCGCTGTCGAGGAACATCAGGTACCGGCCGGCCGACGCCTCGATCCCGGTGTTGCGCGGGCGTCCGCAGCCGCCGGAGTTGACCGGCAGGTGGACCGCCCGCACCCGCCCCGGATGGGCCGCGGCGAGCCGGTCGGCGGCCTCGCCCGTGCCGTCGGTGCTCGCGTCGTCGACGATCAGCGTCTCGACGCCGCCCAGGGACTGCTCCAGCGTGGAGGCCACCGCCCTCGGGAGCCTCCGGGCGTCGTTGTAGGCGATCACCACGACGCTGACATCCGGGCGCGCCCCCATGGGCATCCCCCCTCCGCAGACTCCGGCGTGCTGGATTCCTTTCCAGGAACGCCGCAGTGAGGTCCAAGAGGGATCAAAGCCTGTCAACGCTTGCCATTACCCACCGTCTCCGGAGACAAAGGGCACAACACCCGGAACGCCAGAAGGCGCCCGGCGGGAGGCCGGGCGCCTTCGTGGGGCGGGCGCCCGGGAGGAAGGGCGCCTTCTGGGGTCGGTGTCAGGTCAGCGGGCGTAGTCGGGGTAGCCGTAGCCGACGACCTCGGACTTGTCGCGGACCTTTTGCTTCACCGCGTTCTCGGTGTTGCCCTCGATAGTGGTGATCTTGCCGTTGCCGTTGTCCTTGACGACGATGCCGACGTGGTCGATGTCGCCGATTCCGGCCTTCGAGCCGTCCTGCCAGTCGAAGAACACCACGGCGCCCGGCTTGGCCTTGTGGCCCCAGCGGTCGGTCTGCTTGAACCAGCTGGCGTGCTGGACGGTGTAGGCGTCCCAGCCCATGTTCTTGACGCCGGTCTGGGCGCCGAGCCAGGAGACGAACATGTTGCACCACTGGGCGCCGTTGTACTCCTTGACCGAGAATCCGCCGTCACGCTTGGCGGTGGCCTTGGCATGCGGAGTCGAGACATACCACTTGTGGTACTTGGTCTCGCCGCCCCTGCCCTCGCGCACGCCGACCTGCTTCTTCGCCAGCTTGATCACTTCGTCGGCCTTGACGGCGTGCGGCGGGACCTTGAATCCCTCGCGGCGCGCCTCGGCGGCGGCCGAGGCCTTCACGGTCTTGACGTTGGAGGACTTCTGCGAAGCGGTGCCCTGCTCGGCCACCGCCGCCGCATTGGCGGGGGTCTCGGCGACCGCGCGGCCGCCGCCGAGGGGGTTGAGGACGGAGAGCCCGACCGCGCCCGCGAGGACGGCCCCGGCGGCGATGCCGAGGGCCTTGTCCTCGGACGAGAAGCGGTTGAGCGAAAGTCGATCGAAACGACCGGTCATGCAGGGAATCTCCTTGTCTTCCATGGCGCCTACCGGGTTAGCTGACGGATTCGGGCATGGAAGAGCCCTACGGCGCGACTCTCGGGCGCGCCGATTCACCCCAGAAACGTGGGTCCCCGGCTCCGTTTCCGATCTCCTCGACCGGACGGACTCGGCCTGGCACCGCCTGGGCGGTGCCGGTATACGGATGTTCTCACTGACTGATCTTGATGAGGGGGCGCGCATCACATGGCGCGCATCGCGTGCGGATACCGCTCCGCGATCCTCGGCCGCGCATGGTGCGGCCGGTGGCAACGCATGGGACGCGTTGCGTGATTGGGATCGAACGTACCAACCATCCCAAGAAAAGCAAACCAGGCATAAAGTAAAGTCTTGCCTGCTCAAAGCCCTTCCAAGAGACTCCCAACACCGGCGGGGCGGCGCGTCTTCCCGATCTTTGCCGACACGCCGCCCGGCCCTTGCCCACCGGGCTTACAGGTCTTCCGAGAAAGGGTAAAGAAGATCGAAAAGGGCGCGGCCGGCGCTCTGTGCCGGGCCCCGGAGAGCCTCGGCCGACCCGCCGAGTGAGGCACACGTCACACACGGCGATCTTCGCTGGTCGGGCATGGCGTTCGTCACCGGGAGGCCCGGACGGTCACTCCACGTGGAGAGCGAAGAGCGTGGTGTCGTCCGCGGCCCGGTCGTGCTCCATCCGCCCCAGCACCTCGTCCAGCACCTGGGCGGGGCGCGCGGCGCAGTCCCGCAGGATGCGGGTCAGGCGGGCGATCCGCTCGTCCAGGTCCGCGTCCCTGCGCTCCACCAGGCCGTCGGTGTACAGGAAGAGCATGTCGCCCGGGTGGAGCCGGGTGGTGACCGTCGTGTACTCCCACCCGGGCATGGCGCCGAGCATCGGGTCGCGGACCACCTCCAGCGGTGCCGCCCGGCCGTCCCGCACGAGGATCGGCGGCGGGTGGCCCGCGCACGTCCACTCGAGGACGTGCCGGGCGGGGTCGTAGTGGGCGACGATGGCGGTGCCCGTCGCGGGCGGGTTCAGCGCGCCGATCAGCTCGTTCAGCCAGCCGACCAGCCGGCCCGCCCGCTCGCCGGTGCAGGCGAGCCCCAGCAGGCCGTTCCGGGTCCGCGCCATCGCCGCCGCCGCGGGCAGGCCGTGCCCGGCCGCGTCCCCGATGGCGAACATCGCCCGCCCGTCCTGCAGGGCCTTGGTCGCGAACCAGTCCCCGCCGATGCGGGCCGTGCTCTCCGCCGCCATGCTGCGTATCGACGTGCACAGGCCGGGGAGCTGCTCGATCTCGTCCTCGTCGGGCAGGATGGCCCGCCGCAGCGTCACCGCCACGCGCCGCTCCTGCGCCGTCCGCGCCTGCTGCCGCAGCATCTGCCGCCGGGTCTCCGCCAGCGCCCGCTCCACCCCGCGCCGCCGGGTGATGTCCTGGGAGACGATGTTGATCGACACGGGCAGCCCGGACTCGCCGAGCACGGGCTCGGCGAACACCCACAGGTGGCGGGGCGTCCCGTCGTGGCCGATCACGCGGTGCTCCGCCTCCACCGGCTCGCGCCGCGAGAACATCGTCTGGACGGCCTCCTCGACCAGCGGGAGGTCGTCGTCGGCCACGACCTTCGGCAGGTCGTGCGGCATCGGCGGCACCTCGTCGGGGGCGAGGCCGTAGTTGGCCAGCATCTGCGGGGTCCAGTCCGCCTCACCGGTGGCGAGGTCCCACTCCCCGAACCCGATCAGGGCGAGCCGCTCGACCCGCTCGAGCCGCCGCGCGATCCGGTCCTCGACCAGGTGGTACCGCCAGGTCACGCAGATGCCGGTCGGCACCCGGACGCACCGGACGCTCATCCGCGACGAGCGGGACAGGCCGCGCTGGGCCGTCGAGTACTGGATCGAGGGCCGTTCCAGCCGCGTCCCGGACTCCAGCACCTCCACGTAGTCGTCGAACAGGCCGCTGAGCACCGCCCCCGGGTCCGTCCGCAGCAGCCGCAGCCCGGTGAGCTCCTCCCGGCCCCGCCCGAACATGTCCTTGGCGACCCCGTTGAGCTCGGCGAACAGGAAGTCGGCCACGTTGCCGTCCGGCCCCCGAACCGGGACCAGGTGGGCCGCCGAGTCGAGCGCCCCGTCCAGCACCGCCTCCGCCGCCGGGTCATCGGGCACCCGCGCGAGGATCTCCGCGTCCCCGGCGGTGTCCTCGGCCGTGACCCGGCGCAGCACGTCCTCGGCCTCCGACAGCACCGCCTGGCGCTCCGCCGGGACCTCCTCGGTGCGCGGCGCCCGCCGCCCCGCGGCCACCGCCCCCACCGGCCCGCCGCCCCCGTCCTTGACCAGCAGGGACGCCGCCTCGGCCATGTCCATGTCGAGGTCGCGCGCGAGCCAGATCAGATGCTGCAGGGCCTCCCCCGGCGGGACGCCGAGCCGGCGGGCCAGCACGACCCGCGCCTCGGCCATCACCGCGCGGTCGTGCGCCGCGCGGTGCAGGTCCTCCAGGTCCGCAACGTGCGCCCCGGGCTGGACGCCCTCCGCTTCCGCCAACCTGTCCCCCGTTCGGCGTCACCTGCCTCTGGGAGAAAAAAGCTACATACGTCAGTGAGGGACTATTCGCCCATCTCTTCATAAAGAGGCCGTACCTTTGCCCGGGTTTTCCCTTCATGCCCGAACCCGACCTCTTCCGGTGACCTTCTCAGGACCGAACCGTTCCCCACCGTGTGACCGGCGTCACACCCCCGCGACCTGCCTGGTCAGCGCGGTGATCCGCGCTGCGGCAGCCCGGAACGAGGTGCCCGCCGGATGCAGGGTCAGCACCACCACGATCCGGTCCTCCACGACCCCGGTCGTGTGCAGGACGGGCCGCCCCAGCCCCAGGTCGGGCCCCCACGCCGCCGGCCGCACACCGCGGCACGGCTCCGCCGGCGTCTCCCCGAACCCCGACCACCCCTGCTTGACGGCCCACGGCCGCTTCACCGCCCGCGGAATCCCGAACGTCTGGTCGAACCCGTCCGTCCCGCACGGCGTCGACCTCCGCAACTGCTCGAGGACGAACTCCCGCTGCCCCTTCGGCGCCTCGTCCAGGAGATACCGGTACATCCGCACGACGTCCCGCGCGCTGAGCGCCGTGTACCCCCAGAACCCGGGCTTCTCCGCGGGCGGCGGCGCGGTGTCCTCCAACCCGACCTTGCGCACCATCCGCTCAATGACCCGCCTCTGCCCGCCCCGCCGCCAGAACTCCGTGGCCGCCCCGTCGTCGCTCGACCGCAGCATCGGCACGAGCAACCGCCGATCGGCCGCCGACACCTCGTGCCGGTCCATGTAGTCCAGCGCGATGAGGATCTTCACCACCGAGGCCGACCGGAACGTCCGCGCCGTGGCCCGCGCCGCCACCACCCGCCCGGAGCGCCGATCGAACACCTCGTACGAGGCCCGCACCCCCGCCGGCACCCGCACGACCGGCGCCCTGGACGGCGTCTCCGACACCCGCGGCTCAGAACTCCCCTGCGACGCTGGCGGCTCAGGACTAGCGCCCACCGGCCGAGCCCCTCCACCGCCCCCGCACCCGCAAACCAGCCCGAGGCCCACGACCCCGGCCAGCACCACCCGCAAACGCACCATCCGGCCTGCCTACCAGAGATCCGCGCCCCCGTATCTCGGTACGCACGACCCCGCAGACTGCGCTACAGTAATTCACGCCTGCTCCACCAGGCACCGGGACGTAGCGCAGTTTGGCAGCGCACTTGACTGGGGGTCAAGGGGTCGTGGGTTCAAATCCCGCCGTCCCGACAGAGTTTATGCAGGTCAGAGGGCTAAAGCAGAGTCGCTCCACGGCTCCCCCAACAGGGGTGGGGAGCCACAGGGGGAGCCAACGCCCGCAGGCTCGGGCCCAGAAAGCGGCTTTCGTCTCACTGGATAGATCACGTTGGCCGGAAATGCGTGCCGAGCACATGACACCGGTCAAAAGGTCCTTCTCGGTCGGGTCCAGCGGAACTTGCACACGAGGGCGATGCCGTGGGTGGCAGGTAGACGCCGTCGCGTTTGCGGCGGCAGTCGCGCGAGGTGTTCCACCACTTCGGCGCGAAGGCATGCTCGACGCGATTGATCACGCTCACGGCGGCGCGCCGGTGTTGCTTCTGGCAGCGTGGCGCCGACCAGGAGCAACACCGGCTTGTTCGCATTTCCTGCCGCCGATGGCAGAGTCGCGTTCGTACGTGTGAGTCTGTGCAGTCAGCCTCCAGCAGCTTGCTGGAGGCCTTGGGCGATCGCGTTGAGAACGGGGTCGGCCGTTGCGGTCGTCCCGGTCACGGTGAAGTGGCTCATCGGCTGCCACCCCGCGGTGCAGTAGTCGGGGGCCCAGGGGCGCACGCCGGACAGGGGGCCGCTGGTGCCGCCGCCCCATGCCACGAGGTCGCGGACGAAGTCGTGCGCGCCCTGCGGCGAGATCGGGTAGCCGGGCAGTGGGCTGTTCCAGGCGTAGGGATCGGACATGGTCGCAGAGGGGTAGCCGAGTTCGGCCACGAACACCTTCTTGCCGAAGGTGCTCTGCAGAGTGGTGGTGACGTCCTTGAAGATGGCCAGACGGTCGCCGTAGTCGTTGCTCGTCGGGTAGAAGGACGTGCCGAGTTCGTCGGCCCGGAAGCCGGCGGCGGACATGGCCTGCCAGAAGGCCGTCGAGAGTTTGCTGCTGGCAGCGGCGACCGTGCTGGTGTGGGTGCTGAAACGGGCCCCGCGGTAGACGGACCGGATGCCTTCGGCGGTGGCGGCGAGCAGGCGGCCGACGTGGGGCCACAGGTGGGTCTGCAGCCAGGCGATGCGGTCGTCCTCCGCCATGGAGATGAGGGTGTAGAAGTCCATCTCGCCGATGGCCGGGTCGACCGCGTCCGGCGGGCTGTAAGTCCAGCCGTCGGACTGTGTGACCAGACTGCGGATCGCGACGCCGGCCACTCCGAACTCGACCTCGTTACCGAGGTCCCACGTCTTGACCTGGGCACCGGTCAGCAGGATCTGCGCGGCGACCAAGGCTCCGTAGCGTCGGAGGGCAGGCACCATCTGGTCGATGGTCAGCGTTGTCCACTGGCCGGGCAGTTTGATGGCGGGGTAGTCGGTGAAGTCGGGTTCGGGCTGGTACGACATGTCGCCGTAGACGGCCCACAGGCCGAGTTCGGGGTTGAAGGGCAGGCCGAGGTTGCGGGCGAGCCTGGCTCGCTGCAGTCCCCGGTCGAAGCCGTGCTGCGCATCGCCCGACTGTGCCTGCCGGCGGGTCGCGATGCGGGCGTAGACCTCGGTGGCGCCGTGGGCTTTGAAGAGGCGCTGGACGTCGGTGACGGTGCTCGCGGTCCGCGCGCCGTCAGTAAGGGAGACGCTGTCGAGCACCTTCTCGGTGAAGGGGCTGACCGACAATGCGGTCCGGAAGGGGCCGCTCGCGGATGCCGGGCTGCTCGCGGCGCGGGCGCCCGTGAGCGGGACGGCGGCGGCGACGCCGGCGGCGGCCGAGGCCAGCAGGAAGCCGCGGCGGTTGAGCGAAGGTCGGGGGGTGGGAGTGTTCATGTCGATCCTTCGAGGCTGGACGGGTACGAGGTCAGTCGTTCTTGTACGCCTTGTCCATCTGGTTCAGGACGTCCTGCGGGGTGGCCTTGCCTGCGAACAGGTCCTGGACTCCGCTGAGGTGGGTCTGCTGGACCTTGGGGTTGGGCCACATCTGATCCATGAAGGGAACGGTCCGGCCGGCCTTCTGGTAGTCGATGAGCGCCTTGAAGGCCGGATCCGGGGTGAAGGAGGGGTTGGTGATGGCCGCCGCGGCATTGCTCTTGGCGGCGTAGTCGTTCATGGCCTGAGGGGTGGCGAGGAAGTCGATGAACTTTTCGGCGGCCTCCTTGTTCTTGGCCATGGCGTTGACGGCGTACGAGCTGCCGACCGCGCCCGGCATCCTGGTGGCGGACGGGTCGTCGGTCGCAGGCAGGGGGAACATGCCGAGTTCGGTGCCTGACTGAGCGGTCTCCTTGATCTGGGCTGCCGTGGCGAGTACCTGGACTGCGGCCAGGGCCTTGCCCTGGGCGACCTGCTTGACCGCGGCGTCGACGGAGGTCCCATCGGGGTCCTTCGAGAAGCAGCCGCGCTTGTTCATGTCCAGGTACTGGTTCATGGCGCTCTTCCACGCCGAACCGGCGAAGGTGGCCCTGCCCGCGGCCTGCTCGCTGTCGAATGCGGGGTTCTGGCCGTATACGAGGGTGGAGACCAGCGCATAGTCGATGAGCTGGGTGACCCATGGCGTCTGGTTGCCGAGGGCGAACGCGACCTTTCCGGCGGTCTTCGCCTTGTCGCACAGGGCGAGCACCTGGGTCCAGGTAGTCGGCTCCGTCGCTTTGACCTCGCTGAAGGCCTTCTTGTTGTAGACCGCCCCGATGCCGGTGAAGGTGACCGGGAGCATGTACTGCTTGCCTCCGGACTGGGTGACGGACTTGATGTCCTGCGGAACCTTGCTCGGCCACGACCGGCCCGACAGGTCCTCCAGGTAGCCCGCGGGGGCCAGGAGCTGGACGGATCCGGCGTTGCCCTTGGCCGGGAACGTGAAGAAGACGTCGGCCGCCGTGCCGGAGGACAGTTGGGTGCGCAGGGTGCTCAGGTAGGGGTCGGTGTCGGCGTAGGTGACGTTGACCTTGATTCCCGGGTTGGCCTTCTCGAAGGCGGCGACGGTGGCGTCGAGCGCCGCCTTCTCGCTGGAGTTCGAGGCGATGCGGAGCGTGTCCGATCCGGTGCCGCCGGCGGAGTTACTGCATGAAGTGAGAACGGCCGTGGCCGTGAGTGCGCCGAGCGCACCGAGGATCGTTCGTCTCATCGGAGTTCTCCTGTGGTGTCGGGGTGGGACGGCACGGTGAAGCGGTACGTGCCGGAGGTGATGCGGCAGCGGAGGACGCCATCGCCTTGTGGCGGTGCGACGGTGAGTCCGGGGGCCTGGTCGAGCGGGAGGTCTCCTTCGCGGGCTCCGGACGGGTCGGCTCCGGAGGGCATTGGGAGCAGAACCGTCCCGCGTGTACCGGGAGGGAGGGCGACGTGAAGCTCGAACCTCTTGGAGGACTGCTCCCAGGACGTGGCGATGAGGCCGCGAGGCGAGTCGTAGCGGGCCGCCGCCGAGGTGATCCGGCCTCCTGGTGTGGGGGCGATCTCGACCTCGGCGAACGCCACCGATCCGTCGCACTGGTCGATGCCGGCGACCCCTGTGTAGAGCCAGGCGCCCACCGACCCGAAGGCGTAGTGGTTGAAGGAGTTCATGTCGGGCGCCTGAAAGTCCCCATCGCCGGACAGGCCGTCCCAGCGTTCCCAAATGGTCGTCGCACCCTGCCGGATCGGATGCAGCCAGGACGGCGGCTCCGTCTGCTGGAGCAGGGCATGGGCCAGATCCCCCCGTCCATGGCGGGAGAGGACCGGGCAGAGGAGCGCCGTCCCGAGGAAGCCCGTGGTCAGCCGCTCGCCGTTGCCCCGGACAGCGGCCGCGAGCCGCCCCAGTGCCGATCGCGTCATCTCCGGCGTGAGCAGGTCGAACGCCAGGGCCAGCAGGTAACAGGCCTGGGTGTCTCCCTTGATCGTCCCGTTGGCGGAGACGAAGGCGTTTTGGAACGCCAGGCGGATTCGGGTGGCGAGCTTTCCGTATCGCTCCGCGTCCCGGGAACGCCCCAGCACCCCGGCGGCGCGGGAGACGACGGCGGTGGTGTGCGCGAAGTAGGCGGTCGCCAGCACCTCGCGGGGCGTCCGGGTGCCGATCTCCAGCCAGTCGCCGTAGTTGTTGCCGGTTCGCGCACGCCAGATCAGGTCCGGATTGCCTTGGGCGATCCAGTCGATCCAGCGGGTCATGGCCGGGAAGGCGCGTTCGAGGGTGCGGCGGTCGTCATAGATCCGGTAGAGGTGCCAGGGGATCAGTACGCCACCGTCTCCCCAGCCCGGCGCCCCTTCGCGACCGACGACCGGCCGGTCGAGGACCGGGGCCACGTCGGGGAAGGCGCCCTGCCCGGAGGCACCGTCGACGACGTCGCGCATCCAACGGGCGAAGAAGGCGGAAACGTCTGCGTTGTAGCACGCCGTGGGCAGGAAGACCTGTGCGTCGGCCAACCAGCCGAGTCGTTCGTCCCGCTGAGGGCAGTCGGTGGGGACCGACACGAAGTTGCCGCGCTGGCTCCAGAGGATGTTCGACCACAGCCGCTCGATCTCGGGATCGGAGCAGCTGAACGAGCCGACGACGGGTGTGTCGTTGTGCAGCACCCGGCCGGTCACCGCGACGTCCGTGTGGCCGGTGACCTCCACGTACCGGAACCCGTGCACCGTGAAGGTCGGTTCGAAGACCTCCTCGGGCCTGCCCGCAGCGATGTAGACGTCGGTCGCCTCGGCCGTCCGCAGGTTGGCCACGTACGGGCGGCCGTTCGCGTCGAGGACCTCGGCGTGCCGGAGGGTGATCCTGCTACCTCGGGCGGCACCGCGGACGAGCAGCCGTACCCGCCCGACCAGGTTCTGCCCGAGGTCGACCAGTATGCGCTGGGCGTCCATTGCGGTCACCGACACCGGCTCGACGTCCTGCAGGACCCGGACGGGCTCATCCGGTGCTCCGAAGAGGATGTCGTGGTCGGTGGCGGCGACTGCCGCCCGACGCCAGCCGCTCACGTCGAAATGCGGATCGCGGTTCCACCCGTGAGGTTCGAGCCGGGCGTCCTGCACCTCGCCCATGAGCAGGTCCGCGTGAAGGACGTGCCCGTCGGCCTCGCACCAGGAGCCGTCGGTGACGACGACGTCGCCATCGCCCTCTCCGTAGTCGAGAACGAGCCGGGCGATGAACTGTGGCCGCGGGCCGTAGTGCTCGGCGTGGCGACGCTGGTCGAAACCGACGTATCCGCTCCACCAGCCGTCGGCGAGTTGGGCGGCCAGCACGTTGCCGCCTTCTTGCACCAGGTGGGTGACGTCGTAGGTCTGGTAAAGCACCCGGTGCCTGTAGTCGGTCCAGCCGGGGGCGAGTTCGGCGTCGCCGACACGGACGCCGTTGAGGAACGGCAGGTAGAGCCCGCGAGCGGAGATGTACAGGCGGGCACGGAGCGGCGCGGTCCGGGCCGTGAAGACCCGCCGGAACAACCGGGCCGGCGAGCAGGTGGCAAGCCGCGCGGGCAGGGGGTCGCGGTGCTGCGGAGGCTGGACCTCGGGATCGGCCGCCGGGTCGTGTTCGATCCAGGAGGTCCCGCTCCAACCGCTGGAGGACATGAGTCCGGTCTCGAACCAGGAGGAGGCCGTTCCTCCTTCGGCACCATCGGCGTCCCAGACGGTGACGGACCAGCGGTACCGGGTCGCGGGCGCGAGAGCGATTCCGGCCGGTACGTGGTTGAGCGATCCGGCGTCGGCGACCACGCCGCTGTCGAAGAGCGGACCGTCCGCCGTTTCGAGCCGCAGGCGGTAGTCGCTCTGGCGCTGTCCCCTGCGCGGGTCGCGCAGTTTCCAGGACAACCGTGGGTGCGGCTCGTCCAGACCGAGCGGGGTGATGCGCTGCTCACAGGTGAGTTCGTAAGGTGTCAGGGTCATCGGAGTTTCCTCAAGGCCGGAGATGCGCAGGGGTTCAAATGGGGCGGGTCAGCCCTTGAGGCCTCCGGCGAAACCGCGGATGATCCGCTTTTGCATGAGGAAGTAGCAGCACAGGATCGGGACGACGCTGATCAGGAGCCCGGCGAAGACGAGCTGCCAGTCGGCGACGTACTGGCCGACGAACTGGAAGATCGCGACCGGGAGCGTCTGCTGAGTGCTGCCGGACAGGTAGAGCAGCGGGGTGAGGAAGTCGTTCCAGATGAAGATCGCGTTGAGGATGACGACCGTGCCGGTGACCGGGCGCAGCAGTGGCAGGACCACGGAGAAGAAGACCCGTACCGGGCTGCACCCGTCGACCGCGGCGGCCTCCTCGTACTCGGCGGGGATCGCCCGGAGGAACCCCGCGTACAGGAAGACGCTGAAGGGGACCTGAACCCCGCTGTAGAACAGCACGAGCGACCACACCGATCCGAGGAGTCCGAGGTCGCGGACGGTGTGGTAGAGCGGGATGAGCGCCAGCTGTGCCGGTAGCAGCAGCCCCAGTGCGAACAGCAGGAACGTCCAACGGGACCAGCGACCGGTCGCTCTCACCAGCGGGTAGGCGGCCATGGACGAGACGGTGACGATCACGACCAGGCTCACCAGCGTGACGACCAGGCTGTTCCCCAGGGCCGAGGCCAATCCGGCCTCGCGCCAGGCGCGCGCGTAGTTCGACAGCGTGGGCGCGGTGGTCGGCGCCACGGGAGAGGCCGTGTCGTGCCCGCCGCGCACCGAGAGGTTCACCAGGACGTAGATCGGGAAGGCGACGACGATGCCGGCCGCGATCATCACGGCCTCCAGGACCGCCGTCCTCATCGTGTAGCGCTTCACGCCGCGCCTCCTTGACGCTGCAGGCCGCGGTACTGCACAGCGGAGACGGCGGCGACGATGGCGGCCAGCACCACGGCGATCGCGGTGCTGTAGGCGTAGTCGCCGAACTGGAAGGCGTTCTTGTACATCAGTGTCGAGAGGGTCTCGGTCGAGTGGCCGGGGCCGCCGCCCGTGGTGACGTACACCTGGTCGAAGAGCTTGAACCCGCCGATCATCGACAGCATCAGGTTGATCGTGATCGCCGGCGCGAGCATCGGGCGGGTGATGTGCCAGAACCGCTGCACGGCGCTCGCGCCGTCCACGGCCGCCGCCTCGTGGAGTTCGGGCGGCACGCCCTGCAGCCCGGCCAGGAAGATCACCATCGAGTACCCGGAGAACTGCCAGATGACCGTGGCCGCCACCGACCACAGCGCCAGGTCCGGATCACCGAGCCAGCTCTGCGCGAATGCCCCCAGTCCCGTTCCGCGAAGCGCGGAGTTCAGCGCTCCGTCCGGCGCGTACATGTACTTCCACAAGTAGGCCGTCACCACCGGCGTCATCACCGCGGGGGCGAAGAAGAGCACCCGCAGCACGTTTCGGCTGCGGATGCGCGAGTGCACGCCCAGCGCCAGCGCAAGTCCGATCACGTTCTGCACGACCGTGATCGCCAGCGTGAGTTCGACCGTCTGCCACAGCGCATCAATGGCCTGCGGGTCGGCGAAGATCTTGCGGAAGTTCCGTAGCCCGGTGAAGGACGCGGTGGAGCCGACGCCCGTCCAGTCGGTGAAGGCATAGCCGCTTCCCTCAACGGACGGGATCAGCACGACGTAGAGGTACAGTGCCAGGGCAGGTAGGACGAACCACCATGGCACCGAGCGCAGCGGCGTGCGCTTGGTCCGCCGCCGCGGCCTCTCTCGGGCCTCGGCCGGCCCGCGCGTCGGCGCCGCGACCTCGTAGATGTCCGTCATCATCTCATCTCGATCACTAAAACGTTTTAATCAACCCCGGAGCGGAAGTGTCACTTCTGCCGGTCGGTGAAGAGATGATGCGCCCGCCGCCGCTCGGACGAGTAGCCCGAAGTGCACCGGAAGTAGCACAGAATTAACAAGCTGGGGTCCATCAAGTAGCCTGCCTGCATGGATGCGCCCCCCGTAGTGGACACCAGCGGCCTGGTGTACTTCACCGACGGCTCCCTCGCCTACGCGGGACGCCACCTGCACGAGAGCGCCTACCCCGCCCACACGCACAGCTTCATCGAGGTGGCGGTCGTGGTGGACGGCGTGGGCACCCACCGCTCCCCTGCTGGACGCACCCGGCTCGCAGCCGGTGACGCGATCCTGCTGCGGCCCGGCGTCTGGCACGAATACGAGGACTGCACGGATCTCGTCCTCTACAACTGCTGTTTCAGCCCCGGCCTCCTGCAGCGCGAGCTCGCCTGGGCACGGGAGAACCCGCTGCTGGCGCACCTGCTATGGATCGGCCCCTACGCCACAGGCCAGCGCGGCATGATGAGCGTCCGGCTCGACGGCACCTCTGCGGCTGAGTGCGTCGACCATCTGCGGGCACTCGAAGAACTACGGCCCTGTGCCGCGGAGGCGTATCAGGGCGATGTCGTCGGGCGGCTGACCCTGTTCCTCAGCAGCCTCGCAAGGGCCGCAGCGGGTTCCGTGCGCTCGGCCACCCCGCCGCCCCACCCGGCGGTCGGCCAGGCCATGCGGTTGCTGGAGAGCCGGCTGGCTGATCCTTGGACGCTGGCCGACCTGGCGCACGAACTGCACATGGTGCCCGGTTCCCTGGTGCGCCTCTTCAAGTCCGCCGTGGGCCTTCCCCCAATGGCGTATCTGGCCCAGCAGCGCGCCGAGGTCGCCGCCGCCATGCTGATTCGCGACGACCGTGCGATCTCGCAAATAGCCCAGGCCGTCGGCTGGCCCGATCCCAACTACTTCGCCCGCCGATTCAAAGCCCACTTCGGGCTGAGCGCGAGCACCTATCGCGAACGGTTCCGGGACACTCCCATCACCCTGCCACCCGCCGCGCCCTAGGGCGGGCGCTACACCGACTCCCGCTCGACCACATGGATGTCGCTCGGGTTCACGACGAAGTCCCCCCGATCGTCGTCCAGGGCCAGGAGCAGGGCTCGCGCCAGTTCGGCGCCCACATTGCCGCTGTCGATGGCGACGGTCGTCAACGGCGGTACGGCGAAGCGGGCCGCGGTGATGTCGTCGGCTCCGATCACGGCCAGGTCGGCGGGCGCCGAGAGCCCCGTCGCCCGCATCCCCGCCAGGACCGCGAGCGCCGTCTCGTCGTTGTAGGCGCACACGCCGGTGGAGGGCGGCGCCGCATCTCGCCATCCCTCGACGACACGAGCGGCCGCCTCCGTTTCCAGTGGGACGGTGGAGACCGCCGGGGGCGGCAGCCCGGCCTCGGCGCATGCCTGTGCGACGCCTTCCAGCCGCCCGCGGGCGAGCTCGGACAACCTCTGGTCGTCCGGCAGGGCGAAGGCGATCCGCGCATGTCCGCGGGCGATCAGGTGTTCCGCCTGCATGCGGCCGACCCCTCGGCTCCACAGCGTGGCGGCGGGATCGTAGCCGGCGGACGATTCGGGGGGAGGGAACACCTTGGTGGTCCCCGCTCGGTGGACACCGTCGAGTTCGGCGGCGCTGAACGGCTGAAGGCCGACCAGCGCGGCCGGCGCGAGCGCCACCGAGATCGCCGCCAGTCGGTCCGGCCCACCGGAATGGACATGAGTGACCAGGGTGTAGCCGGCCTCGGTCAGCACCTCCGCCGCCCGCTCGACGAGATCGCTCACGGTGGGTCCCTGCGGCCAGGGCGGCAGGACCAGGACCACGATGTCACTGCGGCCGCTGCGCAGCGTGCGAGCCGGAGCGTAAGGCGTGTACCCGAGCCGGGCGGCGGCTTGGAGCACACGTTCACGGGTCGCCGGCGGGATCGACTTGTTGGGCTTGTCGTTGAGGACGAAGCTGACGGTCGCGCGCGAGAGTCCCGACTCCCGCGCGACGTCGGCGCTGGTGACCCTGCGCGAAGCCTTCTTCCCTGCCACCGCCGTCCCCGCTCACGCTCGCCGGCCCCGGACTATTGCCGGGGCGCCACCCCGATGTTAACGTCCTCCCACTCTGTAGTTACACGTGTTACCACCGCTCCGTCCCGGAGACCCGGATGCCCGACACCTTCCGTCCTTTCGCTTCGCCGACCCGTCGTTTACACGTGTTACCTGACTTGCGGACAACGATGAGAACGTCTGTGTCGGCCCCTCGTCTCGAGCACCTGCGCGAGCCCCTCGGCGTCGGATCGCCACATCCGCGGCTGTCATGGGTGACCGAGACCGCTCAGAGCGGGTGGCGGCAGGCGGCATACGAGATCGGAGCACGCGGCGAACGCGACGCCCCACCCACCCCTCGGAGGAGGGACCACCCCCATGACATCGACCGCCTCCACCTCCCCTCAGAGAGCGGAGGGCACGGGCTTCACGGCGCGCCATGCGCTGCTGCTGATCGCCCTGCTCTGGCCCGCCCAACTGCTCTCCGTCATCGGGCTGCTCGCCGGCAACGCCCAATCAAAGATCGCGCTCCACTTCCACACGACGCAGATCGCCTGGTTCATCCTGGTCGGCTCGCTGATCGGCGCGTTCTTCACCCCGTTCGCGATGAAGGCGGCGGACCTGTACGGCAAGCGGCGGGTCATGCTCGTCCTCACCGTGCTGGGTCTGATCGGAGACCTGGTCTCGGCCCTCGCGCCGAACTACACCGCCCTTCTGATCGGTCGTGGCGTGGCAGGGTTCTACGCGCCGATCGCCGCCCTGGTGTTCGCCATCGCGAGGGACGTCTTCCCTCCCCGTCTCGTCGGGCCTGCCAGCGGCCTCATCGGCGGCGGGGTGGGCCTCGTCGCGCTGTTCGGCCCGTTCCTGTCCGGATGGCTCCTCGACGACCATGGCTGGCGCAGCGTCATGTGGTTCCTCGTCGCGGCGTCCGCCGTGAGCCTGGCACTGCTGCTGGCCTTCGTCCCGGAGAGCCCCGTCCGGGCGGAGCGCACGCCCATGGACTGGGCCGGCGGCCTGTTGCTGGGCGCAGGCATCACCGCCATCGTGTACGGCGTCGGCAAGGGAAGCGACTGGGGCTGGACCAGCAGCGCGTTCCTCGCCTTCGTCATCGGCGGGGCGGTGGCGATCACCGCCTTCGTCGTGGTGGAGAGCCGGGTCGCTCACCCCCTCTACGAGCTCTCCATGCTCTCCCGGCGGTCCGTCTGGTCCGTCTTCCTGGCGACGGCTCTGCTCGCAGGGACCGTACTGTCCGCCGGAACCATCAGCCAGCTGCTCGGCCTGATGCCGAAGATCCCCACCATCTCCGACGGACTGGGCTTCAGCGCGACCAAGCTGGCCTGGATCGGCGCACCGGCCAGCGTCGTGATCGTCCTGGTGGCGATCGCGACGGGGTGGCTCGCCCGCCGCACGGACAGCCGGCTCCTGTTGGCGGCCGGAGCACTGTTCGCCGCGTTCGGCTACGGGCTCTCGGCACGGTTCCACGACACCGTGCCGCAGCTCATGATGGTGGGGATCGTGACGGCGGTCGGACTCGGAACGATCGTCGCCCTGGTCCCCGTCATGGTGATCGAGGTGGTGTCGCCGACCGAGCAGGCACGGGCCAACGGCCTGCAGAACATGATGCAGGGCACGCTCCTCACCGTGGTGACGCAGTTGATCTTCGTCGTGCTGGCTCAGGACGGCAGGGTGCTGAAGGGCACCCAGTTCTACCTGGACAGCGGCTTCACCAACGGCTTCTGGCTGGCCGCCGGGTTCGCCGCCGCCGGCCTGCTGGCCGTGGGGCTGATCCCTGGGCTGCGCCGCCTCGAGGAGGCGAGAACCGGCGAGGGAGCCTGACTTCGCCCCGGCCAGGATGTTCTCTCGTCTCGAACGCCTCATCCAGCGACGTGCTTGCCGGTTGGAGCGGGGGGCTCGATCCAGTCGGACTCAGACCATGGGTGGTTGGCTTTCGACTGAGAGCTCGCCTGCTCCGTACATGGCCAGGGTGCGGTCGAGATCGTTGAGGGCGAAGGCCTGGGTGGTGTGGATGTTGCGCCATGCCTGCTCGATGGCGTTGCCGGTGCGGACCACCGCTCCCCCGGAGTGCTCGAAAAGCTGGTCCACCGCCGCGGCGGCGCGCTGCGTCGCGACCACCTGATCGCGGCGGATCCGGCGGCGCATGGCCATGGGAATGGGCTGGTCGGTCTCCGCGTAGTGGGTCAGCTCGCGCATGTCGCGCACGAGTTGCAGCGATGAGGCGTCGATGTCGGCGCTCGCCGCGGCCAGGCGGGCGCTGTTGAAGTCATCGCTGCCGAACTCCAGCCCCTCCCATGCCATGCCGAGGCGGGCGCGCAACCATCCGACCAGCATGGAGTACGCCCCCTCGGCCATGCCGATGACGGGCGCCGCCGCGGCGACGGCGAACATCGACGGGAGCGGCAGCCGGTAGAGCGGCCCGCCGTTCATCTCTTGGCCCGGCGCGGCGCACCGCAGGCACGGCGCGAAGCTGAGCGCGCGGTGGGCGGGGACGAGGACATCGACGGCGACGAGGTCGTGGGCTGCGGTCGCGCGCAGTCCCACGGTGTCCCAGTTGTGCTCGATCCGCAGGTCTGCCATGGGAACCAGGAAGGTGGCGAGATCTGCGGGTGAGCCGTCCGCAGCGGCGATCATGCCCCCGAGCAGCGCCCAGTCCGCGTGTTCGCAGCCCGTCGCCCAACTCCAGCGCCCCTCCAGCCGGTACCCGTCCGGTACCTCGACGACGTGGCCCGTCGCCGCGTAGGCGGCCGTAAGAAGAGCTTCGGGCGCGGAGCCCCACACGTCGTGCTGCGCCTTGGGGGGAAAGAGGGCCAGATGCCACGCGTGCACTGCGAACCAACTGGTGAGCCAGCCGGTCGACCCGCAGGCCGCCGAGATGTCGCGGATCACCTCGAAGAAGTCCACTACTGCGGACTCGGCCCCACCGAAGCCGCTCGGTGCCAGTATCCGGAACACCCCGGCCGAGGCGAGGTCCTCGATCGACGCATGCGGAACGGCAAGGTCGCGATCGGCTTGGGCGGCTCTCTCCCGCAGTAGGGGAAGGACGTCGGCAAGCGCCTTTCGCGTCGCTTCGACGGACATCGGTCTCCCTTCTCCCCGGTGGGCCGGCGGGCCGGCGAGCACCTCGCGGCCGCCGACCACCGTCATGGCACCCGCTCCTCCTCACCCGGGACCGGGACCAACCCGTCGCGGACGGCCTGCTCGACACTGCCGCGCATCGCCTCGCACGTGGGAGTGACGCTGTGCATGACGTCCGGGCGGTGGTCCCGCCACAGTTCCGCGCAGGCGCTCGTGTCGGTCGTCCACTGGATCTCGGTGTGCGCGAGGCTGTTCTTCTTCACCAGCACGCAGGTCCCGCAGCGGCGACAGGACACCGGATGCACGCCGTTTCCCTCCAGCCCGTTCAGGACTCGGCCCGCGGGGATCCGACCGTGACGAGACGGCCCTCGGCCAGGTTCTGCTCGACTTCCCTCTGCCAGAACTCTCTGGCGCGTGCCGTGTCGATCTCGAATTCGAACCGCTGGGTCATCTCCGGCGTGACATCCTCCACGTCCACGTAGAACTGCTCGTACCAGCGGCGCAGCTGGTAGACGGGGCCGTCCTCCTCGCACAGCAGCGGGTTGTCGATCTTGGTCTTGTTCTTCCAGATCTCCACGTCCTGCAGGAAGCCCGTCTCCACCGCCTTGGCGACCGCGGCGCAATACTGCTCGGCTTCCCGGTCGCTCATCCCGTCGACCTTCTTGACCATCACGCCCCACTGGAGCACGAAGCTGGTCGGGGAAACCGGGTAGTGGCAGTTGATGAGGATGCTCTCCATGGTCCGCCCCGCGACGATGCTCCGCAGCGGGTTGATCATGTAGGACGGCCCGTAGTAGGCGGCCTCGGAAATGGTCATCTTGTCGGCCGAGGAGCCCGTTCCCAGATCGACGTCCGGGCGCGAACTGCTCTTCATGTACTGCCAGGCGGTGTGGCCCTCGAAGACGTTCTTGAAAAAGGTCGGGAACGAGTAGTGGATGTAGAAGAAGTGGGCCATGTCCACTACGTTGTCGACGATCTCCCGGCAATGGGAGTCCTCGACCAGGACCCGGTTCCAGGTGAAGGACGTCCATTCCGGCGACCCGAACTGCTCGATCTCGGGGATCGTCACCTCCGGCGGGGGCTGGTTGCCCTGCGGGTCGTGCCAGACGAACAGCTGGCCGTTGCGCTCCAGCGTCGTCCACGAGCGGGTGCGGGCCCGCGGCGGAACACGGCGGGCGTACGGGATCTTCGCGCACCGGCCGTTGCCCGACCAGCGCCAGTCGTGGAACGGGCAGGCGACCTCGTCGCCCTTCACCGTGCCCTGGCTGAGGTCGCCGCCCATGTGGGGGCAGTAGGCGTTGAGGACGTTCAGCTTGCCGGCGCTGTCGGCGAAGACGACGAGCTTGGCGCCGAACGCCTCCACCGCGTGCGGCTTGCCGTCACGGAATTGCTCCAGGAGGCCGAGGCAGTGCCAGCCCCGCGCGTAACGCGCCGGCGGCGCGGTCGCCTCGATGACACGGACTCCGTCGCCGTCGGCGGTGTGAGGAGTGGTCACAAAAAAGCTCCTGAGTCGAGGGGCGATGTCGATTTGGAAACGGCTCGTCGCGTACCGGGGACGCACGCGACGAGCCGTTTCGGGAACTGTGAGGTGCATCTCTCTCCGTTTTGAAGTTAGGTCGCACGCCAAGCCCCTCAACAGGAGTTCTCCCACTGACTGGGAGACCGGACCCGACACTCCGCGCCACGCTCTGGCCGGCGTATCGGCGGAAGGCGGAAGGGCCGCCCGCTGGAACCGGCGGACGGCCCTTCCGTTTTCGATGCCCCTCCGTCACCAGGTGACGGGGAACTCCGTCATACCTCCGGTGAGAACGCCCTTCAGATAGACGGGGTCGCCTGCCAGGGCGAGGCCCGGCAGCCGCTTGAACAGGGTGCCGATCCCGACCTGCAATTCCATCTGCGCCAGGGCGGCGCCCAGGCAGCGGTGCAGCCCGTGGCTGAAGGTCAGATGCTGGTTGCGGGCTCGCCGCAGGTCGAACGCGGCAGAATCGTCGAAGACGCCGTCGTCGTGGTTGGCGGAGTCGAGGTCCACCATGACGGCTTCGCCCGCCTTGATCGCGGCGCCGGCGAGTTCGGTGTCCTCGCTCGCCACGAACGGCACCAGGCCGGGCCGGGCGGTGATCGGCCGCCCCACCTCCATGGCACTGTGCCGCAGGATCTCCTCGACCGCCGTCCCGATCCTGCCGTCGATGTCCTCGGTGAGCACAGCGCGCTGCTCCGGGTTGAGGAGGAGAGACAGGGTGCCCATCCCGATGAAGTTGGCGGTGTTGTCGAAGCCGCCGACGACGAGCAGCATCGCGATCTCGACGATCTCGGCGTCGGTCAGCTGCTCGTCGGCGTCCTTCGCCGCCGCCAGTGCGCTCAGCAGGTCGTCCCGGGGTTCGGCGCGCCGGGCCGCCATCAGCTCCGACAGGTAGATGTAGAGCGCCGTGGTGTGCTCGACGAGCGTGGACTCCTCCAGCCCGGAGGTCGCCAGCAGGGCGTGGCTCCAGGTCACGAAGTTGTCCCTGCCCTCCTCGGGGACGCCGAGCAGATCGCCGATGACCCGGATGGGCAGCGGGAGCAGGTAGGCGTCGACGAGGTCGGCGGTCTTGGCATCGCCCGCGGTCATGGCGTCGATGAGCCCGTCCGCGAGCGCCTGGGTCGAGTCCCGCAGGCGCTCCACCCGCCGCAGCGTGAAGGCCTTGGCCACCAACCGGCGCAGCCTGGTGTGGTCCGGCGGGTCCATGAACTGGATCGTCTTGGTGAGGAACTCGGGGAACTCGAACCCGTAGGGCACGGGCCTGCCGTCCGCGAAGGGCTTGCGGACGAAGGCGCGGTTCTCCAGCAGTTCCCGGCAGGCGTCGTGCCGGTGGACCAGCCAGGCGTCACCACCGACCGCGAAGGCCACCTTCGTCATCGGCCGGTCGGTGCGGATGGCGCGCATGATCTCCTGCGCCTCTCGCGCGCTGACCGGCCCGAACGGGTACTGGGCTTTCATGTGTCTCCTGGATGCCGGCGGCCGGTCAGGCCGGGAAGGCGAGCTCGGCGGGCTGGGCGTTCGCCGGGTCGGTGATCTCGCCGATGCGCGCCGCGACGGTTTCGGGGCTGAGCTCCGGGTCGTGGATGCCGGGGGTGCCGACCATGACCATGCGGGAGACGTAGCCGCCCGCCGCGCTGAGGACCTCCCCGGTGATCGAGCAGTCCGGGTGGGCCAGGTAGGCGCCGACCGGGGCCACCTTCTCCGGGGGCATCTGCTCATGCATGAACTCGACGGTGCCCGGCGGGAGGGCGGGGCCGGCGATGTCCATCATCCGGGTGCCGGCTCCGGGGGCGACCGCGTTGACCTTGATGCCGTGGGGAGCGCCGGCGACCGCGAGGTTGCGGGTGAAGCCGTAGACGGCCCCCTTTGCCGCGCCGTAGTGCACCATGTCCGGCTGGCCGGTCAGCGCGGCCGACACCGTATTGACGACGCGTCCGCTCCCAGAGGCCACGAGGTGCGGCCAGGCCGCCCGGGACAGCAGGAGGCTGCCGAGGTAGTGCACGTCGAGGAAGGACTGGTAGACCTCGGGCTCCAGCTCCTCGAACGTCCCGAGGCGGTAGTTGCCGGCGTTGTTGATGACGGCGTCGACGCGTCCGAACCTCTCGACGGCGAGGGCGACGATGGCCTCCACGCCCTTGGGATCGGCGACGGAGTCGGCGCTGGCCACGGCGGTCCCGCCGGCGGCCTCGATCTCGGCGGCCACGGCGGCGGCGGGCTCGGCCGAGGGGTCGCGGCCATCGGTGTCGCCGCCCAGGTCGTTGACGACGACGGAGGCTCCGCGGGCCCCCAGCAGGTGGGCGTAGGCACGGCCGATGCCGCGGGCGGCGCCCGTCACGATGACGACGCGGCCGGTGAAGTCGAGCATGGAAGAGTCCTCTTGGATCGGTGGAAGAGTCGAGGGGTGCGGCGCGGCCCCGGTCGGCCGGTCGCCGTTTCCGGGGCCGCCGAAAGGTCAGGGCCGGGACTCGCCGCCGGAGACGCCGACGCGGGCCTGCCATATGGACCCCTGGCCGCCCTCCCGGGACTTGGCGAAGTCGTAGACCTCGAACCCGCAGGCCACGTACAGGGTTCGGCGGTCGTCGCCGCCGAGTACGCACGCGGTGCTGGAACCGGCCTCGGCCTGGGGGACGGACACCTGGCCGAGCACCTCGCCGCCGTCGGCGAACCGGGTCACCCGGCCGCTGATCGGGAAGGCCACCCAGGCGGCGCCGTCGGCGTCCAGGCACATGCCGTCGGGCAGTTCGTCGAGCTCTGCGAAGAGCCGGTAGTTCGACAGCTCCCCATCACCGGCGATGTCGAAGGCGGTGACCTTGTTGGCGAACGCCTCGGCGGTGACGAGCCCGGTGCCGTCCGCGGTCACCGCGATGCCGTTGGCGCCCATGAGGTGCTCCGTGCCCGCCGCGACCCTGGCCGCGCCGCCCGGCTCGATGATGATGATCGGGGACGGCGCGGGCTCCTCGCCCTTCCACAGGTCGAAGCCCAGTTGCGTCACGTACGCGCGCCCGGAGGCCGTGACGACCATGTCGTTGATCGGACCGACCGCCAGGTCCCGCAGGTCGGCGTAGACCTCCGCCCTGCCGTTCTCGACCACCAGCACGACCTTCTCGAACATGGAGTTCACGAGCAGGCGGCCGTCCGGCAGATGGCCCGTGCCGACGGGGACGATCTCCGCCCCGTCCAGGGCCTCCCGGCCGGAAAGGTCGGCGATGGTCTCGCCCACGCCGTTCTCGGTCAGTGACACGACGCGGCGGTTGTACATGTCGGAGAAGTGGAAGCGGCCCTCGTGCCAGCGCGGGCACTCGGTCCAACTGAACCCCTGCGCCAGGCGCTCGGCGGTGTAAGTCTCCATGAACCCTCAATCAATGCCGTTTGGTGGGTTGGTCGGATCTCATGGAGAGAGCACGTCACAGAGAGAAGGCGGGTGGCGGCCAGGCCTCGACCCGCGAGGAACACCGGTTTCCTCGGCGCGTCCCCGGCGCCGGAATGTGGAGGGGTCTCCACGTGGGAAGCGATGTTGAGGCGACAGCATAGGCATGCGGTCGCACCAAAGGGAAGCGCTCCGCACGGAAGACTTCCCCGCCCTCGGACTCCTCCCGTCCTGGACGAGAAGTTCTCCCGCTGACCGGGAGCGCATCTGGTGCCGTGCGCCGGGACCTGGACGCTAACGGGCCGCGGCGCGTCCGGCACGTCGGCCGAAGAACGTCCCGTCCCCGATCGACGTACCGCTGACATAGCCCTCGCCGTGGATACCGGACGCGGCCCGTCCCGCCGCGTACAAGCCGGGAATCGGACGGCCCGTCACATGCAGCACCTCCCCGTCCACCGTGGTGTGGAGCCCACCGAGGGTGAAACCGGAGATCCCGGTGGCCTCGCGGCGGTTCTCCGCCATCCGCGCCAGGACGCGTGGATCGATCGCCGCGAACGGGGCCTTCAGTTCGCGCAGCCATTTGGGGTTCTTATGGAAGAGGGGGTCCTGCCCAAGAGACGCATGGCGGTTGTACATCGTGACCGTGCTCTCTAGTGCACCGTCCGGCATGCCGAGTTCCCTCTCGAGTTCGGCAAGGGTCTCGGCGGCATGGTCCGGTGGCAGGCCTGCGGGGTTCCGGGTGGAGAGGGAGGCGAAGCTGTCCTCGTCGAGAATCACCCACCAGGGAGCAGGCTGGTGGAGCGCGGCGTGGCTGAACAGGCCGGGGTAGACGTCCTCGTTGATGAAGCGCTGCCCGAGCGCGTTGACCAGCAGTCCCCGGCACGCCGCTTCGGGTGTGACGATCAGCGCCGCCTCGACGGCCGCCATGCGCCGGGTCGCGGCTCCGAGCGCGCCGGCCATGCGGATCCCGCTGCCGTCGTCGCCGCCGTCGCTGACCTTGCCATGGCCCAATAGCAGCGGTGCGTGCTCGGCGAGCATCTCCTCGTCGTCGACGAAGCCGCCGGTGGTGAGGACCACGCCTTTGCGGGCCCGGTAACGCACCTCCGCACCGAAGCGCCTCGCCACCACGCCCGCCACACGCCCCGAGCCGTCGACGACGAGCGCGGATGCCCGAGTGTCGGTGTGGACGCGCGCACCCGCCCCGGTCACCGCGGCGGCGAGCCTCTCCATGAGCATGCCGCCCGCGTACCCCTCCACGGGAGGACGATGGCCTCGCGGAGCCGGACGGGCGAAGGTGGTGTACGGCCAGGCGTTCTCGCCCAGCCACATCAGCCCGTCCTTCGTCGGAGCCATCCAGCCCGGCTCGTCGTACAGGGACTCCTCGAAAGGCACCCCGCGGGCACGGAACCACTCGAAGTGCTCCACACTCCCCTCGCAGTACAGCCGCAGCTTCTCCTCGTCGGGGTGGGGTCCGAGTGCGGCGTGCAGGTAGGCGTACATGTCCTCGGGAGTGTCTTCGAACCCGCACGCGCTCTGCACGCGGGTGCCGCCGCCCAGGTAGATCTCTCCGCCGGACTGGGCCGTGGATCCGCCCGGTCCGGAGAACCGCTCCAGCACCAGGACACGGGCGCCGGCGGCCGCGGCCTCGTAGGCGGTGGCCGCACCGGCGCACCCGAACCCGACGACCAGGACGTCGGTCTCGTGGTCGAACCGTTCCACCGAGGCCAGGGCCACCGGTTCGGCTGCGGCCCGGAGGTCGGGTGACGGAGCTTCGGCATGGTCGTTCGTCATGTGGATCCCCTCATGGACGCTTCCGGCTGTCCGCCCTTGCGCGCCCCGGAACGCCGGTGGCCGCCAGCGTAGGGAGAGGTTCGCCCGCCTGATGAGGCCACCTTCCCACTGGTTGGGAAGGAGGGCCCTCGCCCGCCGCCGCCCTTGCTCGATCAGACGGGGAGTGGAATCCCTCCCGTAGAGCGGGAGACGCACCAGCCCCCGTCTCATCCGATCTGGTCGCATGTCGCTCAGATCACATCTTGCTGAGCAGGACGGAATCGCATGACCAAAGGCTCGGACGGTACTCCGGTCTCGATGATCGAGCGGGTCGTGCGGGTGCTCGACACGTTCGACGGGGCCACCCGGCTCTCGTTGGCCCAGGTGGTCCAGCGCAGCGGACTGCCGCGCTCCTCCACGCACCGCATCCTGGACCAGCTCGTCGCGGTCCGCTGGCTGTCCCGGGAGGGCAACGACTACCGGCTCGGCATCCGCATGCTGGAACTGGGCTCCCTGGCCCTCCGGCAGGACGCCCTGCACGACGCCGCGCTGCCCGTGATGCGCCGGCTGCACGCCACCACCCGGCAGGTCGTCCACCTCGCCGTGCTCGACCGCACGGACATCGTGTACCTGGAGAAGATCGGCGATCCCCCGCACATGGACCTGCCGTCCCGGATCGGCGGGCGCGCGCCCGCCTACTGCACGGGCGTGGGCAAGGCGATCCTCGCCTACGCGGACGAGAGGACCGTGCAGGAGGTACTCGACGGCGGGCTGCGCGCGCGCACCCGCTTCACGATCACCGATCGCACCCGGTTCCTTCGCGAACTGCGTCAGGTGCGGGAGCGCGGCGCGGCCTTCGATCGCGAGGAGGCCGTCCAGGGCGTCGGGTGCGTCGCGGCCGCGGTGCGCGGGCCCGGCAAGGCCGTCGCGGCCCTGTCGGTGTGCGGGCCGATCCGCCAGCTCGACCTGAACCGGCTGGCTCCCGCCGTCCAGCAGAGCGCGCTGCGGATCTGGCGGGCGGTCGGGCTCAGCGCGCCCAGGCCCGGGCGGAACGGCGGCGGTCCGGCCGCCTCCGGCGACTGGCCCGCCGGAATGCTCGACGCCTGGGCCACCTGGCCCCGCTTGACCGACTGGTTCTGATCGGCCTCCGCTTCCTCCCTCTCAGCGGGAGACCTTTGCCGCCGCCCCCCACGCCTCCTCGCCTGCCACGCCACTTGGCGGGGGTGTGCCCGATGAACGGGAGGCACCGTGTACATGTGTTCGCCGTCACACCCAAAGTCTCCCTGCACGCAATGCCGATCAGGGCAGCGCGGGAGCGAAGGAGACCACGTCGTCATGAAACTCAGCACGACAACGAAGGCCGGAGGAGTCGTCCTCGCCTTCGCCTTGGCCGCCACCGCATGCGGATCGAGCCGATCGGGGGACTCGGTCACCGGCGCTGACGGCTCGACCCCGGCCGCCTCGGCCAAGGCGTTCGGCGACCTTCCCACTCCGTGCGGGCCGGGCTCCGCCAAGGGCGCCACCGACCAGGGCGTCACCGGCGCCGAGATCCGCATCGGATACGGCGACGACCGCGGCTTCACCTCCGCGCCGGGTCTCGGCGAGGAGAACGGCGATGCCATCGAAGCGATGATCAAGTGGTGCAACGCGCAGGGCGGCATCCTCGGGCGCAAGATCACCGGAACCCGGTACGACGCCGCGCTGACCAACGCCGCCGCGGTGATGCAGAAAGCCTGCAAGTCCGACTTCATGCTGGTCGGGCAGGGGTTCGCCTATGACGAGGCCGCCGAGCCGATCCGGGTCGGCTGCGACCTGCCCTCCGTGCCGTCCTACACCGTCGGGCCGAACGCCGGCATGGGACCCGACAAGTTCGAGCCGATGCCGTTCCCCGCCGACCGCTACAACGCCTCCGGCCTGGCCCAGACGCTGAAGCTCGTCCCCGAGTTCGGGCAGAGCCCGACGATGGTGCTCTCCGACTCGCCGCCGGTCAAGGCCGCCAGCGCCAAGGTCGCCGCGGTCCTCGGGCAGTTGGGCGTCAAGGTCAAGGACTGCGGCATCTCGATGAGCCAGAACGGCGAGGCCAACTACGTGCCGTTCGCCCAGAAGTACAAGGACTGCGGCGCTTCAGCTCTCTGGACCAGCAACGGCCCCATCCCCAGCCAGATGGGGCTGTTCGAGGCACTCGGCAGGATCGGCGCCAAGCCGCCGAAGGTGGTCGAGTCGCAGTGGTACGGCGAGGTCGCCTCGGGGTGGAACGGCAAGTCCCACGCGGCGGACGGGCTCGTCACCTCCCTGTACTTCCAGCCCTTCGAGAACGCCGCCCAGGTTCCCGCGGTGAAGCAGTACCTCGACCTCGTCAAGGCGGACGGCAACAAGCCGGCGCTGCTGGGCATGTCCGCGACGTCCGCGTTCCTGCTCTGGGCGACCACCGCGAAGGGATGCGGCGACACCCTCACCCGCGACTGCATGGTCAAGGGCCTCTCCCAGGTGCACAAGTGGACCGGTGGCGGCCTGCACGCACCCAGCGATCCGGGAGCCAACCTGCCGAGCGACTGCGCGCTGGTGGTCCGGCTCGACGGCGGCACGTGGAAGCAGGTGTCCCCCGAGAAGCAGGGTGAGTTCGGCTGTGACAAGAGCAAGGTCGTCGAACTCGATCCCAAGCTCTCCGGCGTGACGCTGAACGACGACCGCCTCTCCACCCGGTTCCTCAAGAAGTAGCCGTGACCGCTTTCCTCACGTACACCGCGCTGGGCCTGGTGCTCGGCGCGGTGTACGCCATCGCCGCGTCGGGCCTGGTCCTGACGTACAACACCTCCGGGATCTTCAACTTCGCGCACGGCGCGCAGGCGATGATCGGCGCGTTCACCTACTACCAGCTCGACGTGCAGTGGGGCCTTCCCGCGTGGCTCGCCCTGGTCGTCGTCCTGGGCGTGCTCGGCCCCGCGATGGGCCTGCTGCAGCACGCCCTCATCATGCGCGGGCTTCGCGACACCGAGCAGATCACCCGGATCGTGGTGACGGTCGCCGTGATGCTCGGCCTCGTCGCCCTGTCGCAGTGGCTGTGGGATCCGCAGGAGGCACGGGTTCCGGAGATGTTCTTCGGGATCGACCGCACGGTCACCGTTTTCGGTGTCGTGCTCCGCTACCACGAGGTGATCTGCCTGGTCATCGCGGCCGTCCTGGCCGTGGGCCTGCGCGCGCTGTTCGTCCGGTCGCGGCTCGGGGTGCTCATGCGGGCGACCGTCGACGACCCCGACCTGCTGAGCCTGGCCGGGCACGCCCCCGACCGGGTGTCGGCCCGCGCGTGGGCGCTCGGGTCCACCCTCGCCGTCCTGGCCGGCGTCCTCACCACGCCGGTCATCGGAGGCCCGCTGGAGGCGAACGCGCTGACCCTCCTGGTCGTCGACGCGTTCGCGGCGGCGCTCTTCGGCAGGCTGCGGAGTATCCCGCTCACCTTCCTCGGGGCGGTGGTGCTCGGACTGATGAACAGCTACCTCGTCGCCTACGCGCCGACCGACTGGACGTGGGTGAGCAACCTGCGCCAATCACTCGCCATGGTCGTCCTGTTCGCGGTCCTGCTCGTGCTCAGGCACGACCGGCTCCGCGGCATCGCGACCCGCTCGCGGGAGCGCTACGAGGTGCCGACCGTCCGCCGTGCGGCGCTGTGGGGCGGAGTGTTCGTCCTGGCGGTCCTGGCATTCCGCCAGATCATCGACCCGTCGTCCGTGGGGCTGCTGCAGCTCGGCATCGCCTTCGCGGTCATCGCGCTCTCGCAGACGCTGCTCACCGGCTACGCGGGAGAGCTGAACCTCGCGCCACTGGCCTTCGCCGCCATCGCCACCATCGTCGCGTTCCACGCGGGGGTCCAGGGAGAGGGAGCCGACACGCGCCTGAGCATGGGCGGCCTGGTCGCCGGGGTCGCCGCGGCCGCCGTGACCGGGGCGATCGTCGCCGTTCCGGCGCTGCGGCTGCGCGGTCTCTACCTGGCACTCGCGACGCTGGCCTTCGGCGTGTTCGTCTCCGCCATGCTCCTGCGCGACATCGAGGAGCACACCCTCTTCGGCCGGACGTTCTCGATCTTCCCGAACGGCAACCTGCTGTTCCCGCGACTCGCCATCGGGCCGGTCGACCTGGCCGACGACGACGTCTTCCTCCTCGTTTCCGCGGCCGCGTTCGCGGTTCTCGGCATCGGGCTGGTGGCGCTGCGCAACAGCGGCTACGGCCGCCGCCTCGCCGCGATGAAGGACAGCCCGGCGGCCTCCGCGATGCTCGGCCAGCGGCTGCTGTGGCTGAAGCTGTCGGTCTTCGCCACCTCGACCGCGATCGCCGGTCTCGGCGGGATCCTCATGGCCATGGCCCTCAGGTCGGTCACGAAGGAGCACTTCATCCTCACGCTGAGCCTGTCGCTGGTGATGCTCGCCGTCGTCAGCGGCATCGGGTACGTCAGCGGCGCGCTGCTCGGCGGGCTGGTCGTCGGCGCGGGGATGACGGCACTCGTGACGCTGCTGAGCGACGCCGAGACCGCGAACCCGCAATTCGGCGGGACGCTCGGGCTCCTCGCCCATCTCGTGCCGGTCAGCGCCGCACTCGCCGGCATCGGGGTCGCACGCAACCCCAGCGGCATCCTCCACGACGTCTTCGCAGCCCATCGACGGCTCGCGAAGGCGCCCGAGGTTCGGTACGGCGGTATCGCCGCGCAGTGCGCGCTCTACGCGCTGGCCTGGTTCGGCGTTCTCGGCACGGCGTCGTTCCTCGTCCTCAGCGCGGTCCTCTGGCTGGCCCTGCCGCGGATTGGATCGGCGCTGCGGCCGCAGACCGCCTCGGGCGGCGGACCCGCGCGGAGCGAGGTTCCGGAACTGGTCGGCATCGGCGCCGACTACCCGTCCGGCCTCGCGGACCGGCTGGACGAGCAGCTCGGCATCAACGCCCTGCGCGACAAGAAGAGGGTGCCCCATGCCAGTGCTTGAGACCCGGGGCGTGACCGTCCGGTTCGGTGGGAACACCGCGCTCTGCGACGTCGGCCTCACCATCGAGCCCGGCCAGGTGACAGGGCTCATCGGCCCCAACGGGGCGGGCAAGACGACCATGTTCAACTGCATCACGGGCATGCAGTCGGTGGCGTCAGGGAGCGTCCTGTTCGAAGGCGAGGACATCACCCGCCTCGGGCCCGGCCGCCGCGCGCGGATGGGAATGGCGCGCACGTTCCAGCGGCTGGAGCTGTTCCTGTCGCTGAGCGTCCGCGACAACGTCCGGGTCGCCGGGGACATCATCCGGGCGAACACCCGCAAGCGGATCGACGTCGAGGCGGAGACCGACCGGATCCTGGACCTCGCCGGACTCGCCGACATCGCCGACGAGAACGTCGCCGGCATCCCGACGGGCCGCGCGCGGGTCGTCGAGGTGGCCCGGGCGCTGATGACCCGGCCGAGGCTCCTGCTGCTCGACGAGCCCGCGTCGGGGCAGACCGAGCACGAGAGCGAGCGGTTCGCCGAGCTGCTGCGCGGGCTCGCCGGCGACGGCATCGCCGTGTGCCTGGTGGAGCACGACCTGCCGCTCGTGATGTCCCTCTGCTCCACCGTCCACGTGCTCGACCACGGAACGCTCATCGCCTCCGGGACGGCCGCGGAGGTGCGCCGGTCGCCGGAGGTCATCGCCGCCTACATCGGAACGGAGACGGCCGTATGACGATCCCGGACCCCGTCGTCGAACTGCGCGGCGTCCACGCGGCGTACGGCGACATCCAGGTCTTGCACGGCATCGATCTCGCCGTGCCGGCAGGGGCGGTGGTCGCCCTCCTCGGACCGAACGGCGCCGGCAAGACGACCACGATGAAGATCGTCAGTGGGCTCCTGCGCCCCGCCTCGGGCACGCTGCACTTCTCGGGGCGCGATGTCACCGGGATCACGGCCGCGGAGGCCGCGGGGCTCGGCGTGTGCTCGATCCCGGAGGGACGGGGCGTCTTCGCCAACCTGACCGTCCGCGAGAACCTCTGGGTCGCCGCGGGCCGGCACACCTCCCTCGACGCCATGGAGGAGGTGGCCTACGCACGCTTCCCCCGCCTAGGGGAGCGCCGGAACCAGCTCGCGGGTTCCCTCTCGGGCGGCGAGCAGCAAATGCTGTCGCTCTCTCGGGCGCTCGGGAGGAATCCCGCCGTGCTCCTGCTGGACGAGCTCTCCATGGGGCTCGCCCCCCTCGTGGTCACCGAGATGTACGAGGTGGTCGCGGGGCTCGCGGCGGACGGCGTCTCGATCCTGCTGGCCGAGCAGTTCGCCCGCGTCGTCCTGCCGCTCGCGGACCTGGCCGTGCTGATGGTGAACGGGCGCGCCGTCCGCACCGGTCCTCCGGCCGAGATCGAAGAAGAACTCTCCACCACGTACCTGGGAGGATGACATGACCACCGAGACCCGCCGCGCCGAGTTCCACGACGCCGTCGCGGCGCACCGGCTCAAGACCGGCTCAGCGAGGTCCGACCGGCCGCTGCGCGTCGTCGGCGTCCTGCTGATGCTCGTCGGGGTCGTCGGCGCGTTCGTCGCCTACAACGCCTCGCTCTCACAGGACGACCTGCGCGACATCGCGTCGAGCCAGGTCCTCGCGACGGCCTTCGCCACGGTCGCGATCGCGGGGGTCGGCTTCTACATCGCGGCGGCCCTCGCGCAGGTGCTCCGCCTCTGGCTGCTCCGGCAGCTCGTCGAGGGGCAGGCGCGCACCGACCAGCTCGCCGAGGCACTGCGCCCGGTCGAGCGTACGGAGGCGGCCGACGTGCGCTCGTGATCGCCGAACCGGCCGTGCCCGCCGCTCATCGTCGCGAGCGGCGGGCACGGCCGGATCGTCACATGTGGATGGAGCCGGCGGTGAGACCGCCGTCCGCGAGGAACTCCCCGCCGGTGCAGAAGCTGGACTCCTCACTCGCCAGATACACCATGAGGGTCGAGATCTCCTCGGGGTGCGCCAGCCGGGTGAGGGTGCTCTGGGCGCGGTCGATGTCGGCCACGCCCTGCTCGGCGGCCATCCCGGCGATCATCGGGGTCATGACGGCGCCCGGGTGCACCGAGTTCACCCGCACCCCGTGCTCGGCCAGCTCCAGTGCGGCGGACTTGGTCAGCCCGCGCAGGCCGTACTTGGAGGCGGTGTAGCCGTGCATCCCCGCAACCCCCTGCATGCCGGCCGCAGAGGACACGTTGATCACCGACGAGGGCCGTCCGGCGACCAGGGCGTCGCGTGCGGCGGACAGGCCGAGGAACGCACCGGTGAGGTTGACGTCGAGGATCCGGCGCCACTGCTGCTCGGTGTAGGCGCCCAGCGGTCCTCCGTCGAGGATGCCGGCATTGTTCACCAGCACGTTCAGCATGCCGAACCGTTCCATGGCCGCCTGCACGGCCGCCGTCCAGTCCGCGGAGCTGGTGACGTCCAGGTGTACGTAGGCCGCGCTCTCGCCCAATGCCGCGGCCAGCCGGGCGCCCTTGCCGTCATCGATGTCGCCCAGCACGACGCGCGCGCCCTCCGCGGTGAAGGCCCGCGCGTGAGCGGCGCCCATGCCGGAGGCCGCACCGCTGATCAGGGCCACCCGGCCGGACAGGCGTCCGTTCGTCATCGTCTCTCCTCTCTGGAGTCAGGCCAGCACGCAGTGGGTGCCGCTGAAGATGGTCGGCATGCACTTGTTGCAGTGGATGCACAGTGAACGGGTCCCCGGCTCGGCCTGCATGCGGTTGAGCAGGTCGGGCTCGCGCAGCAGGGCGCGGGCCATCGCCACGAACTGGAAGCCCTCGGCCATCGCCAGGTCCATGGTCTCGCGCTGGCTGATGCCGCCCAGCAGGACCAGCGGCATCTTCACGGCCGCGCGGAACTGGCGGGCGCTCTCCAGCAGGTAGGCCTCCCGGTAGGGGTAGCTGCGGATGAACTTCCCGCCCACCAGCTGGACGCCCAGCTTCACTGGCTGGGGCATGGCGGCGGCGAACTCCCGCAACGGCGCCTCGCCCCGGAACAGGTACATGGGGTTGAGCAGGGAGCTGCCGGCGGTCAGCTCCAGCGCGTCCAGGCCGCCGTCCTGCTCCAGCCACTGCGCCACCCGCAGGCTCTCGTCCAGCCAGAAGCCGCCGGGTACGCCGTCGTCCATGTTCAGCTTGGCCAGGATCGCGATGCGGTCCCCGACCGCGTCGCGGACGGCGCGGGCGATGCCGCGCACGACCTTGGCGCGGTTCTCCAGCGAACCGCCGTACTCGTCCCTGCGCTTGTTGATCTTCGGGCTGAGGAACGAGCTGGACAGGTAGTTGTGGCCGAAGTGGATCTCCACGGCGTCGAAGCCGGCCTCGACCGCCAGCAGTGCGGCGTCGGCGTGCGCCTTGGTGATCCGCTCGATGTCGGCCTTGCTCGCAGCGCGGAGCATCCGGAGCGCCTGCGGGTTGAAGGCGCGGGACGGGCCGAGCGCGGGCAGCCCGTTGGACTTGCCGTTGGCGACCGGCCCCGCGTGCCCGATCTGCGCGGAGGCGGCGGCGCCCTCCGCGTGCACGGCGTCGGTGAGGCGGCGCAGGCCGGGCAGCGCCTCCGGTCGCATCCAGATCTGGTCTCGCTCGGTGCGGCCTTCGGGGGCCACGGCGCAGTAGGCGACCGTCGTCATGCCGACGCCTCCGGCGGCGTGGCGGCGGTGGAACTCGATGAGCTCGTCGCCGACCAGCGCGTTCTTGGTCATGCCTTCGAAGGTGGCGGCCTTGATGATGCGGTTGCGCAGTTCGACCGGGCCGAGCTTGGCGGGCGCGAACACGTCCGGGGCGGTCATGTGCACTCCAAGGATCAGAAGGTCATGGGCGTGGGGTAGGCGTCGGGGCGCATGGCCGCGTCGGTGCCGCCGTCGACGTACAGGACGGAACCGGTGGTGTAGCGCGCCTCGGGCTTCAGGAACTGCTCCACCCAGAAGGCGATGTCCTCCGGCTCGCCGAAGACGCCCAGCGGCATCGGCGTGGGGAACGAGTCGGCGTCCAGGTCCTCGGGCTTGCCGGTCGAGCCGAGCATGAGCGGGGTGAGCACCGCGCCGGGGGCGATCGCGTTCAGCGTCACGCCGTTGCGCGCCCACTCGGGGGTGACCGCGGTGCGGCGCACCCAGCGCGCGATCGCCAGCTTGGACGAGGCATAGGCGGTGATCGACGGCACGATCTGCGTGATCTCCGCCGGCATGGCGGCCTGCTGCTCCACCGCCCGAGCCCGGGCGGCCTCCTCATCGCCCGAGAGCGAGAGCTCCACCAGAGCGTCGTCGACCAGCGGGACGGTGGACGCCGAGTTGGAACCGATCACCACGGCCCGTCCCGCGCCCGAGCGCTCCAGCGCGGGCCGCAGCGACTCCAGCAGCGCGACCGGGCCGAAGTAGTCGATCGACATCACGGCGGCGGGGTCGGGCATGTCCGGGCCGACGCCTGCGATCGCCGCGACGCCGTCCAGCGCGCCCCCGCACGCCCGCAGGATCGCGGCGGCCGCCTCGGCCCGGCCTTCGGCGGTGCCGAGATCGGCGATCACCTGCGCATCGCGCAGGTCCACCCCGATCACGGCGTGCCCCGCGGCCGCCAGCCGGGCGGCGGTGGCCGCGCCCATCCCCGATGCCGAACCGGTGACTGCGAAGGTCGCCATCGTTCACCTCCCTGTCTCCGCCGGCTCCCTGAAGCCGGTTTCAATCAACATTCAATCACTGATTGAACGATGATTGCGCAAGGTGTGGTGGAATGACCAGATGTCCGAGGAGATTGCTTCGACCAGGGACCGCCTGCTGACCGCGGCCGAGCGGCTTTTCGCCGCCAGGGACCCCGACAAGGTCTCCCTCCGCGTGATCAACGCCGAGGCCGGCCTGAACCCCGGAGCGGTGCACTACCACTTCGGGTCGCGCGAGGGGCTCATCACCGCCCTCCTGGAGCGCGAACTCGTCCCGGTCTGGGCCGACCGCCTGGCGCCGATCGCCGAAGCCTCGGAACGGCTCGGCGCGGAGTCTCCGCTCCCGGTCGCCGACCTCGTCGCGGCGATCGTCGAGCCGTTCGAGGAGCTGATCCGCACCGACAAGGGGCGGATGCTCTGCCACCTGCTGGCCAGAACCGCCCTCCCCCAAGGACGGCTGCCGGTCTCCTCCCCCTGGTTCAGCGCGGCCCCCTTCGAGGTCATGCTCGCCCGCGCCATGCCCGAACTGCCGGCCCGGGAGATCTCCGAACGCTGGCGCCTGGCCTTCACCCTCCTCCTGGAGATCTACGGCCGCGCCGCCGCCGGCCGCCCCCCGGTCGCGTCCGAGACCCTCATCTCCTTCCTCACCGCCGGGCTGACCGCGCCCGCCCGCTGAACCCCGCTGCCGGCGGGCGGGCCCGCCATCACTGGTGGGCGCCCCCATCGACGCGTATCTCCGTACCGGTGATGAAAGCGCCGTCGTCCGAGGCCACCATCGCGACCACGCCGGCGATGTCCTCGGGCATCCCGAACCCCTCCTTGATCGCCGGATTGAGCTTGAGGAAGAGATTCCAGTCGACGTCCTCGGGCACCAGGGAGGCGATGTTGTTCGTGATGCCGCTGCTGACCCCGCCGGGCATGATGCTGACGGCCCGCAGCCCCTGTCTGGAGTACTCCTGGGCGATGGAGTGGGTGAACGACAGGATGCCGCCCTTGCTCGCGGAGTAGGCCGCCATGAACGGATGGCCGAACTGGGCCGCGGTGGAACTGAAGTTCACGACCACGCCCCTACCGGACCCCAGCAGCGCAGGCAGGGCGGCGCGGGTCATCAGGAAGGTGCCGGTCAGGTTGACGCCGATCACTCGGTTCCACAGATCCAGCCCGCACTTATGGGTGTGCGCACCGCGCAGCATCCCTGCGGCGTTCACCAGGACGTCCAGACCGCCGAGCCCGTCGACCGCGGCGGTCACGCCCGCGTTCACGGCCGCCTCGTCGGAGATGTCGATCACCTCGGCGACCAGCCGCTCCCCGCTCCCCGCCGCCGCGGCCCGCTGGACGGTCTCCTCCAGGCCCTCCTTGGCGACGTCCGCGGCCACCACCCGACCGCCCTCGGCGAGGATCCGCAGGACCACGGCCTGACCGATCCCGGACGCGGCTCCCGTCACCAGCACGCGCCGGCCGGCGTAACGCTCCATCTGCCCTCCTCGCCGGGCTCCGAGAGGAGCCGCCCGATGATCTGGTCCTCGCCGGGGCGGCAGCAGGCCGCGCCCGAGGGCCGCCCTCACGGTTCCGCCGGTGCGAGCGGACCGGAAAGCCCACCTCCCACTCAGCGGAACGCGAATTCTTCGCTCACACCGAGCTCGAATCCGAAAACCTAGCAATATTCGGTCTTGGCCTTGACGTACCTGCGAATCGCACCGTACTTTCACCACATAGGGTTCAATTAAAACGTTTTAATACTCCATCGCGTCCTTTTACTCCGGCGTTCCCACCCCCTCCATCGATCTCGCCAGGAGCTTTCATGAGTCCCACCCCTCGTCGCCGGCTCCAGGCCGGCGTCATGGCACTGGCCTGCACCGCGGCCCTCTCAGCCGCCCCGACCGCGGCCTCGGCGGCCTCGGCGGCGCCGTTCGGGGTGTCGTTCGCCCGCGGCTTCGCCTCCCCTCCCACCGATGCCCGGCCGAAGATCCGTTACTGGTGGCCCTGCGGGGAGATCACGCCCGCGGCCATCGAGGCGGAGGTGCGGCAGATCGCCTCCCGCGGATTCTCCGCCGCCGAGATCTCCTGCATGTTCAGCTCGAACCCCGGCGAGTACGGCTGGGGAAGTTCCGCGCTCACCGATCGGCTCGAGAAGGCCGTCCAGGCGGGTCGGCGGCACGGCGTGAACATCGACTTCACCGTCGGGCCATCGTGGCCGCTCGTCGTGCCCGGACTCACCCCCGACTCCCCGGGGGCGGCTCAGGAGATCGCCTATGGAAGCACCGTCGTCGAGGGCGGCACCTCCCACACCGGTCCGGTCCCGGCAGCGCCCGCACCTCACGCGGGGGTCGAGAAGCAGACCCTCGTGGCCGTGCAGGCGGTCCGCTGTGCGGTCGCCTGCACGGGGGCAAAACCCGTCAAGCTGGATCGGAGCTCCCTGATCGACCTGACCGGGCGGGTACGCAATGGGTCGGTGTCATGGACGGCCCCGGCCGACGGCGAATGGCTGCTGCTCGCCTACTGGTGGCGCGGTACCGGCCAAGCGTCCGTCGCGGGCCAGGCCGTTTCCGGCCGGCCCGCCTTCGTCGTGGACCACTTCAGCACTGCGGGAGCGAAGGCCGCGACGAACTACTGGGACCAGCACATCCTGACCCCAGCAATGCGGCGCCTCCTCAACGGCGGCAACCTGTTCGAGGACTCCCTCGAACTGGACTCCGGCCAGCACTGGACCGCAGACCTGCCGGCACGCTTCCGCGTCCTGCGCGGCTATTCGCTGCGCGACAACCTCCCCGTCCTGTTCATCGACAAGATCCACCGGCAGTACACGGCGGTGACGCCCGACGACACGCCCGACTTCGAGTTCACCGACGGCAGCGGTGCCCGCGTCCGCGACGACTACTACCGCACGCTCACCGACCTCTACATCGCCGAGCACGTCAAGCCCCTGCAGACCTGGGCCCACGCACGCGGGCTGCGGTTCCGCGCCCAGCCGTACGGGACGACGATCGACACGCCCAGCGTCGACGCGGCGCTCGACGTGCCCGAAACCGAATCGCTCGGGATGTGGGCGGGCTACGACGACGAGCCGAGCCGCTGGACATCGTCGGGTGCGGTCCATCTCGCCGGGCGCGAGGTGTTCTCCCTCGAGTGCTGCGCCACCTACGGCGAGGCCTACGGGCAGACGTGGCCGGAGATGCTCAAGCATTTCAACACTGCCTTCGCGCACGGCGTCAACCAGGTCGTCTACCACGGGTTCCCCACCGAGCAGGGCTTCGGTGCGCAGTGGCCCGGCTTCTCCCCGTTCACGACGCAGGGCGGAAACGGGTTCTCCGAGGCCTGGGGGCCGCGGCAGCCCACCTGGGACGACACCCGGAAGATCAGCGACTGGACGGCGCGCACACAGTACGTCCTGCGCCAGGGCAGTCCCCGGGTCGATCTGGCGGTCTACCGGCAGAGCTACGGGACGAAGGTCCGCGAGCCCGCCGGCGCCTCCGGGTTCACCTACGATTTCACCGGCCCGGGTCAGCTCGACGGGACCCGCGTCGAGAACCGCCGCCTGGCCCCGGGCGGTCCGGCCTACCGGGCCTTGGTCCTCGGCAGGCAGCAGACGCTTCCAGTGGGAACGGCCCGTCTCCTTCTCGCGCACGCCCGCCAAGGGCTGCCGATCGTGATCGTCGGTGATCCGCCCAGCCGGACGCCCGGTGCCTACGAGGCCACTGCCCAGGACGCCGAACTCGGCCGGACCGTCAAGGCGCTGCTCGCCCAGCCGTCCGTCCGGCACATCGCCGCCCAAGGCGACCTGGCCGACACGCTGGCGGACCTCGGGGTACGGGCCTCGGCCGAGCCGACGGCGCCCGGGTTGCTGAACGTCCGGCGGGCCCGCCCCGGCGGCGACCTCTACTACCTGTACAACCCGACCTCGGCCGCGATCTCCACGCAGCTGTCCCTGGAAGGCAGGGGCGGCCCGTACGAGCTGGACGCATGGACCGGGAAGATCACCGCGATCGGCCGATACCGCACCGAGGGCCCGCGCACGACAGTGCCGGTCAGCCTCGCTCCCGGCGCTTCCACCATCATCGCGCTCGGGAAGCCCGGCGGCCGGCACGCGACCGCGACAACCGGCGGTGAGATCGTCACCGAGGGCCGCGCCCTGGCTCTGCGTGCGTCAGAGGCGGGCCCCTACACCGTGAGCCTGGACAACGGTCGGACGGTCCGCGTGACCGTACCCGAGGCGGACGCCCTGCGGACGCTGAACTCCTGGACGCTGTCGGTCGACGACTGGCACCGGGGCGCCGACGGGAAGCGCGAAACCACTCGCCATCAGCTCGACCTCGCCCGGCTCACACCATGGAGCGACATCCCCGAGTTGCAGGACGTGTCGGGAGTCGGCACCTACAGCACCACGGTGACACTCGCCCGCCTGGACGGCGCCTACCTCGACCTCGGCGAGGTCACCGACACCTTCGAGGTGACGGTGAACGGACGAGCCCTGCCACCGGCCGACCAGGTGACCGGGCGGCTCGATCTCACCGGCTACGTGCACGAAGGCGCCAACACCATCACGGTCAAGGTGGCCACCCCGCTGCGCAACCGCCTGAGGGTGACCGACGGCTTCCCCGGACAGGCACAGCAGCCCCGCCAGCGGTACGGCCTGATCGGCCCGGTCCGGCTCACCCCCTACCGGCAGGTGCCGGTCTCGCGCTGACCTCGTCCGAATCGACCGTGCCCGCCCGTTCCGAAGGTGTTCCTTCGGAACGGGCGGACCGACCATGCACAACGGTCTCCAAACCCCCGAGGAATCTCATGTCAGAGGCCACCGACCCCAGCTCCCGGTAGTTGGCCGCACCGGCCAGCGTGGACAAAAGCCGGACGGCCCGGCGGGGTGTTCCACTGAGTGAACTACTGCGTGCCACCGGTGCGTGACGACCTCTTACGGTCGCAAAGAACCGACCGGTGCGCGGACGACCGGAATACCCCGCCGAAATGCCGTCCGGTGGATCGGACTTCAAGGAGCTGCTCATACATGACGCCCACGACCGAGACCGCCATGATGCCCTTCGTCAAAGTCGTCACCGACGATCCCGAGCGGCTGCTCTCGTTCTACTCCGATGTCTTCGATTTCAAGATGGTCCGGCGGGTCAAGTCCAGTGCGGGCACAGAATGGGAGCTGGAAGAGATCCTCACCCATGCGGCGGACGACCGGGGATGCACGCTTGTTCTACTGAAGTTCCTCGCCAGGCCCATTCCGGAGCCCGGCGGAGTCATCCTGGGAATGCGTGTCGCCGACATCGACCGGACATTGGAACGTGCGGTGAAGGCCGGCGGCACGATCGCGAGACCCCTTCAGACCATCACGGAGCACGGCGTCAAGGTCGTGTTCGTGAAGGATCCCGGCGGCAACCTGGTCGAGATCATCGAACCGTCGAGCTGAGCCGGAGCGCCGATGGATCCCAGGCTCGACCCGGATGTGCGGGCTTTGCAGGAGGCTCGGGCAAAAACGAAACCCGTGCGGATGGCAGACGCCGGCTACCAGAGCATCCGCGACTGGCTCGAAGACCTGCCGCATCCGACGGGACTGCCGGAGATGGCCGGCACCGACACCCTCCAAATCCCCGGTCCCGGCGGGGATCTGCGGCTGGACGTCTACACACCGGGCGAGCGGCCATCGTTGCCGGCGGTGGTCTATTTCCATGGCGGGGGCATGGTGATGGGGTCGAACCACTCGTTCCGTCCTACGGCCATCAACATCGCCCATAGCTCGGGGGCGAAAGTGATCGCCGTCGATTACCGCCTCGCGCCCGAACACCCCGTGCCCGCTCAACTGGAGGACTGCTATGCCGCCACCGAGTGGGTAGCGGCCAATGCGGCCGAACTGGGCATCGACCACGAGCGCATCTGCGTCATGGGCGACAGTGCGGGCGGTACGCTCGCCGCCGGAGTGGCTCTCAAAGCACGCGACAGCGGCGGGCCGGACTTGTTCTGCCAAGTCCTGATCTACCCAGGCGTCGATGCCGACATGGCGGCGGAGTCGGTGACAGAGTTCGCCGAAGGACCGGGACTGACTCTGGAGGACATCCGCTATCTCCGCGGACTCGCGGGCGAAGGGGCCGGTGTCACGTCACCTTACGTCCTGCCGATCCTGGCGGAAGACCTGTCCGGGCTTCCGCAGACGATCGTGGCCGTGGCCGAGTGCGACCCGGTGCGGGACTGGGGCGAGAGGTACGCGGCGCGCCTCGTCAAGGCGAGGGTCCAGACCACGGTGACCCGCTACCCGGGCCTGACGCACGGCTTCGTCATGCAGGTCGACCATCTCGCCCGTGCCCGCCTGGCGATTTCCGAGATCGGAGCCCTCCTGGACGCCAAGTTCCGGCATCCCTTGCCGTGGTGAGAGACCCCACCGGGCATCCACCGATCGCCCGAGCCCGGCGGTCCGGTGTTCAGCTTGGGCGGGCTATCGGACGGTGTTCAGCTTGGGCGGGCTATCGGACCAGAGCCCAGTATCAGGCCGAGTTGGGTCTCGGAGCCGTGCCGGTGCTGGTCCATGAGTTGGGCCAGCCGAGCGTTGTCCCCATCGCGCAAGGCCTCGATCATCGCCTCATGCTCGTCGAGCACGGCGCGGCGGCTGTCCGGAGAAAAGAGGTAGACGGCGTGGTAGGGGGCGGCCCAGTTCCACAGACGCTCGATCTCGTCGATGATCAAGTTTCGGTCGTCGAGGTGGAAGATCGCGAAGTGGAAGTCGTGGTTGCGGAGCCGCATCGCCACCAGGTCGAGCCGCTCGGCGGCGGCGGCGACCTCGGCATTGAGGCCAATGATGTGCTGCAACCGCTCTTCGTCGGGCTTGGGCAGGCCAGCGATGACCTCGTTCTCGAGCAGGTGCCGCATCCGGTAGATCTGGTCGAACTCCGCCTGGCTCAGCCGCGCGACGGTGTAGCCGACGTTGTGCACGTGGCTCATCAGTCCGTCGGCCGTCAGCTGGCGCAGGGCCTCCCGGATGGGCAGACGGCTCACGCCCAGGCGCTCGGCCATGTACTCCTGGCGGATCTGCTGGCCGGGCAGCAGCTCGCCCGACATGATCATCCGCCGGAGCTCTGCCACCACGCGTTCGACCGCCTTGGTGCGCCCGCGGGCGGCGGTCTTCTCGGCCGGCACCCTGCCCCTCCCCACCCCTGACATTGCTGTGGACACGTTACTGGATCAGCTCTACGCAGAAGATCGGCGCGAGCGCGGCTCGTGAGGCCCGCCCGTCAACCGCCGTCAGCGCCGGTCCCCGGGGCGGCCGGCTTCCGCGCCCAGCCGTCGTGCCCCTTGCGGCCGAGCGACCACATCTGCACCCCGCGCTCGATCTCGACGGCCGCGCTCCACGGGACGGCCGGAGGGCCGAGTTCGAGCGTGGCGCTGTCCTTGATGCGGCGTGCGAGCGCGGGGTCGGCGGCGGCCTTGGCGACAAGCCTTGTCGCCGTCCCGAGCAGTTCACCGGGTTCGACGGCCGCCCAAGCGAGCCCGCGCCGGACGGCCTCGGTCCCCGTGAGCGCGGCGCCGAGCACGCCGAGGGCGACGGCCTGCTGGTAGCCGACCGCGCGCCCGAGGAGGGCGAGGTGCCCGCCGCCGGGATGGATGCCGCGCGCGAGGAAGCCGCTGTCCAGGACCGCGTCGGGCGTGACGATCAGGAGATCGGTTGCCAGCGCGAGGTTGAGCCCGGCACCGACAGCGCCGCCGGCGACGAGGGAGACCGACGGCACCGGCAGCCGCCCCACGCCGACGAACGCGTTGTAGACGGCCGAGGTCCGGGCCACCGCCTCCGGGGAGGCGGGGTCGGCCGACGAGTCCGCCAGGTCGCGGGTGTCGGCGCCGCTGCAGAAGTAGCCGCCCTCGGCGTCGATGACCGCCGCGCCGATCGTCTCGTCTGCGCGGACACGGGCGCAGAACTCCTCCATCGCGGCGGCCATCTCCAGCGTGATGGCGTTCTTGCGCCGCGGGTTGCTCAGGGTCATCCGGGCGATTCCCCGGTCGAAGGACGTGATGATCACGATGCGGCACCGGCCTCTGTCTCGTGGTGGGACGCGTTGACGAGCCTTGCGATGTCGGTCCGGCCATAGCCGAGCCCGGACAGGATCGACTCCGTGTCCGCACCCCGCGCCACCGGTGGGGTGGGACGCCGTGTCGGGGAACGGCCGAGCGAGATGGGAACGCCCACGCCCCGGTAGCCGCCGGCGTCGACGAACAAGCCGCGGTGAGCGACCTGTGCCGTGCGGAGCGCACCCCCGACGTCGTTCACCGGGCCCGCCGGGACGCCTGCCGCGATGAGCTCCCGGGCCAGTTCACCACCGTCGCGTGCCTCGATCAGCTCCGCCAGCAACGGCACGAGCTCGTCCAGATGGGTGATGCGCGCCGCGTTGTCCGCGAACCGGGGATCGTCGGCCATTTCCGGACGTCCGAGGACGCCCGTCAGCGACCTGAACTGGCGGTCGTTGGCCGCGCTGATGAAGAAGTCGCCCGAGCGGGTGGTGAACACCTGGTACGGGGCCACGATCGGATGGGCTCCGCCGGTCCGCAGCGGCACCCGTCCGTCGGCCGCCCAGCTCGCCGCGTGCGGGTGCAGGATCGATATGACGGCATCGAGCAGTGCGATGTCGACGAGCTGGCCGCGGCCGTCGTCGCGGCGCGCGTGGAGAGCGAGCAGGATGCCGCCGAATGCCAGGTTGGCCGTGACATGGTCGACGATCGGCACCCCGACTCTGAGCGGTTCCCGGTCGGGGTAGCCGTTGACGCTCATGAGGCCGCCGTACGCCTGCAGCACCGCGTCATAGCCGGGCAGGCCGCCCATGGGGCCGTCCGAACCGAACCCGCTGATCCGGCAGTAGATCAGGTGGGGATGGCGCTCGGCGAGGGTTTCCTCGTAGCCGAGGCCCCAGCGCGCCATGGTGCCGGTCTTGAAGTTCTCCACGACGACATCGGCCTCGGCGAGGAGCCGGGTGAGCACCTCGCGACCAGCATCGGTCGACAGATCCAGTTCGATGTTGCGCTTGTTGCGGTTCAGCCCGTGGTAGTACGCGCTCGTCCCGTCGGGGTGGAATGGCGGGCCCCACCCGCGGGTCTCGTCACCGGCCGGGCCCTCGACCTTGATGACGCTGGCTCCGTGGTCGGACAGCATCTGGGCGCAGTGCGGCCCCGCGAGGACCCGGCTGAGATCGAGGACGCGCAGCCCGTGCAGGACCCCGGTCGCCTGCTCTGGGACGGCCCAGGCGGCGTGTCTTCCGGCCGCCGGTTCAGTCATCGGCATGTGCCCGTGCTCCTTCCGGCACGCGGCCGCTCCCGGCCACGAGCGCCCACACGTCACCGCCGTGCCCGTCCACCAGGTCCGCGAGCCGGCGGTGCCAGTACAGCTCGTTGCCGTACTCGTCCCGCCAGGCCCACAGGCGCCGGGTGAACGCGCCCAGACGGTGCTCCATCGTGAAGCCGATCGCGCCGTGCAGCTGGTGACCGGCGGCCGCCACCGACCGGGCGAGCGCCGACGTCTCCGCCTTGGCTGCGGCCACCATGAGCTGGCGGTTCCGGCTCGAGTGCGAGAGCGCCAGCACGGCCGCGTCTGCTGCGACCTCCATCGTCACGACATCGGCGGCCAGGGCCGCCAGCCGGTGCTGCACCGCCTGGAACCTCGCCAGCGGACGGCCGAACTGCTCTCGCTCCCCCACATGGCGCAGCGTCGTATCGAGTACCTCGCGGGCGGCACCGGCCAGCTGAACGGACCGCGCGGCGGCGCCGAGCAGTTCAACGTCGCGGTACCGCATCCCTTCGGGGAGCGGGAACACCTGGCTGGTCTCGACGCCGTCAAGTACCGCGCCGGCGCGCTGCTCGCCCGCGACATCGGGGCACTCGACGAGACGCACCGCCGGATGGGCGAGCGGTACGATCACCGCGGCGAGGCCGTCCGGCGTGCCGGCGAGCGCGACGAGATGCTCCGCGCGCCGCATCCAGGGGGCGCCGGGCAGCGAACCGCCCACACGCCACGCACCGCCGGGCCCGGGTTCGGCGCAGACCTCGCCGTGCGCGGCGGTGAACGGGCCGTCCGGTGGCGACGCCCCGGCCGCCGCGAGCAGCGGTGCGGCGATGAACGCGGCCTCCGCGACGGGGGCGGCGGCGCCCGCACCGGCCGCCTCCCGGACGAGCACGGCGGCCTCGCGGAGCGTGCCGCCCCCGCCGCCCAGGCGTTCGGGGACGGCGATGGAGATGAATCCCAGCCGTTCGAGTTCGGCCCACAGGGCGGTGTCGAGGCCGGGCGGTGCGGAGGCGTCGGCGGCCCGCCGCGGCGCCAGGACTCCGCGGACGGCCTCGGCGAGGTCGGTCAGGTGATCGGTCATCGGCCCGCCAGTCCCTTCGCCACGATGCTCCGCAGTACTTCACTGGTGCCGCCGCGGAGCGTGAACGCGGGCACGTGCAGGACCGCTTTTGCGAGCATGGCCGCGAGTTCGTCCGGCACCGTGCCGGACGCCGGATCGGCATGCCGTCGCACGACCTCAACCACCTCTCCCTCGAACGCGGTGCCCAGGTCCTTGACGAGGGCTGCTTCGAGCGCGGGGTCCTCCCCCGCGGCGAGCCGCCCCGCCACCCCGAGGGACAACTGCCTCAGCGTGGTCAGACGGGAGACGAGGCTGCCGAGATCGGCGCGTGCGACGGGGTCGTCACCGAAGGCACCGGTGCGCGCCCAGGCCAGCAGCAGCGGCATCGTGCTCAGCACGCGTTCCGGACCCGACCGCTCGTTGCCCAGTTCGGCGGTGACCTGGCGCCAGCCGTCACCGCGGCGCCCCAGCAGCGCGGTCATTGGTACCACCGCGTCGTCGAAGACGACCTCGTTGAAGTGGTGCGCCCCGTCGATCGTGATGATCGGCGAGACGGTCACCGCGGGATGCGGCAGGTCCACGATGAACTGCGACAGCCCGGCGTGCCGGTCACCGTCGCCGTCGTCGGTCCGGGCGAGCACGACGATGGCCGTGGCGACGTGCGCGACGCTCGTCCAGACCTTGCTCCCCGTGAGCCGCCAGCCCGCCCCGACCTCGACCGCCCGCGTCCGGACGGAAGCCAGGTCCGAGCCGGCATCCGGCTCGGACATCCCGATCGCCATGAACTGCTCGGCGCGCGCGATCCCGGGCAGGTAGCGGCGTTTCTGCTCCTCGCTGCCGTTGCGCAGGATCCCGGGCGCCATCTGGCGGTCGGCGATCCAGTGCGCCGCCACCGGTGCCCCCGCGACCAGGAGTTCCTCGGTCACCACGTACCGCTCCAACGCCGAGCGTCCGTGCCCTCCGTACCGCGCCGGAACCGTCATCCCCACCCAGCCGCGGTCGGCCAGCCGCCTGCTGAATGCGGGGTCGACGCCCGACATCCAGGCATCGGCCTCAGGGGAGAAGCCGCCGGCGGCGATCTCCCGCTCCAGGAACTCCGCGACCTCGCGTCTCAGTTCGTGCAGCGCCCCGGGCGGCTCGTCGACCGCTGTGATCCTCAGTGCCACGTGACCGCTCTTCCTCACGTCCGACGGGCGGGTTGGATTGGATCCTATCTTGATAAACAGGATTGTTGACAAGTGATCGGCGGCGCCGATTCAATGGGTGACCCCGATCACCGCCCCTCACCGGCCCGGACCCTCCGGCAGGAGAAAGGAGACCAGGCGATGGTGGTTCTGGACCCGGACGCACAGGCTCTCGTCGAGGCCGCGAAGGCCGCAGGGGCGAAGACCTTCCGGGAGATCGGCATCGAGGGCGTCCGGTCGCGCATGGAATCCCTTCCTCCGGCACGCACGCCGGAGATGGCGGAAGTGGCGGACCTGGTGTTCGACGGGCCGCACGGCACCGTGCCGGTGCGGCTCTACCGCCCGCACCCCGGCGGCGGCCCGGCGATCGTGTACCTGCACGGCGGAGGCATGATCATGGGCACTCTCGACTCCTTCGACGGCCTGGCCCGCAATCTGGCCGCCTCCTGCGCGGCGGTCGTGCTGAGCGTCGAGTACCGATTGGCGCCCGAACATCGATACCCGGTGGCGAGCGATGAGGCGTACGCCGCGGTCGCCTGGGCCCACGCCCACGCGGCCGCGCTGGGCATCGACCCGGGGCGGATCGCCGTCGCCGGCGACAGTGCCGGTGGGGCGCTGGCGGCGGGCGCCGCCCTGCGCTCCCGCGATGAGAACGGCCCACCGATCGCCGTCCAGATGCTCTTCTACCCGGGGCTCGAACGCGCCGTGGACCGTCCGTCCATGATCGAGTTCGCCGACGGCCCCGTCCTGACCCGCCCGGACGTGATCTGGATGAAGGAGCAGTACCTGGGCCCCGACGAGGCGGCCGATACCGAGTACGGGGTGCCCGCGCTGGCCCGCGACCTGTCGAATCTGCCGGACGCCATCGTCGTCACGGCGGAGGTCGACCCGCTCCGCGACGCGGCCGAGGAGTACGGGCGGCGGCTGCGGGAGGCCGCCGTCCCGACCGCGCTGCTGCGCTACCCCGGGGTGTGCCACGGCTTCCTGTCGCAGGCCGCCCGCCTCCGCCGGGCCCGCGTCGCCTTCACCGAGATCGGAGCGCTCGCCCGCGCCAAATTCGAGGAGCTGACATGACCGGCCAGGACGTCGGAGGCGGCGTGGCACGCCGCGCCGCGAGGAAGCGCTTCGCCGGTGGCACGGCCGTCGTCACCGGGGGCGCCGCCGGGATCGGCGAGGGTTTCGTTCGCCATCTCGCCGGCCTGGGGATGAACGTCGTGATCGCCGATCTCGACACCGCCGGCGCCGAACGGCTGGCCGGCGAACTCGGCGGCGGGCCCGGCGCGGTCGTCGCCGCGCACGCCGACGTCACGGATGCGGACGCCGTGTCGATGCTCGCCCAGCAGGTCTTCGCCCGGTTCGGCTCGGTCGAACTGCTGGTCAACAACGCCGGTCTGGAGACCGCGGGACCACTATGGGAGATCCCGGACGCCCGTTGGCGGCAGCTGATGTCGGTCAACGTCGACGGGGTCTTCCACTCGGTGCGCGCCTTCCTGCCCCGGATGATCGAGCTGGGGCGGCCCGCGGTCGTCGCCAACATGTCCTCGGTCGGCGGAGTGTCGTCGGCGCCGCTGCAGGCGCCGTACATCGTCAGCAAGCACGCGGTGCTGGCGCTCACCGAGTGCCTCCATCAGGAGGTGGCACTGGCGGGAGCCCCCATCCGGATCTCCGCGATTCTGCCGTACTCGGTGCGGAGCAGCATCTTCACGAGCGCCCAGGCGTCCGCGCCGACCGGCCATCCCGTGGCGGCCCGGCTCTTCGACGCGATGCAGGCGGCCAACGCCGCCGCCGGGATGGATCCGGTGGAAGCGGCGGCCCACATGACCGACGCCCTCGCAGCGGGGGACTTCTGGGTCTTCTCCGACGACGGCGCGGGTATCGCCTCGCTGCGGGCCCGCGCCGACCAGCTGGCGCACCGGGCACCGCCGCCGGACCCGCACATGCTGCTGGCAGAGATCGAGGCTTCGGCCGTTCCCCGTGCGGCGGGCGAGCCCTGACCACGCGCGGACGGGTTGTCCCCACACCCGCGCAGGTCCGGCATTCCAACAGGCAGGAGACAGCCATGTTCAATCTCGAAGGCAAGGTCGCGCTGGTCACGGGCGCCGGCCAGAACGTCGGCGAGGGGATCGCCCGCACCCTGGCACGGCAGGGAGCCACAGTGGCGGTCAACGACTACCACCCGGACCGCGCCCGGCGGGTCGCCGAGGGCATCGCCGCGGACGGAGGAAGCGCGTTCTCGGTCCCCTTCGACGTCACCGACCTCGAGGCCGTGACCGCGGGCTTCACCGAGGTCGCCGACCGTGCGGGAGCGGTCGACATCCTGGTCAACAACGCCGGAACGGGCGGTCCGGACCGGACGATGGAGATGCACCAGTTCCGCGAGATGCCGGTCGCCTACTGGTCGCAGATCATCGATGTCAACCTGTATGGCGTCCTCAACTGCTGCAAGGCCGCACTCGACCCGATGGTGGAGAAGGGATGGGGCCGGATCGTCACCATCTCGTCGGGCGCCGGAACGGTCGGCCTGGACATCGGCGTGTCCACCTACGCGGCGGCCAAGGCGGGAGCGATCGGGTTCATGCGCCATATCGCCAAGGAGAACGCCCGGTCCGGTATCACCGCCAACACCGTGGCGCTCGGCCTCGTCCTCCGCAACGTCAAGGACCCCGAACTGGTCAGGAAGCTCGCCGACCCCATCCCGGTCGGGCGGCTCGGTACGCCCGAAGACGCCGCTCACCTCGTCGCCTACCTGGCCTCCGAGGAGGCGTCCTGGATGACCGGGCAGACCATCGGCCTCAACGGCGGCACGACCACGTCCTGATCTCACCGCGTGTGCCCCGGCCGTTAACCCGGCCGGGGCACACGCGTGTCGGTCGGCCAGATGGGACGGCGGTCCGCGGACGACGTCCTGCCTGCCCCATCGTCCATTCCTCAGGGGTGTTCCGGGGATGGCCTCCCGCTGATTGGGAGGGTACGGGGCGGTGGGGCCGCGGCCGCGCCTACGTTCCGAATAAGCCACCCGAGGAACTGAGGGACATGACCACGGAGACGACCCACGAGCCGCTGACGTACGAGAACACGCTGCGAGAACTCGCCACTGACCAGGGAGTACTGCGCTATCACGAGGCAGGAGAGGGCCCTCCCCTGCTGCTCTTGCACGGCTCCGGTCCAGGCGTCACCGGCTGGCGGAACTTCCGCGGGAACCTGCCGCTGTTCGCCGCGCGTTTCCGCTGCCTGATCCTGGAGTTCCCCGGTTTCGGCGTCAGCGACCCCACCGACCAGCACCCCATGATGGCGGCCTCGGGCGCGGTGGCCCGTTTCCTGGACGGCCTCGGCCTGGACCGGGTCGACGTGATCGGCAACTCGATGGGCGGCATCGTGGGCGCCCAGGCGGCTCTGGCCGATCCGGACCGGGTGCGGCGGCTCGTCACGATCGGCGGGATCGGCCGCAACATCTTCAGCCCTGCTCCCGGCGAGGGCATCAGGCTGTTGACGGAGTTCACCGAGCACCCCACTCGCGAGCGCCTGGTCCAGTGGCTGCACTCGATGGTGTACGACCCGTCGCTGGTCACCGAGGACCTCATCGAGGAGCGCTGGCGGCAGGCCACGAACCCCGCCACGCTGGCCAGTGCGCGGCGCATGTACGGCAAGGCGGCCTTCGCCGCCGCCGCGTCGGCGGCCGCCGCGAGCGACGCGCCGCCCTACTGGGCGATGCTGCACAAGCTGAAGGCCAGGACGCTGATCACCTGGGGCCGGGACGACCGGGTCAGCCCGGTCGACATGGCTCTACTGCCCATGCGGACCATTCCCAACGTCGAAGTACACATTTTCCCCGACTGCGGGCACTGGGTGATGATCGAGCAGAAGCACGCCTGGGAGAGCGCCGTCCTGGCCTTCCTCACCCGTGCGGACGACGCCTAGCCGCGGCCGGCTCGACGCCCCTTCCCGCCCCGGCCTTATCGGCTTCCGGCCGTCCCACGGCCGACATGAGAGAGCAATGGAGAAACAGGCGATGACCAACCGCGTGCTCGACACGATCATGGAACGGGCGGAGGAGATCCGCGAACTCGGGCCCGTCAACGAGCGCCTCGGCAAGCTCGACGACAAGGCGGCCAAGGTGCTGCGCGACTCCGGCGTGATCAGGATGCTGCAGCCCAAGGCGCACGGGGGTCTGGAAGTACACCCGCGGGAGTTCGCCGAGGCCGTCATGGGGATCGCGGCGCTGGACGGGTCCACCGGCTGGGTCGCCGGGATCGTCGGCCTGCACCCATGGGAGATGGCGATGGCCGACCCGAAGGTCCAGGAGGAGATCTGGGGCGACGACCCCGACACGTGGATCGCGTCGCCGTACGCGCCCATGGGCGTGGCGCGTCCCGTGGACGGCGGTTACGTCTTCAGCGGCCGCTGGCAGTTCTCCTCCGGCACCGACCACTGCGACTGGATCTTTCTCGGTGGCATCCTGGGCGACAAGGACGGCAAGCCCGTCGAGCCGTTCCAGGGTCTGCACCTGATCCTGCCGCGCTCGGACTACGAGATCGTGGAGGGCTCCTGGGAGGTCGCCGGTCTGAAGGGCACCGGCAGCAAGGACATCATCGTCCGGGACGCCTTCGTCCCCGACTACCGCGTCATGAGATTCGCCAAGGTCATCGACGGCTCCGCGCCGCGCGAGGCCGGGCTGACCAACCCCACCTACCTGGTGCCGTTCTCCTGCGCGTTCCCCCTCGGCATCACCTCCGCCGTGATCGGCATGGCCGAGGGCGTCCTCGCGCACCACATGGCCTACCAGCGCGACCGGGTGCAGATCGTCGGCACCAAGGTCAAGGACGACCCGTACGTCCTGTACGCGATGAGCGAAGCCGCCGAGGAGATCGCCGCGTCCCGCACCCGGATCCTGGACTTCGCCTCCCGCATGTACGACAAGGCCGCCGCGGGCGAGGAGATCTCGTTCGGCGAGCGGGCCGCCGGGCGCCGGCTCCAGGTCCGGTCGGCGTGGCGGGCGGCCCGCGCGGCGAACGAGTTGGTGATCCGTTCCGGCGGCAACGCCATGCGCGTCGACAACCCGATCCAGCGGTTCTGGCGCGACGTCCATGTCGGCCTCGCGCACGCCATCCACGTCCCCGGCGCCGTCTACCACGTATCCGCGCTGACCGACCTGGACATCGAGCCGCCCGAGGGTCCGATGCGCTCGATGATCTGACACGCGTTTCCCACTGACCGGGATGTCGCCGCCGGCGACCGGCGGGGACCATTGCTCAACAGGAGGCACAGTGACGCACATTCGAGGGCTCGGGTATCTGCGTGTCCAGGCCCGGGACCTGGAGCGCTGGCGTGAACTCGCCATCGACGGGCTCGGCTTCGCCGAGGGGTCCGGTCCGGTCTCCGGCGGCCTGTACCTGCGCATGGACGAGCGCCGGTACCGTCTCGCGGTCCTGCCGGGCGACGTCGACCGGGTGCTGGCCGTGGGGTGGGAGGTGCGCGACCAGTTCGCGCTGGCCGCCGTCCGGGAGGCCGTGGAGAAGGCCGGGGTGGAGGTCTCCGCGCTCTCGCACGCGGAGGCCACCGGACGCGATGTCGAGGCCGCGATCGCCTTCACCGATCCGGGCGGCACCCCCGTCGAGGTGTTCTTCGGCCCCGTGCTCGACCACAGCCCGCTGCGGCTGGGCCTGGACCAGAGGTTCATCACCGGAGCCGAAGGCATGGGCCACGTGGTCCTGCCCGTTCCCGCCGCGGAGGAGGTAGTGGCCTGGTACGCCCAGGTGCTTGGCTTCCTTCCGCGCGGTGCGATGAAGGTCGCCGACACTCCGGCCGGCCCGGTCCGCGTCCGGTTCATGGGGGTCAACCGGCGCCACCACAGCCTTGCCGTCGCCCCCGCCCCGCATGACGGCGATCCCGGGCTGGTGCACCTGATGGTGGAGGTCGACACCTTGGACGCGGTAGGCCGGGCGCTGGACAACGTCAATCGGCTGGGCTTCTCGATCTCCTCAACGCTCGGGCGCCACACCAACGACAAGATGGTGTCGTTCTACGTGCGCGCCCCCGGCGGCTGGGACATCGAGTACGGCACCGAGGGGATGCTCGTCGACGAGACCCACTACACCGCCGAGGAGATCACCGCCGACAGCTACTGGGGCCACGACTGGTCGGGCTCCGAGCCGCTGGCCGCGTTCACGCCGCCTGGTAAGTGACGCCGCCCGGGCCGTGAACCCCGCAGGCCGGTGAATTAGAGGCAGCGCCTCCGGTTCACCGGCCTGCGGAATGTCCGGGGCAGGTCAACCGGCCAGGAGGTGGCGTACGGCGCGGTACCCGAACACCATTCCGGAACCGAGGGGGACGCCGGGCCCGGGGTACACATGCCCGGCGACGGACGCGGCCGAGTTGCCCGCCGCGTACAGGCCCGGGATCGGGTCGCCGGACTCGTCCAGCACCCGGGCGTCCGCGTCGATGCGCGCCCCGCCCTTGGTGCCGAGGTCGCCGAGGACGATCTGGACGGCGTGGAACGGCCCGCGGTCGATGGGAACCAGGCAGGGGTTCGGTCCGTCGCCCGCCGCGAAGAAGCGGTCGAACGGGTCCTCCCCCCGCTGGAAGTCCGCGTCCGTCCCGTCGGCGGCGAAGCCGTTGAACCGTTCGACCGTGCGCTGCAGCGCCCCAGCGGGAACGTCGATCAGATCGGCGAGTCCCGCGACGGTGCCGGCGGTGCGCCACAGGCCGGCCTCGCGGAACGCGGCGGGATCCGGACGCGGCTCGCACAGCGCCGGCACGTTGTCGAACCTGTCGTCGAACACGAACCAGACCGGCAGGTGGGACACCCCGGTGGCGTGACCGCGGCGGATCTCGTGGCCCATCCGGTCGTAGGGCAGGGACTCGTTGGCGAACCGCTGTCCCGCGGCGTTGACGAAGATCCCGCCGCGCAGGCCGAGCGTGAACTCGGCGCGCCCGTTCGGGAAGAGCGTCGCCGGGCACCACCACGCCTCATCCATCAGGTCGACCGACGCGCCGGCGGCACGGAGCGCGGCCAGTGCATCGCCGGTGTTCGTTCCGACGGCGGTCGATGTCCAGCCACCGCCCGGCAGCCCGTGGTGCCGGATGCGCAGCTCGTGATCGCGCTCGAAACCGCCCGCGGCGAGCACGACGCCCCGGCCGGCACGCAGCCGCACCGCGCCCTCCGGGCCGTCGGCGACGACGCCGGTCACCCGCCCGTCTTCGACGATCAGGGACCGCATCCGCGTGCCGGTGCGGAGGTCGGCGTTACCGGTCTTGTCCAGCGCGAGCAGGAACCGGCCGATGAGCGCCTGGCCGCCGGTGAGCGTCTCGCGGTCCTGCTCGATGCCGTGCTGGTCGAGCGCGATGGTGGGGCGGAGCCGGGCGAGCCCGTCGCCGAGTTCGGCGGCGGAGAGGGGCACGGGGAAGATGTCCCGTCCGTTTTCGATGCGGCCGGGAGCCTCGAAGTAGTCGGGGAAGGGCATGTACTGGAACTGGAGGGCGGGATCGCGTTCGAGGAACTCGACCAGCTCGGGGCCGGTGGCCAGGTACGCCCGCTGCAGTTCCACGGGGGTGCGGTCCCCGACCAGGGCCGTGAAGTACTCCGTCCCGAGCTCGACGCTGTCGGGCACGCCCGCGCGCTGCTGCGCCTGGTTGCCCGGGAGCCAGATGCCCGACCCGGAGTACGCGCTGGTGCCGCCGAAATACTCCGTCTTCTCCAACACGATGGTGCGCAGCCCGTTGGCCGCGGCGGTGTAGGCGGCGGCGAGGGCCGCGCCGCCGGAGCCGACGACGATGACGTCCGTGCTCTCGGCCGGATGCTCCTGCGTTGAGGTCACTGGGTCCTTCTCATTTCCGGTTCAGTCGTTCGAGTTCGTCGGGGGTGAGGGTGAGGTCGGCGGCGGCCAGCGAGTCCAGCGCGGACTCCGGTCGGCTCGCCCCGGGGATCGGGATGATCGCCGCAGACCTGTGCAGCTGCCAGGCCAGCGCGACTCGCTGCGGGCTGACGCCACGGGCCTTCGCCACGGCGTCGAAGGCGGCGAACTCCGATCCGAGATCCTTGGCGCCGCGCATCCCGCCGAGCGGTCCCCAGGAGAGGAACGCCAGGCCGAGCCGTTCGCACAGGTCGATCACGGGTTCGGCGGCTCTGGCCCGCGGCGAGTACTCGTTCTCCACCGCGACCAGAACGTCGCCGAGGATCTCGTGGGCGATATGGACCTGCTCGACGCTCGCGTTCGAGACGCCGACGCGCTCCACGAGACCTTTGTCGTGCAGTTCCTTGAGGCCGCCCATGCTCTCCTCGTACGGGGTCCGCGGATCAGGGCGGTGGTGCAGGTAAAGCGGCAGCACATCCAAGCCGAGCCGGCGCAGGGACGCCTCGCAGGCACGGCGCAGCCACTCGGGACGGCCGTCGACCCACCACGTGTCGGTGTCGAAGTACCGGACATGGCCGCCCTTGGTGGCGACGACGACATGGTCCGTGGAGCCGGGATACAGCCGGAGCGCCTTGGCGAGCGCGAGTTCGTTGACGCCGTAATCGCCGCCTGCCGGACCGTACACGTCGGCGGTGTCGAGCAGGGTGACACCCGCGTCCAGGGCCGCATGCACCGTACGGATGCCGCGCTCCTCGTCGTAGCCCGGCACCTGGGTCAGGGTCATCGCTCCCAGGCCGATCGCCGAGACGCGCAGATCCCCGAGCCGCCGGCGGGCGACGTCCGTCATTTGCCGACCACGGTCCACCCGCCGTCGACCGGCATCCGGACGCCCGTCGAGAAGGTGGCGTCGAGCAGCATGAACTCGATCGCCGCGGCCATCTCGTCGGGGGTGCACAGCCTGCCGAGCGGCATCCGCGCCTCGGTGGCCGACAGGTCATAGCCCTCCTTGTCGACCATCTCCTGCACCATCGGCGTGAGGGTGTGCCCCGGGGCGACCGCGTTGACGCGGATCCCGTGCGGAGCCCACTCGATCGCGAGGTTCTGCGTGAGCTGCTCGATCGCGGCCTTGGCGACGCCGTAGTCCGCCTGGTCGCGCCACCCGCCGTAGGCGGTCGTCGAGGAGATGGTCACGATCGACCCGCCGCCGAGCCCTGCCGCCAGCATTCCCGCGACGAGCGAACGCGCGGTGACGAGCGTTCCGACCAGGTGGACGTCGAGCACCCTCCGGTAGACGTCGAGATCCAACTCCAGCGCGGGTTTGAACTCGCCGCGGATGCCGTGGCAGGTCACGAGGCGGGTGGGGGTCCCGGCCGCGCGCGCCGCCTCGGCCAGTGCCTCCCGCACCCTCGCCTCGTCGGTCACGTCGATCCGGTATGCCTGCGGCACGCCGTCCGGTGGCGGCTGCATGTCCAGGACGGTCACCGCGAGCCCCCGCTTCATCAGCCGGCGTACGACCGCCAGTCCGATGCCGCTGCTACCGCCGGTGACGACCGCGTGTTCACTCGGCACGTGTCCTTCGGGCATGGGTTCATCTCCCTCATCGATGTGCGGGCTCCGGGTCGGAGCAGGTCGCCGCTCGGTTGTCAGCGGGTCTTCGGGGGTCGCCCGCCGATCGCGGCGGTGACCGTGTCCGCCGCACGGACCAGCCGGTCCCGCCATCCGGCGATCCGCTCGACGCTCGCCCGAGGCGGCATCTGGAACAGGGCGAGCACCTGCACGACATCACCGTGCGGGCCGTAGACGGGTGCGCCCAGCAGGCGGACGTCGTGCAGGCCGGCGGGATCGAGGTCGTCGGGCTCGTAGTGCTCCTTGAGACGTTCGAGCAGGGCACCGACCCGGCGCTCCAGCCCGGGGGTGCGCTGTGCGGTGGAGAACCCGTCGATCTCGTCCCAGACCTCGTCGTGCTCAGGGGCGCGTAGGGCGATCGACCAGCCGCGGGACGACGCACGCTGCAACGCCCGCCGGTAGTGGTTCCGGTCCTCCCCGGTCAGGGGGAGGTTGCGCCGCGCGAGCCAGGCGTCGATCGCCCCGTCCTCGCGTCCGGCGACGAACAGGGCGCCGTAGGGCGGTGCGAACGGCATCCGGCGGCCGATGTGCCCGTGCACCGTGCTCTTCTGCGAACCGGCGGAGCCGGCGACGATGACGATCTCGTCGGCGACGACGCACTGCGCGTAGCACTCGAGCCCGAGGTCGGCCGATACCGCCTCCATGTGCTCGCGCGCGATGTCCGCGACCCGGATGTGGCCCAGCAGGTCGCTCTCGTAGGGGGCGACGAGCGCGCCGGGTGAGAACCCGCCGTACCCGCCTTGGAAGAACAGCAGCGGTGACCTCGGTTCGAGCACTCCGAGGTCCCGCACCCTGCCGAGGACCATCAGATGGTCGCCGGCCTCGTGGACGGCCTCGAATTCGCAGTCGATCCAGGCGACGGCCTCTTCGAGCAGAGGCGCGCCGGACGGGCCGGGACGCCACGGGATGCCGGCGAACTTGTCGCCGCTCTTCGCGGCGAACTGCCGGCAGACGTGCTCCTGGTCGGCGGCGAGCACGTTGACGCAGAAGGACGAGGCGGTGCGCAGCCGCGCGAACGTGCTCGACGTCCTGCTCGGCAGGAACGAGACCAGCGGCGGATCGAGCGACACTGAGGAGAACGAGCCGACCACCATTCCGGTGGGCTCGCCGGTGTCGCAGATGCCGGTGACGACGACCACGCCCGTCGGGTAGTGGCCGAGGACGTCCCGGAACCGCCGTCCGTCGAACGGCGCGGACGGGCCGCTCATCGGGCATCCTTCAACGTGGGGCCGTCCCCGGGTGCGGGGGCCGGCGCAGGGGCGCCGAGGTGCTCGCGGAGAGTGGTCCCCGTGTAGTCCTTGCGGAAGAGCCCGCGGTCCTGCAGGCGCGGGACGACCTCCTCCACGAAGTCCTCCAGCCCGCGGGGAAGGTCGGCGGGAAGGATGTTGAAGCCGTCGGCCGCCCCCTCGGTGAACCAGGCGGTCATCTCGTCCGCCACCTGGTCGGGAGTCCCGACGAAGGAGCGGTGGCCGATGCTGAGGCCGATCCGCTGCGCCACCTGGCGCAGGGTCAGCCCCTCCTCCTTCGCCATGTCCATGAACAGCCGGGGACGCGAGACACCGGCGTGCGCGGGCAGCAGACCGCTGACGTCGGGAAACGGCTCGTCCAGGTCGTAACCGGTGAAGTCGATCCCGCCGAACATCTGCTGCATGAAGGCGAGGGTCGCGTCGATCTGGACGAAGCCGCCGAGTTCCCGTGCCAGCTCCCGGGCCTCCTGGACGGTCCTGCCGATGATCGGGGTGAGCCCCGGCATGACGGCGACCGCGTGCGGGTCGCGGCCCTTGGCGCTCACCAGTTCCCGCATCCGGTCGACGAAGGCCGTGGCGGCCTTGATGTCGAACTGCGTGGTGAACACCATGTCCGCGTACGCGGCCGCCAGGTTCATGCCGGTCGGTGAGGACCCCGCCTGCACCAGCGCCGGGCGGCCCTGCGGGGACCGGGGCATCGTCAGAGGGCCGCGCACGGTGAAGTGATCGCCCTCGTGGTCGAGCCGCCGGATCCGGTCGAGGTCGGCGTACACACCCGCCTCCCGGTCGAGCACGATCGCATCGTCCCGCCAGCCGTCCCAGAGCCGGGTGACCACGTCGACGAACTCGTCGGCGCGCTCGTAGCGGGCCTCGTGCTCGGGCAGGTCCGCGGAGCCGTAGTTGCCCGCAGCCGCGGCGATCGCGGTGGTGACGATGTTCCAGCCGACCCGGCCGCCGCTCAAATGGTCGATGGTCGCGAACTGGCGGGCCACGGTGAAGGGATGGCTGTAGGTCGTCGAGGCGGTGCCCACCAGGCCGATGCGCGAGGTCACCGCCGACAGCGCGGCCACCAGGCTGACGGCGTCCGGCCACTCGGTGGCGTCGGAGCCGATCGACGGGCTCAGGTTCAGCGCCTCGGCGATGAACACCGCGTCGAACTTGCCCTGCTCGGCGACCTGGGCGACGCGCGTCCAGTGCTCCAGAGTGTGGATCTTCTCGGGTCGGGTCCGGGGGGACCGCCACACCGAGTGCGCCGTTCCCAGTCCTCGGGCGAAGACCGCGAGGTGCATCTGACGCCCGGTATCGTTCATGGTTGCTCCCTGTGTAGACGTTCGCGCAAGCCGGGTGGTCCGCCCGGGGTCAGAGCCGCTCGATGATGGTGACGTTGGCCTGGCCGCCGCCCTCGCACATGGTCTGGAGGGCGTAGCGTCCGCCGCGGCGTTCGAGTTCGTGCAGCATGGTCGTCATCAGCCGGGTCCCGGTGGCTCCGATGGGATGCCCCAAGGCGATTGCGCCGCCGTTGACATTGACCCGGTCCAGGTCGGCGCCGGTCTCCTTCGCCCAGGCGAGGACGACCGATGCGAACGCCTCGTTGATCTCGATGAGGTCGAAGTCGCCGATCGACATGCCGGTCTTCTGGAGGGCGTACCGGGTCGCCGGGATCGGGCCGGTCAGCATCCAGACGGGGTCGTCACCGCGGACGGAGATGTGATGGATGCGCGCCCGCGGCTTCAGCCCGAGGTCGGTGACGGCCTGTTCGGAGGCGATCAGGACAGCGGACGCGGCGTCGCTGATCTGGCTGGCGACGCCGGCGGTGATCCGCCCGCCCTCGCGCAGCGTCCGGAGCGCCGCCATCTTCTCCAGGTCGGTGTCGCGGCGTGGTCCCTCGTCGGCGGAGACACCGCCGATCGGGGCGATCTCCTTGGCGAACCGCCCCTCGTCGGTCGCGGCGATGGCCCGGTGATGGCTGCGGAGCGCGAACTCCTCCATCTCCGCGCGGGAGATCTCCCACTTCTCGGCGATCATCTCGGCCGCCCGGAACTGGGACACCTCCTGGTCCCCGTAGCGGGCGCGCCATCCCGGCGACTCTGCGAACGGGGTGGTGAAGCCGTACTGCTCCCCCACCGCCATCGCGGCCGAGATCGGGATCGCCGACATGTTCTGCACGCCGCCCGCGACGATGAGGTCGGCCGTGCCGGACATGACGCCCTGCGCGGCGAAGTGCACCGCCTGCTGGCTGGACCCGCACTGCCGGTCGATGGTCACGCCCGGCACGTGGTCCGGCATGCCGGCGACCAGCCAGGCGGTCCTGGCGATGTCCCCGGCCTGCGAGCCGATGGTCTCGGTGCAACCGAAGATCACGTCGTCGACGCGTCCCGGATCGACGCCGCTGCGGTCCACGAGTGCGGAGATGGCGTGGGCGCCCAGGTCCGCGGAGTGGACGGCGGAGAGTGCGCCACCACGGCGGCCGACCGGCGTGCGGACCGCCTCGATGATGTAGGCCTCGGCCATGTGAACCTTCCTCAGGGGTCGGGGTACGGCGAGATCAGGGGTGCTGGCTGCTCACCGACACCACCTCGCCGGTGAGATAGGACGCGTAGTCGGCGGCGAGGAAGACCATGACGTTCGCGATCTCCCATGGCTCGGCGGCCCGCCCGAACGCCTCACGGGCCTTCAACTCGGCCAGGAACTCGGCCGTGGTGACCTTGGCGAGGAACGGGTGCATCGCCAGGCTCGGCGAGACGGCGTTCACCCGGATCCCGTGCGGGGCGAGGTCCATGGCCGCGGACCTGGTCAGCGCCATCACGCCGGCCTTTGCCGCGGCGTAGTGAGCCTGGCCCTCCTGGGCGCGCCATCCGATGACGGAGGCGTTGTTGACGATCACACCGCGCCGTCCGGCTTCCACCATGCGGCGACCGGCCGCGCGGATGCACCGGAACGTCCCGGTCAGGGAGATGTCGAGAACCTTGCTCCACTCCTCGTCGGTCATGTCGAGGAGGGAGACGGTGCCGCCGAGCCCGGCATTGTTGATCATCACGTCGACGCCGCCGAACGCCTCGGCCGCGTCCAGCAGCGCACCCACCTGGGCCTCGTCGGTCACGTCGCATGGAACCGCCGCCACCCGCTCCGCCCCGAACTCCGCGCCGAGCGCCTCACGCGCCTCGGCGAGCCGCCGCTCGTGCGTGTCGCCGAGGACGACGGCGCGGGCGCCCTCCTCCAGGCACCGGCGGACCACCGCCGAGCCGATGCCCGCTCCAGCGGCGGCGGTGACCACGACGGTCCGCCCGTTCAGGAGCCCGTGGCCGGGCACGTAGGGCGGGACGGGCTGTTCGGTCTTGGCTGCGGTCACGGGCGGGCCTCCCTGGGCAGGCCGAGCACCCGCTCGGCGAGAATGTTCCGCTGGATCTCGTTGGATCCGCCGTAGATCGTGTCGGCGCGGCTGTGCAGGAACAGGCGCTGCAGGTCGTCGAGTTCGTACGGTGCACGTTCGACGACCAGCGACGCGGCCCCGGCGACCTGCATGGCGAGCTCGCCGAGGTCGCGGTGCCAGTTGGCCCAGAGCAGCTTGGACACCGACGCCTGCATCGGCCCGGTGGAGCCGTCCCCGGCCAGGGTGCGCAGGGCGTGCAGGCGCATCGCCTCCAGGCCGGTGCGGGCGTGCGCGAGGCGGTCCCGGATCACCGGGTCCTCGAAGGCGCCGTTGCGGCGGGCGAGGGCGACCACGGCGTCGAGTTCGCGCGCGAATCCGACCTGCTGTCCCACGGTGGAGATGCCGCGCTCGAAGCCGAGGGTCGCCATGGCGACCTTCCAGCCGTCGCCGGGCGCTCCGACCACGAGGGACGCCTCGGTGCGGGCGCCGTCGAAGTACACCTCGTTGAACTCCGACGTCCCGGTGAGCTGGTCGATGGGCCGGATCTCAACGCCGTCCTGGCGCATGGGGACGAGCAGGTACGACAATCCGTCATGGCGGCGGGAGCCCGGAACGGTGCGGGCCAGGACGAAGCACCAGTCCGCGTGGTGGGCCTGTGAGGTCCAGACCTTCTGGCCGTCGATCACCCACTCGTCCGCGTCGCGCCGCGCCCTGGTCGACACCGCGGCCAGATCGGAGCCCGCTCCCGGCTCGGAATAGCCCTGGCACCACAGTTCACGGACGGCGGCGATGGCCGGCAGGAACCGGCCCCGCTGCTCCCGGGTCCCGAGCGCGATCAGCGTCGGACCGAGCAGTTCCTCGCCGAGGTGGTTGACCCGGGCGGGCGCGTCGGCGCGCGCGTACTCCTCGTGGAAGATGATCTGGCGCGCCAGGCCCAGCCCGCGCCCGCCGTGCTCGACCGGCCAGCCGAGGCAGGTCCAGCCGTGCGCGCCGAGGTAGCGGTCCCACTCCAGCCGTTCACCGAACGCCTCGTCCTCCCTGCCGGGGCCGCCCAGCCCCCGCAGCCCTGCGAAGTCGCCGTGCAGGTGCGTTTCGAGCCAGTCCCGGACATCGCGCCGGAAGCCCTCGTCCTCCGCCGAATACGTCAGATCCACATCCGCCCCTCCGCCGTGCGCTTCGATCCCCGGGTTGCGGCCGTCCGCCGCGGACTGCACCATAGCAATGAAAATCAAACATTTGTTAGGCTTGCGTTCGCAAGAGCGCGTGCCACTCACTGGACGTCGGCAGGAGACGAAATGAGCAACGCGGACACAGCCGCCGTGGACCGGCCCGACGAGGAGGTCGTCACCTACGAGCGGCGCGGGACGGTGGCGATCGTCACCCTCAACCGCCCCGAGTACCGCAACGCCCAGAACTCGAAGGTCACCTACGCCCTCGACGCCGCCTTCACCCGCGCCGTCGACGACGACGAGGTGAAGGTCATCGTCCTCGCCGGCAACGGGCGGCACTTCTGCGCCGGGCACGACATCGGCACCCCCGGCCGGGACATCGACGAGTCCTTCGAGCGCAAGGCCGTGATCTGGTGGGACCACACCCGCAAGCAGGGCGTCGACCGGCGGCTCGCGCGAGAGGCGGAGGTCTACCTCGGAATGTGCCGCCGGTGGCGGGAGATCCCCAAGCCGATGATCGCGATGGTGCAGGGGGCGTGCATCGCCGGCGGGCTCATGCTGGCATGGTCCTGCGACTTCATCGTCGCCGCCGACGACGCCTTCTTCTCCGATCCCGTCGTCCGCATGGGCATCCCGGGCGTCGAGTTCTTCGCCCACCCGTGGGTGATGAACCCGCGGGCCGCGAAGGAGTTCCTCTACACGGGCGATCGCTTCCCGGCCGAACGCGCCCGCGAGCTCGGCATGGTCAACCACGTGGTGCCCCGCGCGGACCTGGAGGCGGAGACCCTGGCGATCGCCGAGCGGATCAGCCAGATGCCGTCGTTCGGGCTGGCACTGACGAAGAAGGCGATCAACCAGGCCGAGGACCTGCAGGGCATGCGGTCGGGGATGGACTCGGTCTTCGGCCTCCACCACGCCGCGCACGCGCACAACGCCGAGGTCGGCGTCGACTCGCTGGCCGGCATGGACGCCCGCGCGATGCGCGACTCGAACGGGGGGAACGGCCGGTGAACCTCGACTTGGACGACCGCGCACGCGCGTTCCGGGACGAGGCCCGTGCCTGGCTGCGCGAGCACGTTCCGCCCGCCCCCCTGCCGGACATGGACACCGCCGAAGGCTTCGAAGCCCACCGCGCTTGGGAGGCCACGCTGGCCGCCGGCCGCTGGTCCGTCGTGGCATGGCCGGAGGCCTACCTCGGCCGGGAAGCGTCACTTCTCGAATGGGTGCTCTTCGAGGAAGAGTACTACCGGGCCGGCGGCCCGGCCCGGGTGGCGCAGAACGGGATCTCGCTGCTCGCGCCCATCCTCTTCGAGTACGGCACCCCCGAGCAGCGGGAGCGCTATCTGCGTCCCATGGCGGACGGTACGGAGATCTGGGCCCAGGCGTGGTCGGAGCCCGAGGCCGGCAGCGACCTGGCGGCGTTGCGCAGCACCGCCGTCCGCGACGAGTCCCGGGGCGGCTGGATTCTCAACGGCCAGAAGACCTGGAGCTCCCGCGCCGCGTTCGCGCACCGCGGGTTCGGGCTGTTCCGGTCCGCCCCCGAGGCCGGACGCCATCGCGGACTGACGTACTTCATGTTCCCCCTGGACGCGGACGGCGTCACCGTACGCCCCATCCGCAAGCTGGACGGACACCCGGGCTTCGCGGAGATCTTCTTCACCGACGTCTTCGTACCGGACTCCGACGTGCTCGGCGCACCCGGCGACGGGTGGCGGGTGGCGATGAGCACGGCGGGCAACGAGCGCGGCCTGTCGCTGCGCTCCCCCGGGCGCTTCTGCGCAGCGGCGGACCGGCTCCTCGACCTGTGGCGGGCGAACGGCGCGGGCGCCGAGACCGCGTCCCCGGACACCGCGGCACTCGGCCAGGACGTCGCCGACGCGTGGATCGCGGCCCAGGCCTACCACCTCTACACGTTCGGCACCCTCAGCCGCCTCGTCGAGGGCGGCGCCGTGGGGGCGAACGGCAGCGTCAACAAGATCTTCTGGTCGGAGCTCGACGTGCGGCTGCACGAGACCGCCCTGGACCTGCTCGGAGCCCGATCGGAGTTGCGCGGCGCGGGCGCGGCCGCCGGGGGCTCGTGGATGGACGGCTACCTCTTCGCGATTTCGGGGCCCATCTACGCGGGGACCAACGAGATCCAGCGCGACATCGTGGCCGAGCGGCTGCTCGGCCTGCCGAAAGGACGCCGATGAGATTCGCCCTGAGCGACGAGCAGCGCGCGTTCTCGCGGGCGCTGGACGCCCTGCTCACCGACGCGGGGGTTCCGGACGCGGCGCGCCGCTGGGCCGACGGCGACCCCGCACCGGGCCGGGACCTGTGGAGGCAACTGGCCGGCCTCGGGGTCACCGCGCTCTGCATGCCCGACGCCCATGGCGGGCTCGACGCCGCCCCCGCCGACGCGGTGGTCGCCTTTGAGGCCATCGGACGCCATGCCGTACCCGGTCCGTACGTCGAGTCGGCGGTCCTGGCACCGGTGCTGCTCGCGGCCGTCCGCGACGAGGCGTCCCTGGAGGGCATGGCCGACGGGAGCATCATCGTGACCGCCGCCGCGCCGCCCATGGCGCCGCTCGCCCTCGACGCGCATGCGGCGGACCGCGTGCTGCTCGTTGACGGGACGGCGCTGCACTCGGCGCGGACCGGCGACGCCCGCGCATCCGTCGACAGGTCCCGCCTCCTCTTCGAGGCCTCCTCCGGAGAAGAGCTGGGCTCCGTCGAACCCGGCCAGGTCGCGCGAGCGCTCGACGCCGCCGTCCTGGCCTGTTCCGCCCAGCTGCTCGGTGCCGGGGAGCGCGTCCTGGCGGACTCGGTCGAGTACGCCGGGTCGCGGCGGCAGTTCGGGCGCGCCATCGGCGAGTACCAGGCGATCAAGCACGCCCTCGCGGACATCCGCGTCGCCCTCGATTTCGCCCGTCCGCTGGTGTACGGCGCCGCCGTCTCGCTCGGCGCCGGCTCGCCCGACGCCTCCCGTGACGTCTCGGCGGCCAAGGCGGCGGTCTCGGCGGCTGCCTACCGCGCGTCCCGCACCGCGCTCCAGACGCACGGCGCCATCGGCTACACCGAGGAGTTCGACCTGGGCCTGTGGATCACGAAGATCCGCGCCCTCGTCTCCGCTTGGGGCACGGCCGGGTTCCACCGGTCCCGGGTGCTCGCCGCCATCACCGCCGCGTCACCGGCGCCCGCATCGCTCGCTTGAGGAGACTGTTGTGTACTTTGCACTGAGCGAGGAGCAGGCCGCGCTCGACGCGACCGTCCGGTCCCTGCTGGAGCGGCGCAGCGACGGGGAGGCCGTCCGCCAGGCGCTGCAGAGCCCGCGCGGCCACGATCCGGACCTGTGGGCGACGCTCTGCGAGCAGATCGGCGCCGCCGCCCTGGCAATTCCGGAGGAGTACGGAGGCGCGGGGTTCTCCTTGTTCGAGACCCACGTGGTCCTGGAACGACTGGGTTACGCGCTCACACCGTCTCCGCTGCTCGGCTCGGCGGTCCTGGGCGCACAGGCGATCCTGCGATCCGGCAGCGCCGACGCCTGCTCGCGGCTGCTTCCGGACATCGCGGCGGGCACGACCGTGGCCGCGCTGGCCTGGGCAGCCCCCGACGGCCACTGGCATCCGGACCGCTCCGGCGTGCGCGCCGCCAACGCCGGCGACGGCAGCACCCTGACCGGCTCGGCCCATCTGGTCCTCGACGGCGCACACGCCGACGTCCTACTCGTCGTGGCCGTGCGCGAAGACGGCCGGCCCGGCCTGTACGAGGTCGCCCCGGAAGGGGGCGGGGTCCGCCGTACTCCCATGCCGGGCTTGGACCTCACCCTGCGGTTCGCCAGGATCGACTTCCAGGCCGCGCCCGCGCGCCCACTGTGCGAGGACGCAGGCGTGCAGCTCGCCGAACTGCGGGACATCGCGGCCGTCGCCGTGACCGCCCTGCAGGTCGGGGCGGCCCAGCGGGGCCTGGACATGACGGTGGCGTACACCAAGGAGCGCGAGCAGTTCGGCCGTCCGATCGGCTCGTTCCAGGCGCTCAAGCACCGCATGGCCGACATGCTGGTGCACGTCGAGACGTCCCGGACGCTGTCCTGGGCGGCGGCCTGGTCCGCGGCGCAGGGGTCGGCGGACTTCGGGGAGAAGGCGGCGATGGCCAAGGCGTGGTGCTCCGACGCGCTGAACGCGGTGGCCGCCGAGACGGTCCAGTTGCACGGCGGCATCGCCATCACCTGGGAGCACGACGCTCAGCTGCTGTTCAAGCGCGCGCACGCCACGTCCCAGCTGTTCGGGCAGCCGCACGAGCAGCGCCGACGCCTCTTGGCGGCGGACCGGGGGAAGTCGCGCGCGGGTGCCGGGGCGGCCGCGGCCGCCCCGGCACCGCCCTAGCGCCCGCCGCCCTCCAACCGCTCCAGGACCTCGACGGCCTGGTCGACGATGCGCGCGATCAGCTCGCGGCAGCTCGGCAGGTCGTCGATGAGCCCGACGACCTGCCCCGTGGCCATGACGCCGATGTCGGGACGGCCGTCCAGCAGCGCCGTCCGGTAGAGCATGGGCGCGTTCGCCGCCATCACGACCTGGCTCCAGGTCAGGCCGTGATGGCGCTTCATGGCCAGTCCCTCCCGCACGATGTCCTTCCAGGGAGTCTTCGACAAGCGCTGGAAGGCGACGGCGTTTCCAGCCGCCCGCAGCAGGCGCCCGGGGGCGGTGCCGCGCTCGAGCCGGTCGATGGTTCGCCCGCGGACGACCCGCTGCGGCACTCCGTCGATCTGCAGCGTGAGCACGGTGTCCTCGACGCCGCGACGGAGGTACTCCTCCTTGACCGCCTGCGCCACCGGGGAGTCGGCCGTGAGCAGGAAGCGGGTGCCCATCGCGATCCCGTCGGCCCCGTAGGCGAGCGCCGACACCAGCCCGCGGCCGTCGAAGAAGCCGCCCGCGCCGAGGACGACGATGTCGGCGGCGTCGCGGGCCTGGGGCAGCAGCAGGCTCGTCGGGACCTGGCCGGTGTGCCCGCCGCCCTCACCGCCCTGCACGATGACGGCGTCGGCGCCCCAGGCGGCCACCTTCTCCACATGCCGGCGCGCGCCGGTGGACGGCATCACCACCAGCCCGCCGTCCTTGCACCGTTTGATCAGGTCCTCGCGCGGGGCCAGCGCGAAGGAGGCGACCTTCACCTTCTTGCGGATCAGCAGGTCGACGCGCTTCACGACGTCCGGCTGGTCCGCGCGGATGTTCACGCCGAAGGGCCGGTCGGTGAGCGACTGCACGGTGTCGACGGCCTGGAAGAGCTCCTCATAGGACAGCAGCCCGGCACTGAGGACCCCGAGTCCTCCGGCCTCGGCGGTCGCCGCCGTGAGGCGGGCGTCCGAGACGTATCCCATGCCGGTCTGGACGATCGGGTACTCGACGCCGAACAGTTCGGTCGCCCGGGTCTGCAGCGCGGGGTGCCGCCGCCTCCCCGCCGCGTTCGAACCGGACCTCGCGGCGAGCGTGTCGGGCTGCTGTGCCATGCGGACTTCCCTCTCTAACAAATGTTTGTTTTACTACGGCTCGACGAGTATGCGCGAGACGGCGCCCACCGGCAAGGGCGCGGCGCCGCGGACCGAGGAGGAACGACCGCGTTGAAGGACAAGACGATGTCCCTGGAGGACTTCGCCGGGACGATCGAATCGGGGATGACCATCGGCATCGGCGGCTGGGGCTCCCGCCGCAAGCCCATGGCGCTCGTCCGCGCACTGCTGCGGACCGATGTGCGCGATCTCACGGTCGTGAGCCTCGGCGGGCCCGACGTCGGGCTGCTCTGCGCGGCGGGAAAGGTGCGCAAGCTGGTCTACGGTTTCGTCTCCCTGGACAGCATCCCCCTCGATCCGCACTTCCGCGCGGCCCGCGAGAGCGGTGCCGTGGAGGTCGCCGAGTACGACGAGGGCATGTACGTGGCCGGGCTGCGGGCCGCGGCGCAGCGGCTGGACTTCCTGCCGACCCGGGCGGGCCTGGCATCGGACGTCCTCACCATGAACCCGGATCTGCGGACCGTCGCCTCCCCCTACGGCGAGGAGGAGTACGTCGCGATGCCCGCGCTGCGGACGGACGTAGCGCTGATCCACCTCAACCGGGCGGACGCCGCGGGCAACGGGCAGTACCTCGGCCCCGACCCCTATTTCGACGACCTCTACGCCATGGGCGCGGACCGCTGCTTCCTGAGCTGCGAGGAGGTCGTGCCCACCGGGCGGCTCCTCGCACCGGGCGAGGATGGACGCAGCGCTCCGGTGCAGTCGCTCCTGGTCGGCCGCATATACGTCACGGGAGTGATCGAGGCCCCGGACGGCGCCCACTTCACGTCCTGCGTCCCCGACTACGACCGCGACGAGGCGTTCCAGAAGGAGTACGCCGCAGCCGCGAAGGACCCGGACGCCTGGCGGACATTCGAGCAGACCTACCTGCGCGGCGGCGAGGACGCCTACCGCGCCGCGATCGCCGGCCGGGCGGCGGTCGGCGCCGACGAGAGGAATGCCTGACCATGGAGTTCACCCGAGCCGAGGTGTGCATCGCCGCCGCGTCCGACTCCTGGCGCGACGCCGGAGAGGTGCTGGCGCACGCGGTGGGCACGGTGCCCGTCGTCGGCGCCCGGCTGGCCCGCATGACCCACTCCCCCGACCTCGTGCTGTCCGACGGCGAGGCGTTCTTCATGGCCGAGCCCCCGCCCCTCGGGCGGACCGCCGCGGCCGGCGGCGTGATCGAGGCGTGGGTGCCCTTCCGCAGGGTCTTCGACGTGCTGCAGTCGGGCCGCCGCCAGAGCATGATGGGGGCGAGCCAACTCGACCGGTACGGCAACCAGAACATCTCCGCGATCGGCGACTGGCGACGGCCGAAGCGGCAGCTGATCGGGGTGCGCGGCGCGCCCGGCAACACCGTGAACCACCGGACGAACTACTGGGTGGCGCGCCACTCCCCCAAGGTCTTCGTCGAGCGGGTCGACATCGTGTCCGGAGTGGGCAACGACCGGGCCCGGGAGGCCGGTGGCGCCGCATTGCGGTTCCATGATCTCGGCGTCGTCATCACCGACCTCGGCGTACTGGACTACGCGGCCGATGGGACACTGCGCATCAGGTCGGTCCACCCGGGCGTCACCGTCGAGGAGGTCCAGCGCAGCACCGGCTTCGCCATCGACGGGACGGACGCGACCGAGACCCGCGCGCCCACGCCGGAGGAGCTGCGGCTGATCCGCGAAGTGATCGACCCATCGTCGGCGCGGACCCGCGAGGTCGCCGGTTGAGCGGAGGGCGGCGGGCGTTCCTAGAGCAGTCCGTGGAAGGCCAGCGCGAGGAACTCCTCGGCGACGCTCTCGGACGTCAGCTGCCCCCCGGGCCGGTACCAGCGCACGCTGGACCAGATGGAGTCGCGGATGAACAGGTAGGACACCTTGATGTCGAGGTCCGGCCGGAAGACGCCGGACGTCTGGCCCGCGGTGAGCACCCGCAGCCAGATCTGCTCGATCTTCAGGCTGTAGTCGGCGACGTACTCGAACGCCTCCTGCCCGATCAGGTTGTCGCTCTCGCTCTGGTACACGGCCACCGCGTGCGGCGCCTCGACGATCCAGGCGAAGGATACGCGGATCAGCTTGCTGAGTGCCTCGCGTGGGTCATCGCCCTGCCGTTCGATCTCCGAGAACCCCTCGTAGAGGGGGGAGAGGAAGTCCCGGAGGATCACGTCGAGCATGTCCTCCTTGGAGCTGAAATGATGGTAGATGCTCCCGGGAAGTATCCCGGACTTGTCGGCGATATCGCGGACCGTCGTCCCGGCGTACCCCTGAGTGGCGAAGAGCTCGGCCGCAACGGCCAGCAGGCGTGCGCGCCTGTCGATGCCGTCCGCCCGGACCGCCTCCTTCTTCGGCGGTCGGCCGCCCGCCCTCGCCACCGTCATGTGCGTCTCCTCGTCTTGACCAACTGTTTGTTCGCTTGCGCCGTCCAGTGTCGCGCACGGCTCGTGCCGACCCCGAACCCGCCCCGTTCCCCTGGAGTGACATGCACGCCGTGACCCCGTCGATGACCATCCCCGGAATGTTGCGCGATGCCGTGCGGGACCATGGTGCCCGCCTCGCCGTCGCGGACGGAGGCGTCCGGTTGAGCTACCGGGACCTCGCCGGGCTCGCCGAACGCGCCGCCCGCGCGTTCCTGCGGCTCGGCGTACGGCCGGGTGACCGCGTGGCGATCTGGATGCCGAACCGGTACGAGTTCATCGTCGCGATGCTCGGCGCGCAGTCCCTCGGCGCGGTGGTCGTGCCGATGAACACACGCTACCGGGGCCACGAGGCCGCCGCGATCCTGGCGCGGTCCCGCGCCTGCGCACTGGTCGCCTCGAACGGCTTCCTGGACCTCGGCCTCACCGGCATGCTGCGAACGGCGGCCGCCGAAGCCGACGGCCCGCGCGGCGCGGGTCCCGTCCCGGGCCTGCCGCACCTGCGCACCGTCGTCGACGTGCCCGCCGGGCGGGCGCCCGCCGATGCGCTGCCCTGGCCGGACTTCCTCGCGGGCGGGGACGAGGTGCCGGCGGAGGCCGCCCAGGAGGCCGCCGACCGCGTGCGGCCCGACGACCTGTGCGACATCCTGTACACGTCGGGAACGACCGGACGGCCGAAGGGCGTGATGAGCGCCCACCGCCAGACGGTCGACGTCGCCCGCATCTGGGCCGCGGGCGCGGGTCTGTCCCCTGAGGACCGCTACGCGGTGGTCAACCCCTTCTTCCACGGGTTCGGGTACAAGGCCGGGGTGATCACGTCCCTCACCGCAGGAGCGTCCGTCCACCCGGTGCCAGTGTTCGACGGCGACCGCCTGCTCGAACTGATCGAGCGCGAGCGCATCACGGTGCTGCCCGGGACGCCGACTCTGTTCCTGTCCCTGCTGGCCCATCCCCGCCTCAAGGAACACGACCTCTCCTCGCTGCGCTTCGCCACCGCCGGCGCGGCCACCGTCCCCGAGACCCTCTTCACCCGGATGCGGGAGGAGCTCGGGTTCGCCCAGGTGGCGCAGGCGTACGGCCTGACAGAGTGCATGATGGTCACCCAGTCCCGGCCGAACGAGGACCCGCGGCACGTCGCCGAGACGACCGGACCGCCGGTCGCGGGAGTGGAGCTCCGCCTGGTGGGCGGCGACGGCACCGAAGTGCCGCCCGGCGAGGACGGCGAGATCCTGGTCCGCGGGCGCAACACCATGCTCGGCTACTTCGAGGACGAGGAGGCCACCCGCGACGCGGTCGGCCCGGACGGCTGGCTGCGCACCGGTGATGTCGGGCGTCTCGACGAGCACGGCTGTCTCAAGATCACCGACCGGTTGAAGGACATGTTCACGGTCGGCGGGTTCAACGTCTATCCGGCCGAGGTGGAGAACGTGCTGGCAGCGCACCCCGACGTCGCGGAGGCCGCCGTCGTGGCCCGGCCCGACGCGCGCATGGGGTCCGTCGCGGTCGCCCACGTCGTGGCGCGTCCGGGGGCGGTCCCCGATCCCGGCGAACTCATCGCGCACTGCCGGTCCCGGCTGGCCGGTTTCAAGGCGCCCCGCGAGATCGTCCTCACCGGGAGCCTGCCGCGCAACGCCGCCGGCAAGATACTCAAGACGGAACTGCGGGCCGCCGCCAGCCGGGACGGCGGCCGACCGGCCGGCGGCTGAGGCCCGCGTCCGCGCCGGGCCGGTGCTCAGGGCGCCGATTCCCGGAGCATCTCGACGCCCGGCGCGTACTGCAGGAAGGCCGGCCACTCACCGCCGCCGTCCACATTGAGGACGGCGCCGGTGACGTGGGCGGCGAGCGGCGACGCGAGCAGAGCGCAGGCATGCCCGACGTCGGCCGGCGCGGCGAACACGCCGCGGGGGATCGTCGCGGCCACGCGCTCCATCCGCGCGGGGTCCCCGTAGTGGTCCGCCGCCCCCTCCGTCTCGACGAGGCCGCAACTGACGGCGTTGACCCTGACCCGCGGCGCCCACTCGACGGCGAGGCTCCGGGTCAGGCTCTCCAGCGCCGCCTTCGCCGCCCCGTACACCGCCGTGCCGGGGCTGGGACGGCGCGCGCTGACGGATGTGATGTTGAGGACCACGCCGCCGGACTCCTGCGCGTTCATCACCGGATGCGCCGCCTGCGCCAGGAACACGCCTGCGAGGAAGTTCAGGTCGGTGACCCGGCGGTGGAAGCGCGGGGAGGCGGAGGCGAACGCGGTGAAGGGCGCTCCCCCGGCGTTGTTCACGACGACGTCGATCCTGCCGTGCCGTCCCGCCGCCGCGTCCACCCACCGGGCGACCTGTTCCTCGTCCCGGACGTCGACACGGGTGAACGCGGGTCCAGACGCGTCCCCACCGGGGTCGGTACGGCCGCAGACCTCCACGGCCGCCCCGGCCTCCATGAAGGTCCGGGCGATTCCCGCCCCGACGCCGCGGGTTCCGCCGGTCACCAGGACGACCCGGCCCGCGAAATCGATCGTCAGCGCCAACTCTCATTCCCTCCTAAGCATCAGCGCCTGCCCGATGGCCGGCATCTGCTGCTGCCCGCCGGACATGTCGCCGGCAGAGCACGGCGCGCTTCTGCCTCCGCCCGTCCGCTGCGGCTGCGGCTAAAACAAACATTTGTTAGCCTCGGGAGGCTAGGATGACCTGGATCACATCGTCAAGGGAAGCCCCGGCCGCCCTAGGGCGGCCGGGGCCGGGATCCCGTGTCAGGAGTGCGCTTGATCGCCCTTCAGCGGCTCGCCGGTGGCGACGAAGGCGTCCCGGTGCCGATCGGCCACGCCGGCGAGCGAGAGCTCGAACGTGAAGCCCTGCTCGAACCGGTAGGAGCGGTTGACGTCCACGGGATCGATGCCGTTCAGCGCCTCTTTCGCCGCCCGGACGACGGTCGTGTCCTTCGCGGCGATCTCCTGGGCCACCGCGATGGCCGCGTCGTCGAGCCGCTCGCGCGGCACCACGTCCAGGACCGACCCGTACTGCAGGAGCTGCCGGGCCGGAATCGTCCGGCTCGTGTAGTACAGCGTGCGGAGCAGGTGGACGGGCACCAGCCGGGCGAGGTGCGTGGCGGCGCCCAGCGCTCCGCGGTCGACCTCGGGCACCCCGAAGTAGGCGTCCTCGGAAGCGACGATGGTGTCGGCGTTACCGACCAGGCCGACGCCGCCGCCGAGGCAGAAGCCGTGGACCGCGGCGACGACCGGGACCGCGCACTCGTAGATGGCCTTGAACGCCGCGTAGCACTGCCGGTTGACTCCCACGAGCGCCTCGAAACCGGGCGTCCGCTGCAGTTCCTTGATGTCCACCCCGGCGTTGAATCCGCGCCCCTCGGCCCGGAGCACGACGACCCGCGCGTCCTCGTCCCGGCCCGCCTCCGCCACGGCGGCGGCCAGGTCGCGCCAGCCCGCCACCGGCAGTGCGTTGACCGGCGGGAAGTCCATCGTGATGACGCGGATGCCGCCCTGCGCGACCGACGTGATGCCCATGTTCCGCCCCTCTCGGCGCGCCGACCTGCGGGCGCTCTTGTTGGCCAAATGTTTGTTAGGTAACTTAGCATCGCGGTGCACCACCACCCCCGGGCACGCGAGCGATCGCCGGCGCGCCCCACGGATGAGGAGAGATTGTGAGCGGAATATGCACCGGCAGGATCGCCATCGTCACCGGCGCCGGACGCGGGCTGGGGCGGGCGCACGCGCTCGAACTCGCCCGGCAGGGCGCCCGGGTGGTCGTCAACGACCTGGGGGCCGAACTGGACGGCGGCGGGCGGTCGGCGGGGCCCGCGCAGGAGGTCGTCGAGGAGATCCGGGCCCTGGGCGGTGAGGCCGTCGCCAACGGCGAGGACGTCGCCGACTTCGACGGCGCCCGGCGGCTCGTCCGGCAGGCGATCGACACGTTCGGCGGGCTGGACGTCCTCGTCGCCAACGCCGGGTTCCTGCGCGACCGGATGCTGGTCAACACCTCCGAGGAGGAGTGGGACGCCGTCGTCAGGGTGCACCTCAAGGGGCATTTCGCCACCCTGCGGCACGCGGCCGAGTACTGGCGCGCCGAGTCCAAGGCCGGACGGGCCCGCAGCGCGCGCGTCATCGCCACGACATCCGGCGCGGGCCTGCAGGGCAGCGTCGGCCAGGCGGCCTACAGCGCGGCCAAGGCCGGGATCGCGGCGCTCACCCTGGTCGCGGCGGAGGAGCTCGGCCGGTACGGCGTCACCGTCAACGCGCTCGCCCCGTCGGCGCGGACCCGGATGACCGAGACCGCGTTCGCCGAGAAGATGGCCGCATCGGACACCGGGTTCGACGCCATGACCCCCGAGAACGTCTCACCGGTCGTGGCCTGGCTCGCGACCGAGGAGTCCGCGGACGTGACCGGCCGGGTGATCGAGGTCGAGGGCGGCCGGATCTGCCTGGAGGACGGGTGGCGGCACGGCCCGGCCGCCGCGCTCGACCGCCGGTGGGACGCGGCCGGCGTCGGGGCCGCGCTGCGCGGCCTCATCGACGGCTCCCCCGCCCCCGAGCCGGTCTACGGCGCCAAGTGACCCGTTCCGCCATCGCAGGTTCTACCAGGGAGGTAGTCATGTCCGACGCCGTCATCGTCGCCATGGCCCGGTCGCCGATCGGCCGGGCGTTCAAGGGCTCGCTGAAGGACATGCGCGCCGACGACCTGCTCGGTCAGATGCTCGCCGCCGCGTTCGCCCAGGCCCCCGCGCTGGACCCTGCGTCCCTGGACGACCTGGTGGTCGGGTGCGCCCAGCCCGCCGGTGAGCAGGGCTACAACATCGCCCGGCAGGCCGCCGTCGGCGCGGGGCTCGACGAGGTCCCCGGGACCGTCGTGCAGCGGTACTGCGCGTCGAGCGTGCAGGCGACGCGGATGGCACTGCACGCGATCAGGTCGGGCGAGGGGCACGCCTTCGTCGCCGCCGGCGTCGAGTGCGTCTCCCGGTTCGGCAGGGGCAAGGCGGACGGGATGGACGGCACCCGCAACCCCCGGTACGCCGACGCGTCGGCCCGGACCGAAGCCCGGTCCGGCGCCGGCGCACCGCCGTGGACGGACCCGCGCGGCAACGGCGAGCTCCCCGACCCCTACATCGCCATGGGGCAGACGGCGGAGAACGTCGCGGTGCTGCGCGGTGTGAGCCGAGAGCGCCAGGACGAGTTCGCGGTCCGGAGCCAGAACCTGGCCGAGAAGGCGATCGCCGACGGCTTCTTCGACACCGACATCACGCCCGTGACCCTTCCCGACGGCACGGTCGTGGCTCGTGACGACTGCCCGCGCGCGGGAGTGACCATCGAATCGGTGTCGGCGCTCACTCCGGTGTTCCGCCCGGACGGGACGGTCACCGCGGCGAACTGCTGCCCGCTGAACGACGGCGCCGCCGCGCTCGTGGTCGTGTCCGCCGAGCGGGCCCGCGACCTCGGGCTGGCACCGCTGGCCCGGATCGTGTCCACCGGGGTGTCGGCCCTGTCTCCGGAGATCATGGGGCTCGGCCCGACCGAGGCGATGACCCGGGCGCTCGGCCACGCCGCCCTGCGCGCGTCCGACCTTGATCTCGTCGAGATCAACGAGGCTTTCGCCGCGCAGGTGCTCCCGGTGTGCGACGACCTCGGCCTGGACCTGGACGCGGTCAACCCGCACGGCGGTGCGATCGCGCTCGGCCATCCGTTCGGCATGACCGGGGCACGCATGATCACCACGCTCGTCAACGGGCTGCGCCGGCGCGATGGGGAGTTCGGCGCCGTCACCATGTGCGCGGCGGGCGGCCAGGGCATGGCACTGATCCTGCAGCGGATGTCCTGATGGCCGCCGTGGACGGAACCGGGCCCGGCACGGTGAGGGAGGACCCGTTGACCGAGAACGCGGACGCTTGGGTGGGGCGATCACTCGGCGAGCGCACGGTCGCGTGGACCGAGCGGGACGCCGTTCTGTACGCGCTCGCGGTCGGGGCCAAGGCGACGGAACTCGACCTCGTCTACGAGGACCGGCTCCGCACGCTGCCCACCTTCGGGTTGACGCTCGCCCAGTGGGGGCCGGACGCGCTGGGCGAGGCAGGGGCGTTCGACACCTCACGCGGGTTGCACGGCGCCCAGCGACTGGAGGTGCTGGCGCCGCTGCCGCCGCGCGGCGAGCTGACGATGTCGGCCTGTGTGGAGGCCGTCTGGGACAAGGGCTCGGCCGCGGTCTTCGAGGTCCGGGTGGACAGCGAGTGCTTCGTCGCCCATTGGTCCATCTTCGCTCCCGGCGCGGGGGGCTTCGGAGGGGAACGCGGGCCCGGCGGTTCGCGCGTCCCGATGCGAGACGCGACCCACACCCTGCCGGTCGAGACGTTCGCCGAGCAGGCGGCGCTGTACCGGTTGTGCGGCGACCGGCACGCGATCCACATCGATCCGGACGCCGCCCGCGCGATCGGCGGGGAGCGTCCGATCCTGCACGGCCTGTGCACCATGGCCGCAAGCCTGCTCGTCCTCGCGCGCGGCATCGGCGCGCACCCGGCCGACCTGCGCGCCGCGAGCTGCCGCTTCACCTCCCCGGTCGTCCCGGGGGACGTTCTGGAGCTCACGGCCGACACGTCGGGAGCGACCGCGGCCTTCGAGGTCGGCATGGGCGCCGCGATCGTGCTCGGCTCCGGTCTGGCCCGGTTCGGCGACGGATGAGGGGGCGGAGCGGATGAGAACCGGCAGCGCGACTCCGGCGTCCATGATCGACCGTGTGGTGTGCGTCATCGACGCCTTCGACGGCCCGGCCCACCTGTCGCTCGCCGAGGTGGTGCGGCGGACCGACCTGCCGCGCTCATCCGTCCACCGCATCCTCGAACGCCTGGTGGCCGTCCGCTGGCTGGTCCGGGAGGGGAACCGGTACCGGCTCGGGCTCCGCATGCTCGAGCTCGGGTCGCTGGTCCTCCAGCAGGACCGCATCCGGGACGCCGCGACGCCCTTCATGCATCAGCTGGCCGCCGCCAGCCGCAACGTCGTGCATCTGGCCGTCCTGGACGGAACGGAGATCGTCTATCTGGAGAAGATCGGCGCTTCGCACGGAGCGGGTCTGCCCTCGCGGACGGGCGGCCGCGCCCCGGCCTACTGCACCGCCGTGGGGAAGGCGCTGCTCGCGTACGCCGACGACGAGGCCGTGCAGCGGGTCATCGACGGCGGGTTGCGGGCGCGGACGCCGTTCACGGTCACCGACCCCGTCCGGCTGCGGCGGGAACTGCGGCGGGTGCGCGAGAGCGGGGCCGCCTTCGACCGGGAGGAGGCGGTCCGGGGTGTGGGCTGCGTCGCCGCGGCCGTGCGCGGGCCCGGTGCTCCCGTGGCGGCGCTGTCGGTGTGCGGGCCGATCCGCCGGATGGACTTCGGCCGGCTCACCCCGGCGGTGCAGCACGCGGCGCAGCGGGTCTGGCGTGCGGCCGGTGCCCTCCCGGTGCAGGACCGACCGCACGCCGCCGAACGCCCCCGCGCCGGCGGCTGGCCGACCGGAGCGCTGGACGCGTGGGCCACCTGGCCGCGGCTGACCGACTGGTTCTGACGGCGTTCCAATGATCGGGAGAGCGCATCGTCCCCGTGCTCTCACCTGCGAAGAATCGATGGTGAGCCGGATTCTCGCGACGCCTGATCGGAGGCACCCCCATGACGTCCAGTCCCCCGGGCTGGGACCACGAGGTCGACATCCTGCTGGCCGGCAGCGGCGCCGGCGGGATGGCCGGTGCCATCGCCGCCCACGACGCGGGACTGTCCGCGCTCGTCGTCGAGAAGGCGCCCCGCTACGGCGGATCGACCGCCCTGTCCGGCGGCGGGATCTGGATCCCCAACAACCCCACGCTGAAGCGGCTGGGCCGCGAGGACGACCCCGAGGACGTCCGCCGGTACCTGCGGGCGATCATCGGGGGCCGCGTGCCCGCCGCCCGGCTGGACGCCTACGTGGACCAGGGCCCCGCGGCGATGGAGGCGCTCCATCGGGTGAGCCGGCATATGGACTTCAGTTGGTGTCCCGGCTACTCCGACTACCATCCGGAGGCGCCGGGCGGGCGGCCGCTCGGGCGGACCATCGAGCCGCGGCCGATCGACGCGCGGCGGCTCGGCCCGGACGAGGAGTTCCTACTGGAGGCGGACCTGCCGTCCCCGATGGGCCTGTGGTTCACCGGGTACGAGGGCCGGCAGCTGATGATGTTCCGGCGCACCTGGTCCGGCAAGTGGATGCTGCGCATCGCCGCCTGGCGGGTGCTGAGCAATCTCGTGCGTCGCCGCCACATGAAGACCCTCGGTGCCTCGCTCGTCGTCCGGCTCCGGCTGACGATGCAGGACCTGCGGATACCGCTGTGGCTGAACACTCCGCTCACCGACCTGGTCGTCGAGGACGGCCAGGTGATCGGCGCCGTGGTCGAGCGCGACGGCCGCCCCTTGCGCGTCCGGGCCAGGTGCGGTGTCGTCATCGCCACCGGCGGCTTCGACCACGACGCCGACCTGCGTAAGGAGCACCTCCCGGAACTGGGCCGGGAGGACTTCAGCGCGGGGGCCGGCAGCAACGTCGGCGACGGCATCCGCATCGGGCATCGGGCCGGAGCCGCGCTGGACCTCATGGACGACGCGTGGTGGATGCCCTCCGTCAGGCTGCCCGGCGGTTCGGTCTTCCCACTGGTCACCGAGCGGTGCATTCCCCGAATGGTGATCGTGGACCAGAAGGGTGAGCGGTTCACGAACGAGGCGGCGCCCTACGTCAACTTCGTGCACGCGCAGTTGGAGGGAGGCCACGTCCCCGCATACGAGATCTTCGACGCGAAGGCGCGCAGCCGCTACCAGTTCGCCGGGATCATGCCGGGGCAGCCGTTCCCCCGCGACTGGTACACCAGCGGCCTGGTCACCAAGGCCGACGACCTCGGCGACCTCGCCCGGCGCATCGGCGTGCCGGCGGACGCCCTCAAGGCGACCGTGCGGCGCTTCAATGCTCTTGCCCGCAACGGCCGCGACGAGGACTTCGGGCGCGGCGACAGCGCCTACGACCACTACTACGGTGACCCGACACTGCCGAACCCCAACCTCGACGAGATCGGCGGCGGCCCGTACTACGCGGTCCGCATCGAGGTCGGCGACCTGGGTACCAAGGGCGGCCTCGTTACCGACGAGCATGCCCGAGTGCTGCGCGCGGACGGCAGGGCCGTCGAGGGGCTCTACGCCACCGGCAACGCGTCCGCCGCGGTGATGGGAAACGAGTACGCCGGAGCCGGCGCCACGATCGGTCCCGCAATCACCTTCGGCTACGTCGCCGCCCGCCACGCTGCGGCTCGTCCCGCCGTGACGCGGTAGCGGCCCGCTCCCCGGAACAGAAGGGCTCGGCGGCAGTGCCGCCGAGCCCTTCCCCACTCCCCCGCCCGGGAGATTGCGTTCGTCGGTCTCGTTCAGTCGTAGGTGACTTCGACGTCCTCGGTCACGGGCAGGGACTGGCAGCCCAGTACCCAGCCCTCGGCGAGGTCCTCCTCTTCGAGGACGTCGTTGCGCAGCATCTTCACCTCGCCGGAGACCACCTGGCAGGCGCATGCGCTGCACGCGCCCTCGCGGCAGGAGAACGGCGCCCTCACGCCGTTGGCCAGCAGAACGTCGAGCAGCCGGGTCCCGGACGGCCAGGCAAGGGAGTGCCGCTCGCCGTCGATGGTGACCGTCATCCGTGCGTCCGCGTCGCCGCTGGACGCCGCGGGGAGCGGTGCAGGCTCGGCGAACGGGTCGCCGGTGAGTGAGTGGAAGCGCTCCACGATCACTCTTTCCCGTGGTAGGCCGACGACCCGCATCGCGTCCGCGACCGCGTCCATGAACGGTTCCGGACCGCAGACGAACGCGGCGTCCCGGTCCGCGTGCGGGGCGGCGAGAGCGGCCAGGGCGGGGGCCGTGGGCAGCCCCTGGACGCTCTCCAGCCAGTGGACGACCTGGAGCCGCCCGGGATGGCGCTCCACCAGCCGGCGCAGTTCGGCGGCGAAGATCACCGATGACTCGTCGCGGTTGGCGTAGCACAGCACCGCGCTCCCCTCGGGGCGCGCCAGTACCGCCTTGATGATGGACATCACCGGTGTGATGCCGCTGCCGCCGGCGAAGAGGAGGAGGCGGCCGTCCAGCCGCTCCGGCGTGAACAGGCCCGCCGGGGGCAGCACCTGGAGAGTGTCGCCCGGGCGGACGTGGTCGCAGATCCAGTTCGACCCGGTTCCGCCGGAGACCCGCTTCACCGTGATCTTCATGTGCGGGTCCACACCCGGTGCGCTGGACAGCGAGTAGCAGCGGGCGGTCCCCGAGCCGTCGGCGGCCGGTATCCGCACCGTCAGGAACTGGCCCGGCCGGTGGTCGAACCGGTCGCGTACTTCCTCGGGCGCTTCGAGCACCAGGGACCGGGCGTCCCGGGTCTCGTCGATGACGTCCAGGACCGTCACCGTGCAGGCCCCGATATCGGTCACGGTCAACTCTCGGCCTTCACGGGCTTGGGCTCGACCTTGACGGTGCGACCGGCGGCGATGTTCTCCTGCACCTGCCGCTCCCAGAACTCGTTGGCCCGCTCGGTGTCGATCTCGTACTCGAACCGCCGTGTCATCTCAGCGGTGACGTCCTCGACGTCGACGTAGAACTGCTCGTACCAGCGGCGCAGTTGGTAGACCGGCCCGTCCTCCTCGCACAGCAGCGGATTGTCGATCTTGGCCTTGTTCCGCCAGATCTCCACGTCCTGGAGGAAGCCCTTCTCCACGCCGGCGGCGAACCCCTCCGCCATCTGCTCGGCCTCGTCCATCGTCACGCCCTCCTGCTTCTTGACCATCACGCCCCACTGGAGGACGAAGCTGGTCGGCGAAACGGGGTAGTGGCAGTTGATCAGAATGGACTCGGTGGTCACACCGCCGCCGGTGCCCGTCATCGGATTGATCATGTAGGACGGCCCGTAGTAGGAGGCCTCCGAGAGGTTCGTCCGCTCATCGCCCGAGTAGTGCGTCCCCAGGTCCACGTCCGGACGGGACTTGCCGTTCATGTACTGGCTGGCGATGTGGCCCTCGAAGACGTTTTTGAAATAGGTCGGGAACGAGTAGTGGACATAGAAGAAGTGGGCCATGTCCACCACGTTGTCGACGATCTCCCGGCAGTGGGAGCCCTCGATCAGGACGCTGTCCCACGTCCAGGAGGTCCATTCGTCCGAGCCCACCTCCGCGATCTCCGGGATGGTCACCTCGGGCGGCGGCGGATTGCCCTGCGGATCGTTCCACACGAACAACTGGCCGTTGCGTTCCAGCGTTGTCCAGGCCTTGGTCCGCGCCCGCGGCGGCACCCGGCGGGAGTAGGGGATTCCGGCGCACCGGCCGTTGCCGGCCCAGCGCCAGTCATGGAAGGGACAGGCGATCGCGTCACCCTTGATCTCGCCCTGAGTGAGGTCCCCGCCCATGTGCGGGCAGTAGGCGTTCAGCGCGTTGAGCTTGCCGGTGCTGTCGGCGAAGACGACTAGCATGGTTCCGAACGCCTCCACCGCGTGGGGCTTGCCGTCGTCGAACCGGTCCCTCAGGCCGAGGCAGTGCCAGCCGCGCGCGTACCGGGTGGGCGGTGCGGCCGCCTCGATCACGCGAACCTCGTCGTCCAGGGCGTGCTGGGATGTGGTCACGGGAGAACTCCAGGATCGGGGCCCGGCGGAGCCGGACAGGGCGGGAATGCGGTGCGATCACCGTCCGGTTGTGACGTGCATCTCCTGGAGAACGACGCTAGGTCGCGGTGCGGCGGGCGGCCATGGAACCTCCCAATGGGCGGGAGGCTCCATCGTCGGGGGTGTTCACCGCTGCGGAGAGCGAGGGGTTGTGGTCACACGGTCCGGCTCAGTTCGATCAGCTCGGCCAGCCGGTCATCGTCGATCGCGAAGCCGGTGAAGCTCAGGAAGCGCCGCATGGGCATGGAGGCGATCATGCGCAGCTGATCGGCGTTCTCTTCGGACGCACCGGCCTGCTCCTCCGTCATTCCCGCGCTGAGGAGTTCCAGAAGCGCCGGACCGACCGCGGAGTGGGAGAACCACTCGTCGACGGTCGAGTCCAATGAGAGCACCGTGGCGACGGTGTCGCCGGGCAGGGTGATCGTCTGTTCCGTGATGGTGCGCGCCGCGTTCTCGCCGATCTGAACGGTGTACTCGCCGGCGGCGACCGTCCAGCGCCCGAGCTCGATGTCGTAGTACGCGAACGCCCGGCGGTCCAGCTCCAACTCGACGCGGCGGGACTCCCCCGGTTCGAGGGCGACCTTGCTGAAGGCCCGCAACTCGCGAGCGGGCCGCCGCACGGGTCCCGCATCGGTGGCGACGTAGACCTGGATGACGTGCTTGCCTACTCGCTCTCCGATGTTCGTGACCGTGAGGGAGACGGTGGCGGTGTCGTCACCGGTGCGCGTGACGGCAAGGTCCCGGGTTTGGAAGGACGTATAGGAGAGGCCGTGACCGAACGGGTAGCGGACGGGGACGTCCACGGTCTCGTAGTAGCGGTAGCCGACCATGACTCCTTCGCCGTACCGGACGTGCCCCTGCTCGCCCGGGAAGTTGAGGTGGCTGGGGTTGTCCTGAAGCCGCAGCGGAATCGTCTCCGCGAGCCGTCCCGAAGGGTTGGCGACACCGAACAGCAGGTCGGCGATGGCGCTCCCGCCCGCCTGTCCGAGCAGCCATCCTTCGAGAATCGCGTCGACACCGTCGTGCCAGCCCTCCAGGGATACGACACCGCCGTTGGACAGCACGACGACGGTGCGCAGGGCTGTGGCCGCGACGGCGCGGATGAGCTCCACCTGGTCTGCGGGCAGCTCAAGGGTCTCGCGGTCGATGCCCTCGGTCTCGGGTTCGGAGGCCGCGAAGACGATCGCGATGTCGGCGTCCGCTGCGACCCGCACCGCCTCCTCACGCCCGCCGGAGCCTACCCCGCGAGCATGGGCCACCGTCTGTCCCCGGGCATCCGCGAGATCCTGCATCGCCTTGAGCGCCGTGTCGACGCGCGCGGCGTGTACGTGCGAGCTGCCGCCGCCCTGGTACCGGGGCGAGGTCGCGGACTCTCCGATGACCGCGATGCGCCGCACCGACGACGCGAAGGGCAGGACCGGCCCGTCGTTCTTCAGGAGCACGGCGCAGTCCGCCGCAAGGGTCCGTGCCAGGGCGTGATGCCCGTGCAGGTCGACGTCCCCGGTCGCCGTGACCGCACGGTCGGCGAGGGCCAGCACACGGCGGACCGCCTCGTCGACGGCGGCCTCGTCGAGGTCGCCGTCGCGCACGGCCGCCACGATGGCCCGGTCTCCGGCGCCGCCGGTACCGGGCATCTCCAGGTCCAGACCGGCGGCCAGCGAGGCGACCCGGTCCGCGACCGCGCCCCAGTCGGAGACGACGGCGCCGCCGAATCCCCACTCGGCGCGCAGCAGGTCGGTGAGCAGCCACCGGTGCTCCGCCGCGGGGACGCCGTTGACGCTGTTGTAGGAGCACATCACGGTCGCGGGAGCCGCCTCGGTCACCACGCGCTCGAAAGCGGGCAGGTAGATCTCGCGCAGCGTCCGCTCGTCGACGTCCGCGCTGATCCGCATGCGCTCGGTCTCCTGGTTGTTGGCCGCGAAGTGCTTGACCGAGGCGCCCGGTCCCTCGGCCTGCACGGCGCGGACGTGCGCGGCGCCCAGGATGCCGGAGATCAGAGGGTCCTCGGAGTAGTACTCGAAGTTGCGGCCGCACAGCGGCGACCGCTTGATGTTCACTCCCGGGCCGAGGACGACGGACACGCCGAAGGCACGCGCCTCCCGTCCGACGGCGGCTCCGACGCGTGCGGCCACGTCGGCGTCCCAGCTGGAGCCGACGGCCACCGCGGGCGGGAAGCAGGTCGCGGGCAGACTCTCGTTGATGCCGAGGTGGTCGGCGTCACCGGGCTGCCTGCGGATTCCATGCGGGCCGTCGGTGAGCACCAGCGACGGGACGCCCGCCTCGTCGAGCGGCTCGGTGGTCCAGAAGTCCCGTCCGGAGAGCAGGGAAGCCTTCTGCTCCAGGGTGAGGTCGCGAGGGTCGATGCGCGGCACTACCACGTTCCTTTCATGAGCGGTCGAATGGTCAGGGCCGCCGGGCGGCGGGTGCGATCGCGGCCTCCAGGTCCGCCTTCAGCTCGCCGGATGCGCCGGGGACGTACTCCATGAGGACGTTGAGGGAGACGGCGGCGGCCTCCGGCGCGGTGCCGTCGATCGGGACACCGGGAAAGTGCTTGGCGAAGACGCCGGTGAGGCGGCGCCAGACGGCCGGGTCGCCGGCCAGGGTCCGGAGCGGAGTGTCGAGGTCGTAGTCGGCGCCGCCGCCGGGCTCATCCGGCAGGTCGTACCTCCAGGAGTGGCTCCCCGCCCGCACGGTCTCGACGAGGGAGGCCGGATGCAGCGGCAGGACCACCGTCGCCTCCGTACCGTCGGGTACGACGACGTCGACGTGCATGCGGCGGTCGGCCGTCCGCCAGGCGACCTCGACCCGGCCTTGCGCCGTCTCGTGGCGGACGGTCGCGTAGGTGAGGCCGCCACCCGGTCGCGGCGCGATGCGCATGGTCCGGTAGCCGGGTTCAAGGGGGGTCAACCCGCCCACGACACGGTGCAGCCAGTCGGCGACGGCACCGAGCGCGTAATGGTTGAGCGACGTCATCCCCGAGGGATTGACGGTCCCGTCCGGACCGATCGAGTCCCACCGTTCCCAGATCGTCGTCGCTCCCATCGTCACCGGATAGAGGAAGGACGGGCAGCCGGTCTCGAGCAGCAGCAGATACGCCTCGTCCAGGTGGCCGGTGTCGCTGAGCGCGTGCAGGACGAGCGGCGTCCCTGCGAAGCCGGTCGAGATCCGGTATCCCGCCTCGGCCACGAGCGCCGCCAGCCGCCTCCCGGCCCGCTCGCGCTGGCCGGCGTCCAGAAGGCCGAAAAGGATCGCCAGGGAGTAGGCCGTGACCGTCTCGCCGGCGACCCGGCCGGCCGGTGTGACGTACTCGCGGCGGAACGCCTCCCGTACCCGGTCGGCGAGCGGGGCGAAGTGCGCCGCATCCTGCTCGTCGCCGAGCAGGGCGGCGGTGTCGGCCAGGCGCCGCGCGGTCCGGCACAGGTAGGCCGCCGCGACCAGGTGCCGGTCGGTCTTTCCGCCTGCCGGGTTGTCCGCGGGCGCGTCGGGGTCGAGCCAGTCGCCGAACTGGAACCCGCTGCTCCACAGGGAGTTCTCGTCCAGCAGCGCCTCCACGCTGCGGACGAACGCCGTCATCGACGCGTAGCTCCGCCGCAGGATCTCCAGGTCGCCGTACTCCCGGTACAAGCTCCAGGGGACACCCACGGCCGCGTCACTCCACAGCGCCGTCGGCGGTGACGGCGTGGACAGCACGTCGGGCACCACCCATGGCACGTGGCCCTTCTCGTTCTGCTCGGCGGCCAGGTCCGCCAGCCAGGAGCCCAGAACGCCGCGGACGTCGTACAGGAAGGCTGCGGTCGGGGCGAAGGCGTTGATGTCGCCGGTCCACCCCAGCCGCTCGTCCCGTTGGGGGCAGTCGGTCGGCACGCCGACGAAGTTGTCCCGCATGGACCACACGACGTTGGAGTGCAGCCGGTTCACGCGCTCGTCGGAGGTCTCGAACCATCCGGTGCGGACCATGTCGCTGTGCACGACGATCGCCGTCAGCGCGCCGGGGAGCAGTTCGCCGGGATACCCGTCGACCTCGACGTACCGGAATCCGTGGAAGGTGAAGCGCGGTTCCCACACCTCGGGACCGTCTCCGCGCAGGATGTAGCGGTCCGTCGCTTCCGCCGTGCGCAGCGTCTCCGTCTCCAGTTCGCCGCCGGCCAGCACTTCCGCGTGGCGGAGCGTCACCATGCGGCCGGCCTCGCCGGACACGGTCAGCCGGGTCCACCCGGAGACGTTCTGCCCGAAGTCGACGATCGTCTTGCCGGAAGGGCTCGTCGAGACGGCGACGGGAGACAGCTCTTCAATCCGGCGGATGGGCGGACCGACCGGGGTGACGAGCGTGCCCGTGTCCCAGTCGAAGAGCTCCGCCGGCATCCAGGAGCCGTCGTCGAAACCCGGACGGCTCCAGCCCTCGGGCTCCAGGCGCGCGTCATGGGTTTCGCCGTCGTAAAGGCCGTTGGCCAGGACCGCACCGGTTCCGGCGGTGAACGACCGGTCCGTCCCGATCACTTCGGTACGGTCGCGGAACTCGAGTTCGAGTTGCAGGAAGAGCGCCGGACGGTCGGTGTAGTGCGCGCATCTTCCCTCGAACCCGAGACGGCCGGCCGCCCAGCCCTCGCCGACGATCGCGCCGAGCGCGTTCGCTCCCGGTTCGATCAGGTCCGTGACATCGTGACGGTCGATGTTCAGCCGATGACGGTACGACGTCCATCCGGGCGCGAGGACCTCATCACCGACACGGGTTCCGTTGAGGTGCGGCTCCACGATACCGAGCGCCGTCGCGTACAGCATGGCGCGGTGCGGGCGGGCGTCCACGGTGAACTCGCGGCGGAAATAGGGCGCCGGTCCGCCGGGCGCTCCAGGCGCCGGGGATGTGATGAAGGCTGCCGACCAGGTTCGTGACATGGAGACGTTCCCCTCTTCGGATCAGCGGACGGCCCGGACGCGCAGGACGATCAGGCCGCCGGCCAGGGTGCAAGCGGCCGCGACGATGTACAGCAGCGAATAGTTCTTGCCCTCCCCCGCCGCCACGCCGATCCCGAGGAACACCGGCGCGATGAGCGGAGCGACGGCCTGCGGGATCGTCGCGGCGAAGTTGAAGATGCTCGTGTATCGCCCGGCCTCGGTGCCGCGCTCGGGCAGCACGTCCAGCAGGAGCGCCTGGTCGACCGCGGCGAACGCCCCGATCCCCAGCGAACAGGCGAGCGAGCCGGCGAACAGCGCCGGAACGGCGGTGGCCAACGCCATCGTCACGGCGCCGACCGAGAACACCAGGGCCCCGGCCAGCACGAACACGCGGCGGCGCCGCAGCCGGTCCGAGAGGAAACCGCCTCCGACCGCCCCCAGCGCGGTGGCGACCACCCCCAGGCCGGCGAGGGCCGCGATGGTGCCCGCTACCTCCTCCACACTCACCCCGAGCCGCGACGCGAAGAAGAACGCCGTGAACGTCGTGTTGAAGGTGAGCCCGAAGTAGAACAGGAACCGGCCGAGCCAGTTCCAGAAGTAGTCGGGGTACCTGCGCGGATCGAAGACGTACTTGCGGGCGAGCGACAGGGCCGTCAACGGCTCGCCGGCCTCCATCGTCCGGCTGTCCTCCTCGTGGACGAAGACGACGAACAACGTCGCCAGGACGACGCCGAAGATCCCCGGCACCAGGAACAGCAGCAGGGCGTTGCCTGTGATGGCTCCCGCCATGACCACGCCCAGGACGGGCCCGATCTGCTGAGTGAATCCGACGAGGCCCGCGACCTTGCCGCGCTGCGACTCGGGGAGGCGGTCGGCCTGGGAGTTGACCAGGGCTCCCACCACCGAGCCCCATCCGAGCTGCGCCAGGATCCATCCGAGCCCGAGGAGTGGGACGTTCGCGGCGAGCGCCATGACCACCAGGGAGACGACGCCGACGACCATCCCCCCGATCATGAACGGGCGGCGCCGTCCCAGCCGGCAGCGGGTCCGGTCGCTGAGCACCCCGAGCAGCGGCGCGGTCAGGACGGAGAAGGCGGCGCCCGCACCGGTGACGTACCCCAGGTACTCCTCGTGCCCCGGTGCCAGCTTGTCGATCCTGACGGAAAGCGAGATCGCCAGCGGGGTGATGAACGCGACCCAGACGCCGAACTGGGCGAGCACCATCAGCCAGATGTAGGAGGCGCCGACCGGTGGCAACTCCTCCGCGTCGAGGTCTGCCGCGTGTGCTGGGAGCGGCTTGCGCACCCGGCCGCTAGCCGGCACGGGGCGCATGCTCCATCGGCCAGTGGTCGCTGAGCGTGTTGTTGCCCTCAAGCTGATGACCGGCGGTCGCGGCGCCCCACAGGAAGCCTTCGGGAAATCGGGTCATGGACGGCCTTCCGGATCGACTCGGCTCGCAGGCCGGCGTGCCTCGTCCGCCCGGCGGCCGCAGCGGCTCGTCTTCCGGACGGGGAGCGTTTCACGCCAAAACCTAGCGATACTTGGTTTTCATGTCCAGGCCGCGTCGCCCGCGCCCGCTCGAGCGGCTCGGCCGCATGCGGTCCGTACCGGGTTTCCGGAGATCATCCGGCCTGGAGTACGGTTCTGCAGGTGACGAGCCCACGGAAGCCCCGAGGCCCCTACCGCAAGGGGATCGAGCGACGGGAGCAGATCCTCGACACGGCGCTCGAGGTGTTCGCTCGGCACGGGGAGCGGGGCTCCTCCCTGCAGGAGATCGCGGACCAGGTGGGACTGACCCAGGCGGGTGTCCTGCACTACTTCGGATCCCGCGAAGAGCTTCTGCTCGCGGTCCTGTCACGCCGGGACAGGCTGGACACCGAGATGACCGGCGAGGCCCGCACCCCCGGCGATGCGGTGCTGCAGACGGTTCGCCACAACATGGAGCAGCCGGGGCTCGTCAAGCTGTTCATCGCACTGTCCTCGGCGGCCACCGAACGCGGCAATCACGCACACGACTTCTTCACTGATCGCTACCGCAATCTCACCGACCTCATCACCCAGGGGTTCCGCGAGGGTCAGCAGGACGGCCGGGTCCGTCCCGACGAGCCCGCCGAGCACATGGCCCGCCTCCTGCTGGCCGTCATGGACGGCCTCCAACTCCAGTGGATGCTGGACCCCTCACTGGACATGGCGGACGTGATCGAGACCTTCAACCGGATGTGCCTGGCCACCGCCGGCGACAACACCGAAGACTCCGGGGAGCCGGAAGCATCCCGGTGACCGGGATTTCCTCAGGGCGCGCCCGACTGCGCCACTCCGCCTGACCGCCCAGCCATAACGCATCCTCGGCGCGGTTGCCGCCCGCCAACGGGCGCGATCCCACCGTCACCAGGCGATATCGCGTGCTCGGATGCCTTTACAGCCATGTGAACGGTGAATAGCATCACAGCATCATGGCAGAATCTGCCACGTCAGCAGTATCTGCCACAGCATGTGCTGGGAGGTGCCATGACCACATCGCAGGCCGAACAGGCGCCGGCGGCGATGATCGACCGTGTCTCGTCGCTCCTCGGAGTGTTCGACGGTTCGCGGCGGCTGACGCTGGCCCAGATCTCCCGCAGGTCGAGCCTGCCCCGATCGTCGGCGCACCGGATCCTGCAGCGGCTCGTCGAGCTCGGCTGGGTGGAGCGGCACGGGTTCGAATACGGGCTCGGGCTGCGGATCTTCGAACTCGGCTCGCTGGTCGTCCGGCAAGACGGAGTACGTCGCGTCGCCGTCCCCTTCATGCAGGAACTGCATCTGCAAACCGGGCTCACGGTCCATCTGAGCGTCCTGCGCGAGGCCGACATTCTGCACATCGAGCGGATCGGCGGGCGTCCGGACGATCGCGAGTGCTGGCAGATCGGCGCCCGCCAGCCCGCCCAGCACACCGCTGCCGGTCGGATCCTGCTCGCCGGGCTCGCACCGGCGGCCCGGCCCGACACCGAGCTATCGGCGCCGCCCACCGCCTACGGACCGCGTTCGCTCACTGAACTCGAACGAGAACTGGACAAAGTCCGCGACTTCGGCGTCGCCGTGGACGCGCATGGCACGGTTCCCGGATTCGCCTCGATCGCCGCCGCGATCGGTCCGATCGACCGCGCGTCAGCTGCACTGTCGATCACCGGCCCGATCAGCGTGCTGAAGCCGGAGCGGCTGGGAGGCGCGCTCCGCGGCACCGCGGCCGAAATCTGGGCGGCCGCGACCGGGGGCCGCTCCAGAAACGCCGTCCGGGCTGGGGCCCATCGGGCCGCGGGCGCCCCTCAGCGCGGCTGATCGATGCCCTCCCAGGCCGACACCACGGTCGTCAGCGCCTGCTCCAGCAGCTTGTCCAGATCCTGTGAGGCGTCCGTGCGAATCCAGTAGTGGTAGGCGAGCCGGACGCCTTGCAGGATGAGCCCAGCCTGCAAAGTGCCCTCGAACTGCCCGTCGCCGCCCAGTCCGCGGCGCCGCAAGAACGCGGCGACCGGCTCGGTCAGCGGCTCGTCGATCGCGTGCCAGCGGAGCCGGTACTCCGACGAGTCCATGAGCACGGAAAGGAACCCGCTCCACGGCTCTCCGGGGGCGCTCTCCTCGAACACGCCCCAGCAGAACGCCCGGGCCAGGTCGGTAATGACGTCGCCCCCCTCGGGGGTCGCCTCCAGCGCTTCGGCGATCAGCTCCGCCGCCCGTTCGAACAGCGGCACGACGACGTCCTCCTTGACGGCGAAGTGCCGGTAGAAGGTCCGCTGAGAGATCCCGGCCTGCCGGCATATGTCGTCGACCGTGGGCCCGGTCCCGCCGTCGAGCACGAACAGGTCCCGCGCCGCCAGCGCCACGGACATCCGCAGTTCATCGGATCGGCGCTCGGTCAGCGTCCGCCGCACCGGGGTCTTCACACCGGTCCCCTCTCCTGTCGTGCACCTTGAACGCGGTTCCGAGCTTAGGCAACCAGCCTAATCGCCGTGCCCACGGTGTCCACCGACCGGAACACCGGGACGAACCGTCCGCCCAGTGGGAGACACACTCCCCGCCGCCTGGGCCGATCGGCCAGCGTGGGCCGGTGCGCGGCCGGCCGATCCGGGCGCCGCGACACCGGAGAGCCCGCAGGAGGACGCATGGCGAGTGCAGCCGAACGGTTCGGGAACGGAACGGCGCTGGTGACGGGCGGCGGCGCCGGCATCGGAGAGGGATTCGTCCGCCGTCTGGCCGCGCTCGGCACGCGGGTCGTCGTCGCGGACCTCGATCGCTCTCGCGCGGAAGCCGTCGCGGATGATGTCCGCGAGGCCGGCGGCCGAGCCCTCCCCTACGAGGTGGACGTCACCGACGACGATGCCGTCGAGCGAATGGCGGCGCACGTCTTCGCGGAGTTCGGCTGCCTGGAGCTGCTCATCAACAACGCCGGGATCGAGACCGCCGGCCGGCTGTGGGACGTCCCGGTCGCGCGTTGGCGGCAGGTGATGTCCGTCAACGTCGACGGGGTGTACCACTGCGTGCGGTCGTTCGTCCCGCGCATGCTCGCCGCCGGACGCCCGGCAGTCGTGGCCAACCTGTCGTCGGTGGGCGGAGTGCGGACCGTGCCGTTCCAGGCCCCCTACATCGTCAGCAAGCACGCCGTCCTCGCGATGACCGAATGCCTGCATCAGGAACTGCGCGTGGCCGACGCGCCCGTCCAGGTCTGCGCCGTCCTGCCGCACTCGGTGCGCAGCCGCATCTTCGTCGACGCGCAGCGGGCGGCGCCGGCCGGGGATCCCGACTCCGACCGCCTCTTCGCCTGGATGCAGGAGGCCAATGTCGCGAGCGGGCTCGACCCGGTCGCCGCCGCCCGGCACATGCTCGACCAGATCGCAGCCGGCCATTTCTGGGTCTTCTCCGACGACGCACGCGGAGCGGACGCGCTGCGGGAGCGCGCGGACCATCTCACACGGCGAACCGAGCCGCAGGACCCCCGGGAGATGTTCGAGGTCCTGACGGGCGATCGCTCCTACTGACTCCGGCGGGCGTGCTCCGGCCCGCCCTCCGTCATCCTCCACCGAGAAAGGGGCACAGCATGGGTGCCGCACCAGCCTGGGATCCGAGGATCGCCGACGCCCTCGACCGGGCACGCGAGCTAGGCGAAGAGGGCCTTCAGATCGCCGCCTACCTGGACGGCGAACTCATCGTCGACGCGTGGGCAGGGTCGGCCGACCCGGATACCGGACGCGATGTCGACGGTTCGACCCTGTTCAACGTCTTCTCGGTGACCAAGGCCGTCACCGCGACGGCGCTGCACATCCTGGCCGCGCGCGGACTGGTCGAGTACAACTCGCCGGTCGGACGCTACTGGCCCGAGTTCGCCCGCAACGGCAAGGAGGCCACCACCGTCCGGGACGTCCTCAGCCATCGAGCGGGCATCCCCTGGATGCCCGAAGCGGTGACCCCCGAAAGACAGGCCGACTGGGACTGGATGGTCCGTGCCATCGCCGACATGGAGCCGGCGTTCGAACCCGGCCGGACCAACGCCTACCACGCGCTGATCTGGGGCTGGATCGTCGGGGAGATCGCGCGGCGCGCCGACCCGGCGAACCGGACCATCGACGCGCTGATCCGCGAGGAGATCATCGAGCCCCTCGGCATCACCGACCTCTTTCTGCCCCTGCCGGAATCGGAGGACGCACGCGTCGCCCGCCTGATCGGCGGCGATCCAGGACCCGACGCGCCCGCCGACTACCTGCGCGGCATGCCGCGCCAGGTGTTCCCAGGCTCGACGATCTACAACACCGAACTGGCGCGGCGAACGGTCAACCCGGGTGCCGGCGCGATCGGAAACGCGCGGTCGTTCGCCCGGTTCTTCGCCATGCTCGCCGGGCACGGCGAGCTGGACGGCGTCCGGCTCCTGCCCGCGGACCGCGTGGACGGATTCGCCGAACCGCGCGACGAGGCCGGCGTCCCCGACCGCTATCTCGGCGGCGTCGCGCACGTGAGCGCGTTCGGCTACTGGCTGGGCGGCTCCAGCCCCGCGGCGAACCCCGCCATCGGCCCGGATCCGCGCATCCTGCACCACCCCGGAGCGGGCGGGTCCATCTCCTGGGCGGAGCTCGACACCGGCCTCGCCGTGTCGATCTGCCACAACCGCATGCACGAGGGCCCGTTCGAGGCGTCCGGGCACCCGTTCGTCCCGATCGCGGAGGCGGTCCGAGCCGTCGCCGCCGACTTCAAGAAGGGGAGCTGATGACCGTGTCGAACCGAACCGGCCGCGGCGACGACCGCGCGGAGATCTCCGACCTGCTGTCCCGTTTCGCCTTTCTCGCCGACGAGGGGGACCCGGCCGACGCGGGAGCGCTGTTCACACCGGACGGCATGTGGGAGACCCATGACAGCACCTTCCACGGGCCGGAGGAGATCACCCGGGCGCTGACCGGCTACCGCGAGAAGGGCGTGGCCGGGCCCGAATCGGGGACCCGGCACATGATCACGAACATCGAGGTCGACTTCGACGGCCCCGATTCGGCGCGGTCCCGCTGCTACTGGACCCTGATCGGCCGCGGCGAGGACGGCGCCGGCCGGCTGCTCGCCTTCGGGCAGTACCACGACGACCTGCATCGTGACGGCGAGGGCTGGCGCCTGGCCCGCCGTCGCGTGGTCGTCTGAACTGATCCGGCTCTTTCAGCCCTCGGAACGAAATCCGAGGGCTAAAGGCGTTCCCACATCATTTCCAAGGGATCCGAGCTTTTCGGCGAACGCCCAGGTGAAGTGTTCCACTCACTGGGCGGCAGAGGGGCGCAGCCACGCCCGAAGGCGTTTTCCTGATGGTCAGCGCCCCACCGCACACCGCAACGCCGGTGGTGCACGCGCGGCTCACCGAATGAATGAAGGAACCGGTGCCCATGACCGTCATTTCACCGACCGATCCCACCTACGTCGTGCAGCCGGTGCCGGATGTGGACCGCGGCCGGCTGCGGGCGGCGGTGGCCGCCGCCGAACCCGGCCCGCTCCTGATGGCCCTGGTCCACACCACCGGCGATGTCTCGCTGCTGACGGAGTTCCGGGCCATGCTCGACGCCGAGCGCGGCGAGGCTCGGACGGTCGCGGGCCGGTACCCGGAGGCGGTCGCCGCCGAGGTCCGCGCGCGGGCGCTCGCGCTGCTCGAAGGCGGAATGGCACCTCGGCTGACGGTTCCCGACGACGATCTCTTCCGCCGCATGGCCGAGGTGTGCGTGGACGACGCCGTCGGGGAGGAGTTCGCGGCGCACCTGCGGGAAATGTGCGGCTTCGAGCCGGCCCGGCGGCACGTGCCCGTCACAAAGGCACCCCCGGACGGTTTCCGCGTCATCGTCATAGGCGCGGGAATGGTCGGGCTGAATGCGGGCGTCAAACTGGCGGAGGCCGGTTTCGACTATCTGATCTTCGAAAAGCGCGACGACATCGGCGGCACCTGGTCGCGCAACGTCTACCCCGGGGCGGCCGTCGACACCCCCAGCCATTTCTACTCGTACTCCTTCGAACTGAACCCGGACTGGTCGATGTACTACCCGACCGGGCCCGAGTACCTGGAGTACATGCGACACGTCGTCGACAAGTACCACCTCCGCCGCAACATCGCATTCCGGACCAAGGTCCTGAGCTGCGAATGGGTCGAGGAGTCCTGCCGCTGGCGGGTAACGGTCCAGGCCGCCGACGGCTCCGTCCAGGTGCACGAGGCGAACGCGGTCGTGACCGCCACGGGCATGCTCAACGCACCTTCGGAGCCCGACATCGACGGCCGCGACTCCTTCACGGGCACCGTCATGCACACGGCCGAGTGGGATCCGGCCGTGGACCTGACAGGCAAGAGAGTCGTCATGCTCGGCACTGGCTGCACTGCCGTCCAGGTCGCCGCGAGCCTGGCCAGTGAGGTCGGAGACCTGCACGTCGTGTTTCGCCAGCCGCACTGGATGGTCGCCGAGCCCATGGTGGACAAGGCCGTGCCCGAGGCAGCGCGCTGGGCCATGGCCAACATCCCGTACTACCAACAGTGGTTCCGTGTGAAGACGTACTGGTACGCGGGCGACAAGGGATGGGACAAGCCGCGCATCGATCCCGATTGGGACGCGGACCGTCCGTCCGTCTCCGCCGCCAACGACATCGTCCTGCGCGCATGCCTGGACCACCTGGAACGCACATTCCCCGACCGTCCGGACATCCGAGCGGCCCTCACTCCCGACTTCCCCCCGTACGCCAAGCGCATCGTCAAGGACCCGGGGTTCCTTGCAGCCTTGGCCCGCGACAACGTCTCCCTGCACCGTGCTTCGTTCCGGCGCATCGAACCGAACGGCGTGGTGACCACCGAGGGCGACTTCATCGAGGCCGACGTCATCATCTTCGCGACCGGATTCAAACTCGAATTCCTCTCCTTCATGGACGTGATCGGCCGGGACGGGCGAAAGCTCGCCGACGAGTGGGCCGGAAACGACCCCCGCGCCCATCTCGGCATCACCGTTCCCGGATTCCCGAACTTCTTCGTCACGGCGGGCCCGAACTCCGCTCCGAACCACGGCGGCGGGCACAACTCGGTCAGCGAAGGGCACGTCCACTACGTCATCGAGTGCCTGCAGTACCTCATCGAGAACTCCCGTTCCGCGATGGAGCCCCGGCGCGACGTGACGGACGAGTACAACCGGAGGGTCGACGAGGCACTCGACAAGACGGTCTGGCGTCACGGCGGCACGGCCAACGGCTACTACCGCAACGAGTCCGGCCGCGCGTGGATCAGCTGCCCGTGGCGGCTCGTGGACTACTGGGCGATGCTCCGCTCCCCCGTCCCCGAAGACCACATCTTCTTCGACACGACTACCGAGGAGCCGTCATGAGCGAGCCACGGTGGACCGTCGAGGTCGATCGGCAGCGCTGCATCGGCAACCAGATGTGCGTGAACGTCGCCGGCGACTACTTCGCCCTCGACGAGGGCAAGTCCCGGCCGGTCGCCGCATGGATCGCGCCCTCCGACGGCGTCCTCGAAGCCCTCGAACTGTGCCCGAACTCGGCCATCACCATCCGTGACGAGAGCGGCGCTCCCGTCGAGCCCAGCTGACCCTCGCATCAGAACCAGGAGAAACACCACCATGAGCGCCGCCAAAGCCGAGTTCCCCTTCGGCCCGGTTCCCCCGGCCGAGGCCCTGCAGATCATGCGGGCGATCCGCAGCGATCGTCCGATGACGAAGGTCTCCTTCCCCATCGGCGGTGACTGCTGGATGATCCACCGGCACGAGACATGCCGGGCCGTTCTCGAGGACCGCCGCTTCGTACGCAAGCCGTTCACCGACGGCCGTCCGGTCCCCTACGCCTTCGAGTTCCCTGCATTCCTCACGCAGACGCTGCAGTTCATGGACCCGCCCGACCATACGCGGTTCCGGCGCCTGGTCTCGAAGGCGTTCACGCTGCGGCGCGTCGAGCAGCTGCGCGGAAAGGTACGGGAAGTCGCCGACGACCTGGTCGACGCGATGGTCGACACGGGTCCGCCCGCAAACCTCGTCGACTCCTTCGCCCTCCGGCTCCCCATCCGCGTCATCGGCGACATGCTCGGGGTACCGGAAGAGGGCCGGGCGAACTTCGTCCAGTGGAGTCACGCGATGCTGGCCACGTCCGGCATGACCACGGAGGAGGTCACCGACGCGATGACCTCGCTCTACCTCTACCTGCAGGAGCTCATGGCGCGGAAGCGAACCGACCCGCAGGACGATCTGCTCAGTGCCTTGGTGGCCGCCCGCGACGCCGACGACCGGCTCACCGACGACGAGATCATCCAGATCGCGATGCTCCTGGTCGGCGGCGGTTTCGACAACACCGCGAACTTCATCGAACTGGGCGTGCAGGCACTGCTGGCCGATCCCGCCCAGCATGCCGCCCTGATGGCCGACATCGACGGCGTCATCCCGACCGCGGTCGAGGAGATCCTGCGGCACGGCGGCTTCGCGCTCGGCCGCGAGATGAGCGGCTTCGCCGGCCTCGTCCCCTTCGTCGCCTCCGAGGACGTCGAACTCCACGGCGTCCTTATCAAAGCCGGCGACGCGGTCGCCGTCGACCTGGCGACCGCCAACCACGATGACGACGTCTTCACCGGCTCCGACGCGTTCGACGTGACGCGGGCTCGCAACCCCCACCTGACCCTCAGCCACGGAATCCACCACTGCCTCGGCGCCCCGCTCGCCCGCTTGGAGCTTCAGGTCGGCATCGCCACCCTCTTCCGCCGGCTGCCCGAACTGAAACTCGCCGGCGAACCCGTCTACCTGGACGGCGTCCTCACCGGCGGCATGACCGACCTCCCCATCAGCTGGTAACTCCAGGATCCGCCGCACACCTGACCAGCGGCTCGGCCACCCACGCAGGGGACGGGGTTATGCGCGGACGCCAAGGCGTTCCAGGCCGAAACAGAGCGGCGCGTCAAGGCGGTGAAGAAGGCGATAGGGCGGGCAAGGAGCCGGTCAGCGGCGACCGAGTCATCCTGATCGGCTACGACACCGCCCCCTACAGGTGCGCACGTTCTCGGGGGAAGAACCATACGCCGTGTCCCAGCCTCGGAGTGTGCAGGGCTGTGGGTGCCGCCCAATCCCAGGCGGGAGTGTGGCGCGCTACTCCTTGAGTAGTTCACTCCTCGACGCGAACCAACGACTGACGCCTGATCGAGCCGGATGCTCGATCAGGCGGTCTCCGAGGAAGCCCCACGAGTTGAGGCGAGCCGCGGGGAGCCAATCAGGGAGCCACCGTGGTCGGGCTCCCCCGGACCTGCCGCGACTCCCCAGGACGTTTCCGCAGGTGAGAGGCTCCCCTGTCGACTTCCATCGACCTTGATCGACTGGTCTGCTGTGCCTGGGGGTCAAGGGGTCGTGGGTTCAAATCCCGCCGTCCCGACAGAGTTTATGCAGGTCAGAGGGCTAAACCTGAGTCGCTCCGTGGCTCCCCCAACGGCGGTGGGGAGCCACAGAGGGAGCCAACGCCCGCAGGCTCGGGCCCAGAAAGCGGCTTTCGTCTCAGTGGATAGATCACGTTGGCCGGAAATGCGTGTCAGGCACATGACACCGGTCAAGAAGTCCTCGCTGTCCGCCCAGGTGAACATCCAAAGATCCTTCGCTGAGCCAGCCGAGCCTCCCAGCCGTCGACAGGCGCCCGGGACGAGGAATATGAAACGCCCCGGATGGGATGGAGGCTCGTTCTCCCTGCGTAGAGCGAGTCATGGCACGTGCGCCCCCATATCCCCCTGAGCTGCGCAGGCGTGCGGTCCGCATGATGGCCGAGGTCCGTCCGGACTACCCGAGTGAGTGGTCGGCGATGAGGCCGTCGCAGCCAAGCTGGGAGTCATCTCTCGACCGAGACGGTGCGCAGTGCGGCGAGCGAACGAGAGGCTCAAGGCCGCGGCGGGCGTCTTCGCGGTCGAGCTCGACCGGCCGCACAAGTACTGATCGCGTTCGTCGACGCATTCAAGAAGCTGTTCGGGGCCGAGCCGATCTGCCGGGTGCTGTCTCCGCAAGGCACCAAGATCGCCGCTCACCTACCGCGCCGCCAAGTCTCGTCTGGCATCGCCCAGGCGGTCCGTGACGGTGGCCCAGGACCGAGATCACCCTCACCTTCGAGGCCGACTATCGGGTCTATGGCGCACGGAAGGTCTGGCGGCAGTTACAGCGCGAGGGCTACCAGGTGGCAGGCTGCCCGGTGAGGAGCGCCTGATGCGCTAACCCGGCCTGCACCGCGCCCGCTGCGGCCGCAAGATTCGCGCCACCGTGCGCGCTGATGGGCACGAACGTGCGACCGACCTGCTGCGCCGAGACTTCACCGCGACCCCGCCGAACCGCCAAGCGGTGGCCGACTTCACGCACGTGACCACCTGGGCCGCCGTCGTCTACGTCGGGTTCGTAATCGTCATCTTCTCGCGTCCGATCGTCGGATGGGCGGACGCGTCCCACAAGCGCACCCGGCTGGTCCTGGACGCCCTGGACATGACGCTGTGGCGGCTCGACCGGGCCGAAACACCCGGCGGCCCGGCCTGATGCACCACAGCGACGCCAGGTCGCAACACACGTCTTCCCGGTTCACCACCCACCTGATCGACGTCGGGATCGACGCCTCCACCGGCACCGTCGGCAACGCGTTCGGCAACGCATTGATGGAGTCGGCAAGCACCAGCCACCACGTAACACCTTGCCGAGGCGATGGGGCTCCTCCCTCCACCCCATCTCCCTGGGGACCTCACCTGGCGCCACCGGCTAAACAAGTCCTGCAGGCTCGCCGCATGACCGCCGCCCACCTCCGCACGCTCGAAACCCGGGACACAGCGTGCCGCGAAGGAACCAACGCCTCTATCCGCTACCGGGCCCGCGCGTCCGCCGCCACGCGTACCGGCTACGTCAGATGCGTGAGCGTGTCGGCGGTGCGGCGGGCGCCGGCGCGGATCAGTTCGTCCAACTCGGGTTCGTCCCGCGGCCGCTCGGCGAGAAGGGACAGTGTCCGCACCTGCTCGTGCAGTTCCGCGAATTCCATGGGTGTGAGATCCGCGTTTTCTCCCGCCGGACGGAAAACGACACCATGGGAATCCGATTCGTCTAGCATCGCATCGAATTCCTGGCTGATATCCAGAGTGAGCGTCGAGGCCCAATCAGCCCACTCCCTGAGAACGAACCCGGGCGCCAGCCCGCGCAAGACGATTTCACCGGCCATGGCTGGAGCGTCGCCGAGTTCTTCGCATCCCACCGGGAAGGACGGCTCCTGCACCGTGTTCCCCAGCTCGCGCAGGCAGCCATGCATGCCTTTCTCGTCCAGCCCCGGCGCCAGAAGCCGTTCTTTCGACGCAGGGTCCACCCGGCTGGTGGAACACGCGTCTATCAGTGGCAGGACCCGGTACAGGCAGCTCGCGCCGAAGGCCAGGGCCGAGTCCGGAGTCGCGTCCCGCAAGCGTGCGTTGAGCGCCTCATGCGTGACTTCAATGGCACCCAAACATCCTCCAAGGCGAGTCCTTGGGACCACCCCTGAACTGGGAGCCGTCAACGGTAGCACCAGATTGAGCCAGCGCGGGCGTGCGGTCGAGATGCTGGGCCGCTTACAGCACGGCGGGGGGCCTGATCGAGGGTAAGAGCCCGGCTCGGACGGCCGGCCACTGGGCCGAAGGCGCGAAGGGGCGACTGGAGGTACCTGTCGCGCCCGACTGCGGCGGGGGCTCCGGCGATATCCCCTGACCTGCCGGGGCACGTGGAAAAATGAAACTACCGCACGATTCCGAAACGTCGCGTTTCAATGAATGACTGCCGAATTCATGTAGTAAAATTGGAACGGCCGCTGTCGGACAAGGGCGGAAATGTTGGGGATACCGTTCAGGAGCCCCTCGGCTTGGTTACGCGAGTTCGGGGCCACTCCCTCTTGCTGATGTCATGGACGCGGCACTCCGAAGGTCGTGCCAGTAACGCCTGGGAGTAAGTGCCGACGGTAGCCAGCACCCGGTCCGCTCGGCCGGACCAGTCGGTAGCCTTCTCCTCGACGCAAACCACGCCTGGCGCCACATCGAGCCGCCGAGCCGATGATCTGTTCGTCATAGACGGTGCCTGAGCTGAGGAAAAAACACTGATCGTCTGCCAATCCTGCCACGACCTCGTCCACACCGGATAGTCCACCGCAACCATGCAGCAGCCACCGGAGAGCCCGTTGCAGTGAAAGCTGCACGGCGGGTTCGGGAGGAGGTCGTCGGAAAAGGACCAGCCCCACGCTGGCACCTCGCCGACGGCTCACCTCGCGCTGCCCTGACGCTGCGATGTCCCCGGCACGAGGAGCCAGAGGCCACGCTTCGTGTGAGGAAACGATGCGAGTCACGTTGCTGCTACTGCCGTATCTCTTCCCTGAATGGTCGATCACGCTGGATCGAGAAGGGATCTGGAGGGCGACGGGGCGCGTCCTGATCTCGGCGTCCGACCTGGACGGGTTGATGGACCTGCTCCACACCGCCGACCCAGAAGCCTTCGAGCGCGCCTTCCGCCAGCTCGAAGGGCGGAAATGAGCGACTGGTGAGAGCAACCCCTCCGTGCGGCAAGTGCTGGCAGGCCGCGCGATCAAGAGCCGTTCGATCACGGACGTCGACGACCAGAGCGCACTGGACCCGTAGGAGCCGACGGCGCTGATCTGCTCTGTGCATCCTGCGGCAGCGGAGCCCACGCGTTCGGGAAGGCGGCCATGGCCAGGCGCGCTTGCGGGCTCGGGCCAGCCGGTGGGGGTGAGGGAGCGCCGCCCGCTGGGCGTGCTTCTCGCGTGTGCACGACGGCTCTTCGAGCAGCGTCGGCCTGGGCGTGACGCTCCTGGAGGCTGCGCAGCTGAGCAACGGTGTCGAGCAGGCTGATGAAGTTGGCGACGAGCAGCATCATCGATACCACCGTTCGGTCCTTCGCCGTGCCGGTGAGCGCGAGCAGGCGGGCTGTGGTGCGCAGCGCGTTGCCTGCCGGAGTCGGGGTGGGGATACGGCCGTAGGGGGCGCGGGCCGCGCGGTCGTAGGCATTGGCGGCGCGGTGGAGGTGACGGTTACCGGTAACTCGGGCTGCGACGTGAAGGGCATCGGAGGCCGCCCAGCAGGCGTCCTGCGCAGCATGCGGGTTGGTGACAAGGTGCCGCCGAATCTGGGCGGTGGCGAAGGCCGCGGGACGGGCCGCATCGTCGTAGAACGCCTGGCGCTCCTCCGGCGTCAACTCATCCCGGCCAGCGGTCGGCTGACAGTGCGCGACAGGCGAGGCCCAGCGCTGGCGAAGACGGGATAGGGACTGACACCTACCGGGTTCCGGCATGAATCCTTGGTGTGCTGCCGCGCGTCTGACAAGTTGGGGTGTGCGTCCAAGGGGTTCTGTCCAATCTGGGCAGTCGGCGGTGAGGGAGGCGATCGGTGACCGGGAACGAGTTGGTTGCAAAGGCGGCGGTCGGGTATCTGCGGCGGGTAGCTGGCCGTGCGGACGCCGAGGTGGACCGTGCGTTAGACGCTGGGATGGATGCGGTACACGACCTGGTGACCGGCAAGCTTGGCGCCGATCCGGCATTTGCGGCGTTGGCTGAACAGTCCCCGGGCAGACAGGTAGGTGACCAGGCGGTACGTCGGGTTACCGACGCGGTCGAGACCGATCCCGCTTTCGGCGAGCGGCTGCGCCTCCTGGTAGGGGATCTGCAGCACCACGAAGGCGGATCGACGGCGTCGGGCGAGTGCTTGGTGGCTATCGGTGGCAACAACTCCGCGACCGTCTCCACTGGCGACGGCACGACCAGTGTGTCTCAGCACGCCACCGCGTTGGGGCCGGGTCGGGTTTACCAAGCGGGCCAGGATCAGACGATCAGCGGGCGATGACAGGCCGGGGGATGGGGGACGGCGTCAACCAGCATGCGGTCGCCTCGGGGTTCGCGCGGGTGTTCCAGGCCGCCGGGAACTTGATCGTCTACGAGGCCGCTGAGTGTTACCGCCTCGGATGCTGGCCCGCTCAGGGCATCAATGCGCCCGCCAGCGCGCAGGTGGGCACGCCCACAGGGGTGGATGCGTGGGAGCAGCCGAGCGTGCTGCTGCAAGCGTCCAACGCGCTGGTCGGATTCACTGGCCGCGCCGATGAGCGACAGCGGTTGCTGCAGTGGCGGGACGGGCCAGCAGGGTTGGCGGTGCGGTTGGTGCACGGACCGGGCGGGCAAGGCAAGACCCGGCTGGCCGGGCAGGTCGCTGGTGAGTGGGCGGCGCAGGGGTGGGTCGTGATGGGCGCCTACCACCGCCGCGACCGTCAGGGCCCCACTGTGTTTCAGGCGCCGCGGCTAGAGGGTGCGGCAGGGGTGCTGGTGGCGGTGGACTACGCGGAACGGTGGGACATCGCCGATCTGTTGACTTTGCTGCACGACACCCGGATCAGTGCCGGTGCGGGCGTAGCCGTGCGGGTGCTGCTGCTGGCGCGGCCAGCGGGGACCTGGTGGCAGACCCTGCAGTACCGCATCAAGCATGATTTAGATCTGACAGCCACCCGGACCGAGTTGAGACCTTTGGAGAACGATCCAGCGGTTACGCGGGAGGGGTTGTTCACCGCGGCGCGGGACCGGTTCGCCGACCTGCTGAAGGTCCCCGCCGCCAAAGGCATTGCTCCGCCGACGGCGTTGGCCGATCACGAAGATTACCGGCTGGTGCTGGCCGTGCACATGGCCGCGCTGGCCACCGTGCTGGGCCATGACCGTTCCGGTGCCCCGCCCGCTGATCCGGTAGAGGTGTCGGAGTTCTTGCTGGGCCGTGAACGCGCTTTTTGGCAGGACCTGCACGCCCGCACTGACGCCCCGTTAGCGACAACCCCCGACGCAATGGCACAAGTGGTCTATATTGCCACTTTGGCTGGTCCGCTCAGCCACACCGACGCCATCAACGCCCTGGAATGGGCCGCCATCGAGTCCCGGGAACACCCTGGCCAACTCCTCAAAGACCACGCGCTGTGCTATCCGCCCCCCGCCGACGACGCAGCCGTTGAGGGCATTACGACGGTGCCGAGAGCCACAGCGCTGGCAACCAGGATGCTGGAACCGCTGTATCCCGACCGGCTCGGCGAGGACTACCTCGCCTTGCTCACCTGCGGCCACGCCCACGACTTCCCCTGTGACATGTGGGCGGACAACGCGCTCTCGCGGCTCCTCGCAGCACCAGCCGGGACCGAGCCCGGGAGGTCGGCGCTGCCACCTTCCACCAGGCGTCCAACCCCGCCAGTATGGGCTCGGCACGCCTTGACCACCCTGATCGAGGCCGCAGCCCGGTGGCCGCATCTGGCCCACCTGCAGCTTTACCCACTGCTGAGGGCTCGTCCTTATCTGGCGTTGGAGGCCGGAGGCACTGCCTTGGCCGCCCTTGCCAGCTTGGAGGATGCGGATCCGGCACTGCTGGAGGCCATCGAGAACCTCCTACCCAACCGGCACATCGATCTGGACATCGCTGCTGCCGCCCTGGCCAAACGGCTCGCAGAACACCGCCTGGCCGCCACCACCGCCCCCGCCCAACGCGCCCGCATCCACGACGTCCTCGCAATCCGCCTTTCCTACGCTGGCCAACACGACCACGCCCTAACCCAGAGCAGTACTGCCCTGCACATACGCCGAGAACTCACGGCTGCCCCGGACGGCGCCGCCTATTTGCCCGACCTGGCGATGTCGTTGAACAACCACGCCCTTCGGTTGGCGGAGGTAGGACGCCGGGACGAAGCCGTCCCCATCTCCCAGCAAGCCGTCGACGCCTATCGGGACCTAGCGGCGACCAACCGCGCCGCTCATCTACCCGACCTGGCGATGTCGTTGAGCAACCATGCGGTACGGCTGGCGGAGGTAGGCCGACAGGACGAAGCCGTCCCCATCTCCCAACAAGCCGTCGACACCTATCGGGACCTAGCGGCGACCAACCGCGCCGCCCATCTACCCGACCTGGCGATGTCGTTGAACAACCACGCCGACCTCCTGGCAGAGGTAGGACGCCGGGACGAAGCCGTCCCCATCTCCCAACAAGCCGTCAAGATGCACCGGGACCTAGCGGCGGCTAACCGCGCCGCCCATCTACCCGACCTGGCGATGTCGTTGAACAACCACGCCCTTCGGTTGGCGGAGGTTGGACGCCGGGACGAAGCCGTCCCCATCTCCCAACAAGCCGTCGAGATGCGCCGGGAGCTGGCAGCGACCAACCGCGCCGCCTATTTGCCCGACCTGGCCGCCTCGTTGAACAACCACGCCCTTCGGCTGGCAGAGGTAGGACGCCGGGACGAAGCCGTCCCCATCTCCCAACAAGCCGTCGACGCCTATCGGGACCTAGCGGCGACCAACCGCGCCGCCCATCTACCCGACCTGGCGATGTCGTTGAGCAACCATGCGGTACGGCTGGCGGAGGTAGGCCGACAGGACGAAGCCGTCCCCATCTCCCAACAAGCCGTCGAGATGCGCCGGGAGCTGACAGCGACCAACCGCGCCGCCCATATACCCGACCTAGCTATGTCGTTGAGCAACAACGCCACCCTTCTGGCACAGGTGGGGCGTCTAGAGGAAGCCGTCTCAATCTCCCAGGAAGCGCTCGAGTTACGCCGAGGCCTAGCAGCGACCAACCGCGCCGCCTACCTGCCCGGCCTGGCCGGCTCGTTGAACAACCACGCGCTCTTCCTGGCGAAGATGGGGCGTCGCAAGGAGGCCGTCTCGATCTCCCGAGAAGCCGTCGACGCCTATCGGGACCTGGCGGTGGCAAACCGCGCCGCCTACCTGCCCCGCCTGGCCGGCTCGTTGAACAACCACGCGCTCTTCCTGGCGAAGATGGGGCGTCGCAAGGAGGCCGTCTCGATCTCCCGAGAAGCCGTCGACGCCTATCGGGACCTGGCGGTGGCAAACCGCGCCGCCTATCTCTCCGGCTACACCAAGAGTCTCACGACGATGGGGCATTTGCTGGTGCAGGATGCTCGGTGGGGTGAGGCGGTCGCTCTCCTGATCAAGGCGTTAAAGGCGGGGCAAGAGCTTCCCGAGTACGCCCAGGGAATCCTCGGCACGATCATTGATCTTCTGCGCGAGTGTCATGCCGAGGATGCCGCTGCAACAGCTAGAACTTACCGGGCGGTCACCAACCATGATGTACCAGATTGGTTGAAACAACCCCCCGCAGTTCCAAAGGACTGAGGGAGCATTGGCCAGTCCGTTTCCTTAGGGCCGCCGTCGGGAAACTTCTACTTTTCTGCACTCCAGCGACCAGCGACGAAACCGTTCGCCTCGACGAACGCCTTGACCTCCTCGCCGATCCGGACGGCCTCGGAGCGGCGGAGGGTCCCTTGCAGCACCTCGGCGACGCCGTCGTTGACCGCGTAGCAGGTCTCCTCGGGGTCAGCCGCCGGTTCACCGACTATCCGCAGCAGCCCGCTGTCGAACACCTCCGCCAGATGGGACGGCCGACTGCCCGGAAGCAATCAACTGCTGGACCAGACGCATGATCGGGAGGGCAGCGGGACGGCCGACAGGTAGCCGACCAGCCGGTACGCCTGCGGGGATGCAGTGCGGAACGCCGCGACCCTCTCGGCCGGTTCGGCGTCCTAGTCACCGGGAAGCGGGACGGGCTCCGGCCCGTCCCGCGGGAGCGTCCGGAGACGCGGTGCCCGACCTTGCCGGGCGCGTCCAGACGACCATGCCGTCGATACCGCCCAGCGCACTACCGCTGAGCAGCCGTGCCAGGGGGCGAGCCACTCGGGTTCGATTTCCAGGACCGGGACCGGGACACCCTGCCGGGCCATTGCGCCCGGCAGGCGCCCGCGGCTTTCACCAGGCCTCGCCCTCCGCCGCGTTCGTCCCGCCCTGGCCCAGCGGCCGGGCCGCGTCGCCCCCCCAACTCGACCCTCAGTCCGCCGCCCTCGACCTTCCGGGCGGCGTCGAAGATGCGCTGGGTGTCGGCCTCAGGCATCTCCTGCGACGGAACGTCCAGCACCACGGTGGCGTAGCCGATCGTGCCGTCTTCGCTGATGGCGGCCGTGTCCTGGTACGGGCTGCGGACCTGGCCGACCTTGGGCAGCCCGGCAACGTCGTCGAGCATGGCGTCACCCGCTGCCTGGTGAGGGCGCTGGTACGAAGCGGCCCGTCCCTCCTTCAACAGTCTCGATCTTCCAGCCCGGTGGCGGTACATGCACTCTGGCAGCATCGGCCACCGTGGCCGACTCCAATTCGACCACGGCCTCGAACCGCACATCCTCGAACTCAGCATGCCCGGAGAAGATCGCCCCGCCGAAATCGGCCAAGCCGGAGAAGGTCGCCCAACTGAACCTGGCGTCCCCTGAAATGCTCACCGCGTCGAACTCGGCATCTCCGGAGAAAGACGCCCAAAAGAACACGGCGTGCCCCGTGAAGGTCGCCTCAAGGAACACGGCGTCCCCGGAAAAGGTCGCCTCGGTGAAGACGGCGGATCCAGGAAAGGTCGCCCCGCCGAACACGGCGTCCCCGGAAAAGGTCGCCCCACGGAATATGGCATACCTAGTGAAGGTCGCCCCGCCGAACACGGCATCCCCGGAGAACGTTGTGTTGGTGAAGTCGACGTGGTGGATAGTGCAGCCAATGAGGAAGAAGTCGGTGAGAGTGGCGCCGGTCAGGTCCAGGTCGATATCGGCCCAATGGTGTTCGGCGGTGGGATGCAGGTGGGTTTGCAGAAGGCGTTGGGCGGTGAGGCGAACCTGGTGTTCCTCGTGCGGATCCGGGCCGTGAGGTAGGGGGGCGGCGGGGATGGGTCGGTTATCGCGGGCGGCGCGGTAGCGGGCTGCGTTGCGGCGGGTCCGTTCCCGGTGTTCCTCCTCTGGGCCGGGGCGATCGGCCGGGGGCGGGGTGTAGGGCATGCGCAGGTAGGCACAAATGATGTTGACGATCGTCTGCTGGTGTCGCGGGTTGTCGTTGGCCAGGCGTTCCAGGGTGTACAGCGCTGTGAGCCGGACGGGGGCCTTGTCGGAACCGAGTTGCTCGGCGGCGGCGTTGTACAGCTCGGTGATCCGCCGCTCGGCAGCATCGCGGCGGCGCTCAGCGGCGTCCAGTTCATCGAGCGCGGTGGCAAGCTCGGCGTGCCGTTGCCGGCGAAACGCCAGCATCAACCCGACCGCCGCGCCCGCCCCGGCGCCGGCGGCCAGCCCGGTCCGGACCGCGTCCACTCGGATCTTCGCCTTGTCGGCAGCCGGGGCACCGTCAGCGACGTCCAGAAGCCAGGCAGTGGTCAGCCAGACCGCCAGCGCAGCCGCACAGGCGGCCGCCAGCATCCAGAATCCGGCTGCCAACGGCCGCACCCGCGGAGGGTTGCGCTCGCGTGCCTCCCGCGCCCGGGCCCAGTGCCGCGATACCGGCTCCACCCCGCGTCCCGCTCGTCCGTTCACAGCCGATCAGTCAACGAGACCGATCCACTCCCTCGCCACCGGATGGCCACATCGGGGCAGGAACCTTTGCGGATCGCGGCCTGAGTTTCTCGAACACCGCTTGTCGTCAGCCAGCAAGATGAGGTCTTCTCTAAAACTCCGTCCACGCACGTCACGAGGGGACCGACGGCTGAACCAGGACATCGCAGGGGCTTCCACGGCCTATGGCGACTCGTTGGCGGCTCTGTGGCTCCGAAACAGATCGGCACGCGGCGGCATTGTCCGCCGTGAAAATCGAACTCGATACGGACAGGCCGGGTATGGAACGGCATCGATAGCACCATACTGATATGACAATCTCGGACTTTTAATCCGCGGGGTGTAGAGCCGTCGGGACCTCCTCACCCACAGCGTCCGCCTCCCGGAGACCATGGTAATGGGACTGCAGCATCCAAACTCCATCGACACGCACCGACGAACACCGTGTTCCTTCAGAGGCGGAGAGGCCTCGGCCTGTGATCTTGTTGGTAGTAGGAGCCCAGTAGGCTGGGGCGTCGGGGAGCCAATCAGGGAGCCACCGTGGTCGGCCCCATCTAGATCTGCCACGACTCCCCCGGACGTTTCCGCAGGTGAGAGGCCCCCCGATCGACTTCCATCGACCTTGATCGACTGGTCTGCTGTGCCACCGGTCAAGAAGTCCTCTTCGCCCACGGTCTAGCTTCGATCTTTCGTGGCTGACCCGGTTGGCTGGTCGGTCAGGAGCGTGCTCGGCGTAGGTCCGTTCGCCGCCGGATCGGGCTGAGCGTGGCGGGCGGCGAAGGCTTGGGAATGCGGAGTCGGCGAGTCGGGCGCCCTTGCGTTCGCATTCGCCGCCCGGCCTCCAGTTCGGTTCTCAGGCGGTCGAGATGAACGAGGACCTCACCATGGAGCGGCCAATCGGGGCTGTCGGCCCACAACAACTCGCCCAGTTTCACGCGCTCTTCGTGCGCGGCGCCCAGGTGATAGGTGAGCGGGTCCTCGAGGTCGGTCGTTCCTGTGGCGAACTGCTGGCGCCGCATCCGCCCGTAGGTGCCCAGCGCCGAGGCCAGATGTCCAAGTGCCGTGGCCAGCCGGCTACGAGCCTCGCTCTTGGACAGTGGGTCCTCACGGTCTGGCTCAGGCTCGTTGGCGTGATCGGCGAGACAGCGCGCCAGGCCGCGGATGGTGATCCCGCAGTGCTCCAAGGCGGCCAGGGTCTCCCGTAGCGCCACCATTGCCCGGAACATTCCGATGCCTTGCGGGTTGAGGCGGATGCTCTCCTCAGCTTGTGCGAGTTCGCCGTCGACGTGTTGGACATCCCGGCTGAGGGAGCGGGCCTGGGAGAGCAATTCGCCGAACGTGCGCGGCTCGGGGCGCTTTTCCACCGCTTCGGCGATGTCATGGAGGTGGCGGGCCATGGTGCCGCTAAGGCCCTCTAGAGCCTCCTCTGCTGTTTGTATCTTGACGGGTGAGGTCAGGATTCCGGCGACCAGGCCAGTGAGCGCGCCGACGAGGGTCTCCACGATCCGCCCCGTGGCCGCAGCACCGGTTCCGAGGGACAGTATGAGCATGGCGCTGATCGGCACCTCGAGGATGTAGTTGCCCAGCCGCATCAAGAATCCGCAGATCAGAGCTGCAGTGATGGCCAGGCCCAGGCTCCACCAACTGAATCCCACCTGGCTCGACAGTAGCGCCGCGACTATCACACCGACCACGACGCTGACGACGCGCTGCCAGACATGGCGAATGGTCTGGAACAGCGTGACTTGGAGGACGAGGATTGCCGTCAGAGGTGCGAGTACGGGCCTTGGGCTGGTGTCGGGCAACCACGACGCGAACTCGAACGAGAGAACCGCTGCCACGACCAGGCGAGCGATCTCGAAGCCCCTTGGCTGCGTTTGAAGCCGCCTCAGGCCCACTCGCGCCGGCGTGACGGCGCTCTGCGCCGCTGCGCGTATTCGCTGGTCACTGCTCATCTCATGCCCCCACAGCCGATTATCGGTTCAGGCGCACGAATGCCAGGCGGACGGCCATCGCCCCCTCCCCCACCGCCGAGGCGACCCGCTTGACCGAACCGCTCCGCACGTCTCCAACGGCCAGCACGCTGGGCAGGTTTGTCTCCAGTGGCAGGGCTTGAGGGCCGCCGGTGCGTATGTATCCCTTGTCATCGAGTTCGACCGTGTCCGCCAACCAGTCGACACAAGGGACGGCTCCGATGAAGACGAACAGCGCGCGCACGTCGAATCGGCGGACTTCACCGGTCCTGTTGTTCTCCGCCACGGCCTCCTCCAGAAATCCGTGTCCGTGCACCTCACGGATCTCCGTGTGAAGGAACACCTCTATCTCGGGGCAGTGTTCGATCCGGTCGACCAGGTAGCGCGACATGTTCTCGCCAAGCTCCGCACCCCGGACGAAGAGCAGGACCCGGGTGGCGTGCCGAGCCAGGAATACGGCCGCCTGACCCGCCGAGTTGCCACCGCCGACGATGGCCACCGGCACGTGCCGACATTGCAGCGCCTCGACCTGGGTTGCCGCGTAGTACACCCCGGCGCCGTCGTAGTCCTCCAGGTGCGGGACGTCCAACCGGCGATAGCGGGCACCGGTCGCGATGACGACCGTGCGGCCCGAAACTTCGCCGCCTCCGCCGAGGTCGACGGCATACCGCTCGTTGCGTGCCCGAAGTCCCGTGGCGTCGCCGGGCACCTGCAGCCTCGCCCCGAATTTCTCGGCTTGGATGACCGCCCGATCGGTCAACTCCGCGCCCGAGATGCCAGCGGGGAAACCGAGGTAATTCTCGATCTTGGATGACGTCCCGGCCTGTCCTCCGGTGGCGACGGCATCGACGACCATCGTGTCCAGGCCCTCTGAGGAGGCGTACACGGCCGCGGCCAACCCGGCCGGACCCGCGCCGATCACGAGAAGGTCGTGCGCCGAGGAGGCCGGTGCCGGTGGCGGTAGCCCGAGAAGCCTGGGGAGTTCGTCGTCCCCCGGATTGCGCAGCACCCGTTGACCGTCCAGGATCACGACGGGTGTCTCCGACACCGGGATGCTGAGCCCCCTGAGCAGCGTTTCGGCGTCCTCGTCGTCCTCGACGTCGATCCATCGATGCGGCAGTCGGTTGCGCACGGCGAAGTCGCGCAGTCGCCGGCAGCGGGTAGAGAACCGCGAGCCGATGATCCGCAGCCCGGCGCCCTGCGCGATGAGCAGCGAACGGCGGATGAGGAACGCGCGCAGGACGAGATCGCCGAACCAGGGTTCCCGGCCGGCCAACTCGCGCAGGCGCCAGGGCGGCACCGCGATCACCGCGCCCGGCTCGGCGACGCGGGCTGTGAGGAACGTGGGCTGACCCGTCAGCAGGCCCAGTTCGCCGAGAAAGCGTCCTGGGCCATGCACGCTGTTGACTTCGCCCTTGTCCAGCATCTCGACCGTCCCGGCCAGGATCAGGAAGAACCCGTAGTCCCGGTCCCCTTCCGAGAAGAGGACATCGCCGCGGCGAGTCGGGCGTTGTTCGCCGTATGCCGCGACCAGCCCCATCTGCTCGCGGTCGAGCCGGGGGTAGGCGCCGTTCAGATCAGGTGTCTCTTCCAAGGGTCTCCTCCACCCACGTTCGGAGCGGACCAGCGGGCACGGCGCCCGCTCTCTGGTCGATCACCTTCCCGTGCCGCATCAGCAGCAGCGTGGGAACGGCACGAACGGCGAAACGCTCCTGTATCTTCGGCGCCCGGTCGATGTCGATCTTCACGAGCTTGATCCGCCCCGCCAGTTCGTGGGCGAGGCGCTCCAGTACCGGGCTGACCGTCCGGCATGGCGCGCACCAGGTCGCCCACAGGTCGACGATCACCGGCACCGCGGAGCGCTCGGCGACCTCGGCGAAGTCTTCGTCTCCGGCTTCTGCGATCCACGGGAGCGGCCGGTGACAGTTCCCGCAGACCGGACCGCCGTCGGCGGCTGCCGGCACACGGTTCTTCTTTCCGCAGTGTTCACAACGGACGATCACCGGCTCCTCCAGCGGATGTGGTCGAAGCGCCTTGTCGGGGTCAGTCCTTGACCTCGACGTGGCGGTCCTTTTCGGTTGTGGCCTTGGGGACCGTCACGGTCAGCACGCCGTCGGCGAGGTTCGCGTCGACCCGGTCGGCATCGATGTCGCCGGGAAGGAACACTCGGTACTCGAACCGGCCGGTGCGCCGCTGCTTGCGATGCCGCAGTCCACGGCGCTCCCGCTCCTTGACCTCCCCCGTGATCGTCAGTTCCCGGTCGTGCAGCGACACGTCGACCTCGTTCTTCTTCAGGCCGGGTAGTTCGGCCTCGATCATGTAAGCGTCGTCGGTCTCGCCGACGTCCGCCGCGGGCACCCAGGGCAACTCCGTGGGGGTGCCGGCGAAGGCCGCGTTGACCAGTTGTTCCATCTGCTCGTAGAGGGCGTCGAACGCCCGCGGCCTCGGTGTGAGCATCGTGTCTCCGGAGCGGCGGACACTGGGCAGTGTCATGTTCTGACCTCTCGTATCGTCGGGACGTTCCCTAGACCGAGGGTTGCTCCGCCGTCCGGTCCGGCACATCCTCAGAGTTGACAGGTGTGGGCAGGTCCCCCGGTCATCCGACTTCCCGGATGTCGGGGTCCTCTAGATCGAGCCATCGGTCTACGGCCCGGAGACCCTCGGCGCTGATCTTGCCTTTGGAGTAGAGCCTGCGCAGCTTCTCTCGCTGCGTCCGCACCAGTTCGCGGCGGAGGCCGAGGGAGTCGGTCACCTCCTCGTCGAGGTCCTCGTCGAACTCCGTGCGGATCTGGTCCAGGAGGTCCTCGTACAACTGGCGGAAGGTCCTGCCGGTGCGACCATCGACCTCGCCGTTCTCGATGAGCTCGTCGAGCCGGGCCAGGGCCTCTTCCACCACGGCCTTCTTCGCCTCCTGGTACTCGATCCGGACGCGGTCGGACTCAGCCAGGCCGAGCCGTCTCAGCAGCCCGGGCATCGTGGTCGCACATCCGATCAGGGTGATGAACACGACGGCGCCGGTCACGAAGAGCCGCTCGCCGCGCCGTTCCGGCGGCAGGCCCGGCGCGGAGACCGGCAGGGACAGCACGATCGCCAGTGAGATCGCGCCTCGCATGCCGCTCCAGCCGATGGCGAGCCGGTCGCGCCAGGGCAGATGATCGAAGGCGATGTGCCGGCCGGGCAGATACCGGGAGAGCGGGAACACGAACTGCGTCCAGGCCAGCCTAAGGGCCACGATGACGGCCGTGACCGCGGCCGCGCCGAGAAATGCCGACGGCCATGCGGTGCCGGTCACCTCGCGCACGATCACGCGTATCTCGAGGCCGAGCAACACGAACAGTGCCGACTCCAGGAGGAAGACCAGCACCTGCCAGAACAGATGACCGGGCAGCCGGGACGCCGGTTGGAGCACGCCCTCTCCGCGCGTGCCGAGGTAGAAGCCCGCGCAGACGGTGGCGAGTACCCCGGAGAAGCCGAGCTCGTCGGCCGGGACGAACGCGAGGTACGGCGTCAGCAGGGAGACGATGATCTGGCTGCCGGGATCGCGGATCCGGCGGCGCAGGCGGGACGCGATGAACCCCACTGCCAGGCCGTACGCCACACCGCCGGCGACCACTCCGGCCAGCCGCGCTATGCCGTGGCCGAGGGTGAAGGGCGTCGTCAGCGCCTCGACGGCCAGCACGAAGGCTGTGAGCGCGACGGCGTCATTGATGAGGTTCTCCCCTTCGATGATGGTCACGATCCGAACCGGCGCGTTCAGCCGCTTCATGATCGAGATTGCGGCGACGGGGTCGGTGGGGGCGACGGCGGCACCGAGGGCGATGGCCGCCGCCCAGCCCAGGTCGGGCAGAACCCACCGCAGGACCGCGGCGACGGTGAAGGTGGTCACCGCCGTCAGGCCGATCGCGAGCGCCGTGATCGGCACTGCGTCCGCCTTCGCCTCTCGGGGGGCGCTGAAGAACGCTGCGTAGTAGACCAGCGGGGGCAGGAACCCGAGCAGCACCACTTCCGGCGGCAGTTCGATCTCGGGCATGCCGGGCAGGAACGCGATCGCCGCGCCGAGCACGACGAGCAGGATCGCTTCGGGCATCCCCATACGCGCCGAAAGGGCCCGGGAGAGTAGGACCGCGGCCGCGGTGGCCAGGACGACGATGAACACGGATTCCGGGCCCATGATCGCGGCCTTCCCCCGCAGGGCACGGTCAGCCGAACACGCAGGTAGGGAAATGTCCAAGAGGGACTGATCTGCGGACGATCACTGCCGTCAACGCTCAGCGGCACCGCTACCCGGCCGGAGGATGCAGGACACCCGGCGGCACGCAGTGTGGCGGGCGTGACGGGGGAACCACTGCTCGGCCCGGAGCTGGAGCCGCCCGGCCCCCGCCAGTATGGGAGGACTTCAAGTCCGCATGTCTTGGGACCTGCGTGCGCTCAATCCGGTCTGGGGCGTCTGTGGGCGGGAGTGTCGGCCTCCGTGTCGCCGGAACTCTTCCTGGTATGCGCGTCTGGAGGGTCGTCGGAGTGTTCGAGGACCTGCCGCGCCAGTTCGACGCGCGAGCGGATGGCGAGTTTGCGGAAGACCTGCCGCAGGTGGAACGCGACGGTGTGGACGCTGACGAACAGCTGATCGGCTATGCGCTGGTTGGTGAGCCCTTGGGAGACGAGCCCGGAGATCCGCTGCTCGGTCCCGGTGAGGCTGTCCCAGCCGGTCACGGGCCGATCGCGGCGTTCCCAGTGCCTGCGGCGCTCCCCCATTCCCCGCAGGCGCCCACGGATCCGGGCCGCGTCCCGCTCGGCGCCGGCCGCGGCGTAGCAGGAGAGAGCCTCGTCGAACCACTGGACCGTACGACCGCGCGCACCGTCCGGTCCGCTCAGCAGCATGCCGAGGTCCTCGTATGCGGAGGCGGATGACCAATGGTCGGCGTGCTCCGCCGCGGCGTGTTGCAGGAGGTCCGGATCGCCGTGCAGCAGCCCGCGGGCGTGCTCGGCGGCGGCGGCCAGACTGGGCAGCCCCGGGTTCATGTCGGCGAGCCGGTCGGCCGCAGCGACGGCCTTCTCGGCCTGTCCGGGCTCACCCGCCGCGACCGCCGTTCGGACCAGCCAGGCCGCCGCGGTCGGATCGCAGATCAGCACCCGATAGTGCTCCGCCAGGCCATCGAGGAGTCGGCTCACTCCGGGCAGGGCGGCCCGCGGCCCGTCACACGCCTCGGTCACCTGCGCCCGGATCAGCTCGCTTCGGGTCAGGTCGAAGGGAGGGGACGCCGGGCCGCCCGCGTCCTCGCCTCCGAGGCCGTGCTCAGCGGCCGTCTCGAGATCGCCGGAGCGCAGCGCCGCGATGGACAGCATGGATCGGGCACAGGCGCCCAGCAGGCGCGCCCCGACCGCGTCGGCGGCTTCCAGAGCCGCCCTCGCCCCGCGGATCGCCTCCTCTGGGCGCCCCTCAGCGAGGTCGATGCGAGATCGCACGATCGCCGATCCGGCCGCCCAGCCGTCCCGCCCGATCCCCTCGGCTCCGCCGATCCCCTCGGCTCCGCCGGTCCCCAGCACCATCGTCCGCCGCGCCTCGTCCATGAGCCTGACGTCCACCAGGAATGCGGCCAGTATCAGACCTGGGTGGAGCCGGCACTCATGCACGCCGTCGTTGGACACCTGCCGCGCACCGGTCCGCGTGAGGTCGAGCGCGCCGAGCAGATCGCCCTTGTCCCAGTCGTTCAAGGCGAGGACGATGAGCGCCCCGGTCACCAGGCCACGGCCAGGCGCGTCGCCCGCCTCGATGATCTCGCTGGCCCGGTCCAGCACGCTTCCGCTCTCCTGCAGCCCGGCCCCGGCCTGCAGGAGAGCGAGTTCGGCGCGGTCGCGCACCTCGTCCGTCAGATCAGGCATGTCCAGCACGGCCTTCGCCGTGTCCGACGCCCTGGCGGCCTGGCCCATCGGCACCAGGACGAAGGACAGCGCGGTCAGCAGTTCAGCGGTCGGCGAGCCGGAGGCGCATCGGTCGAGCGCGGCCTCCGCGAACTTCGCGGCCCCCATCAGGTCACCGACGGTGACCAGCGTCCGCATCGCCGTCATCGTGCGCGCGAACCACAGCGGATCGGCGGGCTCGGTGAGGTCGAGCGCCCGTTGGGTCAGCTCGGCGGCGACCGCCGGGTCGGTGTCGAGCATCTGCGCGCTTGCCCGGTCCAGGCTCTGGAGGACCTCTGGGACGCCTGAGACCGCCCCCGCCATGAGGTGGGCCGCCGCGGCCTTCACCCTGCCACCGTGCTCCAGCAGGGTCCTGCCGATCTGCACATGCAGAGCCTGGCGGACGGGACCGGGAATATCCGTGATCACCGTTTCGCGCACCATTTCGTGCCGGAACACAAGAGCCTCTTCATGCGCTACCAGCAGCTCGGTCGCCAGGATCGCCTCCAGTGACGGCAGGAGTTCGGAGGGGGTGATGCCAAGCAGGTCTGCGGCGACAAGGGGGTGGAACGCGGGCCCCAGCATCGCAGCCACCTCGAAGAGCCGCCGAGCCGCCGGATCCAGATCGTCCAGGCGGCCCTGGACGACGAGACGGGCCCGCTCCGGCAACCGCGAGGTGATGAGGTGGGCGTGGCCCCGGGAGATCACCACCCCGCCCTCGTCGAGCAGTCCGTTCATCAGCTCGAGGAGCAGCAGCGGATTGCCGCCCGCCTTGTCTGCGAGCACGCGCAGGTCGGCGTCAGGGCACGCACCCAAAGTGGTGGTGACCAGTTCGAGGACGGCCTCATCCGACAATGGAGAGAGCTGGAGCAGGACGGCGCCGCGCTCCTGCAACCGGGAGAACAGCCGATCAGGCTCGGCGCCGCCGGAACCGGGGCGGCGTGCGAGAATCCACCACACGGAAGACGATGCGAGTCGCATCGGCAGCGTCCGCAGCGCGAGGAGCATCGCGGGATCGGCCCATTCCAGATCGTCCAGCACGACCAGCAGCGAGGTGGACCGGGCCCGCCGTTCCAGCGCTGCCCGCAGCCGCTCAGCCGGACGGTCCCGTCCGCCGGCCGACGGCGCGGGCGAGAGCGGACCGGGCTCGTCGAGTACCGACAGCAGCAACTCCAGGTCCGCGGGCCGACGCAGTTCGGGGCTTGCATCGGCGACCACCACCGAGAAACCCTCGTCGGCGGCGGTCCGCGCTGCCTCCTCAAGCAGGCGGCTCCGCCCGATGCCCGTCTCCCCCTCGACGAGCATGACCCTCGGGCCGTCGACGCGCGTCAGCAACTCGTCAACGCTCGCCCGTTCCCGTTGGCGACCGAACGTCACCCCCGGCCTCGACGGCCCGCCATCCATGCAGGCAACGTGCCCATCATCGGGCGGGATACGCGACCGTCAACGCACCACCGTCTCATCCTTGGACAAATTAGGTCAAAATTAAATAAAGCCATACCGTCTGCGCGTCTACCGCGAATCAGAAAGCGGCAGTCCTGCTCACAAGAGCAGGTCGAACATGCGCTGGACACGCTCCCAATGCGCGGTCTGCGGGTTGCGGCGGTCCGGGAACACGATCCGGAAGGCCTGCGACAGAGCGTAGGAAAGACCTCCCGCGATCTCGGGAAGCTTCTCATCGGTGACATCGCTTACCGCGATGTCCAGCGGCGGCCGCCTCGCCAGCAGCTCAAGGATCGGCTCGACGTCGATCTCGTCGTCCAACCGGCGGAACCGGTGGATGCACTCCTGCAGGCCCTTCGTGATCGGGAGGTCGAACGGCTCGATGATGTCGCGCCCGTTCGCCTTCGCCTTGGCCTGACCGGCGAGGAGCAGGTCGTACAGCTTGGCGTCAAGGAACTCGTGGTAGCGCCGCAGATCGTTCTTGTCGACGTCCACCCCGGCGGCAGCCCTGAAGAAGCGCTCGAACCTGCTGATTCCCATCACAGCCATGGATCCACCTCCCTGACATCTCCTGACGGAGGAGAAGAAGAACTCCTTGCAGCCTCCCCGCCCCGGGGGACCGTCACATCGTCAGATCTTGTAGGCCCGGCTCACCCCGACCAGGCCGCCTGCCCGCGCCGGTCCGATGATTCGTCCGTGCGTGCCGCCTGCCCACCGCCATCCGCTCACGGAGAGTTCGCCATCGCCCCGTGGTGGGCGCCGAGCTCAGACCTACCCAGTCAGTGGATGCGGTGGACCGACTGACGGCGCAACGTGGGGGTGAAGGCATTGCCATCTCCGGCAACGATGTACGCCACCTCACTGGAGTGCGCGGTGAGGACCATCGGAGGGAACCTGATGGGTAGAGCAGTCGGCATAGACCTCGGCACCACCAACTCGGTCATCGCGGTGACGGAAGGCGGTGAACCTCGGGTCCTCCCCAACGCGGAGGGGGCACGGACGACCCCGTCCGTGGTGGCCTTCACCGAACAGGGGGAGAGATTGGTCGGGCAGTTGGCCCGGCGGCAGGCGATCATGAACCCGAAGGGCACCATCACCTCGGCGAAGCGCTTCATCGGACGACGCTACGACGAGATCGAGACCGAGAAGGACGCGGTCTCCTTCGACGTGGTCGAAGGTTCCGACGGGACGGCACGCTTCGAAGTGCGCGGCAAGCAGTACGCGCCGGAGGAGATCTCGGCGCTGGTGCTGCGCAAGCTGGCGGACGACGCCGGCAAGTCGCTCGGTGAGAAGGTCACCGAGGCGGTCATCACCGTGCCCGCCTACTTCAACGACGCCCAGCGGCAGGCCACGAGCGACGCGGGGAAGATCGCCGGGCTGGAGGTCCTGCGCATCATCAACGAGCCTACGGCGGCGGCACTGGCCTACGGTCTCGACAAGAAGGCGAACGAGACCGTGCTGGTGTTCGACCTGGGCGGCGGCACGTTCGACGTCAGCCTGCTGAACATCGGCGACGACGTCGTGGAGGTCCGCGCCACCTCCGGTGACGGCCATCTCGGCGGCGACGACTTCGACCGCCGGATCGTCGACCACCTCGCCGACGAGTTCCAGCGGGACAACGGGATCGACCTCCGCGCGGACCCGCAGGCTTTGCAGCGGCTGTTCGAAGCCGCCGAGAAGGCCAAGGTCGAGCTGTCCACGGTGACCCGGACACAGATCAGTCTGCCGTTCATCACGGCCGACGCCAGTGGCCCGAAACACCTCGACACCTCGCTGATGCGCTCCGCGTTCGAGCAGATCACAGCGGACCTGATCGAGCGCTGCGTCGGCCCGGTGGAACGGGCGATGAGCGATGCCAAGGTCACCGCAGACGACATCGACGAGGTCATCATGGTCGGCGGGTCCACCCGGATCCCCGCCGTGCAGAGCCTCGTCCGAAGGCTGACCGGCGGCCAGGACCCCAACATGTCGGTCAATCCCGACGAGGTCGTGGCGCTGGGCGCCGCGATCCAGGCCGGTGTCCTCAAGGGCGAGGTCAAGGACGTCCTGCTGCTCGATGTCACTCCCCTCTCGCTCGGCGTGGAGACCATGGGCGGAGTGATGACCAAGATCATTGAGCGGAACACGACCATCCCCGCCCGCCGGACCGAGACGTTCAGCACCGCCGAGGACAACCAGAACGCGGTCGACATCGTGGTTCTGCAGGGTGAACGGGAACGGGCCGCCGACAACCGGGTGCTGGGTCGCTTCCGGCTGGAGAACATCCGCCCCGCACCGCGCGGCGAACCGCAGATCGAGGTGACGTTCGACATCGACGCCAACGGCATCCTCAACGTCTCCGCGCGCGACAAGGACACCGGCGCCGAGCAGCACATCACCATCAGTCAGAGCTCGAATCTCGACGAGAGCGAGGTCGAGCGCATGATCGCCGATGCGGAGCAGAACCAGCAGGAGGACGCCCGGCTGCGCGCGCAGGTCGACGCGCGCAACGAGCTGGACTCGGCCATCTACCAGGTCGAACACCGGCTGGGTGAACTCGGTGACACGGTGCCCGTACATGAGAAGGCGCGGGCCGAGGGGCTCGTCGAGGACGCTCGCCAGGCCATCAAGGAGGAGGCGCCGCTGGACCGGCTGCGCACGCTCACCTCCGAACTCCAGCAGATCCTGCACGGACTGGGACCGGCCACCGGAGCGGGCGCGGGTCAGCGTCCCGCCGGTGCCACGACGGAAGGCTCGGATGACGATGTCATCGACGCCGAATTCACGACGGACTGAGCAGACCGGGCAGCCGGCCGGCCAGGACCGCCCGCTTGAGCGGCCCGAGCACGCCGGGCAGGAGCCCGAGCGGGACGGGGCCGCCGACGCGGCCGACCGGGATTCCGGCGAGGTCGAACGGCTCAGGGCGCGGGTCGGGGAACTCGAGGACCTGTGGCGGCGCGCAGCCGCCGACCTCGACAACCTGCGCAAACGCCTGACGCGCGAGTTGGAGACGCAGCGCCGTGCCCAGCGGGCGGAGGTCACCGGGGCGTGGCTGCCGGTTCTCGACGACCTCGAACGCGCACTCCAGCACGCCGAGTCCGACCCGGCGAGCGTCGTCGAAGGCGTTCGCAGCGTCCGGGACCGGGCCGTGGCGACCTTGCGCGACCTCGGCTATCCGCGTCGCGATGACCTGGGGGTCCCGTTCGATCCGGCCCGGCACTCGGCGGTCGCCGTGCGCGCCGACCCCGGTGTCCCGCCCGGCACAGTGGTCGAGGTGCACCAACCGGGCTACGGCGACGACGAGAACCAGTTGCGTCCGGCACTGGTGTCGGTGTCGGCCAGGACCGGTGACTGATGGCCGTCCAAGATCCGTACGAGGTGCTCGGGGTCTCCCGGGACGCCGGCCAGGACGAGATCCAGCGGGTCTACCGCAAGCTCGCCCGGGCCCACCACCCGGACATCAACAAGGACCCTGGAGCCGAGGAGAAGTTCAAGGACGTCTCCGAGGCCTACGCCATCCTGTCCGACCCGGAGCAGCGCCGCCGCTATGACGCCTTCGGGCCCGACTTCCGGCGGGTTCCGGAAGACGTCGACCCGGACATGTGGGCGCGCTCTCGGGCCGGTGCCGCCGCCGGCGCCGGCCGCGCCGGGCCCTACGCCACCACGGGCGGCGGCCGCACCGGCGGGTTCGGCGAGGACATCGACCTGGAGGATCTGTTCGGTGGGATCTTCGGTGGCCGTGCGCGTGGCGGCGGCTGGTCGACCTGGTCACCGTCGCAGGGCGCGGACCAGGAGGCCGAGATCGAGGTCAGCGTCGAGGAGGCGTACCAGGGGACCAGACGCACCATCACCCTCGAGCGTCCAGGGGGCCGGCAGACCATCGACGTCACCGTTCCCGCCGGTGTGACCGACGGCCAGCGCATCCGGTTGGCCGGGCAGGGCGGGAGCGGCGACACCGCCGGCGACCTTTTCCTGGTGGTGCGGATCGCCCCGCATCACCGCTACCGCGTCGAAGGTCGCGACATATACACCGACCTGCCGCTCGCTCCGTGGGAGGCCGCCCTCGGCACGACGGTGGGACTGCAGACGCCCGGCGGCGAGGCCAAGGTGAAGGTGCCCCCCGGCACGTCCAGTGGGCGGCGGCTCCGGCTGCGCGGCCGCGGGCTGCCCAACCCTCGCGGCACCCCAGGCGACCTGTTCGCCGAAGTCCGGATCGTGGTGCCGCCCGAGCCATCCGAAACGGAACGCCGGCTGCTCGAAGAGCTCGCCTCGGCGTCACCGTTCGACCCGAGGAGGTCGTGATGGTACAGCTGCTGCCCGGCACGGTCTACGCCATCATCCCGACCCGTTCCCGGCGGATGGACCTCGACGCCTTCGCCGAGGCCGCTGGAATCCATCCCGAGCTGGCACGCCGGCTGGTGCGTCTCGGGCTGCTCGATCCCGAACGCGACCGCTCCGGCCGGCTCTGGTTCCCGCCGGGGCAAGTCGCCGCATACGGACGCCTCGAACGCCTGCGGACGGGGCTCTGCCTCAACTACGCCGCGCTGGGACTCGTGGTCGAACTACTCGACCGCATCGCCGAACTCGAGCGGGAACTGCGCATCCAACACCACACCGGAGGCCCAACGTGGACCCCAATCGCCTGACCCAGAAATCCCAGGAGGCCTTGCACGACGCCCAGACCAAGGCCTTGCGCTTCGGCCACGTCGAAGTGGACGGCGAGCACCTGCTGCTCGCCCTGCTCGACCAGGCCGACGGACTGGTCCCGCGGCTGCTCACCGAGGCGAAGGCCGATCCTGCACGGTTGCGCGAGGCGCTGGAGGCTGAGCTGGGACACCGCCCCAGCGTGAGCGGTCCGGGGACCGAGCCCGGCCAGGTCCTGGTGACCCAGAGGCTCTCCCGCCTGCTCGACACCGCCCAGCAGGAGGCCGAACGGCTGAAGGACGATTATGTCTCCGTGGAGCACCTGGTCATCGCACTGCTGGAGGAGGGCACGGCGACGGCGGCGGGACGGCTGCTGGAACGCCAGGGCATCACCAGGGACTCCTTCCTGGAGGCCCTCACCCGGATCCGCGGGAACCAGAGGGTGACGTCCGCGATGCCCGAGGTCGCCTACGAGGCGCTGGAAAAGTACGGCCGTGACCTGGTGGCCGATGCCGCGGCAGGCAAACTCGACCCCGTCATCGGCCGGGACACCGAGATCCGCCGTGTCGTCCAGATCCTGTCCCGCAAGTCCAAGAACAACCCCGTGCTGATCGGCGACCCCGGCGTCGGCAAGACCGCCATCGTCGAAGGGCTCGCCCTGCGCATCAGCAACGGCGACGTCCCCGAGGGCCTCCGCAACAAGACGATCTTCAATATGGACATGGGTTCGCTCGTCGCCGGCGCCAAGTACCGGGGCGAGTTCGAGGAGCGCCTCACCGCCGTGCTCAACGAGGTCAAGGCGGCAGAGGGCCAGATCCTGCTGTTCGTCGACGAGCTGCACAACGTCGTCGGCGCGGGCGCCACCGAAGGGGCCATGGACGCCGGCAACATGCTCAAGCCCATGCTCGCCCGCGGCGAACTCCACATGATCGGCGCCACGACGGTGGAGGAGTACCGCAAGCACATCGAGAAGGACGCGGCCCTGGAGCGGCGCTTCCAGCCCGTCCTGGTCGACGAGCCCACCGTGGAGGACACCGTCTCCATTCTGCGCGGCCTGCGCGAACGCCTTGAGGTCTTCCACGGCGTGAAGATCCAGGACGCCGCCCTCGTCGCCGCCGTGACGCTCAGCCACCGCTACATCTCCGACCGGTTCCTGCCCGACAAGGCCATCGACCTGGTCGACGAGGCGTGCGCCATGCTGCGCACCGAGATCGACTCCCTGCCGGCGCCGCTGGACGAACTCACCCGCCGCGTCATGCGGCTGGAGATCGAGGAGGCCGCACTGTCCAAGGAGGAGGACGCGGCGAGCAAGGACCGCCTGGAGAAACTACGGAAGGAACTGACCGGGCTGCGCGCCGAGGCCGACTCCATGCGCGCCCAGTGGGAGGCCGAGCGCCAGGCGCTCCGCAAGGTGCAGGCGCTGCGCCAGGAGATCGAACAGCTTGGGCAGGAGGCCGCCCGCGCCGAGCGCGACTACGACCTCAACCGTGCCGCCGAGCTGCGGCACGGCCGGCTGCCCGACCTGGAGCGGCGGCTGCGCGCTGAGGAGGAGCGGTTGGCCGGCAAGCAGGACGGCGGACGCCTGCTGCGCGAGGTCGTGACCGAGGAGGAGATCGCGGCGATCGTGTCGCGTTGGACGGGCATCCCGGTGAGCCGCCTGCAGGAGGGCGAGCGGGACAAACTGCTCAAGCTCGACAAGGTTCTGCACGAGCGCGTGGTCGGGCAGGACGAGGCCGTCCAGCTAGTGTCCGATGCCATCATCCGCGCCCGCTCGGGCATCAAGGACCCGCGCCGCCCCATCGGCTCGTTCGTCTTCCTCGGCCCCACCGGCGTCGGCAAGACCGAACTGGCCCGCACCCTCGCCGCGGCCCTGTTCGACACCGAGGAGAACATGGTCCGCATCGACATGAGCGAATACCAGGAGCGCCACACCGTCAGCCGGCTGGTCGGCGCACCCCCCGGCTACGTGGGATACGAGGAGGGCGGCCAGCTCACCGAGGCCGTCCGGCGCAAGCCCTACTCGGTCGTGCTGTTCGACGAGATCGAGAAGGCGCACGGCGACGTCTTCAACACGCTGCTCCAGGTGCTCGACGACGGCCGCCTCACCGACGCGCAAGGCCGCACCGTCGACTTCCGCAACACCGTCATCATCATGACGTCCAACATCGGGTCGGAGCACCTGCTGCAGGGCGTCACCCCAGAGGGTGAGATCGAGCCGGACGCCCGCGACCGGGTGATGGGCGAGTTGCGCCGCCATTTCCGTCCCGAGTTCCTCAACCGGGTCGACGACATCGTCCTGTTCAAGCCGCTCACGCTGCCGCAGATCGAACAGGTCGTCGACCTGATGTTCAACGACCTTCGCGCCCGACTGGCCGACCGGCAGATGCGGCTGGCGATCGACGAAGACGCCCGGCGGCTGATCGCCGAGCAGGGCTTCGACCCGGTTTACGGCGCCCGTCCGCTCCGCCGCTTCATCGCCCGCGAGGTCGAGACCCGACTCGGCCGCGCGCTCCTGGCAGGGGATGTCCGGGACGGCGCGACCATTCACATCACCGTCGCGAACGACGAGCTGGACGTCCGCTACGAGAACCCCGAGTGACCGGCGGGCGCGCCGCCCTATTCACGGTGGACTTCGCCCGGTTCCGGCCGTGCGGACACCACGCCAGCTCGGGTGCCGTAGTCGGTCATCGCCGAGTCCACTCGGTAAGGCCACCTCACCGACCCGTTCCGGCCGCACCCAGCGGGCGTCCCTCGCATGCTGAGAGGGAACGTCGGGAACCGGCGGGTCGTCCTGCCGCAACGGCGTGAGACGCTCGGCGAGGTCGTCCAGGCTCGCCTCGGTGAAGCCGGTACCGACATGACCGGCGTATCTCAGCCGCCCTCGCTCGTCGTTGACGGCCAGCAGGAGCGCGCCGATCCGTTCGGCACGGCGGCCCTCCCCCGGCTTCCAGCCGACGACGATGACCTCCTGGGTCCGAAGGTGCTTCGTCTTGGTCCAGTCCCGATGCCGTTGCCCTGGTCGGTAAGGGGAGTCGAGGCGCTTGGATACCACGCCCTCCATGCCGAGACGGGACGACTCGGCGAAGACGTTCGCGACGTCGTCGTGGGAAGTGGTCGTCCTCCAGCGCGGCCCCTCCAGTCCGAGCCCGTGGAGAACCCGGCGCCTCTCGGCATAGGGCAAGGCGATCTTCGACTTGTCACCACGGTGCAGCACATCGAAGATCACATAAGAGACGGGGTTGGACTGGGCCAGGGCCTGGATGCGGCGTGGCCGGCGAAGGTGCATGCGTGGGCCGAGCGCCCTGAACGACGGCCTGCCGTCCGGCCCGAACGCCACGATCTCCCCGTCCAGCACCACCGGCACGTCGACCGCGGCGGCGAGCGGGGCGAGTTCGGGCCAGGCAACAGTGATGTCCTTGTCGTTGCGCGACATCAGCTTCAACCGACCGTCGCGGATGTAGGCGACAGCCCGGACTCCATCCCACTTCAACTCGGCCGCCCAGCCTTTCATGGTCGGCAGATCCCCCAGCACGGCCAACATCGGCGGATACATCGGCAGGCACCCCATGGTTACGACCTACCATCCGGCAGACGACAGGATGCCCGCCGCCTGCAATAATCGAGGAAATTCCCGCCTCCACCGGTCCAGACTTCAGCCCGAGAGAGGCCCCAGGAAGCTTTCCGAACGCCGCGGATGATCCAGGCGCATGACCTCCGTGCTCACCACTTTCCCGCCTGCGCAGGATCTCGGACCGTCGGCCCCTCCACGACATCGTCACGGTGGACATGGCGGTCGGCACGCTGCAGCAGAGACTCCATCGACACGCACCGACGAGCTCTCACGCTCTTCCAGGTCAGAGCCCTCGCACCATGATCTTCCTCCTAGAAGTAAGGGGCCGCGGGGAGCCGATCGGGGAGCCACCGTGGTCAGCCCCCTCTGGACTCGCCACGACTCCCCCGGACGTTTCCGCAGGTGAGAGGCTCCCCGATCGACTCCCATCGACCTTGATCGACTGGTCTGCTGTGCCTGGGGGTCAAGGGGTCGTGGGTTCAAATCCCGCCGTCCCGACAAGAAGTACCAGCTCAGAGGCCGTTTCTCCACCACGGAGAACCGGCCTCTTGATCGTTAGTTAGCCGTTCGTTAGCGAACCCGGCCGCCCCCAGCGGCACTCGACCGGTTCACACGGGACCAGATAGACCGGCCTCCGCCCGATCCGGCCCACCGGATGTTCACACGTCCCGACGCCCGCCTGCCTGCCCCTCGGTGACCCGCGACGCGAGCCCACCGATCACGCAGCACGAGCTGCCCCCGCCGATCGGCACCGGAAGGTCATCTCAACGGTGGCCGGGCTCCTTCACGGAGCCCGGCCACCTGCCCTGGGCTGCTTCTGGCCCTGCCTCGGCGCCGAGACACCCCCGTTCTGTGCGTCGATCAGCAAAGGAGCCTCGCGGCGCCTTACCCCGAAGCGCCTGGCTACGGCGTCCGCCCTCAGAGGCGAAACAAGGAAGCCCCGGTCCCTCTCGGGCCGGGGCTTCTTCGGTGCCATGTTCGGGCGTTAGCGCTTCAGAATCGCCACGAGGCTCGCGAACTCGTCGCGTCGCAGGGTGAACTTGGCGCCGGCCGGGTCTTTGCTGTCGCGGATGCCTACGGCCTTGCCGAGGTCGGCCAGTTCGACGCAGTTGTCTCCGGCCTCACTACTACGCGACGACTTGCGCCAGGTCACGTCCATCGCTCCTCCACAACCTTCCGCATCAGTTCGACCGACGCCTTCGGTGAAAGCGCCGCCGCCTGGAGCGTACTGAAAGCCTCGCTGACGAGCGCCAGGTCTCGCGGCTCTGCACTCGTCTCGCCCCCGATGTTGCTTTCCAGGTACACGATCTCGCTCCGATCGGGTTGAGTCGCGATCACGAACGGCGCTCGGGCGTCGCGGTAGTAGCCGATCGGAGCGATCTGAATCGTGATGTTCTCCCGCTCCGACATCTCGATCAGATGCTCCAACTGTTCGCGCATGATCTCCCGGGAACCGACCTCACGGAGGAGGACAGACTCGTCCAGTACGACGAACACGGTCGGAGGGTTCGGCTTGGTGAGAATTCTCTGCCGTTGCATCCGCTCGCGGACGGCATCGTCGTTGCACAGGAGCACACGTGCGTACGCCTCAGTCTGCAGAAGCCCGTAGACCAACCTGATCTCGAAAGCGCGGAGCGCGTCAGCGGACGCCTCGGCACGGGGGAAGTCTGCAAAGAACTTCGGGTAGCTGCTGGAACGTAGGAGTTCGTCCCATGCGTCGACCAGGGCCGTTCCCGAGTCCAGCGCCTTGTCCATCCGTTCGGCGAAGTCCCTGCGGCACTTGGTGCGCCCGGACTCGACCTGCGAGATGTAGCTCCGGGTGACCGCCGTCCGTGCGGCCAGTTCCGTCCGATTGAGTCCCGCTTCCTCGCGGAGGCGCGTGACCTCTGCGCCGAAGGCGACGGTCTTGGATGTCGGTTTGCGTGCGGCCACTGCTTCGCCTCCACGTGAGCGAGGGGAACCCACCTACCAGCGATCGACAGCGCCACGTGTGTGCTGGGGCGCTTCGGTGGTAACGCTACGCGGCGGAGTTGAAGCTGTGCAGCGAGTTACCTGAACCCGTCAGTGGCCAGCGAAGGTCGTGCCGATGTCCGCAGCACCGCAAGCTCCTGAAGTCCCGACGATCGTCCTCGATTCCACCGATCAGGCGCCGCGCCTCGCGCGCCGGTTCCTCGCCGAACAGTTCGCCAGTTGGGGCATCACCGACGACTACACGGGCCGTCTCGTGGTCTGCGAGCTAACCACGAACGCCTACAAGCACGGCGAAGGCCCGATCATCGTCCGGCTCCTCCTCGACCCGGACGATGGGCAGCCGGTGATCGAGGTATCGGACACTGGCACGGGCCTTCCCACCGTCCAGCCTCAGGACTATGCCGCCACCTCCGGCCGTGGCCTCCAGCTCATGGCGGAGCTCGTGGACGAGTGGGGAGTCAAGCGCCTCACCGGCGGCGGCAAGGTCGTCTGGGCCAGGCTGCCCTGACGCTGCGATGTCCCCGACCCGAGGAGCCAGGGGCCACGCTCTGTGTGAGGAAACGATGCAAGTCACATTGCTGCTACTGCAGCATCTCTTCCCTGAATGGTCGATCACGCTGGATCGGGAGGGGATCTGGAGGGCGACGGGGCGCGTCCTGATCTCGGCGTCCGACGTGGACGGGTTGATGGACCTGCTCCACACCGCCGACCCAGAAGCCTTCGAGCGCGCCTTCCTCCAGCTCGAAGAGCGGAAATGAGCGACCGGCGAGAGGAGCCCCTCCATGCGGCGAGTGCTGGCAGGCCGCGCAATGAAGAGCCGTTCGATCACGGACGTCGACGACCGGAGCGCACTGGACCCGTGGGAGCCGACGGCGCTGATCTGCTTTGTGCATCCTGCGGCAGCGGAGCCCACGCGTTCGGGAAGTCAGCCATTGCCAGGCGCGCTTGCGCGTTCGGGCCGGCCGGCGGAGGTGAGGGCGCGCCGCCCGCTGGGCGTGCCTCTCGCGTAAGCGCGGCGGCTCTTCGAGCATCGTCGGCCTGAGCCTCCTCGGATAGGCCTCAGGCTCCGGCACCGCCGAAAGAGCGACAGAGCCGGTAACTGGACACTCCCGTTCCTTGGGTGGAACGAGATGGAACGGGATGGAACGCCTTTGGTATGGGGCGATGGTCGCCCGGCGACCGCCGGGCATCGCTCCGAGGAGGGCGCGATGGGACCGATGCGGAGTTCACGGAGACGGTGCAGGTCGGCGGTGATGGCCGCCCCTCGAGGGGGCAGTGCGGACATGTCCAAGCTTGAGGCTTTGTGTCCGCCGCCGTCCAGCGAACACATGGGGCAGGGGGCCCACCCCGCGCCGGGCGCCGCGCCGCCCGGGTGCGGGCCGGCCGATCTGAAAGGCGCCTACAAGTCGCCCACGTACGGCCCCGGACATGGCCCGAGGGTCGCGATTGTGGATGCCTTCGATGACCCGGCCACCGAGGAAGACCTCGCGGTGGACCGCGCACAGCACGGCCCGTCGCTGCGCATGACTGCCGACGACTACTTCCCCAAGATCAAGATGCGGGGTCCCATCCGGGAACTCCCGAGCACGGACTTGGCCCGGATCGGGGAGATCTTCCTGGATCTGGACATGGCCTGGGTCCCCTGCATCCTCGCTGGTCGAAGCCACCGACCACACGGCTCCGGCAGACCCTGGCCTCGCCACAAGGCCCACGATCACCCCCCTGCGCCCGTCAGCGGTTGCCCGGCGTGCGTGGACAGGAGGGCCGGTCATGACCGGTGAGGCGATCGACACCTGGCTTCAGCCGGTGCGTCCGGTCCTGGATCCCGCGGACCAGGTCGACTGGGACCGACTGGCGGCCCTGGAGACCGAACTGGACGAGGTACTCGCCATCCACTCTGTCGACCTGCCTGACGGACCCGAGCGCTCGCGTCGACTCATGGCCGTCCGGCTGGCGATGGTGGAACGCGGCTTCCTGGACTCCATGAACTCGCCCCTGTTCGGGGTCCTCGCACAGTTCCTCTGCGGCTACCGGGACGTCGACCTGCGGGACGCGGTGACGCTCGGGTACGGCAGGCTGATCACCCAGCACGGACGCGCCGCGCTCCGCCAGCGGTGGGGGTCGTCCCTGGCGGCCGGCGCGCTCGTGGGCGTCGCCATCACCGAGCCGCACGGCGGTTCCCGGCCGGCCGCCGCGCGGACCCGCGCCACGCCCGGCCCGGACGGGACGTGGCTGGTCAGCGGCCGCAAGACGTGGATCAGCCGACTCGACGAGGCCTCGGCGTTCGTGGTGTTCTTCCAGGCCCCGGAGGGGGGCCTGGTCGCAGCGGCGATCGACGCCGCCGAGCCGGGCCTGTACCGCGAGCCCGTGTCGCCGGCGGGCCTGGCCGGGTGGACGTGGGGGGTTCTGGACCTGGACGCCGTGCCCGTCCACCCCGATCGCGACGTCCTGCGCGGCGACGGAATGGCCCTGCTGCGCAGGCATTTCACCGCCTACCGGCCGCTGGTGACCGCCACGGCGCTCGGCGCGGCCGCGGCCGTGTTCGACGCAGCCAGCACCCATCTCATGTACCGGAGAAGCAGCGGGGACCTCCCTCGACTGCGCGACTCCGCACTGGTGGCCCTCGGCCGGACGCACGCCCAGCTGACGACCGCGCTGCTGGGCACCGCCGTCGCCGCGCGGCTGGCGCACGCCGAGGCCGACTGGGCCGAGCAGTGGGGCTGGGAGATGAAGGCGCACGGCGTCGACACCGCCTGCCAGGCCGCCGCCGAGCTCGCACAGCTGCTCGGGGCCTCGGGGTACCGGGCCGACTCGCCGGTCGCCAAGGCCCGCCGCGACCTGGGCGCGCTGCAGTTCGCCGACGGCATCCACGACTCCCTCTACCGCAGCTCCGGTAAGCGCCACACGACTCCGCGGCCGGCGATGACCGAACCCCCGCTGCGGCCCCTGGCCAGGTCGGCGTGACCGCACCCGACCCGCGGGCACGCCGGGCTCCCCGCACGCCCGGCGCGGCCGCTTCCGCATCATCCAAGGAGACCAAGAGCACCATGCATCAGTTCCTCAACCTCAAGAAGTCCGTGCGCATCAGCACCGAGTTCTGGGACGTCACAGAGAAGGCAGGACTGTTCGGCGTCACGGTGGACGGGATCGGCGACGGCAGGCACCGCGTGCTGGCCGACGGCCACGAGTTCGTCAACATGTCGTCGTACTCCTATCTCGGCCTCGACACGCACCCCGGGCTCGTCCGGGCCGCGGCCGACGCCGTGCTCGCCCAGGGGGCCCTCAACAGCTCGGCCTCGCGCCTGAGGCTCCATTTCGGCGTGCTGCAGGACGCCGAGGCCGCGCTGTCGGACCTGTTCGGCGTCGAGGCGGTCACGGTCAACTCCTGTGCCCTGGCGGCCTGGACGAGCCTGCCGCTGGTGGCCTCGGGTCTGCTCACCGACGGGGTCCCGCCGCTGATGGTGTTCGACAAGAACGCCCACTTCTGCATGAACGCGATGAAGCCGAGCGTGGCCGACGAGGCGGAGATCGTCACGATCCGGCACAACGACGTCGAGGCGCTGGAGGACCTGTGCCGCCGGCACCGGCAGGTCGCGTACGTGGCCGACGGTGTGTACAGCACCGGCGGCGTGGCCCCGATCGCCGAGTTGCTGCGCCTGCAGGAGAGGTACGGCCTGTTCCTGTTCTTCGACGAGGCGCACAGCACCTCCACCGTCGGGCGGAACGGGCGCGGCGTGGTGCTGGAGACGATGGACGGGTTCAACGACCGCACCCTGATCATCACCTCGCTGAACAAGGGGTTCGGCGCATCCGGCGGCGCGGTCTTCCTCGGCCGCCGCGGCGCGCGGGAGTGGGTCGACATCGCGCTGCGCAGCGCCGCCCCGCTGATGTGGTCGCAGCGGATCAACACCGCGGGGCTCGGCGCCGTGCTCGCCTCGGCCGAGCTGCACCGGAGCGCCGAGCTGGCCGGGCTGCAGGACCGCTTGCAGGCCAACATCGACCTTTTCGACGGCCTGGTCGACACCGCCGAGCGCGGCGACGGGCTGCCGATCCGGTTCGTGCAGGTCGGCTCCGAGGCGGGGACCGTCGAGCTGGCGCAGGACCTGATGCGCGCCGGCTACTTCGTTTCGCCGATCTTCTTCCCGGTCATCGGCCGGGGCCGGGCGGGCCTGCGCGTGATGCTGCGCTCGAACATGACGACCGAGGAGATCGAGGGGTTCTGCGGGCTGGTCAACAGCCTGGGGCGGCGCGAGCCGGCCGGGGCGGGGGCGGCGTGATGAAGCCGACCCTGTTGTTCGTCGCCGGCGCCCGCGCCCTTCCCTTCAGCGTGAACATGGCCGAGGCGGTGCTCGCGCAGACCGCCGCGCGCGGGATCCGCACGATCGTCACCACCACCGCGCCCGTCCTGGCGGCCACGCCCTCGATCGTCGCCGCGGCCGATGAGGCCTCGGTCGTGGACTACACCGATCCGCGGAAGAACGCGGAGTGGGCGCGGCGGCGCGTCGCGGCCGGTGAGCGCATCGCGGCGGTGTTCGCTCTGCTGGAGATGGCCCAGGTCGCGGCGGCCGAGACGGCGGCGGCCATCGGCGTGCCGGGCAACCCGCCCGAGGTGATCCGCCGGATCCGCACCAAGGACGCCTGCCGGACGGCGCTGGCCGAGGCGGGGTTCGCCCAGCCCGCCGTGCGGCTGTGCGCGAACGCCGCCGACGCGGAGGACTTCATGCGGGACGCCCCGGGCCCGTGGATCGTCAAGCCGCGCGACGCCATGGGCAGCATCGGGGTGAGCCTGGTGTCCTCGGCCGCCGACCTGCCCGCGGCGCTGGCGCTGCTGCCGGACGCGGGCACGTTCCTGATCGAGGAGTTCGTGCCCGGGACGGAGTTCAGCATCGAGGGGATCTTCCTGGACGGCCGGCCGCACTTCCTGGCCGTCACCACGAAGGAGAAGACCTCCCCACCGCTGTTCGTCGAGACCGCGCACGCCCTGCCCGCGGACCTGCCCGAGTCCCGGCGTGAGGAGATCGAGGAGGTGGTGTCCGCGGCGCTCCTCACCCTGGGCCTGCGCGTCGGGGCCTTCCATGTCGAGTTCTGGCTGACGCCGGGCGGCGTCGTGCTCGGCGAGGTGCACGGTCGCCTCGGCGGCGACTGGCTCTACCTGATGCTCGGGTACGCCATCCCAGGCCTGGAGGTCTTCGGGCTGGTCATCGACGACATGCTGGGCCTGCCGCGCGCACCCGGCCCGCCCCGGCCCACCCGCGGAGCGGCGATGCGTTTCCTGACTCCGCCGCCGGGCACCCTCGTGGCGGTCGAGGGATGGGATGAGGTCCGCGCCCATCCGGCGGTACTGCACGCGGAACTCCTGATCGGCCACGGGGAGGAGATCCCCCCGGTGCACTGCTCCCGCGACCGGGCCGCGGTCATCGTCACCGGTGCGGAGACCTCGACGCGGGCGCGCGAGATCGCCGAGGAGCTCGCGCTGTCGGTCCGGTTCGTGACGACGGCAGACGGGGCCGGGCCCGGGGAGCCGGCGGCCTGATGATCCCCAGCGTCGCCGCGCGCCGACGGGTCGCGGGAGTGCTTCCGAAGGGCGGCCGCCCCGCCCGCCTGCTCGCGTTCGCCACGCTGGTGAGCACGGTCGGCTACGGCGTCTACCTCACCGCCGGGGTGCTGTACTTCACTCGGGCGGTGCACCTGCCCGCGGCCCAGGTGGGGATCGGGCTGACCCTCGCGGGCGCGCTGTCGCTGGCGGCCGGGATCCCGTTCGGTCACCTGGCCGACCGGAAGGGCGCCCGTTCGGTGTACGCGCTGACGCTGGGGTTGGGCGCGGTGTCCATGGCGGGCCTGTGCCTGGCGCGCGGTTTCTGGACGTTCCTGCTGTTCGCGAGCCTCGGCGCCGCCGCGCAGTCGGCGGGCCAGGCCGCGCGCGGCCCGCTCGTGCAGGAGTACGGCGGGGAGCGACCCGCCGAGTTCCGCGGGTACCTGCGCTCGGTCACCAACGCCGGGATCTCGGCGGGCGCGCTGCTGGCGGGCTGGGGCGTCGCCGTCGACACCCGGCACGCCTACGTGCTGCTGCTCGCGGGCAGCGCCGCGTCGTACGGGGCGTCGGCGCTGGTCGTGCTGTTCCTGCCGTACCTGATGCCGGTGCCGCGGGGCGCCGGGCGGCGATGGGCGGCGCTGCGGGACCGCCCCTTCCTCGTCCTGACCGTGCTGGACGGCGTGATGGCGATCCAGTACCGGGTGCTGACCGCGGCCGTGCCGCTGTGGCTGGTGAACCGAATCCTGGCGCCGAAGTGGTCGGTGACGGTGGTGATGCTGATCAACACCGTCATCGTCGTCCTCTTCCAGGTCCGGGCGAGCCGCGGCATCACCACCCCCGCCCTCGGCGGCCGCACGCTGCGCCGCGCGGGCTTCGCCTTCCTGGTCGCCGCCGCGCTGCTCTCGCTCATGGCGGGCGCCCCCCTGTGGACCGCCATGCTGCTGCTGCCGATCGCGGTGATCATCCACACGGTCGGCGAGATCTGGCAGGCCGCGGCCGGCTTCGAACTGTCCTACGCGCTGGCCCCGCGGCACGCCGTCGGCCAGTACCAGGGCCTGTTCGGCATGGGCCTCGGCCTGGGGATCACGCTCGGCCCCGCCCTGCTCATCACCCTGTGCGTCGAATGGGGAGTGCCGGGATGGTGGCTCGTCGGCGGCCTGTTCGCCCTGACCGGCCTGGCCGTGCCCCCGGTCGTCCGCTGGGCCGAACGCGACCGTCCGCACCTGCGGGCCCGGAAGGGAGACCTCGAGCCGACCGCGTCGTAGCACCGTCACGTCCACGCCCGGCCGCTAGCCCGGCCATTTAGGGTTGATCTTCGCTTGCATCGTTCTACCTGGGCGTTTGTGGCAGATCGCCTGATGGCGGACTGTGGCAGTCCATAAACGGTGTGGCGTCGCGGGGCGGGAGGGGCGGCACGGTCCCTCGGACACCCGAGGCGGCCACTTGCGGCCAGTGGGTTGAAGGCTCATCCACTGAACCGGCGAGGCATGCTCTGCGTGTAGAACGATGCACGCGCTCGGCATCGGTTCGAAAACCCCCGCACGACCGAGGGCCGGCTACCGCGCGGCACGGCCGTGACGGCCGACGACGACCTGGGGGTGCACGGGCCTGTGACGACTTCACGAGAACTGTACGTCGCTCTGGCCACGCGGGGTGACGACGCCATCGAGTTATCTCTGGCGGCCGGGGAGCGCGCCCTGCTCGACGAGGGGGATCTGCGGACGAGCCGGCTCCGGTTCGACGCGGCCTACCGCGAGGCGGAGCGCTGGGGCGACGGGCAGGGGATGGCGCGGGCGGCGTTGGGCCTCGGCGGGCTGTGGGTGCACGAGCATCGCATGGCGGCCGTCGCGGAGATGGTGCGCGCCCGGCAGCGCACCGCCCTGTCGCTGCTCGACCCGCGGTCCTCCCTGGCCCTGCGGCTGCGAGTCAGGCTGGCAGCCGAGAAGGACTACGCGACCGGCGAGCACGCCTCCATCATGGCCCTGGTGGCGGAGGCCAGGCGGGCCGGCCACCCGGTAGCGCTGGCCGAAGCGCTGAGCCTCGCCCACCACTGCGTTCTCGGTCCCGAGCACAGGGCGCTGCGGCTGGAACTCGCCAAGGAGCTTATCGGCGAGGCGTCCAGAACCGGCCGCCGCGCCGACCTGCTGATGGGGCTGCTCTGGCATGTCGTCGACCTGTTCAGCAGCGCCGACCCGCACGCCGAGCGCAGCATGCGGGAACTGCGCGACCTCCTCGCCCGGCGGCCCCATCTCGCCGCCGGGGGCGTCCTCGACTCGCTCGAAGTGATGCTCAGCATCAGGCTGGGCCGGTTCGAGGAGGCCGAGGCGCTGGCCGGCGCCTGCGCGGAGCGCGGGGAGGCGACGGGCGACGTCTCCGCGACGGGCTGGTACGCGGCGCAGATCGGCACGATCCGGTGGTACCAGGGCCGCATCGCCGAGTGCCTCCCGGCGCTGACGGACCTGGTGGGCTCCCCGGTGCTCAGCCCCCTGGACAACGCCTGTTACGCGGGCCTCGCGATCGCCGCCGCCCACTCCGGTGACCGGCGGCTGGCGGCGGGGACGCTGGCCCGGCTGCGCGGCCGGGTGCAGGACGGAGCACCGCGCTCCAACACCTGGCTGTTCGCGATGTACGGGGTCGTCGAGGTCGCGCATCTCCTAGGAGACGCCGAGGCCGCGTCCCAGGCGTACGAACTGCTGAGCCCGTTCGCGGGACTCCCGACGCTCCTGGGCCTCGGCGGAGCGTGCCTGGGCTCGGTGCACCACTCCCTGGGAGTGGCCTCGCTGACCACCGGTGACGCGGACACCGCCGTGGGACATCTGGTCAAGGCGGTCGACGGCAACCTGGCGCTGTGGCACTGGCCGGCCGTGGTCCTGTCCCGGACGCGCCTGAGCGAGGCGCTCACTCTCCGGGACGGGCCGCGGAGCGAGGCCGCGCGGGCGTCGCTGGACCTGGCGGCGCAGGAAGCGGCACAGCTGGGCATGCCGGTCCCCGCCGAGGCGTCCGGCCGACCGGCGAAGGCGGGCCGCTCCGGCGACCGAGCGCCGGTGCTCGTGTGCGAACGCCAGGGCAGGCAATGGCGCGTCGCGCTGGGCTCGCGCACCGCGCTGGTGGGAGACAGCGTGGGCATGCGGCACCTGGCCACCCTGATCAACAACCCCGGGCAGGAGATACCGGCGATCACCCTGGCGATGGGACCGGCGGCCTCCCCGAGCGACGCCGCGCCCGCCCAGCCGGTCCTGGACGACGAGGCCAAACGCAGCTACAAGCGGCGGCTCTCGGAGCTGGACGCCGAGATCGAGGAACTCGAGTCGGCGGGCCGGTTCGAGCGCGCCGCCGCCGTCAGCGCCGAACGCGACTGGCTGATCGCCGAACTCGCGTCCGCTTCGGGCCTCGGCGGCCGGACGCGGCGCTTCGTCGGCAGTGAGGAACGGGCCCGGATCGCCGTCGGGAAGGCCATCCGGCGTGTCCTGCAGCGCATCGCCGACGCCGACGCGGGCATCGGCGCCGAGCTGCGCGCCACCGTGCAGACCGGGCTCCTCTGCTCGTACCACCCCAAATGAGAGCCCTGCGCGACGTGCAGCCGCCCCCCGGTGCCCGCCCAGGGCTAATGCGTTCTCACATGGCGTCTCAGCAGGGTGGAGGACGGTGCGGTGGCTGAGTTCTCGTTGCCCGGCGGTTTCGTGAATGGGTGCGTCCGTGTAGGTGACACGGTGCGCCGGCGGCCTGCTGCTCGTTCTCAGTTCGTGCACCGGCTGCTGGGGCTGTTGGAACGGAATGGCTGGGAAGGCGCCCCTCGGTTTCTGGGGATTGATGACCAGGGGCGGGAGGTGCTGAATTTCCTTGACGGCCATGTGGCGTGGGAGCCGGTTCAGTCGATCCGGGTCGACAGCGACGCCTGCCTGAGGCGGGTCGCCGAGCTGGTCAGGGAGTTCCACGACCTGACGGCTGCGACGGACCTGGCCGGTGGCGAGGAGGTGGTTTGCCACAACGACCTGTCGCCGAAGAACACGGTGTACCGGGATTCGGGTGCGGGGATGCGTCCGGTGGCCTTCATTGATTGGGACCTGGCCGCGCCCGGGCGGCGCGTCCATGACGTCGCGCACGTGTGCTGGCAGTACCTGGGGCTCGGGCCCGGCATCGATGACGTCGCGGCAGTGGCTCAGCGGGTGCGGTTGATCTGCGACGCCTATGGACTGGCCGATCGGAGCGAGCTGGTGGATGTGATCTTGTGGTGGCAGGACCGCTGCTGGCGCGGCATCGCCGCCGCCGCCGAGGCAGGCGACCCGGCGATGGTCCGTCTTCGCCAGGGCGGGGCCGTCGACGAGGTACGAGCCGCCCATCACTGGGTCAGACAGCACCGCGCAGAGTTGGCCGCAGGTCTGCTGCCGTAAGTGCGCTCCCGGAAGGCACCGGGAACCCACGTCCCAGGCCTCACTCCATTCCGGCGCCCCCAGCCGGTCCCTCGAAGGCCTGGGGTTCCTCGGTGTCGTACCCGGGCGTCAGCGCTTCAGAATTGCCACGAGCCCTGCGAACTCGTCGCGATCGGGGGTGAGCTTGGCGCCGACCGGCCGCCGCCCGGAGCGTCTGCACTCGTCTCGTCCGGGAGAAGCCGAGCCGGCGGTCGCGTTCGCCCTGTTCTGGGACACATCCGAGGGATGACGCAATACGACCAGCTAGGCGGACTCCCTTCGCTACGCACGCGCCTTTATCGTGCTGCCCGGACCGTGGGGCGGCCGACGTGAGGCCATGTGTGGCCTGAACGGCATTACGCGCTTTGCGCGTCTTGACTCCGGGAGCGGCGCTCCGGAGTCTGGCCTGTAGGAGTTGGGTTTCCCGCCCACGCGCGGCATGCCGCCCGCGACGCAGCCGTCCGTGCGGCTGAGTGGCAGGCGCCTCCAGGAGGCGGGCCCGTGGAGGTGTTCGCCGAGAGGTTGCGCGCGCTTGCCGACGGCTCTTCCGAGCGCCGCCGCCGGGAACGCGAGAGGCACGGTCGGATGCGATAAGCAAAACATGGCCAAAGACCTCCCACCAGAGGCCCGGCCGGGTATGGACACGGGCCGCACGACGTGGTGCGGACGATTCCCGTTCAATTCAGGTTGTGCGTGTTGCTCCATGGGGCCATAAAACGTCCACGGCTATGCGGCGCCGCCGGGCGTGCTCGACGATTTCGGCCGTTCCGCCACGGCCGCGGGCGGGAGCACCGTCCCATACCGCGATGAGCCGCTCGACGCCGTCCAGCATCGTCAGGCCGGCGTGGAGGTAGGAGCACGGACCAGGGCTCCGGTACGGCAACCGCCGCACCGCGGCCGCGCGTTCTGCCAGTTTCTCGAAATCACGCCGCGCGCGGTCCTCGAATCCTGCCTCGTATCCGGTCGCGGGAATGATGACCTCGAGTCTCCCGCCCATCGCCAGGATCGCCCGCGCGAAGATCTGGTCAGACCCCTCGGCCAGGCATGTGACACCGGTGATGTCCGTCGTCCGCTGGGCGAGCAGTCTCCGAATTCCCGCGTCCACCATGCGAGCGGTCCGTCCATCGAGGTCCCTATGGCCGGTCATGGCAACGCGCATGCAACTACCTCCGTCGGTTTAGGCCGGCCCTGGACGGTCGTCGGTTCACACGTGAGAAGCCCACCACAGCGTGTGCTCTCTGGAGATCGCCTCCTCGACCTCGTCCACGAAGTGAGCCCAGTCCGCCTCGGTTTCCGGCCACCGGATCCTTGAGGCGATCTCGGCGAGCTCCTGTGCCGCGATCCCGTAAGCCGTGGCCAGCTGCTGGTGCTGCCGCGTCTGTACCCACGCCAGTCCGCCCGCTGCGATGGCTCCGGCGATGCCGGGCAGGTCGAGAGACAGGACGCTGACGGCGTTCAGGACGGCCGCGATCAGGCCGACCGTCTCCAGCGATGCCAGTAGCACTGACCAGCGGGAGACGCTGCGCCCGTGCTTCCACGCACGCATGGAGTACCAACGGCTCTGATCCTCGATCCGTCCTGTTCGATAGGCCTGTTTGCGGGCGTCGAGGGGTCGCGCCCGCAGGGCCCGCATCTCCTCGGTGACCTGGAGGCCGTAGGTCTCTCCTCGTGACGGGAGGCTGTGCAGGTTGCCCAGGATCTTCGCGAATCTCTGCAGCAACAGCGTCTCGGCCGCCCGCTCGTCACCGGCGTCCTTGCCGAAGGGCTGGCCGCCGACCGCGAACCGCCAGGCGAGCGTCTTGGTGGACTCGGCTGCCGCTCGGGACTCGTACCACTGGCGGTCGGGCCGTTCGGTCAGGAGGTACACCTCGACGACGAGCGCGGTGCACAGGGTCCCTGCCGCGCCCACCGCGGCCGCGTCGAGCCGCCCCACGACGATGTCGAAGCTTCCGAGCACGGCGGCGAGCAGCAGGGCGACCAGACGCAGTGCCGTGGCCGCCAGCAGGCGCTGCTGGCAGCTGATCGCGCTGGTGTCAGCTGCTCGGAAGAGCGCGGGGTAGTGCGAATCCGCCAGTGCCTCCACTCCTTCGAGTTGAAGTAGAGTAATGCTTTCTGTCAACCCTCTGTGAATAAATGCTCGGTCCGTCGCAGCAGAGAAGGCCGGATCCGGCCATGTGATCGTTGCCGGGCGGTATGCGGGCGGCTTAGATCGCAGTAGCGGGCGGCTAGGACGATGCGCCAACTGGAAGAATCCGCGATGGCCGCCAGGCGGCTGCGTTGGGGGCAACCCATCAACGTAGCGGATGGGGGTCTTCCATGCCCACTTCTTGCGTGAACCCGATGCGCTTCCCCTATGCCTGCCTCATGTCCCGGAGATACGGATGGCCGACCAACGTACAATCGGGCAGGTTGTTTTGCTCCTCCTATGGATGCGACCAGACTGCGATGTAACGGTGCAGGAGCCTGGGGCAATGTCAGGCTAAAAAGTGCCTAAGCCGATGACCACGGCGCCGTGGCCATCGGCTTAGGCGCCTCTAAGTTTGGCGACTATCCGTAGCGACGAAGGAGCCGAGCGTGACCGTCGGTGCATGATAATACGAATGGGACTAAAATGGACGTTCTAGCAAAAAGTGACGCGCCAGACCTCACCGTACCGTGCTGCTCTCGGCTCGACGTACTGGCGGCGAGCAGCGAGACGGCTCGGATCGTCGCGCGGTTCACTCGAAAGGACCAGCAGGAAGCGGATGGAGCAGAGCCGGTACGGGTAGCCGCATTCAACTCGTTCATCTGAGGCCACATTCCATATCGATGGCCGTGTCAGCTCTATTTCGACAGTTCGTGCTCAAGGTCCACAGCAGGTGCGACCTGGCATGTGATCACTGCTATGTCTACGAGCACGCAGACCAGAGTTGGCGCGGGCGGCCTCTGAGGATGACCGGCGCCACCATGGCGCGGACGGCCGAGCGCATCGCCGACCATGTCAGGGCCCACGGTCTGGACGAGGTCTGCCTGGTCCTGCACGGCGGAGAGCCGCTCCTGGCCGGACCGGACCATCTGCGCGACCTCATCATCGCGCTGCGCGGCCCGCTGCGCGGTCTCTGCGACATCGACCTGCATCTCCATACCAACGGCGTGCGCCTCGACCGGGAGTTCTGCGACCTCTTCCGCGAGCACCGCGTCAAGATCGGGATCTCGCTGGACGGGGATCGGGCCGCCAACGACAGGCACCGCCTCTACCGAGATGGGCGGAGCAGCTACGACAAGGTCGTCAAAGCCGTCGAACTGCTCCGCACGGAGTATCCCGACCTGTACTCCGGTCTTCTCTGCACCATCGACGTGAAGAATGATCCGATCGCCGTCTACGAGGAACTCCTGGCGCATGAGCCCCCGGCGATCGACTTCCTCTGGCCGCACCACACCTGGGACCGGCCGCCCCCGCGGCCATCAGCCACCGCCTATTCCGACTGGCTGATCAGGATCGCGGACCGCTGGTTCGCCGACGGGCGCCCGGTCGCCATTCGGATGTTCGACTCGATCACCAGCACGAGCCAAGGCGGGAGAAGCTTCACCGAATCCCTCGGCCTCGAGCCGACCGATCTCCTCGTCGTGGAGACCGACGGACGGTACGAGCAGGTCGACTCGCTCAAGACCGCCTACGACGGCGCGCCGGGTACCGGAACCGACGTCTTCCAGAACTCAGTCGACCAGGCGGGAGAGCATTACGGTGTCGCGGCGCGTCGAGGTGGGCTCGCCGCGCTGTGCACGCAGTGCAAGGAATGCCCCGTCGTGGCCACCTGCGGCGGCGGACTGTTCGCCCACCGATACCGCGGAGACGGATCCGGCTTCGACAACCCCAGCGTCTACTGTGATGACCTGTTCACTCTGGTCGAACACGTTCGGAAGCGCGTCGCAGAGCGTCCCGACGTGCTGCCTCCCGCCGTTCTGCGCTCCCTGGCCGCGGGCCACGGAGACCGGTCGGCGATCAGCCGCCTGAAGAGCACCCAGGCGGTCGGCAATCTCAGCCTTCTCGTGACGATCGGCCGCGCGACCACCCCGGGTCCGGCTTGGGACCTGGTGAAACGGGTCGAGGCCGAGGACCCCGCGTCACTCGACGCCGTACTCGCCCACCCCTACGTGCGGGTGTGGGCGGCCGAGCGGCTCAGAGATCTCGAGTGGGGCGCCGATCCCGCCGACGACGGCCTGATCGCCGCCGTCGCCTGCGTGGCCGCCGCACGTGCCGGGCTGAGCGCCGAGCTCCAGATCCCCGTTCGGGGCGGCGCGGCGTACTTCCCGACGGTCGGGCGGTTCGCGGTCCTGGACAAGGACGTGACCACGGTGGTGGTCGCCGACGGACGGATCCACGTCCCGGACGCCGGTGAGCCGGAGGAGGTCCGGCGTGTGCGGGCCGGGAGGCTCTCCGTCGCGCTGGAGGACCTGGACCCCTTCCGCGACCGTCATGACTGGCCCGCCGCCGGGAGGCTCAGCGACAAGGAGTTCGACCGGTGGCGGATCTTCCTGCGCGAGGCATGGGAGTTGCTGGAGGCGGACTACGCGGAGTACGCCGAGGGAATCGCCGGCGCCCTGTCAACGATCGTTCCGCTCAAGGATCCGGGAGGGGGACGCAGCGTGAGCTCGGCGGCGCGCGACGCGTTCGGATCGGTCGGCATCGCACTTCCCGAGACTCCGGCTCTGCTCTGCCTGCTGCTGCTGCACGAGTTCCAGCACGTGAAGCTCGGCGCAGTACTCGATTTCGTCGACCTCTATGACGCGAACGACCACGCCAAGTACCAGGCCCCCTGGCGCGAGGATCTCCGGCCGATCGAAGGACTGCTCCAGGGCACTTACGCGCACATCGCCGTCGCCGACTTCTGGCGTCGCAGAGCCCAGTCGCCGGACAGCGGCACCGCCGTGGAGGCATGCGCGCACTTCGACGAGTGGTACCCGAAGACGCTCTCCGCGGTGGGCGTCCTGGAGGCGAGCGGGGCCCTGACGGGTCTCGGCGAGCAGTTCGTGGCCGGGATGCGCACGACGCTGGAATCCTGGCGGCCGCCTCCTGAGGTGCCGTCCGCCCCGGCACCCTCGCGGGGTCCGCAGCGTGGTGCGGCGGACTGACACCTCGGAGGACCACCCGGCCGCGGTCGGGCGCGCGGCGCTTGCCGACGACCTGAGGGCTCTGGGGGTACGGCCCGGAAGCGCCGTCCTGGTGCACGCGTCGCTGCGCAGCGTGGGGCCGGTCGAGGGTGGCGCGGCCACGGTGGCGGGCGCTCTCGGCGAGGTCCTCGGTCCCGAAGGAACGATCGTCGTGCCCACGGCAACGGCCGAGAATTCCGACAGTTCCCGCGCGTACCTGGAACGGACGAGGGGCATGTCCTCGGCCGAGCGCGAGCGTTTCAACCGGTCGATGCCGGCGTTCGACCTCGCGTCCACACCATCGACCGGGATGGGCGTGCTCGCCGAGCACATCCGGACGTCTCCCGGCGCCTGCCGGAGCGGCCACCCCCAGACGTCGTTCGCGGCGCTCGGCGCGGAGGCCGCGCACATGACCGCGGCGCACGCGCCGGACTGCCATTACGGCGAGAGGTCGCCGCTGGCGAAGCTGTACGAGGCCGAGGCCGACATCCTGCTGATCGGTGTCGGGTACGACAGGTGCACGGCGCTCCACCTCGCGGAGTACCGTTATCGGCCCGCCCCACCGACCCGCACATACCGCTGTGTGATCGAACGCGGCGGCCGCCCGGTCTGGTGGGAGTACGAGGACGTCGTCCTGGACGACGGGGATTTCGCCGCACTCGGCCGCGCCCTCGACCGGACACGCCATGTGGTCAAGGGACGTGTCGGTCGCGCCGGCTCCTGCCGTGTTCCAGTGAGGGCCGCGGTCGAGTTCGCCTGCGCCTGGCTCGCGGACACGCGCGGCTGCTGACGCACGACGCGATTTGCGTCATAGTACATATTCACATCAGAGTGTCCGGTCATACAGTTGTCCCAGAAGGGAGTGGTATGTCCGGAAGGAGCTCACCGGAGAACGAGCGCCCGCAGTTCTTTCTGAGTTATGCCAGGTCACGCTTTCAGCCCGAGGTCTCCGGCCGGTGGGTGACCCAGTTCTTCGACGATCTCTGCCAGGATGTCGGCCAGACAATGGGCGTGTCCAATCCGGGATTTATGGACAGGCAGATCCCGGTGGGGGTCGAGTGGTCAGACCGCCTGAAGATCGCTTTGTCGAACTGCCGGATCTTTGTCGCGCTGTTCTCTCCCGCCTACTTCGAGAGCGACTACTGCGGGAGGGAGTGGGCCGCCTTCCAACGGCGCTGCCAGGCCCAGGCGCTGGGGCAGAACCCTCCGTCGGCGATCATCCCGGCCTTCTGGGTTCCCATGGAACTGGACGAGCTGCCATCTTCGGTGCACTCGATACAGAACACTTCCCCAGGTTTCCCCGAGGCCTATGCCGCCGAGGGCCTCTACGGGATCATGAAGTTGAGCCGGTACCGGGAGGACTACGAGGAGACGGTGCTGCGCCTGGCGCGGCTCATCAAGGAGCGTGCGGCTGAATGCGACCTCATGGCGAGCTCCGTCTCTGCTCTGGAGGCACTGCAGAGTCCGTTCACCGACACGACCCGGGCCAGGAACCGACCGATCGTGCGGCTCACCCTCGCCGCACAGCAACTGGATCAGCTCCCACGCGGCCGTGATGCCTACTACTACGGTCGGACTGCGCTGGAGTGGACGCCCTACCGCGATCACGACCACCTGGGGCCGATCGGCGCCTACGCGCAGGAGGTCCTCGAGGAGATGGGCCATGGCTCCATCGTCGACGGCATCGATGACGCGGCGCAGGACCCCGCAGAGGAACCGGGCGTCCTGGTGGTCGACCCGTGGGCCGCCAAGGACCCTGTCATCGGCAAACGCCTGCGGCAGATGGACCGCGATCCCGTCAACCTCCTCGCGCCGTTCAACTCCGAGGACCACGAGACGATGACCGCTTCCGCGGACCTGGCCGAGGGCCTGACGGAGGTGCTTCCCCGCAGCACGGCCCTGATCGGTTCCGCTACGCGCCTCGCTTCGATCAACGCCTTCCGCGACGCACTGCCCAAGGCCGTCCATGAAGCGGTCTCCCGCTACTTCAAGACCACGGAAGTCCATCCCCCGCAGACTCCGCCCACCATGTCCCGTCCCTCACTTCAGGGGCCGGAGTCCTAGGGCTAGGAGGCATCATGAGCAGCGACGGCACCATCGTCACCTTCTACTCCTACAAAGGCGGCACCGGGCGTACGACCGCGCTGGCCAACGTCGCATGGATCATGGCGATGGCCGGGAACAGGGTGCTCGTCGTCGACTGGGATCTGGAGTCGCCGGGGCTGCACAAGTTCTTCCACCCTTTCATGGACCAGAGGACCGTGGCCGAGACGCCCGGAGTCATCGAACTGCTCACCGACTACTCGTGGGCGGCGACGCACAGGCACGAGGACGCCGCGCGGGACTGGCACCTGAAGTACGCAAAGATCTTGAAGCATGCGGTGTCGCTCGACTGGGACTTCCCGGACGGCGGGATGCTGGACTTCGTCTCGGCCGGCCGGCAGAACCGCGACTACTCTTCCTTGATCACCAGCATGGACTGGGACAACTTCTACGACCGGCTCGGCGGAGGGCAGTTCTTCGACGCCCTGCGCGCCGACATGCGGCGGCACTACGATTACGTCCTGATCGACAGCCGCACGGGGCTCAGCGACATCGCTGACATCTGCACCGTTCACTTCCCGGACGTCCTGGTCGACTGCTTCACGCTGAGCGACCAGAGCGTCGACGGCGCGGCCGCCATCGCCGCGCACATCGACGAACGCTACCGGGAGCGTCGCATTCGCATTCTGCCGGTGCCGATGCGGATCGACTACGGCGAGAACGCCAAGGTCGAGGCGGGCCGGGCTTACGCGCGCGAACGGTTCGACCAGTTCCCGCGTGGCATGAACCAGGAGGAGTCGGCCCGATACTGGCTCTCGGTGGAGATCCCGTACCGCCCGTACTACGCCTTCGAGGAGACGCTGGCGACGTTCGGTGACGCGCCGGGCTCGCCGAACTCGATGCTGGCGGCCTTCGAGCGGCTCTGCGGCGAGATCACCGAGGGCCGGGTGGGAGCCTACAGGCCGATACCCGAGGAGCTCAGGAAGTCCACGCTGGACCGCTTCACCCGGCGCGGGCCCTCGGAGGTCACCGACGTCTACATCAGCTATGTGTCCGAGGACCGCTCGTGGGTGGACTGGATGAGCCTGGTCCTGGGACGCGTGGGATACCGGGTGATCACACGCAGCGTTGACACAGGGCAGAACGACCCGTCCGAGGGACGGGCCGCCGGGTCCGGCCACACGCTCGTCCTCCTGTCCCCCAGTTTCGTCTCCTCGCAGGCCGCTCAGCAGGAGTGGGACGTCCTGACCAGCCGAACCGCCGGTCCCCACAGGAGGCTGACGGCCGTACGCGTCCTGGACGCCCAACTCGGCACGGCCTTCGGCGGCCCGATGCCGGTCGACCTCACCGGGCAAGGGGAGCGGGAGGCCCGCGAGGCGCTGCTGCGCTCGCTCGGCCACTCCAAGCGCTCGGACGACCAGGCGACCGAGCACTCGCGGGTGGTGCCCCGCTTCCCAGGGGCGGCCCGGACGGCGCCCCCCACGTGGAACGTCGACCGGCGCAACGCCGTTTTCACTGGTCGCGGCAGGCTGCTGGAGCAGCTTCGCGACAACCTGCTGGGCACCACGCAGCGGATCGTCCAGCCGCAGGCCCTCCACGGTCTCGGCGGGGTGGGTAAGACCCAGGTCGCCATCGAGTACGCGCACCGCTTCAAGGCGGACTACGACCTGGTCTGGTGGATCAACGCTCAGCAGCCCGACTCGATCCGGGCCGGGCTCGCCAACCTGGCCGAGGACATGGGGCTGCGGGTCGGCGACAGCATCGCTGACGCCGCGAACGCCGCCTTGGACGCGCTGCGCCGCGGCACACCCACCCCTCGCTGGCTGATCATCTTCGACAACGCCGACAATCCCAAGGAACTGAAGGAATACCTGCCGGGCGGCGACGGGCACGTCATCATCACTTCCCGCGACCCGGACTGGACCCAACTCGCCCAGGCGCTGATGGTGGACGTGTTCGCCGAAGCTGAGGCAGTCGAGCACCTGCGGCGCCGAGTCCCGAAGATCTCCGACGACAACGCGCACAACATCGCCAAGGCGCTCGGCAACCTGCCGCTCGCCATAGAGCAGGCGGCGGCCTGGCTGGCGTCCACCTTCATGCCGGCCGGCGAGTACCTGGAGGCACTGGAACGAGAGACGGCGTCCACGCTGGAGTTGAGCGCCAAAGACGTGCCCCAGTCGGTCGCGGTGACCTGGAACGTCACCTTCCGGCAGCTGCGGGAGGCGTCTCCCGCCGCGGCGCGGCTGCTGGAACTGCTGGCCTTCTTCTCCGCGGAACCGATCTCGCTCGACCTCGTCTACAGCGACGAGATGGCGAGCATCCTCCTGCCGCTGGACGAGACTCTGCGCGACCGGCTCGTCCTGGGGAAGCACGTGCGGGAGATCAGCCGATTCGCGCTGGCCAGGGTCGACCAGGACAACAACTCCATCCAGGTCCACACCCTCGTCCAGTCCGTCATCCGGCACGGGTTGTCGACGGCCAGGACAGAGGAGACCTGCCACGCCGTGCACAAGATCCTCCTCGGAGCACGTCCCAAGCACGGGGACACCGACGACCCGAGGAGCTGGCCGAACCTGGAGGAGATCCTGCCGCACGTCAAGCCGTCAGGCGCCGCCCTGTGCGATGACGAGGACGTCAGGCAGATGCTCATCGACCTGGTGCGGTACCAGTGGAAGCGCGGGAACTTCGACAGCGCCCTCGCCCTCGGAGACGGACTGAGCAAGGAATGGACGGGCAAGCTCGGCGAGGACCACTTCCAGTGGCTGTTCCTGCAGGCGCAGATCGCCAACGTGGAGCGCTCGCGCGGCGACAGCAAAGCCGCGTACCAGCGCGACATCGATGTGATGAACCGGCAGATGAACTCACCGACGCTGGGGCCCGACCATCCGCACACGCTGATGACGGCGGGAAGCGTCGCCGCGGACCTGCGCGCGCTCGGCCGGTTCCGGGAAGCCCTGGAAATGGATGAGAAGACCCTCAAGCGCGCCACCGATACCTGGGGCGAGGACCACCCGCGCACCCTGATGACCGCGCACAACCTGGGGGTCGACTACCGCTTGAACGGCAGATCGGCCAGCGCGTACCGGCAGGACCTGCAGACACTGGAAAGCCGCCGCCACGTTCTCGGGGAGCATCACCCTTACACGCTCTACACCGAGTCCTGCCTCGCGTGGGACTTACGTGAGGCGGGCCGCTACGACGAGTCCGTCGAGATGCTGCGTGGTGTCTACCAGAGGTACATGGAGGTCCTCGGCGACCAGATCCTGGACACGCTGCGTGTGGGGACGAGCCTGGCGATATCGCTGCGCAAGGTCGGCCAACTGGAGGAGGCTCTGGCCCTCGCGGAGGAGACCTATGCCAGGTATCAGCGCTACTTCCCTGACTCGCCGGACTCCGCGCCTGCCGACCTGGAAGTCGCTGCCTGCATGTCCGCGCTCGGTGACCACTTGGGGGCCCGCGACCGAGCCCGCGCCACACTGGTCGTCCATGCCCGGCAGATGGGCAAAGAGCACCCGCACACCCTGCTCGTCGAGAACAATCTGGGCTGCTATCTCCGGAGTGCCGGTGATCTAGAAGAGGCGGTGGCACTCGCGTCAAAGGTCGTGCCGGCTCTGGAACTGGCGCTGGGCGGGCAGCCTCCCGGCCGAGGACACCCGTTCGTACTGTCCGCCACGATCAACTACGCGAACTGCCTGGGCGACGTCCGCCGGTGCGAGGAGGCCGAGGCGCTCGAACGGGACGCGCTGGCCAGGCTGACCGAGCTCGTGGGCGAGCGGCACCCGGACACCAATGTGTGCCGGGCCAACCTTTCGGTGACCCTGCAGGACATGAACCGTACGACGGAAGCGTACGAGCTGCGTGAGCAGGCCGCGGAAGCCCTGCTCGTGCTGGCGGAGAAACACCCGCACCCGATCATCGCGAACGTCAGGAACGGCGTCCGGATCAACCGCGATCTGGAGCTACAGCCGCTGTGACGGCTGGACCGCTTCGGCGAGCCAGGCCAGCATGTCCGGGATGACGTCGAACGCGCCGAAGTGCGCCGAGTCGGACTGGATCACGACGGTCGAGGTGCGGATCCGTCCGGCCAGCCACCGGGAGTGCCCGGCGGGCGAGAACGTGTCGTCCGCGCCGTGCCAGAGCATCGTCGGAACTCCGATGTCACCGGGGTCGAATCCCCACGGACGGCTGAAGGCCAGCAGGTCGTCGATCCAGCCGTCCGCCGATCTGCGGAACGCCTCCGCGAAGGTCTCGTAGAGCATCCTGCGCATCCCGGCGTCGGCCACCACGCGCCGGTCCGACCGGGTCAGTTCCGCGTGGATCTCAGCCAGATACCGCGCCGGGTCCGCGCGGATGCCGTCGGCGGCCGACCGCAGCCGGGCGGAGATCAGCCGACCCTGGCCGCGCGCCGCGAGGTACTGCCGGGTGTTGGACACGGCCATTCCCTCGAACCAGTCGAGACCCTCCGCCTGCGCGGGCGCCAGCGCCACCAGTGCCGCGACGCGTCGGGCGCGCTCGGGCAGCAGCGCCGCACATGCGAGGGCATGCGGGCCGCCGCCCGACCGGCCGAGGACAGCGAACTCCTCCAGGCCCAGGAAGTCGGCTATGGCGCGGACGTCGGCAGCGATATCGGCGACCGTGCGCCCGAAGCTCCGATCTGAAAGGCCGTAACCGGCTCGGTCGAAGGAGATGAGCCTGATCCCGAGCTGATAGAGCACCATGGGCCGTGGAATCGGCCCCAGTCTGCTCCCGGGCGTTCCGTGAAGGAGGAAAACGGGCCGGCCTCCGGGTGCTCCGCACTGCTCCACGGCAAGCCCCCGTCCGTCCGTGGCGGTCACAACCGTCATCAAGTGCAGCCTCCGATCCGATGCGGGACCCCTGTGAAGCGCCTTCATTCGCTTCTAACTGAGTCACCGCACAGGAGTCAACACCTCACGCCACGCCTAAAGCCATTTGTCGAGCCCGGCACATTACCGCCTTCTCTTCCTGCCTTATGCGGCTTGCTCTGATCAGTTATATGTGTCAGCCGAAAGGTCCTCATCATCAGTAGTTGATCACGATGCACAGGTGCTGTGTGGTGACTGGGGATAGTCTCGTCGATTGATTGACCAGGTTTGCGTCCTGGGCGTCCGCGTTCAGCGTAGGACGCGGCAGATCCGCGGCCGCACGGCGGAACCGCATGCGGAAACTCCTGGTACACCATGCGGGTTGTAGTGATCAACCCGCCTACCAGGGGCGTTCCTGCATTCGAGGGCACTCCGTCAAACTGTGGTCATGCTTTGTCGCCATTCGGCCCTGCGCGAGGAGAAACGGGGTCAGTGAAGCCCCCTCGGTCACCGAGGTATAGGGCCTGACACTGTTGTGTCGGCTCCTCGTCCGCTCGGCGGTTCCGAACCGGACTGACACGAGGCGGGAAAGAAGCGGCGCGGGGAGGGGGCTGCACGTGGACAGAGCGGTTCCATCCGATAGTGAGGGAGCACTGTTCTGATGCGAGAACCGACTTCAAAACGCAGAGTGCTGCGTCGTCAGGACCCTTCCCTTGCCCACGGCGTCCGTCTCCGGAGACTGAGCCAGGCCGGCAGGATGCGGCCGCTGCTTCGCTGCATGCGGGTGGCCTTCTAGGCCCTCGAACGCGCAGGCCGGGCACATGCCTTCGCTCGGCGTGGGCATCCCCCGCCCTGTCGTTGGTGACGTGGTCGCGCCCGGCCAGCGGATAATCGGCGAAACAGCCTGGGGCGCGCCGCAGGTTCGGCAGCGCCGAGGATCGGTGGTGGGCTCCGGCGTTTTCTCTAAGACGTCATCTCATTTGGATTGGTGGCAGTAGCCTACGGTCGTGGAGATGGTCGAGCGGCTGGTGCCAGAGGAGTTGTGGGAGCTGTTCCAGCGGGTGGTGCCGCCCGCTCCGACGCGGCCGCAGGGCGGTGGCAGGCGTCGGCACGGAGATCGTGAGGTGCTGGCGGCAATCATCTTTGTGGCGACCACCGGTTGTACATGGCAGCAGTTGCCGCCGGTGTTCGGGCCGTCGGGCCCGACCGCGCACCGGCGCTTCACCGAGTGGACGGCCGCGCGGGTGTGGGCCAAGCTGCACCGCCTGGTGCTGGACGAGCTGGGTGCGCGCGGCGAGCTCGACTGGTCGCGGTGCGCGATCGACTCCGTCAGCGTCCGCGCGAGCAAAGGGGGGAGCTGACGGGCCCGAATCCTGTCGACCGCGGCAAACGTGGGTCGAAGATCCATCTGCTGGTCGATCGTGCCGGACTGCCGCTGTCTGTCGGGATCTCGGCGGCCAACACCCACGACAAGCTCGCTCTGGAGCCGCTGGTGCGGGGCATCGCGCCGATCCGCTCCCGGCGCGGGCCGCGCCGGCGCCGCCCGGCAAAACTGCACGGCGACAAAGGCTACGACTACACCGACCTGCGGCGCTGGCTACGCGGGCGAGGCATCACCCCGCGCATCGCGCGCCGCGGCATCGAGTCCTCCGACCGGCTCGGACGGCACCGCTGGGTGGTGGAACGGACGGTGTCCTGGCTGAGCGGCTGCCGCCGCCTGCACCGCCGCTACGAACGCAAGCCCGAACACTTCCTGGCCTTCGTCGGCATCGCCGCCACACTCATCTGCCACCGCCGACTAGCCAAATGAGATGACGCCTAAGGGGTCACCTTCACTGCCGCATCCTGCGGGGCGCCGGTGAGGGTGGCGTGGCCTTCGGTGGTGAGACGGGCCGACATGACGGCCGAGCCGATCCGGATGTTGTCGACCGACAGTTCGCCGATGCCGGGCATGGGGGCGAGGGCGATGCGTCCGGCGGGGAGGTTCGGATCGAGGCCGAGGAGTGCGGTGACCAGGGCGGGCGACACGGCGGCGGCCCAGGCCTGGGGACTGCACGCGGTGGGGTACGGCACCGGTGGCGTCGAGGAGTCGTGGCCGCCGAACAGCTCGGGCAGCCGGTGGCCGAACGACGGCGCGGCGGCGATGAGGCCCCGGGCCAGCCGGGCCGCGAACTCGTGGTGGCCGGTGCGGACGAGCCCGAGGATCGCGATGGCGGTGTCGTGCGGCCACACCGAGCCGAGGTGGTACGACAGGGGGTCGAAGCCGGCGGCGTCCGGGCTCAGTGTGCGCAGGCCCCAGCCGGAGTCCAGTTCGATGAGTCGCCGGGCGACCTCGGTCTCCTCGTCGGGGGTGAGCAGGCCGGTGCCGAGCAGGTGGCCGAGGTTGGAGGCCACTCCGTCGACCGGGCGTCCGTCGCCGTCCAGGGCGATGGCCGGGTAGCCGTCCACCCAGAAGCGGGCGCGGAAGCGTTCGGCCAGGTCGGCGGCCCATCGCCGCCAGCGGGCGCCGCCCGGGCGGCCGAAGGCGTCCAGCAGGTCGGCGCCGAGGGCGGCGGCCTGGTAGGCGTACGCCTGCACCTCCGACAGCGCGATCGGCGGGCGGGCCGGGCGGCCGTCGGCGTGCTGGACGCCGTCGTCGGAGTCCTTCCAGCCCTGGTTGGCCAGTCGGTCGGCCCTCCCGGTGTAGGAGACGAAACCCCCGTCGAACGTGCCGAGCCACTCCAGCGCGCGTTCCACGGCGGGCATCAGGGCGGCGACCTCGGCGTCCGGCATGCCCCAGCGCCGTGCTTCGGCGAGCGTGACGACGAACAGGGGCGTCGCGTCGACCGTGCCGTAGTACAGCGGCGGCAACCAGGTGGTGGCGTCGCCGGGACGGAGCTCGTGCGGGATCTTGCCGGGCTCCTCCTCGGTGCCCGGGTCGTGGCGGTCTCCCTGGTGGCGGGCGAGTACGCGCAGCGTGCCGGCGGCCAGTTCGTGGCCGAGCGGCAACGCCAGGCGCGCCGTCCACAGCGCGTCGCGGCCGAACAGCGTGAGGTACCAGGGGCTGCCGGCGGCGCAGTAGAAGTCGCCCTCATAGGCGAGCAGCAGCGCGCCCAGGTCGTCGACGCCCTGGGCGACCAGGCGGTCCAGCCGCTCGTCGCCCGACCGGACGGCCAGCGGTGCCCGGGCCCACGGCGCGCGGCCGGCCGGGGGTGCCGGGCGGAACCCGGGGGTGTCCGGGGGCGTGGCACGGACGGTGACGGTCGTGCTGAACGTCTCGCCCGGCGCCAGCGACACCTCGGCGTACGTGCGACCGTCGAGGCGCACCCGTTGGCCTTCCGGCCGGGTCCATTCGACGCCGTCGTCCAGCGGTGTGTGGGGAAGGCCGGGGTCCTCCCCGCGCCGCACGGTGCTGATCGAGGCCAGGTCTCCGGCCGCCGCGATCCGCAGGACCGCGGCGGCCGGGGTGTCCCCGGTGTTGCGCAGGGTGATCTGCTCCGTGCCACCCTCCGGTGTGACGGTACGGACCCGCTCGACGGCCAGCGCCCCCGCGGACCCGGTGAAGCGCGCACCGTTCGCGCCGAGCGGCCCGGCCTCGACCGGCTCGGGCTCCCGCCCGTCGACGGTCACCACGAAGCGCGACAGCACGCGCCGCTCGGCGACGTACAGGCCGTCGACACCGCCCGTCAGCTGGCCGCTCGGTGGTGACAGCCAGATCGCCGGTGCCGCCACGCAGGTGATGTGCCGATGGATCGCGGGCTGAGGCAAGGGAGCTCCCGTCGGGCTAGCGGAGGGTGATTTCGAGGGTGGCGGTGGCCCGGCGCGCCTTACCGTCGACGATCACTTCGTCACCTCGCGCCGTGCGCCGCACGGTGTGGGCGACGGGGGCGCCGTCGAGCGTCACGGAGGCGATCCGCGCCCCGGATGGCAGCACCTGGCCGAGTCGCAGGGCGACGCCGTCCAGCCGCGCCAGGTGCACCGCGGTTTTCAGGGTCCTGCCGCGCGACTCGGCGGTGACGTCGACGGCGCCCGAGCCGAGGCGGATGGAACGTCCCGCCACGCGCGGCTGCCCGGGCGGGATCTGCGGGACGACCTTCAGCCGCGCGCGCCCCATGTCCGGGCTGACGCCGAGCTGCTGGTGGACGACCGGCCACAGCGTGCCGTACGCGCCCCAGGCTTGGAGCACCATGGACCGCTCGGTCAGCTTGCGGTCGATGTTGGCCGGCTGGAAGTCGGGGCTGGCCGCGATCTCGGGCATGGCGCCCGGCATCTCCCACAGGGCGGGATCGAGCTGGATGCGCGCGTTGGCGCCGGTGTAACGGCGCTGCTGGCCGAGACGCCCGTAGTTGCCTTCGGCGACGGCCATGATGGCGTTGCCGAGCGAGTAGACGACTCGTTCGCTCTGCACCGTCGAGACCGCGCCATCGCACGACGGTCCCTTGTTGCCGCCCTCTGCGGAGGTCGGGCCGGTCCCGGTGTGGTAGAGGCCGTTCTCGCCGGTGTAGCAGTTCTCCTCTCGCTTGGCCAGGGCGGTACGGGCGTGCTGGTCGTCGGCGAGCGGACGCGTGACCTGGCCGGGCCGGACGAGTTCGGCGTCCATCGGGGTCACGCCGATCCAGTGCCGCTGGAAGACCTTGGTGCTGTCGTTGCCGGGGCCGTCCGGGTCGTCGATGGAGTCGGCGTACTGGCCGGTGTCGCCGCCCTTCCACCAGGTGGTCTCGAAGGCCTTCTCCAAGCGGCCGGCGCGCTCCTCGGCCCAGCGGACGGTCTTGGCGTCGTTCTTGGCGCCGGCCAGGTCGGCGAGGTCGCGAAGCCCGCGGATGGTGTAGACGGCGTTGTCGAGCTTCTCCGCGCCCATGCCGGAGCGCTCGACGTTGCCGAGCCCCTCCGGCCAGCCGTCGCCGTCGGCGTCCAGCTTCCCGGTGACGTAGCGCATGTTGCGGACGGTGAAGCCGTACATCTCGTCGAGGAAGCGGCGGTCGCCCGTCCACCTCCAGGCGAGCGCCACCGCGCTGGGGAACTTGGCGGTCTCGTCGGTGTTGCCCGCGTCGCCGTTGGCGCCGAAGTACACCGAGCCGTCCTGGGTGACCTCGTGGACGACCTTGCCGCTGCGGTCGTTGGCGATCTCGCTGATGTCGCGCAGCGCCCGCAGGTGCGCCGCGACGCCGGTGAACTGCCCGGCCGCGACGGACGCGAACGCGGTGTACTCGCCGTCGGTCCCGAACAGCCACGGGTAGTCGGGCCATCCGGCGCCCAGCCAGCGTGCCCGCGGCACGGTGCCCTTGGGGGCCGGGTACTGCTCGCCCTCGCGCGTGACCCGCACGCGCAGGTCGCGAGCCTCCTGTACGGAGTCGGCGAGGTTCTGCTTGCTCCACTCGACGCTCCGCTGGAGCAGCGGGTCGCCGGGCAGGTCGACCACGGTGTTCGCGGCGACGGTGCGGCGGGCGGCCCTCTTGCGGGCCAGCAGGCGGGCTGGGTCACGCAGAGCCGAACGCAGAGCCGCGCGTGCCTCGGCGTCGCCGCGGTCGGAGCCGGCGACCGCCAACCAGACCGTGACGTCGCGTCCGGCGGGGACCCGCACCTGGTAGGTCAGCCGGCCACCGGTGCCCATGCCGTACTCGGAGTCGTCGCACCGGTCCGGTGCGGTGCCGGTGGCGGGGCAGATCACGGCCGGGTCCCGCGGTCCGCGGTGCCCGGAGCCGAGCCGGTGTGACGCCGCCCCGCGGTCTGCGGCGACGAGGGCGGTGAAGTCGTGCTCGGACGCGCCCGGCACCGGCGGCTTCCCGCGCTCGCGGAAGACGAGCGCGCCGTCCTCGTAGGCGCCGGTGTCCCGCAGGTTGTGGGCGCGCTGGTCGGGGCTGGTCCAGCCCCACGGGTAGGCGGTCATCAACTCGGAATGGGCGTCCACGTCGAGGCGTACGTCCCGCTTCGTACCGGAGCGGAAGGTCAGGCCGATCAGACCGGCGCGCAGCCCGTCGGGCACCACGTCGGTCCGTTCGACGCGCACACCGCCCGGCGCGGCGTAGCGGGTGCGGGTGTACCCGTGGCCGGCGGTATGGCTTTCGGCACGTGCCTGCTCGCCCAGCCAGGCTCCGTCGACGCCGAACCACAGGCCGTCGAGCAGCTTCAGCGGGGGCGTCCAGAATCCTCCCATCTCCCCCGTGGTGTGCCATCCGGCCGCCGGGTACAGGCCGTCGGCGGTGGACATCGAGTAGAACCGGTCGCCGACGACGACCGAACGCCGGTCCGCCAGCCTGGTCGCCGTGGTCAGTTCGTCCGCGGGCGCCTGTCGCCCTTGGTCCGCCTCCGCGGGGGCGACGGCGGCCGCTCCGACGGCCAGGACGACCGTGGCGGCGAGGGCGATGCCGTGTCTGATGTGGCGTCTCACGGTCGAGTCTCCTTCGGTCGAGGTCACTTCACGCCTCCGGCGGTGAGGCCCGCGATGATCCGCCGCTGGAAGACCAGCACCACGACGACCAGCGGCACGGTCACGACCACCCCGGCCGCCATCTGGGTGCCGAACGGCTGGTCGAACCCGTGGGCGCCGGTGAACTTGGAGATGGCCACCGTCGCGGTCTGCATCTCCTTCTTGTTGACCATGGACAGCGCGATGATGAACTCGTTCCAGGCCGCGATGAACGTGATGATCGCGGTGGTGAACACCCCGGGCGCGGCCAGCGGAATGATGATCTTGCGGAACGCCTGGCCGCGGGTGCAGCCGTCCACCATCGCCGCGAGCTCCAGCTCGAACGGCAGCTGCCGGAAGAACACCGTCAGGTTCCAGATCGCCAGCGGCAGCGCGAACGACAGGCTCGGCAGGACCATCGCCTGGTAGCTGTTGATCCACCCGATCCGGGTGAACAGCTTGAGCAGCGGGACGATCAGCGAGATGCCGGGGAACATCGAGGTGGTGACGATGATCCCGAGCGCCAGGTTCTTGCCGCGGAAACGCAGCCGGGCCAGCGCGTAGGCGGTGAACGTCCCGATGACCAGGGTGAGCAGCGTGGTCGTCCCGGCCACCGCCAGGCTGTTGAGCAGCGAGCGCTCGAACCCGACGTCGGGCTTGAACACGGCGGTGAAGTTCTGCACCGACAACGGCGCGGGCAGGGGCGCGTTGTCGAACTGGTCCTGCGGGCGGCGGAGCGCCGACACGACCATCCAGTAGAACGGCGCCAGGCAGTAGACGACGACGGCGGCCACGGCCACGAACCGCAGCGAGCCCCGTGGGAGCGGCGAGGGCCCGCGGCGCCGCGGGCGCGCGGCGGACGGACTGGTCATGGTGCCTCCTCAGGGACGCGGGCGGACTCCCCCGCCGGCGATGCCGTCTCCGCCCCGCGGAAGGGCAGGTGGAGCCTGGTGCGGCGTTTCCCGGCCGGCCGCTCCTGGCGCATCTGCCCGAGGATGTCGGCGCCGAGCAGCTTGACGAAGGCGTAGGCGACGACCGCCACGTACACGAACAAGACCGTGGAGTACGCCGCCGCCGCGCCGTACCGGAGGTTGGACGCCTCGTCGAAGGCGAGCATGGACATCGTCTGCACGGACTCCTTGTGCGCCCCGACGAGCACGAACGGCAGGTCGAACATGCGCAGCACGTCCAGTAGCCGGAACAGCACGGCGACCAGCAGCACCGGCTTGATCAACGGCAGGGTGATCCGCCAGAACTGGTGCCAGGCGCCCGCGCCGTCCACCCGCGCGGCCTCGTACACGTCCCGCGGGATCATCTGCAGCCCGGCCAGCACCAGCAGCCCGACGAACGGGGCGGTCTTCCAGGTGTCGGCGATGATCACGGCCGCCTTGGCCTGGACGCCGTCGGTGGTCCACAGGACCTGCCGGCCGATCAGGGCGTTGGCGACGCCGTCGGCCTGGAAGACCCAGCGCCACAGCAGCGCCGACACGGCGGTCGGGATCGCCCAGGGGACCAGGACGCTGGCCCGCACGAGCGCGCGGCCGCGGAACGCCCACTGCATTATGAGCGCCATGGCGACGCCGAGAACGGTCTCGACGGCGACGGTGGTCACGGTGAAGAAGGTGGTGTTCCACACCGCGCCCCAGAACACCTGCGCGCCGGAGCCGGAGAAGACGTCGAGGTAGTTGGACAGGCCGACGAACTTCTCGCCCTGGACGACGAAGCCCTGGGCGTCGAGCCCCTCGCCCTCGCGGTACAGCGACTCGCGCAGCGCCGCGAGGACGGGGTAGCCGACCACGAGCGCGAGGACCAGGAACGTCGGCGACAGGAGCGCGGCGGCCAGGCGGCCCGAACGCTGGACGTCCCGGCTCCGGCGCGGAGCCTCGGGCCTGCTCTGCCCGGGTGCGGAGATGATGGTGGTCATGGAAGCCTCCAGCGGTCCTTGCCGGGACGCGCGTCCCGGCAAGGGAGCGGCCACTACTGCTGGGTGAGCCGTCCGAGCTGGGCCTGCATGTCGGCCAGCGCCTGGTCGGAGGTCTTGGTGCCGGTGAGGGCGGCATACGCGTTCTCTTGGATCGCCTTGGTCACGTCGCCGTAGCGCACCGCCGCGGGCCTGGGCTTGGCCTGGAGGAGCGCCTCCTTCAGGACCGCGAGGTAGGGGTACTTCTTCTTCAGCTCGGCGTCCTCGTAAAGGCCCGCGAGGGTCGGCGGCTCCGTGGTCGCGAGCATGTTGGCGCGCTCCTGCTGGGCGCCGATGAGGAACTTGATGAAGTCCAGTGCGGTCGCCCTGTTCTTCGCGAACGCCGAGATCGCCAGGTTGTAGCCGCCGAGCGTGGACGCGCCGGGGCCGTCCAGGCCCGGCAGCGGCGCCACGTTGTACTTGCCCTTCACGTCGGACTTCTCGGAGAGCGCCCACTGGTAGGGCCACTGGCGGTAGAAGACCAGTTTTCCCTTCTCGAAGGCGCGGCGCCCCTCCTCCTCCTTGTAGGTGATGGCCTGCTTGGGGATGAGGCCGCTCTTGAAGCCCTGTGCCAGGAAGTCGAGGCCCTGCTTGGCCTGGGGGGTGTTGACGTTCGGCTTGCCCTGGTCGTCCACGACGAGGCCGCCCGCGCTGTGCACGGCCTCGGAGAAGTTGACGGTCAGACCCTCGTACTTCTCGAACTGGCCTCCGTAGCAGGACACGCCGCCCTTGGCGACCTTGTCGCAGACCTGCTTCATCTCCTCCCACGTCTTGGGAGGCCCGGACGCGCCGGCCTCCTTCAGCAGGTCGGTGCGGTAGAAGATCATCCCCGCGTTGGTCTTCCACGGCGCGGCGTACATGCGGCCCCGGTACTGGCCGGTGCGGACGGCCGGCGGCAGGAAGGACGGCAGGTCGAACTGGTCCTGCGGCAGCGGCGTGACCCAGCGGTTGGCCGCGAACTCGGCCGTCCACACCACGTCGAGGCCGAGCACGGTGTAGGCGTCGGACTTGGCCTGCGCGTTCTGGACCATCTGCTGGCGCTGGGCGTCGGCGTCCTCGGGCAGCTCGACCAGCCGCACCGCCTCCTTCGGGTGCTGGGCGTTCCAGGCGTCGATCTGGTTCTTGAGGTTGCCGGAGGTGTCCTTGCCCTGCGCGAACGTGATCGGGCCTCGACCGGTCAGCTGCTGGGCGGAGCCGGATCCGCCGTCACCGGAGTCTCCGCCGCCGCACGCCGCCGCCAGGGCCGCCGCGGCTCCCACCGCGATCACGCAGCGGAGCGTCTTTCCCAACGAGCTGGTCTGGGGGGTTGCCATGGTCATTTCCTTCTCTCGGGGGGATCACTGCTCAGCCGCCGGTTCGGTCTTTCCGGGGGTGCCGTGCGCCCGCCCCGCCTGGTCCCGGCCCACCAGTTCCGGACGCAGCATCACCCCCTCGGGGGCATGGCCCGGCGCGCCGAACTGCCTGAGCAGAAGCCGGACCACATGGCGTGCCACCTCGTCGATCGGCTGGCGCACGCTGGACAGGGGAGGTGTCATCAGCGCCGCCACCGGGGAGTCGTCGTAGCCCACCACCTCGATGGCCGGATGCCCGTCGGCACCCGTACCGGTGGCCTGCCTGGCCACGATGGCGAAGGTGTCGCTGCCGCAGGCGAACGCGGTCGGGGGGTCGGGCAGCGCCCGCAGCCGCCGCGCGACCGCCGCCACCTCGGCGACGTCCTCGGAACAGGCGCCCGCCAGACCGCCGGTGTCCAGCCGGTGGCGGCGCATGGCCGACCGCCACCCGGCCAGCCGCTGGTCGCCGACCCGCTGCCCCTCCGGCCACCCCAGGTAGGCGATACGCCGGTGGCCCCGGGCGACCAGGTAGTCGACCGACTGCGCCAGCCCGGCGGCGCCGTCCACATCCACCCACGAGCACGCGGCGGGGCTCTTCGGACGGCCGAAACTGACGCACGGGATGCCGTTGCGGTCGCACCACTCGAGCCGCTCGTCGATGGTCTCGACGTCGGCGTGCACGAACCCGTCGACCGTGCCGGTGACGATCAGCTCCTCGTAGGCCGCCAGTTCCTCCTCCACCGTCGCCGCGCTGAACAGCAGCAGGTGGTGGCCGGCGCTCTCGGCGTTGTCGGCCAGCGCGTGCAGGAACCGGTCGAGCAGGGTGTTCAGCCCGGTCGGCGGGGCGATCTTGAAACCGATGCACCGGCTGGACCGCTCGCGAAGATTGCGCGCGGCCCGGTTGGGCCGGTAGCCCAGTTCCTCGATGGCCCGGCGGACCCGGTCGGCGGTCGCCGGCGCGACCCGGTCCGGCGCGTTGAGCACGTTCGACACCGTCTGGCGTGACACTCCGGCGGCCTCGGCGACCTCGGAGATGGTCACACCGCTCCTGTCGCGCATCGCTTCCGTCACTCCCACCGTTCCGCCACCACGTCGCCCTTGCGGCGATTTGATCGTTCAAATCGTCGTTTGAACGATCAAATTGGCACCGTTCCGGGGAGATGTCAAGGGTGTGACGGGCGGATGTCCCGCAGCCGTCCAGCTCCCCCGAGCCCGCGCCGCAGGCCGTACCGACCGCTGCCCCCGGGCCGCCCGGACGGTTCACGCGGGACCGGAAGACGCCAGATCCGCCAAGCGGCCTCTCCCCCGCGTTCGACCGGAGCCACGCCGAGCCATCAGGCCCCTCCAGCCCCCCGCGCCGCAGGACCCAGCGACCTCGCCGGCGTCACAGGCCCCGTCGCCGTCACCGAAGGGGGAGGCAGCGACTCCTGGCGGGACGTCCGCGAGTGGGGTGTCGTAGCAATAACGGGGCGGGTCCTCTATAGGGACGACCGAATTTCACGAAAGGGCCGTACCGTCCGGCCCGGCGGCCATCGCGGGTGCACCCGGGCCTTGCGGACAGCGAACGGGCGGGCACATTCAGCTAAGCCTGGAAAAGAAACGCAACATGGTCTTGACCGGCCACACTTCGCACCTCATTATGTGATCACTTGAGGCGTCAACGCTGCGTCCGAACGACAATCGCAGCATTGAACGGCGCGAGGCCTCTCCGTGGTTCTGTTATTTCACCGGGCCTGAGGGAGCGCGCCTTGCACCCATGAATCCTCCGCATGCCTTCGCCGCCCGCAGGCCGGACACGCCTGCGGCCGGGCCGCAGCGCCGCGGACCGGGGCCGCCCTGACGCGGCAGCTCCCTCGACTGTCCTCAGCGAGGTGACCTGCCGCCCGCCCTGAGCGAGCACCCTCAGCGGGACATCGCTCGACACGACTCGCCGACATGAATTCGACAATCACCCGACCCTGTTCCGAACGCGCCTTTTTTCGTGGGCGCGCCATTCGGCGTGCGCGAAATTGGAAAACCGCCGAGAAGTCACTAGAAACCAACAAGTGTCTCAGTCTGGTAACACACTTGAAATCATTCGGCGGTAGTGAGATAAACCTGATTGCCACCCCAATGAACCTCCTGAAAGGAGAAACAGGTGCCACGAATCCGGAATCTCGCCGTCATGGGGGCCGCCGCGGCCTCCGCCCTCGCCCTGTCGTCCTCCCCGGCGTCCGCCGCCACGACCGCCATCCACAGCGGCAGCATCGACGGCCCGGCCTTCGCCGGCGGCGTGACCGCCACCAACCTGGGCAACGTCAGCGTGGTGACCTCGCTGAGCAACGCCACGTGCACCTCCGCCGTCCAGAACGGCACGATCCAGTCCGACGGCAGCAACCTGAACGTCACGTCGGCGAGCTTCAGCGGCTGCACCAGCAGCCTGGGCAGCGTGACCGTGACCGCCCAGAACCTCCCCTGGACCGGCGGCTCCGTGGTCTACGCTCCCGACGCCAGCGGAGCGGACGGCACCCTCACCGTCGCCAACTACTCCGTCGGCGCGACGGTCTTCGGCATCAGCTGCGTCTACTCCGGAACCCTGACCGGCAGCGGCTACAACCCCGACAACCCCAACCGGCCCGACACCTCGGTCGCCCAGGCCCAGGCCAAGATCACCAACGGCGTGGTGTCCAAGGCCAGCGGCTCCTTCCTGTGCCCCGCCACGGCGACGGTCAACGCCGCCTACCAGCTCGTCGGCAGCGGCGGCGAGCAGCTCTGGGCGTCGTCGAGCTGACCGGCCCCCTCCTTCGCGGCGGCCCCGGCCGGCGCTGAACCGCCATTCCCCGATCCCGCTCCCCGGCCTCCCCCAGCGACGCAGTGACAGGGCCGCTCGTCTCGCCCAGCGCGAGGCGGGCGGCCCTTGTCGCGGTCTCCCCCACCTGCCGGGGCGGACGGTCCGGCGGCCAGAGCGCACGACACCCCGCCGGCACCGGGACCGCCCGCCCGCGCTCGCTCCCGACCGCGGCGCCCTGACGTGAGACGGCCGCCGGCTCGGCGGGCTTCGGGCAGGGGTCAGGCGGAGTCGCGGACGATCAGCTCGGTGGGGAGGATCTTGTAGCGTTCCCGGTCCGGGGGGCGGCGGCCGTCGGCCAGGGTCAGCAGCAGGCGGACCATCGCCGCGGTCTGCTCGCTCACGGGCTGGCGGACGGTGGTCAGCGGCGGTTCGCAGTAACGCGCGGCCTCGATGTCGTCGAACCCGATGACGGCGACGTCGTCCGGCACCCGGCGGCCGGCGGAGCGCAGCGTGCGCAGCGCTCCGATCGCCATCATGTCGTTGGCGGCGAACACCGCGTCGAGCTCCGGGTCGTCGTCCAGCAGCTGCCGCATCGCCTCCGCCCCGGACTCGCGCGTGAAGTCGCCCAGGGCGATCTGGGGCCGGCGCCCCGCGTCGCGCAGCGCCTCGCGGTACCCGGCGAGGCGGTCCTGGCCGGCGATCATGTCGAGCGGGCCGGTGATGGCGGCGATCCGCCGGCGGCCGGCGTCCAGGAGGTGGCGCACGGCGGCGGCAGCGCCGCCGGCGTTGTCGTTGTCGACGTACGGCAGGTCCACGGGGACCGTGGGCCTGCCGTAGGACACGACCGGGACGCGCAGCCGCGAGAGGGCGGCGGGCAGCGGGTCGGCGCCGTGCATCGACATCAGCATGACCCCGTCGACGTGGCCGCCCGCCACGTACCGCTCGACCCGCGCGTGCCCGCGCGGCGACCCGGCCAGCATGAGCACCACCTGCTTGTCGGCGGCCTCCAGTTCGACGCTGGCCGAGCGGATCACGGTGGAGAACATCGGGTCGTCGGAGAACACCCGGGTGGGCGGCTCGGACACGACCAGGGCGTAGGAGTTGGTCTGCCGGGTGACCAGGCTGCGCGCCGCCGGGTTGGGCACGTACCCCAGCTCCCTGATCGCCTGCTCGACGACCTCCCGGATGCGCGGGTTGACGGTCGACGACCCGTTCACCACCCGGGAGACGGTGGCCCGGGACACGCCCGCGCGCGCGGCCACCGCCTCCAGTGTGGGCCGGCTCAATCTCGCACCCCGTTCCTGCGGATCACATCGCGGAACCACAACGCGCTGTCCTTCACGATGCGGCGCTGAGAAGCGTAGTCGACATAGATGATCCCGAACCTGCGCCGGTATCCCTCCGCCCACTCGAAGTTGTCCAGGAGCGACCAGACGAAGTACCCGCGCAGGTCGGCTCCGGCCTCGATGGCCGCGTGGGCGGCGGCGAGGTGGCCGCTGAGGTAGGCCAGCCGGTCGGCGTCGGCGACACGGTCGCCGTCCGGCTCGTCGGGGAACGCCGCCCCGTTCTCCGTGACGACCAGCGGGACGTGCGGGTGGTCGCGGGACAGGCGTGTCAGCAGCGCGGTCAGCCCGGTGGGTTCGATGGGCCAGCCCATCGCGGTGGTCACGCCCTGGGCCGGCAGGAAGGCGATGCCCTCGCTGCCGGGGTAGGTGGGGTCGGCCGGGGAGCCCGGCGCGGCGGCCACATGGGTGGGGTTGTAGTAGTTGACGCCGAGCAGGTCGATCGGCTGGGCGATGACGGCGTCGTCGCCGTCCGCGATGTGGCCGAGCCCGGCGTGCCTCGCCACGGTCTCCCGCACGTCGGACGGCAGGGAGCCCTTCAGCACCGGGTCGAGGAACTGCCGGTTGACCAGGCCGTCCACCAGCCGCACCGCGTCCTCGTCCGTCCCCATGACCGGCGAGAGGTTGAGGGTGAGGCAGACCTGCGACGCGCCGCCGGCCCGCAGGGCGGACGTGCCGAGCCCGTGGGCGAGCAGCAGGTGGTGCGCGGCGCGGAACGCGGCGGCGGGGTCCTGGCGTCCTGGCGCGTGCAGGCCCGAGGCGTACCCGAGGAACGCCGCGACCCATGGCTCGTTGAGCGTGGTCCAGACCGTGACGCGGTCACCGAGCCGCTCGTGCACGGCCGCCGCGTAGTCGGCGAACCTGAGGGCGGTGCTCCGGTCGGCCCATCCGCCGCGCTCCTCCAGCGCCTGGGGGAGATCCCAGTGGTAGAGGGTGGCGTACGGGTCGATGCCGTGCGCGAGCAGTTCGTCGACCAGGCGGTCGTAGAAGTCCAGGCCGCGCGGGTTGACCCGGCCGGACCCGCCCGGCTGCACGCGGGGCCAGGCGATCGAGAAGCGGTACGCGGGCAGCCCCAGCTCGGCCATCAGCGCGACGTCGGCGGCGTACCGGCGGTAGTGGTCGCAGGCGACCTCGCCGGTGTGGCCTCCGGCGACGGCGCCGGGCCGGGCCGAGAAGACGTCCCAGATCGATGGGCCGCGCCCGTCGTCGCCGGTCGCGCCCTCGATCTGGTACGCCGCGGTGGCGGCGCCCCACACGAACCCGGGTGGAAAGGCGAGCGTCCGGCCGGACGCGCCGGTGTCGGTGCGCGTGGTCATCCCTTGACCGCCCCCTGCATGATGCCTCCGATGATGCGTTTGCCGAGCAGGGCGAAGACCAGCACCAGTGGCAGCGTGGCCACCGCGGTGCCGGCCAGGCCGAGCGTGAAGTCCTGGACGTAGCCGCTGGCGAGGGTGGACAGCGCGACCTGGACGGTCGGATCGTCCGGTGTGAGGACGACCAGCGGCCAGAAGTAGTCGTTCCAGGCCGTCATGAACGTCAGCATGCCGAGGACGGCGGCGGCGGGTCGCGCCACCGGCGCCACGACATGCCAGAAGAGCCGCCAGTTGCCGCAGCCGTCGACGCGCGCGGCCTCCAGCAGCTCGGTCGGCAGCGCCCGGGAAAGGTACTGGGTCATGAAGAAGACCCCGAACGCGTTGACCAGGGCGGGGGCGACGACCGCGTACAGGGTGCCGGTCCAGTGCAGCTTGATCATCAGCATGTACAGCGGGATGATCCCCAGCTGGGTCGGGATCATCATGGTCCCGATGGTCAGCCCGAGCAGCAGGTTCCGCCCGCGGAAGCGCAGCTTGGCGAACGCGAAGCCGGCCAGCGTCGAGAAGAACACCACCGACAGGGTGATGGAGCCGGACACGATCAGGGAGTTCAGCAGCGCCAAGGCGAACGGCGCGGTGTCGAAGACCTTGGCGATGTTGGCCGGCAGGTTCCCGCCCGGGACCAGCGGCGGCGGCACCTCGGCCATGGCGCTGTTGTCCTGCGAGGCGACGATGACGCTCCAGTAGATGGGGAAGGCGGAGAAGAACGCCACCCCGATCAGGGTGAGGTGGGTCAGCCTGTGGGTCAGCACGCCCCGGGGGGTGAGTCCGGTCATGACAGCCCTCCCTTCATGCGGCGGGCGAGCAGGAAGTTGACGCCCACCGCGACCAGGACGAGCAGCAGCATCAGCCAGGCGGCGGCCGACGCGTAGCCGAAGTCGAAGTTGCGGAAACCCAGCTCGTAGAGGTAGAGCGACAGCGTCTGGAACTTGCGGCCCGCGCCGCCGGTGGCGATCGCGGCGGGCCCGACCTGGGCGCCGAAGAGCATCGGCTCGGCCATGATCTGCATCGAGCCGATGGTGGAGACGATCATCGTGAACAGGATGGTCGGCTTGATCATCGGCACGGTGATCGAGCGCAGCTGCTTGAGCCGCGAGGCTCCGTCGATGGTGGCCGCCTCGTACAGCTCCCGCGGGACGGCCTGCATCGCGGCCAGGTAGATGAGGGCGTTGTAGCCGGTCCAGCGCCAGATGATCATCATGGCGATGGCCACGTGGCTGGAGGCGGTGCCGGCCTGCCAGTCGATCCGGCCGGCGCCGAGGTGGGTCAGCACCATGTTGATCAGCCCGTAGTCGCGGCCGAACAGCTGGCTGAAGATGACGACGACCGCGACGACGCTGGTGACGTTGGGCAGCAGCAGGGTGATGCGGTAGAAGGTCTGCGCCTTCAGCGGCCGGTTGAGCAGGTGGGCCAGCCACAGCGCGAGCAGCAGCTGGGGCACCGCGGACAGCACGCCGATCGACGCCGTGTTGAACGCGGCGTTCCAGAAGTTGCCGTCCGACAGCAGGGTGCGGAAGTTGCGGAGGCCGACGAAGCCCTGGTCGCCCTTGAGCAGGCTCCAGTCGTGCAGCGCGACCCAGGCCGTGTACAGCAGCGGGAACAGCCCGAAGAGGCCGAAGATCACAAGGAACGGCGAGACGTAGGCGTAGGGGCTGACGGTGCGGTCGAACCGGTCCCACCGCGAACCGGCCGGCCTGTGCCGGGCGTGCGTGGGGCCGGCCCGCCTCCGGCCGGGGGCCGTGGTGAGCTCGTCGGTCTGGCGCAGGGCCATGAAAGATCCTTTCGGGAGCCTGCCCGGACGCCGCGCGGCCTCCGGGCTCGGCGCGTGCGGCCGGCGGGTCCCCTGGGGGCCGGAGACCCGCCGGTGCGCCGTCACGCCGGCGGGCTACTTGACCTTCGACACGTCGTCGAGTGCCTGCTTCCAGGCCTGGTCGGGTGACTGCTTGCCCTGGTCCACCCGGGTCAGCCCGTTGCTGATGGCGGCCCTGACCTGGCCTTCGGCCGGGCCCAGGTGCTGCGGATCGAGGCTCTTGGCCGAGTCGGCGTAGATCTTCCCGACCGGCGCCCCGTTGAAGAACGGGTTGGTGTAGTCGCGGACCTCGGGCTTGGCGTACAGCGCCGGGAGCGAGGGGAAGTTGCCGATGGCCTTGAACACCGCCTCCTGCTGCGGTGCGGCGGACAGGAACTGCACCAGTTCCGCGGCCTCCTTCTGGTGCTTGCCCTGGGTCGGCACCGTGAGGTGCGTGCCGCCCGCGCTGCCGCCGCCGCCCGGGATCGCGGCGATGTCCCACCGGCCGGAGGAGCCCGGGGAGTGCTCCTGGATGTAGGCCATCATCCAGGCCGGGCAGGCGACGGTCGCGAAGGAGCTCTTGGCGAAGCCGGTGTCCCACGCGGGCGTGAAGGAGGTCAGCTTGGCCGACAGGCCGTCCGCGACCATCTGCGTCGACAGGTCCCACGCCTGCTTGACGGCGGGGTTGGTGGACGCCACGACCTTGTCCTGCCGGTCGTACACGCCCTCCGGGGCCTGGGCCACCATCGCGCGGAAGAACTCGCCGGGGCCGTCCACGAACTTCGCGCCGGAGGGCGCCTTCGCGGCGAAGCGCCGGCCCGTGGCCAGGAACGCCTGCCAGTCCGGCCACAGCGCGGAGACCTTCTCCCGGTCGGTCGGCAGCCCGGCCTTGGCGAACAGGTCGCGCCGGTAGCACAGCGCGAGGCCGCCCACGTCGGTGCCCAGGCCGATCACGGCGCCGTTCGCGGCGACGCCCTGCTGCCACTTCCAGGACAGGTACTCGCTCTGCCTGCCGGCGGCGCCGTACTTGCGCAGGTCCACGAAGCGCTGCGGCTGCGCGGTGTAGGTGCCGATGAAGCCGACCTCGATCGCCTCGACGTCGGCCGCGCCGCTGCCGGTCGCGATGTGCGCGGCCAGGTTGGTGTGGTGGTCGTCGTAGGTCGCCTGGCGCTCCTTGATCCGGACGTTCGGGTGCGCCTGCTCGAACTGCCGGTAGAGGGGCCCGAACCCGAAGTCGCCGAACAGGCCGACCGACAGCGTGACCTCCTCCTTGCCGGAGGCGGCGGATCCGCCGCAGGCTCCGGCGAGGAGCAGCGCGCCGGCGGTGATGGTCGCGGTGAGGGCCCGCGCGGGCGCCCCTCCTCGCATGCGGGAACGGGCGCGGTGGCCGCCCAGTGCCGATGTCATGAACCCTCCCGGGCCGAGTGTGCGTCTGATGAGAGAGCGCTCTCCCAGAGAGAGTGGAGCGTCCACTCGCCGACTGTCAACGGGTTCGCCTAGAAGAATGCTGGATTGCCGACCCATCGCACGTTTCTCGGATTCGGTGTTGACGGCGCCGCAAGATTGCGCTCTTCTGTGTGAGAGCGCTCTCTCAGTGGCGCCGTTCGCGAACCCCCCGCCCGCCTGCCCTCCAACCCACCCCCCTCCGCACGGCGTCCGCTTCCACCGGACGCCGTGCGGATCAGATCTTGGGAGGCGTAACGATGACCCCGTCCGACATGTCCCGGCCACCAGGCCGGCGGCGGCCGAGCCGTGCCCGTGCGCGCCTGCTCGGCGCGCTCGCGCCGGCCGGCCGCTCCCCCGCACCCGCCTCCGCGCCGCCGCCGGGCACCGCCCGCGGCGGCGCCGGCGCGAGGCGCCCGTACCGGGCCCTGGTCGCCGCCGGCGTCGCCCTGCTGATCGCCGGAGTCCTCTCTCTGGCGGCCCTCCGTCCCGGCGACGCCGCCGCCGACACCGTTGGCGCCGGCGGCTACACCACCGCCCAGGTCGGCCCGCTGCCCTCGGGCTGCGGTTCGATCTCGACCGACCCGCGCCGGTGGGTGACGGCCAACGCCCCGTCCGGCGCCGTGCCCACCAACGACTGGTGGTCGTCCATCCTGTGGAAGCGCACCAACTGCGCGTACGGCGAACCGCTGGCCGCCAACCCGCTGTCCTTCCGCGCCCAGGCCGGCGGCCTCGGGTTCTCCTACAGCACGACGCCCTCCATCAGCGGCTCCGCGACCGGTCCCGGGGAGTACCACTTCCCCTACAGCGAGGACTTCGTCGCCGGAGTGGCGCAGCTGAACGCCCCCGAGGTCGAGGTCGACGACTGGAGCGACTGGACGGTCAGCCCGTACCTGAGCGACGGAGCCCGCTCCCTGCGCGCCACCATCGGCAAGGGCATGCCGTTCGCGTACTTCCGCACGTCCGGAGGGAGCGCGCAGCTCACCGCCTCCGGCGGGGCGGCCCCGACCGTCTGGTCCAACAGCGGATCCTGGATCGGTTACACGATCAACGGCCACGACTACGCCGCCTACGCCCCGTCCGGGGCGACCTGGACGGTCAGCGGCTCGACGATCGGCTCGTCGCTCGCCGGGAAGGACTACTTCTCCGTCGCCGTCCTGCCGACCACCGCATCGAGCAGCGACGCCGACCGGAAGAGCCTGGCCGCGGCATACGGGAAATCCGCGTACGACCACGTCACCGGCACGGCGGTCTCCTACCGTTACGACGAGGGCAAGAGCACGGTGACGACGACCTACAAGTACACCACCACCGCCTTGGAAGGCGGCGGCACCGGAACGGTCGCGGCGCTGCTCCCCCACCAGTGGCGGTACCTGGCATCGGGCACACCGCTGCCGCAGACGTACGTCTCACCGCGCGGCGCCCTCAAGGTGCTCACCGGGATCGACTCCTTCACCACCTCGATGTGGTTCCACGGGGTGCTGCCGGAGGTGCCCGCCGTCGCCGACTCCAGCGGATCGGACGCGGCCACGCTGCAGAACTACCTCGACGCCGAGAAGTCCGACCCGGCCAAGCAGGTCAGCGACGACACGTACTGGACCGGCAAGGGCCTCGGGCGCGCCGCACGCCTCGCGGAGATCGCCGACCAGACCGGGAACACGGCGGTACGGGACGGCGCCCTGTCGGCGATCAGGTCCAAGCTCACCGACTGGTTCACCGCCTCGCCCGGGAAGACGGCGCACGTCTTCTACTATGACCGGAACTGGGGCACCCTCATCGGCTACCCGGCCTCCTACGGGTCGGACCAGGAGCTCAACGACCACCACTTCCACTACGGCTACTACATCGCCGCGGCGGCCACCCTGGCCAAGTTCGACCCCGAGTGGGCGTCCGCGGAGCGGTACGGCGGAATGGTGGACCTGCTGATCCGCGACGCGAACAACTACGACCGCACCGACACGCGGTTCCCCTACCTGCGGGACTTCGACATCTACGGCGGCCACGACTGGGCGTCGGGGCACGGTTCGTTCGCGGCCGGCAACAACCAGGAGTCGTCCTCGGAGGGCATGAACTTCGACAACGCACTGATCCAGTGGGGGCAGGCCACCGGGAACAAGGCCGTCCGCGACGCGGGCATCTACATGTACACGACGCAGGCGGCGGCGATCCAGGACTACTGGTTCGACACCAGGGACCAGGTCTTCCCGGGCGGCTTCGCCCACAACGAGGTCGGCATGGTCTGGAGCGACGGCGCGGCGTACTCCACCTGGTTCTCCGCCGACCCGGCCAAGATCCAGGGAATCAACCTGCTGCCCGTGACCGGCGGCCACCTGTACCTCGGCTACGACCCGGACTACGTCCTCACCGACTACCAGGACATGCTGACCAACAGCGGGTCGGCCCAGCCCCCCTCCTGGACCGACATCTGGTACGAGTTCCTCGCCCTCGGAGACGGGGACAAGGCGCTGGCCGCCTTCCGCGCGAACAGCGGCTTCCCCTCCGAGGAGGGTGAGAGCAAGGCGCACACCTTCCACTGGATCCGCAACCTGGCCGCGCTGGGGCACGTCGACACGAGCGTCACCGCGGACAACCCGCTGAGCAGCGTCTTCGTCAAGAACGGCGCCCGGACGTACGTCGCCTCCAACATCACCTCGAAGGACCTGACCGTCCACTTCTCCGACGGCACGGCCCTCGACGTGCCCCCCGGCAAGACCGTCGCCTCCGGGGCGAACGACTGGAGCGGCGGCAGCGCGACCGGAGGCGGCGACGGCGGGACGCCGACGCCGACGACCACACCGACGACCACGCCCACGGAGACGCCCACGGGGACGCCCTGGAAGCCGACGCTGTACCCGCAGGGCGACGGGACCGTGCTGCCGGCCCCAGGAACGACCGGCACCGCGACCCTCGCCTCGGCCGGCGGGCAGAACCACGACGGGACGCCGGCCGACCCGGTGACCTTCACCGCCAAGGGGGTGACCCTCGAGTACAACGGCGGCGCCACCCGCCTGGACCTCGCGGTCGACGCCGGAACCGCGGTGGGGAACGGCCCCCAGGTGCGGATCTCCTACGACCGCACCGGGGACGGGACGTGGGACAGGGTGGAGACCTTCCACTACTACGCCACCGACCCGCAGCCCGGCTACGAGCACTACACGCAGAGCACCGGTCTGAAGTCGGCCACCGGGTCCCTGGGCGACCTGGACGGCGGCACCGTCAGGATCGAGGTCTGGAACGCCATCGGGAACAACCCCACCACCCTCGGCACCGGCGACAAGTCCGTCGTGACCCTGCCCTACGACTGACCGCGCTCCCCTCCGGCGGCGTCACGGGTCGGAGCGGATCGCCTGGATGACGGAGCCGTCCACGGCGCAGTACACCGTGCCGTCCATCGCGGTGTAGTACTGCGCCGAACCGACCGCGCGAAGGACGTCTTCGAACTCGAAGCGGCGCCGCAGGCGGCCTGTCGGCAGGTCAAGGACCGACAGGCCGCCGACGGCGCCGTAGTACACCAGCGATCCCAGGATCAGCGGCCGTTCGCCGAGCCCCTGGTCGACTTCGCGCTCCCAGCGGGGCGTGCCGGTGGCGGCGTCCAGGGCGACGATCCGGCCCTCGTTGTCGGTGACCACCGCGAGGCCTCCGCCCACGGCGGGGACCAGGAAGTCGCGCGATCCTCCATCGCCCGGCCCGCTCGTGACGGAGCGCTTCCACCGCAGGCGCCCGGCCACCGGGTCGATGGCGTGGAGGGTCCCGTCCTGGCCGCCGACGAACACCGTGCCGCCGGAGACCCCTGCCGGTGATCCCCTGCCCTGCTGGGACGCCGCACCGGCGCCCAGGGCGACGCGCCAGCGCTTCCGGCCGGTCGCCGCGTCGAGGCCGAGGACGGAGCCGTCCTCGGCGAAGACCACCACCACGTCGCCCGCCACTATGGGCGTCGTGGTGGAGCCCGCACCCGCCCGCACCTGCCAGCGCGCGTTGCCGGTGACGACGTCGATCCCGTAGACGAAGCCTTCCTCCGTGGCGATGCAGCACATGCCGCCCGCGAGCACCGCCTGTGTCTGGAGCAGGCCGTCCACGCGGTACCGCCAGCGCGGCCGGCCGCTCGCGGCGTCGTACCCGTACAGCCCGTACTCCCCGGTGCCGCTGCTCCCGGTGAGGCAGACGACTCCGGACGCGGCGACCAGGACGGGCGCCAGCCCCAGGCTCCTCAGCGGCTGGGTCCACAGGCCCTTGCCCGTCGCCTGGTCGAACCCGACCACGGCCTCCCGGCCCGTCGAGTCGTAGAGGAAACCCCTGCCTCCGAGCAGGGCCGGCGACGAGTCCCGATCCGCCACGAAGTCGGCCTGCCACCTCTTCCGCCCGGTCCGGGCGTCGAGCGCGAACGTGCGGCCGGCCAGCCCGGCCGAGCCGAACGCGAACACGCTCCCGCCCGACGCGACGAGGCGCGTCCTGATGTACATGCCGCCGGGCAGCTCGAACGTCCAGCGGACCGGGGAGTCGCCGCGCCGCAGGAGGAAGGCGCCCGTCCCGCCCGCGGCCAGGGCCGTCAGGACGCCGCCGGCCCCGAGGGCCAGGAAGGCACGGCGGCCCGGGGAACGGGGGACGGCGGCCTCGCCCCGCCGGGCGACGTCGTGCGCGACGGGCGGCGGCAGCCAGTGCGTGCCCTGCGCGGCGGCGGCCGGGTCGGCGGACAGCTGCGCCAGCAGCCGGTCGGCGCCGGGCCTGCGGGCGGGGTCCTTGTCCATGCACGCCGCGATCAGCGCGCGCAGGCCGGGATCGGCGACACCGTCCAGGTAGGGCGGCAGGTGCATGACGCGGTACACCATCTCGTGGACGGCGCCCCGCCCGAACGGCCCGGTTCCGGTGGCGGCGTAGGTCAGCACCGCGCCGAACGAGAACACGTCCGACGGCGGCCCGACCGCCTCGCCGGAGGCCTGCTCGGGGGACATGTAGGCGGGGGTGCCGAGGGCCACCCCGGTCCGCGTCAGCGCGGTGGCCTCGTTCGGGCGCGCGATGCCGAAGTCGATGACGCGCGGGCCCTCGGGCGTGAGCATCACGTTGGACGGCTTGAGGTCGCGGTGCACGATCCCGGCCCGGTGGATCGACACCAGCGCCTCGGCGAGCCCCGCGCCGAGCGCGCGGACCGCGGGGGGAGGCAGCGGCCCGTGCGCCGCGACGGCGGCCTCCAGGGACAGGCCGCGCAGGAACGTGGTGGCCAGCCACGGGGGCGAGGCGTCGGGATCGGCGTCCACCACCGGGGCGGTATAGACGCCGCCGACCGCGCGGGCCGCCGTGATCTCGCGCCGGAACCGCGTCCGGAAGTCGCCCTCCTCCGCCAGCGCGGGATGAATGATCTTGATGGCGACCGTGCGGCCGGCGGGCGAGCGGCCGAGGAAGACCTGCCCCATGCCGCCCGCGCCCAGCCTGGCCACGACGCGGTAGGGTCCCACCTGCCGCGGGTCTCCCGGGCGTGTCGCGGGCATCGCCTCTCCGTCTCTCAGCCGGTCGCGGTGCCTGATCCACCGCGCGCGTCGAGAGCGTACAGGTAACCGTCCTTGCAGCCGGTGTAGACGATCCCGTCCCCGACGGCCGGACCGGACTCGATGCCCTCGTCGGTCCGGAACCGCCACACCTTGCGGCCGGCGCCGGCCTCGATCGCGTACACGCCTCCGTCGGAATAGACCCCGCTCGGGACGTACAGGGTGCCGCCGGTCAGGACGGGGTTCTCGTGGATCTCCCCCTCCAACTGGACCTGCCAGCGCATCGTCCCCGTGGCGGGATCCAGAGCGGAGACCTTCCCGCCGAAGTCGCACACGTAGACCGCGCCGTCCGCCACCACCGGCCGGGAGGTGGCGGTCTCGCCCGTGTCGAACGTCCAGCGCCGCTTGCCGGTACGGGCATCGACCGCGTGGATCTTCTCGCCCTGGAAGTCGGCGAAGCAGACGATGCCGTTCGCCGCCGCGGTGTCCTGGACGCCCTTGGGGGACGGATACGTCCACCGGGGCCGGCCGGTGGACGCGTCATAGGCGGAGAGGCTCTTGCCGCCGGGGACATAGACGGCCCCGTCGGCAACGGCGGGGGTCCGGTCAGCACCGCCGCGCCGCCATCGGACCGCTCCCCCGGACGCGTCGAGCGCGTTGAGGGCGTCGCCGCCGCAGTACACCAGACCCCCGGCGACAATGGGGTCCGCCTGGGTGCCTCCCACCGTCCGCTGCCATCTCAGCTTGCCCGTACGGGCGTCGACCGCGTGCAGGACACCGTCCTGGGAGAACGCGTAGACGAGGCCCGACGCGACGGCGGGACCGGTGACGATCCGCTGCGCGGCCCGGTACTTCCACCGCGGTTCGCCGGTCCTGGCGTCGAATGCCAGCAGGATCCCCTTCTCACTGCCCACGAAGACGCGCCCGCCGGCCACGGCCGGGGTGGAGATAAGGTATTCGTCGCCGGAGAAGCGCTTCCAGAGCACCTTGCCGTCCCGCATGGCCGCGGGCGCCGGCACGGAGGACGCGGCGGGCGACGCGGACGGCGTCCGCGCGCCGGACCCGTCCGAAGGCTCCCGCAGTGACCGGACCAGCGCCACGACTCCCCCGGTGCCCAGCGCGACGCCCGCGGCCGCCCCGCCCAGGATCAGGAACCGCCGCCGTCCCGGCGCCCCGCCTGTCCCGGGCGCCGTCGGCGGGACTTCGGGAACGTCCGTTCCGGCCTGGAGGACGCGCGTGGCGACGGCGTCCGGCAGCCAGCCGACGCCGTGCAGGTCGGCGCTCTGCGGCATGAGTCCGGCGAGCCGGTGGAGCAGCTGGTCCGGGGTGGGCCGCCGCCCCGGGTCGGGGTCGAGGCAGGCTTCGACGACGGCCCGCAGCGCCGGGTCCGTGACCGCGTCGAGCCGCGGCCGCTCGTGCACGGCGCGGTAGATCAGCACGTGGGGCGGTCCCTGCCCGTAGGGGCCGGCGCCCGTCGCGGCGAAGACCAGGACCGCGCCGAGGGAGAAGACGTCGGCGGCGGGCCCCGTCCATCCTCCGCGGGCCTGCTCCGGCGCGATGAAGCCCGGGGACCCGGCGGTGAACCCCGCCTGGGTGACGACGGCGGCGTCCGCGGCGTGGGCGATGCCGAAGTCGATCACCTTGGGGCCGTCGAGCCCCAGGATGACGTTGGACGGTTTGAGGTCGCGGTGCACGACGCCGGCGCGGTGGATCGACACCAGCGCCTCGGCGAGCCCGGCGCCCAGCGCGGCGACGGCGGGAGCCGGCAGCGGTCCCGCCAGGTCCAGCGGGACGCCCGGCAGGTACGCGGTCGCCAGCCACGGCAGGGCGGCGCCCGGGTCCGCGTCGACGACGGGCGCGGTGAAGGCGCCGCTGACGGCCCGCGCGGCGTCGACCTCGCGGCGGAACCGCGCCCGGAAGCCCGGATCCTCGACCAGCTGGGGGTGGACGACCTTGACCGCCACCAGCGCCCCGCCCGGCGACCGCCCCAGGAACACCTGGCCCATGCCGCCGGTGCCGATCCTGCCCAGCAGGCGGTGGCCGCCGACCCGCCGAGGATCACCGGACCGCAGAGGCTCCATGCCCGCCACTCCCTCTCTCCCGTCCCGTGCCCTCCCCGGATCCGCGTGCTCTGCCGTGAAGCGGCGGTCCGGTGCGCACCGCCCCGTTCGCACGGATCGGCGGTGGGACCGGTGGATTCTCGCAGACGGTACGGCTTTCGGAGCTACGGGCGCTCCCCTTGCCGGGCTCGCACGAGCAGGTCTGTCATTCGCCCGTGTGACCGGCTCCGTGCGGTCTCGCCCATTCGGCACCGGGCCGCGGGCCCTGGCGCTCGGGCAGCGCGAGCAGAAGCGTCGTCCGGAGGCCGAGAACGCCTCCGGCGTGGTCGAGCAGGTCGTCCCGGATGCTCTCCAGTTCCACCGCCGGGTCGCCGGCGGGCGTCGCGGCGAACCGCTCCGCGAGCGGATAGGCGCGGCCGCGGGCGTCACGCGCCTCGGTCAGTCCGTAGGTGTGCAGCAGCAGCCGGTCGTCGGGGCGCAGGGGGACGGTCGTCGCCTCCCACCAGTGATCGCCGAGGCCGAGCGGGGTCAGCGGCGGGTAGGCGGGCAGCGGTTCGAGCGGGAGCACCCGCCCGTCCCGCAGCAGCAGGGGCGGCGGGTTCCCGCAGCACACCATCTCGGCGCCGTCGCCGCGGAGGCCGAGCAGCAGGGCGGTGACGAACTGCTCGTCCTCCAGCGTCGGGACGACCACCGAGTTCAGCCGCTCGGCCACCCCCGGCAGGTTCGGCTCGTGGCTCGCGAGCTGGCGGAAGTTGCCGAGCACGCCCGCCGCCGTCTGCTCGGCGGACCCGGGCGCGCCCAGCACGTCTCCGATCAGGATCCGGGTGCCGAAGGGCGTCGGCACGACGGCGTGGAAATCGCCCCTGGACCGGGGCGCCGCGGAAAGCCGGCAGCTCTCCGTGCGCACGGCTCCGCCGTTCTGGGAGACGGCTCCCGCCGTCCCCGTCCCGTACTCCCTGCGAAGGAGGTCCAGGAGGAAGTCGGGAGTGGACTCCGGTGTGGTGCTGTCGACGCACAGCATCTCCATCGCGCCGAGATAGTGGTCGACCTCGTCGGGCTTGTCCAGATAGAGCGCGCCGGTGAGGTTCTCCAGGTAGACCACGTCGGGCACCTCGGGCTCGGGGAAGCGCAGGATGCTGAACGCGCCGCCCTCCGCGACGTGCCCCCCGAAGCGGAACGGCATGACCTGGATCGTGGTGCGGGGCCGGCCGCACAGGGCGATGAGGTGTTCGAGCTGGCCGCGCATCGTCTCGGGACCGCCGAGCGGCCGGCGCAGCGCCGTCTCGTCGATGACGGCCCACAGCCAGGGGCCGCCCGGGCCCGAGAGCCGCTCCTGGCGGCGCAGCCGCAGCTCCACCCGATGCGCGATCTCGGCGGCGGACGCGTCCGGATTGCCGAGCCGGATGACCGCGCGGGCGTAGTCGGCCGTCTGCAGCAGGCCGGGGACGAACTGGATCTCGTACGTCCGGATGAGCGAGGTCGACTCCTCGAGCCCCACGTAGTTCTGGAACCAGCTGGGCAGCACGTCGTTGAACCGGTGCCACCAGCCCGGTGTGTTGGCCTCGCGCACCTTCCGCAGCACCGTGTCGCGGTCCGCCTGGTCGGTCACGCCGTACAGAGTGAGCAGGTCGGCGACGTCCCGCTCCTTGAAGCTCACGCGGCCGAGCTCCAGCCGGCTGATCTTCGACTCCGAGCTCCGGATGCTGTCGCCGGCCTCATGGCGGGTCAGCCCGGACGCCTCGCGCAGGCGGCGCAGCTGGGCGCCGAGGAGGATGCGGAGCACCGTCGGGCCCGAGCCCGCTCGTTCAGCCGTCACCTCCCACCTCCAAGGACATGTGCGGCGGCATCGCGTGCTCTCCGCGCGTCGGAACGCACCCCGCTCACGGGGCGAGGTCGTCGGGGCCGGTGGGCTGGGGCGTGCGCTTCGTCACCGCGCGCCAGAGCACCTCGGGCAGGAACAGGGACTCGGGCGGGGCGGTGAGCGCCAGCACGTCGACGAACCGGTCGCACACCCGCGGGTCGACGTTGGCGAGGGCCTGGACCCGGTCCACGTACCGGTTGAGGATCCGGGTCCGCACGCCGGCCGAGGCGCCCTTCGTGGTGCCGTAGCGGAGATCCTCGCCGGTGGCCACCAGCCACGGGCCCGCGGCGTTCTTCACCGCCCACCGGTGGAAGCGCCCCGCGAGCCGGTCGAGGTCCCCGTCCGCCCTCAGGCAGGCGTCCAGCGTGAGCGCGGACTTCGCCGCGACGGTCATCCCCTGGCCGTAGAGGGGGTTGAAGGCGCACAGCGCGTCGCCCACGACCACGAACCGCTTCGGCCACGCCGACATCCGCTCGTAGTGGCGGCGGTGGTTGTCGGTGCGCCGGTAGCTGACGACGGGGGTGAGCGGCTCGGCTTCGCGGATCGCCTCGTAGAGCACCGGGCTGCGCAGGCTCTTGGCGAACTCCAGGAAGCCCTCCTCATCGGTGGGCGGGTAGTCCTCCCCGACCCCGAACAGGCTGACGATCCAGCGGCCGCCTTCCTGCGGGAACAGCGCACCGGTCCGCGTGCCGGGCGCCTTGGCCTGGAGGTAGAGCGCCTTCCAGCCGGGGTCGAACCCGGAGGGGACGGCATAGTTGCGGCTGGCGTAGCCCAGGAGCGGGTCGATCCGGGTCTGCGGCGGCGCCGGGTAGCCGATCCGCTCCAGCCACGCGGGGGTCTTCGAGACCCGCCCGGTGGCATCGACGACCAGGTCCGCGGTGAGCGGCTCCCCCCGTGCGGTCGTCCCGCGCTCGCGCACCTCCACACCGGTGACGGTTCCACCGTCGGCGGTCAGGCCCGTCACCTCGTGTCCCGAGAGCAGCCGGACCTTCTCGTCCTTGGCCAGGCGGGACCGCACGGTCCAGTCGAGGAGGTCCCGGCTGAAGGTCAGCAGCCGGGTGGACTCGAAGCGGCGGCGCCACCCGGCGGAGGTCAGCCAGAGCATGTCCGCCGGAACCCGGACCTCGGGGACGCCCGCGACGCGCAGCTCGTCCTCCAGGCCGGGGAACAGCCCCTCGGCGATCTCCAGTCCCCGGCTCCAGAGCACGTGCAGGTGGCGGGCCTGCCCCAGGCCGGGCCGGGACTCGACGTTCTCGGTGAACCGGTCGCGTTCGATCAGCGTGACCCGGGCGAAGTGGTCGGCGAGGATCCTCGCCGACAGCAGCCCGGCCAGGCTGCCGCCCACGACGACGGCGTGCTCAGAGGGCTCCGTCATGGTCCTTCTCCTCCTTGCGGGTGCGGAACGCGCGCTCCATGGGCTTCACCGGCGCGGCTCCGCGGCGTCCGTGGGCATGAGGGGCGCGGCACGCCCGCCCGTCGCGAAGGCGACGGCCTGATCGAGGTCCAAGCGCATCCCCTGCTGGAGGAGATGGCGGTACGTCTCGTCGCCCAGATCCCGCCGCGCGAGCGCCTCCCCTTCGTTGTGCGGCGCGTTGAAGTACGCGGAACCGAAGAGCGGGAGCCCGACCGTCCGCCATATCCGTTCTGCCGCCCCGTGCAGGGCCGCCGCGTCCCGGGACCGGCCGCCCGCCGCCTGGAAGAGCGCGAGCAGTTCCATGGCCAGCACGGCGCACACCAGGTCGCCGAAGGTCCGGCTGATGCTCAGGCACTCCCGGGCGAGGCAGGTCGCCTCCTCGACGCGGCCCCCGGTCCAGGCCGCGAAGGCCAGGACGTAGAGCGCGTAGGCCCTGACCCAACGCTCGCCGTGCTCCTCGCCGATCGCGCGGACCTCCTCGCACAACTCGACGGCGTAGGGCAGGTCTCCTTGGAACGCGACGGTCATCGCGTACTCGACGCGCGCCATGATCACGCTGGTGTTCAGCTCGCCGAAGGAGTCGTAGGCGGCGAGCGCGTCCTTGAAGAGGGCGGCCGCCTGCGCGTGGTCGTCGGTCACCAGTGCGACGCAGCCCAGCCGGTGGACCGCGTTGGCGGACGCGACCCGGTCGCCGGCCAGCAGGGCCTGGTCACGGCCTTCCTCCAGCAGCGCGGTCGCGGCGCCGGTGTCGCCCTGCTTGATGGCGATGTAGCCGTTCACCCAGAGGGCCTTGGCCCGCGCCCGGGTCGGCTCGGCGTCGAGGGCCAGCGCCCGGTCTAGCCAGTGCCGTCCCTCGCCGAGGAAGCCGCATCCCACCCAGTAGAAGCACAGCGCCCCGCCCATGCGCATGCCGGTCTGCGCCTCGCCCGGGGTGGTGAGGCAGTACTCCAGGGCTGCGCTCACGTTGGCGTGCTCACCCAGCACGCGCTCGAAGACGCCCTTCTGGTCGGCGCCGAACCACTCCCGCTCGCACCCCTCGACCAGGCGCAGGTACCAGTCGCGGTGCCGGCGCCGCGCCTCCGGCTGCTCGCCGAGCTCCTCGAGCCATTGCGCGCCGTACTGGCGCAAGGTGTCGAGCAGGTGGTACCGGGCGCCCGCAGCGCCCTCGGTCCTCGCCAGGATCGACTTGCCGACCAGGCCCGCCAGCGTCGGGGCGAGGCGGTCCGCGGGAAGCACGCCGTCGCAGCAGACCTCTGCGACGGCCCGCTCGTCGAAGTCCCCGGCGAAGACCGAGAGCCGGGCCCACAGCAGCCGCTCCTGCCGCGTGCACAGCTCGTGGCTCCAGCCGACCGTCGTCCGCAGCGCGTTGTGCCGGGCCGCGTCCATGGCCACGTCCGCGTCGACCAGCGTCCCGAACCGGTCGTCGAGCCTGCTGGACAGCTGTTCCAGGGAAAGGCGCCGGAGCTGGCCGGCCGCGAGTTCCAGGGCGAGCGGGAGCCCTTCCAGGCGACGGCACAGGTGGGCGACGGTGCGCCAGTTCCCCTCGCCGACGGCGAAGCCGCCCGTGGCGGCCGCGGCGCGCTCCTCGAAGAGGACCATCGCCGAAGGCCGCGCGGCGGTGTCCGCGGGCCCGGTCCCGGGATCGGCCGTCTCCAGGGGGGCGATCTTCAGCACGCGCTCGCCGGCGACGCCGAGGGCCTGCCTGCTCGTGGCCAGGATGCGCAACCCGGGGGCCGCCCTCAGCAGGACCTCGGCCACGCCCGCACAGGAGCCCAGGAGGTGCTCGCACGTGTCCAGCACCAGCAGCAGCCGCCTGCCGGACAGGTGGTCGGCCAGGATGTCGAGTTGCGGCCGCGCGGTCTGGTCGACCACCCGCAGGGCGCGGGCGATCGCGTGGCCGACCAGCGAGCCGTCGCGCAGTCCCCCCAGGTTCACCACCCACGCGCCGTTCGGGAACTCCTCGGCCAACTCCCCCGCGGCCTCCAGCGCGACCCGCGTCTTGCCGACGCCGCCGACCCCGGTCACCGTCACCATGCGCGCGAGGCCGCACAGCCGCCTGAGCTCGCTCAGTTCGGCACCCCGCCCGACGAGAGCCGGGGAGGTCCCGGGAACCACGTTCCCCCTTCGCCGCACACCGGACCCAGTCACGTTCGCCCCACCTCCACGCCCCGCCGCGACCACGTTCAGCCTACATAAATGATCTTCATAAATGTGGCGTATTGGGTGATCGATAGCCGATCAGATGGAATGACCGCAGATTTCATGAATCCATTCGCGTCCCCCTTATACCAGCGGCCAGAGACTCCGAGGATCGCCTCCTTGGAGTGGCCCGATGTGGTCAATACCCGGCGGGACGTACGGCGGAGAAAGTGCGCGCACCCCGCTCCGGTCACGCCATTGCCGATCTCCGCCATCGAGGCTCCCTACAGCCGAGGAGGACGCCGTCACCCGGTGGTGTAGCAGGGGGCGTCGAGCTGGTAGCTCCGGGCGGTCGGGCCGGCCGCGAAGTCCGTGAGCACCTTGACTCCGGTGAACTCGTGCTGGTCCGGCCTGCCGATCACCGTCTGCCGGAACGCCGAGGAGTTCGGGGAGCCGGAGGAGTTCCCCGCCTCGGCGGGCAGGATGCCCTCGTAGTCGACGAACCTGATGGAGCGGACGGCCTTCAGCAGCCCCTCGCGGCTCAGGTCCTTGTCCTCGATCGCCCGCTGGAGGGCCGCCTTCAGCGGGTAGGACAGGACCCATCCGGTGGTGTAGGAGTCGTCCGGCTCGACCCTGCCGACCGCCTGCCGCATCGCGGCGTGGCCGGGCGAGTCGGTCGCGAACGGTTTCCACGGTGCGACCTGGAGGTACCGCTCCTTCATCGCGTCGATGGCGGGGCTCTGCAGAAGGCCTTTCGACCACGTGGGGTTGTCGCCGACGAAATGCCCCGGGTAGCCGCCCTGGACGGTCCTGCCGATGATGGTCGCCGCGTCGACGGGGCTCGTGGTGAGGATGACGATGTCGGGCTTCTTCCTGAGGATGGCCCGCACGGCCTCTTCCTGCGCCGCGCTGCTCTTGCCGGGCTGCCCCTGGGCGGTCGGCACGTCGGTGAAGGAGAGCCCGCGCGCCGCGGCGGCGATCCTCGCCCCGGCGGCCGCGTCGTCGCCGTAGTCGCCGGCGTAGTGGACCGCCATGACGCTCTCGGCCCTGAGATGGTCGACGCCGTAGTCGACGCCGTTCATCGCCTCGAAGCAGTACGAGGCCCCCGACTCCAGGATGTTGTCTTCGAACTCCCACTTCGACGTCCAGGAGACCGGCAGCGCGACCATCGCGTCCGCCCGGAGGGAGCCGAGGATGGCGTCGGTCACCGGCGATCCGAGCGTCTGCGCCAGCGCGAGCACCTTGCCCTTGATCTCGTTGTAGGCCCTGGCCTGCACCCGCGGGTCGTAGTGGTTGTCGCGGACGTAGGTGGTCACGTCGATGTCGTACCCGGCGATGCCGCCCTGCCGGTTGACGCGGTCCCAGAACGCGCGCTGAGCCCTCGTGACCGGGACCCCCAGCGACTTGAAGGGCCCGTCGCTCAGGTCCGAAAGGGTGCCGAGGTAGATGCAACCGTGCCCCTTGTTGACCGGGCGGGGGCAGGGCTCGCGGGTCACTCCCGGCGCACTGGACTCGAGCAGGCCGTCCGAGTCGCCGCACCCGGCGGCCCCCAGCGTCGCCAGCAGCACGGCGCTCGCCAGCAGGGCCTTGACCCGCGACAGGTCACAGCGCACGGAGACCATTGATCACTTCCTCCAGAAGACGCCGGTCGGTGGGCCCGGTCCTGGGCCCCGCCGGCCGCTGTACGGTCACCAGCCCGCGGTCCAGCAGGTCGCTCAGCAGCACGCGGACGACCCCGACCGGCAGCAGCAGGTCCGCCGCCAGGTCGACGACCGCCCGGGGCCGCAGGCAGCGTTCGAGGATCTGCTCGTCCTCCGGGCCGAGCGTCCGGGGATCCGGCATCGGCACCTCGGCGGTGACGACCACCGCGATGAGGTCCAGCGCCGCGCCGCGCTGCCGCGTCCTGCCCCTCGCCACCGCGAAGGGGCGGACGACGGGCCCGGCCTGCTCGTCGACCCACAGTTCGTCCGGTTCCCCGGGCATTACTCGCCGCCGGGGCCGGGCGGAGGCTGGGCCCCGGGGACGGCCGGGCCGGTGTCGCCACCGGTGTCGGCCCGCCCGCGCCGCCAGCCGCTCTGGATCTTCGCCAGCAGGTGGCCGGCGGCCTCGGGTGGCCGGCCCGGCTCCGCCCCGCCCGGCTCGGGCGGTGCCTCACGCAGCTGCGGGGCGAGGCTCCGCTGCCGCCGCCGCCTTGGCAGGTCCTCGCCCCCGTCCTCCTGCTCGGCCGCCGCGCCGCTCTCCTCGCGGCCCTTCCGCAGGGCGAGCGGCTCCGCCTCGGGCACCCCCTCGGCGGCCGGGGACGAGGCGGGACCGGGCCGGGGCCGATGCCCGTCCCCGGCCCGCTCCGCCATGCCGGACACGGCGACGAGCGACCTGTGCTCGCCGGAGCCGTCGCCGGCGCCCCCCTCCCCCATGCCGGGCAGTTCGGCGACGAGGTCGTGCGGGATGAGCACGATCGCGACGACGCCGCCGTAGGGCGAGGAGCGCAGGACCACCTTGATGCCGTGCCGGGCCGCGAGCCGCGCCACGACGAACAGCCCCAGCCGGACCGAGTCGTCGAAGTCGAGTTCGGGATCGGTCGCGAGCAGCCCGTTCAACCGCTCCAGTTCCCCGGCCGAGAGCCCGAGCCCGCGGTCCTCGACCTCGATCGCGAAACCGTGCGCGGCCACCCCGCCGGTCACCCGGATCCTGGTGGTGGGCGGGGAGAACACGGCGGCGTTCTCGATCAGTTCGGCCAGCAGGTGGATGGTGTCGGCGACGGCGCGGCCGGACAGGGCCGTGCGTCCCATCGGCACGACCTCGACCCGCGTGTAGTCCGCCACCTCCGACGCCGCCGCGCGTGCCACGTCCATCAGCCGGACCGGGTGGCGCCAGCTCCGCCCGGACGGCCGTCCGGACAGGATGACCAGGCCCTCCGCGTGCCGGCGCATCCGCGTCGCCAGGTGGTCGAGCTCGAAGAGGGCCGCCAGGGCGTCCGGGTCCTCGGTGTCGCGCTCCATCCCCTCCAGGAGGCCGAGCAGGCGCTGCAGCAGGGACTGGTTCCGCCGTGCGAGGGTGAGGAACACGTCGTTGAGCCGCTTGTGCGCGGCCGCCTCGCTCGCCGACGCCCGGACGACGGCCATGCGCGCCTCGGTGAACGCGGTGTCGATCCTGCCGATCTCGGTGACGGTGAACTCGGGCGCCGGCCCGGGCTCCTCGCCGGGCACGGGCTCCCCGCGGCGGGCCCGCTCGCCGATGGCCGGGATCCGGTCCCGGGTGAAGGCGGCGACCGCGTCGGCGATGTCGCGGCTCTCCCGGATCAGCCGGTGCCCCATCCGGACCGCGATGACGATGGCGGCCACCACCGCGAGGAGCCCGACGCCGCCGGCGAGCGCGAGACGCAGCAGCACCGAGTCCGCCTGGTCGGCGGCCCGCGCCGCGGTGGCCGTGCGGATCGAGGACGAGAGCCCCGCCAGCTGGACGTCCACCGACTCCGTGGAGGTGTGCCAGGCCCCGACGTCCACCGGCGGGCGCCCCTCGATGGGGCCCACCTGGATCAACCGGGTCTCCAGCTGCTGGAACAGGGTGAACTCGGGACCCGCGATGATCGCCTCGTACCGCCGGCGGTCGGCGTCGGCCAGGGTCCTGGTCGAGTCGCCGTAGAGGAAGCGGCGGGTCCCGGCCAGCTCCACCAGCCAACGGTGCTCGTCCTCGCTCAGCCGCCCCGCCGTCAGCGCGCCGGTGATGAGCGCGTCCTCCCGCGACAGGCTCTCCCTCGCCCGCTCCAGGAGGTCGAGGACCCGGGTGTCGCGCATGATGCGCTCGTCGGAGGAGCGCGTCTCGTCGTAGATCTCGGCCGCCAGGTCGATGAAGCCCGTGTAGCGCGCCAGGGCCTGCGCGCGGTTGATCTGCCGCCGGTCCACCGAGGCGCGGACGTTCTCCAGGTCGCTCAGGGAGGCGGCCAGCTCGACCATCCGCCGCCGGGTCCCGGGCGCGGCCGCGCCCCGGATCGACGGGTCCGCGGCCGACGCGCGGAACGCCGCCCGGGTCCGGTTCGTCTTCGCCCGCTGGGCGTCGAAGCCCGACCGGCCGATGGTGGAGTCGTCTCCGAGGTAGGACAGCGACATGCGCCGCTCGTCCTGCAGCGTGCCGATCATCGCGTCGGTCGGCCGGACGACCTTCTCGGTGAAGGTCCGCGACCGCGCCTGGCGCAGGGCGTCCCCGAGCGTGGTGGCCGCCGCGAAGCCCCACAGCGCGGCCAGCGCGAGGATCGGGGGGACGAGGAGGGTGATGATCCTCGTCCGGACCGAACGTGCTCGCCCCGCCATCACGCCTCCCGTCGCCGGCAGCGTCCGCGTCCCGTCGATCCGCGCTTGATCACTGTGACGCAGCTCACTTTTGCGCTGCCGAACGTAGCCCACCATGGCGAACCACTCGCCCCTTTTGCGCCTTTGGCTCGGATTGTTACATTCGTGTTATTTGGCGATATGCCAGGTCAATGGCGCGATCCGGCCAGCGGTCCTTTCGGGACAAGGGACCACCGGGCACGGGGAGGTCCAATCCCGCGTGCACCCGCCCCGGACGCCGTCTCCGTACTGAGCACGGATGTGCGCCCTGCGCGGCGCCTGTCGGATGGGAGGTGACGACAGCCGAGAGTTCGAGGTGAGGCAATGAGCGGTTCCGTCCGGCAACTGGTGTCCCGCGCACGGGACGAGGTGCGCAACCTGTCGGTGCCAGAGGTCGCCGACGCGCTCGAAGGCGGCGGGGTGACGCTGGTCGATCTCCGTGAGCCCGATGAGGTCCGGACCGAGGGCGCCATCCCGGGCGCGGTGCCGGCGCCCCGCGGGATGCTGGAGTTCTGGGCGGATCCCGCGAGCCCGTACCACCGCGAGGAGTTCGCCCCCTCCGCGCGGACGATCCTCTACTGCGCCTCCGGCGGCAGGTCGGCCCTGGCCGCGCAGACGCTGCAGGCGCTCGGCTACACCGACGTCGCGCATCTCGACGGCGGGCTGGCCGCGTGGAAGGAGCAGGGCCGCCCGGTCACCTTCGAGGCGCGGCCGCGATGAGCGGGATCGGCTTCCTCGCCGCCCCTCCCCTGACCGACGAGGCGCGGCGCATGTTCGACGAGGACATCGCCGACGCCGGCCACGTCATGAACACCTCACGGCTGTGGGCCTACCGGCCGGACCTCGTCGCGGGGCTCTTCGAGCTGCTCCGGGAGGCCGGCGCGGCGGCCGCGCTGGACGCCCGCGAGCGCGGGGTCCTCGTCGCCGCGTGCGCCTCGGCCGGCGGCGACTCGTACTGCTCACTGGCCTGGGGCTCCCGGCTGGCGGAGGCGAGCGAGCCGGACACCGCCGCCGCCGTGCTCCGCGGCGCCGACACCGGGCTGACCGACCGGGAGCGTGCCCTGGCCGGCTGGGTGCGGAAGGTCGCCGGCGGCCCCCACGGCACCACCGGAGAGGACGTCCAGGAGTTGCGCGACGCCGGTTGGGACGACCGGCGGATATTCGCGATCACGGTGTTCGCGGCGCTGCGCGTCGCGTTCTCGACCGTCAACGGCGCCCTCGGCGCACGTCCGGACGCCGCCTTCCGCACCACCGCTCCCCCGGCCGTCCTCGGCGCCGTGACCTACGGGCGTCCCATCGAGGACGAGCCCTCCATGCCCGGCCGGCGACTCGGAGAGTGATCACGATGGCGAACCACACGACTCCCTACCCCTCCCCTGGTCAGCCGTACCAGTACCCGCCGCCGGCCCCGCCGCGCGCACGGCGGGGAAGGGCCGCGAAGCGCATCGCCGGGCTGGTGCTCCTCCTCGCGGTCGTCGGTGCCGTCGTGCTCGTCCGGGTGGCGGCCGGCAAGAGCGCGCCCGAGACCGCTCAGGCAGGCGACTGCGTGGCGCGGGACGGTGACGGCGTCAAGGTCGTGAAGTGCACCGACTCCACCGCCGCGTTCAAGGTGGTGGGCAAGGTCGAGGACAAGACGCGAGTCCAGTTCTCCCTCGGCTCGGAGACCATCTGCCGCCCCTTCGAGGGCGCCACGAGCGCCTTCTGGAAGGGCGAGGTCGGCGGTGAGGGCTATGTCCTGTGCCTCGGCCGCCTCACGAGGCCGTGACAGGGACCGGCGCCGGTCCGTTCAGAGCGAGCGCAGCGCGGTGAGCGGGGTGCCTCGGCCGGCGGCGAGGGCCTCGGCGAGACCGGCGGGCCCGAGGCGTTCGCGGAGGGCGGCCCGGAGCGGCGGCTCCGGGCTCCCGGGAGAGGCCGGGGCGAGGTTCTCGGCCGCGCCCAGCAGGACCGCGGCGCGGTCGGGCCGCCCGGTCGCGTGATCGGAGCCGGCGAGCAGGAGCAGGCTCGTCACGAGCACGCTCCTGTCTCCCAGCCCCACGGCGATCTCGAGGGCCTCGGCGAGGCGCGCCCGGGCCCGCCCGTGGTCACCGGCGGCGGCCGCGGCGCCGCCGAGGCCGTGCAGGCAGCGTGCCGCGCAGCGCAGGTCGCCGATCTGGCGGAACTCGGGGAGCAGCGCGGCGAACCGGGGCTCGGCGGCGGTGTGGTCCTCACGCGCCTGGTCGAGGCGGGCGAGTGCGATCTCGGCGTGCAGGCGCTCGTGCTCGTTGCCGCTGGTCGCGGCCAGCGTCCCGGCCTCGGCGAGCCAGGCGGCCGCGTCGTCGAGGCGGACGCGTTCCTCGATCGCGAGATTGGCCATGTGGAAGAGGCAGTTGGAGCGCTTGACCGGGTTGTGGAGCCGCTCGAAGAGGTCGGCGGCCTCCGCCATCCGGGTCAGGGCGGCAGGGGCGTCCGGTATGGACAAGCCCAGGCGGAACAGCGCCAGAGCGCGGTGCCAGTCGTCGCCCAGCCGTTCGAAAAGGGAGACGGCCCGTTCGAGGACCTCGACCTCGCTGCCCTGCTCGACCACCGCCGCCCTCGCCGTCCAGCCGAGGGCGAGCAGGGCCAGCGCCCGGTCGTGCGCCGAGGCGTCTCCGGCCTGCTCATGCGCCTGCTCGGCGAACCCCCGCGCACGTTCGGTGTCCTGGTAGTCGAGCAGGATCGCGCAGGTGATCGCGGCTCGGACGCCCAGGGAGCCTCGCGGGAGGGGACGCTCGAGCAGCGTGTCGAGCCAGTCGAAGAGCTCGGCGCGGGCACCGAGCACCTCCCATCCGGTGCAGATGCCCGCGAGGAACTCCCACGCGACGGTCGTGTCCGGCCGCCCGAGAGCCCAGCGCATCGCGGCCCGCAGGTCCGCCCAGTGGCGTGCGAACCAGCGGAGCGCGGCCGCCTGGTCGCGCCCGCACAGGTCGCTCAGCGCGGCCACACCCTGCCCCAGGTGGTGGCGGGCGTGCTGCTCGCGTGCCGGGCCGGCGGCCCCGCTCGCCTCGAGTCGCCGGTGCGCGAACTGCCGGACGCTGTCGAGCAGCCAGTACTCGGTCGCCTGCTCCTGCCGCCGGCGCGAGATCAGGGAGCGGTCCAGGAGGCGCGGGAAGATCTGGACGAGGGCGTCCGCGCTCAGCGGCGGGTAGCCGAGGACCCGTGCCGCGGTGTCGTAGTCGAACGCGGCCGCGAACACCGAGCAACGTTCGAACAGCAGCCGCTCCTCGCCGTTCAGGAGCTCGTAGCTCCAGCTCAGCGCCTCCTCCAGGGTGCGGTGCCTGGCCGGGGCCCCGCGCGCCCCGTCGGTCAGCAGCGAGAACCGGTCGTCCAGCCGGGCCCGCAGCTCCGCCGCGGAGAACATGCGGGTCCGGGCGGCCGCGAGCTCGATCGCCAGCGGCAGGCCGTCCAGCCGGCGGCAGATCACCGCCACGTGCCGGGCGCTGTCCGGCGTGACCTCGAAACCGGGTGAGACCGCGGCGGCGCGGTCGGCGAACAGCCGCGCGGACGGCGCGCTCAGCACGGCCGCCGGATCGTCGCCCTCCTCGGGGACCGGGAGTGGCGGGATCTCGTAGACGACCTCCCCCGCGACCCGCAGCGGCCCGTGGCTGGTGGCCAGGACGTGAAGGCCGCGGGTGGTGGCCAGCAGGTCCGCGAGCAGCGCCGCCGCGCCCTCGGCCACGTGCTCGCAGTTGTCGACGAGGAGCCAGTGCCGGCCCTTCGCGAGCGCGGCGCGGATCCGGGCGCGGGAGCCGCCCTCGTCCCGGGCGACGAGCCCGAGGGCGTCGGCGAACTCCCGTTCCACGCCCTGGCCGGGCGCGAGGCGGGCGAAGTCGACCAGGACGGGGGGCGGCAGATCGGTCACCAGGTCCGCCAGCCGCAGCGCCAGCCGGGTCTTGCCGGTCCCCGCGGGCCCGGTCAGCGTCAGCAGGCGGCGGGCTCCGACGAGCCCGCGCAGGTCTTCGATCTCCCGGCCCCGCCCGACGAACGAGGAGAGCGGCCTCGGCAGGGCGCCGGCGTCCCGGACCGCCTTCAGCCGCTCCGCCGCCGCGACCAGGACCTGCCGGTTCGGCGCCGCCTGCCGGTCCGCCCCGCCGAGCTTGCGGAGGAGGGCCGACACGTGGCTCTCCACGGTCCGCTCCGACACGTGCAGGGCGTCGGCGATCTCCTGGTTGTGCAGGCGCTCCCCGACGAGCCAGAAGATCTCCAGCTCCCGGGCCGTCACCCCCGCCGCCCGCAGCTCATCCGGAAAAACGTCCGATCCCACTCCTGGAGTATCCCGTGCTCAGCGAACAGATCCACACAGGTTCACGCGTCGCCCCAGATGACGCACCGGTGCTCCCGCAGCGGCCGGGAGTGAAGGCCGGAGCACCTAGGGCTCCGTGGTGCGCTGCCCTTCGGGTTCACCGGAGGTGGCCGCGTACCGGGCTCGCAGGGTGGATTTCCTTACCTTTCCGGAGCCCGTGCGCGGCAGTTGCTCGACCAGGTGCACGTGGCCCGGCACCTTGTAGGACGCCAGGCGCTCGCGCAGGAAGGCGCGGAAGTCGTCGGGCGCGAGCGACGCTCCCGGGCGGACGACGACGAAGGCGGCTCCGGCCTCGCCCCACTTCTCGTCCGGGACGCCGACCACCGCGCACTCCGCGACGGCCGGGTGGCCGGCGGCGACCGCCTCGGCCTCGGCCGGGTAGACGTTCTCACCACCGGAGATGTACATGTCCTTGAGCCGGTCCACGATCGTGAGGTGGCCGTCCTCGTCGCGGAAGGCCACGTCACCGGAGCGGAACCAGCCGTCGGCGGTGAACGCGGCCGCGGTCGCCTCAGGAGCGTCCCAGTAGCCGGGGGTGACGCTCGGCCCGCTGATCAGGACTTCGCCCGGTTCGCCGGGAGCGGCCTCGGACAGGTCGGGGCGGACGACCTTGACGTCGGCGAAGAAGCACGGGGTGCCCGCGGACCCGGCCTTCTCGACGCTGCCGTCGGCACCGAGGAAGGTGGCGCCCGGCGCCGTCTCGGTCAGGCCGTACCCCTGGCAGAACACGATGCCGCGCTCCTGGTACCGGTGGATCAGCGAGGTGGGGATCGGCGCGCCGCCCGACATGACATGGCGCAGCGAGGACAGGTCGGCCGCGTCCCAGCGCGGCGACCGGGCCAGCCCCGCGAACATCGCCGCGACGCCGAAGACCCAGGTGACGCCGTGCCGCTCGATCGCGTCGAGGCAGCCGTCGACGTCCCAGCCGTCCATCAGCACCGACGTGCCGCCCTTCATGAAGGTCGGCAGCAGCAGCTGGTTCAGGGCCGCCACATGGAAGAGGGGCGCGGCCACGAGCGCGACCTCGTCCTCGCGGATGTCGACGTCGACGAACATGTTGAGGGTGTTGAAGGCCAGGTTGCCGTGGGTGAGCACGGTCCCCTTCGGCAGGCCGGTCGTGCCCGAGGTGTAGAGGACGAGCGCCGGGTCGTCGAGCCCGAGCGGGACGTCGATGGGCTCGGTCGCGCCGCCGGCGAGCAGGCCCTCGTACGCCGAGGCCAGCGGCACCCGGGCTCCGGTGTACGACACCAGCCCGCCGACCGCCGTGTCGCACTCGGGCGCGTGGATCAGCACCTCGGCCCCCGACTGCCCCAGCATGTAGTCGAGTTCGGGGGCGGCGAGCCGGAAGCTCAGCGGCACGAAGATCGCTCCCAGCAGGTGGGCCGCGAACATCGACTCCACGAACGCGGGATGGTTGCGGCCGAGGTAGGCGACCCGGGCGCCGCTCTGGACGCCCAGTCCCGCCAGGGCGTGCGCCAGCCGGGTCGACCGTTCCGAGACCTCGCCGTAGGTGATCTCCCGGTCCCGGTGGCGCAGCGCGACCCGGTCCGGTGCGCGCCGCGCCCGGCGCGCGGGCCACGAGCCCGTTCCCAGGTTCAGCATCGCGCCCCCGTCCCGTCCGGCCCGGTGGCGGTGGTCATCGGCGCTCCGCGCCGGTGTCGAGGCCGAGCAGGCGTGCGGCGTTGCCTTTGAGGATCTTGGGCCGGACCTCCGGCCTGATGTCGAGCGCGCCGAAGTCGGCGAGCCAGCGGTCCGGGGTGATGACGGGGTAGTCGGAGCCGAACAGCACCTTGTCCTTGAGGAGGGTGTTGGCGTACCGGACGAGCTGCGGCGGGAAGTACTTCGGCGACCACCCCGACAGGTCGATGTACACGTAGGGCTTGTGCGTGGCCACCGCGAGGGCCTCGTCCTGCCAGGGGAACGAGGGGTGCGCCAGGATGATCCGCAGTTCGGGGAAGTCCACCGCGACGTCGTCGACCAGCATCGGGTTCGAGTACTTGAGCCGGATGCCGCCGCCGCCCGGCACCCCGGCGCCGATCCCGGTCTGACCGGTGTGGAACAGCGCCGGGACGCCCAGTTCCTCGATCGCCTCGTACAGCGGGTAGGCGAGCGGGTCGTCGGGGGCGAAGCCCTGGATGCTCGGGTGGAACTTGAACCCGCGCACGCCGTGCTCCCCGACCAGGCGGCGGGCCTCGCGCACGCCGGCCTTCCCCCTGTGCGGGTCGACGCTCGCGAACGGGATGAGCACGTCGGGATGCTCGGCGCAGCTGTCGGCCACCTCCTCGTTGGAGATGCGCGGCCACCCGGTGGCGTGCTCGGCGTCCACGGTGAACACCACCGCGGCCATGTTCCGCTCGCGGTAGTGGGCGGCCATCTCCTCGATCGTCGGCTGCCTGTGCCCCTGCGCCTTGAAGTACTCCTCCGAGGCCCCGAACAGTTCCGGGCTCAGCGACCGGTGCCCGTCCCCGGACACCTCGGCATGGGTGTGGACGTCGATCGCGGTCAGCTCGTCGACGTCGATGGCGCTCGCGGTTCCGCCGTCCGACCGCACGCCGTCACCTCTCTCCCACCGACAGGATTCCTGCCGTTTCGCAGCCTCACATCGAACAGGATTCCTGTCAATCGTCTACGCTGGACCGGCGGGGGGATCGGCGCCGTGGAACCGGGGGGAACGCGTGACCGACGGGCGGGAGGGAGGGCGGGCCGCGGCGCGCGTCAAGGCGGGCCCGTCACTGCTCTACATGGTCAAGCGGTTGGAACTGGCCGTGCGCTCCGGCCTGGACGAGATCGTCCGACCGGCGGGCATCACCGCGTGGCAGTACACGGCCCTCACCGTGCTGGAACGGCACGACGGGCTGTCCACCGCCCAGCTCGCCCGCGACTCGTTCGTCACGGCGCAGTCGATGGCCGACATGGTGCGCACCCTCGAAGGCCGCGGATTCATCGAACGCCGGCGCAACCCCGCCAACCGCCGGGAGCTGGTCATCCACCTCACCGGCGCCGGCCACGAACTGCTGGCCGCCCTCGCCGAGCCGGTCCGCCTGCTGGAGGCGCGCATGCTCGGCGACCTGACGGCGCGGCAGGAGGAGCAGTTCCGCCGGGCGCTGGCGCGAGCCTGGCGCGCCCTCTCCTGAACGTCGCGTCCGAGCCGCCGGCCGGTGCCACCATGGAACGCGTGACCGGGTGTCTAGCATGCGACCTTCTTGCGGGTGTCCGTCCTCTTCCAGGGGGCAGGCTGGCGGAGGAGGCGGGCTGGGTCGTCGAGCACTCGGTGGGTCCGCTCGGTCTGGGGACGTTGGTGGTCAAGCCGGTACGTCACGTCGTCCATGTCGCCGAGCTGAACGATGCCGAGAGCGCGGCCTTGGGACCGTTGCTGCGGCGGGTGGCCGCCGCGGTGACGGAGGTCCTCCGGCCGGAGCAGGTCTATGTATGCCTCTGGTCGCATGCGAACGGCGTGCCGGGCCATCTGCATTTCGTGGTCCAGCCCGCGGTGAGGGCCGACATGGCCCGTTTCGACGCTTACGGGCCCGCACTGCAGATGGCGATGTTCCGTGAAGGGGCGGTGCCCGGCAAGACCGAAGTGGAAGCGGTCTGCCGGCGATTGCGAGCCGCCCTGTCCGGCTCTCTGAACGAAGTGTGAGACGGGCCCTCTGAGCGTCGCATGTAGGGGTCGGCGCCCTGCGCTCCATGGCCCCGGAGGCCGCTGCGGCACCGGGGGATCGGTTCGGGCGGAGGAATCCGGACTTTCACTTCGCCCGATACCTCGTCCTCGTAGGGAATCGCGCTATATTCCTTAACGGCGATCACCAGGTCGCCGTTATGTGCTGTCCGTTGCAGGTGCTGCGACGGATGCGAGCGACCGTGCCGGAGGAATCGGCCGCCTTGCCGAAGGCGGGCCGGGCCCCGCTCCGGCGATAACTCGATCTTAAGCGGAGGCGTACGTGGCCGAGGGTGACCTGTCCCCGGAGATCGATCTCAGTCGGCCGAGCGTCGCCCGCATGTACGACTACTACCTGCACGGGAAGGACAACTTCCAGATCGACCGGGACGCCGCGGACCGGGTCGCGCGGGCCATGCCGGAGATCGGGGAGCTGGCCAAGGAGAACCGCTCGTTCCTGCGCCGCTCCGTGCGGTACATGGCGCGCCGGGGAATCCGGCAGTTCCTCGACATCGGCTCCGGGCTGCCCACCGTGGGCAACACCCACGAGATAGCCCACGAGATCGTCCCGGACGCACGCGTCGTGTACGTCGACAGCGATCCGGTCGTCCTGGTGCACGGGCGCGCGCTGCTCGCGACCAACCAGTTCACCACGGTCGCCCAGGCGGACATGCGCCGGCCCGCCGAGGTCCTCGACCACGCTCGCGGGACCGGGCTGATCGACTTCGACGCTCCGGTCGGCGTCCTGATGATCGCCATGACCCACTTCCTCACCCTGGAGGAGCGGGAGGGCGTCATGACCCCCTTGCGCGAGGCCCTGGCGCCGGGCAGCCATCTCGCCGCGACGCACGTGACGACCGAAGGGCACGCCCCGTCGGCCGTCGAGCAGATCGAGAAGGCCTACGCGGCCACACCGACGCCCATCTACTTCCGCGACAAGACCGACATCGAGCTCTTCTTCGACGGCTTCGAACTCGTCGATCCCGGCCTGGTCACCATCGACGCCTGGAACCCCGAAGACGACGGGACGGACAGGCCCGCCGAGCAGGTCGGCAAATGGCTCTACGGCGGCATCGGCCGCCTCGACTGACTCCGAGGCACCGGGGTGTGGTGCCGAGGTTCCCCAAGCCTCCGGGATGGGCTGGATCCGACGCTTCATCCTTGGAGCGCGTGGCGTACTAGACGACACCGGCTTCGGCCAGCCAGCGCCACAGCTCGTCCTGGCGGACGACCGTGACGCCGAGCTTCTCGGCCTTGCCGGTCTTCGCGGCGCCGACGTTGTCCCCGGCGAGCAGGTAGTCGGTGTTGGCCGAGACCGACGAGGCGGTCGTCGCACCCGCCTGCTCGACCAGGCGCGTGACGTCCGGCCGGCTGATCTTCGCGCCCGAGCGGGGGTCGGTGAACGCCCCGGTGATCACGACCGACCCGCCCTTGAGCGGCGAGTCGCCGGCGGCCGCCGCGTCGACCGGCCGGTCCTCGGGCAGCACGTCGAGGCCGACGCCGCGCTCGCGCAGCGCCGCGATCTCCTCCCGGACCTCCGGGCGGGCGAAGAAGGCGACGATGCTCTCGGCGACCTTCGGCCCGATGTCGCGGATCGCCACCAGGTCATCGGCCGTCGCCGCCGCGACGTCCTCGATGCGCTCGTAGCCGGCCAGGCACAGTGGCTTGGCCGTCCCCTCCGAGGCCATCGGGATCGCCAGCCCGATCAGCGCGCGCCGCAGCCCCACGTTCTTGGAGGCCGCGATCGAGTCGACCATGTTCCGGGCGCTGACCTCGCCCATCCGCTCGTAGTCGAGCAGCTGCTCGGCCGTCAGGTCGTAGAAGTCGCTGCGGCGCCTGAGCACGCCGTCCTCGGCGAGCTTCTCGATCCAGACGTCGCCCACGCCCTCCATGTCGGCCGCCGGGCGCGAGGCCCAGTGCATCAGCCGGCGCGTCGCCTGCGCCGGGCACTGCAGGTTGACGCACCAGCGCTCCTCGCCGGTGCCGCGGACCTCCAGCTCGGACCCGCACGAGGGGCAGTGCGTCGGCGGGACGATCTCGACCTCGCTCCCGTCGCGCCGCTCCGGCAGCGAGCGGCCCGCGAACGGGATCACATCGCCGCGCCGCACGACCGCCACCGTGTCGCCGATCCGCAGATCGCGCTCGCGGATGAGCCGGGGGTTGTGCAGGGTGATGTTCTCCACCGTCACACCGCCGACGAACACCGGCGCCACCTTCGCGCGCGGCGGGACGCGGCCGATCTTGCCGACCGGCCACTGCACCGCCAGCAGCGTCGTCAGCTTCTCCTCCGGCGGGTACTTGAACGCGATCGCTCCGCGCGGCTCGGCGCTGTTGAAGCCCGCCGCGTCGAACGCCGCCGGCTCGTGCAGCCGCACCACCGCCCCGTCGATGTCGTAGTCCAGCCCGTCGCGGCGGCCGCCGATCTCGTGGATCGCCCCGATCACGTCCTCCACGTCGGCGCCGACGTACTGGGCGACCGACTCGAACCCCGCCGGAACGGGCAGCACGACGCCGTCGCGGTCGGCGCCGAAGGCGTAGAACCGCAGCAGCCGCCTGGCCTCGGCGGCCGCCTCCGGGTCCTTCAGGACCAGGGTTCCGGCGGCGCCCGAGCGCGGGTTGGTCAGCGTCCGCTCAGGATGGGCCTCGTTGTAGGCCGCCCACACCGACCGCAGCATCACCGCCTCGCCGCGGACCTCGACGCGCCCGGGCTCCTCGATCTCGGCCGGCAGGCCCGGGATCACGTGGCGGACCTTCTCGGTCACCAGTTCGCCGACCGCGCCGGTGCCGCGCGTGGCGACGTAGTCGAGCCTTCCGCCGGTGTAGACGACGCTGAGGGACAGGCCGTCGAGCTTCTCCGACACGCGGAAGACCTGTCCGCCGAACCGCTCGCAGAACGTGCGGATCTGCTCCTCGCTCGTCGCCTTCGCCAGCGAGAGCATCGGGCGCGCGTGCCGCACGGTCGGGCCGGTCAGCTCCGCCGGGGCGTTGACCTTGCCGAGCGGGCTGTCGGCCGGTTCGAGCTCCGGGTGCTCGGCGACGAGCGCCGCCAGCTCGTCCTTCAACGCGTCGTAGTCGGCGTCCGGCAGCGGGCTGTCGCCGGTGCCGTAGTACAGGTCGTTCAGCCGCTTGACCTGGGCGGTCAGCTCGGCGATGCGCTCTGCGATGTCCACGCCTCGATTAAACGCGAAGGCACCGACATCCACCCGCCCTGCGCCGGGAGACCTGCGATGAAGCCGGCGCGAAGCGGGGCTGAAGCCGCCGGCTGCTTCACTTCGGTTCCAATCCTCACCGAGACGGATCGGGAGCCATGCAAAAGATCTTCTCCAAGGCCGCGGCCACGCTCGGAACCGCCGTTCTGGTGACCGGGTCGGCCGCGGGCGCCGCGACGGCCGAGAACCGGCCGTCCGCCCCTGCGGCCGAGCAGGGCCGGACCTCCACCACGACCCACTGCGCCTACGTGTTGGACCGGCTGAGGCCCGGCGAAACGTCCTCGCGGATCCTGCGGAAGGGCTGCGCCCCCTCCAAGAAGGAACTGGACGGTGCCATGGGCACTACGGCCGACACCCTTCTGCTCGTGATGTACGAGGACGCCAACTACGGGGGATCCACCAAGGCCTGGTACGGCAAGTACGGGCCCTGCGACTCGGAGGGCTACGGAATCCGCGACCTGGAGACCACCCTCTGGAACATCAACGACAAGATCTCCTCGTGGAAGATCGGCCACTCTCGCTGCAACTACGTGAACATGTGGGAGAACGCCTCGTACGGCGGCCGGCACGCGGCGTGGAAGTACTACACGGCCGTCCCCTACGTGGGCGACCAGCTGAACGACCGGATCTCTTCGGTCCACGTCCACTACGAGCCCTGAGGACGGAGGAGCCGCCATGCCGACCACTGCGAGAACTCGCCGCGCGGCGACCGCGACGGCCGCCGCCCTGCTCGTGGGCGGCGCCGCCTTCGGCGCCGCCGCCGGCACCGCCCGGGCGAAGGCCGTCTGCCCGACCGGCTTCGTCTGCTTCCAGGAGAGCGCCACCGGCGGCCGGACCGTGCGGATCGCGGAGGGCCAGGGAGCCTACTTCCCCGGCGGGATACAGGTGTACGTGGCAACGAACAGCACCCGCCTGAGCTACTGCCTGACCAGTCGGCCCTACGACTACGTCCTGCCGCCCGGTCAGCAGGCGGCGCGGAGCCACACCGTTCTCGCCGCCCGCCCCGGCGCCGTCTGCTGAGCGCCCGAAGAGGCCGCGTGGCGCCGTCGTCGACACGCGGCCTCTTCCTGTCCGGCGCCGTCGAGCTCGCCGTCTCCCCCGCCCTGGCAGCGGGGATCCGGACGCCCGCTCAGGCCTGCCCCGGCCCGCTGCCCGGAGCCTGGTCGGCAGGGGTCAGATGGTCCTGGAGTTCGCGGTGCCGGAACTGGTAGGTGGCCCCGCTGACACGCAGCAGCCGTGCTTCGCAGGCCCAGTCCAGAAAGGTCCACAACCGCAGCGGAAGCAGCCGCCGCGCGGCGGCCACGATCAAGCCGACCATGGCGCGGGACCAGGCGATCGCGCCGAAGGCGAGGCCGAACGCCACGCCGCCGACCAGTGCGCACGCCGCCGACACGAGGACGTGCCGGCTCATGGCGAAGACCGCGAAGGCCGCGACCCCGCCGATGAGGCCGAAGGCCGTTCCGATGACCGGATCCCGGTGCAGGGCCTCTCGCGGATGCACGAGCTCCGCGTCCTTGCTCCAGCCCCCGGTGGTGATCCTGAAGACGAGGCCGAGCGCGATGGCCAGGCCGGACGCCCCCGCGACCCCCGCCGCCAGGGCGATCGGGCCGGCGTGGGCCAGCCGCAGCGGCGGCAGCCCCGTGAGCGCGCCGCACAGCCCGAAGCCGGGCAGCGTGAGCGGTTCGGCGCGGATCGCCGCGGCGATGGTCATGCGGTCCGCTCCCGCCCGCCCGGCGGCGGTCATCCCGATGACCGCTCCGAGCACCGCGCCGCCGGCGGCCCCGGCCGCGACGGCGTACCCGGCCCCGAACACCCTGCCCCCGGTCAGGCCCAGTCCCGCCAGGCCGCCGAGCGCGCCCAACGGGAGACCCGCGAGGACCCCGAGCAGGCCGCCGACCACGCGCCGTCCGCGCGGGACGCAGGCCCGCCCGCCCGCGGCGGCGGGCCACGGCGACAGCGACAGCCCGGCGGCGGTGCCGACCCAGCCCGCCATCAGCGCCAGGGTGAGCGCCTCGCCGGCGTCGAGGCCGTCGCGCAGATCCCCCGGGCGGTCGACGCCCGACCCCGCCCAGAACGCCGCCATGGCGACGACCGCGAGCACCACGCAGCCCAGGAGGTGCAACGCCCGCACGAGGCGCCGCCCACCGACCGGCCACAGCAGGTGCGGGACCAGGTCGACCGCCGTGAGGCCGGGCGGCCCCTGCGTCCGCCCGGCCTGCCGCCGCAGGTGCCCGGCCAGGTGCTCCAGCCAGACCCGCACCTGTTCCGGCCGGTACGGAGTGCCGTGGGCGGTGCGCGGGGCGAGCCGGGTCGCCGCGGGGACGTAGAGGTCGAGGAGCCTCCCGGCGATCCCGGCGGCGGCCTCCCGCGGGTCGGAGCCGGGGGCGGCCTCCAGCAGTCCGGCGGGCTGCGCGCCGGACTCCACGGCGGTGGCGAGCAGCAGCAGCCGCCACGGCGTGGACAGCGCGGCGTGGACGGCCGTCCCGGACGGCCCGGCCAGCGCCCGTTGGACGGCGTCCCGGTGGGCGCCGCACGGATGGCCGTCCGGCCAGCGCGCCCGCAGGTACGCTCCGATCTGCTCGACCGTCAGGTCGTGGAGATGGATCCGGACCGCGTCGTCCAGGTCGCACCGGGCTTCGAAGAGCTCGGTGTACCGGTCGGCCCGGCAGGTCACCACCACCGCCCCGGGCCGCCGCCCGGACGGGTCGCTGTAGCGGTTCAGCTCGGTCAGGAGCCCGATCGCCCGGGCGGGCGGACCCGGGGACGGCTCGGGGTCCAGCTCGTCCAGGCCGTCCACGACCGGAAGCACACGCCGGTCCCGCACCAGCCGCAGCGCGTCCTTGGCCGCGAGACCGAACTCCCGCCGCAGCTGCTCGGCCAGCCACGGTTCGAACGGGCTCCCCAGGGTCCAGCGGGCCGCGCTGAGACGCACCGGCACCATCCGCGGGCCGCCGGCTCCCCCGTCCCCGGTCAGGAAGGGCTCGAGCAGTTGCAGCACCAGCTCGATCGCGAGGATCGTCTTGCCGGCCCCGGACTCGCCCACGACGAGCAGGCGCCGCGGCCGCAGGCCGCCGAAGAACCGGCCGACCGAGTGCAGGTCGCCGGCGGCGTCGTCGGGCATCGGTTCGGCGTGCGGTCCGAAGGACACCGGCGCGACGCTGTAGCCGCCGAGCAGCCCCTTGCGCGCCCTGTCCTCCTCCCCCGCGACACGGCGCGCCAGCAGCTCGACGGCCGGGTCGCGTTCCGGGCGTCCGGCGGTCTCACCGCCGTCTGGCGGGGCATCGGGCCCGCCTTCCGCCGGGGCCGGCGCGGGTGCGTCCATCGTGTCCGCGGCCAGGGGCTGCCGCGCTCGTGCCAGGGCCGTTCTCGCCGCCCGCCAGCGCTCGAGCTCGCCGGGGACGAGCTCGGGCGGGTAGTCGCAGTAGCGCAGGCAGGCGGTGACGAACGCCTTGACGAAGTCCCACCGCGGCAGCTTGTCGGTCTGACGCAGGACGTGCGAGACCGTGCTCTTGGGCAGCGCGTCCACCGCCGCCCGGTCCGAGGCGGCCGTCCGGCCGCCGAGGGACCGCAACCGGCTCATGGACGGCTCGCCCGCCCACTGCCTGAGCCGGACCAGCGACCGCACGAAGTCCGCCGCACTGAGGGCCTCGGCCGGGTCCGGCGGACGCGGGTCGTCTGCGCTCATCGCTCCGTCCTCACCACCGCCCACTCGAACTCGGCCCTGCCGCGCCGCGGCCGCCGGCCCTCCAGCCAGGTGCCCTCCAGTGTCTGGACATGGCGCGACTCCATCAAGAAGTTGCGAGCCTCGTCGGCTTCGACCAGCTCACGGCCGACGGCGATGGGGACGAGGCCGTGCCGGGGGATGTAGACCCATCGTCCGCGGTCCCAGTCGTAGGGGTCGAACCAGTGGTGGCGGACCGTGCCCGACATCCTGACCTCCCGCCCGGTTCGGGTCAGGACGAACGAGCCCTGCGAGCGCAGCAGGCTCATCCTGCTGACGTAGAACAGCTCCGTGCCGATGAACGCGTTGATCCGCGCGTCCCAGTGGTCGTTCAGCCAGGTGGACGTGCCGTCCCGCAGTCGCCCGGCCTCCCGTGCGAGCTGCCGTTCGAACCTGCGCCGGTTCTTCATCTCGGCGCGGCGGATCGCCCGGAAGGAGCGCAGCCAGCGGGGCGACAGGGTGCGGGACGCTCCGCCACCGTCCATGAAGTGGTCCAGGAAGTCGGCCGCGACCGGGTGCACCGTGCGGCTCTGGTCGACGATGGACCGGAAGAGCGCGTCCAGCTCCCCGGCCGGCCGGCCGGTCCGCCGCCGGAAACCTCGCAGGAACATGCCCGGTCTCACCCTCGCGGGGTCTCTGTCATGGACACGTCCGCCGGTACTCCTCCTGCGGCACGAGGGTCTCCCATTCGTCGCGGGTGAGGGATCGTCCTGCGTTGGCGCACGCCGCGGCCACCGGGTCCGCGGGCGCGGCCGCGTTCCACAGCCGGGCGGTGCCGTCTCCGGCCACCGTGGCGACGGCCCGGCCGTCCCGCCGGTAGGCGATCGCGGTGATCCCGCGGGTGTGGCCGGTCATCGGGGCGCCGAGCCGCCGGTAGACCCGCAGGTCCCACAGCCGCACCCCGTGGTCGGTGGAGCCGGTGGCGAGGATCCGGCCGTCCGGGCTGAACGCGAGCGCGCTGACCGCACCGCCGTCGATCAGGGCGACGCCCGCCGGGCGGCGGCGGGCCACGTCCCACAGCCGGACCGCGGAGTCGGCGGCCGTGTACGCCAGCGTCCGGCCGTCGGGGCTGAACTCCAGGTCGTCGACGAACCCGCCGGCGGCCGCGGGCGGCTGACCGGGGAGCGCGCGGCGGGCGGCCACGTCGAAGAGCCGGAGCCGGCCGTCGAGGCCCGTCGCCGCCAGGGTCCCGCCGTCGGGGCTGATCGCCATGGCCGTGACGACGTCGGTGTGCCCGGGGACCCGGATGCGCGGCCCGGTCTCCCGGCGGCGCGCGACGTCCCAGAACGCGATGGCCCCGTCCTGGTGGACCGCGGCGTACCTGCCGTCGGGGCTGGCCTCGGCCACGCCGTCCAGCGTCCCGTCGTGGGCGACCTCGCGGCGGCCCGGGAGGTCCCAGAGCCGCAGGCCGTCCGGTCCGGACGCCAGGAGCGTCCGCCCGTCCGGCAGGAAGTCGATCGCGGACACGGAACCGCGGGAGCCCTCCGGGACCAGCGGGGGCCCGCTCGGGCGCCGGGTCGCCACGTCCCACAGCCGGATCCCGGGGTCGCCCTTGCCGGGCGCGCCGGTCGCGAGGGTCCGTCCGTCGGGGCTCAGGGCGACGGCGCCGCGGGCGGGCATCCAGGTCCCGATCTGCAGGTGGGTCCTCGGGTCCGCCAGCCGCACCACGCCATCGGCACCGGCGGCCGCGAGCAGGCCTCCGTCCGGGCTGAACGCCACGCGTTCGACGCCTCCGGCGCCGTCGGAGAGCGCGAGCAGCCGCTGCCGGCCGGCGCTGTCCCACAGGACGGTGCGCCCGTCGCCTCCGGCGGTCGCCAGCCGAGTGCCGTCAGGGCTGAAGACGATCGCGTTGTATCCGTGGACGCCGTCCTTGAGCGTGCCCGTCTGCCTTCGCGTGGCCATGTCCCACAGCCGGGCGGTCCTGTCCCAACCCACCGTGGCGAGAGTGGCGCCGTCGGGGCTGAGGGCGACGTCCTTCACACCGGCCGTGTGCCCCGTGAAGGGGTTCCCCAGTTGCCGGGAGGCGGCGACGTCCCACAATCGCACGGACTTGTCCTCGCTCGCGGCGGCCAGGGTCCTGCCGTCCCGGCTGAACGCCACGGCGTTGATCCTGGACGAGAGGCTCGGCCCCTTCTCGGCGCGGCCCATCGGGCGCCCGCGCGGACGGTGCGTGGTCGCGTCCCACTGCTGGACGACCCCCTTGAAATCGCCGGTCGCGAGGGTCCCGCCGGCCGGGTTGTACGCGAGCGCCGACACGACCTCCCCGTTCTTGACCGGAGCGCCCCTCTGGCGGCGGGTGGCCACGTCCCAGAACCAGACGGTGTCGAGGCACCGGGTGGCCAGGGTACGGCCGTCCGGCGCGAAGGCCACGTCGACGCCGCCGGAGCACTCGTACTCCGGGCGCGTGATGGGAGCGCCGATCTGCCGCCGCGAGGCCGCGTCCCAGAGCCGCGCGGTGCCGTCGTCGCCCCCGGTGGCGATGACCGAGCCGTCGTGGCTGAACGCCACCGCCGTGACGCCTCGGGCGTTCCCGGTGAGGGTCCCCCGGCCGGTGCGGGTCGCCGCGTCCAGGACGCGGTTGCGGGCCTCGTCGGTGGGGGCGATCCGCCACGCCGCCACGGCCAGCATCGCCGACAGCGCGGTGTCGCCGGTGGTCTCGCTCTGCGCGGCGAGCTGGCGCGAGACCGCCACGCCGCGCTGGCGGGCGGCGTCGTCCGCCGCCTCGACCGCGGCCACGGCCGCGACGAGGGCGAGGACCACCAGAGCCCCGAGGACGGCCTGCACGGAGCGGCGGCGCCGGACCGCCCTGCGCGCCGTCGCGGTCGACGCCCCCACGAACCGCTCCACGGTCGGGCCGGGCGGCGGGAAGCTGTCGGGGTCGCGCTCCCAGCGGGGCCGGACGTCGTCGACGGCGAGCAGCCGGGCGCCCCGGTACAGGAAGGCGGGGTCCCGGTGGTGCCCGTCCCACTCCGCGGCGTCCTCGACGAGCCGGTCGTACACCGCCTGCGCCGTCAGATCCGGTTCGAGCCACTGCCGGAGGGTCGGCCAGGCGGTCAGCAGCGCGTCGTGGGCGATCTCGGCGGTGTCCTCGTGCAGGGTGAGGAGGCGCTTCGCGGCGAAGGCCGACAGCAGCGCCTCGACGCGGTCGCGCTCCCGCCCCGCGCGCGCGGACGCGGCGGAGCGGATCTCGGCCAGCGTGGCCCTGCGCCGCGTCGCCCGCCCTCCCGCCGTGATCACGGTCATCCGCCGGAAGAGCCTGAGCGCGGTCTTGCGGTCCTCCGGCGGCAGCCCCTGGAGGACCTCGTCGGCGGTCTGCCGCACCGAGTCGCGGACCCCGCCGGACTTCTCGTACCCCCTGATGGTCAGGCGGCCGTCCTCGCGCCTGTCCCAGGTGTTGCGCAGCGCCTGCGAGAGCAGCGGAAGGGCACCGGCCTCGTACCGGCCGCCGCCGGTCGGGCCGGCGCGCAGATCGGCGAGGATCGTCTCGACCAGGCCGGGCTCGAGCTCCAGGCCCGCCGCGGCCGCCGGACCGGTGACCGCCAGCCGCAGGTCCGACTCCGTCATCGGCTCGACGATGACCTGGCCGTCCTGGATGGCCTCGGCGAACCGCGGGTAGGCCGCGCACCGGTCCCAGTAGTCCGCGCGCACGCCGATGACCACTCCGGCGCGGGCGGGCCCGTCGGCCAGGGCGTGCAGGGCCCGCACGTACGCCTGGCGCTCCCGCTCGTCGGCCACCAGCGTGAAGAGCTCCTCGAACTGGTCGACCACCAGCACGAGGCGGCCGGTCCCGCCGGCGGACGGGACCTGGCCCGGGTCGTTCCGCAACCGCTCGTGCACCGCTTCGACAGGTCCGCCACAGGTCTCGGCCCACGCCTCGGCCAGTGCCCGCAGCGGCTCCGCGGTCGGCGTGATCACCAGGCGCGGCCACCGGTGCGACCCCGCGACCGGCAGCGCCCCCTCGGCCAGCGCCGGGATCAGCCCCGCCCGTAACAGCGAGGACTTGCCCACACCCGAGGCGCCCGAGACCAGCAGGATCGACCCGCCCTTCTCCAGGCGCGCCCCCAGGCGGGAGAGAAGGCCGCCGGTCGCCCGCGCGCGTCCGAAGAACAGGTCGGATCTGTCCGTGCTGAAAGGCGCCAGGCCCTGGTAGGGGCATCCGTCGGACGGCGGCGCGAGGCCCGCGGAGGCCGTCGGCCGCGCGGGGACGTGCGGCGGGCCGCCCTCGCTCCCTTCGTTCATACCCGGCATTCTGGTCAGGCGACGCGGTATTGATCAATCGCATCGACCCGAGAACGGCGGGAAGGCCCCCCGCCGGGGGCGCCGTCCTAGAGGCTGGGCGCCCTCATGGCCAGCAGGTCCGCGTGGATCCGCTTCAACGCGGGATGGGGATCCGTCCCGAGTTCCGCCGCGATCCGGGCTCTGACCTCCTCGTACCTGGCCAGTGCGTCGGCCTGGCGGCCCGAGCGGCACAACGCGACGAGGAGCCGCGCCCACAACGACTCGCGCAACGGGTACCGCGCGGTCAGTTCGCTCAGCTCCACCACGAGCTCCCCGTGCCGGCCGGCGCGCACGTCGAGGTCGACGCGGCGCTCCAGCGCGGCGAGGTACCGCTCGACCAGCCAGGGCCTCTCCGCCTCCTGCAGCCATCTGGACGGCACGCCTTCGAGCGGCCTGCCCCGCCACAGGTCGAGCGCCTCCACGAGCCGCGCCCGCTCGTCCGCGGTGCCGGACGCGCTCGAAGCCTCGCTCAGCACCCTCACGAACCGCAGGACGTCGACGTGCTCGGGATCGACGTGCAGGACATAGCCGATGGGCCCCGAGCCGATCCACTCCGCACCGAGCGCGCCGCGCAGCCGCGCGACATAGGTCTGCACGCTGCGGCGGACGTTGCCCGGTGCCCTCTCGTCCGCCCACACGGCCGTGGCCAGGCGCTCGACCGACACCACTTGGCCCGCCGACAGCGCGAGCATTGCCAGCAGCACCCGCAGCCGGCCCGCCGACAACGAGACCGGGCTCCCGTCCACGAAGACGGAGAGCGGCCCCAGCAGCCCGACCGAGAGCACCCCCCGCTTCCGGCCGGCCGGTTCTCCCCCGGCCACGACACTCGATTCCCCGTTACGCGCGTACACATCGCCCCTGAGGTCCATGACCGACGGTCAGGGCCCCACGCCGCCCCGACGCCGGCCCCCGAAGAGATCAGCACGCACATCGAAGGCTCCGATCGCCCCGTCCGACAAGCCGTCGGACGGAAATGAACGGAATCGGACGCCGGTCCCCCGCCCCGCCGTCCCTGGGGCCGCCGGCCACCGTCCCTGCCGGGTCACCGGGGCCTGAGGCCCGGCGCCTCGGCGGCGCGCGCCAGGTGCTCCGCCGCCGCGTCCGGGCGGCCGAGCCGCTCGGCGAGCTTCGCCAGGACGGCGTGGTTGGAGCCCGCGCAGGCCAGCGCCGAGCCGACGACCTGGAGCCGGTCCCGGTACGGGTACAGCAACCGGTACATGGCCGCCGGGTCGGGGGTGCCGAGGACGGCGGCGATCTCCCCGAGCTGGCCGTGCTCGAAGTCCGAGGCCCACGTCTGCTCGCGGGGCACCCGGTCCAGGCTCCAGCGAAGGAGCAGGTGCCGGGCGCGCTCCTGCTCGCCCGCGTCCAGCAGGGCGAGGACGGCGGTGGGGCGCAGCGCCGCGTTCTCCGGGTGCGGCGCCGCGGCGAGGAGTTCGTCGAGCCTGCCGGGGACCCGCCCCCTCGCCCGGTCCAGCACGGTGAGCTGCATGAGGCGGGCCCACTGCGCGCCCCACACGCTGGTCCGGCGGTGCTGCCGGTCCGCCTGCTCGATGAGTTCGAGGGCCGTCTCGTCGTCGCCCCGCAGGATCGCGTACCCGGCCTGCTGGTAGGTGTGCTGGAGTTCCAGTTCGAGGATGCCGAGGCTCTGGACCATGCGCCCGGACCGTTCGAGGCCGTCCTCGTACTCGGCGATCCGGCCGAACTTCAGGTGCGCCGAGAGCAGGTGCATGCGCGCGATCACCTCGGTGACGGCCGGCAGCCCGGCGCCCGCCAGCGCGAGCGACTCCTCGAGCGCGGCGATCCTGGCGGGCTCCCGCTCCGGGACCCAGGCGGCGATGACGTAGTTGTTCAGCGTCCGGCCGCGCAGCTCCGGGTCGCCGATCCGCCGGGCGATCTCCACCGCCTCCTCGGCCAGCCGCTCGCCCTCGGGACGGTCGGGACCGTAGTACAGCTCGACGGCCAGGGTGCCCAGCAGCTCCGCCCGCCGGCGCGGATCACGCGTCTCGGCGATCAGTTCCCGCAGCAGCGCGGCGAAGCCGGAGTCGACGGTCCCGTAGGCGCGCCAGTTCCACAGCGTCACGCCGCCGAGGATGGACACGGCGTCCGCGAGCCGTTCCCGGTCTCCGGCCCGCCGGGCGATCTCCACCGCCTCGTCCAGCACCCTGTCGGCGCCGCGGACGTCGCCCGACAGCCGCAGCTCCTCCACGAGGGTGATCAGCGTCCGGTAGCGGCGGTCCTGCCCGTCCCCGCCCGGCGGCAGCACCGCCAGGGCCCGCTCGCGGTGCCGGGCGGCCTGGTCGAACGCGAGCTTCCTGCGGGCCTCGTCGGCTGCGCGGGAGCAGGTCCGGAAGGCGGGCTCGGACGCGGTTCCGCCGGCGGCGTGGAACCGGTGCCGCGCCAGGTCGTCCAGCCGGCCCTCACCGCCGTGGACGGCCTCGATGGCGTCGGCGAGGAGCGCGTGCAGTTGCGTCCGCTCCCCCGGGGCCAGCCGCGCCGACAGCGCCTCCCGGGAGATGTCGTGGACGAACCGCCACTTCCACGTCTCCTCGTCGTGCCGGAGCAGCCCGCTGTCCAGCGCGGGCTCCAGCGCGGTCACGACCTGCGCCGGGTCCATCCGGACGGCGTGGGCGAGGATCCCGACGTCGATCTCGGCGCCCGCCAGCGCGGCCAGCCGCACCAGGACGCGGGTGTGCTCGGGCAGCCGCTCGAACCGGCGCTCCACGACGTCCCGGACGGTGGCGGGCACCTGCGCTCGCGAGCGCCCGTCCGCGTCGTCGTGGAACCTGAGCAGCTCGGCGAGGAAGAAGGGGTTCCCGCCGGTGCGCTCCCGCACCGCCGCCGCGTCCGGCAGGCCGTCGCCGTGCCCGCCGAGCAGGGTCTCGATCTCGGGGACGGAGAGCCCGGACAGCGGGAGCCGGTGGACGGCGCGCTCGCGTCCGAGCAGGGCCAGCGTGTCCTCCAGCGCCGCCGGGTCGAGCGCGTCGGTGGACCTGCACGTCGCCACGATGCCGCACGGCAGGCCGCGCAACCGCCCGATGAGCAGCCGCAGCGCCTGCAGTGACCCCGCGTCGGCCCACTGCAGGTCGTCCAGGACGAGGAGCAGCGGTCCGGTGCGGGCGGCCTCGACGACGGCGCGGGCGATGGCCTCCAGCAGGCGGAAACGCTCGATCGCCAGGTCCTGGGTGCCCGCGGCCCCGCGGTCTCCGGCGCGGCCGGCCGGACGGTCCCGTGCGCCGCCCGCGAAGGCGGGCCGCTCCACGCCCAGCTCCTGGAGCACCTGTTCCCAGAGCCAGAACGGCGGGGCGCCCAGGTCCTCGACCGCCCGCGCCCACACCACGTCCATGTGCCGCTCGCGGGCGAGCCGCGCGGCGGCCTCGGCGAGCGTGGTCTTGCCGATCCCCGCCTCGCCCTCGAGCAGCACCATCGTCCCGGTGCCGCGGCGGGCGGCCTCGATCCCGGCCCGCAGCTCGCCGAGCTCGCGTTCGCGTCCCACGAGCCCGGGCACGGCGTCCGCGGCCCGCTCGTCCTGCTGCGGCGCCGCCTGCCCGGCGGCGCGGGGCGTCCGTCCCGTGCTTCCGGACGGCACCGGGCGCGAGACGTCCGGCGGGGTCCGCGCCTCCAGGGCGGAAGCGGATTTCCGGGCGGGGACGGCATCCGGAACGGGGGTGGCGGTGGCCACCTCGCCGAGCGAGGGGTCGCGGCGCAGGATCGCGCTCTGCAGGTCGGCCAGCTCCGGCCCCGGGACCAGCCCGAGCTCCTCGTCCAGCAGCCGGCGGCAGTCCTGGTACGCCTGCAGCGCGTCGGCCTGCCTGCCGTCGCGGTAGGCGGCGAGCATGAGCCGCGCCCAGTACCGCTCCCGGAGCGGCTGCTCGCGGACGAGCGTCTCGGCGGTCGCGGCGGCCGTCTCCGGGCGGCCGCATCCGAGCAGCGCGGCGGCCCTGCAGTCCAGCGCGCGCAGCCGCAGCTCCGCCAGGGCCTCGGCGTGCCCGGCCAGGTCGGGGTCCTCGGCGACGTCGGCGAAGGGGCGCCCGCGCCACAGCGCGAGGGCGCGGTCCGCGGCCTCGAGGGCGGCGGGGTGGTCCGCCCGCTCCACCAGCCGCTCGCCGCCGGCGACCAGGGCGGCGAACAGCTCGGTGTCGACCTCGCCTTCCGCCGCGCTCAGCAGGTACCCGGGCGGGCGGGTCACGATCGCGCCCGTGCCGGTCCGGGCCCTGCGGGACGGATCGAGCAGCCGCCGCGCCTGGGAGATGTAGACCTGGAGCGTCCCCACCGCGGAGGCCGGGGGCTCTCCCGCCCACAACCGGTCGACCAGCCGGTCGACCGAGACGACCCGGTTGGCGTCCGCGATCAGCAGCGTCAGCAGCGCGCGCAGCTTGGCCGAGCCGACGACGACGGGCGCGCCCGCCGCGTCGGTCACCTCCAGCGGCCCCAGGACCCGGAACCGGGGGATCCCGGCGGCAGCACCGGACCCACGCTCGAAATCGCCTTCCACCCGCCCCCGCCGTGGTCCCCGTTGTCCCCCGTGCCGGCCGCCCGGCCGCCGCTTGAGGACGGCTTGTGTCCGGCCTTAACGGCACCGAACAGGCCAAATGTAACCCACCCCGAAGGGCGCCCCAAGTGCCGCCTGCGAGAACAGAGGCACCTCCCGCCGCTCGGCACCGCCGAGAAGATCCCGAACAGGAGAGATCACCGTGACCACCATGTCCCTCCCGGACCTCGACGGCCTTCGCGAGCAGGTCCTCGGCCCGGTCCTCACCCCCGGCCACCCCGGCCTCGACCGGGAGGTCGCGCCGTTCAACCTGGCGGTCCGGCACCGCCCCGCGGTCGTCGTCGGCGCGACCGGAGCGGCCGACGTGGCGGCGGCGGTCGGGTTCGCCCGGCGGTACGGGCTGCCCGTCGCCGTCCACGCCACCGGGCACGGCTCGGTCGCCCCCGTGGTGGGGGCGCTGGTCGTCAACACCGGCCGCATGCGCGGCGTCGCCGTCGACGCGGCCACCCGGACCGCCCGGGTCGAGGCGGGCGCCACCTGGGGCGAGGTGATCGAGGCCGCCGCGCCGTTCGGGCTCGCCCCGCTCTGCGGCTCGGCGCCGGCCGTCGGCGCCGTCGGCTACACGCTGGGCGGGGGCCTGGGCCCGATCGCCCGGACCTACGGCTTCGCCGCCGACCACGTCCGGTCCCTGGAGGTCGTGACCGCCGACGGACGGAAGCGCATCGCGGACGCCGACACCGAGCCGGACCTCTTCTGGGCCCTTCGCGGGGGCAAGGGCGACTTCGGGATCGTGACCGCCATGACGATCGACCTCTTCCCGGTCGCGAGCCTGTACGGCGGCGGGATCTTCTACGCGGGCGAGGACGCGGCATGGGTCCTGCACGCCTACCGCGAGTGGTCCCGCGACCTGCCCGAGTCGACCACGACGTCCATCGCGCTGATCCGGCTGCCGCCGGTGGAGGAGCTGCCGCCGCCGCTGCGCGGCCGGTTCGCCGTCCACCTGCGCGTCGCCCACGTCGGCGGCCGGGCCGAGGGCGAGCGGCTGCTCGCGCCGATGCGCTCGGTCGCCCCGGCGATCATCGACACGGTCGGCATGATGCCGTACACGGCCATCGGCTCCATCCACAACGACCCGACCGACCCGATGCCCGTCTGGGAGCGGGGCGCGCTGTTCCGGGAGCTCACCGTGGAGGCGGTCCAGGCGCTGCTGGAGACGGCCGGGCCGGGCGCCGAGTCCCCGCCGCACATGGTCGAGGTGCGCCAGCTCGGCGGCGCGGTGGCCCGCGCGCCGCGGATCCCGAACGCGGTCGGCGGGCGGGACGCGGCGTACTCGCTGCTCGTGCTCGCCCCGCCGCCCCCGCAGGACATGGAGGCCCTGGTGCGGCCGCTCGGCGAGCGCGTCATCGACGCCGTCCGCCCGTGGACGACCGGCGGCTCGCTCCTCAACTTCCAGGGGGCGGCCACGGCGCCCGAGCAGGTCGCCGCCGTCTGGCCGACCGACGTCCACCGGCGGCTGAGGGAGCTGAAGGCCGTCTACGACCCGGCCGGAATGTTCCGGTTCGGCCACTCCCTGGGCGTCCCGGACTCCGCCGCGGCCTGACCGCCGACCAGTGATCGTCCTGGAGGCCGGGGGCCCTCCAGGACGATCCCGCCGTCCCGCTCACCCGGCCGGCCCGGCCACCGGACGGGGCCCCGGCCCTCGTAGTCGATCAGGTCCCGGCCGGCCTGGTACGCCCGGCCGTCCCGGAGACCGTGGCCTCCTGCCGGGCCCCTGGACCCGGGGCCGTGGACGGCGGCACGCTCACGAGCGGTCGTGGATGGTCTGGTCGCGTCCGGCCTGGTAGACCCGGCCGTGCCCGGAGGCTTCGGCGCGCTGGGAGACATAGGTGGCGCCGTCCCCGGTGAAGACGTTCCCGGAGACGTCACCGCCGACCGCGACCGACCGCTCCCCCGAGGCGACGACGTCGCCCCGGGGGAGCCGCGACTCCCGCACCAGGAGGCGCAGCCGTTCGGCGAACTCCGGGTCGCCGTCCGCCGCGTCGGCGACCGCGTCCGCGACCCGCCGCACCGTCCGGTCGCTGACCCGGCCGGCCGGGGCCTGCTCGGTCAGCGCCGCCAGCGCCGGATCCGCGCCCAGCTTGACGACGATCAGGTCGTGGACCGCGTCCGGCGCCCCGTCCGCCGGGCGCTCCGCCGGGCCGCCCTCATTCGCCAGCCCTCGCACCAGATGGTCGACCGCGGCCCGCGCCACGTGCTCGATCTCCGACACCGGTCGCCTCACTCTCCTCAGCCGTCAGCGCCCGCGCCGGGCGGGTCCTGTCAGCGCTCATCCCCTGTCGATCAGACGCTCGGCGACGGCACCGGGATTCAGACCGGAACCGGCCAGGCGACCCGGATCCACCGATGGCCCGTCGCGCGTTGAGCGCCGTCAGGTGCGGCCTCGTCGGGATCCGCCTCGCCGCGATCGGCCCGGGAGGCCGGCGCGGCTCCGGCCTCGGCCACGTGGGCCCGTGTCCCGGGGGGCCGCGGGACGCGCCGAGTCGTCCGCGGGCTCTGGGCTGATCGGCGTTTCCGCGACCGGGCCGCGGGACGCGTGGGCCGTCGGGTACCGGGACGCCGCTGAGAGCGACCCGGGTAAGGCCGTTCTCCTGCGCCGGGACGGTTTGCGCTGGCGCGAGGCTCCGCTGCCGCGTGAGGTTCCGGACGGCGAGGGCCCGGCGCGGCAGGAGATCCTGGACGTTCCGCAGGGCGAACTCACCGGGATCTGGCAGATTTCACCCTCCGATGTATGGGCGGTCGGCTTCCTTCACTGCTACGGAGACAACTGCGAGCGCCCTGTGGGGATGCACTGGGACGGCTCGGCATAATCCCGGGTTCAGGTGCCGATCCAGGTCGGGGAACTGCAGGGAGTCACCGCTCTCGACACCGACCGGAACGATATTTGGGTCGGCGGAGTCGACCTCGACCACAGGAACCAGATGCTTTTCCTGCACTATGATGGGAAAGCCTGGACTCGCGAGTACGGTCCACCGTTGATGACCGGCGCCGCCGCAGAAGACGGCCTCAATCGCGTCAATCGGTCCCGCCTGACCGCCGTGCCCGGAACGAGCGCGCTGTGGGCGGTCGGGTCGGTTCGCATGGGAACCGACAACGGTGATCCGGAGGAGCACTTCGTCCTCCGCCGCGAAGGCCCCTGAACCCGCACCACCGGGTGCGCGTCAAGCGCGCACCCGGTCCGGGCGGCGGCGATGACCTCCGTCAACGCCGCCCCGGCGAACGTCGTTCAGGCGCCTATTCCGCCGGTGCAGGCGGCGGCGATGTAGCCCTTGCGGCCCTTGTAGTTGACCACCAGCCACTGATCGTCTTTCGGCTCCGCGGCCGCGCACCGGTAGGTTCCCCCCTCGACCTGCGGGCAACTGGCCCCGCTCTTCCAGCCGAGAAGCTTCTTGCCGTGATAGCGGACGACGACGCCGGCGCTGGTCCGAGGTTCCTTGCGGACGCGGAACTTGTAACCCCGCCTCTTGTCGGTGTGGACGTAGCACTTGACCTCGCGGACGCCGTCACCGGTGACCGAGTTCGAATGCGCCGCCGTTCCGGCCGGAGAAGCGGGGACTTCCGCATCGGCTGCATTGGCCGCCCCCGCGAGAGTCACGGCGGCGACCCCCATTACCAACAATGCTCGCCTCATGGGGCCCAATGTAGAACCGGGCCACCCGCCGGTCAAACATGTCGTGATCTTCAAAAAGGATGTCGCACTCTAATTTCGAGCAATTCACCTCAAAATAGAGTTATTTGCTCCCTGGGCCCCGGTGCCCGGCCCGGCCCCGTCCGCCGCCCCGGTTCACAGGGTTCTCTCATCGAAGCGTGCTTTGATGAGCGCCTCATGCCTGGTCAGAAGATTCTCGTCGTGGACGACGAGCCGAACATCGCCGACGTCCTGGCGACCGCGCTGGCCTTCCACGGGTTCGACGTGACCACCGCGTCGACGGGCGCCGAGGCCGTCGAGCGGGCGGAGGCGGAGCACCCCCACCTCATCGTGCTGGACCTGATGCTGCCCGACGTCGACGGCCTGGAGGTGTGCCGTACGCTGCGCGGCCGGGGGCACCGGTTCGGGATCGTGTTCCTGACGGCGCGGGACGGGCGCGCCGACAAGGTCTCAGGGTTGACCTACGGCGGCGACGACTACGTGACCAAGCCGTTCGCGCTGGACGAGCTGCTCGCGCGCGTGCGGGCGGTGCTGCGGCGGGTCGTCCCCGAGGAGTCGCATCCGGGGGCCGTCCTCAGGGTGGCCGACGTGGAACTGGACGAGGACCTCTGCGAGGTGCGGCGCGGCGGCACCCCCGTGCGCCTGTCCCCCACCGAGTTCAAGCTGCTGCGCTACCTCCTGGGCAATCCCGGACGGGTGCTGTCGCGCGCCCAGATCCTCGACGCGGTCTGGGACTACGACTTCGGCGGCACCTCCAACGTCGTCGACACCTACGTCGGCTACCTCCGCAGGAAGCTCGACCCGCTGGGGCCGCCCCTCATCCACACGCAGCGGGGATTCGGGTACGTCCTGCGCGCGGGCGGAGCGAGCGGCAGGTGACCCTGCGGACGCGGCTGCTGATCGCCCTCGTGGCGCTGACCGCCGGCGCGCTGGTGATCACCGGGGCCGCCAGCACGCTGGCGCTGCGCTCGTACCTGGTCGGCAGGGTCGACGACCAGTTGCGCGCGGCGGCGCTCGTGGCCCGGCAGAACGCGGTGGTCCGGAACGGATCGCGCGACGAGCTGCGGACGGCGGTGGCGCCCACCGAGTACGTCGTGGAGATCCGCCGCGAGAACGGCACGATCAGCGGGGTCGGCGGACCGCCGGAGCTCGCCCCCGGGGTGCTCGGCGAACGGGCGCCTCCGGCGCCGGCCACCGGGGTCTCCGCCCCGGCCGGCGTCGACGCCGGGCCCGCGGGCCGGTTCCGCGTGGTGTCGTTCACGGCGCCGAACGGCCGCGCCACGGCCGTGATCGGCCTGCCGCTGCGGCCGGTCGGCGAGACGGTGCGGCGGCTGCTGCTGATCGAGGCGCTGGCCGGGCTGGCCGTGCTCGCGCTGCTGGCCGGCGCGGCCCGGCTGCTCATCCGGCGCGGGCTCCGCCCGCTGGAGACGATCACCGAGACCGCGGGCGCGATCGCGGGCGGCGACCTGGACCGGCGGGTGCCGGTCTCGTCGCCGCGCACCGAGGCGGGGCGCCTGTCGATCGCGGTGAACGGCATGCTGGCCCGCATCCAGGCCGCCATCGAGGCCCGCGCACGCTCGGAGGAGCGGTTGCGGGAGTTCGTCGCCGACGCGTCCCACGAGCTGCGCACGCCGCTGACCTCGGTGCGCGGCTACCTGCAGATGCTCCGGCACGGCGTGGTGACGCTGGCCGACCGGCCGGACGCGGTGCGGCGCGCGGACGACGAGGCCGCCCGGATGTCCAAGATCGTCGACGGGCTGCTGTACCTGGCCCGGCTGGACCAGGAGCCGATGCCGCGCCCCGGGCCGGTGGACCTCGCGGCGATCGCCGCCGACGCCGTCGCCGACGCCCTCGCCGTGGAGCCCGAACGCCCGATCACGCTGCGCGCGCCGGAGTCCTGCGAGATCACCGGTGACGAGGACGCGCTGCGGCAGGTGCTGGCGAACCTCCTCGGCAACGCCCGCGCCCACACCCCGCCCGGGACCCCGGTGACGGTGCGCGTGCTGGCGGAGACCGGGGCGGCGGTGGTCGAGGTGTCCGACCGGGGGGCGGGCATGCCGCCGGAGTCGGCGGCGCGGGCGTTCGACCGCTTCTACCGGGGCGCCGGCGCGCGCGGCGGGTCGTCCGGCAGCGGTCTCGGGCTGCCGATCGTCGCCGCGATCGCCCGGTCGCACGGCGGCTCCGCCGGGCTCGAGAGCACGCCCGGGGAGGGCACCACGGTCCGGGTGCGTTTGCCCTCCCGTGGACCTCTGAACGATCTCTCATCTTCCTGACGACGGGTTCTGAGATCCGGCTGGTCGGGTGGGGTCATGATTCCCAGACCATCCCGCCGGACGGCCGTCGTGGCGGCCGCCGCCGTCATACCGCTGGCCCTGGCGTGCACCGCCGACCGGCTGGCCGCGGACCGGGCCGCGGGCAGGCTGTCCGGCCGGGCCGCCTGCTACCTGCGCACCGCCGACCGGCCGCGGGTCGCGCTCGGCGGCTTCCCGTTCCTGCCGCAGGGGCTGTCCGGCCGTCTCGACGACGTCAGGATCTCCGCGCGGAACGTGCGGCGCGGAGAGCTGAGCGTCAGCAGTCTGGACGCCCGCCTGCGCGGGGTGCGCCAGGCGCCCGGCGGCAAGGCCGCCGTCGAGCGGGTCACCGCGGACGCGGTCGTCTCCTTCCCGTCGCTGAACTCCATGCTGGCCGGCAAGGGCGGCGACGGGCCCCGCGTCCAGGGGCTCGGCTACGACAACGGCATGCTCGCGGTCGAGACGCGGGTCGCGCGGGCGGGCATGGAGCTGCCGGTCACCGTGCTCGCCGAGCCGAGCCTGAGCGGCCGCAGCCTGGACTTCCGGCCCCGCTACGTGAAGGTGCTCGGCCGCCTGGTGCCCGCCGAACAGCTCATGAAGCGCCTGCCCGAACAACCCGACCTGGGCCGGGAGCTGCCGGAGCTGCCTGTCGGGCTGCGCTACTCGTCGGCCGGGGTGACCGGGGACGGGGTGCGGATCGGCATGACCGCCGACGACGTCAGCCTCACCGCCGGCGGGAAGAGCAAGGAGGGCCGGTCGTGCTGAGGCTCGTGAGCACGCTGTGCGTCCGCCGCCCCTGGACGGTGATCGCCGTATGGCTCGTCCTGATCGGGTCCGTCGCGGCGGCCGTGCTGGTCTTCGGGCGGCCCACCGAGAACTCCCTGTCCCTTCCCGGCAGCGACGCCCAGCGGGCGGCCGACGTCCAGGCGAGGGCCTTCCCGGACGAGGCGGCGGACGACGCGTCCGGAACGCTGGTGCTGCACGCCACCGCCGGGACGCTGGAGGACCCCGCCCGGCGCGACGCGATGGCGCGGGCCGCCGAGCGGATCGAGGCCGTCCCGCACGTGCGGAAGGCGACCCCTGCCTCGCGGCGGGCCGGGACCGTCTCCGCCGACGGCCGCACCGGCTACCTGGCGATCGCGCTCGACGTGCGGGCCCGCGACGTGGACCGCGCGCTGGTCCGCCGGATCGAGGACGCCGCCGCTCCGCTGGAGGCGACCGGCGTCGAGACGGTGCCCGGCGGGCGGCTGGCGGAGGCCGCCGAACGCTCGGGCGGCGCCGCGCGGGAGGCCGGCGGCCTGGCGGTGGGGGCCGTGGTGCTGCTGGCGGCGCTGGGCGGCGCCGTCGCGGCCGGGTTGCCGATCGCGATGGCCCTGGCCGGGCTGGTGTGCGGGGTCGGGGCCGTCGGGCTGCTCGGACATCTGACCGCGATACCTCCGGTCGCCACCACCCTCGCCACCATGATCGGGCTGGGTGTCGGCATCGACTACTCCCTGTTCGTGCTCAGCCGCTACAGGACGCTGCTGGCGCGGGGCGAGGGGGTCCCGCAGGCGGTGCGCTCGGCCGTCACGTCCTCCGGCGCGTCCGTGGCCTTCGCCGGGGCCACCGTGGTGATCGCGCTCAGCGGGCTCCTGCTCGGCGGCGTGCCGGTGCTGCGCACCCTGGCCTGGACGTCGGCGCTCGTCGTGGCCGTCGCCGTGGCCGTCGCGGTGACGCTGCTGCCGGCGGTGCTGCGGGTACTGGGCGGGCGGATCGACGCACTGCGGGTGTTCCGCGGGCGTGGCGGCTCGCAGGCGCCGTCGGCGGTGTGGGAGCGGCTCGGCGGGTGGGTGACCGCGCGCCCCTGGCGGGTGCTCATCGGCTCGGCGGCCCTGCTGGCCGTCCTGACCGTGCCGGTCACCGCCATGAGGCTGGGCCAGGTCGACGCGGGATCCGACCCGGCCGGCAGCGCGCCGCGGCGCTCCTACGACCTGATGGCGCAGGGCTTCGGGCCCGGCTCGAACGGACCGCTCACCGTGGTCGCGGCGCCCGCCCCCAAGGCCGCCGGCCCGGCCGACGCCAGGATCACCGGCCTCGCCGACTCGATCCGCCGGACCTCGGGGGTCGCCGAGGTCTCCCCGCCGAGGCTCAGCGCGGACGGGTCGGCGGCGGTCCTGCGCGTCACCCCCGCCACGGCTCCCGCCGACCCGGCGACGGCCGATCTCGTCCGGCGGATCAGGGCGCTGCCCGCCGCCGGCGCGGAGGTCCACGTCGGCGGGCCGGTCGCCGCGCACGCCGACCTCGCCGACCGGGCCGCCTCCCGGATGCCGCTGATCATCGGGGTCGTGCTGGCGCTGTGCGGGGCGGTGCTGCTGGCGGCCTTCCGCGCCCCGGTCGTGGCGGTCAAGGCCGCCGTGATGAACCTGATCTCGATCGGCGCCGCCTACGGGGCCCTGACCGCGGTGTTCACCTGGGGCTGGGGAGTGGAGGCGCTCGGCCTGGACGGCCCGGTCCCCATCGAGGGCTACGTACCGATGATGCTGTTCGCGGTGCTCTTCGGCCTGTCGATGGACTACGAGGTGTTCCTGCTGACCGCCGTCCGGGAGGAGTGGCTGCGGCACGGGGACGACCGCCGCGCGGTCTCCGGCGGGCTGGCCGCCACCGGCCGGATCATCAGCGCGGCGGCACTGATCATGGTCGGGGTGTTCGCCGGGTTCCTCCCGCACCACGACCCGGTGATCAAGATGTTCGGGCTGGGCATGGCCGTGGCGGTCGCCGTGGACGCCACGGTGGTGCGCGGGCTCCTGGTGCCCTCGTCCATGGTCCTGCTGGGCCGTGCCAACTGGTGGCTGCCCGCCTGGCTGGACCGGGCGCTCCCGCGGTCCGGTCCGCCGTCACCGCGACCGGTCAGCGGTAGCCGGGCAGGGTGTGGAACCAGCTGACCGTCTCCTCCAGGCCGGCCTCCAGGGGCACGGGGCGGAGATCGGGGAACAGGGTGCGGAGCCGGCGGTCGTCGGCCTGGGAGTCGCGGACGTCGCCGGCCCGGCCCGGCTCATGCCGTGTCGGGAGCGGCCGGCCGACGAGATCGGACAGCAGCTTGGCGACGTCGAGGATCGAGACCCTGGTCCCGAACGCGAGGTTGACCGGCGTGTCGTGGGCGACCCTCCGGACGGCGGCGTCGGCGAGCACCTGCGCGACGGTGCCGACGTAGGTGAAGTCGCGCGTCTGGTGGCCGTCGCCGTGGACTCGCAACGGGCGGCCGCGCAGGGCCGCGTCGATGAACGCCGGGACGACGGCCGCGTAGGCGTGGCCCGCGGGCTGGAACGGCCCGTAGACGTTGAAGAAGCGCAGCACCAGCACGGGCAGGCCGAAGGCGGCCGCGTACGCCAGGCTGTAGGACTCGGTCGCCAGCTTGCTGGCCGCGTAGGGGCTGAGCGGGCGCGTGGGGAGGTCCTCGTGCTTGGGCAGTTCGCGGACCGCGCCGTACACCGACGACGAGGACACGGCGATCACGTGGACGCCGCCGCGGCGGCAGGCCTCGAGCACCCGCACCGTTCCCGTGGCGTTGACCTGGTGGCTGGCCATCGGGTCGGCGAGGGACCTCGGGACCGAAGGGCGGGCCGCGAGGTGGACCACCGCGTCGGCCGCGGCGAGGGTCCGGTCGAGCAGGCCGCCGTCCAGGATGCTCCCGTGGACGATCTCCACCGCCGTCCCGTCCAGGTTCGCGGGGTCGCCGGTGCTGAAGTCGTCCAGCGCCACCACCCGGGTGACCTCGGGGCGGGCCGCCAGCTCCCGGCACGCGTGCGAGCCGATGAAACCCGCGCCTCCGGTGACGACGATCCTCATCGGCCGCCCTCCCCCGCCGCTGACCGGCCCCGTTCCGCGGCGAGAGCGGAGTAGAGCGCCTCCATGTCGCCGACCAGCCGGCCCGGGCCGAACCGCTCGGTCGTCCGCGCCCGCGCCCGCTCTCCCATCGACAGCCGCAGATGGTCGTCGCGCAGCAGTTCCAGGACGCGGTGGGCGAGTTCGTCGGCGCGCGGCGGGGCCAGGAGTCCGGTCACGCCGTGCTCGACCACGGAGGCCACGCCGCCCACCCGGGTCGCGACGGCCGGGAGCCCGGCCATGCCGCCCTCGATGAGGGAGACCGGCGTCCCCTCGTTGTCCGAGGTGAGCAGGACCAGGTCCGCAGCCGCGTAGACGGTCTCGACGTCGGCCCGCCATCCGAGCATGCGCACCGCCCCGTCGAGCCGCGCCGCCCGGGCGGCGAACTCCCCGGCGAGGTCGCCCCCGCCGCAGACGGCGAAGCGGACGGCGGGGACGTCGCGGCGCACCGCCTCCATCACCTCCAGCAGCCGGTCGGGCCGCTTGATCCCGGTCACCCGTCCGACGTAGGCGACGACGGGGCCGCTCTCGGGGAGGCCGAGCTCGTGCCTGGCCTTGCGCCGCTCCGGAAGAGGGGCGAGGGCCAGGCCCGGGGCGGCCACCACGTACTGCTCGGGACGCCCGATGCCCGCGGCGAGGAGGTCGTCGCGCACCTGCGGGCCGACGGCGACGAGCCGGTGGCTGAGGCGCGCGAAGGCGCGTTCGGCCCCGATCAGCAGTCTCGTCTTCGCCGGCGGGAAGTAGCCGTGCAGCAGGTGGCCGTGGAAGGTGTGGACGCGTGCGGGGACCCGGGCCGCGACGGCCGCCACCCGTCCCAGCGCCCCGGCCTTCGCGGTGTGGGTGTGGACGATGTGCGGCCGGAACCCGCGCATCGCGGCGGCGAGGTGCGCCAGGGAGCGGACGTCTCCTCCCGGGCGTACGGCGCGCCCCAGGGTCGGCACATGGTGCGGCTCGATATCGGGGGCGCACATTTCCGTGTAGTCGGCCTCGTCCTCTCCCACATGCCCGCAATAGAGCCGCTGCTCGAATCGCTCGGGATCCAGCCCGCGCATGAGCGTCGCCACCTGGACCGCCGGGCCCCCGACGTTCATGCGGGCGATGACCCGCATCACCCTGATGCGTTCGCCGACCATCGACCCCTCCAAATGCGTAGCACCGATCACAGTCTATGCAGATCCGCGGGATCGACACACGGTCACGCGCCCGCATGTCCGAGCAGGTCAGAGGGTTGACCATAGACCGAAATAGAGGACAAAAGGTCGGATTTCAACCTTTTCTTCGAGGCTCTCCTTCCAGGGATCCGGCCACGATTTCCCAGTCATTGTATTTGTTTGCCCTACCGGCACTCGTCAATGACCGAGGCGGATGTCGAGGGCGGGTAATCTCGGCGTTGCCAATAGGATGCCGGACGGTGCACGGCCGAATTCGCACCGCCGTCGCACGCTACAGGGGGAAACAATGATTTCTCGTACTGCGCGGGCATGTGCCTGTTTCGTGGGCGTTCTGGGAGCGGCACTCACGGTGCCGGCGACGGCCCAGGCCCAAGTCATCACGCCCTGCAGCACCTCGGCGCTGATAGCCGCGATCAACACTGCGAACACGGGCGGGCCCACAACGATCGTCCTGACACCCCTCTGCGTCTACTCCCTCACGACGCCGGCGGAAACCGGCACCCGCGGGCCGGACGGACTCCCGATCATCAGGCGGAGCATCGAGATCCGGGGCAACGGAGCGACGATCCGGCGGACCGTGGGCAGCCCGCCGTTCCGCATCCTCGAGGTACTCGGCGGAGGACTCACCCTCAGCAACCTCACCATCAGGGGCGGCGACAGCGGCGCCGACACAGGCGGAGGCGTCCTTGTGGACGGGGGCACGGTCTTCAGGGCCACGGCCGTCACCTTCACCGGCAACCAGGGCGACAACGGCGCCGCCCTGAGCGGTGACACGGCGGACGTGACGCTGCTGACCAGCAGGATCACCGGCAACACGACGACGGGCGGCGGCGCCGGCGCCGTCTACAACGACGGGAGCCTGCTGGTGCAGTCCTCGAACATCGTCGACAACACCGCGAACACCGGCGGCGGAGGCATCTACAACGAGCAGGGCGGTGTCGCCACCGTTCGCAACAGCGTCATCCAAGGGAACACGGCAAGGACCACGTTCGGCGGAGGCATCGTCAACCTGAGCGGGTCCACCCTGCGCCTGCAGAGCAGCACCGTCGCCCTCAACACCGCGGCCACGGACGGCGGGGGCATCTACAACTCCGGCACGCTCTTCGTGACCAGCGGATCCATCTTCGGGAACTACGCCTCGGGCAGGGGCGGCGGGATCTTCAACCAGACCGGCGGCACCGTCTCGCTGACCAGCTCCACCGTCGCTCGCAACCAGGCCACCAGCGGGGGCGGGATCTACAACGCCGCGGGCCCCGGAAGCGTGACGAGGGCCTTCACCTCGATCGTGCTGAACATCCCCGACAACTGCGCGCCCACCAGCACCAGCTGCGGCTAGGACGGCTCGGTCGGCTCATGGCCGTGTTCGACGGCACCGCGCCGACCTTCCACAAGGCGACCCCGCGCGGCGCGCGGCCGGAGGCTCACGCGGTGAGCCTCCGGTCGCGCGGCGTGCCGCCCGCCGCCACCCGCTCGAACACGTACTCGTTGCAACCGAGCCCGCCCCCGCACGTGTTCAGGAAGCGCAGCTCGAAGCCCCGGCGGCGGACGAAGGAGAACACCTCGCCGGGCGTCGCGACCTCGAAGGGGAACCCCCCGACCCAGTCGACGAGGTCGTGCCTGGCGGACATGCCGCGGGCGCGGGCACCCGGGCCGCCGGCGCGGCCGCCGCGCCGGACCCGCCGCGCCAGACCGTTGAGCACCCGGCGCCGCCCCAGGTACGCGGCGCTGCCCAGGACCAGCGTCCAGCGTGTCAGCGGCCCCGACCTGTTGTAGCGGCGCTTGACGCGCCACCACAGCCGGCTCGCCCGCCCCTGGTCGTTGTAGACCGAGACGTAGAGCAGCCCTCCCGGCCGGACCAGGTCGCACGTGGCGTCGAGCGCGTCCCACAGAGCGCCCGTATGGTGCAGGACGCCCCATGCGTAGACGACGTCGAACCGCCCCAGCCCGGCGGTGAACTCCTTGTCGAGCACGGAGCCCTGCTCGATGGGCCAGGCGGCCTCGGGGGCGAACCGCCGCCGCAGGCCGTCCGCCGCCGCGACGGCCGTGCCGTCGAAGTCGAACGAGCGGACCCGCGCGCCCATCCGGAGGGCGGCCAGCGAGAAGAGCCCGCTGCCGCACCCGACGTCCAGGAACGTGCGCCCGGAGAGGTCGTCCGATCCGAGCGCGGCGGCCAGCGACTCCCGGGCGCGGCCGATCCGGGCGTCGTCGACATGCCGGGCGAAGGCCCACCAGTTGTCGCCGAACGCGAACCTGCGGCCGGTCTCGATCTCGGTTCCACTGTCGCTCAACGCGCCCGCCTCGGTGCCACCGGACCGCCTTCGCCGACCGAGAAGCTCGACGGGGCGAGTCCGCTTTTTGATCAGGGCTTTGTCCGACTTAGAGTAGTCGACTGATTACTGAGGGTAGTAGAGGTGTGGTCGATGACGAACGAGGCTGGAGGTGCGTCATGCCCGGTGAGGGCCCCACCAGATACCTGGTGACCGGCGGCGCGGGATTCATCGGTTCGCACGTGGTGGACGCCCTGCTCGCGCGCGGCGACCACGTCACCGCGCTCGACAACCTCTCGACGGGGCGCGCGTCCAACCTCGACCCGTCCATGCCCGGCCTGCGCTTCGTCCAAGGCTCGGTCCTGGACGAGTCACTGGTCGACGAGCTCGTCCACCAGTGCGACGTCGTGATCCATCTGGCCGCCGCGGTCGGGGTCAAGCTCGTGATCGAGCAGCCGCTCAGATCGCTGACCACCAACATCCGGGGATCGGAGATCATCATCGAGGCGGCCCACCGGTACCGGCGCAAGATCCTTCTGGCCAGCACGTCGGAGATCTACGGGAAGAACTCCTCCGGCCCGCTGCCCGAGACGGCCGACCGCGTCCTCGGCGACAACACGATCGTCCGCTGGGCCTACAGCACCGCCAAGGCCGTCGACGAGATCCTCGCCAACGTCTACCACCGGGAGCGCGGCCTGCCGACGATCGTGGTCCGGCTCTTCAACACTGTCGGACCGCGGCAGAGCCCCGCCTACGGCATGGTGATCCCGCGGCTCGTCCGGCAGGCGCTGCGCGACGAGCCGGTCACGGTGTTCGGCGACGGCCGGCAGACCCGCTGCTTCACCCACGTCGCCGACGTGGTGGCGGCCCTGCTCCGGCTGCTCGGCGAGGACCGCGCGATCGGCGGCACGTTCAACGTCGGGGCCTCCGAGGAGATCAGCATCCTGGCCCTGGCCGAGGCCGTCATCGCCCGGTGCGAGAGCGCGTCGCCGATCCGGCTCGTCCCCTACGAGGACGCCTACGGCCCCGGCTTCGAGGACATGCGCAGGCGGGTCCCCGACACGGCGCGGCTGCGCGCCCTGACGGGATGGGCGCCCCTGCGCACCCTCGACGACATCCTCGGCGACACCATCGCCGAGTCGCGCCGTCACGCCGTGTCCAAACCGGACCTGGTCGACCTAGTCGCGCCGTGACCACGTCGCTCAGCGCGACGGCCGGTGCCGCATGCGCGGCGCTGCTCCTCACGCTCGCGCTGGGCGAGATGCTGCGGCGGCTGGCGCTGAGCCGGGGCCTCACGGACCGGCCGAGCGCCCGGAAGGCGCACGAGCGCCCGACGCCCTACCTGGGCGGGGTGGCCATCGCCGCGGGGACGTGCGTCGCGACGACGGCCGCGGCGCCCTCGGACGCCGCGCTCCCGGTGCTCGCGGGCTGGGCTGTCCTGGTGGCGCTGCTCGGGCTCGCCGACGACCTCCGGCCGCTGAGCCCGTCGTCCCGGCTACTGGTCGAGGGGCTCGCGGCGGCCGGGGTGGTCGCGAGCGGCGGGGGGACGGGCCTGCCGGGCGCCGTCCCCGACACGGTCGTGACCGTCCTGTGGATCGTCCTGGTCACGAACGCGTTCAACCTGCTCGACAACATGGACGGGGTGACCGCCGGGGTGGGAGCGGCGACGGCGGCGATCCTCGCCGCCGCGGCGGCGTTCGCCGGCCAGGCGGGCATCGCGGTCTTCCTGGCCGCCCTGGGCGCGAGCTGCGCCGCCTTCCTCGCCCACAACTGGCCGCCCGCCCGCATGTTCATGGGGGACGCGGGGTCGCTGTTCATCGGCTTCTCGCTGGCGTCGGCGACCGTGCTGATCGACGCGCCGCGGGCCCCGCTCGACCGGATCACCGGGATGGTGCTGGTCACGTTCGTCGCGACCGTCGACACGGCGCTGGTCATGGTCTCGCGGCGCCGCGCGGGGCGGTCCTGCCTCACCGGGGGCACCGACCACGTCGCGCACCGACTGCGCCGGCTGGGACTCCGGCCGCGCCAGGTCGCGTCGGTCCTGCCCGCGGCGGCGGCGGCGGCCGGGCTGTGCGGACTCCTCGTCGGCCGGCACTGGCTGCTGAGCGGCATCGTGCTCCCGGTCGCCGTCACGACCGGGGCGGCGACGATCTGGCTCCTGCTCAGGGTCCCGGTCTACCCGGCCCGTCAGGAGCGCGCCGCGTCCCCGGGAGCGGGCGACAACGGGGCCGAGCATGCCGGAGGACCGCTCAGGTAGCGGAGGCCGGCGCGCCCGAACGGGGCGCGAGCGCACCGCTCGTCCGGTTCGCCGCGACCCGGCCGCGGGCCGCCGGCGGCCGGGTCACGGCCGACGCGCGAAGCCCGAGGTACCGAGCACCTTCCCGCCGGCGTCCCGTGCCCGGACCTTGACGTACCGCGCGGATCCGGCGGCGGCCGGAAGAGCGATCGAGGTGTCCAGCCCGCTCCATGCGGCCGCGGCCACAGGTTTCAGAGCGTCGGGCGCCCCACCGGCGAGGACCTCCCAGCGGGCGACACCGGTAGCGCCGTTCCAGACCGCGTGGACGGCGCCGGCCTGGACGACCGCGGACGGCGGAGTGCTCGGCCTGCCGTTCCAAGGGGACCGGTAGACGCGGTACGAGGTCCAGCCTCCGGGCAGGGAGGCGTCGAACAGCAGGTCCCCCTGCCGGGAGAACTCCGAGATCCGGCCCGTGGACCCCCAGCCCACCACGGTGTGCCCGTTCGGCAGGTCCTGCGCGCCGCCGTTCAGGGCGGCGGACAGGTGCTGCGGATGGATCACCTGCCTCACGAGGCTCGCGGTCTTGCGCACGGGATCGATCCGGACCCACAGGACGCGCGACTCCCGCTCGTCGGACGGTCCCTTCCACGGGGAGATCGTCCCGTTCTCGAAGACCCGGATCAGGTTCCTGCCGGCCCAGACCGCGTCGTGCTGACCGGACAGGCGCACGCCGGGGCCGAGCCTGAAGGTGCTGCGGCGCCCGCCCAGCCTCCAGACGATCCTTCCGGTCCGCCGGTCGAGCTTGTAGATGGCGGACGTGTTCCGCGCCGAGATGAGCAGGCTTCCGTCCGGGCCCTCGTCAACCGAGTTGAGGTGGGCGTAGTCGTAGATGGATCTTCCGTTCGCCCGGTGAGGAGCGCCGTAACTCTCGGCGAGGCCCACATGGGCCAGGCTGCTCCACCGCCACAGGCTCCTGCCGGTGGCGACATCGATCTCCTCGACGATCCCGCCGACGACCGTCCCGTCCTTGGCACCGCCGAACGGCGACAGGTCCCTCGGCGAGTTCCGGTTCTCGGTGATCAGCACGGTGCCGCGCGAGGTGAGCCGGAACTCATGCGCGTCGACGGGTGCGGCGACGCCCTTGATCACGGCGACGACCCGGTAGTGCTCGTCGGCGACGTAGCCGACGCCGCCTCCCGGGTAGGTCCCCTCCCACCAGGTCAGCACCGGTCGTCCCCGGTAGCTCTGGACGCGCAGGTCAGAGGCCATGATCCCGTCCCGGAGCCGCCGGAACCAGACCGGGCGCCCCAGGCCGTCGATGATCTCGGCACCGTGCGGGTCCGCGAAGTCCTCCAGGTTGACCGGTCCGGTGAACAGCAGGCCGGCCGAGGCGCCCGGCCGGTTCGTCAGCACCCGGTACCTGGGCGGCGCGGGGAGGGCGGGAGCCGCCGTCCCGGCCCGGACCGACGCGGCACGCGCGGTGCCGGGGCCGATCGACGCCGCGGCGGGGGAGCTCAGGGCGACCACCCCGCCGAGCACGAGGGCCGGTGACCGCAATCTCGCACCGATCACGGGTTCCCCTCCCAAGAAGAGTTTGTCGAGCCCTCCGGGCTCCTTGCGGAAAGAGTCATGGCGAGGCGGCCGGCGAGCCGGGCCGGCCCGTCTCGGGAGCGGCCGATGGAGCGTGGTCGAGGAAGCGGCGGTGCCACAGTTCGATCTGGACGAGCGCCCAGATGCGGTCGGCGTGGTCCTGGCCCTCGCGGTGCCGGCTGAGCAGTCCCTTCACCGCCTCCTGGCGGAACAGCCCCCGCGACCTCGCCGTATGGTCGGTCAGGACGTCCCAGGACAGGTCGAGGAGCTCCTCCCGGAGCCATGCCGCCAGCGGTACCCCGAACCCCATCTTCGGGCGGGTCACCAGCTCCTCCGGCAGCCAGGGGGCCACCGCCTTCTTCAACAGGTACTTGGTCGTACCGCCTCGCACCTTCCATCGCGAGGGGAGCCCCGCGGCCCACTCCATCAGGTGGTGGTCCAGGAACGGCGAACGGGCTTCGAGCGAGTTGGCCATCGTGGCGATGTCCACCTTCACGAGCAGGTCCCCGGGAAGGTAGGTGTTGACGTCGGCGTCCATGGCGCGGCCCACGTCGCAGCCCGCACGGGAGCCGGCGAACGCCTGGTCGATCAGGGCGTAGCTGTCGGTCCCGGCGAGCTCGTCGCGGAGGGCGCCGGAGTAGAGGGCCGCCTTCTCGCCGGGCGAGAAGGACGACATGAGCCGGGCGTAGCGCCGCGGCGCCGGATGCCCCAGGAGCGCGAGCATCCTGCCCGCCTTGCGCACCGGGGACTGCCTGCCGCCACGGGCCGCCAGCGCCGATCCGGCCCTGTCGAAGGCCGGGCCGAGCAGGGGCAGGACGGGGATCCGCCGTGCCCGCGCCATGGCCACGTAGCGGAGGTAGCCGCCGAACGCCTCGTCGCCGCCGTCGCCGGTGAGGATCACGGCGACGTGCTCCCGGCTCATCCGCGCCACGTAGAAGCTCGGGATGGCCGACGAGTCCGCGAACGGCTCGTCGTAGTGCCACGACAGGGTGGGCAGGATCTCCAGCGCGGACGGGGTGACGACCAGCTCGTGGTGGTCGGTGCCGTAGTGCGCGGCGAGCAGGCGCGCGTAGCGCCGCTCGTCGAAGCGGCGGTCGCGGAAGCCGATGCTGAACGTCTTGATCGGTCCCGCCGTCTGCCGGGCCATGGCCGCGACGACCGCCGAGGAGTCCAGCCCTCCGGACAGGAACGCCCCGAGGGGCCGTTCGCTCACCATCCTGGCGCGGGTCGCGTCCAGCAGGTGGCCGCGCAGGCGCTCGGCGGCCTCCTCCTCGGAGCCGATCTCGCGCGGCGTGAAGTCGAGGCGCCAGTAGCGGCTCACCTCGACCTCGCCGTCCTGCCAGACGAGGAGGTGACCGGGCGCCAGCTTGCGGACCCCCCGGTAGATGGACCATGGCGCGGGCACGTACTGGTAGCTCAGGTAGTGGTGCAGGGCCACCGGATCCAGTTCGGCCTTGAAGTCCGTGTCCTGGCGCAGCGCCTTGAGCTCCGACCCGAACGACAGCGATCCGTGCGTCGCCCGCCAGAACAGCGGCTTCTTCCCCACCCGGTCGCGGGCGAGCAGCAGGCGCCGCCTGCGGACGTCCCAGATGGCGAACGCGAACATTCCCCGCAGCCGGTGGACCAGCGCGTCGCCGTATTCCTCGTACAGGTGCACCAGGCACTCGCTGTCTCCGGCGGAGGCGAAGCGGTGACCCCTGGCCTGGAGCTCGCGCCGCAGGTCGGCGAAGTTGTAGAGCTCCCCGTTGAAGACCGCGACCACGGTGCGGTCCTCGTTGTAGACGGGCTGGTCTCCGCCGGGCACATCGATGATCGCGAGCCTGCGCATGCCGAGCGCGGCGCGGGAGTCCTCGTACAGGCCCGAGCCGTCCGGCCCCCGGTGGACCAGGACCTCGCACATGCGGCGCACGAGGTCGGCGTCCGGCCGGTCGGTCGAGACCACGCCCGCTATCCCGCACATCGTCCGCGCTTCCGGGCCGCCCGTACAGCAATCGCCATGACCGGCAGTTTATGCGTCGCCGCTCCCCGGACTCGGCGTCTTGTTCTCATCTTCGGCCAATCGCTCGCGGGGAACACTCGATTTCCTCATAGAGAGATCATCATTTGGAGCGTCCAGTGCGACCGCACAGCGACTTCCCTCTCAAACAGGGCACGAATATAAAAAGTCTCCCCCGGACCCGCATGGGAGGTCGAAGACATGGCAAAACCAGAGCGCGGCACGTCATTCCACGTAATATCGTGGGCATTTGGGAGAGAGGTTGGGGATCACTGGTGCAGAAGAAGGACGTCGGCAGAGCCCTGCGCTCCCGGGCGCTCAGTGCGCGACTGCTGACCGAATTCCGTGTCCAGCAGATGAGACGCTCCGAGCGGTCCGCCGACCTGGCCCGCTGCATGGAGGTCGCCAGGCCCGGCTCCCTGGCGATCGACGTGGGCGCGAGCGTGGGGAACTACGCGATGGCCCTGAGCAAGGCGGTCGGCAGAGGCGGCCATGTCATCGCCCTGGAAGCGAATCCGGAGGTGTTCCAGGAGCTCGTCCGGAGCACGTGGAGCTCCCGGATCTCTCCGTTCAACCTGGCTGCGTCGAGCAGGTCCGGCCGGGCGCGGATGTACGTCCCCATGGACCGCTCAGGCCGGTCGCTGGAGCAGCTGGGGAGCCTGGAGAGCCGCCAGGGGCCCTCACGCGGGGTCGACATCCGGTGCGTCCGGCTCGACGACATCGTCGGTGACGCGCGTCCCGTGTCCGTCCTGAAGATCGACGTCGAGGGGCACGAGCTCGAGGTGCTGCGCGGGGCGACCGACCTCCTGGCGAGGGACCGCCCGGCGCTCGTGATCGAGATCGAGCAGCGCCATCTCGGCGAGAGGACGGTCGCCGACACCGTGCAGTGGATCAACGACCGCGGGTACACGTGCCACGGGATCAGAGGCAGAAGGCTGGTGCCCTGGAAGGAGTACGACATCGAGCGCGACCAGCTCCGCTGGCTGCGCGCCGCCGGGGCGGCGCCCGATCTCGGGCATGTCGATTATGTCAACAACTTTCTCTTCATGCCGCTTCAAGAAGGAACACCGTGAACTCCGGAATCGGCGACAAGAGCATCTCGCGGAAGACAACGCCAGGAACCCCGGACGGGCGGGCCGTTCCCGCCGCCATCTCCGGTGTTCTTCGCTGCGGGACCTGCGCGGAGAGCGTCCGGCCGCTTGACGGCGGCCTGGCCTGCGAGCAGGGCCACATCATGCGTTTCGTCGGCGGCTATCTCGACGCGGCCTCCCCGCCCCGCGACGCGCAGGAGGCCCAGACGCTCAGGAGCTTCGGCTACGAATGGACCGCCTTCGACGCGATCCATCCCGAGGACGAGGAATTCTGGCGCCGCTACTTCGCCGATATCGATCTGGACGAACTGCGGGACCGTGTCGCCATCGACGTCGGCTGCGGCAAGGGCAGGTACACGCGGTTCACGGCCGGTCACGTCAAGGCGATGGTGGCGCTGGACGGCTCGGCCGCCGTGACGTCGGCGGTCGGCAACCTGCGGGACCTGCCGAACTCACTCGTGGTCAAGGCCTCCTTGAACTCCATGCCCGTCGCACCGGCGGGCTTCGGGCTCGTCTCCTGCCTCGGGGTACTGCATCACCTCTCCGATCCGAGGGCGGGTTTCGAGCGGGTGGCACGGCTGCTCGAGCCGGGCGGCGTCCTGCTCCTGTACCTGTACAGCCGGCCTGCCGCCCCCGGCCTGCGCGCGATGGCGCTCGCCTCCGCCGCCCTGCTGCGCAGGTGCACCGTCCGGATGCCGCACGGCCTGCTGCGGACGATGAGCGCGGCGCTGGCGCTGGTCCTCTACTGCACGCTCGTGGTCCCCGGTCACCACAGCGAACGGTACGGCCTCGACCGGCTGCTTCCGCTCCCGCTCCGGTTCTACCGCGGCAAGCCCCTGCGCAGCCTTTGGCTCGACACCTTCGACCGGCTCAGCGCGCCGATCGAGCACCGGTACGTCTGGCGGGAACTCCGGCCGTGGTTCGACTCGGCGGGCCTGACGGTGGAGAGCGTCCGCGAGGAGAGCGGGCTCTTCATCGTCGCACGGCGGCCTGCGGAGGGGTGAGGACCGCGCGCCCGGCCGTCCGGGCGGTGCGGAGCGCCCAGTGCGCCGTCCTCGACTGGACGATCCGCCATCCCGCGTGCGCGCCCAGCACCAGCGGGGCGGGTACGCCGAGATGGGCCGCCGCCGCTCTGCGGGCGCGGAGGATGTGGACCACCAGCGGGGCGACGTCCACCGTCCGGCTGAACTGGTCGTCCCAGACGCGGTGCTCCAGGAGCGGGTCGTCCAGATTGGTGAGGACACCGGCCGTCGACAGCCGGAGCCACAACTCGTAGTCCTCCCCGCCCGAGAGGCGTTCGTCGTAGCCTCCGACCGCGTCGACGGCCTCGCGGCGGAACATCACCGACGGGTGGACGAGCTGGTTGCGGAGCAGGAGCCGGCGGCGTAGATCCGCTGTCGCGCACATGCGGCGCACGTATCTGCGGCGGCCCCGCTCGTCGATGATGTGGACGGAGGAGCCCACGGCCACCACTGCGGGATTTCCGAGCAGGAAGTCACGCTGGCGCCGCAGACGGCCGGGCAGGGAGACGTCGTCGGCGTCCATCCGGGCGACCAGGTCGGACCGGCAGTGGCGCAGGCCGTCCTTGAGCGCCGCCGCGATGCCGACCGGTGCGGAGCGTTCGACGATCCGCAGGCGGGTCGCGGGGATGATCCGCCGCAGCAGCTTCTCGTTGTGCGGGCAGGCCCCGTCGAGGACGGCGACCAGTTCCCACCCGGTCAGGGTCTGGTCCCGGATGCTGGCGAGGGCCTGGGAGAGGAAGGCCGCCTCGGGCGCCAGCGGCATGAGCACGCTCACCAGCGGTCGCCCGGTCATGCGGGACGCCGTCCGGGAGCCCGGCCGTCCGCCGCCGAGAGCGCTGATCCGTAGATGTCGAGCGACCGCCGTGCGAGCCGGGTCCAGCAGAACCGGCGGGCGTGCTCGAGCGCGGCGCTCCCCATCCGGATGCGCCGCTCGGGCGACTCCAGAAGCGCGCGGAGGGCCGCGGCGAGTTCCACCCGATCCCCCGGTGTGAAGAACTCCCCGCTCGCTTCGCCGACCGATTCGCTCAGGCCGCCCAGCCTGCTGGCGACCACCGGCTTGCCGCAGGCCTGCGCCTCCAGGGCCGCCATTCCGAACATCTCGTCCTGCCGGGTGGGCATGGCGAAGACGTCGCACATGTTGTAGACGGCGTTGAGCTCCTCGTCGGGGACCGCTCCGAGGTAGACCCCCTCCATGCTCCGCAAGCGCAGTGTCAGCGGACTCTCGGAGGCGGAGCCGGTGAACTGCCCTATCGGACCGGCGAAGACGAGCGTCGCGGTGGGGTGCTCTCGGCGCACGCTCTCCCAGGCGTCCAGGAGGAGGTCCGCGCCCTTCTGCTCGCACACCCGTCCGACGTAGAGGACGACCGTGCTCCCCAGGAGGCCGTGCTTCTCCTTCGTCCGGAAGGCGGCGTCAGGATCCGGGCGGAACTGGTCGAGATTGACGCCGTTGTAGAAGACGGTCATCGGGCCCGGTGACGGCGCCCAGAATTCGGAGAATTCCCTTCCGCACGCCGCGGACACAGGCAGCAGGGTCGAATACGCGGCCAGGGAGCGCCGGTAGTGCGTGCGGCCGAGAGCCCATCGGGTGGCGGCGAGGCGGAAGTAGTCGAACGAGTAGACCGCCGGAACGCGCAGCCTTTTCGACAGGCGTCCGATCTCCGGGGCGTTGTGGGCGTGGATGATGTCCGGCCGCTGCCCGCCGAGCCTGCCGTGGACGCCGACCAGGAATTCGTAGTCGCGATAGGGCCGCGGCAGTCTGAGCTTGACGGCCTCATAGCGCACTCCGTCGGCGGTCCGCCTGGCGGCGGTGTCCTCACCGCTGAACACCTGTACCTCGTGCCCGGCGGCCGCTTGCGCCCTGGCCAGTTCGATCATGCGTCTTTCCACCGCTCCGCCCCGGTGGAGGCGAATCGGCATGGTGGACGTTCCGATATGGACGATCTTCATAGGCCCCCGACCCCCGCACCTTTCCTGACGTTCCGATACAGATCCTCGTGACTTTCGACCATCGCTGCGAGCGCGAAGCGAGCCCGTGCCGCGGCCGCCACGCGGTTCGACTCCTTCGAGTAGTCCGCGTAGTCGCGCATGGTGCGCAGAACCGCCGCCACCACGGACTCCACCGAGAGCGTCCGGAGGCAGTGCCCCCAGCCGTCGAGTTGCCACGCGATCCCGCCCACATCGGGAGCGATCACGGGGAGGCCGGTGAGCATCGCCTCGGTGACCACCGACGGCATCGCCTCGGTCCGGCTCGCGAGCAGGTGGATGTGGGCCTGGTGGTACTCGCGCACGAGGGCGGGCCCCGACCGGCGGCCCACGAAGGCGACCTGCTCGTGGACTCCGAGGTCGCGGGCGAGCCGGCGGAGCTCGGTCTCGCGGTGGTCGATGTGGTAGACGAGCCGGAGCTCGCACCTGCCGCGAAGTTCCGGCTCGGCCACCGCGCGGATGAGCAGATCCACCTGTTTGAGCGGGATGAGCTGCCCGACGTAGAGCAGCCGGAACCGCTCGCCGCCGCTCGGAGCCGCGCGCGCGACCGGGGTGAAGTGCGTACCGTCCATGCCGTTCGGTATGACGAGGGTCCGGCCGCCGCGCCCGGTGGCGGCCTCGCACCGTGCGGCCTCGGCCGGGGACAGCGCCACGACGGCGTCCGCCCGACGGAGCATCCTGCGATGCGCGATCCGCTGCCGTACGCGCGCGGGCACCGAGCCGCAGTGCGGTGTGTAGACGAGCGGAGCGGGCGTCCTCCGCAGTCCCAGTGCGAGCGTCGCGGGACCGGCCTGGTGCACGTGCGTCACGTCGACCGACGATGCGGCGCTCAGCGCCCCGCGCCAGTCGCGGATCCCGATGGGGAGCACCTCGTGCCCGCGGGCGCTCAGGCCCCGCAGCAGATTGATCTCGGGTGTGGCCTGGAGCCTCGTCCAGACGTCCGGCCGGTACTCGAAGATGCCTCCGACCATCGCGATCCGCATGCGCCTCTCACCTCCCGATGACGCCGGCGTCGAGTGCGGGGACCGCCTTGCCCGCGGGCCCCTTCCTCGCCCCGCGGAAGAACGCCCGCGCCAGGTAGGGCGGCAGGCAGAAATACAGCAGCGTCTGCGAGAGGACGGCGATGCCGCCCGCCACGGAGAAGGCGAGGGTGATCGAGGTGAAGACGTGCAGATAGGCGTCCAACGTGTCGGCCGTGGGCCGGTAGCGCCTGTCGAGGGCGCCGAAGGCGATTCCCAGCAGCGAGAAGCCGGCGACGACGCCGGACGGGCCGCCGGCGAAAAGGAGGTCTACGACAAGGGGAGGGTGCTGGTCGTGTGCGACCAGGCTCCCGTAGATCCGCTCGTTGTAGACCTTGCCCGTATCGGTGTCCCGGTAGGGTTTTCCTATTATGGGGACCGGCCGCAGGACCGATGCCAGCAAGGACTCGGGCCCGAGCAGGGGTGCCCCGCCGCCATTTCCCTCGACCGCGATCGCCACGAACTGCGGCGCACCGAGATAGCGTTCCAGTTCCTCCAGCGGGTCGGCCCGGTAATCATCCAGCCCCACCTCTCGGGCGCTCAGTTCCCCGCCTCGCGTCTCCACGTAGAACAGCCGGTAAGTTCCCACATAGGAGGAGCAGACGCCGACGAAGACGAAAGTGACCAGCAGGACGGGCAGGTTCAACCGCCTCACTTGAAGGCTGCACACCGCGAGCAGAGCGATCAGCGCCGTCACGGCCGCCTGGCGGTTGTAGTGGTAGCTCGAATAGGACAGGAAGAGCAGCGCCAGCGCGACGACCGCACGCCACGTGGTCCGCCGGCGTGAGGGCGCCGCAGCGCCCGGCGGCCGGGACGCCAGCCCTCTCTGCAGCCACAGCAGGCCCCCGACGCCGAGGAACGGCCTCGTCAGAGCGCTGATCCCCTGCCCGAGGCTCGTCCTGCTCCCCGGCTCCAGGAGGGCCGGGTGGCCGGTGTAGTAGGCCCACGCCTCGCCCGGCGTACGAAAGAACAGGGCCATCCCGGCCGTCCCGACCGCCAGGAACGCCAGCACCACCGGGACCGGCACGGGACGCCGCGCCCCCGCCGGTCCCTCCGCGCGGGCCCCGCTCGCGGCCCGGGCGGAGCGCCCCGCCCCCGCCCGTACGGCGAAGCAGACCGCGAAGGACGCGAAGGCGAGGGACTGGACGCACATCGCATAATTGATCGCCGGCACCGGGGGAAGCACGCGCATGAGCCCGGGCACCGGCGGCCGCACGACGATGAGGGTCGGGAGCGCGACAAGCTCCAGGTACCAGACGACCAGGACGAGGTTGCCGGGCGTCAGCCACTGGTCCCGCCGGAGGCGGAGGCGCCGGGAGGCCGCGGCGCCGACGGCCAGCACGATCGCCCCGATCGGGGCCGCCCAGTAGTCGCCACCGCGCCATCCGCTCAGGACCGCCGTCAGCAGCACGGCCACGCTGAGGCATGCGGTCAGCAGGTACCAGCCGAAGGCGACGAACCTGACCTCCACCTCGGAGGAGGCCGGTCCGGCCGGCGCGGGCGCCTGGACCGTTCGCGGTCCGGAGGCCGCCGTCACGACCGGCTCCTCAGCTCGCCCACGACCGGCACGAGCGCCAGGCATGTCGCGATCCCGCCCACCAGGAAGGACAGGGAGGCGCCCACGCCGCCCAGGGCCGGTACCAGCAGCACCGCCGCCACGGCGAGCGCCGCCGCCTGGGTGACGTCGCTGCACATCCACAGCCTGCTCCGGTTCATCGCGACCGCGACGGAGCTGAGGAGGCTGTTGAGCACCATGGGGACCGCCGCCATCATGAGCACGACGAAGACCGGCCAGGCCGAGACGTACTGCTCGCCGAACGCGCGCAGGGTCAGCGGGGCGGTCACCACCGCGACGAAGGTGGTCGGGACGACGTAGGCCAGGTATCCCGCCGCATATCGACGGGCCGCCCGGACGAAGTCGTCGTGCCGCCCCTCCGCCCAGCACGCGGTCAGGATCGGAACGCTGGAGACGGCGATGCAGCCGGGCAGCATCACCACGGCCTGCACGGCCCGCTGCGCGAGCGCGAAGACGCCGAGCGAGGCGTACCCGCCGGGGACGTGGGTCAGGAGGACCTGCACGTACCAGAACGCGGGTTGCAGCAGCAGCGTCGAGCCCCAGGCCGCCAGCGCCATCTGGGCGCCGTCCTTCGCCGAGGACGGCCGGGCGGGCGCCACGGCGGCCTGTCCAGGCCTGCTGGCCAGGAGATATCCGTGCCGGAGCATGGGAGCGAGGACGACCGACTCCCCCAGCGCGTAGCCCACGACGGCGGGCAGGACGCCTCCCGGCCAGACGACTCCGCCGATCACCCCCGCCGCGCACGCCGCGCTTCGCATCAGGGACCACCTGGCCGCCGACTCGAACCTCTCCAGGCCCATGAAGACCGCCTGGCTGAGGTTGTTGACGGTGCATCCGGCGAAGACCAGGACCGAGGCCGTGACCAGCCGGCTGTCGGCACCTGCGCCGAAGACGACGCGGGCGACGGTGCCGGCGGCGGCCAGCACGGGCAGGGCCACGGCGCCGACGCCGCCCAGGCAGAGCAGGACGAACACGCACCAGAGCCGGCGCGTTCGGGCGGGGCCCGCCAGGCGGTGGGCGGCCAGGGTCCTGGTCGCGGCCCAGGGCAGCCCCATGCCGCCCACGGCCGAGGCGACCAGCGCGGTGGACTGGCAGAGGGCGAACGTGCCGAACTGCGCGGCGCCGAGGAGGCGCGCCGCCGCCACCCCCGCCACGAGGGTCGTCAACCGCCCGAGCAGAGCGCTCCCCGCGGTGAAGGTGGCGCCCCTGACCATGCGGCTCGAGACCTCGTCGAGCGACTGCAGCCGCGCCGCCAGCCGTCCAGGAAGCCGTCCCTCCGCTCCCAGGGGACGGTCCGGTGCCCGTACGCCGTCTCCTGCGCTCCCCCGCTGCCTGACCATGGACGCGCGACCCGCCTATCCCGGGAAGACGGGATAGCCGTAGCGGAGCAGGCCGGGCGCGGTCAGGGCGCTGACCAGCCGCTTGGAGCCCGCGGGCAGCGCGGAGCGCCAGTCCTCGTCGAGCCGCAGCGGCTCCCGTCCCGCCCGGATGCGCATGGGATTGGCGGCGACCAGGTGGTCGCGCCCCAGCTCGACCGCGTCGGCACCGAGGAACGGCAGGTCTCCCGGGACCTCGCTGCCGAGGAACGAGAGCACGCGTTCGAGATGCGCACGCGGCTGCGCGACGAAGTCCTCGTAGCGCAGGGTCATCGTCGGCATGCCGAGCACGCCGAACAGGTCGAGGGTGAGGTTGAAGACCGTCCACTGGACGGCGGTGCGGGCGGGCGACTGCCTCGGCATGGGCACCCCGCCGAGGTCGGGGCGCGCGATCCGCTTGGTGCACGAGAAGCACACGCCGTGACTCGCGCGGACCAGATGGAGCATCCGCATGCTCGTGCCGGGCGCGTGCCGGACCGTCTGGGCGGCGGCGGGCCACTTGGACGAATCGATCACGAAGGTGCAGCCGCTGGCCGCGCGCACCCCGCGGAAGAGCGCGCCCATGATCTCCGCATAGCGGTCGAGCCGGCGACGGAAGCGCGGGGCCGCGCGCGGAGCGGCCAGGAAGGGCAGGTAGTGCATCCGCGCGACCGAGGCGCGCAGCCGCAGGACCTCCGCGGCGTCGACGCGGTCCCAGCCGCCGAACGCCTCCTTGCCGACGGCCAGCCAGAAGGGGCAGTCATGGAAACGCGCGCCGCATCCGCACATGTCGTTGCGAAGCACGCCATGGTCCCAGAGGAAGAAGAGTTCGCCGACGGCACAGAACCCCGGGACCGCGCCCAGCACCCTGGACACCAGGGTGCTCCCGCTCCGGCTGTTCCCGGCCACGAAAACGACGGGCACGGTGTCGCTGTCGTCCACGCCGCCCTCCCGGTCACGCTGGTCGCATTCCGTGCCCGCCGCACCGGTGGAGGCCGCCCTCCCACCGGAGGGGCCGACCGCGGGACGGGCCGGGGCGCGACGCCCCGTCGAAACTCGCCGTGCCGGACACCTGAGACTACCGAGAGTATCTGATCGTAACTCTTTGTACAATGCTCGTGGGGCTCACGGAACGGATGGGGCATGCCGAGGGACGACAAGGCGCTCTCGCTCGCGGCCGAGCGGTGCCCGGGCACCGCCGCCCGCCTGCCCAGGACGTGCCTGCTCATCGGCCAGCTGGGCGTCGGCGGGACCGAGAAGCAGCTCACCCTGCTGGCCCTCGGGCTGCGCGCCCGGGCGGTGGACACGTCCGTCCTCGTGATGTTCGAGGGCGGACCGCGCGAGGAGGTGCTGCGGGCCGCCGGGATCCCCGTCGTGCATCTGGGGTTCCGGCGCAGGTCGGCCGGCTGGCGGATGGTGCCGGGGAACGCGGCGGCCTTCCTGCGGCTGGTCGCCTGGCTGCGCACCCGCCGTCCGGAGGTCCTGCACGCGTTCCTGTTCTACAGCTACGTCGTGGCCGCGCCCGCCGCACGCCTCGCCGGGGTCCCCGTGGTGGTGGCCGGCCGCCGAGGGCTCGCGGACGGCAAGCTCGGACGCCGCCTGCTGCTCGCGGTCGAACGCTGGGCGACCCGCATGACCGATCTCCTCATCGCCAACGCGCACGCGGTGGCCGAGAACGCCCGGACCACCGAGAGGCTCCCGACCGGCAAGGTCGTCGTCGTGCACAACGGCCTTCCCGAATCCGCCTTCGCGCCGGCGCCGCCCGCGCGGCTGGAGACCGAGCTCCCCGTCGTGCTCTGTGTCGCCAACCTCAAGCCGTACAAGGGGCACGCGCACCTCTTCGAAGCGGTCGCGCGGCTCGCGGGCCGCGGGCTGCCCTGCACCCTCGCCCTGGCCGGGGAGGGCTCCGCTCGGGCAGCCCTTCAAGCCCTCGCCGTGCGGCTCGCCATCGATGTCCGCTTCCTTGGGATCCGTACCGATGTGGATCAGTTGCTCGCCCGCGCCGACGTGGTGGTGCTCCCGTCGCTCGAGGAGGGGATGAGCAATGCCGTGATGGAGGCCATGGCGGCCGCACTGCCGATCGTCGCGACCGACGTGGGCGGTACCGGCGAACTGCTCCGGGGCCGCGGCCTGCTCGTCCGTCCCGCCGAGCCGGAGGCCCTCGCCGAGGGGATCGAGCGGCTCCTGACCGACCCGGCGCTGGCCCGCGGCCTCGGGCGCCGGGCCCGTGCCTGGAGCCGCGAGCACCTCCTGGCCGACGCCATGGTCGACCGGCACCTCCGCATCTACCGGGAGCTGCTGGATGGCGCGTAGTCCGAATCCGGCTCCGGGTCCGGGTCCGGGTCCGGGGCGTCGGCCAGGAGGCTTCCCAGCGCCAGCCAGAACGGTGCGCTGACCCCGAGGACCGAGAGCGGATTGGCGAACAGCATGCCCACCGCGTAGACCACCACCACCGCGCGCAGCACCGCCAGGTCACCGGTCGCCCTGCGCCTCACTCCGCGGACCAGGAGCACCGCGAAGGCGGCGAGGGTCGCGACGCCCGCTTCGGCCGCCAGCCGCAGGTAGTCGTTGTGCGTCATGACGTACACGCCGAATTCCGGGGACGAGTGGGCATACGTCGGGAACATCCAGTAGCCGACCCCCCGCAGCGGATGGGTGACCGCCGTGCGGAGCGCGAACTCGGCCGCCTGGAGCCGCAGGAGGTTGTTGGCGCTCAGATCGGCGGGCCGCCGATCGCCGGCCCCCAGGCCGTCGAGGACGTGACCGCCGCCGATCAGCGCGGCCGCCGCGGCGGCGCCGAGGACGACCGCCATGGCGCCCTGCACCCGTCTGGGGAGGCCCTGGAGGAGGACGACGGCGGTACCGCACGCGGCGGCCGCGAAGGCGCCGCGCGACTGCGTGTCGGCGATGGCGAGGAAGCACGCCGCCGCGGGGACGAGCCACTTCACGTTCCGGGTCCGCCGCAGGAGCCCGATCGACGCGACGAGCGGGAGGGCCAGCATCAACCCGAGGTAGTTGGTGGTGCAACCGAGGGCTTCGAGCCGGCCCTCGTCGTACGTGCCCCGGTAGAGCGCGTAGACGGCCGCGGCCGTCCCCGTGAGGGCGATGACCCGCGTGATGCCGCGGGGACGAGGGGGCACGGCGACCACGACGGCCAGCAGAGCCAGCCCGGCCAGGAAGCCGACCAGGTCCGTCAGCCGCAGCAGTTGCCCCGGCGCGAGAGCGCCGAGGGGGCCGACGAGGTCAACGATCCTGTGCCGTTCGGACGGCGCGGCCAGCGGCGCCCGCACGGCCGGCGCGCAGAAGCTCACGACGAGCAGGAGGCTCACGAGCCCGATCCAGAGATGCGACGTCCCCGGCCGCACGACGCGCGCGGCGCCGAGGGCCGCGGCGGCGAGCGCGAGCACCGCGACGGCCGCCACGGCGGCGAACCGGCCCGCGGTCGAGAGGCCGCCGACGAGCACGGCCAGCGGGACCGCGGCCAGGAGCCCGGCCCGCAGGAGGAGGGTCACCGCGGTCGCGGGCCGCCACCGGAACCGGAACGCGGGCGCTCCCCGTTCGCGCGGCGCCGCGGGAGTCAGCCCGATCCCCACGTCGTCTCCCCCCTGCCCACCGCCGCACCGGCTTCCCGCACGGCGACCGGGGCCTCCATGACCCGGCGACGCGAGCCCGGGCATAACGTAGCGATATAACTACGGAGAGTAGCAGTGTCCGGCAGGCGATCTTCTCGCGACCTGGGAGCATGCCATGCGATCCATCAAGGGGGCCGCCCGGGCGGCGGGCGCCGGACGCGGCCGCCGCCGGCTGCTCCTCCCCCTCGACATCCTCGTCGTCCTCCTCGTCGCGGCGTACTTCCTGTCCGACGCGGGTCTGCGCCGGGTCGACGCGCTGGAGGCCTGGAAGGACAGGCCGAGGGACACCCCCGCCCAAGACTGGCTGCTCGTGGGCGTCGGCGCCACCGGGGGCGCGGGACCGGAGGCGGGCCCGGCCCCCGCCGCGCCCGGCCGGCGAGCCGACGTGATCGCGCTGCTGCACATCCCGGCGCGCACCGGGAGACCGACCCTCGTGCTGCTGCCGCCCGACCTGTCGGTCGGCGTTCCCGGGGCCGGCCGCGGCCGCCGCGCGCTCGGCATGGTCTACTCGGCCGGCGGCCGCCCCGCGCTCACCCGCACCGTCGAGAGCCTGAGCTGGTTGCACATCGACCGGTACCTGGAACTCGACCTGGCCGGGCTGGTCGACGCCGTCGGCGGGGTGCGGGTCTGCGCCGGCGAGCCGAACGGGACCCCGAAGGCGCGGCTCGTCTCCGGCCCGGCATGCGGGACCCTCGGCGGACCGCGGGCACTCGCCTACATTCGCGGCGCCGGTACCGGCGAACCCGACCGGATCGCGCGCCAGCGCGCCCTGGTGGTCGCGCTCGCCGACCGGGCCACGAGCCCGCGCACGCTCCTCGACCCCTTCCGGGGAGCCCCGCTGCTGTGGAACGAGGCGCGGCTCGCGACGGCCGGGAGAGGTGACCGCCTGCACCATCTGATCAGGTTGGCGACCGTCCTGCACGGCGTCCCCGACCGGGTGGTGGTGGCCACCCTCCCGGTGGTCGGCCTCCTCCCCGGCTCCGACGGCCTGCTCGCCGTATGGCAGTGGGAAGGGACTCGGGCCCTCTTCAGCGCGCTCCAGGCGGACCGCCCGGTACCGCGGAACCTGCGCGTCGAGTGACAGGGCGGCAGACCGTCCGTCCCGTGCGGCGGCGTCGACCCGATCGCTCCCGAGCGTCCATGTACCCTGAGTGACATGGTCGATACTTACGGCGACTACATCCTCGACACCGGCCGCCATGAAGCCTGGGAACGGCTGTTCCACGCCTACATCCGCCGATCCCGGTTCCAGGGGCGCGACGAGATCGTCGAGGTCGGGCCCGGCCGCTGCGCCTTCACCCGGTCGGCGCCGGACCGGATCATCGCCGTCGACAACGCTCCCGCCCTCGTGGACCACTACAAGAAGGAAGGGCTCGACATACGGTTGGGCTCGGCCGACGATCTGCCGCTCGAGGACGGGTCGATGGACGCCCTCTACTCCTGCTGGCTGCTGGAGCACCTGACCGATCCCGTGCCCGCCCTGCGGGAGGCCCGGCGCGTGCTGAGGCCCGGCGGATACGCGTTGTTCGTCGTGCCGTCGGTCCGATCGCTCACCCGGGGCTTCTACAGCGACTACACGCACGTCCGCCCCTACAACGCGCAGTCGCTGGCGCAGGTGGCCCGTGCCGCGGGATTCGAGCGGTTCGCCGTCGAGCATCTGTTCTGGACCAGGGGGCTGCGCCGCCTGATCCCCCTGGCCGGCGAGCGCCGGACGATGCGAGCGGTGCGAATCGGCGACGTGGTGGGCCGCAGGTTCGGGGTCGTGAACCGCGACAATCTCCTCTTCGAACTGTGGGCCTGACGGAACGGGCGGGCAGCGACGGTCTCCTGCCCCGCGACCTGGTCGGACGCGAACGCGCGTCCCGGGTGTTCCGGCCGGCGCACGCGTTCTGGTCGCTCGTCGTCGTGTCGGCGGCCTGGTCGATCGGCAGGCTCGTGGGAGCGGACGCGTTCGGCCGCCAGGCCATCGCGCTGGCGCCGGTCTTCGCCTTCACGCCGTACGCGGCCGCGCTGGCGGTGCTCATGGTGCCGTGGTCGATCGCGCTGCGCCGCTGGGTGGCGTGCGGTGTGACGCTCGGGGCGGTCGGCGCGTTCGCGATCGCCTTGGTCCCGCGGGCCGTCGTGGACGCGGCCCCCGCGGCGAGCGGGCCGCCGCTGCGGATCCTGACCGCCAACATGCACTTCGGCCGGGCGGACCCGCGGACCCTGGTCGGCCTGGTGCGCCGATCGGACGCGGACGTCCTGAGCCTCCAGGAGTTCACGGCGAGGAGCGCCGCCGCACTCGACCGGGCGGGGTTGAGGACGGTGCTGCCCTTCAGCGTCGCGGCGCCGATCGGCGGGGCGCTGGGTTCCGCGCTGTACGCGCGCTTTCCGCTCCAGGCATTTCCCATGCCCGATGTCGCCGTGGTGGGCCAGGCCATGCCGCGGGCGCGGATGCGCGTCCCCGGCCGGGCCCCGGTGGAGGTGATGGCCGTGCACCTGGCCAAGCCGCTCAACCTGAGGGGGGCGGCCCAGTGGGTGCGGGGGCTCGCCGCGGTCTCCGGCACCGAGCCCCCGGGAACGCGGCGCATCCTGGCCGGCGACTTCAACGGCACGCTCGACGACGCCCGCCTGCGCGGCCTGATCGCGGCGGGCTACGTCGACGCCGCGGACGCGGCCGGCGAAGGCTGGAGGCCGACCTTCCAGAGGTCGTTCTGGCCGCCGATCACCATCGACCACGTGCTCGTCGACGCCAGATGCGCCGTGCTGCGCACGGCCGTCCACCGCCTGCCGGGCAGCGATCACCGGGCGCTCTTCACCGAGGTTCGGCTGCCCTGACCGGGACCTCGCACGCGTGCGGACCGCCGGAGGACGGACCGCACCGCGCGGTCAGTCCGCTTCGCCGGCCGCCGCCCCGGACGGGGCGGCCGTGGCCACCGCCTCCTTGCTCAGCGCGTCGAGCTCGGCGTCGACCGACGGCTCGTGGTAGCCGTAGTGCCGGTAGCCGTACCGGTAGGACTCGTGCCCCTTCCCCGGGACCATGTTCAGCAGCGTCCCCACGATCCGGACGTCCACGTCGCGCAGCATCGCCACGGCGCGGCGCAGCTGCTCCTGGAGCGTCGAACCGTGGCGCGCGACCAGCAGGGCGCCGTCGCAGAGCCGGGACAGGACGACGGCGTCGGTGACGGGAAGCAGCGGGGGCGCGTCGAACAGGATGATGTCGGCGTGCTCGCCGAGTTCCTCCAGCACGGTCCTCATCCGGGCCGACCCGAGGATCTCGCTGGGGTTGGGAGGCACGGGCCCGCTCGGCAGCACCCACATCGGAAGGTCGCCCCAGCGCCTCAGCACCGTGTCGAGCCCGGTGCGTCCGATGAGCACGTCGGTCAGCCCGGCCGCGCCCTCGATGCCGAGGTACTCGCCGAGCCGGGGCCGCCGCAGGTCCGCGTCCACGACGGCCACCCGCTGGCCGGCCTGGGCGAGGGTGATCGCGAGGTTGCTCACGGTGGTGGACTTGCCCTCTCCGGGCCGGCAGCTGGTGACGACGAGGCGCTTGACGGGGGTGCCGACGTCGACGAACCGCAGGCTCGTGCGGAGCTGCCGGAACGCCTCCGAGCGGGCGGCGTGGGAGTCGAGGTGGACGACCAGCGGGCGCTTGGCGGCCTTGGGGTCGTGGCAGATGGCACCGAGCATGGGGGCGCCGGTGAGCCCGTTCAGCTGGTCCGCGGACTTGACCGACCGGTCCAGGTGCTCGCGCAGGACGGCGAAGCCGAAGCCGAGCAGGAGCCCCGCCCCGAGCGCCGAGAGCAGATTGAGCAGCAGGTGCGGGGAGGACGGCACCCGGGGCAGCTCGGCGGGGTCGACGAGGGTGACCTTGACCGGCGCGGGCCGCCCCCTGCCGGAGCGCTCGAGGTCGGAGACGAGCAGGGTGAGCTGCCGGCCGAGGGCGTCGGCGACCAGCTGGGCCCGCCGCGGCGACGGGTCGGTGTACGACGCCTTGATGATGACCGTGTCCGGCACGATCTCGGTCCGCACCTGGGACCGCAGGCGCTCGGCGCCGGTCCGCAGCCGCAGCTCGCCGATGACCGCGAGAGCGAGGCGCCGGCTGCCGAGGAGGTCGGCGTAGGACTTCGCCCGCTGCTCGCTGAACGTGGCGCCCTGGTACACCGCCATCGGATTCTGCGTGCCCTCCGCGGAGACGAAGAGCTTGATCGTCGCGGTGTACCGGGGGGTCATCCGCAGGGTCACGGCCCCGGCGAGCGCGACCGCGAGGACGCCGCCGGCCAGTACGATCCACCACTTGCGGCGAGCCAGCAGCAGGTAGTCCCGAAATTCCACGTTCCCGCCCGTTCTCGGTCGAGGCACTTCCCTTGATTGCCGACCGTAACATGATGTTTACTGAGCGTGGCGACCCGGGGTGGGCCGGGCCGGGGCGAGTGAGGCCGCCATGGGACAGGAGCAGTTCCACCTGCTTTTCGTCTGCACCGCCAACATCTGCAGGTCCCCGATCGCCGCCGAACTCGCGCGGCTGAGGATCAGGGAGTCGCAGCGCTCCGACTCCCGCCAGATCACGGTCGGCAGCGCGGGGACCGCCGCGCGCGACGGGCTCTCCATGGATCCGCGCGCGGCCGCCGCGCTCGGACCGTTCGGCGCGAGCCCCGGCGGGTTCGCCTCGCGCGCGCTCACACGGCGGCTGACCGACGCGGCCGACCTGGTGCTCACCGCCGAACGCGGGCACCGGGCGGCGGTCGTGGCCGGCCTGCCCCGATCGCACCCCAAGGTGTTCACCATCCTGGAGTTCGCCCGCCTCGTCCGGGCGCTGGACCCCGCCGAGCCGCCGCCGGACGGCATCGTCCCGCGCGCCCGGTGGCTCGTCCGGGAGGCGTCGCGCACGCGCGGGCTCGTCCCGCCTCCGGCCCCGGGCGACGACGACGTCGCCGACCCGGTCGGCCGGTCGGCCCGCGATTTCGAGACCTGTGCGACGACCATCGACCGGGCCCTCGACCGGCCGCTCCGGCTCATGCTGGGACGGTGGACGCCCGCGGGCGAGGACGCGGTCGCGAGCACGGCGCCTCCGGCCGGGAAGAGGTTCCGGGCGGCGTTGCCGAGGCTGAGGGCGTTCGGCCGCCCCGCCGAGCCGTGACCGGGTCCGCGTCCCCGGGCCGGGGTCAGGGGGAGGAGCTGAGCCGCTCGGTGAAGATGTGGTTGCGGTCCGCGCGGCTGCCCGGGGTGCGGCCGCCTCCCCAGCCGACGATGCGGCGGTAGTCGCCGAACGCGCCGGCCAGCGCCTCCTCGTCGGTGTGGGGGGAGCCCTCCGGAGCCGGGCCGCTGAAGGGCGCGACGTAGAGGGCGTCCGTCGGGCAGTGGGCCTCGCACATGAAGCACGTCTGGCAGTCGCTCTGCCGGGCGATCACCGGGAGGCCGTCCGCGCCCCGGTCGAACACGTCCGTGGGGCAGACCTTGACGCACACGTCGCACCGCACGCAGCGGGCCGCGCTCACCACCTCGATCACGCCTTCGCCTCCCGGGGTTCGGCGGCCGTCCACGGCTCGTCCAGCCCGCCGACGAGCCGGCGGTGCTCGTATCTCCGGCTTCGCGGAAGGTCCTCCAGCCGGTGCATGCCCCGGGACTCGGGTCGGGCCAGCGCGGCGCGGTAGCTCCACCGGGCGTGCGCCGTCATCGCCGCGGCCGACCTCGCGCGGAGCCGTTCGCGGCCGGTGCCCGCGATGCCCTGGGAGGTGATCCGCTCCCACAGGGCGTCCAGCGAGGCGAGGGAGCCGCGGAGCCCGGCCCGCGTCCGGAAGAGGTTGCGGTCGAGCGGCAGCGTCTCGGCCTGCACGGCGCGGATGACCGCCCGCGCGTCGAGCCGTCCGGGGCGCAGGCCCGCGCGTCCGGCCGGGACGGCGCGCGGGCGCGCCCGCCCCACCGCGAACGCGGCGGCGCCGCGGCCGGCCCAGGTCCCCGAGGAGATCGCCCACGCCCCGTTGTACGCGCCTCCCCCGCTGACGGCCCCGGACACCAGTTCCCGCGTCGCGACGTCACCGGCGGCGTAGAGGCCGGGGACGGTCGTGGCGCAGTCATCGTCGACGATCCGCAGGCCGCCCGTCCCGCGGACCGTGCCCTCCAGCACCATCCGCAGCCGGTACCGGTCGCGGAACGGATCGATTCCGGCCTTGTCCAGCGGCAGGAAGTAGTTCGGCTGGGCGCGGCGCATCGCCTCGCGCAGCTCCGGGGGCGCCTTGTCCAGCCGCGCGTACACCTTCTCCCCCGCCGCGAGCCGCTCCGCGACCCGGAGCCTGGCGCCGAGCGGGTCCGGCACCTCGATCACGCCGCCGTCCTCGGCGTAGTACGTCGCGAACTGCATCATCAGGCCCTTGGTGTGCGAGCCGTGCGCCGGGGAGAACGCGTAGGCGTTGGAGAACTCCATGCCCGACAGCTCGGCGCCCAGTTCGGCGGCCATCAGGTGCCCGTCGCCGGTGTCGACGTTGGTGCCGAACGCGCCGGACAGGAACGCGCAGCCGCCGGTGGCGAGGACGACCGCCGCCGCGCGGACGGTCCAGGCCTCCCCGCCCTTCTGGCGGGCGACGCCGGACGCGCCCGCGGCGGCGCCCCCGTCGTCCACGAGCAGCCGCAGCGCGGGGTGGTGGTCGAGGATCGTCACCCCCGACCTGTGCACCCGGCGCCGCATCCGCTTCATGTACTCGGGCCCCTGGAGGCTGCCCCTCCGCTCGACCCCGTCCTCGTAGACGGGGAACGGGTACCCGAAGGAGGCGAGGTCGTCGACGCGGCGGTACGTCTCGTCGAGGACCCGTGCCATGGTGCGGCGGTCGGCGAGCCGTCCGCCGCGTTCGAAGCGCTCCTCGACCGCCCGTGCCCGCGCCGCCGCGTCCGGAGGGACGTACCAGAGGTTGTTGCCGCCCGATGCGGTCGGCCCGCTGGTGCCGCAGTAGCCCTTGTCCGCGAGGACGACCCGGGCTCCGGCCCCGGCCGCGGCGAGCGCCGCCCACGCCCCGGCGGGACCGCCGCCGAGGACGAGGACGTCGGTGTCGAGCACGGTCATGGCCTGGCCCCGGGCGCCAGCCAGGAGTCGAGCGTGTAGTCCTTCTTGATGAGCGCCTGCTGGACGAGGAACGTCTTGGTCCCCTCCAGCAGCTTCAGCCCCTCGGCCGGGAAGGGCTCCTCGGGCAGCTGGTCCTTCAGCGTGGTCTTGATCGAGATGTCGGCGGCGTACCCGCCGGTCTCGGCGACGTAGGCGGTGTAGCCCGGCCAGTCGGCCTTGGCGGCCTGCGCGGCCTTGGTCTCGGCCTTCTGCCACACCTGGACGATGTCCTTGTGCCCGGCCAGGTACTTCTCCGTCACGACGGTGACGGACGTGCCCAGCAGGTCGGGGTGGTCGCGGGAGGCGATGTCGATCGACTTGTAGCCCTTCTTCTCCTGCGCGGCCTGGTCGGCGGCGACGAGGCCGCCCGCGTCGATCGAGTTCTTCTCCAGCGCCGCGATGATCGCCGGCGTGTACATGTGGATGATCTCCTTGGGCTTCACCCCGGCCTGCTCCAGCGCGCCGAGCAGGTAGCGGTGGATGTAGGAGCCGGTCTGGACGCCGATGCGCTTGCCCTCCAGGTCCTTGAGGGACGCGGGGCCGCCGTCCTTCTTGGCGACGATCGCGGCGTCCAGGCGGATCGAGTTGAGCGACAGCAGGCGGGTCGGCAGGCCCTGGCCCCGGCCGATGAGGGCGGGGGTGTCCCCGTACTGGCCGATGTCGAGGGAGCCGCCCGCGAGGGCCTGGTTCAGGTCGGGGCCGTTCGGGAACGTCGCGACCTTGATCTTGGTGATGCCGGCGGCCTTCAGCTCCGGCAGCAGCTCGCCGCGCTGGTCGAGGAAGCCGACGGCGCGGGTCAGCTTGTTGCCGACCCCCGACCCGATCACTCCGATGCGGAGCGTCCCGGAGCCGCTGTCGGCCTCGGAGGAACCGCACGCCGCCGCGGCGAGGACGAGGAGGCCGGCGGCCAGAACTCTGGGAAGTCTCACTTTGTCGCCTTTCACGGGGATCTAGCTGTTGCGGTGTCTCAGGAGGTGAGGGGCGCGCCCGCCCGGCCGAGGGACGGGCCGACCGCGAGCCTGGCGCCGGGGGTCCGCCCCCGGCCCCAGCCGATCTGCGCGCGGTAGGCGCCGAGCGTCCCGTCCGCGGCCAGCGCCGCCTCGTCGGGCGGCTCGGGCAGCGCGTGCGAGCGCGGGTCGACGAACAGGGCGTCCACCGGGCAGTACGCCTCGCACATGAAGCAGGTCTGGCAGTCGCCCTGCCGGGCGATGACGGGGATGCCGTCCGGGCCGCGGTCGAAGACGTTCGTCGGGCAGACGTCGACGCACTTGTCGCAGGCGATGCACCGCTCCCGCGAGACGATCTCGATCACGACGCCACCGCCGCGGACTCCGGGCGCGTCCAGACCTCGTCGAGGCCGCCGGTGACGAGGCGGTGGTGCTGGGCCGGGTCCTGGCCCGGCAGGTCCTGGCGCTTGTGCATGCCCCGCGTCTCGGTGCGGGCGAGAGCGGCCCGGTACATCCAGCGGGCGTGCGCGGTCATCGCGGCCGCCGAGCGCGCCCGGACGATCCCGCCGCCCTCCTCGCGGAGCGTGCCGCGCAGTTCGCGCCACGTCCGGTCCAGGACGTCCAGCGCGGGCGCGATGCGGTCGCCGTGCCGCAGCAGGTTCTTCTCGTAGGGCAGCACCTCGCCCTGGACGGCGGCGACGTAGCCGGCGTGGCCGCCGGACGCGCCGCCCGACGGCCTGACGCCCGCCTCGCCGAGGGCGTGCACGGTCCGCGTCCCGGCGCGCCCGCCCAGTCCCGCGGCGTGCCGGGCGGCGCCCTGCCCCGCCCAGGTGCCCGACGACATCGCCCACGCGGCGTTGTGGCTGCCGCCGCCGGTGAAGCCGCCGCAGACCAGCTCGCGGGTGGCGGCGTCGCCCGCCGCGTACAGGCCGGCGACCGAGGTGGAGCAGTCGGCGCCGGTGATCCGGATGCCGCCGGTGCCGCGGACGGTCCCCTCGGCGAGCAGCGTGACGGGGAACAGGTCCGTGAACGGGTCGATGCCCTGGCGGTCGAACGGGAGGAAGAAGTTCGCCTGCGCGAGGCGCATCGCCCGCTGCTGGTCGGGCGTGGCCCGGTCGATCCGGCACAGGACGGGCTCGCTGAGCAGCGTCCGGGCGATCACCGACCGCCCGCGCTGGCTGCCCGCGCCCTCCAGCACGGTCCCGTCCGCGTGGTAGAAGGTGGCGAACGAGTAGAACGCCGTCTTGGTCACGGAGGTGAAGGCCGGGGCGATCGCGTAGGCGTTGGAGAACTCCATGCCGGACAGTTCGGCGCCCGCCTCCGCCGCGAACAGCGCGCCGTCCCCGGTGTTGACGTCGCAGCCCAGCGCCTTGCTGAGGAAGGCGCACCCCCCGGTGGCGAGCACGACCGCTCCCGACCTGACCTGGAACGGCCTGTCGTCGCGCAGGCGGTACCCGGCGGCACCGGCGACGGCGCCGGCCTCGTCCGCGAGCAGCTCGGTGACGGGGCTGTGGTCGAGGACCCGCACCCCCGAGCGGCGGACCCGCACGCGCATCCGCCGCATGTACTCCGGTCCCTGGAGGCCGCGCCGGATCTGGCGGCCGTTCTCGTCCACCGGGAACGGATACCTGGAGATCTCGGCCAGCTCGTTCATGTTCGCGTAGGTCTGGTCGAGGACGCGGGCCATCCACCCGCGGTCGGCGAGGTAGCCGCCCAGGCCCTCGCGGCTAACCATGGCCGCCTCGCGGGCCTCCGGGTCCGGCTCGACGTACCAGACGCCGGTGCCCGCCGACGCCGTGGCGCCGCTCGTCCCGAGGTACCCCTTGTCGGCGAGGACGACGTCCGCGCCGGCCTCGGCCGCCTTGATCGCGGCCCACGCTCCGGCGGGGCCGCCGCCCGCGACGAGCACATCGGCGGTCAGGTCGGTCATGGTGCCTCCTTGGCAGTGGGGGTCTTTCGAGCGGAGCGGACGGGTCGTACTCCGAGCCCGTCCAGCAGGTCGCGCCGCAGCGCGATGAACCCCGGATCGTCCAGCGACCGGGGGCGGGGAAGGCCGACGGCGTACTCCCGTTCGATCCGGCCGCCCGCGAGCAGCAGCGCGCGGTCGGCGAGCAGGAGCGCCTCCTCGACGTCGTGGGTGACCAGCAGGACCGCGGGCCGGTGCTCGGCCCACAGGTCGGCGACGAGCGCCTGGGCGTTGAGCCTGGTGAGCGCGTCCAGCGCCCCGAACGGCTCGTCGAGCAGGAGCAGGTCGGGCGTCCGCACCAGCGCGCGGGCCAGCGCGACGCGCTGCGACTCGCCGCCGGACAGGGTGAGCGGCCACGCGTCGGCGCGGGCCGTCAGCCCGACCTCGGCCAGCGCCGCCTCGGCCCGATCGCGGAGGCCGCGCCCCCGCAAGCCGAGCACGACGTTGTCCCACACCCGGCTCCACGGGAGCAGGCGGTGCTCCTGGTAGACGACGGCGTGCCTGCCCGGGACGGTGATCTCGCCGCTCCCCTCGCCGTCCAGACCGGCCAGCGCGCGCAGCAGCGTGCTCTTCCCGGAGCCGCTCGCGCCGAGCAGCGCGACGAACTCGCCGGGCGCTATGTCGAGGTCCACGCCGTCCAGGACGGTGCGCTCGCCGAACACCCGCCTGAGGCCGCGGACGCGCACCCCCTTCGCCACCGTCGTCGTCATCGCGCCACCAGTCCCCTGCGCCATGCCAGGGCCCGCCGCTCGATGAGCCGCACCAGCAGGTCCGTCGACACGCCGAGCAGCGCGTAGACCACGAGCACCAGGAAGACCGTGTCCATCTGCAGGAACTGGGTGGCCTGGTTGATGACGAAGCCGATCCCGCTGGCCGTCGCGGACTGCTCCACGACGACGAGCGTCAGCCACGCGACGCCGAGCGACAGGCGCAGGCCGACGAGGATCTGCGGGAGCGCGCCGGGCAGGATGACCTTCCGGATGAGGCCGAGGCGGCCGAGCCCGCAGGTGCGGGCCGACTCCACCAGCCGCTCGTCCACGCCCCGGATGCCGTGGAACACGTTGATGTAGAGCGGGAACACGACACCGACCGCGATCAGGCCGACCTTGGACGTCTCGCCGATCCCGAACCAGATGATGAACAGCGGGACCAGCGCGAGGTGCGGGAGCATCCGGACCGCCTGGACCGGCGCGTCGATGACGTCCTCGCTCACCCTGAACAGCCCGGAGAGCAGGCCGAGGACGAGGCCCGTCGGCAGTCCGATCGCCAGGCCCTTCAGGACCCGGACCAGCGAGACCCCGAGGTTGTGGAAGAGCTCGCCCGAGGAGGCCATCTCCCAGCCGCGGACGGCGACGTCGCTGGGCGGCGGGGTCGTGCTGCCCAGCCAGCCCGCGCGGGCGCCGGCCTCCCACAGCGCGAGGACGACGACCAGGCCGCTGACCTTGCGTGCCCGGCGCAGCAGGGACAGCAGCACCGTCCCCGAGCGGGCGGCGGCCGCGGGCGGCGCCGCCGCGGGGATCGCCGAGCGGGGCGGGTCGAGCAGGTCGGTGGACATGCGGCACCTCCGGAAGAGGGGAACGGAAGGAAGGCGGCGGGAATCCGGCACGGGAGGACGGCCGGTGGGAAAGAGGGGGAGGTTCGCCGGTCAGTGGCGGCGGCGCACGAAAGAGCGGCTCAACAGGATGCGCTGCACACGCGAAGCAGGTCGACGTGGCGCCTCGCCACCAAGACCATCGCTGCGTTCATGTCCTCAGCATGCACTCGGCGGCGCCGCCTGGGAAGCCCCCAAAAAGTCGCCTTCACCTGCGCAGACGTCATCCGGGGAGGCATTTTCCGATAAAACCTACCGTTTTACCTGGGAATATGCGGGTTTCGGTCCTCCGGCCCGCCCGGCCAGACGGTTACGCAGATCACACCCCCCGGGAACCCCGTGGCGGACGGACCGTGACGCTCCCTCTACGGACGGTCCGACCCGCCGTCCACCATGTGGACGCGCGGGTCGGGCGGGCCGCGACTCAGCCGAGCCTGCGGAAGGCACTGGCGTGGAAGACCAGCGGGGGCACCTCGGGAGCCGCGTCCAGATCCTGGACCCGGAACACGACGATGTCGTGGTCGCCTGACCGGACCCGCTGCTCGACGGTGCAGTCGAACCACGCCGCCGCGCCCTCGACGAGCACGCAGCCGTCGGCGGTCGAGCGCCACTCGACGCCGGCGAACCGGTCGCCGGTGCGGCCGCCGAGGCGCCGGCCGACGTGCTCCTGGTGGGCACCGAGCACGCTGATGCCGATGCGGGGCAGCGCGCGCAGCCGCGGCCACGTGGTCGAGGTGTGCGCGACGCACACCGACACCAGTGGCGGATCCAGCGAAACCGGGACGAACGAGCTGGCCGCGATCCCGGCCGGACGGCCGTCCACGAGCCCCGCCACCACCGCGACGCCCGTCGGGTAGGCGCCGTAGACGCGGCGCAGTTCCGGCTCCACCGCGGTCATGCCGGCACCTCCTCCGGCAGGAACGCGCCGTGCCCGGTGCCGGTGGTGCCGGTGCCGTGGAACAGTCCGCGCCGGACGAGGCAGGGAAGCACTCCCTCCCCGAACCAGTACAGCTCCTCCAGGTGCGGGTACCCGGACAGCACGAACTCCTCGATGCCGGCGTCGGCGTACTCGGCGATCCGGTCGGCGACCTCGGCGTGCGAGCCGACGAGGGCCGTCCCCGCGCCGCCGCGGACGAGGCCGACCCCTGCCCACAGGTTGGGCGCCGCCTCCAGCGCGTGCGGGTCGCGCCACGTGCCGTCGGCGCGGGCGTGCTCGTGAAGGTCGCGCATGCGCCGCTGCCCGGTGGACTCGCTGCGGGCCAGGACGGCCTGCGCGGCGGCGACCGTCTCCTCGCCGAGCGCTTCGACGAGCCGGCCCGCCTGCCGCCATGCCTCCTCGGCGGTGTCGCGGGTGATGACGTGCAGCCGGACGCCGAAGCGCGGCTCGCGGCCCCGGGCGGCCGCGAGCTCCCGGATCCATTCGACCTTGCGGACGACCGCGTCCACCGGCTCTCCCCAGGTCAGGTGGACGTCGGCATGCTCGGCCGCGACCGGTCCCGCCGCGGGCGACGATCCGCCGAAGTACAGCGGCGGCACGGGATCGGGCAGGGTCGGCAGGCGTGCCGCCTCGATGTCGAGGTGCGCGCCGCGGTGGGTGACGGTCTCCCCGTCCCACAGCCGCCGCACGACCGACAGGAACTCGTCACAGCGCGCGTACCGCTCCTCCTTGGACAGGCGGTCGCCGTAGGCGCGCTGCTCGTGGGCCTCGCCGCCGGTGACGACGTTCAGCGAGAGCCGTCCGGGCGCGTGCGCCGAGAAGGTGGCGGCCATCTGCGCGGCGAGCGTCGGGCTGACCAGGCCCGGGCGGAACGCCACCAGGAACGCCAGCCGCTCGGACTCGCGCGCCAGCATCGCCGTCGTCAGCCAGGCGTCCTCGCACCACGCGCCGGTGGGGGTGAGCGCGCCGGTGAAGCCGAACTCCTCGGCGGCGCGGGCGATCGACGACAGGTGGCCGATCGAGGCGCGCCGGTCGCCGGCCGCGGCTCCGGCGGGCTGCCCGTGCCCGCCGCCCGCGACGAAGCGCGAGTCGCCGTAGGTGGGCAGGAACCAGTGCATCGTAAGGGTCACGGTGTGCCTTCCTTCTTCCCGGCCCGCCTCGCGGAGGGCCGGCCGTGGGACCTGGTTCAGAGCTGGCTGTCCTCGGCTAGGACGGCGAGTTCGCGGTTGTACTCGTAGCCCCAGTCCGTGCGCTGCTCGATCCCGCTCACGACCAGGCCGCCGCTGACGTTCGGCACCCGGCAGGCGAACTTCGGCGGCCTATTGTCGATATTCCCTACAGACATAGTTAGGATTGTGAGGTGCCGTCCCGCCGCCGGTCAATGTGGCGTTCGCGACGGGGCGATAAGGAAACCTGTCACCGCCGGAGGCCCGATGCGGATCGAACAGTGGAATGCGTCGCCGCCGTCACGCGCCTCGGCTCCATGCGCCGGGCCAGCGAGGCGCTGCACCTGTCCCGGCCGGCGCTGAGCCAGACGATCAGCGACCTCGAGCGCGAGCTCGGCGTCACGCTGCTCGACCGCCATCGCGCCGGAGCCCGGATCAGCGCCGGCTGCGGTCGGGCTACCTCATGCACCGCTACGTCCACCGCCTGCTGGACGGGCGGGAGCCGTCGTTCGCCTACTCCGTCGACGGGCGCCGAGATGGGCAAGATCATGATCGCCGAGGGACTCGGCGTCACGCTGCTGCCCGACTACAGCGTCGCCGGCGACCCGCTCGAGCTCACCGGCGTCATCACCCGCCTGGAGACCGAGGGGCCGGGCGTCCTCCTCGTCGCCGAGCACGCCCGCACGCGCCACCTTCCCGGCCATGTCGACCGGATGATCCGCCTGCTCCGCTCCCAGGCCGCCCGGCTGCTCGGGGGCGAAGGCGAGGACGGTGACGCTCTGGCGGCGCCGCCGGTGAAGCCGGGGCCGGCGTTCAGGAGTTGCTGACCAGATCGGTGATGGCGATGACGATCCCGGATTCCACGATGTCGGCGAGCTGGCGGCGGCCGCTCACGCCGAGTTTGCGGTACACCCGCGTGAGGTGCTGCTCGACCGTGCTGATGGTGATCCACAGTTTGCGGCTGATGTCCCGGTTGGAGTGCCCCGACGCCGCGAGCACCGCGACCCGCCGTTCCGCCTCGCTGAGGATGTGCTCCAGGGGGTCGGCGCCGGGCTCCGGCTCGGAGCGCCGGGCGATCCCGGTCCCGGGCTCGCCGTGCAGGCGGTGGAGCACGGCCTTAGTACGTTCCAGCTCCAGGGTGTCGCCGACCCGCTCCAGCTCGTCGGCCGACTCCCGCAGGAGGTCCGCCCGGCGGGCGGGATCGCCGGCCTCGGCGAACACCCGCAGCGCGACCCCGCGGAACCGCGTGCGGGGCGAGTCGTCCAGGTAGAGCGACATGAGGTCCCGCGCCTCCTCCGCCCTGCCCAGCCTCAGCTTCGCCTCGGCCATCCCGATCTCGATCGGCGCGAGCGCGGACACGTCCAGCCGCCTGTCCCGCACCGCCCGCTCGCAGGCGTGGAGGTCGGCGAGGGCGGCCAGCGGCGACCCGGTGGCCAGCGCGTACCGCGCGCGGGCGAAGAGGTAGCGGACCCCGACCGTGGTCGCGTACATCCCGTCAGGGACGAGGTACCGCAGCTTCTCGGCGGCGGACGCGTGCTCTCCGCGCGCGCCGTCCGCCTCGAGGAGGCAGGCCATCGGGTAGCCGACCAGGACGCCCCACTCCTGGGGGCGCAGCAGTGAGAGCGCCGCGGTCGCCTGGAGCGAGGCGCCGCACGGGTCGCCCGCCAGGAGGGAGATCTCCGAGCGGACCGCGTTCAGGAAGGCCCGCCAGGTGGTGCCCCGCCGCCGCTCGGCCTCGGCGATCAGCAGGTCGCACCATTCGGCCGCCAGCCTGGTCTCGTTCCCGTGCGCCAGCGCGACCAGCGCCGTCGCCAGCGCCTCGATGGAGACGTCGCTGAGCGGGCAGTTCTGGAGGATGTGGCCGGCGCCGTCCACGACCTCTCTGCTTCCTCCGCGGGACCACAGCGAGCCCATCGCGTCGGCGACGACCGTCCAGGGCTCGCCCGAGGGGGTGAGGAGCTCGTGCATCGCCTCCCGGGCCGGGCCCCCCGAGGGGCCGTAGTACCAGGCGAGCCCGAGCCGCAGCTCCGCGGCGGTGCGGGGGTCGAGCATCGCCTCGTCGGCCACGAGCTGCTTCAGGGCGCGCTCCACCGCGTCGGAGTCGCCGCGCCACAGGCCGTTGCGGATCTCCGTCCTCGCCTCGCGCGGAGTGCGCGGCTCCAGCCGCGCCGTGGTCCGGGCGACGGCCAGGTACGCCGCGGAGGCGCACGGGTTGACCCGCCAGGTCACCTCGGCGAGCGACTGCACGAGCGCGACGCGTTCGACCTCGTCCCGGCCCGATCTGAAGGCGAGCTCCAGGTAGACCTCGGCGCGTTCGGGCCGGTCGGCGGCCATCGCCTCGCCCGCGGCGTCGCGCAGGACCTGCATGGCCCAGCCGCCTGGGGCGCTGTCGGCCGAGACGAGGTGGTCGGCGACGGCCATCACCGGCGCGCCGCGCTGGTACAGCAGTTCGGCGGCGCGCAGATGCATCCAGGCCAGCTCCCGGGGGGCGAGGCCCTCGCGCACCGCCGAGGCGACGGGCTCGTGGGCGAACCGCCCGTCCGCGTACAGTCCCGCCGCGGTGAGGATCTGGACGACCTCGCCCGTGTACTCGACCCTGGTCCGCAGCAGCCTGGCCGCAAGTGACGGGTCGGCGTGCTCGCCCAGGATCGCGAGCACGCGGGCGACCTCCAGCAGCTGGGGCTCCCAGCGGTGCATCACCGCCAGCGCCGCGCGGCCCGTCTCCGGGCCCGGCACCGGAAGGCCGCGCTCGTCGCACACGCCGGTGCGGTAGTCCTCGATGAGGGCCCTGACCACCATCGGGTTGCCGCCGCTCAGCTCCATCAGGCGGGGGACGAGCCTCGCCGCCTGCTTGGCCCCCACGGCCTCGGCGGCCATGCGGGCGACCGCGTCCCGGGGCAGGCCGCCGAGCCGGATCTGCTTGTACGGCCTGCGGGCCAGCTCGGCGCAGAAGGCCGAAAGGGTCTGCTTCGGCCGGTCCCAGACGTTGAGCACGACGGTGATCGGCGCCCGGCCGATTCGCTGGTGCAGGCGGAGCAGGAACCGCAGAGAGGCGCTGTCGGCGAACTGGACGTCGTCCACGCAGATCACCACCGGCCGCTCGCGTGCGCGTTCCAGGAACAGGGCGCAGGCCTCCCGGACGAGCGAGTCGGTCATGGTGGCCGCCTCCGCGATCCCGTCGCGGCGACCGCCCCCGGCCGGCGCGCTCGGGACGCCCTCGGCGGCGAAGGCCTCGGCCTCGCGCACCAGCCCGGCGCTGCAGAGCAGCTGATCGATCACACCGCCGCGCAGGGGCCGCTCGGACAGCGACCCGGTCGCGCTGAAGGTGAGGGCGCCGGCCTCCCCCGCCAGGCGCACGAACTCCCTCAGGAGTTCGGTCTTGCCGCTGGCCATGCCCCCACGGACGAGAGCCAGCGCGCCGTCTCCGGCGACCGCGCTCTCATAAAGGTCGACTAAGACCTCTAATGCCTTTCCGTGCCCCCGTCGTATCACAGCCGGTTTCCTCCACGACGTGCTTGCCAAGATCGCAATCAGAGCGCGGCTTCGTACACCACTGTCCGCCCGGCACGCAGGATAACCGCGGACATCCTCGACAGGGAAGCATAAAAACCACTACCGAGAGTTGCGATCGAGGCACTTTAAGGTATATACAGCAGAGGCTGTGAGGCGGATATGCCCGCAACCTCAGGCAATCCTGAGACGTTGAGTGAGCGGCGTCGGACCTTCTCTGTCCGCATCTGGCCTACCCCCCCTTGACCAAGCAAGTCGCCGCGATAGGGGTTCCGGTTCAGTTGGAAATCCTCAAGGATCGGCGCATGAGCACCGTGGACCCGGGAGCCCTCGAGAAGGGAGGCGGGATGTGACCCCCATCACATCCCATGCGAGCCGATGGCCAACCAACTCACCGGCACCGGCGAACTACTCGCCTACATCCGGGACGTTTCCCTCCGCGACGATCCCCTGCTGCGCGAACTGCGCGATTGCACCGCCGAACTCCCCGCGGGCGGGGCCCTCCAGGTGATGGCGGAGGAAGGCCAGTTCCTCGGGCTCCTCGTCGGCCTCGCGGGTGCGTCGAGGGTCCTGGAGCTGGGGACCTTCACCGGTTACAGCACGCTGTGCATGGCACGCGCGCTCGCCCCTGGCGGACGCCTCCTGACCTGCGACATCAGCGACAGATGGACCTCGATCGCGGCACCGTTCTGGGAGCGGGCGGGCGTGGCCGACCGCATCGAGCAGAGGATCGGGCAGGCGGCCGCGCTGCTCGCCGAACTGGCCGCCGAGCCCGGCGGGCCGGGCTCGTTCGACGTCGTCTTCATTGACGCCGACAAGGTCAATTACGCGGCCTATTACGAGGCGTCGCTGACGCTGGCGCGGGCCGGCGGACTGATCGTCTTCGACAACACCCTCTTCTTCGGCAGGGTCCTCGATCCGGCCGCCCGCGACGCCGACACCGAGGCGATCAGAAAATTGAACAAACAACTATTTCAAGATGAACGTGTAGATATCTCGCTTCTTCCGTTCGCCGACGGGATAACGCTCGCCCGGAAGCGCTGAATGATCGGTTCCGCATCCCAGAGAACCGGGATACGGAACCGATCTCCAACCGGATGGCCGGTCAGCGGGCCCCGGCGAGATCCGGAGCGACCAAGGTCATCGTTCCGGGGTCGGGAGGCGGGGCGGGAACGAGGTGGAGCCGGTCCACCTCCGGGTCCGGAAGCTCTTCCGCGAGCGACTCGAGGCATTGGCATCCGTCATTCCCGTACCCGGCGAACCGGTAGGCGATCTCCATCATCCGATTGCGTCCGGTGGGCCGGAAATCGGCCGCCAGGTGAACGCCGGCGCGGTGCGCCTCGCCCGCCAGCCAGTTGAGCAGAACCGCCCCCGCACCGAAGGAGACCACCCGGCAGGACGTCGCGATCAGCTTCAGATGCCAGACCGGCTCGTGGAACTCCAGCAGCACGACCCCGACGGCGCCGTGCGGACCGAACCTGTCGCGCATGGTGACGATGAGGACCGCATGGCCCGGATCACCGATGAGGTCCCGGAGCCGCGCGTCGGAGTAGTACACCCCGGTCGCGTTCATCTGGCTCGTCCGCAGGGTCAACTCCTCCACCCGCGCCAGGTCCTCCTCCCCGGCCCGGCCGATCGTCATCACCAGGTCCAGCGTGCGGAGGAACTCCTCGTCCGGGCCGGGGAAGGCGTCGCGGTCGGCCTGGCGCCGGAAGGACGCCTGGTACATCTGGCGGCGGCGCCGCGAGTCCGCGGTCACCGCCCGGGGCTTGAACTCCGGGAGGCTCGCCAGCGAGCCCGCCAGGTCGGCCGGGTAGCAGCGCACGTCGGGCAGGCGCAGTTCCACCTCCGCGCGCTCGGAGGGCAGGTCGTCGACGAAGGCGACCGTCGTGTAGGCGAAGTTCAGCTCGTCGGCGATCGCGCGGACCGAGTCCGACTTGCGCCCCCAGCCGATCTTCGGGAGCACGAAGTACTCGGCGAGGCCGAATTCCTCGAGCCTCCCCCACGCCTCGTCGTGCTCGTTCCTGCTCGCGACCGACTGCAGGACGCCGTGCTCGTCGAGCGTCCGGACGGTGCGCCGGACCTCGTCCGCGACCCGCAGGTCGTCGCCCTCCAGCAGGGTGCCCTTCCACAGGGTGTTGTCGAGGTCCCAGACCAGGCACTTCACCATCGTCGGCTCGTCGGTCACGGCCGCTCCCCCGTCATCCCGTCGCCACGGCGTGCTCGGCGAGGATCAGCTGGCAGATCTCGCTGCTGCCCTCGATGATCTCCATCAGTTTCGCGTCGCGGTACGCGCGGGCCACCACGTGCCCGTCGTGGGCCCCGGCCGACGCCAGCACCTGGACGGCGGACGCGGCCCCCTTCACCGCCTGGCTCGCACCGGTGTGCTTGGCGAGGATCGTGGCCACGACGAGGTCGGCCGAGCCCGCGTCCCAGCAGCGGCTCGCGTGCTCGCAGATCCGCGTGGCCGCCTGCTCCGCGACGAACAGCTCCGCCAGATGCCTCGCCACCAGCTGGTGTTCGGCCAGCGGCCTGCCGAACTGCCGGCGCTTGGCGGCATGCCGGGTCGTCGCGCGCAGGCACGCGCGCAGGATGCCGACGCACCCCCAGGCGACCGACATCCGCCCGTAGGCCAGGGCGGTGGTCACCAGCATGGGAAGCGAGTAGGACGTCCCGCCGAGCAGGGCGTCCAGAGGCAGCCGCACCGAGTCGAGCGTCACGTCGGCGTGCCCGGCGGCGCGGCAGCCGAGCGGGTCGCCCACTCGCCGCACCCGCACCCCGGGGGCCGTCGTCGGGACGACGACGGCGCCGGCGCCGTCCTCGTGGTGTCCGACGATGACGAGGAAGTCCGCGTAGCAGGCGGCGGTCACCCAGACCTTCGCCCCGTCCACCACGAGCTCGCCGTCCTCGCGCCGGATCGTGGTGGTCATGGCCGACAGGTCGCTGCCGGCGCCGGCCTCGCTGAACCCGATGGCCGCCAGCCTGCCCTGGACGAGGTCGCTCAGCAGCGCCTGCCGCTGCCCGGAGTCCGCGAGGCGGCCGATCGTCCAGGCGGCCATGCCCTGCGACGTCATGACGCTGCGCAGGGAGCTGCACAGGCTGCCGATCCGCGCGGTGGCCTCACCGGTGTCCAGGCTGCCCGCGCCGATGCCGCCGTACCGCGCGTCCACCTGCGGGCACAGCATTCCCCGGGAGCCGAGGTCGCGCAGCAGGTTCCGGGGGATCGAGCCGGCCCGGTCCCATTCCTCGGTCTGGTCGCCGACGAGCATCACCAGCCGGTCGAACTCGTCGGCCAGGCGCTCAGCCGTCGCCGTCATCATCGCCACGCAGACGCCGGACGAGCGCGCTCATCCGCTCGATGGTCCGGAAGTTGTCCAGCTTGAGGTCGGGGCCCACGATGACGACGCCGTAGAGCTGCTCCAGGTGGACGACCAGCTCCATCGCGAACATCGACGTCACGAGCCCGGAGGCGAACAGGTCGTAGTCGATCGCCACCGTCGTCTTCGTCCGGGTCTCCAGGAACCGCGTGAGCTCCTCCTGGAGGTCCTCGTCGGTCGCGGGGCCGGCCTGCCCTCCCGCTGTCGTCCGGTCCGCGGTCGTCCGGTCCGGGCTCGTCCGGTCCGTGGTCATCCGGTCCGTGGTCATCACGATGCCTCTCGGTAGTCGAAGAACCCGCGGCCGCTCTTGCGGCCGAGGTCGCCGCGGCGGACCATGTCCAGCAGCACGTCGCAGGGCCGGCAGGCCGGGTCCCCGGTGCGCTCGTACAGGGCGCCGAGCGAGTCCGCGAGGTTGTCCAGGCCGATCAGGTCGGCGGTCCGCAGCGGTCCCGTGGGATGCCCGAGGCACCCGCGCATGAGCGCGTCGACCTGCTCGGCGGTCGCGGTCCCCTCGCCGACCAGCCGCGCCGCGCTGTTGATCATCGGGTGGAGCAGCCTGCTGGTGACGAAGCCCGGTGCGTCGCGGACCACGACCGGCGTGCGCCCGAGCCCGGCCAGCAGCGCGCGGACGGCCTCGAGCGTCCTCCCGCCGGTCTGCGGGCCGCGCGCGACCTCGGTCATCCCGATGAGGTAGGGCGGGTTCATGAAGTGGGCGCCCACCAGGTCCGCGGGCCGGGGCAGCCACCGCGCCATCTCGTCGATCGGGATGCCCGAGGTGTTGCTGATCACGGGGGTCCCCGGCGGGACCGCCGCCATGGCGGCGGTGAGGGCCTTGGCCTTGTCCTCGGCGTTCTCGGTGACGGCCTCGATGACCGCGGTCGCGGCGGCGGGAGCGGGGATCTCGGTGGCCCCGGTCAGCTCCGCCGGGGACCGGCCCTCGGGTAACGCGTCCATGAGCTGGGCGTGCCGCACCTTGGTCCGGACGGCGGCCGACGCCGCCGCGAGGCGGGCCGCGTCGACCTCGACCAGGGTCACCGGGACCCCATGGCCCAGGGCCAGCGCCGCGATCCCCGAGCCCATGGTCCCGCCGCCGAGCACGAGCAGCCGGTGAGCGCCGCCGGCGGTCGTCATCGCACCTCCCGAACGTGCCGCACGAGTCCGGCGCGCACCCCGGCGGCGTCCGCATTGCCGGCCGGTTCCCGCCAGGACTCTCGCAAACTAACCAGACGAATGATCACCGACAACCCCTAAGATTGAGCCCCGAATAGGGGCTGGATTTCCCGGATCCACCGGCCGCCCCCGAATGGGCGAGCGGTGTTTCATTTCCGCGCGGGTTCCGCGTCGGGCCGCGGTACGGGTGCCGCGGCGGGCGCCCGGCGCAGCAGCACGCTCACGCCGACCGCCAGAGCGGCCACCACGAGGATCCCGGCGAGCGCCGCGATGTTCATGCCGGCGGTGAAGGCCTCGCGCGCCTGGCGCAGCAGTCCCGAACCGGCGCCGCCGGGCATGGCCTCCGCGACCGCCTTGGCCGCGGCGAGCGTGCCGCGGGCCGACCGCACCGCGTCGTGTGGCGCGCCCGGCACCGCGATGTCGGCCATCCGGTGGTGGTAGACCGACGCGCCGATGCTGCCGAGGACGGCGAGGCCGAGGGCGCTGCCGAACTCGTCGCTCGTCTCGGCCACGGCGGAGGCCGCGCCCGCCTGCTCCGTCGAGGCGGCCGTCAGCACCAGGTCCGCGACGATCGGCGCGGTGATCATCACGCCGGCGGCGAGCCCGCCCGCACCGACCAGGACCACCCACAGCCGGGAGTCGGCGTCGACCTGCGTGACCACCCCCAGCCCGGCCGCGATGACGGCCAGCCCGGACAGCAGGATCGGGCCCGGTCGCACCTTGTTCGACACCGCCACCGAGGCCGACATCGCGACCATCAGCGCGGGGAACGCGGTGAGCGACCACAGGGCGGCGGTCAGCGGGCGCATCCCCAGGACGAGCTGGAGGTACTGGTTGGTGAACAGGCTCGTCCCGGTCAGCGCGAACGTCGCCACGATCTTGATCAGGACGGAGGAGCTGAACACCGGGCTGGAGAACAGCCGCAGGTCGATCAGCGGGTTCTCGTGGCCGAGCTGCCGCCGCACGAACGCCGCGGCCAGCGCCAGCCCGACGAGCAGGGCGGCGGTCGCCGACGCGCTGTAGCCGTCCACCGCGAGCTTCTTGATCCCGTAGATGGTGCAGAGCACCGCCGCCAGCGACAGCACCGCGCCGAGCATGTCGAAGCGGGCGGGATCGGCCGGCCGGTACTCCGGCAGCAGGAGCGGGCCGAGGAGCAGCAGCAGCGCCATCGCCGGGATGTTGATCAGGAAGGCCGAGCCCCACCAGAAGTGGTTCAGCAGGAAGCCGCCGACCACGGGGCCGAGCACCACGCCGCCGGTGAACGCGCCGGTCCAGACGCCGACGGCGCTCTTGCGCTGCTTCTCGTCGTGGAACATGTTGCGGATCAGGGCGAGGGTGGAGGGCATCAGCGTGGACCCGGCCAGCCCGAGCACCCCGCGCATGGCGATCAGCATCGCCGCGCTTCCCGCGTAGGCGGCCCCCGCCGAGGCCGCCCCGAACGCGGCCGCCCCGATGAGCAGCAGCCTGCGGCGGCCGATCCGGTCGCCCAGCGCGCCCATCGTGATCAGCATGCCGGCCAGCACGAAGCCGTAGGCGTCCATGATCCACAGCTGCTGGGTGGCGGAGGGCCGCAGCGCCGCGCTGATGAACGGCAGCGCGAAGAACAGCACGCCGATGTCCATCGAGATGAGCAGGCACGGCAGGGTCAGGACGGCGAGGCCGACCCATTCACGCCGGCCCGCCCTGTTTTCGGTTTCGCTCATATACGTCGCACCTTCTGCACCATGGCAAGACGCCGCGTCATCTAACGCTTATAACATACACTAATTAGCTTGTGGCATACACAAACGAGTTTATGATACATACATGGCGGGGGAGGCCGTCAACCCTCCAGAATGAAGGGATGACAGTGGACGAGACGGGCGAGGAGATCCTGCCGGCGAGCATCGCGATGGCCTGGGGCCTGCAGGAGCGGCCCGGCCGGGGCCCCAAGCGGGGCCTCAGCCTGGAGCGCATCATCGCGACGGCCATCGACGTCGCGGACACCGACGGGCTCACCGCGCTCTCGATGGGACGCGTGGCGGCCGACCTCGGGGTGACCACCATGGCGCTGTACCGCTACGTCGGTTCCAAGGACGAGCTGCTCATCCTGATGACCGACAGCGCGTACGGGCCTCCCCCGCCGGCGGCCGAACCGCGCGAGGGCTGGCGGGCGGCGCTGTCCGCGTGGGCACGGGCGCTGATGGACGCGTTGCGCGCGCACCCCTGGGTGCTGCGCGTCCCGGTGGACGGCTATCCCGCCGCGCCGAACCAGCTCGCGTGGCTGGAGGCCGGGCTCGCCTCGGCCGAGGGCACCGGTCTCGACGCGGGGCAGCGGCTCTCGACCGTGCTCACGCTCACCGGCTTCGTGCGCAGCCAGGCCGCGCTGAGCACGGACGTCGCCAACTTCGCCTCCGCCGAGGGCAAGTCCGACCAGGAGGCGACGTCGGCCTACGCGCGGCTGCTGGAGAAGCTCGTCACCCCTGCCCGGTTCCCCGCGCTGACGGCGGTCATCATGGCCGGGGTCATGGACCGCCAGGAGAGCGCCGACGCCGAGTTCCTGTTCGGGCTGGAGCGCTTCCTCGACGGCATCGCCGTCCTGGCGGACTCGCAGGCCTGACGGCGGCGGGCGTCCGGTCCGAGGGGCCGCGGACGCCCGCCGCCCAACCCCTATCCCTGTCCGGACAACCCCAGTTCGTGGTCGAGGATGGCGAACAGCTCGTCCGCGGACGCGGCGCTGAGGTCCTCCCCCGCCTCCTCCGCGCCGAACAGCTCCTCGAACAGGTGGTCCGCGACCGCCGTCACGGACGGGTGGTCGAAGACGAGGGTGGGCGGGAGGCGGCGGCCGGTGGCGGCCGCCAGCCTGGTGCGCAGCTCCAGGCCGGTGAGCGAGTCGAAGCCCATGTCGAGGAAGCCGCGCTCGACGTCCACCCCCTGCGGTCCGTCGTGCCCGAGGACGGCCGCCGCGTATCCGCGCACCGCCTCGACGAGCGCCCGCCGGCGCTCCGCGCCCGCCAGCCCGGCCAGCCGGTCGAGCAGGTCGTCGCGGCGCCTGCCGCCCGGCCCGGCGGCGCGGCGGCGCGGTGCCGCGACCAGTCCGCGCAGCAGCGGGGGCGCCTCGGCGGCGTGGTCGCGCAGCGTCCGCCGGTCCAGCCGCAGCGGGACGAGGACGGCGTCCGGGCCGCCGAGCGCGGCGTCGAACAGCGCGAGGCCCTCGTCCGGGCCGAGGGGGACGAAGCCCTGCCTGCGCATCCGCTGCCTGTCCGCGTCGAGCAGGCCGCGCTCCATGCCGAGGCCGTCCCAGAGGCCCCAGGCCAGCGCGCGGGCCGGGAGGCCGCGGGCCCTGCGGTGCGCTGCGAGCGCGTCGAGGAACACGTTGGCCGACGCGTACGCGGCCTGCCCGGCGGCCAGCACCAGGCCTCCCGCCGATGAGAACAGCACGAACATCGCCAGGTCCGACTCCGCCGTCAGCTCGTGCAGGTGCCAGGCGGCGTCCGCCTTCGCCGCGAGGACGCGGTCTACCTGCCCGGCCGTCTGGCTCGCCAGCAGGCCGTTCTCCACGACGCCGGCGGCGTGCACGACGCCGCGCAGGGGGCGGTCGGGCGGGATCGCGGCCAGGGCCCCGGCGAGGGCCTCACGGTCGCCCGCGTCGCAGGCGATGATGTCGGCCGCCGCTCCGATCTCGCGCAGTTCGGCGCGGAGCCGTTCGGCCCCGGGGGCATCGGGGCCCCGGCGGCTGAGCAGCAGCAGGTGCCGCACGCCGTGCCCGGCCGCCAGGTGCCGGGCGACCAGCGCGCCCAGCCCGCCCGTACCGCCGGTGACGAGGACGGTGCCGTCGCTGGGGACGGGGGACGGCTCGGAGGCGGGGGCGCGACGCAGCCGGGGGGCGAGGAGGCGGCCGTCGCGCACGGCCAGTTCGGGTTCGTCGAGCCTGGGCGCCTCGGGGGGAACCGTCCCCTCGTCGAGGTCGAGGAGGACGATCCGCCCCGGATGCTCGGCCCTGGCGGCTCGGACCAGGCCCCAGAGCGGAGCCGCCGCGAGGTCCACGTCCTCTTCCGGCCCGGCCGCGACGGCATGCCGGGTGACCACGAGGAGCGTGCTGTCCGCCGTGCGGTCGTCGGCCGTCCACGCGCGCAGGTCGGCCATCGTGCGAGCCAGCGCGGCGCGGATCGCGGCGGGTACGTCCCCGGCGGGCGCCGAGGCATGGAGGGCGACCACGGCGGGCAGCCGCTCCCCCGCCGGGTGGAGGGCGAGGAAGGCCCCGAGCTCGGGCGCGGCGGACGGGTCAGGGCTCGCGGCCCCGACGGACACCCGTTCCTCCGCGGGCCCACCGCCGCCGGGATGCACGTCCTCCCAGACCACGCGGTAGGGCGTCTCCCCGCCGCCCGCCAGCTGGTCCGGCGTCACCGGGCGGCCTGCGAGCGACTCGACGGACAGCACGGGCGCGCCTTCCGCGTCGGCGGCCTGCACGGTCACCGCTCCGCCCTGCCCGGGAGCGATGCGGATGCGCAGCCGGGACGCCCCGGACGCGTGCAGCCGCACACCCGCCCAGGCGAACGGCAGGACGGTGCCGCCCTGGCCGTCCTCCAGCAGGGTCGCGTGGAGCCCGGCGTCCAGGAGAGCCGGATGCAGCCCGTAGAGGCCGGCCTCGGCGGCGGCCGGCTCGGGCAGCTCGGCCTCGGCGAACAGCTCCCCGCCGCGCCGCCACATGGCCCGGAGGCCTCGGAACGACGGACCGTAGCCGTATCCCATCTCGGCGAGCCGCGCGTAGGCGCCGTCCAAGTCCTCCGGCACGGCTCCCTGGGGTGGCCACTGTGTCAGGTCGAACGTCGTGCGTTCCGCCTCGGATGCCAGGACCCCCTCGGCGTGGAGGGTCCATGGGGCGTCGTCGCCGTCGATCTCACGGCGGGCGTAGACGCGCAGGCTCCGGCGTCCGTCGCCGTCCGCCGCGCCCACCATGACGTGCAGGGCCACCCCGCCCTGCGCGGGCAGCGTCAGCGGGGCGTGCAGCACCAGTTCCTCGACCGTGCCGCAGCCGACCTGGTCCCCGGCGCGGACCGCCAGCTCCACGAGGCCGGTCCCGGGCAGGAGCACCGTGCCGAGGGCCGCGTGGTCGGGGAGCCAGGGCAGCGATTCCGCCGACAGGCGCCCGGTCAGGGCCGTGCCTCCCGTGTCCGGCAGCGGGACCGAGGCGCCGAGCATGGGGTGCTCCACCGTCCCCTGCCCGATCCGGGACGCCTCGCCGGACGGGCGCTGCTTCAGCCAGTAGCGGCGGCGCTGGAAGGGGTAGGTCGGCAGCTCGACGCGGCGGGCGCGCCCCTCGGGCAGGAACGGCCGCCAGTCGACCGCGACGCCCGCGACGTAGGCCTGCGCGACGGAGGCCAGGAACCGTTCGAGCCCGCCCTCGCCGCGCCGAAGCGAGCCCACCGCCAGCGCCGGGGCGCCGTCCTCCGCGGCCGCCTCCTCGATGCCGCCGAGCAGCGACGGGTGCGGGCTGACCTCGATGAACGTGGTCCGTCCCGCGCGCCGCACCGACCGCACGGCCTCGTCGAACCGGACGGTGCGGCGCAGGTTGCGGTACCAGTACCCGGCGTCCAGCTCCGCCGTGTCCACGGGCCCGCCGGTGAGAGTGGAGCAGAAGCCGACCTCGCCGCTCCGGGGGCTGATGCCCTCCAGGGCCGCCAGCACGTCGTCCCTGACCGCCTCGACGTGGGCGGAATGGGACGCGTAGTCCACCGGGACGCGTCGCGTCCGCGTCCCGTCCGCGGCGCACTCCGCCAGGAAGCTTTCCAGCGCGTCCACGTCCCCGGAGACCACGGTCGCCGCCGGGCCGTTGACGGCCGCCACGCCGAGCCGCCCGTCCCAGCGCTCCAGCCGCTCGGCGAGCCGGGCCGCCGGAGCGGCGACCGAGGCCATGGCGCCGGTGCCCGCGAGCGCCAGGATCGCTCTGCTCCGCAGCGTCACGACCCGCGCGGCGTCCTCGAGCGTGAGCCCGCCGGCGACGCAGGCGGCGGCGATCTCGCCCTGGGAGTGACCGATGACGGCCTCTGGAACCACCCCCGCGGTCCGCCACAGCTCCGCCAGGCCCGTCATCACCGCGAACAGGACGGGCTGGACCACGTCCACGCGGTCGAGCGGGGGCGCGCCGGGCAGGCCCCGGATCACGTCGAGGGGCGACCATCCGGTCAGCGCCTCGACCTCCCGCGCGCACGCGGTCACCCGGTCGGCGAAGACGGGCACGGCGTCGAGCAGCTCCGCCGCCATGCCCTCCCACTGCGACCCCTGCCCGGGGAACACGAAGACGGTGCCCCCCGGGGTCCCCGCGCGCCCCGTGACCGCGTTCTTCACCGGCTCTCCGGCCGCCACGGAGCGCAGCCCGGCGAGCAGCTCGTCGCGGCCGGCCGCGATGACGACCGCCCTGTGGTCGAGCGCGGCCCTGCCGGTGAGCTGGGCGTGCGCCACGTCCAGCGGGCGCAGCTCCGGGTGGAGGCCGACGAAGGAGGCGAGCCGGTCCGCCTGCGCGCGCAGCCCGTCCGGGCCGTGGCCGGACAGGACGACCGGGACTGGGGCCTCTGCGAGGGGCTCGGTGGGAGGCACATTGGGGGGCATGGCCGGGGCGGCGGCTTCCTCGGCGGGGTCTTCGATGATGACGTGGGCGTTGGTGCCGCTGACACCGAACGAGGAGACTCCGGCCCGGCGCGGCCCGCCGTTCCTCGGCCAGGGGCGGTTCTCGGTCAGCAGCTCGACCGCGCCCGCCGTCCAGTCCACCTTCGGGGTCGGCTCGTCGACGTGCAGGGTCTTCGGCAGGACGCCGTGGCGCATGGCCATGACCATCTTGATGATCCCGCCGACCCCCGCCGCCGCCTGAGCATGCCCGATGTTCGACTTCAACGACCCCAACCACAACGGCCGACCACCAGGACGATCCTGCCCATAAGTCGCCAACAGAGCCTGCGCCTCGATCGGATCACCCAACCTCGTCCCCGTCCCATGCCCCTCCACCACATCCACCCCACCCGCAGACACCCCCGCATCCGCCAGCGCCTGCCGGATCACCCGCTGCTGCGCCGGACCACTCGGCGCCGTCAACCCATTACTCGCACCGTCCTGATTCACCGCACTCCCACGCACCACCGCCAACACCGCATGCCCGTTGCGCCGCGCGTCCGACAGCCGTTCGAGGACGAGGACCCCGGCTCCCTCCGCCCAGCCGGTCCCGTCCGCCGCGGCGGCGAACGCCTTGCAGCGCCCGTCGGGCGCGAGGCCGCGCTGCCGGGAGAACTCCACGAACGTTCCGGGGGTTGCCATCACCGCCACTCCTCCGGCGAGGGCGAGCGAGCACTCCCCAGAACGCAGCGACCGGACGGCCCAGTGCAGCGCGACGAGCGAGGAGGAGCAGGCCGTGTCCAGGCTGGCCGACGGCCCCTCAAGGCCCAGCGTGTAGGAGACGCGGCCCGAGACGACCGAGCCCGCCGCGCTGTGGTCGACGTAGTCGTGGTACATCACGCCCATGAAGACCCCGGTCCGGCTGCCCCGCAGGGAGTGGGGGTCGATCCCGGCGCGTTCGAACGCCTCCCAGGAGGTCTCCAGGAGCTTGCGCTGCTGCGGGTCCATGGCCGGCGCCTCGTTCGGCGCGACGCCGAAGAAGCCGGCGTCGAACTCGGCGGCGTCGGCAAGGAAGCCGCCCGAACGGGTGTAGGTCCTGCCGTCGGCGCCCGGCTCCGGGTCGTACAGCGTGTCGACGTCCCAGCCCCGGTCGGCGGGGAACTCCGAGATCGCGTCCGCGCCGTCCTCGACCAGCCGCCACAGGTCGTCCGGCGAGGCGACGCCCCCGGGATACCGGCATGCCATGCCGACGATGGCGACCGGGTCGTCGTCGGCCGGGCCGGTGCCGGGCGCCGCGGCCGGGGCGGCGGGGCCGGGCGCGCCCTCCAGCATCGCGTGCAGCAGGGCGGCCACGGCCCCGGCGTTCGGGTGGTCGAACACGAGAGTGGCGGGCAGCCGCAGCCCCGTGGCTGTCGCCAGCTCGTTCCGCAGTTCCAGGGCGGTCAGCGAGTCGAACCCGAGCTCCTTGAAGGCCCGCCCCGCCTGCACCGCCTCCGCGGAGGCGTGGCCCAGCACCGCCGCCGCTCTACCGCGGACCATCTCGGTGAGGATCCTGTCCGCCTCGGCGCGCGAGACCCCGGCGAGGCGTGCGCGCAGCGCCCGCACGGCCCCCCCGCCTGCCCGGCCCTCCCCCGCCTTCGCGCGGGGCACCGGCACGAGGCCGCGCAGGATCGGCGGGACGTCCCGCGGCCGGGAACGGAGCGGGCGCGGGTCGAACAGCATCGGCAGCAGCACCGGCCCGGGGCCGCGCACCGCCCGGTCGAGCAGCGCGAGCCCGCCCGCGGGCGACAGGCTCCCCACGCCCGTCCTGTTCATCCGCAGCACGTCGGCGCGGTCCAGCCGCGCGCTCATGCCGTCCGCGTCCTCCCACATCCCCGAGGCCACCGAGGTCGCGGGGAGCCCCTCGGCGGCGCGCCGCTCGGCGAGGGCGTCGAGGAAGACGTTGGCCGCCGCGTAGTTGGCCTGGCCTCCGCCGGCCCAGATCCCGCCGATGGACGACATCAGCACGAACGCCGCCAGGTCCAGGTCGCGGGTCAGTTCGTGGAGGTGCCAGGCGGCCTCCGCCTTGGGCCGCAGCACGGCGTCCGTCCGCTCGGCGTCCAGCGCCGTGACCACGCCGTCGTCGAGGACGCCCGCCGCGTGGACCACACCGGTCAGGGGGCGGTCGGACGGGATCGCGGCGAGCAGCGCCCCGAGCGCGGCCCGGTCCGCGACGTCGCACGCGGTGACGTCCGCCCGCGCGCCGAGTCCTTCCAGCTCCGCGACCAGTTCGGGCACGCCGGGGGCGCCGGCTCCGCTCCGGCTCGCCAGCAGCAGGTGCCGGACGCCGTGCTCGGTGACCAGGTGCCTGGCGATGAGGCGGCCGAGGCTTCCGGTGCCTCCCGTGACCAGCACCGTGCCGTCCGGGTCCCACGGGCCCCCGGTCGCCGGGGCCGGTTCGTCCGGAACCCGCGCGAAGCGGGGCACGAGGAGAGCGTCCCCGCGCACCGCCGCCTCGGGCTCCCCCGCGGCGAGCAGGTCGTCCAGCAGGGACGTGTCCGCGCCGGGCCCCAGGTCGGCCAGGACGAACCTGCCGGGGTTCTCCGCCTGGGCCGCCCTGACCATTCCCCACACCGGGGCGGTCACCAGGTCAGGGGCGGCGTCGGTCGGCGCGGCGCGGACCGCGCCCCGGGTCACCGCGACCAAGGTCGTGTCCGTCGTGCGGTCGTCCGCGAGCCATTCCTGGAGTTGGGCCAGCATCCGGTGGGCGAGCGCGCGGACCCGGTCCGGGACGGTTCCCTCCGCCGTGCCGGCCACGTACAGGGCCACCGCGTCGGGTGCGGGGAAGCCGCCATCCACCGCGTCCCGCAGAGACCGCATGTCAGGGAAGCAGGCGACTCCGGCGGGTGCGGGGTTCGCGTCCCCGACCGCCGCCCAGCGCCTGCCCGCCTCGCCGGTCCGGTCCGGTATCGCTTCGGCGGGCGTCCACTCCACCTGGAACAGCGATTCGCCGTCGAACGCGCCGTCCGCCGGGGCGAGGCCCTCCAGCGGGACGGGACGAACCTTCATGGCCGCCACGGAGGCCACTGGGGCCCCCAGTTCGTCGGTCAGCGACAGCGACACCGTGTCCGCGCCGACCTTCCGGACGCGTGCCCGGACCGCCGCCGCCCCGGCGGCGTGAAGCGCGACTCCCGACCACACGAACGGCAGCCGCACCGCCTCGTCGTCCGCCTCCTCGCCGTCGAGGACGCGGGGGTCGTGCAGCGCGGAATCCAGAAGCGCGGGGTGCAGCCCGTACCGGCCGTCCCGCGCCTCGGACGACGCCAGCTCCGCGAACACCTCGTCGCCTCGCACCCAGGCGGCGCGGACGCATTGGAACGCCGGACCGTAGCCGTATCCGCGCGCGGCCAGTTCGCCGTACAGTCCGTCCAGCTCGACCGGAGCGGCGCCCTCGGGAGGCCAGGCCTCCGCCGTCTCTTCCGGGGCCGGTCCCTGCGGTGCGAGGACGCCTTGCGCGTGCAGCGTCCAGGGCGCGCCCTCCGCCCGGCCCCTGGAATGCACCGTCAGTTCGCGCCGCCCGGACTCCCCGGCCGCGCCGACCACGACCCTGAGCTGGACTTCGGCCCTCTCCGGCAGCACGAGCGGCGCCTGCAGGGCCAGCTCCTCCACGAAGGCGCAGCCGACCCGCTCCCCTGCTTCAAGCGCCAGTTCGACGATTCCGGCGCCGGGAAAGACCAGACGGCCCATCACCCGGTGGTCGGTCAGCCATGGGTGAGCGGCCACCGACAAGCGGCCGGTCAGCACCGCCTCGTCGGTTCCGGGGAGCGCCACCACCGCTCCCAGGACAGGATGTCCGGTCCGTTCCAGACCCACCCCCGCCAGGTCGGCCCCTGCCTCCGGCTCCAGCCAGAAACGCCGGCGCTGGAAGGGGTAGGTGGGCAGGTCGACGAGCTGGGCGCCCGTGCCGTCGAAGAAGGCCTCCCAGTCGACGGCGGTCCCTTGCGCCCACGCCTGCGCGACACCCGCGACGAGCTGCCCTGTCTCGGACCGGTCGCGCCGCAGCAGAGAGATCGCGCCGTCCTCCACCAGCGGCGTCAACGCCGCGTCCGGGCCGACCTCGATGAACGTGCCGACACCCTGGCCGGACAGATACTCGATCGCGTCCCCGAACCGGACGGTGCCACGCACCTGACGCACCCAATACTCCGGACCCAAGTCGCTTTCGGCTTGTCCCGTGAGGTTGGAGACGATCGGGATCTGCGGAGCGTGGAAGTCCAGATCGCCGATCGCCTCGGCGAAGGCCTCCAGCATCGGCTCCATCAGGTGCGAGTGGAACGCGTGCGACACCTGGAGACGCCGAGTCTTGGCACCGGACGCCTCAGCCGCCTTCAGCACCGCGTCCACGTCACCCGACAGCACCACCGCACGCGGCCCGTTCACCGCCGCGACCTCCACACCATCGGCCAACCGCCGCCGGATCTCCTCTTCGGAGGCCTGCACCGCCACCATCGCCCCACCCGAAGGCAACTCCTGCATCAACCGCGCACGCGTCCGCACCAACACGCACGCGTCCTCAAGCGACAGGACACCCGCGATATGCGCGGCCGCGATCTCGCCCACCGAATGCCCGACCAGGAAGTCCGGCACGACACCCCAGGATTCGAGCAACCGGAACAGCGCCACCTCGAACGCGAACAACCCCGTCTGCGTCCAGAACGTCTCCGTCAAACGACCGGCGCCATCACCCCACACCACCTCACGCACCGGCTCGTCCAACGCACCGCAGACCTCATCGAAGGCCGACGCGAACACCGGAAACGCCTCATACAGCTCCCGGCCCATCCCCAACCGCTGCGACCCCTGACCCGAGAACAGCAACGCGGTCTTTCCGTTCCCGGCCGCCACGACCCCAGGTCGCTCACCGCGTTCCAGCGCGCGCAGCCCGCCGACCAGTTCCGGCAGGTCCGAACCGACGACGGTGGCGCGGTGCTCGAAACGCGTGCGGTGGCACGCCTGGGAGTAGGCGACGTCGAGCGGGCGCGGCGACGGTTCGCCCTCCAGCCGGTCGGCCGTCCGGCCCGCCTGCGCCGCCAGGGCGGCGGCGTCCCTGGCCGACAGCGCCAGCGGCACGTTCGGAAGATCGCGTTCGGGGGCCGGGGCGGCGAGGGCCTCGTGTTCGGGCGCCTCCTCGATGATCACGTGCGCGTTGGTTCCGCTGAGCCCGAACGACGACACCCCCGCACGGCGCGGACGGCCGTCCGCCGGCCACTCCCGCGCCCCGGTCAGCAGGCGCACCGCACCCGACGACCAGTCCACCTCGGCCGTGGGTTCCCCGGCGTGCAGGGACGGGGGGAGCCGCCGGTGGCGCAGGGCCAGGATCATCTTGATCACGCCGGCCACGCCCGCCGCCGCCTGCGTGTGCCCCATGTTCGACTTCACCGACCCCAGCCACAGCGGGCGGTCGCCGGGACGGCCGCGACCGTAGGTCGCCAGCAGCGCCTGCGCCTCGATCGGGTCGCCCAGCCGCGTCCCCGTCCCGTGGGCCTCCACCGCGTCCACCTCGGACGCGTCCAGACCGGCGTCCGCCAGCGCCTGCCGGATCACCCGCTGCTGGGCGGGACCGTTGGGCGTGGTGAGGCCGCTCGACGCGCCGTCCTGGTTCACCGCCGAACCGCGGACCACGGCCAGCACGCGATGCCCGTTGCGCCGGGCGTCGGAGAGCTTCTCCAGCAGCAGCACCGCGGCCCCCTCGGACAGGCCGGTGCCGTCGGCCGAGGCGGAGAACGACTTGCAGCGGCCGTCCGCCGCGAGCCCGCGCTGCTCGTTGAAGTACACGAACATGTCGGGTTCGGTCATGACGGTGACCCCGCCGGCGAGCGCGAGCGTGCAGTCGCCGCGCCGGAGCGCGTCCGCGGCCAGGTGCATCGCCACCAGCGAGGACGAGCACGCGGTGTCCACGGTCACCGCCGGGCCCTCCAGCCCGAGGGTGAAGGCCACCCGTCCGGTGACGAGGCTGCCGTCGCTGCTGCCCGGACCGTAGTCGTGGTACATCAGGCCCGCGTACACCCCGGTCGGGCCGCCACGCAGGGCCCCGGGCACGATCCCCGCGCTCTCCACGGCCTCCCAGGCGACCTCCAGCAGCAGCCGCTGCTGCGGGTCCATCCCGAGCGCCTCGCGCGGGGAGATGTCGAAGAACGCGGGATCGAAGTCGGCCGCGTCGTGCAGGAAGCCGCCCTCGGCGGCGATGCTCTTGCCGGGGGCGCCGGGTTCGGTGGTGCGGAGCCCGTCGAGGTCCCAGCCGCGGCCGGCCGGGAACGGGGTGACGGCGTCGCGGCCTTCGGCGACGAGGGTCCACAGGTCCTCGGGGGTCTGGACGCCCCCCGGATACCGGCACGCCATGCCGACGACCGCGACCGGTTCCGCCTCCGCCGCGGCGAGCCGGTCGTTCTCCCTGCGCAGCCGCTCGTTCTCCAGCATGGAGCGGCGAAGCGCCTCGACAATCCGGTCGACAGAGGTATCCGCCATGGGTGGGCCTTCCGCTCAGGTCGCGTCCCCGGAGGCGAGCGCCTCGCGCACCAGGTCCTCGACCGCCATCTTCTTGATCGCGTCTTCCCGGTCCTCCCGCGCGGGCCCGGGGGTTCCGGCGGGGGCCGCAGCGGGGTCGTCCGCGGCCTCCCCGGGCAGCAGCTCGGTCAGCAGGAAGTCGGCCAGCGCCCTGGAGTTGGGGTAGTCGAACATCAGCGTGGCGGGCAGCCGGCAGCCGGTGGCCTCCTGCAGCCGGTTGCGCAGTTCGATCGCTGCGAGGGAGTCCAGGCCGAGCTGGGTGAAGCCGAGGTCCACGTCGATGGACGCCGGCTCGTCGTGCCGGACGGCGGCGACGTGCGCCCGGACGAGGTCCAGCAGGAACCCGCCGCGCTCCTGCGCGGGCAGCGCGGCCAGGCGCAGGTCGAGGGCGGTGTCCTCCGCCGGTGCCGCCGCGGCCGCCGCGACGCGGGGCCTGGCCGGGGCGGGCCGGGCCGGGCGCGCGTGCCGCAGGTCGCGCAGGAGGGGCGGCACCGGCGCGTCCGGCGCGGGGTCGGTGAGCCGCATCGGCACCGGGACGGGCTCGTCGATCCGGGTCGCCTCGTCGAAGAGCGCGAGCGCCTCGGCGGTGGCCATGCCGGGGGCGCCGAGCCGCGCCATCTGCCGCAGGTCGGCGTCCGTGACGCCGCCGCCCATCTCCGTCCGCAGCTCCCACAGCCCGAAGGCGAGGGACGCGGCGGGCAGGCCCGCGGCCCGGCGGTGCCCGGCGAGCGCGTCCAGGAACCGGTTGGCGACCGCGTAGTTGCCCTGCCCCGCGGAGGCGACCAGGCCCGCCGCCGACGAGAGCATCACGAACGCCGTGAGGTCCAGGTCGCGGGTGAGTTCGTGCAGGTTCCAGGCTCCGGCGGCCTTGGGGGCGAGGACGGCGGCGAGCTGGTCGCCCGTCATCGCCTCCACCGTCGCGTTGTCCATGACCCCGGCCGCGTGCACGACCCCGGCGAGCGGCGCGTCGACCGGGACGCCCGCGAGCAGCGCGGCCACCGACGCGCGGTCCGCGACGTCGCAGGCGGCCACCGTCACCCGGGCGCCGAGCGCGGTGAGCTCCGCGCGCAGGTCGTCCGCGGCCGGCGCGGCCGGGCCCCGGCGGCTGGTGAGCAGCAGGTGCCGGACACCGTGCTGGGTGACCAGGTGCCGGGCGAGGACCGCGCCTATCCCGCTCGTGCCGCCCGTGACCAGGACCGTGCCCGTCGCGCTCCAGGGCGGCGGCCCGTCCTCGCCGCGCGCGACGCGGGCGAGCCGCGGCACCCACGCCTCCCCTCCCCGGACGGCCGCGACCGGCTCCTCCGCGCGGGCGAGCGCGGGGAGCAGGGCCGTCGCTGTGGACGATCCGTCCACGTCCGCGTAGAGGAAGCGGCCGGGATGCTCCTCCTGGACCGCCTGCGTCAGGCCCCACAGCGGGGCGTGGGCCAGGTCGGCCGCCTCCCCGTCGCGGACGGCCATGGCTCCTCGTGTCACGACCATCAGCCGGGACGCCGCGAACCGCTCGTCGGAGAGCCAGCCGCGCAGCGCGTCGAGCAGCCCGCCCGCCGCCGCGCGCAGGGCGTCCGGCACGTCGCCGCCGCCGGGGTCCGGGTCACCGAGCGCGAGCACCGCGACCGCGGGGGCCTTCCCGCCCTCGTCCAGGCTCCGGACGAGCGCGGCGAGGTCGGGCAGCACCGCCGCGCCGGGCAGCTCGACGCCCGCGCCGAGAACGGCCCAGCCGTCCGCGGTCTCCTCGACCGCGCCGCCGAGCGGCAGCCGGTTCCAGCCGAGCCGCAGGAGCGACTCGCGGTGCCCGGCGCCGGCGGCCGCGGCCGCGTTGACGCGCTGGGCGGTGACCGGCCGCACGACCAGGGACCCGACGGTCGCCACCGGGCGGCCCGCCGCGTCGGCGAGCTCCAGCCGGACGGCGTCGGAGCCCTCCGCGACCGGGCGCTCCACCCGCGTGATCCGGACCCGCAGCCGGGCCGCGCCCGCCGCGTGGAGCGCCACGTCCGTCCAGGCGAACGGGAGCTGCGTGCCGCCGACGTCCTGGGGCCTGCGGCCCTCCATGAAGTCCGTCGCGCTGAGCGCGGCGTCCAGCACCGAGGGGTGCAGCCGGAACCGGGCCGCGTCACCGGTCGCGGACTCCGGGAGGGCCACCTCGGCGAAGGTCTCGCCGCCCCGCACCCAGATGCCGCGCAGGCCCCGGAACATCGGCCCGTACCCGTAGCCCTGGCTGGTGAGGTAGTCGTACACCCCGCCTATGTCGACCGGGTCGGCGTCCGGCGGCGGCCACGCCGCGGCCGCCCACGCGGTCTCCGGGACGGCCGGGACCGCTTCCCCGGCCCGCAGCACGCCCGACGCGTTGCGCTCCCACGCCGCCTCGGCGGGGGCGTCCTCGCGGCGCGAGTACACCGCGAAGGAGCGGCGGCCGGACGCGTCGGCGGGCTCCACGGCGACCTGCACGGCGGTGCCGCCGCGCTCCGGCAGGGGCATCAGCGTCTCGATGGCCAGCTCCTCGACGACGGGGCAGCCGACCTCCTCCCCCGCCCGGACCGCGAGCTCCACGTAGCCGGTGCCGGGGAACAGGACGCTGCCGAGCACGTCGTGGTCGGCCAGCCAGGGCTGGGTGTCGGTGCCGAGCCGCCCGGTGAGCAGCGCGCCGCCGGTCGCCGCCGCCGCGACGACCGCGCCGAGCAGCGGGTGCCCGGCCGGGCGCTGGCCGAGGCCGGCGGGGTCGCCGGGGGGCGCGGCGGGCGCGTCGAGCCAGAACCTGCGGCGCTCGAAGGCGTAGGTGGGCAGGTCGACGCGGGCGGGGCGCAGGTCGGCCAGCAGGGCGCCGAAGTCGGGGCTCGCACCGGAGACGTGCAGGGCCGCGACGGCGGTCTGGAGCGCCTCGGGCTCGGTCATGGCGGCGTCCGAGGCCGCGACCATGAGCATGCCGGGGCCGTCGAGGCACTCGCGGGCCGCCGCGGTGAGGGCGCGGCCGGGACCGATCTCCACGAAGCGCGTCACGCCCGCCGCGCCGAGCGCGCGCATCCCGTCGGCGAAGCGCACCGTCTCCCGGACGTGCCGGGTCCAGTACTCGGCCGAGGCGAGCTCCCGCGCGTCCACCGGCTCGCCGGTCAGGTCGGACACCAGCCGGACGTCCCGGAGCGGCGCGGCGGTGAGGCCCGCGGCGGCGCGGCCGAACTCCGCGAGCATCGGCTCCATCAGCGGCGAGTGGAACGCGTGCGAGACCCGGAGCCGCCTGGTCCGCCGTCCGCGTTCGGCCAGCCGCGCGGCGGCCCGCTCGACGGCCCGCTCCTCACCGGACAGGACGAGGGAGGCCGGGCCGTTGACGGCCGCGATCCCGACGCCCGGTCCGAGCAGCGGGGCCGCCTCGTCCTCGGTGGCCTGGACCGCGACCATCGCGCCGCCGGGCGGGAGGGTCTGCATGAGCCGCGCCCGCGCGGCCACGAGCGCGCACGCGTCAGGCAGGGACAGGGCGCCGGCGGCGTGCGCGGCGGCGATCCCTCCGACCGAGTGGCCGAGCAGGTGGTCCGGGACCAGGCCCCACGACTCCAGCAGGCGGTACAGCGCGACCTCGAACGCGAAGAGGGCGGGCTGGGTGTACCGGGTCTGGTCGAGCAGCTCCGACTCCGGGGAGCCTTCGGGGGCGAAGGCGATCTCGCGTACGGGGCGGTCGAGCAGCGGGTCGAGGTGGGCGCAGACGGAGTCGAAGGCCGCCGCGAAGGCGGGGTGGGCGGCGTGCAGCTCCCGGCCCATCCCGGGGCGCTGCGCTCCCTGGCCGGAGAACAGGAACGCGGTCGGCCCCTCGTCTCCGGCGGTGCCGGTGAGCACGCCCGCGGGGGCGCCGGTCCGGTCCGCGTCGGCGAGGGCGTCCAGGCGGCGCAGCGCCGCGTCCCGGTCCGGCGCGACCACGACGGCGCGGTGCTTGAGGGCCGCGCGGCCCTCGGCCAGCGACAGGGCGACGTCAGGGAGGCTCTGGCCGGGGCGGTCGCGCAGGTGGGTGGCGAGGCTCCCGGCCTGCGCCGCCAGGGCCGCCGGGCTCGCCGCGGCCAGCGGCAGCGGCACGGGCGGATGCGGCCGCGCGGCGGCGGGCCGCTCGGCCGGCGCGGACTCGGGGGCCTCCTCGATGATGACGTGGGCGTTGGTGCCGCTCAGCCCGAACGAGGAGACGGCGGCGCGGCGCGGCTCGGGCCCCTCCGGCCAGTCCACCGCCTCGGTGAGCAGGCGGACGCCGCCCTCCGTCCAGTCCACGCGCGGTGTCGGCTCGTCCACGTGCAGGGTGCGGGGGGCGAGCCCGGCGCGGACGGCCATCACCATCTTGATCACGCCGCCGACGCCGGCGGCGGCCTGGGCGTGGCCGATGTTCGACTTCAGCGAGCCAAGCAGCGCGGGCCTGTCGGCGGGACGGTCCTGCCCGTAGGTCGCCAGCAGCGCCTGCGCCTCGATCGGGTCGCCGAGCCGGGTGCCGGTACCGTGGCCCTCGATCACGTCCACCTGCCCGGGTGCCAGCCCGGCGGAGGCGAGCGCCTGCCGGATGACGCGCTGCTGCGACGGCCCGTTCGGGGAGCTGAGCCCGTTGGACGCCCCGTCCTGGTTGACCGCGCTGCCTGCCACGACGGCGAGGACGGGATGGCCGTTGCGGCGCGCGTCCGACAGCCGCTCGACCAGCAGCAGGCCCGCGCCCTCCGCCCAGCCGGTGCCGTCGGCGGCGGCGGCGAACGCCTTGCAGCGGCCGTCCGCGGCGAGTCCGCGCTGCCTGCTGAACTCCACGAAGATGTCCGGGGTCGGCATGACCGTCACGCCGCCCGCGAGGGCCATCGAGACCTCGCCGCGCCGGAGCGCCTGGCCCGCCATGTGCAGCGCGACCAGGGACGACGAGCACGCCGTGTCGATCGTGATCGCCGGGCCCTCCAGCCCGAGGGCGTAGGCGACGCGGCCCGAGGCGATGCTCCCGGCGCTGCCGTTGCCCGTGTACGCGGCGACGTCCTCGGGCACCTCCCGGAGCCGGGAGGCGTACTCGTGGTACATGACCCCCGCGTACACGCCGGTGCTGCTGCCGCGGACGGACGCCGGGTCGATCCCGGCCCGCTCGAACGCCTCCCAGGCCGTCTCCAGCAGCAGCCGCTGCTGGGGGTCCATCGCCAGCGCCTCGCGCGGCATGATGCCGAAGGGCTCGGGGTCGAAGTCGGCGGCATCGTAAAGGAATCCGCCGCTGCGCGTGTAGGCGCGGCCGGGCGTCCCCGGCTCCGGATGGTAGAGCCCCGCCGTGTCCCAGCCCCGGTCGGCGGGGAAGTCGCCGACCGCGTCGCGGCCCTGCGCGACCAGCCGCCAGAGGTCCTCGGGCGACCGGACGCCGCCGGGGAAGCGGCAGGCCATGCCGATGATCGCGATGGGCTCGTCGGTCGCCGGAGCCGTCGCGGGCGCGGCGGTCCGGGCGGTGCCCCTGGACGCCCCGGGCCCGCGCTCGCCGAGCAGCTCCGCGACGGCCCGGGTGGTCGGGTGGTCGAACACCAGCGTGGCCGGGAGCCTCAGCCCGGTGGCCTTCGCCAGGGCGTTGCGGAGCTCGATGGAGGCGAGCGAGTCGAAGCCCATGTCGCGGAAGGCGCGGTCGGGGTCCACCTCGGTGGGGGACGCGTGGCCGAGCACGGCCGCGACGTGCTCGCGCACCAGCTCGAGCAGGACGCGGTCGCGTTCGGCGCCGGAGGCGTCCTCCAGGCGCCGCAGCAGCGCCGCCGACGCTCCACCGGCGCTCCTGCGAGCGGGCCCGGTCGCTCGGCCGTGGGCCCGGTCGCGCAGCAGGGCGGGCAGGTCGTCGGTCCGGGCGGCGAGGGCGGCGGCGTCCAGCCGCAGCGCGACCGGGGCGGCCTCGCCGGAGCCCGCGGCCGCGTCGAACAGCGCGAGCGCCTCGTCGGCGGGGAGCGCCGGGGTGCCGAGCCGCGCCATCCGGTCGAGGTCGGCGCCGGTCAGCGCGCCGCCGAGCCCGGTGTCGAGGGCCCACATGCCGTACGCGAGCGATGCGGCCGGGAGCCCCGCCGCCCGGCGGTGCGCGGCGAGCGCGTCGAGGAAGGTGTTCGCCGCCGCGTAGCCCCCCTGCCCGGAGGCGAGGACGAGGCCGCCCGCCGAGGAGATGAGGACGAAGGCGGTGAGGTCCAGGTCGCGCGTCAGCTCGTGCAGGAGCCACGCGCCGCCCGCCTTCGGCCGCAGCGCCGTGGCGCACCGCTCGGGGGTGAGGGCGTCGACGGGCGCGTTGTCCACCGCGCCCGCGGCGTGGACGACCGCGCGCGGCGGGTGCGCGGCGAGGAGCGCGGTCACGGCGCCGCGGTCGGCGACGTCGCACGCGACGACCTCGGCCCGCGCGCCGAGCCCTTCCAGCTCCGCGACCAGTTCGGGCACGCCCGGCGCGGCGGGTCCGCGCCTGCTCGCCAGCACCAGCCGCCGGACGCCGTGGAGCGCGGCCAGGTGCCGGGCGATGGCCGCACCGATCCCGCTGGTCCCCCCGGTGACCAGCACCGGACCGTCGTCGGGCCATGCGGGGGCGGCGGTCCCGGCGGCGAGGGCCGCCAGGCGGGGCACCGACGCGTGCCCGGCGCGCAGGGCCGCCTCGGGCTCGCCGGTCGCGACCACCGCGCCGAGCCGCGCCTCGGATTCGGCGGAGCCGTCGCAGTCCACGAGGACGAAGCGGCCCGGGTGCTCGGCCTGCGCGGCGCGGACCAGGCCCCACACCGCGGCCTGCGCCGGGTCGACGTCCTCTCCGGGGGCGGACGGGACCGCCCCGTGCGTGAGGACCACGAGCGGCTCGTCATCGGTGCGGCCGTCCCGCAGGCGGTTCTGGAGAGCGTGCAGCGCCTCGGCGGTCACGGCCTGTACCGCCTCCGGGACGTCCGCGCCCTCCGGCGGGGCGGCGCGGAAAGACTCGGGGGCCGGACGGCCCGCGCCTTCCGGCAGTGGCAGCGGCCGCCACTCGATCCGGTGCAGGGCCGCCGCGAGGCCGCGCGCCGCGTGCAGCCGGTCGGCGGTGACCGGACGGGAGACGAGCGATTCGACCGTGGCGACGGGCCGGCCGGTCGGATCGGCCACCGTGATCGCCGACAGCTCCTCGCCGCGCAGCCGCCGGATGCGCACCCGGGCGGCCGCCGCGCCGCCCGCGTGCAGCGTGACCCCGTTCCAGCTGAACGGCAGGAGTGTCGCGTCCCGGGCCTCGGCATGCCCGCACAGGAGGTCGGCGTGCATGGCGGCGTCGAGCAGCGCGGGGTGCAGGCCGTAGTCGCCGGCTTCGGCCGCGGTCTCCGCGGGCAGCTCGACCTCGGCGAACACCTCGTCCCCGCGCCGCCAGGCGGCGCGCAGGCCCTGGAAGGCGGGACCGTAGCCGTAACCGCGCTCAGCGAGCGCTGAGTACGCGCCGGTCACGTCGACGGGGTCGGCTCCGGGCGGCGGCCACGGCGTCAGCTCGTCGTCGGGTTCGGCGGGCTCACCGGACCGGGGGCCGAGGGTGCCGCCCGCGTTGCGCGTCCAGTCCGCGCCGGGCTCCTCAGGCCGCGAGTAGATCGACAGCGCGCGGGCCCCGGTGCCGTCCGCCGCGGCCACCACGACCCTCAGCGCGAGCGCGCTCCGCTCGGGGAGGACGAGCGGGTTCTCCAGGGCCAGTTCCTCGATCCGCTCGGCGCCCGTCTCGTCGGCGGCCCTGATCGCCAGCTCGACCAGCGCGGTGCCCGGCAGCAGCACGGCGCCCAGCACCCGGTGGTCGCCGATCCACGCCCGGGTGTCGGTGGAGAGCCTGCCGGTCAGCACGGTCTCGCCGGAGGCCGGGGACGTCACGACGGCGGTGAGGAGCGGATGCCCCGCCTCCTCCAGCCCCGCCGAGCCGAGCCCCGCACCGGACCCGACCGAGGGGTCGAGCCAGTAGCGCCGCCGCTGGAAGGGGTAGGTGGGCAGCTCCGGCCCCTCGGCCCCGGACCCCTCGGGGAGGACCGCGGACCAGTCGACCCGGTGGCCCCGGGTGAACGCCTGGCCGAGGCCGGTCAGGAGTTCGCGCGCCTCGGGCCGGTCGCGCCGCAGCAGGGCGATGGCGCCGTCGTCGACCAGCGGCGTGAGGGCCGCGTCGGGGCCGATCTCGATGAACGTGCCGACACCCTGGCCGGACAGGTGCTCGATCGCGTCCCCGAACCGGACGGTGCCGCGCACCTGACGCACCCAGTACTCCGGGCCCAAGTCGCTCTCGGGCAGCCCGGTCACGTTCGAGACGACCGGGATCTGCGGGGCACGGAAGTCCAGCCCGCCGATCGCATCGGCGAAAGCGTCCAGCATCGGCTCCATCAGCCGCGAGTGGAACGCGTGCGAGACCTGCAACCGGCGCGTCCTGCCCTCCACCGCGCCCGCCACCGCGACGACGGAGGACTCCACCCCGGACAGCACGACCGCCCGTGGTCCGTTCACCGCCGCGATCTCCACGCCATCGGTCAACAGCGGCCGGATCTCGTCCTCCGACGCCTGGACTGCGACCATCGCCCCACCTGGTGGGAGGCCCTGCATCAACCGGGCACGCGTCCGCACCAACGCACACGCGTCCTCAAGCGACAACACACCGGCCACATGAGCGGCCGCGATCTCGCCGACCGAATGCCCCACCAGGAAGTCCGGGACGACGCCCCAGGATTCGAGCAGCCGGAACAGCGCGACCTCGAACGCGAACAGGCCCGTCTGCGTCCAGAACGTCTGCGTCAAACGGTCGAGGTCATCACCCCAGACGACCTCACGCACCGGCTCGTCCAGCGCCTCGCAGACCTCATCGAAGGCTGAGGCGAACACCGGGAACGACTCGTACAGCTCCCGGCCCATCCCCGACCGCTGCGAACCCTGACCCGAGAACAGGAACGCAAGGCCTGCCGGGCTGCCGGGGGTGGAGGGAGGCTCTTCCGCGATGCGTTCCAGGGAACGGCCCAGTTCGACCCGGTCCGCGCCTATCGCGACGGCGCGATGCTCCAGGCTCGCCCTGGCCGTCACGAGGGCGCGGGCGGTGGGGACGAGCCGGTCGCCGGGGAGCGCGCCGAGGTGGGCGCGCAACCGGTCGGCGTGGGCCCGCAGCGCCTCCGGCGTGCGGGCCGACAGCACCCAGGGGATCACCGGCGGGCCGTCCGGATCATCGGAGGCCGGCTCGGCGGCCGGGGCCTCTTCGAGGATGACGTGGGCGTTCGTCCCGCTGATCCCGAACGACGAGACCCCCGCGCGGCGCGGACGGCCGTCCACCGCCCACTCCCGATCCTGGGTCAGCAGCCGCACCGCACCCGACGACCAGTCGACCTGGTCCGACGGCACGTCCGCGTGCAGCGTCCTCGGCATGACGCCGTGGCGCATGGCCTGCACCATCTTGATCACACCGGCGACACCCGCCGCGGCCTGCGTGTGCCCCATGTTCGACTTGACCGACCCCAGCCAGAGAGGCCGGTCCTCCGGACGCTCCCGCCCGTAGGTCGCCAGCAGCGCCTGCGCCTCGATCGGGTCGCCCAGCCGCGTCCCCGTCCCGTGGGCCTCCACCGCGTCGACCTCGTCGGGACGCAGCCGCGCGGTCGCCAGGGCCCGGCGGATGACCCGCTGCTGCGAGGGACCGTTCGGCGCCGTCAGCCCGTTCGACGCGCCGTCCTGGTTCACCGCCGAACCCCGCACCACCGCCAGCACCCGATGCCCGTGACGCCGAGCGTCCGACAGCCGCTCCAGCAGCAGCATCCCCACGCCTTCGCCCCAGCCGGTGCCGTCGGCCGAGGCGGCGAACGACTTGCACCGCCCGTCCGCCGCGAGGCCCCGCTGGCGGCTCATGTCCACGAAGGTGTCCGGGGTCGACATGACCGTGACGCCTCCGGCCAGGGCCAGCGTGCAGTCGCCGCGCTGGAGGGCTTGGACGGCCCAGTGCATGGCGACCAGGGACGACGAGCACGCCGTGTCCACCGTGACGGCGGGGCCCTCCAGGCCGAGCGTGTAGGCGACCCGGCCGGACACGACGCTCGCCAGGCTCCCGTTGCCGTGGTAGGCGGCCAGATCGTCCGGGAGCCTGCCCAGTCGCAGGCCCCAGTCGTGGTACATGACTCCGGCGAACACGCCCGTGGCCGTCCCGCGCAGCCGATGCGGGTCGATGCCCGCCCGCTCCAGGGTCTCCCATGACACTTCCAGCAGCAGCCGCTGCTGCGGGTCCATGGCCTGGGCCTCGCGCGGTCCGATGCCGAAGAACCCGGCGTCGAAGTCGGCCGCGTCGTAGAGGAAGCCGCCCCTGTCCGCGTAGCTCTTGCCCGGGACGCCGGGCTCGGGGTCGAACAGGTCCGCCGCCCAGCCGCGATCGGCCGGGAAGGACGAGATGGCGTCGCGGCCGTCGGACAGCAGCCGCCACAGGTCCTCGGGCGACCGCACGCCGCCCGGGTAGCGGCAGGCCATGCCCACCACGGCGACGGGCTCCTCCGCGGGCGCCGCCGCGGACGCGGCCGGGACGGCGGTGCCGTCCCGGCCCGCCAGGTGCGCGGCCAGGGCTTCGGGGGTGGGGTGGTCGAAGGTGAGGGTCGGGCTGAGCCTGGCGCCGAGGGCCGCGCCGAGGCGGTTGCGCAGTTCCACGGCGGCCAGGGAGTCGAAGCCGAGGTCGTGGAACCGACGGCCGGGTTCGACGGCGGCGGCCGTGCCGTGGCCGAGGACGGCGGCGGCGTGGGTGCGGACGAGGTCGAGCAGGGCCGCGTCGCGGTCCGTGCCGTCCAGCGCGGCCAGTCCGGCCGCTTGCCGGGCGGCGGGCGCGGCGGCGCGGGGACGGCGGCGCGGCGCGGGTGCCAGCGCCCGGAGCAGTGCGGGAACCTCGCCGCCCGCCGCACCGAGCGCGGCGCGGTCGAGCCGCACCGGCACGCACGCGGCCTCACCGGAGGCCACGGCCAGGTCGAACCGGGCGAGGGCCTCGGAGACGGGCATCGGCGTGATGCCGAGCCGCGCCATCCGGCTCATCGCGGGCTCGTCGAGCGCCGCGGCCATCCCGGCGCCCTCCCACGGGCCCCAGGCGAGCGAGACGGCGGGCAGTCCCTCCGCCCGGCGCAGCGCGGCGAGGCCGTCGAGGAAGGCGTTGGCGGCGGCGTAGTTGGCCTGACCGGCTCCGTCCACGAGCGCGGCGGTCGAGGAGAACAGCACGAAGGCGCGCGTCTCCGGCAGGCCGCGGGTGAGTTCGTGCAGGTGCCACGCCCCGTCGGCCTTGGCGGCGAGAACGGCGCCCAGACGGTCCGGGGTGAGCGCGGTGACGACGCCGTCGTCCAGGACGCCCGCCGCGTGGACGACCGCGGCCGGCGGACGGCCGGCGAGCAGCGCGGCCAGCGCCGCGCGGTCGGCGACGTCGCAGGCGACCACCTCGGCCTCCGCGCCGAGGGCGGCCAGCTCCTCGCGCAACTGGGCCGCGCCGGGGGCGTCGGGGCCGCGCCTGCTCACCAGCAGCAGGCTCCGCACACCGTGCACGGCGGCCAGGTGGCGCGCGATGCGGCCGCCGAGTCCGCCGGTTCCGCCGGTGACCAGGACGGGTCCGCTCCCCTGCCAGGCCGGCTCGGCGCCGTCCCGATCAGGGGCGGGCACTGCGGCGAGCCTGGGGACCCGCAGGCGGCCCGAGCGGAGGACCACCTCGGGCTCGCCGGTCGCGACGGCGCCGGGCAGCGCCGTCCAGGACCCCTCGGCGGCGTCGAGGTCGGCGAGGACGAACCGGCCGGGGTGCTCGGCCTGCGCCGCGCGGACCAGACCGTGCACGGCCGACGCGACGGGGTCGCCCGGGCTCCGCGTCGCCACCACCAGGCGCGCCGGCGCGAAGCGTTCGTCGGCGAGCCAGGATCGGACGGCCTCCAGCACGCCGCCGGTAGCGGCGCGCAGCCGCTCGGGGACGGTGCCCTCCTCCTCCGGGACGAGGTGGACGGCGAGTTCCGGCGCGGCGCCCGGGCCGATGTCCGCGAGGGGGACCGGTGCCGGGCCGCCGCCGGCCGGGCCGTGTCCCTCCAGCCGCACCGCGAGCAGCGGCCCGGCCTGCGAGGCCGGTCCGAGGCTCGCGGCGTTCGCGGGCCGGACCACGTAGGACGCGACGGACGCGAGCGGGGCGCCCGCGCCGTCGGCGAGGTCCAGGGCGACGGCGCCGCGACCCAGCGCCCTGATGCGGACCCGCGCCGCCACCGCGTCCACCGCGTGCAGGCGCACGCCGTTCCAGGCGAACGGCAGCCGGAGCCCCTCGGCGGCCTCGTCCGGCGCGGCGAGGTCGGTGGCGTGCAGCGCGGCGTCCAGGAGCGCGGGATGGAGGCCGAACCCGGCGGCGGAGGCCGCGGCGCCGGCGTCCAGCGCGATCTCGGCGTAGACGTCCGCGCCGTGCCGCCAGGCCGCGCGCAGCCCGCGGAACGCGGGTCCGTACTCGTAGCCCTGCGCGGTCATGTCCGCGTAGAGGGCCGCGACGTCGACGGGTTCGGCGCCGCGCGGCGGCCAGACCGCGAGGTCGGGCGTGTCGGCGGGGGCGGGCGCGTCCCGGCCGAGCAGGCCGCTCGCGTGCCGCACCCAGGAGTCGCCGGACAGCCCGTCGCCGCCTTCGGCGCGGGAGTAGATCCGGATCGTGCGGCGGCCCTGCCCGTCGGCAGGGCCGGCCGCCACCTGGAGCGCCACCGCGGCGTCCGGGGGCAGGACGAGCGGCGTCTCCAGGGTGAGGTCGTCCACCGCCGCGCAGCCGAGCAGCCCGGCCGCGTGCAGCGCCAGGTCGAGCAGGGCCGTTCCGGGCAGCAGCGTCGCTCCGGCGATCACGTGGTCGGCCAGCCACGGGTGGGCGCGCGTGGAGATCCGGCCCGTGAGGACGGCGCCGCCGTCCTCACCGAGCCCGACCGCGGCGCTCAGCAGCGGGTGGTCCAGCGGCTCCTGGCCGAGGACGCCGGGATCGCCGCTCTCCCGTGCCGCGAGCCAGTAGTGCTCCCGCTGGAAGGCGTAGGTCGGCAGCTCGACGCGCCGCGCGCCGCTGCCGCGGAAGAACGCCGGCCAGTCCAGCCGCGCCCCGCGGGCGTGGGCGAGCGCTACGGCCGCCAGGAGTTCACGCCGCTCGTCGCGGTCGCGGCGCAGCGCGGCGGCGAAGGCGGCGGTCTCGTCAGGCAGGCAGGACGGCCCCATCGCCGACAGCACCGGGTCGGGCCCCAGCTCCAGGAACGTGCCGGTGCCCTGCCCGCCCAGCCACCGCATGCCGTCGTGGAAGCGCACGGCCTCGCGGACGTGCCGGACCCAGTAGCCGGGCGAGCGCAGCTCCTCCTCGGACGCGAGCGCGCCCGTGAGGTTCGAGACGATCGGGATGCTCGGCGGCGCGTAGTCGAGGACGCGCGCGACCCGGCCGAACTCCTCCAGCATCGGCTCCATGAGCGGCGAGTGGAACGCGTGCGACACCCGCAGGCGCCGGGTGCGGCGGCCGTCCCGCTCGAACCCGGCGGCCAGGCCGAGCACCACGTCACGCGAGCCCGACAGCACCACCGCGGCCGGGCCGTTGACGGCGGCGACGGCGGCCTCGGCCTCGTGGCCCGCGAGGGCGGCGAGCGCCTCCCGCTCGGTGGCCTCGACGGCGACCATCGCGCCGCCCGCGGGGAGCTCCTGCATGAGGCGTCCGCGCGCGGCCACCAGAGCCGCGGCGTCCTCCAGCGACAGGACGCCCGCGACGTGCGCGGCGGTCACCTCGCCGACCGAGTGCCCGGCGAGGTGGTCCGGGCGCAGCCCCCAGGACTCCAGCAGCCGGTAGAGGGCCGTCCCGACGGCGAACAAGGCGCCCTGCGCGTACACGGTCTGGTCGAGCAGAGCGGCCTCGGGGGATCCCTCCGCGGCGAACAGCACGTCCCAGAGCGAGCGGTCGTAGTGCACGTCCAGGTGGTCGACGGCCTGCTCCAGCGCCCGCGCGAACTCCGGATACGCGCCGTGGAGCTCCCCGCCCATGCCTCGGCGCTGGCTGCCCTGCCCGGGGAACAGCATGGCCAGGCGTCCGCCGCCGGCGTGGCCGCGCACCGGTTCGGGCCCGCCCTCGGCCGGGCCGCCGGCCGCGAGGGCCCGCAGTCCCGCGACGGCCTCGGCGGGATCGGCGGCGATCACCACGGCGCGGTGGTCGAGGGCGGCCCGGCCGGTCGCCAGCGAGTAGCCGAGGTCGGTGACGAGCCGGGCGTCGGCGGGATCGCCGCCGTCGAGCCGCTCGATCAGGCGCTCGGCCTGCGCGGCGAGCGCGTCCGCGCCGCGCGCCGACACCACCAGCGGAACCGGCCCGGACGGGGGCTCCCCGACCGCCGGGGGCTCCTCGGCGGCCGGCGGCTCCTCAAGGATCAGGTGGGCGTTGGTGCCGCTCACACCGAACGACGACACGCCGGCGCGGCGCGGGGCATCGCCCGGCTTCCACTCGACCGGCTCGGTGAGCAGGGCGACCCGGCCCGCCGTCCAGTCGACGTGCCGGGAGGGCCGGTCGACGTGCAGGGTGCGCGGGAGCACGCCGTGCCGCATCGCCAGCACCATCTTGATCACGCCCGCGACGCCCGCCGCCGCCTGCGCGTGCCCGATGTTGGACTTGATGGACCCGAGCCGCAGCGGCCCGTCCTGCGGACGGTCCCGGCCGTAGGTGGCGAGCAGCGCCTGCGCCTCGATCGGGTCGCCCAGCCTCGTCCCGGTCCCGTGCGCCTCCACAGCCTGTACGTCGGCGGCGGTGAGCCCGGCGTCGGCGAGCGCCTGGCGGATCACCCGTCGCTGCGCCGGGCCGCTCGGCGCCGTCAGCCCGTTGCTGGCGCCGTCGGAGTTGACCGCGGAGCCCCGCACGACCGCCAGCACCGTGTGGCCGCGGGCCAGGGCGTCGCCGAGCCTCTCCAGCACGAGCACGCCGGCGCCCTCGGCGAACGCCGTGCCGTCCGCTCCCTCGGCGAAGGACTTGGCCCGCCCGTCCGGGGCGAGGCCGCGCTGCCTGCTGAAGGCCGTGAACGTTCCGGGAGAGCCCATCACCGCGACGCCCCCGCCGAGCGCGAGCGAGCACTCGTGCGCGCGGAGCGCGCGCACGGCGAGGTGCAGCGCGACGAGCGACGCCGAGCAGGCGGTGTCCACCGTGAGCGCCGGGCCCTCCAGACCGAGGGTGTAGGCGACCCGCCCGGACACCACGCTGGGGGCGGCGCCCGCGAGCAGGTAGCCGTCGAGGCCGTCCGGCGCCTGGTGGAGCCGGGGCCCGTACTCCTGCGGCTCCGCGCCGACGAACACCCCGGCCGGGGTGCCGCGCAGTGACCGCGGATCGATGCCCGCGTCCTCCAGCGCCTCCCATGAGGTCTCCAGGACGAGGCGCTGCTGCGGGTCCATCGCGCGGGCCTCGCGCGGCCCGATGCCGAAGAACCCGGCGTCGAACTCGGCAGCCCCGGCGAGGAAGCCGCCCCGCCGGGCGTAGGTCGTGCCGGGTTCGGAGGGGTCGTCGGAGAACAGCCGGTCCAGGTCCCAGCCGCGGTCGGCGGGGAACTCCGACACGACGTGCGCGCCGTCCGAGAGCAGGCGCCACAGCCGCTCCGGCGTGTCCGCGCCCCCGGGGAACCGGCAGCCGATGCCGACGATCGCGATCGGCTCGTCGTCGTCCCGGTCGCGGGCGGCGACGGGCGCCTCGTCCGGGGCCAGGCCGAGCAGCTCGGCGTGCAGACGCTCGGCGAGCGCGCCGGGCGTGGGGTGGTCGAAGGCGACGGTGACGGGCAGGGCGAGGCCGGTCGCCGCCGTGAGCCGCGCGTGCAGGTCGACCAGGGCCAGCGAGTCCAGGCCGAGGTCGCGGAACGGCCGGGCGGCGTCGGCGGCGGCCGCTCCGGCCCCGTCCTCCGGTCCGGCCTCGGGCGTCCCCTCAAGCTCCACCAGGCGCGACGCCTGGGCGGCGAGCCCGGCCACCAGGTCCAGCAGCACCCGCGACCGCTCGCCCGGCGGCAGCCCGCCGAGCCGCAGCCGCCACCGCTCCGCCCGCGCGCCCGTGCCCTCGAAAGGCTCGTCGGCACCGCTCTCCCCGGCCGCAGCGAGGTCTCCGAATTCACCCATTGGCACGCTCTCCGACAGGCCGATGGCCATCATTGGGATTCACCTTGAATGCCACCCGACCCTAACCCGGCCGGATTCCGCCCCCTACCCCTAGCGGACCCCTATGCCAACTCCTTGAATTCCGGTCCCGAGCCGATTTCGGAGGCCTCGCGATCGAACTTGCGGCGCATGTAGGAAAGGTCGTCCAGCAGGCCGGAGGAGGTGACCCTGGCGGGCGCGGCGGCGCGGGCGCGGGAAGGTATCGGCAGCGCGCCCGTCACCGCCCAGCGCAGCCGCCCGTCGGGGTCGAGGTAGCTGCGGGTGCGGCCCCGGTTGTCCGGGTGCAGGCAGTACGGGATGTCGAGGTAGCCGCGCCGGAACGCCAGCAGCAGCGCCGTCCCCACGTCGTCCGCGAGGTTCAGCACCGCGCTGACCAGTGCGGACGCCTCCTGGTAGGTGTCCGATCCGGGGAACTCGGGCGGGTGCGCCGGACGCGGGGCGCCGCGGGCGGCGCGGGCGGCGTGTTCGAGCCCGGCCACGTTCTCCTCGATGGTCGGGATGCGGTGCGCTTCGGCGACGGTCTTGACGATGAGCCGTTCCGCCCCCGCGGCCACCGCCAGCCGGGCCGCCGCCGACAGCAGGCGCAGCGCCCCGGCCTCGCTGCGCGGATACAGCCCCATGTAGGTGTAGACGACCGTGTGCCAATCATTCGTCGGCAGTAATTCACCGCACAGCCGCCGCAATGCGTGAACCGCCTCCACGTCCTGGGCCTCATTGGTCTGCTGCGCGTAGCTGACCGATATGCTGGAGATCCCGTTGCGGCAGAAGAACAGCGCTTCCAGAACACTGATCGCGACCAGTTGGCCGGGCGGGCACAATTGTCCGAGCATGCAGCCGCCGAACGTCTCCAGATGCGGCTGGAGACCCAGGTCCGCGAGCTCGGCGAACCGCCGCGTGCAGTCGGCCCAGTTGCGGACCGACTCCGCCAGCGGCGTCCGCCCGTACGGCAGGCAGTAGGAGACGGGGCCGCCCTCGGTGGCGGCCAGCCGCAGCCGGACGAGCGCGGTGAAGATGTCGCCGGGGACGGCCGACCCGTGCCGGACCTGCACCGGGAAGCCGGCGTCGGCGACGCCGGCCAGCACCCGGGCGGTGGTGGCGGGCGGATGGGCGACGATCGGGTACCCGTTGAGGTCCGCGCCCTCCCGCAGTGCCCGCGCGGCGGCGCCGGGGTCCCCCACCCGGGTGTAGCTGTCCAGGGTGATGGTGCCGACGGTGGTGGCCCGCGCCCGCCGGGTGGCGACCAGGCCCGCCCGCATCCGGCGGGGCGAGCCGAAGCCCATCCGGGGCTGCACGACGAGTGCGCCTCCGGCGTGCCGGGCCCGAACGAACGCGCCGAAGTGCGCCGCCCGGTGCCGTGCCGCCTCCGGGACGCCCGGCACCGGCACGCCGGCCACCGGAGCGTCCGCGCCGGGCGGGTGCGGGTCCGCCGTCACAGGCCGCCGCCCTCCGGTCCCACCGGTGTGCGGGCGGGTTCGGGCAGGGCGGCCAGGAGGTCGCGGAACTCCGAGGTCCCGGCGGCGCCGCCCGCGAACACCGCGTCGTACCCGGCGGCGAGCAGCTCGGCGACCTGCCCCGCGGTGTCGGCGCCCCGGGTGTCCAGCTGCCCGCCGATCACCACCGGCGTGGCGGCGAGCGCGTCCCGGGCGCGGAGCCGTTCGATCAGCCGCAGCCCGTCCCGCCCGCCGTGGCCGTTGACGCTGCTGATCACGACCATCACCGGGGCGGTCCGCTCGCACGCCTCCACCAGTGTCTCCTCGGGGGTGCAGGGCCCGAGGTTGACCACCGTGTAGCCGAGCTCCTCGATGAGGAGCTGGAGGAAGACCAGGTTCCAGGTGTGCGCGTCGGAGGGCACGCTGCCGACCACGACGGTGCCGCGCGCCGCGGCGGGCCGCCCGGTGGCGTCCACCGGACTCACGGTCATCGCGGTCCCCCGGCGGGGACCGCGTCGCGGACGTCGGCGCGGCGGTGTTCGAGGCGGGTCACCGAGACGACCCGCCCGCCCCGGACGGCGACCTCCACCGGCGCCGGGCGTCCGAGGAAGGCCAGCAGGCTCGCGGTCAGCCCGTAGGCCCCGGCGTTCGGGATGACCACCGTGTCACCCGGGGCCAGGTCGGGCAGCTCGATCTCGCGGCCGAGGACGTCGCCGGGCGTGCACAGCGGCCCGACGAGGCTGCCCCGCCCGGTGGCCGGACCGGCGCCGTCCGGCCGCACCGCGACCGGCAGCAGGCGGCCGAGCCCCGACATGCCGCCGAAGGCGTTGATGCCCACGTCCAGGATCACGTACCGGCGTCCCCGGCTGGACTTGACGCCGGTCACGCCGGCGACCAGCGCGCCGGCCGTGCCGACCAGGTGCCGCCCGGACTCGCAGGCGACGCGCGGGCGGCCGGCGCGCCAGCCGGGAAGGTGCGGGTCGAGCGCCGCCTCCAGTTCGCGGCGCAGGTTCGGGTAGCGGGGGCGCTCGCCGGGGACGGCGTAGGGGGCGGCGAACCCGCCGCCGATGTCCAGCAGGTCGAGTGGCAGACCGAGGTCGCGGCCGAGGGCGGCGGCGGTCTCGACGGTCTGCCGGAACTCGGCGATCAGGCTGTCCTCGTCCCGCGCGTTGCTCAGCGGGAAGAAGTGCAGGCCGGCCGGCTCGACGCCGTCCACCCGGCGCAGCTCGGGCATCAGGTCGGGCAGCGTCTCGGCGTCGAAGCCGAACTGGGAGGGGGTACCGGTCATCCTGATGCCGGTGGTGGCGCCGCCCGGGGCTCCGTTGACCCGCAGCAGGCACCGGACCGGCGCGCCCTCCGCCCGCGCGGCGGCCCCGACGTTGCGGACGTCGTCCACCGAGTCCGTCGAGAACAGCCGGACGCCCGCAGCGATCGCGAGCCGCAGTTCCGCCATGGTCTTGCCGGGGCCGGTGTAGAGGCAGTCGGCGCCGGTGAAGCCGGCGTCGAGCGCGGCGGCGAGCTCTCCCGCCGAGCTGATCTCGGCGCGGCAGCGGCGCCCCGGTGCCGGCCGGGTCGCCCGGACGACGTCGGGGTGCGGGTTGGCCTTCAGCGCGTAGAAGAGCTCGACGCCCTCGGGCAGCGCGTCGAGCAGCCCGGCGGTGGCGGCGGCGACCTCGTCCAGGTCGTAGACGTACAGCGGGGTGCCGAAGCGTTCCGCCAGGTCCTGTTCGCGGGTCACCGCGCCTCCCCCACCAGCAGCCGGGCGAGCACGTCGCGCGAGTTCTTGCCGTGGGCGGTGAGCGGGATGTCGGGGAGCACCCGGCAGGTCGCCGGCACCTTGGCGGGCTCCAGCCTGCGGGCCAGCTCGCGCAGCACCACGCCCGCCTCGACCTCGCCGGCCACGAAGACGGCCAGGTCGCGGCCGCCGTCCGGGGGCAGGACGGCGGCGGCGCGGACGCCGGGGACGTCCATCGCCGCGGCTTCGATCTCCAGGGTGCTCATGCGGATGCCCTTGCGCTTGAACATGTCGTCGCGGCGGCCCGCGAAGTACAGGTAGCCCTCGCCGTCGAACCAGCCGTAGTCGCCGGTGTGCAGGCGGCGCCCGCCGGTCTCGGGGTCGGTGCGGAAGGTCCGGGCGGTCAGCTCGGGCGAGCGCCAGTACCCGGCCATGACGTGCGGCCCGGCCGCGGTGATCTCGCCGACCTCGCCGGGCGGGAGCGGCTCGCCGTCCGGGCCGAGGATCCGCACGGCGGTGCCCGGCAGCGGCAGGCCCACCGAGCCCGGGCGCTCGCCGTCCTGCTCGGGCGGCATGATCGAGATGCGCTTGCACTCGGTCTGCCCGAACTGGCGGACCACCCGCGCACCGGGGAACGCCTCGCGCAGCCCCTCGATCGTCGCGTCCGGCAGCGCGGCGCCGGTGTTGGTGAACATCCGCACCGGGGGCAGCGGGCCCGCCTCCCGCCGCGCCATGGTGACGATCATCGAGGCGAAGGACGGGACGATCGGGACGACGGTCGTGCCGGTCTCCCGCATCCGGCGCAGCATCACCAGGTCGGACACCTCGCCCGCAAGGACGAGTTCGCTGCGGCCGAGGCAGGCCAGCAGCACCTTGTACAGCCCGTAGTCCCACGAGATCGGGAACCGGCAGTACACCACGTCGTCCGGCCGGTAGCGCAGCACCTCCTGGATGGCGCGGCCGGCGAACACCACGGGCGCGTGCGGGCACATCACCGCCTTGGGGACGGAGGTGCTGCCCGAGGTGTAGACCAGGACCGCGAGCGCCTCCGGGTCGATGCCGGGCCCGGCGAACGGGTCCGCGCCGCGCTCGGCCTCCACCTCGGCCCAGACGGCGTCAGCGTCGTACACCGGGACGGCCGTCAGGTCCCGCAGCCGCGGCAGCTCCGCGCCCGGGGCCAGGACGAGCGCGGGCTCGGCGTCGGCCAGCACCGACTTCAGGTGGAACTCCCTCATCGCGGGGTTGAGCGGGACGAAGACGGCGCCGCTCCGCGACGTCCCGTAGAGCATGGCGACCAGCTCCGGCCGGTTGGGCAGCCGGGTCACCACCCGGTCCCCCGGCGCGACGCCGCGGGCGCGCAGCCACCGGGCGAAGGCGTGGCTGCGGTCGGCGAGCCGCCGGAAGCTCCACGCCCGCCCTTCGTGCCTGACGGCCGTCGCGTCCTCCGCCTCGCGGGCGGCCTCGTCCAGCAGCTCGTGCACGAGGCCCGCCTCCCGCGGCGGTCCCCCCGCCCTGTTCGCAGTCCGCACTGCCCCTCCCTCTCGGCGCCCGCCCACTGCCGGCGCCTACTCCCCCGCGGGCTCCACGACCGACAGCGCGCCCGCCGGGCAGCCGTCCACCGCCCGGAGCACCGCCCGGCGGCGCTCCCGGCCGGGGCGGGGGTCGCGCAGCAGGACGAAGCCGTCGGTCAGGTCCTGGTCGAACACGGCGGGCTCGGTGAGGACGCAGGAGCCCGAGGCGATGCAGCGGCTCCGGTCGGCCCGAACGAGGTACCCGCCCTCCCCGGCCTTCTCCGCGGCCTCGTCCGCCGTCTCGGTCCGTTCGGTCATCGGGCGCCCCTCACCAGGTGACCATCAGCTCGCGGAGGCCGTGGATGAGGGACTCGGTCTTCATCGGCACCTCCTCCAGCGGCACCGCGAGGCGCAGGCCGGGGATCCGGTCGAACAGCGTGGTGAACACGATCTCCAGCTCCATCCGCACCAGCGACTGGCCGGAGCACTGGTGGATGCCGTGCCCGAACGCGACGTGCTTGGCGGCCTCGCGGCGGATGTCGAAGCGGCCCGGGTCGGCGAACACCGAGGGGTCGTGGTCGGCGGCGGCCATCGAGGCGATGACGCCCTCGCCCTTGCGGATGACGATGCCGTCGAGCTCGATGTCCTCGGTCGCCACCCGGGAGGTGCCGAAGTCGGAGATGCTGAACAGCCGCAGCGCCTCGTCCACCGCCCGCGCGGCGAGCGCGCGGTCCTCCCGCACGAGGGCGAGCTGGTCGGGGTTCGCCAGCAGCGCCAGCACGCCGAGGGAGATCATGTTCGCGGTCGTCTCGTGGCCGCCGGCGATGAGCGCGCGGACCAGGATGCCGATGTCGCCGCGCTCGACGCCGAAGGCGGGCTCGCGGTTGCGCATGAGCAGATGGCTGATCAGGTCGTCGCCGGGCTCCTTCTCGCGCGCGTCGAGCAGCCGGTCGATGTAGGCGGCCATCTCCATCTCGCGGGCGAGGATCGCGTCCTGGTCGGTGTTCTTGCCGATGATCCCGGCGGTGTACTCGTGGAAGAAGTGCCGGTCCTCGAAGGGGATGCCGAGCAGCTCGCAGATGGCCTGCGACGGGATCGGCAGCGCCAGCTCGGCCACCAGGTCCACCGGGCCGCCGTGCTCGAGGATCGCCGAGATCCGCTCGTCGGTGATCTCCTGGGTCCGGGCGCGCATCGCCTCGACCCTGCGCACGGTGAACTCGGGCATCAGGAGGCGGCGCTGCACCGTGTGCTGGGGCGGGTCCAGGTGGAACAGGGCGCGCGGCACCGACCTGAGGATCTCGATCGGCACCGGGATCATCAGCGGATAGCCGTCGGCGGTGATGTCGGCGCTCATTCTCGGGTCGGCGAGGACGGCGCGCACGTGCTCGTATTTCGTGAGCAGCCAGACGGTGCGGCCGTTCTGCGTGAGAGTGACCTTTGAAATGGGCTCGGTCTCCCGCAGCCGCGCGTATTCCTCGGGCGGAGAGAAGGGGCACTTGCGGGCCATCGGAAAAGCCGGATGCCCGGTGCTCGCGGATTCGACGTCGGCCGTTTCGGTCATTGGAGCTTCCTCTCGGATACTGCTTCCGCAGGCTAGGTCTCGGCGCCCTCGCCCGGGCACCCCTAACCGACCCCTAGAGGACGGCGCGGCGCGCGAGTTCCCGCCGGTCGATCTTGCGGTTGCCGTTCAGCGGGAAGGCGCCGGTGTGCCGGAACGCGCGGGGCACCATGCCGTGCGGGAGGGTGCGGCGGAGGAAGGCCGCCAGTTCCGCCGGCGGGGTGGGGGTCCCGGTGTAGAACGCGAGGATCTCGGTGGCGCCGTGCGCCCGGCGGGCGACGGCCACGGCGTCCTCGACCGCGGGGTGGGCGCGCAGCGCGTGCTCCACCTCGCTCGGCTCGACGCGCCAGCCCTGGACCTGGATCTGGGAGTCCCCCCGGCCGAGGTAGGCCAGCTCGCCGCCGGGCAGCCGGCGGACCCGGTCGCCGGTCCGGTACCACAGCCGACCGCCCCGCCGCAGGAAGCGGCCCTCGCCGTCCGCGGGGTCGAGGTATCCGGGCGTCATCTGCGGGCCGGTGACGCACAGCTCGCCCTCATCGACCGCGTCCCGCCCGTCGTCGCCGGCCAGCAGGTGGTCGTGGCCCTCGTGGACCGCGCCGATGGGGACCAGCCCGTTCACCGCGGCGTCCGGCGACGTCCGAGGGTCGAAGCGGTGGCCGCTGATGGTGACGGTCAGCTCGGTGGGCCCGTATAGGTTCTCCACGGTGCTCTCGGGCGCGGCGGCCAGCCAGTCCGCCGCGTCGGCGCAGCGCAGCGCCTCTCCGGCGAACAGGCTCCAGCGCAGGCCCGGCATCGAGGCCTCGCGCAGGGCACCGGTGCGGCGGACCAGCGCGATCGCGCTCGGGGTGGAGAACCACACCGTCAGGCCGTGCTCGGCGGCGAATCCGGGCAGGTCGCGGTAGGCGTGCGGCGGCACGGCCCGGACCGTCGCGCCCGCGCCCCAGGCGCAGAAGAGGTCGAAGATCGCGCAGTCGAAGCTCAGGTCGAACGTCTGCGAGAACACGTCGTCGGGCGCGAAGTCGTACCGGCCGTCCAGCACCCCGAAGTAGTGGCGGGTCGCGCCGTGGCTGATCCGGACCCCCTTGGGGCGGCCCGTGGAGCCGGAGGTGAACAGCACGTAGGCGACGTCGTCCGGGCCGACCGGCCGGGGCTCGGCGAGCGCGTCGCGGTCGCGGACCGCCATCCGGTCCAGCGGAGCGGGCGGAGTGGCGTCCGGGGCCCCCTCCGGCAGGAGGACGGGCAGGTCGAACCCTTCCCGCGCGAGGGGCTCCAGCGCCGCCGCGCCGATCCCGTCGGCCAGGACCGCCGACACGCCGGCGGCTCGGACCATGGCCATCGTGCGGGCGGGCGGGAAGCCCGGGTGCAGTGGCACCAGCGCCGCACCCGTGTAGAGGCCCGCCAGGACCGCGACGTAGGCGTCCAGGCTCTTGCCGGCGAGGACGCCGACGGCCTTCGGGACGCCGCCGTGGCGGGCCAGCAGCGCACCGGCGCGCCTGAGGGCCAGTTCGTGGACCGAGGCGTAGTCGAGGCTTCGGGGCCCCACGGAGACCGCCGTTCTTCCCGGGGACCGTCCAAGGCCGCGAAGAAAGCGCGCGTGAAGCGCCGGATCTGTCTTGTCGTCCATCCTTGAGTTCCCTGGGACTAGGGGTCGGTGAAGGGTTGCCCCGGGAACCGTCCTGGGATGGGCTTGTCACCGACGGACAGGCCCGGGGGGCTTAGCGAAAGGTTCGGTATTCGCCGTGTGGGACAATAGGTTCGAGGAACTTCTGCGCCGCCAGCTTCCTTTTCTGGCTCCCGAGGAATCGCTCGCCCCGGACGCCGCGCTGGGCGATCTCGGGCTCGACTCGCTGGGCACCGTCGAGCTTCTCGCGTCTCTGGAGAGCGCCTACGGGGTGCGTTTCGTCGACGATTCGCTGAGGCCCGAGACCTTCGCCTCCGCCGGGGTGCTGTGGCGGACGCTCACCGGGGTGGTCGCGGAGACCGCCTGACCCGCCGAGGGCACCGCCCCGCGGGCGGCGCCGGTCCCGGCGCCGGCCGTCCGGGCGGTCCCGCGCCCGCGGGGCCGCGTCAGCGCCTTCGGGTCCACCGGCACCACCCGGAACGCGTCGGTCGTGCACCGGACCCGGCCGAAGAGCGCGTCGGGCCCGGCGACGTAGAGCGTCCCGACGCCCCTGGCCTTGAGCGCCGCCACCACGGCGGGCCACCGGACGGTGCGGACGAACCCGTCGAGCAGCATCGCGCGGACGCCCTCTGCCGTCCGGACCGTCCGGCCGTCCTGGTCGGCGATGACGGGGAGCAGGGGGTCGGTGAAGCTCAGCTCGGCGAAGACCTCCCGCTCCACCTCGTCCCGCAGGGGTCCGAGCACCGTGGTGTGCATGGGCGGCCGCATCGCGTAGAGCGGCAGGCCGCCCGCCGCGCGGACGCGCCCGCACAGCCACGGCAGGTCCCGCTCCCGCACCGTCACCATGTGGAAGTCGTCGTCCACCTGGCAGGAGGTCTCGTGCCAGCCGCCGCGTCCGCCGAGTTCGGCGAGGATCCCGGCGAAGACGCCGGCGGGGGTCCGGGCGAACGAGTGCGTCACCACGTCGGGGCACTCGCGCGCGGCGTACTCCTCCAGCAGCCGCGCCCAGCGCAGGGTCATCGTGACGGCGTCGGCGAACCCGAGCGCGCCCGAGGCGACCGCGGCGGCCTTGCCCCCGAAGCTTGGCCCGGCGCAGACGACCGGGTCCGCGCCGAGCTCGGTCCGCGCCCGGTCCGCCGCCGCGAGGCAGTTCACCAGGAAGGCGACCTGGGCGTACTCGGAGTAGTCGCCGGGGGTGTCGCGGAACCCGTCGACCAGCGAGCGGCCGAGCACCGCGTCGGCCTCCGCCACGAGCCTGCGGGCGGACCGGTCGAGCACCATGAACCTGCCGACGTCCGCGAACGGCACGGGCCCCATGCCCGGGAAGACGATCGCGCTCGTGTCCTGCTGGCCGGTCTCCATCCGTCGCCCCATCCGTCGGCTCCTCGGACGAGCCCAAGTGTGCGGCCGCCGTTCCCGCCCGCAGAACCCCTAACCGGCCCCTACCGTGCGAGACCGTCCAGGTAGGCGCCGACGACGGCGCGGAACCGCTCCGGCTCCTCCAGGTGCGGCAGGTGGCTGGACTCCTCGAAGACCTCCCAGCGGGCGTCCGGGATCAGTTCGGCGAACGGCCGGACCACGGCGGGGGTGGCCTCGTCGTGGCGTCCCGACAGCACCAGCGCGGGGACGGCGATGTCGGGGCAGCGCGCCTCCACCGACCAGTCCCGCAGCGTGCCGATGACGTGGAACTCGCTGGGCCCGTTCATCGCCGCGTACACGGTCGGGTCGTTGACGATCTCGTAGAAGGAGGCGAGGTAGTCGCGCGGCCACGGCAGGACGCGGCAGACGTGCCGCTCGTAGAACACCCGCATCGCGGCGTGGTACTCGGCGGAGTCGGTCGTCCCGGCCTCCTCGTGCCGCCGCAGCGTCGCGTCGACGCCGGGGGGAAGCGCGTCCCGCAGTCCCTTCATCTCCTGGTTCCAGACCGGGTAGGAGGCGGGCGCGTTCGCCAGGATCAGGCCGCGCAGCCCGGCGGGGCGGGCGGCGGCGTGCTCGGCCGCCAGGACCCCGCCCCACGAGTGCCCGTACAGGACGTAGTCGTCGGCGATGCCGAGGCGCCGCAGGAGGTTGTCCAGCTCGTCGAGGAAGAGGCGGACCGTCCAGAAGTCCGCGTCCTTGCCGGGCAGGTGGGTCGAGCCGCCGTTGCCGAGCTGGTCGTAGTGGACGACGGGCCGCCCGGGCCGGGCCAGGTCGGCGAGCGCCAGGAGGTAGTCGTGGGTGCTGCCTGGACCGCCGTGCAGCACCACGAGCGGGGGGCCGCCCTCGCCGAGGTCGCCGGTCACGCGGTACCAGGTCGCGTGGTCGCCGAAGGGGACGGTGCCCTTCGCGGTCGGGCGCGGAGTCATGGTCACGGCCTCGCCTTCGCGGGAGTGGTCTGGAGGGTGTCGAGCCAGTCGTCGATGATCCGTGCGGTGTCCGCCGCGCCCGCCTCGACGAGGCCGAAGTGGTCGGCGTCGACGGTCCGCAGCGTGTGGGCGGGGTTCCAGGGGGCGGCCCGCCAGCCGTCGGCGTCGCCCGTCGCGTGCCCGGCGCCGGCGTCCCCGTCGTCCGGCTCGTAGAAGCGCCGGGTGCACTGCACGAACAGGCCGGGGGTCGCGGGGTCGTCCCGCTCCAGGTCGGGGATGAGCTCGCCCCAGCCCGCCATCGCCGACCAGCGGGCGGTGTCGAACGCGCCGAACTCCGACTCGGTCGCGAACAGCCCGGCCGCGAGCCGGTCCAGCGGGACGCCCCAGTCGCCGTCCCGGTACCGGTAGGTGTCGAGCAGCACCAGGCCCGCGGGCCGCAGGCCGTGGCGGTGCTCCAGGCGCGCCGCCACGGCGCCCGCGACCAGGCCGCCCGCCGAGTAGCCGAGCAGCACGAGCGGCCGCCCGTCCGCGGCCCCGGCCGCCGCGCGGGCGAGGACCTCGACCGCGGCGTCCGCCGACGCGGGCAGCGGCTCGTCCGGCGCGAAGCCCGGCAGCGGCAGGCCCGCGACCTGCCGCCCGGGGCGCAGCGCGGCCGCGATGTGCGCGTACTGGTGGACTCCCCCGGTCGCCGCGGGCGTGCCGATGCACACCAGGACGGGGCCGTCCGGTCCGCTGGAGAGCCGCACGGGGCGGGGCGGGGCGTCGAGCGCGTCCGGCGAGGCGAACGCCGGGCGCAGCGCCGCGACGGCCTTGAGCAGTTCGAACCCGAGTCCGAACCGGCCGGTCCGCGCGGCCTCCCGGAACAGGCCGCCGATCTCCCCGGCGGCCGCGGGCCCGGCGCGGCGGTCCGGCTCGCGGCCGGGGCCGGGGGCGGCCAGTTCCTCCCGCAGCCGGCGGGCGAGCCCCGCCGGGTCGCGGGCGTCGAAGACGACCATCGGCGGCAGTTCCAGGCCGGTCGCCTCCCCGAGCGCGCCGCGCAGTTCCATCGCCGACAGCGAGTCGAAGCCGAGTTCGAGGAACTCCCGTTCGGGGTCGAGGGCGCCGGGCGCGGCGTGGCCGAGCAGCGTGGCCGCGTGCCGGAGCACGAGGTCCCGCAGCAGGGCGTCCTGTGCCGGTTCGTCCAGGCCGCGCAGCTCGTCCCGGAGCGCTCCGGCCTCGCGTGCTCCGGGCACGGTGGCGGCCGCCCGGCGCGGGCGCGGCGGGGCGAGGGCGCGCAGCGGCGCGGGGATCTGGTCGGTGCGGGCCCGGAGCGCGGCCGCGTCGACCGCCAGCGGGACCGTGAGGGCCTCGTCGGCGGCCAGCGCGGCGTCGAACAGGGCGGGCGCCTCGGCCACCGGTATGGGCGGCAGGCCCTGGCGGCGCAACCGGCCGAGGTCGGCCTCGCCCAGCCGCCCGGCCATCCCGACGCCCTCCCACAGCCCCCACGCCATGGACGCGCCGGGCAGCCCGGCGTCGCGGCGGTGCTCGGCTAGGGCGTCGAGGAAGACGTTGGCCGCCGCGTAGTTGGCCTGGCCCGCGGCGAGGACCAGCCCGCCCGCCGACGACACCAGGACGAACGCGTCCAGTTCGCGGTCCCGGGTGAGTTCGTGCAGGTGCCAGGCCCCGTCCGCCTTCGCGCGCAGCGCGGCGTCCAGCAGTCCGGGCGTCATCGCCGTGGCCAGCCCGCCGGAGGCGGTTCCGGCGGCGTGCACGACGCCTCGCAGGGGCCGGTCCGCCGGGATGCCGTCCAGCAGCGCCGCGAGGGCCGCCCGGTCGGCGACGTCGCAGGCCGCGACGGTCGCTTCGGCTCCCGCACCCGCCAGTTCGCGGCACAGGTCCGCCGCGCCCGGGGCGTCCGGGCCGCGACGGCTCGTCAGCACCAGGTGCCGCACCCCGTGCGCGGTGACGAGGTGCCGTGCGAGGTGCGCGCCGACGCCGCCCGTGCCGCCGGTGACGAGCACGGTGCCCTCGGGGCCGAACTCCGGTGGGGCGCCGGGTCCGGGCGCCGCCGGAGCCAGCCGGGGGACGAGGGCCTGCCCGGCGCGGACGGCGACCTCGGGTTCGCCGGTCGCCAGTGCCTCGGCGAGGCCCGCGGTCCCCTCCTCACGCGGGTCGAGGTCGACCAGGACGAAGCGTCCGGGATTCTCGGCCTGGGCCGCCCGGACGATCCCCCAGACCGGTGCCTGCGGGGAGACGGCCGTGGCCGAGCCGGGGCCCACCGCTCCCCGCGTGACCACCGCGAGCCGGGACGCGGGAGGGTTCTCGGCCTCCAAAAAGGCGCGCAGCGCGGCGACCGTGCGCCCGCAGAGATCCCGGACGTCGGCGGGGAGGTCTCCGGAGGCCGCCGGGCAGACGAAGGTCGCCGCCGTCCCGGAGGCGGGGCCGGCCGATGCCGCCGGTCGCCAGTCCATCCGGTAGAGCCGTGCGCCGCCTCCGGCGCGGGCGCGCCGCAGGTCGCCCTCGGTCACGGGACGGCCGGTGAGCGCCTCCACCGTCAGCACGGGCCTTCCGGCCGGGTCGGCGGCCGTGATCGCCATGCCGCCGCCGTCCTTCGGAGCCAGCCGGACCCGCAGCGCGGTCGCCCCGGTCGCGTGGAGCGCCGCCCCGGTCCAGACGAACGGGATCACCATGCCGCCGTCGCCGTCATCGTCGCAGAGGAGGCCGGCGTGGAGGGCGGCGTCCAGGAGGGCGGGGTGGACGCCGAACCGGTCGGCGCCCGCGCGTTCCGTCGCGGGCAGCTCGACCTCGGCGTAGATCTCCTTGTCGGAGGTCCAGACCTCGCGCAGCCCGCGGAAGGCGGGGCCGTAGTCGAAGCCGCGTTCCAGGAGGAGCGCGTAGGGGTCGTCGGGCCCGGCCTTCCGCGCGCCCGGCGGCGGCCACAGGGTGAGATCCGCATCCGGTCCCGGCTCGTCGCGGTCGTTCAGGAGGGCCTCGGCGTGGAGGGTCCAGGGCTCGTCGGGCGGCGCGGTGTCGGCCCGGGAGTGGACGTGCAGGACGCGGCGGCCGGACGCGTCCGGTTCCTCCACGGTGAGACGCACGGAGCGCGCTCCCTCTTCGGGGAGGACGAGCGGGGCGCGCAGCGTCAGCTCCTCCACCGTGTCGCAGCCGACCTGGCCGGCGGCCCGGAAGGCGAGCTCCACGAAGGCGGCGCCGGGGAGCAGGGCCGTCCCGGTGAGGACGTGGTCGGCCAGCCACGGCTGCGCCTCGCGGGACATCCGTCCGGTCAGCACGGTCACCTCCGAGCCGGGGACCGCCACCACCGCCGCGAGAAGGGGATGGTCGGCGCTCTCCAGACCGGCCGCGGCGAGATCTCGCCCGCCGTCGCCGGGGACGGTCCAGTAGCGCTCGTGCTGGAAGGCGTAGGTGGGCAGGTCGACGATCCGGGCGCCCGTGCCGTCGAAGAAGGCCTCCCAGTCGAGGGCGTGGCCTCGGGTGAACGCCTGTCCGATACCGCTGGCCAGCTGCCGCGCCTCCGGTCGACCGCGCCGCAGCAGGGCGATGGCACCGTCCTCGACCAGCGGCGTGAGGGCCGCGTCGGGGCCGATCTCGATGAACGTGCCGACACCCTGGCCGGACAGGTGCTCGATCGCGTCCCCGAACCGGACGGTGCCGCGCACCTGACGCACCCAGTAGTCCGGCCCCAAGTCGCTCTCGGGCCGCCCGGTCACGTTCGAGACGACCGGGATCCGCGGGGCACGGAAGTCCAGCCCGCCGATCGCCTCGGCGAAAGCCTCCAGCATCGGCTCCATCAGCCGCGAGTGGAACGCGTGCGAGACCTGGAGACGCCGAGTCTTGGCACCGGACGCCTCAGCCGCCTTCAGCACCGCGTCCACGTCACCCGACAGCACCACCGCACGCGGCCCGTTCACCGCCGCGACCTCCACACCATCGGCCAACCGCCGCCGGATCTCCTCTTCGGAGGCCTGCACCGCCACCATCGCCCCACCCGAAGGCAACTCCTGCATCAACCGCGCACGCGTCCGCACCAACACGCACGCGTCCTCAAGCGACAGGACACCCGCGATATGCGCGGCCGCGATCTCGCCCACCGAATGCCCGACCAGGAAGTCCGGCACGACACCCCAGGATTCGAGCAACCGGAACAGCGCCACCTCGAACGCGAACAACCCCGTCTGCGTCCAGAACGTCTCCGTCAAACGACCGGCGTCATCACCCCACACCACCTCACGCACCGGCTCGTCCAACGCACCGCAGACCTCATCGAAGGCCGACGCGAACACCGGAAACGCCTCATACAGCTCCCGGCCCATCCCCAACCGCTGCGAACCCTGACCCGAGAACAGGAACGCCAGGCCTCCTCGCTGGACACGGCCCTGGGGGAGCCGGCCGTCGAGGGCGGACAGGAGGTCCGACCGTCCGGTGCCGACCACGACGGCACGGTGTTCCAGACCGGCTCGCGAGGCCGCCATGCTGCGGGCGACGTCGAGCAGTTCCAGGTCGGGGTGGGCGCGCAGGTGGTCGGCCAGCTTCTTCGCTTGGCCCGTTAGGGCGTCGGCGCTCCTCGCCGACAGCGGCAGCGGGATGACCGGCACGCGAGCGGGTTTCTCCGCGGCCTCGCGCTCCGGGGCCCCGGGGTGCTCCTCGATGATGACGTGGGCGTTGGTGCCGCTGATCCCGAACGATGACACCCCCGCGCGGCGGGGACGCCCCTCCGCCGGCCATTCGCGCGCCTCGGTGAGCAACCGCACCGCGCCGGACGACCAGTCCACCATCGGCGACGGCTCGTCCACGTGCAACGACCGGGGCAACAGCCCGTGCCGCATGGCCTGGACCATTTTGATCACGCCGGCGACGCCCGCGGCGGCCTGCGCGTGGCCCATGTTCGACTTGATCGATCCCAGCCACAACGGCCGGTCCTGCGGACGGTCCCGCCCATAGGTCGCCAGCAGCGCCTGCGCCTCGATCGGGTCGCCTAACCGAGTCCCGGTGCCGTGGGCTTCGACCGCGTCGACCTCGTCGGACCGCACCCGCGCGCTCGCCAGCGCCTGCCCGATGACCCGTTGCTGCGACGGACCGTTCGGAGCCGTCAGCCCGTTGGACGCGCCGTCCTGGTTCACCGCCGAACCCCGCACCAGCCCCAGAACCCGATGACCGTTGCGCCGAGCATCCGACAGCCGCTCCAAAAGCAGCATCCCCACACCCTCAGACCAGCCCGTACCATCAGCAGCCGCCGCGAACGACTTGCACCGCCCATCAGCCGCAAGACCCCGCTGCCGAGAGAACTCGATGAACGTGTCCGGCCTCGCCATCACCGTCGCGCCACCCGCCAACGCCAGCGAACACTCCCCCGACCGCAGCGCCTGCGCCGCCAGATGCAACGCCACCAACGACGACGAACACGCCGTGTCCACCGTCACCGCGGGGCCTTCCAGCCCCAGCGCGTACGACACCCGGCCTGAGGCGAGGGAACCGGACGCGTTGTTGTGCGGGTAGTCGTGGTACATCACCCCCGCGAAGACGCCCGTCTTCGTCCCGCGGAGGGACAGCGGCGCCACGCCCGCCCGTTCGATGGCCTCCCAGGACACTTCGAGCAGCAGCCGCTGCTGGGGGTCCATGACGGCGGCCTCGTTCGGCGAGATCCCGAAGAACCCCGCATCGAACTCCCCCGCCTCATACAGAAACCCACCGCAGTCCACATAACTGGTCTCCGGCCGCTCCCCCGACCGATCCACCACATCCGCCAGATCCCAACCCCGATCCACCGGAAACCCCGACACCACATCACGACCCTCCGACACCACCCGCCAAAGCTCCTCAGGAGACGCCACACCCCCCGGATACCGGCACGCCATCCCGACGATCGCCACGGGCTCGTGCCTTGCGGCGGTGAGCCCGCGGTTCTGGGTGCGCAGGGCCTCGTTCTCCTTGAGCGAGGCGCGGAGCGCCTCGACCAGCTTCGGGTCGTTCGTGCTCATGTCGTCACAGCTCCAGGTCGCTGTCCGCAGGGCCGGGGCGGTCGAGGGCGAGGGCGATCAGGTCGTCGGCCCCCATGTCGTCGATGGACGCCTCCGCGTCGCGGGGTTCCTCCAGGGCGAGGCCGTTGTCCGGTTCGGCGGCCAGGTCGAGCAGCCCGCGGAGCAGGCCGGCCTCGCGGAGCCGGTCCAGGGGCAGTTCCTGGAGGAGCCGCCGGACGCGGCGTTCCTCGCTGTCGGCCTCGTCCCCGGGGGCGAGTTCGGTCAGCAGGTGGCCGGCGAGGACCTCGGCGTTCGGGTGGTCGAAGACCAGGGTGGCGGGCAGCCGGGCCCCGACCGCCTCACCGACGTTGTTGCGGAACTCCACGGCGGTGAGCGAATCGAAGCCCAGTTCGGTGAAGGCGAGGTCCGGCTCGATGGCGGCGGGGCCGTCGTGGCCGAGGATGGCGGCCGCCTCGCCGCGCACGAGTTCGAGCAGCGTCGCGCGGCGCTCGGCCGGGGCCAGCGCGGCCAGCCGTTCGCGGAAGGGGGTGCGCGCGGCCCCGCCCGCCGACGCGGGCCGGGGCCGCCGGACCAGCCCGCTGAACAGCGGCGGCAGGTGTTCGGCGACGCCGCGCAGGGCCGTGAGGTCCAGCCGGAGGGGCACCACGACGGGCGCGTCCGTGCGTCCGGCCGCGTCGAGAAGCGCGACCCCCTCGTCCTCGGAGAGCGGCAGGACGCCGTTGCGGCGCATCCGCTGCCCGTCCGCGGACGCCAGGCCGCCCGCCATGCCGCTCTCCGCGGCCCACAGGCCCCAGGCCAGCGATCGGCCCGGGAGCCCGGTCGCCCGCCGGTGCGCCGCGAGTCCGTCCAGGTAGGCGTTGGCCGCCGCGTAGTTGCCCTGCCCGGCGGCGCCGAGCACGCCCGCGCCGGACGAAAAGAGGATGAACTGGTCCAGGTCCATGCCGAGGGTGAGTTCGTGGAGGTGCAGGGCGCCGAGTGCCTTCGGCGCGACGACGGCGTCCACCTGCGCGGCGGTCAGCGTCCCGAGCATGCCGTCGGCCAGTACCCCGGCCATGTGCACGACCCCCGCGAGCCGCCTCTCGGCGGTGATGTCGGCCAGCATGCGCGCGACGGCGGAGCGGTCAGCCACGTCGCAGGCCGTGATCGTCACATCCGCGCCGAGTCCGGCCAGCTCCCCGCGCAGCCGCGCGGCTCCGGGGGCGTCCGCGCCGCTCCGGCCGGCGACCACGAGGTGCCGCACGCCCCGGTCGCGCACGAGGTGCCGGGCCACCAGCAGGCCGAGGGCGCCGGTACCGCCCGTGATCAGGACCGCGCCCGAAGGGTCCCAAGCCTGGTCCGCGCCGTCGGCGGATGCCCTCGCCAGGCGCGCGGCGTGGACGACACCGTCGCGCACGATCACTTGCGGCTCGCCCGAGGCGAGCACCAGCGGCACGTCCTCGGGACCGGCGTCGGCGAGGACGAACCGCCCCGGCTCCTCGCTCTGCGCGGAACGAACCAGCCCCCACACCGCCGCACCCGCCAGATCGGTCACATCCTCGCCAGGCAGACCCACCGCACCCCGCGTCAACACCACCAACCGCGACGAAGAGAACCGCTCCTCCGCCAGCCAGCGTTGCAGGACGGAAAGGACCCGATGGAGCGCCTCACGGGGATCGTCACCGCCGGACACGGGGAGCACCACCGTCTCGGGAGGGGGCGAGCCGTCAGGGAGGTCGTCCCACGTCGTCCAGTCGGGGACGGGCCGCGGGGCGGACGCCCCAACGGGAAGCCAGTCGAGTCGGAACAGCGCATCGCGCAGCCGCGCCTCCGGCGCCCCGCCGCCCGGCCGCTCGTCGGCGACGGGCCGCGTGGCGAGCGAGCCCGCCGACAGGAGCGGCCGTCCGGCCGGGTCGGCGACCTGGAGCCCCAGGGCTCCGTCACCGGCGGACGTGATCCGGACCCGCGCGCTCGACGCGCCGCCCGCGTGCAGGGTCAGCCGCGACCAGGCGAACGGCAGCGCCGCCTCGCCGCTCGTGCCGGGCAGGAGCGCCGCCGCATGCAGGCAGGCGTCCCACAGCGCCGGGTGCAGTCCGTAGCGGGACGCTTCGGACTGCTCATCGGACGGTAGTTCGACCTCGGCATAGACCTCGTCATCGCGCTGCCAGGCGGCACGCAGTCCCTGGAAGGCCGGGCCGTAGCGCAGTCCCGCCTCGGCCATGCCGTCGTAGAAACCGCCGAGGTCGAGGGGCACCGCTCCGGGCGGCGGCCAGACCGCCATCTCGAAGTCGGACGGCCCGGCGTCCGGGCCGAGGGTGCCGGTCGCGTGGCGGGTCCAGGGCTCGTCCTCTCCGGCGCGGGCGTGGACGCCCACGGGCCGAGTCCCCGCGTCGTCCGCCGCACCGACCACGACCTGCACCTGGACCGCGCCGCTCTCGGGCAGTACCAGTGGCCTCTCCAGCACCAGATCGTCCACGGCCGGGCAGTCGACGTGGTCGCCCGCTCGCACGGCGAGTTCGGCGAGGGCCGTCCCCGGGAGCACGACGACCTCGCGGACCGCGTGGTCGGCCAGCCACGGCAGCCGGTCCTGTGTGAGCCGCCCGGTGAGGACGACGTTGTCCGCCTCGGCGAGGCGGACCACCGCGCCGAGGATCGGATGCTCGGCCGCGCCCAGTCCCATCGCTACCGGGTCGGTCTTGGCGCGCTCGTCCGTCAGCCAGTAGCGCCGGTGCTGGAAGGCATAGGTGGGCAGGTCGACCAGCCGCGCGCCGGTGCCCGCGTAGAACGCCTCCCAGTCGATGCGGTGGCCTCGGGTGAACAGGCGGCCGATACCGGCGGCGAGCTCGCGGTCCTCCTGATGGTCGCGCCGCAGCAACGCGATGGCGCCGTCCTCGACCAGCGGGGTCAGGGCCGCGTCCGGACCGACCTCGATGAACGTGCCGACGCCCTGGCCGGACAGGTGCTCGATCGCATCCCCGAACCGGACGGTGCCGCGCACCTGACGCACCCAGTAGTCCGGCCCCAAGTCGCTTTCGGCTTGTCCTGTGAGGTTGGAGATGACCGGGATCCGCGGAGCGCGGAAGTCCAGCCCGCCGATCGCCTCGGCGAAGGCCTCCAGCATCGGCTCCATCAAGTGCGAGTGGAAGGCGTGCGAGACCTGGAGGCGCCGGGTCTTGGCACCGGACGCCTCGGCCGCCTTGACCACCGCGTCCTCGGCACCCGACAGCACCACCGCGCGAGGGCCGTTCACCGCCGCGACTTCGACGCCATCGTTCAGCAGCGGCCGGACCTCCTCTTCCGATGCCTGGACCGCCACCATCGCCCCGCCCGACGGCAGGGCCTGCATCAACCGCGCACGCGTCCGCACCAGCACACACGCGTCCTCAAGCGACAACACCCCAGCCACATGAGCCGCCGCGATCTCCCCCACCGAATGCCCCACCACAAAGTCCGGCACGACACCCCAGGACTCGAGCAACCGGAACAGCGCCACCTCGAACGCGAACAACCCCGTCTGCGTCCAGAACGTCTCCGTCAAACGATCGAGGTCATCGCCCCAGACGACATCGCGCACCGGCTCGTCCAGCGCCTCGCAGATCTCATCGAAAGCTGAGGCGAACACCGGGAACGCCTCGCACAGCTCCCGGCCCATCCCCGACCGCTGCGAACCCTGACCCGAGAACAGGAACGCGATCCGCCCGTTCGCGTCCGGCAGGGCGCGGTCCCGGACCACGCCCCGGTGACGATCGCCGGTGGCGACGGCGCGGAGCCCGGCCAGCAGGGCGTCGGGGGAGTCGGCGGTGACGGCCGCTCGGTGCTCGAACGACGCGCGGCCGGTCGCCAGCGACCAGGCCACGTCCACCATCGCGAGCTCGGACCGCGTCCCCAGAGCCGTGGCCAACCTGTCGGCCTGCTCCCCCAACGCTCCCGGCGTCCGCGCCGACAGCACGAATGGCAGCACCGACCCAGGCGCCTCCTGCCGCTCCGCGACCAGTTCCTCCGGCGCGGCTTCGATGATGACGTGGGCGTTGGTGCCGCTGATTCCGAACGATGACACCCCCGCGCGGCGGGGACGGCCGTCCACCGGCCACTGCCGTGCCTCGGTCAGCAGCCGCACCGCGCCGGACGACCAGTCCACCTCGGGCGTCGGGGCGTCCACGTGCAGCGTCGGCGGCAGCACGCCGTGGCGCATGGCCTGAACCATTTTGATCACGCCGGCGACGCCCGCGGCGGCCTGCGCGTGGCCCATGTTCGACTTGATCGATCCCAGCCACAACGGCCGGTCCTGCGGACGGTCCCGCCCATAGGTCGCCAGCAGCGCCTGCGCCTCGATCGGGTCGCCTAACCGAGTCCCGGTGCCGTGGGCTTCGACCGCGTCGACGTCGGACAGGTCTAGCCCCGCGCTCGCCACCGCCTGCCGGATGACCCGTTGCTGCGACGGGCCGTTCGGCGCCGTCAACCCGTTGGACGCACCGTCCTGGTTCACCGCCGAACCCCGCACCAGCCCCAGAACCCGATGACCGTTGCGCCGAGCATCCGACAGCCGCTCCAAAAGCAGCATCCCCACACCCTCAGACCAGCCCGTACCATCAGCGGCCGCCGCGAACGACTTGCACCGCCCATCAGCCGCAAGACCCCGCTGCCGAGAGAACTCGATGAACGTGTCCGGCCTCGCCATCACCGTCGCGCCACCCGCCAACGCCAGCGAACACTCCCCCGACCGCAGCGCCTGCGCCGCCAGATGCAGCGCCACCAACGACGACGAACACGCCGTGTCCACCGTCATGGCAGGGCCCTGGAATCCGAAGGTGTAGGAGATCCGGCCGGAGGCGATGCCTCCGGCGGCACCGCTGTGCACGTAATCGTGGTACATCAGACCCGCGTAGACCGCCGTGGCGCTGCCCTTCAGCGCGCGCGGGTCGATCCCGGCGCGTTCGAACGCCTCCCAGGAGCTCTCCAGCAGCAGTCGCTGCTGGGGGTCCATGACGGCGGCCTCGTTCGGCGAGATCCCGAAGAACCCCGCATCGAACTCCCCCGCCTCATACAGAAACCCACCGCAGTCCACATAACTGGTCTCCGGCCGCTCCCCCGACCGATCCACCACATCCGCCAGATCCCAACCCCGATCCACCGGAAACCCCGACACCACATCACGACCCTCCGACACCACCCGCCAGAGATCCTCAGGAGACGCCACACCCCCCGGATACCGGCACGCCATCCCGACGATCGCCACGGGCTCATCGGTGGCGGCGGAGGTCGCCGAGACCTCGGACCGCTCGGGAAGGCCGCCCATCAGCTCCGTGAGCAGGTGCCGGGCCAGGACGGCCGGAGACGGAAGGTCGAAGACGAGGGTCGCGGGCAGCCGAAGGCCCGTCGAGTCGTTCAGGCCGTTGCGGAACTGGACCGCGGTGAGCGAGTCGAACCCGAGGTCCTTGAAGACCCGGTCGGACGGGACGTCGGCGCCGGAGGCGAAGCCGAGGACCGCGGCCGCCCGCTCCCGGACGAGATCGAGCAGGACCCCTTCGCGCTCGCTCTGCGGAAGGGGCGCCAGCCGTCCGCGCAGGCCGGCGCCATCGGCCTTCTCTCCCGTCGATCGCGGCCGCGCGGACCGGACGAGCCCGCTCAGCAGGGCGGGCACCGGCTCCTCCGATGGACCGTCCAGGTTGAGCCGGACGGGGACGAGCACCGGGTCGCCGCTCCTCCCGGCGGCCTCGAAGAGGTTCATTCCCTCATCGACAGAGAGCGGCAGGACGCCGTTCCGCTCGATCCGGCCGCGATCGGCCCCGCTTAGCGCGCCCGCCATGCCGCCGTCGGTGTCCCAGAGTCCCCAGGCGAGGGACTGTGCGGGCAGCCCGTTGGCCCGGCGATGAGCCGCCAGCCCATCCAGGAACGCGTTCGCCGCCGCGTAACTCCCCTGCCCCGGCGCACCCAGCACACCCGCAGCCGCCGAGAACAACACAAACGCCGACAACCCCCGCCCGGCCGTCAACTCATGCAGATGCCACGCCGCATCCACCTTCGGACGCAACACCCCACCCACACGCTCCGGCGTCAACGAACCGATCACACCGTCATCCAGCACCCCCGCCACATGCACCACCGCCGACACCCCATGCCGACCCAACACCCCCGCAACCGCCTCCCGATCCCCCACATCACACGCCTCCACCACCACCCCCGCACCCAACGACCGCAACTCACCACACAACGCCCCCACACCCGCAGCCGCCCCACCCCGACGACCCACCAACACCAACCGGCCAACCCCACACACACCCACCAGATACCGCGCCACCACAGCACCCAACGCACCCGTCCCACCCGACACCAACACCGAGTCAGACGGACCCAGGGCGTGTTCGGTCGGACCTGCGGGCAGCGGTACCCGCTGAAGGCGCGCGGCGTGGACGACACCGTCACGCACGATCACTTGCGGCTCGCCCGAGGCGAGCACCAGCGGCACGTCCTCGGGACCGGCGTCGGCGAGGACGAACCGCCCCGGCTCCTCGCTCTGCGCGGAACGAACCAGCCCCCACACCGCCGCACCCGCCAGATCGGTCACATCCTCGCCCGGCAGACCCACCGCACCCCGCGTCAACACCACCAACCGCGACGAAGAGAACCGCTCCTCCCCCAACCACCGCTGCAACACACCCAGCACACGACACACCGCCCCATGCACCGCACCAGGACCCACCCCCTCAGCAGCGACACCCAACGTCACCACCTCAGGCACATCACCCTCACCCAACGCCTCCCAGTCGCCGGTCGCGATGGCGTAGGCCGGGCGGACGCCGGGGGCGGCGGTCCAGTCCAGGCGGTGGAGCGCGTCGTGCGGCACGGCCGCCGCGGCGTCGAGCTGCTCGGTGGAGATCGGCCGGGAGGTCAGCGACCGCACCGTCATCACCGGAGCGCCCGCACCGTCGGCCGCCCGCACCGAGACCGCGCCGCCCTCCCCGCGCGTCAGCCGGACCCGCAGCGTGGCGGCGCCCGACGCGTGAAGCGCGACACCCGACCACGCGAACGGGAGGCCGGCCTCGTCGGCTTCGGTGAGCCCGACGGCGTGCAGCGCGCCGTCCAGCAGCGCCGGATGCAGCCCGAACGGCTCGTGTCCGACGAGGTCGGGAACCTCGATCTCCGCGTAGACGTCGCCGCCGCTTCGCCACGCCGCGCGCAGGCCGCGGAAGGCGGGCCCGTAGCCCAGGCCGAGTTCCTCAAGGCCCTCGTAGAAGCCGTCCAGGTCGACGGGCTCGGCTCCGCGCGGCGGCCATGCCCGCAGGTCGAAGTCGGCCGCCGCCGCGTGGAGCGGGGCGAGGGTCCCGGTCGCGTGCAGGGTCCAGGGAGCCTCGGTGCCTTCCGGGCGGGAGTGCACCGAGAGCTCGCGCCGATAGGAGTCCGCCTCCTCTCCCACGAGCACCTGCACCTGCACCCCGCCCCGCTCGGGCAGGACGAGCGGGGCGTGCAGCGTCAGCTCCTCGACCAGAGGGCGGCCCACCTGGTCGCCGGCCCGGACCGCCAGCTCCACGAACCCGGTGCCGGGCAGCAGCACCCGGCCCGCGATCCGGTGGTCGGCCAGCCACGGCTGCGCCTGGACGGACAGCCGCCCGGTGAGCATCACGTCCTGCGCCCCCGCCACGGGCACGACCGCGCCGAGCAGCGGATGCCGCGCATCGTCGAGTCCGGCGGTCGCCACATCCGCCGCCTGCTCCTCGCCGTCCTGCCAGTAGCGCCGGTGCTGGAAGGCGTAGGTGGGCAGGTCGACGAGCCGGGCGCCCGTGCCGTCGAAGAAGGCCTCCCAGTCGACGGCGGTCCCTTGCGCCCACGCCTGCGCGACACCCGCGACGAGCTGCCCTCTCTCGGACCGCTCGCGCCGCAGGAGCGCGATCGCGCCGTCCTCGACCAGCGGGGTCAGGGCCGCGTCCGGGCCGATCTCGATGAACGTGCCGACGCCCTGGCCGGACAGGTGCTCGATCGCGTCCCCGAACCGGACGGTGCCGCGCACCTGACGCACCCAGTAGTCCGGACCCAAGTCGTTTTCGGGCCGCCCGGTCACGTTCGAGATGACCGGGATCCGCGGAGCACGGAAATCCAGCCCGCCGATCGCCTCGGCGAAGGCCTCCAGCATCGGCTCCATCAGCCGCGAGTGGAAGGCGTGCGACACCTGCAACCGCCGCGTCCGTCCGCCGATCGCGTCCGCCACCGCGATCACAGCGCCCTCGTCACCCGACAGCACGACCGAGCGAGGCCCGTTCACCGCCGCGATCTCCACGCCATCGGTCAGCAGCGGCCGGATCTCCTCTTCGGAGGCCTGGACTGCGACCATCGCCCCACCTGAGGGCAGCTCCTGCATCAAGCGGGCACGCGTCCGCACCAGCACACACGCGTCCCCAAGCGACAACACACCCGCCACATACGCGGCCGCGATCTCCCCCACCGAATGACCCACCACCAAGTCCGGCACGACACCCCAGGATTCGAGCAACCGGAACAGCGCCACCTCGAACGCGAACAACCCCGTCTGCGTCCAGAACGTCTCCGTCAAACGACCGGCGTCATCACCCCACACCACCTCACGCACCGGCTCACCCAACACACCGCAGACCTCATCGAAGGCAGACGCGAACACCGGATAGACCTCGTACAGCTCCCGGCCCATCCCCAACCGCTGCGACCCCTGACCCGAGAACAGCAACGCGGTCCTGCCGTTCCCGGCCGCCGCTACTGACCGATCGCCGCGCTCCAGCGCGCGCAGCCCGCTCGACAAGGCGTCGCGGGAGTCGGCGGTGACGGCCGCTCGGTGCTCGAACGACGCGCGGCCGGTCGCCAGCGACCAGGCCACGTCCGCCATCGCGAGCTCGGACCGCGACTCCAGAGCCGACGCCAACCGGCCGGCCTGCTCCCCCAGCGCCCCAGGCGTCCGCGCCGACAGCACGAAGGGCAGAACCGGATCCGGCGCCTTCTGCCGTTCCGCGATCGGCTCCTCCGGCGCGGCTTCGACGATCACGTGTGCGTTGGTGCCGCTCACGCCGAACGACGACACCCCGGCGCGGCGCGGACGGCCGTCCACCGGCCATTCACGTGCCTCGGTCAGCAGCCGCACCGCGCCCGCCGACCAGTCCACCTCTGGCGTCGGGGCGTCCACGTGCAGCGTCCGGGGCATGATCCCGTGGCGCATGGCCTGCACCATCTTGATCACACCGGCCATGCCGGCCGCCGTCTGCGGATGCCCGATGTTCGACTTGATCGATCCCAGCCACAGTGGCCGGTCCTGCGGACGGTCCCGCCCGTAGGTCGCCAGCAGCGCCTGCGCCTCGATCGGGTCGCCCAGCCGCGTCCCCGTCCCGTGGGCCTCCAGCACGTCGACCTCGTCGGGACGCAGCCGCGCGTTCGCCAGCGCCTGCCGGATGACCCGCTGCTGCGACGGGCCGTTCGGCGCCGTCAACCCGTTGGACGCGCCGTCCTGGTTCACCGCCGAACCCCGCACCACGCCCAGCACCCGATGACCGTCGCGCCGGGCGTCCGACAGCCGCTCGACCAGCAGCACGCCGACGCCCTCCGCCCAGCCGGTGCCGTCCGCGGCGGCGGCGAACGGCTTGCACCGGCCGTCCGGTGCCAGGCCCCGCTGCCGGGAGAACTCGATGAACATCGCGGGGGTGGCCATGACGGCGACGCCGCCCGCCAGCGCCAGCGAGCACTCGCCCGAGCGGAGCGCCTGCGCCGCCAGGTGCAGCGCCACCAGCGACGACGAGCACGCCGTGTCCACCGTCACCGCCGGGCCCTCCAGGCCGAGCACGTACGACACCCGTCCGGACGCGAGCGCGCCGGTGCTGTGGTTGTCGGCGTAGTCGTGGAACGCCATCCCGGTGAAGACGCCGGTCATGCTCCCCTTCAGCGCGCCCGGGTCGATCCCCGCGCGTTCGAGCGCCTCCCAGGAGGTCTCCAGGAGGAGCCGCTGCTGCGGGTCCATGAACAGCGCCTCGTTGGGGCTGATCCCGAAGAAGTCGGCGTCGAAGTCCGCCGCGCCGTAGAGGAAGCCGCCCCGGTCGGTGTAGGTGGTGTCGGGGAGATTCCCGGAGAGGTCGACCAGGCGGTCGAGGTCCCAGCCCCGGTCCGCCGGCATCGCGGAGACCGCGTCGCGTTCGGTGAGGACGACCTGCCACAGGTCTTCGGGAGACGCGATGCCTCCGGGGTAGCGGCAGGCCATGCCGATGATCGCGATGGGTTCGTCGAGTGCGGCCGACCGCGCCGGCGCGGTCGCCCCGACCGGCGTGACCGTCCCGGACACCGAGTCGAGCAGATACCGCGCCAGGGCCCGCGGGGTCGGCCGGTCGAAGACCAGTGTCGCGGGCAGCCGCAGGCCGGTGACCTCGGCGAGCCGGTTGCGGAACTGGACGGCGGTCAGCGAGTCGAAGCCCAGTTCCTTGAAGGCGCGTTCCGGGTCGAGGGTCTGCGCCGAGCCGAACCTGAGGACGAGGGCGACCTGCGCGAGGACGAGGTCGAGCAGCGCCGGCTCCCACTCGGAGCGGGGCGCCGCGGCCAGGCGGCGGCGCAGCAGGCCCGCCTCGGCGGGGCCGCTCGCCCGGCCGCGCCGGACGGTCGGCACCAGGGCCCGGAAGATGTCGGGCATGGCGGGGCCCTGGGCGCGGAGCGCCGCGAGGTCGAGCTTCGCCGGGACTGGAGCGACCTCGTCCGAGGCGAGCGCGAGGTCGAAGAGGGCGGTGCCCTCGTCGTTGCCGAGCGCGCCCATGCCGCTCTGGGCGATGCGGGAGAGGTCGGTCTCGGTGAGCGATCCGGTCATGGTCCCGGTCTCGGCCCAGAGTCCCCAGGCGAGGGACTGCGCGGGCAGCCCGTTGGCCCGGCGATGAGCCGCCAGACCATCCAGGAACGCGTTCGCCGCCGCGTAACTCCCCTGCCCCGGCGCACCCAGCACACCCGCAGCCGCCGAGAACAACACAAACGCCGACAACCCCCGCCCGGCCGTCAACTCATGCAGATGCCACGCCGCATCCACCTTCGGACGCAACACCCCACCCACACGCTCCGGCGTCAACGAACCGATCACACCGTCATCCAGCACCCCCGCCACATGCACCACCGCCGACACCCCATGCCGACCCAACACCCCCGCAACCGCCTCCCGATCCCCCACATCACACGCCTCCACCACCACCCCCGCACCCAACGACCGCAACTCAGCACACAACGCCCCCACACCCGCAGCCGCCCCACCCCGACGACCCACCAACACCAACCGGCCAACCCCACACACACCCACCAGATACCGCGCCACCACAGCACCCAACGCACCCGTCCCACCCGACACCAACACCGAGTCAGACGGACCGAAGAGGGGGGCCGGGTCGGCGGGGACCTCGGCGCGGACCAGCCGGGCGGCGCGGACGGCGCCGTCGCGCACGATCACTTGCGGTTCACCGGCGGCGAGGACCACGGGCACGTCGGCGGGCTCGGCGTCGGCGATGACGATGCGGTCGAGGCTTTCGGCCTGGGCCGAGCGGACCAGCCCCCAGACCGCCGCGCCCGCCAGATCGGTCACGTCCTCGCCCGGCAGACCCACCGCACCCCGCGTCAACACCACCAACCGCGACGAAGAGAACCGCTCCTCCCCCAACCACCGCTGCAACACACCCAGCACACGACACACCGCCCCATGCACCGCACCAGGGCCAACCCCCTCAGCAGCGACACCCAACGTCACCACCTCAGGCACATCACCCTCACCCAACGCGTCCCACTCCGCGGTGGGGACGTCACGGACCGGCTGCGTGAGCGGAACCGGCGTCCAGTCGACCCGGTACAGCGACCCGTGCACATCCGCCTGAGCGTCCGCCAGGTCGTCGGGCGACACCGGCTTGACGGTGAGCGCGTCCACGGACAGGACGGGCGAACCGGCGGGGTCGGCCGCCTGGAGGGTCACGGTCCCGTCCTCGCCGCCGCGACCGATCCTCACCCGCAGCGAGGTCGCCCCCGCCGCGTGCACCGCCACGCCGCTCCACGCGTGCGGGAGAACCGGGTGGTCACCGAACAGGCCGCTGAGCGTCGCCGCGTGCAGGCAGGCGTCGAGGAGGGCCGGGTGGACCGCCATGCCGTCGGCGCGGTCCCGTTCGCCGGGCGGGAGCTCCACCTCGGCGTACAGGTCCGGTCCCGAGCGCCAGGCGGCCTTGAGGCACTGGAAGGCCGCCCCGTAGCGCAGGCCCGCATCGCCGAGGACGGTGTAGGCCGATGCGACGTCCATCGCGGCGGCCCCGTCCGTCGGCCACTCTGCCAGGTCGAAGGCCGCCGCCGGCTCGGGGTCCGCGGCGAGCGCACCGGTGGCGTGCAGCGTCCACGGCGCGTCGGACCCGGCCGGGCGCGCGTGGACGCGCAGCGCGCGCCGCCCGGACCCGTCGGGGGCCGTGACGTCCACCTGGACGCGCACTCCGCCGCGCTCGGGCAGCCGGAGCGGCGCCTCGACCGCCAGTTCCGCGAGGACGGGGCAGCCCACCTGGTCGCCCGCGCGCACGGCGAGCTCCACGAAGGCGGAGGCGGGCAGCACCGCCGCCTCGCCCAGGCGGTGGTCGGCGAGCCACGGCTGCGTCACCGGGGTCAGCAGGCCGGTCATCAGCACCCCGTCGGATCCGGCGAGCGTCACCGCGGCGCCGAGCAGCGGGTGCCCGGCGGCCTCCAGCCCGGCGGCGGCGACGTCGCCCACGCCCGGCAGCGGGTCGAGCCAGTACCGTTCCCGCTGGAAGGCATAGGTGGGCAGCTCGACCCGGCGGCCCCGCCCGCCGGAGAGGAACGGCGTCCAGTCCACGGTCGCGCCGCCCGCGTGCGCCTCGGCGAGCGAGAGCAGGAAGCGGGCCGGGCCGCCCTCGCCGCGGCGCAGCGAGGGGACCGTGACGGCCCGGGCCCCCGCCGCCTCGGCCGTCTCCCCGATCGCGCTGAGCAGGCCTGGATGCGGGCTGGCCTCGACGAACACCGTGTGGCCGTCAGCCAGCAGCGCCCGGGTGGTGTCCTCGAACCGGACGGTCCGCCGCAGGTTGGTGTACCAGTACTCGGCGTCCAGGGCCGTGTCGAGCGGCGCGCCCGTCACGGTCGAGTAGAACGCCGCGCCGCACTCGCGGGGCGCGATGCCGTCGAGTTCGGCGAGCAGCCGGTCCCGGATCTCCTCGACGAACACCGAGTGCGAGGCGTAGTCCACGGGGATACGGCGCACCCGGACGTCCTCGCCCGCCAGCCGGGCCGCCAGCTCCTCGAGCGCGGCCGGGTCGCCGCACACCACGGCCGAGACCGGGCTGTTCACGACGGCGAGCTGGAGCCGCCCGCCCCAGGCGGGCAGCAGCTCGGCGAGCCGCTCGGCGGGCAGCGCGACCGACATCATGCCGCCTCGCCCGGCGAGGTCCTCGCGGATGACGCGGCTGCGGAGCGCGACCACGCGTGCGCCCTCCTCCAGGGTGAGCGCCCCGGCGACGCAGGCGGCGGCGATCTCGCCCTGGGAGTGCCCGACGACGGCCGACGGCTCGACGCCGAACGAGCGCCACAGTCCGGCCAGCGACACCATCACGGCCCAGAGCGCGGGCTGGACGACGTCGACCTCGTCCAGCGCCCGCGCGCCCGCGCGTCCGCGCAGCACGTCCAGCAGGTCCCAGGTCACGTGCGGGGCGAGTGCCCGCGCGCAGTCGCGCATGCGCTCGGCGAACGCGGGCGCGGAGTCCAGCAGCTCGACGGCCATGCCCTGCCACTGCGACCCCTGGCCGGGGAAGACGAACACCACGCGGGAGTCGCGCGCCGCGAGCCCCTGGACGACGCGGGGGTCGGGGTCGCCCGCGGCGAGCGCGTCCAGGCCCTCCAGCAGTTCGTCGCGGGTCTCACCGAGGACCACGGCGCGGTGGTCGAAGGAGGTGCGGGCGAGCAGCGCCCGGCCGACGTCGCGCGGGTCGGCTTCGTCGTCCTCGCGCAGGAGCGCGCCGAGGCGGCCCGCCTGCCCGCTCAGTGCCCCGGCCGACCTGGCGGACACCGCCAGCGGGACGACGCGCGAGCCGAGCGCGTCGTCCCGCGCCGGGGCGGACACCGCCGGCTCGGCGTCCTGCTCGAGGGGCTGCTCGTCGGCCTGCTCCAGGATGACGTGGGCGTTGGTGCCGCTGACACCGAACGAGGAGACCCCGGCCCGGCGCGGCCGGTCGCCGTCCGGCCAGGGGACCGGCTCGGTGAGCAGCCGGACGCCGCCGGCCGACCAGTCCACGTGGGTGCTGGGACGGGTCACGTGCAGGGTCTTCGGCAGGACGCCGTGGCGCATGGCCATGACCATCTTGATGATCCCGCCGACCCCCGCCGCCGCCTGAGCATGCCCGATGTTCGACTTCAACGACCCCAACCACAACGGCCGACCACCAGGACGATCCTGCCCATAAGTCGCCAACAGAGCCTGCGCCTCGATCGGATCACCCAACCTCGTCCCCGTCCCATGCCCCTCCACCACATCCACCCCACCCGCAGACACCCCCGCATCCGCCAGCGCCTGCCGGATCACCCGCTGCTGCGCCGGACCACTCGGCGCCGTCAACCCATTACTCGCACCGTCCTGATTCACCGCACTCCCACGCACCACCGCCAACACCGCATGCCCGTTGCGGCGCGCGTCCGTAAGGCGCTCCAGCAGGACCACTCCGATGCCTTCGGCCCATGAGGTGCCGTCCGCCGAGTCGGAGAACGCCTTGCAGCGGCCGTCGGGGGCGAGCCCGCGCTGGCGGGCGAACGCGACGAACGGCGCGAGGGTGGACATGACCATCACCCCGCCCGCGAGCGCCAGCACGCACTCGCGGCGCCGCAGCGCCTGCGCCGCGAGGTGCACCGCGACCAGCGACGACGAGCACGCGGTGTCCACGGTGAGGGCGGGGCCCTCCAGGCCGAGGGTGTAGGCGACGCGGCCGGACACGATGGCCCCGGACGTCGCCGTCGCCATGTAGGTCTCGGTCACCGCGGGGTCGCCGTCGATGTCGCGGTAGTCCTGCGCGCCCGACCCGGCGAACACTCCCACCCGGTGGCCGCGCAGCGCCTCGGGGTCGATCCCGGCCCGCTCGAACGCCTCCCAGCACACCTCCAGCAGCAGCCGCTGCTGCGGGTCGGTCGCCACCGCCTCGGCGGGGCTGAACCCGAAGAACGCCGGGTCGAAGTCGCCCGCGTCGTGCAGGAACCCGCCGGTGCGGACGAACGCGGGGTCTCCCGCGTCCGCGCCGCTCCCGTAGCCGTCGAGGTCCCAGCCCCGGTCGGCGGGGAACTCCGAGATCGCGTCCGCGCCGTCCTCGACCAGCCGCCACAGGTCGTCCGGCGAGGCGACGCCCCCGGGATACCGGCAGCCCATGGCCACGATCGCGATCGGCTCCCGGTCCGCCGCCTCGGCCTCGCGGAGCCTGCGGCGGGTCCGGTCCAGGTCGGCGGTGACCCGCTTCAGGTAGCCGAGGAGCTTCTCGTCGTTCGCCATCTCCGCCTCACGTCTGTCGAGATCCGAAGGCCGGTCGCATGCCGGTCAGGAGAGCCTGAGCTCGTTGTCGATGAACTCGAAGACGTCCTCGGCCGAGGCCGCCTCCAGCCGGTCGCTCAGCCGCTGGCCGCCGCGGCCGTCCGCGGCCTCGTCGCCGTCGGCCTCGGACACGCGCGCGGCGAGGGCGTTCAGCCGCGCGGCCATCCGCCCGCGCTCGATCTCGCCGGGCGGCAGGGCCGCCAGGGAGGTCTCCAGCCGGTCCAGGTCGGCGAGGGCGGTCTGCACCGGGTCGCCCCCGTCTCCCCCGCAGAGCTCGCCGCGCAGGAACCCGGCGAGCGCGGCCGGGGTGGCGTGGTCGAACACCATGGTGCTCGGCAGCCTGCGGCCGGTCGCCGCGCTGAGCCTGGTCCGCAGGTCGACGGCCGCGACCGAGTCGAAGCCGAGGTCGTCGAAGGCGCGCGCGGTGTCCAGCCCCGCCGGGTCGTCGTATCCGAGCAGCTCCGCCACGTGCGAGCGCACCAGGTCCAGGAGCGCCCGGAGCTGGTCGGCCGGGTCCCGCCCGGCCAGTTCCGCGGCGAGCCGGGACGCTCCAGGGTCGGGCTCGTCCTCCCGCAGCGCCTCGCCGGCCTCGGGCAGGGCGTCGAGCAGCGGACGCGGCCGGGCCAGGGCGTAGGTCGGCGCGAACCGCGCCCAGTCGAAGTCGGCCACCACGGTCTGCGGCTCGCCGCCCCCGAAGGCCTGGGCGAACACCTCCGCCGCACGCTCCGGGGCCATGGGCGGCGTGCCGATCCGCCGGAGCATCCCCGCCAGGTCGGAGCCGACCATGCCCGCGTCCCAGGGGCCCCATGCCATCGCCTGCGCCGGGCGGCCCCGCGCCACGCGGTTCCGCACGAAGGCGTCGAGGAAGGCGTTGGCCGCGCCGTAGGCGGCCTGCCCGGAGCTGCCCCAGATCGCCGAGCCGGACGAGAACACCGTGAACGCGGTCAGCGGCCGGTCCCCGAGCAGCTCGTCCAGGTGGACCGCCCCGAGGACCTTCGCGTCGGCCGCGGCGGCGAAGTCCTCCGGCGCGAGCTCCGCGAGCGGCGCGATGCCCTGGGCCGCGCCCGCGGCGTGCACGACCGCGCCGAGCCCCCCGTCCCGGTCGATCTCGGCCAGCAGCCCGGCGAGGGCGTCGCGGTCGGTCACGTCGCAGGCCGCCACCGTGACCTCCGCCCCGAGCCCGCGCAGTTCCTCGGCGAGCTCGTCGGCGCCGGCCGCGTCCCGGCCGCGGCGTCCGGTGAGGACGAGCCGCCGCGCGCCGGCGGCCGCCAGCCGCCGCGCCACCGCCGCCCCGAGCCCGCCGGTGCCACCGGTGATCAATGTCGTGCCCGCCGGGACCCGTACCCCGGCGGCCGGTCCCCCGGCGGGACGGGCGCGCACCAACCGCCTGCCGAACAGCCCGCCGGGACGGACGGCCGCCTGGTCCTCGCCGGTACCGCCCGCCAGCAGCGCGCAGAGCCGCATCGCCGTGCCGGCGTCGATGTCGACCGCCGTGCCGGCGTCGATGCGGACCGCCGTGCCGGCGTCGAGGTCGGTGCCTCCGGGAGGCAGGTCGACCAGGCCGCCCCAGGTGTCGGGCTCGTCGAGCGCCAGGGTCGAGCCGACGCCCCAGACCGGCGACTGCCACGGGCTCGGCAGGTCGTCGTCCGGCTTGACGGCGACGGCACCCGACGTCGCGCACCACAGCCGTGCGCCGATCCCCGCGTCCGCGAGCGCCTGGGCGAGGGCGACCGTGGCCACGAGACCGCGCGTCAACGCCCGGTGCCCCGGGTGGCGGGTCTCGTCGAGCGCGAGCAGCGACAGGACGCCGGTGAAGGCCTCGCCCGCGTCGCCGCGTCCACGGAGGAGTCCTGCCAGTCGCGCGCGGTCGGCGTCGCCCGGTTCGAGGGTCTCCACCTGCGCGCCGTGGTCGATCAGAGCCTCGCAGATGGCAGGTGCGGCCGTTCCCTCCGGCAGGACGACCAGCCACCGGCCGTCCAGCCTCGCCCCCTCGGGGGCGGCGACCGGCCGCCACTCGATCCGGTAGCGCCAGGCGTCCAGGGATGCCTGCTCCTGGAGCCGTCCGCGCCATGCGGTGAGTGCCGGGAGCACCGACCCGAGCGCCCCTGGCTCGACGTCCAGCTGCGCGGCCAGCTCCGTGATGTCCGCGGAGTCGAGGACCGCCCAAAGGGAGCCGTCCTCCTGGCCGTCCGCCTTCTCGGCGGCGGAGGCCGGGACATGGTCGGTCCAGTAGGAGCGGCGCTGGAAGGCGTAGGTGGGCAGGTCGACGAGCTGGGCGCCGGTGCCCGCGTAGAAGGCCTCCCAGTCGACGGCCGTTCCGCGTGCCCATGCCTGCGCGAGGCCGGTGACGAGCTGCTCGGCCTCCGGGCGGTCGCGTCGCTGCAACGCGATGGCGCCGTCCTCGACCAGCGGGGTCAGGGCCGCGTCGGGACCGATCTCGATGAACGTGCCGACGCCCTGGCCGGACAGGTGCTCGATCGCGTCCCCGAATCGGACGGTGCCGCGCACCTGACGCACCCAGTACCGCGGCCCGAAGTCGTCGCTTGGCCGCCCCGTCCCGTTCGAGACGATCGGGATCCGCGGAGCGCGGAAGTCCAGCCCGCCGATCGCCTCGGCGAAGGCCTCCAGCATCGGCTCCATCAGGTGCGAATGGAACGCGTGCGACACCTGGAGACGCCGGGTCTTGGCACCGGACGCCTCGGCCGCCTTCACGACCGCGTCCACGTCACCCGACAGCACCACCGCACGCGGGCCGTTCACCGCCGCGACCTCGACGCCATCGGTGAACAGCGGCCGGATCTCCTCTTCCGATGCCTGGACCGCGACCATCGCCCCGCCCGAAGGCAGCTCCTGCATCAACCGGGCACGCGTCCGCACCAACACGCACGCGTCCTCAAGCGACAACACCCCAGCCACATGAGCCGCCGCGATCTCGCCCACCGAATGCCCCACCAGGAAATCCGGCACGACTCCCCAGGACTCGAGCAACCGGAACAGCGCCACCTCGAACGCGAACAACCCCATCTGCGTCCAGAACGTCTCCGTCAAACGACCGAGGTCATCACCCCACACCACCTCACGCACCGGCTCATCCAGCGCCCCGCAGAGCTCATCGAAGGCCGACGCGAACACCGGAAACGCCTCATACAGCTCCCGGCCCATCCCCAACCGCTGCGAACCCTGACCCGAGAACAGGAACGCGAGCGGGCCGCCGGACGCCGCCGTGCCGGGGGCCTCGTCGAGTGCCAGAGCGCGAAGCCCTGCCGTGAGCTGGGACAGGTCGTCGCCGACGACGGCGGCGCGGCGGTCCAGCGCCGCCCGCGACACGGCCAGCGAATAGCCGACGTCGACCGGCCGCGCGCCGGGCTCGGCTTCCAGGCGGTCGGCGAGCCGGCCCGCCTGCGCGGCGAGCGCGGCGGCGTCCCTGCCGGACACCGGCCAGACGACCGGCGCCGGCGGTGTCCCGAGGTCCTGCCGGGCGGGCTCCTCGACGGTGGGGGCCTCTTCGAGGATGAGATGGGCGTTGGTGCCGCTCAGCCCGAACGAGGAGATCGCGGCCCTGCGGGGACGGCCGGTCCGCGGCCAGGCGACCGGCTCGGTGAGCAGCCGGACGTCGCCCGCCGTCCAGTCGACGTTCGGCGTGGGCTCGTCCACGTGCAGCGTGCGCGGCAGCAGCCCGTGCCGCATGGCCCCGACCATCTTGGCGATTCCCGCGACGCCCGCGACGGCCTGGGTGTGCCCGATGTTGGACTTCACCGACCCGAGCCACAGCGGCCGGTCGCCGGGGCGGTCCCGGCCGTAGGTCGCGAGGAGGGCCTGCGCCTCGATCGGGTCGCCGAGCGTGGTGCCGGTCCCGTGGGCCTCCACCGCGTCGACCTCGCCCGCGCTCAGCCCGGCGTCGGCCAGGGCCTGCCCGATCACCCGCTGCTGCGACGGGCCGTTCGGAGCGGTCAGCCCGTTGGACGCGCCGTCCTGGTTCACCGCCGAGCCGCGCACCACCGCGAGCACGGGGTGGCCGTTGCGCCGGGCGTCGGACAGCCGCTCGACGAGCAGCATGGCGACGCCCTCGCCCCAGGCGGTCCCGTCGGCCGCCGCCGCGAACGACTTGCACCTGCCGTCCGGGGCGAGGCCCCGGTCCTGGCTGAACCCGACGAAGGCGACCGGGCCGGACATGATCGTCGCTCCGCCGACCAGCGCGAGCGCGCACTCTCCGGCGCGGAGCGCCTGGATCGCCCAGTGCAGCGCCACCAGCGCCGAGGAGCAGGCCGTGTCGACCGTCACCGCGGGCCCTTCGAGGCCGAGGGTGTAGGCGATCCGCCCGGACGCGACGCTGGCCAGCCCGCCCGTGCCGCCGCCGGACGGGTAGTCGTGGTAGACCACTCCGACGAAGACGCCGGTCCGGGAGCCGCGCAGCGAGTGCGGGTCGATGCGGGCGGCCTCGATCGCCTCCCAGGACGTCTCCAGGAGCAGCCGCTGCTGCGGGTCGGTCTCCTTGGCCTCGCGCGGGCTGATCCGGAAGAAGTCGGCGTCGAAGCGGTCGGCGTCGTGCAGGAAGCCGCCCTCGCGGCAGTAGGTCCGGCCGGGCGTCGCCGGTGCCGGGTCGTAGAGGCCGTCCAGATCCCAGCCGCGGTTCTCGGGGAACCCGGTGATCGCGTCGCCGCCGGCGGCGACCAGGTCCCAGAACCGCTCGGGGGTGTCGACGCCGCCGGGGAACCGGCAGCCCATCGAGACGATGGCGATCGGCTCGTGGTGCCGCGCCTCGCTCTCGGCCAGCCGCCGCCGGGTCTGCTTCAGCTCGGCGGTCGCGCGCCTGAGGTACTCGCGCAGCCTGTCGTTGGTCTCCATCGCCCCCACACCTCGCTGGTGGCCCGGCCTCCGGTCAGGAGGCTCCGAGTTCGTCGTCAAGCGCCCTGAACAACTCGTCGTCGGTGGCGGTCGCGAAGCCCTCGACGTCCTCCGCGCCTCCGGGGCGGACCGCGCCGCCGTCCGCCCCGGCGCCGGACTCGATGCGCAGCCTGCGGAGCACCGCCTCCAGACGTGCCGCGATCCGGTCCCGTCCCTGCGGGGAGTCCGGGAACCCGCGCAGCGCGGCGTCGAGCCGCTCGACCTCGGCGAGCACGGGTGCGGCGGGGTCGGCCTCCGCCGGGGCGAGCGACTCGGCGAGGAACAGCGCCGTCGCCCGCGCCGTCGGCCGGTCGAAGACCAGCGTCGCGGGCAGCGCGAGCCCGGTCGCCGCGCCGAGCCGCCTGCGCAGCTCCACCGCCGCCAGCGAGTCGAAGCCGAGTTCCTGGAACGCCCGGTCGGGTTCGACCGGGTCGGCGGACGCGTGTCCGAGAACGGCGGCGACGTGCGTGCGCACCAGGTCGAGGAGGGCGCGTTCCCGCTCCCCCGCGGAGAGCTTCGCCAGACCGTCGCGCAGCGACCTGCCGTCCGGCGTCCGGGCGCCCCGCACCCGGACGGCCTCCCGCAGCTTCGCCGGAACCAGCTCCGGCAGGGAGCGCAGCACCGTCGTGTCGAGGCGGATCGGCAGCAGCGCCGGCTCCCCGGTCCGCATGGCCCGGTCGAACAGCTCCAGCCCTTCGGGGACGGTCAAGGCGGGCACCCCCGCGCGCCGCATCCGCTCCCGGAAGGCGGCGTCCTCGCCCGCCCGGGCCTCCCACGGGCCGAACGCGAGCGTCGTCGCGGGGAGGCCCGCCGCGCGCCTGGACACGGCGAGCGCCTCCGCGAAGACCGCCGAGGCCGCGCCGTCCGCCTGCCCCAGCCCGTGCATCACCCCGGCCGAGGAGGACACCGCGACGAACGCCGCGAGCGAGAGTCCTCTCGTCTGCTCGTGGAGGCACCAGAGCCCTGCTCGCTCCCCGCCGGTGTGGACCACGCCGACGAGGGGCTGTTCGGGCGGGACGCCCTTGAGCACCGTCGCGACCGCGTCCGGGTCGGTGAGGTCGCAGTAGGCCACCGCCACCTCGGCGTCCAGGCCGGACGGTGCCTGGAGGTCCCCGGTCCCCACCAGCAGCAGGCGGGTGACGCCGTGCCTCTCCGCGAGGTGTTCGGCCAGGGCGGCGCCCGTCCCGGGGTCGTCGCCTGCTATCAGCACTGTGCCGGGCCGGGGCCACGCCTCGGGCGGCCCGAGCCGTTCGCTCGCGGGGGCGAGGCGCGGCACGAGAACGCGCCCGCCGCGGACGGCGGCCTCGTCCTCCTCCAACGCGAGGGCCGCCGCCAGCACCTCGCGGGGCACTGCGGGATCGTCCAGGTCGAGAAGCCCGAACCGGCCCGGGTGCTCGGCCGCGGCCGCCCGGACGAGCCCCCACACGGGAGCGGACGCGATGTCGACGGGCCCGCCTTCGGGGGCGACCGCGTTCCGGGTGACGAACACCAGCCTCGACGCGGAGGTGTCCTCGGCCGCGAGCCGGTCGCGCAGCAAGGACGCCGTCCTCTCCAGCACGGCCCCGACCGCGTCCGGGACCTCCCCGGCGGGAGGCGTGACCGGCACCAGGACCGGACCGGAGTCGTCGTCGTTCGCCGGGATGTCGTGGCCGAACCAGTCTGCTCCGTGCACGGTCCATCCGGTCGCGGCCGGCTCGGCGGTGACCGGGACCCAGTCCAGGCGGAGCAGCGAGCCCTGCCGGACACCGGCGAGGGACGCCAGCTCGTCCGCCGACACGGGACGCGACTCGACCGACTCGGCCCGCAGCACCGGCCTGCCCATCTCGTCGAAGGCCGCCAAGGCTGGGCCGTCGCCGCCAGGGGCGCGCGTGAGGCTCACTCGCAGCGTCGTGGGCACAGAGCCTTCGATCGTCAGGTTCCGCCAGTTCGTGGCCAGGTTCGCGCCGGTCCGGCCGTCCATGGCCCACAGCGGCTGGAGTGCCGCGTCCAGCAGGGCCGGGTGGAACACGAACCCCTCGGCGCCGAGGTCGGCGGGCAGCGCGACCTCCACGTGCAGGTCGTCCCCGGACCGCCAGACGGCTTCGACGCCTTGGAACGCGGGACCGCGCCCGTGGCCGGCGCCCGGCAGCCGGCCGTACACGTCGGACGGATCGACGGCGGTCGAGCCGGGCGGGGGCCAGTTCCGCAGGACGGGCACGGGAGCGGCGGGACCGGCGTCCGTCAGGGCCCCCTCCGCGTTGGGGGTCCAGGGCCCGTCCGTCCCTTCCGCCCGGGAGTGGACGCGCACGGCGCGGTCACCGGTCGTCGGGTCGGGCGCCGAGACGGTCACCCGCACCACGACCGCCGTGTCCTCCGGGCACGGCAGCGGCGACCCCACCTCGAACGACCTCAGTCCGGTAGCGCCCGCCTGCTCGCCCGCGTAGAGCGCCATCTCGACCAGTCCGGTCTCGGCGAACATGACGGTCCCGTGGACGTCGCGGTCCGCGAGCCAGGGCTGCGCGGTCGTGGACAGGCGCCCGGTCAGGACGATCTCGTCGGTCCCCGGAAGGCCGATCATCGCGCGCAGGATCGGATGGCCCGTCCGTTCCAGCCCGACGCCCGCGAGATCCGCGCCGGCCTCGGGCATCAGCCAGTAGCTCTGGTGCTGGAAGGCGTAGGTGGGCAGGTCGACCAGCCGCGCGCCGGTGCCGTCGAAGAACGCCTCCCAGTCGACGGCGGTCCCTTGCGCCCACGCCTGCGCGACACCCGCGACCAGGCGCTCGCCTTCACCGCGATCGCGCCGCAGCAACGCGATGGCGCCGTCCTCGACCATCGGGGTCAGGGCCGCGTCCGGGCCGACCTCGATGAACGTGCCGACACCCTGGCCGGACAGATACTCGATCGCGTCCCCGAACCGGACGGTGCCACGCACCTGACGCACCCAATACTCCGGACCCAAGTCGCTTTCGGCTTGTCCTGTGAGGTTGGAGATCACCGGGATCTGCGGAGCGTGGAAGTCCAGTTCGCCGATCGCCTCGGCGAAGGCGTCCAGCATCGGCTCCATCAGGTGCGAGTGGAAGGCGTGCGAGACCTGGAGACGCCGGGTCTTGGCGCCGGACGCCTCGGCCGCCTTCAGCACCGCGTCCACGTCACCCGACAGCACCACCGCACGCGGCCCGTTCACCGCCGCGACCTCCACACCATCGGCCAACCGCCGCCGGATCTCCTCTTCGGAGGCCTGCACCGCCACCATCGCCCCACCCGAAGGCAACTCCTGCATCAACCGCGCACGCGTCCGCACCAACACGCACGCGTCCTCAAGCGACAGGACACCCGCGATATGCGCGGCCGCGATCTCGCCCACCGAATGCCCCACCAGGAAATCCGGCACGACACCCCAGGACTCGAGCAACCGGAACAGCGCCACCTCGAACGCGAACAACCCCGTCTGCGTCCAGAACGTCTCCGACAAACGACCGGCGCCATCACCCCACACCACCTCACGCACCGGCTCACCCAGCCCACCGCAGACCTCATCGAAGGCCGACGCGAACACCGGAAACGCCTCATACAGCTCCCGGCCCATCCCCAACCGCTGCGACCCCTGACCCGAGAACAGCAACGCGGTCTTTCCGTTCCCGGCTCGGAGGCCCGAGGTGGTGGTCCGGAGAGCGGTCAGGAGCCCGTCGCGATCATCCGCCGCGATCGCCGCCCGGTGCTCGAAGGGGGTCCTCGCGGCGAGCGAGTACGCGACGTCGAGGAGCGAGGCGTCCACGGCGTCCGCGAGCCGCGCGGCCTGCGCGGCGAGCGCCGGGCCGCTCCGCGCCGACAGCAGGAACGGAAGCGCCGGAAGCCTCCGGGGTTCTGCCGTACCGGCCCGCGGCCGCTCCTCAGCGGACTCCTCGATGACGACGTGGGCGTTCGTCCCGCTGATCCCGAACGACGACACCCCCGCACGACGCGGGCGACCGTCCACCGGCCACTCCCGCGCCTCGGTCAGCAGCCGCACCGCGCCCGACGTCCAGTCCACCATCGGCGACGGCTCGTCGATGTGCAACGACCGGGGCAGCACCCCGTGCCGCAGCGCCTGAACCATCTTGATCACCCCGGCCACGCCCGCCGCCGCCTGCGTGTGCCCCAGATTCGACTTCACCGACCCGAGCCACAGCGGACGGTCCTCCGGCCGCCCCTGCCCGTACGTCGCGAGCAGCGCCTGCGCCTCGATCGGGTCGCCCAGCCGCGTCCCCGTCCCGTGGGCCTCGACCGCGTCCACCTCGGACGCGTCCAGACCGGCGTTCGCCAGCGCCCGGCCGATGACCCGCTGCTGCGAGGGACCGTTCGGCGCCGTCAGCCCGTTCGACGCGCCGTCCTGGTTCACCGCCGAACCCCGCACCACCGCCAGCACCCGATGCCCGTGACGCCGAGCGTCCGACAGCCGCTCCAGCAGCAGCATCCCTACGCCTTCGGAGAGGCCTGTGCCGTCGGCCGAAGCGGCGAACGACCGGCACCGCCCGTCCCCGGCGAGCCCGCGCTGGTGGCTGAAGTACTTCAGCACTTCCGTGGTGGCCATGACCGTCGCGCCGCCCGCCAGGGCCAGCGAGCACTCCCCCGACCGCAGCGCCTGCGCCGCCAGATGCAGCGCCACCAGCGACGACGAGCACGCCGTGTCCACCGTCACCGCAGGCCCTTCCAGGCCGTAGGTGTAGGCGATGAGACCGGAGGCGATCGCGCCCGCCGCGCTGCCGTTGGGGTAGCCGGAGTGCATCATCCCGGCGAACACGCCGGTCGGGCTGCCCTTGAGGGAGGAGGGCCGGATCCCTGCCCTTTCGAGGAGCTCCCAGGACGTCTCCAGGAGGAGACGCTGCTGGGGGTCCATCTGCGCCGCGTCGTTCGGGCCGATCCCGAAGAAGCCGGGGTCGAAGTCGGCGGCGCCGCCGAGGAACCCGCCGGAGCGGGTGCAGATCCGGCCCGCCTTCCCGGGCTCGGGGTCGTAGAGCGCGTCGGCGTCCCAGCCCCGCCCGGCGGGCAGGCCGCCGATCACGTCGCGGCCCTCGGCGAGGACGCGCCAGAGCGCCTCGGGCGAGTCGATGCCGCCGGGGAACCGGCAGGCCGTCGCGACGATGGCGATCGGCTCGCCGTCCACGGCCGGACCGGCGCTCGCCGGGACCGCGCGCGGCGCGGCGGCGGTGCGGCCCGCGGCGAGGCGTTCGCGCAGGTGCCCGGCGACCGCCCGGGCGGTCGGGTAGTCGAAGACCAGCGTGGCGGGCAGCCGCTCCCCGGTCACCGCCGCGAGGTCGTTGCGCAGTTCGAGGGCGGTGAGGGAGTCGAAGCCGAGGTCCTGGAAGGCGCGGTCGGCCGGGACGCCGTCGGCGGAGGCGTGCCCGAGGACGGCGGCGACGCGCGTCCGGACCAGGTCGGCCAGCAGCGCGTCCCCCTCGGTCTCGGAGAGGGATGCCAGCCTCCGGCGCAGGGTCTCGGCGGCGTCGCCGCCCGTCGCGGCGGCGCGCCTGCGCGTCCCGCCGAGCAGGCCCCGGAGCAGCGGGTGCGGCTCGGCCGCGTCGGCCGCGAGGGCGCGCAGGTCCAGGCCCATCGGCAGCAGCAGCGCGGCGTCCACGGTCGCGGCCGCGTCGAACAGGGCGAGGCCCCGTTCGGGGGTGAGGGCGACCAGTCCGGAGCGGCGCAGGCGCGCGCCGTCGGCCTCGGTCATGGCGGCCGTCATGCCGCTGGCGCCCTCCCACATGCCCCAGGCGAGCGACTGCGCGGGCAGCCCCGCCGCCCGCCGGTGGGCGGCGAGACCGTCCAGGAGCGTGTTGGCGGCGGCGTAGTTGCCCTGCCCGGCGTTGCCGAGGACGCCCGCCTCGGAGGAGAACAGCACGAACGCCGTCAGGTCCAGGTCACGCGTGAGTTCATGCAGGTGGAGTGCCGCGTCGGCCTTGGGGCGCAGCACCGCGGCCATCCGCTCGGGGGTCAGCGAACCGATCACGCCGTCGGCGAGCGCTCCGGCGGTGTGGACGACGCCCCGCAGCGGGTGCTCGCCGTCGATCCCGGCGAGCAGCGCGGCGAGGGCGTCGCGGTCGCCCACGTCGCACACCGCGATCACGGCCTCCGCGCCCGCCTCGGCCAGCTCCGCGCGCAGCCGGTCGGCGTCCCCGGCCGCGGGCGGCCGGTGCGCGGTGAGCAGCAGCCGCCGCACGCCGTGCCGCCCGGCGAGGTGGCGGGCGGCGAGGCGGCCGAGCATGCCCGTGCCCCCCGTCACCAGGACGGTCCCGTCCGGGTCGAACACCGTCGCCGGAGGCCCGGCGGCGTCCGGCCCGCGCATCGGCACGCGGGCGAGCCTCGCCCGGTGCGGGACGCCCGCGCGCCACACCACCTGCGGCTCGCCCGTCGCGAGCAGCTCCGCCGCGTCCACGTCGGCGAAGGCGTCCACGTCGGCGAGCACGATCCGGCCCGGGTTCTCCCGCTGCGCGGCGCGGACCAGGCCCCAGACGGCGGCGCCGCCGAGGTCGTCCACCCGCTCCCCGGGCAGCGCCACCGCGCCGCTGGTCGCCACGACCAGCCTGCCGCCGGCGAACCGGTCCTGCTCCGACCACTCCCGCAGGACGGTGAGCACGCGGTCGACGGCGTCGTGGACGGCGGCGACGTCGTTGCCGCCGGTCACCTCCAGCACGACCGCGTCGGCGGCCTCCCCTGCGGCGGGCGTCCCGGCGATCGGCGACCACTCGACGGCGTAGAGCGAGTCGTGGAACGCCGCGCCGCCCGTCGCGAGCCGGTCGGGCGACACGGGCCGGGAGGCGGTCCTCTGGACGACCAGGACGGGAGCGCCCGTGCCGTCCGCCGCCTCGATCGTCGCCGCGTCGGAGGCGCCCCGGGTGATCCGCACCCGCAGTTCGGCCGCCCCGGACGCGTGCAGGGTGATCCCGGAGAAGGCGAACGGAAGCCGGGTCTCCCGGTCGTCGCCGGCCAGGAGCGCGGCGTGGGCGGCGGCGTCCAGCAGGGCGGGGTGCAGGCCGAACCGCTCGGCGTCCGCCCTCACCCCCTCCGGAAGCGCGACCTCGGCGAAGACCTCGTCGCCGCGCAGCCACGCGGCCCGCAGACCCCGGAAGGCCGGGCCGTAGTCGTACCCGCGCGCGCCGAGGACCTCGTAGGCGTCGCGGACGTCCATCGGGCTCGCGCCGGCCGGGGGCCACTGCGCGAGGTCGAAGCCGGGGGCCGCGGCGCCGGGCGCCAGGCGGCCCTCGGCACTCAGCGTCCACGGCGCGTCCGGCTCGTCGGGACGGGCGTGGACGGTGACCGGGCGGCCCCCGGACCCGTCCCGGCCGCCCACCGCGACCTGGACCTGGAGGCCGCCGCGCTCGGGCAGGACGAGCGGCGCCCGCAGCGTCAGCTCCTCCAGCGTCTCGCAGCCCACCTGGTCGCCCGCGCACACCGCCATCTCCAGCAGCGCCGTCGCCGGGACCAGGACCTTCCCGAAGGCCCCGTGGTCGCCGAGCCAGGGATGGGCCGCACGCGACAGCCGTGCGGTGAGCACCACACCGGCGCCGTCGGCGAGAGGGACGGCGGTACCGAGCAGCGGATGGGACAGCGGTGTCTGGCCGAGCGCGGACGGATCCGCCGCGCCCGAGGCCGCCTCGGCCCAGTACCGGCGGTGCTGGAAGGCGTAGGTCGGCAGGTCGGCGAGGCCCGCTCCGGTCCCGGCGTAGTGGACGGACCAGTCCACCGGCGCCCCGGCGGCCCAGGCCTCGGCGAGCGAGGCCGCGAACCGGCGCGGGCCGCCGTCCTCGCGCAGGATCGACCCGACCAGCGCCGCGCCGGTCTCGACGTCCTCGAGCGTCTCGGCCAGGCCCGGCCGCAGGATCGGGTGCGGGCCGCACTCCACGAAGATGTCGAAGCCGTCGGCGAGCAGCGCCCGCGTCGCCGCCTCGAACTCCACGGGGTGGCGGAGGTTGCGGTACCAGTACGAGGCGTCCAGCTCCTCGCCCGGGAGCATCCCGCCGGTGAGCGTCGAGTAGAACGGGACGCTCCCGGCCCGCGGGGCGATGCCCGCGAGCAGCTCCGCCAGCTCGCCCTCCAGGCTCTCGACCTGGGCGGAGTGGGCCGCGAAATCGACGCCCGGCACGGCCCAGCGCATCACCCCCGCCTTCGCCAGATCGGTCACGAACGAGCGCAGCGCTCCGGGCTCGCCGGAGACGACGACCGATCTCGGGCCGTTCACGGCCGCCACCGAGATCAGGTCCGGATAGGGCTCCAGGTACTCCCGGACGCGCTCGACGGGCTGGACCACCGAGACCATGCCGCCCCCGCCGGTCAGCCTCCGCAACGCCCGGCTGCGGAGCGCGACGATCCGCGCGCCGTCCTCCAGCGACAGCACGCCGGCGACGACCGCGGCCGCGACCTCGCCCTGCGAGTGCCCCACCACCGCCGAAGGCTCGACCCCGCGCGACCGCCACAGGGCGGCGAGGGAGACCATCACGGCCCACAGCACCGGCTGGAGCACGTCCACCCGCTCGAGGTCGGGTGCGTCCGGCGCTCCGCGGAGCACCTCCAGCAGGTCCCAGTCCACGAAGGGCCCGAGCGCCCTGGCGCATTCGTCGATGCGCTCGGCGAAGCGGGGCTCGGCGTCCAGGAGCCCGACGGCCATCCCCGGCCACTGCGAGCCCTGCCCGGGGAAGACGAACGCCGCCTTGCGGCTGGGGGTGCACGCGCCGGTCACGGCGTTCGCATCGCGCTCGCCCTCCGCCACGCTCGCCAACGCGGCCAGGAAGTCGTCGCGGTCGGCGCCCAGCACGACGGCGCGGTGGTTCAGCGCCGCCCGACCAGTGAGCAGCGTGTGCCCGATGTCCAGGAGGCTCTCGTCCGGGCGCTCGGCGGTGAAGTCCCGGAGCCGCCGCGCCTGGTCCCGCAGGGCTTCGGCCGTCTTCGCGGACAGGACCCAGGGAAGCGGCGGCGCGGCGGTCCGCGCCGCCTCGGGAGCCGGCTCGGCCGGGGCCTCCTCCAGGATCACGTGGGCGTTCGTCCCGGACGCGCCGAACGAGGACACTCCCGCCCGGCGCGGTCCGCTCCCGCCGGGCCACGGGCGTGCTTCGGCCAGCAGCCGGACACTGCCCGCCGTCCAGTCGACGTTCGGGGTCGGCTCGTCCACGTGCAGGGTGCGCGGGAGCGTTCCGTGCCGCATCGCCATGGCCATCTTGATGATCCCGGCGACGCCCGCGGCGGCCTGGGTGTGCGCGAGGTTGGACTTGACGGACCCGAGCCACAGCGGCCGCCCCTCCGGCCGGTCCCGGCCGTAGGCGGCGAGCAGCGCCTGCGCCTCGATCGGGTCGCCGAGGGTCGTGCCCGTGCCGTGCGCCTCCACGGCGTCGACGCTCGCGGGCGCCAGCCCCGCGTCGGCGAGCGCGCGCCGGATCACCCGCTGCTGCGCGGGGCCGTTCGGGGCGGTGAGGCTGCTGCTCGCGCCGTCCTGGTTGGTGGCGATGCCCCGGACGACGGCGAGCACCGGATGCCCGTGGCGGCGGGCGTCCGACAGCCGCTCGACCAGCAGCAGGCCGGCGCCCTCGGCCCAGCCCGCCCCGTCCGCGGCCGCCGCGAAGGACTTGCAGCGGCCGTCGGGCGCGAGGCCCCGCTGCCCGCTGAACTGCACGAACATGTGCATCGTGCCCATGACCGCGACGCCGCCCGCCAGCGCCATCGAGCACTCCCCCGACCGCAGCGCCCGCACCGCGAGGTGCAGCGCCACCAGCGACGACGAGCACGCGGTGTCGACCGTCAACGCCGGCCCCTCCAGGCCGAGGGTGTAGGCGATGCGGCCCGAGGCGACCGAGCCGACGTTGGAGTTGTCGACGTAGTCGTGGTACATCATCCCGACGAACACGCCGGTGGGGCTGCCCTTCACCGACGTGGGGTCGATGCCCGCCCGCTCGAAGGCCTCCCAGGCGACCTCCAGCAGGAGCCGCTGCTGGGGATCGGTCTCGACGGCCTCCCGCGGCGAGATCCCGAAGAACCCGGCGTCGAAGTCGCCGGCGCCGTCGAGGAAGCCGCCGTGGCGCACGTAGGTCCGGCCGGCCCGGCCGGGCTCAGGGTCGTAGACGGATTCCAGGTCCCAGCCCCGGTCGGCGGGGAACGGGCCGACCGCGTCGCCGCCCTCGTCCAGGAGCCTCCACAGGTCCTCCGGAGAGTTCACCCCTCCCGGGTAGCGGCAGGCCATTCCCACGATCGCGATCGGCTCGCCGTCGCGGCCGGGGCCCAGCCGTTCCAGTTCGGCGATGCGCGCCCGGGACTCCCGGAGGTCGCTCGTCGCCCGCCGGAGGTACTGGAGAAGGCGCTTCTCGTTGTCCATCGACGACCTTTCCCCGGAACCACAAGAAACCGGGGGAAACGCTAACCACGCCTCTGACCGGCACCAACCCCAGAGCTGGGGGTCCGGGACGAATAGGGGGTGGGGAGGCGGGCTTAGGGGACGCCGGCACTCCGACTCCGGGCACGGTCCGGCTCTAATCGGTGGAGGGAGGCGAGGAAGAGTGACCACTGCCGAGCACACCATCACCGGCCGGGAGGACGACGGCGACGGCGCGCGGCGGCGCGCGGGCGACATGCGCGCCCGCGTCGCCGAGCTGCTGGCGGCCCGCGAGGAGGCCGTGGCCGGCCCGTCGGCGCGCGCGACGCGCGCCCAGCACGAGCGGGGCAGGCTGACCGTCCGGGAGCGCCTCGACCTGCTGTTCGACCCCGGCACGTTCACCGAGGTGGAGCAGCTCAGGCGGCACCAGTCCACCGGTTTCGGCCTGGAGGACCGCAGGCCCGCCACCGACGGGGTCGTCACCGGCTGGGGCGAGGTGGGCGGCCGCACCGTCTTCGCCTACGCCCACGACTTCCGCGTCTTCGGCGGCTCGCTGGGCCGCGCGCACGCCGAGAAGATCCACAAGATCATGGACCTGGCCGAGTCCGCGGGGGCCCCGCTGGTCGGGCTCAGCGACGGCGCCGGCGCGCGGATCCAGGAGGGCGTCACGGCGCTCGCCGGCTACGGCGGCATCTTCCGGCGCAACGTGCGCGCGTCCGGGGTCATCCCCCAGATCAGCGTGATCCTCGGCCCCTGCGCGGGCGGCGCAGCCTACTCGCCGGCGCTGACCGACGTCGTCTTCATGGTCCGCGGGATCTCGCAGATGTACGTCACCGGCCCGGACGTGGTGCAAGCGGTCACCGGCGAGACCATGACGCACGAGGGGCTCGGCGGCGCGCAGGTGCACGGGGCGGTGTCGGGCGCGGCGTCGGTCGTCTGCGACGACGAGGCCGAATGCCTCCAGGAGGTGCGGTACCTGCTGTCGCTGCTGCCGTCCAACAACCGCGAGCTGCCGCCCGTCGCCGCGACCGGCGACCCGCCCGACCGGCGCTGCGAGGCCCTGCTGGACCTGGTCCCCACCGAGACCGGCCGGTCCTACGACATGCGCGCGGTGATCGAGGAGGTCGTCGACCGCGGGGAGCTGTTCGAGCTGCACGCCTCGTGGGCGACGAACGTGCTGTGCGTGCTCGCCAGGCTCGACGGCCACGTGGTGGGCGTCGTCGCCAACCAGCCGCTCAGCATGGCGGGGGCGCTGGACATCCACGCCTCGGAGAAGGCCGCGCGGTTCGTCCAGATGTGCGACGCGTTCAGCATCCCCATCGTCACCCTCGTGGACGTGCCCGGCTTCCTGCCCGGCACGCGGCAGGAGCACGGCGGGATCATCCGGCACGGGGCGAAGCTGCTGTACGCCTACTGCGACGCGACCGTCCCGCGCGTCCAGGTGATCCTCCGCAAGGCCTACGGCGGCGCGTACATCGTCATGGACTCCCGTTCGATCGGCTGCGACCTGTCGCTCGCCTGGCCCACCAACGAGATCGCCGTCATGGGCGCGGAGGGCGCGGCGAACGTGGTGTTCCGCCGGGAGATCGCCGCCGCGCCCGACCCCGAGGCCGCCAGGGCCCAGCGCGTCAAGCAGTACCGCGAGGAGCTGATCCACCCCTACTACGCCGCCGAGCGCGGTCTCGTGGACGACGTCATCGACCCCGCCGACACGAGGGCGGCGCTGGTGCGGGCGCTGGCGATGCTCCGCGCCAAGCACGCGGCGCTGCCGTCGCGCAAGCACGGGAACCCGCCGACGTGACCGCGCAGGAGGGCGGCCCCTGGTTCACCGTCGTGCGGGGCGCGCTCGACGACGACGGGATCGCCGCGCTCGCGGCCGTGCTGCGGGCCCGGGCACAGGCGGCGGGTCGCGCCGCACCCGCCGGCGACGCGCGGGACGCCCGCCGGCTCGGCGTCCGCCGCCACCGCCCGGCCGGGGCATGGACGTCGAGGCCGCGCTGGCCGGAAGGCTGACACCCGCCGGCCGGAAGGCCGGGACCCGCCGCCGAACCGAAAGGACACCGATGGCCGAGAGCACCTGGATACGCCGTTTCCACCCCGCGGACGGCGCGCCGACACGACTGGTCTGCCTGCCCCACGCGGGCGGCGCCGCCTCCTACTTCTTCCCGGTCTCCCGGCGGCTCTCGCCGGGAGTGGACGTGCTGGCCGTCCAGTACCCGGGCAGGCAGGACCGGCGCGCCGAACCGCCCGTCGACGACCTGCACGGGCTCGCCGACCTCGTCGCGGCGGAACTCCTCCCCTGGTCGCGGCGGCCGCTGGCCCTGTTCGGCCACAGCATGGGGGCGACGCTGGCCTTCGAGGTCGCGGCCCGGCTGGAGGGGGAGGGCGCGGTCCCGGCCGCGGTGCTCGCGTCCGGGCGGCGCTCCCCCACCCGCCACCGGGACGAGCGCGTGCATCTGGCCGACGACGCGCGGCTGATCGCCGACCTGCGGCGGCTCAGCGGGACCAGCGCCGAGATGCTCGACGACGACGAGGTACTGCGCATGATCCTGCCGGCCGTCCGGGCGGACTACCGCGCCGCCGAGACCTACCGGAGGCGCCCCGGCACGGTGCTCTCCTGCCCGGTGGTCGCGCTCACCGGGGACGACGACCCGCAGGTCACCCGCGAGGAGGCGGCGGCCTGGCGCGAGTGCACGACCGGCGGCTTCCGGCTGGAGATCTTCCCCGGCGGCCACTTCTACCTGAACGACCACGCCGAAGCGCTCATCGGCCTGATCAGCGAGCTCCTCGCCGCGCCGGAGAGAATAGGGGTCGCCGCCCCGGCCCCCCGCGCCTAGCTTTGACGGCGAGGCATTGACACGCGTGATGACAGGCTACGGCCGAGGAGTTGATATGAAGGCGGACGGGACGTGGCGGCTCGCCATCGGGACACCCGTGGGCAAGCAGTACGGCAACCTCACCCTGCGCACCGACGGCAAGATCCTGGACGGCAGGTTCCAGGACGACGACGGCGACATCGACTCCGAACTGTTCGAGGGCTCCGTGGACGGGACCGAGCTGACCTGGAAGTTCAAGATCACCAAGCCGGTCAAGATGACCCTGACCTTCTGGACGACGCTCGCGGACGACGCGATGAGCGGCAAGGTCAAGACCGGCGTGTTCGGGAAGTTCGCCGTCACCGGCACCCGGGTCTGAGGCTCCCGCCCTCCGCGGGCCAGCCCCAAGGCACCCCGCCTCCGCGCCGCCCCCGTCGCGGAGGCGGGCTCCTCGCGCCCGCGCCGTTTCCGGCGCGGGCGCGATCTCCTCACCAGGTCACGGGCAGTTCCAGGGGGCCGTGGAAGAGCGAGTCCGCCCGCCACTCCACCGCAGCCGGAGCGACGGCCAGGCGCAGATCGGGGAAGCGCCGCGCCAGGGCGCCGAGGGCCGCCCGCATCTCGGTCCGGGCGAGGTGGGATCCGATGCAGAAGTGCGGGCCGTGACCGAAGGTCAGGTGCCTGTTGTCGGGGCGCCCGAGGTCCGTCACCTCCGGGTCGGTGAACACGGCGGGATCGCGGTTGGCCGCGACCGCCGACACCGCGACCACGCTCCCCGCCGGGATCGCCACACCGCCCACCTCCACGTCCCGGAGGGCGAGGCGCGGGGTGGGGACCGGCACCGACGGCACCGTCCGCAGCAGCTCCTCGACCGCCGGCTCCACCAGCCCTGGGTCGCGCCGGAGCGCGGCGTACATCCCCGGGTCGGCCAGCAGGGCGTGCAGGCATCGGCCGAGCTGGTTCATCGTGGGCCCGTGCCCGGCGATCAGCAGGGTGACCGCGAGGCCGACCAGCTCCCGCTCGGTGATCCGCTCCTCCCGGTCGCGCGCCGACACCATCTCGCTGAGCAGGTCGTCAGCGGGCTCGGCGCGTCTGGCCGCGACGAGCCCGACCATGTAGCCGTAGATCTCCGCGCGCACCCGGTCGATCTCCTGCTGGGTGCGGCCCCGCACCGCCACGATCGTCTCGGCCCAGGCGCGGAAGGGCGCGCGGTCCTCCAGCGGGACGCCGAGCAGCTCGCAGATGTCGGTGAGCGGCAGCGGCGCGCACAGCGCCTGGACCAGGTCGGCCGGCGGCCCGCCCGCGGCCATCTCGTCCAGGAGCCCGTCGACGGCGGTCGCGATGCCCTCCCGCATGGACTCGACGCGGCGCCGGGTGAACGCCCGGGCGACCACCCGCCGGAGCCGGGTGTGCTCGGGCGGGTCCATGTCGAACAGGACCCTGCCGGCGCCGACCGGGTCGTCGCCCGGGTCGGCGGCCGTGCGGGGGAGGAACGACGCGGCGCTGCTGAACGCCGGGTCGGACAGCACGTGCTGCGCCTCGGCCGCCCGGGTCACCACGTACCCGATGTCGCCCGTCGGCATCCGCACGCGCGCGACCGGTCCGGGCGTGCGGACCTCACTGATCGGCGGCGGTGTCGCGGGGGTCATCGCTCCTGCCGCCCCCCGGCCGTCGCCTCGGTGGTCCGGTCTTCGGACGGGCTGCCGGGGCCGCAGTGGATGTGCGTGCGGGTCGCGCGGACGGTGGCGTCCAGGTCGCGGAACACGGCGACGACCGCCCGGTGCCCGGGCGACTCGATGAAGCTCCTGTGGGCCGTCTCGTCGATCCAGTCGCTGACCAGGTGGTAGGCGCCGGGGTCCGCGAGGTCGCGCGAGAGCGACTGCGAAACGAACCCGGGGTGCCGTTCGGCGGCGGCCGAGACCCGGGGCCAGGTCCGCTCGAACTCGGCGCCGCGCGCCTCGTCCACGCGGATCTCCAGCAGCAGCCGGTACGTGGCGCGGGGCCGGTCGTCGGACCAGTGGTAGAACTCCTCGGCCCTTGCCTGGCGCATCGACGGACACTCCTCGTCGTACGGGACGAGCAGCGTCGCGAGCCTGGCGTCGATCTCGCGGAACAGCGGGTCGCCGGCGGCGGCGTAGAGCGCGTCCTCGAACGACGCGTCGCCTTCCACCAGGTGGATGTACAGGTCGTGGTAGGTCAGCAGGGTACGGCGCGTGACGCCGATACGGCGCGGCAGGTCGGTCCGGTCGTGCTCGCGGAACGCCGCCGCCACGGCGTCCCGGGCACCGGGCGCGATCTTCCGGACCATGAGCGCGCGGTGGGTCGGGGCCGGGGCGTACGGGAGCATGCTCGTCCTCCTTGGCATCGGGGACCGGCGGGCGCCGGCCGGTGGCGCCGAGTCGTCGGCGAGGGCGCGGGACGGCCGGTCAGGCGGCCTCCTCCGGGCGGCATTCCAGAACGGTCCAGGGACCCTCGGCCGGACGGCCGGCCAGGCCGAACCCGCACCCCGCCAGCAGCCGCCGCCACTCCCCCAGCCGCCGCTCCCGCCCTCCGAACAGCACGAGCATGTCGAGGTCGAGGAACTTGGCGTGGTCCCACCCGTTCCCCTCCGCCACCACGTGCTCGACGATGAACAGCCGCGCCTCGCGGCGGTCTCCGATGGCCTCGCGCACGGCGGTCAGCAGCTCGGCGGCCCGCTCGTCCGGCCAGTTGTGCAGGACGGCCTTGAGCACGTACGCGTCGCAGTCGTCCGGCAGCCGGTCGGTGAACAGGTCGCCGGCGACCTTCTCGACGCGCTCGGCGACCCCCTGCGCCTCGAGCACCTCCGCCGCGGCCTTGACCACGGCCGGCCGTTCGAACAGCACGCCCGTCGCGTCCGGCGCCCGCCGCAGCGCCGCCGCGAGGAAGTGGCCCCGCCCGCCGCCGAGGTCGGCGATCCGGCCGAACCGCTCGGGCGCGACGACGTCCAGGTGCCGGTCGGTCTCCCAGCGGCCGAGCGTGGTCATGGTGCGGTCGAAGTGCGCGCCGTCCTCGGGGTTGTCCTCGAAATAGCGCCAGATGTCGGAGCCCAGCGTGGGGACCGTCGCGGGCTCGCCGGTGCGGACGCTGTGCGCCAGCGCCCCGAACGGCTCGGTCACGAACGACCGGGAACTGTGCAGGACCAGCGGCAGCAGGCTGCGGGGGTCGTCGGCGCGCAGCCCGTCGGCCAGCGGGGTGCCGGCGAACCGCCCGTCCGGCTCCTCCGCCATGATCCCCACGGAGGCGGCGCAGCGCAGCAGCCGGTAGAGCGCGTCCGGCCGGGTGCCGGTCGCCGCGGCCAGGTCGGCGACCGTACGCGGCCCGGAGGCGATCAGATCCGCGACCCCCAGCTCCGCCAGCGTGCTCACCACCGCGGCCAGCCGCATCCCGCACGTCAGGTAGAGCAGGCGCTGCGCGTGCAGGTCGCCGGGCCCGCTCCCGCCGGACCCGCCGCCCGTGCCCGCGCCGTTCGCGCCGGCGCGGGCACGGCCCTCCAGGACCGCCTTGATGTGCGCCATCTGCTCGACGGTGCCGCGGTTGATGCGGTCGCGCATCGCGTCCTCGCTGATCGGCGAGTCCGGCTTCATCGCGAACTCCTGCGTCCACCGCATCAGCACGCCCGCCGCCTGCTGGCGGTACTCCCAGCGGATGTTCATGAACGCGAACGGCCCCGTCTCCAGCCGGTGGGCGCGGACGGTGCGCGTCCGCGGGTCGGGGGTGCGCCGCGACACCCACGACCAGACCCTGCCCTGCTCGTCCGGGTGGGTGGTGAGCCGGAACGTCACCGAGGCGCCGTCCCGTTCGAGGATCTCCGCGGCGGAGTACTCGGTGAACAGCTGCGGCCACCCCGCCACGTCGTTGGTGTGCTCCCACACGAGGTCCATGGGGGCGTCCACCAGGATGTGGTTGTCGGTGCACGCGGTCACAGCACCTCCCCCTCGGCGGCCGCGGCGCGGTTGAGGCGGCGCAGCATCTCCGCCGGGGTCCCCAGGTCGAACGCCGCGTCCTCGTCGAGTTCCAGGCCGAAGCGCTCGGCCAGCCGCGCGGAGACCTCCATCAGCGCGACGGAGTCGTAGCCGAGGTCGGTGAACGCCCGGTCGGCGATGTCGCCGCCGAGGTCGACGCCGTCGGTCTCGCCCGCGCAGTCGCGCAGCACGCTCACCAGGTCGGTCAGGGATATCGGGCCGTCAGGGGCCATCTCAGCTCCAGTGCTCGGTTCCGGAAGGGGCACGGGACGCGCGGCGATCGCCTGCCCCGGCGGCCTGCCCGCCCGCGGAGGGGTCCACGGGCGGGCAGGCGGCCAGGACGAGGGCGCTGTTGAACCCGCCCTCGCCGCGCGCGAGGATCAGCGCGTGCTCGATGCGGGCGGGCCGCGGCCGCCCGGTGACCAGGTCGAGCCCGTAGGACGGGTCGGGCCGGACGTCGGCGGTCGGCGGGATCAGCCCGTCGCGCATGGCCAGCAGGCAGGTCGCGACGTCGACGGCGGCGCCGCCCGCCGCCATCCGCCCGGTCATCGCCTTGGGCGCCGTCACCGGCACGCCGCCGGCGCCGAACAGGCCGGTGAGCGCCTCGGCCTCGACGCGGTCGCGCGCCGGGCTGCCCGCCGCGTCCGCGAAGACGACGTCGACGCGCTCCGGGGCCAGGCCCGCGTCGGCGAGCGCGAGCGCCGCGGCCTTGCGCAGCGTCGCCGGGCGCCCCGATCCGGGGGGCGGGTCCATCGTCGCGGCGTATCCGGCGATCCGCCCGTAGCGGTGGCGGGCCCCGCGGGCGCGGGCGCGGTCCTCGCGCTCCACGACGATGACCGCTCCGCCCTCGGCGATCACATGCCCGGAGGCGTCGGCGGCGAACGGCCGGTAGGCGGTCGCCGGGTCCGCGCCCGCGGACAGGTGCGGAGCGGCCGGCGCGCCGCGCCCGGCCGCCATCGCGGTCATCGCGTAGGAGCACAGCGGGGCCTCGAACCCGCCGGTCAGGACTCCGTGGGCTCCCTTGCGCAGTACGCGTCCGGCCTGCCCGATCGCGTCCAGCGCCCCGGCCTGGCCGCTGACCAGGACGCCGCACGGGCCGCGCAGCCCGTGCCGGATGGAGACCTGGCCGGTGTTGACCGCGTAGAACCAGGCGTACGACTGGTACGCGCTGACCTTCTTCGGCCCCGTCGACCACAGCTTGCGGAGCTCGTTCTCGCCGAACTCGAACCCGCCCGCCGAGTTGGACAGCACGACGCCGTAGCGCATCGAGTCCTCCGCGGACGGAGACAGCCCCGAGTCGGCGAGCGCCCAGTCGGCGGCGGTCAGGGCCAGCTGGGTGAGGCGGTCGGTCTGCGGCAGCAGCCGCCCGGGCAGGTGGTCGCCCGGGACGAAACCGGGGACCTCGCCGGACAGCCGCAGCGGGTACCCGCCCGGGTCGAACCGGGTGATGGGGCCGAGCGCGACGCGTCCGGCGAGCGTCGCGGCCCAGTGCCGCTCGGTGCCGAGGCCGCTCGGCGACACCACGCCGAGCCCGGTGACGACCGCCGCGTCCGCGGGCCCCGAGGCCCCGGTCATCCCGGCCACCGTCCGGGGGCGCTGAGCACCATCGCGCTCTGGAAGCCGCCGAACCCGCTGCCGACCGTGAGCACCGTGTCGACCCGCTGCTCCCGCGCCGTCAGCGGGACGTAGTCCAGGTCGCATTCGGGATCGCGATGCCGCAGGTTCGCGGTGGGCGGGACCAGGTCGTGCTCGATCGCCAGCGCGCACGCCGCCGCCTCGATCGCGCCGATCGCGCCGAGGGAGTGGCCCACCACCGACTTGATGGAGCTGACCGGCACCCGGTGGGCGTGCTCCGCGCCGAGCCCGAGCTTGAAGGCGGCCGTCTCGTGCCTGTCGTTCTGCCTGGTCCCCGACCCGTGCGCGTTGACGTAGTCGACGCCGCCGGGCGGGACGCCCGCCTCGTCCAGCGCGGCCCTGATCGCCGCCGCCATCTCCGCCCCGTCGGGCCGCAGCCCGGTCATGTGGTAGGCGTTGCAGCGGGACGCGAAGCCGCGGATCTCCGCGTGGACGTGCGCCCCCCGCGCGCGGGCCGCTTCGGGGTCCTCCAGCACCAGCATCGCCGCGCCCTCGCCGAGCACGAACCCCGCCCGGGTCGCGTCGAAGGGGCGGCAGGCGCGCTCGGGGTCGTCGTTGTCGGGGGAGGTCGCCCGGATCGCGTCGAAGCAGGCCACGGTGATCGGGGAGATGGGGGCCTCGCACGCCCCCGCCAGCACCACGTCCGCGGCGCGCTCGCGGATGAGCTCCACCCCGTGCGCGACGGCGTCCAGCCCGGAGGTGCATCCGGTCGACACCATGCAGGCGGGCCCCTCCGCGCCGACGTCCCAGGCCACCTCCCGGACCAGGGACGACGGGACGAGGTAGTCGGGCAGGTGCGGCGACCCGTACGACGGGTCCACCACGGGGAGGCGGCCGCTGTCGCTGACCACGCTGTACTCGCGTTCGAGCGAGACGGTGCAGCCGACCGCGCTGCCGACGACCACGGCGGTGCGGGCCGGGTCGAGGTCACCGGGGCCGAGCCCGCAGGCCCCCAGGGCCTCGCGCGCGGTGACGACGGCGAACTGCGCGGCGCGGTCCATCCGGCGCCGCTGCCGGGGCGTCAGCCCGTGCCTGCCGGCGTCGAAGTCGATCTCCGCCGCCACCTGGGAGCGGTACGGCCCCGGATCGAACGCGGTGATGGTGCGGAAGGCGGGCTTGCCGCCCGTGACGGTCTGCCAGAAGCCGTCCGTGCCCGGAGCGCCCGGTGTCAGGACCCCGATCCCGGTGATCGCGACGGGGCGGGCCGAGCACGCGCTCATGCCGGCTCCCGCGCGCTGGCGGCGGACGGCACCGTCTCCCCCGGCGGCTCCGCGATTCGCGACGGCTGCGCGTCCACCGACGGCGGCGGCCCGTCGCCGGGCGGCTCCGCGGTCTCCACATGCCCCATCTCCGGACTCGGTGCCAGCGGCCCGAGGAACAGCACGGCCGTCACCGTCCGCTCGCCGCGGTTCTCGTACCGGTGCCGGGCGCCCCTCCGGATCAGCAGCGACTCCCGGGCGTCCACGGTCTGCTCGGCGTCGTTGACGGCGACGGTGAGCCGCCCGGAGGAGACGTAGACGTGCTCATCGGTGTACGGGTGGTAGTGCTCGCTGACACGTTCGCCCGGCTCCAGCTCGAGGAGCGCCATGAAGCCCGCCGTCGTCCGGGCCGTGCCGGGCGACAGGAGCACCCGGACGGTGCCGCCGAACCGGTGGTTCGGCACGACGTCGCAGGCACCGACCTTGACGGCTTCGAGAGCGGTCACGTCGCCTCGCCCCGCCTTCTGGTCAGGATCGGGCCGGCGGCGGAGCGCGGGTCGAGGGCGCCGGGGGTGAGGGTGGGGATCATCGAAGGTCGCGTCCTTCCTGGCCGGCCTGGCTCCGGTCGCCCTGCTCGGCTGCTGGAGGCGGCCGATCGGCCGCCGCGGGTCGGGGGCGCCGCCTTCCCGCTTCCAGGGGCCGGGCGGACACTCTTCTTATAGCCAGGAATTGACGATCAATTACTGGACGCAGGTAGATTGTTTGAAGAGGCGAAAACGCAGATCTTCCGAAACTGACCCGAGTGCGCCGCAAAGCCGCCGCCGACCCCTAAAAGGGCGTTTGATTTGAGTCGATTACTCCGTATGCCCGAGCTAGGAGCACCGCCGACCGAACGCGGTTCGCCGGTCACGCGGCGGTCGAGGACCATCGATCAGAGCGTCCGCAATCATCCTCGTGAGCTGGCAGGAAGGACATGTGTGCCGCGCCCGGACTCGACGGAACACGGTCCATTCTCCATAACATTCCACAAAATTCGGCCGATCCGATATCAAGGGGCGCGTCCGGGGCGAGACGGCTGGATCATCGAAGACAGAGATTGTTTCTCGCTCAATTACCGCGTTCTCTGGCCGCTTTGCACCTAAGGCTTCCCAAAGCATCACGTGTCTTTTCGGACGGATCTGAAAGAGGCTCCTGCGGCGGCTCTCATCGCGGCCGCGACCGAGATGTTCAGCGGCTCGGGCTGGGCGTGGCCGGAGCCCTGCCACCGGGCGCCCCGCATGACAGCACGCCCGGCATCGCCCCGCGCGCGGAAACGGCCCCCGGTGCGGCCGAATCCCTGCGAAGGGGGCCGGTGCGCCATCTAGAGTGATCTTGGGCGGCAGGCGGACGATCCGAGGGGCAGACGTGACCGAAGACCAGGTGGAACTGAACACCGAGATCCCGCATTCCGCTCGGGTCTACGACTACATCCTCGGCGGCAAGGACAACTACCCCGCTGACCGGGCGGCCGCGGGGAACATCGTCGCCGACTGGCCCAACCTCCCGAAGTCCATGCGCGCCAACAGGAACTTCATGGCGCGGATGACCCGGCACCTGGCCGGCGAGTTCGGCGTCCGGCAGTTCCTGGACATCGGGACCGGGCTGCCCACCTCTCCCAACCTGCACGAGGTCGCCCAGGAGGTCGCGCCTGAGTCGCGGGTCGTCTACGTGGACAACGACCCGATCGTCCTGGTGCACGCCCGCGCCCTGCTCACGAGCACTCCGGAGGGCAGGACCACCTACCTGGACGCCGACTTCCTGGACCCCGACGCGATCCTGGGCTCCGGCCACCTGCGCGAGACCCTCGACCTGAGCCTGCCCGTCGCACTCAGCCTGATCGCGATCGTGCATTTCATCCCCGACGACGCGGAGGTCCAGCGGATCATCGACCGCCTGCTGGAACCCCTGGCCCCGGGCAGCATGCTGGCACTGTCGACCTGCACCGCCGAGAGCGCCCCGGAAGAGGTGGCCGCGGGCGTGGCCGCCTACAACGCCAACGGCATCCCGCTGGTGGCGCGCACCAAGCCCGAGGTCGAGCGCTTCTTCCGCGGCCTGGAGATCCTCGACCCGGGCATCGTGCTCGTGAACCAGTGGCACCCCGACCGGGCGGCGTCCGAGGTGCCGGACGCCCATGTCCACATGTACGGGGGCATCGGCCGCAAGAGCTGACCGCTCGCGTGCCCGACCGGGGGCGCGGGGCGTCCGGCGGAGCGGGCGGGGGCGGCGCCCCGCCCGCCCTCGGGCCGGGCGGCCGCTACCGCTTCAGCAGGGCCCGCATCCCGGCGATCTCGGCGGTCTGCGAGGAGACGATGCTCCCGGCCATCCGCCTCGCCTCCGGGGACCGTCCGGCGGACTCCTCGGTCCTGGCCATCGCCACCGCGCCCTCGTGATGCTCGATCATCATCTCGAGGAACGCCCGGTCGAACGCCCGGCCCTTGGCCGCCGCCAGCTCCTTCATGTCCCGCTCGCTCATCATGCCGCTGGTGCCGCCATGGTGCATGCCCCCCATGCCGGTCGTCCCGGGCGCCGGGACCGAGGCGCCCCAGCCTTTCAGCCAGCCGCCGAGCTGCTCGATCTCCGGCGCCTGCGCCCTCTTGATCTGGGCGGCCAGGGACCTCACCTCCGCGGACGAGGCCCGGGCGGCGGCCAGGTCGGCCATCTCGACCGCCTGCCGGTGATGCGGGATCATCATCTGCGCGAACATGACGTCCTGGTCGTTGTGCGGGCCCGCCTGCGCGGACGACGGGCTCGCGGACGCCGAGTGACCCGTCGTCCCGTGGGACTCCTTGCCGTCACCGCACGCGGCCAGGGCGATCGCCAGGGCCGGGGCGGTCACGAGCGCGAACGCTCGCTTCATCGTGGTGTGCCTTCCGTGTCGAGGTCTGTGATCGGCGATCGTCGGCGGCGCCCGCGGGGGGCACCGCCGAGGGCCTCCTACAGCCTCAGCACGCTCAACCGGTGCAGGGACGGTCTCGGCGGCGGCCGCCCCACCAGCAGGACCCGGACACGCGTTCGCCTCGGCGCGGCCACGGCCGGGGAGGCGCGCAGGCAAAGCGCGAGGGCGGCCGCGAGGAGCACGAGCAGGGTCAGCACGGCCAGGCAGACCTGGCCGCCGGGATGGTCGGAGCGGTGACCGGAGCGATGGTCGCCCGTCCCGTCGCCGGGAGGCGGGCGGTGCCCCGCCATCCCTGTGCCGTCCGGGGCGGCATGGCCGGCGGCCATGGACACCAGCGGAACCCCGCTCATCTCGGTCGGGTTCGACGCGGCCTGGAAGCCGTGCATCGCCAGCAGGCCGAGAAGCACGCACAGGCCGAACGCCCATCGGAGGACGCGCCGGTGCGATGAGCGCTCCGTCGACCGCCTCAGCCGTCCCACCCGCCGTTCCGCGTTCGCGCCGTTCGGCCCCGGGAGACCGCCGGTCTCCGGTGCCCGCTCTGAGGACAGCGTAGCGATCCGCGGGCATCGGCCGCGGCCATCGGCCTTCTGAGCAGCGCGCGGATCGCGAATCGCTCCGCCTGCTTTCACCCTTGTGACCCGCTGTAAGAGAATCGTCCGACCGCCTATGGAGGAGTGGTCGAGTGAAGTCCGTCCCGTACGTCATTCCCGAGGCCAGGGAGAGGGCGATCGCCCTGGTCGCCGACGGGGACATGATTCCCGCCATCAAGCTGATCCGGCAGGCCACCGGGCTCGGGCTCAAGGAGGCCAAGGAATACGTCGACGGCCTGAAGGGCGAGGCGTACGCGAGGACGGTGCCGTTCGACGTCCAGGCGAAGGCGCGCGCGCTGCTCGCCGAGGGGAGAGGGAAGGACGCGGCGAAGCTCGTCCACCGGGAGACCTCTCTCGGGATGAGGGCGGCGAAAGACTACGTCACCGCCGTCCAGGAGGGCTGGGTTCCCGCGGAGCCGCACACCGAAAGGCCGCTGCTGTCGGACCGGGTACGGGCCTTCAAGGCCGCCGGCGACCACGAGTCGGCCATCGCGGTCGTCTGCGCCGAGACCGGCATGCACCGCGGAGAGGCGCAGCGCTTCGTCGAAGCCCTGGACTGACCGTCACGGCGCATATCCGGGATGCGGGGCGTCAGGCGGCCGTCGCCAGGGCGGAGACTCCCGATCCGGCGAACTCGTCCAGGGCCGCCTTCCGCCCGGAGATGGCGAGCAGGAGCGAGAGCGCGGTCCCGCTCACTTCCGGGCCGTCGCCGATGGACAGCCCGGCGTCCGTCGCCGTCAGCCGGATCCGGGCCGTCGACTCCTTGGCTCCGCCGAAAGCCGCCGGTGTCCGCGCCTGAAGAAGCAGCGACCTGACGACGGCCTCCTGCGGATAGGAATGGATGAGCCCCAGGGGCCGGCGGATGTCCTCACCGTGGACGACCTCTTCGACGAGCCTGCTGTCGAGCGGCGCCGGCGGCGTCGACCTCCGCGACGCCACCCGGCGCAGCCGCTCCAGGGTCTCCCGCGGGCCGGCGCCCCGCTCCCGCTGCACGCCGTGCGCGTTCTGCCTGTCGAAGTCGAACCGGGCCCGAGCGAGGCGGACGGCGAAACCGAGGCGCGTCGTGCGGGCCGTGTCGACGAGATGGGCCACCACGTCGTGCACCGTCCACCCGTCGCAGAGAGACGGTTCGTCCCACTGCTCGTCATCGAGACGCGAGAGGTCCTCGATCAGCGCCGCACGCTCCGCGTGCACCATCGCCCACACATCATCCTTCACTGCCGCTCCCAGGCTCCGCCATCACACACGCAGCTTGGACTCGCGGCCCGGCGAGAACTCATCGCCGGGCCGCGAACCGCGACGGGCCCCGGCCGGTCAGCGGTGGTCGTTCTCCTTCAGTTCGACGACCCAGGCGCGGCGTTCGGCGATCCTGCCGTCGCGCATGACGAAGACCTCCGCCATCGACAAGCGCAGTTCGCCGCCCGCGGCGCGCTCCACCGTCCCGGTGAGCTCCGCCATGACGACGTCGCCCTGCTCGACCATCCGCACGACCTCCAGGCGGGGAGGGTCGAGGAGTTCGGGCGGGCCGTCGATGGCCTTGTCGTAGGCCTCCTTGCCGGTCAGGTGGAAGGCGCCGAAGACGGTCCACTCGATGTCGTCGGTGAGGCAGGACAGGATCTGCTCGTGATCGTTCTTGCGGAAGCCGTCCAGGTAGGCGTTGACGGTCTCGATGTTGCGTGACATCGCGTTCTCCTTCGAACCAGGTGGGCATCGCCGCGTGCTGCGGCGGGCCCCTCACGGGTCGGTCGGAGCGGCCGGTGCGTTCTCGACATGGTCCGCCTGCCCGGTTCGGCGCGAACGACGCCCGGGCGGTCCTCCCCCGCCCGCGGGCGGGCGGCCCGGGGCGTGAAGGGACCATAATGGTGGTTCACCGTCCGACGGAGGAACGATGGCCGACGCCGCTCCCAAACCGCGGTTGCGGGCGCCGGCCCGCAGGGCGCTGATCACGGCGGCGGCGGTGAAGGTCTTCGCCGGGAAGGGGTACCACGGCGCGTCCCTCGGCGAGATCGCGGCGGCCGCCGGGGTGGCGCGGACGGTCCTGTACGACCACTTCCCCTCGAAGCGCGTGCTGCTCCTGGCGGTGATGCAGGAGGAGAACTCGGCCCTGATCGAGTACGTCGGGGCCCGCATCAGGTCGTCCGGCACCGCCGAGGACCGGATGCGCTCCACGATCGAGGCCTACTTCAGCTTCGCCCAGAGCCGTCCCGACGCCCGGCGCCTGCTGTTCGACCGCACCGGCGAGGACGATCCGGAGGTCCAGATCGTCCGGCGCGGCATCCGCGAGTCGCGGACCCGCGCGGTGACGGCGCTGCTGGCCGACGACGTCCGCACGGTGGGGGTCGAGCCCGGGGAGCCCATCGCCGAGGCCATGGTCGAACTGATCATCTCGGGCCTGGACGGGGTGGCGCAGTGGTGGGAGCGCAACCCCGACATGCCGAGGTCCATGCTGGTCGAAGGCGCGATGCGGCTGCTCTGGACCGGGCTGGGCGAATAGCCGCTCACCCCACGCTGGTGTCGTGGTGGTCGTAGGGCGTGCCGGAGACTCCGGACCGGGCGGCGAGCTTGGAGACCATGGCGACTCCCCTCCGCTGCCAGGCGTCCCCGCCGCGGGCTCGCGCCTCCAGCCTGCGTTCGGCGTTGGGCAGCCGGTCACCCGCCCTGCGCACGGCCACGTTGAGGTGGACGAGGCGCTGGGCGATGCCCTGCCAGGGCTGGAGGCGGAGGGTCGCGAGCGGAGAGGCGCGGAGCAGGGCCCGGACGAGCGGTTCGCCTGTGAGGGCCGAGACCAGACCCACCACGGGAGCCGAGGCCTGGACCTGAAGGCGCCGCAGCACCGGGTTCCTGCTGAGGACGTGGTCGCAGGCGGCCCTGACCGTGATGTCGGTCCATTCCGTCGGGCCGCCCGCCGTGAGGATCATGTGGTGGGCCATCCGCAGGCCGTCGGCGGCGTCGCGCGGGACGAGCTCGTCCGCGACGCCCATCAGGTGGGCGATGCAGGCCCAGTACAGCATGACGCTGTCGAGGTCGGCGCGGGCGATCCGCCGGCCGCGGGCGTGGTCGAACAGCGGCGGGAGCAGCCCGAAGGTGACCGCCGCGCCCATGGTCATGGCGTTGGAGATGGGGTTGCCGTGCCGGGCGAAGTGTTCGTCCCCCCAGATCCGGCGCAGTGCGAGGCGCGCCTGGGCGTGCATCAGCCTGACCCGGACGATGCTCTTGAAGACCGCGGAGTGCCGGTCGGCGCCGCCCGGACGTGTCACGTTGTAGAACCAGGTGACGGTCTCCAGTTCGCGCCTGCGGAAGTCGGCGAGGAACCTGCGGGTCTGACCGGTCGCCGACGACACCTCGGCGCCGACGAAGGTGCCCATGGCGTCGCTCAGCATCATGGTGAGCTTTCCGGAGAGGGACGCGTTGATCCACAGCCGCCGCCCCCTCTCCCAGCGGTCGGCGTCGAACCATTCCGGAGGCTCGTCCAGGTGGTGGAACAGGTCGACGAGCGCGGGCGGCGCGCCCTCCACCGCGTCGATGCCGTGGTCGAGCGCCCGGTCGAACATCTCCCGGCCCCGCGCCGTCCCGGTCCTGGTGAAGGCGAGGACGACGGCGTCCATCAGCTCGTCGCCCTGCCAGCGGTGGTCGTCGAACAGCCGGGTCAGCGGCGTCTGGACGGGAGCGGCCCGCACCGGGATCCAGGGCGAGAACTGCTCGATGTGGGGCCTGGTCAGCCAGAGCGGCGAGACCGCCGCGGTCTCGGGCGGGGGCCGCAGCGGCATGCCCTCCCGGTAGTAGTAGTCGTGGGGATGCCGGTCGGCGGCCGGCCGGGCGGCCGTTCCGCTGTTCAGCATTGACATCCGGATCTCCAGGTGGCGGTCGGGCGGCGGCTCCGGCTGCTAGCGCGCCGGTCCGGTCTCGCGGTGCTCGGCGGGCGGGGAGCTCGGACGCGGCGGCCGCGCGGGCGGAAGGGCGCCCTGCCGCCCCGCCGGGGGCCGCGGGTCGGCTTCGGGCGGGCGGTCGGCGGGCTCGTCGTCGTGCAGGCCCTGGGTCTCGGTCCTGAGGATGCGTGCCGAGCGGCCGAGCGAGCGGGCCAGTTGCGGGAGTTTCGCCGAACCGAAGAGCAGCATGACGACGGCCAGGATGATGAGCATCTCGCTGGCGCCGAGGCCGGCCATGGCGGTCCCCTTCCGTCAGTGGGCGAGGTGGTAGTCGGCGGGGTCGAGGCGGCGGGTGCGGCGGCGGTAGCCCGTCATGGAGCCCGGCCAGTTGTTGGTGTTGCGGTGCTCGGAGTCCAGGTACCAGCTGTCGCAGCCGCCCTGGTTCCAGACGGAGGTGGACAGCCGGTCCTGGGCTGCGGCGTCGAAGCGGTCGAGGACGTCGGCGCGGACGTCCATCGAGGTCACGCCGCCCGCGAGGAGGCGGGCCGCCTGGACGATGTAGGCCGCCTGGCTTTCGAGCATGTGGACGATGGAGCCGGACCCGACGTTGGTGTTCGGCCCGTACATGAGGAAGAAGTTGGGGAAGCCGGTGACGGCGAGGCCGAGGTAGGCGCGGGCGCCGTCCTTCCAGGCGGCGTTGAGCTCCTGTCCGTGGGCGCCGAAGACGCGCATGGGCGCGACGAAGTCCTGGGAGCGGAATCCGGTGGCCCAGATGAGGGTGTCGAAGGTGTGGTGGTCGCCGTCGGCGGTCCGGGCGCCGTGGCGGGTGATCTCGGTGATGGGGCTGTCCACCACGGCGACGTCGGGGCGGTTGAGCGTCGGGTAGTACTCGCTCGAGGTGAGGATGCGCTTGCAGCCGGGCTCGTAGCGGGGTGTGAGGCGCCGCCGCAGCCCCGGGTCGCGGACCGACCGGAGCGCGTACCGGCACAGCAGGCGGACGGGCAGCGACAGGACGCGGCGGCCGCGCGGGGAGATCAGCGCGGGGTTGAGGACGGCCTCGAACCACAGGAAGATCCCCAGCCGCGAGAGACGCTGCACCGCGGGCAGGCGGCGGTTGAGGACGTGCCGCCGGCGCGGGTAGAGGCGGTCGGGCTTGCGGCTGATCCAGTGGACCTCGAGCTGGAAGATCGTCAGATGCTCGGCGGCGGGGGCGATGAGCGGGACGAACTGGATCGCGCTGGCGCCGTTGCCCACCACCGCGATGCGCCTGCCCTGCAGTGCGTGGTCGTGGTCCCAGCGGGAGGAGTGGAACATCGTCCCGCCGAAGCGGTCCTGCCCGGGCAGCCGGGGGACGGCCGGGTTGGACAGCTGCCCGCACGCGGCGACGAAGAGGTCGTACTCGTGGACCTCGCCGTCGCTGGTGTGCAGCCGCCAGCGTTCGGTCGCGGCGTGGAGGTGGGCGTCGGTGACCGTGGTGCGGAACCGGAAGTGCGGGGTCAGGCCGTACTTCTCGGCGCAGTGGCGCAGGTAGGCGAGGATCTCGGGCTGCTCGGCGAACCGGCGCGCCCAGTCGGGCTTGGGCTCGAAGGAGTAGGAGTACAGGTGGGAGGGCGCGTCGCAGGCGGCGCCGGGATAGGTGTTGTCGCGCCAGACGCCGCCCGGCCCGTCGGCCCTGTCGAAGATCGTGATGTCCTCGAAGCCGGCCCGCTTCAGGGCGATGGCCAGGCCGATCCCGCTGAACCCGCTTCCGACGACGGCGATCGAGATCCTGCGGCGCCCGGCGCGGGTCCCCCCTCCGCGCCGGGGCCCCCGGCCTCCGTCCGCGGCTCGCATTTTTCCGACACTCATGTCGGTTAGGGTGGCCGCACCGGACGAGGGGAGTCAAGACGATGGCGAAAAATCCGCCCAGGACGCGGATGCGGGGGCCGGCGCGGCGGGCGCTCATCACCGCCGCGGCACTGGAGCTCTTCGCCGGCAAGGGCTACCACGGCACGTCGCTGAGCGAGATCGCCGCGCACGCCGGAGTGGCCCGGACGGTGGTGTACGACCACTTCCCCTCGAAGCGCGGGCTGCTGCTGACGGTCATGCAGGAGCAGAACGCGGCGCTGATGAGTCACGTCGGCGCCCGCATCACCGCGAGCGGCCCGGCGGAGGAGCGGATGCGGTCGACCATCGATGCCTATTTCAGTTTCACCGAAACACGCTCCGCCGGGCGCAGGCTCCTGTTCGACCACGCGAACGAGGACGACCCCGAGATCCGCATCGTCCGCCAGGGCATCCGGGAGTCCCGGGCAAGGGCGGTGACCGCCCTGCTCACCGACGATATGCGGGCGATGGGCGTCGACCCCCGCGAGCCGATCGCCGAGGCGATGGTGGAGCTCATCATCACCGGCCTGGACGGAGTGGCGCAGTGGTGGGAGCGCACCCCCGACATGCCGAGGTCCCTGCTGGTCGAAGGCGTGGCGAGGCTGCTGTGGAACGGCCTCGGCAGGCCCCGGTGACCCGGCGCGGCGGCGCCGCGCTCCCCCGGGGCGAGATCGCGGGAGGGTCTTGACGGCGCGCGGCGGCGTGCTCATAGTGAGGGGCCATCCGCAACCGACATGAGTGTCGGTTAGCAACCACCCCCCAAGGAGTGCGCCGTGGAGGACAGGACTCCATCGCAGACCCCGTCGTCTCGGAGCGAGCCGGGCCCGGGCGAGCAGCCGGGCGCCGGCGGCGGGCTGGACCGCCGCCGGTTCGTGACCGGAGCGATCGCGGCAGCCGGAGCGGTCGCGGCGGCCGGGGCCCTCGGCTCCGGGACCGCGCAGGCCGCCGTACCCGCCGCCGCCCGCCGCGCCCCGCGGGCGCCCCGCGCGGCCGCCGGGCGCCGCGTGGCGATCTTCGGCGGCGGGATGGGCGGCCTGTCGACCGCTCACGAGCTGGCCGAGCGCGGCTTCCAGGTGACCGTCTACGAGCGCAAGGCCTGGGGCGGCAAGTGCCGCAGCATGCCCGTCCCCGGCACCGGGAGCGGAGGGCGCCAGGACCTGCCCGCCGAGCACGGGTTCCGGTTCTTCCCCGGCTTCTACCAGAACCTCCCCGACACCATGTCCCGGATCCCGCTGCCGGGCGGCGGCAAGGCCTTCGACAACCTGGTCGCGGGCGACCAGGTCGCCGCGTTCTACAAGGGCACCAAGTTCACCCTCCCGGCCCGGGGCAGCATCATCGGCACGCTCAGCCCGGACTCGCTGCTGGCCTTCCTGCAGACCGCGCTCAACGTGGCCGGAGCCGTCCCGGTGCTGGAGGTCGGCTACTTCCTCCAGAAGATGATCGCGTTCGTCACCAGCGGGCCGAAGCGCCGCTACCAGCAGTGGGAGAACATGAGCTTCTCCCAGTTCGTGCACGCCGAGAAGATGTCCAAGGCCTACAACGAACTGCTGGTGGAGATGTTCACCGGCACCCTCGTGGCGGCCAAGCCCGACAAGGCCAACGCCCACACCATGGGCCTGATGGCCGAGGCGTGGGTCTACAGCACCCTCGGCCTGGGCGGCTACAAGGCGCCCGACCGGCTGCTCGACGCCCCGACCAACGAGGCGCTCATCGACCCGTGGGTCGCCTACCTCGAGTCCCTCGGAGTGACCTTCCAGTCCGACGCCACCCTGACGCGGCTCGACGTGCAGGACAAGAAGATCAGCGGCGCGCAGGTCACCGGCGCCTCCGGCACCAGCGCGGTCGACGCCGACTACTACGTGCTGGCGGTGCCGGTCGAGCGCGCCGTGCCGCTGCTCAACGACCAGATCCTGGCCGTGGACCCGAGCCTGAGGTCGCTGCGCGAGCTGACGACCGACTGGATGAACGGGATCATGATCTACCTGCGCCAGCCGATCGACCTGGCCAAGGGGCACGTCGCCTACGCCGGGCAGCCGTGGGCGCTGACCTCCATCAGCCAGGCCCAGTTCTGGAAGGAGAAGTTCGGCACCACCTACGGCAACGGCCAGGTCAACGAGTGCCTGTCGATCGACCTGTCCGCCTGGGACAAGCCCGGCATCCTCTACGGCAAGGCGGCCAAGGACTGCACCTCCGAGCAGATCTTCAAGGAGGTCGTCGCGCAGATCCGCAGGGCGCTCCCCTGGAACGGGATCATCCTCAACGACGCCAACATCCACTCCTACTTCATCGACCCGGCCATCACCGGCAACGGGACCCCGCAGGTCGCCAACGACGAGCCCCTGCTCATCAACAGGCCCAGCTCCTGGAACCACCGGCCCGAGGCCGCCACCGCCGTGCCCAACCTGTTCCTGGCCTCCGACTACGTCCGCGCCGACATCAACCTGGCCACGATGGAGGGCGCCAACGAGGCCGGACGCAAGGCCGCCAACGCCATCCTGGACGCCTCCGGCGCCGGCGGCACCCCGGCCAAGCTGTTCAAGCTCTACCAGCCGAACGAGTTCAAGGGCTTCTTCGACGACGACGACCGCCGCTTCGACCGCGGCGAGGCCAACTTCTTCGACCTTTACGACCCGGCCAAGCCGTGACCCGAGTGATCCCGCGGTGACCCGAGTGATCCCGCAGTGACCCGAGTGATCCCGCAGTGAGCCGCCGCCCGCGGCCCGGCCGAGCGCGCCGACCGGCCAGGGCCGCGGGCGGCCACGGGAGGTCGTGCCATGCACATCGGTTTCCAGGCCCTCGCCGCCCTGTCCACCGGCATCTACTTCTGCGAGCTCACCTGGTGCAAGCCGGCCGCCGCGTCCATGCCCGCCCTGCGCGGCGCCCGGCCCTGGCGCCTCGTCCGGGCCCTGGCGGGCAGCCGGACGTGGCTCGCCGGAGCCCTCGTGATCGGCGCCGGCGCCGCCGTCCAGGCCGCCGCCCTGCACGGCCTGTCGCTCTTCCAGGCCCGGCCGATGTTCCTGGCCGGGCTGATGGTCCTCCTCGTGCTGGCGGTCCCCGTCCTGCGCGAGCGCCTGACCCCGCGTGAATGGGCGTGCGCGGCCCTGCTGGCCGCCGCCACGGCGTTGTTCGCGCATGCCGCGCCCACCGGGCGGGGCGCGTCGGCCGGGGCCGCGGCCTCGCCGCCCGCCCCGGTCGTGGTGGCCATCGCCCTCCACCTGCCCACCCCCCGCTGACCGGCCGGCCCGCGACTGCGGCGGCCTCGATGGGTGGCGCGCGCACCCCTCGACACTTAGCCCTTGCGCTAACCATCGCGGGGCGGTAATACTTAGCTGCATGGCACAGTATTCGGCGGAACTGGACGGCGTGTTCGTCGCCCTCGCCGACCCGACCCGGCGCGCCGTAGTCCGGCGCCTCGGCCGCGGGCCCACGAGCGTCGGCGATCTCGCCCGCGAGTTCCCCATGACCCTCCCCTCGTTCATGAAGCACGTCCGGACCCTCGAATCGAGCGGGCTCATCCGCACCGCCAAGTCCGGACGGGTGCGCACCTGCGCGCTCAACCGCGAGCGGCTCGCCCTCGTCGACGACTGGCTCGCCGAGCAGCGACGGATCTGGGAGGGGCGCACCGACCGCCTCGACCGGTTCGTCACCGACCCCGACAAGGAGAACCGATGAATCCCGAACTCGACCTCGGCCTGGAGCGGATCATCCGCGCCCCGCGCGCGGCGGTCTGGCGCGCCTGGACGGACCCGTCCCGGCTGGAGCAGTGGTGGGTCCCGGCGCCGGCCCGCTGCGCCGTGGACCGCTTGGAGACGCGGCCCGGCGGAGCGTTCGTCACGCGGTTGAGCGAGGACGGGCGCACGTTCGTCCCGCACATGGACGCGTGCTTCCTCGACGTCGAGGAGGCCCGCCGGATCGTCTTCACCAACGCGATCGACAGCACATGGCGCCCCGCGCACCCCGCGCCGGTCCCGATGACCGCCGCGATCACGCTGGACGACCATCCGGACGGCACGGACTACCGGATCGTCGTCCGGCACGGCGATCCGGAGGCCCGCGCCCACCACGAGAAGCTCGGCCTCGTCGACGGGTGGGGCACGGTCGCCGCCCAGCTGGCCGCGTTCACCGAGGGGACGACCGCACGATGAAGATCGCTCTGACGCAGTTCGTCACGCTCGACGGGGTCAGCCAGGGTCCCGGCTCGCCGGACGAGGACACCACCGGCGGCTTCGCCCGCGGCGGATGGCTCGTGCCCCACCTGGACGAGGCGTTCGTCCGGCGCGCCTCCGAGTGGCTCGGCCTCGCCGACGGCCTGCTCCTCGGCCGGCGCACCTACGAGGCGTTCGCGCGCGACTGGCCGAAGATCACCGACCCGGCGGACCCGTTCGCCGAACGGATGAACACGCTGCCGAAGTACGTCGTGTCCGGCACCCTCACCGAGGGGACCTGGGAGCCCGTCACGGTGCTCGCGGGCGATCCGGTCGAGACCGTCGCCGACCTCAAGGCGCGGCCGGGGCGCGAACTGCAGGTGCACGGCAGCGCCCGGCTGGGAGACGCGCTGCTGTCGGCCGGCCTGGTCGACACGCTCCGCCTCGTCGTGGCGCCCGCCGTCCTGCGGACCGGCAGGCGCCTCATGAACGCCGCGGGCGCCCCGGCCGGGCTGCGGCTCGTCCACCACGAAGCGACGTCGAAGGGCCTGCTGCTGCTCGAATACGAGGCCGCGGGCCGAGCCGTCCAAGGCGAGTACGAGGGCGTCGCGGCCTTCGTCTGAGCCGCCGGCCCGGCGACCGTCCGGCGCTCGTGGGCCGGTCAGCCCCGCAGGGAGCGCACGACGACCCGGCGGACGAGCTGCACGTCGGTCAGCGGTCCCGTGGACGCCGCGAAGCCGAACTTGACGGTGTCCGGGACGGGACGCGGCGCGGCGAACCTCAGCACGCGCTTGAAACCGCCGCCGTCCCGGAAGTCGATGTCCACCGTCGCGACCGGGTCCGGTCCGGGCGACACGGCCACACGGACGATCCGCTTCACCGGTTCCAGCAGTCTCTGGGCCCGGTCCGGCGCGACCCCGGCGGGCATCTTCGTCAGATCACCGTGGAGCCGTCCCGGAAGGGACGACCGCCAGGGGCCGCTCCGCGTCGTGTTCTTGGTGGACGCCGCGAGCAGGCAGTATCCGCGGATCCCGTTCCCGGGCCCGCGCGCGCTCACGATGTTGGGGCCGGGAGCGGGCGGGCGGAAGGCCGTCCCGGCGGGAGAACGGCGGGCACAGCCGTTCCCGCGCCCTTCTCCGTCGCCGAAGTACTCCCCGAGCACGTCGAGTCCGATACCGAGATATCCGCCGTCAACTCCGGGCACGAATCGCGCGCCCGCCCGGCCTCCCGGCCGTTTCTGGGCATAACCGAGGCTTCCGCCGAACGCGCCCGGTGTGGCCAGGCGCCGGGCGCCGTCGGTCAGGAAGAACGAGATCCCGTCCGCCGGCGCCCGCGTGGTGTTGCCGTACTGCCACTGCTCGAAGGTCACCTCGATGCCGTCCTCCGCCGGGATCGGCGCGTCGAACAGCGCGGCGCCGGTCACCTCGGGGTGGGCGTCGGTGAGCTGGAGGTACCCGCGCGGCGCCGCACCGCCCGGCGGCACGGGTCCGGCCGGATCCCGGCGGCAGCCCCCGAGCGGATGGTTCGCGGCCTCCGCCGGGGCCTTTCCGCGCCGCGCGCCCGTCAGGCAGGCCGCCCCGTAACCGACGAAACGCTGGTCAGCGGAGGCCCTGGTGAACGATTCCTCGACCAGCACCGATCCGGGACGCCCGCCCGCCGCCGAAGCGTGACCGAACGACGCGGCGACGGCGACGGCACCGACCGCCGCCGTGATCCAAGCTCCCCGATGCCTCATGCCGTCTGCTCCCCCCGCGCAGGTCCGAAGCGATCCTTCTTCCGCCTCATCTGAGCACACGCCCACGAGGAGAGGCCCGCATTGCCGCTCTCGCGACACAATGCGAGATCATTCTTTACCGGAACGCATGGCATCCCGTGAGACCGGAACCAGATGGCGAGAAATGGGCCGTTCCTCGGGATTGCCTAGCGCTCCATTTCAGCGGCGCGGTCAAGGACTTGACGAAATCGCCACTTTCAACGAGGGCGGCGGTCCGGCCTCCGGCCCCCGCTCGCGAGCCGTCCCGTGTTCAGGGATCGCGCCGAGCCGCCAGGGGGACGGCGCAGCGGGGGCGGGTGCGGAGCTGGTATGACACGGCGGCGATGGCCAGGGCCCAGCCGTATCCCCCGAAGGCCAGCGAGGCCGCCTCGCCGAGCGACGGCCAATGGGGGTCCGAGCCGACGGCCCCGGTGTCGAGGAGGATCCCCAGGATCATGCCTCCCGCGCCGTACAGGGCCAGCGTCGGGGCGATCAACCAGACCGGCACCAGCGGGAGGAACCTCGGCACCCGCCTGCCCGCCGGCAACGGCACCCAGCGCGGGAACACCATGCCCCAGGGACGGACCAGGCCCAGCAGGAGAAAGTCCGCAAGGCCGATGAGCAGCAGCAGGACCAGCAGCATGTAAGGGTTCGGCTCGTCGGTGTAGTGCTTCTTGACCTCGGCGTAGCCGCCGAGCGTGCCCAGGGCGTGCAGGGTGAAATAGGGCACGAAGGCCGCGCAGCCGGCGTAGGCGGTCCAGCGCACCCCGCGCGGCGCGGCCTGGGGCGCCGGACGCACCAGGCCCCCCGTCCGCCGGGTGTGCACCTGTCCGCAGCGGACGCAGGACAGGGCCGTCCGGCGGCGCCACGACACCGCCGAGGCCGCGAAGAGGGCGCCGACCGCGGCGAAGCACAGCCGTTCGGCGAAGCCCGACCAGTCGCTGTTCCCGTCACGGCCGCGGACGGTGCCCGTGAGCACCAGCTCGATCAGGTTCAGCAGCACGAAGCAACTGCCCGCCAGGCTCGCCGAGGCCACGGCCCACACGCCGCCGGAGACGGCCCGGACCGGAAGCGACCGCCCCCACGGACGGACGGTGGCGGCAGCGAACACCGCCCCGACCAGCAGCACGGCGGCCGCGGGCAGGGCTGAACGGGGCACGCCGACCACCGAGAGGCGTCCCGCGAGCGAACCTGCCAGAAGTGCCGCTCCGTACAGTGCGGCACATCCGGCCGCGGCGTATCCCGCCCACGACGGCCACCGCCGCCACCATCCGGTCAGCGGCACAGGCGCGAGGCCGGTCGACGGTTCCCTCATGTGATGCCTCGCCCTCAACGCCTCGACGAACGTCCGGGGCACAGCCTCGTCGGCGACCCGCCCATGCGGCCTCCCCCGGCAGAGGGAGGAGCCTCCCCTCCAGGTCCCAGCGCGCGCTCGGGGCGCCCGCCCGGCCGCCTTCCCCGCCCGGCTGCTGCCCGCCGACCTCGGCGCCCTGATCCAGATCGAGACGCCCGACCACTACCGGGGACGGGTCTCCTCGGTCGAGCACGTCATCGGCGGCGGCCACCGTCGTCTCCATCGGCCTCGCCAACCGTCCGTTGCGACGGCACCGGCTCCCGCGCGAGCGCGACGACGTCCGATCGCCCGCGATCCAGGCTCAGCCGCCGGCCGCGGAGGGTTCCGGGTGAGGGAGGGCGAGGGCCTCGCCACATCCATGAGCTGCACTGCCCACACCGGAATTCGCCTAATGTCGTGTTCCGGTCGGCTCTGGAACCATGTTCGATACCTCATCGGCGTCGATCAGGTCGGCCGGAGCGGGCACGGAGATCACGGAGTACACGGGAGAGGGCCATGGACGTCGAGCGGACATCACTGCCGGGCATCGGGTTGCGGCATGTGTTCACCACCGGGCGGGGCCGCCAGATCGGGGTGGTGTCGCACCGCACGGGCCGCCGCGATCTGGTGATCTACGACAAGGAGGACCCCGACACCTGCGTCGTGTCGGTGGCGATGGAGCCCGAGGAGGCCAACGCCCTGGCCGAGCTGCTCGGCACCGGGCGGGTCGTGGAGCGGCTGGCCGAGCTGAACCGGCAGGTGGAGGGGCTGGTGACCGAGCAGATCCTGCTGACGGGCGCCTCCCCGTACGTGGGCCGCCGGATGGGCGACACCCGGGCGCGCACCCGCACCGGCGCCTCGATCGTGGCCGTGGTGCGCGAGGGCGAGGTCATCGCCAGCCCGCGCCCGGACTTCGAGTTCCGCGCCGAGGACGTCGTGGTGGTGGTCGGCACCGACGAGGGCACCGCCGCCGTCGCAGCCATACTGCACGGTGGGTGAGAGGGGACCATGCACGCTGCGACACAACTGATCGAACTGGGCGCGATCGTCCTGGCGCTGGGCCTGCTCGGCGCGGTGGCGGTCCGCTTCTCCATCTCCCCGATCCCGCTGTACCTGGTGGCGGGCCTGGCCTTCGGCTCCGGCGGGATCCTGCCGCTGGGCGCCAGTGAGGAGTTCGTGGCGCTCGGCGCCGAGGTCGGGGTGATCCTGCTCCTGTTCACCCTCGGGCTGGAGTACACGGCCGGGGAACTGGTCGGGACGCTGCGCACCTCGGCCCCGGCGGGACTGGCCGACCTGGTGCTCAACGCCACGCCCGGGGTCGCGGTCGCGCTGGTGATGGGCTGGGGGCCGGTGGCGGCGGTGGCGCTCGGCGGCGTCACCTACGTGACCTCCTCCGGCATCACCGCCAAGGTGATGGGGGACCTCGGTTGGCTGGGAAACCGGGAGACCCCCGCGGTGCTGTCGATCCTGGTGTTCGAGGACCTGGCGATGGCCGCCTACCTGCCGATCCTCACCGCCCTGCTGGCCGGGGCGTCCCTGGTCGCCGGGGCCACCACGCTGGGGATCGCCGCCGCCACCATCACCCTGATCCTGTTCATCGCGCTGCGGCACGGCCGGCTGGTGGAGCGGTTCGTGGCCAGCCCCACCGACGAGGTGCTGCTGCTGAAGGTGCTGGGGCTGACCCTGCTGGTGGCGGGCCTGGCCCAGCAGTTGCAGGTGTCGGCGGCGGTCGGCGCCTTCCTCGTCGGCATCGCCCTGTCGGGGCCGCTGGCCCACACCGCGCGCGACCTGCTGGCCCCGCTGAAGGACCTGTTCGCCGCGGTGTTCTTCGTGTTCTTCGGCCTGCACACCGACCCCGGCGAGCTGCCCCCCGTGCTCGGTGTGGCCGCGCTCCTCGCCGTGGCGGGGATCGCCACCAAGCTCACCTCGGGCTGGCTGGCCGCCCGCCGCGCGGGGGTGGCCACGCGCGGGCGCCTGCGCGCCGGCGCCGCGCTGGTCCCGCGCGGCGAGTTCAACATCGTCATCGCGGGGCTGGCCGTGTCCGCCGGCATCAACCCCCGGCTCGGGCCGCTGGCCGCCGCCTACGTGCTGATGCTGGCGATCGCCGGGCCGCTGATCGCCCGCGGCGTCGAACCCCTCCTGCGCTGGCACCTCGCCCGTCCGGCCCGCACGGGCCGCGAGGAGCGCGTGCCCTCCCCCAGGCCCGGCGGCACCGCCGCCGAGCGTGACGACGGGCAGGACGGCAAGGACACCGTGACCGGGACATCGGTGCCCCGCCGGCAGTGAGCGGCCGATCCCGGGGCTGCGACGCGAGCGCGCGTCTCAGCCCTGGGACCGCGGAGCGGTGAAGGTGCAGGGCAGTCGCTTGTACCCGTTGATGAAGCCGGACTCGAGACGGTCGGGCTCCCCCGCGGCGATGTCGGGCAGGCGGGTGAACAGCTCGCGGAACATCACGGTGATCTCCCGCCGGGCCAGGTTGGCCCCCAGGCAGAAGTGCGGGCCGGGCCCGCCGAACCCGACGTGCGGGTTCGGTGAGCGCGTGATGTCGAAGCGGTCGGGGTCGGAGAAGACCGCCTCGTCGCGGTTGGCCGACCAGTAGAACAGCGTCACCCTGTCGCCCTTGCGGAAGGTGTGGCCGTTCATCTCGTGGTCGCGGGTGAGGTTGCGCCGCATGAAGATGACGGGGCTGCTGAAGCGCACGATCTCCTCGACCGCTCCGGCGATGCGCCCGTCGAAGTCGGCCAGCAGCAGTTCGCGCTGGTCGGGGTGGTCGGTGAACAGCTTCAGCCCGTGCGCGATCGCGTTGCGGGTGGTCTCGTTCCCGGCCACCACCAGCAGCAGGAAGAACGTGGCGAACTCCCGCGGGGACAGCCGCTCGCCGTCGACGTTGGCGTTCACCAGCGCCGAGGTCAGGTCGCCGGTGGGCGCCGCCCTGCGCTCGCGCCCGAGCTGGGCCGCCAGCCTGTGCAGCCGCCACCCCGCCGACGCGACCGTGCCCAGCATGCGGAGCGTGGCGAGCCGGCCCAGCTTCGCGGTGCCGCCGCTGTAGTCGACGGCGGCGCCCACGTACTCGGAGTCGCTGTAGCCGACGATGACGTTGGTCAGCTCCACCACCCGCCGGTGGTGGCGGGCGGGGATGCCGAGCATGTCGCAGATGACCTCGACCGGCAGCCGCACCGCCGCCCGGGCCACGAAGTCGCCGCCGCCCGCCTCGATCAGCTCGTCCACGATCCGGGCGGCCCGCCGGGCGATGTCGTCGTCGGCCTTGGCGAGCATCTTGGGGCTGAACGCCCGGGACACGATCCGGCGGATCTTGGCGTGCCGCGGATCGTCCATGTCGATCATCGAGTTGAAGTAGCCGTCCATCCAGCGGGGCATGTCGGCGGGGCTGGTGGCGCTCGGTTCGCTGCTGAACACCTCCGGATGGCGGCTCGCCTCCGTCACGTCGGCGTGGCGGACCAGGGCCCAGGACCCCGGGCTCTGCCCGAGGAACGGCAGCTTGGGCAGGGTGAAGAACACCGGCGCAGGCTGGACGCGCAGCAGCGCGAACGCCCGCGCCCGCTCGTCCAGCGGGCGGATCCAGAAGCGCAGATCACTCAGGTCGATGTCCGCCAGGGTCAGCTGCGGGGGGATCTCCGTGGCCATCGACCTCACGCTCCTGTCTCGTCGCGACCGAGATTTCTGGTGAAGCGACACACCAGAAATATCTGGTGTGTACCGTCTCCAGATTTGGGGGCGAAGTCAAGGGATGCGGCACAATCGGGGCTGTGACGTCCGAGACCTCCCGCGCGCGCCCCTACGGCGGCGTGCCCGCCGACCAGCGCCGCGCCCGCCGCCGCGCCGCGCTGATGGCGGCCGGGCTGGAGCTGCTGGGCACCCGGGGCTGGGCCGCCACGACCGTGCGGAAGGTGTGCGCCGAGGCGGGGCTCAACGACCGCTACTTCTACGAGAGCTTCCCGGACCGGGACGCCCTGCTCCTGGCGATCGTCGACGACCAGGTCGCCCAGGGCACCCACGTGATACTTTCCGCCGCCCGCCGGGCGCCCCGCCACCCGGCGGCCCGCACCCGCGCCGTGGTGACCGCCGTCTTCGACTTCCTGACCACCGACCCGCGCCGCGCCCACATCCTGACCCACGCCTTCCCCTCCTCTCCCCTGCTCCAGCGGCGGCGCGTCGAGATCCTCCGGAGCATGGCGGCGATCTTCGCCGCCCAGACGCACGAGACGCTGGACCAGGTGCTCCTCCCCGACATCGACGTGGAGCTGACCGGCCTGACACTCACGGCCGGCCTGTGGGAGCTGTTCACCACCTGGTTCCGCGGAGACCTGGACGTCGACCGCGACCACCTGATCGACTACACGGTCGCCCTGATGCTGAGCACCATCGAGCTGGCCGCCCCCCTCCACCACCGCCTCCACTGAGGGCGGCCGGCGAGGACGGCCCGGACGTCCGCTGTGATGGAGCGCACTCGCGCCCGTGTCACGAACGGGCGGCCTCCGGTGTCCAGTGGACGAGCCCGCGACCGGAGGAGCAATCCATGAGCGACCACGCCGCCGACCCGGCGACCGAGGCCTTCGTCGCCCACCGCAACCTGCTCTTCACCGTCGCCTACGAGATGCTCGGCTCCGCCGCCGACGCCGAGGACGTCCTCCAGGAGACGTGGCTGCGCTGGGTCGAGGTCGACCTGGCGCAGGTGCGCGACCGGCGCGCCTACCTGGTCCGGGTCACGACCCGGCAGGCGCTCAACCGGCTGCGCACGATGGCACGCCGCAAGGAGGCCTACGTCGGCCCCTGGCTGCCCGAGCCGCTGCTCACCTCGCCGGACGTGGCGGAGGACGTCGAGCTCGCCGAGAGCATGTCGATGGCGCTGATGCTCGTCCTGGAGACGCTGTCGCCGACCGAGCGCGCCGTCTTCGTGCTGCGCGAGGTGTTCGCCGTCGCCTACGACGAGATCGCGGCCGCGGTCGGCAAGAGCCCCGCGGCCGTCCGCCAGATCGCCCACCGCGCCCGCGGGCACGTCGGCGCGCGCCGCCCGCGCGAGGCGGTCTCGCCGGGCGAGACCCGGGCGGTCCTGGAGTCGTTCCAGCGCGCGGTCGAGACCGGCGACCTGCAGGGCCTGCTCGACGTGCTCGCGCCCGAGGTCGTCCTCATGGGCGACGGCGGCGGCGTCAAGCAGGCCGCGCCGCGGCCGATCAGCGGTGCCGCGAAGGTCGCCCGGTTCATCATCGGCGGCACCGCCCGGTACCGGCGGCGGGTCGCCTACGAGGAGGCCGTGGTCAACGGCGGCCCGGCCCTCGTCCTCAGGCTGGACGGCGAACTCGACGGCGTCCTGGCGGTCCGCGTCGAGGACGCCCGCATCACCGGGCTCTACTACGTCCGCAACCCCGAGAAGCTGACCCGCGTGAGGTCCGAGACCCCGCTCGCCCTGCGCTGAGGCGCGGTCTCAGGCCGGCGGGCGGTCGGGAAGGAGCCGTTCGAGGAGGTGCGCGACGGTGACGACGCCGATCATGGGCGCGTCGGTGCGGTCGGCCTCGCCGCTGACCGCGACGACGGGGCTGCGGTCGGCCGCCATGACGCTGGCGATCTCCATGACGGTGGCGTCGGCGTCGACGACGGGCAGGTCCCTGCGCTCCTCGGCGAGCAGGTCGGCGACGCTCCTCTCGCCGAGCCTGGCGCACAGCCTGTCGGCGTGGCGCTCGTCGTAGACCCGGGCGAGGGCGGGGTCGTCCCGGACGTGCGCCGGGATGATGGCCCGCAGGAGCCGCGAGCCCGGGATCACCGCGACGGGCCGGCGGTCCGGATCGACGACGATCAGGCCCGCGAGCCGGTGCTCGGCCACCAGCCGGGCCGCCTCCAGCGCACTGCTGTCCGGCGTGACGGTCGGGTAGTCGACGGCGAGGTCTCGTGCGCGCACGGCTCCAACGTAGCCGACCGCCCCCGGCCCGGCGGCGGCCGCCTCAGCGGTCCGGCGCCTCCGGTGGCCGGGAGGCCGTGCGCAGGTCGAAGACCGCGCGGCGCAGGTCGGCGATGGTGTCGTCCAGGGCGGTCAGGGCCGCCTGGACGCCCTGGCCGGCGCACGGGTCCTGGATGCGGGCCAGCGCGCCGTTCAGTTCCAGGCCGATGCCGAACAGCCGGCGGGTGATCTGGTCGGCGAGATCGCGGGCGATGCGCTGCGCGTCGGAGCTCAGCTGCCGGGCGAGAGCCTCCGCCGCCTCCGGGGCGGGCGGGGCGCGACCGGCGACGTCACCCGATCCGTACGCACGCCCGGGCGCAGGTGACGGGTAGGTCATCACTCAGCCCCTCTGCACGGGAGCGAACGATACACCTGGAGGAACTACCCGCCCCGTGCCGCGATCCACGGCCTTCCATGAGGATTTGCAGGCACTTTGTCAATTATGTCCGCATTTGAGAGCCCCGGCGGGCCGCGCCGGAGGCGAGGCCGAAGGGCAGGGCCTAAGGTCCCCCGAACCCGGGACAGCGGCCCCTACCTGCGCCTTTTCCCCGCCGGGAAGGCTGGACACACCGACAGGGGGAGGGATCGGCCATGAACGATCATGAGAGGACGGACACCGTCCTGGTCGGCTACGACGGGTCGCCCGCCGCCGACGAGGCGCTCCGCTGGGGGGTGCGGGAGGCTCGGTTCCGCCGGCTGCCCCTCACGGTCTGCCACGCGTGGCACTGGCCCTATCCGCTGCGTCTGCCGGACAAGGACACCCTGGAGGTGCTCCGCGGCGCGGGGGCGATCGTGGCGGACGAGGGCGTGCGCAAGGCCCACAACCTCGCCGAGGGCCTGGACGTCCGCTGGCGCCTGGACCGGGGATGGGCCTCGGCCGTGCTGCTGGAGGCGTCCCGCGACGCCGCCGTGGTCGTGCTCGGCTCGCGGGGCCACGGCGGGTTCGAGGGCCTCTCGGTGGGCTCCACCGCCGTCCAGGTGGCGTCGCACGCCGTCCGCCCGGTCATCGTCGTGCGGCCGGACCTGCCGCCCGCGCGGCCGGACCGGGAGCGCGTCGTCGTCGGCGTGGACGGCTCGACGAGCGGCGAGTCCGCCATCGGCTTCGCCTTCGACGAGGCCGCGCTGCGCGGCGCGTCCGTCACCGCGGTGTGCAGCTGGTGGGATCCGGCCGCGTTCCGCGGGCCGGACCGCGTCCCCTTCAGCGACCCCCAGGTGGTCAGGCACGAGGCGATGGCGCGGTTCGAGGAGGACGTCGCCCCCTGGCGGAGCCGCTACCCGAGGGTGACGCTCGAGACCGAGTTCGTGGTCGACACCCCGCGGCGGGCCCTGGTCAGCGCCTCCGAGGGCGCGACCCTGCTGGTGATGGGCGCGCGCGGGATCGGCTCGGGGCCCCAGACGCTCCTGGGCCCGGTCACCCAGACCGCGCTGCAGGAGGCGCCCTGCCCGGTGGCCGTGGTGCCCGCGCAGGGGGCCGGACGCGGCAGGGCGGCCGAGACCGCGGGCGCGTCGACGCGGGGCGGAACGAGCTGAACGCGGGCGCGCGTCCGGATCCCGGCCCCGGCGGCCGGAGCGACCGATCAAACGGGAGGAACCATGCTGGTCAGCAACGTGTACCGTCCGACCGTCTTCGTCTGCCGGGCGGAGGAGCCCCTGGCCGACATCGCGCAGCGGATGATCGACAAGAAGGTCGGCGCCCTGGCGGTCCTCGACGGCGAGCGGGTCGCCGGGATCATCACCGAGCGCGACCTGACCGCGGCCCTCGCCACGTCCCCCGACCCGGCCTCCGAGACGGCGGCGGGCTACGCCTCGACGCAGGTCAAGACCGCCGCCATGGACGAGGACGCGGCGGAGGTCGCGCGCCGGATGCTGGAGGCGGACATCCGCCACCTGCCGGTGGACGACCGCGGGCGCCTGGTCGGGATGGTCTCGATGCGCGACCTGCTCGCGCTGGAGACCTGGGCGGCCTGAGCCGGCCGGGGCGGGCTCAGGCCGTGGGCTCGGCCGCTCGTCCGAGCAGCCGGGCGGTCTCGACCTCGGAGACCGGTGTGAAGTCCAGATAGAAGTCGCCCGCGGTGACGAAGAAGGTCGGCGAGAGCGGGCAGACCACCTCGTCCGCGACGGCCCACAGGTGGTCCAGGGTCGCGGGCGCCGCCGCGGGCACGGCGAAGACGACCCGCCCGGCGCCTTGCGCGCGGGCCTCGCGGCACGCCGCCTCCACGGCCATGCGGGACGCGTCGCCGTCGTCGACGACGATGACGTCGCGGTCGGCCAGTGCGAGCCGCGGGCGCCGCCCGCGCAGCCGGAGCCCGAGCGCCCGCGCCTCGGCCCGGGCGTCTCCCTCCAGTTCCCGGACGAGGCCCTCGCCGGCCCCCGCCCGCCGGACGGCGTCCTCGTCCAGGACGCTCGCCCGGCCCTCGCCGACCGCCCCCACGACGATCCCGGGACGGCCCGGGACGCCGAACTCGCGCACGACCAGCACGTCCAGCGCGCAACCGAGCAGCGCCGCCGCCTCGGCCGCCACCGGGACGCCGCTCCCGTGGAGCCCCAGGACCCGGACGTCCCCACCCGTGTACCTCCGCAGGTCGGCGACGAGCTGCCGTCCCGCGTCCCGCCGATCGGAGTACATCTCCCCCACCTCGCTCGTGACCGCTCAACACCAGCATTCGATGCGGGCGCCCGGGGTTCCAGGGCGCATCGGCCCGCCCTCGGGCCGACCTTCGTCCCGGCCCCGCTCCGCGGTCAGGTGCGGCGGACGAGGTAGGCGACGCAGTCGTCCAGCGTGGACAGCTCCGTGTAGTCGTCCTCGTCGATGCGCAGGCCCGAGCCTTCGCTCAGCCCTTCGACGAAGCCGAGGAAGTCCAGCGAGTCGAGGCCGAGGTCCTCGCGCAGGTCCGCGTCCCCGTCCACCGTCGCGGCGTCGACGTCGGGAGCCGCCTTCTCCAGCGAGCGGGCGGCCAGGTCGCGTGCTTCTGCCGGTGTCATAGCTCCTCCGGGCTCTGCAGCAGCCGGTCCACGGCCTCCAGGAGGCGCGCTCCCGTGTGGCCGTCGGTGGCCCGGTGGTCGGCGGCCAGCGTGGCGGTGACCACCGGGCGGACGCCCAGCATCCCGTCCACGGCCCACGGGCGCCGGACGATCCTGCCGAAGCCGAGCAGGGCCACCTGGGGCGGGAAGATCACGCCGGTCACCGACTCCACGCCCCGGTCGCCTAGGTCGGTGACGGTGATCGTCGCGTCGCCCAGCTCGGAGCCGCGCAGCCGGCCCGTCCGGGCGCGGACGAGCATCTCCTTCAGGGCGGCCATCAGGTCGTCCAGGGACAGCCCGTCCGCGCCGCGGAGGGTCGGGGTCACCAGCCCGCCGCCGCGCAGCGCGGTGACGATGCCGACGTGGACGCCGTCTCCGGGGACGAACGCATCGTCGACCCAGTGACCGTTGAGCTCGGGGACCTCCCGCGCCGCCAGGGCGCCCGCCTTGAGCAGCAGCGCGGCCGGGAGGACGCGCCCCGACACGGGGAGTTCGCGGTTGCGCGCCCTGAGCCAGGTCGTCGCGGTCTCCATGTCGATGGTGGTGCCGAGGTAGTAGTGCGGTATCTCGCGCTTGCTCCGGGCCATGAGCTCGCCGATCGCCCGCCGCATCGCGGCCTGCTTGTCCGGGGCGGGCCGCCCGGCCGCCGCCCTCCGGCGCGGTGCCGGGGCCGGACGCGGGCCGTGCGCCGCGGCGCGGACGTCGTCGGCGCGGATGACGCCGCGGGCGCCCGACCCGCGCACCCGGCCGAGGTCGACGCCGAGTTCACCGGCGATCCTGCGGGCCAGCGGGGACGCCTTCGGGCGGCGCGCCGGGCGGGTCGCCGGGCGGGTCGCCGGGCGGGTCGCCCTCTCCAGATCGGCGCGGACGATCCTTCCGTCGTGTCCCGTGCCGTGCACCGAGGCCAGGTCGATGCCGCGCTCCTCGGCCAGGCGCCGGACCAGCGGGGTCGCGGCCTGCCGGTGCGCGGCCTGCCGGTGCGCGGGGGCACGGGACGGCTCGCTCCGCTCCCGTGCCGGGCGCGCCGCGGCCTCCGCGGCGCCGGACGGCCCGGAAGGGGCGGGAGGGGCGGGAGGGGCGGGAGGGGGCACCTCGCCCGGCGGCGCCGAGGCCGGGGTCAGCCGGGCGAGCGGGGTCCCGACCGGGACGCTCACGCCGGGCTCGACGAGGAGGGCGTCGACCACGCCGTCGTCGAAGCACTCGACCTCGATGTCGGCCTTGTCGGTCTCGACGACGGCGACGGTGTCGCCCCTGCGCACCCGGTCCCCGGGGCCGACCAGCCATTCGGTGAGGGTGCCGCGCTCCATGTCGGCGCCGAGCGAGGGCATCGTGAAGTCAGGCATCGCCGCTCACCACCCGGTGCGCGGCGGAGACGACGTCGTCCGGCTGCGGCAGCGCGGCCTCCTCCAGGTGCCGCGGGTAGGGGATGGGGATCTCGGCGCCGCACACCCGCGCGACCGGCGCGTCGAGGTCGTAGAACGCCTGCTCGGTGATGCGCGCGCTGACCTCCGCGGACAGGCTCCCCGACCGCCACGCCTCGTCCACGACCACGGCGCGGTGGGTGCGGCGGACCGAGTCCATGATCGTGGCGTCGTCCAGCGGGCGCAGCGACCGCAGGTCGACGACCTCGGCCTCCACGCCCTCGGAGGCGAGCCGCTCGGCGGCCTCCAGGGTCTTGCCGAGGGTCCCGCCGTAGGTGATCAGGCTGACGTCCGACCCGGCCCGGCGCACCGCCGCGCGGTCGATGTCCACCGCGCCCGCGCCGGGCGCCAGTTCGCCGGCCATGCCGTACAGCGAGCCGTGCTCGAAGACCAGGACGGGGTCGGGGTCCTCCAGCGCGGTCCACAGCATGCCGCGGGCGTCCTCCAGGGTGGCGGGGGCGACGATCCGCAGGCCGGGGATGTGGGTGTACCAGCCTTCGAGGCTGTGCGAATGCTGCGCGGCCAACTGCCGGCCCGCCCCGGTGGTCATCCGGATGACCAGCGGGACGCCGAACTGCCCGCCCGACATGTGCGACAGCGTCGCCGCGTTGTTGAGGATCTGGTCGAGCGCGAGCAGGCTGAAGTTGACCGTCATGATCTCCACGATGGGGCGCATCCCGGCGAGCGCCGCGCCGATGCCCGCGCCGACGAACGCCGACTCCGACAGGGGCGTGTCGCGGATCCGCTCGGGCCCGAACTCCTCCAGCAACCCGAGGCTGACCGCGAAGCAGCCGCCGTAGCGCCCGACGTCCTCGCCCATCAGGAACACGCGCTCGTCCTCCGCGAGCGCCTCGCGCAGCGCCGCCCGCATGGCCTCGCGGTAGGTGGTCCGGGCGGGCTCGGCGGCCGCGGGAGCGTCCCGGGGCGCCTGGGTGGTCGTCATCGCCGCACCGCCTTCTCGGAGTAGACGAACCGGGTCAGGTCGGCGACCGGCTCCAGCGGCGCCTCCCGCGCCGCCCGCACGGCGCCGTCGATCTCGGCGGCGATCTCCCTGTCCATCGCGGTGAGGTCGTCGCCGCCGAGCTCGCCGTCGGCGCGCATCCGCGCGGCGAGGGCGTCGATCGGGTCGTGGCGCTTCCACTCCTCGATCTCGGCCTTGCCTCGGTAGCGGTCGGGGTCGTACATCGAGTGGGCGCGGTACCGGTAGGTGCGCATCTCCAGGAAGTGCGGCCCCCCGCCCCAGCGCACGGACTCGGCCGCCCGCCGCGCGGCCGCGGAGACGGCGAGCACGTCCATTCCGTCCACGGCCCACGACACGAGGCCGTAGGACGAGGCGCGCAGGGCGAGGTCGGTCTCCGCGTGCTCGCGGGCGAGCGCGGTCCCCATCGCGTACCGGTTGTTCTCGCAGACGAACAGCACCGGCAGCCGCCAGAGCGCGGCCAGGTTCAGGCACTCGTGGAACTCGCCCTCGGCGGCGGCGCCGTCCCCGAGGAAGCACGCCGTGACGCGGTCGGCGCCGCGCATCCGGTCGGCGAGCGCCAGCCCGACCGCGAGCGGCAGCCCGCCGGCCACGATCGCGTTGCCGCCGTAGAAGCGGGTCGCCGCGTCGAACAGGTGCATCGAGCCGCCGCGGCCGCGGCTGCAGCCGGTGGTCCGGCCGAACATCTCCGCCATGACCGCCTCGGCCGGGATGCCGCGCGCGAGGGCGTGGCCGTGCTCGCGGTAGGTGGTGACGACGGCGTCCTCCGGCCCGAGGGCCGGCATCACCCCGGCGGCGACGGCCTCCTCGCCGATGTACAGGTGCATGAACCCGCGGATCTCGGCCGCGCTGTACAGCTCGACGCAGCGCTCCTCGAAGCGCCTGATGCGCAGCATCTCGTGCAGCAGGCCGCGGCGCTCCTCGTCCGCCGCCTTGCGCGCCGCCGCGTCCGCCGTGCGGCCGCCGCCTCCGGCGCCGCCAGGCTCGGTCCTCTTCTTCCTGGTCATGGGCTCTGCTCCAGTGTCGACACGTCGCCCTCGGGGAGCCCCAGCTCGCGCGCCTTCAGCAGCCGGCGCATCACCTTGCCGGAGCGGGTGTGCGGGAGGTGCTGGTCGAACGCGATCTCCTTGGGCGCCAGGGACGCCAGCCTCCGGCGGCCGAACGCGATCAGTTCGCGGCGCGTCTCCTCGTCCGCCTCGTAGCCGGGGCGCAGGGTCACGAAGGCCTTGACGACCTCTCCCGCGACCGGGTCCGGGCGGCCGATCGCCCCCGCCTCGGCGACGGCCTCGTGCTCCATGAGCGCGCTCTCGACCTCGAAGGGCCCGATGAGGTGCCCGGCCGACTTGATCACGTCGTCGGCGCGCGCGACGAACCAGTAGTAGCCGTCCGCGTCCCGGCGGGCGATGTCCCCGGTGAGGTACCAGCCGCCGCGAACGTCCCCGCGTAGCGCGCGTCGTCGTGCAGGTAGGCGCGGAACATCGACGGCCAGCCGGGGCGCAGCGCGAGCTCGCCTTCGGCCTCCGGGCCGCGCGCCACCGTCACCGTCCCGTCCTCCGACACCCGTGCGCGCCCGTCCGGGCCGCGCTCCAGCAGCCCGACCTCGACGCCGGGCATGGGACGCCCCATCGAGCCGGGCCTGATGTCCATGGAGGCGTAGTTGCTGATCATGATCGCGCCGGTCTCGGTCTGCCACCAGTTGTCGTGGACGGGCAGCCCGAACGCCGTCACGCCCCACACGACGGCCTCGGGGTTGAGCGGCTCCCCCACGCTGGCGACGAACCGCAGGGCGGACAGGTCGCGGGCGCGCGCCGGCCCGGCCCCGTACCGCATGAGCATCCGCAGCGCGGTGGGCGCGGTGTACCAGACCGAGACCCGCTGCTCCTCCAGGATCCGGTACCAGCGTTTGACGTCGAACTCGGCGGCGTCCACCAGCAGCGTCGCCCCGTGGGTGAGCGGGGCGATGATCCCGTAGGAGGTGCCCGTGACCCAGCCCGGATCGGCCGTGCACCAGAACACGTCCCCCTGCCTCAGGTCGAGCGCGTAGGCCGCGGTCGCGTGATGCGCCACGACGGCCTCGTGGACGTGCACCGCGCCCTTGGGCCGTCCCGTGGTGCCGCTGGTGAAGTGAAGCAGCGCCATGTCCCGCGGGTCGGTCGGCGGTATCTCGAAGAGGGGGGCGGCGTCGTCCATGACCTCCTGGTAGGACACGGTCCCCGGCGGCGCGTCGCCGCCGCCGCCGACGATCAGGACGTGCTCCAGGCCCGGCAGCTCGTCCCGGATCTGGGCGATCTTCCTCTTGTACAGCTCGGGGCTGGTGACCAGCACCTTCCCGTCGCCGAGCCGGAGCCGGTCGCGGATCGGCTCCGGGCCGAACGCGGGGAACAGCGGCGAGAAGACGCTCGTGTTCTTCAGCGTCCCCAGCGCCGCCACATAGAGCTCCGGGACGCGGCCCAGCAGGGTAAACACGCGGTCCCCCTTGCGGACCCCCAGCGCGCGCAGCACGCCCGCGAACCGGCAGGTCTCGTCCCGGAGCCGCGCGTAGGTGAGTTCGGTGACCCGGCCGCGGCGGTCCAGGCAGCGCAGGGCCACCCGGTCGGCGAGCGGCCCCTCGGCATGCCGGTCGACCGCCTCGTGGGCGATGTTCAGCCCCCGCCCGCCCGGGAGGCCGTCCATGGCGGCCCGCGCGTCGTCCCAGCGGAAGCGGTCGTAGGCCTTGTCGTAGTCGTCCAGGTTCGGCGGCGGGCCCGGGCGCCCGGCCTTGGTGATGGTCTCCCAGCCCATTCGGCTCACCCCGTCGGAAGCTCGTCGGAAGGAGCGCGGTTCCGCGACGCTCAGGCGGGCCCTGCGAACTGGGCGATGTCCTTGCTGGCGAGGCCGTGGAGCCGGTCGGCGAGATCGGCCAGCGCCCGGCTGACGGCGAGCTCGTCGCCGATCTCCGGGACCTCGCGGTCGATCGGGTTGCGACGCGCGTGCCCGCGTCCGGTCGTCCTCTTCTGGCCGTCGCTCGACAGGACCGCGTGCGCGACGGTGTCCGGGCCGTCCTCGGTGATGTAGAGCTCGACGCTCCATTCCTTGGCCTTCATGGCGAACCTCCTCCGCTCGGCCGTTCACTCTCCATCGTTGGAAGGCGGCCGGAGGCGTCCCTAGGGGCGGAAGTCCCGAATCCCGAGATCGGCGCACCCCGGAAAGGGACCTTCGGCCCCTCCGCGCGGGACGGACGTGGGGAAGGCGGGCGGGGCCGGACGGGGCAGGGTCGAACCCGTGAGGGCCGCGGACCGGCACGGCGAGGACTGCACGGGCGAGGGACTGATCGTATGAGCGGCGGACTGCTGACCGACCTGTACGAGGTGACGATGGCGGCGAGCTACCTGCGCCGCGGCATGACCGGCCAGGCCACGTTCAGCCTCTTCGTCCGCAAGCTGCCGCCCGACCGCGGCTTCCTGATCGCCGCGGGCCTGGAGGACTGCCTGTCGTTCGTCGAGGACTACGGCTTCTCCCAGGAGGACCTCGACTACCTGGCCGATGTGCAGGGGCTGGACGACGCCTCGCTCCGGGCGTTCGAGCGCCTGCGGTTCACCGGTGAGGTCCGGGCGGTGCCCGAGGGACGTGTCGTCTTCCCCGGCGAACCCCTTCTGGAGGTCACCGCGCCGATCGCGGAGGCCCAGCTGGTGGAGACCGTGCTGCTGAACCACATCACCTTCCAGTCCACGGTGGCCACGAAGGCGGCCCGCTGCGTGCGCGCGGCGGGCGGTGCGCAGGTCATCGACTTCTCCTTCCGCCGGACGCAGGGGGTCGACGCCGCGATGGCCGTGGCGCGGGCCTCCTACCTCGCCGGTTTCGCCGGCACCAGCAACGTCGAGGGGGCCCGGCGGTACGGCATCCCCGCGACCGGCACGATGGCCCACTCCTACGTCGAGGCCTTCCCCGCCGAGGAGGAGGCGTTCGCGGCCTTCGCCGCCGACTTCCCCGACCGCACCACGCTGCTGGTCGACACCTACGACACGGTCAGCGGGGTCGCCGCCGCGATCCGGACGGCCCGCCGGGCCGGGCCGGCGCTCCTGGCGGGGATCCGGCTCGACTCCGGCGACCTCGGCGACCTCGCGGTCAGGGCCCGCTCGATGCTGGACGAGGCCGGCATGGCGGGCGCGCGGATCGTGGCCAGCGGCGGGCTGGACGAGTACCGGATCGCCGACCTCGCCGCCGCCGGCGCCCCGATCGACGTGTACGGCGTGGGGACGAAGATGGGCGTGTCCGCCGACGCCCCGTATCTGGACAGCGCCTACAAGCTCGTCGCCTACGAGGACCGGCCGGTGATGAAGCTGTCCACCGGCAAGATCACCGCACCGTGCCCCAAGCAGGTCCACCGCGGCGCGGACGGGGACTTGGTCGCGCTGCGGGACGAGCCGGCCCCGGACGGGACGGAGCCCCTGCTCGTCCCCGTCATGGCGGGCGGGCGCCGCCTCGCGGACGCCGAGCCGCTCGAACGCGTGCGCGAGCGGTGCGCCGCCGACATGGCCGCGCTGCCCGACCGCGTCAAGCGGCTCCGGGATCCCGAGACCCGTCCCGTCCGGCTGAGCGCGCGGCTCCGGCACGTCAGGGACGGGCTGCACGAGGAGCTCGCCGCCGGGCACCGGGCCGCCGGGGGCCGTCCGCTCGAAGGAGCGTGACCCGGGATCGAACCGGGCCCACGGGCCCTTCGGCTAGGTGAACCGGCCGACGACGGCGACCGGGCACTCGGCGTGATGGATCACCCCGTGGCCGACCGAGCCGACCCGGAAGATGCCCCAGCGGTGGGCGTGCGCGCCGAGGACCACCAGGTCCGCCGTCCGCGACGCCCTGCAGAGTTCGGACACCGGGTGCCCGACGAGGACGTCGTTGACCACGTCGACCAGCGGATACCTCTCGTACAGCGGGGCGTAGGCCTCGATGACCCGGGCCCGCCGCTCGTCGTTGAGCCGCTCCTCGTCGATGGCGTATCCGGCCTCGGCCATGTTCACCGAGAGCTGCCACGCGTGCACGACGCGAAGCCGCGCCCCGCGGGCGGCGGCCGCGTCGAAGGCGTACTTCAGCGCGTCCCCCGGCTCCTCGGCGACGTCGTACCCCACCACGACCTCGCCGCGGGCGTCGCCCTCCCCGCGGACGACCACCAGGGGGACGGCGGTGTGCCCCGCCACGCGCAGGCTGACCGAACCGAGCAGGAGCCCGGTGAAGCCGCCGTGCCCGCGGTGCCCGAGCACCAGCTCGAACGCCTTCTCCGCCTCGTCGCGCAGCGCGTCCGGCGTCGTGTTGACGACCAGGGCGGTCGTCACCCGCAGATCCGGCCGGCGCTCCCGGACGCGCCGCTCGGCCTCCAGCAGCACGGCGTGCCCGGCGGGCGAGAGGCGTTCGGCCGCGTCCGGCGGGGCGAAGCGGCGGACCTGGTACGGCCAGATCTCCGCCGCGTGGACGATGTGGAGCGGCCGGTGCCGCATCGCGGCCTCGTCGGCCGCCCAGTCGACGGCCCGGCCGGCGGGACCGGACCCGTCCGTCCCCACGACGATCGGTGCGGACATGGCTCCTCCGGCGATCAGGCGACTTGCACGGCCGATTTCCAGCCTTTGCGGACCTACCGGGCCGGGGCCAGGGACCAAGGTCCGCCGCCGCGAGGACCTTCGCCGCCGCGTCGTCCCCGCCCCGAGCTCAAGGTTCAGGGCGCGGCGCCTGCGACCCGCCGGATCCGCCGTCGCGCGGGCCCGGCCGGGGCGGGCCGTTGGTCCCCCCACGACGCGACCTTCGTCCCTGAAGCCGTCAGGGCGGGCGGCCTGCACTGAGGAGGCAAGCCCCCGACGGCACACGCGCCCCGCGGTCAGCGGCGCGCAGGAGGTGGATCATGTTGCCCCTCGGTCTCGCCCTCACCCCCGCGCTCACGGCGGCGCTGGTGCTCGGTCCCTTCGAGCCGAGCCCCACGCCCACGACGAGCGAACCCACTCCTCCGACGACGCCCGCGGCGACCGTCGGCGTCACCCCCGCCTCGGTTCCCGCGGGCGGCGCCCCGGTGACCGTGTCCGCGGTCTGCGCCGGCGGGACGGCCAAGGCCGTCGTCAAGTCCGACGCCTTCGCGCAGAGCGGCGCCTTCGCCGGAGCCGCGAAGCTCACGCTGAAGACCTCCGCCGAGGCCAAGGCGGGCAAGTACGCGGTCAACCTGCTCTGCGACGGGACCGCGGTCAGCGCGTCGACCTCGCTCCTGATCACGCAGGCGACGCCCGGCCCCACCCCGACGAGCCCGGCGCCCACGAGTCCCGCTCCGAACCCCACCCCGTCCGGCCCGCCCCAGACGGGCGGCGGCTCGACCTCCACATCGGTTCCGTACCTGTTCGGCGGGGTCGTCCTGATCGGTGCCGGGTCGGTCGCGGGCACGCTCGCGCTGCGCAGGCGCCGCCAGAACGGGGCCTGAGATGCGCCGGCGGGCCGGCGTGCGGCTGCCGCTCGCGGCCGCCGCCGCCGTCATCATCGGGGTCGCCCTGGTCGTCTTCGGACTCGACCGGGGCGGCCCCCCGGGCGTGCCCAGGGGCGGCTCGGGGGGTTCGTCGCCGAGCCCCCCGGCGGCGGCCGCCATGGCGCGGTCGGTGCCCGTCCGCATCCGGATCCCCGCGATCGGGGTCGACGCGCCGGTCACGGCCCTCGGGCTGAACCCCGACGGCACCGTCCAGGAGCCCTCGCTGAGGCAGCCGTGGCTCACCAGCTGGTACGAGGGCGGCGCGGCGCCGGGCGAGCGCGGACCGGCCGCCTTCTACGGCCACGTCGACACGCGCGCGTCGGGCCCCGCCGTGTTCTACGACCTCGGCCGCCTCCGGCGCGGGGCGCAGGTCAGGGTGCTGCGCCGGGACGGGCGCACCGCGGTCTTCCAGATCACCTCGGTCGAGCAGGTCCGCAAGTCCCGGTTCCCCACCGGGCGCGTCTACGGCCGGACGGCCGAACCCACGGTCCGGCTGATGACCTGCGGCGGCGAGTTCGACCCGGTCAAGCGCAGCTACAAGGACAACATCATCGCCTACGGCGTCCTCGTCGGCTCCACGGGATGAGCCGCCGGGGACCCCGGCCCGCGCGCCCGCCGGCGCCGCGCGCGGGCCGTTGGTCCCGGAACCCGCGGCGGGACGGCCCTGCTCCCGCGGCGCGGCGGAGGGGGAGGGTGAGGGCATGGCTACCAAGTTCTCGAACCAGGGCATCGCCCGCCGCGCGGGCAGGAGCAGGAAGCCGGGACGAGCGGAGCCCGGGCCCTCCCCCGCACCGGCCGTGGTGCCGCCCCTCGCGGACCGGGGCTGCTGCTGCCTGGCCAAGCCCGTCGTGGTGGCGATCACGCCGTTCACCGGCCGCGACCGCCGGCCCGTGGACCTGCACCTGTGCGCCCACCACTACCGGCTCTCCCGCCGGGCGCTCGACGAGGCCGGGGCCGTCGTCTTCGACGGCGCGGGCCTGCCCGTCACCGACCCGGACGCCGGAGAACTGCTGCGCACCGCCGGCTGACCCCCGGTCCCCGTCCCCGCCTGTTCTTGACCGTCCCTGCGGTATGCCCATTCCGTCATGAGGGCAGGTCACGGCAGGTGGAGGCAACGAACGGCGTCACGGGCGGGACGCTGGCCGCGGAGCGGTTCTTCGCCGGCATGCCGGACCGCCACCTCGCCGCCCTGGCCGCCACCGCCCGCGCGCTGGAGGTCCCGGCCGGGCACCGCTTCTTCGAGGAGGGCTGGGCCGCCGGGCACTTCTGGCTGCTGCGCTCGGGGACGGTGGCCCTCGACCTCCAGGTCCCCGGGCGGGGCGCCGTGGTGGTGGAGACGCTGCCGCCCTCCTCGGTGCTGGGCTGGTCGTGGATGTTCCCTCCGCACGTCTGGAGGTTCGGCGCCGTCTCCCTGGAGGCCGTCCGGACCCTCCGGTTCGAGGGAGCCGAGGTCCGGGAGCTGTGCGCCGCGGACCTCCGGCTCGGTTACGACCTGACCCTGCGGTTCGGCGCCGTGCTGCTGGACCGGCTCGAAGCCACGCGGGTCCGGGTGCTGGACCTGTACGCGCCCCCGGAGCGGCCGGCATGACCCCGGCGCCCCCGGGGCATCCGATGACCCCCGTCCCGTACCGCGTGACGGCCCGGCGGGTGGAGACCGCCGACACGGTGACGCTCGCGCTGGAGCCCGTCGCTGCGCCGATCCCCGAGCCCGCGCCGGGCCAGTTCACGATGATGTACGCGTTCGGCGTCGGCGAGGCGCCGATCTCCCTCAGCCGCATCGGGGCGGACGGCGGGGAGCGGGGCGCGGCCCCCGCGGGCCGGGCCGGGCCGGTGCTGGAGCAGACGGTCCGGGCCGTCGGCGCCGTCACCCGGGCCGTGTGCGGGACGGGGCCGGGCCAGGTCCTCGGGCTGCGGGGCCCCCTCGGCACCGGCTGGGGGCTGGACGGCGCCCGCGGACGCGACCTGGTCGTGGCGGCGGGCGGGATCGGCCTCGCCCCGCTGCGGCCGGTCGTGCTGCGCGCCCTGGCCGAGCGGGAGGCCTTCGGCCGCATCGCGGTCCTGGTCGGCGCCCGCACCCCCGGCGACCTGCTGTTCACCGGCGAGCTGGAGACCTGGCGGGCGCGCGGCGCCCAGGTCGAGGTGACCGTGGACCGGCCGGCCCCGGGCTGGACCGGCCAGGTCGGACTGATCACGGCCCTGGCGCGCGCCGCGGACATCGACCCCGCCCGGACCGCCGCCTTCGTCTGCGGGCCGGAGATCATGATGCGCCTGACCGCCGAGGCGCTCACCGGGCTCGGGGTGCCGCCGGGGAACGTCCGGTTCTCCCTGGAGCGCAACATGCGGTGCGGGGTCGGCTGGTGCGGGCACTGCCAGCTCGGCCCGCTGCTGGTCTGCCGGGACGGGCCGGTCGTCCCCTACGAGCGCGCCGCCCCGCTGATGACCGTCAGGGAGCTGTAGCCATGGGACGACCGACGCTGGCCGTGTGGAAGTTCGCCTCCTGCGACGGCTGCCAGCTCACCCTCCTGGACTGCGAGGACGAGCTGCTCACCCTCACCGGCGAGATCGAGGTCTCGCACTTCCTCGAGGCGTCGAGCGCCGTCGGCGAGGGGCCGTACGACGTCTCGCTGGTCGAGGGGTCGATCTCGACGCCCGCGGACCTGGACCGCATACGGCACGTGCGGGCGGTCTCGCGGAAGCTGGTCACGATCGGCGCGTGCGCCACCGCCGGGGGGATCCAGGCGCTGCGCGACTTCGCCGACGTGGAGGAGTTCGCCTCCGTCGTCTACGCGCGGCCCGAGTACATCACCGCGCTCGCGACGTCGACCCCCATCGCCGCGCACGTGCCCGTGGACTTCGAGCTGCGCGGGTGCCCGATCGACCGCGGCCAGCTCCTGGAGGTGCTGGCGGCGCACCTCGCGGGCCGCAGGCCGGACGTCCCGGTCCACAGCGTCTGCTTCGAGTGCAAGATCCGCGGGAACGTCTGCGTCATGGTCGCCCGCGGCACCCCGTGCCTCGGCCCGATCACCCAGGCGGGGTGCGGCGCGATCTGCCCGGCGTACGGGCGGGGCTGCTACGGCTGCTTCGGCCCGGCCCCCGCGTGGAGCGAAGGACGACCGAACACGCGCGGCCTGCTGCCGTGGCTCGACATGACCGACGACGAGGCGGACCGCGTGCTGTCCACCTTCAACGTCGCCGCCTTCCGCGAGGAGGCCCCGCCCGGGGCGAGCGGCGGTTCCGCCCGGGGGAAGCGGCCATGACGCACCGCAACGACCGGACGCTGAGCGTCGGGGCCCTCGCGCGGGTCGAGGGCGAGGGCGCGATGCACGTCCGCGTGCGCGGCTCGCAGGTCGAGGAGGTGCGGCTCGCCATCTACGAGCCGCCGCGGTTCTTCGAGGCCTTCCTGCGCGGCCGCGCCCACACCGAGCCCCCCGACATCACCGCCCGGATCTGCGGGATCTGCCCGGTCGCCTACCAGACGAGCGCCTGCCAGGCCGTCGAGGCCGCCTGCGGCGCGACCGTGGACGGCGCCCTCGGCGAGCTGCGCCGCCTGCTCTACTGCGGCGAGTGGATCGAGAGCCATGCCCTGCACATCTACCTGCTGCACGCACCGGACTTCCTCGGCTATCCCGGCGCGATCGAACTCGCCCGCGACCACCGCGCCGCCGTCGAGCGGGGGCTGCGGCTGAAGAAGGCCGGCAACTCTCTCATGGAGTTCCTCGGGGGGCGCGCGATCCACCCGGTGAACGTCCGGGTCGGCGGCTTCTACCGGACCCCGGCGCCCGCCGAGCTCGCCCCGCTCGCCGAGACGCTGCGGGGGGCGCTCGACGACGCCCTCGCCACCGTGGAATGGGCGGCGGGCTTCGAGTTCCCCGACTTCACCCACGGCCACGAGTTCCTCGCGCTGTCGGCCGACCGGTACCCCCTGGAGGGCGGCATCGTCCGCGGCAGCGCCGGGCGCGCCTTCGCCGCCGCCGATTTCGAGCGGAACGTCGTCGAGGAGCAGGTCCCGCACTCGACCGCCCTGCACGCCCGCTTCACCGGCGGGGGCCGCTACCTGACCGGTCCCCCGGCCCGCTACTCCCTCAACCGCGACCGGCTGTCCCCGCTCGCGCTGGAGGCCGCGGACCGGGCCGGGCTCGGCCCCGAGTGCCGCAACCCGTTCCGCAGCATCCTCGTCCGCGCGGTCGAGGTCGTCTACGCCGTGGACGAGGCGCTGCGGATCATCGCCGCGTACGAGCCGCCGCCGCGCCCGTCCGTTCCGGTGACCCCGCGGGAGGGGACCGGGCACGGCGCGACCGAGGCTCCGCGCGGCCTGCTCTACCACCGCTACGACCTCGGCCCGGACGGCCTCATCAGGGCGGCGAAGATCGTCCCGCCGACGTCGCAGAACCAGGCGGCCATCGAGGACGACCTGCGCCGCTTCGTCGCGGCCCGCCTCCACCTCGACGACGAGGCCCTGACCAGGCACTGCGAGCAGGCGATCCGCAACTACGACCCCTGCATCTCCTGCTCCACCCACTTCCTCGACCTGACCGTGGAGCGGTCGTGATCACCGTGATCGGCGTCGGGAACGCCTTCCGCCGCGACGACGGCGCCGGGCCCGCCGTGGTCGAGGCGCTCCGCGGCCGCGTGGACGCCGGGCTCGCGGTCACCGACGGCGAGCCCGCGAGGCTCATCGACCTGTGGGCGGGGGCCGACCTCGCGATCGTCGTGGACGCCGTGCGGGCGGACCCGCCGGAGCCCGGCCGGATCCACGAGCTGGACGCCGAGACCGCGGCCCTCACCGCGCGGCCCGTGACCGACCACGCCCTCGGCCTCGGCGACGCCGTCGCGCTCGGGTCGGCGGTGGACCGGATGCCCGCCCGCCTCCGCGTCCTCGCGATCGAGGGGGCCGACTTCGGGTTCGGCCGGGGACTGACCCCGGGCGTCGCCGTCGCGGTCGGCGCGGTCGCCGACCACCTGGCCGGCGCGCTCCCGCCCCGGCGCGGAGCCGTGCGCCCGGCGGACGACCGGGCAGGAAGGAAGGACGCATGACCGCTCCTGCGAACACATCGGAGACCGGCGGCCCCGGGGCGCTGGTGCTGACGAGTCTCCGCCCCCTCTGCGAGGCGCTGCGGCGGGCGGGCTACACCGTCATCGGGCCGACCGTGCGCGACGACGCCATCGTCCTGGACGAGCTCGACTCGGCCGACCGGCTCCCCTACGGCTGGGGCGTCACGCTCAGCGCCGGCGCCTACCGGCTGCGCAGGCGCGAGGACGGCGCTGCGTTCGCGCACGCCGCCGGGCCGCAGTCCTGGAAGCCGTTCCTGCACCGGCCGAAGGTCAAGCTCTGGGAGGCGGACCGGACGCGGGAGGGGTTCCAGGTGAGGGACCACGAGCCCGAGGCGGCCCGGCTGGCGCTGCTCGGCGTCCGGCCGTGCGACCTGCGCGCGATCGCGATCCAGGACCGCGTCCTCCTGGGAGGCCGCCACGCCGACCCCGCCTACGGGGCACGGCGGCATGACAACTTCGTCATCGCCGTCAACTGCACCGAGCCCGGCGGGACCTGCTTCTGCGCCTCCATGGGCACCGGCCCGCAGGCAGGCCCCGGTTACGATCTCGCGCTCACCGAGCTGGTCGGCGGCGAGGGCCTCCGCTACGTCGTCGACGTCGCCACCGAGGCGGGCGCCGCCCTCGTGGAGGGCATGGCCCCGCCGCCCGCCGAGCCCGCCGACGTCGCCCGGGCGCGCGCGGAGGTGGCGGCGGCGGCCGGCCGCATGGGCCGGGAGATGCCCGCCCTGGGGCTGCGCGACCTCATGGCCGGCACCCTGGAGGCCGACCGCTGGGACGAGGTGGCCGAACGCTGCCTGAGCTGCGGGAACTGCACGATGGTGTGCCCGACCTGCTTCTGCACGAGGGTCTCCGACACCACGGACCTGACCGGCGACCACGCCGAGCGGTGGCAGCTCTGGGACTCCTGCTTCGACCCGGACTTCTCCCACCTGCACGGGGGCGACGTCCGGGCGTCGCCCAGGAGCCGCTACCGGCAGTGGCTCACCCACAAGCTCGGCACCTGGCACGACCAGTTCGGCTCCTCCGGCTGCGTGGGCTGCGGCCGGTGCATCGTCTGGTGCCCGGTCGGCATCGACCTGACCGTGGAGGTCGCGGCGCTGCGCACCGAGGCCGCCGGGGAGGGCGCCGGCCCGGTCCGGGGGTCCAAAGGCCCACCGGGAGGGGATGTTCGCCCCTGACCGCCGCACGCACGGCGGCGCGAGCCTGAAGGCATCGGTAGGAGGCTCGTGATGAAACAGACGTTCAGGTTCGGCACCTTCCGGGGGATCCCGGTCGGTGTGCACTGGTCGGTTCTGGTGATCATGCTGTTGATCACCGAGATCCTCGGGCGCTCGGTGCTGCCCACCGCCGACCCGGCCGCGTCGCCCGGCCTGCGCTGGACGGCGGCCGCCGTGGCCGCGGTGCTGTTCATGGGCTCGCTGGCCGCGCACGAGATCGCGCACGCGATCGTCGCCCGCCACCACGGCGTGGGGGTCGCCTCGATCACGCTGTGGGCGCTGGGCGGCCTCGCGGAACTGGACGGCGAACCCGCCACCGCCCGCGCCGACCTCCAGATCGCCGGCGTCGGCCCGCTGACCAGCGCGGCGGCCGGGGGCGTGTTCGCCGGGGCCTGGCAGGCCGCGGAGGCGCTCGGCGCGCCCGTGATCGCCACCGCCTCGCTCAGCTGGCTGGCGGCGACCAACGTCCTGATCGCGGTGTTCAACCTGCTTCCCGGAGCACCGCTGGACGGCGGGCGCATCCTGCGCGCGCTGCTGTGGGGCCGGAGCGGGGACAAGGCGCGCGCGACCCGCACCGCCCAGCACGCCGGCCTGTGGCTCGGCCGCGTCATGATGGGCGGCGGGCTGCTGATGCTGCTGCTGTGGAGCTGGTGGAACGGGCTGTGGCTGGCCCTGATCGGCTGGTTCATCTCCAGTTCGGCGCGGGCGGAGGAGCGCTGGAGCGACCTGCGCGAGGCCGCGCGGGACCTCCGGGTCGCCGACATCATGAGGCACGACCCCGACCACGGCTGGACCTGGCAGCCCGCGGCCGGCTTCATCCGGGACGTGGCGGTGCGGTCCCGCCAGTCGGTCTTCCCGGTCGTGAGCGTCTCCGGCGAACCCGTCGGCGCCGTCACGACGGACCGGCTCTCCCGCATCCCGGCCTGGGACACCGGTGTCACGCTCGGCGACGTCAGCGTCACGCTCGGACCCGACCGGGTCGTCGCGCCCGAGAGGCCCGTCGACACCCTCCTCCAGATGGCCCCCGTCGCCGGCGACCTCGTCGCGGCCGTCGCCTCCGACCACCACCTGGTCGGGATCGTCACGACCGAGGACCTCCAGCGGATGATGCGCCAGACCCCGCTCCGGCGCGGCAGCCCCACCCCGGCCTGACACACCTTGCGGGCACAGGACATCGGCAGCGGCGCGGGCCGCTGCCGATGAGTCCGTCCGGGCGGGTGTCAGCGGGAGGGGATGACGGCCACGGGGCACTGCGCATGGTGGATGACCCCGTGGGAGGTCGACCCGAGCCGGGGAGCGCTCCAGCGCCGGTCGTGGGCGCCGACCACCAGCAGGCGGGCGTTCCGCGACGCGTTGGACAGCGCCGTCACCGGGTGCTCCAGGATGACCTCGTCGGCGACCTCGACCCCCGGATGCCTGCCGCGCACCGGCTGGTAGGCCGCCGCGACCTCCTTGCGCAGGTCCAGCTCGATCTGGTCGGCATCGACGGCGTAACCGGCCTCGATCAGCGTCGCGAACGTCTGCCAGGCGTGGACGACGCGGAGCCGGGCGCCGCGGAGCGCGGCGGCCTCGAACGCGTAGTCGAGGACCGGCTCGGTCTCCTGGGCCAGGTCGATCCCCACGATGACCTCGCCGCGGTCGGCGCCGTCGCCGCGCACGATCACCACCGGCACCGCGGAGTGGCCCGCCAGGCGCAGGCTCGTGGATCCCAGCATCAGGCTGGCGAACCCGCCCCGGCCCCGGCTGGCCACCACCAGCTCGAACGCCTTCTCCGACTGGGCCCGCAGCGCCTGCCACGCCTCCTCGGCGACCAGTTCGGTGGTCGTCTCCAGGTCCGGCCGGCGCTCCAGGACGCGCTCGCGGGCCGCCGCCAGGACCATGCGCCCCGCGCGCGTCAGGCGCTCGGCGGTCTCGGGCGGCGCGAACAGCGGGGCCTTGTAGGGCCAGCTCTCCACGGCGTGGACGATGTGCAGGGGGCGCTCGCGCAGGGCGGCTTCGGCGGCCGCCCAGTCGAGGGCGGCCGCGGCCTCGTCGGAACCATCGGTGCCGACGACGATCGGCTCGGACATCGCGTCTCCTCACATGCGTTGGCGGCGATCGCTTCCTTCGGTGCGACCCGGCGCGCACAGCGGCACGGCCGCTCCTTTCCACGCTCCATCGCCTTCCGGCGCGCCCCAAGGGACGAAGGTCCCAAGGTCGGGCAGCCCGTCGTCCCCCGGCCACGAGCCGACCGCCCCTTGGCCGCCCGAGGCCGGCCGGGGAGCGTGGAGGGCACTGGCTCCCACAGGCGGCGAGGTGGATGACGGTGAAGACCGCGTTCGGGCGGCACGAGCTGCTCTTCGCCGTGTCCGCCGTCGGGCTGGCTGCGGGCGCCGCGGTCCGCTGGACGGTGGGCCCGGGCGCCGGAGACCTGATCTGGCTGGCGACGACGGTGGTCGCGCTCTGCCCCGCCGTGTGGTGGGTCGTGGACGGCCTGCTGCACCGCAGGTTCGGCAGCGACGTGATCGCCGTCCTCGCGCTGGGCGGGACGATCGCCGTCGGCGAGCCGCTCGCCGGCGCCGTGATCGCCGTGATGCTCACCGGTGGGCGGCTGCTGGAGGAGCGGGCCGGGCGGCGGGCCCGCCGCGACCTCGGCGCGCTGCTGGCGCTCGCGCCCCGGGTGGCCCACCGCCGGAGCGACACCGGCCTGGAGACCGTCGACGTCTCCGAGGTGGGACCGGGCGAGCTGCTGCTGGTCCGCTCCGGGGAGACCGTGCCGGTGGACGGGCTGGTGGAGCAGGGGACGGCCGTGCTGGACGAGTCCACGCTCACCGGGGAGTCCCTGCCGGTGGAGCGGCCCGCCGGGGACGCGGTGCGCGGCGGCACGGTCAACTCCGGCGGCCCCTTCGACCTGCGCGCCACCAACGACGCCCGTTCCAGCACCTATGCCGGGATAGTCCGCCTGGCCGAGGAGGCCGCGGCCGAGAACGCGCCGTTCATCCGGATGGCCGACCGGTACTCGGCCGTCTTCATCCCGGTCACCCTGGTGCTGGCCGGGGCGGCGTGGATCGCCGCCGCGGACCCGGTGCGGGCGGTCGCGGTCCTGGTCGTCGCCACGCCCTGCCCCCTGATCCTCGCGGCGCCCATCGCGTTCGTGTCCGGGCTGTCCCGATGCGCCCGCCGGGGCGTCGTCGTGAAGGGCGGGGGCGTCCTGGAACGGCTCGCGGGCGCGCGAGTCCTGCTGTTCGACAAGACCGGCACCGTCACCACCGGGCGTCCCGCGCTCACCGAGATCATCCCCGCCGACCCGGCCGGCCGCGAGGACCCGCTGTTCCTCGCGGCGTCGCTCGACCAGGTCTCCCCGCACGTGCTGGCCTCGGCCATCGTCCGCGGCGCCCGCGAGCGCGGCATGCGCCTCGCCACGCCGTCCGACGTCGAGGAGCGCGCGGGCCGCGGCGTCCGGGGGACCGTCGAGGGGCGCCGGGTGAGCGTCGGCAAGGCGAGCTGGGCGGGGCGCGCCGACGCCGCGTGGCTGGACCGGGTCCGCGGCCGGGCCGCCGCCCGCGGTGCGATCACGGTGTTCGTCGGGGTGGACGGGCGGCTCGCGGCCGTCCTGCTGCTGCGCGACCGCATGCGCGCGGACGCGCCGCGCACGTTCCGGCTGCTGCGCCGGGCGGGCATCGGCCGTACGGTGATGGTGACCGGCGACCGCGCCGACGTCGCCGGGCCGATCGCCGAGCTGGTGGGGGCCGACGCCGTGCACGCCGGGCTGTCGCCGGGCGGGAAGGTCGAGGTCGCCCGGGACGAGAGCGCCCGGGCCCCGACCGTGATGGTCGGCGACGGGGTCAACGACGCGCCCGCGCTGGCCGCCGCGGGCGTCGGCGTCGCGCTCGGCGCCCGGGGGGCGACGGCCTCCTCCGAGGCGGCCGACGTGGTGATCACCGTGGACCGGCTGGAGCGGCTGGCCGAGACCCTCGCGATCGCGCGGCGCACCCGGTCGGTCGCGCGCCAGAGCGTCCTCGTCGGGATGGGGCTGTCGCTGGCCGCGATGGTCGTCGCGGCGCTCGGGTTCCTGGCCCCGGCGGCGGGGGCGCTGCTCCAGGAGGGCATCGACGTGGCGGCGATCCTGTCCGCCCTGCGCGTGCTCGGGCCGAGCCGCGACAGGGCGCCGCGCCTTCGCGGGGACGAGGCCGAGCTCGTCAGGCGGCTGGACGAGGAGCACCAGGCGCTGTGGCCGCGGATCGAGCGCCTGCCCGCGCTGGCGGACGCGGCCGCCGGTCCCGCCGGGCAGGCGCGGGACACCGCCGTGGAAGCGCTGTCGGGCTTCCTGACGGACCTGGCGGCCCACGAGCGCAAGGACGAGAGGCTCCTCTACCCGGCGGTGGCGCGCGTTCTGGGCGGCTCCGACCCCACCGGGGCGATGAGCCGCGGGCACACCGAGATCGCCGAACTGACCCGCCGGGTCGGCGCGCTGCTGGCGGAGCTCCGTACCGCCCCGGCCGCTCCGGAGCCCGCGGGCGACCTGAGGCGGACCGCGCAGGAGCTCTACGCCGTCCTCCGCCTGCACTTCGCCCAGGAGGAGGAGAACTACTTCGTGCTCGCCGACGTCCCGGGCCGGCCCGAACCCTGAGGAGGCCGGGAAGTCCTTCGGCACTCGCCGCAGGGACGTTCGGACCTCCCACACGTACCGCCGTCGCGGGACGTTCGGCCCTGGGGGCGGGCGCGGCGAGGGCCGAAGCTGAGATTGACACATCCCGGAGGTGAGGAAATGACGGTCCTGGTGGGCTACGCCACAGCGCACGGCTCCACGCGGAGCATCGCCGAACGGATCGGCACGCTGCTGGCCGAGCGCGGCTTCCAGGTGGACGTCCGCTCCATGGCCGAGGTCGACGACGCCGGATCCTACGAGGCGTTCGTGCTCGGCAGCGCGATCCACGACCGCACCTGGCTGCCCGAGGCGTTCGCCTTCCTGGACCGCGAACGCGCCGTCCTGGCCCGCCGGCCGGTGTGGCTCTTCAGCGTCGGGATGCCCGCCGCTCTGCGCGGGCCGTGGCGCAACTTCGGCGCCAAGGAGGAGGGCCTCGTGGGGGACGAGCTCCGGGACAAGGTCAGGGCCCGCGACCACCGCCTGTTCTCGGGCATCTTCCGCCGCGAGCACACCTCCGTGGTGGGGCATCTGCTCTTCAGGGGCCTCGGATGCCGGTACGGCGACTACCGCGACTGGGAGCGGATCGACGCCTGGGCCTCGACGATCGAGGTGCGGCCGGGATTCCAGGAGCGCGGCAGCCCGGACCCGCGCCCCGCGCGGCCGTCGACCGCCGCCCCCGCCCACCACGGCCGGCCGATCACGCGCCACTGAGGCCTCATGCCGGGGACGGGACGGTACCCCTACCCCGTATATGTCCAGGTTGATTCGACGATCCCTCGCTTGATGTCACCGCCGGGTGGGACTGCCCACGGAGAGGATCGCGCCTGTGGGCTGCGGATAGTGCGGCAGGTCACCCTTCCGATCGCCGCAAGGACGCTTGCGGGTTCCGGTATACCCCCTTAGGGTAACCCCGTTCCAATAATACCCCCTAGGGGTAAATGGGAGGGGATATGTCCGCTCGTTCCGTGCCGCCCGCCGGCCGCCGCTGGTGGGCGCTGGCACTCATCGCCACCGCCCAGTTCATGGTGATCATGGACACTTCGATCATCGGGGTGGCGCTGCCCCGCATCCAGGACGACCTGGACTTCTCCCAGGAGGACCTGTCCTGGGTGTTCAACGCCTACGTCGTCGCCTTCGGGGGCCTGCTCCTGCTCGGCGGCCGGCTGTCGGACCTGTTCGGGGCCCGCCGGCTCTTCTCGACCGGATGGGTGGTCCTGCTCGCCGGGTCCGCGGTGGCCGGCGCCGCCGGCACCGTGGCCGTCGAGCTGGCCGGGCGCGCCCTGCAGGGCGTCGGCGCCGCGCTCATCGCGCCCGCCGCGCTCACCCTGCTGATGACGCTGTTCGGCTCCGAACCGCGCGAGCTGACCAAGGCGCTGTCCCTCTACGGCGCGGCGGCCCCCGCCGGAGGCACCGCGGGGGTCTTCCTCGGCGGCCTCATCACCGAGTACGCGTCCTGGCCATGGGTCTTCTACGTCAACATCCCCATCGCCGTCGTGGCGCTGGCCGCCGCGCCGGCGCTGATGCCGGGCGGCGGCGGGAGGGCCCGCGGCTCGGTGGACGTGGTCGGCGCGCTCACCGTCACCGCCGGGCTCGGCGCCGTCGTCTTCGCCGTCGTCCGGGCCCCCGAGGCCGGCTGGGACGCGCCCGCGACCTGGGCGGTGCTCGCCGGCGGGCTCGTCCTGCTCGGCGTCTTCCTGGCCGTCCAGGCGTCCCGCCGCAGCCCGCTGGTGCCGCTGTCGATCTTCCGCGCACCGAACCTGGGCGCCGCCAACCTCGCCCAGTTCCTGCTCGGCGGCGCCTGGATCCCGATGTGGTTCTTCCTGAACCTCTACCTGCAGCGGGTCCTCGGCTACAGCGCCTTCCCCTCCGGGGCCGCGCTGGTCCCGATGACCGCGCTGATCATGATCGGGATGATCGTGCTGGCGCCGCGGGCCATCGGCCGCCTCGGTCCGAAGGCCGCCACCGTCACCGGGCTGCTGGTGCTGGCCGCCGGGATGGGCTGGCTGGCGCTGGTCCGCCCGGAGGGGAATTACTGGGTCGACGTCCTGCCCGCGTCGCTGGTCGCGGCGCTGGGCATGTCGCTGGCCTTCATCCCCTCATTGGGCACCGCGATCTCGGCCGCGCGGCCGGAGGAGGGCGGCCTCGCCTCGGGCATCGTCAACACCGGCTACCAGGTCGGCTCGGCGCTGGGACTGGCCGCGATGACCGCCGTCGCCGCCTCCGCCGGCGCCGGCCGGTCCGGCGACCCGGCCGCGCTCACCGACGGCTTCTCCGCGGCGTTCGCCGGCGCGGCGCTGGTCGCGCTGGCCGGCGCGGTCCTGGCCGCCGCGACCCTGCGCACGCCGAGGCCGGCGTCCGCTCCCGCTCCTCAGGTGGAGCGCGAGAAGGCCCCGAGGCGCTGACCGGACGGCGCCGGGGGCCGCCGACGGCGGCCCCCGGCGCCTCTCGCGCGGAGACCAGGCGGGTCCGCCGGCCCGCGCTCAGGACGCGTGGACGACCGCGACCGGGCAGGGCGCGTGGTGGACCAGGGCGTGGCTGACCGAGCCGAGCAGCAGGCCGCGGAAGCCGCCGAGGCCCCGCGAGCCGACGACGAGCAGGCGGGCCTCTTCGGCGGCGCTCATCAGGACCTCGCGCGGTGGTCCGGTCACGATCTCGAACTGGACCTTCACGTCGGGGTGGAGCTCGCGCGAGGGGATCATCATCCTGGCCAGGCGGGCCCTGGCCGCGTCGCGCATTCCGGACTCGTCGACCAGTGGAGGGGTCTCCCCCTCCGGCACCGCCTCCCAGGCGACGAGCGCGTGGACGTCCCAGCCGTGCGCGCCGGCCTCGGTGAACGCCAGCGCCAGCGCCTCCCGGGACGCCGCGGAGCCGTCGACGCCCACCACGACGTGCCCGTGCACCTGCTCCGGCGGCGGGACGAGCTCGCCCCGCACGATCACGACCGGGCAGGGGGCGTGCGCCGCCACCTGCGCGCCGACCGAGCCGAGCACCAGTCCGACGAACCCGCCGAGCCCCCGCGGGCCGAGCACGACCATGTCCGCCCCGCGCCCCGCCTCGATCAGCCTGGCGGCCGCCTGCCCCCGGGCCAGCACCCCCCGCACGGTCAGTTCCGGCGCCACCTTCCGGACGTGCTCGACGCCGCTGTTGAGGTTCTCCTCCGCCACGGCCCGCAGGTCGACGACCGGCATCGCGATCGGGCCCCCGACGTAGACGTCCCACACGTGGAGCACGGTCAGGGGCAGGCCCCGGGCCCGGGCCTCGTCGGCGGCCCACTCCAGGGCCTGCACACCGCCCGTGGAGCCGTCGTAGCCAACGACCACACCGGTGATCGGCTCGTCGTTCATCAGTGAACTCCCCCTTCAGGGTTCCCGCCTGGTCGGTCCCAGCCTGACCCGCGAAGGGCTCCCGCAGGAGGGGCGAGGGTCCGCTGGAACAGGGACCTTCGGCCCCCCGGCGCGGGGGCCCGTCATCCGCCGAAGCGGCAGAGCGCGCCGAGGCCCTGGACCGGGGCGTCGGGCGTGCCGGGCGGGACGAGGCGGGCTTCGGCTCCGGTGAGGAGCGCGGCCCGCAGCGCGACGTCGACCAGGGGGGCGGCCTCGATCACGGGGACGGCGTCGGCCGGGGCGTCCGGGCGCGTCCACGCGTCCGGGCTCAGCGCCACCCGCGCGGACGAGCGGTCGAACCACGCGACGCGGCGGTCCCGCGGGTCGTCGACGGCGACCAGGACGCGGACCCGGCCGCGCGAGAGGGCGTCCAGCGTCGACTGCGCGCCCGCCACCGCCCAGTCACCGGAGCCGCCCCCTTCGGTGATCCGCGTCAGGAGCCGCCGGTTCCGCTCCGAGACCCAGGCGCGGACGTGCCGGTCGACCCGGGGCGCCAGGCGGTGCCCCGCGTCCCCGCGAGTGAGGACGCAGGGCACGTGCAGGACGGAGACCCTGCGCCGCAACCCGCCTGGGACGCGTTTGTCGACGTCGTAGACCACGCGGATGTCTCCGGCGATGAGGAGCAGCTCCATGGGGCTGCAAAGGAGCTCGTCGCAGATGGCCCTCGCCACCCGGACGGCGTTGCGCTCACCGGGATCCGCCGGCGCGCGCCTGTTCCGCCTTCCGGCCCCCCGGACGGCTCCGCTCATGCCGTCGTCCGCGCCGACTTCCTTGCGGACGATCCGCTGCTGGATCCCGCCGTGGTGGATCTCGATGTCCGCGCCTTCGCGGTCGGCCAGGGCGAGGACGTGGGGCGGCCTCTCCTGGAGCCAGGCCACGAGCGGGCGCACGTACGGGACGGGTGCGCCGAGCAGGACGTCCGGCAGCCGCACCTCGGGCATCTCGACCGCGGTCGTCACCGGCTCTCCCGACACGATCCGGCGCAGGGTCCTCATGCCGCTCTCGGCGTCCGTCGTCATGCCTCCAGCGTCCGCCCCCACCGTCCCCCGATAAAGGTTCAAAAGTCCGGTCATGCAGGGACATTCGGGTAAATCCGGAGGACGTGTCCGCCCAGCGGGCGGAGCCGGTCAGGAGTCGCCGGTCAGGAGTCGCCGGTCAGGAGTCGCCGGTGCTCCCCGGCGGCACCACCGCGATCGGGCAGACCGCGTTGTACAGCAGCCACTGTGCCACCGAGCCGAACGCGGGGTGCGCGGCCCCGACCACGAGGAGCCGTGCCTCCCGCGCGGCCTCCCGCAGCGGTTCGGGCGGGGGCGCGAGCGGGTTCTCCGGATGCGTGAGGACGTCCGGGTGGCGCTCCTGGACGACCGCCACGGCCCGCTCCACCGGGTCGTGAGCGGAGGAGTGCCGGGCCGCCGGCCCCGTCGCGGGCTCCGCCTCGGCGCCCGTGTAGACGATCTTCAGGGGCACCTGGCGGAGCTCGGCCTCGCGCGCGGCGAAGGAGAGCGCGCCCTCCGCGGCCGGCGAGCCGTCCACCACGGCCACGACCGGCCTCACGTCCCCGGGACGGGGCAGCGCGCCGACGCCGCGGACCACGATGACCGGGCACCGCGCGTGCATGGCCACGTGCGCGGCGACCGAGCCGACGGGCACGCGCGCGAGGCGCCCGAGCCCGCGGGACCCGAGCACCAGGAGCTCCGCGCCGGACGACAGCTCCGTGAGCCGCTCGGCCGCCGACCCCTCTTCCGAGACCGGCCTGACCGCCACCCCGGCGGTGCGCTCCCGCGCGCACTCGACGCCGTGGGCCAGCACGTGCTGCGCCGCCTCGTGCAGCGACCGGCGGCCCGCCTCCTCCAGTTCGGGGGCGACGCCCTGGTACGGCCAGTGCCAGGCGTGGCACAGCACCAGCGGCGATCCGCGCAGCTCCGCCTCGTCCAGCGCCCAGTCCAGCGCCTGCATGGCGTAGACCGATCCGTCGAAGCCGACGACCACGTCGCGGGCACCGCTTCCGTCAGACATCGGGCACCTCCGTCACCCTCCCCCGCGTCCGCGAGGGAACATGATTGGGGGCGGGAGAAGCCCTCCGCCGCTTAGGCAGCGTTTCGAGATGGACGGTGCGTGGTCTCCCACTTCTCCGTCCCTTTCTCCTCGACTTCCCTCGCCCGATTACATTCCACCGCGCCGGCGGAACCCGCACCAGGGACGAAGGTCCTTCGTCCGCCTCCCGCTACCGGACGAGCCGGACGTTCCCCCGGCGGCGGGCCTGACCGGCCTCAACGCCCCGCGCCCCGGCGGACCCGCGGCGGGCGACGCGCCGGCCGAGATTGCGGAACTGCCGGTGCTGCATGATGAAATGCGCGGGCTCACCCAGGCCCCAGGCGAAGAGGCGGTTCGCGAAGGAGGGCTCCCCGCGCCCGCGCGTCCGCACGACGAGCCGCGTGCACCCGTCGGGGAGCCGGCGGAGATGGAACGCCCAGATCCCGTCCGAGTACGCCCTGGGCAGCGGGCCCCGCGGGTCGAACGACCTTCCGGACGGCAGTTCCAGGTCGCTCCGCAGCACCAGCGTCCTTTCCGGGTCGAGGACCTCGACCCGGAAGTAGGCCTCCCCGCTCGGCACCGCGGGCACGCGGTCGCCCACCGCCAGGTCCTGCCATTCGGGGACGACGCGGTCCGCGCTCGGCCGCCCGCCGTTGTCGAGCAGGTCCCAGCTGTACCAGCCGCCCCGGCCGTGCCCCATCTGCACCAGCCACGGCCAGACCTCCTCCGGAGGCGCGGGCAGCGAGACCGCCATGGTCGACTGGCTCGTCGCGTTCTCCACGAGCTCGTCGCTCGGATACCGGACGCCCGCCTCCCTGTAGGTGGCACCCCAGCACAGCAGCGTGGGACGGAGCGCGAACACATAGGCGGTGGCGGCGCCGCAGGCGAACGCGATCCTGCGGACTCTCGTGCGGTTCACGGGCCCTCCCCCGGTCGACAGGAGTTCGTTTCCACGCTGCCGAGCTGCCGCCCGCCTCCGCAGGGGCCTTCGCCACTTCGGCCTGGGACGTTCGTCCCTCCGCGCCCGTGGTGGGCGCGGCCGACCGGGAAGGGACCTTCGGGTCCCGGGGGTGAGGACATCGGTCCGTGGCGCCCGGCGCACCTCCGAGAAAGGCTGCTGGTAGACCGCGTCTCGCCTTGTTGAGGGGGGCTGGAGATGAAGCCGCCGGACGCCAGGACGCGCGCGGACCGCTTGCGGCGCCGTTGCGGGTTCGACGGCAATCCCCTGCGCAGGCACGTGGACCGGGTCCAGTGGCGGATCGGACTGCTCCTGCTCCTCGTCTTCCTGGTCGCGGCCCCGGTCGTCTGCGCCCACGTCGTCGGGCCCGTCCACGGCGCGGGGGTCCGCGCCGAACGGTACGAGGCCGCGACGCGCCACCGGGTGGACGCGACGGTGATCGGGGTCAGGCCGCTGGAGTCCGGGCGCGAGGTCACCGCGGCCTGGACGGACCCGGACGGCGCTTCGCGGACCGGCCACTACACCAGCTGGAAGGCGACCCAGCTCGGCGAGCGGCGCGAGCTGTGGGCGGGCCCCGGCGGCAGGCTGGGCGAGACGGGGCCGCGCAAGCACATGCGGACCATCGGCGACGACGTGTCGGCGGGCGCGGCGGCCGCGACGGGGGCGGGACTGCCGCTGCTCGCCCTCTACCTGCTGCTGCGCCACCGCTGCGACAGGCGCCGCTACCGCCGGTGGGACGAGGAATGGGCCGACTTCGACCGCCGCTCCCGCTCGACCTGACAGGCCCGAGACGCCACGCCGGAGGTGCGCGATGGAGCGGATGAACTCGCTGGACGCGGGGATGTTCTTCGCCGAGAACGACACGACGCCGCTCCAGATCGGCACGGTGACCGTGTTCGAGGGACCCGCGCCCGGCCACGCGGAGCTGGTGCGGGAGATCTTCGCCAGGCTGCGGTTCGCGCCCCGCTGCCGGCAGCGCGTCCGGACGGTCCCGCTCCGCCTCGCTCACCCGGTCTGGGTCGACGACGACCGCTTCCGGATGGCCGACCACGTCCGGCACGTGGAGGTGCCCCCGCCCGGCGGCCCGGGCGAGCTGGAAGAGCTGGCGAGCCGCGTCCTCGGCCGGCGGCTGGACCTCACCCGCTCCCCGTGGGAGGTGTGGCTGGTCGAGGGCCTGGAGGGCGGTCGATGGGCCCTGATCTCCAAGGTGCACCACTGCATGGTCGACGGGCTGGCCGGGATCGACCTGCTGGCCGTGCTGCTCGACGCGGGCCCCGGCTGGTCGCCCGCCGATCCCCGGCTGTGGACGCCCGACCCCGAGCCCTCGGGACGGGCCGTCGTCCGCGGCGCCGTCGCGGACCGGATGAGGGGGCTCGGGCGGCAGGCCGCCCGGCTCTTCCTCCCGGCCCTGCGCGACTCGATGGCCGTCGCGGGCGCGGTGCCCGGCTACGCCGCGCGTCTCAGCGGGCCCGGCGCGTCCTCGCTCAACGGCCCGACCGTCCCGCTGCGGCGCTGGTCGCGGACGTACGCCGGGCTCGACGAGGTGACCCGGATCAGGCGCGCCTTCGGCGGATCGGTCAACGACGCCGCGCTCGCCGCTACGACCTCGGGCTTCCGGGCGCTGCTGGCCGCCCGCGGCGAGCTCACCGCGGACTCGACCGTCCGCGCCCTCGTCCCCGTCTCGGTCCGGTCGCCCGGCGAGCGCGGGGTCCTGGCGAACCGGGTGTCGGCGGTCCTGGCGGACCTGCCGTGCGGGGTGCCGGACCCCGTGCGCCGCCTGCGGCTGCTGCGGGAGCAGATGGACGGCGCGAAGAGCGCGCACCAGGCCGCGGGACTCGAAGCCTTCATACAGCTCCTGGGGGGCGCCCCGGGGCTGTTCTCGCTGGCCGCGCACACGGCGCTGCGGCTGCGGCAGCCGCTGGTCCACACGATCGTCACCAACGTCCCCGGCCCCTCCTTCCCGCTGTACGCGATGGGGCGCCGGATGGTGGAGATGGATCCCTACATCCCGATCGTCGCCGGACTGCGCGTCTCCGTCGGCATCGTCTCCTACGACGGCGTCCTGTCGTTCGGGGTCACCGGCGACCACGAGGCCCTGCCCGACCTTCGGACGCTGTGCGCGGGCATCCGCGACGGCGTCGACGAGCTCGCCGGGGAAGCGGCGCGGACCGCGCACCCCGCGCCCTGAGACGCCGGGACCATCAGCGCGCGCCGACCGCCGCCGGGGCGGGGCGGGCGCGGCGGCGGTGGCGGCGGCGGAGTTCGTCCGCGGCCCAGACGATGACGGGGAAGACGGCGATGATGCCCAGGACGTCCGGGGGGAGGGCGGCCGTGCCGAAGAGGTGCTGGAAGGGCGGCAGGTAGATCAGGGCGGCGGCGAACAGCACCTCGAAGGCGATGCCCGCCAGCAGGAGCGGGTTGGTGGTGAGGCCCACCTCGCGGAGGGACGCGTGGTCGGTGCGGGCGGCCATGGCGGTGCCGATCTGGCAGGTGACCAGGCCCGCGAACGTGGCGGTGGTCGCGGTCAGATAGGCGTGGTGCAGGGCGGCGCCCGCGCCGGTGGCGTCGCCGGGCCGCCAGCCGGCCCGCCACAGCGTGTAGAAGAACACCGACATGACCAGGACGGCGGACACCAGGCCGAGGTAGCCCCATGCGCGGACCAGCATGTCGCGGGAGATGACGCCCTGGGAGGACGGGCGGGGCGGCCGGCTCATGATGCCGGGTTCGGCGGGTTCGCGGCCGAGGGCCAGCGCGGGGAGCGTCTCGGTGCCGAGGTCGATGGCGAGGATCTGCAGGACGGTGAGGGGCAGCGGAACCAGGCCGCCGCTGAGCGCGAACACCAGGAACGGGACGATCTCCGGGACGGCGTGGGCGAAGATGTAGAGGATGAACTTGCGGACGTTGTCGTAGACGCGCCGGCCGGACTCCACGGCGGTGACGATCGTGGCGAAGTTGTCGTCGGTCAGCACCATCGTGGAGGCCTCGCGGGCCACGTCGGTGCCCGAGCGTCCCATGGCCACGCCGATGTGGGCCTGGTGCAGGGCGGGGGCGTCGTTGGCGCCGTCCCCGGTCATCGCCACGATCTTCCCGTGGGCGCGCAGCGCGTCGGCGACCTTGAGCTTGGTCTCCGGCGACGAGCGGGCGAAGACGATCTCGGCGTCGCCGGTCAGCAGCTCGTCCAGCTCGTGGTCGTGCACCTTCTCGGACTCGGCCACCACGCGCAGGCGCGGGACCCCGATGCCGACCTCCGCCGCGACGGCCGCGGCGGTGGCGCCGTTGTCGCCGGTGACGATGTGGACGCGCAGCCCCGCGTCGTGGCAGCGGCGCACGGCGTCCGCGACCTCCGGGCGGGGCGGGTCGTACAGCCCGACGAGCCCGAGGACGCGGAGCCCGGTCTCGGCGTCCTCCCGCGCTTGCGGGAGGGCGGCGCCGGGCGGCAGGTCGCGGTCGGCGACCGCCAGCACCCGCAGCCCGCGGCGGGCGAGCTCCTCCACGACGCCCATGACCGCTCGCCGGTCCGCGCCGGGGCAGCGGTCCAGCACCGCCTCGGGCGCGCCCTTGACGTACACGGCCAGGTGGTCGTCGCGCTGGGCGACGACCGACATCAACCGCAGGCGGGCGTCGAACCGGAAGACGGCGCGGCGCCGGTCGTCGCGCGCCTTCATGGCGGCCCCCGGGTCGGGCCCGGCGCCGCCCAGGACGAGGGCGATCTCGGTCGGGTCGCCTTGCAGGTCGCCGCCCTCGCCGCGGGTGACGGTCGTGCACTCGGTCATCGCGCGCGCCAGCTCGGCGGGCGGCGCCTCACCGGGGGCCGTGACCGTGCCGCCGTCCGGGGTCCAGAAGGACTGGAGCCGCATCCGGTTCTGCGTGAGGGTGCCGGTCTTGTCGGTGCAGATGACGTTGGTGGAGCCGAGCGTCTCGACCGCGCTGAGCCGCTTGACGACCGCGCCCTGCCGGGCGAGGACCCGGACCCCGACCGCGAGCGCGAGGGTGATGGTCGGCAGGAGCCCCTCGGGGACGTTGGCGACCAGCAGCCCGATCGCGAACATCAGCGCGTCGGTCAGCGGCAGGCCGACCAGCGCGCCGATCAGAAGGAAGACCGCGCCCATGCCGACCGCGACCGCGGCGATCAGCCAGGCGACCTTCTTGACCTGGGCCTCCAGCGGGCTCTCCCCGCGGGGGGCGCGCTGGCTGAGCGCCGCGATGCGGCCGAGCTCGGTGTGGCCGCCGGTCGCGAACACGATCGCCCGCGCCTCTCCCCCGGTGCAGGTCGTCCCGGAGAACACCAGGTTGGGCTCCTGGAGCAGGGATACGCCCTGCTCCGCCGGGGCCGCCACCCTGTCCACGGGGGCCGACTCGCCGGTCAGCATCGACAGGTCGAGTTCCAGGGCCCCGTCGGTGAGCCGGGCGTCGGCGGGGACCTTGTCGCCCTCCTCCAGGAGGATCAGGTCCCCTGGGACGAGTCCGGTGACCTCCACCGCGCGCGGAGTCCCGTCCCGTACTACGCGGGCCTTCTCCGGCAGGTAGGCGGCCAGCGCCTCGACCGCCCGCTCGGCCTGGTGCTCCTGGAGCAGCGCGAACACCGCGTTCACCAGGATCACGGCCAGGATCGCCCAGCCCAGCACCGGCATGCCCGCCACGAACGCCAGGAAGCCCGCGCCCCACAGCAGCAGCGCCAGGGGGTGGAGGAACTGGGCGGACAGCAGTCTCGCCAGGGAGCGCCTCTCGCGGCGCCGGACCTGGTTGGGCCCGTAGACCGCCAGCCTGCGGGCCGCCTCGCGTTCGGACAGCCCTCGCTCCCCCGTCCGCAGCTCCTCGCGGAGCCGGGGCAGGGGGTCGCGCGGATCGGCGGTCGAGACGCTGTCGTCCGGGGCGCCGCTCGGTCCCTGGGGGCGACGCAGGGCGGTCTCTTGGTGATGTCTCACGGTCTCTTCCCGTCACCGGAGGCGGCGCAGATAGGGGTCCCAGGCACGCCTGGGCACGAGCCTGACGCGGGCGTCGACGGCCACCACCGCGTCCGGGCGGACGACGGTGGGGTTGAGGTCGAGCTCGGCGATCTCGGGGTGGTCGGCCGCGAGCCTGGACAGCCGCAGCAGGACCTCGCGCAGCCCGGCGACGTCGCCGCGCGGACGGGCGGGATGGCCGAGCAGCAGCGCCGACAGGCGCGGCTCGCGGATCAGGTCGTCGGCCTCCTGCTCGGTCAGCGGAGCGAGCCGGGCGGTGCGGTCCGCGAGGGCGTCGGTGTCGACGCCGCCCGCGCCGAAGACGACGACCGCCCCGAACACCTCTTCCTGGACGGCTCCGCACAGCACCTCGACGCCCTCGTCCACCATGGCCTGGACGACCACGCCCTCCAGGCCTTCGCCGAAACGCGCGGCGAGGCTCCGGAAGGCTTCGCGGACGTCCCGCTCCCCCTCCAGACCCAGCCGCAGGGCTCCCGCGGCCGTCTTGTGCAGGACGCCCGGCACGTGCGCCTTCATCGCGACCGGGACGCCCATCTCGCGGGCCGCCGAGGCGGCCTCGTCCTCGGTCCGGCCCCAGCACCAGGGGGCCAGGGGGAGGCCGTAGGACTCCAGCAGCCGGAAGGCGTCGACGGGCGGCAGCCAGCCGCCCTCCGGCTCCGCGGCCAGGAACTCCTCGATGATGGCGGCCGCCTCCACCGGCAGCAGGCCGGGCAGCTCCGGGGGCGCGCCGGGCGGCAGTCCCCGCCGCCGCGCATAGGAGAAGGCGCGGGCGAACGCGCGGACGGCGTTCTCCGGATAGGCGTAGCAGGGGACGCCCCTCTCGTTGATCACAACGGTCTCGGCCTGGCCGAGCACGACGGCGGCGACCGGCTTGCCGCCGCCGCCGAGCGCTCCGCGCAGATCGGCCAGGGCCGTCGGCGCCACGATGGCGAGGACCATGTCGACGGACTCGTCCGAGGCGACCGCGTCGAGGGCCTCCCGGAACAGCTCGGCGGAGACCGCGGCCGTGGTGTCGACGGGGTTCGTGACCGCCGCGCACTCGGGAAGCATCGCGCAGAGGCGGCGCCGCGCGGCCGAGCCGAGGAGGGGGACCGTGAGTCCCGCGTCGGCGCAGGCGTCGGCCGCGAGGACCCCCGCGCCCCCCGCGTTGGTCACCACCGCGACGCGCGGCCCCGCCGGGAGCGGCCGGCTCGCCAGCAGCGCCGCGGCGTCCACCAGCTCCCCGAGATCGTCGGTGGCGACGATGCCCGCCTGCCGGAACAGGGCCCGGCGCGTGGTCTCCGGGGTCGCGGCGGCCGCGGTGTGGGAGGCGGCGGCCCGCGTGCCGGGCGCCGAGCGCCCGGCGAGCACGGTCAGCAGCGGCATCCGGGCGGCCACCCGGCGCGCCGTCCTGGCGAACTTGCGCGGGTTGCCGAACGACTCCACGTGCAGGATCCCGACCCGGGTCATCTCGTCCGACTCCCACCACATGAGCAGGTCGTTGGCGCTGACGTCGTACTTGTCGCCGACCGAGGCGAACGAGGAGACCCCGATCCCCAGCCGGGACAGCTGCTCCAGCAGCGCGATCCCGACGCCGCCCGACTGCACCGCCACGCCCGCGGTCCCCGGAACGGGATGCGCGGCGCCGAACGTCGCGTCGAGCGAGATCGCCGTGTTCGCGGTGCCCAGGCAGTTCGGGCCGACCAGCCGCATGCCGTGCTCCCGGCAGACCGCCAGCAGGTCGCGCCCCTGGACCGCGGTCAGCCCCGAGCCGACCACCACCAGCGCGCGTGCCCCGGCGCGCCCGCACTCGGCCGCCGCGCGGACGACGGCGGCGGCGGGCACCGCGACGACCACCAGGTCGGGCCGCTCCGGCAGGTCGGCGGGCGTCGCCACGCAGGGCGCCCCGTGCAGGTCGCCCCCGGCGGCGTGCGGGTTCACCGCGTGGACGGCGCCCTCGAACCCGGCGGAGAGGATGTTGCGCAGGATCTCGGCCCCGACCGTCCCCGGCCGCCGGGACGCCCCGACGACCGCGACCGTCCGGGGCCGCAGCAGCGGCTCCAGGCTCGCCACGTCCGCGCGCCGCTCCCGTTCGGCCACCGCGTCCAGGTACCCCTCGTCGGAGACCAGCGGCAGCGTCAGCTCGACCACGCTTCCCGAGGACCGGCGCCGGGCCGCCATCCCGGCGTCGGCGAAGACGCGCAGCATCGCGGTGTTCTCGGCGAGGGTGTCGGCGCGGAAGGCCACGATCCCCCGCGAGCGGGCCAGGGATCCGAGGTGCTCCAGCAGCAGCGTCCCGACTCCCCGGTGGTGCGCCCGGTCGGCGACGACCACCGCGAACTCGGCCTCCCCCGGCACGTCGGTCGGCTCGTACTCCGCGATGCCGGCCAGCTCGCCCCGCAGCCACGCGCCGAGCGCCGCGTGGCCCTCGCCGTCCGCGCGGCAGACCCGGGCGGCGACCTGCTCGGCGACGGCCCGGTTGAGGCCGAAGAAACGGAGGTAGAGGCTCTCGTCATTCAGCCCCCGGTGCAGGTCGCGCACCGCCTCCCGGTCCGGCTCGCCCAGCCCCCTGATCTCGACCTGCGTCCCGTCGGTCAGCAGCGCGAACACGCGCGTGCCGGAAAGGCTCTCCGTCATGCCCCCAGCGTCGGACGGGCCGGCACCGCGGGTCAGCGCCCCAAGGTCACCGGTCGCCGGGACCTTCGTCCCCCGGCGGGAAAGCCCCGTCCCGGGTAGAACAGGAGGAATGCGCCCTGGCACCCGGACGAACGGCACGCTCGTGGACCTCAACGCACCCGACCGCACCCTGCGGATCGGCGGCCGGCCCCTCCCGGTCGTCGGCCCCGCCCGCATGTACGTCTGCGGGATCACCCCGTACGACGCGACCCATCTCGGCCATGCCCGCACGTTCGTCTGGGCCGACGTCGCCGCGCGCGTCCTGCGGCACGCCGGCGCCGAGGTGCGGGTCTGCCGCAACGTCACCGACGTCGACGACGTGCTGGACCAGGCGGCGCACCGCGCGGGCAGCCCGTACGACAGCTTCGCCGCCGTGCAGCAGTTCTACTTCGAACGCGACCTGGAGGCCCTCGGCGTCCACGCGGTCGACCTCCAGCCCCGCGCGCACACCCATGTCGGCGAGGTCGTCGCGCTCGCCCAGGGCCTCCTCGCCTCGGGCCGCGCCTACGTCCGGGACGGCGCGGTCCTCTTCCGCGGCGGCGACGTCCCGCGGCACGCGGGCCTCGACGCCGAGGAGGCCCGTGCTCTCCTCGCCGAGTACGGCGACGCACCGGGCGATCCCGGCAAGGACGATCCGTTCGACGTCGCGGTCTGGCGTCCGTCGCGCTCGGGCGAACCGGCCTGGCCCAGCCCCTGGAGCGCGGGACGGCCGGGCTGGCACGCCGAGTGCGCCGCGATGGCCATGACGGCGTTCGGCCCCGCCCTGGACCTGCACGCGGGCGGCACCGACCTGCGCTTCCCCCACCACGCCTACGAGTCCGCCATGGCCGAGGCGCTGACGGGCGTACGGCCGTTCTCCCGGGCGTGGCTGCACGTGGGCATGGTCTGCCGCGACGGCGCGAAGATGGCCAAGTCCACCGGCAACCTGGTGCTGGTCTCCGACCTGATCCAGGACCACCCGCCGGCGGCCGTCCGGTTCATGCTCCTCACCGAGCCCTGGGCGAGCGACTGGGACTACGCGCCCGGCTCCCTCGACCGCGCCGCGGCCGACCTGGAGCGGCTGCACGCCGCGGCGGGCCGGGGGAACTCCTCCGACGCGGCCGAGGCCGCCGCGGTGCGGGCGCTCCTCGACGACCTCGACGTTCCGGCGGCGCTCGGTGTCGCGGAGCAGGAGGGCGGCCGGACCGCGCGCCTTGTCATGCGGATCCTCGCCCTCGGCTGATTCATGGCGGCCCTAAGGCCGGGTCTGAAGTGACCAAGGTCCCTGGGGAGCCCCCCGGACGAGGCCAATGCTGGTGTCACCCGCCCAAGCGAATAGGGAGGCCCACGTTGCCCGCCATAGCTCCGGACGAGCTCCACATCCAGTTCGCGACCACCAAGGACGTTTCGCAGGACGACCTGCGGCGGGCGCGCGAGGTCGTCGCCCGGGCGCTGGCGCACGCCCCGCGTCCCGTCCTGTACGCGAAGGCCACGCTCAGCGTCCTCCACGACCCCGCCGTCCCGCGGCCCCACCTGGTCTCGTTCCGGGTGGACCTCAACGGCCAGCCGGTCAACGCCCACGCCGCGGCGGCCACGATGCCGGAGGCGATCAGCCTGGCCGGGACCCGGCTGCGCGCCCGGGTGGAGAGCACCGCCCAGTACGGGGACACCCGCCGCCGGCACACGCCCGCACCCCGGTAGCGGCGCACCCCGGTAGCGACACGCACGGCCGTCCGCGCCGTCCACGGGGCCGGAGCCCGCTACGGGGCTCCGGCCCCGGAGATCGGAAGGGTCACGCGGAAGACGGTGTGCTCCCCGGCGACGAGTTCGGCGCGGCCCCCGTGGGCGGCGGCCACCGCCTGGACGATGGCCAGCCCCAGCCCGGTGCCGCCCGCGCTGCGCGCCCGGCCCTTGTCGGCGCGGACGAAGCGCTGGAAGACCTCTTCGCGCAGCTCGGCCGGGATGCCGGGGCCGTCGTCCTCCACGTCGAGCACTACGGCGGACCCCTCGACGGCGAGCCGCACGGTGACGTGCGTGCCCGAGGGCGTGTGGGCGCGCGCGTTGGCGAGCAGGTTGGCGACCAGCTGGTGGAGGCGGCGCGCGTCCCCGGTGACGGTCACGGGCTCCTCCGGCAGGACCAGCTCCCAGCGGTGCCCCTGACCGACCGCGCGGGCGTCGGCGGTGGCGTCCAGGACGATGCGGGTCAGGTCGACCGCGTCGGCCTCCAGCGGGCGGCCGGCGTCCAGGCGGGCGAGGAGCAGCAGGTCGTCGACCAGTTCGGACATCCGGACCGACTCGGCCTCGATGCGCCCGAGCGCGTGCCGCACCTCGGCCGGGACGGGCTCGGACGTGCGCAGCGCGAGTTCGGCGTGGCCGCGGACCGCCGCGACCGGGGTCCGCAGCTCGTGGCTGGCGTCGGCGGCGAAGCGCCGGAGGCGCTCCTCGCTCGCGTGCCGGCGGGCCAGCGCGTTCTCGACATGGCCGAGCATCCGGTTGAGCGCGGCGCCGACCTGCCCGACCTCGGTGCGGGGGTCGGTGCCCCGGACGCGCTCGGGCATCGCCACCTCGCCGCTGGCCAGCGGCAGCTCGGTGACCCGGGACGCGGTCGCGGCGACCCGCCGCAGGGGGCGCAGGGCCAGGCGCACCCAGGCCGCCGCCGCGATCCCGGCGACGGCGAGCACGGCCGCGAAGACAACCGCCTCCACCATGATGAGGCGGTGCAGCGTCTCCTCGGCGGGCCGCAGCGGCAGCCCGGTGACCAGGACGTCGCCGTCGTCGCCGCGGAGCGCCATCACCCGGTACTCCTCCAGCGCCGACAGGTCGAGGGAGCGCCCCCGGGCGTCGGGCGGGAGGTCGGCCAGGGCGCGCCTGTCGGCGTCGTCGAGCGGCACGGGCTCGTCGGAACTGTCGCGCACGACGGCGGCCTCCGTCACGGTGCGGCCGAAGAGCCGCGCGCCGAACGTCCCGGGCGCCTGCCCGCGGGTGTCGGGGTGGTCGTCGGCGTCCTTGCGCCGCTCGTGCTCCAGGCTCGCCGGGAACCGCCCGCCGGACGCCGTGAGCTGCTCGTCCAGCCGGCCGACGAGGAACCGGTCGAGAGCGGTCGCCGTGGCGATCCCCACGGCGAGGCAGCTCAGTGCCAGCAGGACGAGCAGCCCGGCGGTGAGCCGGGCCCGCAGCGTGCGCGGGCCCCTCACGAAGCACCCGGTTTCAGCACGTACCCGATGCCGCGCACGGTGTGGATCATCGGCGACCGGCCGGCGTCGATCTTCTTGCGCAGGTAGCTGATGTACAGCTCGACGACGTGGGCCTGGCCGCCGAAGTCGTAGTCCCAGACGCGGTCGAGGATCTGGGCCTTGCTGAGGACCCGGCGCGGGTTGCGCATCAGGAACCGCAGCAGTTCGAACTCGGTGGGGGTCAGTTCCACGACCTCGCCGTCGCGTGTCACCTCCCGGGCGTCCTCGTCCATGGCCAGGCCGCCGACGGTGAGCAGCCGCCCGGCGTCGGCCTGCCGGGCCATGCCCGCCCTGCGCAGCAGCCCGCGCAGCCTCGCGAGGACCTCCTCCAGGCTGAACGGCTTGGTCACGTAGTCGTCGCCGCCCGCGGTGATGCCGGCGATGCGGTCCTCGACGGCGTCCTTCGCCGTCAGGAACAGCACGCACACGTCGGGCGAGTCGGCGCGCAGCCGCCGCAGCACCTGGAGCCCGTCGATGTCGGGGAGCATCACGTCCAGCACGACGGCGTCCGGGCCGAAGTCGCGCGCGGCGGCGAGCGCGCCCGCACCGTCGCCGGCCGTCCGCACGGCCCAGCCCTCCGAGGCCAGCACGCGCGACAGCACCTCCGCCAGGTCCGGTTCGTCGTCGACGACGAGGACCCGTACGGGCGTCCCGTCGGCCCGCCGCAGGCCCGCCACCGCGGGCTCGTCCTTTGTCATGGTCCGGACAGCATCCCTCTCCAACTTCTGCCTTTCCTCTGAAAAGGCTCTGAGAGGCGCGTTCCCCCATCGTGTCAGAGGGAACGCAGAAACTGCGTTGGCATGGTGGCCGCCATGACCACGACCAGGTACGACATCATGCGGCCGCCCCCGCGGGTCAAGCGGCGGGCGTGGCGCGTCCCGCAGTGGTGGCCGCTGGTGCTGATCTACGCCGGCGCGGCCGCCGTGCTGGCGCTGTGGTGGCAGAGCACCGGACCGGTCACCGGCCTCGACGGCTGGCTGACGGAGGCGGGGCGCGTCACCGGGCTGCTGGCCGGGTACGGGTGCGCCGTCCTCCTGGCCCTGATGGCCCGCGTGCCGGCGCTGGAGCGCGGGGTGGGCACCGACCGGCTCGCCCGCTGGCACGCGATGGGCGGCCGGTACACCGTCTGCCTCGTGCTCGCGCACGTCCTCCTGATCATCTGGGGGTACGCCGTCACGGCCGGCACGAGCGTCGTCCACGAGACGGCGACCGTGGTGATCGACTATCCCGAGATGCTCAAGGGGACGGCCGGGTTCCTGCTGCTCCTGGCCGTCGGGATCACCTCCGCTCGGGCGGCCCGGCGGCGGATGCGCTACGAGACGTGGCACTACCTGCACTTCGCCACCTATCTGGCGATCTTCCTCGCGTTCTCGCACCAGCTCGCCAACGGCGCCCAGTTCGCCGGATCGCCGTGGGCGAAGGCGGCCTGGTACGCCCTGTACATCGGCGTCGCCGTCACCCTCGCCTGGTTCCGGTTCCTGATGCCCGCGGTGCGCGGGATCCGGCACGGGCTGCGGGTCACCGCCGTCCACGCCGAGGCGCCCGGAGTCTTCTCGGTCTACATGAGCGGCCGCCACCTGGACGAGCTGCGCGCCGAGCCGGGCCAGTTCTTCCGCTGGCGGTTTCTCGCCCCGGGCCACTGGTGGACGGCCAACCCCTACTCCCTGTCGGAACCGCCCCGCGGGCACCGGCTCCGGATCACCGTCAAGGAGGCCGGGGACCACAGCCGGGCCCTCGCCCGGCTCCGCCCCGGGACGCGGGTGTGGGCGGAGGGGCCCTACGGCGGGCTCACCGGAGCCCGGCCGCGCCACGACCGGGCCCTCCTGATCGCCGGCGGCGTCGGCATCACCCCGCTGCGGACGCTGTTCGAGACCCTGCCCGGCGACGTGACCCTCGTCTACCTCGCCCGCCGCCCCGAGGACCTGGCGCTGCGCGGCGAGCTGGACGACATCGCCCGCGTGCGGGGCGCGCAGGCCTACTACTTCGTGGACGAGCCGTCCCACTACTCCCTGCCGCTGAACGGCCGGGCGCTGCGCGGCCTCGTCCCCGACATCCGGCACCGGGACGTCTACCTGTGCGGACCGCCCGGCATGATGGCCGCCGCCCATCGCGCACTCCAGCAGGCGGGCGTGCGGCGCCGCCACGTCCGGACCGAATCCTTCGAGCTCTGAGGGGACCCCACCACATGCGCCGAGCCGTGTTCACGACGAGCGCGACGATCGCGGGGGTCGTGCTCCTGCTGTCGCTGAAGCCGCACCAGCAGGAGACTCCCGCCGCTCCCCCGGCCACCGCGGGCGGCGGGGCGACCAGCGGGGCCGCCGGAGGGTCGGGCGGTGGAACGAACCTGGCGAACGGGACCTACCGGGGCCAGACCGTCGACACCCGCTACGGGCCCGTCCAGGTCCAGATCACGATGTCGTCCGGCCACCTCACCGGCGTCCGCGTCCTGCGCTCCCCGTCGGAGAACGGCCGCGACCGCGAGATCGCCGCCTTCGCCCTGCCCAAGCTCACCAAGGAGGCCCTGGCGGCGGGCAACGCGCGCATCGACACCGTGTCCGGTGCCACCTACACCAGCGAGGGGTACATCACCTCCCTGCAGAGCGCCCTGGACAAGGCCCGTGCCTGAGGGGATCCGCCACGTCGAGCATGTGATGGGGACGGTGTTCTCCTTCGACGTCCGCACCCCGCGCACGCCGTCGATCGCCGCGGCCCTCGCCCAGGCCGTCGCCTGGCTGCACCACGTCGACCGGATCTTCTCCCCCTACCGTCCCGACAGCCAGATCACGCGGCTGGCGGACGGCCGCGCGGTGCTCGGCGACTGCGATCCCGAGGTCGCCGAGATCCTGCGACTCGGCGCCGAGATCGAACGGGTCACCGGCGGCGCGTTCACCTGCCGGCCCGGCGGCCGGCTCGATCCCAGCGGCCTGGTCAAGGGCTGGGCGATCGAGCGGGCGTCCACGATCCTCCACAAGGCCGGAGCGCACGACCACTGCGTGAACGGCGGCGGCGACATCCAGGCGCGCGGCGGGGCCGGGCCCGGGGAGCCCTGGCGGATCGGCCTCGCCGACCCCCGCGACCGCGCCGGGCTCATCGCGGTCGTGTGCGGTGGCGACATCGCCGTCGCGACCTCGGGCACCGCCGAGCGCGGGAACCACATCGTCGATCCCCGCACCGGGCGCCCCGCCGCGGGGCTCGCGTCCATCACGCTCGCCGGACGCCACCTCACCGACGTCGACGCGCTCGCCACCGCGGCCTTCGTCATGGGCGACGCGGCCCGGGAATGGGCCGAGGCCCGTCCGGACGTCGAGGCGCTCGGCGTGTCGTCCGAGGGCCGGCTCTGGTGGACGCCCGGCTTCGAGGGCATCGCCCTGCTCTCCGGCGAACGGGCCTGAGTGCCTCTTCCGGGACGTAGGGGACCCTCGCCGCCGGGGCGGGGACGTTGGTCCCTACGGGCGGAAGGGCCCACGGTCGACGCTTGAGTCGGCACCGGGGCCGCCATCGGGGCGGCTCGCCGACGTAAAGGAGCTTCGCGATGGCGAGGCAGATTGCCCATGGTTCGTCCGTCCCGGCTCTGGAACATCGCGTCGCGGTGCTGGAGCGGCAGGTCGCCGCATTGACCGAGGCGGCCCGGCTGCTGGCCGCCGCCCTGGAGGGCACCCCTCGGGACACCCCCGGTACCGGCGACACGGCGCCGACGGCACGGCGGGCTCATGAGCTGCTCCTGCTTCCTCCGCTGATCCCCACCGCCGGGCACTGACCCCCACCGACCCCCCAGGAGAAGCACATGTCCACGAAGCGAACGGCGATCCTGGTCGGAACCGACGGGTCCGCCTCCTCCGATCGCGCCATCTGCTGGGCTGCGGACGAGGCCGCGCGCCTCGGCAAGGAACTGCACGTCCTGCACGTCCTGGAGACCCCCACGAAGACCGCGCCCGGGAACACGGGCGGCGAAGTCGCCGCGCTCGTGGACTCCTGGAACCCGGTCCTGCGCGCCGGGAGGGACGCGGCCCTGCGCCGCCACCCCGGCCTCAAGGTCGAGACCATGCTCGTCCACGACAGGACGGTGGCCGGCGGGCTGCGGCACTACACCGGCGAGGCCGTCGAGGTCGTCGTCGGCCACCGCGGCCGGGGCGGCTTCGCCTCGATGCTGCTCGGCTCCACCGGCCTGCACCTGGCCGGGCAGTACCCCGGGCCGGTGGTCATCGTCCGGGGACACTCGGACACCCCCCTCGGCGAGGTCGTGGTCGGCCTGGACCTTTCCGAGGACCCCGCGCCCGCGCTCGACCACGCGTTCGCCGCGGCCGAGGCCCGGGACGCCCGGCTGCGCGTCCTGCACACCTGGCGGCCCGCCGCGTCCTCCGCCGGTTCGGGCGTGGACGTGGAACTCGCCGCCAACGCCCGCTACGACCGCCTTGCGGCGGCCCTGGCACCGTGGCGCAGGCGCCACCCCGACCTCAAGGTCGTCGAAGACGTCGTCATCGGCCACCCGGTCCAGATGCTCGCGCAGGCCTCCGCCGAGGCGGATCTGGTCGTGGTCGGGTCGCGGGGGCGGTCGTTCCCGCTCGGGTCGGTCGGCCACGGCGTGATCCACCACGCCCACTGCCCCGTCGCCGTCGTCCGCCCCTACGTCTGAGCGGCGATACGGCCGCTGACAGGAGGAGGCAGTGATGGGTGCGCAGCCGGTCCGCCGGAGGTTGGGGCCGTGGATGGCCACGGCTTTGGTGGTGGGGAACATGATCGGGTCTGGGGTGTTCCTGCTTCCCAGTTCGCTGGCCGAGTACGGGCCGATCAGTGTGGTGGCGTGGGGGTTCACCGCGGCGGGGGCGGTCCTGCTGGCGCTGGTGTTCGCGCGGCTGGCCCGCGCCTACCCCCGCACCGGTGGTCCTTACGCTTACGCGCGGCGGGCGTTCGGTGATTTCGTGGGGTTCCAGACCGCGTGGGGGTACTGGATCGCGGTGTGGGCCGGGAACGCGGCCATCGCGGTCGCGTTCGTCGGTTACCTGGCGCATTTCTGGCCTTCGCTGGGCGAGGACAAGGTGCTGGCCGCGGCTGTCGGGCTCACGGCGATCTGGGGGTTGACGGCGGTCAACGCCTACGGGGTCCGGCAGGGCGGGGCGGTGCAGCTGGTCACCACCGTGATCAAGCTGGTGCCGCTGCTGCTGATCGCGGTGGGTGGGCTGTTCTTCGTGGAGTCGGGCAATTTCGGGGAGTTCAACGCCAGCGGGCAGGGCGCGTTCGGTGCGGTGACGGCGGCGGCGGCGCTGACGTTGTGGTCGTTCATCGGGCTGGAGTCGGCGACGGTCCCGGCCGAGGACGTCAAGGACCCCCAGAAGACGATCCCGCGTGCGACCGTCGCGGGGACCGCTGTGACCGCGCTGGTGTACATCCTGGGGACGGTGGCGGTGCTGGGGCTGGTCCCGGCGGCCGCGTTGGCGGACTCGACGGCGCCGTTCGCCGATGCCGCCGATGCGGCGTTCGGGGGGTGGGCGGCCGATCTGGTCGCCGCGGGCGCGGCGATCAGCGCGTTCGGGGCGTTGAACGGGTGGATCCTGCTGCAGGGCCAGATCCCGTTCGCCGCCGCGCGCGACGGCCTGTTCCCGAAGGTGTTCGCCCGCACCGGGCGCGGCGGGGTCCCGGTGGTGGGACTGGTGGTGTCCAGTGTGCTGGTGACGGGGCTGATGCTGATGAACTACAACGCCGGCCTGGTGGACCAGTTCACCTTCATCATCTTGCTGGCCACGCTGACCACCGTCATTCCCTACGCTTACGCGGCGGTCGCCGAGCTGGTGCTGCTGGCCACCGACCGCGCCGCGTTCTCGGGTGGGCGGCTGGCCCGCGACGCGGTCATCGCGCTGCTGGCGTTCGGGTACTCGGTGTGGGCCATCGCCGGGTCGGGCTACGAGGTCGTCTACAAGGGCACCCTGCTGATCTTCGCCGGCATGCCCGTCTACGCCTGGCTCAAATACCGCGACCAGCGCACCGCCCTCGGGGCCGTCCAGGCCGACGAGCCCGAACCGCCCGCACGGGCCGCCTGAGAGAAGGGACATCGGTGTTCACCGTCACCTCTGAGGTGGGGCGGTTGCGGCAGGTCCTGCTGCACCGCCCCGACCTGGAACTGCTGCGCCTCACCCCGGCCAACAAGGACGACCTGCTCTTCGACGAAGTGCTGTGGGCCAAACGCGCCCGCCAGGAGCACGACGTGTTCGCCGACACCCTCCGCGAACGCGGCGTCCACGTCCACTACCTGACCGACCTGCTCGCCGAAACCCTCAAACTCGACCACGCCCGGGCCCTGGTCCTCGACCACACCGCCTCCCAGACCGCCCTGGGCCCCACCCTGGCCGGACCGGTCCGCGCCGCACTGGACGACCTGGACCCCGCCGCCCTGGCCCGCCACCTCATCGGCGGACTCACCAAAGCCGAAACGGGCCTGGCCGCCCACAGCCTGCTCCTGGCATCACTGGACGACAGCGACTTCGTCCTGCCGCCCCTGCCCAACCACCTGTTCACCCGCGACCCCTCCGCCTGGATCCACCACGGCGTCACCCTGCACCCCATGGCCAAACCCGCCCGACGACGCGAAACCCTCCACCTCGACGCCATCTACCGCCACCACCCCCTGTTCACCGACCACAACGTCCCCGTCTGGTACCCCGGCGCCGACTACGCGCTCCCCTCCATCGAGGGCGGCGACATCCACGTCCTCAGCGAAGACCTCGCCCTGATCGGCATGAGCGAACGCACCACACCGCAAGCCGTCGAGCTGCTCGCCCAACGGCTGTTCACCGCGGGCACGGTCCGCCGCGTCATCGCCGCGCAGCTGCCCAAACGGCGGGCGTTCATGCACCTGGACACCGTGATGACCATGGTCGACCACGACGCCTTCACCGTCTACGCCGGGCTGCCGCCGCTGCGGTCCTACACCCTCACCCCCGGCCACGACCACGGCCGCGAAGTCCTCGTGCACGAGAACGAGGCGCTGTTCCCCGCGATCGCCCGCGCCCTGGACCTGCCCCGCGTCCGCGTCCTGACCGCCGAGCAGGACGTCCGCGCCGCCGAACGCGAGCAATGGGACGACGGCGACAACGTCCTGGCCATCGCCCCCGGCACCGTCATCGCCTACGAACGCAACACCACCACCAACACCACGCTCCGCCACCACGGCATCGAGGTCATCACCATCCCCGGCGGCGAACTCGGCCGCGGACGCGGCGGACCCCGATGCATGAGCTGCCCCCTCCAACGCGACCGAACGGCTCCGTGAAGAGCCCCGCTCCGCTCGTCAGCCGGCCTGCCCCAGCGTCTCGGGGGCGGTCCGGGCGAGCCGTGCCTGGGTCGCCTCCAGGCGGCCGACGACCTGCTCGGCGAAGCGGCGCGTCAGCTCGTAGCCAAGCGACGGGTCCACCGCGCTGAGCGTCCGGACGAGCCGGCCGTCGAACTCGATCGCCAGGACCGGCGTGCTGGCGACCGCCCCGAACCGCCACCGGTGCGGGCGGAACAGCCATGACCAGCCCACCACCGAGCCGGGCCCGAAGGTGTCGATGACGAGCGTCCCGCTGCCCGGGACCAGCATGTCCACGGCCACGATCCCGTCCCGGACGAGCCAGAACCGCTCCGCCGGGGCGGCCTCCGCGAACATGCGCCGCCCGGCCGGGACCTCGCTGTGCCGGGCCGCCTTCGCGAGCCTGGACAGATCCAGGGTCCTCATGCCCTCGAAGAAAGGCTCGCGCGCCAGATCCACCGCGGTCACCATGCCCACTTGACTCGCCTACCTTCGATGTCCGAGGGCCCCGTCCCGGATGGAGACGGGGCCGCTATCCGATCCGCTGCGGGACGATCGCGACGGTGCAGGGCGCGTGCTTGAGCAGCGCGTCGCTCGTCGCGCCGAGCGTCAGCGGGGCGACCTCGCCGGCCCCCCGCGCTCCCACCACCGCCAGCGTGGCGCCTTCGGCCGCCTCCAGCAGCGCCTGGCGGGGCGGCTCGAGCAGCAGCGACGTCGTCGCCTGGACGGTGGGGTACTTGACCAGCCAGGGCGCGACCGCCCGTTCCAGCACCGATCCGCACACGTGGCGGAGCTTGTCCTCTTCACCGAACAGCGACAGGTCCCCGTCGGGGGCGGCCCCGGGCTCCCAGCATCCGTACACCGCGCGCAGCCGCCAGCCGCGCAGCGCGGCCTCCTCGAAGCCGAGCGCCAGCGCGGCGTCCGCGCCGGCGGAGCCGTCGACGCCGACGACCACCTGGCCGTCGCGCGCGGCGGCCGAGCGCACGACCACGACCGGCCGGTCGGCCCGGGCCGGCACCCGCAGCGCGGTCGACCCCACCGGCATCTCGTCCGGCGGGTGCGAGCCGATGACGATGAGCTCGGCGTCCGGCCCCTGGTTCACCAGCGAGTCGTAGGGACCGCCGCTGTCGAGCCGCTTGTGCACCTTCACGCCGGGGGCCAGCTCGCGCGCGAGCGACACTCCGTGGTCCAGCATGTGCTCGCCCATCCGGCGGACGATGGCCACGCCCTCGTAGTCCATGAAGCTGATCGGATACGGCCACCGCCAGGCGTGGCACACCGTGAGCGGCAGCCTCCGCAGCCGGGCCTCCTCGACCGCCCAGCGCAGCGCCCGCTCGCTCTCGCTCGTTCCGTCGTATCCGACGACCACGTGGCTCATGACGCCCTCCTCCTCGTCCGCCTCCATTGCACCGTCCGGCCGGACCCGGGCCCCAGGGCCTAACGGCCCTCGGCGGCGGGACCTCCGGCGCCTCTCAGGCGGCGACCTCGCTCTCCAGGCGGACGCCGATGCGCGGGGTGTCGAGGATCGAGTTGTGGACCGTGCAGGCCATGGCGGCCGCCATCAGTCCACCGACGTCGCGGTCGGGGAGCCGGACGGGCGGGCGCAGGCGCAGCTCGACGCGCGACACGCGGTCGGGGCCCTCCGGGCTCATCGTGTAGTCGGCCGTGACCTCCAGACCGTTCGCGGGCAGGCAGCGTCGCACGAGGTAGCGACGCGCGTAGTGTGCCGTGCACGCGGCGAGGGACGCGACGAACAGCTCGACCGGCGTCGGCCCGGCGTCCATTCCTCCCACCATGTACGGCTGGTCCACATGTATGACGTGATCGCGGACGATCACCGCGAAGGCGTCGTCCTCCCGGTGGACGACCAGCATCTCGCTCATCGGTGCCACCTCCTCCACTGGCGGTTGCCTGACTTGGGCCCAGTCTCGGGTCCGGGGCGTCTTCGCAGGTAGAGCCGAAGGTCCTGCCGGACGTCCCGGCCCGGGTGAGGCAACTCACCCGCGAGGTACATACCCCTGGGGGTATGCTTCCCCGGGAAGGGCGCGAGCCGGAACCGTGACCGCGTTGCGAGCGATGGATACCCCGCCGGGTGTAGGGAGTGGATGCAGATGGTTCATGTCCAGGTGGTCGAGACCTCGTCCCTGGGCGACCGCAGCTACCTGGCCCACGACGGCCGCGTGGCCCTGGTGGTCGACCCGCAGCGCGACATCGACCGCTTCCTCGCCCTGGCCGGACGGCTGGACGTCCGCATCACGCACGTACTGGAGACCCACCTGCACAACGACTACGTCTCCGGCGGGCTCGCGCTGGCCAGGGCGACCGGGGCGGCCTACCTGATCTCGGCCGACGAGGACGTCGAGTTCGACCGGACCGGCGTCGGAGACGACGACGAGATCACGGTCTCCGACGCGCTGCGCGTCCGCGCCGTCGCCACCGCCGGGCACACCTTCCACCACCTGTCCTACGTCCTGTCCGGACCCGGCGGGCCGGAAGGCGTCTTCACCGGCGGGTCGCTGCTGTTCGGCACCACCGGCCGCACCGACCTGCTCGGCGCCGAGCACGCCCACCTGCTGGCCGAGCGGCAGCACGCCTCGGCGCGGCGCCTGGCGGACCTGCTGCCCGACGGCGCGAACGTCTGGCCCACGCACGGGTTCGGGAGCTTCTGCTCGGCGAGCCAGTCCGACGCGGCCTCCTCGACGATCGGGCAGGAGAGGCGGGCCAATCCGGCGCTGCGGCTGGAAGCCGACGACTTCGTCACCGAGACCCTCGCGGGACTCGACGCCTATCCCGCCTACTACGCGCACATGGGCGTCCGCAACGCCGCCGGGGCCGACCTGATCGACCTCACTCCCGCGCGGGTCGCCGACGCGGGCGAGCTGCGCGACCGCGTCGCCGCCGGGGAGTGGGTCGTGGACCTGCGCTCCCGCAAGGCCTTCGCCCAGCGGCACCTGGCCGGGACCCTCAGCTTCGGCCTGGACGGGGCGATGTCGACGTGGCTCGGCTGGCTGGCCCCGTGGGGAGCCCCCCTGACGCTGCTCGGCGACAGCCCCGAGCAGATCGCAGACGCCCAGCGGGAGCTGGCGCGCATCGGCGTCGACCGGCCGGCCGCGGCCTCCTCCGGCACGCCCGAGCAATGGGCCGGGGGCGACCCCGGCCTGCTGGAGGACACGCCCATCGCGACGTTCAGCGACCTGGCCGCCGCGTGGGCCGGCCGCGTCCCCCGGCACCTGCCCGCGCCGGACGCCGTCCTGGACGTGCGCATGACCAACGAGTGGAGGGACGGGCACATCGAGGGCGCCGTCCACCTTCCCCTGCCGGAACTGCCGGGCCGCCTGGACGAGGTCCCCGACGGGACCGTCTGGGTGCACTGCGGGTCCGGGTACCGGGCCGCGGCGGCCACCAGCCTGCTCCAGCGGGCCGGGCGCCGGGCCGTGCACATCGACGACGACTACTCCGAGGCCGCCCCGGCGGGCCTCGCCATCACCGATCAGCGATCCACCGACGACACACGGGAGAAGACCTCGTGACCACCCCGCCCCACGCCTCCACCGTGGACGTCCCCGCCCTGCGCGAGCTCCTGGAGTCCGCCGACGGTCCGCGGCTCATCGACGTCCGCACTCCGGGCGAGTTCGAGACCGGCCACATCCCCGGCTCCTACAACGTGCCGCTCGACCTGCTGCGCGAGCACCGCGCGGAGCTGCGCGCCCACCTGGACGAGCAGGTCGTGCTCGTCTGCCGCTCCGGGCAGCGGGCCGACCAGGCCTCGCGGGCGCTGGCGTCCGCGGGCCTGCCCAACCTGCGCGTCCTGAGCGGCGGCATCGGCGCCTGGCAGGCCGCGGGCGAACCGGTCGCCGCCGGACGCGCCCGCTGGGACCTGGAGCGCCAGGTCCGCCTGGTCGCCGGCTCGATCGTGCTCGGCTCGGTCCTCGCCAGCACGGTCGTCCCGCGCGCCAAGTGGGTCGCGGCCGGCATCGGCGGCGGCCTCACCTTCGCCGCCCTGTCCAACACCTGCGCCATGGGGATGGTCCTGGCCAAGCTCCCGTACAACCGCGGACCGAAAAGCGACATGTCCGCCGTGCTGGACGCCCTGGCGGCGGACCGCCCATGACGCGCCCCCCGCGCCCGCCCAGGAGGTGACGGCATGCTGACCGCGCTCGTACTCGGCGCCCTCATCGGCGTCCTGCTCGGGCTCCTGGGCGGCGGGGGCTCCATCCTCGCCGTCCCCGCCCTCGTCTACGGCGCGGGCCTGCCGCTGGCCTCGGCGGTCCCCGCCTCGCTGCTGGTCGTGGGGATCTCCTCCGCCGCGGCCGCGCTCCCCCGCGTCCACGCGGGGCAGGTGCGATGGCGGATCGCCGGGGTCTTCGGCGCGGCGGGCGCGGCGGCCGCCTTCGGCGGCGCGGCCCTGAACCGGCTCCTGCCCGACCAGGCCGTCCTGCTCGGTTTCGCGGCGCTCATGGTGGCGGCCGGCTGGCGGATGCTCGCCGGGCGGGACCGGCTGGGCGGGGCGTGCGCCCTGCCGGGCGGCGGCGTCGACTGGCGCAGCTGCCTGCCCAAGTCGATCGGCGCGGGCGCGGCCGTCGGCGTGCTGACCGGCCTGTTCGGCGTCGGCGGCGGGTTCCTCATCATCCCGGCCCTGGTCGTCGGGCTCGGCCTGCCGATGACCGCCGCGGTCGGGACCTCGCTGGTCATCGTGGTGGTCAACTCGGTGGCCGGCTTCGCCGCGCACGCCGGAGAGGCGGCACTGGACTACGGCGTCATCGCGGCGTTCACCCTCGCGGCCGTCGCCGGATCGCTCGGCGCCGCCCGCCTCGCCCGGCGCCTGGACGCCGACCGCCTGCGGCGCTGGTTCGCCTACCTGGTCTTCGCCGTCGCGGCCTTCGTCGCCGCGCAGGCCGTGCTCAACCCGGGCGCCTCCGGCTGACCCCGCCCGCGCCGGGCCCGGCTCGGGCCGAAGGTCCCGGCCCCGCGGGACGCTCGGCACTGACCCGGAAACCGTCACGCGCGCGACAGTGAGGGTGACTTAGGAGGTCGCCGATGTGGGTCGTGCCCGAACAGCGTTCCGTCGTCGTCGGGGTGGACGGTTCCCCCAACTCCATGGCCGCGTTGCGCCGGGCCGCCCGCGAGGCGTCCGAACGCCGCGCGCGCCTGGACGTCGTCCGCGTGCTGGAGCCCGGTGAGAGCCCGGTACGGCGGCCGTTCCACGCCGTCAGGCAGTGGCTGGCGCTCCGGCGCCTGGCCGCCCGGGAGATCCCCCGGTCCCGGCACCTGACCACCAGGCTCCGCGTGGTCTCCGGGGTCCCGGGCGAGGCGCTGGTCGAGGCGGCCGAGCGGGCCGAACTGCTGGTGGTCGGCGCCCGGCTCCACTCCGAGCACGGCAACCCCCTCGGCGGCGACACCGTCCCGATCGTGCGGGAGCGCGCTCGCTGCGAGGTCGTGATCTGCGCGGACCAGACGGCCGCGGCGGGCGAGAGCCGCTGAGGCCCAGCGGGAAATCCGGGAGGGCAGCCATGAAGCGCCGTACGGTCGGGGACGTCATGACCAGGAACGTCGTGACGGTCTCCGAGGACACCCCGTTCATCGAGATCGCCGACACGCTGGCCGAGCGCCGCATCAGCGCGGTGCCCGTCGTGGACGACGACGGCCGGCTCACCGGCATCGTCACCGAGGCCGACCTCCTGCGCAAGCAGGAGCACCGGGGCGGCGCCGAACCACGCAGGTTCGCGCTGCGGCGGCGTCCCCAGGCACAGGCCAAGGCCGCCGCGTTCGACGCGCGGGGGCTGATGAGCACGCCGGTCGCGACCGTCGAACCGCACACCCCCGTCGCCGAGGCCGCCCGGCTGCTGAACGCCCGCGGGTTCAAGGCGGTGCCCGTCGTCAAGAAGGACGGCAGGCTCGCCGGGATCGTGGCCCGCCGGGACCTGCTCTCGGTGTTCCACCGCTCCGACCCCGCCATCCGCGACGAGATCATCGAGGACGTCCTGATCAGCAGGCTGTGGCAGGACCCCGCCGAGGTGCACGTCCGCGTCCTGGAAGGGGTCGTCCACCTCACCGGGCGGGTCGAGCGGAAGAGCCTGATCCCGATCATCGTGCGGATGACCGCCGCCACCGAGGGCGTCGTGGACGTCGTGCAGAACCTCGGCTACGACTACGACGACACCCGCCCCACCGCCTATCCGAGGGCGTGAGCCCGTGCAGGACGCCGCCGTCGCCGAGACCCACATAGGCGTGGTCTTCTTCGTCGGGGACCGCGCCTACAAGCTCAAGAAGCCGGTGGACCTGGGGTTCCTGGACTTCAGCACCCGCGAGCTGCGCGAGCGCGCGTGCCACGAGGAGGTCAGGCTGAACCGGCGGTTCGCGCCGGACGTCTACCTCGGCGTCGCCGACGTGCGCGGGCCGGACGGCGGCGTCCTCGACCATCTCGTGATGATGCGGCGGATGCCCGCCGACCGGCGCCTGGCCACCCTGGTCGGGGCCGGCGCGCCGGTGCGCGACGCCCTGCGCGAGACCGCGCGGACCCTGGCCGCCTGGCACGCGAAGGCGCCGCGCGGCCCCCGCATCGCCGCGCAGGAGACCCGCGACGCCGTCCGGGGCCGCTGGCACGACAGCTTCGACCAGGTCAGGCCCTTCCACGGGACCGTCCTGCCCGCCGGGGCCGCCGCCGAGACGCAGGACCTCGCGAACGAGTTCCTCGCCGGCCGCGAGCCCCTGTTCGACGCGCGCATCGCCGACGGCCGCGTGGTCGACGGGCACGGCGACCTGCTGGCCGGCGACATCTTCTGCCTGGACGACGGCCCGCGGATCCTCGACTGCCTGGAGTTCGACGAGCGGCTCCGCTGGCTGGACGGCCTGGACGACGCCGCGTTCCTGGCGATGGACCTCGAACGCCTGGGCGCCCCCGAGCACGCCGAGCGGTTCTTCCGCTGGTACGCCGAGTTCGCCGCCGACCCCGCCCCGTCCTCGCTCCGCCACCACTACGTCGCCTACCGCGCCTTCGTCCGCGCCAAGGTGGCGTGCCTGCGGCACGGCCAGGGCGCCCCGGACGCGGCCGCCGAGGCGCGCTCCTACGCCGGCGTCGCGCTGCGCCACCTGCGCGCCGGGCGCGTCGGTCTGATCATGGTGGGCGGGCTCCCCGGCACCGGGAAGACCTCCCTGGCCGGCGCGCTGGCCGACCGGCTCGGCTGCACGGTGCTCAGCAGCGACCGGATCCGCAAGGAACTCGCCGGGCTGGCGCCCGCCGCCTCGGCGGCCGCGCCCTACGGCTCCGGCATCTACACCCCGCAGTGGGGCCGGCGCACCTACCGGGAGATGGCCGCGCGCGCCGCCCGGCTGCTCCGGATGGGCGAGACGGTCGTCCTGGACGCCTCCTGGACCTCCGAGGACCACCGGGAGCTCCTCGCCTCCGTCGCCGAGCAGGAGCACGCGCACCTGACGGCGCTGCGCTGCGAGGCGCCCGAGGCCGTCTGCGCCGAACGCATGCGGACCCGCCCCCGCGGGAGCTCCGACGCCGACCCCGGCATCGCCGCCGCGATGCGCGCCGACTCCGCGCCCTGGCCCGGATCGACGGCCGTCGACACCGGCCGGGAGCTCCCCCACGCCGTCGAGCAGGCCCTCGCGGTCCTCCGCCACCCGGCAGGACCGCCCGCGGACTCGCCGGAGCCCCGCTCCGCCTGACGCGCGGCGCCGCATGCCCCTGATCCTCCTTGTACCGACCGAGTACCGGACGCCCCCACCGCCAAGCGCGAAACGCAGCGCGGCATGGGAGGCGCTGCGCTGCGTGGAAGGGCGGGGACACGCGTACGAGGGGCGCTCCTCGGGGAGCGCCCCTCGTTGCCGGGGATCAGGTCACTTGAGGAAGGGGAGGCGCTTGACCAGGGGGGTACCACCCCACCAGCGGCCGAGGCCCAGGGTGTCGCCGGCGCTGACGAGGGCCAGGCCGATGATCAGGATCGCGTAGACGAGGTGGTCGTCCATGAAGGGGTTGTTCTCCGGAGGCAGGACGGCCGACCACATCATGACCAGCAGGGCGGCTCCCGCACCGGCGGCGATCCGCATGCCCACGCCGAGGATCAGCGCCGCGCCGATGCCGCCCAGCCCGATCATGAACAGCCAGTCGGCCCAGCCCGCTCCCGCGATGTCGTGGTAGAAGTCGGCGAACGGCCCGGCGGGCGAGTGCTTCAGGAACCCCTCGGTGGGGCTGCCGCCGTCGATCCACGCCTTGGCGGCGGGGGTCTCGTGGCCGAGCCCGAAGGTCTTGTCCAGGAACGCCCAGAGGAAGACCCAGCCGAGCGCGAAGCGGGCGGCGGCCCACATGTAGCGGGCGGCGGGCGATTCGGTCAGCGGCTTGGGGGTGACCACGCGGATGAGGGTCTCGCGTCCCACGTGGGTCTTGTGCTCGGAGAGTGCCATCGCCTCTCACCTTCCATCGCTTCGTTGATCTCGTCACCTATGACTAAATCCTGAAGCGGCCTTTGCCTGTAGGACCGTTAGGCGCATGTTCGGCGGGACCAAGGTCCCCGGACGCGGAGGTCCGAGGACCCGGGACGTCCCGCGCGCGGGGGGCTTCCGCCTCTGCGGCGGCCCCGGGGCGGATGCGTAGCGTCGCCATGGAAGGCAGGTGAAGGGACCGCGTCATGGGAGCGACCACCATGCGAGCACGGACGGGCCGCTGGCGGGAACGCATCGACCGCCGGCGCCGCAGCTGCGGTTTCGACCGCAACGACCTGCGGCGCGGCGTGGACCGCCTCCAGTGGCGCATCGGCCTCCTGCTGCTCATGGTGTTCCTCAGTGCGACCCCGCCGCTGGTCGCCCATGCCGTCCGGGCCGCCTACGGCTCGGGCGTACGGGCCGAGCACCGGCAGGCCGCCACCCGGCACCGCGTCGAAGCCACCATCGTGAAGGTGCGCGATCCCGGGGGCAGGCGCACGGTGACCGTCGCCTGGACCGACCCCGACGGGACGAGGCGGACCGACGACTACACGACCTGGCGGGGGGCGGGGGTCGGGGAGCGCCTCATCCTGTGGGCCGGTCCCGACGGCGTCTCGATCACACCGCCCCGCCGGCACGCGCAGACGGTCATCCACTCCGCGGTGAACGGGACGGGGGTCGTCCTCGCCACGGGCCTGCCCGCGCTCTGCCTCTACTGGTTCGTCCGGGCGCGGTGCGACCGGCTCCGCTACCGGATGTGGGACGCCGACTGGGCACGCCTCGACAACCACCGCATCGGCCCGTGAGCCGCGGACGCTCTCAGTCGGCCTTGAGCGGGACGCGCCAGCACAGCACCGTGCCGCCCTCCGGGCGCCGCTCGGCGATGCACGTCCCGCCCAGCCCCTCGGCGCGGGCCTGCATGTTGCGGAGCCCGCTGCGGCGGCCGCCTTCGGTGATGCCGACGCCGTCGTCCTCCACCCGCACCGTGACCTCGTCCCCGACGTCGATGTTCAGGGCGGCCGCGGTGGCCTGGGCGTGCCGGGCGACGTTCGAGAGGGCCTCCCGGACCACGGCCAGGAGCTGCTCGCCGATCTCCTCGTCGACCGAGGTGTCCAGCAGCCCGTCCAGCCGCACCGAGGGGGCGAACCCCAGGTGCTCCGCCGCCCTGTCGGCCAGCGCGTGGACCCGGCTCCGCAGCGACGCCTCGTCGGTCTCGGGGCCCTGCAGCGCGAAGATGGACGAGCGGATCTGCCGGATCGTGTCGTCGAGGTCGTCCACCGCCCGCTGCACCCGGACGGCGACCTCCCGCTTCTGCGTGATCTTGATCGCGGCCATCAGCCCCATCGCGGTCGCGAACAGGCGCTGGATGACGGTGTCGTGCAGGTCCTTGGCGATCCGGTCGCGGTCCTCCAGCAGCGTCAGCCGCTCGGCGTCCCGGCGGCGCTCGGCCAGCTCAAGCGCCACCGCCGCCTGGCCCGCGAACGCCTCCAGCAGCCGCTGGGTCCCCTCCGAGAACAGCGCCCCGCCGGGCGGGTTGACCACCGAGATGACCCCGCGCGCCGCGGAGCCGAGCCCCAGCGGCACGACCAGCAGCGGACCGATCGGCACCCGCGTGGGCACGCTCGCCTCACGCGCCGCCTTCTCCCCGTTGGCCAGCCGCAGGGCCGCCCCCTCGGTGAACACCGGCCCGGCGACCGAGTGCTCCAGCGGCACCCGCAGCCCCTGCAACTGCTCGGCGCCCGCGCCGCGGACGGCCTCGACCACGAAGTGCTCGCCACCGTCCTCCACCAGCGCCACGGCAGCGAGGTCGGCCTCCGCGATCTCCTGCGCGCGCTGCGCCACCAGCGTGGTCACCTCGTGCGGGTCGGTGCCCGACAGCAGCGCGGTGGAGACCTCCGCGGACGCCTCCAGCCACCGCTCGCGGCGGCGCGTCTCCTGGTACAGGCGGGCGTTCTCGATCGCGACGCCGGCGGCCGTGGCCAGCGCGATCACCACGACCTCGTCCTCCTCCTCGAACTGGCCGCCGCCGGCCTTCTCGGTCAGGTAGAGGTTGCCGAAGACCTCGTCCCGCACGCGGATCGGGACGCCGAGGAACGTGCGCATCGGCGGGTGGTTGGCCGGGAAGCCGCTCGAGGCGGGGTGCTCGCCCAGGTCCGGCAGCCGCAGCGACCGCGGGTCCCGGATCAGCAGGCCGAGAATCCCGTGCCCGTGCGGCCAGTGGCCGATCGCCTCGATCTCCTCCTCGCTCACGCCCACGGTGACGAACTGCACCAGGTGCTCGCCCTCCTCGCTGATGACGCCGAGGGCGCCGTAGCGGGCGTCGACGAGCGTGGTGGCCGCCTCGGTGATCCGGCGCAGCACCGACTCGAGGTCGAGTTCGCTGCCGATCGAGACCACGGCCTCCAGCAGCGCGTGCACGCGGTCGCGTGTCGAGCGCGCCGCCTCCAGCCGCGATTGCAGCTCCGACAGCAGGTCGTCGAGCTGCAACTGCGGCAGAATCAGTCGTGCCCGGTCCTGGCCAGCGCCCGAATCGTGTGCCACAGGTCCAGTATTACCCTGCCCGCGACGAGAAGTCAGGTCAGGGACCTTCGTCCCTGATGACCTTGGTCACCGATGCGCCACCCTGGGGGGCATGCACCTCGACCACAGCGGCATGGAGATCCTCGACGACGGGGAATGCCGGTCACTGCTCCGCCGGTCGACGATCGGCCGGATCGTGTTCACCCTCCAGGCGCTGCCCACCGTACAGCCGGTCAACTTCGTCTTCGACGGCGAGCTCATCGTGGTGAAGACGTCCTCGGCCTCGCGCCTCGCGACGGCCGCCTCCGACACGATCGTCGCCTTCGAGATCGACGACATCGACGCGGAGGCCGGCACGGGCTGGTCGGTGGTCACGGTCGGGCCCGCGCGCCGCGTCACCGAGCCCGCCGAGATCGCCCGGCTCTCCACGCTCCCCCTGCGCAGCTGGGCGCCCGGCGAGCGCGACCAGTTCATCGTCGTCCGCCCCCGGCTCATCACCGGCCGCCGGATCCCGGACCGCGTGCCGCTCAGGGCTCCACGATCATGACGTCGTCGATGGGCCGGCGCACGGTGTCCAGCCCCTCCCCCTCGGGCGCGCCGATGCGCAGGAGCATCTGCGGGTAGGCGTCCCTGCAGAAGTGGGCGCGGATGAAGGCGCGCAGTTCCGGCACCTCGAGCGCCTGGGTGTGGAAGGCGGCCGCCAGGTCGCCCTCCGCCGCCCTCAGCAGCGCCCGCTGGAGCGCCTGGCCCGTTCGCACCCAGTCGGCCGGGCCGTCGCCGTCGGAGACCAGGAGCAGCGCCACCCCAGCCACGCCCTGTCCCTCGCGCTGCGCCTCGCCCTGCGCGGGCTCGGTCCCCCAGCCCTGGCCGCGCGCGAAGTCGCGGGCCGGGAAGTTAGGACTGGTCTCAGGCGCCTGCCTGGGGTAGGCGCCCTCCTGCATGCCGTCCTTGCGGGCCGTCCGGGGCGACGGCGCCCAGCGGCCGATCTCCGCCGCGTAGGCGGGGGTGCGGCGCTGGAGGTGCTCGGCCGCGTCGGTCAGGGCGGCCAGGGCCCCCTTGACGTGCGAGTCGACGGCCTCGATCAGCCGGGCGCCCTCGCGCTCGACGTCGTACCGCATGGCCGTGAGGACCCCGGCGGAGACGGTCTCGGGGCGGAACGCGCCCCGGTGGCTGCGCCGGCGGCGGATCTGCGCGTGCTCGCGCAGGGTCTGCTGGTCCGGCTCCTCGTCGGGCTCCAGATGGACGTCGGCGAGCAGGTGCGGGCGGTCCGGGTCGGGCAGCAGCCGCAGGACGGGGTCGTAGCCCTGCGCGCGCAGCGACAGCCTGAGGTTGTAGAGGGCGGCGCCGCAGCTGATGAGCATCTCGCGGCCCTTCGGGTCGGCGACGCCCAGCCGGCGGTCCGGGTCGGCCCGCAGGCTGATCCGCGAGCCGCGCACGCCGAACCGCCACGGCTGGGTGTTGTGCACCGACGGCGCCCACAGGGCGTCCTCGACGGCACGCCGCATGTCCTCGCCCATGTCCGCGGCGGTCCTGTACCTGGTCTGCATGGATCGCTCCTTCCGTCACCTTTCAGCCTCGCCCGCGCCCCCTGCCCTGCGGCAGGGCCGAAGGTCCGTCCCGAAGGGGCGCGGGGACGCGCGCCGGCTCGGGACGTTCGTCCCGCGGCCGGGGGACGAACGCTGGCTGGGGAGCGGCCCCTCGGCGGGGTAGCGTCCATTCCGTCACCACTGCACCGAGGAAACGAGAGCCATGACCGCCGAGACGCCAGAGCACGCGGGGACGATCCGGGTCTTTCTGATGGACGACCACGAGGTCGTCCGCCGCGGCGTGGCCGCGCTGCTGTCCGCCGAGGACGACATCGAGGTCATCGGCGAGGCCGGCACCGCCGCCGAGGCCCTGGCGCGGATCCCGGCCGTCCGGCCCGACGTGGCCGTCCTGGACGTCCGCCTGCCCGACGGGGACGGCGTGAGCGTCTGCCGCGAGCTCCGCTCCCAGCTGCCGGAGCTGGCCTGCCTGATGCTGACCTCCTTCGACGACGACGACGCCCTGTTCGAAGCGGTCATGGCGGGCGCGTCCGGGTACGTCCTCAAGCAGATCCACGGCTCGGACCTGGTCGGCGCCGTCCGCACCGTCGCCACCGGGCAGTCCCTGCTCGACCCGCGCAGCACGGCCCGCATGCTCGAACGGCTCCGCACCCGCCAGGAGAAGAGCGACCCGCTCAAGGGCCTGACCGAGCAGGAGCGGCACATCCTCGAGCTCATCGGCGAGGGGCTGACCAACCGGCAGATCGGCGAGCGCCTCTTCCTGGCCGAGAAGACGGTCAAGAACTACATCTCCAACATCTTCGCCAAGCTCGGCATGAGCCGCCGGACCCAGGCCGCGGCGCTGGCCGCGCAGCTCAAGGCCGACGGCGCCCATTCCACGAGGGAGGGGCGCGGTTGAGACCCTGGCCCGGCCGATCCCTGGGGGGGCGGTCGGGCCAGGCACCCCGGCGAACCTCACCCCCGCCCGCGGACGATGGCGACCGGGCAGTGCGCGCGCAGCAGCATCGCGTGGCCGACGGACCCCAGCAGGAGCCCGGCGAAGCCCCCGTGTCCGCGCGAGCCGACGACCAGCAGGCCGGCGTTGACCGACGCCCCCGCGAGGACCCGGGCGGCCCCGCCGTGGACGGCTTCGGACACCAGGTCGACGTCGGGGTACTTCGCCCACCATCCGGCGAGCGACTCCGACAGGACCCGCTCCTCCTCGGCGGCCACGAGGGCGTGGTCGTAGACCAGAGGCTGCATGTCGCCGCGGCCCGAGGGCACCGGGTGCGACCAGGCCGCCACGGCCCGCAGCCGCGCCCCGCGAAGGGCCGCCTCCTCGAAGGCGAACCCGATGGCGCCCGCCCCCGCCGGGGAACCGTCCACACCGACCACGACGTCTCCCCGGGCATCCGCGCTCGGGGCCCTGGTGACCACCACGGGGCAGGTGGCGTGCGTCGCGACCTGCATCGCCACCGATCCCAGCAGCAGGCCCGAGAGACCGCCCGACCCCCGCGAGCCGGTCACGACCATCAGCGCGTCGCGCCCCCGCTCGACGAGCACCTTGGCGGGCTGCCCGCCGGTCTGCTCGCCGGTCACCTCGAGCCCCGGAACGCGCCCGCGGGCCCGCTCCACGCCGAGCTCGACGATGTCCCTTCCGCCGTCCAGCAGCTGCTCCCGGACCTGAGCCGCGCCCGGGTCCGTCGGAACGTCGAACAGCCACGGCGTGACCACGTACACCACGTGCAGCGAGGCACCCCTGCGGGCGGCCTCGTCAGCGGCCCAGTCGACCGCGAGCAGGCTCGGTTCCGACCCGTCATCCCCGACGACGATCCTGTTCATGCCGGCACGCTCCGCAGGTCGCGGGCGATGCCGGCGGCCCAGTCGGCGACGCGGTCGCGGTCGCGGAAGTCCCCGGACGCGGTCCGGGCGACCTTAGCGGCCATGAAGCCCTCGGCGTCGGGAGCCAGCCTCCCTCCGAAGGTGGCGTGGCCCCGCGCATGGAGGCGGCGGGCGAACTTGGCGACGCCGGACACGGGGTCGAGCGTGCGCTCGCGCGCGCTGTCGTCCAGCGGACCGCTGCTGAACAGCCACACCGGCCGGTGCGCCAGCTCGTCGGCGTGGTGCCGGACGAAGCGGCGCGCCTCCCGGTGCCAGCGCCCGACGTACAGGGCCCCGCCGACGACGGCGGCGTCGTACCCGTCGAGCGCCTCGACCTCTCCGGCGGGGCGCACGTCGGCCTCCACGCCCGACTCGCGCAGGGCGGCGCCGACCCATTCGGCGATCTCGGCGGTTCCTCCGCGCTCGGAGGCGTACGCCACCAGTACTCGGATCATGACGGCTCCTTCACGTGCTCGTCGCGGTCGTGGACGACCGCGACCGGACTCGGCGCCTCGTGCAGCACGGACCGCGTGACGGCGCCGAGCGTGGTCCTGGGGGACGATCCGATCCCGCGGTCGCCGACGACCAGCAGCATCGCGTCCCGGGCGTTGTCGGCGAGGGCGCGCCCGGCGCGCTCCAGGACGAACCGCTGCTCGACCCCGACCTCGGGGTGCGCGGCCAGGACGGGCGCGACTGCGGCGGCGAACCGCGCCTTGCCCTCCTCCTTGACCGCCTGCGGATCGGTGAACGGCAGGCGGTCCGGGCCCGGGAGCACGGCGGGATCCCACCACGCGCACACCAGCGTCACCGAGGCGTTCCGCAGTGCCGCCTCGCGCAGGGCGAACCCGAGCGCGGCCCGGCTGGCGGGCGACCCGTCGACGCCGACGACGATCCGCTTGTCGACCCGGCCCGGTTCGCGGGAGGGCACCACGACGACGGGACGATCGGAGTGAGCGGGAACGTGGACGGCCGTGGAGCCGAGCGGCAGCCGGTCGAAACCGCCCGCCCCGCGGGCGCCGATCACGATCAGTTCGGCGTCCCCCGACGCCTCCAGGAGCGCGGCCGACGGCGTTCCCTTGGACAGCAGCGGCCGCACGTCCAGGTCCGGGGCGGCCTCCCGGGCGGTGCGGACGCCGTCCTCCAAGGTGATGACCGCCATGCCGCGGACGATCTCCAGCGCCTCGTCCCCACGCGGGCCCGGCGGATAGGGCCAGTTCCAGGCGTGGCAGACCCGCAGGGGAAGGCCGCGCAGGGACGCCTCCTCGGCCGCCCAGCGCAGGGCGCGCCCGGCCGCGGGCGAACCGTCGAACCCGACCAGGACATGTGGTCCGTCCATCGTCTTCCACCTCCAGATCCCCCAGCCTCACAACCGCGGGGGCGCGGTGGTCAGAGTCGTGGGTCCGCGCGGGCCGGGACCTTCGGCCCTCAACAACGGCGCCGCGGTCCGCCAGGCTTGGGGTGCCAGGAGGTGCGACGATGAACATCCGCTACGGCCGCCCGGCCCCCCGACCCGGCGGCCGCGGCCGCGGGCCGCGATGACCGCGACCGCGGCGCCCTACCGGAGGCCCGCCGACGACGTCGTGCGCGAGTTCGGCGGTGACGCCTCCGACGGGCTGGCCTCGGCCGAGGCGGCGCGTCGGCTGGAGCGGGACGGGCCCAACACGCTGCCCGCCGCGCGCGGGCCCGGTCCCGTCGTGCGCTTCCTGCTGCAGTTCAACAGCCCGCTGATCTACGTGCTGCTGGCGTCGGCGCTGGTGACGGGCCTGCTCGGCGAGCACGTGGACGCGCTGGTGATCCTCGGCGTGGTGGTCGTGAACGCCGTCGTCGGGTTCGTCCAGGAGTCGCGCGCTGAGAAGGCGCTCGGCGCCCTGGCCGCCATGGCGCGGACGACGGCCCTGGTCGTCCGCGACGGCACTGCCCAGCGCGCGCCGTCGGCCGACCTGGTGCGGGGCGACCTCGTGCGGCTGGAGGCCGGCGACAAGGTCCCGGCCGACCTGCGGCTCCTGCGCACCGACGAGTTCGCCGTGGACGAGTCGGCGCTCACCGGAGAGTCGGTGCCCGTCGCCAAGGACACCGCGGCGCAGGACGAGGCCGCCCTCGCCGACCGCACCGGCATGGCCTACTCCGGCACGCTGGCGACCGCCGGCAGCGCCGCGGGCCTGGTGGTGGCGACCGGGGCGGACACCGAGCTCGGCGGCATCAACCGGCTGGTGCAGGGCACCGGCGGGGTCCAGACGCCCCTCACCCGCAAGATCACCCACTTCAGCAAGATCGTGACGGTGGCGATCCTGGCGCTGGCCGCGCTGACCTTCCTCATCGGCGTGCTGCGCGGGCGGGGCGCGACCGAGATGCTCACCGCGGCGGTCGCGCTCGCGGTCGGCGCGATCCCCGAGGGGCTGCCCGCGGTCGTCACGATCACCCTCGCGCTCGGTGTCTCCCGCATGGTCCGCCGCGGCGCCATCGTCCGGCGCCTGCCCGCCGTCGAGACGCTCGGCAGCACCACCGTCATCTGCACCGACAAGACCGGCACCCTCACCCAGAACCAGATGACCGTCACGGCCGTCACCGCCGGCGGGCGCGACTACACCGTCACGGGCACCGGCTACGAGCCCGCCGGCACGATCCTGCGGGACGGCCGGGAGGTCGACCCGGCCGGCCACCCCGCGCTGCGGGAGGCGCTGCTGGCCGGCCTCGGCTGCAACGACGCGGAGCTGCACCGGCGGGACGGCTGGCACATCACCGGGGACCCGACCGAGGGCGCCCTGCTGACCAGCGCCGCGAAGGCCGGCCTCGACGGCGTGCCGGAACGCGTCGCGACGCTGCCGTTCACCGCCGAGCGCCGCTACATGGCCACCCTGCACCAGGACGGCACCGTCTACGTGAAGGGCCCCGTCGAGCGGATCCTGGAGCTGTGCGAGGCCGCCGCCGGCCCGGACGGCGCGCCCGTCCCGCTCGACCGCGCGGCGGTCGCCGCGCGCGCCGAGGAGTACGGCGGCCGGGCGCTGCGCGTGCTGGCCTTCGCCCGGGGCCGCGCCGAGGGCCCCGGGCTGGACGAGGCGCCGCCGCTGACCTTCCTCGGCCTGCAGGCCATGTTCGACCCGCCCCGCCCGGACGCCGCCCGGGCCGTGCGGACCTGCCACGACGCCGGCGTCCAGGTCAAGATGATCACCGGTGACCACGCCGCCACCGCCCGCGCCGTCGGGGCGGGCGTCGGCCTGGAGGGCGAGGTGATGACGGGCGCCGAGCTCACCGCCGACGTGTCCCCCGAACGCGTCCAGGCCACCACGGTCTTCGCCCGGGTCTCCCCCGAGCAGAAGCTCCGGCTCGTCCGGATACTTCAGGATTGCGGGCACGTCATCGCGATGACCGGGGACGGCGTCAACGACGCGCCCGCGCTCAAGCAGGCCGACATCGGCGTCGCCATGGGAGCCGCCGGCACCGACGCCGCCAAGGAGTCGGCCGACATGGTGCTCACCGGCGACGACTTCGCCTCGATCGAGAAGGCCGTCGAGGAGGGGCGCGGCGTCTTCGACAACCTCGTGAAGTTCATCGTCTGGGCGCTGCCGTCCAACATCGGGCTCGGGCTCGTGCTGGTCGCCGCGATCGTGGCGGGCACGGCGCTGCCCGTCCTGCCCCTCCAGGTGCTGTGGCTGAACATGACCGCGGTGCTCGTGCTCGGGCTGCCGTTCTCGGTCGAGCCGAAGGACGAGCACATCATGCGCCGCCCGCCCCGCGACCCGTCCCTGCCGCTGCTCACCCGCGCGCTGACGCTGCGCGTCCTGGCGGTCTCGGCGATCCTGCTCGCCGGGGCGTTCGGCCTCCAGCACTGGGAACGCGCCCACGGGGCCGACCCGCGGGTCGCGCAGACGATCGTCGTCAACGTCTTCGCGCTGACGCTGCTCACCTACCTGTTCAACTGCCTGTCGCTGGACCGCCCGCTGCTGTGGCGCGGTGTCCGCCGCAACCCCTGGGTCGGCGCCAGCGTCCTGGCCCTCATCGCCATCCAGGCGCTGTACACCTACGCGCCCTTCATGAACGGCCTGTTCCACTCCGCCCCGCTCGGGGCCGCCGCCTGGGCCCGCATCGCCCTCATCGCCGTCGTGTCCTATCTGGTGATCGAGGTCCTCAAGTTCTTCCAGCGGGGCGCCGGTCCGGCCCTGCCGCGCGGCGGTACGGGACGTTCGCCCCTGCCGCAGCGCACCGCCCCGCAGGAGGCTGGAGGCGGAGGCACGCCGCCCGGCCCGCAGGAGGAGGTCCCATGACCACGCGCCCACCACTGGAGCAGCGCACCGTCGCCGAGCTGATGAGCCGCGACCTGCTCACCATCGCCGCGGACGAGTCCGTGATCATGGCCTGGGAGCTGATGTGCCGGGCCGAGATCCACCACCTGCCGGTCACCGACGTCGAGGGCGGCTTCCTCGGCGTCCTCGACGCCCAGACGCTCACCTCGGCCTGGAGCGCCACCGCTCCCCGCGACGCCCGCCGCCCCGTCACCGGCCTCCTGCCCGCGACGCCCGCTCCGACGGTGCGCCCTTCGGCCTCGGTCGCCGACGCCGCGCTGGCCATGCTGGAGTCGGACAGGGACTACGCGGCGGTGACGGACGAGCACGGCGCCCTGGCCGGCCTCATCACCGCGCGGGACCTGATCGGCGCCCTCGCCGGGGTGCACCGCGACATTCCGGCGCGCTCCGGGGGCATGCCGTCCCTGTACCGGATCGAGCCCGTGCTGCCGCGCGAGACGCCGTCCCGCCACCCGGGACGGAGCGCCCTCGAACCCGACTGATCAGGCGGCGCGCCGGGCGGCGTACCGGGGCGTCGGGACGATCGCCACCGAGCACGGGGCGTGGTGCAGCATCGCCGAACTGGTCGCGCCCAGCAGCAGCGGGTCCAAGCCCCCGGTACCGCGGTCCCCCACCACGAGCAGGTCGGCGTGGGCGGCGGCGTCGAGCAGCGTCTCACGAGGGCGCTCCAGCAGCAGCGAGACGTCCACGCGCACCTTCGGGTACCGCCGCCGCCAGGGATGGACGGTCTTCTCCAGCATCGCCGCCCGCGCCTGGTAGAGCCTGGCCTTGTCCGTGAACAGGGAGAGGTCGCTCTCGGGGACGGCGCCCGGCTCCCATGCCCCGTGGACGACGCGCAGCCCGCAGTCGCGCAGCGCGGCCTCCTCGATGGCGAAGCCCACCGTCGCGTCCGCGTGCGCCGAGGCGTCGACGCCGGCCACGACGAGGCCGCGGTCGCCGCCCGTGTCGCGGACGGCCACCACGGGGCGGCGGGTCCGGGCGGGCAGCTCCATCGCCGTCGATCCGTCGGGCAGCCGGTGACGCTCGTGCGAGCCGACCACGATCAGCTCCGCGTCGTCGGACTCGTGCACGAGGGTCTCGCAGGCGGGCTCGCGCCTCAGCAGCGTGCGCACCTTCCCCTGCGCTCCCAGGTCGCGGGCCCGGCGCGCCCCCTTGCGCAGGAGGTTCTCGCCCGCCCGCTGGAAGACCGCCTGCACTCCGGGGTCGGCGTGTCCGCTCGGGTACGGCCAGTGCCAGCAGTAGCACAGCACCAGGTCGAGCCCGCGCAGCCGCGCCTCCTCGACCGCCCAGCGCAGCGCGGGGTCGTTCTCCTTGGTCCCGTCGTAGCCGAACAGGACGTTCGACCTCTGGGCCCTCGTCAGCGCGGCCATCCGTCCGGCCCCCTTCCTCGAACGACGGTCTCGACTTCAGTTTTCGACGGTCGACCACCCCCGGGGAGGGGCGAAGGTCCCGCCGCGCCGGGTCCTCCGGTACTGCCGTACGGCGGGGGGATGCGGGCAGCGTCGGAGGGAAGGCCCACCGCAGGGGCCTTGACGACGGTGTGAGGAGACGCCATGACCCGGTGGATCCTGGCGTACGACGGTTACGATCCCGCGGCGGAGGGGCTGCGGGAGGCCCTGTGCACCCTCGGCAACGGCTATGTCGCCACCCGGGGCGCCGCGCCGGAGTCGTCGGCCGACGGCGTCCACTATCCCGGCACCTACGTCGCCGGTTGCTACGACCGGCTCCAGACCGAGGTCGGCGGGCTGCACGCCGACAACGCCGATCTCGTCAACATGCCGAACTGGCTGCCGCTGACCTTCCGCGCGGAGGACGGCGAGTGGTTCGACCCCGACGCCGCCCTCGACGAGGGCCGGCTCCTGTCCTACCGGCAGGAGCTCGACCTGCGGCGCGGCGTCCTCACGCGGCTCGTCCACGTGCGCGACCGTGCGGGGCGGACGTTCCGCCTGGCCCAGCGCCGGATCGTGTCCATGGACGAGCCCCACCTGGCCGCGCTGGAGACCACGATCGTCGCCGAGGACTGGAGCGGCACGCTGCACATCCGGTCCGGGCTGGACGGACGGGTCGCCAACGCCGGCGTCGAGCGGTACCGGAACCTGCCGGGAATCCACCTCACCCGCGAGGACCCGGCGCCGGGACGCGATACGGAACCGCTCCTGCTGCGCGCCACGACCCTCTCCTCGAAGATCGGCGTCGGGGTCGCGGCCCGCACCCGCGCGTCGGTACCGGCCGAGGCGTCCCGGCTCGCCGAGGCCGGGCGGGTCGCCTGCGACCTGACCGTCGACGCCGAGCGGGGCGCGCACGTCACGATCGAGAAGGTCGCGGCCGTCTACACCTCCCGCGACCGCGCCATCGAGGAGTGCGGTGAGGCGGCGCTGGAGGCCGCGGCGGGAGCGGGCGGCTTCGACGCCCTGCTGGAGCGGCACACCCTGGCGTGGAACCGGCTGTGGCGGCGCTGCCAGCTGAGCGTCGACCCCATCGAGGTCCAGCGGATCCTCAACCTGCACACCTTCCACCTGCTCCAGACCGTGTCGGAGCACATCGTGGACCTCGACGTCGGGGTCCCCGCCCGCGGCCTGCACGGCGAGGCCTACCGCGGCCACGTCTTCTGGGACGAGGTGTTCATCCTCCCGTTCCTGACCATGCGGTTCCCCGAGATCGCCCGCGCGCTGCTGCTGTACCGGTGGCGGCGGCTGCCCGCGGCCCGGCGCGCGGCGGCGGCCGCCGGGCACCGCGGCGCCATGTACCCGTGGCAGAGCGCCGCCGACGGGCGCGAGGAGACCCAGCTCGTCCACCTCAACCCGCGGTCGGGCCGGTGGCTGCCCGACCACACGCGCCTGCAGCGGCATGTCGGGCTGACCATCGCCCTCAACGTCTGGCGCTTCTACGAGGCGACCGGCGACGCCGAGTTCCTGGCCGAGTACGGCGCCGAGATCATGCTGGAGGTCGCCCGGTTCTTCGCGGACCTGACCGTCTACGACCACTCCACCGACCGGTACGTGATCCGCGGGGTCATGGGCCCGGACGAGTACCACGACGCCTATCCGGGACGCGACCGGCCGGGCCTGGACAACAACGCCTACACCAACGTCCTCGCCGCCTGGCTGCTGGAGCGGGCGCTGGAGGCGCTCGCCTCGCTCCCCGAGGACCGCCGCGGTGAGCTGCGCGAGCGGCTCGCGCTGACCCGCGAGGAGATCACCCGGTTCGAGGACGTTGCGCGCAAGATGTACGTCCCGTTCCACTCCGGCGTGATCAGCCAGTTCGAGGGCTACGCCGACCTGGAGGAGCTGGACTGGGCCCGCTACCGGGAGCGCTACGGCGACATCCGCAGGCTGGACCGGATCCTGGAGGCCGAGGACGACTCCCCCAACCGCTACAAGGCGTCGAAGCAGGCCGACGTGCTCATGCTCTTCTACGTGCTCGCGCCCGGCGAGCTGGACGCCGTCCTGCGGCACCTCGGGTACGAGCACGGGCCCGAGCTGGCGGCGAGGACGATCGCCTACTACCTGCCGCGCACCTGCGACGGCTCGACGCTGAGCTCGCTCGTCCACGCCTGGATCCTCGCGCACACCGACGGGGACGCGGCCTGGGACGTCTTCCTCGAGTCGCTGTTCGCCGACATCAACGGCGGCCCGCGCGGCACCATCGCCGAGGGCGTCCACCTGGGCGCGATGGCCGGCACCGTCGACCTCGTCCAGCGGTGCCACGCCGGGATCCGCACCCGGGGCGGCTCGCTGCGGCTGGAGCCGCGCCTGCCCTCCGCGATCGGCGAACTGCGGCTCGGGCTCCGCTACCGCGGCCACTGGGGCATCGACCTGACCTGCCGCCAGGACCTGATCCGCGTCGCCCTCCGGCCCGGCGCGGCCTCCCCCATCCGCGTCTCCTACGGCTCCGAGGACGTCGAGATCCAGCCCGGCGCCTCCTGGGAGAGCCCGCTGCTGGCGGGCAGGCCGCCGCCGGCGGCCGGCTGAGCCGGGTGCGAAGGGCCCTGCCGGGAGGGGACCGACGGCGTCCGGCCGAGTGACCTTGGCCCTCTGCCGCCCGTCGCGGGCGGCGGCGAGGATGGAGTCATGAAGGAGGAAGTCATGAGCAGCGCGGACGAGGCGGCGGGCCTCACGCGAGCGGAGTGCATGCGCCTCATGGGCACCGCCACGGTCGGCCGGATCGTCTTCACCGAGCAGGCGCTCCCCGCGGTGGCGCCGGTCGGCTTCGTCCTCGACGGCGGGGACGTGGTGATCCCCGTGCCGCGCGGCTCCCGGCTGGTCGCCGCGACGCGCGGCGCGATCGTGGCCTTCCAGGCCGACGACCTGGACGCCTCCCGCCGCACCGGCTGGTCGGTCACCGCCATCGGCCGGGCGCGGGTCGTCCGCGATCCCGGAGACGGCGCCCACGAGGCCCTCCGCCCCTGGACGGCCGGGACGGACGCGGAGTTCATCCGCGTGTCCTGCCAGCGGGTCACCGGCCTGCGCGTCGGAGCCGCCGTGGCCGGCGAGTGCGAGACCGCGGCGTGAACGCCGGCGGCGGAGGCGGCCACCCGCCCCCGGCGCCGAGCATCCATGACGAAAGGCCCGGCGGTCGCCGGGCCTTTCGTCATGCGGCGTTCACCCTGTCCGGTCCCTGTCACGGCGCGGTCCCTGTCACGGCGCGGCGGCGCCCGCGGCTGGGACGACGGCGACCGGGCAGTGCGCGTGGTGCAGCAGCCCGTGCGTCACCGCGCGGCTGCGCGGGACGGTCAGGCCCTCGCGGGGATGCGAACCGGCGATCACCAGGTCGACGTCGCGGGACGCGGCGACAAGGGCGGCGGCGGGGTTGTCCTGGACGATGTCCTCCACGACGTCCACGCCCGGGAAGCGCTTGCGCATCGGCGCGTGGGCCTCGATGACGCGCCACCGGGCGCGCTCCTCGACGCGGCGGATGTCGACGGCCGCTCCGGGCTCGTCCAGGGCCGCCGGGAAGGGCCACGCGTGCACGACGCGGAGCCGGGCCTCCCGCACCGCGGCTGCCCGGAACGCGTACTCCAGAGCGGCGGAGTCGTCGCCGAGGCCGATCCCCACGGCGATCTCACGGCGCTCGGTGGACGGTTCGCCCCGCACGACCACGACCGGGCAGGCGGCGTGGCGGACGGCGCCCAGCCCCACCGACCCGAGGACGAGGCCCGCGAAGCCGCCGAGACCGCGGTGGCCCACCACGAGCTCGAACGCCTCCTCCGAGTGCTCGGCCAGCGTCCGGACGGTGCTCGCGGAGGCCAGTTCCAGGAGCACCGGCACCTCCGGCCGCCGGGCGTGCGCGACGCGCTCGGCTGCGGCCAGCACCTCCTCGCCCTCCCGCGACAGGAAGACCGCCTCGCCGGGGGCGGTGTTGAGCGGCACGTCGTAGGCCCACCTCTCCACCGCGTGCAGGATCTTCAGTTCGCGCCCGTACCGGGCGGCCTCGTCGGCGGCCCAGGCCACGGCCCGTTCGGACGGGACGGAGCCGTCGGCTCCGACGATGATCGGATCGGACATGGTCAACTCCTCTTTCGGTCCCTGCCCGGGCGGACGTCCCGCCGGGGCGGCCCCGGTCACTGGTCGATGGGCACCACGGCCACCGGGCACTGCGAGTGGTGCAGGACCGCGTGATTGACCCGGCCCAGCGCCATGCCGATCCGCCCCGTCCGGCGGGCGGCCCCGACCGCCACGAGGGCGGCGGACCGCGACGCCTCGACCAGGGCCTGGGGCGCCGTGCGATCGGAGACGAGCTGCTCGACCCGGACGTCCGGATACCGCTCGCGCAGGCCGGCGAGGGCCTCCGACAGCTCCAGGTCCTCGAGCACCCGCCGGCGCGGGGACCCGAACTCCCCGCCCACGGCGTGCAGCGCCAGGATCCCCGCGCCGCGCGAGGAGGCCTCCTCGAAGGCCCAGCCGAGCACCGCGCGCTCCCCGGGCCGCCCTTCGATCCCGACCACGACCATGGCGGGGGCGTCGGCGGGGTAGGGCGCCGCGCGCGGCACCACCAGGACCGGGCACCGGGCGTGCGCGGCGGTGTACAGGCCGACCGACCCGAACAGCAGCCCCTCGAACCCGCCGAGGCCGCGCGACCCCACGGCCACGAGCGCCGCGTCCCCGCTGCCCTCCACCAGCGCGCTTCCCGGATCCGTCCGGACCAGCCGCGTCGCGATGTCGAGGTCCGGGTGCACCTTCAGCGTGTACAGCCGCGCCTCGCCGAGCAGGTCCTCCCGCTCGGCGGCCAGCCGGCGCAGCGCGTCCTTCGGGATCGTCCCGTCGTCCACCAGCGCGCGGGATCCGTGGACGAGCTCCAGCGGCATCCGGTGCCGGACGGCGTAGTCGGAGGCCCAGTCGAGGGCCTGCCAGGCGTGGGCGGAGCCGTCGATCCCCACGATGATCCGAGTCGGCATGGTCATTCCTTTCGGAGCCGTTCCGCCGCCGGCCGGGCGGCGCGGCCCCCGGCCGGCGGCGGGACGGTGATCAGCGGGTCAGGACGACTTTGAGGGCGCCGGTGTGGGCGGCGTCACCGAAGACCTCGTAGGCCTTCGGGAACTCGTCCAGCGTGAAGTGGTGGGTGACGAACCGTCCGGCGTCGAGCTGGCGTCCGGCGACGAGGCGGAGCAGGGTGGGCGTGGAGAAGGTGTCCACCAGGCCCGTGGTGATGGTGACGTCCCGGATCCACTGCTCTTCCAGGTGCAGCGCCGCGGGTGCGCCGTGCACGCCGATGTTGGCGATGTGGCCGCCCGGCCGGGCCAGCGCGACGGCCAGCTCGAACGCCTCGGGAACCCCGACGGCCTCGATGGTCACGTCCGCGCCGAGGCCGCCGGTCATCTCGCGCACGGCGGCCAGGGCGTCCTGCCGGGAGTTGTTGAGCGTGCTGTCGGCGCCGAACTGCTTGGCCGCCTCCAGCCTGCTGTCCGCCAGGTCGATCGCGACGATGTGGCTCGGGCTGAACAGCCGCGCCCCCATGATCGCCGCGAGGCCGATCGGGCCGGCGCCCACGACCGCCACGACGTCGCCGGGGCGGACGGTTCCGTTGAGCACGCCGACCTCGTAGCCGGTCGGCAGGATGTCGGCCAGCATCAGCACGTCCTGCGGGGGCACCCCGGGCGGCAGGGGGTGCACCGAGGTGTCGGCGAACGGCACCCGCACGTACTCGGCCTGCGTCCCGTCGATCTTGTGGCCGAGGATCCAGCCGCCCCCGCCGAGGCACTGCCCGTAGCGGCCCTCGCGGCAGAACCGGCACGTGCCGCACGCGGTGATGCAGGAGACGAGCACCTGGTCGCCCGGCTTGACCGTCTTCACGCCCGGCCCGACGGCCTCGATCGTGCCGACCGCCTCGTGCCCGAGGACGCGCCCGTCGGTGACCGCGGGAACGTCCCCCTTCAGGATGTGCAGATCCGTGCCGCAGATGGTCACCGCGTCCACCCGCACCACCGCGTCGCCGTCCTCGACGATCTCCGGCTTCGGCACGTCCTCCCAGGACTTGCGCCCGGGCCCGTGGTACACCAGCGCTCGCATGGCGAGCCTCCCTCGTCCGTCCTCAGGTTCGCTACCAGGGTCGGATCCGGCGGCGGGGCGGCGGCAGGGCCTAACGTCCCGCCGGACGGGTCTAACGTCCCGGCGCGCCCGGCGCCGCGGGCACCGGCTCGGAACCGGGCTCGGAACCGCCCATGTCGAGCCGGAACGGGGGGTACCGGTCGGTCATCAGGAAGGCGTAGCCGGCGACCCGCAGGACCCACCGGTCCATCCCCATCACGAACCCGAAGACCCCCCGCAGGTAGCCGCCGGTGAACAGCAGCGCGATCGCGGTGAAGAGCACCAGGAGGCCGACCAGGCTGGGCGGGTTCCAGTTCGAGTCGTCACCGCCGTAGCCGCCGCCGGTGAAGACCGCGACCACCAGGTAGTGCGGGATCGCCAGCAGCCACCACTTCACCAGCACCAGCCCCCGCGAGAGCCGCTCGGGGTAGTCGATCCGCAGCCGGGCCGGGTAGTCCGGCACGTCCTGGAGCGTGAACGGGGGGTACCGGTCGGTGCCGAGCGCGCCGTACCCGTAGAAGGCCACCCGCCACGCCCAGCGCAGCACCCCGACGTCGAAATCGAAGATCGCCCGCGGGTACCGGCCGGTGACCAGGATCGCGAAGAACGCGACCACGGTGAGCACGGCGAACGCGATGCCGAGGAAGAACAGCACGATGTAGTGCGGGATCAGCAGCAGCCACTTCACCAGCCACAGCCACCGCGACAGCGGCTCCTCCAGCCGGCCCTCCACGTGGACCGGCATGTCCCGACCGTTCATCTCGACCTCCCCTGAGGCGAGCGCCCGGCGGCCCCGGTGCGGGCCGGGCATGTCCTAGACCCACCTTCGGTCGCCGGCCCGCCGAGGCGTAGAGAGGAACGTCCCGCGCCGGGAAGGACCAAGGTCCGTGCACGAACCGCCAGGGGCGGTCAGCTCCTCGCCACCGGCCGCCTCTGCGGCGTCCGGCGGGGCCGCGGGTCCGCGCCGGGCACGGCCGCGGGGCGCGGCTCGGGCCTCTGCAGCCCCAGCTGCACCTTCCACATGGCCTCGGCGAGGGCGTGGAACTGGTAGAGCAGGCGCCGCAGGACGGGGAGGTCTCCGGCCGACGCCGTCGCGGCGGCGTGCTCGGCCACGATCGTGAGCCGGTTGACGCGGCACGCCAGGAAGTGGGCGAGCGCCTCGCGGCGCACGCTCTCGGACATGGTGTCGAGGAGGACCGCCTCGGCGGCGCTCAGCTCGGCCATGACCTCGGCGGTGGCGGCCCGCACGTCGACGCCCGTCCCGAGGCCGCTCCTCGCCACCAGCCTGAGCCTGCTCAGCGCGGGGAGGCAGCGCCTGTGGTGCTCGCGCAGCCGGTCCTGCGGAGCCGTCCGCTCCCTCACGCCCGTGCCCGTGCCGCTCATGTTCCCTCTCCGTTCCGAGGCGCCACGCCGGCCCGCCGTGCCCGTCCCGGCCGTCGCGCACCTCGACGATCCCGGCGCCGGGGGGCGCGCGGCAAGGGAGGGAGGTCCCGCACGAAGGGACGAAAGTCCCGAACCGCCCGGCCTCGCGACGTGGGGCGGGCGGCTCCCGCTCAGCCCCACATCGGGTTCAGGGGCACAGCGGATTCAGGGGCACAGCGGATTCAGCGGCACATCGCGTCGATGAGGTCGGAGAAGTGCGGGAACTCCGCCCGCGCGGCGGCCACGATCTCGGCGGGCGAGCGCCGGCCGGGGGCGTGGCGCTCGGCGATCGCGCGGAAGGCCTCGTTCGGCTCCCCGGGGGCCTCGGGGTCCTCGAACGCCTCGAACGGCCCGAGTCCCGCGGCGAACAGCCACAGCAGGTCGCCGAGATCGCGTGCGATCACCCCGCGGTCGCCCTCGGAGCCGATGAGGACCACGGGCTGGCCGGTGACCGGGACACCGGGCCGCGCCAGCCAGAAGCCGGCGTAGTCGCCGGCTCCGGTCGAGCCGAAGAAGCGGAACTCGCCGCCGTCCGCGTCCGGGTCGCCGGTCCGCAGGCGGAACCACCACGCCGTCTTCGCGGGGTCCTCGAAACGGTCGTACGGTTCGAAGTCGCAGCCGCGCGCCTCGTCGGTCTCCTCGTCGTACTCCCATTCGAAGCCGACCGCGGCCACCTCGGCGAGAGCGGCGGGCAGGGCGAGGTCGTCGGTCGCGTCGGTCACCCCGGCAGGTTAGACGATCTTCGCCGGTCCCGGGCCGCGGCCGCCGGTCAGGGTGAGGACCGGGTCGCGCGGCCGGCGCGGACCCGGAAGCGGTCCGGGGGCGGGCGCTCGTCCGCGGCCGACTCGGCGACGATCCGGCCGAGGAGCGGCGCGAACTTGGCGCCGTGCCCCGAGCACGGCGAGGCGACCGTGACGCCGCCGGCGCCGTCGATCACGAAGTCCTCGGTGGGGGTGTTGGTGAACAGGCAAATCGTCTCCGCGTAGGGCTCGGGGACGACGCCGGGCAGGGCCCGCCGGACGTAGGCGACGATCCGCTCACGGCCCGCCGGGTCGACCGCACCGGTCCGCGCGGCGGCGCTGCGGATCGGCCGGCCGCCGTTGAACTCGGCCACCTTCTGGCCGCTCCGGCCGTCCGGGAGGGCAGCGTCCCTGCCACCGGGCAGCCCGTAGACCAGCGTGGCCGACTCCTTGTGGATGAACGTCGGCCACGTTTCCGCCGGGACCTCGCGGTAGGGGAAGTGGAAGATGTTCTCCTGCATCACCCGGAGCGGCGGGAAGGCCGACAGGAACGCCCGCGGAAGCGGGAGCCCGCCGAGGATGTCGGGCAGCCAGCCGCCGGCGGCGACGACGACCTTCCCGGCTTCCTCCGATCGCCCGTCCGGGCCCACCGTCCGGTACCCGGAGCCCGCGCGCTCGACCGACACCACGGGGCGGCCGGTCTCGATCCGGGCGCCCTCGGCCCCCGCCAGCCGCAGCATGGCCGACACCGCGGCCTCGGCGTCGATCACACCGGCTGCCGGGTGCCAGAGCACGCCGGTCCCGCCCTCGAAGCGGAACCCCGGCCAGCGCGCGGCGGCCTCGGAGGCGCCGAGCAGCTCGTGCTCGACGCCGGCCGCCGCGAACACCTCGGCCAGCGCGGCGGGGTCGCGGGCCGCCCCGGCGTCCAGGGAGCCCGTCCGGGTGACGAGGCGCTCGCCGGCCAGCCGCTCCAGCTCGTCCCATTCGCGCCGTGCGTCGACCATCGCCCGGACGTAGAACGGGTCGGCGTAGCCGTAGCGGAGGATGCGCGCCGACCCGTGCGAACTGCCGGCGGCGCCGGCCGGGACGTCGCGCTCCAGCACCGTCACCTCGTGCCCGCGCCGGGCCAGCTGCCACGCGGTCGCGGCACCGACGAGGCCGGCCCCGACGACGATGAACGTACCCACCAAGATCGCCTACCCGGGGAGGAGTGGCGCGAACCACCCCCCGGCCTCGGGTCCCGCCCGGCCGGCGTCGCCATAGGGTGAGCGGATGGACAGCGATGGCTTCGTCGCCGGATTCGACTACCCGATGTTCGTGGTGACCACCGTCGACCCCGGTACGGGGACGCGGGCGGGGTGCCTGGTCGGGTTCACCACGCAGACCAGCATCGAACCTTTCAGGTTCCTGGTGTGCCTGTCCCGGCAGAACCGCACCTACCGGGCGGCGGAGGCGGCCGAGTTCCTCGCCGTGCACGTCCTCGGCCGGAGCGGGGAGCAGCAGCGGCTGGCGTCGCTGTTCGGAGAGCGGACGGGCGACGAGATCGACAAGTTCGAACGCTGCTCGTGGCGGCCGGGCCCCGAGGGCGTGCCGCTGCTGACCGAGGCTCCCCGCCGCCTCGTGGGGCGGATCGAGGAGCGCGTCGACCTCGGCGACCACGTCGGGTTCCTCCTGGCCCCGATCGACGTGGCGGTCGGGGCCGAGGCCGACCCGCTCACCTTCCGGACGCTGCCCGATCTGGAACCGGGCCACGAGGCCGGCTGACCGCTCCCCCGATTCCCCGTGGCCCGCGCATCGGGCCGGCGCCCGGCTCGGTCGCGGGCGCCGGCCCGCCGCCCCGGGGCCGCCGCGGAGACGTCCCTCACTCGGTCACGGGCAGCAGGTCGCGCTCGTCGGCGCGCTCCGCCTGCGCCGGGTGGCCCGTCCCGCGCAGCACGGTGAGGGCGACGAGGGCGGCGGCGGCCAGGAGCACGGCGCCGAGGCCGAGGCCGAGCGCGTAGCCGTCGTTGAGGGTCCCGGGGGTGGAGACGCGGCCGGTGCGGTGCTGGGCGGCGGTGCCGAGGGCGGCCAGGCCGAGCGAGGCGCCGATCTGGCGCGAGCTGTTGAGCAGCGCCGAGGCGGTCCCGGTCTCCCGTGGCGCGACCCCTGCGGTGGCGATGGAGACCAGCGGCGCCAGGCAGAGCCCGAAGCCCACGCTGGCGACGATGGAGGGCCCCAGCACGTCGGTGGCGAAGGCGCCGTCCGCGCTGATCATGGCGAACCAGGCGAACCCGGTCGCGGTCATCAGCCCGCCGGCGACCATGAGGGTCCGCGGGGGCAGCCGGTAGCCGAGCTTGACGGCCAGGACCGATCCGGCGACGACCCCCAGCGCGAACGGCAGGAACATGGTCCCGGTCAGCGCCGGCCCGTGCCCGAGGACCCGCTGCAGGTAGAGGGACATGAAGTAGAAGGACGAGGCCATGGCGGCGCCGACCAGGAGGTTGAAGGCGTTGGCGCCGGCGACCGAGCGGTTGCCGAACAGGCCGAGCCTGACCAGCGGTTCGCGGGCGGTGGTCCGCTCCTGCACGAGGAAGGCGGCCAGCAGCGCCGCGGCGACCGCCAGGGTCGTGAGGGTGACCGGCGAGGTCCACCCGTTCCGGTCCGTGCGCACGACGCCGAAGACCAGCAGGGTCATCCCCGCGGTGGCCAGGAACGCGCCGAGGACGTCCGGACGGCGGCCGCGGTCCGGGGGCGGGCCCGAGGCGACGCCGCGCCACGCCAGCGCCAGGGCGCCCGCGGCCATCGGCACGTTCACCAGCATCACCCAGCGCCATCCCGCGTAGTCGGTGAGCACGCCGCCGATCAGGACGCCGAGCGCGCCTCCGGCGGCGTTCATCGCGCTCCAGATCCCGAAGGCCCGGACCCGCTCGCGGCCGGAGGGGAACGTCGCGGTCAGCAGGGCCAGCGCGGCCGGCGCCAGCGCGGCCGCGCCGACCCCCTGGGCGGCGCGCGCGGCGACGAGCTGGCCCGGCGCCTGGGCCAGGCCGCCGGCCAGGGACGCCAGGCCGAACAGGCCGAGCCCGAGCAGGAGGACGGGTTTGCGCCCGTACCGGTCGGCGGCCTTGCCGCCCAGCAGGAGCAGCCCCCCGAAGGAGAGGGCGTAGGCGTGGATCACCCAGGTCAGGCCCATCGCGCTGAACCCGAGACCGGCGGCGATCTGCGGGAGCCCGACGTTCACCACCGAGAGGTCCAGCGACACCATGAACTGCACGACGGCCACCGCGGCGAGCGTCGGCCCGGGGCGGGTACCGCCCTTGTCTTGGATCGTCTGCATGCCCGACATCGTGCTGTTCCAGCAGGTCATCGGTCATCCGGCCGGGGATGGCTTCTCAGCCTGACGCCGGCGGCGTACGCCCGGCGCCGCTACACCGCTGGGAGTAGTGGACTTCTCCGCCGCGACGCCGAGGAATCTCGGTGGAAAGAGTCCTAATCTGCACCAATGAGCTCCATGAACCGGTGGCGGCCGCTCGCCCAGGACGGGCTGCTCGCCGTGGCGATGGCCCTCTTCATGTCGGTCGTCGTGGCCATCACCCCGCGCGCGGGCGCGCTCGACCTCGCGGCCGCCCTCGCCGGCTCGCTCGCGCTCGTCGCCTGGCGGCGGGCGCCCCTGGTGGCGCTGGTCGTGAGCGCGGGCTGCATGCTGGCGCTCGCGGCGCACGTCCACCCCGGTCCGGCGGCCGCCTTCCCCGTGATCGTGGCGGTGTTCGCCGCCTTCAACGCAGGGCATCGGGTGGCCACGGCTCTGGTGGTCGCGGCCTTCCTGGGCACCGGCCTGGTGGTGGAGCTGCCCAGCCCCGACGGGGCCCTGCGCGGTCTCCAGAGCCTCTCGCTGCTGGTCGGCTGGTTCGTGGCGGCCGGCGTGGCGGCGACGGTGGCCCGGCACCGGCAGGCCTACCTGGAGGAGGCCGAGCGGCGGGCCGCCGAAGCCGAGCGCACCCGCGAGGAGGCGGCCCTCCGGCGCGCGGGCGAGGAGCGCCTGCGCATCGCCAGGGAGCTGCACGACTCGCTCACCCACAGCATCTCGATCATCAAGGTGCAGGCCGGGGTCGCCGTCCACCTCGCGCGCAGGCGCGGCGAGGACGTGCCGCCCGCCCTGCTGGCCATCCAGGAGGCCAGCGGCGACGCCATGCGCGAGCTGCGCGCCACCTTGGAGGTGCTGCGCGACACCGAGCAGTCCGACACCGGGCACTCCGGCGGCGAGCCCTTGACCAGCGGCCTCGACCGGCTCGACGGCCTGGTGGAGCGGGCCCGCTCCATCGGGCTCCCGGCCACGGTGACGATCTCCGGTACGCGGCGGGAGCTGCCCCCCGACGTGGACCGGGCCGCGTACCGGATCGTCCAGGAGGCCCTCACCAACGTCTCCCGGCACGCCGGTGAAGCGGCCGCCGCGGTGCGGATCGACTACGCGGGCGCGGAGCTGGTCGTGCAGGTCGACGACGACGGCGAGGCGAGCCCGGACGCGCCGCCCGTCCCCGGGACGGGCCTGCTCGGCATGCGCGAGCGCGTCGCGGCGCTCGGCGGCCGGCTGCGGGCCGAGCCCCGTCCCGAGGGCGGCTTCACCGTGCGCGCCGAACTCCCCCTCGGGGAGCCCTCGTGATCCGCGTGCTGCTGGTGGACGACCAGGCCCTCATCCGCGGCGGCTTCCGCGCGCTGCTGGAGATCGAGGACGACATCGAGGTGGTGGCCGAGGCCGCCAACGGCGAGCAGGCCGTCGCGCTCGCCGCCGAGCACCGGCCCGACGTCGCCCTGGTCGACGTCCAGATGCCGGTGATGGACGGCATCGAGGCGACCCGGCTGATCGCCGCCGACCGGCGGCTGGGCGGCGTCCACGTCGTGATCCTCACCAACTACGGGCTCGACGAGTACGTCTTCAACGCGCTCCGCGCGGGCGCCTGCGGGTTCATGGTCAAGGACACCGAGCCCGCGGACCTGGTGCAGGGCGTCAGGGTCGCGGCCCGCGGGGACGCGCTGCTGTCCCCCTCGATCACCCGCCGGCTGATCGGCGAGTACGTCGCGCGCCGGCCCGAACCCTCCCCCGAGGGGCTCGACATGCTGACCAGGCGCGAGCGGGAGGTCACCGTCCTGGTGGCGCGCGGCATGTCCAACGACGAGATCGCCGCGCACATGGTGATCAGCCCGGCCACCGCGAAGACGCACGTCAGCAGGGTCCTGGCGAAGCTGCACGTCAGGGACCGCGCCCAGCTCGTGGTGTTCGCCTACGAGTCCGGCCTCGTCACCCCGCGGCGCGGCTGACCCCGCGGCCCCGCCGCCCGCGCGGGCTCACCCCTCGCGCAGGGCCTTGACGGCCTCTTCGGCGGTGGCGTGGAAGGTGAAGACCTGGTCGAGCCCGGTGATCTCGAAGACCCGGGTGAGGTCGGGGTTCAGCCCGGCGAGCACGATACTGCTCTTGGCCGCCTGCGCCCGGCGGTAGCCGGCGATGAGCACGGTGATGCCCGTGGAGTCGCAGTAGTTCAGGTCGGTGACGTCGAGGACCGCGCCGCCCCCGGGGGCCAGCGGGAGGGCCTCGAGTGCCTCCCGCAGGCGCGGGGCGGTGTGGTAGTCGAGGTCTCCCGCGACGCGCAGCACGGGGACCTCCGCTCCCTCGGACGGGAGGTTGACGGTGAAGGTGTGGTCGGTCACCGAGGAGGCTCCTGTCCGGACGTTGCTGGACGGCGGGGCACGGAGAGGGCCAGCAACGCCGTGTCGTCGCTGACTCCCGCGCCCAGTTCCGTGAGAAGTTTATGGATGTTCGCCAGCAGATTATCCGCTCCATCACAGGGCGTGCTGGTCAGATGGGCGGTAAGTCCCTCGCCTCCGAGCATCGCACCGTCCGGCGTGCGGGCTTCGGTGAGGCCGTCGGTGTAGAGCAGCAGCGCGTCGCCCGGTGCGAGGCGGACCTCGGCCTTGGCGAAGCGCGGGTCGGGCAGTATCCCGATGAGCTGCCCGCCGGGCGTGTCGACGGCCTCGACCGTGCCGTCCGCGCGGACGGCCAGGGCGGGCGGGTGGCCGCCCCCGGCCAGGATCACGGAGAAGGAGCCGTCCGGCTCGGGCGCCATGACACCGACCAGGGCGGTGCAGAAGCGGGGGTCGCTCTGGTACTCGCCCTTGAGGACGGTGTCGAGGTTCCCGAGCGCCGTGCAGGGGTCGGGGTCGTAGATGGCGGCGGCGCGCAGGGTGTAGCGGGTGAGGGAGGTCAGGGCGGCGGCCTCGGCGCCCTTGCCGCACACGTCGCCGAGGAAGAACGCCCAGCGGCCGTCGTCCAGCGGGAACAGGTCGTAGAAGTCGCCGCCGACCTCGTCCCGGGAGACGGGGTGGTACGCGGCGGCCGCGTGCAGGCCCGGGACCTTGGGCAGCGCGGGCGGCAGGAGGGTGCGCTGCAGCGTGCGGACCAGGCGCTCCGCTCCGGCGCGCATGGTCCGCTCCGCGGTGATGGTGCAGATCGAGGAGAGCCGCCGCTCCAGCTCCTGCGCCACCAGCGCGGCCAGGTCGCTCAGGACGGCCAGCTGCTCCTCGGTCGCCTCGCGCGGACGGGTGTCCAGCACGCTGACGGCGCCGAGGCGGTGGCCGTCCGCGGTGGTGATCGGCGCGGCCGCGTAGAAGCGGACGCCCGGCTCGCCGTGGACGAGCGGGTTGGCCGCCGTCCTCGGGTCGTCGAGCGCGTCCGCGACGACATAGGGGGTGTCGTGCAGGATGGCGGAGGCGCACAGCCCCGGATCGCGGGCGATCTGCGAGACGCCGGGCAGCCCGTGGGCGGCCTTGAACCAGATGCGGTCGCCGTCCACGACGGTCACGCCGGCCATGGGCGTGCCGCAGCTGCGCGCGGCCAGGGAGGCGATGATGTCGAACGTGCCGTCGGGCGGGGTGTCGAGTATCCGGTAGCGGCGGACGGCCGCGAGCCGCTCCCGTTCGCCGGGGGGAGCGGGCGCGGGGTCGAGGTGGCGGGCGGGGTCCGTCACCGTCACCTCCTGTAGTGGGGACCGGGGCCGGCGGCAGTCCCGCCAGAAAAAGGGCTTTACCCTATTTGTACTGCTTATCACCTCGACCGCGACCCGGACGGCCGCCGGCGGCGGCGGAGGGGGTGCGCCGTGCGGGACGCGCCGCGCCGGGCGTCCGGTACCGGGGAAACGGTTGTTGCCTCCGGGCTATCGGGGGTAAAGGGTTGGCCATGCGGTGTGCGGACGCGCGGGGCGTCCGTCCGATGCGGTGGGTGATCACCTGAGCGAAAGAGGGGTGCGGTGGCGCTATCGGAGGACCCCGGACGTGCCGAGTCCGCGGGACGCGAGCCGCGGGCGGGGACCGGCGTCTTCTCCGCCGACGGGGAGATCGGCCGGGATCTCGCCGCGGTGGACTGGACGGCGACCCCGCTGGGACCGCCGGACGGCTGGCCCCAGAGCCTGCAGACGGCGGTCGACATCCTGCTGTCGTCGCGGTTCTCGATGTGGATGGCCTGGGGCCCGGAGCTGACGTTCTTCTGCAACGCCGCCTACCGCCGCGACACGCTCGGACGAAAGTACCCGTGGGCGCTCGGGCGGCCGGCCCGCGAGGTGTGGAACGAGATCTGGAGCGACATCGGGCCGAGGATCGACACGGTGCTCGGCACGGGGGAGGCCACCTGGGACGAGGGGCTGCTGCTGTTCCTCGAGCGGTCGGGGTACCCCGAGGAGACCTACCACACCTTCTCCTACAGCCCGCTCCGCGACGACAGCGGCGGCGTGGTCGGGATGCTCTGCGTGGTCAGCGAGGAGACCGAGCGGATCATCGGCGACCGGCGGATGACCACGCTGCGCGAGCTCGGGTCCGACCCCAGCGTGGTCCGGACCGAGCAGGAGACGCTCGCCTTCGCCGACCGGCAGCTCGACCGCAACCGCGAGGACCTGCCCTTCACACTGACGTACCTGTTCCGGGACGGCGGGTCCGCGCGGCTCGCGGGCGCGACCGGCATCGCCCGCGACCATCCGGCCGCCCGTGCCGAACTTCCGGCGGACGAACCGGACGGAACCTGGCCCACGGCGGCGCTGGCCCGGGGAGAATCGGTGCTGATGCAGCTCGACGATCCCCGGTTCGGGGTCCTGCCCTCCGGGACCTGGACCCAGCCCCCCGACCAGGCGCTGGTGGCGCCGCTGCTGCGGCAGGGCCGCGCGCCGTACGGGTTCCTTGTGGCCGCGCTGAACCCCTACCGCCAGCTCGACGAGGGCTACCGCGGCTTCGTGGAACTGGCCGCCGGCCACATCGCGGCGGGCATCGGCAGCGCCCGCAGCTACCAGGCGCAGCGGCGGCGCGCCGAGGAGCTCGCCGAGCTCGACCGCGCCAAGACCACGTTCTTCTCCAACATCAGCCACGAGTTCCGCACCCCGCTGACCCTGATCATGGGCCCGGTGCAGGAACTGCGCACGAGGCTCGAGGGCGCCGACGACCAGGTGCGCCAGGAGCTGGACGTCATCCACCGCAACGGGCTGCGCCTGGGCAGGCTCGTCAACTCCCTGCTGGACTTCTCCCGCATCGAGGCCGGCCGGATGCAGGCGCGCTACGAGCCGGTCGACCTGCCCGAGGTCACCGCCGAGCTCGCCAGCGTCTTCCGCTCCGCCGTGGACAAGGCGGGCCTCGGCTTCGTCGTCGAGTGCGAGCCGCTCCCCGCGCCGGTGTACGTCGACCGCGACATGTGGGAGAAGGTGATCCTGAACCTGCTCAGCAACGCGCTGAAGTTCACCTTCGACGGGTCGATCCATGTCCGGGTGGCCGTCGAGGACGGGATGGCGCAGGTGACGGTGGCCGACACCGGGGTCGGTGTCGCCGCCGACGAGGTCCCCCGGCTGTTCGAGCGGTTCCACCGCGTCGAGAACACCCGTGCCCGCTCCAACGAGGGCAGCGGCATCGGCCTGGCCCTGGTCAAGGAGCTCGTCGCCCTGCACGGCGGGTCCATCACCGCCGCCAGCAGCGAAGGCGAGGGCACCGGCTTCACCATCCGGCTGCCGTTCGGGAGCGAGCACCTGCCCCCGGACGCCGTCGCCCCGCCGCGCTCGACCACGGCGGCGTCGGTCACCGCCGACCCCTACGTCCAGGAGGCGCTGCGCTGGCTGCCCGCCGAGCACCCCGGCGGCGACCCGAACTCCACCGACCCGACCCCGCCCGAGCCGATCCCGGCACTCGGCCCCGAGGTCCCCGCACGGGTGCTGGTCGCCGACGACAACGCCGACATGCGCGAGTACCTCAGCCGGCTGCTGCGCGGCGCCGGCTACCAGGTCGACGCCGTCGCCGACGGCCGGGCCGCCCTGGAGGCGATCCGCGGGACCGCCTTCGACATGGTGGTCAGCGACGTGATGATGCCGTACGTGGACGGGCTGCAACTGGTCGCCGCGCTGCGCGGCGACCAGCGCACCGCCGCCCTGCCGGTGCTGCTGCTGTCGGCCCGCGCGGGGCAGGAGGCCTCGATCGAGGGCCTGCGGGCGGGCGCCGACGACTACCTGCTCAAGCCCTTCGCCGCCGCGGAGCTGCTGGCCCGCGTGCGGGCGAACGTGGAGCTGGCCCGGCTGCGGAGCCACCACGCCCGCTGGCGCACCGCGCTCGTCGACTCCATGCAGGAGGCGTTCTTCGTCTGCGACGAGGAAGGCTCCTGCATCGAGTTCAACACCGCTTTCACCGACATCCTCGGCTACGAGGCCGCCGGGCTGCCCTATCCCCCGGAGCCCCCCTGGTGGCCGGACGAGAAGGCCGACCCCGAGGCGCGCCGGGTGGTCACCGCCGCCTTCGACGACATGCTGGTCCAGGAACGCGGCACCTGCAACGTCCCCCTTCGCCACCGCGACGGGCACCGGGTCTGGGTCAGCATGGCCTACAACCACGTCCACGACCCCGAGACCGGGCGGCGCGTCATCGTCGGGACCTTCCGGGACGTCACGGCCGACCACTACGCCATCCAGCGCGAGAGCGCCCTCGCGGCCCTCAGCATGCGGCTCACCGAGGCCGTGAACCTGCCCGGCACCCTGGCCGGCGCGCTGGAGGAGCTGCGCGGCCTCTGGTACGCCGAGCGCGTGCTCGCCGCCGTCTTCACCGGCGACGAGCCCGAGCTGACCTCGACCGAGCCGGGGCTGACCTGGCAGGACCTGCCCGAGGAGCGCCGCGTGCGGCTGGCAGCGCTGCGCGAGCACCCGACCCTCACCCCCGTCGCCGAGCACCCCACCGCGATCACGCTCGAACACCCGCACGGGACACTGGTCCTCTGGATCGAGCTGGACGACCGCCGCCCCTTCACCGACCAGGACGCGCTGCTGCTGTCCCTGCTGGCCGGGCGCCTCGCCCAGGGGCTGTCCCGCGCCAACCTGATCGACCAGCAGCGCGAGACCGCCCTGGCCCTCCAGCGCGCCATCCTCGGCCCGTCCGAGCTGCCCGACGGGTTCGCCGTCCGCTACGAGCCCGCGGCGCGGCCGCTGGAGGTCGGCGGCGACTGGTACGACATCTTCGCCCTCCCCGACGGCCGCATCGGCATCATCGTGGGCGACTGCGTCGGCCGGGGGCTGGAGGCGGCCACCGTCATGGGCCAGCTGCGCAGCGCCTCCCGGGCCCTCCTGCTGCAGGACGCCGGGCCGGCCCGGACCCTCATGGCCCTGGACCGCTTCGCCGCGGGCATCCCCGGCGCGCGGTGCTCCACCGTCTTCTGCGGCGTCCTCGACCCCGCGACGGGCGAGCTGACCTACTCCAGCGCCGGGCACCCGCCCGCCATCCTCGCCCGGGCGGACGGCAGCACCGAGCTGCTCGAAGGGGGCCGGTCCGTCCCGATCGCCGCCGGCGCCCCGCGGCCGAGGCCCGACGCCGCGACGACCATCCCGGCCCGCGGCACCGTCCTGCTGTACACCGACGGCCTGGTGGAACGCCGCCGCCGCTCCCTGAACGACGGCATCCGGCAGGTCGGCCACGCCGTCCAGGACGGCCGAGAGCAGGGAGTCGACGAGCTCGCCACCTTCATCATGACGAGCCTGGCCCCGCCGGACGGCTACGACGACGACGTCGCGCTCATGCTCTACCGGCACCCCGCGCCGCTCGACGTGAGCTTCCCCGCCGAGTCCTCGCAGCTCGCCCCCCTGCGGGAGGCGCTGCGCGGCTGGCTCGCCCAGTGCCAGCTCCCCCGCCGCACCGCCCAGGGCGTCCTCGTGGCCGCCGGCGAGGCGTGCGCGAACGCCGTCGAGCACGGCCGCGCCGCCGGGGGCGTGCACACCGTCCGGCTGCGGGCCGAGGCCTTCGTCGACCAGCTGCATCTGACCATCGCCGACACCGGCCGCTGGAAGCCGCCCGGCGGGGACGCCGACCTCAACCGCGGGCGCGGTACCGCCCTGATGCGCGCGCTGATGAGCAAGCTCACGATCACGCCCGGACCGGACGGCACCACCGTTCACATGCACACCAGGATTGGCTCATGAGCACACCCCTGACCCTCACGACCGCGCGGCGCCCGGACGGGAGGGCGCTCGTGACGGCCGCCGGCGAGATCGACATGAGCAACAGCGGGGACCTCGCCGCCGTGCTGGACACCGCGCACGAGGAGAGGGGCGAACTCGTCCTGGACCTCACCGCGGTCGAGTACCTTGATAGCGCTGGACTGAGCGTTCTGTTCGCCCACGCGGAACATCTCGAACTGATCGCTCCGCAGCTCCTGGAACCGGTGCTGACCCTCTCCGGGCTTCCGGAGCTGGCCACCGTCCACCTCGCTCCGCCCGAGACCGCGCCGCCGGAGACCGACCGCATCTGACCTCCCGGCTCCCCGGAGGCGCCGGGCCCCGACCCAGAGGAAACGGAAGCTACGTGAAGGCAACGGCATGGCCGAGGTGACCGGCCACGCGCGGGACGGCCGCACGGTGATCACGATGACCGGGGACCTGGCCCTGGACACCGCGCAGCAGGCCGAGCAGCAGATGCGCCGGCTGCGCAGCGAGCACGGCGAGCACCTGGTGCTCGACCTGAGCGGCCTGCGGTACCTGGACTCGGTGGGCCTCAGCCTGCTGATGCGGTTCTACCTGGCGGCCGAGGGGCGCGGTGGAAGCGCCGTGCTGGCCGGGCCGCTGCAGGACGCGGTCCGGCGCGTCCTGCAGATCACGCACGTCGACGAGCGCCTGACCATCCACCCGACCCTCGACGACGCGCTGGCCGGCGCGCGGCCGCCCGGCGCCGACGTCCGGAGGAACTGAGGCCGCCCGCCGGTCCGCGCGCGGCGCGGCGGACCACCCCTGCGGGCCCTGCCCCGACGGGTGGCCGCCCCCGGTACATTACGGTCGCGGCCTGGCAGGCCGTGCGGGCACCGTGCGCCGAGCGCGGTGCGCCGCGGATGCATATTTGCCATAAGGCAACTACTATCGGCGCGGCACCGGCGGGGCGGAGGGCGAGAGGCGGTGGACGGACTGATGTCGCATGGTCTCGGGGCGGCCGGCCTTGAGGCGTCCTCTCCCGCGCTGCCCGGGCCGCGGGTACCGGTCCCGGTCTACGGCGCCGCCGGCGGCGGGCCGGAGCTCGGGCCGCTGCGCGTGCTGCTGGTCGAGGACGACTCCGCCGACGCGATCCTGGTCGAGGACACGCTGGCCGACACCGGGCTGCGCGCGGCGCTGCAGTGGGTGCGCTCGCTTCCCGAGGCGCGGGGCCCGCTGTCCGCGCAGCCCATGCCCGACTGCGTGCTGCTGGACCTGAACCTCGGCGAGTCGCAGGGGCTGGCGGTGCTCCGGCAGGTGCTGGAGTGGGCGCCCGGCGCCGCGGTGGTGGTGCTGACCGGCCTCGCCGAGTCGCAGGCGGGCAGCGCCGCGCTGGCAGCCGGGGCGCAGGACTACCTCTCCAAGGACCAGCTCGAGTCGGACCGGCTCGGCCGGGCGATCCGCTACGCGGTGCAGCGGCGCCAGGTCCAGCAGGCGGTCGCGGCGCTCCAGGTCGAGCAGATGCGGGCCCAGGAGAACGCCCGGCTGGAGCGGGGCCTCCTGCCGCGCCCCCGCGTGTCCAACCCGCGGCTGCGGATCGTCGCGCGCTACCGGCCCGGGCGGGCGCACTCCCTGCTGGGCGGGGACTTCTACGACGTGGTGGAGACCGGCGACGGACTGGTGCACGCCGTGATCGGGGACGTGGCCGGCCACGGCCCCGCCTCCGCGGCCCTCGGGGTCAGCCTCCGGGTGGCGTGGCGCTCCTTCGTGCTGGCCGGGACCCGCGGAGCCCGGGTGCTCGAACTGCTGGAGGAGCTGCTGTCCGGGGAGGAGGGCGGCTCGGAGATGTTCGTCACCCTCACCACGGCGACGCTGTTCCCCGATCGCCCGGTGGCAGAGGTCGTCCGCGCCGGCCACCCCGGTTTCCTGTTGCACGGGCGCAGCGAGGTCCGGCTGGTCGAGCCGCCGGGGGGCCTCGGCGTGGGCATGGTGCCCGGCCTCGCCACCTGGCGCGAGCACGAGGTGCCGCTGCCGCCCGGCTCCTCGCTCGTCCTGTTCACCGACGGGCTGTTCGAAGGCCAGATCGACTCCGGCGGCCGCCGCCTGGACCTCACAGGTCTGCTCCGGCTCGCCCAGAGCCACCGCACACGCTCCCCCGACGACTTCGTCGACACACTGATCACCGATGTCGAGGCGGCCTCGCTCCAGCACGGCGGCCTGGACGACGACGTCGCGGTCCTACACCTTGGATGGACTCCCGCATGAGCACTCCGCCCCTGACGGCGCCCGACGCCGAGACGGCCGAACCCGCCGCTCTCACCGCGCCGGCGCCGGCGACCGATCCCCCGCGGCGGCCCGGACCGACGGTCCGGGCGTGGTTCATGCTGGCCGCGCTGCTGATCGTCGTGCTCACCGTCACCGGCGGCGTGGTGGTCCACAACCTGCTGGAGGAGACCGCGGCGGGCTCCGACCGGCTGGTGGACCGGATCGCGCCGGCGCAGGTCGAGGCGAGCCGGATGCAGATGGCCATGCTCAACCAGGAGACCGGCGTGCGCGGGTACGCCCTGACGGGCGACCGGCAGTTCCTGCGGCCCTACACCGACGGGCTGGCCACCGAGCAGGAGTCCCTCGCGCGGCTGCGGCGGCTGCTGGCCGACGAGCCGGAACTGCGCGCCGACCTCGACGCCACCCAGCGGACCATCGGCGTGTGGCGCCGTGACTACGGCACCGTCGTGATCGACCAGGTCGGCGAGCAGGGGCCCGGCGGGGGCGCCGCCACCACCACGGCCCGCGGCAAGCCCGCCTTCGACGCCGTCCGCGCCACCTGGGCGATCCAGAACCGCCACCTGGCCGAGGTCCGCGCCGAGAGCCGCGCCGATCTCCGCCACACCCGCGCGGTGCGGGACTGGACGCTGACCTCCCTGTTCATCGCGCTGCTGGCGACCGCGGTACTGCTGGCCGCCCTGCTGCACTACGCCGTGGACCGGCCGCTGCGCATGCTGCGCACCGCCTCGCGGCGCGTCGCCGAGGGCGACTTCACCCACGTCATCGGCGCGCACGGGCCCGCCGACGTGCGCGACGTGGCCCACGCCGTGGAGGCGATGCGCGGCCGGATCACGATGGCCCTGGAGAGGTCCACCGAGCGCGAGCGCCTGCTGCAGAGCCAGACCGCGGAGCTGGACGCGCAGACGGTGGAGCTGCGCCGCTCCAACGCCGAGCTGGAGCAGTTCGCCTACGTCGCCAGCCACGACCTCCAGGAACCGCTGCGCAAGGTCGCCTCGTTCTGCCAGCTGCTGGAGCGCCGCTGCGGCGACCAGCTCGACGAGCGGGGCCACCAGTACATCGCCTTCGCGGTGGACGGCGCCAAGCGGATGCAGGTGCTGATCAACGATCTGCTGACCTTCTCCCGGGTCGGCCGGCTGCACCAGCACCAGCGGACGCTCTCGCTGAGCGACCCGCTCGACCAGGCGCTGGCCAACCTCGACGGCGCCGTCACCGAGGCCGGCGCCCGCGTCGACAGGCCGGACGACCTGCCCGAGGTCACCGCGGACCCGACGCTCATGGTGATGCTGTGGCAGAACCTGCTCGGCAACGCGGTCAAGTTCCGCTCCCCCGACCGCGACGCGGTGGTCCGCGTCACGTGCGAGCGGGAGGACGGGTTCTGGCACCTGACCGTCACCGACAACGGGATCGGCATCCCCGGCGAGTACGCCGACAAGATCTTCGTCATCTTCCAGCGGCTGCACAGCCGCGAGGCCTACGCCGGCACCGGCATCGGCCTGGCGCTGTGCAAGAAGATCGTCGAGTACCACGGCGGCCGGATCTGGCTCGACCCCGACCTCGACGAGGGCTCCCGCTTCCACTTCACCCTTCCGGTCGAAGAGCGGACCGAGCAGCCCGGCGAGCCGGAACAGCAGTCCGACCGGTCCGACCAGTCCTCCGGCACGGCGGCCCCCGCCGCCGACCGCGCCCCGGACGACGCCGCCGCGGCCGAGCCCGGCACGCCCGACGCCGGCGCCCCGTCCCCGACCACCGATCTCCAAGGAGCCAGTTCGTGACCAGCACCGCCGTCCAGCCCATCACCGTCCTGCTGGTCGAAGACGACCCCGGTGACGAACTGATGACCCGCGAGGCCTTCGAGCACAACAAGGTCGGCAACACCCTGCACGTCGTCCGCGACGGCGCGGAGGCGCTCGACTTCCTCTACCGGCGCGGCGAGCACCCGGAGGCGCCCCGCCCCGACCTGGTCCTGCTCGACCTCAACCTGCCCAAGCGCGACGGGCGCGAGGTCCTCGAAGAGATCAAGACCGACCCGGAGCTGGCGTCCATCCCGGTGGTGGTGCTGACCACGTCGTCGGCCGAGGAGGACATCCTGCGCAGCTACAAGCTGCACGCCAACGCCTACGTCACCAAGCCCGTCGACTTCGACCAGTTCATCAAGGCCATCCAGCAGATCGACGACTTCTTCGTCACCGTCGTCCGGCTCCCCACCCGCCGCTGACCGGGCCCGCTCCTTCGCCGCGGCCGGGCCCGGTGCCCGCGGTTGGCGGGGCGCGGCGCGGGTAGTGCGCCGTGGTGTTCTTCGACGGCTTCACACTCGACCGGATCGACGTCGGTGAGGTCACGCTGCGGGTGCGGCACGGCGGGACGGGGGCGCCCTTGCTGCTGCTGCACGGCCACCCCCGGACGCATGCCACCTGGCACAAGGTCGCTCCACTCCTCGCGCAGCGGTTCCGTGTCGTGTGTCCCGATCTGCGCGGCTACGGTCAATCGTCCAAACCCCTGACCGACGCCGACCACGCGCCGTACTCCAAGCGCGCGATGGCCGCGGACATGCTCGCCCTGATGCGGGCGCTCGGCCACGACGTGTTCGCCGTCGCGGGGCACGACCGAGGCTCGCTCGTGGCGTTCCGGACGGCGATGGACCACCCGGCGGCGGTCACCGCGCTGATCGCCATGGACGGGCTCCCGGTGGTCGAGCACCTGGAGCGCTGCGACGCCCGGTTCGCGGCGCAGTGGTGGCACTGGTGGTTCTTCGGGCAGACGGACAAGCCCGCGGAGCGGGTCATCAGCGCCGACCCCGACGCCTGGTACACCGCCACGGCCGAGCACATGGCCCCCGAGGCCTGGGACGACTTCCGCGAGGCGATCCACGACCCGGCGACCGTGCACGGCATGCTGGAGGACTACCGGGCCGGCCTCGGAATCGACCGCCGGCACGACGAGGAGGACCGCCGCGCCGGCCGCCGCGTCCAGTGCCCGACGCTGGTGCTGTGGTCCTCCCGTGACGACCTCGAGGACCTCTACGGCGACCCGGTGAAGATCTGGCGGGACTGGGCGGACGACGTCCGCGGCCGTCCCGTCGACTCCGGCCACCACATGGCCGAGGAGGCCCCGGAGGCCGTGGCCTCCGCGATCGGCGCCTTCCTCGATCCGCACGTCTCCTAGGACCGCGGCCGCCACACCGTGTGAGCCCGCCGATACCGGGTAGGGACCGCATCGGCGAATTGTTGCCTAGTGCAAGGATCATGGCGGTCGCGCGGGCACCGCCCCCCGCCCGAGGACGACTCGACAGGTCGTGCGCCGCGCGCCGCGGGAAGAGGCGATCATTGGCAGAGGACAGGCGCGCATCGATCGACCGGCGTACCCACGTGCTCCTGGAGCGGCTGCACCGGCTCCGCTCGGACGATCCCGCCCGCGAGCGGCTCCGCACCGAGATCGTCACGCTGAACACCGCCCTCGTGCGCAGCGTCGCACGCCGCTACGCCGGGCGCGGCGAACCGGTGGAGGACCTCGAGCAGGCCGCCTATGTGGGCCTCGTCTCCGCCATCAACCGGTTCGACCCGACCCGGGGCATCCGCTTCCTCGCCTACGCCTACCCGGTGGTGACGGGGGAGGTCCGGCGGCACTTCCGCGACCGGACCTGGGGCGTCAAGGTCTCGCGGCGCATGCAGGAGCTGCGCCCGATGCTGCACCGGGCCATGACCGACTTCACCGCCGCGCACGGCCGCTCCCCCACCGCCGCGGAGCTCGCCGACCGGCTCGGCGTCGACCTGGAGGAGACGCTCGACGCGCTGACGGCCAGCGAGGCCTACCGGCCGCTGTCCCTGGACGCCCCCTCCGGCGGCGCCGAGGAGGACGGCCCAGGCACGCTGGGCGACACCCTGGGAGCCGACGACCCCGACCTGGAGGGAATCGTGGACGCCCACACGCTCCGGCCGCTGCTGGACGGGCTTCCCCAGCGCGAGCGCACCATCGTGCTGCTGCGGTTCTTCGGCAACGAGACCCAGTCCCAGATCGCCGCGCGACTGGGCCTGTCACAGATGCACGTCTCCCGGCTCCTCGCCCAGACCCTGGAGCGGCTCCGCCGGGGACTGCTCGCCGGCGCATAGACCCTCCGCGCGGGCCGCGCGCCGCGGACGCCGCTCCGGCCCGCTCATGGCGATGCTCTGGCGGGCCATGGCGAGACCCATGATGTGTCGAGGCGCGCGGCTGAAGGTGCCGCGGCTAGCGTGATCGCATGGACATCACCATTCACACCACCTTCCTCCCCCATGACGACCCGGACGCCTCGCTGGCCTTCTTCCGCGACGCGCTCGGCTTCGAGGTCCGCAGCGACGTCGGCGGCGGCAGGATGCGCTGGATCACGGTCGGCCCGCCCCATCAGCCGGACACCTCCATCCTGCTCGCGCCGCCGGCCACCGATCCCGGCGTCACCGACGACGAGCGCCGCACCATCGCCGAGATGATGGCCAAGGGCACCTACGGCTGGATCCTGCTCGCCACCCCGGACCTCGACGGCGCCTTCGACAAGGTCCGGGCCGCGGGCGCCGAGATCGTCCAGGAGCCGACCGAGCAGCCGTACGGGATGCGCGACTGCGCCTTCCGCGACCCCGCGGGCAACATGATCCGCATCAAGGAGCTGCGCTGACCTGGCCGGGGGGCACAGGTGTCCGCTTCATTCGTTCGAATCCGGAGCCGGGCGGTCGCGGGCTGTTCATAGAAACTTGACGGCTTTGTCTCGACTGCGCCTTATGCACAAGGTCATCATTGCGGCGTTCGCCCCGGCTCCGGCACCGCCCGGTCCGGGGGAGGCCGTCCCCATCCGGGGACGCACTCGTTCGTAGGAGGTACCTGTGCTCAGGCAGCGCTCCCGGCCGTCCTGGACGAAACGAACCGCCGCCACCCTGGTGGCCGCGGCATGCGCGACGGGCGTCACCGCCAACGTCCCGGCAAGCGCGACGGTCTACGGCTCCTGCACGATCTCACGCTGCTCCGACGGCCGCTACGCCGCCTCGTTGTGGGCCGGGAAGGGATGGCCATCCGGCTCGGGCTGGTACACCTGGCCCGACGGGCTGTACAACTACACCGGCGGGGTGTACCACAACTACGACGGCCAGCTGCCGTCCAGCGCCACCTACCACGAGTACGACGTGTACTCGCGGAACAAGGGCGCCTCCCGCGACGCCTACCGGATCGTCCACGGCAGCACCGGCACCGTCTACTTCTCCCCGGACCACTACTCCAACTTCTACAAGATCTCCTAGAACGGAACCCGTCCGATGACCTCGCCGCCGCCGTGGTTGACGCTGACCAGTGACCCGGTGCGGGCCGACGTCGACGGGCACGACTGCCGGACCCGCGCCGCCTTCTTCCGGGAGGCGGCGCGGGCCCTCGGCTTCCCCGACTACTTCGGCCACAACTGGGACGCGTTCCTGGACTGCCTGCGCGACCTCGACGGACCCGCCTTCACCGTGGCGCGCGCCGACGAACTCCTCGCGGACGAGGACCCGCGGGAGCTGGCGGTCCTCCTGGAGATCCTGTCCGCGCAGCAGCCGTCCGCGACCTTCGCCGCCGCCCCCGACCGCATGCCCGCCCTGCGCACCCGCCTGGCCGCCGCACTCCCTTGACCAGGTCACGGGGGCGGTGAAGTTCCGCAAACAGGTTTTGACACGCGCTTAGGCCTTGGTTGAGGGGTTAGGGCAGCGTCATGGCCCTTGACTTCCTGCGACGCGGCCTGGCGGCCGCCGGCGGCCTCCCGGGCGGAGGAACCGTCGTCTCCGCGGCGGACCTTGCGGGGACTCTGGGGAGCCGTGCGGCGTCCGTGCCCATCGGGCAGACGAGACGTGCGCTCGGCGGTGTCGAGAGCATGGTGGGGCGGGCCCTACGCCCCGCGCGGACCGTCCACAGGTATCCGGAGCGGCTCCACATCGAGCTCCGCCATCTCCACAAGGCCGGCAGGCACTCCGAGGCGCGGGCGCTGGAGCACGCCATCGAAGGGCTCCCCGACGTCCGCTGGGCGCGGGTCAACACGGCGCTGGGGCGGTTGATCGTCCATGTGTCCGACGAGGTCTCACCGGAGACCGTGCTGGAGGTCGTCGAGACGCTGGACGCGGTCCTGGAGGGCGAGGAGCCCGGCGCGGGCCGCTTCGCGGCGCCGCCGACGGCGCTGGCCCTCGGCGCCGACCTGGTGGGGCTCACGATCACGGGGACGCAGTGGGCGCTCGGGCGGGCTCCGCTGCCGTCCGAGCTCTCCGGACTGGTGGCGTTCGCGGACACGGTGCCGCTCCTGCGCGGGGTTCTGGCGCGGAGCGTCCCGGGTGCGCCGGTCGAGCGGTGGCTGCCGCTGACCCAGGCCGCCGTGCAGGCCTTCGCGCCCGGCGGGTCCGGGCTGTCGGTCGACGTGGCGCAGCGGCTGTGGCAGCGCCGCGAGGCCGCCGCCACCGGCCGGCTGTGGCGGCTCGCCGAAGCGGAGCTGACCGGCGACCCCGAGCTGGCCGGATGCACCGCCGCCCCGGCCGGGCGCTCGCGGGAGCTGCCCGAGGGGCCGCCGGAACGGCACGCGGGCCGGATGCTCGCCGTCGGCCTCGGGGGGCTCGCGCTCGGCGGGCTCCTGACCGGCAGCGCTCGCCGCGCGCTGGACGTCGGCGTCTCCGCGGTGCCGAAGGCGCCCCACGCCGCGCGCGAGGTCTTCGCGGCCGAGCTCGACACCCGCCTCGCCGGGCGGGGAGTGCTGGCCGTGGACCCGGCGGCGCTGCGCCGCCTCGACCGGATCGACACGGTGGTGCTGGACGCCGACGTCCTCCAGACCGGTGACCTGGTGGTGGACGAGGTCGCCCTGCTCGGGAAGGCCGCGGAGGGCGAGGTGGCCGAGCGCGTCCACGCGCTGTTCGACCCCGGGGCGCCGGACAAGGTCCGGAAGGCGGCCGGATGGACTCTGGGGCCGGTCGGGCGCGTGCTGCCGGACGGGAAGGTCCCGGCCAAGGGCAGGGCTCTCCTCCAGGGACCCGGTCCGGTGCTGGCCCTGGCCGAGAAGGGACGGCCGCGCGCCCTCATCCGCATGCGCCGCTCGCTGCGGGACGAGACGAACGCCCTGGTGACCGCCGCGCGGGAGGCCGGTGTGAAGGTCGTGCTGGCCGGTCCCGGCGTCGAGCTGCCGGTCCCTCCGGACGCCACCGCGCCCGGCGGCGCGGACCTCGCCGCCGCCGTCCGCGGGCTGCAGGAGGACGGCGCGTGCGTCCTGCTGGTCTCGGGCGACCCCGGGGCGCTCGCCGCGGCCGACCTCGGCGTGGCGGTCCGGGCGGACGGCGCGCCGCCGCCGTGGGGCGCGCACCTGATGGTCCTGCGGGACCAGGCCGCCGCCGCCCACGTCGTCGAGGCGGTCGCCGCCGCGCGCCGCGTCAGCGAGCGGGGCGTCACGCTCGCGTGGTCGGGCACCGGCGTGGCCGCGCTGCTCGCCCTCACCGGGCCGCCCGGAAGGGCGGCGGACCGCGCCCTGGCGGCCGTCAACGGCGCGGCGGCCCTGGGCATGGTCCACGGCGCCTGGACGGCCCGCGAGGTGATGCGGCACGTTCCCGCGCCGCCGCTGCCGTCCACGCCGTGGCACGCCATGCCCGTGGAGGCGGTGCTGGACCGCCTGGACAGCGGTGCCGAGGGGCTCTCGGGCGACGAGGCGCGCGCTCGCGGCACGCGCGGCCCGGGCCGCGAGGGGGGCCGCCGTCCGCTGCTGCGCGCCGTGGCCGAGGAACTGGCCAACCCCCTCACGGCGGTGCTGGCCGCGGGCGCCGCCGGCGCCGCCGCGGTCGGGTCGCCGGCCGACGCCGCGCTCGTCGCCGCGACCATCGGCGTGTCCGGGCTGGTCGGCGGGCGGCAGCGGGTCTCCGCCGACGGGATCATCGCGAGGATCTCGGCCCGGTCCGGGGAGCCGGTCCGCGTGCTGCGGGACGGCGAGGAGACCCGGGTTCCGGCGAGACGGCTCGTCCGCGGCGACGTCCTGGTGCTCACCGCGGGAGACGCGGTCCCGGCCGACTGCCGGATCGTCACCGCGAACGGGCTGGAGGCCGACGAGTCCTCGCTCACCGGCGAGTCCCTCCCGGTGGCCAAGGACGCGGAGCCGACCCTGGCCCGGCACCTCGCCGAACGCCGCTGCATGCTCTACGAGGGCACCACGATCGCCGCCGGGGACTGCACCGCCGCGGTGGTCGCGCTCGGCGACGCCACCGAGAGCGGGCGGGCCATGGCCGCGTCGCTGGCCGCGGGCTCCTCCCCCAGCGGCGTGGAGGCCCGCCTCAAGCAGATCACCGAGGCCACCACGCCGATGGCGGTCGGCGCGGCCCTCGGCGTCGTCACCTCCGGCCTGCTGCGCGGCGGCCCGCTGCGCCGCGCGCTGTCCGAGGGCGTCACGCTGGCCGTCGCGTCCGTCCCGGAGGGGCTCCCGCTGCTGGTCAGCGCCGCCCAGGTGGCCGCGATCCGGCGGCTCGCCGAACGGGGGATCTTCGTCCGCGACCCGCGGACCATCGAGACGCTCGGCCGGGTCGACGTCCTGTGCTTCGACAAGACCGGAACCCTGACCGAAGGGCGCATCACCCTGGCCCGCATCGCCGACCACCGCCGTGAGGGCGACGCCGCGAAGCCGGACGATCCGCTCCGCGGCGTCCTCGCCGCCGCCCTGCGCGCCACGCCGGTCCCCGCCAACGGGCGGCACAGCCACGTCACCGACGCCGCCGTGGACGAGGGCGCCTCGCGGGCGGGCGTGGACCGCGACTTCGGCGGGGCCTGGAAGCAGATCCACAGCATGCCGTTCGAGCCGTCGCGCGCGTTCCACGCGACGCTCGGCTCGTCCGACGGTGAACGGACGGTCTTCGTCAAGGGGGCCCCGGAGGTCGTGCTCCCGCTCTGCGCCCGCACTCCGGACGGGGAACTGGACCGCGCCGCCCGGCGGCGCCTGCGCGGGCGCGTCGAGAAGCTCGCGTCCAGCGGCCACCGCGTCCTCGCCGTCGCCGAGCGCCGGATGCCGGACGGCAGCGAGACGGTCGGCGAGGACGAGGTGACCGGCATGACCTTCCTCGGGCTGCTCGGACTCGCCGACACCGTCCGCGCCACCGCCGCGCCCGCCGTCGCCGACCTGCGCGCCGCCGGCGTCCAGATCATCATGCTGACCGGCGACCATCCGGCGACCGCCGCGGCGATCGCCGACCAGGTCGCCGGCGGCGGCGTCGAGCACCGCGTCATCACCGGCGACGAGATCGACCGGCTCGACGACGACGCTCTGTCGGACGCCCTGGTCGGCGTGGACGTGGTGGCCCGGTGCACTCCCGTCCACAAGGTCCGCGTCGTGCGCGCGCTGCGCGGCCGCGGCCGCATCGTCGCCATGACGGGCGACGGCGCCAACGACGCCGCCGGGATCCGCCTCGCCGACGTGGGCATCGCGCTCGGCGAGCGCGGCACGGCCGCGGCGCAGGCGTCGGCGGACCTGATCGTCGCCGACGACCGGCTGGAGACGATCATCTTCGGGCTGGTGGAGGGGCGCGCCATGTGGGCGTCGGTCCGCGAGGCCCTCGCCATCCTCGTCGGCGGCAACCTCGGCGAGATCGCCTTCACCCTGATCGGCTCCCTGCTGACCGGCCGCGCCCCGCTGTCGGCCCGCCAGATGCTGCTGATGAACATGCTCACGGACCTGGCCCCCGCCCTGGCCGTGGCCGTCCGCGTCCCCACCGACGAGGCCACCACGGTGCTGCTGTCGGAGGGCCCGGAGACCTCGCTCGGCTCCGCCCTGACCCACGACATCGCGCACCGCGCGGCCGTGACGACGCTCGGCGCCCTGGCCGGGTGGCTGGCGGGGCGCTTCACCGGCCCGGCCGTACGCGCCCGCACCATCGGCATGGTCGCGCTCATCGGCACCCAGCTCGCCCAGACGCTCAGTGCGGGCCACAACGACCGCGCCGTCCTGCTCAGCGCGCTCGGCTCGGCCGCCCTCCTGGCGCTCATCGTCCAGACGCCCGTCGTCAGCGGCTTCTTCGGCTGCGTCCCCCTCGACCCGGTCGCCTGGGCCACCGCCGCGGCCGCCATCGCCGGGGCGATGCTGGCGAGCCGCCTCCTCCCGGCCGCCGACCGGCACTCCGCCCCCTGACAGGCGCGCGAGGCCGGTCAGGGCCCCTCGAGGATCTCCAGCATCCGCGCGGTCGCGGTGGTCCAGGGGTAGTGCTCGGCCCGGGCGCGGGCGGCGGCCCGGCGCTCGGACCGCGGCGACCGGACGATCTCCCGGACGGCGTCGGCGAACCTTCCGGGCGTGGCGGGGACGGCGACGCCCGCTCCGGGCGCCAGAAGCTCCTGGGCCGCGCCGCCGTCCGCCGCCACGACGGCCGTACCGCAGGCGAGCGCCTCCAGCACGGCGAGGCCGAACGACTCGACGGCGCAGGTGGCGAGGACCACGTCGGCTCCGGCCAGCAGCGCGGCCACGTCGCCGCGCCCCTCGACGTGCCCGTGGAACCGGACGGGGAGCGCCTCGCGCGCGGCCAGCCCGCGCAGCGCCGGGTACAGCGGACCGCTGCCGACGACGTCCAGGTGGGCGCGGACACCCCGGCGGCGGAGTTCGCGCAGCGTCATGAGGGCGAGGGCGGGGGCCTTCTCCCGCGAGAGGCGTCCGAGGTGCAGGAGCCGGAGGCGGTCGTCGCCGCCGGGGACGGCGGCCGGGCGGAAGGTGGCGAGGTCGACGCCGAGCGGCACGCGGTGCAGGTGGGGCGCCCCGACCCGGGCGAACTCGGCCGCGGCGAACGCCGAGGTCGTCACGATCGCGTCGAACCCCGAGGCGAGCCGGCGGTTCCAGCGGTCGGTGAGCGGCGCCAGCGGCACCCGGCCCGGCGTGTGCGGCGCGAGGATCGCGTCGAGGCGCTCATGCGAGAACAGCACGGCGCGGACACCGCGCCTGCGGGCCCAGCGGGCCGCCACGGTGAGGCTGGCCTTGTCGGACACCTCGACCACGTCGGGGGCGAGCCGCGCCAGCACCCGCAGCACCGGCCGCGGATCCAGGACGAACCGGTAGCCGGGCGCGACCGACGCGCCCGGCACCGTGATGAGCAGGCCCTTCTCGCTCTCCGTCCGCGTGTGCGCGCGGCCGGGGACGACCAGCGCCCGCTGGTGACCGGCGGCGGCGTATCCGGATCCGAGCATGTCCACCGCCGTGCGCAGCCCGCCGGACACCGGGCTGTACAGGTTGGCCAGCTGGACGATCCTCACGCCGTCACCACCGCCTCGTAGGTCATCGGCCGGCCGCCCGCGGCCAGCGCCGCGTCGACGGCGGTCAGCGCGGCGCCGCGCAGGCCGGGCCGGGCCAGGTCGGAGGGGTGCAGGGCGATCCGGAACGGCGTCCGCAGCCGGGAGAAGGCGCGGGCCGCGTCGATCATCAGGCGGGCGCCGGCGCGCTCGCCGGTCCCGCCCGGCCGGTGGGAGAGGGCGGGCATCCGGCGGACCGGCCCGCCGGGCAGGCAGTGGACCGCCAGGTGGCTGGTCCAGTAGGCGAACCCGAGTGCGGCCAGCGCGCGTCGCGTGCCCCCGGATGCCAGCCATCCGGGTGGCGTGAAGCCCGCCACCCCTATGCCGGCGCCGGCGAGCGCCTCCAGGCCGGCCCGGAGCCGCTGGTGGGCCTGCTGCTCGGTCAGCGTCCAGAACTCCCCCGCGCCCCTGGCGAGCGCCTGGTTCACACCGCGCCGCCACCGCGGGCCGCCGGGCACGCCTTCGTGCAGGTAGCCGTGCAGGGCGAGCTCGTGGCCGCGGTCGGCCGCGCCGTGCAGGAACCCGACCAGCTCGGGGTCGTCGGGAAGCGCGGGCCCTCCGGCGAACGCCCCCGGGATCAGCAGCAGGGTGGCGGGGACGCCGCGGGCGTCCAGGTCGGCGATCCAGCGGGCGGTGGCGTCCGCGGTGCTCGGGGCCACGTCGTGCACCGACACCACGAACGGGAAGCGGTCCCGGCTCATGCGGCGTGCTTCGCGCGCCGGACGGCTCCCTGCCGCGCGGACGTCCCGTAGGCCACCTGGCGGTAGTGGCCGATCAGCTCCTCGCACACGGTGTCCCATCCGCGTCCCTCGACGGACGCCAGGGCGCCTCTGCCCAGCCGCCGCCGCAGGGCGGGGTCCGCCGCCAGTGCGGCCACGGCCGCGCGCAGCCCGTCGCCTTCGTCGGGCGCGTACAGCAGCCCGTTGGTCCCCGGACGGACCAGGTCGAGCGGGCCTCCGGCCGCCGCCGCCACGACGGGGACGCCGCACGCGAGCGCCTCCTGGATCGTCTGGCAGAACGTGTCGTCGGCGCCGGTGTGGACGAACACGTCCAGGGACGCCATGAGCCGCGACAGTTCGGTGCCGGTGCGGAACCCCGTGAACACGGCGTCCGGCATCAGGCGGCGCAGGCGCCGCTCCTCCGGCCCGTCCCCCACGACCACGAGCCGTGTCCCCGGCAGGTCCGCCAACCGGGCGAGCATCCGCGGCCGCTTCTCCGCGGCGAGACGCCCGACGTACCCGACCAGGACCTCACCGTCCGGGGCCAGTCGCCCCCGCAGCTCGGCCGAGCGGTGTGCGGGACGGAAGCGCCGCCGGTCCACGCCCCGTCCCCACAGCGACAGGCGCGGGACGCCGCGGCGCTCCAGCTCCGCCAGCACGGGGGTGGACGGGGCGAGCGTGCGGTCGGCGCGCCCGTGCAGGCGGCGCAGCCACCACCACACGAGCGGGTCGGTGCCGCGCAGCCCGTACCGCCGGGCGAATCCGGCGATGTCGGTCTGGAACACCGCCACGGACGGGACGTCCAGCCGTTCGGCCGCCGCCAGCCCGGACGCGCCGAGCACCAGCGGTGAGGCCAGGTGGACGACGTCGGGCCCGAATTCCCGCAGCAGCGCGGTGACCCTTCGGACCGGGAGGCCGAGCACGAAGGAGGGATAGAAGGGGAGCGCGAACCCGGGGACGAGTTCCACCCGGGCGCCGGCGTAGGTGTCCGGTCCGGGGCCGGGGGCGACGACCAGGGCCTGGTGCCCGCCCGCGGCGAGCTGTTCGAGGATGCGGCAGACCGAGCCGGTGACCCCGTTGAACCGGGGCAGGAACGACTCGGTCACGATGGCGACCTTCACGGCGCAAAAGCTGGCCGTCCAGAACAACGTCCCAGCCGCGCTCGCCGACCGGGAAGGCGAACAACGTGCGAACCTTCCGCTCGGCGGCTCCGCGTTCGCACCCGCCCTCGCCGGGCCCGGAGATTCTCGATCCCCGGTAGCGTCGGGGGATGCGGCTTCATGTGGGGTGCGCGATGTGGGCCCACGCGCGGTGGCAGGGGCGGTTCGTCCCGCCGTCGCTGCCTCCCGGCGAGCGGTTGCGGGCCTACGCGAGCTGGTGCAACGCGGTGGAGGGCAACACCACCTTCTACGCGACGCCCGGACGGGCCACCGTGGAGTCGTGGGCGGAGCAGACCGGGCCGGACTTCCGGTTCGTGCTCAAGCTGCCGAAGCCGATCACGCACGAGCGGCGGCTCGCCGGGGGCGGGGAGGAGCTGCGGGCGTTCCTGCACGCGATCGAGCCGCTCCGGTCGCGGGCGCACGCGCTGTGGGTGCAGCTCCCCGCATCCTTCGGGCCCGGCGACCTCGGCACGCTGGCGGCGTTCCTGCGCGGCCTGCCCGCCGAGCACAGGTACGCCGTCGAGGTGCGCCACCGGGCGTTCTTCGAGGACGCCGGACGCGCGCGCGACCTCGAACGGGTGCTGTCCCTGGCCGGCGCCGAGTGGGTCCCGTTCGACACGACCGAGTTCTTCCGGAGCCGTCCGACCAGCGACGCCGAGCGGGACGCCTGGACCAAGAAGCCGCGGGTGCCGCGCCGGGCGGCGGCGCTCACCGGCGCCCCGATCGTCCGCTACCTCGGGCGGGACGACGCCGCGCGCACCGTCGAGGGCTGGCGGTTCTGGGTCGGCCGGGTCGCCGAGTGGCTGGCCGAGGGGCGCTCCCCGACCGTGTTCGTCCACACGCCCGACAACGCCGACGCGCTCGAGCTCGCCCGCCGCTTCCACGACGAGGTGAGGGCGCGCGTGCCCGGGGTCGAGCCGCTGCCCGAGCCCGTCCCGGCCGAGCCGCCGACGCTGTTCTGACCGGTCAGCCGGGTTCCAGCATCGCCCGGGTCGCCTCCTCGACGATGTCGCGCATGGCGCGTTCGGCGGCCTCGGCGTCGCCGGCCTGCACGGCCTGCGCCACCTCGGCGTGCCAGCGGATCGCGGCCGGCTCGGGGTGCGCGGGCATCAGGTCGTGGTGGGTGCGGCCGGTCAGGACGGCGGCGACCACGCCGCTCAGCGCGCCCATCATCTCGTTGCCGGACGCCTCCAGGAGCGTCCGGTGGAAGCGGATGTCCGCGGCGAGGTAGGCCTCCAGGTCGCCGGACCTGCCGTGCACCGCCATCTCCATGACCGCGCCGGTCAGCGCGCCGCACTGCGCCGGCGTCGCGCGGCCGGCGGCCAGGGCGGCGGCCACCGGCTCCAGCCCGCGGCGCAGCTCGCCCAGCGAGCGCAGCTGCTCCTCCCGCCCGTCGCCCTCCAGCCGCCAGCCGATGATCTGCGGGTCGAAGACGTTCCAGACCGAGCGCGGGGCCACCGTGACGCCGACCCGGCGGCGGCTCGTGACCATGCCCATCGACTCCAGGACCCGGATCGCCTCCCGGACCACCGACCGGGACACCGCGAACCGCGCCTCCAGCTGCTCGATCCGCAGCACCTCGCCCGCGGGCAGGTCGCCGGAGGTGATCAGCATGCCGAGCCGGTCGAGGACGCTGCCGTGCAGCCCCGCCGGAGGGGTCTCCGCCATGCGGCCAATCATCACATGAACTGGCACATATGCCGACAAAGATACGATTTTACGAACGTATCCCTTGTTAAAGGCAGGTTATACCCGCGACACTCGGGCGACCATCATCGTTCGCTCCGGCTCCCAGGAGGATGACGCATGCACCCGATCGTGCTGGCCGCGGCGCCGGCGGCCTCCAGCGGGAGGCTCGTGCCGGCCGCGCTCGCCGGCATCGCGCTGATCGTCGTACTGATCACCTACTTCAAGGTGCACCCGTTCCTGAGCCTGACGCTCGGCTCGCTGCTGGTCGGGGCCGTCGCGGGGCTGCCGGTCGCCGACACCATCGACGCGTTCGTCAAGGGGTTCGGCGACACCGCCGCCGGGGTCGGCGCCCTGATCGCGTTCGGTGCCATGTTCGGCAAGCTGCTGGCGGACTCCGGTGGCGCGGACCAGATCGTCGACACGATCATCGGACGCACCGGGCGCCGCTTCCTGCCGTGGGCGATGGCCCTGGTCGGAGCGCTGATCGGGCTGCCGATGTTCTTCGAGATCGGGCTGGTCCTGCTGGTGCCGGTCATCGTGCTGGTCGCGCGCCGCGCCCAGATGTCGATCATCGCGGTCGGGATCCCCGCGCTGGCGGGCCTGTCGGCGATGCACGGGCTCGTCCCGCCGCATCCGGGCCCGCTCGTCGCGATCGACGCCCTCAAGGCCGACCTCGGCCTCACGCTCGGCCTCGGCATCCTCGTCGCGCTCCCGACCATCGCGCTGTCGGGCCCCGTCTTCGCCCGGTACGCGGCCCGCTGGGTGGACGTCCCCGCGCCGGACCTCTACGTCACCGGCGCGGACGAGCGCGAGGCCGAGGACGAGCATGCCGCCCCCGCCGAGGGCGGCATGAAGGTCAAGCCGCGGCGCCGTCCTTCCTTCCCCGTCACCCTGCTCACCGTGCTCCTCCCGGTCGTGCTGATGCTGGGCAAGGCCATCGCCGACATCACGCTGGACGAGGGCGGCCACGCGCGCACCGTCCTGGACAACCTCGGCACCCCGCTCGTGGCACTGATCATCGCGGTCGTCGTCGCCATGTTCACCTTCGGGCTCGGCTCGGGCATGGACCGGGACGCGATCGCCTCCTCGCTCGCCGGGTCGCTGCCGCCCATCGCCGGGCCGCTGCTGATCGTGGCCGCGGGAGGCGGCTTCAAGCAGACGCTCGTCGACACCGGGATCGGCGACCTGGTGGCCGACTGGGTCAAGGACAGCGACCTGTCGGTGCTGTTCCTGGCGTGGCTGGTCGCGGTGCTCATCCGGCTCGCCACGGGCTCGGCGACCGTCGCCACCGTCACCGCGGCGGGGATCCTCGCGCCGGTGGTCAGCACGCTCGACAGCGGGGAGACCTCGCTGCTCGTCCTCGCGATCGGGGCCGGGTCGCTGTTCTTCTCGCACGTCAACGACGCGGGATTCTGGCTGGTCAAGGAGTATTTCGGGCTGACGGTCGGGCAGAACATCCGGACGTGGTCGATCATGGAGACCGTGATCTCGGTGTCCGGACTGGTGCTCGTCCTCCTGCTGAACCTGGTGGTTTGACGCGCTTCCCGGCCTGACGGCCGGGGGTCAGTCCGTGCCGCGCGTTGACGCGGCACCTCTGTGGCTTCCTGTTTCGCTGACCCGCGCGACCGCGAGCGGTCGTCTTACCAGGTCTCCACAGGCGTTTGACCTGTCCGCCCGTCCGGCGGCCAGGATGTTGATCGCCGCGTTGACGTCCCGGTCGTGCTCCGCGCCACAGGCGCAGGTCCACGACCGGACGCCAAGCGGCATCGAATCGGCGACGGCGCCGCACGCCGAGCACAGCTTCGACGAGGGGAACCAGCGGTCGATCTTGACCAAGGTCCGACCGTATCGGGCGGCCTTGTACTCCAGCATCCGGGTGAAGGCCGACCAGCCCGCATCATGGATGCTCTTGGCCAGATTCGTGCGCGTCAGACCTTTCACCGACAGGTTCTCCACGTACACCGCTTGGTTGTCGCGGATGATGCTCGTGGAAAGCTTGTGGGCGAAGTCCCGGCGCGCGTCGGCCACCCGGGCGTGCGCCCGCGCGACCTTGACGAGGGCCTTCTTTCTGTTCGCCGAGCCCTTTTCCTTGCGGCTGAGGGTCTGCTGCGCCTTGCGCAGTCGTCCCTCTGCCCGGCGCAGGAATCGAGGATTTGTGATCTTTCGGCCGTCCGACAGGACCGCGAAATGTGTCAACCCCAGGTCGATCCCCAGATCGCCCGGCGTCGTCGGCAACGGCTCGGCGGCGACCTGGACCACGAAGGAGGCGAAGTAGCGCCCGGACGCATCCTTGATCATCGTGACCGAGGACGGCTCGGCGGGCAGCTCCCGTGACCAGCGCACCCGCACGTCACCGATCTTCGGCAGGCGTAGCCTCCCGGCCACTGTGATCGAGAACCGGGCATTGCGGGTGAAGCGGACCGCCTGCCGCCTGTCCTTGCGCGACCGGAACCGGGGCGCGGCCACCTTGGGCCCCCTCCGCTGACCGCCTAGAGAGGCCAGGAAGTTGCGGTAGGCGGTGTTCAGGTCCGCCAGTGCCTGTTGCAGGACGACGGCCGATACCTCGCCCAGCCATGCTCGCTCGCCGGTCTTCTTGGCATTGGTGACCACCTGCTTGGACAGCTCTCCGTCGGAGATGTACGGCAGCCCCGCCTCGCGGGCGCCCTGGCGTACGCGCAATCCGTCGTTGAACACCACACGGGCGCACCCGAACGCCTTCGCCAACTGGAGCTGCTGGCCGGGCGTCGGGTACACACGGTAGTTGTAACGTAGCTGCACGACGCCATCGTGCCATCGACTCATGCCGAAAGTGGCGGCATCCACTGACCTGCACGAGGGCGGTCGCGGTCCCGTCACAATGGCACGCTTCCGCGAAGGCAGAGGACACGGCCGTCAGGTTGCTACCCGCCGATGAAGCCCTTGGACTTCAGCCAGGTCTCGGCCACCTCCTCGGGCTGCTTCCCCTTGATGTCCACCTCGCCGTTGAGCTCCTGGAGCACCGAGTCGGTGAGCACCGCGGCGATCGGGTTCACGATCTTCCCGATGCCGGGAGCCTCCTTGTAGACGGACTCCCGGACGGTGAGGGCGGGGTTGTAGACGGGGAAGAACCTCTTGTCGTCCGGGACGGGGGTCAGGCCCAGCGCCTTGATGCGCCCGTCGGTCGTGGCCACCTCCCCGAAGGCGCACGGCTTGCCCTTGCCGACGGCGTCGTAGATGGCGCCCTCGGCCAGGGTCGCGACCGCCGACTTCGGCAGGCCGAAGCCGTAGGCCTTCTGGAGGCCGGGCCACCCGTCACTGCGTCCCGCGAACTCGCTCGCCACGCACGTGGACGCCTTCGACGGATCGCTCTTCGCCAGCCGCGCGTAGCCCGACAGGTCCGCGATCCCGAGCCGCCGCATGGTCGTCGTCTTCACCGCGATGGCGTAGGTGTTGTTGGCCGGAGCCGCCGCCAGCCATCTCACCTTGTTCTTCGCGAGATCCTGCTCCGCGACGGCCGCGTACTGCCCGGCCGGGTCGCCGATCGGCTCGGTCTGCTTGAGGTAGTTGATCCAGGCCGTCCCCGTGTACTCCCAGTACGTGTCGACGCTGCCGGACGTCAGGGCGGCGCGGGTCGTGTTGCTGCCCTGGAGCCCGCACTTCTCCTTGACGGTCGCGCCCGCCGAACGCAGCGCGAGCGCGGTGATCTGGCAGAGGACGAGCTGCTCGGTGAACTCCTTGGACCCGACGGTCAGGGTGACGCCCTTCAGCGACGCGCCCTCGGCCAGGCTCCCGGCCTTGGCGTCGGTGCCGGCGGAGCTGAAGCATCCGGCGGTCAGGGCGGCGGCGGCGAGGGACGCGGCGGCGGGGAGCATGCGCATGGTGACTCTCCTCAGGGGTTCAGAGGCCGCGGGGGCGCAGGACGAACTCGACGATGCCGATCAGCCAGTCGGCGGCCATCGCGAGCACGGCGGTCAGGACGCTTCCGGTGAGCAGGATCGGGGTCCGGTTGAGGGAGATGCCGGTGTTGATGAGGTCGCCGAGCCCGCCCGCGTTGGTGAACGCGGCCAGCGTGGCGCTGCCCACGTTGAGGATCACCGCGACCCGGACGCTGGCGAGGATCACCGGAACGGCGAGCGGCAGCTCGACGCGGAACAGGACCGCCGCCCTGGACAGGCCGATGCCGCGACCCGCCTCGATGAGCGACCGGTCGACCCCGCGCAGGCCGACCATCGTGTTGCGCAGCACCGGCAGGGCCGACACCAGGATGAGCGCGATCACCGCCTTCTGGAAGCCGATGCCGACGGTGACGGCGAGCAGGACGAGGACCCCGATGGACGGGACGGCCTGGCCCACGTTGGCGAGCGCGAGGAACGGCGCCGACAGCCGGTCCAGCCGCGGCCGGGTCAGCAGCACGCCGAGCGGGATCGCGATCGCCAGCACGAGCGCCGTCGACACCGCGACCAGCGAGATGTGCCGGAGGAACTGGTGGGTGATCTCGGAGCGGTCGAGGGATCGGCGCTCGATCGCGTCGAGGTCCAGGCCGCGCACGTACAGGTAGAGGGCCGCCGACACGGCGGCGAGGACGACGGGTGTGGCGAGGAGCCCGGTGAGGGAGCGCCCGGCGGCCTCGCCGCCGGTCCTCGTCCGCTCCGGCACCGCCGTGACGGTCATCGCCGCGGCTCCGGGGCCTGCCGGACGATCTCCGGCCACGAGACGGCGCCGGCGGGGCGCCCGTCCCCGTCCAGGACGGTCGCGGTCTCCGTCCCGGCGCGCAGCATCGCGTCGAGCGCCTCGTACAGGGACTGGTCCGCGCGGACGGTCGCGTCCGGGGCCCCCTCCGCCGCGGGCCGCAGGCCGATCGAGCCGACCTCGACCAGCCGCAGCCGCCGCATCGCGGCGCCCGCCCCGACGAACTCCCTGACGAACCCGTCGGCCGGCTCGGCGAGGATCGCGGCGGGCGTGTCGTACTGGACGAGCCGCGCCCCCTGCCCGAGGATCGCGATCCGGTCGCCGAGCTTGAGCGCTTCGCCGAGATCGTGGGTGACCAGCACGATCGTCTTGCGGATCCGCTCCTGGAGTCCCAGGAACGCGTCCTGCAGGCGCTCCCGCGTGATCGGGTCGAGGGCGCCGAACGGCTCGTCCATCAGCATCGCGGGCGGGTCGGCGGCGAGGGCGCGGGCGACGCCGACGCGCTGCTGCTGCCCGCCGGACAGCTCCTTCGGGTACCGGCCGCGGTACGTGCCCGGGTCGAGGCCGACCATGTCGAGCAGCTCGTCGACGCGGGCGCGGACGCGGCCCCCGTCCCAGCCGAGCGTGCGCGGGATCAGCCCGACGTTCGCGGCGATCGTCATGTGCGGGAACAGCCCGACCTGCTGGATCACGTAGCCGATGCGGCGGCGCAGCCGGTCGGGGTCGGCGCGGGTGACGTCCTGGCCGTCGAGCAGGATCCGGCCCGCGGTCGGCTCGATCAGCCGGTTGATCAGGCGCAGCGTGGTCGTCTTGCCGCAGCCGGACGGGCCCAGCAGCACGACGATCTCCCCGTCCCGGACGCCGAGCGTGAGGTCGTCGACGGCCGGGGCGTCCTGCCCCGGATACCGCTTGGTGACGCCCTCCAGCCGGATCATCTCCCGTCCGGCCGGGGCGGCCCGCTCGGTCTCGGTCGCGGCGGGTTCGGTCATCGCAGCCCCCTGGGGGTGGTGAGCCGGGACAGCAGGACGAACAGCGCGTCCAGGGCGAGCGCCAGGACCGCGACGCCGAGCGTGCCGGCGAGGGTGTCGTTCAGCGCGTTGGCGCCGCCGATGCGGGCCAGCCCCCCGAAGATCAGCTCGCCCAGCCCCGGCCCCGCCACCGCCGCGGCGATCGCCGCGATCGCCACCGTCATGATCGTGGCGACGCGGACGCCGGTGAGCACGACCGGCCAGGCCAGCGGCAGCCTGACCCTCAGCATCCGGCTCAGCGGGCTCATCCCCATCCCCCGCGCCGCCTCCTCGACGGCGCTCGGCACGCCGTCCAGACCGGTGATCGTGTTGCGCAGGATCGGGAACACCGCGTACAGCGCCAGCGCGGTGACGGTGGGCGCCAGGCCCAGCCCGAACACCGGGATGAGCAGCCCGAACAGCGCGAGCGACGGGATGGTCAGCATCGTGCCGGTGACGCCGAGGGCCAGCCCCCGCGCCCTCGGCCGCCCCTCGACCGCGATGCCGAGCCCGACCCCGACCACCGCCGCGATCGCGACGGCGATCAGGACGACCTCGGCGTGCTCGCCCGTCATCCGGGCGATCGTGGGCCAGCGTTCGGACAGATACTCGGAGAAGCTCATCGCCGCCTCCCGCGAGGGTCGGCGGGAGCCCGGACAGCAGTGGAGTCGGCGTCTCCCATACCTCAGAGGCTGCCTACGGATGATCAGTCTGGCAATAACAGATCAGTGAGACCCCCACCCACCCCGCCAACGCTCCTCCACGATGCGAGCCCTCGTCGCGCCCCTCCGTAGGCCCTCCAAACGCTCCCACCCCCTCCCCGCCCCTCCGCCCGGACAGCACGCCCTCCCCTCCCTCCAGAACCGCCCCCTCGCGCCCCCTCCGGAAGGCGAACCTCCCTGACGCTCCCCTGAATCCGAGCGCCTGACGCCCCCTCGGAAACCGGGCCCCACGGCCCCCTCCGGGAGGCGAACCCTCCTGACGCCCCCTCGGAAACCGGGCCCTGACGCCCCCTCGTGAAGGGTGGCTGGGCAAACAGCGAGACGCGGCCGACACTAAGGGGCACACCGTCGAAAGGAGCCCCGAGGTGCCGTACGCCTACGATCCGGAACTCCTCCCCTGGGTCGAGATGGTCCCGAAGCTGACGATCGCCGACATCGAGCAGACCCGCCGGGACGAGGCGAACATGTTCGCCGGGATGCCGAAGTACGTGCCTCCCGTGCCGGTCGAGACCCGCGACATCACCATTCCCGGACCGCAGGGCGCCCCCGACATCCCCCTCCGCGTCTACGCCCCGGCGAACCGGGGCGGCCTCCTCCCTGGCCTCGTCTACATCCACCCCGGCGGATTCGCCCTCGGAGGCATCGACCTGTCGGAGGACGACGCGACCGCCATCGCGGCAGAAGTCGGCGCCCTCGTGGTGTCCGTCGAGTACCGCCTCGCTCCCGAGCACCCCTTCCCCGCCGGCCTTGAGGACTGCTACACCGCCCTTACCTGGACGGCGGCGAACGCCGCGGACCTCGGCATCGACCCGGACCGCCTGGCGGTGGGCGGTGAGAGCGCGGGCGGCGGACTGTCCGCCGCCGTCGCTCTGCTCGCCCGCGACCGGGGCGGTCCCCCACTGCGCTTCCAGTTCCTCGGCGTCCCGGAGGTGGACGACCGCCTCGACACCCCGTCCATGCGAGCCTTCACCGACACCCCGATCTGGCACCGCCCCAACGCCGAACTGAGCTGGGACTACTACCTGGGCAAGGGCGTCCGCGGCACCGATGGCGTCTCCCCGTACGCGGCGCCCGCCCGAGCCGAGGACCTGTCCGGGCTACCGCCCGCCTACGTGACGGCCTGCGAGTTCGACCCCCTGCGCGACGAGGGGCTGGCCTACGCGCAGAGACTCATCCAGGCGGGCGTCCCGACGGAGGTGCACCACTACCCCGGCACCTTCCACGGCTCCACGATGGTCAGGGACGCCGCCGTGACAAAACGGATGCTCGCCGACAGCATGGACGCCCTCCGCCGCGCACTACACCCCGCCGCCTGACCCAAGACGACCACGGCAACGCCCCAAGCCACTGAGACGACAGCACCGCGCCAACGGCAGTCGCGAGCCCCCTCGCGTGCACCCTCACAACTTCGCCACCCGCCGATCACCCCCCTTCCGCACAGTGGAAACAACCCCCACCCCAGCAACGCACACCCGCAAGAATCCAAACGTCCGACACCTACCCCCACCCCAGGCTGGACGCGGCCCCCGCTTCCCAGGGCCGCGCCCACCCCAGCCCCAGCCGCCAGCCGCCAGTCGCCAGTCGCCAGTCGCCAGGATCATGTTCGATCCGCGTCCCGACCCGCGCATTGCACGCCGTCGCTTGCTTCGGGATTAGCCAGCAGCTCTGTTCCCGCATCGGGGCGCGTCAGTGGGGACGGCTAGCCTCTTGGCCATGGCAGCGCGCTTCTCCCACCTGGTCGTCGATGCTCGTGAACCGCCTACCTCCGCCGAACTCTGGGCGGCCGTCCGCGAGCAGCCTGTCCTCCACCACTCGGACGACGAGGGTCATCGGAGGGGGCGGACCCGCACACCTCTCCCGGGTTGCGCCTCATCCGCGACGACGGCGAGAAGACCTCGAAAGCGAAGACCTCGAAGAACCGGCTGCGCATCGACCTCGGCCCGAAGGAACCAGACCGCCGAAGGGCGGCGCATCCACGCTCTGGGCGCCCGCCGAGTCGACATCGGCCAGTCCGCCGAGTTGTCGTGGGTCGTCCTCGCCGCCCCTGAGTGCAACGAGTCCTGTGCGTTGCGGCCTCACGCCTCTCTCATTGACTAGCTCCTCTGTGCACGTGCCGACTCCAGGATGGGATGGCAGGAATGAGTGACTTCGACCCGTTGGTCCGGGTACGGGAGATCTGTTTGTCGTTGCCGGAGGTGGTGGAGAAGCCCTTCGGCGGGCACACGGCGCCCTCCTTCCGTATTCGCGACAAGCTGTTCGTGATGACCTCCGAGGACGGCCTGTCCCTGACGTTCAAGGCCGGACCCGGCGTGCAGGAAGCCCTCGTGTCGGAGGCTCCGGAGCGTTTCTTCATCCCGAAGTACGTGGGCTCCAAGGGCTGGGTCGGCGCGCGTCTCGACGTCGACCACGACTGGGACGAGCTGACCGAGTTGATCGAAGACAGCTACCGGCTCATCGCGCCAAAGCGCCTGCTCGATCTTCTCGACACCGAACAATCCTCCTCCCGCTAGCACGCCACCGCCCTCGCCCGCACCGCCCCACCCGGTTCCGCGCATCCCAGCTCTCCCCACCCGCACAGCGCCTGCGCCCCATGCGCGGGCCGAGCACGACCCATGCGCGCCCCGCTAGCCCCCCGCACGGCGTCCCCACCTCGCTCACCCCATGCGGCGCGCACGGCCCTTGCACACCGCTTCCACGCCCACGCATGCGCCATCCTCAACCGCCTGCGCCACGCTCGCCCCGGACGACGTCCTCGCAACGTTCGTCCATGCGCGGGGGACACTCTCCCCGTTGCGGCACGCTCGCCACGTGCACGGCGGGCTCGGCCCGTGCGCGCGACACGCTCGGCCTCTACGGCGGGCTCACCTGTACCGCACCCCGTCACGTGCGTGCGACATACTCACCCCGCACGGCGTCCTGGCCCCGTACGGCGTCCTTTCCTCGCTCCCCCCATGCGGAGCGCACGACCCATTGCCCACAGCGTCCACGCCCACGCATGCGCCATCCTCAACCGCCTTCGGCGTGCTCGCCCCACGCGCGCGGCACGCTCGCTCCGTGCGGCAGGCTCGCCACGTGGACGGCGGGCTCCGTCCATGCGTGCGGCGGGGTCGGCCACGTGCACGGCGGGCTCGGCACGTGCATATGGCACGCCTGGCCTGTACGGCGGGCTCACCCGGACCGCGTGGTCGCCCCTTGCGTGCGACATGCTCGCCCCGCACGGGGGGTTCGCCGTACGCCGCACGGCGTACTCGCCCCAATTGTGCGGCGCACTCGACCCGGGCCACGGCGTGCTCGCCCTGCGCGCACGGTGTATCCGGCCCGCGTGCACGGCGTGCTTGGCCGTGTGTGCGGCGTACTCGGCCCGTGCGGGGCCCTGGCCGTTGTGCGGTGGGCTCCGCTCGAGCGTGTGGAGCGGGCGGGGGGTGGGCGTGGCGGCGGCGGTCGGCGGTCTTCGTGTGGGCGAGCGGCACAGCGGGGTGTTCAGCGTGGGCGGCGGTTCAGGTGGGTCAGGCGGGTGGCTATGCGTTCCATCGTTGCGTTGTCGGGCTCCCAGCCGCGGCGCTGTAGCGCTGTCAGGAGAGCGCCCAGGTAGGGGGCCGGGCGCGTCAAGAAATTCTTGGTGACGGGGATGATCTCCCAACCCATCTCCTTGGCGAGCCAGTCTCGGCGGCGTGTGTCGTGGGCCATGGCCTCTCGGCCGGTGTGGTGGCGTTCACCGTCGTATTCGACGCCGACACGGAATTCGCTGTAACCGAGGTCAATGTAGAGCCGGTGGCCTTGTGGGCCCCGTACGGGGATCTGGGTCTCAGGGGGCGGGAAGCCCGCGTCCACGATGGCGACACGGATCCAGCTCTCTCCGGGGGAGGCCGCGCCGCGGTCACCGAGCCGCAGGATCTGGCGCAGGCGCTTGTTGCCGCGGTAGCCGCGCAGCGTGCGGGCCATCGCGGCGAGGTCCCCGACGTCCACGTCCCGCCGGAGGAACTGGTCGAGGGCCGCGACCGCCTCGTGGCGAGGAAGCCAGCGGGCGCAGTCGAGTGCCGTGCGAGCCGGGCATGTGAGACGTACATCGCCTTCCTCCACAATGTGGTCGGGGGGCAGTTCGACGTTGTCGGCGGTGATCGGAGACGGGGCCGATGAGAGCTCGGAGGAGTGGGGAGTGAGGAACTCGACGTCCCAGTCGATCTCCCTCACCCCCGGAGGTAATACGTCCAGGCCCCATAACCATGCCGCCGTGCGCCGCCCGATCACAACTTCCTGCGGCAGGAGGCTGCTCAGTGCCGCGGCGCGTGCGGCCAGGCCGGCGCCCTTGACGGGAATGGGAAAAGCGCCCGGCCCGACGGGAATGACCGAGTCGGAGGTCGCGCGCTTCCACGTGAGGGTGAATCCGTTCATGGGAGCGATGATGCCCGGGCGGGCATTTCCCTGAAGGCAGCCTCAAGAATGTGGATAACTTTGGTTTCCCCAGCCCGCAGCCCTAGTCGCGGAGCGGGCTACCTGGGGTGGGCCCCTCGCGGAGCGGGCCGCCTGGCGGGGGCTCCTCGGGGAGTGTCGAGGCCGGCGTTGCGGAGACCGCGTTCGTCGCCCACGTGCCCAGACGGTCGATCAGGTCGGGGGTGGCCGCCGCCTCGGCGTGGCCGAACCCCGGTTCGATCCACAGTTCCTTCGGTTCGGACGCCGCCCCGTACAGTTGACGGCCGTGCTCCACGGGGAAGAACGGATCCGCTGCCCCGTGGACGACCAGGAACGGCACCGGCGCGATCCGTCCGGCGACCTCGTGAGGCGCCTCCGGGACCGGATCCCAGCCCTTGGGGGCGATACGGGTCCCGCGCGCCAGCCGGACCGCCATCCGGCCCGCGCGCCGTTCGATCACCCAGTGCACGCGCCGCATCGGCACCGTCCCGCGGTAGTACCAGCGTGCCGGCGCGCTGACGGAGATCACCGCGTCGGCTCCACCGTGCAACGCCGCGTGCCGGACGACGACGGCGCCGCCCATCGAGAACCCCGTGAGGACGATCCGCTCGTACCCCCGGCGGCGCGCCGCCGCGACCGCCGCGTCGACGTCCAGGACCTCGCGGTCACCGACCGTGGAATGGCCGCCGGACCGCCCGTGGCCGCGGAAGTCGATCCCGATCACGCCGCCGTGCCGGCCGAGGGCCGCGGCGATCCGGCGAAGCGCGGGTTGGCGCCACGAGCAGGTGAACCCGTGCGCCAGGACGAAGCACACGCCGCCCTCGCCCCGCGTGTGACCGGCGTCGATGCGGACGCCGTCGGCGGTGTAGAGGGTCAGCGGTTCGGGAGTCGCCACGCCTCAATGATCGCGCATCGACCACGGCGAGCGGTCATGGGACCACCTCTCCTTGGGTCGGCGCTGACCTTCTGCAGTCTGACGGGAAATGAACTGCAAAAGCGGACCCCCGGGCACGCCAAACACAAATATCCCAAGCCGAAATCGATGTCATCACCGCCCGCTTCTGCTCCTGAACCCCAGTCGCAACAGGCCCCCATCCGCAGTTGTCCATAGGGAAATGATGATTTGGGGGTGTCACCACCAGGGTGGGCTGAAACGGCAGGCCACTGGGTAGATATCCGAACGTGTCCGGTGGGTTGGTCGGTCGACGGACTCAGGCGTCGGATTGGCTGATATGGACGGCGAAGATCGCACGCTTCGGTTGAGGGCACGCCGCCCGCGGCGAGCCGGTGAGCGCGGAGTCATCCGGCTTCCGGACGGTTCCGAGCCCTCCGGCGCCGCCGCGGAGCACAGGCGCGAGGTCGAGGAGTACGCGCGGCAGGCGATGGTCTCCTCGGCGCGCGCCCACGACCGCGCCGCGGCGCTCCTGGAGGGAATGGCGACCGCACATCCCGAGGAGGCGGAACTTCATCTCCAGTCGGCCGCGCGCCACCGCCGATGGGCCGACAACGACAGGAGCCTCGCCCAGCAGTACGGCCCCCGACGAACCGAACCCGACCGCACCTGATCCCGCGTCTCTTCCAGGTACAAGTCGATCGAGCCAGGTGGATCCTGGCGTTCCTGTCGCAGGTGTCGTGTGTGCCGCTCCAGCGGGCGCTGCGGCATCCGCGGACCGCGTTCACCAACTTCTTCGCCAAGCGGGCCGCCTATCCGCGCTACAGGTCGCGCAGGAGATCCCGCGCGTCGGCCGGGTACACCCGCGGCCGCCTTCACGTGGCGCGACGGGCACCTCACGCCGGCGAGATGACCGAGCCCTTCGACGTCCGCTGGTCGACCGTGGGCAACATGCTCAGGAACCGCAGACCCGCCCGCGCGGAAGTCAAGTAAGGATCCGGTTATCCTCTTTCTCCTCTCTCCATTCTTCTCTGGGAGGTCCGTGTGCGGATCGGGGTTCTGCTCAACGAACGGGGCGGCGCCGAGGCGCTGGGGAAGCTGGCCGACGACGCGCGCCGGGCGGCGGACGACGGCTTCTCCTCGGCGTGGATGTCGCAGATCTTCGGGGTGGACGCCCTGACCGCGCTGGCCGTGGCCGGCGGCGGGGTGCCCGGGATCGAACTGGGGACGGCGGTGGTGCCGACCTACCCGCGCCATCCGGCCGTCCTGGCGCAGCAGGCGAGGACGGTCGCCCTCGCGCTGCGGGGCCGCTTCACGCTCGGCATCGGGCTGTCCCACAAGATCGTCATCGAGGACATGTACGGGTACGACTTCGGCCGGCCGCTCAGGCACATGGACGAGTACCTGTCGGTGCTGGCGCCGCTGCTGGCCGGGGAGAACTCCTCCTTCACCGGCGAGACGGTCCGCGGCCACATCGGGCTGACCGTGCCGAACGAGGGGCGGGTGCCGCTGCTGCTGGCCGCGCTCGGCCCGAAGATGCTGAAGCTCGCGGGCGAACGCGCGGACGGGACGGTGCTCTGGATGACCGGGCCCGCCACCGTCCGCGAGCACATCGTGCCGACCATCGCGGCCGCGGCCGAGGCGGCCGGACGGGACGCGCCGCGGGTCGTCTGCGTCCTGCCCGTGTGCGTCACCGGCGACGTGGACGCCGCGCGGGAGCAGGCCGGGGAGACGTTCGCCGTCTACGGTGCCCTGCCGTCCTACCGGGCGATGATGGACCGGGAAGGCGTGGAGGGGCCGAAGGACCTGGCGATCGTCGGGGACGAGGACGCCGTCGCGGCGAGGCTGGAGGAGCTGTCGAAGGCCGGGGTGACCGATTTCGTCGCCGCCGAGTACGTGCCGGGCGACCGGCGCACCCGGGACTTCCTCAAGTCGGCCGCGGGGAGATGAGCTCGTAGAGGTTGCCGCTGGCGTCGGAGAAGTAGAGGCCCCGGCCCCCGAGCGGGTGCTCCTCGTCGACGCGGCCGTTGTCGGCGTGCGCGGGTTCGTCGCCGTAGGGGATCTCGCGCGCGTCGAGGCGCTCCCGGATCGTGTCGAAGGTGACGGCGTCCACGTCGAAGGCCAGGTGGTGGCCCTGCGGGTAGGCGACGGTCATGAAGTCGAGGGTGAGGCCCTCGTTCACGCGGACCGGGACGAAGTGCCGCGCCTGCGGGTGCGCGCCGGTGTACTCAAGGCCCATGACCGCGGCGAAGAAGCGGGCGGCCTCGTCGTTGTCGGCGGCCGTCACGATCGCGTGGTTCAGGGTGATCGTCACGCGGCGGCCTCTTCCTTGAGAGCGCCGTGCAGGAAGACCTCCAGGTACTCCTCGACGGACGGGTGCGGCGCGCCGGGGCCCGCGCCGCCCCGGCCGCGGCTGAACACGAACCCCATGAACAGGCTCGCCACCTGCTCGACGGGCAGGCGCAGCCGGTCGCGTTCGGGTTCGAAGAGCTCGGCGAGCGCCTCGCGGGTCTGGGCCATCGAGGCCGCGCGGTCGGGCCCCGGCTCGCCGCCGCCGGGATCGCGGCGCTCGCGCCGGCCGGTGGCGTGCAGGGTGCCGATCACCAGGCCCATGCGGGCGAGGTAGGCGTCGATCGCGGCGGCGGCCTCGGCGAGCCGGTCGGGCAGCGGCTGGTCGAGCGGGATCGCGCCGATCTCCGCGAGGACGTGGTCGGTCCGCAGCGCCTCGGCGACGCAGGCGTCCAGCAGCTCGTCCTTGTCGGTGAACACGCGGAAGATCGTCGCCTCGCCGATGCCGGCGGCGCGGGCGATCTGCGCGGTGGTGACGGCCGTGCCGTGCTCGGCGACGAGCGGCAGGGCGGTCCGGATGATCATCTCGCGGCGCTGCTCGGGGGTCATCCCGGGAGCGCGCCGCCTGGCCTTGTGCTCCATGACTCCAGTGTACGGAGTGAGTACTCACTCCGTCAATGGCGAAGTGAGCACTCACTCCGCACAACCCGACAGATCAGCATTCGGTGGCTGATACCGTTGCGATGCTGCGCGCCAGGAGCGAAGTCCGGTGGAAAATCCGGCGCTGTCCCGCAACTGTGGTGCCCCTCTCGAAGTGGCCGAGCCAGGTCGCCTCCTCGCGCGCCGACGATTGTCGACCTCGTGGAAGGGCGATCCGTCATGACGGGCCGCGGCTTCCCTCCAGCCTGGAGGCTCTAGTGAGACCCGTACGCACCCTGGGCGCGGTGATCGCCATCGGCGTCGTCACCTTCGCCGCCGCATGCGGCGGCGACGGCGGCGGCAAGACCGGAGGCACGGCCGACGGGACGTCCGTCACCGTCCAGGCCGCCAACGGGGCGGTGTCCGTCCCGGCCAAGCCCAAGCGCATCGTCTCCCTCTCCCCCACCCACACCGAGACGCTGTTCGCCATCGGCGCCGGGTCGCAGGTGGTCGCCGTGGACGACTACTCCAACCACCCGGCGAACGCCCCGCGGACGAAGCTGTCGGGCTTCAAGCCCAACGCCGAGGCGATCATCGCCTACAAGCCGGACCTCGTCGTGCTGTCCGACGACCTGGACGGCATCGTCAAGGCGCTGGGGAAGGTGAAGGTCCCCGTCCTGCTGGAGCCGGCGGCCACGAACCTGGACGAGGTCTACGACGAGATCGGCGACCTCGGGCAGGCGACCGGCCACTCCGCCGAGGCGAAGAAGGTCACCGACGGCATGCGCGCGGAGATCCAGAAGACGGTCGCCGCGTCGGCCAAGGCCAAGGGCCTCACCTACTACCACGAACTGGACAACCAGCTTCACTCGGTGACGTCCAGGACCTTCGTCGGCCAGGTGTACGGGATGTTCGGGCTGCAGAACATCGCCGACAAGGCGGACAAGGCGTCCGGCGGCTACCCGCAGCTGTCCCGCGAGTACCTGCTCAAGCAGGACCCCGACCTGATCTTCCTGGCCGACACCAAGTGCTGCGGGCAGAGCGCCGCCGCACTCGCCAAGCGCCCCGGCTGGTCGGACCTCGACGCGGTCGGGCACGGCGGCGTGGTGGAGCTCGACGACGACATCGCCTCCCGCTGGGGGCCGCGCCTGACGGAGTTCGTCAAGGCGATCGGCGACGCGGTCCAGAAGGTTCAGTGACCACTGGCACCGAGGAAGCCCGCCCGTGAGTGAGCGTCGGCCGCGCCCCGCGGACAGCGTCCCGCCGCGCCTCCGGCAGGACCCGCCGCGCCTCCGGCAGGGCCCGCCGCGCCTCCGGCAGGGCCAGGCCAGGCTCCGGCCGCTGCCGCTCGCGGTGGCGGCCGGGCTGCTGCTCGCGGCCCTGCTGGCGGGGGTGCTGGTGGGGTCGGCCGGGCTGCCCGCCGGCGGGGTCCTGAAGGCGCTGGCCGACCGGATCCCGTTCGTCAGCGTCGACAGCGGGTTCGGCGTCATCGACGATAACGTGCTGTTCCAGCTGCGGGTGCCGAGGGCGCTGATGGCGGCGCTGGTCGGCGGGATGCTCGCCGTCGCGGGCGCCGGGTACCAGGGGGTGTTCCGCAACCCGCTCGCCGACCCGTACCTGCTCGGCGCGGCGGCGGGAGCGGGGGTCGGGGCGACGCTGGTCATCGCGCTGGTGCCCGGCGACCCCGGGTACGGGGTGCCGCTCGCGGCGTTCGTCGGCGCGATCGGCGGGGTGGCCCTCGCCTACCTGCTCGGCAGCGTCGCCACGGGGCGCGGGAACGGGACCGCGACGCTGGTCCTGGCCGGTGTCGCGGTGTCGTCGTTCCTCGCCGCGGTGCAGACGCTCATCCAGCAGATGAAGGCGGAGGAGCTGCAGCGGATCTACTCCTGGATCCTCGGCGGGGTCGGGTCGGCCGACTGGCACCAGCTCGCCCTCGTCGGCCCGTACGCGCTGGTCTCCAGCGTCCTGCTGCTCGCGCACGGCCGCCTCCTGGACGTGCTGAGCGTCGGGGACGAGGAGGCGTCGGCGCTCGGCCTGTCGGCGGCGCGGGTCCGCCTGACGGTGCTGGTCGCGGCGTCGCTGGCGACGGCGTCGGCGGTGGCGGTGAGCGGGCTGATCGCGTTCGTCGGCATCGTCGTGCCGCACGTGGTGCGGCGGCTGGCGGGCGGGTCGTACCGGATCGTGCTGCCGCTGTCGCTGCTCGGCGGCGCGGCCTTCCTCGAGGTGGCCGACCTCGTGGCGCGGACGGTGATCAGGCCCGGGGAGGTCCCGCTGGGCGTGGTGACGGCGTTCGTCGGCGGGCCGTTCTTCGTCGCGGTGCTGCGCGCGTCCCGCAGGCAGGTGGACACGTGACCGTCTCGGTGAAGGGCCTGGACGTCGTCCTCGGCGGCCGCGAGGTGCTGAAGGGCGTCTCACTGGACGTCCCGGCCGGTTCGTGGACGGCGGTCATCGGGCCGAACGGCGCCGGGAAGTCGACACTGCTGCGCGCGGTCCTCGGCCTGGTGCCGTCCGAAGGCGAGATCACCCTCGCGGACGCGGAGCTCCAGTCGCTGAAGCCGCGGCAGCGCGCCCGGCTCGTCGCCTACGCCCCGCAGAGCCCGAGCCTGCCCGTCGGTATGACGGTGTTCGACTACACCCTCCTGGGCCGCTCCCCCTACATCCCGCATCTGGGACGGGAGGGCGCCCGCGACCGGGCCATCACCGAGGAGGTCCTCGACCGGCTGGGCCTCACCCCCTTCGCGGCCCGCCCCCTGGACCACCTGTCCGGCGGCGAGCGGCAGCGCGTGGTGCTGGCCCGCGCCCTCGCCCAGCAGACCTCGGTGCTGCTGCTGGACGAGCCGACCACGGCGCTCGACATCGGCCACCAGCAGCAGGTCATGGAGCTGATCGACCGGCTCCGGCTGTCGGACGGGCTGACCGTGGTGACCACGATCCACGACCTGACGCTCGCAGCCCAGTACGCCGACGGGCTGGTCCTGGTCTCGGAGGGGCGGGTGGCGGCGGCGGGCCCGCCCGCCCTCGTCCTCACCCGCGAGGTCGTCGAGGAGCACTTCGACGCCCGCGTACGCGTCACCCCCGGACCGGGCGGCCGGCCGGTCCTGTCGCTGGAGCGCCCGTGAACCTGGAGACGGTGTGGCGCGAGGAGGACGGCAGGCGGCTCGCCTCCACCGTGTGGCGGGCGGGCCCCGGCCACCGGATGATCTCCTCGGCGATGCTGGGGGGCGGCATCGGCCCGGCCCGGTGGGTGCTGAACGCGCAGGTCCCCGGCGCGTACGCGCGGACCGACCCGGTCGCCCACCTCGCCGAGCTCGCGGCGGCGCGCGGGCTGGAGGGCCCCGGCGTCGGGATGCTCACGGCGGCCTCGGTCGCGCGCACGGTGCGGCGGGACGACGAGGGCGTGCGGGTGTCGGCGACGGTCGGGCTGCGCGTGCCGACATGGGCGGCCTCCCCCGCCGGGACGCCCGATCCCGAACTGGCCCCCCTGGACGGGGACGGGACGTCGGCCTGGACGCCGGGGACCATCAACATCGTGGTCGCCGTTCCCGTCCCGATGAACGACGCGGCACTGGTCAACGCGGTCGTCACCGCCACCGAGGCCAAGACCCAGGCGCTGCTGGAGGCGGGCTTCCCGTGCACCGGCACGGCGTCCGACGCGATCTGCGTCGCGGCCGGGACCTCCGGGACGCCCGAGGTCTTCGCGGGGCCCCGCTCCACCTGGGGTTCGCGGATCGCCCGAGCCGTGCACGCAGCCGTCCGCGCCGGAGCCCTGGACTACGCCGCCCGGCTGGACGCCCGCGGCTAGCACCGGCCGCCGTACCACCCCGGTGCGGTACGGCGGCCGGTCTCAGGGCCAGTGCAGTTGTGGGTTCGGGCCTCACCTCCTACCTGTCGCGCGGCCGGCGTGGCGATCAGCCGGCATGGGGAAGGCGATGTCCGTTGAGTCCGCCGTATCCGCCTTGGTCGTTGTAACCGCCCTGCTCGCCGTAGCCGCCCTGCCCGCTGTATCCGCCCTGCCCGTATCCGCCGTGCCGCAGCGGGTCGGTGGCCAGCGGGTCGCCGCCGTCCAGCAGGGACCCGTTCATCGGGGGCAGGGAGTGCAGGCCGGTGGGCGGCTCCCGGTCGACGGGCGTGCGGGGCCCGGTCGCGGCCGGGTCCGCGCGCCCCTCCGACAGCGCGGTGAGCGCGTCGACGCGGCGGCGCGCGCGTTCAGCCTCGGCCCGGGCGGCCTCCCGCTCGGCGGTCAGCGCCTTCACCGCGGCGCGCAGCTCCTCGACGGCGCGGGCGAGCTGCCAGTTGTGCTGCTCCAGCTCGCGGGCCCGCGCCTGGATCTGGTCGCGGTCGGCGACGGCCTGCCCCCGCTTGGCCTCGGCGTCGCGGACGGCGGAGCGCAGGTCCTCGGCGGCGCGGACGGCCGAGGCGGCCTCGACGCGCTGCCCCTCCACGAGGGTGTCGGCCTCCGACAGCCGCCCGTGCAGGGTGACGAGCTCCGAGCGGGCGCTCTCCAGGGAGGCGAGCAGCTCGCCCTCGCGGGCGGCCATGCGGTCGCGCTCGCGCTCGGCGGCGAGCCGGGCGGCGCCGGCGCCCTCGGCGTCGTCCTTGGCCTCCTGGCGTTCGCGCCGCGCGGCCTCCAGTTCCGCGGCGAGCCGCTCGGCCTCGGCGCGGGCGGACGCCGCCTCCTGCTCGGCGGCCTCGGCGCGGGCACGGGCGGTGGCGGTCTCCCGCCACGCCACCTCGGCCTGCCGCTGCGAGGCGTCGCGCTCGCGCTGGGCGATCGCGACGTGCCCGGCGGCCTCGGCGCGGGCCTCGGAGATCCGCCGCTCGACGCCCGCGACGCTCAGCTCCGACACCAGCGACCCGGCGAGCCGGTCGGCGAGGCCCTCCAGCCGGTCGACCATCTCCCACGTCCAGGCGACCTGGCCGGTGAGGCCGGGCGACTCCAGCCCGCGCTCGCGGCTCTCGAGCGCGGCCCGCTCGCACGAGCCGTCGCCGTCCTGGCAGTAGCGGACGGTGCGGGCGCCGCGCACCGGCTGCGGCACGGGCCGTCCGCAGCCGGCGCACGGCCAGACCGCGACCGGGTCACCGAGGCGTGCGATCCCGGCGCGGTCGTCTTCGGGGGCGGGGGTCCCGGCCGGGGCGTCCGGCAGCACGTCGGAGGACGCCCGCGGGCCCGCCCGCTCGGGACGCGCCTCCGGCTCGGGGCGGGGCGCCGGGTCCGGGCGGGGCGCCGGGTCGTTCCCCTCGGCATAGGCGGCGGGGTCGGTGATGACGGGAAGGTCGGTCTGCGTCGGGGCGGCGGGGGTCGGGGCGTTGTCGAGCGGTGCGACCTTCTGGTCCTTCATGTGCCGTTGTACGCACCGGCGCCCGGAGGCGTTCGACGTTCGCGCGAGGAGTTGGCCGCGGCCCGTCCCGGCGGCGTCAGCCCGCCCGTTCCCGCAGGTAGGCCTCCCGCACGCGGTGCCGGCTGAGCTTGCCGGACGGCGTCCGCGGCAGCGTTTCGCGGAACTCCACGTGCCGGGGATGCTTGATCTTCGCCAGCCGCGGCGCGCAGTGCGCGAGGAGTTCGGCGGCGAGGGCGTCCCCCGGGACGGCGTCCTCGGCGGGTTCGACGAGCGCGACGGCGCGCTGCCCCCAGTCGTCGTCCGGGACGCCGATGACGGCGACGTCGCCGACCGCGGGGTGCTGGAGCAGGGCGGCCTCGATCTCGGCCGGGTAGATGTTCACCCCGCCGGAGATGATGAGGTCGGTGCGGCGGTCGCCCATGTAGAGCCAGCCGTCCTCGTCGAGGCGGCCGAGGTCGCCGGGGGTGTAGTAGGCGCCCCGCATCGCGGCGGCGGTCTTGGCCGGGTCGCCGTGGTACTCGAACCCCGGCTGGCCCGAGGCGTAGATGAGGCCGGTCTCCCCCGGCGGCAGCTCGGCGCCCTCCGGGTCGAGGATCTTGAGCTGCACGCCGTCGACCGCGCGCCCGACCGTCCCGGGCCGGGCGAGCCACTCCCGCGGCTTCGCGACGACGATCGCGCCGCTCTCGGTGGAGCCGTAGTACTCGTAGAGGACGGGCCCCCACCAGTCCATCATCCGCTGCTTGGTCTCCACGGGGACGGGCGCGGCGCTGTGGTACACCTGCCGCAGCGTCGACAGGTCGTACCGGGCGCGGACGCCGTCCGGCAGGGCCAGCATCCGGTGGAACATCGTCGGCACCATGAACGCGTTGGTGACGCCGTGCCGCTGGATCAGTTCCAGCGTGTGCTCGGGGTGGAACCGCGGGGCGACGACGACGGCGTGGCCGAGGTTCAGCGCCATCATCGCGTGGACGCAGGGCGCGGAGTGGTAGAGCGGCGCGACGGCGAGGTGGACCTCGTCACCGGGGACGAGCCCGAGGTGCCGCCCCAGCGTCCGCCGCATGATGTCGATCAGCACCTCGGGCGAGATGTCGAGCAGCGGCCGCCGGACGCCCTTGGGCCTCCCGGTCGTCCCGGACGTGTAGAGCATGATCGAGCCCATGCGCCGCCCGGCGGGCGGTTCCGCGCTGCCGGAGGCGCACAGCGCGGCCATCGAGCGGAAGCCGCCGGCGGTGTCGACGCTCACCCGCCCCTCGGCCGGGAGGCCCGCCTCGTCGGCCGCGCCGGACACCGCCGCCGACAGCTCGCTCTCGGTGATGACGGCCTTGGCGCCGCTGTCGCCCAGGATGTAGCCGATCTCGGGGGCGGTCAGGTGGCGGCTCACCGGGACCAGGTACAGGCCGGACTGGACCGCGGCCAGCAGGACGGTGAGGAACTCGGGCCGGTTGCCGAGGACGGTCGCCAGCGTGTCGCCCGGTCCCAGCCCGATCGCCGCCAGGGCGTTGGAGAGCCGGTTCACCTCGGCGTGCAGCTCCCCGTAGGACATCGGCACGCCGGGGGCCAGCACCGCGGGGCGGTCCGGGTCGTTGCGCGCGATCTCGTAGAAGCCGACACCCTCGACGCCCATACGCCTCTCCTCTGCCAGGGGGCATGCAACCGAATCCTGTTCGACCATCTGATCCGGGCGGCGCCGGGAGAGTCAAGGTCGCCCCCGGCCGGCCCGCCTCCGGCGGGGAAGATCGTCCGGTCCAGGACAGCGGTTTTCCATGACCTTGCTCGTCCGGGCAATTATCATTGGACGTCAGTTCGAAGAACGGAACATCGCGCTTTCCGCTGCGACGGAGCCGGAATGAGTGAGTCGGGCAACGGGAACTCTGACGCGCTGCTCGACCGGCTCGTGCGGGCCGCGATCCCCGGCCTGCTCTTCGGTGTGCTCTCCGGGCTGATCGTCAAACTGATCAACGCGGTCTCCTGGCTGGAGACCCTCACGCTGGCCCTGCTCGTCCTGGCCATCGCGGCGGGGTCGGTGGCGGTGTCGGTGGCACTGTTCCGCTCCCGGCGGGCGGGGGCGGCCCTGAAGCGCGTGTTCGGGATCCTGCCCTGGAACGCCGAAGCGGTGGCGTGGACGTTCGCCGGGGCGGCGGTCATGGCGGCGGTCCTGCTCGCGGAGACGGGCGTCGTCGCGCTGGCCAAGGGCGCACAGCCGTGCGGGCGGCCCCTGGAGTTGCGCGTCGTCACCACACCGGAGGCGCTCCCCGCACTGGGCGACGCCGCGAGGGGCTTCGAGGCGGGCAGCGAGGAGCGGGGCTGCCGCGCGTACAGCGTCACCGTCACGCCGGAGCCGGAGTTCGTGCAGCTGTCCGAGGCGTTCGGGCGGCTGTGGCGGCGCAGCGAGCCCCCGAGCGGCGAGGCGGCGCCGGCGCCGGCCGACGAGCGCCTGTACGGCCCGCAGCCCGACGTCTGGGTCCCGTCGTCCAGGGCGGAGTTCGCCTACGTGGAGAAGAGCCCGGCCCAGATCCGCAAGGTGAAGGGCACCGGGGCCGCGAACCCGGGCCCGCCCGACAAGGTCGACCCCGTCTTCACCCCCTGGGGCTCCCTGGGTTCGTCGCCCCTGGTCCTCGCCGTGTTCGGAGACCACGGGGTGAGGTACTCGGCCTTCAAGCCGCCGGAGCGGTCCACGGCCGCCCTGCTGGAGCGCTTCGGCGAGGCGGGGGTGAGGTTGCGCAACATCGCCCGTCCCGTCCCGGAGACGTCGGCCGCCGCAGTGGCGGTGACGCCCGTCCTCTACCGGGCGCTGCCGGGCAGCGAAGGCCAGGACGAGCAGTTCGCCTCGCCCGCCGCCCTGGTCGCCCCGGACGCGGTGACGCTGCTGTGCAAGGCACGCCAGGGCTCCCGCCCCCCGGACGGCATCGCCTTCGCCGTCCCCGAGCAGGTCGTCAGCGACTACGACAACGGGCGCCTCGAGGACCGGTGCGGCGCCGCCGGCGCACCCGCCGCCGGGGGCGAGTGGATGCTGTACCCCTACTACGCCGGTGACCTGCCGACGCTCGACTACCCGTTCATCCAGGTGACCTGGCGGGGCCAGGACACGCGCGAGCGCGATCTGGCGGTCGCCCGGTTCCACCGCTGGCTGGTCGACCACCCGCTCACCCGGCAGGGCTTCCGCGACCAGCAGGGCCTCATCCCGTCCGCGCACGAGGGCGACTCGGCCCGCCCCGATCTGGTGGCCCTGCGGAGGAAGGCCGGCACCAACATCGTCCCGAACCAGCTGGCCCCGGTCGCCGCGAACGGCGGCGGCAGGGACGTGGCCGCGGACCTCGAACGCGTCGCCGGCGCCCGCCCTCCGGTCTCGGTCGCCCTCATGCTGGACGTGTCGGGGTCGATGAGCCGTCCCGCCGAGGGCCGCGACACCCGGCTGGCGCGCGGCGTCTCCTTCCTGCAGAGCCTGGTGGCCCAGCTCCAGAGCCATGACAGCGCAGGGTTGCAGGTGGCGTCGGAGAAGAAGTCCCCGGTCGGCCCGTACACCCTGGAGAACGTGCGGCTCACCGGCGCCGACCCCCGGCAGAAGAACCGGATCGCCAGCCATCTCCAGGCGGCCGCGACCACCGGGAGCGACATCGCGCTGGGCGACATGATCGGCCAGGCGGGGCTGGGCCAGGGGACGAAGAACCTGATCGTCGTCACCGACGGGCAGTCCGGCGGATCCGCCGACGCCGGATCGATCGGGAAGGCGGCCGCGAGGTTCCGTGACCGGCATCGGGACGTGCGGGTGACCGTGATGCTGACGGGCCCGACGGGTTGCGACGCCTCCCCCGTCAAGGAGGTCGTGAGCGCGTTCCGCCCCGCCGGAGGTGCGGGATGCGTGGCGCTGACCCGGACGCCCGAACCGCAGCAGGCCGCCCAGCTCCTGTCCGAGCTGCGATGAGGACGACCATGACGGGACGGCGGCGACGGTTCCTGCCCCGGGACCGCGCGTCCCGGCTCGGCGCCGTGGGCGGGGCCGCGGCGGTGCTGGTCTGCGCGGGAGCGGTGGCCCTGTGGCCCGGCTCCTCCGGCTACCGGTCCCTGGCGCCGGCCTGCGACCGCTCGGAGCTGGTCGTCGCGGGCGGTACCGACGTGAGCCTGAACAGCCAGCGCCGGCAGCTGGTCCAGGACTGGAACGCCAGGGGCAACCCGCACGCCACCCTCGTGGAGGTCGCGGAGTCCACCGACTCCCAGCACAGCCAGATCAAGGCGATGGAGGAGTCCGGCGGCTGCGGTTACGACGTGCTGGTCATGGACAACACCTGGACGGCGGAGTTCGCCGCCGCGGGCTACCTGCGGCCGCTCGACGGCATCGGGAAGCGCGGCGACTTCTTCCCCGCCGCGCTGGAGACCGGGCAGTGGCACGGCGAGCAGTACGCCGTCCCGTTCAACGTCGACGTCGGGCTCCTCTACCAGCGGGAGGGCGCGCAGGCCCCGGCGACCTGGTCGGATCTGCTCGATTCCGGCATCGCGACGCAGCTCGACGACTACGAGGGGCTGACGGTCAACGCCCTGGAAGCGGTGTGGAACGACGGAGGCGGCGGCCTGCTCACCGGCGAGAAGCGCCCGGACGAGAAAAAGCTGCGCGAGAAGGTGTACCCGGCGCTGGAGCGGCTGGCCTCGCACGTGCAGGAGCCGCGGTCCTCGCACTGGCCGCTGACGGCGTCGCGGTCGTACGACGAGCAGAAGAGCATGGAGACGTTCATGCTGGGGGCGCCGCTGATGCGGAACTGGCCGTACGCGTTCTCCACGCTCGCGACCGAGCCGGGCATGCGCGACGGGCCGCGCCTGCGGTACTCGGTGACCGCCCTGCCCGGTACGACCGTCCTCGGCGGCCAGAACCTCGCCGTCTCCAAGTACTCCCCCCACCCGGACGCCGCGCTGAAACTGGTGGAGTTCCTCAGCGGGACGGACAGCCAGCGCCTGCTGTTCTCGTGCGGCGGCTTCGCGCCGGGCCGCTACAGCGCGCTCGGCCTGAGCCCCGGACGCCACGCGGCGGCCGACGTGCGGGTGGAGAGGTGTTCCGCCGCCAAGCAGGGCCTCAAGTCCGGCGACGCCGGGACCGACGCCGCCGAGTCGGAGCAGGTCGAACTCGACGAGGCGCAGCTGACCGGACTGGCGAAGGCCGTGGTCCAGGCCCTGGACCGGGCGCAGCCCCGTCCAGTGACGCCGCGCTACAGCACCTTCACCGGCACGTTCCGCGGCTGCGTCCAGAAGATCTTCGACGGGCCGGGGACGGATGCGAAGACGTTCGCCGAGGCCGTGGAGCGCTCGCTCGACGGGCGCACCGCGTCCTGCTGACCGGGGGCGCTACCGGGCGCGTTCGAGCGCGGCCCGGGCCATGCCGTGCAGGAGGTCGCCCATCGCGTCGCGGCCGAGGCCCTGCGCGGCGCTGCGCGGAGTGGAGTTGAGCAGGCCGAAGCAGGCGTGGACGGCTGCTCGGATGCGGTCGTCGGGCGTCCCGGGGCCGAGGCGGCGCAGGACGGCGACCCATTCCTCGACGTACGCTCGCTGAAGGCGGCGGATGCGGTGGCGCTGCGGCTCGGGGACGTTGTCCAGCTCCCGCTCGTGCACGGTGATCAGGGCCGGGTTGTCGAGGGCGAACGCGATGTGCCAGCGAAGCAGAGCGTCAAGCGCGTGCCCGGCGTCGGGGCCGGCGGCGCGGCGGGCCCCCTCGGCCAGCAGCCGCTCGCTGATGTCGAGGAGCATCTCGGCGAGCACGGCCTCCTTGCCGCTGAAGTGGCGGTAGAGGGCGGGGCCGGTGAGCCCGACGGCCCTGCCGAGGTCGCCGATGGACGCCCCGTGGTAGCCGCGGCGCGCGAACAGCTCAGCGGCGGCGCCGAGGATCTCGGCCCGGCGCGGGTTGGGCGCGCCCGGCGGCGCCTCGGCCGGATGGGACGTCATGCGCCCAGTCTAGACTAGAGTTGTTAACGGCCGTTAACATCGGCATTGTTAATGAACGTTAACCGGGAAGGGGGGTCATGAGCGGACCCGAGATCGGCTCGCGCGCCGACATCGCGGCCGAGGCGTTCAAAGCGAGCGCCGCGCACAACGAGGCGCTCGTCGCCGAGCTGCGCGACCGCGTCGACCGGGCGGGCCGCGGCGGACCCGAGCGCGCCCGCGAACGGCACGTGGCGCGCGGCAAGCTGCTCCCCCGCGACCGGGTCGACACGCTCCTGGACCCCGGCTCGCCCTTCCTGGAGCTGTCGCCGCTGGCCGCGAACGGCATGTACGGGGACGAGGCGCCGGGCGCCGGGATCATCACCGGGATCGGGCGGATCTCCGGCCGCGAGTGCGTCGTGGTCGCCAACGACGCCACCGTCAAGGGCGGCACGTACTACCCGGTCACGGTGAAGAAGCACCTGCGGGCGCAGGAGGTGGCGCTGCACAACCGCCTCCCCTGCGTCTACCTGGTCGACTCCGGCGGGGCCTTCCTGCCCCGGCAGGACGAGGTGTTCCCCGACCGCGAGCACTTCGGCCGCATCTTCTACAACCAGGCCACGATGTCGGGCCGCGGCATCCCGCAGATCGCGGCGGTGCTGGGCTCGTGCACGGCGGGCGGCGCCTACGTCCCGGCGATGAGCGACGAGGCCGTCATCGTCCGCGGCCAGGGAACGATCTTCCTGGGCGGGCCGCCGCTGGTGAAGGCCGCGACCGGCGAGGTCGTGACGGCGGAGGAGCTGGGCGGCGGCGAGCTGCACTCCCGCACGTCCGGCGTGACCGACCACCTCGCCGAGGACGACGCGCACGCGCTGCGGATCGTCCGCGACATCGTCGGCACGCTCGGGCCGCGCGAGCCGCGCCCGTGGGACGTCGCGCCGCCGGAGGCGCCGGCCGCCGACCCGTCCGAGCTGTACGGGATCGTCCCGCCCGACTCGCGCACCCCCTACGACGTGCGCGAGGTCATCGCCCGCATCGTCGACGGCAGCCGCTTCCAGGAGTTCAAGAAGGAGTACGGCGCGACGCTCGTCACCGGGTTCGCCCGCATCCACGGGCACCCGGTCGGGATCGTGGCCAACAACGGCATCCTGTTCGGCGAGTCGGCCCAGAAGGGCGCGCACTTCATCGAGCTGTGCGACCGGCGCAGCGTGCCGCTGGTGTTCCTGCAGAACATCACCGGGTTCATGGTCGGCCGCGAGTACGAGGCGAGCGGCATCGCCAAGCACGGCGCGAAGATGGTGACCGCCGTCGCCTGCGCCCGCGTCCCGAAGTTCACCGTCGTGATCGGCGGCTCGTTCGGCGCCGGGAACTACGCGATGTGCGGCCGGGCGTACTCGCCGCGCTTCCTGTGGATGTGGCCGAACGCCCGCATCTCGGTCATGGGCGGCGAGCAGGCGGCGAGCGTCCTCGCCACCGTGCGCCGCGACCAGATGGAGGCGCGCGGCGAGGAGTGGCCCGCCGAGGACGAGGAGGGGTTCAAGGCGCCGATCCGCGAGCAGTACGAGGCGCAGGGCAACCCGTACTACTCGACGGCGCGGCTGTGGGACGACGGGGTGATCGACCCGCTCGACACCCGGCGCGTGCTGGGGCTCGGGCTGTCGGTCGCGGCCAACGCACCGCTGGAGCCGGTCGGCTACGGCGTCTTCCGGATGTGAGGGTGTTGATGTTCGACAGCGTCCTGGTCGCCAACCGCGGGGAGATCGCCGTCCGCGTGTTCCGCACGCTGCGGCGGCTCGGCATCCGGTCCGTGGCCGTCCACACCGGGGCCGACGCGCGGGCGCGCCACGTCCGGGAGGCCGACGAGGCCCTGCTGATCCCGTCGTACCTGGACATCGAGGCCGTCATCGCGGCCGCCCGCGACTCCGGCGCCTCTGCAGTGCACCCCGGGTACGGGTTCCTGGCCGAGAACACGGCGTTCGCGCGGGCGTGCGGCGAGGCGGGCCTCGTGTTCATCGGCCCGCCGGCCGAGGCGATCGACGCGATGGGCGACAAGATCCGCGCGAAGCGGACCGTCGCCGCCGCAGGGGTCCCCGTCGTCCCCGGGCGCGACGAGCCCGGCCTGTCCGACGCCGAACTGGAGGCAGCCGCGCTGGAGGTCGGGCTGCCGGTGCTGCTCAAGCCGTCGGCGGGCGGCGGCGGGAAGGGCATGCGGCTCGTCCGGGACGCCGCCGACCTGCCGGAGGCGATCGCGTCCGCCCGGCGCGAGGCGCGCGGCTCGTTCGGCGACGACACGCTGCTCGCCGAGCGGTTCGTGGAGAACCCCCGGCACATCGAGATCCAGGTCTTCGCCGACGCCCGCGGCGGCGCCGTGCACCTCGGCGAGCGCGAGTGCAGCCTCCAGCGCCGGCACCAGAAGATCGTCGAGGAGGCGCCGTCCCCGCTGCTGGACGCCGCCGCCCGCGAGCGGATGGGCGCCGCCGCCGTCGCCGCCGCGCAGGCCGTCGGGTACGTGGGCGCCGGGACGGTCGAGTACATCGTCTCGGCCGACCGCCCCGACGAGTTCTTCTTCATGGAGATGAACACCCGGCTCCAGGTCGAGCACCCCGTCACCGAGCTCGTCACCGGCCTCGACCTGGTCGAGCTCCAGCTCCGGGTGGCGGCGGGAGAGCCGCTGCCGTTCGCGCAGGACGGCGTGCGGCTCGACGGGCACTCCATCGAGGCCCGCGTCTACGCCGAGGACCCGGCGCGCGGCTTCCTGCCCACGGGCGGGCGGGTGCTCGCGCTGAGCGAGCCCGAGACCGCCCGGGTCGACTCCGGGCTGGACGTCGGGACGGAGGTCGGCGGCTCCTACGACCCCATGCTCGCCAAGGTCGTCGTCCACGGCGCCGATCGCGCCGAAGCCCTCCACAAGATGGACCGCGCGCTCGCGTCCTACACGCTGCTGGGCGTCCCGACGAACGTCGCGTTCCTCCGGGCCCTGCTGCGGCACCCCTCGGTCGTTTCGGGCGATCTCGACACCGGCCTGGTCGAGCGCGCCCTGGACGACCTGGTCGCGGGCGCGTCCGTCCCGCCCGAGGTGCTCGCCGCCGCCGCGCTGGAGCGGATGCTCGACCTGGAGTCCGGCGACGACCCGTGGGACGTCCCGGACGGCTGGCGGCCCGGCGCGCACGCCTGGGCTCCCTGGATCATCACCCCGTCCGGCGGCGAGCCGGTGGAGGTCCGCGTCCAGGGCAGGGCGGCGTCCGCGCGCGTCGCGGTCGGCGACGAGCCGCCGGTCACCGCGTCTCTCACCAGGCCGTTCACGTTGACCTACGGTGGGAGGACGACCTCGTTCGCCAGTGCCCGGGACGGGCGCACCCTGTGGCTCGGGCGCGACGGTCACGCGTGGGCGCTGAGCGAGCACGTCCGCGCCGAGGGCGGAGCCGACGCCGCGGCCGCGGGCGACGGGGTGCTGCGCAGCCCGATGCCCGGGACGGTCCTGGCGGTCAAGGCGGCCGAGGGCGACAGCGTCGAGGCCGGGCAGCCGCTCGTGGTCGTCGAGGCGATGAAGATGGAGCACACCGTCACCGCGCCGCTCGCCGGCGTCGTGGCGAAACTGCCGGTCCGCGCGGGCGCGCAGGTCGCGCTCGACGCGGTGCTGGCCGTGATCGAGGAGGCATGACGGTGCCGGTACCCCTCTCCGGGCTTCCCGAGCGGGTCACGATCTACGAGGTCGGGCCGCGGGACGGGCTGCAGAACGAGAAGGCCGTCGTCCCCGTCGAGGTCAAGGCGGAGTTCGTCACCCGCCTCGCGGACGCGGGGCTGCGCACGATCGAGACGACCAGCTTCGTCCACCCCAAGTGGGTGCCGCAGCTGGCCGACGCCGAGCAGCTGCTCGACATCCTGCCGCGCTCCCCCGAGCTGCGCCATCCCGTCCTCGTGCCGAACGAGCGGGGCCTCGATCGGGCGCTCGCCAACGGCGTCACCGAGATCGCCGTCTTCGGCAGCGCCACCGAGACGTTCGCCCGCCGCAACCTCAACCGCACCGTGGACGAGTCGCTCGCGATGTTCGCCCCGGTCGTGGAACGCGCGCGGGCCGAGGGCCTCTGGGTGCGCGCCTACGTGTCGATGGTGTGCGGCGACCCGTGGGAGGGCGACGTTCCCGTGGAGCAGGTGGTGTCCGTCGCCTCCCGGATGATGGACATGGGCTGCTCCCAGCTCAGCCTCGGCGACACCATCGGCGTCGGCACGCCCGGCCAGGTCACCGCGCTCATCGAGGCGATCACCGGTGCGGGCATCGGCACCGAGCGGCTCGCCGTCCACTTCCACGACACCTACGGGCAGGCCCTCGCCAACACCCTGGCCGCACTCCGCGCCGGCGTCACCGTCGTGGACTCCTCGGCGGGCGGCCTCGGCGGCTGCCCCTACGCCGAGAGCGCCACCGGCAACCTGCCCACCGAGGACCTCGTCTGGATGCTGAACGGCCTCGGTGTCGAGACCGGCGTCGACCTCGCCGGCCTGGTGTCCACGAGCCGCTGGATGGCGGGCCACCTCGGCCGTCCCAGCCCGTCCCGCGTAGTACAAGCCCTGTCACCTGAATCGGAGTAGCCCATGATCGACTTCACGCTCGGCGAGGAGCAGGAGGAGCTGCGGCGCACGGTCGAGCGGTTCGCCCGCGAGAGCGTCGCCCCGGTGATCGGTGACCTGTACGAGCGCGGCGAGTTCCCCTACGAGATCGTCGCCGCGATGGGGAAGATGGGCCTGTTCGGGCTGCCGTTCCCCGAGGAGCACGGCGGCATGGGCGGCGACTACTTCACGCTCTGCCTGGCCCTGGAGGAGCTGGCGCGCGTCGACTCGTCCGTCGCGATCACGCTGGAGGCCGGGGTCTCGCTCGGCGCCATGCCGATCTACCGGTTCGGGTCGGCCGAGCAGAAGGAGCGGTGGCTGCCGCGGCTGACCTCGGGCGAGCGGCTGGCGGGCTTCGGGCTGACCGAGCCGGGCGGCGGCTCGGACGTCCCCGGCGGCATGCGCACCACGGCCCGGCTGGACGGCGACTCCTGGGTGATCAACGGCTCGAAGGCGTTCATCACCAACTCCGGCACCGACATCACCGCGTTCGTGACCGTGACCGCCTTCACCGGCGAGAACGAGATCTCCACGATCATCGTCCCGAACGGCACCCCCGGCTTCACGGTCGGCCGCAAGTACTCCAAGGTCGGCTGGTCGGCTTCCGACACGCGGGAGCTGTCGTTCGACGACGTCCGCGTCCCGGCGGAGAACCTCGTCGGCGAGCGCGGCCGGGGCTACGCCCAGTTCCTGAGGATCCTGGACGAGGGCCGCATCGCGATCGCCGCGCTGTCGGTCGGCCTCGCCCAGGGCTGCGTGGACGAGTGCCTGCGCTACGTCCGCGAGCGCGAGGCGTTCGGCAAGGAGATCGGCCGCTACCAGGCCATCCAGTTCAAGGTCGCCGACATGGAGACCCGCGCGCACACCGCCCGCCTCGCCTACTACGCGGCGGCCGCGAAGATGCTGGCGGGCGAGCCGTTCAAGAAGGAGGCCGCCATCGCCAAGCTGGTCGCCTCCAACGCCGCCATGGACAATGCCCGCGACGCCACCCAGGTCTTCGGCGGCTACGGCTTCATGAACGAGTACGCCGTAGGCCGCTTCTACCGCGACGCGAAGATCCTCGAAGTGGGCGAAGGCACCTCCGAGGTCCAGCGCATGCTCATCGCCCGCGCCCTGGGCCTCCCCCCGGCCTGACCCGCTTCACCCCGCCCCACCACGGCGGCCGGCCCGCACCAGCGGCCCGGCCGCCGTTTTCATGTCCCCAAGGAGCGTGCCGCTCCCGGTGCCGCCCGGCATTCGGGGCCGGCCGATCCGGGCCCCGAGGCCGAGCCCCTGACTTCCACCGCTCATATCCCTTTTAATGGCATCCGCTCCTTTGATCGCCACTCGAGAAAAAAGATCTACTGCAATCATTTCATGATTCATGCCCCGCCAAGTTTTCATCGAGTTTGGCGAAGGGTATTCTCCAAGTTGGACATGGAGAGAGTACGGCCACCAGGGGGTCAACGATTCATCCCGAACCCCTACCCCGCATAACTGGCATCGCGGGACTTCCGCACGAGATCAGCGCGGCTCACTGATCCCAGTCGGGCGAGCCCTTCCCGTAATTCCTATCGGGCCATTTCCCCCCGAAGGCCGCTTTCCCGTGAGAAATCCACCGAAATCGTTTACGGACACGGCTCTTCGCACGAGCCGCGTCTGATATGAGTGAATTCCAGGTAGACCCACCGCAACCGCCGCATTTCTGGAACCGCACTCAAATCCAAACCAACCATCCCAGAAGGAAGATCCATCATGGCACCCGTCATCACCTCCCTCTCCTGCGGCCCGCAGGCGACCAACCAGGGGAACGCCGGCCAGACCCTGGTCATCACCGGAACCGGCCTCTCCGGATCCACCCGGGTACGGTTCGGAACCAGCGGCCCCCAGGTCACGCCCAGTGCCACCACCGCGACGTCGGTCACGTGCACGGTCCCGTCCGGAAGCGGAGTGGTCGCGGTCGCCGTCCTCAACGGCGGCGTCTGGAGCAACTCGCTGAACTTCTACTACATCCCCGCGCCCAACGCCTGCGGGCTCAGCCCGGCCGACGGACCGGCGACCGCCCCACCCGCGATCACCATCACGGGGAACAACCTCCTGACCGCCAACCAGGCGACGTTCGGCGCCGCGACCCCGGTGACCGCGACCGCCACCAACGACAGCGCGGCCCAGGCGACGCCGGCCAGCATCACCGAAGTGGGCGCCTCGCCCTACTTCCAGAGCGTGAACGCCACCATCCGAACCGCCGGCGGCACCACGACGGTGAACGGCACGTACATCGCCTACGACGCGCCGACGATCACGACCGTGGCGCCTTCCAGCGGCCCCGAGGGCACCGAGGTGCTCATCACCGGAACAGGGTTCGTAGGCCCCATCATCACCGTCCTCGTCGACGGCAACGAGGCCGTGGCCACGGCCCTCTCGGAGACGCAGATCTCCGCCATCATCCCGGCCGGCACCGGAACCGTGGACGTGGCCGTCACGACCGCGGGCGGAACCGCCACCGCGGTCGGCGCCTACACCTACACCTGAGAAACGGGGGCTCCCCGGAGGAAACGCGCCCTGGCCGGCCGGCGCCGGCCAGGGCGCCTCATCGGCATCGAGGAAGGGATCAGTCATCGCTCCCCCAGTGGTCAACGGCCTGAATCCGACTTCCGGCCCGTCGTCGGGCGGGAACCCGGTGTTCATCACCGGCAGCGGGTTCACCGGAGTGACGCGTGTCCGTTTCGGCACCGCCAATGCGGCCTTCATCTTCAACTCCGACACCAGGATCACCGCGACAGCACCACCGGCGGTCACCCTGACCCCGGTCAACGTCACCGTCACCACTCCGCGCGGAACCAGCAGGCAGGGCGTGCTCTACAGCTACGTCAGCAGCGGTACGGCCGGGGTCACCAGCGTGGACCCCGATGTCGGGCCCTTCGAGGGAAGCAACACGGTCACGGTCAACGGCACGGGTCTGGCGATGGTGACGTCGGTGTGGTTCGGCACGGCGTCCGCTCTCGCCTTCACCGTCATCTCGGACAGCGAGATCACCGCCACCGTCCCCCCCGGCACCGGAATCGTCGATGTCTCGGTCAACGCGCCCTGCGGGAGCCCAGGGGCGGGGACCTGCGGCACCTACACCTATATGGGAGTCCCGTCGGTCGACAGCCTGGTCCCCGACCACGGCCCCGCCGCGGGCAGCAACTCCGTCGTCATCAACGGCTCGAACCTGACAGATGTCGACACCGTGCTGTTCGGCGACACCATAGTCCCCTTCGTCGTCATCTCCGACAGCCAGATCACCGCCATCGCCCCGCCCGGCACCGGAACCGTCCTGGTCGCCGTGTCGAACAGGCTGGCGTCGAGTTCGCCCGCAGTGCCCTATACCTACGACTGAACCGTGGCCCGGCCACGGCGCACGACCGCGAATCAAACCCGGCAGGTCAGCTGTTTGTCCGGCATGTTCCCCGGATCCTCGACCGGAAGGCGACGGCGTCCCCGGGGCAGGGAGGTTCCCGATGACGTTGCAGGCTTCGCCGCCCGGGAGTCCTTGGGCGGCGAAGCCCCGACGACCACTCGGATCACTTGAAAGACGATCCGTAATGCCGGCGCCCGAAGGTCGCGCTCAAATCTCCTCCGAGAAAGAGCCGAGGCCGGGGTCTACGGCTCGTATCGAGGTGGGCGAATCCCCCTATTTCCAAACCGTGAACGTCACCATCCGCACCGCCGGCGGCACCGCCACGCTGAACAACGCCTACACCGTCCACGACACACCCACGATCTCCCCCACACCGTGACCCCCCACCACGGCCCCGGTGGCACTGCGTTGATCATCACCGGCACGGGCTACGTCGGCCCCTCCATCATCGTCGCCTTCGGCGGGTACCCTGCCGTCGCCACCGTCATCTCGGATGGCGAGCCCGTCGCCTTCGCCCCTGACGGGCCCGGCCCGGGACCCGTGGAGGTGTACGTGATAGCGATGAGCCCGTCCAATCCCGGAACCTTCACCTATGTGTAAGAGGCGCGGGTCCGGTCTACGGGGCGCAGCCGCGGATCGTGCCGGGCGGGTAGCAGTTGTCCGGGATGTTCGCCCGGATCGTCGTCCCCGAGGAGATGACGACGCCGGGCTTCGGGATGTTGAAGATGACGTTGTAGACGCCGCCGCCCGGGAAGCCCTCGGTGGCGGAGTTCTGGTTGTTCTCGATCACGACCCCGTAGAGCGCGGTGACGCCGTAGTTCAGGACGCCGCCTCCCGCGAACTCCGCGAAGTTGCTGTCGATGCGGCTGGAGGAGATGGTCGTGTTGCCGCTCTCGCTCGTGTAGACGCCGCCGCCGCCGTCCTGCGGGGAGGTGTTCCCCGTGATGCGAGTCGTCGCGATCCGGACGTTGCCGTAGTTGGCGACGCCGCCGCCGCTGAAGCCGCTGTTGCCGCTGATCAGGCTGTTGCTGGAGACCAGCGCGCTCGCGCCGGTCCCGTTCATCAGCCCCCCTCCGTCGCCCGTCGCCGTGTTGTTGCGGATGTTCGTCAGGGTGAGGTACGTCGTGCCGTTGTTGCGGATGCCGCCGCCGTCGCCGTCGACGTCGCCGCCCTCGAAGGAGACGTTCGTCGCCTGGAAGGTGGCGCCGAGGGCCACGTCGACGACGCGGAACTGGTCGGTGGCCGACGGGTCCCGGATGATCTTGGTGTTCGTGCGGCCGACGAGGGTGATCCTGCCGGTGATCTGCGGCAGGGCCGAGGCCGGCCCGGCCGCAGCGGTGTAGTTGTACGTGCAGTTGGGGGCCAGCTGGATCGTCGCGGCGATCCTCGAGTTGCCGGTGTTGATGGCCGAGGTGAGTTCCGTCGTGCTGCAGTGAACGGCGGCCGTGTACGCGCGGGCCGCCTGCGGGCCGGTCCGGCCGGGGGGCGCCGGCTGCGCGGAGACCGCCGGTGAGGCCGCGGTCATCGCGCCCGCCGAGAGAGCGAGGGAAGCCCCCGCGCAGAGGAACGCCCTACGATATGTAGCCATCTTGCCCCTTTCGGATAAATGCGACATTCGCCGCATCGCCCTCGGAATCGCTGGCATCGGCACGCCAGAACGCCAGAAATCAGTGAAACATAAACCGGCAAACCAGGCAGCCACGAAAAATGAATATTGCCGTACATGACGCATTTCCATTTGGTCAAGAATGATCGCCGATGCAATGGCGATCTCTCGGCCCGACGAAATGCGACCGGGCCGGCGGCACCGTCCGCACCGGACACGTCGGCATCGTTCGGGGCGGCGGGGCGTCCGGCGCGGTACAGTCGGCGGATGCTGCTGCGCGCCTACGGCATCGCCCGCTCTCTGGTCATGTACTACGGGATTCCGGGCAAGCACCGGCGCGCGTCCCGCCTTTACGGGGAGTTCCTCGGGCCCGGCGACCTCGCCTTCGACATCGGGGCGCACGTGGGCGGGCGGGTGCGCGTGTGGCGCGGGCTCGGGGCGCGGGTGGTCGCGGTGGAGCCGCAGCCCGACTGCCTGCGCGTCCTGCGGCTGTTCTTCGGCCGCGACCAGGACGTCACGCTCGTGCCGGGCGCCGTCGGGGCCGAGCCCGGGGAGGCTCGCCTGGCCATGTCCTCCGCGACGCCGACGGTGTCCTCGATGTCACCCGGGTGGATCAAGGCGGTGACGACGGACCAGAGCTTCGCCCGCGTCCGGTGGGACCGCTCGATCGGCGTCGAGGTGACGACGCTGGACGACCTCATCGCCGCCCACGGCGTGCCGGCGTTCTGCAAGATCGACGTCGAGGGCTTCGAGGCCGACGTGCTGGCGGGGCTGTCCCAGGCCCTTCCCGCGCTGTCCTTCGAGTACGTGCCGTCGGCGCACGAGGCCTCCCTGGAGGCGCTGAGCCTCGTCGACGGGCTGGGCGACTACGTCTACAACTACTCCCCCATCGAGACGATGCGGCTGGCGAGCCCCCGCTGGCTCGACGCGTCCGAGCTGCGGCGGCGGCTCGAGATGATCCGTCCGCGCGGGCGCTCGGGCGACGTCTACGCCCGCCTCCGCCAGCCGGGCGACTAGCGGGCCGAGGGTGCCGCCTCACCGGGCAGCCAGTCGCGGTCCGGGTCGTGCTCCAGCCAGCGGTGCCGCCGCCCGTACTCGGCGAACCTGCTGAGCAGCGCGGGGAGCATCGGGTGCGGCGACTGCCGCGGCCACATCAGCGACCAGGCGTAGAGCGGGGTCGGATCGACCACGGGGATCGCCCGGACGCCGGAACCGGCGGGGAGCGGGGCGTCGGCGGGGAGCAGCGTGATCCGTCCCGGCTCGGCCGCCAGGCCGGAGAGCAGGTGCTCCATCCCGAGGTTGGCTCCGCCGGACGCGGCGCGGAGGCCGAACTCCTCGCAGAACCGGTTGATGAAGTCGAGGCGGTCGGCGGCCGCGGGGAACCAGAGGACGCGTCCGGCGAGGTCGCGGGGGCGGACACTGGCCGCCGCGGCCAGCGGGTCCCCGGCGGCGACCAGGACGTCCACGGGTTCGAGCCGGACGAGGCGGTGCGCCAGCCCGTCCGGCAGCGGCGGGTGGACGCGCCCGAACGCGGCGTCGACGTCGCCGCGCAGCAGGGCCGCCGCCGCGGCGGGCAGGTCGCGGCCCATGCCGAGTTCGACGTCGAGCTCCGGCCCTTCCTCTATCACCGGGGCGACCGTCCGGGCCGGGCCGTACAGGTGGCCCCAGAGGTCGATCCGCAAGGGCCGCCCGGCCGCGTGGACCGCGCCGACCGCCGCTTCGGCGGCCCGCAGCGCCTCCCGCGCCGGATCGAGGAAACGGCGCCCCGCCTCCGTGAGCTCCACGCTCCCGCGGGTGAAGAGCGGGACTCCGAGCGCCGCCTCCAGCCTGGCCACCCGTTTGGACACCGCCTGCTGGCTGATCGACAGCTCCTCGGCGGCCCGCCCGAAGTGCAGATGGCCCGCGACGGCGACGAACGCGCGCACCTGGCCGAGGTCGAGCTCCACGCCTCCCATCGTGGGCGACAACCGATGGTTGTCAAACCGGCCCGGCGGCTGTTGGACGGGCCCGGCGTCCGGCCGGTTTCCTGCGGGGCATGAGAGCACTCCTTCCCGAATCGGGATCGGTGTCGTTCGGCGAGGTCGACGAACCGGTCCCCCGTCCGGGCGAGGCGCTGGTGAAGGTCGCGGCGTTCTCGGTGAACCGGGGCGAGACGTTCCAGCTGGAGTCCGACCGGCCCGGCTGGCGGCCCGGCAAGGACGTCGCGGGCCTCGTCGTCCAGGCCGCGGCCGACGGGTCGGGGCCCGCGGCCGGCAGCCGGGTCGTGGGCCACCCGCCGTCGGCGGGGTGGGCCGAGTACGTCGCCGTCCCGACCGGCTCGCTCGCCGAGATCCCCGCCGCGGTGCCTGTGCGGGCGGCCGCCGCGCTGCCGCTGGCCGGTCTCACCGCGCTGCGCCTGCTGCGCGCGTCCGGCGCCACGGCGGGGACGCGCGTCCTGCTGACGGGCGCGTCCGGTGGCGTCGGCCATTTCTTCGTCGAGCTCGCGGCCGCCGCCGGAGCCGAGGTCACCGCCGTCACGGCCTCTCCTGAGCGCGGCCGGCGACTGGCCCAGCTGGGGGCCGTGGTCGTCCATGATGTGCGGGACGCCGCCGGTCCCTTCGACGTCGCCCTGGAGTCGACCGGCGGGGACGTCCTGCCGCACGCTTTGGCGCGCGTGGCCCCCGGGGGCACGCTCATCTGGTTCGGGCAGGCGAGCCGCCGTCCCGTCACGCTGGGCTTCTTCGACTTCTTCGAGGGCCCCGAGTCGGCGTCCATCAGGCACTTCCACTACGCGGGCGACCCGTACGGGGAGGACCTCGCCACGCTCGTCCGCCTGACCGCGGCCGGGCGCCTGCACCCCGAACTCGGCCGCGTCGCCGACTGGAGCGAGACCGCCGCCGTCCTCACCGACCTCCGCGAGCGCCGCGTTCGCGGCAAAGCCGTCCTCACCCTGGAGCAGAACCGATGACCGCCTTCTTCGACGAGCCCGTCATCCCCTTCGCCGCCGCCAACCGGTCGCGCGCCATCGCCGCCGGCATCGACCCCTACCAGTACGACGCGGTCACCGCCGGCCTGACCACCCTGCATGAGTGGACGGACGCGTTCACGCGGACCGGCCAGGAGCATCTCGTCCTCGCCGAGAAGGCCCGGCTCCCGCGGTCGGCGGGCGAGGCGTTCCGCGACGCCGCACTGTGGTTCCACTTCGCGACGGTGCTGCCGAACCCGGACCTGGCCGCGCACGGCCGGGCCGCCGACGCGTCCGCCGACGCGCTGCGCCGTTCGCTCGCCGTCCTCGCGCCGGACGCCGAGCACCTCGCCGGCCCCGACTTCACCGGCGTCCTGCGACGCCCGTCTCCGGACGCTCCCCTGGTCGTCCTGGTGCCGGGGATGAACTCCGGAAAGGTCGAGTTCATGCCGCTCGCCGAGGCGCTCGTGCACCGTGGGCTCGGCGTGCTCGCCATCGACGGGCCCGGCCAGGGAGAACTGGCCGTCCGCAGCACCTGGGAACCCGACTACCAGCGGGTCGTGGCGCAGGCGCTCGACGCCGTGGACGGCCCGCCCGCCGCCATCGGACTGGTCGGGCTCAGCATGGGCGGATTCCTCGCCTCGGTCGCGGCACGGCACGAGCCTCGGATCGGCGCCGTCGTCACCGTGAGCGGGCCCACCGCCATCACCTGGGACGAGCTTCCGCCGTACGTGACGGAGTCGTTCGTTCTGCGCACGGGCGGGGAGGCGGCCGCCCGCGAGTTCGCCGACCGGGTGACCGCTCCCCCGCTCCCCCAGCCGCTCCGGGTCCTGGACGGCGGGCTGGACGTCATCCCGGGCGTCGCCAACGGCGAGGAGCTGGCCCGCCGGGCGGCGGGGGGCGAGTACGTGCTGATACCGGAGGGCGGCCACCTTCTGGAGAACTGCCGGTGGGCCTGGCTTCCCGAGACTCTCGACTGGCTCGCCGCCCGGCTGGACCGGGGTCCGGCGGCCGTCGTCACCCGCTACGTCGAGGCGGTCGCGAGCGGCGACCTCGACACGATCAGGGCGAGCTTCGCCGACGACGCCACCTGGACCTACCCCGGCGACCTTCCGCTGACCGGCACCTGGAAGGGCCGGGACGCGATCGTCGACGACTTCCTCGGCGGCGCCGGGCAGCTCTTCGAGCCGGGCGGCGAGCCCAAGGTCGCCCTGACCAACGTGGTCGCGGACGGCGACCAGGTCGTGGCCGAGTGGACGTCACGGGGAACGGCCCGCGGCGGCGCCGCCTACGACAACCCGTGCCTCGGCGTCTTCACCGTGCGGGACGGCAGGATCACGTCAGTGCGGGAGTACACCGACACCCAGCACGTCGAGCGCACCCTGTTCCCCTCCTGAGCCGCGCGGTTCCCCTCCTAGTCCGTGAACGCCGCGAGCGCATGGTCGCGAGCAGCACGAAGGGCAGGGCGTAGTGGGCCCGGACGAGGTCGGGAGACACCCGGAACAGGTCGTCCTCCGCGTCCACCCCGCCCTTTCCCGCGAAGTCCTTCGCCAGGTGCAGATGCCGCTCCATCAGCCGCAGGACCGCGTCGACCGGGACCGTCACGCTGCCGCTCCGCCCGACCAGCATGCCGCAGACGAACGCCATCATCCCCGCGCGGTAGACATCGCCCTCTTCGAAGGAGGCGGTCAGTTCCGCCATGGCGGCATCGAGATCGGTGACGGACGCCAGGAACGCCTGCAACTCGTCCCTGTCGAACATGGCCACTCCGGCCCGGCATTCGGCCAGGTCACTCGGCTGCCGGACGAACTGCGCGATCCCCCCGGTCTGCGACATCAGATCATGCCAGCGGTGGGGCGGCCCGGCGCTTCATGCCTCGCGGGACGGCTCCCGGCCGCGCTCCTTGGCGACCGCCTCCCGGACGGCGGGGGCGATCTCCCGGGCCCAGCGGGCGAGGGAGGCGGGGTCCTGCGTCCCGCCGCCGGGCGAGAACAGGGTGAAGCCCGACGCGCCGTGCTCCAGGACCGCGCCGGTCAGCTCCTCGGCCCACTGCTCCGGCGAACCGCCGATCCAGCGTCCGTCGCGGTCGCGCGTCGCGGGCAGCGGGCGCTCGGTGATCCGCCCGGGGAGGTTGTAGACCGTGCCGATCTCGCGGGGGTCGCGTCCCGCGGCGGCCGCGGCCTCGTCGATGACCGGCCGCGACGTCCGGTAGCGCTCGCTGAGCCAGTCCGCCGCGTGGCCGGGGATCCAGCCGTCGGCCACCCGGCCGGTCGCGGCGAGGGACTTCGGGCCGACCGATCCCGTCCAGACCGGCGGTGCGGCCACGGGGGCGGGTTCGATCTCCGCCACCCGGTAGTGGCGGCCCAGGTGGGTGACCGGCGGGCCCCCGCCCGCCAGCTTCCGGACCAGGACGATCGCCTCCTCGAAGGCGTCCACGGCGTCGCCTGGGGAGAGCCGCGGCACTCCCATGTCGGAGATCCGGTCCCAGAGCCCGCCCGCGCCCATGCCGAGGACAACGCGGCCACCGGAGAGCGCCGACAGCGACGTCACCGTCCGCGCGAGCATGGGAGCCGGACGGGTCGGCAGGTTCGTGACGTTGGCCAGGCCCGCGATGCGCTCGGTGCGCCCGAGGATGAAACCGATGGCGGCGTATGCGTCCACGCGGTCGCCGATGTAGGGGTGGTCGGACAGGGAGAAGTGGTCGAGTCCGTCCCGGTCGGCCTGCTGTGCCATGTGCAGCAGGCCTGCGGCGTCCTCTATGCCGCTGTGCGCACCGAACCCGAAGAGGGGAAGTCGTACTGACATCTTGTTGCTCACCATTGCACGCTCCCGCGGACAGGGGTTACAGTTCGTAATACGAACCATATTAGTTCGCACTACGAACTGCAAGCTCTGCACGGGGGCAGGCTATGTCAGCGCCTGCGGGCGGCTATTTCATCGGGCTCCGCGAACAGCACGGGAACGTCGTTGTCCAGCACGATGCGGCCGAGCAGGCCGGCGAGCACGCCGCGCTCGGCGTCACTGAACCCCTTCGGCAGCCCGTCCACCCGCCGGCAGGTCTCGGCGTAGAACTCGTCTACAAGATCGCTTCCCTCGGGGGTCAGCGCGACCCTGACCGCGCGCTGGTCCTCCGGGGCCGACTCCCGGCACACCAGGCCGTTGCGCTCGGTGCGGTCGACCAGGCCGGTGAGACTCGACTTGGCCAGCCCGAGCATCGCACCCAGCTCCCCCATCCCCAGGGGCCCCTCCATCAGCACGCACAGCAACTTGCCCTGCTGGGAGGTGAGGCCGTACTCCCGCGCCGATTCGGCATAGACGGCGTTCACCAGGAACGCCCCTCGCACCAGCGCCGGCACCACGCCGATCCGACCTTCGTCATCTTCAGCCACGCGCTCAGGGTATCTCGACAGTTCGCGCAGCGAATTACCATGCGGTCGCCGCGGTTTCCGCCTATAGCTTGACAGCTAACAGTATTAGCTTTACGTTGGCTAACGAGGTTAGCCAACACTGGAAGGGACGTCATCATGAGCACAGCCGCCCACGGCGAGGTCTCCGTCAGCCGCACCGTCCGCCGCGCCGCCTGGTTCGCCGGAGCGCTCTTCTGGGCGGCCTTCGCCGTCCTCGAAGGCGTCAACCACGGCCGGCCGGCGGCCCTCCTGGCCCTCGTCTTCTTCGTGGCCCCGGACCTGACCTTCCTCGCCGGGCTGCGCGAGGCCGCGTCGATGGAGCCCGGCCGGCTCCCGCCGCGCGCCGTGCCGTACTACAACTCCGCGCACCGGGCGCTGGTGCCGTTCGCGCTGATGGTCGTCTACACGGTGACTCCGCCGGCCTGGGCGCCGCTGTTCGCCGCCCTGTGCGGATGGATGGCGCACATCTCCTTCGACCGCGCGTTCGGCTACGGCCTCCGCACCAAGGACGGCTTCCAGCGCCACCGACGGCGTTCCGCCACCAGGGCGTCCGGGTGTCCCGCACGAACCGGGGGAGGATGACGTGGTGAGCTACGACGAAGAACTGGCCGAACGGGTGGAAGACCTGCTCGGAGCGAGGCGGGACGCGACCCCGAAGCGGATGTTCGGCGGGATCGCGTGGCTGGTGAACGGCAACATGGCCGTGGTCGTGAGGGGCCGGGGAGGGCTGATGGTCCGGGTCTCCCCCGACGACCACGACGCGATGCTCGCCGAGCCGGGGACCACCACGACGGTCATGCGCGGCTACCCGATGCGGGGATGGATCACGGTGGCTCCCGATGCCTGCTCCACGCCGTCCGACGTGGCCGCATGGGTGGACCGCGGGCTCGCCTTCGCTCTCACCCTGCCCGCCAAGTAAGGGCGGGGAGGACCTTCGCCCCCGGCCGGGAGGCGCCGAACGAGGTCGCGCGGGAGCGATGAGTTCCGGGGGCGGCGCCGGTCTGCCTGGGTGCGCGGAGGGAGGGGAGGTTGGGATGTCGCGTCCGTCACACTTGGTTGACCTCAAGCGCGGTGCAGGTCGGAGGGTGGACACCGCAGAGCAGGGCGGATTTGTCGGACCCCGCTGGAATACTCCCGGAACGCTCGAGGTTTAATCGTTCGCAAAAGTGTCAGTCGCTGCAGTATTTTGCGGCGGTAGGCCTGAACAAGCGCCGAGCAACCCCTGAGACCCCTGAGCAACCGTGCTCACGACCCCCGCGTGCCCGCATGCGGGCCTGACGATTGGAAGAGAGTTGACCGCTCCCGCATCTCCCAAGATGGCGGACGGCCCGCTGGAGAAATCCGACGCGGGAGGAGGACTGGACCGCGGCGTGCTCGCGGCGGCCATGGTGGTCGTCCTCGGGGCGATCATGTCCATCCTGGACGTGACCGTCGTCAACGTCGCGATCAACGACCTGGCGAAGGAGTTCAAGACCTCGCTGGCGACGATCCAGTGGGTCGCGACCGGCTACACCCTGGCGCTGGCCACCGTGATCCCGATCACGGGGTGGGCCTCGGCCCGTTTCGGCACCAAGCGCCTCTACATGATCTCGATCGGCCTGTTCGTGGCCGGCTCGATGCTGGCGGGGATGGCCTGGTCCGCCGAGTCGCTGATCGCCTTCCGGGTGCTGCAGGGCCTCGGCGGCGGCATGATCATGCCGGCCGGCATGACGATCCTGACGCAGGCCGCGGGGCCGCAGCGGGTCGGCCAGGTGATGAGCATCGTCGGCGTGCCGATGCTGCTCGGCCCGATCCTCGGCCCCATCATCGGCGGCTACCTCGTCGACGACGTGTCGTGGCGGTGGATCTTCTTCATCAACCTGCCGATCGGCATCGTCGCGCTGGTGATGGCGGGACGGATCCTCAAGCGCGACCAGCCGAAGAAGACCGAGCGGCTCGACTTCATCGGGCTGATCCTGCTGTCCCCGGGCCTCGCGTCGCTGATCTACGGCGTGGCCAAGGGCGCGGAGCTGAAGGACTTCCTGGCGACCGAGGCGCTGGCCTTCTGGGCCGTGGGCGCCGTGCTGGTGCTCGGGTTCGTGTTCCGGGCGCTGAAGGCCGAGAACCCGCTGATCGACCTGCGGCTGCTCAAGCGGCGCTCGGTGGCGGCCGCGTCCGGCACGATGGTGCTGTTCATGATCGCGTTCATGGGCGCGATGCTGCTGCTGCCGCTGTACTACCAGACCGTGCGCGGCGAGGGGGCCCTCCAGTCCGGCCTGCTGCTGGCCCCGCAGGGCCTCGGCGCGATGATCACGATGCCGATCGGCGGCAAGCTCACCGACCGGATCGGCCCCGGGCGGGTCGTGCTGGTCGGCATGACCGTCGTGGTGCTGTCGGTGTCGGGCTTCGCCGCGATTCTGGAGTCCGACACCTCCTACTGGGCCCTCGGCGGGGCGCTGTTCGTGATGGGCCTCGGCATGGGCATGACGATGATGCCGACCATGGCGGCGGCCATCCAGACGCTCGTCCACGACGAGGTGCCGCGGGCGAGCACGATGCTGAACATCATCCAGCAGGTCTCGGCCTCCGTCGGCACCGCGATGATCTCGGTGCTGCTGGCCAACCGGCTGGCGTCCGAGCTCGGCGGCGGGGCCGGCGGGGAGATCGGCAGCACCGAGAAGGTGCCGCCGGCGGTCATGGAGAAGATCGCCGGGCCGATGGCCGACGCGTTCCAGCACACCTACTGGTACTCGGCGGGGCTGCTGCTGCTGGCGTTCCTGCCCGCGCTGCTGCTGCCGCGCAAGAAGCCGCAGACCCCGGTCGAGGCGGTCGACGCGCCGCTGCCGATGCACTAGAACGCCCCTGGCGCGTTCCAAACCCCGGCCGGGCCCTCAGGGACCCCCGGCCGGGGTTTGGCCTTTCATGAGGGTCTCAGGCCGTGGCGGACCGCGTCCGGGCCCAGTACTCGTCCTTCAGGAGCCGCTTGTAGAGCTTGCCCGTCGGGTGCCGGGGCAGCTCGGCGCGGAAGTCGACCGAGCGCGGGCACTTGTAGTGGGCGAGCCGGTCGCGGCAGTACGCGATCAGCTCGGCCTCCAGCTCGGGGCCCGCGTCGTCCGCCGACAGCGGCTGGACGACGGCCTTGACCGCCTCCCCCATCTCGTCGTCCGGGACGCCGAACACCGCGACGTCGGCGACCTTCGGGTGCACCGCGAGGACGTTCTCGGCCTCCTGCGGGTAGATGTTCACCCCGCCACTGATGATCATGTAGGCGCGGCGGTCGGTGAGGTAGAGGAAGCCGTCCTCGTCCACGTGGCCGACGTCGCCGAGGGTCGTCCAGCCGTGCCCCCAGGGATCGCGGGACGCGGCCGTCTTCGCCTCGTCGGCGTGGTACTCGAACACCGGGCCGTTGCCGAAGTAGAGCGTGCCCGACTCCCCGGGAGGCAGCTCCCGGCCGTCCTCGTCGCAGACGTGGACCTCGCCGAGGATGGGACGGCCGACGGTGCCCTTGTGCGCCAGCCAGTCCTCCGAGTTCGTGTAGACGAAGCAGTTGCCCTCGGTGCCCGCGTAGTACTCGTGCAGGATCGGCCCCCACCAGTCGATCATCTGCTCCTTGACGGGGACGGGGCAGGGCGCGGCGGCGTGCACGGCGCAGCGCAGCGACGACACGTCGTAGCGGGCGCGGGTCTCCTCCGGGAGCTTCAGCATCCGGATGAACATGGTCGGCACCCACTGGCTGTGCGTGACGCGGTACCGCTCGATCGCGGCGAGGGCCTGCTCGGGGTCGAACCTCTCCATCACGACGACGGTGGCGCCGAACCGGTGGAAGTTGAGCGAGTACCGCAGCGGCGCGGCGTGGTAGAGCGGCGCCGGGGAGAGGTACACCGAGTCGGCGTCGGGCTGAAAGAGGAACGCCAGGAGCTGGTACAGCGGCCCCGCCTCGCCCATCGGCGCCTTGGACAGGGCCGGTTTCACGCCCTTGGGGCGGCCCGTCGTGCCGGACGAGTAGAGCATGTCCACGCCCTCGCACTCGTCCTCGATCGGGGCGGGCGGGTGCTGCGCGACGCGCTCCTCGTAGGACTCGTAGCCCGGGGCGGTGCCGCCGAGCATCAGGCGAAGCGGCACGTCCGGCGGCGACTGGGCGGCGACCTCCATCGCCGTGCTGGTGATGAAGACCTTCGCCTCGCAGTTGTCCGCGATGTAGGCGAGCTCGTCGGCCTGGAGCCGCGAGCTGATCGCGGTGTAGTAGAGACCGGACCTCTGCGCGGCCCAGGCGACGGCCAGGTAGAGCGGATGGTTCTCCAGCATGAACGCGACGTGGTCCCCCGGCCGCAGCCCCTCCGCGCGGAGGAGCTGCGCGAGCCGGTTGGACTCCTCGTCGAGTTCCCGGAAGGTCACGACCCGCCCGGAGCCCGCCATGACGACGGCGGGCTTGTCGGGCGTCCGAGCGGCTATCTGCCCCAGGTGCATGGCCGCAACCTACCTGGCCGGACCGGCGAATGGAATCCCATTCGGTTTTCTGCGGTACCGGACGGGGTCAGACGAGCATGTGGTCGAAGTCACCGTCCTTGGCTCCTCCGACGAACGCCTCCACCTCCTCGCGCGTGTAGACGAGGATCGCCCCCTCGGGATCCCTGGAGTTGCGCACGGCGATGTCCCCCGTGGGGAGTTCCGCCATCTCGACGCAGTTGCCGGACGGGTTGCTCCGCCGGCTCTTCTGCCAGACGAGCCCGCCGCGCCGGACGTCCGACATCTGGTGGTGGCCGTCCATCAATGCCCCCTCTAGGCGTCTCGGCCTCCCTGTCCCGGGAGACCGCGATCTCGCCCCACCCCACACCATGGTACGAGATGCACGTGCATTCGTTCTTGCATTCGTTCATGCAGACGGCCTTGCATCTGCACGACTTGGGGAGCAAGATAGCGAACGCTCGCCGGTGACCAACCCGCACGCCTCTGAGGTTTGACAATGACCGTTGACCAGGCAGACGAAGTCGTAGCCCCCGCGGCCCTGGGGGGCGGGCGGCCACGGCACGTCTCGGCCGTCCGCACGCCCTGGCCGGACGCCCCGCCGATGACGCTCGGCACGGACGTCCCCGAGCAGTCCGCGCGCGTCCAGGCCGCCCCCGGCCTCGCCGGGCTCTGGCCGGCCCCGCACGCCGGTACCCCGCGCACGGCCCGGCGGGTGCTCCCGGCCGAGATCACCGCGCCCCGGTCGGCGCGGGAGTTCACTCAGGTCACGCTGGACGCGTGGGGCCTGGCCGACGACTCCGGGGACGTGGTCGTCGCCGTGTCGGAGCTGGTGACCAACGCGCTGCGGCACGGCCTGGAGGGCCTGCCCCAGCCGCTGCCGCTGTGCCCGATCCAGCTCGTCCTGATCGGCCACCCGAGGCGGCTGGTCGTGTCGGTGACCGACCCGGGCGCACGCGCGCCCGAGCCGGTGCGCGCCGACCTCGACCGGTGCGCGGAGGGCGGCCGCGGCCTCGTCGTCGTCGGCGCGGTCAGCGACTCCTGGGGCTGGTCCCGCCTCGCGACCGGCGGGAAGGCCGTCTGGGCGGCCTTCGACCTGCGCTTCAGCCCTCCAGAACAGCCGTAGTCTCGGCCGCGGCCGGCCGGGCGGGGTTCTCCAGCTCGCTGAGGAACGCCTGGGCCCACCGGTCGACGTCGTGCTCGATGACGCGGCGGCGCATGGCGCGCATCCGCCGCGCCTGCTCGGCGGGCTCGGCGTTCAGCGCGGCCATCAGGGTGCCCTTCAGCCCGTCGATGTCGTAGGGGTTGACCTGGAAGGCGCCGCGCTTCAGCTCGGCGGCCGCCCCGGTGAACTCGCTGAGCACGAGCGCGCCCCGCAGGTCCTTGCGGCAGGCCACGTACTCCTTGGCGACAAGGTTCATGCCGTCGCGCAGCGGGGTCACCACCATCACGTCCGCCGCGAGGTACAGCGCGGTCAGCTCGGCGCGGCCATACGAGCTGTGCAGGTAATGGATGACCGGAAACCCGATCTCGCCGTGCTCCCCGTTGATCCGCCCGACGAGCTGCTCGATCTCCTCCCGGAGCAGCTGGTACTGCTCGACGCGCTCCCGGCTCGGCGTCGCGATCTGCACGAACACCGCCTGGCCGGGCTTGATGTGGCCCTCCTGGACCAGCTCCCCGAACGCCTGGAGCCGCTGCGTGATGCCCTTGGTGTAGTCGAGCCGGTCGACGCCCAGCAGCACGGTCGCGTCGCCGAGGTCCGTGCGGATCTCCTGCGCCCGCTCCTGGACGTCCTCACGCCCGACCAGGTCGTTCAGCTCGCCCACGTCCACCGAGATGGGGAACGCGCGGGCCCGCACGACGCGGTCGTCCCAGAAGACGTCCTGCTTGTGGAAGCGGGCGTCCAGGAGCCGGCGGCAGAGCCGCACGAAGTTGGCCGCCGCGCCGGGGAGCTGGAAGCCGACCAGGTCGGCTCCTAGCAGCCCCTCCAGGATCCGCCGCCGCCACGGCAGCTGCCAGAACAGCTCCACCGGCGGGAAGGGGATGTGCAGGAAGAACCCGATGCGCAGGTCGGGACGCAGCTCGCGGAGCATCTGCGGGACGAGCTGGAGCTGGTAGTCCTGCACCCAGACCATGGCGTTCTTCGAAGCGACCTTCGCCGCCGCCTCGGCGAAGCGCCGGTTCACCCGGACGTAGGCGTCCCACATCGCCCGGTCGTAGACGGGCGTGGCGACGACGTCGTGGTAGAGCGGCCACAGCGTGGCGTTCGAGAACCCCTCGTAGTAGAGCTCGACCTCCTGCGCGGACTGCGCGATGGGATGCAGCGACATGCCGTCCTCCTCGAACGGCTCCAGCTCCTCGTCCGGCGCGCCCGTCCAGCCGATCCACGTGCCATGCCTGCGCCTCATCACCGGCGCGATCGCGCTGACCAGCCCGCCCGGGCTGCGCCGCCAGCGCGGGACGCCGTCGGCTCCGACCTTCCGGTCCACCGGCAACCGGTTGGCCACCACAACGAACTCACTACCGCGCGACACTCTGCGACCCGCCTCTCCAGGGAACTCTCAGCGCTCACTCATGCCCAGAAACGGTCAACGGGAACATCTTGTCACTTCGACGCAAAGGACCCGAGGCCCGCAAAGGGGGATGTCAGGCGGCCGGGGCGGCGCAGACCGAGGATTGGAGCGGGCCATATTCCTTTCCCGGCTGGTGACCGCTGTTGACGCACCAGTCACACGGCCCGGCACGGCGGCGCGGAAAGTTACCTAGATCACAGTCGCGCCGGTGCGGCTAACGTGCTCGGAAGGCGCTGACCACCACGTGACGGAGGCACCTCATGCGCGACTTCGGGGGCATCGTCGAACGCTCGCCCGCGCGGACCGTCCGGCCGGCCACGGCGCGGGAGGCCGCGGCGGCGGTCCGCGAGGCCGCCGCGCACGGCCTCGAAGCGGTGCCGCGGGGCCTCGGGCACTCCACCTACGGGCAGTCGCTGACCTCGGGCGTGTCGCTCGACCTGAGCGGGCTCGCGGGCGTGCATGAGGTCCGCCCCGACCGCGCGGTGGTCGGGGCCGGGACGAGCTGGCGCGCGGTCCTCGCCGCGACCCTGCCGCTCGGGCTGACCCCGCCCGTCCTGACCGACCACCTCGACGTCACCGTCGGCGGGACGATCTCCGCGGCCGGCGTCGGCGGGACGTCCCACCGGTACGGGACGCAGGCCGACAACGTCCTCGCCCTGGACGTGGTCGTGGACGGGGAGCCCGTCGCCTGCTCCTCGTCCGTCCGCCCGGACGTCTTCGACAGGGTCCGCGGCGGGCTGGGCCGGCACGGCGTGATCACCGGGGCTACCCTGCGGCTCGTCCCGGCGCCCGAGCGGGTGCTGTCCTGCACGGTCCCGTGCCGGGACGCCGCCGACCTCCTGCGCGTCCAGCGCGAGACCCGGGCCGAGCACGTCTCGGGCCAGGTCAAGCCCTCCGAGACCGGCTGGGCGTACGAGGCCAAGGCCGTCCTGTACGGGCCGGGCGAACCGCCTCCCGGCACGACCGAGACCGAGGAACTCCCCTACGCCGACTTCGCCGACCGGCTGCGTCCCGACGTGGCCGAGCTGGTCGCGCTCGGCGAGTGGGCGCGCCCGCACCCGTGGGGCATGGTCCTGCTGCCCGGCTCCGCGGCCGCGGCGGTGATCGGGGCGACGGTCGCCGAGATGACCCCGGCGGACCTCGGCCTCGGCGTGGTCCTCGTCAAGGCGCTGCGGGTGGACCGCGTCCCGATGCTGGCGGCGCCTGACGATCCCGTCCTGTTCAGCGTGCTGCGCACCGCCTCCCCGGGCTGCGCGTCCGTCGCGGAGATGCTCGAAGCCAACCGGACCCTGCTCACCCGCGCCGAAGCGGTCGGCGGCGTCCGCTACGCCGTCGACTCCGTCCCGCCCGCGGGGTAGGCGGACTGGAACGCCAGACGCCGGCCGCCCCCGAGGCGGGCTGGGAGCGCCTACTGCGCCAGGGCGATGACCTCGGCGCCGGGGAGGCCGGTCAGGGCCTTGCCGGGGAGGAGGAGCTTGGATCTGCGCAGACCGCTGCCGATGACGACCCGCGGTGCGGCGGCGACGGCCTCGTCCACAAGGATCGGCCAGCCCTCGGGGAGGCCGACCGGGGTGATACCGCCGTACTCCATGCCGGTCAGGGACGTGGCGTCGGCCATCGGCGCGAAGGAGACCTTCCGGGCGCCCAGGTGCTTGCGGACCACGCCGTTCACGTCCGCGCGGCCGGTCGCGAGGACCATGCAGGCGGCGTGGGCGACCTCGCCGCCGCGCTTGGCGGCCACGACCACGCAGTTGGCGCTGATGTCGAGGGGGACGCCGTAGCGCTCGCAGAACGCCGCCGTGTCGGCGAGGTCCGGGTCGATCTCGGCGGCCTCCGCGCCGGTCAGGCCGCCTATCGCCGCGGCCACCGGATCCGCCAGCAGGTCGCGCCGTTCGTTCGCCGGTCCCCAGTCGAGCGTGCCGACCATGTTCCGCCCCCTCTCGTGACGCCACCCACCCTGCCATGGCCTTGACGCCATGGCGGCGCGCGTGGTCCAGTGGCTCATCCACTCATCCTCTGGAGGTTGCCGGTGCCGTCCTCCCCGATCCCCCGCGACACCGTCGTCGACGCCCTCGTCGACCGGCTGCGCGACGACGTGCTGAGCGGCCGCTACCCGCCCGGCTCCTACCTGCCGCCGGAGCGCGACCTCGCCGCCGGCTACGAGGTCACCCGGACGTCGCTGAAGCACGCCATCGTCCGGCTGGCGCAGGCCGGGCTGCTGGAGACGCGGCACGGCGTCGGGACGCGGGTCCGCGACTACGAGCGGCTGGGCGGGCCCGAGCTGCTGCCGATGCTGGTCAGCACGGTCGGGGCCGCCTGGATGGCGGAGATCTTCGAGGTGCGCCGGGAGGTCGGCGCGCAGGTCGCGGCCAAGGCGGCGGTCCACGCGACCGGCGAGCAGCGGGAGCGGCTGCGGGAGCTGGCCGCGCGGGTGCGCGACGCCGCCGGAGGCGAGGAGGCGCAGCTCGCCGAGTGCGAGGTCCACCGGGTCGTCGCCGCGGCCACCGGCAACCGCGTCTACGGGTTCATGGTCAACGCCCTGCTGAACGCCTACCTCGCCGTCCGGGAGGGCTTCACGCACGCGTTCGCCGACCCGCCGGCCGCCGCCGACCGGCTCGCACCCCTGATCGACGCCCTGTGCGAGGGCGACGCCGCGCGGGCGCGCGCGGCGGCGGGCGCGTACTTCGCCGAGACCGAGTCGATCATGCGGGGTGAGCGGTGAGCGCGCGGCGCACGGTGTTCGGCGAGGTGATGGAGGGGACGCTGCGGCTCGCCGGGGAGGACCGCGAGCGTCCGATGCGGCTGGAGCTCGCCGCCGACCTGCCGGGCGTCCTGCGCCCCTGGGGAGACGCGGAGGGGGCGCTCACCGGACGCGTCCACGTGCCGGACTGGGCGGACGACCCCGCGGCGGCCGGGCGGCTGCGGGTGGCGCCGATCGCGGCGCGCCGGATCCGCTACACCCTCGCCTTCACCTCCGGCGACGGGCGGCGGCTGCGCCTGGACGGCTGGAAGACCATCACCCCGCGGCGGCCCGTCCGGTCGATGACGCTCCTGCCGCTCACGGTGACCGACGAGGAAGGGGCCGTGGTGGGCGAGGCGCGGCTGCGCTTCCACCTGCGCCGCGACCTCGCCCGGTTCCTCGGCGGCTTCCGGTTCCCCGGGCCCGACCCGATGCGGTCGCGCTGGCGCGGCCAGGCCGGGCGGCTGGAGGTCTGGTACACGACGCTGACCGACCCGGCGACCGGAACCGGCGTCTGGATCCACCACGAGCTCGTCGCGCCGGACAGGGACGGGCGGGACGGGGGCGGGGCGCGGGCGCACGGCTGGGCCGCGGTCTTCCCGCCCGGAGAGGCGCCGGTGCTGGCTCGGTTCGGCCCGCGGGAGTGGAGCCCCCCGGAGGACGCGGGGTTCGCCGCCGGGCCCGTCGTGCAGGCCGGCGACCGGCTCGCGGGCACCGCCGGGGACGTCACCTGGGACCTGCGCGAGACCGGCGGCGGACCGCCCCTCTACACGTTCCCGCGCTGGGCGTGGGAGTCGGAGCTGCTGCCGGCCGCGCAGATCGTCCCGAGGCCGGACGCGAGGTACGACGGCGTGGTCCGCTTCGGCGACCGCGCCCTCGAACTGGAGGCCGCGCCCGGCGCGTCCGCCCGGATCTACGGGCACGGGAACGCGCGACGCTGGGCGTGGCTGCACGCCGACCTCGGCGGCGGGGACGTGTGCGAGATCGTGGCGGCGGTCTCGACGCGGCCGGGGATGAACCGGCTCCCGCCGCTGCCGTTCCTCCGGCTCCGGGTGGACGGCGCGGACCTCGCCTCCGGCGACCCGCTGCTCGCGGCGCTGCGGCTGCGCGCCGACATCGGCCTGCCCGTCTGGACGGTCCAGGGCCGCCTCGGCGACCGGGCCGTCCACGTGCGGGTGGCGCTGCCGCCCGGGGAGACCGTCTCGGTCGACTACGCCGACCCGGACGGCGCGCCGGCCGTCTGCCACAACTCCGAGCGCGCCGACGTCCGGATCGTCCTGGCCCGGCGGGCGGGGCGCGGCTGGGAGACCGAGCGCGAGTGGCGGCTCGACGGCACCGGGCACGCGGAGGTGGGGCTGCGATGAGCGCGATGACCGGAGCGGTCGCGGCGCTGCTCGGCATCGAGGACGCCGGCGACGTGGCCCGCGTCTCGGCCCGCGCGGAGGCCATCGGCCGGGCGATGCCGGCGCCCGCACGGCTCGGGCTGCGCGCCGGGGCGGGCACGCTGGACGCGCTCTCCCGGCTCGCCACCGGGCACCCGCTGGACGGCCTGGACGCCGACCGCCGGGACGCGTTCTGCGCCCTGCTGACCTCCCGCGAGCCGGCGGCCCGGCTCGTGGAGGCGCTGAAGATCCCCCTGCTGCTGGCCGCCGGCACCGAGCTGCTGCCGCTCCCCCGGGCCGCCGGCGACCCCCGTCCCGACGCGCCGCTCGACTGCACGCCGTCGGGCGGCTGGCCCGCGTGCTCGACCGCCGACGCGGTCGTGGTCGGGTCGGGCGCGGGCGGCGCGATGGCGGCGCGGACCCTCGCCCGGCGCGGCATGTCGGTGGTCGTCCTGGAGGAGGGGCGGCGGTTCACGGTCGCCGAGTTCCGCGAGCGCCCCCCGCTCGACCGCTTCCTCGACCTGTACCGGGACGGCGGCTCCACCGTCGCGCTCGGGCGCCCGCCCGTGCTGCTGCCCCAGGGCAGGGCCGTCGGCGGGACGACCGTGGTCAACAGCGGCACCTGCTACCGGACGCCGGACCGCGTCCTTCGGCGGTGGGCGGGGCTCGGCGTCCCGGTCGAGGCCTTCGGCGACCGGCTCGACGAGGTCGAGGCCACGCTGAGGGTCGCGCGGCAGCCGCTCGGGCCCCTCGGCCGCAACGGGCTCCTCGCCCTGGAGGGCGCGCAGCGGCTCGGCTGGCGCGCGGGCCCGCTGCGCCGCAACGCGCCCGACTGCGTGGGCAGCGGGCAGTGCGCCGCCGGCTGCCCGCACAACGCGAAGTACGGCGTCCACCTGAACGCGCTCCCCCAGGCATGCGAGGCGGGAGCGCGGATCGTCTCGCAGGCCCGGGTCGACCGGATCCTCGTCGAGCGCGGCACCGCCACCGGCGTGCGCGCGCGCCGCCCCGACGGCACGGTCTTCGAGATCCTCTCGCCGCGGGTCGTCGTCGCGGCCGGTGCCACGGAGACGCCCCTGCTCCTGCGGCGGTCCGGGCTCGGCGGGCACCCCGAGGTGGGGCGCGGCATGGCCGTGCACCCCGCGACGAACATCGCCGGGCGCTTCGCCGAGCCGGTCGTGTCGTGGTCTGGGGTGATGCAGAGCGTCGGCGTCGAGGAGCTGCACGGCGACGGGATCCTCATCGAGGCCACGGCGAGCCCGCCCGGCATGAGCTCGTTCCCGCTGCCGGGCTCGGGGCGGGCGCTGCGCCGCGCGCTGGAGGGCGCCGACCGCCTCGCCGTGCTCGGCGCGATGATCGCCGACGCGCCGTCCGGCCGCGTGCACGGCGCCCGGCACCGCGCGATCGTCCGCTACGACCTGGCGCGGGAGGACGCGGCCCGGCTGCGGCGGGCCCTCGTCGCGATGGGCCGGATCCTGTTCGCGGCGGGCGCCGAGGAGGTCCTCACCGGCCTGCCCCGCCACCCGGTGGCCCGCGACGAGGCCGAGCTCACCCGCGCCGCGGCGATGGCGCCCGCCGGCGACCTGCACCTCGCCGGGTTCCACCCGACCGGGACGGTGAAGTCGGGCGCCGACGCGGCGAGGGCGCCGGTGGACCCGTCCGGGCGGCTGCGGGGCGTGCGCGGCGTGCACGTCGCCGACGCGTCGGTGCTGCCGACCTGCCCCGAGGTGAACCCGCAGCTCACCGTCATGGCGATGGCGCTGCGGATCGCCGAGGGGATCGAGTAGGCCGCCCCGCGCCCCGGTCAGGAGCCGAGGTAGCGCAGGACGGCGAGGACGCGGCGGCTGTACCCGGTCGCCTGCGACAGGTCGAGCTTGTCGAAGATCGCGTTGACGTGCTTCTCGACGGCGCTCTGCGAGATGTGCAGGTGGGCGGCGATCGAGGCGTTGGTGTGCCCCTGCGCCATCGTGTCGAGGACGTCCCGCTCGCGCGGGGTGAGGCGCGCCAGCGGGTCGTCCCGGGCGCCGTGCGCGGCCAGCAGCCGGCGCACCACCTCCGGGTCGAAGGCGGCGCCGCCCGCGCCGACGCGCTCCAGGGCGTCGAGGAACTCGTCGACCTGCGCGACCCGGTCCTTCAGCAGGTAGCCGACCCCGGCGGTGTCCGCGGTGATCAGTTCGGTGGCGTAGCGCTTCTCCACGTACTGCGAGAGGACGAGCACGGCGACGTCCGGCCAGCGCCGCCGGATCTCCAGCGCGGCGCGCAGGCCCTCGTCGGTGTGGGTCGGCGGCATCCTGACGTCCACCACCACGACGTCGGGCGGGCCCTCGGCCACCGCTGCGATCAGGGCGTCGCCGTCGCCGACGGCCGCCTCCACCCGGTGGCCCTCCTCCGCGAGCAGCCGGACCAGCCCCTCGCGCAGGAGCGTGGAGTCCTCGGCGAGCATCACCCGCACGGCAGCTCCGCGGTGATCACGGTGGGGCCGCCGCGCGGGCTGTCCACGGAGAACGTCCCGTCCAGCGCGGCGACCCGGCGGGCCAGCCCGGCGAGGCCGCCGCCCGCGGGGTCGGCTCCCCCGTTCCCGTCGTCGCGGATGCGCACACCGATCATTGTCGCCGATCCCGCGCGGTGCCGGCGGAGGACGGCCACCCGCACCGACGCGGCGCCGGAGTGCTTCGCGGCGTTCGTGACGGCCTCGCACACGACGAAGTAGGCGGCGGTCTCGACCGCGTGCGGGACCCGGTCCGGGACGTCGTAGTCGATCTCCACCGGCAGGGCGGACCGCTCGGCCACCGTCTCCAGGGCCGCCCGCAGCCCTTCCCCGTCCAGCGCGGCGGGGTAGACCCGCCAGGTGACCTCCCGCAGGTCGGCCAGCGCCCGCTGCGACTCCTCGTGCGCCTGCCTCAGCAGCTCCGACGCCCGTTCCCCGTCGCCCGCGCGGCGGGCCCGGCCGATCAGCATGCCGAGCGCCACGAGCCGCTGCTGGACGCCGTCGTGCAGGTCCCGCTCGATGCGGCGGCGCTCGTCGTCCACCGCGTCCACCACCTGCGCCCGCGTGACCGACAGCTGCGCGATGCGGCGCTCGTACTCCTCCAGCGGGCTCGGCCCCAGGCACCGCCTGGCCACGCTCCGCTCCATCACCGCGACCCCGACCAGGCCCTGGACGGCGAGGAAGAGCAGGACCACGCCCGCGACCGCGGTGTAGAGGACGATCCACCAGCTCGGCGGGATGCCGTCCAGGTGGTCGCCGGTGATCCACCAGCCGACCGCGAGGCGCACCGCGACCGCCGCGCCGTAGGCGACCAGCAGCAGGATCACTCCGCCGAGCAGCCCCACCGGAACCCGCAGCACCAGGTACGCGAGCGCCTTCAGCGGCCCGTAGCGGACGGCCCGGCCCTCGCCGAGGAACGCCCTGAGCCTCCACAGCTCCAGCTCGGCCAGGAGTTCGGCGCCGTCCGCGACCGCCGCGGGGACCTTGCGGCGCCCGCGCGAGAACGCCATCGAGTAGGCCATCAGGAGGGCCGCCACCGCCAGCAGCACCAGCTCCGCTCCGGCGGTGGCCGCGCCGAGCAGCAGGCCGACCGCGGCCCGCGCCACCGCGCGCGGGCCGCCGCGCCGCACCTCAGAAGTCGCGATCACTTTCGAGCACCTCCGCTCGGTCGGCCCCTGCCCCCGGCCGCCGCGAGGACCTGCGAGCCTTCACGATACGTACGGCGACGAACGCCGCCGCCGCCAGTCCGGCCAGCGCGAGCACGGCCGTGGAGTAGGCGCCGACGAACTCCTCGACCGTCCGCCAGTTGTCCCCGAGCCCGTATCCGGCCAGGACGAACGCCGTGTTCCACAGCAGGCTGCCGAGGGTGGTGTAGAGCAGGAAGACCCCCATGCCCATCCGCTCGACCCCCGCGGGGACGGAGATCAGGCTGCGGAAGATCGGGACCATGCGGCCGAAGAACACGGCCTTGGCGCCGTGCTTGGCGAACCACGCCTCCGTCCGGTCCAGGTCGTCGAGCTTGAGCAGCGGCAGCCGGTCCACCAGCGCGCGGATCCGGCGCCGTCCGATCAGCGCCCCGATCCCGTACAGGGCCAGCGCCCCGACCACGCTGCCGGCCGTCGTCCACACGAGCGCCGCCACCAGGCTCATCCGGCCCTGCGCCGCCGAGAATCCCGCGAGCGGGAGGATCACCTCGCTCGGCAGCGGCGGGAACAGGTTCTCCAGCGCGATCGCCAGCCCCGCCCCGGGTGCGCCCAGCCGGTCCATCAGATCCGTCGCCCACCCGGCGACGCCCCCGGCCGGCTCGCCCCCGGACGCCGCGTACATCGTCTCGATCATGTACACGACGCTAGGAACCGGGGCGGGCCGCCGCCATGGAGCGCACCGCCGACCCTTCCGGCCGCGTCCCGCACCCCCTCCCCTGCGGAAAACCGCACCCCACCGCGCCCCAGACCGCCAAAACCCGGACGAGGGCGGAGAACCGCCCTAAAGTTGGATCACCGCCGTCGCCCGTTCAGGGGATCAGGGCGCACAACAGAAGGAGCCGCGCGCGTGGCCGACGACCTCCCAGAGAACGCGCCTCCGGGCATCGACCCCTCCACGCCCACCTTCGCGCGCGTGTACGACTACTTCCTCGGCGGCAAGGACAACTTCGCCGCCGACCGCGAGGTGGCCGACATGGTCATGCAGCTCGTGCCGGAGGCCCCCGTCGTGGCGCAGGGCAACCGGGTCGCCATCGAGCGGGCCGTCACCTACATGGCGCGCGACCTCGGGATCGACCAGTTCGTGGACATCGGCTCGGGGCTGCCCACCTCCTCCAACGTGCACCAGTTCGCCCGGTCGGCCAACCCCGCCGCGCGGGTCGTCTACGTCGACAACGACCCGATCGTGCTGGCGCACGGGCGCGCGCTGCTGACCGAGAGCGGCGTCGCGACGTTCATCCAGGGCGACCTGTACGAGCCGGAGAAGATCTTCACCGACCCCGCGCTGACGGGGCTGCTCGACCTGTCGCGGCCGGTGGGGGTCGTGCTGGCGGCGATCATCCACCACGTGCCGGACGAGCGCGACCCGGCGGGCGTCGTCCGGGCGCTGCTCCCGTTCCTGGCGCCGGGCAGCCACGTCGTGCTCACCCATCTGCACGACGCGGGGGACGACCCGCGGGTCGAGGAGGCCAAGCGCGTCCTCCAGTCGGGGCTCGGCGGGTCCTACTTCCGGCACTCCTCCGAGATCGAGCGGTTCATGGAGGGCCTCACGATCCTGGAGCCGGGGGTGGCCAACGTGACCGAATGGCGGCCCGCCGGTCCGACCGGCCCGCTGGAGCACCCCCTGCACACCCAGATGGTCGCCGTGCTCGGCCGGAAGGACTGATCGGCGGATTCAGCGGAGAGTGAAACCGGCTCCGCCGCCCGCCGCCGCGGAGGAGCCTCGGAGGCCCGGTTCCCGCAGGCCCCGAGGTTCTGGACGGCCTCGCCGCCGGTTTCGGGCCCGGGGCACGGTCATGATCCAGGTAAAGGATCTTTTTGATCGACTTTTCCGTTGTCGGGCCTTTCTTGTAGCGTTCGCAGCGTTTTGTGAAGTGCATTCATGATCGGACCTTCCCGCCACAAGATCATCTGAGGACGCCGCGATGCCCCTGGCGACAGGACTGGCCGCGGCCGCGCTCCTGGGCCTGCTGACGCTCCTGGCCACCGCGCGGCGCGGCAGGTGCCGAGACCGTTCGGACGAGCACCCCGAGTCGCTCACGGCCGTCCTCGACCCGGGGGACGAGGAGTACCTCGCGTGGCTGGCCGACCACCACTGGCCGGCCGACGAGTACCTCGACCTCGAGCACGAGTGGCGCGTCGAGCTGGAGTTCGGCGAGCCGGCGGGGCACTACGAGTCGCCGCTGTGCCCCCGGTGCGACCTGCGGCGCGAGGACGTCTGGCCGTGCCCCGCCTGCGGAAGGCTCCTGCACTCCTCCTGCGGCCACGGGATGCGGCGCCGCACCGTGGAGCGCCCGTACCGGACGCACGGCACCAACTCCGAGGCCGTCATCGCCGAGTGGATCTGCACGGGCTGCACGGCCGTCGTCGGCCTGGACGTGGACCACGGCGGCGAGCCTGACGAAGGCGTCTTGTGGTGAATCGGCCCTGATTGCCCGAGCTTCGGCGGATTCACACGTGTTCGTTGGTAAAAAATTCGTCATCCACTTGCATATTTCGGACGTGGCGCGGCAGGCTGAAGTTTGTCCTTAAACACGTGGGACACCCGTGGAGGAACCCTGTGACCGCCGAACACCGCACCATCTGCACGCACGAGCCGCTCTGTCCGCAGCCGGACGACCTCGACCGCGAGGCCGCGCGCATCGTCGCCGCCCACCCCGAGCAGGGGTGGAGCCTTCTCTGCAACGGCGTCGTCGTCTTCGACGACACCGGCGAACTGCTTCCCGACGGGCGCGTCATCGCCCCGCACCGCCCCACCACGGCCGCCTAGACCCGCGGCCCCCACCGGCACGCCCATCTGACGGCCTGCCGGCCCCCTCCGGCGCCGGGCGAGCCCCTCCACGCCGCCCGCGCCACCGCACCGCTCCGGCAGTCGCCCGGGACCGGTGCCGTTCTCTCTGTCGCGGCCCATGCCGAGACCACTTTTCCGCACCCGCATCCGGCGACCACCAGCGGATTCCATCCCTCACACCAAAGCCTGGCAGCATGCGCCGCGATTCCGCGTGTCGCGGCACTCCCGCGCGGAGATCGCGCCAGCCTTGGAGAAGTGATCGGACCGGACGGGGCGGCCCAGCCGCCCGTCGCCGGTCCGCGCGCGCCCGCGGGAGCCTCCACGGGATCTTCGTCTCGAGCGGTTCGCATGTCGGGCTCCCATCCGGCGGGCGATCCCGGTAGCGTTCAACTGTTTTGCTACTTACGCAACATTCATGCGGAACTCGACCGCGGAAGGACGGTGTGGTGTGGTCACAGTCCAGGTCCTCGCGTCCCTGGTCGCCCTGTTCGGCCTCTTCCTGCCGAATCTCCTCCACCCCATGCAGCCGCGACCCGTCCCGGAGCCGCAGGGGCTCGCCCCCGAGGCCCCGCGCCCCGTCGCGGTCCCTCCCCCGGCCGCCGAGCCCCCGGGCCACCCGGAGTCCATGACCGCCGAACTGGACCCCGGCGACGAGGAGTACCTCGCCTTCGTGGCCGACGAGCTCTGGCCCGACGACGAGTACCTGGAGCTTGAGCACACCTCCGACGGCGAAGAGGAGTCCGGCGGCAGCAGCATGCTCAGGTGACGGATCGGGTGGCCGTGGAGCGTTTCGGCACGCGACCGGTCAGGTGGTGGGGAGCGGGGCCCCGGTCTCCAGGAGGGTCTTGAGGCCGGACAGGACGTGCGGCCAGCCCTCCCGGGACATGCCGAGCAGCACCTCCCCGCCCTCGTGGACCACGGTCAGCCTCACCGTCCCCCCGACGGGTTCGAGTTCGAAGGTCACCTTCGAGCGGGGCTCCAGGAGCAGCCTGGCCCGGGTCTCCTCGTCCACGCCGGTGGCCCGCCCCCACTCCGGCGTGAAGGTGTGCCAGGTGTAGGAGAGGCGCCGGCCCGGCTCCGCTTCGAGGACGACCTGCTCGGGATGGGACGTCGACGCGCCCTCCTCGTGCCAGATGACGGCGGACCCGGGCTTCCAGTCGGTCTCGAAGGCCACGCCCCAGTAGCGGCGGGTGAGGTCCGGTTCGGTGAGCGCCTCCCAGAGCCGCTCCGGCGTGGTGCCGATGTACAGCGTGTAGACGAACTCGGTTCCGGTCATCGGGGCCTGTTCCGTGCGAGGTCGGGTCTAGGGTTTGCGGCCCACGGCGCCGTAGGCGTCGACGGCCTCCGGCTCGGCGGCCGCGTCCGGCCGCCAGTGCGTCACCGGGACGACGCCCGGCTCCACCAGTTCCAGCCCGTCGAAGAAGCGCCCGATCTCCTCGGGCGTCCGCAGGACGAGGTGCGCGTTGCCCGAGGCGTTCCAGACGTCCACGATGCGGTCGGACGCCTCGCCGTGCACGACGTTCGTCCCGTCGTACATGGCGAGGTAGCTGCCCGAGGGCACCGCGTCCATGAGCCGCCGCACGATCCCGTACGCCTGGTCGTCGTCCGGGACGAACTCCAGGATGCCCATCAGCGTGAACGCGACCGGCTTCCCGAGGTCGAGCGTCTCGGCGGCGCTCTCCAGGATCGAGTCGGGATCGCGCAGGTCCGCGTGGATGTAGGCGGTGTTCCCCTCGGGCGTGCTGGTGAGCAGGCCCTTCGCGTGCTCCAGGACCAGGGGGTCGTTGTCGACGTAGACGATCCTCGACGCGGGCGCGGCGCGCTGGGCGACCTCGTGGGTGTTGTCCACCGTCGGCAGCCCCGTGCCGATGTCGACGAACTGCCGGATCCCGGCCTCGGCGGCCAGGTGCCACACCACCCGGTTCAGGAACAACCGGGAGGCGCGCGCCAGCCGGGCGACGTCCGGCAGCATCCCGAGGATCTGGTCTCCGACCTCGCGGTCCACCGGGTAGTTGTCCTTGCCGCCCAGCCAGTAGTTCCAGATGCGCGCCACGTGCGGGACGCTCGTGTCGATGCCGGGCACGGGCCTCTGGTCGCTCATGGGCCACCCCCTCGGCCGTTCCCCTTCCCGCTACGGACGAAGGTCAGTCATCCCGCCGGGTTCCTCGGCGCGGACCGGTTACTTGAGAAGCTGGCGGGCCATGACCATGCGCTGGATCTGGTTGGTGCCCTCGTAGATCTGGGTGATCTTGGCGTCGCGCATCATCCGCTCCACCGGGAACTCGCGGGTGTAGCCGTACCCGCCCAGCAACTGCACCGCATCAGTGGTCACGTCCATCGCCACATCCGAGGCCAGCGCCTTGCACGCCGAGGACACCAGCGTCAGATCCGCCACCCTCTCACCGGCCATCGCCCGCTCGGACTTGATCGCCGCGTGATAGGTCAGCTGCCGCGCCCCCTCCAACCGCATCGCCATGTCGGCCAGCATGAACTGCACACCCTGGAAATCAGCGATCGCCTTGCCGAACTGCCGCCGCTGCTTGACATACCCCACCGCGAAGTCCAGCGCCCCCTGCGCGATCCCCAACGCCTGCGCCGCGATCGTGATCCGCGTATGGTCCAGCGTCGCCAGCGCCGTCTTGAACCCCGTCCCCTCGGCCCCGATCATCCGATCCGCCGGCACCCGCACCCCCTCCAAGAGCACCTGCCGGGTCGGCGACCCCTTGATCCCCAGCTTGCGCTCCTTGGGCCCGAACGAGACCCCCGCATCCAGCTCGGAATCCACCACGAACGCCGAGATCCCCCGCGCCCCCGCACCCGGCTCGGTCACCGCCATCACCGTGTAGTACCGCGACACCCCCGCATTGGTGATCCACATCTTGGCGCCGTCCAGCACCCAGTGATCCCCATCACGCACCGCACGCGTGCGCATCCCCGCCGCATCCGACCCCGCATCCGCCTCCGACAACGCATAGGAGAACATCGCCTCCCCCCGCGCCACCGGCCCCAGGAACCGCTCCTTCAACCCCGCCGAACCCGCCAGCAGCACCGGCACCGTCCCCAGCTTGTTCACCGCCGGGATCAACGACGACGACGCGCACACCCGCGCGACCTCCTCGATCACGATCACCGTCGCCAGCGCATCGGCCCCCGCACCCCCGTACGATTCGGGCACGTGCACCGCCTGCAGACCATTGGACACCAACGCGTCCAACGCCTCCTGCGGGAACCGCGACTCCTCGTCCACCTCCGCCGCGAAAGGAGCGATCTTGGCCTCGGCCAGCTCACGCACCGTCACCCGCAGCAGCTCATGCTCCTCCGACGGCGCGTACGCGGGAAAGTCGCTCATCGTTCCTCCAGGAAGCGGGTGGTCCGGGCCGATATTTTGACGGCCAATATTTGGACGCCAAAATAAGCGAGCGGACGGACGCCGTCAAGGCGCTCGCAGGTGGCGGAGCAGCCGCTCGAGCGCCGGGTTGTCGTTGCCGCGCCGCCAGGCGAGGCTCAGCTCGACGGGAGCCGGATCGGGCAGCTCGACGGGCCGGTACGTCAGGCCCGCGTAGCGGAGCCGGGCCGCGGCCGCGGGCACGAGGGCGAGGCCCCAGCCGCAGTCGACCAGCGCGAGGATGCTGTGCACCTGGCTGAGGTACTGCGCGTACACGGGCGAGACGCCGGCCTGCCGGAACAGGCTGATCAGCAGGTCGTGGAAGTAGCGGGCCTCGACGGGCGAGTACATGATGAGCCGCCGCCCGTCCAGGTCGGCGAGGGAGAGCGGGCCGTCCCCCTCCGCCAGGGGGTGGCCGCTCGGGACCGCGGCGAGCAGCGCCTCGCGGTCGGCGCGGCGCTCCACCAGGTCGGGGTCGCTCACCGGAGGGCGGAGCAGCCCGAGGTCGAGGCCGCCGTCGGCGAGCGCGCGCACCTGGTCGCGGGTCACCATCTCCCGCAGCACGATCCCGACGCCCGGCAGCTCCGTCCGCGCGGTCTCCAGGACCCGGCCGAGCGCGGTGTGGGCGCTCGCGGCGGTGAAGCCCAGCGTGATCGTCCCGGCCTCCCCCGCCGACACCTGCCGGACGGAGGTCGCGGCCTGGTCGGCCTGCTGGAGCAGCCGGCGGGCCTCGACGAGGAACGCGCGCCCGGCCGGGGTGAGGCGCACCGAGCGGTTCGTCCGGTCGAACAGCCGCACCTTCAGCTCGTTCTCCAGCAGCTGGATCTGGCGGCTGAGCGGTGGCTGCGTCATGCGCAGCCGCGCGGCCGCCCGGCCGAAGTGCAGTTCCTCGGCGACGGCCACGAAGTTCGCGAGCTGGGTGAGCGTGAACATCGATTCACTTCGGGTATCAGTGGATGCGTTTTCTGTGTTGGACCTGGATCGATCGCCCATCCTAGCCTCGGGGCATGAAGCAGACCGCGCCCGACGAGGTCGCCCGCAGGCTCGGGTCCGGGCTCCTGTCGTTCCCCGTCACCCACTTCCGCGACGACCTGTCGTTCGACGAGGACGCCTACCGGGACAACATCGCCCGGCTCGGCGAGTACGACGTGGCGGGACTGTTCGCCGCGGGCGGGACCGGCGAGTTCTTCTCACTCGCGCCGGACGAGGTCGGGTGGGTCGTGCGCGCGGCGGTCGCGGAGGCGCCGGACGGCGTCCCGGTCGTCGCGCCCGCCGGGTACGGGACGGCGGCGGCCGTGCGGATGGCCGAGGACGCCGAGCGCGCGGGCGCCGACGGGGTCCTGCTGTTCCCGCCCTACCTGACCGAGGCGCCGCAGGAGGGCCTCGCCGCCCACGTCCGGGCCGTGTGCGAAGCGACCGCCCTGGGCGTGACGATCTACAGCCGCGCCAACGCCGTCTACCAGGACGCGACGGTCGCGGGGCTGGCCGACGCCTGCCCCAACCTCGTCGGCTTCAAGGACGGGGTTGGCGACCTGGAGCTGATGACGCGGATCCGGTCCCGGCTCGGCGACCGCCTCGTCTACATCGGCGGGCTGCCGACCGCCGAGACCTTCGCGCTCCCCTACCGGGAGATGGGCGTCACGACGTACTCCTCGGCGATCTTCAATTTCGCCCCGGAGTTCGCGCTCGCCTTCCACGCCGACGTCCGCGCCGGCGACCGGGAGGCCGTCCGGCGGCGGCTCGCGGAGTTCGTCCTGCCGTACTGCGAGATCCGGAACCGCCGCAAGGGCTACGCGGTGAGCATCGTCAAGGCGGGCATGCGGGTCACCGGGCATCCCGCCGGCCCCGTCCGGCCGCCGCTGACGGATCTGACCGGCGCGGAGACCGATCTGCTCGCGGAACTCGTGAAGCGGGTCGGCTGAGATGGAGGCCGCCGGGGAGGCGACCCTCGACCGGATCGCCTGGATCGAGCTGTCGTCGGTCATGCTGCCGCTGGCCGCGCCGGTCAGCGACGCGAAGGTGCTCACCGGGCGGCAGCGGCCGATGACCGAGGTGGTGCTCCTGTTCGCCGAGATCGGCACCGAGGGAGGGCACGAGGGCGTCGGCTTCGGATACTCCAAGCGCGCCGGCGGCCCCGGCCAGTTCGCGCACGCCGCCGAGATCGCCCCCGCCGCCCTCGGCCAGGACCCGAGCGACATCGGCAGGATCGCGGCGGTGCTGGAGTGGGCGGGCGCCTCGGCCGGGCGCGGCGGCCTCGCCGGGCAGGCGATCGCCGCCGTCGACATCGCGCTGTGGGACCTCAAGGCCAGGCGCGCGGGACTGCCGCTCGCCAAGCTCCTCGGCGCGCACCGCGACTCCGTCCGCTGCTACGACACCTCGGGCGGGTTCCTGAGCGCCCCGCTGGAGCAGGTGGTCGACAACGCCGGCGCGGCCGCGCGGGCCGGGATCGGCGGCGTCAAGATCAAGGTCGGGCATCCCGACCAGGCCGAGGACCTGCGCCGCGTCGCCGCCGTCCGGGAGCGGCTCGGCGACGGGTTCCCGCTCATGGTGGACGCCAACCAGCAGTGGGACCGGCCGGCGGCGCGCCGCATGGGACGGGCGCTGGAGGAGTTCGGCCTGACCTGGATCGAGGAGCCGCTGGACGCCCACGACGCCGAGGGGCACGCCGCGCTGGTCCGCGTGCTCGACACCCCCGTCGCCACCGGGGAGATGCTCACCAGCGTGGCCGAGCACCGCGAGTTCATCGACCGGGGCGCCGCCGACGTCCTCCAGCCGGACGCCCCGCGCATCGGCGGCATCACGAACTTCCTCAAGGTCGCCGCGCTCGCGGAGCACCGGCACCTGCGGCTCGCCCCGCACTTCGCGATGGAGATCCACCTTCACCTGGCCGCCGCGTACCCGTCGGAGACGTGGGTGGAGCACTTCGACTGGCTCGGCCCGCTGTTCGAGGAGCGGCTCGTGATCGGGGACGGGCGGATGCGCGTCCCGGCCCGGCCGGGCCTCGGTATCACGCTCAGCGAGCAGGCCCGCGCCTGGACCACGCGGCGGACCCTCGTCGGGACCCGCCCCTGAGACGCGCCGGGGCGGACGAGCTGCTGGAGCAGGACTCGAACCCGCATGACGTGATCCAGAGTCACGCATCCTGCCGTTGGATGATCCAGCACGGGTGCCCGCCGGCGGGCGGTGGCGTCCGCCCGCCGAGGGCACGGGGAGGACCGGCCGGGGGTCGTTACTCCCGCCGGTCCAGTCCGGAGCCGCACCCGGGAGTCGAACCCGGTCCTGCTGGGTGGTAGCCAGCCGCCTCACCATTTCGGCCTGTGCGACGGGCGGAGCCGACAAAGGCTCCGCTCGGTGGCCGTCCGGGGAGTCGAACCCCGTCCTCCCGGTCTTCACCCGGGCGCTCATCCGCATGAGCTTGAAGGCCGTGGATCGGGCCGGACTCGAACCGGCATCCCCCCGCTTGCAAGGCGGGTGCTCTCCCATTGAGCTACTGACCCAGGTTGATCGTCGACAGACGATGGAATGTGGCTCGCGGTGTGGAACGAGAAAGGCCGCCGGGATTTCTCGCTGGCGGCCTCCGGCGGAGCCTGACGGCTCTATCCGGAGGCGTTCGCGGCAAAGGCGGCACCCTGCCCCACGCCGGCCCCGAAGGACCGCGGCGCCTGCTGCGCGATGCCCGCGACCATGTCCGTCACTCCCTCCGGTTCGCTTCCGTTCCGTGCTCGCCCCTCTATGGTGCGGGACGCCGGACGGGCGTGCAACGCCTTTTCCACGCGATCGCCCCGGGCCATTCCGAAGAGCGGCCCGGGGCGAGTCGGATATGCGTCACGCCGCTCCGCGGCGGCTCCGGCCGCGGCCGGGGGTCAGCAACCGCCCCAGAACGCGGAACGGCAGGGTCACGACGTTGATGATCGTCCCGACAATGGCGCTGATCACTGCGCTGATGCGGCGCATCTGCCTTCACTCCTTCGGCTCGGTCCTGACGCACCGATACCCGCCTGAGGAGTTTTACACCGGCTTTGCTCCGACAATGACGGTGGCATGGAAATCGTCGGAGGTCTCGACCGCCGCCGCGAGGCCGCCGCGCCGCACGGCCGCCAGGGCGTCCGGCACCTGCCGCTCGCTCGTCTCGAACAGCAGGCGCCCGCCGGGAGCGAGCCACCGCGGGGCCTCGGCGGTGACGCGGCGCAGCACGGCGAGGCCGTCCGGACCGCCGTCCAGCGACGATCGCGGCTCGTGGTCGCGCGCCTCCGCCGGCATGAACTCGACGTCCCCGGTGGGGACGTAGGGGACGTTCGCGATGAGCACGTCGACCAGTCCGCACAGCGCTCCGGGGACGGGTTCGAAGAGGTCGCCCTCGTAGACCCGCCCGCCGTACGGTGCGATGTTGCCGCGGGCGCAGCGGACCGCCGCGGGTTCGATGTCGGCGGCGTACAGGGCGTACCCCTCCAGCCCGGAGGCGAGCGCGGCCCCGAGCGCCCCGGACCCGCAGCACAGGTCCAGGATCACCGGCCGTGGCGGCGCGAGGGCGTGGGCCCGCCGGACGAGGAACTCGGTGCGGCGGCGGGGCACGAAGACGCCGGGTCCGACGGCGATCCGCAGCCCGCAGAACATCGCCCAGCCGAGGACGTGCTCGAGCGGCTCGCCCGCCGAGCGCCGCTCCACCATCGCGGCGGCCTCGGCGGGGGTGCCCGCGGTGGAGAGGATGAGCCGGGCCTCGTCCTCGGCGAACACGCAGCCGGCGGCGCGCAGCCTGGAGACGATCTCGGGTTCGGTGAGGGGTGCAGTCATAAGGGTCGGCAACTTTATCCCGGCACCGGCCCGCGCCGCCTCCCGGCGCGGTCACGGCATGGCCGGCACGGCGCGACAATGGAGCGTCGTCCAGGAAGACGGGGGTCGGGGTGTCGGACAGAGCGGACCTGCGGGCCGACTGCGCCAGTTGTTTCGGGCTGTGCTGCGTGGCGCTGCCGTTCGCCAGGTCGGCCGACTTCGCGATGGACAAGGACGCGGGCGAGCCCTGCCGCAACCTGCTGGACGACTTCCGCTGCGGCATCCACGCCGACCTCCGGCGGCGCGGCTTCCCGGGCTGCACGGTCTTCGACTGCTTCGGAGCCGGCCAGAAGGTCTCGCTGCACACCTTCTCCGGCCGCGACTGGCGCGGCGATCCGGCCGTCGCGCGCCGCATGTTCGCCGTGTTCCCGGTCATGACGCGGCTGCACGAGCTGCTCCGGTACCTGGACGAGGCCGCGGCGCTGCCGTCCTCCGCCCCGATCCGCGAGGACCTGCGGCGGGCCTTCGAGGAGATCGACCGCCTCACCCGGGGCGGCCCCGGCGAGCTCGCGGAGGTGGACGTCGGCGCGGCGCGGCAGAGCGTGAGCGGCCTGCTGTCGCGGGCCAGCGAGCTCGCCAGGGCGGGCCTGCCCGGGCGGGGGAAGGACCGGCGGGGGGCCGACCTCCTGGGCGCGAGGCTGAAGGGCGCCGACCTGCGCGGAGCCGACCTGCGCGGCGCGTACCTGATCGCCGCCGATCTGCGGGGCGCCGACCTGCGGGCGGCCGACCTGCTCGGGGCCGACCTGCGGGACGCCGACCTGCGCCGCGCGGACCTCACCGGGTGCCTGTTCCTGACCCAGGCGCAGCTCGATTCGGCGCGGGGCGACGCGGCGACGTGCCTGCCCGAGGCCCTCGTGCGGCCCGCGCACTGGATGACACCCGTGGCCTGATCTTGTTTAGGCCCCCTGTCAAGGGGCATTTTCGCCCATCAAAGGGCATTTCTCCGCAGCGCACGTCGGGGGGTCGCGTGGTGCGGGTCAAATGGTGGGGCACTGGCGCCGTGGCGTTCGTGCTGCTGGTCCTCGGCGCCGGGCTTCCCCTGCTCGACCGGGTCCTCGGACTCCGCGGGCAGCCGCTGGCGCCGGGCACGGTGGTGTCGGTCGGGACGGAGCGCGGCGGCGTCCGCCCGGTGACGTTCTCGGTCACCTCGGCCGGCTGGGCCCTGAACAGGGGCTCCACCTCCCTGTCCAACAGTGCCGAGCTGTTCAGCGGCGACGTGGTCTTCGACCTCAGCGTGGTGGTCCCGCTGGGGTCGGCGGACGCGCGGGCGCTGTGGGGCGGGCTCGGCCGGATCGTCGCCGCGGGCGGGCACACACGGCTCGGGACCGGGCCCGTCCCGGTCACGACCGCGCAGGGCCTGACCGGGCTGACGGGACGGCTCGCGGGTCGCGAGCGGGTCGGCTCGGCGTCCGTCTTCGCCAGGGGGACGCTCGGCGCGGCGGTCACCGCCACCGGGCCGCCGCACGCCTTCCGGGAGGTCTCCCCGCAGGTCGAGGCCATGGTGCGGACGATCAGGATCGCGGCGACATGGGGATGACCGGCGGGGCCCTCGCGCGCCGGCCCGCGTTCTGGCTGTGGGCGGCGGCGTGCCTGCTCGGCGCCCTCATCGCGCTCCGCGGGATCGGCGGGCACGCCGCCGCCTTCCCCACCGGAGCGGTCGCCGGGCTCGCGCTGCTCGCGCCGGCGCTGGCCACCGGGGTGTGGCTGCTGCGGCGGCTGCACCCGGTCCGCTCGCCGCCGCTCGGGTACGCGCTGGCCGCGGTGGCGTGGGGCGGGCTGGCCGCGTTCGGGACGGCGCTTCCCGCCAACGCCGCGTTCCAGGGGGTCCTCGGGAAGACGGCGGGGCCGGGCTTCAACGCGGCGTGGGGCGCGTCGATCGCCGCGCCGGTGGACGAGGAGACCCTGAAGCTGCTCGGTGTCGCGGTCCTGGCGCTGATGGCGCCGGCCGCGGTCCGCGGGCCGCTGGACGGGTGGAGCTACGGCGCGCTGGCCGGGCTGGGCTTCCAGTTCGCGGAGAACTTCCTGTACGTCCTGAACACGATCATCCTGACGGGCGCCACGCACGACGCCAACGCGGCCTTCTTCTCGTTCGGCAGCCGGGTGGTCGGCGGGGCGTGGTGGAGCCACTGGGCGATGACCGCGGTGGGCGGCGCGGGCCTCGGCTGCCTGATAGGGCGGCTCTCCAGGGCGCACGTGACCGCCGCGGTGAGCGCGTTCGTCCTCGCCATGGCGCTGCATTCGTGGTGGGACGCACCCGTCCTGTCCGGGCTGGCGCTCATGCCGGTGAAGGGCGCGCCGATCCTGCTGGCCGCGATCGTCGCCTACCGCCTGTCCAGGCGCCGCTACCTCTCGCACTTCCGGCGGACGGTGCACGCCGAGACCGCCGGCGGCGTCCTCGTGCCGGGCGAGGGCCACGTGCTCGCCTTCCGCAAGTGGCGCAGGAAGGAGCAGTGGGGCGTGCCGGTCGGGGAGTCGCGGCGGCTGCTCGCGCGGCTCCGGGCCGCCGAGCTCGCCCTCATCGAGGACGGCCTCGGCGGCCTGGAACGGGACCCGCTGGCCGCCGAGCGGCTGCGCACCGACATCCGCGCCCTGCGGGACGATCTCAAGGCGTCCGGGGCGAACGTGCGCGTGGTGTGAGCGCCAGGACGGCGGCGCAGACCGCGGCGGCGACGAACAGCGCGTAGGCCGGGTCGCGGGAGCCGCCCCCGGAGCCGACCGGCGCGAACGCGCCCATGGTCGCGACACCGAGGGTGGCGCCGAGCTGCCGGACGGCGTTCAGCAGCCCGCCCGCCGCTCCGGCGGCGCCCTCGGGAGCGGAGGCGACGACCATGGTCGCGAGGGCGGGAAGGGCGAACGAGACTCCGAACCCGGTGCACAGCAGGCCGGCGACGAGCGGCGGATAGGTCGCGCCGCCGAGCAGCACGGCCCCGAACAGCACTCCCCCGGCGGTGAGCAGGCCGAGCCCGGCGAGGACGGGGCGGCGCGGCCCGGTGCGCGCGACGATCCGCCCGGTGAGCAGCGGGTTGAACGCGAACGGCAGGGTCATCGGCAGGAACGCCAGGCCGTTCTGGAGCGGCGTGAGGCCGAGGGTCCGCTGGAACACCAGCGGCAGCACGAACAGCACGCCGGTCATGACGAAGTTGACCGCGGCGCCGGCGGCCAGCGCGGCGGGCATGCCGGGCGCCCGCAGCACCGCCGGGACCAGGACCGGCGCCGCGCTCCCCCGCTCGCGGACCGCGAACGCCGCACCGGCCGCGAGCGCCCCGGCCGCCGAGGCGGCCGTGTGGGCGAGCGCACCGGCGCCCAGCGCGATGAGGGCGTCGGTCAGCAGGGCCAGCGCGGCGCAGGCGAGCAGCTGCGCCGCCCCGTCGAGGCGGCGGGACCCGCGGGGGCAGCGGACGGCCCGTCCCGCCGCGAGCGCGAGGACGGCGGCGGCGAGCGGCACGTTGATGAGGAAGATCGCGCGCCAGCCGGCGAGGCCGACCAGCGCGCCGCCCGCGACGGGCCCGGCCGCGAGCGCGGCGCCGCTCGTGGCCGCCCAGGCCGCCACGGCGCGGGCGCGCTCGGCGGGCTGCGGGTAGAGACGGGCGATCATCGCCATGGAGGCGGGCACGCAGGCCGCCGCGGCGGCGCCGAGGAGCGCGCGCAGCGCGACGAGCGTCCACAGGTCCGGTGCGGCGGCGCACAGCAGCGATCCGGCGCCGAAGACCGCGATTCCCGCGCGGAAGACGCGGTGGGCGCCGTACCGGTCGGCGACGGCGCCCGCCGACAGCAGCAGGGCGCCGAACACGACGGTGTAGCCGGTGACGGCCCATTGCAGGCCCGCGACCGTCCCGTGCAGGGAGCGGGCCAGGTCCGGTTCGGCCACGGACAGGACGGTCGTGTCGAGGAGCACCATGAAGTAGCCGAGCGAGATGCCCAGCAGGGCGGGGCCGCGCCGTCCGGGGGCCGTGCCCGCCGGTGCGGGTGAGAGAACCGAGCTCATGGCGCCCAAGTCTCGGAATCCGAGGCCGCGGGCTCCACCGGCGGTGCCGCACGCGCCGTTCGGAATATCCGAACGCGCGGCCCGGGTTGGCACCGGCGTGGAACTGCGCCAGTTGCGGGCGTTCGAGGCCGTCGTCGCCCACCGGACCGTCACGGAGGCCGCGAACGCGCTCGGCCTCGCGCCGTCGTCGGTGTCGGAGCGGATACGCGCGCTGGAGGCCTCGCTCGGCGTGCCGCTGTTCCACCGCGGCCCGAAGGGCATGCGGCTGACCGAGCAGGGCGAGCGGATGCGCGGCTGGGCGCGGCGCCTGCTCCGGCAGGCCGAGGAGGCCCGCCGCGACGTCACCGGGGAGCGGCCGGTGCTGCGGCTCGGCGCGCTGGAGTCGATCGCCGCCGCCCACGTCCCCCGCGTCCTGGCCAGGCTGGCGGAGCGGCGGCCGGGCCTGCGGGTCGACGTGCGGTCGGACGCCGCCCGCGACCGGCTCCTGGACCAGGTCGCCGCCGGGGACCTGGAGGCCGCGCTGCTGCTGGACGCCGGAGCCGACGTGGGCGGGCTCGGTTTCACGCCGCCGCCCGCGCCGCTGGACTTCCTCGACCTGGAGCCGGTGCCGCTCGTCCTCGTCGCCGCGCCCGGCCACCGGCTCGCCGGGGCGCCGCGCCTGGCCGCGGGCGACCTGCGCGGCGAGAGGCTGCTGGTCAACGTGCCGGCGTGCTCGTTCTGGATGGCGGGCGAGCGGCTCCTCGGGGACGCCGTGGAACGCGTCAGGGCGGGGAGCGTGACCGTGATGGCGTCCTGGGCCGAGCAGTCCCTCGGCATCGCGCTGCTCCCCGAGTTCGCCGTCCGCGGCAGGCTGGCCGCCAGGGCCCTCGTCCCGCTCGCCTTCGAGGTCCCTGACCTGGTCCTCCGCCTTGTCTGGCGGGCCGACAGGGAGACCGTCCCGGGCATGCGGGAGGTCCTCTACGCGGCCAGCGGCTGAGCGCCTCCGGGCCGCCGGCGCGCGGCGTTTGCCCCCACCGGCCCCGGGTAGCCGCCCAGGGACATCACCGCCCGGCCTGGGAGACCGCTATGGCAGGACAAATCGGGAGCGAAGGGGCGAAATTCGAGCGGATACCGAGACTCTTCTGGGGCGTCAACGACCGGCTCGGCTCCGCCGGGTTCCTCGAGAAGAACATCCGGAAGGCGTTCCCCAAGCACTGGTCGTTCCTGCTCGGCGAGATCGCCCTCTACGCGTTCGTCGTCCTCGTGCTCACCGGCGTCTACCTGACGCTGTTCTTCAAGCCGAGCGGCACCGAGATCGTCTACGACGGCTCCTACGCCCCGCTGAGGGGCGTCAGGGTGAGCGAGGCGTACGCGTCCACCCTCGACCTGTCGTTCGACGTGCGCGGCGGGCTGCTGATGCGCCAGATCCACCACTGGGCGGCCAACGTCTTCGTCGCGGCGATCTGCGTCCACCTCCTGCGGATCTTCTTCACCGGCGCGTTCCGCAAGCCGCGGGAGATCAACTGGGTGATCGGCACGACCCTGTTCGCGCTGGCGATGGCGGAGGGGTTCGCCGGCTACTCGCTCCCGGACGACCTGCTGTCGGGCACCGGCCTGCGGATCTTCCAGGGCATCGTGCTCTCGATCCCCGTCATCGGGACGTACGCGGCCCTCTGGGTCTTCGGGGGGCAGTTCCCCTCCGCCGAGGAGTTCATCCCGCGGCTGTTCACCGTGCACATCCTGATCGTCCCGGCGATCCTGCTCGCCCTGATCACCGCGCACCTGATGATCCTGTGGCACCAGACGCACACCATCTTCCCCGGCAGGGGCCGGCGGGAGCGGGCGGTGACCGGGGAGCCGACCTTCCCCCACTTCGCCGTGCAGAGCACCGCCTACTTCCTCTACACGTTCGGCGTCCTGGCCGCGATGGCGGCGTTCTTCCAGATCAACCCCGTCTGGCTGTACGGCCCCTACGACCCCGACCAGGTGTCGTTCGGCTCCCAGCCCGACTGGTACGTCGGGTTCCTCGAAGGCTCGCTGCGCATCATGCCGCCCCTGTCCACGACCCTCTTCGGGCACACCGTCTCGTGGAACGTGCTGGTCCCGGCAGTCATCCTGCCCGGCCTGTTCTTCACGCTCATCGGCCTCTACCCGTTCGTCGAGCGCTGGGCCACGGGGGACGAGCGCCTGCACCACCTGCTGGACCGGCCGCGCAACGCCGCGACCAGGACCGCGATCGGCGCCGCCGCCGTCGCCTGGTACGGCGGCCTTCTGGCGGCGGGCGGCAACGACATCATCTCCGCGACCTTCAAGATCCCGCTGTTCTGGACGACCTGGTTCTTCCGCGCCGGGTTCTTCGTGTTCCCGATCGCGGCCTTCGCCGTCACCCGGCGGGTCTGCCTGAGCCTTCAGCGCCGCGACCTGCGCACGCGTGAGGAGGGCGTGGAGAGCGGCCTCATCTCGCTGACGCCGGACGGCGGTTTCCGGGAGCGGCACGAGCAGCCGTCCGAGGACGCCGAGGCGGTGATGGAGGCCCGGCGGCCCGGCGAACTGGTCGCGCCCTACCCGCACCACGTGATCCCGCTGCCGACGCCGGACCGCGCCCGCACGCAGGTCCGGACCCGCGTCAACCGCTTCTACATGAACTACCAGGCCGAGTCGCACGGCGGCGGACAGGGCGACCTGAGCGAGGGCCCCGCGGGGGACGGCCGCGGCGACTGACCGGCCGCCCTCAGTTGAAGGCCCAGTCAGCCGGACGACCCCGGCGGGGGCAGCGCCGGCTCGGCCTCCTGCGGCGGCTCCCTCGGCGGGTAGTGCAGATCGAACGCGGGGCGCGAGGACCGGATGCGCGGCATCGAGGTGAAGTTGTGGCGCGGCGGCGGGCAGGAGGTCGCCCACTCCAGCGAGCCGCCCGCGCCCCAGGGGTCGTCGGTCTCGACGCGCTCGGCGTGCCGCCAGGACCACACCACGTTCCACAGGAACGCGAACGTCGAGGCCCCGAGAACGAACGAGCCGATCGAGGAGACCATGTTCAGGGTCGCGAACTGGTCGGGGTAGTCGGCGTAGCGGCGCGGCATGCCCTCGGCGCCCAGCCAGTGCTGGACGAGGAACGTGGTGTGGAAGCCGGCGAACAGCGTCCAGAAGTGGATCTTCCCCCATGTCTCGTTCAGCATCCGGCCGGTCATCTTCGGCCACCAGAAGTAGAACCCGCCGAACATCGCGAAGACCACCGTGCCGAACAGGACGTAGTGCAGGTGGGCGACGACGAAGAAGGAGTCGGTGAGGTGGAAGTCCATGGGGGGCGAGGCCAGGATGACCCCGGTCAGCCCGCCGAACAGGAACGTCACCAGGAACCCGAGCGCGAACAGCATCGGGGTCTCGAAGGTCAGCTGCCCCTTCCAGAGCGTCCCCACCCAGTTGAAGAACTTCAGGCCGGTCGGGACCGCGATCATGAACGAGGTGATGGAGAAGAACGGCAGCAGCACGCCGCCGGTGGCGAACATGTGGTGCGCCCAGACCGTCATCGACAGCCCGGTGATCGCGATGGTGGCGCCGACCATGCCGAGGTAGCCGAACAGCGGCTTGCGGCTGAAGACCGGGATGATCTCGGTGACGATCCCGAAGAACGGCAGCGCCGCGATGTAGACCTCGGGATGGCCGAAGAACCAGAACAGGTGCTGCCAGAGGAGCGCGCCGCCGTTGGAGGGGTCGTAGATGTGGGCGCCGAGCCTGCGGTCGGCCTCCAGCGCGAACAGGGCCGCGGTCAGCACCGGGAACGCGATGAGGACCATCAGGCTGGTCAGCAGCACGTTCCACGTGAAGATCGGCATCCGGAACATCACCATGCCCGGGGCGCGCATCGCGATGATCGTGGTGATCATGTTCACCGAGGTCAGGATCGTCCCGAGACCCGACACGATCAGGCCCATGGCCCACATGTCGCCGCCCTGGCCCGGCGAGTAGGTCTCGGTGGACAGGGGGGTGTAGGCGAACCAGCCGAACCCGGGGGCGCCGCCCGGCATGACGAACGAGGCCAGCACCATGAGCGCGCCGAACAGGAACAGGTAGTAGGTGAGCGCGTTCATCCGCGGGAAGGCCACGTCGGGCGCGCCGATCTGGAGCGGGACGAGCACGTTGGCGAAGCCCGCGAACAGGGGCGTGGCGAACAGCAGCATCATGATCGTGCCGTGGATGGTGAACATCTCGTTGTAGGTGTGGTTGCTCACCACCTGCTTGCCCGGCTCCAGCAGCTCGGTCCGCATCACCATGGCCATCAGCCCGGCGGCCAGGAACATCGCGAACGACGTCCCGAGGTAGAGGTAGCCGACCATCTTGTGGTCGGTCGTGGCCAGGACGTGGCCGACCCTGGTCCCCTTGCGGTGCCTCGCGAGCGCGTCGCCGACGCTCGTGTCCGGGCGTCCCTGCACGGTCGTCATCCCGGCCTCCCCTCCCTCGTCCGACCCCATCCGGCAACTAGCCGCGCAGGCCTGTTTCAAACGCGCGGCGGGGGCGGGCGCGACCGGCCCTCGACGCTCCCCCACCAGGCCGGACGCCCTGTCCGGCGCCTCCCCGGCGCGGGCCGGGCGGCGCCGCTCTCGAACCGCGCGAGGGATTAAGCCCGGAACTTGGGGAAGTGCGCTGAGAAAGCACGTGCGAAGGAGCTCCCCCCGATGCGAAAGGACCGGCTGCCCCCGCGGGCCCGCGAGCCCGCGGAGACCGCTCGGGCGCAGGACGCCGACGTGCAGGCGGGTGTCGCGGCCGCACGGGACGAGGCGGCCCGCGCGCTCGACCGGCTGGACAGGGCGCGCAGGACGGCGGCGCGGGCGCGCCACGAGACCGGCGCCGGCGCCGGCGCGCCGCCGCCCGCGGAGGAGCAGCGGCTCGCGGAGGCCGCGCGCACCCTGGCGGAGGCCGCGAGGGAACTCGCCCGGCTCGTCCGCGAGTACGGCCGCCGGCCCGCCGCCGCGGAACTCGTCCCCGCCCCGGCGCGGTCGAGGCCCCCCGCCGCCGAGGAGCCGCTCGTGACGCTCGACCTGGCCCACCGCCTCGGGCCGGGCTGGCGGCTCTACCAGTTCACCACCGCCGACCGGGACGCCCACCGCTGGCATCTGCGCCACGACGGGCACGAGGCCGGGACCGTGACGCACGTCCTGAACCTGCGCGGCCGCCGGACGGGCTGGGAGGCCCACGACGCGCGCGGGTTCCGGCTGCGTCCCGAGCCCGGCCCGGAGGCGTACCGGCCCGGGGCGTCCCACCTGTGGGCGACGAGGAGGGCGGCGGTGCGCGCCGTCGCACGGGCCCACCGCTGCCCCTGAGAGCCGGGCACGGGACGTTTCGCCCTGGTCGCACGGGTACGGCCGCCTGGGACGGAGTCCGTCCCACCGGAGGAGCACGATGAAGGCTGTCACCTGGCACGGCAAGCGCGACGTCCGCGTGGACGAGGTCCCCGACCCGCAGATCAAGGAGCCGAACGACGCGGTGATCCGCGTCACCTCGACCGGCATCTGCGGGTCGGACCTGCACCTGTACGAGGTGCTCGGGCCGTTCATGAGCGAGGGCGACGTCCTCGGCCACGAGCCGATGGGCGTCGTCGAGGAGACCGGGCCGGACGTCACGCACGTCAAGCCCGGTGACCGTGTGGTCATCCCGTTCAACATCTCGTGCGGGCACTGCCACATGTGCGGTCTCGGGCTGTTCGCCCAGTGCGAGACGACGCAGGTCCGCGAGCAGGGCACGGGCGCGGCGCTGTTCGGCTACACCCGGCTGTACGGGCAGGTGCCGGGCGGGCAGGCCGAGTACCTGCGGGTGCCGCAGGCCCAGTTCGGGCCGATCAAGGTCCCGAACGGCCCGCCGGACGAGCGGTTCGTCTACCTCTCCGACGTCCTGCCCACCTCCTGGCAGGCCGTCGCCTTCGCCGAGATCCCCGAGGGCGGGTCGGTGACCGTGCTCGGACTCGGGCCGATCGGGCAGATGTCGGCCCGCGTCGCCCGCCACCTCGGCCACCGGGTGATCGCCGTCGACTTCGTGCCGGAGCGGCTGGAGATGGCGCGCCGGCACGGCATCGAGGTGATCGACGCGTCGGACGCGGACGACGTGCCGGAGGCGGTCCGCGAGCTCACCGGGGGCCGCGGCACCGACTCGGTGATCGACGCGGTCGGGATGGAGGCGCACGGCTCCCCCGGCGCCAAGCTCGCGCAGACCCTCACCGGCTTCCTGCCGGGCAACTCCGCCGCGCCCCTGATGTCGCGCTTCGGGGTGGACCGGCTCGCCGCGCTCATGACCGCCGTCGAAGCCGTGCGGCGAGGCGGGACGATCTCCCTCAGCGGCGTGTACGGGGGCATGACGGACCCGCTGCCGATGATGCAGATGTTCGACAAGGGAATCACCCTCCGGATGGGCCAGGCGCACGTCAAGCGCTGGATCGACGAGGTGATGCCGCTCGCCGCCGACGAGGCCGACCCGCTCGGCGTGATGGACCTCGCGACGCACCGCTGGCCGCTGGAGAAGGCGCCGGAGGCGTACGAGATGTTCCAGAAGAAGCGGGACGGCGCCATCAAGGTGCTGCTCCAGCCCGGCACGTGACACCGCCCGCGCGGTGATCGCGCTGACGATAGGGGCGGGCGGGCCGCTCCCGGCGGCCCGAGGGGCGTGCGCCCCCTCAGGCGCTCAGCGGCGGCGGCAGGGACGCGTCCTCGGCGCGGCGGCCCTCGCGCTCCAGGCGTGCCAGCCGCGCCGAGGTGAGGGCGGCGCGGAAGAGCTGGATGCCGCGCGCGGAGCTGGGGTCGACGCCCGAGAGGTCCCGGATGCGGTCCAGCCGGTAGTGCAGGGTGCGGCGGTGGATCCACAGCTCCCGCGCCGCGCGCTCGCGGTCGAGGTTGCAGGCGAGCAGCACCTCCAGCGTCCGCCGCAGGTCGGTGCCGGCGTCGAGCGGGGACAGCACGGCGGCCAGCCGGCCGCGGATGGCGGGCTGCCCGAGGATCGCCAGCTCGACCAGCAGTTCGTCGGCCCGGTAGGGGCGGTCCTCGGAGTCGGGGATGGCCTTGGCGATCGTCAGGACGCGGGACGCCTCCTCCAGCGCGGCCGGGATGCCGGCGATGCCGCGCCCGCAGGACTCGGCGGCGTGCACCGGGCCGCGCGAGCGGGCGGCGACGCCCACGGCGAACTCGGCGGCCAGGTTCTCCGCGCGCAGCGGGTCGGCGGCGGGGAACAGCACCACGAGCCCCGCCGGTCCGCCCGAGTGGAGGACGCCCTCCCACGACTCCAGGCGCTCGCTCTCCCGCTCCCAGTCCTCCTGCGTGAGCGCGGGCGCCTCGCAGCGCAGGACGAGGTAGGCGGAGGCGAGGCGGACGCCGGCCGCGTCCGCGATGACCCCGGCGGGAGCCCCGTCGATCAGGGTCTCGGCGAGGAGCCGGCGCAGCGGCCGCGACCTCGCCCCCTCGCGGGGCGCCTCCGCGTAGCCCTCGATGCAGGCCTCCCGCGCGCCGGCGGCGAGCCGGGCCGCGTGCCCGGTCAGCTCGGCCATCTCCGCGAAGCAGCCGGGCGGCGCGACCGTCCAGCAGCTCCGCGCCGCGGCCGAGAGCGCGAGGTCCCAGGCCTCCGACAGCACCGGCAGCGGGACCGCCTGCCGTGCGGCGAGGACGCCGAGATCGCGGAAGCGCCCCCGGTCGTCCTCGGGGAGGGGGGACCGGCGCAGGACGAGGCCGAGCAGCCGGGCGCAGGTCTCCCGGCGCCCGCCGAACATCGGGCTCGCCGCACGCCTGATCGGCTGGTACGCGGGGTGGCCGTGCAGGGCCTCCCGGATCGCCGCGGCGAGCCGCGGGCAGTGCGCGGTGAGGACTTCCGGGAGTCCGCCGGAGACGGTCATCGACGGTCCTCCCCTAGGCCACGGCCAGCCGGTGCCCGGGCGGGCGGCCGACGGTCCCGTCGACCAGCCGGCGCAGTTCCCGCAGGTGGCCCGGGTCGCCGCCGAGCATGTCGAGCAGGCCGTGGGCCCGGTCGGCCAGCGGCGCGACGGAGGCGGCGTAGGACTCGGCGACCTCCTCGTCGAGCATCCACGACGCCAGTTCGGCGCGCGCGGACGCCGAGTGGCGGGCGGAGGCGTGCAGGGCGAGCGCCTCGCGGCGCCGCGCGGGGGGCAGCTCGGCCAGCAGGTGGACGAGCGGGTACGTGGCGGTGCCGCCGGCGAGGTCCTCGTGCCGCCCGGCGGCGAGGTCGCGCTGGTCGTCGGCGAGCCGGCGCAGCACGCCGAGGGCGCGCCCGTACGCCCGCCAGCCCGCGGTCCGGCGGTCGCCGGCCCCGGCGAGCCGGGCCGCCGACGCCGCGGCCATCGCGTAGGGCGCGCCCGTCCCGCCCTCGTAGCCGCGCAGCACCGACGCGCGGGTCGCGTTCGACGGCCGCCCGGCGAGGCCGCGGAGCCGGCCGTCCACGGCGTCCACCCAGGCGCGCGAGAGCTCGTCCGCGAGCGCGGCGCGGACGGCGGGGCCGACGGGCAGGCCGGCGATGAGCCTGCCGGGCAGCTGGCCTCCGACGGCCACCGCGGTGAGCACCTTCCCGCCCGCGGCGGGGGCCGGCGCTCCGGAGGGGTCGGCGAGGCCGTCGAGGTAGCGGGCCGACGCCCACCAGAGCAGGTGGAGCACGGCGGCGGGCATGGCGGGGCCCGGCTCGCCGGTCTCCGCCCCGTGCACCAGCAGCGGCAGCGCGACCACGCCCCTCACCGCGGGCCGCGAACCCTCGGCCCGGACGAGGTCGAAGAACTCCACGAGGAACTCCGACATGGCGCCGCCGACCATCTCGCGGCCCTCGTCCACCCCCATCGCCATGCCCTCGGCGAGCAGCTCGCACAGCCGCGCCATCTCCGCCTCGGCCTCGGCGATCGCCCGTTCCTGGGCGGCCCTGCCGAACGCTCCTTCGTCCACGTGCCAACTCCTCTGCTGCGGGGTGTCTCGGACCGTGCCGGCGCTCCGGCGGGGGCCCCTCAGTGCAGGGCGCGCCCGACCGGGATCCGGACCGTCCGGGCGGACGGCGGCATGCCCGGCGCGGGGTCGAGCGCGTGCTCGAAGGACAGATCGAGGGAGAGGGGGTCGGGCTCGTCTGCGGCGAGCCCACGGAATCGATCGATGACGGACGCGGCCACGCGCGTTTCCTCCATTTTTCTGGCCCCACGCTCGTCGGCCCGTGCCGAAAACGACACCGGACGCCCTTCTCGGGAAGGGCGGATAAGCCGACCGGACGGCCGTCATCTTGCTACAGAAATGCGGGATGCTGAACTGCACCCCCCGGCAGTCCGGGCCGCGCCGGGCTGCCCGCTCCGGCAACCGGCACCGGCCGGACACGCTCCGTTGAGGGCGCCTCCGGCCCGGAAAGCGCATGTCAGCGTCCGCTTGCAGGACGCGGCCCGGCCGCGGGCGGCACGGACCGCGCACGTCACCGCGCCCCCCGCGCGGACCGGAGCGGGATCTTCGCGGCCGACCGGCGGCGCGAATTCCCGGCACATTCGCACAAGATATATTTTCAGATTAGAATTCAATTGAGCCGATCGGCGCGACGCTGTGACCTTGCCCACAATTAATTGGCAGAATGCGGCCAGCGCGCGGCGGGGCCCGGCGCGGCGGCTCGCGGGCCGCGCCGGGCCCCGGCCCCCGATCCGTGCCGCCCGCGAGCGCGAGGCGGCACGGCAGGCGGGTCAGGCCGGAACGTGGTCCTTCGCGCGCGTCCAGTGCCGGTGGGCCGCGACCGCCTCGACCAGCCTGGCGGCGAAGTCGCCGCCCGGCCCCCGCCCGGTGACGACGCCGGCGTCGCTGACGGTGTCGCCCTCCGAGAACCGCACGCTGTCGATCCCGGCCCGCTCCAGCAGGCCGATGCCCGCGTCCAGCGCGCCGATCGGCTTGCAGTGCACGAACGCCTCGGCGACGAAGTGCACGGCGTCGCCGTCCCGCGCGAGCGTCCGCGCGCTCTCCTCGCCGCCCGGCACGAGCACCGCGTCGTAGAGGACGGACGCGACGGTCGGCATGGCGCGGGTCACCTCGACCTGGCCGCCGTTGGCCGCCTGGAGGAAGCCGTCCTTCGCGGCGAGGATCTCGACCACCGCCCCGGCCTCGGTGAGCGCGTCGCCGACCGCGGCGACGGCCGCCGAGTCGACGCCGTCCGCAGCCAGCACCGCGATCTTGCGGCCCCGGACCGAGTCCGCGCGCGCGTTCGCCTGGCTGAGCGCGGGCGAGGTGCGGACGTGGGCGGCGGCGGCGGGCTCCTGCGGCGGCTCCACCCCGACGCCCTCGGCGACCTGCACGGCGAGGTCGTGGTCGACGTGGCCGAGGTGCGCGACGACGCCCTCCCGGATGTGCCGGTGGTCGCACTTGCCGAGTTCGAACCGGAACGCGCCGACGATGTGCTCCTTCTCCCAGTCGGACATGCTGTTCCAGAACAGCCGCGCCTGGGAGTAGTGGTCGGCGAAGCTCTCGCTCCGCTTACGGATCTTGGTGCCGTCCACCCGCTCCTGGTAGTGGGTGTAGGAGCCCTCGCCGCCGACCGCGGGGCAGCCGCCCGACAGCGAGTTCTTGTGGTAGCTCGCCCGCCCCTGGTGGATGTCGGTCTGGTGGTAGCCGTCGCGGTGGTGGTTGCGGACCGGCGCGACCGGCCGGTTCACGGGCAGTTGCGAGAAGTTGGGCCCGCCGAGCCTGATCAGCTGCGTGTCCAGGTAGGAGAACAGCCGCGCCTGCAGCAGGGGGTCGTTGGTGAAGTCGATGCCGGGCACGACATTGCCGATGTGGAAGGCGACCTGCTCGGTCTCGGCGAAGAAGTTGTCGGGATTGCGGTCGAGCACCAGCGTGCCGACCCGCCGCACCGGCACCTCTTCCTCCGGAATGAGCTTGGTCGGGTCGAGCAGGTCGAAGTCGAACGCGTGCTCGTCCTCCTCCGGCACGAGCTGGACGCCGAGCTCGTACTCGGGAAAGTCGCCGGCCTCGATCCGCTCCCACAGGTCGGCCCGGTTGAAGTCGGGATTCTTCCCCGCGATCTTCTGCGTCTCGTCCCAGGCGAGCGAGTGGGTGCCGAGCTTGGGCTTCCAGTGGAACTTCACGAACGTCCCCCGGCCCTGGGCGTTCACGAGCCGGAAAGTGTGGACGCCGAAGCCCTCCATCATCGCGTAACTGCGCGGCAGCGCCCGGTCCGACATGAGCCACATCATCATGTGCATGGTCTCGGGCTGGAGCTGCACGAAGTCCCAGAGGGTGTCGTGCGCCGAGGACGCCTGCGGGATCTCGCTGGCCGGCTCGGGCTTCACCGCGTGCACGAAGTCGGGGAACTTGATGCCGTCCTGGATGAAGAAGACCGGCATGTTGTTGCCGACGAGGTCGAAATTGCCCTGCCGCGTGTAGAACTTCGTGGCGAAGCCTCGGACGTCCCGGACGGTGTCGGCGGACCCGCGCGACCCCCCGACGGTGGAGAACCGCACGAACACCGGAGTCGTCAGCGACGCGTCGCAGAGGAATTCGGCCGTCGTGTACTCGGCGAGGGACTCGTGCAGGGTGAAATGGCCGTAGGCGCCCGAGCCGCGAGCGTGCACGACCCGCTCGGGGATCCGCTCGTGGTCGAAATGGGTGATCTTCTCGCGCAGATGGAAGTCCTCCATCAGGGACGGACCCCGCTCGCCCACGGTGAGCGAGTTGTCGGTGTCGTCGACCCGGACCCCCTGGTCGGTGGTGAGCCGGGCCCCTTCCGGGCTCACTCGCCGACGGTCCAGCTGCTCCTGCTTCCGGTCTTGACGGCCGGCGGGGTCAACCATGCTCGCAGCTCCCTCGATGGTGACTCGGTGGTGACTCGGTGCTGGTGATCGCACGCGTGCTCCAGCGGCTACCCCGGGATCACCGCACCATGCGTCGCTTGACCGGAACTTGGGTCCCGCCACGCGCCGGTTCCAGCGCCGGCCGGCCCGTGCGCGGCGGGCGGCCCGCCTTCTTCTCCCGTCCCCCCGGCGCGTCCCGCCGCCATGACCGCCCCCGAAATCCGCTACGGTCAAGGTCGCCGCATCGGCGAGGGGAAGGAAGTCACAGAACACATGGCCGAGAAGGTCATTCGGGTGGACGACATGGACGGCTCCGAAGGAGCCGATGTCGCAAAGCGGGACTTCGAAGTCCTGGAGCGCACGTTCACGATCGACTTGAGCGATGACAACTACAAGCGGCTGGGCGAGATCCTGGACGCCCTCGCGCCCTTCATCGAGAACGCCGCCGAGGTGAAGCCCGCCGGGAAGGGGCGCAAGTCCCGCACCGCGAAGATCAAGGGCTACACGAACGGCGATGTCCGCGCGTGGGCATTGCGAGAGGACATCGAAGTCTCCGAACGTGGCAAGATATCGGATGAGGTCTATGCTGCATTCATCGAGGCACATCCGGACGCCAAGCCGGACGCATAGCTAGAGGGAGTCCCCGCATGGCACAGAAGGTCGAAGTCCTTCTCGTGGACGACATCGACGGTGGAGAGGCCGACGAGACCGTCAGCTTTTCCCTGGACGGGACGTCTTATGAGATCGACCTGAGCAAGAAGAACGCCGCCAAGCTCCGCAGCGGCCTGGAGCCGTTCGTGGCCGGCGCCCGCAAGGCGCGCAAGGCTCCCGGCCGGGGCGGCCGCGGGACGCGCACGGCGGGCAGCCGCGAGCGCTCCGCCGAGATTCGCGAGTGGGCGAAGAACCGCGGCATCAAGGTCAATGAGCGGGGCCGTATCCCCGCCAATGTGATCGAGCAGTACGAAGCCGCGCACTAGCGGCCGCAGCGCGGCCGGCGGTGTTCCGGCGCGCCGAGGGGCCGGGGCGGATTTTCCGTCGCCCCGGCCCCTTGCGCGCGCGGGACGAAAATTCTCCCCTCATTGAGGGAGAGAATGCCAGGAATGGTGCGAGACAACACAATAGGCTGGCGCCGGGAGCGACGGCGGAGGGGGCGGCCCGTTGAGACGCGTGACGCGGCGGGACAGGGTCCGGTACTGGTTCGACCGGACGATGTCGAAGGGGACGCCCGCGCTCATCGGCTGGCTCGGGCTCGCGTCCGTGGCGCTGGTCCTGGTGGTGGCGAGCGCGGCGGTCGTGATCGCGCCGGGCGACAGCGACTCCCACGGGCACTGGCCCGGCATGGTCTGGCGCAGCCTCCTGCGCACGCTCGATCCGGGCACGATGGGCGACGACGCCGGCACCGCGCCCTTCCTCGGGCTGATGCTGGTCTCCACCATCGGCGGGATCTTCATCGTCAGCTCGCTGATCGGTGTGCTCACCACCGGCCTGGAAGCGAAGATCACCGAGCTGCGCAAGGGCCGGTCGCGGATCGTCGAGCACGACCACACGGTGCTGCTCGGCTGGTCCGAGCAGGTCTTCACCGTGGTGGCCGAGCTCGTGGAGGCCAACCAGAGCAGGCGCAGGTCGTGCGTCGCGATCCTCGCCGACCGCGACAAGGTCGAGATGGAGGACGCCATCCGCGCGCGGGTCGGCGACCTCGGCCGCACCAGGATCGTGTGCCGCACCGGCGACCCGCTGAAGGTCGCGGACGTGGAGCTGGTCAGCCCCGGCACGGCGCGGTCCATCATGGTGGTCACGCCGGAGGTCGACGAGGCCGACGCCCGCGTCATCAAGGTGCTGCTGTCGCTCGGCGCCCGCCCCTGGGGGCGGCGCCGCCCGCACGTGGTCGCCGCCGTGCACGACTCGGCCAACCTGCCCGCCGCCCGGCTCGCGGGCGGCCCCGCCGCGCACGTCATCGACGCCGACGACGTGGCGATCCGGCTGATCGTCCAGTCGCACCGCCAGTCGGGGCTGTCGCAGGTCTGCACCGAGCTGCTGGACTTCGCCGGCCACGAGTTCTACATGCGCCCCGAGCCGTCCCTCGCGGGCATGACGTTCGGGGAGTCGCTGTCGGCCTACGACCTCGGCGTCCCCTCCGGACTGCGGCGGGCGGACGGGGCCGTCCTGCTGAACCCGCCGATGGACACCGTGATCCGCGCCGACGACGAGGTCATCATCCTGGCGGAGGACGACCTGCTGATCCGGCTCGCCACCGGACCCGCGCCGCCCGCCCGGGAGGCGGCGATCACGACGGCGACCGCGCGGCCCCCGGTGCCCGAGCGCACCCTGATGCTCGGCTGGAACCACCGCGCCCCGAAGATCATCGAGCTGCTGGACGAGTTCCTCGCCCCCCGGTCCGCGCTCGTGGTGGCGGCGCCCCGCGACGACCCGACCGGGGCCCTGCGCGAGCACGCCAACCTCGAGATCGACTTCATCCGGGCGGAGCCGACCGAGCGGCCCGCGCTGGAGTCCCTCGACCTCGGCTCCTTCCAGAAGGTCATCGTGCTGTCGGACGCCCGCCACGAGCGGGAGCACGCCGACGCCCGCACCCTCGTCACGCTGCTGCACCTGCGCGACATCGAGGACAAGATCGGTGACCCCTTCGCTATCGTCAGCGAGATCAACGACGACGCCAACCGGGAGATCGCGCAGGTCACCAAGGCCGACGACTTCGTGGTCAGCGAGAAGCTGATCAGCCTGATGCTGACCCAGCTGAGCGAGAACCGGCACCTGTACGAGGTGTTCGCCGACCTGCTCGACCCCGCGGGCTCGGAGATCTACCTCAAGCCGGCCTGCGACTACCTGGCCCCGGGCGCCGAGGCCGACTTCACCACGCTCATCGAGTCGGCGCGGCGGCGCGGCGAGGTCGCGCTCGGCTACCGGCTGACGGAGCGGTTCCACGAGCCGCCCGGCTACGGGGTGGTGCTGAACCCCGGCAAGACCGCGCCGCTCACGCTGTCGGCCGACGACCGCGTCATCGTGCTGGCCGAGAACTGACCGGCCGAGGACCCCGCCACGGCGGGACGTCCCGGAAACCGTCCCCGGACCGGCCTCATCCGAGCGGCGGGCCCAGCTCGTGCCCGGCGCGCACGGCTCCGGCGACGCGCTCGCGCAGCGCCGTCTCGGCCCGGCGGGCGTCCTCGGTCATCCCGCGGATCTCCTCCCCCGCCATCTCGTCCCCTACGGTGCTCGCCAGCAGGTCCCGGTAGCGGGCGTTCTGCTCGGGCAGCCCCTGCAGGACCGTGGACTCGTGGTAGGCGTCGTCGGCCTCGCCCGCCCGGCGCGCGTACGCCTCCAGCGCCTCGATGCGTCCGGTGACCGAGCGGACCGACAGCGCGAGGGCGCGGTCCTGCGGCTCCAGCAGGGCGCGGACGTGCGGCGAGAGGCGTTCCGGGCGCTGGGCGCGGCGCTCCCGGCGCAGCCGCGTGTGCTCGGCGAGGGCGTCCGCGATCGCCCACTCCTGCCGCGGCAGCACGACCGAGTTGTTGATGTCGTCGAGCAGCCCGGCGCAGTGGGCCCGCGAGCCGAGGACGGCGTCGACGGCGCGCTGGGCGCGGACGAGCAGGGCGGCGGCGGGCTCGTCGAAGTCGGCGGGCAGCAGGTAGCGGCCGTGGTGCTCGCGCGCGGCGCGGGCGGCGGCCGGCTCCCGGACGTAGCGCAGCGCCCCGCCGACCCAGCCGGCGAAGCTCGCGGCCGCCAGGACGACGGCGGCCTCGACCTGGCCGATCAGCAGCAGGAGGACCTGCAGCGCCGGGGTGAGCATCATCGCGAGCACGGGCAGCCTGCCCCAGCGCACCGCGCCGCCCACCAGCTCGTCGTCGTCCAGCGAGGCGACGAAGCACACGCGCAGCCATCCGCCGGGCAGCACGCCGTAGAAGAGGGCGAACGCCGGGATCCACACCATCCGCGCCGCAACCGTGGCGGTGCGCAGGCGCGGCGGCGCGGGCGCGGGCATGCGGGCGGGGACGAGCCGCTCGGGCGCGGCGGCCAGCAGCGCGCGCTCCTCGCCGGCGATGCCGGGATCGAACACCGGACGGGGACGGTACCGCTCGGTCATCGACACTCCCTCCGCGTCTGGAACCCCGTGCCCGCGGGCGCCTCCCAGCCTTCCACGCGGGTCCCGGCCCTCTCCGGGTCGTCACGAGATCCGGACATTCCTGCCGCCGCTGGGCCTCCCTTCTCCGGTACCGGCTAGTCCTGCAACTCCGCCCAGACCTCCCGGTCGCGTTCGGCCGTCCAGATCCGGGGGCGCTCGACGCCGTCCAGTTCGTCCCAGAGGCGGGAGACGTCGAACGGCAGGCAGTGCTCGAAGATCGGCCAGCCGCCGTAGGCGGGGGCGAGCGCCGCGTGCACGGCGGCGAAGGCGTCCCCGAGCGTGCCGCCGCCGCGCCGGACCCGCTCGGCCTCCTCGGTCATCGTGGTCAGGAAGTCGCGGGTCTGCCGGACGGCGGCGCGGGCGGCGTCCCGGCCGTGCGCGACGGCGCCGCGCCCGCCGACGAGGACCTCGGCCCCGAAGGAGTCGACGTGGTCGAGCGTGCGGGACGCCCACTCGCGGTGGAACGCGTCGCCGGTGTAGAGCGCGGCCTGCGTCTCCACGAGGTCGCCGGCGAACAGGATCCGGTGCCGGGGCAGCCACGCCACGATGTCGCCCTCGGTGTGCCCGCGCCCGCAGTAGGCCAGGTCGAGGTCGCCGCGGTCGCCGCCCAGGTCGATGGTGAGCGTGCCGGAGAACGTCACGGTCGGCCAGGTGAGCCCCGGTATGCCGTCCGGGTCCTTGAACAGCCGTGGCATCCGGCCGTACTCCGACTCCCAGTCCTGCTTGCCGCGCTCGGCTATCAGCGCGCGGGTCAGGTCGTGCGCGACGACCACCGGGGCGCCGAACGCGCTCGCGCCCAGCGTCCGGACGGCGTGGTAGTGCGACAGGACCAGGTAGCGGACGGGCTTGTCGGTGTGCTCGCGCAGGACGGCGAGCCAGTCGCGCGCGGCGGCGGGCGTGGCGAGGGCCTCGAAGCAGACGAGGAAGTCCTCGCCCTCCACGGCCCCGACGTTGGGGTCCCCCTCGGCCGTGAGCGCGTACACCCCGTCGGCGAGGATCTCCAGCGTCTGCGTCTTGTCGCCCAGGTCCGCGGACGACGCGAACGGTCTCGGCATGGGCGCCCCCTCGCGGTCGTGGCCCCGGCCTTTTCGCCTGCAATGTGGTTCATTCCACACAGAGCAGTCGATAACCGTCTCAGGCACCGGGGAGGGTCGGCCGGGCGGGGGTAGAAGTGATCTCGAAGGTGCCGCGCGTGAGGAGGACTCCGGGGTGAATGCCGCGCTCGGGCTGCTCGCCGTCCTCGTGCTGACCGCCGCGACCGGCTACTTCGTGGCGCAGGAGTTCGCGTTCGTCACCGCGGACCGCCCGGCGCTCGACCAGCGCGCGGCGGAGGGCGACCGGGCGGCGGGGCGCGCGGTGCGGGTGATGGGCCGGCTGTCGTTCATGCTCTCGGGCGCGCAGCTCGGCATCACGGTCACCGCGCTGGTCGTGGGGTTCATCGCCAAGCCCGCCCTGGCCGACCTGATCGCCCCGGCCCTGCACGCGGGCGGGGTGCCGGACGCGGCGGCGGGCGGGGTGGCGGTGGCGCTCGGGTTCGTCCTCGCCACCGTGATCCAGATGGTGCTGGGCGAGCTGTTCCCCAAGAATCTGGCGCTGGCGAGAGCGGAGCCGATGGCGCGCGCGTTGGCCGGGTCCACCCTGGTCTACCTGACCGTGGCGGGCCCGCTGATCAGGCTGTTCGACGCGTCCGCGAACCGCCTCGTCCGCGCGGTGGGCATCGAGCCGGTGGAGGAGCTGCGGCACGGCGCGACGCTGGAGGAGCTCGGGCACATGATCGGCGAGTCCGGGGAGCAGTTCCAGGCGGGCCACGCCGACCTGCTGGAGCGGGCCCTGGTGTTCTCCGAGCGGGACGCCGAGGAGGTCATGGTGCCCCGGGTCGACGTGGTGACCGTGCCGGCCTCCGCGCGCGCGGCCGAGGTGAGCGACGTGGTCGCGGCGAGCGGGCACACGCGCTACCCCGTCCTCGGCGAGGGCGTCGACGACGTGGTCGGGATCGTCGGGCTGGAGGAGCTGGTCGCGCTCGGTCCGCGGGAGGCGGAGCGCACCGAGGTCGGCGCGATCGCCCGCCCGGCGCTGCTGCTGCCCTCGTCGCTGCCGCTGCCGGACGTGGTGCTGCGGCTCCAGGGCGCGGGCGAGCCCATCGCCTGCGTCGTGGACGAGTACGGGGGTTTCGCCGGCATCCTCACCTGGGAGGACGTCGCCGAGGAGCTGGTCGGGGAGATCGCCGACGAGAACGAGCCGGGCGAGGAGCTCGCCATCCGCAGCGGCGAGTGGTGGACGACCGACGCGGGCCTGCGGATGGACGAGGTCGCCCACGAGACGGGCATCTCGCTGCCGGAGGGCGACTACGAGACCGTCGCGGGGCTGCTGATGAAGCGGCTCGGCCGGGTCGCGCGGCCGGGCGACGTCGTCCGGGTGGAGCTGGCCCCGACCGCGCTGGACGAGCCCGCCCGGACCGCCGTGGTGGAGGTCCTGACGATCCACCGGCACGTGCCGGAGCTGATCCGCGTCCGCACCGAGGAGGGCCGGTGAACCTCGCGCTCGGCGCTCCGGTCACGCTGGCGCTGCTGGCGGGCAACGGGTTCTTCGTCGCCACCGAGTTCGCGCTGGTGGCGGCGCGGCGGCCGCGGCTGGAGCGGTCCGCCGCGCGCGGCGGGCGGGGCGCGGCGGCGGCCGTCGCGGGGATCGACGAGCTGTCGCTGACCCTGGCCGGGGCGCAGCTCGGCATCACGATGTGCTCGCTCGGGCTCGGCCTGGTGTCCGAACCGGTGTTCGCGGGCGCCCTCACGCCGCTGTTCCACTCGGCCGGCCTGCCGGAGGGCGCGGCGCACGCGGTCGCGTTCGTGCTGGCCCTGGCGCTGGTGACGTTCCTGCACATGGTCGTCGGCGAGATGGCTCCGAAGTCGTGGGCGATCGCCGACCCGGAGCGCTCGGCGAGCGTGCTCGGCATGCCGTTCCGCGCGTTCGCCACCGTCGCCCGCCCGGTGCTGGCGGCGCTGAACGGCTCGACGAACCTGCTGCTGCGGCTGGTGGGCGTCCGCCCCGCCGACTCGCGGGAGGTCTCGCGCACCCCCGAGCAGCTGCGCAGCATCGCCCAGGAGTCGCGGCGGCTGGGGCTGATCGGGCAGGGCGAGCTGAAGCTGCTCACCACCGCGCTGGACGCGCCGCGCGCACCGCTGGCCGGCCTCGTCGTGCCGGTCTCCGACATCGTGTCGGTCCCTGCGGCCGCGACCCCGCAGGAGGTCATCGACATCGCCGCCCGCAGCGGCCGCACCCGGCTCATGCTGCGGGACTCCGGGCGTCCGGGGCAGGCCCGCATGGTGCACATCCGGGACGCCTTCGTGGCGCGCGCGCGGGGCCGCGACACCCCCGCCCGGGACCTGGCGCACCCCGTCCCGGCGCTGCCGGTCGGTACCCCCGTCGGAGAGGCCGTCGCCACCCTGAAGGCCAATCACAGCCATCTCGGCCTCGCCGTCGCGCCGGACGGCCGCGTCGCCGGCATGGTCAGCCTCGACGACCTGCTCACCACGCTGCTCACCGTGCGCTGAACCCGCGAGGGTGTCAACGTTGGTTGACATGCCTCGAATGTCAACCTACATTGACAGCCATGAGCGATGGAGTGACGCTCGCCCAGGAGGCGAGCAGCCGGGATCCCGCGGTCGGGCTGCGGGCCGTGCGAGCGCTGCGCGAGCTGGCCGAGCGGCTGGAGGCGCTCCAGGTCGCCAGCGCCCGCGACCAGGGCTGGTCCTGGCAGGAGATCGCCGTCTGCCTCGGCGTGAGCAGGCAGGCCGTTCACAAGAAGCACGGCTCCGGCCGCCGGATTCTCCACAAGGCAGTTCCGGGGGGTGCGGGGGGTCGCCCCCCCGCCAGAGACCAGAAGGCAGTTCCGGGGGGTGCGGGGGGTCGCCCCCCCGCCAGAGACAAGAAGGAGCAGTAGGGATGTTCGAGCGTTTCACCGCCGACGCGCGGCAGGCGGTCACCGGCGCCCAGGCCGAGGCGCGGGCGCTGCGCGACCGGCACATCGGCACCGAGCACGTCCTGCTCGCCCTCACGGGCGCGCAGGACGCCATGGGACGCGCGCTCCGCGAGCACGGGCTCACCCAGGACGACCTGCGGGCCCGGATCGTCCGCGTCAACCGCGCGGGCGGCGACGTCCTCGACTCCGAGGCCCTGCGCAGCATCGGCATCGACCTGGACGCCGTCCGGGAGGCCACCGAGCAGAGCTTCGGCGAGGGCGCCCTCGACGTGCCGCCGGGGAAGATCGACCGGTACCGCAGGGGCCACATCCCCTTCACGCCGAAGGCCAAGAAGGCGTTGGAGCTGGGCCTCCGGCACGCGGTCCGGCTCCGGCAGAAGGAGATCCGCAGCGGCCACCTCCTGCTCGGCCTCCTGCACGACGACGACTTCCTGTCGACGCGGCTGGTCACCGAGGCGGGGGTGGACGTCGAGGCCCTGCGCGACGAGGTCCGCCGGCTGCTGACGTCCAAGGCGGCCTGACCGCACGGCGTCAGCGGCCGAAGACGCCGGAGAGGGTGCCGGCGCAGGCGGCGCTGCGGGTGGGATCGAACGGGTAGCGGCGCTTGCACTCGCGCGTGATCCACGGCGGCGCCGCGGGGCGGACGGGCCGCGGCGGCCTGCGCACCACCGGCCTGTGGGGCCGCCGCACGGGCCGGTGGTGGCGGGGGCGGGAGGCGTGCTTGCGGTGATGGGCCCGCTTCTTCTTCCCGGCGGGGTGGCGGGGCGGTGTCGTGCCGGGCGCGTCCGCCTCCCGGCCGGACGGCGGCACGGTGGCGGCCGGCGGAGGCGCGGTCGAAGGCGCGGTCGAAGGCGCGGCGGACGACGGAGGCCCGGCGGACGGCACCGGAGTGGTGCCCGGGCCCCCCGCCGGCGGGGCGGGCGCGAGCCGCGTCGTCCCGTAGGCGATGACGAGGAGGAGCCCGGTGACGAGGGCGGCCGCCGCGACGACCACCGACAGGCGGCTCGGGCGGCGGACGGGCGGCCTGGGCTCGCCGCGGGTGTACCCGGCGGGCGGAAGGCTGGAGGAAGGGCGCACCCTACGATGGTCACGCTGAGCACCCGTCCGGGCACGGAAAATCACCGTGACGTTGCCACCTCGATACCCCTCCTGGGTCGGCGGCCCGCGAGCGGCCCCACCACCGGCGCGAGTTCCTCGACCAACGCGGAGGAGCCCGATACGTACGACACGCCCAGCTCGTCCCGTCAGCGGGCGAGCGTGCCGGCCATCTCGCGGGGCGCCCTGGAGGGAGGGTCTCCGGGACGCCCCCGATCCCGCTCAGCGGCGCGCCGCCTCCCAGCCCTGCACCAGCGCGGCGGTGTGGTCGCCGACGAGTCCGGCCTGGAGGCGCTCCCCGCCCTGCTCGACCTGGACGCCCACGGGCCGCAGGTCCGGGACGCGCCCGCCGAACAGGGCGTCGCGCTCGGCCAGGGCCTCGTAGTCGCCCGGCCGCCACCAGTACACCTGCGGGCTGATCGGCTTCTCCCCCGTGCCGGCGAGCCTGGCCGCGACGTCCTGGACGGTCTTCATGGCGAGGACCAGGTGCTGCTCGGTCCCGACCTCGTGGACCATGACGTACTCCGGGAGCGGGAAGGCGACCAGTGCGCCGAACGGCAGCGGCCCGGGGAAGTAGCGCCGCAGGACCTGGACGTGCGCGCCGATGTAGCGGTGCTGCTCGCCGATGTTCGCGATCTTTATGCCCTGCACGTCGGTGGCCTGGACGTAGTGGGGCTCCCGCTCGATCGACTGCGTCAACGCGTGCCCGAACGCCTCGGTCTCGGGCAGGCCGCCGAGGTCGACCCGGTTGAGCGGCACGATCGAGTCCGGATAGTCCATGACGACGGTCTGGAGCAGTCCGGGTGCGAGCGGCCGGGTCACGAGGGCGGCCCGCATCCGCTCGTCGAGCGCCTCCTCGGGATAGAGCCGGACGCGCAGGCTCGCGACGTCGAGCGTCCCGCCGGCCGGAGGCGGAGCCGGGCGCCGCGCGAACGCCCGCACCGCCTGGTCGGCGTACTGGGCCGCGATGCCCGGCAGAGCGGACCTCGGGTTCCGTCCGGCGTGCGCCCGCCATTCCGCGATGCCCGCCTGCACACGGGTGCCGTCCCTGAGCGTGACGGCGAGGGTGTCGGGGTCGGGCAGCGCCGCCTGGTAGCCGCGCTGAGCGAACGCGTCCACGAGGGCGGTCCCGATGATGTCGTGGCTGTTGGAATTCACGGTCTTTTACGACTCCTCGCGCGGGCCGTGAGTTCCGGGCCGGCCCCCGGAGGTTCGCCTACGGGTCAGCGGCCCGCGAGCAGCTCCACCACCGGCGCGAACGCCTCGACGAACGCGGAGGAGACCGATACGTATGACACGCCCAGTTCGTCCCGCCGGCGGGCGAGCGTGCCGGCCATCTCGCGGGGCGTCCCGGAGAGCTTCGCGATCGCGGCGGATCTCGCCAGGGCGTCGGTGTCCACGTTCATCTGCCGGCTCAGCCACTCCGGCACCTCGTCGCCGACGACGTGGACCTGCGTGCACAGCTCGAGGTCGTCGAACCGCTCGCCCGCCGCCGTCCGGACGATCTCCACATACTCCGCCAGGCGCGCGTCGTCGGTCATCGGCGGGACGCCGAACGCGACCGTGTCGGCCCGCCGTGCGGCCAGTTCCAGCATCCGGCGCCGCGACGCGGCGACGAGCACGCGCGGCGGGCGGCCCGTCCCCGCGAACAGGCGGTCCGGCGGGCGCGCGACCGCGTCGAGCACCCGCTCCACCCTGGCCAGCCGCTCGGCGCCCGACCCGTAGGGGACGCCGAACAGCGCGGCGTCGTCCTCGCCGCCGGGCCGGCCGGCGCCGATCCCGAGTTCGAACCGGTCGCCGGTGGCGAACGCCATCGAGGCGGCCTCCCAGGCGATCATGTGCGGCGGCCGGGTCGCGGCGGAGAGCACGAACGTGCCGACCCGCAGCGCCGTCGTGGCGCCCGCCGCCGCGGCGAGGGACGCCGCGGGCATCGCCGTGCCCGAGGTGTCGGGGGTCAGCAGCGTCGCATACCCCAGTTCCTCGGCGCGCCGCGCCTGAGCCGCCCAGTCCGCGCCGTCCCGCGCCCACGCGGCCATCACCGCGAACCTGAACCGCCGATCGGCCATCTGCCCGCCTCCCGTTCGCCGCCGGACACCTCCATTTGAGTGAGCACTCACTCATTTGTCAAGGGCCCGCGAGCCCGGGCCCGCGCGGCGAGGGCGGCTAACCGGCCTCGGTGACGGTGAAACGCCGCAGGTCGAGGGCCGGGTTCTTCGCCCGGACGGCCTTGATCCGCTCGGGTGAGACGTCCCCGGACACGACGCCGGTCCCCTCCCCCAGCGCGGCCACGACGACGCCCATCGGGTCGACGACCATGCTGTTGCCCGCGCCGGTCGGGGCGCACTGGTCGGCAGCCGCCACGTAGACCGTGTTCTCGATCGCGCGGGCCCGCACCAGCGTGCGCCAGTGGTCCTCCTTGAGCGGTCCCGGCACCCACTCGGCGGGCAGCGCGAGGACGTCGGCGCCGGCGTCCACGATCCGCCGGGTCACCTCGGGGAACCGGACGTCGTAGCAGGTCTGCATGCCGAACACGACGCCGTCGACGGCGAAGGTCTCCGGCTCTCCGATCTCGCCGGGCCGCACCAGCGCCGACTCCTCGTACCCGAACGCGTCGTACAGGTGGAGCTTGCGGTATTCGGCGACGACCTCCCCGCCGGGGGCGATCGCGACGAGGGTGTTGGAGATGCGGTCCGGCTCGTCCAGCCGCTCGTTCACACCGGCGACGACGTGGACGCCGTGGCGCCAGGCCAGATCCCCGAGACCCGCGACGAACGGGCCGTCCAGGGGTTCGGCCGAGTCGACGAACCGCCGGTCCATCTTCGGCGCGGTGAACATGGCGAACTCGGGCAGGACCACGACCCGCGCCCCCTGCGCGACCGCCTCGGCGGCCAGCCCGCCGATCGCCGCGAGGTTCTCGTCCTTGCCGGTTCCGGGCGCGAACTGCGCCACCGCGACACGTACCATCCCCGCCTCCTACATCCGGTCGACGCCGGTCACCCGGACTACGGCCTCGCCCTCCTGGTCGGAACCCGCGAGGTCGACCTCGGCGCTGATGCCCCAGTCGTGATGCCCCTCGGGGTCGTCGAACACCTGCCGGACCCGCCACAGGGCGTCCTCCGGGACCTCCTCGATCTGGAGCAGCTTCGGCCCCCGCGCGTCGGCCCCGGTGAGCAGCTCGTCGTGGTCCTCGAAGTAGCGGTCCATGGCGTCGGCCCACGCCCCGGCGCCGAAGTCGGGGTCGAGCACGCCAAGCTCGTCGTAGCGCTCCAGCGCCGCCAGCTCCACCCGCCGGAACATCGCGTTGCGCACCAGCACCCGGAACGCGCGCGTGTTCGCGGTCACCCTGGTGACCCGCTCCTCGATCGGCTCGTCCAGGTCCTCGGCGGCGGGGTTGGCGAGCTGCTCCCACTCGTCCAGCAGGCTGGAGTCGACCTGCCGGACCAGCTCGCCCAGCCACTCGATCAGGTCGATCAGGTCGTCGGTCTTGATCGACTCCGGGACGGTCTGCTGGAGCGCCTTGTAGGCCCCCGACAGGTACCGCAGGACGAGCCCCTCGCCCCGCGCCAGCTCGTAGAAGCCGATGTACTCGGTGAACGTCATCGCCCGCTCGTACATGTCGCGCACGACCGACTTCGGGCGCAGCGGGTGGTCGCCCACCCACGGGTGCCCGGCCCGGTACACCTCGTAGGCGGCGCCGAGCTCCTCCTCCAGCGGCTTCGGGTAGTCGACGTCCTGGAGCAGCTCCATCCGCTCCTCGTACTCGATGCCCTCGGCCTTCATCTCCTGGACGGCCTCGCCCCGCGCCCGGTTGAGCTGCGCGGCGATGATCTGCCGCGGGTCCTCCAGCGTCGCCTCGATCACCGACAGGACGTCCAGCGCGTACGACGGCGACGCCGGGTCGAGGATCTCGAAGGCGGCGAGCGCGAACGTCGACAGCGCCTGGTTGAGGGCGAAGTCCTCCTGGAGGTCGACGGTGATGCGCGCGTACCGGCCGACGTCGTCCGGCTCCGGCAGCACCTCGACGACGCCGCCGGCCAGCAGCGACCGGTAGATCGCGATGGCCCGGGAGATGTGCCTGCGCCGCGCCGCGGGCTCCTCGTGGTTGTCGGTCAGCAGCCGCTTCATCGCCTGGAAGGCGTTGCCCGGCCGCGCGATCACCGACAGCAGCATCGCGTGGCTGACCTGGAAGCGGGACCGGAGCATCTCCGGCTCGGCCTCCTGGAGCTTGTTGAAGACGTCCTCGTCCCAGCCGACGAACCCCTCCGGGGGCTTCTTGCGCTGGACCTTGCGCCGCTTCTTTGGGTCGTCCCCCGCCTTGGCCAGGGCCTTCTCGTTCTCCACGACGTGCTCGGGCGCCTGCGCGACGACGAACCCGACCGTGTCGAACCCGGCCCGTCCCGCCCGTCCGGCGATCTGGTGGAACTCCCGTGCCCGCAGCCGCCGCACCCGGTGCCCGTCGTACTTGCTGAGCGCCGTGAAGACGACGGTCCTGATCGGGACGTTCACCCCGACCCCCAGGGTGTCGGTCCCGCAGATGACCTTCAGCAGCCCGGCCTGCGCGAGCCGCTCCACCAGCCGCCGGTACTTGGGCAGCATCCCGGCGTGGTGGACCCCGATGCCGTGCCGGACGAACCGCGACAGGTTGCGCCCGAACTTCGTGGTGAACCGGAAGTTGCCGATCAGCTCGGCGATCCGCGCCTTCTCCGCCTTGGTGCACACGTTGATGCTCATCAAGGCCTGCGCCCGCTCGATCGCCGCCGCCTGCGTGAAGTGCACCAGGTAGATCGGCGCCTTCTGCTCGGCCAGCAGCTCCTCGATGGTCTCGTGCAGCGGCGTCACCCGGTAGTCGTAGATGAGGGGGACGGGCCGCTCGGCCGACGTCACCAGGGCCGTCGGGCGCCCCGTCCGGCGCGTCAGGTCCTTCTGGAAGAACGTGACGTCGCCGAGGGTGGCCGACATGAGCAGGAACTGGGTCTGGGGCAGCTCCAGCAGCGGGATCTGCCACGCCCACCCCCGCTCGGGCTCGGCGTAGAAGTGGAACTCGTCCATCACGACCACGCCGATGTCGGCGTCCGCGCCGTCCCTGAGCGCGATGTTCGCCAGCACCTCGGCCGTGCAGCAGATGATCGGCGCGTCCGCGTTCACGCTGGCGTCGCCGGTCATCATCCCGACGTTGTCGCGCCCGAACATCTCGCACAGGTCGAAGAACTTCTCCGACACCAGCGCCTTGATCGGCGCCGTGTAGAACCCGACCTGGTCCTTGCCGAGCGCCGCGAACAGCGCCCCCGCCGCCACCAGGCTCTTGCCCGAGCCGGTCGGCGTGGAAAGGATCACGTTCGCGCCGGAGACCACCTCGATGAGCGCCTCCTCCTGGGCGGGGTACAGCGTGATCCCGCGTCCCGACACCCACCGCTCGAACGCCTCGAACAGCGAGTCGGCGTCGGCGTCGTTTCCGGAGGGAAGCTCATCGATAAGGCTCACCCCTCCATCCTGCCCCCCATCGCCCACTGCCCGCGCCGGGCGGCGCCCCGCGCGACCCCGCCCCGCGTCCTAGACCAGCCCGTGGCCGTACTTCTCCAGGAGGGGCCCGAGGTCTGGCTCCCCGAAGGATTCCCGCATGGAGTCGAAAAGGGGGAGCTTGTCCGCCCCGTAGCGCTGGACGCGTCCGGCGTAGGTGCGGGCGGACACGAAGGTCGGCGGCTCGGTCTTGCTGTGGAACTTGTCGGCGTACATGACGAGCCGCTCCTCCTCCGTCACGGCCACGTAGTCGCCGGGAGGCACGGGCAGCCCCTGCCTCGCGATGTCGCCACGGGTCAGCCCCACGCCGGTGTGGCACGAGCAGAACCGGCAGATCTCCTCGGGGAACCCCTCGTCCCGGAGGATCGCGTGACCGAGCACCCCGTGCCGGACGTACCCCGTGAGGTCGATCCTGCCGGACGGGCCGTACAGACGGTAGACGCCGAGGTCGTGCAGCAGGCACCCCGCCCGTACGAGGTCGGCGTCCACCGCGAGCCCGGCCCCGTCCGCGAGCCGCTCGGCGATCTCGCTCACGATGACGCAGTGCGTCCACACGACCTCGAACGCCTGCGCCGTCGGCGCGTACCTCTGATGCAAGGCCCGGATCTCGTCGGTCCCTGGAATCTCCACCCCACGACCATAGGCCGGAGCCGCCCCGGGTGGTTAGGGCCGGACCGATCGGCAAGGAAGGGCGGAACGAGACGAGGCGCGCGAGAGGAGCCGAGCGATGGACGAGAGGGAACCCGAGGAGCACGGGCCCGGGGCCAGTTCGGGGCGGGAGGACCAGCCGCACGAGCGGGTCGTCCCCGGCACCGACAGCGCCGAGGAGGGCTACGAGAGCGACGCCGAGAGCGGGACGCGCGACGGCAACCCGATCGCGGGCGTGGAACTCGACGCCGACGAGGACTCATGAGCCGCGCCTGACGGCACGGCTCATGAGCCGCCCCGTCAGGCGTCCACCTCGGAGCGGTCGCCGCCCCAGAGGGTGTGGAAGGAGCCGTCGCGGTCGGTGCGCCGGTAGGTGTGCGCTCCGAAGAAGTCGCGCTGGCCCTGCGTGAGCGCGGCCGGAAGGCGGTCGGCGCGCAGGGAGTCGTAGTAGGCCAGGGCGGTGGAGAAGCCCGGCGCGGGGATGCCGAGTCGCGCCGCGGTGGCGACCACGTCGCGCCAGGCGTCCTGCGCGTCGCCGACGGCCTCGGCGAAGTGGTCGTCGGTCAGCAGCGTCGGCGTCCGCGGGTCGGCCTCGTAGGCGGCGCGGATGCGGTCCAGGAAGCGGGCCCGGATGATGCAGCCGCCGCGCCAGATCGTGGCCATCGCCCCGAGGTCGATGTCCCAGCCGTACTCGGCGCTGCCCGCCTGGATCTCGTGGAACCCCTGCGCGTACGCGACGATCTTGGACGCGTACAGGGCCTTCTCCACGGCGTCGGCGAAGCCGGAGTCGGCGACGGCCCCGCGGGACGGGCCGGGCAGGCGCCGCGCCGCCTCGCGCAGGTCGGCGTGGCCGGAGACGGACCGGGCGAACACGGCCTCGGCGATGCCGCCGACGGGGACGCCGAGGTCGAGGGCCGTCTGCACGGTCCAGCGGCCGGTGCCCTTCTGCTCGGCCTGGTCCAGGACGACGTCCACGAACGGCTTGCCGGTCGAGGCGTCGGTGTGCGCGAGGACCTCGGCGGTGATCTCGATCAGGTAGGACTCCAGCCGGCCGGTGTTCCAGGTGCGGAAGACCTCGGCGATCTCGGCGGGCGCGAGCCCCGCGGCGTGCCGCAGCAGGTCGTAGGACTCCGCGATCAGCTGCATGTCGGCGTACTCGATGCCGTTGTGCACCATCTTCACGAAGTGCCCGGCTCCGTCGGGGCCGACATGGACGCAGCAGGGCGTCCCGTCGACCTTGGCGGAGATGTCCTCCAGCAGCGGGCCGAGCGCCTCGTAGGACTCGGCGGAGCCGCCCGGCATGATGCTCGGGCCGTTCAGCGCGCCCTCCTCACCGCCGGAGATCCCCGTGCCGACGAAGTGGAGGCCGCGCTCGCGCAGCGCCGCCTCCCTGCGGCGGGTGTCGGCGAAGTTGGCGTTGCCGCCGTCGACGATCATGTCGCCCGGCTCCAGGAGCGGCGCGAACTCGTCGATGACGGCGTCGGTGGGGCCGCCCGCCTTCACCATCACGACGAGCCGCCGGGGCCGCTCCAGCGACTCCACGAACTGCTCCGGCGTCTCCGCGGGCAGGAACGTCCCCTCGTCGCCGAACTCCTCCACCAGCGCCTTGGTCCGGGCCGAGGTGCGGTTGTGCACGGCCACGGGATGCCCGTGCCGGGCAAGGTTGCGGGCCAGGTTGCGCCCCATCACCGCCAGTCCGGTGACACCGATTCGCGCCTTCTGCATTGGCTCACTCCTCCTCGTGTGCGACCCTGGCCAAGGGGTTGTACGCGGCTCATGATCCCCCCGTTCGAGCGCCCGGGACCCGCATGTCCGCGCTCGGCGCGGGAAAGGGGCGCGCTTAAGGATCTACTTCGATGGTGCCACTTACCAGGGGGTGCGATGCTGGGACTGCCGGACGAGGCGGCCGCGTGTCTGTTCGATCTCGACGGTGTGCTGACCCGCACCGCCGCCGTGCACGCGGCGGCGTGGAAGGAGATGTTCGACGGGTTCCTGCGCGAGCGGGCGGAGCGGGCCGGTGAGCCGTTCACCGAGTTCGACCCCGTGCGCGACTACGGGAAGTACGTCGACGGCAAGCGGCGCGAGGACGGGACGCGCTCGTTCCTGGAGTCGCGCGGGATCACGCTGCCCGAGGGCGATCCGGACGACCCGCCCGAGAAGGAGACCATCCGGGGTCTCGGGAACCGCAAGAACGCCCTCGTCCTGAAGATCATCGAGGAGAAGGGCGTCGAGACGTTCGACGGCTCGATCGACTACGTCCGCAAGGCGCGCGAGGCCGGGCTCAAGACGGCCGTGGTCTCCTCCAGCGCCAACACCGTCCAGGTCCTGCGGACGGCGGGCATCACCGACCTGTTCGACGCGCGGGTGGACGGCGTCGTCGCGGCGGAGCGGGACCTGCCCGGCAAGCCCGCGCCCGACACGTTCCTCGCGGGCGCCGAGGAGCTCGGCGTCCCGGCCGCCAAGGCGGTGGTCTTCGAGGACGCGCTCGCCGGCGTCCAGGCGGGGCGGGCCGGGAAGTTCGCCTACGTGGTCGGCGTCAACCGCGTCGGCGACGAGCACGCGAAGGCGCTCGCCGAGCACGGCGCCGACGTGGTGGTCGACGACCTGTCCGAGCTGCTGGAGGCGCCGTGAGCGAGCGCGACGGCCAGACCGGCGCCGACCGGCCCGTGTTCTCGGTCGAGCCCTGGTGCGTGCGGGAGCCGGAGCTGCGGCTCGACCGTATCGCGCAGACCGAGTCCGTGTTCTCCCTGTCCAACGGGCACGTCGGCATGCGCGGCAACCTCGACGAGGGCGAGCCGCACGGGCTCCCCGGCACCTACCTGAACTCCTTCTACGAGCAGCGCCCCCTGCCGCACGCCGAGACCGCCTACGGCTACCCCGAGATGGGCCAGACGGTCATCAACGTCACCAACGGCAAGGTGATCCGGCTGCTCGTCGACGACGAGCCGCTCGACGTGCGCTACGGCCGCCTCCACCACCACGAGCGCATCCTCGACATGCGGGCGGGGACGCTCACCCGGCAGTTGGAGTGGACCTCCCCGGCCGACAAGAGGATCAAGGTGACCTCGGTCCGGATGGTCTCGCTCGCCCAGCGGGCCGTGGCGGCGATCTGCTACGAGGTCGAGCCGGTGGACGAGGCGGTCCGGGTGGTCGCCCAGTCGGAGCTGGTGGCCAACGAGGCGCTGCCCGGCGGCGGCAAGGACCCGCGCGCCTCGGCGATCCTGAGCAGCCCGCTCGTCGGCGAGGAGCACGTCGCCAACGGCACCAAGGTGCTGCTGCTGCACCGGACCCGGCAGAGCGGCCTGCGGATGGCCGCGGGGATGTCGCACGACATCGAGGGCCCGGAGTCGATGGCGATCGACACCGAGAGCTCCAAGGACGTGGGGCGGCTGACGGTCGCGACGCGGCTGGAGCCGGGGCAGCGGCTGCGCATCGTCAAGTACATCTCCTACGGGTGGTCCAGCCGGCGGTCGCGCCCGGCGCTGCACGACCAGGTGGTCGGGGCGCTGGCCGGCGCGCGGCAGACCGGCTGGCAGGGCCTGCTCGACGAGCAGCGCGAGTACCTCGACGAGTTCTGGGAGGGCGCCGACGTCGAGGTCGACGGCGACGCCGAGATCCAGCAGGCGGTCAGGTTCGGGCTGTTCCACGTCCTGCAGGCGGGCGCCCGCGCGGAGCGCCGCATGATCCCGGCCAAGGGGCTGACGGGGCCCGGCTACGACGGGCACACGTTCTGGGACACCGAGACCTTCGTGCTGCCCGTGCTCACCTACACCTCCCCCGGCGCCGCGGCGGACGCGCTGGCGTGGCGGCACATGACGCTGCCGCTCGCACGGGACCGTGCCAACCAGCTCGGGCTGGAGGGCGCCACGTTCCCCTGGCGGACGATCCGCGGGCACGAGTGCTCGGGCTACTGGCCCGCGGGCACGGCCGCGTTCCATATCAACGCCGACATCTCCGACGCCGTCGTCCGGTACGTGGACGCCACGCAGGACGAGCAGTTCGAGCGGGAGATCGGCCTCGACATCCTGGTCCAGACGGCCCGGCTGTGGCGGAGCCTCGGCCACCACGACGTGGGCGGCGTGTTCCGCATCGACGGCGTCACCGGCCCCGACGAGTACAGCGCGGTCGTGGACAACAACGTCTACACCAACCTGATGGCGCGCCGGAACCTCCAGGAGGCCGCCGAGACGGCGATGCGCCACCCGGACGTCGCCGACCGGCTCGGCGTGAACGCCGAGGAGGCGGCGTCGTGGCGGGACGCGGCGGCGGCGATGCTCATCCCCTACGACGAGCGGCTCGGCGTCCACCCGCAGAGCGAGAGCTTCACCAACCACGCCCGCTGGGACTTCTCCGCGACCAAACCCGACCACTACCCGCTCCTGCTCAACTACCCCTACTTCGACCTCTACCGCAAGCAGGTGGTCAAGCAGGCCGACCTGGTGCTCGCGCTGCACCTGTGCGGGGACGCGTTCACCGACGAGCAGAAGGAGCGCGACTTCGCCTACTACGAGGGCCTGACCGTCCGCGACTCCTCGCTGTCGGCGCAGACGCAGGCGGTCGTCGCCGCCGAGGTCGGCCAGCTGGAGCTGGCGCACGACTACCTCGGCGAGACCGCGCTGATGGACCTGCACGACCTCAACCACAACACCCGCGACGGGCTGCACATCGCCTCGATGGCGGGCGCGTGGAGCGGGCTCGTCGCCGGGTTCGGCGGGATGCGGGCGGGCAAGGGCACGCTCCGGTTCGCGCCGCGGCTGCCCGGCGGGATCAGCCGGCTGGCGTTCCGGATGCGCTACCGGGGCAACCGGATCAAGGTCAGCGTGACCGGCGAGTCGGCCCGCTACGAGCTGCTGGACGGCCGGGGCCTCACGCTGTGGCACCACGGCGAGCGGTTCACCCTCGCCGACGAGCCCGTCGAGCTGCCCATCGAGCAGATCCCGGTGCGCCCGGCGGTGACGCAGCCCGCGGGGCGGGAGCCGGCCCCTCGGCGCATCGACCCGCACGGCCGCGACCCGCGCCGCCGCTAGCGCAAAGGCGCTGGACGGCGCCGCCAGGCGGGTTCGCTAGGCGGGGCCGTCCTCCGGAGGGCAGGGGCCCGCGCAGTCGTCGTCGTGCTGCGCGGGCCGCGCCCCGCCGGCCGTACTGAGTGCGGGCTCCCCGGCACCGTCGCGGGCGAGCAGCCGGCGCGGGCCCGGCCCCTCGTCCCCAAGCCGGTCGTAGGGGTTGGCCAGCGCGCACTTGTTGATCGACAGGCAGCCGCAGCCGATGCAGTCGGTGAGGTCGTCGCGGAGCCGCTCCAGCTGCCTGATGCGCTCGTCGAGGTCGCTGCGCCACGCCTCCGACAGCCGCGCCCAGTCGGCCACCGTGGGGGTGCGCTCCTCGGGGAGGGTGGCGAGCGCGTCGCGGATGTCGCTGAGCGGGATCCCGACGCGCTGCGAGACCTTGATGAACGAGACCCGGCGGAGGGTGTCGCGGCCGAAGCGCCGCTGGTTGCCCGCCGTGCGGCGGCTCCTTATCAGGCCCTTGGACTCGTAGAAGTGCAGCGCCGAGACGGCCACGCCGCTCCGCTCGGCGAGCTGCCCGACGGTCAGTTCGTGCACCCGGTGCTCCAGCCGCGTCATGCACCGCATCCTACGCGTTCCTCAACCGCGGTTGAGGTTGTGCGGAATGGCCCGGCGGACCCGGCCGTGCCGCCGGGTCCGCCTTGCTCCGCCGGGTGCGGCGACCCGGTCAGTAGTGGGCGGCTGGACTCGTCCCGCCGCCCCGGCGCTCGGCCGCATGGCCGATGCTGCGCATCCGGAACGCCGCACCGAGCATGGCGGCGCCGACCAGGATGGCGAGCAGCCCGATCAGCCAGACGATGGCGAGCGCGCCGGAGACGGGCCAGGCGAACAGCAGGATCCCGAAGATCACCGAGACGACGCCGGTGAGCGCGTACGTCCATTCGCCCCTGAGTTCCTTGCGCAGGGCGAGCGCGACGGCGATCTCCAGTACGCCGGTGGCGACCGCCCAGGCGGCGATCAGCATCAGCAGGACGAAGGCGGTGATGCCGGGCCACGCCAGCGCCGCGACGCCGAGCGCTATCCCGGCGAACCCCACGAGCGCCAGCAGGCCGCGCGGAGCGCCGGAGGTGCCGCGGATCGCCTGCCCCACCGCGAACACGCCGTCCACCAGGGCGTACACGGCGAACACGACCACGAGGGCCCAGACCGTGATGCCCGGCCATACCCAGGCGATGATCCCGAAGATGATCGCGAAGATGCCGCGCAGGGCGAGCACCCACCAGTGGCGCGTCGTCTGGTCCGACATTCGGGCCTCCCGGAGAATCTGACTTTCTCCAGTGTGGGCCGACGGTCCTGTGCGAAAGGCCAAGGCCGGTCGCGAACTTCGCAAAGCTCGCAAACTTCGCAAAGCTCGTGACCGGGCCATGGTCCCGACCGGTCCCCGGTCGCGGCCGCGCGTCAGTGCTCCAGGCGGCGCACCAGGTCGTTGTACTCGTCCCACAGCGCCTTCGGCGTGTGGTCGCCGAACTTCTCGAAGAACTCCGGCACGAGGGCGGCCTCCTGCTTCCACACCTCGGTGTCGACCGACAGCAGCGTCTCCAGGTCGGCGTCGTCGAGGTCGAGGCCCTCGGTGTCGAGCGCCTCCCTGGTCGGCAGGTGCCCGATCGGGGACTTCACCGCGTCGGCCTTGCCGTTGAGGCGCTCGACGATCCACTTCAGCACGCGGCTGTTCTCGCCGAAACCGGGCCAGATGAACCGGCCGTCGGCGTTCTTGCGGAACCAGTTGACGTAGTAGATCCGCGGCAGCTTCTCCGGGTCGGTCGCCTTGCCGATCTCCAGCCAGTGGCCGAAGTAGTCGCCCATGTTGTAGCCGCAGAACGGCAGCATCGCGAACGGGTCGCGGCGCAGCTCGCCGACGGCGCCCTCGGCGGCGGCGGTCTTCTCGGACGCGACGTTGGCGCCGAGGAACACGCCCTGCTGCCAGTCGAACGACTCGGTGACCAGCGGCACGGCCGAGGCGCGGCGGCCGCCGAACAGGATCGCCGAGATCGGGACGCCCTTCGGGTCCTCCCACTCGTCGGCGATGATCGGGCACTGCCCGGCCGGGGTGGTGAAGCGGGCGTTCGGGTGGGCGGCCGGGCCGGTGGAGTCCGGCGTCCAGTCGTTGCCCTTCCAGTCGGTCAGGTGCGCGGGCGGCTCGTCGGTGAGGCCCTCCCACCACACGTCCCCGTCGTCGGTGAGGGCCACGTTGGTGAAGATGCTGTTGCCCCAGAGCGTCTTCACGGCGTTGGCGTTGGTGCTCTCGCCGGTGCCGGGCGCGACGCCGAAGAAGCCGGCCTCGGGGTTGATGGCGTACAGGCGGCCGTCGTCGCCGAAGCGCATCCAGGCGATGTCGTCGCCGATCGTCTCGACCTTCCACCCGGGGATGGTCGGCTCCAGCATGGCGAGGTTGGTCTTGCCGCACGCCGAGGGGAACGCCGCGGCGACGTACCGGGTCTCACCGGTGGGCGGCGTCAGCTTCAGCACGAGCATGTGCTCGGCCATCCAGCCCTCGTCGCGGGCCATCGTCGAGGCGATGCGCAGCGCGTAGCACTTCTTGCCGAGCAGCGCGTTGCCGCCGTACCCGGAGCCGTAGGACCAGATCTCCCGGGTCTCGGGGAAGTGCGTGATGTACTTGGTGGAGTTGCACGGCCACTTGACGTCCTCCTGGCCCGGCTCCAGGGGGGCGCCGACGGAGTGGACGGCCCTGACGAACGACCCGCGCTCCTCGATCAGCCGCAGCGCCCCCTCGCCCATCCGCGTCATGATCCGCATGGAGACGGCGACGTAGGCCGAGTCGGTGATCTCAACGCCGAGCTGGGAGATGTTGCCCCCGAGCGGGCCCATGCAGAACGGCACCACGTACATGGTGCGGCCCTTCATACAGCCCTCGAAGAGGCCGTTCAGGGTCTCCCTCATCTCGGTGGGCGCGATCCAGTTGTTCGTGGGGCCGGCGTCCTCCTGCTTCTCGGAGCAGATGAACGTCCGGTCCTCCACGCGGGCGACGTCGGTGGGGTCGGAGGCCGCGTGGAAGCTGTTGGGCCGCTTGGCCGGGTCGAGCCGCGTCAGGGTGCCCTGCTCGACGAGGAGACCGGTCAGGCGCTCCCACTCCTCCTCCGAGCCGTCACACCACTCGACCCGGTCGGGTCGGGTCAGCTCGGCGATCCCGCGTACCCACTCAATCAGTTCGGTATGGCCGGTAGGGGCCTGGTCGAGGCCGGGGACCTGGTTGGACACGGGCGTCTCCTTCAGCTGTTCGCAGGATGTTTGCATGATGAACAAGACCCGTCGTTTTTGCCATTTGGTCTGGACCAATCCCGTCCGCTTTTGGGGCATCGTGCCCGTTTTTGTGAGGGATATCACCGGCGTCGCCGCCGGGAGGCGGCACGGAGCCGTCCCTCGGCGTGGGCGTGCTCAAGCTGGGTAAACGTGGGTCTCCGTGGCCTTCACGGCCGCCCATATGGGGCTGCCCTCCGACAATTGGAGCTCCGCGACGGCCGCCGGAGTGACGTCGGCGACGGCGTCGAAAGGCGGTCCCGACAGCCGCACCCGCACGCGGTCCCCGTGCCGTTCGATCGCGCCGACGCGGCTGCGCCAGAGGTTGCGCGGGCTGCCGTCGGGGCGGCTCCGGTAGAGCGCCACCGAGGATGGCGCGAAGGCGATGAACACCTCGCCTTCGAGTGAGTCGACAGTGTCGAGGGTCGCGGCGCCGTCGCCCAGGGCGACCGTGCCCGCCTCGGCCCTGCCCCGGTAGAGGTTCAGCCCCACCAGGCGCGCGACGTAACCGGTGCGGGGGCGGCGCGCCACGTCCGCCGGCGTCCCCTCCTGGACGAGCCGGCCGCCCTCGACGACGGCGATGCGGTCGGCGAGCACCATGGCGTCCAGCGGGTCGTGCGTGACGAGCACGGCCGCGCCCTCGAACCCGGCGAGGTGGCGGCGGAGCGCGACCCTGATCTCCAGCCGGGTGTGCGCGTCGAGCGCCGCGAGCGGCTCGTCCAGCAGCAGCAGGCGGGGGTCGACGGCCAGCGCGCGGGCCAGCGCGACCCGCTGCGCCTGCCCGCCCGACAGGGTCCGGGGACGGGCGGAGGCGTACTCGGCGAGCCCCACCCGCTCCAGCCAGCCGGCGGCGGCGCGGCGCGCGGCGCGGCGCCCGGCGCCCTGGCAGCGCGGCCCGAAGGCGACGTTGTCCAGCGCCGTGAGGTGCGGGAACAGCAGGTAGTCCTGGAAGACCATGCCGATGCCGCGGCGGTCGGGCGGCAGCGCGCGCAGGTCCGCGCCGTCCACCCGGACGTGCCCGCCCGCCATCGGGACGAGCCCGGCCAGGGCGCGCAGCGCGGTGCTCTTGCCGGCGCCGTTCGGGCCGAGCAGCGCCACGACCTCGCCCGGCCCGGCGGTGAGCGCGAGATCGAGGTCGAACGCGGCGCGGCGGACGACGAGCCGCGCGTCCAGACCCTGCGCCCCGCCCTCCGGCCGTGCCCCTTCCTTCCCGCCGTGCCCGCTCATCTGGTGCCGTCCAGCCACCGGTCCCGGAGCGCGGCCAGCACGATGACCGAGACGGCGAGCAGGACCAGGCTGAGCACGATCGCCGCCTGCGGGTCGGTCTCCAGAGCCAGGTACACCGCGAGCGGCATCGTCTGCGTCCGGCCGGGGAAGTTGCCCGCGAACGTGATCGTCGCGCCGAACTCCCCGAGCGCCCGCGCCCAGCACAGGATCGCCCCGGCCGCGACGCCGGGCGCGACCAGCGGCAGCGTGATCCGGCGGAAGATCGTCCAGCGGCCCGCGCCGAGGGTCGCGGCGGCCTCCTCGTAGCGCAGGTCGGCGGCGCGCAGGGCGCCCTCCACGCTGATCACCAGGAACGGCATCGCCACGAACGCCTCGGCGAGCACGACGCCCGCGGTGGTGAAGGGGAACGTCAGGCCGAAGGAGCGGTCCAGCCACCCGCCGACCAGCCCGCGCCGGCCGAGCACGAGCAGCAGCGCGACGCCGCCGACCACCGGCGGCAGCACCAGCGGCACGGTCACCAGGGCCCGGACGAACCGGACGCCGGGGAAGCGGACCCGGGCGAGCGTCCAGGCGAGCGGGACGCCGAGCAGCAGGCACAGGCAGGTGGCCAGCGTCGCGGTGAGGAGGGAGAGCCTGAGCGCCTCCAGGACCTGGGTCTGCACGAGCCGGGTGCCGAGCGTCGACCACGGCGCCCTGACCAGCAGGCCGAAGAGCGGCAGCACCAGGAAGGCGAGCCCGAGCAGCCCGGGCACGAGCAGCGCCCACGGCGGCCGGCCCGGCAGCCGGTCGGCCTCCCCCGCGTTCCGGGACGCCTTCCGCGGGCGCGTCACGGCAGCTCGAAGCCCGCCCCGCCCAGCGCCGACCTGCCCTGCCCGCCGGTCACCAGCCCGATGAACTCCTTGGCGAGCGCGCTGTGCGGCGCCTCGGCGACCTCGACGATCGGGTAGTCGTTGATCGCCTTCGCGGCCTCCGGGAACTCGATGCCCGTCACCTTGCCCGACGCGGCCTTCACGTCGGTGCGGTAGACGAGGCCGGCGTCGGCCTCCCCCAGCCCCACCTTCGTCACCACGGCCTTGACGTCCTGCTCGCGCGACACCGGCTTCACCTCGACCCCGGCCGCGTCCAGGGCCGTCCCGGCGGCGGCGCCGCACGGCACCTGCTCCGCGCACAGGACGACCTTCAGCCCCGGCCTGCCGAGGTCGCCCACCTTCGCGACCTTGCCGGGGTCCCCCTTCGGGACGGCGATGACCAGGCGGTTTCGGGCGAACACCCGCGGCTGCCCGGACGCGTCCCCCGCGGCGGTCACCGTCTTCATGGTGGTGGGGCTCGCGGCCGCGAACACGTCCGCCGGGGCACCCTGCGTGATCTGCTGGGCCAGCGTCGAGCTGCCGCCGAACTGGAACCTGACCTTCACGCCGGGGTGAGCGCCCTCGAACGTCCTACCGAGCGCCGTGAACGCCTCGGTGAGCGAGGCCGCGGCGAAGACCGTCAGCGTCTCGCCGTCTCCCGCCTTCCCCGCCCCGGAGGAGCCCTCGTCGGCGACGTCGCCGCAGCCGGCCAGCACGGTGAGCGACAGGACCGCCATCGCGGTGGTGCGCTTGAACACGTTCTCTCCTCAGCCCTGGTCCGGCACTTCGACGACGACGTTGGTGGACTTCACGACGGCGTCGGCGACCACGCCCGCCTCCAGGCCGAGTTCGTCGGCCGCCTCGCGGCTCATCAGCGACACGACGCGGAACGGTCCCGCCTGGATCTCGACCTGCGCCATCACGCCGTCCCGGACGACCTCGGTGACGATCCCGCGCATGCGGTTGCGCGCCGAGGAGAAGCGCTCGGCGTGGTCGGCGGGCCCGCTGCCGCGTGCCTGGTCGCGCACGAAGGCGGCCAGGTCCGCGCCCGGCACCCGCCGGTGGCCGTGCTCGTCCCGGGAGGCCGGGAGGCGGCCGCCGTCCACCCATCGGCGGACGGTGTCGGCGCTGACTCCGAGCAGCGCGGCGGCCTCGCTGATCCTGAACGTCGTCACCCGGTCAAGCCTAGCCAGACGCACATGCGAGAGGAAGAGTCACGCTGTATCAGCTAATACAAGGCATTTCACATCAACGCCCTCGTATATGCGGTCCGGCACCTCCCCACCTTCCCCGCGGCTCGCCCCGAATGTCACCATCTACTTACATCCCCGTCCGCGAGGAGGACCCCCCCGTGACAGCTCAAGGCGAGACGGCGCAGGACCAGACGGCTCAGGGCAGCACTGAGCAGGGCAGCATGGCGCAGGACCGCACGGGGCGAGGACCCGCGACCCTGGTGATCGAGCGGCACGGGACGGCGAGCCTGCGCTCCCGGGCGGTCTCGGCCGGCGTCCGGCGCCTCGTCCGGCCCGGTCTCGCCCGGTACGCGGGCCGGCCGTTCGACGAGGCGGCGCTGCGGCGCGCGGCGCTCATCGACCGGCTCGCGGCGCGGGCCTGGACGCCGCGGCGGATCCGCGTGGAGAAGGTCCGCTTCGACGGCTTCGGCGCGGAGTGGGTGGGTACGCCCGGCGCCGCACCGCCCCGGGACGAGGCGATCCTGTACCTGCACGGCGGCGGCTGGATCGCCTGCGGCCTCAACACCCACCGCCGGATGATCGCCTCGTTCGCCGCCGCGTCCGGCGTCACGGCGCTGTCGGTGGACTACCGGATGATCCCGGCCGTCCCCTTCGAGCGGGAGGTGGAGGACTGCGTCACCGCCTACCGGTGGCTCCTGGAGGACCGGGGCATCGACCCCGGACGCATCGTGATCATGGGCGACTCGGCGGGCGGGCACCTCACCTTCGCCACGGCGCTGCGCGCCCGCGAGGAGGGGCTGCCCATGCCGGCCGCGCTCGCGGCCCTGTCCCCCATGCTCGACATGGACCTGACGAGCAAGCTCGCGCACGCCAACATGGGCCTCGACCCGTCCGACCCCGGCGGGCTGCTGGAACGCCTCGTCGAGGGGTTCCTCGGCCATCTCGACCTCACCGACCCGGCGGTCTCCCCCGTCCGCGCCGACCTCGCGGGCCTGCCGCCCGTGCTGCTCACGGCGGGGTCCACCGAGCTGCTGTACTGCGACTCCGAGCTGATGGCGCGGCGGCTCGCCGAGGCGGGCGTCCCGGTCACCCTCCAGGTGTGGGACCGCCAGCTCCACGTGTTCCAGATGTTCGGGCCGTACCTGCCCGAGTCGCGGGCGGCGGTCGCCGCGCTCGGCGCGTTCGTCCGCGACGCGCTGGACGGCTGAGTCAGCGCGCCTCCAGCAGCGCCTCGGCGATCATCCCGAGGTTGGCGGCGTCCACGAGCCCCTCCCGCCTGATGCGCCCGAAGGCGGCCACCTCGACGTAGGTGCGCTCGCCCGCCTCCGCCACCCCGTACGGTCCGGCGCCCCGGAGCCGGTCCAGCTCGGCGGCGGTGACCTCGGCGGAGAACAGGTGGGCGCGGTGCGCGCTCAGCGTCGCGTTCACCTGCCGGGACCGGTGCGCGCGCAACCGGCCGGGCTCCAGCTCCAGCCCGGTCTCCTCGGCGACCTCGGCGAGCGCCACCTCCGGCGGCCGGCCCTCCCCCGAGCCGCCCGGCAGCTCGTGGACGGCCCCGCCCGCGCTCCGGAACTCCCGGACGAGCACGACCTCCGTCGCGTCGAGCGTGGCGCCGGGCCGGTACAGCACGACGGCGGAGACGTCCGGGCGCCCGATGACGATCTCGTTGTCCTTGACCCGGTCCTCGGCGGCGACGCGGACCCGGACGTGCAGGCCCCAGCACACCCCGAACCGGAACACGACCCGCGCCCCGAGCAGCTCGTCGCCCGCGGCCCGCCGCCCCGCGTACCAGCGCTGGAAGGCCGCGTCCCGCCACAGCACCAGCGGGATCTCGCGCTCGCCGCCCGCCCGGGCCGCGCCCGCGCCGATCCGGCCCAGCGCCGCCGCCACCGTCTCCGGCAGACCGTCGGCCGTCGGCACCGCGGACTTCTCCGCGTAGTGCAGCAGGTAGCCGTTCCTCGGCGCGTCCCGCGGCGCTCCGAAGACCACCCGGCCGCTGTCGTGCCACATCCCCCACTCCACGTTCGTGGTGAAGGCGGGCATGGTCGCGAGGTCGCGCGGGACCCAGAAGACGACCTCGTCGGCCAGGTGCAGGGAGCTCTCCTCCCACTCGATCTGGCCGCCGTAGTCGTCGTAGCGGCCGTCCCTGTGCTCGGGATCGAACACCACGAGCCGCCCGCCGCCCGACCAGCGCGCGCGGAGCTCGGCGTGGGCGTCCGGCCGCCACGAGGCGACGCCGGGCGCCCGGGGCGTGGGGCCTGCGAGGAAGACGGCGGCGTCCCAGCGGTCCGGCGGCTCCTCCCGCGCGTGGACGACGATGACGTCGTTGCCCATGCGGCACCTCCCCTCCGCTCGTGTGGACCGCCCGCTTACGGGTAAACGCTGTTCATAACAGAATCCCACGCCCGGTCAGGAGGAATCGATCATGGCTGGGACCATGCGAGTCCCGCGCACCCGGGGCGTCCTCAGCGGAATCCTGCTGATCCTGCTGGGGGTGTGGGGGGCGCTGCTGCCCCTCGTCGGCCCCTACTTCCACTTCGGATTCGCGCCGGACGACACCTGGGTCTACGACACCGACCGCCTCCAGCTCAGCATCGCCCCCGGAGCCGCCGCCGCGCTGGGCGGGCTCATCCTGCTGTTCAGCGCCAACCGCGCGGTCGGGATGTTCGGCGGCTGGCTGGCCGCGCTCGGCGGCGCCTGGTTCGCCGTCGGCCCGATCCTCGCCACGCTGTGGGACGTGCCGGGCGTCGGCGCGCCGCTCGGGACCACCGAGGGGCGGCACGTCGCCGAGCAGCTCGCCGGGTTCACCGGCCTCGGCGTCGTGATCGTGTTCCTCGCCGCGCTCGCGCTCGGCAGGTTCGCGGTGGTCGGCGTCCGCGAGCACCGGATGACGGGCGAGCCCGAACCGCCCGGGTCGAACACCACCCAGCCGCTCGTCTACGGGCGCTACGCGCGGGAGAACAAGCCCGGTCAGGGCCCGCCGCCGGCCGGAGACCAGCACGTCGCCGGCGACACGCGCTGGGACCAGCGCTAGCGGCCCCTCCGCATGTTGCGGACGGACTTGGTGGTCTCGTAGCTCCCGCGCTCGTCGTCCAGCCGCACGTCGTCGCGGTCGGTGAACATGGCGACGAAGGCCACGAGCAGGCCGACGCCGCCGATCCAGGGCTCGCGCCACGCGAAGCTGAGCGCCACGCAGACGACGGCGACGGAGATGAGCAGCAGCAGCTTCACGTCACACCCCTCGACCGCGTCCCGGCGCCCGGAGAGGCCCGGCCGCCCGGACGCGCCAACGCGTCCGTCGCGGGATCAGCGAGTAATGGAAGACTTACTCGCCCCGCAGGTGCATCCTGCCATGCGGACGGCCCGCCGGGAAAGATCCCCGGCGGGCCGCGGGCGCGGTATTTCCGCTACTTCTTGCTCTTGCCGCGCTTTTCGCGGATCTTCATGGTGATGTCGAGGGGCGTCCCGTCGAAGCCGAACTCCTCCCGCAGCCGCCGCTCGATGAACCGCCGGTAGCCCTCCTCGAGGAACCCCGACGTGAACAGAACGAACCGCGGCGGCCGCACGCCGGCCTGGGTCGCGAACAGGACCCGCGGCTGCTTGCCGCCCCGCACCGGGTGCGGATGCGAGTTCACGAGGTCGGCGAAGAACTGGTTCAGTTTGGACGTCGGCACGCGGGTGCCCCAGCCCTCCAGCGCCGTCTCGATGGCCGGGACCAGCTTGTCCATGTGCCGGCCGGTCCTGGCGGAGATGTTCGCCCGCGGGGCCCACCGCGCGTTGTGGAGCTGCCGGTCGATCTCGCGTTCGAGGTAGTGGCGGCGCTCCTCGTCGAGGAGGTCCCACTTGTTGTAGGCGATGACCAGGGAGCGGCCCGACTCGATCACCATCGAGATGATCCGCAGGTCCTGCTCGGCGAGCGGCTGGTCGGCGTCCACCAGCACGACCGCGACCTCGGCGCGCTCCAGCGCCGACCGGGTGCGCAGCGTGGCGTAGAAGTCGGCGCCCTGGTTCTCGCGGTGCCGGCGCCGGATCCCGGCGGTGTCGATGAACCGCCACGTCTTGCCGCCGAGCTCGATCAGCTCGTCGACCGGGTCGCGCGTGGTGCCCGCCACGGAGTCGACGACGGCGCGGTTCTCGCCCGCCAGCTTGTTCAGCAGGCTCGACTTGCCGACGTTCGGGCGGCCCAGCAGCGCCACCCGGCGCGGCCCGCCCGTCTCGCCGAACGTCTCCGCCGGGGGCTCCTCGGGCAGCGCCTCCAGCACCGCGTCGAGCAGGTCGCCGCTGCCGCGCCCGTGCAGGGCGCTGACCGGGTGCGGCTCGCCGATGCCGAGCGACCACAGCAGCGCCGCGTCGGACTCGGCGGCCACGCCGTCGACCTTGTTGGCGACCAGCACCACCGGCTTGCCGGAGCGGCGCAGGATCTCCACCACGGCCTCGTCGACGTCGGTGGCGCCGACGGTCGCGTCGACCACGAACATCACGACGTCGGCGAGGTCGACCGCCAGCCGGGCCTGCTCGGCGATCGCCGCGGCCAGGCCGGAGGAGTCCGGCAGCCAGCCGCCGGTGTCGACGACGGTGAACCGGCGCCCGCTCCACGTGGCGTCGTAGGCGACCCGGTCACGGGTCACGCCAGGGACGTCCTCGACGACGGCCTCGCGGCGGCCGAGGATCCGGTTGACCAGGGTGGACTTGCCGACGTTCGGCCGCCCCACCACGGCCACGACCGGTGCCGGGCCCGCGTCCTGGTCGGCCTCCAGGGGGGCGTCCACCGTTTCGATCTCGAAATCGCTCACTGTCACATTCCCCGGCGGGGACCGTCAGGCCGCCCGCTCACTCATGCTCTTTGGCGAGGCGGACGACCGCCTCGATGACCTCGTCCAGGCTCAGCTCGGACGAGTCGATCTCGTGCGCGCCCGCCGCCTTGGCCAGCGGCGACGCCTTGCGCGTCGAGTCGAGCCGGTCGCGCCGCTCCTGCTCGGCCTGGGTGACCGTCACCGACGCGCCCGGGTCCGCGGCCAGGTCCTTGGCGCGGCGCGCGGCGCGCACCTCGGCGCTCGCCGTCAGGAACACCTTGACCGGCGCGTCCGGCACGACGACCGTGCCGATGTCGCGCCCCTCCACCACGATCCCGCCGGCCCCGATGATCTCGCGCTGCAACTCCACGAGCCGGGCGCGCACCGCCGGGACGGAGCTGACGGCGCTGACCGCGTTGGTGACCTCGCGGGTGCGGATCGGGGCGGACACGTCCGTCCCGTCCACCGTGATCGTCGGCGCCGCCGGGTCGGTGCCGGACTCGATCACCGGGTCCTGCGCGCGGGCCGCGACGGCGGCGCCGTCCTCGACCGGCACGCCGTGCTCCAGCATCCACCACGTCATGGCGCGGTACATGGCGCCGGTGTCGAGGTAGCGCAGCCCGAGCGTCCGGGCGACGCCCTTGGACGCGCTGGACTTCCCCGACCCGGACGGACCGTCCATGGCGATGACGAGCGGCACGATCGCTCCCTCTCTGTTCGTCGTGAAGCGGGCGGCGCCCGTCGCCGCGCCGGTGCGCAGAAGTCCCCCGGAACAAGCCTTCGGCGCCCCAGGCTACCGGCCTCCCGGCACCACTGCGGCCTAGCCGGGCACGGCCCAGCCGCGGCCGCGCAGCTCCTGCGCCAGCCGCTCGGCCTCCTCCGGGACGACCGACAGCTCCAGCACGCCGAGCGGGCGGCCCGGCGAGTGCTCGATCGCCACGTCCTCGATGTTGACCCCCGCGATCCCCGCCGCCTGGAAGATCATCGCCAGCTCGCCCGGCCGGTCGGGGATGACCACCTGGACGGTCGCGTAGGCGGGCTGGTCGCCGCCGTGCTTGCCGGGGATCCGGGACCGGCCCGCGTTCCCGCGCAGCAGCAGGTCGGCGACGTGCGTGGCGGCCCCTTCGCTGCCGTCGCGCAGCAGCGACGCCGCCACCGCGAGGTCGGTGGCGACCGCCTCCAGCACCTCGGCGACGGGCTCGGAGTTGGCCGACAGGATCCCGATCCACAGCCGCGGGTCGCTCGCCGCGATCCGGGTGACGTCGCGGACGCCCTGCCCGGACAGGCCGAGCGCCACGTCGTCGGCGCCGGTCAGGCGGGCGGCGACCGCGGCCGAGACCACGTGCGGGGCGTGCGAGACGAGCGCGACGGCCCGGTCGTGCTCGGCGGCCTCCACCTGCACCGGCATCGCGCCGCAGGCCTTCGCCAGGCCGGTCACGACCGCCACGGTCTCCGGCGTCGCCTGCGGGGGCGCGCACAGCGCCCACGGGCGGCCGAGGAACAGGTCCGGCCGCGCCGCGCCCGGACCGGACCGCTCGCTCCCGGCCAGGGGGTGGCCCGCCACGAACGTCGTCAGGTCGCAGCCCAGCTCGGCCGCCTGCGCCAGCGGCAGCGCCTTCACGCTCGCCACGTCGGTGTAGGCGGTCGCCAGGCCGCGCTTCTGCGCGTCCAGCAGCGTGACCGCCACCGCCGCGGGCGGCACCGCGAGGACCGCCAGGTCGGCGGGCTCCGCGCGCGCCCCGTCCGGCAGCGCCTCGCCCGCGCCGAGCTCCACGGCCAGGGCGAGCGCGGCCGAGTCACGGTCGGTCAGCAGCACCTCCGCGCCGCGCTCCCGCATCGCCAGGGCGATCGACGTCCCGATCAGGCCCGTCCCGACGACGACGATCCGCCGCGCCACCACGTCCTCGTTCACGCCCGAAACCCTACTGTGCGATGTCGAGCCGCAGCGCCGTCGCGCCGCGCAGGTACACGTGCTGGACCGCCGAGCGGGGGCGGTCCGTCGCGATGTGGGCCATGAGCCGGACGACCCGCGGCAGCGCGCCCGGGACGCCGATCTCGGTGGCGCACAGCAGCGGCACCTCGTGGAACCCGAGCCCCCGGGCGGCGAGCGCGGGGAACTCCGCCGTCAGGTCCGGCGTCACCGTGAAGATCACGCTGATCACGTCGTCGGTGGTCAGCTCGTTGCGGGTCATCACCTCGGAGACGAGCTCGGTCGTCGCCTCCAGGATCTGCTCCCGGTCGTCGGCCTCGACCTGCGTCGCGCCGCGGACCGCGCGTACCGCCACGGTCGTACCCCCTCTGGTGTCCGAATGCCTCGTGGTGCTCGGGCTCGTGGTGCTCGGGCTCGTGGTGCTCGGGCTCGTGGTGGCCGGGCTGGTGCCGCCCGGCCCTACAGCCCGACGGCCTTGTACAGCTCGCCGATCTCCTGGACCGTGAGCGCCCGCATGCCGCCCGGCTTCAGCTGGCCCAGCCTGATCGGCCCGAACTCGACGCGGGCGAGCTGCTGGACGGGGAAGCCGACCTCCTTCAGCAGCCGCCGGACGATGTGCTTGCGCCCCTCGTGCAGGGTGATCTCGACCAGGACGCGCCGGCCGACCTGGTCGAACACGCGGAACTTGTCGGCCTTCGCCGGCCCGTCGTCCAGGACGACCCCGGCCTTGAGCCGCTTGCCGAGGTCGCGCGGGATCGGGCCGTGGATCTCCGCCAGGTAGGTCTTGAACACCCCGTAGGACGGGTGGGTCAGCCGGTGCGACAGCTCGCCGTCGTTGGTGAGCAGGATCAGGCCCTCGGTGTCGGTGTCCAGCCGCCCGACGTGGAACAGCCGCTCGGGCACCTCCACGTAGTCGGCGAGGGACTTGCGGCCCCGCTCGTCCGCCATCGTCGACACCACGCCGCGCGGCTTGTTGATCGCGTAGTAGCGCATCTCGGACCGGGTCTCGACCCGCTTGCCGTCCACGTGGATGACGGCGCGCTGCGGGTCGACGCGCTCACCGAACCGGAACACCTTCTTCCCGTTGACGGTGACGCGGCCCTCGCCGATCAGCTCCTCGCAGTGGCGGCGGCTGCCGATCCCGGCCTCGGCCAGGACCTTCTGCAGGCGCACGCCCTCGTTCTCGCTCACTGGTCCCCTCACCGGGCGTCTCGGGGGCCCGGAGCGGACGACGCCGCGCCCGCCCGCCTCGCTGCGTTCCACGCCCGGGGGCTCGTCACTTCGCTCACGCGTCCTCAACTATGTCGTCTGGCAGGTCATCGGGGAGGTAGGGGGCGAGCTCGGGAAGCTCGTCGAGGTCGCGCAGCCCCAGCCGCTCCAGGAAGTAGCCGGTGGTCCGGTAGAGGTGGGCCTGGGACTCGGGGTCCTGCCCGGCGTCCTCGATCAGGCCGCGCAGCGTCAGCGTCCGCATGACGCCGTCGCTGTTGACGCCCCGGATCGCCGACACCCGGGCCCGGCTCACCGGCTGCCGGTAGGCGACGACGGCGAGCGTCTCCAGCGCGGCCTGGGTCAGGCGCGCCTGCTGCCCGTCGGTGACGAACCGCTCCACCACCGGGGCGCAGACGTCCCGGGTGTAGAACCGCCAGCCGCCGGCGACCTCCCTGAGGTCGAACCCCCGGCCCTGCTCGGTGTATTCCGCGGCCAGCTCCCGCAGCGTCCCCGCGACCTCGCCGCGGGGGCGCTCCAGCAGCTGCGCGAGCATCATCTCGGTGACCGGCTCGTCCACCACGAGCAGGATCGCCTCGATCGAGGCGCGCAGCCCCGGAAGCTCCGGCGCGTCCGCGCCGGGCTGCTCACTCATCGTCTCCCCCGTCCTCGCGGCTCTTCCCGCCGGCTCCGGCGGGGTCCTCGGCGGCGGCGCCCTCGGCGTCCTTGCGCGGGGCGCCCTCGTAGTCGTCGCCGACCTCCACGTCACCGTCGTCGGTGCCGGTCCAGGTGATGTGGAGCTCGCCGAGGGGCTCGTGCTGCTCGAACGTCACCGCCTGCTCCCGGTACAGCTCCAGCAGCGCCAGGAACCGCGCGACCACCTCGTAGGTGCCCTCCGCGTCGGACGCCAGGACGCGGAACGTGGTCTGCCGCAGCCGGCGGAGCCGCTCCACGACGATCGCGGCCTGCTCCTTGACGCTCGCCTTCGGCTGGTACATGTGCTCGACCGAGACCGACGGCGGCGCCTTCGGCGCGAGCGCCTTCGCGGCCAGCCGGGCGAACTCCTCCGGGCCGAGGCCGAGCAGGACCTCCGGCAGCAGGTTCGCGAACCTCGGCTCCATCGGGACCAGGCGCGGGAACCGGCGGCTCGCGTCGGCGATGCGCGCGGCGACCACCCGCGCGACCTCCTTGTAGGCCCGGTACTGCAGCAGCCGCGCGAACAGCAGGTCGCGGGCCTCCAGCAGCGCCAGGTCCTCCTCGTCGTCGACCTCCCCGGAGGGCAGCAGCCGGGCGGCCTTGAGGTCGAGCAGGGTCGCGGCGACCAGCAGGAAGTGGCTGGCCTGGTCGAGGTCCCACTCCGAGCCGTGCGAGCGGATGTGGGCGATGAAGTCGTCGGTGACCTTGTGCAGCGACACCTCGGTGATGTCGAGCTTGTGCTTGGAGATCAGCCCGAGCAGCAGGTCGAAAGGTCCCTCGAAGTTGTCCAGGCGGACGCGGAACCCCTGCTCCTCCTCGGCCTCCTGCCCCGGCTCGGGCGACGTCGCGTCCACGTCGCTCACGGTAGCGGAGAGCTCGTCGTGCGCTGTGCTCACCGGCCCCATCGTCCCATGCCCCGCCGCCCGATCGCGCCAGCCGCGGTCACCGGCGGTGACGGGTCGCCCGGCGGCGCCGCTACCTCCCGGTCAGCCGGTGCACGAGGGCCTCGGTGTAGGCGCGCGTGAACCTCTCGGGCGGCCCGTTGATCGCCACATCGCCGCCCGTGATGGCCTGGGTCACCTGCGCGGGCTCGGACACGAGCGTCCCTCCGACGAGCATCGCCATGCGTCCGCCCGGCGCCTGGGCGGCGTAGGCGTCGGCGGCCTTGCGGGTCAGCGCGGCGAAGCCGGGCGCGTCCGCCGATGTCAGGGACAGCTCGACCGACCAGCCCGTCCGGCCGCGCGCGGGATCGGGCGGGGCGGCTCTGACCTCGTCCAGCCGGCGCACCGTCAGGGCGTCCGGGCCCAGGGTGTAGCACTCGGAGGCGCCGGGGACGGTGAGCGAACCGCCCGCGCACGGCGGGGCGGAGGCGCCGGCCAGCAGCCGGAACGTCAGCGGCACGCGCAGGTCGACCGGGCCGGGCGAGGCGGCGGCCGACGAGCCGTCGCCGTCGTCGCGCAGGACCAGATAGGCCCCGAGCCCGGCGGCCGCGAGGAGCACCGCGGCGGCCGCGGCGACCAGCACGAAGACCAGCGGGCCCGGCCGGCGGCCGGGCGGGGGCGGCACGGCGCCGGGCGGCGGGAAGGGCGGGGGGTGGCCCATGGTGCGCTCCGTCGGGGGTCAGCGGGCGCTGGACGGCCTCACTCGGTCTCGGCCCACCTGATCAGGACCTCCCGGGCCAGGCTGCGGTAGGCGTTCGCGCCCATCGAACTCGGGTCGAAGAACGTGATCGGCTCCCCCGCGACCGTCGCGTCGGGGAAGCGCACCGTGCGGTTGATCACGGTGTGGAACACCTTGTCGCCGAACGCCTCCACGATGCGCCCGAGGACCTCGCGGGTGTGCAGCGTCCGCGAGTCGTACATGGTGCCGAGGACCCCGTCGATGACCAGGCCCGGGTTGATCCGGCCCTGCACCTTCTCGATCGTCTCCATCAGCAGCGCGACGCCGCGCATCGCGAAGTACTCGCACTCCAGCGGGATCAGCACGCCCTCGCTGGCTGCCAGCGCGTTCACGGTGAGCAGGCCGAGCGACGGCTGGCAGTCGATCAGGATGTAGTCGTAGTGCTCGACGGCCGACTTCAGCGCGCCCTGCAGGATGTACTCGCGGCCGACCTCGTGCACGAGCTGGACCTCGGCGCCGGACAGGTCGATGTTGCTCGGCAGCAGGTCCATCCCGTCGACGCCGGTCTCGATGACGACGTCCTCCCACTCGGTGTCGCGTTCGAGCAGCAGGTTGTGGATCGTCACCTCGAGCTGGCGCGGGTCGCCCTTGCCGAGGCCGACCGACAGGGCGCCCTGCGGGTCGAAGTCGACGAGCAGGACGCGGCGGCCGTACTCGGCGAGCGCGGCGCCCAGGTTGATCGTCGTGGTGGTCTTGCCGACGCCGCCCTTCTGGTTGCAGACGGCCACGATCCGCGCGGGCCCGTGCTCGGCCAGCGGCTCCGGGTCCGGGAAGACCGGCACGGGTCGCTGGGTGGGCCCGAGGGCGCGGCTCGGGTCGGTCTCTATGGTGGCGGTGGAGAGGACTCCATCCGCACTGTTAGTGCTGGTCACCAGATCCCTCCCCGGCGGCCTGGAAATGCCATCCAGAACCGGGACTCTAGGGCCGTCCACCCCGTCGCTCAAGCCGACGCGCAACGAACGTCGCGATTTGTCGATGCACCGGATGCCCGATTCGTCCCTTGGTGCGTGTCCGATCAGCCCCGGAGCGGTCAGTTCCGCGCCCGCGGATGCGAGGTCGCGTAGACCTCCCGCAGCAGCTGGACGGTGACGAGCGTGTACACCTGCGTGGTGGTGACCGAGGCGTGCCCGAGAAGCTCCTGGACGACGCGGACGTCGGCGCCCCCGTCCAGCAGGTGGGTGGCGAACGAGTGCCGCAGCGTGTGCGGGGACACCTCCGACAGCTTCGCCCGCTCGGCCGCGGCGCGCAGGACCATCCACGCGCCCTGCCGCGACAGCCGCCCGCCCCGCGCGTTCAGGAACAGCGCCGGGCCGCCCCGCCCGGCCCCCGCCAGCTCCGGCCGGGCCCGAACGAGGTAGGCCTCCACGGCCTCGCGGGCGTAGTCGCCGATGGGCACGACCCGCGCCTTGCCGCCCTTGCCGGCGACGCGGGCGTACCCGTCCCGCAGGTCGAGGTCGTCGACGTCCAGGCCGACGGCCTCGGAGATGCGGGCGCCCGACCCGTACAGCAGCTCCAGCAGCGCCCGGTCGCGCAGGCCGCGCGCGGTGCCGGGGTCGCCGGACGGCCCGGCCGCCGCGGCGAGCAGCCGCTCGACCTCCTCCAGCGAGATCGCCTTCGGCAGCCGGCGCGGCGGCGTCGGCGGCTTGACGTCGTGCGCCGGGTCCCCCGCGGCGAGGCCCTCGCGCAGTGCGAACCGGTGCAGCCCGCGGACGGCCACCAGCGCCCGCGCCGCCGAGCCCGCCGACAGCGGCGGGTGGTCGTCGTCGCCCTCGCGCAGCCCCACCAGGAACGCGCGGACGTCGTCCTCGGTGATCTCCCCGATCGCCCCGCGCCCCCGCTCCGCCTGCGTCCGCGCGTACCGGCGCAGGTCGCGGCGGTAGGAGGTGAGCGTGTTGGCGGCGAGGCCGCGCTCGACGGCGAGGTGCCCGAGGTAGCCGCGCACGGCCGAGTCGAGCGGGGACCCCGCGCCCGGGTCGGGGGCCGGGCGCCGCGCGGTGCTCCGGGAGGACGGGCTCGGGGACAGGGCGGCACCTCTTCCGGCCGTGGACTCCGGGGACCCGCCCATCATGCCCCCTCCGGCGGCCGGAGGGGGACCGCATCCGGGTCAGTCCTCCGGCGCGTCCACCGGGCGCAGGTCCGCGTAGCCCGAGGCGCGGGCCGCGTGCACCGCGAGGACCCCCATGCACGCGATCATGTTGTGCAGCTCGCCGGCGAACACCTTGCGGACCGCCTCCTCCAGCGGCACCCACACGACCGGCATGTCGGCCTCCTCGTGGACGCGCTCGAAGTCGATCTGGTCGGCGGGCACCTCGGTGAGGCCGCGCGCCAGGAAGATCCGGATGCGCTCGTCGGCCATCCCGGGCGAGGGGTACACGTCGAGCAGGGTGTCCCAGCGGTCGGCGCGGTACCCCGCCTCCTCCAGCAGTTCGCGCTCGGCGAGCCTGTGCGGGGGCTCGCCGTCCACGTCCCGCAGCCCCGCGGGCGCCTCCCACAGCAGCCGCGCCACCGGGTGCCGGTACTGCCGCAGCAGCAGCACCCGGTCGCGGTCGTCGACGGCGATGATCCCGACCGAGCCGACGTGCTCGATCACGTCCCGGCCGACGGCCTCCACGGCGTCGCCGCGCGGCATCTCGACCCGGTCGGTGCGGACGTTGAAGACGCGTCCCCGGTAGACCGTGGAGGACTCCACGACCTTCCACCGGTCGGGCGCGTCGCGGACGTCGTCCGGCCCGAGCCCCTCACCGCCGCTCATGACGCGGCCGCTGTTCCCGCCGGGCCCTCGTCCGCGCGCGCCTCGGCGTAGTCGAGGGCCGCGGAGACCAGGCCCGTGAACAGCGGGTGCGGGCGGGTCGGGCGGGACCGGAACTCCGGGTGCGCCTGCGTCCCGACGAAGAACGGGTGCTGATCGCGGGGCAGCTCGACGTACTCGACCAGGCGCCCGTCGGGCGACAGGCCGGAGAACCGCAGCCCCGCCTGCTCCAGCCGGTCGCGGTAGGAGTTGTTGACCTCGTAGCGGTGCCGGTGCCGCTCGGACACCTTCGCCTCCCCGTACAGCTCCCGGACGACCGACCCTTCGGCCAGGTCCGCGGGGTAGAGGCCGAGCCGCATCGTGCCGCCCATGTCGCGCTCCCCGGCGACGACGTCGACCTGGTCGGCCATGGTGGCGACGACCGGGTGGGCGGTGGTGGCGTCGAACTCGGCGCTGCCCGCGTCGGCGAGCCCCCCGAGGCTGCGCGCGGCCTCGATGACCATGCACTGGAGCCCGAGGCAGATGCCGAGCAGCGGGACGCGGTTCTCGCGGGCGTGCCGGACGGCGCCGAGCTTGCCCTCGATGCCGCGGACGCCGAACCCGCCGGGGACGAGGACGCCGTCGACGCCGTCGAGCTCCCGCTTGGCGCCCTCGGGCGTCTCGCAGTCGTCGCTCTTCACCCAGCGGATGTGCACCTTGGCGTCGTTGCCGAACCCGCCGTGCCGCAGCGCCTCGGTGATCGACAGGTACGCGTCGGGCAGGTCGATGTACTTGCCGACCAGCGCGATCGTGACCTCGCGGGCGGGCTTGTGGACGCGGCGGAGCAGCTCGTCCCACGCGCCCCAGTCGACGTCGCGGAACGGCAGGTCCAGGCGGCGCACCACGTAGGCGTCCAGGCCCTCGGAGTGCAGCACCTTCGGGATGTCGTAGATGCTGGCGGCGTCCACCGCGGACACCACGGCCTCGCGGTCCACGTCGCACATCAGGCTGATCTTGTGCTTGAGCCCGTCGGTGATCGGCCGGTCCGACCGGCACACGATCGCGTCCGGCTGGATGCCGATCGAGCGCAGCGCGGCGACCGAGTGCTGCGTCGGCTTGGTCTTCAGCTCCCCGGACGGCCCGATGTAGGGCAGCAGCGACACGTGCAGGAAGAAGCAGTTCTCCCGGCCGATCTCGTGCCGGATCTGCCGGACCGACTCCAGGAACGGCAGCGACTCGATGTCGCCGACCGTCCCGCCCACCTCGGTGATGACGATGTCGACGTCGCCGTCGTCGGCCATCCCGCGGATCCGGTCCTTGATCTCGTTGGTGATGTGCGGGATCACCTGCACGGTGTCGCCCAGGTACTCCCCGCGCCGCTCCTTGGCGATCACGTTGGAGTACACCTGGCCGGTGGTGACGTTCGCGGACCCGTGCAGCTCGGTGTCGAGGAACCGCTCGTAGTGCCCGATGTCGAGGTCCGTCTCGGCGCCGTCGTCGGTGACGAAGACCTCGCCGTGCTGGAACGGGTTCATCGTGCCGGGGTCGACGTTGAGGTAGGGGTCGAGCTTCTGCATGGTGACCCGGAGCCCGCGGAGGGCCAGGAGCCGCCCGAGGCTGGACGCCGTCAGACCCTTGCCGAGGCTTGAGGCGACACCGCCGGTGACGAAGAGATGCTTGGTAGGACGTGACCTACCAGTGGTAGCCGAAGGCAAGAAGGCGCTCCCGTGGTCGTTGCGAGGCGGACGGTACCGCACTGTCCACGGGGTTCTAGCTTATTGCATTTCTGTACTGCCTGCGTTTCGCTCCTCCTTCGGGCCCTGAGGGCCCTCCATCGTCGAGAAACGCGGGCGATCGCTGGCATCGCTCCGGCTCGCCTTGCGGCTCGCTGCTGTGTCTATTGCAGTGCTCTCCTCCTTCGGGCCTGGCGGCCCTCCATCGTCGAGCACTGCGGGCGATCGCTGGCATCGCTCCGACTCGCCTAGCGGCTCGCTGCGCGATCAGAGGCTCGCTTCGCTTGCCTCTGCCTTCGGACGCGATCGCGGCCCCTGAGGTTGTTGCGGGGTTGCGGCGACGGCTGAGGGCGGCGTGCTGTGCCTACTGCAGTGCTCTCCTCCTTCGGGCCTGGCGGCCCTCCATCGTCGAGCACTGCGGGCGATCGCTGGCATCGCTCCGACTCGCCTGGCGGCTCGCTGCGCGATCAGGTTCTCGCAAGCTCGAACCTGCCTTCGGACGCGATCGCAACCATTGAGGTCGTTGCGTGGTTGCGGTGCTGGCTGATGTCGCTGCGCTGCCGTCACCTTCGGGGGACTTCGTTACTTGCCGGTTGCGGCAGGTGCGTCTCGCCGCATCCTTCGGAGGCGTTGGCGGAGGTTGTCTCGTCGTTGTGGCGTTGCCGTCGCGGTCTCCGCCAGCCCTGCCGGGCTGGCCTCCGGGCGCGATCCGTCGCCCTGAAGGTCGTTCTCGGTCGCGGCGGTGGCTTAAGACGTCCCCACCGGACGCGATCGTTGCCGTCGAGGCGGCGCTTGGCGGTTGTCGCGTCCGGTGGCTGGGCTGCGGCTTACAGGCGGGGGGTGGCGGCTGTGGGCATGATGGTGCGGAGTTGCCTGGTCAGCTCGTCGATCAGGGAGCGGGCCTGGTCGGCGGCCTGGCGGGCGGCGTCGCGTTCCTGGGACAGTTCGGCGATCTGCGCGCGCTGCTCGGTGACGGCCTGCGCCAGCTGGTCGACCCACTGGTCGCGCTCGGCGAGCTTCTCGGCTACGGCGTCGCGCTCGGCGGCCAGTTGCCGCATCGCGGCGACGGTCTGGTCGCGCTCGCGTCCGGCCTGGTCGGCGCGACCGCGGGCCAGGGTGAGCTCGGACTCGGCGCGCGCCTGTGCCTGGACGGCGGCCTCCCGGGCGCGTTCGGCCGACTCGCGCGCCTTGGCGCTGCCGTCGCGCTCACGCTCGGCCTTCTTGGCGGCCTCCAGGGACTGGGCGGCCGTGTCGAGGGCCTGCTGCCGCTCGCCTTCGGCGACGTCGGCGCGTCCGGCGGCCTCCTGGGCGCGGCGCTCGGCGTCCTGGACCCTGCGCTCGGCCTCCTGCGCGCGGCGCTCGTTCTCCTGGGCGCGGCGCTCGGCGACCTCGGCGCGGCGCCGGGACTCGTCGGCCTCCTTGCCCGCGGCGACGACGGCGTGCTGGAGGTTCTGCGCGGTCATCTCGGCGTCGGTGACCTTGGCACGCAGCGCCGACAGCTCGCCGTGCGCGGTCTCCAGCGCGCGGGACAGCTCCCCGGCCTGCTCGGCGACGCGGTCGCGCTCGGCCTCGGCGGAGCGGCGGCCGCCGACGGCGTCCTCGACGGCGCGCAGGGCGTCGTCGCGGGCCTCGCTCATGGCGTCGCGCTGCTGGATCGCCTGCCGGACGGTCGCCTCGGCCTCGGCGACACGGCGCTCGGCCTGCTCGACCTGCGCCTGCAACTGCTCCATCTGCGCGCGGGTCTGCTCGGCCTGCGCGCGGGCCTGGTCGGCCTGGACGCGCGCCTGCTCGGCCTGGCCGCGGGCCTGGTCGGCCTGGGCGCGGCCCTGCTGGGCCTGGTTCCAGGCGGCGGCCGCGTCGCGCTGGGCGTTCTCCTTCTCGGTCTGGAGCGCCGCGATCTGCGTGACGGCCTCGTTCTGGACCTCGGAGGCACGGCGCTCGGCGTCGGCGACCTGGCGCTCGGCCTCAACGGCGCGGCGTTCCGCCTGCTCGGCCTGCCCCCGGGCGCGCTGCACCTCGCCCCAGGCGGCGGCCGCGTCGCGCTGCGCCGACTCCTTCTCCGCCTGGACGGCCGCGACCTGCGAAGCGGTCTCGTTCTGGGCCTCGGAGAGGCGGCGCTCGGCCTCGACGGCGCGGCGGTCGGCCTGCTCGGCCTGGCCGCGGGCGCGCTGCACCTCGCCCCAGGCGGCGGCCGCATCGCGCTGCGCCGACTCCTTCTCCTGCTGGACGGCCGCCACCTGCGAGGCGGTCTCGGTCTGCGCCTCGTTGACCTTGCGCTCACCGGCGGCGAGCGCGTCGCCGATGAGGTCGGCCATCTGGCGGAGCCGCTCGACGATGTCCCAGGGCTGCGCCTCGGTCTGCTCGACGTCGGGGCGCACCATCTCCCCCGTCTGCCCGTGCCGGCCCTGCTGCGCGGGCTGGCCCGGCTGGCCGGGCTTGGACATCTGGATCGGCTGCTGGGGGGACGGCAGCGCATGCTGCGCGCCGCCCGGGTCGCGTCCCATGGCGGGCCAGGGGGCCGCCCCCTCGGGGACGCCCCGGGAACCGCCGGATCCGTTCAGCTCGCTCACCGGTCTCCTCGCCTCCCGGACGGGAGCGGACCGACCGGCGGCACGCCGTTCGCCCTGCTCGCAGCGTTACCGGCCCGACGGCCCGTCATTTCGCTCACGTGTCTCCTCGCCCGGCGGCGCGCGGCCGCGTTCGCGGGGGTCGTTGTGCACATCTCGTTCGCTCCGCTGCCGGCCCTGTGGCTCCTCGCTTCGCTCACTAGAGGCACTCTAGTCCCGACCAGCGGAACGTTTGCCCAGTTTGGGGTTTGCCCTGCCGACATCCGCCCGGTGTTCGCGCACGCCGAACGCCTGATCACCCCCCGTGGGACCCGTCCGCGGGGTGCGGTGGGTCACATCCGCCCGCCGTGCGGTCCGGGTGGGACAATCGCGCTCCATGGAGCTTCGCACGCTGTACCCGCCGATCGAGCCGCATGACTCCGGGCTGCTCGACGTCGGCGACGGAAACCGTATCTACTGGGAGGTCTGCGGAAACCCCGACGGCAAGCCCGCGGTGATGCTGCACGGCGGGCCGGGCGCGGGGTGCGGCCCGGCGCACCGCCGGCAGTTCGACCCGGAGGCCTACCGGATCGTCCTGTTCGACCAGCGCAACTGCGGCCGCAGCCTGCCGCACGCGAAGGACCCGGAGGTCTCGCTGGAGGCCAACACCACCTGGAACCTGGTCGCCGACATGGAGCGGCTCCGCGAGCACCTCGGCATCGAGCGCTGGCTGGTGTTCGGCGGCAGCTGGGGCAGCGCGCTGTCGCTGGCGTACGCGCAGACGCACCCCGACCGGGTGAGCGAGCTGGTGCTGCGCGGCATCTTCACCCTGCGGCCGTTCGAGCTGTACTGGTTCTACCAGGAGGGGGCGTCGCTGCTGTTCCCCGACCTGTGGGAGAAGTACGTCGAGCCGATCCCCGAGGACGAGCGCGAGGACCTCATCTCGGCGTTCCGCGAGCGGCTCGACTCGCCGGACCCGCAGGTGCGGATCGCGGCCGCGAAGGCGTGGGCGACGTGGGAGGGCTCCACGATCACGCTGCGGCCGGACCCGGAGCTGGCCGGCGGTTTCGGCGAGCCCGAGTACGCGGTGGCGTTCGCCCGCATCGAGAACCACTACTTCACCAACGGGGGGTTCTTCGAGGAGGACCAGCTGATCCGGGACGTGGACAAGATCCGCCACATCCCGGCCGTGATCGTGCAGGGGCGCTACGACGTGTGCACGCCGGTGGCGACGGCGTGGGACCTGCACCGCGCATGGCCCGAGGCCGACTTCCACATCGTCGACGACGCGGGGCACGCCTACAGCGAGCCGGGGATCCTGCACCATCTGATCGAGGCGACCGACCGCTTCGCCGAGAGGTGATCACTCGTTGTGACCGCGTGATAGCGTGGCGCTATCGGCCGGTGCGAGGCCGGATCTGAACCGGTCACACCGTTACGGCGATTCCGGACGTCCGCAAGTAAACCGGGGCCCGGTCTTCCCGCCGGGCCCCGGCCGCCCTCGAAGCGGACCGAAACCCACATTCGCTGTCCTAATGGTCAGGCAGGTCTTACCCTACGGGTAGAGCACCTGGCGCTTGAAGGTAAGCCCACAGGGCCTCGGGGAGTGCCTTGGCCCACACCCGCCACACTTCGCCCGCGCGCGGCTCGACCTCCGGCGATGCGAAGTGACGCCCGCCGCACCGGCCCCGTTGACACCCGATCAATGTGACTTACCTCACATAACCGATATAAAACGGCGCTCCCGGCGCCGCGCCGAAACGTTAAGGTTGCATTCAGGAAGCATGCTCGCAACATCTCCGGCGCATCCGGCAGTACCGCCTGCGTATCACGGGGAAACGCGGATCGCGGCCCGCATCAAGACCGCGGAAATTGCACCCGAATTGGGAAAGCATTTAATCATACCCAGTAGTAGGCGAGGCTAAACATCTCGCCGATAACAATCCTCTGCGATCATCGCGCGAGATTCGCTAAGTTGCCTGGACATGGCAGCGCAACCCCTGGAATCACCGACCCGACGCCCCGAGAAGAACGAGACGAACGCGGAAGTGCTACTCCAGGAGCCGAGCCTCGCCGATGGACCCGCGCTTTGGCGGCTCGCCCGGGACTCAAAGGTCCTGGACGTCAACTCGCCGTACAGCTACGCGCTCTGGTGCCGCGATTTCGCGGACACCTCGGTCGTCGCGCGCGACGACGCGGGCCCCTGCGGCTTCATCACCGGCTACGTCCGCCCGTCCCGTCCGGACACGTTCTTCGTGTGGCAGGTCGCGGTCGACCGCGACCACCGAGGCATGGGCCTCGCCCGCCGCATGCTCGACCACCTGGCCGACCGGCTCGCCCCGAGGGGGCACCGGTTCATGGAGGCCACGGTCACACCGGACAACGCCGCCTCCACCGCGATGTTCGAATCCTTCGCCAGGGCCCGCGGGTGCGAGCTCGCCCGCAGCCCGCTGTTCGCCGCGGAGCACTTCCCCGAGGGGGGACACGAGCCCGAGGTGCTCTTCAGGATCGGCCCGGTCACCGCCGCGAACTGACCCCCTCACCACGCCCCCCACCCGCTCCTCTCCGACACTGCCTGGAGGCAGACATGGACGTCTTCGACCGCCTGGAATCGGAAGTCCGCGGCTACTGCAGAAGCTGGCCCACGGTGTTCACCACGGCACAGGGCAGCCACATGATCGACGAGAACGGCAAGGCCTACCTCGATTTCTTCGCCGGGGCCGGGACGCTCAACTACGGGCACAACAACCCGCAGCTGAAACAGCGGCTGCTGGATTACCTCGCCGGCGACTCCGTGGTCCACGGCCTCGACATGTACACCTCGGCCAAGCGGGAGTTCCTGGAACGCTTCAACGAGTACGTCCTGAAGCCCCGCGGCCTCGACTACAAGGTCCAGTTCCCCGGTCCCGCGGGCAACAACTCGGTCGAGGCCGCGCTGAAACTGGCGCGCAAGTACACCGGCCGCGAGACCGTCGTCAGCTTCACCAACGCCTTTCACGGGATGACGCTGGGCGCGCTCGCTGTGACCGGCAATTCGATGAAGCGCACCGGCGCGGGCGTGCCGCTCGGGCACGGCGTCGCGATGCCCTACGACAACTACCTCGACGGCCGGACGCCCGACTTCCTGCTGTTCGAGACGATGCTGGACGACAGCGGCAGCGGCCTCGACAAGCCCGCCGCCGTCATCGTGGAGACCGTGCAGGGCGAGGGCGGCATCAACGTGGCCACCGCCGAGTGGCTGCGCGGCCTGCAGGACCTGTGCCGCCGGCACGACATCCTCCTCATCGTCGACGACGTGCAGATGGGGTGCGGCCGCACCGGGCCGTTCTTCAGCTTCGAGGAGGCGGGGATCACCCCGGACATCGTCTGCCTGTCCAAGTCCCTCAGCGGCTACGGGCTGCCCTTCGCCATCACGCTGATGAAGCGCGAGCTGGACGTGTGGGACCCGGGAGAGCACAACGGCACCTTCCGCGGCTTCAACCCCGCGTTCGTCACCGCCGTCGGCGCGCTGGAGGACTACTGGACCGGCGACGACTTCGAGAAGCAGACCCTCGCCAAGGGCCAGCAGGTCCAGGCGGCGCTGAACGAGATCGCCATCGCGCACGCCGGCGACGTCGACTCCGTCCGCGGCCGCGGCCTGGCGTGGGGCCTGGTGATGAAGGACCCGGAGACCGCGCCGAAGGTGTGCGGCGAGGCGTTCGCCCGCGGGCTGCTCATGGAGACCTCCGGTCCCGAGGGCGAGGTCGTCAAGCTGCTGCCGCCGCTGACCACCACGGAGTCCGAGCTGGCCACCGGCCTGGAGATCATCGCCGACTCGGTGGAGGCCGTCCGCCAGAAGGTCACCGCCTGAGCCGGCCGGCACCGACAGAGCAAAGGAGTCTCAATGATCGTTCGTTCCCTCGGGGAGATCATCGGCACGGAGCGCGACGTGCAGGCGCCGACCTGGTGCAGCCGCCGCTTCGTGCTGGCCAAAGAGGGCGTCGGGTTCTCGCTGCACGAGACGATCCTGTACGCGGGGACCGAGACGAAGATGTGGTACGCCAACCACATCGAGGCCGTGTACTGCGTCGAGGGCCAGGGCGAGCTGACCAACGACGAGACGGGCGAGAAGCACAAGATCGAGCCGGGCGTGATGTACCTGCTCGACGGCCACGAGCACCACACGCTGCGCGCACACACCGACGTGCGGACCGTCTGCGTGTTCAACCCGCCCTGCACCGGCCGGGAGGTCCATGACGAGAACGGCGTGTACCCGCTGCTGACCGAGGAGGACGCATGAGCATCATCGAGTCCCATCCGACCATCGACGACGCCTACCCCACCCGGAAGGCCGCCGAGGCCGCGCTGCTGTACCGCCAGGACCCGGTCGTCTACGGCGCGCCGGAGGACGGCCCCATCGACGGCGCCACCCTGGAGTCCTTCGAAGCGAACGGTTTCCTGTCGGTCGACCAGCTGATCGCGCCGGAGGAGGTGGAGGACTACCGCGCCGAGCTGCGCCGCCTGTCGGCCGACCCGCAGATCCTGGCCGACGAGCGCACGGTCACCGAGCGCGGCTCGGACGAGGTCCGCTCCATCTTCGAGGTGCACAAGATCAGCGACGTGTTCGCCGAGCTCGTCCGCGACCCCCGGGTCGTCGACCGGGCCAGGCAGATCCTCGGCTCCGAGGTTTACGTGCACCAGAGTCGGGTCAACTACAAGCCAGGTTTCACAGGCAAGGACTTCTACTGGCACTCGGACTTCGAGACCTGGCACGCGGAGGACGGCATGCCCCGGATGCGCGCGGTGAGCATCTCCATCGCGCTCACCGAGAATTTCGTGCACAATGGCGGGCTAATGATCATGCCTGGCTCGCACAAGACCTTCGTGGCCTGCGTCGGGGAGACCCCGGACGACCACTACAAGGAGTCCCTGCGCGGGCAGGAGATCGGTACGCCCGACCCCAACAGCCTGTCGATCCTGGCCGACAAGCACGGGATCGAGCTGTTCACGGGCCCGGCGGGCTCTGCGACCATGTTCGACTGCAACTGCATGCACGGCTCGAACGGGAACATCACCCCGTTCCCGCGCTCCAACGTGTTCATCGTGTTCAACAGCGTGGAGAACACGTGCGTCGAGCCGTTCTCGGCGCCCGCGCCGCGGCCCTCCTTCATCGGCGCCCGCGACTTCACTCCCGTCGGGGCCGAGAGCGCCCCGGGAGGCACGCCGGCGGAGGGCACCACCGGCGTCTGAGCCTAACAATTCGATAACCCGACCCCCGCTCCCGCGCCCGTAAAGGGGCCTTTCGGCCTCCTTGCGGGCGCGGAGCACACCTACCAGGAGTTCAACGATGACTTCCTCGAGACGAGACTTCCTCCGCACCGCCGTGCTGCTGTCCGCCGCGGCGCCCCTCGCGGCGGCGGGCTGCTCCACGACGGATCCGGAGCAGGAGAAGGCCGGCGGCGGCACGCTGCAGAAGGCCAAGGACTCCGGCGTGATCACGGTCGGGTTCGCGAACGAGGCCCCCTACGGCTACACCGACAAGTCCGGGAAGCTGACCGGCGAGGCCCCCGAGCTCGCCCGCGCCATCTTCAAGAACCTCGGCATCGACGAGATCAAGGGCGTCCAGGTCGACTTCGGCGGCCTCATCGGCGGGCTCAACGCCAAGCGGTTCGACGCGATCGCCGCCGGCATGTTCATCACGCCGGAGCGGTGCGCCTCGGCCGCGTTCGCCAACCCCGAGTACGTCGCCAAGAGCGCCTTCATGGTGAAGGAGGGCAACCCCAAGGGCCTCAAGGCCGCCGAGGACCCCGGCAAGAAGGGCGTCAAGGTCGGCGTGCTCACCGGCGCGGTCGAGGCCGGGTACGCCGAGAAGACGGGCGTCAAGAAGGGCGACATCAAGACCTTCGCCGACCAGGCGAGCGCCTACGAGGGCCTGAAGGCCGGGCGCATCGACTGCATCTGGCTGACCCGCATCTCCCTGGCCGACCTGCTGACCAAGCACAAGGGCGAGGGCTTCGAGGTCACCGACGCGTTCACCCCCGTCATCGACGGCAAGGAGCAGCTCGGCGCGGGCGCGTTCGCGTTCCGCAAGGCCGACTCGGACCTGCTGAACGCCTGGAACGGCGAGCTCGCCAAGCTCCAGCAGGGCAACAAGCTGCTGCCGGTCCTGCAGCCGTTCGGCTTCACCCAGGCGGAGATGCCCGGCCCGGACGACACCGCCGCCAAGTTCTGCCAGGGCTGACCCGTGTCCGAGGTCCTCGACAGCTATCCACAGTGGCTGGACGGGGCGTGGGTCACCATCAGGCTCACCCTCCTCGGCGGCGCGCTGGCGCTGGTGCTCGCCCTGGTCTTCGGGATGGCGGGCACGTCGCGCCACGCGGGGGTGCGCGGCCTCAACCGCGTGTACGTGGAGTTCTTCCGCGGCAACGCCACCCTGGTGCTGCTGTACTGGTTCTTCTACGCCCTCCCCCTGATCGGCCTCCGGTTCACCACGCTGTTCGCGGCGGTGATGGCGCTCGGCCTGAACGTCGGCGCCTACGGCGCCGAGGTGGTGCGCGGTTCGATCAACGCCGTCCCCAAGGCCCAGTACGAGGCGACGGTCGCGCTGAACTTCACGCCGTTCCAGCGGATGCGGCGCGTGCTGCTGCCGCAGGCGTTCGCGCTGATGCTGCCCCCGTTCGGCAACCTGATCATCGAGCTGATGAAGGGCACGGCCATCGTGTCCCTGGTCGGCCTGGTCGACCTGACCCGCGTCTCCAAGAACATCCAGGGCAGCACCGGCCAGACCGTCGCCGCGTTCACGGTCGTGCTCGTCCTGTACTTCGTGATCGCACAGGTCCTGCAGCTGTTCGTCCGCTACGCCGAGCGGCGCGTGGACCGGATGCTGGGCCGCAGGCTGCCGGCTGAGCCGTCCCTCGGGACCATCTCCGCCGGCGCGCCCGGGGCGGGGGTGAGCGCCTGATGAGCTGGGACTGGCACTACTCCGGCGAGATCCTGCCCGACCTGCTGGACGGGCTGCGCTACACGCTGGTCGCGACGCTGCTCGGCTACGTGATCGCCCTGGTCCTCGGCCTGGTGTGGACGCTGCTGCGCCGCTCGCCGAGCCGGGTCTTCAACCAGGTGATCCGGTGGATCACCGAGTTCATCCGGTCCACGCCGCTGATCCCGCAGCTGTACTTCGTGTTCTTCGTGCTGCCCGCGTGGGGCATCACCATCGGGTCCCTCACCGCGGGCACCATCACGCTCGGGATCCACTACTCGACCTACACGGCCGAGGTGTACCGGGCCGGGATCGCCGACGTCCCCAAGGGGCAGTGGGAGGCGTGCACCGCGCTGAACCTGCCGCGCTCGCGGGTGTGGCTGGACGTGGTCCTGCCGCAGGCGATCCGGCGGGTGATCCCGACGCTCGGCAACTACCTGATCGCGATGTTCAAGGACTCGCCGATGCTGCTGGCGATCAACGTCGCGGAGCTGCTGTTCTCGGCCTACCAGGTCGGGTCCAGGACCCTGCAGTTCCTGGAGCCGATCACCATGGTCGGTCTGTTGTTCGTCGTGGTCAGCGTCATATCCTCGATACTCGTCCGCCGCTTGGAGAGGCGTTATGCCACCAACTAACACCGACGAAATCGACTCCGGGGGCGTGGCGGACCGCCCGTCCTCGGACGCCGCCGCGCAGGCCCCCTCCGCCCAGGAGGCGGACGCCGGCGCGGGCGTCTCCACGCGCGAGGGCGCCGTCGCGGAGGCCGAGCCGTCCGCCGCGCTGCCGCGCGGCGAGGCGCCGGGCATCCGCTTCGAGAAGGTGGTCAAGCGGTTCGGCTCCAACGTCGTGCTCCGCGAGCTGGACTTCACCGTCGCGCCCGGCGAGCGGGTGACGCTCATCGGGCCGAGCGGGTCCGGCAAGACCACGATCCTGCGGCTGCTGATGACCCTGGAGACCCTCGACGAGGGCCTGATCTGGATCGGCGACGAGACGCTGTGGCACATGGACCGCGGCGGCAAGCGCGTCCCGGCGAACCAGAAGCACCTGCACGAGATGCGCAAGCAGGTCGGCATGGTGTTCCAGCAGTTCAACCTGTTCCCGAACATGAACGTGCTGCGCAACCTCACCGAGGGGCCGGTGCGCGTGCTCGGGGTGTCCAAGGACGAGGCGGTCGAGCGCGCCCGCGGCCTGCTGGACATGGTCGGCCTTTCGGACAAGGAGAGCGCGCACCCCACCCAGCTGTCGGGCGGCCAGCAGCAGCGGGTGGCGATCGCGCGGGCGCTCGCCATGCAGCCGAGGGTGCTGCTGCTGGACGAGGTCACCTCGGCGCTCGACCCCGAGCTGGTCGTCGGCGTCCAGGACCTGCTGCGCGACATCGCCCGGCAGAGCGACCTGACCATGCTCTGCGTCACCCACGAGATGGCCTTCGCCAAGGACATCTCCGACCGGGTCCTGATGTTCGACCAGGGCCAGATCGTCGAGGAGGGACCCCCGGACCAGATCTTCGGCGAGCCGTCCGAGCAGCGCACCCGCGACTTCCTGCAGGCCGTCCTCGCCTCCTGACCGGACCGGGGACCCGCGTCCCCGCGCGTCGCCCGCGTCCCCGTCGCCCCGGGGACGCGGGCGACTCTCGTTCCGGCGGGTGCCCCGGCCCCGTGCCAGGCGACGCCGTGTCAGGCGACCCCGCGTCAGACGACCCCGTGTCAGGCGACGCCGGGCCAGGCCGCCGCCATGAGGTCGCCCCAGGCGGGGACCGCGGGGCCGATGCCGTGCTGGCGGGCGATCTCGGCGGGCAGCGTGCCGAAGGGCGCCTTGGCCGGGTTCCTTGCGATCTGTTCGAGGACGGGCAGGGCGAGGCCGCAGTCCCGCTCCAGTCGCGGGAAGGCGGCGTGGACCCGGTCGGCGAGGCCTTCGGGGAGGGCCCCGGCGCCCTGGCCGGTGATGTCGACGCTGGTCCCGGCGTGGGTGAGGGCGATCTCGGGCCGCATCCGGTGGGCGATGCCGGTGCTGCTGTGCAGCGCGATCGCCTCCCAAACGAGACGCGTTCGCGCGTCGTCCAGGCCGCGCCCGCTCACGAACTCGGCGGCGGCGTCCGCGCCGTCCACCTCGAAGCGCTGGCCGCCGTCGCCCCGCTCGGTCAGGCCCAGGTCGTGCAGGACGCTCGCCAGGAACAGCACCTCGTCGTCGTAGCCGTCGGCAGGGCGGAGGCCGCGGCCCTCCCCCAGCGCACGGCCGAACAGGTAGGTGCGGACGCTGTGGTTGGCGAGCGCCACCGTCTCCGCGGCGAACACCAGGTCGTACGCCTCTCGGGCAAGGTCGGTGTCAGGGAGGGAGAACTCGGCGAAGGCATCGGTCATCGGGACTCCTCGGTCGGCAGGTCGTCCTCGATCGTCCGCCGGCCGGTCCGGAGGCGGCCAGTGGCCGGAATGCCGGGATGCGCTACGTTCTGGCCATGCATGTGGTGGCGGTGCTGGCGCTGGACGGGGTGGTCGCGTTCGATCTGGCCGTCCCGGGCCAGGTGTTCGGGGTGACGACCACGTCGGAGGACGTTCCGCTCTACGAGACGCGGGTGTGCGCGCCGCCGGGCGGGGTGGAGACGTCCGCCGTGCTCGGCCGGATCCGGGTCGAGGCGCCCTTCGGGCTCGACGCGCTGGCCGCGGCCGACACGATCGTTGTGCCGGGGCACGATGACGTCCGGTCCGAGCCGCCCGCCGCGGTGCTGGACGCGCTGCGCGACGCGGCGACCCGGGGCGCCCGTATCGCGTCGATCTGCGTCGGCGCGTTCGTCCTCGCCGCCGCCGGGCTGCTGGACGGACGCCGGGCGACGACGCACTGGCGGTTCGCCGACGAGCTGGCCCGGCGCTTCCCCGGCGTCGACCTGGACCCGTCGGTGCTGTACGTGGACGGCGGCCAGGTCCTCACGTCCGCCGGGGTGGCCGCCGGCATCGACCTCTGCCTGCACATGGTCCGCCGCGACCACGGCTCCGCGACGGCCGCGCGGACCGCGCGGCGCATCATCATGCCGCCGCAGCGGGACGGCGGCCAGGCCCAGTTCATCCGCCACGACGACCCGCCGGACGCGCGGGCCGCCCTCCAGCCGCTCCTGGCATGGCTGGAGGCGAACCTGCACCGCCCGCTGACGCTGGACGACATCGCGCGGCACGCGTCCGTCAGCGTGCGGACCCTGACGCGGCGGTTCCGCGACCAGACGGGGACGACGCCGCAGCAGTGGCTGTCGCGCGCCCGCGTCCACCGGGCGCAGCAGCTCCTGGAGAGCACGGACCTGCCGGTCGAGCGGGTCGCGGCCGAGGCGGGGTTCGGCTCGCCGGTGACGCTGCGGGCCCACTTCTCCCGGCGGGTGGGGGCCTCGCCGCTGGCGTACCGGAGCGCGTTCCGGGGCCGCTGATCACCCCGCCGGACGTCTACCGAATGCGATTCTGTACCGTGAACGGGCACGGACGAGGAGAGCGAGGCGATGGGCACTTCGATCGTGGGGCTCGGGATGACCGAGCTCGGCAGGGTGTACGGGCGCAGCCCCCGGCGGCTCGCGGCCGACGCGGTGCGGCTGGCCGCCGCCGACGCGGGCCTGGAGCTCGGCGACCTGGACGGCCTGCTGGTCAGCCACGGCATGGGCGGCTCGCCCGGGATCGAGCTGGCCGACACCCTCGGCCTGCGCGACCTGCGGCTGCTGGCGCTGGTCAACTCCTACGGGGCGACCGCCGGGGCGATGGTGTCGTACGCGGCGATGTCGGTACTGAACGGATCGGCGACCACGGTCGCCTGCGTGTTCGCGGACGCGCCGCTGAAGCCGAAGCAGTCGGCGGGCTCGGCCTACAACCGCGACGCCCGCGAATGGTACGGGTTCGGGGGGATGACGGCGGCGCTCGGCCTGCGCAGCGTGAACTCCCACTACGCCCTCGCCGCCCAGCGGCACATGGCCCGCTACGGGACGACCAGCGAGCAGCTCGGCGCGATCGCCGTCGCGACCCGCGCCTGGGCGTCCGGCAACCCCCGGGCGCAGATGCGCGAACCGATCACCATCGAGGACCACCAGGCCTCCCGCTGGGTGTCGGAGCCTCTCCACCTGCTGGACTGCTGCCTGGTTTCCAACGGCGCGATCGCCGTCATCGTGACGAGCGACGACCGCGCCCGCGACCTCGCCCGGCCGCCCGTGCACGTGTGGGGCTGGGGGCAGGGCCACCCGGGGCACCGCAAGGAGCTCGGCAGCGACTACGGCCTGACGACGGGCGCCGCGGCGTCCGGCGCGGCCGCGATGAAGATGGCCGGCGTCACCACGGCCGACGTCGACGTGTGCGAGCTGTACGACTGCTACACCTACACCGTCCTCGTGACGCTGGAGGACTACGGGTTCTGCGCCAAAGGCGAGGGCGGCGCGTTCGCCGCGTCCGGCGCGCTCGCGCCCGGCGGGTCGCTGCCGACCAACACCGGCGGCGGGCAGCTGTCGGCGTACTACATGTGGGGCATGACGCCGCTGTCGGAGGCCGTGATCCAGGCGCGGGGGGACGGCGGGGAGCGGCAGGCGCCGTCCACCGACGTGATCCTGGTCAGCGGGAACGGCGGGATCCTCGACCACCACTCCACGCTGATCGTCAGCCCGCACGAGAAGGGGGCCTAGCCGGTGGACATCGGCATCCTGCGCCGCGACGGCCGGACCGACCCGTTCTTCGACGGCGCCGCGTCCGACCGGCTCGTCGTCCAGCGCTGCGAGGCGTGCGACCGCTGGTTCGCGCCGGACGCGAGCAGCTGCCCCGGCTGCGGCGAGGAGAACCTCGCCTGGGCCGAGGCGAGCGGCGCGGCGACCCTGGTGACCTGGACGATCCTGCCCAAGGAGCAGCCCGTCTTCCTGGCGCTGGTCGAGCTGGCCGAGGGACCGTGGCTGCACACCCGCCTGGACGGCGTGACCCGCGCGGACCTGCGCGAGGGGCTCCCGCTGCGCGCGGTGTTCGAGCATCCGGACGAGGGCGAGTCGTTCGTCCTCTTCCGCCCCGCCGAATGACACGTCGCGTCCCGAGGCCGGGAGCGGCTTCCTCGGCCGTCTCAAGGATCGGGGCGCCCGACCGCCCTAGACCGAATGGCGTTCGGTCCATTAGCGTCGGGGCATGAACACCGAGGTCTGCGCACGGTTCGGTATCGAGTTCCCGCTGCTCGCCTTCAGCCACTGCCGCGACGTGGTCGCCGCCGTCACCAACGCCGGCGGGTTCGGCGTCCTCGGCGCCGTCGCGTACACCCCGGACCGGCTCGAGGAGGAGCTGCGCTGGATCGACGAGCACGTGAACGGGCGCCCCTACGGCGTCGACGTGCTCGTCCCCGGCAAGATCGACAAGGCGGCGGAGGGCGGCGCGGGGATGGACGCCCTGCTCGCCGCCGTCCCCGACGAGCACTGGACGTTCCTCACCGGCCTGTTCGCCAAGTACGACGTCCCGCTGCCCGACTTCGAGAAGGCCAGGCGGTCCGACGCGCGCGGCGGCGGGGTCACCAAGGAGGGCGCGACGGAGCTGATCGACGTGTCGCTCGCCCATCCGATCGGCCTCATCGCCAGCGCCCTCGGCACCCCGCCGCCGCTGATGGTGGAGAAGGCGAAGGCGGCGGGCATCCCCGTGGCCGCGCTGGTCGGGACCTCCGAGCACGCGCGCCGCCAGGTCGCCGCCGGGGTCGACCTCATCGTCGCGCAGGGCGGGGAGGCGGGCGGGCACACCGGGGAGATCTCCACGATGGTGCTCGTCCCCGAGGTCGTCGACACGGTCGCGCCGATTCCCGTCCTCGCCGCGGGCGGGATCGCCACCGGGCGCCAGATGGCCGCCTCGCTCGCGCTCGGCGCGTCCGGCGTGTGGTGCGGCTCGGTGTGGCTCACCACCGAGGAGGCCGAGACGCCCCCGGCGGTGAAGGAGAAGATGCTCGCCGCCACGTCCCGCGACACGATCCGGTCGCGGTCGCGGACCGGCAAGCCCGCCCGCCAGCTGCGCTCCGCCTGGACGGAGGAGTGGGAGGGCCCCGCCAGCCCCGGCCCGCTCGGCATGCCGCTCCAGATGATCGTCGCGGAGGGCGCCATGCGGCAGATCACCAAGGTGGCCGAGTCCGGCAACCCGGGCGCCCGCGCGCTCGCGAACTACTTCGTCGGCCAGTGCGTCGGCCTGATGAACACCGTCAAGCCCGCCCGCCAGGTCGTCTACGACATGGTCGAGGACTTCGCGAACGCCGTGGAGCGCCTCAACGGCATCACCGGCGAGGAGTAGACCGCCCGCCCCTGGACCTGCGACGAGCGGAGCCCCCGAAGCCCTGCCCCCGCTGGGATCACCACAGCGGCGGCAGGGCCGGGGAGCCGCGTTCGCCGAGCCGGTCAGCGTTTCCCTCCGGCGTACCAGATCGTGCTGCGCAGGTCGGTCCCCCTGATCACCTGGACGCGCCAGGGCTCCAGCCGCAGGACGTGCAGTTCCGGGTCCTCAGGCCCGCCGCGCCAGAACCGGCCCAGGTCGTACCCGGCGCCCTTCGGGCTCGTCCGCCGGTAGAGGTCCCAGACGCGGCGCTTGGTCCCGAGGTCGTCGGCCCAGGCGGCTACGGCGTCGATGCTCACCGCGTTCTGCCTCGGCGTCCAGTAGGAGAACGTGGTGTGCGGGTTGCCGGCCAGATGCGCGGCCTTCACGGGCGTCCTGTGGGTGGCGAGCCAGCCCAGCGGGCCGCCGTCACGGGGCTCCCAGACGGGGATGAGCACGCGTGCGCGGGGCCGTCCCTTCGCGTCGACGGTGGTCATGGTCGCGTACACGATGTCGCCGATGTAGGCGTCGAACTGCCCCTGGATCTCTGCGAACGACTTCACCTTCGTGGCCACTGGCGTCTCCTTCCAGCTCAGACGGTGGTCTTGGCGGGTTCGGCGAGCGGGCCCCCGTCCGGGGCGGCCTCCGGGGCCGGGGGCGTGCGGAGGCCGAACGCGATCACGACCGCGCCCAGCGCCGCCGCCGCGACCGGGACGACGAGGGCGGTGCGCAGCGCGTCCAGGCCCGTTCCGGCGGCGACGCTGACGGCGGTGACGGCCGACAGCCCGAGCGCCGTCCCGAACTGGATGGAGGTGTACAGCAGGCCGCCCGCCACGCCGTGCTCGTCCTCCCGGACGCCCTCGGTCGCCGCCATCGTCAGCGGCCCGTACGCCAGCGCGAAGGCGAGGCCGAGCACGACCAGCGACGGCAGCATGGCGGCGTAGGTCCAGTCCGCCCCGACGGGCAGGAACAGCGCGTAGGCGGCCGCCGCGAGCAGCATCCCGGCGAACAGCACGCGGGTGTTGCCGAAGCGCTCCACGAGGCGGGGCGTCAGCGTGGGCGCGAGCACCGTGTCGATGGCGATCACCAGCATGGCGAGGCCGGTCCGCAGCGTGCTCCAGCCGCGCACCTCCTGGAAGTACAGCGTGGCCAGGAACTGGAAGCCCGCGAACGCGCTCAGGAACAGCAGCGCGGCCACGTTCACGCGCACCAGCGGGGCCGTCCGCAGGATGCCGAGCCGCACCAGCGGCGACCTCGACCGCCGCTCGATCGCGACGAACAGCCCGAGCAGCGCCAGGCCCCCGGCGAACACGGCGGCGGTCAGGCCGGCACCCGCGGCGAGGTCCTCCAGCCGGACCACTCCGTACGCCAGCAGCAGCATCGCCCCCGTGACGGCCAGCGCCCCCGCGACGTCGAAACCCCCCGGCCGCCGCACCGCGCCCGCGTCGGGGAGGAGGGCCAGCGCCGCGACCAGGATCAGGGCCGCCATGATGACCGGCGCGAAGAACACCCACCGCCAGCCGAAGGACGCGAGCACGCCGCCCGCCACCAGGCCCAGCAGGAACCCGCCCGACGCCGTCCCCGCGTACACGCCCAGCGCCCGGGTGCGCGCCGGCCCCTCGGGGAAGGTGGAGGTGACCAGCGCCAGACCGGCGGGCGCCATGAACGCGGCCGCGACGCCCGTGAGAAAGCGAGCGGCCAGCAGCATCCAGCCCCCGGTGGCGAACCCGCCGACGCCGGAGAAGACCAGGAAGACCGACAGCCACAGGACGAACATCCGCCGGTGCCCCAGCAGGTCGGCGGCCCGGCCGCCCAGCAGCATGAACCCCCCGTACCCGAGCACGTACGCGCTCACCACGCCGCTGAGCATCCCGGTGGACAGGCCCAGGTCGGCGCGGATCGAGGGCAGCGCGATGTTCAGCATCGCGACGTCGATCCCCTCCAGGAAGATCGCGCCGCACAGCACCATCAGGACGCCCCATGCGCGCCCGCTCATTCGCTCGTTCGAATCGGACATCGTCGCCCGGCTCTCCTTCGACGGGGGAACCGGGCGGGGCGGTTCCCCTGGTGACTGCCGGTTCCCTCTTGTAACCGGCAACATCGTCTGGCACCATCCGTGAGCATGGAAGACGGCACTTCCGAGTCCCTCGGTTACTGCGCGGATACCGGCATCGACGACGACGTTCTCCAGTGGGACCAGCGCGCCGACTGCGAGGTGCGGCAGATCCTCGACCGCGTCGCCGACAAGTGGTCACTCCTGGTGATCGCGCTGCTCGACAAGCGGAGCCTGCGCTTCACCGAGCTGCGCCGCGCGATCGACGGCGTCAGCCAGCGGATGCTGACCCGCACGCTGCGGCATCTGGAACGCGACGGCCTGGTCAGCCGCACGGTGCACGCGACCGTCCCGCCGCGCGTGGACTACCGGTTGACGCCCATGGGCGCGACTCTGCACAGCACCATCCGCGCGCTGGTCGTGTGGACCGAGGAGCACCAGAACGCCATCGCCGCCGCCCGCGCCGCCTACGACGAGCGCGCCGCCGCCGAACGGGAGGCCGCCGACCGCGAAGCGGCCGAACGCGAGGCCGTCGCCCGTTCCGTGCTCCCGTCCCGGGCCTCGGGAACGGCCTGACCTTGGACATGATCAACAGTGTGGGACGATGGGGCCGTGCCCGTTCCCCTGCCCATCGCGGCCGATCCACCCGGCGTGGTCCCCAGGCCGTGGGTCACGCAGTCGTGGCGTGACCTGGCGTTCGTCCACTGGCGCGTGGACCCGCGACGGGTGGCGCCGCTACTGCCGAAGGGCGTCGTTCCGGACACGCTGCATGGGGCCACGTATGTCGGGCTTATCGCGTTCTGGATGCACCGGGTCGGGTGGTTCCGGCTCCCCGGCGTCCCGCACTTCGGGACGTTCCCGGAGACCAACGTCCGGCTGTACTCGGTGGACGCGCAGGGCCGGCGCGGTGTGGTCTTCCGCTCGCTGGACGCCTCTCGCCTGCTCCCTGTGCTGATCGCGCGGGCGGGGCTCGGACTGCCGTACCAGTGGTCGCGCATGGCCATCCGGGCCCGGGGCGACGTGATCAGCTATGCCGGTTCGCGACGCTGGCCGGGCCCGCGCGGCGCCTACAGCCGGATCACCGTGCGGATCGGCGAGCGGGTGGAGGAGCCCTCGGATCTGGAGCACTTCCTGACCGCCCGCTGGGGCCTGCACAACGCCTTTCTCGGACGTGTCGCGTTCCTGCCGAACGTCCATCCGCGGTGGCCGCTGCACCGGGCGTCGCTCCTGCGCTGCGAGGAGAACCTCGTGGCGGCGGCGGGTCTGCCGGGACCGCTCGGGGAGCCGGCGAGCGTGCTGTACTCGCCGGGCGTGGCGGTACGGTTCGGCCGTCCGGCCGGTTGACCACTCCGGTGGGCGGGCGAGAACCGCCAGGTGGCCGCTACACCACGAGGGGGCTGCGGCGTTCGATGAGGACGACGTCGCGCCAGCGGCCGTGGAGGCGGCCGAGGCGCTCGCGCACGCCCACGGTGCGGAACCCGGCCTTGGCGTGCAGCCGCAGGCTGGCGGTGTTCTCGGGGAAGATGCCGGACTGGACCGTCCAGATGCCGTCCTCCTCGGTGGAGGCGATGAAGGCGGCCAGGAGCGCGGCGCCCACGCCCCGGCCCTGCGCGCGGGGGCTGACGTAGACGCTGTGCTCGACCACCCCGCTGTAGCAGCAGCGGTCGGAGACGGCGACGGCGGCGATCCAGCCGAGGGCCTCACCCGAGGGGGCCGCGTCGGCGGCCACGTACCGGTGGCGCTCCAGCTTGGCCGCGTCGAACTCCGACCAGGTCGGGGCCCTGGTCTCGAAGCTGGCCTGACCGCCGTCCAGGCCCTCCTGGTAGATCGCCAACACCCGCTCGGCGTCGTCCGGCCGCATGGCCCTGATGGCGATGCCGGAATCCCCGATCGGCTCGGTCATGGGACTCCTTCCTTCGTAGGCGCGGTGTCGGACCCACCCGCCACACTCACTCACATGAGCCTGCCAGAGGATTTGGACGAGTTGGCGCGGACCGTCATCGACGGGAACCTGTACATGACCCTGGGGACGAGCGAAGCCGATCACCGGCCGCGCCTTTCACCGGTGTACTTCACGCACGCCGGCTACCGGACGTTCTACTGGGTCTCCTCTCCGGATTCGCGGCACTCGGGCAACATCGCCGCCCGCCCGGAGGTCGCCATCGTCATCTACGACTCCTCGGCGGAGATCGGGCGGGGCCGCGCCGTCTACATCGACGCCGCGGCCTCCGCCGTGCCCGACGAGGAGCTGCCGGAGCGCTGCGCCGAGGCGTTCCCCCGGGTCGATCCGGGCGCCGTGGCCTTCGAGCCCGCCGACCTCGGCGGCGACGCCCCGCTGCGCCTCTACCGCGCGGACGCGACCGGATACGAGGTGCACCTGCCGGGCCGCGACCCGCGCAACGCCTCGGGCATCGACACCCGGCGCCGAGTGGATCCCGTGCCGCGGGCCTGACCGGCCCCGGCCCGTCACGCCGCGCCGGCGGCCTTCGACGCGGTGACGGCCACGGTGGCGTAGGGGATCGTGAAGCGGCCGCCGATGGCGTCGATGGCCTCCCCGACGCCTTCCAGCACCGCCTCCCGCTGGGCGTCCTGGAGCCAGGTGAGCGTGCCGTGGGTGGGCATCTGGTCCAGCCACTCGTCGCGGGTGTAGGTCTGCTCCCAGTCGAACCGCCATTGCTCGGGCTCGCCGAAGCCGCCCGCGGCCTCGATCCCCTCGGCGGCCCTGTCGAACATCAGCTGGTAGGTCTCCATGGCCGACCTGTTCGCTACGGCGTTGAACGGGGAGTCGGGCACGACCCGCCGGTAGACGGCGGCCAGGGCCTCCGTCACCTGGGGCGGGAGCTCGAACACGTGCCAGAACGCCGCCAGCCGCCCGCCCGGCCGCAGCACCTCCGCCGCCTTGGCCGCTCCGGCCACCGGGTCCACCCAGTGCCAGGCCGTCCCGGCGACCACCGCGTCGAAGTCCCGGCCCGCCGGGTCCCAGGCCTCGAACGTCGCGACCTCGACCTCCAGCCCGCCGCGCCGCGCGAACTCGGCCATCCGCGCGTCGGGCTCGACGCCGAGCACCGTGCAGCCGGCGGCCCGGAACTGGCGGGCCTCGATGCCGGTGCCGCAGCCGACGTCGAGGACGTCGGGCCCCGGGCAGGCGGCGGCGATCCGCTCCACGAGGGCGTCCGGATAGCGGGGCCGGGCGCGGTCGTAGCGGTCGGGATCGGTGCCGAAGGACTCCGCCACCTGGCGGGCGCGGTGCGGCTCGGGGGAAGGGTCGGTCGCTACAATGGGCATGCGCCCACTATGAATGGGCGCATGCCCACTCGTCAAGGAGAATCCGCCGTGCCGACAGGGATCGCCATGCGCGACGTGCGCGGGCAGCTGTTCGACGCCGCCGAGCGCGTCCTGCTGAAGGAGGGGGCGAGCGCGCTGACCAGCCGCGCCGTCACCGCGGAGGCGGGCTGCGCCAAGGGCGTCCTGCACCGGCACTTCGCCGACTTCGACGCCTTCCTCGCCGAGTTCGTGCTTGACCGCGTCGACAGGATGGACTCCGAGACCGCCGCCCTGCGCGACGCGGCCGGCGCCGGCACCGTCGTCGGCAACCTCACCGCCGCGCTCACGGCGGTGTTCGGATCGGTCGCCGTCGCGATCGTGCCCCTCATCACCTTCCGGGACGAGCTGCGCGCCCGGCTGCGGGAGACCTGGCCGGCGGGCGTCCCGGTGCTGACGGAGGCCGTCGACCTGGTCGCCTCCTACCTCGCGGCCGAGCGCGACCTCGGTCGCCTCGCGCCCGACGCCGAGGTCGACCTGCTCGCCCCCACCCTCATCGGCACGGCCCACCTGCTGTTCGCCGACCGCGCCGCGGCGCCGCCGGACGAGGAGGCCGTGCGCAGGGCGGTGACCGGGGTCGTCGCTGCCGCGCTGCGCTGACCGCCTCCGGAGGCATCTCCCGTGCGGCGAGGACGGGTCCGGGCCGCTCGATGATCCGCCGCAGCCGTCCGTTCCGTCACGGCCGCTCGACGACCAGCCGTCCGTCGCGGACGGAGACGGGCGTGTCGAAGGCGGCGCAGGCCGCGGTGAAGCGGTCGGCGATCCAGGCGCGGTCGGCGCCGCCGGCCAGGCGGGTGCGGCAGAAGTCGAGCCGGATCGGCACCGCCTCGATCCGGGAGGGGCCGGCGGCGTCCAGCGTGACCAGGAACACCAGGCCGAGGTCGTTGCGCAGCAGGGGGTCGACCGCGTAGTCGTCGATGAAGTCGCCCATGTCGTAGAGCACCGGCCGCACCACGGCGTGGAAGACGTGCGCGGAACTCCCGGCGACGAGCGTCGCGCCCGCCTCCACCAGGCTCCCCGCCGCGCGCCGTACGTAGGGCAGCGGCGCCGGGATCATGTTCGGGCCCCAGTGCGGCATGACCAGCACGGCGTCGTGCGCGCCGCGGAGCCGCCGGACCTCCTCCAGCAGGTGGCCGGGGACGCCGCCTTCCAGGTCCGCGTGGGCCACGCCCGGACGGTCCTCCGCCGCGGCGAAATCGGCCGGATGGTCGGTGACGCCGAGGACCGCGACCCGCGCTCCCCCGGCCTCCACGACGGCGGGCTCCCGCGCCCGCCCGAGGTCCTCTCCCGCGCCGACCGTCCGGATTCCCGCCCGGCGGAGGACGTCGAGCGTGTCCGCCAGGGCGTCCGGCCCGTAGTCGAGGGCGTGGTTGTTGGCGAGCGTCACGCAGTCGACGCCGAGGTCGGCGAGGGCGTCGACCGCGGCCGGCGGTGCACGGAAGTGGAAGGGCTTGCCCGCCGGGTCCCACCGCCGCCCTCGGTCGGACACGCAGCATTCCAGGTTCACCAGGGCGAGGTCGGCCTCGCCGAAGACCTCGCGCACCCCCTCGGAGAACAGGCCGTGCGGGCCGTACGCGGCGATCTCCTCCGCCACGCCCCGTCCCAGCATCGTGTCCCCGGCGAGCGCGATCGTGATGGGCATCGCAGAACCCCTTGGACAGTCGTGCCCGTTCGGGACGGTCCTCACCGGCCGAGGGGGAATCCGGGCGGCGGGGAGGCCCCCGCCGCCCTCGGCGATCAGGACAGGGGGCGTCCCGGCCCCTTCTTGATCTGGTCGACGAAGAGCCGGGCGAGCGCCTGCTGCCCTGCGACCGTCGGGTGGTAGCTGCGCGGCTCGGCCTCCAGCGCCGCAAGGTTCACCGTCAGGCCGTTCATGTAGGCGTCACGGCTGCCTACCTCGTGCCCGGCGAACGCGCCGTAGGCGTCCACGAACTCGACGCTTCCGGGCCGGTGCCCGGCCACCTTGCGCGCGTCGGCCTCCGCCACCGACTGCCTGATCACCCCGCCCAGCTCGTAGGCCCGCCCGTTCAGCCAGCGCTGGTCCGCGACCGTGATGTTGTCCCCGTCCACGCCGCTGACCTCCGAGAACGCCTTCGGGTAGGACATCACGACCACCCGCGCGTACGGCGCCCGCTGGGTGATCTTGGACAGCAGGGCGGGCAGGCTCTGCCGGAGCTCGGCCATGCGGCGGGCGATCTCCTCGCCCTGCCCGGTGCAGCCCCTCCCCCACGGGAGCTTGATGACGCAGCCGGCGAGCACCCGTGAGAACCCGACGTCGTTGCCGCCGATGCTGATGGTGACCAGGCTGGTGTCACGCCCGATGCGGCCGATCTGTGGTGGTTCGCCGCCCCGGCCGTCCAGGACGTCGTCGGTGGTGGCGCCGGAGCACGCCCAGAACGCGGTGCCCTTCGCGAAGCGGAAGGCCTGCGAGACCTCGTGGTAGTACGCCTTGGACGTCCGGTGGCACCGGTCCAGGGGGTTCTGGTCGGCCACGGTCGCCTCCGCCCCGACTCCCGAGGAGTACGAGTCCCCCAGCGCCACGTAGGCCCCGCGCGTCGCCACCTCAAGGGGGGTGGGCGTGCGGGTGGCCGCGACCGGGTCCGCCTTGCCCTCGGGGCCCGGAGCGCGGCACCCCTTGCCGAAGGCCTCGCACCGCGCCGCCGGCATCACCACCAGCGGGACCACCGCCAGCGCCAGCAGCAGCGCCAGGAGCGCGAGCGCGGCGCCCCGCTCGCCGAGGCGGCCCCGCACCCATGCGACCGGGCTGATCATCGCTCTCCTTCTGTCCCCGAACCCGGCGTCCATGGCGCGGACGCCCAAGGGCCAGACGTCCGGGGGCCGTCCCGGGTTCCGGCCTTTACATTGTAGATCTTTAACGGGTGCCGGATCGCGGCCCCAGCGGCGCCCACATGACGAGGCGCGGCCCCAGCTCGTGCAGCCCTTCCCTGATCTCGGCGTCCCAGTAGGACCTGATCCCCGGACCCCAGCGCTCCTCGGGCAGCTCCGCGAACCCGTGCCGGGCGTACCAGGGCCCGTTCCACGGGACGTCCCGGAAGGTCAGGAGGCTGACCCCGGGCGAGCCCGCCGCGGCCGCCCTCGCCTTGACCTCCTCCAGCAGCAGGACGCCGATCCCCCGCCCCACCAGGTCGCCGCGCACCGAGATCTGCTCCAGGTGCGCGGCCCCGTCGACCTCCTCTACGGCCGCGAAACCGACCGGCGGGTCACCGGCCACCACGATCTCGGCCCCCTTGCCGGCCACCTGCTCGATCACCGTGGGACCGGGCGGGAAGACGATCCCGATCTCGGCGAACATCGCGTCGCCCGAGTTCTCGATCTCCGCCAGCCCCGGCAGGTCCCCGTCCCGCGCCGTCCGGACCTCATGCACCATGCCGCGATCGTAGGCACCTCCCCTACGCCCGGTCGCGCGGTTTTCCGCCGCCGCTCAGCCGTAGAAGCGCATGTGCCAGTCCATCGGAGGCTCGCCGTAGGAGTCGGCGGGCGGGCTCGGCCCGAACTCCACCGCGCCGCCCTCGGCGAGCGCGGCGATCGTCCCGGCGGCCTCGACGCCCGCGCGCCAGTGCTCGGGGACGGCCCGGGAGCCGTACCGGGCGCCGAGCAGGTTCCCGCAGATCGCGCCGGTGGAGTCGCTGTCACCGGAGTGGTTGACGGCGAGCAGCAGCCCGCGCGGGACGATCTCCAGCGGGTACCCGCCCGCGGCCTCGGCCGTCAGCGCGGCGCGCACGGCGATGGCGAGGGCCTCCGGGCCGGTGAAGCCGCGGCCGAGGCTCTCCAGCCGCTCGGGCGCCTCGGACGCCGGGCCGCCGCGCGGCGGCTCCAGCGCCTTCTCCAACGCTACGGCCGTCTCCTCGTGGCCGGGGTGCTCGCGCAGTTCCGCCATGGCGCGCCCCAGGGCGTCAACGAGGGTGGCACCGTGCACGAGGGCCGACACCGCGACGGCGAGGGCGCCCGCGGGCAGGTGGCCGGACGGGTGGCCGTGGGTGAGGGCCGCGACGCCCTGCCCCCGGCTGAAGACGGCACCCGGGGCGGGGTGCCCGAAGCCCCCCGGCGCGGCCCGGACCGTGCCGGCGCAGCCCTTGGAGTCGTTGACGGGCCCTCCACGGGCCGGCCGAGCGCCTCACCGACCGCCCCGCCGAACAGGCACCCCAGCATCCGGTCCCCCGCCGCGCCCGCCATGTCAGCCACGCCCGACACGCTACCGACCCGCCCCGACGCCCCCGAACCGCCTGCGCCGCACCGGAGGAGGGGCGTAAATGGGCTGCGTCCGGCGTGCGGGCGCGGGCATGCTGAGGCATGGCGTGGAAGCTGACCGACGATGTCCATGAGTTCCTCGCGCGGGCGGGAGGGCTCCTGCGCGCCGATCCCGTCGCCAACACCGTCCCGCTGACCGTGGCCGAGGCCATCCGGAGGCAGGGAGCCGCCCTCTACCGGACCGCGCTGTTCGGCTGGTGGGCGGAGGGCGGTGACGTCGCGGGCGCCTTCATGTGGACGGGGGCGTATCCGGTCCTGATCAGCGAGATGCCGGAGCCCGCCGCGCCGGCGCTGGCCGCCGAGCTGGCCGGGCGGGGCGCCGCGGTCCCCGGCGTCAACGGGAGCCCGGACCTCGCCGAGGGGTTCGCGGAGGCGTGGACCCGCCGTACCGGGACCCGGGCCCGGGTGGAGCTGCGCCAGCGGCTGCACCGGCTGGCGGGGCTCGTCATGCCGGACCCGCCGCCGGAGGGCGCCGCGCGTGTCGCGGACGGCGGCGATCTCGACCTCGTGCGCGACTGGTTCGCGGCGTTCCACCGGGACGCCGGCGGCCACGGCGACCCCGACCCGGCGGTGATCGACGGGCGGCTCGCGGAGGGCGGCGTCACGCTGTGGGAGGCGGGCGGACGCCCGGTGGCGATGGCGGGCCGGACCCCGGCGGTGGCCGGGGCGGCGCGGGTGGCGCCCGTCTACACCCCGGCCGAGCACCGCCGCCGCGGCTACGGGGCGGCGGTGACCGCCGCGGTGACCCGGGCCGCCCGGGACGCGGGCGCCGGCGAGGTCGTGCTGTTCACCGACCTCGCCAACCCGACCAGCAACGGCGTCTACCGGCGGCTCGGCTACCGCCCGGTCGAGGACCGGGTCGTGCTCGCCTTCGGGTGAGGGCCGCGGGGCGTCAGCTGACGCCCGCCTCCTTCATGTCGCGCAGCTCGCGCTTGAGCTCCTTGATCTCGTCGCGGAGCCGGGCGGCGAGCTCGAACTGCAGGTCGGTCGCGGCCTGGTGCATCTGCTCGGTCATCTGCTCGATGAGGCCCTCCAGCTCCTCGCGCGGGCGCTCGCCGACCAGGTCGGCGGCGTGCCGGCCGACCTCCCTGGTGCGGGACGCGAGGCCGGGCACGGGCGCCTTGCCGCGGCTCTGCTGGCGCCCGGCGCCGCCGATGAGGGTCTCGGTGTCGGCGTCCTCGCGGGCGAGGGAGTCGAGGATGTCGGCGATGCGCTTGCGCAGCGCCCGCGGCTCGATGCCGTGCTCCTCGTTGTAGGCCCGCTGCTTGTCGCGGCGCCGGTTCGTCTCGTCGATCGCCCGCTCCATGGACGGGGTGACGGTGTCGGCGTACATGTGGACCTGCCCCGACACGTTGCGGGCGGCGCGGCCGATCGTCTGGATGAGCGACGTCTCGGAGCGCAGGAAGCCCTCCTTGTCGGCGTCCAGGATCGCCACGAGGGAGACCTCGGGCAGGTCGAGGCCCTCGCGGAGCAGGTTGATGCCGACCAGGACGTCGAACTCGCCGGCGCGCAGCTCGCGCAGCAGCTCGATGCGGCGCAGGGTGTCGACCTCGCTGTGCAGGTAGCGGACCTGGATGCCGAGTTCGAGCAGGTAGTCGGTGAGGTCCTCGGACATCTTCTTGGTGAGGGTGGTGACGAGGACGCGCTCGTCGCGCTCGGTGCGCTCGCGGATCTCGTGGATGAGGTCGTCGATCTGCCCCTTGGTCGGCTTGACGACGATCTCCGGGTCGATCAGGCCGGTGGGGCGGATGACCTGCTCGACGACGTCGCCCTTGACGCGGTTCATCTCGTAGGGCCCGGGCGTCGCCGACAGGTAGACGGTCTGGCCGATCCGGTCGAGGAACTCCTCCCACTTCAGGGGACGGTTGTCCATGGCGGACGGGAGCCGGAACCCGTGCTCGACCAGCATCCGCTTGCGGGACGCGTCGCCCTCGTACATGGCGCCGATCTGCGGGACCGTCTGGTGGGACTCGTCGACGACGAGGAGGAAGTCCTCCGGGAAGTAGTCGAGGAGGGTGTTGGGGGCGGTGCCGGGGCCGCGGCCGTCGATGTGCCGGGAGTAGTTCTCGATGCCCGAGCAGGTGCCGACCTGCCGCATCATCTCGATGTCGTAGGTGGTGCGCATGCGCAGCCGCTGCGCCTCCAGCATCTTGCCCTGCCGCTCCATCACGGCGAGGGTCTCCTCCAACTCGGCCTCGATCTGGCCGATGGCCCGCTCCATGCGCTCGGGGCCGGCGACGTAGTGCGAGGCGGGGAAGACGTAGAGCTCCTCGTCCTCGGTGATCAGCTCGCCGGTGAGCGGGTGCAGGGTGGCGAGCTTCTCGATCTCGTCGCCGAACATCTCGATCCGGACGGCGAGCTCCTCGTACTGCGGGATGATCTCGACGGTGTCGCCGCGGACGCGGAACGTGCCGCGGGTGAAGGCGAGGTCGTTGCGGGTGTACTGCATGCCGACGAGCTGCCGGAGCAGGTCGTCGCGGTCGATCTCCTGCCCGACCTTCAGCCGGACCATCCGGTCGACGTACTCCTGCGGGGTGCCGAGGCCGTAGATGCACGACACCGACGCGACGACGACGGTGTCGCGGCGGGTCAGCAGCGAGTTGGTCGCCGAGTGCCGCAGCCGGTCGACCTCGTCGTTGATCGAGGAGTCCTTCTCGATGTAGGTGTCGGTCTGCGGGATGTACGCCTCGGGCTGGTAGTAGTCGTAGTACGACACGAAGTACTCGACGGCGTTGTTCGGCAGCATCTCGCGCAGCTCGTTGGCGAACTGGGCGGCGAGGGTCTTGTTCGGCTGCATGACCAGGACCGGCCGCTGCAGCTTCTCGACCAGCCAGGCGATCGTGGCGGTCTTGCCGGTACCGGTCGCGCCGAGCAGCACCGCGTCCTTCTCGCCGCGCTCCACGCGGGCGGCGAGGTCGGCGATCGCCGTGGGCTGGTCGCCCGACGGCGTCATCTCGGTGACGACCTCGAACGGCGCCACGCGGCGCCGCAGGTCCGTGACTGGGCGCATCGACACTCCCCTGGATCCGGCGTTCTCCCTGTGTACCAACTGTATGCAGGGGGTCCGACATTCCGCGGCCGAGCGGCCCGGCGGGCGCCCCGGGGGTCAGGAGGCGGGCAGCGGGAGCCTCGCCCGGACGGCGTAGCCGCCGCCGCGGGGCCCGGCGTCGAAGCTGCCGCCGAGGGCGGTGACGCGCTCGCGCAGCCCGAGCAGGCCGTTCCCCCCGGAGGGCAGCCGGTGCTCGGGCCGCGCGGTGGGCGGGTCGTTGGTGATCTCCACTTCGACCGCCTCGGGGAGGAGGCCGAGCTCCACGCGGGTCTCGGCGGCCCCGGCGTGCTTGTGGACGTTGGTGAGGGCCTCCTGGACGAGCCGGTACACCGTCCGCCCGACGGCGGGGGGCATGGGCCGCTCCTCCCCGCGGACCTTCAGGTCGACGCGCAGGCCCGCGGCGCCCGACTGGCCGACCAGCTCGCGGAGGTGCGCGAGCGTCACCGCCTGCTGCGGGAGGGCCTCCTCCCCCTGCCTGAGCACGCCGACGACGTGGCGGAGCTCCTCCAGCGCCTGCCGCCCCATGTCGCCGATGACGGAGGCGGTCTCGGCGGCCCGCTCGGGGTCGCGGACGGCGATCGCCTTCAGCGCGCCCGCGTGCACGACCATCACGCTGATGCGGTTGGCGACCACGTCGTGCATCTCCCGGGCGATGCGGGTGCGCTCCTCGCCCCGCGCGCGCTCCGCGAGCAGGTGCTGCTCGCGTTCGAGCCGCGCGGCGCGTTCCTGGAGGGAGGCGAGGAGCTGCTTGCGCGCGCCCATGTAGAGGCCGAGCAGCACGGGGACCCCGACGAACGCGATCCCGAAGATCGACTGCGCGAGGAAGGACTCCGTCGCCGCAGTCGGGCCGGGGAAGACCAGGCCGGCGACGTAGCCGGCGAGCGCGACGCCCACCACCGTCCTGCGGGAGGCGGTGTAGGCGGCGAGCGAGTACAGGATCACGAGGGTGGCGAACGCCCCGGCGCCGGTGATCGTGGCGAACACCATCGCGAACACGCACAGCCCCACCGGATGGGAGCGCCGCACGATCAGGGTCAGCCCGAGGATGACGCTGCAGACGGCCACGGCGGCGGGCGGGAGCCAGAACTTCTGCTCCGCGAACCACAGGAACACGCCGTCGCCCACGGCCAGCGTCACGGCGATCGCGATGTCGAAGGCACGGGAACGCCGGGTGGGCCATGCCCCCGACCACCAGCCCCGCACGCGCATGGCGACGAGCCTATAGCGATCGGAAGGGCACCTGGTCGCACAGGTGAGCGAACCCCTTACCTGCGGGGCTTTTCCAGCGGTCGGAGGCTGTGGTTACGATGACCGCGCCGGCCGTGTCGTTCGAGGGGGTGCCGTTCGAGGGGGCGACCCCCCAGACGCCTCCCGAGCGCCCCCGGCGCCGACGAGGACGGGGAAACCGCACAATGGGCCGATTCGGCAACTGGTTCGGGAAGAACGCCGACGCAGTGATCGCGCTGGTCCTGGCGATCGTCGTCGCGGTGCTCGGCCTCGGGGTGAACCTGCCGAACGAGACGGAGATCACCAACAGCGGAATCCTCGCGGTGATCGGCCTGCTGGCGACGTCGGTGCTGCGCGACCGCGGCCGGCGCATCCCGGTCGAGGCGGAGGTGCGCGACACGCTGCGCGCCTCGTCGGCCACGCTCGGTGAGCTCGACGCCAAGCTGACCCACATCGAGGCGTTCGAGAGCGTCCTGTCCGACACCAAGCGCGCGCTGGACGAGACCACCGTCGTCCGGGTCATCAGCGGGGCCCAGGTGGCGCAGGTCCTCGCCGAGGCCCGCCGCGACACCGACCGCTGGTTCTTCAAGGGCGGCACGGGCACCTACATCCGCGCGAGGACGCTGCCCGAGTGCGTGGCGGCCGCGCGCCGGGAGCGGCGGACGCTGCTGTTCCGCCTGGAGATCCTCGACCCCACGAACGTCGAGGTGTGCGAGGCGTACGCGCGCCACCGCCGGTCGGTGTCGGACGGCCCGGACGCCACGGGCGAGCCGTGGACGCTGGAGCGCACCCGCAAGGAGGCGTACGCCACCATCCTGGCGGCGTGCTGGCACAAGCAGCGCTTCGCGATGCTCGACATCGACATCGGCCTCGCGCAGACGATGACGACGCTGCGGTACGACCTGGCGTCGTCCCGTGTCGTGGTCACCCGCGACGACCCGCGCGGCGAGGCCCTGGTCGTGGAGAGCGCCAAGTTCTACTACAGCTGGGTGAGCGCGGAACTCCAGACCAGCCTCGACCAGGCGCGCCGCGTGCCGGTGGAGCAGGCCAGGCTGGCGCCCCTGGACGACGAGCCGACCGTGGAGGAAGTGCGCAAGCTCTTCGAGGTCATCGGAATCGACCTCGCGCAGGGCTATACCGACCGCGATGTCATCGAGATCATACGTAAGGCCCTGCGCGCCAAGGACCCGTACGAGTGACCGGGCCGGGGCCGGCCGGCCGCGGCCCGGGCGGGTGCGGCGCGGGCGGGCAGGGCGAGGGGCCGCGAGGCCACCGGGAACGCGTCTCGGCGAAGGGTGAGGCCGCCGGAGTGAGGTACGAGGAGATCCGCGAGGAGATCCGCGCCGGTACCGCGGCGCGGACGCTGCCGGCATGGGCGGGGCGCGTCCTCGACGGGGTCCTGGAGGACGCCGCCGCGGGCCGCCCGGACATCGCCGCCGTGCGGCACCCGCTGGGCTTCCTGTGCCTTCCCCTGGAACGCAGCGGCGATCTCGGCGTGTGCCTGCACATCTGGACGCCCGAGGTGCTCCCGGCGCCGTCCACCACGTCGCCGGTGCACTGCCACAGCTGGGACCTGCTCAGCTTCGTCCTGTACGGGACGGTCCGGAACGTGCGGATGGAGGTCAGCGAGTCCTCCGCCACAGGGTCGTCCGCCACGGGGTCTTCCGCCACAGGGACGCAGCAGGTCTTCGAGGTGGTGAGCCAGGGCGACATGGACGAGCTGAGGGCCACCGGGCGCACCGTCCAGTGCGCCCCCGCCAACTCCACCACGCACCGGACCGGGGAGTCCTACACTCTGCCCGCGGGCGTCTTCCACAGCACGCTCATAGAGGACGGCCGAGACGCCGCCACGGTGGCCCTGGGCCGGCAGACGCCGGGCGGGGGCGACCTGTCGCTCGGCCCCCTGGACCTCCCCAGCCACAAGGTTCGCCGCACCCGTTCGGACCACGCCGACACGGTGCGGGCCCTGCGGCGTTCGGCCCGCAGGATCGCCACCGCCCACTGCTCGCCGCGCCGGTAGCCGGCCGCCGGATCCGACTGGAGAGGCCCGATGAGACCCACGACCCCGTCAGCGGCCCTTCCGGTCGATCTCTCCGAGGCCCGGCGCGTGGCGGTGGAGGCGGCGGAGGCGGCGGGCGAGCTGCTCAGCGCCCGCGTGGACGGCCCCCTGGGCGTGCGGCCCAAGGGCGACGGCGGGGACGTGGTGACCGAGCTGGACACCGCCGCCGAGGACCTGATCGTCGGGCGGCTGCGGGGCGCGTATCCGGGCCACCGGATCATCGCCGAGGAGTCCGGGATCCTGGACGGCGCGCCCGGCGAGGACATGGTGTGGCTCGTCGATCCGCTCGACGGCACCAACAACGTCGCGATCGGCATGCCGGTGTACGCGGTCGGGCTGGCGCTGTGCGCGCGCGCCGAGCCGGTCTTGGGCGTCGTACACGATCCGGTGAGTGGCCGGACGTGGTCGGCGGTGCGCGGGAGGGGCACGCTGGGACCTGACGGCAGGCCCCTGGCGCTGGCCGACCGCCCCAGGCCGGGACGGGACAAGAACCCGCTGCTCGCCTGGACGCAGGGCCACCAGGTCGGCGCCGACGATCCGGTCGCGTTCGCCATGCGCTCGGCCCTGGAGCTGCGCTGCGCGCGCATGCTGCAGCTCTGGGCGCCGCTGGTGGCGTGGACGATGCTGGCGCGCGGCGACATCGACGGCATCGTCGGCTACCTGCCCGAGATCGTGGACCTGCCCGCCGGGGCGCTGGTGGCGGCCGAGGCGGGCGCGGAGCTGCGCCGCCTGGACGGGGCGCCCTACGAGCTCGGCATCGACCGCCCGGCGTCCGAGCTGGGGTTCGTCGCGGCGCGCCCCGAACTGCTCGACCGCCTCCTGGAGACCACGGCGAAGATCGACCCCCAGGACGGGCCGGGCCGCTTCACCCGCTGACCGCTTCACCCGCTGACCGCTTCACCCGCTGACCGCTTCACCCGCTGACCGCCTCGCCGGACGGCGGCCGGTCAGGAGGTCAGGCGGTCAGGCGGTCAGCAGCAGGGCTCCGACGGCGGCGGCGGTCCCCGCCACGGCCAGGACCGTCCCCGCCAGGACGAACGTGCGCATCGGCACGCGCACGTCCCAGCGCCGGCACCACTCGAACCACAGCAGCGTGGCCAGCGACCCCCAGGGCGTGATGACGGGCCCCACATTGGTCCCGACGAGCAGGGAGAGCAGCTGGTCCCTGTTCGAGGCGGGCACGGCCGACTCCCCGGCGACGTAGGCGGGCAGGTTGTTGAGGACGTTCGACAGGCCCGCCCCCGAGAACGCCGCCCGGAAGGCGCCGACCGCGCCGCCCTCGTCGCCGATCAGGCCGCGCATGGCGTCGTCCAGCCCGAACCGCTCCAGGGTGGGGACGACGAGGAACAGCCCGGTGACGAACACCAGCAGCTGCCAGGGGATGAGCGCGGGGCGCAGCGCCGACCGGTCGCGCACGGCGAAGGCGGCCACGGCCACGACGGCGGCGGCGGTGGCGGCCACGCCCAGCTGGATCCCGGTGTGCACGCCCGCGAGGATCGCCCCGATGAACAGCAGGCACGCGGCACCGGTGGCGGAGAACAGCACGCGGTCCTGGACGGGCACCGGCTCGGGCGGGTCGTAGGACTCCTCGCCGCGCATCCGCCGCCGCCAGTAGAACGCCCACAGCAGGGCCATCGTCACGGCCAGGACCGCCAGCTGCGGCACCCACATGCGCGCCGCGAACGCGGGGGTCTCCAGCGCGACGCGGTCGGCGGCGAGGAGGTTGGTGAGGTTGGACACCGGGAGCAGCAGGCTCGCGGTGTTGGCCAGCCACACCGTCGTCATGGCGAGCGGCAGGGTGGCTATCCGCGCGCGCGCCGCCAGCGCCAGCATGACCGGAGTCAGCAGTACGGCGGTGGTGTCCAGGTTGAGGAAGACGGTGGTGAGCGACGCGAACGCCACGCACAGCAGGAACAGCGCGACGTAGTTGCCCCGCCCGGCCTGGGCCATCCGCTGGGCGATCGCGTCGAAGACCCCCGCCTCCTTGGTCAGCTCCGCCAGGATGATGACGCTGAACAGGAAGAGCAGCAGGGGCGCGATCCGTCCGACGCTGGAGCGGGCCGTGTCGGCGGGCAGCAGGCCGGTGGCGACGAACACCAGGCCGAGCACCAGCACGGCGATGCGGATCCAGTCGAGGACGCTCAGGGAGCCGGCGGCGCGTCGCAGGACCTGTGTCGGGGCGGGCGGCACGCGCGTCATGATTCCACAGGCGGCGCGCGGTGATCCCGAAGGCCTCCCGTGGCCGGTCCGCCGCGATCGGTGCGCGCGGCCAGGCTCCACAGGCGGCCAAGCGCGCTGCCTTTCGGCGTGCGCCGCGCGATACTGGCGCCATGACAACCCCCGGCCACCCCCAGGAGCGTCCGACCGACTTCTTCATCAGCTACTCGCCGGCCGACGAGCGGTGGGCGTCGTGGATCGCCTGGCAGTTGGAGGCGGCCGGGCACCGCACGATGATGCAGGCCTGGGACTTCGTGCCCGGGACCAACTTCATCGACTACATGGACCGGGGCCTGTCGGAGGCGAAGGTCGTGGTGGCGGTGCTGTCGCGCAACTACCTGCGCTCCCGCTACGGGCGGATGGAGTGGATGGCGGCGCTGCGCGCCGACCCGGACGACCCGGCGCGCAAGCTGGTGACGGTCCGCATCGAGGACTGCCCGATCGACGGGCTGCTGTCCACGATCACCTACGTGGACCTGGTGGGGGTCGACGAGCCGGACGAGGCGCGGCGGCTGCTGATGCGCCGCATCCAGGAGGCCCTCGCCGGCCACGCGCGCCCCTTGGACGGCCCTGGCTTCCCCGGAGGGGGCCCGAACCGCCACCTGCCGCCGCACGGTGGCCGGGAGCCGCTCGTGGGCCGCCTGGAGGAGTCTGACGGTCCCGGAGGGGGCGGGAGGCCCGAGCCGGCCGGGGAGCGGCCCGCCCGGCGGGCGCCGGTCGCCGCACCGGCGTTCCCGGCCGCCGAGACCGCGCACGAGCCGCGCGAGCGGCTGACCGTGCTGCACGTCTCCGGCCCCCGGTTCGGCCGGACGCTCGCCGACCCCGGCGAGCCCACGACCGCCACCGAGCTGCAGGACCGGATCTGGAGCGATGTGACCCGGCTCGGCGACTCCGGCGTCCCGCGGCCCGACCTGCTCGTCGTCACCGGCAACATCACCCACTCGGGCAGCCGCAAGGAGTTCGCCGAGGCGCTGTCGTTCCTGACGAGCCTGCGCGCGCTGCTGGGCCTGGAGGCGCAGCGCGTGGTGGTGGTGCCGGGCACCCACGACGTCACCCGGGCGGCGTGCCAGGCGTACTTCTCCAGCTGCGAGGCCGACGACATCGAGCCCCAGCCGCCGTACTGGCCGAAGTGGCGGCACTACGCGGGCCTGTTCAAGGAGTTCTACCAGGGCATCGACGCGCTCATCTTCGACAGCGCCCAGCCGTGGACCCTGTTCCCCGTGCCCGATCTGAAGGTCGTCGTGGCCGGGCTCAACTCGACGCTGCCGCAGACCCACCGCGAGGAGGACCGGTACGGGCGCGTCGGCCAGGCGCAGGCCGCCTGGTTCAACGAGCGGCTGCGGCACTTCGAGGCCGAGGGCTGGCTGCGCCTCGGCGCGGTCGAGCACACGCCCATCGCCGGGGAGCCGGGCGCGCTGCGCGACCCCGAGACGGTGGAGACGCTCCTGGCCTCCCACGTCAACCTGTTCTTCCAGGGGACGGAGTCGGAGTACGGCGCCGTCCCCCTGCTGGCGGGCAGCGGCGTCCCGTCCGTCCCGGCGCTCGGCCCCGGCCGGCACCAGCTCGTCGTCGTGCACGGGAACGGGCTGGAGCGCTGGGTCCCCGAGGAGGCCGGCAGGCGCGGCCCGGAGCGGCTCGAACGGTCCTGGACGGCCGTGAACGGAACGTTCCCGCCGCCCCGCGCGCAGACCCCTCCGGCCCCTCCCGCCCCGGAACCCGGCCCCGGCGGGGACGGCACCGCCGACCCCGTCCCCGACCCCGCGGGCCGCCTGCTCGACCGGCTGACCGAGGCGTGCGAGACGCGGTTCGAGCGCGCCATGATCCGGCGCGTCACCCCGCCCGCGCGCGAGGACGGCCGGTCCGAGCCGCCGCACCTGCTGCTCACCCACCTGGAGGACGGCTTCGTCCGCCAGTACCGGATCGGCGCCCACGTGGGCCAGGTGACCGAGGCCGACGTCGACGCGTTCGTCCGGCACGTCCACGCCGACGGGTCCGACCACGGGTCGGAGCTGGTGTACCTGGGGCCGGCCCCGGCGCGGTCCGTGCGCGACGACGCGCTGCGCCGCGGCATCCGGGTGCGCAGCCTCACCGAGTTCCAGGGGCTCGTCGACCTGTCGGAGTACGTCGCGGCCCAGACGCGGAGGCTGTCGGCGGGCGGCCTCTACCCGCCGTCCCTGTACGTGCCGCAGCGCTACCGGGAGGTCGACCGGTTCCTCCCGGAGAGCGGGCCGGACGACGAGAGGCGCCCGGGCACGGACGTCCACGACGACGTCGTGGGCGAGATGCTGCGGCTGCTGGCCGCCGACCACGGGCGGTTCCTGCTGCTGCTGGGCGACTTCGGCCGCGGCAAGACCTTCGCCCTGCGGGAGCTGGCCCGCCGCATCCCCGAGGAGCTGCCGCACGTCGTCCCGATCCTCATCGAGCTGCGGGCGCTCGACAAGGCGCACTCGGTGGACGGGCTGGTCGCCGCGCACCTGGCCAACCACGGCGAGGAGCTGATCGACCTCAAGGCGTTCCACTACATGCTCCGCCAGGGCCGCATCGTGCTGCTCTTCGACGGGTTCGACGAGCTGGTCACGCGGATGACCTACGACCGCGCCGCCGACCACCTCGACACGCTGCTGCAGGCCGCCCAGGACAAGGCGAAGATCGTGGTGGCGAGCCGGACGCAGCACTTCAAGTCCCAGGCGCAGGTGCTGACCGCCCTCGGCGAGAAGGTCGGCGTGCTGCCGCACCGGCGCGTGCTGTCCCTGGAGGAGTTCGCGCCCACGCAGGTCCGCTCGTACCTGGTGAACCGGTACGGCGACGAGGGCGCGGCGGAGGACCGGCTGAGCCTGCTGTCGGGGATCGAGGAGCTGCTGGCGCTGACGTCCAACCCCCGGATGCTGTCGTTCATCGCCGACCTCCCCGAGGACCGGCTGCGCGCGGTCGCGCAGGCCCGCCGCGCCGTCAGCCCCGCCGACCTCTACCAGGAGATCCTGTCGTCCTGGCTGGCGTACGAGGCGGAGCGGGTCGGCGGGGCGGGTGGCCCGTCCGGGATGAAGGCCGAGGACATGTGGCAGGCGGTGGGCACGCTCGCGCTGCGGCTCTGGGAGGGCAACGAGCAGTTCCTGCGCCTCGCCGAGCTGGCCGACGTCGCCGACGCCCTCACCGGCCTCACCGCGGGGCGGATGTCACCGCACCAGGTGACGCACGCCGTCGGCGCCGGGAGCCTTCTCGTGCGCACGCCCGAGGGGCTGTTCGGGTTCATCCACCAGTCCGTCATGGAGTGGCTCGTCGCCCGGCACATAGCCGACGAGTTCGCCAAGGGCGAGGCTCCCGCCGCCCTGAGCCGCCGCGCCCTGACCCAGCTCGCGGTCGACTTCCTGTGCGACCTCGCCGACACCCGCGCCTGCCAGGAGTGGACGGCGGCCGTCCTCGCCGACCCCGAGGCCGACGACATGGCACGCGCCAACGCGATCCGCATCACGACGCGGCTGCGGACCCCCGCCCACACCGACCTGCGCGGCGCCCGCCTCCAGGGCGAGGACCTGTCCTACCGCGACCTCCAGGAGGTCGACCTCACCGGCGCCGACCTCACCGACGCCCAGCTGGTGGGCGCCAACCTCTCGCGCGCCGTCCTGCGGGACGCCTCCCTCGCCGGGGCGCGCCTGGACGAGGCCACGCTCACCGGCGCCGACCTGCGCGGCGCCGACCTGTCCCGGGCCCGCCTCGCCCGCGCCGACCTGCGGGACGTCGCCGTGGACGGCAGCCACTGGACCCGCGCCGCCCTCGTGGACGCCGTGCTCCCCGACCGCGTCGCGACCGCCCCCGAGCTGCGCGAGGCGGCCATCGCGCCGGGCCGCCCCATCGACATCCAGGTCGCCCCGGCCGCGGTGGGCGTCCCCTACGGGTTCCACTTCCAGACCAGCCGCCTCCCGCAGCCGCTCGCCTACAGCCCCGGAGGCTCCGTCCTGGCCGTCGGCAGCGAGGACGGCGGCGTCCTCGTCTGCGACGCCGTCACCGGCACGCCCCTGCGCAACCTCCAGGGCCACACCGACCGCGCCTACGCGGTCGCGTTCGACGCCGCGGGGGCCCTCCTCGCGAGCGGGTCGGCCGACGGCACCGTCCGGCTCTGGGACCTCGCCACCGGGCACACCGCGCACACCCTCCCCGTCCACCCCGACGGCGTGTGGCCCGTGGTCGTCGGAGGCCGCTCCCCCGCGGGCGGCGACCTCCTGGCCGCCGGCGCCGCCGACGGGACCATCCGCGTGTGGAACACCGTGTCCGGCGTGCTCCTGCACGAGCTCGCCGGGCACACCGCCCCCGTCTACACCGCGGTGTTCGACCCCGCCGGCTCGCTCATGGTCACCGGCGACGCCGGCGGCACGCTGCGCGTCTGGGACCTCGCCACCGGCGCGCTGCGCCGCGAGCTCGCCGGGCACCACGGCGCGGTGTTCCGCGCCGTCTTCCACCCGGACGGCTCCCTGCTCGCCGCCGGAGACGAGGCGGGCGTCGTCCGCCTCTGGGACATCCGCACCGGCGAGATCCGCCAGGAGCTCCTCGGCCACACCGGCCGCGTCTACGCGATCGCGTTCCACCCCGACGGCGGCCTCCTCGTCACCGGCGACACCGACGGGTCCGTCCGCCTCTGGGAGGACGGCCGCCAGCGCGCCGCCCTGACCGGCCACGGCGGCGGCATCTACCAGGCCACCTTCAGCCCGGACGGCGGCCGGCTCGCCACCGCCGACAGCGCAGGGTCCGTGCGCCTGTGGGACCCCCGCACCGGCCGGCAGCGCCTCGAACTGGCAGGGCACCGCGGCGCCGTGTGGCCGTTCGCGTTCCGTCCGGACGGCACGCAGCTCGCCACCAGCAGCAACGACGGCACGGCACGGCTGTGGGACGCCGAGACCGGCCAGTGCCGCGTGGTGCTGCGCGGCCACGGCCGCCGCGTCACCGGCGTCGCGTTCAGCCCGGACGGCGGCCTGCTCGCCAGCAGCGGCAACGACGGGCTCGTCCGGCTGTGGGACCCGCGCTCGGGCCGCCGGATCCGCGAGCTGCGCGGCGTCGCCGACAACCTCACCTCCGCCGCGTTCAACACCCGCGACTCCCAGCTCGCGACCGCCACCAACGACGGCGGCGTCCACCTGTGGCAGGCCGGGACGGGCACGTTCGAACGCGAGCTGAACGTCGAGACCGACCACGTCTGGGCGCAGGCGTTCGCCCCGTCCGGCGACGTCCTCGCCACCGCCAACGACGACGACTCCGTCCGGCTCTGGTACTGGACGAGCGGCCGCGAGATCGTCAACCTGGCCGACCACCGGGGCCGCGTCCGCTCCATCGACTTCCAGCCCGGCGGCGCCCTGGTCGCCACGGGCTGCGACGACGGCCTCGTCCGTCTCTGGAGCCCCCGCACGGGCGAGCTCGCCGCCGCGCTGCGCGGCCACGGCGACCGGGTGTACCAGGTGAAGTTCTCACCGTCCGGCGAGACCCTCGCCAGCGCGAGCAACGACGGGACCGTCCGCCTCTGGGACCCGTCCACGGGCGATCTCCAGCACACCCTCACCGAGCACACCGGACGGCTGTGGACCGCGGCGTTCCACCCGTCCGGGGCCGTGCTCGCCAGCGCGGGCGACGACATGGTCGTGCGCCTGTGGAACCCGTCCAACGGGCGCCTGCTGCACACCCTCACCGGCCACACGCGCCGCGTCTGGTCCGCGGCTTTCAGCCCCGACGGCTCCCTCCTCGCCACCGCGGGCGACGACGGCGCCATCATCCTCTGGGACGTCACCGACCGCGACGCCCCCGCGCGCCGCGCCACCCTCCTCGGCCTGGCCGAGGGCTGGGCGGCCCTGGCCCCCGACGGCCGCTACAAGTGGGAGGGAAACGCCACGGCCGAGTTCTGGTACGCCGTGGGCATGTGCCGCTTCGAGCCGGGGGAACTCGACGCCTACCTGGCCGAGGTCCACCGCCTCCCCCTCGACGCCCCGTTCTAGGAGGCGCGGCGGGTGAGGGACTCCCAGAGGGCGTCGACCCGGGTCTTCAGGTCGGCGAGGGAGCCGGAGTTGTCGATGACGTGGGTGGCGACGGCGCGGCGGTCCTCGCGGGACGCCTGGTTGGCCATGCGGGCGCGGGCGTCCTCCTCGGTCATGCCGCGGCGGGCGACGAGGCGGTCGAGCTGGACCTCCTCGGGGGCGTCCACGACGACGACCTCGTCGTACATGCCGGCCAGGCCGTTCTCCGCCAGGAGGGGGACGTCGTAGACGACGACCGCGTCGGCGGGGGCGGCGTCCATGAGCTCCTGCATCCGCTCCCCCACCAGCGGGTGGACGATCGCGTTCAGGGCGGCGAGCCGGGCGGAGTCGGCGAACACGATGCGGCCGACCTTCTCCCGGTCGAGGGCCCCGGACGGCAGGAGGACGTCCTCGCCGAACTCCGCCACGACGGCGGCGAGGCCCGGGGTGCCCGGCGCCACCACCTCCCGGGCGATCTTGTCGGCGTCGATGACGAGCGCGCCGTGCTCGCGCAGCCGCTTCGACACCTCGCTCTTGCCCGAGCCGATCCCGCCGGTGAGTCCCACTTTCAGCACGGGACTCACCCTAGCGGCGCGACCGCTAGGCGGTTCCGGCGGGGACGAGGGGTTTGCGCATGTGCACCAGCGTGAGGTGCGCGGCGACGCGCTCGCGGCGCGTCTCGGCGTAGCCGAGCCTCCGGTACAGGCGCACGTTCGCCTCGCTCAGGTGGCCGGTGAACAGCACGCACGCGTCGGCGCGCCCGGCGACCTCGGCCTCCAGCGCCGTCATCAGGCTCCGCCCGATGCCGCGGCCCTGCAGGTCGGGGACGACCACGAGCCTCCCGACCAGGCACGTCCGCTCGTTGAACCGGGCGCGGACGGCGCCGACGAGCCTGCCGTCCAGCACCGCCTTCAGCACCACGGCGTCGCCCGCCAGCACCTTGCGCAACTGCTCGGCCGACTCCACCAGCGGCGAGATGAACGGGTCGCCGTACAGCTGCGCCTCGCTGACGTAGGCGGCCCGCTGCACGGTCATCAGCTCGCCCGCGTCCGCGGGGGCCGCCCGCTCGATCACGACCGTCTCGGCGCTCATGGACAGCCTCCCCGCAGGTGACCGACCCCCCGCACCCCCCTGCTCGCTTCACTCATCTCGTGACCCTGGAGCCTTTCTCGAAGTGGCCTCGGCCACACGCGCGAACGCGTGACCTGCCCGGGGCCGCGAAGCCGGAGGCGAGCGGCACCGGGCAGATCGCGAAGCGATGCCGCGTTCGCCCAGGCACGGTCACGTAGCGAGCCGCCAGGCGAGCGAAGTGGGCCGGGACTGTTGAGAACACAGCGGCGTCCGCTCAACGCCCGATCCGGACGGTCACCGCGACCGGGTAGTGGTCGGACGCCTCGGACTCGGGCACGGAGTAGTCGGTGACGAGCACCCCGTCGGACCCGAAGACCCAGTCGGTGCTCGTGCCGTCCGGCCTGGTCGGGTACTGCTCGCCGCCGATCGCGGTGTTGCGCAGGTCGGTGCCGTCGGTCATCGCGGTCAGCTCCGGGCTGCCCGCGCCCGCGTCGAAGTCGCCGCCGATCAGCGTGCGGGGCGCGCCGCCCCAGGCCCGCAGCAGCGCCGCGATCTCCCGGAACCGCTCGCCGCGCTGGTCGTCGCCGCCCTCGAGGTGCGTCGACCACACGTCCATCGTGGTGCCGCCGACGGCGAGCCGCGCCCACACGTAGCCGCGGATCTGCGACCAGTCGCCCCTCGGCATCCGGCCCGTCCCGGAGCTGCGCACCGGCAGCGAGGTCAGGATCGCGTTGCCGAACTGGCCGTCGGCGGCGGGCCCCCAGACCAGGTTCATGCCGAGGCGCCGCGACAGCCACACCGCGACGTCGGTGGTGCCCGACAGCAGCGATCCGCGCCCGGCCTCCTGCAGCAGGACGACCTGGGCGTGCTGCCCCTCGATGACGCGGGCGATTCCCTCGGGGTCGAGACGGCCGGACTGGTCGACCGCGTCGTGGATGTTGTAGCTGAGCACCCGCACGTGGCCGCCGGCGGGCGCCGCCGGGGCCTCCCCGTCCGGGGCGGCGACGGTGAACACGAGGGTGCCGGCCAGCAGCACGAGCGCGGCACCGCCGGCGGTGAGGGCGCGCAGCGGGACGCGGGCGGGCAGCGGGCCGCCGCGGGCCGCGGCGATCGCCGCGAGCGCGCCGAGCGCGATGCCGGCGATGCCGGGCAGCACGTTGTTGGGGACGGGCAGCGGCGACACCGCGCTGACCTGGTACGGGATGAGGATCGCGGCGACGAGCAGGCCGCCGAGCGCGGCGCCGGCGTCCACCCGCCAGACGGGCCCGCCGGTCCCCGCGCGGCGCAGCGGCGCCCGGCACGCGACCGCCAGCAGCCACGCCGACAGCACCTGGCCGATGATCACGATGGGGACGACCTCGATGCCGGAGATCGCGTACGTCCCGGCGACGGCTCCCGCGCCCACGCCGAGGAGGGTCCCGCCGAGCACGCACACGCCGCCCGGCACGGCCCGCACGGCGAGCCCGGAGGCCAGGAACGCCAGCGCGAGGCCCTGCCCGATGACGATCGCGACGTGCGCGCCGGTCAGCGACTGCCATCCCGACGAGGCCACGAACGCGGGGCTGGCGAGCACGAGGACCTGCAGCGCGAGGAACGGCCCGAACGCCGCGGCGCCGAGCGCGTCCCGCCACGAGACGCCGGGCGCGGTGACGGGCCCGGACGCCAGCTCGCGGTAGAGCGCGGCGGCGCCGACGCCGACGAACGCCAGGCAGGCCAGCCACGGGCCGATGCCGTCGCGCCACACCGGGTCCCAGGTGGCGAAGCACATCCGCACGGCGGTGTCGATGGACAGACCCGCGACGGTCGCCGTCGCGAACCCCACCCCCGACAGGCCGCGGGCGCCCTCGTACAGGGCGGCGACGGCGATCATGCCGACGGCGGTGCCGGCGAAAGCGAGCCAGATGCGCGGATCGACCGCCTGCGCGAGCAGCCGGACGGCGAACAGCCCGCCGACGCCGACGAGCAGCAGCCCGCGCGGGCCGGCGAGGCGGCGGATCAGCGGGGCGGCGAACCCGGCGAGGTAGACCACGAGGACCCCGCCGGCGGCGGCCGGTGTCCCGGCCTCGTCGGCGAAGTGGTCGAGCTGCGGCAGAGAGAAGCGCAGCGTCTGCGCCAGCACCGCGACGGTGACGGCGATCAGCGCGAGTCTGGCGGGGCCCTGCGGGACGATCGGGGGGCCGACCGCCTCCGGGCCGCCGGTCCTTGTGCCTACGTCTGTGCTGGCCAATTGAACGAGTGCTCCCGGGGGACGAGCGGACCTTCGGGACAAGGGGTGCTGCGGGGCGCCGGGGCCGGCGCGCGCCTAGGACGTCATGGTGGCGCAACCGAAGCACGGCCGGAGGCCGATCCCGAAAGATCGTTCTCCGGCCGTGCTCAGTATGTCACCGCCCGCCGCGCGGGACCGCCGTGGCGGCCTCGCGCGGACGGCGCGTCAGGGCCTCACTGGCCGCCGGAGAGCTTCTCCCGCAGCGCGGCGAGCGCCTCGTCGGTGGCGAGTGCGCCACCGCCGGACTCGCTCTCGCCGCCGCCGGAGTAGGAGGTCTCCCCGCCGCCACCGCCGCCGCCGCCCGCGGGCTCGGCGCCCGCCTCGGCCTCGGCCTTGCGGGCCTCTTCGATCTGCTTGCGGTGGGCGTCGAAGCGGCCGCGGGCCTCGGCGTACTGCCGCTCCCAGGTCTCGCGCTGCTCGTCGAAGCCCTCGAGCCACTCGCCGGTGTCGGCGTCGAAGCCCTCGGGGTACTTGTAGTTCCCCTGGTCGTCGTACTCGGCCGGCATGCCGTACAGGGTCGGGTCGAAGTCCTCTTCCTCGATCCCCGCGGCGCCCTCGTTGGCCTGCTTGAGCGACAGGCTGATGCGGCGCCGGTCGAGGTCGATGTCGATGATCTTCACGAAGATCTCGTCGCCGACCTGGACGACCTGCTCGGGGATCTCCACGTGGCGCTCGGCCAGCTCGGAGATGTGCACCAGGCCCTCGATGCCCTCCTCGACGCGGACGAACGCGCCGAACGGCACCAGCTTGGTGACCCGGCCCGGGACGACCTGCCCGATCTGGTGGGTGCGGGCGAACTGCTGCCACGGGTCTTCCTGGGTCGCCTTGAGCGACAGGGAGACGCGCTCGCGCTCCATGTCGACGTCCAGGACCTCGACCGTGACCTCCTGGCCCACCTCGACGACCTCGGAGGGGTGGTCGATGTGCTTCCAGGACAGCTCGGAGACGTGCACCAGACCGTCGACGCCGCCGAGGTCGACGAACGCGCCGAAGTTGACGATCGAGGACACGACGCCCTTGCGGACCTGGCCCTTCTGCAGGGTGTTGAGGAAGGTCTGGCGGACCTCGCTCTGCGTCTGCTCCAGCCAGGCGCGGCGGGACAGGACCACGTTGTTGCGGTTCTTGTCCAGCTCGATGATCTTGGCCTCGAGCTCGCGGCCCACGTAGGGCTGCAGGTCGCGGACCCGGCGCATCTCGACCAGCGAGGCGGGCAGGAAGCCGCGCAGCCCGATGTCGAGGATGAGGCCGCCCTTGACGACCTCGATGACCGTGCCGGTGACGATGCCGTCCTCGTCCTTGATCTTCTCGATCGTGCCCCAGGCGCGCTCGTACTGGGCGCGCTTCTTGGACAGGATCAGCCGGCCCTCCTTGTCCTCCTTCTGGAGGACGAGGGCCTCGACGTGGTCTCCGGTGGAGACGACCTCGTTCGGGTCGACGTCGTGCTTGATGGACAGCTCGCGCGAGGGGATGACGCCCTCGGTCTTGTAGCCGATGTCGAGGAGGACCTCGTCACGATCGACCTTGACGACAGTGCCTTCGACAATGTCGCCGTCGTTGAAGTACTTGATGGTCTCGTCGATCGCGGCGAGGAAGGCTTCCTCGGACCCGATGTCGTTGACCGCTACCTGCGGGGTGGTCGAGGTGGCCTCGGTGCTGCTCGTCATGTGTCGGCTGGCTCCGGTACGGACATGGAAGTCGTGATGGGCTTGTGCGCGGAGGGCCGTTATCCGCCCTGCCGAGGACCGGAATGGAACGCGACCACTGCCGCGTCTATGAACCGAACCGATGTCGCCGACCTGACCGAGCGCGAGCCTGCTCCGTCCGAAGCGCGCGCAGGCCCACAGCGCAGCGATCAGGATATGGGACCGAACTCCCGTGGTCAATCCACGGCGGGCGGGCGTGGTCAGTACGTCCGCGCGTAGCCCCTGTACCGCTTGGCGAGCCGGTCCTCGGCCGCCTTGGGAAACGTCACCGTGTTCGGGTCCCCGTCAGATGTGTACCGCTCACCGGGGTTCTTGTCCAGGTACTCGAGCCAGGCCGTGGAGCAGTACTTGGTGCAGTCGTTCTCCTTGATCTTGCCCTCGGAGCGCACCCGGTCGATGTTCCACCGGTCGAAGTCGGCGTCGAACGGGGACACCGACGGCCGCCACCCGGCGAGGAAGATCCCCTGGAAGGCGTACCGGCCGTCCTGCTTCTCGGCCCAGGCCTTCTTCTTCGGCACGGCCCCGAACGGGTACGCGAAGGTGGTCGTGTGCGCCCCGGTGAGCCGGACGATCCGGTCCTCCATGTCGCCGATCTCCTTGTGCACGCCCTTTTCGGACATGCCGGTGAGGCTCGGATGGGACACCGTGTGGTTGCCGAGCTCGAACCCGTGCTGCTGGAGCCAGCGCAGCCCGGCCGCGGCCTGCGTGTCGCCCATCCCGAACAGCTCCTTGTTCAGGTAGAACGTCGCGGTCGGCCGGAACCCGGGGTTCTCCCGGGCGACCTGCTGGATGACCGCCACCGCCGTGTCGGGCATGGGGTTGCCCTGCGGGTCCAGCCCGAAGTGCCCGGGCGTGCTGTCGTCGAACGTCAGCACCACCGGATGCCTGCCCGCCGGCACGTCGATACGCCCGCTGACGAACTCGGCGGCCGTGATCGGGTAGTAGCCGTCCTTGGCCAGCCCGGTCAGCTCGTCGTACAGCTCCTTGCTCGACCGGTCCAGCGAGAGCTGCGGCTTCTTCATGATCCGGTGGTACATCAGCACCGGGACCTGCCCGAGCTCGTTCGCCTTGGCCGCGGCCGCCGCGGGCGCCGCCGCCAGGATGGGCGCGGTCACCGACGCGGAGGGAGAGGCACTCCCCGAGGCCGCGGGCGCCCCCGGCACCGGCGCGGCCCCCGCCTTGGCCGCCCGGGCGGCGGGCGTCGCCCCGGACGCGGCCCCGACCTGCCGGGCCGCCTTCTCCCTCGCCCGCTCCTTCCCGCTCCCGGGAAGCGTCAGCCCCAGAACCACGGCGCAGACGACCACAACTCCAGCGATCTTGTGAAGGAGAGGCACGTTACCCCCGCCGGTAGACCCGAACAGGACCAGGGGGACAGCGTACGACCCCCCGGACATCTAATGACACCTACCGGACTACCCGAGTTATACCCACGCCCCACCCCCACCGCGCCCTTTATCCCACCAAGGAGGAAAAGCCCCCACCAAACCCCATCCGCCCCCGAAGACAGCAACCCCCACCACCCCGACCCACCCCCCCAAATACACAAGACACAACAAAACCAACAAAAGCGACACATGCCACAAAAACAACCCAGAACACGCCCCCACTCCAACCACCGACCGAAAGACAACGACCGGCACCCGAAGCAAGAAAGAGGGAGCCCGTTACCGTGACCTGCGGCGACCTCACCCAGGAACGCCCCAGCACCCCTGGCCGCCGACCATCACCTCTACGCAGCGACGCAGCCCACCTCCGCCCCCACCCGACCTCTGCAACCAAGTAACGGCCGAGCAGCCCGCCCTACCCGCCGCTCACCCGAGCGAGCACAACCCGCCGGGCATCGCACCGTCATCCACGCAGACCCAGCCGAACCCGGCACTGCCACCGACGTCCGACCCAGCGGACCTCGCCCCACCATGTTCGAAGACGTGTGGCAATGGACTCATCCAGGGCCCTACCAAGGCCGAGGCACGCACACCCGCCCGCACCGCCACCACGCCCGAAGGCGCGCGGCGGTCGACGCGTCCAGGCGCCCACACGCCACTAGAGAGCCACGCCAGAGCGGGAGACGCACGCAAGGCCGGAACGCCCGCACCTTCAAGGCGCCGACGGGGGATCGACCGGCCGCAGCAGGCCGAGCAGCGGATCAAAGCGTCGACGTTCAGGGCCGCGCCGTGAGGACGATCCGCGCCGTCCCCCCAGCTCATCGTCGGGCGCGCCCACCCGCAGCGACTCCACACGCGCCGCCACCAAACGCTCCCGCCACACCCACCAGACGAACGCCCCCAGGCAGCTTCGCCCCCCACGAGAACCAGACCGCACAGCGAGCCATGAGCAGTGCCAGAGCCCACGAAAGCCGCTACCACACGCCGGACCCCACCCCCACAACTCCAGTAACGCGGAAATGTCGAAAGCAGGTTCAAACGCGCGAGAATCTTCCAACACAGCGAGCCGCAAGGCGAGCCACCCCCACCCACCAGCGCAACAACCTCAGCCACCTGCGCAACCCCGCGACGACCTCAATGGTCGCGATTGCGTCCGAAGGCAGATTCAAGCGAAGCAAGAATCTGATCGCGAAGCGAGCCGCAAGGCGAGACGAAGCGATGCCAGCAATCGCCCGCTTTTATCGACGATGGAGGGCCGCCAGGCCCGAAGGAGGAGAGAAAAGCAATTTAATGAGCAGCATCCTGCCAGGTGCGGCCGGTGCCCATGGAGATGCTGAGGGGGGCTCGCAGTGCGTAGGCGCCGGCCATCTCGGTGCTGACGAGGGTTCTCAGTTCGTCGAGTTCGCCCGGGGCGACCTCGAAGACGAGTTCGTCGTGGACCTGGAGGAGCATGCGGGAGGTCAGGCCGGCGCGGCGCAGGGCGCGGTCGACGTTGAGGCTGGCGACCTTGATGATGTCGGCGGCGGAGCCCTGGATGGGGGCGTTGAGGGCCATGCGTTCGGCCATCTCGCGGCGCTGGCGGTTGTCGGAGTTGAGGTCGGGCAGGTAGCGGCGGCGGCCGAGGATCGTCTCGGTGTAGCCCTCGTGGCGGGCCTTGGCGACGATGTCGCGCAGGTAGTCGCGGATGCCGCCGAACTGCTCGAAGTACTCCTCCATGAGGCCGCGCGCCTCGTCGGGGGAGATCCGCAGCTGCTGGGAGAGCCCGTAGGCGGACAGGCCGTAGGCGAGGCCGTAGTTCATGGCCTTGATGCGGGCGCGCAGCTCGGAGTCGATCTGCTCGGGCGGGAGCCCGAAGACGCGGGACGCGGTGATGGTGTGGAAGTCGGCGCCGGTGCCGAACGCCTCCAGGAGGGCCTCGTCCTCCGAGAGGTGCGCCATGATGCGCAGCTCGATCTGGGAGTAGTCGGCGGTGAGGAGGGACTCGTAGCCGCCGCCGACGACGAAGGCCTCGCGGATCTGGCGGCCTTCGGCGGTGCGGATCGGGATGTTCTGCAGGTTGGGGTCGGTGGAGGAGAGCCGGCCGGTGGCGGCGATCATCTGGTTGAACGTGGTGTGGATGCGGCCGGCGTCGTCGGCCATCGGGATGAGGGAGTCGACGATGCTCTTGAGCTTGGCGACCTCCCGCCATCGCAGGATGTGCTCCAGGACGGGGTGGCCGTCCTTCTCCAGGAGGGTGGTGAGGGCCTCGGAGTCGGTGGTGTAGCCGGTCTTGGTGCGCTTGGTCTTGGGCAGGTTCAGCTCGTCGAACAGGACCTGCTGGACCTGCTTGGGCGACCCGAGGTTGAACTCGCGGCCGACGGCGGCGTGGGCCAGCTGCTCCTGCTCCTTGACCTGGCCGCCCAGGGACGCCGACAGGCCGGCCAGGTGGTCGGCGTCGACGGCGATGCCCGCGCGCTCCATGCCGGCGAGGACGCCGACGAGCGGCAGCTCGACCTCGTGCAGGAGGCGGGTGGCGCCGCGCTTCTCGAGGTCCTTGTCGAGGACGTCGGCGAGCTCGGTGACGGCGCGGGCGCGGACCGCGAGGGCTTCGGCGGCCTCCTCCTCGCCGGAGCCGTCGAGGGTGAGCTGGCCGGAGTCCTCGGTCTCGCTGCGCAGCTCGCGGTGCAGGTAGCGCAGGACGAGGTCGGCGAGGTCGAACGTCCGCTGGCCGGGCAGCGCTAGGTAGGCGGCGAGCGCGGTGTCGCTGGTGAGGCCCTCCAGCCGCATGCCGCGCGCGGCGAGCGCCAGCATCGGGCCCTTGGCCTCGTGGATCGCCTTGGGGCGGGCGGGGTCGGCGAGGTAGGCGGCCAGGGCGCGCTCGTCGTCCTCGATCAGCTCGGCCGGGTCGATGTGGACGGCCGGGCCCTTCTTGGACGCCAGCGCCAGCGCGGTGATCTCGCCGGTGCCGCGGCCCCAGGTGCCGGTGACGGCGACGCCGGTCCGCTCGGCGGTGTTGGCGTCGAGCCAGGCGCCGAGCGCGCCGGGTTCGAGCGCCTCGACCTCGACGTCGAAGCCCTCCTCGGCCTCGGGCTCGGCGGTCGAGATCGTGGCGTAGAGCCGTTCGCGCAGGACGCGGAACTGCAGCGAGTCGAACAGGGTGTGGATCTCCTCGCGGTCCCACTGGCCCATCGTCAGCTGCGGCGGCGCGAGCTCCAGGCCGACCTCGCAGTCGAGCTTGTTGATCTGCTGGTTGCGCAGCACGCCGGCCAGGTGCTCGCGGAGGTTGTCGCCGGCCTTGCCCTTGATCTCGCCGACCCGGGCGACGAGCGTGTCGAGGTCGCCGTACTTGGTGAGCCACTTGGCGGCGGTCTTCGGGCCGACGCCGGGGACGCCGGGCAGGTTGTCGCTGCTCTCTCCCACGAGGGCGGCGAGCTCGCGGTACCGCTCGGGCGGGACGCCGTACTTCGCCTCGACGGCGGCCGGGTCCATCCGGGCGAGCTCGGACACGCCGCGGACGGGGTACAGGATCGTCACCGAGTCGTCGACGAGCTGGAACGCGTCGCGGTCGCCGGTGACGATGAGGGTCCGCATCCCCGCGCGGGTGGCCTGGACGGACAGCGTGGCGATGATGTCGTCCGCCTCGAACCCGGCGACCGACAGCCGCGGGATGCGCAGCGCGTCGAGCACCTCGAAGATCAGGCTGACCTGGCTGCGGAACTCGTCGGGCGTCTTCTGGCGGCCCGCCTTGTACTCCACGTACTGCTCGTGCCGGAACGTCGGCTCGGAGCGGTCGAACGCCACCGCGATGTGGGACGGCTGCTCGTCGCGCAGGACGTTGATGAGCATGGAGGTGAAGCCGTAGACGGCGTTGGTCGGCTGCCCGTCGGTCGTGGAGAAGTTCTCCACGGGCAATGCGAAGAACGCCCGGTAGGCCAGGGAGTGGCCGTCGAGCAGGAGGAGCCGGTCGCGCTTGTCAGGGGTCGTCGGTGAGGTCGCCACACCAGGACTCTAGTCTGCGCGTACGACAGTTTTGTGGAGGCGTAAGTGACTGACACCGACGGCGCGAACCCGCGGGACCCGATCGCGGAGATCCTCGCGGGGGGCGAGTTCGACGCGCACGGCGACCTGGCGAAGACCATGGGCCTCGAGTACCTGGAGGCGTCGCCCGAGCGCGTGGTGGGCCGCATGCCGGTGAAGGGCAACACCCAGCCCTACGGCCTCCTGCACGGCGGCGCCTCCTGCGTCCTGGCCGAGTCGATCGGCTCCGCCGGCGCGGCCCTGCACGCGGGCCCGGGCCGCATCGCCGTCGGGATCGAGATCAACGCCACCCACCACCGGTCCGCGACCGAGGGGTGGGTGACGGGCGTGGCCACCCAGGTGCACGGGGGCCGCACCCTCGCCACCTACGACATCGTCATCACCGACGACCAGGACCGGAGGGTCTGCACCGCGCGCCTCACCTGCATGCTGCGGGACGCCCCGTCCGGCGGCTGAGACCTCGCCCGGCCCGGGCGCCCCGGCCGGCCGCGGCGCTCCGTTCGGCCGTGGACGCGCCTTGATCCGCACTTTCTTTGCGATGCGCGGCCCCGGGTCTGTAGCGTGGATCAGACCGGCCCGGGGTCACCGAGTAGACAACGTACGCGCCCGGGGAAGGTTCGTACGGCCCCAAAGGTGACCCCGGGTCAACACATGCCCGGGGCCGGCGCCCCGCCGCGCCGACACCGGCGTAGGTCCGTCACCGGTTGCGGTTGCGTTGCGAAACGATCCCGCCCGTTCACCCGGCCCGCCCGCCGGCCGTACCTTCCGAGACATGCGCCACGCTGACACGCGCACCCGCGGCCCGCGCACCCGGCCCCGCGCGGGCAACGCCCTCGCGGCCGCCGCGCTCATCCTCGCCGCGACCCTCCCGCTCGCCGGGTGCTCCGGCTCCGGGCACGCCACCTCCCCGCCCGACTACAAGATCCCGGCCGAGAGGGCGCGCGAGGGCGAGTCCGTCCCCGAGGGCAAGACCGGCAAGAGCGCCGACATGCGCTTCACCGTCGTCGGCTTCCGCGAAGCCATGACCGACGTCATGGGCACCCACGCCGCCATGAACGCCAAGGGCGCCTTCACGCGCGTCCGCGTCCTCGCCGTCAACACCGGGCGCGACATCCAGGTCTTCGACACCTGGAAGCAGCGGCTCGTCACCACCGACGGCGGGACCTACTCCCCCGACGTCAACGCCACCATGATCAAGCGGCAGCCGGAGCGGCTCTCGGTCGGCGCGTCCATGCGCGTCGAGTTCGACCTGTGGTTCGACGTCCCGCGCGGTGCGAAGACCAAGGCCGTCCGCCTGTACGGCTCGCCGCCCGTCGGCGCGACGAGCGACCCCGCCCCCGCCGAGATCCCGCTGCCCTGACCCCCGCGACGCGCGAGGCCCGCCCGGCCCGGACGAACCGGACCGAGCGGGCCTGAGACCCGGACGAGCCGCTACTCCGGCCCGTCCACCTCAGAGTCCTTCGCGGACGCGGAGTCCTTCGCGGACGCGGAGCCCTTCACCGGCCCGCCCGCCGCTCCGGCCGCCGGACCGGCGCCTTCGCCGAGCTCGCCGCCCAGGTACGCCGCCCGGACCTCCGGGTCGTCCAGCAGGTCCGCCGCCGGAGCCGACTTCACCACGCGGCCGGTCTCCAGCACGTACGCCCGGTGCGCGATCTGCAGCGCCTGCTGCGCGTTCTGCTCCACCAGCAGCACCGTCGTCCCGCGCCGGTTGATCTCCTGGATGATCGAGAAGATCTGCTGGACGAGCATGGGCGCGAGCCCCATCGACGGCTCGTCCAGCAGCAGCACCTTCGGCTTGGCCATCAGCGCCCGCCCGATCGCGAGCATCTGCTGCTCGCCGCCGGACATCGTGCCGCCCATCTGCCTGCGCCGCTCGGCCAGCCGCGGGAACAGCTCGTACGCCTCGGCCAGCTCCTTGGCGGAGTCGTCCTTGCGGGCGTAGGCGCCCATCAGCAGGTTCTCCTCCACCGTCATGCCGGGGAAGATCCCCCGGCCCTCCGGCGCCTGCCCGATGCCGACCAGCACCCGCTTGTGCCCGGGCATCTTGCTGATGTCCTCGCCGTCGAACCGGATCGCGCCCGACGACAGCGAGCGCAGCCCCGACACGGTCTTCAGGGTCGTCGTCTTCCCGGCGCCGTTCGCGCCGATCAGCGTGACGATCTCCCCCTGGCCGACCTCCGCGCTGATGCCCTTCAACGCCGCGATCTTCCCGTAGTGGACGTGGATGTCACTGATCTCAAGAAGCATCGGCCGGAGCCCCCAGATACGCCTCGATGACCCGCGGGTCGTTCTGCACCTCGGCCGGCAGGCCGTCCGCGATCTTCTGGCCGAAGTCGAGCACCGCGACCCGGTCGCTGATGCCCATGACCAGGCTCATGTCGTGCTCGATCAGCAGCACCGTCACGCCGGTGTCGCGGATCTCGCGGATCAGCTGCTGCAGCGCCACCTTCTCGGCCGGGTTCATGCCCGCCGCCGGCTCGTCCAGCAGCAGCAGCTTCGGCTCGGTCGCCAGCGCCCGCGCGATCTCCAGCCGCCGCTGGTCGCCGTACGGCAGGTTCTTCGCCGCCTCCGCGCCGCGGTGCGGGATGCCCACGAGCTCCAGCAGCTCCTGCGCCCGCTCGCGCCCGCGGCGCTCCTCGCGGTGGTGCCACGGCAGCCCGAGCGCCGCCCCGACGAACCCCGTCCGGTGGTGCGCGTCCGCGCCCACCATCACGTTCTCGATCGCCGTCATGTTGTGGAACAGCCGCACGTTCTGGAACGTGCGCGCCACACCCAGCTTCGTGACCGTGTACCGCTTCTTGCCGTCGATGCGCTTCCCGCGGAACACCACCTGCCCCTCGGTCGGCCGGTAGACGCCGGTGGTCACGTTGAACACCGTCGTCTTCCCCGCCCCGTTCGGGCCGATCAGCGCGAAGATCTCGCCCTCGCGGATCGTGATGTCCACCTTGTTGAGCGCGACCACGCCGCCGAACCGCATGACGACGTCCCGCAGCTCCAGGACGGGCGCACCGCCCTCCGCCTCGCTCACTTGCCCTCCTCCACGGCGACCGCGTCGGACTGGCCCGGACCGGCCACCTCGGCGCCCATGCTGCCCATGCCGCCGGTGCCCTCGGCCAGCTCCGCCTTCCGCTGCCGAGACGGCCACAGGCCCTCCGGACGGAAGATCATCATCGCCACGAGCGCCGCACCGAAGATCAGCATCCGGTAGTCGTGCAGGAACCGGAACCGCTCGGGCAGCCACGCCAGCACCGCCGCGCCCAGCATGACGCCCGGAAGGTTGCCGGAACCGCCCAGCACCACGCCGGCCAGGATCAGCGCCGACACCAGGAACTCGAAGTTCTGCGGGTTGATCGAGGTGATCTGCCCGGCGAACACCACGCCGCCGCTGCCGCCGATCGCCGCGCCGATCGCGAACGCCGCCAGCTTGAACTTGAACGTCGGCACGCCCATCAGCTCCGCCGCGTCCTCGTCCTCCCGGATCGACGCCCACGCGCGCCCCACCCGCGACCGCTCCAGCCGCTTCACGAAGATGATCGCGAGGACGATGAACAGCAGCAGCAGGTAGTAGTACGGCCGCGCGTCCAGCAGCCCGTACTTCAGCGGCTGCACACCGAGGATCTCGAACTCCGACAGCGACGGCGGGTGCGGGATCTCCTGCACGCCGCGCGGCCCGTTCACGAACGAGCTGTTGTTCGCCGTCCGCTTGACGATCTCACCGAAGCCGAGCGTGACGATCGCGAGGTAGTCGCCGCGCAGCCGCAGCGTCGGCGCCCCGAGGATGACCCCCGCGAGCGCCGAGAACGCGATCGCCAGCCCCAGCGACTCCCAGAAGTTCCACCCGTAGCGCGTCGCGAAGATGGCCATCGTGTAGCCGCCCACCGCGTAGAACGCCACGTACCCGAGGTCCAGGAGGCCGGCCATGCCGACCACCACGTTCAGCCCGATCGCCAGCAGCACGTAGATCGCGATCTGGCTGCTCAGCATCGACGCCCAGTCGCTGCCGCTCGGCGCCATGAACGAGCCGATCGCCTCGCTCGGCAGCAGCAGCCCGCCGACGATCAGCAGGAGGTACACCACCCACCGCACCGCGCCGGGCGCACCAGCCCACCAGTCGCGCAGCGGGTCCAGGGAGAACATGTCCCCGCGCGAGCGGAGGCCGGCCGCGCCGCCCTTGCCGTTTCCGTTCTTCGTGAGGTTCATGCGCGCGCCTGCTGGAGGGACTCACCGAGAATGCCGGTGGGACGGAACATCAGGACAAGGATGAGCACGGAGAACGCGACCACGTCGCGCCACTGGGATCCGAAGAAGCTCGAACCGTACATCTCCAGCAGCCCGAGGGTGAACCCGCCGACCAGGGCGCCGCGGATGTTGCCGATGCCGCCGAGCACCGCCGCCGTGAACGCCTTGATGCCGAGCAGGAAGCCGACGAAGTAGTTCGTGCTCTCAAAGCGCAGGAAGTACAGCGCGGCGGCCACCCCGGCCATCACACCGCCGACCAGGAAAGTCACCTGCACCACCCGGTCGATGTTCACGCCCATCAGCACGGCCGTCTCCGGGTCCTGCGCCGTCGAGCGGATGCCGCGGCCGAGCTTCGTGCGGTTCACGAACTGGTCCAGCGCGACCATCATGAGCACCGCGCCGATGAAGACGATCAGCTGGTCGTTGCGGATCAGGATCGGCCCGAAGTCCACGACGTCGGACAGCTTCTTGAAGTGCTCGTTGACATCGAGCTTGCCGCCCTCCTTCGACGTCCCGAACACCTTGCTGATGATCACCGTGCCCATCAGCTGCTGGATGAAGATCGACGCGCCGATCGCCGAGATCAGCGCCGCGAGTCTCGACGCCCCCCGTTTGCGCAGCGGCCGGTAGGCCGCCACCTCCAGCAGCATCGCGCCGCCGCCCGCCACCACGCCGCTGACGACGGCCATGAGCGCCACCACGCCGATCAGCGCGACGCCGCCCACGGCGGACAGGTCCAGGGTCCGCGCCGTCCACAGCGCCGCGAACGTGCCGACCATGAAGATGTCGGCGTGCGCGAAGTTGATCAGCCGGAGCACGCCGTAGACCATCGTGTAGCCCAGCGCCAGCAGCGCGTAGATCGCGCCCAGCGCCAGGCCGTCGACGGTCGACGGCCAGAATTGATTGATGAAGTCGTCGAGCACCTTCGGTCGCCTTCGTCAAAAGGAGCGGGAGCGCTGTAGCGCTCCCGCTCCCGCGCCATCAGGGGCCCCCGCGGACGGGGGCGGTCGGTCCGGGCGTGGTGACGCCTACGAGACCTTCGCTTCGTTGCTGTTGCCGAGCAGCGGCAGCTTGTCGTCCTTCACCTCGTAGATGAAGATGTCGTTGACCGCCAGCTCGCCGTTGTCGGCGAACTTGATCTGCTTCCCGACGCCCTGGATGTCCTCGGTCTTGAGGAAGTTGTTGATGTCCTCCGGCTCGGTCTTGCCGGCCTTGACCGCCTCGATGAACGCCGTCGCGGCGTCGAAGCCCTCGGTCGAGTAGATGGCGACCTCGGAGTTGTACTTCGCCTTGTAGTCGTCGGCGAACTTCTTGGCCTTCGGGTTCGTCTTGCCCTCGGCGTCGATCAGGCAGCCGCAGCTCAGCAGCGCGCCCTGCGCGTTCTCCTTGCCGGCGCCCTCGATCAGACCGGTCGCGAGCGAGCCGTCGCCGGACATCATCTTGCCCTTGTAGCCGGCCTCGCGCAGCTGCTTGAACAGCCGCCCCGCCACCGCGTAGTAACCGCCGAAGTAGACCGCGTCCGGCTTGAACTGGTTGATCTTGTTGACGGTCGAGGAGTAGTCCGTCGCCTTGTCGTCCACCGCGTCGGTCTGGGTCTGCGCGCCCTTGGAGCCGGCGGCCTTGGCGATCGCGTCCGCGAGGCCCTTGCCGTAGTCCTGGTTGTCGGAGACCGTGAAGAGCTTCTTCGCCTTCACCGAGTTCACCAGGAAGTTCGCGGCGCCCTCGCTCTGCGCGGCGTCGTCGGCCACGACCCGGTGCCAGTACTTCCAGCCCTTCTCGCCGAGCGTGATGTTGGTCGCCGACGGCGACACGCTCGGGATCTTGGCCTCCTCCAGGATGGGGGCGACGCTCTGCGACTCACCGGAGAACGCCGGACCGATCAGCGCCGCGATCTTGTCGTTCTTGACCGCGCCCTGCGCCAGCGTCGTCGCCTGCTCCGGCTTGCCCTGGCTGTCGTAGGTCTTGAACTTGATCTTGACCTTGGGGTTCGTGGCGTTGTACTGCTCGATCGCCAGCTGCGCGCCCTGCTTGGGCGGGATCACCAGGCCCGAGTTCTCACCGGTCAGGTCGCCCATGAACCCGATCGTGACCTCGTTGCCGCCGTCGGAGCCGCTATCGCCGTCACCACACGCCACGGCGCTGAGCGCGAGCGCCGCGCTCACCGCAACCGCGCCGGTGATCCTCATCTTGTTGCGCCGCAAGGTGCCCAACCTTTCCATCCGGATCCGGGAGGGGATCGGGTACGAGTGAAGCCCCGACGCCGCCGCCTCGATTGGAGGAAACGGTCACTCGGGGACCAGCTATGTCGTACACCGTCGACCCACCCCAGAACAGGACCCCCGGATCGAAGGGTTACTCGTTCGTTACTCCCCCGTGCCCATCGGACACCACGCGTTGCCTGGGACGATTACGAAACGTGACGATCAGGGTCCGCTCGCGCACCAGCGCATTGGACCTTGACAAACCCGGGATGCGGCGGGACCTGGGGTCAGCCCGCGGCCGACTCGCCATGACCTCCGGAGGCGCCCGCCACGACCGCCTCGGCGACGGCCCGCATCGTGAGCCGCCGGTCCATGGAGGTCTTCTGGATCCACCGGAACGCCTCCGGCTCGGACCACCCGTGGGCCTGCTGCAGCAGCCCCTTCGCCCGGTCGACCACCTTGCGGGTCTCCAGCCGCTCCTGCAGGCCCGCGACCTCGGCCTCGAGCGCGCGCAGCTCGGTGTACCGGCTCACCGCCATCTCGATCGCCGGCGTGAGATCGGTCTTGGAGAACGGCTTGACGAGGTAGGCCATCGCGCCCGCCTCCGTCGCCCGCTGGACGAGCTCGCGCTGGGAGAACGCGGTGAGGATCACCACCGGCGCGATCCGCTCCACGGAGATCCGCTCGGCCGCCGAGATGCCGTCCAGCACCGGCATCTTCACGTCGAGTATCACGAGATCCGGCCTCAGCTCCCCGGCGAGGCGGACGGCCGTCTCGCCGTCCCCGGCCTCCCCGACCACCTCGTAGCCGTCCTCCTGAAGCATCTCCTTCAGGTCAAGCCTGATCAGGGCCTCGTCTTCCGCGATCACAACCCGCCGAGCGCTCTCCACGCCCACGAGCCTACCGAAACCCGCTACCCTGGTTCCCGCAGGGCTCCCCCGAGAGCCCGCCCCTCACGAACAATCTAGATGTCCAAATTATTAGGACATTTGCCCCGATAGCCCAATAGGCAGAGGCCATGTGCTCAAACCACATCAAGTGTGGGTTCGAATCCCACTCGGGGCACTTCTCGGCAGATAGCCACTAATCCGGCTTTTCGGCACCCCTTGACGACCCCTGCGCCAACGAGCAGGCAACGGGCTTTGTCGTAGGCGCCCGTGACACTGTGCGCATGTATGACATCACCATGCGTCAACGCGCTCTGGCGCTTCTGGGCCAAGGCCTCACGATCAGCGAGGTCAGCCGCCGAACGGGCGCTTCTCGCGGCGCGATCCGCGAATGGCGGCTGCGGACCGAGCAGAAGCGCGATCTCTATGCCGGGCCCTACCGGGAATGCCCGCGATGCACCGAATTACCAAGCGCGCCCGAACCGAGGGACTCCTACGCCTACCTTCTCGGCCTTTATCTGGGTGACGGCTGCATCAGTCCCGTGGGCGACCGCAGCAAGATGGTCTGGGCTCTCCGGATCGCCTGCGCCGACGCCTGGCCGGGGCTGATCGAGCAGTGCGCCGCGGCCGTCGGCGCCGTCCGGCCGGGGAACAAGGTACGGATCATCCAGCGGATCGGCTGCGTCGAGGTCAACAGCCACTCCAAGCACTGGCCCTGCCTCTTCCCCCAGCACGGGCCGGGCAAGAAGCACGAGCGGAAGATCGAACTGCACCCCTGGCAGCAGGAGATCGTGAACGGGTTCGCCGAGGACTTCGTCCGTGGGCTGCTCCACTCCGATGGGTGCCGCTTCGTCAACCGGGTGCGGCGGCCGCTCAAGAACGAGGACCGGTGGTACGAGTATCCCCGGTACAACTTCACGAACGTCTCGCTGGACATCCAGCGCCTGTTCACCGACGCGTTGGACCGGCTCGGGGTCGAGTGGACGCAGATGAACGCGAGGAACATCTCGGTCGCCAAGAAGGGGGCGGTGGCGCGGCTGGACGAGTTCGTCGGGCCCAAGTACTGAGGGCGGGGTGGGTTTCCGGAGCGTCGTGGAAATGAGATCGGGCGGTGATGCGTGCCCGGTGCGCAACGTTCCGGGGGCGGCCTCAAGCGGGCGGCGTAGAGGAGCCGGGCACCGCGCGGGGTGCGGGTCGCGCGGTGCCCGGCAGGGGTGGTGGTCAGTGGGGGACGGCGATGGCGTCGCCGAGGCTGTGGACGCGCAGGGCGTTCGTCGAGCCCGCGGTGCCGGGGGGCGAGCCGGCGACGACGACGACCTTGTCGCCCTTCTGGAAGCGGCCGAGTTCGAGGAGGGCCTGCTCGACCTGGCGGACCATGGTGTCGGTGTGGTCGACCTGGGGGACGATGAAGGTCTCGACGCCCCAGACGTGGGCGAGCCTCCCGCGGACGGCGGGCACGGAGGTGAAGGCCAGCAGCGGGATGGGCGAGCGGTAGCGCGACAGGCGCCGGGCGGTCTCGCCGGACATGGTGAAGGCGGCGAGGGCCTCGGCGCCGACGATGGCGCCCACCTCGGCGGCGGCGCGGGCGATGGCCCCGCCGACGGTCTCGGGCATCCGCTCGAGGGTGTGGGTGGCCTGGAGGGAGGCCTGCTCGGCGGTCTGCACGATGCGGCTCATCGTGCGGACGGACTCGATCGGGTACTGGCCGACGCTGGTCTCGCCGGAGAGCATGACGGCGTCGGCGCCCTCGAAGACGGCGTTGGCGACGTCGGAGGTCTCGGCGCGGGTGGGGCGGGGCGCGGAGATCATGGATTCGAGCATCTGGGTGGCGACGATGACCGGGCGGGCCTTCTCGCGGCACAGTTCGATGGCGCGCTTCTGGACGATGGGCACCTGTTCGAGGGGCATCTCGACGCCGAGGTCGCCGCGGGCCACCATGATGCCGTCGAAGGCGGCGACGATCTCGGGGAGCCGTTCGACGGCCTGGGGCTTTTCGATCTTGCCGATGAGGGGGACGCGAACGCCCTCCTCCTCCATGATCTGGTAGCAGATGTCGGCGTCGGCGGGGGTGCGGACGAAGGACAGGGCGACGAGGTCGACGCCGAGGCGCAGGGCCCAGCGCAGGTCGGTCTCGTCCTTCTCGGTGAGGGCGGGGACGCTGACCGGGACGCCGGGCAGGTTGAGGCCCTTGTTGTCGGACACCATGCCGCCGACGGTGACCTTGGTGTTGACGCGGGGGCCGTCGACGGAGGTGACCTCGAGGGCGACGCGGCCGTCGTCGATGAGGACGGTGTCGCCGGCGCTGACGTCGCCCGGCAGCCCCTCGTAGGTGGTGGACACCTCGCGGCGGGTGCCGGGGACGTCGTCGGTGGTGATGGTGAACTCGTCGCCGAGGGTGAGCCGTACGGGGCCGTCGGGGAAGCGCCCGATGCGGATCTTGGGGCCCTGCAGGTCCGCGAGGATGCCGACGCCCCGTCCGGTGGCGTCGGCGGCGGCGCGGATCCGGTGGTAGACCTCCTCGTGGACGGCGTGCTCGCCATGGCTCATGTTGAGGCGGGCGACGTCGATGCCGGCTTCGACGAGGGCGTTGATCTGCTCGCTGCTGGAGCAGGCCGGACCGATGGTGCTGACGATCTTCGCTCGACGGGTCACGTGCACAACCGTACTTAGTTACTTGCCGGTACGGATATTCGTGCAGGATATGGTCCCCTGGGGTTCACCCAGTGGTCTAGGTCAGAGGTCTAGACCACATGTGGCCGCGTCACCGTTTGAACGCCTCCACGGCGGCCTGGCAGAACGCCTTGAGGTCGTCGGGCTTGCGGCTGCTGACCAGCACGTTGGGGCCGTCCTCGCAGATCTTGACCTCCTCGTCCACCCAGGTCGCCCCGGCGTTGCGGAGGTCGGTCCGGAGGCTCGGCCAGGACGTCAGGGTCCGGCCCCGGACGGCGTCGGCCTCGATGAGGGTCCAGGGGCCGTGGCAGATGACGGCCACGGGCTTGCCCGAGTCGAAGAACGCCCGGACGAACGCGACGGCGTCGGGGTCGGTGCGCAGGAAGTCGGGGTTGGCGACGCCGCCGGGCAGGACGAGCCCGTCGAACTCGGTGTGCTCGGAGACGTCGACGGTGGTGTCGACCTGGAAGGTGTCGCCCTTGTCCAGGTGGTCGAACGCCTGGAGCCGGCCTGACTGCGTGGAGACGAGGCGCGGGGTGCCGCCGGCCTGCTCCACGGCCTTCCACGGCTCGGTCAGCTCGACCTGCTCGGTGCCCTCGGGGGCGCACAGGAAGGCGATGGTCCTGCCCTGAAGATCGTTGTTCGGCACTGGTCTCCTCCGGTGGTTCGTCGTGTCCTGTGCCCCTGCCCGTGAATGCGGGTGGTATGCAGGAAGGGTGAACCCCACGGGCTATCGCGAGTACCGGGAGCCGGGTCTGGCCTGCTCGTGGACGTCGGCGCTGCCGCCGGACGCCGAGCCGTTCGTCCAGCGCGTGCTCCCGGACGGCTGCGTCGACCTGATCTGGACGGGCGGCGGGATCGTGGTGGCGGGGCCGGACACGGGCCCGATGCCGGCGGTCATGCGGCCGGGCGAGGAGATCGCGGCGGTGCGGTTCGCGCCGGGGACCGCGCCGCCGGTGCTGGGCGTCCCGGCGGACGCGCTGCGGAACGGGCGCGTCCCGTTGCGGGAGCTGTGGGGCGGGGAGGCCGACCGGCTGGCGGAGGCCGTGGCTGCGGCCGAGGATCGCCGCGGGGTGCTGGTCGCGGCGGTGCGGGAGCGGACGGGCCCGGTGGATCCGCTGGTCGCGCCGGTGGTCGCGGGCCTGGCGAGCGGTTCGGTGGGTGATGTCGCGGACGCGCTCGGGATCGGTGAGCGGCAGTTGCGGCGCCGGTCGGCGGCGGCGTTCGGCTACGGGCCGAAGACGCTGCAGCGGGTGCTGCGGTTCCAGCGGGCGCTGGGCCTCGCGCGGGCGGGCAGGCCGCTAGCGGAGGTCGCGTTCGCGGCGGGCTACGCCGACCAGGCCCATTTCGCGCACGAGGTGCGCGACCTGGCGGGCGAGCCCGTCCGGAACCTGCTGTGACCCGCCTGGAGGCGGTCAGGGCTTGAGGCGTCCGTAGGCGCGCAGCGTCCTGAGGCGTTCGACGGTGACGAAGCCGCGCCATTCGGGACGGGTGATCGGTGTCCAGATGGGGAAGGCGACGTCCCAGCCGCCGTCGTCGTCCTGCTCGTCGATGAGGGCGTCCAGGGCGGCGTCGATGTCGGCGGCGCCGAAGAGGCGGCGCCCGTGTCCGCCGGGTTCGGGCGCGAAGTCGAGCGGGCCCTGGTGGTCGCTGCGGGCGTGGGCGGCGAGGAGGTCGCGGACGCGGGCGAAGGCGGCGGCCGCGCGGTCGCGGTCGGGGACGTGGTCGAGGAAGGTCAGGACGGCGAGGACGTCGTAGCCGCCGGGTTCGGCGCCGGGGGCCTCCAGGTAGCGCCAGCAGAAGTCGGTGGCGGGTGCGAGCCAGGGGTGGTCGGCTCCGGCCCTGTGGAGCAGGCCTGCGAGGGTCGCGGTGGGGTTGACGGCGCCGGGCGGGTCGTCGGGGGTCTGCCACCAGGGGCCGTGCGGCGCGTCGCGGACGGTCGGCAGGACGAACGGCACTCCCCCGTCGTCGGCGGTGATGGAGGCAAGGTAGCCGGCGGTGCGCGTGACGGCGGGGTCGTGGTCGGCGCCCGCCTCGTGCAGGAACTGCAGGGCGTGCTGGGTGGGGACGGGCTGGCTGGCCTCGCCGCGCAGGTCGGGTTCCAGGGCGTGCCCGTATCCGCCGTCGGGGTTCTCGTAGGCCCTGAGGGCGGCGAGGACGGGTTCGGCGGGGCCGCCGCGGAAGTGGAGGGCGAAGCGGTGCCGGTCGATGAGGCGGCCGTTGAGGCGCATGAACTCCGCGGCGCGCGCGAGGCCGGTTTCGTGCAGGACCTTCATGGTGCCGACGCTAGGGCGGGCGGAGGGCGCGCGTCTTGTAGGAAACGGACGCGGTGGGCCCGGCCACCCCAGCGGTGGGTGGCCGGGCCCCTGAGGTCCCGCGTCGCGGGGTGCGGGAGCTGGCGGCCCGGGCGGTCGCCGCGGGCGCGGCGGGAGCCGCCGGAGCGTCGGCGACCGCGGGGGCGAACCCAGGCGGGACCGTATCCGACCAGCACGAATACTACAAGCTGCCCCCTTTCGACCCTTCAGGGCGTTTCCCCCGAGACCGGGTCCGTGATCTCCTTGCGCCATGAGTGATCCGCTGGACGAGCATGACAAGGCCGGTGACCCGCTCGCGGTGGTGGCGCGGGCGGCGGGACCGTATCTGGCGAGCCTGCCGGAGCGTCCCGTCCACGACCGGGCGATGGACCCGCTGCTGGACGAGCTCGACGGACCGCTGCCGGCGCGGGGGGACGGGGCGGTGGCCGCGGTCGAGCGGCTCGTGCGGGTCGGCACGCGGGCGGCGACGCACTCCTCGGGGCCGCGGTTCTTCCATTTCGTGGTGGGCGGGTCGACGCCGGCGGCGATGGCGGGCGACTGGGCGGCCTCGCTGCTGGACCAGGCGACCGGGCTGTGGCTGACGTCGCCGCTGGCGGCGCGGGCGGAGACGGTCGTCCTGCGGTGGCTGAAGGAGCTGTTCGGGCTTCCGGCGGAGTTCGGCGGCGTCCTGACGCCGAGTGCGACGTTCGCGAACCTGACGGGACTGGCCTGCGCACGGCAGTGGTGGGCGGCCGAGCACGGGGTGGACGTCGCGTCGCAGGGGCTCGCGGGGCTCCCGGCGATGCCGGTGTTCAGCAGCGGGCTGGTGCACGTCAGCACCCGCAAGGCGCTGCAGGTGCTGGGCTGCGGCCGTGACACCGTCCGGACGTTCGCCCGCGACGACGCGGGCCGGGTCGATCTGGCGGCGATGGACGCCGCGCTGGCCGAGGCGGGCGGCCGCGCGGTGGTGGTGGCGAACCTCGGCGAGGTGAACGCCGGCGACAGCGACCCGGTCGCGGAGCTGGCCGGCCTCGCGGAGCGGCACGGGGCGTGGCTCCACGTGGACGGGGCGTTCGGGCTGTTCGCGGCCCTCAGCCCGCGGACGGCGCATCTCGCGCGCGGCGTCGAGCGGGCGGACTCGGTGGCGGCGGACGGCCACAAGTGGCTGAACGTCCCGTACGAGAGCGGGTTCTGCTTCGTGCGGGACCCCGCGTGGCTGAGCCGCGCGTTCGGGGCGTGGGGCGCGGCGTACCTGCCGGACTCCGACGACGAGCGGATCAACTACAACATGCTGGGCCCCGAGTCGTCGCGCCGCGCGCGGGCGCTGCCGATCTGGGCGACATTGCGGGCCTACGGGCGGGACGGCTACCGGGAGATGGTGGAGCGCCACCTCGACGTGGCCGCCCATCTCGGCGGCCTGGTCGAGGCGGCGCCCGACATGGAGCTGCTCGCGCCGGTGCAGCTCTGCATCGCGTGTTTCCGGTACCGCCCGGCCGGGTTCCCGGAGGAGGGCCTGGACGAGTTGAACGCGCGGCTGGGCGAGGCGCTGCTCGCGGACGGCCGCGTCTACGCGGGGACCACCACCTACCGGGGCATGACGGTGTTCCGTCCGGCGCCGGTCAACTGGCGGACGACGAAGGCCGACGTGGAGCGGCTCGTGGACGTGCTCCGCGAGCTCGGCGCCCGCCTCACGGGCTGAGGGGGTCCGTTCAGTCCACGCAGTCGTTCCAGGGGACGGTCTCGTCGAGCTGGTCGAACGGCTGGGTGAGGCTGTACCAGCAGCCCGAGTCGTCCCGGAAGACCGCCTCGATCCCGTAGGGGCGCTTCTCGGGCGGGTGGACGAACTCGACGCCCAGGGCCGAGAGCCGCTCGTACTCGGCCTGGCAGTCGTCGGTGTTGAAGGCGCCGGCGCCGAGGACGCCCTTGGCGATGAGGGCCTTCATCTGGACGGCGGAGCCGGGGTCCATGGTGGGCGGGCCGGGCACCATGAGGGCGAGGCTGAGCTCGGGCTGGTCCTTGGCGCCGACGGTGACCCAGCGCATCCCGCCCTCGCCCAGGGTCATGTCGTCGCGGACCTCCAGGCCGAGCTTCTCGGTGAAGAAGGCCTTCGCCGAGTCCTGGTCGAGCACCCAGACGGTGGCCAGCCCGAGTTTGGTGATCATGCCGGTGTCTCCTTGTGAACTGGGATGATGCGTTCACGCTAGGGCGCCGCGGGCCGCCCGGCCTTCTCGATTCTTGCTGGCCGCGGACATCTCGCCGCCCGAGGTCATCTCGCCGCCCGCGGGCGTCTCGCCGCCACCGGGAGCCGGCCGCTCGCGGAAGCCGCCCGCCCAGAGCAGCACGAAGCATCCGGGGATGGCGGCGGCGTCCCCGGTGCGGGCCCGCCTGCGGAACTCGGTGGGGGTCGTGCCGGTCTGCTGCTTGAAGCGGGTGCAGAAGGTCCCGAGGCTGGTGAAGCCGACCTGCATGCAGATCTCGGTGACGGTGAGGTCGGCGGTGCGCAGCAGGTGCTGCGCCCGCTCGATGCGGCGCCGGGCGAGGTAGGCGCCCGGCGGCTCGCCGTAGACCTCGTGGAACAGCCGGACGAAGTGGTAGCGCGAGTATCCGGCGCGGGCGGCGACGGCGGACACGTCCAGCGGCTCGGCCCACTCGCGGTCCATGGCGTCGCGGGCGATCCTCATCCGGCGCAGGACGCCGGTGTCCAGCGTGGGCGGCGCTCCCTGCGTCCCCTGAGCGTTCCCCATCCCCCGATGCTGGCACACTCCTCGGACTTTTCACGGACAAAAAATTTTGTCTTGACAGTTCGATTTTTCTAGGAGAGGCTGTGGAGCAGCAGCAAGGAACGAACGGGAACGAACGAAGGAGCACGCAATGGCCACCACCGCGACCCCCGCCGCCGCCACCGCCACCGCCACCACGACCGCCGCCACGACCGCCACCGGCACCCGCACCCCCGCGGCGGCCCGGAGCGTCCGGAAGACCCGCGCCGCGGCCGTCGCCGCCGCGGTCGCCGCCAACACCGCCGTCTACCTGGGCGCGGCGGCGGCGGGCACGGACTTCCTGCTCACCGACCCCGGCAAGACCGAGCCGCACCACATGATCGTCCCGGAGATCGCGGTATTCACCCTGGTGTTCGGGCTGCTGGGCTGGGGCTCGATGGCGCTGCTGGAGCGCTTCACCCGGCACGCGCGGGTGGTCTGGAGCGTCCTCGCCGGCGCCGTGCTGGCGCTGTCGTTCGTCCCGCTCGGCCTGGAGCAGGCCAGCCCCGCCACCCGCGCCGCGCTGGCCGTCATCCACGTCGTGGTCGCCGTGGCTCTCCTGCCCCTGCTGCGGCGCCCCGCCGCCCGATGACGGACCCCGGACGACGGCAAGGCCCTGGAGGAGAACCCTCCAGGGCCTTGCTCACGCGCGCGGGTCAGGCGATCGGACGCGCCGTCGGCGGGATCGGATACGGCAGGTCCGTCCGGCCGCCGAGGTAGGCGTCGACGCCGTGCGCGGCGGCGCGGCCCTCGGCGATGGCCCAGACGATCAGGGACTGGCCGCGGCCCATGTCCCCCGCGGCGAACACGCCGTCCACCGACGTCCGGTAGTCGCCGTCGCGGACCACGTTGCCGCGCTGGTCCAGCTCGACGCCGAGCTGCTCGAGCAGCCCCTCGCGCTGCGGGCCGAGGAAGCCCATGGCGAGGGTGACCAGCTCTGCGGGGATCTCCCGCTCGGTGCCCTCGACGGGCGCGAACCCCGTCTGCGGGCCGCCGACCTCCACCAGCCTGAGCGCGCGGACGTTGCCGTCGGCGTCGCCCAGGAACTCGGTGGTGGACACGGCGTAGACGCGGTCGCCGCCCATGCCGGCGAGCTCCTCGTGGGCGCTCTCCACCTTGAACAGCATCGGGTACGTCGGCCACGGCTGGCCGTCGGGGCGCGCCTGCGGCGGCTGCGGCATGATCTCCAGCTGGGTGACCGACGCCGCGCCCTGCCGGATCGCGGTGCCGATGCAGTCGGCGCCGGTGTCGCCGCCGCCGATGACGACGACGTGCTTGCCCTTGGCGGAGATGGGCGACTCCTCGTAGTCGCCCTCCTGCGCCCTGTTCGACGGCGGCAGGTACTCCATCGCCTGGTAGACGCCCTTGAGCTCGCGCCCCGGAACGGGGAGGTCCCGCCAGACGGTGGCGCCGCCCGCCAGGACGACGGCGTCGTGGGACGCGCGCAGCTCGTCCGCGGTGAGGTCGACGCCGACGTTCACCGAGGTCCGGAAGGCGGTGCCCTCGGCCCGCATCTGCGCGAGGCGCCGGTCGAGGTGCCGCTTCTCCATCTTGAACTCGGGGATGCCGTAGCGCAGCAGGCCGCCGACGCGGTCGGCGCGCTCGTACACCGTGACGTCGTGCCCGGCGCGGGTGAGCTGCTGGGCGGCGGCGAGGCCCGCGGGCCCCGAGCCGACCACGGCGACCCGCCTGCCGGTCTGCACGGCCGGCGGCACCGGGCGCACCCAGCCCTCGGCGAACGCCCGGTCGATGATCTCGACCTCGACCCGCTTGATGGTCACCGGGTCCTGGTTGATGCCGAGGACGCAGGCGCTCTCGCACGGGGCCGGGCACAGCCTCCCGGTGAACTCCGGGAAGTTGTTGGTGGCGTGCAGCCGCTCCACGGCCTCGTGCCAGTCCTTGCGGTACACGAGGTCGTTCCACTCGGGGATGAGGTTGCCGAGCGGGCAGCCCTGGTGGCAGAACGGGATGCCGCAGTCCATGCAGCGGCTCGCCTGCTTCTCCAGCCGGTCGGTGCCGAAGTCCTCGTACACCTCCGACCAGCTCTTGATGCGCACGTCGACCGGGCGGCGCTTCGGGAGCTCCCGCCCGACGGTCAGGAAGCCCTTCGGGTCAGCCATTTCGGAAGTCCCCCTCTCAGCTCTGCGCCGCGGCCATGACGGCCTCGTCGACGTCGCGTCCCTCGGCCTCGGCCCTGGCCATGGCGTCCAGGACCCGCCGGTAGTCGCGCGGCATGATCTTGGTGAAGCGGGCGGCCGTGGCGTCCCAGTCCTCCAGCAGCCGCCGGGCCACCGCCGAGCCGGTCTCGGCCAGGTGCCGCTCGGTAAGCGTCCGGACGAACTCCACGTCCGCGGAGTCCAGCGGCTCCAGGTCGACCATCTCGCCGTTGACCCGCTCGGGCACCAGGTCCAGGACGTAGGCGATGCCGCCGGACATGCCGGCCGCGAGGTTGCGGCCCGTCCGGCCGAGGATCACCGCGCGGCCCCCGGTCATGTACTCGCAGGCGTGGTCGCCGACGCCCTCGACGACCGCGGTCGCGCCGGAGTTGCGGACGCAGAACCGCTCGCCGACGACGCCGCGGGCGAACAGCTCGCCGGACGTGGCCCCGTACAGGATCACGTTGCCGCCGATGATCTGCTCCTCGGCCGCGAACCCGGCGTCCGCCGGGGGACGCAGCGTGAGCCGCCCGCCCGACAGGCCCTTGCCGACGTAGTCGTTGGCGTCGCCGACCAGCCGCAGCGTGATGCCGCGCGGCACGAACGCGCCGAACGAGTTGCCCGCCGAGCCGGTGAAGGAGACGTCGACGGTGTCGTCGGGGAGGCCGCCGCCGCCCCACTTCTTGGTCACCTCGTGGCCGAGCATGGTCCCGACCGTCCGGTTGACGTTGCGGATCGGCAGCTCCAGCCGCACCGGGTCGCCGAACGAGATCGCGCCCTCGGCGAGCTGGATCAGCGTGTTGTCCAGGGCCTTCTCCAGCCCGTGGTCCTGCTCGGTGACGCGGTGCAGGGCCCCGCCCGCCCAGGGCTCGGGGGCGTGCAGGATCGGCGCCAGGTCGAGCCCGGCGGCCTTCCAGTGCTCGACCGCCTCGCGGGTGTCGATCATCTCGACGTGGCCGATCGCCTCGTCCAGCGACCGGAACCCGAGGGCCGCCAGGTACTCGCGGACCTCCTCGGCGACGAACTCGAAGAAGTTCACCACGAACTCGGGCTTGCCGGCGAAACGCCGCCGCAGCACCGGGTTCTGGGTGGCGACGCCGACCGGGCAGGTGTCCAGGTGGCAGACCCGCATCATGATGCAGCCCGACACCACCAGCGGCGCGGTCGCGAAGCCGTACTCCTCTGCGCCGAGCAGCGCCGCGACGACCACGTCGCGGCCGGTCTTCATCTGCCCGTCGGTCTGCACGACGATGCGGTCGCGCAGCCCGTTCAGCAGCAGCGTCTGCTGCGTCTCGGCGAGCCCGAGCTCCCAGGGCGCGCCGGCGTGCTTCAGCGACGTCAGCGGGGACGCGCCGGTGCCGCCGTCGTGCCCGGAGATGAGCACCACGTCGGCGTGCGCCTTGGACACCCCGGCCGCGACCGTGCCCACGCCGACCTCGGAGACGAGCTTGACGTGCACGCGCGCCGCCGGGTTGGCGTTCTTCAGGTCGTGGATGAGCTGGGCGAGGTCCTCGATCGAGTAGATGTCGTGGTGCGGCGGCGGCGAGATGAGGCCGACGCCCGGGGTGGAGTGCCGCGTCTTGGCGATCCACGGGTAGACCTTGTGGCCGGGCAGCTGGCCGCCCTCGCCGGGCTTGGCGCCCTGCGCCATCTTGATCTGGATGTCGTCGGAGTTGGTGAGGTACTCCGAGGTCACGCCGAACCGGCCGGAGGCCACCTGCTTGATCGCGCTGCGCCGCAGGTCGCCGTTCTCGTCCGGGGTGAAGCGCGCCGGGTCCTCGCCGCCCTCGCCGGTGTTGGACTTGCCGCCGAGGCGGTTCATCGCGATCGCGAGGGTCTCGTGCGCCTCCGCCGAGATGGAACCGTAGGACATCGCGCCGGTGGAGAACCGCTTGACGATCTCCGATACCGGCTCGACCTCCTCGATCGGCACCGGCTCCCGGTCGCCCTCCCGGAGCCTGAACAGCCCGCGGAGCGTCATCAGCTCCTCGGCCTGCGAGTCGACCTTGGAGGTGTACTCCTTGAAGATCTCGTAGCGGCGGGTGCGGGTGGCGTGCTGGAGCTTGAACACCGTGTCCGGGTTGAACAGGTGCGGCTCGCCCTCGCGGCGCCACTGGTACTCGCCGCCGACCTCCAGGGTGCGGTGCGCCAGCTCGTTGCCGCCGGGCGGGTAGGCGCGGGCGTGCCGCTCGGACACCTCGCGGGCCAGCACGTCGAAGCCGACGCCGCCGAGCCGGGAGGTGGTGCCGGTGAAGCAGCGCGACACCACGTCCCCGCCCAGCCCGATCGCCTCGAAGATCTGCGCGCCGGTGTAGGACGCGACCGTGGACACGCCCATCTTCGACATGACCTTCAGGACGCCCTTGCCGTAGGCCTTCACGAGGTTCCGGACGGCCTTGGCCGGGTCGAGCCCCTCGAGCGCGCCGCCGCGGACGAGGTCCTCGACGGTCTCGATCGCCAGGTACGGGTTGATCGCGGACGCGCCGTACCCGATGAGCAGCGCCATGTGGTGGCACTCGCGGGCCTCGCCCGTCTCGATCACCAGGCCCACCTGCGTGCGGGTCTTCTCCCGGATCAGGTGGTGGTGCACCGCGCCGGTCAGCAGCAGCGACGGGATCGCGGCGCGGGCGGAGTCGGCGCCGCGGTCCGACAGCACGATTATCCGCGCGCCGGCCTCGATGGCCCGGCTGACCTCGGAGTTGATCTCCTCCAGGCGGGCCTGGAGGGCCTCTCCCCCGCCGGCGACCTCGTAGAGGCCGTGCACGACGTAGGCGGCCAGGTGCGGCAGCGACCCCTCGTCGTCGATATGGATGATCTTGGAGAGCTCGTCGTTGTCCAGGATCGGGGTCGGCAGCACCAGGCGCCGGCACGAGTCCGGGCCGGGCTCCAGCAGGTTGCCCTCCGGGCCGAGCGTGGACTGCAGCGAGGTGACGAGCTCCTCGCGGATCGCGTCCAGCGGCGGGTTCGTGACCTGCGCGAACAGCTGCTTGAAGTAGTCGAACAGCAGCCGCGGGCGCTCCGACAGCACCGCGATCGGGGTGTCGGTGCCCATCGACCCGATCGGCTCCGCGCCCGTCCGCGCCATCGGCGTCAGGATGATCCGCTGCTCTTCGAGGGTGTAGCCGAACGTCTGCTGGCGCCGGACGAGCGTCTCGTGGGTCGGGATCTCCCGCTCGCGCTGCGGCAGCTCCTCGAACCGGACGAGCCCCTCGTGCAGCCACTGCCCGTAGGGGTGCTCGGCGGCCAGCTCGGCCTTGACCTCGTCGTCCTCGACGATCCGCCCCGCGGCGGTGTCCACGAGGAAGATCTTGCCGGGCTGCAGGCGGCCCTTGCGGACCACCCTGTCGGCGGGGATGTCGAGCACGCCGGCCTCGCTGGCCAGCACGACCAGGCCGTCGTCGGTCACCCAGTACCGGCCCGGGCGCAGCCCGTTGCGGTCCAGGACCGCGCCGACGACGGTGCCGTCGGTGAAGCTGACGCTGGCGGGGCCGTCCCACGCCTCCATCAGCGTGGAGTGGAACTCGTAGAACGCCCGGCGCTCGGCGTCCATCTCGGTGTGGTTCTCCCACGCCTCCGGGATCATCATCAGCACCGCGTGCGGCAGCGACCGGCCGCCGAGGTGCAGCAGCTCCAGGCACTCGTCGAACGACGCGGTGTCGGAGGCCTCGATGTCGATCACCGGGAAGATCCGGGAGATGTCGCCGGGGAGCAGGTCGGACTTCAGCAGCGCCTCGCGGGCCCGCATCCAGTTCCGGTTGCCCTTCACGGTGTTGATCTCGCCGTTGTGGGCGATGAACCGGTACGGGTGGGCCAGCTCCCAGGCCGGGAACGTGTTGGTCGAGAACCGCGAGTGGACCAGGGCGATCGCGCTGGTGAAGCGGCGGTCCGACAGGTCGGGGAAGAACGGCTCCAGCTGCGGGGTCGTCAGCATCCCCTTGTAGACGACCGTCCGGCTGGACAGGCTCGGGAAGTAGACCCGCACGTCCTGCTCGGCGCGCTCGCGCATGCAGAAGACGGCGCGGTCCAGCTCCAGGCCGGTCTTGCCCTCGTGCGGGCCGCCCGTCGCGGGGGCGACGAACAGCTGCGCGAAGTGCGGCATGACCCGGCGGGCGGCCGGGCCGGTGAAGTCGGGGTCGTGGGGGAGCTCGCGCCAGCCGAGGACCGACAGGCCCTCCTGCACGCACAGCGTCTCGACGTGGGCGACCGCGGCGGCCCTCTCGTCGACGTCCACGGGCAGGAAGGCGACGCCGGCCGCGTAGCCGCCGGCGTCCGGGAGCGGGAAGTCGCAGACCTCGCGGAAGAACGCGTCCGGGATCTGGACGAGGATGCCGACGCCGTCGCCGTCGTCCGGCTCCGCGCCCACCGCGCCGCGGTGGTCGAGGTTCTTCAGCACGTCCAGGGCGTTCTGGACGATGTCGTGGCTCTTGCGTCCGTGCAGGTCGGCGACCATGCCGACGCCGCAGGCGTCGTGCTCGTTGGCCGGGTCGTACAGGCCCTGGGGCTGGGGGCGTCCCTGTACACGGCCATCAGGTGTGAGGGCAGCAGCAGCCATCAACCCTCCCGTCGTCGTGTCACTGCTTCGATGTCAGTGCGGCACGGGACGACGTTGGCCCTGCAGCGGTGAGATGACATTACATCACTGCCGGGATCATGCCCGGCTGTACCGGATCGCGAACTTCGTCGGCGCGATCGGACGTGCGTCATCTCCAAGTGGTTTAGACCAGGCTACCGGCTCGGTCCCGCCGCGAAACGCCGTGACCTCGGTGAGGATCGTCACCGGGACCGGGCGTTTACGGCACCACGCCCAGACCTACCCGAGATGGGCACCGCCCCAAACCCGGGACCGCCCCGGGTCTCGCACGGGGACCGGACTCAGCCGGCTCCGCGGGCCGCGCGGCCGAGCACCGCCGGGGCCTTGCCGCCCTCGATCAGCAGCGACAGCAGGTTCTCGTCCTTCTCGTCGCCCTTGCCGTCCAGGCGCTGCGCCCACGACACCACCGCGAAGTGCCCCATCGCGAGGCCCCGGGCCATGCCGAAGCCCCGCCCGAAGGAGTCCAGCGGGGCGGCGGCCTCCAGCGGCCGGACGAAGCCCGCGCCGATCGTGGTCTCCAGCCTGGCGACGAACCGGTCGGCGTCCGCCGAGCCCGCCAGGTTGAACACGGCGACGGCCAGCGCGTACCCGTGCTCGGTGTCGGAGTAGATCTCGCGGGCGGCCTGCGTGCAGCCTCCCTTGCCGAGTTCCTCGGCGACGGACGCTCCCCAGACGGCGGCTGCGCAGTCGGCGTCGAGGCGCTTGGCCCGCAGCTTCACCACGACCTTCCCGTCCGGGAGGGGCAGCTTCGCCGCCGAGGACGGGAACGCCTCGGCTGCCGTCAGGGGGCTCGGGTCCTTGCCGCGGGTCGCGATCCCGGCGTAGGCGGAGCTGGAGGGCGAGCTCGAGTAGGAGATCGGCGACGGGCCGGTTCCGGCGGCCCGCCCGATCCTCGCGTCGGCCCGCCCCTTCGGTGCCGGGGCGTCGTCGCCGCTCAGGGCGATCGCCGCGGCGCCGAGCAGGACCAGGACCCCCAGGACGGCCGCCGCGACGAAGTAGAGCTTCGCGCCCGGGCCGCCCGCGCGCCGCGCCGGGCCGCCCTGGCGATCCGGTGCTCCGGGACGCCCCGAAGGCGCGCCGGCGTTCTTCGCCTTGCCAGGCTTGGCCTTGTCGCGCTTGCTCTTGCCCTGCTTGCCCTTGCCCTGCTTGCCCTTGCCCTGCTTGCCCTTGCCCTGCTTGCCCTTGCTCTGCGGGCTCTTGCCGCGCTTGTCCGGCCTCCCGGCGCGGGGCGCGCCGTCGGCGGGGCCGTCGGGCGGGAAGCCGCTGTGGACGTCCGCGGGTGGGAACGCGTCGTCCTGGAAGGCGTCCTCCTCGTAGGGGACGTCGTCGTAGGGCGTCCTGGGAGGCGGCGGAGCGGGGCGTTCGCGGCGGGGCGCGGGCCGGCGGGGCGGCGGGGTGCGGCGCTGGCCGCCCCCTCGGGACTGCGGCGTCCTGCGCGCGGCGGGCTGCCGGCGGCCCGGGCGGTTCGCCGGAGGCCGCCCGGAGCCGCGGCGGTGCTCATCGGGGTCCACGACCGCGCAGACTACTCGCCGCCGGCCGCGGGCACGGCCGCCCCCGGACGGCTCACTGCCCGGTCTTCCCGCCGGAGACCAGGTCGAGGCGCCCGTACAGGAAGTCGGCGGCGTTCTCGATGACCAGGCTCACATCGATCATCTCGTTGAGCGAGGCGGGCTGCGCTCCCCCGGCCCGCGCCACCCAGGTGACCACGGCGTAGTGGCCGTAGGTCTTGGTGTAGGCGGCGGTGAACCCGGGCCCGAACGCGGGGACGCCCTTCGGCTGCAGCGGGGACACCCAGCCCGCGTTGGTCGCCGGCTCCAGGTCGCGGAGGACCTGCTGGACGCCCTCCTGGCTCACCAGGTTGATCACCGCGAACTGGCCGACGTACTTCTTGTCCTCGCTGACGTAGGCGGCGCGGGCGATCTGGCTGCACTGGAACTTGGCGAGGTCGCCCTGCAGGCGGCCACCCCAGGTGGCCCCCTTGCAGTCGGAGCTCAGCTGGGACTCGGCCAGCGTGAACGCGTACTTGCCCGACTTCAGGGTCTTGGCGGAGAACGCCTCGCCCTCGGTGATCGGGCGGGTGTCGCTCGACCTGGAGGCGAGCTTGGCGAAGCCCTCGCCCAGGTAGTCCGGCGCGTAGGCGGTCGGCATCGACTGCTTCTGCGGCTTCGCCTCGTCGCCGCCGCCGGTCAGCAGGACCACGGCGACGACCGCCACGATCACCGCGACCAGCGCGGCGGCCGCGCCGAACAGCAGCTTCGGACTGGGGAGCTTGCGGCCGGAGTCGTCCGACGGCCAGAAGTCCCGCCGGCGGCCCTCGGCGGCCTCCGCGGAACCGGTGTCACGAGCCTCGATCACAGCCCCGGAGCTTAGCGGTCCGGGGCGCCCCCGCGCGCCCAAAAGGTTGTTTCGCCCAGATTCCTTGGGCTACAGCCCGTTACTACCGATCAGCGCGCCGAACCCGTAGGTGATGACCGCCGCGGCGGCGCCGAACAGCAGCTGCCGCGTCCCGCCGAACCACCACGCGCGGGCCGTGATCCGCGACACCAGGGCCCCGGCGCCGAAGAGCCCGAGCGCCGCGAGGCCCGCCGCCGGCCACAGGCTGGTGGCGCCCAGCAGGTACGGCAGCACCGGCAGCAGCGCGCCGACCGCGAACGACAGGAAGGACGAGCCGGCCGCCAGGACGGGCGAGGGCAGGTCGCCGGGCGTCACCCCGAGCTCCTCCCGGGCGTGCACCTCCAGCGCCTCGTCGGGGTCGCGGGACAGCTGCCGCGCGACCTCGGCGGCGGTCTCGGGATCGACGCCGCGCGCCTCGAAGACCTCGGCCAGCTCCCGCTGCTCGGCCGCCGGGTGGCGGGCGAGCTCCAGCCGCTCCACCTCGATCTCCGCCTCCGCCAGCTCCGACTGGGAGGCGACCGAGATGTACTCCCCCGCCGCCATCGAGAACGCGCCCGCGGCCAGGCCCGCGAGGCCCGCCAGCAGCACGACCTTCTGGGTGGCCTGGCCGCCCGCGACCCCGGCGATCAGGGCGAAGTTGGAGACCAGCCCGTCCATCGCGCCGAACACCGCGGGCCGCAGCCAGCCGCCGGTGACGTCCCGGTGCTGGTGGTGCTGCTCCGGCCGCACGCCGTGCTTCCCGGCCTTCTCGCCTGCGTCGGACACCGTCGCCCTGCCTACTTCCCGTCCTTGACGGGCTCCCCCTTCTCCACGCGATCGTGGCCGGCGGCACCGTCGGCATCATTGTCCTCGGCCGCCTCCGCGGCCTCGGCGGCGGGGGCGTCGCCGCCGTCCACGGCCTCGGGGCCGCTCTCCGGCGCGCTCTCCGCCTCCGGCTCCACCGCGCCGGCGCCCTTCGTCTCGGGCGCGGGATCCTCCTGCGCGGCCCCGGCCTCCGGCTCGGGCGTCTCGACGATCTCCGCCTCCGCACCGTCCGCCGCGGGCTCCCCGACCCCCGGCTCCGGGGCCTCCGCGGTCCCGTCCTGAGCGTCCTCGCCCAGCGCGGGCTCGTCCTGGACCGCCTCGTCCTGAGCGGCTCCGTCCAGCACGGGTTCGGCCTGCGCGGGCTCGTCCAGCACGGGCTCGGCCTGCGCGGGCTCGGCCTGCGCGGGCTCGGCCTGCGCGGGCTCGGCCTGCGCCGAGGGCTCCACGGCCGGTACCTCGTCGGTGGCCTTCGCGTTCTCGGCGATCGCGTCCTCGACCGCCGGCTTCTCGATGACCCGGACGTTCTTCTGCGCGTCCTTCTGCGCGTCGTCCTCCGCGCCGCCCCGCGCCTCAGAGGTCTCCGCGGCGGGCGCGGCGGGCGCCGCGGCGGCGGTGGCCGGGGCGCCGACGTTCTCGGGGCCGGTGCGGCCGCGGGCCAGGTACAGGTAGGCGACCGCGCCGAGGAAGATGACGATGGACGTCCAGTCGTTCAGCCGCAGCCCGAGGATGTGGTGGGCGTCGTCGATGCGCAGCGCCTCGATCCAGCCGCGCCCGACGGTGTAGGCGGCGACGTAGAGGGCGAACGCGCGGCCGTGCGTGAGCTTGTAGCGGCGGTCGGCCCAGATCACCAGGACCGCGACGCCGACGCACCACAGCGACTCGTACAGGAACGTCGGGTGGTAGGTCGCGACGTCGGCGTACTTCGGGTCGAGGCCCGGTCCGCCGTCCAGCATCGGACGGTGGTTCTCGTCGATCTTCAGGGCCCAGAAGGTGTCCAGCGGGCGGCCGTAGAGCTCCTGGTTCCAGTAGTTGCCCCAGCGTCCGATCGCCTGCGCGAGCGCGATGCCGGGCGCCACCGCGTCGCCGAGCGCCAGTACCGAGATCCCGCGCCGGCGGCAGCCGATGACCGCGCCGAGCGCGCCGAGCGCGACGGCGCCCCAGATGCCGAGGCCGCCCTTCCAGATCTCCAGCGCCCGAAGCGGCTCGCCGTTCTCCCCGAAGTAGCGCTGGTAGTCGGTGATCACGTGGTACAGGCGTCCGCCGACGAGGCCGAACGGCACCGCCCATACGGCCACGTCGATGATCACGCCGGGCGTGCCGCCCTTGGCGGCCCAGCGGCGCTCGCCCAGCCAGACCGCGACGACGATGCCGAGGATGATCATGATGGCGTAGGCGCGCAGCGGCACGGGGCCGAGGTGCCAGACGCCCTGCGAGGGACTCGGTATGTAGGCGACCGGGTGCATGACCGTTGACGTTACCGCCTCCGGGGCGCGGCGCGCGCCCTCTCTAGGACCGCGACGAGATCGTCATCTAAGCCGTGCCCGCCGCCTCGCCGCCGGCCGTGGCACTGGACTGCGTGCTCCCCGGCGCGGGCGACCCGCCACCGGCGTCGGCGACGGCCTTCCTGAGGTCGTCCGGCGAGGCCAACACGTCACCCGCGACCTTCTTGCCGTTCAGCGCGAGGTACGGGGTCGCGTCGATGCCCGCCCTGCCCGCCTGGGCGCTCGCCTGGTCCACCGTCTTGATCTTCTGGTTCCCGCGGACGCAGCCGGCGAAGGAGGGGGCGGTGACGCCGAGCTGCTCGGCCCAGCCGATCAGGTCCTGGTCGGCGAAGCCCGTCCTGCCCTCGGGCGGCTGCTCGGCGTAGAGCTTGTCGTGGTACCTGACCCAGTGGTCGGCGGGCATGCAGGCGGCGGCGTTCGCCGCCCGCCGGGAGTTGGCCATGAGCGGGTCCTGCTGGAAGAGCTGGAACGGCCTGTAGACGACCTTGAGCCTGCCCTGCGCGGCGAGCTGCTTCATGGTCGCGCCGATCCGCTCCTCCATGGCCTTGCAGGCGGGGCACTGGAAGTCCTCCCAGACGTCGAGGACCGGCGAGGCGACGCCCGGCTGCGCCATCGCCACGGAGCCGTCGCGCTGTCGGGTGGCGGGCGCCAGCGCGCCCTTGTAGGAGTTCTCCAGGGGCTTCTTGCCGTCGCGGGTGAGCGCGACGACGGCCACCACGACCGCGACCGCCGCCACGGCGAGAGCGCCGAGGACGACGAGCATCAGCCTCTGGCGCCGCTGCCGGGCCGCGGCCCGGCTCCGTTCGTCCGCCAGCCGCTCGCGCGCGGACGGTTCCCTGCCCTGCTCGCTCATCGATCCCCCGATCGCCACGCTGCGTGTTGGTCAGCGTCTACGAGAGTAGCGGGCGGGGAGCCGCCGGGCGGTGAGAAAGCGCGACGCCGCGCCGTCCCGGAAGGGGCGGCGCGGCGTCGCGCTCGGGTGTCTCAGGCGTCCCGGACGCGGCCGGTCACTTGTTGCCGGCGGCCGCGGAGTCGATCGTGGCCCGCAGGGCGGCGGGGTTCATGAACTGCGACGCGTCGAGCTGCTTGCCGTCCAGGAAGACGGTCGGCGTGCCCTGGACGCCGCGGTCCTGCAGGGCGTACTTGGTCATCGCGTCGACCGTGGACTTCTTCTGCTCGTCCCGCACGCACTTCTCGAAGTTCGCGTCGGTGACGCCGACGTCCTTGCCCCACTTGACGAGGTCGTCGGGCGAGAAGCCCTTCTCTCCCTCGTTGGGCTGGAACTTGAAGAGCGCGTCGTGGTAGGAGACCCACTGGCCGGCGGGGACGCACAGCGCGGCCTCGGCCGCGCGCAGCGAGTTGATGCGGACGGGGTCCTTCTGCTGGCCGAACAGGTGGAAGGGCCGGTAGACGACCTTGACCTTGCCCTGCTGGGCGAGGTCCTGGATGGTCTTGCCGGTGGACTGCTCGAACTGCTTGCAGATCGGGCACTGGAAGTCCTCGAAGACCTCCAGCTGCGGCTTGCTGACCCCGGACTGCGCCATCAGGATGGACCCGTCGGCCTGGCGGCTGACGGGGGCGAGCGCGCCCTTGTGGACCTCGGCCCGGCCGTTCTTGTTCTTCTGGTCGATGATGAGGACGGCTCCGACCACGATCACCGCCACGGCCACCACCGACCCGAGGACGATGGCGAGCAGCCGCCGCTGCTTCTCCCGCGCCGCCTGCCGCTTGCGCTCTGCGGCCAGGCGCTCCCTCGCGGACCGCTCTCGTGCGGCCTTGCTCATTGGTTCTCCTATGCGTGCGGAACCGCGCCGGCACCGTGCGGCGCGCTACGACGGCGAGACTAGTCGACCTGGCCGACCCGCCGGAATTCGTCGGCCAGGACGAGGAGGAACAGCAGGACGGTGATGACGTGGACACCGGTGCACCACAGGCAGATCTTGTGCAGGATCGCCAGCTCGACGGTCACCAGGTAGACCACGAACAGCACGCCCACCGACACGGACGCGACCCGTCCCCAGCGCAGCGGCGGCCAGGTCGACCGCAGCGCCCACGGCGTCAGCAGCGCGGCGAACGCGATGAAGAACGCGAGGCCGAACAGCGGCATCGGGACGCCCGCCAGGGTGGAGTACTCGCTCGTGGTGACGGCGTGGCAGTCCACCGTCCGGGACGCGGAGCACACGAGGGCGCCCTCGTCGTAGTGCGAGATCGTCAGGTAGACGGAGATGCCGAGGCCGGCGAGGGTCAGCACCCACGCCGCGGCCTGGAGCCACACGGGGGGCAGCGGCTGCCCCGCGGCCCCCGCCCGGCTCTTCGCCGTCATCTCTTGCGTCATCGTCATCCTCCCGCGACCGCCTGTGCCGGCGGTCACACCCTATTGGAGAGCGGCTGCGCCACAAGCCTTCAACTACGGCGGGACCGCCCCGAGTTCCCGCGACGTGCGGCGGCGTCCGCGCGGGGCCGGGTTTTCGCCGGTCCCGCGCGGACGCCGGGGGCCGTCCGCAATGATCAGCGGTGGTGCCGGACGCCCGCGGCGAGCTCCTCGGTGAGCGCCCGGACGCCGGCGAGGCCGGAGGCGAGGTCGGGCGCGTCCAGCAGGCGGCGGATGAACGCCGACCCGACGATCACGCCGTCGGCGAACCCGGCGACCTCGGCGGCCTGGGCGCCGGTGCCGACGCCGAGGCCGAGGCCGACCGGCAGGGCCCGGCCGGCCTTGTCCAGGACGGCGCGGGTCCGCTCCACCAGGCGCGGGGCGCCGGTGTCGAGGGCGGAGCGGGCGCCGGTGACGCCCATCAGCGAGGCCGCGTAGACGAAGCCGCGGCACGCCCCGGTGATCGTCTCGATGCGCTCGTCGGTGGAGCTGAGCGCGACGAGGAACACCCGGTCGAGGCCGTGGGCGTCCGAGGCCTCCAGCCACTCCCCGCCCTCCTCGGGCGTGAGGTCGGGGGTGATCAGGCCGGCTCCGCCCGCGGACGCGAGGTCGCGGGCGAACCGGTCGACGCCGTAGCGGTCGACGGGGTTCCAGTACGTCATGACGAGGGTGGGGACGCCGGTGGCGGCGACGGCCTCGACCGTGCGGAAGACGTCGGCGAGGCGGACCCCGCCCACGAGCGCCCGGTGGACGGCGTCCTGGATGGTGGGGCCGTCCATCATCGGGTCGGTGTAGGGCAGGCCGATCTCGATGACGTCGCAGCCCGCGTCCACCATGGTCCGGGCCGCCTCGACGGCGCCCTCGTAGGTGGGGAAGCCCGCGGGCAGGTAGCCGACGAGGGCGGCGCGCCCGTCGGCCTTGGCCTTGTCGTAGGCGGTCTGGACGGTCACGCGTTCTCTCCTTCGGGCATCAGGCCGAAGAAGGCGGCGGCCGTGTGCATGTCCTTGTCGCCCCGTCCGGACAGGCAGACGACGATCGTGGCGTCGGGGCCCAGTTCCTTGCCGACCTTGAGCGCGCCGGCGAGCGCGTGCGCGGACTCGATCGCCGGGATGATGCCCTCGGTGCGGCACAGCAGCGCGAACGCGTCCATCGCCTCGGCGTCGGTGATCTCGCGGTACTCGGCGCGGCCGGTGTCGTGCAGCCAGGAGTGCTCGGGGCCGACGCCGGGGTAGTCGAGCCCGGCGGAGATCGAGTGGGTCTCCAGGGTCTGGCCGTCGTCGTCCTGCAGCAGGTAGGTCCGCATGCCGTGGATGACGCCGAGGGAGCCGCCGACGAGGGTCGCGGCGTGCTTGCCGCTGGCGACGCCGTCGCCGCCCGCCTCGAAGCCGTACAGCCGGACGGACTCGTCGCCGACGAAGGCGTGGAAGGTGCCGATCGCGTTGGAGCCGCCGCCGACGCAGGCGACGACCGCGTCCGGCAGGGCGCCGGTCATCTCCACGCACTGCCGCCGGGCCTCGACGCCGATGACGCGCTGGAAGTCGCGGACCATCAGCGGGAACGGGTGCGGGCCCATCACCGAGCCGATGCAGTAGTGGGTGTCGTCGACGGTGGCGACCCAGTCGCGGAACGCCTCGTTGCAGGCGTCCTTGAGGGTGCGGCTGCCGGTCCGCACGGGGACCACCTCGGCGCCGAGCATCCGCATCCGGGCGACGTTGAGGGCCTGCCGCTCGGTGTCGACCTCGCCCATGTAGACGGTGCAGCTCAGGCCGAGCAGCGCCGCGGCCGTGGCGGTGGCGACGCCGTGCTGGCCGGCGCCGGTCTCGGCGATCACGCGGCCCTTGCCCATCCGCTTGGTGAGCAGCGCCTGGCCGAGCACGTTGTTGATCTTGTGTGAGCCGGTGTGGTTGAGGTCCTCGCGCTTGAGCAGCACCCGGGCGCCCGCGTGCTCGGAGAAGCGCGCGGCCTCCGTCAGCAGGCTGGGGCGGCCCGCGTAGTTGGCGAGCAGGTCCTCCAGCTCGGCGTTGAAGGCGGGGTCGTTCTTGGCGGTCTCGAACTCGCGGGCGAGCTCGTCCAGGGCCGCCATCAGGGCCTCCGGCGCGAACCGCCCGCCGAAGCGGCCGAAGTGGCCCGTGGCGTCGGGCAGGGCTCCAGCACCGCGCGAGGCGGTGTCCATGGTCATGAGAAAACGCGTCCTGTCGTGGGAGAGGCGGGTGATCGGATCTCTGGGGTCCTGGATCAGCCCCGCCATCGCTCCCGGAGCGGTTCGACCTGCATGTCCGTAGCCTATCTTCAGCCGCTCTGGCGCAGCGCCGGGTGTGCCCCCGCGGCGACGAGGTCGGCGACGGCGGCGCGCGGGTCCTTGCCGATCACGAGGCTCTCCCCCACCAGCACCGCGTCGGCGCCGCTGGAGGCGTAGGCCAGCAGGTCGTGCGGGCCCCGCACCCCGGACTCGGCGACCTTCACGACGTCCTTGGGGATGAGCGGCGCCACCCGGGCGAACACGCCGCGGTCGACCTGCAGGGTGCGCAGGTCGCGGGCGTTCACGCCGATGACCTTGGCGCCCGCGTCCACCGCGCGGGCGGCCTCCTCCTCGGTGTGGACCTCGACGAGCGGGACCAGCCCGATCGACTCGGCGCGCTCGACCAGCGAGACGAGGGCGTCCTGGTCCAGGGCGGCGACGATCAGCAGCGCCATGTCGGCGCCCGCGGCCCGCGCCTCCCACAACTGGTAGGAGGTGACGATGAAGTCCTTGCGCAGGAGGGCGACGTCGACGTTGGCGCGGACCTCGGCGAGGTCGGCGAGGCTGCCGCCGAACCGGCGCCGCTCGGTCAGCACGCTGATCACCTTGGCGCCGCCGGCCTCGTAGTCGCGGGCGAGCGCGGCGGGGTCGGCGATGGCGGCGAGCGCGCCCTTGGACGGGCTGCTGCGCTTGACCTCGGCGATGACCGAGACGCCCTGCCCGCGCAGCGCGCCGAGCGCGTCCCTGGGGGCCGGGGCCTTCGCGGCCCGCTCCTTGAGGGCGTCGAGCGGGACCTCGCGCTGCCTGTCGGCGAGATCGGCCCGGACGCCGTCGATGATCTCGTCCAAAACGCTCAAGGTCGCAGGCCCCCTATTTCAGGTCGTTCCGTGCACCGATCGTAGCCGCCCCCTCCGACGCCCCCCGCACCCGGGAGGGCCGTCCGGGCTCCCCCTGGCCGGGCCGCGCGCGTCAGGGGGCGAGCACGTGCGCGAACGGCAGGTTGCGCACGATCCAGTAGACGATGAGAAGGCCGGCGAACGAATACGCGACGGCCGGCTGCAACAGGGCGGACCGCATCGGCAGCCCTTGCGCGCTCCTGACCGCCCACCGCACGTACAGGTACCCGAACACCGGGAGCATGACGAAGAGCAGCGGGTTGAGCCCGAAGGCGACGCCGACCCGCCCGTGCGCCAGCGCGTAGACGAGCCGCGTCATCCCGCACCCCGGGCAGTAGAACCCGGTCAGCCCGAGGAAGGGACACCCGGGGTAATGCCCGGGCTCATTGGGATCCGCCCCGAACGTCACGACCAGGACCCCGGCCACGACCCCACCGAGCACCGCCGCGTGCGGCGCCAGCGCCCGCAAACCCATCTTCCCGGGCACGGATACGTGAGTCACGACGTCCACCTTAAGCATCCAGCACGTAGCCGACGCCGCGCACCGTCCTGATGGGGCTGCCGTCCCCGAGTTTGGCCCGCAGCTGCGCGACGTGGACGTCGACGGTGCGGCTCCCGGCGCCGGCTCCCGGCCCCCACGCGGCGTCGAGGAGCTGGTCGCGGGTGAAGACGCGGCCGGGGTTGGCCATCAGGAACTCGAGGAGGTCGAACTCGGTGACGGTGAGCGCGACGCGGCGCTCCCCGACGAGGGCGGCGCGGTCGCTCTGGTCGAGCGCGATCCGCCCGGCGCGCAGAGGCCCGGGCGCTTCGGCGGGACCACCGGCGCGCAGCGCCTCGGCGACCGCCGCGACAAGGACACGAGGCCCGAAGGGCCGCTCGACGCGGTACTCGCCGAAGGCATGCGCACCAGCAGCGTCAAGAGGGCCGCTGAGTGCGACGACAGGAGCGCCCCGGGCGGCCTCGACGACCCGCCTGTACAGCTCGGCGGGAACAGCGCACGTGGACAGATCCAGGACGACGACGTCGGGCCGGCAGCGCAGGACGGCCGCGGGCGCCCGCGCGGGGTCGGCCTCGATCTCGACGTCGAAGCCCTCTCGGACGAGGTAGCGGCGCTCCAACTCGGCGACGGCGGGGTCGTGCTCGACCACGAGCACGACCCCGCCACCGTCGGTGCTCACGACCGCTCGTGCGCGGTCGGGTCCTCGCCGCGGTCGAGCGACTTCCACATGGCGGACGGGTCGTCCTCCGCCACCCGGCGCGGCGCCGCGCGCTCATAGCGGCCGGACATGCCGGGCCAGCGCGCGGAACGCACGGCGATGACCATTCCGGAGACCACGAGCACGACCCCGCCGGCGACCGACACCAGCCACCAAAGATTGACGTCCACCAAGGGATCCGCACCGAGCCGCAGCAGAGCGCTCTTCTCACCAGCGGCCGCCAGCACACTGGACCGCTGCACGGCCACCGTGGACGCGTAGGCGACACCAACCCCGAAAAGGGCGATGAGCACCCCCACACCAGCCCGAACGCGCCCCCGCGTGGCCAGCAGCGCCGCAAGCCCGGCAAGCCCGGCCCACCCAAGGGCCCCAGGCGCACCCCCAAGGTCGCCCCCGGTCAGGTGCAACGTGAACGGCGTGATGGACCCTTGCGCCTTGACCGTGGCCCAGCCCCGCCCAGCGGCAAGCAGAACAAGCCCGGCCCCCGCAGCGCACAACACCGCCGCCAGCCCACGCTCACGCCCAGGCGTCACAACGAGCCCCGTTCCCCACCATCGGACGTTCCCACGGACATGGCCCGAGTTTATTGCAGCCCCCCGCCCCGCACCGACCGCGCCCCCAAGGGCCACCAGCCCAAAGACAACCCCGCACCGAACACGACCCCCGAGACCGCACAACCCAGACCGTGAGCCCAAGCTCCGCCACCCACTACCCGCGAAGCCAAGGACCACCGCCCCAAAGCCCGCACCCAGCACCCCTGCCGAGCCCAAGACCGCCAGGCCCGAAGCCCCCATGCACGAACCACAAAGCCAAGGGCCCCCGGGCCCAAAGGCAAGCCCCCCACCACAGACGCCCGGCCCAGAGCCAAAGACACCCATGCACCAACCGCAAAGCCAAGGGCCGCCAGGCCCGAAGGCAAGCCCCGCACCCAACAAGCCCCAGGGACCCCCATGCACAAACCGCGAAGCCAAGGGCCGCCAGGCCCAAAGGCAAGCCCCGCAGCAGACGCGAGGCCCAGGGCCGCCAGGCCCGAAGGCCGCCCCGCCCGGGAGGGGCGCACCTACCTCAGCCGGTGCCGCAACCCCGCAACAACAGGAAGATCGGCGATCGCGTCCAAAGGCAGGTTCGAGCGAAGCAAGAACCTGATCGCGAAGCGAGCCGCAAGGCGAGACGAAGCGATGCCAGCGATCGCCAGCGTTTATCGACGATGGAGGGCCGCCAGGCCCGAAGGAGGAGAAAAACGCAATTAAACAGAGCCCGCCTCCCCCTGGCGGTGGGGGGCGGGCTCTGCCACGTACGGCTGGCGGGCGTTACAGGGGGACGACCTGGTCGGCCTGCGGGCCACGGTTACCCTGCGTGACCTCGAACTGGACGCGCTGGTTCTCGTCCAGGGTGCGGTACCCGGAGCTCTGGATGGCCGAGTAGTGCACGAAGACGTCCGGCCCGCCGCCGTCCACGGCGATGAAGCCGAAGCCCTTCTCGGCGTTGAACCACTTCACGGTGCCCTGCTGGGGCATGTCTTTCTCCTTGCGGCAAAACCTGGGCCCACACCTCGCGGGCCCGTGCGGTCGCTGCGGAACGCTCTCGCCCCCGGTACGGTCCCGGAAAAGCCAAAACGCCCGCTGCCATCAGTTCGCGGGCGCCTGAACGATCGAGAACCACGACTGCAACCGACCGCCCCACCGTATCACCGGTTCCACGTAAAGCGGAGGAGCGGCATCACTTGCGTTTCTCCTCTCGGCGAACCGTGCCGTTACCTGCCCGTTAAAGACTCCAACCCGTCTCGGTCAGGGTCTTGACAGCGTCCGTGGCGCCGGTGAGGCGGACCCTCGCGACGTCCCTGCGGCCCAGTGCCCACAGGACCAGCTCGCCTACCGGGCCGTGCACGCGCACGGCGCCGCGGCCGCCGCCCGACACCCGGGCGGCCCGCCCGTCAGGCTGGACGAACGTTACCTCGACCTGAACTTTTCGTAGGACAAAGCGGGCAATTCTTATCCTGCGCCAGAGAAGTTCTTCGAGTTCCGGCGAGATGTCCCTGGGCTCCCAGTCGGGACGGGCGCGCCGGACGTCCTCATGGTGAACAAAGAACTCGACGGCGTTGGCGTTTTTGTCGACTCCGGGAAGGGCGTAGGGCGAGAACTTCGGCGGTCCCTGCGCGAACCGTTCCACCAGCCGCTCGAACGGGACGGCGCGGGCCGTCCGCCGCCGCACCCGCTCGGTGTAGAACGACAGCGGGGGCAGCAGGATCCCGGGCGCCGCGTCGGGGCGCCCCTCGCGGACGACCAGATGGGCGGCCAGGTCGCGGGCGGTCCAGCCCGCGCACTCGGTGGCCGCGTCCGGCCCCGCCTCGGCCAGCGCGGCGGCCAGCAGCAGCCGTTCGCGGCGGACCGGGCCGGGGTCCGCCGGGCCGGAGGCGTCCTGCTGAGGGGCGGGAACGTCCTGCTTCCGGGCGGACGGCGCGGAGCGGTCCTCGGGCGTGCTCATCGACCGATCGTAGGCCGTGGCGGGGCGGCCGGGAATAAGCGCCCCGGCCGGATGGTAGGCACTATCCAGCCCCGCAAACCCCCCGCCGCGGTCCCACGGGGGCCAGTTCCCGGGCGCCGCCGTGATCGAGGAGTCGCCGTGCCACCTGCGTCCAGACGCGTCAGCCCCCATGTCCTCAGGGAGGGCATGGGCGTCCTGTGGGTGGCGGTGAGGGCCGAGCCGCGGGTGTTCGCGCTGTCGGTGCTCGCGAGCGCGCTGTACGCGGCGATGACCGTGGGCACCGCGCAGGTCCTCGGCTGGGCGACCGGCCACGTGGTGCTGCCCGCGTTCGAGTCCGGGCGCACGACCGCCGGGGCGCTGGCCGGGGCCGCCGCCCTCATCCTGGCCGTGGCGCTGCTCAAGGCCCTCGGCGTCGCGGGGCGCCGGTTCTACGCGGGGCTCATGCAGTACCGCCTGCAGGCGTCCTACCGGCGCTCGGTGACCCGGCAGTACCTGCGGCTTCCGCTGGCGTGGCACCACCGGCACCCGACCGGGCAGCTGCTGTCGAACGCCAACGCCGACGTCGAGGCGGTGTGGGCGCCGATCGCGCCGCTGCCGATGGCCGTCGGCGTGGTGTTCATGCTGCTGATCGCCGCGGTGTCGATCCTGTTCACCGACGTGGTCGTGGCGGGGGTCGGGTTCCTGGTGTTCCCGGCGGTCGCCCTCATCAACGTGGTGTACCAGCGGCGGCTGTCCCCGGTGGCGACCCGCGCGCAGCAGCTGCGCGCGGAGGTCAGCGAGGTCGCGCACGAGAGCTTCGAGGGCGGCCTGGTGGTCAAGACCCTCGGCCGGGAGTCGGCGGAGACCGAGCGGTTCGCCGAGCGCGCGCGGGAGCTGCGGGACGCCAACATCGCGGTCGGCCGCATCCGCGGACTGTTCGACCCGGTGCTGGAGGCGCTGCCGAACCTCGGGGTGCTGGCCGTCCTGCTGATCGGGTCGGTGCGGCTGGACTCGGGCGCGATGTCGCCGGGCGACCTGGTGAACGTGGCCTACCTGTTCACGCTGCTGTCGTGGCCGATCCGGGCGCTGGGGTGGGTGCTCGGCGAGGTGCCGCGCAGCGTCGTCGGATGGAGGCGTGTCCGCGGCGTGCTGGACGCGACCGGGTCCCTGCCGTTCGGCGACGCCTCGCTGGACCGTTCCGGGGGCGCGGCGACCGAGCTCCAGGTCCGGGAGGTGAGGTTCGCCTACGAGACATCAGGCGGAGAAGGGGCGGGCGGAGAGGGCGCGCGGCGCCGCGTCCTGCACGACGTCTCGTTCGCCGCCGCGCCCGGCCGGACGATCGCGGTCGTCGGGCCGACGGGGTCGGGCAAGTCGACGCTCACCTCGCTGCTGGTCCGGCTGGTCGACCCCGCGGACGGTTCGGTCCTGCTGGACGGCGTCGACCTGAGGGACGTGAGGCGCGGCGGGGTCGCGGCGACGGCGGCGCTCGTCCCGCAGCAGACGTTCCTGTTCGACGACACCGTGCGCGGCAACGTGACGCTCGGCCTCGACGTCCCGGACGAGCGGGTCTGGGAGGCGCTGCGCCTCGCCCAGGCCGAGGGGTTCGTCGCGGCGCTCGCGGACGGGCTCGACACGAGGGTCGGCGAGCGGGGGGCGACGCTGTCGGGCGGCCAGCGCCAGCGGCTGGCGCTGGCGCGGGCGCTGGTGCGCCGGCCCCGGCTGCTCGTCCTGGACGACGCGACGTCCAGCGTCGACCCGCAGGTCGAGGCGCGCATCCTGCACAGCCTGCGGGAGGCGCAGTCGGAGGAGGCCGGCGGCGCGACCGTCGTGGTCGTCGCCTACCGCAAGGCCACGATCGCGCTGGCCGACGAGGTCGTCTACATGGAGCACGGCCGCGTCGTCGCGCGCGGCTCCCACGCGGAACTGCTGGAGAGCTCGGAGGGCTACCGCAACCTCGTCAACGCCTACGAGCGGGCGGAGGCCGAGCAGGAAGCGGTCGAGGGCGGCGAGGAGGCCCTGGCATGACGACGGTGACCGACACGGCGGCCTCGAAGCCGAGCGCGCCGGGACTGAGCGACACCGCCGCGGAGGGCGCGCTCAGCACGCTGCGGCGCGGGCTGCGGCTGAGCCCGGAGTTCCGGGCCGGCCTGGCCGGGACGCTGGCGCTCGCACTGGTGTCGACGGCCGGGCGGGTGGTGGTGCCCGTCGCCGTCCAGCAGACGATCGACAAGGGCCTCGGCCGCCCGGACGGCCCCGACCTGGCCTTCATCCGGACGGCGGTGCTGCTGTGCGCGGCGGCCGTCCTGGTGACGGCCGTGTGCGCGTACCTGATGAACGTGCGCCTGTACAGGACGTCCGAGGGCGGCCTGGCGTCGCTGCGGGTGCGGGCGTTCCGGCACGTCCACGACCTGTCGATGCTCACCCAGAGCGGGGAGCGGCGGGGCGCGCTGGTGTCGCGGGTGACCGGCGACGTCGACCAGATCAGCCAGTTCATGCAGTCGGGCGGGCTGATGTTCATCGTCTCGATCGGGCAGCTGGTCGTGGCGAGCGTGCTGATGGTCGTCTACTCGTGGCCGCTGGCGCTGCTGGTGTGGGCGGCGTTCGTGCCGCTGGCGTTCGCGCTGCGCCGCTTCCAGCGGATCCTGTCGAAGGCGTACATGGGGGTCCGGGAGCGGATGGGCGACCTGCTGGCGGCGGTCAGCGAGTCGGTCGTGGGCGCCCCGGTGATCCGCGCCTACGCCTCGGAGGAGCGCACCGGCCGGCGGGTGGACGAGACCGTGGAGTCCTACCGGTCGGCGCAGACCCGGGCGCAGGCGATGGTCGCGCTCACGTTCCCGGTCAGCGAGCTGGTGGCGGCGCTCGCCACCGCCGCCGTCGTGATCGCCGGGACGCTGCTCGGCGTCGCCGGGGAGCTGTCGGCCGGGCGGCTGGTCGCGTTCCTGTTCCTGGTCACGCTGTTCGTCAGCCCGATGCAGACCGCCACCGAGGTCCTGAACGAGGCGCAGAACGCGATCGCGGGCTGGCGGCGTGTGCTCGGCGTGCTGGACACCGTCCCGGACGTCGCCGACCCGGGCGAGAAGGGCGAGGCGCTGCCGCGCGGCCCCATCGAGGTGAGGTTCGAGTCGGTGGGCTTCGCCTACCCGGGCGGGCCGCCCGTCCTGCACGACGTGAGCGTCGGCATCGCGCCGCGCAGCCGCGTCGCGATCGTCGGGCAGACCGGGTCGGGCAAGACGACGTTCGCCAAGCTCCTCACCCGGCTGATGGACCCGGTGTCCGGCCGGGTCCTCGTGGACGGCGTGCCGCTCGACCGCGTCCGGTTCTCGTCGCTGCGCGAGCGGATCGTCATGGTGCCGCAGGACGGGTTCCTGTTCGACGCCTCGCTCGCCGACAACATCCGTTACGGGCGGCCTGACGCGTCCGACGGCGACCTCGTCCTCGCGCTGACCGAGCTGGGCCTCGCCGACTGGCTGGACGGCCTGCCGCAGGGCCTCGCCACGCCCGTCGGCCAGCGCGGGGAGTCGCTGTCGGCGGGCGAGCGCCAGCTCGTCGCGCTGGCCCGCGCCTACATCGCCGACCCGGACCTGCTCGTCCTGGACGAGGCGACCTCCGCGGTGGACCCGGCGACCGAGGTCCGGCTCCAGCGGGCGCTGGACGGGGTGACGCGGGGCCGGACGGCGATCTCGATCGCGCACCGGCTGTCCACGGCCGAGGCGGCGGACGAGGTGATCGTCTTCGAGGCGGGGCGGATCGTCCAGCGCGGACCGCACACCGAACTCGTCGCCGAGCCCGGCGTCTACGCCGATCTGCACGCCTCCTGGATCGCCCAGCGGAGCCTGTGACAGGTTCCACAGGGCTGCTTCCTGGGTAAACGCGGGCTAAAGCACTTGCCCGATATCTGGTTGGGTGCGCATTCTGCTGGGGTGAGCAACGAGGTCGTGTTGGAATCGGCGGGCACGCTGCACGGTCAGCTGCAGCGGGGACTCGGAAGGGCCGCGCGCCGCGCGGCGGACACGCGCGGCGCGGGCGAGTACGTGTACGCCTGCGTCCGGCGTGATCCACGCTGGGATCGGCAGTGCGAGTCGCGGCGGCTCTACTACGCCCGGTTGATGGTGGATCTCGAGCTGCCCGCCGGGCCGGTCGCGGAGCACCTGTTCGATCCGTCCGACCACACCGACCCCGACGAGTGGCGGGTCGACCTGGCGCTGGGCGTGCTGGCCGACCTGGTGCGGCTGAGCCGGCGGGAGGCCGCCGCGCCGCTGCGCCGGTACGCCGAGGAGGGCGCGCAGTGGTTCGACGCGGTCGCCGAGCTCATCGACCTCGGGGACCCCTCGCTCGCGGCGGGCCTGGACTCCCTGGTCGCGGCGCGGTGCGACGACGCCGACCTGGCGCTGCTGGTCCCGGGCCGGTACAACCCGGTGATCGAGGCGTGGGCGGCGCGGCAGCCGCGGGTGGCCGAGGCGCTGGCGCGGCAGCGGGAGGCGGGCCGGGCGGCTCGCCGCGCGATGGTCCCCGCCTCCGGCCGGGAGGAGCAGAGCGAGGCCGAGCTGCTGGACCTCGCGCGGCGCCGCGGCGAGGGCGCCATAGCGGCGATATTCGAGCTGGGGCGCCGCCGGACGCTCGCGCTGCTGGACCTCGCGGAGGAACTGCTGCCCCAGCGGCCGAGCAGGTTCGGCGGGGCGGTGTGCCGGGCGCTGCGGGAGTACGGGCCGGAGACGCTGCCGCGGGCGCGGATGTGGGCCGCGGAGCGGGGCGGGTGCGCCGACATGGGGCTGCGCATCCTCGCCCGCTACGGGACCCGCCAGGACATCCCGCTGCTGATGGACGAGCTGAACGGCGCCGTCGCCCGGCGCGACTGGGCGGACGCCGCGAGCCCGATCGAGGGGCTGGGGCGGCTGCGCGCGGGCGAGGCCGTCCCGCTGTTGAAGACCGCTTGGACCGAGTCCACCTACGCCTATCTGAGACCCCGCATCCTGACCGCGTTGACGAGAACCGCCCCGCACACCGCCGAGTCCTACACCGCCGAGGGGCTGTGGGACTGCGAGGAGGGCGTCCGGGCCGAGGCCGCCCGGACCGCGCCGCTGACCCGCGAGACGTCGCTGCGGCTGCGGCGGCTCCAGCACGACGAGGCCGAGGACCCCGGCGTCCGCGCCGCCGCCGGCGCCCGCCTGATGACCTGACCCCGCCTGGTGGCGGCCTGGACCGCATGGCGGCCTGAGCCCGGATGAACCTTCCCGGGGCGGGGCGCGTATTGCTCCCTCGAATCGCGTGTTTCAACCCCGGCGAATCGCGCGTCTCACCCTGGAGAGGAAGAGCGATGGGTTCCCGACACCCCCTCGGCCTGATGAAGCTCGGCCTGACGAGGCTCCGCCCGAGCAGGCCCGGCCTCGTGAAGGCGCTGCCGCTGTGCGCCGCCGCGCTGGCGCTGCCGCTGGCGGCCGGCTGCTCGGCGAAGTCCGACGCGTCGGGCGGCGGCAAGGAGGCCAAGCCGGCGAGCCTGGCCGAGCTGGCGCAGCAGACGGACTGCTCCCTGACCGGCAAGCGCAAGGTCAAGGATCTGGAGCAGGGGAACTGCAAGACCTCCCGGGGACGCTACGTCCTGCTCAGCTTCACCTCCGACACCGGCATGAACGCCTGGCTGGCCGAGGCCAAGCCCTGGGGCGGGACGTACCTGGTGGGGGCCCGCTGGGTCGCGGTCAGCCAGCAGCAGACCCTGGAGTCGCTGCGCGGGGAGCTCGGCGGGAAGATCGTCCAGGGCGACAACCACGGGCCGGACCACGGCTCGGGGCACGGCTGAGCCGCGGTCAGGCCCGCCCGGCCGCGCTTCCCTCGCTCGTGCCCTCCTCGCCCCGCACGAGCAGCACGCTCCAGCGCTCCAGGGCGGGGCCGATCCGGGCCAGGACGCGCCGTCCCGCCAGCCCGCGCCGGACGATGCCCGGGTGCCGCAGCGGGTGCCCCGGGCCGTCGACCACGACGCGGACGGCGGCGACCGGCAGCGTCCCGGCGCGCTCGGCGACGACCGCCGACTCCATGTCGGCCAGCCGCGCCCCCTGCGCCGCCAGCAGCGCGCGCTCCGCGCCGCGGACGACGTGGCCGGTGGTCACCAGGGGGCCGACCTGGGCGCTCAGACCGTCCCGGATCAGCTCCTCGGCGAGCAGGCGCGGCGCCGCGCACGGCACCGCCTTCTCGCCCGCGCCGGTGCCGCGGATCTCGTCCGCGACGAGGACGTCCCCGGGCCGCAGCCGCTCGTCGAGCGCGCCGCCGAACCCGGCGACGACGAGGGCGGCGCACGCCGCGGGCAGCCGGTCGGCGCGGCGCGCCCGGTAGCCGACGACCACGACCGGCGTGCGGGTCAGGCCGCGCCGGACCGCGCGCGCCTCGATGCCGAGCGCGGCGCACACCACGGGGCCGAGCATCGGCGCGTCCATCTCGTCCCCGCCCGGCCACCCGGCGGGGTCCGTCCCCCCAGTGAAGTTCACCCGTCCAGCGAAACACGAGGTCATCCGGAGATCCAGCGCCATCACCGCGAGGTGCCACATTCGCGCCGCCCGGATCCGCCTCGCGGAGGGCGCGGGCGGCCGGGGCGCCCGCCTAGACTCCCCGGCATGACCTCGACCTCCTTTCCCCTTCGGCGGAAGCTGGCCGTACTCCCGTTCGTCCTGCTGCCCCTCGGCGCCGCGGCCGCGTGCGGCGGCGAGAACAGCAAGACCTCCTGCGACGTCAACTCGTGCACGGTGACCTTCGACCGCGGCGTCGAGGCGAGCGCGTCCATCCTCGGTGTGAAGGCCGAGCTGGTGAAGGTCCAGGGCGAGCTGGTCACCCTCAGGATCGGCGGGCAGACGGTGACGGTGCCGGCCGGGGACGGGCAGCAGGCCGAGGGGTTCGACGTCTCGGTGCAGTCCGTCACCAAGGACCAGGTGGTGGTGAGGATCTCCAACAACGGCTGATCCGGCTAGGATTCGCTCATGCGTTCGATGAACGTGGCGGAGCGCCGGGCCCGGCTCGCGCTCCGCCACCGGCTCTGCCCCCCGGCGAGGACCGACGACGTCCTCGACATCGCCCGGTCGATGGTGGTGCTGCACGCCACCGACCCGGCCACCGTCTTCCTGTCGGTCGCGGCCCGCAGCGTCCACGCCGTGCCCGCGGCGGTGGAGAAGGCCCTCTACGACGACCGCACGCTGCTGCGCATGCTCGCGATGCGCCGGACGATGTTCGTCGCGCCGACGGAGCTGGTCCCGGTCCTTCAGGCGTCCACGGCCGACTCCCTCGCGGCCAAGCAGCGCAGGACCTACGCGCGGATGATCGAGCGCGGCAGCGACGTCGCCGACGCCCCCGCCCTGCTCGCCGAGGCGGAGGAGGCCGCCCACCGGGCGCTGCTGGCGCGGGGTGAGGCGACGGGCGCGCAGCTCGGCGCGGACGTCCCCCTCCTGCGGACGCAGGTCGACCCGGCGCCCGGCAAGTCCTACTCGCGGCCCACGAGCATCACCACCTGGGTCCTGGTCACGCTCGGCTGCGAGGGCCGCATCGTGCGGGGGCGGCCGAACGGGTCGTGGACGAGCAGCCAGTACATGTGGTCGCCCGTCGAGACGTGGCTCCCCGGCGGCATCGAGGAGCTCCCGGCCGAGGAGGCCCGCGCCGCCCTGGTCCGGCGCTGGCTGCGCGCGTTCGGCCCCGCGCCGGTCTCGGACCTGAAGTGGTGGACGGGCTGGACCGCCGGCGACGTCAGGAAGGCCCTGGCGCTCCTGGACGTCACCGAGGTCGACCTCGGCGGGGGCGGCGGCATCGTCCTGTCCGACGACCTGGAGCCCTCTCCCGCGCCGGAGCCGTGGGCGGCGCTGCTGCCCGCGCTCGACCCGACCCCCATGGGCTGGCAGGAGCGCGGCTGGTTCCTCGGCGGCCACGGTCCGCGGCTGTTCGACCGCAACGGCAACATCGGGCCCTCGGTCTGGTGGGACGGCCGCATCGTCGGCGGCTGGGCGCAGCGCCGGGACGGCGAGATCGCCGTCCGCCTGCTGGAGGACGTCGGCGCCGACGCCGGGGCCGCCGTCGAGCGGGAGGCGGCGCGCGTGGCGGAGTGGTACGGCGGCGTCCGCGCGATCCCCCGCTTCCGCACGCCGCTGGAGCGCGAGCTCACGGCCTGAGCCGCGGGCCGGGGCGAACCGGGGCGGGCCCCGGGCCGTCAGTAGTAGGGGCCCGACGCCGTCGCGGCCCTGCGCTTGGCTCCGCTGCGCCTGAGGATCGTGACGATGAACGCGAGGGCGGCCAGGCCGCCGAGGCCGAGCGCGCCGAGCACGGCGAAGCCGAGGTAGCCGTTGGCGCTCTCGTCCGGCGTCACGAGGATCGGCCCGTCGGCGCCCCGGCAGGTCAGCCGGGCGTCACCCGACACCGGCGCGGTGAACGTGGCCGTGTAGCGGTAGGACGTGCGGTTCGACGCGCTCCACGAGTTCCTCCTCGTGAGCGTGACGGGCCCGGACTGCTCCCCCGACTCGATCCGGCACGCGTACGGGGACGCGCCGCCCTCGCGGACGTAGACGTAGTAGTCGTAGCCCTCCGTCAGCCGGACGGCCACCCCGGACTCCGCGTCCCCCACGGACGCCGGGCCCTGCGCGGCCTCCGACTCGTCCCACAGGACCACGAGCGTCGTTAACAGGCCGATGACGGCGACCAGGACCAGGACGACCGGCAGCGCGTACCAGCCGGCGCTCGGGCTGATGCGCTGCCTGCGCGGCGCCCATCCCGGTTCGGGCAGCCCCGGCCCGGGCTGCCCCGGTCCCACGGGCGGCGGTCCCATCGGCGGGTTGGACCCGGGCCACATGTCTTCTCCCCCGTGCGGAGCGCGTGCGCGGAACGCCTGCGCGGCACGCGCGTGCGGAACGGTAAAGATCCCAGAAAGACGATCCCAGAGAACCGCCCGCCCCGCCAGACGGCGGCCTGTAAGGGGCCGCTGACAGAGGCGTCGGGGGACGTCTGTAACGTCCCCCTGGACAGAGGAGGTGCATGTGGCGGCACTGCCCGGCCTGACCCCCGGGACGCTCCCGCCCGGGACCGCCGGGCTGCGGGCCCGGGTGCGGGAGTTCCTGGCCGAGACGCCCTTCACGGCCCGCTGCGACAGCTGGCTCACCGGCGCCGACCCCGCCTTCAGCCGCCTGCTGGGCGAGCGCGGCTGGCTCGGCATGACGCTCCCGGAGCGCTACGGAGGCCACGGCCGCTCACCGCTGGAGCGGTTCGTGGTGATCGAGGAGCTGCTGGCCGCCGGGGCCCCGGTGGGGGCGCACTGGATCGCCGACCGGCAGACCGGCCCGTCCATCCTCGCCCACGGCACCGAGGAGCAGAAGAGGCGGTTCCTGCCGGCGATCGCGCGCGGCGAGTGCTTCTTCGCGATCGGGATGAGCGAGCCCGACTCCGGCTCCGACCTGGCCTCGGTCCGGACCCGCGCCGAGCGCGAGGCGGACGGGTGGCGGCTGCACGGCACCAAGGTGTGGACGAGCGGCGCCCACCTCGCGCACGCGATCCTCGTGCTGGCCCGGAGCGCGCCCCGCTCGCAGGACCGGCACGCGGGCCTCACCCAGTTCATCGTGCCCCTGCCCGACGACCGCGTGGCGATCAGGCCGATCCGGGGGCTGTCCGGCGGGCACCACTTCAACGAGGTCGCGCTCGACGGCGTGTTCGTGCCGGACGGGCTCGTCCTCGGCCGTCCCGGGGACGGCTGGCGGCAGGTCACCGCCGAGCTGGCCTACGAGCGCAGCGGCCCTGAGCGGCTGCTCAGCACCTTCCTGCTGATCCGTCTCCTGAGCGGCCGCGCCGCGGATCCCGGGGCGCGGCGGGCGCTCGGCGGGCTGACCGCCCGGCTGTGGGCCCTGCGGCAGGCGTCGCTGGCCGTCGCGGGAGCGCTCGCCCGGGGCGAGACGCCCGAGCTGGCCGCGGCCCTCGTCAAGGACCTCGGGACGCGGTTCGAGCGCGAGGTCATCGAGGCGGCGCGCGAGCACGCGGGCGTGGAACCGGACCCCGGCTCCCCCGACCCGCTGGCCCGCGCGCTGGCGGAGTCGGTCGTCCAGGCGCCCGGGTTCACGCTGCGGGGCGGCACCAACGAGATCCTGCGTGGCATCGTCGCCCGGGGCCTGGGAGTGCGCTGATGGGGCTTCTGGAAGAGACCGCGGACGAGATCCTCGCCGGCGCCGGAGACCCTTGGCGGGCGCTTGAGGAGGCGGGCCTGACGCTGGTCGGGGTGCCGGAGGAGGCGGGCGGCAGCGGCGGGGGCCTCCCCGACGCCGCCGCCGTCCTGCGCGCGGCCGGGTACCGCGCCGCGAGCGTGCCGCTGGCCGAGACCCTGCTGGCCGGGGGGCTCCTCGCCGACGCCGGGCTGCGGGCGGCCCCCGGCGCGCTCACCGCCGTGTCCGGCGAGGTCGAGGCCGTCGCGGCCCGCGGCGGCCTCACCCTGAGCGGGACGTTCCTCCGGGTCCCCTGGGCGCGCTCGGCGCGGTCCCTGGTGGTGCTGGGGGGCGGTCTCGTCGCCGCCGTCGACCCCGCGCACGCGCGGATCAGCGAGGGCGCCAACGTGGCGGGCGAGCCGCGCGACGACGTCGTCCTGTCCGCCGCCCCGGTGCGGGCCGCGGCGCCGTGCGGGGTGGACGCGGCCGAGCTGCGGCGGCGGGGCGCGCTGGCGCGGGCGGTCCAGCTGACGGGCGCGATGGCCCGGGCGCTGGACCTGTCGGTCCGGTACGCGGGCGAACGGGAGCAGTTCGGGCGGCCGATCGGGCGGTTCCAGGCCGTCCGGCAGATGCTGGCGGAGCTGGCCGGGGAGGCGACCGTCGCGGACGTCGCGGTGCGCGCGGCCGTCGGCGCCCCCGGCGATCCGGTCGCGGTGGCCGCGGCCAAGGCCAACGCGTCGCGGGCCGCGGGCCGGGTGGCGGAGATCGCCCACCAGGTGCACGGCGCGCTCGGCGCCACCGAGGAGCACCCCCTGCGCCTGGTCACGCTGCGGCTGTGGTCGTGGCGCGAGGAGTACGGGAACGAGACCGCCTGGGCCGACGACCTCGGCGCCGCGCTCAGCGCCGCTCCGGACCCGTGGAACCTGCTCACCGGGGCCTGAAGCTGCAGGCCCCGGCCCGGGTGGGTACCTTACTAAGGAGTAGCGAAGAGCGTTCGGAGACAGCCGTTCGGAGACAGCGATGGCGCCTTGGGACCGACTGCCCGTGCCGTCGATCAGGCTGCCCCGGGGACTGCCGTGGCCCGGAGGCCTGCCGCGGCCCGGCGGGCTGTCCTGGCCAAGCGGACTGCCCTGGCCGGGTGGGCTGGCCCCCTACATCGTCCACCGCGACCTGCCGGTGGCCATGCCGGACGGGGTCACGCTCCTCGCCGACCGGTACGTCCCCGTCGGGGTCAAGAACCCGCCCACGATCCTCGTGCGGACCCCCTACGGGCGGCGGGGACCGGCCGCCCTCGCCAACGGCCTGGTCTTCGTCCCGTTCGGGTTCCAGCTGGTCGTGCAGAGCGCGCGCGGGACCTCCGGGTCCGGCGGGGAGTTCGACCCCCTCGGCAGCGAGCGCGCCGACGGGCTCGCCACCGTCGAGTGGCTGAAGCGGCAGCCCTGGTTCCACGGCTCGTTCGCCACGTTCGGGCCGAGCTACCTCGGCTACGCGGCGTGGGCGATCGCGGCCGAGGCCGGGCCCGAACTGAAGGCGATGTCGCTGCAGATCACCGCGTCCACGTTCCGGGACGCCGCCTACGTCGGCGGGTCGTTCGCCCTGGAGTCCACCCTCACCTGGACCGATCTCACCCACCGGCAGCAGCGGCGGCTCGGCATGCTGACCGCGCCGCTGATGTCGCGGCGCCGCGTCCAGCGCGCCGCCCGCTCCGGCCGGCCGCTCCCCGAACTCGACGTGCTGGCCGGGGGCGAGCCCATGCGCTTCTACCAGGACCTGCTCGAGGGCCACGGGGCCGCGAACGGCTACTGGGACAGCCGCGACTTCAGCGGCACCGTCGGCCAGGTCGCGGCGCCCGCCACCCTCCTCGGCGGCTGGTACGACGTGTTCCTGCCCTGGATGATCAAGGACTACCTGGCGCTGCGCGCCGCCGGGCGCACCCCGTACCTCACGATCGGCCCCTGGTGGCACACCGACGCGCGCCACGGCCTGCCCGCGATCCGCGAGTCGCTCGCCTGGTTCCGCGCCCACCTCCAGGGCGACCCTTCCGGGCTGCGGCGCGACCCCGTCCGCGTCTACGTCACCGGCGCCCGCGAATGGCGGCACTACCGCGACTGGCCCCCGCCGGGCATGCGGCAGACGCGCTGGCACCTGCACGCGGGCGGCGGCCTCGGCGAGGACGGCCCGCGCGAGGCCCGGCCCAGCAAGTACCGCTTCGACCCGGCCCGCCCGACGCCCGCGCTCGGCGGGCCCACCCTGCTCGGCAGTTCCCGCCCGGTCGACAACCGCCCGCTGGAGCGGCGCCCGGACGTGCTGGTGTTCACCTCGCCGCCGCTCGCCGACGACCTGGACGTCATCGGCCCGGTCGGCGCCGACCTGTTCGTCCGCTCCGACCGCGAGCACACCGACTTCGTCGTCCGGCTCTGCGACGTCTCCCCGGACGGGACGTCCCGCAACGTCTGCGAGGGCGGCCTGCGCCTGCCCGCGGCCTCGGCGGTCCCCGTCGGCACCGACGGGGTGCTGCGCCTCGTCGTCGACCTGTGGCCGGCCGGCCACCGGTTCCAGCGCGGACACAGCGTCCGCGTCCACGTCACCAGCGGCGCCCACCCCAAGGTCGCCGTCAACCCCGGCACCGGCGAGCCCATCGCCACCGCCGCGACGAGGATGGTCACCGCCCGGCAGGAGGTCTTCCACGACCCCGGCCGCCCGTCCGCGATCATCCTCCCGGTCGCCGAGCGCTCCCCCGAGGCCGCCGCCCCCGCACCCGACGAGGAGGCCACCTAGCGCCGTCCCGGGAGGCTCAGGCCAGCCGGGAGACGATCGCCTTGGCGAACCTCTCCGCGCTGCCGGGCGCGTCGCGGAGGTAGAGGGCGGGTTCGGTCAGTTCCAGTTCGATGAGCATCGGGGCGCCGTCCGGGCCGGGGATCAGGTCGACGCGGGCGTAGAGGAGGTCCTCGCCCTGCGGGACGGCCGCAAGGGCGCGGCCCGCCACCTCCAGTTCCGCCCCGGTCGCCGTGGACGGGGTCACCTGACCGCGCGTCGGGTCGTCCCGGACCCAGCCCTGGACACCCGCTCCGGCGGTGAGGATCTGCGCCTTGCGGCCCGCGTGGCTGTACTCGCCGCCGCAGAAGACCAGCGCCGTCTCGCCGGCCGTGTCGACCGCGGACAGGTACGGCTGGACCATCACCGTCCGGCCGGCCTCGCGGAGCGAGCGCAGGTGGGCGCGGGCGGCGTCCTCCTCGCCCGGCCCCCAGCGGGCCGTGTCGCCCGCCCCGATCGAGACGGCCGGCTTGATGACGTACTCGGGCCATTCGGACGGGATGTCGTCCGGGTCCCACAGGGTCGGGACGACGGGGACGCCCGCGCCGGCGAGGTCGCGCAGGTAGCGCTTGTCGGTGTTCCACCGGATGATCGCGGCGGGGTTGAGGACGCGCGGCAGGCTCTCCGCCCACGCCACGAACGCGTCCCGCCTGTCGGTGTAGTCCCAGGTGGAGCGGATGACGACCAGTTCGTACCGGGCCCAGTCGGCGCCGGCGTCCCAGACGACGGGCTCGGCGTCCGCGCCCTCGTCGGCGAGGGCCCGGATCAGGTCCTGGACGTCGTCACTTCCATCGGGGAGCAGGGAACAGGTCGCGAAAGCGATGGTCATGCTGGTGTTTCCGTCCTGCGGGGGGATTGTCGCCTTTCAGCGAACGGGCGTGCCGGCCTCGCGCAGCGCGGCCTTGACATCGGAGATCGTCATCTCCCCGAAGTGGAAGACGCTGGCGGCGAGGACGGCGTCCGCGCCCGCCAGCACGGCCGGGGCGAAGTGCTCGACCGCGCCCGCGCCGCCGCTGGCGATCACCGGGACGGTGACGGCCTCCCGGACGCGGCGCAGCATCTCCAGGTCGAACCCGGCCTTGGTGCCGTCGGCGTCCATCGAGTTCAGCAGGATCTCCCCGACGCCGAGCTCCGCGCCGCGGCGGGCCCACTCGATCGCGTCGATGCCCGTCCCCTTGCGGCCGCCGTGCGTGGTGACCTCGAAGCCGGAGGGGGTGCCCGCGGCGCGCCGGGCGTCCACCGACAGGACGACGCACTGCGAGCCGAACCGGTGCGCGGCCTCGCGCAGGAACTCCGGCCGCGCGATCGCCGCGGTGTTGATCGAGACCTTGTCGGCGCCCGCGCGCAGCAGCCGGTCGACGTCCTCGACGGTGCGGACGCCGCCCCCGACCGTCAGCGGTATGAACACCTGCTCGGCGGTGCGCCGCACCACGTCGTAGGTCGTGGAGCGGTCGGCGCTGGAGGCGGTGATGTCGAGGAACGTCAGCTCGTCGGCACCCTCGGCGTCGTAGCGGCGGGCCAGCTCGACGGGGTCGCCCGCGTCCCGCAGGTTCTGGAAGTTGACGCCCTTGACCACGCGCCCGGCGTCGACGTCCAGGCAGGGGATCACCCGCACGGCGACGGTCACTTCACGGCCTCCAGGGCCTCCTGGAGCGTGAACGCCTCCGCGTACAGCGCCTTGCCGACGATCGCGCCCTCCACGCCGGCCGGGACGAGCCCGGCCAGCGCGCGCAGGTCGTCCAGCGACGAGACGCCGCCGGAGGCGATGACGGGCTTGTCGGTCCGCGAGCAGACCTCGCGCAGCAGGCCGGTGTTGGGGCCGCGGAGCGTCCCGTCCTTGGTGACGTCGGTGACCACGTACCGGGGGCAGCCGTCGTCCTCCAGGCGCGCGAGGACCTCCCACAGGTCGCCGCCCTCGCGCGTCCACCCGCGCGCGGCCAGCGTGGTGCCCCGCACGTCCAGCCCGACCGCGATCCGCTCGCCGTGCGAGGCGATGATCTTGCGGCACCAGGCCGGGTCCTCCAGGGCGGCGGTGCCGATGTTCACGCGGGCGCACCCGGTGGCGAGGGCCGCCTCCAGCGACGCGTCGTCGCGGATGCCGCCCGACAGCTCCACCTTCACGTCCAGCTTCCCGGTCACCTCGGCGAGCAGCTCCCGGTTGGACCCGCGTCCGAACGCCGCGTCGAGGTCCACCAGATGGATCCACTCCGCGCCCGCCTCCTGCCAGGCGAGGGCCGCCTCCAGCGGCGCGCCGTAGGAGGTCTCGGTGCCGGCCTCGCCCTGCACCAGCCGGACGGCCCGGCCGTCGGCGACGTCGACGGCGGGAAGGAGCGTCAAAGTCATGCGGAAACCCTATCGAGGCGGTGGGGACGGATGCTCGGACGGGACGGATGCTCAGGCCAGGGTGGCGAGCCAGTTGCGCAGCAGCTGCGCGCCGGCGTCGCCGGACTTCTCCGGGTGGAACTGGGTGGCGCACAGCGGGCCGTTCTCGACGGCGGCGACGAAGCGGTCGCCGTGCTCGGCCCAGGTGACCAGCGGCGCCGGGATGGTGCCGGACGGGTCGGACTCCAGGTCCCAGCTGCGGGCCGCGTAGGAGTGGACGAAGTAGAACCGCTCGCCGCGCAGCCCCTCGAAGAGCGCGGAGCCTTCGGGGGCGTCGACGGTGTTCCAGCCCATGTGCGGGACGACCGGGGCGTTCAGGCGGTCGACCGTGCCGGGCCACTCGTCGCAGCCCTCGGTGGTGACGCCGTGCTCGATGCCCTTGGAGAACAGGATCTGCATGCCGACGCAGATGCCGAGGACGGGGCGCCCGCCCGCGAGGCGGCGTCCGATGATCTGGTCGCCGTGCACCGAGCGCAGACCCGCCATGCAGGCGGCGAACGCGCCGACGCCGGGGACGACCAGGCCGTCGGCGGCGAGCGCGGCGTCCCGGTCGGCGGTGACGGTCACCTCCGCGCCGGCGCGGGCGACGGCCCGCTCGGCCGAGCGCAGGTTCCCCGACCCGTAGTCCAGGATGACGATCTTCTTCACGACCACATCACTCCCCCGGCGAACGCCAGCCCGGCCAGCACCAGCAGGAGCAGCGCGGCGACCTTGAGGCCCTGCTTCACGAAGCTGTACACGCCGGCCAGCAGGAACACCGCGACCGCGAAGATCGCGACGGTGCCGTAGGTGAGGTGCAGGCCACCGATCTCCACGGCTACAGGGCCCCCTTGGTCGAGGGGATGCCGTGCACCTTCGGGTCGAACGCCACGGCGTCGCGCAGGGCGCGGGCGAGCGCCTTGAACTGCGCCTCGACGATGTGGTGGGCGTTGCGCCCGTAGGGGACGTGGACGTGCAGGGCGACCTGCGCGTTCGACACGAACGACTCGAGGATGTGCCGGGTCATCGTGGTGTCGTACTCGGGGCCGATCATCGGCGCCATGCCGTCCGGCTCCACGTGCACGAGGTAGGGGCGCCCGGAGACGTCCACGGTGACCTGGGCGAGCGCCTCGTCGAGCGGGATGGAGGCGTCGGCGAAGCGGCGGATCCCGGCCTTGTCGCCGAGCGCCTCGCGGAACGCCGCGCCGAGCGCGATCGCGGTGTCCTCGATGGTGTGGTGGCTGTCGATGTGCAGGTCGCCGGTGGTCTTGACGGTCAGGTCGAACGACCCGTGCTTGCCGAGCTGCGCCAGCATGTGGTCGAAGAACCCCACGCCGGTCGCGACGTCGACCTGCCCGGTGCCGTCGAGGTCGATCTCGACGAGGACCTGGGTCTCCTTGGTCCCGCGCTCGACTCGTCCCTTGCGCGTCACAGACTCTCCTCACTGTTCCCGGCGTCGCTGTTTCCGGTGTTGCGGGTGTTGGCGTCACTGTTTCCGGGGCCGCCGTCGGCGGGGGCGGCCGCTCGCGCCTGCCGGAGCGCGGTGCGGAAGGCGGCCATCTCCGCGGGGGTGCCGACGCTGACCCGCAGCCACTCGGGCGGCCCCACCTCCCGGATCAGCACGCCGCGTTCGAGCAGGCCCTCCCAGACCCGGCGGCGGTCCGGGAACGTCCCGAACAGGACGAAGTTGGCGTCGGAGTCGGCGACCCTGAGCCCCTCGGCGCGCAGCCAGGCCACGAGGTCGTCGCGCTCGCGGCGCAGGGCCTCGACGCCGCCGAGCAGCTCCTCGCCGTGGGCGAGGGCGGTGCGCGCGACGGCCTGGGTGACGGCCGACAGGTGGTAGGGCAGCCGGACGAGGAGCAGCGCGTCGATCACCGCGGGATCGGCGGCCAGGTAGCCGAGCCGGGTCCCGGCCATCGCGAACGCCTTGGACATCGTCCGGGTGACGATCAGGCGCGGGTGGCCGTCCAGCAGCGTCAGCGCGGACGGGGTGCCCGCCCGGCGGAACTCGGCGTAGGCCTCGTCGACGACGACCATGCCGGGCGCGGCGGCGAGGACGGCCTCGATCGCGGCGAGGGGCAGCGCCGTGCCGGTCGGATTGTTGGGCGAGGTGAGGAACACGATGTCGGGCCGGTGCTCCTCGACGGCCGCGACGGCGCGCTCGGGTTCGAGGCCGAAGTCCTCGTCGCGGGAGGCGTCCACCCAGCGGGTCCCCGACACCGCGGTGATGATCGGGTGCATCGAGTAGGACGGCTCGAAGCCGAGCGCGGTGCGGCCCGCCCCGCCGAACGCCTGCAGGATCTGCTGGATGATCTCGTTGGAGCCGTTCGCGGCCCACACCCGGGCGCCGGTCAGCCCCACGCCGGGCGTGTCGGTGTCCAGGAAGGCGGCGAGGTCCTCGCGGAGCGCGACCGCGTCGCGGTCGGGGTAGCGGTTCAGCGACCCGGCGACGTCCATGACGGCCTCGCCGAGGGCCTTCACGAGGGCCTCGGACGGCGGGTAGGGGTTCTCGTTGGTGTTCAGCGCGTACGGGACGGCCAGCTGCGGCGCGCCATAGGGCTCCCGGCCGCGCAGGTCGTCCCGCAGCGGCAGGTCGTTGAGCGAGGTCACGAAGGGATCCCCCAGTCGAAGCGGGCCTTGAGCGCGGCGCCGTGGGCGGGCAGGTCCTCGGCCTCGGCGAGCGCGACGACGCGCGCGGTGGCGCCGGCGAGGGCGTCGCGGTCGTACTCGACGACGTGGACGCCGCGCAGGAAGGACTGGACCGACAGGCCGGAGGAGTGGCAGGCGCACCCGCCGGTCGGCAGGACGTGGTTGGACCCGGCGAGGTAGTCGCCGAGCGACACCGGCGCGTGCCGTCCCACGAAGATCGCCCCGGCGTTGCGCACCCGGGCGGCGACCGCGGCGGCGTCGGCGGTGTGGATCTCCAGGTGCTCGGCGGCGTAGGCGTCCACGACCCTCAGGCCGTCGTCGACGCCGTCGACCAGGACGATGCCGGACTGCCGCCCGGCCAGCGCCTCGGTGATCCGCTCGACGTGCCTGGTCCGGGCGACCTGCGCCTTCAGCTCGGCCTCGACCTCGTCGGCGAGCCGCACCGAGTCGGTGACCAGCACGGCGGCGGCGAGCGTGTCGTGCTCGGCCTGGCTGATCAGGTCGGCGGCGACCTCCACCGGGTCGGCGGTGCCGTCGGCGAGGATCGCGATCTCCGTCGGGCCCGCCTCGGCGTCGATGCCGATCACGCCCTTGAGCAGCCTCTTCGCGGCGGCGACGTAGACGTTGCCGGGCCCGGTCACGAGGTCGGCGCGGGGGCACTCGTCGGTGCCGTAGGCGAACATGGCGATCGCCTGCGCGCCGCCCGCCGCGTACACCTCGTCGACGCCGAGCAGCGCGCACGCGGCGAGGATCGTCGGGTGCGGCAGCCCGCCGAACTCCTTCTGCGCAGGCGAGGTGACGGCGAGGGAGCCGACGCCCGCCTCCTGCGCGGGCACGACGTTCATGACCACGCTGGACGGGTAGACGGCGCGGCCGCCCGGCACGTACAGGCCGACGCGCCCGACCGGGATCCACCGCTCGGTGACGGTGCCGCCGGGAACGACCTGCGTGGTGACGTCGGCGCGGCGCTGGGCCCGGTGCACCGCCCGGGCGCGCCGGATGCTCTCCTCCAGGGCGTCGCGGACGGCGGGGTCGAGACCGGCGAGCGCCCGGTGCACGGCCTCGACCGGGACGCGGACGCGCTCCAGCTCGACGCCGTCGAACCGGCTGGTGAGCTCCCGTACCGCCGCCGAGCCCCGATGGCGCACGTCCTCGCAGATGGGCCGCACCTTGTCCAGGGCGGCCTCGACGTCGAAGTCGGCGCGGGGCAGCACGGAGCGCAGGTCGCCGGGAAGCGAGCCGCGCAGGTCGATACGGGAAATCACCCGCCCAGTCTACGGAGTGCCTCCGCCCCCTCGCGCACCGTCTCACGTGCCGAGACGCATGTCACGGCGCGATCCGCAGGGCCCCGTCGAGGACGGTCACGGCCGTTCCGGACAGGACCACCCGATCCCCCCGCAGGACGACCCGGACATACCCGCCGCGCGCGGACGCCTGGTAGCCGAGCAGCTCGTTCCGGCCCAGGCGGGCGGCCCAGAACGGCGCGAGGGCGCAGTGCGCCGAGCCGGTCACCGGGTCCTCCCCGTCGCCCTCCAGCGTCCGGGCGCCGAAGAAGCGGGACACGAAGTCGTGCCGCCCGTCCGGGGCGCCCTCGGCCGTCACGATCACCCCTCGCGCGTCGATCCGCCCGAGCGCCGCGATGTCGGGGGTGAGGCCGCGGACGACGGATTCGCCGTCCACCTCCACGAGCCAGTCGTTCTGCGCGTTCTTCCCGGCTCCGGCGATCCTGGCGCCGAGCGCCTCGGCGAGCTCCTCCGGGGGCTCGGCGGGCTCGGCGGGCTGGGCGGGGAAGTCCATGGACAGCCCGCCTCCCGAGTCCCTGGTGACGGTCAGGACCCCGCTCCTGAGGGTCTGGAACCGGATCGGACGGTCGGGAGCGACCGCGCCCGCCTCGTAGAGGGCATGGGCGCTCGCCAGGGTGGCGTGCCCGCACAGCGCGACCTCGACCTTCGGCGTGAACCACCGCAGTTCGAAGTCGGCCCCGGGATTCTCGGAGCCGAGCGGCCGGACGAACGCGGTCTCGGAGTGCCTCATCTCCGTCGCGACCCGCTGCATCCATTCCGGCGGGACCGGCTCCTCGAGCAGGCAGACCCCGGCGGGATTGCCGGAGAAAGGGCTGGCGGCGAAGGCGTCCACGACCAAGATCCTCATGGGACCGGACGCTACAAGGCGCCTGATCGGCGGTACCAGAGCCAATCCACCGGATTGGCTCGCCGGGCCGCGGCCCCCGCGGCTCAAGGCCTCACGGCGGGAGGGAACACCGCTTATCAAGATCATCATTATCGACGTACCCTTGCGGCGAGGGCGCCTCGGTGGCGCCCAGGAGCGCGGGAGAGAAGATGTGACCGAGCGGCTCGCCCTGTTCCCCCTGGGCACCGTGCTGTTCCCCGGCCAGGTGCTCCCCCTGCGCCTGTTCGAGGACCGCTACCGCCGGCTGGTCGGCGACCTGCTCGAACGGCCCGAGCCCCGCGCCTTCGGCGTCGTCGCCATCGAGCTCGGGCACGAGGTCGGCGAGGGGGCGGCGCACCGCCTCGCCGAGGTCGGCTGCGTCGCCGAGCTCCGCGAGGTGAGACCGCATCCGGACGGGCGGTACGACATCGTCGCCGTCGGGGCGCGGCGCTTCCGGGTGAAGGAGCTCGACCGGTCCCGGCCCTACCTTCGGGGCGAGGTCGAGTTCCTGTCCGAGGAGTCCGGCGCCGGCGCGGGCCCCCTCGCGGCGCGGGTCCGGCGGCTGTTCCGTCGCTACCGGCACCGCCTCGGCGCGGCCGGGGCGGGCGGTGCGATCGTCGCGGGCGGGCCGGCGGAGGCCGAGCCGCCGCAGGACCCCGTCGCCCTGTCGCACGCGATCGCGGCGTCGCTCGTCCTGGACGTCCACGAGAAGCAGCGCCTGCTGGAGTGCGAGGACGCGGCGCTGCGGCTGGCGGCCGAGCGCGACCTGCTGGCCAGGGAGAACCGCATCCTGGGCGTGCTCCCGATGATCCCCGCCGGGCAGTTCCTCGACGGGTCGTTCACACCGAACTGAGCGGCCGCGGCAGACTGCCCCCATGAGCACTGCCAAGGGCAAGGGCGGCAGGGGCACCCCCGCGACCGTCGCCGCCGCGAAGGCCGGCGTCGAGTTCACCCTGCACGCCTACGAGGTGGACCCGAACGCCGAGTCCTACGGGGAGGCGGCGGCCGACGCCCTCGGGGTCCCGCACGACCGGCTCTTCAAGACGCTGCTGGCCGAGGTCGACGGGAACCTCACCGTGGGCGTCGTCCCGGTGTCGTCGACCCTCGACCTGAAGGCGCTCGCGGCCGCGGCCGGCGGCAAGAAGGCGCGGATGGCCGACGCCCGCGACGCCGAGCGCGCCACCGGGTACGTCGTCGGCGGGATCAGCCCGCTCGGGCAGCGCAGGCGGCTGCCGACCGTGGTGGACGAGTCGGTGTCAGGGCTCGCGACCGTCTACGTCTCGGCCGGCCGGCGCGGACTCCAGATCGAACTCGTCCCCGCCGACCTCGTCCGCCTCACCGGCGCCCGCGTCGCCCTCATCGCCCGCGGGTAGCCGCCGCACGACCAGCTCCAGCAGCCCGTAGGCGGCGACCGCCCCCAGGGCCCAGAACACCAGCACGCCCTTGGCGCGCAGGTCGGCGACGCCGGTGACGGTGGTGCCGTCGCGCCCGTGCCGGACCGCGTCCTCGAAGTGCCCGAGCCCGACCAGGTTCCCGGTCTTCCAGGCGAGCACGGCCCCGGCGGCGCCGCCGACGGCCAGCCCGAGCAGCAGCGCGGAGTCGTTGCCGCGCCCGCCCGCCAGATAGGCGACCGCGCCGCAGCCGATCCCGGCGACGAGGACGATCAACGCGAAGCGGGCGTCGACGGTGATCGGGCCCTGGTCCTCCGGCGAGGCGAGCAGAGCCTCACCCTGCACGACCACATAGGTCACCTTCGGGACGACCGCCGCCCACAGCAGGCCCGCGAGCGGCCCCAGCAGCGTGACGACGGCGCTGGTGACCGCCCAGATCGCCAAGAGCCTCCCGGTGGGTCGCCGCACCTCGTACGCTCCTAGTTGCAAGTCGTCCGACAGCGAAAGCCTAGCCTGCCCAGGTCAGCCGATCGACTCTCGAAGGGTGTCCGATTCCCGCCCACGACAGCCCCGATTACTGGGATAATGTGCCCGACATGTCCGGATTCAGCCCCGCGTTCGAACGCCTCGGCGCCGCGCTGGCGGCCGTCGTCCTGCAGCAGCAGGAGACGCTCGCCGAGTTCCTGCCGCGCGAGGACTGGAGCGCCGACCTGACCGCCCGCACCTACACCAGCGGCGGCGTCACGGTCCGCGTCTCGCTGCTGGGCAGCTACGCCGCCCGCGAGCGCACCTGGCTGTGGGGCTGGGCCAACCCCCAGTTCGGCGACGCGCACCCCGCGGTCGCCCCGACCCTGGGCATCCGGGCCATCGGCGAACGGCTCGGCATCACCGAGTTCACGACCCCCGAGATCGACCTGTCCTGGTACGAGGGCCCGGCCGGGCACGGCGGCGAACTGATCGCCATGGCCGCGGGCGGCGTCCTCGGCGGCGCCGGGTACATCGGCGCGGGCTACGACGGCGGCTCCGCCTACCTGCACGTCGACGACCCCCAGGCCCCGCCCGCCCAGTGGGACCCCGTCCCCCTGCCCCGCCTGGTGGCCAACGCCGCGAGCCTGTTCCCCCACGAGCCCCGCCTCACCCTCGCCGGCCTCCTCGCGCACCACCGCGTCCCCTACCGCCAGAGCGACGTCCTCACCGAAGTCGCCCTCCCCGGCGGCGGCACCGCCCAGGCCCACTTCGACGGCCTGGGCCGCTTCGTCAACTGGAAAGCTGAGCTTATGGCGGTTTCTTAGGGTTTTCGGGCCTTGGTCCACAACCTAGGAGACCGCATCACGGTGCTCACTGAGCTGCCCCCGACCCGGCGGGCGCGTCCACCCGACAATCCCCTGCGGCCCCGGCAAGAGCGCGACGCGCTGCCCAAGGTCACAGGCCCTGAGGCCCCACCGCGGTAGTGGCGCACGGACCGCAACCCGCACCCCAGCCACCGGAGACCCCAGGGATCGCGATCGCGTCCGAAGGCAGGTTCGAGCTTGCGAGAACCTGATCGCGCAGCGAGCGGCAAGGCGAGACGGAGCGATGCCAGCGATCGCCCGCGTTTCTCGACGATGGAGGGCCGCCAGGCCCGAAGGAGGAGAGAAACGCAATGGAAACTCAACCCAGGCAGGAGGGGCCTAGGAGTTGTTTCAGGTCGCCCATCAGGGCGGGGGACGGGGCCACGCGGAGTCTGTCGTCCAGGCGGACGACCGTGGTGCGGGGGCCGTTCTGGACGTGGAGGTGCACCTCGGCGGTGCCGGGGTGGGTGATCAGCACCTCCTTGAGGCGCGAGACCGTGGGGGGCGTGAGGCGGCCGAGCGGCATCGTCACCGAGAGCGGGCCGGTCGCGTCGGTCACGCTGAGGTCGGGCTGGACGACCTCCATCGCGATGATCTTCGCGACGTCCTCGCGGCGGTCCAGGCGGCCCTTGACGACGAGGATGGCGTCCTCGGCGAGGAGGGTCGAGCACAGCTGGTAGGACGACGGGAAGCACATCACCTCGATGGAGCCGCCGAGGTCCTCCAGCTGGAACATGGCCCAGGAGTTGCCCTGCTTGGTGACCTTGCGCTGGAGGCCGGAGAGCAGGCCCGCCACGATGACCACCTGGCCGTCGGGGCGCTCGCCCCCGTTCAGGACGGCGATCGTGCAGTCGGCCTCCCGTTCGAGGATGTGCTCGACGCCGAGGAGCGGGTGGTCCGACACGTACAGGCCGAGCATCTCCCGCTCGAAGGCGAGGAGGGTGGTCTTGTCCCACTCCTCGGCCTCGGGGATCGCGACGGCGAACGCGTCCTCGCCGCCGTCGTCCTCCAGGGCGCCGAACAGGGAGTCCTGGCCGACGGCCTCCTTGCGCTTGATGTCGATGACCGAGTCGATGGCCTGCTCGTGCACCATCAGCAGCGCCTTGCGCTGGTGGCCGAGCTCGTCGAACGCGCCCGCCTTGATCAGCGACTCCACGACCCGCTTGTTGCACACCGGCGGCGGGACCTTGCTGAGGAAGTCGTTGAAGTCGGTGTAGGCGCCCTTCTCCCGGCGGGCCGCGACGATCCCGTCCACGACGTTCGTGCCGACGTTGCGGACGGCCGACAGCCCGAACCGGATCTCGGTGTCGCCGAGCGGGGTGAAGTCGGCCTCGGAGGTGTTGACGTCGGGCGGCAGCACCTTCAGGCCCATCCGGCGGCACTCCGACAGGTACAGGGCGCTCTTGTCCTTGTCGTCGCCGACGGAGGTGAGCACGCCCGCCATGTACTCGGCCGGGTAGTTCGCCTTGAGGTAGGCCGTCCAGTAGGAGACGAGGCCGTACGCGGCGGAGTGCGCCTTGTTGAAGGCGTAGTCGGAGAACGGGACGAGGATGTCCCAGAGGGTCTTCACGGCCTCCTTGGAGAAGCCGTTGTCGATCATGCCCTGCTCGAACCCGACGAACTGGGCGTCCAGCTCGGCCTTCTTCTTCTTGCCCATGACGCGGCGCAGCAGGTCCGCCTTGCCGAGCGTGTAGCCCGCCACCTTCTGCGCGATCGCCATGACCTGCTCCTGGTAGACGATCAGGCCGTAGGTGGTGTCGAGGATCTCCTTGAGCGGCTCCTCCAGCTCCGGATGGATCGGGGTGATCTCCTGCTGGCCGTTCTTGCGGAGCGCGTAGTTGGTGTGGGAGTTCGCGCCCATCGGGCCCGGCCGGTACAGGGCGCCGACGGCGGAGATGTCCTCGAAGTTGTCCGGCTTCATCAGGCGGAGCAGGGAGCGCATGGGGCCGCCGTCGAACTGGAAGACGCCGAGGGTGTCGCCGCGGGCGAGCAGGTCGTAGGTCTTCTGGTCGTCCAGCGGGAGGGCGAGCAGGTCGACCTCGACGCCCTTGTTCTTCCGGATCCCCTGGAGCGCGTCGTCGATGATCGTCAGGTTGCGCAGGCCGAGGAAGTCCATCTTCAGCAGGCCGAGCGACTCGCAGGTCGGGTAGTCGAACTGCGTGATGATCGCCCCGTCGGCGTCCCGGCGCATGATCGGGATGTGGTCGGTGATCGTCTCGCCGGACATGATGACCCCGGCGGCGTGCACGCCGGTCTGGCGGATCAGGCCCTCCAGGCCCTGCGCCAGGTCCATGATCTGCTTGACGTCGGTCTCTTCCTCGTACAGCTTGCGCAGCTCGCCCGCCTCGCCGTAGCGCGGGTGCTTGTCGTCGAAGATGCCCGAGAGCGGGATGTCCTTGCCCATGACGGCGGGCGGGAACGCCTTGGAGATCCGGTCGCCGAGCGCGTAGGGGAAGCCGAGGACGCGGCCGGCGTCCTTGATGGCGGCCTTCGCCTTGATGGTGCCGAAGGTGGCGATGAACGAGACCTTGTCGGCGCCCCACTTCTCGGTCGTGTACTTGATGACCTCGGCCCGCCGGTCTTCAGGGAAGTCGATGTCGATGTCGGGCATGGACGCGCGCTCGGGGTTCAGGAACCGCTCGAAGATCAGCCCGTGCGGGATCGGGTCGAGGTCGGTGATGCCCATCGCGTAGGCGATCAGCGAGCCCGCGGCGCTGCCGCGCCCCGGGCCGACCAGGATGCCGTTCTCCTTGGCCCACATGATGAAGTCGGCGACGACGAGGAAGTAGGACGGGTACCCCTTGCCGAGGATGACGCCCATCTCGTACTCGGCCTGCTCCTTGTAGCCTTCCGGGAGGCCGTCCGGGAAGCGGCGCTCCAGGCCCTTCCAGACCTCCTTGCGGAACCAGCTCTCCTCGGTCTCGCCCTCGGGGACGGGGAAGCGGGGGCTGAGGTCGCGGTACTCGAACATCCCGGCGGGGTCGACGCGCTCGGCGATCAGCAGGGTGTTCCTGCAGCCCTCGGCCCAGATGTCGGAGGAGTCGATGGCGCGCATCTCGTCGGCGGTCTTGAGGTAGTAGCCGCTGCCGTCGAAGCGGAACCGGTCGGGGTCGGCGAGCTGCTTGCCCACCTGGACGCACAGGAGCGCGTCGTGGGCGGTCGCCTCGGACTCGTGGGTGTAGTGGGAGTCGTTGGTGACGACCGGCGGGATGTTCAGCTTCTTGCCGATGTCGATGAGGCCCTGCCGGACGCGGCGCTCGATGTCGAGGCCGTGGTCCATCAGCTCGAGGAAGTAGTTCTCCTTGCCGAGGATGTCCTGGAAGTTCGCGGCGGCCTTCAGCGCCTCGTCGAACTGGCCGAGCCGCAGCCGGGTCTGGATCTTGCCGGACGGGCATCCCGTGGTGGCCATCAGGCCCTCGGAGTGCTCGGCGAGCAGCTCCTCGTCCATGCGGGCGTACTTGAAGACGAAGCCCTCGGTGTAGGCGCGGCTGGAGAGCTTGAAGAGGTTGTGCAGGCCGGCGCGGTTGCGCGCCCACAGCGTCATGTGGTTGATGAGGCCGCCGCCGGAGACGTCGTCGCGCTTCTGGCTCGGCTCGCCCCACTGGACCTTCTTCTTGTGGAACCGGGACTCCGGCGCCATGTAGGCCTCGATGCCGATGATCGGGGTGACGCCGGCCGCCGTCGCCTGCCTGTGGAAGTCGTAGGCGCCGTGCATGTTGCCGTGGTCGGTCATCGCGATCGCCGGCATCCCCTGCCGGCCGACCTCCTCGAACATCTGCTTCAACCGGGCGGCTCCGTCGAGCATGGAGTACTCGGTGTGAACGTGCAGGTGAACGAAAGAGTCGGCCATGCGTGCTGCGCCTCCTGCTCGTCGCATGCGACCGCCCACGTGCGGGATCCGCACGTGGTCGCGGCATCGGTACCGGGGGAAGACGTCGGGCCGGCTGGGCGCCGGAACGACGCGGCTCTGAGAGCCTAACCCGCATCCCCCGTCACTCGCGCCCCGACGCGCCCAATCCCCCCGGCCCCCTTCCGGTCGTCTCGAAACCCGGGACGGGACGTCCGGAGTTTGGCCATCGGGAACGGCTCGGCATACGATCTCCTCCGTGGAACGTCGCCGATCCAGGTTTACGCAGCCGGCTCCGGGTGAGCCGGTCGCCCTGGCGACCTGAGCGACGACCCCGGAGCCGGCCGAGGCAGAGTCCCCCACGGACTCTGCCTTTTCTGTTGAGACCCGCCTTTTTCGCTGATCAGGCGCGGCCCGGGGCGTTCTCCCCTCGTCCGGACGGGCCGCCGCACGAGAGGGGACCCCAGATGCACGACCAGGTGATCGACGCCGCGCACGCGGAGACGGACCGCCCGGCCGGCGGGCCGTCCGGCGAGCTGCGCGTCGAGCTGCCCTCCCCCGCCGCCGTCACCACGCTGGCCGAGGCCCGCGAGGCGATCGACGGCCTCGACGCGGCGCTCGCGACGCTGCTGGAGCACCGCACCGCGATCGCCGCCGCCGTCCAGCGGCTCAAGCCCGTCGGGGGGTTCGCCGGGCGCGACCCCGGGCGCGAGCGGCGGATCGTGGAGGCCATGGCGGTGCGCGCCCCGTCCCTCGGCCCGGACCGGCTCGCCCCCATCGTGAACGCGATCATCGAGGCGGGCCTGGACGCGGCCGAGTCCGGCCGATGAGCGCGCCCGGCTCCGCCCGGGCGGCCGGCGAGGACGTCCCGGACGAGAACCCGCCCTCCCCGGACGAGGACGCGGTCGCCGCGAACGAGGGCGCCGCCGTCCAGGAGGACGACCCCCCGGGCGAGGACGCGGCGGACGAGGGCGCGCGGGCCGCGGCGATCCGCGCCGGGCTCGGCGTCGGGATCGCCGTGGGGGTCTCCGGCCTGGCGTTCGGCGCGGCGGCGGTCACGGCGGGGCTCACGGTCGCGCAGGCGTGCGCGCTGAGCCTGCTGGCGTTCACGGGCGCGTCCCAGTTCGCGCTGGCGGGGGTGATCGGCGGCGGGGGCGGGCTGGTCGCCGGGACCCTCGGCGCCGTCCTGCTCGGCGGGCGCAACGGCCTGTACGGGATGCGGCTCGCCTCGACGCTCGGCGTGCGCGGGCTGCGCCGGCTCGTGACCGCGCAGGTCGTCATCGACGAGACGGCCGCCGTCGCGACGGCGCAGCGCGGCCGGGACGCGGCCCGCGCCGGGTTCTACACGACGGCGATCAGCCTCTACCTGGCCTGGAACCTCACCACGCTGCTGGGCGCGGCGGGCGCGGCGCGGCTCGGCGACCCGGACGCCGTGGGCCTGGACGTCCTCGGCCCGGCGGCGTTCCTGGCCCTGCTCTGGCCGCGGCTGACCAGCGGCCGGACGGCGGTCCGCGTCGCGGTCGCGGCGGCGCTGATCGCGGTGGCGGCGACGCCGGTGCTGCCGCCGGGCGTGCCGGTCATGCTGGCCGCCGTCGCGGCGCTGCCCGCCCTGCTCGGCCGGAGGGCGGCGCCGTGAGCGTGTGGATCGCGGTGATCGCCACCGGGCTCGGCTGCTACGCGCTGAAGCTCGCCGGGCTCGTCACGCCCCGCCGGGTGCTGGACGATCCGCGGGTCCGCCGGTTCACCGAGCTGGTCCCGGTGGCGCTGCTGACCGCGCTGATCGCCGTCCAGGCGGTGGCGGACGGCCGCGCCCTGGAGTTCGACGCCGCTCGGCTCGCGGGCCTCGGCGCGGCCGTGGCCGCGCTCCTGCTGCGCGCGCCTTTCCTGGTGGTGCTGGTCGTCGCGGCGGGCGTCGCGGCGGGGCTGCGGCTGCTCGGCCTCTGAGCCCGCCGCCCGGTCAGGACTCCGCCGCGACGATCTCCAGGGCGCGGGCCAGGTCGTCGGGGTAGGGGCTCTCGAACTCCACCCATTCGCCCTTGGTGGGGTGCTCGAAACCGAGCCGGACGGCGTGGAGCCACTGCCGCCTGATGCCGAGGCGCTCGGCCAGGGTGGGGTCGGCGCCGTAGGCCATGTCGCCCACGCACGGGTGCCGGATCGCGGACATGTGGACGCGGATCTGGTGCGTGCGGCCCGTCTCCAGGTCGATGTCGAGCAGCGTCGCCGCCCGGAACGCCTCCACAGTGTCGTAGTGGGTGACGGACGGCTTGCCGCCCGCGACGACCGCGAACCGGCCGTCGCCGGAGGGGTGCCGGTCGATGGGGGCGTCGACCGTCCCGCGGAACGGGTCGGGATGGCCCTGCACGAGCGCCTGGTAGCGCTTGTCGATGCGGCGCTCCTTGAAGGCGCGCTTGAGCCGGGAGTAGGCGACCTCGCTCTTCGCCACGACCATCGCGCCGGTGGTGTTGGCGTCCAGCCGGTGCACGATCCCCTGCCGCTCGGACGCGCCGCTGGTGGCGATCGTGTGCCCGGCCCCGAGCAGCCCGCCGAGGACGGTCGGGCCCGTCCAGCCGGTGGTCGGGTGCGCGGCGACGCCTACCGGCTTGTTCACCACGACGATGTCGTCGTCCTCGAACAGCACGCCCATCCCGGGGACGGGCTCGGCGACCGGGGCGGGCGGCGCCGGGGGCGGCGGGAGCGTGACCTCCAGCCAGGCGCCGGCCTGCAGACGCTCGGACTTGGTGGCCACGGGAGCCCCGTCCAGCACGACGTCACCGGCGGCGATCATGTCGGCGGCGCTGCCGCGCGACAGCCCGAACAGGCGTGCCAGGGCGGCGTCGACCCGCTCGCCCTCCAGGCCGTCCGGCACGTGGAGGCTTCGTACGTCGCCCATCAGGACTTCTCCTCCGGAGCCCGCACCTCGGCCCCGTCCTCCGGCGAGGGGGCCGCGGCCTCGCCTGCGGCCTCGCCCCGGGCGCCCTCGGCCTTGCCCGTGTCGCCCTTGCCCGTGTCGGCCTTGCCCGTGTCGCCCTTGCCCGTGTCGGCCTTGCCCGTGTCGCCCTTGCCGGTGCCGTCCTTACCGGAGGGGGCCTCCGCGGCCGAGGCGTCGCCGGAGCCTGCGGCCTCGACCGTATCGGGGGTCTCGTCCGTGTCGGGGGTCCTGTCAGTCCGGGGGGACTCGTCCGGGCGCGGGGCCTCCTCCTTGAGGCGCGTGCCGTCGACCTGGAGGCCGCGCGCCGCCAGCAGGACGGCCAGGACGCCGCCGCAGACGATCGCCGAGTCGGCCAGGTTGAACACCGGCCAGTGCGGCAGCTGGATCCAGTCGACGACGTGGCCCTTCAGCGGCGCCGGGGCCCGCAGCAGGCGGTCGATGAGGTTGCCGACCGCGCCGCCGAGCAGCAGCCCGAGGCAGATCGCCCACGGCACGCTGCGCAGGTTGCGGGCGGTCCGCAGGATCGCCACCACCACTCCGCAGGCGATCAGCGTGAACACGATGGTGTAGCCGGTGCCGATGGAGAACGCGGCGCCGCTGTTGCGGGTCTCGCGCAGCGTCAGCAGCCCGCCGAGCAGCCGGACCGGCTCGCGGTCCTGCAGCGTCCGCACCACGATGATCTTGGACACGATGTCGGCGGCGAGCGCGGCCAGGGCCACGGCGACCAGCACGCCGACGCGGCGCGGCCGGGGAGACCCCGCGGTCTCCCCGGCCTGCCGCTCTGGGTTCGTTGAGTCGCTCAGCGACGTTCCTCGCGTTGTTTGCATGTCACACACAGGGTCGCACGCGGAAAGGCCTGGAGGCGCGCCTTGCCGATCGGCCTGGCGCAGGACTCGCAGATCCCGTACGTGCCGGCGTCCATCCGCTGGACGGCCCGCTCTATCTGGGCGAGCAGGTCCTGTGAATTGTAGGCCAGTGCGAGCTCGTGCTCGCGCTCGTAGGTCTTGGCGCCCGCGTCGGCCTGGTCGTCGCCCGCCCCGTCGTTGGTGTCCCCCTCGGCGATCTGGCTCGCGGACGCGGCGATCTCGCCGCGCAGCGTCTCGACCTGCTCCTCGAGGCCGGCCCGCACCTCGGCCAGTTCGCCCGGCGTCCACTGGTGCTCGCCCTCGCGGACCGGCAGCTCCGCTGCCGCCGTCCTCGCGGGTTCCCGCTCGTCCGCCGCCGGGACGCCGGACTTCCCGGCCGCCCCGCCCTTGCCCGCAGCACCGCCCTTACCCGCAGCACCGCCCTTGGCCGCCGTGCCGCCCCTGCCCGCAGACCGGCCCTTGCCGGGCTTCACGGCGGTACCTTTCCCAGGGGTCTTCGCGGCGGCCGGTTCGGCGGCGTCCTTTCCGGCGGCGCCCTTCTTCGCGCCCTTTCCGCCGGTGCTCGTTCCAGGGGTGCTCGGAGCCGCCGCACCCGTTCTCGCCGGGCTCGCTCCCGCCGGCCCCGCTCCTGCCGGGGACGTCCCCGCCGGGCCCGCTCCGGCCGTGCCCGTTCCCGGGGCCGCGCCGCCCCGGGGCGGCCGCGCCGTGCCCCGGCTCTTGCTCGCGGCGGGCGTCCCGCCCCTCCTCGCGCCGGCCATGTCGGCCTCCCCTGCGCTGGTCGCCTCGACGGGCAGTGCGGGCAGCATCGGTCCCCTCTCTCGGGCACGGTGAACAAGCTGGGCCGTGTTACCGACCGCTTATGCCCGGTCGCCGAACGCATGGAAACTCCACGGCGGCGCAGGAGATCGCAAAGGAACCGTGTCGCCAAGCCGGAAAAGGGGAAGAGCCGGGGTCCGGCGTGCGTTAAAGTCGGCACCAGAAGTCGCAAGGCAGGCATTGATGGGGACACCTGCCGCCGCAAGCAGCCATGAGCGACCCGGGGACGGTGCGAGCCCGGGGGCGAGCGCGGCGGTCTGATCACCCCGGAGCCGCCGGAGGAACCGCCCCGCCCAGGGGCCCAGTAGACCCGGCCGCCGAGACTGGAACGAAGCGGGCCGCGCCGGTCGGGCGCGGTCAAGGAGGGTGGTACCGCGGGGCAGCCGCCTCGTCCCTCCGGTCAACGTGTTCACGTCGATCCGGAGGTCCGCCATCGTGAGCCGAGGTTTTCGGCCGCTGCCCGCGCAGGTCGATCTGCCCGCCCTCGAGCGGGACATGCTGCGCCGCTGGCAGGAGAACAAGGTCTTCGAGCGGTCGCTGGAGCGCACCGCGTCCGGGACGCCGTGGGTGTTCTACGAGGGTCCCCCCACCGCCAACGGCATGCCGGGCGTCCACCACGTGGAGGCCCGCGTCTTCAAGGACGTCTTCCCGCGCTTCAAGACCATGAAGGGCCACCACGTCCCGCGCAAGGCCGGCTGGGACTGCCACGGCCTGCCCGTCGAGGTCGCCGTGGAGAAGGAGCTCGGCCTCACCGGCAAGAAGGACATCGAGGAGTACGGCGTCGCGGAGTTCAACGCCCGCTGCCGCGAATCGGTCCTGCGCCACGTGGACGCCTTCGAGGAGATGACCGAGCGGATGGGGTACTGGGTCAACACCGACCAGGCCTACCGCACGATGGACCCGGACTACGTCGAGGCCGTCTGGTGGTCCCTGAAGCAGGTGTTCGACAAGGGCCTGCTGTTCCGCGACTTCCGCATCACGCCGTACTGCCCGCGCTGCGGGACCGGCCTGTCCGACCACGAGCTGGGCCAGCCGGGCGGGTACGAGACCGTCTCCAGCCCGTCGGTGTACGTGCGGATGCCCGCCACGTCCGGTCCGCTGGCCGAGATGGGCGCCGCATTGCTCATCTGGACGACGACCCCCTGGACGCTGGTGTCGAACACCGCCGTGGCCGTCCACCCGGACGTCACGTACGTGGCGGCACGCCCCGAGGGTTCCGACGAGGTGCTCGTGGTCGCCGAGCCGCTCGTCGACCAGGTCCTCGGGGAGGGCGCCGAGCGGCTCGCGACCTTCCAGGGCACCGAGCTCGAGCGGACCACCTACCAGCGGCCCTTCGAGCTCGTCGACATCCCCGAGGCGCACTACGTCGTCCTGGGCGACTACGTCACGGTGGAGGACGGCACCGGCCTCGTACACCAGGCTCCCGCCTTCGGCGGCGACGACATGACCGTCTGCAAGCGCTACGGCATGCCGATCGTCAACCCGATCGGGCCGGACGGGCGGTTCCTGCGCGAGGTGCCCCTGGTCGGGCACAAGTTCTTCAAGGACGCCGACGAGCCGCTCACCGACGACCTGCGCGCGCGCGGGCTGCTGTACCGCGGCGGGCACTTCGACCACAGCTACCCGCACTGCTGGCGCTGCCACACGCCGCTGCTCTACTACGCGCTCCCCGCCTGGTACATCCGCACCACGCAGATCAAGGACCGCCTGCTGGAGGAGAACGAGAAGACCAACTGGTACCCCGAGACCGTCAAGCACGGCCGGTACGGGGAGTGGCTGCGCAACAACGTCGACTGGTCGCTGTCCCGCAGCCGCTACTGGGGCACCCCGCTCCCGCTGTGGGTCTGCGGCGAGGATGAGGAGCACATCACCTGCGTCGGGTCGCTCAAGGAGCTCGGCGAGCTGTCCGGCGGCGACCTGTCCGCGCTCGACCCGCACCGCCCGTACGTGGACGACGTCGTGTTCCCGTGCCCCCGGTGCGGCGCGGAGGCGCGCCGCGTGCCCGACGTCATCGACGCCTGGTACGACTCGGGGTCGATGCCGTTCGCGCAGTGGGGAGCCCCCTACCGCAACAACGAGGTCTTCGAGAGCGCCTACCCGGCCCAGTACATCTGCGAGGCCCAGGACCAGACCCGCGGCTGGTTCTACTCGCTCATGGCCGTCGGGACGCTGGTGTTCGACCGCTCGTCCTACGAGAACGTCGTCTGCCTCGGCCTGATCCTCGCCGAGGACGGCCGCAAGATGAGCAAGCACCTCGGCAACGTGCTGCGGCCCATCCCCCTGATGGACCAGCACGGCGCCGACGCGGTGCGCTGGTTCATGGCCGCGAGCGGGCTGCCCTGGGCGTCCCGCCGCGTCGGGCACGGCGCCCTGGAGGAGATCGTCCGCAAGGTCCTGCTGACCTACTGGAACACCGCGTCCTTCTTCGTCCTGTACGCGAACGCGGCTCAGGCGCAGGGGCGCGCGTGGACGCCCGACCGGCTGTCCGAGGCCCCGGCGCCGGCCGACCGCCCGCTCCTGGACCGCTGGGCGCTCGCCGAGCTGCACCGCACCGTCCGCGAGGTCGACGCCGCGCTGGAGGAGTTCGACACCGCCCGCGCGGGACGGCGGCTCTCGCAGTTCGTGGACGACCTGTCCAACTGGTACGTGCGGCGCTCCCGGCGGCGCTTCTGGGAGGGCCCGGAGACGCCCGGGGGCTCGGCCGCGTTCGCGACGCTCTACGAGTGCCTGGAGACCCTCACCCGGCTGATGGCGCCGATCGTCCCGTTCATCACCGACCACGTGTGGGACGTCATCCGGCCCGAGGACGCGCCCGAGTCGGTGCACCTCACCGACTGGCCCGCGGTCGACGAGGGCCTCCTCGACGAGGAGCTGACCGAGCGGATGGCGCTCGTGCGCCGGCTGGTCGAGCTCGGCCGGTCCGCGCGGGCCGCGAGCGGCGTGCGGACCCGCCAGCCCCTCGGCCGCGCCCTCGTCGGCGCCCCGGGCTGGTCCGCGCTGCCCGAGCAGCTGCGCGCGCAGATCTCCGAGGAGCTCAACGTCCTCGGGTTCGAGGAGCTGTCCTCGATCGGCGGCGACCTGGTCGACTACGAGGTCAAGCCCAACTTCCGCGAGCTCGGCAAGCGGTACGCCAAGGACACCCCGAAGGTCGCCAAGGCGATCACCTCCGCCGACCCGGCCGCGCTCGTCCGGGCGCTGCGGGCGGGTTCCGCCGAGGTCGAGGCCGACGGGGTCGGCGCGGTGCCGCTCGGCCCCGACGACGTGATCGTCACCGAGCGCCCGCGCAGCGGCTGGGCCGTCGAGAGCGCCGCCGGCGAGACCGTCGCGCTCGACCTCACGGTCACGCCCGAGCTGCGCCGGGCGGGCCTGGTCCGGGAGGCCGTCCGGCTCGTCCAGGAGGGCCGCAAGACCGCGGGACTGGAGGTCACCGACCGCATCGACCTGTGGTGGGAGGCCACCGGCACCGACCTCGCCGAGGCCCTGCGCGGCCACGGCGACGAGGTGGCCGCCGAGGTCCTCGCGGCCACGGTGACCGAGGGCCGTCCCGAGGGCCTGACCGCCACCCGCGACGAGGAGCTCGGCCTCACGTACTACCTGCGCAAGGCGTGAGCCGACCGCGCGAGGCGTGAGTCCCTCCGCCGCGGCCGGGGCCCGTCCGGGTCCGGCCGCGGCGGGGGCGCCGCGGCGCGCGAGAACTTTCGTGTTGGGGTTTTTCGCGACACATCGCGTTTGCGATGATGGACCCGTGAATCTTCCCGAGCAGCCGTCCGGCTCCGAGCCGCCCTCCGGTTCCGAGCCGGCAGCGCGGCACTCCCCCGCGAGCATGCGGGCGTCCGACGCCGATCGCGACGAGGTCGCCGACCGCCTGCGCGAGGCCCTGGCGGAGGGGCGCATCACGCCGGAGGAGCACGCCGAGCGCATCGACGTCGTCTACAACGCCAGGACGTACGCCGAACTGGAGCCCGTGCTCAGCGACCTGCCCTCGCAGCACGCGGCGGGCCCGCGGGTCGACCTGCGCAAGGAGCGGCCCCTCGCGCCGCCCCCGCCGCAGTCGCCGCACCTCGTGGCGGTGTTCAGCGGGGTGGAGCGCAAGGGCCGCTGGCTGGTCGAACCGACCACGACCATCACCTGCGTCTTCGGCGGCGCGGAGCTGGACTTCCGGCAGGCGGTCCTCAGCAGGGGCGAGGTGACCCTGAACGTGACGTGCGTGTTCGGCGGCGTAAACGTCGTCGTGCCGCCGGGCGTGCGGGTCGTCGGCTCCAACTTCTCGGTCTTCGGCGGCACCGATCTTCCTGAGGACGACACCCTCGACCCGGACGCGCCCGTCATCCGGCTGACCGGGATGCTGCTGTTCGGCGGCATCTCGGTGGAGCGCCGCGCCGCGGGCGAGAAGCGGGGCCGTGCCCGGCGGCGCCATCACGAACTGCACCGCGAGCACCACGAGGAGATGCGGCGGCTGCACCGCGAGGAGCGGCGGGACGCGCGGCGGGACCGCCTGCGCGAGCTGCGCGACGAGCGGCACCGCGGACGCTGACCCCCCGGGGCGGCTCCGGCCGCCCCGGCACGTGTCAGTCGCGGGCGTGCTCGCGGTCGGGCTGGCAGACCAGGCAGGGCGTGCAGCCCCGGGCCTTGGCCTCCGCGCGCGACAGCGACTCCAGGTCGTCGGCCTCGTCGCCGATGTCCTCGATGAGGGCGCAGTCGACGCGGTGGTAGCGCTTGGTGCCGCTCAGGATGCGGACCTGCGGGCCGTCGTGGTCGGCCTCGCCGGCCTCGCCGGCCTCCGGGCCGGCGGACGGCTCGGGCTCCGGAGCGGGCGCGTCCTCGGCGCCCGGGCCGCCGAACGGCGCGGCGCCGAGGTCGGCGGTGTCGTCGGGGGCCGCCGATTCGGTCTCAGCGTCCCGTTCCGCGGTGCGCCGGTCGTCGGCCTCGTCCGCGGCGGATTCGGCCTTCTCCGCGGCCGTGGGAGCCTCCGCGGCGCTGTCGCGGGAGTCGAACAGGCCCGCGACGGGCATGTCGGTGAGGGTGGGGCCCGCGGGGCTCCGCCTCGGGGCGTCCCTGTCGCTCTCCCGCTCCCGCTCCCGGTCCCGGTCCCGGTCGTCGGTGCCGGCGTCCCCGGCCCCCGTCCCTTCGGCGCCGCGCTCCCCGGTCAGCGGGATCTCGGCCGTCCGGTCGAAGGCGCCCGGCTTGTCGAAGGCTCCCGGCTCCTCGAACGAACCGGGCTTGTCGAACGAACCGGGCTTGTCGAACGAGGCGGGCTTGTCGAACGAACCGGGCTTGTCGAACGAGGCGGGCGCGGGCTTGGCCAGCCCTGCGAGGCCGCCCTCGGAACGCTCCCCACCGGGCTCGCGGATCGCGGGTGCGGGTGCCGTCGCCTTGCCGGCGTCCGAGGACGCGGGTGCCGTCGCCGCGGCGCGCGCCGCCAGTGCGGTGTCGGGCAGGCAGGCGGTGCAGGGGCTGAACCCCTCCTCCTTGGCCTCGGCGTAGGTGAGCTCCTCGGTCTCACGGCCGGCGAGCTGCCGGCAGGTGTCGAGGTGGTAGCGCTTGCGGCCGCGGACGACGAAGACCAGCGCGTCGTCGGGGACGTCGGCGGCCGGGGCGGGGACGTCGACCTCGTCGTCGGCGGGGTCTGCGGGGGGCTTGGCCTCCGAGGCGCCCGCGGCGCTCTCGGCCGGGACGGGCGCGGCAGGGGCGCCCTTCTTGCGCCTGTCCTGCTTGTCGCGCTTGTCCTTCTTGGCCTTCTGCGCCTTCCTGCTCGGGCGGGCGGGGCCCGGCGAGGCGCCCGGGCCGAACAGCTCCTTGCGCCGCAGGAACACCCCGATGGCCAGGCACACCGCTGAGACGATGCTGACGCCGATCGAGATGTAGATCACCGCCAGGGCGTCCAGGCCGAAGACCTGGGCGCTGTCTCCGTTGCCCGCGACGATTCCCGCTACCAGCAGGGCGATCGCCACCACCACGAGAACGCCACTCAGGATGATCACAGGGTCACTCCCACTCGTTCAGACCGCATAGGCTCCGGGCCGCGCGAGAGGGCCGGCGGCCGGCCCGGGGCACGGTCGCCAGGCGCCGCGGGGATGGCGGCGCGCCATCCCCGGCGCGGCGATCGGAACGACACTATCGCCTGTGGCGCCGGTGTCAGCGCCTGTCGTGCGGCGGGTTGTCGCCGCCGGAGTGGAAGGCGCCCGTCGCCGAGTGCTGGACCTGCTGGGTGTGCTCGGGGGAGGGGAACGTGCCCGGCGCCGGCGCGGGGGCGCCGTTGCGGTTGTCGGCGTGCGGAAGGGCGTTCTGCGGGCCCGTCTGCGGACCGGCCTGCGGGGAGTTCTGCTGCGCCTGCACGGGAGCCGCCCCCGGGACGGCGGCGAACGCGCCCGTCTCGGTGCTGCCCGCCTCCAGGTCGCGGAGCTGGCCCTCCAGGTACACCTTCAGGCGGCTGCGGTACTCGCGCTCGAAGGCGCGCAGGTTGTCGACCTCGCGCTCGAGCTCCTCGCGCTGCTGGACGAGCGAGCCCATGACCTGGCGGTGCCGCTCCTGGGCGTCGCGGTCGAGGGCCTCGGCGCGGGAGCGGGCCTCGCTGACGATCTGGTCGGCCTGCCGGCGGGCCTTGCCGAGGATCTCCTCGGCCTCGCGGCGGGCGCGGCCGAGCGTCTCGTCGGCCTCCCGGCGGGCGTCGGCGATCGCCTGGTCGGCGGTCTGCTGCGCGAGCGCGAGCACGCGGGCCGCGGTGTCCATGTTGTCCTCGCCGGAGGGGGCGTGGGACATGCCGAGGCCGCCGAGGACGGGCTCCGGCTCGGGCTGCGGCTGCGGCTCGGGGCGCGGCGGCTCGGGGATCTTCTGGACGTCCGGCTTGGGCTCCACGATGGGAGCCGCCATGGCGGGAACCTTGCCGCGCAGGCACTCGGCCAGTTTGGCCCGCAGCTCCTCGTTCTCCTGGATGAGGCGGTCGAGCTCGGCCTCGACCTCGTCGAGGAAGGCGTCCACCTCCTCCTCGTCGTACCCCGGCCTCAGCCTGGTGGTACTGAACTGCTTGTTCCGCACATCGGCGGGTGTCAGCGGCATGTTCTCGTCTCCTTGGCGCGCTTGGAGTCTGTCCCCGAAGGACGGTATCCGATCGACCTAACCTCCGCCGAATATGGAACCGACGAAGACGATCAAGACCCAGACCACAAGGATGAGGACCGTGAAGCTGAGGTCCAGGGCAACGTTACCCAGCCGGATGGGCGGGATGAAACGCCTGAGCAGCTTCAGCGGCGGATCGGTGACCGTGTAGGTCGCCTCAGCGATCACCAGCACCACCCCGGTCGGCTTCCATTGCCGAGCGAACGACTGCAGGACCTCCAGGACCAGCCTGCCGATCAGGAACAGCAGGAACAGGTAGAGGACGCCCTGCAGGACGGATCCAACGATGTTCACGGACACTCTCGCATGCGACTCTCAGCTTTGGTTGAAGAACCCTCGTTCTGCCATCCGGGCCTTGTCCTCCGCCGTCACCTCGACGTTGACGGGCGAAAGCAGGAACACCTTGTTGGTAACACGCTCGATGCTGCCGTGCAGGCCGAACACGAGACCTGCCGCGAAGTCGACCAGACGCTTGGCGTCGCTGTCGACCATCTCGGTCAGATTCATGATCACCGGCGTGCCCTCCCGGAAGTGCTCCCCGATCGTCCTGGCCTCGTTGTAGGTCCTCGGATGCAGCGTAGTGATACGCGCGAGGTCGGTGGTACCGGACTCGTACAGTGCTACGGAGCGCCGCTCCAGGGTCGACGTGGCGTGATGGTCGCGATCCCGGTCCGCGGCCTCTTCCGCTCGGGTAAGCTGACCGCCGGATTCGTCCTCACGACGGCGGCCCTGCCCGGTGTCGGTCTCCTCGTCGTAGACCTCGTACTCGTCGTAGTCGCCGTACTTGTCGTCGTAACGGTCGTCCTCCACAAGGCCGAGGTAGACCGCCATCTTGCGCATCGCGCTGGCCATACGTCCCTCCGTGTCCTGTGGCCGCGGCGCCGGGCGCGTCCGGCCCCGCCATTGGACTGTTCCGTCGTGGCGCCCTGCGTTCGGGCAGGTACCACTGGGGGGACATTACCTGACGATTGCCCGTCGGCCGCCGAGCAACGCCGTACCGATCCGCAGGTGTGTCGCGCCGCACGCGATCGCCTGCTCCAGATCGCCGCTCATACCCGCACTGACGATCCGGGCGCCCGGATGGTTCCGCCGCATTCGCTCCGCCGTCTCCGCGAGCCGGGCGAAGGCCGGCAGCGGGTCCGCTCCGAGGGGCGCGACGGCCATCACCCCGCCGAGTTCCAGGCCGGGGGCGGCGGCGATCTCGTCCGCGAGCCGGGGCACGTCGCCCGGGGCGGCCCCGCCCCGCTCCCCCACCTCGCCCGCCTTCCCGCCCTCGTCCAGGGAGACCTGCACGAGGCAGCGGAGGGCGCGCCCGGTGCGGGCGGCGCCGTCGGCGAGGGCGCCGACCAGTCGCGACCGGTCCACCGAGTGCACGACGTCGGCGTAGCCGGCCACCGCGCGCGCCTTGTTGGTCTGGAGCCGCCCGACGAAGTGCCAGGTGAGCGGGAGGTCGGCGCATTCGGCGGCCTTGGGGCGGGCCTCCTGGTCGCGGTTCTCCCCGACCTCGGTCACGCCCAGCCCGGAGAGCAGCCGCACGTCGGACGCGGGGAACGTCTTGGTCACCGCGATCAGCGTGATCTCGCCGGCGTCCCGGCCGGCGGCGGCGCACGCGGCGGAGATGCGCGCGCGCACGGCGGCCAGGCCCTCGGCGATCTCGGCGCGCCGCTCGCCGGCCGTGTGGTCGCCGGCGGCGCGGTCCGCGGTGCGGCCCCCGGCGGGGGCGCGGTCGCCGCCCGAGGTGTCGGCCCCGTCGGCGGCGTCGGCCGCGTCGGTGATGTCGTCCCCTCCGGCGGGGCGGTCCCGGTCGGTCACGTGCCTTCCTTGAGCCAGACATATCCGGCGAAGCGGCCGGTGCGTCCCTCGCGGCGGTAGGAGAAGAGGCCCGGGTCCTCGATCGTGCAGCGGCCGTCGGCGGTCACGCGGGCCACCCCGGCGGAGGCGAGCTGCTCGGCGACGCCGGCGCGGATGTCGAGGCCGGGGGTGCCCTTGGACGTGGTGGCGTACGCGGCGGGGACGGTGGCGGCGACCTCGTCCCGCATCTCCGCGGGGACCTCGTAGCAGCGGCCGCACGCGGCGGGCCCGATGGCCGCCGTCATCCGGGCGGGGTCGGCGCCGCGCTCGCACATCGCCTTCACCAGCGCGGTGACGACCCCGGCGGCCGTCCCGGGACGGCCGGAGTGGGCGGCGCCGACGACCCCGGCGGCCGCGTCGGCCACCAGGACGGGCGCGCAGTCGGCGACGAGGACGGCGAGGGCGAGCCCGGGAACGGTCGTGACGACCGCGTCGACCGGGCCGGGCAGGTCGGTCGAGTCGGCGAACGCGACGTCGGCGCCGTGCACCTGCCGCATGAAGACGGTCCGCTCGGGGTCGGCGCCGAGCGCCGCGGCGGCGCGCCGCCGGTTGGCCAGGACGGCGGCCGGGTCGTCACCGACCGCGCCGCCGAGGTTCAGGGAGTCGAAGGGGGGCCTGCTCACGCCGCCGGACCGGCCGGTGAAGCCGGCGCCGACGCCGCCGCCCAGGGCGACGGGGGTGATCACTTCAGGAAGTCGGGGACGTCGAGGTCGTCGTCCTCGTCGAACACCACGGGACGGCGGCGCTGCCCGGAGGCGGGGCCGCCGTCGTTCTCGCCCGCGTGCACGCGGGGTGAGGGCTGCTCGGAGGGCTGGCGCGGCGCGGGAGCGCGCGAGCCGCCGGACTCTCCGCCGGAGGAACCGGCGTCCCGGTCGGCCGGAGGCCCCGGCTGCCCGGACGCCGCCCCCTCGGAGCGGGACTGCTCGCCGCGCCCGGCGGACCGGTCGTCCTGGCTCCGCGCGGGCGGCTGCGCCCGGTCGGTCTCGGGGCGCTGCTGCGCGGGGGCCGGGGGCGGCGGCGCGGCGGCGGCCTGCGCCACCGACTGCTGCTGCGGTGCCGGGGGCTCGGACCGCCCGACCCGGCTCGGGATCGGGTTGGGCGGGGACGCGGGCGGCGGGACGGGACGCGGGGGCGGGGGCAGCCGCTTGCTCTCCGGTTCGGGAACCGGCTTGCTAGGGCGCCCCTCGTCGAAACCCGCCGCGATCACCGTGACCCGGACCTCGTCGCCGAGCGCGTCGTCGATGACCGCGCCGAAGATGATGTTGGCGTCGGGGGCGGCCGCGTTGGACACCAGTTGCGCCGCCTCGTTGATCTCGAACAGCCCGAGGTCGGAGCCGCCGGAGATGGACAGCAGCACGCCGTGCGCGCCGTCGATGCTGGCCTCCAGCAGCGGGCTGGAGATCGCCATCTCGGCGGCGGCGACCGAGCGGTCGTCGCCGCGCGCCGAACCGATGCCCATCAGCGCCGAGCCGGCGCCGGACATCACGGACTTGACGTCGGCGAAGTCGAGGTTGATCAGGCCCGGGGTGGTGATGAGGTCGGTGATGCCCTGGACACCGGACAGCAGCACCTGGTCGGCCGCCTTGAAGGCGTCCAGCACGCTGACCTGCCGGTCGGAGATCGACAGCAGCCGGTCGTTCGGGATGACGATGAGGGTGTCGACCTCGTCGCGCAGCGTCTCGATGCCGGCCTCGGCCTGCATCGCGCGGCGCTTGCCCTCGAAGCTGAACGGGCGGGTGACCACGCCGATCGTCAGGGCGCCGAGCGAGCGGGCGATGTTGGCGACCACCGGAGCGCCGCCGGTACCGGTCCCGCCGCCCTCCCCGGCGGTGACGAAGACCATGTCGGCGCCCTTGAGGACCTCCTCGATCTCCTCCCGGTGGTCCTCGGCGGCCTTGCGGCCGACGTCGGGGTTGGCTCCGGCCCCGAGGCCCCGGGTGAGCTCGCGGCCCACGTCCAGTTTCACGTCGGCGTCACTCATCAGCAGCGCCTGGGCGTCCGTGTTGATCGCGATGAACTCGACGCCCTTGAGTCCCTCTTCGATCATCCGGTTGACGGCGTTGACGCCGCCGCCGCCGATTCCGACGACCTTGATGACCGCGAGGTAATTCTGCGGTGCTGCCACGACGAGGGGCCTTTCCGCTCTCTCCGACCGCCCTGCCCGGTCTGCCGACCGTGCCGCCGCGGTGTTCCCGACCTTTGGTTTCCGAGCTGTGCGCAACGGGTGGGGTAAACCCTCACCCTCAACTTGAGGCTTACAGTTATGTCAACCTGATGACTGATACGGACAGTAGGGCGGCCTTACCGCCAGGGTCAACTAACCTCCCCCGAACTCGGTCGGCGTGTCGCGACCTGCCCGCTCCGCCCGGTCGTCAGCCCTGTCCACTTCACCCACCCTGGTCCACTTCCTCACCCGTCCCGGGCCGCTTCTCCGGCCCCGGCGGCCTCCTCGCCGCCATGGACCCGCCCGCTCCGTCACTGCGTCTTGAGGACCTCGGGCGAGCTGATGTCGACGGTGCGCACGGCGCGCCCGGCCGCGGTCCGCCGCACGGCGTCCAGCAACCTGATCTTCTCGGCCGCCCGCTCCGCCGCGCCCCACACCACCGTCTGGCCGCCCTTCATGTAGAGGGTCACCGCCTCCGGCCCTCCGGCCTCCACCTCGGTGACCCTGCCGCCGAGGCGTTCGGGCAGCCCGGACAGCACGGTGAGCGCCGCGAGCGTGGCCTGGTCGGACGGTCCCGGCGAGGCGACCGTGAGCGTGGGAAGCCCCGCCGGGCGGGACGCCTCGTCGGCGACCGTCACGCCGTGCCGGTCGAGGAGGTGGTAGCGGCCTGCGCCCCGGAACACCGCCACCGGCTCGCGCTCGTGGACGACGACGCGGACCGTCCCCGGCCAGCGGCGCTCGATCGCCGCCGACTCGACCTCGCGGAGTCGCTCCACGCGGTCCCGGACGGCGCCGGTCCTGAGCCGGACCATCGGCGTGCCGAGGTCGATCCCGGCCGCGGCCACCACCTGGTCGGCGGTGGCGAGGCGGGTTCCCGTCACCTCGACGTGCCGCACCACCAGCAGCCTCGACCCGAGCAGCACCCAGGACACCGCGCCGAGCGCCCCGATCACCAGGAGGGTGACGAAGACCACCTTCCAGCGGGTCGCGCGGCCGCGCCCGGCCGGCGCCGCGGCATCCGGGTCCGGCTCCGGTTCCTCTTCCAGGTCCGGGTCCGGCGAGCCGCGGCGGCTCGTGTGCGCCTCGGTCATGACCCAAGCCTGGCAGTGATCGCCGGTTCCGCCGCCGACCGCGCGGGCGGCGGCGTGTCACGCCCCGCCTCCCCCCGGACGCCCGTCCCCCCGCGAGACCCGTGACGCGGCAAGGCTCCCACCCCGGCAGGCCCTACGCCCCGGCGAGGCGTTCCAGGACGAGCGGGCCGAGCTGCGTCACGTCCCCGGCGCCCAGCGTGATGACCACGTCGCCTGGACGGGCGAGGGACGCCGCGATGCCGGGCACCTCGTCCCGCTCGGGCGCGTACACGGTCTCGGTCCCGGCCGGGACGGCGTCGGCGACCAGCGCGCCCGTCACGCCGGGCTCGGGGTCCTCGCGGGCGCCGTAGACGTCCAGGACGACCGCGACGTCGGCGAGGCCGAGCGCGGCGCCGAACTCGGCGGCGAAGAACCGGGTGCGGCTGTACAGGTGCGGCTGGAACACCGCGACGATGCGGCCCCGCCCGCCCGTCCCCGCGTCCTTCTCGCCGAGGTAGTCGCGGGTGGCGTCCAGGTCGGCGGTCAGCTCGGTCGGGTGGTGGGCGTAGCTGTCGAACACCTCGACGCCGCCCGCCTCGCCCTTGCGCTCCAGCCGCCGCATCGCCCCGCCGAACGCGGCGAGGCCGGCGCGCACCGGGTCGTCGTCCAGGCCGAGGGACCGGGTGACCGCGACGACTGCGGCCGCGTTGAGCGCGTTGTGGCGCCCCGGCACGGCCAGCGCGAACTCCCCGCCGCCCTCGATCCGGAAGCGGGAGCCGAGGCCGCGCGGGGTGAAGCCGGTCACGCGCAGGTCGGCGCCCTCGGCCTCGCCGTAGGTCAGCACGGTCAGGCCGCGATCGCGCGCCCGCCCGGCCAGCTCCATCGCGACCGGGTCGTCGGCGCCGGCGATGAGGGTGCCGCCCGGCTCCACCCGGTCGACGAAGCGGGCGAAGTTCTCCTTGACCTTCTCGAACCCGCCGTAGTTGTCGAGGTGGTCGGCCTCGACGTTGGTGACGACCGCGATGCGCGGGGTGTACATGAGGAACGAGCCGTCGCTCTCGTCGGCCTCCGCGACGAACACGTCGCCGGTGCCCTCGTCGGCGCCGAGGCCGGTGGTGACCAGCTGGCCGCCGATGCAGTAGGACGGGTCGGCGCCGGCGTGCTGGAGCGCCACCGTCAGCATCGAGGTGGTGGTGGTCTTGCCGTGCGTGCCGGCGACCGCGACCGCGCGGCGGCCCGCCATCAGCGAGGCGAGCGCGGCCGAGCGGTGCAGGACGCGCAGGCCCCGCGCGCGGGCGGCGACCAGCTCGGGGTTGGTGTCGCGGATCGCCGTGGAGACCACGACGGTGTCGGCGTCGCCCACGTGCGCTGCGTCGTGCCCGACGAAGACCTTGGCGCCGAGGTCGCCGAGCTGGGCGAGCAGCTCGGAGTCGCGGGCGTCGCTGCCGGACACGGCGATGCCGCGGCGCAGCATGATGCGGGCGACGCCGGACATCCCGGCTCCCCCGATGGCGATGAAGTGGACCCGGCCGAGCTCGCCGGCCGGCACCACCTCCCCCGGGTCGATCAGGCTCATCGGGCGGCGCCCGCGGACCGGACCACCTCGTAGACCATCTGGGCGAGCGCGACGTCGGCGTCGCGGCGGCCCATCCGGCCCGCGGCCTCGGACATGTGCGCGACGCGCGCCGGGTCGGCCAGCACCGGCAGCAGGTGCCGGGCGATCCAGTCCGGGGACAGCTCGGCGTTGTCGACCAGCATGCCGCCGCCCGCCGCGACGATCGGCTCGGCGTTCAGCCGCTGCTCGCCGTTGCCGATCGGGAGCGGGACGTACACGGCGGGCAGCGCGACCGCGGCCAGCTCGGCGCAGGTCATCGCGCCCGCGCGGCACATCGCCATGTCGGCGGCGGCGTAGGCGAGGTCCATGCGGTCGCAGTAGGGGATGGTGACGTACTGCGGGCCGCCCGCCGCGGGCTCGGGCTCCTCGGTGTTCTTCGGCCCGACGATGTGCAGCACCTGGATGCCCGCCTGCCGGAAGTACGGCGCGGAGGCCACGGCGGCCTGGTTCAGCGAGCGGGCGCCCTGCGAGCCGCCGAAGATCAGCAGCGTGGGCAGGTCGGGGAGCAGCCCGAAGTAGGAGCGGGCCTTGTCGCCCATGGCGAGCCGGTCGAGCGTCGCGATCTCGCGGCGCAGCGGGATGCCCACGAACCGGGCGTTCGGCAGCGGCGAGTCGGCGTGCGAGACCGCGACGTGCTCGGTGAAGCGGGCGCCGAGCTTGTTGGCCAGGCCGGGCTTCGGGTTGGCCTCGTGCACGATGATCGGAACCTTGCGCTTGCGCGCCGCGAGGTAGCCGGGGGTGGCGACGTAGCCGCCGAAGCCGACCAGGATGTCGGCCCGGGCCTGGTCGAGGACGGACGCGGCCGCGTTGATCGCGCCGCGCAGCCGCCCGGGCACCGACAGCAGCTGCGGGGTCAGCGTCCGCGGCAGCGGCACCGGGGGGATCAGGGCGAGCTCGTAGCCCCGCTGCGGGACGAGGCGGGTCTCCAGGCCCCGCTCGGTCCCGAGGCAGACGATCCCGGTGTTCGGGTCGTTGCGGCGCAGCGCGTCGGCGAGCGCCAGGGCGGGCTCGATGTGTCCGGCGGTGCCGCCGCCGGCCAGGACAACCCTCATGTCCGTTGACAACTCCTCAGCGTGGTGTGAAGGGGGGATTTCAACGCCGTGCCAGACCCAGCCAGCTTAGAGCCCTCACGACCGGTCCGGGACCCCGTGCGGAGAGTGCCTGCCGCGCGCCGGGCTCGCGCTTGGCGAACGCGAGCAGCATGCCGAGCGCGAAGAGGGTCGGGATGAGCGCCGAGCCCCCGTAGGACACCAGCGGGAGCGGGATGCCCGTGATGGGCAGGACGCGGATGACGGCGCCGATGTTCACGATCGCCTGCACCACCAGCCACGCCGTGGCGCCCGCGGCGGCGAGGCGGGTGAACGGGTCCTTGACGCGCTTGGCGATCCGCAGGCCCGCGTAGGCGAGCATGCCGAACAGGCCGAGGACGACGAGGGTGCCGACGAGGCCGAACTCCTCCCCCACGATCGCGAAGATGAAGTCGGTCTCGGCGTGCGGCAGGTAGTCCCACTTGGCGCGGCCCTCGCCGAGGCCGGTGCCGAACAGGCCGCCCGAGGCGAGCGCGAACAGCCCCTGCGTGCCCTGGTAGTTGGTGGTGAGCTGGTTGCCGGACGGGTCGAGGAACCCGGTGAGCCGCTGCATCCGGTACGGCTCGACGAGGACGAGGATCGACACGAGCAGCGCCACGAGCCCCGCGATGCCGACGAACAGCCGTCCGGGCGCGCCGACGGCCCACAGCAGCGCCAGGAAGATCGTCAGGAGCACCAGGGTGGTGCCGAGGTCGCTGCCCAGCATCACCAGCAGGACGAGCACCCCGGCGCCCGGCATCAGCGGGACCAGCAGCGGCCGCCACTCGGTGAGCTGGCCGAGCCGGTCCTTGCGGGCCAGCAGGTCGGCGCCCCACAGCACCAGGGCGAGCTTGGCCAGCTCCGAAGGCTGGACCTGCACCGGGCCGAGGGCGACCCACCGGGTCGCGCCGCCCGCGCTGCGCCCGAGCCCGGGGATCAGCACCATCGCCAGCGCGACGACCGACAGCAGCAGCAGCGGGTAGGCCAGCGCGCGGAACGTCTTCACCGGCAGCCGGGAGGCCAGCCACATGCCGGGCAGCCCGATCGCGACCCACATGGCCTGCTTCTGGAACAGCGTGTAGGCCGAGCCCGTCGCCTGGAGCTGCTTCACGCTGGAGGCCGACAGCACCATCGTCAGGCCGAGCGCGAGCAGCATCACAGAGCAGCCGAGCACCAGGTAGTAGGAGGTGAGGGGCCGGTCGAGCAGCCCGACGGCGGCGACCACCTGCTCCCGTGGCCCCGGACGCCGGGCGGCGCCGTCCTCCCCGGCCGCGGTGGTCATCGTTACCGGTCGCCCCGGGAGAGGCGCTCGACCGCCGCGATGAAGGCGTCCCCGCGGGCCGGATAGTTGGCGAACATGTCGAAGGAGGCCCCGACGGGCGCGAGGAGCACGGTGTCTCCGGGGCGGGCGAGGCCGGAGGCGTGGGCGACGACGCGGTCCATCGCCCCAGTGTCGGTGTCGGGGACGTCCACGACAGGGACATCCGGGGCGTGTCGCGCGAGTGCCTCGGCGATCCGGTGCCGGTCGCGTCCCATCAGGACGGCGCCGCGCAGCCGCCCGGCGCACGAGCGCACCAGGTCGTCGACGTCCAGGCCCTTGAGGAGGCCGCCGGCGATCCACACGACGCTCTCGTAGGCGGCGAGGGACGCGGCGGCGGCGTGCGGCTGGGTCGCCTTGGAGTCGTTGACGTAGGCCACGCCCTCGATGTCGGCGACGTGCTGGATGCGGTGGGGGTCGGGGACGAACGCGCGCAGCCCCTCGCGGACGGCCTCGGGCGGCACGCCGAACGCGCGGGCCAGGCCGGCGGCGGCGAGCGCGTTGGCGACGTTGTGCGGCGCGAACGGCCGGACGTCGCCGAGCGCGGCCAACTCGGCGGCGTGGCTCGCGGGGTCGCCGGTGAAGGCGCGGTCGACCAGCAGCTCCTCCACGACGCCGAGCTCACCGGGGCGCGGGACCTGGAGCGTGAAGCCGACCCGCCGGGACACGCCCTCGGCGCGTTCGGCGAGCGCCGAGGAGGTGTCGTCGTCGGCGTTGTAGACGGCGACGCAGCCCGGCGCGAAGATCTTGGCCTTGGCGCCGGCGTAGGCGTCCATGGAGCCGTGCCAGTCGAGGTGGTCGGGCGCGACGTTCAGCACCGTGGCCGCGTAGGGGGCGACGGAGCTGGACCAGTGCAGCTGGTAGCTCGACAGCTCCACCGCCAGCACGTCATACGGCTCGCTCTGCTCCTGGGGGGACGACCCCGCAGACCCCCCGGAACCGCCCGCGACCGCCTCCACGATCGGAGTCCCCACGTTCCCGACGCTGAGGGCCTTGTGCCCGGCGGCGGTGAGCATGCAGGCCAGCATCCGCACGACGGTGGTCTTGCCGTCCGTCCCGGTGATCGCCAGCCAGGGCGCCGCGTCCCGCGGCCGCAGTCGCCACGCCAGCTCCACCTCGCCGATGATCTCGATGCCGGCCGCGGCGGCCGCGGCGAGCAGCGGGGCGTCCGGCCGCCAGCCCGGCGAGGTCACGACCAGGCCGGTGCCCGCCGGGAGGGACTCGCCGTCGCCGAGCCGGACCGCGACACCGCACGCCTCCAGCTCGGCGGCGTGCCCGCGCTGCTCCTCGCCGTCGCGGGCGTCCACGACGGTGACGCGGGCGCCGCGGGCGGCCAGGACGCGGGCGGCGGCGCGGCCGGACACGCCGAGCCCGGCCACGCACACCTCCAGGCCCTCCCAGGCATGGCCGTCGAAGGGGCGGTTCTCCCAGGCGGGGTCGCTCACTTCTTCGGCATCCATTCCAGGTAGAACAGCCCGATGCCGATCGCGACGAACGTCGCGGACATCAGCCAGAAGCGCACGACGATCGTGGTCTCGGCCCAGCCCGACAGCTCGAAGTGGTGCTGGAGCGGAGCCATCTTGAACACGCGTTTCCCGGTCATCTTGAACCCGCCGACCTGGATGATCACCGACAGCGTGATCATCACGATCAGCCCGCACAGGATGGCGAGCAGGAACTGGGTGCGGGTGAGGATGGCCAGGCCGACCAGCACGCCGCCGAGGGCCAGCGAGCCGGTGTCGCCCATGAAGATCTTCGCGGGGGGCGCGTTCCACCACAGGAAGCCGAACACGCCGCCGAGCACGGCCGCGGCGACCACCGCGAGGTCGAGGGGGTCGCGGACGCTGTAGCAGTTGGGGGCGAGGGCGGCGGCGCAGCTGTTGCGCAGCTGCCAGTTGCCGATGACCACGTAGGCGGCCAGCACCATCCCGGCCGGGCCCGCGGCGAGGCCGTCCAGGCCGTCGGTGAGGTTGACGCCGTTGGACATGGCCGCGATGAGCAGCAGCGCCCACACCACGAACAGGTACGGGCCGATCGAGGGGCCGAAGTCGCGCAGGAAGGACAGGTGGGGGTCGGCGGGGGTGACGTCGTAGCCGTTGGGGAAGTTCAGCGAGCCGACCGCGAACACGACTCCGACGAGGATGATGCCGATCATCTTGGCGCCGCTGCGCAGGCCGAGGCTGCGCTGCTTGAACACCTTGATGTAGTCGTCCACGAACCCGACGAGGCCGAGGCCCGTCATCAGGAACAGCACGAGGATGCCGGAGATGGTGGGGACCTCTCCGGTGAACAGGTGCGCGGCCGCGTAGCCGACGAGCGAGCCGACGATGAAGACCGTCCCGCCCATGGTGGGGGTGCCGCGCTTGTTCAGGTGGGCCTCGGGGCCCTCGTCGCGGATCATCTGGCCGTAGCCGAGCCGGTTGACGATGCGGATCCACACCGGTGTGCCGACCATCACGAAGATCAGCGCGATCCCCGCGGCGATGATGATGTTGGTCATCGGCCGTCCTCCGCGAGGATCGCCTCGGCCACCCGTTCCAGGCCGGCCACGCGGGAGCCCTTCACCAGCACGACGTCCCGCGGCGCGAGCCGCTCCCGGAGCACGGTCACCGCCGCGCCGACGTCATCCACCTGTACGCACTCTCCCGTCCATGACGCAACCTGCCCGGCCCCTTCGGCCATCGCCGCCGCGTTCGCGCCGACCACCACGAGCCCGGCGATCCCGCTGCGCGCGACATGCTGCCCGATCCTGGCATGTTCCGCCATGGACGAGTCACCTAGTTCGGCCATCTCGCCCAGTACCGCGTAGGCGCGGCGGTCGCGGGCCAGGTGGACGAGCACGTCGATCGCGGCGCGGGTCGAGTCGGGGTTGGCGTTGTAGGCGTCGTTCACCACGGTCACCCCGTCGGCCCGCTCGGTGACCTCCATCCGCCACCGGCTGACCGGCACGGCCGCCGAGAGCGCCTCGGCGACGGCGCCGGGGGCCAGCCCCGCCGCGCGCGCGGCGGCGGCCGCGGCGAGCGCGTTCGGGACGGCGTGCGAGCCGTGCAGGCGCAGCGCGACCCGCGCCGAGCCCTCCGGCGTGACCAGGGTGAAGCTCGCCCGGCCCTGGTCGTCGAGCGTCTCGTCCTCGGCGCGGACCACGGCGCCCGGCGAGCGGCCGAAGGTGACGACCTTGCCCCGGGTGCGGGACGCCATCGCGCTGACCAGCGGGTCGTCGGCGTTGAGGACGGCGGTGCCGCCCTCGGGCACCGCCTCCACGATCTCCCCCTTGGCCAGGGCGATGTTCTCCCGGCTGCCGAACTCGCCCACGTGCGCGGTGCCGACGTTCAGCACGACGCCGACGTCGGGGCGCGCGATCCCGGTCAGGTAGGCGATGTGGCCGATGCCGCGGGCGCCCATCTCCAGGACGAGGTGGCGGGTGGCGGTGTCGGCGCGCAGCACGGTGAGCGGCAGCCCGATCTCGTTGTTGAACGAGCCGGGCGGGTAGACCGTCGGGCCCGCGCCGCTCAGGACCTGGCCGATGAGGTCCTTGGTGGAGGTCTTGCCGGCCGAGCCGGTGACCGCGACGACCGTCACGCCGGGCAGCCGCTCCAGGACGCCCCTGGCGAGCCGTCCGAGCGCCTCCTGGACGTCGTCGACGACCACGCAGGGGCCGTCCACCGGGCGCTGGGCGAGCACGCCCGCCGCCCCGGCCGCGAGGGCCCCGGCCGCGTAGTCGTGGCCGTCCACGTGCTCGCCCTTCAGCGCGGCGAACAGCGCTCCGGGCTCCACCGCGCGGGAGTCGATCACCACGGGACCGGTCACCACTGGATCGCCCCCCGCGGGACCGCCCGCCGCGCGGCCGCCTCCCCCCGGGTCCGGCGGCCCGTGCCGGGTCCCTCCCGTGATCTCCGCGATCGTCGACAGCGGAAGTGGGATCACGCCTGCGTCCCGTCCCCTCTTATCCCTTGTGCGCGGCGCCTGAGCGCCTCTGCGTGGCGCCGGAGCGCGGCGCGGACGACCTCCCGGTCGTCGAACGGGTGCACCTCGCCCGCCACGTTCTGGCCCTGCTCGTGGCCCTTGCCCGCGACGACGACGACGTCGCCGCGGCGGGCGCGGCCGACGGCCAGGTCGATCGCGGCGGCGCGGTCGGGCTCCACGACGATGTGCGCGCGCTCCGGCTGCGGCACCTTGAGCCCGCCCTCGACCATAGCGGCAAGGATGGCCAGTGGATCTTCCGACCTCGGGTTGTCGTTGGTGAAGTACGCCATGTCGGCCAGCCGGGCGGCGGCCTCGCCCATGAGCGGGCGCTTGCCGCGGTCGCGGTCCCCGCCGCAGCCGATCACCACCGTGAGCTCGCCCTCGGTGACGGGCCGCAGCGCGTTCAGGACGGCCTCGACGGCGCCCGGCTTGTGCGAGTAGTCGACGAGGGTCACGAAGTCCTGGCCCTCGTCGACCCGCTCCAGCCGCCCCGGGACGCCGGGCAGGGACGCGACCCCCCGGACCGCCGCCTGCAGCGGGATGCCCGCCTCGACCAGCGCCACGATCGCGGCCAGGGCGTTGGCGACGTTGAAGGGCCCGGCGAGCCGGACCTCGCCGTCGGCCTCGATGCCGAGGGGCCCGACGACGCGGAACACGCTGCCGTCGGCGCCGACGCGGACGTCCTCGGCCCGCCAGTCGGCCGCCGGGTCCCCCGAGGGTGAGAACGTCGTCGCGGGGATCGTGGTGATCTCCAGCAGCTCGCGGCCGTAGTGGTCGTCGAGGTTGATCACGCCGACCCGCGAGTACTCCGGCGTGAACAGCCGGGCCTTCGCGAGGAAGTAGTCCTGCATGGTCGGGTGGTAGTCGAGGTGGTCCTGGGACAGGTTGGTGAACACCGCGACCTCGTAGCGGGCCCCGCCGACCCGGCCCTGCACGAGCGCGTGGCTGGACACCTCCATCGAGGCCGCGCCGACGCCGCGCTCGCGCATCATCGCCAGCAGCGCGTGCAGGTCGGTCGCCTCCGGTGTGGTGAGCGCGCTCGGCACCCGGTCGCCGCCCACCCTGATCTCGACGCCGCCGACCAGGCCCGTCTCGATCCCGGCGGCGCGCAGGCCCGCGTCCAGCAGGAACACCGTGGTGGTCTTGCCGCTGGTGCCGGTCACGCCGATGAGGGTGATGTCGCCGCCCGGGTCGCCGTACACCCAGGAGGCCGCCTCGCCCAGCCGCGCCCGGACGTCTCGGGTCACCAGGACTGGCAGGCCCGTCGCCGCGGCCCGGTCGTACCCGTCGGGGTCGGTGAGGACCGCCACGGCGCCCGCGTCCGCGGCCTGGGCGGAGAACTGGGCGCCGTGCGCCGTGGCGCCGGGCAGCGCCGCGTAGATGTCGCCGGGCAGCACGGCTCGCGAGTCGTGCGTGATCCCCGTGGCGGACACCCCGTCCCAGGGGGCCCCGCCGTCCCGTCCGTCATGTCCGATTCCTAGAAGCGCCGCGAGTCCGCTCAGCGGACGAGCCGGGTTGGTGGTGGGACGCATGGCGTTTCTTTCGTTGCGGACGGTTCGGGACTGGTGGGACACGGGTGGTGGACTCACAGGCGAGGAGGGTACTCGCTGCGCTCAGTCTCGGGCGCGGATCTCGATGATCGGCGGCTTGCTCCCCGTCGGCGGGATCCTCTCGGACTGAAGCGCGAAACTCATCACGTCCTTGAACACCGGTGCCGCCGCATCGCCACCATAGTGGCTCCCCCGCCTCGGATCCCGCAGGACGACCTGCACGACCAGCCGCGGGTCGTCCGCGGGCGCGAACCCGGCGAACGAGGCGGTGTAGCCGCCGCCGCTGTAGCAGCCGCAGCGCGGGTTGACGTTCTCGGCGGTGCCGGTCTTGCCGGCGACGCGGTACCCCTTGATCTGCGCCTTCGGGGCGGTGCCCTCGTCCGTCGTGACGCCCTCCAGCATGTCGCTGATCTGCCGGGCCGTCTTCGCGCTGATCACCTGCTCGCGCTCCGGCTCGGGGGCCGGGGTGAACCTGTCGTGCTCCCCCACGGTGCCCGCGACGAGGTTCGGCGCGACGCGGACGCCGCCGTTGGCGATCGTCGAGTACACGCTCGCCATCTGCACCGCGTTCACCGAGACCGTCTGGCCGAACGCGATCGGGTAGCGGTCGGTGCCCGACCACTTGTTCGGCGGCACCAGGAGGCCGGGGGTCTCGCCGGGCAGGGGCAGGCCGGTCCGGCGCCCGAACCCGAAGTCGCGCAGCGTCCGGTAGAGCTGCTGCTCGTTGATGCTCTCGCTGGCCATGATGGTGCCGACGTTGCTGGACTTGGCGAGCACGCCGGCGAACGTGAGCCGCTCCGGCGCGTGGTCGTGCGAGTCGTGGAACACCACGTCCCACTTCTTGATCCTGTCGGGGACTGTGTAGGGCGTCTGGGGGGTGACCCCGCCGTGCTCCATGACCGCCGCGGCGGTGACGACCTTGCCGGTGCTGCCCGGCTCGTAGGCGTCCTGCACCAGGGGGCTGCCCCAGCGGGAGCGGTCGGAGTCGGCGTAGTCGTTCGGGTCGAAGCCGGGCGCGGACGCCATCGCCAGGAGCCGGCCGGTGCGCGGGTCCATGACGATCACCGTGCCGCTCTTGGCCCGGGTCGCCCTGACCTGCTGCTCGATAGCCTGCTGCGCCTTGAACTGCAGGTCGCGCTGGAGCGTGAGGCGGATCCCGCGGCCCGGCACGGACGGGCGCTTCTGGTCCTCGCCCATGGGGATGTGCTGCCCCTCCGGGCTGATCTCGACCCGCTGCCAGCCGGCCTTGCCGGCGAGCACGTCGTTCATCGAGCTCTCCAGGCCGGCGGCCCCGCGCCCCGTGTCGTTCACGAAACCTATGACGCCCGCTGCCAGCGAATCGTTGGGGTATTCCCGGCGATATTCCGGCAAAGTACCGATGCCGAGGAAGTTCCACGAGCTGACCAGCCGCGCCTGGTCGGGGCGGACGCCGTGCGCGAGGTACACGAACCTCGTGTCGGGCTTGCTGATCTGCTTCAGCAGCGTCGCGGGGTTCAGCCCGAGCGCCGGGGCCAGCGCGTCGACGATCGGGCGCCGCTTGTCGGCCTTGATGAGCGAGGGGTCCGCGAAGATCGCGCGGGCCTCCACCGTCATGGCGAGCGGGTTGCCCTGCGCGTCGGTGATGTCGCCGCGGACGGCGGGCAGCGTGATCTCCCGCATCCGCTGCAGCATCGCCTGCTCGGTGTACTTGTCCGACTCGATCGTCTGGAGCTGGACGAGCCGCCCGGCGAACAGCGACAGCACGAACGCGACGACGAGGAGCCCGACGTTGAGCCGCTTGAGCGGGTCGCGCCGGTGGAACGGGACCCGGGGCCGCGGCGGGCGGCCGGGCGGGGGCCGGCGTCCGGAGCCGCCGCCGGGGCGCGGGCGGCGCGGGGCCGCGCCGTCGCTCTTGGGCCGCGTGCTCTGGGCGCTCCGGGCCGTGCGGCCCTCCCCGGCGGGCGGCTTCTTGCGCGCGGGGCGTCTGGTGGGCGTCGCGGCGCCGGCGGCGCGCTCGCTCCCCTTCTCCTTACGCGCGGCCTCCTTACGCGGAGTCTCCTTGCGAGGAGCCTCCTTGCGAGAGGTCTCCTTGCGAGAGGTCTCCTTGCGAGAGGTCTCCTTGCGCGTGCTCTCCTTGCGGGCGGCCTCCTTGCGAGGGACGGGGACCATGCCGCTGCGGGCGGGCCGGCGGGCGCCGCCTCCCTTGGCGCCCGTCCGCCCCGGACCGTCGCCACGTCCCGCGGGAGGGCGCGGGGCACTCCCGGTCTGACGCCCGGACGCGCGCGCCGCGCCCGGGCCGCTCTTGTCGTCGCGCCCGGCCGCGCCGCGGGGGCCGCGACCGTCCGGGCCGCGCCTGCGGCCGGGGGGCGGCCCGGCGCTGCCGCGTCCCGGGCCCTTGGTCACCGCTCCACCCGCTCCCCGCCGGCCCCGCGCCCGCTCACGGCGCCCCGTGCCCGGTCCGCGCGCCGTTCCCGGCCTGCGCCCCGTGCCCGTTCTGCGCGCCTGTGCCGTTCCGGGCTCCCGTGCCGCTCTGGGCGCCCGCGCCGTCGCCGGGCACCACGGTGCCGGGGACGCCGAGGACCCCGGCCGCGCCTGCCGACGCCGCGGCGGCCTGCGGGACGGGACGGATCGCTCCGCCGGACCGGCCCGGCTCGGTGGAGAAGAAGGCCGGCTCCTTGCCCTGCCTCATGCCGAGCCCCTTGGCCTTGTTCGACAGCTGCTGCGGCGACCCCTCGCGGGCGATCTCCTCCTCGTAGGCCTGCCGCTGCTGCTCGAGGCGCTTGTTGCTCTGCTGCAACCGCGTGAGCGTGAACGCGTCCTTGGCGAGGACCGTGTTGAGCAGCAGCAGGCTGACCAGCGCGCCGCCGAGCAGCCCGATGATGAGCAGGACGAACGGGGCGCGCGGCGCGGCCTGGCCGGTGCGCCGCGAAGCGGCCGCGCCCGTGGTGCCCTTCGCGCCCGTCGCGACGTCCGCGCCCATGGCCGCCTTGGTGCTCTTCGCGGCCTTGGTGCTCTTCGCACCCGTCGCGGGCGAGGCCTTCGGCCGCGGCTTCACGGCCGCCTTGCCCGCGGCCGCCTTGGCGGGCGCCGCCGGTTTGGCGGGCGCGGTCCCGGCGGGCCCGCTCCCCGGCGACGCGCCGGCGCGCGAGCCCTTGGCGGGCGCGGCCGGGGCGGCGGCGTCCGGGCGCTCAGCGGCCCTCTTCTTCGGCGCCTTGGTCGGCGGCCGCCTGCTCGTCGTCGTCATATCGCCTCCCGGACCCGCTCCGCGGCGCGCATCCGCACCGATCCGGCCCTTGGATTGGTCGTGGTCTCCTCGTCGGACGCCAGCTCGGCCCCGCGCGTCAGGAGCCGGAACCTCGGCTCGTGCTCGGGCAGGGTGACCGGCAGGTCCGGCGGGGTGGTGTCGGCCGCCTGGGCGGCGAGGACCTGCTTGGTGATGCGGTCCTCGAGCGAGTGGTAGGACAGGACGACGACCCGGCCGCCGACCGGGAGCGCGTCCAGGGCGGCGGGCAGCGCCCGGCGCCAGGTGTCGAGCTCGCCGTTCACCTCGATGCGCAGCGCCTGGAAGGTGCGCTTGGCCGGGTTGCCGCCGGTGCGGCGGGTCGCGGCGGGGATCGAGGTGCGCACCAGGTCGGCGAGCCGCCGGGTGGACTCCAGCGGGGCGCGCTCGCGCTCGCGCACGATCGCGGCGGCGATGCGCTGGGCGAACCGCTCCTCGCCGTACTCGCGCAGGATGCGGGCGAGCTCGGCGGGCGGGTAGGCGTTGACGACCTCGGCCGCGGTGAGGTTCTGGGTGCGGTCCATCCGCATGTCGAGGGGGGCGTCGTAGGAGTAGGCGAAGCCGCGGTCGGCCTCGTCGAGCTGCGGGGAGGACACTCCGAGGTCGAACAGGACCGCGTCGAGGAGCGGGACGCCGAGCCGCCGCAGCACAGCGGGGATCTCGTCGTAGACGGCGTGCTCCAGCGTGACGCGGTCGCCGAACGGGGCGAGCCTGCGCGCGGAGCGCTCCAGCGCCGTGGTGTCGCGGTCGAGGCCGATGAGCCGCAGCGACGGCACGGCCCGCAGCATCGCCTCGGCGTGGCCGCCCATGCCGAGCGTGGCGTCGAGGTAGACGGGGGTGCGGCCGGTGACGGCCTCGGCGGCGGGGACGAGGAGTTCGAGGACGCGGTCGAGCATGACCGGCACGTGGCCGCCGTCGGGACCCCGGTCGTGCGCGGCGTTCCCCGCCGCGTCGTTCTCCATGTGCGCGTCCATGCTCCACCCCCCCTGTACTGCCACCTCGCTCGCGGACTGTGTGGCATCGCCGGACCGGACCGTTCCGCGCCCCCGGCGGCGGCCTCGCCCGGCCAGGTCCCCATCCGCTGCCCTGGAGGAAGATCACCGCGTTGCCCGCGGGGGGTCGCCGTCTGGCGCCGGGGAAGCTGCGCCAGCTGGCTGGAGAGCGGCTGGAGACCTGGCCGAACGTGGGCCAGAGCCGGTCATCGGACCGACGAGTCGTATCTCAGAGAATCCCTGGCAACACCTCCTCCGAGACGTCGGAGAAGGTCTGCTCCTCCTGCTCCAGGTAGGTCTCCCATGCCTGGGTGTCCCAGATCTCCAGACGCGTGTTCGCCCCGATGACCGTGCAGTCGCGGGTGAGGCCCGCGTACTTGCGCAGCGGCGGAGGAATCGTGACGCGGCCCTGCTTGTCGGGTACCTCGTCGGAGGCGCTGGCGAAGAAGACCCGGCTGTAGCTCCGGACCGCCTTCTCGGTGACCGGCGCGGCACGCAGAGCCTCGGTTATCCGCTGGAACTCCGCCATGGGGAAGACGTACAGGCAGCGCTCCTGGCCCTTCGTGATCACCAATCCCCCCGACAGCTCCTCGCGGTACTTCGCCGGCAGGAACAGTCGTCCCTTGTCGTCGAGGCGCGGCGAGTGGGTGCCGAGGAACACCGGGCCCCACCTCCCGCGCCGCGTGGGGCGCTACTGCCCCCCACGGCGCCCCACTCTACTCCACTCTTCCCCACCGTCAACAAGAAAAACACCGTCCACGCGCCGTTTTCCGCGAAGAAACCGCAGGTCAACGAGGGTGGTGTGGAGTGGGGCCCACCAGCGCCCCCTCCGCGCGCCGCCGCGGCGCGCACCCGCCGAGGGGGCCCTCGCACCGGGACGCGGGAGGGGCCGGAGGGGCCCGGTGGAGTGAAGTGGTGCGTCGCGCGCGTCGTATGTCGTCGCCCCCGTAGAGCACAATTGGCTCGCGTTCCACATGAACATCGCAGTGGGCGTTCCGACGACGTACTGTCGTTTGGAACGGCTGAGGAGGGTTTGGTGGCAGTAGGCACGCACGGCGAGTCGTTCATGGAGACCGACCCCCCGGCATCCCGCCCCGCCCGGCGCGGCGGAGGGCGCGACGCGGCGGGAGGCGGGCTCGACGGGCTCGCCCAGGTCGCGAACAAGATCCGGGATGCCGTGGAGTCGGTGATCGAGGGCAAGCCCTCGGCGGTGCGGCTCGCGCTGACGGTCCTGCTGGCGGAGGGGCACCTTCTCATCGAGGACGTGCCCGGGGTCGGCAAGACGATGCTCGCCAAGGCGCTCGCGCGCTCGATCGACTGCTCGGTGCGGCGCGTGCAGTTCACGCCCGACCTGCTGCCCAGCGACATCACCGGGGTCAGCGCCTACAACCAGGAGCGGCGCGAGTTCGAGTTCAAGCCGGGCCCGGTGTTCGCCAACATCGTGGTCGGCGACGAGATCAACCGGGCGTCCCCGAAGACGCAGTCCGCGCTGCTGGAGTGCATGGAGGAGCGCCAGGTCACGGTCGACGGCACCACCTACGAGCTGGAGCCGCCGTTCATGGTCATCTCCACGCAGAACCCCGTGGAGATGGAGGGCACCTACCCGCTCCCCGAGGCGCAGCGCGACCGGTTCACCGCGCGCATATCGATGGGCTACCCGGACCCGGCGGCCGAGCTGGAGATGCTCGACACGCACGGCGAGACGTCCCCGCTCGACCGGCTCACCCCGGTCGCGCACGCCGCCGACGTCCGCGACCTCATCGAGGTGGTGCGCGGCCAGCACGTCGCGCCGGCGGTGCGGCAGTACGCGATCGACCTCGTCTCGGCCACCCGCAGGCACCCGGATCTGCGGCTCGGCGCGTCCCCGCGGGCGACCCTGCACCTGGTGCGGGCCGCGCGCGCGTACGCGGCGCTCGACGACCGCGACTACGTCGTCCCCGACGACATCCAGGACCTCGCCGCCCCCGTCCTCGCGCACCGGCTGCTGCCGACCGCCGAGGCGCAGGTGGAGCGCCGCCGCCCCGAGCAGGTGGTCACCGACCTGGTCAAGCGGCTGCCGGTGCCCTCCCCCGGCAGGTGACCGGTGCGACGGGCGCTGGCCGGCCTCACCACTCGCGGGCGGTCCTTCGTGGCCGCGGGCGCGACCGCGATCGCCTGCGCGATCGCGCTCGGGGAGCGCGACCTGCTGCGCGCCGGGGTGCTCGTCCTGGCGCTGCCGCTGCTGTGCACGGTCGCGGTGGCGCGGACGCGGTACCGGCTGGCGTGCGCGCGCCGGCTGGAGCCCGCGCGGCTGCCGGTCGGCCACGAGTCCCGCGTCGACCTGCGGCTGGAGAACGTCTCGCGGCTGCCGAGCGGGCTGCTGATGGTGGAGGACCGGGTCCCCTACGCGCTCGGCGGGCGGGCGCGGTTCGTGCTGGAGCGGATCGAGCCGCACGCGTTCCGTGAGCTCGGCTACCGGATCCGCTCGGACGTGCGGGGCCGCTACCGGGTGGGGCCGCTGACCGTCCGGCTCGCCGACCCGTTCGGGATGGTGGAGCTGGTCCGCTCGTTCAGCCTGTCCGACACGCTCACGGTGACCCCGGCGATCGTGCCGCTGCCGCCGAGCCGGCTGTCGGGCGCGTGGACGGGCGGCGGCGACAGCGTGGCCCGCGCGGTCTCCGCGGCGGGCGAGGACGACGTCGCTCCGCGCGAGTACCGGCACGGCGACGACCTGCGGCGCGTGCACTGGCGGTCCACCGCCCGGCATGGTGAGCTGATGGTGCGGCGCGAGGAGCAGCACTTCCAGAGCAGCGGCACGCTGTTCCTCGACACCCGGCGCTCCGCGCACTGGGGCGACGGGCCCGGCGGCTCGTTCGAGCAGGCCGTCTCGGCGACGGCGTCGATCGGCGTCCACCTCGTCCGGACGGGGATGAGCCTGCGGTACGTGACCGACGGCGGCGAGGCGCTGCCGGCGGGTCCGTCCGAGGGCGCGTTCGAGGGGCTGCTGCTCGACGCGCTGGCCGTGGCGCGCCGCTCCAAGGGCGGGTCGCTGTCGGCGGGGCTGGCCGCGCTGCGCGGCCGCGGCGGCAGCCGGGAGGGCGACGGCCTGGTCGTCGGGGTCTTCGGCGTGCTGTCCGACGACGAGGCCCGCGCGATCGCCGCGGCCCGGCGCGGTACCGGTACGTGCGTCGCGGTGCTGGTCCAGGGCGGTCCCGGAGCGCAGCGCGACGGCGGCGCGGACGGCGCGCCGGCGAACGGAGCGGGCGAGGGGACCGCCCGCGTGACGGCCGCGGGGCTGCTGCGCGCGGGCGGCTGGCGGGTGGTGACCGTGCGGTCGGCGGCGGAACTGGCCGGAGCGTGGGCGCGGGCCGGAAAGACCGACGAGGGCTTCGTCCGGGACGGCGCATGAGCAAGGGCTGAGGCGGGGCGCAAGAGTGAGGGCGTGCATGAGTAAGGGCAGCGCATGAGGGTCCGGATGACGGTGATGGCCGCGCTGGCGACGCTCGCCGGCTCGATCGGCCTGTACCCGCTGTTCGAGAGGGCGAGCTGGTTCTGGGCGGGGTTCGGCGCGGTGCTGGCCGCGTCCGCCGGCGGGCTGCTGTCGCGGCGGCTGCGCACGCCCGCGCCCGTCGGCCTGCTGTTCGGCCTGGCGGCGCTGCTGCTCTACCTCAACCTCGCCTTCGCGAGCGCCGAGTCGTGGCTCGGGGTCATCCCGTCCCCGGACTCGGTGCGGCATCTCGGCGAGCTCTCGGACGAGGGCTGGCGGGCGGCCAACCGGTACGCGGCGCCCGTCCCGCTCGTCCCGGGCATCGCGATGCTGGCCGCCGCGGGGGTCGGCCTCGTCGCCGTCCTGGTGGACCTGCTGGCCGTGCGGCTGCGCCGCGCCGCGCCCGCCGGGCTGCCGCTGCTGGCCATGTACAGCGTGCCCGCCGCGATCCGCGAGGACGGGGTCGGCTGGCTGGCCTTCGGCGTCGGCGCGTTCGGCTTCCTCGCCCTGCTCATGGCCGACGCCCGCGAGCAGGTCGGCGGGTGGGGGCGGACGGTGACGACGCGCCGCCGCCCGCGGGAGGTGCCGCTGGCGGGCGCGCAGCCGCCGCCCGGAGACCCCGCCGACCGGCCCGACTCCTCGGCGCTGGCGGCGAGCGGCCGCCGGATCGCGGCCGGCACCGTCGCCGTCGCCGTGCTGCTGCCGGCGGCGGTGCCGGGCCTGCACCCGCGCGGCGTGTTCGGCATGGGAGGCGGCTCCGGTCCGGGCACGCAGACCGTGACGACGCCCGACCCGCTGGTCAGCCTGAAGCGCGAGCTGACGAGGCTGGACGACTCGACCGTCCTCACCTACCGCAGCGACGCCCCAGAGAGCCCCGGCTACCTGCGCCTCTACGCCCTCGACCGGTTCGACGGCGACCGGTGGACCTACAGCCCCCTGAAGAGCAGCTCCAAGGACCGGGTGAGCGGCGACCGCGCCCTGCCCCCGCCGCCGGGGCTGACCGCCGCGCCCGCCCGCGAGGTGACGACCGAGGTCCGGGTGCGGCCGGAGGTCAGGAACATGACGTTCCTGCCGGTGCCGTACGCCCCGACCAAGGTGTCGATCAAGGGTGACTGGCGGGTGCACGACGCGTCGCTGATGATCTACTCGCTGCGCGACTCGGCGAGCGGGCGCTCCTACACCGTCAAGAGCCTGCTCCCCCAGCCCACCGCCGGGGAGCTCGCCGCCGCGGGGCCCTACCCGCCCGAGGTCGTCGCGCACTACACCGCGGTGCCCAAGAACGTCCCGCCGCAGGTCAGGAAGCTCGCCGCGGACGTCACGGCCGGGTCGGCGACCGCGCTCGGCCAGGCGGTGCGGCTGCAGCGCTGGTTCACCATCAGCGGCGGGTTCACCTACGACCTGTCCGCGCCCGCGCCGCAGCACGGCAGCGACCTCGTCGACTTCCTGCTGCACGGCAGGCGCGGCTACTGCGAGCAGTTCGCCGCCTCGATGGCGCTGATGGCGCGGATCCTCGGGATCCCGTCCCGGGTGGCGATGGGCTACACGCCGGGCAGCGAGGTCAAGCCCGGCGAGTGGGTGGTGCGGTCGCGCGACGCGCACGCCTGGCCCGAGCTGTACTTCGAGGGCTCGGGGTGGGTGCGCTTCGAGCCGACGCCGAGCGGTGCGGGCGGGCAGGGCACGGCCCTCGCGCCCGTCTACAGCCAGCCCGCCGTCAGCAGCGGCGGCGAGCCGGGCGAGCAGACCACGCAGGCGCCGGACTCCTCGTCCCCGGACGAGGGCTCGGCCGCCGCGACCAACGGTCCCCGGCACCGCAACGACGAGGGCGCGAGCGGCCCGACCGGCGTCCAGCAGGAGGACGACGGCGGGTTCTCCGCGGCGCCGTGGCTAGCCGGGGCCCTGCTGGTGCTGCTGCTGCTCGCCGTGCCGATGGTGCTGCGGATCGTCACCCGGTGGCGCCGCTGGGCGGCGCTGGCCTCCTCGGCCGCCTCCACGCCGGTGCCCGCGCGGCGGGACGGCGCGCCCGATCCGGCCGGCATGGAGCCCGTCCGGCGGACGCGGGCATCCGGCCCGGGCGGCGCTCCGGGTTCCGGCCGGGGGCCGCGGACCCCCGATCCGGCCGGAGCCGCGCACGCCGCCTGGCTGGAGATGCGCGCGGACGCCCTCGACCACGGGCTGGAATGGCGGGCCAGCGACTCGCCCCGAGCGGCCGCCCGGCGGCTCGGGGAGCTGCTGGAGATGGACGCGACGAGCGTGCGGGCCCTGACCCGGATCGCCCGCGCCGAGGAGCTGGCGCGCTACTCGCGGACCGGTTCCCTCGAGCCGGCCGAGCGGCTGCGCGCCGACGTGCGGACCGTCCGGGAGGCGTTCGCCGCGTCCGTGGGCCGCCGGGCCCGGTGGCGCGCCCGCCTGCTGCCGCCGTCGACGATGGCGCAGAGCCGCTCCGCGCTGCGGACCGCCGGAGACCGCGCCCTGGACGCCACCGCCCGGGTGAACGCCCTGGCGGCCCGGCTGAACGACGTCGCGTCCCGCCTGAACGAGCTGCCGTCCCGCCTGCGCCGCAGGTAGGCGCGAACGCCGAGGTTCAGGCGGGGCCTGCCGCTCGCCGCTCGGTGTACGCGCGCGCCTTCGCGCGGTTGCCGCACACCCGCATCGAGCACCACCGCCGGGACGCGTTCTTGGAGGAGTCCCAGAAGACCCAGGCGCAGTCGTGCGCCGGGCAGCGCCGCACCCGCGACCACTCGCCCCGGGCCGACGCCGCGAAGTAGGCGGCGGCGATCCGGCCCAGGGCCTCGGAGAACGGCCCGCCGCCCGCGTCGAGGCCGGGTCCGCTCTCCGCCGCGTCCGGGCCGGCCGGAAGCCGCATGGTGAGGGTCAGGGTGGCCAGGACCTCCTGCGCGGCCCGCACGTCCTCGGTGTCGACCGGTTCGCCGGTGTTGGCGAGCGCCAGGCTGCGGAGCCCGCGCCTGAGGTCGACCGCCGCCCGGACGTCCGCCGCCCGGACGGACGGCCTGGAGCGGCACAGCCCCTGCCCGACGAGCCAGTCCGCCAGCGCCTCCGGGCCGTCGCCGAACACGTCGGTGCCGTCCTCGACGTCGACGGTGTTGAGGAAGGCGACGACGGGTCGCACCGCCGCAGGAAGTTCTCGCATGCCCGCTCCCGAGGTTCTCGCCCTAACCAGGAAACCCCATCACCGGTTGACACGCAAACACGTAACCACCTAACTTCTTCATCGGTTAAATCCGCCGGAACAGGGAGGCCGCATGATGCCGTGGTCAGAGGACCTCGAAGGGGAGTTGCACGAGCACGTCATCGTGAGCGAGGCGCTGCGCGGCAATCCGCTGGGCGATCCGCACGAGCGGCCGCTGTGGGTCTACACCCCGCCCGGCTACGGCGATCACGCCCGCTATCCCACGGTCTACGTCATCCAGGGCTACTGCGGGACCATCTCCATGTGGCGCAACAGGACGCCGTTCCGCCGCACCTTTCCCGAGTTGGTCGACGCGCTCTTCTCGCGTGGCGACGTGGCGCCCGCGCTGGTCGTGTTCGTCGACGCCTGGACCGCCTACGGCGGCAGCCAGTACCTCGACTCGCCGGCGATCGGCGCCTACCACACCTATCTGTGCGCCGACGTGGTGTCGTGGGTCGACGAGCACTACCGCACCCTCGCCCACCGCGACGCCCGCGCCATCACCGGAAAGTCCAGCGGCGGGTACGGGGCGATGGTGACGGCGATGCTGCGTCCCGACCTGTTCGGCGCCTTCGCCTCGCACGCGGGAGACGCGCTCTTCGACGTCTCGTACACGCCGTCCTTCCCCGCGCTGGCCAGGCGGCTGCGGGACGAGTTCGACGGGTCGTACGACAGGTTCCTGGAGTACTTCCGGAACAGTGAGGTCCCGCTCCTGCACGACCTGGACGAACTGCTGATCGAGACCTACGGCTACGCGGCGGCGTACTCCTCGGACGCCGACGGCACGGTGCGTCTGCCGTTCGATCCCGCGACCGGCAGGATCGTCCCCGAGGTCTGGCGGCGCTGGCTGGCCTGGGACCCGGTGCGGATGGCGCCGGACCGCGCCGACGCGCTCCGGTCGATGCGGGCCGTCTGGATCGACGCCGGACGCCAGGACGAGTACCACCTCGACCACGGCGCGTCCGCGTTCCACCAGGCGCTCGCGGACGCCGGCGTGCCGGCCGAGCGGATCCACTTCGAACTGTTCGACGGCACCCACGCCCGCATCGAGTACCGCTACCCGCGGGCGATCGAATGGCTGACCGGGCACCTCACCACGGGGGACCAGTGATGATCTCCATCCTCGCGGCTCCGACGAACCTCGGCCTGCGGCCCCCGCGCGCCACCAGCGTCCCCGGGTGCGCCAAGGCGCCCGAGGCGCTGCGCGAAGCCGGGCTGCACACCAGGCTCCTCCGCGACGGCGCCGAGGACGCCGGTGTCGTCATCGCGGGCCGGTACGTCGACGACTGGGTCTCCGGCTCGGGGAGAGTGCGCAACCAGGACGCCCTGGTCGACCACGCGACCCGGCTGGCCGGCCGGATCGGCGCGGTCATCGACCAGGGGCGGGCCCCGCTCGTCCTCGGCGGCGACTGCAGCGTCCTCGTCGGCGCCGGAGTCGCGCTCGCCCGCAGGGGCCGTTACGGCCTCGTCCACATCGACGGCCACACCGACTTCCGCCACCCCGGCAACTCGCACCGCTGCGCGAGCGTGGCCGGTGAGGACCTCGCCGCCGCCGTCGGCCTGCACTGGAAGGCGGTGTCCGACATCGAGGGCCTGTCGCCCTACTTCGCCCCGGAGGACTCCGTCCATGTCGGGTGCCGCGACGACGACGAGGAGCTCGGCGAAGCAAGCGAGGTCCTGGCGGGGGTGGTGCCGGCGAGCCAGTGGATCGCCGACCCGGCCGGCGCGCTCGACGTCGTCCGCGGGACCGTCGCCGCGGACGGCCTCGACGGCTACTGGCTGCACGTCGACATCGACGTCCTCGACCCGGCGCACATGCCCGCCGTCGACAGCCCCGCGCCCGGCGGACTCGACCCGCGGCGGCTGGCCGCGCTGCTCGGCGAGCTGGCCCCCGGCGCGGTCGGCGCCGACGTCTGCATCTTCGACCCCGACCTCGACCCCGGCGGCGGGTACGCGCGGCTCGTGGCCGGCACGATCGCCGACGGCCTCGGCGGCCTCGGCGCTCGCGAGGCGTGATCCTCCCGGACACGCGTTCGTCCCGGCCCGGTGGGAGGACCCACGCGCGGCCGGGACGAGTCGTCTTCAGGGCCGGGAGCTAGTCACCCTCGGTGCGGCGGCGCCAGCGTTCCTCCATGCGCTCCATGAAGCCCGCCTTGGCCGGGCGCGCCTGCCGGCCGCCGCCCCTCGCGGGCTCGTTGCCGATGCCGGCCATGCGCTTCCAGCTCGTCAGCGCCCACACGCAGCACGCGACCATCAGCAGGAAACCCGTCACGCTGATCGCGATGGTGACCGTGCCCGCGTTGACCACGAGACCGGCCATCAGCGCGCACACGCCCACCACGAAGCCCATGGCGGCCTTGATGATCCGACGCTTGTAGTGGACCTGGGGGTTGGTCGAGCGAACCGCGTGAGCGAACTTGGGATCCTCGGCGTACAACGCCGATTCGATCTGTTCGAGCATGCGCTGCTCGTGCTCAGAGAGCGGCACGGCACCTCCCAGCGACAGCTCCGCGACGGAGTATCCGATGCGGGACGCGAACGTCAACGGTGATATGCCCAGAATACGAGGACTCTCGAGCGTACGAAAGCGAACGGCCCCCCAAGGACCCGGAGCCGGTCACCTCACAGCCTTCTTTCATTGTCTTCCGTCCCTGCCGTCCCGTGCGTCACCCTCCGCCGCACGCCGGACAAGCGCGGCGGGACGCACCGCGCCGCGGCCGAACCGGTGCGCGACCTGGTCCATGGCTCGCTCGGCCTCACGCCAGCCGTTGTCCGGCTCGTCGAAGGCGAGCTGACGGGGGGCCTCGCCGGCGGGGCCCAGATTCTCCACCCGCACCCCGACCAGTCGGAGTCGTACCCGTTCCAGGCCCGCCCCCTCATACAGCTCGCGGGCTGTGACATAGATCACACGAGCGAGATCGGTGGGCTCGGCCAGCGTGCGCGACCGAGTGATCGTCTTGAAGTCGGCCATCCGGAGTTTGACGCTGACCGTCCGGCCGGCGTTCCCGCTCTCGCGCAGGCGCGCGCCGACCCTCTCCGCCAGCCGCAGCAGTTCCCGCCGGATGACCTCGGGGTCGTCGACGTCGGTGTCGAAGGTCTCCTCGGCGCCGATGCTCTTGTCGGGCGTGTGCGGGACGACTTCGCGCGGGTCGCGTCCCCACGCCAGCTCGTGCAGGTGCCTGCCCAGCGCGTTGCCGAGTTCGCGCTGCAGCGTGCTGAGGGGCACCTGCGCGAGCTGCCCGACGGTGCGCAGCCCGAGACGGGTGAGCGCCTGCTCCGTGCGCTCGCCGACGCCCCACAGGGACGCGACGGGCAGCGGATGCAGGAAGTCGACGACGCCGTCGGCCGGCACCACGAGCAGCCCGTCGGGCTTGCACCGCGTCGAGGCCAGTTTCGCGACGAACTTGGTGTTCGCGACGCCGACCGAGCAGGTGATGCCCTGCTGGTCGCGGACCTGGTCGCGGATGAGCTGCGCGATCGCCGCGGGACGGCCCAGCCGCCGCCGGGCGCCCGCCACGTCGAGGAAGGCCTCGTCCAGGGACAGTCCCTCCACCAGCGGCGTGACGGAGCGGAAGATCTCGAAGACGGCGGCCGAGACGCGGGAGTACTTGCCGTGGCTCACCGGCAGCACCACCGCCTGCGGGCACAGCCGCCGCGCCCGCGTCATCGGCATCGCCGAGTGGACGCCGAACCCGCGGGCCTCGTAGGAGGCGGCGGACACCACCCCGCGCGGCCCGGCCCCGCCCACGACGACCGGGCGCCCGCGCAGCTCGGGCCGTTCGAGCAGTTCGACGCTGACGAAGAAGGCGTCCATGTCGACGTGCAGGATGGCGCAGCCGGTGTCGTCGGCGGGCGGGCCCGGCTGCGGCCCGGGCCTGTGCAGCTGCTGCTTGCGGCTCACGCGGCCTCCCCGCCCGGCGGCCGCGCCGCGCGCGGGCCCCGCCGCGGAGCCGCCCGGAGGGCCGTGGCCTTCCGGAGGGTCGCCCGATCCGCCGCGTGCACGGTCTTAGCCCGCCGGCTTGTCGGCCACCAGGTGAAGCTGGGTGGCGAGGTCCCGCAGGACGGGGTGGACGGCCGCGACGGACTCCAGCGCGATCAGCGCCTCCGCCGAGTCGGCGTCGCCGTCCACCAGGCCGCTCGGCACCAGGTCGGCGAAGATCCGGACGCCGTGCAGCTCGGCGACCCGCAGCCCCGCGCCGCGCACCAGCGCCGACAGCGACTCGCGGGTGAACCGGCGGGGCATGCGGTCGCCCTCGCCCCACCGCCCGGACGGGTCGGTCAGCACGCGCCGCGCGTCGTCGAAGTGCCCGGACACGGCGCGGTGCAGCGCGGCCGCGATCTGCCCGGCCACCAGCACGCTGACCGAGCCGCCCGGGCGGACGGCCCCGGTCAGCGCCGCCATCGCCGCGTCCGGATCGTCGACGTACTCCAGGACGCTGTGGCACAGCACGAGGTCGGCGGCGTCCGGGCCGAGCAGGTCGGGCAGGTCGACGGCGTCGCCCTGCACTGCGCGGACCCGCACCCCGGACTCGGCGGCGCGCCGCTCCAGCGCGGCCAGCGCGTCCGGGTTGGAGTCGACCACCGTGACCCGGTGCCCCAGCTCGGCGAGCGGCACCGCGAACCCGCCGGTCCCGCCGCCGACGTCGACGACGTCGCTCAGGCCGGCCTCGGGGGTGATGCGGTCGAGGACCACGCGCAGGGCGTCCCACAGGACCGCGTTGCGCACCCGGCTCCCGCCCCGCACCCGTTTCTGCTGCCGGCCGGTCACGGCCGCTCCCCTAACGTTGGTCATCAAGGAGAGCTTATTGCAGCGCACTCTTGTTCGGGCCTGGCGGCACTGCAATAAGCACCGCGCCTACCTCAGCCGCCACCGCAACCACGCGACGACCCCAGTGGTTGCGATCGCGTCCGGAGGCAGGTTCAAGCGAGGCGAGAACCTGATCGCGCAGCGAGCCGCCAAGGCGAGACGGAGCGATGCCAGCGATCGCCCGCTTTTCTCGACGATGGAGGGCCGCCAGGCCCGAAGGAGGAGAGAAAAGCCTAGAGACTGAGTGACGGCTTCAGCTGCTGGAGGCGGGAGAGGAGGCCGTTGACGAAGCGGGGGGACTCGTCGGTGGACAGTTCGGTGGCGAGGCGGACCGCCTCGCTCACCGCCACGCCGTCGGGGACGTCGTCCACCCAGAGCAGTTCGAACGCGCCCATCCGCAGGATGTTGCGGTCGACGACGGGCATGCGTTCGAGGGTCCAGCCGGTCGCGTAGGTGGCGATCAGCTCGTCGATGCGCTCCCGGTTCTCCTGGACGCCCTCGATCAGCCGGACGGCGTGCGGGAACTCGGCGAGCTCGTCCTGGTTCGGACGCCCCCGGGCGGCGAGCACCGCCGTCGGCTCCTCCTCCCGCAGCTCCGCGGCGAACAGGATGTCCAGGGCGAGCTTCCTGGCCTTGGTGCGCGCCGCCATCTCAGGCGCGGCCGAGGTACTCGCCGGAGCGGGTGTCGACCTTGACCTTCTCGCCGGTGGTGATGAACAGCGGGACCTGGATCTGCGCGCCGGTCTCCAGCGTGGCGGGCTTGCTGCCGCCGGTGGAGCGGTCGCCCTGCAGCCCGGGCTCGGTCTCGGTGATCTCCAGCACGACGGCGGCGGGCAGCTCGACGTAGAGCGGGTTCTCGTTGTTGAAGGCGATCACGGCGTTCTGCTCGGGGAGCAGGTAGTTCGCGGCGTCGCCCACGGTGGCCGCCGGGATGTGCGGCTGGTCGTAGGTCTCGGTGTCCATGAAGACGAAGTCCTCGCCCTCGCGGTAGAGGTACTGCATCTCGCGCTTGTCGACGCTGGCCACCTCGACCTTGGTGCCGGCGTTGAAGGTCTTGTCGACGACCTTGCCGGACAGCACGTTCTTCAGCTTGGTGCGGACGAACGCGCCGCCCTTGCCGGGCTTGACGTGCTGGAACTCCTGGACGGTCCACAACTGGCCGTCGAGGTTCAGCGTCATGCCGTTCTTCAGGTCGTTCGTCGTCGCCACTGCGTTGTTCTCCCGGTCGCGGGCCCGCGCGTCCTACAGGACGAGCAGGTCCTTGGTCGTTGTGGTGAGGAGCTCCGGCCCGTCCGCCCGGACCACCAGCGTGTCCTCGATGCGGACCCCGCCCCGGCCCGTGAGGTAGACCCCCGGCTCCGCGGTGATCGGAACCCGATCCATCAGCTTACCGGTCTTGTCGTACCCCATGAGCGGCGCTTCGTGGATCTCCAGGCCCACGCCGTGCCCGAGGCCGTGGGTGAACGCCTCGCCGTGCCCGGCCTCCGCGATCACGTCGCGGGCGGCGGCGTCCACGTCCTTGGTCTCGGCGCCGGGCCGCGCGGCGGCCAGCGCGGCCGCCTGGGCGCGGTGGACGAGGTCGTAGAGGTCGCGCTGCCACGCCGCGGGCTCGCCGATCGCGACGGTCCGGGTCATGTCGGCGTGGTAGCCGCCGTAGAGGGCGCCGAAGTCCATGGTGACGAGGTCGCCGCGCTGGAGTTCGCGGCCGCCCGGATGGTGGTGCGGGACGGCGCCGTTGGGGCCGGACGCGATGATCGACTCGAACGCGGGGCTGTCGGCGCCGTGGTCGACCATGGCCCGCTCGAGGGCGATCGCGACGGCGCGCTCGGTGACCCCGGCGCGGATCTCGGGCAGGACGGCCTCGAAGGCGCGGCCCGTGACGGCGCACGCCTCGCGCAGCAGGCCGATCTCCTCCTCGTCCTTGACCATGCGCAGTTCCTCGACGAGGTGGCCGAGCGGCACCAGCTCGACCGGGCGGGTCTCCGGGCGGGCCGTCTCCAGGAGGGCGGCGTGGTGCTCGACGGTCAGGTCGTGGGCCTCGAAGCCGACCCGGCCGTGGCCGTCCCCCGCCGCCCGCTCGACCAGCGCCTCGGCCACCTGCCGGTCGACGACGACGGGGAGTTCCGGGCAGACCTGCGCGGCCATCCCGGCGTAGCGCCCGTCGGTCGCGAGGACGGCGGGGCCGTCGGCCGGGACGAGCAGCGCGGCCCGCGAGCTGTCCAGGCCGGTGAGGTAGCGGACGTTGACGAGCCTGGTCACGAGCAGGGCGGCGGCGCCCCGGTCGGCGACGAGCGCGGCGAGGCGGCGGCGGCGCGCGTGGTGAGTCTCCCCCATGGCAGGACTCTAGATGATCGCCGGAGGCCGCCATCGGGGGGCCGTCTCAACGCGGTCACGAACATGAAGAACCCTCGACTTTTGGTCGAGGGCTGGCCTAGCGTGACCCGGCGTGTGCTCCGTCCTGTCCGTCCCCCCGCATGGACTTCCCCCCAGGAGTGATACCCCTTGACCCGAGTCAGCCGAAGAAGACTGCTGGGCACAGGCGCGCTCACCGCCGCCGGAGCGGTCGTCACCGCGGCCGCCGCCCCGTCCGCCACCGCCCGCACGGCCCCCCTCGGCGCGCCCCTCACCGCGGACGTGGTGATCGTCGGCGCGGGGCTGTCCGGCCTCACCGCCGCCCGCGACCTGGTCGCGGCGGGCCGGTCCGTGGTCGTCCTCGAGGCGCGCGAGCGGCCCGGCGGCCGCGTCTACGGGATGCCGCTCGGCGACGGCACCACCAACGAGGGCGGCGCCGAGTTCATCGGCCCCACGCAGGACCGCATCGCCGCGCTCGCCAAGGACATGGGCGTCGACACCTACGCCACCTACAACGAGGGCAAGAACGTCTACTACCGCGACGGCAAGCGGTCGCTCTACGCGACGGACGGCCTGCTCGGCGCGGTCCCGCCGGACTGGGGCGTGGTCGACCTCGAGCTGGCGCTGCTGAAGCTCGGCAGCATGGTCAAGGAGGTGCCGGTCGGCGAGCCGTGGAAGGCGGCGAAGGCCCAGGAGTGGGACGCGCAGACCTTCTACACCTGGTCGCGGTCGAACTCGCTGAGCGGCGGCGCGCGGTTCCTGATGGACGCGTTCGCCTCCTCCACCCTGTCGATGCGCTCGCAGGAGGTCTCGCTGCTCTACCTGCTGAACTACGCGGCCTCCGCGGGCAACGAGACCAACCCGGGGACGATCGACCGGCTGATCAACACCAAGGACGGCGCGCAGGAGTCGCGGTTCGTGGGCGGCTCGCAGGAGGTGCCGGTCCGGCTGGCGGCGCGGCTCGGCGACATCATCCACTACAACGCGCCGGTGCGGTCGATCGTGACCGAGCCGGGCGGCGCCACGGTCACCGCCGACGGGATCACGGTGTCGGCCAAGCGGGTCGTGGTCGCGATGTCCCCCGCGATCGCCGGGAAGATCGACTTCTCGCCGGCGCTGCCCGCGAGCCGCGCGCAGCTCATGCAGCGCTACCCGATGGGTTCGGTCGCCAAGTTCGTCGCCGTCTACGACACGCCGTTCTGGCGGGCGGACGGGCTGACCGGGCAGGCCGTCGCCGACAGCGGCGCCATCGACGCGACGTTCGACAACAGCCCGCCGGACGGGTCGCGCGGGATCCTGATGGGCTTCATGAACCAGGCCAACATCCGCAGGCTGGACGGCGCGCCGGCCGCGGACGTCCGGGCGGCGGGCCTCGACTCGTTCACCAAGCTGTTCGGCGACAAGGCCGCGAACCCGAAGCTGACCGCCTTCCAGCGCTGGGACAACGAGACCTGGAGCGGCGGCGGCCCGGTCGGCGTCGCCCCGCCTGGCGCGCTCACCGCGTTCGGCCCCGCGCTGCGGGAGCCGTGCGGCCCGATCCACTGGGCGGGCACCGAGACGTCCGGCTACTGGACGGGCTACATGGACGGCGCCGTCCGCTCCGGCGAACGCGTCGCCGAGGAGGTCGACGCGGCGCTCTGAGCCCGCCCCTCCCGAGCCGCCCCCGCACGGTTCCGCCGGCCGCGGAAAGAACGGATCCGGTCGGCGGATCCGTGCATCTCATCCAGGGACACGGATGGACGACGGAACGGGTTCCGATGGCGGGGTATGGGAAGCGGCCGGACTGGGCCCCGGCGGCGCTACTGGCACTCGGTGCGCCCCTGACCGGCATCACGCTGATCGTGGCCCGGGCCGCCCTGGCCGCCTACGGGCCGTCCCCGCTGGCGGACAACTGGGCGGGCACGGCGCTGCTCTTCGTGATGATGATGGCCGGATACGCCCTGCTGGTCTTCACCCAGCTGCGCTACGAGAACGTCCTGGTCTTCTTCGGCGCGTTCTTCCTGCTGGTCATCGGGGCGTCCATGGTCGCGGGCGCGGTGTCGGCCCAGGCTCTGCACAAGCGTGGCCGGACCACGGTGTGCACGGTCCAGAAAGTCGACCGGCGCGAGGTCACCAGCACCGACGGCAACGGGAACACGACCACGAACGTCTACTACAAGCATGACCTCGCCTGCGCCGAGCCGCGGGTGCGGACGATGACGACCGGGTCCAGGGTCGCGGACCGAGGCGAACGCGTGCAGGTCGTGTACGACCCGCGCGGCCGCCTCGATCCGCGCCCCGCCGGCTCGGTGGGCGATCCCGGCACCTCCCTGAAATGGGGGGCCGCCTTGTTCGGCGGTGGTGTCGTGCTCCGCGTCCTGTCCGAGCTGGACGTCCCGCCGTTCGGGCCCGGGACGGGCCCGCGGCTCGCCCTCCTCCGCCGGCGTAGGCGTACCGTCAGAGGCCGGCGGCCATCTCCTTGACCTTCTCGATCAGGGCGAGGCGGCTCTTGTGGTCGCCCGCGATCGGGGCGACGTTGAGCGTGGTGACGCCGGACTCCTTCATCGCGGCGAGGCGCTCCCGGACGTGCCCCTCCGGGCCGATGAGGGACATCTTCTCCAGCAGCTCCTGCGGGACCTTCGCGGCGGCCTCGTCCTTCTTGCCGTCCAGGTAGAGGTCCTGGATCTCCTCGGCCTCCTTCTCGAAGCCGTACCGGCGCGCGAGGTCGTTGTAGAAGTTCTTGCCCTTGGCGCCCATGCCGCCGATGTAGAGGGCGGCCATCGGGCGGCCGAACTCCAGGAAGCCCTGCACGTCGTCGCCGATGGCGAGCGGCGACTGCCCGACCACGTCGAGCTCGCCGAGGGCCGGGTCGCGCTTGGCCTTCCCGGCCGCGAGGGAGGGGCCCCACACGTCCGCGGCCTTCTCCGGCATGTAGAAGATCGGCTCCCAGCCGTTGGCGATCTCGGCGGTCAGCTCGACGTTCTTCGGGCCGATCGCGGCGACCATGATCGGGATGTCGGCGCGCACCGGGTGGTTGATGAGCTTGAGCGCCTTGCCGAGGCCGGTGCCCTGCCCCTCCGGCAGCGGCAGGTGGTAGTACTTGCCGTCGTGCTGGACGCGCTCGCGGCGCCACACCTTGCGGCAGATCTCGATGATCTCGCGGGTGCGGCCGAGCGGCGCGGTGTAGGGGACCCCGTGGAAGCCCTCGATGACCTGCGGCCCCGACGCGCCGATGCCGAGCGTGAACCGCCCGTCGGAGACGTAGTCCAGCCCCGCCGCCGTCTGGGCGATCGCGGTGGGGGTGCGCGAGTAGATGTTGAGGATGCCGGAGGCGATCTCCACGCGCTCCGTCTTTGCGGCGATGTAACCCATCTGGCTCACCGCGTCGAAGCTGTACGCCTCCGCGACGTAGACGATGTCGAGGCCGGCCTTCTCGTAGTCGGCGAGCTCCTCGACGGTCTCCTTGAAACCGCCCGAGTAGCTGAGCGCCATCCCGATGCGCATGGTCTCCCGCGCCCCTTTCCCTGGACTTCCCTAAACCGAATCAGATTCCAGTCGAACGTAACCTACTCCCGCCGCGCGCCCGCGGCCCACTCCCCCGTCAGACTCCCCCCGCCGGGCCCGGACGAGGGCTCAGGGCAGCGCGGGACCGTTCAGAGCGTCCAGCACCTGCCGGTACATCGCGGTGCGGATCGTCGCCACCACCGCGCCGTTCTTGCTCGCCAGCGACGCCGCCCACTCCACGGCGGCGGGCAGGACCTCCTCCTCGGGCGCGACGCGCTGCACGATCCCGGCCTCGCGCGCCTGCTCGGCGGCGTACCGGCGGCCGGTGACCATCGCCTCGTGCGCCGTCGCCTTGGGCAGCCGGCCCGTGATCAGCGCGTTCATCCCCGGGGTGAAGCTCATCCCGAGATCGACCTCGGGCAGGCAGAAGTAGCCGCGGTCGGTGCGCATGACGGCGAAGTCGTGGGCGAGGGCCAGCATGCCGCCGCCCGCGAAGGCGTGCCCGTTCAGCGCCGCGATCGTCGGCATCGGCAGCGTCAGGACGCGCGCGTAGAGGGCGTGGACGCGGCGCAGGTACTCCTCGAACCCGTCCTGGTTGGCGCCGAGCCAGTCCAGGTCGAGGCCGTTGGAGTAGAACTTGCCGGTGCCGACGGTGACGAGCGCGCCCGGCCCGTCGTTCTTCGCCACCGACTCGAGGGCCCCCTCGACCGCGTCGAGGAAGTCCGGCCCGAACCGGTTCTCACCCGCGTCGAACCGCAGGACGTACACGTCTCCGTCGCGCTGGAGGTCGATCACGAAGGTCTCCTTCTCCCTGCATCCGTGCTTCCCGGCACCCGTGGTGCAGTCGACCCTACTCGTGAGTAGCGGGCGGGTCGCCCGGCATGGCCGAACTTCTCCATGACGATCGTCAGGTCAACGCGGCAACCGTATGATGAATGTCATAATCGTTGCATGGGGACGGACAGCAGGGAACGCATGGTGCGCAGCGCCGCCTACCTCTTCCGCGAGCGCGGCTACAGCGGCACCGGGTTCCGCGACGTCATCGCGCACAGCGGCGCCCCGCGCGGGTCGATCTACCACCACTTCCCCGGCGGCAAGGTGCAGCTCGCCGAGGAGGCCGTCCGCTACGCCGGCGACTTCCTGAACGCCGGCATCCTCGCCGCCACCGAGGGGGGCGACGCCGCGTCCGCCGTCGACGCCTTCGTGGGCTGGTGGCGGCAGGTCCTGATCAAGAGCGGGTTCCGGGCGGGCTGCCCCGTCGTCGCCGTCACCGTCGAGTCCCACGAGGAGGCCCCGCAGCTCGCCGCCGCCGCGGCGGCGGCGTTCGGGCGCTGGCAGGACACCCTCACCACCGGGCTCGGCAACGCCGGCGTCCCCGACGAGCGCGCGTCACGGCTGGCCCGCCTCATCGTCGCCGCCGTCGAGGGCGCCACCATCCTGTGCCGCGCGCACCGCGACGTCGCGCCGCTGGACGACGTCGTCGCCGAACTCAAGGCCATGGCCCGCAGCGCGGCCGAGGAGGGCTAGGGCCCCCGGGGGGTCAGGAGTTCTCGGCGACCAGCTCGGCCACGGCCTGGAGGGCGAGGACGTAGGACATGGTCCCGAAGCCGGCGATGGTGCCGGTGGCGACCCCCGCGACGACGGAGGTGTGGCGGAACTCCTCGCGCGCGGCCGGGTTGGTGATGTGCACCTCGACGAGCGGGGCGGTGCGCTGGGCGACCGCGTCGCGCAGCGCGTAGGAGTAGTGCGTGAACGCGGCGGGGTTCAGCACGACGGGCAGGCGCTCGTCGGCCGCCTCGTGCAGCCAGCGCATCATCTCGGCCTCGTCGTCGGTCTGCCGGACCTCGACGTTCAGGTCGAGGCCGCGGCCGGCGGCGCGGCAGACGGCGACCAGGTCGTCGAAGCTCGCCGTCCCGTACTTGTCGGGCTCGCGGACGCCGAGGCGGCGCAGGTTCGGGCCGTTCAGGACCAGGACGCGGGTCATCGGGCGATCTCCCGGTAGGCGGCGGCGAGCAGGGCCTCGTCCGGGCCCTCGAGGCGGCCGGGCTCGGCGACGCCGTCGAGGACGACGAACCGGAGCGTGGCGCCGCGCGACTTCTTGTCGATGGTCATGGTGGCGCGCAGGCCAGGCCAGTCGGCGGCGTAGGAGACCGGCAGGCCGACCGACTCCAGGACGTCCCGGTGCCGCCGGACGGCGCCGGCGGGCAGCCGCCCGGCGAGGCGGGACAGCTCGGCGGCGTACACCATGCCGATCGCGACGGCGTGGCCGTGGCGGAACCGGTAGTCCTCGTTCTTCTCGATGGCGTGCGCGAGCGTGTGGCCGTAGTTGAGGATCTCGCGCAGGCCGCTCTCCCTCAGATCGGCCGAGACGACGCCGGCCTTGACCCGGACGGCCCGTTCGACGAGCTCGCGGGTGTGGGGGCCGTCAGGGGCCGCGGCGCCCTTCGGGTCGTCCTCGACCAGGTCCAGGATCCGCGGGTCGGCGATGAACCCCGCCTTGATGATCTCGGCGAGGCCGCTGATGTAGTCCTCGCGCGGCATCGTCACCAGCGTGGCGAGGTCGCACAGGACGCCGGCGGGCGGGTGGAACGCTCCGACGAGGTTCTTGCCCTCGGGGACGTTGATGCCGGTCTTGCCGCCGACCGCCGCGTCCACCATGGCGAGCAGCGTCGTCGGGACGAGCACGGCCCGCACCCCGCGCAGCCACGAGGCCGCCGCGAACCCGGCGAGGTCGGTGGTGGCGCCGCCGCCGACGCCGACGACGACGTCGCTGCGGGTCATGCCGAGACGGGCGAAGGCCGACCACAGGCCGGCGAGGACGCCGACCTCCTTGGCGGCCTCGCCGTCGGGGACGGGGAGCGCGTGCACGGTGTACCCGGCCTGCTCGAGCGCCCCGCACACGGGGCGGGCGATCTCCGGCAGCCCCTCGGCGTGGACGACCGCGACGGCCCGGGCCCGCTCCCCGACCATGGCGGGCAGCTCACCGAGCACCCCCGTCCCGATGACGACGTCGTAGGGGTCGGCGCCCCCCACGTGCACCCGGGTCGGTGTCACTCGTCCCCCTCGCGGGCGGACGGCTCATCGCGGGGAGGCGCCTCACCGCGCTCACCGGGCGCGGCGTCCTCCAGAGCCTTCACGACCTCCTCGACGATGTCGGCGGGCTCGCGGCCGTCGGTGTCGACGTGCACGGTGCCGAGCCGCTCGTAGATCGGGAGGCGCTCTTCCAGAAGCTTGCGCATCTGGCTGCGCGGGTTCAGCACGAGCAGCGGCCGCGCCGAGGCCAGGCCGACCCGCTTGATCGCCTCCGAGAGCCCGACCCGCAGGTAGACGACGGTGTGCCCGGCGAGCAGTTCCTGCGTCTCGGCCGCGAGGACGGCGCCGCCGCCGAGCGCGAGGACGCCCTCGTGCCCGGCCAGCGCGTCGGCGACGGCGGCCCGCTCCATCTCCCGGAAGCGCTCCTCGCCGTCGTCGATGAAGATCTCGCCGATCGGCTTGCCCGCGGCCCGCTCGACGTCGGCGTCGGTGTCGCGCAGCGCGACGCCGAGCCGGTCGGCGAGCGCGGTCCCGATCGTGGTCTTGCCCGAGCCGGGCGGCCCGATGATGACGGCCTTCGGTCGCATGGCACCGCTCACTTGATCGTCAGGGAGGACAGGTAGCCCCGCAGGTTGCGGGCGGTCTCCTCGGCGGAGTCGCCGCCGAACTTCTCCAGCGCCGCGTCCGCGAGGACGAGCGCGACCATCGCCTCGGCGACGACCCCGGCGGCCGGGACCGCCGTCACGTCGCTGCGCTGGTTGATCGCCTTGGCGGGCCCGCCCGTCGTGACGTCGATCGTGTCGAGCCGCCGCGGGACGGTCGAGATCGGCTTCATCGCGGCGCGCACCCGCAGCACCTCGCCGGTCGTCATGCCGCCCTCGACGCCGCCGGCGCGGTTGGTGCGGCGGCGGATCCCCTCGGGGGTGGCGTCGATCTCGTCGTGGGCGCGCGACCCGGGGCGGCGCGCGGTGGTGAACCCGTCGCCGAGCTCCACGCCCTTGATCGCCTGGATGCCCATCAGGATCCCGGCGAGCCGGGAGTCGAGGCGCCGGTCCCAGTGGACGTGGCTGCCGAGGCCGGGCGGGAGGCCGTAGGCGAGGACCTCCACGACGCCGCCGAGCGTGTCGCCGGCCTTCTTGGTCTCGTCGATGTGCGCGACCATCCGCGCGGACGCCTCGGAGTCGAAGCAGCGCACCGGGCTCTCGTCGACCCGCGCCAGGTCGGCGGGCTCCGGCAGGACGCCCTCGGGCGCCTCGACCTCGCCGAGCGCGATGACGTGGCTCAGGACGTCCACGCCGAGGGCCTGCTTGAGGAACGCCTTGGCGACGGTGCCGAGCGCGACCCGCGCCGCCGTCTCCCGCGCGCTCGCCCGCTCCAGGACGGGCCTGGCGTCGTCGAACCCGTACTTCTGCATGCCGACCAGGTCGGCGTGGCCCGGCCTCGGCTGCGACAGCGGCGCGTTCCTGGCCTGGGCCGCGAGGACGTCGGCGTCCACGGGGTCGGCCGACATGACCGTCTCCCACTTGGGCCACTCGGTGTTGCCGACCTCGATCGCGACCGGCCCGCCCAGCGTCACGCCGTGCCGGACGCCGCCGATGATCGTGACCTTGTCCTGCTCGAACTTCATCCGGGCGCCCCGCCCGTGCCCGAGCCTCCGGCGGCGCAGCTCCTCGGCGATGTCCCCCGAGGTCACGCGCACACCGGCCGGCAGCCCCTCCACGATCGCGGTCAGGGCCGGGCCATGGGACTCCCCCGCGGTCAACCAGCGCAGCATGGGTGAATCCTATTGAGTCCGCGCGCCCGCCCGTGACGCCGGTCCAGCATCTGAGAGGCTCCCTGGGTGAGGTGGAGATGAGGAAGGCCGACACGGAACGGGCGCTGCTCGCCCAGGCGCGGGCGTCGGCCGAGCTGGGGTCTCCGATGTACGCCGAGCTCCTCACGCGGGCGGCCCGCGATCCGGGCCGGGCCGCGGTGGAGGTGCTCGGCGAGCGGACGGAGACCGGCCACATCCTGGGGATGCTGGGGACGGTCCACCGGCTCGTCCTCGAGGGCCGGGTCCCGGAACTCGCCGCGCACTACCCGACCGCGGGCGGGACGGAGGACCCGCTGGAGGCCTGGCCCGCGTTCCGGGACGTGCTGTCCGAGCACGCGGCGGAGATCCGCGACGGCCTCACCGACCCGCCGCAGACCAACGAGGTCGGGCGGGCGGCCCCGCTCGTCGGCGGTCTCCTCACGATCGCGGACGCCTGCCGGCCCGCGCCCCCGCGCGCCGCCGTCCCGCGCCTGCACCTCAGGCCCCTGCCCGGCGGGCCCCTGCCGATCAGGCTGCTGGAGATCGGGGCCAGCGCGGGCCTGAACCTGCGGGCCGACCGCTTCCGGCTCCTGCACGAGGGCGGCGCGTACGGGCCCGAGTCGCCGGTCGTCCTGCCGGACGCCTGGCGGGGCCTGCCCCCGGTCGACGCGCCCCTCGCCATCGCCGAGCGGCGCGGATGCGACCCGAACCCCCTGGACGCGGCCTCGCCCGCCGCGCGGCGGCGGCTCCTGTCGTACGTGTGGCCCGACCAGGCGGCGCGGGTCGCGCGGCTGCGGGCGGCGTTCGAGGTGGCCGCCGCGGTCCCCGCGACGGTCGTGAAGGCGGGCGCCGCGGACTTCCTGGAAGGGCTCGCCCCACGGCAGGGCGCCGTCACGGTCGTGTGGCACTCGACGATGCGCGCCTACCTGTCGGACGAGGAGGCCGCGCGCGTCGACCGGAGCATCGAGGAGGCCGGAGCCGCGGCCACCCCCGGCGCGCCCGTCGCGCACCTGTCGTTCGAGGGCCGCGACGCCTCGCGGCTCGACGTCCTGCACGTCGTCACGCTGCGGCTGTGGCCGGGCGGAGACCGGGTGGTCCTCGGCGAGGCCCCGTCCCACGGCCTCCCGACGACCTGGTACTAGGAGCGCCCGAGCCCTCGCCCGCGCTACCTTCCGAGCCCCCGCTCGATCGCGATCCGCACCGGGGACGACTCGGGAAGCGGCCCGCGGGGGATCAGCGGCGGCTGGGCCATGAACCGGGGGCGCGTGCCGTGGTGCGCCTGCGCGGCGTGCACGAGGAACGGGTGGCACAGGTACACGTCGCCCGCCTCTCCCGCGGCGTGGGCGAGGGGACGGTGCTCGGTCGCGGGGACGGCCTTGCCCGCCAGTTCCATGAACGTGAGGCCTGCCTCCCCCGCGGGCTCCAGGATCGGCGCCACGTCCAGGTGGGAGCCGACCCGGATGCGGGTCGGGCCGTCGTCCTCCCCCACGTCGGAGAAGAGGAACAGCATCAGCAGGGCGCGGCCCTTCGAGGCGGCGTTCACGCGGTAGGACATGAAGTCGGCCGGGTCGTCGCCGGCGAAGCTCGCGTCGATGTGCCAGCCGTCGTCGCCGGGCGGCTGGTCGCTGGGGAACCGCACCGGGAACGTGCCGAGGCCGCCGCGCGGCAGCCAGGCGCCCTCGCCGACGACGGCGTCGAACGCGGCGCGCAGGCGGTCGGTGCTCGCGGCGGCCCTGAACGGCGCCTCGGCGTGGTCGCCGAGCCGCACCACCGGGCGCGTCCACGTCGCGGGGTCGTCGGGGTCGCATCCGGTCTCGCGCCACAGGATGCCGCGGCACTCGGCCGCCAGCTCGCGGGGGAACGCCTGCTCCACCCGGACGTACCCGTCGTTGATGAAGGCGTCGACGTCGATCATGGCGCCAGGTTGGCAGAGCCCTCGCGGGCGACGCCAACGATTATCGGGCGCCGGAGATCGCGGGCGCCGCGGGCGGCCGCTACCGGCGCAGGACGTTCAGTTCGACGCCGCCGACGATGCGGCCGCGCAGCAGCTCCGCGAGCCGGTCGGAGACCCGCTGCACGGTGACGCGCTCGTCGTGGCCGGGGACGACGGCGAACCGGACGGCGATCTCCGCGGAGGTGCCCTCGACGACGCGGACGCCGCTGACCGAGGGGTCGGACCCGAACGCGGCCTCGACGGCGGCCAGGACGTCGGGGTCCTCGTGGGGCGGCGGTACGGGGCCGCCGTCGGCGAGCAGGTGCAGGCGCAGCCCGTCCACGGCGAAGGGGACGGGGCCCGCCACGTCCACGACCAGGGCGTCGGCGCCCTCGTCGAGCGCGGCGCGGCAGGCGTCGCCGGCCCGCACCGCGACCGGGCGGGCGTCGGCGCGCCACGCCTTCATCGTCTCGGTGCAGGTGAAGCCGAGCACGCCACGCCTGCCGTCGTCGCCGATCAGGGTGGGCAGCGCCATGTCGCTCGACTTCTCCCGGCGCAGCTCGCCGGGCGCCGCGGGCTCCTCCTCGGTGAGGACGGCGACGATCGGCACCAGCAGCCGCGCCCCCTGGAGCCGCCGCAGCACCGTGTGGGCGCCGACGCGGCCGGACGCGTACCCGGCGAGCGCCTCGCACAGCCGCGGGTCGGCGCTCCCGTCGTCCCCGGGGAACTGCGGTTCGGGAATGGTCAGTCCGGACACGGCAGGAAGGCTATAGCCTCCGGCGACCACAAGGGGCCGCTCTACGGATACTCTCCGTATCCGCGCGCCTTCTCCGGTGCCGTCCCGCCCCCCTCAGCCGAGGTCGGCGATGGCCGCGACGGTGCCGCCGCCCGACGGCCCCTGGTGGACGGCCGCGACCGACACGAACACCGCCGGGTCGCCGGTGACCGACGCCGCGACGCCGCCGACGCACGCCTTGATCTGCCGGTGCCAGTGCACGTCGGAGTCGTCCAGCATGATGTTGCGGCGGCCGCGCACCGAGCCGGACGGGTCCGCCTCGCACTTGATGAACACGTTGACGAGCCGGTCGCCGAGGTCGGCCGTCCGGGGCCGCTCGGGCAGGTCCAGGCCCGTCGAGCGGACGGCGTCCCAGATCCCGTCGGCGTCGAGCGCGTCCTTCATCACACCGTGCCCGGCCCGGTACCGGCCGCCGATGCCGCGCACGTTGCCGACGACCACGATCTGCGCCCGGTCCAGCTCGACGCCGGACGAGCACGACGCCACCGAGGAGTACAGCGACAGGTCCTTGTGGATCTGCCCGGCGGACGGCGTCTCGATCTCGCCGAGCGCGACGGCGATGCCGAGCGCGGTCGTGGAGTTGGAGATGTCCATCGACTTGAGGGTGTCCTCGGTGACCACGTCGCGGCCGCGGGTCTTCGCGTCGTTGATCGTGTCGAGGGTGAGCAGCGGCGTCTTGGTCTGCACGTAGTGGACGTCGGCCGGATCGTCGATACCGGCTGTCTTCATGGCCTCGCGGACGCCGGCGGCGACGGTCTCCACCATCGCGGGGCGGCCGATGTCCTCGGGCAGGATGACCTCGCTCATCGCGACGCCGACCGACAGCCGGGGCTCGTCGGAGACGGGGACGCGGGCGGGGTCGGCGGTCGCGAAGACGGTCGCGTGCGGGCTGAGGACGCCGTCCGTGCCGCCCGACCACACCAGCGGGACCCGCGCCACCTCCTCCGCCGTCCGGGTGCCCTTGGCGAGGAGCACCTCGCGGAACGCCCGGTCGGCGAGCAGCCGCGTGTAGTCGTTCACGCCGCCGTTGCCCTCGGTCTTGCCGACGACGGCGAGCACGCGGTCGGCCTCCAGGACGCCGTCGTCGATCAGCCGGGCGAGCCCGGACGCGTCGGTCACGCTCTCGATGGGGATCTTGCGGACTTCGATCGGATCGGGCACCGTCATCGCTCCTCGGTCCGTGCTGTCGCTGGTCTGTGTCGATCGCCGCTGGGCGATCGTCGTCTGGGATGATCGCCGGCCGCTCCGGTGATCGGTCTCTACCCGGGGTCAGCCCTCGACGACCGTCCCCGCCCTGCCGTGCGCGGCGTCGCCGAGCCGGGGCAGCGAGGCGATCGCGGCGCGCCGCCCGCCGGCCGCGACGAACCGCCGCACCGCCTCGACCTTCGGGCCCATGCTGCCTCCGGCGAAGTGCCCGGCGGCGGCCAGCTCCGTCAGCTCCGCGACCGTCGTGCGGTGCAGCGGGCGGGCCTGCGGCGTCCCGAACCCGGTCATCGCGTTCTCCACGTCGGTGGCGATCACGAGCGTCGTGGCCTCCAGGCGGCGGGCCAGCAGCTGCGCGGCCAGGTCCTTGTCGACGACGGCCTCGACGCCGCACAGCGCCCCGTCCGCCCGGACCACGGGCACTCCCCCGCCGCCCGCGCAGACCACGACGTGCCCGGCGTCCAGGAGAAGGGCCGCCGCGCCGGCGTCCAGGATCTCCAGCGGCTCGGGAGAGGCGACGACGCGCCGCCAGCCCCGGTCCCCGAAATGCTTCCAGACCTGTCCCAGCGCCATCGAGCGGCGGGCCTCCTCCTCCGGGAAGTAGCGGCCGATCGGCTTGGCGGGCGCCAGGAAACCGGGGTCCGCGACGTCCACGAGCGTCCGCGTGACCACCGTCGACACGGGCCGGGCGGCGCCCCGCGCGGCCAGCGCCCGCTCCAGCGCGTTCATGATCATGACGCCGACGGTGGCCTGGGTCTGCGCGCCGCACCAGTCCAGCGGGACGGGCGGCACCACGCCCGCCGCCAGCTGGTTCTTGATCAGCAGGTTGCCGACCTGCGGGCCGTTGCCGTGCGTGAGCGCGACCCGCGCGCCCGCCGCGGCGAGCTCGGCGACATGCGCCATCGCGTCCTCGATCGCGGCCGCCTGCGCGTCCGGGGTGGCGCTGCCGTCCGGCGCGGTCATGGCGTTGCCGCCGAGCGCGATCAGGATCCGCTCGCCGGTGAGCGTCCCCTCGCGTTCTTCCCGATGGCCCCAGGTCACGGGACGGACGCTAACCCGCGCGGCGGGCACCGCTCACGGGCGAATTCCGCCCAACGAACGCCGTTTCTTCGGCACTTTCCGGCAATGCCCCGCCGCCTGCGCCGGACGGGCCCGCCCGGCGCGGGCGCGCCGGACCGCTCAGCGCAGGCGCGCCGGACCGCTCAGCGCAGGCGCGCCAGGCGGCTCACGGCCTCGTCGATGACCTCGTCCTTCTTGCAGAACGCGAACCGGACGAAATGGGCACCCGCCTCGGCGTGGTCGTAGAACACCTGGCTCGGGATCGCGACGACGCCCGCCTTCTCGGGGAGGGCGCGGGCGAGTTCCCTGCCGTCGGTGAAGCCGAGCGGGCGGATGTCGGCCTGCACGAAGTAGGTGCCCTGCGGCCGGAAGGTCGTGAAGCCGGCCTCCTCCAGGCCGGTGATGAGACGGTCCCGCTTCGCCTGGAGCGACTTGCGCAGCTCCTCCACCCACGGGATCTCGTTGCGCAGCGCGTAGGCGGCGGCACGCTGGTAGGGGGCGCTGACCGCGTAGGTGAGGAACTGCTTCACGGTCTGGACGGCCCGGACGTAGGGGGCGGGCGCCGTCACCCATCCGGTCTTCCAGCCGGTCACCGAGAACGACTTGCCCGCCGAGGACACCGAGACCGTCCGCTCGCGCATGCCTTCGAGGGTCGCCAGCGGGATGTGCTCGGTGTCGTCGAACGTCAGGTACTCGTAGACCTCGTCGGTGATCGCGACCAGGTCGTGCTCCCGGCAGAGGCGGGCGATCGCCTCCAGCTCCTCCCGCGTGAACACGGTGCCGGCCGGGTTGTGCGGCGAGTTCACCAGGATCGCCCGGGTGCGGGGGCCGACCGCGGCGCGCAGCTCGTCCGGGTCGAACGTGAAACGCCCCTCGACGGGCCGCAGCGTGACGGGCCTGCGCACCGCTCCCGCGAGCGCGATCACGGCCGCGTACGAGTCGTAGTAAGGCTCGAACACGACGACCTCGTCGCCCGGCCCGGCCAGCGACAGCACGGACGCGGCGATCCCCTCGGTGGCGCCCACGGTCACGAACACCTCGGTCGCCGGATCGAACGACAGCCCGTACCGCTCCAGCCGCTGCGCCGCCACGGCCTCCCGCAGCTCGGGCAGCCCGGGACCGGGCGGGTACTGGTTCGCCCCCGACCGGATCGCCTCCACCGCCGCGTCCAGGACCCCGGCGGGGCCGTCCTCGTCCGGAAAGCCCTGCCCGAGATTGATCGCCCCGGTCCGGACGGCGAGGGCCGACATCTCAGCGAAGATCGTCTCGCCGAATCCCTGCATGCGCTCGACCAATGGCTCGCTCACGCCCCAAGCCTAGATCCAACCCATGTCGATCGCGGCGCGGGCGGCGCGGACGCGGGTGGGCTCGCCCATCTTCGCCATGGCGGTGGACAGGTAGTTGCGGACGGTCCCCTCCGACAGGTGCAGGTCGGCCGCGATGCGGGCGGTCTCGGCGCCGGCGCCGGCCAGGCGCAGGACCTCGCGCTCGCGCTCGGAGAGCGGGTTGTCGCCGGCGGCCATCGCGCTGGCGGCCAGTTCGGCGTCCAGGTAGCGGCCGCCGCCGTGGATCTTGCGGATGGCGCTGGCCAGCTCGTCGGTCGGGGCGTCCTTGGCGACGAAGCCGCGGACCCCGGCGGACATGGCCCGGCGCAGGTAGCCCGGGCGGCCGAAGCTCGTGAGGATGCACACCGCGCAGGGGGCGCCGGAGGCGTGCAGCTCCTCTGCGACGGCGAGGCCGTCCGCGCCCGGCATCTCGATGTCGAGGACGGCCACGTCCGGGGCGTGCGCGGCGACGGCGGCGGCCACCTCGTCGCCGCGGCCGACCTCGGCGACGACCTCCAGATCGGGTTCCAGGCCGAGGAGCGCGGCGACGGCGCCGCGGATGAGGTGCTCGTCGTCGGCGAGCAGGACCCGGATCACGCGGGCCTCCCGACCGGGTGCGCCCGGCCGCCGGCGGTGCCGCTCGCCTCGGGCCCGCCCCCGGGCGGCAGCGGGACGGCGGCGCGCAGCAGGAACCCGTCGCGGCCGTGCCGGCCGGCCGTGATCTCGCCGCCGAGCACGGCGACGCGCTCGGCGAGGCCGGTCAGTCCCGCCCCGTCGGCGGTCCCGGCGCCGCGGACGCCGTCGTTGCGCATCTCCAGAACCACGGAGTCACCGTAGAGGGCGTCGGCGGGAGCGCCGCGAGCGGCGTCGCCGGCGGGCCCACCATGTGCCGGGTCCTCGGCCGAGGCCCGGGCACGCGCGCCGTACACGTCCAGAGTGATCGTGCAGTGCCGCGCCTCGCTGTGCTTGATGACGTTGGTCGCGCCCTCGCGGATCACCCAGGCGAGCACCGAGCGGACCTCCGGCGGCAGCCCGTCCGGCAGGCGGCCGATCTCGCAGCGCACCCCGGCGGCCTCCAGGACGGCCCTGACCCCGGCCACCTCGGCGTCCAGCTCGACGGCCCGGTAGCCGCGGACGGCGGCGCGGACCTCCCGCAGCGCCTCCCTGGCCGCGTGCTGGACGTCCGCCATCTCGGTGCCCGCCCGGTCAGGGTCGTCGCGCACGGTCCGCTTGGCCAGCTCGCTCTTCACCGCGATGAGGGACAGGCTGTGGCCGAGCAGGTCGTGCAGGTCGCGGGAGAAGCGGAGCCGCTCCTCGGTGACCGCGAGCCGCGCGAGGGCGTCGCGGGCCGCGTAGGCCTCCTGGTGCAGCTCCCACATGCGGCGCTGGTACCGGTTGACGAACACGACGAACCCGGAGACCGCGGTGTACAGCGCGCACAGCACCGGGAAGACGACGTACCAGGGGGCGTCGCTCTCGGGGTACAGGCGCTCCGCGGCCACCGTGGCGACCAGCCCGCAGTACGCCCCGGTGCCCGCGCACAGCGCGACGATCCTGCCGCGTCCCATCGGGGCCAGGACCACCGCCGAGACCCAGAACACGGGGATCACGCTGAACCACGGGCTGCTGAGGAGCATGAGGCTCAGCGCGGCGGCGACGGCCGCGCTGATCAGGGTGTCCCGTTTGGACGCGGTCCCTTCGAGCCCCGCCCGGACGAGCCGCGCGTAGCACCAGGCGAGCAGGGCGAGCCCCGCGACGACCGCGGCGATCAGGGGCGGGCCCGCGTCGCCGCGGGTGTAGGCGGTCTCGAGCCCGTAGAGACCCGGCAGGACGAAGCCCGCGGCGGCGAACATGAACGAGCGGTACGTCACCCGCCGGTAGCGCTCCAGCCTGCGGGCGGCCTGCTCCTCGATGTCCGCCGTGGTCGCGACCGCCATGTCCTCGTTCCTCCTCGCATCGCACTGTAACCGTGGGCCCGGGCTGGTCAGGCGTGCCGCGGCTCCCACCGGAACCACCGGGTGGCCAGGATGCGGCCGAACGCGACCCAGAAGGCCAGGAGGAGGAACGGCCGCACGCAGGTCAGCCAGCCCTCGCCCAGGCCCACGGCCGGGTGGCCTGCCCGGTGCACGAAGTCCTGGCCGAAGTACCCGGTCCGGACGATCTCCACGACCGGGCTGAGCGGGACCCAGCGGCAGGCCTCCTGGAGCCATCCGGGCAGGCCGTCCAGCGGGAGCACGACCCCGGCGCCGAGCATGCAGCCGAACATGATCGGCAGGACGGTGAGCTGCGCCAGCTCGGCGTTCGGGGTGACGCCCGAGACCGCGAACGCCAGGATCGCGAACACGGCGGCGCCGCCCGCGAGCCCCGCCAGCACGAGGACGGGGTCGGCGGGGACCCGGCCGCCCATCGCGGCGCCGAGCAGCACCAGCAGCGCGACGGCCTGCACCGCGTACAGCGCGGTCGCGGTGAGGACGCCGCCGGCGACGATCTCCGCGTCCGACAGGGCGGTGCCGCGCAGCCGCTTGAGGGTGCGGTCCTCGCGGCGGGCGGTGAACACGTTGACGAGGTTCATGAACACGGCGAAGACGAGGAAGAACCCCAGGTGGCCGGTGCCCTGGAGGAGGGCGCCGTCCACGCCGTCGATCTTCTGGCCGCGGACCGGGACGAGCATGGCCGCGAACAGGACCGGCAGGCCGGCGGCGGTGAAGAGGGCGGTCCGGTTCCGCCAGAGCAGGGTGAGGTCGAGGCGGGCGACGCGCAGTACGGCGGTGGCTCGCGGGAGGGCGGTGGCTCGCGGGAGGGCGGGGCTCATCGGGCGGCTCCTTCGGCGGTGCGCAGGAAGACGTCTTCGAGGGAGGCGCTGCGCGCCCGCAGGCCGTCCAGCCGGACGCACTCCTCGTCGGCCCAGCGCAGCAGCTCGTAGAGGCCCGCTTGGAGCCCGGCAGCGGTGACGTCGCTGGCCGAGGGGCCAGAGGGCGGAGGGCCGGTCCGGGGAGCGCCGGGCGGGAGGGTGTAGGACGCGACGGCGCGGCCGCCCTCCACCCGGACGTCGGCGCGGGCACCGCGCAGACGGGGCAGTTCGGCGACCTGAAGGCGTTCCGGCAGCCGGAAGGAGATGGTGTCGCCGTGCCCCGCGACGACGCCCGCGACCGTGCCCAAGGCCTCGATCCGGCCGCGGTGCAGGATCGCGAGCCGGTCGGCGAGGTGCTCGGCCTCCTCCAGGTAGTGGGTGGTGAGCAGGACCGCGGTGCCGTCCGCCACCACGTCCCTGACGACGTCCCAGGTCGCGCGCCGGGCTTCGGGGTCCATGCCGCTCGTCGGCTCGTCCAGGAACAGGACGTCTGGCCTGCCGAGCAGGGCCAGCGCCAGGTCGAGGCGGCGTTTCTGGCCCCCGGACAGCTGCCGCACCCGCACGCCCGCCTTCTCCGCGAGGCCCGCCATGGCGATGGCCTCGCCCCGGTCGCGGGCGGAGGGGGTGAAGCCGCGCCAGTGCTCGACGGTCTCGGCGACGGTGAGGTCCGGGAAGAAGCCGCCGTCCTGGAGCATGATGCCCATGCGCGGGCGGACCTTCCGGCGTTCCCCGTGCGGGTCGTGGCCAAGGACCCGGACCGCGCCCCCGTGGGCGGCCCGGTGCCCCTCCAGGGTTTCGAGCGTGGTGGTCTTGCCCGCGCCGTTCGTGCCGAGCAGCGCGAACAGCTCGCCCGCCGCGACCTCGAACGAGATCCCGGCGACGGCCTCGAAGTCCCCGTAGCGCTGCCGGAGCCCGTCGACGCTGATGGCCGGATTCGTCTCCATGCCCCCAGCGTCGCGATCTTGCGGGCGTCCCCGGTAGAAGCGTGTGTCACCGGTTCCGGCGGCGCCTGTCAGGCGATCGGCGTGACAGCTGTCATGCCGGAGACGCGAGCCGGGTCGCCGGCTCAGCCCGAGACGCTGATCACGTGCCCGATCGTGGACGGGTCGCCGGTGACGTCGAGGAGCGCGGTGGCCAGGTCGGTGCGCGCGATGGACGCGCCGCCGAGGACGTTGCGGTCGACCGCCCTCCGGTAGCGGCCGTTGCCGGGGCCCTTGGTGAGGCGCGGCGGGCGGACGATCGTCCAGGCGAGGCCGGAGCCGCGGGTGAGCGACTCGGCGGCGCGCATGTCGGTGAAGGCGTGCTTGAGGAGCGGGCCGAGGACGAGCGGCTTGACCACGAATCGGGTGAGCGGGTCGTCGCCCGGCCCGGCGTGCGGCCCGGACGCGCTGGTCAGCACGAACCGCTCGGTCCCGGCCGCCCGCATGGCCTCGGTGATGGCGCGGGTGCTGTCCGCGCAGACGCTGGTCGGGCGGCGGCCGTCGCGGGTGCCGATCGCCGTGAGGACGGCGTCGCGCCCCTTCACCGCCTCCTCGATCGCGCCCGGATCCATGACGTCGGCCTCGACGACGTCGGCGCAGGCGCGGATCTCGCCGGGCAGGCCCGCGGGGTCGCGGGCGACGGCGGTCACCTCGTGCCCGGCGTCCAGCGCCCGCCGGACGAGCTGGACGCCGGTTCCGCCGGTCGCCCCGAAGACCGTGAGCCTCATCATGTCCCTGTCCTCCTGCCCGGACCCCCGGTCGAGTCGGTCCGCCGGCGAGCGGCCAAGGGGGTGAGTGAACACTTACTAACCCCTATCGTGGTTAGTGTTCACTCACCTGTCAAGGGGGGCCATTGAGCGCGCGCGAACGGATCCTGGACGCCGCGGCGGACATCATGCGGCGGCACGGGGTCGCCGGCGCGACCACCAAGGAGATCGCGAAGGCGGCCGGCTACTCGGAGGCACTGCTCTACAAGCACTTCCGCGACAAGGAGGAGCTGATGGTCAGCGTGCTGAAGGAGCGGATGCCGCCGTTCACCGCGAGGGGCGTCCCAGGCGAGGGGACCGTGGAGTCCAACCTCGTCTCGATCGTGCACGGCGGGCTGCGCTTCTACCGGCGCACGTTCCCGATGATGGTCTCGATGGCGGCGCAGCCGAGGTTGATGCGGGCGACCCGCGAGTCGCTGCGCAAGTACGGCGCGGGCCCGCAGGAGCCGGTGCGGGCCCTCGCCCGCTACCTGGACGCCGAACGCGACCTCGGCCGGGTCGCCCCGGCCGCCGACACGCGGGCCGCGGCCGCGCTCCTCATGGGCGCGTGCTTCCAGCAGGGCTTCCTGCACTACTTCGCCGAGGGCGAGGACGCACCCGACCTGCCCGAGTCGTTCGCCCGCGAGCTGGTCCGGCCCGTCCTCGCGGAGGTCCTCCCTAGAGCTCGCCCAGGCGGGACTTGACGACCTTGCCCATGGCGTTGCGGGGCAGGGACCCGACCAGGTGGACGACGCGGGGCCGCTTGTGCACCGACAGGCGCTCGGCCACGAAGTCGATGAGCTGCTTCTCCCCCACCTCGTCGGCGACGACGTAGGCGGTGACCTGCTCGCCGAGGTCGTCGTGCGGGGTGCCGACGACGGCGGCCTCCCGCACGGCGGGGTGGGCGAGCAGCGCGTTCTCGATCTCGCCGGCGCCGATCCGGTAGCCGCCGCTCTTGATGAGGTCGGTGGAGGCGCGCCCGACGATCCGGTGCCAGCCGTCCGGGCCGGTCGTGGCGATGTCGCCGGTGCGGAACCAGCCGTCCGGCGTGAAGGACTCCGCGGTCGCCTCGGGCCGGTTGAGGTACCCCTTGAACAGCAGCGGCGCGCGGACATGCAGCTCGCCGGGGGTCTCCCCGTCCGGCGGGACGGCCGAGCCGTCCTCGGCGGCGAGGCGGGTCTCGACCCCGGGCAGCGGCGTGCCGACGTAGCCGGGGCGCCGGTCGCCGTCCGCGCGGGCGCTGATCGTGATGAGGGTCTCGGTCATGCCGTACCGCTCCACCGGCCGGTGCCCGGTGAGGGCCGAGAGCCGCTCGAAGACGGGCACGGGCAGGGGCGCGCTGCCGGAGACGAGCAGCCGGGCGCCGCGCAGTGCCTCGGCGGTGGACGGGTCCGCCGCCGTCCTCGACCAGACGGTGGGGACGCCGAAGAACAGGCTGCCGCCGTCGTCGCGCGCCGCAGCCGCGTACAGCTCCGGCTTGGGACGTCCGGTGTGGACGAGGGTGGAACCGACCCGCAGGGGTCCGAGCACTCCGAGCACGAGGCCGTGCACGTGGAACAGGGGCAGACCGTGGACCAGGACGTCCCCGGGCGTCCAGGCCCAGGCCTCGGCGAGGGCGTCGAGCCCGGCGGCGATCGCGCCCCGCGAGATCAGCACGCCCTTCGGAGCGCCCGTCGTCCCGCTCGTGTAGAGGATCAGGGCGGTCGCGTCGGCGGGCACGTCGCCGCCCCCGGCGCTTCCATTGCGCGGCAGGGAGTCGACCGGGACGAGCGGCGGCTCGCCGTCGGCGCGGTCCGTCCCGTCCGCCGCGAGGAGCAGGCTCGCGCCGGAGTCGCCGAGGATGTGCGCGCGCTCGGCGGGCCCGGAGTCGGGCGGCAGCGGCACCACCGGGACGCCCGCGAGGAGGCCTCCCACGACCGCGGCGACCGTCTCCAGGGACGCCGTGGCGTGCACGGCGACCGCGTCCGCGCCCCGGATCTCCGCGGCGACGGCGGACGCCCGGCCGAGCAGTTCGTCGCGCGGAAGCTCACGTCCGGCGATCCGCACCGGGCCGCCCGTCCCGCCGAGCAGATCCATCACTGGCCCCTCCCCTTCGCCGTCAACGCACCATGATCCTCACACCCGGACGCCCGCCGCGTCACTCGGGCTCCTCGAGACCTTCCAGCCAGGCCATGACCGCGTCGTTGTGCTCGCCGAGCAGCGGAGGCGCGGTGTGCCCGCGTGGCGGGGCGCCGTCGAAGCGCAGCGGCGGGCCCGGCAGCTCGATGGGCCCGAGCTGCGGATGCTCGACCTCGATGACCAGGCCCTGCGAGCGGGTCTGCTCCCACTCGTACACCTCGTCGATCGACCGGATCGCCCCCGCCGGGACGCCCGCCTCGCCGAGCCGGGCGAGCCACGCGTCGCGCGTGTCATGCGCGAGGGCCCGCTCGATGTCGGCGGTCAGCTCGGCGCGCCGGGCCGCGCGGTCGGGGATCGTCGCGTAGCGGGCGTCATCGGGGTCCAGTCCGACGATCGGCGCGAACCTGCGCCACAGGTTCTGGTTCGCGACGCCGATCTGGAGCTGCCCGTCCTTGCAGCGGAACGTCCCGTACGGGGCGATGGACGGATGGTCGTTGCCGACCGACTCGGGGGCCTCCCGGGCGACGGTCCAGCGCGTGCCCTGGAACATGTGGGCGCCGACCACCGACGCCAGCAGCGAGGTGCGGACGACGGTGCCGCGCCCGGTCCGGGTCCGCTCGTACAGGGCGGCCAGCACGCCCGCGACGCCGTTGCCCGCCGCGAGGATGTCGGCGATCGACAGGCCGACCTTGCTCGGCGTGCCGGGCGGCCCCGTCACGCTCATGATCCCGGCCTCGCCCTGCATGATCGCGTCGTAGCCGGGGCGCCCGCCCTCGGGGCCGCCGTGCCCGAACCCCGTGATGGACAGGACGACCAGCCCCGGGTTCAGCTCGTGCAGCCGTTCGACCGGGAAGCCGAGCCGGGCGAGGACGCCGGGCCTGAAGTTCTCCACGAGCACGTCGGCGTGCCGGACGAGCCGGGCGAGGACGCCGGCGCCCTCGTCCGACTTCAGGTCGAGGGTGATCGACTCCTTGTTCCGGTTGATCGACAGGTAGTAGGTGCTCACCCGGTCCTCGCCCGCGAACGGCGGGCCCCAGCCGCGGGTCTCGTCGCCGGCCCCCGGCTGCTCGACCTTGATCACGCGGGCGCCGAGGTCGGCCAGCGTCATGGTGGCCTGCGGGCCCGCCACGACACGGCTGAGATCGATGATCACGACGCCTTCGAGCGGTCCGGGCAAGGGCGTTCTCCTTCGGGCTGGCTCCGCCGCGGCGCGGGTACCTGGAAGTATGCCGTCCGTGCCGGACCCCGCTGAGCCCCGCCCCGACGATCCCGACCCCCGGGAGCCCTCCCGCGCGGGACCGTACGCCGGCGTGACGTACGCCGCGCTCGCCGCGCGGCTGCTCGCCCTGCCGCCGTCCTGCGGCCCTGTCCGGATCGTCGCGGTGGACGGCCCCAGCGGCGCGGGCAAGTCGACGTTCGCGAGCCACCTGGCGGAGGTCCTGGTCGGCGCCCCGGTCGTCCGCTCGGACGACTTCCGGGTGCCGTGGGACGCGGATCCGCTCACCTGGTGGCGGCCGCTCCGCCGCGCCGTGCTCGACCCGCTCCGCGACGGGCGCCCCGCCCTGCTGCGCCGCTACGACTGGCACCGCGACCGCTACGGGCCCGAGGAGCGGATCCCGCCCGCGCCCGTCCTCGTCCTGGAGGGCGTCGGGTCCGCGTGGGCGAAGGGACCCGCCGCCTACCGGATCTGGATCGACGCGCCGTACGACCTGCGGCGCGCCCGCGCCCTCGACCGGGACGGCCCCGAGTACGCCGGAGCCTGGGAGGACTGGGCCGTCCGCGAGCAGGAGCACTTCACGGCCGACGCCACTCTCGACCGCTGCGACCTCCTCGTGGACGGCGCCACCTTCACCCCGTACAGCTTCAGGGCCCGTCCTCCTGCCGGGCGCGCGCTCTAAAGGAAGCGGCGGATAGGCGTGATGGACAGTTCCTTGGCGCGCTGCCCGACGGACCGCCGCGCCCATCGCGCGTGGTCGATCTGCTTGCTGCGGGCGAGGTCCTCCTCGAAGTGACCGTCCAGGGTCGCGGTGAGCTCCTGGTCGATGACGGCGAGCATGACCTCCTCGTCGTGGTCCATGGAGCGCCGGTTGAAGTTCGTGGACCCGATGAGCGAGACGATCCCGTCCATGGTGAGGATCTTCGTGTGCAGCATCGCCGGCTGGAACTGATGAATGCGCACACCGCATTTCAGGAGGTCCTCGTAATGCCGCTGACTGGCCAGGCGGCTCACGCGCTTGTCGGCGTGCGGGCCGGGGAGGAGCATGTCCACCTCGACCCCGCGCGCGACGGTCTCGCAAAGCAGATTGACGAAGTAGTCGTCGGGGGCGAAGTAGGCGGAGGCTATCCGCAGCCGCTTCTCGGCCAGTTGGAGGATGGCGCGGAGCAGGGTCTGCATGTCCTGCCAGCCGACGCTGGCCGACCCGCGCACGACCTGGACCACGGCGTCACCGACCGGCTCGTGCCCGACGAAGGTGTCCCGCTCGTCGAACAGGACGTCGTGGCACTCGGCCCAGTTCTGCGCGAACGCGGCTGCGATCCCGTCCACCGCGGGCCCGCGGACCCTGAAGTGGCTGTCGCGCCACTCGCTCTCGTCGCGGGCGTCCCCGCACCACTCCTCGGCGATGCCGACGCCGCCGGTGAAGGCCACCTGCTCGTCCACCACCAGCACCTTCCGGTGGCAGCGGTGGTTCTGCTTGAACGGCGAGACGTAGACGGGCTTGCGGAACCAGGCGACCGTGACGCCCGCCCGCTCCATCTTCTGCACCAGGTCCTTCTCGATCTGCCAGGCGCCTATGCCGTCCAGCAGCAGCCGGACGCGGACGCCGCCGCGGGCGCGCTCCGACAGCGCGTCGGCGAATCGGTTCGCGATGTCTCCGCGCCAGTAGACGTAGGTCATCATGTCGATGGTCCGCCGTGCTCCGGCGATCTCCTCCAGCATCCGCGGGAAGATCTCATCCCCGTTGCGAAGGGGGGTGACCTCGTTGCCCTCCGTCGCCGCCACACCGATCAGCCGCTCAAGGGATCGGCGGATCCGGTGCGCGCGGTCCTCGGACGGAGATGAGAGGAGGTCGTCTCCGGGGGTCACCGGTTGCTGCTGCGACACGGTCATCTGCCTTCTTCTCCTAACACCAGGCGGGCGATCAGCGAACTCGCGCCCTCACACCGAAAGCACGAAAGCGATCGCCGCTCGGCCGAGATCAGTCCCCCCGGATTCGCGTTTCATGCCGCTCCCCCGCGCCTGAGAGCAAACCGACATTTCCGTATCACACATCGCACTCGAACAGATGCGGAGAGTGCGCATCTCACGCCGTCGCCGCGCGGCGGGACTTCCACGAATGCGGGCGCCTACCGAGCGCCAGACGCCCGTACCAGGCGCTCGATCCGCTCGGCGATGGCCGGGACGTCGTTCAGGTCATGGGTGGCGACGTCCATAACGGCGGTGAACAGTTCGTCCTCGGCTTCGGGGGCGAAGCGCGCCCCGTTCAGCTTGAGGAAGACGTCGCTCGCCGCGAAGCCGACCCGCTTGTTCCCGTCAGTGAACGGGTGAGAGGTGGTGAGCGAGTGCAGCAGCGCGGCGGCCTTCTCGAAAAGGGTGGGGTAGGGGTCCACGCCGAAGGTCACCGTGGCCGGCCGAGCGGCCGCCGACGCGACCAGCCCGAAGTCCCGCACGTTGAGGTGCTCGCCGACGGCCCGGCGCCCGACGGCGACGATCTCCTCGCCCGTCAGGTAGCGCACGCTCACGCGTCGCCCAGCCGGTCCAGCAGGTTCCGGTGGTCGCGTGCCGTCTCGTCGGCGAGTCCGAGGACGTGGGCGAGTTCCCGGCGCTGCCGGTACTCCTCGAGAGCGGCGATCAGTATCGCGTTCTTGGACCGCTGCTCGGCCGTGGCCGCCTCATCGAGCCAGGCGTCCAGGTCGTCGGGAAGGCGAGCTGCGAAGGCCATGCCGAGATTCTCCCTGCGTACGTGGATCTGGTATCACCGATGGTACTAGAGGTGGTCCGGGGTGCCAGAGGACCGCCGCGGGGACTGCCGAGGGTCACGTCAAGGCTAGGAAGTCCAGCACCCTGCTCCAGGTCAGTTCGGACGCGACGGAGTCGTGGTCGGGCGATTCGGGGTCGGTGCAGAAGTGGCCGACGCCCGGGTAGCGGAAGATCTCCAGCTCGGCACCGGTCGTCCGGGCCGACCGCCGCAATGCGGCGACCTGCTCGGTCGGCGCGAAGTCATCGGGGTCGGCGGCGTGCATCCGCGAGCCGAGGCGGGGGCGGCCGACGAGCGCAGTGTGGCGCCTAGGGGCGCCTTGTCAGTGGCCATGCGTCGCTCCTCGCCGGTCACCGCCGGAGGCGGGTGGTATCCGTGTTCCTACCGTTGATCCGTCTCTTGCAGCGGGCCCGGCGGTGGGCGAAGTTGACCACATGAGCCTCTCCTTCTCCCATGACCACGTCGGCATCAACCTCACCCCCGAGGACCTCGACGCCACCATCGCCTGGTACACCCGGACGCTCGGCTTCACCGTCGACCGGCGGTTCGACGTCCACGGCATGACGTTCGTCTTCCTCGTCCACGGGAACGTCAAGATCGAACTCATGGCGGTCGCGTCGGTCCGCCAGGAGCCGACCGACGACGTCCTGTCGACCATGGCCCCGGCGCGCCTGCACCACTTCTGCCTCGCCGTCACCGATCTCGACGCGGCCGTCACCGAGCTGCGCGACCTGGGCGCGAACGTGATCGGCGACCCCATGACGATCGAGGAGCTCGGTCAGCGCATCGCGTTCATCAGCGACAACCTCGGCAACGTCATCGAACTCGCCGAACCCGGCACCTGGCCCGGTCAGGCCACCGTCACCGCCCCGGGCGCCCCTTGATCCGCTCGACCAGCCCCGCGAACTCCGCCAAGCTCAGCGCAAGGTGACCACCCTCCGGGTCCTTGGAATCACGCACGCCGATCCCCGCCCCCGGCGCGAGACGCCCCAACTCAACGCAGTCTTCATCGTTGACACCGCTGCTGCGAGTGCTCTTTCGCCATTGGACGTTCATGTGACCTGCTCCAAGTACCGCTCGACCAGGACGCGCGAGGCATCCTCCGAAAGGGCCTTCGCGCCGATACGGTCGAACCTAGCCCAAAGATCCCGCACCTCGCCCGGGGCTTCGATCAGCCGCCCGCCGTATTGGGCGCCCGCAAACGCGACATCCCGGCGTTCCAGGCTGATGATCTGGAAGGGACCGTCGAACCCTTCGTGAGCACCTGCCACAGGTTGAACGAAGCGAACAATGACCTGGGGCAGGTCCATCATCCCTCGAAGGTGTGCGAGCTGAGCTTTCATCACCTGTGGACCCCCGACGGAGGTGCGAAGCACCTCCTCTTCCAGGATCAAGTAGAAGAACGGCGGCTTCTCCCGGTCGAGCAAGACCTGTTGACGAGCCAGACGCCTGGCGACGGTGTCGTCGGCATCACCAGGGGCACCTGCCGTGGCCAGGGCACGCATGTAGTCCTCGGTTTGAAACGGCCTGGGAATCGACTTCCCGTGGTAGGCCCTGAACGCGGTCGCCTGCTCCTCGTATGGAACTAGCTGACGCCCCCAGTGGGGATCGTGAGTATTTCGGGCATACCACAGCAAGAGCTGCAATAGCCTTCCGGTGCCATACTTCTCATCCAATCTCGCAAGTTGGTCTTCCTGGGGTCGCTGACGCCCCGCTTCGATGTTCGAAACAGTCGAGCGCGCAACACCAATGGTCTTGCCGCACTGAGTGAGCGACATCCCTTCTCTCTCACGCAGAAACCGCAGGTAGAAGGCTAGGAAGTGCCACAAGGAGATCTTCGGTTCAAGAGGATCGCGGACGATGGTCATCGACACTCCTGTTTTGTTTGGGTTCGCTAACACAAAACAGTAGAGCGCCACAGTCATTCTTGTCCTAGGAAATTCGAAGTCCAGGCGAGGGCGAGGCATCCATGGCAACGGCGGCCGGAGAAATGATCATTCCCTTGATGGGGTCCGCGGCGGCGGTGGGGATGGCGCGGACGCTTGCGGGGGCGCGATTTCATAAATGGGGTTATTCGCACATTCTTGACGATGCGTTGCTCATCGTCTCGGAGCTCGTCACCAATGCGGCCCAGCGGACGCCGTGCGCGGAGTTGCGGCTCCAGGTCAGCCGGGACGCGCACGGGGTCATCATCGCCGTGTGGGACGGGGCGCCCGACCTTCCGCACGCCAAGCCGAAGGTCGAACTCACCCTCGAAGATCTCGACCTGTCCAAAGAGGCGTTCGACGACAACGGCGGCTGGGGCCTGCACATCGTCCAGGCCCTGTCCGCCGCGTGCGGGGCGACGCGCGACCCAGGCGGCGGCAAATGGGTCTGGGCCCGGATCATCCCGTGAGCCCTCGCCCATGCTTCATTAGCGCCACGAAGATCCGCGACGCGGCGGCCGGAATCTCGTCGTTCCGTGAGGTGGAAGTCGCGGCCGGGGCTATGGGGTCAACATGCGCGGTCAGCCGGGGGCCTCATGCGGTGGCGCGCAGTTCGGTCTCTGCCGCGCCGGCGTCGCCTTCCCCGACGATGACCCGGAACCGCAGGCCGAGGGCGTGCCCGAGCCGGTTCAGTACGGCCAGGGTCGGAACTCCCCCTCCGCCGGATTCGATGCGGGATACCGCGGGCTGACGCATCCCGGCGCGGCGGGCCAGTTCGGTCTGGGACATGCGCAGCTCGGTCCGCCGAGCGTAGACGGCACGGCCGAGGGCGATCGCCAGGCGCGCCTCCTCGTGGGCGATCCGGTATTCGTCGGTGTCTCGCCTGGCGGCCAAGCCGGGGTGGTCGCCGAGAAGAATGTGCGGGCCGCTCCGCTGACTGCTCATGGTCCCTCCGGACTCTCGATGACGCTGATGAGGTCGTGCCCGGGAAACCAGTAGGTGATCCGGATGTCCTGAGGGTGGAGATTGATCCGCAGCTCCCACACGCCGTCACCAAGAGGCCGGGACAGAGGCATGCCGGGGCAGGTGCCTTCGATCGCGAGCATGCCGCACACCACGTCGGCACGCGCCGGCTGAGCAGGCGCGAGCGACATGAGCCAGTCGACGACTTCCGGCTCAGCCTGGATCTCGAACAGCCCCATGCATCCAATGTTATAACCAACGCGCCCCTCGGCATCTGCCGATGTGACTAGACCGGTATCCGGTCGGGCTGGTCGTAGGAGGCCATCCCTGTGGCGAAGACGTGCGCGGGGAGGGTTCGAAGGGGCGCGCCGGAGTGGTCAGGGGGTGAGGGAGTCGACTTCGGCGGAGGGGGCGCCGTCGGCTAGTTGCGGGTAGCCGGGGCCTCGGTCGAAGAAGGGGACGGGGCCGCGTTCGGCGCGCAGGCGGGCGCGGAGGGTCCCGGTCGCCTCGGTGTCCACCGCTCCGTCTGTCAGGATCACGCCGTAGTCGTCGCGGGCGCCGGTCACGGAGACCTTGCCGTCGCGGACGTCGGCGGCGACGCGGGAGGGGTCGCGGTTCAGCGGGTCGCCCCAGCCGCCCCCGCCCGTCGTGCGGATGCGGATGACCTGCCCGGCGCGGACGGGCCTGTCGTCCACGAGGCCGTCCATCTCCTCGCCGTCGATGTCGACGCGGAACGGGCGTCCCGCGCGACCGCCGTTGACGCCCCAGCACGACAGGATGGAGCGGTCGGCGATCGACATGTAGTGGGCGTCGCGGAGCATGCGGATGTGCTTGTCGTAGCCGAGGCCGCCGCGGTGCTCCCCCGGGCCGCCGGAGTCGACGGCGAGGCCGAGGCGTTCGACGACGAAGGGCCAGCGGGCCTCGGCGAACTCGGCGGGGATGTTGCGGGAGTCGGGCACGACGTGGATGGTGTCCTCGCCGTCGGCGTAGTAGCGGCCGCCTGAGCCGCCGCCGAGCACCTCCCGCATCAGGTAGGGGCCGCGGTCGTCCTCCCCGTAGACGCCCGTGTAGCGGATCGTCTCCTGGTCGGCGGGCATCCGGCCGCCGGTCGCCTTGGCCAGGACGCCCGCGAGGACGCCGAGCAGCCGCAGGATGACGAACGTGCGGGCGTTGGTCGGGGCGGGGAACACGGGCGTGAGCAGCGTGCCCTTCTCCGGGAACCGCATCTCGATGAGCGGCACCACGCCCTCGTTGACGTCGAGTTCGGCGGCGCGCTCGGGGGTGTCGGCGAGGTTGCGCAGGACGGGCGCCAGCCACTTCTTCAGGAACACCCCGTCCGAATAGTCCCCGGCGTGGTTGATGGGACCCTTCGCCTGCGGGGACGTCCCGGTGAAGTCGATGGTCAGGGGGACGGCGGCCGCCTTGTCGACGGTCAGCGTGATGCGCTGCGCGTGCAGGCGGGGCGGGTCGACGCCGTCGTGCTCGGCGTAGTCCTCCCACACGAACGTCCCGTCCGGGATCTTGGCGAGCAGCTCGCGGCGGAACGTCTCGGTGGTCCGGTCGATGATGGCGTCGAAGCACGCCTCCACGTCGGCGCGGCCGTAGCGGGCGAAGAGCTCGCCGAGGCGGCGGGCGCCCATCAGGCACGCCGAGCACTCGGCGTCCAGGTCGCCGGCGAGCGAGTCGGGCATCCGCGAGTTGCGGGTCATGATGGCCAGCGCCGCCCGGTTCGGCACGCCCCGGTCCCACAGCTTGATCGGCGGGACCATGAGGCCCTCCTCGAACGCGCTGCGGGCGTGGCTCGGCATCGATCCGGGGACGGCGCCGCCGATGTCGTCGTGGTGGCCGAACGCCTGGACGAACGCGACCACCTCGTCCCCGTGGAACACCGGGACCGTCACGCACAGGTCCGGCAGGTGCCCGATGCCGCCTTCGGAGAGGTACACGTCGTTGTGGAAGAAGACGTCGCCGGGGCGCATCTCCTCCGGCGGGAAGTCGCGGGCGACGGGCTGGACGAGCGCCGAGTACGACCGTCCGGTCAGCTTGCGGAGGCGCCGGTCGTGGATCCCGGCGCGGAAGTCGTGCGCGTCCCGGATCATCGGGGAGCGGGCGGTGCGGGCGATGGCCGTCTCGACCTCGCGCTCCACCGACGCCAGCGTGCCTTCGACGATCTCCAGCAGGATCGGGTCGGTCATCGGGAGGTCACCACCAGGTTGCCGTGGCCGTCCAGGATCGCTGCGAAGCCGGGGTGCAGCGGGAGCGTCGATCCGAACTCCTCGATCACCGCCGGTCCTTCGACGGTGTCGCCGGGCGCGAGTTTCTCCCGCCGGTAGACCGCCGACTCCTCCCAGGCGTCGAAGTAGACCCTGCGGGTGCCGGTGCGGGCCCGGGAGGCGTCGCCGTCCCCGGGCGGCCGCTCGGGCAGGCTCGGCCGTTCGATCGGGCCGATGCCGGAGACCCGCAGGTTGACCCATTCGACCGGGTGGCGCGGGTCGTCGCGGTAGCAGTAGCCGTAGAGGGCCTCGTGCGCGTCGTGGAACCGGCGGACGACCTCGGCGCGCAGCCCCTCGTCCGGCGGCCCGGCGGGCGCGGCGACCCGGACCTCGAACGCCTGCCCGTAGTAGCGCAGGTCGGCGGAGCGGGCGAAGCGGCGGCGGTCCTCGGGGAACCCCTCGCGGGCCAGCGCCCCGGCCGCCTCGGCTTCGAGGTCGGCGTAGACCTCGGCGAGGAGCGCGGGGTCGAGTTCGGCGTCGCGGACGACGCGGGTCCGGACGTAGTCGTTCTTCACGTCCACCGTGAGCAGCCCGAACGCCGACAGGTTGCCGGGGTTCTCCGGGATGACGGCGGCGGGCAGGCCGAGGACGTCGAGCAGCCGGCACGCCAGCAGGGGCCCGGAGCCGCCGAACGCGACGAGCGGGTAGTCGCGGACGTCCAGGCCGCGCTTCACGGTGATCTGCCGGATGGCGTTGGCCTGGTTCCACGCGGAGATCTCCAGGATCCCGGCGGCGGCCCGCTCGACCGGCAGGCCGAGCTCCGCGGCGAGCGCCCCCAGGCCGCGGCGGGCGGCGTCAACGTCCAGCGGCACCTCGCCGCCCAGCAGGTGCGGCGGGATGCGCCCGAGGACGGCGTGCGCGTCGGTCACCGTGGCCTCGGCCCCGCCGCGCCCGTAGCAGAGCGGTCCGGGATCGGCCCCGGCGCTGCGCGGGCCGACCTTCAGCGCACCCTCCGGCGAGCGCCACGCGACCGATCCGCCGCCCGCGCCGACGGTCACGATGTCGATCATCGGGATCTTCACGGGATGGCGGCCGATCGAGCCCTCGGTGGTGAGGGTCGGCTCGCCGTCCAGGACGACCGCGACGTCGGTGGACGTCCCGCCTCCGTCCAGCGTCACCACCGAGCCGTGCCCGCTGCGCGAGACGACGAACGCCGCGCCGAGCGCCCCGGCGGCCGGGCCGGACAGGACGGTCGTGATCGGCTGCCGCGCCACCTCGTCCGCCGAGAGCACGCCGCCGTTGCTCTTCATCACCAGCAGCCGCGACGCGACGCGCTCGGCGATGCGCGCGAGGTAGCCGTTCATCGCGGGTTTGACGGCGGCGTCGACGAGCGTCGTCACCGACCGCTCGTACTCGCGGTACTCGCGCAGCACCTCGCACGACAGCGACACGACCGCGTCCGGATGCTCGCGGGCCAGCACGTCCCGCATCGCCAGCTCGTGCGACGGGTCGGCGTAGGAGTGCAGGAAGCACACCCCGATCGCGAGGATCCCCTGGTCGCGGAACCAGCGGGCCGCGGCGACCGCCGACTCCTCGTCGAACGGGCGCAGCTCGGCGCCGGTGTGGTCGAGCCGCCCGCCGACCGCCCGCACCCGGTGCGCGGGGACGATCCGCGGCGGCTTCACCCAGAAGTAGCTGTTGCCGTAGCCGTCAGGGACGCTCTGCCTGGCGATCTCCAGGATCGACTCGAAGCCCTCGGTGGTGACGAGGCCGAGGTCGTCGATCCGGTCCTCCAGGAGCCGGTTCGTCGCGACCGTGGTGCCGTGCGACAGCGCCGCGACGTCCCCGGGCCCCGCGCCCGCCATCCGGAGGATCTTGGCGACGCCGTCGGCGAAGCCCTCGGCGGGGTCGGCGGGCGTCGAGGGCGTCTTCGTGGTGACGAGGGCGCCGTCCCCGTCCAGCGCGACGACGTCGGTGAACGTCCCGCCCGTGTCGATGCCGATCCGCAGCCGCTTCGCCATGACAAGGGTCTACCGGACGCCGCCCACCTGGGAAACCGTCGCAATCTGCCAACGGAGGCGGCGTTCTTTCGTGACCCGGGTGCGGATAGGCTGAGCAGCTCTGTTCCGTCCGTCCATCCGACAAGACCGCTGGAGCCCGTTCATGGCGCTTGAACGCCCCGAGATCGACTTCCCCGAGGGCCAGCCGCCCGCCTACCTCGACATCACCGACATCACCGAGGGCGACGGCCCCGAGGCCGTCAAGGGCTCGCAGGTGTCGATGCACTACGTCGGCGTGTCGTGGTCGACCGGCGAGGAGTTCGACGCGTCCTGGAACCGCGGCGGCACGCTCGACTTCGAGCTCGGCTCCGGCCGCGTCATCAAGGGCTGGGACATGGGCATCGCCGGGATGAAGGTCGGCGGCCGCCGCAAGCTCGTCATCCCGCCGCACCTCGCCTACGGCGACCGCAGCCCGAGCCCCGCCATCAAGCCCGGCGAGACGCTCATCTTCGTCGTCGACCTGGTCGGCGTCGGCTAGCAGGCGCCGACTGACCGCCTCGAACGGCGGGCGTCCCGGGCAGCGGTGTCCGGGGCGCCCGCCGTCGCCGTCATCGGGTGCCCTCGCCTTTCCGGGGTCGCGCGGCGCGCCTCAGCGGGAGCGGCGGCCTATGAGGTAGCCGACCGCGACGCCCGCGAGGGCGACCACTCCGCCGGTTCCGAACGCGGCGGCCATCGGGAGCCAGGCCCCCGCGGGCGCCGGCTCGGCCGCGGCCCGTCCCGGGTAGACGGCGCGTCCCGGGGCCGCGGGCCCGGCGGCGGGCGCCGGGGACCCGGGCGGCGGCTCCGCGGCCGGGGCCAGGGGCGGGACCGGTGCCGGGGCGATGAGGTCGCGTTCGACGGCGGAGAAGAACTCGCCCGCGGTGCGCTTGGCGACGCTGCCGAGCATCCGCTGCCCGACGCCGCCGACCATCCCGCCGACGACCGCGTCCGCGTCGTAGTCGATGCGGGTGGCGCCGCCGCCGTCCGAGAGCCGGACGCGGACGGTGGCGTCCACCGTGCCGGGCGCGCCCTGGCCGCGGGCCCGCAGCACGAACGAGCGCGGCGGGTCGGGGTCGGCCAGCTCGACCTGCCCCACGTAGGTGCCCTGGATCGACGCGACGCCCGCCGTGACCGTCATGCGGTAGGTGCCGTCCCCGTTCTCCTCCAGGGAGCGGCACCCGGGAATCGTCCTCGCCAGCACGGCCGGGTCCTGGAGCGCGTCCCAGACGCGGTCGAGCGGCGCGGCGACGCTGGCACTGCCGGTGAGCTGCATGACCCGACTTTAGAGAACCCCGCGGCCTCGCCGAACGGCAACTTCTGCCGAGTACACGCCGAGGATTGGGCAGATGCGCTCCCCGGCGCCCTGGGAATGGTCAGATATGTCCGCCAGGTTCCGTGCGGGGCGAACCTCGACCGCCGCTCGCGCGTCAACCGATGCGGACCCACTGCACCCGCAGCGGACCGCAAGCCCCCCGAGCGAACGGAGTACGCGGCCGATGCCAGCGAAGACGCCCGTGATCGCCATGGTCGCCGCCGGTGTGCTCGGCGTGGCGGCGGGCGCCTGGCCCGTGGCGACCGCCGGGTTCGGCGGCGGCTCGGGCCCGTCCATGCGGACGCAGCTCGCGTCCGTGCTCGACGACCAGCAGTGGGCGACGCCCAAGCCCGGGTCGTGGACGATGCCGAAGCCGGAGGCGGGCGGCCTGCCGCCCGTCATCAAGCGCATCGAGACGCAGGAGCGCGTCGTCTTCCTCACGATCGACGACGGCTACACCTACGACTCGGAGTTCGTGAACCTCGTCCGCAAGGAGAAGGTCCCCATCCTGACGTTCCTGACCTCCACCTACATCAAGGGGCAGGGGCAGTACTTCTGGGCCATGCGCAACGCCGGCTCGCAGATGGAGAACCACACCGTCACGCACCCCAACATGGCCACGCTCAGCGCCGAGTCGCAGAAGAAGGAGATCTGCGACTCCTCCGACGCCATCCAGAAGCAGTACGGGCGCCGTCCCCAGGTCTTCCGCCCTCCGTTCGGCAGCTACAACCAGACCACCTTGCAGGCCGCGAAGGAATGCGGCATCAAGTCGGTGCTGCTGTGGTCGGCGGAGTTCTACAACGGCACCTCCGGGCCCGGCGTCGGCTACAACGGCTTCGCGCGCGGCGACGGCGGCAAGGGCTTCAAGCCCGGCGACATCATCCTCATGCACTACCGCAAGGGGCTCGCCCAGGAGTTCCAGATGATCCTCGGCTGGATCAGGCAGGCCGGCTTCCGGCCCGCCGCGGTCGAGAACTACCTGCCGAGGTCCCTGGGCGGAAACGCCCCCGACCAGCCGTCGCACGCCTGAAAGCGACCTTCCCGGAGGAAACTCGGTTGGGCGGGAGTCCCGGGGGGCTCTGTGCCTAAGGTCAACACGCTGGCGGGGTCGAGGTCCCCTGCTTTCCCGAGCCGACCCCGCCAGCCACGAACGGCACGCCCCCGGCCGGCCGGACTCGAACGGCCTGACGGCCCGGCCCGAACGGGTGGACGCACCGTCAGGCGACCTCGGCGCCCTCCGGAACGCGCAGGGACGGGTCGTCCGCGGCGCGCAGCCGGAGCGTGTAGAGGGAGTCCGGGGACAGCGGCATCGCGTCCACCCGGATCCCCTCCGCGTCCTCGACCGCCGAGGCGATCACCGCCGACACCGGGATGACGCCGGCCTCCCCCGCGCCCTTGATGCCGAGGGGGTTCAGCGGCGACGGCGTCTCCAGGTGGTCGGTCTCGATGCGCGGCACCTCCGTCGCGTACGGCATCAGGAAGTCCATGAACGAGGCGTTGAGCAGCTGCCCCGACTCGTCGTAGACCATCCGCTCGTACAGGGCGCCGCCGACGCCCTGCGCGACGCCGCCGTGGATCTGGCCCTCCACCACCATCGGGTTGATGAGCCGCCCGCAGTCGTGGACGACCGCGTACCGCAGGATCGCGACCTCGGCGGTGTCCGGGTCGACCTCCACGATCGCGGCGTGCGCGCCGGAGGCGAACGTGGAGCGCACCGGCGAGTAGTAGTCGCGGCCCTCCAGGCCGGGCTCGTCCCCGGCGGCGACGGGCGGCTCGGTGACCGGGCGGCCCACCGCGAACTGCGTCGCCGCGGCGGCCTCCTCGTCGAACGCGTAGCGCAGCGGGTTCGACAGGACCGCCACCGTCCGCAGCGGGACGGCCGCCGACCGGTCGCCGCGCACGTGCACGACCCCGTCGGTGATCTCCAGGTCGTCCGGGTCGGCCTCCAGGGCCTCTCCCGCGATGCGCAGCGCCTTCCCGCGGACCTTCCGGCACGCCAGCGCGATCGCGTTCCCGCTCATCACCGCCGCGCGGGACGCGAACGTGCCCACCGCGTACCCGAACCGCCGGGTGTCGCCCGTCGTGACGTTGACGTCCTCGATGGGGACGCCCAGCTCGGCGGCGGCGATCTGCGCGAACACGGTCTCGTGGCCCTGGCCCTGCGAGGTGAGCCCGGTCGACACGTGCACACGGCCCGCGGTGTCGATCTCGACGTGCCCGCCCTCGTAGGGGCCGACGCCCGTCCCCTCGACGTAGACGCCGAGGCCGATGCCGATGCGGCGGCCCCGGGACGCGGCGGCGGCGCGCTCGGCCTCGAAGACGTCCCAGCCGATCAGGTCCAGCGCCTTGCCGAGCAGCTCCGGGTAGTTCCCCGAGTCGTAGATCAGCGGGCGGCCGTCCTGGAAGGTCAGGCCCTGGTCGTAGGGGAACTCGTCGGGCTGGATGAAGTTGGCCGCGCGCACGGCGGCGCGGTCGCGGCCGAGGTGGCGGGCGATGCGGTCCATCGTCCGCTCCATGCAGAACACCCCCTGCGGGCGGCCCGCGCCGCGGTACGGGGTGACGATGAGGGTGTTGGTGTAGAGGCTGACGACCTCCGCCCGGTACGCGCCGATCTTGTAGGGGCCGAGCAGCTGGGTGGAGGTGACGATCGGGATGATGATCCCGTACGGGGTGTAGGCGCCGTGGTCGTGCAGGATCCGCACGTCCAGGCCGAGGACGCGGCCCTCGTCGTCGAACCCGACGCGCACGTCCTGGAGCTGCCCGCGCTCGTGCGCGGCGGAGACGAAGTGCTCACGGCGGTCCTCGGTCCACTTGATCTCGCGGTCCAGCAGCCGCGCCGCCCACGGCACCAGGATCTCCTCGGGCCACGGGTGGACGATCTTCACGCCGAAGCCGCCGCCGACGTCCGGCGCGATCACCTCCACCTTGCCGTTCGGCATGCCGAGCCGCGCCGCGATCGCCGCCCGCACGCTGGTGGAGGCCTGCGTCGAGGAGTACACGCGCAGCGACGCGTCGTCGGCGTCCCACCGCGCGTAGACGCCGCGGCCCTCCAGCGGCATGGACGCGCTGCGCTCGATGGACAGCCGGAACGCAAGCACGTGCGGCGCGGCGTCGATCGCCGCCGCCGCGTCGCCGTTCTCCTGGACCAGGACGGCGCCCACGTTGCCGGGCACGTCGTCGTGGACGAGATGCTCGGCGCGCTCGGCCGTCTCGATGCCGACGACGGGGGGCAGCGGCTCGTACTCGACGCGGATGCGCTCGGCGGCGTCCTCGGCCAGGTAGCGGTCGCGGGCCACGACCATCACGACCGGCTCGCCGACGTGCCGGACGGTCTCGCGGGCGAGCGGGTAACCGGTGCGGCCGTGGGTGAGCGCGGGGTGCGGGATGAGGAGCGGCAGCGGGTCCCCGACCTTCCCCGGCAGGTCCTCCCAGGTGTAGACGGCGACCAGCCCCTCGACGTCGAGGGCCTCCGACACGTCGATGTCGGCGATCCGGGCGTGCGCGTGCGGGGAGCGCACGAACGCCGCCGCGAGCGCGTCCCGGCCGAGGTCGTCGAGGTAGCGGCCGCGCCCGGTGAGGAGCCTGCCGTCCTCGCGCCGCTCGACCGGCTCACCGAAGACCCGGGTCCCCATTCACGCCTCCCCATTGAGCAGGTCCGCGGCGCGGTGCACCGACTTGACGATGTTCTGGTACCCGGTGCAGCGGCACAGGTTCCCGGAGATCCCCTCCAGGACCTGGTCCTCCGTGGGGCGCGGCGTCTCGCGCAGCAGCGCCGTGACGGTGCAGAGGAAGCCGGGCGTGCAGAAGCCGCACTGCAGCCCGTGGCACTCGCGGAACGCCCGCTGCACCGGCGACGGCGTCCCGTCCGGCTCCGCGAGCCCCTCGACGGTCGTGACCTCGTGGCCCGCGGCGGTGACGGCGAGCATCAGGCACGAGCGGACCGGGTCGCCGTCCAGCAGGACGGTGCAGCAGCCGCAGACGCCGTGCTCGCACCCGACGTGGGTGCCGGTGAGCCCGAGGTCGTGCCGGAGCAGGTCCGACAGCAGCCGCCGCGCCGGGACCCGGGCCGTGCGGTGCGTCCCGTTGACGGTCAGCGCGACCTCGAAGCTCTCCGCCATCAGTCCTCCGCCCTCCGCAGCGCCTCGGCCGCGGCCGCGTTCAGGGCGCGCTCGGCGAGCACGCCGGTCAGGTGGCGCCGGTAGCCGGCGCCCGCGTGGATGTCGGGTTCGGGGTCGATCCGCTCCCGGACGTGCGCGGCCGCCGCCGCCCAGTCCCCGCGGGGCCCGGCGGCGGCGGTGAGGTCGAGCACGAGCGGGGTCGGCGCGATGCCGAGGAACCCCGCCCGCGCGGAGGCGACCCGCAGGTCCTCGTCGAGGCCGACGACGGCCGCGACGCCGCTGAGCGCGTAGTCGCCGTGCCGCCGCGCCGTCTCGGCGAACGCGGTCCCGGTGCGGGGCGGCGCGGCCGGGAAGAACGCCGAGACGGCCAGCTCGCCGGGTTCGAGCGCCGACTCCAGCGGGCCGCGGAAGAACGCGCCGGCGGGGATGGTGCGGCGCCCCCGCGCCGACGCCGCCTCGACCGTCCCGCCGAGGACGGCCAGCACGGCGGGCATCTCGGCGGCGGGGTCGGCGTGGGCGAGACTGCCGACGACCGTGCCCCGGTTGCGGATCACCGGGTGCGCGACGTGCCGGAGCGCCCGGCCGAGGAGCGGCTGCACGGCCGCCGCCTCCGCCGAGCGCTCCACCCGCGCGTGCCGGGCGAGCGCGCCGACCCGCACGCCCTGGTCGCCGACGTGCAGCGTGTCCAGTTCGGCGACGCGGTTGATGTCGACCAGGTCCGGCGGCGCGGCCAGCCGCATGTTCAGCAGCGGGATGAGGCTCTGCCCGCCCGCGAGCACCTTCCCGCCGGGCGCGGCGGCCAGGACGTCCAGGGCCTCGCCGAGCGTGCCCGGCGCGTGGTACCCGAACGGAGGTGGTTTCACCGCGCCGCCCCGTCAGCTCGCATCGTTGTTCGGTGTGTCGGTGGTGTGGTTCTCGGAGGTAGGTGTACCCGGTCGGCGCGGTTCCCGCCCGGCGTGCCGGACGGGGCCGCCGATCTCCTCCTCCCCCGGGGCGATCATGCCGCCGCCCGTGTCCTCCGGTCTGCGCAGCACGTTCAGGACGTGGTAGCCGACCAGGACGGCGATGGTGCCGAGCGCGATGCCCTGGAGCGGGAAGTCGTCGGTGACCTGGAGCGTCACGTTCCCGATCGCGAGGATGATCGCCGCCGCGACCGGGACGAGGTTGACCGGGTCGGCGAAGTCGACCCGGTTCTCGATCCAGATCTTCGCGCCGAGCAGGCCGATCATCCCGTAGAGGACGACGGTGATGCCGCCGAGGACGCCGCCGGGCGTCGCGGCGACGAGGGCCCCGAACTTCGGGCACAGCCCGAACAGGATCGCCACGATCGCGGCGACGAAGTAGGCGGCGGTGGAGTAGATCCTGGTCGCCGCCATGACGCCGATGTTCTCGGCGTAGGTGGTGGTGGGCGAGCCGCCCACGGCGGTGGCGAGGGCGGTGCCGACGCCGTCCGCGGCGATGGCCCGGCCGAGGACCGGGTCCAGGTCGTCGCGCGTCATCGCGGCCACGGCCTTGACGTGCCCGGTGTTCTCCGCGATCAGCGCGATGACGGCGGGCAGCGCCAGCAGGATCGCCGAGGTCTTGAAGTCGGGGGCGTGCAGGTCGGGGAACCCGAACCAGTCGGCGCCCTTCACGTTCGTGAAGTTCACCCGCTCGTGCGGGAAGGCGGTGGCGACGCAGTAGGGGCCCTCGGCCGCGCACGGCTTGCCGGCGCCGTCCAGCAGGTTCTGCCCGGGCAGCACGGAGGTGATCTTCCCGGCGGTGGCGTCGAGCAGCCAGGACAGGACGAAGCCGAACACCAGCGCCAGCAGGATCGTGATCCGCGCCCAGAAGCCGCGCAGGAGCACCGCGCAGAGCACCGCGAACGCCAGCGTCGCCAGCGCCACCCACTGGTCCTGCGGCCAGTACACGGTGGCGACGACCGGGGCGAGGTTGAACCCGATCAGCATGACCACGGCGCCGGTCACCACCGGCGGGAACACCTTGTGGATGACCTCGCCGCCGACGACGTGGATGAGCACGCCGACCGCCGCGAGCACCAGGCCCGCGACGAAGATCGCTCCGGTCACGGTGGCGCTGTCGCCGCCCGCCGCGCGGATCGCCGCGACGGCGCCGACGAACGAGGCGCTCGTGCCGAGGTAGCTCGGCACCCGGCCGCCCACGATCAGCAGGAACAGGATCGTCGCGACCCCGGACATCATGATCGCCAGGTTGGGGTCCAGGCCCATCACGACCGGGAACACGAAGGTCGCCCCGAACATCGCGACCACGTGCTGGGCGCCGATGCCCGCGGTCCGCGGCCACGAGAGCCGCTCGTCCGGCCGCACGACCTCCCCGGGCGGCGGCGTCCGCCCGTCGCCGTGCAGCTTCCAGCCGATCGCCATGGGGGTCCTCCTGCTCAGCCGGCCGCGTCCCCGCGGGCCTTTCATGCGGGCAAGGTAGATCTACCCTGGTGGGCGGGCATCGGCGACATCTGCCAAACCGCGCGTCCAGGATTGGGAGGACCGGACGGTGCGCCGGCGGGCCGTTCCGGGACGGCGGCCCCCGGCTCCGGTGCGGCGTCCCGGGTCGGCGGGACGTCGCCGCTACCCTCAGATACCCCGCATGCGCAGCACGTGAAGAGCGAGGGTGAGGTTGAGCCGCAGATGGGCGTCCTCGGTGAACGCTCCGAGCATCCTTTCGAGCTTGCCTATGCGGTACCGCAGCGTGTTGTAGTGGAAGTGGAGCCGGCGCGCCGTCTCCGCGACGTTGAGGTTCGTCTCCAGCAGCACCTGGAGGGTGCGGCGCAGGTCGACGAGCTCCGGCTCGTCGTCGGCGGCGAGGTCGCCGAGCGTCTCGCGGACGAACGCGTGCAGCTCGTCCGGGTCGGAGACGAGGCTGAGCAGCCGGTACACGCCGAGCTGGTCGAAGTGCGCCCGCGCTCCCGCGCCGTTGAGCTGGCGCCCGACCCGCACGGCCTTCACCGCCTGCTCGTAGGCCTCGGGCAGCGCGGCGGGCGAGGTCACCGTCCGGCTGATGCCGGTGGAGAACGTCCGCCGCACCGGCAGGTGCTCGGCGAAGATCGACGAGGCCTCCTTGACCATCGCCTGGACCGGTCCGGCGGTCCACTCGGCGGGGTCGTCGCCCTCGGCGCCGACGATCGCCACGACCTCGTGGGCGAAGCTCGCGACGGCCGCGCCCCGGTCGTGCCGGCGGACGGCCGTCGTCCACGCGGCGGCGAGCCGCTCCTGCGCGGCCCTCTCCTCGGCGCCGCGGACGCCGCGCGCCCCGCCGTCGGGTTCGGCCGCCTTCCCGCGGCCCTTGCCTTCGGCCTCCTGGGCGGCGGCACCGCGCGGGCGCCCGTCCAGTTCAGCGACGACCACCATCATCGGCCGGTCGAGGTCCCAGCCGAACCCGCCGCAGTGCGACACGATCCGGTCGTCGCCGCCCGCGCGGCCCGCGAGGATGTCGCGCAGGAAGTCGGCGCGGTACTTGCTCTCCACGGCCGCGACGGCCTGCTGCTTGGTCACCACGAGCGCGGCCACGGTCGCGGCGCGCTCCAGGATGCCGAGGTCGGTGCCGCGCAGGGTGCCGGCGGGGCTGAACGCGACGATCCGGCCGTGGTCGAAGCCGCCCGCCATCACGGGGACGACCAGGTGGTCACCGGTGCCGTGCGCGCCGATGATGCCGCAGCCGCCGCGGCCGCACGCCGCGTGCCGGCCCGCGTCGAAGGCCCGCATCGCCTGGACGTGCTCGTCGGGGCCGGCGCCCGCGAGCACCCGCTGCTCGCCGTCCAGCACCACGACCGCCACGTCCAGCAGCGTCGCGACCTCGTCCACGACCTCCTGGAGGCCGCCGCCGCACAGCACGATCTGCACGAGCGCCCGGTGCACCTCCTCGGTGCGGGCGAGGACGGCCGCCTGCCGGTTCAGGATGTCGGTCAGCACCTGGTTCAGGATGTCGTCGAAGCCGACGTCGTTCGGGAGCAGGATCAGGGGGAAGCCGCGCCGGTCCGCCTGCGCGATCATCTCGGCGGGCAGGGAGTCGAGGTAGCGGCCGAGCTTGATGGCCAGCGCCGCGAGGCCGCGCTCGTCCAGGTCGGCGACCAGGTTGTCGAGCGACTGGGGGGTGTTGCGGAGGGGGTAGCCGGTGGTGAGCAGCAGTTCGTTCGGTTTGACCCACGACAGGATGTCGGGGACCTCCATCACGTTCAGCCGCTGGACGACGCGCTCGAGTCCGGCCCGTCCGGCGATGAGGCGGGCGCCGTTCAGGGTGCTGACGCCGAGGACCTCGCCGACCGAGAGGCCGTAGGTCAGTGTTCCGGTACTCGCGAGCCGGAGGGCCGGTGGGCCCGGGTCCGCAGTCGTGTAACTCATGCCAGGGGTCACCTCGCTTTTGGTGCGTACATCGCCCGTAACGGCGTGATCGCTACCGATTTCTGATCAACACTGACAACAAAGACGAACGATGACAACCATCCTTGGCAGATTTATCCATACGTCCAATGCCGGGCCCGTTCTACCGTCATGCCGGAGGCCGGGCCGTCCGCACGCCGGGCGGCCGCCGACACCGGCCTCGGGAGGATCCGTGACCGCTCTCGTCCGCGACCCGATCCGGCTCCCGGCCCGCCCCGGAGCGCGGCCCCCCGCCGCCGGCGCCGCGAGCCTCGCGCTCCGGCCGCTGCTCGACCCGCCGCGCCGCCCCGCCCGCGTCATCGCCGCCTTCCCGGCGGCGGTGTACCTGGAGATGCGGGGAGGCGGGCCCGGGGGCGCGGAGCCGCGCGTGCTCGCCGTCGTCACCTCCGACGCCGGCCGCCTGCCGAACGCGGTGGTGGTCGTCGCCACGAGGCGCGACCACCCGTTCCGGTCCGTGCGCGAGGGCGCGGACGCGTTCGTCGGGGAGGGGCGGATCGAGATGGAGGGCCTCACCGTGCGCGTGCGGCGCTGGTGGGACCCCTCCCCCGTGCTCGGCGGGATGCAGGCCGCGTCGCTGTCGCGGGGCCTGCGCGCCCTGGAGGCCGAACTGGCCGCGGCCGGCGCGCTCACCGCCGCCGGGCCCGCGGGCGGCGGCCTCGCCGGCCACCCCGACCCGGACGCGCTCGCGGCGTGCTGCGCCGCGGGCGACCTCGCGGGCGCCGTGGAGGCGGCCGAGCGGATCGTGGGCCTCGGCCCCGGGTTGACGCCGAGCGGCGACGACATCCTGTGCGGCCTGCTGACCTCGCTGCGGACGGTCGGCGGCGCCGTCCGGCGCGGCGAGAGCGCGGTGCGGCTGGCCGACTGGCTCGGCGCGGCCGTCACCGCCGACGCCGGGACCCGCACGACCGCGCTGGCCGCGACGCTGCTGCACTGCGCCGCGGCGGGCAACGCGGGCGCCGAGGTGACCGCCGTCCTGCGCTGCGTCGCGGGCCACGAACCGCCGCAGGCGGCCGTCCGCCGCCTCCTCGCGGTGGGCCACACGTCGGGCGCGGACCTGGCGCACGGCGTCCTCGCCGGATGCCGCGCCGTCCTCGCCCTCGCCGCCTCCGCGCACCTGCCCGTCCAGCACCTCCAGATGCGGCACCTCCGAGAACGGCGGCACCTCGAAGAACGGCCGGGCGCGCCGAGGGCCACCGCATGACGGACCGGGTCGAGGTGCGGCGGGGGGGCTACCACGATTCGGTCACGCTGATGCGGGTGAGCCGGCTGCTGTCGGAGCGGGCCGGCGTGGCGGCGGCCATGGTGGCGATGGGGACCGAGTTGAACCGCGAGATGTTCGGCCGCATGGGCTTCGCCGTGCCGGACGACGCCGGGCCGGACGACCTGGTCGTCGCGATCCGCGTGATCGACGACACGGCGGACGGCGGGCTGGACGGGGCGCGGGAGGCGCTGGACGGCCTGCTGCGCGAGGCGTCGCGCCCGCCCGCGGAGGGCGGGATCCTGGGCGCGCCCGCACCGGCCCGGACGACCGGGTCCGCGGCGGCCCGCGGCGAGGCGACCGTGGCGCTGCTGTCGGTGCCGGGGCCGCACGTCTTCCCCGAGGCGATGGACGCCCTCGACGCCGGCCTCAACGTGATGATCTTCAGCGACAACGTGCCGGTCGCGCAGGAGATCACGCTGAAGGAGGCGGCGGCGCGGCGCGGGCTGATCGTGATGGGCCCGGACTGCGGGACGGCCGTCGTCGGCGGCGCGGGCCTCGGGTTCGCCAACGCGGTGCGGCCCGGCCCGGTGGGCGTCGTCGCGGCGTCCGGGACGGGCGCGCAGCAGCTGATGTGCCTGCTGGACGCGGCCGGGACCGGCGTCAGCCACGTGCTCGGCGTCGGCGGCCGGGACCTGTCGCCCGAGGTGAGCGGCCGGTCGGCGCTGGCCGCGCTGGCCGCGCTGGACGCCGACCCGGGCACCGAGCTGATCGTGCTGGTGTCCAAGCCGCCCGCGCCGCAGGTACTGGACCTGATCCGGGAGGCGGCCCGGCGGCTGGACACCCCGGTGGTGTTCGCGCTGCCGCTGCCCGGCGAGGACGACCTGACGCGGGCGGCGGAGAAGGCGCTGAGGGCGCTCGGCCGCCCCGTCCCGACGTGGCCGCGCTGGGTGTCGCCGCGGCATGCCGCGCCCGGAGAAGGGCCGTCTGGGCGGGCACGGCCCGGGCGGGCGCTGCGCGGGCTGTTCGCGGGCGGCACGCTGCGCGACGAGGCCGAGATGATCGCCCGCGACGTGCTCGGATGGGAGCTGGAGTCGCGCGGCCACCGCTTCACCGACTTCGGCGACGACGCCTACACGCGGGGCCGCGCGCACCCGATGATCGATCCGACGCTTCGGCTGGAGGCGCTGCGCGCCGAGGCGGCCGACGAGGGCTGCGGCGTCCTGCTCCTGGACGTGGTGCTCGGGTACGGCGCGGAGCCCGACCCGGCCGCCGCGCTCGCCCCGGCCATCGCGGCGGCGCTGCGGGACCGCCCGGACCTCGACGCCGTCGTGTCGCTCTGCGGGACGCCGGCGGATCCGCAGGGCCGCGACCGGCAGGCCCTCGCGCTGTGCGAGGCGGGCGCGGACGTTTTCGCCTCCAACGCCGAGGCGACCCGGCACGCCCTGGCGCTGGTGAACGGGTCGACCGTCGAAGGGATGCCCCGATGAGCGACCACCGGGATGCGCACCGCGCGCACCGGCTGGGCGGGCTGCTGTCCCGCGAGCCGAGCGTCGTCGCGACCGGCGTCGAGGTGCTCGCGAGCGCCCTCGCCGACCAGGCCGTCCCGGTGGAGGCGGTCGACTGGCGGCCGCCGCCCGCCGGGACGGAGGCCGCGCTGGCGGCGGTCCTCGGCGAACCCGGCCACGCCGAGGCCAACGCGCGCGCCGTCCAGCGGATGGTGACGGCGCGCCCGCACCTGGTGGACGTGCGTCCCGCGCGCGAGGTGCTCGGCCTCGAACCGGGACGGTTCCTGCACGCGGGCCCGCCGCTGGAGTGGGAGCGCGCTTCGGGTCCGATGCGCGGGGCCCTCGTCGGCGCGATGCTGCTGGAAGGGCTCGCCGAGACGCCGCGCGGCGCGGAGCGCGAGCTGGAGCGCGGCGCGGCGGTGTTCGAGCCGTGCCACCACCACGCCGCGGTCGGCCCGATGGCGGGCGTCGTCAGCCCGTCCATGTGGATGCTGGTGGTCGAGGACGCCGAGCACGGCGGCACGTCCTACTGCTCGCTCAACGAGGGCCTCGGCAAGGTCCTGCGGTACGGGGCGTACGGGCCGGAGGTGATCGAGCGGCTGGCGTGGATGGGCGAGGTGCTCGGTCCGGCGCTGCGCGAGGCCGTGCGGCGGCACGGGCCGGTCGACCTGATGGCGCTCATCGCGCAGGCCCTCCAGATGGGCGACGAGCTGCACAACCGCAACCGGGCGGCGACGTCGCTGCTGCTGCGCGAGCTGGCGCCCGCGCTCGCGGCGGCCGAGGAGGTGCCCCGCGCGAGGGCCGCCGAGGCGCTGAGGTTCGCGGCGGGCAACGACCACTTCTTCCTCAACGCGGGCATGGCGGCGGCGAAGGCGTGCGCCGACGCGGCCCGCGGCGTGCCGGGGTCGAGCCTCGTCGTCGCGATGGCCCGCAACGGCACCGATTTCGGCATCCAGGTGTCGGGGACGGGCGACCGCTGGTTCACCGGCCCCGCGGGCGTCCCCGACGGCCTCTACCTCGGCGGGTACGGCCCGGACGACGCCAACCCCGACATCGGCGACTCGGCGATCACCGAGACGGCCGGGATGGGCGGTTTCGCGCTCGCCGCCGCGCCCGCGATCGTCCGCTTCGTCGGCGGGGAGGTCCCGGACGCGGTCGCCGCCACCCAGCGGATGTACGAGATCACCCTCGCCGAGCACCCCATGCTGCAGATCCCGCTGCTGTCGTTCCGCGGGACGCCGGTCGGCGTGGACGTCACCCGCGTCGTGCGCACCGGGATCCTGCCCGTCATCGACACCGGCATCGCCGGGCGCGAGGCCGGCACGGGCCAGGTCGGCGCGGGGCTGGTCGAACCGCCGGCGAACGTCTTCACCGACGCCCTGCGCGCCCTGGCCGAACCGGCGCAGCCGCTCCGGGGGTAACGTCGCCCGCATGAGCGAGTCGATCATCGGGGAGAAGTCCGCCCTCACCGGCGAGCAGTACGCCATCGGCGCTGGGCACTACCAGGCCGTCGTCACCGAGTCGGGCGCGAGCCTGCGCGAGTTGACGCACGAGGGGCGCGCGCTGGTGCTGACGCACGGCGCCGACGAGCCGGCCCCCGCCGCGTTCGGGCACCTGCTGGTCCCGTGGCCGAACCGCGTCGACCGCGGCCGCTACGACTACGGCGGCTCGGAGCACCGGCTCGACCTGTCCGAGCCGGAGCGCGACTGCGCGATCCACGGGCTCGTCCGCTGGGCGGCCTGGACGGCGGCCGAGCACGAGCCCGACCGGGTGCGGCTCACGCACCGGCTGCTCGGCACCGCCGGGTACCCGTTCCGCCTCGACCTGGAGGCCGAGTACACCCTGGACGCCGACGCGGGGCTCCGCGTGCGGATGACGGCGCGCAACACCGGCACCAGGACCGCCCCCTACGGCCACGGCGCGCACCCCTACCTGACGGTCGGCGAGCCCATCGACGGCTGCTCCGTCACGCTGGGCGCCGACCGCTACCTCCCGGTGGACGACCGGATGATCCCGTCGGGGCCGTCGGAGGACGTCACCGGCACCCCCTACGACCTGCGGACCGGGCCCGTGTTCGGCGACCGGCGGATCGACAACGCCTACACCGCGCTCAACCGCGACGGCCACGGACGCGCCTGGGTGACCCTGGCCGGGGCCGACCGCACGGTGCGGCTCTGGGCCGACGAGTCGCACCCGTGGATGGAGATCTACACCGCCGACAACGCCCCGGACCCGCGCAGCGGGCTCGGCGTCGAGCCGATGACGTGCCCGCCCAACGCGTTCGCGTCCGGGGAGGGCGTCGTGGACCTCGGGCCGGGCGAGGAGTTCACCGGGACCTGGGGCGTCCAGGCGTCCTGATCACGCGGTACCGGTTCCCTAGCAGGCAGGGGTTGGGGGATCATTGCGGGGTGAACCTCAGCGTCTCCTCATGCGACGACCTTTCCGCGCGCATCGCCGCCGTCCGCGACGCCCATGGCGAGCGCTTCCCCGGCGGCGCGGAGGGCCGCCAGCCGGTCCACACCGTGTACGTCCCGGCGGACCGGTTCTCCCGCTCGACGCCCGCCGACTTCGGCGCCGAGGCGCTGCGGCTGCTGAACACCCACACGCCGGGCGCCGGGTCGTTCGGCGCCGCGTTCGGGCTCGACCCCGAGCTCGCCGGGCCGGTGCGCGAGCGCGTCGCGGCGAAGCTCGCCGCCGAGCCGGTGGAGGACGTGCGGATCGACTTCGAGGACGGCTACGGGGTCCGCGACGACACCGAGGAGGACGCCCACGTCGACCAGGTCGTCGAGGCGATCGGCGCCGCGTACCAGGTGAAGGGCCTGCCGCACTACTGGGGGCTGCGGGTCAAGTCGTTCGCCGACGGCGGCCACGAGCGCGCGATGCGGACGCTGGACGGGTTCCTGACCGCGCTGCGCGACCGGCTCGGCCGGCTGCCCGGCGGGTTCACCATCACCTTCCCCAAGGTGACCTCGATCGAGCACGTCCGGCTGTTCGTCGAGTTCCTGGACCGGCTGGAGACCTCGCTCGGGCTGCCGCAGGGCATCCTGCGCTTCGAGATCCAGATCGAGACGCCGCAGGTGCTGATGGACGACAAGGAGAACCGGATGGGGCTCCAGTCGTTCGTCACCGAGGCGCAGGGACGCATCACCGCCGCCCACTTCGGCGTGTTCGACTACACCGCCGCGCTCGGGCTGCCTCCGCACGAGCAGCGGCTCGACCACCCCGCCTGCGACTTCGCCCGGCACATCATGCAGGTGTCGCTGGCGGGCACCGGGGTCCGGCTCTCGGACGGCTCCACCAACGTCATCCCCCGCAACGACGGGCCCGACGAGGTCAACGCGACGTGGGCCGTGCACGCCGGGCACGTCCGGCACTCGCTGGCGCACGGGTTCTACCAGGGCTGGGACCTGCATCCCGCGCACCTGCCGAGCCGGTACGCGGCGGTGTACGCGTTCCACCTGAGCGGGGTCGACGACGTGATCGGGCGGGTGCGGGCCTGGCACGAGCAGGCGGGGAGCGCGAACGGCGTCCTGGACGAGCCCGCCACGATCACGGCGCTCACCGCCCGGCTGCGCCGCGCGGTCGACTGCGGGGCGCTGGACGAGAGCGTTCTGCCCGCAGGCGGTTGAGCGCGGACAGGTCGTCCGGGGTGTCGATGTCGTCGGGGGCGGCGACGTCGTCGCACGGGACCGGCGTCACCAGCTCCGGGTGGGCGCGCAGGTAGCCGCGCGCCCCCTGGTCGCCGACCGCGGCCTCGGCGACGCCGGCGAAGTGCCCCGCGGTCAGCAGGACGGGGTTGCGCGGCGCTCCCCCGTAGGCGGCGACCGCGATCCCGGCGCCCTCCTCGTAGGCGGCGATCAGCCGCGCGACGGCGGCGGGCGTCACCAGGGGCTGGTCGACCAGCGCGACGACCACGGCGGGGCAGCGGGGCGGCAGCGCGGCGAGCCCGGCCCGCAGGGACGAGCCCATGCCCTCGCGCCAGTCGGGGTTCGGGACGACGACGGCGCCGATGACCTCGATCTGCGCGGCCCCCGCCACCACCAGGACCGGGGAGCAGCCGCCGTCGCGCAGCGTCCGGACGCCCCGGTCGACGAGCCGCTCGCCGTCCAGCTCCAGCGTCGCCTTGGGCCGCCCGAACCGGCTGCCCTCCCCCGCCGCGAGCAGCAGCCCGGCCGGGGACTCCTCATGGCGCAACGTCATCCCGCGAGGGTAGTGCGCCCGCGCCGCCATTTCATGGAGGCGGCCCGCGCGGGCCTCAGGAGTCCGACTCGGCGTGGATGCGGCCGCTGGTGTCGGTGAGGGGGCGGCCGGAGCCGCCCCAGCGCAGCTGCACCAGTTCCGCCGCGATCGACACGGCCGTCTCCTCGGGCGTGCGGGCGCCGAGGTCCAGGCCGATCGGCGAGCGCAGCCGGGCCAGCTCGGCGCCGGACAGGCCGGCCTCGCGGAGCCTCGACAACCGGTCCTCGTGGGTGCGGCGCGAGCCCATGGCGCCGACGTAGCCCGCCTCCGTGCGCAGCGCCACCTCCAGCAGCGGGACGTCGAACTTCGGGTCGTGGGTGAGGACGCAGATGGCCGTCCGCCCGTCGATGGCGTCGCGCGTCTCCTCCAGGAACTTGTGCGGCCACTTCACGACGACCTCGTCGGCCTCGGGGAACCGCTTGGGCGTCGCGAACACCGGCCGCGCGTCGCACACCGTCACGTGGTAGCCGAGGAACTTGCCGATCCGGGCGACGGCGGCCGCGAAGTCGATCGCGCCGAACACCAGCAGCCGGGGCGGCGGCGCGAACGAGTGCACGAAGACGCTGAGGTCGTCCAGCCGCCGCTCCCCCTCGGGCCCGTAGTGCCGCTGCCCGGTGAGGCCCTGGGCGAGCATGCCGCGCGCGTCGTCGTCCACCGCCGCGTCGAGGCGGGCCGCGTGCGGGGCGCCGGGCGCGAGGGACCCCGACGCCCGGTCGGTCCAGATCACGCGGCGGGCGCCGATCCGCCCCGGCCCGGCCACGACGGTGGCGACCGCGACCGGTTCGCGCGCCCCGATCGCGGCGGCGACCTCCGCGAACTCGGGGAAGGTGTCCGGGCCGACGGGCTCCACCAGCACGTCCAGGATGCCGCCGCAGGTCAGGCCCACCGCGAACGCGTCGTCGTCGCTCACCCCGTACCGCTGGACGACGGGCTCGCCGGTCTCCAGCACCGACCGCGCCAGCTCGTACACGGCGCCCTCGACGCAGCCGCCGGACACGCTGCCCGCCGCCTCCCCGTCCGCCGAGACGGCCATCGCCGCGCCCGGCGGGCGCGGCGCGCTGCGGAAGGTGTTCACGACGGTCGCGAGCGCGAACGTCCGCCCGGACCCGTACCAGCCGGCGATGTCGCCGAGCACGTCACGCATGAGCCCTCCCCTTTCCGGCGCCCGCGACGATGCGGGCCAGCTCCTCCAGTGCGGCCAGGCTGTGCCCGGAGGTGAAGTCGTCCACGTGCGGCAGCGCCGCGGCCATACCCGCGGTGAGCGGCTCGTACCCGGGCCGCGCCTTGTGCGGGTTCGCCCACACCACCCGGTGCGCGAGCCGGTGCAGCCGCGCCATCTGCGCGCCGAGGAGGCCCGCGTCGCCGCGCTCCCACCCGTCCGAGGCGATCACCACGACCGCGCCCCGCGCCAGCCCGCGCTGCCCGAACCGGTCGAGGAACTCCTTCAGCTCCTCGCCGAGCCGCGTGCCGCCGCTCCAGTCCGGGATGGCAGCGGACGCCGCCGCCATCGCCGCGTCCGGGTCGCGGTGCCGCAGCTCGCGGGTGAGGCGGGTGAGGCGCGTCCCGGCGCTGAACACCTCGACGTCCCGCCCGCCGGAGCGCGCGGCGGCGTGCGCGAACCGCAGCATCGCGTCGGCGTAGGGGCTCATCGATCCGCTGACGTCCACGATCAGCACGACCCGCCGCGGCCGGGTGCGGTGGCTCCGGTGCCTCAGCAGGGACGTCTCGCCGCCGCGCCGCAGGGTCTCCCGGACGGTGCGCGCCGGGTCGAGCCGCCCGGAGGCCGCGGGGGCGAACCGCCGCGACCTGCGCCGCTCGGCCCCCGCGTCCAGCAGGGCGATGAGCCGCGCGACCTCGGCGCGCTCGGCGGCTCCGAGCCGCGCCACGTCCCGGTCGCGCAGCACCTCGACCTCGCTGGCCGTGGCCGCCTCGAGATCCCCCTCCCGGTCGCCGCCCGTCCCGCCCGGCTCCGCCGCCGGCACCCGGCGCGCCACCACGGGCGGCGGCCTGCGGCCCGGCCGGGCCGTCGCGCCCGAGAAGTACGCGGCGAAGCAGCGGTCGTAGCGGGCGAGGTCGTCCGGGTCGGCGCACAGGGTGAGCCGGCCCGCCCAGTACACGTCGCGGGGGTCGAGGACGTCGAGGTGGCCGAGCGCCGCGAGCATCGCCTGGACCCGCTCGGGATCGGCCGCCCCGCCCGCCGCGCGCACCGTCCTGGCGAAGCCGACCATCGTCTCGGTGACGTCCCGGTCCACGGCTAGCCCCCGTTGAGCAGGGCCTCTAGCCCGGCGGCGCCGCCGAGCACGCGCTGCTGGTCCTCGCGGTACTTCAGGACGGCGCCGAGCGTCACCGCGGCCGTCCCCGGGTCCAGGTCGCGCACGCCGAGGGCGACGAGCGCCTCCGTCCAGTCGAGGCTCTCGGCGACGCCCGGCGGCTTCAGCAGGTCGCTCTCGCGCATCCGCTGCGCCGCCCGCGCCACCTGCCCGGCCAGCCGCTCCGACGCCTCCGGCAGCCGCCGCCTGATGATCGCGACCTCGCGGTCGAACGACGGGTGCTCCAGCCAGTGGTAGAGGCAGCGGCGCTTCAGCGCGTCGTGGACCTCGCGGGTCCGGTTGGAGGTCACCACGACGACCGGCGGCCGCTCGGCCCGGATCGTGCCCAGCTCCGGGACGGTGATCGTGAAGTCGCTGAGGACCTCGAGCAGGAACGCCTCGAACTCGTCGTCGGCGCGGTCGAGCTCGTCGACGAGCAGCACGCTCGGGGACGTCTCCAGCGCCTGGAGCAGCGGCCTCGCCAGCAGGAAGCGCCGGTCGTAGAGCTCGCCCTCCAGCCGCGACACGTCGCTGACGCCCGCGGCCTCCGCCGCGCGCAGGTGCAGGAGCTGGCGGGGGAAGTCCCAGTCGTAGAGCGCCTGCGAAGCGTCGAGCCCCTCGTAGCACTGCAGCCGGATCAGCGGCGCGTCGAGCCCCCGGGCGAGGGTCTTGGCCAGCTCGGTCTTGCCGACTCCGGCCTCCCCCTCCAGGAACAGGGGCCTCCCCATCCGCAGCGCGAGGAAGCAGGCCGTGGCCAGCCCCTCGTCGCACAGGTAGCCGTGCCCGTCGAGCAGGCCCGCGAGCCGCGCGGGCGATCCGACCTGGTCCACCGTCATCGGCGCCGCCTCCCCCACGGATCACAGGCTACTCAGCCCGAGACCCAAGTCACACATCCGGTTCACGCCGGACATGCGGGGGTTCGGAGGGACGGCCGGTTCGCCGCGTTCCGCCGGCCCATGCCGGGCAAAATACCTGTTAAAACAGTAGGGAAAGTTGACTTTTGGACGCGGGCTGAGCAGCATCGAAGCCATGCGAACCGGTGACCACCACCTGGCCGGCGGAAGCGACCCGACCGACCTGACCGACCTGACCGACGAGGCGAACTACGAGCGCGTCCGCCTCCCGTCCCGGCGGGGGCTGCTGCGCCTGTCGGCCGGGGCCGGACTGACCGCCGGGCTGTCCGCGGGCCTGCCCGGGGGGCTGACCGCGGCGTTCGGTCCGCGGCCGGCGAGCGCGGCGGCCGGGATCGTGAAGCCGCTGCCCCCGGAGCTGTTCATCCCGCAGGGCACCAACGCCGAGATGCGGTGGGAGGCCATGCGCGGGCAGGGGTACCTCACGCCCGCCGACCGGTTCTTCGTCCGCAACCACGTCGCCACACCGCTCATCGACGCGCGGACCTGGCGGCTGAGGCTGTGGGGCACCGGCCTGCGCGGCGCTCCCGCCGAGGACCGTCCCGTCGAGTTCACCTACGAGGACCTCCTCCGGCTCCCCTCCGAGACCGTCACCGCGTTCATCGAGTGCACGGGCAACGGGCGCGGCTTCTACACGTCCCAGCAGGGCCAGGAGGTCTCGGGGACGGCCTGGCGGCTCGGCGCGGTGGGTGTGGCCCGCTGGCGCGGGGTCCGCCTGGCGACCGTCCTGCGTCGCGCAGGTATCACCCCTGAGGCCGTGGACATCCTGCCGCGCGGGTTGGACGCTGAGTTCGTGGACAAGGGCGAGAACCTGGGCCGCGTGCGGCGTCCCCTACCGGTGGCGAAGGCCATGAAGGACGCGCTCCTCGCCTACGAGATGAACGGCGCTCCCCTGCCGCCCGACCACGGCTTTCCGGTGCGCCTGGTCGTGCCCTCGTGGGCGGGCATCGCATCCATCAAGTGGCTGGGGGACATCCAGGTCGCCGACGAGCCGCTCTTCTCGCCGTGGAACACCCGCTACTACCGGCTCTTCGTGCCCGGCTACCCCGAGGAGGGGTCCGCGCCCCTGACCCGCATGAACGTCAAGTCGGCCTTCGAGCTGCCGTGGGAGGCCACCGTGCCCGCCCGTCCGCACGCCCTGCACGGCCGGTCGTGGTCGGGGAACGGCCGGATCCGGCACACCGACGTCAGCGTGGACGGCGGCCGGACGTGGCGCCGCGCGCGCTTGCGGGACCGTCACCCGAACCCCCGCAGTTGGGTCCGCTGGGACCTGCCGTGGCGCCCGGAACGGCCCGGCCGGTACGAACTCCTGGCGCGCGCGACCGACGAGACGGGCGCGGCCCAGCCCACGACCGCCCCCTACAACACGCTCGGCTATCTCTTCGGCGCCGTCGTACGGCACCCGGTCACCGTCGCCTGACGCTCCCTCCTCGCCCCTGCCCGCCGCCACCGACAGATGGACACCGCCGACCGGCACCCGGTCGCCTCCGCCCCGAAAGGACCCCCATGGCACTGTGGAAGCCGGACCCGACGTTCTACGCGTCACCGCGCGACGCCGCCTCCGCGCCGCCGGAGAAGCTCGCCTACGTCGCGGCGTTCGACCGGGCCGCCGAGAAGCCGGACGCGATCGCGGTTCTCGACGTCGACCCCGGCTCCGGCTCCTACGGCTCCGTCGTGGGGTGGACCGAGCTGCCCTACCTCGGCGACGAGCTGCACCACTTCGGGTGGAACGCGTGCAGCAGCGCCCTGTGCCCCGGGTCCCCGCACCCGCACGTCGAGCGCCGGTACCTGATCGTCCCGGGGCTGCGGTCGTCGCGGGTGTACGTCATCGACACCAAGGACGACCCCACCGCGCCGAAGATCGTCAAGACGCTGGAGGCGGACGAGCTGGCCAAGCGCGCCGGGTACTCGCGCCCGCACACCGTCCACTGCGGGCCGGAGGGCCTCTACCTGACGGCCCTCGGCGGGGCGAACGGAGAGGAGGGGCCGGGCGGCATCGCGCTGCTGGACCACACCTCGTTCGAGGTGCTCGGGCGGTGGGAGGTCGACCGGGGCCCGCAGTACTTCGCCTACGACGCCTGGTGGCACATCGCGCACGACGTGCTCGTCGCGTCCGAGTGGGGCACCCCGTCCATGATCGAGGAGGGTGTCGTCGGCGAGCTGCTGCTCGGCCGCAAGTACGGGCACTCGCTGAACTTCTTCGACCTGCGCAAGCGCAAGCACGTCCAGACCGTCGACCTCGGGGACGAGCACCAGATGGTCCTGGAGCTGCGTCCGGCGCACGACCCGACGAAGCTGTACGGGTTCGCGGGCGTGGTCGTCAGCGTCGAGGACCTGTCCGCGTCGGTGTGGGTCTGGCACCGCGACGGCGACCGGTGGGCCGCCACGAAGGTGATCACGATCCCCGCCGAGCCGGCCGACCCGGACGACCTGCCGCCCGTCATCCGCCCGTTCGGGGCGGTGCCCCCGCTCATCACCGACATCGACCTGTCCGTGGACGACCAGTGGCTGTACGTCTCGTGCTGGGGCACCGGCGAGCTGAAGCGCTACGACGTCAGCGACCCGTTCCACCCGGTCGAGGCGGGCTCGGTGCGGATCGGCGGCATCGTCAGCCGCACCCCGCATCCCGCCGACCCGGGCCGTCCCCTCGCGGGCGGGCCGCAGATGGTCGAGGTCAGCCGCGACGGCAGGCGCGTCTACGTCACCAACTCGCTCTACGGCTCGTGGGACGACCAGTTCTACCCCGACGGAGTGGGCGCGTGGATGGCCAAGCTCGACTCGACCCCGGAGGGCTTCTCGTTCGACGAGCGGTTCTTCCCCGGCGGCGACGACTTCCGGGGCCTGCGGCCTCACCAGACGCGCCTCCAGGGCGGTGACGCCTCCTCGGACTCCTACTGCTACCCGTGAACGACGGGTCGCTCGCGGCGCTCGTCGCGCTCGGCGCGTTCCACGGCCTCAACCCGGCCATGGGATGGCTGTTCGCGGTGGCCCGCGGCCTCCAGGAGCGCAGCCGGTCGCTCGTGCTGCAGTCGCTCCCGGCGATCGCCGCGGGCCACGCCGCCTCCGTCGGCGCCGTCGCCGTCCTGGTCGCCCTCACCCGCTCCGTCGTCGCGACCCGCGCGGTCGCGATCGGCGGCGGGGCCGTGCTCGTCGGGTTCGGCCTGTGGCGGCTGCTGTCGCGGCGGCACTTCCGGTGGGTCGGCATGCGCATCTCGCTGTGGCAGCTCGCCGGCTGGTCGTTCCTGATGTCGTCGGTGCACGGCGCGGGCCTGATGCTGCTGCCCGTGCTCACCTCGGCCGGGACGGCCCCGGCGGGCCACGACCACGGCCTGGCCTCGTCCTCCGGCAGCGCCCTGTCGACCGGCGTCTTCGTCACCGCCGTGCACACCCTGTCGATGTTCGCCGTGGCCGGCGTGATCGCCGTCCTCGTCTACGAGATCGTCGGCCTGGCCGTCCTGCGCCGCGCCTGGTTCAACCTGGACCGCCTCTGGGCCGCGGCCCTCATAGCGGCCGGCGCCATCACCGCCCTGACCGCCTGGTGACCCCGGGAGCCGGGTCAGGCGGGGTCGGGGGCTTCGCCCCGGGTGTGGAGGAGGGCGCGGAGTTCGGCCAGCTGGCGGGCGGCGAGGGTCTTCTCGGCGCCGTTGATGCCCATGGCGCCGAGGGAGGTGCCGTCGGCCAGGTCGAGGGTGGGCCACGGGTCGCCGGTCGACATGGAGACGTCGACGACCTCGGGCCATTCGAGGCGGCGGGTGTTGAAGGCGTTGACGACCGTCAGGCCGGACTCGTCGGCGCTGACGCGGCAGCGGGCCAGCATGTGCAGGACCCACGCGACCGCCGCGCCGAAGGCGACCATCAGGACCCGGTCGAACAGCTTGAACTGCGGCGCCACCACCACGGCGAGCACGACCATGCCCAGCACGATCACGCCCGCCGTGGTGTAGGCGACGAGCCGGGTGGTGCGGGGGCGCCACACCGCCGGCAGGCCCGGGTCGTCAGCCAACGATCTTCGCGATGGGGATCTCGAGGATGTCGTGGGCGCCCGCCGCCTTCAGCGCCGGGATCAGCGTGTTGACGCCGCGCTTGGCGACCACCGACTCCACGGCGTTGGACTCCCCGCCGGCGAGCGAGGTGACCGTCGGCGACGACATCGCGGGCATGATGTCGAGGACCTGCTGGAGGTCGGCGTGCGCGACGTTCAGCTTCAGCAGCACCTTGCCCCGCGCGCGGATCACGCCCTGGAGCAGCAGGGCGATGTCCTCCATCGCGGCGCGCTTCTCGGCGTCCTCGTAGGCCTCGCGGTTCGCGACCAGCTCGGTGTAGCTGGTCAGGAGCGTGTCGAGGATGCGCAGGCCGTTCTTGCGCAGCGAGGAGCCGGTCTCGGTCAGGTCGACGATCGCGTCCACGATGTCGGGGACCTTCGCCTCGGTCGCGCCGTAGGACGGGACGACCGTGGCCTTCACGCCGTGCCTGTCGAGGAACCGCTTGGTCATCGCCGGGAACTCGGTGGAGATCCGCACGCCCTCCGGCAGGTCGGCCACCGACCGCCAGGGCGCGCCCTCGGGCACCGCCATGATCACGCGGACCGGGTTGGAGGTCGCCTTGGAATACTTCAGCTCGCCGAGGCTGACCACGTCGGCGTCGGTCTCGGTGATCCAGTCGCGGCCGGTGATGCCGAGGTCGAACAGGCCCTGTTCGAGGTAGGTCGGGATCTCCTGCGGGCGCAGGACGCGGACGCGGTCGATGCGCGGATCGTCGATGGAGGCGCGGTAGTCGCGGTCGGAGCCGCGCTGGACGGTGAGGTCGGCGGCGTCGAACAGCTGCATGGTCGCCTTCTCCAGCGACCCCTTGGGCAGAACGAGTGACAGCACGGATCGGCCTTTCGATGAGGATGCGTACGGGATACCGGGATTGCTCAGGAGCGCCGATGCTCCCCTTCTGGGAAGTGCTCGCCTTCTGGGAAGTGCTCGCCTCCTGGGAGCCGCCCCATGGCGGGGCGCCGCTCCACGCCTAGGAGCCCAGATGCTCCAGGCCGTGCCCGGCGTGACCGTGATGCCGCAGACCTCGCAGGGTCAGTGCCGTGTCGAGTGCGGCCACAGTCGCCTCCCATCCCTTGTCCTCGGAGCTGCCCGGCAGCCCGCTGCGTTCCAGTGCCTGCTCAATGGTGTCACATGTGAGGACCCCGTTGCCCACCGGAGTCGACTCGTCCAGCGCGACGCGGGTCACACCGGCGGTCACCGAGTCGCACACGTAGTCGAAGTGGGCGGTGGCGCCCCTGACCACCGCGCCCAGGCACACGACGGCGTCGAGGTCGCGGGCCAGCTGCTGGGCGATCACGGGCAGTTCGAGCGCGCCCGCGACGCGGGCCACGACGGGCTCGTCCGCGCCGCACGCCTTCGCCGCCGCGAGCGCCCGCTCCAGCAGCCGGTCGGTGACCCGCTCGTGCCAGCGGGTGCACACGATGCCGAGCGTGAGCCCCGCCGCGTCGACCGTGATGTCCTCGGGGCGTCCCGCGCCGCTCATCGCATTCCCTCGCTCCGGTGTCCGGGCTCGTCCTGGTCGCCCAGCTCGATCTGGTGGCCGAGACGGTCGCGCTTGACCGTCAGGTAGCGCCGGTTGTGCTCGGTGACGATGACGGGCATGGCCTCGCGGCCCCGCACGTCCACGCCGAAGCCGTCCAGGCCCTTGAGCTTGTCCGGGTTGTTGGTGAGCACCCTCACCGAGCGTACGCCCAGCTCGCGCAGCATGTGCCCGGCGTTGGAGTACTCCCGCGCGTCGGCGGGCAGCCCCAGCTCCAGGTTGGCGTCGACGGTGTCGGAGCCGTGGTCCTGGAGCGCGTACGCCTGGAGCTTGGCCAGCAGGCCGATCCCGCGTCCCTCGTGCCCGCGCAGGTAGAGCACGATGCCGCGCCCCTCCTCGGCGATCCGCTCCATGGCGGCGTCCAGCTGGGTGCCGCAGTCGCAGCGCTCGGAGTGCAGGACGTCGCCGGTGAGGCACTCGGAGTGGGCCCTGACCAGGACGTCCTCGCCGTCGCCGAGGTCGCCGAGCACGAGGGCGATGTGCTCGCCGCCGTCGATCGCGCTGGAGAACCCGACCGCGCGCCACATCCCGTACCGGTTGGGGAGGCGGGTCTCGACCACGCGGGTGACCATCGACTCGATGCGCCTGCGGTACTCGGCGAGTTGTTCGATGGAGACGAGCTTCAGCCCGTGCTCCTTGGCGAACACCTGGAGCTCGGGGAGGCGCGCCATGGTGCCGTCCTCGTTCACCACCTCGGCGAGGACCCCGGCCGGGGGCAGCCCGGCGAGCCGGGCGAGGTCCACGGCGGCCTCGGTGTGGCCGCGCCGGCGCAGGACGCCGCCCTCGTGGTAGCGGAGCGGGAAGATGTGGCCGGGGCGGACGAGGTCGCGCGGTTCCGACGCCGAGTCGCACAGCGTGCGGATCGTGTGCGCCCGGTCGGCGGCGGAGATGCCGGTGCTGACGCCGAGCCGGGCGTCCACGCTGACCGTGTACGCGGTGCGCATGCGCTCGGTGTTCTGCGCGGTCATCAGCGGGATCTGGAGCCGGTCGAGGTCGGCGCCCTCCATGGGGACGCAGATGACGCCGCTGGTGTAGCGGATCGTGAACGTCAGCAGCTCGGGCGTCGCCTTCGACGCGGCGAAGATGATGTCGCCCTCGTTCTCGCGGTCCTCGTCGTCGACGACCACGACGGGCAGCCCCGCGGCGATGTCGGCGACCGCGGACTCGACGGAGTCGAAGATCCCCGTGGTCGCGAGCGCCGTGGTCGCGAGCGCCGTGGTCTCGGGACCCGTGCCGTGGGGTGCCTCCTCGCGGAGCACCGCCTCCCGGAGCACCGCGTCGTCGATCCGTGTGTCGTTGCCGCTCATGCGGTCACCGCCTTCTGCCTGGAGTTGCGCACGCCCCGGGACTCCCGGAGCCAGTTCCTGAACCCGACCATCACCATCACGAAGAAGATCCCGTAGACCGCGCCGGAGACGTACAGACCGGACTTGAGCGCCAGCGGCACCCCGACCAGGTCGACCAGCACCCAGACGATCCAGAAGTCGACGAGGGCGCGGCTCTGCGCGAACGTCGCGACCGCGCTGCCGACGAAGATGTAGGCGTTCGCCCACGGCGACCAGGCGATCTTCAGCCAGTCGAGGTGCACGAACAGCTGGGCGACCACCGCCGTGCCGACCAGCAGCGCGGCGACCAGCACGACCCGTTCCCTGAGCGTCGCCTGCCGGACGGCCAGCCCGGCGCCCTCGCTCCGTCCGCGCGTCCACATGAACCACCCGTAGAGGGCGAGCCCGCAGAAGAGGATCTGCTTGAGCGCGTTGCCCGGCACGTGCGCGTGCAGGGAGGCGGCGAGCAGCAGGAGCGCGCCGACCAGCTGCACCGGCCATGTCCAGAGGGTCTTGCGCATCGCGAGCCACACGACGGCGAGCGAGAGGACGTTGCCGACGAGGTCGGTCCACAGGATGTGCTCGCCGAAGACCTCGAAACCGGCGCCGAGCCAGTTCACGACCGGTCTCCCAGCATGCGCTCGACGTACTTGGCGACGACGTCCACTTCGAGGTTCACGGGGTCGCCCGGCTGCTTGTGGCCGAGGGTGGTCAGCGCGAGCGTCGTCGGGATGAGGGCCACGCTGAACCGGTCGGCGCCGGCCTCGACGACCGTGAGGCTGATCCCGTCGACGGTGATGGAGCCCTTGTCGACCAGATAGCGGCTCAGATCGGCGGGGAGGGACACCGTCACCACGTCCCACCGCTCCCCCGGCTCGCGGGAGATGATCGCGCCGACGCCGTCGACGTGGCCCTGGACGAGATGGCCGCCGAGCCGGTCCGACAGCCGCACGGGCCGTTCCAGGTTGACCTTGGAACCCGGCGCGAGCACGCCCAGGCTGGACTTGTCGAGCGTCTCCTTGATGACGTCGGCGGTGAAGACGCCGTCCTTGACGGCCACGACGGTGAGACAGACGCCGTTGACGGCGATCGACGCGCCGTGGACGGCGTCCTGGGTGACCAGCGGCCCGCGGACCGCGAGCGCGACCGAGTCCCCTTGGGGATCGACCGCCACGATCTCGCCGAGCTCCTCGACGATGCCGGTGAACATCTCCCGGGCCTCCTAGATCAGTGGCTCCGGGGGACGCGGGGACGTACGTGCGTCCGAATACACCCCTGGCCAGGGGTGTACCGCGCGCTGCCTCCCATCCGGACTTTCACCGTCGGTCCCGGAGTTTCACCGGGTCAACCGGCCGATGGCTTCGGCCGGGTCGCGGACTGTAACCGCCGGTTCGGAATTTCACCGACCCCGGAGCACGCGTTCATGCTTTGCCAACCAGTGTGCCATGCATTCCATTCCGCGCCCGTGTGGCGGTCGCCACAAACTCCGCCGGGCGCGCGCCGCCGCTCCGGACGCCGGCCCCGCCGCCGGGAGGGCGGCCGCCCGGCGCACCACCGCGTCCGGCGGCCCGGGGCGGCGGCGGACGGCAGGTCTTGCCGGGGGCGGGGTGCGCGGTGCAACTTGTTAACAGATCCCCTGCCATTCATTCGGGAAGGCACATGGCGAAGTTGAACCTGTCGCCCAAGATCCTTGATGTTCTCGACTTCGGAACGCCGTCCGCCGAGCGCGACATATCCCGGGGGCTGGAGAAGTACTTCGTGGAGTCCCCCGCCTACCACCGGGTGCGGTCCGGGCAGAAGACGATCCTGATGGGCAACCGCGGGGCCGGGAAGAGCGCGATCTTCCAGGTGCTGGCCAAGCGGGAGCGGTCCGCCGGAAGCCACGTCATCGAGCTGTCGCCCGAGGACTACTCCTACGAGCTGCTCAGCTCCACGATGGCGTCGGAGAACGCCGGCTCGTGGGTCAAGCAGGGGGCCTACGCCGCCGCGTGGAAGTACCTGATCCACGTGCTGGTCATGAAGGCCCTGGCGCGCAAGGGGATGCGGCTGACCAAGGGCGGCGGCCGGGAGATCCACAACTACATCAGGGACAACCACGGCGCCCAGCAGCTCGGGCCCCTGTCGATGCTGGTCTCCTACCTCAAGCGCCTGGAGGCCGTGAAGCTCGGGCCGATCGAGGCCGGCATGCGGACCCGCGAGCTGGACCGCCTCTACAAGCTGGAGGAGATCCAGAACCTGCTGCCCGCGCTGCGCAAGGTGCTCGGGAACCAGCGCGTGGTGGTGCTCGTGGACGAGCTCGACCGCGGCTGGGACTCCTCCGAGGACGCCAAGGCGTTCGTGTCCGGGCTGTTCCAGGCGTGCGTGTCCATAAACGCGCTGCATCCGAACCTGCGCGTCTACATCTCGCTGCGGCAGGAGCTGTACGACGACATCCCGGCCCTCTACGAGGACGCGCAGAAGCACCGGGACCTGCTGGAGAAGATCTACTGGTCGGAGGAGTCGCTGCTCGAACTGATCGCCAGGCGCATCCGGCACTCGGCCCACGAGAAGGGGTTCGACGTGGAGGCCCTCGAACGCGCCGGGGACCGGGCCTGCTGGTCGGCGGTCTTCGCCCCGCCGCCGCCCGGCCGGGGACGGGACGGCGCGCTCGGCCGCGGCTCGTTCGGCTACATGGTCGACCGGACGCTGTACCGGCCGAGGGAGCTCATCCAGTTCTGCTCGGAGGCGCTGGAGCAGGCCAGGGCCCGCGGCGCCCGGCTTCCCGTGCCGTACTCGGCGATCGAGCGGTCGGAGTACGGGTACTCCGCCGAGCGGACGAAGGACATCGCCGCCGAGTACCGCTCCCAGTACCCGGGGCTGCTGAGCGTGTTCGAGGTGTTCCGCAGCCGTCCGCCCGCTTTCGACCGCGGCGAGCTCGAACTGCTGTGCCTGGAGCTGGCCTGCGGCGACGTCCCCACCCACGGGACCGAGTCATGGCTCGCCTCGTGCGACCCGAACGAGCTGATCGAGATCCTCTGGCGGTCGGGCCTGCTGACCGCGCGGGCGTCCCAGGACGGGCGGTTCCTCGGCAGCCACCAGGTGCAGCACATCAACCTCGCCGCGGTGCGCCGGTTCCGCGTCCACTCGATGTTCCACGCCTCGCTCGGCATCGAGGCCTCGGAGGCCGGGAACACCGCGAGGGCCGGGTGACACCGCCGGGGCCCGGTGACACCGCCGGGGCCCGGTGACACCGCCGGGGCCCGGTGACACCGCCGGGGCCGGGTGACACCGCCGGGGCCGGGCGCTCCAGGGGCCGGGGCGCTCAGCCGAGCGTCAGGTGCAGGCCGGTCGGGACGGACCTCACGCGGCTCAGGTTCTGGACCACGTGGTGGGCCTCGCCCAGGGCCTCCTCCGGGTGGCTGGTGACCAGCGCGATGACGGTGGCCCCTGCGGCACGGCCCGCCGCGATCCCGGCGGGGGCGTCTTCGACGACCACGCAGGCGGACGGTTCCACGCCGAGGCGGCGGGCCGCCTGGAGGTAGCCGGAGGGGTCCGGCTTGCCGTCCGGCACGTCCTCGGCGGTCACCACGACGGGCGGAGCGGGGATGCCGGCCACGCCGGTGCGGACCTTGAACTGCCCCCGGTCCATGGACGTGACGAAAGCGTGGAGCAGGCCGCTCATGTCCGCCAGCAGTTCGACGGCGCCGGGCAGGGCGGTGATGCCGTCGGTACTGGCCGCCTCCAAGGCGTCCAGGCGTGCGGTGGCCTCGCGGACCTGCTCGGCCGGGAGGAAGTCGGCGACGCGGTCGCTCGTGCGGCGGCCGTGCGCGCCCGACATGAACTCGTCGGGGTCGATGCCGTACTCGACGGCCCACGCACGGCCCGCGCGCTCGACGAGGGGCGTCGAGTCGACCAGGGTGCCGTCGACGTCGAACAGGACGGCGGCGCAGGCCAGTGTCATCGTGGGGGGAAGCAGGGCTCCCCCGCGCTCGGCGGGGGCGTTCACCAGTCCGCCTTGGCCGTCGCCTCTTCCGCCTGGGCGCGCAGCCTGCGGACGGCCTCCGCCGGGTCGTCGGCCCCGTAGACGGCGCTGCCGGCGACGAACACGTCGGCTCCCGCCTCCGCGCAGCGCTCGATCGTCTCGGCGCTGACGCCGCCGTCCACCTGGAGCCAGACGGGCAGGTCGCGGCCCTTGATGAGCTCCCGCGCGCGGCGGACCTTCGGCAGGACGACGTCCAGGAACTTCTGGCCGCCGAAGCCCGGCTCCACGGTCATCAGCAGCAGCATGTCGATCTCGCCCAGGAGGTCTTCGAAGCCGTCCACCGGGGTGGCCGGGTTGACGCCCAGCCCCGCGCGCGCGCCCGCGGCGCGGATGGTCCGCAGAGTGCGGATGGGCGCCTTCGACGCCTCGGCGTGGATGGTGACGCTCCCGGCTCCGGCCTCGGCGTACTGCGGCGCCCAGCGGTCGGGGTCCTCGATCATCAGGTGGCAGTCGAGGGGCAGCGCGCTGCTCTGGAGCAGCGCCTGCACGACGGGCAGTCCCAGGGTGAGGTTCGGGACGAAGTGGTTGTCCATGACGTCGACGTGGACCCAGTCGGCGGAGTCGGCGATGCGCGCGACGTCCTCGGCCAGGCGGGCGAAGTCGGCGGACAGGATGCTGGGTGCGATCTGAGGAGCCATGATGCCCCGAGTCTATTGGCGCAGCCCCGCCCGCTCGTCACCCGCCTGGGTGAGGCCGGGGGTGGAACGGGCGGCCAGGCGGAGGCGGACGAAGACCTCGGGCGCGCCGGCCGTGACCCACAGAACGAGCAGCGCCTGGACGACGAACGCCTGGATCAGGTTCGTCCCTTCGAACACGGCGATGACCGCGGCCCCGGCGAGGCCCACCGGGAGGCGCCCCAGGCGCTGCCAGGCCTTGCCGCCCGGGTCGAACCAGCCGCGCCACGCGACGATCGACAGGCCCATGAGCAGGCCGCAGAGCGCGCCCGACGCCTGGGCCGAGTCGACCAGTGTCACAGGAGCGGCGACGCCCCCGGCCGCTCTGACGGCATCGGCCCATGCATGCGGCCACTGCCAGTTCTGCAACGGCCGTACCGCACCCCAGGCCGCTGCCAGCAGCAGCAGGGAGATTGCGAGGGAGAGCACCAGTTGCACGGCCAGGTGCTGGCGGCGCCACCACGGGACGGCGATGGGCTCCAGCCCGAGGGCGGCGACCAGCACGGCCAAGCCCACGCCCCATCCCGCCAGGACCTGCCCCACCGAGTGCACGCCCAGGTAGACGCGGGACACCCCGATCAGGACGATGATGACGACGGCGCCCGCCCACAGGAACCACCGCCTGGTCTGGGCGGCGAAGAAGCCCCAGCCCGCGACGCTGTTCTGGGCGTGGCCGGACGGCATCCCGAAGGACGACAGCGACTGCTTGCCCTGGATGTTCGGATCCGTCCAGTACGGGCGGGGGGCGTGGAAGACCAGCTTGAGGAGGGCGTTGAGCATCGCGCCGAACAGCAGCACGACCGCCGCCCTCGCGGCGAGCCGCGGCGCCACGCACCAGAACAGCGCCAGGAGCACCGGGACGTAGAAGGCCGCGCTGCCCAGGTACGACATGAAGAGCATGAAGCCGGTCAGCGGAAACCCTCCCGAGGTAGGTGCGGAGTGTCAGGTCCGGTGCTGGTCCGTGGTGGGCTGGTCGGTACGGCGCAGGAGCGCCAGGAACATCGCGTCCGTGCCGTGGCGGTGGGGCCAGAACTGCGCGTACGGGCCGTCCCCCAGGCCGGTGAGGCCGGGCGCGATCCCTGCCAGGACCGCCGGAGCGTCGACCCTCTCGATGTCGTCGCGTCCGCGCAGGACGTCGTCGACCACCACGCGGGTCTCCGCCAGGTGGGGCGAGCAGGTGACGTAGGCGACCACGCCGCCGGGCCGCACGGACTCGAGTGCCGTGGCGAGCAGCTTCCGCTGGAGCGGCCCGAGTTCGGCGACCGATTCGGGGCCGCGGCGCCAGCGTGCCTCTGGACGGCGGCGGAGCGCGCCGAGGCCGGTGCAGGGGGCGTCGACCATGACGCGGTCGAACGAGGCCGGGTGCCAGGCGGGGGCGGTGCCGTCGGCGGCGACGACGCCCGCCCGGTCGTCGACCGCGTCCCGGACGAGCGCGGCGCGGTGCGGCTGGACGTCGGCGGCGAGGAGCCGGGCGTCGCGCTGGGCTGCCAGGGCCGCCAGCAGCCCGGCCTTGCCTCCGGGCCCGGCGCAAAGGTCTGCCCAGCGCGCGTCACGGCCGTCCAGGGGAACCTGAGTAAGCGCCAGGGCGACCATCTGGCTGGCCTCGTCCTGGACTGCGGCGCGCCCCTCCCGGACAGCCGCGATACCCGCCGGGTCGCCCTCGGCCAGGACAGCGGCGTAGGGCGAGTAGGGGGCGGGCTCCGCGTCCGCGTCGTACAGCTCTTCGAGGGTCGCCCGGCCGGGGCGCGCGACCAGCGTCACGCGGGGGCGGGCGTTGTCGGCGGCGAGGAGTTCGGCGATCTCGTCCCGCCCTACGGCGTCCCGCATGGCGGAGACAATCCATTTCGGGTGGCTGTGGGCGATCGACAGGCGCGTCGTGGCGTCGGCGTCGGCGGGCGCCACGATCTCCAGCCAGGCGTCCATGTCGCGCGTGGTGACCTTGCGGAGCACCGCGTTGGCGAACTTGGCCTGGCCCGGGCCCGCGACCGAGCGGGCCAGCTCCACGGTCGTCCCCACGGCGGCGTGCGGCGGGATGCGGGTGGCGAGGATCTGGTGGGCGCCGATGCGCAGGACGTCCAGGAGCGGGGCGTCGATGCGGCGCAGTTCGCGGTCGCTGCACAGCGCGAGCACCGCGTCGTAGGTCCCCTTGCCGCGCAGGGTCCCGTACGTCAGCTCGGTGGCGAGGGCGGCGTCGCGTCCGGTCAGGCCGCGGTCGCGCAGGCGCGCGGGCAGCAGGAGGTTGGCGTAGGCGTCGCGGGTCTCGACCGCCCGGATCACGTCGAACGCGGTGCGGCGCACGAGGTCCTGGGGGCGGCCCGTCTTGCGGGGACCGCCCGGGCGGCGGTTCGGGGCGCGTCGGTGGTTTCGGGCAGGGGGCATCAGTGGAGCGCGTCCTTGTCGGCGAGGTCGAGGCCGCGGACCCAGTCGGCGGCGGCCATGCGGCGCTTGCCCTGCGGCTGCACCTCGCCCAGCGCGACGGGATGCGTGGCCGTGCCGACCAGCACCTCGTTCTTCCCCGCGCTGATCTCACCGGGTGCGAGGGTCCCGCCGTCGGGCGCTGGGCGGACGGGGCCGAGCTTGACCCGCGCGTCCCTGAAGTTCGTCCACGCGCCCGGCGCCGGGGTGCAGGCGCGGATCAGGCGGTCGATGTGCAGGGCCGGGCTCTTCCAGTCGACGTGGCCGTCCTCGGGTGTCAGCTTCGCCGCGTGGGAGACCCCCTCGGTCGGCTGGGGCCGCGGCTCCAGGACGCCCGCCTCGATGCCGTTCATGGTGTCCAGCAGGAGGTCGGCGCCTGCGACGGCCAGCCGCCCCAGGAGGTCGCCGCTGGTGTCGGTCGGCCGGATCGGCTCGGTGAGCACGCCGTAGACCGGTCCCGTGTCGAGGCCCTCCTCGATCTGGAACGTGGCCGCACCCGTCACGTCATCGCCGTGCAGGATCGCGCGCTGCACGGGCGCGGCCCCGCGCCAGGCGGGCAGCAGCGAGAAGTGGAGGTTCACCCAGCCGTGCCGGGGGATCTCCAGGGCCTCGCGGGGCAGCAGCGCGCCGTAGGCGACGACCGGGCAGCAGTCGGGCGCGATCTCCCGGAGCCGGTCGAGGAACTCGGGGTCGCGGGCCTTCGCCGGCTTCAGCACCTCGACGCCGGCCTCGGCGGCGAGGGACGCGACCGGGCCGGCGCTCAGATGCCTCCCACGGCCCGAACGACCGTCCGGCCGGGTGACGACCGCCGCGACCTCGTGCGAGGAGCCCAGGAGCGCCGTCAGGGCCGGGAGCGCGGTCTCGGGCGTCCCGGCGAAGACCAGCCGCATCTAGATCGCCTTCCCGAGGGTGCGGTGCGGCGAGTCCTTCACGACGGGGGCCGGTTCACCGAACCACTCGGCCTCCCGGATCGCCTTCATCGCGGCCTTGCGCTGCTCGGCGTCCATCCGGTCGATGAAGATGATCCCGTCGAGGTGGTCGGTCTCGTGCTGGACGCAGCGGGCCAGCAGGTCGGTGCCCTCCAGCGTGATCGGCTCCCCGTGCATGTTGAAGCCCTTGGCCACGACGCCGATGGAGCGGGGCGTGGGGAACGCCAGGCCGGGCAGGGAGAGGCAGCCCTCGTCGCCGGTCTCCTGCTCGTCCGACAGGTCGAGCGTCGGGTTGACCACGTGCCCCAGGCGGTCGTCGACGTAGTAGGTGAACACGCGCAGCCCGACGCCGAGCTGGGGGGCGGCCAGACCCACGCCGGGGGCGTCGATCATCGTGTCGGTGAGGTCCTTGACGAGCTGGCGCAGCTCCTTGTCGAAGTCCTTCACCGGCTCCGCGGGCGTGCGCAGCACGGGGTCGCCGAAGAGGCGGATGGGCTTGACGGCCAACGGGGACTCCGTTTCCTGCGAGTGTCGCCGATGCTTCGAGCGTCACTGGGTCTTCGAGCGTCACTGGGAACCGGGACGCGCCCTCCAGTCTACGGAGGCGCGCACCCTGAACATTCACGCCGCGTTCACGAGCGGCGCCGCGGTCACACGCCGCGGTGCGCGCCTTGGCGGGCCGAACGCGCCTTGTAGGCGGCGGTACGGGCTGCCTTGGCCGTGGCTTTGTCGGGGTGGTGCGCGCCCAACGCCTCCAGGACGTCGGCCACACCGGGATGATGGGTGCGCCAAAGTTCGTCCACCATGGCCTTCATCTCCGCTTCCGGCGGGGCGTCGACGAGCGCCGCCTCGACCGCCTCCTCCGGGTCCGCGGTCTCCAGCATCCCGGCGACCGTGTCGACGAACACCCAGAGGTACTCCTCGCGGGCCAGTTCCCGCCCCGCCGGGTCGCCTGCGGCGTTCAGCCACATCGCGGCGTAGGGCGACACCAGCGGGTGCTCCTGCGCGGCGCGGACCACGCCGGCCGCCTCGGGGCCGACGCGGTGCAGGACGGCGGCGGCGAGGTTGCGGGCGCCCGGTCCGCCGGTCCTCATGACGTCCAGCAGGTCGGCGGCGGCGTCCTTGGGGTCGTGGGCCGCCAGCCAGCCGTCGATCTCCTCGTCGGCGGCCTCCGGGCGGTACCAGGTGAGCCCGGCGATGAGGTCGGACGCGCGGGCGCCGGCCAGCTCACCTATGACGGGGGCGGTGAACCCGTCCGCGAGGAGCAGTTCCCGGACGGCCCACACACCGAGCGGCGTCAACGCCCGTCCCGTGCCGGACGCCTCGATGACGCCCCAGTCCTCCAGGGTCTCCAGCTCCAGGGCCAGGGCGTCCGCCACCAGCTCGGACATGGTGTCGGCGTCGGTGAGGTCGTAGGCCTCCTCGATGTGGCCCAGCAGCGCGTCGGCCAGGGCTTCGGGGCCGTGCGGCTCCTCCTGCTCGTACAGGTGGATGAGGACGCCGGTCAGCTCGTTCTGGACGAGCTCCACGGCGTCCAGGCCGTCGGCGTAGTCGTGGCCGGGCACGACGATGGCGTCGAACAGCGGCAGCCAGGCGGTGAGCAGCGCCACGTCGTCGTCGGACTCCAGGCCCGCCAGGGAGGGGCCGGGGGCGGCCGCGCCCTTCTCGGCGCCGATGACCTTCGCCTCGACGGCGGCCCACCAGAGCCGCTCCAGCGCGCCCTCGTCCTCCATCCGCCCGTGGCGCCGCGGGGAGTCGAGGCCGAGGGCGAGGCGCGCTTCCTCGGCGTCGGCCTCGGTGAGCGTGCCGTGCTCGGTCAGCGGCCGCTCCCCGGCCCAGCGGGCCAGGGCGAGGACGGCCCCGGTGAGGCCGGAGCGGCGCGCCGCGTCCGCGACCTCGGCCTGCGGCGCGAGCCGCACGGGCGGGACCACCAGCTCCCCGGCCTGCCGCAGGTACTCCTCGGTCAGGGCGAAGCGCTCCTCCTCCGGCCGCGCCTCGAAGTCGCGCACCCACGCGTCGACGGCGTCCTGGTCGTCGAGGTCGATCCCGTCGGCCTGCATCAGCCCGGCGACGACCTCGGCGGCCGCCTGCCGCTCCTCGCTGTCGACGGCGGCGACGACCTCCGCGAAACCGGGGCCGGTCCGGTCGATCTCGGCCTCCAGCCCGCCGGCGGCCGCCGCGGTCACGGCGCCGGTGTCGCGCAGGTAGGCGACGATCCGGCGGAGGGCGTCCAGGATGGTGGGGACGTCGTCGCGCCCGGCGACCACGGACTCGGGGAAGACCTCCAGGAGCAGCTCGCGCACGTGCCGCGGCTCCAGCGCGTCAGGGCCCGCGAGGCCCATCTCCTCCCGCGCCAGGTCGAGCAGGATGCGGACGCCCTGCTCGTCGAGCGTCTCACCGCGTTCGTCCGACCACCGGCGCAGGTCGCCCGCGGTGGTCTCCACCCAGTTGTCGGCCACGCCAGAACCCTATGGGTCAGCCCAGCCGCAAGTGGCCGGTTCAGTGCCAGGCACCAGATCGGTTCCGGCAGCCGAGCTGAGCGTCAGATCAGTTCCAGGGGGTCTATCTGGACTCGCACGGTCTCCGCGGCCTTGCGGGCGCTGCGTACTCCCTGGGCTTCCTTCAGCGCGCGCGCCAGAGCGGGCCCTGCGGCGCGCGGGACGCGTATCAGCGCGCGCTCCTTCTCCTGAGCCTCGGTGCCCGCCTGGGGGACGGGAACGGGCCCGAGAACCTCCGCGCCGTCGGGCAGGCGGGTGTCGGCCAGAAGCTCCCTGATGGCGGCCGGGGATGCGGTCAACGACGCCATACGCGCGGCGGGCGGGAAACCCACTTCCCTGCGTTCGGCCAGTTCCCGTTCCGCGTACGTGACGGGGTCCCAGCGCACGAGGGCCTGGACGGCGGGCAGCGTCCCCTCGGCGGCCACGATCACCGGGCCCTGCGGGCGGACGAGCGACGCCGCGTTCATCCAGCGTCTCAGTGTCTCCTCACCGGCGCGCAGATCGGGCCGCCCGAGGAGGACCCAGCCGTCCAGCAGCAGCGCGGCGAGGTATCCCCCCTCCGCGGGCGGCTCGGCTCCAGGGGTCGCCACCACGAGCGCCCGTTCCGGACCGACCCGGTCGAGGACGGCGTCGCGCCCTGAGGTGCGCACGGGCACGCCCGGGAACGCACGGCCGAGCTCCTCCGCGGTGCGTTTGGCGCCCACCACGAGGGCGCGCACCTGGAAGAAGCCGCATTCAGGGCAGTGCCAGTCGCCCGCGATGTGGCCGCACCAGCCGCAGTACGGGGCCGCGTGCGAGGAGGCGAGTGCCAGCGGGCCCTGGCAGGCCTGGCAGCGCGCCGGTGTGCGGCACCTCCCGCACGCGATGCCGGGAACGTAACCGCGCCTGGGCACCTGGACCAGGACGGGCCCGGTCTCCAGCGCCTGCCGTGCGGCCTCGAAGGCGACGTTCGGCAGACGCGCGGTGCGGGCTGCGGCGTCGCGGGCGAGCTGGGCGTCCTCCCCCACGTAGCGGACGCGCGGCATCCACGCCCGGACGCCGTTCCTGTCGGCGGCGAGGGCGTGCGCCCAGCCGGTCTCCACGAGCTGGGTCGCGTCGGTGGTCCGGGTGAACCCGCCGATCAGCGCCCCGGCCCCCGACCGGTGCGCGCGCAGGGCGAGCACATCACGGGGGTGGGGATACGGCGCGTGGGGCTCGGCGTGGACGTCGTCACCGTCGTCCCAGAGCACGACCAGCCCGAGGTCGGCGACGGGCGCGAACATGGCGGCGCGGGTGCCGACGACCGCACGTGCCTTGCCGCGCAGGACGGCGAGCCATCTGCGGTAGCGCTCCGCCGGGCCCAGTTCCGCCGTCAGGGCGACGTGAAGGCCCTTCCCCAGCTCCGCCTCAAGCGCCGCGTCGACACGCGCCACGTCACGGCCGTCGGCGACCACGACGAGCGCGCCCCGTCCGCCGCTCAGCGTGGCGGCCACCGCGCGCGCTATGGCCTCCGTCCAGTCGGAGCCTGGCAAGGCGGTCCACACGGCGTGCGGCGCCCTCCCGCCGCTGAGCGCGCCGAGGAACGACTCCCCCGCGGGGTACTCCCGCCATGGGCCGGGATCGGGGGCCTCCGGCGAGACGGGAACGTCCTGCTCCGGGACGGGCCGGTCCACGGGCTCGCCCTCCACGCGGGCGTGCCGGGGCGGGACGGCAAGCCGCAGGACGTCCGCGAAAGTCCCCGCGTACCGGTCGGCCACCTCCCGCACCAGCGCGACGATCTCCGGTGCCAGGACGGGCTCGGAGGAGGTCACCCGCTCCAGGAACAGCAGCTTGCCGCCGTGGCCGCTCTCGGCGACCCGCTCCAGCAGGAAGCCGTCGACGAGCTGGCCCGCGAAGCGCACCCGCACCCGGCACCCGGGGACCGCCTTGGCGTCCAGCTCCACGGGGACCAGGTAGTCGAAAGGACGGTCCAGATGCGGGAGCGACATGTCGACCGCGATCCGCGCGACGGGCAGCTCGGCGGCCGGCCGGCGGGCCCCCTTCTTGCCCGGCGGCTTGCCCGGCGCGGCGGCCCCTCCCGGTTTGTCCGGCCTGCCGGCGGCCGCGCCCGGGAGGGCGTCCAGCCCCGGGATCAGGTCCGTTCCCCCGCCGTCCTTCGTCACGTCCCCGTCCTACCAGATCGATCCGACAGCCGATCCCGCGCGCTAGTGTTGAGCCGTTTGAACGGGTGCGCGTCCTCCGGCCCATTGCCCGACGCCCGTCCGCACCCCCGCCGTCCGACGAGCCCCTGCAGGCGAAGTGACCACAGCTCATGCCCATGAGCGGACGGACTCCCCGGCCAGCGGCGGGGCGTCACGCCGTTCCCCAAACCCCTCAGCAGCCTCCAGATGGAAGAAGCGGGCACGCCACCCCGTGGTGGCCGCCACGCTGGCCGCGGCCGTCTTCCATCTGGTGTGGGGGCTGTTCCTCGCCACGGAGGGCGGCGACCTGGCGGCCCAGGCCGCGTGGACGGACTTCGCCTGGAAGCACCCCGGCGCGGCCTACAGCTTCGCCTGGTACGGCGGGATGCACCCCGCCTCGTACAGCGTCATGTCGCCGTACCTGATGGCGCTGTTCGGCATCCGCACGGTCGCCGTGGTGACGGGCACGATCTGCGCCGCGCTCACCGGGTACCTGCTCAAGCAGTTCAGGGCCCCGGTCGCGCTTCCCGCGTCGCTCTGGGCCGCCTTCGCGCTGGCCTGCAACGCCGCCTCGGGCCGCGTCACGTTCGGCCTGGGGCTGATGTTCGCGCTCATGGCGGCCGTCGTGGCGTTCACCCCGCGCGGGACGCCCGCCCTGCGCGCCGCCGCGATGGTGGTCCTGGGCATGCTGGCCTCACTCGCGAGCCCCGTCGCGGGCCTGTTCCTGCTGGTGCTCGCCGCCGCGCTGTTCCTGACCGGACGCCGCCGCGCCGGGGCCTGCCTCGCCGTGGGCCTCCCCGTCGTCGTCGGGACGACCAGCCTGCTCTTCCCGTTCAGCGGCGTCCAGCCGATCTCCCTCAACGCGATCGTGCTGCCCGCCGTCACCAGCGTCGCCGCGATCCTGTTCTGCGCGCCGAAGAGCTGGACGCTGGTGCGGGTCGGCGCCGGCGTCTACCTCGCCGGGATCCTGCTGACCTGGCTGATCCCCACCCCCATCGGCAGCAACGTCGAGCGGCTCTCGCTGCTGTTCGGCGGCATGTTCCTGCTGTCGGCCGTGGCGCGCGCGCACGGGCGGCTCCGGATCGCCGTGCTGTCGCTGGCGTTCATCGTCACGGCGTCCTGGCAGGTCGTGAAGCCCGTCGACGACGTCATCCACACCGAACCCGCGGACGCCGCCGCCGACCACGCCCGCGGCCTCGTCGGCGAGCTGAACGCCGTCGGAGCGGGCGGCGCGCGCATCGAGGTCGTCCCGCTGCGCTCCCACTGGGAGTCCTCCGGCCTCAGCCGCCACTTCGCGCTCGCCCGCGGATGGAACCGCCAGGTCGACGCCGAGCGCCACGGGCTGTTCTACGAGGAGGGCGCGCTGACGCCCGCCTCGTACCGCGACTGGCTGCACAAGTGGGCCGTCCAGTACGTCGTCCTGCCCGAGCAGGAGGTCGACTGGTCGGCGCACGAGGAGGCCGCCCTCGTCGAGCGCGGCCAGCCGTACCTGACGGAGATCTGGCGCGACGAGCACTGGCGCCTGTACCGCGTGGCGAGCCCCACGCCGCTGGTCGACCGGCCCGCCTTCGTCAGCACGCTCGACTCCGGCAAGCTCGTCGTCGACATGCCGTCGCGCGGATCGGTCCTGATGCGGATCTCCTGGTCCCCCTGGCTGAGCGCCACGGGCGGGGACGCCTGCCTGGCGCGCGCAGGCGAGTTCGTCCGGCTGGAGGCGGGCGCCCCGGGCCGCTACACCATCGCCGCCCGCTACGGCCTGCACCGCGGCAACCACTGCCCCTCCTGACGGCACCGCACGACGAGAAGGGCCCCGGGGTGCCCCGGGGCCCTTCTCCGTGATCCGGTTCGCCGGTTACAGGCCCGCGGCGGAGGCCAGGTCCTTGGCGCGGTCGGTCGACTCCCAGGAGAAGTCGGGCTCCTCGCGGCCGAAGTGGCCGTAGGCGGCCGTGCGCGAGTAGATCGGGCGGAGCAGGTCCAGGTCGCGGACGATCGCGGCCGGGCGCAGGTCGAACACGTCCCCGATCGCCTTCTCGATCTTCTCGGGGGCGACCTTCTCGGTGCCGAACGTCTCCACGAACACCCCGACCGGGTGGGCCTTGCCGATCGCGTAGGCGACCTGCACCTCGGCGCGGTCGGCGAGCTGCGCGGCGACGATGTTCTTGGCGACCCAGCGCATCGCGTACGCGGCGGAGCGGTCCACCTTGGACGGGTCCTTGCCGGAGAACGCGCCGCCGCCGTGCCGGGCCATGCCGCCGTAGGTGTCCACGATGATCTTGCGGCCGGTGAGGCCGGCGTCGCCCATCGGGCCGCCGATCTCGAAGCGGCCGGTGGGGTTCACCAGCAGGCGGTAGTTCTCGGTGTCGAGCTCGAACTCGGCGAGCACCGGGTCGACGACGTGCTCCTTCACGTCCGGGGCCAGGAGCTCCTTCAGGTCGATGTCGGGAGCGTGCTGGCTGGACACGACGACGGTGTCGAGGCGGACGCCGCGGTCGCCGTCGTACTCGATGGTGACCTGGGTCTTGCCGTCGGGGCGCAGGTAGGGCACGTCGCCGCTCTTGCGGACCGCCGACAGCCGCCGGGCGAGCCGGTGCGCCAGCGTGATCGGCAGCGGCATCAGCTCGGGGGTCTCGTTGGTGGCGTAGCCGAACATCAGGCCCTGGTCGCCGGCGCCCTGCCGGTCGAGGTCGTCGACGCCCTCGCCCTCGCGGGTCTCGTAGGCGTCGTCCACTCCCTGCGCGATGTCGGGCGACTGCGCGCCGATCGAGACCGAGACGCCGCAGGAGTGGCCGTCGAAGCCCTTCTTGGACGAGTCGTAGCCGATCTCCAGGATCTTCTCCCGGATCACGCCCGGGATGTCCACATAGGTCTCGGTGGTGACCTCACCGGCCACATGCACCTGACCCGTCGTGATCATCGTCTCGACGGCGACCCGGCTCTTCGGGTCGTCCTTGAGCATCGAGTCGAGGATCGCGTCGCTGATCTGGTCCGCGATCTTGTCCGGGTGACCCTCGGTCACCGACTCGGAGGTGAACAGGCGGCGAGACACGTACGTGAACTCCTTGCAGCGGCTGCTGACTGACGTCGCAGAACGGATTCTTTGTCGAGTTCGGCGAGGGATGCCGCCCCCCGCCATGGGTTCCCCACGATGTTAGGGGCAGAAGTCTAGCGGGATCAGCGCCCCTCACCCCGACTTACGCCGGAGGGAGTGCGCTCCAGCCGCGCGGAGACGAGGTCCCAGACGACCTCGGCGAGCGCCTCCTTGGCGCCGCGCGGCACCTCGGTGGCCGACCCGTCGGCGCCGAGGATCGTCGCCGCGTTGTCGGGGCGGCCGAAGGTCAGGTCCTCGCCGACCTCGTTGACGACGAGGAGGTCGCTGCCCTTGCGGGCGAGCTTGGCCCGGCCGTTGGCGAGGACGTCGTCGGTCTCGGCGGCGAAACCCACGATCACCTGGCCGGGGCGCCGGCTCCCGCCCAGCTCGGCCAGGATGTCGGGGTTCTTGACGAGCCGGATCGGCTCCGGCTCCGCCCCCTCGGCCTTCTTGATCTTCGAGCCCCGGTAGCCGGCCGGGCGGAAGTCGGCGACCGCGGCGGCCATGACGACCGCGTCGGCCGACCCGGCGGCCTCCACGACCGCCTTGCGCATCTCCTCGGCCGATCCGACGGCGACGGTCTCGGCGCCCGCCGGGTCGGGCAGGGCGACGTTCGCCGAGACGAGCGTCACCCTGGCGCCGCGGGCCACGGCGGTCCGGGCGAGGGCGTAGCCCTGCAGGCCGGACGAGCGGTTGCCGATGAAGCGCACGGGGTCGATGGCCTCCCGGGTGCCGCCGGCGGAGACCACCACGTGCCGTCCGGCGAGGTCGCGCCCGGCCGCGCCGCGGGCCAGCACGTGCCGGGCGACCTCGAACAGCTCGGCCGGGTCGGGCAGCCGCCCGGGCCCGGTGTCCTTGCCGGTCAGGCGCCCGGAGGCGGGCTCCACGACGACGGCGCCGCGCGCCCGCAGGGTCGCGGCGTTGGCCTGGGTGGCCGGGTGCTGCCACATCTCGGTGTGCATCGCGGGCGCGAACACGACGGGGCAGCGGGCGGTCAGCAGGGTGTTGGTGAGCAGGTCGTCGGCGAGCCCGTGGGCCGCCTTGGCGAGCAGGTCGGCGGTCGCCGGCGCGACGAACACCAGGTCGGCCTGCTGGCCCAGCCGGACGTGCGGGACGTCGGCGACCCCGTCCCAGACCCGCGGCGACACCGGCTTGCCGGACAGGGCGGCCCAGGTGGGCTCTCCGACGAAGCGCAGCGCGTCCGCGGTCGGCACGACGGTGACGTCGTGGCCCGACTCGGTGAGCCGCCGGAGCAGCTCGCACGCCTTGTAAGCGGCGATCCCGGCGCTCACTCCGAGCACGACGCGCGGCTTGGGGGAGGTCATACGGCCCACGATCCCATCACACACCGACCACACTCACGCCGGGGTCCCGCACGCGAACGCCGGGCGCCCCAGGAGACGGCGAGCGGGTCGAGCACCCTCCGGGGCCGCCCGCCCTGGCCGGCTCAGCCCTCGATGGGCTCGGCGTTCAGGAGGCCTTCACGGGTCTCGCGGAGCGCGATCGACAGCGGCTTCTCCTGGACCTGCGTCTCGACGAGCGGGCCGACGTACTCCAGCAGGCCCTCGCCCAGCTGGGCGTAGTAGGCGTTGATCTGCCGGGCGCGCTTGGCCGCGATGCTCACGAGGCCGTACTTGGTGTCGACGACCTCGAGGAGCTCGTCGATCGAGGGGTTGGTGATGCCCTCGTTGCTGGCTGCCACTCGGTGGCCTTCCGCTAGATGAAACGGCTACTGGTCAGCCATCAAGGCTAGCAGCTCTACGCACACGTCCCGCACCGACGTGTTGACGAGTGTGACGTCGAACTCCTTCTCGGCGGCGAGTTCGACGCGGGCGGCGTCCAGGCGCCGCTCGATCACCTCGGGGGGCTCGGTGCCGCGCCCGGTGAGGCGGCGGACGAGCTCCTCCCAGCTGGGGGGGGCGAGGAACACCAGCCGCGCTTCGGGCATGGACCGCCGCACCTGCCGGGCGCCCTGGAGGTCGATCTCCAGCAGGACCGGCTCGCCGCGGGCGAGGCGTTCCTCGACGGGCCGGCGCGGGGTTCCGTAGCGGTTGCCCGCGAACTCGGCCCATTCGAGGAGCTCCCCTTCGGCGACGAGCCGGTCGAAACCGGCGTCGTCGACGAAGAAGTACTGCACACCGTCGGTCTCACCCGGGCGGGGGGCCCGGGTGGTCACCGAGACCGACAGCCACACCCGGGGGTGTGAGCGCCGGATCTCGGCGACGACCGTGCTCTTGCCGACGCCCGACGGCCCGGACAGGACCGTCAGCCGCCGCGCGAGCGGGCCATTCGGCCTGGAGCCCTCCGGCGCAGCTATGGGTGCGCCGGAGCCGGACGGGATGGTGCCGTTCCCGGGTCGCCCCGAGCCGGCCGCGGCGGCCTGACCGCCGCGCCCGCCCGTGAGTCGCACGTCAGCGGTTCGCACTTCCGCCGAACTCACGCTCCAGGGATGCGCGCTGGTTGGCGCCGAGGCCCCGCACACGGCGGGACTCGGCGATGCCCAGGCGCTCCATGATCTGCTTCGCACGGACCTTGCCCACACCGGGCAGCGATTCCAGAAGGGCCGACACCTTCATCTTTCCGATGACGTCGTCGGACTGACCCTCTTTGAGAACCTCGGCGAGCGAGGTTCCACCGTGCTTCAGCTTGTTCTTAACCTCGGCCCGCTCCTTGCGCGCCTTGGCAGCCTTCTCCAGGGCTGCGGCGCGCTGTTCGGGGGTTAGGGGCGGAAGAGCCACGCCGGGTCACCTCAGGTTTCCACTCGACGGAGTCGGACGGGTTGGGAAACTAGCGAGTTCACCACCCATAAGGCAACGTGAAGTGCCGTTTAGCCCACCACAAATTCACGAAAATCACTCCTCGGAGTGTCCTGAATACAGAGTGTACCCAACTCCGGCCCCTCCGCGCCGCATCCCCTTGCCTTGCTGGGACTTTCGCATGATCGTGAAAATCCGCCCATTCTGGCCGTACATGTGGCACTCGGCACCCGTCCGCCGCTGCGCTTCGCGCTTGCGGACGGCCCCTCCGCCGCGGTCCCGCCACCCCCTCGCGAAGCCGCGCCGGCCGCCCCGGCGCGGGCTCCCACAAGTGATCCCGACCGAGTGACACTCGTCACGCCCCGCCGTTCCGCACGTCGCCCCAGCACCGTTACTGTCATCCTCGACAACACACCGCCAAGATCGTTCGCTCGGCCCGGAGGACACCCGCACCGCACCAGCTCCCTCAGCCCGCCGCCAGGGCACCCCCACTGACGCGGAAGCGTCGGCCGTGCCGCCGGAGACTCCCCCCGGTCCGCAATCGCCCCTCCGCGTGACCGAGTTCACCGTTCGGCGCGTATCGCAAAGCGGCCACTCGGCCCCCGCATTCGCATGCGGCTAAAACCACAAAGCGCGATCGCGCGCGCCACAAAACTCGCCTCCAAAGCGTTCAGTGCACCCGCGCACCAATGGCGTCCGGGCGATGCGCGCGGGCCGCTCAGGGCGTGCGGGCGGACGTGCGGCGCAGCGCGGCGGCGATGGCGGCCGCGGCGGCGCCCGGGTCGGGGGCGGCGGTGATGGGGCGGCCGATGACCAGCAGGTCGGCGCCGGCGGCGAGGGCGTCCTCGGGGGTGGCGACGCGGGCCTGGTCCTGGTTGCCGGAGCCCGCGGGGCGGACGCCGGGCGTGATGAGCGTGATGTCCGGGCCGACCTCGGCGCGGACGGCCGCGGCCTCCTGCGGGGAGCACACGAGGGCCTGTGCGCCCGCCTCGACGGCGAGGACGGCCAGCCGGCGGACGGCGTCGGGGGCGGGCCCCGCGAGGCCGAGGGCGGCGAGATCGGCGTCCCCGAGCGACGTCAGGACCGTGACCGCGGCGATCTTGGTGGTGGGGACGGCCTCCACCGCCTCGCGGATCATCGCGGGCCCTCCGGCGGCGTGCACGGTCAGGTAGGCCGGCTTGAGGCGCGCCACGGCGCGGGCGGCCCCGCGGACGGTGGCGGGGATGTCGTGCAGCTTGAGGTCGAGGAAGACCTGGACTCGGCTGGCACCCCGCACGCTGGCGACGACGTCCGGCCCGTAGCGCAGGTACAGCTCCAGGCCGACCTTGACGGTGGAGACGTGCGGCGTGACCAGGGTGGCCCAGCGCGCGGCCGTCTCCAGGTCGGGCGCGTCCAGCGCGACGGCGATGGGGGCGGCGGTCACAGCTTCTCCTTCTCGGACTCTTGCGGGCGCACCTGGGGCGGGACGTACCCGGCGGGCTTGTGCGCGAGGCCGACGGCGTCGGCGAGGCGGCCGATGCGGCGGGCCGCGAGCGCCTCCTCCAGCTCCCGCAGGACGCGGGGCCCGGCCGTCGGGTCGTGGAACAGGGCGGTGCCGACGGCGACGGCGGAGGCCCCGGCGAGGATGAACTCCAGGGCGTCCAGGCCGGTGGAGACGCCGCCGACCCCGATGATCGGGGTGGTGGGCAGCGCGGCGTGCACCTGGTACACGCAGCGGACCGCGACGGGCCGCACGGCGGGGCCGGACAGGCCGCCCGACACGCCCGTGAGGGCCGGACGCAGCGTCCGCGGGTCGATCGCCATGGCCTCCATGGTGTTGATCAGGGTGAGGCCGTCGGCGCCCGCGTCGACGCAGGCGAGCGCGATCGTGACGATGTCGGTCACGTCGGGGGCGAGCTTGGCGAAGACCGGGAGGCCGGGCCGGGCGTGCGCGCGCACCGCCCGGACGACGGACGCGGCGGCCGCCGGGTGCCAGGCGAACATGCGGCCGCGGTCCTCGACGTTCGGGCAGGCGACGTTGACCTCGATCGCGGCGACGCCGGGGACGTGGCGGAGGCGGCGCGCGAGGTCGCCGTACTCCTCGACGCTGTTGCCCGCGACGGACACGATCGTGCGGACCTCCTGCTCGATGAGCCAGGGCAGGTCGCGTTCCAGGAAGGTCTCCACGCCGGGGCCCGGCAGGCCCATGGCGGTCAGGAGGCCGCTCGGGGTCTCGGTCACCCGTGGCGTGGGACGCCCCGCGCGCGCCTGCGCCATCACCGAGGTCGTGACGAACGCGCCGAGACGGGTGAGGTCGAAGAACTGGGCGAGCTCCCGTCCCGTCCCGCCGCACCCGGAGGCCGTCAGAACGGGATTGGGGAGCTCCAGAGGCCCGAGGGTGGTCGTGACCCGGTCGCTCACTGGGAGCCCCCTTCAGAGACGCTCAGGACGCGCGGCGCGCCGAGCGCGTCGAACGGGATGGTTCCGAGGTCGCCCCAGCGGACGCGGTCGCCGCGCAGGACGGGGCCGTCCGCGCAGGCGCGGACCATGCGGGTCACCCCGTCCTCTCCGTGGACGGGGAGCATGCACGTCATGCAAACGCCGATGCCGCACGCGCCCGTCTGCTGGAGGAACTCCTCGACCGACACCTGCGAGGGCAGGCCGAAGAGGCCGGCGATCTGGGTGACCGAGCGGAGCAGGGAGGTCGGGCCGCAGCCGTAGACGACGTCGGCGCCCGTCTCCTCGATGACGCGGGGCAGCACGTCGCGGACGACCCCCTTCTCCCCCATCGAGCCGTCCTCGGTGACGACGGACGAGCTGTCCCCGATGCGCTGCGCCATCCGGGACCCGAACACCTGCCGGGCGGAGGCGCCGGCGAGCACGAAGTGCACCTGGCAGCCGCGCCGCAGGAGCGAGTCGGCCAGCGCGAACACGGCCGCGCCGCCGGGCCCCCCGGCCACGAGCAGGCAGGTGACGGGGTCGCGTGGCAGCCGGAACGGGCGGCCGAGCGGCCCGACGAGGTCGAGCTGGTCGCGGGAGCGGCGGCCGGCGAGCCAGGCGGTGCCGGGCTCGGTGTCGGCGAACACCAGCTCGACGGTGCCGCCGTAGTCGGACTTGACCTCGTGGACCCCGAAGCACCGTCGGACCAGGCGGGAGGTGTGCTCGCCGCCCACCGCGAGCGCCACGAACTGGCCGGGCCTGAAGCGCTCGGCGATGGCCGGGGCCACCAGCGTCATCGCGCGGTAGTCCTGCACCTGGCGGACCGTCAGGACCGTCGCCGAGGTCTGCACCGGCGTGTCGGACACCCGTCTCCCTCTCCTCGTCGCGTGCGCCGGGCGGGCCGGGCGCACGGCATCCGCCCGCCCGGCCCGCCCGGTCCTGTCAGCCGGGCGACACGGCGCCTTCACCGTCCGGGGGCACGACACCGCCCGGGGGCGCCGCGCCGTCCGGGCCCGGCGCGCCGGCGCGGCCGTGCGCGCCGCTGAGCCGCTCGGCGTGCTCCTGGAGGGAGCGGACCCCCACCTGGCCGCCCGCGACGGCCTCGATGCCCTGCACGGCCGCCGCGAGCCCCTGGACGGTCGTGACGCACGGTACGCCCCGCAGCACGGCCGCGGTACGGATCTCGTAGCCGTCGAGCCGCGGCCCGGACTGGCCCGGGCTGCCGAAGGGAGTGTTGACGATGAGGTCGACCTCGCCGTCCAGGACGCGCCGCACGATCGTGGGCTCGCCGGACGGGCCCGGACCCTCGCTGTGCTTGCGCACGATCTTGGCACGCACGCCGTTGCGGCGCAGGACCTCCGCGGTCCCTTCCGTGGCAAGAATCTCAAAGCCCAGGTCAGCCAGCCGCTTCACCGGGAACACCATGTGCCGTTTGTCGCGGTTCGCCACGGACACGAACGCGCGCCCCTTGGTCGGCAGCGACCCGTAGGCGGCCTGCTGCGACTTGGCGAACGCGGTGCCGAACACCTCGTCGATGCCCATGACCTCGCCGGTGGAGCGCATCTCGGGGCCGAGGACGATGTCGACGCCCTGCCCGTGCTCGTTGCGGAAGCGGTCGAACGGCAGGACGGCCTCCTTCACCGCGATCGGCGCGTCCAGCGGCAGGGTCCCGCCGTCGCCGGCCTCCGGCAGCATGCCCTCGGCGCGCAGCTCGGCGACGGTGGCGCCCATCATCACGCGGGCCGCCGCCTTGGCGAGCGGCACGGCGGTCGCCTTGGAGACGAACGGCACCGTGCGGGAGGCCCGCGGATTCGCCTCCAGCACGTACAGGACGCCCGCCGACAGCGCGTACTGGACGTTCATCAGCCCGCGCACGCCGACGCCGCGCGCGAGCGCCTCGGTCGACTCGCGGATGCGGCGGATGTCGTCGTGCCCCAGCGTGATGGGCGGCAGGGCGCACGCCGAGTCGCCGGAGTGGATGCCGGCCTCCTCGATGTGCTCCATCACGCCGCCGAGGTACAGCTCCTCGCCGTCGAACAGGGCGTCGACGTCGATCTCGATGGCCTCGTCGAGGAAGCGGTCGACCAGGACGGGGTGCTCGGGGCTCGCCTCGGTGGCGCGGGCCATGTACGACTCCAGCGTGGCGTCGTCGTACACGATCTCCATGCCGCGCCCGCCCAGCACGTAGGAGGGGCGGACGAGCACGGGGTAGCCGATCTCGGCGGCGATCTCCAGGGCCTCCTCGTAGGAGGTGGCCGTGCCGTGCTTGGGAGCGAGCAGGCCCGCCCTGTGCAGGACGTGCCCGAACGCGCCGCGCTCTTCGGCGAGGTGGATGCTCTCCGGCGAGGTGCCCACGATCGGCACGCCGGCGTCCTTCAGCTTCTGGGCCAGCCCCAGGGGGGTCTGCCCGCCGAGCTGGACGATGACGCCCGCGACCTCCCCGGACTGCTGCTCCGCGTAGACGACCTCAAGGACGTCCTCAAGCGTGAGGGGCTCGAAGTAGAGCCTGTCGGAGGTGTCGTAGTCGGTGGAGACCGTCTCGGGGTTGCAGTTGACCATCACGGTCTCGTAGCCCGCCTCGGCGAGCGTGAACGAAGCGTGGACGCAGGAGTAGTCGAACTCGACGCCCTGGCCGATGCGGTTGGGTCCGCTGCCCAGGATGATGACCTTCGGCTTCGCCCCCGGCGGGACCTCGGTCTCCTCGTCGTAGGCGGAGTAGAGGTAGGGCGTCTGCGCGGCGAACTCGGCGGCGCAGGTGTCGACGGTCAGGTAGACCGGGCGGATGCCGAGCGCGTGCCGCAGCTCGCGCACGACCTCCTCGGACAGGTTCCGCAGCTCGCCGATCTGCGCGTCGGAGAACCCGTGCCGCTTGGCGCGCAGGAGCTTGTCCCTGGTGAGCGCGTCGTCGGCGGTGCGGATCTCGTCCGCGACCTCGTTGATGGCGGCGATCTGGTCCAGGAACCAGGGGTCGATGCCGGTCGCCTCGTAGACCTCCTCGATGGCGGCTCCGGCCCAGAGCGCGCGCTGGACGTCCCGGAGCCGGCCGTCGTGGGGGCGCCTGGCCGACTCGACCAGCGCGGCGGCGTCGGCCTCCCCCGCCCAGCTGAACGAGGTGCCCTTCTGCTCCAGCGACCGCAGGGCCTTCTGCAGGGCCTCGGTGAAGCACCGCCCGATGGCCATGGCCTCGCCGACGGACTTCATGTGCGTGGTGAGCGTGCCGTCGGCGCCGGGGAACTTCTCGAACGCGAACCGGGGCACCTTCACCACGACGTAGTCGAGCGTCGGCTCGAACGAGGCGGGCGTCTCCCGGGTGATGTCGTTCGGGATCTCGTCCAGCGTGTACCCGATGGCCAGCTTCGCCGCGATCTTGGCGATGGGGAAGCCGGTGGCCTTGGAGGCCAGGGCCGAGGACCGCGACACCCGCGGGTTCATCTCGATGACGATCATCCGGCCGGTGCCGGGGTGGACGGCGAACTGGATGTTGCAGCCGCCGGTGTCGACGCCGACCTCGCGGATCACCGCGATCGCGACGTCGCGCATGTTCTGGTACTCGCGGTCGGTCAGCGTCAGCGCGGGCGCGACCGTGATCGAGTCGCCGGTGTGCACGCCCATCGGGTCGAGGTTCTCGATCGAGCACACGATCACCACGTTGTCGTGGCGGTCGCGCATGACCTCGAGCTCGTACTCCTTCCAGCCGAGGATCGACTCCTCCAGGAGCACCTCGCCGGTCGGGGACGCGTCGAGCCCGGCGCCCGCGATGCGGCGCAGGTCGTCCTCGTCGTGGGCGAAGCCGGAGCCCCGTCCGCCCATCGTGAAGGACGGCCGGACGACGAGGGGGTAGCCGAGCCCGCCCGCCGCCGCCAGGCAGTCGGCCATCGAGTGGCAGATGACCGACCGGGCCGACTCGGCGTTCAGGCCCTGCTCGCGGGCGACCTTGGCGACGACCTCCTTGAACCGCTCCCGGTTCTCGCCGGCCTGGATCGCGTCCACGTCGGCGCCGATCAGCTCGACCCCGTACTTGGCGAGGACGCCGCCCTCGTAGAGCGCGATGGCGGTGTTCAGGGCCGTCTGGCCGCCGAGGGTGGGCAGCAGGGCGTCCGGCCGCTCCTTGGCGATGATCTTCTCGACCACCTCGGGGGTGATCGGCTCGACGTAGGTCGCGTCGGCGAACTCGGGGTCGGTCATGATCGTGGCCGGGTTGCTGTTCACCAGCGTGACCCGCAGGCCCTCGGCCTTCAGCACCCGGCACGCCTGGGTGCCGGAGTAGTCGAACTCGCACGCCTGCCCGATGACGATCGGCCCTGAGCCGATGACCAGGACGGAGTGCAGGTCTTCGCGGCGCGGCATTACTTCGACGCCTCCATCAGGTCGCAGAAACGGTCGAAGAGCCCGGAGGCGTCGTGCGGGCCGGCCGCGGCCTCCGGGTGGTACTGGACGCTGAACGCCGGGCGCTCCAGGAGCCTGAGCCCCTCGACGCACCCGTCGTTCAGGTTCACGTGGCTGACCTCGCCGGGGCCGTAGGGCGTGCCGAACGGGCCGTCCGCGGGCGCGTCGACCGCGAACCCGTGGTTGTGGGCCGAGACGTCGACCTTGCCGGTCGCCCTGTCCTGGACGGGCTGGTTGATGCCCCGGTGGCCGAACCTCAGCTTGTAGGTGCCGAGGCCGAGCGCGCGGCCGAAGATCTGGTTTCCGAAGCAGATCCCGAAGAACGGGGTGCCGGTGTCGAGGACGCCCTTCAGCGCGTCCACCGCGTAGCCGGCGGCGGCCGGGTCGCCCGGGCCGTTGGAGAAGAACACGCCGTCGGGAGCGAGGGCGAGGATGTCCGCGGCGGTGCTGGCCGCGGGCAGGACGTGCACCTCGCAGCCCCGCTCGGACATCCGGTACGGCGTCATCGACTTGATGCCGAGGTCGACGGCCGCGACCGTGTAGCGCTTCTCCCCCCGCGCCGCGACGACGTACGGCTCCCGGGTGGAGACGTCGCGGGCCAGGTCGGCGCCCTCCATCGAGGGGCTCTGCCGGACGCGCTCGACGAGGGCGTCCTCGCCGGGCAGGGCGGCGTCCGCGCCGCTGAAGATGCCGGCGCGCATGGCGCCCCTGTCGCGCAGGTGCCGCGTCAGCGCCCGCGTGCCGGGGATGGCGATGCCCACCACCCCCTGCTCGCGCAGCGCGGAGCCGAGCGAGCCCGTGGCGCGCCAGTTGGACGCCACGCGGGCGGGCTCGCGCACCACGTAGCCCGCCACCTGGATGCGGCGCGACTCGGGGTCCTCGGCGTTGACGCCGGTGTTGCCGATGTGGGGGGACGTCATCGCCACGATCTGGCGCGCGTACGAGGGGTCGGTAAGGGTCTCCTGGTAGCCGGTCATGCCGGTGTTGAAGACCATCTCGCCGAAGGTCTCGCCCTCGGCCCCGTACGCGGCCCCGCGGAACACCCTGCCGTCTTCCAGAACGAGCAGAGCAGGGTTCATTGGAGCTTCCCTTCGAGGACGGTCGGCCTGCCGCGCAGGAACGTCGCGACGACCCGGCCGGGCAGCTCCAGCCCCGCGAACGGGGTGTTGCGGCTCTTGGAGGTCATGGCGGACGGGTCCACGGCGCGGCGGGGCGACGGGTCGTACAGCGTGATGTTGGCGGGCGAACCTGCCTCCAGCGGACGACCCTGTCCGGAAAGGCGGCCGATGCGGGCGGGGCGGACGGACATGCGGTCGGCGACCCCGGCCCAGTCGAGCAGGCCGGTCTCGACCATCGCCTCCTGGACGACCGGCAGCGCCGTCTCCAGGCCGATCATGCCCATGGCGGCCACGGCCCACTCGGTCTCCTTGGCCTCGACCGGGTGGGGGGCGTGGTCGGTGGCGACGCAGTCGATCGTCCCGTCGGCGAGGGCGTGCCGCAGCGCGGTGACGTCGCCCGCGGTGCGCAGCGGCGGGTTGACCTTGAAGATCGGGTCATAGGACCCGGCCCTCGCGTCGTTCAGCAGCAGGTGGTGGGGGGTGACCTCGGCGGTCACCGGGCAGCCCCGGCTCTTGGCCCACCGGATGATCTCGACGGAGCCGGCCGTGGAGACGTGGCACACGTGCAGCCGCGACCCGACGTGCTGGGCGAGCAGCACGTCCCGGGCGATGATCGCCTCCTCGGCGACCGCGGGCCAGCCGCGCAGGCCGAGCGCCGCGGACATCTCGCCCTCGTTCATCTGGGCGCCCTCGGTGAGGCGCGGCTCCTGGGCGTGCTGGGCGACGACGCCGTCGAACGCCTTCACGTACTCCAGGGCCCGGCGCATGATCACCGCGTCCGACACGCAGTGCCCGTCGTCGGAGAACACCCGCACCCCGGCGGCGGAGTCGGCCATCGCGCCGAGCTCGGCGAGCTGCTCGCCGGCGATGCCGCGCGTGACGGCCCCGACCGGCTGGACGTCGCAGTACCCGGCCTCGCGCCCGAGGCGCCACACCTGCTCCACCACGCCGGCGGTGTCGGCGACGGGGTCGGTGTTGGCCATCGCGTGGACGGCCGTGTACCCGCCCATCGCGGCGGCGCGCGTCCCGGACTCGACGGTCTCGGCGTCCTCCCGGCCCGGCTCGCGCAGGTGGGTGTGCAGGTCGACCAGACCGGGCAGGGCCACCAGCCCGGCGGCGTCGACGACCTCGGCGCCGGCCTCCTCCAGCCCGGTGCCGACAGCGGCGATCTCGCCGTCGCGGACGAGGATGTCGGCGGCCTTCCCGCCGAGGATCCGGGCGCCCTTGATGATGTGGGTGCTCACTGGGGGACCTCCTGGCCGATGGCGGGCTCGGAGCCTCCGAGCAGCAGGTAGAGGACGGCCATGCGCGCGCTGACGCCGTTGGCGACCTGCTCGACGATCGTGGACCGGACCGAGTCGGCGACCTCCGCGGCGATCTCGACGCCGCGGTTCATCGGCCCCGGGTGCATGACGATCGCGTGGTCGGGCAGCTCGCCCATGCGCTCGGCGTCGAGCCCGTAGCGGCGGCTGTACTCGCGCACGGTCGGGAAGTAGGCGGCGTTCATGCGCTCCTGCTGGACGCGCAGCATCATGATGACGTCGCTCTTGGGGATGACGGCGTCGAGGTCGTAGGAGACCGAGCACGGCCAGGTGTCGATCGCGACCGGCAGCAGCGTCGGCGGCGCGACCACGGTCACGTCGGCGCCGAGCGTGTCGAGCAGCAGGACGTTGGATCGTGCCACCCGGCTGTGCAGGACGTCGCCGACGATGGTGACCTTGCGGCCCTCCAGGTCGCCCAGGCGCTTGCGCATCGTGAACGCGTCCAGCAGCGCCTGCGTGGGGTGCTCGTGGGTGCCGTCGCCGGCGTTGACCACGCTGCCCTGCACCCAGCCGGCGAGCCGGTGCGGCGCGCCGGAGGCGTTGTGCCGGATGACGACGCCGTCGGCGCCCATCGCCTCCAGCGTGAGCGCGGTGTCCTTCAGGCTCTCGCCCTTGGACACGCTGGAGCCCTTGGCCGAGAAGTTGATCACATCGGCGGACAGCCGCTTGGCCGCGGCCTCGAACGAGATGCGGGTGCGGGTGGAGTCCTCGAAGAACAGGTTGACGACCGTCCGGCCGCGCAGCGTCGGCAGCTTCTTGATCGAGCGGTCCGCGATCCGCGCGAGCTCCTCGGCGGTGTCGAGGACGAGCAGCGCGTCGTCGCGGCTCAGGTCGGCGGCGGAGATCAGATGGCGGTTCATTCGGCACCCCCCGTCGGGCCGAGCAGCACCGCGTCGCGCCCGTCGTTCTCGTCCAGCAGGACCTTCACGGTCTCGCGCATCGAGGTGGGCAGGTTCTTGCCCACGTAGTCGGCGCGGATCGGCAGCTGCCGGTGCCCGCGGTCGACCAGCACCGCCAGCTGGACCGCGCGGGGCCGGCCGAGGTCGTTGAGCGAGTCCAGCGCGGCGCGCACCGTCCGCCCGGAGAACAGCACGTCGTCGACGAGCACGACGACCCTGTCGTCGATGCCCTCGGCGGGCAGCTCCGTGCGGCCGAGGGCGCGGGCGGGCCGCATCCGCAGGTCGTCGCGGTACATGGTCACGTCGAGCGAGCCCCAGGGCACCGGGCGGCCCTCGACCTCGCGCAGCGCCCCGGCGAGCCGCTCGGCCAGCGTGACGCCGCGGGTCTGGATGCCGAGCAGCAGGACGTCGTGGCCGCCCTTGGTCCGCTCGAGGATCTCGTGTGCGATGCGGGTCAGTGCGCGCCGGATGTCGGGACCCTCCAGAACGGCCTTGGGCCGGGGGTCACCGTCCGCCACGCGCTGCTCCTGCCTGGAGGCAGCATTCACCGCGGAACCTCCTTCCCCGCCTCACGGGACGGGCCTTAAAGGACGTTGTGTCCCCCACACGTTAGCAGCCGGTCACGCTTGCCCCGCACGCCGGCCCGGTGTGCGTCTTCGCAGGTGAGAGGGGTCACATTCGGGGCATTACCAGAGGAGGGCCCGGGCGCCCGGCAAGCCCGCCGCGACCCCGCGTGCACGGGGCGTGGGCGATCCGGACCGGCCGGATCGAGTCCTGCGGATTCGACCGCTTTTTTCCAATCAGCTTGACCTGGGGCCGTACCCGTTTTACCGTCACTGTCCGTAACCATCCCTGGAGACAGACTCTTGGGGCCCCCTGGCTTCGCGAATCTGTCTCCCCCCGGTGACGAGCCGGGGTCCGACGACGACGAGAGTGAGCCTGGGGGCCGCAGAATGCCGTCTGAATATGCAAAGGCTCTCGGCGCGCGCCTGCGCGCCATCCGCACCCAGCAGGGCCTGTCCCTGCACGGCGTGGAGGAGAAGTCACGCGGCCGCTGGAAGGCCGTCGTCGTGGGTTCGTACGAGCGGGGCGACCGCGCCGTCACCGTTCAGAAGCTGGCCGAGCTCGCCGATTTCTACGGCGTGCCGGTTTCCGAGTTGCTGCCCGGCGGAGCCGCGCCGAGCCCGCTCGGGCCTACACCCAAGCTCGTGATCGATCTAGAGCGGTTGCAGCAGCTTCCGAAAGACAAGGCCGGTCCTCTCGCCCGCTACGCCGCGACGATCCAGAGCCAGCGGGGCGACTACAACGGAAAGGTCCTGTCCATCCGTCAGGAGGACCTGCGTTCACTCGCGGTCATCTATGACAAGTCACCGACCGAGCTCACCGAGGAGCTGATCGGCTGGGGCGTCCTCGACCCGGAGGCGCGCCGCGCCGTCGAGTCGTTCTGATCCGACCCGCCTGCTCCACCGCTTGGAACCGCTCCACCCGCTTCACCGCACGACCGTGACGGGGTCCGGCACCGCGCCGGACCCCGTCCCGCGTCCGGGCCCCGCTCCGCCGCGGCGCCGTCCGGGGCGCGGGACGAGCAGGGCCAGCGGGAGGACGGCCGCCACGACGGCAGCGCTCACCGCGAACCCGGCGGAGAACCCGCCCTCGCCGGGGACCATCACGACGATGACCGCGCTGACCTGCGTCCCGAGGGACGCGCCGACCGTGCGGAGCAGCGTGTTGATGCCGGTGGCCACACCGGTCTCCCCCGCCGGCACGGCCGCGACCACCAGGGTCGCCACGGCGGCGTAGGCGAAGCCGAGGCCGATGCCCCGCGCCAGGCCCCCGACGTAGAGGTGCCACATGGCGCCGTGCTCGACCGCCACGAACGCGTAGCCGAGGCCGGTCAGCGACGCGCCGCCGAGCAGCACCGCGCGCGAGCCGACGCGCCGGTCGAGCAGGCCCGCCGTCATGCCCGCCACGGTCATGCCGACGCTGGCGGGGAGCTGGAGCAGCGCCGCCTGCGTGGCCGTCCCGCCGAACCCGTACCCGGTGTCCTCGGGGAGCTGGACGAGCAGCGGGAACAGCAGCCCGCCCGCCATCAGCGCGTAGCCGGACAGGAGCGAGGCGGCGTTCGCCGTCCACACGCCGCGCACCCGCATGAGGCGAAGGTCGATCAGGGGCTCGGGCACGCGGCCCTCGACCCGCACCCAGGCGGCGGCCGCGGCGAGCGCGAGCGCCAGCAGGCCGAGGACGCCGGGGGACGTCCAGCCCCACTCCATCCCCTCGGTGAGGGCGGTGAGCGCGGCCACCAGCCAGGCGGCGAACAGGGCGGCGCCCCACCAGTCCACGCGCGCGGCCGCCGCACGGGAGGCCGGGGCGCGGCCACTATGCGGCACGAACCGCCAGGCGAGGACGAGGCCGGGCGCCAGGCCGATGACCGGCACCCACAGCAGCCACCGCCAGCCGAGAAAGTCGATGACCGGCCCGGCCAGGCACCACGACACGGCGCCGCCGAGGCCCAGCATCGACGACATCAGGCCGACGGCCGGGGCCCGGCGCCCGGGCGGCAGGACGTCCCGGATGATCGTGTACGCGAGCGGGAAGACGCCGCCGCCGACGCCGCCGAGGACCCGTCCGGCCAGCATGACCGGCACCGTCGCGGCCAGGGCCGCGACGACCGTCCCGGCGGTCGCGACGGCGAGCACGGCGAGGAGCACGCGGCGCGGCCCGTAGAGGTCGCCGAGCCGCCCGACGACCGGGGTGGCGACGGCGGCGGACAGCGTCATCGCCGTGAGCGCCCACGCCGCGCCCGCCGGAGTCGTGTGCAGGCCCGCCTGGATCTGCGGCAGCGCGGGCGTCACCACGGCCATCGACAGCGAGTACGCCATCACGCCGAGATAGGCCAGCAGGGGGACCAGCCCGCGCCCGTCCCGCCCCGCCACCGTGCCCTCCCTTGGTTCGCCTCCCTAACAATCTCATACCGGGACGAACCATCCCCCGTCCGCCCTTGCCGGAGACCGGGTCCGGTCCCCGGCAGGCGGACGGGGCGCAGCGGCCGCCTCACCGCTCCGCAGCCGCTCTGTCAGCGCGCGGGGGCCTCGTCAGTCCGCGGGGGCGCTCCAGGCGACGGGGAGGGCGGAGGGGCCGTTGATGACGTGGCCCGGCTTGCGGGTGATCTCGTCCGAGGGCGCCGCCAGGCGCAGGGACGGCAGCTCGCGGGTCAGCAGTTCGACGGCCGTCACCACCTCCATGTGCCCGAGATGCCGCCCGATGCAGTGGTGCGGCCCGTAGCCGAAGGACAGATGCCGGTTCGGCGCGCGCCCGAAGTCCATGCGGTGCGGGTCGGTGAACACGCGCGGGTCGCAGTTGGCGGCGTCGTGGGAGGGGATGACGAGGTCCCCGGGCCGGAGCCGCTCTCCGCTCGGCAGCGTCACCTCGCGGGTGACCCTGCGCGGCAGGTCGTCCGCCGCGGTCGTGGAGAACAGGCGCTCCAGCTCGGTGACGGCGCCGGGGACCGCCTCGGGGTGGGCGGTGAGGTAGGCGTAGGCGGTCTCGTGGCCCTCGTAGGGGTGGGTGAGCAGGACGTGGATCTGCGTGCCGATGCTGCTCGCCACCGTCTCCCAGCCGCCGAGCACCAGCGTCAGCGGCAGCTTGACCTGCCGGTCGAACGGCAGGTGCGCGGCACCGGAGGCGACCTGGGAGAGCAGGTCCTCGGACGGGTCGCGCCGCCGCTCCTCCACCAGGCCGCTCAGGTAGCCGACCATCGCCATCTGCGCGTCGGCCGCGTCGACGCGGGTCTGCGCGCTGGTGCCGAGGAAGGCGTCGCCCCACGCGTGGAAGCGCAGCCGGTCCTCCCGCGGCAGCCCCATCATGTCGCAGATCAGGTCGAGCGAGAACGGCAGCGCGAAGGCGGTGACGAGGTCGGCGGGCTCCTCGCCGGCGAGCATCTCCGCCAGCTGCGCGGCGGCCCGCTCCCGCGCCTTGTGCCGCAGCCTCTCGGTGGCCTGCGGCGAGAACCAGTCCCTGACGGCGCCGCGGACGGCCGCGTGCCCGTCCAGGTCCAGGCCGAGCATCGTCCCCTCGAGGTCGACGGCGTCGGCGTCGAGGGCGGCCTCCCGCGAGAACGCCTCCTGGTTGCGCAGCACCTGCTCGACGTCGTGGTAGCGCGTGACGAGCTTGGCGGTGGTCCCATCGTGGCGCCGCACCTCGGCGACGCCGGTGCCGGTCTCGCGGATCTCGTGGTAACGCGCGTTCTTGTGCAGCCCCGGCCGGTTGACGCCGTCGGCGTCGCTGTCCAGCGGGTGCGGGATGTGGTCGGGCGCGGACTGCTCCGGGGCGGCGTCGAGGGCCATCCGGCGGATCCCTTCGTCGTACGGACGCGGCGGGGCACGCTGGCCGGACCTTCACCTGCAGGCCAGACGAAACCCACATTTCGGAATGCCTGCCAGAAGGATTTCCACGGCCGCGCCGATCACAAACCCATGATCGTCCCGCTGGCGCGCAGGGCCTCGACGCGCTCGGGGGGCAGGGCCAGGACGTCCCGGAGCACCTCGCCGGTGTGCTCGCCGAGGGCCGGGGCGGGGACCGGGGGCGGGGAGGCGTCGCCGAGCCGCACCGGTGAGCCCGGGGCCAGGTGCGGGCCGACGCCCGGCTGGTCGAGCGGCGCCATGAGCGGCTCGTCGCGCAGCCCGGCGGCCACCTCGGCGAAGTCGCGGTAGCGGGACCACAGGACGGACGTCCCCTTCAGCCCGGACGCGACCTGCTCGCAGGTGCGGGACGCGAACCACGACGCGAGCACGCCCCCGAGCGCCTCGCGGTGGCCGTAGCGGTCGGCGGCGCGGCTGAAGTCGGCGCCGAGGGCGCGTTCGAGGGCCGCGACCACCTCGCCGAGGCCGGTCGCGTCCACGAGGTCGCGCCAGTGCCTGGCGGTGAGGATCGCGACCATGACCCGTCCGTCCGCCGAGGCGAAGTCGCGTCCGAAGTCGCCGAAGAGGTGGTTCCCCAGGCGTGCCCTGGAATCGCCGAGCTGGGCCTCGGCGAGGTACCCGAGGTTCCCCGCGGTGGCCAGGGCGACGTCCTGCAGCGCGACCTGGATCCGGGTGCCCTCGCCGGTGCGCAGCCGGTGCCGCTCCGCCGCGAGCAGCCCCACGGCCATGTAGAGGCCGCACGCGACGTCCCAGGCGGGCAGCACGTGGTTGACGGGAGCCTCCAGGCCCGCCGGCCCCGTGATCGACGGGAACCCCATGGCGGCGTTCACCGTGTAGTCGACGGCGTTGCCGCCGTCCCGCGTCCCCTGGAGCCGGACGTGGATCAGGTCGGGGCGCGCGGCCTTCAGCTCCTCGTAGCCCAGCCCCGGCCGCGGCGGCGCGTTGGTGAGGACGACGCCCGCGCCCGCGACGAGCCCGGCGACGAGATCGCGCCCCTCGGGCGAGCGCAGGTCGACGGCGACCGAGCGCTTGCCCTTGTTCAGCCCGGCCCAGTAGAGGCTCCGCCCGGACGGCGCGAGCGGCCACCGGTCGATGTCGGGCCCGCCGCCGATCTGGTCGACGCGGATGACGTCCGCGCCGAGCTGCGCCAGGGTCATCCCGCCGAGGGGGGTCGCGACGAAGCTGGACAGCTCGATGACGCGCATGCCGTCCAGGGGCGGCGGGGCGGTCGGCCGCGGGCCGGTGGGCGCCGGTAGGTCTGCCATCCGGCATGTCTACCAACCGCCCTCCCCCGCGCCGGGAGCCAGGGTGGGATCGCGCCGGCGGGGCCGGCTCGGGGGGTGCGGCCCCGCCGGCGCGATCGGTCCAGGGAGACGCCGCCGGAGGACGGACGCCGCCGCCCGTGGCGGGGCGGCGTCCCGTCCTCCGGCGGGAGGCCGGCCCGGGGAGGGAATGGGACGGCCTCGGTGATGGCTCAGCCGGCCTCGGGCACGGGCAGCGTGGGCTGCCCGTCGATGCCGAGGGTGTCCTCGACGAGGGTGACGAAGACCTCGGCGTCGTGGAGGAGCTCCTCCGCCTCGCGCGGGGTCACGGCGCGCGGGAGGCCCGCCTCGGCGGCGGCGCGCTTGTCGGCGCCGGCGGCGAAGAAGGCGGCCCATTCGCGCAGGGCGGGCTCGGCCTCGGGCAGCAGCACCCAGACGCTGCGCGGGCGGCCCCGGCGGTGGGTCTCCAGGGGCTCCCGGGACGCCAGGACGGCGGCGGCGGCGCGCAGCGCCGCCAGGTGGGCGCACACGTAGCGGACGGCGGGCGAGGTGGCCTCGGCCGCCTCGGCGAGGCCCATGCGGGCGGCGTGCAGCTGCCCGACGGCCGTGTGCGCCGGGCGCGGCGCGGGCATCGGGCGGTGGCGTGGGCGAGGACTCGGGGACGGGACGGACTGGGCTGCGGAGTGGATCCCGCGTGCGGTCATCGTTCCGGACATGACTGCCTCCTTCCGGGGCTCGGGCCGGCCGGGCGGAGAGCTTCCCCTCACTCCGCCCGGCCGTCCGTCCCGCCGAAACACCGCGATCGGCGGGGACGTCGCCCTGGCGCGGGCCGCGAGTCCCGCACCACATCGAACATAAGTTCGACGCGCTTCACAGTAAACCGCCCTGACGGCGATTCGTCAACGTGTTCGAACACGTGGCGTATCCCCCAGGTCAGAGGGGTTGACGGCGGCACGGCGGCGAGCCCGGCCGGCGGCTAGCGAGGCCGCCTGACGTGCACGGGGACGCCCGTCCCGACCAGGCCCGGGAAGTACTCGGCGATGTGCATCGGCATGCGGACGCAGCCGTGCGACGCCGGATACCTCGGCACGTCCAGAGCGCCGTGGAAGGCGATGCCGCCGTTGAAGTAGATGGGGTTGTAGAGCTGCCCCAGCGGCGAGGTCTCCCAGCCGGAGGCGCGGCGCCCCGTCCGGAAGTCGCCCGTGCCGGTGGTGGCGTAGCGGCAGCGCGCGACGGTGGCGCCCCGGTCCTTGGCGCAGTAGTACTCCCCCGACCCCGACGAGACGTGCGTGATGAGCCGCGGGCCGCCGTTCTTGTAGAGGACGAGGTACTGCCGCTTCAGGTCCACGTCGACGCGGTTCTTCTCGCGCTTCTTGGCCACCGGGACGGGCTCCTTGGGAGCGTCCAGGGCCTTCCAGAACGACGTTGTCAGGGTGCTCTTCTGCTTGAGCCGGTTCACCGCCTGGAAGGCCCACACCGCCGTCTCCGTGGACGGCCCGTACTTCCCGTCCGCCTTGCCCGGGTCGTAGTGCAGTTCCTTGAGGCGGCGCTGGAGCGCCTCGACGTCGGGCCCCTTGGCGCCCGGTTTCAGCTTGCGGTGCGCCGGGCTGGGCTTGGGTGTCGCCGGCGCCTTGGACGGCGACGCCTCCGGCGCCACCTTCGACGGGGCGGGGGCCGCCGCGTCGGTGTCGTTGCAGCCCGTCAGGGCGACGGCCGCGATGAGTAGAACCGCGCTCTTCCGCACGTCGATCGGTCTCCCTCGCATGCACTGACCTTAAAGTTCTACCCATGCATCCGAACGCCGAAATCGTCGCGAAGGCTCTGCTCGATCTGGGCGCGGCGGGGGCCGTCGTCGAGCTTCCCGACTCCGCGCGGACGGCGCAGGCCGCCGCGGAGCAGCTGGGCTGCGAGGTCGGCGCGATCGCCAACAGCCTGGTGTTCGACGCCGACGGGTCGCCGCTGCTGGTGCTGACCAGCGGCGCGCACCGCGTCGACACGGTGAAGGTCGCGGCGCTCGTGGGCGCGGCGAAGGTGCGGCGGGCGACGCCGGAGTTCGTCCGGGAGGCGACCGGCCAGCCGATCGGGGGCGTCGCGCCGATCGGCCATCCGTCGCCGGTCCGCACGCTGGTGGACGTCTGGCTCGACAGGTACGACGAGGTGTGGGCGGCGGGCGGGCACCCGCACACCGTCTTCCCCACGTCGTACGGCGAACTGCTGAGGATCACCGGGGGCACCCCCGCGGAGGTCGAGTGAACCAGTGGCCCAGTGGCCCAGAGGGTGGAGATGGGGAGAGGCGGAGTGATGGAACTGTGGCACAACCCGCGCTGCTCGAAGAGCCGCGCCGCCAAGGCCGCGCTGGACGAGGCCGGTGTGGAGTACACCGAGCGCCGGTACCTGGACCGCCCGCCCACGGCACGGGAGCTGGACGAGGTCCTCGCCCGGATCGGCGCCGAGCCGTGGGACGTGGCCAGGCTGAACGAGCCGGTCGCCAAGGAGCTCGGGCTCAAGGACCTCGAGCACGACCGGGCCCGCTGGATCGAGGTCATGGTGGCGAACCCGGTGCTGATCCAGCGTCCGATCGTCGTGGCGGGCGAGACCGCCGTCGTGGCGCGCGATGCCGAATCGGTGCGCAGGGCACTCGACAGCCAGTGACACGGGTGTGATTCTGGGGAGTCGGGAAGCGGCGAAGGGCGGCCTCCGGAGGGGTGATGGCGGCGCAGATGCGGACGGGTCCGGCGGCGCGCGACCCTGAGTTCCGGGGGATCGACCCGCCCGCGCTCAACCAGGTGATCAGGCAGCTCCAGGACGCGCAGAACGCGATCCAGGGCTGGTTGAACGGCCATCGCCCGCCGCCCGGCGTCTCCGCGGCCGGGTACCGGCAGGCCGACGAGGTGGCGCGGTGGGCCGCCGAGCAGCTCGGGATGCTGACACGCCGGTACAACTTCGCGGTGACCCATCCCTCCCCCGGCGGCGGCGTCGACGTGCCGCCGGCGCCCGCCCCGGCTCCGTCGCCGCGCGGGACCGGCGGCGGCCCGGTGGGGACGCCGCGCCCGGTGAAGGCGCCGCCGCACCGGACCGCGCCCGCGAAGGCGGTGCCCGAGCCGACCCCGCACGGCGCCGGCGGTCTCGGCGACTTTCCCGATCGGCCCGCCGCGGCCCGCGCCGCGAGGACCGACGCACTTGCCGTGAAGGCGTCGCTCCAGGACGGCCGCCCCGTCCCGGACTCGGTGTGGAGGCATCTGATCGCCAACGCGGGCGACCCCGACTACACCGAGAAGCTGTACGAGCGGCTCGGCCCGGCGTCCGCCGCCGAACTGCTGAAGGCCGCTCAGGGGGACAGGGCGAGGCTGATGGCCGTGCAGCAGTCCATCGGCACGTCCAGCCACCACCTGCCGATGGACGTGAGGTGGCTGCGCGCCTTCCTGGCCGAGGCCGACGGCGCCGGGGTCCGCCCCGTCGCCGTCCAGGTGCTCCTCGGCGCGGACATGAGCGCCCGCACCCGCGAGGCGATCGCCAAGCTCGACCTGCACCCGTCCACCGCCACCGCCTGAAAAGCCGACACCGCCTGAAAAGCCGACACCGCCTGAGAGGTCGCCATGGCCGCTCCACCGCCTCCCGGCAGCCTGCCCCCGCCGATCAGCGGCGCCGCGGCGGCCCGGCTCTCCCCGGCCGAGCAGCCGAATCCGGAGTACCAGCAGCTCTACCAGGCGTACGCGGACGCCTACGGCAGCATCGACCGGCTCCGGCGGGCTCTGGACGCGCCCGTGCGGACGCTCGGCGGGACGGACGCGTGGCTCGGCCCGGAGGCGCGGGAATGGGGCGGGCAGCTCGACGCCAACCGCGGGACGCTGCGGAAGGCCGCCGACCGGATCCTCTGGGACCTCTACGATCGGCTCTCCGCCACCCAGCGGACGGTCACGCGGGTCTAGTCTCTGTCGGGTGAGGGACCCGAAGCTGCGCGAGATCGACGAACGCGCCTTCCTACGCAGGCTGAGCCCCATGCTGGACGTGTACGCGGCAGCGATGGAGCCGCCGAACGAGCAGCTCCCGGGCCGGCACACCATCATGGAGCGGCACGCCTCGTATCCGGGGTTCCGGGCGTTCGTGGCCGAGCGGCGGGGCGCGCTGCCCGTCATGCCGGCGCCCGTCCAGGGCTTCGCCTACGGGTTCCACGGAGCACGCGGCCAGTGGTGGCACGACGTCGTCCACCAGGCGCTCTCCGACCGGGAGGGGCCCGAGCACGCCGAGTCGTGGCTGGAGGACGCCTTCGAGGTCGCCGAGCTGCACGTCCACCCGCAGGCGCAGGGCAGGGGCCTCGGCCGCGCGCTCCTCAACGCCCTGTGCGGGGGGCGGCCGGAGCGCACGGTCGTGCTGTCGACGCTCGACAGGCGGCCCGACACCCCGGCGCGCAACCTCTACCGCTCGGTCGGCATGGTCGACCTGCTGACCGACTTCGAGTTCCCGGGCGGCGGGCCCCGCTACGCGGTGATGGGCGGGACGCTGCCCCTCGCGCCGTACCCGGCGCCGTCCAGCAGCGAGTAGACCTCGCGCGTCGCCGTCGACTTGTTGAACGTGATGAAGTGGATCCCCGGCGCGCCCTGGTCGAGCAGCTCGCCGCACAGCTCGGCGGCGTGCTCGATGCCGAGCCGGCGGACGGCCTCCGGGTCGCCCGCGACGGCCTCGAACCGGGCCCGCACCTCGGGCGGGAACGGCGCGCCCGACAGCTGCTCGGACCGCTCGATCGTGCTGAGCTGGGTGACCGGCATGATGCCCGGCAGGATCGGCACGTCGCCGCCGGCGGCGTCGACGCGGTCGCGCAGCCGGAAGTAGTCCTCGGCGCGGAAGAACATCTGGGTGATCGCGTAGTCGGCGCCGGCCCGGCACTTGTCCACGAAGTGGCGGGTGTCGCTCTCGATGTCGGGCGAGCGCGGGTGCTTGTAGGGGAACGCGGCGACGCCGACGCTGAAGTCGCCGTAGGAGCGGATCATCCGGACGAGGTCGGCGGCGTACTCGACGCCTTCCGGGTGCTTGACCCAGTCCCCCATCGGGTCGCCGGGCGGGTCGCCGCGCAGCGCGAGGACGTTGCGGACGCCGGCGGCGGCGAACCGGCCGACCAGGTTGCGCAGCTCCGCCTGCGAGTGGTTCACGGCGGTGAAGTGCGCGACCGGGGTGAGGGTGGTGTCGGTGGCGATGCGCTCGACGATGTCGACGGTGGTGTCGCGGGTGCCGCCGCCCGCGCCGTAGGTCACCGACACGAACGTCGGGTGCAGCGACTCCAGCTCGCGGATCGCGCGCCACAGGTTCCGCGCGCCCTTGTCGGTCTTGGGCGGGAAGAACTCGAACGAGAACGAGCGCTCGCCGGAGGCGAGCAGTTCTCGGACGGTGGGGGGCCGGTCGGGGCGTACGCGTCGCATTTCTCAAGCCTACAGAAGCGCCCTCCGGCGGGACGGGTCCAGGCGGCGGCGCCCCGGCCCGCCGATCCGCGTGATGCTCGCCACACCGGACGGGCCTTATGTCTACATTTCTTGAGATGCAGTGACATGTCACGTTCTCGCCTGAGGGTGTAAAAGCGCCCAGCTGGATACGATCACGGCATGTCGACCGCCCAGATCCGCAAGGAGGTCGACGAGGCGCTGCTGGCCTTCGTCGACCGCCGGCGCCCCGCCCTGCACGCCATCAGCGACGACCTCGAGCCGCTGCTGTCGGCCCTGGACGCCCTTCTCGGCGGCGGGAAGCGGCTCCGTCCCGCCTTCTGCTACTGGGGGTGGCGCGCGGCGGGCGGCGAGGACGGCCCCGGCATCGTGGCCGCCGCCGCGTCCCTGGAGCTGCTCCAGGCGAGCGCCCTGGTCCACGACGACGTGATGGACTCCAGCGACACCCGGCGCGGCCAGCCGTCCGCGCACCGGCGGTTCGAGGCCCTGCACCGCGCGCACGGGTGGCCCGGCGACGCCGAGTCCTTCGGCGGCGGCGCCGCGATCCTGCTCGGCGACCTGTGCCTGGCCTGGTCGAGCGAGATGTTCGAGACCTCGGGGCTGGACGGCGCGAGCAGGCTGCGCGGCCGGGCGGTCTACGACCTGATGCGCACCGAGGTCATGTGCGGCCAGTACCTCGACATGCTGGAGGGGACGCGCCGCCAGGCGAACGTCGAGACGGCACTGCGCGTGGTGGAGTACAAGAGCGCCAAGTACACGATCGAGCGCCCGCTGCACCTCGGCGCGGCGCTGGCCGGCGCCCGGCCGGACGTGGCGGCCGCGCTCACCGGCTACGGCCTGCCGCTCGGCATCGCCTTCCAGCTCCGCGACGACGTGCTCGGCGTGTTCGGCGACCCGGCCCAGACCGGCAAGCCCGCCGGGGACGACCTGCGCGAGGGCAAGCGGACCGTCCTGGTCGCGCTCACCCTGGAGCGCGCGTCCGCCGCCCAGTCCGCGGCGCTCGAGCGGCGCCTCGGCGACCCGGCGCTGGACCGCCCCGGCGTCGACGAGCTGCGCGCGATCATCGAGGAGACCGGCGGCCTCGCCGCGTGCGAGGACATGATCAAGCGCTACCTGGGCGAGGCGGAGCGGGCCCTGGCGGCGGCCCCGATCACCGAGGGGGCCCGGGAGGCGCTGGCGGAGCTCGCGGTGGCGGCCACCGCGCGCAGCACCTGAACCGCCCCGTCACCTGGGCGCCCTCCGCCACCGGCGGTCCCGATGACACGATCCGGCCAAGTTTCCCCGGCGCACTAGAACTTTCCCACTGATTGGTGGCAGAAATGTCGCCATGTGCGCCGACACCCCAGGAGACCGCGTCCCGCGCGTCGACCCGCTCCCCGAGGAGGAGTGGGACGACACGGTCAGGGCCGTGACCGAGACGATCGGTCCGCTGAACGTCATCACCACGCTCGCCCGGCACCCGGAGCTGTTCCGGTCGTGGATCGGGTTCGGCTCGATGCTGCTGATGAACGGGACGCTGGGCGCCCGCGACCGCGAGCTGGCGATCCTGCGGACGGCGCACCTGCGGTCCTGCGCCTACGAGTGGGACCACCACCGGCGGGTCGCGCTGGACGCGGGGCTCACCGAGGACGAGATCGCCGCGCTCCGGCGGGATCCGGGCGGGCACGGCTGGAGCCGCGAGGACCGCATGGTGCTCGCCGCGGCGGACGAGCTGCACGGGCGCGGCACGATCAGCGACGCGACGTGGACGGAGCTGTCCACGCGCTTCGGGGAGCGCGAGCTGATCGAGCTGGTGATGCTGATCGGCCATTACCACATGGTTGCCTTCGCGCTGAACTCCCTGCGGGTCCAGAACGAGGACCACGCCCGCGACGAGGGGCCGGGCCGGGACGAGGGGCAGGGCCGGGACGGGGCGGGCGGATGAGGCCGGGACGCGGGCTGCCCGCGGCGCTCGCGGTCGCCTCCGCGCTGGCGCTCACGGCGGTCCTCGCCGGATCCCCGGCGACCGGGGAGGCGCGGGCGGCGGCGGGGCGCTGCGGCGATCCCGCCCGGCGGCCGTGGTGCGACGCCGCGCTGGCGCCCGACCGGCGCGCGGCGCTGCTGCTGCCGGAGATGACCGCCGACGAGAAGATCGCGATGCTGGCGGCGGACGACCCGTTCGGCGGGCCGCTCGGCGGGTTCTCCGAGGACGCGCACGCCGACACCGGCGGCGGGATCGACCGGCTCGGCGTCCCGCCGCTGCTCATGGCCGACGGCCCGGCCGGCGTACGGCAGGGCAGGGCGACCGCGCTGCCCGCGCCGATCGCGCTCGCTGCGGCCTTCGACCCGGGGGCGGCCCGGCTGTACGGCGGGACGGTCGCGTGGGAGGCGAGGCACCGGGGCAACGACCTGGTCTTCGGCCCGACGGTGGACGTCCTGCGCACCCCCCGCAACGGCCGCACGTTCGAGGGCTTCGGCGAGGACCCCTACCTGTCGGCGACCCTCGCCGTGCCGTGGATCGAGGGCGCGCAGGCGCGGGGCGTGATGACCTCGGTCAAGCACATGGCCGTCTACACGCAGGAGACCGACCGGCTGTCGCTGACCATGAACGTCGACCCGCGCACGCTCCGCGAGATCTACCTGCCGCCGTTCGAGGCCGCGGTGAAGGACGCGGGCGCCGCGACGGTGATGTGCGGGTTCGGCAGGCTGAACGGCCGGTGGGCGTGCCAGGACGGCGCCGTGCTCAACGGGATCCTGCGGTCGGAGTGGGGGTTCACGGGGTTCGTCCCGTCCGACCACACCGCCGCGCAGGACACCGCCGGCGCCGCCAACGGCGGCCTCGACATGGAACTGCCGGTGGGCAGGAGGTACAACGCGTTCCTGCTGAAGACGGCCGTCGCGCAGAAGAAGGTCGCGCAGGCGACGATCGACGCGCACGTGCGCAACATCCTGCGGACGATGTTCAGGTTCGGGCTGTTCGACCGCCAGGCGTACCCCAACGACCTCACCCGGATCGACCGGACGGCGAGCCGGAACGCGGCCCGGACCATCGAGGAGGGCGGGATCACGCTGCTGAAGAACGACGGCGTCCTGCCGCTCACGGCCCCGAGGTCGATCGCGCTGATCGGGCGGGCCGCCCGGGAGAGCCCGAGCGGCTTCGGCTCGGCGAAGGTCGTCCCCTTCGCGACCGTGAGCGCGCAGGAGGGCATCGCCCGCCGCGCCGGGTCCGGCGCCAGGGTCGCCTACCACGACGGCGACGACCACAGGGGCGCCGCCGAGACGGCCCGCGGCGCGGACCTCGCCATCGTGTTCGCGACCGACAGCCAGGGCGAGTTCTTCGACAAGTCGTGCCTGACGCTGCGGTGCGGCGAGCCGCTCAGGGGCGACCAGGACGGGCTGATCTCGGAGGTCGCCAAGGCCAACCCCAACACGATCGTCGTACTGAACACCGGCGGACCTGTCCTCACGCCCTGGGCCGGGCAGGTGAGGGGCATCGTCGAGGCCTGGTATCCGGGCCAGGAGGCGGGAGACGCCCTGGCGCGCGTCCTGTACGGTGACGTGGACCCCGGTGGACGCCTTCCCGTGACGTTCCCCGTCGGCGAGAACGACGCGCCCGCGTCCGGGAACCCGGCGCAGTATCCCGGCCTCGGCAAGAGCACCACGTTCTCCGAGGGCGTCATGGTCGGCTACCGGCACTACGACGCGAAGGGGATCGCGCCCCGGTTCCCGTTCGGGCACGGCTTGTCCTACACCACGTTCGGCTACAGCGGGCTCGTCGTGACCTCCAAGGCCGTGCAGGTGACCGTCACCAACACCGGGCGGCGCCCGGGTGTGGCCGTGCCGCAGCTCTACATCGGCATGCCGTCCCCGGGGGTGGAGGTCCCGCAGCCGCCCAAGCAGCTCAAGGGGTACGCCAAGGTCGCCCTCGCGCCCGGGAAGAGCGCGAAGGTGACGTTCCCCCTGTCGCCGCGCTCGCTCGCCTACTGGAACGTGGAGGCGGAGGCGTGGCGGGTCGCCGCCGGCTGCTACAAGATCATGGTGGGCGACTCGTCCCGGCGGATCGCGCGGAGCGGGACCCTCGGAACGTGCCGCTGACGGCGAAGATCGCCGTTCCCCTGCCCCGCTCCGCCGTTACGCGGTACAAATGGGGAGATCTTCGTCCGCCCCCGCCGAGTCGGAGTCCCCAGTGCCGCACGACACCTCCCGCGGGAGGACGGACCCCCATCCCCCGCGTTCCTCTTCCAGCCGCCCCGGCCGCACCGCGCGCGCCGGGCAGGCCCACGCCGGGCACGCCGGCCGCCCCGCCAAGGGGCGCCCCGGTCCCGGACGCGGCGCCGCGCGCGCCGCGCACGGCTGCGACCACCGGCCCGACGCCCCGCTCGGGCCCGACGACCCGCGCGGCCTCGGCGACTACACGCTGCTCGGACGGCTCGGCGAGGGCGGCCAGGGCGTCGTCTACCTCGGCCGGGACGGCGACGGCGAGCTGGTCACCGTCAAGCTGCTGCGCGGCGGCGTGGCGGCCGGGCAGCGGGCGCGCAGCCGCTTCGTCAAGGAGGCGGACGCGGCCCTGCGGGTGTCCGGGCGCCACACCGCCCGCGTCCTGGACGCCGACATGACCGGCGACCGCCCCTACATCGTCAGCGAGTTCGTCGAGGGGCCCTCGCTCCAGGACGTCGTCGCCGACCGCGGCCCGCTCAGCCCGCCGCGGCTCCGCAAGCTCGCGCTGCGGACCGCCGCCGCGCTGGCCGCGATCCACCGCGCCGGGATCGTGCACCGCGACTTCAAGCCCGGGAACGTGCTGCTCGGCCCGGACGGCGCCAAGGTCATCGACTTCGGCATCGCCCGCACCGCCGACGCGACCCCGCTGACCACCGGCCCGGTGGGGACGCCCGCCTACATGGCGCCCGAGCAGATCGAGGACGAGCCGGTCGGGCCGCCCGCCGACGTGTTCGCGTGGGGCGCCGCGATGGTGTTCGCCGCCACGGGGCGCCCGCCGTTCGGAACCGGGCCGAGCGCGGCCGTCATGCGGCGCGTGACCTCGCGCAGGCCCGACCTCGGCGACATGGAGGAGGGCCCCCTGCGCGAGCTCGCGGCCCGCTGCCTGGACAAAAACCCGGCCGCGCGCCCGACCGCGTCGCAGATCGTCCGGGCGCTGCGCGAGGGGCAGGCCCCGGCGCCGAAGCCGCGCCCGACGCGGATCCCGCACTACCGGTGGCGGATGATGGTCGCGCTCGGCGCGGTCGTGGCCGCCGGGTTCCTCCTCGGCGTCCTGGTCTGACCGGCCCGGCCGGGCCGGCCCGCCGTCACCAGTGCGGCGGGCGGTCCTCCAGGAGGCGGGAGTCGTCGTCGCCGGAGCGCCACTCGCCCCACCCGGTGTCGGTGTCGTCGGACGTCTGGTCCGGGAGGATCTCCAGGTCGTCGTCCAGGTCCACCGGGCGGTCGTCGTCGGGTCCCACGCTCATGATCCCCATTGTCGGTGATCGGACCGGGGCCCCGCACCGTGATCCGCGTCAAATCGCGCGGATCGCTCATCTGTCCGGTTCAGGCCGTGCCGAGGGGGCGGGCGGCCAGCCGGCGCGCGAACTCCGCCGCGGCGGCGCCCGGGTCGCCTGCCTCGGTGAGCGCCCGGACCACCACGACGCGCTCCGCGCCCGCGGCGAGGACCTCGTCGAGGTTGCCGAGGTCGATGCCGCCGATCGCGAACCACGGCCGCGCGACGCGGTGCGCCGCGACGTACTCCAGCAGCTTGGGCCCCGGCGCGGGCCGGCCGGGCTTGGTCGGCGTCGGCCACACCGGCCCCGCGCAGAAGTAGTCGGCGCCGGGCTCGGCGGCCGCCGCCGACGCCTGCTCCCCGGAGTGCGTGGAGCGGCCGATCAGCATGTCGCCGCCGACGATCTCGCGCGCGGCGGGCACGGGCAGGTCGTCCTGGCCGAGGTGCAGCACGTCCGCCCCGACGGCGCGGGCGATGTCGGCGCGGTCGTTGACGGCCAGCAGCGCCCCGTGCCGCTCGCACGCCGCGCGGAACACCTCCAGGTGGGCCGTCTCCTGCCGGGCCTCCAGGCCCTTCTGGCGGAGCTGGACGATGTCGACGCCGTTCGCGAGCACGGCGTCGAGGAAGTCGGGCAGGTCCCCTTGGCGCTCCCGCGCGTCCGTGCACAGGTAGAGGCGGGAGCGGCTGAGACGGGCGCGCAGCGCGACGGCGCGCTCGGTGGGGAGGTGCCTGGACACGGCCGGGGAACGTCCTTTCCACAGATGATCATGGGATCGCGCGCGTGTCGTCCACCGCGCGCGACCCCGCGATCGTGTCACGTGCGTCGTCCGGCGCCGGAGGCGGCCTAGAAGGCGAGCGCCTGGGCCCTCCGGCGGACCTCGGTCCCCCGGTTCTCGGTGAGCGCCTCCACCGGCGTCCCCGGCAGGGTGTCGTCGGCCGTGAACAGCCACCGGATCGTCTCGACGTCGTCGAAGCCGGCGTCCGACAGGAGCGTCAGCGTGCCGGGCAGACCCTTGATGACCTGACCGCCTGAGATGAAGGCCGCGGGCACCATCGGCTCCCCGCCCCGCCGCACCGCGAGGATGCGGTGCTCGTGGATGAGCTGCTTGATCCGGTTGGGCTTGATCCCGAGCCTGTCGGCGGTCTCCTTGAGCGTGAGCCACTCGCCGGCCAGAGCGTCGGTGCGGGGGTCCAGTGCGCTGTCAACGGTTGCGTGCATCTGCGTCACGCCCCCTTGCTACCACGCCTTCGGAAGAATCAAACCCGCCGCGCAGCCGTTACCGGTCCCCGCCGCTCGCTATCCGCGAACGGCCTGCCGGACGGGCACGTCCGGATCGGCGATCGCCTCCGGATCCACCGGCGTCCCCGCCGCGATCACCCGGCGCGCCTGCACCAGGTCGCGGGGCCGGTCGACGGTCAGGACCGCGTCGAGCCGGTCGCCGGTCAGCCACGCCACCGCCCACTTGCGGCCGGACGGGTCGCCCCGGCGCACGAGCCGCTCGGACGCCGAGTGGTCGCCCGCGTACTGGACCATGCGCCCGAACTGCTCCGACCAGAAGTACGGGGCGGCGTCGTAGGCGGCGGCGTCCTGGCCGAGGAGCGCCGCGGCGGCGGTCTCGGGGGCGTTCAGGGCGGTGTCCCAGTGCTCGACGAGGAGCCGCCGCCCGTACCGGTGCGACCACCAGGCGGCGCAGTCGCCGACCGCGACGACGTCCGGGCGCGGCGAGCCGGGGGGCTCGTCGCCCGTGCAGGCCCGGAACGAGGCGTCGGTGACGACGCCGCGCTCCAGCAGCAGCCCCGAGCCCTCCAGCCACGACAGGACGGGCCGGACCCCGATGCCCACGACCACCTCGTCGGCGTCGATCCGGCCGCCCCCGGCGAGGTCCAGGCCGCCGCCCCGCACCTCCGCGACCTTGACGCCGGTGCGCAGCTCGACCCCGGCCTCGGCGTACCAGGGGGCGGTGAGCGCGCCGACCTCCGGGCCGATCGCGCCGGCCAGCGGGGTGTCGGCCGCCTCCACGACCGTGACCGCGCAGCCCTTGCGGGCGGCGGTGGTGGCGACCTCGGCGCCGATCCAGCCCGCGCCGACGATCACGATGCGGGCGCCCGGGGTGAGCCGGGCGCGCAGGTCGCGGGCCTCGTCGATGGTGCGCAGCACGTGCTGCCGCCCGTCCCCCGGCAGGGTGACCGGGGCGGCGCCGGTCGCGACCACCAGCCCGTCGAAGGGGAGGACGCCCGCCGTCGAGGCCACCGTTCCGCCGCGTCCGGGCTCGTCGAGCCGGAGTCCGGTGGCGCGCTCGCCGAGCAGCAGCTCGCAGCGCAGCGCCTCCCAGTCGGCGTCGACGGTCGTGTCGTCCGACTCGCCCGCGAGGACGGCCTTCGACAGCGGCGGCCGGTCGTAGGGCCGGTGCCGCTCCGCCGACAGGAGGGTCAGCGCGCCCTCGTACCCCTTGCTCCGCAGGGCCTCGACGGCGCGCACGCCGGCCAGCCCGCCACCCACGACGATGACCCTCTCCATGGAAGGCCACACTAACGGGGCGCGATCCGCGGGCGGACAGGCGGGTGGACAGGTGTCCAGCCGTTCGTCCCGTTCGCCGAGGTCGTATGGTGGGGCGAGAGCACAGCGCAGAACAGCACAGAACAGCACAGAGCGCGGGAGTCCGGTTCGACCGGGCTGAGAGGGCGGCTGAACGGGCCGCCGACCGCCACGACCTGATCCGGATCATGCCGGCGAAGGGAGCGCGCATGGAGACAGCGATCATCGGTGCCGGGGTGGTCGGCCTGGCCACCGCCTGGCGCACCGCCGCCGGCGGCGCCGCCGTCACCCTCGTCGACCCCGCGCCCGCGTCGGGCGCCTCCTCCGTCGCGGCGGGCATGCTGACCCCCGTCAGCGAGCTGAACTACGGCGAGGAGCCGCTGCTGCGGCTGGGCCTCGCCTCCCGCGACCGCTACGGCGCGTTCGTCGCCGAGCTGGAGGAGCTGACCGGCCTGGAGACCGGCTACCGCACCGACGGGATCATCGAGGTCGCGTTCGACTCCGACGACCTGCGGTACCTGGAGGACCTGCGCCGCTTCCAGGAGCACCTCGGCATCCCCGCGGAGGCGCTCACCGGCCGCGAGTGCAGGCGGCTGGAGCCGATGCTCGCGCCCGGCGTCCGCGGCGGCCTGCTCGCCCCGCGCGACGGCTCGATCGACCCCCGCAGGCTCGCCCCCGCCCTGCTGGCCGCGTGCGAGCGGCTGGGCGTCCGCCTCGTCCGGCGGCGGGCCGCGCGCGTCGTCGTCGAGGGCGACGCGGCCGTCGGCGTCGGCCTGGACGACGGCACCGTGATCCGCGCGGACCGGGTGCTGCTGGCCGCCGGACCGTGGTCGGGCGACCTCGGCGGCCTGCCCCCCGGGACCGTTCCACCCGTCCGCCCCGTGAAGGGGCAGGTGATCCGGCTGCGCACCCGGACGCCGTTCCTGCGGCGCCCGACCCGCGGCCTCGTCCGCGGGTCCTCGGTCTACCTGGTTCCGCGCGCGGACGGCGAGATCGTCCTCGGCGCCACACAGGAGGAGCTGGGCTTCGACACGCGCGTCACCGCCGGCGGGCTGTGGGAGCTGCTGCGCGACGCCCGCGAGCTGCTGCCCGGCATCACCGAGCTGGAGTTCGCCGAGGTCACCGCCGGGCTGCGGCCCGGCTCCCCCGACAACGCGCCCGTGATGGGCCGGACCTCGCTGCCCGGGCTGCTCGTCGGCACCGGGCACTTCCGCAACGGCATCCTGCTCGCCCCGGTGAGCGCCGACATCCTGTCCGCGATGCTGCTGGACGGGCCCGTCCCCGAGGTCGCCGGGCCGTTCGCCCCCGACCGCTTCTCCCCCGAGGTGAGCGCATGAAGGTGATCGTCAACGGTGAGCCGCGCGAGCTGCCCGACGGCGCGAGCGTGGCCGAGGTCGTCGCGTCCGTCACGGCCGCCGCGACGGGCGTGGCGGCGGCGCTGAACGACGAGGTCGTCCGGCGCTCGGCCTGGGCGGCCACGCCCCTGAAGGACGCCGACCGCGTCGAAGTGCTGACCGCGGTCCAGGGAGGATGAGGATGGACACGAGGAACAGGGACGCGGAGAGCACGGCGGCGGGGCCGGGCACCGACAGGCTGGTCATCGCGGGCGAGGAGCTGGACTCGCGGCTGATCATGGGAACGGGCGGGGCGCCCAGCATGGCGGTGCTGCGCGAGGCGCTCACCGCGTCCGGGACCGCGCTCACCACCGTCGCGATGCGCAGGGTGGACCCGTCCGCGCGCGGCTCGGTGCTGGACGTGCTGGCCGAGTGCGGCATCCGGGTGCTGCCGAACACCGCCGGCTGCTTCACCGCGGGCGAGGCCGTCCTGACGGCCAAGCTCGCCCGGGAGGCGCTCGGCACCGACTGGGTCAAGCTGGAGGTGATCGCCGACGAGCGCACGCTGCTGCCCGACCCGATCGAGCTGGTCGAGGCCGCCGAGCAGCTCGTCGACGACGGCTTCACCGTCCTGCCCTACACCAATGACGACCCGGTGCTGGCGCACCGGCTGGAGCAGCTCGGCTGCGCGGCCGTGATGCCGCTCGGCTCACCGATCGGGTCGGGGCTCGGGATCCGCAACCCGCACAACATCGAGCTGATCGTGGAGCGCGCCGGCGTCCCGGTGATCCTGGACGCCGGGCTCGGCACGGCGTCGGACGCGGCCCTGGCCATGGAGCTCGGCTGCGACGCCGTGCTCCTCGCGACCGCCGTCACCCGCGCGCAGTCCCCCGCGCGGATGGCCGCCGCGATGCGGCACGCGGTGGAGGGCGGCAGGCTCGCGCGGCTCGCCGGGCGCATCCCCAAGCGCCGCCACGCCCAGGCCTCCTCCCCGTTCGAGGGTCTCGCGACGTCGTAGCGATGCTAAAGATCCACGTGTAGAAATATTCGCTGGACCTGAAATGTCGGGCATCGCAGACTGGACCCGTCCACCACGGCCGCAGCCGCGCGGATCGCTTCGGTGTCGATGGAAACGTCCCCTACCTAAGGTGCCTGACATGCAGCAGGACAGCGGCGCGCGCGTCGACAAACTCGCGGTGGCGGCGGCAACGGTCACGGTGGTCTTCTGGGCCTCGGCCTTCGTCGCGATCCGCAGCGCGGGCGCCGAGTACAGCCCCGGCGCCCTGGCCCTCGGCCGCCTCCTGTCCGGGACGGTGGTGCTGGGCGCGCTCTGGCTCGCCCGCCGCGAGGGCCTGCCGCCCAAGGGCGCCTGGCCGGGCATCGTCACCTCGGGCCTGCTGTGGTTCGGCTGCTACATGGTCGTCCTGAACTGGGGCGAGCAGCTGGTGGACGCCGGCACCGCCGCACTCGTCGTCAACATCGGGCCGATCCTCATCGCGCTCCTCGGCGGCTGGCTGCTGAAGGAGGGCCTGTCGTCGCGGCTGATGCTCGGCATGGCCGTCTCGTTCACCGGCGCCGCCGTCGTGGGGCTGTCGATGTCCGGCGAGGGCCGCTCGTCCGTCGGCGGGGTGCTGCTCTGCCTGGCGGCCGCGGTCACCTACGCCGCGGGCGTCGTGGCCCAGAAGCCCGCGCTGAGGCACGCGTCGTCGCTCCAGTTCACGACGTTCGCCTGCGCGATCGGCGCGGTGGCCTGCCTGCCGTTCTCCGGGCAGCTCGTCTCGGAGGCCGCGGACGCCCCCACCGGCGCCACCCTCAACATGGTCTACCTGGGCGTCTTCCCGACCGCGCTCGCGTTCACGACCTGGGGGTACGCGCTGGCCCGCACGTCCGCCGGGAAGATGGGCGCCACCACCTACGCCGCGCCCGCCCTCGTGGTGCTGATGTCGTGGCTGTTCCTGGACGAGGTCCCCGGCCTGGTCACCCTGGCCGGCGGGCTGCTGTGCCTCACCGGTGTGGCCGTCTCCCGCAGCACGCGGACGCTCCGGCGCCGCGTCCCGCCCGTCACCCCCGAACCGGGCGCCCCTCGGGAGTCGGACCCCGGACTCATCGATGCTCATACTCGCGAGTGATGAGATCCATGGGGATCGGGCCGTAAACTCGCACCGATGGACACGACGGTTGCTGATCCACTCGTCGGGCGCGTGCTCGACGGGCGCTACCGCATTGAGTCCCGCATCGCCCGCGGCGGCATGGCCACGGTCTACCTCGCGCGCGACCTCAGGCTCGACCGCATCATCGCGATCAAGGTGATGCACGCGGGACTCGCCTCCGACGAGGACTTCGTCGCCCGCTTCATCGGCGAGGCCAAGGCCGCGGCGGCCCTGTCGCACCCGAACGTCGTCGCCGTCTACGACCAGCGCACCGACGGCGAGCACGTCTACCTGGTGATGGAGTACGTCGCCGGCCGCACCCTGCGCGACGCGCTGAACTCGCTCGGCCGGCTCGGCCCGCGCGCCGCGCTGGAGATCATGCAGCCGGTGCTGGCCGCGCTCGGCGCCGCGCACCGGGCCGGCCTCGTGCACCGCGACGTCAAGCCCGAGAACGTGCTGATCACCGAGGACGGCCAGGTCAAGGTCGCCGACTTCGGCCTCGCGCGGGCCGAGACCGCCAGCAAGATGACCAAGACCGGCATGATCATCGGGACGGTCGGCTACCTGGCGCCCGAGCAGGTGCTGTCCGGCAACGCCGACGTCCGCTCCGACGTGTACGCCGCCGGGATCATGCTGTTCGAGCTGATGACCGGACGGCTGCCGCACCAGGGCGACACGCCCCTCGCCGTCGCCTACAAGCACGTCAACGAGACGGTGCCGCCGCCGTCGAGCGTCGTCCCCGGCCTGCCCGCGCGGGTCGACGCCCTGGTCACCGACGCCACGAGCCACGACCCGGCCCGCCGCCCGCACGACGCCAACCAGTACCTGGCCGAGGTCGCCGAGGTGTACGGCGGCCTGCCGCGCGACTTCGACCGCCGCGTCGAGGAGTCGTCCCGCAACGCGACGAGCGTGCTCCAGGCCCCGCCGGCCCACGGCCGCACCGCCCTCCTGGACGCCGACACCATGGCGCCCGAGCACGCCGCGCGCCCCACCAGGACCGACCGCGCCCTCGGGGCGCTGACCGGCCGCTACGTCCTGGTCGCCATCGGCCTGCTCGCGGCGGTCATCCTCGGCTGGGCCGTCTGGTACCAGACGTCCGGCCAGTACGAGCACGTCCCGTCCTCCATCATCGGGATGAAGGTCGCCGACGCCCGCGACCAGCTCGAGTCCGACGGCATGGACGTGCGCACCGCCAAGGCGGTCTACAGCGACCGCGTCCACAAGGGCGGCGTCGCCAAGTCCGACCCGCCCGCGGGGTCCCGCGTCGCCAAGGGCCAGACGGTCACCCTCACGCCGTCCAAGGGCATCACGCCCCGCGAGGTGCCCGACGTCGAGGGCAAGTCCGTCGCCGACGCCAAGAAGACCCTGGAGGACAAGGGCTTCACCGTCGGCCGGACGAGCACCACCCCCTCGCAGACCGTCGCCAAGGGCGACGTCATCAGCACCGACCCGGGCGCCGGCGAGAAGCAGACCCCCGACGAGCCGGTCGCCGTCGTCGTGTCCGCCGGCATGTCGATGCCCGGCCTCGTCGGCCAGAACGGCGACGCCGCCGCCAACCAGCTGCGCTCGATGGGCCTGAAGGTCACCGTCGAGAAGAAGCAGGTGCAGGGCAAGGACCCCGACACGGTGATCAGCCAGGACCCGTCCGAGGGCACCGGCGTCTCCCGCGGCGACGAGGTCACCATCGTCGTCAACAAGCGCGACTGCCTCATCGACACGGGCGGCCTCCAGATCGGCTGCAAGGACGGCGACGGCAACCAGAACGTCCCGGTCCCGGACCTGACCGGCCGCCGGGTGGGCGAGGCCAGGCGCGCCCTGGAGGACTCCGGCTTCCGGGTGAACGTGACGGGCTTCGGCGGCAACGTCGTCCGCTTCCAGGCCCCGAGCAGCGGCGAGGCCCCGCGCGGCTCCACCATCACGATCGTCCGGGGGCCCTGACCGACTAGGCTGGACGGGCCATGAGCCCACCCATCAGCCCCGTCGGGGCCCACGTCCCCGTGGCCGGCGGCCTCGCCACCGGCGGCCTGAAGTACGCCGCGGAGATCGGCGCCGAGGCCGTCCAGGTGTTCGTCTCCAACCCGCGCGGGTGGGCCCTGCCCGAAGGCAGGCCCGCCGAGGACGCCAGGCTCCGGGACGAGGGCCTCCCCGTCTACGTCCACGCCCCGTACCTGGTCAACCTCGGCTCCCCCACCCCGGAGACGCTGGAGAGGTCGCTCGCGGCCGTCCGCCACTCCCTGACCCGCGGCCGCGCCATCGGCGCCCGCGGCGTCGTCGTCCACACCGGCTCCGCCGTCACCCGGACCTACGACGAGGCCATGGCCCAGGTCCGCGAGCACGTCCTCCCCCTCCTGGACGAGATCCCCGAGGACGGCCCCGACCTCCTCCTGGAACCCATGGCCGGCCAGAACAACATGCTCTGCGCCAAGGTCCAGGACCTCGGCCCCTTCTTCGAGCGCCTGGACCACCATCCGAAGCTCGGCGTCTGCCTCGACACCTGCCACGCCTTCGCAGCGGGCCACGACCTGACCGCCCCGGGCGGCGCCAAGCACACCCTCGACGCCCTGGTGGCCGCCGTGGGCGAGGGCCGCCTGAAACTGGTCCACGCCAACGACTCCAAGGACGCCTGCGCCTCCGCCAAGGACCGCCACGAGAACATAGGCGCGGGCCAGATAGGCGAGTCCCCCTTCGCCGACCTGTTCCACCACCCCGCCACCACAGGCGTCCCCTTCATCATCGAAACCCCGGGCCGAGCCCCTGCCCCCCACGCAAAAGACATAGAAACCCTAAAACGCCTACGCGACACCCCCTGAACCGAGTTCAGGGGGCACCGGGTGCAGTGACTGGCGACGAGTGGCCCTTCTGCGAGCGCCGATAGGTGAACACGCCGCAAGACAAAACGGGAACTCCGTCGCCCGGCGAGCCGCCAGGCGAGCCCGGCGCACCAACAGGACCCCACTACTGCAACGACCCCCAGCCGTCACAGCACCACGCAACAACCTGAATGGTTGCGATCGCGTCCGAAGGCAGATTCGAGCGGAGCGAGAATCTGATCGCGCAGCGAGCCGCAAGGCGAGCCGGAGCGATGCCAGCGATCGCCCGCTTTTTAGACGATGGAGGGCCTTCAGGCCCGAAGGAGGATAAAAAGCAATGAGCTCGAGCGCCGCTGGACAACCCCCCGACTGTCCAGCGACGCCCGAGCCACAGGTCGCGGGATCCCACCCCCCCGGTACGGGATCCTGCGACTCACGATCCGGCATGTGGCGCCGGATCTCCGGGTTTGCACTTGTGGGAGGGGTTCGCGGCCGGGGGGCCGCCCGCTCCTCCGAGGGCGGTGTGGCGTGTGGTGCCACTGAGAACATTAGAGGGGCGGCGCCCCCCGTGGGCGGTGGGACAAGCGGCACTCGATGAACGGTGCGTAGTCAGAGATATACGGAGCGTAGTCGCTCGATGAGCGGTCCGTGGGGCGGGACGAGCGGCTCGGGGCTCCGGGGCGCGCCATGCGGGGCCGTCGCCAAAGGCGCAAGGTGGGACTCAACGCCCGAACACGTCCTCGGGGAGGTGCAGTCTCGCCAGAGCGCGGTGGGTGTGGCGGGGGACGCGGCGGCGGGTCAGGAGCGACACCGCGACCATGACGCCGAACGCGGCGGGGGCGATCAGCGCGGCGGGTTCGGCGACGGCGGCGGCGGACCAGCCGGTCAGGGGGGCCTCGTACAGGTGGAGGACGCCGGCCGCGACGGCGAGGCCGGTGCCGACGAGCAGGCCGGCGGCGGCTCCGGCGGCGGTCAGGCCGCGCCACCAGATGGCGAGGAGCAGTAGCGGGCACAGGGAGCACGCCGACACGCAGAAGGCCAGGGTGACGAGCGTCGCGGCGCTCTGCGCGCCGATCCTGGGGAGCAGGGCGAGGGGGACGGCGAGCGCGAGCACGGTGGCGGTGCGGAAGGACGCGGCGCCGCTGCGGCGGGCGCACTGGGTGACCGTCCCGGCGATCGCGATGACGAGGCCGCAGGAGGTGAAGACGAACGCCGAGAGCGCGCCGAGGGTGATGAGCGCGGTGAGCAGCGTGCCCGCGGGTCCGGGGATGCTTCGGGGCAGCAGCAGGACGGTCGCGTCGGTGTCGCCGGTCATCAGGACTTCGGGCGCGTAGATGCGGCCCATGGCCGCGTAGACGGCGGGGAAGGCGTAGAAGAGCGCGAGGAGGACCGGCACCAGCGCCGCCGTGCGGCGGGCGGCGCTTCCGCTCGGGTTGGTGTAGAAGCGCATGAGGATGTGGGGCAGGCCCATGGTCCCCAGCAAGATGGCCAGGATCGCCGAGTAGGTGCGGTAGAGGCCGTGCTCCTGCCCGCGGCCGGACGGGGTGGCCCAGGTGGTGCCGTCCTGGACGGGCAGGCTCTCGGCATGGGGCACCGGAGCGCCGGCCGGGAAGACGATCTCGGTGGACCGGCCGATGGCGTGCCGGCCCTCGGTGAGCGTCATCGCCGCGCCGTCGCGGCGTACGCCGTCCACGCGTCCCCGGGCGGTGACGATGACGGCGGCGGGGGCGACGACCGCGACCTCGGTGCGCACGTGGACCCGTGTGGTGTGCGCGAACCGCGCGGGACCCTCGCCGACGGGGTCGGGGCGGCCGTCCATGTTCCACATGAGGAGCAGCGCCACGGCAGGTACGGCGAAGGCGACCGTCTTCACCCAGAACTGGAGGCTCTGGGCGGCGGTGATGCTGCACATCCCGCCGGAGGTGACCAGCAGCAGCGTGGCCGCGACGACGACGGCCCATCCCGCCCACACGGGGGCGCCGGTCATCACGCGCAGGGTCACGCCCGCGCCCTGGAACTGGGGCAGCAGGTAGAACCAGCAGATGAAGCAGACGCAGCAGGTGACGATGCGCCGCACGGCCGGGGAGCCGAGCCTCCATTCGGCGAAGTCGGAGACGGTGTAGGCGCCGGACCTGCGCAGCGGCGCGGTCACGAAGGCCAGGAGCAGGACGTACCCGGCGGTCGCCGCGACCGGCAGCCACAGCATGTCGGCGCCGTAGGCGAGCACCAGCCCGGCGGTGCCGAGGAACGCGGCGGCGGACAGGTACTCGCCGCTGATCGCCGAGGCGTTCCGCCAGGGGCTGATGCCCCGTGAGGCGCTCAGGAGGTCGGAGGCGGTGCAGGCGGAGCGGCGGTCGCCCGTGCGGACGGCGGCGGTCGTCACCAGCAGCGCGAGGAGCGCCGCGGCGACCGCCACGGCGGTCATCGCGGGCCCGCCGGTCTCGGCAGCTCGCGTTCGGCGCGTTCGGCGCGGCCGAGCTGGCGGAACGCCGCCGCGATCCAGACCGGCTGGACACCGAACGCGAGGAGGAGCCAGGGCAGCGGGACGCCGTGCACCCGGGCCCGCGCGACCGCCGGGACCAGCGCCGTCAGCGCCGGAAGCGCCGTCACCACGATCACGACGAACGCGCCGGTGCCGAGCGCGGTGCGCAGCTGGGCGCGGATGAGGGCACGGGTCTCCGCGCCCCCGATGGACGAACCGGAAACGGTCCGGTCGGCGCGCGCCGGATCGGTGGCGGGCACGTCGGGGGTGGGTGGACCGGCGGGCGGCGGGGTGGTGGGCGGGGCGGTATCGGGCGGATCGGGGTCCGGCTGGTCGGATGTGGGGGTTCCGGTGCCGGAGGTGTCCGGCGCCGTGCCCTCCGGGAGGGCGCGGGGGCGGACGGCCGCCGCGCCGGCCGCGGTTTCGCGGCGCTCATCGGTCATCGCCGCCCTCCCCGGTGCTCGCCGCGCTTCCGGCTTCGGCGCCGTCGTCGGCCTGGTGGAACTTGCGGACGAACAGGTCGCGGACCTCGCGGGTGTGGCGGCGGCTGACCTGGAGCAGCTCGTCGCCGATCTGGACGGCCGCCCGGCCGCCGTCGAAGCGCAGTTCGGTGATGTGGGCGGCCGCGACGAGGGTGCTGCGGTGGATCCGGATGAAGCCCGCCCCCTCCCAGCGCTTGGAGAGCGCCGACAGCGGCATGCGGACCAGGAAGCCGCCGTCGGCGGTGTGCAGCCGCACGTAGTCGCCCTGGGCCTCGACGTGGGTCACCGCGCGGCGCGACACCAGGCGCGTCCGGCCGCCGAGCTCCACGGGGATCATCTCGTCGTCGGGGTCGGGGGCGGCCTCGCCGGCGGGCCGGCACGTCCGGCGGACGGCCGCCGCCACCCGGCGGACGGACTCGGCGAGCCGCTCGGGGCGGACGGGCTTCAGCAGGTAGTCGAGGGCGCCGAGCTCGTAGGCGGTGACGGCGCAGTCGTCGTGCGCGGTCACGAACACCACGTGCGGCGGCGCGGCGAAACCGGTGAGCAGCCGGGTGAAGTCGAGGCCGTCGAGCCCCGGCATGCGGATGTCGAGGAACACGGCGTCGAGGTGCTCGCCGTCGACGAGCATCCGGCTCAGGTCGCGCAGCGCGGACGAGGCGTCGCCCGCGCCGCTGACCCGCCCGATCCGCGGGTCCTTGCGGAGCAGGTAGGTCAGCTCCTCCAGGGCGGGGCGTTCATCGTCGACGGCGAGGACGTGCAGCATGAGGGCGACTTTGCCGCGATTACCGTCTGTCCGCAATCGGTTCCACAAAGTGAGTGGCGTGTCGCGGGATCACGCCTCAGCCGGGAAAGACGCCGGGACGGTACTTCGGAACGCGCAGATTGACCTTGGTTCCGGCGCCGAGCGCTGTCTCGACGGTGAGCCCGTACTCCTCGCCGTAGACCTGGCGCATGCGCGCGTCGACGTTCGCTAGGCCGATGCCGGGGCCGCCCTCGGGCCGGTCGTGGGTCGCCACGCTCCCCCATCCGGTGGGCCCGGGGCGTCCGAGCGGCGCGGACAGGATCTCTTCGAGCCGTTCGGGATCCATGCCGATCCCGTCGTCCTCGACGCTGATCGCGGCCTCGGCGCCCGAGTCGCGGGCCACGATCGAGATGTGGAACGCCTCGCGCCCGCCGGCCATGCCGTGCCGGACGGCGTTCTCCACGAGCGGCTGGAGCGCCAGGAACGGCACGGCGACCGGCAGCACCTCGGGCGCGATCTCGACATGGCACCGCAGCCGGTCGCCGAATCTGGCGCGCTCCAACAGCAGGTACCGGTCGATCGAGCGCAGCTCGTCGGCGAGGGTGGTGAAGTCGCGCGGGTTGCGGAACGAGTAGCGGGCGAAGTCGGCGAAGTCCAGCAGCAGGCCGCGGGCCCGCTCGGGATCGGTGCGGACGAACGAGGCGATCGTGGTGAGCGAGTTGTAGACGAAGTGGGGGGAGATCTGCGCGCGCAGCGCCCGCAGCTCGGCCTCGGCGAGCAGGACGCGGGCGGTGTCGAGCCCGGCCAGCTCGAGCTGGCCGGTGACGAGCCGGGCCGCCTCCCCGACCGCGCGGACGCGCGCGGTGGACGGGCTCGGCCAGTACGCGGTCAGCGCGCCCTCGACGCGGCCCTCGACGGTGAGCGGGGCGATCATCGCCACCTGGACGCCGCAGTGCGGGTCGCCGCAGGCGAGCGGCTCGGGCGCGATGACCCGCGGCCTGCCGGTGGCGAGGACCGGCAGCGCGTGCGCGACGGCCCCGTCGGCGTGGGCGCCGCGGCCGGCGCCGTCCCAGGCCAGCAGCCGCGGGGCGTCCCGCGCGCCGGCGCCCGGCCCGGACGGATCGCACGGCCCCGCCGGGCCGCCCTGCGCGGGCGCCTCGCCCGGCCCGCCCGGGCCCGCCGGCTCGTCGAGACCGCCGGGATCGTCCGGCGGGCGCACCGCCACGATCGCGACCGCCTCGGCGCCGAGCAGCGAGCGCAGCAGCCGGGCCGCCCTGCGCGCCGCGTCGCCGGTGAGCCCGGCCCGCAGCGGGGGCGCGGCGTGCGCGATCAGGTGCAGGGCGGCGAACGCCGTCGCCTCCGCCGGCTCGGCGGCCCCCCGCCGCGGCAGGAGGCACCACCGGCGCGGCGCCCAGACCCCGCTCACCCCGGCCGCCGCGGCGTACACCACGGCATCTGTGACGGACGGTAGGTCCATGGAAACGTACGGTAATGGCTATCATCGCCGCGGGTGCGCCTGTTGCCGATATACCGAGGTCTCGAATGGGACACGCTCGGCCCGCCGGGGCGGGCCCGCCCCCGGACCGGTCACAGCGGGGGCGACTCGCCCTCGTCCTCCTGGTAGGAGTAGCGCTGCTCGCGCCACGGGTCGGCGACGTTGTGGTAGCCGCGCTCCTCCCAGAAGCCCCGGCGGTCCTTCACCAGGTACTCCACGCCCCGGACCCACTTCACGCTCTTCCACGCGTACAGGTGCGGGATGACGATGCGGACGGGGAACCCGTGGTCGGGACTGAGGCGCTCGCCGTCGCGGTGGGTGGCGAACATCGTCCCCTCGGCGAGGAAGTCGCTCATCCGGATGTTGGCGCTGTAGCCGTACTCGGCCCAGACCATGACGTGGGTGACGTCGGGTGCGGGCGGCGCCAGCTCGGTGACCAGGGCGCCGGGGACGCCCTCCCACTCGTTGTCCGGGATCGTGAACTTGGTGACGCAGTGGAAGTCGGCGACCGATCTGGCCTTCGGCAGCGCGTCGAACTCGTCCCAGGCCCAGCGGTGCTGCTCCCCCGACTCGGTGGCGCCGAAGACGCGGAAGTCCCAGTCCTTGGGACGGAACTTCGGCACGGGGCCGTAGTGCAGCACGGGCCAGCCCCGGGGGACGTACTGCCCGGGCGGCAGTTCGCCCGGCTGCGGCGCGGGCTGTTCGGGGTCGCTCATGACGCGGCCATCCTGCCACCCGGAGTGAGCTGGGCCATATCCGGGGTGCGTGCGGGCCGCGCCCCCGGACATCGGCTACGCTTTCCCCATGCGCAACGTCGTGTATTTCTTTTGGCCCGACCAGCCCGGACGGCTGGTCTGCCAGACGCTGCGCTGACAGACCACGAAGGCGAAAGCCCCGGGCCGGCCGGCCCGGGGCTTTCGCCGTTCCGGGACCGGCCGGCCTCCCGGGGCCTGAAGGAGAGGCAGCACACCCATGGTCGTCGTCATGGCCCCGGAGGCCAGCGAAGCGGATGTCAGAGCCGTCGTCTCACTGGTCGAGACGGCGGGAGGCGACGCCTTCGTCAGCCGCGGCGTGGAGCGGACCATCGTCGGGCTGGTGGGCGACGTCGAGCAGTTCGGCTCGCTGAACCTGCGCGCCATGCGCGGCGTGAGCGACGTCGTCCGCATCTCGGTGCCCTACAAGCTGGTGAGCCGCGAGAACCACGCCGAGCGGTCGGTCGTCCGGGTCGGCGGGGTCCCGATCGGCCCCGGCGGCATGACGCTGATCGCGGGCCCGTGCGCGGTGGAGACCCCCGAGCAGACCCTCGGCGCGGCGCAGATGGCGCAGGCCGCCGGAGCGACGCTGCTGCGCGGCGGCGCATTCAAGCCGCGGACGTCCCCGTACGCCTTCCAGGGCCTCGGGGAGGCGGGGCTTCGCATCCTCGCCGACGTCCGCGAGGAGACCGGCATGCCGATCGTCACCGAGGTCGTGGACGCCGCCGACGTCGAGCTCGTCGCCTCCTACGCCGACATGCTCCAGATCGGCACCCGCAACGCGCAGAACTTCGCCCTCCTGCAGGCCGCCGGCGAGTCCGGCAAGCCCGTCATGCTGAAGCGCGGCATGAACGGGACGATCGAGGAGTGGCTGATGGCGGCCGAGTACGTCGCGCAGCGCGGCAACCTCGACATCGTGCTGTGCGAGCGGGGCATCCGCACCTTCGAGCGGGCGACCCGCAACACCCTCGACATCTCCGCGGTGCCGGTGGCGCAGCGCCTCTCCCACCTGCCGGTCATCGTGGACCCGTCGCACTCGGGCGGCAGCCGCGACCTCGTCCTGCCGCTGACGCGCGCCGCGATCGCGGTCGGCGCCGACGGCGTGATCATCGATGTGCACCCGCACCCGGAGACCGCGCTGTGCGACGGCCCGCAGGCCCTGGTGGACGGCGACCTGCGCGAGCTCGCCAAGCTCGTGCGCGACCTGCCGCCGATCGTCGGCCGCTCCCTGACCAGGAGCGCGGACCCCGACGCCGTGCCCGCCTGACCGCCGTGCCCGGTTCCCGCCCCCGGGCGGGGGCCCGCGGGCACGCCGAGCGGGTATCGTCCTGAACCATGGCTTACTGGGCACCTGATTGCGGCCCGCCGCGCTCCTGACGGGGCGCGGCGACCGCATTCCTGCAATCCCGACACGGCCCGGCGCCGGTGTGCGCCCGGCCGTGCCGTCCTGCGCCCCGAATCCGGATCCTTCTCCCGATTCGAGCCCAGGAGCCCTTCTCCGTGTCTCACAACACCTCTCTTCGGCGCGCGTCCGAAGAGCACTCCTCGTCCTCCGGCGCCCGGCGCGGCGGCGCCGACGTCCTGCTCGCGGCGGCCCTGTGGGGGACGACCGGCACCGTCCGCACGTTCGCGGACGGCGCGTCCCCCTACTCGATCGCCGCGGTCCGCATCATCATCGGCGGCCTGGTGCTGCTGGCCCTCGCCGCGTCCACCCGGGGCGGCGCCGGGCTGCGCCGCCTGCTGGGAAACCGCCGCAACCTGCCGCTCGTCGGCCTCGGCGCGGTCGCCATCACGGTCTACCAGACGGCGTTCTTCGTCGCCGCGGGCCGCACCGGCGTCGCGGTCGGAACCGTCGTCACGATCGGCGGCGCGCCGGTGTTCAGCGGCGTGATCGGCCTGCTCGCGCGCCGGTCCGTGCTCACCGGGCGGTGGGCGATCGCCACGACCGGGGCCGTCGCGGGCTGCGCGCTGCTCGTCGGCGGCGGCCGGGACGCGGGCGCCGAGCCGCTCGGCATCGGCCTGGCCCTGCTGTCCGGGCTGTCGTACGCGGTGTACGCGACGGTGGCGTCCGTCCTCATCACCCGCGGCGAGGAGGACCGGGCCGTCGCCGGGGCGCTGTTCGCGGCGGCGGCCCTCCCGCTGGTCCCCGTCCTGCTCGCGGGGCCGACGGGCTGGCTGCTCACCGGGAGCGGCGCGCTCATCGCGCTCTACCTCGGCGTGGTCACCACCGGCGGCGGCTACCTGCTGTTCGCCCGGGGCCTGCGCACGACGCCCGCGACGACGGCGACGACCCTGACGCTCGCCGAGCCCGCGGTGGCGGCCGTGCTCGGCACGGTCCTGCTGGGCGAGCGGCTGGGCGGCGCGGCGCTGGGCGGCCTCGTACTGCTGGCGGCGAGCCTCGTGGTCATCGTGGCGCCGGCCCGGCGGAACCGCCGCGGGAAGGGCGCGAAGGGCGGCGGGGAAGGCGCACAGCGCGGTAACGAATTGGTCTGAACCATTGGCCGGGCGCGGCGCGGCGAGGATGATGACCGGCATGACGACGGGAGATGGTGACGCCGGGGGGCGGCTCTTCCCGGAGGACCTGGACGGCGTCGATCCGGTGGCCGCGGTCCTGCTGGCGGACGCCCGCCGCGCCCTGTCCGCCTATCCGGAGCTGGTGGCCCTGGGCGCCGTGTTCACGGCCGCGGAGCAGGTCCCGGACGGCTGGCAGGTCGTGTGCCCGTTCGACCCGCTGCCGCAGGGCGCGCGCGAGATCCTCGCCGACCACCTGGAGGACCGGGCGGCTTTCGGCGCGGGGGCGGGCGGCCTGGCGGCCGCGGCCCGGACGCTGCGGCGCGAGCCGGTCGACGAGGTGACCGCGGGCAGGCGGCGGTTCCGGATCGTGCGGATCGAGCAGCTGGTCCGCACCGGCCCGGACGGCCCCGAGCCGCCCCGCCCGACGGACCTGGACCCGCTGCCCGCGTCCGGCCGCGTCCCGCCCGCCCGCGCCCACGAGCTGCTGGCCGAGGACGGCCCGGGGTCCGACCTCGCGACCGCCGAACTGCTCTGCCAGGTGCTCGACGCGGCGGCGGCGACGGGCAACGAGCCATCCGGCGCGTTCCTCACCCCGGTCGTGCTGGCGCCCGCGTTCACCGTCGCCGAGCGCGGCGAGCGGCGCTGGCGGCCCGTGGGCCGGCTGTACGACGCGCCGCAGCAGGCCCGCGACTCGCTCGCCACCTACTTCCGGCACGTGGTGCCCGCGGTGGAGAGCCCCGCCGCGGTGGACGTCGCCCGCTTCGCCGAGGCGGCGGAGCTGATGCAGGACCGCACCCGCCGCAACGGCATCGCCGTCGCGGGACGCCGCTTCCGCATCGTCCGCATCGAGCGGATCACCCTGCTGGGCCCGGACGGCCCCGAACCGCCGCGCCGCACGGACTTCGACGCCCACTGAGGCACCGAGCCCCGTCCGGCCAGGTCAGGCCCACCGTCCCAGGTCAGGCCGAGGCGAGCCGGGTGGAACGGCCGGTCCGAGGCGGGGCGGGAATCGAACGGCCCGTCGAAGTCGTGCATCGGACCGCGCGGACCCAAAGCGCCCAGGTCAGGCCCGCCGTCCCAGGTCAGGCCGGGGCGAGCCGGGTGGAACGACCCGGTCGAAGCCGTGCATCGCCGCGCGGACCCAAGTGGCCCGGCACAAGGCGTAGGCCCTGTCGCGAAGTGACCCCGGCCACGCGCGCGAACGCGTGACCTGCCCGGTGGAGCGAAGCCGGAGGCGAGCGGAACCGGGCAGATCGCGAAGCGATGCCGCGTTCGCCCAGGCCCGGTCACGCAGCGAGCCGCCAGGCGAGCGGAGTGGGCCGTGACTGCATTTAAACACCGCCGTAGGCGGGGCGGTGCTCCTGGACGGAGGCGGCGAGCTGGTCGGCGAGCTCGCCGACGTCGAGGCGCTTCTCGATCTGGCGCAGGTCGCCGATCTTGGCCCGGGTCTCGGCGCGGCGGGGCGCGAGCAGGGTGCAGCAGTCCTCGTCGGGCAGCTCGGAGATCGTCAGGGTGCGGATGCGGCGCGCCTGGTCCATGATCTCGATCTTGTCCATGCCGACGAGGGGCCGCAGGATCGGCAGCTCGACGGCGTCGTCCAGCGCGGTGATGTTGGCGAGGGTCTGGCTGGAGACCTGCCCGAGGGCGTCACCGGTGATCAGCGCGGAGCCGCGCAGCCGCCGGGCGAGGACCTCGCCGGTGCGCAGCATCAGCCGCCGCTGCGCGATCACCGCGAGCCGGTCGGCGCCGGACGACTTGATCTGCTGCTGCGCCTTGCCGAACGGCACGACGAACAGCCGCGACCCGGTCTGGAACTTGTCCAGCTCGCGGACCAGCGCGTACGCCTTGTAGATCGACTCGGGGCCGGTGAACGGCATGCCGGAGAAGTGCAGGTAGTCGACGCGCAGGCCGCGGCGCATCATCCGGTACGCGGCGACGGGCGAGTCGATGCCGCCCGACATCAGCACGAGGCCGCGGCCGCTCATCCCGACGGGCAGGCCGCCCTGGCCGGGCAGGCCGCCGGAGTAGACGAAGACCTCGTCGCGGTCGACCTCGATCGACAGGGTGTGCTCGGGGTCCTTGAGCCGGACGGGCTGGCCGTAGCGGTCGGCGACGAGCGCGCCGATGTGCCGGTCGAGCTCGGTGGAGGTCATCGGGAAGCGCTTGTCGCGGCGCCGCGACCGGACGGCGAAGGTGCCGGTGCGCCCGTCCATGAGCTCCAGGGCGGCGCGCTCGACGCTGGCGAGGTCCTTGCCGACCCGCCAGGCGCGGTGCGCGCGCGCGATGCCCATGACGTCGGTGATCCGCTGGGCGACCCGCTCCATGGTGGCCAGGTCGGCGTCGTGCTTGCGGACGATGAACACGCCGTGCCGCCGGATGACGTCGACACGGGCGATCGGCCGGACGGCGGTGCGCACGTTGTCGGCCAAGCGGCGCTCGAACTGCTCGCGGTTCTTGCCCTTGAGGACGACCTCGCCCAGTTTGAGCAGCACGCACGGCTCGCCGTCGACCGGCGACTGCTCCCGGACCTCCGCCGGCGCGGTGTCGAGCGTGGTCATGCGTGATCCTCCTGGCGGGAACAGGGACAAGGCGAACGAACGGGTCGGACGCACCGGAGAACTTCCAGTGTGGCCCAGAGTGGGCAACACCGCGACCCGGATTCCCTGTTCCCGCGCGAGGCGGACCGGCCGGAGGGGACCCGGATCAGCCGAAGAAGACCTCGGCCTCGGAGTAGCGCTCCAGCGGGACGGTCTTGAGCTCCTTGGTCGCCTCGTCGAGCCCGACCCGGATGATGTCGGTGCCCTGGAGGGCGACCATCTTGCCGTAGTCGCCGTCCTTGACGGCGTCGATGGCCTGGAGGCCGAAGCGGGTGGCGAGGACCCGGTCGAACGCGGTGGGGGTGCCGCCGCGCTGGATGTGCCCGAGCACGGTGGCGCGGGCCTCCTTGCCGGTGCGCTTCTCGATCTCGTCGGCGAGGGCCTGCCCGATGCCGCCGAGCCGGACGTGGCCGAACGCGTCCCGCTCCCCCGTCTGGAGCTGCATCTGGCCGTCGATCGGGTGCGCGCCCTCCGACACCACGATGATCGGCGCGTAGCGGGTCTTGAACCGGCTCTCGACGTACTCGCAGACCTTCTCGATGTCGAAGGGCCGCTCGGGGATGAGGATGACGTTGGCGCCGGCGGCCATGCCGACGTGCAGCGCGATCCAGCCCGCGTGCCGGCCCATGACCTCGCAGATCAGCGCGCGGTGGTGGCTCTCGGCGGTGGTGTGCAGCCGGTCGACGGCCTCCATGCCGATGTTCACCGCGGTGTCGAAGCCGAAGGTGTAGTCGGTCGCGTTCAGGTCGTTGTCGATCGTCTTCGGCACCCCGACGACGTTGACGCCGTCGGCGTACAGCTCGCGCGCGACGCCGAGGGTGTCCTCGCCGCCGATGGCGATCAGCGCGTCCACGCCGAGGCCGGCGAGGTTGTCCTTGATCCGCTCGACGCCGCCCTCGACCTTCACCGGGTTGGTCCGCGACGAGCCGAGGATCGTCCCGCCGCGCGGCAGGATCCCGCGCACGGCCTGGACGTCGAGGGCCACGGTGTCGCCTTCGAGGGGCCCGCGCCAGCCGGCCCGGAAGCCGACGAACTCGTAGCCGTACACCTGGACGCCCTTGCGGACGACCGCGCGGATCACCGCGTTCAGGCCGGGGCAGTCGCCGCCCCCGGTCAGCACTCCGACGCGCATGCCGTCACCTTCTCCCGCCACCGGACTCCTCCCTCGATCGAGGTTCCCAGACTAGTCGTCGCACGGCGGCGCGGGCCTCGGAATCTCCCGGCACGCCGACATTGGTCTAGACCATAACCCGTGGCGGGGGCCCGCGGCACTTCGATCTCCCGGATCCGCCCTCTCAGCCGGAGGGGCCGCGCCCGAGGACGCGGAGCCGCCCCCGGAACCCCACCGCCACACCTCCGGGCAGGCGCCGCGCCCCCGCCCGGCGCGGGCGCGGCGGTTCCCGCCCGTCATAGGACCACCGGACCTCGGCCAGCGCCAGTTCCCGCGCCGCGCCGCCCGCGAGACGGTCGCGGTGATCTCGCGCGAAGTCCCAGCCGTCCCGGAACGAGCCGCGCGTCGGACGCTCGGCCGCCCACGCCGCGAAGGCGCCCTTCCATGACGTCCCGTACGAGGCGGCCAGGGCGGGCCAGGCGCGGGCGACCTCGCCCGCGCGCTTGAGCAGGATCCCGTGCGCCGCGGCCCGCACCGCCTCGGCGTCGAACCCGTCCGGCATCGGCCCGCCCGCCGTCATCGCCCGGACGAGCGCCTCCTGCGCCGCCGCCAGCTCCGGGTCGGGATCACTCATCGGCGAACCGGTTCGTGCGCCATCGGCTCATGGGCCGGATCCGCCCGGGTGACGTGCGCCAGGCCGGAGGCGGCGGCGATGGCGTCCAGCTCGGCCCGCAGCTCCGCGGCGGGCGGGTAGCGGCCGTCGCGCTCCAGCAGGAGGCCGGGCGGCCGGTGCCGCGCGCACAGCTCCCCGACCAGGTCCAGGACCTCGGCGGGGACGGCGGCGGCGTGCGTGTCGTGGTACCTCCCGCCCTCCTCCGAGCCGCCCGCGACGTGGCAGTAGGCGACGCGGTCGAGAGGGAGGCGGTCGAGGAGGCGGACGGGGTCCTCGCCCCGGTTGCGCGCGTTGGCGTACACGTTGGCGACGTCGAGCAGGAGGAGGGCGCCGGTGCGTTCCAGCAGCTCGGTCAGGAAGTCGGCCTCGGTGTACTCGGCGTCCGGCCAGTCGAAGAGCGTGGCGATGGGCTCCACGGCGAGCGGGACGGGCAACTCCGCCTGCGTGCGGCGGATGTTGGCGGTCAGCGCGTCCAGGCCGGCCCGCGTGCGCGGGACCGGCAGCAGGTGCCCGGCCTCGACCCCGCCCGCCCGGACGAACGCGACGTGCTCGCTCACCAGCGGCGCGCCGAGCGCCTCGGCGCAGGCGGCCAGGTGCGCGACGCGCTCGGCGGCCACGGGCTCGGCGCCGCCGAGCGACAGCCGCACCCCGTGCGGGACGACCGCCGCGCCCCGGCCGCGCAGCGCGAGCAGCTCGGGCGCCGGGTCCGCCGGGTGCACCGACTCGGCGATCACCTCGGCGAACCGCAGCCCCGGCAGGGCGCCCACGAATCCGGCGATCTCGGGGCGCCAGCCGATCCCCACGCCCAGCCGCACGTCAGCTCCCCCCACCGCAGCCTCCTCCGCCACCGCAGCCTCCTCCGCCTCCACCGCAGCCGCCCCCACCGCCGCAGCCGCTACCGCCGCCGCACGAGCCGCCGCCACCACAGGAGGACGACGAGCAGACCGAGGCGGTCGCCGAGCACACGTGACCGCCCGAGGAGGACGACCCCGACATGCTCCCGGAGATGGCCGCGACCCGGGTCATCTCCAGATAGCGGCCCAGCCCCACGGTCTGGGCGAACGCCGAGTCGACCGCCATCAGCGCGCCCGTGCCGAACAGCGCCACCCCCATCAGCGCGGCCTCCGCCGGCAGCCCGGTGTAGGACGGCGTGTGCTTCGGATCGAGGCCGGTCTCGGATTCCTTGAGCCGCTCCACGGCCTGCTTGCCCTCCTCCGTCCGCTCGCCGTCGGTGTCGAGGCCGAGGGCTCCGAGGCCGAGGCCCATCAGCGCGACCACCGGAACGGCCTTGGCCGGGAACCCGCTGAAGGCGTCGCTGATGACGAAGGCGGCGAAGCCGACCAGCACCCAGCCGAACATGACCAGCTGGAACCGCCGCAGCCGGCGGCGCCCGCTCGGCGCGAGCAGCATGCCCAGCGCGACGAGCCCGTCGCGGAGCTGGTCGAGCGCCGCGCGCACGCCCGGCTCGGCGGTCAGCTCGGCGAGCGTCCCGGCCCGGCCGACCGCGATCGCCCCGAAGACGGCCGCGTCCAGCGGCTTGCCGGCCGCGTGCGGGCCGGAGGCGGACGGACCGGTGGCCATCAGCCGGCCGTCGGCGTAGGCGTCGACGGCGCCGTCCAGCCGCAGCGCCGTGATCGAGGCCGCGATCGCGTGCCGCCCGCCGCCGTGCAGGTAGGCGACCTCGTACGGGTGCAGCCCGCGCAAGGGGGGCGTGCCGCGCCGGACCGCGGCCCGGCGGCTCCGGAGGATCTTCAGAAGAACCAGCCCGACCAGGATGTGGGCCGCGAGGAACCCCAACTGGGGGCCCAGGATCTCCTCCGCCATGGCGCGCTCCCATCGCGATGCACTTTTGCGCGATTGGACGCGGGCGCGGCCCCGGCGGTTCGCCCCGTGCTACTCCTCCTCGTCGAGGCCCTTCTCGATGGCGTAGCGGACGAGCTCGACGCGGTTGTGGAGCTGGAGCTTGCCGAGGGTGTTCTGCACGTGGTTCTGCACCGTCCGGTGGGACAGGACGAGGCGCTGCGCGATCTGCTTGTACGTCAGCCCCTTCGCGACGAGGCGCAGCACCTCGGTCTCGCGCTCGGTCAGCCGGGGGGCGTCGTCGTCCTCGCGGGCCGGGGCGGCGGCGAGGCGGCGGTACTCCCCGAGGACGAGCCCGGCGAGCCCGGGGGTGAAGACGGCGTCGCCCTCGCCGGTCCGGCGGACGGCGTCCAGGAACTCGTCGCGGGCGGCGGACTTGAGCAGGTAGCCGGTCGCCCCCGCCTTGACCGCCTCCAGGACGTCCTGCTGCTCGCCGCTGGCCGACAGCACCAGCACGCGGACGGGCGGCTCGGCGGAGGCGAGGCGCCTGGTCACCTCGACCCCGCTGAGGTCGGGCAGCTGGAGGTCGACCACGGCGACCTGCGGGCGCGCGGCGGCGGCGATGCGGACGGCGGCGCGGCCCTCCCCGGCGGTCGCGACCACGTCGTGGCCGGCCTCGGCCAGGTCGCGGGCCACGGCCTCGCGCCACATCGGATGGTCGTCCACGACCATGATCCGGAGGGGAACCTCGCTCACGCTCACACCCTAGCCCGCGGCACGGTCATCTCGATCTCGGTCCCCTCGCCCACCGCGGAGGCGATCGCGACGGTGCCGCCGAGGTCGGCGATGCGGCCGCGGATGGACTGGGCGACGCCGAGCCGCCCGTCCGCCGCCGCCCGGTCGAGCCGCCCGGGGGGCATGCCCGGGCCGTCGTCGCGGACGCTGACGGTGACCTCGCCCGGGCCGTCCTCCAGCAGGACCCACGCGCGGGCGCCGTCGCCGCAGTGCCGCCGGACGTTGTCGAGCGCGGCCGCCACCGCCGCCTCGACCTCCCCGGCCGCGTGCGGCGCCAGGCGCACCTCGGTGGCGGGCGTCGAGACCGTCACCGAGGTCGACGCGTGCCCGGTCAGCAGCGGGCGCAGATCGGTCTCGGCGCCCGCGCCGTGGGGTCTCGGCGGCGGCACCGAGGCCGCCCCGATGAGGGCGCGCAGGGCCGCCTCCTGCTCGCCCGCCAGCCGGCCGAGCTCGGCCGCCTCGCCGCCGAGCTCGCCGCCGCGCCGCTGCACCATCGCGAGGACCTGCAGGACCGAGTCGTGGATGCGGCGCGCGAGCCGCTCCCGCTCCCGGGTCGCCGCCTCCAGCTCGACCGCCCGCGCCAGCCGCGCCTCCGCCTGCCGCGCCAGCCGGACGACGTGCCCGACGACGAGGCCCGCGAAGAACAGCAGCACGATGCCGTTGAACGTCGTCCCGCCGATGCCGCCGGCCGTCCCGGCGAGCGCGTGCACCGCCAGGTTCGCGGCGGCGAGGACGGCGGCGGCGGCGACGCCGGCCCGGCGCCCGCCCGCGACCGCCCACGACAGCACCGCGGCCGCCACCCACGACACCGGCAGCGTCGGGCGCCCGGCGGCGATGTTCCCGGCCGTCTCCACCCACGCCGTCGCCAGGACGCAGGCCGCCGCGGCGGCGAGGTCGGCGGCCAGCAGCGGCCGCGCGCGGCGGCCCGGGCCGCCCGGGGCGAACGAGGCCGGGCCGAAGGCGAACGAGGCGTACCCGGTCCACGCGGCCATCACGGCGAGGACGGCCCACCCGCCGAGGGGATGGGCGTAGCCTCCGGAGTTCATGACGATCAGGATCGCGGCGTAGCACAGCGCGAGGCCGCGGTACACCGCGACGGCCCGCCACAGCGCGGTCTCCAGGCCCGTGCCGCGCGGCTCAGCCGCGGTCACTCAGCCCTCCGTCGTCGTCCTCCACCGGACGCACCTCCTTGCCGGCCATCTCGGCCTTCACCTCGGCGCTGTAGCGGTCGACGTACTCCTGCCCGGACAGCGCCCGGATCGCCATCATGATCTCGTCGGTGATCTCGCGGAGCACCTCGTGGTCGTCCTCGCGGCCGTAGTGGCGGGAGAAGTCCATCGGCTTGCCGAACCGCACGCCCGGCCGGATCCCGAGCCGCGGGTAGGGCCTGCCCGGCGGCATCAGCTCGAAGGTGTTGACCATCGCCATCGGGATCACCGGCACCCGCGACTTCAGCGCCAGCCGCGCGACCCCCGTCTTGCCGCGGTAGAGCCGGTTGTCGGGCGCCCGGGTGCCCTCGGGGTAGATGCCGAGCAGCTTGCCCTCGCCGAGGATGCGCAGCCCCGTCTGCAGCGCCGCCTCGGCCGCCGAGCCGCCCGTCCTGTCGACCGGCACCACCCCGACCCCGGTGAAGAACCCCTTGCTGATCAGCCCCTTGATCCCCCGGCCGGTGAAGTACTCCTCCTTGCCGATGAAGAAGATCGGGCGCATCAGCGGCAGCGGGCCGAAGAAGTGGTCGGCGAACGACAGGTGGTTGCTCACCATCAGCGCCGGCCCGCGCTTCGGGACGTTGCGGGCCCCCCGGTTCCGCGGCCACCACAGCAGGTACATGACCGGGGAGAGGACGATCCTCAGCAGGATCCAGAACCAGAGCATCGTTCGCGGGCACCTTTCCTCGGACCGGACGCCTCCGGGCGGGACTGCCCGGCCCTGGCCGACGGGGGATGATGGGACATCCTCCCACTCTCCGTCCCACCGATCTACCGGCCGGTACCCGTCAGCGGGACCCGCGCACCGGCGGCGGGCCGGGAATGAACGTAGGCTCGGAGCGGTAAATCTCAATCGGGTGCGCCGGAGGGCTTGTCCCGGGCGGCGCAGCGAATACCGTGGGACACACGTTTCGGGGTGTCCGGGAGCGCCTCCGCGCGGGGCGCCACCGGACACCACATGTCAATGGGGGGAGCGGAGGCCGCCATGCCGGTGCCGTCGTTCACGCCGGAGTCGTCGAAGGAGCCGGCCCCGTGAGTCGCCGTGGCAATGGACTGTCAGCGGACACCTACGCCCCACTGGTCGACCTCGCGCCGCATCTCGCGGACGCGATGCTGGCGGCCCTCGGCGAGGCGGGGGTCGCGGCCTACGCGGCGTCGCAGTCCGGTCTGCCGGAGATCGCCGAGACGGTCGCGGAGCCCGTCGCGGGCGACGTCCTCGACCGGCTCTACGTGGACGTCGAGATGAAGCCGGCCGCCGAGGGCATCCTGCGCGTCCACCTCGGGCGGCTGCGCGAGGCCTCCGCCCGCGGCTCCGACGGCGAGCTGGAGGGCCCCGGCGACGCCGACCGCCCGGACGCCGACCGCCTGGACGCGCTGGAGCGCACCGAGACCGGCCTCGCCGACCCGCGGGCGGGCGCCGCCGAGCCGGGCGGCGCCGCCGAGCGCGACGAGGACGCCATCTGGGCCGAGATCGTCGCCGGGTTCGACACCGTCCCCGAGGGCGACGAGGTCCCGTGGCCCGACGAGGAGAACATCCGCGAGCCCGCCGACCCCCCGGGCGAGGGCGAGGACCGCACCGGGCGGCTCCCCCGCGCCCGCGTGATCAGGCCGGCCGAGGCGCCGGAGTTCCCCGCCGGCGGCGACGATGACGAAGAGGGCCACTACGTCCCGCCCCCTCCCCCGCCGCTGCCGAGCGCCGACCCGCTCACCAAGGGCGCCTGGATCGCGCTGATCGGCGGCCCCGTCTACCTGCTCGTCACCGTCATCCTCGACTGGGAGGTCCCCGGCTGGGCCGCCTTCCTCGCCGTCGCCGCGTTCATCGGCGGGTTCGTCACCCTCGTCCTGCGCATGGGCGACGAGCCGCGCGACCCCGACGACGGCGCCATAGTCTAGAGCGGTTCGACGGCCAGTTCGGCGAGGACGGGCCGGTGGTCGGTGGCCCGGGGGTGGTCGCCGGCGCCGTCCGGCGGGACCCCGCACGCGGTGATCCGCACGGCCGGGTCGGCGAAGACGCCGTCGATGCGGCGCTTCGGGGCCCGCGAGGTGAAGGTGGGCTCGCCGCCCACCGGGGCGGCCGCGTAGGCGTCCTGGAAGCGTTCGGCGAGCAGCGTCCAGGACCGGCCGCCCGGCTCCTCGTTGACGTCCCCCGCGAGGACCACCGGGGCGCCGTGGCGGCGGCGGGCGCGGTCCAGGTGGGAGAAGATCTCGTGGACGTGGCGCAGGCGCGGGCCGTCCACGAGATCCAGGTGGGTGCTCGCGGCGATCAGGCGGGCGCCGCCCACCTCCAGGACGGCGATCGCGAGGGCGCGGCGGTGCAGGCCCCGCTCCGGGGTGAGCAGGTGGAACTCGCGGGCCACGCGGCGCACGTGCGGCACGGTGAGGACGGCGAGCCCGCAGGCCCGCCGCCCCGCCGCGACCCGCAGGCCGCAGGCGCGCGCGAGGCGCCGGCGCTGCCGCCGCCAGCCCCAGAAGCGCGGGACCTCCTGCACGCACACGACGTCGGGGGCGTTCGCCCGGACGACGCGGGCCACGGCGGCCGGGTCGTCGCGCAGCGACCGGACGTTGTAGGAGAGCAGCCGGACGGCGGCCACGCCTAGACGACCACGTCCTGGAACGGGCGGACGCGGGCCAGGTCGGCGGCGCCGACGATGCCCGCCGCGGACCCCAGCTCGGCGATCCGGATGTCGGGCAGCGGGCGGTGGCCGCGGCCGGTCAGCGCGTCCTCGAACGCGGAGCGGATCGGGTCGAGCAGCAGGTCGCCGGCGTCCGACAGGCCGCCGCCGATGATGAAGGCGCCCGGGTCGAGGATCGCGCTGAGGTCGGCCAGGCCCTGGCCCGCCCAGTGCGCGATCGTCCGGAAGCACTCCAGCGCCGCCTTGTCGCCCTCCCGGGCCGCCTGCGACACCTCGGGGCCGCTGATGCCCTCGGGCCGCCCGCCGCCGAGCTCCAGGAGGCGGCCCGCCATCGCGGGCGCCACCCGGGCCAGGTCGCGCGCCTCGTGCACGAGGGCGTTGCCGCTGGCGTACTGCTCCCAGCAGCCGCGGTTGCCGCAGCCGCAGCGGCGCCCGTCCGGGACGACCCGGAAGTGCCCCATCTCCGCGCCGATGCCGAAGCGGCCCCGGTAGAGCTCGCCGTTGATGATGATGCCGCCGCCGATGCCGGTGCCGAGGGCCACCAGGACGAGGAAGTTCTCGCCGCGCCCGGCGCCGAACCGCGCCTCGCCCCAGGCGGTGGCGTTGCCGTCGTTCTCCACCACGACCGGCAGCCCGACGAGGCTCTCCACCTTCTCCTTGATCGGCTCGTCGCGCCAGGCGAGGTTCGGCGCGAACAGCACGGTGGAGCGGGTCTCGTCGACGAAGCCCGCGGTGCCGAGCCCGACCGCCGCGACCTCCTCGTACTTGCCCTTGAGCAGTTCGACGACCTCGGCGATGGTCTCGGCGGTCTCCTTGGGGTTCGTCGAGGGAGTCGGCCGGCGGACCTTCTCCAGAATCGTCCCCCGGTCGTCGACGACCCCCGCGGCCACCTTCGTGCCGCCCACATCCACGCCGATGGTCAGGGTCATGTAACCCTTCCTCCTCCTCGCGTCGCCCCTGGCTGGAGCCACTCCCGCCCTACCCGATGTCGATGGGGCCGCCGCCGGTGGCGGCCGACCACGGGTCGCCCGGATCGGGACGTTCCGACCGATCGGACGTACCCGCCCTCGCCCCCCGCGACCCATCCGGCGGCCTGTCGGGGCGCGCGGCCGGGGGCCGGCCGGCGCCGCCCGTCCGGTCGAACGCCGCGGCCACGTCCAGCGCGGCGGCCAGCAGCGACCGCCCCGCCTCGCGCAGGTGGCGTCCCACGTCGCCGCCGGACTCCCGCTTGATCGCGATGGCCCGGCAGATCGGGCAGTCGCGGCACTCCGGGGCGCCGGTGGCGATGTGCGGCCCGTGCCCGGCCGCGGACGGCCCCGCGGACGCCTCGTCGGCGATGGCACGGTCCCACACGTTTCCGGCCGGCTCCTCCCGGCCCGCGCGCCCGCCCCCGCCCACGCGCTTCATCAACGCGTCGAGGAGCTTGGCCGCCTCGTCCAGGACGTCGCCCGACTGGTCGCTCATGACTCCATCTTCCATCCGTCGTCGGCGTGAACGGTATCGCCTCCGCGCCGTTATCGCCTCCGCGCCGTGATCGGGCGGCCACCAGCGGGCGGGCTCAGCCCTCCACGTGGCGCTTGAGGCCCTTGAGGGCCGAGTCGATGATCCGCTTCTCGCCCTTGCGCTTCACCATGCCGATCATGGGGATCCGCACGTCCACGGCCAGCTCGTAGGTCACCTCGGTGACGCCGTCCCGCTCCGCCAGGCCGTAGGCGCCGTGCAGCCCGGTGACGACCGTGCCCGGCTCCACCAGCTCCCACGTCACCCGGTCGTCGCCCTCCCAGGTGTAGGCGAGCCCGACGGTGTCGCTGAACGGGCCGCCGTCGAAGGTGAGCCGGGCGCGCGAGGCCCGCCCGTCCTCGCCCCTGTCCTGCACGGTGAACTCGCGGATGCCGCTCGCCCACCCCGGGTACGCCTCGAGATCGGCGATCACCGCCATGATCTCGGACTTCCCGGCCTTGACCGTGATGGAGGAACTCGTGCGGTCCGCCATCTGCGTCTCCCTCCGGCTCGCCCCGGGCCCCTGCGGGCCCGCTGTCCCTAGGAGAGTATGGGTCACACCGTCAGGACATAGGGCACACCGCGCGCGCGGAAGTGCCCCACGTTCACGCATTCGGTGCGGCCGAGGCGGATCCGGCTCGCCAGCGGCTGGTGGACGTGCCCGAACAGCACGTACCTCGGCTGGGTGCGGTGGATCGCCTCCAGCACCGCCTCGCTGCCGCGCTCGAACCTGCGCGCCACCGTGTCGTACAGCAGCTCGGGGACGGCGGGCGGGATGTGGCAGCAGAGCACGTCCACCTCGCCGACGGCCTCGACCTTGGCGGCGAACGTCTCGTCGTCCAGCTCGTTGGGGGTGCGGTACTCGGTGCGCAGTCCCCCGCCGACGAACCCGAAGCGCAGCCCGCCGATCTCGGTGGTCTGGCCGTCCAGGACCCGGTGGCCGTCGCGCAGGTGCGCGTCCCAGAGGCGGGGGACGTCGACGTTGCCGTAGGTCAGGTACGCCGGGGCGGGCATCGCCGCGAACAGCTCGGCGTACTGCCGGTTCACGGCGCGCTCGATGTGCGGCCTGGCGTCCCCGTCCAGCGAGGCCCACAGGCCCCGGGAGAACTCGCGGGCCTCGTCGAAGCGCTTCTCGGTGCGCAGGGCGATGAAGCGGTCGGCGTTGTCCTGGCCGAAGAGGTCGGCGAAGATCCCCTGCCCGTGGTCGTGGTAGTCGACGAACAGGATCAGGTCGCCCAGGCAGATGAGGGCGTCCGCACCGTCCGCCGCGCCCGCCAGCGCGTCCGCACGGCCGTGGACGTCGCTCACCACATGGATCCTCATGAACCGAATGTAATCGCGCACCCCGCTCCGTTGAACGGGCGGGTCAAGGGAAAGGCCCGCCAAGGGGGAGGGCACGCCCGGCGGCGGGCACGGTCAGCCGGCGGCCGCCGCCACGAGGGTGCGCCACTCCCGGACCAGGACCGGGTCCACCTCGGCCTCCCAGTCGCCGTCAGGCCGCACGGCGGTGCCGACGTGGAACGCGCTGATCCCCGCGGCGGACAGGACGGCGACGTGCTTGCGGCGCAGCCCCCCGCCCGCCATGATCATCTCGGCCGCGGCGGGGTCGCCGGCGGCGCGCCGGACGAGGACGTCGACCCCGGCGTCCACGCCGCGGGCGGAGCCGGCCGTGAGCACCGTGTCGAGGCGGCCGCCGAACCCGCGGACGGCGCTCCAGGCCTGGGCGGGGTCCGCGGCGTGGTCGAGCGCCCGGTGGAACGTCCAGGGCAGCGGGTCGGTGTCGGCGGCGAGCTTGCCGGTGGCGCCCGCGTCGACGTGTCCCGAGGAGTCGAGGAAGCCGAGCACGAACCCGTCGGCGCCCGCGTCGGCGAGGCCGGCCGCGGCGCGCCGCAGCCGGTCGAGCTCGGCTCCGGTGGTGCGGAACCCCGCGTTGGCGCGCAGCATCACCCGCATCGGAAGCGACGTGGCGTCCCGCACGGCCGCCACCAGGTCGGGATCGGGGGTGAGCCCGTCCGCGGCCATGTCGGCGACGACCTCGATGCGGTCGGCGCCGCCCTCCTGCGCCGCGTGGGCGTCGGCCACGGTCAGCGCTATCACTTCGAGCAGCGGCATGGCGACCCCCGGGACCCGCGTGCGTTGTGCGACCGGCCCAAGCGTAGGCGAACCGGCGGCGCGCCCCGGGGCCGGGCGGGCGGTCTTTGCCGGGCCGTTAACCGCCGCGGCTCGCGGCATTGTTCCTACTCGTGGGTATCATGCGGCTTCCAGGGACCCGCACGCCGCCGGCCGAGCGGCCGGTCCGCGCGGGCCCCGCCGACCTCGAAGACCTATTACAGGAGTGGGCCGTGCGCGAGTTCAGCGTCCCCGCGATGGTGGAGGTACCCGACTCCGCCACTCTGACCGACGCGCCCTTCACCCGGGCCGCGCAGGAGCCCGGCCGGATCGTGCTGCGCCGCAAGAGCGGCGACGCGTGGAGCGCCGTCACCGCGGCGGAGTTCGCGGCCGAGACGGCGGGGGTCGCCAAGGGCCTGGTCGCCGCCGGCGTCGAGCCCGGGGACCGGGTGTGCCTGCTGTCGCGGACCCGCTACGAATGGACCGTCCTGGACTACGCGATCTGGGCGGCGGGCGCGGTCTCCGTGCCGATCTACGAGACGTCCTCCGCCGAGCAGATCGAGTGGATCGCCGGCGACTCCGGGGCGAAGGCCGTGTTCGCCGAGACCGACGCGCACGTCGCGACCGTGGCGGAGATCCGGGACCGGCTGCCGGGGCTGGCGCACGTGTGGGGCATCGACGCGGGCGGGGTCGAGGAGGTCGCGAGGCTCGGTGCGGACGTCGGCGACGACGTGGTCGAGGAGCGCCGCCGCTCCCGCGGCGCGGCCGACATCGCCACGCTCGTGTACACCTCGGGCACCACCGGGCGCCCCAAGGGCTGCGAGATCACGCACGGGAACCTGGTGTCCACCGCGCGCAACGCCGTGCAGGGGGCGATCGCGGAGGTCGCCGTCGAGGGCAGCTCCACGCTCCTGTTCCTGCCGCTGGCGCACGTGTTCGCCCGGCTGATCGAGGTCGCCACCATCGAGGGCGGCATCGTGCTCGGGCACAGCGACGTCCCGAACCTGCTGCCGGACCTCGCCTCGTTCCGGCCGACGTTCCTGCTGGCCGTCCCGCGCGTCTTCGAGAAGGTCTACAACGGCGCCGAGCAGAAGGCCGCGGCCGATGGCAAGGGCAAGATCTTCAAGGCGGCCGCCGAGACCGCGGTCGCCTACAGCCGGGCGCTCGACGAGGGCCGCCCCGGGTTCGGGCTGAAGGCCAGGCACAAGGTCTTCGACGTGCTCGTGTACCGCAAGCTGCGCGCCGCGGTCGGGGGCCGGGTCCAGTACGCGGTGTCCGGCGGCGCCGCGCTCGGCGAGCGCCTCGGGCACTTCTTCCGCGGCGTCGGCATCACGATCCTGGAGGGCTACGGCCTCACCGAGACGACCGCGCCCGCCGCCGTCAACCGGCCCTCCGCCCTCAAGATCGGCACGGTGGGGCCGCCGATCCCGGGCGTCGACGTGCGGATCGCCGAGGACGGCGAGGTCCTCGTGCGCGGCATCAACGTCATGGGCGGCTACTGGAACAACGAGGCCGCCACCAAGGAGGCCCTCGAGGACGGCTGGTTCCACACCGGCGACCTCGGCTCCCTCGACGACGAGGGCTTCCTGAAGATCACCGGCCGGAAGAAGGAGATCCTGGTCACCGCGGCGGGCAAGAACGTGGCGCCCGCCCCGCTGGAGGACCGCCTGCGCGCGCACCCGCTGATCAGCCAGTGCCTCGTCGTCGGGGACGGCCGCAAGTTCATCAGCGCGCTCGTCACCCTCGACGAGGAGGCGCTCGGCCCGTGGAAGGCCCGGCACGGCAAGCCCGAGGCGATGACGGTGGACGAGCTGCGCCGCGACCCCGACCTCGTCGCCGAGGTCGAGGCCGCGGTCGCCGACGCCAACAAGTCGGTCAGCCGGGCGGAGGCGATCAAGAAGCACGTCATCCTCGGCGTCGACTTCACCGAGGAGGCCGGCCACATGACGCCGAGCCTGAAGGTGAAGCGCAACGTGGTGATGAAGGACTTCGCCGACGAGATCGACGCCCTCTACACCGGCTGAACCGGGGCGCCGCCCGCGCTCACGCGCCCGGCCCGCCTCCGGGGGCCGGGCGCAGGGCGGCGACGGCGTCCTCGATCGGGGTGGAGCCGTTCAGCAGGTCCAGCGTGAGGCGGCGGACGCCGCCCGCGTCGAGCAGGGCGGCGATGACCGCGGCCACGTCGTCGCGGGTGACCGCGCCGTGCCCGATCGGCGGCTCCGCCAGCGCCACGAGCCCGGTGGGCGGGTCGTCGGTGAGGCGGCCCGGCCGCAGGATCAGCCAGTCCAGGGCGTCGCGGCGCCTCAGGTCGTCCTCGGCCTCGCCCTTGGCCCTGATGTAGGCCTCCCAGACCTCGTCGCGCCCGGGCGCGGGCGGCTCGCCGGCGCCCATCGCGGAGATCTGCACGAAGCCGCGGACGCCCGCCCGCTCGGCCGCGTCCGCCGCCAGCACCGAGGCGGCCCGGTCGACGCTGTCCTTGCGGCTGACGCCGCTGCCCGGCCCCGCCCCCGCCGCGAAGACGACCGCGTCGGCCCCGGCCAGATGGCCGGCGACCTCGTCGGCGGTCGCCGACTCCAGGTCGCACACGACCGGTTCGGCTCCGGTGTCCCTGACGTCCCCGGCGTGGCCGGGGTTGCGGATGATGCTCAGCACGGTGTCCCCCCGTGCGGCCAGCAGCCGGGACAGCCGCAGCGCGATCTGCCCGTGCCCGCCCGCGATCACGATGTTCATGCCGCGATCGTAGGACGCCGGAGACCCGGACGCGCGGACGCGCGACCGGGTCCCGGCGGATCGGGTGGTGTTCAGCGGCGGCGCTTGATCCGCGTCCCGGCCTTGCCGTTGATCGCGTTGACCGCCTTCGCCATGAGCTGGTCGTCCATCACGTTGATGAGGTCGCCGTGGTCGGTCACGGGGTCGTGGCCCGACTCGGGGAAGCTGTCCAGCGCGAACGCCAGCGGCTTGGCCGGCAGGTTGTAGGCCAGCGTCATCCGCAGCTGCGGCACCGCCTTCGTGCCCTGCGGGCACTGCCCCGTCGCCTGGTCGGGGAACTTGATGTGGTCGCGGTGGTTGGCGCTGTCGGTGTTCTGGCCGTCCCAGCAGCTCGGGAAGTTCAGCACGCGCAGCACCTTGCTGCCCCGCGGGCACAGCGGGTACTTGTCGGCGAACGCCCGGTTCTCGAAGCCGCTGCACGTCCAGTTGGCGTGCGCGTTCGCCCGGCCGTTCACCACGGCCTTGGCGTCGCCGCTGACGACCCGGATGAACCGCGGCATCGCGGTGACCTTGCTGCGCGGGTTGCCGAGGAACTGGAGCTTCACGCTCGCCGGGGTGACGATGCTGCCGACGTTGCCGTCCGCCGTGCTCTGCTGCGCCCGGTCGGAGTTGTCCTGGCCGTTGCGGAGCCGGATCACCGGCCAGAAGTAGGCCGACTTGTCGCCGTTGGTGCAGGTCGTCCCCGCCGCGGCGAAGGTCTCGTCGGTGGAGAACGCGTTGGTGTCGAGGTTGCCGACGTAGTCGTGGATGTGGTGCGCGCCGTTGACGACGCCGGGGGCCGCGAGCACGTTGTCGGGGTTGCTGTGGGCCTGGCCCTCGTTCACACCGCAGCTGGACGCGAACACGCCGGTCGAGGCCTGGCGGCTGCGGCGCGGCTGCCGCACGCGCGGCGCCTTGCGGATGTCGACGAACTGGTCCGCGCGCAACTCCGGATTCGCCGGTGCCTGCCCGCCGTTCTGTCCGCCATTCTGGCCGCCATTCTGCCCGCCGTTCTGCCCGCCGTTCTGGCCCCCGTTCTGGCCGCCACCGGGCTGCTGGCCGCCCTGCGGGTCGGCCGGCGGGGTCGTCTGGCCGCCGTCGATCGGGCCGCCATCGCCCATCTGACCGCCGTCACCCATCTGACCGCCGTCGCCCATCTGACCGCCATCGCCCATCTGGCCACCGTCACCCATCTGGCCACCGTCGCCCATCTGGCCGCCATCACCCGTCTGGCCACCGCCGGGCTGCTGGCCACCGGGCTGCTGACCGCCCTGCGGGTCGGTCGGCGGGGTCGTCTGGCCCGCACCCTGAAGCTTCGGGATGCCGGAGCCGTCGGCGGGCCGAGCCGGGTAGGCGGCCGGGTTCGCCGCCTTCGTGGTCACCGGGGTGTACGGCTGCGCCGCCGCGCCGGGGGTCCCCGCGCAGGCCGTCGCGACCAGGGCGAACGCCGGGATCACCGCGGCGAAGGCTTTCTTCTTTCGTCCCATGGAAAAAGTGCTCCCTTTGCGGGGTGTACGTCAGTGCAGGGCGCGCCTGGGAACCAGGCCCGTGCTCTCCAGCAGCGACATGTGCGTGTTGACGAATTTCAAGCACCGCTCGGCGAAGGCGCGGATCTCGGTGTTCTCGGACGCCGCGCGCACCTTGGCGATGATCGTGAAGACCTGGCCGTGGGCGGCACGCAACCGCAGCACGAACGTCTTGTCCCAGTCGGCGCCGTATTTGCCCGACATCTCCCTCAGCCAGCTCTTCTGGCTCCCGTTGGGCTCGTTGGGAAGGAGCACGCCGAGTTTCTGGGCTTCGGCGCGGACGTCGGCGTCCAGCTGTATGTGCTGGCGCATGATGATCTCGCCGACCTGCTTCACCCGGGGGCTCGAGGCGCGCTGCGAGGCCTGCTGGCCGGCGGGTATCTCCCACAGGCCGGCCTGCCGGACCTTGACCAGAAGCTGCCGGTCGAGGGTGCTGAGCCGGCCCCAGCGCGTGTTCACGGTGCCACCGAGGTTCGCCGCGCCGCTGGCGGGCACGCCGACCGGGTTCATGATGACCGCGAAGGCCGCCACGACGGCGGCCGCGGCCGCCAGGACCAGGATCAGGCGTCCCTTGCCGAGGCGCGGGAGCGTGCGCTTTCCGGCGATTCCGTAGGATTTCCTCAAGGGCTCTCGTCCCTCCTTTCAAGGATCTCTCGACGGACCCGGCGCGGGTTCTTCCTTAGATACGCACCGCCCCGCTCGCGGGTTCAACGAAGTCCACCTGTTGTCATTTTTTCCGCGCGGCGGAATCAGCGCCGAGTGGGCGCTCCGGGGATCCCGCCGACGACGCGCAGTGCCAATGCGGGGCACATCGCGACCGCCTTCTGGACGTCCTTCTCCATCCACGAGGGGATGTCGGTGCCGAGCACGACGGGAAAGCCGTACCGGTCGAGCTGGATCAGCTCGGGCACGAGGTAGGCGCACAGGCCGTGCCCGTCGCACCGGCTCCAGTCGATCGCGACCCGCCCCTCCGTGCCGTCCGGCACCGGGAGCGGCAGGACCCCGTAGGTCGACTGGCCGCACCCCCCGCCCCAGCGGTGCGCGTCGATGTCGGCGGTGAAGGCCTCCATCGCCGACAGGACGAACTTCGCCGTCCCGTCGGGGTGGGTGCAGGCGCCGCGGCCCCGGCCGACGCCGGCGGCGCGGCGGACGTCCTCCACCGTCCCGGCCCCCTCGGTGAGCGCCATGAGGGAGCGGACGACGTCGGGCAGCCCGAGCCGGCAGGGCCCGCACTGCCCGGCGGACTGGGCGGCCAGGTAGGAGGCGATCCGCGTGACCTCGCCCAGCGGGCAGGTGCCCTGGGTGAGCGGCAGGATGATCCCGGCGCCCACCGTCCCGCCGACGCGCCGCATCCCGGCGCGCGACAGCACCGCCCGCGACACCGCGGCCTGGTCGAGCCACATCCCGTGGTACCCGCCGACGAGCACCCCCGGAGACGCGGGCACGTCGCAGTGGTCGAGGACGGCCCGCAGCGGCGTGCCGAGGGGGGCCTCGACGACCTGGGTCCCGCCGATGGTCAGCAGCGTGGTGCCCGGCTCGTCGTCGGTCCCGGCCGAGGCGTACAGGTCGGGGCCGAGGGAGACGAGCACCGCGAGCTGCGCGAACGTCTCGGTGTTGGACAGCAGCGTGGGGTAGCCGTCCACCCCGGAGTCGGACGCGCGGACCTTGACGCCCGGCGGGATCGGCGTCTCCCCGTTGATCGCGCGGATCACCGCGCCGCTCTCCCCCGAGATGAACCGCTCGGTCAGCCGGACGACCCGGGCCGGCATCCGCCGCTCGCTGATCGCGGCGCGCACCGACCGGGCGGCCTCGTCGCTCTCGACGGCCAGCACGATCCGCTGGGTGCCGAGCGCGTTCGCCGCGATCTGCGCGCCGTCGAGCACCAGGTGCGGGGCCCGGCCGAGCAGGACCTTGTCCTTGGAGCTGCCGGGCTCGCCCTCGGCGCCGTTCACCACCACGACGACGTCCTCGCTGGACCCGCGCTCGTCGCCCCGCTCGCCGGGCAGCAGCGCGGTCTGGTCGGCGGTCGGGTAGTTGACCCGCGCCGCGACCGCCATCAGCTTGCGGGCGAACGGGAAGCCCGCGCCGCCGCGTCCCCTCAGGTCGACCTGCTCCGCCATCTGGACCAGGTCGTCCAGCGCCGGCGCGCGGAGCCTGCCGTGCACCGCGAGGTGCCGGTCGAGGTCCAGCCGGTCGAACCGGTCGAACCCGAGCGTCAGCCTGGGGCCGCCGATGTTGGAGACGGTGACGGTCGAGGTCATCGCAGGACCTCGGTGTCATTGCCCAGACCGGTGACGGGCATGCCGCGCGGGTCGGCGACGGTCTGGCGGGAGGCCCGCCGGCCGCCGTAGTCGCGGGCGTCGTCGTAGCTGCGGGCGTCGTCGTAGTCGCGGGCGTCGTCGTAGTCGCGGGCGTCGTCGTAGTCGCGGGCGTCGTCGTAGTCGCGGGCGTCGCCGGAGTCGCGCGGGTCGTCGAACCCGGCCTCCCGCGCCCGGGCGCGGGCCAGCGCGGCGGCGCGCCCCTCCTCGTGCTCGCGCGCCGCCATGGCGCGCCGGTCGCGGCGGCGGCCCGCGCCGTCCGGCAGCGAGAACGACTCGACCTCCTCGCCCGCCAGGTGCACGTCCCGCGGCTTGATCACCACGACCATGCGGGTGACCAGCGCGAGCGCGACGAACACCACGCTCATCACGTAGCTGAGCACGACCCACGGCGCCGCGGACCGCCCGGTGATCAGGCCGTGCACGATCGCCATCGGCCAGGACACGTAGGCGATCGCGTGCATCGACCGCCACACCCAGGCCTTGCCGCGGATCGCGAACCGCGCCCGCATCAGCCCGGTGATCACGATGAGGATCATCAGGTCGAAGGCGATGGTGCCGAGGCCGATCGCGCCGCCGTCCGGCACCACGATCTGGACGGGCAGCGCGAGGCCGCTCATCACCTTCACCGTGATGTGCGCCACCAGCATCGCGGTCGCGATGACGGCGGAGGCGCGGTGCACCGCCTGGGCGAGCACCCGGTGCCGGATCTTCAGGATGAGGCGCTCGGTGGCCAGCACCCCGCTCATCACGGCGGTGGTCAGCGACACCAGCGCGAAGACGCCGGCGTAGAAGCTGAGGAAGTACTGCACGTTCGCGACCGCGACGGCGCCCTGCGGGGTCGCCGCGCCGACCAGTACCAGCACCGCGCCCGCGAGGACCAGGCGCAGCGCCCAGGCGGGCACCGCGGGATCATCACTGTTGCGAATTCGCACCGCTCGGACTCCACTTCTAGGTTGCGGCCGGCGTCGGGACGCCGGCCGATCCGGCGCCGTCCTTCTTCGGCTTCTTGCCGGGGGACGGCGATGACGACGGGGAGTCGTCCGCAGCGGGGACCGGGCCGAGGTTGGCCAGCAGGCCCCCGGGAAGAACCTGGAGGACGCCGCGCTGGGCGAAGCCGAGAAGCGGCTTGGCCCGCTCCTGGAACGTCCAGCCGCCGATCGCGGCGCCGTCGAGCGGGACCGCGCCGCCGCCGCGCCGCAGCCCGAAGCCCACCTCGGCGCGGGGCGCGGCCGCGCCGCCGCAGGGACGGGCCGTGCCGGTGCGTCCGAGCGTGTCGCCCTGCTCGACGACGCTGCCGTCGCGCAGTTCGGTCACGCCGCGCATCCCGTAGTACGTGGACGCGAGGCCGCTCGGGTGGATCACCATGACGACCGCGCCCGCCTCGCTGGAGCAGAACCGGTAGAGGCGGCCGGCGCCCGCGGCGAGGACGCGGCCGTCGCCGCCGGAGAAGGCCAGCGACGCCAGCGGGCGCGAGGTGGTGGCGTCGTCGGAGGTCGTCATCGACCACGCCTGGCCGATCTTCCAGGGCAGCATCAGCCGGTCGCCCGCCCGCGTCCCGTTGAGCAGGGTGGTGGCCTGCGCGGAGCTCAGCGCGCCGTACTTGCGCACGAGGCGCGACTCCGACGCCGACATGAGGTTCGCGGGGGCGGTTCCGAGGAGCGTGGCGAACGCCGTCCCGCCCGACAGCGCGGTCTGCCACCGCCCGCCCGTCCAGTGCGCGGCGTAGAAGGCGAGCTCGGGGGCGGCCGCGCTGGTCGGCGGGACGGGGATCGCGCTCGTGCCGAAGACCCAGGTCTTGTCGGCGCTCTGGCGGGTGACGCCGACGAACGGCTGCCGGGTCAGCGCCGCCCCGTAGGCCTGCCGCGCGGCCGCGCCCCGCTGCGCCAGCGTCAGCTTCCGCACCTGCGTGGCGAGGACCCCGAGGTCGGGGCTCGCCGGCGGGGCGGCCGCGCCGCCGGTGCCCGGGGGCTGCTGCTGCGGCTGCCGCGGCTGCGCGGGCGTCCCGGTGCCGGGCCGCGGCGGCTTGATCGCGCGCTGCGAGCCGACCGGGCCGGAGGACCCGCCGACCGGTCCGCCGTCGAGCAGGGCGCGCTCGGCGATGCCCAGCAGGGACAGGCCGACCGCGGTGGACAGGACGATCGCGCCGATGCTCAGCCGGTCCGTGGGCCGCCTGCCGCGGCGCGGCGTCGCCTTCGGGCCGGGACGCGGAGGCGACTGGCGGCGCCGCGGCTCCGGGCGCGCCGGACGCGCGGGCCGGCGCTCGGGCCGCCGTTCCGCGCGGGGACCCGGCCGCGGCCCTTCCGTGCGGCGGGACCGCCCGCCGCGCGGGGGGAACTCGCGGGACCGGTCCCGGCCGGACCGTGCGGCCGGCCCGCCGAGCCCCTCGCTCCTGGCGTCGAACCGCTCGCTCCTGGCGTCGAACCGCTCGGTGCGGGCGTCGAACCGCTCCGTCCGCGCGTCCCGCCGCTCGGCGCGGGCGTCCCGCCCGCCGTTGCGCGCGTCGAACGCCTCGGTGCGGGCGTCCCGGCGCCCGGTGCGCGCGTCGAACGCCTCCGTCCGCGCGTCCCGGCGCCCGGTGCGCGCGTCGAACGCCTCCGTCCGCGCGTCCCGCCGCCCGGTGCGCGCGTCGAACGCCTCCGTCCGCGCGTCCCGCCGCCCGGTGCGCGCGTCGAACGCCTCCGTCCGCGCGTCCCGCCGCCCGGCGCGGGCGTCCCGCCCGCCGTTGCGCGCGTCGAACGGCTCCGTCCGGGCGTCCCGCCGCTCGGTGCGGGGGTCCCGCCTCGTGCGGGCGTCGTAGCCCGCGGGGTCGTAGCCGCCGCGCGCGTCGAAGGGCTCGCTCCCGCCGCCGCGCCGTTCGGGCGGCTCGGGCCACTGCGCCCGCGGCCGGGGACGCGGCCGCTCGGAGCCCTCGGCCGAGCGGCGGTCGCGGGCCTTGGCCTCGCGCCGCTTCGTCTCGCGCCGCGCCGGCCTCGGCTCGCGCCGGGACGCCTTGCGCCCCCGCTCGGCCCCGTCCGGCTGCTCCGACCACCAGGAGCCTTCCGGCCACTGGGGGTCCTCGGACCAGAGCCCGCGCCTGGGCTCAGGTCCCGAGGACGGGCGCGCGGACGTCTCCGCCCACGGTGAAGCATGCGTTTGGCTCCGGGACGCATGCCCGTAATCGCGTCGCGCCATGTCGTCTCCTGTGGAGGAGACGGAGAGCACGGCGAACGCCGAGAGGTTCCGTGCCGCCGGGCGCGTCGCCCGGCGGCCGTCCTGCTGAGACATTGCGGGAACGCGGCGTCGGAGCCCGCTCGCTCCCACCGCGATCCCCGGACGGATTCTCGCGAACCCGCCCGATCACTCCGGGAGCATACGCCCCTGAAGCCGGTTAGATGTTAATCGGTGCCAAAAAAGGCCAATCTCCCTTGTCCCGCACGGCGCTTCCGCTCTCCATGAATACGCGCGGAGGGCCTCCTCCCGTTCACCCGTCCGGGGCAGGGGCGGGAGCTCGAGCCCCTGCGGGGACGGCACCGAGCGCTCCCCGCGAAGGGCCCGGGTGCCGGACGAGGCACCGCCCGCGCCCCCCTTCCCCACCCGCCGATCGGCCCTCCGGCGGACGACGGCTTAGCGATGGCTGATCCGCTCATTAAGTGCGCATTAATGGCGTCGCGGGCGGGCCGCGAACGGCTCTAGCTTCGGAAACGTCAGCGACCGCGGACGCAAGCAGCGGCAGGAGGTGGGCTCCGATGGCACGATCACCGCGACACGGGATCTCCCCGGGAGCCGTCCACGCCTCCTGCGCGTCCGCGGCCGGGCATCGTCGCGGGGCCGGGCCCCACGGTGCCGGACGCCGGGGCCGTGCCCCGCGCTCCCGTCCACGCGGACCCGATCCGTTCCCGCCGGCCGTCCCGCACGGCGTGCCCGACTCCAGGTTCTCTCCCACGAGGGCACCGGGACGGGCGGTGGCGGATCACACCCACCCCACCTCGGCAGGGGCGGTCCGCGTGGAGTCGGTCTCCGGGGGCGGGGCATGCGCCCAGGGCGCGGTTCCGGGCTCGGGCACCCGCGGGTGCCCGGGCCCGGGACGGCGCACTCGCGGGCCCGGCGCGACCGGGCGCCACTGAGCCGCCGTCCCCGGGGCGAGGGCCCGCCTACGGCGCGGGGGCGGGCCCTCGCCCCGGGGACGGTCACGTTCAGGGGGTGAGCAGCCTGTCCAGGCGGCCCGCCTGGACGTCCCACCGCCACTCCCGTTCGATCCAGGCCCGGCCCTTGTCCCCCATGGCGCGGGCCCGCCGCGGATCCCGGAGAAGGCCCGTCACCGCCTCGGCGACGCCGGGAACGGAGCGTCCCGGCACCACGAGGCCCGTCTCACCGTCCAGGACGGCGTCGGGGGCCCCGCCCGAGTCGCCCGCGACGACGGGGAGGCCGGTGGCGGACGCCTCCAGGTACACGATGCCGAGGCCCTCCACGTCCAGGCCGCGGCGGCGGGTGCGGCACGGCATGGCGAAGACGTCGCCCGCGTCGAAGTGCGCGGGCAGCTCCTCCCAGGGGACGCCGCCGGTGAAGACGACCGAGCGGTCGACTCCGAGGGACGCGGCGAGTCGTCCCAGGTCGCCGCGGTAGGGGCCGCCGCCGACGAGGAGCAGGGCGGCGTCCGGCAGGGACTCCAGGACGCGGGGCCAGGCGCGGATGAGCGTGTCCTGCCCCTTGCGCGGGACCAGCCGGGACACGCACACCGCCACCGGGCGGTCCGCCAGCCCGTGCCGCGCCCGGATCCGCTCGCCTCCGGCTCCGCGGTGGAAGAGCGCCTCGTCGACGCCGGGGGCGAGCCGGGCCATCCGCGCCGCCGCCTCGGGCGACAGCGCGCGCGCCATCCGGGACCGGGTGTACTCGCCGAGGTAGGTCAGGACGTCGACGCCGTCACCGATGCGGCCGAGCAGGTTGCGCGCCACCGGCAGCGACGCCCAGCCCGCCTCGTGCCCGTGCGTGATGCCGACCAGCCGCTCCGCGCCGCGGCGGCGCAGCGCCGGGGCCAGCAGGCCGAGCGGCGCCGCCGCCCCGAACACGACCGTGTCGCAGCGCTCGGCGCGCAGCACGTCGGCGGCGCGCCGCAGCACCCCCGGCTCCGGCAGCATGAGGGTCCCCGGGTGCCGGACGACCGGGAAGGGCTGCCTCGCGTCGAACTCCGCCGCACCCTTCCAGGACGGGGCGTAGACGACGACCGAACCGGGCGGGCGCCGCACGGCGAGGCCGTGGACGAACGCCTGGATGCCGCCCGGCCGCGGCGGGAAGTCGTTGGTGACGAACAGCGTCCTGGTCATCGCCGACCGCCCCGCGGGCCGTGCCGCCGCCCCCGCGGCACGCGGAGGGGCCCGCCACCGGCTGCGCGGTGACGGGCCCCCGATGCGCGGACGGTCAGTGCCGGACCTCGTGCGACGCGGCGCCGCCCTCGATCTCCGCCTGCTCGCCGTGCGGGTGCTCGTGCTCCTCGACGGGGATGTCGTCGAACGTCCACGCCCGGTTGAGGCGCGAGCGCAGGTGCCCGATCGGGCCCTTGGTGCCGGGCGCCGGGATGCCCCGGGCGTCCCGGGCCGGGGCCTCGGGCCGGGCGTTCTCCTTGGAGAGCAGGACGTGCCGCTCCTCGTCGCGCGGCGCCTCGTGCCGCTCGGAGAACTTCCCGTCCGGCGACATCATGATCACGCCGCTCTCCACGCCGTGCCCGACGACGTCGGCGTCCCGGCGCTGCAGGCCCAGGCAGATCCGCTTGGTGACGATGAACGCCACGATCGGCCCGAGGAAGAACGCGGCCCGGAAGAACCACGTCGTCGCGAAGAGCGACACATGGAACTTCTCCGCGATGACGTCGTTGGCGCCGGCGAGCCACAGCAGCCCGTAGAAGGCGACCGCCGCCATGCCCGTCGCCGTGCGGACCGGGGCGTTGCGCGGCCGGTCGTTCACGTGGTGGTGGCGCTTGTCGCCCGTCACCCACTGCTCCACGAACGGCCAGGCCGCCGCGCCGCCGAACACGATGCCGAGCGGCACCAGCGCCGGGATCAGCACGTTGAAGCTGACCGTGTGGCCCCAGGCGGAGACCTCCCAGTTCGGCATGATGCGCAGCGCGCCCTCCAGGACGCCCATGTACCAGTCGGGCTGGGAGCCCGAGGAGATCGCGCCGGGGTCGTACGGGCCGAACAGCCAGATCGGGTTGATCTGCGCGAACGCGCCGAGCAGCGCGAGGACGCCGAAGGTGAACAGGAAGTAGGCGCCCGTCTTGGCCATGAAGACCGGGTAGAAGGGGTAGCCGTACACCTGGTGCTCGCTCTGGTGCTTGACCGGCATCGCCGTGTGCTTCTGCACCCACATGATCATCATGTGCGCGGTGACCATGCCGAGCAGCAGGCCCGGGATCAGCAGGATGTGCAGCATGTACAGGCGCGGGACGATGTCCTGGCCGGGGAACTCGCCGCCGAACAGGAACATGTAGATGTAGGTGCCGACCACCGGGATCGACTCCGCCACGCCCTGCGTGATGCGCAGGCCGGTGCCCGACAGCAGGTCGTCGGGCAGGGAGTACCCGAACAGGCCCTCCAGCATGCCCAGCGTGAACATGCCGATGCCGATCAGCCAGTTGAGCTCGCGCGGCTTGCGGTAGGCGCCGGTGAAGAACACGCGCAGCATGTGCGCGAGGATCGACGCCATGAACAGGACCGCGGCCCAGTGGTGGATCTGCCGCATGAGCAGGCCGCCGCGCACGTCGAAGCTGATGTGCAGCGTCGAGGCGTAGGCCTCGGACATCGTCACGCCCTGCAGCTTCGTGTACGAGCCGTCGTACACGGTCTCCGTCATGCTCGGCTGGAACCAGAGCGTCAGGAACGTCCCGGTCAGCAGCAGGATGATGAAGGAGTACAGGGCGATCTCGCCCAGCATGAAGGACCAGTGGTCCGGAAAGACCTTCTTCATGTTCCGCTTGAAGAAGGTGGTGGAGCCGAGGCGGTCGTCGAGGAACGTCAGCGGCGCCTCGACCGCCTTCGGGGCTGTCGCCTCGCTCATCCGCGCTCCCAGAAGCTCGGTCCGACGGGTTCGTGGTAGTCGCTCGTGGCGACGAGGTACCCGTCCTCGACGGCCAGCGGCAGCTGCGGCAGCGACCGGGCCGCCGGCCCGAAGATGACCTTCGCCGCGTCGGTGGCGTCGAAGGTCGACTGGTGGCACGGGCACAGGATGTGGTGCGTGGTCTGCTCGTACAGGGCCGCGGGGCAGCCGACGTGCGTGCACACCTTGGAGTAGGCGACGATCCCGTTGACGTGCCAGTTCTCGCGCCCCTTGGCGGGCTTGAACTGGTCGGCGGGAACGTTGATGAGGATGGTGACGGCCTTGGCCTCCTGCGTCAGCACCTGGTCCTCGGGGACCTCCTCCTCGATCCCCTCGGGCAGGACGGTGATCATCGAGCCCGGGGAGGAGAAGTCGCTGACGAGCAGCGGCTTGTTGGTGCCGTCCACGACCAGGCGGACGCCCTTCTTGCCCTCCGCCTGCGCCTTCTTGACGGCCTCGCCCCAGTAGGTGTGGCGGAGCCGCTTCTCCGGCAGCGGGCCGAGGTCGCGCAGCAGCACCAGCGGGGCCAGGCCGAGCGGCGCGGCGGCCAGCAGCAGCGTGCGGCGCAGCAGGGGCCGCTTGGTGATGCCGCTGTCGTCGGCGCCTTCCAGGAAGTCCTCGGTGAAGGCCGCCCGGGTCTCCTCGTCGGCGGCCATCTCGTGCCGCTCCTGGACGATCGGCTTGCTCGTCATCAGGCGGCGCACCCAGATGGTGACACCGAAGGCCAGCGCGAGGAACGACAGCGCCATCAGGCCGCCGAGCCACAGGTTGGACTCGCGGGCCCTGGTGACGCCGTGCATGCCGCCGTCGCGGCCGCTCCAGCCGATGAAGTAGGCGATGAACGCCACGCTGGAGGCGAACGCGACCAGGAAGAGCGTCGCGACGATCCGCTCGGCCCGCTTGGCCGACGCCTCGTCGAGCTGCTCGCCCACGCCCGCGGGCGCCGAGATGTCGTCCTCGGCCAGCAGCGCCTTCTCCCGCGCGGGGGACGGCGTGCCGATCACGCGCTCGCGCGGGCCGGGCCGGCCCGCCGCGCCGTTGTTGTCGTCCTTGTTGTCGTCGCTCATGACTTCTTCAGCTTCTTCGGCTTCTTCGCGGTGATCCACATGGCGGCCAGGACCAGCAGGCCGATGCCGACCAGCCAGCCGGCCAGCCCCTCGGTCACCGGGCCGATGCGGCCGAGGCCGTTGCCGCCGGGGTTCGGCTCCTCGCGCGTCTGGACGAGGTAGGCGATGATCGCCTGCTTGTCCTTCGGCGTGAGCGTGGTGTCGTTGAACACCGGCATCGCCTGCGGGCCGGTCAGCATGGCCTCGTACATCTGGGTGGGCGTGACGTCGGAGTTCGACAGCGAGGGCGCGTACTTGCCGCCGGTCAGCGCGCCGCCCTGGCCGGTGAAGTTGTGGCACTGCGCGCAGTTGGTGCGGAACAGCTTCCCGCCGAGCGCGACGTCGCCGGTCTTCGGGTCCACGGCCGACGCCGGGGGGACCGCCGGGCCGCCGCCGAGCGAGGCGACGTAGGCGCTGAGGTCGGACAGGTTCTTCTCGGCCTGCGCCTTCTGCTTCTCGGCCGCCTCCCGCTTGTCCTTCTCCTCGTAGTCGGTCTTGATCGAGGTGTTGAACTCGGGGATCGGCGTCTTGCGCGGCATCTGCGCGCCGGGGTTCGCCGCGGGCATGCGGCCGGTGCCGACCTGGAAGTCGACGGACGCCGCGCCGACGCCGATGAGGCTCGGGGCGATCGGGTTGCCCTTGGCGTCCTTGGTGCCCTCGGCGTTCAGCCCGTGGCAGCTCGCGCAGTTCTTGTTGAAGAGCTGCTGGCCGTTCTTCAGGTCCTGCGCCGCCTGGGCGGTGGTCTGCGCCTCGGCTCGGTCAGTCCGCGGCGAGAAGCCGGCGTAGATCGCGCCGATCGCCGCCAGGGCCGCCAGCACGACGGCGTAGCCCGCCCACGGGCGCCGTCGCCATGCGGTGATCCTTTTCACGGAAGTCCCCGTTCGGGTCATGTCGGGTGGGTCGGGTCGGTCAGAGGTCGAGCAGGTAGACGACCGAGAACAGGCCGATCCACACCACGTCGACGAAGTGCCAGTAGTACGAGACGACGATCGCGCTCGTCGCCTGCTCGTGCGTCCACCGCTTGGCGGCGTAGGTGCGCCCGAGAAGGAACAGGAACGCGACCAGGCCGCCGATGACGTGCAGGCCGTGGAAGCCGGTGGCCAGGTAGAAGACCGAGCCGTAGGCCGAGGACGAGAAGGTGAGACCGTCCTTGGTCACCAGCTGGGAGTACTCGTAGCCCTGGCCGGCGACGAAGTAGGCGCCCATGAGGAAGGAGAGCACGTACCACTCGCGCAGGCCCCAGCGCGACACGTTCAGCAGGCTCCCGTCGCGCCCGACCTTGCCCGCCTCGGCCTTGAACACGCCCATCTGGCAGGTCACGGAGGAGAGCACGAGGACGGTCGTGTTGATCGCCGAGAGCGGCAGGTCCAGCGGGGCGCCGGGCCACGCGTGGTGGCCGGACTGGCCGATCGTCACAGAGCGGATCGTGAAGAACATCGCGAACAGCGCCGCGAAGAACATCAGCTCGGACGACAGCCAAACGATCGTCCCCACGCTGACCAGATTGGGACGGTTCGCCCGTGCGTGAGGTGTTGTCTCTATCGCGGATGCTGTCACGCCAGCATTATTGCGCCCCTATCCAGTGACTGACGCATGACCCCCCATCTAGGGTTCCCCGAGCGTGTCACCGGCGCCGCGACCCGGTACCCTCACGTCCATGAGCACCGCCCCGGAGAGCCCGATGAAGGTCCTCGTCTACAGCGACGACGCGAACACGCGCGCCGAGATCCGGATGGCGATCGGGCGCCGTCCCGCCGCCGGCCTCCCGAAGGTCGAGTTCGAGGAGTGCGCCACCCAGCCGGCCGTCGTGGCCCGGCTCGACAAGGGCGGCGTCGACGTCCTGATCGTCGACGGCGAGGCGCAGCCCGCGGGCGGCCTCGGCGTGTGCCGGCAGGCCAAGGACGAGGTGTACGACTGCCCGCCCGTCCTGGCGATCATCGGCCGCCGCGACGACGGCTGGCTCGCCACCTGGTCGGGCGCCGACGCCGTGGTGGGCCTGCCGATCGACCCGATGGGCCTCGCGAACGCTCTCGCCGGCCTCATGCGGCAGCGGGTCCAGAACCGCCTTCCGGCCCTGTGACCCCCGCACCGTAGCCCGCGGCACCACCTCTCCGACGGCACCACCTCCACGACGCTGACCACCACGACCCTGTAGGCGACATGGACGCGCGCACCAGCTGGCCCGCACTGCTCAACGCCCTCGTGTCGGGCGACTCGCTGTCCAGCGAGGAGACCTCCTGGGCCATGAACAGCATCATGTCCGGCGAGGCCACCGACGTGCAGATCGCGGGCTTCGCCGTGGCGCTGCGCGCCAAGGGCGAGACGGTCGAGGAGGTCACCGGGCTCGCCGAGGGCATGATGGACAACGCCACCCCCATCGACGTGCCCGGCGACATCGCCGACCTCGTCGGGACGGGCGGCGACCGCGCCCACACCGTCAACGTCTCCACGATGGCCGCCGTGGTCGCGGCCGCGTCGGGCGTGCGGGTCGTCAAGCACGGCAACCGCGCCGCGTCGTCCTCGTGCGGCGCGGCCGACCTGCTGGAGCACCTCGGCGTCGCGATCGACCTGTCCCCCGAGGCCACCGCGCGGGTCGCCGACGAGGTCGGCATCACCTTCTGCTTCGCTCCGCTCTACCACCCGGCGCTGAAGTACGCCTCGCGCACCCGCAGCGAGCTGGGCACGCCCACGGTCTTCAACTTCCTCGGCCCGCTGACGAACCCGGCGCGCCCCCTGGCCCAGGCGGTCGGGGTGTTCCACCCGCGGATGGCGGGCGTGATGGCGGGCGTGTTCGCCGCGCGCGGCTGCTCCTCGCTGGTGTTCCGGGGCGACGACGGGCTCGACGAGCTGACCACCACGGGCACCTCCACGGTGTGGGTCGTCCGCGACGGGACGGCGACGGAGACGACCTTCGACCCGTCCGACCTCGGCATCCCGCCGGCCGAGCCGGAGGACCTGCGCGGCGCCGACGCGGCCTTCAACGGGCGGGTGGCGCGCGAGACGTTCGCGGGGCGGCCGGGGCCCGTCCGCGACATGGTGCTGCTGAACGCCGCCGCGCTCATCACCGCCTACGAGGGGGCGCCGGCCGCCGCCGACCTCACCGCGACGCTGCGGGAGGCCTACGGGCGCGCCGCGGCCGCGGTCGACTCCGGGGCCGCGAGCGCCCTGCTCGACCGCTGGATCGAGGCCTCCCGGCGCCTGCGCGGCTGACGCCCGCGCAGGCGCTCACACGGCTCCGCGGGCATGCGGGCGCACGGCTCACGTGACGCCGCGGGCCCCGCTGGACAGCCGCTGCGCGAGGTAGATCGGGATCACCGACAGCACGATCAGGGCCGCGGCCAGCACGTTGACGACCGGGGCCTGGTTGGGCCGGAACAGGTTGTTGAAGATCCAGATCGGCAGGGTCTGGGCGCCCGGCCCGGCGGTGAACGTGGTCACGATGATCTCGTCGAAGGACAGCGCGAACGACAGCAGCGCCCCGGCCAGCAGGGCCGAGCGCAGCGCCGGGAACGTGACGTGCCAGAACGTCTGGAACGTGTCGGCGCCGAGGTCGGCGGACGCCTCCTCCAGGTTCGTGCCGGTGCGCCGCAGCCGGGCGAGCACGTTGTTGAAGATCGTGACGACGCAGAACGTGGCGTGCCCCACGATCACGGTGAACAGGCCGAGCCCGATCCCGAGCGGCTTCAGCACGACCTGGAAGGCGTTGCTGAGCGCGATGCCCGTGACGATGCCGGGCAGCGCGATCGGGAGGACCACGACCAGCGACACCGTCTCGCGCCCGAAGAACCGGTGGCGCGCGACCGCGAAGGCCGCCATGGTGCCGAGGACGAGCGCGGCGGCGGTCGCGCCGAGGCCCGCCTTGAGGCTGGTGAGGACGGCCTGCCGGGCGCCCTCGTTGTCCAGGGCCTGCGACCACCAGCGCCCGGTGAACCCCGAGGGCGGCCAGCCGAACGTCGTGTCGGCGTTGACGGAGTTGACCAGCACGACCAGCAGCGGCACGTAGATGACGGCGAGGCCGAGGGACATCATGACGCGCAGCGCGATCCGCGCGGCGGGGGAGAGGGTCATCACAGCTCCCTGAGCGCGCCGGTGCGGCGGGCCGCGGCGAGGTAGCCGAGCATCACCACCACCGGGATCGTGGCGACCGCCGCCGCGAACGGCAGGTTGTTGGCGGCGCCGATGTTGTCGTAGACGACGTTGCCGAGCAGCTGGCTGCGCCCGCCGACGATCTTCACGGTGATGTAGTCGCCGAGCGACAGCGAGAACGTGAAGATCGACCCGGCCACCAGGGAGGGGAACACCAGCGGCAGCACGACCGAGCGGAACGTGCGCAGCGGGTGGGCGCCGAGGTCGCCGGAGGCGTCCAGCAGCGAGTCCGGGAGCCGCTCCAGGCCCGCGTAGACCGGCAGGATCATGTACGGCAGCCACAGGTAGGCCAGCACGACCACGGTGGCCGTGAGGCCGTAGCCGGGCCCGGAGAGCCCGAACGGCCCCAGCACCTCGTCGACCAGGCCGCCCTCCGCCAGCATGACCCGCCACGCGTACGCCTTGACGAGGTAGGCGGCCCACAGCGGCGCCAGGATCGCGATCACCAGGTACGGCCGGTACCGCGGCCTGGCGACCTTGGCCATGTACAGCGCCATCGGGAGGCCGATCGCGGTGTCGATGAGGGTGACGGCGGCGGCGACGCCGAGGCTGCGCAGCGCGACCGTCCGGTACACCGGCTCGTCGAGCAGCGTCTGGAAGTTGGCGAGCGTGAACTGCCGGACGACGTCGCCGGTGAACACGTCGGTCGTCCAGAACGCGGTCAGGAAGATCGCGGCGAGCGCGCCGAGGTAGACGACGACCAGCCAGGCGAGCGGCGCCGACAGCAGCAGCGACAGGCGCAGCCGGGGGCGGCGGTACAGCAGGGCCGCCGCCCGGCGCCGGGTCCCCGGCGCCGGGCGGCCGTCCTTCCCGCCGGTCGCGGCGGGGGCGGTCATCCCTTGATCGTGGTCCACGCCTGGGTCCACTTGGAGTAGTCGACGCACTTGACGTCCTTGCGCCCGTCGAGGCACTGGGCGATCGGCGTCGTCCAGAAGTGCACCTTGGAGAAGTAGCTCTCGTCGGTGGCGTGGAAGGTGTCGCAGAACTTCTTGTCCGCGGTCTCCGCGCACGCCTTGGCGTTGGCCGGGGCCTCACCGAACCACTCGGCGACCTGCGCGTTGGCCTTCGGGGAGACGATCCAGTCCATCCACTTGTAGGCGCAGTTGGGGTGCTCGGACTTCGCGCCGACCATCCAGGTGTCCGACCAGCCGGTCGAGCCCTCCTTGGGCAGCGTGACCTCGACCGGCGCCTTCTCGCCCTGCGCGAGGTTGGCGATGACCTGCCAGGTCGTCCCGAGGACCGAGTCGCCGCTCTTGAACGCCTGGACCTCCTTGGTGTAGTCGGACCAGTACTCGCCCACGAGCCCGCGCTGGGTCTTCAGCAGCTCGACGGCCGCGTCGAACTGCTTCTGGTCGAGCGCGTAGGGGTTCTTGATGCCGAGTTCGGGCTTGGCCGACATCAGGTAGAGCGCGGCGTCGGCGATGTAGATCGGCGAGTCGTAGGCGGTGATCTTCCCCTTGTACGGGGAGTTCGCGTCGAACACCGCGCCCCACGAGTCGGGGGCGGTCTTGACCTTGTCGGTGCGCCACATCAGCAGGTTGGCGCCGCGGCCGTGCGGGATGCCGTAGGCGGTGCCGTTCACCGAGTTCCAGGGCTTGCCCTTCAGCCCGGCGAACACGTCGGCGTAGTTGGGCACGAGCTTGGTGTTGACCGGCGCGACCGTCCCGGAGGCGATCAGCCGGAGCGAGGCGTCGCCGGAGGCGGAGACCGCGTCGTACTCGCCGGTCTTCATGAGGGTCACCATCTCGTCGGACGTGCCGGCGACCTTGGTGTTGACCTTGCATCCGGTCTGCTTCTCGAACGGGGTGACCCAGTCGACCTTGGGGTCGTTGGAGCCGTCCTCGGCGTACCCGGCCCAGGCGACCAGGTTGACCTGGCCCTCGCCCTTGCCGAGCGACTGCTGCATGGGCACCTTGGGGACCGTGAAGCCGCCCTGCCCGGCCGCGGTCGCCTTGCCGCCCGAGTCGCCGCCGCAGGCGGCGGCCGCCAGTCCGATCGCCAGCGTCGCCGCGGTGGCGAGCGCCATGCGCGTGGACCACATGGGGAACTCCTTATTGTGGGGGTTTTTCGGGGGTTTTCAGGGGGTGGGGGCCGGCGCGGCGCCGGCCCCCGACACGTGGAACTCGTGCGCCTCGTGCCAGCTGATCCGGACGCGCGCGCCGCGCCGGCCCAGCACGTCCATGGAGGAGGTCCGCAGGTTCTGCTCCAGCGCGACGACCCGGTCCCCCGACTCCAGGTCGATGACGAAGCGGGTGACCGCGCCCGCGTAGACGACCTCGGCGACCGTGCCGAGCGCCTGCCGGTCCCCCGTGTCCGGCGCGCCCGGCTCGTCCGCGCCGCCGGCGTGGACGTGGATCTTCTCCGGCCGCACGCAGACCTCGCCGATGCGGTTGGTCGTGCCGACGAAGCCCGCGACGAACTCGGTGGCGGGACGCTCGTACACCTCGGCGGGCGTGCCCACCTGCTGGACCCGGCCGCCGTCGAGGACCGCGATCCGGTCGCTCAGGGTCAGCGCCTCCTCCTGGTCGTGGGTGACGAACACGAAGGTGATGCCGGCCCTGCGCTGGATGCTCTTCAGTTCGACCTGCATCTCCTCGCGCAGCTTCAGGTCGAGCGCGCCCAGCGGCTCGTCGAGCAGCAGCACCTTCGGCTCGTTCACCAGCGCGCGGGCGAGCGCGACCCGCTGGCGCTGCCCGCCCGACAGCTCGGCGGGACGGCGCGACCCGAGCCCGTCGAGCCGGACGCTGCGCAGCGCCTCCAGCGCCCGCTCGCGGCGCTCGGCCTTCGGCACCCGCCGCACCTTGAGGCCGTACTCGACGTTGCGGAGCACGTCCAGGTGCGGGAAGAGCGCGTAGTCCTGGAAGACGGTGTTGACGTCACGGTCGAACGGCGCGAGCGACGTCACGTCCCTGCCGCCGAGCTCGATCGTTCCAGAGGTCGGCCGCTCGAAGCCCGCGATGAGCCGCAGCACGGTCGTCTTCCCCGACCCGGACGGGCCGAGCATGGAGAAGAACTCGCCGTCCCCGATGTCGAGGTCGACGCCCGCCACCGCCTCGACGGGGCCGAAGGTCTTGCGCAGATCGCGGATCCTCACCGCTGAAGCCGGCATGACCGAAAACATATGGATTCATAGGTTTAAGTTCAAGTGATGTTCCGGTATCACTGTGTCAACACCGGGAGGGGGCCCATGGACAGCGCGCACCTCGTCGTGTTCGCTCCCGTAGACAACACCGCGCGGGTGCACGCGGTCGTACGGCGCCTCAGCGACGCGATCGCGCTCGGCCTCCTCGGCGACGGCGAGCAGCTGCCCAGTGAGACCGATCTGTCGGCATATCTCGGTGTATCAACGGTCACCCTACGCGAAGCGCTGATGGCCTTGCGTCAACAGGGGCTCATCGACACCCGCCGTGGACGCGGGGGCGGCAGCTTCGTCCGGGCCCCTGCCAGGGCGTTCGACCTCGACGAGCGGCTGCGTTCGCTCAGCGCGGAAGAACTCCGCGACCTCGGCGACCACTACGCCGCCATCGCCGGGGCCGCCGCCCGCCTCGCCGCCGCGCGGTCGCTGCCCGGCGACGTCCGGCGGCTGCGGCGCTCGCTCGAGGAGATCGCCGGGACCGGCTCCGCCGCCTCGATGTGCAGGCTCGACGGCCGGCTCCACCTGGAGGTCGCCGCCGCCTCCCAGTCCGGCCGGCTCACCCGGGAGGAGATCCGGCTCCAGGCCGAGATCGGGCCGCTCGTCTGGGCCGTGCACGACCTGCCCGACCGGCGCGGCGCGGTCGACGCCGAGCACGCCGCGCTCGTCGGGGCGATCGAGGCCGCCGACGAGGGCCGGGCCCGCGATGTCGCTGAAAGTCACGTCCTGAATGCGGTAGAACGTCTGATTGAACGACGGCTCGCACTCTGAGACCCCGAGGGGGACCCATGCCCGCCGAGCCACCGGCCGTCGGCGCGGCGGCGGCCCACGTCCGCGCGACCCTGGACGGCGTCTTCACGACCGTGGCGCAGGTGCGCGACGCCGCGCAGCGGTGCCTGGAGGACGTCCGGCGCGCCGGCCGCGCCCCGGCCCGCGACGACCTCGCCGGGCTGCGCCCGCTGCTGCACGCCCGGCTCGGCCCGCTGGTCTGCGGCCTCGGCTTCATCGCCGCGCCGCGCCTGCTCGCCGACGCCGCCTGGTACATGGAGTGGTGGCAGACCGGCCCGGCCGGGCGGCCGTCCCAGCTGCTGCGCGATCTGAACCCCGAGAGCAGCGCCCTGTACGACTACACCGCCTGGGAGTGGTTCACCGGCCCCGAGGACGGCGCCGAGCGGACCGTCTGCGGCCCCTACGTCGACTACCTGTGCAGCGACGAGTACGTCCTCACCCTGTCGGCGCCGGTGCGCGTCGGCGGGGCGTTCGCCGGGGTCGCGGCCGCCGACGTGTTCGCCCGGACGTTCGAGAACGAGGTCGTCCCGGCGCTGCGGAAGATCCCCGCGCCCGCGTTCGTCGTCAACGCCCCCGGCCGGGTCATGGCGTCCAACACCGCGAGCTGGCCCCCGGGGGCCGTCTACCGCGAGTCGCCCGGCTACGCCGCCCGCCCCTGCGGCGCGGGCATCGACCGCGTAGCCCTCGTCGTCGGCCCCTAGGCCGGTCAGTCGGCGTCGGGGAGGCCGAGGGCGAAGGCCTGCTCCAGGTCGTGCTGGGAGTAGGTGCGGAACGCGATGTGGGTCTCGGTGCCGACGATGCCGGGGACCTTGTTGAGGCGGCCCGGGATCACGTCGTTGAGCTCCTCGTGGCGGCGCACGCGGACCATCACCATGAGGTCGTGGTCGCCGGTGATGGAGTACACCTCGCTGACGCCGTCCAGCGCGGCGATCGTCTCGGCCACCTCGTGGATGCGCGCGACGTCGGCCTTGACGAACACGATCGCAGTGACCACTGCACCCTCCCCACAGATTCGGACGCTCCGACCCTACCGGGGGCCGGCCGCGCGGCCGCGAGGGGACGCCCGCGCGGGGGCCGGGTCAGCCGCGGCTGAGCGCGGCCAGGCGCCGGGCCGGGCCGGCGCGGCGGGCCAGGAGCGCGAACACCACGCCCGCCACGAAGCCGTAGATGTGCGCGGTGTAGGCCACGTTGCTCTTCTCGTCCCCGAGGGAGAGCCACTGCAGGACGAACCAGTAGCCGAGGACCACCCACACCGGCAGCCGGATCACGATGACCGGCGGCACCCAGCTGACGACGCGGCCCCGCGGGTTGAGGATCACGTAGGCGCCCATCACCCCGGCGATCGCGCCGGACGCGCCGATGAGCGGGACGGTGGAGTCGGGCGACGTCCACGCGAACCCGTAGACGGCGACGAGCCCGAACACCAGGTAGGCGAGCAGGAAGCGCCATCGGCCGAGGCGGTCCTCCACCCCCATGCCGACGACGAACAGGAAGACGAGGTTGCCCAGCAGGTGCAGGGCGCTGGAGTGCAGGAACATCGAGGTGAACGCCGTCGTCCAGGGCGCCTTGCCGAACTTCTCGGGGCCGCATTCGTGCACGACCCCGGTCGGCACCGGCTGCTGGTCTCCGGTGGTCAGCTCCTTCGGCACGGCGCCGTACTCGAACGTGAAGTAGGTCGCCTTGCACTCGCGGACCGAGCCCGTGCCGTACCAGGCGGCGAAGTTCGACATCGGGGTGAGCAGGAAGACGACCACGTTGACCGCGATCAGCAGGTACGTCACCCAGGGGACGCGCCGCGCAGGCTGACTGTCATAGAGAGGCAGTGCCATGCGGGGTCGTCCTCCGGTTGCCGGGTGTACACGGTCACCTTAGTGGGCGGCGAGGCCCGCGATGGGGCGCCTCGGGGCGCGCGTACGACCTGTCGTAGGCCTTGTCGATCCACTCGCGCAGCCCCTCGGCGCCGTGCAGCGGGCACGTCCACGGGCCGTCGACCTCGACCAGGCGGACGCCGGGCAGGTCGAGCCAGCGCAGGACGCACTCCATCTCCTCGGCGGTCGCGCCCTGCGAGGGGGGCGCGCCGAGGGCGACGCCGCCGGGCGCCTCGCCGGAGGGCGGGAACACCGTCTCGGCCGTCGCGATGAGCGCGTCGACGTAGGGGCGGGGCCGGGCGTTCGCCGGGACGGTGCCGGCGGCGGCGAGCCTGCCGTACCGCACGACCGACAGCTCCCAGCCGCCGTCGAAGGCGGGACGGGCCGCCACGAGCTGGGGCAGCCGGGCCAGCGCGGCGAGCCGCTGCCCCCGCGCGGCGGCCCGCACGAACGCGGCGAGCCGGTCGCGCTGGGCGGCGGCCTCCTCGTAGCGCAGCTCGGAGGCCAGCCGGTCGATGCGGACCTGCGCGGCGGCGACGACGGGCCGCACGTCGCCCTCCATGACCGAGCGGGCCGTCCCGGCGTGGACGGCGTAGGCGTCGGCGGACTCGCGGCCGTCGCAGGGCGCGCCGCAGCGGCCGAGCTCGGCGAGCGCGCACGCGCGCGTCCTGCCGCGCTCGATCAGGCGGAGCGTCATCCGCTGGGTGCACTGGCGCAGCGGCACGGCCTCGTGCAGCGCGGCGCGCGCCTCCTCGGCCTGCCGCCGCGAGGAGATCGGCCCGAGGTAGCGGGCGCCGTCGGCGCGGCACTCCCGCACGATCGACAGCCGCGGGAACGGCTCCACCGTCAGCTTCAGCCAGATCGCCCGCTCGGGGAACTTGGAGCGGCGGTTGTAGCGCGGCTTGTGCTCGGCGATCAGCCGCAGCTCGCGGACCTCGGCCTCCAGCCCCGTCGAGCACACGATCGTGCGGACGTTCTCGGCGAGGCCGACCATCTCGCGGACGCGCCACCGCGTCTCCGAGCCGGTGAAGTAGCTGCGCACGCGCGAGCGCAGGTCGCCGCTCTTGCCCACGTAGAGGACCTCGCCGGCGTGGTCCTCGAACAGGTAGACGCCCGGGGTGGACGGGACGTCGTCGGCGAGGTGGCGCTTGCGGCGCTGCTCTGGGGTGGGCGCCTTGGCGAAGCCGCGCATCTCCTCCAGCGAGGTGACGCCGAACGAGCCGAGCCGCTCGATCAGGCCGTGCAGGACCTCCACGGTGGCGCGGGCGTCGGCGAGGGCCCGGTGCGTCGGCTCGTTGGAGGTGCGGAAGAAGCGGGCCAGCGTGCCGAGCTTGCAGTTGGGCACCTCGTCGCGGGACAGGACGCGGCGCGCGAGGTCGACCGTGTCGACGACCGCGAAGGCGGGCCAGGCGTAGCCGTTCGCGGCGCACGCCGCCTTGAGGAACCCGATGTCGAACGAGGCGTTGTGCGCGACGAGGACGCAGCCGCGCGCGAACTCCAGGAACGCCGGCAGCACCGACTCGATGCGCGGCGCGGCGGTCACCATCGCCGTGGTGATGCCGGTCAGGGCGGTGATGAACGGCGGGACGGGCCCGCCGGGGTCGACCAGCGTGCCGAGCTCGCCGAGCTCCTCTCCCCCGCGCACCTTCACCGCGCCGATCTCGGTGATGGCCGAGTCGGCGGCCGAGCCGCCGGTGGTCTCCAGGTCGACCACCACGAAGGTGACGTCGCGGAGCGGGGTGCCGAGATCGTCCAGGGTGCCCTGGACGCCGTGGCCCCGGACCCCGTGGCCCCGGTCCCCGCGCCCCTGGAGGCCGGGCTCCTGGACGCCGGATCCCTGACCACCGTGCCCGTGGACACCGTGCGCAGCCGTCATGTGCGCGACCGTAGAGGACCCCACCGACAGAACTTCGTGCCGCTAGGGTTGGGGGGCGCCGGGACGTCCCGCCGGTCGGGGGCCGCGGGGACGGGCGGGAGGCATCCCGCCGCGGGTTCGGCGCGATCCGTCCGATCACACGTTCGTCCTGGTTAGGGCGGATGCGCTCGGGAACACACAGCCCACCGGCGGCGCAGCCCGGAAGGAGCGGGATCATCGACAGCGGCCCCGAAGCGACCCCCGGTGGCGGGGCTCCCGCGGAGAAGCTGGCCCGCCCGCTGCCCGAGGCGGTGCGGCAGGGCGTGGTGGAGGCCGCCGCCGAGCTGATCGGGGCGCTGCCGGCCGACGAGGTCCCCGCGCCGCTGCGCCGGTTCGCGCGGTTCGAGCGGCGCAAGCGCGCCAAGCTCGCGGGCCAGCACATCGCGGCGGCCCTGGAGAAGGACGAGGAGTTCCGGCGGCGGGTCGCCGTGCCGCTGCGGGAGGCGCAGGCCGACCTGGTGGAGGCGGTCGAGGGCGGGGACGTGCCGCCCGCGGCCGACCCGGTGCGCATCGCGGTGCTGGCCTACCTGCTGCGCCCCGCGGGGTGGACCGGGCTCGTCGAATCGGCGCGCGAGGAGCTGGCGCGCTCGGCGACCGCGTCCGAGGAGGAGCAGGCCGAGCGCCGCATCGACGCGCTGCGGGCCGAGCTGGCCGCGACCCGCGAGGCCCGCGGCGCCGAGCTGGCCAAGCTGCGCGCCGAGCTGCGCGACGCCAAGGCCGAGGTCGCGGAGCTGCGCCGCAAGCTGCACGACGCGCGCACCCGGTACCGGGCCGCGGAGGAGCGCGCCCACACGGTCGCCGCCGACGCCGACCGCGAGCTCGCCGCGGCCCGCGAGTCGACCGCCGCCGCCGACAAGGAGCTGCGCAGGCTGCGCGCCCGCGCCGCGCGGGCCGAGGAGGCGGCCGAGGCCGCCAGGCGTGCCGCGCGCGAGGGCCGCAACGTCGACGACGTCCGGCTGCGGATGCTGCTCGACACCCTTGTGGACGCCGCGCAGGGCGTCCGCCGGGAGCTGGCCCTGCCCTCCACCATCGGCCGTCCCGCCGACGCGGTCGGCGGGCTGGAGCCCGACCGGCTCGCGCACCGCGCGCTGCCCGGCCGGGCCCTGTCCGACAGCGACCCGCAGCTGCTGGACCGGTTGCTGACGCTTCCGCAGGTGCACCTGGTGGTGGACGGCTACAACGTCACCAAGACGGGGTACGGGGAGCTGCCGCTCGCCGACCAGCGCAGCCGGCTGCTGTCGGGGCTAGGCGGGCTTGCCGCGCAGACGCGCGCCGAGGTGACGTGCGTGTTCGACGGCGCGGAGCTGGAGGCCCCGGTCGCCATCGCGGCGCCGCGCGGCGTGCGGGTGCTGTTCAGCCATCCGGGGCAGACGGCGGACGAGCTGATCGGCGAGCTCGTTCGCGCCGAGCCGCCGGGACGGTCGGTGGTCGTGGTGTCCGCCGACCGGGAGGTCGCCGACGCCGCCCGGCGCGCCGGCGCGCGCCCCTGCCCGTCCTCCCTGCTGCTGCGGAGGCTGGGCCGCTCCTAGCGCCGGGCGTGTCGTGGCGGCGGTTCCCCCATAAGGCGACCATAAGGCTCTCATAAGGCAAGGCTCGCCGTACGTGATCATGACGTCACGCAAAGTGGACATTCTTCATAGATGTCAATCAAAGAGTGATGAATCGGTTGTGACGGCTGTTGCCCCTCGCTAATGTCGTCCGCTGACGTCGTGGACGAGAGGGGCGAAACCGACCGTGGCCAAAGATCTCATCGGGGCACCGGCGCAGCGGCCTGGCCGCAGGGCAGGCTCTGCGGGCCGAGGCGTCTCCCGGCGCCTGGCGGCCGTCGCCGGCCTGACCGTGACGGTCTCCCTGACCTGCTCCCCGGTGGTGGCGCACGCCGAGCCCAAACCGACCCGGGCGCAGGCTCAGAAGACGCTCGACAAGCTCAACGAGAAGATGGACCAGAAGGTCGAGCAGTTCAACCAGAACCGCGAGAAGCTCAAGGTCGCCAAGAAGAAGTTCGACGCCGCGACCAGGGCGAGCAAGCAGGAGCAGGCCAGCTTCGAGGAGCAGCGGTCCAAGATCGCCCAGATGGCGGCGACCGCCTACAAGAACGGTGACTCGACCGACGTCACCGGCTTCGTCGGCAGCAACGACCCGCAGTCGATCCTCGACCAGGCGGCCGTCTTCTCGCACCTGTCACAGGAGCGCAGCTCCCAGCTCACCCAGTTCCTCGCGACGGCCCAGCGGCTCCGCCGCGAGCAGTCCCAGGCGAAGACCGCCTACGACGAGGTGAAGTCGAAGCAGAACGAGCTGAAGAAGCAGAAGCAGGAGCTGGACAAGCAGGTCCAGAAGCAGAAGTCGCTCGTGCGGCGGCTCGGCGGGGGCACGAACTCCGGCGGCGGCGGCGGCAACGGGCGCGGCGGCACCGGCGGCACCTACAACGGCCCGGCCAGCGGGTCGGCCCGCAAGGCGCTCGACTTCGCCTACGCCCAGCTCGGCAAGCCGTACTCCTACGGCGCCACGGGCCCGGGCACCTACGACTGCTCCGGCCTGACCATGAAGTCCTGGGGCGCCGCGGGCGTGGGCATCACCCGCACCACCAACACCCAGTACGCCGCGACGAAGCGGGTGGACAAGAGCAACCTGCAGCCGGGCGACCTGGTGTTCTTCAGCAACCTCGGCCACGTCGGCATGTACGTGGGCGGCGGCAAGATGATCCACGCTCCGAGCACCGGCGACGTCGTCAAGATCAGCGACATCACCTCCGGCTACTACCTGAGCAACTACTACGGCGCCGGGCGCCCCTGACGCGGCGCCCTGACACCCCCGCCGCGCGGGTGTGACAGAGCCCTCACCGACAACGGACCAGGCTTGACCTGGTCCGTTGTTGATTTTGTGGGGGTTTGCCTTCTCTTGGGGCTTTGGTACCTTGTCACCACTCACGGCGCCCTCCAGACGCCGTGGCCCCAGGGCGCCCCCCAGGCGCCCCGGTCCCACGCGGCGCATCCAGCACCCGCGTGACGGCGGCGCGATCCACGCGTCGCTCCCCCAGGACGGCGCGCCCCACGTGCCGTCCCGCGGCGCCCGAAGGCGCCGCACGGTCTCGACGCAGACCGGGCCGACCCCGCCCACCGTGCGCACGCCCGCAGCGTGCATGGCGCTGAGAGCGCTGCCGCGGTGAACCGCGCGGGGCAGGCCCCGGACGGCCCCCGGAGACGGGCCGCCGTCCGCGCACAACATCAGGCGCCGCTCGTTCGCACGCGGGAGACAGGTCCCGCGCCGGGCCCCATATCGCCCCCAGGATCGCAGCGGCAGCGCCGAATCCGCCCGAACGCGGAACCGGGGACCCATATCCGCCGGAGTCCGGAGAGTCTTCTCCGGACGGGCATTCCGGCACCGGGGTGAATCGGCGCGTCTCTCCCGAAGTTCCGGTGAGAGCCGCCGTAGGGCCACTTCCACGCCCGAACCCGTCAGCTAACCCGGTAGGCGTCTGGAAGAGAAGGAGTGAATCCCGCAGCGGTACCTGGGGCGTGGCCGCCACCCGGCCACGCCCCGGACCCCCTGTGCTCCGCGGGCGCCCCCGCCCGCCGAGCTCCCCCATCCGAACCGGCGTGCCCGCCCCCGGGCACGTCACCGCCGAGTCCGCGCACCGCCGTGCCCCGCACGGTCGGCCGACGCGGAGCCGGGGACCCACTGTGTCCTTTTCGGGGTGAATCGGCCTGCCTCCGCGCGGCCGTAGGGCGGCTTCCACGCCCGAACCCGTCAGCTAACCCGGTAGGCGGCATGGAAGGAGAACCCCCGTGCCCCGTGCACACCGCAAGAAATCCCATGGCAAGCACCGCAGGCCGCGCTCCCTGGCCGTCACGTGGCGGACCACCGGCGGCGTCGTCGTCGGCGCCGCCGTGCTCGGCACCGCGGCCGCGACCGCGCAGGCGTCGGTCCTGCCCTTCGGTCCCGCCCCGGTGAGGTCCGCCGCCGCGGCCGACCTCGCCCCCGGCCTGACGGCGCCCGGCGCACCGTCCAGCCGCCCGTCCGGGCACAAGCCCGCGAGCGCCGCCCCGAAGGCCCCGAAGAGGGAGCGGTCCGCGCGGCCGTCGCCCAGGGCCACCGGTGAGCCGTCCGGCGAGGCGGCCGCGAAGTCGCGGCCCACCGCCGCGCAGGCCATCAGGCTCGCCCGCTCGCAGGTGGGGATCGAGGAGGACGGCGCCGGCGAGACCAAGTTCCAGGAGTGGTACATGTCCACGTCCCGCGCGCGGGAGACGCTCGCGCGCGACGGCGGCTCCCTCGACGGCTACAGCGACGCGAACTGGTGCGACATGTTCGTCTCCTGGGTCGGCGAGCAGATCGGCTTCGGCGACCAGATCGGCAGCGACGCCTGGACGATCGCGCACGCCCGCTGGTTCGCCGAGCACGGACGCTGGGGCACCGAGCCGAGGCCCGGCGCGATCGTCTTCTACGCGTGGGACGGCGGCAAGTCCTTCGACGACATCCAGCACGTCGGCATGGTCGTCGAGGAGATCGACGACGGCACGATCGAGGCCGTCGAGGGCAACACCGACAACGCCGTCCGCGTAAAGGAACGTTCCAAAGACAGTGTCGTCGGCTACGGCTACCCGGACTACCGGTCGTGATGCCGTCTCCCTCGCCGCTCCCTGCATAGGATCGCGCCCATGGAGGAAGGCCCCGGGCAGGACGCCCCCGTGACGCGGCGCAAGGTCCTCGCCCTGGGCGCGGGCGGGGCCGCCGTCCTGCTCGCCGGGGGCGCGGGCCTGGCCGGCTCGCGCTCCGGCGGCGGGACGGCCGGCGCGGGCGCGCCCGGCGGGCCCACCGCCCGCGTCGCCGGGACGTTCAGCCCGGAGTCGGCAGCCGCCGTCCTCGCCAACCGCGCCCGCGCCGTCCGCGACGGCGACCGCACGGCGTTCCTCGCCACCGTGGGCGACGCGCCCGCCGCCTTCCAGGACGCCCACACCCTCATGTTCGACAACCTGCGGAAGCTTCCCCTGGAGGGCTGGAGGGAGCGCGTCGCCGGCACCGAGGCCATGGACGGCGGCAGCGCCGTCGTCCGGGTCGAGGTGCGCTACAGGCTGCGCGGCTTCGACAGGAGCGACGTGGCCCGCACCCGCTACCTCACGCTGGCCCCGCGGGGCGGGACGTGGACGATCGTCGGCGACGGGACCGCCCGCGGCCTCACCGACGACGCCGACATCTGGGACAGCGGCCCCCTGACGGTGGTCAGGGGCCGCGCCGGGCTCGTCATCGGCGACGGAACCGGCCTCGCCCGCATCGCCGAGCGGCTGGACGCGGCCGTCCCGGTCGTCACCTCCGTGGTCGGCAAGGGGTGGGCGCAGCGGGTCGTCGCGCTCGTCCCCGCCGACGCCTCCCTCGCCTCCGCGCTCGCCGGCCCCGGGCAGAGCCTCGGCCAGATCGCCGCGCTCGCCACCATCGCCCCCGGGGACGGCCGCGGCGAGGACCGCGTCATCATCTCCCCCGGCACCTTCGGGCGCCTCAACGAGCTCGGCCGCAACGTGGTCCTCACGCACGAGCTGACCCACGTCGCCACCGGCGGCGCCCGCGACCGGCGCACCCCGCTGTGGCTGATCGAGGGCTTCGCGGACTACGTCGGCTACCGGCGCGTCAAGATCAGCACGCGGTCGGCGGCGGGCGAGCTGCGCCGCGAGGTCTCCGCCGGGCGGGCGCCGTCCGCGCTCCCCGCCGCCGCCGCGTTCGCCGGCGGCTCCCCCCGCCTCTCCCAGTCCTACCAGGAGGCCTGGCTCGCCTGCCGGATGGTCGCCGACCGGTACGGTGAGGCGGCGCTCGTCCGGCTCTACCGGGCCGCCGGGCGCGCCCCGGAGGCCGCGGCGCTGCGCGACGTGCTGGGCCTCACGCGGGAACGCTTCACCGCACTTTGGCGCGACTACGTGAAAGAGGAGCTCGCATGAGCGAGGCGGAGACGGACGAGGGCCGCGCCGAGGACACCGCGGGCGAGGCGCGCGGCCCCGCCCCGGCCCGCCGGCCCCGGATTGCCGCCGCCGCCACCGCCGCCGTGCTCTTCGCCGGGGTCGCGGCCGTCCTCGCCCAGACCACGCCGTGGACCCCGCTGCCCGGGCACGTCCCCGGCGGACGTGTGAAAGCCGACCCCGCGCTCGACTTCACCCCCGCCGAGATCGCCCGTTCCAAGGCGTTCGACTCGGCCGTCAACCCGCCCGCCTACACCGGGCTCGCCGTGGGCCTCGCCCTGGTCCTGCTCCTCGGCTTCACCCCGCTGGGCGCGCGCTTCATCGGCTGGGCCACCGTCAGAACACGCCGACGGCCGTTCTCTTCGAGGGGGGGCGACCCCCCACACCCCCCGGAGCGCCTCCGGCGCCGACCATTGCGCGTCATCGTCGCGACCTTGGCCCTCACCACGCTGTTGCGCGTCGCCGGGCTGCCGTTCGACATCTGGGGCGAGTCGGTGCTGCGCCGCTACGGGCTCTCCACCCAGAGCTGGCCCTCGTGGCTCGTCGACCAGGTGAAGTCCCTCGCGGTCACGTGGGTCATCTACACGATCGCCCTGCTGCTCCTCTACGCCCTCGTACGCCGCTTCCCGCGCTACTGGTGGACCGGCGCCGCCGCGGGCGGGTTCGTCCTCGTCGTCTTCGTCTCGTTCGTCTACCCGCTCGCCGTCGAACCGGTGTTCAACAGGTTCCACCCGCTGCCGGCGGGCGAGCTGCGCAGCGACCTGCTGGCGATGGCCCGGCGGGACGGCGTGCCCGTCAAGCAGGTCCTCGTCGCGGACGCCTCCCGCCGGACGACGTCGCTGAACGCCTACGTGTCCGGGTTCGGCTCCACGCGCCGCATCGTCCTGTACGACACGCTGCTCAAGTCGCCGCCCGCCCAGATCGAGTCGATCGTCGGGCACGAGCTCGGCCACGCCAAGCGCGACGACGTGCTGTGGGGCACGCTCGTGGGCGCGCTCGGCGTGGCCGGGGCCCTCTGCCTGCTGTACCTGCTGATGACGTCCCCCGGCCTCCTGCGGCGCGCCGGGCTCGATCCCGCCGGGGCCGGCCCCGGCGGGGCGGCCCCGGACGCGCGCCGCGGCGGCGGGGCGGCCGACCCGAGGTCCATCGCGCTCCTCCTCGCACTCGTGACGGCCGGGACGACGCTCGCCGCCCCCGTCCAGAACCTCGTGAGCCGCCGCATCGAGGCCCGCGCCGACGTCCACGCGCTGGACCTCGCCCGCGACCCCTCGACGTTCGTGTCGATGCAGCACGCGCTGTCCGTGCGCAACATCTCCGACCTGGACCCCGACGCGGCCGAGTACCTGCTGTGGCTCACCCACCCCTCGGGCCCCGACCGGATCGCCATGGCCCGCGACTGGGCGCGCCTGCACCGCGTCCGGGTCCCGCCGCCGCTGCGCTAGCCGGCGCTCAGTTGCCCTCGGCCCGGCCGCCGGGGGCCTGCGCCCCCCGCTGCGCCGACAGGGTCGCCGCGTCCACGTGCGGAGCCGTCGTGACCGACCGCTTCAGCGCGCTGCCCTTCACCCAGTTCTGCCACTTGACCTGCCAGTAGCCCCAGCCGTTCTCCGGCTCCAGCTGCCGGCTGCTCCCGGTCACCGTGATCGGGTCGCCCCGCTGGGCGAGGTTGTAGAACCACTTCGCGTTGGACGGGCTGATGTTGATGCAGCCGTGGCTGACGTTCTCGCTCCCCTGGGAGCCCACCGACCACGGCGCGCTGTGGACGTACTCGCCGCTGTCGGAGATCCGCACCGACTTGTAGACGGTCAGGCTGTAGTACCCGGCGCAGCCGGGACCGCAGCCGTCCCACTCCGACGTCATGACGGTCGGGTCCTCCTTGCCCATCGCGAGGTGGACGCCGTTGGTGGTGGTGTACTTGCGGACCCCACCGCGTCCCATGCTCGTCGGGACCGTGCGGGCCTTCCTCCCGTTGATCTTCACGACCATCTTGTGGCTGTCCTCGCCGGCCGTCGACACGTGGGAGTCGCCGACCTTGAAGTCGACGCCGTAGTCCTTCCCCCCGTACACGCCCTGGCCGGTGCGCACGCCGCTCAGGTGCGCCTTGAACGACACCTTCGTGTGGGCGGGCCAGTACTGCCTCGTCCGGAAGACCGCCTCCTGGGCGCCGAACCAGCTCCAGGCGCCCTCGACGGTCTTGTCGGCGGTGACCTCCAGGGCCCGCTCGACCGCCGCCCGGTCCTGCACCGGACGCGTGAAGTGGACGATGATCGGGATGCCGACGCCGACGGTCTCCCTGTTGAACGGCGCCTCGATCGTGACGCCGTTGGTCTTGTCCGCCTTGGCCGTCGTGAAGGCACTGCGGACCGTACGGGTCCGGCCGTCCTTTCCGAGGGCGGTGGCGGCGACCGTGTACGCCGTGCCCGGCTTCAGCGACCACCGGGACCGCCACCTGGTCCTGTCGGCGTTCAGGTCCCCCTCGACCACGCCGCCCTTCGCCGACACCGTCACGTCCTCGATCGTGCCCTGCCGGACCTCGACGGCGATGGGGCTTTCCGGACTCAGCCTCCCGCCGCCCCCGCCCGGGGACACCGCGAGCTTCACCTCGTTCCCGGCGTCCGGTCCGACGCCTCCCGAGCACGCCGCGGCACCCGCCACCACGCCCGCGCCTACGAGGACGGCCGTACACCGCCCCCGGCCTCCCGGTCTCGAGCCACCCACCCGCATGGGACCCCCCGGTCGCTCCCCTGGACGATCGGTCCGCTGCCCAGCCCCATCGCTGGAGCGGCGTCCAGTATGTGTGAAAGGGCCGGTACCCGCTAAAAAGCGGACACCGGCCCTTGATGGGGTTCTTTTACTGATCAGTGGGCGAAATGGCCCCGATAGTACTCAAAGACCATACCGATCGAGGTCAGGATCGCGGCGGCGGCGCCGAGGATGACCAGCCACCAGCCGAACACGACGCCGAGCGCCACGGCCGTGGCCGACAATCCCACGAACAGCGGCCACCAGCTGTGCGGGCTGAAGAAGCCCAGCTCGCCCGCCGCGTCCGCGATCTCGCCCTCGGGGTCGTCCTCGTACAGCGGGCCCGCGTTGGCGCGCTCGAGGCGCCGGACCGTGAAGTGGACGTAGAACCCGATGAGCCCGGCGAGGCCGACGGCGAGCCCGAGCGCCGTCGTGCCGGTCCAGTCGTTGGACCAGAGCCAGTACACGACGTCGGTGGCGAGGAAGAACACCGCGCACCCGTAGAACATGAACGCCTGGACGCGCATCGGCTACTCCCCCTTCGTCCCGGCCAGCTCGCCCTTGGCACCCACGTGCGGGTGGTGCAGGTCGAACGCCGGCCGCTCGGAACGGATCTTCGGGATCGAGTTGAAGTTGTGCCGCGGCGGCGGGCAGGAGGTCGCCCACTCCAGGGAGTTGGAGTAGCCCCACGGGTCGTCGACCTCGACGCGCTTGCCCCGCTTCCACGTGATGTAGAGGTTGTAGAAGAACGGCAGCATCGACGCGCCGAGCACGAACGAGAAGATGCTGGAGATCTCGTTCAGCCCGTGGAACTCGCTCGGGTAGTCCGCGTACCGGCGCGGCATGCCCGCGGCGCCCAGCCAGTGCTGGAGCAGGAACGTGCCGTGGAAGCCGATGAACAGCAGCCAGAAGTGGATCTTGCCGAGCGTGTCGTTCAGCATCTTGCCGGTGAACTTCGGCCACCAGAAGTAGAAGCCCGCGAACATCGCGAACACCACGGTGCCGAAAACGACGTAGTGGAAGTGCGCCACGACGAAGTAGGAGTCCGAGAGCTGGAAGTCCATCGGCGGCGACGCCAGGATGACGCCGGTGAGCCCGCCGAACAGGAACGTCACGAGGAAGCCCAGCGACCACAGCATCGGCGACTCGAACGTCAACTGCCCTCGCCAGATGGTCCCCACCCAGTTGAAGAACTTCACCCCCGTGGGAACGGCGATGAGGAACGTCATGAAGGAGAAGAACGGCAGCAGCACCTGGCCGGTGACGAACATGTGGTGCGCCCACACGGTGATCGACAGGCCGGCGATGGTGATGGTCGCGAAGACCAGGCCGATGTAGCCGAAGACGGGCTTGCGGCTGAACACCGGGAGGATCTCGGTCACGATGCCGAAGAACGGCAAGGCGATGATGTAGACCTCCGGGTGCCCGAAGAACCAGAACAGGTGCTGCCACAGCAGCGCGCCGCCGTGCGCGGCGTCGAAGATGTGCGCGCCGAGCTTGCGGTCGGCCTCCAGCGCCAGCAGCGCGGCGGCGAGGACCGGGAACGCCAGCAGGACGAGGATGGAGGTCAGCAGCGCGTTCCAGGTGAAGATCGGCATCCGGAACATGGTCATGCCCGGCGCCCGCATGCACAGGATCGTCGTGATGAAGTTGACCGCGCCCATGATGGTGCCGAAGCCCGACATCGCCAGGCCCATCACCCACATGTCGCCGCCGACGCCCGGCGAGCGGACCGCGTCCGACAGCGGCGCGTAGGCGAACCAGCCGAAGCTGGCCGCGCCGCCCGGGGTCAGGAAGCCCGCGATGACGATCAGGCTGCCGAACAGGAACAGCCAGTACGCCAGCATGTTCAGCCGGGGGAACGCCACGTCGGGCGCCCCGATCTGCAGCGGCATGATGACGTTGGTGAAGCCCGCGAACAGCGGCGTCGCGAACATCAGCAGCATGATCGTGCCGTGCATGGTGAACAGCTGGTTGTACTGCTCGTTGCTGACGAACTGCAGGCCCGGCTCGAACAGCTCCATGCGGATCAGCAGCGCGAGCACGCCGCCGAACAGGAACATCACGAACGAGGTGATGAGGTAGAGGTAGCCGATCACCTTGTGGTCGGTGGACGACATCCAGGAGGCGATGATGCGCCCCTTGCTCGTCCGCGGCGCGGCGATCGGCGCGCTCGGTGCGTGACTCGTCGCGGTCACTTGGCACCTCCCGCGGCCAGTGCTTGCTTCGAATCGGCGATGAACTTCTGGTACTGCTCGGGGGTCACGACCTTCAGCTGGAACAGCATCCGGCTGTGGTCGACGCCGCAGAGCTCGGCGCAGCGGCCCTCATAGGTGCCGAGCTTGTTCGCCGTGAACTCGAACTCGTTGGTGTAGCCCGGCATGACGTCCTTCTTGTAGATCAGTGCCGGCACCCAGAACGAGTGGATGACGTCGTTGGCGTGCAGCCGGACCCGCACCGTCTGGCCCGAGGGGATCGTCATCACCGGCTTGGCGGCGGCGGGCCCGTTCGGGGCGACGGGCTGGCCGACGACGGAGGCGACCGTCTTCTCCTTGCCCGCGGTGTCCTTCTCCTTGTAGTCGAACTGCCAGCTCCACTGGAACCCGGTCACGTCGACGACCACCGCGGGATCCTTGGTGGTCTTCTCGACGAAGTTCTCGTCCCTGGCGGTGAAGTAGAACAGGACCGCGATGATGACGAACGGGACCGCCGTGTAGAGGATCTCGATCGGCATGTTGTAGCGGACCTGCGGCGGCAGGTCGTCGGAGCGCTTGCGGTGGAACAGCACCGCCCAGATGATCAGGCCCCAGACCACGGCCCCGACCGCGAACGCCGCGATCCAGGAGCCCTGCCAGAGCTTCAGCATGCGCTCGCCCTGGACGCTGATCGGCTCGGGCATGCCCAGGCGGCTGCCGCTGCACGCGGTCGCGGAGAGCGCCAGCAGCCCTAGCGCGCCGGCGCTTTTCAATGCGCGGCGACTGCGCACAGGCGTACGCCGCTCCCTAGAGCGGGTCGGACTCACGGAATGCCTTCCCCACGGATGAAAGCCCGGTCGGCCGGGCGGAGAGATCGGTGTTTACACGTGTGGTGGACACCCTAGCGCGAGGGTCGCGCGAACCCCCGATCGGGTGCCCGGTTAGTGTTCTCACGTGGCACGACCGAGCACCGCGGGCGGGTACTTCGACGCCGCGTCCACCGAGCCGCCGCACCCGGCGGCGCGCGCCGCCCTGCTCGAGGCGCTGGACGAGGCGTGGGCCGATCCCGCCCGGCTGTACGGGACGGCCCGCGGCGCCCGGCTGCTGCTCGACCGCGCCCGCGCGCGTGTCGCCGGCGTCCTGGGCGCCCGGTCCGACGAGGTGTTCTTCACCTCCTCGGGCACCCAGGCGGTGCACCTGGCGGTCCTCGGGGGGCTCCAGGCGCGCCGGCGCGCCGGGCGGCACATGGTGGCGGGCGCCGTCGAGCACTCCAGCGTCCTGCACGCCGCCGAGCTGCACGAGCGCGACGGCGGCGAGGTCACCCTCGTCGGCGTCGACCGGACCGGCCGCGTCGACGCGGCGGAGTTCGCCGCCGCCCTGCGCCCGGACACCGCGCTGGCCTGCCTGCAGTCGGCCAACCACGAGGTCGGCACCCTCCAGCCCGTCGCCGAGGCCGCCGAGGCCTGCCGCGCCGCGGGCGTGCCCCTGTTCGTCGACGCCGCGCAGTCCCTCGGCCGGGCCGACGTCCCCGGCGGGTGGTCGCTGCTGGCCGGCAGCGCCCACAAGTGGGGCGGCCCCGCCGGCGTGGGCGTGCTCGCCGTCCGCAAGGGCACCCGGTGGCGCTCGCCGCTGCCGGGCGACGAGCGCGAGGGGCGCCGCGTCCCCGGGTTCGAGAACGTCCCGGCCATCGCGGCGGCCGCGGCCGCGCTGGTGGCCTACCGCGCCGACATGGCGGCGGACGCGCCGCGCGTCTCCGCCCTGGTGGACCGCATCCGGACGGAGGTACGGCGGAGCGTCCCCGACGTCGAGGTGGTCGGCGACCCGGTCCGGCGCCTCCCGCACCTGGTCACGTTCTCGTGCCTGTACGTGGAGGGCGAGGCGCTGCTGACCGAACTGGACCGGCTGGGTTTCGCGGTTTCCTCCGGCAGCTCGTGCACGGCGGATACGCTGCGTCCAAGCCATGTGCTGGAGGCGATGGGAGTGATTACGCATGGGAACGTGCGGGTATCGCTGCCGCGAGGCGTCGGTTCGGAGGACGTCGACCGCTTCCTCACGGTGCTTCCCGATGCCGTCGCCCGCCTCCGCCAGGCGACGATGAACACTCTCGAGACAGGGAGGCGGTCGCGCCCATGAGGTTCCGAGGCCGCACCAAGACCGGCCCCCCGACCGGCGCCCCGGCGCCGCCCCCCGCGGAGCCCGAGGGCCCGCCGCCCGTGCTCGTCATCGACGCGCTGGGCCGCAAGTGCCCCATCCCGATCATCATGCTGGCCGAGCGGATCCGGGAGGTCCCGGTCGGCCAGGTCGTCGCGGTCCTCGCCGACGACGCCGCCGCCCGCACCGACGTCCCCGCCTGGTGCCGCATGAAGTCCCAGGACTTCGTCCGCGAGGAGACGCTCCAGCAGGGCGGCTGGGGCTTCCACATCCGCCGCACCTACTAAGGCGTGTTCCACACTCCCGGCCCACTTCTCGACAGGTCCTAGGCCCCGCGAAGGCGGGGGCACCGAAGCCCGAAGAAACGCAGAGGGCCGCGCCTTCCGGCGCGGCCCTCTGCGCACGCCCCGGTCACGGGGCCGCTACGCGTGGGTCACGGGGTCGGGCAGACGACGTGGGGCTCGATGTCGGCCGCGGCGTCGGCGCCGTAGGCGGCCGCGAAGCGGTCGAGGAACGCCCGGCGGCCGAGGGTGTACTCCTGCGGGCCGGCGGCCTCGAGGGCGTGCGCGGCGATGGCGTTGCCGACCTGGGCGGCGCGCTCGAGCGGCAGGCCCCAGGCGGTCGCCGACAGGAACCCGGCGCGGAAGGCGTCGCCGACGCCGGTCGGGTCGACGACCGAGTCGACCGGGACGCACGGGACGTGCACGCCCTCCTCGCCCTCCCGGTCGATGACGACGCCCTTGGCGCCGAGGGTCGTGACGCGGACGTCGACCCGGGACAGGATCTCCTCGCCCGACCAGCCCGTCTTCTCCTCGGCGAGCGCCTTCTCGTACTCGTTGCTGAACAGGTAGGCGGCGCCGTCGATGAGGCGGCGGACCTCCGGGCCCCCCATCCGGGCGAGCTGCTGGGACGGGTCGGCGGCGAACGGGATGCCGCGGCCGCGGCACTCGTCGGTGTGCCGGAGCATCGCCTCGGGGTCGTTCGGGCTGATGACGACCAGTTCGAGGCCGCCGACCCGGTCGGCGACGGGCCCGAGCTCGATGGAGCGGGCCTCGCTCATCGCGCCGGCGTAGAAGCTGGCGATCTGGTTCTGGTCCTGGTCGGTGGTGCACAGGAAGCGCGCCGTGTGGTGGATCTCGGACACGTGCACCGAGGCGGTGTCGACCGCGTGCCGTTCGAGCCAGGAGCGGTAGTCGGCGAAGTCGTCGCCGACGGAGCCGACGAGGATGGACTCCTTGCCGAGGCTGCCCATGCCGAAGCAGATGTTGGCGGCGATGCCGCCGCGGCGGATGTCCAGCTCGTCCACCAGGAAGGACAGCGACACCCGGTCGAGCTGGTCGGGCAGGAGCTGGTCGGTGAACCTCCCGGGGAAGGACATCAGATGGTCGGTCGCAATGGAACCGGTCACGGCGATGCGCACGGCGTCGCTCTCCTCGTCGTGGTCGTCCGGCTGTTTCACCGGCTGTTCGAACCCGTCAGGCTACTCACCATCGCACCACAGACGGCCGCCCTGCGACACTTCGCCGCGTCCTCGGCCGAGGGCAGCCGAAAGGGGCGGCCCGGACCATCGGCCCGGCCGCCCCTCGCGCACGCCCGGTGGGCGCGTCAGTTGAAGGAGTCGCCGCAGGCGCAGGAACCCGACGCGTTCGGGTTGTCGATCGTGAAGCCCTGCTTCTCGATCGAGTCGACGAAGTCGATGGTGGCGCCCGTCAGGTAGGGCGCGCTCATCCGGTCGACGCGCACCGAAAGGCCGCCGAAGTCCTGGATCTGGTCGCCGTCCATCTCCCGCTCGTCGAAGAAGAGCTGGTAGATCAGACCTGAGCAGCCGCCCGGCTGCACGGCGACACGCAGCGCAAGGTCGTCGCGGCCCTCCTGCTCGAGCAGGCCCTTGGCCTTCTCGGCGGCGGCGTCGGTGAGGATGACGCCCTGCTGCGTGGTCTCCTGCGTGGTCTCGCCTGAAACCGTCATGTGTTCAGCTCCCGGGTCTCGCTGCGCCGCGGTCGCGGCGGACTGTCGCTTGTCCTCGAAGACGTCTCACGCCTCTTCCCGTAGGACAACGTACCTCGCTACATGGCCATTCCGCTTCTCGGCGATGTTTAACGCCAAGGGCGGGTGCGGTCTACGTCACACCGCCGGCATCCCGGGGATGTGCCATCATTAGTCGTCAAAGCGACGATAAGTCCCGTCGCGAAGGGAGACCGCCGTGACCACCCCAGTGCGCGACCTTCCGCTGCTGCTGCTCGGCAGCGGCGCCGACCCCGCGAGCGAACGCGGCGTGGACTGCCCCGGCGACCTGCCGCCGGCGTCCGACCCCGCCCTGGTCGAGCGGGCCCGCGCCGCCAAGGAGTCGCTCGGCGACCGGGTGTTCGTGCTCGGCCACCACTACCAGCGCGACGAGGTCATCCAGTTCGCGGACGTCACCGGCGACTCGTTCAAGCTGGCCCAGCGGGCCGCCGCCCGTCCCGAGGCGCCCTACGTCGTCTTCTGCGGCGTCCACTTCATGGCCGAGTCGGCCGACATCCTCACCGCCGCCCACCAGCGGGTGATCCTGCCCGACCTCGGCGCGGGCTGCTCGATGGCCGACATGGCGACCTTCGACCAGGTCGAGGAGTGCTGGGAGGTCCTGGAGGACGCGGGGGTGGCCGACGACGTCGTCCCCGTCACCTACATGAACTCCTCGGCCGACATCAAGGGGTTCGTCGGGCGGCACGGCGGAGTGGTGTGCACCTCGTCCAACGCCAGGCGCGCCCTCGACTGGGCCTACGCCAAGGGCAAGAAGGTCCTCTTCCTGCCCGACCAGCACCTCGGCCGCAACACCGCCGTCCTGGAGATGGGCTTCTCGCTGGACGACTGCGTCGTCTACAGCCCGCACCGCCGCGAGGGCGGCCTCACGCACCGGCAGGTGCGGGACGCCAAGATGATCCTGTGGCGCGGCCACTGCTCGGTGCACGGGCGGTTCAGCAAGGAGTCGGTGGACGACGTCCGCGCGCGGGTGCCCGGGGTGAACGTCATCGTGCACCCCGAGTGCAGGCACGAGGTCGTCACGGCCGCCGACCGGATCGGCTCGACCGAGTACATCATCAAGGCGATCGAGGCCGCCGAGCCCGGATCGTCCTGGGCCGTCGGGACGGAGCTGAACCTCGTGCGGCGGCTCGCGAACGCCCATCCGGACAAGAACGTCATGTTCCTCGACAAGACCGTCTGCTACTGCTCGACGATGAACCGGATCGACCTGCCGCACCTGGTGCTGTCGCTGGAGTCGCTGGCGGCCGGGAGGGTCGAGAACGTCATCGAGGTGGACGAGGAGACCGCGCACTACGCCCGCATCGCCCTCGACCAGATGCTCGCCCTGCCCTGACCGGGCGCGGGCGGAGGCCGGGAGGGACTACAGGCCGGGGGCGCCCCAGACGGGGAACCAGCGGCCGAGGTCCTGCTCGAACCGCAGGTCGGCGCCGATCGCGCCGCGCACCTGGAGTTCCAGCGCGTTGTCGCGCTTGTCTCCGGGGAGCGGCGCGAACGGGTAGAAGGTGCCGCGCTTGTAGAGGTAGACGAGCGCGAGGCGCTGCCCGTCCGGCCCCTTGAAGCCGGCGAGGGAGCACAGCAGGTGCGGGCCGAAACCGCCGCCCTCGAGCGTGGCGTTCACCGCGTGCAGGTCGGTGACGAGGTCGGGCAGCTCCTCGGGCCGGTGCTCGGCGAGCAGCCAGGTGTAGCCGTAGCCGTCGGTGCTGATCTGGACCTTGGGGCCCTCGTCGGCGTCCAGCAGCTCCTGGACGTCCGACTGGAGCCGCGCGAACGCGCCGCCCTCGGCCGCGCGGAAGCACACCGAGCCGAGCCCGGTCGGGGTGAACCCCGTCGCCGCCTCCAGGGTGACGGCCGCGGTCGACAGCCCGAAGATCTGGTCGAGGTCGGGCTTGGCCGGCTTGGACCGGCCGAGCAGGGTGTCCAGGAACCCCACGGATCACACTCCCCTGCTGAGCTGCTCGGAGATCTTCGACAGCTGCGCGAGCCGCCGGTCCAGGGAGGGGTGGGTGGAGAACAGCGAGGACACGCTGAAGCCCCTGCCGAGGGCCGGGGTGAAGAAGAACGCGTTGAACGCCTGCGAGGACCGCAGGTCGTTGGTCGGGATCCGCGCGATCTCGCCGCTGACCTTCGTCAGCGCGCTGGCCAGGGCCGAGGGGCGGCCGGTCAGCAGCGCGGCGGCGCGGTCGGCCGACAGCTCCCGGTAGCGCGACAGGGCCCGGGTGAGCAGGAAGCTGACCGCGTAGGCGAGCGCGCTGGCCGCCACGACCGCGAGCAGGATCAGCCCGGTGTTCTGGTCGTTGCTGCGGCGCCCGAACCCGCCCCACAGACCCCACTGGAGCCCGAACCGCGTGATGAGGCCGGCGAGGATGCCGAGGAACGAGGCGATCGTCATGACCGCGACGTCCTTGTGCGCCACGTGCGCCATCTCGTGCGCGAGCACGCCCTCCAGCTCGACCGGGTCGAGCCGGCGCAGCAGGCCGGTCGTCACGCAGACGACGGCCTTCTTCTGGTTGCGGCCGGTGGCGAACGCGTTCGGCACGTCGGTGTCGGCGATCGCGACCCGCGGCTTCGGGGCGTCCGACATCGCGCAGATGCGGTCGATGACGCCGTGCAGCTCGGGCGCCTCCTCCGGGGAGACGACCCGGCCGTGCATGGCGAACAGCGTCATCCGGTCGGAGAAGAAGTACTGGGCGAGAAGGAACAGCACCGCGAAGACCAGCGCGACTACGGCCCATTGCGGTACGAAAACGAAAAAAGCCCCCACGAAGACGACGTACACCAGCCCCAGCAGGAACATCGTCACGAGCATCCGCGATGTCAGCCCCCGGTCGGAGGCGTAGCGCGTCCTGGCCATGCGGCCACCCCCAGTCCTTGCTCCTATTCACTTGTATGAACGCCCAGGGCGCGGGTTTTGTGCCCGGATGTCCATAACACCGCCTCCCGTTCGCGCGCAGGTCGGCCCGGGAGGGGACGGCCCGCGGCCGCGGCCGGGTCAGTCCGGGATGAGGCCCTCGTCCCCCAGCATGGAGCGCACCTCGTCGATGTGCGCGTCGGCCGGGGGCAGGATCAGCTCGGACGGCTCCAGGCTGTCCGGCGGCAGCGGCCTGCCCACCTTGCGGACGTTGTCCAGCAGGGCGTGCAGCGCGGCACGGAACGCGGTCTCGTCACCCGACTCGATCGCCGCCTCCAGCTCGGCGTCGAGGGTGTTGAGGGAGGACAGCTCCTCCTCGGCCACGTCCAGCTGGCCCTCGCCCATCAGGCGGACGATCACTGGGCACCCCCGGGGTTCTGCGGCCACGGCGCCTGCTGGGGGGTGTCCTGCTGCTGGTGCGGCTGCGCGGTCGGCGTGCCCTGGTTCAGCTCCTTGGGCGCGGGGCCCTGGCCGAGTTCGGCCTTGAGGCGCTCGAGCTCCATGTCGACGCCGGGACCGGAGCCCATCCGGTCGAGCTCGGCCTGGATGTCGTCCTTCGGCCCGGAGAAGTCCTCCAGGGCGCCGGAGGCCAGCAGCTCGTCGATCGCGCCGGCGCGGGCCTTCATCGTGTCGGTCTTCTCCTCGGCGCGCTGGATCGCCAGGCCGACGTCGCCCATCTCCTCGGAGATGCCGGAGAACGCCTCGTTGATCTTGGTCTGCGCCTCGGCGGCCGTGTAGGTCGCCTTGATCGTCTCCTTGCGGGTGCGGAAGGAGTCGACCTTGGCCTGCAGCCGCTGGGAGGCGAGCGTGAGCTTCTCCTCCTCGCCCTGGAGCTGCTGGTACTGCCCGCGCAGATCGTTGAGCTGGCTCTCCAGGCCGGAGCGGCGGGTCAGCGCCTCGCGGGCGAGGTCCTCGCGGCCCACCTGCAGCGCCTTCTTGCCCTGGTCGGTCAGCTTGCTCTGCTGCTGCTCGAGCTGGTTGATCTGCAGCTCGAGACGCTTGCGCGAGGTGGCGACGTCGGCGACCCCGCGACGGACCTTCTGCAGCATCTCCAGCTGGCGCTGGTAGGAGTAATCGAGGGTCTCCCGAGGGTCTTCCATCCGGTCCAGGGCCCTGTTCGCCTTGGACTTGAAGATCATCGACATTCGCTTCATCACGCTCATCGCGCGGCGCCGGTCCCTTCGTGCTGTCGCCTCAGTCGTGAACTGGGCTCAATGACCACTGCTGGGGTTCTTATCACCCTACGCGTTAACGCGCGAGGCAGCCACGATGTTCGCAGCCGGTAGGCTGATCCCTGTGTTCAAGCGTCGTACCCCGGAGGCCCCGCCGGATCCTCCTCAGGTAGTAAAGCCCGGCGGCAAGGGCCGTCCCACGCCCAAGCGGAGCGAGGCCGAGAAGCGGCGCCGCCAGCCGATCACGGCGCCGTCGACCCGCAAGGAGGCCTACCGCAAGGTGCGGGAGCGGCAGGCCGCCGACCGCGCCAGGGCCCGCCAGGGAATGGCCAAGGGCGACGAGAAGCACCTGCTCAAGCGGGACAGGGGCCCCGTCCGGCGGCTGGCGCGCGACTACGTCGACGCCCGCCGCACGTTCGGCTCCTACCTGATGTACGTCATGTTCGCGCTGGTGCTGCTGAGCATGCTGCCGATCCCGGCGGCCAAGCTGCTGGTGCTGTTCGTGCCGCCGCTGCTGCTCGTCGTGGTGTTCGGCGAGGGCCTGATGCTGAGCCGCGGCATCAAGCGGCTGGCCGCCGAGCGCTACCCCGACGAGGACCCCAAGGGGGTCGGCATGTACGCCGCCATGCGCGCGATGCAGATCCGCCGGCTGCGGATCCCGAACCCGCGGGTGCGGGTCGGTGAGAAGGACAAGGTCTGAGGGCAGGGACTGAGGGCCGGTCCCGAGGTCCGGCCTGAGGTCAGGGCCTTGGGGCCGGGGTCGGACGCGCCCCGGGCGTGGCCGTTCTCCGCTCACCGCACGATCGCCCCGGGGCTAGGGTCGGGAACATGGAGTTCCGAAACCTGGGCCGGAGCGGTCTGAAGATCAGCGAGATCGCGTACGGCAACTGGCTCACCCACGGCTCGCAGGTCGAGGAGGACGCGGCGCGCGCGTGCGTGCGGGCGGCCCTCGACGAGGGCGTCACCACGTTCGACACCGCCGACGTCTACGCCGGGACGCGCGCGGAGGAGGTCCTCGGGCGCGCGCTGAAGGGGCAGCGCCGCGAGGGGCTGGAGATCTTCACCAAGGTCTACTGGCCCACGGGTCCCGGCGTGAACGACCGGGGGCTCTCGCGCAAGCACGTGTTCGAGTCGATCCACGGCTCCCTGCGCCGCCTCGGGACCGACTACGTGGACCTCTACCAGGCGCACCGGTTCGACTACGAGACCCCGCTCGAGGAGACGCTGCGCGCCTTCGACGACCTCGTCCGGCAGGGCAAGGTCCTCTACGTCGGCGTCTCGGAGTGGCGGGCCGAGGAGATCGAGCGCGCCCTGAAGATCGCCGACGAGATGGGGTTCGACCGGATCGTCTCCAGCCAGCCGCAGTACTCGATGCTGTGGCGGGTCATCGAGGAGGAGGTCGTCCCGCTCTGCGAGCGCGAGGGCGTCGGGCAGATCGTCTGGTCGCCGATCGCGCAGGGCGTCCTGACCGGCAAGTACAAGCCGGGGCAGCCCCTGCCGGAGGGGTCGCGCGCCACCGACGACAAGGGCGGCGCCGACATGATCAAGCGCTACCTGGACGACGACCTGCTGACCCGCGTGCAGAACCTGCGGCCGGTCGCGGACGACCTCGGCCTGTCGATGGCGCAGCTCGCGATCGCCTGGACGCTGCAGAACCCGAACGTCTCGGCGGCGATCGTCGGCGCGTCCCGGCCCGAGCAGGTCGCCGACAACGTGAAGGCGGCCGGGGTGAAGCTCGACGCCGACGTGATGAAGCGGATCGACGAGATCCTCGGCGGGAGCGTCATCCGCGACCCGGCCAAGACCGTCAGCCCGCGCAGGCGCCCCTGAGCACGGCAGGGCCGCGGAGCGCGACGCTCCGCGGCCCTCGCCGTCTCCGGCCCTTCAGCCCTGCCCGTCACTCGGGGTCGTGCAGGCTCATCCCGTACACGACGGTGTCGCCGTCCAGCAGGGCGACCTTGTCGACCTCGTCCGCGCGCAGCCCCCGCCAGTTCTCCCCCAGCCAGCTCTCCGCGTCGGCCTGGGTGGAGAAGGTCTCCTCCGACATGCCGATCATGTGCCCGTCGGCCTTCTCCAGCCGCCAGCTCCACGCCATCGCCCTCGACCTCCCTCGTCGCGGTGAGACTAGCCGGTCAGGAGGCCGCCTCTATGGCGCGGCGCAGCGCGTCCGGGGATTCGGTGTCGGACGAGCCCAGACCCCGGCCGTTGACGCGCACGGTGGGCGTGCCGCTCACATTGGACGACGACACGTAGCCTGCGCTGACGACCTTCACGCTCTCCGCATACCGCTGGCTCCGCACGCACGACGTGAAGTCGTCGCTCGTCAGCCCGAGCGGCGCCGCGTAGGAGACCAGCTCCTCGATCCGGTAGCCCGTAGTGTTCTCGGAGGCGGGCTGGTGGGCGTAGAGGGCGTCCTGGTAGGACAGCCAGTGCGCGCCGTCGGTGACGCATCGCAGGGCCGCCGCGGCCCGCAGCGAGTTGCCGTGGGTCGGCTCCTGCCCCGCGGTGAAGATCAGCATCGGATGGAAGACGACCTTGGCGCGGCCCTCGACGGCCAGCCGCTTGAGCATCGGGTCGTGCATGCGGTCGAAGGCGCCGCACGGCGGGCAGGCGAAGTCCTCGTAGATGTCGACGACCGGGGCCGTGACGCCCGGGCGGGCCATGACGAGGCTCCCGTCCGCGAGCGGCGTGGCCTCCGCACCGCCGGCGATCTTGCCGACCCGCAGCGGCTGGGCCCCGCCGCCGTCGTCTCCGCCGTCCCCGTCCCGGACGACCAGGGCGAACACCCCGCCTGCGACCAGCAGCAGGACGAGCCCGGCGCCGACCAGCGCGATCACCAGACCGCCGCCGCCCCGGCGTCCGGGCGGCGGCGTCCCGGGCGGCGGGTACGGCCCCGGCTGCCAGCCGGGCCCGGGAGGCGGTCCCGGCGCGGGTCCGCCCGGCGGGACTCCGGGCGGACCGTAGGGCGGCTGCTGCCCGCCCCGGCCGGGTTGCGGGGGCCAGGGCGCGTTCGGGGGGTTGCCCACCGGACTCCTCCAGAGGGGGGACGTCATGATCCTTCGAACCGAGCGTAACCGTAGAGTTCCGGACGGGATGAACATCGAGCTTCGCGGCATCGCCGCCGCACAGGGCTGGCCGGCGCCGGGGTGCCGGTGCGCCTCGTGCGGCCGGCTGCGCGCGGCGGGCGTCCGGCACGGGCCGCTCGCCGCCGTGGTCGACGGCGTCGCGCTGGAGGACCTGCCGCGCACGGACGTGCCCGGCGGGTACGAGGTCCTCGCGCCCGGCGGAGGGCGCGCGCTGGTGGCGGCGGGCCCGGGGACGAGGCCGGAGCCGCCCCCGGGCGCCGAGTACGAGGCCGTACTGCTGGACCTGGCCGGCTCGCCGGAGCACCTGGGGTACCTGCGCCGGACCGGGGCCGTGACACCCGGGACCCGGATCGTGGCCGTCCACGTCGACCACCGCTTGCCCTCGCCGTCCGAACTGGACCGGTGCATGGCCTTCTGGAAGCGCCCGGAGCACGGCCCGTTCCGGACGCTGCTGCTCGGCGGCGCCCGGTCGGGCAAGTCGGCCGAGGCGGAGCTGCGCCTGGCCGCGTGCCCGGACGTCCTCTACGTCGCGACCGGCCCGGTGCGCGACGACGACCCCGCATGGGCCGAGCGCGTCGCCGCGCACCGGCTCCGCCGCCCGGCGTGGTGGCGCACGGTGGAGACGGCCGGCCTCGCGGAGGTGCTCGCGTCGGCGACGGGCCCGGTCCTAGTGGACGGCGTCGGCACCTGGCTCGCGGCCGCGATGGCGGAGACGGACGCCTGGGAGGAGCCGTCGCGGGTGCTGCCGCTGGTGGACGAGCTCGTCGCGGCCTGGCGGGGCACGGCGGCGCGGGTCGTCGCGGTGAGCGACGAGGTCGGGCTCTCACTGGTGCCGACGACCGCGTCCGGGCGCGCTTTCCGCGACGTGCTCGGCCTCGCCAACCAGCGGCTCGCCGCCGAGTCCGAGGAGGCCGCGCTGGTCGTCGCGGGCCGCGTCATGGAGCTCGGATGACCGCGGGCCTGCGGCTGGCGGTCACGCTGCTCACCGTCGTCCCGCTGCCGGCCGGGCGCGTCGACCGGGAGGCCGCGCGCCGGGCGATGCTGCTCGCCCCCGCCGCCGGGCTGATCCCGGGCGGCGCGGCCGCGCTGGTCCTGCTCGCCGGCGACGCGCTCGGCCTCTCCCGGCTGCTCGCGGCGGCGCTCGCGGTGGCCGCCACGGCGGCCGCCACCCGCGCCCTGCATCTGGACGGACTCGCCGACCTCGCCGACGGGCTCGGCAGCGGGCGCCCCGCCGCCGAGGCGCTGGCGGTCATGAAGCGGTCCGACATCGGCCCGTTCGGCGTCGTCACCCTGCTGCTGGCCCTGCTGGTCCAGGCGGCGGCCCTGGCCTCGGCGCCGCACCCGGCGGCCGCCGCGCTGGTCGCGGCGGCCGCCGGCCGGCTGACGCTCGCCTGGGCCTGCCGCCGGGGCGTGCCGTCCGCGCGCCCCGGCGGGCTCGGCGCCCTGGTGGCGGGCACGGTGCCGACGCGCGCGGCGATCGCCGTCACGGCCGCCGTCCTCGCCGCCTGCGCGGCCGCGGGCGCCGCCGCCGGCGGCCTCGGCGGCGCCCTGCACGGCGCGGCGGCGGTGGCCGCCGGGCTGGCCGCGGCCCTGCTGACGCTCCGCCGCGCCGTCCGCCGCCTCGGCGGGGTGACCGGCGACGTGCTCGGCGCCCTCGTCGAGGTCGCCGCGACGGCCGCGCTGGTCGCCCTCGCGGCGCTCCCCTGAGGGCGCGGCGGCCGGGGGGAGCCGCCGCCGGGCCGCGGGGAAGCGCAGGCCGGGGGGCGGCCGGGCGGGCAATGCTTGATCCAAAAGGGCGAAACCGGTCACCAGGAGGACTAACATCGGGCTACGTGACGAGCATCAGCCTTGACAGCGCAGACCTGGCCGGCCTCGACGTCGACGCGATCGTGATCGGCGTCGCCCCCGCGGAGGCGGGCGCCGCGCCGGCAGCCGGTGCCGAAGCCCTCGACCGCGCGATGGACGGCGGACTCGCCGGCGCGCTGGACGCGCTCGGCGCCACGGGCAAGGCCGGCGAGGTGACCAGGCTGCCGTCGCTCGGCGCCGTCCCCGCCAAGGTCATCGTGGCCGCCGGGCTGGGCGGGAGCCCGACCGCCGAGGACCTGCGCCGCGCCGCGGGCGCCGCCGTCCGCTCCCTCGCCGGCACCGCCCGGGTCGCGGTCGCGCTCCCCGCCTCGGGCGCCGAGGACGTCGAGGCCGTCGCGCTGGGCGCGCTGCTCGGCGCCTACTCCTTCGACTCCTTCCGCACCGGCGACGGCCGCAAGAGCCCGGTCGAGGAGATCCGCCTGATCGCGTCCGGGTCCGAGGAGGCCGCCGTCGGGCGCGCCCGCACCCTCGCCGCGTCCGTCAAGCTCGTCCGCGACCTGGTGAACACTCCGCCGTCCCACCTGTCCCCCGAGGACTTCGCCGGCGAGGCCGAGCGGGTCGCCGCCGAGACCGGCCTCGCCATCGAGGTGCTGGACGAGAAGGCCCTCGTCGAGGGCGGGTACGGCGGCATCGCGGGCGTCGGGCAGGGATCGGTGAACCCGCCGCGCCTGGTCCGGCTCGCCTACACCCACCCCGAGGCGTCCAAGACCCTCGCCCTCGTCGGCAAGGGCATCACGTTCGACTCCGGCGGCCTGTCCCTCAAGCCCAGCGAGGCGATGGACTGGATGAAGTCCGACATGGGCGGCGCCGCCGCGGTGCTCGGCGCGCTCGCCGCCATCGCCGAGCTGCGTCCCGCGGTCAACGTCGTCGGCTACCTCGCGATCGCCGAGAACATGCCGAGCGGCACCGCGCAGCGCCCGTCCGACGTGCTGCGCATCTACGGCGGCAAGACCGTGGAGGTCCTCAACACCGACGCCGAGGGCCGGCTCGTCATGGCCGACGCCCTCGTCCGCGCCGGCGAGGACTCCCCCGACCTCATCGTGGACGTCGCCACCCTGACCGGCGCGCAGCTCGTCGCCCTCGGCACGCGGACCGCCGGCGTCATGGCCAACGACGACGGCGTGCGTGAGAAGGTGGTCGCGGCGGCCGAGCGCGCGGGCGAGCCCTCCTGGGGCATGCCGCTCCCCCCGGAGCTGCGCAAGGGCCTCGACTCGGCGGTGGCCGACATCGCCAACATCAGCGGCGAGCGCTGGGGCGGCATGCTGGTAGCCGGGACGTTCCTCAAGGAGTTCGTGCCGGACGGCGTCAAGTGGGCGCACCTCGACATCGCGGGCCCGGCCTTCCACAAGGGCGAGCCGTACGGGTACACGCCGAAGGGCGGTACCGGTGCGGCGGCCCGCACGCTGGTCCAGATCGCCGAGGACGTCGCCGCGGGCGTCCTGTAAGGCGCCGGGGAATCCCGCGGGGGCCCCGCACGCTGTGAGCGGGCGGAGAACAGAATAGGTTTTCTTGTGGCGGTGGGGGCCCGGGTACCGGTGCGCCCCGCCCCGCCCAGGGCGCCGCGATCCACGCGGCGCCACAACCGGGGAAAGGGAGCGTCCAGTGGCCAACAACGGCCCCTTCGACATCGTCGTCCTAGGTGCCGGCAGCGGCGGGTACGCGTGCGCGCTGCGCGCCGCCGAGCTCGGCAAGTCCGTCGCGCTCGTCGAGCGGGACGAGTCGCTCGGCGGAACGTGCCTGAACCGCGGCTGCATCCCCACCAAGGCGCTGCTGCACGCGGCCGAGGTGGCGGACCAGTCCCGCGAGGCGGCGAAGTTCGGGGTGCGGACCACCTTCGAGGGCATCGACGTCGCCGGAGTGAACGCCTACAAGGACAAGGTCGTCTCGACGACCGTCAAGGGCCTCACCGGGCTGATCAAGTCCCGGGGCATCGAGGTCGTGCACGGCACCGGGCGGCTGGCCGGCCCCACGGCGGTCGAGGTCGACACCGCCGAGGGGACCCGCCGGATCGAGGGCGCGCACATCGTGCTCGGCACCGGGTCCGCGCCGAAGTCGCTGCCCGCCCTGGAGATCGACGGCGAGCGCGTCATCTCCAGCGACCACGCCCTGCGGCTGGAGCACGTCCCCGGCTCGGTCGTCATCCTCGGCGGCGGCGTCATCGGCGTCGAGTTCGCCAGCGTCTGGCGCTCGTTCGGCGCCGAGGTCACGATCGTCGAGGCGCTGCCGCACCTGCTCCCGCTGGAGGAGGAGTCCAGCTCCAAGCGACTGGAGCGCGCCTTCCGCAAGCGGGGCATCAAGTTCGAGCTCGGCACCCGGTTCCAGAGCGCCAAGACGACCCAGGGCGGCATCTCGGTCACCCTCGAGGACGGCAAGACGATCGACGCGGAGCTGCTGCTGGTGGCGGTGGGCCGCGGGCCGGTCTCCGACGGGATCGGCCTGGCCGAGGCCGGGGTCGAGACCGAGCGCGGGTTCGTCAAGGTCGACGAGTACTGCCGGACGAGCGTCCCGACGATCTCCGCGGTCGGCGACCTCGTCCCCACCCCGCAGCTGGCGCACGTCGGCTTCGCCGAGGGCATCCTCGTCGCCGAGCGGCTGGGCGGGCTCACCCCGCCGCCGATCGACTACGACGGCGTCCCTCGCATCACCTACTCCGACCCCGAGGTGGCCTCGGTCGGCATCACGTCCGCCGTGGCCCGCGAGCGCGGGTACGAGATCAAGGAGGTCACCTACGACCTCGCCGGCAACCCCAAGAGCAAGATCCTGGGGACGCAGGGCGAGGTCAAGGTGATCGCGGCCGCGGACGGCCCCGTCCTCGGCATCCACATGGTCGGCGCACGCGTCGGCGAGCTCATCGCGGAGGGGCAGCTCATCTACAACTGGGAGGCCCTGCCCGGCGAGGTCGCCCAGCTGATCCACCCCCACCCGACCCAGTCCGAGGCGGTCGGCGAGGCGCATCTCGCCCTCGCCGGCAAACCACTGCACGTGCACGGCTGACAAGCCGCACAAGTATTCCGAAGGAGTCGCTGAGACATGCCGGTCTCCGTCACCATGCCCCAGCTCGGCGAGAGCGTCACCGAGGGCACCGTCACCCGCTGGCTCAAGAAGGAGGGCGAGCGCGTCGAGACCGACGAGCCGCTCCTGGAGGTGTCCACCGACAAGGTCGACACCGAGATCCCCTCGCCCGCCTCGGGCATCCTCACGAGCATCACCGTCGCCGAGGACGAGACCGTCGAGGTCGGCGCCGAACTGGCCGTCATCGGCGACGAGGGCGAGGCGCCGTCCGGCGGCGGCGCCCCCGCCGCCGAGGAGCAGGAGGCGGAGCCGCAGCAGGAGCCCCAGCAGGAGGCCCCGCAGCAGGAGGAGGCCCCGCAGCAGGCCGAGCAGCCGCAGCAGGCCCAGCAGCAGCAGGCCCCGCCGCCCGCCGCGTGGCCCCCGCCGGCGCAGCAGCAGCCCGCGGCCCCGCCGTCCCCGGCGCCCGCCCCGGCACCGCAGCCGCAGGCCCAGCAGCAGCCCGCCCCGGAGCAGCAGCCGGCGCCCCAGCAGCCCGCCCAGCAGGCGGAGCCGGGCGACGGCCCGTACGTCACGCCGCTGGTGCGCAAGCTGGCGGCCGAGCACAACGTGGACCTCGGCACGGTCAAGGGCACCGGCGTCGGCGGCCGCATCCGCAAGCAGGACGTCCTGGAGGCGGCCCGCGCCGCCCAGCAGGCCGCCCAGCGTCCGGCCGCGCCCGCCGCCCCGGCGGCCCCCGCCCCGGCCCAGGCCCAGGCCCCCGTCGGCCGCCACGCCGCCCCGGCGCCCGCCGGCGCCCCCGCCGAGCAGATGGCGCTGCGCGGCCGGACCGAGAAGATGTCGCGCATGCGGCAGACGATCGCCCGCCGCATGGTCGAGTCGCTGCAGGTGTCCGCGCAGCTCACCACCGTGGTCGAGGTGGACATCACCAAGATCGCGCGGCTGCGGGAGCAGGCCAGGGCCGACTTCCAGGCCCGCGAGGGCGTCAAGCTGTCGTTCATGCCGTTCTTCGCGCTGGCGGCGGTCGAGGCCCTCAAGGCGCACCCGAAGCTGAACGCGGTCATCAACAGCGAGACCAACGAGGTCACCTACCACGAGGTGGAGAACCTCTCCATCGCGGTCGACGTCCCCGAGCGCGGCCTGATGGTCCCGGTCGTGCACAACGCGGGCCAGCTCAACCTGGGCGGCCTCGCGCAGCGGATCGCCGACGTCGCCGAGCGCACCCGCACCAACAAGGTGAGCCCGGACGAGCTGGCGGGCGGCACGTTCACGCTGACCAACACCGGCAGCCGCGGCGCCCTGTTCGACACCCCGATCCTCAACCAGCCGCAGGTCGCCATGCTCGGCACCGGCGCCGTCGTCAAGCGCCCGGCCGTCATCGACGACCCGGAGCTGGGCGAGGTCATCGCGGTCCGGTCGATGGTCTACCTGGCGCTGACCTACGACCACCGCCTGATCGACGGCGCGGACGCGGCCCGCTTCCTCGCCACGGTCAAGCACCGCCTGGAGGAGGGCAACTTCGAGGCCGAGCTCGGCCTCTGACCCTCCCGCGCGTCCGCCGGACCCCGCCGCGCCCGCACGGGCGGCGGGGTCCCGCGCGTTCCGGGGAAACGCGGGACCCGCCGCGGAGTCCGCCACAGGGCGCCACCCTCCCTCTACGCTGGGGGTATGAGGGTCACCGTCACGGGCTCGTCGGGTCTCATCGGCTCGGCGCTGGTGCAGTCGCTGCGGGAGGACGGCCACGACGTCGTCCGGCTGGTGCGCAGGGAGCCGTCCGGGCCCGGAGAGGCGCGCTGGTCCCCGGCCGACGGCTGCGTCGACAAGCAGTCGCTGGAGGGCGCGGACGCCGTGGTGCACCTGGCGGGCGCCGGGGTCGGCGACCGGCCGTGGACCAAGGCCTACAAACAGAAGATCCGCGACAGCCGGCTGGTCGGCACCCGCACGCTCGCCGAGGCGATCGCGACCGCCTCGCCCCGGCCCCGGGTGCTGGTGTGCGGCTCGGCGATCGGGTTCTACGGCGACACCGGAGACCGGGAGGTCGACGAGGACTCCCCCGCCGGGCAGGGGTTCCTGTCCGACCTCGTCCGCGACTGGGAGGCCGCCGCCGCGCCCGCGCGCGACGCGGGGGTGCGGGTCGTCCATCCGCGGACGGGCGTCGTGCTGGCCCGCGAGGGCGGCATCCTCGGGCGCACCCTCTCGCTCTTCAAGCTCGGCCTCGGCGGCGACCTCGGCGACGGCCGCCAGTGGACGAGCTGGATCTCCCTCCCCGACGAGATCGCCGCGCTGCGGTTCCTCATCGACGCCGACATCGCCGGGCCGGTCAACCTGACCGCGCCGAACCCGGTGACCAACGACGCCTACACCAAGGCGGTCGGCCGCGCCCTGCACCGGCCCGCCCGGCTGTCGGTCCCGAAGTTCGCGCTGCGCGCCGCCCTGGGCGGCTTCGCCGACGAGGGTCCGCTGGTCAGCCAGCGGGTCCTGCCGCGCCGGCTGCTGGACGCCGGGTTCGGGTTCGCGCACGAGGACGTCGACTCGGCCCTCGCGGCCGTGCTGTGACTCCCAAGAAACGTCAAAGTCCCGGGCGGCCTCCTTCGATGGCCATACGGTGGCGATGAGACGGACGGCCTACCCGGGACGGCCTACTAGGGGGATGCATGAGCACCGACGGACAGCCGCACATCCTCGCCATCGGCGGCGGCAGCTTCGTGCCCGACGGCAGGGAGGGGCTCGCCCCGAGCCCGCTGCTGCGCTACGCCTTCGACCTGACCGGCCAGGACCGCCCGAGGGTGTGCTTCCTGACGACCGCCGTCGGCGACGACGCGGGGTGCGTCGCCCGCTTCTACGCCGCGTTCTCCTCGATGGACGCCGAGGTCAGCCATCTCGCGCTGTTCCCGATGCCGAACGTCCCCGACGTCCGGGCGCACCTGCTCGGCCAGGACCTGCTGTACGTGTCGGGCGGCAGCGTCGCGAACCTGCTGGCCCTGTGGCGGCTGCACGGCCTCGACGAGATCATGCGCGAGGCGTGGCTGGAGGGCGTCGTGCTGTCCGGGCAGAGCGCGGGCGCGCTGTGCTGGCACGTCGGCGGCAACACCGACTCGTTCGGGCCGCAGCTGCGGCCGCTGACCGACGGCCTCGGCCTCCTGCCGTACTCGTGCGGCGTCCACTACGACAGCGACCCGCAGCGTCGCCCGCTGCTCCAGCAGCTCGTCGGCGAGGGGACCCTGCCCGGCGGGTACGCGGCCGACGAGGCGGTGGGCCTGCACTACGTCGGCGCCGAGTTCGTCCAGGCCGTCTCCTACCGGCGGGACGCGGGCGCCTACAGGATCGAGCCGGACGGGCCGGGGACGGCGAAGGAGTACCGGCTGGAACCCCGGCTGCTCGCCTCGTTCTGAGGAGCGGCTCGGGCGGTCACGGCATAAGCTTGCCCGTGTGAGCGATGTGGACGTACGCGAGCTGGTAGTGGTGCATGCGGGGTTCGGCTCGGCGGCCGTCCCCTACGAGGACGGCTGGGAGCTGCAGAAGCGCACCCACGCGCTGCGGGTGGACGACGCCATCCCCGACACCGTCCTGCTGCTGGAGCACCGGCCCGTCTACACGGCGGGCAAGCGGACGGAGGCGCTCGACCGCCCGTTCGGCGACCCCGGCGCCCCGGTCGTCGACGTCGACCGCGGCGGGAAGATCACCTGGCACGGCCCGGGGCAGCTCACCGGCTACCCGATCGTCCGGCTTCCCGACCCGGTGGACGTCGTCGGCTACGTGCGGCTGCTGGAGCGGATGATGATGGACGTCTGCGCCGACCTCGGGCTGCGGACGGCGACGGTGGAGGGGCGCAGCGGCCTGTGGATCCCCGGGACGCCGGACCGCAAGATCGGCTCGATCGGGATCCGGGTGGCGCGCGGCGTCACGATGCACGGCTTCATGCTCAACTGCAACACCGACATGAGCTGGTTCGACCGGATCGTCCCCTGCGGGATCCGCGACGCCCAGTCGACCAGCCTCAGCCTCGAACTGGGCCGTGACGTGACGGTCGCCGAGATCGTCCCGCTCGTCGAACGGCACCTGGCGGAGGCGCTCGGCGCGGCGGAGACGTTCCACCGCACCACGGCGCAGCTCGGAGTCCCGGCTCAGGCCGTCGCCCCGTAGGCGCTCATCCCGCAGCCGGCCCTCTGCGGGCGGCCACCCTGAACACGGTCAGACCGTCGCCCTGGACCCGGTCGCCCCGCGAGCGGTCAGGCCATCACCTTGTAGACGGCCTGGCCCTCGGTGGCGGCGAGCCGGAAGAACTCGCCGAGTCCCGCGTAGGCGGGCTGGAACACCCGTTCGCGGGCGGCGGAGTCCAGCCGCCCGGCGTCCTGGACGCCGGCGTGGACCATCGCGGCCGGGTCGTAGCGTCCGGCGATCTCGGCGAACGGCGTCGCGGCCAGGTGGTCGGCGGCGGGCTTGACCCGCTCGGGGGCGAGGTAGATCACGTCCATGCCGAGCTCGTCGGCGCCGTCCTCGGTGAGCAGCCGCCCGCCGCACACGACGTCGGCCTCGGGCTGGCGGCCCTCCCACGGGTCTCCGGTCACGAGGTAGTGCATCGCCTGCCACGCCCGGCCGAGCTCGAACAGCGCGCCCGCGCCGCGCCGCCGCCAGTTCGCGTCGCCGAAGACGTGGCGCGCGATCCGCCCGGGATCGGGCTCGCCCTCCAGCACGGGCGGCACCCTGAGGTACGACATTGCCAGACCCACGGTGGTCCTCCTGCTGACGCTGTTGCGTGACGACAGGGAGTCACCCTAGAGAGATCCATTGACGTAGATGGCCGAAACACGCGAATCGGCTGCACGGGCGGAGTACCGTCATACGTTCGAGATCGCTCCGATACGCCTTCGATGCCCCTCCCGCCGACGGGCGCCGGTGTGCCGGGACCGCTGATCGCGACGTACGCTGGGAGCCGTGACGACGGTGACACCTGAGGGACGCAAGCTCCTGCGCGTCGAGGCGCGCAACAGCCAGACCCCGATCGAGCGCAAGCCCGAGTGGATCAAGACCCGGATGAAGATGGGCCCGCAGTACCGCGAGCTCACCGGCCTGGTGAAGTCCGAGGGCCTGCACACGGTGTGCCAGGAGGCCGGCTGCCCCAACATCTTCGAATGCTGGGAGGACCGCGAGGCCACCTTCCTCATCGGGGGCGACCAGTGCACCCGGCGCTGCGACTTCTGCCAGATCGACACCGGCAAGCCCGCCGCGCTCGACCGCGACGAGCCGCGCCGCGTCGCCGAGTCCGTCGCGACGATGGGGCTGAAGTACGCGACCGTCACCGGCGTCGCCCGCGACGACCTCGAGGACGGCGGCGCCTGGCTGTACGCCGAGACCGTCCGGGCGATCCACGCCGCGGTCCCCGGCTGCGGCGTCGAGCTGCTGATCCCCGACTTCAACGCCGTCCCCGAGCAGCTCGCCGAGGTGTTCTCGGCCCGGCCGGAGGTGCTCGCGCACAACGTGGAGACCGTCCCGCGGATCTTCAAGCGGATCCGGCCCGGGTTCCGGTACGAGCGCTCCCTGGAGGTCATCACCCGGGCGCGCGAGGACGGGCTGGTCACCAAGTCGAACCTGATCCTCGGCATGGGCGAGACCCGCGAGGAGGTCTCGCAGGCGCTGCGCGACCTGCACGAGGCCGGCTGCGAGCTCATCACGATCACCCAGTACCTGCGGCCGAGCCCCCGCCACCACCCGGTGGAGCGGTGGGTCAAGCCCGAGGAGTTCGTGGAGCTGGCGGCCGAGGCCGAGGAGATCGGCTTCGCGGGCGTGATGTCCGGACCGCTCGTGCGGTCCAGCTACCGCGCCGGCCGCCTCTACAAGCAGGCCGTCTCCGCGCGCGGCTGACGACCGGGCTGGCGGGGCGGCGGCCCGACCCGACTATCCTTGGACGCATGTCGAAAAAGCCCACGGACGGGGCCCAGGAGAGTCCAGGGCGCCTCAAGCAGATCCGCATGGTCGCCCAGGTGCTCCGCCAGGCCGACCCGAAGGCGCTGCCGATCGTGTTCGCCTCCGCGATCGGGACGCTGGTCGTCGTCATCCTCATCGGGCTGATCATCGGCCAGCTGTGGTTCTTCATCCCGCTGGGCGTCCTCGCCGCGTTCGCCGTCGGCATGATCGTCTTCGGGCAGCTGGCGCAGCGCGCCCAGTACAAGGTGATCGCGGGCCAGCCCGGCGCGGCCGCCGCGATCCTGAAGAACATGCGCGGCAACTGGTCGGTGACCGAGGCGGTCAGCGGCAACCGGAACCTCGACATGGTGCACCGCGTGGTGGGGCGACCCGGCGTGGTGCTCGTCTCGGAGGGCCCCCGCAGGCGCGTCGGCCCACTGCTCGGCGCGGAGAAGAAGCGCATCGCCCGCGCCGTCAGCCAGATGGAGATCTACGACATCCAGGTCGGCGACGACGAGGGACAGATCCCGGTCGACAAGCTGCAGCGCCACCTGATGAAGCTGCCCCGCAACCTCACCAAGGGGCAGGTCGCCGAGCTGAACGACCGGCTCCAGGCGCTCCCCCGGTCGATGCAGATGCCGAAGGGCCCGATGCCCAGAGGCGCGAAGATGCCCAAGGGCCCGAAGCCCAAGCTGCGCTGACCCCCCGAACGTAAAGCGCCCCCTCGGGGGCGCTTTTCCTTTTCCGGTCGGCTCTTCCAGCTCCCCGACCGGCCCCGCCGGCGCTCCCGCTCCGGCTAGATGGTGACCGCTCCGGCTAGATGGTGACGACGACGGTGTTGCTCGCGCGGTCGTGCATGCCGCGGTAGTCGCGGTCCCAGATCAGCGCGGGGATGACCAGGAGCAGCAGCAGCGTCCGGGCGAGGGCCCAGCCGAGGCCGACCGGGCGGCCGTCCAGCCGGGCGACGCGGATGCCGCACAGCCGCTTGCCGATCGTCGTGCCGAGGAACGCGGTGAGCACCCACGCCTGCAGGCCGAAGATGAGCAGCGTCCACGAGCTGCGCTCGGCGGGCTCCCACCCGAACGAGCGCGCGAGCAGGCTCGCCACCAGCATCGACAGGCCCCAGTCGATGAACAGGGCGAGGAGCCGGCGGCCGTAGGGCGCGACGGATCCGCTGCCGCTCTCCGGGAGGCCGATCCGCTTGCCGGGCTCGCCGAGGTCGGCCCCCGCCGAGCGCGCGCCGCCGAGCCAGGTCTGCGTCCACCGCGGCCCGGCCGCCTTACCACCGCTCATGGCCCTACGCTATCCCGTCCCTCCGAAGGTTCGGACGCGGCTCCCGGGGGAAGCCCGGAGTGACCCGTAACACAGCGGAAACATACGAGACATGGCCGGGAAACGGCGCGGACATAACGTCGTCTAAGCCGAGAACCGCCCTGAGGAGGCTGGATGTTCAGCAGCGCCGAAGAGGTCCTGAGCTATATCAGGAACGAAGGTGTGCGTTTCGTCGACTGCCGGTTCGTGGACCTGCCGGGCAAGATGCAGCACTTCACGTTCCCCGTCGAGAGCTTCGGCGAGAGCGTCTTCACCGACGGGCTGATGTTCGACGGGTCGTCCGTCCGCGGTTTCCAGGAGATCCACGAGTCGGACATGCTCCTGCTGCCGGACCCGAGCACCGCGGTCGTGGACCCGTTCCGCCAGCACAAGACGCTCATCCTGAACTTCTTCGTGCACGACCCGCTGACCGGCGAGCCCTACAGCCGCGACCCGCGCAACATCGCCCGCAAGGCCCAGGAGTACCTGCGCGGCACCGGCATCGCCGACACCTGCTACTTCGGCCCCGAGGCCGAGTTCTACATCTTCGACGACGTCCGCTTCGAGACCAAGCAGAACGCGGGCTACTACTACCTCGACTCCGTCGAGGGCGCCTGGAACACCGGCCGCGAGGAGCCCGGCGGCAACCTCGGCGCCAAGCCCCCCTACAAGGGCGGCTACTTCCCCGTCCCGCCGATGGACCACTACACCGACCTGCGCTCGGAGATGGTGGCCCAGCTCCTGGAGTCGGGCATCCACGTCGAGATGCAGCACCACGAGGTGGGCACCGCCGGCCAGGCCGAGATCGACTTCCGCTTCGACACGCTGCTGAAGACGGCCGACAACCTGCTGCTCTACAAGTACATCGTGAAGAACGTCGCGCGCGCGGCCGGCAAGACCGTCACGTTCATGCCCAAGCCGATCTTCGCGGACAACGGGTCGGGCATGCACTGCCACCAGTCCCTGTGGAAGGACGGCTCGCCCCTCTTCTACGACGAGGTCGGCTACGCGGGGCTGTCCGACAACGCCCGCTACTACATCGGCGGCCTGCTCAAGCACGCCCCGTCCCTGCTGGCCTTCACCAACCCGACGGTGAACAGCTACCACCGCCTGGTCCCCGGCTACGAGGCCCCGGTCAACCTGGTCTACTCCCAGCGCAACCGCTCGGCCTGCATCCGAGTCCCGATCACCGGCTCCAACCCGAAGGCCAAGCGGATCGAGTTCCGCGTGCCGGACCCGTCCTGCAACCCCTACCTGGCCTTCTCGGCCATGCTGATGGCCGGCCTGGACGGCATCAAGAACAAGATCGAGCCCGCGGAGCCGGTCGACAAGGACCTCTACGAGCTGCCGCCCGAGGAGGCCCGCGCCATCCCGCAGGTCCCCGGCAGCCTCCCCGAGGTCCTCGCCGCCCTGGAGGCCGACCACGACTACCTGCTCGAAGGCGGCGTCTTCACCCAGGACCTCATCGAGACCTACATCACGATGAAGAACGAGTTCGAGATCGACCCCATCCGCCTGCGCCCCCACCCCCACGAGTTCGAGCTCTACTACGACATTTAGGATCGCCGCAGGTCAGAGCGAGTTTCCGCTCTCCTGGGCCGTCTGCGGGCCGTCGGCCGTGTCCTTCCTTCACCGGAGGGCACGGCCGACGGCCTTTCTGTGGTCGGCCTTGGGGCGGCGAGGCGATCGATGCCGAAGCTGGAGCGTGCCTCCAAGCTTGCTCCGCAGGGTGAGGCGCTGGAGATCGCGCGCACTCCCATGACCCTGGCGGAGCCCTACGCGCCCTGAAGCCGCGCTGCCCCGCCGGGGTGTCGGTGGGGCGGCCTACCGTGGGGGGCTTGGTAGATCGGATCGTGTCGTGCGGGCACTGGGACGAGGTGGCCGTGGCACTGGCGCGGGGCTGGCATCATGTGGGCCGAGCGCGCGGGTGAGGGGGCGGGATGGCGTACGAGGCCAAGGACGTCCTGAGGGGCGGGTTCTCGCTGCTGGACGCCGCGCGGGGGCTGGTCGCCGACCACCGGCGGGCGCTGGCCGACGTGCGCGCGGCGCTGGCGCCGCTGCGGAGCGAGGCGGCGCGCGAGCAGCTCGCGTCGATTCCGCTGGCCCGGCTGAAGGACGTCACGGACGGGCGGCTGCGGCTCGGGCCTCTGGAGGAGGCGGGCTTCGGCAACGTCGCGGACGTGCTGGCCTCGACCCCCTACAAGCTCCAGCTGCTGCCGGGGATCGGTCCCCAGACGGCGCAGCAGCTGCACGCGGCGGCGGGGAGCCTGGCCGAGGCGGCCGAGCGGTCGGTGACGGTGCGGCTCGACGTCGACCGGCGGGACGAGGCGATGACGCCCGCCGTCGTCGCGCTGCACCGGCTGGTGAACGCCGGGCCGGAGCTGCCGCGGGCGCGCGCGGTCGCCGAGGAGGTCGACGAGCGCGTCGGGCCGCTGGTGCAGGACGCGCGGCCCGCCGGGTCGTGGTGGCGCAGGCTCCTCGCCCCGCCCGCGCGGCGCGAGCGGGCGCGGTCGGCGGTCGGCGAGCTCGCCGAGGCGCTCGCCGCCGAGGAGGCGCGCGGCACCCGGCTGCTGGTCTCCCAGGCCTCGGTCGACCTGCTGCGCCCGCACGTGTCGGCCGACGAGGCGTGGATCGACTTCGAGCTGCGCGCGGCCGACTACCAGACGCTCCTGGCCGAGCTCGCGTCGGCGGAGCCGGAGCAGGACGCCGCCGAGGGGTTCCTGCCGGGCGACCTCGCGGCGCGGGTGAAGGCCCAGCCGCTCGACGACCGGTTCCGGCGGGTGTCGCTGCGCGGGTACCAGGCGTTCGGGGCGCGGTTCGCGCTCGTCCAGAAGCGGGTGATCCTGGGCGACGAGATGGGGCTCGGGAAGACGGTCCAGGCCATCGCCGCGATGGCCCATCTGCGGGCGCGGGGCGTGACGCACTTCCTGGTGGCGTGCCCGGCGAGCGTGCTGATCAACTGGCTCCGGGAGATCGAGACCCGCAGCACGATCGCCGCGCATCCGGTGCACGGGTCCGGCCGGGCGGGGGCGCTGCGCAAGTGGGCCGGGGACGGCGGCATCGCCGTCACGACGCTCGCCACGCTGCACGCCCTGAACGTCCCGGAGGAGGTGGAGGTCGGCATGTTCGTGGTGGACGAGGCCCACTACGCCAAGAACCACGAGACGCGCCGCGCCCGCGCCGTCGCGCAGTGGTGCCGCAGGGCGGAGAACGTCCTGTTCCTCACCGGGACGCCGATGGAGAACCGGGTCGAGGAGTTCCGGAGCCTCGTCGCCCATCTGCGGCCCGAGGTCGCCGAGCGGATCCGCCCGCACGACGCGGCGGTGGGGGCGCGGGCGTTCCGGTCGGCCGTGGCGCCGGTCTACCTGCGGCGCAACCAGCGGGACGTGCTCGTCGAGCTGCCCGAGGTCGTGCACGTCGACGAGCTGGAGGAGTTCAGCCGGGCGGACGCGGCCGCCTACCGCAAGGCCGTGGCGGCGGGCAACTTCATGGCGATGCGCCGGGCGGCCTACGCCGTCCCGAAGAGGTCGGCCAAGCTCGACCGGTTGAAGGAGCTGGTGGTCGAGGCCGCCGAGAACGACCTGAAGGTCGTGGTGTTCTCCTACTTCCGCGACGTGCTGGCCGCCGTCGGGGAGGCGCTCGGTCCGGAGACCCGCGGGCCGATCTCGGGCGAGACCCCGCCGGCGCGGCGGCAGGAGATCGTGGACGCGTTCACCGCCGAGCCGGGGCACGCCGTGCTGCTCGCCCAGATCCAGGCCGGCGGCGTCGGGCTGAACCTCCAGGCGGCGTCGGTGGTGATCCTCTGCGAGCCGCAGGTGAAGCCGACGATGGAGACGCAGGCGATCGGGCGGGCGCACCGGATGGGGCAGGTGCGGACCGTCCAGGTGCACCGGCTGCTCACCCCCGGCGGTGTGGACGAGCGGATGCTGGAGATACTGCACGTCAAGACCATGCTGTTCGACGAGTACGCGCGGCGCAGCGACCTCGCGGAGCAGACCCCCGACGCGGTCGACATCTCCGAGCGCGACCTCGCCCGGCAGATCGTCGCCGAGGAGCAGCAGAGGCTCGGGACGTAGGGAAGAACGCGGGGCGGGCCGGTGTTCAGGCGGGCGAGGCCGTCGATCGAAGGGGATTCCATGGCTGAGGTCAGGGTTGAGCGCACCGAGGACGGCTTCCGGGCCGTCAACGGCCGGGGCGCGGCGGTCGCGATCGGCGATGGGGACTCCGAGGGCGTCTTCACGCCGGTCGAGCTGCTGCTGGCGGCGCTCGGCGGCTGCGAGCTGGTCACCGTCGAGCCGCTGACGGCCAAGCGCGGGCACCGGATGGCGCGGCTCGCCGCCACCGTCCAGGCCGACAAGATCGCGACGAGCACGCTCGGCACGATCACGGTCACCTACGACGTCGAGCTGCCCGAGGGGGACGGCGAGGCCGAGGACGTCCTGAAGGCCGTGGCGGCCCGCGTCCACGAGAAGTACTGCACCGTCGGCAACGCCCTCCGCGAGCCGACGAAGGTCGACCAGGTCGTGTAGGAGTCGGGACCTTCGGAGCGCGGCCGGGGCGCCGCCCGGCCGCGCTCCACGGCTAGCGGCAGGTGGCGCCCCGCTCGGGTACCGTGCCGCGCAGCAGGTAGGCGTGCACGGCCTCGCGGACGCAGGGGTCGCCGGTGTCGTAGGCGCCGTGCCCCTCCCCTTCGAGCGTGAGGAGGGCGGCCCGGCCGCCGAGCGCCCGGGTGAGCGCGGGCGCCCACGCGTACGGCGTGGCGGGGTCGCCGGTGTTGCCGACGACGAGGATCGGCGCGGCGGACGGAGCGGACACCTCGCGTGATGCGGGGTCTCCCGGTACCGGCCAGCCCGTGCACTGCAGCAGCCCCCACGCCAGGGACGCCCCGAAGACCGGTGAGGCGGCGCGGAACCGCGGCAGCAGCCGCCGCACGTCCCCGGCGGTGTAGCGGTCGGTGCTGTCGGCGCAGGTGATGGCGGTGTTGGCGGCGGAGAGGCCGCTGTAGGCGCCGTCCCGGCGCCGCCCGTTCTGGGCGTCCGCGAGCATCAGCAGCAGGCTCCCGTCACGGCGCTTCACCGCGTCGACCAGGCCCTGGGCGAGGTACGGCCAGGCGTCCCGCGAGTACAGCGCGGCGGCGACGCCGGTCGTGCCGAGGCTCTGGGTGAGCCTCCGCCCGGACGAGGTGCGCAGCGGGCTCTGGTCGAGGCCCGCCAGGAACCGGCCGGTGGACGCGACGACGGACGGCCCGTCCTTACCGAGCGGGCACTCCTTCGTGCCGAGCCGGGCGCAGGCGTCGCCGAAGGCGCCTAGAGCGCGCTGGAACGCGGCCGCCTGCTGGCGCGCCAGATCCGCGGAGCTGAGCCCGGTGTCGACGGCCCCGTCCAGGACGGCCCGCCCCACCCTGCCGGGGAACTGGTGCGCGTAGCTGCCGCCGAGCCTGCTGCCGTAGGAGACCCCGAAGTACTGGAGCCGCTCGTCGCCGACGGCGGCGCGGACCATTTCCAGGTCGCGGGCCGCGTCGACGGTCCCGACGTGCGGCAGCAGCCGCCCCGACCGGGCCTCGCAGCCGCGCACGAAGGCGGCGCGGCCCGCCGTGTAGGCCCGCTCCTCGGCGGCGGTGTCGGGGCTGTCGTCCATGGCGGCGAGCGCGTCCATGCGGCGGGCGTCCACGCAGGCGACCGGGTCGCTCCGGCCGACGCCGCGCGGGTCGAAGCCGATCAGGTCGTAGCGGGAGCGGAGCTCGGCGTACTGGTCCGCGCTCTGGGCGAGGGTGTCGACGCCCTCACCGCCGGGGCCGCCGAAGTTGAACACCAGCGAGCCGATGCGGCCGCGCGGGTCGGTCGCCGGCACCTTGATCAGCGCGAGGCCGATCCGCTCCCCTGAGGGCCGCGCGTGGTCGAGCGGCACCTGGAGCGTCGCGCACCGCAACCCGCGGGGCCGCTTGCTCCCGGGCCCCGGGGCCGGCAGGCCGGTGCAGCGCCCCCAGGCCGGCTGCGGCGCGGTGCCCGCCAGGACGACCGCGGGCGGGGTGTCACCCGCCCCGGACCCGGCCGCCGCCGGAGCGCCGCCCGCCGTGCGGGCGCGTCCCGTCCCTCCGGAGAGGGAGAGGAGCACTAAGACGGCCAGAGCCGTGCCGACCGCCGGCACCGCGCCGGATCTCCCCCGATACCTGGCCATTCATTCCCCCCGTTCGCATCGCGTGAAGCGATCGGGATCTACCCAGGGCCCCCTATGCTGACTCCTGGCCGACTCCATCGGCTCCCCGGGAGGGGTGGCGGCGGCGGGATCACCCCGGCGTCCCTGAGGCCCTCCCCCGAAAGTCCGGATACCGCATCAGGGTCGTACTACTCAGGTCTGAGATGAAGACCATTCGTCGCGGTGATCTCATTCGGGGGCCCTGCGGCGAAGATAGGTACCATGGCTCAACCCGCCCCCCCAGCGGCTCGCAGAAGCGAGGCCGGCGCCACCGCGACGCGGCGCCGGGTCCTCACCGCGCCCCCTGTCTGGCGCGAGCTCCTGCTGGTCGTCATCTTCTACACCGGCTATACGCTGACGCGCATCGTCCTGGTTCAGGACGGCACCGGGCCGGCGTTCGCGCACGCCGACGAGATCCTGCGCGTCGAACGCTATCTGGGGCTGGACATCGAGCTGCACCTCAACCAGACGCTGCTGACCGTGCCCTGGCTGGCTCGGACCGCCAACGTCTTCTACGCCACGATGCACTTCATCGTGACGCTCGCCGTCGTGGTCTGGCTGTACCGCTACCGGCCGCAGCACTACCGGTGGCTCCGCACCTCCATCATGGTCGCCACCGGCGTGGCGCTGATCGGGTTCTGGCTGTACCCGCTGGCGCCGCCGAGGTTCCTGCACAGCGAGGGCTTCGTCGACCCGGTGACCGCGCTGCACTCGCTCGGCCTGTACGCCAGCGACGCCTCCGGGAGCCTGACCAACCAGTACGCGGCCATGCCGTCCATGCACGCCGGCTGGTCGCTGTGGTGCGGGCTCGTCCTGGTCAAGCTGGCGTCGCAGACGTGGGCCAAGCTCCTCGGCGTGCTCTACCCCGCGACCACCGTGATCGTGATCCTGTCCACCGCCAACCACTACGTGCTGGACGCGGTGGCGGGCATGGCGCTCATCGGCGGCGCGCTCTGGGTGTCGTGGATCCTGTACACGCGCTGCCCGGCGCCGCTCATACTCGCGCGGGCCCACGTCACGGGCCGGCTGCACCAGTGGACCGGGCGGCGCGCGGGCGGCTCCGGGGCGGGCTCCGCCGCCACCGGAGGCGCCACCCGGCCCTGACCGGCGTACAACTCCGGGCCCACGTACATCCCAGGGAGTACACGCCGCCCCGCGGCCCCGCGTGGATCACCCGGTTCCGGCGCTCACTCGGCGCCGTAGAAGACGCGGTCCACGACGGCGCGGGCGCGGCGGGCGTGCCGCCGGTAGTCCTCCAGGAGGTCGCCGGTCCCGGGATAGTCGAGGACGCGGGCGACGGCGCTGCGCTCGCGGCGGTGGTCGGTGGGCAGCAGGTCGGAGGCCCGGCCCCGCACCAGCATGAGCGCCCCCCGGATCCGGGTGGCCATGCACCACGCCTCCGACAGGACCTCGGAGTCCTCGGCGTCCAGGAGGCGGGCGTCGACCGCCGCGTCCAGCGCGTCCAGGGTGCGGGTGGTGCGCAGCGCGGGGACCTCGTGGGCGTACCGGAGCTGGAGCAGCTGCGCGACCCACTCCACGTCGGCGAGCCCGCCCGGCCCGAGCTTGGTGTGCAGGCGCCGCTCGACGCCGCGCGGGAGCCGCTCGGACTCCATCCGCGCCTTCAGCCGCCGGATCTGCCGGACGGCGTCCTCGCCGATCCCGTCCTCCGGCCAGCGGACGGGGTCGATCAGCGCGCGGAACCGCTCGCACAGCCCGGGATCGCCGATCATCGGGTCGGCGCGCAGCAGCGCCTGCGCCTCCCAGGGCTCCGACCAGCGGGCGTAGTAGGCGGCGTAGGAGGCGAGGGTGCGCACGAGCGGCCCCTGCCGCCCCTCCGGCCGCAGGTTCGGGTCGATCACCAGCGGCGGGTCGGGGGCGGGCAGCGCGAGGAGGCGGCGCAGCTCCTCGGCGACGGCGTGCGCGGCGCGCCCGGCGGCGCGCTCGTCCGCGCCGGGCAGCGGGTCGTGCACGAACATCACGTCGGCGTCGCTGCCGTAGCCGAGCTCGTGGCCGCCGAAGCGGCCCATCGCGACGATCGCCATCCGGGTCGGCAGCGGCCCGCGGGACTCCATCTCGATCTTGTTGATCGCGGCCTGGAGAGCGGCCTCGACGGTGACGGTGGAGATGCCGGTGAGGGCCTCCCCCACCGTGCGGACGTCGACGAGGCCGAGCAGGTCGGCGACGGCCACGCGGAACAACTCGCGGCGCCGCTGCGCCCGCACCACCCCGGCCGCCTCCTCCGCCGGGCTTCCGCTCGCCCGCTTCTCCTGCGCGGCGGGCCCCGCCGGCGCCTCGTTGTGGCGGCGGACGGCGGCGAGCGCCTCCGCGCGCAGGGCCTCGAAGGGGCGCGGCGCCAGGCCCGTGTCGCTGCCGAGGAGGGCGACCGCCTCGGGGGCGCGCAGCAGCAGGTCGGTGGCGTAGCGGCTGGAGCCGAGCACCCACGCCATCCGCTCGGCGACGGTGACCTCGTCGCGCAGCAGCCGCAGGTACCAGGGCGTCGTGCCGAGGGCGTCGCTGACCTGCCGGAAACCGAGCAGGCCCGCGTCGGGGTCGGGCGCGTCGGCGAACCAGCCGAGCATGACCGGCAGCAGCGTCCGCTGGATCGCGGCCCGCCGGGACACGCCCGCGGTCAGCGCCTCGATGTGCCGGAGCGCGCCCCCCGGGTCGGCGTAGCCGAGGGCCTCCAGCCGGGCCCGGGCCGCCTCCGGGGTGAGCCGGGCCTCCTCCCCGGGCAGCCGCGCCACGGCCCGCAGCAGCGGCCGGTAGAACAGCTTCTCGTGGATGCGGCGGACCTCCCGGGCGTGCCGCCGCCACAGCGCGGTGAACTCCCCGACCGGGTCGGTGCGCAGGCCGAGGGCGCGGCCGAGGCGGCGCAGGCCGGCCTCGTCGTCGGGGACGAGGTGGGTGCGGCGGAGCCGGTGCAGCTGGACGAGGTGCTCCACGCGCCGCAGGAACCGGTACGCGGAGGCCAGCGCCGCCGCGTCGTCGCGCGCGACGTAGCCGCCCCGGGACAGGTCGGCGAGGGCGTCCAGGGTGGTCGGGCTGCGGAGCGTCGTGTCGGCGCGGCCGTGGACGAGCTGGAGGAGCTGCACCGCGAACTCGACGTCGCGCAGGCCGCCCGGGCCGAGCTTGAGCTGCCGCTCGGAGTCGGCGGTGCGCTGGTTCAGGTCGGTCTCGACGCGGCGCCGCATGTCCTGGACGTCCTCGACGAAGCTCTCCCCCTCGGCCGCCTTCCACACGATCGGGGTGATCGTCTCGAGGTAGCGGGCGCCGAGGTCCGCGTCGCCCGCGACGGGACGGGCCTTCAGCAGCGCCTGGAACTCCCACGTCTTGGCCCACCGCTCGTAGTAGGCGCGGTGGCTGGCGAGGGTCCGCACGAGCGGCCCGGCCTTGCCCTCCGGGCGCAGCGCCGCGTCGACCTCCCAGAGCGCGCCCTCCTCGGTCGTGGCCGAGCAGGCCCGCATCATCGCCGACGCGAGGCGCGTCGCGGTGCGCAGCGCGGCGTCCTCGTCCCGCCCCTCCCGCGCTTCGGCCACGAAGACCACGTCGACGTCGCTGACGTAGTTCAGCTCGCGCCCCCCGCACTTGCCCATGCCGATCACGGCGAGCCGGCACGCCTCGTGGCCGGGGACCTCGGCGCGGGCGATCGCGAGGCCGGCCTCCAGCGCGGCGGCGGCGAGGTCGGCCAGTTCCGCGGCGACCTCGGCGACGTCCGCCAGACCGATCAGGTCGCGTCCCGCCAGGGCCAGGAGGCGGCGGCGGTAGGCGACGCGGAGCGCGAGGAGCGCGTCCTCGTCCCGGGCCACCGGCTCCTCAGCGGACGGGTCGGCGCCCACGGCGGCCAGCAGGCCGGCGCGGGGGCTTCCGAGCGGGCCCGCGACGCCGTCGCGCAGCACCCGCCAGTGGTCCGGATGCCGGGCCAGGTGGTCACCGAGCGCCGCGCTCACCCCGAGGACGGCGGTCAGCCGCTCGCGCGTCCCGGGTTCGGTGACGAGCGCCGCGCGCAGGTCGCCGCCGGCCGCCGGGAGCAGGCGCAGCAGCCCGTCGAGGGCGAGGTCGGGGTCGGCGGTGCCGCCGAGGGCGTCGAGCAGGCCGTCGCCGGGCGCCGAGCCGTCCCGCTCGGCCTCGGCGATCAGCCGCTCGGCCCGCGCCGCGTGGGTGAAGCCGAGCCGCGCCAGGCGTCCGGCGAGCGAGGGACGGCGGTCGGAAGTCCAGGACTCGGTCACAGGACCAACCGTATTCCCGTAAGGGCCCTCAGAGGACGGCCAGCAGCCGCTTCCGCTCGAATTCGGTCACCTGGCGGCGGTAGTCCTCCCACTCCTGGCGCTTGTTGCGCAGGAAGAAGTCGAAGACGTGCTCGCCGAGGACGTCGGCCATCAGCTCGCTGCGCTCCATCGCGTGGATGGCCTCGTCCAGGTTCTGCGGCAGCGGCTCGATGCCGAGGGCGCGCCGCTCGGCCACGGTGAGGGCCCAGACGTCGTCCTCGGCGCCCGGCGGCAGCTCGTAGCCCTCCTCGATCCCCTTGAGGCCGGCGCCGAGGATCGCCGCGAACGCCAGGTAGGGGTTGGCGGCAGTGTCCAGCGACCGGAACTCGATGCGGGTCGAGTGGCCCTTGTGCGGCTTGTACATGGGGACGCGGATCAGCGCGGACCGGTTGTTGTGCCCCCAGCAGATGTAGGAGGGGGCCTCTCCCCCAAGGCCCGCGGCGGAGCCGACGTTGCCCCACAGGCGCTTGTAGGAGTTGACCCACTGGTTGCACACGGCGGTGATCTCCGCGGAGTGCCGCAGCAGCCCGGCGATGAACGCCCGCCCCGCCTTGGAGAGCTTGTACTCCGCGCCGGGCTCGTAGAAGGCGTTGCGGTCGCCCTCGAAGAGCGACATGTGGGTGTGCATGCCGGAGCCGGGGTACTCGGTGAACGGCTTCGGCATGAAGGAGGCGTGCACGCCCTGCTCCAGCGCGACCTCCTTCATGACGAGCCGGAACGTCATGATGTTGTCGGCGGTGGTGAGCGCGTCGGCGTACCGGAGGTCGATCTCCTGCTGGCCGGGGGCGCCCTCGTGGTGGCTGTACTCCACCGAGATGCCCATCGCCTCGAGCATCGTGATGGCGTTGCGCCGGAAGTCGTGCGCGGCGCTGTGCGGCGTGTGGTCGAAGTAGCCGCCCGAGTCCGCCGGCTCGGGCTCGCGGCCGTCCTCGGGCTTGTCGTTGAGGAGGAAGAACTCGATCTCGGGGTGGGTGTAGAAGGTGAACCCGAGGTCGGCGGCCCGCGCCAGGGCCCGCTTGAGGACGTAGCGGGGGTCGGCGAAGCTCGGCGTCCCGTCCGGCATGAGGATGTCGCAGAACATGCGGCCCACGCCCGGGGACTCCGACCGCCAGGGCAGCACCTGGAAGGTGGACGGGTCCGGCTTGGCGATCATGTCGGCCTCGTAGACCCGGGCGAAGCCCTCGATCGCCGATCCGTCGAAGCCGATGCCCTCGCCGAAGGCGCCCTCCAGTTCGGCGGGGGCGACGGCCACCGACTTCAGGAACCCGAGCACGTCGGTGAACCACAGCCGGATGAAGCGGATGTCGCGCTCCTCCAGCGTGCGGAGCACGAACTCCTGCTGACGGTCCAATGCCCTCTCCCTCGGTACTGCCCTGTCGGCGAGACTGCGTTGTCGACGACGCGGGCCCGGCATGCCGGCCGTGCTGAGCGGTCCGGCCACACCTGCAGTATGCCCGGCCGCTGTTACCGCGACGTTACGCGTCCGCGGCCGGTGATCGGAACATATCCGACGCGGGACCGTCCTCGATCCGCGCCGCGACCGGGTCGAGGACGCGCGAAAGGAAGGTCCTCGTCCGCTCGTGGCCGGGATCGCCGATCACCTGGGCGGGCGGCCCCTCCTCCACGACCACGCCGCCGTCCATGAACACCACCCGGTCGGCCACCTCCCGGGCGAAGCTCATCTCGTGGGTGACGACGAGCATCGTCATGCCCGCCTCGGCGAGCCCGCGCATGACGCCGAGGACGTCCCCGACCAGCTCGGGGTCGAGGGCGGACGTCGGCTCGTCGAACAGCATCACCTCTGGGCCCATCGCGAGCGCGCGGGCGATCGCCACGCGCTGCTGCTGGCCGCCGGACAGCTGCGCCGGGTAGGCGCCGACCTTGTCGGCCAGCCCGACCCGCTCCAGGTTCTCCCTGGCGATCCGCTCGGCCTCCGCCTTCTCCCGCTTCAGCACCTTCCGCTGGGCGATCATGACGTTGCCGAGGGCGGTCAGGTGCGGGAAGAGGTTGAACGCCTGGAAGACCATGCCGATCCGGCGGCGGACGGCGTCGATGTCGACCTCGGGGCCCGTGACCTCGGCGCCGCCGACCCGGACCGTCCCGGCGGAGGGCTCCTCCAGCAGGTTGACGCAGCGCAGCAGCGTGGACTTGCCCGAGCCGGAGGGGCCGATCACGCAGACGACCTCCCCGGCCTCGACACGGAAGTCGATGCCGCGCAGCACCTCGTTCGACCCGAACGACTTGCGCAGGCCGCTGATCTCGATGGCCGCCGTGCTCCCGGTGTCCTCGACGAGGCTCGTCATCGCCGCCCCCTGCGCTGCCGCGCCTCCAGCCGCCGGGCCAGCAGGCTCAGCGGGATCGTGATGAGCAGATAGCAGACCCCGGCCACGATGATCGGGGTGGTGTTGCCCTGCTGGCCGGCGAGGTCGCGGCCGAACTTGGTGAGCTCCCGCTCCCCGAGGGTGATGCCGAGGAACAGCACGAGCGAGGAGTCCTTGCAGAGCAGCACCAGCTCGTTGGTCAGCGGCGGGATGATGATCCGGAACGCCTGCGGGATGACGATCGAGCGCATCGCGCGGGTGTGCGACATGCCGAGCGACCGCGCCGCCTCCAGCTGCCCCTTCGGGACGGCCTCGATCCCGGCCCGGATCGTCTCGGCCATGTACGCGGCGGCGAGGCCGAGGGCGAGGCCCGCCTGGCCCGCGGCGCCGCCGGGGATGTTGGTGCCCGGGAAGGCCAGCGGCACCCCGACGCCCACGAAGATGAAGATCAGCAGCAGCGGCAGGCCGCGGAAGACCTCGATGTAGGCGGTGGCGAACCACCGGTACGGGGGGACCGACGACAGCCGCATCAGGGCGACGACCAGCCCGCCGCCGAGGCCGAGGCCGAACCCGACCGCGGTGTAGACGGCGGTGTTGCGGAGCCCGACCGTGATGACGTCGGGGAACAGGCTTTTCGCGACCTCCCAGTTGGCGAAGTTCAGCCGCAGGGTGCCCCAGTCCGCGAGCGCCGCGACGACCACCACGACGACGACGAAGAGCCCGTACTGGCCGCCGAGGGAGAGCTGCCGGCGGCGCCGGCGGGTCAGCCCGCCCGGCACCGCCGCCCCGGCCGGCTCGGCGGTCACGAGCCGCTGCCGGCGCTCGGCGGCATTGGACCGATCCACTTCTCGTAGATCCGCTTGTAGGTCCCGTCCGACTTCGCCTTGGCGATCACGTCGTTCGTCATCTTCACCAACTCGGGGTTGTGGCCCTTGCGCATCCAGAACCCGTACTGCTCGCCGGTGTTGAGGTTCGCGGCGATCTCGAAGGCGGAGTTCGCCGGGTCCTTCAGCCAGCCCTTGACGACCGGGTCGTCCTGCACGATCACGTCCACCTGGCCGGTGCGCAGGCCGTCCAGCTCGGCGTTGGAGTTGTCGAACGAGCGGGGGTCGAAGCCCTTGCCCTTGACGAAGTCCTCACCGGTGGTGCTCGCCTGCGAGCCGAGCTTCAGCTTCTTGGCCTTGACGTCGTCGAGGGAGGTGATCCCGCTGCCCTTCTTCGCCATCAGCGACTGCGTGGCGTCGAAGTAGGGGGAGGAGACGTCCATGAACTTCACCCGGTCGGGCTTGATCGTCATGCCGCCCATCTGGATGTCGCACTTGCCGGCGTTCAGCGCCGAGCCCGTCTTCATCGTCTCGAACGGGGTGTCCACGATCTTCTGGGTGACGCCGAGCCGCTTGGCGACGAGGTCGATGAGCTCGACGTCGAAGCCGACGACCTTGCCGCTCTTCTTGTCCTCCGACTGGAAGGGCGGGTAGGGCAGGTGCGTGCACGAGGTGAGCGCGCCCTTCTCGATGAGCTTCACGCCCTGCACCGTCGCGCCCTCGTCGCCGCCGCACGCCGAGGCCGTCAGCGCCAGGGCCGCGAGCCCCGCGCCGAGCGCCCCGAGTGTCGTCCGTCTCGACACGTTTCCTCCTGATCATCTGTCTTCGGATCCCCGCACTATCGCACGGCCGCCCGGGTGGGCGGCAGGGGCGGGGCTGACTCGCCCGTGACCGTCCCCGGATATCCGTTTCCCGGAAATTGACGTGGCGATCATCGGCGGCCGCGGCGGTGATCGTTAGCGTGGGCGCTGTCGTGGACATCTCACTTCTTCTCTCGATGACCGACCGGGTGAGCGCCCTGGCCACCCCGTCGGCCATGCATCCGGAGTCGTGGCAGCTGTGCGCGCAGGTGGAGGCCTGGGCCCGCGGCCGCGGCCTGGTGCTCGGGGATCCCGACACCTCCCCGCTCGGCCGGGCGCGCTGCGAGCGGCTCGCCGCCCGCGTCCTGCCGTCCGCCGACCTCGCCGCCGTGGACCTGTTCGCCCGCTGGCTCACCTGGGCGCTGGCCCTGGACGACACGCTGGACCACCCGCCGCTCGCCGACAGCGGCAGCGCCGTGCACGCGCTCTGCGACGACCTGCTGCGCGCGATGCGGCGCGGCCACGCCCGGCCCGGCGCCCGCCCGCTGGAGGCGGCGCTGGTGGAGCTGTGGCAGGCCACGTCCAAGGGGATGAGCCGCGACTGGCGCCGCCGGTTCATGCTGCACCTGGAGGCGCACCGCGACGGCTGCGCCGAGGAGGCGGTGAACCGGCGGATCGGGCACGTCCCGACCGAGGCGGAGTACCCGGCGCTGCGCCGCCGCGCGTGCGGGCCGTTCCTGTTCGACCTGATCGAAGTCGTCCTCGGCGTCGAGCTGCCCGCGCGGCTGCTGCGCACGCCCGCCTGGAAGACCCTCGCCGACGGCGTCGCCGACGTGCTCGCCTGGGCCAACGACCTCGCCTCGCACGATCTGGAGGCCGAGCGCGGCGACTTCCACGACCTGCCCGCCGTCCTCGCCAGGGCGCGCGGGCTGGACGAGGCGCGGGCGGCCGCCCTGGTGGCCGACCGGATCGCCGACCGGCTGGAGGAGGCGTGGTCGGCGGCGCGCAGGCTGCCGGAGATGCTCGACCGGCTGGACCTCACGGTCGCGCAGCGCTCCGCCGCCGCGCAGGTCGTCAAGGTCCTGCTGGACACGCCGCGCGCGCACATGGACTGGCTCGCCGAGTCCGGCCGCTACGGACCGGACGCCTCCCCCGCGCCTCCGCGCCTGGACGCGCTCGCGTCGCTGCGCTGAGCGCCGGCGAGGGCGTCCCCGGCCGGCGTGCGAACGTACAGGACCCGGCGGCCCATGCGGTGCCCCGTGACGAGGCCGCAGGCGCGCAGCACGCCGAGGTGCTGGCTGACGGCCCCCGCGGTCACCCCCGTCCGCCTCGCGAGGTCGGTGGTGGAGGCGGGCGTGGCGAGCGCCGTGAGCAGCTCGGCGCGGCGGCGTCCCATCAGCGCGGCCAGGGCGCCCGCGCGCGGCCCCTCCGCCGGGCCGGTCTCCCACAGCGTCGCGACGCCGCGCGGCGGGTAGCTGAGCATCGGCTGGTAGGGGGGCACCATCACCGAGACCTGCGGCCACACGAACGCGCTCGGGACGAGAAGGATCCCGCGCCCGGCCAGCTCTCCGCGGAAGTCCCAGGGGCGGTCGACGGTGAGCGTCCCGGCGCGCCAGGAGACGGCCTCGTGCAGGTCGGCGAACACGCCCGCCGCGCCCTCGGCTGCCAGCGCTCCGCTGCGGCGCAGGACGTCCCCCTCCAGGAGGTCGCGGACGCGCGGCCAGAACGGCTCCACGGCGGCCTCCCAGTACCTCTCGAGGAGGTCGGCGAGCGTCTCCAGGGCGCGGACCGGATCGGCGGCCATGGCGCGGCGGGCGGGAGCGAGCGGACGGCCGGGCCCGGCCCAGCTCAGCTCCGCGGCGACGACCTCGGGCGGGGCGGCGCGCACGGTCGCGAGCTCCGCGCCGAGGTCGGGCAGCGGCGTGTCCGGAGGCGGGGTGAGGAAGTCGGGGATGTACCCGGCGGCCGAGACGACCTCGAGCAGCGGCTCGACGCCGAGCCCGCGCAGGCGGGGCCGGACCCGGCGCACCCAGGGCAGGTGGAGCGCGTGGCCGGACGGGTCGGCGAGCACCCGCACGCTGCGCACCAGCTCCCACAGCGGCGAGAACGCGAACCGCACCCGCGCCACGTCGTCCGGCGCGAGGAGGAACTCGATCATTTAGCCCAGACTAAATAAATGTCTCGGCGCGCGCGAGGCCACCACCATCGGGAAAGTGACCACTCTGGAAGAGACTCCCGCCGGTCCCGCTCCCGGCAGGTTCGCGGCGTTCCTGGCGCCCCGGGTCGGCGGCCTCCCCCGGCCGTTCTGGGTGCTGTGGGCGGGCACCCTGCTCAACCGCCTCGGGACCATGGTCGAGCCTTTCCTCGGCCTGTACCTGACGACCGTGCGCGGGCTGTCGCTCGCCCAGGCCGGGGTGGCGATGGCCGTGCTGGGCGCGGGGTCGCTCGCCGGGCAGCTGGCGGGCGGCGCGCTCGCCGACCGCCTCGGCCGCCGCGTGACGCTGACGTTCGCGACCGTCGGCACCGGCGCGGCCATGCTCGCGCTCGGCTACGCCCAGGGCCTGCCCGCCATCCTCGCGACGGCGCTGGTCCTCGGCCTCCTGCTGGACATGTACCGGCCCGCCGCGCAGGCGATGGTGGCCGACATCATCTCCCCCGCCGACCGCCCGCGCGCCTTCGGACTGCTGTTCTGGGCGGTCAACCTCGGCTGGGCGGTCGCCATGGTGCTCGGCGGGACGCTCGCGCAGGAGGGCTTCCTCTGGCTGTTCTGGATCGACGCCCTCACCTGCGCGGCGTTCGGGCTCCTCGTGTGGCGGGCCGTCCCGGAGACGCGCGTGCGGGACGTCCACGCCGCGCCGGCGGGCGGGTTCGGCCGGGTCCTGCGCGACCGGGTGATGGTCGGCTACGTGCTGGTCACCCTCGTCTACACGTTCGTGCTCATGCAGGGCATGACGACGATGCCGCTCGCCATGAAGGAGGACGGGCTCGGCCCGCGCTCCTACGGCCTGGCGATCGCCGCCAACGGCGTGCTGATCATCATCGTCCAGCCGCTGGTGAACGCGTGGCTGGCCCGGCGCGACCACAGCCTCGTGCTCGTGGCGGGGTTCGTGCTGGTCGGGGCCGGCTACGGGCTCACCTCGCTCGCCTCCTCCGTGCAGGCCTACACCGCGACGATCCTGGTGTGGACGCTCGGGGAGATCACCGCGGCGTCCGTCCTGCAGGCCGTGGTCGCCGACCTCGCGCCCGCGCGGCTGCGCGGCCGGTACGGCGGCCTGTACGGGATGGCGTGGTCGGGCGGCTTCCTGCTGGCGCCGCTCGGCGGCACCCAGCTGCTGGGCGCCGGAGGGGCGCCCGCACTGTGGCTGACCTGCGCGGGTCTCGCCCTGGCGGCCGCCGCGGCGCAGCTCGCCCTGGGCCCCGCGATCCGGCGGCGGCGGGCCGCCGTGCTCGACGCCCACTTCTCGTCAAAGTGACGAAACCGGGTCCGGCGTTCTACCCTTGGACCGTGGCACAACTAAGGCTCGCGCTCGCGCAGGTGAACTCGACCGTAGGCGACCTGGACGGCAACGCCGACCGGATAGTGGCGTGGACGCGCCGCGCCGCCGAGGCCGGCGCGCACCTCGTCGCGTTCCCGGAGATGATGCTGACCGGCTATCCCGTGGAGGACCTCGCGCTGCGCGCGTCCTTCGTCGAGGCGTCCCGCGACGTCCTCGAACGCCTGGCCCGCCGCCTCGCCGACGAGGGCCTCGGCGATCTGCCCGTCGTGACCGGCTACCTCGACGCCCCGGCGACCGGGACCCGGGCCGGGCGGCCCGGGCTGCCGCTGAACGCCGCCGCGTGGCTGCACGGCGGCGAGGTGCTCGTCCGCTCCGCCAAGCACCACCTGCCCAACTACGGCGTGTTCGACGAGTACCGGATCTTCGCCCGCGGCGACCGGCTGCCCGTCGTCCGGGTGCACGGCGTGGACGTCGCCACCGTCATCTGCGAGGACCTCTGGCAGGACGGCGGCCCGGTCGGCGTCACCCGCGCCACGGGCGCGGGCCTGCTGCTGTCGGTCAACGCCTCCCCCTACGAGCGCAACAAGGACGACGTCCGCCTCGAACTGTGCGCCGACCGCGCCCGCGAGGCCGGCTGCGCGCTCGCCTACGTCAACCTGGTCGGCGGCCAGGACGAGCTCGTCTTCGACGGCGACTCGGTCATCGTCGGCCCGGACGGCTCCCCCCTCGCCCGCGCCCCCCAGTTCGTCGAGCACCTCCTCGTCGCCGACCTCGACCTGCCCGCCGCCGGCCCGGCCGCGGACGAGGGCCCCGCCCGCGTCGACGCCCAGGACGGCACCACGATCACGATCGACCGGCACGTCCTGTCCGCCGACCCGCTGCCCGCGTACCCCGCGGAGCAGCCGGCGGTCGCGCGGCCCCTGGAGGACCTCGCCGAGGTGTACGCGGCGCTCGTCCTCGGCACCCGCGACTACATCCGCAAGAACGGCTTCCGCACGGTCGTCCTCGGCCTGTCCGGCGGCATCGACTCCGCCCTCGTCGCCACCATCGCCTCCGACGCGATCGGCCCGGAGAACGTGCACGCCGTCCTGCTGCCGAGCCGCTACTCCTCGGAGGGCTCCGTCGTGGACGCCGAGGAGCTCGTGAAGCGGCAGGGGATCAACTCGCGCATCGTCCCCATCGCCGGCATGGTCGAGGCGTTCGAGGAGCAGCTCGACCTGCACGGCCTGGCCGAGGAGAACCTCCAGGCCCGCATCCGCGCCAACGTCTGGATGGCCCTGTCCAACGAGGACGGCCACCTCGTGCTCACCGGCGGCAACAAGAGCGAGCTGGCCACCGGCTACTCCACCCTCTACGGCGACTCCGCGGGCGGGTTCGGCCCCATCAAGGACGTCTTCAAACTCACCGTCTGGGACCTCGCACGCTGGCGCAACGCCCAGGTGGGCGCGGACTCGCCGCTCCTGCACCCGTTCGAGCAGGAGCCCATCCCCGAGGCGATCATCGTCAAGGAGCCGTCCGCCGAACTGCGCCCGGACCAGCGCGACCGCGACAGCCTCCCCGAGTACGCCCTCCTCGACCCGATCCTGACCGACTACGTCGAGCGCGACATGGGCCGCGACGCCCTCGTCGCCGCCGGCCACGACCCGGACCTGGTCGAACGCGCCATCCGCCTCGTCGACATCGCCGAGTACAAGCGCCGCCAGTACCCGCCCGGCCCCAAGATCACCCCGAAGAACTTCGGCCGCGACCGCCGCCTCCCCATAACCAACCGCTGGAAAGAGCAGTCCTAGCCCAGGGGGGCGACCCCCTGGAACCCCCGTTGCGACGCAGGCGATCCTCACGCCGCCGTTACGGTCTCCGTGCCTGTTGCGGTTCGTGTGGCGTCGCTGCGGTCGCCTGCGTCGGCGGGCATGCGCGTTGCGCTCGCTGCACTCGCTCCACGCGCCTGCCCGCACCCCGGCTGAGCACCAAGTCCAAGAGGGTGTGGACCGTCCACGCCCAACGCTCTTGGACGTGCCACCCCGTCACGCTCTTGGAGTAGACCTGGGCGACAGTGCGGGTTGGGCGGCCGGAAGGCGCTCTAAGCGCCTGGAGGTCGCCCGACCCGCCGAGCCGGGCGACCGCAGCGCCACGCACCAACCCGCACGGGCACAAGAACCAAAACCGTGGCGTGAGGATCGCCCGGCTCGTGACGGGGGTTCCAGGGGGTCGCCCCCCTGGGAAGACACAGCCCCCCTTTACTCCCTGTGGTGGAGTTGGCCTGGCCAGGCTTCCTCGGGCCAGGCGGGGACCTGTTCTGAGGCGTCGGGGTCCACGCCGGGGACGATCTGCTCGCACCAGACGACCTTGCCGGCGGCGGTGCGGCGGCTGCCCCAGCGGTGGGCCAGCTGGCTGACGACCAGCAGGCCGCGGCCGTTCTCGTCGTCGTCCTCGGCGCGGCGGAGGCGCGGCAGGGCGGCCGAGCGGTCCAGGACCTCCAGGACGAGGGTGCGCTCCAGCAGGAGGCGCAGCTCGATCGCGCCGGGGGCGTAGCGGAGCGCGTTGGTGATGAGCTCGGACGCCAGCAGCTCGGTGGTGTAGTCGAGGTCCTCCAGGCCCCATTCCGCCAGGCGGGCGCGGACGAGGCCGCGGGCGCGGCGGACGGCGGCCGGGTCGGCGGGCAGCGTCCAGGAGGAGTAGCGGTCCGGGGGGAGGCGGCGCAGCCGGGCGATCAGGACGGCGATGTCGTCGCGGTGCTGGTCGGCGTAGACGCCCGCGAGGGTGGTCTTGGCGAGGTCCTCCATGGAGCGGTCGACCGAGTCGCGGCCGAAGATCTTCTGGAGGCGGGCGAGGCCGTCGTCGATGTCGCGGCCCCGGTTCTCGACGAGGCCGTCGGTGTAGATCACGAAGAGGCTGCCGTCCTCGACGGTGAACTCGCGGCTCTCGATGGCGGCGCCGCCCGCGACGCCGAGCGGCGGGGCGGGCGGGACCTTCAGGTACTCGTTGTCGCCGCTGGGGTTCGCCAGCAGCGGCGGCAGGTGCCCGGCCGAGGCGATCTCGATGGTGCCGGTGGTCGCGTCGTACACCGCGTACACGCAGGTGGCGAAGTGCGGCTCCTGCTCGCCCAGCTCGATCATCAGCTCGTGCATGACGTGCAGGGCGTCGGCGGGCGGCAGCTCCAGGTTCGCGAGCGTGTGCAGGGCGGTGCGCAGCCGGCCCATGGTGACGGCGGCGCGGACGCCGTGCCCCGCCACGTCCCCGACGATCAGGGCGACGCGGGCGCCGGGCAGCGCGATCGACTCGTACCAGTCGCCGCCGACCTCGACGAGCTTGCTGCCCGGCAGGTAGCGGTGCCGGACCTCGACCGAGGACGGCGCGGACAGCCGCATCGGCAGCAGGCTGCGCTGCAGGGCGAGCGCGGTGGCCCGCTCGCGGCTGTAGAGCCGGGCGTTGTCGATGACGATGGCGGCGCGGGCGGCGAACTCCATGCCGATCTCGACGTCGTAGGCGTCGAACTTGCGGAACCCGGGGATGCGGGTGCAGGCGATGAAGCCGAGCAGCGTGTCGCGGGCGATCATCGGCAGGAGCACCATCGAGACGTCGGACAGCAGCTCGCCCGCCGGGCCGCGCCGCCACAGGCGGCCTATCTCGCTCGCGGCGTCCAGGGTGATGTGCGGGAGGTGGACGGGCCGGGCGGTCTCCATCACCTGCCGGTACGGGGTGCCCTCGGGGAAGACGAGCACCTCGCCGACGGGGAACGTGGACGTCCACGCCGGGTTGCCGTCGTCGGAGGTGACCGCGATGCGGCGCAGCACCGCCGAGCCGGACTCGGCGTGCACCTCGTCGGCGGCGACCAGGCTCTCCAGCACCAGCACGGACGCGACGTTGCAGAAGTGCGGCACGACGACGTCGACGAGGCCGCGGGCGGACTGGTCGAGGTCGAGGGTCGCCCCGAACCGGGTGAGCGGGTCGTCCATCAGGGCGCGGCGCATGAGGGCCGGGTCCTGGTAGCGCTCGCTCGGCGGCAGCTCGACCCGGACGAACAGCAGCGCGGCGGGCCCGGCGCCCGGGCCGCCGCCGAGCATCGGCTGCACCGTGACCAGGGCGTCGGCGGGCGGGCCGCCGTCGCCGCGCAGCACGCCCATCACGCCGTTGCGCTCCTGGCCGGCGTCGTTGGCCTCGAGCAGCGTCTCGAGCTCGGCCTTCGCCTCGTCGCCGACCAGGTCGGTGGCCGGGCGGCCGATCAGTTCCTCGGGGGGACGGCCGAGGACGGCCTTGGCGTTGGGGCCGCACTGCACGATGTGCCGGGCACCGTCGATGCCCAGGACAAGGGTCCGGGACGCCGAATCGGTGGCGGGCGCATCGCCGCGCGGCGCCATGACGGATCTCACCTACGCGCTCCAGACAGCCGGTCGTCTCACCACTACCCAGCGACAGTATGGGGCATGACGCGCCGCTCAGGGGAGAAGATCGCGCTTACCGCGCCGAAAACGGCTCCTCGTCCGCTTCCGGTCGGCGTGCCCGGGGGCTCCCGATGCCGCCGATGAGGGTGTCGACGACCGCCTCCGCGTACCCCTCGGGGAAGGTCTCCTGCGGCCTCTTCCCGGTCAGCGAGCCGAGCAGCAGCGACATCGCGACCTCCACGTCGAGGCCGGCGCGCAGCTCCCCCGAGTCGACCCCGCGCTGGATCACCCTGCGGACGACGTCGCGCCGCGGCTCGATGACGTCCTGCAGGTAGCGGGCGTACAGCTCGGGGTGCTTCTCCGCGCCGCCGACGACGTTCCAGAAGCACCGGGAGTAGCGGCGGTGCCGGTCGCCCGCGAGGCGCCGCGCGATCTCGGCGAGTTCGTCGCGGGCGGTGGCGCCGGACGGCTCGGGCAGCGGCTCCTTGACCGCGCCGAGCGCGTGCACGATCAGCGCCTCCTTGCTGGGCCACCGCCGGTAGATGGTCGTCTTGCCGACGCCGGCGCGGGCGGCCACCGCCTCGATGGACACGCCCGCCACCCCCGACTCCTCGGCCAGCAGGTCCAGGGTGGCCTCGACGATGGCCTTGTCGGCGCGCTCGCTGCGAGGCCGCCCCGCGTGCCGCCGCTCGGTCCCGGTCATGATCCCCTCACCCTGCCACACCGGCCGCGTCACACGGCGGCCTTCTCCGGCCGCCGCTCGGCCGGTGCCGGGGCGGGCGAGGCGGCGCCGCGTCCCGGCATCCACTTCAGCACGACCAGGGCGCCGACGAAGGAGATCACGGCGGCGGCGACGGAGGCGGCGTGCATGGCGTGCACGAACGCGGCGTCGGCGGGGCCGACCAGGCCCTGGCCGGCGGGGCCCATCCCGGCGGCGACGGCGTGCGCGCCCTCGATCGACTCGGCCGCGGCCTCCCGCGCGCCCGCGGGCAGCGCGGCGAGCTCGTCGCGCAGGTCGCCGCGGTAGACCGAGGCGACGACGGAGCCGAGCACGGCCACGCCCATCGCGACCGCGACCTGGCGGGCGGTGTTGTTGATGGCCGATCCGGCGCCGGCCTTCTCGCGCGGCAGCGCCGACATGACCGACTCGGTTGCGGGCGGCATCACGTTGGCCATCCCGACGCCCTGCACGAAGAAGATCGCGCCGAGGATCCACATGGAGGTGTGGACGCCGACGAACTGGTAGCTCGCGAGCGCGACGCTGACCAGCAGCAGCCCGGCCGTGCAGACCGCCTTGGCGCCGAACCGGCGGACCATCGCGGCGCTGCGCGGGGCGAAGGCGAGCTGCGCGACCGCGAAGGGCAGCACCATGGCGCCGGACTGCAGCGGCGTCAGGCCGCGCACCGACTGCATGTAGAAGTTGGCGAAGAAGAACACGCCGGTCGCCGCGAAGAAGCACAGCGCGATGGACGCGACGGCGGCCGACATCCGCGCGTCCTTGAACAGCCGGACGTCGAACGCGGGGGACGCGGTGCGGGCCTCGTGCCACACGAACAGCGCGAGGAACGCGGCGCCGGCGAGGATCGGGCCGAGCACGGGGAACTGGAGCCAGTCGCCCTTCTCGCCGCCCTGGATGATCCCGTACGACAGGACGACCAGGCCGATGACCGACAGCACCACGCCGACCGGGTCGAGCCGGCCGGGGGCGGGGTTGCGCGACTCGGGCACCAGGAACGCCATCAGGAGGACGCCGGCCGCGATGACCGGCACGTTGATGAGGAAGACCGAGCCCCACCAGAAGTGGGCGAGCAGCAGGCCGCCGGTGAGCGGGCCGATGGCGACGCCGAGGCCGACCGCGCCGGCCCAGATGCCGATGGCGCGGGCGCGCTCGTGCGGCTCGAAGACGTTGGTGATGATCGACAGCGTCTGCGGCATGACCGCGGCGCCGCCGAGGCCCATCAGGGCGCGGGCGTAGATGAGCTGCTCGGGCGACTGGGCGTAGGCCGAGGCCAGCGAGGCGAGGGCGAACACCGCCATGCCGCCGACGAGCACGCGCTTGCGGCCGATCCGGTCGCCGAGCACCCCGAAGGTGAACAGCAGGCCCGCGAAGACGAGCGTGTAGGAGTTGATCGCCCACTCGAGCTGGCTCTGGGTGGCGCCGAGGCCCTTGTCCGGGTCGGCGATGGTCTTGAGCGCGACGTTGAGGATGGTGTTGTCGAGCACCACCACCAGCAGGCTCATGGTCAGGACGCCGAGGATGTACCACCGGCGGCGCTGGATCGTCTGGGGGTCCATGTCGATACGCAACGGTATCGTTTCGGAATCTCTTCCCGATCCGGCGAAGAATTTTCGAAATGGGGAGGGGTATCCGAATCGCCGGTCAGGTGGCACCATCGATTGCGTCTGGGTACGCCACAGTGGCGCCTCAAGACCAGCGGAGGTACTGCATGTCTTCTTCCGTCGCATCACCGGCGCAGCCGACCGCACTCTACGGCGGTACGAGCGGGCGCAGGGTGACCGTACGCGACATCGCCGCGGCCAAGGAGCGGCACGAGAAGTGGCCGATGCTCACCGCGTACGACGCGCTCACCGCGCGGATCTTCGACGAGGCCGGCATCCCCGTGCTGCTCGTCGGCGACTCCGCCGCGATGGTCGTCTACGGCTACGACTCGACCATCCCCGTCACGGTGGACGACCTGATCCCGCTCACCGCGGCCGTCGTCCGCGGTTCCAAGCGCGCCATGGTCGTCGCCGACCTGCCGTTCGGCTCGTACCAGACGGGCGTCGCCGAGGCACTGACGACCGCCACCCGGTTCCTCAAGGAGACCGGCGCCCACGCCGTGAAGCTGGAGGGCGGGCGCCGGGTCCTCCCGCAGGCCGAGGCGATGGTGGCGGCCGGCATCCCGGTGATGGGCCACCTCGGCCTCACCCCGCAGTCGGTGAACGCCTTCGGCGGCTACCGGGTGCAGGGCCGCGGCCAGGACGGCGACGAGCTGATGGCCGACGCCAAGGCCCTGGAGGCCGCGGGCGCGTTCTCCGTGGTCCTCGAATGCGTCCCCGAGGACCTCGCCGCCCGCGTCACCGCGTCGCTGTCCATCCCGACGATCGGCATCGGCGGCGGCGGCCAGACCGACGCGCAGGTCCTCGTCTGGCAGGACATGGCCGGCCTCACCCCGCGCACCGCGAAGTTCGTCAAGAAGTTCGCCGACATGAACACCCTGCTCGGCGAGGCCGCCCGCGCCTACGCCGACGAGGTCGTCAGCGGCACCTTCCCGGCGCCGGAGCACACCTACCACTAGCCCGCGCGGAACCCCCGCGACGACCGGGCCCACCCCCGCACGGCCGCGCCGTCCCCGGCGCGGCCGTGTGTCGTTCCCGGCGCGGCCGTGTGTCGTTCCCGGCGCCCTGCGCCGGGGCCGTACGACGTCCCGGTGCCGTGTGACGTTCGTTACTGGTCGGGGTCCGAGCGGACCGTCTCGGGCCGCGCCCGGCCGCCCTCGTGGGCCTGGCCGTCGCGCGGCGGCGGGACGCGGCGCGGGGGCTCCTCGCCGGTCGTGATCTCGTCGCGGAGCGTGTCGACCGCGGAGCGCAGCACGTCGGGGCCGGCGACGTTCATCAGCAGCAGCCCCAGGTTGAGGGCCATCTGCCCGTCGGTCATCTCGCTGCCGGCGAGGGCGTCCACGGCCGTGCGCAGGTCGGCCTGGTCCTCGGCGGGCACGTTCTGCAGCAGGGCGAGGCAGTACGTCGGCAGCGCCAGCCGGGACTTGGCGAACGAGACGCCCCGCATGATCTCGCCCGCCTCGTGCGCGCGGGTCTTGGCCTGCATCCGGTCGACGCCCCGGTCGGCGGCGGCCAGCAGCGAGGTCAGCAGCGTGCTCGGCCCGACCGCGACGTCCTCGTCGCCGACCCGGACGGTGAACACCGCGCTGCGGAACACCATCATCGAGCCGAGGCTCGCCACGAGCACCTGCGTCGCCTCCGCGACGTGCGCCGACTGGACGCCGAACCGCCAGTCGAAGGTGTGCAGGAGCAGCAGCGAGCCCGCGCCCGCTCCCCCGTTGATCAGCACGTACGCCCAGGTGCTCGGCACCCGGACCAGCGTGGTGGGGCGGTCGCGGTACCGGCTGACCAGCTCGGCGACGCCGACGAGGCAGCTCAGCGAGACGGCGACGACGTATCCGATCATCGGGCCGCGGTCACTCGCCGGTCAGCCGGACGACCTCGTCGATCTCGCGCTCCACCGCGACCATGCCGCGCTCGCGCAGCGCGTCGACGGCGTCCGCGACCTCCAGCAGCCCGAGCCGGGTCGCGTGGTGGATCTGCTCCAGCGACATCGGGCCCCCGGCCGCCCGCAGCTGCGCCAGCACGCGGCGGCACGCGTCCTCCGCGCCCGGCTCGATGTACCCCGCGATGCCGGCCTCGCCGGCGGGGGACGCCCCCGGCGGCCGCACCCCGTCGTTCCGCCCGGAAGGGGCCAGGAACGCGCTCCACGGGTCTGCCGACCGGTTCTCTCTCATCTCCACCCTGCCTGTCGCCACTGCCGATGGTACGTCAGGAGTAGGACGCGGCGCGGGGCGAAACCGCTCCCGTCCGCGTCAGGAAGTCCGCTCCCCCGGGCCGCCGGGGGCGGCGGTCCCGTCCTGGCCGGTCGGACGGCCGCGCGGGGCGGAGGACCGCGCCACGATCAGCAGGTCGCCGGGTTCGAGGGCGGCGCAGCCCGCGTGGTCGAACGGCAGCAGCCGGCCGCCGCGGACCACCGCGAGCGCGGGGTCGCCGACCGCCCTGAGCGGGCCGCCCACCTCGTCCGGGAGGACCTCGCGCTCCACGAGGTCGAGGCCGCTCCCCTGGTCCAGCAGGTCCTCGATGACCTCGCTGACGTTCGGCTGCGTGGTGGAGACCCCGAGCAGCCGTCCCGCCGCCTCCGACGAGGTCACCACGTGGTCGGCGCCCGACTGGCGCAGCAGCGGGACGTTCTCCGACTCGCGGACCGCGGCCTGGATGCCGGCGCGCGGGTTGAGCTGGCGGGCGGTCAGGGTGATCAGGACCGCGGTGTCGTCGCGGGCGCTCGCCACCACGATCTCGCTCGCGCGGTGGACCGACGCCTGCCTGAGCACCGAACTGCGGGTCGCGTCCCCGACGATCCCGGCGAAGCCCGCCTCGGCGGCCTCGGCCACCACCCGCGGGTCCGGGTCCACGACCACGATCGACTCGGGCGGCACCCCGGTGCTCAGCAGGGTCCGGATGGCGCTGCGGCCCTTCGTTCCGTAACCGGCCACCACCACGTGGTCGCGCACGCGTGCCCTCCAGCGGGATTTGCGCCAGTCGTCGCGGGTGCGCTCCGCCAGCACCTCGAGGGTCGTGCCCACGAGGACGATGAGGAACAGCACGCGCACGGGCGTGATGAAGACGATGTTGACGAGCCTCGCGGCGTCGCTGACCGGCGTGATGTCGCCGTACCCGGTCGTGGACACGGTCACCGAGGCGTAGTAGAAGGCGTCGAGCAGGGACAGCCGCCCGTCGCCGCTGTCGCGGTACCCGCCGCGGTCGGCGTAGACGGCGGCCACCACCGACAGGAGCAGGAAGAGCGCCAGCAGGATCCGCCTCGCCACCGCGCGGAGCGGCCCCGCCTTGGCCGACGGCAGCATCACGAAGGGCCGCTGCGCGGCGTCCCGACCGTTCATCCCGGCATCATCCTGGCACCGTACCGGCCCGGGACCGGTCAGACGTCGGTGATCCGGAGTCCGGCGTGGGCCTTGTAGCGGCGGTTCATGGAGATGAGGTTGGCCGTGAACGCCTCGATCTGGTGGGCGTTGTGCAGCCGCCCGCCGTAGACGCCGCGCATGCCGGGGATCCGCCCGGCGAGGGCCTGGACGAGGTCGGTGGCCTCCCGGTCGTTGCCGAGCACCAGGACGTCCAGCTCCATCTCGTCCACCCCGGGGTCGAGCAGCAGCCTGGCCGACACGTGGTGGAACGCGGCGACGACCCGGCTGTCCGGCAGCACGGCGGCGGCCTGCTCGGCGGCGCTGCCCTCCTCGACCGGCAGCGCGAACGCGCCCTTGCCCTTCTCGAAGCCGAGCGGGTTCACGCAGTCCACGACGATCTTGCCGGCCAGCTCGGCGCGCAGCGACTCCAGCGTGGCCTTGTGGCCCTCCCACGGGACCGCGACGATCACGACGTCGGACTCCCCGGCCGCGACGGGGTTCGGCGCGCCGGAGACCGGCAGGCCGGCGCCGAGCTCGTCGGCGGCCGCCTGGGCGCGCTCGGCGCTGCGCGACCCGATCGTCACCCGGTGCCCGGCGAGCGCGAAGCGGCGCGCGAGGCCCTTGCCCTGGTCCCCCGTCCCGCCCAGGATGCCGATGGACAGGCCGCTCGCGTCGGGAAGGTCGTAGGGCGTCTTCTGCTGCTCAGTCATGCGGCCGAGTCTGCCAGGCGGCGGTCCGGGCCCCCGCCGCCGGGCCCCCCGCCGCCGAGCCCCCGCGTCGCGGAAAGGGGCCTTCCCACGACGGTGCGTGAGGCACCATGGAGCCCGTGGACGCCGAGCAGATGACGATGTTGCGCGAGGTCCTGTCGACGACGGGCTGGCTGGAGCGGACCGACGAGTTCGGCCGGGCGCTGCGCGTCACCTCCCGGACCCCGGGCGGGCTGCTCCTGGTCGGCACGCCCGCCGGCGACCCGTGGCATCTGGCGGCGCACCTCGACGACGAGAGCCGGCTCGGCGGCGCCCCGGGCCTCGCGCCCACGCTGGTGCGCTGGGAGCCGCCGGCCGGCGCGCCCGCGCACCTGCGGATCGGGCTGGAGCGTCTGGAGGCGGCGCGGCGCGGCGAGACGCTGTTCGTCGTCGCCGAGGACGAGGCGCCCGTCCCGCTGCTGGAGCGGGTCGACGACGCGCGCCGCACCGGGGCGACCGTCCTCGCGCTGGAGTGCGGCGACCGCGAGCTGCGCGGCCTCGCCCACGAGGCGCTGACCGTCCCGCCCGACGGGGCCCTCATGTCGTTCGACGGGGCGCAGCACCTCGTCAGCGCGGCCGCGGGCCGGGAGCCGGCGCGCACGCCGCGCGGGCTCCGGCGCCGCATCGCCAGGTTCCTCGACGCCGTCTCCGGCCCCGTCCTGGACTAGTCAGTCCCCGTCCTGCCGGCGCCACGCCTCGTTGCGCTCGCGGGCGAGGGCGAGAGCGTCCGCGGCCTCGCCCTCGGTCCTGTACGGGCCCATGCGGTCCTTGCCGGGGCAGCCCGCCCCGTGCTCGACCTTCATGTGCTTCAGGCAGAACCACCAGTCACCGTCGTCGGCGGTCATGGGCGCTCCTCTCGATCACGCGTCGGCAGGGCATTGTTGCCCCGATGGCGCTGACTACACTCCATCACTATGACGACGCAGTCGCTCCGGCCCGGGCGCGTTTCCCCGATGCGCAAGGTGCCCTCGAACATCCCGCGCCCGGAGTACGTGGGGAAGAAGCAACCGCGGACGGGCGAGCCCGACGTCAAGTCTCCCGAGATCATCGAGCGGATGCGGGTCGCCGGGAGGATCGCCGCGCAGGCGCTGGAGGAGGTCGGCCGGCACGTCCGGCCCGGGATCACCACCGACGAGCTCGACGCCGTCGGGCACGAGTTCATGCTCGACCACGGGGCCTACCCCTCCACGCTGGGCTACCGCGGGTTCCCCAAGTCCCTCTGCACCTCGATCAACGAGGTGATCTGCCACGGCATCCCGGACGACACGGTCCTGCGCGACGGCGACATCATCAACGTCGACATCACGGCCTACATCGACGGCGTGCACGGCGACACCGACGCGACGTTCCTGTGCGGCGACGTCGACGAGGAGTCGCGGCTGCTGGTGGAGCGCACCCGCGAGGCGGCGATGCGCGGCATCCGCGCGGTCAAGCCCGGCCGGGCGCTGAACGTGATCGGGCGGGTCATCGAGTCCTACGCCAAGCGGTTCGGGTACGGGGTCGTGCGCGACTTCACCGGGCACGGGATCGGCACGACGTTCCACTCGGGCCTCGTCGTCCCGCACTACGACGACCCGAGCGCCACGACGGTCATCGAGCCGGGCATGACGTTCACGGTCGAGCCCATGCTGACCCTCGGCACCCACGAGTACGACATGTGGGCGGACGGCTGGACGGTCGTCACCAAGGACCGCGGGCGCACGGCGCAGTTCGAGCACACGCTGCTGGTGACCGAGGACGGCCACGAAATCCTCACCCTGCCGTGACCCACCCCTCGATCTAGAGTCCGATTCGCCCCACATCCGGCCGGGAGACTCTCTAGAGATGAACGCCCCAGCGCCGTACGAGCCGAGGGTTCCGTCCGACACCATGCCGCCGGGGCGGGCGGCGCTGAGCGTGACGTGGGCGGCGCTGCCGTTCCTGACCCTCGGCTTCGGCACGCCGTTCGCCTTCGCCGCCGTGCTGCTGTGGCGCCGGAGCCTGCACCTGCTGGTGTCCACGGTCGCGTACGCCGGGGTGTTCGCGCTGCTGGTCTCCCAGCTCTCCGCCGCCGGCGGGGAGCGGGGCGACCAGCGGTTCACCGGCATGCTCATGGCCCTGCTGGCGGTGGTGGGCTGCGGGCACGCCTTCCTGATCCGGCGGGGGGTGTTCGACCCCCACGGGCTGTCGGGCGTCGACAACGAGGCCGTGGTGGAGCGGGTCAAGCGGCAGCGGCTGCTGCGGGAGAGGGCGCGGGCGCTGGCCGCGTCCGACCCGGGGCTCGCCAGGGAGCTGCGCATCGGGCGGCCCGACCTGCCGCGCGAGTACAACGACGGCGGGCTGGTCGACGTCAACCACGCCTCCGCGGAGGCGCTGACGCTGCTGCCCGGCATCACCGAGGAACTGGCGGCCGTGATCGAGCGGGTGCGGTCCGAGACGGGCGGGTTCGTGTCGGCCGAGGAGCTGTCCGCGGTCGCGGGGCTCCCGCCCTCCCTCACCGGCGATGTCGCCGACTACGCCGTCTTCATCCGCTGAGCGCGGGTATGCAGCGGGCGTGACCCCGAAGAAGCCGAAGAAGCGCGCGGCTCCCCCGGCCCGCGAGGGCGACCGGCTCGCCGAGTACCGGGGCAGGCGGGACGCGGGGCGGACGCCGGAGCCCGTCCCCGAGGACGCGGCCCTCCCGCGCGGGAACGACGACACGTTCGTCATCCAGGAGCACCACGCCACCAGCCTGCACTGGGACCTGCGGCTCGAACGCGACGGCGTGCTCGTCTCGTGGGCCGTGCCGAAGGGCCTGCCGTGGAGCCCGGACACCAACCACCTCGCGGTGCACACCGAGGACCACCCCCTGGAGTACGCCGCCTTCGAGGGCGAGATCCCGCGCGGCGAGTACGGCGCCGGGAAGATGACCGTCTGGGACCGCGGGACCTACGAGACGGAGAAGTGGTCCGAGCGCGAGGTGAAGGTCGTCATCCACGGCTCGCGCGTGTCCGGCCGGTACGTGCTGTTCCGGACGCGCGGGAAGAACTGGATGATCCACCGGATGGACCCGCCCGCGGACCCGGACGCCGGGCCGCTGCCGGAGTCGCTGCGCCCGATGCGCCCGTCCGAGCGGGCCCGGCTGCCCCGCGACCCGCAGGCGTGGGGGTTCGAGTTCGCCTGGGGCGGCAGGCGGCTGGCCGCCTACGTCGAGGGCGGGCGGACGCGGTTCACCGACGGGCGCGGCCGCGCCGTGGACGGACCCGGCGGGCTCGGCTCGCGGCTGGGCGCGGAGTTCGGCGTCCGGCCCGCCCTGCTGGACGGGGAGCTGGCCGTCCTCGAAGGCCGCGAGACCTACATGCTCTACGACGTGCTGCACCTGGACGGGCACCCGCTGCTGGACGTCCCGTACCGGGAGCGGCGGGAGCGGCTCGACGGCCTCGGGCTGTCGGGTCCGCGGTGGCAGACGGCCCCCTGGTTCCCCGGCGAGGGCGGCGCCGTCCGGGACGCGGCGCGCGACCAGGGGCTGCCCGGCATCGTCGCCAAGCGCCTGGACTCCCCCTACGAACCGGGCGAGGAGTCCAGCGCCTGGCGGTTCATCCCATCCTGACCTAGTAGGCGACCGTGATCCGCCGCCGGACGGCGTTGCCCTTCTCGAGCTCGTCGACCAGGGCGACGGCGTAGTCCTCGGCGCTGATGCGGCTGGCGCCGTCGGCGTCGGCGAGGAGCCGGTCGCCGCCCAGGCGGAAGGCGCCGGTGCGCTCGCCGGGCGCGATGACCGCGGCGGGCGAGATGAACGTCCAGTCCAGGTCGCCCGCCTCCGCCCGGATGACGCCGAGCTGCGCGGCCGCGGCGAGCGCCTCGCTCTTGTAGACGGCGGGGAACTCGGGGGTGTCCACGAGCCGGACCCCGGGCGCGACCTCCAGGCTTCCGGCGCCGCCGACCACGACGAGGCGGCGGACGCCGGAGCGCCGCAGGGCGTCCAGGACGCCGCGGGTGACCTCCAGCAGCGGCCCCTCGGTCTCCGACCCGTCCCGGGGCGGCGGGACGCTCAGCACGACGGCGTCGTGCCCCTCGGCCAGCCGGGCGATCGCGGCGGCGTCGGCCGCCTCGGCCCCGGCCGTCCCCTCGTTCCCGCTCCGGGTGACGCCGGTCACCTCGTGACCGCGGTCGCGGGCCTCGCCGGCGATCCGCCGGCCGACCATGCCGGTCGCGCCGATCAGCAGAATCCTCATGAATGACCTCCTGGAACGTCGTCGCCGACGAAGGTATCCATCGGATACTGGTTACTTCAACGAGACATTGGTACCTTAGGGAAACCATGAAGGGCAACGCGTTCGACCCCGACTGCCCGACCCGGCTGATCCTCGACCGGATCGGCGACAAGTGGTCGGTCCTCGTCGTGCTCATCCTGAGCGACGGCACCCGCCGGTTCACCGAGCTGCGCGACCTGATCGGCGGCGTCACGCCGAAGGTCCTCACCCAGACGCTCCGCGCCATGGAACGCGACGGCCTCCTCACCCGGGAGGTCTTCGCCGAGGTGCCGCCGCGCGTCGAGTACACCCTCACTCCGCTCGGCCACTCGCTCCGAGGGCCCATCGGGGCCATCACCGAGTGGGCCGAGGAGAACGTCGGGGCGGTCGTCTCCGCCCGGGAGCGCAACGCCGTCTGAGGGCGGAACCGGCGGCTCCCTCCGCGCATCAAAGGGACGTGACGCCCCGTACGGCGCGTCTTCGCCGAAAACGATCAGGAGCGGATTAGAGTCCCGCCCTGAGACGGGCGGCGATACGCGCTGGAAAGCGGGGGAACGGCACGATGATGGGCAAGACGCATGCCCTGAGCGGCACGCTGGCGTGGCTGGCCGCCGTCCCGGTCATCGCGCAGGAGCGGCTGCTCGGCGACCACGCGGTGACGCTGTCGCCGGAGCAGGTCATGGCGGGCGCCGTGGTGTGCGCGGGCGCCGCGATCCTGCCGGACATCGACCACCACAACGGCCGGATCGCCAACACGTTCGGGCCGATCACCAACCACATGTGCAAGTGGATCGGGAAGGTGTCGGGCGGGCACCGGCAGGCCACCCACTCGATCCTGTTCGCGGTCGGCCTCGGCTGGGCGATGGACACCCTGGCCACCCACTACCTCTGGGCCTGGTGGGCCTGCCTGTTCATGATCGTGGGCCTCGGGCTGCGCGGCATCGGGCTGGACTTCGAGGGCAAGGAGCCGCAGTCGGCGCTGGCCGACTGCGCGCTGGCCCTGATCGCCGTCTGGCTCATGCGCAACATCGACATGAGCTTCGTCGGGTTCGCGGTGACGCTCGGCTGCCTGGCCCACATCGCGGGCGACTGCCTGACGCCGAGGGGCTGTCCGGTGTTCTGGCCGCTGCCCTGGCGGATCGAGCTGCCCGTCATCCCGCGGACGGACGGCAAGGTGGAGCGGTGGGTGGTGATGCCGGTCCTGATCCTCGGCATCGCGATCCTCACCGTCCGCTCCGTCCTCGGCGACATCACCGCCGAGTGGCTGACACGGGGCTGACCCGCGGGTCCCGGGTCCCCGTGCGGGCCGTCACCCGACCAGGTCCTCGTAATCCCGGCAGCGAACGACCGCCCAGGCCGACCTCTCGGCGTTGAAGACGCCCGTGAGGACGACCCGCTTCACCCCGGGGATGGTCTGCGCCGTGCACGCGACCTGCCCTCTGGCGAGGCGCGACCAGAGCCTGGCGGGAACCACGCCCCCGGCCTCACCGATCACGTCGACCACCATCGTTCCGGGCAGGCCCTCCTGCCGCACGCTGAGCCCGTCCGGCCCCGGGATCTCGGTGGAGAGCCCCCTGCGCACCTCCGCGGACGTGGGCGGGACGCCGAGCTGGCTCAGGGCCAGATACGGGCGGCCGGGGAGTCCCGGACGCACGACCGGGACGAGCCGCCGGCCCTCGACGAGGTAGACGGTGATGGGATCGGCCTTGGCCGCCGCGAGAGGCGGGCCTCCCGCCTCGATGATCCCGGTGGGCCGGATGCCGTAGGCGGCCCGGAACCCGGCCGCCAGGACCGCCAGGACGGCGGCCGCGGCGGCCAGCGCCGTCGCGGCCTTCCACCGGGCGGGCCACCGGCTCATGGTTCCTCATCTCTCCCGGGGGCCGGCGGCCGGATCTGGCCGCCCCTTCCCCGCGGCCCGTCCCGTGCCGTCTCGCGGCGAAGCGCACCGCGTCCGCGCGGGGCCGCTCAATCGAGCAGGTCGGAGAACTGGCCGCAGGTCAGGAACTCCCATCTGTTCTTGGTCGGGTTCAGCGTGCTCCACAGGTTCACGCGCCGGATGCCCTGGATCGTCTGCGCCGTGCACGCGATCTGGGCCTTGGCCGTCCGCGACCAGTCCTTCGTTCCGGCCCGATGGTCGGCCGGCCGTACGACCAGCTGGGCGGGATGGCCGACCGGGCTGGAGACGTCCTCGACCGAGTACGCGTCGAGCTCGTCGTGGACGTCGGTGCGCAGGCCCATCCTCCTCTCCCTCTCGGTCGGCGGAACGGTCAGCTGCTGGATGGCCAGGTGCGGCTCGCCCGGCAGGCCGGGCCTCGTCACCGGTACCAGCTTCCCGTCCCGCACGAGGTAGACGGTGATCGGGGCGGTGTGCCCCTGCGCGATCGGCGGGGCTCCCGCGCCGATCATCCCGGTGGGCCGGATCCCGCAGCCGGCCAGGGCGGCGCAGGCCGCCAGCGCCAGGAGCGCTCGTCTCATGGGCGCTCGTCCGCGTCTCCGTCGGGCAGCCACAGGGTGAACACGGCACCGCCTTCCGGCCGGTCGGCGGCCTCGAGCGTCCCCCCGTGCAGCAGTGCGTTCTCCTTGGCGATCGACAGGCCGAGGCCGCTGCCCTCGCTGCGCGAGCGCGCCGCCTCCGCCTTGACGAACCGGTCGAAGACCACGGAGACCACGTCGCCGGGGAGGCCGGGACCCCGGTCGGCGACCACGACCCGGACGCCGCCGGCGTCCGGGTCCTCGGGCCGCCCGAAGCGCAGCGAGACGGGCGGGCGCCCGTGCTTCAGGGCGTTGCCGGCCAGGTTGGCGACGATGACGTCGAACCGCCGCGGGTCCAGCCGGACGAACAGGTCCGCGGGGCCCTCCACGTCCACCTCGTCCCTCCAGCCGCGCGCCTCCAGGGTCGCGCCGACCGCGTCGGCGACGTTGACGTCGTCCAGGACGAGGGCGGCGGCGCCCGCGTCGAACCGGCTGATCTCGATCAGGTGCTCGACGAGCCGGCCGAGCCGCCGGGTCTCCTCCGCGACGAGCCGGACCGCGGCCCCCTCGCCCTCTTCCCCGGCCTCCTCGGCCAGCACGCCCGTCACGGCGATCATCGAGGTCAGCGGCGTGCGCAGCTCGTGGGAGACGTCGGCGACGAACCGGCGGGACGCGGCCTCCATCGCCCGCAGCTCCGTCACCGTCCGCTCCAGCGCCTCAGCGGTGCGGTTGAACGTGGCGGCGAGGTCGGCGAGCTCGTCGTGGCCCCGCACCCGCACGCGGATGTCCAGCCTCCCCTCGCCGAGCGCGCGGGCGGCGGCGCCGAGGCGGCGCACCGGGCGCAGCACGCCCCCGGTGGCCAGCAGCGCGAGCCCGAGCGCGGCCGCCAGCGCCGCCGCGTCCGCGATCAGCAGGGTGCGGGTGAACAGCCGCAGGTCGGCGGCCTCCCGGCGCAGGCTCGCGGAGACGAACACCACCGGCGGCGACGTCCGCCACGGCTCGTCCACCGTGGTCTCGTAATCGGTGACGTGGGCGCCGACGAGCAGGTAGGGCGTGCCGTTCCGGTTCACACGCTGGAAGACGATGCCCCACAGCGCGCGCCGGGCGAACTCCCGGGTCACCGGAACGTCCAGCGAGCCCGGCGGCGGGAGGCCGGACTCGCCGCGCAGCGGCACCGGGACCGCGACCGCCTTGCGCCCCTCGGCCGTGCCGAGCGCCTCCTCCAGGGCTCCGGAGATCAGCGGCTCGGCGTCGGGCGGGAGGGTCGGCGGGATCCGCTGGGCCAGGGTGTCGCGGACGTCGTTGAGCACCGCGTCCTGGGCGCGCTGGAGCATCACCCGCCGCAGCAGCACGTAGGAGATGCCGGAGGCGAGCACGGACGCCAGCAGCGCCACCGCCGTGAACGCGGCCGCGAGCCGCATCCGCAGCCCGAACCGCGGGCGCCACCTCACGGCGCGGTGAACCGGTAGCCGAAGCCCCGGACGGTCTCGATCAGCCGCGGCTCGGCCGGCTCGTCCTCGATCTTGGCGCGGACGCGCTGGACGCACGCGTCCACGAGCCGCGAGTCGCCCGGGTAGGTGTGCTCCCACACCTCGGCCAGCAGGTGCTGGCGGGTGAGCGCCTGGCCGGGCCGCCGCGTCAGCTCCAGCAGGAGCCGCAGCTCGGTCGGGGTGAGGCGGAGGTCGGCGCCGTCCTTGGTGACCTTCAGCGAGGTCCGGTCGATGACGAGGCCGCCGTAGACGGACCGGTCCAGGCGGGTCTGGTCGGCGCGGCGCAGGACCGCGCGGATCCGGGCGTCCAGGACGCGGGGCTCGACGGGCTTGACCACGTAGTCGTCGGCGCCCGCCTCCAGGCCGAGGACGACGTCGAGGTCGTCGCCCCGCGCGGTCAGCAGGATGACCGGCAGCGCGTCGTCGCGGCGGATGCGGCGGCACACCTCGATGCCGTCGATGCCGGGCAGCATCACGTCCAGGATCGCGATCTCGGGCCGCCGCGCCCGCAGCGCCTCCAGCCCGTCCTCGCCGGTGGCCCGGGACGTCACCCCGTGCCCCTGGCGGGTCAGCGCCAGCTCCAGCGCCGCCCGCGCGGACGGATCATCCTCGATGAACAGAATGCTCGCCACCCGCACATTATCGGCCGCTCCCGATCATCTGGTGCGCTGTGTCACAAGATCCGGACATCACCGGCACGTGATCATGACAAGCCGGCGGAAGCGTGGGGCGCATGACGCTCGCGCTGCTCCCACCCCGCCTCCAGGCGCCGGCCGCCCCGCCGGGGCGCGCCCGGCGGTCCCCCCGCGCGCTGCCCTGGCTGCTCGCGGCGGGCGTGCTCGCGCAGGCGGTCGTCCGGCTCTGGTTCGCCTGGCCGCGGACGGGCCCCGCCGCGAACCCGGACGAGACCGGCTACCTGCTCGCCGCCCGCCTGCTGGCCGGCGGCCCCGGCGGCGACCTGTCCGGGAACACCTTCTACCAGGGCGGGTATCCCGTCGTGCTCGCGCCCGCCTACTGGTTCTCCCACGACCCCGCGACGGTCTACACGACCGTGATGGCGATCAACGCGGTGCTGGGCGCGGCGCTGTTCCCGCTCGGGTACGCGGCGGCGCGCCGGTTCGGGCTCGCCCGCCGGTCCGCGCTGCCGCTGGCGTTCGCGGTGGCGCTGCTGCCCGCGACGACGTTCTTCGGGGCCTTCGCGCTCGCCGACGCCGTCCTGCCGACACTCTTCCTGGCTTGGCTGCTGGCTCTGGACCGCTTCGTCCGCGACGGCCGGATCCAGAACGCCGCCCTCGCGAGCCTGGTCGCGTCCTTCGCGGCGGCCGTGCACACCCGGGGGACGGTCCTGCTCGCCGTCCACGCCGCCGCTCTGGTGTGCACGGCCCTGGTGTTCACACCAGAGCGCCGGAGGATCCGCGCCGCGCTCGCCGGCGGCGCGGTCGCACTCGCCGGATACGCGGCGGGCGCGGCGCTGAACGCGCACATCCGCGCCGAGCTGTATCCGCGCGGCACGCGCGACCTCGCCGGGCTCCTCACGTCCCGGCTGACCACGGTTCCGGGGCAGGAATGGGCGCTCTCGGGCGCGGCGGGGCAGCTCTGGTACCTGATCGCGTCCACCTGGGGCCTCGCCGGGGCCGGGCTGGTGGCCGTCGCGGCGTCCCTCGTGCGGCGACGGACGCCCCGGGCGGAAAGGATCATGGCGGGCGTGCTGCTCACCGTCACGTGCGGCATCGCCTACGCCTCCTCGGCCGCCCTGCCGGACGAGCACCGGGTGGGCAACTTCGCCTACGGCCGCTACCTGGCGTGCGTGGCGCTGGTGTACGCGCTGGCCGGAGCCGCCGCGCTCGCGCGCCTCACCGCCCGCCGGGCGGTCGGCCTGGGGGCGGGCGGCGCGCTCCTGCTGGGCGGAACGGGCCTCTGGGTCGCCGCCTACGCGGGCGAGCGGCTCCGCACCCACCTCTTCATCGGGTTCGACTTCCCCGAGGTCATGTTCCTGACCGACGACCGGGGCGCGCTGCACCTGCGCGAGGCGACGCTCACCGCGCTCGCCCTGCTGTGCGTCCTTCTCCTGGCGTCCAGGCTGAGCGGGACGGCCCTGACGGCCGTGGCGGTCGCGGGCGTGAACCTCGCGGCGCTGGCCTTCGTCATGGGACCGCACGCGCGGCGCGTCCCTCCCGAGCCCCCGCTCGCCGGCCCGGCGTCCGGCGGGGTCGTCGCGGACGCCTCGCTCAACTGGGCGGTCAGGACCGCGCTGATGTACCCCGTGTGGTGGACGCGGATCGGCGCCTTCGACGTCCGCGCCGGGCGGCCGCCCGCGCCCGGCGTGTGCACGGTCGTCGTGCCCCTCCCGGACGGGACGGCGCCGGAGGCGTCATGGCCCGCGCACCCGGCGGGCTGGCGGCCGCACGCGGGCCGGTTCTGGTCGTTCGGCTGGGTGGGCTGGCACGACCCGTCCTGCGGGGCCGCCCCTCAGTAGCGCGTCACCAGCGCGATCCGGTCGTGGTCGATCAGGAACCCGTCGGAGACGAAGGTGACCTCGCCCCCGTACTCCAGCGCCGTCTCGATGACGTGGTCCACGGCGTCGTCGACGACGTCCGCGCCCTTGAGCACGCCGGGCATGCCGTCCACCGGGATCAGCTCGCCGCCGCTGCGCACCGCGGACGCGTAGTAGCCGCGCTCGACGACCAGGTGCTCGCCGCGCCCCTCCTCGACCAGCTCCGTCACCTCGCACAGCCCGCCCGCGTACCGCTGGATACTGCGCGCCGCCTCCAGCTCCGACAGCACCCCCACCTCGCGGAGGTCCTCGTAGGCGGCGAGCGCGGGCCGGGCGGCCTCGGCGAGCGTGCTCGGCGCGGCTCCCTCGAAGCTGCCGTCGACACGGCCCGCCACGGTGACGTGCGGTCCGGCGACCTCGTCGAAGAGCGCCTGGTGCCGGGTGACGCCGGCGACGACCAGCGGGCGCCGGTCCCGGGCCAGGACGTGTTCGAGCGCGGACACCGCGTCCCGCATGGCCTGGCGCCGGCGCTCCCCGTCGCCGCCCTGGGCGGAACGGCGGGCCAGCCGGCCGGCGCTCGCCTCGTCGATCGGCGGCGGCTCGACGGGGAAGCCGCCGCGGGCGTGCTCGACCAGTTCCGAGCCGAGGCCGCTCCAGAGCCGCGTGCAGTGGTCCGACAGGGACAGCAGCCAGTAGCGCGGCGTGCGGGTGAAGTCGGCGACGAGGTCGCGGGTGGCGAAGCCGCTGTCGACGACGACCCGCTCGTCCACGGGCTGGCCGATCGTGAACGCGTGGTGCTCGCCGTGCGGGGCGGCGAACAGCACCAGCCCGTCGGAGGCGTGCCGCGGATCGACCTCGCCCGCGGCGCGCTCCAGCCCCCGGACGACGTGCTCGGCGGCGTCGGGCGCCACCTTGGGATCGTCGTGGAGGCGGCGCCGGACCTCGCCCAGGAGGTTCCGCAGCCGGATGCGGTCCTCCCGGCCGTCCCGGGCGGAGCGGTGCGTCGGCATCAGCACCGACACCGCCGGATAGGGCCTCGGCTTGCGCAGCCCGGACAGGGTAACGGCGTCCATGATCCCCCGATCGTCGCTCTCGTTCCTTTCTGTCTCTTTTGTAGCTACTTGTGGGTAAATGAGGTGTAAGCCCTGCTCGAATTGCAGGCCGAGGAACGCACCGCCCGCCCGGGCCCGGCCCACCGGCCGCCCCGTCGCCGGTGCGCTCAGACCCGCTCGATCACCGGGCCGAGGACGTCCATGAAGGGCGAGTGCACCGTGATGTAGGAGAACCCGTACCGCTCGCGCCGCTCCCGGATCTGCTCGGCGATCTGCGCCTCCGTCCCGAGCAGGACGAACGGGGTGTCGAGGATCTGCTCGACCGTCATGTAGGGGACGCGCTCGGCGCGCATCCGCTCGGCCTCGGCCCGCCGGTCGCGGGTCACCTGCACGTGCTGGACGAGCACGTTCCACTCGATCCGCGACGCCCGGTCCCCGGCGTGCTCGCGCGCGAACCGGACCCGCTCGTCGGCCTCCTCGGCGGTGCCGAACCGGAACGTGCCGGGCGGCTCTCCCCTCATCTGGTACGCGCCCGCGATCCCGACGATGTCGGCGTGGCGCGCGGCCGCCCGCAGGACCGTGTCGCCGGTGCCGCCGACCAGCAGCGGCGGCCCCGACCCGCCGAACCCGGCGCGCTGCACGGGCGCCAGTTCCGCCAGCCCGAAGAACTCGGCCACCGGCCGGTGCCGCGCGTAGTCGCCCCCGCCGAACAGCCGGCCCAGGTCCTCGATCAGCGCGGTCATCCGCTCCGCCCGCGCGCCGAACGGCTCCCACGGGATGCCCGCCGCGTCGAACTCCCACTTCATGTGCCCGGCGCCGAGCCCGAGCTCCACCCGCCCTCCGGTGAGCCGGTCGGCGGTGGCGACCTCCCGGGCGAGCAGGTGGGCGTTCCAGAACCCGGCGTTCAGCACGAGAGCGCCGACGCGCAGCCGCTCGGTCGCGTCCGCGGCGGCGACCATGGTGGGGAACGGGGCCGGGGCGCCGAGGTGGTCGGGCACGAGCGCGACGTCGTAGCCGTACCGCTCGCCGCGGCGGCACCGCTCGGCGAAGTCCTCCCGGGAGGCGATGTCGAAGACGTTGAACCCGAAGCGGAAGTCCCTCATGCGGTCACCCTGCCATCTCACCCGGGCGTGATGAAGGCCGTCTCGTAGGCGAAGATCACCGCCTGCGTCCGGTCGCGGGCCTGCGTCTTGGCGAGGATGTTGCCGACGTGCGTCTTCACCGTCTGCGGGCTCACGAAGAGCTCCTCGGCGATCTCGGCGTTGGAGTGGCCCTTGGCCATCAGGCGCAGCACGTCCCCCTCCCGCCCGGTCAGCCGGCCGTGCCAGGCCGCGCCCCCGGCGCCGGACGCCGCGTGCCGCCCGGCCAGCTCCCGGATCGCGGCCGGGAACAGCAGGCTGTCGCCGTGCGCGACCATCCGGATCGCCTGCAGGATCTCCTCCGGCCGCGTCCGCTTGAGCAGGAAGCCGTGGGCGCCGGCCTTCAGCGCGTCGTAGACGTACTCGTCGTTCTCGAACGTGGTGACGACGATGATCCGCGGCGGCTCCGCGGCGGTGGCGAGGATGTGCCGGGTCGCCTGGATGCCGTCGAGCCGCGGCATCCGCACGTCCATCAGGACGACGTCCGGGCGGAGCCGCCGCACCTCCCCCGGCACCTCCGAGCCGTCGGAGGCCTCGCCGACGACGGCCAGGTCGTCCTCGGCGTCGATGATGGCGGCTAGCCCCGCCCGGATCAGCCGCTCGTCGTCGACCAGCAGAACCTTGATCGTCATGATCCGGACCTTAGCGGCAGCGACACGCGCAGGCGCCAGCGGTCGCCGTCGGCCCCGGCGCTCATCTCGCCCCGCAGCACGGTGACGCGCTCGCGGACGCCGCCGAGGCCGCGGCCGCCGCCGTGGCCCGCGCCCTCGCCGCGGGTCGCGCCGAGCGGATTGGTCATCTCGACCTCCAGCCGTTCTCCGTCGGTGCCGAGCCGGAGCCGCACCGGTACCTTCCCCGCGTGCCGGAGGGCGTTCGTCAGGCCCTCCTGGACGATCCGGTACGCCTCCCGCGACACCGCCGCCGGGACGTGCTCCACCTCAGGGCCCACCTCCGCGTCCAGCGCCACCCCGGCGATCCGCGTCTGCTCCAGCAGCCGCCCGAGGTCCTTCAGCGTGGCCTGCGGGGCCGGGCGGGACCGGTCGTCGCGCAGCAGCCCGAGCACGTGGTCGAGGTCCTCCAGCGCCGCCCGGGCCGACTCCTCGATGGCGGCGAGCGCCTCGCGGGCGAACCCGGGATCGCTGTCCAGCACGCGCCCGGCCGCGCCGGCCTGCAGGGTCACCACGCTCAGCGCGTGGCCCACCGAGTCGTGCAGCTCCCTCGCCAGCCGGTTGCGCTCGGCGAGCCGGACCGCCTCGGCCCGCATCCCGGCCAGCCGCTCGGCGGCCGACGGCCCGAGGAACACCGGCGCGAGCCGGGCCAGCAGCGCGCCCGCCCCGACGATCAGCGCGAGCAGCAGGGCCAGCGCCGCCAGCCCGATCGGCGGCGCCGGCCACTGGTGCCAGGCGCCCTGCCAGCCCCAGGACTCCAGGAACCGGGTGTCCCAGCGCACCGCCGGCGCGAGGACCATCACGACGGCGGCGGGCGGCACGGCCAGGCTGAGCCCGCTGACCACCACTCCGGTGCCGAGGTGCAGCGTGAACCACGCGGCGGCTCGGACGCGGCTCTCCCAGGAGACCGCCGAGCCGGGGGCGAGCGCGGCGGCCGGTCCCCTCAGCAGCTCCTTGGCGAGCGAGCTCTCCAGCAGCCGCACCGTCGGCACGAGCCCGGTGACGAACGTCGCCGCGGCCGGCATCACGACCAGCATCAGCACGGCCTTGAACAGGCCGTTGTGCATAGGCAGCAGCGGAATCACGCTGATCGCGAGGAACCAGTACGGCATCAGCAGGGCGCCGCCCACGACGAGGTGGGACCAGCGCCGCCAGGTCACCGGCTCGATCAGCGGGCGGAGCACTCCGAACACGCCTCGATCCTGGCAGAACGGGCGGCCCGGGCACTCCCCCGCGCGGGGGAGCCCGCGCTCACGCCCGGTCCTTCTCCTGCGCGCCGGCCTGCTCCTCCACGGCGCCGTCCTTCTCGGCTGCGCCCTTGTCCTCGGCGGTACGGCCCTTGCCGGCCGCGCCGCCGCGCCCGGCGAGCCTGGCGAGGCGGGCGTTGTAGGCGGCGAGCTCGTCGTCCTCGGCGCGCCCGCCGGGCGCCGCGGCCCGGTCGGCCTTGCGGTCCATGCGCCGCGCCTGCCGCTGGTCGTGGACGTACCACTGGAACGCCAGCACGATCAGGACGATGAACGTCGGCACCTCGCCGAAGCCCCACGCGATCGCGCCGCCCGTGTGCTGGTCGTGCAGGATCGTGGTGCCCCACGGCGGGTCGACGGAGGTGTACCAGCCGCGGGCGAGCGCCTGGCTCATGTTCATCAGGGCGATGCCGAAGAACGCGTGGAACGGCATCGTGACGAACAGCAGCAGCAGCCGTGCCGGGTAGGGCAGCTTGCGCGGCGCGGGGTCGACGCCGAGCAGCACCCAGAAGAACAGCGACCCGCTGGCCAGGAAGTGGACCATCATCGCGATGTGGCCGAGATGGTTGCGCATCGCGGCCTCGAACAGCGGCGTGAAGTAGAGCACGAACGTGCTCACCACGAAGACGAGGGTCGCGACCGCGGGATGGGCGACGACCGCGAGGTACCGGCTGTGCAGCACGGCGGTCAGCCACTCGCGCGGGCCGCGGTCGCCGCGCTGCCGGGCGGGCTTGAGCGCCCGCAGCGCCAGCGTCACCGGCGCGCCGACGACCAGGAAGATCGGCGTCAGCATGTTGAGGACCATGTGCTGCGCCATGTGGACGCTGAACAGGATCGGCGCGTACCTCGCGACGCCGGTCTGGGTGACGGCGACGATCGTCGCGAGTCCGATGAGCCAGGAGGCGGTGCGCCCGAGGGGCCAGGAGTCGCCGCGCCGCCGCAGCCGGACGACGGCGGCGAGGTAGAGGCCGCCGAGCACGACGACGAGGGCGGCGAAGAACAGGTCGAACTGGCCGAGCGTGAGCAGCCGCACCGGGGTGACCTGCGGGGGCATGTCGTATCCGAGCAGCGACTCGACCGCGGACTCCGGCTCGGCCGGCGCGGGCGGCGCGGTGCGGGCCAGCGCGACGGCCAGGCCCATGGCGGCGCCCATCACGGCGGCCTCGACGGAGGCCAGGCGGGCGAACGCCCCCGGGCTGCCGCCCGCCACCGCGGGCAGCGTCCGCCTCCGGTGCCACCAGCCGAACCAGCCGAGCACGCAGAACGCGATGATCTTGCCGAGGGCGAGGCGCCCGTAGTCGGTCTCGACGAGCTCCCGCGGGTCCGGCAGGCGGGCGATCACGTTGACCAGCCCGCTGGCGCCGACGGTGACGTAGCACCACAGGGCCATCCGGCTGAACCGGTCGGCGACCAGCGGGAGCCGGTCGCGGCGCAGCAGCGCGTGGACGCACGCGATGGCGAGCCCGCCGACCCACGGGGCGACCGCGGCGACGTGCAGGGCCACGCCGGTCGTCGCGGTGGCGTGGTTGGCGGCCGAGGCCGAGTGCCCGGTGAGCGGGGCGGGCAGCAGCGCGATCCCGGCCATGGCGAGCAGCCCGAACGCGGCGGCGGGCGTGGTGGTGGTGCGCGCCAGCAGCGCCACCACCACGGCGAGCAGCACCACGATCATGAGGGCGGTGCCCTGCGGCAGCGAGCCGACGTAGCTGCTCAGCTCGCTGCCGGTGAGGACGTCGCCGACCGGCTGGCCGAGCACGTCCGCGACGGTGAACACCAGCGTGGCCGCCGCGGCGGCGGCCCAGGCGGCGGCGATCCAGGAGGCGGCGCCGAGGTAGCGGAGGGCGTCCTTCGACAGGCGCGGCGCGGTGCGCCCGCCCTCGACGGGCAGGAACGCCGCCGCGGCCAGCAGGGCGCCGACGGTCAGCGCGGACAGCAGGTCCATCGCCGTCCGGGAGACCGGCAGGCCCCACCGGGTGAGCGCGCCCGCGTCGCCGAGGCCGGGGATGACCTTCTCGGTGACCGAGCCGCCGAGGACGAGCCCGGCCACCAGCAGGACGGCGGACGCGGCCACCACGGCCGCCCCCGCCCGCCAGACGGCCAGGCTCCCCCTATTCACCGCCGGTGGCCGCCTGGTGCTTGCGCTTGGCGCGGAACACGATGGCCACGCCGATGCCGACGCCGACGAGGAGGCCCACGCCGATCAGCACCCACAGGAGCATCCCGGGGCCGGAGTCCTCGTCGGAGTCGGCGTCCTCCTGGTCGGCCTTCAGCGGCTGCTCGTCGGCGTTGGCCGCCGCACCCGTCTGCTCCGCGGCGCCGACCCCGCCCTCCGACGGCGCGGCCGAGGCGGCCGGCTCGCCGCCCCCGGTGACGCTGAAGGCCAGGTCGTCGCCCTCGATCGGGTGCCCGTCCTCGCCGACGACCCGGTAGGCGACCGTGTAGGACCCCGCGGGCAGCGGGCCGGTCAGCTTCTGCGTGACCTTGGTCCCGGCCCGCTCGGCCGCGCCCGCCTGGAACTCCTTCTTCTGCCCGTCGCTGACGACGACCTTCGCCACGCTGATCTTGTCGCTGAAGACGAGGGTGACCTCGGTGACCGAGTCCGCGGCCTTGCCCTTCTCGGGCGTGCTGCCGACGAGCTTGGTGTGGGCCAGCGCGGGCGGCGCGGTGAAGGCGCCGAAGGCGAGTGCGGCGGTGGCGATCAGGCCGAGGCGGCGCAGCGGCCGGCGGGACTTGAACATGTTCATGGATGGCCGGGTTCTCTAGTGATTCGAAGGGCTTCGTCTACCCTACTGAGCCCGCCACCATGGCACGTCCCGGGTCGCGCCATGGCGTGATCGGGCAGACCGTGATCGGGAAGAGACGCTGATCGGGAAGAGACGGTGATCGGGAACAGACGGGTGCCGGCCGCTCGCGCTCAGCAGTCGCAGCAGTTGCAGTCGCAGTCGCAGCAGTCACAGTCGCAGCAGTCGCAGCAGTCGCAGCAACTCCCGTCGCAGCCGTCGGCGTGCCGGGTGCACCAGCACCGGTCATCGCACGAGTCGCCGTGGTGCTCGCTCCACTCGGGCTGGAAGATCCCGCAGGTGGCGCACACGAGCGAGCCGGTGAAGCAGGGAATCGGCCATCCGGGACGCGGGGGGCGCGGCCCCTTCGCCAGGTTCACGGAGCCGGCGAAGGCGCGCTCGACCGAGCGCCCCGCCTCGCGGTCCAGCAGGGCCCGGACGAGGCGCGGCCGCTCCAGTTCCAGGTCGGCGAGCGCGAGCCGCAGGCCGTGCAGCGCGTCGTCGGCGTGCCGGCGGGCCTCGGCGAGGGTGGTGCCGGTGGCGGGGAGCGGGTTGTAGGCGCCCGCCTCCTCGTCGGCGGCGAGGTCCTCGACGGCGTCGAGGAGGTGCGCTAGGCGCCCGAAGAAGCGGCCCGCCTCGGCGAGCGCCTCGGCGTTGGCCTCCCTGCCCGCGAGGACGGCCGTGTGCGCGAACACCGCCGCGACGGCCGTCTCGGTGGGCTCGGTCAGGTCGAGCAGCCCGAGACCGGGTGCCGCCTCCAGTGCGGGCTGCCGGGCGACCGCGTCGCGCAGCACCGCCGGGTCGAACCCCACGGCGGCGCCCGAGCGGCCGCCTGCGGCGTCCCAGCGGTCGGCCATCCGCCCGGCCGCCGCGGCGACGAGCCCGCGCGCGTACGGCCCGTCGCCGTCGGCGACGTGGTCGCGGGTCTTGCCCGCCGCCAGCAGCAGGGAGGCGGCGGCGGCGAGGCGGGCCCCCTGGGCCCGGGCGGTGACGACCTCGGCGGTCCTCATCCCGCGCAGGGCGCACGGTCCCGCCTTGCGACGCGGGGACAGCTCCGGGGACTGGGCCTCCACCAGCACCGAGACGAGCAGCCCGTCGTAGTTGGTGACGAGCCGGGCCGCCTGGCCGTGCTCGGCCCTCAGCGTGAGGCACAGCCCGCACAGGTGGGCCATCCAGTCCTCGAACAGCGACCCGCACAGAACATGACGGCACGGTCGTACAACACCGAACACGAACAACTCCCCCATCTCAGGCCAACCGCAGCATTATTCATTGACGCGGCAGCGCCCGGGACGGTTCGGCTACACCCCGACGCAGGTCAGGGCGCGGCGGTAGGCGGCCATGCGGGGCTCGTCGGAGGTCCCCGTCCCGGCGAGCACCTCGGCGAGGTCGAACCACGCCTGCGCGGCCTCCCGGGAGGACTCCATCTCCTCCAGGCAGGTCGCGGCCCGGGTCAGCACCTCGACCGCGCGGTCGTGCCGGCCGAGCCGCACCGACGCCTCGCCGAGCACGGTCAGCGCGCCGGCGGTGGCCCGGCGCGGGGCGTCCCCGAGCAGGTCGAGGGCCTCCTCGGCGAGCGCGACCGCCTCGGCGGGGCGGCCGAGCGCGGTCTCGGCCCGGGCCAGCTCGGTCAGGCACCAGGCGACGTCGATCTCGCCGGACGAGCTGGCGCTGATCTCGCCGCGCACCCGGGCGAGCAGCTCGCGGGCGCGGGCGGCCTGGTCGGGCCGGGCCCGCAGCAGCAGCCCGGCGTAGATCACGCGGAGCCGGTTGAGGTTGCGGGGGTCCTCGCCGTCGCCGGCCAGCATCAGCGCCCGCTCGGCGAGCGCGACGCCCTCGTCGTACTCGCCGCGGATCTCCGCGACGTAGGCGGCCTCCCAGTAGGCGACCATCCGGGCGCGGGGGCTGCCGATCCGCTCGGCCCGCTCGACGAGCTGGGCGGCGAGCTGGCGGGCCCGGACGAGGTCGCCGCGCTCGATGAACGCCGACAGCAGCGCCGCGCCGAGGTCGACGGCGGCGTCGGTGGAGTCGGCGCCGGTGGCGATCAGGTGCCGCAGCGCCGTCTCGGCGGCCTCGACGCCCGCGCTGATGTCGCCGCGCTCGCGCAGGCAGCGGCTCAGCGCGACGTGCACCTTCGCCCAGTGGTCGAGGTCGGCCTCGGCGGAGGCCTGCTCGGTGAGGGCCTTCAGCTCCTCGATCGCGCCCTCCAGCTCGCCCTCGGCCTCCAGCGCGAGCGCGTGGCCCCAGCGCGCCTGGTGCAGCATCTCGGGCAGCGCGACCGCGTCGGCGCTGGCGAGCACCTCGGAGTAGCGGGCCCGCGCCTCGGCCGCCGCGCCGTTGCTGAGCGCGATCTCGGCGTAGTCGAGGGTGACGCGCAGATCGTCGACGACGTCCTCGCTGACGCCGCTGACGAGGTAGGTCGCCGAGCAGTTCAGCTTCGCGGCCAGCAGCTCGACGACGCTCGGCGCCGGCACCCGCTTGTCGCTCTCGATCAGCGAGATGTAGCTGTCGGACAGCTCGGGGAAGGCGAGCTGCGCCTGGCTCACGCCCTGCCGGATCCGCAGGGCGCGGATGCGCTGCCCCAGTGTCTCCCGATCCATCGTTTGACCACCGCCTACAAGGTGCTCGCCGCGCGCAGGGCGAGGAAGAAGTCGACTCGGTCCTCAAGTCTGCCGAGATCCCTGCCGGTCAGGTCCTCGATTCTCCGGATTCGGTACCGAAGCGTGTTCACGTGGACGTGCAACCGGGCCGCGGTGCGGCTCCAGGAACCCGAGCAGGACAGGAAGACCTCCAGCGTGTGCACGAGATCGGCCTGCCTGGTGGTGTCGTACTCCTCCAGGGGGCCGAGCATCCGCGCGCGGAACGACGACCGGGTCCGCTCGGGGACGGACGCCAGCAGCCACGCGTAGGAGTCCAGGGCCGTCGCCCCGGCGGAGTCTCGCATTCGCACCAGGGCAGGCTATAGCGGACGCATCGCCCCCGTCACGCTGCGGAGGGCGGGAATCACTTCCCGAAATCTCCGCTCAGCGGGTGCTCGCGGCCCCCACGGGAGGGGGTGGCCACAAGCGCCCCCTGTAGGGCTACCCTGTGCACGCCGTTTCCGAAGACCCTGCCGTTGAAAGCGGAGCGCCCTTCATGTCCAAGACCAAGGCCGGACCGGCCGACGATTCACCGCCGGCCGGCGGGTCCGGGCCGCTGGAGCGGCTGTTCGACCTCACCGCGCGCGATACCACCGTCCCTCGCGAGCTGCGCGGCGGCGTCACCACGTTCTTCGCGATGGCCTACATCATCCTGCTGAACCCCCTCATCCTCGGCGGGGCGAAGGACGTCACCGGGGCGACCCTGTCGATCCCGCAGCTGACCACGATGACCGCGCTGTCGGCCGCGGTCACCACCGTGATCATGGGGCTGGTCGGGAACGCCCCGCTGGCGCTGGCCGCCGGCCTCGGCATCAACGCGGTCGTGGCCTTCCAGGCGGCGCCGGTGATGACCTGGCCGCAGGCGATGGGGCTCGTCGTGATCGAGGGCGCGGTCATCGTACTGCTGGCGGTCACCGGCATCCGCGAACGGATCATGAACTCGATCCCGCTGGCGCTCAAGCACGCGATCGCGGTCGGGATCGGCGCGTTCATCGCGCTGGTCGGCCTCTACGACGCCGGGTTCGTCACCTCCAGCGCCACGAGCCCGCCGCTGTCGCTCGGCACGGGCGGCCGCCTGGAGACGTGGCCGACGCTGGTGTTCGCCGCGACCCTGCTGCTGATGATCGTGCTGTACGTGCGCCGGGTGCCCGGCGCGATCCTGATCAGCATCGTCGCCGGGACGGTCGCGGCCGTCGTCATCCAGGAGAACGCCTCGGTCAAGCAGGGCGGCTGGGGCGTGGTGACCCCGGACATGCCCGACAAGCTGTTCGCCGCCCCCGACTTCGGGCTGTTCGGCGAGATCTCCCTGTTCGGCGGGTTCGGCCGGGCCGGGGTCATCACGGCGCTGGTCGTGCTCTTCACGCTGGTGCTGTCGGGGTTCTTCGACGCGATGGGCACGATCCTCGGGATCAGCGACGAGGCGGGCCTGGTGAGCGAGAGCGGCGAGGTGCCGCGGCTCGGCCGGATCCTGTCGGTGGACGGCCTGTCCGCCGCGTTCGGCGGGCTCACCAGCTCGTCCGCGAACACGGTGTTCGTCGAGTCGGCCGCGGGCGTCGGCGAGGGCGCGCGCACGGGCCTGGCCAACATCGCCACCGGGGCGCTGTTCGCGGTGACGCTGTTCCTCACCCCGCTGGCGGCGACCGTCCCCGCGCAGGCCGCGGCCCCCGCCCTGGTGGTCGTCGGCGCGCTGATGATGACGCAGGTCGCCAAGGTCGACTGGAACGACCTGGAGATCACGATCCCGGCCTTCCTCACCATCGTGCTGATGCCCTTCACCTTCTCGATCACCACGGGGCTGGGCATGGGCATCGTCGGCTACGCCGTCATCAAGGCCACCCGCGGGAAGGCGCGCGAGGTCTCCCCCGCCCTGTGGATCGTGGCCGCCCTTTTCGTGGTCTTCTTCGCCATCCATCCGATCGAGGAGTGGCTCGGCGTCACCTGATCCCGCCGGATCGCCCGCGCGCGATCGGCCCCCGCCGGGGAAACACCGGGACGCACGGTGACCGCTCCGCGACGGAACTCGCCCGTTCGGAAGTCTCGGGGGCCGTTGCGGGTGTCAAATAGTGCCTTCATGGCGTAAGCAGAAGGTAGGGCCTTACCCCCCGGCGTGAAAGGCGTGGCTGTGGTGTCCGCGGACTCTCCCTCCCACCCGTCTCCGCCAGGTCACGTCCTGCTGGCGCCTGACAGGTTCCCGGGAGCGCTGACCGCGGCGCGGGCGGCCCGTCATCTCGCGGTCGGGCTGCGCCGCGCGCGGCCCGGCGTCGCGCTCGTGGAGCTGCCCGTGGCCGACGGCGGCGACGGCACCGTCGAGGCCGCGGTGGCGGCCGGATGGCGGCGGGTCGAGGTCGAGGTGTGCGGGCCGACCGGGCGCCCGGTGACGGCGCGGCTGGCGCTGAACGGCGACCGCGCGGTGGTCGAGCTGGCGGAGGCGTCCGGGCTGCGGCGGCTGCCCGGCGGCCGGCAGCGCCCGCTCACCGCCTCCAGCCTCGGGACGGGGCAGCTGCTCGCGCACGCCGTCCGGCTCGGCGCGCGCCGCATCGTCCTCGGCCTCGGCGGCGGCGCGTGCACCGACGGCGGCGCGGGCCTCGTCCAGGGCCTCGGCGGGCGGCTCCTCGACGCGCTCGGCCGGGACCTGCCGCCCGGCGGGGCGGCGCTGCGGTCGCTGCACGCCCTCGACCTGCGCGGCCTTCCCGACATGTCGGGCATCGAGGTGGTGGTGGCGGGCGAGCCCGCCGGGCCGCTGCTCGGCCGCACCGGCGCCGCCGCCGTGGACGGGCCGCGCCGCGGCGCGACCCGCGACGAGGTGCGCCTGCTGGACACGGGCCTGCGCCGGTGGGCCGACCTGGCCGAGGCGGCGGCCCGCAAGGCCGCCCGCGACCTGCCCGGCGCGGGGGCGGCGGGCGGTGTCGGGTTCGCCGCGCTCACCTTCCTCGGCGCGACGATCGAGCCCGGCCCGGCCCTGATGCTCGACCTGCTGGGATTCGCCGAGAAGGCGCGCGGCGCCCGGCTGGTCGTCACCGGCGAGGGCGTCCTCGACGCCCGGTCCCTGCGCGGCGGCGCGCCGGTCCACGTCGCCCGCGCCGCCGCCCGCGCGGGCGCGCCGGTCGTCGCGGTGGCCGGCCGCCGGAGCCTCACCGGCGAGCAGCTCCGCAAGGCCCGGATCCAGGCGGCCTACGCGCTGGCCGACATCGAGCCCGACGACGAGCGCCGCGTCCGCCGCGCGGGCCCGCTGCTGGAGCAGCTGACGGTCGCCATCGCCGACGAGTGGCTGCCCCCCGGCGCGGCCTAGTCCCGGATCGCTCCAACGGCCGGGCCGGGCGGACGGGGCTTTACACCATGTCGTCGAAAGGGTCGAGGCCTTGACAGACTGCACATAGCCGGAGTTCGTCCCGGCGCCGCACGCTGGAGGCGTACGTCCTGGTCAGCGTTGACAGAGGAGCCCCCGGTGAAGATCGGCGTCCCACGAGAGATCAAGAACCACGAGTACCGGGTGGCGATCACGCCCGCGGGCGCGCACGAGCTCACGCGGCACGGCCACGAGGTGTTCGTGGAGCGGGGCGCCGGCACCGGCTCGGCGATCCCCGACGACGACTTCGCCGCCGCCGGGGCCAAGATCCTCGACGGCCCCGACGAGGTCTGGACCGAGGGCGAGCTGATCCTCAAGGTGAAGGAGCCGGTCGCGCCCGAGTACCACCGGATGCGCGAGGGGCAGGTCCTGTTCACCTACCTGCACCTGGCCGCGTCGCGCGAGTGCACCGACGCGCTCCTGGCGGCCGGCGTCACCGCGATCGCCTACGAGACCGTGCAGCTCCCGAACGGCTCGCTGCCGCTGCTCGCCCCGATGTCCGAGGTCGCCGGGCGGCTCGCGCCGCAGGTCGGCGCGTACAACCTGATGTCGTCCAACGGGGGCCGCGGCGTCCTGCCCGGCGGCGTGCCCGGAGTCGCGCCCGCCAAGGTCGTCGTCATCGGCGGCGGGGTGTCCGGCCTCAACGCCGCGCAGATCGCCGTCGGCATGGGCGCGGACGTCACCGTCCTGGACGTCGACCTCGACCGGCTGCGCGAGATCGACTCCATCTACCAGGGCCGGCTGCACACCCTCGTGTCCAGCGCCTACACGGTCGAGCAGGAGGCCCGCGCCGCCGACCTCGTCATCGGCGCCGTCCTCATCCCCGGCGCCCGCGCGCCCAAGCTGATCTCCAACGAGCTGGTGGCCGGCATGAAGACCGGCTCGGTGCTGGTCGACATCGCCATCGACCAGGGCGGCTGCTTCGAGGACTCCCGTCCCACCACGCACGCCGACCCCACCTACAAGGTGCACGGCTCGACGTTCTACTGCGTCGCGAACATGCCCGGCTCCGTCCCCAACACCTCCACCTACGCCCTGACCGGGGTGACGCTCCCCTACGCCGTCCAGATCGCCGACCTGGGCTGGCGCGAGGCGCTGAAGGCCGACCCCGCCCTGGCCCTCGGCCTCAACACCCACGCCGGCGCGCTCGTCTACGACCACGTCGCCGAGGCCCACGGCCTCACCCGCACGCCCCTCGCCTCGGTCCTCGGCTGACGGCCTCCCCCGTCCCCTCACCCGTTCGGGGGTTCTTCGGACGCGGCCCGCCGGGTAGACAGCCGGGCATGGGTGAACTGATCTTGGTGCGGCACGGGGAGACCGAGTGGAGCCGGGCGCGCCGGCACACCGGGCGGACGGACCTGCCGCTGACCGCGCGGGGCGAGGAGCAGGCCGCCGCGCTGCGCGGCGCGCTGGCCGGGCGGAGCTTCGCGCGGACGCTGGTCAGCCCGGCGGAGCGGGCGCGGCGCACGGCCGAGCTCGCGGGCCTGCGGGTGGACGGGACCGACGCCGACCTCTGGGAGTGGGACTACGGCGGCTACGAGGGCGTCAGCTCCGAGGAGATCCGCGAGGAGCGGCCCGGATGGTTCCTGTGGGACGACGGCGTGGTCCCGGGCGACGCCGCCCACCCGGGCGAGACGGTGGAGCAGGTCGGCGCGCGGGCGGACGCGGTCCTCGCGCGGACGCGGCCGCTGCTGGACGGCGGCGACGTCGCGCTGGTCGCGCACGGGCACGTCCTGCGGGTGCTGACGGCCCGGTGGCTGGGCCTGGAGCCCGCGCTCGGGAGGCTGTTCGCGCTGGACACCGGGACCGTCTCGGCACTGGGCACCGAGCACGACCGGCCGGTCGTCAGCGCCTGGAACGTGCCGTCACCCTGAGCGCGCGTCGAACACATAAGGTACTTGTTGGGGGATGTCCCCCAGGGGTACCCGGGCGTGCGCCCCCGAAAGGATTGCGAGGACGGCGATGGCGACAAGCGAGACCCCCACCCGCGGGTACACCGCCACGAAGGACCAGCTGCAGACGCGGCTCGCCCGGATCGAGGGGCAGGTGCGCGGCATCGACCGGATGGTCGAGGAGGACCGCTACTGCATCGACATCCTCACCCAGATCAGCGCCGTCCAGGCGGCGCTGGACAAGGTGGCGCTCGGCCTGCTGGACGGGCACGTCCGGCACTGCGTGGCCGAGGGCGCCGAGGAGGGCAAGGGCGAGGCGATGTCGACCGAGCTGATGGCCGCCGTCGGACGCCTCATGCGCCGCGGCTGAGCGAACGCCCCCGGGCGTCCTCGCCGTCCGGCCCGGCGGTCGGCCGGCACGGCGCCCGCGGTCGTGCCGCGCCCCCGGGGGGTGCGGCTCAGGAGGCGATCGACCAGGTGGCCGGGCCCGTCTCCTGCTCGCGCGTGAGGCGCCTGGCCCGCCGGGCGTCCGGCGAGTACCGGAACCGCTCCGGGACGACCTGCGAGGTGCGGTAGAGGCCCTTCAGCGTCACCGTCGCGGCCAGGTCCGACGTCGGCAGCCCCGGCAGCCCGTACATGCGGCGGGCCCAGCGCGGCAGCGTCGACACGACCAGGACCCCGAGGCCGGGCGCGGCGAGCTTGAGCGGCAGCAGCGGACGCGGCACGGCGGGGCTGAACATGCGGCGCAGGCCCTCGCGCGCCTCCCGGCACGCCCAGATCTGCCGCCGCATCCGCGCGTAGTAGTCGCGCATCTCCGCGACGGTGGCCGGCACGTCCGCCGGGTCGAGCCCGACGACCGCGGCGGCGCGGCGCTGCTCGTCCACGAACTCGTCGGCCTCGCGGGAGGTCAGCGGCACCCCGGCGCGGCGCGCCACGTCGAGGTAGGAGTCGACCTCGCCCATGTGGACCCACAGCAGGTTCTCGGGGTCGTCCACCGGGAACGCCTCCCCGGTGCGCATGTCGAGGCCGGTCAGCTTGGAGTGCAGGCGGCGGACGCGGCGTCCCACCCGCTCGACCTCCTCGTGCGTCCCGTAGGTGCGGACGCGGACGAACTCGACCGTGCGGACGAGCCGCGACCAGGCCGCGGAGGGGTCCATGAGCTCGGAGTTCTGCGCGGTCCCCCACATCGTGCGCGGGTGCAGCGCCTGGAGCAGCAGGGCCCTGATCCCGCCGACGATCAGCACGGGCTCGCCCATCACGTGCCAGGTCACCGAGCCGGGACCGAACAGGCCGTGGTCCTGGCCCACCACGTCGAGCCCGTGGACGCCGGGCTCGTGTGCCCGGCCGGCCCCGTTCGCCCCGCCGGCCTCGGGCACCCCGTTCATCTCGTGCACCTCGACCGCCTTCCGCCGCCGCGGCAGGGCGTCGCCCCGCCGTGTAAATGAAGCCTTACCCTGCCACGGCGGGCATCACACGATCAATCCTGCTCGTCCTCGGCGATCGCCTCGTCCCGCTCCCCCGGCTCGGTCTGCTCGGTGATCCAGGCGAGGTAGTCCATGCTGCCCGCCACCACCGGCGTGGCGATGATCTCCGGGGTGTCGTAGGAGTGCCCCTCGGTGATCAGGGAGGCCAGCTCGTCGAACCGGTCGGCGGACGTCTTGAAGAGCACCATCCACTCCTCCGCCGACTCGATCTCGCCCTCCCACCAGTAGGTGCTGGCGATCGGGCCCACCAGCTGCGCGCAGGCCGCGAGCCGCTCGGCGACCGCCGACCGGGCCAGCTCGGCCGCCTCGGCGCGGGAGTCGGTCGCGGTCGTCACCTGCACGTATGAGTGCGCCATGGCACGACTCCTTCCCGTTCACCGGCCGGGGCACGCACCCGGGTAGGCAAGTGTCAACGGGCCGGGCGGACGACGAGCGCGCTGCCGCCGCCGCGCCGGGTCGGCTCGGCGACCGCCTGGACGAGGCCGGGCCGCAGGAACTCCAGCCCGGTGGCGGCTCCGATCACGCCCTGCGGCGGGCCGGGGAACAGCTCCAGCCGGTGGCCGCGGGCCGCGAGGTCGCGCCCGTACCGGTCGATGAACCCCTGCTCGGCGAACACCTGCGGGGTGTTGCGCTGCGTCGCGCGCGGGGCGGCGAGCGCGGTGGGCAGGTCCATGCCGAGGTCGAGGCGGTTCATCAGGATCTGCAGCACCGTGGTGATGATCGTCGAACCGCCGGGCGTGCCCACCGCGAGCATCGGGCGCCCGTCCTTGAGCACGAGGGTCGGCGACATGCTGCTGCGCGGCCGCTTGTGCGGGCCGGGCAGGTTCGGGTCGGACGGCTGGCCCGGCGCCGGCGGCTGGAAGGAGAAGTCGGTCAGCTCGTTGTTCAGCAGGAACCCGCGTCCCGGGACGGTGATGCCGCTGCCGCCGAACTGCTCGATCGACAGCGTGTAGGACACGACGTCCCCCCACTTGTCGGCGACGACGAGGTGGGTGGTCTGCGGGCCCTCGAACGCCAGCGCCCTGGTCTGGGTGCCCGCCGGGACGCACGGCTCGTAGCGCCCGTCGGGCGAACCGGGGGCGACCGGCGCGGCGGCGGCCTGGTCCGGCTTGATCTGGCAGGCGCGCTCGCGGGCGAACCCGGGGGAGAGCAGCTCCTCCAGCGGCACGTCGACCTTGTCGGCGTCGCCGACGTAGCGGCCGCGGTCGGCGTAGGCGAGCTTGGACGCCTCCAGGTAGTAGTGCAGGGCCGTCACCGGGTCGCGCGGGTCGAGCCGGAAGTTGCCGAGGATGTTGAGGGCCTCCCCGACCGTGGAGCCTCCGGACGACGACGGCGGCATGCCGTACACGTCCGCTCCCCGGTAGGAGACGTGGGTGGGCTTGCGGGGCACCGCCCGGTAGGCGGCGAGGTCGCCGCGCTCCATCAGGCCGGGGCGCACGTTCCGGGTCGCCTTCGGGTCCACCGGCGGCCTGGCCACCGTCCGGGCGATCTCCTCGCCGAGCCCGCCCCGGTAGAACCAGTCCGGGCCGCGCCTCGCCAGCTGCCGGTAGGTGCCGGCGAGGTCGGGGTTGCGGAACACCGAGCCGACCTCGGGCACCTTCCCGCCGGGCAGGAACAGCTCGCGGGTCGGGGCGATGTCGCGGAAGCGCGCCTCGTTCACCGCGGTCTGGTCGTGGAACTCCTGGTCGACGACGAAGCCCCGGTCGGCCACCCTGATCGCCGGACGCAGCAGGGTGCCGAGGTCGCGGGTGCCGAAGCTGCGCAGCGCGAGGTCCCACTGGGCGAGGGTGCCGGGCACGCCGACGCTCAGCCCGCTGGTGACGGCCTGGTCGAACGGCAGCGGCTTGCCGGTCGCCGGGTCGACGAAGGAGTCGGGCCGCATCCGCTTCGGCGCGAACTCGCGGCCGTCGAAGGTGTGGACGCGGCGCGTCCTCGCGTCGTAGTAGGTGATGTACCCGCCGCCGCCGATGGCCGAGACGTACGGCTCGGTGACCCCGAGCGTCGCGGCGGACGCGACCGCGGCGTCCATCGCGTTGCCGCCGCGCCTGAGGACCTCCAGGGCCGTCCGGCTGGCGTCCGGGTCGACGGTGGAGACCGCTCCGCCGAACCCGGTCGCGACCGGGTTCTTGGCCGGCGCCGGGCGCCCCGGCGCGGGCCTCGGGGCCGGCGCGGCGCCCGCGGCGACCGGGACGGTGAGGGACGCGGCGACCGTCAGCGCGGCCACGACGGCCGTGCGGCGCCGGGTCCGCGCCCGCGGCGCCGGCGTGCGGGACGGGGGCGACGCCTGCGTGGGCGACGACGCTTGCGAGGGCGACGGGGAGCGCAACACCGGACCTCCAGACGAACGCGGCGTCCCTACGTTGTCATCGATCTTCGGCCCGCGCCACCGTCCGGGTCGGCCGACCCCGGTCGCGCCCCGTCCGGACGGCCCATGCGCCCTAAAGATCATTAAGCGCTTTCCCCATTGGAAATGAGGCGTATTCGCTCGGAACGCTCCACCAGAAAGGGATTCGGCCTCCATGTGCCGAGCGTGAGGGGCCCTGCACGTCGTCGACCTGCGGTTTGGCAGGATCCGCCAACGGCTCGACTACAGGAAACACCTACAAAACGTTGCTATTTTGCCCATACTTGGTGAATTCTTAGGGGCTTCGACAAGCCGTCACCTCGCGAACAGCGGCGCGGGTTCAGGCCTTGAGGGACCCACCTATGACCTTGGACATGCGCATGCGCAACAACATGTTCCGCCGGCTGCCCGTGGAGCAGGCGACCGGCCGGCTCTACGGCGGACGGCACCGGCTCCGCGTGGTCTACCGGACCCGCGATCTCGTGGTGCTCGGACTCGGCGTCATGATCGGATCGGGCATCTTCAAGATCGCCGGCGAGCAGGCGTCCTCCACCGCCGGGCCCGGCGTGCTCGTGTCGTTCCTCATCGCGGGCGGCGTGTGCGTGCTGGCGGCGCTCGCCTTCGCCGAGCTCTCCTCGATCATCCCGGTCGCGGGCAGCGCCTACTCCTTCAGCTACGTCGCCTTCGGCGAGGTCTGGGCCTGGGTCGTCGGCTGGGCCCTGATCATGGAGCTGCTGCTGGCCGCGTCGGTGCTCGCGCGGGTCTGGTCGCTGTACGCGACGCAGGCCCTGCACGACTTCGGGGTCCCGATCCCCGGCTGGCTCGGCGAGCTGATCGGGCAGCAGAAGGGGCCGGACCTGTTCGCGCTCGGCATCCTGCTGCTGGTGGTCCTGATGCTCGCCAGCGGCAGCCGGCTGAGCCTGAAGTCCCTGTGGTTCATGGTGATGGCCAAGGTCATCGTGATCGGGCTCGTGATCGCGACCGCGCTGAAGTTCTTCCACCCCGGCAACCTCACCCCGTTCCTGCCCCCGTCCCGGCCCGCGCCCGAGGGCGGCAAGACGGTGCTGGACGCGGTGCTGGGCGCGTTCGGCGGCGGCACCCCGCACGTCTTCGGGACCTGGGGCATGCTCGCGGCGGCGCCCGCGATCGCGTTCGCCTACATCGGGTTCGACCTGATCGCGACGGCGTCGGAGGAGACCGACGACGCGCCGCGCAAGGTCCCCCGCGGGATCCTCACCGCCCTGGTCACCGCGATCGTGCTGTACGTGGCCGTCGCGTTCGCGCTGGTCGGCATGATGGGGATGGACGGCATCGCCAAGCTGAACTCCGACAAGCTGCTGCTCGCCGCGGCGTTCGACTCGGTCGGCGCCGGCGCGATGGGCAAGATCGTCGACGTCGGCGCGATGCTCGCCCTGACCACCGTGATCCTGGTGCTGATGATCAGCCTGACCCGGGTCGTGTTCTCCATCTCGCGGGACGGCCTGCTCCCGCGCCCCCTGGCCGCGATGAGCCGCTACAAGGTGCCCTCCCGCGCCACGCTCATCGCCGGCGGCGCGGCGGTGGTGATGTCGCAGACGATCGACGTGCTCACGCTGGAGCAGCTCGTCGTGATCGGCTCGCTGTTCGCGTTCCTGTTCGTCGCGGCGGCGGTGCTGGCGCTGCGCCGCTCGCAGCCCCACCTGCACCGGCCGTTCCGGATGCCCGCGGCGCCGCTGGTCGTCCTCGTGACGATCGTCGCGGTCGGCTGGCTGATGCTGAACCTGAACGTGCGGACGTGGGGGTACTTCGCCGTCTGGATGGCGGTCGGGCTCGTCCTCTACCTCCTCTACGGGCGCCGCAAGAGCCAGATGAAGCTGCTCCTGGACGCGCCGCCCGAGCGCCCGGCCGCCGCGCGCCTCGCCCCTGCCCCGCCCCCCGGCATGGCCCCTCCCCCCGGCATGGCGCCGCCCCCCGGCGCGCGGGACCCCTTCGCCGCCCCCGGGCCGTACGGGACGGGACCCTGGCAGGCCGAGTGGCGGGCCGGGCCGCCGGAGAGCCCCTACCCGACCGGCCGTTACTCGACGGGACGGCAGCCGGGCGGCCAGTTCGCCCGCGACCCCCGCCCCGGCGAGCCGCACCCGCCCGCTCCGGACGACCCGTACGCGCTCGACCCGGGCGTGCCGGACCCCTACTCGTCCGGCGGCCACCCCGCCGGGGGCCGCGACTCCGGCGGCCACCGGGGCGGTCCGTACGGCCCGCCCCGCGGGCCCGGCCAGGGCGGGGAGCACCACGAGCCCCCGCACGGCGGCCGGCACCGGCGCTGACGAGGCCGGACCCGAGAACTTCAATCTTGTGAAGTTCCGCCGAACGGCGGACCCGCCGGGCACCTGAGGACGTCTCGACCGAGGGCGTCGCCCCCTTCCCGGGGGGCGGCGCCCTCGTTCCGTCTCCCGCAGCGGGCTGGACAGCGGCCGCCGTCGGGGTTATGTTCTTCTCATACCGAGATGAACTCAACCTGAGACTTACTCACCCCGAGATCGACGGGAGGAAGCGGATGGCCCCCGAGCCGAGGCGCGACGAGAGCGAGTTCCTCGCGAACTACGATCCGCACGACTACGACCCGGTCGCCGTGACGGTGGACGTGGTCGCGCTCACCATCCGCGACGGGGCCCTCCACGTCCTGCTGGTGCGGCGGGGGCACGCCCCCTACGAAGGGATGTGGGCGCTGCCCGGCGGGTTCGTCCAGGCGGGCGGCCCGCTCCAGGGCACCGACGCCGAGGACCTGCCCGACGCGGCCGTCCGGGAACTGGCCGAGGAGACCGGGCTCAGCGCCAAGGGCGGGATGCTCGGCCGCGTCCACCTGGAGCAGCTCGGCACCTACGGCTCCCCCGGCCGCGACCCGCGGATGCGCGTCATCTCCGTCGCCCACCTGGCGTTCGCGCCCGAACTGCCGGACCCCGAGGCGGGCGGCGACGCCGCCGACGCCGCGTGGGTCCCGGTGGACGCGCTGGGCCTGACCGAGTCCGGGGACCAGCGCCCTGGCACCACCCGCCGGCTGGCGTTCGACCACGCGCGGATCCTGTCGGACGGGCTGGAGCGGGCCCGCGGGAAGCTGGAGTACACGCCGCTCGCCACGGCGTTCTGCGGCGGCGAGTTCACCATCCCCGAACTGCGCTCGGTGTACGAGGCGGTGTGGGGCGAGGAGCTGCACGCGGGGAACTTCCACCGCAAGGTCCTGTCGGTGCCCGGGTTCGTGGAGAGCACCGGTGCGACGTCCGACCGCGGCGGCAGGCGCGGCGGCCCGCGCCCCCGCCTGTACCGCGCGGGCGACGCCCGCCTCCTGCACCCCGCCCTCCTGCGGCCCAGTCGCGAGGAGGAGATCAGATGAGCGGAGCGAACCGGGGGGCGTGGGGGGTCGCCCCCCCACAGGAGGCACAGATGAGCGGAGCGAACCGGGGGGCGTGGGGGGTCGCCCCCCCACAGGAGGCACAGATGAGCGAAGCGAACCGGGGGGCGTGGGGGGGTCGCCCCCCACAGGAGGCACAGATGAGCGTCGGTGAGTTGGAGGAGGCGCTGGCGCGGGTCGACCGGGCGCGCGGGCCCGCGGACCTGTTCGGCGACGACGATGCGGAGGCGGTGCGGCGCTACCGGCGGCTGGCCCGGCTCGTCCACCCCGACGCCACCGCCGGCCGGACCCGGGAGGCGTTCGTCAGGCTGACCTCGCTCTGGCGCGCCTACAACCGCGGCGACGAGACGCTGATCACCACGCGCCGCCACGCCTACCGGCTGGAGGGCGACCCCGCCGGCGGCGACCTCGCGCTGCTGTACGCGGCGCGTCCGGAGCCCGGACGCGAGGTGCTGCTGAAGATGCCGCGCGACCCGGCCGACGGCGACCTGCTCGAACGCGAGGCCGTGGCGCTGCGCCAGCTCCCCAAGGACGGCGAGGCCCGGTTCCTGCCGTACGTCCCGCGGCTGGTCGAGTCGTTCCGGCACCGGGACGCCGCCACCGGGACGCAGCGGCAGGTCAACGTGATCGAGGCGCTGGACGGCTTCCACACCCTCGCCGAGGTCCGGCGCGCCCACCCCGGCGGCGTCGACCCCCGCGACGCGGCCTGGATGTGGCGGCGGCTGCTGGCGGGCCTCGGCTTCGCCCACCGCGCGGGCGTCCTGCACGGCGCGGTGCTCCCCGACCACGTGATGATCCATCCGGAGGAGCACGGCCTGGTCCTGGTCGACTGGTGCTACTCCGTCCCCGGCTGCTACGCGCACACCGACCCCTCGGGCCGGGTCCCGGCGATGGTCGACCGGTACGCCGGCTGGTACCCGCCCGAGGTGCCGGGACGGCGGCCGGCGAGCCCGGCGACCGACATCTTCATGGCCACCCGGTGCATGACCGACCTGATGGGCGACAAGGCCCCGAAGGCGATGCGCTCGTTCGCGCGCGGCTGCACGCTGCCGGCGCAGAACCGGCGCCCCGCCGACGCCTGGCGGCTGCTGGCCGAGCTCGACGAGCTGCTGGAGCGGCTCTACGGCCCGCGCCGCTTCCGCCCCTTCCACCTGCCCGCCACCCGCTGAAGGAGACAGATCATGGGAAGCGGAAACTGGTCCACCGACGTCTACGCCGCCCGCGCGAGCTACCGCGCGTCCACCGGCGCCAGCGCGTTCGCCTACTCCGACGGCGGCGCCACCTCCGTCCACCCCGACCTCGACCCGCGCGGCGTGACCGCCCGGGAGAGCCGGGACTCAGGCGACCACCCCGAGTCGCTCGCGATCGGCGTGCTGTTCGACGTGACCGGCTCGATGGGCACCGTGCCGCGGACCCTGCAGTCCAAGCTCCCCGACCTGCTCGGGCTGCTGCTGCGCAAGGGGTACGTCGAGCACCCGCACATCCTGTTCGGAGCGGTCGGCGACGCGACCTGCGACCGGGCGCCGCTGCAGATCGGGCAGTTCGAGGCCGACAACCGCATGGACGACGACCTCGGCAAGATCCTCCTCGAGGGCGGGGGCGGCGGCCAGATGCGCGAGTCCTACGAGCTGGCCATGTACTTCATGGCGCGGCACACCTCGATCGACTGCTTCGACAAGCGGGGGAAGCGCGGCTACCTGTTCATGATCGGGGACGAGCTGGCCTACCCGAAGGCGAAGCGGCGCGAGATCGCCGCGGTGATCGGCGGCGAGCCTGACGAGGACGTCCCGATCGCCGAACTCGTCCGCGAACTGCAGCGCAGGTACGACGTGTACTTCATCATCCCGGAGGGCGCCTACCATTCCGGCAGCCGCGAGCTGAAGGACTTCTGGCAGGGGCTGCTCGGCCAGAACGTGCTCTACCTGGACGACCTGGACGCGGTCTGCGAGACGATCGCGCTGACGATCGGGCTCGCCGAGGACGCCATCGACCTCGGCGAGGGCCTGGAGCACCTGGCGGAGGCCGGATCGGACGCCGGCGAGTCGGTGTCGCGGGCGCTCGCCCGGCTGGACGCCGCACGCGCCCCGGTCGCGGTCTCCTCCACGCCGCCAGGCCTGGACTCCGCCGGCCCGTCCGCGACGACCCGCCTCTGACCATGGGCTACATGATCGTCGTCGACCTCGGCTACGGCGACGCGGGCAAGGGCACGGTGGTCGACCACCTCTGCCGCACCGGCGCGCCCCCCGCGGGCCCCGGCTCGCCCGCGCCCCTCAGGGGCCGTCTCCCCATGGAGAAGGTCACGGCGGTCGTGCGGTTCAACGGCGGCGCACAGGCGGCGCACAACGTCGTCGCCCCGGACGGGCGGCACCACACCTTCGCCCAGTTCGGCTCGGGCACGTTCGTGCCGGGCGTCCGGACGCACCTGTCGCGCTTCATGCTCGTCGACCCGCTGGCGCTCGCGGCCGAGGCCGACCACCTGCGGGCGGTCGGCGTCCCGGACGCGCTCGACCGGCTCACCGTCGACCGGGACGCCCTGCTGACGACGCCCTACCACCGGGCCGCCAACCGCGCGAGGGAGTCGGCGCGCGGCGCGGCCCGGCACGGGTCGTGCGGGATGGGCATCGGCGAGACCGCGTCCTACGCCCTGGAGCACGGCGACGCGCCGCGGGCGGGCGACTGCCTGTCGCCCGCCCGGTTGCGGCGCCGCCTCGCCGCCGTCCGCGACTGGTACCTGGCGGCGTTCCCCGGCGGCGAGGACGTCCCGGACGCCGGGGCCTGCGCCGACGCGTTCACGGCTTTCGCCGAGCGGGTGCGCATCGTCGGCCCCGGCCACCTGCGCGCCCTGCTCCGCAGCGGGAACGTGGTGTTCGAGGGCGCCCAGGGCGTGCTGCTGGACGAGTGGCACGGCTTCCACCCGTACACGACGTGGTCGACCACGACGTTCGCCAACGCCGAGACGCTGCTGGCCGAGGCCGGCGCGTCCGCGACGCGCCTCGGGGTGCTGCGCGCGTACGCGACGCGCCACGGCCCCGGCCCGTTCGTCACCGAGGACCCGGCGCTGACCGCGGACCTCCCCGATCCGCACAACGGCACGGGACGCTGGCAGGGCGCGTTCCGCGTCGGACACCTCGACGCCGTCGCCCTCCGGTACGCGCTGGAGGTGGCGGGCGGCGTGGACGGCCTGGCGGTCACGCACCTGGATGTAGCGGGGGCACGTCCAGACCTGCGCGTCTGCCGCTCCTACGAGATGGACGGCGAACGCGTCGGGCGCCTGGAGACAGGACCGCCCGACCTGGACCGCCAGGCCGCCCTCACCCGCCGCCTCCTGGCGGCGCGCCCCGTCTACGCCCCGCTCGGCGACCCCGTGGACACGATCGAGGGCGCGCTGGGCGCGCCCGTCGTCCTGCGGTCGTACGGCCCCACCTCAGCCGACAAGAGGGCTGACCACTTCTGGACACCCATTGACCTGAGCGTTCGCTGAGACCAAGATCCCGCTAACGCCGCGGATCTCCGGAGGTGGACGTTGCGTCTCCCCCAGCGCACCCTGTCGGCCCTCGCGGCGCTCGCCGCGTCGGCCGCGCTGCTGACCGGCCCGGCCGCCGCGCCGCCGGCCGCGGCCCAGACCGGCGACGGCTGCGACCCGATCGACCCGGCCGCGTGCCTGCTGCCGTTCCCGAACGACTGGCACACGGTCGCCGACGGCGGGACGGCCACCGGCCGCCGCGTCCACCTGACCACGACCTTGAAGAACTCGCTCGGCGTTCCCGTGTCGCCGGGCGAGTGGAACCGCTCGGACGGCTTCTCCCCCGGCTCCATGCTGCTCAGCCGGGTCCCCGGCCTCGACCTCGCCCGCACCGGCGCCGCGCCCGTCACCGACATCGGCGCCTCGCTGCGCGACGACGCCCCGATCGTCATCGTCGACACCGCGACGGGCGAGCGCTGGCCGTACTGGGCGGAACTGGACGCGAACGCGCCCGCCGACCGCCGGGCGCTGATCGTCCGCCCGGCCCGCAACTTCCGCGAGGGCCACCGCTACGCCGTCGCGCTGCGCAACCTGCGCGACGCGTCGGGGAACCCGATCGGGCCGAACGCCTCCTTCGCCAAGATCCTCGGACCGGACCTGCCGCCCGGCGACCCGCTCGCGGCGCGCCAGCGCGAGGAGAAGCGGGTCCTCTCCGCGCTCCAGGCCCGCGGGGTGGGCAGGGACGGCCTCTACCTCGCCTGGGACTTCACCGTCGCGAGCCGCCAGAGCCTCACGGGCCCCGTGCTCCACATGCGCGACGACGCGCTGCGCGGCCTCGGCGACCGCTCCCCGTCGTTCCTCGTCACGCAGGTGACCGACGACGTGGACGACAAGATCGCCCGCGAGGTGAAGGGGGTCGTCTGGGCCCCGAGCTACCTCGACCAGTACGGCGGGGTGCCCGGCTCGTCCCTGCACCGCGGCGCGGACGGCCTGCCCTCGCGGCTGCCGGGCAACTCCCAGGCGGTCCCGTTCCAGTGCGAGATCCCGCGCTCGGCGCTCACCCGGCCCGCGCGCCCCGCCCTCTACGGGCACGGGCTGCTCGGCGGCGAGGGAGAGGTCGACGCGGGCAACGTCAAGGCGATGGCCGCCGAGCACGGCTTCGTGTTCTGCGCGACCAAGTGGATCGGCATGGCGGACGAGGACGTCCCGAACGTGGTCTCCGCGCTCGCCGACCTCACCCGCTTCCGGACGGTCGCGGACCGCCTCCAGCAGAGCCTCGTGAACTTCACCTTCCTCGGGCGCGCGATGACCCGCGGGTTCGCCGGGAACAAGGCGTTCCAGAACGGCGCGGGCGCGCCCCTGATCGACACCGGGGCCGAGCTCACCTACGACGGCAACAGCCAGGGCGGCATCATGGGCGGCGCGCTCACCGCCGTCTCGCCCGACATCCGGCGCGCCGTCCTCGGCGTCCCGGCGATGAACTACAGCACGCTGCTCAACCGCAGCGCCGACTTCCCCCAGTACGCGAAGGTCCTCGACCTGTTCTACCCGGACCGGCTCGACCAGCAGATCGGTCTCGCGCTGATCCAGATGCTGTGGGACCGCGGCGAGGCCAACGGCTACGCCTGGCACATGACCGACGATCCGCTCCCGAACACGCCGGAGCACCGTGTCCTGATGCACGTGGCCTTCGGCGACCACCAGGTCGCCCCGGTCGCCGCCGAGGTCGAGGCGCGCACCATCGGCGCCCGCGTCCACGCTCCCACGGTCGTCCCTGGGCGCTCCCCGGACAAGGCGCCCTACTGGGGGATCCCGACGTTCGGCTCGTCGCACGACGGATCCGCGATGGTCGTGTGGGACAGCGGCTCGCCGGTCCCGCCGCTCACGAACACGCCTCCGACCGAGGGCCGCGACCCCCACTCGGATCCGCGCAGCAACGCCGAGGCCCGCCGGCAGAAGGCGGTGTTCCTCACGACCGGCGCCGTCGTGGACGTCTGCGGCGGGGGCCCCTGCGTGATCACGCCCTGACCCGGACCTGAGATGATCGGAAGCATGCTCCAGGTCTGCCCGAACGGAAGCCGGACCGACGGCGTGCCGACGTCCCCGGAGGAGATCGCCGCCGCGGTCCGGGCCGCCGCCGACGTGGGCGCGGAGGACGCCCACCTGCACCCGAAGGACGACGCGGGCGCCGACACGCTGCACGCGCCCCGCGTCGCCGAGACCGTCGCCGCCGTCCGCGCCGCCGTCCCGTCGATGCCCGTCGGCGTGACCACCGGCGCCTGGGCCGCGCCCGACCCGGTCGAGCGCGCCGCGCTGGTGCGCTCCTGGACCGTCCTCCCCGACCACGCGTCGGTGAACTTCCACGAGGAGGGCGCCGAGCTGGTCGCCGAGGCGCTCTTCGAGCGCGGCGTCGCGATCGAGGCCGGCATCTTCTCCGGCACCGACGCGGTCGAGCGGTTCCTGGGCTGGCCGCACGCCCACCACGTGCTGCGCATCCTCGCGGAGGTCACCGACACCGACCCGGAGACGGCGACCGACACCGCCAAGGCGCTCCTGCACGACCTCGGGTCCCGGCTGTCGCGCCCGATCCTGCTGCACGGCGAGGAGGGCGGCGCCTGGCCGGTGCTGCGGCTCGCCGCCCGGCTGAACCTCGACGTCCGCATCGGGCTGGAGGACACCCTCGAACTGCCCGACGGCTCGCCCGCCGGCGACAACGCCGTCCTGATCCAGACGGCCCGCGCCCTCATTCCCTAGGGCCGGCGGGCGACATCAGGAGCGCGGGTTGTGGCCCGCGGCGTCGAGGCGCGCCCAGTCGGCCTCCCACAACTCGTCGCGGTGCCGGTCGCAGCGGCGGCGGACGAGGGCGTACGCGCACAGGAGGGGGACCGCGCAGCCGAGCACGGTGGCGCCGCCCGCGTACGCGGCGTCGGTGACGGTGCGGCTGTGGGCGCGGGGCCGGACGGTCGGCTCGCCCTGCCGGTCCACCCAGATGGTCCGGTGCGCGCCGACCTTGGCGTTCTTCCAGCTCGGCAGCGTCCCGACGTGGAGCCGGCCGTTCGCGCCCGGCCAGCTGGCCTGGACGGTCTCGTGGATGTAGCGGTCGCCGGAGGAGCCGATGCCGCCGGTCGAGGTGACCGTGGCGACGACCTGGCGGCGCTCCGCCCGCTCGGCCTGCTCGGCGCGGGTCCCCGCGGAGTAGGACCAGGCCGCGGTCCAGGCCGCGAGCGGCGGGGCGACGGCGAGCAGGAGCAGGAGCAGGACGAGGGCCGCCAGCCGCTGGACGCGGTCGACCGGGCGGCGCAGCTCGCTGCGCTCCAGGCCGAGCCGCCGGCGCAGCCTGGTGAGCGGCGTGTCTCCCGGGCCGATGCCGGACCTGCGCATCTGCGTTCACCTCCCCGGGTGTGCCCTCCCGGCAAGAGGCCTTTAGCCGTCCTTTCCCAGGATATTCCCGCGATCGTTGATCGGCACATCACCGGTGGCCGAATCATTTCCCATTTCAGGGCCGTTATAGCGGGCCGATGACCGAATCCGGCCATCGTCCCGGGGCCCGCGTTCCGGCGGTTTCCCGGTCCCGTGCGGCGCTCCGGTGGCCAGGGCGAGCAGCGCTCCCAGCAGGCACAGGCCGGCGGTGATCCAGAAAATCTCCTGGTATTCGGTCCGCAGCGCGTCCTGGAGCGCCGCATTGTAGATCTTCATCTGCCGCGCGAACTCGTCCTTGGACATCAGGAACGGCAGCGGCGGCTTCAGGTCGGCGGTGAGGGCGTGGAACCGGTGGAACCCCCACGCGGTCAGCGCGGAGATCCCGAGCAGCATCCCCATCATCCGCGCGACCACCACGGCCGCGGACGCGACGCCGTGCCGCGCCGCCGGGACGAACGCCAGCACCGCCGACGACACCGGCGCGATCACCAGGCCGAGCCCGAGGCCGGTCACCACGAGGTCGACGTCCATCCTCGGCAGCGGCCCGTACGACGCGCTCGCCAGGTCCGCGGGCCAGCCGGCGATCAGCAGGTAGCCGCCGGCGGCGACCGCCATCCCCGCGGCCATCGGCCACCGCTCCCCCACCCGGCGCGCCACCAGGCCGCCCGCCACCGCCGCGACGGGCAGCGCGACGAGGAAGCGCGTGAGCAGCAGCGCGCCGTCCGTCGCGTCCTTGTGCAGGACGGTCTGCGCGACCAGCACGACGTCCACCAGCGTCACCATCAGGGCGGCGCCCGACAGCAGGCTCACGCCGAGCGTCGCCAGCAGCGGCCCCCGCCGCACGCCCGACAGGTCGAGCAGCCGCGTCCTCGACCTGATCTCCCAGAGCACGAACAGCACCAGGACCACGGCGCCCGCGCCCAGCACCGGCAGGCCCCACGACGGCAGCGCCGCCTCCTGCGGCTCCGGGTTGTAGACGGCCACGACCAGCAGCCCGAGCCCGAGCGCCAGCAGCAGGCCGCCCACGACGTCCACACCGGGCCGCGCTTCCGGTGGGGAGTCGACCCCCCGCACCCCCCGGTTCGCTTCGCTCAGCCGCGCTTCCTGTGGGGAGTCGACCCCCCACACCCCCCGGTTCGCTTCGCTCATCTCAGGGCCGGCCCGCCGCCCGCCCGGCACCGCGACCTGCACCGCAGCCATCGCCACCGCCACGAGCGGCAGGTTGATCCAGAAGACCGCCCGCCAGTCGAGCGCCGCCGCGATCCCCGCCCCGTACAGCGGGCCCAGCACGCTCCCCAGCTCCTGCGCCGCGCCCACCGCGCCGAGCACGACCGGCCGCTGCCGCTCCTCCCAGAGGTCGCCCGCCAGCGCCATCGTCACCGGCAGCAGCGCGCCGCCCGCCACGCCCTGCACCACCCGGCCCGCCGTCAGCACCGGGACGCCGTGCGCCAGCGCCGTCACCACCGACCCGGCCGCGAAGAGCACCAGGCAGACCTGGAGGACCGGCCGGCGCCCGAACCTGTCCGACAGCTGCCCGAGCAGGGGCATCGCGGCCACGTACCCCAGCAGGAACCCCGTGAGGACCGGCGTCACCCGCTCCAGCCGGTTCACCGGGATGCCGAGGTCCTTGACGACCGGCAGCAGGATCGTCGTGACGACGTAGGCGTCCAGCGCGGCCAGCAGCACCACCGCGCCGCCGGCCCCGATCGCGACGCGGCGCCGCGCGCTCACCGCGGCGCGCTGATCTTGTAGGGCGCGTCGAACTCCGTGAACCTGATCACCACCGCGCCCTGACCCTTCGGGAACGCCCCCCGCACCTTGAGCAGCCGGTGGTCGGCCTTGGCCACCCACACCTGGCCGTCCATGTCCTCGTCGATGCCCGGGATCAGGCCCGCGATCTGCTCCTTGGGCAGTTTCGCGGCCACCCGGTAGGCCTCCTTGCCGTCGACCTTCTCCACCGCCTCGGGCGAGGGCTCGCGCGCCGACGACAGCAGCTTCGCGATCCCCCGCTGCGGGTCCAGCACCGCCGCCGGGTCGTACACGCTCGCCGCCAGGCTCTTCGGCAGCTTGCGCCAGCCGCCCGTCCCCGCGTCCAGGTAGATGCTGTCGCCGACCGCGACGACCTTCATCTCGACGTTCTGGCCCTGCTGCTCCACCGTCAGGGTCCCCTCGGCGTCGCCGCCGCGGAGCAGCTTCATGTCGCCGCTCTTCACCATCACCGGCGTCTTGCCTTCGGACTCCAGGGTGAACGCGACGCTCTTCAGCGCCCCCATGGCCTGCGAGGCCTGCCGGAGCGTCTGGGCGGCGTCGAAGTCCGCCTTCTTAGCGGGCCCGCCGGACCCGCCGTCGCAGGCGCCGGCGAAGACCAGCGCCAGCAGGACGGGCACGAGAGCGAGGATGCGTCTGGACATACGCGGGACCCTACCGACGGGTACCGGCGCCCGTCACTCGGTACAGGGTTTGACTTCCTCCTCCGCCTGAAGGCGGAGGGTCCCGGTGGTCGCCCACTGGGTTTCCTGCTTCGCCGACGACCGCCCCGTCCGGGAGGAACCCCGTTGAGGTCTTACACCGTCTCCACAGGCGGACACCGCCAGCCCGGCGGCCAGGATGTTGCGCGCCGCGTTCACATCGCGGTCATGGACACTGCCGCACTCGCACGTCCATTCGCGGACGTCCAGCGGCAGCTTCGCGTGGGTCGTGCCGCAGGTTCCGCACAGCTTGGTGGAGGGGAACCAGCGGTCGACCACGACCAGGTCGCGGCCGTACCAGGCGCACTTGTACTCCAGCATGCGGCGCAGTTCCCGCCACGCCGCGTCGGAGATGGCGCGGGCCAGCGTGTGGTTCTTGAGCATGTCGCCGACGGTGAGGTCTTCGATCACGACCGTTTGGTTCTCACGGACGAGACGGGTCGACAGCTTGTGCAGGAAGTCGCGGCGCCGGTCGGCGATCCGCGCGGGTACCCGGGCAACTTTGCGGCGCGCCTTGTCCCGGTTAACCGAACCGGGGGCTTTGCGGGACAAGCTGCGCTGTGCTTTGGCCAGGCGGGCGCGGTCCCGGCGCTCGTGCCGGGGGTTGGCGATCTTCTCCCCCGTGGACAGGGTCACCAGGGAGCTGATCCCGGCGTCGGTCCCGACCGCCGCGTCCGTGAAGGCAGCGGCGGGGATGGTGTCCTGGCAAAGGATCGAGACGAACCAGCGTCCGGCGCCGTCGCACGACACCGTTACCGTGCTCGGCTCCGACCCTTCAGGCAGGGGACGCGACCAGCGGACATCCAGCGACTCGGCCATCTTGGCCAGCGTCAGCCTCCCGTCACGCCAGGTGAAGGCGCTGCGGGTGTACTCGGCCGAGCAACGCGACCGCTTGCGCGACTTGAACCGCGGGTAGGCGGCACGCTTGGCGAAGAAGTTGGTGAACGCGGTTTGAAGGTGTCTCAGCGCCCGGCGGACGCCGAAACACCCCGCCATCCCCGACCTGCTCCACAAGAGCCCATTTCCTCCCTGCGTGGAGGCTGGGGCACTCTCGAAGAAGAACCGGTGACATCCCTCTCAGGTAGGAGATCGCGGTTCGCGGTGGCCGCCGTGAAACGCCCGCCGCTAGGATTGCAGCCGGCGGACGCCCCGGACGGTGCGGGGGACGCCTCGGGGCGGTAGCTCAGCTGGTCAGAGCAGGAGACTCATAATCTCCCGGTCGCGGGTTCGAGTCCCGCCCGCCCTACCTACCCGGCAGCGCCACATCCGCCGGCGACCGACCTGGCCGTGCGCGGCCGGACGGTGCGCGGCGCCCGGCCGCAGGCAAGATGACGCGCTCTGGAAAAGCCGGACCACCGAGTGACCTGCGAAAACTCCCCTACCATGGGACGTGGAGCCCGCCGATCTGCGAGGGGAGCATCATGACCAACATCGATGAGCCGGGCACCGAACAACTGCTCAATGTGGCTGCGAAGCTGCTCAGCGGCCTCGGCTACGACTCGGTCACCAACACGATGATCGCCGAGGCGTCCGGCATCGATCTCGCGGTGGTGACCGAACGGTACGGCGGTAAGCGCGACATCTACATGGCGGTCCTGCGTCGCGCCCACCGGCGGCGCATCGAGCGTATTCGAGCACTCGATGCCGTCTACACTCCGGACCTGAACGGCCTGACCCGGCTGCTGGACGAATACCTGGATCTGTGCATGGAGACCCCCGAGCTCGGGGCCTTGTGGATGCAGCGTTGGCTGTCCGACGCCGATGACATCCCCGGACTGGACACCATGTTCGGCGGTCCCGAACTCGGCCGGACCATAGAAATGGTACGCAAGGCCATCGCCGATGATCTGGATGCCGGGATGGTGATGCGCACACTCACCTATACCATCCTCGCTTTCTCCCAGAAAGGGATCGTTGACACCTCCGCGGTCCGCCACGAACCCACCGATCCGGCCACTTTGAAGAGATTTCGCGCGCATCTCCATCAGCTCGCCCGCCACCTCGTGGTCTGAAGTCCGGCCGCCCACATCGGGCGCCATGCCGGTGGTGACTCTTCGGCCCCCACCGACATGGCGGGACTCGGGCCGCTCGTACGCCTAGATGCGGGCCCCAGGAGGCCGGACGCCGACCCGGTAGTCGGCCACCCGCATGATCTCCTCGGCGTCATCGAGCGGGGGGTAGATGCGTTCCCGATTCGTGGTGATCTTGCGCTTCTTGGCGACCTCGCCGGTGCTCTGGACGGTTCGCTCCCAGCCGCTTGTGAGCACCGCGCCGGCAGCGCCGAGGTCGACGCAGGTGGCATAGGGCGCCGGGGCGAAGGGTGCGAGCGGAAGGCCGAGCAGGTCGGCAGCGGCGTTGTGACCGGCGAACTTTCCCAGCGGGATCGCGTGCTGGCAGGACTGCAGCACCAACTGGCCCGGCTCGGCGACGGCGGCGGCGGTATCGCCCGCCGCGAGGATCTCTGGAGCTTCCGGGACCTGGAGGTGCTCGTTCACGTAGAGGCGGCCAAGCCTGTCGCGCCGCCCTGGGACCTCCGCCGTGAGGGGACTGGCCTGCATCCCGGCCGTCCAGACGACGGTGTCCGCCGCGATCTGGTCGCCGTCCGTGAACGACACGAGGCCTGGCTCGACCGAAGCGATGCTCTGCCCGAGCCTCACCTCGATCCCCAATCGTTCGAGTGCGGAGACGATGACCGAGCGGGGGCCGGCGCCGAGGTCCGGGCCGACCTCATCGGCCAGTTCGACCAGGACCACTCGTGGACGATCAGCTGGTCCGGTCGAATGCGCAGCCAGCCGCCCGACGAGCTCGGTGGCCACCTCGAGTCCGGTGAAACCGGCTCCGACGACCACCGCGGTAAGGCGGCCCGGGCCTTCGGGCAAGCCTCGCAGGTGCTCGTCCAGACGGGCCGCGCTCTCGATGGTGTCGACGTCGTGGATCCGTTCGGCCCCGGGAACCCCGGCCGGGCGCAACCGGCTGCCGGCGGCCAGCACCAGTCGCTCGTACCCGAGCCTCTGTCGCCCTCCGTCTCGATCGGCCGCCGTGACCAGACCACCGGCCACGTCGAGACCGGTCACGGTGGCCTTCACGTGCCGCACCCCGATCGGCTCCAGGATGCGGTTCAGCGGCACTCGCATCCTGGCCGGGTCGGCCTCGTACAGTCGCGGTCGGATGACCAGATCATCACCGGGCGCTATGAGCGTGATGTCCAGCTTCGAGCCTGTCTCCTTGCGTACCTTGGCCGCGGCTGCCGCGCTCCACACTCCAGCGAAACCGCCACCGATGACGAGCAGGTCCACAATGATCGTTCCTTTCCTTGGGAGGGCCGTTCGCGGCACTGTGCGGGCTTGGCCTCCGCTGACCGCCAGGCACAGCGCGACGGGGGTCAAGCGGCGGATTCGGTCTCCTTCGCCAGCGGCGGAACCGGGACGCCGAGGTGCTGTCCCCCATCGATCTTCGGCGCCAGCCGGAACAGGACCAGCGCGGCGACCACGCTGATCGCACAGATACCGACGAGATAGAGGCTGACCAGGCGCGTCGTGTTCTCGATGGCGAACAGGGCAGTGGCGATCAGGGGAGCCGTCCCGCCGATCAGCGAACCGAGTCCGAGAATGATTCCCATGCCCGAATAGCGCGTCGCCGTCGGGAAGACATCGGCCATGATGCTGCCCTGAAGGGCATGGGAGATGGGGGTGGACAGGGCCATGCACGCGAACGCCGCGGCGGCGGCGCCGATCGTGCCGACATCGAATACGGGGAAGTATGCGGCGGCCGCGACCAGCAGCACGACGGAGCCGAACAGGAAGACCCGGCGGCGGCCGTAGCGATCCGCGACTCGCGACCAGAAGGGGATGGAGAGCAGCCACGCCACGCTGCCGAGGGTGATGCCCACGAGGAGCGACTGACGCTCGAGCCCCAGAGTGGTCGAGCCGTACGACAACGAGAAGACGGTGAAGACGTAGGAACAGGTCGCGGCGGCCATGACCATGAGGGTCGTGGCGATGATCTTCGGCCACTCCGTCCTGAGGGCGACCACCGCGGGCACCCGGACGATCTCGTCCCGGTCGCGCGCGTCCACGAAACTCGGTGACTCGGTGATTCGCAGTCGGACGAACAGTCCGACGAGCACGAGGATCGTGCTCGCGATGAACGGCACCCGCCAGACCCACGCCACGAACGCCTCATCGGACGAGAACGAGGTGGCTGCGAGGTAGGCGAGATTGGCCAGTACGAGCCCGGCCGGCACTCCCATCTGCGGGAGCCCGCCGAAAAGGTTGCTGCGCCCCTTCGGCGCGTGCTCCACGGACATGAGGACCGCGCCACTGCTCTCCCCGCCGAGGGCGATCCCTTGGACGAGTCGCAGGGTCACCAGCAGGATCGGCGCCCAGATGCCGATGGAATGGTAGGTGGGAAGCAGCCCGATCAAGGTCGAGGCCAGCCCCATCGTCACCAGCGAGATGACGAGGATGTTCTTCCGGCCCACCCGGTCGCCGAAATGGCCGAAGATGATTCCTCCGAAGGGCCGGGCGAAGAATCCGACCGCGAATGTCGCGAATGCGGCAAGCGTTCCGGACACGGGGCTGAGAGACGAGAAGATCTCTTTGCCGAAGACCAGCGCCGCCGCGGTGCCGTAGAGATAGAAGTCGTACCACTCCAGGGTGGTGCCGACCATGCTGGCGATGGCCACACGCTTCAGAGTGGGGGGTGTGTTCGTGGATTCGCCCGGGCCGCTGTTACCGACCATGACCTGTTCCCTTCGAGTTTCCGACGCCGTGGACTGGCAGTCCGCCCCTTTTCGCTTGTGACCGATCTTGATGTGTGAGCAAGTGTGCGACCTGGCGGTATGATGGTCAAATAACAAATTTCCTTATACCTATACCGATGCTGTTATATCTCACGGAACGACTCCGGCGGTGAAGGCCGAGCGAGGCGACCCTGGAGCCGCCGCCTGCGGCGGCCCGCGATGACGATCTTTCACGGGAGGCGCCACGGCGGTGGGATCGGAGACGCGACGGCCCGCAGGTGCTCGCGATACGGGTCGCCGGGTCAGGCCGCTTCGGCGCAGGGCACCGGCATCAGAACCGAAGCGATATCGCTGCCGCCGGCGTGTGCGTTCGCCACCCTCGGCGTCGCCCGTGTCGAATTGTGAGACCGACGCCCGCAACCACCGCTCCAGCCGTGCTCTGGCGCAACTCGGCATTCCTTTGAGAGGGGTTGCGCGCATGGGCCGATATTGCGGGCCACGGCGAGTAAGGCCAGCTCCGCGGCTCGCGGCGTATTCACGGTGGGCGCTGCCGAACGGCCTGTCGTCAGACTGAACCGCAAGCTCGTCGAGCGCGGCCTAATTCAGGGTTTGCAGGATGCGGCTCTGGATGTCAAGCGGCGAGTTCATGATTGTTCGCCATGATGACTGGCGGAATTCGCAGGGGATATTGCGGCTCCCCCCGCCGGGGAAGAGCACGAGGCTAAGCGGGCCAGTCCGGGTGGCGCTTCTCCAGGAACGCCGTCATGCCCTCCTGCGCCTCCGGGGTCTGGCTGGAGGCGGCCATGACCTCGACCGCGTAGGCGTAGGCGTCCTGCTCGGGACGGTCGAACTGGGCGTACATCGCCTGCTTGCCGAGGGCCTTGCTGCGCGGACTGCCCTGGGTGGCGCGCCGCAGGAGGTCGTGGACGGCCTTGTCGAGCTCCTCGTCCGGCACCGCGTAGTTGATCAGGCCCCACTCGGCGGCCGTGGCGGCGTCGACGACCTCGCCGGTGAGGGCCATCTCGGCGGCGCGCTTGCGGCCGACGTTGCGGGAGATCGCCACCAGGGGCGTGTGGCAGAACCACCCGCCCTTCCCGCCGGGCGCGGCGAAGCCCGCGCTCCGCGCGGCGACGGCCAGGTCGCAGCTCGCCACGAGCTGGCAGCCGGCGGCGGTCGCGAGGCCGTGCACCCGCGCCACCACCACCTGCGGGACGGACTGGATCGTCCGCATCAGCTCGGTGCACACCCGCAGCAGGTCGCGGACGTCGGCGTGGGACGCCCCGGCCATGTCGGCGAAGTCGTGCCCGGCGGAGAAGACGGGACCGTTCGCGGCGAGGACGAGCCCGCGGGCGTCGGTGGCCCCGGCCTCCCGGAACGCCTCGGTGAGCCGGACGAGGAAGGCGCGGGAGAGCGCGTTGCGGCGGCGCGGCCGGTTCATCGTGATCGTGGTGAAGGGACCGTCGCGGTGCAGCAGGACGTCGTCGTCGCTCATGCTTCCGACGTTACGTCAGACCCTCGTCGTACGGTGGGCGGGCGTCCACGAGCCGAGGGGGGCATGGCCTTGAAACTTCTCACCGCCACCAACTCCAGCCAGGGATTCCGCGGCAACGACTTCGACTGGTGCATCGAAGGCGAGCTGGTCCACATCGGCACGGTCTGCGCCCGCGACCGCGACGACCCCGACGGCGGCTGCGGGTGCGGCCGCTCGTTCGCGGGGCTCAACTCCCACCGCGCCACGACCACCGCGATGGTCCGCGAGGTCCCCGGTTTCACCGACGCCGACTACGTGCTGGCGATCCGCTCCAGCCTGGAGCAGCAGGGCTGCGACGCCTCCTTCGCCGAGCACGAGGCGGCGCTGCTGCGCTGCCTCGTGCGCGACTGGCCGGTGGGGGTGGTCGTCGAGCGGCGGCTGGATGAGATCGTGGTACGGCAGGTCGTCCAGCCCTAGATCTCGGGAGGTGCGCGATGCTCGTCGCGTTCTCGGTCACCCCGCTCGGCGCGGGCGAGGAGGTCGGCGAGCTCGTCGCCGAGGCGGTCCGGGTGGTGCGGGCGAGCGGCCTGCCCAACCGGACCGACGCCATGTTCACCACGATCGAGGGCGAGTGGGACGAGGTCATGGCCGTGGTGAAGGCCGCCACCGACGCGGTCGCCGCCCGCGCGCCGCGGGTGAGCCTCGTCGTCAAGGCCGACATCCGGCCCGGCGTGACCGGCGCGCTCGACGCCAAGGTCGAGTCGGTGGAGCGCCGCCTCAGGTGAAGCAGGCCCGCACGCCGTTCTCGCCGCCGCGCGAGAAGCTGCGCAGCCGCTGCACGGCCGAGCCGTGGTCGCCGGGCTTGGTCCACGGCGCCTTGTCGCCGATGACCTTGAAGGCCTCCACGAGCTCCTGCTCGTCGCCGTCCTCGAACTTCAGCGTCCCGTCGTCGGACGACCCGTAGAGGACCGCGCCCGCGAGGCAGTCGGCCTGGAGCTCGGCGGCGGGCGACACCAGCCCGCGGCGGAGCCGGTTCTGGATCGCGTGGCCCCACTCGTGGGAGATCACCAGGTAGACCCACGCGTCGCCGCGCGCGTACCCCGACCGCATCAGGTGGGCGTCCCAGGCGACGAAGTCCCCGGCCGGGCAGTAGGCCGCGTTGTCGGGTTCGAGCCGCTCGCGGCCGCACACCGGCGCCGAGGCGGGGTCGCGGCCGTCGTAGAGGCCGGCGACCCGGGGTGAGCCGTACTCGCCGGTGAACAGGCGGTCCCAGTGCCGCCGCCAGTAGTCGTCGGTGATCGTCACCGCGGACTCCATGTCCTCCTTGAACTCGGCCTCGTCGATCCTGGCGGGGGTCCGCGCGGCGGGCGCGCCGGACGCGGCCGGGGCGCCCTGCGCGGCGGGCCGGGACGCGCCCACCTGGGCGGGGTCGAACTCGCAGGCTCCCGTGAGCGCGGCGGCCAGCGCGAGCGCGCCGGCGAGAGCGGCGGGCCGCCGCGAACGGTTCCGTGCCGTCTGCCTCATGACGGGTCATACGCGCCTGGGCCCCCGGAAGGACGAACATCCGCCCGAATCGGCCCGCACTGTGCTCCCCGCACAACCCGAACGATGTTCGATTGGACGCCCGCCACGTCTTGCCCGCGGCCCGTGGACGCAGGTCGGGGCCCCGTGCTGGGGTGCCGGTCACACGAGTCTTCTGGAGGGGCGCATGGCGAACGGGACCCTCGCGGTCCGTGGGCTGTCGGTGAGCTACGGGCGGGCGGTGCGGGCCCTGCGCGAGGTCTCGCTGGACGTCCCGGCGGGATCGGTCACGGCCGTCCTCGGCGCGAACGGGGCCGGCAAGACGACGCTGCTCCGCGCGATCTCGGGCACGCTGCCGTTCCACCGCGGCGCGGTGGACGCGGGCACGGTGAAACTCGGCGCGCGGCCCCTCGTGGGGCTGCACCCCGCCACCGTCGTCGCGGCCGGGGTGGTGCAGGTACCGGAGGGCCGGAGGGTGTTCGGCCGGCTCAGCGTCGAGGAGAACCTGCGGGCGGGCGCGCTCGGCGCGCCGAGCCGGTCCGACGCGGCCAAGGCCCGCGCGCGGGTGCTCAAGCTGTTCCCGCTGCTGGCGGAGCGGGCGCGCCAGCGCGCCGGGCTGCTGTCGGGCGGCGAGCAGCAGATGCTCGCGATCGGGCGGGCGCTCATGGCGTGCCCGGCCGTCCTGCTGCTGGACGAGCCGACGCTCGGCCTCGCGCCGCTGATGGCCGAGCGGATCGCCGAGACCGTCCGGGAGATCAACCTGCAGGGCACCGCGATCCTGCTGATCGAGCAGAACGCGGCGCTGGCGCTGGAGCTGTCGTCCTCGGCGCACGTGCTGGAGGTCGGCGCGGTGACGCTGCACGGCCCGTCGGCGGAGCTGGCGGCGAGCGACGAGGTGAGGCGCCGCTACCTCGGCGTCGGCGGCGAGGACGCGGGCGCGCCCGGCCGTGAGGACGGCCCCTCGCTGGAGCGGTGGTCCGCCGGATGAGCGGGGGCGGATCGGAGGCGGGCGGATCCGAAACGGCCGGGCCGGACGCGGGCGAGCTGCGCGTCAGCGGGCTGACGGTGCGGTTCGCGGGGCTGACGGCGCTGGACGGGGTGGGCTTCACCGTCGCGCCCGGCAGCATCCACGCGATCATCGGGCCGAACGGCGCGGGCAAGTCGACGTGCTTCAACGTCCTGTCCGGCGTCTACCGGGCGAGCGGGGGCAGCGTGCGGTTCGCGGGCGCGGAGCTGACCGCGCTGCCGCCGCACCGGATCGCGGCCCTCGGCGTCGCCCGGACGTTCCAGAACATCGCGCTGTCGCGGCACCTGTCCGTCGAGGACAACCTGATGCTCGGGCGGCACCGCCTCACCCGGGCCGGGTTCGTTTCGGCGGGCCTGCGGATGCCCTGGGCGCGCCGCGAGGACGCCCGGCACCGGGCCCGGGTCCGCGACATCGCCGGGTTCGTCGGCGTCGGCGAGCACCTGGCGGCGCCCGTCGGGCTGCTGCCCTACGGCGTGCGCAAGCGGGTCGAGCTGGCCCGCGCGCTCGCCATGGAACCCCGGCTGCTGCTCCTGGACGAGCCGGTGGCCGGGATGAACGGAGCGGAGCGGCGGCGAATGGCCGGGGTCGTCTCCCGCGCCCGCGCCGACCTCGGCCTGTCGGTCCTGCTGGTCGAGCACGACATGGGGATGGTCATGCGGCTGGCCGACGAGGTCACGGTCCTGGACTTCGGCAGGCGCATCGCGGGCGGCACGCCCGCGCGGGTGCAACGCGACCCGGCCGTGCTCCGCGCCTATCTCGGCGCCGCGCACGAGCCCGCGGCCGCCCCCGATTCGGAGGGAAATCCTTGAGCACGTTCATCGAGCTGGTGGTCAACGGGGTCTCGGCGGGATCGGTGTACGCGCTGATCGCCCTCGGCTTCGTGATCATCTTCAAGGCCACCGAGGTGGTCAACTTCGCGCACGCGTCGCTGCTGCTCGCGGGCGGCTACGTCACGGCCGTGCTGCACGACGACATCGGGTTCCTGCCGGCGCTCGGCGCGGGCGTCGCCGCGGCGGCCGCCGCGGGGGCGCTGGTGGAGCTGCTGGTGCTGCGGCGCGCCCGGGTCGAGGACCACTCGGTGCTGGCGATCGTCACGATCGGCGTCGACATCGTGTTGACCACGGCGCTGACCCGCGAGATCGGCACGCAGGTCCTGTCGCTGGGCGATCCGTGGGGCGACCGGATCGTCCACGTCGGGGGCGTCGGCATCGCGCAGACGCGCATCGCCGCCTTCGTGACCGCGGCCGTCCTGATCGGCGCGTTCCTGCTGGCGTTCCGCTTCACGCCGTGGGGCGTGGCGATGCGGGCGGCGGCCGAGGACGGCGAGACGGCCGCGCTCATGGGCGTCCGGCTGACCCGCGTCTCGCTCGCCGCGTGGGCGGTCGCGGGCGCGCTCGCGGCGGTGGCGGCGCTGTTCCTGACCGTGTTCCCCACCCCGGGCCTGGACCGGGCCACCTCGTTCGCCGCGATGAAGGCGTTCCCGGCCGCGATCCTCGGCGGCCTGGACTCCACGACGGGCGCGCTCGTCGGCGGCCTCGCCGTGGGGCTCACCGAGTCGCTGGTGACCGGCTACCAGGGCGACCTCGCGTTCCTCGGGCGCGGCATCGGCGACGTGGCGCCGTTCCTGGTGATGCTCGCGGTGCTGCTCGTCCGCCCCGCCGGGCTGTTCGGGACGAGGGAGCTGTCGCGTGTCTGACCTCCGGATCCGCCTGGCGGCCGCCGCCGCGGGCACCCTCGTCCTGCTCGCCCTGCCCTTCTACCTGGACGCGTTCTGGCTCCAGACGGGCCTGTTCGCGATGTCGGCGGCGGTCGGCGCGATCGGCCTGAACCTGCTGACCGGCGCCACCGGGCAGCTGTCGATGGGGCACGCCTTCTTCCTGGCGGTCGGCGCGTACGGGTACGTCTACCTGGCGTCGGACTCCGGGCCGCGGCTGGCCGGGCTCGGGCTGCCGACCCCGCTGGCGTTCGCCGGCGCGGTCGTCCTCGCGGGCGTCGCGGGCGGGCTGTTCAGCCCCATCGCCGGGCGGCTGCGCGGCACCTACCTCGGCATCGCCTCCCTCGCGCTGATCTTCATCGGGCAGCACCTGCTGTTCAACGCCGAGAGCGTCACCGGCGGGTTCAACGGGCGGGACGTCCCGCCGCTGGAGATCGCCGGGTTCCGCTTCGACGACGCGCCCGGACTGGTGGTGTTCGCCGTGCCGCTGGGCGCGCTGGAGCGGCTGTGGTTCCTCGCCGTCGCGCTGCTCGTCCCCGCCGTGTGGATCGCGCGCGGCATCCTGCGCGGCCGCCCGGGACGGGCCATGAACACCATCCGCGACCACGAGACCGCGGCGGCGGTGATGGGCGTCCCGGTGGCGCGCTACCGGGCCGGCGTGTTCGTGCTGTCGTCGATGTACGCGGGCGCGGCCGGGGCGCTGCTGGCGCTGGCGTTCCGGCGGACCGTGCCCGACTACTTCGGCGTCTTCCTGTCCCTGGACTACCTCGCCATGATCGTCATCGGCGGGCTCGGCAGCGCGGCCGGGGCCGTCGCGGGCGCGGTGTTCGTCTCCGTCCTGCCCCAGCTCCTCACCCGCTTCGGCGACGACCTGCCGCTCGTCGCCGCGCCGGGCTCGGGCGGCGTCTCCCCCGCCGAGGCCGCCCGGATCCTCTACGGCGCCGCCGTCGTCGCCGTCGTGCTGTTCCTGCCCGGCGGCCTGACCGGGGCCTGGACGCGGCTGCGCGCCGCAGCGGTCCGGCGCCGGGCCGCCCGTCCCCTCACCCGATTCGAGCAAGAGGAGCAACCGGTATGAAACGCATGACAAGGCCCTGCGCGGCCCGGCTCGTCGCGGCGGCACTGGCCGCGGCGCTGCCGCTGGCCATGGCGGCGGGCTGCAGCGGCAAGGCGTCCGGCGGGTCGGGCGGCACGGGCGAGGACGGCGTCAGGACCGGCCCCGGAGTCACCGACGACACGATCCGCGTCGGCGCGGAGACCGACCTGACCGGCGTGTACGCGCCGCTCGGCAAGAGCCTCACCCAGGCGCAGCAGATGTACTTCGAGCAGCTGAACGCCCAGGGCGGCGTCTGCGGCCGCAAGATCGAGCTGGTCGTCCGCGACCACGGCTACGACGTGCAGAAGGCCGTCGCCGGGTACAGCGAGATGCAGTCGAGCGTCATCGGCCTCGCCCAGTTCGTCGGCTCGCCGATGGTGACGGCCCTCAAGGGGCGCATCACCGCCGACAAGATGCTCGTCATCCCGAACGCCTGGTCGACGACGCTGCTCGGCAGCAGGTCCATCCAGGTCACCGGGACCACCTACGACATCGACATGATCAACGCGCTGGACTTCCTGACCCGGGAGAAGGGCATCGCGAAGGGCGACAAGGTCGGGCACGTGTACTTCGAGGGCGACTACGGCGAGAGCGCGCTCGCCGGGTCCAAGTACGCGGCGGGCGAGCTCGGCCTGACCCTGGTCGAGCAGAAGATCAAGGCGACCGACAACGACATGTCCGCCCAGGTCGCGGCGCTGAAGAGCGCGGGCGTCAAGGCGATCCTCATGAGCGCCGGGCCGCGGCAGTCTGCGTCGCTGGCGGGCCTCGCCCGCGCCAAGGGCATGACGGCGCCGATCGTGGCGAGCAACTCGGGGTTCTCGCCGCAGCTCCTGCAGACCGCCGCGGCGCCCGCCCTGCTCAAGGACTTCTACCTGGCCAGCGCCGGGGCGCCCATCTCCTCCGACCTGGCGCCGATCAGGAAGCTGGCGGACGACTACGGCAGGAAGTACCCGGGACAACCGCGCGACAGCGCGGTCGTCAACGGCTACACGGGCGCGGTGATCTTCGCGGACGCGCTGAAGAAGGCGTGCGCGGCCAAGGACCTCACCCGCGAGGGCCTGATCAACGCGCACCGCTCCACCACCGCCCACGACGGCGGCTACGGAACTCCCATGGACTTCTCGAAGGTGGACGAGCCCGGCACCCGCAAGACCTACATCCTGCGGACCGACGCCAAGGCCCTCGGCGGCCTGGTCGTCGAGCGGCAGCCCATGGAGTCGGAGGCCGCCGAGACCTACAAGGTCCCCGCGGGCTCCTGAGGACCCGGGGCGGATCCGGCCCCCGGTCAGCCTTCGGAGACGAGACGGGCCGCGACCCGGTCGAGGACGGCGAGATCCTCGGCCGGGAGGTCGTAGAGCGAGGGGGGCGGGGTGTCCAGGATCCGCTCGGCCTCCGCCGCGGCGGCCCGCCCCGCCTCCGTCGCGGTCACGATCTTGGAGCGGCGGTCGGCGGGGTTCTCGGTCCGCTCGACCAGGCCCCGCCCGACCAGGTCGTCCACCACCAAGGTGACGTAGGGGCGGTCGGTGAGAAGCAGCTCGGCGAGGCCGCGCAGCGTCAGCGGCTCGGACGCGGCGGCGATGTGGCGCAGCGCCTTGACCCGGAAGAAGCTCATGCCGAGCGCCTCGGTGACCTCGCGGCGCCGGTCGCCGCGCTCGAGCAGCAGGACCCGCAGGTTGTGCCACGCCCGCGCGGCGGTCTCGGCGTGCTGGACAGCGGGCTCGGTCATCGCGCACTGGCTCCCGTCACATCGCGTGCGTCCGGCGCCGGCTCGCCGGCGCCGAACAGGTCGGCCGTGCGCGCGGCGCTGCGGGCGGCCCGCCGGCCCGTGGTGGCCGTGCCCAGCACCAGGACGGCGGCGGCGCACCCCGCGAGGACCCAGTATGCCGGACGGGCGGCGGAGACGAAGGCCGGCGCGGCGGCGCCCGCGGCGGACGTCCCTGCCGCCAGCACGGCGCCGATGACCGCGACGCCGAGCGCCTGGCCGATCTGCCGGCTGGTGGAGGCGACGGCCGCGGCGACGCCCGCCTGGGCGCGCGGCATCCCCGACACGGCGGTGTTGGTGATCGGCGAGTTGACCATGCCGAACCCGAGCCCGAACAGCACGTACGCGGCCAGCAGCGTGCCGTCGCGCGTCTCGGCGTCGAACGCGGCGAACAGCAGGGTGCTCGCGAGCATCGCCGCCCCCGCGATCTGGAGCGGGAGCCGCGGGCCCCGGCCGCCGACGAGCCGTCCCGACAGCGGGGCCGACACCGCGGTCATCGCCGCCATCGGCAGCAGGAACAGGCCCGCGTGCAGCGCCGACATCCCGCGCACGTTCTGCAGGTAGAGGGTGTTGAGGAAGAGGAACCCGCCGAGCGCCGCGAACCCGCTGACGGCGATGACGGTCGCGCCGGAGAACGGGACGCTGCGGAAGAAGCGCAGGTCGATCAGCGGTTCGGGGGCGCGAAGGGCGTGCACGACGAACCCGGCGAGGGACGCGGCGGCGACGAGCGCGGCGCCGTAGACCAGCGGGTCGGCCAGGCCCCGGCCGGGCGCCTCGATGATCGCGTAGGTCAGCGTGCCGAGCAGCAGGATCATGAACGCCTGGCCGAGCGGATCGGGGCGGCGCGGGCGCGGGGCGCGCGACTCGGGCACGAACAGGGCGGTCAGCACGAGCGCGGCCAGCCCGATCGGCACGTTCAGCCAGAAGATCGACCGCCAGCCGACCGAGTCGACCAGCAGCCCGCCGACGAGGGGCCCCATCGCCATGCTGAGCCCGACGACACCGCCCCAGACGCCGATGGCCCGGGCCCGCTCGCGCGGGCCGGTGAACACGTTCGTGATGATCGACATCGCGACCGGGTTGAGCATGGACCCGCCGACCGCCTGCACGACACGGGCCGCGACGAGCAGGCCGAGGGACGGCGCGAGGCTGCACAGCACCGACCCGGCGGAGAACAGGGCGAGCCCGGTCTGGAAGACGCGGCGCCGCCCGATCCGGTCGGCGGTCGAGCCGGACAGGATCAGCAGGGACGCCAGGACGATCAGGTACGCGTCGATCGTCCACTGGAGCCCCGACAGCGAACTGCCGAAGTCGCGCTGCAGCGACGGGAGCGCGACGTTGAGGATGGTGTTGTCCAGGCTGACGATGAGGAGGCTCAGACAGCAGATGGCCAGCACCGCAAGCCGGCGCCGGGGGCTCAGTTCGGGCACGCCGCCTCCAATCGTTATAGCCATACAACCATTAGAAGGCTACAACGATTCCCGGGGTGTCCCGTCCGGCGGGGCCCGCCCGCGGGCGCCTCAGTTCGGCGCGGCGATGCGGGCGCGGGCGGCGGGGACGACCAGCGGGGTCCCGGTCTCCGGGCACTCGATCACCCGGCAGGGCAGCCGGAAGACCCGTTCCACCAGCTCGGAGGTGACGACGGCGGACGGGTCGCCCTCGGCCGCGATCCGGCCGTCCCGCATCGCGATCATGTGCGTGGCGTAGCGGGCGGCGTGATTGAGGTCATGCAGGACGGCGACGACCGTCCGGCCCTCCTCGTGCAGCCGCGCGCACAGGTCGAGGACCTCGATCTGGTGCGCGATGTCCAGGAAGGTCGTCGGCTCGTCCAGGAGCAGCAGCGGCGTCTGCTGGGCGAGCACCATGGCGATCCAGACGCGCTGGCGCTGCCCGCCCGACAGCTCGTCCACGTGCCGGTCGGCGAGGTCCCCGACCCCCGTCGCGGCCATCGACTCGGCGACGACCCGCTCGTCCTCCCTCGACCACTGCCGCAGCAGGCTCTGGTGCGGGTACCGGCCGCGCGAGACGAGGTCGGCGACCGTGATGCCCTCCGGCGCGATGGACGACTGCGGCAGCAGCCCGAGCGTCCGCGCCAGCCTCTTGGCGGGCCAGTCGGCGATGGGCCGCCCGTCGAGCACGACCGTCCCGGCCGAGGGCTTGAGGATCCGCGCCAGTGCCCGCAGCAGCGTCGACTTCCCGCAGGCGTTCGGGCCCACGATCACCGTGAACGAGCCCTCCGGGACCGCCACGTCGAGGTCCTCGGCGATGGTGCGCTTGTCGTAGCCGAGGGTGAGCCCGGTGCCGGCGAGCCGCGCGGTCGCGTCCTTCATCACATCCGTCCCGTCTTGCGTTCGGTCACGAGGAGCCAGACCAGGTACCCGCCGCCGAGCAGCCCGGTCACCACACCGACCGGGAGCTGGTGGCCGGGGAATCCGCGCTGCGCCGCCCAGTCGGCGGCCACCAGCAGCGCGGCGCCCATGCACGCCGCCGCGAGCAGGTTCGGGCCGGTCGTGCGGGTGAGGCGGCGGGCGAGCTGCGGCGCCGTCAGCGCGACGAACGAGACCGGCCCGGCCGCGGCCGCGGCGAGCGCGGTCAGCAGCACGGCCGCGGCGAGCAGCAGCAGCCGGACCCGCTCGATGGGGACGCCGAGCCCGTGCGCCGCGTCGTCGCCCATCTCCAGCATCCGCAGCGCCCGCCCGCACCCGGCGAGGACGAGCGGGCCGAGCACCGCGAGCGCCGCGATGACGGGCGCCGCGTCCGCCCAGTCGCGGCCGTCCAGGCTGCCGGTCAGCCACAGCACGGCGCGGGCCGCGTCGGTGATCTGCGCCTGGGTGATCAGGTAGCCGTTGACGCCGGTGAGGATCGCGGCGACGCCGATGCCGACGAGGATGAGCCGCTGCCCGTGCGCGCCGCGCCGTCCGGCGACCGCGTAGACGGCGAGGCCGGTGAGCAGGCCGCCGCCCGCCGCGCCGGCCGCGACCGCGAGGCTGCCGGCGCCGGTCAGCACGATCACAGCGAGGACGCCGGTGGCGGCGCCCTGGGTGAAGCCGAGGATGTCGGGGCTGCCGAGCGGGTTGCGGACCAGCGACTGGAAGATCGCGCCGGCCAGCCCGAGCGCCGCGCCGACCGCCAGCCCGGCCGCCACCCGCGGCAGCCGGATCTCGTTCACGATGATCGAGTCGGCGGGCGAGCCCCGCCCGGCCAGCGTCCGGACGACGTCGGCCGGGCTCATCGGGAAGTCGCCGCTGCCGATGAGCAGCACGCCCGTCCCGAGCGCGACGGCGAGGCAGGCCCCCGCGACGGCCAGGGCGCGCGGCCGGAACCGGAACGAGGCTCCCGGCGTCCGGACGACGGCGAAGTGCGGCCCCCTGGTCATGAGAGCGACCTCCTCGGCCGCCGGACGAAGTAGAGGAACACCGGCCCGCCCGCGACGACCATCACGACCCCGACCTGGAGCTCCGAGGGGCGCACGACCACGCGGCCGAGGACGTCGGCGGCGAGCATCAGGGCGGGCGAGAGCACCGCGCAGTACGGGACCAGCCGGCGCAGGTCGGGGCCGGTCAGGGCGCGGACGAGGTGCGGCACCATCAGCCCGACGAAGACGATCGGCCCGCACGCCGCCGTCGCCGCGCCGCACAGCAGGGTGACGGTGACGATCGCGGCGATCCGGACGCGCGCGGGGCGGGCGCCGAGCGCGCGGGCCGCGTCCTCGCCCATCGCCATCGCGTTCAGCGGGCGCGCCAGCAGCAGCGCCGCCACCAGCCCGGCCAGGACGAACGGCGCGACGCGGACGACGGTGTAGCCCTGCGCGGCGGCGAGCGACCCGATCGTCCAGAAGCGCATTCGGTCGAGGGACGCCGTGTCGAGCAGCTGCACCGCGTTCACGTAGGAGTAGAGCGCGGCGTTCAGCGCCGCCCCGGCGAGGGCGAGCCGGGCGGGGGTGGCGGCCCGGCCGCCGCCGACCGCGTAGAGCAGCGCGGCGACGGCCCCGGCGCCGGCGAACGCGAACCAGACGAACCCGGTGAACGAGGTGACGCCGAGGAAGGAGATGGCCGACACGACCGCGGCGGCGGCGCCCGCGTTGATGCCGAGGATGCCGGGGTCGGCGAGCGGGTTGCGGGTGAGCGACTGCATGACCGCGCCGGCGAGGCCGAGCGCCGTCCCCGCGAGCAGCCCGAGGAGGGTGCGCGGCAGGCGCATCTCGCGGACGAGCGTGTACGCGGGCGAGTCGGCGTGCAGCAGCCCGTCCCAGACCTCGCCCGGCAAGAGCGGCTTCGCGCCGACACCGAGGCTCAGTACGACGGAGGCGAGCAGGAGCAGCAGGGCGACGGCGAGTCCGGCGGCCCACCGCGCGCCCGGCGGGCGCCGCGCGGGCACCGGCTCCGCGGGCGGCGCGGCCGGCGGCGGCTTCGTCGACAACACGTGGCGGGCTCCGGGGGGACGGCCGGGGACCACCGTGACGGTCCCCACTCTGGACAAGATCTTAGGTTAGGTTAACCTAAGCTCCCATCGGCCGACCATCCGGCCGTGCACCTTGATTTGGGAGAACGTCGGAAATGTCTAACATCGGGGCCCATCACCTCACCCGCCGCGGCCTGCTCGGCACGGGCGGCGCGCTCGCGCTCGGGGCGCTCATCAGCGCCTGCGGAGGGGGTGACGACGCGGGCGGGACGGCCTCGCCGGGCGGCGGCGCCTGGACGTTCACCGACGACCGCGGCACGCGGATCCGGCTCAAGGCGCGCCCGCAGCGGGTCGTGGCGTACGTCGGCGCCGCGGCCGCCCTCTACGACTTCGGCGTGGACCGGCAGCTCGTCGGCGTGTACGGCCCGACGAAGCTCGCCGACGGCAGGCCCGACCCGCAGGCCGGGAACCTGCCCGTCGACCGCCTGCAGATCATCGGCAACGCCTACGGCGAGTTCAACATCGAGAAGTACGCCGCGCTGCGCCCCGAGCTGCTCGTCGACAACATGTTCGTGCCGGGCGAGCTGTTCTACGTCCCGGCCGAGAGCAAGGACAAGATCTTCGCGCTGGCGGCCTCCGCCGGCATCTCCACGGGCGCCGTCCCGCTGCCGAAGCCGATCGAGCGGACCGCCGCGCTCGCCGCGGCGCTCGGCGCGGACCTGAGGTCGGCGAAGGTGACCGCCGCCAAGGCCCGGTTCGAGAAGGCGGCCGAGTCGCTGCGCGCGGCGGCCAGGGCCAAGCCCGGGCTGAAGGTGCTGGCGGCGTCAGCGAGCCCCGACCTCTTCTACGCCTCCAGCCCGGCCAAGAACACCGACCTCATCTACTTCAAGGAGCTCGGCGTCGAACTGATCGTCCCGGAGAAGCCGGGCAAGGACGGCTACTTCGAGGAGCTGAGCTGGGAGAACGCCGACAAGTACAAGGCCGACGTCATCCTGCTCGACTCCCGCACGCAGGCGCTCCAGCCGAAGGACCTCGGCTCCAAGCCGTCCTGGAAGGACCTGCCCGCGGTGAAGGCGGGCCAGGTCATCGCCTGGCAGGCCGAGCCGCGCTTCTCCTACGAGGGCTGCGCGCCGGTCGTCGAGGCGCTCGCCGCGTCCATCCGGTCCGCGAAGAAGACGGTCTGAGAGGCCTGCGATGGCGAGGACCCCGGCGCACCCGTACGCCTTCTTCGACCTGCGCGTCCTGCGGTCCGAGCGGCTCGGCCCGTCCATGGTGCGCGTGACCTTCGGGGGCGAGTCGGTGGACGGCTTCGTCACCGCGGGGCGCGACCAGCGCTTCAAGATCTTCTTGCCGCACCCGCACCAGGACGCCCCCGTGATGCCGCGCGGCCGCGGCGACGACACGTGGTTCGCCGACTGGCGGGCGCTGGACCCGGCCGAGCGCGGCATCATGCGGTCCTACACCGTCCGCGACAAGCGCCCCGGCGAGCTCGACGTGGACTTCGCGCTGCACATGGACGGCGCGTCGGGACCGGCCGCCCGCTGGGCCGCGGCGGCGGGCGCGGGCGACCGCGTCACCGTCCTCGGCCCGACCGGCCCCGACAACGGCGGCTACGACTTCCGGCCGCCGCCCGGCGCCCCCGTCGTGATGGCGGGCGACCTGACCGCGCTGCCCGCCATCGCCGGGAACCTCGCGTGGCTGCCCGCCGGGACGCCCGCGCAGGTGTGGATCGAGGTCCCGCATCCCGGCGACCGGCAGGACCTGCCCACCGCGTCCGCCGCGCGGGTCGACTGGGTCTCCCCCGGCGGCCTCCTGGAGGCCGTGCGCGCGGCGGAGGTCCCGGCCGGCGCCTACGCGTGGATCGCGGGCGAGTCCGCCGCGGTCAAGGCGCTGCGCCGGCACCTGGTGAACGAGCGCGGGCTCGACCGCCGCGCGGTCACCTTCACCGGCTACTGGAGGCGCGGCGCCACCGAGGAGGACCTGCTCGCCGAGGTCGTCGCCGGCGGCAGCCCCGCCACCGAGGAGTGAGCGGGGCGGCGCTCAGGGTTCGCGGCCGGTCTCGTCGATGGTGAGGACGGACCGGTCGAGGGCGCCGGCGCGGTAGGCGGCGGCGCCGATCGTCTGCGCGGCGACGGGCGCGGTGAGCAGCTGGAATATCGCGACCAGCAGCAGCGGCGCGGCGGCCGCGACGGACTCCGCCTGCGGCGCCGCGCCCGCGAGGACCAGCACGAGCCCGATCGTCTGCGGTTTCGTCGCCGCGTGCAGGCGGGTGAGCAGGTCGGGGAAGCGCAGCACGCCGAGCGCGCCCACCGCGCAGAAGGCGGCGCCCGCGGGCATCAGGACGGCGGTGGCGACGTCGCCGGCGTTCACGACCCCCCCTCCCGCCGCGCCGCGAGGCGCGCGGCGGTGACCGATCCGACGAACCCCAGCAGCACGACGGCCACCAGGATCGTGGCCTGCGCGGGCTCCCCCCACACGGCCGAGTGCACCGCGATCCCGCTGACCAGCAGCACCGCGATGACGTCCACTGCCATGATCCGGTCGAAGGACGTCGGGCCGCGGACGAGCCGGGCGGCGGTCATCAGGATCGCCGCGCCCAGCAGGGCCATGGTGACGGCGTAGACGGCGGTCATCGCTGTTCTCCTGTCTCCTCCGCTGTGTCCTCGGGTGTCACGAGGGCCTGCATGAGCCTGCGCTCCGTGCGCAGCACGCTGTCGCGGACGGCGTCGGCCTCCCGCCGGTCGCGGACCGGCATGCCGTGGATGCGCAGGATCGACCGTTCCCAGTCCAGGTCGACGAGCAGGGTCCCGGGGCGCAGGGAGATGCTCGTCGTGACCGCGAGCAGGACGAGCTCCGAGCGCGTCGTGGCGCTCACCTCGATCACGGCCCCCTTGACCCGGCGGGGGGCCCGCAGCGCGTGCCAGCCGATGACGAGGCTCGACACGAGCAGGTCCCACGCGAGCTCCGCGCCGGCCTCGGCGAGGCGCAGCGGCCGGATCCGCCTGACGAGCGGGACGGCGGGCAGCCTGCTCACCGCGTAGGCGACGGCCACCGCGACGATCCCGCCGGCGACGGTCAGGGCGTCGACCTTCCCCCAAAGCAGCACCCAGACCGCGAGCAGCCACGCCGCCATGCCCAGCCGGGCGCCGATCCTGCGGAGCGCGCGGGTCACGGCGTCCTCCCGTCGAGCACGGCCTGCCGGTAGGCGGTGGGCTCCACCAGGTCCGCGGCGGCGCGCGCGCTCCACGACGACAGCGGCCCGGCGAACAGGGCGATGAGGAGCCCGCCCGCGACCATCAGGGCGGTCACCGTCTGCATGGCCCGCACACCGCCGCGCGTGTAGGGCTCGGCGGCGGGCGGCTCGCCCGCCTCGTCCGGGCGGGGGCGCCAGAACCCGAGCGCCCAGATCCGCGCCATCGCCATGAGCGTGAGGAGGCTCGCGAGCACCGCGAAGCCCGTGACGGCGTACGCGAGCGGCCGTCCCGACCCGAGGCCCGCCTGGAACAGCGCGAGCTTCGCGACGAACCCGGACGTCGGCGGCACCCCGCTCACGCTCATCGCGGGGATGAAGAACAGCACGGCGATGAAGGCCGACAGGCGCGCCATGCCGCCGAGCCGGTGCAGGGACGTCTCCCCCGTGCGGGCCTGTATCAGGTCGCTGACCAGGAACAGCGTCGCCTGCACCACGATGTGGTGGACGAGGTAGAGGATCGCCCCGGTGAGCCCGGCGACGCTGAACAGCGCGAGGCCGAACAGCATGTAGCCGATGTGGCCGACGAGGGTGAACGAGAACACCCGGTGGATGTCGTCGTTGGCCAGCGCGCCGAGGGTGCCCACGAGCATCGTCCCGGCGGCGAGCAGGAGCATCACCCACGACCCGTGCTCACGGGGGAACACCAGCGTCTGGACGCGGATGAGCGAGTAGACCGCGGCCTTGGTCAGCAGCGCGGCGAACACGGCGGTGACCTTGGTGAGGGCGGCCGGGTAGCTGTCGGGCAGCCACAGGTGCATCGGCACGATCGCGCCCTTGATCCCGAACACCACGAGGAACAGCAGCCCGAGCGCCGTGCGGGTGCCCGCCGGCAGGCCCGGGACGCGCTCGGACAGGTCGGCGAGGTTCACCGTCCCCGCCGCCGCGTAGGTGAGGCCGAGCGCGGTCAGGAACAGGATCGAGGACGTGAGGCTGACGACCGTGTAGGTCATGCTCGCCCGGAGGCGCTCGGCCGTCGGCTGGAGCGTCATGAGCACGTAGCTCGACGCGAGCATCACCTCGAAGGCGACGAACAGGTTGAACAGGTCCCCGGCGAGGAACACCAGGCTGACCCCGGCGGTCAGCGCGAGGTAGGCGGGATGGAACACCCCCGGCTCGGTCCGGCGCTCCAGCGCGCCCGCGCCCTCCGCCACCGCGTGCAGCATGATCGCCAGCAGCACGGTACTGGACACCACGAGCAGCAGCGCCGAGAGCCGGTCGGCGACGAGCGTGATCCCGAGCGGGGCCGCCCAGCCCCCGGCCTGGACGGCGACGACGCCCTCGCGCGCCACGCCGACCAGCACCGCCACGCTGGCCGCGACCACGCCCGCCCCGACGAGCGGCGCGAGGATCCGCAGCCAGGACCGGCGCCGGCGGCTGGCCATCGCGAGGGCCGCGCCCAGCAGCGGCAGCGCGAACGGCAGGGGGAGCAGGACGTTCATCCGCTCTCGTCCTCCTCCAGGGGGTCGTGCGCTTCGGGCGGGGCGTCCCATGACGCGCGGCGGCGCTCGGCGCAGATCCGGCGGTCCTCGACGTCGTCCTGCACCTCGTCCTCGCCGAGCAGCCGCCGGCTCCGGTAGGCGAGCGCCAGCAGGAACGCGGTGACGCCGAACGTGATCACGATGGCGGTGAGCGCCATGGCCTGCGGCAGCGGGTCGGCCATCGCGCGCTCGGCTCTCCCGCCGAGCAGCGGCGGCGCCCCGGCGGCGCCGCCCGCCAGCAGCAGGACGAGGTTGGCGCCGTGCCCGAGCAGCATGAAGCCGACCACGACGCGGATGAGGGACCGCTGCATCAGCAGGTCGAATCCGGCCGCGAACAGCACGGCGACCGCCAGCACGAGGACGAGCGCGGGCCCGGTCATGCCGTCTCCTCCTCTTCGCCTTCGTCTTCCTCCTCCAGGCTCGCGCCGAGCGTGGTGAGGATCGTCAGGACCAGTCCGAGCACCAGCAGGTAGACGCCGATGTCGAAGAACAGGCTGGTGGGCACCTTCACCTCACCGAGGACCGGCGGTGACGCGCGCCAGACCTCGCCCTCGAGGAACTCCCCGTGCGGGAACCCGCCGGCCGCCCAGCCGGCCGCGCCCGTGGCGACCGCCAGTCCCAGCCCGCCGCCGATCAGCACGCTCGGCCGCACCGGAAGGGCGCTCGCCAGCTCCCGCCGTCCGCCCGGCAGGTAGCGCAGGACGAACGCCATGCCCGCCACGAGCCCGCCCACGAACCCGCCCCCCGGGTGGTCGTGGCCCGCGGCGAGCAGGTAGAGGGAGAACACCAGCGTCGTCGGGCCGATCAGCCGCGCCGCCGCCTCCAGGACCACCGAGGAACCGCCCAGCGGGGGCCGCCCCGGCGCCGCCAGCCAGCGGCTCTTCGCCTCCTCGGGCCCGCGCTCGCCGCCGGACGCGCTCGGCAGCCGCCGCCCGCTGGTCACCAGGCCGACGACGCCCATCGCCGCGACGCCCAGCACCGCGATCTCGCCGAGGGTGTCCAGCGCCCGCATCTCGACCAGGATCGCGTTCACGATGTTCTCGGCCCCCTCCTCGGCCGCGAGCCGGGCGTATCCGGCCCCGGTCGGCGGGGTGTTCCGGCTGAACGCCGCCACCACGAGGAACAGCCCGACGAATCCGCCCAGGCACACGCTGATCAGTCCCGCCGCCGCCCTGGCCGGACCCGTGCGGCGCCGCGGCGGGTAGCGGACGGGCAGCCGCCGCAGCACCAGCACCAGCATGATCAGCGACAGCGTCTCCACGACGAAGAGCGTCAGCGCGAGGTCGAGCCCGCCCTGCGCCACGAACAGCCCGCCGACCGCGTAGCCCGTCCCCGCCAGCAGCAGCGCCGCCGTCAGCCTGCGGCGGGCCCGCAGCGCCGCGAGCGCGCAGACGATCACGACGATCGCGAGGACGACCTGCGCGGGATCGTCCCAGGCGCGGAGCCGGTCGACCGGGATGCCCGGCCACGTGCCCCGGGCCAGGCCCGCAACCAGCGCCGAGCCGGGCACGACCAGCACCATGGCCCCGATCGCACCGAGGTAGACGGGCAGCGAGCCGATCTGCACGCGCACGGTGAGCGCGTGCGCCCCGGCGAGGATCCCCTCCACCGCGGCGTCGTAGCCGCGCTGCGCGTCCAGGATCCGCCACCGCGCCCGCCTGACGGGGAACGTCCGGCCGAACAGGAAGAACACCACGGCGCCCAGCACGAGCGCGAGCATGGACAGGGCGATCGGCAGTGCGATCCCGTGCCACAGGGCGAGCTTGTACTCGCCGTCGCCCGGCAGCGTGTCCGCGTACGGCCCGACGAGCTTCTGCATCACCCCGGGGACGAACCCCAGGACGAACCCGGCCACGGCCAGGACCACGACGGGCCCCACCAGCCCCCAGCGCTCCCTGGGCGACAGGTCCGCCCGCCCACCGAAGGCACCGAACAGGAACCGCACACCGTAAGCCACGGTCAGCGCTGACCCGGCCACCACCCCGGCAAGGACGACCGCGTCCCAACCGCCATGCGCGAAGGCCTCCATGGCGGCCTCTTTCGCCACGAACCCCAGGAAGGGCGGCAACCCGATCATGGAGGCCGTGGCCGCCGTCGCCGCGACCGCCAGCACCGGCAGCCGTCCCCACGCCCCCGAGAGCCGGTCGGCGCGCCGCGTGCCCGTCTCGTGCTCCAGCGCGCCGACCGTCAGGAACAGCGGCGCCTTGAACAGGCCATGCGCCAGAAGCAGCGCGGTGCCCGCGAGCGCCGCGATCCGCGTACCGTCCCCCAGCAGGACCATGAGGAAGCCCAGCTGGCTCACCGTCCCGTAGGCGAGCAGCCGTTTCAGATCATGCTGCCGCAGCGCGAGGACGCCGCCCGTCAGCAGGGTCAGCAGCCCCACGCTCACCACCAGCGGGCGCCACACCCCGGCGTCGGCGAAGGCGGGCGCCAGGCGCGCGACCAGGTAGACGCCTGCCTTCACCATCGCCGCGGCGTGCAGGTAGGCGCTGACCGGGGTGGGCGCCACCATCGCGGCGGGGAGCCACGCGTGCAGCGGCACCTGCGCCGACTTGGCGAACGCGCCGAGCAGGACCAGCACCACCCCCGCGGTCGCCAGGCCGCCGCCCGGCGGATCGGCCACCATCTCCGATATCCGGTACGTCCCGGCGGTCTGCCCGAGCAGCACGAACCCGGCGAGCATGACGAGCCCGAACGCGGTGGTCGTGAGCAGCGCCTGCGCGGCGGCCCGCCGGTCCTCCGCCCGCTCCGGCCGCGGCGCGCCGATGAGCACGAACGAGCTGAGCGTGGTCAGCTCCCAGAACACGTACAGGACCAGCAGGTTGTCCGACAGCACCAGCCCCGTCATCGCCCCCGCGAACGCGACGAGCGTCCCGATCATCAGCCTCTCGGACCGCTCGAAGTACCACCCCGCGTAGCAGAGGACGAGGGCCCCGACCCCGCCGATCAGCAGCAGCATGACGATGGAGAGGGCGTCCAGCCGGAAGTCGAACACCAGCCCCAGATCCGGCGCCCAGTCCAGCGTCGCCGTGAGCTCTCCCCGCCCGACCCGCGCGGCGGCCCACCCGGCGGTGGCCGCCGGGAGCACCGCGGCGGCGCACGCCATCACACGCCGATGCCGCCCGAGCGCCCAGGGCACCACGACCGCGACGACGGCATAGGCCAGAACCAGCGCGAGCATGCCGCCGCAGCCCCCCTCCGCAAGGCACGTCGCTCCCCATCTACCCGATCATCACCCCCGAAACGACCATCCAGCCGTATGAGAAGGCCGCGAAGCGCCCAACAGCACCGACACACAAAGAGCGCCCGACCCGCACACGGGCCAGGCGCTCCAACACCGAGCGAGGGGACGTCAGCGCTTCAACTCAGCGATCAGCGCCCCGAAGCTCTCGGGGGTGACGACGAGGTGCCCCCCAACGGGGTCCTTCGAGTCTCGGAGACCGATGCCCTCGCCGAGGTCGGCCACTTCTACGCACTCGCCTCCGGTAGAGGTCGAACGGCTCGACTTCCGCCAGATGACGATCTTGCCTGCTTCCACGTCTGCGCCTTCCTGCGGATCTCGTCCAGAGATTGCGCCACGGGGAGCGCCAGCCCCTGAACCTGCCGCAGCGCCCTTCCGAAGGCTACAAGGTCAGCTGGTTCTGCCATCGTGAATCCACGCGCCACCGTCTCGACGTAAGCGACCTGCTGCATGTCCTCCAGCGTCGCGATGGTGAACGAGTGGGTGTTCCCCAGATGCGTCCCATCGGACGAGATGATCTGGATCTGCATCCCTTCCTCAATCCTCGCGGCAAGGTGGTCGAGCTGCTCGATCATGACGTCCGGGTTCCCCACCGGGCGAACAAGCGTCTGCGCATCCAGTAGGAACGAGGCGTCCGGTGGGGGCGGGTCGGAGCGAGTGAAGATCGCCTGCCGGGACATGCGAGCCGTCACCGCGTCCTTATCCCCATGAAGGATCGCTTCTGCGTAGGAGGGCACCTGAAGCAGCCCATGGACCACGGACAGGCTGTAGGACGAGAGGACGATCGCGTCGCCTTCGACAGCCACCCAGTCGAACCATGCGGGAAACACAGAGTCCATGGCGAGGTCGTGCCACAGGCTGATCAACTCGCCGCGAGCCCCCAGCAGTTCGTCCATCTCGGCGGCGAACTTCTCGGTGCACCTGGCCCGGCCGTTCTCGATGGCTCCGATGTACTGGGGCTTCACCCCCGCCCCTCCGTGCGCTCGCGAAGCAACACTCTCCTGGGTCCACTCCTTGGCTTCTCGGAAGCGCCTGAAGCGCCGCCCGAACGCCACCAGCGTCGGACTCGTCGTGCTTCGTCTGCGGCGTGTCGCCATCTGGGCTCCCGGGGGGTGCATGCCACACAAGCGCGACTCAACCGGACACAACCAAGAGGGGCTCGCACCTGCGACTTGTGGCCAGGACTCTTCTGCTTTGTTACGCACCGTACAGCCCTAGTGGCTGAATGTGCCGTACCAATCGGAGACGTTTCAGAAGGTCGTACTGATGACTGCGACAGCGCCATCGCCCGAGAACCCGATACTCGTCCTGGACCCCACCGCCACCGCGCCCCGCCTCGCACGAGAGTTCCTCGCCAAGTGCTTCGCCGACTGGGGGATCACCGACGACCATCTGGGCCGACTGATCGTCTGCGAGCTCGTCACCAATGCCTACCGGCACGGGGAGGGGCCGATCGTCGTCCGCCTCCCCCGTGACGCACAGGACGGGCATCTCGTGATCGAAGTGTGGGACGCAGGCGAGGGGCGCCCCGCCGTCCGTCCGCAGAATGCCACCGCCATCTCGGGCCGGGGTCTGCAACTGGTCGCCGAGTACGTCGACAACTGCTGGGGCGTCCGCCCTCTGGTTGAGGGCGGAAAGGTCGTCTGGGCGAAGCTGCCCGCCACCTGAACCGCACGGGCCCCGGTGCGACAGGAACGGGGCCTCTGCTTGCGAGGAGACAATGAGCGTCACGTTGCTGCTGCTTCAACACCTCTTCCCCGGGTGGTCGATCACGGTGGACCGCGAGGGGGTGTGGAGGGCGTCCGGGCGAGTCCTGATCTCGTCCAGCACCGTCGAGGGGCTGTGCGACCTCATTCGCGCCGCCGATCCCGCGGCCGTGGAACGCGCCGTTCGACTGCTTGAAGAGTCCCCGCAGTCCGCCTCAGCCCCCGGCCACCTCACGACTTCGAGTTCTTGGATCTGAGGCCGTCCAGCATCACGCGGGTGACGGCGTCGCCTGCCTGGGCGCCTGGTCGGCAGACGGCGGTGCTGAGGATCTCGACGGCCTCGGACGGGCTGATGTCGTCGCGCATCGTGCCCTCTTTCTGCACCTCTCGGACGAGCTCCAGGAGGAGTCCGTCGACTTCGCCTTGCAGGGCGAGCCGCTCCTTGGGGATCTCGTCCTCTTCGGCGACGGACTTCACGAGGGCCAAGGGCTGGCCCGCGCAGAAGGCGACCACCTCGGCCAGCACGTCCCAGCGCGGAAGCCTCTGCTCGCGGAGCAGGCGTATCTCCGAACCGAGGCTCTGGAGGGCGGTGCGCGCGATCTCCTCGACAAGCGCTCTCCGGTCCGGGAAGTGCCGGTACAGAGTGCCCACGCCTAGGCCGGCGGCCCGCGCGATCTCCTCCATGCCGGCGCCGGGCCCCCGCTCCACGAACAGTTCGAGGGCGCAGCTGACGATCCGCTCGCGGTTGCGCTTCGCGTCGGCCCGCATCGTCCTCCTCCAGCGGTAACCGGAACAAGAGATTCAGGTTATCCTGCACAACCAGAACCGGAAGATCCGATTCACCTTTGGAGCGGCTCATGCGCATCGGACTGTTCGCCATCGCCGGAGCGGCGCCCCTGGACGATCTCGTCGCCCAGGTCCGCCTCGCCCGCGACACCGGCCTCGACAGCGTCTTCTTCGGGCACACGGCGTCGTGGGACGCCCTCATGACCGCGGCGGTCGCCGGACGCGAGGTCCCCGGCATCGAGGTGGGCACCGCGATCGTCCCGACCTACCCGCGCCACCCCCTCGCGCTGGCGAGCCAGGCGCTCACCGCGCAGGCGATGACGGGCGGCCGCTTCACCCTGGGCGTCGGGCCGAGTCACCCGCAGGTCATCGAGGGTTCGCACGGCATCGCCTACGAGCGCCCGGCGCGGCACGTCCGCGAATACCTGTCCGCCCTGCGTCCACTGCTGCGCGGTGAGGACGTCGACTACCGCGGCGAGACGCTGACCGCGGTAGGAGCCGTGGACGCGCCCGGCACGACCCCACCCCCCGTGCTCGTGTCGGCGCTGGGCCCGGCGATGCTGCGGATCGCCGGGGAACTCGCCGACGGCACCGTGACGACCTGGGTGGGCGCCGACGCGATCGCCGACCACATCGTCCCGTCGATCACCAAGGCCGCCGAGGCGGCGGGACGCCCCGCGCCGCGCGTGCTGGCGGGCGCGGTGGTCGCCCTCACCCGCGACCCGGACGGCGTCCGCCGCGAACTGGCCGGCCTCTTCGGCCCGGCGTCGGACTTCCCCGCCTACCGCGCGGTCCTCGACCGCCAGGGCCTGTCCGGCGTCCACGAGACGGTCATCGCGGGAGACGAGGAAACGGTCGCCCGCCACCTGCGCCGCTTCGCCGACGCCGGCGCCACGGACCTATTGATCAGCCCCTACGGCGACCCAGCCCGCCTGATGGAGTTCGCCGCCTCCTTGCGCTGACCGGCTCGCGTCAGGAGGCGGCGGTGAAGTGCCCCGTCACCTCCGGTCGTTCCACCAGTCCAGCAACTCTTTGGCCAGTTTCACGATGTCCGCCACCGACATCGCGATGTCCTTGACGACCTTGAGTCTCCTGGCCCAGTCCTCGAGCGAGGACCGCGTGCGCGCGATCTCCCTCTGCTCGCTCGCGCTGTAGCGATCCAGCTCCTTGCGGATCATGTTCTCTTCGGAGCCCGCCATTTTCACCCCTTATAACTCCGTCGGCGGCGGATCTCCACCGTGGAGCCTCCGCAACCACCCCGTCAAAGAAAGACTGCCGAAGCGGCGTCTCACCACTTTCCTTGGAAGAGCTTCAGCAGCGACGCCCACTTACTGGAACTCCCAGCCCCGCCCGAGCCCCTCATGACCTTTCCCCGATACTTCTCCGGGACCCAGTCCCCCGCGGTGAACGCCTTGACGCCCGAGAATATCCAGGCGCGCTCGTCGGGGGCCCTTTCCAGGAGAGCCGAGAAGAGGGGCTGGAGGTTGTATCTCCTGCCGGCGGAGACGGGCACGAACTCCACCGTCGATCCGATCGTCGCCGAGAATCTTTCTGACCTGTCCCGGCAGATCTCCTGAATGTTCTTGCGTTGCTCGCCGGAGGGAAGGTTCACCTCGGTGTTCCAGTCGAGGGGATCGACCAGGTCGACCTGGCTGAGACCGAAGACGATCCGGTCGTTCACACCGACGAGCTCCGCGAGGTACTGCTGCTCCAGGGCGATCGCCCGGTTCCTCGCGGCACTGAGCCAGAGCACGACATCGCACTTCGGAAGCTCGCGCCGGTACATCTCCAGGTAACCGGGGTCCTGCTCGACGCTCTCCCCCAGCCCCGGCGCGTCGACCACCCTCAGCTTCGCCCGGTACCCCTCGACGACCCCGCCCCGCACGGTGATGCTGACGTCCTGGCTCTCGAATTCCCTCGTACAGGCCACCGTGGGGCTCGTCGGCAGATCGGTTTTGCACATGGTGTTCACCAGAGTGGATTTCCCGACCCCGGAAACACCGACCACGCCGATCGTCAGCGGCTTACGCCGAAGTTCCTCCTGGAGTTCCGCGAGGATCTTCCGCCGCATTTCTTGATCTTCTTTGCTCCCCATATTCATCCGCACTCCGCAAGCCACTCCACTCAGGGACTCTCAGTAGCCTGCCACACACGCTACTCGCGGAAACTCCAACCGCACTGAGGGACGACGTCCGCATTCGGCCATAAGATCCGCAGGCCCGAATGGGCGTCACCGTGGAAACACCGCCCCCGTTTCACCAGGCCACCGCTTCGAATTAGCCCCCGACTGCCGTTCAGCCGTACCGGGCCCCGGCATATCAGATCATTGAAAGCACCGTGCAAGCCCCGGGTCGGTGACGCGGGAACGTCAGCCGATGCCGAGGAGCCAGCGCAGCCGGCCGGCCTGCTCGGCACCGAGCACCGTCTCGGCCATGTCGATCAGCTGTCCGAGGCGCAGCGCCGTCTCCTCGGACGGCATGCGGTACGCGGTGGCGGCCCCGCGGCGTGACCACTCGATCAGGTCGGTACGCGCGCGACCGCCGAGTTCCGCGTCCCGGGCGGCCAGGAGGTGGAGGTCGACTTGGACGCGGGTCCAGGTGTCCATGCCGCGCAGTTGCTCGTAAGCCCCCAGGCGGACGTGCGGCGGCGAGTCGGCGGCCAGCAGATCCCACAGGCGGGAGGCGGGCACCGCATCGGGCTCGCCCCGCAGTGCCCGCTTGACCGCTCGGACGACCACCGGGGCGGGATCGGCGAGCATGCCGACGATCGGAGCGGAGGGGCCGCCCAGGCGGCGCACGGCCCGCACCGCTTCGGCCCGCACCCGGGGACTCGCGTCCTCCAGGAAGGGCAGGAGCACATCCGCATCCTGGCGCGTGCCGCACTCCCCGAGCCCGGCGACCAGCGCGCGGACCCGGCCGGGCGCCCGCTCCGAAGCCAGGGCGTCGCGGTAGATCGCGGCGGGAACGCGACCGGCGCGACGCGCGGCCCATTGCGCGGTGGCGCGCATCATCGCCGACCGATCCGCCAGGTGAGCCACACCCGCTTCGGGACGGCCGAGTTCCACCAGTGCGGTGAGCGCCTCGACACCGGACCTCGCGCTGCCTCGGCTCAGCAGCTTCTCCAGTACGTCGGCACGCCGGTGCCGGAGGGCATCGGACACCAGCCACTCCGCACACTGCATCTGGCAGACCACATCCCGCTCACCCAAAGCAGCGCGCAGGACCTCCTCGTACCGGGTGCGGCCCGACGCCAACCACGATCGGTACGCCAGCCGCCGCACCCCCGCGTCCCGGTGCCCTCGAACTGACGCCAGCACCTCGTCCGGCGCCGCGCGCAGCGCCCCGGCGACGGCCTCCAGAGCAGGTCCGCCGCGTTCCCACGACGCGATCGCCACCGCCGCACCGGCCGCCGCCGACAACGCCGCGGCACCCGCCGACTGCAACGCCACGGCCAGCGACCGGCGCGCAGGCTCGCGCACCTGCGGCACCCAGTCGGCGGTCCGCAGCACCAGAGCGGGCAGCAGCACCTCATCGGCGCGCATCACCGGGTCCGCGACCGCCGACTGCCGGCGGCGGCCGTCCGGGGAGCAGGCCGCCACGAGCCGCGAAAGCCGCTCGTCCTCCACCAGCCCGACTTTCGCCATGGCAGCGCTCTCGCCGTACTCCACCTCAGGAGAGCGCAGCGCCCGGTCGAGTCCGATCCACGTCGCCGCGGACGCGACCGCCAACATCGCCGTGACCTCGTCCGGGGGCCGCCGGCCCGCGGCCGCCTCCATGACCTGTATCGCCAGCCCGACGTAGCCGGGGTGGAACTCGCGGACGACACGGATCGGCCCGGCGAGATGCGCGTTGAACTCCTCCAGTTCCTCCGCCGGCACCCACAGCTCCAGGATGCTCCGCCCGCCGGCCTGCCGGACGGGGTAGCGGCGCGCGAAGCCCGCGTCCAGCTCGAACCGCGTCACGAAACCGGCGCCCGACGCCGGGACGTTCCAATCCCGAGCGATCTTCACCGCGTAGGCCTCGTTCAGCACCGGATAGAAGATCGGCTGATCCGGCAGCCGGGGCGGCCAGGCCCGCCACCCCGACGCACGCAGCAACGACAGTTCCGCGGGACCGACAGGACGCCACAACGTCACCGTCCCCCGCCCGCCCGTACGGACCCCACCGCGCACGTCCATCACGAGAGCGAGTCTGGTCCCCCGCCCGAACGGCGACAAACGAAAATACATCCCCCGGCCACGCTGACCGGCATGGGTATGCCGCCTGGAGCACGCCGCCCTGCCTGCCGAATGCGGCAGGCAGGACGCGAGTAGCGCGCTTCCGCCCGGCCGCCTCCCAGGGGTGCTCTGGGCCTGCCACAAAGCTCAGCATGAAGCCCCCCGGCCGCGGCCGGGGGGCTTCAGGTGGCATGACCGCCGCGAAGGCAGCGGTCATGCGGGCGCGACCTGGTCAGGTACACCACGGTTCGGCCCAGATCACCGACTCTTCATCGGCGATGCGGTAACCCCACCTGCCCCTGCTGAGCATGTTGACGATCTCCACCATTGTCGTGGCGACCGACTGCTCCTCACCGGGGACGGCGCGGCTCAGTTTCTCCTCGGAAAGGCGAAAGGGCATGGTGACCACGAGCCGCCACACCTCGGACACCTCGTCTTGCTTGCGCAGGACGACGGACGCCAGGGTAGGCAGTTCGTTACGCGGTCCGAACGCGAGTTCCACCAGCGCCGCAGCGATCGATGCTCCGAAGATCGCGGCCATGTCGGTCCAGGCCATCTTCGGGAAGTCCAAGGCTTCGGTAGCCTCCAGCAGGAACGTGATGTTCCTTCGCCACAGCCCATCGGCGGGGGCTTCCAGGCGCGCGAGTTCGGTGAACTCGCCGTCGCCGCGCCCAGAGATCCCGTTCACTTTCATGCCGTTCGAGCATGATTCGAGCATGACAGATCCGCCCGCCGGGGGCCCGGGGTCGTCCCCCTGGGCCGGCACTCAGGCGTGACGTCTCGTTCATCACCGATCGATCGACCGTCATGAGGTCGTTGACACCGGAGTACCCAACAAGGTCGGTCAAGCTGTGACCAGCGACGAAGCAAAAATGAAGCAGATCTGAAGCCTCCGACTGCTTAACTCGCATTGTTGGCGGCCAAGGACTGCCAATGCATCACAATGTTGCCTATAAAGGAGAGATTCATATGACGTGCAGCAATTGCGGCGGACGCTTGATCGGCAAGAAGGACGACAACGGCAACACCATTTGGGTGTGCCCCAAGTGCGACTGATTGACGATTGAGTTTTTTGATTGATCGGCCGGCCCTCGCGCGTGTGCGCGGGGGCCGGTCTTTGTTTCCCAGATCTCATTGAGCAGCCGCTGGGCGGGCGTAACGGTCCCTGCCGGACCATGACGTTACGGAAGCTGGATGGTTCCGGACTTGCGGGGGCCTCGTAACCTGGACCGGCGGACGGGCTGGCGCTGCTCCCTGCCCGCACCGGCCCGTCGTGAGGCCCCGCGCGGAGTCCCCGCGCAAGTCGGGAACCGGCCAGCGGAACGGGCGTGGTCAGCTCGGCCCCGTGACCGATCTCCGTCTTCGTGCGGCCCCGTGACCTCTGCTGTTCTTCGCGCCTGCCGTGGCATATGACCGTGCGGGAAGGACCTCTGGGCAACTCTCTCTCAGCCACTTGCCCCGGAAGCGCTGCTGTTCCCCGGTGAGACCGGCGGCGTGCGGGGGGGATGACCGTTCAGCGAGCGTTCCGCTGGGAGGTCATCGCGCCGACGGGGATGGACCCGGACGCCTGGACGCCCCGTGAGCTGCGGCACAGCTTCGTCTGCCTGCTGTCGGACGGCGGGATGATGCTCGACAAGATCGCACTGCTGGTGGGCCACAGCCCAATAGGCGTCTGATACTCGGCTCGGTACTCATTAGACGAGTCGGGCCCGCTTCTCACACGGGAAGCGGGCCTGAGCTGGGGTATCGCTGAGGTAAGGAAGCTCCCGCGATTGGACTCGAACCAATAACCTGCCGGTTAACAGCCGGCTGCTCTGCCGATTGAGCTACGCGGGACCGTGCGTCCGTGAGGGCCGTGGCCCCTGGCGGCGGGTCTAGGTTAGCGCATGTCCGGGGCTGTTCGCGCACGCGCGGGGATTGAGGCCGCGATGGCGGGTATAGGGGGTGTCACGATTCCGCCGTCAGTAGGAGTTGGACATGAAGGCTCGCACGATGTTCATCACAGGCGCCGCGATCGGCTACGTCTTCGGGACGAAGGCCGGGCGCGAGCGGTACGAGCAGCTCAAGCAGCTGTCCAAGCAGGTCTCGGAGAACCCGAACGTGCAGGAGGCCGCCGGGAAGCTGCGCACGAAGGGCGAGACGTTCGCCGGGGCCGCGCGCGACAAGGCGGGCCACCTGAAGGACCGGGTGCCCGAGCAGGTCACGGGCGGCCGCAAGGAGGAGCAGCCGTACCCCGGCTAGAGGCCGGTCTGACGGCGCAGCTCTTCGAGGACCTGTTCGGCCTGGGCCCGCAGGCCCGGGTCGGACGGGTCGAGCCCCGCATCGAAGACGAACGTCCACCGCACATCGCCGCCGGCCGCGGGGCGCCGGCCGGCGATGCGCACTTTCCCGCCCCCGGGCAGCATCGCCTGGTGGGTGACGGCGATGGTGGCGGTGACCCGCTCCCGGACGGTCTCGGGTACCGAGCCGGGGTCGGTGAGCCGGACGTGGTGCTCGGCCCCGCCGGAGGTCTCCTTCACGTGGAGCCAGCCGTCCTTCCAGGTGGCCTGGTCCACGCGCTCCCAGGGGACGCGGGTGAAGCCGCCGGACGGGGCCGGCACGTGCAGGGCGAGGACGGTGGCGGTGACGTAGGACCCGCCGCGGGTGGGGGCCGCCGCGAGAACGCGCTCGCCGCGTTCCAGCGCGAGAGCGTCGCGGACCTCGGCGGGCAGCGGGCCCCGGTGTAGGCGCATGCCCCCACGGTAGGCGATCAGGCGGCCTTGGAGGCGCGGCGGGCCCCGAGGAGGTCCAGGACCAGCGCCGCCGACCAGGCGTAGTCGTGGCTGCCGCGCCCGGTCCCGTCGAAGGGGTCGAAGAACTCGCGGAAGCCGGACTGGCGGACGAGCCGCATGGTGGAGCCGTAGAGCAGGTCGGCGACGACGGGCAGGCCGTGGCCGAGGGCGCCGTACCAGACGAGCCAGTTGGTGCTGATCCAGGTGGGTCCGCGCCAGTAGCCGGCGCGGTCGAACGCGGGCGCCTGGATGTCGCAGGTCGGGACGGGGTAGCCGGCGGCTCCGGCGAAGCGCGCCGACAGCAACAGGTCGACGAGGCTCCGGACGACCGGCTCCGGGAGGTCGGGGTCGAGGAGCGGACCGAACGAGCCGGCGGTGACGACGGGGAGGAGCCGGTCGTCGCGCAGGTCGCGGGCGCGGAAGCAGCCGGTGTCGGCGTCCCAGAGCCGGTCGAGGACGGCGCGGTGGACGCGCTGGGCGCGTTCGCGGTGCGGGACGGGGTCGGCGCCGATGATCTCGGCGATGGCGGCCAGGGCGTGCGTGGAGGCGAGGTAGACGGCGTTGACGAGCGGGTCCTCGACGGCGAAGGGGTGCGCGTCGCGGAGGTAGCCGGGCCGGTAGCCCTCGTCCCGCATGAGCGCGACGAGCCGGACGTAGCGGTCGTAGTCCTCGCCGGTCGGCAGGGTGTGCGGGCGCAGGCCGGGCGCGTAGGACGACGGCGGGAGCGGGAGCGCGCCGAGGGGGCGGTCCCAGGCGGGGCTGTTGTCGAGGCCCGACTCCCACGGGTGGCAGATGGCGACGAGGCCGCTGGAGCCGAGGTCGCGGCAGTCGGAGAGGTAGCCGTGCTGGGCGGTCAGCATCGGGTACAGGCGCGCCAGGAACGCCCTGCTGCTCTCCCTGTCGGCGGCGCACTCGTGGAGGCGGAGGGCGCTGAGGGCGTGCAGCGGCGGCTGGGTGAGTCCGGAGGTGTGCACTCCGCGCGGGGCGCCCGGCTGGCGGTCGCTGCGCCACAGCTCGGGCCCGGGGAAGAAGGCGCGCCGGTCGAGGCGCGTGTTGAACACGATGTGGGGGACCATCCCGTCCGCCCACTGGCCGCGGAACAGGGAGAGCAGCTCGGCCTCGGCCCGGTCGTGGCGGTGGCGGGCGAGGCCCATGCTGATGAAGGCCGAGTCCCAGCTCCACTGGTGCGGGTAGAGGCCGGGCGAGGCGGCGGTGGCGGTCCCCGTCCAGTTCGCGTCGAGGACCCGGGCCGCGGCCTTCCACAGCGCGGTCTCGTCGCCGGTGAGACGGGAGGTCATGTGGTCCAGGTGGCCTCCCCTGCGCGCGAGAAGGGTGCATCTTGATTGTCGCCTCAGATGGCGGTCACGGCGACCCCCGCGGCGGTGGCGGTTGTCTACCGGCCGCGGGCACGTCCCGTGAATATTTGCGGCGCCGCCGCGCGGTCCAGGAGCCACAGCGCGATCTCCTCGCCGGCGGCGATGCCCCGCGCGGCGGTGACGGCGGTGGCGGCGGCCGTCCAGCCGGTGTCGTGCAGCTCCCCGTGGGCGGGGCGGATCGACAGGTCGGCGGCCTCCAGCAGCTCGGCGTCCAGCAGCGCGTCCCCGGCGGCGATCATCGTGGACGCGCCGGCGCGGCGGGCGACCTCCCGCGCGGCGGCGGCCTTGGTCAGGCCCGCCGGCAGGCAGTAGACCTTGCGGCCCTGGAGGGACGTCCGCCAGCCGCGTTCGGCGCACCATCCGGTGAGGTCCTCGACCCAGCCGGGCGGCAGGGCGGCCCGGTCCACGACGGTGTAGGCGAACAGGTCGGACGCGGTGCGCCGCTTGAGGACGAACTCGCCGCCGCTGCCGGCGAGGTGGTGCTGGACGTCGGCGAGGGGTGCGCACCCTTCGGCGACCCGTTCCCGGACGGCCGCCGCCCAGTCCGGGTCGTCTTCACCGTCCACGAGGATGTGCCCCCCGTTCGCGCAGATGGCGTACGGAGGCGGCTTCTCCAGGAGGTGGACGCGCCGGTACTGCTCGGGGGTGCGCGTGGTCGTCGGGACGAACGCGGACGCCCTCGCGAGGGCTTCAAGTGCGCGCGCGGAGGCCTCGGTCATGTACGACAGGGGCGCGCCTTGGTAGAACTCCACGCACAGTAGGCGCGGCATGGTCTCGTCTGGGCCGTCCAAGGCGAAGGCCGCTGTCGAGTAGATGAGCGTGCGGTCCAGGTCGGAGCACACCAGGACGGTCACTGCGCGGCCCCCTTGCCGAACCGGGGATGGATGAACCCCATGCACGCGTAGGGGAACCTGCCTGGCTCGACCTCGTGGACGGGCACGCCCCGCTCGCGGGCGAGCAGCCTGATGTGGGCCACATCCGGCCCGGCGTCGGCGCGCACGAGCACCTTCCACGGGACGCGCCGGAGCAGCACCCGGGTGGTCTCGCCGATCCCCGGCTTGACGAGGTTCAGGTCGTCGATGCCCTCCGCGTCGGCGCAGCGCCGCACGGCATCCCATCCCGACCAGTCGGGGGCGCGGTCGGCCGCGCGGAACCCCGGCAGGTCCTCGGCGACGCGTTCGGCCACCTGACCGAACCGCTCGCAGACCTCTGCGAGGAAGACCGCCGACACGTCGTCAGGGGCGAGCTCGGCGTAGAACTTCGCCCCGTGGAAGTCGCCGGGCCCGATGAGGGAGTCGTTCAGGACCGTCCTGCTCACAAGGCCCGACACGGTGGAGTTGAGGCAGGCGGACGGGATCAGGAAGTCGTCGCGGGTGCCGTACAGGGAGGTGCACCGTCCCGGGTCGGCCAGCACGGCGAGGTCGGACGGGAACGGGTGGGCCGCCAGCGCGGCGGTCAGCTCCTTCGTGATGGCGCCCTTGCCCGTCCAGCCGTCCACGAACATGACGGACGCCGGGTCGTGGTGCTCGGCGAGGTACCGCAGCGCGACCGTGTCGATGCCCCGGCCGCGGACGATGCTGACCGCGTAGTGCGGGACGTCGAGGCCGTGCGCGTACCGCGCCCAGCGGCGCATCAGGACGCCGACCGGCGTCCCGGCCCGCGCCAGCGACACCAGGACGGCGTCCGGGCCGCGCTCGGCGAGGATCATCTCGGTGACCAGCCCGGTCGCGTACGCGAGCCGTTCGGCGGACGCCGCCAGGGCCTCGTGGAAGAGCTTCCGGTACTCCGGGCCCGGCTGGTACTCGACCGGGAGCGACTCGGCGTAGTGCGCCCGTCCCGACTGGATCGCCGCCTCGCGCTCCTCCGTGGGCGCCTCCAGCCGCGCCTGGGAGAGGTCCTTGAGCAGCCAGGCGACGTCCTCGGCCGGGTAGCTGCCGAAGTCAGGCCCGTACAGCGGCTTCACGATGCCCTCCTGTAGGACGGGACGGTGGCGACCGTCACGGGGGCGAGCGCGCGCAGCCGTTCCAGGAGGCCCTCGGCTAGCGCCGGGGTGTCGCCTGTGTCGTCCACCACGAAGACGATCCTGTCGAAGCGGCGTTGGCCCGCCCCAGGGGCGACGTTGTAGGCGTACCGCTCCCCCGGCCCGTCGGCAGGGTCGTCATGGGAGGGGAACACGAGGCGGGTCCTGATCGCGTAGCCGGGGTCGTCCACCGCCAGCACTGGGGAACGCGTCGTCGTGGAGTAGCGGACGTCCGCGTCCGGCCGGGCATCGGCGAGCGCCTCCGCGAGGCGCAGCGGCGCGTACATCAGCTCCTCGAAGCCCAGGACGAGGACGCGGGAGGCATCAGCCCCGAGGCCCGCCGCTAGGACGTCGCCCATCCGGGCCAGTTCCTTCTCCAGCCGCGTGCGGTGCTCGGGCAGGAACCCGTGGCGCCCGCCCTCCGGCACTCCGGTCGGCCAATCCAACTCGACACGAGCGACATCGAAGCCCGACTCGCCCTGGGGCATGGTCGGCGGGGACGAGATCCCCTCTACGAGCGCTTTCCCCGCCTCAAGGATGCCCTCCGGAAGCTCGACCCGGCCCCCGGCCAGCGCCACCGCGTCTATGCGGACCCCCAGGCGGACGGCGAGATCGTCCATGCGGGCCCGATCGGCAGGGTTCCGCAGGTCGACCAGGGCGGCCAGCACGTAGCGGCTCCTGGGACGAACGGCATGCAGGGCCTCGATGGTGTTCAGCACCGTCCGGCCTGTGGAGAGCTCGTCGTCCACCAGCACCACCGGTACGTCGCGATCGAGCGGCTCGGTGCCTGCGGGCAGCAGCAGGTGGCTCGTGGCGTGGCTGTGCTCTTCCTCGAACCCGCCGTAGGGGGTGAACCCCTCGACGGGACGCCGCGTGGAGTGCAGGTAGTAGGCCCCGCCCAGAGCGTCCGCCACTGAATGCCCCAAGGCCGTCGCGGTCTCGGCATAGCCCAGGACGACCGCGTCTACCGGGGCTTGTGGGACCCGCATGAGGTCTCGTAGCGCGGCAGCGGCGTTCGGCTCACCGCGCAGGCCGTCCGAGAGCAGCGAACCGGGACGGGACGGCTCGTCGCCCCGCAGGCGCGCGCGCACGAGCTCACCCAGCAGCAGCCCGGACCCGTACACGAGGCGCGGGTCGGTCGGCACGTGCTTGCCCAGCACCGCGGACACCAGCAGATGCGCGCGCTTCGGATTGCGGCGTACGGCCAGCCCCACGAGGGACGAGAGCCCGGCACCGGCCGGCCGCGCGCCGTCGACGAGGCGCACGCCCAGCCGCGAGCCCACCCAGGAACCGGTCACGGGCTGTCCGCCGCTTCCAGCAGCTCGACGAACGTGACGCCCTCGGCCGCCACCCCGAACACCCGGGCGCGCAGCATCAGCCGCTGCGCCCACGCGCGGTGCGGCTTGGCCTCGTTCATCTTGTTGGCGTAGGAGCTCGCCATCGCCCCGCCCCCGGCGAGGCCGAGGATGTCGGCGGCGTCGCTGTACTCCTCGTGCGTCACCACCGACAGGGCGTGGACGGCCGCGACGTGGCTCGGATGGATGACGGTCTTGCCGGTGAGCCCGTTGGCCTTGTCGAGGTGCACCTCCCGGATCAGCCCGTCCAGGTCGGAGGTGATGAGGCGCTGCCGCAGCGGGGCCGCGTGCTGCCGCTCGAACGGCGACTGGCGCAGCTGCGGCTTGAACATCCGCTCGCCCTGCGCGAAGTACTCCCACACGGGCCCGGTCACCACGTGGCCGGTGCCGTCGGCGCGGCCGAGGATGTTGACCACGTCGCAGATCACGCCCGCGACGGGCCGGATGTCGTAGATCGTGAGGTCGGGCGGGCGGCGCAGCCCGTACGCGGCGGACATGTCGGTCGCCCCCAGCCGGACGGCGAGGATCCGCGACCGGTGCTTGGCGAGGAGCCGGGCGATGTCGTGCAGCATCTCCGAGCGGGTCTCGGCGTACACGGCCTCCGGGCTCTCGATGACCGGCATCGCCAGCAGCCGCAGGCCGGAGGCGTCGGAGGCGTCGGCCAGCGCGTCCAGGAACGCTCCACCGGCGGGCGCGGTGAACTTGGGCAGCACGAACCCGCTGACGAGCTCGGCCGCGTCGCCGAGCCGGCCGACCAGGTCGCCGATCTGCCGGGGGTCGCGGACGCGGACGAACAGCAGCGGGCCCTCCACGTCGCGCGGACCGGAGCAGCCGTGCAGCGTCCGCAGCTGCGCCACGAGGTTGGCCTCCCCGGCCTCGACCTCGTCGTCGCCGATCGCGTCCTCCAGGCACACCACCATGCTCATCACGCCCCGCCTCGCCGCGCGCTCGATGTCGGCGGCGAGGAGGGGGCGCGTGGCGGGGCAGTACAGCGTCGCGCCGAGCGCGACCGCCAGCACGGCCGGGTCGTCGTGCCGGCCGAACGGGCGCGGATGCCGGTAGAACAGGTGCTTGCGACGCGCGGCGTCGATGTGGTCGAAATGCCGCATGAACCCCCCGTCAGACGGTGCTTTCGGCCGGGAGCGCGGGGGGTCGCGCCCGGGCGGCGGAGTCGGGCCAGGTCACAGGTGCGTCGCCACGGCCGGCAGCAGGTGCTGGAACGTACGGCCGGTCGCGGTCGCGCCGATCGCCGTCATCGACCAGCCCTGGCCGTCCCGCGACACCTTGGCCATGATCTGGGCGTTGTGCTGGCCCGCGCCGCTCAGGTCGTAGCGCGCGATCTCCTGGCCGGTGCTCTCGTCCACCAGGCGGCAGAACGCGTTGGCGATCTGGGTGAAGTCCTGGCCGGTGAAGGAGTTCACGGTGAACACCAGCTGGGTCACGTTCGCGGGGACGCTCTGCAGGTCGACGTTGATGACCTCGTCGTCGCCCTCGCCCTCGCCGGTCAGGTTGTCGCCGGTGTGCTGGACGGAGCCGTCCTTGCTGCGCAGCTGCCGGAACCACACCTGGTCGGCGAGGTTGCCGGAGGCGTCGAAGAGCAGGCACGAGGCGTCCAGGTCGATGGACTGCGCCTTGCCCTTGCCGAACAGCCCCTTCTTGGCGACGGCGTCCCAGCCGAGGCCCATCCTGACCCTGGTCAGGGTGCCCCCGCCCGGCTTGGCCAGCGAGACCTTCTGCCCCTTCTGTAGCGATATGGACATCGTCGACTCCTTCGGTGGTCGATGTGCGCCGCGGGGCGGCGGGTACGCCGGTCAGACCTGGGTGGAGTGCAGCGACCGGTCGCCGCCCCCGGCGGACCCGGGAGAGTCGCCGCCGTGGCTCCGGTTGCGGACCACGGAGCTGGCGAACGCGGCGATGATCAGACCCGCGCCGAGCCCCCCGGTGATCCACTCGGGGACGTGGTGGCCGATGCTGACCAGCATGCAGACCGCGAGGGCGCCGATGGCCCAGTGCGCGCCGTGCTCCAGGTAGACGTACTCGTGCAGGGTGCCCTTGCGGACCAGGAACACCGTGAGGGACCGGATGTACATGGCGCCGATGCCGAGGCCCAGCGCGATGACGATCGGGTCGGTGCTGATCGCGAAGGCCCCGATGACGCCGTCGAAGCTGAACGAGGCGTCCAGCACCTCCAGGTACAGGAACAGGAAGAACCCCGCCTTGCCGGTGGCGAGGGCCAGGGAGCTCGGCCCGGACCGTCCGCCGCCCTTCTCCGCTTCCGCGCCCGGCTCCTCGTCCTCGTCCTCGTCGTCGTCGCCCGCCTCGGAGAACAGCTCACCGAGCCCGTTGACCAGGATGTAGGTCACCATGCCGAGGACGCCCGCGATCATGACGCTGCCCGGGTCGTCGGCCGACAGCCAGGCCACGAACGCCAGCGAGCCGCCCGCCACCACGACCGCCAGCTGGTCGAGCTTGCCGATGCGGGCCAGCGGGCGCTCCAGCCACGGCAGCCACTTGTCGGCGCGCTCCTCGAACACGAAGTCCAGGAACAGCATCATCAGGAACATGCCGCCGAACGCCGCGATCATCGGGTAGGCGCCGGTCATCAGCTCGTGGTAGCGGTGCGAGTCGTTGAGCGCCAGGTCGACCGCCTCGACGGGGTTCAGCTTGGCGGTGATCCCCACGATCAGCAGGGGGAAGACCAGCCGCATGCCGAACACCGCGATCGCGATGCCGACGGTGAGGAAGATCTTCCGCCAGAAGTCGCTCATCCGGTCGAGCACCTTGGCGTTGACCACGGCGTTGTCGAACGACAGCGAGACCTCGAGGATGGCCAGCACGGCGACCAGCGCGAGCCCGGTCGGCCCGTCGTAGAGAAAGGCGATGAGCAGGCCGACGACCGTGACGCCGAAGGACCACCCGAAGGTGCGAAGAATCATGCGCGTATTTCTGCTAGAGAGGGCGGCCGGGCGGTGCGGCCGGGGTGCGGGGTCGCCGGCTGTCAGCCGACGTTGACGCCGAAGTCCATGGCGATGCCCGCCAAGCCGGAGGCGTACCCCTGGCCGACGGCCCTGAACTTCCATTCGCCGCTGTGCCGGTAGAGCTCACCGAAGACCATCGCCGTCTCGGTGGAGGCGTCCTCGGTGAGGTCGAAGCGGGCGAGCTCGTTGCCGTCGGTCCGGTTGACGATCCGGATGAAGGCGTTGCGCACCTGCCCGAAGCTCTGCTGCCGGTTGTCGGCGTCGTAGATCGAGACGGGGAAGACGATGCGGTCGCACTCGGGCGGCACCGCGCGGAGGTCGACGTTGATCGACTCGTCGTCGCCCTCGCCCTCACCGGTCAGGTTGTCGCCGGTGTGCTCCACCGAGCCGTCCGGGCTGCGCAGGTTGTTGAAGAACACGAAGTGCTGGTCCGACATGACCTTGCCGGTGCTCGCCAGCATCAGCGCGGAGGCGTCCAGGTCGAAGTCGGCGCCGGTGGTGGCGCGCACGTCCCAGCCGAGGCCGACGGTGACCGCGGTGAGGTTCGGCGCGGCCTTCGTCAGCGAGACGTTGCCGCCCTTGGCGAGTGAAACCCCCATGTGCGGGCTGCTCCCTTCCTGTCTGATCTGCTCGGGCTGTCCGGACTGCTCGGACTGCTCAGATGTTGACGCCGAAGTCGGCCGCGATGCCGGCCAGGCCGGACGCGTACCCCTGGCCCACCGCCCTGAACTTCCATTCCGTCCCGTTGCGGTACAGCTCACCGAACACCATCGCTGTCTCCATCGACGCGTCCTCGGTCAGGTCGTAGCGGGCCATCTCCGCCCCGTCGGCCTGGTTCACGACCCGGATGAAGGCGTTGCGCACCTGCCCGAAGTTCTGCCCGCGGCTGTCGGCGTCGTAGATCGACACCGCGAACGCGACCCGTTCGGCCGTGGCGGGCATCGCCCCGAAGTTGACCTTGAGCTGCTCGTCGTCGCCCTCGCCCGCACCGGTGGTGTTGTCGCCGGTGTGCTCGACCGCGCCGTCCGGCGTGCGCAGGTTGTTGAAGAAGACGAAGTGCTGGTCGGTGATGATCTTTCCGGAGGCGTCCAGGACCATCGCGGAGGCGTCCAGGTCGAAGTCGGTCCCGGTCGTCGTGCGCAGGTCCCAGCCGAGACCGACGATCACCGCGGACAGGCCGGGGGCCTGCTTGGTGAGCGAGACGTTGCCGCCTTTGCTCAGGCTGACGGGCACGATGAGCCTCCAAGATCGCATGCCGGATCGGACGCCGAACCGGCGCCCAGCCTTATCGACGTAGCAGTGATGCTATCCGTTCCATCCTTTATGAAGGGATGGCGACAATCTTTGTGATTCGCTCGCCGCCCCGGCCCGGCAGGCCTTCGCCGATGGACGAAACCCGGGCGGGTTGCGCCAGACTGGGGGGCGGACGAAGGGAGGCTGCGTTGCGGGGACCGGGCGACCAGCGCCGCCGGGGCGGCCGCGGTGCACAGGCGGCGGCCGGCGCCGTCGAGGCGAGGGAGGCGGCCGCGGCCGCCTTCTACGACATGGACCAGGCGCAGAAGTACATCGACGGCCGGGTCACCGTGTTCGAGGACCTGGACGCGAGGGCCGCCGAGCCCGCCCGCCGGGAGTTCACCCGGCTCTCCGAGGCCGCCGACGCCGCCTCGATCGCCTACATCTCCGTCCTGGACGCCCACGACCTCGATGACCAGGACCGGTCACCGGCCGAGTACGACGCCGCGCGGCGCGCGTTCGTGGCCTCCACCGAGCGGCTCCAGCACATCACCCGCGACCTGAACGGCTTCGCCGAGCGCCTCGCCCCGCGGATGGCCCGGCTGGAGTCCGCTCTCGACCAGCTCCCGCCCCGGCTCACCGCCGCCCGCGACGCCGTGGCCGCCGCCGACGCGGCCGTGGCGGAGGCGAAGGCCGCCGGGATGGACGCCTCCGAGCCGGAGGCGGAGCTCGGCCGCGCCCGGCAGGTGCTGGCGCAGCTCGGCTCGCAGGGGCTCGGTGGGCTCGGCCTGGACGGCGCCATCCGCAAGGCCGAGGAGGTCCGCGGCATCGCCGAGCGGGCGCTGGAGGCGGCCGCGGAGCTGCCCCTGCTGGCGCAGAAGGTCCGCAACTCGCTCTCCTCCGTCCGGACGCGGGCCGACGCCGTCGCGAACCGCGTGGGGCCCGTCCAGGAGGCGATGCGCGTCCTCGTGCGCGGCTACTCGCAGGCGTGCTGGCAGGACCTCAAGGGCGCCCCCGAGTCGATCGAGGCGGGCGTCACGCGGGCCCGCGAGCGGCTGAACGAGGCGTCCGCCCACGCGGGCCGCACCGAGTGGCAGCAGGCGCAGCAGGCGCTCACCGCGGCGCGCACCGAGCTGAACGCCGCCGACCGGCGCGCCGGTCAGGTCACCGGGCGGGTCGACGAGCTGCGGGCCGTCGCCGAGGATCCGGCGGGGCCCGCCGAGAGCGTCCGGTTCGCGGTGCGCGACGCACAGCGGCTCGCCATGGCGCAGCCCGGCGGGGCCCCGCCCCAGCACGCCCGCGTGCTCGACTCGCTCGTCGAGCGGCTGGAGAGGGCGCCGCAGCGGCTCACGGGCGCCCATCCCGACTACTGGGCCTACCTCCAGGAACTGGAGGCCATCAAGACGGCCGCGGGCGACGTCGTCACGCGGATCCGCGCGGAGCGCGGCCAGCAGCGCTAGCCGGTGCCGCGCCGCTCACGGCGAGCGGTCCCTGCCCGGGTCCCGGCGGCCGGGGTCGGGCTTCACTGCGAGGGCGCGGCAGGGGCGGCGTCCGGCGTCTCGAGTTCGTCCCCCGTGAAGGAGTAGGGAGGCCACGGGCCGAGGAAGCGCACGCGGACGGCCGGGTGGCTCTCCTGCAGTTCGGAGAGGATGAGCCCCACGTCCTCGACATCGTCGTCGTGCACCAGCAGCGCGAGGGAGAGCACCTCGGTCTCCTCGGGACGGCGCGTCGCGGCCCGGCGGTCGGCCAGGTCCTCGGCGACGGCGCCGAGCCGCCGCCGGGCGTCGGCGTGCAGTTCGTCGGCGAGGGACTCCGCCGCCGCCCTGCGCTTGGCCTCCAGCTGCTTGCCCAGCAGCCGCCGCATGCCCGGCGGGCTGTCGCGCATGCGCTCCTCGATCTCCCGCACCGAGTCGTCGCCGGCGGGCACGGCCGCGGACTCCAGGACGATCTCCACGCGGTACTCGGCGCGCCCGCGCAGCCGGTCGAGGCGGGCGTGCAGGTCGTCGCGGTTCTGCCGCAGCCAGGAGCGCAGGCGGCTCGCGGCGTCGCCGTCCGGGCCGGGGGCGACCAGCACGTTGAAGGTCATCGGCAGCACGCCGCCCACCTCGCGGCGCATGGCCTCCACAGCGTCGTCATGGGCGCGGATCCACCGGCGGACATCGTCGTCCGGTCCCTGGTAGGGGTGCGCCGGGGCCTCGTGGACGAGGGCGGCCAGCCCGCAGTCCCCGGCGCGGACGAGCCGCAGCGGCGCGCCGTCGATCCCCTCGCCGGGCGGCTCCGCGCCCGCCGGGGGATCGGCGACCAGCCCGTACACGTACAGCGCTTCGCGGGTCACCGCCGCTCACCCCCGCCCTCGACCTCCTCGGCCCAGCGCCTGGGGTTGGACAGCCGGTCGACGACCTCGTCGACGACCTCGTCCAGGCCGCGGTGCAGGTCGGCCACCGAGGCGGTGATGCCGTGCTCGGACTTGATCTCCTTCATGGCCTCGTCCAGTTCCAGCAGGGCGTCGCCCAGCCGGTTCAGCTCCTCGGTGGTGAGGTCGCCGCCCTCCATCCGGCGCACGGCCTGCCGCTCCAGCGCCTCCTGGATCACCTCGACCAGGGTGACGACGAGCGTGAGCACGCCGTTCTTCAGGCTGTTCTCGTCAACGGTGATGGCCATGGGCCTCCTTCCGGTCACGGTCGGCGCCGGCCGCCGGGGCGCTCGGGGCCAGGGCCCGCCTCCAGCGCGACGCCTTCTCGACGGCCAGCACGATCCGCTCTCCCGGAGTCTCCACGACCAGGCGGTCCAGGCCGCCGGACGGGGTGGAGCCGGGTTCGAGCCGCACATCGCTGATCCGACCGGTGTCGAGGACGATCGCCGGGCGCCCGTCGGTCGGCGACTGCCAGGTCAGGCGGCCCTTCTCCACGCGGGCCCGGCCGCCGCGCCACGTCGCGCCGCCCCGGCGCGGTTCGTGGTACCACACGTGGCCCTCGCACTCGGGGGCGTCGTCCCCGGAGGCGAGGGGCCGGGGCTCGCGGGACCGGACGTGCGGGGCGAGCCGGCGCAGGCTCTCGTCGAACTCCTCGGGCTTCGCGGCGGACAGGAGAGCGCCGCCCCCGTCGGCCAGTTCCACGCGCACCCGCAGCCTCTCCTCGCCCCCCAGCGTCCGCTCGCTCTGCAGCCGGGTGGCGGCGACGTCCTCCAACCGGGCCTCCCAGAGCGCCTCGCGCGGCTCCCGCCGGTAGACCAGGATGCGCCGGTCGGTGAGGAAGAGGGTGCCGGGCCGCCAGATGTGGGCCGAGCCGCGGTCGTCGTAGTGGCCGCCGAACGACCGGATCACCACCCGCTCGCCCTCCTCCAGGTCGGGCGTCGCGGCGGTGGCCCGCTCGGCCCAGGCGCGCGTGTCGGCGTCCCACTGCTTCAGCAGCCCGTACTCCAGCATGGTCTCCATGCCGGCGATGGCGGCCCGGAGGTTGACCCCGATCAGCGGGATGTCGGCGACCGCGATGATGAGGTCCAGGTGCAGCACCGCGCCCTTGTTCAGGACGACCTCCAGCAGGTCGTCCAGGGTGACCTGCGGGTCGCGGGTGGGGCGCAGGGGCGCCGACGGCCGGCCCATCGGAGGTCCAGATCGCATCTCAGCCGGCTTCGCCGTCCCGCCGCGCGTCGTCCTCGCGGCCCGCGCGCGCGGCCTCGGTCAGTGCCTTGGCGCTGCGCCAGCCGCACCACGGGCAGTACTCCTCGAGCAGCTGCTTGGTGGGAGACCGCTTGTTGCACTCGGGGCAGGTCTCCTTCGGGTCCTCGGTCTCCTTCCAGGCGGCCGTCTCCAGGTTCGTCCCCGAGGGGAACTCCAGGCCGTAGCGCGCCGCGGTCTCGAAGGAGGCGAGCGCCGCCCGCAGCCGGATCCCGAGCAGTTCCACGCCGGCGACCGACACCATGATGTCGGCGTTGATCACCAGCCCCTTGTCCAGCAGGACCTCCACCACGTGGGCCAGTCCGCCGTCACCGGCGCGCTGCGGCTCCATCGGGCGCCGCATGCCGATCGGGCGCCCGCTCAGATCCCGTGCGGACACGGCCGAGGCGGGGCGCGCGCGCTCGACCGAGGTGGGGCGGACCACCTCGTCGCCCTGGCCCGGGCGCCGCGTCTCCGCGGGCTGCCTGTCTTCGTCCATCACGTCCTCGTCCGGTTCACGGTGCGCAGTCGTCGCACGCGGAATCTCCACGCCGACACAAAACATATGCCGTCTTATCCACTGGAAAGCGGCTCAATCACCCGGACTTGGTAACGGCGTTCCCCGCCCCGGTCCGCGGGGCGGAAAAGCGGGGCCGGCGCGGGCTCAGGCCTGGCGGCCGAAGAGGGTGTCGCCCCAGTACCCGCCCTCCCGCACGCCCGGCGGGCACGCGTAGACGCCGGACCCGACGTGCTGGATGTACTCGTTCAGGGCGTCGGTGGCCAGGGACTTCTGGACGCGGATGAAGCCCGTCCGCGGGTCGCGCTGGAAGGCGACGAAGAACAGGCCCGCGTCCAGCCGCCCGAGGCCGTCCGACCCGTCGGTGAACGAGTAGCCGCGCCGCAGGATGCGCGTCCCCTGGTTGGAGTCGGGGTGCGCGAGCCGGACGTGCGCGTCCGGCTTCATCTCGGAGAGGACGGGCTTGTCGCGCTCCTTCTTCAGCCCGGCCGGGGCGCCCTCGCCCTTGTCGCGTCCGAAGATGTCCTCCTGCTCGCGCAGCGACGTCCTGTCCCAGGTCTCGATGTGCATCCGGATGCGGCGGGCGACGAGGTAGGAGCCGCCCGCCATCCAGTCGGCGCCGTCGCCCCCGGCCGCCCACACGTGCCGGTCGAGCAGCGCCCCCTCGGTCCCGGCGATGTTCTCGGTGCCGTCCTTGAACCCGAAGAGGTTGCGCGGGGTCTGCGCGTCCGGCGTCGTCGAGGACGTCTTGCCGAACCCGAGCTGGGACCAGCGGACCGCGACCACGCCGAACCCGATGCGCGCGAGGTTGCGGATGGCGTGCACGGCCACCTGCGGGTCGTCGGCGCAGGCCTGCACGGCGATGTCGCCGCCGCTGCGGTTCGGGTCGAGGTTGTCGCCCGGGAAGTGCGGCAGGTCGACGAGGGCGGCGGGGCGGCGCGACCTGATGCCGAACCGGTCCTCGCCGTCCTTGTCGAACAGCGACGGGCCGAACCCGATCGTCAGCGTGAGCCGGGACGGCGGCAGCCCGAGCGCCTCGCCGGTGTCGTCGGGCGGCGCCACCGCGGGGCCGCCGACCGCGCCGTCGCCGACCGGCCGGCCCGCGGTCATGGCGGCCGCCGCGGCGGTCCACTCCTTCAGCATCCGCACGAGCCGCTCGCGGTCGCCCGTCGTCACGTCGAACGCCGCGAAGTGCAGCCGGTCCTGCACGGGGGTGGCGATGCCCGCCTGGTGCGCGCCGTGGAAGGCGATCGCGGCGGCCGCGCCGTCGTCCTCCTGCGCGGCGGCGACCCGGTCGATGCCGGCCCCGGCGGCGGCCCCGGCGAGCAGGCTCGCACCCGAGAACCCGAGCATCCGCCGGCGGGACATGCCGGGCCGCTCCTGCGTTCCTTCGCCGGTCATGGCGCCACGGTTCCTCTCGTCCCGATCACTTCGCGCTCACTTCGCGACGGCGCCGGCGAGCTTGGACAGGGGCTCGCCCAGCGCGTTCACCGCGTCGGCCAGCTCCTTGCGCTCGCTCTCGCCCACCTTGTCGTAGGAGACGTAGCCGTCGCCCTTCTCGTGCTTCTTCAGCAGCGCCTCGACGGCGGCGAAGTTGTCGTCGAGGTCCTTCGCGAGCTGGGCGTCCCGCTCCTGGACGACCGGCTTGAGCAGCTCGTGGATCTTCTTGGCGCCGTCCACGTTGGCCTTGAAGTCGACGAGGTCGGTGTGGCTGAACGCCTCCTCCTCGCCGGTGACCTTGCCGGTGGCGACCTCGTCCAGAAGCTCCTTCGCGCCGCCCGCCATGTCGTTCACCGGGTCGAGGGTGAGGCCGGGCAGCCGCGACTTCAGCGTGTCGAGGTCCTTCAGGAGCTGGTCGCCGTACTTCTCCTTGCCCTTGACGGAGCCGTCCTTCCAGAGGGCCTTCTCCAGCAGGTGCCAGCCGGACCAGTCCTTCTTCTCCTCCGGCTTGAGGTCGGCCTCGCGCGCGTCGACCTTGGGGTCGAGGTCGCCGAACTTCTCGGCGACGGGCTCGATCGTCTCCCAGCCCACGCGGGACGGCGCGTACAGCTCCTTGGCCTTGTCGACGTCGCCCGCCTTGACCGCGTCGACGAACTTCCTGGTCTTGGCGATCGTGTCGTCGGTCTGGACGATGACGAAGGCCTTGTAGTCGGCCGCGGCCTTGTCCAGGCGCGCGTCCGCCCCGCCCGCCGCGCCGCCGCTGACCGTGACGTTCCGGGACGGGCCCTTGCCCGTCTGCCCGGCGCTGCACAGCAGCTTGTACTCGCCCGCGGGCAGGTTCACGACGAAGTCGACGCTGGTGCCGGGGCCGATGTTCTCCCGCTCGGCGAGAATCTTGCCGTCCGGCTTGAGCACCTCGAACTCGTTGACCTTCGAGCCCTTGTTGGTGACCTTGAAGGTGGTCTTGCCCGCGGGCAGGTCGGCCTTGGCGACCTCGCAGGTGTCGTCGGTGGCCGTCACGGGGATGGCGCCCGTCGCGCCCGCCTCGTCCCCGTCACCGCCGCACGCCGTCAGAAGGGACATCGACACCGCGGCGGCGCCGGCGAGCGCGAGGACGGACACAGGACGCATCAGGGTCTCCAGAGGGCGTGCAACATGGTTAGGCTTTCCTAAGTTAGCGAAAGCTAACCTCAGCACGTCAAGTGGGCCCGGAGACAGTGAGTCATCCCACGCCGGGAAGCCTCAGCGCGGGCGGTCGTGCAGGCCCATCGTGAGGTTGCGCGCGGCCATCGGCGGGCCGCCGGCCTGCGGGTCGCCGTACGGGGGCAGCTGCCCCGGGTGCTGCGGCTGCTGCTGGTACTGCGGCGCCTGCTCGCGCTGCTTGGCGGCCGGCTCCGCCCAGACGGCCGTCCCGTAGGCGCACACCTCGACGCCGCCGCCCAGCGCGGCGGTGTCGTACCGCATGCCGACCACCGCGTTCGCCCCCTTGCGGCGGGCCTCCTCGCCGAGCCGGTCCACCGCCTCGCGGCGCGCCGCGGCCAGGCCGGCGGCCGGCCTCTCCCCCGTCACCCGGAACGTCGCGCTGCTCCCGCCCTGCCCGGGCTGGGGCACCCCGCCCTGATCGGCTTGGACGGCCGCCCCGAGGACCTCTCCGAGCACGCTCCTGATCTCGTACCCGGCCACGCCATCAGTCGTCACGATCAGCATGGTCACCACGGTAGGACACGCTCCGGACGAAAAGCGACGTAAAAGCCGGTTCTCGACCATCTCGCCGCACCGCGCACGGACCGGCCCCGGCGCGGGCGGCCGTCCTCCCGGCGGACCGGCCGGGAGGACGGCCGGCGCTCCGCCGGCCTCTCGGGCCCGCCTCAGTCCAGGTACTCGCGGAGCATCTGGGCCCGGGACGGGTGGCGCAGCTTCGCCAGCGTCTTGGACTCGATCTGTCGGATCCGCTCCCTCGTCACGCCGAACTCGCGCCCCACCTCCTCCAGGGTGCGCGGGTGGCCGTCGGAGAGGCCGAAGCGCAGCTGGATGATGCGCTGCTCCCGTTCCGACAGCGTGCCGAGGATGTCCTCCAGCTGGTCCTGCAGGAGGATGAACGCCGCGGCCTCCATCGGCACGACGGCGTCGGCGTCCTCGATGAAGTCGCCGAGGTCGGAGTCCTCCTCGCCGATCGGCGACTGCAGCGAGACCGGTTCCTGCGCGATCCGCTGGATCTCCACGACCCGGACGGGCGACAGGCCCATCTCCAGGCCGATCTCCTCGGGGCTCGGCTCCCGGCCGAGGTCCTGGTGCATCTGGCGCTGCACGCGGACCAGCTTGTTGATCGTCTCCACCATGTGCACCGGGATGCGGATCGTCCGGGCCTGGTCGGCGATCGCCCTGGTGATCGCCTGCCGGATCCACCAGGTGGCGTAGGTCGAGAACTTGAACCCCTTGGTGTAGTCGAACTTCTCGACCGCGCGGATCAGTCCGAGATTTCCCTCCTGGATCAGGTCGAGGAACAGCATTCCCCTGCCGACATAGCGTTTGGCGATCGAGACGACCAGCCGCAGATTGGCCTCGATCAGCCGTTGCTTCGCCCGCGCCCCCTCGCGGGAGAGCAGTTCGAGGTCGAGCAGTTCGCCGCGGGTGAGGACGGCGGTGCGCGCCATCTTCTCCTCGGCGAACAGTCCCGCCTCGATCGATTTCGCGAGTTCTACCTCATCTTCTGCCGTGAGCAGCGGTACGCGACCGATCTCTCTCAGGTAGATCCGAACCAGGTCGCTCGTCGGCGCCCGCTTGCCGAGGTCTCCCTCATCCGCTCGCGTGACGTCCTCGGTCTCCTGCTGAGACTCGAGGACCTCCACCCCCTGCTCTGCGAGCATCCGGACGACCCGCTCCAGGGAGTCGTCCGGCAAGTCCGAGCGATCGAGCGCGGCAGCGACGTCCTCGACGGTCACACCGCCGCGCTCTCTGCCGCGTGCGACGAGGTCCGCCACCTGATCAACCGATGGCGCCTCGCTTGGCAGCACCGAAGGGCCCACGCAGACAGTTTGCGTCAAATGGGGCCTAGATCACAGGACCCATTTTCGCGGAGAGGCCGCCTACTGCGATCCAAGCCCTCGCTCCCGCAACACCCGTCTCTGCTGCTCAAGCGCGACAAGATCACCGAAGAGCCGGTTGTACTCCTCGGCCGCCTCGACCGGATTCAGCCGCCCGAGTTTAGATTTCACGTTCGCGATCATGCGCGTGAGCTGGCGTTCCTGGATTCTGGCCAGCAATTCCGCGGCATAACGGTCATCCGATTCCTGGGCGGAGCGGACGGGCTCCACCCCGAGCCTGGTCACCAGATCCCTGACCTGCTCGTTCGGGGCCCGCTCCAGCAGCAGCGCGACCCACTCGGCCGCGTTCCCGGCCGCCGTGACGCCGCCCGCGTCGGCGAGCACCGCCCGCACGGCCGCGTGCGGGGGCGCGATGAACGCCTCGACCGGGACCTCGTCGAACGCCGGGCCGAGCAGCGCCGGGCGCTGGACCGCCAGCTTCAGCAGCTCCCGCTCGCGCTGGACCTCGGGGTCGGCGGGGTCGAACGCGGGGCGCCGGGGCGCCTGGGCGGCCCCGTCGGCGTTCCGCCCGTTCTCCGCGCCGGTGCCGTTCGCCCGGCCGTTGCCGTCCTGCCCGCGGGCGCTCCCGTTCTGGCCCCGGTCACCGCCCCGGCCGCGGCCGTGCCCCGCCTGGGTCCGGGCGTGCGCGCGGTTGGCCAGCTCTCGGACGCGGCGCAGCACGAACTGCTCGTCCATGATCCCGAGCCAGCGGTCCAGGTTGACCGCGTACATGTGGCGGCGGGAGCGGTCCTTGATGGCGGCGACGACGGGGGCGGCCGCGTCCAGGGCGCCGAGCCGGCCCTCGACCGTGTCGAGGTCGTGCTGCTCGATCGCGCTGCGCACCGCGAACTCGAACAGCGGCAGCCGGGACGCCACGAGGTCGCGCACCGCCGCGTCGCCGTGCCGGATCCGCAGGTCGCACGGGTCGAGGCCGTCGGGCTGGACGGCGACGAACGTCTGCGAGACGAACTTCTGCTCGTCGTCGAACGCGCGCAGCGCCGCCTTGCGCCCGGCCGCGTCGCCGTCGAAGGTGAAGATCACCTCGCCGCGGAACTCGTCCTGGTCCATCAGGAGGCGGCGCAGCACCTTGATGTGCTCGTCGCCGAACGCCGTGCCGCAGGTGGCGATGGCCGTCGGGACGCCCGCCAGGTGGCAGGCCATCACGTCGGTGTAGCCCTCGACGACCACGGCCTGCCGCCGCCGCGCGATCTCCTTCTTGGCGAGGTCGGCCCCGTACAGGACCGAGCTCTTGTGGAAGAGCGGCGACTCGGGGGTGTTCAGGTACTTGGGCCCGTCGTCGTCCTCGAACAGGCGCCGGGCGCCGAACCCGATCACGTCGCCGGACAGGTCGCGGATCGGCCACATCAGCCGGCCGCGGAATCGGTCCATCGGGCCGCGGCGGCCCTCCTTGGCGAGGCCCCCGGCGACGATGTCGCGGTCGGCGAAGCCGCGCCCGCGCAGGTGCCGGACGAGGCCCTCCCACTCGCGGGGCGCGAACCCGACGCCGAAGTGCTCGGCGTCGGCGGCCTCGAAGCCGCGCTCGGACAGGAACGCGCGGCCGGGCGCGCCGGCGGCGGAGGCCAGCTGCCCGGCGTAGTACTCGGCCGCCGCCCGGTGCGCCTCGATCAGGCGGGCGCGCTGCCCGCCGTCCTGGCGGGGGCCGCGCCCGCCGCCCTCCTCGTAGCGCAGCTGGATCCCGGCCTGGGCGGCGAGCCGCTCGACCGACTCCGAGAACGTGAGGTGCTCGATCTCCTGGACGAACTTGATGACGTCGCCGCCGGCCTCGCAGCCGAAGCAGAAGTACAGCCCGCGCGAGGGCGTCACGTTGAACGACGGGGACTTCTCGTCATGGAACGGGCAGAGGCCCTTGAGGTTGCCGCCGCCCGCGTTGCGCAGCTGCAGGTACTCGCCGATCACGTCGGCGATGGACGAGCGCTCCCGCACGAGCGCGATGTCCTCATTGCGAATCCGGCCTGCCACGAGCAAGGAGTCTACGGCGGGCCCGTGACATCGGCGGCATCGCGCCGCGACGGGCATGGGAGCGCCCCCGGCCCCACCGCAGGACGGTCTCGCGGCGGGGCAGGGGGCGCGCCGGGTCAGCCCACCCGGAAGCGGCCGAAGAGCCGGTACATGAACTCGGTGCCCTGCTTGAGGGCCTCGACCGTGATGCGCTCGTCGTTGCCGTGCATCGCGATCAGCTGGTCGTTGTCGACGACGTAGGGGTAGACGCCGTAGCCGGGGACTCCCTTCGACGTCCACGGCGACAGGCTCGTCCCGGCCTCGAACAGCGCGGGGGCGAAGACGGCGTCCGGGTAGGTCTTGGCGGCGGCGTCGCCGATCGCCTCGAACAGCGGGGAGTCGAGACTGGACGGCGCCTTGCCCCAGGTCTCGTCCAGCCGCTTGAGGGCGTCCTCCTCCGACTCCCCCGGGTTGCCCGCGAGTTTCACGGCGACGTCGCGGTCCGCGAGGCGGCGCCGGATCGCGGCCAGGAAGTCGCGGGGGCGCTGGCCGCCCGGGACGCCCCGGCAGTTGACGCGCAGCGTGGCCTTGGACGGGATGACGTTCTCCTTGTAGCCCGCGTCCTCGATCACGAACGCGTGCGTCGTGCGCAGGAGGGCCTGGTGCAGCCAGGGGTACGAACTGCGCTTGACGACGAGCGCGGCGGCCCGTTCGCGGGCCTGCTGCGAGCGGGCGGACAGCAGCAGCCGCAGCGCCCGCTCGAGCGGGCGGTCGTCGGTGGCCTTCGCCAGGGCGCCGAAGTACTCCCGGGTGACGGGGGTGAGCGTGACGGGCGCGAGCCAGGTGTCGATGTCGGTGACGGCGCGGGAGAGCTTGGCGATGGCCGAGTCGGGGTTGGGCTTGGAGGAGTGGGTGGCGGTGCCGTCCGCGACGAGGTCGAGGTTGAAGTAGACCTTGTCCTGGCGCGTCACCGTGATGAGCATCGGCGTGCGGCGGTCCTTCTGCGCGAGGAACCAGCCGCCCTCGGTGAGCACCATGCCCGCGTTGATCTTGTCCCAGTGGTTCTCGGCGAGCCAGTGGGAGCCGTACTGCCCGGCCTCCTCGTCGCAGTCGGTGAGGACGATGATGTCGCGGTCGAACTTCGCGCCCTCCTTCACGTGCCGCAGCAGGGCGCTGATGTTCGCGGAGTTGGCGCCCTTCATGTCCAGGGCGCCGCGGCCGTAGACCTCGCCGTCCCGGACGACGCCGGCGAACGGGTCGACCGACCATTTGTCACGTTCCACTGGAACGACGTCGGAATGGCCGAGCAGGAGCAGCGGGGGCGCCGCCGTGGTCCCCTCGATGCGGGCGACGAGGTGGACGTTGTCCTTCTTCGGCGTGGGGATGATCTCCGCGGGGACGCCCGCGGAGCCCCAGACGGCCTTGAGCATCTCAGCGTAGGGCCGGGTGACGCCGCCCTCCCCGAAGTTCTGGGTGTCGAACGACAGCATCTTCTTCAGCAGTGCCAGCGGGTCGAGGCCGGCGGGCGCGGGCCCGCCGGCGAGGGCGGACCGGCCGCCGGGCGCGGCGGCGGCGGTGCCGCCCGCGAGGACGCCGCCCGCGAGCAGGACGGCGCCCGCGCCGGTGCGGTGCAGGAAGGTTCGGCGGGTGACGGGGGGTGGGGAGTCGTGCATGGGGGAGCTCCTCCTTCGAACCCGGAACGGGTTACATGATCAAAGGTGACACGGCGGCCGGCCGATCTCCAGGGCGGCGGTCCCCTGACCCGGCACGGCACCGATCAGGTCAAGGCCGGGAAAATCCAGCGATGCCCGGAATGTGCGCTCTACTGGCCGGACTCGGCCGTGTTAACGGCAGGTAACCCCGGATTCACCCTGGACAACTCGGACCGCCCCGCGATGAGATGGCCCACCGAAGATTTGCCCACCCCCAGGCGGACTCGATGACGGATGTTGTGCTAGACGGCGTCGACAAGGTGTATCCCGGCGGCCAGGTGGCCGTCCGCAACGTCCGCCTGCGCATCAACGACGGGGAGCTGTTCGTCCTCCTCGGGCCGTCCGGCTGCGGCAAGTCGACCATCCTGCGCATGATCGCCGGGCTGGAGGAGATCACCTCCGGCGACCTGTGGCTGAACGGGACCGTGGCCAACGGCCTGGCGCCGCGCGAGCGGAACGTGGCGATGGTGTTCCAGGAGGGCGCGCTCTACCCGCACCGCACGGTCAAGGGGAACATGATGTTCCCGCTGGAGGTGTCCGGGGACGACCGCGCCGAGGCGTCGGCGAAGGTCGTCGAGCTGGCGCGCGCGCTCGGCATCAACACGATGATCGACCGGCTGCCCCGCACGCTGTCCGGCGGCCAGCGGCAGCGGGCCGCGATCGGGCGGGCGCTGGTGCGGGAGCCCTCGCTGTTCCTGATGGACGAGCCGCTGTCGAGCCTGGACGCGGGGCTGCGCACGGAACTGCGCGTCGAGATCGCCGCGCTCGTCCGCTCGTCCGGCACCACCACCGTGTACGTCACGCACGACCAGGTCGAGGCCATGACGATGGCCGACCGGATGGCGGTGCTGCGCGACGGCGTCCTGGAGGACGTCGGCACCCCCGAGCAGATCTACGAGGACCCGGCGACCGTGTTCGTGGCCGCGTTCCTCAGCTCCCCGCCGATCAACCTGCTGCAGGCCACGCTGTGGGCCGTCGAGGGCCAGGGGCTGGTGCTCGACCTCGGGCCGCAGCGGCTGGCCCTGCCGTGGAACGACCCGCGGGCGTCCGCGCTCATCAGCCACCACGGCCGGCCCGTGATCGTCGGGATCCGCCCCGGCACGATGACGCCGATCGCCCCGGGCTCGCCCGCGGCCGCCGGGACGGTCCTGTCCGGGCAGGTCCGCGCGCTGGAGTTCCACGGGCACGAGTGGCTCGCCTACGCCGAGGCGGGCATCCCCACGGTGGACGCGAGCGAGGTCGGGCGCCCCGAGCGGCCGCGGGCCGCGGCGGCGGAGCGGCCCCGGCTGGGCGAGCGGGTGCGGGCGCTGTTCGGACGGCCGGCCGAGCAGGAGGAACCGCACGAGGAGCACGCGGGCCACCACCGGCGCTCCGACCTGGTGTTCCGCATCGGGCCCGGCGGGCGGCCGGACCGGGGCGAGCGCGTCGCGCTGGCGGTCGACCTCGAGCGGATCCTGTTCTTCGGCGCGCACGGCCGGCGCATCACGCCCGTCCAGCGCTAGCCGGCCAGCCCCGCTCCCGGCCAGCACCGCTCCCGGCCAGCACCGCTCCCGGCCAGCACCGCTACCCGGACAGGACCGCTACCCGGACAGGACCGCTACCCGGACAGGACCGCGGCGAGCCGCCGCATCCCCTCGTCGATCTCGGGCTCGGCCACGGCGCCGTAGCCGAAGACCAGGCCCGTGGCCGGCGGCCCGGTCACGGCGAACTCCGAGAGCGCGAACAGCCCGACGCCCGCCGCGAGCGCCCGCGCGGCGACGGCGGCGTCGTCGGTGCCGTCCCGGAACGCGGCGCTCAGATGCAGCCCCGCCTCGGAGGGAAGGAGTTCCAGCCGCTCCCCCGCCAGCCCGGCGACCAGTTCCGCGACCCGCTCGTGCCGCGCCATGTACTCGCGGCGCGACCTGCGGATGTGCCGGGCGAGCAGGCCCTCGTCGATGAACCGGGCGAGCGCGGCCTGCGCGGGCAGTTCGGCGTGCCAGGACGAGACGTAGCGCGCCATCCGGAACGCGTGGTGCAGCGACGGCGGCGCCACCAGGAACCCCAGCCGCAGCACCGGCCGCATGATCTTGGAGAAGGTCCCCGTGTAGAGGACGCGGCCGTCCTCGTCCAGGCTCTGCAGCGGCTCGACGGGCCGCCCGCCGTAGCGGTACTCGGTGTCGTAGTCGTCCTCGACGACCACCACGTCCCGGCGCCGCGCCCAGTCGAGCAGCGCCCTGCGGCGCGGCAGCGACATCGGCATGCCCAGCGGGAACTGGTGCGACGGGGTGACGTAGACGGCCCGCGCCTCGCCGGGCAGCGCGTCCACCCGCAGGCCCTCGGCGTCGACCGGCACCCCGCGCACCCGCATCCCGGCGGCGGTGAGGAGCATCCGGACGGGCGGGTACCCGGGGTCCTCCACGGCCACCACGTCGCCCGGTTCGAGCAGCACCCGGACGATCAGGTCGAGGGCCTGCTGGACGCCGGAGGTGATGACGACGTCGGCCCCGCTCGCCCGCACCGACCGCGAGACGCCCACGTGCCTCGCGACGGACTCCCGCAGCGCGGGCAGCCCGGCCGGATCCGCCGCCGAGGCGGGATCGGCCAGCCCCGACGGCCGCAGGAGCCCCGACATGATCCGCCGCCACGCCTCGTAGGGGAACAGCCGCACGTCGGGCAGCCCGGCGCGCAGGTCCCACCGGACACCGGGCATCGGCGCCGGCCAGGCCGACACCGCCTCCCACACGCGGCGCGGCCGCAGCGGCGAGGCGTCGGGCGCGCCGCGCGCGGCCGACCCGGTCTCCCGCACGAACGTCCCCGCGCCCACCCGGCTCGTCAGGAACCCCTCGGCGGCGAGCCTGTCGTAGGCGACGCCGACCGTGTTGCGGGAGATCGCCAGGCGCCGCGCCAGCTCCCGCGTCGGCGGCAGCGCCTCCCCGGCGCGCAGCCGCCCGTCCAGGATCGCGGCGCGCAACTGGCCGTAGATCTGCCCGGCGAGGTCGCGGCGCCCCACCAGGCTCACGTGGAGATCCACGGCGCCGACCCTAGATCGGCTCAGTCATTCTCCGCAATTTTGGACCTGTACCTGGGCCTCTGCCGCTCCCTAGCGTGGCCGCATGGACCTGCTGACCGAACTGCTCACGACCGACTTCCGCCCGCTCGACCGGAAGGCGGCCGACCTCTACCTGTCCGTCGTCGCGCAGGTGAAGCCGGACGCGCTGCGCCTGCCGACGCCGTGCCCCGACTGGACGCTGCACGGCCTGCTGCGCCACCAGGTGAGCCAGGACGAGGGCTTCGCGGCCGCCGCTCGAGGCGGCGGCGCCCGGCTGTCGGCGTGGCGCGGCGGCGACCTCGGCGACGACCCCTACGCCGCCGCGCGGGCGTCCGCCGACCTCGTGACCGGGGCCTTCGCCGAGGTGGCCCTGGACGCCGAGCTCGCCCTCCCCGAGATCCGCGACGGCGGCGCCTTCCCCGCCTCGCTGGCGATCAGCTTCCACTTCGTCGACCTCGTCGTGCACGCCTGGGACGTCGCGGCCGCGATCGGCGCCGCGTGGGAACCCACCGGCGAGCTCGTGGAGGCCTCCCTCAAGGTCGCCGCCATCGTCCCCGAGGAGGGCCGCGGGCCCGGCGACTCGTTCGCCCCGTCCGTCCCCTCCATGGACGGCGCGCGGCCGCGGGACCGCCTGCTCACCATGCTGGGCCGGAACCCGGCGTGGCGATGAGGGCGTCCGGTCGGGCCCGGTCCCCGCTCAGTTCGGGGCGGGGGCCGCGTCGCAGATCGTCGCCGCCTCCCGGTAGAAGCCGATCTTCATCTTGATCTGCTCCTGCTGCGTGCGCAGCGCGGCGATCCGCTCCTCGACCCGGCGGTCGTGCGCCTCCAGCAGTTCGAGCCGCTCCTGGACGGTCTCGTCGCCGCCGCGGGCCAGCTCGGAGAAGCGCAGCATCTCGGCTATCGGCATCCCGGTGCCCCGCAGGCAGCGCAGCATCCAGAGCCACGCCAGGTCGTCGTCGCTGAACACGCGCCGTCCCGACGCGTTCCGCGCGATCCCGGCCAGCAGCCCGATCTTCTCGTAGTAACGCAGAGTGTCGATGCTGAAACCGCTCTTCTCGGCGGTCTCGGCTGGGGAGTAGGAGCTCACGCCCCCAGGATCGCACCTGGAGCGCACTCCAGGTCAACGCCCGGCCGGGGTGCCGACTTGACCTGGAGCGCACTCCAGGTCCCAAAGTGGAAGGAGAGGAACACCGCCGAGCGAGCGAACGAAGGACCGCCATGCGCATCGGACTACAGATTCCCAGCTTCACCTTCCCCGGAGGGCCCGAGGAGATAGCCCCCACGTTCGGCCGCATCGCGCGCGAGGCCGATCAGGGCGGGCTGCACTCGCTGTGGGTGATGGACCACTTCTTCCAGATCAGCATGGTGGGGCCGCCGGAGGAGCCCATGCTGGAGGGCTACTCGGCGCTCGCCTACGCGGCGGCGCTGACCGAGCGGATCACGCTCGGGACGATGGTCACCGGCGTCACCTACCGGCACCCCGGCGTCCTGGTCAAGACCGTGACCACGCTGGACGTCCTGTCGGGCGGCCGAGCGTGGCTCGGCATCGGCGCGGCCTGGAACGACGAGGAGTCGCGCGGCCTCGGCATCCCCTTCCCGCCGACCGCCGAGCGGTTCGAGCGGCTGGAGGACACGCTGCGCATCGCCCACCGGATGTGGGAGGGCGACGACTCGGCGTTCGAGGGCGGGCACTACGCGCTGGAGCGCCCGCTCAACTCGCCGCCCGCGCTGAGGAGCCCGCACCCGCCGATCCTCATCGGCGGCGGCGGCGAGAAGAAGACGCTGCGGTTCGTGGCGAAGTACGCCGACGCCTGCAACCTCTTCGACGGCGACGAGCTGCCGCACAAGCTGGACGTCCTGCGGGAGCACTGCGAGCGCGAGGGCCGCGACTTCGCCGAGATCGAGAAGACGTCGCTGACCTACTTCACCGGCACCCCGTCGGTCGGCGCCGCCGTCGACACCGTCGGACGGCTCGCCGAGCGGGGCGTCGACCACGTGATCTTCTCCCAGGGCACCGGCCAGGACCTCGCCGGGATCCTCACCGAGGCCCTGGCCCAGACCGAGAAGATCGTCCCCGCGGGCCGGTGAGCCCCGCCCCCGGACGCCGCGACGGGGCGCGGCGCGCGGGGCCCCGCCTAGGCCTGCGCGGGCGGCCGGAGGTGCAGCGGGACGCCGAACAGGTTCAGCGCGTTGATCAGCGAGACCAGCCCGGCGAGGTCGCCGAGCTCGCGCTCCGGGTAGTGCTCGCGGAGCGCCTCCCAGAGCTCCTCGCCCACCGGCTCCCGCCGCGTCACGGCCTCGGCGTAGCCGAGCGCCGCGCGCTCGGCGTCGCTGTAGAGCGGCGACTCGCGCCACACCGTGAGGTGGTGGATGCGGCGCTCCTCCTCCCCCGCCGCGCGGGCGTCACCGGTGTGCCGGTCCACGCAGAACGCGCAGCCGTTCAGCTGGGACGCCCTGATCTTGACCAGCTCCTGCACCCGGCGGTCCAGCGGCCCCCGGCGGATCACCGCGGCGATCCTCATGAAGCCCGCGTGGACCTCCGGCGAGGCCTCCTGCAGCAGCATGCGCGCCATGCGTTCCTCTCCCTTCGTCGCCAGGGAGACGACGCACCCGGGACGCGCGTGACGGACCGGTTCAGGACCGGTGCACGGAGGTGAGCTTCTCGGGGTTGAGGACCCGGCGGATGGCGGTGATGCGGCCGCCCGCGACCTCCACGGTGTCGACCGCGGCCGGGCGGCCGTCCCGCCGCACCAGCAGCTCGCGGCGGCCGTTGACCTCCGCGAACTCCAGCCGGAACGTGTTGCGGGCGCCGACGCGCAGCAGCGCGGTCGCCACCCGCCCCGCCCCGGCGATGACCTTGCGGGCGGCGAACACGCGCCCGCCGCCGTCGGTGGTGTAGGTGGCGTCCGGGTCCAGCAGCGCGAGCAGCGCGGCCTCGTCGCCGCGCTCGTAGGCGGAGCGGAAGGCCTCCAGCACCCGGTCCCGCTCCCGCGCCGGGGCGGGCCGGGCCGGCAGCGCCGCGGCGATCTTGCGCCGGGCGCGGGAGGCGAGCTGCCGGCACGCGCCCGCCGACCTGCCGAGCACGTCGGCGATCTGCTCGTAGGGCACCTCGAACGCCTGGTGCAGGACGAACGCGACGCGCTCGGGCGGCGACAGCTCCTCCATCACCACCAGCATCGCGGTGCCGGCCGTCTCGTCCACGAGCACCGGCTCGGCGGCGTCCGGCCCGGTCAGCAGGGGCTCGGGCAGCCACGGCCCGACGTAGTCGACGCGCCGCGCGCGGGCCGAGCCCAGCACGTCGTAGGCGCGTCGCGCGGCCACCGTGACCAGCCAGGCGCGCAGGTCGCGGACGTCGTCCAGCGACTCGCGCGCGGAGGCGCGCAGCCACACGTCCTGGGTGATGTCCTCGGCGTCCGCGACGCTCCCGGTGATCCGGTACGCGGCGCCGAAGACGGCGGGCCGGTGGTCGGCCCATTCCTCGTCGAGTCGGCTCACACCCGCTCCGTGCCTCGGCTTCGCTTCCGTGGGGGCGGCTCCCCCGGTCCCGGCCTCACGCCGCCGCGGGCGTGAACACCCACTTCTTGTACGACCAGTAGCGGAAGGCCGAGCCTAGGCCCACCCCCGCGAGGAGCCCCAGGTTGTAGGCGAGCCCGCCGTGCAGACCGAGGGTGTAGTAGGTGAAGCCGGTGCACAGCACCTGGATCAGCAGCCCGACGCCGTTCAGCGCGAAGAAGATCGCGACCTCCCGGCCGGAGCCGTCGCTGTCGCGGTGCCGGAACGTCCAGAACCGGTTGAGCAGGTAGGAGGACAGCGTGGACACCACCGTCGGCACGACGACGCTCGTGACCGGGCTGCCGCCGAGCCACGCGCGCATCAGGTTGGCGCCGAAGATCATGATCAGCGTGCCGAGGCATCCCACGAAACCGAAGCTGAGCAGCTCGCTCAGGAATGTCCGGAACGCCGAGGCGGGCGGGACCGTTTCGGACGGTCGCGACCGCTGCATGGTGCTCACTCGCCCAGACCTTACCTGAGTAGGACATATACGAAGGTCGCAACCCAAAGATCAGTGACCCACCGTTACCGTCCCGCCGCCGGCGGCCGGCCGATACCCGGCCCCGCCACCGGCCCGCCACCACCGGCCCGCCGTCACCGCTCGGCCGTCTCCGCCGCCGGCGCGAGCAGGACGATCAGCCCGACCAGCGCGACGGGCACCGCCAGCGCCCATGCCAGGCCCACGCCCTGAGCGACGAACCCGATGACGGGCGGGCCGCCGAGCAGGCCGAGATAGCCGACCCCGGTGACCCGGGAGATCCCGGCCGCCGCCGGGACGCCCGGGATGTTGCCCGCCGCGCTGAAGGTGACGGGCGCCACGACCGCGACGCCGAGGCCGAACAGCGTGAATCCCGCCACCGCCGCCGTGGGGTCGCCCGCGGCGAGTCCGAGGCCGAGCCCCAGCGCGGCGACCAGCGATCCGCCCCGCAGCACCGGGACGGGCCCGAAGCGGGCGACGACCTGGTCCCCGGTGAGCCGCCCCACGGTCATCGCCACCGCGCACCCGGCGTAGCCGAGGCCGGCCGCGCCGGGGCCGGTGCCGAGGTCCTCCCGCAGGTAGATCGCGCTCCAGTCGGCCATGGCGCCCTCGCCGACGAACGAGCACAGCCCGATGACGCCGAGCATGACCAGCGGCAGGCGCGAAGACCTCGCGGGCGGCGCCGCGTCCTCGGCCGGCTCGGGCGTCTCGTCGGCGGAACGGTCCAGCAGGCCCCGGCAGCCGAGCGCCAGCAGGGCGATCAGGGCCGCCGCGGCGACCGCCAGGTGCAGCTGGACGGGGACGCCCGCGTGCGCGGCCGCCGCCCCCGCCAGCGCCGCCAGCAGCGTCCCGACGCTGTAGGAGCCGTGCAGCCCGGACATCAGCGGGCGCCCGTAGCCGCGCTCGACGGCGACGCCCTGCGCGTTCATCCCCACGTCCATCAGCCCGAGGGAGGCGCCCAGCAGCAGCAGCGCGCAGACCAGCGCGCCGAGGTTCCAGGCGAGGCCGAGCGGGACCAGCGACAGCGCCCCGGCGGCCCCGGCGGCGACCGTCGTGGCGCGGCTGCCCCACCGGCCGACGATCCGCCCGGCGAACCGGACGGCCGCGACGACGCCGACGGGCGCGCCGAGCAGCGCCACGCCCATCGTGCCCTCGCCCAGCCCGAGATGCTCCTTGATCTGCGGGATGCGGGCGACCCAGGCGGCGCCGAGCAGGCCGTGCGCGGCGAACGCCAGCGTCACCGCGACGCGGGCCCGGGGCGGAATCGCGATCTTCTCGGTGACCACCGAGAAGACTCTACGTGGCCTACGCGGCGGGGCCGGGCCCCGGGCGGCTCACGCCAGGTCCGCGAGCGGCACCCCCGGGTCGGCGAGGCGGGCGGCGTCGACCGGGCGGCCGGAGCGGATCAGCGCCTGGACGTCCCCGGTGACGTCCCACACGTTGACGTTCATGCCGGCGACGACCCGGCCGCCGGACAGCCAGAACGCGATGAACTCCCGTCCCGGGACGTCCCCGCGGTACACGACCTCGTCGTACTCCCCCGGCGCGGCGGCGCCCGACATCTCCATGCCGAGGTCGTACTGGTCGCTGAAGAAGTAGGGCACCCGGTCGTAGACGACGTCGCGGCCGAGCATCGCGCGGGCCGCGGCTGGCCCGCCGTTCAGCGCGTTCGCCCAGTGCTCCACGCGGATCCGGCGGCCGAGCAGCGGGTTGTAGGCGTTGGCGACGTCCCCCGCGGCGTAGATGTCGGGGTCGGACGTGCGCAGTGACTGGTCGACGAGGATCCCGTCGGAGACCTCCAGCCCGGCCTCCTTCGCGAGCTCGCTGTTCGGCCGCACGCCGATGCCGACGACCACGACGTCCGCGGGCACCTCGGCGCCGCCGGAGGTCACCACGGCCGACACCTGCCCGGCGCCCCAGAACCCGGCCACGCCCTCGTCCATCCGCAGGACGACGCCGTGCTCGCGGTGCAGGTCGGCGAACATCCCGCCGAGCTCGGGCCCCATCGCGGCGTGCAGCGGCACCGGCTCCGGCTCGATGACCGTCACCTCGTTGCCGTACCCGCGGGCGGCGGCCGCCGTCTCCAGCCCGATCCAGCCCGCCCCGGCCACCACCACCCGGCGCCCGCCGGGGGCCAGCGCCTGCTTCAGCTCCGCCGAGTCGGCCATCGTCCGCAGGTAGTGGATGCCCTGGAGCTTGGACCCCGGCACGTCCAGCCGCCGCGGGGAGGCGCCCGTCGCCAGCAGGAGCCTGTCGTAGGAGATCGGCTCCTTGGTGGACAGCCGCACCTGGTGCGCGCCCCGGTCGATGGACGCGACGGACGTGCCGACCCGCAGCTCCACGTCGTGCTTGTCGTACCAGTCCGCCTCGTGGACGTGGGCCTTCTCCCGGGGCTCCTTGTCCAGCAGGAAGCCCTTCGAGAGCGGAGGCCGCTCGTACGGCCGCTCGACCTCCTGCCCGACCAGCACCACCCTGCCCGCGAAGCCCTCCTCCCGGAGCGCCTCCGCCGCCTTGGCCCCGGCCAGACCGGCGCCGGCGATGACGAACGTCTCCTCGGGCATGGCGACCTCCTGTAGTTGACCTGTAGCTATCCCTACAGCGGCCTCTGTAACGAGACAAGGGCCGCCGTCTGGCGCGTCGGAGCGGATTCCTCCCCGCGCCCAGGGCCTCGCCGCAGGTCAGTAGCCGCGTCCGCCCAGCATGCGGTGGCGGGCCATCGCCGAAAGGTCGGTCAGGGAGGCGATCTGGTCGATCACGGCCCGCAGCCGGGCCGCGTCGTCGGCGGCGTCGGTGAACGCGTCGCGGAACCCCGGGTCGAGGGTGCCCGGCGCGCCCGCGAGCATCATCTCCGCCAGCTCGGTGATCAGCGTCCGCTGGCGGGCCCTGATCTCCTCGTGGCTTATCCAGACGTAGTGCGCCGTGATGCCCTTGAGCAGGGCGTTCTCCAGCCGCTGCGCCCGCGGGACGATCAGCTCCGCCGCGTAGCGGGTGAGCGGTCGGTCGCCGTAGGCCTCCCGCGTGGCGTCCTCGGCGGCCAGGCAGAACCGCCCGATCAGCGTGCTGGTCAGGTTCTTGAGGGCGGCGAGGCTGCGGGGGGTGCCGTCGTAGCGGTCGGGCCAGTACGGCTCGGCGAGCAGCGCGGCGAAGCGCTCCTCGAGCTCGGCCTGCCCGGCGTCGGGGCAGTACAGCTTGGCCGCGGTGGCGGCGACGAGGCGGCGCTCGCCGGGGTCGGCGAGCCGGCCGAAGTCGATGTGCCCGGCGACCAGCGCGTCCTCGAGGTCGTGGACGGAGTAGGCGACGTCGTCGCTCCAGTCCATGACCTGGGCCTCGAAGCAGGTGCGGCCCGGCTCGGCGCCGTCGCGCACCCAGCGCGCCACGTCGGCGTCGTCGTCGTAGACGCCGAACTTGCCGTTCACCGCCTCGGCCTGCGGCCACGGGTACTTCATCGCGGCGTCGAGCGCGGCGCGGGTCAGGTTGAGGCCGACGCTGCGGCCGTGCAGGGGCGGGCCGTCCGCCGCGAACGACTTGGGCTCCAGCCGGGTCAGGACGCGCAGGCTCTGCGCGTTGCCCTCGAACCCGCCGCAGTCGCGCGCGACGATGTCGAGCGCGTACTCGCCGTTGTGGCCGAACGGCGGGTGCCCGATGTCGTGCGACAGGCACGCCGTCTCGACCAGGTCGGGGTCGCAGCCGAGGGCCTTGCCCAGCTCGCGGCCGACCTGCGCGCACTCCAGGGAGTGGGTGAGGCGGGTGCGCAGGCTCTGCACGGTGTCGGCCGCGGCGTCGGCGCCGGGCGAGGCCACCTGCGTCTTGGCGGCGAGGCGGCGCAGCGCCGCGCTGTGCAGGACGCGGGCCCGGTCGCGCTCGAACGCCGTGCGGTCGCGGCGCTTGGGGGGTTCGGGCGCCCAGCGCTGCCTGTCGCGGGCGTCGTAGCCCGGGGTCGTGTTGATCGTCATGTCCCTGTCCAGGGTAAAGGGCGGCCGGGGCCTCAGCGGCCCGGCGTCACCGAGGAAGGGGGCACCGTGGAGGGAGGCGCCGTGGAGGGAGGCGCCGAAGAGGAGGGCCCCGGCGAGGACGTCCCCGGCGACGACGAGGCGGACCCGGACGGGTCGATGTGGATCCGCTTGATGGTCTCGTCGGGCACCTGGACGCTCTTGCCCAGCAGCACGTAGGACAGGTAGCCGCCGGTCTCGCGGACGATGTAGTGGAACTGGGTGTCGCGGGTCTGCACGCTCGGGCCGCTGCGGGTCGGCGACGCGGCGGCCTTGATGCCGCTGTCCTCGGCCATCTTCTTGGAGCGCAGCCCGTGCCACGGGTCGGTGACGATCACGCCCGAGGACCAGTGGTGCCGGTCGAACTCCTTGCCGACGGCCTTCATGCTCTCCAGCGTGTCGCGCCCGACGGGCACCGCGAAGACCCTGGAGGCGGGGACGCCGCCCTTGTCGATCAGCCAGGTGCGGCCGGCGCCGGCCTCGGTGTAGTTGTCGCCGGGCGCCTTGCCGCCGACCGTCACGATGGCCGGCGCGACGCCGTGGCGGTAGAGGTCCAGGGCGTGCTGGAGCCGCCACTTCAGCGTCGGGGACGGCACCCCGTTGTACTGCGCGGCGCCGAGCACGATGATCGCGTCGGAGCGGGGGCGCTCGTCCTGGCGGGCCTGGTACCAGATCCGCGCGCCGACGGTGACGGGCGTCAGCACCGCGACCGCCAGCAGCCCGACGAGGATCCCGGCGGGGATCCTGAACCAGGGCGACCTGCGCCACCGGGCGCGCCGCCGCCGCGGACCGCCCTCCCGCTCGTCGGGCCCGTCCGTCCCCTGGTCTTCCGGCTTGAACTCCGGCAACTCCGCTTCCACCGTCATCGCATCGGACACGTTAGTGAGATGGTGCGGCACGCGCCCGAGGTTCGCCAGGACGGCGTGTCATCCGTTCCGGATCGGTCCCGGCGGCCATGACGCGGGCGCGGTGGCCGGCCGCCGGGACCGGTGTCAGCGGCTGTCGCTCCCGCCGGAGGCGTCCCCGGCCTCGATGGCCGCGCGGCCGGCCTCCAGCCGGGCCACGGGGATGCGGAACGGGGAGCAGGACACGTAGTCCAGGCCGACCTCGTGGCAGAAGTGCACCGAGTCGGGGTCGCCGCCGTGCTCGCCGCAGATGCCGAGCTTGATGCCGGGGCGCGCCCTGCGGCCCTCCTCGGCCGCGATGCGCACCAGCCTGCCGACGCCCTCGCGGTCGAGGGTCTCGAACGGCGACACCCCGAAGATCCCGAGCTCCAGGTAGCGGGAGAAGAACGCCGCCTCGACGTCGTCCCGGGAGAAGCCCCAGGTCGTCTGGGTGAGGTCGTTGGTGCCGAAGGAGAAGAACTCCGCGGCCTCGGCGATCTGGCCGGCGGTCAGCGCGGCCCGGGGCAGCTCGATCATCGTGCCGATCAGCGCCGGGACGTCCACCCCGCTCGACTCCCTGACCGCGGCCAGGATGCCGAGCGCCTCGTCGCGGACGGCCTCCAGCTCCTGGACGGCGCCGACCAGCGGGATCATGATCTCCGGGCGCGGGTCGCCGCCCGCCCGCCTGCGGGCCGCCGCGGCCTCGGCGATCGCGCGCACCTGCATGGCGAACAGACCGGGAATCACCAAACCGAGCCGCACTCCGCGCAGGCCCAGCATAGGGTTCTGCTCGTGCAGTCGGTTGACTGCCTCGAGCAGTCTCCGGTCCTTGGCGTCCGCTTCGTCGCCCGCGAGCGCGACCCTGACCGACAGCTCGGTGATGTCGGGGAGGAATTCGTGCAGCGGCGGGTCGATGAGCCGGATGGTGACGGGCAGCCCGTCCATGGCCTCGAAGATGCCCTCGAAGTCGCTCTTCTGGAGCGGCTCCAGGGCGTCCAGCGCGGCCTGCCGCTCGTCGTCGTCCTCGGCGAGGATGAGCTCCTCGACGAGCTGCCGCCGGTCGCCGAGGAACATGTGCTCGGTGCGGCACAGCCCGATTCCGGCCGCGCCGAACCGGCGGGCCCGGGCCGAGTCCTCCGGGTTGTCGGAGTTCGCGCGGACCTTCAGCGCGGCCCTCGCGTCGGCGTGCTCCATGAGGCGGTGCACCGCCTTGACGAGGTCGCCGCCCTCCTCGATCGACAGCTGCCCCTCGAAGTAGCGGACGACGGGCGAGTCCTCGACGGGCACCTCGCCCAGGTAGACGTCGCCGGACGACCCGTCGATCGAGATGACGTCGCCCTCCGTGACCGTGAGGCCGCCGGGCGCGGTGAAGCGGCCCTCCTTGACGTCGACGTCGAGCTCCTCGGCGCCGCAGACGCACGTCTTGCCCATGCCTCGGGCGACGACCGCGGCGTGCGAGGTCTTGCCGCCGCGGGAGGTGAGGACGCCCCTGGCCGCGACCATGCCGGCGAGGTCGTCGGGGTTGGTCTCGCGGCGGACGAGGATCACCTCCTCGCCCCGCTCGGCCAGCTCCACGGCGCGCTCGGAGGTGAACACGGCCTTGCCGACGGCCGCGCCCGGGGAGGCGTTCATGCCCTTGGTGATCTTCTTGACCCCGTCCACCCGCTCGGTGAAGCGGGGGAACATGAGCTGGGCGAGCTGGTCGCCGGTCACCCGGCGGGCGGCCTCGTCGAGGTCGATGAGCCCCTGGTCGAGCAGCTGGCAGGCGATCCGGAACGCCGCGCCGGCGGTCCGCTTGCCGACCCGGGTCTGCAGCATCCACAGCTTCCCGCGCTCGATCGTGAACTCGATGTCGCACATGTCGCGGTAGTGGTTCTCCAGCGTCTCCATGATCTCGAGCAGCCGGTCGTAGGACGCCTTGTCGATGTGCCCCAGCTCTTTCAGCGCGACGGTGTTGCGGATGCCCGCCACGACGTCCTCGCCCTGGGCGTTCTGCAGGTAGTCGCCGTAGACGCCCTGCTGCCCGGACGCGGGGTCGCGGGTGAAGGCGACCCCCGTCCCCGAGTCCAGGCCCATGTTGCCGAAGACCATCGAGCAGATGTTGACGGCGGTGCCGAGGTCGACGGGGATGCGCTCCTGCCGCCGGTAGAGGATGGCGCGGGGCGCGTTCCAGGAGTCGAACACCGCCTTGACCGCCAGGTCCATCTGCTCGCGCGGGTCGGTCGGGAATTCACGGCCCGCCTTCTCCCGTACGATGCTCTTGAACCGGTCGACGAGGCCCTTGAGGTCCTCGGCGGTCAGGTCGCCGTCGCCGTCGCTGCCCCGGGCGCGCTTGGCGTCCTCGACCGCGTCCTCGAACAGGTCGCCGTCGATGTCGAGGACGGTCTTGCCGAACATCTGGATCAGCCGGCGGTAGGAGTCCCACGCGAACCGCTCGTCGCCCGCCTGCGCGGCGAGGCCGTGCACGGACTCGTCGTTCAGCCCGACGTTGAGGACGGTCTCCATCATGCCCGGCATGCTGAACTTGGCGCCGGACCGCACGCTGACCAGGAGCGGGTCGTCGCTCTGGCCGAGCTTCTTGCCCATCGCCGACTCCAGGTCGGCCAGGTGCCGGTTCACCTCGTCCGCCAGGCCCTCGGGCAGGTTCCCGTGCTCGAGGTAGTGCCGGCAGGCCTCCGCGGTGATCGTGAACCCCGGCGGCACGGGCAGCCCGAGATTGGTCATCTCGGCCAGGTTGGCGCCCTTGCCCCCCAGGAGATCCTTGAGGTCCTTGTTTCCCTCAGTGAAGTCGTACACGAACTTCGGCACGGGGAGCTCCTTCTCGCTCCGGTTCCACCCAGTGGCAGTTCCGGGCCCGCGCTCGCGGGGCGACGCGGCGTCGCGCCACCCCGGGCGGCGGGTCCGCTGCCCTGTTTGCCGGGACTGTACCCGCGAAGTCGGGACTTGCTCGGCGCCCGGTGCGCCGAGGAGAGTTATCCCAGCTCAGACCGCGGATAGTGGTCTATTCCAATAGGGAGACCAGGGACACACCACCCCAAACCGCCTCGCCCGGGCACCCCTGGCGAGCGGCTCGTACCCATGACGTACCCACTGCGCGGAAGAGGGAATGATGAATCAAGGAGGTGACGTTGTGAGGCCGAAGGTCGCCGGCGGCCGGGCGGGAGATCCGTTCGCCCCCATCGCCGATTTCGGGTTCCTGTCCGACTGCGAGACGACCGCCCTGGTCGCCCCCAGCGGCAACATCGAGTGGATGTGCCTGCCCCGGATGGACTCGCCGAGCGTGTTCGGCTCCATCCTGGACCGCGACGCCGGATACTTCCGGGTCGGCCCGGCGGGCGTGGAGGTGCCCGCCGCGCAGCGCTACATCCCCGGGACCATGGTGATGGAGACCACCTGGTGGGTGCACGGCGGCTGGCTCGTCGTGACCGACGCGCTCCTCATGGGGCCCTGGCACCACGAGACGGAACGTTCCCACACGCACCGCAGGGCGCCGACCGACTACGACGCCGACCACGTCCTGCTGCGGATGGTGCGCTGCGTGAACGGGCAGGTGCAGGTCCGGCTCGACTGCATGCCGGTGTTCGACTACGGGCAGACGCCTGCGCGCTGGGAGCACACCGGCTCGGGCTACCACGAGGCCGTCGCCCGCGGCAACGGCGTCGGGCTGCGGCTCACCACCGACATGAACGTCGGGTTCGAGGGGTCGCTCGCCACGTCCAGGACGCTGCTGAAGCAGGGCGAGTCCCGGTTCGTGGCGCTGTCCTGGAGCGAGCACGCGGCGCCCTCCTCGTGGGAGGAGGCGCAGGACCGGCTCGTCTGGACGGTCCACCACTGGCAGCACTGGCTCGACCGGGGCCGCTTCCCCGACCACCCCTGGCGCAGCCATCTGCAGCGCAGCGCGCTCACTTTGAAGGGCCTGACGTTCGCCCCGTCCGGCGCGGTGGCCGCGGCGGCGACGACGTCGCTGCCGGAGGCGCCGGGCGGCGACCGGAACTGGGACTACCGCTACACCTGGATCCGCGACTCCACGATGGCGCTGTGGGCGTTCTACACGCTCGGCTACGACTGGGAGGCCAACGACTTCTTCTACTTCATCACCGACGTCGCCGAGGCCGCCGAGGGCAAGCTCCAGATCATGTACGGGCTGGACGGGCGGGAGGAGCTGCCCGAGTCCACGCTCGACCACCTCACCGGCTACGACAACGCCCGCCCGGTCCGCATCGGCAACGAGGCGTACATGCAGGCGCAGCACGACGTGTGGGGCGCGATCATCGGCTCCATCTACCTGTTCGTCCGCAAGCGGGACCGGCTCGACGACCGGCTCTGGAAGATCGTCGTCAAGCAGGTCGAGGACGCCCTCGCCAACTGGCGGACGCCCGACTGCGGCATGTGGGAGGTGCGCGGCGAGCCGCAGCACTTCACCTCCTCCAAGGTGTTCTGCTGGGTCGCGGCCGACCGCGGGGCGCGGCTCGCGCGCATCCGCGGCGACCAGGAGCGCGCGCACCGCTGGCAGGCCGCGGCCGACGAGATCCACGCCGACGTGCTCGCCAACGCGCTGGACGAGCGCGGCGTCTTCACCGCCCACTACGGCGCGACGGCGCTGGACGCCTCGGCGCTGCTGATCCCGCTGCTGGGGTTCCTGCCCGCCGACGACAAGCGCGTCCGGGAGACCGTCCTCGCCATCGCCGACGAGCTCTCGGAGGACGACCTCGTCCTGCGCTACCGCGCGGGAGAGACCGACGACGGCTTCGAGTCGGACGAGGGCACCTTCACGATCTGCTCGTTCTGGCTGGTCAGCACCCTGGTGATGATCGGTGAGCTGGAGCGGGCCCGCGCCCTGTGCGAGAAGCTGCTGTCCTACGCGAGCCCCCTGCAGCTGTACGCCGAGGAGATCGACCCCCACACCGGCCGCCACCTCGGCAACTTCCCCCAGGCCTTCACCCACCTGGCGCTGATCAACGCCGTCATGCAGGTGATCAGGGCCGAGAACCCCCCGGACCAGCCGCCCCTCGCCTGACCCCCACCCGTGGCCGGGACCGCCCCGGCCACGGGCCTCCCTCGATCACGACTCGGCGACGACCGCCCGAAAGGCCGGGTTTTTACCCATTGTCCGGCCTACCGTTTCGCCGTGACCACGCCACCGCCTCCTGACGACGTGCCGGACGACCCCGCGCCCGCCCCCGCCTCGGCACCACCCGGCGCGCCCACGTCCGACGCGGACTCCACGCCCGGCCCGGCCGACGCGGCCCCGTCGGCGGATGACGCGGACGGGACCTCGCCCACGGACGATCCGGAACCCTCGCCCATCGAGGGCGAGCGACCCGTCCGAGCGGGGACGAACGGCTTCGCCATCGCCGCCCTGGTCACCGGTGCCGTGGGCCTGGTCCTGTTCGCGATCGCCTTCGCCGTCGCCGCCCTGGTGCAGATCCGCCGCCGGGGAGGCCGCGGCAGGGGCCTCGCTCTCGGCGGGCTCGGCGCCTCGGCCGCCTGGATCGCGGCAGCGGTGATCATCGCGGTGCTGTTCGGCGACTCGCTGTTCTCGGCCGGAGAAGGCGAGGCCGACCCGCGCCGGCGGGACGCCTACGTGCTGTCGTCGACCCTGAAGGTGGGTGACTGCTTCACGGCGCAGACCCGTGACTCGGCCGATCCGAACGTGTTCCCCAGCCCCTGCGACAGCCCCCACAACGGTGAGGTGGTCGCCAAGCCGACGCTCCCCGACGGCCCTTTCCCCGGAGCCGGACGGCTCGCCGCCCAGGCGGCGGCGCTGTGCAAGGAACGCACCCCGGACAACGTGAAGAGGGTCGTGAACGACGATTTCGACGCGCGGGCCGAGCTTCCCAAGCGCAAGGACTGGGAGCATGGGAAGCGGACTGTGACGTGCACGCTCGTCTACGTCGGCGAGGGCAAGTACGTCGGCGAGGGCTTGGCGCTCATCACTCCCCTCAGCCGCGCCGTGATCACTCCCCGGCACGAGGCGATGTTCGAGCAGGGCGAATGCCTGGAGAAGTGGGACGACAGCATGACCCCTCCGGTCGTGGACTGCGATCGGCCGCACAAGTTCCAGGTACTGGCGACGTACAAGCTCCAGGGCAAGGAGTACCCGGGCGGAGAGAAACTCCAGAAGACGGCCTCGAAGGGCTGCGCGAAGCGGGCGGCGGACATCTGGGGGAGGGATTCGCCGCCCGACGGCGTCTACCGCACGTTCTCCACGCCGACCGAGCAGGAGTGGAGAATCGGCTATCGGGACGTGTACTGCCTGATCGCGGGCAACGGGCTGCTCAAGCGGTCGTTCGTGCCGAAGAAGTGACCTCCCCGCCCGGGCCGCCGCCGCAGCGGGCGGCGGCCCCGGCGGGTCAGACGACGGCGCCCGAGTCGTCGGGGGTGCGGCGGGCGGGCCTGGACTTCTGCTTCGGCTGGGGCGGCGGGGCCTTCGTGCGGCGCTCCAGGACGACCGCCAGCGGCGTGGCGGTGAAGACACTGGAGTAGGTGCCGACGACGATGCCGATCAGCAGCGCGATGGCGAAGTCCGTCAGGGAGTCGCCGCCGAGGACGGCCAGGGCCGCCAGGATGAACAGGGCCCCCACCCCGGTGTTGATCGTCCGCGGGACGGTCTGCAGGGTGCCCCGGTTCGCGATGTCGGCGAAGCGGCCCTTGGGGTTCGCCGTCCACATCTCCCGGACGCGGTCGAACACCACGACCGAGTCGTTCACCGAGTAGCCGATGATCGTGAGCAGCGCGGCGAGGAAGACGCCGTCGATCGGCTTGCCCAGCCACGCGAAGATCCCGGTGACGATCGTGATGTCGTGGAACATCGCGATCACCGAGCCCGCCGCGAACGTCCAGCGGAACCGGATCGTCAGGTAGGCGAGCTGCACCAGCAGCGCCACGGCGAGGGCGATGAGGGCCTTGGTCCGCAGCTCGTCGCCGAGGCTGGGGCCGATCAGCTCGTCGCGCTGCTTGGCCGCCCCGCCGCCCTCCTTCGCGAGGGCGTCCTGGATGCGCCTCTCCTCCGCGTTGCTCAGGTCGGACGTCCGGACGGAGATGTCGTCCTCGCCCGAGGTCTGGACGACCGCGCGCGGGAACCCGGCGTCCGCGACGGCGGCGCGGGCGGTGTCGATGTCGACGTGCCTGCTCGTGGAGTACTCGACCAGGCGGCCGCCGGTGAACTCCACGCCGAAGTTCAGGCCGCGGGCGAAGATCCCCGTGACGGCGAGGACGACGGCGAGTGCGGACAGGCCGAGCCAGAGCCGGCTGCGCCTCATCAGGTCCGGTCCGCTGTTCTCCAGCCACGACCGGATGCGGCCGGCGCCGCCGAGGCCGCCCGCCCGGCCCCTGCTGAGCCTCGGCATGCGCGCGGCGGCCGCGTCGGTGAGGACCCGGCTCAGCAGCATCGCCGAGACGAGGGAGCCCAGCACGCCGATGGTGAGCGTGACGCCGAAGCCCCGCACCGGCCCGGAGGCCAGGAAGAACAGCAGCCCCCCGGCCAGCAGGGTGGTGACGGCCGAGTCGGCGATCGCCGACCAGGCCTTGTCGAACCCGACGGCCAGCGCCGCCCGCGCGCCGCGGCCGGGCGCCGCCGCCCGCTCCTCCCGCGCGCGCTCGAAGGCCAGCACGTTGGCGTCGATCGCCATGCCGATCGCCAGCACGAACCCGGCGAGCCCCGGCAGCGTGAGGGTGGCGCCCACGGCGACGAGGGCGCCGTAGGAGATCAGCGCGTACCCGGCGAGCGCGACCGTGGCGAGCAGGCCCGCCAGCCGGTAGACCGCCACGATGAAAAGGCCGGTCAGCAGGATGCCGATGACGGCGGCGCGGGCGCTGGCGTCGATCGCCTCGTCGCCGAGCGTCGGGCCGACCACCCGCTGCTCGATGATCTTCACGGGGACGGGCAGCGAGCCGCCCTGGATGAGGGCCGCGAGGTCCTTGGCCTCGTCCGGGTCGAAGTCCCCGGTGATCTGCGTGGAGCCGCCCGTGATGCCGACGCCGCAGGCCACGCTCTCGGTGACCTGCGGCGAGGAGATCACCTTGCCGTCCAGGACGATGGCGACGCGGCGCTCGTCGCCCACCGCGCAGGCGGCCTTGGCGGTCAGCCGCTCCCAGGTGGCGCCCCCGCCGTCCTTGAACCGGACGTCGACGGCCCACCCGCCGAGGTTCTGCGGGTCGTAGGAGGCGCTCGCCGAGCCGATCCCGGCGCCGGTGAGCGCGGCGGGGCCGACGAGGATCCGCTGCCCGCGCTCGTCGGGGATCAGCTGCTGCCCCTTCGCCGGCGTTCCGGCTCCGGCGAGCACCGGATGGGCGGTGAGCTGCGCGGTCTTGCCGATGGCCTCGGCGGCGCGGGTCGGGTCCTGGACGTCCGGGAGCTCGACGATCAACCGCCGGTCCCCGGAACGGGTGATGGACGACTCGGCGACCCCGAGCGCGTCGACGCGCCGCTGCAGCACCTCGCGGGCGCGGTCGGTGGACTCCCGGTCGGCCCTCACCGTCGGGGAGTCCTGCGTCTCCAGGACGATCTGGGTGCCGCCGCGGAGGTCGAGTCCGAGGCGGGCGGGTTTGGACCAGGCGAAGTAGAACGATGTGGCGAGCACGGCGAACGCCAGTACCGCCCGCACCACGTTGGCGCGAGTCAAGGGGAACCTCCACACAGGGGCTTCGGCGCCGCACGACGGCGTGCGGCACCGGGGACAGAGAGCTCAGATCCCTGTGGAGGCGGGCGGTGCGCGCCCGCGCGGCGTGCCCCTCGGGGCGACGTCGGGCGAGACGGGCGCGGCGGCGGGCCGGGCCGGGCGCCCGGACGGCGGCCGCGCTCCGGCGGCGGACGCCGGGAGCACCGCGTGCTCGGGCTGGGCGCTCGGCGCCGCCGCGCCGGCCGCGTGGAGAGCGGCGGCGATGACCGTCTGCGTGCGCCCGGCCGTGCGCGGCTTGCCGGCGGTCCGGGTTCGGGCGGGCGCCTGGTGCACCACCCCGCTCCGGACGCCGGAGACCGTCCCGGTGGAGGGCGCCCGGCCCGGCATGCCCGCGCCGACCGGGACGCTCGCCCCGGCCGGCCCGGCGACGAAGCCGAGGAGGCCGAGCACCACGACGAGCAGCCGGGCGACGGGCCGCCGGAAGGCGGGATGGTGCGCGTCGCGCATGCCGCCCTCCTCCCACCGGGTCTCCGGCGAGTCGCTCGCCCGTCCGTTCCCGCCAACCTAGCCGAGTTTCACCGGCCTATCGGCCGCCGCCCCGGACGGGTGAGAGCCGTGGAAGCGGGCCCGTCAAGGTGGTGGTGCGTGACAAAGACCTTGCCCGCCCCCGCGTCTCCGGCCTTACCAGCAGACACTGGCTGGTGTCCCGATCCGGCCAGGGAGCAGTCGGCCGCCCGCCATTGCCCGCGCCAATTATGCGAATTACTTTCGCGTATGCCCACCCCGAACCGGACAGAGGAGTCTCCGGTGGCACGAATCAGACAGACCGCGATCGTCGGGACCGCCGCACTGGCCGTCCTCGCCGCGGGGGTCGCCCCCGCGTACGCCGCGGGCACCACCATCCGCAAGGGCTCGGCCACGGCCGCCGCCTACTCCGGCAACGTGCAGGCCTCACTGCTCGGCACCGCGACGGTCAACAGCTCGCTCGGCGGCGGATCCTGCAGCCAGTCGACGATGACCGGCTCGATCAACTCCGACGGCAGCGCGCTGAACGTCGCCTCGGCCAGCTTCACCGGCGCCGGCGGCGGCCCGTGCAGCGGTACCACCAGTTCGACGATCACCACGCAGAACCTGCCGTGGACCGGCGGCAACGTCACCTACGACGCCGGCCACACCGGCGGCCGGGACGCCACCGTCACGATCGCCAACTTCAAGGTGAAGGCCGTGATCAACCTTCTCGGCGGCATCACCTGCGTGTACGGCGGCAACCTCACCGCCAACGGCTACAACGGCAGCAACGCCTCGCGGCCCGTCACCAGCAGCAGCGAGGCCCAGGTCGGCGTGCAGAACGCCACGGTCAACAAGCAGTCGGGCAGCAGCTTCCTCTGCCCGTCCACCGCCACCGTGACCGCCACGTACGCGCTGCGCGGCGAGACCGTCGCCGGATCCGGCACCTACAACCAGTCCCTCTACGTCACCAGCTGACGGGGGACCGGAACGGAGCTCCCGCGGAGGCGTCAAGCCCCTCCAGAACGTGCTCCCAGGAAAGCGGGCCGCCCCGGCACACCGGGGCGGCCCGTCACGTTCACCACCGGGGCTCACGGCCCCGGAGCCGGGTCAGCAGCCGACGAGCTGCGCGGCCAGGAAGGACTCGACCTGGCTGATCGCGATGCGCTCCTGGCTCATGGAGTCGCGCTCCCGGACGGTCACCGCGTCGTCCTCGAGGGTGTCGAAGTCGACGGTGACGCAGAACGGCGTGCCGATCTCGTCCTGGCGGCGGTAGCGGCGGCCGATGCCGCTGGCGTCGTCGAAGTCGACGGTCCATTTGCGGCGCAGCCGAGCGGCGAGGTCGCGGGCCTTCGGCGACAGGTCGGCGTTGCGCGACAGCGGCAGCACCGCGACCTTCACCGGGGCGAGCCGCCGGTCGAGCCGCATGACGGTGCGCTTCTCCATCTTGCCGCTGGCGTTCGGCGCCTCGTCCTCGGCGTAGGCGTCCATCATGAAGGTGAGCGTGCAGCGGTCGACGCCCGCCGCGGGCTCGATCACGTACGGGGTGAACCGCTCGCCGGACTCCTGGTCGAAGAACGACAGGTCGGCGCCGGACGCCTTGGAGTGCGTCGTCAGGTCGTAGTCGGTGCGGTTGGCGATGCCCTCGAGCTCGCCCCACTCGCTGCCCACGAAGTCGAAGCGGTACTCCACGTCGACGGTCCGCTTGGAGTAGTGCGACAGCTTCTCCTGCGGGTGCTCGTACAGCCGCAGGTTCTCCTTGCGGATGCCGAGGTCGACGTACCACTGCATGCGCTCGTCGATCCAGTACTGGTGCCATTCCTCGTCGCTGCCGGGCTTGACGAAGAACTCCATCTCCATCTGCTCGAACTCGCGGGTCCGGAAGATGAAGTTGCCGGGCGTGATCTCGTTGCGGAACGACTTGCCGACCTGGCCGATGCCGAACGGCACCTTGCGGCGCGTGGACTTCTGCACGTTCAGGTAGTTGATGAAGATGCCCTGCGCGGTCTCGGGCCGCAGGTAGGCCAGGCCCGACTCGTCCTCGACGGGGCCGAGGTAGGTCTTGAGCAGTCCGTTGAACATCTTCGGCTCGGTGAACGAGCCCTTCACGCCGCAGTTCGGGCAGGTGATGTCGGCGAGGCCGTTCGCCGGCGGGCGGCCGTGCTTCTCCGCGTAGGCCTCCTCCAGGTGGTCGGCCCGGAAGCGCTTGTGGCAGGACTGGCACTCGGTGAGCGGGTCGACGAACGCCTGGACGTGGCCGCTGGCCTCCCAGACCTCGCGCGCCAGGATGACGCACGAGTCGAGGCCGACGATGTCGTCGCGGCCCTGCACCATCGACTTCCACCACTGGCGCTTGACGTTGTTCTTCAGCTCGACGCCGAGCGGGCCGTAGTCCCAGGAGGCGCGGAGTCCGCCGTAGATCTCGCTCGACGGGAAGACCAGGCCCCGCCGCTTGGCGAGGTTGACGATCGTTTCCAGCACATCGGAACGGCGTGCCATGAAAGATTCTCCATCCGGCTGGCGGTCGGCGGGAACAGTGAGTGCGCCCCGGTCCCGCGGCGACGGCGGGCGGCGGCGAGTGTGATCCCCGGTGATGTGCTCCGGCGCGGGCGCCGCCGCCGCCGGAGAGTGTTCCCCAGCTTAGGGCACGGGGGCCGTTGGGCAGGACTCAGTAAACGCGGCCGTCCGCGATGTCGCTGTCGATGTTCAGGGTGACCCCGCCGTGCGTCTCGCGGTGGTCGCCGCGGTACTGCTTGACGCGGCGGTGGGGGGACCACCAGCCGTCCGGCAGATAGGGGTCGCCGTACACCTTGGCCCGGCGGTCCCAGTTGGCGAACCAGACGCAGACGGGCTTGCTGATCGAGGACCGGCCCACGTCGCGGATGCCGGACGTGGAGCTGCTGTAGAGGCACGGCTGGTACCCCTCGTCCTTCAGCCGGTCGACCCAGTTGTCGACGAACCGGAGGACGGCGGCCCGGCAGGTGCTCCTGCCGTGCTTGTAGGCCTCCATGTCGTAGTAGATCGGCTTGCCCTCCGGGATCCCGAGCGCCCTGGCCCTGCGGGCCGCGTCCACGGCGGCCCGGGTGCCCTGCGACTTGGCGTTCCCGGCGCTGAACCGCTGCGAGCGGCTCCCGCACGGCGCCTGGAGGCCCACGTAGGTCGCGGTGAGGCGGTAGCCCATCGCGCGCACCTGCCTCACCCAGGACGCCGTGAGGTTCGGCTGGGCGCACCCGCGCGCCGCTCCCCCGATGTAGATGTTGGTGACCTTGAAGGACGGGCGCCAGGCCCTCATCGTCGCGAGGGACGGGGCGGTGCAGGTGTCGAAGCCCTTCCCCCGCACCCAGGGGCGCTCCGCCGCATTCCCCTGGCTGGGCGCGGGGCCGCCGACGGGAGGCGGATCGTCGGTGGGCACCGGGCCTCCGCTGGGCTCCGGCTCCTCGACGGGCCCGGGGTCCTCGACGGGTCCCGGATCGTCGCCGGCGTCCGCGCCCTCGTCCGGCGGCGGGGGGACGGCGGTGCCCCCGCGGGGCGCGTCCCGTCCGTCCGGCGCGGCGGCCCCTCCTCCGGCCGGCCGGGTGCCGCGCAGGATCCGCTGGAGCGCCTCCGGGTCCCCGCCGTACACGCCGGTGATCGTCACACCGGCTTCGGGGAGGGTGAGCCGCGTCTCGTGGTCGGCGGTCCGCGGGACGGTCACCGAGGCGAGCGCGCCGGGGTGCACGACGGTCCGCGCCGCCCGCCGGTCGGCCGCGGGCTCCAGGTGGAGGGCCTCGGTGCGGCCGACGACGCGGGCCGGGCAGTCCGGCTGCGGGCCGGGGCGGCCGAGGTAGAGCGCGTGCCGGTCGTAGCGGACGCAGCGGGACGGCTCCCGGTCGAGCCGGTGCACCTCCCAGCCGGCCGGGACGGGGATCCGCAGCCCCCGGTACTCGACCACGCGCGGGCCGTGGCCGCTCCCCGCGCTCCCCGAGGGGCCCGAGGGGCCCGTTCGGCTGAGCGAGGCGGCCGGATGGGACGAGGGCCCCGCGGGGGCCGTCCCGGCGAAGGCGAGGGCGGCGGCGACGGCCGCCGCCGGCGACAGGCGGAACAGGACGGCACGGCGCATCACATCTCCTCCGCGGAGCGCATGATCATGTGCGGAGAGGATGACCTTGACCAGGTCTCCGAAACCGGGACGCCTCGCTTCTTGACCAGCGGTTTCCCGCATTCTGACCATGCCCGCGGCGCGGCCCCCGGCCGGGTCGCCCGGGCGCGCCGCTCAGGCCGAGGAGACCACCTCGTAGGCGCCCGGCTCGTCCACGGCGAGCGCGGCGAGCGGCATGAACCGGAGCCGCACCTCGTAGGCGCCGAGGGCGCGGCGGTAGTGCCCCGCGCCGTCCCACTCGGTGACGAGGGCCCACAGGCCGGGGTCGTCGACGGTCCGGGCGAGGCGGCCGGAGCGGAAACCGGTGCTCGCGGCCAGCGCCGCCAGGACCTCGGTCATGCTCTCGGCGAAGCCGCCGGACTCCTCCTCCGGCACCCGGTACCGGGTTATCGCGATCATCCGTCCATCCTGGCAGTACGTTGGGCGTGTGGAGACGAGAGGTGAGCGCCGGACGGGGCTGCGGGCGGCGGTCGAGCGGCGCAGCGCGGCGCCGGTGGTGCTGCTGCACCGGATGCCGCGGTGGGTCCTGCTCGCCGCCGTGTTCGTGCTGCTGGTGATCGGGATGGCCGGAACCGGCTGGGTGGCCGCGGCCGGGCTGCTGGTGCTGGCCGCCGCGCTGGGCTGGTTCGCCTACCTGAACTGGCCCGCGCTGGAGGGCTCGGGAAAGGCCCTCCGGATCGTCGCGCTAGTCGTTCTAGTCGGATTCGCCCTGGGACGCGGCATCGGTCGGTTTTGACAACCGTTTTCATCTTCGTCAATAATGACAATGTGCCCCGAATCCCCGCAGTCCTGCGTACCGCGCCGGCGGCGGCCGTCGCCCTGGCGGGGCTGGCCGCGGGCCTGACTGCCTGCACCGACGCGAGCGCGGGCGTCCCGCCGGGCAAGACCTCGGTGGTCGCGTCGTTCTACCCGATGGCCTGGCTGGCGGAGAGGGTCGGCGGCGGCGACGTCTTCGTCCGCACGCTCACCAGGCCCGGGACCGAGCCCCACGACCTGGAGCTGACGGCGCGGCAGGTCGCGAACGTGGAGGACGCCGACTACGCCGTCTACGTCAGGGGCGTCCAGCCCGCCGTGGACGACGCGGTCCGCGAGCACGCGGAGGGCAGGGCGCTCGACGCGGCGAGCCTCGTGCCGAAGCTCCCGCCGCCGGGCGAGACCGACGACGAGGAGGCCCACGACGGGCTACGGCACCGCGAGGCGTCCTACGACCCGCACATCTGGCTCGACCCGAGCCGGATGGCGACCGTGGCCACCGCGCTGGGCGAGCGCCTGGCCGCCGCCGACCCCGGCCGCGCGGCCGGCTACCGGGAGCGGGCCCGCTCCACCGCGCAGGCGCTGACCGGACTCGACCGCGAGTTCCGGGAGGGGCTGGCCACCTGCGCGCGGCGGGAGATCGTGACCGCGCACGCCGCGTTCGGCTACCTCGCCGACCGCTACCGCCTCCGCCAGATCCCGGTCGCGGGCGTGGACCCGTCCGGCGAGCCGTCCCCGAAGCGGCTGGCCGAGCTGTCGAGGCTCGTCTCCTCCACCGGCGCGACGACGGTCTTCACCGAGACCCTGGCGAGCACGAGGGTCGCCGGCGCCCTGGCGCGCGAGGCGGGCGTGCGGACGGCCGTGCTCGACCCGGCCGAGGGCGTGGCCGACGGCGCGTCCGGCGACTACATGACGATCATGCGACAGAACCTGGGGGCCCTGCGGCCCGCGCTGGAGTGCTCATGAACGGGGACCGCCGATGACCGCGACCACCGCCCCGCCGTTCGACATGGCCGGCGGCCTCGTCCGGCGGGACGGCCGCGCGGTCCTCGCCGGTGTCGACCTGCGGGTGGAGCCCGGTGACGTGCTCGCCGTCCTCGGGGCGAACGGGGCGGGCAAGTCCACCCTCGTCAAGGCGCTGCTCGGGCTCGTCCCGCTGGCCGGCGGCCGGACCGAGATCTTCGGCGAGCCGCCCGCGCGGTTCCGCGACTGGAGGCGGATCGGGTACGTGCCGCAGCGGCTGCCGATGGGCGGCGGCGTGCCGGCGACGGTCCGCGAGGTCGTGGCGTCCGGCCGGGTGGCCCGGCGCTCGCGCTGGCGGCCCGCGCCGCTCGCCGACCGGGCGGCCGACCGCGCCGCCGTCGAGCGCGCCCTGGAGACGGTGGGGCTCGCCGCGCGGGCCCGCGACTCGGCGCACCTGCTGTCGGGCGGGCAGCAGCAGCGGGTCCTCATCGCCCGCGCCCTCGCCGGCGAGCCCGACGTGTTCGTGATGGACGAGCCGACCGCCGGCGTCGACGCGGGCAGCCAGGCGGCGTTCGCGTCGGCCCTGCACGAGCTGGCCCGCGCCGGGCGCACGGTCGTCCTCGTGGCCCACGAGCTCGGGCCGATGGCCCCGCTCGTCACCCGCACGGTCGAGCTCGGCCACGGCCGCGTCGTCCGCCAGACCGTCCGGCAGACCCTCGAAAGGCCCGCGTGAGCGAGATGCTGCAGTACGACTTCATGCGCGTCGCCCTGGTGATGGCGGTGCTCATCGGCCTGACCGCCCCCGCGGTGGGGACGTTCGTCGTCCAGCGCAGGCTGTCCCTGCTCGGCGACGGGGTCGGCCACATCGCGCTGACCGGGATCGGCCTGGGGCTGCTCACCAGCACCTCCCCCGTCCTCGCCGCCCTGGTCGTGTCGGTGCTCGGCGCCGTCGCGATCGAGGTCCTGCGGGCGCGCAGTCGCAGCGGCGCGGACGTCGTGCTCGCCCTGCTGTTCTACGGCGGGCTGGCGGGCGGGGTGCTGCTGACGAGCGCCGCCGGCGGCGGCTCGGCGGGCCTCCAGTCCTACCTGTTCGGCTCGATCAGCAGCGTGACGGCGGACGACCTCTACGTCGTCGCGGGGCTCGCCGCGGCGGTGCTCGCGGTCATCGCGCTGTTCGGCCGCGAGCTGTTCCTGCTCTGCCAGGACGAGGAGGTCGCGCGCGCGGCCGGGCTGCCCGTGCGGTTCCTCGGCGTGCTGATCGCCGCGACCGCCGCGGTCACGGTGGTGATCTCGATGCGCGCGATCGGGCTGCTGCTCGTCAGCGCGCTGATGGTCGTCCCGGTGGCGGCGGCGCAGCAGCTCACGAGGGGATTCTGGAGCACCATGCTGGCCGCGATGGGGATCGGTGTACTGTCGGCCGTGGCGGGTCTGGCGGGTTCCTTCCAGTACGATCTTCCCCCGGGCCCCTCGATCGTGTTGCTGGCGCTCGCGGTGTTCGTGGCCGCGGTCGCCGGGGGCTCGGTGGTGCGCCGCAGGCGCGCCCGCGCCGCGGTCGGCGCCCTCGACGGGAGGGACGCCGGGTCCGGGGTCGAGCCGCGCGTGGACGCCGAGGCGGAGGTACTACGGGGATGACGACGGCCCGCCGGGACGCCGTGCGACAGGTGCTGGCCGGCTGCGAGGGCTTCCGCAGCGCCCAGGACATCTACGCCGACCTGCGCGCCGACGGCTCCAAGATCGGCCTCACCACCGTCTACCGGGCGCTCCAGGCGCTCAGCGACGCGGGCGAGGTCGACGTGCTGCGCACCGACGAGGGCGAGGCCGTGTACCGCGCCTGCCGCACCGAGCAGCACCACCACCACCTCGTCTGCCGCGACTGCGGCCGGACGGTCGAGGTCGAGGGCCCCGCCGTGGAGCGCTGGGCCGACACGATCGCCGCCGAGCACGGCTTCGTCGACATCACCCACACGGTCGAGGTCTTCGGGACCTGCGCGAACTGCGCCGCGAAGCCGTCCTGAAGTCCGGAATCGCCCATCCCGCGCGCTTTCTGCCGAGGCGCCGCCGTGCCCTGAACTCGAACAGAGCCGGTATCTCACACGCACCGTAGGCGTTTCTTGGCAGTTTGCTACATCTACTTCCCAGTAGCCCTATGTCATAAATGTCCCGTCGCCACGGCGGGCCCGACGGAGGGCCCTCGGGGGAGCGTGGCGCCCGCACGAGAGGGCGTTCATGACAAGACGGGCGTTCACCAGCCGAAGGATCACGCTCCTGGCCTCGGCGACGCTGCTCGCGTCGGCCGCCACCGCGCTCCCCGCCTCCGCGCGGCAGCCGGCGTCCCCGCCGAGCCCGCGTGCCGCCGCCGAGCACGCGCTCGGGACGCTGGCCGGCCGCCGCGCCGAGGTGCGCGGCGGCGACGGGCAGGCGTTCCAGGTGGTCGGGGTCGGGGTCGACCGCGACGGCACCTCGCACACCCGCATGACCCGCACCTACAACGGCCTCCCCGTCCTGGGCGGCGACATCGTCGTCCACGAGTCGGCGGCCGGCGCTTGGCGCGGCACCAGCCTCACCCTCAAGAAGGCTCCGTCGGACTCCAGCCCGGAGGTCTCCGCCAAGACCGCCCAGAAGCGCGCCGTCACCAAGAGCCGCAAGGCCGACGGCTCCCCCGCGCTCGTCGTGGAGTCCCGCACCGCCGACCACGCGCCGCGCCTCGCCTGGCGCGTCCAGACCGTCGGGAAGAAGGCCGACGGGACGCCCAGCCGCGTCTTCACGTCCGTGGACGCCGCGACCGGCAAGGTGCTCCTCAGCGAGGAGACGATCCGCACCGTGGAGGGCGACGGCAGGTCGCTCTACACCGGGACGGTCCCGCTCCAGACGACGCTGTCCGGCAGCACCTACCAGCTGAAGGACCCGACGCGCGGCAACACCTACACCGGCGACGCCCAGAACGACACCGACCTCTGCTTCCTGAGCTGGTGCTTCCACAGGGCCCCCGCCACCCTGTTCACCGACGCCGACAACCACTGGGGCAGCGGCACGACGTCCGACCGCGCCACCGTCGCCGTGGACGCCCAGTTCGGCACCAACACGACCTGGGACTTCTACAAGAACGTCTTCGGCCGCACCGGCATCGCCGGCGACGGCAAGGGGTCCTACAACCGCGTCCACTACGGCAGCGGCTACGCCAACGCCTTCTGGGACGACTCGTGCTTCTGCATGACCTACGGCGACGGCGACGGCAGCCAGCTCGGCCCGCTCACGTCGCTGGACGTGGCGGCGCACGAGATGAGCCACGGCGTCACCAGCTCCACCGCGAACCTCACCTACAGCGGTGAGTCCGGCGGGCTGAACGAGGCGACGTCCGACATCATGGCCGCCGCGGTGGAGTTCTACGCGAACAACGGCAACGACGTCGGCGACTACCTGGTGGGCGAGGAGATCGTCCTGCCCGGCTTCGGCAAGGCCGCGCTGCGCTTCATGGACAAGCCCAGCAAGGACGGCAGCTCCGCCGACTCCTGGTCGACCAGTACCAAGAACCTCGACGTGCACTACTCCTCGGGCGTCGCCAACCACTTCTTCTACCTGCTGTCCGAGGGCAGCGGCGCGAAGACGATCAACGGCGTCTCCTACAACAGCCCGACCTCCAACGGCTCCACGGTCACCGGCATCGGCCGGGACGCCGCCACGAAGATCTGGTACCGGGCGCTGACCACGTACATGACGTCCTCGACCAACTACGCGGGCGCGCGCACCGCGACCCTCAACGCGGCCAAGGACCTCTACGGCACGGGCAGCACCCAGTACAACACCGTCGCCGCGGCCTGGTCCGCGGTGAACGTCAACTAGTCCGCGCTTCATCACAGGCCCGGCCCACTTCGCTCGCCTGGCGGCTGTGTCTTCAACAGTCCCGGCCCACTTCGCTCGCCTGGCGGCTGTGTCTTCAACAGTCCCGGCCCACTTCGCTCGCCTGGCGGCTCGCTACGTGACCGTGCCTGGGCGAACGCGGCATCGCTTCGCGATCCGCCCGGTTCCGCTCGCCTGCGGCTTCACGGAACCGGGCAGGTCACGCGTTCGCGCGCGTGGCCGAGGCCACTTCAGGACAGGCACTGATCCCGAACCGGGAACGCCCCGCGCCGGCGTCGGCGCGGGGCGTTCCCGCGGTTCGGGTGATCCACCGGTCGCGCCATGGTGAAGAATCGGGGCATGGCTACGACACGCACCGCGAACGCGCACTGGGAAGGCTCTCTGCTGGAGGGCCAGGGGAACGTCTCGCTGGACTCATCGAAGCTCGGCACCTACGACGTGACCTGGGCGTCCCGGTCCGAGGAGCCGAACGGCCGCACGAGCCCCGAAGAGCTGATCGCCGCCGCCCACTCCACCTGCTACTCGATGGCGCTCTCGCACGGCCTGGCCGGCGCCGGGACCCCGCCGGAGAAGGTCGACACCAAGGCCGAGGTGACCTTCCAGCCTGGCGAGGGCATCACCGGCATCCACCTGACCGTCCGGGCCAGCGTCCCCGGCCTGTCCGCCGCCGACTTCGAGAAGGCCGCCCAGACCGCCAAGGAAGGCTGCCCGGTGAGCAAGGCCCTTTCCGGCACCGAGATCACCCTAGACGCCAGCCTGGTCTGACCCGCCTGGAGGCCGGGGAATGGACCGGGCCCACCAAGCCCAGCCACCTCCCCGGCCACGCAACGAGCTGAACGGGCGCGATCGCGTCCGAAGGCAGATTCGAGCGAAGCAAGAATCTGATCGCGCAGCGCGCCGCAAGGCGAGACGGAGCGATGCCAGCGATCGCCCGCGGTTTTCTCAGGTCAAGCGCCCCCAGGCGCTTGACCTGAGAAAACCGCATTAGGCACGGCTCCTCCGTATCTGCGGTCGCGGGAGGCGTAGATCTCGCAGGCGTGCCAGAGGTGGCGGCGGTCGAAGTCCGGCCAGAGGGTGTCGAGGAACACCATCTCCGCGTACGCCGACTGCCAGAGCAGGAAGTTGGACGTGCGCTGCTCCCCCGAGGAGCGCAGGAACAGGTCCACGTCGGGGATGCCGGGTTCGTCCAGGTAGCGGGCGAAGAGCTTCTCGTTGATCTTGCCGGGGTCGAGCCGGCCGTCGCGGACGTCCCTGGCGATCGCCGCCGCCGCGTCCGCGATCTCGGCGCGGCCGCCGTAGTTCACGCAGAACTGCAGGGTGAGGACGTCGTTGTCGCGCGTCATCTCCTCGGCCGTCTCCAGCTCCTTGATGACGCTGCGCCAGAGCCGGGGCCGCCGGCCCGCCCACCGGACCCGCACGCCCATCGAGTGGAGCTGGTCGCGGCGGCGGCGGATCACGTCGCGGTTGAAGCCCATGAGGAAGCGCACCTCGTCGGGCGAGCGCTTCCAGTTCTCGGTGGAGAACGCGTACGCCGACAGGTACGGGACGCCGAGCTCGATCGCGCCCATGATCACGTCGAAGAGCGAGTCCTCGCCGCGCTTGTGCCCCTCGGTGCGCGGCAGGCCGCGCTCCTTGGCCCAGCGGCCGTTGCCGTCCATGACGATGGCGATGTGCCGCGGCACCAGGTCCGCGGGGATCGGGGGCGGGGTGGCGCCGTCCCGGTGCGGTTCCGGAGGCGATACGGCCCTGCTCAAACTCTCTCCCTATCGGTGTCGTCGTCGCGCGTCTCGCGCTCCACGTGGCGCAGGGAACGGATCCCGTGCTCCAGATGCCACTGCAGGTAGGCGGCCACCAGGCCGCTGGTCTCCATCCGGTGGCGCTGCTCGCTGCCGTCGGCGTACTCCCAGTCGCCGCGCAGCAGCGCCAGCATCAGCGCGAACGTCGGCGGCGCCGGGGTCGCGGCGCCCGGCTGGCGGCAGTTCGCGCACACCGCGCCGCCCGCCGCGATCGCGAACCCGCGCAGGCCGCCCCGGTTGCCGCACCGGCAGCACTCGTCGAGCGCGGGCGCCCAGCCGGCGACCGACAGCGAGCGCAGCAGGTAGGCGTCCAGGACGAGCCGGGGGTCGTGGGCGCGCTCGGCGAGCGTGCGCAGCCCGCCGACCAGCAGCAGGAACTGCCGCAGCGCGGGCTCGCCCTCCTCGCTGGTGAGCTTCTCCGCGGTCTCCAGCATCGCCGTCCCCGCCGTGTAGCGGGGGTAGTCGCTGACGAGCGCCTCCCCGTACGGGCGCAGCGTCTCGGCCTGCGTGATCAGGTCGAGCGAGCGCCGCTCGTACAGCTGCAGGTCCACGTGCGTGAACGGCTCGAGCCGGGCGCCGAACCGGGACCTGGTCTTGCGGACCCCCTTCGCCGCGGCGCGGATCCGGCCGGTCCGCCGGGTCAGCACCGTCACGATGCGATCGGCCTCGCCCAGCTTCTGGGTGCGCAGGACGATGCCTTCGTCGCGGTACAGGGTCACCCGTTCATTCTGACGTACGCCGCCCGGTGCCTCGGTGCGCCGGCACCATTTCCCCAGGATCTCCACAAGTCCCACCATGACCCCGCAGCGCTTTATTACGAACACGCAACGTGACCGGATTCGGCCGTAGCGGTCCCCCGAAAGTCATGGCCGGAGCCGCGGGTTGCTGGCAGCGTTGTGGCATGAGATGCCACATCGTGCCACCGCACATGCTGGAACGGATCGCCCGCGAAGCCGATGATCCGGCCATACGCGGCCGGGCCCGCCGTACGCTGGCGCTCACCTCCGCCCAGTTCGCCGAGCGCCGGACGGCCGCGGCCGCCGCCCCCTCCCCGTCCGAGGACTTCGTCCCCAAGCGGACGATCAACGACGCTGGGCACCTCGAGACCCTGCCCGGCCGCACCGTGCGGGCCGAGGGAGCCCCGGCCACCGGCGACGCGACCGCCGACCGGGCCTACGACTGGCTGGGCGCGACCTTCGACTTCTTCGAGGCCGTGTACCGGCGCGACTCGATCGACGGCGCGGGCCTGCCGATGATCTCGACCGTCCACTACGGCGCGGGCTACGACAACGCCTTCTGGAACGGCGAGCAGATGGTCTACGGAGACGGTGACGGCGTCCTGTTCACCGACTTCACCGGCCCCCTCGACGTCACCGGGCACGAGCTCGTCCACGGCGTCACCCAGTACGCCGCCAACCTGGAGTACTACGGCCAGTCCGGCGCCCTGAACGAGTCCGTGTCCGACGTGTTCGGCTCGCTGGTGAAGCAGTGGCACCTCGGCCACGGCGCCGACCAGGCCGACTGGCTCATCGGGGAGGGCCTGCTCGCCTCCGGCGTCAACGGCGTCGCGCTCCGCTCGATGAAGGAGCCCGGCACCGCCTATGACGACCCGCAGCTCGGCAAGGACCCGCAGCCGGCCCACATGGACCACTATGTCGACACCTATCGCGACAACGGCGGCGTCCACATCAACTCGGGCATCCCGAACCGCGCCTTCTTCCTCGCCGCCACCGCCATCGGCGGCAACGCCTGGCAGAAGGCCGGCCTCATCTGGTACGACACGCTCACCGCCGGTTCCCTGGCCGCCGACGTCGACTTCGCCGGCTTCGCCGCCGCGACCGTCACGGCCGCGACCGCGCGCTACGGGGCCGGCTCCGCGGAGGCCGAGGCGGTGAGCCGGGCCTGGACGGGGGTAGGAGTCTCCTTGGGGGCGAACGAGACGCAGTGAAGGTGACAGTCATCCGCAGTGGGGGGTTCGCGGGGATCGAACGGCGCGGCGAGTCCGACAGCGCCAGCGATCCGATGCTGTCGAGACTCGTCGGCCGCGTCGATCTGAAAAGCGTGCCGCCGCCGGGCCGAATCCCCGACCAGTTCCTCTACGAGATCGACATCGACGGCGACCGGACCACCGTCGGCGAGGCCCAGCTCCACGGCCCCCTCCGGGAACTGGTCCACCACGTCCTCGGTCGTATCTGACCGGCCTGTTCCAGGCCTCACTCGGGTTCAGGCGCCTTGGGGGGACCTGAACCCGAGACGGCCGCCACCAGCTACCCCTGCTGCGCGCGGGCCACCCGGTTGACGGCCGACAGCATCGCCTTGAGCGACGCGGTGACGATGTTGCCGTCGATGCCGACGCCCCACACCGACGCGCCCTCCCCGTCGCCGAACCGCACGTCGCACTCGACGTAGGCGGCGGCGCGCGCGTCGCCGCCCGCGCTCATCGCGTGCTCGGCGTAGTCCAGCACCCGGACGTGGATCCCGATCGTGGCGAGCGCGTCCTCGAACGCCGAGACGGGGCCGTTGCCGACGCCCGCGATCTCGCGGATCTCGCCGTCCACGCGGACGTCGCAGCTGAGCGCGTCCTTCTCGTCCACCCGGGAGGTCGCGCGGTGCGCCAGCAGCCCGGCGCGCGGGCCGCCGGTGAGGAACTCCGACTCGAAGATCTCCCACATGCGCTCGGGGGTGACCTCGCCGCCCGCGCTGTCGGTGTGCTCCTGCACGACCCGGGAGAACTCGATCTGGAGGCGTCGCGGCAGCTCCAGCGCGTGCTCGGTCTTCATGACGTAGGCGACGCCGCCCTTGCCGGACTGGCTGTTCACCCGGATGACGGCCTCGTAGGTCCGGCCGACGTCGTGCGGGTCGATCGGCAGGTACGGGACCTCCCACCCGTACTGCTCCACCGGCACGCCGGCGGCCTCGGCGTCGCGCCGCAGGTGGTCGAAGCCCTTGTTGATGGCGTCCTGGTGGGAGCCGGAGAAGGCGGTGTAGACCAGGTCGCCGCCGTAGGGGTGCCGCTCGTGGACGGGCAGCTGGTTGCAGTACTCGACCGTCCGGCGGATCTCGTCGATGTCGGAGAAGTCGATCTGCGGGTCGACGCCCTGGGTGAACAGGTTCAGCCCGAGGGTGACCAGGCACACGTTGCCGGTGCGCTCGCCGTTGCCGAACAGGCAGCCCTCGATGCGGTCGGCGCCCGCCATGTAGCCCAGCTCGGCGGCGGCGACGGCCGTCCCGCGGTCGTTGTGGGGGTGCAGCGACAGGATGACCGAGTCCCGGTAGGACAGGTTCCGGTTCATCCACTCGATCTGGTCGGCGTACACGTTCGGGGTGGCCATCTCCACCGTCGCGGGCAGGTTGACGATGACCTTCCGGTCCGGCGTCGGCCTCCACACGTCGTTGACGGCGTTGCAGACCTCGACGGCGTACTCCAACTCGGTGCCGGTGAACGACTCCGGCGAGTACTGGAAGTAGATCTCGGTGTCGCCCATGTCCTCGGCGAGCTTGGCGCACAGCTTGGCGCCCTCCACCGCGATCGCGGTGATGCCGTCCCTGTCCTGCCCGAACACCACGCGGCGCTGGAGCGTGCTGGTCGAGTTGTACAGGTGGACGATCGCCTGCCTGGCACCGCGCACCGCCTCGAAGGTCCGCTCGATCAGCTCGGGGCGGGCCTGGGTCAGCACCTGGACGACGACGTCATCGGGGATCCGGTCCTCCTCGATGATCTGCCGGACGAAGTCGAAGTCGGTCTGGCTCGCCGCCGGGAAGCCGACCTCGATCTCCTTGTAGCCCATCCGTACGAGCAGCTCGAACATCTTGAGCTTGCGGTGGGAGTCCATCGGGTCGATCAGCGCCTGGTTGCCGTCGCGGAGGTCGACGGCGCACCAGCGCGGAGCCTCGGTGATCACCTGGTCCGGCCACGTGCGGTCCGCCAGCCTGACGGGGGCGAAGGGCGCGTAGCGCTGGAAGGGCATGCCGGAAGTCTGCTGTTGCGGATACATCCGTTGAGTTCTCTCTGCTCGAACCTCGCGGCCGACGTCCACGGCGAAGCCCCGCAGCGAGGGAGCCGGCCTGGTTACAGGGCCCCGCTGCGGCCGCTAAGGAGGAGCAGCTCACGCAACACGTTCGCCAAGTTAACAGATGCCATCCGTGTTACGGAAACGAGCGTCCGGATGCTGAGACGCGGTGTCTTCCCCGGCGCCCCGGCCCGGTCAGGGGACGAGGACGGACAGGCAGGTCACGCAGCCGTCGAGCGCCTCGAACTCGCTGATGTCGACGCTCGTGACGCGCAGGCCGTCCGCCGCCAGCCGGGCGGCGGTGCGCGGCGCGGACGCCGCCATGAGGACGTGGTCGGGACCCAGCACCACCACGTGGGCGCCCTCCGGTTCCCGTGCTACCCGCAGGCAGGGCAGCACCGCCGTGTCCACCATCTCGGGGACGCCGATCAGACCGCCGTCCGGCAGCGCGGTCATCGCCGACTTCAGGTGCAGGCAGCCGCGGACGTCCACCGGGACGACCTTCCGCCCGCCCAGCAGGTGCGCGAGCTGGCAGATGCCCTCCTCGTTCGTCCGTTCGCCGCGGCCCACGTAGACGGTGCCGCCGACCTGCAGGACGTCCCCGCCGTCCAGCGTGCCCGGCTCCTTGATCCGCTCGATCCGCAGGCCGAGCTCCCGCGCGGCCCGCTCCGCGCCCGCGGTCTCGCCGCGGCGGCCCGGCGCGCCGGACCGGCCCACGATGGCCAGGTCGCCGCAGACGACCAGGGCGTCCTCGACGAAGACGGCGTCGGGCTGGTCGTCGGCGGGCGGGACGGCCCGGACGCGCCAGCCCGCGGCCCGCAGCGCCGCGATGTACGCCTCGTGCTGGCGCGCCGCGAGCTCCACGTCCACGGGGCGGCGGGCCGCGTGGGTGACGATCGCCTCGGCGAGACGCGGGCCGGGCGCTCTGACCAGTGCCCTGCCCGGGGGGCAGGCGGCGGAGTCCATGTCAGCGAGCCGCCCCCTCAGTGGTCACGATGACGCCGAGCGCGTAGGCGCGGGACATGCCGAGCAGGTCGGCGATGCCGTGCAGGGCGGACCGCTCCCCCTCGCCGAGCGGGCCGTCCGCCAGCCCGATCCGGACGGCCTGCGCGAGGAACCACTCCTTGGCCTCCACGGCGAGGTGCGCTCCGGCCTGGACGACCTCCTGCTCGAGGAACGTCCGGCGCAGGACGAGGTCGGCGTCCACGGCGGCCGCGTCGTAGGCGGGCTCGCCGTACCCGGTGACCGTGGCGATCGCGCGGGCGCGGGCCGCGGCGTCGGCGGGGTCGCCGGAGCGCAGCACCAGGGCGGCGGCCGCCCGCATCCCGGCGGCGAGGGCCTCGGCCATCTGCTGCGCGGTCGGGATCCGCAGGGTGGAGACGGGGAGGCGGGCGCGGCACGTGCGGCACTCCACGGCCTGCCCGAGGCGCCACAGCGGCACCGTCGGGACGAAGAACACCGAGAACCAGCGGCGTCCGGTGCGCCTGCGGTAGGCGCGGTCACCCCCGCACTGCGGGCAGTGGAACGTCCCCTCGCTGACCGTACGGAACACCGCCGTCAGGCCAAAAACGAGCAACACCGGCGCTCTCCTCCCATAACGGACTTCGTTCCAACCTACAGATCCGCGCGCGCCGAGGTGGCCGTCCCGGGCAATGCCCTTCTTACGTTTACGCTGGGTTCATGACCGGTGACCTGGGCTCCGACGCGGGACGCGCGCGGCCGCGCCCGTCCTTCCTGCCGCCCGTCGACGGCTACCCGCCGACCCACGACGACCAGGCCGAGACCGTCCCCGCCGTGCCCGGCCCGTACCCGCGCCGAGGGGGCGCCGCGTGGATCGCCGCCCTGATCACCGCCGCGTCCGGGCTGCTGGTGTCGGCGTTCCTGCCGTGGGCGCGCGCCGAGGTCGTCGTCGACCTGTTCGGCCGCTCGCTGAGCCGCGACCTCGGCAGCATCGCGGGCATCGACGCCGACGACATCGTCCTCGCCGTCCCGGTCCTCGCCGTGATCGCGATCGCGCTGGCCGCCTGGGACCTGATCGGGCGGGACGCCCGGATCGGCGGCCTCGCCGCGGTGCCCGGCATGCTCGCCCTGCTGGTGTGCGGGATCTTCGTGCTGCGGCTCGGCGACGTCCGCGACGACCTGCCCCAGACCGGCCTCGACCTCGGCTACCAGATCACCGTCCGGTTCGGCTGGTACCTCGCGGTCATCACGTCCCTGCTCGTGGTCGGCTTCAGCCTCGCCCGCCCGGTCAGCGACCGCGTCGCGAGGTCGCAGCAGCGGGAAGACCAGGAAGACCCGCAGTACCCCTACGCCGACCAGCAGTACACCGGCGAGCAGTACGCAGACCAGCAGCACGCGTCCGGGGAGTACGCCGCCTGGCCGTCGGAGCGGCAGGCGTGGGCCCGCCAGGGGCAGCCGCAAGAGGAACCGCGGCACCCCGACGGCGAGCCCGGCAAGGAGGACCAGCCCGGCGCCGGCGGGAAGGCGCCCCGGCAGGACGCGGACTGACGCCGCCCCCTCAGTCGTAGAAGCCGAGCCTGCGGAGCTGCTTGGGGTCGCGCTGCCAGTCCTTGAGGACGCTGACGCGCAGGTCGAGGAACACCTTCGTGCCGAGCAGCGCCTCGATCTGCCGGCGCGCCGCCGCGCCGACCTCCCGCAGCCGCGAACCCTTGTGGCCGATGATGATCCCCTTCTGGCTGGACCGCTCGACGAACAGGTGGGCGTAGACGTCCACGAGGTCGTCGCGGCCCTCGCGGGGCGCCATCTCGTCCACGACCACGGCGATCGAGTGGGGCAGCTCGTCGCGGACGCCCTCCAGCGCCGCCTCGCGGATCAGCTCGCCGACCAGGACCTGCTCGGGCTCGTCGGTGAGATCGCCCTCCGGGTACAGCGGCATGCCCTCCGGCAGGTGCGAGATCAGCAGGTCGGCGACGAGGCCGACCTGGTAGCCGCTCTCGGCCGAGCACGGCACGATGTCGGCGAACTCGCCGAGCCGCCCGACCGCGAGCAGCTGCTCGGCGACCCGCTCGGGGGCGGCGAGGTCGGTCTTGGTGACGATCGCGACCACGGGGGTCTTCTTCACCCCCGCCAGCTCTCGCGCGATGTACTTGTCGCCGGGCCCGACCGGCTGGTCGGCGGGCACGCAGAACCCGATCACGTCGACCTCGGTCAGTGTGGACCGGACGAGGCTGTCGAGCCGCTCCCCGAGCAGCGTCCGGGGCTTGTGCAGGCCGGGGGTGTCGACGACGACGAGCTGCGCGTCCGGACGGTGCACGATTCCCCGGATGGCGCGCCGCGTCGTCTGCGGGCGGCTGCTGGTGATCGCCACCTTCGTCCCGACCAGCGCGTTCATCAGCGTCGACTTGCCCACATTGGGCCGCCCAACAAAACAGGCGAAACCGGTATTCATTGCGTTTCTCTCCTCCTTCGGGCCTGGCGGCCCTCCATCGTCGAGAAACGCGGGCGATCTGTGCTTATCGCAGTGCACTCCTCCTTCGGGCCTTGCGGCCCTCCATCGTCGGGCACTGCGGGCGATCGCTGGCATCGCTCCGTCTCGCCTTGGCGGCTCGCTACGCGATCAGGTTCTCGCAGGCTCGAACCTGCCTTCGGACGCGATCGCAACCATTGGGGTCGTCGCGTGGTTGCGCCGGTGGCCGGGGTCGACGCACCTTCGAAACCGGCGTGCGCGTTCATGGCAGTGTCCCTCCTCAGGCCTTGGTGGCCCTTCGTCGACGGGCACTGCGGGCTGTCGCCGTGTGGGCGGTCGGTGTGGCGCCAGTCTAGTCGGGTTCGGGGTGGGGGCGGTCACGCCGCGGTGCCGAGGGACTTGAGGGCCGCGGTGGCCTTCTCGGTCCAGAAGGGGGCGTCCAGGCGGGCGGAGACCTCGGCGGCCCTGCGGTAGTGGGCGGCGGCCGTGTCGGCGGGGCGCTCCAGGAAGCGGGCGAGGTCGCCGAGGACCTGGGCGACGGGGCCGACCGTGGCGACGGCGGTCGCCCCGCCGGTGAAGTGGTCCTCGTAGGGCAGCAGCGCCGCGTAGGCCTCCTCGGCCAGGGGGCGGTCTCCGAGGGCGACGGCGCGCAGGCCGCGGACCGCCATCGTCAGGTCGAAGAAGTAGTCGCGGCGGACCGGCCCGGCTCCGGCGACGATCCGGCGGGCCTCGGCGGCGCGGCCGGCGGCGGCCAGGGTGAGGGCGTAGATGTCCGCGGTGGCCGCGACGTGCCCCCACTGCTCGTGCAGCCAGGCGGCCTCGTCCATGGCGTCCTGCGCCCGCCCCTGGACGAGCCGCAGGCAGAACGGGCCGAGGAGCGCCATTCCGCGCTCGCTGAACCAGATGCGGGTCCGCCCGATGGAGCCGCCAACCTCGGCGAACGCGCGTTCCGCCTCGTCCGGCCGGGCGGCGAAGGCGCGCACCAGCGCCGTGTACCAGTCCGCGATGCGGGCGAGCAGCGGCAGCCCGTACTGCTCGGCCAGGCGGCGGCCCTCGGCGCGGTGCCCGTGCGCGGCGGGCAGGTCGAGCGCGGCGACGCTCGTCTGCTGGAGTTGCAGGTGCGCGAGGACGCGGTAGGTGCCGAGGTCGTGCTCGGTGGCGAGGTCGAGCAGCTCGGAGGCGAACCGGTGCCGCTCGGCGAGCCCTTCCGCGCCCCGGTAGGAGTTGATGTAGGAGCCGTTGAGCGCGAGGGCGATCAGCTCGGGCGCGCCCAGCGCGCGGGCCAGGCGGAGCGCCCCGGCGGCGGCCGCGGCGCCCCGGTCGTCCTGCTCGCCCTCCAGCTCGATCGCGAGCGTGGTCAGCAGCCTGACCCGCAGCTCCGGCTCGTCCTCGGGCAGGCGCAGCAGAGCCTCGTCGGTGGCCTCCACGACGGCGAGGTCGAGGCTCCCGTACTCGCGGCTCGTCCACAGCGTCGGGACGTCGAAGCAGACGATGACCCGGGCGAGGAGCCGCATGTCGCCGAACGCGCGGGCGTCGGCGATGGCGGCGATCCGCCGGATCCTGGCGTCGACGACCTGTCCGGCGAGGGCGCTGGACCGGATCGCGGCGACCTCCGCCTCCAGCCGGTCGCGGGTCGCCTCGGGCCCCCGGGCGCGGAGCGTCTCGACGGCGCGGACCCACAGGTCGGCCGCGGCGCCGTGCGCGAACCGCATCTCGGCGGCCGCGGCGGCACGCCGCGCGTACCGGACCGCCTTGTCGGGGTCTGTGCCGGATTCGAGGTAGTGGTGCGCGATCGCGGCGACCTCACCCGGAAGGTGCCGTTCGAGCGCGGCGGCGACCCGGCCGTGCACGCGGGTGCGGCGGGCCCGGGACAGGCCCGCGTAGAGGGTGTCGCGGACGAGGGCGTGCGCGAAGCGGATCCGGCCGGGTGCGGGCTCGGTGACGAGGCCCGCGGCCAGGCCCGCCTCCACGGCGTCGATCACCGTCTCCTCGTCCCCGGCCAGGTCGGCCAGGACGCGCAGGTCGGCGTCCCGGCCGGCGACGGCGGCGTCCCGCAGCACGGTCTGGACCGGTCCCGGCAGCCGCGCGATGCGGCGCCGCAGCACGTCGCCGACGCCGGCCGGGACCCGGCGCGTGGCGGCGGGCAGCCCCTCGGCGTCCAGGAGCCGGGCCGTCTCCCGGGTGAAGAACGGGTTGCCGCCCGTGCGCTCGGCGATCGCCGACAGCTCCGCGTCGTCCACGCCGGCGGCGCAGGTGCCCCGGACGAGGGCCGCGACCTCCGCCGGCGACAGCCCGGCCAGCTCGATCCGCGCGGGCTCGTGCCGGGCGAGGGCGGCCAGCGCGGCGGCGAGGCCGTCCGGAATCTCGGTCTGCCGGAACGTGGCCAGCAGCAGGACGGGACGGTCCCGCAGCCGCCCGGCGAGCCGGATGAGCAGGGCGAGGGTCTCCTCGTCGGCCCAGTGGAGATCGTCCAGAACGAGCAGGAGCGGCGCGGTGGCCGCGAACTCGGCGAGGTAGTCCCCGACCGCCAGGTGGAGGCGGAAGCGGCCCGTGACGACGTCTGCGTCGTCGTGCTCGATGACGGCGTCGTCCAGCAGCGGCCCGAGCCGTCCGGCCAGGCTCGGGCCGGGCGGGGCGGCGGCCGCCAGACCGCGCAGCAGTTCGGCCCAGGGCCAGGCCGCGGGTGCTCCCCCGGTCTCCGGCGCCGTCCCCCATCCGCACGTCCAGCCCCGTCCGGCCAGGTGGCGCGAGAACCTCTCGGCGAGGGCGGTCTTGCCCATCCCGGCGTCGCCGCAGAGCACCACGGCGCCGCCGCGGCCCGCGGCCGCGCTGCGGGCGGCCTCCTCCAGCCGCTCCAGTTCCTGGACGCGTCCCACGAAGACGGGCCCGTCCCCGGCTCGGGGCTCCGGCGCGAGCCGCAGCACGGGGCGCGGCGCCGCCGGCCGTTCCGGCTCCCCCAGGGCGGGGTCCTGCGCCAGGATGTCGCCTTCCAGGCGGCGCAGTGCCGGGCCTGGATCGACGCCGAGTTCCTCGGTGAGAGCCGTGCGGGCGCGCCGCAGCGCGCCGAGCGCGTCGCCCTGCCGCCCGGCGCGGTAGAGGGCGAGGGCCAGCAGCCGCCACGCCTCCTCGCGCAGCGGGTTGGCGGCGGCATGGGTCTCCAGGTCGGGGACGGCCTCGGCGGCGGCTCCGAGCAGCAGCATGGCCCCGGCGCGGCGCTCGACCGCGAGCCGGCGCCGCTCGTCCAGGCGGGCGGCCTCGGCCGCGGCCCACGGCAGGTCGCCGAACTCGGCGTAGGCGGGCCCGCGCCACTCGGCGAGCGCCGCCTCCGCGCGGCGGCGGGCCTCCACCGGGTCGCCGGCGGCCAGTTCGGCGGCCTGGTCGATCAGCGCGTCGAACCGCCAGGCGTCGACGGCGCCGTCCGGCAGCCGCAGCGCGTACCCGGGCGGCTCGGTGACCAGGACCCGCGCGGGCGTGCGAGGCGGACGGCCGGGCTCCAGCGCGCGGCGCAGGTGGGACACGAACGACTGGAGGCCGGCGGCGGCGCGCGGCGGGGCCGTGCCCGCCCACAGGTCGTCGACGAGCCTGTCCGCGGGCACCATCCGGCCCCGCGCGGCGACGAGGCGGGCGAGCACGGAGCGCTGCCGGTGACCGCCGAGGTCGGCGGAGGCCCCCGCCACCTCGGCTCCGAAGGCCCCGAGAACGCGTACGACAGGCGACATGTCCCGCTCAGCCTAACCGGGACATGCCGCACCATCGTGATCACTCCCCCGGTTACGCGCGGCTGGGCTCGGGCCGCCGCTCGGCCGCCGGGGCGGGCGCCGAGCCGCCGTGCAGATCGATCTCGGGCAGCACCCGGGCCAGCGGCCCCGGCAGCCACCAGTTCGCCCGTCCGAGCAGCGACATCGTGGCGGGCACCAGGACCAGCCGGACGACCGTGGCGTCCAGCGCCACCGCCACCGCGAGCCCGACCCCCATCTGCTTGATCACCAGGCCGGGGTCGGCGGCGAAGCCGAGGAACACCGCCACCATGATCAGCGCCGCGCTGCTGATCACCCGGCCGGTCGCGGCGAGCCCGGTGGACACCGAGCCGCGCGCGTCGCCGTGCAGCAGCCACTCCTCCCGGACCCGCGAGAGCAGGAAGACCTCGTAGTCCATGGACACGCCGAACAGGACGGCGAACATCAGCAGCAGGATGAACGACGACACCGGGACGCTGTGCGGCAGGCCGAGCAGTTCGGCGCCCCAGCCCCACTGGAACACCGCCGTGAGCACCCCGTACGCGGCGCCGATCGACAGCAGGTTCATCGCCGCTGCCTTCAGCGGCGCCAGCAGCGACCGGAACACGATCATCAGCATGACGAACGACGTCGCCACCACCACGCCGATCACCGGCCACAGCCGGTCCGACAGCATCCGGGACAGGTCCACGTAGGCGGCGGTCAGCCCGGTGATCTCGGTGTCCGGCGGCAGCACGTCCGCGCGGATCCGGTCGACGAGGCCGGTCACGCGCTCGTCCTGCGGCCCGTAGTCCGGGGTGACCATGATCACCGCGGCGTCGCCGCGCGGGGAGGCCACCGGGGGCGCCACGGACGCGACGCCCTCGGTGGCCTCGAGCCGGTCCCGCAGCCCCGGCAGGGCGACCTTGTCGGTCCTGGTGAGATCGACGGCGACGACGAGCGGGCCGTTGGCGCCCGGGCCGAACCCCTCGGCGACGAGGTCGTAGGCCTTGCGGACGGTGTTGGACGTCGGCTCGCTGCTGGCGTCGCTCGGCCACGTCCGCATGCCGAGCGCGGGCGCGGCGAGGGTGAGCATCAGCACGGCGGCGGCGAGCAGCCACGGCCAGGGGTGCCGCCCGACGTGCACGGCCCACCGCCGGACCCGCGGCGAATGCACGGAGATCCGCGCGCCCGCGGCCCGGTCGCGGCGGCGCAGCACCCGGCGGCCGGCGAGGCCGAGCACGGCGGGCAGCAGCGTGACGGCGCTCAGCACGGTCGCCGCGACGACGAGGCCGGTGGTGAACCCCATCGTCATGAACACCGGGATCCGCGACAGCACCAGCCCGCACAGCGCCAGCAGCACCGTGAACCCCGCGAAGATCACCGACAGGCCCGCGGTCGCGATGGCGCGCCCGACCGACTCGGGGACGTCGAGGCCCTCCGCGAGCCCCTCCCGGTGCCGGGTCAGCACGAACAGCGCGTAGTCGATGCCGACCCCGAGCCCGACCATGGTGGCGAGCGTCGGCGCGGTGGTCGCCACGTCGGTGAACGCCGCCACCAGCGTGATCCCCGACACGCCGACGCCGAGCCCGGCCAGCGCGACGGCGAGCGGCAGCCCGGCCGCCACCACCGACCCGAACGCCAGCAGCAGGATGACGAGGGCGGCCACGATCCCGATGGCCTCGGCGACGCCGCCGGGCGCCGTCACGTTCTCGGGGACCTGGCCGCCGAACTCGACCTGGTAGCCGGCGGCGTCCAGGTTCCGCGTGGCCGACCGCAGCAGGTCGAGGGTCTCCTTGGGCTTGAGGTCGGTGACCGGCACCGAGTACCGGACGGTCATCAGCGCGGTCGCGCCGCCCTTGCCGAGCTCCGCCGGGTCGACGCCGCTGACGTGCGGCAGCTTGCGCAGCTCTCCCGCCGCCGCGGTGAGCTTCACCGGGTCGACCTTTCCGGACTTCGCGTGCACCACGACGCGGGCGTCGGCTCCCGACAGCGCGGGGAACCTGGCCTCCAGCAGGTCCGTGGCCTTCTGCGAGCCCGTCCCGGACATCGTGTAGTTGTCGTGCAGTGTCCCCCCGGCGACGCCGGAGAGCCCGGCCATCGCGGCGACGAGCACCAGCCACACGACGATGAACCGCCAGGGCCGCACGGCGGCGGCCCTCCCCAGGCGGTAGAGCAGACGGGACATCACTTCTCCCCCAGAACGGCATTGTCCGACGGCATACAGGCTCACGTGCGGCCCTTGCCGTCCACTTGCAGCCGACTTGCGGACCGCCGACCAGGCCGCCCGGCCCGGCCTCGCGGGCCGGGCTCGGGAGCCGCCGAGCCGCCCGCCCCGCCCGTCCGCGATGCCCGTACGCTTGGGTGCGTGAGCGAGCTGAACGCCGAGGACGCGAAGATCATCACCCTGGCCAGGTCGGCGCGCGCCCGCACGGGCGCCGCCGAGGGCGCCGCCGTGCGCGACGAGACGGGCCGCACCTACTCCGCCACGAGCGTGGACCTGCCGTCCCTCAAGCTCTCGGCGCTCAAGGTCGCCGTCGCGATGGCCGTCTCCAGCGGCGCCGAGGACCTGGAGGCCGCCGCCGTCGTCACCGCCGCCGAGGCCGCCGACCCCGCCGACATCGCCGCCGTCCGCGACCTCGGCCCGAAGGCCCCGGTCCTGCTCGCCGCCCCCGACGGAAGCGTCCGCGACACGGTCGGCCCCTGAGACCGCCCGCCACCGCCCCCGCGCGACGGCGAAACGCGCTCATCGGCCTCCCCCGGCGGACGTGATCCGGCCGCCTCTGCATGTCCGCCGACGGGTGGGGCCTCGGCGGGCGGACGGTCAGCGGGAGTGGTCGGAGGCCGCGCGGTTCTCGGCGCCCTCGACCGGGGCGCCGAGGCGGCGCACCAGGACGGTGCCGACCCGGTTGCGGCGGCCGGCGATGGTCTCGGCCTTGAGCGACAGCGCGGGGCCGGTCTCGCCGGTCCCGGCGTCGCTGGTGGCGACCTCGGCGGTGGAGCCCTCGATGGGGACGCGGCCGAGCGCGTGGGCGAGCAGCCCGCCGACGGTCTCGACGTCCTCGGCGTCGATCTCCACGTCGAACAGCTCGGCGAGGTCCTCCACGGGAAGGCGGGCGGTGACCCGGACCGCGTCGTCGGACAGCCACGTCACCGGCGGGGTCTCCACGTCGTACTCGTCGGTGATCTCCCCGACGATCTCCTCCAGGATGTCCTCGATGGTGACCAGGCCCGCGGTGCCGCCGTACTCGTCGATCACGATCGCGACGTGGATCTGCCGGGCCTGCATCTCGCGCAGCAGCTCGTCGATCGGCTTGCTGTCGGGGACGTAGGTCGCCGGCCGCATGACCGAGTCGACCGTCTCGACCGACTCGCCCTCGCGGTGCTCCTGGCTGCGCCGGACGACGTCCTTGAGGTAGGCGATGCCGACGACGTCGTCCTCGTTCTCGCCGACGACGGGGATGCGGGAGAAGCCGCTGCGCAGCGCCAGCGACATCGCCTGCCGCAGCGTCTTGGTGCGCTCGACGAACACGATGTCGGTGCGCGGCACCATCACCTCGCGGACGAGGGTGTCGCCCAGCTCGAACACCGAGTGGATCATCTCCCGCTCGACCGGCTCGATCAGGCTGCGCTGCTCGGCGAGGTCGACCAGGTCGCGCAGCTCCGCCTCGGAGGCGAACGGGCCCTCCCGGAAGCCCTTGCCGGGCGTGAGGGCGTTGCCGAGGAGGATGAGCAGCCGGGGCAGCGGCCCGAACACCCGCGTCACCGGGTGGATCACGGCGGCGCCCGCCAGCGCGATCCGGTCGGCGTGCTGGATGCCGAGGGTGCGCGGCCCCACGCCGATCACCACGTAGCTGACGAGGATCATGACGGCGGCGGCGGTGACGTAGGCGCGCCAGGTCTCGTCCAGCCAGGAGATGCACAGGTCCGCGACGATCACGGTGGCGACCAGCTCGCAGCCGATCCGCAGCAGCAGGACCATGTTGACGTAGCGGGCCGGGTCGGCGACGACCTCGGCCAGCCGCCTGGCGCCGCGGCGCCCCTCGCGGACGGCCTCCTCGACGGTGACGCGCGACACCCGGGCGAGCGCGGTCTCGGTGCCGGCCAGCAGGCCCGCCAGGAAGACCAGGCCCACCGCCAGGGCGGACAGCCACGCTTGCGCGGTGCTCATCAACCGCCGCGCTTCTCCCGCCAGGAGCCGAGGAGCCCGGCCTGCAGGCCGAACATCTCCTTGTGCTCCTCCGGCTCGGCGTGGTCGTAGCCCAGGAGGTGCAGGATGCCGTGCGTGCACAGCAGTTCCAGCTCCTCGGCGGTGCTGTGCCCGGCGTCCCGCGCCTGCTTCTCGGCGACGGCGGGGCACAGCACGACGTCGCCGAGCAGCCCGGGATCGGTCTCGCCGTCCTCGTCGGCGCCGCCGGACATGTGCCCGGGACGGAGCTCGTCCATGGGGAAGGACAGCACGTCGGTCGGGCCCGGCTCGTCCATCCACTTCTCGTGCAGCTCGGTCATCGCGGCCTCGTCGACCAGCAGGACCGACAGCTCCGCCAGCGGGTGGACGCGCATCCCGTCGAGGACGTGCCGGGACAGGTCGGCGATGCCCTGCTCGTCGACCTGGACGCCCGACTCGTTCAGCACCTCGACGCTCACTGCCGCCCCCGCTTGCGGGGGCCGCCGCCCGCGCCCTGCTTGAACGGCGGCACCTGCTTCTCGTCGTAGCGGTTGTAGGCGTCGACGATGTCGGTGACGAGCTTGTGCCGCACGACGTCGCGGCTGTCGAGCCGGCAGAAGTGGATGTCGCCGACGCCGTCCAGGATCTCCTGGACGACGCGCAGCCCGCTCATCTGCCCGTTCGGCAGGTCGACCTGGGTGACGTCGCCGGTCACCACGACCTTCGACCCGAACCCGAGCCGGGTGAGGAACATCTTCATCTGCTCGGGCGAGGTGTTCTGCGCCTCGTCCAGGATGATGAAGGAGTCATTGAGGGTTCTACCACGCATGTAGGCCAGAGGGGCGACCTCGATGGTGCCGGCGGCCATCAGGCGCGGGATCGAGTCGGGGTCGACCATGTCGTGCAGCGCGTCGTACAGCGGGCGCAGGTACGGGTCGATCTTCTCGTAGAGCGTTCCCGGCAGGAAGCCGAGCCGCTCGCCCGCCTCGACGGCGGGGCGCGTCAGGATGATCCGGTTGACCTGCTTGTCCTGCAGCGCGCGGACGGCCTTGGCCATGGCCAGGTACGTCTTGCCGGTGCCCGCGGGCCCGATGCCGAACACGATCGTGTGCTTGTCGATCGCGTCGACGTAGCGCCGCTGGTTCAGCGTCTTCGGGCGGATGGTCCGGCCACGGCTGGACAGCACGTCCAGGGTGAGGACCTCCGCGGGGCGCGCGCCGCTCTCGCCGCGCAGCATCGCGAGGCTGCGCTCGACGGCGTCGGGGGTGAGCTGGGTCCCGCCCTTGAGCAGCTCGAGCATCTCGGTGAAGAGCCGGGAGACGAGGTCGGTCTCACCTTCCGGGCCGGTCACGGTGATCTCGTTGCCGCGGACGTGGATGTCGATGTCGGCGCCGAACGCGTGCTCGATCGCGTGGAGCAACTCGTCGCGGGAGCCCAGCAGGCTCACCATCGAATGCTCGTCCGGCACCACGATCTTGATCTGCGAGCGCGAGCCTGTCCGGTCGTCGCGCGTCGGCCTCGCGTGAGTTGATTCGACCATCAGCCGGGCCTTGCGGCCTTTCGGACCTGCCTTCTGTCTGCTCCGGGTGTCAAGGTGTACCGGTTCCATCGTACTGGCGACCCCCGACACGCCGCCGCCGCATTTCCCGCGCGGCGGGCGGCCCTGCCCGGCGGCTCAGCCGGGCGGCCAGTTGAGGCCGCGCCCGCCCAGCACGTGGGCGTGCACGTGGAACACCGTCTGGCCCGCTCCGGGGCCGGTGTTGAACACGACCCGGTAGCCGGTCTCGGCGATGCCCTCGTCGGCGGCGACCTGGTGGGCCTCGCGCACCAGCTCGGCGAGCAGCTCGGCGTCGGCCGCGGCCAGCTCGGCCGCCGTCGGGTGGTGGTCGCGCGGAATGACCAGGACGTGCGTGGGCGCCTGCGGGTTGATGTCGCGGAACGCGACCGTCCCCGCCGACTCGCGGACGATCGTGGCGGGGACGTCCCCGGAAACGATCTTGCAGAACAGGCAGTCGGTCATCTGTCTCCCCTCGCGGGCGGTCCGTGACCGCTCGAAAATCCTATCGGGACCGGCAGAGTCATGGATCACGATCGGCCGTGGCGGATAGGGTTTCACCGAGTCGACTCCCGGTGGCCGTCGGCATTGCGACCGGCCACTGGCTATGGTTGTCGGCTCAAGGCGTGACCCCCCGGTCCACAAGGCGTTGCGGCGCACCTCGCCCGGCGGGAACGCCCGTTAGATGCCGGTCGGACGCGTTCGTCCGAATGGACGGCGAGGGGCCGGCAAAGGCGGCGGATAGGTGACCGAGGCAAACCAGGACATGCCCTTTCGTAAACCGAACGACGAGGGTGCGCGTCCAACTGACGTGACCGAGACCCTCGTGGCCAGGGGCACGGCGGGAGCGGTGGCCGCCGCCTGGGACGCCGATCAGGCGGTGACCGCCCTCTACAGCGCCAACTACCGTTCGCTGGTGCGCCTGGCGGCGATGCTCGTCCGGGACGCGGGGACGGCCGAGGAGGTCGTGCAGGACGCGTTCGTCGCGATGCACGGCGGCTGGCGCCGGCTGCGCGACCCGGACAAGGCCCTGTCGTACCTGCGGCAGTCGGTGGTCAACCGGTCGCGATCGGTGCTCCGGCACCGCGCCGTCGTCGAGAAGTACGCCCCCAAGGGCCTGCCCGACGCGCCGAGCGCGGAAGCCGGCGCCATCGGGGAGCTGGAGCGCTCGGCGGTGATCGACGCGCTCTCCCGGCTCCCCGCCCGCCAGCGGGAGGCGCTCGTCCTTCGCTACTACGGCGATCTGTCCGAAGCGGAGATCGCCGGTGCGATGGGCATCTCCCGCGGCGCCGTGAAGAGTCATACGGCGCGGGGCATGACCGCGCTACGCAACGTCCTGGAGCAGTTCTCATGACCACCGACCACCACGACGAGCACGGCGAGATCCTCCGCCGCGCCCTGCACGCGGAGGCGGACTCGGTCAATCCCGCGGGCGACGGCCTGGAGCGCATCCGGGCCCGGATCGAGGGCGGCCAGGGCCGCCGGTTCGGTCTCGGACGCTTCGGCCCGGCGCGCTTCGGGTTCGACCGGTTCACCGTGAACTGGGCGCGGCCCGCCCTCGCCGTGGCCGCCGCCGTGGTGATCGCCGGACTGGGCGTGACGGCACCGCAGACGATCGACCTGATCCAGCAGTCGGTCGGCAACAGCAGCCAGGCCGGCCACGGCGGCGGCGACGCCACCGGGGACCAGACCGGCCAGGGGAACGGGCCCGAGTTCCCCGGCCCCTCGTCGCCCGGCGGCAGCGAGGCGGGCGAGCCGAGCGACTCGCAGTCCCCGAGCCCCAGTTCCTCGCCGGGGCTCTCGTCCTGCCGCATCCCCTCGCCGGGGACCTCGGCCGGCACGTCCCCCGCGCCGACGCCGGCGACCACGCCGTGCCCGAGCGAGACGCCGACGCAGACGCCGAGCACGCCGCCCTCGTCACCGCCCCCCAGCACCACGCCCGAGCCGCCGACCAAGCCGAGCGAGCAGCCGACGCCGCCGACCGAGTCGAGCACGCCCTCGAACATCACCGAGCAGGGCGCCTCCACGACGCCCTGACCGGCGCTACCAGCGGCCGGTGGCGGCCAGCAGCACGCTGGCCGCCGCGACGCCCGCCGTCGAGGTGCGCAGGACGGTAGGGCCGAGCCGCGCGGCGCGGCCGCCCGCGGCGGCGAAGCGCTCCAGCTCGTCCTCGCTGATCCCGCCCTCGGGGCCGACCACGAGGACGATCTCGCCCTCCGCCGGCGGCTCCACGGCGCTCAGCGGCGCATCGGCCTCCTCGTGCAGGACCAGGGCCAGGGCCGCGGCGGCGATCCGCTCCGCGACGTCATCGGTGGAGGCGAGCTCCGGCACCGCGGGGAACCGGCTCCGCCGGGCCTGCTTGCCGGCCTCGCGCGCGGTCGCGCGCCAGCGCCCGAGGGCCTTCTCTCGGCGCTCCGGGCGCCAGCGGGTGACGCACCGGGACGCCGACCACGGGACGATCTCGTCGACGCCGACCTCGGTCATGGTCTCGACCGCAAGTTCGCCCCGGTCGCCCTTCGGGAGGGCCTGGACGACCACGAGGCGCGGCGAGGGCGGGGGTTCCCGGTGCCGGGCCAGCACGTCCAGCGTGAGGGAGGCCCGGTCGGCGGCGGTGACCGCGCACTCGGCCAGGAGGCCCTCGCCGTCGGTGAGGTCGACCCGCTCCCCCGGCCGCAGCCGCCGCACGGCCGCGGCGTGCCGGCCCTCGGGCCCGTCCAGCAGGACGCGGTCGCGCTCCAGCGCGTCCGTCCCGGCGAGGAAGACCGGCGGGCTCATCCGAGGCGCCCGCGGGGCGCGGGCCCCCGGTCAGCTGAACACATCACTGCTCTCCGTAGGGCCGGGCCCCGCGCCGTTCGCGCGGGGCCCCACCACCATGCTCCTAGTCGCCGCGGAGGCCTTCCCGGTAGGCCTCCGCCACTGCGCTTCAGTGCTGGTTGAAGACGTCCTTGAGCCGGGAGAACATGCCGCGCTGCCCGGGGGCGAACCTGCCGGGCGGGCGCTCCTCCCCGCGCAGCGTCGCGAGCCGCCGCAGCAGCTCCTCCTGCTCCTCGTCGAGCCTGTGCGGCGTCTCCACGTTGACGTGGATCATCAGGTCGCCGCGGCCGCTCTCGTTGAGGTGCCGGACGCCCCGGTTGTAGAGCGTGATGACCTGCCCCGACTGCGTGCCGGGCTTGATGTCGACGCTCTCGGCGGCGTCCAGCGTCTCGATGGTGACGCTGGTGCCGAGGGCCGCCGCCGTCATCGGGATCTCGACCGTGCAGTGCAGGTCGTCGCCCTCCCGCTCGAAGATGGGGTGCGGCTTCTCCACGATCTCCAGGAACAGGTCGCCGGGCGGGCCGCCGCCCGGGCCGACCTCGCCCTCGCCGGCGAGCTGGATGTGGATGCCGTTCTCCACCCCGGCCGGGATCTTGACCTTGACGGTCCGCCGGGTGCGGACCCGGCCGTCGCCGGAGCACTCGGTGCACGGGTTGCGGATCACCGACCCGAAGCCGCCGCACGCCGGGCACGGACGGGCCGTCATGACCTGGCCGAGGAACGAGCGCTGGACCTGCTGCACCTCGCCGCGCCCGTGGCACGTCTCACACGTCTCCGGGTGGGTGCCGGGCGCGCAGCCCGACCCCTCGCAGGTCGTGCAGGCGACCGCGGTGTCGATGGACAGCTCCCGCGTCGTGCCGAACGCGGTCTCGGCGAGGTCGAGCTCGACCCGCAGCGTCGCGTTCCGGCCGCGCCGCGCGCGCGAGCGCGGGCCCCGCGAGGTCGCGGTGCCGAAGAAGGCGTCCATGATGTCGCTGAAGGGGAACCCGGCGCCGCCGAACCCCCCGGCGCCCCCGGCCCCCGCCGACGCGAACGGGTCGGCTCCGAGGTCGTACATCTCGCGCTTCTTGGGGTCCGAGAGCACCTCGTAGGCCTGGGTGATCTCCTTGAACCGCTCCTGGGTCTCCGGATCCGGGTTGACGTCCGGGTGGAGCTCCCGCGCGAGCCGGCGGTAGGCCTTCTTGACCTCGTCGGCGCTGGCGTCCCGCCGGACGCCCAGGGTCGCGTAGTAGTCGTTCGCCACTTACGACCCCGCCAGGATCTGTCCCACGTAGCGTGCCACTGCCCGTACCGCTCCCATCGTGCTGGGGTAATCCATGCGTGTCGGCCCGAGCACTCCCAGCCGGGCCAGAGTGAGGTCGCCCACCCCGTAGTCGGCGGCGACGACCGAGGTCGACTTGAGCCCCTGGTCGGGGTTCTCGGTGCCGATCCGCACCGTAACTGTAGAGGAGTCGCCGGTCTCGCCGAGCAGCCGCATGAGGACGACCTGCTCCTCCAGCGCCACCAGCACCTCCCGCAGGCTCTGCGAGAAGTCCACGGCGGCGAGGTTGGCCGCCCCCGCGAAGACGATCTTCTCCTCGTGCTTCTCGACGAGCGTCTCCAGCAGCACCGACAGCACCGCCGCCGCGACCGGCCGCTCGTCCGGGCCCACCTTGTCGGGCAGGTCCGCCACCGCGGCCGGGACCTCGCCGAAGCCGAGCCCGTCCAGGCACGTGTTGAGCAACGCCCGGAGGTGGCCGATCGATTCCTCGGAGATCGGGCCGGTCTCGATGACGCGCTGCTCCACCCGCCCGGTGTTGGTGATCAGGACGAGCAGCAGCCGCCCCTCCGCCACCGGGACCAGCTCCACGTGCCGCACCGCCGAGCGGGTCAGCGACGGGTACTGCACCACCGCGACCTGCCGGGTGAGCTGCGCGAGCAGCCGCACCGTCCGGCCGACGACGTCGTCGAGGTCGTACGCGCCGGACAGGAACGTCTCGATGGCGCGGCGCTCGGCGACCGACAGCGGCTTGATGGTGGACAGCCGGTCGACGAACAGCCGGTATCCCTTGTCGGTGGGGACGCGCCCCGCGCTGGTGTGGGGCTGGGCGATGTAGCCCTGCTCCTCCAGCACCGCCATGTCGTTGCGGATGGTCGCGGGCGACACCCCGAGGTTGTGCCGGTCGGCCAGCGCCTTGGACCCCACCGGCTCGTTGGTGGAGACGAAGTCCTCGACGATGGCGCGCAGGACCGCTAGCTTCCGGTCGTCCAGCACGTTGTCACCTCCTTCGTCCGGCCGGGCCGTGCTCCTGGCACTCCTTGCTTTCGAGTGCCAAGTCTACGGCCCGGAAGGCTCGGCTGGAGCGCCCCCGCACTCTCCGCATGGCTGCGTGATCCTATCCGGCCCCGGAGCGGACGCCACGCCGAGGAACCCGGGGCGGCGGGGCACGGGCGGCCCGGCGGGTTAATGTGCGGACCCGTGCGGAGTAAGAAGTACGGAAACGACGTGCTGGCGGGCGACTGGCGCAGGCCGCGCAAGGGCCAGATCCCGGAGGTCCCCGCGGAGCCGGGGCTCGTCGCGGAGGACCCGGGCAGCGGTTTCTGCGGCGCCGTGGTCGGCTGCGACAAGTTCGGGGTCACCCTGGAGGACCGGTTCGGCAAGCGCCGGGTCTTCCCCCTGACCAAGTCCGGGTTCCTCATCGACGGCGAGCCGGTCACCCTCGTCCGGCCGGGCGCCGCGCCGAAGGGCCGCGCCCGGTCCGCCTCCGGCTCCATCGCCGTCCAGGGCCTGCGGGCGCAGGTCGCCAAGGAGAGCCGCATCTACGTGGAGGGCCTCCACGACGCCGAGCTGGTCGAGAAGATATGGGGCCACGACCTCCGCGTCGAGGGCGTCGTCGTCGAGTACCTCGAAGGCGTGGACGACCTCCCCTCCATCGTCGAGGAGTTCGCACCGGACGAGGGCCGGCGCCTCGGCGTCCTGGTCGACCACCTCGTGGAGGGCTCCAAGGAGTCCCGGATCGCCGCCCAGGTCACCTCGCCCTACGTCCTCGTCACCGGCCACCCGTTCATCGACATCTGGGAGGCCGTCAAGCCCGCGGCCGTGGGCATCCGCGCCTGGCCCCGCATCCCCCGCGGCATCCCCTGGAAGGAAGGCGTGATAGCCGAACTCGGCTGGCCCGACGACCCGCCCGCCGCCTGGAAGCGCATCCTCAACTCGGTGAACACCTACACCGACCTGGAACCCGCCCTCCTAGGCCGCGTAGAAGAACTGATCGATTTCGTGACCGTGCAAACCCAGGGCTAGCTGTTCTGTCCCGTGAGGTTGGGGACGCGGCTGGCGGGTGGGTGGCCGCCGAGTGCGGTGTGTCCGCGGTGGTGATTGTAGGTGTGCAGCCAGTGCGGGAGTGCCTGGCGGCGTTGGGTCTCTGAGGGGTAGGGCTGGTTGTAGGCCCATTCGTCGAGAAGGGTGCGGTTGAACCGTTCGACCTTGCCGTTGGTCTGGGGCCGGTAGGGGCGGGTGCGTTTGTGGGCGATGCCGGCGGCGGTGAGGGTGTCGTGCCATAGCCGTGAGCGGTAGCACGAGCCGTTGTCGGTCAGCACGCGCTGCACCGTGATGCCGGCGTCGGTGAAGAATGCCTGGGCCCGCTGCCAGAACGCGGCGGCGGTCTCTTTGGTCTCGTCGGGCAGGATCTCGGTGTAGGCCAGGCGGGAGTGGTCGTCTACGGCGTTGTGCAGGTAGCCGTAGCCCAGGTTGGGGCGGCCGTGCACGGTGCGGGACCGGTGGGGGTCGCGGTGGGCCGAGGAGTTGCGGCCGCCGGTGGCGCGGCCGTGCACGCGGTGGCCGCCGCCGTCGGGGATGTTGCCGAGTTTCTTGATGTCGACGTGGACCAGGTCGCCGGGCGCGGGATGCTCGTAGCGGCGGACGGTGCGGCCGGTGGCGCGGTCCAGGTGCCGTAGGTGGGGCAGGCCGTAGCGGGTCAGGACACGGTGGACGGTGGCGGGGTTGAGGCCGAGCAGGTAGGCGATGCGGGCCGGTCCCCACCGGCGCAGTACCCGCACCTTGATGATCCGCCGCTCGGTCCGGGTGGGGGTACGGCGCGGACTGCGGTGCGGGCGCGAGGACCGGTCGGCCATCCCGGCCTCGCCCAGCTCCCGATACCGCGCGGCCCATCTCCGGGCGGTGCCGACCGAGACCTGGAACCGTTCGGCGGCCCGCCGCAGCGGCCAGCGGCCATCGACCACGCAGCGGGCCAGGCGCAGGCGTCCGGTCTCGGTCAGCGGGGCATTACGGTGGGGCATGAGGGCCTCCTGTGGTGCCGGTGCAGATGTCGCAATCCACACCGAACCCGGAGGCCCTCCCTCATATCAAGATCATCCAACCGCGCCGCCGTGTTCCCAACCTCCGTGGGCAGTACAGCTAGCACAGCGCTCTTACTGCTGCGTCGGCTAGTAGGCGGCCCTTGAGAGTTAGTACTGCTCGGCCGTGCTCGTAGGGGATCGGGTCTAGGAGGCCCTCGTCCATCAGGCCGCGGGCGGCCTTGTCGTCCAGGAGGGTGGTGGGGCAGCCCTGGGCCAGGCGTAGTTCGAGCATTACGCGCTCGATGTGCCGGTCCTCGTCGGTGAGGATCTCCCTGGCGTGGGCGGGGGTGGTGCCCTCGGCCAGGCGGGAGGCGTAGGCGGCGGGGTGCTTGACGTTCCACCAGCGGGTTCCGCCGACGTGGCTGTGGGCGCCCGGGCCGACGCCCCACCAGTCGGCGCCCGTCCAGTAGAGCATGTTGTGCCGGCAGGCGGCGCGGGGGTCCGCGGCCCAGTTGGAGATCTCGTACCAGTGCAGGCCGTGGGCGCTGAGCAGCTCGTCGGCGATCAGGTAGCGGTCGGCCATGGCGTCGTCGTCGGGCGCGGTCAGTTCGCCGCGCCTCACCTGCGCCGCCAGGCGGGTGCCCTCCTCCACGATGAGCGCGTAGGCGGACACGTGGTCGGGCTCCGCCGCCAGGGCCGCTTCCAGGGAGCCTCTCCAGTCGTCGTCGGTCTCCCCTGGCGTCCCGTAGATGAGGTCGAGGTTGATGTGCTCGAAGCCCGCCTTGCGCGTCCACTCGACGACCTGGGGGACGCGTCCAGGCGTATGCGCGCGTTCCAGGACGGCGAGGACGTGCTCGCGCGCGCTCTGCATGCCGTACGAGACGCGTGTGAACCCGGCTTCGCGGAGCCTGGCGATGTACGCCTCGTCCACCGACTCGGGATTGGCCTCGGTGGTGACCTCCGCGCCGGGGGCGAGCCCGAACTCGGAGTCGATCGCGGCCAGTACGCGGCCGAGGTCGTCAGGGGAGAGCAGGGTCGGCGTGCCGCCGCCCACGAAGACGGTCTCCACGGGGAGGTCGGCGTCGCCGAGCACGCGCCGGGCCATCCGGACCTCGCGGACGGCGGTGTCGGCGTAGGACTCGCGGCTCGCCCCAGGGCCCAGCTCGGTGGCCGTGTAGGTGTTGAAGTCGCAGTACCCGCACCGGGTCACGCAGAACGGCACGTGCACGTAGAACGCGAAGGGGCGCTCTCCCAGGCCGCGCAGGGCACTGGCGGGAAGCGCGCCGTCGGCCGGTACGGGGTCGCCGTCAGGAAGCGTCGAGGGCACCCCTCAAGTCTGCCGCGCTCCACCGCCTGCTTCGGCCGGTCAGGCGTTCCCGAGCTTCTCGCGGAGCCAGTCGGGGATGTGCTCGTCGGCGCGGGGGAAGCGGTCGAGGTCCTGGACGTAGGCGGACGGGGCCAGCGGCGGGGTGAACTCGGGCTCGCCGTCGTAGTCGAACTCGGCGCTGAAGTGGCCGGAGCGCTCGATCTGGAGGCGCGCGGTGAACCAGGCCCCCTTGCCGGACCGGTACATGGCGCGGCGCAGCTCGTCCATCTTCCCCACGGCCTGGCCCGGCGGCAGGGCCGTGCGGCGCCCGCCGTCGGGGCCCTCGACCTCGAGCGAGGCGCTGTCGATGCCGACCGTCGCGCGGAACTCGAAGTCGAGCCGCTGCCACCCCGCCGGGGCGGCGGAGCGCAGCGCGCGGACGGCGCCGTTCACCGTCTCCCGTTCCTCCTCGGAACGCAGAACCTGCTCGGGGTGGGTCACGCTGCCTCCGCGAGGTGGGCCGGTTCGATCGATCAGGCACCGTACCCGTCCGACCGTACCGGCGTCCGCGTCCGAGTCGAGCAGCCGCCGCCGTGTCGCGGCGAGGCCGTGTCGCGGCGAGGCCGCCGCCGCTTCGGCCGCCGACCGCCTGAGACACCGCAACGAATACGGATATGGTCGTCCGGATGCGAAATGAGGGTGCGACCGGCCGGGAGCGCGTGCCCGCCCGCGTCCTGCTGCGAGGCGAGCCGGACGGCTGGCACTGGGTGCTGGTGGACGAGGCGGGAGCCGAGCTGCGCTCGGACTTCGCCGGCGCGGGGACGCGCTGGTCCGCCGGCGGGCGCCCGGACCCGGAACCGGCGTGGTGGCGCAGCAGGCTCGCCGAGACGGCCGAGGGACTGCGGGAGGCGGTCGCCGAGCGGCTGACCGACACGACGTTCCGCCGGTTCGGCGCCGAGGCCGCGATCACCTGGTTCGCGGTGGAGGAGCCCGTCGAGTGGGAGGGGATCGTCACCCTGCGGGAGGCCGACCCGGCCCGGTTCCCCGGCCGGGTGCCGCCGTTCCTGGTGACGCTGGAGCCGGGGCGCGGGGCGCTGCTGCCGGACGCGAGCCTGCTGTTCTCCACCAGCGCCGCCGACGCCTGGACGACCCTCGACGCGGTCGCCGAGCGCTGCGGCACCCTCCCGCCGAAGCCGTCGTTCCTGTGCGGCTGGGCGGGGCACCGCAGCGTACGCGTGGGGCGCGGGACGCTGTCGCTGTCCACCGGCCGGGGCGAGGACGGCGTGGAGCGGCTCGCGCAGATCTGCGGCACGCGGGCGCCCGGCTGGAGCGGCAACCCCGAGATGCGGTTCCGGCTCGACGGCGTCGACCTGCTCGACGAGCCCGCCGGCGACGTCGTCGCCCTGCTCCGGGAACTGGACCACGAGATCGTCAGGCGCGGCCGCTCCGTCCGGCTGGAGGGCTGCGGGCTCACGCTCCACGCGCCCGACGGGGCCGAGGAGGCGGAGCGGTTCACCGGCGTGTCCCTGGGGGTGCCCGCGGCGCTGTCGCCACTGTGGAGCGGCTCCTGACGCGCGCGGACCCCCGCGCACCCGGCGCACACGGAGCCGACACCCACGGGGGACCGCGCCGTCACCGGAACGCAACCGGGGCGGCCTAGGTTCGCCGATCATGAGAAGCCGCGCGCGCCATGCCGTGCTCGCCGTGACCGGCGCAGCCCTCGCCGGTGCTCCCCTCGCCCTCCTCCCCTCCCCCGCCCACGCCGCCGGGACGCCCGGCACGATCAACGTCCACCGCGGCGGCCCCGCCGGGTCGCTGCCGTTCACCGCCCGCCGGGACGGGGAGGCGCTGATCTCCTTCAGCGCCTCCGCCCCGGGCGTCTCCTGGGTCCGCGAGGGCGCCGAGTCGGCCGTCGTGTCGATCGCCGTCGACGGGCGCCATGTGACCGACCTCGTCGTCCCCTCGTCCGAACCCATCCCCCGCAGCCTCGGGCTCGGGCACGTCGGCAAGGGGCGCCACAGGGTGACCCTGCGGTTCGCCAAGGGCAGCGCGCCCGCGGCCCGCCGGGTCACGCTCCGGCGCACCCGGGTCACCATGCCCGCGGCGGACGCGCTCGCCCTGCGCCACGCGCCCGTCGTCGTCGGCCGGACGGGGTGGCCGACCGGCGACCCCTACCAGAACGCGACCACCGACACCCCGTTGATCGCCTGGCACGAGACCCGTCCCGCCGCCGCTCCCGGCCATCGGATCATCGAGTACTCCGTGGTGTGGAGCAACGAGGACGGCGGCACCGACACCCCCGCGCTGATGGCCCGCTGGGGCCGGACGACCGACATCGAGTGGATCTACCGGGTCGAGGTCGACCCGTCCGGCCGGCGCGTGGACGGCACCGCCGTCTACCAGGCGCCCATGCACCTGACCCTGAAGTTCACGGGCCGCTACGAGGGCGACCACCCGGTGCTCCAGACCTGCACCCAGAACAACAACATGTGCGACGCCGTCTCGCCCGCCCCTCCGCTGCGCTTCCTGCTGGACTCCTCCGGGACGCGCCCGGACGGCCGCGCCCGCGAGGTCGTCATGGACCGGGAACCGTGGACCTACCGGATCGCGGCGCAGGAGATGCTCCGCGAAGGGAAGATCGAGAAGCCGTCCGACCCCGCGACGCGCGAGGTCGGCGACCCGCGGACGTACCTGTTCGCGGAGTTCTCCAAGACGACGGGCGCCGCGACCGGGGCCGGGTCCGCTCCGGGCGTCGCACTGGGCGTGCGGCTGAGGTCCGACCCGTCCCGGCTGTACCGCTCCGACCACGACGAGCCGACCTGGTCGATCGAACGCGACGGCGCCGTCGCCACCACCGTGGAACTGCCGGAGGGGACGACGGTCTCCGACATCGCGAGCATCGAGGCCGTCCGGCGTCCCACCGGGTTCGGGGACAACGGCGCGCCGGCCACCGTGACGTCCGTCAACCGCGGGTTCTTCCTGGACGACTCGTTCCTGCCTCAGCGTTCGTCCGTCGAGTGGAACGGGTCGGTCACGCTCACGCAGGCGAACCCCTCCGCCGTCCTCTGGCGTCCCTGACCCCACTCCAGGCACCGTGAAGGGGCCCGTGGCGCGAACCGGCCACGGGCCCCTGTTCATAGGGAACCGGGGCGAACTCCACGCGCGTCCAAGGAGTCATACACTTCGCCAATAGCTTGCATAGCGAACCCCGGAGAGGACGACCGCCATGGCCTACGGGCCTCCCCCGCCGCCCGGTCAGGGACAGCAGCCCCAATGGCAGCAGCAGGCCCCCTGGCAGCAGCCCGGAAACGCCTGGCAGCAGCCGCAGCAGCCCCAGTCCGGCATGGGCTGGCAGCAGCAGCCGCAGGGCGGGAACGGCACCGCCCAGATGCCCGGCCACTTCGGCCCCGTCACCGACGACGAGAAGACGTGGTCGCTGATGGCGTACGTGGGCCAGTTCCTCCTCGGAGCGATCGCCCCGGCGGTCGTCTACCTCGGCAAGGCCCGGTCGCCGTTCGTGCGCAGGCACGCCGCGCAGGGCCTCAACATGGGGATCGCGTCCATCGCCGTTTGGGTCGTCTTCGGGCTGCTGTCGCTGGCCGTCGACTTCTTCATCTGGGTGCCGCTTCTGTTCACGGCCGTCGTGATGTTCTTCCTGGTGTACGCGGGCAGGGCCGCCAACCGCGGCGAGTTCCGGCGCGTGCCGTCCGCGGTGGCCTGGCCCCTGCTCAAGTAGCGGCGGCTACTTCTTGCCCTTGTCGGCCTCGCCGCCGCTGGTCGAGAGGGCGGCGACGAAGGCCTCCTGCGGGACGTCCACCCGCCCGATGGTCTTCATCCGCTTCTTGCCCTCCTTCTGCTTCTCCAGCAGCTTGCGCTTGCGGGAGATGTCGCCGCCGTAGCACTTGGCGAGGACGTCCTTGCGGATGGCACGGATGTTCTCCCGGGCGATGATGCGCGCCCCGACCGCGGCCTGGATCGGCACCTCGTACTGCTGCCTGGGGATCAGCTCCTTGAGCTTGGCCGTCATCATCAGGCCGTACTCGCGGGACTTGTCCTTGTGCACGATCTGGCTGAAGGCGTCCACCGACTCGCCCTGCAGGAGGATGTCGACCTTCACGAGGTCGGACTCCTGCTCGCCGCTGGGCTCGTAGTCGAGCGAGGCGTACCCGCGCGTCTTGGACTTCAGCTGGTCGAAGAAGTCGAAGATGATCTCAGCGAGCGGCAGCGTGTAGCGGATCTCGACGCGGTCCTCCGACAGGTAGTCCATGCCGAGCAGCACGCCGCGGCGGCCCTGGCACAGCTCCATGATCGCGCCGATGTGGTCGGACGGGGACAGCAGCGTCGCCTTCACCACCGGCTCGTACACCGTGCCGATCTTGCCCTCGGGGAACTCGCTGGGGTTGGTGACGGTGTGCTCAGTCCCGTCCTCCATCACGACCCGGTACACCACGTTCGGCGCGGTCGAGATCAGCGACAGGTTGAACTCGCGCTCCAGCCGCTCCCGGACGATCTCCATGTGCAGCAGGCCGAGGAAGCCGCAGCGGAACCCGAACCCGAGCGCCGCCGACGTCTCCGGCTCGTAGACCAGCGCGGCGTCGTTCAGCCGCAGCTTGTCGAGCGCGTCGCGCAGCTCGGGGTACTGGTCGCCGTCCACCGGGTACAGGCCCGAGAACACCATGGGCTTCGGGTCGCGGTAGCCGCCGAGCGCCTCGGGCGCCTGCCGGGACGCGCCGGTCACGGTGTCGCCGACCCGCGCCTGCCGGACGTCCTTCACCCCGGTGATCAGGTAGCCGACCTCGCCGACGCCGAGGCCCTGCACGGGCTTGGGCTCCGGGGAGATCACGCCGACCTCCAGGGTCTCGTGGGCGGCCCCGGTCGACATCATCAGGCTCTTCTCGCGCCGCGACAGGTGCCCGTCGATGATCCGGACATAGGTGACGACGCCCCGGTAGGTGTCGTACACCGAGTCGAAGATCAGCGCGCGGGCGGGACCGTCGGGGTCGCCGACCGGCGCGGGCACCTCCTCGACGATCTTGTCGAGGAGCTCGCGGACGCCCTCGCCCGTCTTGCCCGACACGCGCAGCACGTCCGAGGGGTCGCAGCCGATGATCCCCGCCAGCTCCTCGGCGTACTTCTCCGGCTGCGCCGCCGGGAGGTCGATCTTGTTGAGGACGGGGATCAGGTGCAGGTCGGCCTCGAGCGCCAAGTAGAGGTTCGCCAGCGTCTGCGCCTCGATGCCCTGCGCCGCGTCCACCAGCAGGACCGCGCCCTCGCACGCCGCGAGCGACCGCGACACCTCGTAGGAGAAGTCGACGTGCCCGGGGGTGTCGATCAGGTTGAGGACGTGGTCGACGCCGCCCGACGTCCAGGGCAGCCGGACCGCCTGGCTCTTGATCGTGATGCCGCGCTCGCGCTCGATGTCCATGCGGTCGAGGTACTGGGCGCGCATCTGGCGCCCCTCGACCACCCCGGTCAGCTGCAGCATCCGGTCCGCGAGGGTCGACTTGCCATGGTCGATGTGCGCGATGATGCAGAAGTTGCGGATGATCGCGGGATCGGTCTTGTCAGGCTGGGGCGCTGGCACCGGGGTCCGTTCGCAATGCTCACAGGTGGACAGGGATCTGTGTCCCCCATAATCCCATGTCCCGCGCGATGCTCCGTGCACGGCCCGGTTTGGGACGGGCCCCGGTGATTGGTAAGCTGTGCGACTGCGTGTGGCGTAGCGTCGTGCCCCGGGGGCACCGTCCCGCCCCCGTTCAGACATTTTCGTCAGCGCCTGCCGATACGCGCAGGCCCAGGATCGCGACCAAGCTGAGGCTCTACGACGTGGCTAACATCAAGTCCCAGATCAAGCGCAACAAGCAGAACGAGAAGGCCCGCCTGCGCAACAAGGCCGTCAAGTCCGAGCTGAAGACGGCGATCCGCAAGTTCCGCGAGGCCGCCGAGGCCGGCAACGTGGACGACGCCGTCGCCGCGCAGCGGTTCGCCGCTCGCAAGCTGGACAAGGCCGTCAGCAAGGGCGTCATCCACAAGAACCAGGCCGCCAACCGCAAGTCGGCGATCGCCCGGCAGGCCGCCGCCCTGCAGGCCAAGTAAGAGCCGCACGCCCGGGGCCGGCCGCGCGCCGGCCCCGACGCATGTCCATGGACGAGCGCCGCGCGGTCAAGATCTCCAAGTACCTCGCCAAGCACCTTCGGCACCGCCCCGAGCGGATCGGCCTCACCCTCGACCCCGAGGGGTGGGCGGAGGTCGCCGAACTGCTCTCGGCCGCCGCGGCCCACGGTTTCGCGCTCACCCGCGCCGAACTCGAACACGTGGTGGCGGTCAACGACAAGAAGCGCTACGAGCTCTCAGGGGACCGGATCCGCGCCGTCCAGGGCCACTCGGTCCCCGTCTCGCTGAACCTTCCGGTGACGGCCCCGCCGGACCTCCTCTACCACGGCACCGTGCGCCGCTCCGTCGAGGCCATCCTGCGGGACGGCCTGCTCCCCATGGGGCGGCACGCCGTCCACCTGTCCCCCGACCGCGAGACGGCCCGGCGCGTCGGCGCCCGGCGCGGCGTCCCCGTGGTGCTGACCGTCCAGGCCGGACGGATGGCGGCCGACGGCCACGAGTTCCGCGTCAGCGCGAACGGCGTGTGGCTGGCCGACACGGTGCCGCCGCGATATCTGAGCGAATGACCTCCGCGGCGGCCCAGTCGGGGACGTGCCGCACCCATTCGGGGCCTTCCTTCGGCCCGAACAGGTACCGGTAAGGGACGATCTCGCGGATGGCGCGGTGCACGTCCAGCCGGTCGTCGATCATGTGGGTGATCCCGAGTTCGGCGCAGTGCCGGGCCTTGTCCTGCCGCCTGCGGCAGAACCGCACGTTGGCCCGCGGCAGGCCCGTCCGCTCGTAGAAGTCGTGGTGGTCGAGCCAGGCGAGGGTCCTCTCCCGTACCCGGTCGCCGCACTTGGAGATGATCCACGCCCGTCCGCCGAACGCCTCGACCAGGCCGGGCAGCACCTCGTAGACGCCGTCCGTCGCGGGGGAGGCGAGAGCCTCCTCGAAGCTTCCGTCGAGGAAGGCGGTGTCGTTCTCACCGGGGGCCGTGAGCCCGCCATGGATGACCCGGCCGAAGTCGACGCCGAGTCTCGGTTCGATGTCCATGACCCAACCTTCGACCCGGACCCGCTAATCCAGAACTATTAACCTCTTCCTAGGCTATAGTCATTACCTATGGAGCTGAGCCGCCTGTCCACCGACGCGCTCGCCTCCTTCGCCGTCTTCGCCGACCACCTCAACTTCACCCGCGCCGCCGAGGCCCTCCACATCTCTCAGCCGGCCCTCCACGTCAAGGTGCAGAAGCTCGCCGACACCCTGGGCCGCCCCCTCTACACCCGGCACGGCCGCCGCCTCGCCCTCACTCCCGCCGGCGAGCAGGTCGCCCGCTTCGCCCGCGACCTCGACGCCCGGATGGCGGCGTTCCTCGAGGACGTGCGGGGCGCGTCCCCGTCCCGCGTCCCGACCCTGGCCGCCGGGGAGGGCGCCTACCTCTACCTCCTCGGCGGCGTGATCCGCCCCGGCCTCCGCCTGATCAACGGCGACCGCGCCCGCACCCTCGCCGCCGTGCGCACCGGCCGCGCGGACCTCGGCGTCGCCGTCCTCGACGTCCTGCCCGCCGACGTCACGGCCGTCCCGCTGGCGTCCTACCCCCAGACGCTCGTCATGCCGGACGACCACCCGCTCGCCGCCGAGCCGCGCCTCACCCTCGCCGACCTCGCCGGCGCCTCGCTCGTCGTCCCGCCCGCCGAGGGCCCGCACCGCGTCACCCTCGAACGCGCCCTGCGCGCCGCCGAGGTGCCTTGGACGCTGGCGGTCGAGGCCGCGGGGTGGCCCCTGATGCTGCACTTCGCGTCCCTCGGCGTCGGACTCGCCGTCGTCAACGGCTGCGTCCCGCCTCCCCCCGGCCTGACGGCCCGCGAGATCATCGACCTGCCCGCAGTCCCCTACTACGCCCTCCACCTCCCGGACAGGGCCGACGACCCCCTCGTCACCGGCCTCCTGGCCGCCATCCGCACTTCGCTGAGGAGCACGCCGTGCGCTTCGAGACCTCCGTCGACATCGACGCCGCCCCCGAGACCGTCTGGAACCTCCTGAAGGACGTCGAGCGCTGGCCCGACATGACCGCCTCGATGGAGGAGGTCGAAGTCCTGGACGAGCCGTTCACCCTGGGCAGCCGGGCCCGCGTCCGCCAGCCGAAGCTCCCCACCGCCGTCTGGACGGTCACGGCCTTCGAGGAGAACCGCACCTTCACCTGGGAGTCCCGCTCCCCCGGCGTCACCACGACCGGCGCCCACGAGATCGTCCCCGCCCCCGACGGCAAGGTCACCGTCCGCCTCACCCTCGACCAGAAGGGCGCGCTGGCCCCCGTCTTCAACCTCCTGGCCGGGCGCCTCACCCGCCGCTATGTCGTGATGGAGGCCCAGGGCCTGAAGACCAAGGCCGAGCAGCAGCCCACCGGTTAGAGCGCGCGGTTCCCGCCCGCGGTCAGGCGGCCGGCCGGAGGCCGGCGAGCATGAGGTCGAGCGTCCGCCCGCGCAGGTCGGCGTCCCAACCGCCCATCAGGGCACCCTGACACGCGCTGACCAGCAGGGCCATCACCTCGTCGAGACGGACCCCGCGGGCGACCGCTCCCGCCTCCTGCCCGCGGACGAGCAGCTCTCCCACCGCGTCGGCGAGCGATCCGAGCGGTCCGGTGATCGGCACCTCCATCCCTTCGGCGGCGAGGAGGCCGACGACCGTCCGGTTCGCCGCCGTCCGCTCCACGAGCCGCGCGAAGAACTCGAAGAGCGCGGTCGCCGGGTCCCCGCGCGCCATGAGTTCGGCGGCGTCGTCCGTGACCTGCCGCAACAGCCGTTTCATCAGCGCGCGCAGCAGGTCGGCCTTCGTCGGGAAGTGCCGGAACACGGTGCCGACCGCCACCCCCGCGCGCCGCGCCACCTCCTCGGTCGAAGCGTCCGGCCCGGCCCCGGCGAACACCTCGTCCGCCGCCTCCAGGATCCGCTCCCGGTTGCGTTGCGCGTCCGCGCGCATCCCCGACCTCCCCTGGACAAGATGAGTCTGGACTCATTATCTTCCCATCATGAGTGCCCACTCATGTTAGGAGACGTACGCCATGCACACCACACCGCGCGGGATGTTCCAGCGGATGCAGCAGCGCTGGCTCGACCACCCGACCGCCCTCATCGACGACCTCCTCGCCGACGACGTCGTCATCGAGACCCCGTTCGCGCCGCCCGGCGGGCCGACCAGATTCGAGGGCAGGCAGACGTTCCTGGAGTTCGCCGACCCGCAACGCGCGGCGTTCCCCGTCCGCTTCGACGACTGCCGCACCGTCGCCGTCCACGACACCACCGACCCGAACACCATCGTCGTGGAGTACGAACTGACCGGCACGCACACCAGGACTGCCAAGCAGTCCACCGCCGCCTTCATCGGCGTCCTCACAGTGCACGACGGCAAAATCACCCTCTGGCGCGAATACCAGAACACCCTGGCGATAATGCAAGCCCTGACCTGACCACCCCAAAGCCCCCACGCACACAAGCGGCCCAGGCGGACCGCCCCCAGCACAGGCGCAGAGCACCCTCCCCAGACCGGCAGCCGCAGACACAGTGACCGCAAGCGGAGCGGCCCCAAAACGATAGAGCGCCCCTACCAGCACGACAGCCTCAAACGCGCAGTGGACCGCACACGAAGCCCTCAAGAGCCGGAGCACCCTAAATAGCACGACGGCCTCAATCACAGTGACCGCACGTGAAGCGGCCCCAGCCGATGGCGAGTCTCACCAGTGCAACATCGGCCGGATCAGCGTTGGCCAGGTCAGCGTTGGCCAGGTCAGCGTTGGCGGGTCAGCGTTGGCGGGTCAGCGTTGGCGGGTCAGCGTTGGCGGGTCAGCGTTGGCGGGTCAGCGTTGGGCCTGGTCGCCGCGACGGCGACGGCCTGGTCCTCGCCCGGCGCGGGGTTCCGGGAGGGCGCAGCGCCGCAGAACCTGCCCGGACTCGTCGAGGTCGCCGCCCTGACACCGCCGCACCGGCGCGGCCGGCTCCGATCAGTGCCGCGCCGAACGCCCAGCGCCACCTTGGGGTTGGCGGGTCAGCGGCGGGCGGCGACGATCTGGGCGACGGTCCGTTCCAGGGCGTAGGCGGGGTCGGCGGCGCCGCCCTTGACCGCCTCATCGGCCTCGGCCACGGCGGTCAAGGCGCGCGCGACCCCGTCTCCGGTCCAGCCGCGCAACTGCCTCTGCACCCGGTCGATCTTCCAGGGCGGCATGCCGAGGTCCTTCGCCAGCGCCGCACCCCGCGCGCCTCGCGGCGCCCCACCGACCTTCGCCAGCCCGCGCACGCCCTGGGCGAGCGCGCTGACGATCAGAACGGGCGCGACACCCGTCGCGAGAGCCCACCGGAGCTGTTCGAGGGCCTCAGCGAGCTGTCCTTCGATGGCCTTGTCCGCCACGGTGAAACCGCTGACCTCGGCGCGTCCCCGGTAGTAGCGGGCGATGGCCGCATCGTCGATCTTCCCCCCGGTGTCGGCGACGAGCTGGCTGCACGCGGCGGCCAGCTCGCGCAGGTCGTTGCCGACGGCCTCGATCAGTCCCCGCGCGCCGTCCGCCGAGATCTTCCCGCCGGCCCTGCGGATCTCGCCCCGGACGAAGTCGACCCGCTCGCCGGCCTTGGTGACCTTCGGGCATGTGATCTTGCGCGCCTTGAGCTTGGTCAGCCCGTCCACGAGCGCCTTGCCCTTGGCGCCGCCGGGATGGACGGCGACGAGCACGACGTCCTCCGCCGGGGCCTTGGCGTACTTCAGGACCTCGGCCGTCAGGTCCTTGCCCAGGTCCTGCGCCGACCGCAGCACGAGCACCTTCCCGCCGCCGAACAGCGACGGCGACGTCAGCTCCGAGATGCGGCCGGGCTCCAGGCCACCGGGCGCAAGATCGATGACCTCGATCTCCGGATCCCCCGCCCGCACGGACGCGACGACGTCCCCGACCGCCCGGTCCACGAGCAGCTCTTCGTCACCGACGATCAGAATGATGGACTCAACCGACACACCAGCAGCATGCCACGCTCCCCCACCCCCCGCGCCCGTCCCACGCCACCACCCCGCCCACCCTCGCGCCCACGCACCACCCAGCGGCGCCCCTCCCACCGAACGGGCTAGAAAAGCCGCCCGCCGAACAGCAACAGATCAGGCCGCCCCACCGAACTGGGGCGGCCGCGCCGCGCTGCAGCAGACCAGCCCGCCACGCCGTACAGCAGCAGACCAGCCCGCCACGCCGGGCGGCAGCAGAACAAGGCACCTCCGCGCGGAGCAGCAGCAGGCCGCACCGAACGGCAGCAGGCCAGACCGCCGCACCCCGCGGAAACGGGCCACCCCGAGCGACAACGGGCCACCCCAAGCCCTCAGCGGGCCACGCCGAGCGGCGGCGGGCCAAGCCGAGCCCCAGCGGGCCACGTCGTCGCGCCGCGCGGGGGCAGGCGTGCTGCCCTGCGCGGCGATGCCGCCAGCCGACCGAGGGGCACGCCCTCGGTGCCGTTGACTCCTCCAAGCGGATCTTCCCGCCTGGTCGCCTCAGCAGCGGACCGCGCCGCGCGGGAACGGGCCGCACCGCGCTTGAACCGCCGCACCGCGCATTGAACGCGACGCTGCGGACGGGCTGCGAGGTGCGGGGGCGGGCTGCGAGGTGGGGGGCGGGCTGCGACGCGCAGAGCAGCAGGCCGCGCCGAGTTGCAGCAGACCAGGCCGCGCGTTGAGCGGCGGAGGGCCAGACCCTCGGGCAGTGCGGGGGCGAGCGTGGGGTGCTGCGCGGAGGTGCCGTCAGCGGGACGAGGGGCATGCCATCAGGGCCGTTAAGTCCTCCAAGGGATCTTCCGCCGGTTGACTCGGCAGCGACTACCGCCTCCAGGGCGCGTCGTCCGCCGGGTGGGGTGGACGGGTCGCCTGTCGGTGTTGGCCCGTCCTTCGGGGTGGACCGTTGTCGTGGGTCCCGACGGGCCTGTTAGTGGCGCGGGATCGTGGTGAGGCCGGCGCGGGTGCGGGCTATGGCTATGTCGCCTTCCTTGTCGGTGCGGTGGATCTGGGTGCGGAGGCGGTGGAGCAGGGCGAGGGTGGTGGAGGACGGATGGCCGTAGTCGTTGTGGGCGCCGACCGAGATCAGGGCGATGGACGCGTGGGCGGCGGCCAGGAAGGCGGGGTCCTGGCTGCGAGAGCCATGGTGGGGAACTTTGAGGATCTGGACGTGGGGGACGCTCGTTTCCAGGGCGCGCTGTGCCTCCAACTCCACGTCGCCGGCGAGGAGGGCGCTGAAGCCCGGTCTGCGGGCGACCAGGACCACGCTCGCGTTGTTGATCACAGTGCCGTCGTCGTCGGGTGAGAGGGCGGGGGCCGTGGTCAGCGGGGCGAGGACGGAGAGGGTGAGGTCGCCCACGCGCCACTGCTGCCCGGGCTCGGCCGGGGCGGTGCGGAGGCCGGAGGTGTGCCGGGCCTCGCGGCCTGAGGTGCGGGGCGTGATCAGGACCTTGTGGACGGTGCGGCCGTGGCGGACGCCGGAGACGCCGTTGATGTGGTCGGCGTGCGGGTGGGTGAGGATGAGGAGCGGGACGTCCGTCACGCCGAGGCGGTGCAGGCAGCGGTCCACCGGCGCGGGCTCCGGCCCCGTGTCCACGACGACCGCCTGGCCCGGGCCCGCCGCCAGTGCCAGAGCATCGCCCTGGCCGACGTCGCAGGCAGCCATCTGCCAGCCGGGTGGCGGCCATGAAGGGGCGAACACGCGCATGGCGACGACCGCGATGAGGATGCCGGCCATGGCCGCGGCGGCGAGCAGGCGCAACCGGTGGCTGCGCAGGATCAGGGCCGCCGCCACCGCCCCCAGGAGAAGCGTGGAGGCGCCCAGGGCGCCCCCGGCCCACGGGATCGTCGCGTAGGGCACGGACGCCGCCGTCCGGGCGACCCAGATGATCCAGCCGACGGCCAGGCCGGCGGGCCGCACGATCAGGCGGGCGAGCGGTAGGGAGACGGGTGCGGTGACGGTGGCGAGCGCGCCCAGGAGGGTGGCGGGGGCGACGGCGGGGGCAGCGAGCAGGTTCGCGAACACCGAGACGACTCCGACCTCGCCGGACAGCAGCACCAGGACGGGCGCGACGGCCACCTCGGCGGCGGCCGCGACGGCGAGGGCGTCCGCGAGCGGGCCCGGCATCCGGCGGGCGAGCCGCTCGCGCCAGGGCGGGGCGAGGACGAGGAGGCCGGCCGTCGCGAGGACCGACAGCGCGAACCCGTAGGAGCGCGCCAGTTCCGGGTCGATCAGGACGAGCAGCAGCACCGCCGCGGCCAGCGCGGGGAGGCCTTGTCGCCCGCGTCCGGTGAACAGCGCCAGGAGGCCGATCAGGCCCATGACGGTCGCGCGTAGGACGCTCGGTTCCGGACGGGCGACGACGACGAACGCGCACACCGCGAGGACGGCGACGGGCGGGGCGCGGCGCCGTCCGAGGCCGGCGAGCCGGCACAGCGCGAGGACCGCCCCGACGACGATCGCCAAGTTGGCGCCGGAGACCACCAGGAGGTGGGTGAGCCCGGCGGTCCCGAACTCCTCCGCCAGGGCCGGGTCCATCCGCGAGGTGTCGCCGACGACCATGCCCGGCAGCACTCCGCGCTGGTCGGGCGGAAGGCGTGCGACCGCCGCCCGCAGCCTTGCCCGGAGGTGTTCCGCGGCCCGCTGGACCGTGGACGGCGACCCGAGCATGGTGGGCGGCCCGCGGACGATCACCACCGCGGCCAGCAGATCGGGGCCCCTGGGGCGCACGAAGCGCCCGCGGAGCCGGACACGCTGGCTGGGAATCGACCGGAGCCAGCGGGGATCCGAGGCGATGAGCAGGACCGGGACGCGGACCCCGGTCCGATCCACGGCCTCCGCACGGGCGCGAATGATGATCATCGGCCGCCCTTTGCCGGGGCGCGCCTGCGGATCTCCGGTCACCACGGCCTCGGCCGTCGCGAACCGCCCGGCTCGGGCCAGGTCCCGGACAGGGCCCGAGCCGACGGCCGTCGTCCGCAGCGCCACCCCGAAGGCGGACGCAGCAGCACAAGCCAAGGCAGTTCCGACAAGAAGCCGCCGCCCGTCCCCCGGGTGGTGCCGTACGGGGCAGCCGTCCGCCCACCACCCTGCCGGAACCACCCGTCTCAACGCGTGTCCATGCCAACTCCCACCTGGGCGTCCCGTCGCTCCGCCCCCCATCCACCCGATCGGGAGAATCCTTCTCAAGACGCGCTCGCGCCACCAGCCCACCGGGCCTCGGCTCGCGCCCCCTTCCGGCCACCCGGCCGGGAGAATCCGCTCCAAGACACGCTCACACCAACAGCCGTCCGGGGCTCTGCTCGTGCCCCTGTCTGGCCATCTGGCCGGGAAGATCCGCCTCAAGGCGCGCTCGCGCCACCAGCCCGCCGGGGCTCGGCTCGTACCCCTCTCTGGCCACCCGGCCGGGAGGATCCGCCTTAAGGCGCGCTCGTGCCAGCAGTCGTCTTGGGGGCGTCTGGTGGTGCCGCTCGGCCGGGGCGCGGGGAAGATCCGCCTCAACCGGTTGAGGAGGCGGGGGGTTGATGGGGTGCGGGTGGTCAGGAGGTAGGCGGAGGCGGCTGCTGTGGTCGTCGCCAGGCCATAGGTCAGGGGCTGGGGTAGGCCTATGGTCGCGGCGGCGGCCAGCCAGGTGGCCAGGGCGGGGGCGAGGAGGCGTAGGTCGGGGGTCATACGCGGACCATCGGTTTCAGGTCGGCGAAGCGCCGGGAGCCGATGCCGCTGACGTCCTGGAGTTGCTCGACGGAGCGGAAGCCGCCGTGCTGGGTGCGGTACGCGACGATGCGCTGCGCGAGGACGGGCCCGACACCGGGGAGGTCGTCCAACTGGTCGGGGGTGGCCGCGTTGAGGTCGAGCGGGGTGCCGGGTGCGCCCGCGGCGGGCGAGGGCGGGCCACCGGGAGGCGGCGGGGACGGCGGTGGCGCGGGGACTCCGACCGGGATCTGCTCGCCGTCCACCAGCGGGCGGGCGAGATTGAGGGTGCCGGTCTTCGCGCCCGGGCGCACCCCGCCCGCGGCCTTGATGGCCTCGGCGACCCGTGACCCCGATGGCAGGGTGACCACGCCCGGCCGCTCGACCTTGCCGAGGACGTGGACGACCACCGAGGAGGCCGCCGAGGAGGAGGCGGCGACCGCCGGGCTGGCCGTGAGGGCGGGGCGCGGCTCGGTGAGGGCGGCGGTTGCGGTGGGCGCCGCCGGCTCGGGACGCGGCCGGGCGAGCCACAGGTAGCCGGCCGCCACCAGCGCCGCGAGCACGCCGAGCATGACGAGCAGGCGGACGTTCGAGCGTTCGGGCGCCGCGCGCACCCGTGCCGCCGGAGGCGCGTCGGCAGGAGGGGCGGGCGGCTTCCACCGGCCGGTGACGGCGTGCAGTCGATCTTCCGTGTCGGATCTCATGGAGCCCGACGTTAGGGAGGCCGGACGAGCGCGGACGCGCGGATCGGAAACTGTGGACAACCCTGCGTCAACGGCGCCGGGAGGCCGTGGCCGCGAGCACGAGCAGCGCCACCAGAAGGGCCGTGACGCGGGTCAGCGTCCCCGGCGAGGAGAGGTAGACGCCGCCGAAGACGGCGATCGCGAGGACGTTCGACAGCAGCGTGCCCGTGTTCGTCAGAGCGGACACGGAAGAGGCCTGACCGGGCCCCACGGCCCCGGTGATCCGGTCGACCAGGGGGCTGAACCCCGCGGCGTGCCCGAACCCGGCGGTGTACAGGAGCGGCACCGACAGAAGCACCGGCCAGCCGTCCCCGGTCAGGAAGGCAAGCCCCGACGCGGCGACGGCGAAGGAGAGCAGGCCGAAAACGGGGAGGTTCGTCCTCGCCCGTAGAGGCAGACGTGTCCATCCCAGGCCCGCCGTGGCGAAACCGGCCGTGTAGGGGATGAAGGTGAGCCCGGCCTGGAGCGGCGAGAAGCCGAGCTCGTTCTGCAAGTAGAGCGCGAGCGAGAACAGGAGCCCCGTGTAGGCGCCCATCACCGCGCAGGCCGCGAACAGGCCGGGTGCGACGAAGGGCCGGCGCAGTACCGAAAGGTCCAGCAGCGGTGACGCCGTCCTCAGCTCGTGGACGCAGAAGACGGCGAGCAGGACGCACCCCACGGCGATGGACGGCCACGTCCACAGCGGCCAGTGCTGTTCCCTGCCGAGTACCAGGGGCACGACGAACGCGGCCATCCCGATGGACAGGAGCACCACGCCGGACAGGTCCAGGCGGACGGACTTCGTGCGTTCCGGCGGTATCAGGCGCGGTCCGATGGCGAGGAGCACGGCTCCCACAGGCACGTTGACGAGGAAGATGGGCCGCCAGCTGCCGCCGAGTGTCACGATGAGCCCGCCTGCCACCTGCCCCAGGGCGACTCCCAGCGCCAGCACCATGGAGTAGAGGCCGAGCGCGCGCGCTCTGGCGGGCCCCTGGAAGGCCAGCTGGATGAGCGACAGGACCTGCGGCAGCAGCAGAGCGGCCGACGCCCCCTGGCACACCCTCGCCGCGACCAGGAGGGCGCCGGTCGGTGCCAGCCCGCAGGCCAGCGACGAGGCCGTGAAGCCGAACAGCCCCAGGAAGAACATCGTGCGGTGCCCGTAGCCGTCGCCAAGGCGCGCGCCGGTGACCACGAGGACGGCCAAGGCGAAGATGTAGCCGCCCGTGATGAGTTGCAGGAGGGAGCCGGACGCGTGCAGCTCTTCCGCGATGTCCGGCATCGCGACCGCCACGATGGAGCCGTCCATCGACACCATCGTCTGCCCGGTGAGCAGCACCGCCAGCAGCCATCGTTTGACCATTCCGCGAGTGTGCGGGACGGCTTCCACCGGCGCTTGAACATGTTTGCCCCTGCGTACGATGGCGGCATGCGCGAGTCGAGCACCGTGGCGGAGACGGAGGACTTCGCCGTCCACGCGGTGCGCTGCGCGGAGCACCGGCCGGGGTGGTCGGAGCCCGAGCCGTTCCACGGCGACCAGATCGTCCTGGTGCGGGCGGGGCGGTTCCGCATGCGGTCCCGCCAGGGGCGCGCCGTCCTCGACCCCACGACGGGCTACACGCAGGCCTCCGGGGAGGAGGGCCAGTTCGCCCATCCCGCGGGCGGCGACGTGTGCACGGCCATCATCCTGTCGCCCGGCCTTTGGCGACGCCCGTCCGGGACGGTCAGGGTCAGCGCGCGCGCGGACGTCGCCCATCGCCTCCTACTGCGGTCCGGCCCCGACGTGGGATACGAGACAGCCGAGCGGCTCATGGGCCTTCTCGCCCACCTGGCCGTGGACGAGCAGGGCGGCAGGCGCCGCGCCCTGGCCGACGAGGCGCGCGAGGCCATCGCGAGCGGCCATCCGCAGGCGGCCGGCCTCGTCCCGCTGGCGCGCCTGCTGGAGGTCTCCCCCTCCCACCTGAGCCGGACGTTCCGCAGGGAGACCGGCATGTCGGTCACCCGCTACCGGAACCGGATCCGGGTCGGGCGCGCCCTCGACCGCCTGGAACAGGGCGAACGGGACCTGTCCGGCCTCGCCGCCGACCTCGGCTTCGCCGACCACGCGCACCTCACGCGCACGATCAGGGCGGAGACCGGTCACCCGCCGGCCGTCCTGCGCGGCCTCCTGCGCCCCTGACGCCCCCGGGGAGGGTCAGAGCTGGGGGGCCACGACCACGCCCAGCATTCCGGGGCCGACGTGGGCGCCGATGACGGGGCCGACCTCGCCGACGTAGACGTCCTGGACGTGCGGGACGCGTTCACGGAGCCGGGCGGCCAGGGTCTCGGCGCGGGCGGCGGCGGACAGGTGCTGGACGCCGAGGTCGACGCGCCGGTCGCCGGCCTCGGTCACGGCCAGCTCCTCCAGCCGGGCCAGCGCCCGCGACGACGTGCGGACCTTCTCCAGCGGCGCGATGCGGCCGTCGGTGATCTCCAGGAGCGGCTTCACCATCAGCGCGGACCCCCACAGGGTGGCGGCGGCGCCGATCCGCCCGCCCCGCCGCAGATGCTCCAGGGTGTCGACGTAGATGAGGGAGCGGGTGAGCGCGGCCCGCCGGACGGCGGCGGACACGGCCTCCTCCGCCGACCCGCCCTCCATCGCGACGGCCGCCGCGGAGAGGGCGGCGAAACCGAGGCCCATGCCGATGGTCCCGCTGTCGACGACCCGCACGGGAACGGGCGCGTCCTCGGCGGCGAGCCGCGCGGCCTCGACCGTCCCGGACATGGCCGCGGCGAGGTGCACCGACACCACCGCACGCGCGCCCGAGGCGGCGGCTGCCTTGTAGGCGTCCGCGAACCGCTGGGGCGCGGGACGGGACGTGGTGACGGGACGCCATTCCCTCAGCGCCCGGGCGGTCTCGGCGGTGTCGATGTCGCCTTCGTCCCGCATGATGCCGCCGACGGCGATCTGCAGGGGGACGACGGTCAGCCCGTGCCTTTCGGCGAGCCCCGGCGGAAGGTAGGCCGTGGAGTCGGTGACGACCACGACCGAACCACCCATACCGACCGCACCGCCCATGGCGGCGACACTACCCGCCGCCGCGGGCCCCGCGTCAGTGCGGCTCCCCGTCAGTGCGGCTCCCCGTCAGTGCGACCGTCAGGCAGTGCGGCTCCGCGTCAGTGCGGGCCCTCAGGCAGTGCGGGCCCTCAGGCAATGCGGGCCCTCAGGCAGTGCGGCCGTCAGGGCTGGACGGGGACGCCGCCGCGCCAGATGCGCAGGGCGCGGAGCCCGAACGCCCACGCGAAGGCGCCCTCGTGGTCGGCGTCCCACAGGACGATGTCGGCGAGCATTCCCGGGGCGAGGGAGCCGCGGTCGCCGACGCGCAGCGCGGCGGCTCCGCCGAGGGTGGCGGCGCGCAGCGCCTCGGTCACGCTGAGCCCGAACATCGCGACCGACAGCCCGATGACGAGCGGCATGGAGGTGATGCCGCACTGGCCGGGGTTGTGGTCGGTGCCGAGGGCGACGGTGACGCCGCGGTCGAGCATCTGCCGGACGGGCGCGGGGGCGCGGCTGCTGTTGAGGGAGCTGCCGGGGCAGACGGTGGCGGTGACGCCGGCGTGGGCGAGGGCCTTGATGTCGTCGTCGTTGGCCTGGGTGAGCAGGTCGGCGGACGCGCAGCCGACCTCGGCGGCGACCTGCGCGGCGCCGATGCGCTCGTTGGCGCAGGCGTGCATGCGGGCTTTGAGGCCGGCGCGCTTGCCCGTGAGCAGGAGGGCGCGGGCCTCCTCGGCGGTGAAGTGGCCCTCGTCGCAGTAGACGTCGATCGAGTCGGCCCCGGCGACGGCGGCGTCGCCGGCCCACAGGCGGACGGCCTCGATGTAGTCGCGGCGGCGCCCGAAGAACTCGGGCGGCAGGATGTGCGCGGCGAGGAACGTGGCGTGGATGCGGGGCATGGAGGGCTCGCCCTCCAGCGACCGCAGCATCCGGATGTCGGCGAGCTCGCCGTCGCGGGTGAGGTGGTAGCCGGTCTTGGCCTCGACGGTCGTGGTGCCGGCGAGGATCCACTGGCGGAGCCGTTCGCGGACGCCGTTGCACAGCGTCCAGGGGTCGGTGCCCCGGGTGACGGTCACGGTGGAGTTGACGCCGCCGCCCGCCGCGGTGATGGCCGAGTGGGACGAGCCGCTGGTGCGCATCGCGAGCTCGGCCCACCGGTTGCCCGCGTAGACGGGGTGGGAGTGCGCGTCGATGAGACCGGGCGTGACGAGGCCGCCGCCGAGGTTCTCGACATGGTCGACGTCGACGATGTCGTCGATGATGCCGGGGACGCTCTGCGGGAGGTCGGAGGCGGGCCCGGCCCAGACGACCCGGTCGTCGTGGATGAGCACCGCGGCGTTGCTGCAGACGTCGGTGCCCGTCCAGAGCCTGCCGATGTTCGTCAACAGCCGTACGGTCATAGGGTCACCGACCTGGGTGGGGCCGTGCGCACGCGGGCGCGTTGCAGGATGCGGGGCGACGGCGCGGGCCTCGGGCCCTCGCGCCAGCGTTCGGACCTGCCATGGTTGGGCCACCTGCTCTCGATCCGAAACGCCGGCTGGGTGCCGGCGACTCCACCTGTGGAGGGTCGGGTGACCGGGGGGCCACCACTGGCAACGAGACCGGAGATATCGGTTTCGTCACGGTAGTGCACCGAAGGCCCGTCCGACAACCTCTGCTCGCCGCGCATCGACACCCATCACCCCGCCCCTTGGTCCTTCGACGGTACGGATTTCAACAGCATGGTCAAGCGGATTGGACAAGCTGTCACCGTTCGGCGACCAGAGCGCACCTTCGGACGATCTCGAACCGGCCCGACGACCTGACCCAAAACCCACCGGGCCCTGCGAGGGGCCCGGTGGGAACGGGATTCAGAACGTCGGAGAGACGGTGACTCAGGCCGTCGGGGAGACGGTCTCGTACCGGGCCAGTTCGCCCGCGAGGTCGGCGGGCACGCGGGCGTGCATGACGGTGCCCTCGGCGACGTGCTCCTGCTTGAGCACCTCCCCGCGGTCGTGCACGCGGGCGACGAGGTCTCCGCGCTCGTAGGGCATGAGGACGTGCACCTCGCTCTCCAGGCCCGGCAGGTCGGCCTCGATCGCGGCGCGCAGCTCCTCGATGCCGAACCCGGTGCGGGCCGACACCACGACGCTGTGCGGCTCGCGGCGCCGCAGCCGCGCGACCGCGAGCTCGTCGGCGGCGTCCGCCTTGTTGATCACGATGATCTCGGGGATGCGGTCGGCGCCGATCTCCCGCAGCACCTCGCGGACGGCGTCGATCTGCGACTCGGGGTCGGGGTCGGAGCCGTCGACGACGTGCAGGACCAGCCCGGCGTCGGTGACCTCCTCCAGCGTCGAGCGGAACGCCTCGACCAGCTGGTGCGGCAGGTGCCGGACGAAACCGACCGTGTCGGCCAGGGTGTAGGCGCGGCCGCCCGGCGTCTCGGCGCGCCGGACGGTGGGGTCGAGGGTGGCGAACAGCGCGTCCTCCACCAGCACCCCGGCGCCGGTGAGCCGGTTGAGCAGGGACGACTTGCCCGCGTTGGTGTAGCCGGCGATGGCGACGGCCGGCACCCGGTGGCGGCGCCGCTCGCCGCGCTTGGTGTCGCGCGACTTGGACATCTCGGCGATCTGCCGGCGCAGCTTGGCCATCCGGGTGCGGATCCGCCGCCGGTCCAGCTCGATCTTGGTCTCGCCGGGGCCGCGGCCGCCGATGCCGACGCCGCCCGCGGCGCGCCCGCCGACCTGCCGGGACAGGTTGCCGCCCCAGCCGCGCAGCCGCGGCAGCAGGTAGTCGAGCTGCGCGAGCTCGACCTGCGCCTTGCCCTCGCGGCTCTTGGCGTGCTGGGCGAAGATGTCCAGGATCAGCGCCGTCCGGTCGATCACCTTGACCTGGACGGTCTCCTCCAGGTGGCGCAGCTGGCTCGGGGCCAGCTCGCCGTCGCAGATGACGGTGTCCGCGCCGGTGGAGATCACGATGTCGCGCAGCTCCGCGGCCTTGCCGGAGCCGATGTAGGTCGCGGGGTCGGGGCGGGACCGGCGCTGGACGAGTCCTTCGAGCACCTGCGAGCCCGCGGTCTCGGCGAGCAGCGCCAGCTCGCGCAGGGAGTTCTCGGCCGCCTCGGCCGTCCCCTCGGTCCAGACGCCCACCAGGACGACCCGCTCCAGTCGCAGGGAGCGGTACTCGACCTCGGTCACGTCGGTCAGTTCGGTGGACAGTCCCGCGACGCGGCGCAGTGCCCGCCGGTCTTCGAGATCGAGCTCGCCCGTCAGGGGCTCGTACTCGAGCGCTTCCGGAGCCTGGGTCTGGTCTGCAGAGAAAGGTTCAGTCATATGTCCTCGTAGAACGCCGCTTCGCGGCCGTATCTTCCCCCGGATCGTCTCACGCACCCTCCCCGGCGGTCACCTGGTTATGGCCCGGTTTCCACTTGGGTTGACGGAAGCGCGCGCGGGGAGGTCTGCAGGGAACCCCGCTTTGACCGGTCTCCGGACCGCCGAGTACCGTTCTCCACGTAACAGAAGTCGAATTTCGCTATACGAAAGGGCAGCAGATGGCTGGACTGGAAGGCATCGAGGTCACCGGACCCCTCGGCGAGCGGTACGAGGAGATCCTGACCCCCGAGGCGCTCGGCCTGCTCGCCGCCCTGCAGCGCGAGTTCGGCACCCGCCGCAAGGAGCTGCTGGAGGCCCGCGCCGAGCGCCAGCGCAAGCTGTCCGCGGGCGGGACCCTGGACTTCCTGCCCGAGACCGCCGGGGTCCGCGGCGACGACTCCTGGCGCGTCGCCCAGCCCGCGCCCGGCCTGGAGGACCGCCGCGTCGAGATCACCGGTCCGACCGACCGCAAGATGACGATCAACGCGCTGAACTCGGGCGCGAAGGTGTGGCTGGCCGACTTCGAGGACGCCAACACCCCGCTGTGGAACAACATGGTCGAGGGGCAGCTCAACCTGCGGGACGCCCTCGACCGCACCATCGACTTCACCGACCCCAAGAGCGGCAAGTCCTACGCGCTGAAGGACGACGGGGAGCTCGCGACGATCGTCGTCCGGCCGCGCGGCTGGCACATGGAGGAGAAGCACCTCCTCGTCGACGGCGAGCCCATGTCCGGGTCGCTGTTCGACTTCGGCCTCTACTTCTTCCACAGCGCCCGCAGGCAGCTGGCCAAGGGCAAGGGCCCCTACTTCTACCTGCCGAAGATGGAGAGCCACCTCGAGGCGCGGCTCTGGAACGACGCGTTCAACCTCGCCCAGGACGCCCTGGAGATCCCGCGCGGCACCATCCGCGCCACCGTGCTGATCGAGACGATCCCCGCCGCGTTCGAGATGGAGGAGATCCTCTACGAGCTGCGCGACCACTCCGCCGGCCTGAACGCGGGCCGCTGGGACTACCTCTTCTCGGTGATCAAGAAGTTCCGGGACCGGGGCGCCGACTTCGTGCTGCCCGAGCGCAACGCGATCACGATGACCGCGCCGTTCATGCGGGCCTACACCGAGCTGCTCGTCCGGACGTGCCACAAGCGCGGCGCGCACGCGATCGGCGGCATGGCGGCGTTCATCCCGTCCCGCCGCGACGAGGAGGTCAACCGGGTCGCGCTGGAGAAGGTCCGCGCCGACAAGACCCGCGAGTCCGGGGACGGCTTCGACGGCTCCTGGGTCGCCCACCCCGACCTCGTCCCGGTCTGCCGCGAGGTGTTCGACGGCGTGCTCGGCGACAAGCCGAACCAGCGCGACCGGCTCCGCGAGGACGTGCACGTCTCGGCCGCCGACCTGCTCAACGTCAAGGCCACCCCCGGCGAGATCACCGAGGCGGGCCTGCGCAACAACATCGACGTGGCGCTGCGCTACCTCGCCACCTGGCTGGACGGGGCCGGCGCGGTCGCGATCCACAACCTGATGGAGGACGCCGCCACCGCGGAGATCTCCCGGTCCCAGGTGTGGCAGTGGATCTACAACGGGGTCGCCACCGCCGAGGGCCAGAAGATCACCAAGGAGTGGGTCGAGCAGCTCCTGGACGAGGAGCTCGCCAGGATCCGCGAGGAGCTGGGCCAGGCCTACAACGAGCCCCGCTACAACCAGGCCGTGGAGCTCTTCAAGGAGGTCACGCTGGCCGACGAGTACTCCGAGTTCCTCACCACCCCGGCCTACCAGCAGTTCCCGTAAGGGGGCAGGGCTCGGGCGGCGCGGTCCGTCCGGGAGGGGGTTCCCGGACGGACCGCGGATCTTGCGACGGGTCGGCGGGCGGGGGATCGTGGAGAGGATGGAGACCATGCTCACGGCGCTCGGGCCCCGGCTGGAGGCCCTGCTCGGCGCCGACCGGGTCATCACCGATCCGGTGCGGCTGCGCACCTACGAGTGCGACGGCCTCACCAACCACCGGTCGACGCCCGGCGTCGTCGTGCTGCCCGACACGGCCGAGCAGGTCGCCGCGATCGTGCGGGAGTGCGCCGCCGCCGGGGTCCCCTACGTCGCGCGCGGGTCGGGGACCGGCCTGTCGGGCGGCGCGCTCCCCCGCGCGGACGGCGTGCTGATCGTCACGTCACGGATGAACCGGATCCTGGAGATCGACATCCCGGGGCAGCGGGCCGTGGTGGAGCCCGGCGTGATCAACCTGGACGTCACGCGGGCCGTGCGCCCGTACGGGTACTACTTCGCGCCCGACCCCTCCAGCCAGCAGATCTGCTCGGTGGGCGGGAACGTCGCGGAGAACTCCGGCGGCGCGCACTGCCTGAAGTACGGGTTCACCGCGCACCACGTGCTGTCCTGCGAGGTCGTCACCCCCGACGGGGAGCTGGTCGAGCTCGCGGCGGACGGGCCCGGCTACGACCTGCTCGGCGTGTTCGTCGGGGCGGAGGGCACGCTCGGCATCACCACCAAGATCACGGTGCGGCTGACGCGGGTCCCCGAGACCGTGGAGACGCTGCTGGCCGCGTTCGGGTCGATCGAGGCGGGCGGCACGGCGGTGTCGGCGATCATCGGCGCGGGGGTCGTCCCGGCGGCGATCGAGATGATGGACGCCCTGGCGATCGAGGCGGCCGAGGCGGCGGTGCGCTGCGAGTACCCGCCGGGCGCGGGCGCGGTGCTGATCGTGGAGCTGGACGGCCCGCGGGCGGAGGTCGCCGCCCAGTTCACCGAGGTGGAGCGGCTGTGCCGGGGCGCCGGGGCGTTCGAGATCCGCATCGCCGCCGACGACGCGCAGCGGGCGCTGATCTGGAAGGGGCGCAAGTCGGCGTTCGCGGCCGTGGGCCGGATCAGCCCGGCCTACCTCGTCCAGGACGGCGTCATCCCGAGGACGGTGCTCCCCGACGTCCTGGCCCGCATCGACGCCCTGTCGGCCGAGTCGGGCGTGCGGGTCGCGAACGTGTTCCACGCGGGCGACGGCAACCTGCATCCGCTGGTGCTGTTCGACGACGCCGAACCGGGCGCCGAGCAGCGCGCCGAGGAGGTGTCGGGAGCGATCCTCGACCTGTGCATCGAGCACGGCGGCTCCATCACGGGCGAGCACGGCGTCGGGGTGGACAAGGCCCGCTACATGCCGCGCATGTTCACCGACGCCGACCTGGACACGATGCAGATGGTCCGCTGCGGCTTCGATCCGGCGGGGCTGTGCAACCCGGGCAAGGTCTTCCCCACGCCGCGGCTGTGCGGCGAGGTGCCCGGCAAGCGCAAGGGCCCGCACCCCTACGAGGGAAAGGCGGACATCTTCTGATGCTGCCCCTGGACGCCTTGGCGAAGGTCTGCGGTGACGTCCGGCCCGGTGAGCCCGCGGAGGGCGTGCTCGGCGTGGAGCCCGCGTTCGTCGCGGCGCCGAAGAACCTGACCGAGGCCGCCGACGTGATGCGCGTGGCCGCCGAGAAGGGGCTGGCCGTCGTCCCGCGCGGGGCCGAGACCCGGCTGGACTGGGGCGAGCCCCCGCAGCGCTGCGACCTGCTCATCGACAGCCACCGGCTCGGCAGGCTCGTCGAGCACACGGCCGGGGACCTCGTGGCCAAGGCGGAGGCCGGGCTCGCGATGGACGGGTTCGCCGAGAGGCTGGCCGAGCGCGGGCAGCGGCTCGCGCTCGACGTGCCGCTGCCGGGTTCCACCGTGGGCGGGACGATCGCCGCGGGCGCGGCCGGCCCGCTGCGCACCCTGTACGGGACGCCCAGGAACCTGGTCATCGGGCTCACGGTGGTCCGTGCGGACGGGCAGGTCGCGAAGTCCGGCGGCAAGGTCGTCAAGAACGTCGCCGGGTACGACCTCGGACGGCTCTTCTGCGGCTCCTACGGGACGCTGGGCCTGATCGTGGAGGCCACGTTCCGCCTGCACCCGGTCCCGGCCGCGACCGCCTACGTGACGTGTGCCGTGGACGGGGCCGAGGACGCGCACGACGCGGTCCAGACCGTCCTCCACTCCCCTGTCGCGCCGAGCGCGCTCGAATACATCAGCCCAGGGACGGTCGCGGTCTTCCTGGAAGGCGTTCCCGACGGTGTCGCCGCGCGCGCTGGGCAGACCGCAGAACTCCTTGGAGAGAAAGCCGAGATCTCCGACACCGCGCCGGACGGCTGGGGCCTGTACCCGGACGGCACCACCCTCGTCGACATGGGCGCCCCGCCCCCCTCGCTCCGCGACGTCATCACCGTGCTCGGCCCAGGGGCCGCCGCCACCTGGAGCGGCAGCGGGCAGGGCCACGTAGGCCTTCCCGCGGAGTTCGGCCCTAACGAGGTGGCCGATGTCCTCGGACGTCTACGGGACGTGCTGAGGAGGCACAACGGTCACGCCGTCGTCCGCTACGCGCCGCAAGAGGTGCGCAGCGAGATCGATCTGTGGGGGCCGGTTCCGGCGCTGGCGCTGATGCGGCGCGTGAAGGACCAGTTCGACCCGGATCACCGGCTGTCCCCCGGCCGCTTCGTGGGAGGAATCTGATGAGCGCCCAGGACGACCTCCCGAACCTGCTCAACGACTGCGTGCACTGCGGGTTCTGCCTTCCCACGTGCCCGACGTACGTGCTGTGGGGCGAGGAGATGGACTCGCCCCGGGGCCGCATCCATCTGATGCAGCAGCACGAGGACGGCGAGCCGCTCAGCGGGCCGATGGTCGAGCATTTCGACCGCTGCCTCGGGTGCATGGCGTGCGTGACGTCCTGCCCGTCCGGCGTGCAGTACGACCGCCTCATCGAGATGACCCGGGCCGAAGTCGAGCGTGAGCACCCCCGTCCAGTGAAGGAGCGCGTCATACGGGAGATGGTCTTCCAGCTGTTCCCGTACAAGCGGAGACTCCGCGCCCTGCGCGGGCCCCTCCGCGCCTACCAGAAGTCGGGCCTGGAACGGCTCGTGCGGCGCAGCGGCGTCCTGGAACGCGTCTCGCCGTCCCTCGCCGCCATGGAACGGCTCGCCCCGCCCCTCGGCAGGACGCCCAGGCTGCCCGAGCGGGTCGCCGCGCGCGGCGAGCGCCGCGCCACGGTCGGGATGCTGACCGGATGCGTCCAGGGCGAGTTCTTCCCGGAGGTCAACGCCGCCACGGCCAGGGTCCTGGCGATGGAGGGCTGCGATGTCGTCATCCCCAAGGGCCAGGGGTGCTGCGGCGCGCTCTCCCTGCACTCCGGACGCGAGGACGAGGCGCGCGCCTTCGCCCGGCGGACGGTCGAGACCTTTGAGGCCGTCGACGTGATCGTGGTGAACTCCGCGGGCTGCGGATCGGCGATGAAGGAGTACCGGGCCCTGCTCGCCGACGACCCGCGGTGGTCCGGGCGGGCCGAGGCGCTCTCGGCCAGGACCCGCGACCTCGCCGAGTACCTGGTGGAACTCGGGCCCCGCGCGGAACGCAGGCCACTTCCGGTCACGGTGGCCTACCACGACGCGTGCCACCTCGCCCACGCGCAGGGCGTGCGTAGCCAGCCCCGCGAACTGCTCGCCGCGATCCCCAAGCTGACCGTCCGGGAGATCGCCGAACCCGACGTCTGCTGCGGTTCCGCCGGGACCTATAACCTGTTCCAGCCGGAGGCCGCCGGAGAACTCGGCGACCGGAAGGCGGTGAACGTCGACGCCACCGGAGCCGAACTGCTCGTCGCCGCCAACCCCGGCTGCTCGATGCAGATCGCCACCGCGCTGCGCGGGCGCGGCGCCGCCATCGCCGTCGCGCATACCGCGCAGGTGCTGGACGCCTCCCTGCGGGGACTCGGCCGCGACGCCCTCACGGCGCGCGGTTCGTAACCCGCAGACCGGGACCGCCGCCGATCCGGCCGTCCGGTATCGTGACCTGCCCGCCGTGAGCAGGGACACGCCGACCGAGCCGGAGAGGGCCCGAGGGAGCGAACATGGCCAACACCCGCCAGCCGTACCGCTCGCACCGCCGCAGGAAGAAGAGCCAGGCAGGAAGGCTCGGCCTCGCGGGGGCCGTCACCGGCGCCCTGGGGATCGCCGCGGTGGCCGGCGTGATCGTGTATGTGCGGCCCGGCACGGGCGAGCGCGGGGCCTCCGCACCGCCCAGCCTCGCCGGCCAGGGCGACGGCGGGGCCGGCCCGTCCGTGCCCGCCCCGAAGGCCGGCCCGCCGCTCGGCTTCACGACCCCCGAGGGCTACGGCTACAACCTCGCCGCCGTCATGGCGGGGACGTCCCGGCAGCCGCTCGGCGCCACGCAGGCCCCGCCGTCCGGGACGACCTACGCCTACGCCGACTACGTCCTCACCAACAGCCAGCGGCGGCCCGTCCTGCTGGACTTCCCCGCCGACCTGTTCATGCCGAAGTCGCAGGTCCCCTCGTCGGCGCAGGAGCGGTGCATGCCGCAGGCGGGCATCCCCGACGACATGTGCACGCTCCCCAACCACAGCAAGATCACCGCCAGGGTCGCCGGGGCGAAGGCGCCGGTCGAGGACGGCGGCGACACGATGATGCCGGCGGGCGCCTCCTACGTGGTCCGCATCGCCTCCGACCTGCCGGTCGAGGACGGGCTCTCCGCGGACGACCTGCGCCTGTACGTGTGGAACGCCCGCTACACCAGCGACCGCAAGGGCATCGAGCTCGCCTTCCCCTGACCCGACCGATCCGAGAGCCCCACGGGCCCGCGCTTCACCGGGTGAAGCCGATGTCTTGATACACGGGGTCCAGGAAGCCGCCGGCACCGACGTTGGCGAGGCCCGCGCGCACGGCGACGATCTGGGGGCGCTGGTACAGCGGCAGGACCGACGCTTGGCGCCAGATGAGCCGGTCCGCCCTGTTCACCAGGGAGTGGACCCTGTCCGGCTCGACCTCCGCGATGGCCTGGTCGATCACGGCGTCGATGGCGGCACTCCCGATCCTGGAGTAGTTCTGCTGGACGTTGCCTCCGCGCGGCCGCGCGAACACCGCTTTCATCTCCGAGGCGGGGAACGAGGTGCCGAGCCAGGAGAACGGGACGATGTCCATGTTCCCCGGCGTGACGTACCGCTCGAAGACGTCGTCGGCGGGGACGGCCTGGATGTCCACCCGGACGCCCACGCGTTCGAGCAGTGCGCGTGTCAGCTCCCCCTCCCGCCTGCTGATGGGGACCCCCGACGGCACCACGAACCGCAGCGCGAGCGTGCGGCCCGCCTTGGCGCGGTACCTGCCGTGCGGTCTCCAGCCCGCCTCGTCCAGGAGCTGCCGGGCCCGCGCGGGGTCGTACGCGCCGAGTTCACCGGAATTGTCCTGGTAGCCGGCCTGGGTACCGACGTAGAAGTGGTTGCCGAGCGGCTGGACCGGCACGCCGAGGCCGGACAGGTCCGACCGCGCGATGGCGCGCCGGTCGATGCCGAGCATCACGGCCCGCCGCACCCGTGCGTCGGACAGGACGGGTCCGGCGGCGTTGAGGGTGAAGTTCCGCCAGTCCGGCCCGCCCGCCCTCCGGACGGTGGCGCCGGGGACGCGCCGGACGCGTTCCAGTGCGTCCGCGTCGAGGCCGACGTCCATCAGGTCGATCTCGCTGCTGGCGAACGCGCCGGGCATCGCGCTGGTGGCCATGGCGCGGTAAACGATCCGGTCGAGTTTCGCAGGCGCGCCCCACCACGCCGGGTCCCGCACCAGAGTGAGCGTCTTGGCCGTGCGGTCGATCCCCTGGAACCTGAACGGCCCGGCCGTGACGGGTATGCGGTCCGCCCATGCGGTGTTGAACGCGCGTGGGTCGGAGTAGGCGGCGGCCGGATACAGGGGGCTGAACAGGCCGCGCCAGTCCGCGTACCTATGGGCGAACGTCACCTCGACCACGTGCTCGTCGGAGCCGCGTTCGACCCGCTGGATCTGCTGGTAACCGGTGACGGCCGAGACCTCGTACCGGGGGTCGCGTCCAGACAGGGCATGGGCCTGCGCCCGGAAATCGGCGTATCCGATAGGTCTCCCATCCGACCACTGGGCGCGCGGGTTGAGCCTGTAGGTGACGGTCTGGCCGTGACGGGTCCGCTTCAGGGCGGCCGATTCCAGATACTCCGGAACAGGACGCGGGACGGCCTTCTCGTCCAAGCGCATCAGATACGGCATGACACCCTGGAGGACGTGCTCGACCGCGCCCTTGGCGCCGTTGACGTGGCCCGAGTTCCACTGGGACGGGAACTCGGGCAGCGGCCAGCGGAGCGTCCCGCCGTTCGCGACACGGTCGCGCGGGGTCGGATTCATGTCCGCCGCCGGCAGCCGCCCGGACGCGCTCGACGCAGGCCCTTCGGGGGCCGTGCACCCGGCACCGGCCAAGAGCGCGGTCCCGAGGAGGACCGCGGCCAGGACGCGCCTCATGGCTCGGCCCTCTCTCGTTGCTGGGCCGCCGCCGAGACGAGCGGATGATGGCAGGCGGCGGAGTGGTCCGCTCCCAGAGCACGCGGCATCGGATCGTGGTCTTCGCATAACTGCCTGTCGTCGGAGGTGAGCGCGGCGTAGGACGGGCAGGGGGCCCGGAAGCGGCAGCCCAGCGGCAGGACCGCGGGCTCGAGATCGGACGGGTCGCCAAGCGGAAGGAAGCGGGGACGTCGGTCACGCACCGGACTGGGCCAGGGAATCGCGTCCAGCAGCGTCCGCGTGTACGGGTGGGCGGGGGCGGCATACACATCGGCGACCGGCCCAAGCTCCACGACGCGGCCCTTGTGCATGACCGCGACCCGGTCGGCGAAGCCCCCGATCAGGGCGAGGTCATGGGTCACGAACAGGCACGCCAAGCCGAGGCGTTCCCGGAGCCCCTCCAAGACCTTCAGGACGTCCGCCCGCACGACGGCGTCCAGGGCCGACAGAGGTTCGTCCAAGAGCAGCAAGCGGGGTTCCAAGGCGAGCGCTCTGGCAAGGGCCACACGCTGCCTTTGCCCCCCTGAAAGCGCGTGAGGATAGCGCCGCGCATGACCGGGCTCCAAGCCCACCAGCGCCAGGAGCGCCTCAACGCGACCGCCGATCGGCACGCGGTGCGTGGTAAGCGGTTCGGCGATGATGTCGGACACCCGCATCCGAGGGTTCAGGGAGGCATACGGGTCCTGGAACACGACCTGGACGTCCTTCCGCAGCGCCTTGCGCTGGGCAGGACGCAAGGCGGACGTGTCGTGGCCGAAGACGGTGACGCGCCCCTCCTGCGGGCGGGAGAGCCGCAGTATCTCCATCAGCGTCGTCGTCTTGCCGGACCCCGACCCCCCTACCAGCGCGAGCGTCTCCCCCTCTCGGACGTCGAAGCTCACACCGTCCACGGCCCGCACCTCCCCGGTCCGCCGCCGTGCCAGCACCCCTCTGGGGCGGGGATAGCGGCGGACCAGGCCGTCCACCTGGAGTACGACCGGACGGCCGGTCCGGGGCCGGGAGACCCGCACATCACCCGCACGCGGCCACGAGCGCAGCAGGCCGCTCGCATAGGGCGTCCGGGGCCGCCGGTAGACCTGCTCCACCTCGCCCGCCTCCACCACCTCCCCCGCGCGCATCACCAGGACGCGGTCGGCGAACCCCCCGACGACGCCGAGATCGTGGCTGATCAGAACGATCGCGGCGCCGGTCGCCTCCCGGGCCGCCCGCAGGACGTCCAGCACCCGCGCCTGGACGCACGGGTCCAGGGAGGCGGTGGGCTCGTCGGCCACGATGACGGCCGGGTCGTTGGCGACGGCCATGGCGATCATCACGCGCTGCCGCATCCCGCCGGACAGCTCGTGCGGGTAGGAGCGGGCACGCCGCGCCGCGTCGGGCACGCCGACCAGTCCGAGCAGGTCCGCGGCACGGGCGCGCGCCGCCGGACGGCTCGCCGCCGAGTGGATCCGGACGGCCTCGGCGATCTGGTCGCCCACCGTCCGGACGGGCGAGAGCGCCGACAGCGGATCCTGGAAGACCATCGCCAGATCCTTGCCGCGCACGCGGGAGAGCTCGGCGTCGGTCCGTCCCAGCAGCTCCTCACCGCGCAGCCGCACGCTCCCCGCCGCGTGGGCCCCCTCCGGCAGCAGGCCCGTCAGGGCGAGCGCCAGGGCGGTCTTGCCCGCTCCGGACTCGCCGACGATCCCGAGCGCCTCCCCCGCGTCGACCGTGAAGCCCGCACCGCGCACGGCTCGCGCCCCGGACGCGTGCCGGACGGTCAGTCCCTCGACCCGCAGGACCGTCAACGCCGCGCCTCCGGGTCGAGGAGGTCCCGCAGCCCGTCCCCGAGCAGGTTCACCGCGACGACGATCAGGACGAGCGTCCCGGCGGCGGACCCGAACGCCCACGGAAGCGCGGTCGCCCCGCCCTGGCCGTCGGCGATGACCGCGCCGAGCGAGACGTCGGGCGGCCGCACCCCGAACCCGAGGTAGGACAGCCCGCTCTCGGCGGCGATCGCGACGCCGACGTTCAGGCTCGCGTCCACGACCAGCAGCGACGCCAGATGGGGCAGCACGTGGCGCGCGACGACGCGCGGCGCGCCCAGGCCGAGGAACCGGGCGGCCAGCACGTGCTCGCGCTCCCGCAGCGAGAGCGTCGCGGCCCGCACCGCGCGGGCGGTGACCATCCACATGAACGCGGCCAGCACCGGCACGAGGACGGGCCATCCTCCGGTGAGCCGGGACGCCAGTACGGTGACGACGAGGAAGGACGGGAGCACCAGGAGCAGGTCGGCGCCCAGCATCAGCATCCGGTCGGCGCGCCCGCCCAGGAATCCGGCCGCGGTACCGGCGACGGCGGCGATCCCGGTCGACAGGACCGCGGCGCACAACCCGACCGACAGCGAGTTCCGCGCCCCGCGCAGGGTGAGCGCGAGGACGTCCCGCCCGCTCTGCGTCGTGCCGAGCCAGTGGTCGCCGGACGGCCCCTGCCGGAAGGCCGCGAAGTCGGTCTCGTCCCAGCCCCACGGCGACACCAGCGGCCCGGCGAACGCCGGCAGTGCCAGCAGCACGAGCAGGACGGCCCCGGCCACCGCGCTCCGGCGGCCGGTCATGGCCCGGCCCCGGCGCGGACGCGGGGGTCCAGCGCGGCGCTCAGCACGTCGGATGCTAGAGCCGCCAGGACGACGGCGCAGGCGGCGAGGCATTCGACGGCGGCCACGGCGTTGACGTCTCCCCGGGAGACGCAGTCGACGAGCCACTCCCCGAGGCCGTGCCGGCCGAACGCCGTCTCGGTGAAGACCCCGCCGAGGAGCACCAGGCCCGCCGTGTAGGCGAAGTAGGTCGCCATCGGGACGAGCGCGGTCCGCAGCCCGTGCCGCAGCAGCGCGTCGCGCCGCCGGAGCCCCTTGGCCCGCGCGGTGCGCACGTGATCGGCGTGCAGCACGTCCAGCATCAGGCCCCGCTGGTAGCGGGCGTAGAGAGCCGCCTGGCAGAGCGCGATCGTGGCCGTGGGAAGCAGCAGATGGCGCGCTCGATCCGCGACGCCCCAGACCACGCCGTGAGACGCCCCCGGCGTGGCCTCGCCCACCCATGCGAAGATCCGCATGCCCACGGCGTCGTTCGCCGTCCCGGCGAGGATCTGTAAGAGCACCGCCAGCACGAACACGGGAACCGCCAGCAGCAGGTAGGAACCGCCTGAGATCAGCCTGTCGGCGGCACGGCCATGCCGGACGGCGGCAAAGGCGCCTAGGGCGACCCCCATCGCGCCTCCCAGGACGGCCCCTGGGAGAACCAGGCGGAGGCTGACACCGAGGCGGCGCCACAGTTCGGCGCCGACCGGTTCGCCGTCCCAGGTCCGGCCGAAGTCACCGCGCAGGACGCCCCCGGCCCAGGTGAGGTACCGCTCGGCCAGGGGCGTTCCGTCATCGAGGTTGAGAGCACCGAGCCGGGCGTCGACGACGGCCTCCGGCGGACGGGCGGCGCGGCCTTCGAGAGCGGCCCGCGGATCGAGCGCCGCGGCGGCGAGCAGGTAGCCGAGGCTGGCGGCCAGCACGGCCAGCACCGCGTGGCTCGCCAGCCTCCGGACCACGAACGCCGCCACCGGCCTCCCTCCGACCACCCAAGAGTCACAGAATGCTATTGAGTAGGCACGCAAAGCGCATGCGATCGCCGGGATTCACCCCGGGGAAGGTCAGGCGGGCACCGGTTCGCGGTCGGGTACGGCCTCGCCCCTCGAACGCCGCCGCAGCCCGCCCAGAGCCATCAGCGCGAGACCGGCGCAGGCCCAGGCGGCCAGGACGGCGAGAGGGCCCGCTCCCCCGGCGCCGTCGAAGAACGCGGCCGACCGGAGCAGTGTGGCCGAGGCCCCCGGCGGCAGGTACTGGCCGATCGTCCCCCACGGCTGCGGGAGCAGCTCCGGTGCCGACGTCGCCGCCGACAGCGGATTGCCGAGCAGCAGCAGCGTGAGCGCGCCGAGGCCGAGCCCGGCGCGGCCCACGGCGGCGGCCAGGCCGGCGACGGTGCCGGTCACGGCGAGGATGCTCAGCGACATGACCCCGGCGAGCGTCGCGTAGGACCCCGGAAGCAGCGACAGCCAGCCCTGCGCAATCCAGGCGACGTCCAGCCCGCCCAGCACGGCGAAGAGCACCGCGGCGGCGAAGCGCCAGGCGAGGGACGGGACGCCGAACGTCAGCAGCACCGCGGCCGCGAGCCCGGACATGACCAGCGGCAGCGCGAGGGCGCCGAAACCGGCCCCGCGGGGGTCGTCGGGATCCGCGGCGACCACGTCCTGGACGGCGGCGGAGGCGGAGTCCCGGACGGGCGCGGAGGCCCCCGCGCCCTCCGGCCGGAGCCCCGCGGCCATCGCGCCGAGCTGCTGCGCGACGAGGGGCGAGGCCGCGGAGGCGGTGAGCACCTTCGGGCCGGACGGCGCCGTGACGATGGCGCCGTAGGCCTCGCGATCGGCGATCGCGGCCCGCGCGGCGGCCTCGTCGGGACGGATCCGGACGTCGAAGGCGCCCGGCCGCCGCCGGTCGAGCAGGTCGGCGACCGCGGCGGCCCGCGGGCCGGCCACGATGACCGGGACGTCGCGCGGCGCCGTCCGCGCGGCGGGCCAGGAGAAGGCGACGATCATGACGAGCTGCAGAAGGGCCGCGCCGACGGCTACGGCGGCGGCGCGTGCGGCTAAGGAGGACCGCAAGATCTCCTCCAAAAAAACGAATGTCCGTTCTCTTTGGTCGCCGCCAGGGTCGCACCGCGCTCCGGGCTTGTCAAGAAACGAACGTTCGTTTTAAATTGGACCCATGCCGAGAGTCAGCGAGGAGCACCTGGAGCGCCGCCGCCGCCAGATCCTGGAGGCGGCCCGCACGTGCTTCATCCGCAAGGGCATCCACGCGACGTCCATGCAGGACATCTTCGCCGAGGCCGGGCTCTCCGCCGGCGCCGTCTACCGGTACTTCAAGAGCAAGAACGAGATCATCGAGGCGAACATCGCCACCGTGATCGGCGACCTGCGCGCGTTCTTCGCGGCGCTCGCCGAGAGCGACCCGCTACTCCCGGTCGACGAGGTGGCCGAGCGGCTCGCCGCCCGGGTCGTCGCCCTGTCCGACGAGGACGGCCCGCTCCGGCTCGCGCCCCAGGCCTGGGCACTCGCCACGCACGACCCCGAGATCGCCGCGTACGTCGCCGACAACGTCACCGGCCTGCGCGACACCTGGACCCGCTACGTCCGCCGGCTGGTCGACGCGGGCCTGCTTCCCGCCGACACCGACGTCGCGGCCGCCGGAAAGACGCTGTTCGCGCTCTTCCCCGGCTTCCTGATCCAGCGCCTCCTCCTCAAGGACTTCACCCCCGAGGACATGAGGCGCGGGGTGAAGGCCCTGACGCGCGACAGCATGTTGACTCTCACGACCTGACGCGCGACCCCGCCCGAAACCCCGGTCCCGCCCGCGTCCGGCGCGCCGACCGCGCCCGCATCGCCACGCAGAGTGCGCGGGAGCATCCGGGATGCGGCCGATACGGGACGCTGACCTGGGCTTTCCGTTCTATTCGGGCGTTTGCCCGGTTACCATCACGACACGTCCGCCAGCACCCGCCGACGGGGAGTTCTCCGCCCAACCCGATCAGCGGTGTCCTGAGGCGGACGCGTTTTGGACTGCTGGACAGGGAGCTGGGCGTTTTAACATTCCATTACTTTCGGGCGGGGAGAGTGCATGCAGACGGAAGAGCACGACCGCGCAGCCGGGCGCACGGGCGCCCTCCTGGCGCTGGCCGCGGTCGCCTCCGTCGCGGCGTCCCTGGTCATCGGCGGCGTCCTCCCGTCCGACATGCGGATGGTGTGGTGGCACCCCGAGATCCTGGTCGCCCTCGCCTGGACGCCCGTGGGCGCCGTCCTGCTGCGCCACCGGCCGGGGCTGAAGGTCGCATGGCTCATGGTGGGCGCGGGTTTCAGCGCCTCGCTCTACGTGCTCTCCCTCAACCTCGGCCCCTGGCTGGAGCTGCACCATCGGCCCGGGGCGGGCTTCGTCCAATGGCTGGCGGTCTGGCTGTGGGCCGTTGACACCTACGCCCTGACACTGGTCCTGCCGCTGGTCTTCCCGGACGGTCGCCTGGTGTCGCGGTGGTTCCGCCCGGTCCTCCTCCTGGCCTGCCTTGTCCCGGTCGTCGTCTGCGTGCACCTGACCATCGACCCCGACGTGCGGACCTGGCACAACGGCGTCTCGGTCTACCCGTTCGACCGGATCCCGCTCCCCATCAGCGCCCTCATCATCACCGCCCTGGCCGCGGGGCTGTTCTCGGTGGCCGTGCGGTTCGTCCAGGCGCCGCCCGACGTCCGGCGGCAGATCGCGTGGGTGGTCTACCCGGGCATCGTCGCCGAGGCGATCATCTTCGTCGGAGAGAACAGCCCGATCGGCGACCCGCTGCGCGACCTCACCATCGTCGCCGTCCCCATCTGCATCGCGATCGCGATCACCCGCTACCGGCTGTACGACATCGACCTCGTGGTCAGCCGGACGCTGGTGTACGCGGGCCTCGTGGTCGTGATCACCGGCGTCTACTTCGCCCTGGTCGGCACCGCGAGCCTGCTCGCGCACGGCCGGGGCACCCTCGCCGGGCTCGCCGGGGCGATCGTCGCGGGCGCGGTGTTCGAACCCGTCCGGCGGCGGCTCCAGCGCATGGTGGACTCGTTCATCCACGGGGAGCGCGACCCGTACCGGATCGCCGACCGCCTCAACCGGCGGCTGCAGACGGCCGCGAACCCGGGCGCCGCGCTCGCCGTCGCCGCCGAGGTCGCGCGCTCGGCCCTGCACGCGACCGGCGTCGTGATCGAGGTGCTGGACCGCGACGGCCGGACGGTCTCGGCGGAGGACGGCGTGCTCGGCGAACGCCCGCAGCTCATCCCGCTGGTGTGGCACGGCGAGCCGGTGGGGCGGCTGCTGTTCGGCGTGACCCGCACGCCGGACGCGCGGCTGTCGAACGTCCTCGCCCGCAACCTCGCCGAGCTGGCGAACGCGGCGCGGCTGTCCGCGGACGTCCAGCGGTCCCGCGAGCACATCCTGCGCACGCGCGAGGAGGAGCGGCGGCGGCTGCGCCGCGACCTGCACGACGGACTCGGCCCGACGCTGGCCAGCCTCGCCATGACGGTGGACGCCGCGCGCATCACGCTGAAGACCGACCCCGAGGCGGTCGACGGGCTGCTGGAGGACCTGCGCGCCACCATGGGGCGCACCATCGGCGACATCAGGGAGCTCGTGTACGGCCTGCGCCCGCCCGCGCTGGACGACCTCGGGCTGGAGGGCGCGATCAAGGCGCTCGGCGGCGTCGTCGCCGGCGGGGACGGCCCGCAGGTGGACGTGCGCGTGGTCGGGGACCTGAAGGGCCTGCCGGCCGCCGCGGAGGTCGCCGCGTACAGGATCGTCCAAGAGGCGCTGACGAACGTCCACCGGCACGCCAACGCGGGCTGCGCCGAGGTGCTGCTGCATCTCAACGGCGATCTGCACGTCACCGTCGACGACGACGGTGTGGGGCTTCCCGATCAGGTGCGCTCCGGCATCGGCATGTCCTCCATGCGAGAACGTGCGGCCGAACTCGGCGGCTCGTGCACGGTGGGACCGGGCCCCAAGGGCGGGACTCTCGTCCGCGCCAGGCTGCCGGTCAACGGCGTCTCACCTTGAGGGCTCCCCCGAGAGCCCTGAGGCGCCGCACCTCCTGGTGGGAGGGCCGGTGACCGCCCCCCGCCAAGAAGGTCGCCACCGGCCCTCAGGCTCCGTACGGCCCCGGGGCTCCCATCCCGGTCCATACGGGCCATTCACCAGAGGGTGTGCAAGAGAGAAGTTATGCGGCGGATGGTCCCGCTGGAGAGGGACAGTTGTCCCGTCTGTGCCGGGACCCGCACCGGCGCCCATACCAGTGCAGGTGGGAGTAAAGGCCGGTCAGATCCAGCCGGGCCGGGTCTCGCCCTCGGCGACCAGGACGGCCGGGCCCCTCAGGTGGCTCGTGGCGCCGTCGAGGACGACGGTCACCCGGCCGCCCGGGACGTCCACCGTCCATTCGCCGCCGCCGGTGCCGCCGGCGGCGGCCGCCGCGACCGCGACGGTCCCGGTGCCGCACGACCGGGTCTCGCCCGAGCCTCGCTCGAACACCCGCATCTCCACGTGCCGCTCCCCGACGCCGCGGAAGAACTCGACGTTCACCCCGTCGGGGAAGACGGCCGGGTCGAACCCGGGGGCGCGGGACAGGTCCAGGGCGGCGACCGGCCCGGTGACGCGGCAGGCCAGGTGGGGGTTGCCCACGCTGACCCGCTCGCCGGCGAAGGCCGCCCCCGCGAGGGAGGCCTCGGCGGGGCCGAGGAGCTCCGGCCGGCCCATCTCCACGCTGACGTCGCCGGACGGGCCGAGCGTCACGCGACGCAGGCCCGCGCGGGTGGCGAGGTCCCACTCCCCGGGCGGGGCGAGGCCCGCGTCGACCAGGTAGCGGGCGAAGACCCGGACCCCGTTGCCGCACATCTCGGCGATGCTGCCGTCCGCGTTGCGGTAGTCCATGAACCACTCGGCGTCGGCGTCGGACCCGGTGGCCTTCGTCCGGACCACGCGCAGGACGCCGTCGGCGCCGATCCCGGCGCGCCGGTCGCAGAGCCGCCTGACGGCCTCCGCGGTGAGGTCGAGGACGCCGTCGGGGTCGGGGAGGATCACGAAGTCGTTCTCGGTGCCGTGCCCCTTGACGAACCGCATGGCTTCGATCATATGGGGTCCGGCGCCCCCCGGCTCACCAGCGCCAGGGCGCGATCGACCAGGTCCGGGGCGTCGTAGGTCAGCCATTCGACGCGCGGGTCGCGGCGGAACCACGACTCCTGGCGGCGGGCGAAGCGCCGCGTCGTGCGGACGGTGTCCTCCCTGGCCTGTTCCTCGCTCCACTCCCCCGCGAGGAACCGCAGCACCTGCGCGTAGCCGAGGGCGCGCCCGGCGGTCAGGCCGTCGCGGAGCCCCCGCTTCTCCAGCTCCCGGACCTCGTCGACGAGGCCCGCCTCCCACATCCGCCCCACCCGCAGGGCGATGCGCTCGTCCAGCTCGTCTCGGGGCACGCTCAGCCCGATCTGCACGACCGAGTCGTAGCGGTACTGGTGCTCGGGCAGCGTCGCGGTGAACGGGCGGCCGGTCATCTCGATCACCTCCAGGGCCCGCACGATCCGGCGCCCGTTGCTCGGCAGGATCGCCTCGGCGGCGGCGGGGTCCAGGCCGCGCAGCCGCTCGTGCAGGGGGCCGGGCCCGGCCTGGGCCAGCTCCTCCTCCAGGCGCCCGCGCACGGCCGGGTCCGTCCCCGGGAACTCCAGGTGGTCGAGGGCGGCGCGGACGTACAGCCCGGACCCGCCGACCAGGACCGGCAGCCGCCCCCGGCCCCTGATCCCTGCGATGGCCTCCGCGCTGAGCCGCTGGTACTCGGCGACGCTCGCGGTGGCCGTGACGTCCCACACGTCAAGGAGGTGGTGCGGGACCCCGCGCATCTCGTCCGCCGGCAGCTTCGCGGTGCCGATGTCCATGCCGCGGTACAGCTGCATCGAGTCGGCGTTGACGGCCTCGCCGTCCAGGCGGAGCGCCAGCTCCACGGCCAGGTCGGACTTGCCGGCCGCCGTCGCGCCGACGACCGCGATCACGTGCGGGGCATTGGGTGGGGTCACGGGATTGATTGTGGCAACAGAACGGGTATGGCCGGAATGAACGGGCGCCGAGCCGGGCCCGCCGGACCGGGCCCGCCGCGCCGAACGGCACGAGGGATCCGGGGGGATTCGATGTCGATCGTCGACAAGGTCAAGCAGATGCTCGGGCAGCACTCCGACAAGGCCAGGGAGGGCGTCGAGAAGGCCGGTGACATGTTCGACCAGCGTACCGGCGGCAAGTACGCCGACAAGGTCGACCGGGTCCAGGAGCAGGCCGGCAAGTACATCGACCGCGAGAGCGGCGAGGGCGGGCAGCCTGGGCACGAGGGCGGCATGGGCGAGCAGCCCGGCGCCACGGGCGAGCAGCCCCGCGGCACGGGCGAGCAGCCCGGCGGCACGGGCGGCACCGGAGAGCGCCCCGGCGGCACCGGAGAGCGCCCCGGCGGAACGGGCGGGCAGCCCTCCTAGGCGGGCCCGCCGGTCAGCGACCAGCCCGCCACGAGGTAGCCGACGCCGTACGGCGCCTCGTCGGCGAGGAGCTCACTGGTGAAGGCGCCGCCCTTGGCGGCCGCGCCGGCGAGCACCTGCCACGCCGCGCGACCGGCCGCCTGGACGTCCCGCGAGAGTTCCGGATCCAGGGCGGCCAGGGCTCCGGCGTCGGCCCGGCCGAGCGCGCGCGCCACACTCTCGTCGTAGGGGGCGGCGCGCTCATCGAGGTAACCGGGGGCCTTCTCCGACCGGCACGCCGACCCGTCCCCCATCACCAGGAGCGCGACGCGGTCGGCCGACTCGGCGAGTTCCCGCCCCAGCGCCAGGCAGTCCTCAGGACGGGCGTCGAAGGCGACCGCCTGGTAGCGCGCCCCTGCGCCCAGGCCTTGCCGCTCCAGCAGCCAGAAGCCGAGGGTGAGCGAGAGCGGCAGCGCCTCGGCGCCGCTCTTGACCCGGCTGGGGATCGTCCAGTCGAGACCGTAGGGGCGCAGCGTCGCGTAGGCGTCCGCCTCGTAGGGGCGGGTCTCCGGCCCTCCACCGACCACGATCAGGGCGTCGCCTCCCGCCAGGCGGCGGACGGCCTGGTCGCATGCCCCCCTGAGCGCGTCCAGCTCCGCTGCCGCCTCCCCGGCCATCTCCGGGACGAGGAGGGGCGGATGCGGGCACACCGCCGCCGATACGAGCACGCTGCCTCCTAGAGGGCGGGCGGGGCCGCGAAGGTCGACCCGATCATGGCGGAGTTCAGGGGCGGGTCGAGCAGCCCGGCGCGGGCGCGGCCGGCGTGGCCGGCCGCCCGATCGACGGCATGCCCAGCGACACGCCCTTGGCCCCGCCGTCCCCGCCCTGGCGGGCCTCCCACGCGTCGCCCGCGCGGGTGCGGCGGACGCCCAGCGCGGGCTTGTCGGCGACCAGATGGTGCGGCGCGGCGTAGGTGATCTCGACGGTGACCATGTCGCCGGGACGGACCGGCTCCTCCGGCACGCCGAAGTGGACCAGGCGGTTGTCGGGCGCCCGGCCGGAGAGCCGGCGCGTCGCCTCGTCCTTGCGGCCCTCGCCCTCGGCGACCAGCACCTCCAGCGTCCGGCCGAGCTGCTTGCGGTTCTCCGCCCAGGAGATCTCCTCCTGCAGCGCGACGAGCCGCTCGTACCGCTCCTGGACGACCTGCTTCGGCAGCTGGCCGTCCATGGTCGCCGCGGGGGTGCCGGGGCGCTTGGAGTACTGGAACGTGAACGCCGAGGCGAACCGGGCCTCCCGCACGACGTGCAGGGTCTCCTCGAAGTCGGCCTCGGTCTCGCCGGGGAAGCCGACGATGATGTCGGTGGTGATCGCCGCGTCCGGGATCGCCGCCCGGACCTTCTCGATGATGCCGAGGTAGCGCGCCTGCCGGTACGAGCGGCGCATCGCGCGCAGCACGCCGTCCGAGCCGGACTGCAGCGGCATGTGCAGCGACGGCATGACGTTCGGCGTCTCCGCCATCGCGGCGATCACGTCGTCGGTGAAGTCCTTGGGGTGCGGCGAGGTGAACCGGACCCGCTCCAGGCCCTCGACGTCGCCGCAGGCCCGCAGCAGCCCGGCGAACGCCGACTGCCCGCCGTGCGTCATCGCGCGGACCTCGTCGGGCGCCGCCGACAGCGCCCCGAAGCCCGAGCCGTAGGCGTTGACGTTCTGCCCGAGCAGCGTGATCTCCAGGGCGCCCTCGGCGACCAGCGCCTCGACCTCGGCGAGGATCTCCCCCGGCCGGCGGTCGCGCTCCTTGCCGCGCAGGGACGGGACGATGCAGAACGTGCAGGTGTTGTTGCACCCCACGGAGATCGACACCCACGCGGCGTAGGGGGACTCGCGGCGCGTCGGCAGCGTCGAGGGGAAGGTCACCAGCGACTCTTCGATCTCGACCTGCGCCTCGCTCTGAACGCGCGCGCGTTCGAGCAGCGCGGGCAGCGACCCGATGTTGTGCGTGCCGAAGACGACGTCCACCCAGGGGGCGCGCTTGACGATGGTGTCGCGGTCCTTCTGGGCCAGGCATCCGCCGACGGCGATCTGCATGCCGGGATGCCCGTCCTTGACGGGCCGCAGGTGGCCGAGGTTGCCGTAGAGCCGGTTGTCGGCGTTCTCCCGCACCGCGCAGGTGTTGAACACCACCACGTCGGGCTCGGCGTCGGCCGCGCGGACGTACCCGGCCGACTCCAGCAGACCGGACAGCCGCTCGGAGTCGTGGACGTTCATCTGGCAGCCGTAGGTACGGATCTCGTACGTACGCGGTGCCGTCTCCATAGGCGCACTCATGACAGTCATCCAGGGTACGGGCCCACCGGGACATGGCCGAACGGGCGACGCACCCCGCCGCCAGCTTTGATGATCACTCTCCGCCACGGCCGAACCCCGTCCGACGTGGGTATTCGTGATCGTATCGGTACCGCAGGGCAACTCGGGCAGCAGCGGCGATGACGTAAAGTCCGAGCCCATGACGGACAGCGAAAGCGGGCCCGAGCTCACCGAGACCGGGCCGGAGGACTCCCTCCCCGAGCCGGCCGCCGCAGGTGACCGGCCCCTCGTCGTGGTCGAGCACGTCAACAAGCATTTCGGCGAGCTGCACGTCCTCAAGGACATCAACCTCACCGTCGACTCCGGCGAGGTCGTCGTCGTGATCGGCCCCTCCGGCGGCGGGAAGTCGACCCTCTGCCGGTCGATCAACCGGCTGGAGCCGATCGACGAGGGCAAGATCCTCGTGGACGGCAAGGAGCTGCCCAAGGAGGGCAAGGAGCTGGCGAGGCTCCGCGCCGACGTGGGCATGGTGTTCCAGTCGTTCAACCTGTTCGCCCACAAGACGATCCTCGAGAACGTCATGCTCGGGCCGATCAAGGTCCGCAAGCAGGGCAAGCAGGAGTCGCAGAAGCACGCGATGGAACTGCTCGACCGGGTCGGCATCGCCAACCAGGCGCACAAGTACCCCGCCCAGCTGTCCGGGGGGCAGCAGCAGCGGGCGGCGATCGCGCGCTCCCTCGCGATGAAGCCCAAGGTGATGCTCTTCGACGAGCCCACCTCGGCGCTGGACCCGGAGATGGTCAACGAGGTCCTGGACGTCATGACGGGACTGGCCCGCGAGGGCATGACCATGATCGTCGTCACGCACGAGATGGGGTTCGCGCGCCGGGCCGCCCAGAAGGTCGTGTTCATGGCGGACGGCCAGATCGTCGAGGAGAACACCCCCGACGAGTTCTTCACCAACGCGCGGACCGAGCGCGCGAAGGACTTCCTTTCCAAGATCCTCACGCACTGAGCCGCGGGGCTCCGGCAGAGAGCAGAGGTAGGACGAAAATGCGAGTACGTCGTTTCGGCGCCCTCATCGGGGCGGGGATGGCGCTGTCGCTGGCGCTCAGCGCGTGCGGCAGCGACACCGAGAAGACCGAGGCCAAGACGGTCGTCCAGAAGGCCAAGGACGACAAGAAGCTGACCATCGGCATCAAGTTCGACCAGCCGGCGCTCGGCCTGAAGAAGCCCGACGGCAGCTACGACGGCTTCGACGTCGACGTCGCCAAGTACATCGCCAAGTCGCTCGGCGTCCCCGAGAACGGCATCACGTTCAAGGAGACCACCTCCGCCAACCGCGAGTCGTTCCTCGGCGGCGGGCAGGTCGACCTCGTGGTCGCCACCTACTCCATCACCGACGCCCGCAAGGCGCAGGTGACCTTCGGCGGCCCGTACTACGTCGCCCACCAGGACACGATGGTCCAGGCCAACAACACCAACATCAAGAAGGCCACCGACCTCAAGGGCAAGAAGCTCTGCAAGGCGGCCGGCTCCAACTCCTTCCGCCGCATCACCGAGGGCCCGCCGGACGGCAAGCTCAACATCAAGGGCGTCACCCTCGTGGACGCCTCCAGCTACTCCGACTGCGTCGCCAAGCTGAAGTCGGACGCGGTGGACGCGGTCAGCACCGACGACCTGATCCTCGCCGGCTTCGCCAACCAGCAGAAGGGCGCCTTCAAGGTCATCAACGACCCCTTCACCGACGAGAAGTACGGCGTCGGCCTCAAGAAGGGCGACACGGAGACCTGCGAGGCCGTCAACAAGGCCATCGCCCAGATGTACTCCGACGGCACGGCCAAGACCCTGCTGGACAAGCACTTCGCGGGCACCGGGCTCAAGCTCGTCACGACCGCGCCGCAGATGGAAGGCTGTGCCTGATCCTGGGCTGAACATCGTCACGCCGGGGCCCTCCCGGGAAGGCGTACGCGTCTCCCCGGAGGGTCCCGGTATGGCCCGACCCCTTGGACCGCCATGGAACAGCTGAGCAATGTTTGACTTCGGCGCGTTTTTCGACAACTTCGACAAGATCCTCGACGGGTTCTACGCGACCGTGCGGCTCGCCGCCCTCTCCGCGGTCCTGTCCCTGCTGATCGGCACGGTTCTCGCGAGCTTCCGGGTCGCGCCGGTTCCGCTGCTGCGCGTCATCGGCACCACCTACGTCAACGTCGTGCGCAACACGCCGCTGACCCTGGTCCTGCTGCTGTGCAGCCTCGGGCTCAACGACGTCCTGGCTCTGAAGTTCTCCGACTCCACCTCCACCACGTACTACTGGTGGGCGGTACTCGGCCTGTCCGGGTACACGGCGGCGTTCGTCTGCGAGTCGCTGCGGGCGGGGATCAACACCGTGCCGCTGGGGCAGGCGGAGGCGGCCCGCTCGATCGGGCTGACCTTCACCCAGTCGCTGCGGATCATCATCCTCCCGCAGGCGTTCCGCTCGGTCATCGCGCCGCTGGGCAGCGTCCTCATCGCGATGATCAAGAACACCACCGTGGCCTCCGCCGCGAGCTACGGCGAGGCCGCCGCGGTCACCAAGGACCTGCTGGACCTGCCCTCGTTCACCAGCGGGGCGCTCCCGCTGTTCATCGGCGTGGCCATCGGCTTCATGATCCTCACCCTGCCGACCGGATTCTTCTTCGGCTGGCTGCACAAGCGGATGGCGGTGGCCCGATGAGCAAGGAAGCGACCGTCCTGTTCGACGCCCCCGGGCCCCGGGCGCGCGCGCGGAACAGAGCGGTGACCGTCGTCACGACCGCCGTGCTGCTCGCCCTCCTCGCGGCGCTGATCTGGCGCTTCGACGAGCGGGGACAGTTCGAGAGCGAGCTGTGGACCCCGTTCCTCGAGTGGACGGTCTGGGACAAGCTGATCCTGCCCGGCCTGTGGAGCACCCTGAAGGCCGCGGCGGTGGCGTCCGTCCTCGCGCTCCTGTTCGGCGTGGTGTTCGGCCTCGCCCGGCTGTCGGACCACTGGTGGCTGCGGGTCCCGGCCGGCGTCGTGGTGGAGTTCTTCCGGGCGATCCCGCTGCTGATCCTGATCTTCCTGGCGTTCTTCGTCCCGAACAAGATCAGCCCGGTCATCGCGGACTCGCAGTTCGGCACCCTGCAGCGGCTGCTGGTGGACAACTTCTTCTCGATCTTCGGCGTGGAGATCAACGCGGGGACCATCACGGTGCCGGCGTTCGCCGCCGTCGTGTTCGGGCTCGTGATGTACAACGGCTCGGTGCTCGCCGAGGTGGTGCGCGCGGGCGTCCAGTCGATCCCGAAGGGGCAGTCCGAGGCGGCCTACGCGATCGGCCTGCGCAAGAACGGGGTCATGCGCCTGGTGCTGCTGCCGCAGGCGGTCACGGTCATGATGCCGGCGATCGTGAGCCAGCTCGTGGTCCTGCTCAAGGACACAGCGCTCGGGTTCATCATCGCCTACTCCGAGCTGCTGTCGGCGGGGTTCCGGCAGGTGCCCGCCAACTACCACAACAACAAGCTCCAGGCCGGCATCGTCGTCGCGATCATCTACATCGCGCTCAACATGCTGGTGAGCCGGCTCGCCACGTGGCTGGAGGCCCGGGGACGCCGCAGCCGCAAGACGGCGGGCAGGACGATGGGCGGTGACGTCGGAGCCCCGCCCGCTCCGGGCATGGCCGCGACCGGCCAGATCGGCGGGGGCGCGGCACGCCCCTGAGGACTACCGCGCCCCGGTCTGACGCGTGAGGGGTGCCGCCGGACTCCGGCGGCACCCCTCACGCGTCGAACCTGGCGAACCCTGGTGTTACCGGCGGGTTTTCCGGGGACGGGGTTGTATCTTTCCGACCTCAAACGGCCCGTCATGGCCCCAACCGATCCCCGTATGCGGGACGATTCCTGTTATGACCGCTCGTGCGACCCTTCCCTACGGCTCATGGCCTTCACCCATCTCTGCGGCCGATGTCGCCCGCGCTCGGCTGCGCCTCAGCTTTCCCACCGTCATGGGTGATGACGTGTGGTGGCAGGAGACGCGGCCCGAGGAAGGCGGACGGGCCACGGTCATCCATCTGAAGGACGGTCATCGCACCGAGCTGCTGCAGGCGCCGTGGGACGCGCGTACCCGCGTCCACGAGTACGGCGGGCGGTCGTACCTGCCGGTCCGCACGGCCGCGGGCTGGTCCGTCGTGTTCTCCAACTATGAGGACCAGCGGCTCCACCGGCTCGACGAGGGCGACCCGAAGCCGTACCCGCTGACGCCCGAACCGGCCGTGCCGGCGGGGCTGCGGTACGCCGACTACGTCCTGTCCCCGGACGGGACGGAGATCTGGTGCGTCTGCGAGGGTCATATCGCCGAACCCGCCCCCGAGGGCGCCGAGGGCGAGGAGGCCGCGGACGAGCAGCCCGTGACGGGCATCCGGCGCGCCATCGTCGCCGTCCCGCTGGACGGCAGCGCCGCCGGGGACGCCGGAGCGATCCGCGAGATGGTGTCGGGCGCGCAGTTCTACGCGGGTCCGGTCCCCTCGCCCGGCGGGGGCCACCTGGCCTGGGTCCAGTGGAACCACCCGCGCATGCCGTGGGACGGCACCGAGGTGCGCGTGGCGGCCATCGAGGACGGCGCCGCGGTCGCGCCCCGGACCGTCAAGGGCGGGCTCACCGAATCGGCCCTGGCGCCGCTGTGGCGCGACGACGAGTCCCTTTACGTGATCTCCGACTGGCCCGGCTGGTGGAACATCTACCAGGTCGGCCTGCACGGCGAGTCCGCCCAGGCGCTCTACCCGGCCGAGGAGGAGTTCGCCGCGCCGCTGTGGCAGCTCGGCGGGATGCCGTACGCGCTGCTCGGCGACGGGCGCCTCGCCGTCCTGCACGGCGAGGGCGACATGCGGCTCGGCGTCTACGACACCGACACGCTCGACCTGGTCGACCTGGAGGTCCCCTACCAGCACTGGGCGCCGCAGCTGTCCACGGACGGCACGACGATCGTGGGGATCGCCGGCGGCCCGGACCTGCCGGCCTCGGTGGTGCGGGTCGACACCACGACCGGGCGCGTCGAGGGGCTGCGCCGGGAGCGTGCCGAGCTGCCCGACGTCGCGTACCTGTCGGTCCCGCGCGCCGAACGCCTGGAAGGGCCGTTCGGGCGTCCCGTCCACGCCTACGTCTTCCCGCCGACCAACCCGGAGGCGGCCGGGCCGGAGGGCGAGCTGCCCCCGTACGTGGTGTTCGTGCACGGCGGCCCCACCGGCCGGGTGTCCACGGTGCTCGACATGGAGCGCGCGTACTTCACCAGCCGCGGCATCGGCGTCATCGACGTCAACTACGGCGGGTCGGCCGGCTACGGCCGCGCCTACCGCGAGCGGCTGCGCCGCCAGTGGGGCGTGGTCGACGTCGAGGACGCCGTCGCCGCCGCCCGGGCCCTCGTCGACGGCGGCATCGCCGACCCGGAGCGGCTGGCGATACGCGGCGGATCCGCCGGGGGCTGGACGACGCTCGCGGCGGTCACCCAGACCGACGTGTTCAAGGCCGCCACGTCCTACTTCGGGATCAGCGACCTGAAGCGCTTCGCCGAGAGCACCCACGACTTCGAGTCCCACTACCTGTTCGGCCTCATCGGCCCCCTGCCCGGCTTCGAGCGCGCCTACGAGGAGCGCTCGCCGATCAACCGCGCCGACCGGACCGCCTGCCCCGTCCTGCTGCTGCAGGGGCTCAACGATCCGATCGTCCCGCCCGACCAGTCCGAGCGGTTCGCGCATGCGCTGGCCGAGAAGAAGATGCCGTACGCCTACCTCACCTTCGAGGGCGAGTCGCACGGCTTCCGCAAGGCCGACACGGTCGTCCGCTGCCTGGAGGCGGAGCTGGCGTTCTACGGCCAGACCCTCGGGTTCGAGCCGCGCGGCGTCGAGCCCATCGATCTGACGGTCGGCTGACCGCTCAGGGCGCTCAGGGCAGGACGTAGGAGGAGATGTCGAGCAGGGTGTGGTCGGCCCCGAAGAGCGACACCGTGTCGCCTGAGGTGTTGTTCAGGAAGCCGACCGTCAGGCCGTTGTAGTAGGCGTCGGGGCGGTCAATGCCGGGGCCGACGTGGACGCGCAGCAGGCTGCCCGGCGGGATCACGTAGCCGGGGCCGATCCTCATGAGGTTGCTCGCCTGGTCGCGCAGATAGCCGCCGCCCACGTCGACCGGCCTCGACGTCGTGTTGCGCAGCACCACGTGCTCGCTCTTCTCCGGCTGGACGTCGTCGCCGCTCGGGTCGGGGAAGACGCTGTCGACGACGACGCCGTTCGCCCGAGGGAACGGCGTCCGGCCGTCCAGGATCCGCCGGGTCGTGGCGGGGAAGTTCGTCGCGAGCCAGTCGTAGCCCTGGTGCGCCCCCATGGTGACCTCGGCCGGGCTGTCCACCGGGTCGCTGAACACCTTCAGCCCCTTGGCGTGCGCGCGCTCGACGTCGGCCGCGCTGGTCACCCGCGGGTGGGCGTAGACGCTGACCGTCCAGCCCGCCAGGGCGGCGAGCTCGTCGTCGGCGAGCATCTTCCCGCCGGTCAGGTAGGACAGCGGCACCTTGGGCGCGGACTCGTGGAACTCCTTGAGCGCCGCCTGGTCACGCGAGTGGACCTGCACCCGGTAGGCCCCCGAGGGGAGCGTCTCGCCGTCGGTGAGGCGCGCCGCGTTCAGCTCGCGGGCGAGCAGCGTGGCGATGCCCGGGCTGTTGGCCGGGGACTTCAGCTCCAGGCTGAGCCCTGTCCGCGCGTCCCTCAGAGCGAGGAGCTCCTTCAGGGTCGGCACCCGCTGGCCCGCGTACCGCGCGTCGAACCAGGACCCCGCGTCCAGCCTCTTGATCTCGGCCAGCGTGAACTGGCCCACGCGCCAGGGTGCCCGGTCGGGGAAGACCTGCTCCACGTCGGTGGTCCGGGCGAGGGTGTCGTCGTGCAGGAGCACGATCTGCTTGTCGGAGGTGAGCTGCACGTCGCCTTCGAGGGCGTCCGCCCGGTCGCGCAGCGCGGCGCGGTAGGAGGCAAGCGTCTCCTCCGGGGCCTGCCCCGGAGATCCGCGATGCCCGAGGACCACGACGTGCGTCCGCTTCCCCGCGGTCTCGGGCGCGGCCTGCGCGCTGCCGGTGAGGCCGCTGCCGGTGAGGGCGCCGCCGGTGAGGGCGAGGGCGGCGGCCAGCACGGCCCCGCCCCCGGTCATGGCGATCCTGTTCACGAGATCCTCCCGCCTGGAATGACTTGATCATCACCGCGGGAGTTTGCGAGCGCCAGTCCGGCCGCCGAACTCCGGCTTAATCTGCGTGCTCCAGACCTCGCGCCCTCGGAGGGCGTCCGCGTTCCGCCTGATCAGCGGGCGAACTCGATCACCCTGGACTCGCGGACGACGGTGACGCGGATCTGGCCGGGGTAGGTCAGCTCGTCCTCGACCTGCTTGGCGATGTCGCGGGCGATGACCTGCGCCTGGATGTCGTCGACCGCGTCGGGCTTCACCATCACCCGGATCTCGCGGCCGGCCTGCATCGCGAAGACCTTCTCCACGCCCTCGTGCCGGTCGCGGGCGATCTCCTCGAGCCGTTCGAGACGTTTGACGTAGGCCTCCAGGGACTCGCGGCGGGCCCCCGGCCGGCTGCCGCTCACCGCGTCGGCGGCCTGGGTGAGCACGGCCTCCACGGTCCGGACCTCGACCTCGTTGTGGTGCGCCTCGATAGCGTGGACGACGTCCTCGTGCTCGCCGTAGCGGCGGGCGATCTCGGCGCCGATCAGCGCGTGGCTGCCCTCCACCTCGTGGGTGAGCGCCTTGCCGATGTCGTGCAGCAGCGTGCAGCGCTTGGCGACCTCCACCGGCAGGCGCAGCTCGCTCGCCATGATGCCCGCGATGTGCGCGGACTCGATCAGGTGCTTGAGCACGTTCTGCCCGTAGGACGTCCGGTACCGCAGCTGGCCGAGCAGCGCGATCAGCTCCGGGTGCATGTCGGCGATGCCGACCTCGACCAGGGCGTCCTCGCCGGCCCGGACGCAGAGCTGCTCGACGTCGCTGCGGCTGCGCTCGTAGATCTCCTCGATCCGCTGGGGGTGGATCCGCCCGTCCAGGACGAGCTTCTCCAGCGTCAGCCGCCCGACCTCGCGGCGCACGGGGTCGAAGCAGCTCAGCAGCACCGCCTCCGGCGTGTCGTCGATGATGAGGTTCACGCCCGTGGTCGTCTCGAAGGCGCGGATGTTGCGCCCTTCGCGGCCGATGATGCGGCCCTTCATCTCGTCGCTCGGCAGGTGCAGGACCGACACCACCGATTCGGCCGTCTGCTCGCTGGCGACCCGCTGGATCGCCAGCGTCACGATCTTCCGGGCGCGCTTGTCGCCCTCCGCCTTCGCCGCGTTCTCGATCTCCCGCACGATCGGGATGGACTCGCGCTTGGCCTGGTTCTCGATCGCCGCGACGAGCTCGCCCTTGGCCTGCTCGGCGGTCAACCCGGCCGCCTGCTCCAGCACCTTGCGCCGCTCCTCGGCGATGCCGTCGAGCTCCTGCCCGCGGGCCTCCAGCGCCTTCTTGGTCTCCGCGAGCCGCCCCTGCCACTCCTCCAGGCGGCGCATCTCGGCGTCCAGCCGCTGCTCCCGCTCCGCGAGGCGCGCCTCCCGGCGCTCGAGGTCCTCCCGGAGGGTGCGGAGATCCTCCCGCTGGGCGCGCCCTTCCTCGTCGAGCTCCGCTCGCCCGGCGGCGGCGACCTGCTGCGCCTCCTGCTCGGCCTTCTCCAGGACGGTGCGCGCCTCCTTGGCGGCCTTCGCCCTGACCTCGTCCGCCTCGCCCTGCGCCCGGGCCATCTCCGCGGCGGCCTTGCCGGGCGTGCCGGGGCGCCGCACGACGACGATCACGAGAGCGACCAGGGTCACCAGCAGCGCTGCACCCAGCAGGACGCTCTCCATGAGGCAGATCCTTCCTCGCCGCGGGCCCGTCCGGAGTACGGGGCCCTGCCTAGCGAGGACTTACTCGCACGCGGATGCACGACATCGCGGGACCGCGCGCGGCGCGTCCCGGCGACCCGGCCGGATCCGGTCGACGAACGTGTCCTTTATGCCTCTCAGCTACTGGAACGTGCTCGGTCGTATGGCAATCCGCAAGACGCGGAGTAACTCCTCACTGCCGTAACGGTAAGCGGCACAGAGGTAATGAGCAAGCAAACGACGGGCATTCCGGACTAACCGAACGTCTGCGTGACTCCTTCCTTACCGCCTCCCCTGACCGCCCTGACCCGCCCCGACCTGCGCCATCGCGCCTCCACCGCGGTCACGGCCCGATCGCCCCCAGTCATCGCCTCCCCACCCCCGGCGTGTCGCGCCCCACACTCCCGCCCCCGCCACATTCCCGTCCCTCCACCAACCGCCGCCCTCCCCAGCACCCGCGCCCTCCCCCAGTCCCGATCCCCACACCCGCCCACCGCCCCGACCCGTCATACTCGGCCAACTCCCCCGACCCCACGCGACCTACTGGCCTGCCACACCCGTTGGCTCCAGGCGACCTCCCGACCTCCCGACCTCCCGGACTCGCACGGCCCCCGGACTCGCACGGCCCCCGGACTCGCACGGCCCCCGGACTCGCACCGCTCCCCCGACCTGACACCCCTTTGGCCCCGCATGTCCTTCCGGACCCTCGCGGCCTTCCGGACCCTCGCGGCCTTCCGGACCCTCGCGGCCTTCCGGACCCTCGCGGTCTCCCGGACCCTCGCGGTCTTGGGGCTCGCGTGGCCTTGGGGGTCGTGCCAGTCGTGGGCCCGCCGCGGGGGGTGGGTGGGTCAGTCGGGCGGGGTGGGGAGGGTTTCCGGGTCGGTGCCCTCTTCGGACAGGGCCTCTTTGACCACTCGGTAGGACAGGCCGGGCGAGTAGCCCTTGCGGGCGAGCATGCCGACCAGGCGGCGCATGCGTTTGGCGGGGTCGGCGCCTCGGGTCGCCGGGAGCTTGCGCGCGACCAGGGCTCGGGCGGTCTGCTCTTCCTGGGCGGGGTCCAGGGTCTCCACGGCGTCGTTCACGGCCTCGTCGGGGACGCCGCGGCGGCGGAGCTCGGCGGCCAGGGCGCGCTTGGCCAGGCCGCGGCCGGTGTGCCTGGACTGGACCCAGGCCTGGGCGAAGGCCTCGTCGTCGATGAGGCCGACGTCGGTGAAGCGGCCCAGCACGCGCTCGGCCACGTCGCCGGGGATCTGCTTGCGGTGCAGCGCGTCGGCCAACTGGGCGCGCGTGCGGGGCGAGGAGGACAGGAGGCGCAGGCAGATCTCGCGGGCCCTCGCCTCCGGGTCGCCCTCGCGCGCGGCCGTCATCGGCGGCCGGCCCGCGCGGGAGCGGCGGTCGTGGGAGCGGCCATGGGACCAGCGGTGGGAGCGGCGGTCGTGGGAGCTGTCGCCGTGGGAGCGGCGGCGCCATCGGGGAAGTTCCGGGCACCGGTCGTGCGGTGCCGGGTAAGGCGCCGCCGCCCTGCATACGAGATCATCGCCTACTCTTCGTCAAGAGTCACCCGTCTCGGGAGATTCCCGGTCAGGAATCACCCGCCTTGGCCGCCTTGGCGCCCCTCTTGGCGGCCGGGGCCTTCGCGGGGGCGGCCGCGGCGGGCTCGGGCGCGGCGGCGGGAGCGGCGGGCTCGGCCTCCTTGTCGACCTTCGGGCCGATGCCGAGCTTCTCCTTGATCTTCTTCTCGATGCCGTCCGCGAGGTCGGGGTTGGCCTTGAGGAAGTTGCGGGCGTTCTCCTTGCCCTGGCCGAGCTGGTCGCCGTCGTAGGTGTACCAGGCGCCGGACTTGCGGACGAAGCCGTGCTCCACGCCGAGGTCGATCAGGCCGCCCTCGCGGCTGATGCCCTGGCCGTAGAGGAGGTCGAAGTCGGCGACGCGGAACGGCGGAGCCATCTTGTTCTTCACGACCTTGACGCGGACGCGGTTGCCGACGGCCTCGGTGCCGTCCTTGAGCGTCTCGATGCGGCGGACGTCGAGGCGGACGGAGGCGTAGAACTTCAGCGCGCGGCCGCCGGTCGTGGTCTCCGGGGAGCCGAACATGACGCCGACCTTCTCGCGGAGCTGGTTGATGAAGATGGCGGTGGTCTTGGTCTGGTTGATCGCCCCGGTGAGCTTGCGCAGGGCCTGCGACATGAGCCGGGCCTGGAGGCCGACGTGGCTGTCGCCCATCTCGCCCTCGATCTCGGCGCGGGGGACGAGCGCGGCGACGGAGTCGATGACGACGATGTCGATCGCGCCGGAGCGGATCAGCATGTCGGTGATCTCCAGGGCCTGCTCGCCGGTGTCGGGCTGGGAGACCAGCAGGGCGTCGATGTCGACGCCGAGCTTGGCGGCGTACTCGGGGTCGAGCGCGTGCTCGGCGTCGACGAACGCGGCGATGCCGCCCTTCTTCTGGACGCTCGCGACGGCGTGCAGGGCGATGGAGGTCTTGCCGGAGCCCTCGGGGCCGTACACCTCGACCACGCGGCCGCGCGGCAGGCCGCCGATGCCGAGGGCGATGTCGAGGGAGATCGCGCCGGTGGGGATCACCTCGACGGGCGCCCGCGCCTCCTCGCCCATCCGCATGACCGACCCCTTGCCGAACTGCCGCTCGATCTGGGCGAGTGCGGTCTCGAGAGCCTTCTCCCGGTCGTTCGCTGCCATGAGATGTCCTTCTCGTTGTGGTGTGTCGGCTCTCGGCCGCTGCTTGCGATGTCGAGGGCGACGTTACGGCGGGCCACCGACACTTTCGACCGCGGCGCGCTCCGAAGGCGGTGCCGCGGACCGCGACCAGCTTACCGAACATCCGTTCGATCATCGTCTCACATGCCGATTTGCGGCGGAATCTCCGTGCGATCGTGGGCCCCGACCCGTAACCTGGCGGAGTTGACGGAGGGTTCCAATCATGACGCTGACCGTCCTCTTCTGCGTCGATCCGCTCCACCCCCGGCGCGTTGACCCCCACTTCGCCCGCGAGGCCGCCGCCGTGCGGGACCACTACGGCGAGATCGGCCTGATCGACCACGACGCGCTGCGCCGCGGGGACGTCGAGGACGCGGTCGACGCGGTCCCCTCGGCCCTGGGCCCGGTCTGGTACCGCGGCTGGATGCTCTCCGCGGAGGAGTACGGCGCCATGTCCGCCGCCCTGAAGCGGCGCGGGACGGTGCTCCTGACGCACCCCGACGACTACCGCCGCGCGCACGAGCTGCCGGGCTGGCACGACACGTTCGCCGGGCTGACGCCGCACAGCGTGTGGCGCCCTCTCGGCACCGGCCAGGACCCGGGCGCCCTCAGCGAGCTGGGCGAGCTCGTGAAGCCGCTGCGCGGCGGGCCCGGCGTGGTCAAGGACTACGTGAAGTCGTGCAAGCACGAGTGGGAGGAGGCGTGCTTCGTCCCCGACGTGAAGAACCTCGCCCGGCTGCACGACATCGCGGCCAAGATGGTCGCACTGCGGGACGACCATCTCGCCGGCGGCCTCGTCGTGCGGGAGTTCGAGCAGTACGACGACGAGGGCGAGGCGCGCGTGTGGTGGGTGGACGGTGAGCCCGCGCTGATCGGCCCGCACCCCGACAGTCCGGGCGTGGAACTCGATCCCGACCTGAGCGCGGTGGCCCCCGCCGTCCGCGCGCTCGGATGCCGCTTCATCACCACCGACCTCGCCCGCCGCACCGACGGGGTCTGGCGCGTCGTCGAGGTCGGGGACGGGCAGGTCAGCGACCTGCCGTCATCTGTTGACGCGATGGACCTCTACGCGCACCTCCCGGTGCCGGACTAGTCCCCGCCCAGGTGATACGGGCGTGATCGAACCGGATTAGGGTCTTCACCGTCTCATGACCGTGCGGCCATGGCCGCACGGTCGGTCCCTGCGTGAGAAGGACGTGTTCTCTTGCCCCCACAGGAGCCCTCTCGACGGCTCAGCTCCCGCGCCGTGAAGGTGGGGATGGTGAGCGCCCTGTCCTTGGCGCTCGTCGCCTGCGGCTCCGGTTCGACCACGGCGAGGTGCGTGGACCGGAACGCGCCGGCCAAGGGCAAGGGCGGCTACAAGGTCGTCTCGGACGGCTACTGCGACACCGACGACATCGACCACGGGTCCCCCGCCTACGGCCGCTACTTCTGGTACTACGGCGGGAAGAGCCGTTCCGGCTTCGTGTCGGGCGGCAGCCAGTCCCGGCCGGAGGGGAAGATCAAGTCGAGTGGCGGGCGGACGCTGAGCCGGGGCGGGTTCGGCGGCGGCGGCCGGGGCGGGAGCTGACCCGTGCGCCGCGTTCGCTCCGAGCCGCGCGAGGGCTGGGCGGAGAAGGTCGAGGCACACGGCCTGGCCTTCCACCGCACCGCGCACCCCGAGCACCTGACCCGGCCCTACTGGGACGAGTCCGTGCACTACGTCTTCGACATGGACGAGGTCCTGGCCCTGGAAGGCGTCGTCGAGGAACTGCACCGGATGTGCCTGGACGTGGTGGAGCACGTCGTCTCCACCGGCCGCTACCACGTCCTCGGCATCCCGGACTGGGTGGCGCCCCTGATCGAGGAGTCGTGGCGGCGCGGCGACCCGCACCTCTACGGGCGGTTCGATCTGCGCTACGACGGCCGGGGCCCCGCCAAGCTCCTGGAGTACAACGCCGATACGCCGACCGCTCTGGTGGAGAGCTCCGTCGTCCAGTGGTACTGGCTGCAGGACACTCATCCCGGGGACGACCAGTGGAACTCCATCCACGAGCGGTTCGTGGCGCGCTGGAAGGAGATCGCGCCCACCGCGGGCGGCGAGCCGGTCCATTTCGCCTGGACGACCGGTGACGAGACCGGCGAGGAGGTCATGACGATCGCCTACATGCAGGAGACCGCCGAGGAGGCGGGCCTGCCGGGGGTGGCGATCGCCATGGAGGACGTCGGCTGGGACGACGCGCGCGGGCGGTTCGTCGACCTCGACGAGCGGGAGATCCGGACGCTCTGCAAGCTCTACCCCTGGGAGTGGATCGTCGCCGAGCCGTTCGGGCGCGACATCCCGGGCGCGCCCACGTCGTGGATAGAGCCGATCTGGAAGATGGTGCTGTCCAACAAGGCGCTGCTCGTCCTGCTCTGGGAGTTGTTCCCGGGTCACCCGAACCTGCTGCCCACCTACCTGAACACGCCGTCGAACCTCACCTCCTACGTGCAGAAGCCGCTGCTCGGACGGGAGGGGGCGAGCATGCGCATCGTCACGCCGGACGGTTCGGAGCAGCGCACCCAGGGCGACTACGGCGCGGAGGGGTACGTCTTCCAGGAGTTCTGCGCGCTGCCCGAGTTCGACGGCGAGCACCCCGTGCTCGGCGCCTGGGTGGTCCATGACGGAGCGGCCGGGATCGGCATCAGGGAGACGTCCGGGCTCATCACCGACGACACGTCGTCGTTCGTCCCGCACCGCATCCCGCTGTAGCGGGGCCTAGTGCAGGGTCGAGGGGACGTCGAAGGTGGCGACGACCGCCCGCCAGACCCTCTTGGCGGATTCTCCGTCGGCGAGGGCCTGCTCGATGGTGCGCCCGCCCAGTTCGGCCAGGACGTAGTCCTTGGCCACGCTTTCGGCGTAGTGCTCGCCGAACTGCTGGTTCATCCGATCCCAGAAAACTGTGAGCCGCACGTGGCCCACGCTATCCGACGGACGGCTCCCCCAAGGACCGCGTCACCTCGCCGGGCACCTCGGGCTCGCGGCCTTGGCGGTACTGGCGGTGCAGGCCGGTCAGGTAACGCTCGACGCCCTCGATGACCCGGGCCGTCCGGTAGGAGGGGAAGACGTCGAAGGCGTGCTGGGCGCCCTTCATCTCGGCGTAGAGGACGGGTGAGTCGGAGACCTCCCTCAGCCGTTCGACGAACCGGCGGGCCTCCGCCACCGGGATGAGCGAGTCGCGGCTGCCGTGGACGACGAAGAAGGGCGGCGCGTCCTCGCGGATGTAGGTGACCGGGGAGGCCTTGGCGTACAGCTCCCGGTTCTCCGCGAAGGGCTTCTTGACGACCATGCGTTCGAGGAGATGGGTGTCGCCCATGGCGCGGGGCCAGGGTCCCGGCTCGACGAAGTCGTAGACGCCGTAGAACGGGACCGCGCCCTGCACGGTGGTGTCTGCGTCTTCGAACCCCGGCTGGAAGTCCGCGACGTTCGCGGTCAGCGCCACCATCGCGGTGAGGTGCCCACCGGCGGAGCCACCGGTCACGCAGAGGAAGTCGGGATCGGCGCCGTACTCCTCGGCGTGCTCCTTGTACCAGGCGACGAAGTGCTTCAGGTCGACCAGGTGCTCCGGCCAGGTGGCGCGGGGGCTGAGCCGGTAGTTGACGTTGAAGCCGACCCACCCCTGGAGGGCCATGTGGTTGAGCAGCGGCAGCCCCTGCTCCCGCTTGTCGCCGATGACCCAGGCGCCGCCGTGGATCTGCATGAGCCCGGGACGCAGCCCGCCGTCCGCGCCTTCGCCGCCGGGGGCCTCGCCGGCGGGGCGGAAGACGTCCAGCTTCAGGCGCAGGCGGCCCTCCCGCCGGTACACGATGTTGCGTTCGACCTCCACGCCCTTGCGCGGGATCAGGCACAGCGGAGGAACGATCAGGTGCCCGACGGGATAGCGCGGAGCGCCTTCCGGGTCGAGGTCGAGGGGCGCGCCGCTGTCCCGCAGCGTGACGACCGTGCGGCGCGACGCGGCGAGAGTGGCCGCCACTCCCGCCATGGCGAGGACCGCCAGGACGAGCCCGGTCCAGCCCGCCCAGCCGTCCAGCCCGCCGAAGCCCGCAACGAGCGCCGTGGCGGCGGCCCAGGCGACCAGGACGTGCGGCGCCAACTCGATCGTGAGCCAGCCCACGAAGAAGCTGCCCGCCAGCAGGACCGGGCTGCGCCGCGGCGCGTAGGCGTTGACGGCCGTGAGGGCGAACAGCACGCCCAAGGCGAGAAGGACGTAAGACATCGCGACTCCCTATACGGGACATGGGCCTGCCCCACCTTGCCCACACAAGCGCTTGCTTACAATACTTCCTGCGGCAGCACGCCCCCCAATACCCCCGCCTCGCTCCGCTCACCTGCCCCCTGGAGGGAACGACCCCCACACCCCCGGCCTCGCTTCGCACCAGCCCCCTGTGGGGGACGACCCCCACACCCCCGGCCTCGCTTCGCACCTGCCCCCTGTGGGGGACGACCCCCACACCCCCGCCTCGCTTCGCTCGGGTTTTTGTGACGCGCGCCACGCGGGCGCATTCTGTCCGACGCGCGAGGCAGTATGGCGCCATGGGCGGTGACGTGCTCGAACGCTTCTCCCCGGCGACCCGTGCCTGGTTCACCGGGGCGTTCGCCGCGCCCACCCCCGCCCAGTCCGGGGCCTGGGAGTCCATCGCCGGCGGCGACAACACGCTCGTCGTGGCGCCGACCGGGTCAGGCAAGACCCTCGCGGCGTTCCTCTGGTCCCTCGACCGGCTCGCCACCGAGCCCGTCCCCGAAGACGCGCTGCGCCGCTGCCGCGTCCTGTACGTGTCGCCGCTGAAGGCCCTCGCCGTCGACGTCGAGCGCAACCTGCGCGCCCCGCTGACCGGCATCCGCCACGCGGCGCGCCGCCTCGGCCTGCCCGAACCCGGCGTCCGCGTCGGAATGCGGTCGGGCGACACCCCGGCCGACGAGCGCCGCCGGCTGGCCGTCAAGCCGCCCGACATCCTGATCACGACGCCGGAGTCGCTGTTCCTGATCCTCACCTCGCGGGCGCGCGAGTCGCTGCGCGGGGTGGAGACCGTCATCGTCGACGAGGTGCACGCCGTGGCGGGCACCAAGCGCGGCGCGCACCTCGCGCTGTCCCTCGAACGGCTGGACGCGCTCCTCGAACGCCCCGCCCAGCGCATCGGCCTGTCGGCGACGGTCCGTCCCGCCGGCGAGGTCGCGGCGTTCCTGGGCGGGCCGCGGCCGGCCGCCGTCGTCCAGCCGCGTTCGGAGAAGGTCTTCGATCTCGACATCGTCGTCCCCGTGGAGGACATGGGCGAGGTGGGCCGGTTCGTCGACGACTCGGGCACGGCCGACCCGCGCCAGCGCAGCATCTGGCCCCACGTGGAAGACCGCCTGCTCGACCTGATCCAGGCGCATCGCTCGACGCTGGTGTTCGCCAACTCCCGACGCCTGGCCGAGCGGCTGTGCGGGCGGCTGAACGAGCTCGCCTACGAACGTGCCATGGGCGAACCCCTGCCGGAGGGCCACTCCCCCGCGGAGACGATGGCCCAGGCGGGTGCCGCCAAGGGGGCGCCCACAGAGATCGCCAGAGCGCACCACGGCTCCGTCTCCAAGGAGGAGCGGGCGGGCATCGAGAACGCCCTGAAGGAGGGCCGCCTCCCCGCGGTCGTGGCGACGTCCAGCCTGGAACTGGGCATCGACATGGGCGCGGTGGACCTCGTCGTCCAGGTGGAGTCGCCGCCTTCGGTGGCCAACGGGCTCCAGCGGGTCGGGCGGGCCGGCCACCAGGTGGGCGCCGTGTCCAAGGGCGTCATCTTCCCCAAGTACCGGGGCGACCTCGTCCAGACGGCCGTGGTGGCCGAGCGCATGCGCGGCGGCGAGATCGAGGAGCTGCGGTACCCGCGCAACCCCCTCGACGTCCTCGCCCAGCAGATCGTCGCGATGGTCTCCATGGACGAGTGGACGGTCGACGACCTCGAGACCCTCGTCAAGCGCGCCGCCCCCTACGCCACGCTCCCCCGCTCGGCGCTGGAGGCGTCCCTCGACATGCTCGCCGGGCGCTACCCCAGCGACGAGTTCGGCGAGCTGCGCCCCCGCCTCGTCTGGGACCGCGTGACCGGCGTCCTGCGCGACCGTCCCGGCGCCCAGCGGCTCGCCGTGACCAGCGGCGGGACGATCCCCGACCGCGGCCTGTTCGGAGTGTTCCTCGTCGGCGAGAAGGCGTCGCGCGTCGGCGAGCTCGACGAGGAGATGGTGTACGAGTCGCGCGTGGGGGACGTGTTCGTCCTCGGGGCGAGCTCCTGGCGGATCGAGGACATCACCCCCGACCGGGTGCTCGTCTCCCCTGCCCCGGGCCAGCCCGGCAAGTTGCCGTTCTGGCACGGCGACACGCTGGGGCGTCCCGCCGAACTGGGCCGCGCGCTCGGGTCGTTCACCCGGGAGCTGCTCGGGCTTTCCCCGGAGGAGGCGCAGGGTCGCGTCGCCGCCTCCGGCCTGGACGGCTGGGCCTCCGCCAACCTCGTCTCCTACCTGAACGAGCAGCGCGAGGCCACCGGCCACGTGCCCGACGACCGCACAATGGTCGTCGAACGCTTCCGCGACGAGCTCGGCGACTGGCGCATGGTCGTCCACTCCCCACTGGGCGCGCGCGTGCACGCGCCCTGGGCGCTCGCCATAGCCGGGCGCCTGCGCGAGCGGTACGGGGTCGACGCGCAGGCCATGCACGCCGACGACGGCATCGTCATCCGCATCCCGGACATGGACGAGCCTCCCGGCCTCGACCTGGCCGTCTTCGACGCCGACGACATCGAGCGCATCGTCGTCGACGAGCTCGGCGGCTCGGCGCTGTTCGCCGCCCGGTTCCGCGAGTGCGCGGCGCGGTCGCTGCTGCTCCCCCGCCGCCGCCCCGACAAGCGCATGCCCCTCTGGCAGCAGCGCCAGCGCGCCGCGCAGCTCCTGGCCGTGGCGAGCAAGTACCCGTCGTTCCCGATCGTGCTGGAGACCATGCGCGAGTGCCTGCAGGACGTGTTCGACGTCCCCGGCCTGGTGCAGCTCATGCGCGACATGTCGGGCCGCAAGGTCCGCATGGTGGAGGTGGAGACCTCCGAGCCGTCCCCCTACGCGCGCTCCCTGCTGTTCCACTACGTCGGCGCGTTCATGTACGAGGGTGATTCGCCCCTGGCGGAGCGCCGCGCGCAGGCCCTCGCACTCGACTCGGCGCTCCTCGCGGAGCTGCTCGGCCAGGCCGACCTGCGAGAGCTGCTCGACCCCGACGCCGTCGCCGAGACCGAGCGCGAGCTCCAGCGGCTCGCCGCCGACCGCCGCGCCCGCGACATGGAGGGCGTCGCCGACCTCCTGCGCGCCCTCGGCCCGCTCACCACGGCCGAGGCTGTCGAACGCACCCTCCCCGCGGGGGCCGGCGCCCCACCGGACGCGGCAGCCAAGGCGGAGACGGCCGGTCCGGCCCCGGCCGGGGCGGAGACCGTCGCCTCGGAAGAGGCCCGTGTGGGGGAGGCTGGCGCCGCGGCGGTGGGCGGGGGTGTCCCGGACGGGGTGCTCGTCCAGGTTTCGCGGTGGTTGGCGGAGCTGGAGGCGACGCGGCGGGCCATCCGGGTGCGGATCGCCGGGCAGGAGCGCTGGGCCGCGATCGAGGACGCCGGGCGGCTGCGGGACGCGCTCGGCGCGCCGCTGCCGGTGGGGGTCCCCGAGGCGTTCCTCGAACCGGTCGACGACCCGCTCGGCGACCTGGTCTCCCGGTACGCGCGCACGCACGGGCCCTTCCGGGCGGCCGACGCCGCCGCCCGCTTCGGGCTCGGCGTCGCCGTGGTCGCCGAGACCCTGCGGCGGTTGTCGGGCGCGGGGCGGGTCGTCGAGGGCGAGTTCCTGCCGGTCGGGTCCGTGGCGGGTCCGCTGACGACCGAATGGTGCGACACCGGCGTGCTGCGCATGCTGCGGCGCCGCTCTCTGGCGCGCCTGCGCGCCGAGGTCGAGCCGTCCCCGCCGGAGTCGCTCGGCCGGTTCCTCCCCGCCTGGCACGGCATCTCGGGGGGATCGCGGCTGCGGGGCATCGACGCGCTCGTGCAGGCGGTCGAGCAGCTGCAGGGCGCGGCCGTGCCCGCGTCCGCGCTGGAGTCGCTGGTCCTGCCGTCGCGGGTGCCCGGCTACACCCCCGCCATGCTCGACGAGCTGACCTCCGCGGGCGAGGTCGTGTGGGCGGGCCAGGGCGGTCTGCCGGGTGGCGACGGCTGGGTGGCGCTGTACCTGGCCGACACGGCACCCCTGCTCATGCCGCAACCGGCCGAGATCACGCTCACCCCCGCGCACGAGGCCGTCCTGGACGCGCTCGGCGACGGGGGCGCGCTGTTCTTCCGCACGCTGTCCGACCGCGTGAACAAGCAGGTCACCGCGAGCGACGCCGACCTCGTCACCGCCGTGTGGGATCTCGTCTGGTCCGGTCACCTCACCAACGACACGCTGGCACCGCTGCGCTCCGCGCTCGGCTCCGGCCGCCCGACGCACCGTTCCCGCACGACGCGCCGCGGGCGTCCCGTCCTGCCGTCCCGGACGGGTCCGCCCACCGTCGCGGGACGCTGGTGGCCGCTCCCCGAGCGCGAGCCCACCGCGACTCTGCGCTCGCACGCCCTCGCCGAAGCGCTCCTGGAGCGGTACGGCATCGTCATACGCGGTGCCGTAGCGGCCGAACGCACCCCCGGCGGCTTCTCCGCCGTGTACCCGGTCCTGCGCGCCTTCGAGGAGACGGGCCGCTGCCGGCGGGGGTACTTCGTCGAGGGCCTGGGGGCCGCCCAGTTCGCGCTGCCGGGGGCCGTCGACCGGCTCCGCGCGCTCCGCCCGGCGGCGGCCGCCGCACCGGACGACATCTCCGCCCTCTGGGAGACGCCCTCCAAGCCCGAGGTCCGCGCGCTCGTCCTGGCGGCGGCCGACCCCGCCAACCCGTACGGCGCGGCCCTGCCGTGGCCGGAGCGCGACGACGAGGTCGCCAGCGGTCACAAGCCCGGCCGCAAGGCGGGCGCCCTCGTCGTCCTCGTCGAAGGCCGCCTGGCCCTCTACGTCGAACGCGGCGGCCGGACGCTCCTGACCTGGGACGACGACTCGCGCGTCCTGCAACCGGCCGTGGACGCGCTCGCCCTCGCGGTCCGCGAGGGGGCGCTCGGCAAGCTGACCGTGGAACGCGCGGACGGCGAGGCGATCGGCGACTCCCCGCTCGCGGCCGCCCTGGAGTCGGCGGGGTTCCATCCCACTCCGCGCGGGCTGCGGCTGCGCTCCTGACCTTCCGGGTCCCGGAGGGCCACCGTCACGGCGACGGCGCACACCAGCACGCCGAGCAGCGACGGCAGGGTGAGCGTGGTGCCGAACATCAGCCAGCCCAGCAGCATCGTCGTGGGCGGGGTGAGGTAGAGCAGCGCGGAGACGCGGGCGATGCCCGTCCGCCGGACGTTGACCCAGTACAGCCCGTACCCGCCGAGCATCGCAGGCAGGACGGAGATGGCGATGGCCGTCCAGAACACGGGGCCGGTCGGCGGGAGCAGGGACCCGGCCGCACCGGCGAAGCCCGAGAAGACCACCGCGCTCACGAGCGCCTGGACGGCCAGGGCCTCCGGGAGCCCGAGCGAGGGCCGGACGCGCCGTTCGACGAGGGTGGCGCAGACGAGGGAGAGCATCGCGGCGAACGGCAGCGCGTACGCCCAGGCCGGGGCGCCGCCGCCGAGGTCGCCACCGACGACGAGGGCGACGCCGCCGAGTCCCGCGGTGAACCCGGCGAACCGGCGGCGGCCGACGCGCTCGCCGAGCACGGGCCCGGCGAGCGCGACCGCGACGAGCGGCTGCAACGCCGTCACGAGGCTGTTGATCCCCGCGGCGACGCCGTACTCGGCGGCGAGGAACACGCCGGAGAGGTAACCGACCTGGCTCAGCATCCCGATGAGGGCGTGCAGGGCCAGGTCCCGGGGCGGGATCCGGCGCCGGCGCCACAGCAGCCATGCCCCGAGCGCGCCGCCGCCGATGATGAACCGCCAGGCCAGCAGCGCGCTCGCGGGCGCTGACCGGGCGCCGAGCTCGGCCGCGATGAACCCGGAGCTCCACATGACGACGAACGCGGCGCCCAGCAGGACGTCCGATCGGCGCTGATCCACGGATCCTCCTCAGGTATACATACCGGTATACCTACACCGTAGCCATACCGGTATGTATACTTGAAGTCACCCCTTCGAAGGAGCCGCGATGCCCGTGCAGGACCGGCCGCTCACCCCGGCGGCCCGGCGAGTGCTCCAGGTCGCGAGCGAGCTGTTCTACGAGCGCGGCATCGGCTCGGTAGGCATGGAGCTGATCGCGGCAGAGGCGGGCGTGACGAAGAAGACCGTCTATGACCGGTTCGGCTCCAAGGACGCGCTGATCCTCGCCTACCTGCGCACCCGCGACGAGCGGTGGCGCGCCTACACGACCGAGCGGATAGCCGGGGCGGTCGGCCCCCGCGAGCGGGTCCTCGCCACGTTCGACGCCCTCGGCGAGTGGCTGGCCACCGAGTGCGGGCGCGGCTGCTCGATGGTGAACGCCTGCGCCGAGCTGCCCGACCCGTCCCACCCGGTCCACGGGGTCGCCGCCGAGCAGAAGGCCTGGGTGCGCGGCCTCTACGCGGACCTGGCCGGCGACGGGGTCCTGGCCGACCAGCTGCTCATCCTGCACGAGGGCGCCGTGGTCGCGTTCAGCGTCGCGGGCATCCGCGACGCCGCGGCCGCCGCGCGCTCCGCCGCCGAGGCGATCGTCCCCCGGCGGCTCAGCGCCGGCGCCCCCTGAACATATTGATCAACCCGCGCAGGGCCCGCTCGTCCAGGGACCCGAACGGGTTGTCGTGGACGAGGTAGGTCCACGTCGCCGAGGGGCGCTTCAGCCCAGCGGAGTCGAGGTCGATACCGTCCTCGGCGGACGCCGTGAGGGCCTCGAAGGCGGCCACCGACCGCCTCCGCGCGTCGGCGAGGAGCCGCTTGCCCGCCGGGACGGCCTCCCGGTTGAACTCGACCAGTGGGTCCAGGCCCCGGCCGAGCGAGCGCAGATGGATGCCCTCGCGCAGGTCGGCGAGGAAGGCCAGGTGCTCGGCCCAGCAGCGGTCCAGCTGGTACAGGACGATCTGCCGCGCCGCGGCCGCGACCGCGTCGGCGCCCGCGACGCCGGTGAGCTCGGCGTGCCGCCCGGGGGCCTCGGCGGCCATGGCCCGGTCGGCGGCGTCGCCGCGCAGGACGGCGTCGCGCTCGGCGAGCACCTCCCGCCGCTGGAGCCCGATCAGCTGGTTGTACCGCCACGTGTTGCGGTGCAGCTCCAGGTCGACGCCCTCCGCGACGCGCTGGGCGTGGCCCACGATCCAGTGCGCGCCCTTGTCGGTGATGAGCCCGTCGTCTCCGGCGGACGCCTTGGACTCCTCGTCCGGCGCGTACCGGGTGACGAGGTCGTCCTGGAGGCTGGTGAAGAACACCGATCCGCCGGGGTCGCCCTGCCGGCCCGCACGGCCCCTGAGCTGGTCGTCCAGGCGGCTGCTGTGGTAGCGGCCGGTCCCGATGACCAGCAGGCCGCCGGCCCGGGCGACCCGGTCGTGGTCGCTCCCGTCCTGCTCGGCCGGGGCCGTCCCGGGGGCGGTCGGCGAGGGGCTGCCGCCGAGCCGGATGTCGGTGCCCCGCCCCGCCATCTGCGTCGAGACGGTGATCGCGCCGTACGCGCCCGCCTCCGCGATGATCGCCGCCTCTTCGGCGTCGTTCTTGGCGTTGAGGACGACCCGGTCAAGCCCGGCGCGGGCGAGGCGGCGGGCGAGCCGTTCGGACTCGGCGACGTCGCCGGTCCCGACCAGCACCGGGCGGCCCCCGGCGTGCGCGGCGGCGATCTCCTCGACGATCGCGACCTCCTTGTCGGCGGCGGTCGCGTAGAGGCGGTCGGGCTCGTCGACGCGGACGCACGGCCGGTTCGGCGGGACGACCGCGATCTGCAGCGAGTAGAACTCGGTCAGCTGCCCGGCGACGGCCATCGCCGTGCCCGTCATGCCGCACCGCACGGGGTAGCGGCCGATCAGCTCCTGCACGGTGATCGAGTCGAGGATCTCCCCGCTCGGGGAGGCGTCCAGCGCCTCCTTCGCCTCGACCGCCGCCTGGAGGCCGTCCGGCCAGCGCTGCAGCAGGGCGACCCGGCCCCGGGACTCGCTGATCAGCTTCACCGCGCCGTCCCGGACGATGTAGTCCACGTCGCGCTGGAGCAGGACCTCCGCGTGCAGTGCCACGTTCACCGCGGTGAGCGCGGCGAGGTTCTCCGGCGCGTAGAGGTCGAGCCCGAGGACGCGCTCCACCTCGCGGGCCCCGGCGGCCGTGAGCTGCACGTTGCGGGCCTCGTCGTCGGTCGAGTAGTGCAGCCCGGGGCGCAGCCGCCGGACGAGTTCGGCGTGCCGGGGGTCGGCCTCGCCCGAGTCGGCGGCGCCCGCGAGCACGAGCGGCACCATGGCCTCGTCCACCAGCACGGAGTCGGCCTCGTCGATCAGGGCGACGGACGGCTCGGGCAGCACGAGGTCGGCGGTGCTCGTGGCGAGCCGGTCCCGCAGGAGGTCGAACCCGACCTCGCTGACCGGCGCGTACGTCACGTCCGCCCCGTACGCCTCGCGCCGCTCGTCGGGCGTGGACGCCTGGCCGACCCAGCCGACGGTGACCCCCAGCATCGCGTACAGCGGGCCCATCCACTCGGCGTCGCGCCGCGCCAGGTAGTCGTTGACCGACATCACGTGGACCCGGTTCCCGCGCAGCGCGTACCCGGCCGCCGCCAGGGCGCCGGACAGGGTCTTGCCCTCGCCCGTGGCCATCTCCGCGACGTGCCCCGACAGCAGCGCGAGCGTCCCGACGAGCTGCACGTCGAAGGGTCGTTCGCCGAGGGTCCGGCGGGCGGCCTCCCTGCCGAGCGCGCACAGCTCCGCGAGATCCTCCTTCTCGCGGAGCGCGGACGCGGCGGCGGTCAGCTCCGCGTCGGAGAGCTCCCGGACGCGGGACTCGCGCCCGCCCGCCTCGTCGGCCAGGGCGCGCAGCGGCGCCAGGTCGACGCTCCCCGGCTTCTGGACGAGGCGCCGCAGCCGGTCACGCAGCGCCATGGCGTCCCCTCGGTTCGTCGCTCACGGTTCCCCCAAACGGGCGGTCGGAAGACGGCGTTCCCATGATCTCAGCGCGGCGGCCCCCGAGGTGTCCAGGGTGGTCCTCCGCTGGAGGTCTGACCTCGAATTCATTCCTCGGGCGGATACCCCCCGGCCCTTTCGTTTGAGACCATGGGCACATCACGGGGTTTGCGGTGGCCAAGGGGACAGCGCCACCGCGGAACGGGGTTTCGGCATGACACCTACGGCACGCAAGGCCGCCGCGCTCCGGCGCAAGCGCCAGATCATCAGCCAGACCGTCATCGACCGCGCGCTGAACGACCCTCGGCGCCACAAGGAGGCCGTCGTCGCGGCGGCGCCCGCCAAGTAGGAACGGTCCAAAACGCGATCGGGGAGCGCCTCCGCCCGCCGGGGCGGGGGCGCTCCCCGATCTCGCGGACGCGCGCCTCCTACGATGCCCCCGCGGCCGAGAAGACGTCGTCGCGGGCCTGCTCCAGCGCCGCGTGCAGCGCGCCGCGCAGGACGGGGTCGCCCGTGACGCCGGTGACGGCGACGGCGGGGCGGGTGGGGCTGATCCGGCCGACGATCTCCTCGATGCGGGTGGCCAGCGGCCATCCGCCGGCCCGGCCGAGGCTCCCCGACAGCACCACGAGGCCGGGGTCCAGGACGATGTTGACCGAGGTCACGCCGTAGGAGATGCGGTCGGCGAGCTCGTCGAGGAACGCCCCGCCGCGGTCCTCGTCGGCGGCGGCCGCGCGGACGCAGTCCACGGCGGTGGGCTCGGCGATGCCGTGCTCGTGGGCGAGCGCGCGGACCGCGTCCGCGCCCACGAGGGCCCCGTAGCCGCCGGCGAGGGTCGGGATCCCCCAGCTCCTCGACTCGGTGACGCCCTCGTCCCGCGCGGCGCGCCGGGCCGAGCCGACCGGCAGCGGCGCCCCGGGCACGGGCAGGTAGCCGATCTCCCCCGCGCCGCCCCACCGGCCGCGGTGCAGCCGCCCGCCCAGCATCACCGACAGGCCCATGCCGCGGTCGAACCACATGAGCGCGAAGTCGTCGGCCTCGCGCGCGGCCCCGTAGGCGCGCTCGGCGATGGCGGCGAGGTTCACGTCGTTCTCGATCGTCACCGGGCGGCGCAGGTCGGTGCGCAGCGCGGCGAGGACGCCCTCGTGCCAGGCGGGCAGGTCGAAGGAGAACTGGACGTCGCCCGAGCGCGGGTCGACCACGCCGGGCGTCCCGATGACGAACGCGCTCAGCCTCGACACCGCGACCTTGGCCGAGCGGCACGCCTTGACGACGGCGCTGTGCACCGTCTTCACCGGGTCGTCGGCGCCGTTCGGGTCGACGGTGACCTGGGCGACGATGTGCCCGGTGATGTCGGCGACGCCCGCCGTGACCCCGTCCGGCCCCACCTCGAGGCCCGCGACGTACGCGCTGGACGGGACGACCGCGTAGAGCGCGGCGTTCGGGCCCCGCCCCCCGGCCTGCTCCCCCACGACCGAGACGAGCCCGCGCTCCTCCAGGCGGGACAGCAGCTGGGACGCGGTCACCTTCGACAACCCGGTGTGCTCGCCGATCTGGGCGCGGGTCAGCGGGCCCTGCTCCACGAGCAGGTCCAGCGCCGCGCGGTCGTTCAGCTCACGCAGCAGCCTCGGCGTTCCCGGGCGTCTTGCCATCCTCGCACCCCTGATGTCTCAATCCGCTAACGAGCAGTTTTGTTTAGGAAAGTTTCTTGTTAGTTTACGCCCAAGCGCCGACCGGCCCGGTACCCCGGGCCGGGGGCGCGCGCAGAGCGCGGACTGGCGAGCAGGGCGCCCGCGAGCGATGCGAACGCGAGGTGGGCATGGCTGGGACCCTAAAGGGTCCGTGCCGTCTCCACCCGCACCGCAGGCCACAAGGCCGCGCGAGGCGATGCCGGAAAGGATCCCCAGTGAAGTTCATCAAGGTTGCGGCCGCGACGGCCGCGATCGCCCTGGCCGCCACGGCCTGCGGCGGCGACAGCAAGGACGGCGACGCGGGCGGGGGCAAGGACCCGGCGCAGCTCAAGGTCTGGATGATGGGCGACGGCACGCCCGAGCAGACCAAGTTCCTCGACGGCGTCGAGGCCGAGTTCAAGCAGAAGCACCCGAACACCGACGTCCAGATCAAGTACGTGCCGTGGCCGCAGGTCGCCACCACGTTCCAGAAGGCGGCCGCCGGAGGCGAGGGGCCCGACGTCACCGAGCTCGGCAACACCGACGTCCAGTCCCACATCGAGCAGGGCAGCCTGGCCGACATCACCGACCGGTTCAAGGGCTGGGCGGACGGCAAGACGCTGAACAAGACCGCGCTCGAGAACGACACCGCGGACGGCAAGACCTACGCCGTGCCGTGGTACGGGGGCGTCCGCGGCGTCTGGTACCGGACGGACTGGTTCTCCGAGCTCGGCATCCAGCCGCCGAAGACGTGGGCGGACCTGACCGCCGCGGCGAAGAAGGTGCAGGACTCCAAGAAGGTCCCCGGCATCGGCATCCCGAGCGACCAGACCAACGCGCTGCTCAGCTTCGTCTGGGGCAACGGCGGCGAGGTCGCCGTCGACGACGGCAAGGGCGGCTTCAAGGGGCAGCTCGACCAGCCGCAGGCGGTCGAGGCGGTCAAGTACTACGCGGGCCTCGTCACCACCGAGAAGGTCGCGCCGGAGAAGTACGTCGGCAAGAACGAGCTGGAGGGCCCGCAGCGCGACTTCGCGCTCGGCAAGCTCGGCATGTACGTCGACGGCAGCTGGGCGCTCAAGGAGATGAAGAAGATCTCCGAGAAGAACGCCGACAAGTGGGGCGTCTTCCCGATCCCGAGCAAGACCGGCGGCAACGCCCCGGTCATGGCGGGCGGCTCCGACCTCGCGGTGTGGAACGACAGCAAGGCCAAGGACGCGGCCTTCGACTACATCACGGTCCTGAACAACGCCAAGAACGCCAAGGGCTGGGCGGACTACAGCGGCTTCTCCTCCATGCGGTCGGACGTGAAGTTCTCCGACCCCAAGCTGGAGGTCTTCACCTCGATCGCCGGCAACACCAAGTTCCCGCCGATCAGCGCGGGCTGGGGCGAGTTCGAGCAGGCCAAGAAGGTGCTGCCGAACGCGGTCAAGGCGATCATGCAGGGCAAGTCCGCCGAGGAGGAGATGAAGAAGGCGAACGAGCAGGCCAACACCCTGCTGAACCCGTAGGACCCGGCTGATCGGAACGTCCATGCTCGACACCGCTCCCGCGGTGCGGAGAGCGCCTGGCCGGAGAACGCCCGGCCAGGCGCGCCCCCGCCGCAGGCCCCGCTTCGGGCCCTACCTGCTGATCGCGCCCACCGTGGTCGTGATCGCCGTCCTGATGTTCTGGCCCATGATCCAGATCGGGGTCATGTCGTTCCAGAAGGTCGGCAACCGCCAGCTGCGCGGCGAGCCGGCCGAGTCGGTGGGGACCGAGAACTTCGACAAGATCTTCAACGACCCGTTCTTCTGGCAGACCCTCCGGCACACCGTGCTGTTCGCCGCCGTCGCGGTGTCCCTCACCCTGGTCGTCGGCACGCTGGTGGGCCTGCTGCTCCACAGGCTCGGCAAGCGGATGTCGGGCTTCGTCGCGGGCGGTGTGATGGTCGCCTGGGCGACCCCGCCGGTCACCGCCGCGATCATCTTCAGCTGGCTGTTCGGCACCACCGGCGGCCTCGTCAACTGGTGCCTGGACCTGCTGCCGGACTTCCTGGTCGGCAGCGGGTGGAGCGACTACAACTGGTTCGCCACGCCGCTGTCCACCTACACCGTCCTCACCGTGTGCGTCGTCTGGCAGGCGTGCCCGTTCGTCGCGGTGTCCGTGCTGGCCGGGCTGAAGAGCGTCCCGGGCGAGCTGTACGAGGCGGCCCGCGTGGACGGGTCGGGCCCGTGGCGGACGTTCTGGAGCCTCACCTACCCGATGCTCAAGCCGATCTTCCTCGTGCTGATCGTCATGTCGATCATCTGGGACTTCAAGGTCTTCACGCAGCTGTTCATCATGGCCGGGATGGCCAACCGCGACGCGTTCAACCTCTCGCTGTACGGCTACTCCGAGGCGTTCGGCTCGCTGAACCCGAAGCTCGGCATGGGCTCGGCGATCGCGCTCGTGCTGACGCTCATCCTGCTCGTCGTCACGGCCCTCTACGTGCGGGTCATGGTCCGTCAGGGGGAGACCCGATGAGCCGAGAGTCCGAGCGGCGCCCGGCCGCTCCCCGCCCTCGCTCGATGAGGCGCGTGGCCCGCAAGGTGCTGCTGAACGGGACGGGGCTGCTCGTCTTCGTGATCGCGGTGTTCCCCGTCTTCTGGATGGCCTCCACCGCCTTCAAGCCCAACACCGAGATCTTCAGCACGACGCCGAGGCCGCTGCCGTCCCATCCGACGCTCGAGCACTTCGACCTGGTCCTGAACGGCGGCATCGCCGAGGTCTCCTTCTGGGAGTACTTCCGCAACAGCGCGATCCTGGCGCTCGTCACCGTCCTGGCGTCGGGGCTGCTGTCGCTGATGGCCGCCATCGCCGTCGCCCGCTTCCGGTTCCGCTTCCGCACGACGTTCCTGATCATGCTGCTGGTGGTCCAGATGGTCCCGTGCGAGGCGCTGGTCATCCCCCTGTTCCTCGACCTGAAGCAGCTGGACCTGCTGAACAGCCTGGCCGGCCTCGTCATCGTCTACATCGGCTTCGCCGTGCCGTTCGCGATCTGGATGCTGCGCGGCTTCGTCGCCGCGGTGCCGCGCGAACTGGAGGAGGCCGCCGCCATCGACGGCGCCGGACCCGTCCGGACGTTCTTCCGGGTCCTGCTCCCGCTCGTCGCCCCCGGCCTGGTGGCGACCAGCATCTTCTCCTTCATCACCGCCTGGAACGAGTTCATCTTCGCGTTCACGTTCCTGGACGACCAGACCAAGTACACCCTGCCGATCATGCTGCAGTTCTTCTTCGGCCGCAGCGGCAACGCCTGGGGGCCCATCATGGCAGCGTCCACGCTGCTCACCATTCCCGTCATCGCCTTCTTCCTCGTCGTCCAGCGCCGCATGGTGTCCGGCCTCACCGCCGGGGCGGTGAAGGGGTGACGACCGACGACATCGCGACCACGGCGGAGATCGCCCGGCTCGCCCGCGGCACGCTGCTGCCGTCGTTCCCCGGCGCGACCGCGCCGCGCTGGCTGCTGGACGAGCTGGAGGCGGGACTCGGCGGCGTCACGCTGTTCGCGCTCACCGGCAACGTCCCGAGCCCGGAGTCGCTGGCCGCGCTCACCGCGCAGATGCGCAAGGCCGGCGACCCGTTCGTCACGATCGACGAGGAGGGCGGCGACGTCACCCGGCTCGGCGGCCACGCGACCGGCAGCCCCTACCCGGGCAACGCCGCGCTCGGCGCCGTGGACGACCCGGAGCTGACCCGCCGCATCTACCGCTCGCTCGGGGCCGAGCTCGCCGAGGTGGGCGTCAACTTCAACTTCGCGCCGTCGGTCGACGTCAACACCGCCGACGACAACCCGGTGATCGGCACCCGCTCGTTCGGCTCCGACCCCGCGCTCGTCGCGCGGCACGCCGCCGCCGCCGTCACCGGCACGCAGGAGGCGGGCGTCGCCGCCTGCGCGAAGCACTTCCCCGGCCACGGCGCGACCGTGGAGGACTCCCACCTCTCGGTCCCCCTGGTCGACGCCGACCTGGACCTGCTGGACCGGCGCGAGCTGGTCCCGTTCCGGGCCGCGATCGCGGCCGGCACCCGGGCGGTGATGACCGGGCACCTCAACCTGCCGTCCATCACCCGCGGGGCGCCCGCCACCCTCTCCCAGGAGGCGATCAGCGGTCTGCTCCGCGAGCGGCTCGGCTACGAGGGCGTGATCGTCACCGACGCGCTCGACATGGAGGGCGCGAGCGGCGCGATCGGCATACCGGAGGCGTCCGTGCGGGCCCTCATCGCGGGCGCCGACCTGCTGTGCCTCGGCCCGAAGGAGCACGCCGAGACCGTGGAGGCCACCCTCGCGGCGATCGACGAGGCCGTCCGGACGGGGCGCCTCCCCCTCGCCAGGCTGGCGGCCGCGGCCGAGCGCACCCGCCTGCTCCGGGAGTGGCTGGCCGGGCGCAGCCCCGCCGTCGTCGACCGGTCCGCCGGCCTGGAGGCCGCCCGCCGCGCCCTCCGCCTGACCGGCGCGCCGCCCGCCTGGAACGGGGCGCCCCTGGTCGTGGAGACCGAGTCGACCGGCAACATCGCGGTCGGCCCGACCCCCTGGGGCCTGCACCCGTGGGCGCCCGACGCCGTCCGGGCCGGCGGCGCGGACGGGACGGCGGAGGGTGTCTTGGACCGTGCCAAGGACCGCGGGCTCGTCGTCGTCCTGCGGGACGCGCACCGCCACGCCGGCCAGCGCGCCCTGACCACGGCCCTCCTGGCCGCCCGCCCCGACACCGTCGTCGTGGAGATGGGCCTCCCCGTCTGGCGCCCGGCCTCCGCGACCTACCTGGCCACCTACGGCGCCGCCACAGCCAACGCCCAGGCCGCCGCGGAGTTCCTGGGGTTGTGCTGATCGCCCACGGCGCGTCCGCCGGACAGGGAGCCCGGTTCCGGCGGGCGCGCCGTGTTCACGGGAACCCTTACCCGAGTGGTCCGATCGGCAAGGGATAATGGACGTATGCGATTGTCCGCCCGGGTCGACTACGCGTTGCGTGCCGCCGCCGAGCTGGCGGTCGCCGGGAGTCATCCGGTGACCGCGGTGCAGCTCGCGGAGGCCCAGCAGATTCCGCCCAAATTCCTGGAGAACATCCTCGGACAGCTGCGCCGGTCCGGTCTCGTCCGGAGCCAGCGGGGGCCCGAGGGCGGCTACTGGCTGGCGCGTCCGGCCGAGCGGATCTCGCTGGCCGACATCATCCGCGCCATCGACGGGCCGCTGCTCGGCGTGCGGGGCGAGCGGCCCGAGCACGTGGGGTACGAGGGGCCCGCGCGGTCCCTGCAGGAGGTGTGGATCGCGCTGCGCGCCAGCGAGCGGGCGATCCTGGAGCAGGTCACGCTCGCGCACATCGCCGCCGGGGAGCTGCCGGCGCCCGTCCGGAAGCTGACCGAGGACCCGTCCGCCTGGGAGAGCCCCTCCCTGATCTGAGATGCCCGAAGGCGACGTCGTCTGGCTGACCGCCCGGCGCCTGCGTGAGGCGTTGAAGGGGCGGGTCCTGACGCGCTCGGACTTCCGCGTGCCCCGGTACGCGACGGCCGACCTGCGCGGGCGGACCGTCCTGGACGCGGTCTCGCGCGGCAAGCACCTCCTGGTGCGGGTGGAGGGCGGGCTGACCGTCCACACGCACCTGCTGATGGAGGGGCGCTGGCAGATCCGCAAGGCCGGGCCGCCCCCGCGCGACCACCGGGTGCGGCTGGTGCTGGCGAACGCCGAGTGGCAGGCGGTCGGATCCTCGCTGGGGCTGGTCGAGCTGCTGCGCACCGAGGAGGAGGACGCGGCGGTCGGGCATCTTGGGCCCGACCTCCTCGACCCCGGGTGGGGGCCGGAGCTGGCGGCCGAGGCCGTCGCGCGACTGGAGCAGGAGCCGGAGCGGGCGATCGGCGAGGCGCTGCTCGACCAGACGAGGGTCGCCGGGATCGGCAACGTCTACAAGGCCGAGGTCCTGTTCCTGCGGGGCGTGAACCCGTGGACCGCCGTCGGGAACGTTCCCGACATTCCGGGCCTCGTGCGGCTCTCTCAACGGCTGCTGGAGGCCAACAAGGAGCGGCACGGCCACATCACGACCGGTGAGCTGGGGCGCGGGCGGGAGCACTGGGTGTACGGGCGGGCAGGACGCCCCTGCCGGAGGTGCGGCTCCCTGATCGAGCGAGGGGAGCAGGGGCCTCCCGGCGCGGTGCGGGTGACCTTCTGGTGCCCGCGCTGCCAGCCGGTCGGCGCCCGCCCTGTCCTCTGAGGCTCCAGGGCGGGTCGCCGCCATGACGGGGTCGCCGGATCCTGCGCCCTCGCAGAGATCGTCTGCCGAGGGCCCGTTCCAAGTCAATTCTCGGGTTTTCTTGGTGGCCTCCCAGGTCTAGCTTGGATCCGTGACGCTGGACGACCTACGCGTGTTCGTGGCCGTCTGCGCGGCGGGGAACCTGAGCGCGGTGGCGCGGGACCTGTCGTGCAGCCAGTCGGCCGTCAGCCAGCACGTCAAGCGGCTCGAGCGCGAGACCGGGCTCGTGCTGCTGGAGCGGCGGCCGCGGGGCGTGGTGCCGACCCGTGCGGGGCGCATCCTGCACGCGGCCGCGGCGGAGGGGATCGCGGGGCTGGACGCCGCGCTGCGGCATCTCGACGACCTGCGCCGCGGGGTGGGGGGCACGGTCCGCGTCGCGACCGGGGCGACGACCGTGCGGCACTTCATGGCGGCGGGGGTCGCGGCGTTCCGGGCCCGGCACCCCGAGGCCGCGCTCCAGTTCGAGACAGCCGGGTCGAGCCGCCGCTGCCTGGAGGCGGTCCGCTCGCACACGGCCGATCTCGCGTGGGTGACGATCGGGCCGCCGCTGGAGGGCGTGGAGCAGCGGGCGTCGCGGGATCTGCCGTGGATGCTCGCCGTCCACGCCGGCGATCCGCTCGCCGCGAGGGCGTCGGTCGCGCTGGAGGAACTGGCCGGGATCCGCTGCATCGAACTGCCCGCGCACTCGACGTCCCGCTCCCACCTGGAGACGCATCTGGAACGCCACGGCGTGCGCCTCACGTCCACGACGAGCGTCGCCGACTGGGACACCGCGCTCCTGCTGGCCGAGCTGGACCTCGGCCAGGCGATCCTGCCCGCGCTGCCCGGGTGGGGAACCGGGTCGGGGGACGTGCGGCTGGTGCCGATCCCCGATCTGCCGCCGCTCACCGCCGGCTGGGCCGCGCGCCGTTGGGACGCCCTGAGCCCGCTCGCCGCCGAGTTCGCCGAGACGGTCCTGGAGCACCTGCGGACGTGATCAGCGCACGGTCACCCGGCCGCCGGTGACGGTCAGCCCGACCTGCGGGGCGCCCTCGTCGCAGTGGGGGCCGTTCGGGAACGTGGCCTTCGGCGTGGCGTCGACGCGCTCGTCGACGAACGTCCGGCCCTGCGCGTCGCGCAGCTTGAGCGTCACCTGCACGGGCGCCTTGGGCAGCCCCTGGATGCGCGCGAAGCCCGCCTTGCCCCCGTCAGGGGAGGCGGAGGCGCCGCAGGCGGCGTCGGGGCCGTCGCCGTCGCAGCCGGTCGAGACGGTCTTGGACGTCGGGGTCAGCTCGATCGGGGGTTCCTGGCACGCGCCGTTCCAGCACACCCGCATGGACGCGGACGCCGCGCGGGAGCCGTCGGGGACGGTCAGGCTCACCCCGGGATCCGACCCGATCAACGTGCAGGGGCGGCCCGCGCCCTCGCCTTCGGAGCCGCAGGCGGCCAGGGCGAGCAGCGCGGCGGCGAGCGCCACGGCTCGGGAGATGGAGCGCATACCCCCATGATCACCGCTTTGCCCGGCGGACCACGGCCGAACGCGGAAAAGCCCCGGCCCCGCCGGAGACGGCGGGGCCGGGGCTCATCCTTCGCGTTCGGGCCCTGCCGGAGAGTCCCGGCGGGGTCCCGGACGCTTCGTCAGGTCTGCGCCTGGAACATCCAGTGCTGCTTCTCGAGCTCGGCGGTGATGCTGATGAGCAGATCCTGCGTCACCTGGTCGGGCTCGTCGGTCGCCTCGATGCGCTCCCGGAAGCGCGCGATGATCTGCGCGAGGATGTCGGTGACCGCGGCGACGACCTTGTCGTCGTCGAGGTAGCCGGCCTCCAGCTGCGGGAGCTTCGTGCGGTCGGCGACCGTGCGCACACGGCCGTCGGGGTTGACCCCGATCGCCACGGCCCGCTCGGCCACGTCGTCCTGGCCGCTGCGGGCCAGCGCGACGACCTCGTCGAGGTGCTCGTGGACGACCTTGAAATTGCGTCCGATGAGGTTCCAGTGCGCCTGCTTGGCCACCAGTGCGAGATCGATCAGGTCGACGAGAGCGCCCTGCAGGGCGTCCCCGGCGGCCTTCTGGTCCGACTCGGTGAGCGTGCTCTTAATCGACGCCATGAACAGGCTCCTTCCGCATCGTTACGGTCACCCGCTACAACACGGAAAAATCCCCGTGAATGCCGAGTTCATGCCGTGAGGCCGCGCACACCCGCGGCCCCGGCCAGGGGGCATGAACGCGCCGGCGGTCAGGCGGCGACCATGTCGGCGCGGAATTCGCCGGTGATCTCCTCAGGGGTCTCCGGAATGCTCTCGGCGGAGATCCGCTCGTGCTCCGGCGCACCCGCCATGACGGGCTCGTGCTGCAGCTCGGCGAGGGCGAGCTGATCCGCGACTTCCCTCAGCACGTGCGACAGCGGTACGCCAAGGGCCTTGCAGATAGAGGACAGCAACTCCGAAGAGGCCTCTTTCTGCCCCCGCTCGACCTCGGAGAGGTAGCCGAGTGACACCCGCGCGGCCGCGGACACCTCACGGAGGGTGCGTCCCTGGCGCAGCCGCAGCTGCCGCAGTACGTCACCGAGCAGCTGGCGAAGCAGGACCATCGTCTCGCTCCCTCCCTCAGTTCGGACCATCTGCCGGTTCCACCGTACCCGCCTTGGCGGCGGCGATGGCAGACCGTTGATTTCGTGTTCGCTCGGAACGTAACGCTGTAATCAGCCCCTGTCTTCCCGATGTGCCTGAGCCTCCCCGCTCCCGTCCTCGACGTCAAGCCCGAGCAGGCGGCGTCTCAGCAGCTCAAGCGCGTGCACGACGGTCATGCGCCGGATGACCGCGCGGCTCTCCGGCCCCGTCCCGGGCAGCGGGAGCCTCGGGCTGAGCACCGTCGGAGGATCACCAGGTCCGGCCAAACCGATATAGACCGTTCCCACGGGGCGGCCGTCCTGCGGGTCGGGACCGGCGACTCCCGTCACCGCGAGCCCGTAGGCAGCGCCGAGCGCGTCCCGGACTCCGGCGGCCATCGCGGCGGCCACGTCCGGGTGGACGGCCCCGTGCTCGGCGAGCAGTTCGCCGGGCACGCCGAGCAGTCTCCGCTTCAGATCGGTGGCGTAGGCCACCACGCCGCCCGCGTACGTCGCGGACGACCCGGGCGTCCCGGTCAGCTCGGCGCCGATGAGGCCGCCGGTCAGCGACTCCGCCGTGGCCGCGGTCTCGCCCCGGTCGAGCAGGAGCCGGTGCACGACCAGCCCGAGCGACTCGTCCTCGACCCCGTAGACCGAGGGGCCGAGCAGCTCGCGGACGCGCGACTCCACCCCGGCCAGCCGGGCGGCGGCGTCGTCGCCGGTGACGGTGATGCGCACCTTCACCTCGGCGGGATCGGGCAGGTAGGCGAGCTTCACCCCGTCCATCGCCTCCACCTCGGCGAGGGCGGTCGCGACGACCGACTCCCACAGCCGGGCGGTGCGCAGCGTGCGGCGCGCCACCGCGGGCAGCCCGGCGATCTCCGCCAGCTCCGGCAGCACGGTCTCGTCCATGATCGTGCGCATCTCGAACGGGACGCCCGGCAGCGCGTAGACGACCCCGCCCGGCAGTTCGACGCGCAGGCCGGGCGCCGAGCCGGCGGAGTTGGCCAGCGTCCGCGCGCCCTCGGGGACGTCGGCCATGCGCAGCGCCATCGGCTGGAGCTCGCGGCCCGCCCTGGCCACCCGCTCGCGCAGCCGCCTCTCCAGTGCCGGGTCGCGGACGAGGGCGACGCCCGCCGCCTTGGCGAGCGCGTCGCGGGTCACGTCGTCGTAGGTGGGGCCGAGCCCGCCGGTGGTGATGACCGCGTCGGCCCGGTCGAGCGCGGATTCCACCGCCGCGACGATCACATCGAGCTCGTCGCCGACGACCACGCTCCGGGTGACCTCCACGCCGTGGTCGGCGAGGCGGCGGCCGAGCCAGGCCGCGTTCCCGTTGACGGTGTCGCCGAGGAGCAGCTCGTCCCCGACGGTGAGCAGTTCGACCCGCATCGCGTCCCCATCCGTCCGTTGCGCAAGCGTCCCCGAATCTACCGGCGGGGTCCGACGACGGGCCCGCCGGACCGCCGGTTCACCGGGCGGTCCGGCCGAATGAGGACGCCGCCGCCCGGCGGCCCTTCGCACCGGTCCAAACGGCATAACGCTTTTCCGTCGTCGCGAAATGAGACCGCCGCTCTTTTGTCCGCCGGGCGCGGACGGCGGGACACCGCACGCGGCCGGGGCGCCGCCCGGAGCGCGCATCGTCGCCGGAAGCCACCCCGCCCGTCGGCCGACAACCGAAGGAAGCGCAGGTCACATTGTGAGTCAAAACTCATTCGGCTGATTCGTGCGGGGCGACGCCGGCAGGGATAATCGAATGGCGCGGCACCCCCTTGATCGGGGCCGCGGGGCCACGACCGGGGTGGGCGTGGTCCCGCGGCCCACCTAGGGCCGCGACAGGCGGCGCAGCACGGCGCCGCAGCGGCGGGCGTAGGAGCTCTGGAACATCCTTCCGAACGGGCCCGCCAGCCGCGCGGCCGCCGTCGCCGGGCGGCTGAACGCGGTGACCGTCAGCCACACGTCGCCCTCCTCGTCCAGGTGCACGAGGAACGACTCCTCCCCCGACTCCGGGTGGCCCGGAAGCGTGCCGTACGCCCATCCGGCGTACCGCTCCTCCTCACGCGTCCACACGATGCGGCAGGGGGCCTTCAGGCGCAGGGGCCCGAGGCCCAGCCCGATGACGACGCCCACCCCGGGCGCGGCGCGCGGCGCGGACGCCTCCACGCGGACCGGGAGCGCGCGGTGCATCCAGAACTCCATGACCGCGTCCGCGGCGTTCCGGAACGCCGCGGGCCCCTGCCCGACGAGCATGCGATGCCGCATGTGCCGGTACCCGGGCGGGCGCTCCGCGTCGCGCGTCGCGCCGACCTCGGCGTAGGTGAAATCCTGCGCGCTCATGCCCTCCGGCCTCCAAACTGACGAATCCGCGTCAAGTATCGCCCCTGCCCCTGGCCGTCCGGGGAAGCGGTACGTAACGTCCGTCGCATGATCGCCGTCGTCGCCGGGCTGAACGTCTTCCCGATCAAGAGCGCGGGCGCCGTCCCGCTCGCCGAGGCCGAGCTGACCCCGGACGGGCTGCGCCACGACCGGGAGTTCATGCTCGTCCGGCCCGGCGGGCGGCACCTGTCGCAGCGGGAGGTCCCCGAACTGGCGCTGCTGCGCCCCGCCTTCGACGGCGTGAAGCTGACCGTCCACACCCCCCTCGCGTCCTCGCCCCTGGTGTGCGAGGCGGTGGACGGGCCCGCCCTCGACGTGACCGTCCACCGCCGCCCCTGCCAGGGGATGGACCAGGGCGACGACGCGGCCGGATGGTTCTCCGACGTACTGGGGCTCCCCTGCCGCCTCGTCCGCTTCACCGGGACCCGCCCCACGGTGGCCCGCGACGGGACCCTGAGGTACGCCGACGGCTACCCCGTGTCCGTCCTGTCGGCCGAGTCGCTCGACGACCTGAACCGGCGGGCGGACGCCCCGCTCCCGATGGCGCGCTTCCGTCCCAACATCGTCCTGCGCGGTCTCGGCCCCTACGGCGAGGACGCCGTCACCCGGCTGCGCGGCGCCGGGGCGGAGATCGAGCTGATCAGGCCGTGCGGGCGCTGCGTCATCATCAACACCGACCAGGACACCGCCCGCCGGTCCCCCGGACCGCTGCGCGCCCTCGCCCGCTACCGCACCGAGCGCTTCGCCGGCGTCCGCGAGATCATGTTCGGCAGGCTCGGCGTCCCCCGCGCGCTCGGCGCCCTCCGCGTGGGCGACGAGCTGACCGCGTCCTGAGGGCTCAGGCCGCGTCGCCGGACGGACGCCGCATGCGCCAGGCCTGCACGACGTAGTCGACGCCCGTGACGACCGTGACGACGAGGGCCGCCGCCATCATGGCCCAGCGCAGGTAGTCCAGCGGGCCCGGCAGGATGTAGAGGCCGATGGCGAGGACCTGGAGCATCGTCTTCAGCTTGCCGCCCTTGCTCGCCGGGATCACGCCGCGGCGGATCACGACGAACCGCATCACCGTGATGCCGATCTCGCGGACCATGATGGCGGCGGTCACCCACCACCACAGCTCCCCCATCACCGACAGGCTGACCAGCGCCGCACCGGTGAGCGCCTTGTCGGCGATCGGGTCGGCGATCTTGCCGAAGTCGGTGACCAGGCCGCGCGCCCGGGCGATGTCACCGTCGATCTTGTCGGTGATCGAGGCGACCGCGAACACCGCGAAGGCGGCGAGCCGCATGGCGGTGCCGTCCAGGAAGAACAGCCAGACGAACAGCGGCACCAGCGCGATCCTGAGGAGCGTCAGGGCGTTGGCGATGTTCCAGACGCCGGCCGGCGGCGGGTCCTGCGCGCCCGCGACCGGATCCGGGGTACCGGCGATCATGACACGTCCGCGATGAGGTCCACCCCGTCGCTGCCCACGACCCGGGCCTCCACGATGTCGCCGAGCGCGAGCCCCCCGCCGCGGACGAGGACCGTCCCGTCCACCTCCGGCGCCTGGTGCTCGGCGCGGCCCTCGAAGGCGCCGTCCGCGGCCCCGTCCACCGCCTGCTCGGCCTTGTCCTCCAGCAGGACGCGGATCCGGGAGCCGACGCGGTCCTCCGCGCGCTGGGCGGTCAGCTCCTCGGCGAGGCCGGACAGCTCCTCGACGCGGGCGGCGACGTCGGCGGGGTCGAGCTTGCCGCCCAGGTTCGCGGCCTCCGTGCCGTCCTCGTCGGAGTAGCCGAACACGCCGACGGCGTCGAGCCGGGCCGCCGAGATGAACTCCACGAGCTCCTCGAAGTCGTCCTCGCTCTCGCCTGGGAACCCGACGATGAAGTTGGAGCGCACGCCCGCCTCCGGCGCCAGCGCGCGGATCTGGTCCAGCAGCCCGAGGAACCGCTCCCGGTCGCCGAACCGGCGCATCGAGCGCAGCACCGGGCCGCTCGCGTGCTGGAACGACATGTCGAAGTACGGGGCGACGCCGGGCGTCCCGCAGATCGCCTCGATGAGGCCGGGGCGCGTCTCGGCGGGCTGCAGGTAGCTGACCCGGACCCGCTCGATGCCGTCGACGGCGGCGAGGGCGGGCAGCAGCTTCTCCAGGGCCCGCAGGTCGCCGAGGTCCTTGCCGTAGGACGTGGAGTTCTCGCTGACCAGGACCACCTCGCGGACCCCGTGCCCGGCGAGCCAGCGCGCCTCCTCCAGCACCTCCGCCGGCGGGCGCGAGACGTAGGCGCCGCGGAACGCGGGGATCGCGCAGAACGTGCAGCGCCGGTCGCAGCCGGACGCCAGCTTCAGCGGCGCGACCGGGCCGCCGCCGAGGCGCCGCCGCAGCACCCGCGGTCCGGACGCCGGGGCCACGCCGTCCGGCAGGTCGTCCTGACCGCCGTGGCCCGGGACGGCGACCTGGGAACCGCGCCGCTCGACCGGGCTGATCGGCAGGAGGGTGCGCCGGTCGCGCGGGGTGTGCGCGTCGCGCCTGCGCCCCGCGAGGACGTCGTCGAGGCGCTCCCCGATCGCGGTGTAGTCGTCGAAGCCGATCACCGCGTCGGCCTCGGGCAGCGCCTCGGCCAGCTCGCTGCCGTACCGCTCGGCCATGCACCCCGCGGCGACGACCTTGGCGCCCGAGTCGTGCGCGGCCAGGAGCGTGTCGATCGAGTCCTTCTTGGCGGCCTCGATGAACCCGCAGGTGTTGACGACCACCACGTCGGCGCCGTCCGCGCCGTCCGCAAGGTCCCAGCCCGCGCCCTCCATGCGCGCGGCGAGCTCCTCGGAATCGACCTCGTTGCGGGCGCAGCCGAGCGTGATGAGTGAGACCTTGCGGCGAGTGGACATGCCCCTAAGGTAATGGGCGCCCGCGCCGCCGCGGACCATCGGCCCGCTGCGTCGTCGTGGGAGAATGCCGCGCCGGGCGCGTCCTCAGCGGACCGCCCCGACTCCGGTCACGCCGACTCGGGGTCGCCCCGGTCGAAGGTCAGCCGCTGGACGCCCTTGCCCTTGCCGGGCGACCCGAGGTCCTTGCCGTTGACGGTCAGGTTGACGCTGCCGCCGACGCCGACCACCAGCCGGACCTTCTTCTTGGCGGTGAAGTCCTTCTGGTCGCCCTCGCGGATCATCCCGCTGAACAGCGTCTTGCCCTTGTCGCCCTGGACGTTCAGCCACGTGGTCCGCTTCGCCTCGACCCGCACCTCGACCTTGGTGCGCGGCGCCTCGGCCACCGGCGCGTTGCTCTTCGGCGCGGACGGCGCGGCGGACGGGGTGCGCGGGGCCGGCGTCCCGGCGACCTGCCGCGCGGTGCGCCGCTCGCCGCCGCCGTGCCCGACCACCTGCACGACCCCGTAGATCACCACGAGCGCGAGGGCGAGCGCCATCGCGGCGCTCCAGTTCGGCGACCGGCGCTCGCGGAACGCGACCGGCTGCTCCGGCTCGAACGCCGACACCGCCGAGACGGGCTGCGGGGCGCCGCCGTGCGCGGCGTCGAACTCGGCGACGAGCGGTTCCGGATCGATGCCGATCACGCGCGAGATGCTGCGGATGTGGCCGCGGGCGTAGAAGTTGCCCCCGCATGCGGAGAAGTCGTCGGCCTCCATCGCGCGGACGACGGTCTCGCGTATCCGCGTCTGGAGACTCACCTGTGTCACCGAGAGACCGGCCCGCTGACGCTCCTCCGCCAAGGTCTCACCGATGCTCACGCCGGGCCTCCTCTGAGGAGCATGTGGCCGATTCCGCATGACTGTGGAACCAGTCTAGGAACGGGCGTGCCCGTTCGGCGACAGCCAACACGTTCGAAACAGGGCAAGATTTCGCATCATTCCGCAATGCCCCGGCACCGCGCGGTCAGCCCCCGCCGCGCAGTTCCGCGAGCACCCCCGGAAGATCGTCCGGCTTGGCCAGCACGTCGCGCGCCTTGGAGCCCTCGCTGGGCCCGACGATGTCGCGGCTCTCCATCAGGTCCATCAGCCGCCCGGCCTTGGCGAACCCGACGCGGAGCTTGCGCTGCAGCATCGACGTCGACCCGAACTGGGTGGACACGACCAGCTCGATCGCCTGGACGAGCAGGTCCATGTCGTCGCCGATCTCCTCGTCGATCTCCTTCTTCGGCGCGCCGGCGGCGGCGACGTCCTCCCGGTAGCTCGCCTCCATCTGCCCCTTGCAGTGGTCGACGACGCTGTGGATCTCCTTCTCCGACACGTAGGCGTTCTGGAGGCGCATGGGCTTGCTCGCGCCCATCGGCAGGAACAGCGCGTCGCCCTGCCCGACGAGCTTCTCCGCGCCCGGCTGGTCGAGGATGACGCGGCTGTCGGACAGCGACGAGGTCGCGAACGCCAGCCGCGACGGCACGTTGGCCTTGATGAGGCCGGTGACGACGTCGACCGACGGGCGCTGCGTCGCCAGGACGAGGTGGATCCCCGCGGCGCGGGCGAGCTGGGTGATGCGGACGACCGAGTCCTCGACGTCGCGCGGCGCGACCATCATCAGGTCGGCCAGCTCGTCGACGATGACGAGCATGTAGGGGTAGGGGGTGTAGACCCGCTCGCTGCCGGGCGGCGGGACCAGCTTGCCCGCCTTCACGGCCTTGTTGAAGTCGTCGATGTGCCGGTACCCGGACGCGGCCAGGTCGTCGTAGCGCCGGTCCATCTCCCCGACTACCCATTCGAGGGCCTCGGCGGCCTTCTTCGGGTTGGTGATGATCGGGGTGATGAGGTGTGGGATGCCCTGGTACATCGTCAGCTCGACCCGCTTGGGGTCGACGAGGATCATCCGCACCTCGTCGGGGGTGGCGCGCATCAGGATCGAGGTGATCAGGCCGTTGATGCACGTCGACTTGCCGGCCCCGGTGGCGCCCGCGATGAGGATGTGCGGCATCTTCGCCAGGTTCGCCACGACCGTGCGCCCCTCGACGTCCTTGCCGAGCCCGACGATCATCGGGTGGTGCTCGTTGGTGGCGGCGGGCGAGCGCAGCACGTCGCCGAGGCTGACGATGTCCTTGTCGGTGTTGGGGATCTCCACGCCGATCGCGGACTTGCCGGGGATCGGGGAGATGATGCGCACGTCGGCGCTCTTCACCGCGTAGGCGATGTTCTTGGTCAGCGCGGTGACCTTCTCGACCTTCACCGCCGGGCCGAGCTCGATCTCGTACCGGGTGATCGTCGGGCCGCGCGTGAACCCGGTGACCTGCGCGTCGATGTCGAACTGCTCCAGCACGCCGGTGAGCGCGTTCACCACCGTGTCGTTGGCCTTCGTGCGCGGCTTGGACACGCTGCCGGGCCGCAGCGCCGTCGGGTCGGGCAGGACGTAGATCTCCCCGGAGGACGACAGCGGCAGCTGCTCGGTCCGGCGCGGCGCCGGCGTCGGGTCGCGCACCTCGGGGAGCTCGGCCTCGGTGGGCGCCTCGGCCGCCATGGGGTCGGCGGCCATGGGATCGGCCGCCATGGACTCGCCGGCCACGTGCTCGTCCATCGGCTCGTCGTCGTGGGGCGGGGCCGGGGGCGGGACCTGCGCGCCGAACGGGTCGGGCTCGAACAGCTCGTCGGCGAGGTCGCGGCGGGGGCGGTCGGCCTTCTTCGGCTCGTCCTCCAGCAGCGGCGTGTCGTAGGGCCGGGAGTGCTCGCCGACCTCCAGTTCGCCGTCCTCGGACTTGCCCTTGCGGCGCCGCTTCTTCGGCGCGTCCTCGCCCTCGGCCTTATCGTCGGACGGGCGTTCGGGGCGGTTCTGGAGCGTCGCCATGGCCCACAGGTCGGCCACCCGCTCGGGGACCTTCGCGATCGGCGTCGCGGTGACGACCAGCAGCCCGAACCCGGACAGGAGCAGCAGCAGCGGGACGGCCACCCACCCGCTGAGCGCCGCCTCCAGCGGCGCCGACACCAGCCAGCCGACCACGCCGCCGGACTCGCGCACGCCGTCCATGTCCTTCGCTGGGGACGGGACGCCCGCGGCGATGTGCAGGATGCCGAGGACGCCGACGCCGAGCGCGGTCATGCCGATGACGACGCGGCCGGTGTCCTCGTGGTGCTCGGGGTGGCGCAGCGTCCGCCACGCCAGCAGCGCCAGCAGCACGGGCAGGGCCATCGCCAGGATGCCGAGGCCGCCGCGGGCGACCTTCTCCAGCGCGATGGTGACGACGCCGTCGGGCCGGAACCAGGTCACCGAGGCCAGCACGATGGAGGAGCCGAGCAGCGCCAGCCCGAGGCCGTCGCGGCGGTGCTCGGGGTCGAGGCTGCGGGCGCCGTTGCCGTAGGCGCGGAACACCGACCCGACCGCGACCGCCGCGAGCAGGTACAGCCTGAACAGGAGCTTGAAGAACCCGAGCACCGCCTGGGAGAACGGGTCGGGCTTCTGGGGAGGGCGTCCGCGGCCTGAGCCGCGGCTCCCCCTGGAGCTACCGCTCCCCTTGGAGGTACCGCTGGGTCGCTTCCGGGGGGACGAACCTGCGGGCTTGCGAGCCGCCGTGCCCCCCGCACGCGAGGAGGGTTTCGCGCCTCCGGACGCACGTGTGGCCATGGTTATGAGAGTAACCAAGGACCTTCGCGGTTCCGGGGATGGCGGGCGGGCGTGTCGAGCGGACGGCCGCGGCCGCCGGCCCCGGGTCGGGGCCGGTCCGCGGCCGTCCGCTCGGCGGCGCCGCTAGACCTCGACGACCACCGGGATGATCATCGGGCGGCGGCGGTAGTTCTCGCTCACCCACTTGCCGACGGTGCGCCGGATGAGCTGGCTCATCTGGTGCACGTCGTTCACGCCGTCGCCGGCCGCGTCCCGCAGGACGCCCTCGATCCGCGCGATGACCTCGTCGAAGTCCTCGTTGACGATGCCGGCGCCGCGGGCGTGCACCTCGGGCCCGGCGACGAGCTTGCCGGAGGTGGAGTCGATGCCGATGACGATGGAGACGAACCCCTCCTCGCCGAGGATGCGCCGGTCCTTCAGGGAGGTCTCGGTGACCTCGCCGACCGAGAGGCCGTCGACGTACACGTACCCGGCGGGGACCGCACCGACGATCTTGGCCTGGCCGTCCACGAGGTCGACGACGACGCCGTCCTCTGCGATGACGATGCCGTCCTCCGGCACGCCGGTGAGCGCGGCGAGCTTGGCGTGGGCGCGCAGGTGCCGCCACTCGCCGTGGATCGGCATGAAGTTCGCCGGCTTGGTCATGTTGAGCACGTACAGCAGCTCGCCGGCCGAGGCGTGCCCGGACACGTGCACGAGCGCGTTGCCCTTGTGGACGATGCGGGCGCCCCACCGGGTGAGGCCGTTGATGACGCGGTTGACCGCGTTCTCGTTGCCCGGGATCAGCGACGAGGCCAGCATCACGGTGTCGCGCTCGGTGATGCGGATCGAGTGGTCGCGGTTGGCCATCCGCGACAGCGCCGACATCGGCTCGCCCTGCGACCCTGTGCACACCAGCACGAGCCGGTCGCCGGGGATGTCGTCGATCACCTTCTGCTCGACCATGATCACGTCGGGGACGTTCAGGTACCCGAGTTCGCGCGCGACGCCCATGTTGCGGACCATGGACCGCCCGACGAAGCAGACCTTGCGGCCGTTGGCGACGGCGGCGTCCAGGACCTGCTGGACGCGGTGGATGTGCGAGGCGAAGCAGGCGACGATGAGCCGCCCCTGCGCGGTGCGGAACACCTCGTCCACGACCGGCCCGATGTTGCGCTCGCTGGTGACGAAGCCGGGGACCTCGGCGTTCGTCGAGTCCGACATCAGCAGGTCGATGCCCTCGGCGCCGAGCCGGGCGAACCCGGGCAGGTCGGTGAGCCGGCCGTCCAGCGGGAGCTGGTCCATCTTGAAGTCGCCGGTGTGCAGGACGAGCCCGGCGGGCGTGCGCACGGCGACGGCGAGGGCGTCGGGGATGGAGTGGTTGACGGCGAGGAACTCGCAGTCGAACGGCCCGAACGAGCGGCGCTCCCCCTCCGCGACCACGTGGGTCACCGGCTTGATGCGGTGCTCGGTGAGCTTGGCCTCCAGCAGCGCCAGCGACAGCCGCGAGCCGACCAGCGGGATGTCGCGGCGCTCGCGCAGCAGGTACGGGACGGCGCCGATGTGGTCCTCGTGGCCGTGCGTGACGATGACGGCCTCGATGTCGTCGAGCCTGTCCCTGATGTACTCGAAGTCGGGCAGTATCAGGTCGACGCCGGGCTGCTCGGTCTCGGGGAAGAGAACGCCGCAGTCGACGATGAGCAGGCGACCGCCGTACTCGAACACCGTCATGTTGCGGCCGATCTCCCCGAGCCCGCCCAGCGCGACGATCCGCAGGCCTCCCTTGGGCTGCGTGGGCGGTTCCGACAGATCCGGGTGAGGATGGCTCACCGGGCGACCTCCGGGATGACTACCTCCGGCACTTTGACTCCCCCTATCGTGAGGTCTTCGCGCAGGCGCACCGCGAACTCGGGCGGGGCCTCCACCAGCGGCGCGCGAAGCGGGCCGCCTCCGGGGAGGCCGAGCAGGTTCAGCGCTGCCTTGACGGCGATGGCGCCCTGCGTACGGGTCATGATGGCGGCGACCACGGGAAGCAGCCGCCGGTGGATCTCCAGCGCCCGCCCGTGCTCACCGGCTCGGTAGGCGTCGATCATCTCATGGAGTTCGACGCCGACCACATGGCCGACCACGCTGACGAACCCCGCCGCCCCGACCGACAGCCACGGCAGGTTGAGGTTGTCGTCGCCGGAGTACCAGACGAGGTCGGTCTCGGCCATCACCATGGACGCGCCGAACAGGTCGCCCTTGGCGTCCTTGACGGCCACGATCCGCGGGTGCTCGGCGAGCTGCAGGAGCGTGTCGGTCTGGATCGGCACGCCGGCGCGCCCCGGGATGTCGTACAGCATGTTGGGCAGCGCCGTCGCGTCGGCCACCGCCGTGAAGTGGCGGACGAGGCCCTCCTGCGGCGGCTTGTTGTAGTACGGCGTGACCACGAGCAGGCCGTGCGCGCCCGCCTCCTCGGCCTGGCGCGCGAGTTTCAGGCTGTGCTCGGTGTGGTTGGTCCCGGCACCGGCGACGATCACGGCGCGGTCGCCGACCGCCTCGATGACCGCGCGGAGGAGCTCGCTCTTCTCTTCGTCGCTCGTCGTGGGCGACTCGCCCGTCGTCCCGTTGACGACGAGGCCGTCATGGCGCCGCTCGTCGACCAGGTGGGTCGCGAGGCGCGCGGCGCCGTCGTAGTCGACGCCGCCGTCGGGCAGGAACGGGGTGACCATGGCGGTCAGCATCCGTCCGAACGGAGCGTCAGTGGATGTGCTGGGTGCCATGCAACGAACGGTACCGTTACGGCCCATCCACTTGGACCCGCAGGTCGAAGCGGAACGGGAGAAAACGGAAGGAAGCCGCCGCCACACGCTCGGGGGTACGCGTGGCGGCGGCTCCCACAACGCACATCGTGGCACGCAAATGCCGCGTTACGGGGTCAGTCCGGCCACGTCCCGGACTCGGTTGGATAACGTGACCCATCGGTCATCTCATGGAGTCGGATTCGGAGCTCTTCGGCGTCGGAGGTGCGCACGAGATCGTTCCCGCGGACGGCCCACCATCGGCCGGACCCGCCCCGGCCGATCCGCCAGTCGGCGAACTCGGCCGCCAGTTCGCCGAGCCGGTCGGCGTCGTACCGCGCGGACTGCTGAGTGCCCATCGGCGTCCCACTTCCTTTGCCATCCGCCAGTCGAGGCTTGACCTTCCGCACCGTCCACTACCCCCGGGTGTGTCCGGATATCCACCCCTTTTTACCTGCGGATACGCGAGTTTCGGAACGTGACAGCGCGGGTTTCTCAGCCGCCAAAACTTCCTGTCGCGCGGGGTAGCCAGGTTGCGCGGTAACGCGACCATTCGGCGGGGTCCGTGGTCCAGTCCGCGTACACCCCGACCCCGTACGGACGCTCGGGCGGACGGTCCAGGTCGTCGATCCCCCGCCGGACGCCGCGCAGCGCGACGGCCAGGTCCTCCGCCCATCCCGCGACGGGCGGACGGTAGGTGGGGACGCCGATGAAGACCGTCGTGCGGTCGCCGATGAGCTCCAGCGTCGCGCGGGTGTGCCGGGCGTAGTGCCAGCCGGCGAGGGCGCGCGTGGGCAGCGACACGTCGTAGGTCATGATCGCGACCTGGTCGGAGCGGTCGGCGACCGCGCGCAGGAACTCCTCCGTCGGACGGGGCGGGTAGTGGACCTTCCCCGTGCGCGGGACGAGCGCCTTGTAGACCGGCTGGGCGGCGTCCACCAGCGCCGGCTGCTCGAGCGCCACCGACAGCAGCCGCCCCTTCGACCGGGTCAGCTCGCGGGTGGCGTCCATGAGCGCGAGGAAGGCGCGGTCGTCGGGGTAGATCGGCTCGAAGTCGTAGTGGATGCCGTCGAAGCCCAGGTCGAGGAGGGCCGCGTCCGTTCCGAGCACCCGGGCCCGCACGGCGGGGTCGTCGAGGTCGATGACGCCCTTGCCCTCCACCATCCGGATCTGCCCCAGGTACGCCTGCGCGCGGACGCCCGGCGCGTACTCGCGCACGGCGGCGATGAGCTGCCGCGCGTAGCGGTACTTGGACTCGGGGACGGTGCCGTCCGCCTCGAACGGACCCGTGTGGAAGAAGACGTCGGTGATGCGGTTCTCCGTCAGCAGCCTTCCGAGCGCCCGGTACTCGGCGTCGCTGTGGGGCTCCCCCACCCACTGGTGCCGCGCCCACAGCGCGTTGGCCTCGGTGCCGCGCGCCTCGGGGTCGTCCTGCCACCACACCCAGGCCCCGGCGGGCACCAGCGCGGCGAGCCCGAGCATGTAGGCCGCCAACCAACCCAGAATCCGTCCGACCCGCCCCAAAACCCGCATCGCGCAATCATGGCGGATGAGCCGGGCGCCGGGCGCGCCGCCGCCCCAGCGGCGCCCCAGCCGCGTCCCACGGCCCGCCCATAAAACGATCATGGTTGGGACGTGTTCGCGCGCCGCGCGCGGCAGCGGTTGACAACGGGGGAACCTTGTATTCACGAGGCGGCTCGTGGTGTCGGCCCGTTGGTCTCGATGGGGAGCCGCCCGGTCCTTACCGTCCACACGGATGGAGGTCAACCGGCATGCGAGTCCCACCGAGGCAGGGCGATCCCCGCCCCCTGATCAGCACGCGGGCCCTCGTGATCGTCCTCGTGGCGGTCGGCGCCGCCGCGCTCGCCGCCGCCGCCCCGGATCTGGCGATCCCGATCGGGGTGGGCGTGGCGGTCATCACGCTCCTGGCCCAGATAGTCAAGGACTGACCTCACCCGCGCCGCGCGCGGCGGGCGGGCATCGCGACCGCCCGGTCCTGCGCGGCGCCCGGCAGGGTGCGCCGGACGCGGGCGCGCTGGGTGAGGGCCACGCAGATCAGCACCGCCACGGCCGCGAGCGCGGTCGTGGCGTCGATCCGTTCGCCGAGGAGGACACCCGACCACAGCAGGGTGAGCATGGGCTGGGTCAGCTGGATCTGGCTGGCGCGGGCGATCCCCGCCCGCGCCAGTCCCTCGTACCAGGCGAAGAAGCCGAGGTAGGCGGAGAAGACGGACACGTAGCCGAAGCCGAGCACGGCGTGCGCCGTCCAGGACGGGTGGGTCGTGGCGAGCAGCCACCCGGTGACCGGGACGGTGACGGGGGCCGCCAGGACGAGCGCCCAGGAGATGACGCGCCAGCCCGGCATGTCACGGGCGAGGCGCGCCCCCTCGGCGTAGCCGGCCGCGCAGGTGAGCAGCGCGGTGAACAGCAGCAGGTCGGCGGGGGTGACGCGGCCCGCCCCGCGTACCAGCGCGAAACCGGTGACGCAGATCGCGCCGGCCGCGCTCGCCAGCCAGAAGGCCCGGGACGGGCGCTCGCCCGCGCGCAGGACCCCGAGCACGGCGGTGGCGGCGGGCAGCAGCCCGACGACGACGGCCGAGTGGCCGGCGGACGCGCCGTGGTCGAGCGCGAGGGTGGAGAACAGCGGGAACCCGAAGACCACTCCGGCGACGACGACCGCGAAGCTCGCCCACTGCCCGCGGCGCGGAGGGCGCGCCCGGACCGATAGCAGTGCGGCGGCGGCCAGGACGCTCGCCGCGGCGTTGCGGCCGACTCCGATCAGGTACGGGTCGAGCCCCTCGAGCCCGAAGGCCGTCGTCGGTAGGGTGAGGGAGAAGGTCAGGACGCCGAGTGCCGCAAGCCCCAGACCCGCGCCGGGGGCGATGCCCGCTATCGGCGCGGACGCAGTAGCGCTATCTTTGATCCTCATGAATGACGATAGCAGTGTGGGGGCGCTGGCCGGCATGCTGCGTGCGGAGGTCCGCCGGATGAGTCCCGGGGAGCGCCTCCCGTCGAGCCGGGCGCTGGTCGACCGGCACCGCGTCAGCCCGGTCACGGTGTCGCGGGCGCTCGGGCTGCTGGCCGCCGAGGGGCTGGTGGTGACGCGGCCCGGCAGCGGCGCGTTCGCCGCGCCGCGGGCCGAGGCCGGCGGGGAACCGGCCGACCTCGACTGGCAGGCGGTGACGCTCGGCGACCGGTCGGTGGACGCGTCCGGGGTCTCGTGGCTGCTCACCCCGGCGCCGGACGGCACGGCGACGCTCAGCGGCGGCTACCTGCACCCGACGCTCCAGCCGGTGCGGGCGCTCGCGACGGCGGCGGCGCGGGCGGCCCGCCGGCCGGACGCGTGGGAGATGCCGCGGCTCGGCGGCGTGCCGGAGCTGCGCGCCTGGTTCGCCCGCACGGTCGGCGGCGGCGTCTCCCCCGCCGACGTGCTGATCACGAGCGGCGGCCAGCAGTCGCTGACGACCGTGCTGCGGGCGCTGCTCCCGCCGGGCGCCCCGCTGCTGGTCGAGTCGCCGACGTACCTGGGCGTCCTCGCGGTGGCGCGGGCGAGCGGGCTGCATCCGGTGCCCGTGCCGGTGGACGCCGGCGGCGTCCGTCCCGACCTGCTCGCCGAGGCGTTCGCGATGAGCGGGGCGCGCGCGTTCTACACCCAGCCCGCCTTCCACAACCCGACCGGCACGGTGCTCGCGGCCGAGCGGCGCGAGCGGGTCCTGGACGCGGCGCGCGCGGCGGGCGCGTTCGTGGTGGAGGACGACTACGCGCGGTACCTCGGCATCGAGGCGCCCCCGCCGCCGCTGATCACGCAGGACACCGGCGGCCGGGTCGTGCACATCGCCTCGCTCACCAAGGCGACCGCGCCCAGCCTGCGGGTGGCCGCGGTGATCGCCCGGGGCCCGGTCGCCGAGCGGATCCGCGCGACCCAGCTCGTCGAGGAGTTCTTCCCCGCCAGGCCGCTGCAGGAGACGCTGCTGGAGCTGGTCAGCTCGCCGGGCTGGCCGCGGCACCTGCGGAGCGTCCGGGCCGCCCTGCGGTCGCGCCGGGACGCCCTCCTCACCGCGTTCGCCCGCGACCTGCCGGAGCTGCGGATCGACCGGCCGGCAGGCGGCCTGCACCTGTGGGCCCGGCTGCCGGACGGCGTGGACGACACCGCGCTGGCCGAGGCCGCGCTGCGCGCGGGCGTCCTGGTCAGCGCCGGGCGGCCGTTCTTCCCCGCCGAGGCCCCCGCTCCGCACCTGCGGATCAGCTACGCCACGGCGGCCTCGGAGGCGGAGCTCGCCGAGGGCGTGCGCCGCCTCGCCGCCGTCCTGCGGTCCTGAGGCGGGTCCGCGGGACTTGAGCGGGCGCCGCCGGTCAGGAGGCGGTGCAGAGGCAGAACTCGTTGCCTTCGGGGTCGCGCCAGACGCGGAACGGGTGCGCCGGCTTCCCCATGGGCCCGGCCGCCGGGGTCGCGCCGAGCGCCGCCGCCCGCTCGCCGGCGAGGTGGATGTCCGGGACGTCCAGGTCCAGGTGGAGCCGGTTCTTGGCCTTCTTCTCGTCGGGGACGCGCTGGAACGACAGGATCGGGCCGCCCGCCCCGAGCGGCTCCAGGTCGAGCCAGTCGGCGCTCGCCGCCGTCGTCTTCATGCCGAGGAGACCGCCCCAGAAGGCGGCCATGGCCTCCAGGTCGAGGCAGTCGATGACGATGTTGCCGACCTTCGGGGTCATCGCGCACTCCCGGCCGTCCGAGCGGAGTGCGCAGCGGCGCGGGCGCAGTACGGGGCGGGCGGCGTGCGCCGCACCAGGACCAGCCCGCCGACCCTCTCGCGGAGCCGGGCCCGCCTCCGCGCGGCGCGCTCGTCCGCCCGGGCGCGGGCGACGAGCCTCGCCTCGACGATGTCGGCGTGCAGGCGGGCGTACTCGCGCTCGGCCCAGTCGTGGCGCGTCGCGAGCACCCCGAAGTACGGCAGCTCGTTCATGTCGTCCCCTCGTTCGTTGACACCACCTAAACCGTAATGCCGGTGTCTCCCCTCGCGCAACCAGTGAACGCTTTATGCCGGTGTCGAGGCTTGGTAGAGTTCCCCGTGGACGAGCAGGAGGGCGAGATGGGCGGCACTCACACGGGCGATGACCCCGCGCCGCCGCCGACCGGTCCCGCGGAGCTGCTGATCGACTTCGTCAACACGCTCGACGTCGAATCGGCCGAGGACGAGATCGCGACGCCCGCCGGGCTGGCCGGCTGGCTGGCCGGACGCGGGCTCGCCCCGGCCGGCGCCCCGTCCGGGGAGGCCGACCTCGGCACCGCCGTCGCGCTTCGCGAGGGCCTCCGCGAGGCCATGGCCGCCCACCACGGGCCGCACGACGCCGAGCTACCCGACGATCTCGAGGACGCCCTCGCCGCGCTGCCGCTGCGCGTCGTCCTGACCGGCCCGCGTCCCGCGCTCGTCCCGCTCGACGCGCCCGGCACCGCCGCCGGCGGCCTGGCCCGGATCGCCGCCTCGATCATGGACTCGGTCGCGGCCGGGACCTGGCCGCGCCTGAAGACCTGCCAGGTCGACGACTGCCGCTGGGCGTTCCTCGACACCTCCAAGAACCGCTCCCGCACCTGGTGCTCGATGAAGGTCTGCGGCAACCGCGCCAAGACCCGCGCCTACCGGGCACGGCGGCGCGCTCCCGGGTAGCCGGCGCTCGCTAGGGTGGACCGGGAGTCCGGCGGACGCCGTACTCCGGCGAGAGGACGTGTGGCGGCATGGCGGATGTGGGGGTGCGGCCCGCGCGGCGCGCGGACGCGGCAGCCGTCGCCGCCGTCCAGGTGCGGGCGTGGCGGCACGGGTACCGCGACCTGCTGCCGGCGGACGTCCTGAGCGAGGTGACCGGCGACGCCGCCGTGGAGCGCTGGCGGGACAAGTGGGCCGAGGCGGCGACGGCGCCGCCGACCCCCCGGCACCGGCTGCTGGTCGCCGTGGCATCCGACCTGGTCGTGGGGTTCGCCGCGCACGGCCCCGCCGAGGACGCCGACCTCGACTCATCCGGCACCGCCGAGCTGATCACCCTGCTGGTCGACCCGCCGCACACGCGCGCCGGGCACGGCAGCCGCCTGCTCGCCGCCACCGTGGACCTGCTCCGCGAGGACGGATTCGCCACCCTGGTCTCCTGGACGTTCGAGGGCGACGAGGCGACGCGCTCGTTCCTCGGATCGGCCGGGTGGGCCCCCGACGGGACGGCCCGCACGCTCGACATGGGCGAGCCCGTCCGGCAGATCCGCCTGCACACCGACATCAGCACCCCGGAGGCGGGGCCCGCCGCCTAGCAAGGGGGCGGTGAGACGCACCGGCGGCACGGCCATATCTTTGAGGTCGTGCCCGAGTCCACCTCCCTGACGCCGCCTCGTGCCTCCGCACCGGCGCCCTCCGGCCGGCATCGCCGGCTCGGCCTGGTCGTCATGAGCCTCGGCGTCTCGCTGGTCGTGGTGGACGCCACGATCCTGGGCGTGCTGCTGCCCCGGATCGTGGCCGACCTGGGCCTTTCGACGTCCGAGGCCGAGTGGGCGACCTCGGTCTACTCGCTGGTGTTCGCCGCGCTGCTCATCCCGTTCGGACGGGCGGGCGACCTGGTCGGGCGGCGCCGCATGCTGGTGCTCGGCGTGACGCTGTTCGCGGCGGCGAGCCTCGGCGCCGCGCTGGCCCCCGGCGCCTCGGTCCTCATCGGCGCGCGGGCGCTGCAGGGCGTCGGCGCGTCCATGATCATGCCGGCGACGCTGTCCACCCTGAACGCCGTGTTCACCGGGCGGGACCGGGCCGCCGCCTTCGGCGTCTGGGGCTCGATGATCAGCGGGATGGCCGCGCTCGGGCCGCTCGCGGGCGGCGCCCTGGCCACCGGCGGCGGCTGGCGGTGGGCGTTCGGGATCAACCTGCCGCTCGGCGCCGGCCTGGTCGCCGGGGCGCTGCGGTACCTGCCCGAGACGCGCTCGCCCTCGCCGGGCGGCGCGCGGCGCGAGATCGACTGGGTCGGCGGCGTGCTGGCCGCCCTCGGCCTCGGCGCGCTGGTCTGGGGGGTCATCGAGGGGCAGACGTACGGCTGGTGGGCCCCGACCCGCCCGTTCGGCGTCGGCGGGTTCGACTGGCCGGAGTCGGGCCTGTCGCCCGTCCCGGCGGTGCTGGCGCTCGGCGGCGTGCTGGTCGCGGCACTGGTCGTCGTGGAGCGGGCCCGGGCGGCGGCGGGCCGGCCGGTGATGCTCGACCTCGCCCTGTTCCGCATCCCGAACTTCCGGCGCGGGAACCTGACCTCGGCGCTGATCAACGTCGGCGAGCTCGGGCTGCTGTTCGTCCTGCCACTGTTCCTGATGGGCGTGCACGGCACCGACCCGCTGCAGATCAGCCTGGCGATCCTGCCGCTGGCCGTCGGCGCCTTCCTGTCCGGCGGGTACGCGGGCAGGCTCGCGAACAGGCGCGGCGCCCACCGCGTCGTGCAGATCGGCATGGCGCTGGAGGTCGCCGCCGTCGTCGCGCTGGCCCTCACCCTCTCCGCGACGACGGGCGGGCTCGGGCTCGCCCCGTGGATGCTGCTGTACGGGCTGGGCCTCGGGCTGACGTCGGCGCAGCTCGCCAACGTCTCGCTGGCGGACGTCCCGGCCTCGCAGTCGGGCCAGGCGTCCGGGACCCAGTCGACGGCCCGGCAGATCGGCGCGGCGCTCGGCATCGCCGCGATCGGGACGGTGTTCGCGACCAGCCTCGGGCACGCGATGACCGACCGGCTGGCGGGCTCGTCGCTGGCCCCGGAGCAGCGGGCGGCGGTCGCCCGCGAGCTGCGCGACAGCGCCGGGACGTACGGGCGCGAACTGCACGCGAACCCGGGGACGGCCGCCGAAGCGCACGCCGCGGACGCCAGCCTGGCCGTCGCGGCCAGGAACGCGGCCCTGGCCACCGCGGCGATCCTCGCGCTCGGGCTCGGGTCCGCGCTGCGGCTGCGCCCGAGCATTGATGATCATCGGGAAGAATCGAAGCACCAGTCCCCCCTGTCGTCCTAGAGAACAAGCGGTAACCGTGGCCACGCTCTCCCAATGGGTCGCCGGATCCCGGCCCCGCACCCTGCCCGCCTCCCTCGTCCCCGTCGTCGTCGGTACCGGCGTAGCCGCCGGAGCGGGCGACCCCGTCTGGTGGCGCGCGGTCCTCGCCGCGGTCGTCGCCCTCGTGCTGCAGATCGGGGTGAACTACTCCAACGACTACAGCGACGGCGTCCGCGGCACCGACGAGGACCGCGTCGGCCCGCTGCGGCTCGTCGGGTCGAAAGCGGCCCCGCCCAAGCAGGTGCTGGCCGCCGCGCTCGGCTGCTTCCTCGCCGCCGCCGTCGCCGGGCTCGTGCTGGCCGCCGTGACGACGTGGTGGCTGCTCCTCGTCGGCGCGTTCGCGATCCTCGCGGCCTGGTTCTACACGGGCGGCAGGACGCCGTACGGGTACCGCGCGCTGGGCGAGGTGTCGGTGTTCGTCTTCTTCGGCCTGGTCGCCGTGGTCGGGACGACCTACGTCCTGATCGAGGAGCTGCCGTGGGAGGCGTGGGCGGCGGCGGTGCCGATCGGGCTGCTGGCGTGCGGGCTGCTCGTCGCCAACAACCTGCGCGACATCCCCACCGACCGGGAGTCGGGCAAGCGGACCCTCGCCGTGGTGCTCGGCGACCGCTGGACCCGGATCCTGTACGCGGCGTGCACCGCGCTGCCGTTCATGTTCGTCCTGGCCCTTGCGGCCCCGCACCCGTGGGCGCTCCTGGCCCTGCTCGCGGCGCCGCTGTCGCTGCCGCCGACGCAGAAGGTGCTGGGCGGCGCGTCCGGCCCCGCCCTGATCCCGGTGCTGGGCGAGACCGGCCGGCTCCAGATCGCCTACGGCGCGCTGCTGGCGATCGGCCTGGCGCTGTGACCCTCGGCCAGTAGGAACGCGCCGGTGAGGCCCATGACCAGCCCGGCGAGCAGGCCCGTGAGGGCGGTCAGGTCGGCGGCGGCCGTGGAGTCCGAGGCGAGCATCGCAGGCCGGGCGATCGTCACGAGCAGCCCGTAGAGGGACCAGGTGAACGTGGCGGCGGCGCCGGCCCAGGCGGCGGCGAGCAGTACCGCGAACCGGCCCGGGCGCTCCGCGCGCTGGACCACCAGCACGAGCGCGGCCGCGCCGGCGAGCGCCAGCAGGCCCCACATGCCGTCGGCCGACTGCTGGGCCAGGTTCCGGTGGTCGATCGCCTCTTGGCGGAGGCCCGCCGTCCCGCCGAACGCCCAGAAGAAGTGCACGGCCGCGAACGCCGCGGCCGGAACGGTCGCTCCCCGCGCGAGGAGCACCTGCAGCGGCCTGGTCGCCCCGGCCGGGACCTCCCCGGTCCGGGCCGTGAAGACCCAGGGCCAGCGATCCCGTGCATACAGGACGAACCCCGCCAGCAGCCCGAGCCCCTGCACGGTGAAGCCGGTGTAGACCACGCCGTACACCCAGCCCTGGAGCGCGTTGTCCCCGCCCGTCAGGGGCTCGGACGAGAAGAGCGTCTGGAGCAGCGTCCCCAGCGGGACGGCGAGGACGATCGGCGCCAGCAGGCCCACCGCGACCCAGATCGGCGCCAGCACCGCCCACGCGGGGATCCGCCGCCCCCAGCGGGAGGCGAACGCCATCGCCACCAGCACGGCGGCCGCGTCCATGCCCAGCGTGATCGCGTTGCCCACGTAGAGCGCGGAGTCCTTCGCCGCGGCGGCGTCGTTCCATCCGACCGTGCTGCCGGACAGCCAGGCGGTCTTGATGGCGAGGTAGGGGACGCACGCGGCGACGGTCACCGCGCAGACGGCGAGGCGCAGCGGCCCGGGCCCGCCGTGCGCGGCGCGCGCCCGTGCGGCGGTCCGGTGAACTGAAACGGTCATGCCATGACCATCCACCGGACCGCACGCCCCGGGCCTCCCGCCGCGGGGGGAGGCCCGGGCGCGCGTTCCCCCGCGCGGGTGAGCCCGCCGCCGCTAGGCCCAGTCGACCTCGGTGCGGCCGGCGTCGACGAGGGCCTTGTTGACGGCGCTGAACGGGCGCGTCCCGAAGAACTTCTTCGCGCTGAGGGGGCTCGGGTGAGCCGACTCGATCACGGTGTGCTGGGGGCCGGTGATCAGGCGGGCCTTCTTGCGGGCGTAGGCACCCCAGAGGACGAACACCACGCGCTCGCTCTTGTCGTTCAGCGCGCGGATCGCGGCGTCGGTGAACTCCTCCCAGCCCTTGCCCGCGTGCGAGCCGGCCTCGCCGGCGCGGACGGTCAGCACCGCGTTCAGCAGCAGGACCCCCTGGTCGGCCCAGCGGGTCAGGTCGCCCGACACCGGCGCCGGTACGCCGAGATCGGCCGCCAGCTCCTTGTAGATGTTGCGCAGCGACGGCGGCAGCCGGACGCCCTCGCGCACGCTGAAGCTGAGCCCGTGCGCCTGGCCGGGGCCGTGGTAGGGGTCCTGACCGAGGATCAGGACGCGGGCGCGGTCGAACGGGCAGTGCCGGAACGCGTTGAACAGGTCCTCGCGCGGCGGGTAGACGGTCTGCCCGGCGTACTCCCCCGCGACGAACGCCTCCAGCGCGGCGGTGACGATCGGGTCGAGCAGCGGATCGAGCCGCTCGCGCCAGTCGCCGGGAAGCGTTTCCATCAGGTCGAGGGACATCGTCGGGCCTCCGAGAACGTGATCTCCAGTTGCCCGGAACACTAGTGCGGGGCTCTGACACGCCAGGGCCGAATCCAGGGACTGCGGGCGCCTCGACCCTAGGATGAGATCAAATGCCCGATTCCCCCCGTCGGCGCCGCCTCCGCGCGTCCGCGCTGCTCGCCGCGCTGGTCCTGCCCGTCCTCGGCGCGGGCTGCGGCGACCGGTCCGGGCGGGCGACGCTCACCGTCCTCGCGACCTCCTCGATGACCGAGGTGCTGGACGAGATCGGCACGCTCTACCACCAGGAGAACCCGGCCGTCAGGCTGCGCTTCGCCTTCGGCGGGACGCCCGAGATCGCCGACCGCCTCGCCGAGCACGAGCCCGCCGACGTCCTGGTGACGGCCGACGCGGCGAGCATGCAGGAGGCCGGCGAGTACCTCGCCGGGCCCCGCCGCGTCATCGCCCACGACGCGCTCACGATCGCGGTCGGGCCCGGCAACCCGCGCCGCGTCCGGGACCTGCGGGACCTCGCGCGGCCGGGCCTGCGGGTGGCGGTCGGCGCCGGGACGGTCCCGGTCGGCCGCTACACCCGCCAGGTCCTCTCCAAGGCCGGCGTGACCGTCCGGTGGACCAGCGAGGAGATCAGCGCGCGGGCCGTCCTGGACCGGATCCGCTCGGGCGAGGCCGACGCGGGGCTCGTCTTCATCACCGACCTCCGCTCGGCGGGGATCGCGGCGAGCAGCGTGCCCATCCCGGCGGACCTCAACGTCACCGCGGCCTTCCCCGCCGCCGTCGTCCGCGACGGAGACCACGCGGAGGCCGCGAACGCGTTCGTCTCCTGGCTGCTCACGGCCGAGGCGCAACGGCTGTTCAACAAGTACGGCTTCGTCACCCCGGCCGCCCCCCAGTGACCCGCGCGGGGAACGGATGGGGACCGCGTTCCGTTTACCTCCCCGGAGCCCCCGGGTTCCGGACCCGGCGCCGCGGCGCCGGGCACCAGTGTGAACACCTGAGCGCCCCGGCCCGCGGGACGCCTTGGACGGGGAGATGCGACACGTGCCGGACGAGCGACCCGCGCCACAGCCCGACGGGACACCGCGACCGAACGGGACGCCGCCGCACGGGGCGCAGCGCTCCGGGACGACCGAGCCCGGCAGGCGCCAGTCGGTGCCGCCCCGTCGCGACCCCGAGCAGCCGTGGCGCGCCGAAGGCGTCCCCGACCGGCGGGACGGCCGGGCGCGCGGGCTGCGCGGGGGCGGGTGGAGGCCGAACAGGAACAACGCGGTCTTCTGGGCGCTGCTGCTGGCCGTCTTCGGGCTGAGCTACGTCTCCATGCACCTCACCGGGCAGAAGGAGCGGGTGACGATCCCCTACACGGCGTTCACCCAGCAGGTCGCCGCGGGGAACGTGAAGGACGTCTACACCAAGGGCTACCAGATCCAGGGCCAGCTGAAGAGCAAGCGGCCCGTCCCCGGGCACGGGGAGAAGACCTACGCCTCGTTCGAGACGCTGCGTCCCGCGTTCGCCGACGACAAGATCTACACGGAGATGGTGGCCAAGGGCGTCGAGGTCGAGGCCAAGCCGGTCAACGAGGACCGCGGCCTGCTCGCCAACCTGCTGCTGTCGCTGCTGCCGACCCTGCTGTTCGTCGGCCTGTGGATCGGCGTCATGGTCTGGCTGCAGCGCCGCATGGCCGGCGGCGGGGGCGGTCTCATGGGCGGCTTCAACCGCTCCCCCAAGCCCGTGGCCCCCGACGACAAGCGCGCCACGTTCGCCGACGTCGCCGGCATCGACGAGGTCGAGGCGGAGCTCAGCGAGATCGTCGACTTCCTCAAGGACCCCGGCAAGTACCGCCGCATGGGCGCCCGCGTCCCGCGCGGCGTGCTGCTGACCGGCTCGCCCGGCACCGGCAAGACGCTGCTCGCCCGCGCCGTCGCCGGCGAGGCCGACGTCCCGTTCTACTCCGCGGCGGCCTCGGAGTTCATCGAGATGGTCGTCGGCGTCGGAGCGGCCCGCGTGCGCGAGCTGTTCACCGAGGCCCGCAAGACCGCCCCGTCGATCATCTTCATCGACGAGATCGACACGATCGGGCGGGCTCGGGGCGGCGGCGCGAGCATGGGCGGGCACGACGAGCGCGAGCAGACCCTCAACCAGATCCTCACCGAGATGGACGGCTTCTCCGGCTCCGAGGGCGTCGTCGTGATCGCCGCGACGAACCGCCCCGACATCCTGGACCCGGCCCTCATGCGCCCGGGCCGGTTCGACCGGCAGGTCGCGGTGTCCCCGCCCGACCTCGACGGGCGCGTCGCGATCCTCGGCGTGCACACCCGCGACGTCCCGCTCGCCGCCGACGCCGACCTCCTGTCGATCGCGAGGATGACGCCCGGGATGACCGGCGCCGAACTGGCCAACCTCGTCAACGAGGCCGCCCTGCTCGCCGTGAAGCGCGAGAAGGGCGCCGTGGACATGGACGACTTCCAGAGCGCGCTGGAGAAGGTGCAGCTCGGCACCCGGCGCTCCCTGGTCATGCCCTTCGAGGAGCGCCGCCGCACGTCCTACCACGAGTCCGGGCACGGCCTGCTCGGCATGCTGCAGCCGGGCGCCGACCCCGTCCGCAAGATCACGATCGTCCCGCACGGCCGGGCGCTCGGCGTCACCGTGTCCACCCCGGACGACGACCGTTACGCCTACGACGAGCGCTACCTGCGCGGCCGCATCATCGGCGCGCTCGGCGGCATGGCGGCCGAGGAGCTGGTCTTCGGCGTGATCACCACCGGCTCGGAGAGCGACCTGGAGCAGGTCACCAAGATCGCTCGCGGCATGGTGGGCCGCTGGGGCATGTCGCAGAAGATCGGCCCGCTGTCGATCCTGCCCCCGGACGGCTCGGACCCGATGGGCCAGTACGCCGCCCAGGGCACCCTGGACGCCGTCGACCTCGAGGCCCGCCGGATCGTCGACGAGTGCTACGCCGAGGCCCTGGAGACCCTCCGCGCCAACCGCGACAAGCTGGACTCCCTGGCCGCGGCCCTCCTGGAGAACGAGACCCTCGACGAGGCCGCCGCCTACGCCGCCGCCGGAGTGGACCGCACCATCCGCGAGATGGACCTCTCCAAATCCCACCACTGACCCGCCCCTCCACACGTGTTGTCTCCGGCGAGTTAACCGATCCTGGGTACGCTGACTACACACGGTCTCTAAGCTGATGGGAGCCGAGCGTGATGGAGGAATCACCTAAAGTGAACATTCTTGCCCCGGTTCACTATCACCGCGAGCTCCCCGACACCCCCTACAACCTCTGGATGCGGGACGAGCTCGCCGACGTACTGGATCTCCCCCACGACGGCACCCGTGTCGAGATCGTCGGTGGGGAGATCACCGTGTCGCCTGGGCCGGATTACGCCCACAATGTCATCGTCCGCAGCATCAACGAGAGGTTCTTCGCGGCCCAACTGCTCGACCCCGCCTTCCCGTGGCGCTGCATCCACACGCAGGACGTGAACCTGAGCGAAATCCACGATGGATACATCCCGGACCTCTGCGTACTCAGCGAGCAGAACGACCAGCAGGCCAATTCGGCGCAGCTCAAGAAGATCCTCCCGCACCATCTCACGCTGGTTCTCGAGGTCACCTCGCCGAGTACCGGCGCCGAGGACCGCCTTCCCGGTAAGAAGCGGTTCAGGCCGACCAAGTGGAACGGGTACGCGCGGGTCGGGATCCCGTTCTACCTGCTGGTCGACCGCGACCCCAGGGAAGCCCGGACGACGCTCTTCAGTTCGCCCGACACCGCGTCCGGTGACTACGTCGAGGCGGTGAGCTGGGAGTTCGGTGAGGCGGTCAAGCTGCCGGAGCCGTTCGGCCTCGAGATTCCCACCGACGAGTGGGAGCCCTGGCAGCGCGGGCAGGCCTGAGGGGCGGCTCTCCGCGCTAGGCCGGTCTGGGGAGGCCTATCGGGTTGGGGAACGGCATCTCGTTCGCCGCGGCCCTGGCCGCCGGCAGGAGGGACTCGTAGAGGCTTCTGGGGTCCGTCAGGGCCTGGTAGGGGGCGGCTGCCAGTTCGTCCGTGCGTTGTTCGATGCGCGTCTTCAGGTCGCGTCCGGCCGCGGTGGCCTCTCCCCGGTCCACCAGGCCGCGCCGGGCCAGTGACTCGGTCGCCTCGGACCAGTCCTCGGGGGACCAGCCGCGGCTTTCGTAGAACCGCTCCGGAGGGACCGTGCCCAGGGCCGACACCAGGACGTTCGCCTCCAAGCCGCTCAGTCCCTCGGCGGTGAGCAGGGCGACGTGGCCGTCCCCGCGGTGCTCGCGCAAGGACGTCGTCGTCTGCCAGAGCGCCTCTACGGGGTCCTCTGGGACGGGCAGGTCGCGGTTTGCCGCGAACAGCGGACGGCCGGAGGCGTCCGCCGCCATCACGGCCTCTTCCAGGAGCGGTGCGGCCTTGAGCGCCACGTCCTCGATGCCGGGGAAGGTTCTGCGCAGTGCGCGCGCCGCCGCGTCGCTCCTTCCCCGGAGGATGCTCTCCGGGGATGCGAACTTCCACGCGTCCGGTATGGCCCGCCGTACCCGTGCGGGGTGGAAGCCGAAGAAGGTGGCCTGGATCGTCCCCGCCGACACCGCGCCGAGCGGCGCGCCCCGGCTTCCGAAGTAGCCCATCCAGAAGCCCTTGAGGCCTGCCTCGGCGTTGGCCGCCCGGCACTCCTCGGCGAAGTAGGTCACCGCGTGCAGGGGCTCGATGACCTTCCACATGTCCCGCGCGAACGTCGCATCCACCCGCCGAACGCTAGGCCCGCCGCGAGGCCCGCACAACCCCGGTCACATCCACGCCGCGGCGTCCGTCAGGGTAATGACCAGTGGTACAGAGGGGGACGTGATGGACGAGCGCGAGTTCCTGGCCGAGCGGTTCGAAGGGCACCGCACGCATCTGAAGGCGGTCGCGTACCGGATGCTGGGCTCGCTCGCGGAGGCCGACGACGCCGTCCAGGAGGCGTGGCTCAGGCTCAGCCGGTCCGACGCGGACGACATCGAGAACCTGGGCGGCTGGCTGACGACCGTCGTGGGACGGGTGTGCCTGGACATGCTGCGCTCGCGCACGTCCCGCCGCGAGGACCCGCTGGAGGAGCGCCTCCCCGACCCGGTCGTCAGCTCCCTGAACGGGCCCGACCCCGAGTACGAGGCGCTGGTGGCCGACTCGGTCGGGCTCGCGCTCCTGGTGGTGCTGCAGTCCCTGACACCGGCCGAGCGTCTGGCGTTCGTCCTGCACGACACGTTCGGGGTGCCGTTCGAGGACATCGCGTCCATCGTCGGACGCTCCCCCGCCGCCGCCCGCCAACTGGCCAGCCGCGCCCGCCGCAGGGTGCGCGGGACGGCCCCGGAGCCCGAACGCGACCCCGCCCGGCAGCGCGCGGTCGTCGAGGCCTTCAACGCCGCCGCCCACGACGGCGACTTCGAGGCGCTCGTCGCCGTCCTGCACCCGGACGTGGTGCTGCGCGCCGACGTCGGCGCCATGCCCGGCGGCTGGACGCAGGTCGACGGCGCGCGGAACGTCGCAGGCCAGGCCCTCATGTTCCGCAGCACGGCCCCGGGCGTGCTCGTGCCCGCCCTGGTCAACGGGACCGCCGGGAGCGTGTGGTTCGAGGACGGAAGCCCGCGCTCGGTCCTGTGCTTCACGGTCGCCGGCGGCAGGGTGGCCGCGATCGACATCCTCGCCGACCCGGACCGCCTCGCCGCCCTCGACCTCGCCTACCCCGGCTGAGGCGCGCCTCAGGAGAGGGAGCGCTGGAAGAGGACTCTGGGCCTCTCCGGGCCGTCGTGGGAGGGGGCGTGCTCGACGCTGAAGCCCATGGCCTCGTGGAAGGCGATGGAGCCGGCGTTCTGAGGCGAGGTCAGGGCACGGACGGTCGTGCGGCCGTCGGCCCGGGCCAGCGCGAAGAAGTCCTCGTACAGGCGGCGGGCCAGACCGGTGCCGCGGAAGGCGGGGTTCACGCCGACGAAGTGGATGTAGGCGGTGTCGGGGACGGACGGGGAGAGGAACCCGACGAGGAAGCCCGCGAGGTCGTCACCGTGCTCGGCGACGAGGCTGGTGCGGTGCAAGTGGTCGAGGAAGAGGCGGGGCAGGATCCCGTGGACCTCGCGGCCCCACCAGGCGTCCACCACGGCGACGACGCGGTCGTAGTCGGCGGGCGCCGCCGGGCGGACGCGCATCAAAGGGCGGCGGGAAGGGCCGCGGCGTCGAGGGTCGTCATGCCCTTCAGGGCGTTCAGGACCGTGGGATGCGGGGCCGCGTGGACCGTCGGGTGGATCGGGTCGTCCGGATAGGCCAGGGCGTCGTCGGAGGCCGAGAAGTCCACGGCCGGGTCGCGGGGGTCGAGGCGGACCCAGCGGTCGTCGATGAGGGCGGCGGCAAGTCCGTGGACGAAGCCGGGGCGCTGCTGGTAGCACAGGCCCGCCTGGATGCCGCCCGCGCGCAGGAGGGCGACGTAGGCGTGGGACTGGGCGAAGCAGAGGCCGGTGCGCTGTTCGAGGACGTCCGAGGCCCGCCAGGGGACGCGGGTGTCGCCGGTGTCCATGGAGTGGGCGATCTCGTCGCGGACGTGGTCGAAGGCCGCGTGCGCGAAGGCGATGTCGTCACCGATGCGCAGCCGCGCGGCGACCGACTGGACGAGCGGGTGCTCGATGTCGATCGCCTCGGAGGCGGCGAGGTAGTCCCAGGGCTCGGCGTCGAAGTCCATCACAGGCCGAGGAGCGCCTCGATGCCGAGCGTGAGGCGGTCGAGTTCGGGGACCTTGCGGACGGCCAGCAGTACCCCGGGCATGAACGACTCTCGGTTCATCGCGTCGTGCCGGATGGTGAACAGCTCGCCGTGGCCGCCGAGGACCACCTCCTGGTGGGCGACGGCGCCGGACATGCGGACGGCGTGCACGCGGACGCCGTCCACGTCGGCGCCCCGGGCGCCGTCGACCCCGGAGGTGGTGGCGTCAGGGGACGGGGCGACGCCCGCCTCGGCGCGCGCGGCGGCCACCAGCTCCGCGGTGCGGTAGGCGGTGCCGGACGGGGCGTCCGCCTTGTTCGGGTGGTGCGTCTCGACGATCTCGACGGACTCGAAGAACGGGGCCGCCTTCTGCGCGAAGTGCATCATGAGCACCGCGCCGATCCCGAAGTTCGGAGCGATGATCACGTTCCCGGACGACTCGTCGGTCAGCCAGGAGCGGACCGTGTCGAGCCGGGGCGGGTCGAACCCGGTGGTGCCGACGACGGCGTGCAGGCCGCGCTCCACGCACCACTGGAGGTTGTCCATGACGACGGCGGGGTGGGTGAAGTCGACGACGACCTCGGCGGCGGTCAGCGCGTCGAGCGCGTCGCCCTGGTCGACGGCCGCGACGAGCTCCATGTCGTCGGCCTTCTCCACGGCACGGCACACCTCGGCGCCCATCCGCCCCTGCGCGCCCAGCACCCCGACCTTTGTCACGTGTTCCTCCTGGTTGGCCTCGCCCCGAGCCTATCGTCAGAAACGCTTGCCCAGCTCCCGCGCCTCGGCGTGCGCGGCGCGGCGGCCGCTGTCGGCGTCGGCCGTGGCGAGGTTGGGGCGGAACTCGACCGTGCTGATGTCGGTGACGCCCGTCCAGCGCAGCCAGCCCTCGAGGAACGGGGCCTGGTGGTCGCGGCCGAACTCGGGCGGACGGCCCTCGCCGTAGACGGCGCTGGTGTAGACGACGGCGGCCTTCTTTCCCTGGAGGAGGCCCGTGTAGCCCTTCTCGGGGTCGAAGCGGAACACCCATCCGGGCTGCGAGACGACGTCGATGAACTGCTTCAGGATGTAGGGGACGCTGGAGTTCCACATCGGGACGCTGAACAGGTAGCGGTCGTAGGCGTCGTAGCGCTCGAAGACCTCCCAGGCGGCCCTCCAGGCGGCGGCCTGCTCGCCGGACGGCTCCTCCCCCGCCAACACCGCCATCTTCGCCCCGGCCCCGGCGGGGCCGAACGCGGGAAGGCCGGCATCCCACAGGTCGAGGTGGTCGACGACGTCGCCGTGGGTCTCGCGGTAGGCGTCCGCGAACACCCCGGCGATCGCCAGGGACTCGGAGGCGGCGGACCGCGGGGACGCGGAGATGTGCAGCAGACGGGACATGACGGATCCTCTCGGCAAGCATACGGACCAGAGTCCGCTTACTCTGGCGAGAGTAGCGGACCCCGGTCCGTTTAACAAGTCGGCGGCCGTCCGTCCCGGGGAGGCCGGAGGCCGGCCGTCAGGCGCCGAACTCGCGGTCCCCCACCGGACCGATCACGGTGAGCGCCTGCGGGCCCGACAGCACGTCGCGGGCGATGGCGCGGACGTCGTCGAGCGTGACGGCCTCGATGCGCGCCAGCACCTCCTCGACGGGCAGCAGCGACTCGTAGACCAGCTCGCTCTTGCCGATGCGGCTCATGCGGGAGCCGGTGTCCTCCAGCCCGAGGACCATGGCGCCGCGCAGCTGGCCCTTGCCGCGTTCCAGCTCCTCGTCGGTGAGGCCCGACCCGGCCGCCCCGGCCAGCTCCTCACGGCAGATCGACAGGACCTCCTCGGCTTTGGCGGGCTGGCAGCCCGCGTAGACGCCGAAGACGCCGGAGTCGGCGTACTGGGCCGTGTAGCTGTAGACGGAGTACGCGAGGCCGCGCTTCTCCCGGATCTCCTGGAAGAGGCGGGACGACATGCCGCCGCCGAGCGCCGCGTTCAGCACGCCGAGCGCGAACCGGCGCTCGTCGGTGCGCGACGTCCCGGCGCCGCCGATGATGATGTGGGCCTGCTCGGTGTCCTTGTCGATCACCACGCTGCGCGGGTCCAGGGGCACGGGCGCGCCGTCCACCCGGGGCGCGGCGGGCGCGGCGTCGCCGTGCAGGTGCTCGGCGAACGCGCCGGACACCAGCCGGACCACCTCGTCGTGGTCGATGTTGCCCGCCACCGACACCACCAGGTTGGACGGGACGTAGTGCTCCCGGTAGTAGCCGTGGATCCGGTCCCGGGACAGGTCGTTGATCGACTGCTCGGTGCCGAGGATGGGGCGCCCGAGCGGGGTGTCGCCGTACAGCGCCGTGGCGAACTCGTCGTGGATCAGGTCGCCCGGGTCGTCGTCGCGCATGTGGATCTCTTCGAGGATCACGCCGCGCTCGGCCTCGACGTCCTCGGGGCGGTTCACCGACGCCGCGACCATGTCGGAGACCACGTCCACGGCGAGGGGGAGGTCGGAGTCCAGGACCCGCGCGTAGTAGCAGGTGTACTCCTTGGCGGTGAACGCGTTGAGGTCGCCGCCGACCGCGTCGATCGCCGCGGAGATCTCCAGCGCCGACCGCCGCCTCGTGCCCTTGAACAGCACGTGCTCCAGGTAGTGGCTGGCGCCGGCGTCGGCGGGGGCCTCGTCGCGGGAGCCGACCGCCGACCAGATGCCGAACGCGGCCGAGCGCACGGTCGGCATGGTCTCGGTGATGATCCGCAACCCGCCGGGCAGGACGGTGCGGCGCACCGCGCCGGCGCCGTCGGTGTGGATCGTGGTGGTGGTGCCGGGCTCCTGCGCCCTCGCCGGCAGGGTCACGTGTCGCTCACATTCCGTCGGGGGAAAGCGACCGGCCGGCCGTTCCGCGGCCCCATCGGGGCTGCGGAGCCGGCCGGCCGGTCATGGCCTGGATCAGGAGTTGCGCTGGCCGGCGTCGTCGGAGCCGCGGCGGGTACGGCGGCGGCGCGGGCCACCGCGCCCGTCGTCGCGCCGCTCCCGGCGCTCGCCGGAGTCGCCGTCGCCCTCGCCGGACGCGGCCGGGGCCTCCTCGCCCGCGCCCCCCTCGGCGCGCTCGGCCTTGTCGGCGTTCTCCCGCTCGACCACCTCGACCGGCACCAGCGACAGCTTGCCGCGCTGGTCGATCTCGGTGACCTCGACCTGGATCTTCTCGCCGACGCCCATGACGTCCTCGACGTTCTCGATCCGGGCGCCGCCGTGCAGCTTGCGGATCTGCGAGACGTGGAGCAGGCCGTCCTTGCCGGGCAGCAGCGACACGAACGCGCCGAACGTCGTGGTCTTGACCACGGTCCCGAGGAACCGCTCGCCGACCTCCGGCATGTGCGGGTTGGCGATCGAGTTGATCGCCTGCCGCGCGGCCTCGGCGGACGGCCCGTCGGTGGCGCCGACGTAGATGGTGCCGTCGTCCTCGATCGTGATGTCGGCGCCGGTGTCGTCCTGGATCGAGTTGATCATCTTGCCCTTGGGGCCGATGACCTCGCCGATCTTGTCGACCGGGACCTTGATCGTGATGATCCGCGGCGCGTTCGGGCTCATCTCGGCGGGCGCCTCGATGGCCTCCTGCATCACGTCCAGGATCGCCAGGCGGGCGCCCTTGGCCTGCTTCAGCGCGGCGGCCAGCACCGAGGCCGGGATGCCGTCGAGCTTGGTGTCGAGCTGCAGCGCCGTGATCAGGTCACGGGTGCCGGCGACCTTGAAGTCCATGTCGCCGAACGCGTCCTCGGCGCCGAGGATGTCGGTCAGCGTGACGTACTCGTCGCCCTCGTTGATCAGGCCCATCGCGATGCCCGCCACCATCTGCCGGAGCGGGACGCCCGCGTCCAGCAGCGACATGGTGGACGCGCACACCGAGCCCATCGAGGTGGAGCCGTTGGAGCCGAGCGCCTCCGACACCTGCCGGATCGCGTACGGGAACTCCTCGCGCGAGGGCAGCACCGGGATCAGGGCGCGCTCGGCGAGGGCGCCGTGGCCGATCTCGCGGCGCTTCGGGGAGCCGACCCGCCCGGTCTCGCCGGTGGAGTACGGCGGGAAGTTGTAGTTGTGCATGTAGCGCTTGGTGCGCTCGGGGTTCAGCGTGTCGATCGTCTGCTCCATGCGGAGCATGTTCAGCGTCGTCACGCCGAGGATCTGCGTCTCGCCGCGCTCGAACAGCGCCGAGCCGTGCACGCGCGGGATGACGTGCGCCTCGGCGGTCAGCTGGCGGATGTCCTTCAGGCCGCGGCCGTCGATGCGCAGCCCGTCGCGGATGACCCGCTCGCGGACCAGCTTCTTGGTGACGGCGCGGTAGGCGGCGGAGATCTCCTTCTCGCGCCCCTCGAACTGCTCGGCGAGCTTCTCGGCGGCGGCCGCCTTGATCTCGTCGAGCCGGGCCTCGCGCTCCTGCTTGCCGGCGATGGTCAGCGCCTGGGACAGGTCCCCGCTGACGGCGTCGGTGACGGCGGCGAGGACGTCGTCCTGGTAGTCCAGGAAGATCGGGTACTCGGCGGTCTCCTTCGCGGCGACGGCCGCGAGGTCGCTCTGCGCCTTGCACAGCACCTTGATGAACGGCTTGGCCGCCTCGAGGCCCTCGGCGACGGTCTCCTCGGTCGGCGCGGTCGCGCCCTCGCCGACGAGCCGGATGGTGTCGCGGGTGGACTCCGCCTCCACCATCATGATCGCGACGTCGCCGTCGGGCAGCACCCGGCCGGCGACGACCATGTCGAACGTCGCGCGCTCCAGCTCGGGGTGGGTGGGGAAGCCGACCCACTGGCCGTCGATCAGCGCGACGCGCACGCCGCCGATCGGGCCGGAGAACGGCAGCCCGGCCAGCTGCGTGGACATCGAGGCGGCGTTGATCGCCACGACGTCGTACAGGTGGTCGGGGTGCAGCGCCATGATCGTCTCGACGACCTGGATCTCGTTGCGCAGGCCCTTGGTGAACGACGGGCGCAGCGGCCGGTCGATCAGCCGGCAGGTCAGGATCGCGTCCTCGGACGGGCGGCCCTCACGGCGGAAGAACGAGCCGGGGATGCGCCCGGCCGCGTACATCCGCTCCTCGACGTCCACCGTCAGAGGGAAGAAGTCCAGGTTCTCCTTGGGCTTCTTGGACGCGGTGGTCGCCGAGAGGACCATCGTCTCGTCGTCGAGGTAGGCGACGGCGGAGCCGGCCGCCTGCCGGGCCAGCCGGCCGGCCTCGAAGCGGATGGTGCGGGTGCCGAACGTGCCGTTGTCGATCACGGCTTCGGTGCTCTGCGCACCGTCGATGCGCACGGCTTCTGTCACGGGAAACCTCCAGGGTTCCATGTCGGTCCTCGCGGCCGTTTCCCGTTGGCTGTCACGCTGCCGGTCTTCGATCGAAGCACCCGGATCGAGAGCGCCGCCGACGCGGCGGCACGGATCCGGAAGCCACTACCGAGGACCGGCCCGCACCAGCGGTGTCCGCGAGGCTTGTCTGAAGTTTGGGCGGCCGGGGCCGGGCGGGCCCGCCGGCCATATGAGGGAGGGAGCGGCCCGGCGGGCCACTCCCTCACCGTGCTAGCGGCGCAGCCCGAGTCGCTCGATCAGCTGCCGGTAGCGGTTGATGTCCTTGTTCGAGAGGTACTTCAGGAGCCGGCGACGACGTCCGACCAGCAGCAGCAGACCGCGGCGGCTGTGGTGGTCGTGCTTGTGCTCCTTCAGGTGCTCGGTCAGATCGTTGATGCGGCGCGTCAGCAGCGCGACCTGGACCTCCGGGGATCCGGTGTCACCCTCAGTGGTCGCGTACTCGGCGATGATCTGGTTCTTGGTGGCGGTGTCGAGCGACACGTGGCTCCTTCGATGGATTCGTCACCCGCAGATCCAGGCCCGGTGGGCGCACGGGTCCGCATGGTGCGTGTTAAGAGGGTGGCGGGCCGCATGAGGGTGCAGCCAGCCGCGCCGGGGCCCTTCCCGGCGACTCTTCACCGTACCATGTCGTGTTAACGGCAAGACCGGACCGAAGTGCTCGCCTGGCGGCTCGCACCTCGACCGTTCTTGGGCGAGTGCGGCCTCGCTTCGCGAGCTTCCCAGTGGGGCTCGCCTTCGGCTTCGCCCCACCGGTCAGGTCGCGCACTCGCGCGCCGGCTGAGGTCCTCTCGGGTCAGCGTCGTCCCACCGGTCAGGTCGCGCCCTCGCGCGCCGGCTGAGGTCCTCTCGGGTCAGCGTCGCCCCACCGGTCAGGTCGCGCGCGCTCGCGTGACCGTCGAGCTTTCCTTGCAGCGAGGCGGGGCGCTTGGGACAGGGTCAGGACGTGATCTCCCTGGCCCTCGCCACGTCCCGGTGCATCTCCTCGATCAGGGCCTCTATCGAGTCGAACTTCAACGTGTCCCGGATGCGGGCGGTGAAGTCGACGGCCATGTGCTCGCCGTAGAGGTCCAGGTCGTCGCGGTCCAGGGCGTAGGCCTCGACGGTGCGCTCGCCCGCGCCCTCGAAGGTGGGGTTCGTCCCGATGGAGATCGCGGCCGGCCAGCGGAAGCCGGGGTAGCGGTCGGAGTCGCACACCAGCCAGCCGCCGTAGACGCCGTCCGCCGGGATCGCGGTGTGCGGCAGCGTCTCCAGGTTCGCCGTGGGGAACCCGAGAGCGCGGCCCCTCTGGTGGCCCCGGACGACGACGCCCTCGACGCGGTGCGGGCGGCCGAGCGCGTGCGCGGCGGCCTCGACGTCGCCCGCGTCGAGCCGTCCCCTGATGTAGGTGGAGGAGATCGTGTCGCCGTCGGCCACGAGCGGCATGCCCTCGGCCGTGAAGTCGTACTTCTCGCCGAGCTCCCGCAGCAGCGCCACGTCGCCCTTGGCCTTGTGCCCGAACCGGAAGTCCTCGCCGACGATCACATGGGCGGCGTGCAGCCGGTCGACCAGCACCGACTGGACGAACTCGTCCGGCGCCACCTTCGACAGCTCCAGCGTGAAGGGCACGACCACGACCGCGTCGGTGCCGAGGCCCTCCAGCAGCTCGATGCGGCGCCTGGTGGTGGCGAGCAGCGGCGGGTGCGTGCCGGGCCGGACGACCTCGTCCGGGTGCGGGTCGAACGTGATCACCACAGAGCGCAGCCCGCGGCGGCGCGCCTCCTCGGCGGCGGCCCCCACGATCCTCTGGTGGCCGCGGTGCACGCCGTCGAACACCCCGATCGTGATCACCGAACGGCCCCAGTCTGCGGGAACCTCGTCGAGGCCATTCCAGCGCCGCACCATGCTCTCCCTGCGTAGGACGTTCCTGTCCGGTACTCCTGCCGTCCTCAAGAGTGCCATGCGGGCACGGCGCCGGTCGCACCCAGGGTGCGTGGTGTGCGGCACCCGGCCCGGGACGGGCCGGGTGGACGCGGTCAGCCGGACTGGTAGACGACGAGGGACACCGCGATGTACTGCAGCACGTAGGCCGCCAGCGTGAAGGCGTGGAACACCTCGTGGAACCCGAACCAGTCCGGGAACGGGTCGGGGCGGCGCAGCCCGTACACCACTCCCCCGACGCTGTAGCAGATGCCCCCGATCGCGACCAGCAGGCAGGCGGCCAGGCCCGCCCCGGACAGGAACTGCGGCAGGAACAGCACCGCCACCCAGCCCAGCACGATGTAGAGGCTCACGTAGAGGAAGCGGGGGGCGCCGATCCAGGTCGTCCGGAAGACGACCCCGGCGATGGCCCCGGTCCACACGATGACGAGGACGGCGAGGCGCACGCCGCCGTCCAGCGCCACGACCGCGAAGGGCGTGTACGTCCCCGCGATGATCAGATAGATGTTGGCGTGGTCGAAGCGGCGCAGCACCTCGATCAGCCGGTGCGACCGCTGCCGGTGGTACGTTCCCGAGATCCCGAACAGCATCCCCGATGTCGCCACGTACACCGCCGACGCCAGCCGCGCCTGCGGGCTCGGGCCGAGCGCCACCAGCACGAGCCCCGCGACGAGCACCGCCGGGAACGCGCCGAGGTGCAGCCAGCCGCGCAGCCGCGGCCGGGTTGGGGACGCCACCGGGGGGTGGTCTTTCACCGTGGTCACGGAACACCTCCTCACAAACCTACGCACACGTAGGTTACGCGAGCGTAGGTTGCCCGCGCATCCCCCTGCCCGGTGATGCTCGCCACGACCGTCAGGGGACGAACACGGCGAGCGGCTTGGCCACCGGGCCCCGCTCCTCGACGAGCGCGAGCAGCGTCCCGTCCGGGGCGAAGACGCCCACCGGGCCCGGCCCGAGGCCGGTGGCCGGCAGGCGCCCGCCGTGGGCAACCTTGCGGGCGTCGTCCTCCGACACGTCCCGGCGCGGGAAGACCGCCGCCACGGCCTCGGCCATGGGCAGGATCTCCAGTTTCTCGCCGAGCTGGTCGAGGGTGCGCGCCATGGACAGGTCGTAGGGCCCGACGCGGGTCCGGCGCAGCGCGGTCAGATGGCCGCCGCAGCCGAGCGAGGAGCCGAAGTCGCGGGCGAGCGCCCGGATGTAGGTCCCGGAGGAGCAGGAGACCGTGGCGTCCACGTCGACCAGGTCGCCGTGCCGCCGGACATCGGTGATCGTGAACTCGTCCACGGTCACCGGGCGGGCGGCGAGCGCCACGTCCTCGCCCTTGCGGGCCATCTTGTAGGCCCGCTCCCCGTTCACCTTGATCGCGCTGACCTGCGGCGGGACCTGCTGGATCGTCCCGGTCAGCTCCGCGACGCCGGCCCGCAGCGCCTCCTCGGTGACGGCCCCGGCCGGCGCGGTCGCGATGGTCTCGCCCTCCGCGTCGTCGGTGTTGGTCGACTCGCCCAGCCGGATCGTGGCGTCGTAGCCCTTGCGGGTCAGCGCGAGGTGCCCGAGCAGGCGGGTGGCCTTGCCGGTCCCGAGGACGAGCACGCCCGTCGCCATCGGGTCGAGCGTGCCCGCGTGCCCGACCCGCCGGGTCTTCGCCAGCCGCCGCATCCTCCCGACGACGTCATGCGACGTCCACCCGGCGGGCTTGTCCACGATGACGAGTCCCGAGTTGTCCACGCGCGCTCCGCTTCCAGTCGTCGGCCTGCCGTTCGCCGGCCTGTTCAGTCGTCGGTCTCCACGCCGCCGGGGACGCGCAGCGCGGCGCGCAGCCGGTCGATGATCCAGGCGGGTTCCCCGCCCATGGTGAAGGCGGCGGCGGTGCGGTGCCCGCCCCCGCCGAGTTCGACGCAGGCGCGGCCCACGTCGACCGAGCCCTTGGAGCGGGTGGACACGTACCACTCGCCCCGGTCGTTCTCCTTGCACACGACCGCGACCTCGGCCTCGTCGGTGCGCCTGAGCTGGTCGATGACCCCTTCGAGCTGGTCGTAGGGCACATCGCGGGCGTCGCGGTCCGACCGCGTGACCGTCGTCCACACCAGGCCGAGGCCGCCGGCGGCGTCCCGCTCCAGCCGGGCCCGGGAGAGCGCGCTCGCGAGGACCTGCAGGTAGCCGAACGGGGCCCGGTCCCACAACTCCCGGCTGACCGTTTCCGGCCGGACGCCCGCGGTCAGCAGCCGTCCCGCCAGGTCGTGGACCTCGGGGGTGGTGCAGGGGTACTTGAACGATCCGGTGTCGCTGGCCAGGCCCGCGTACAGGCCCTGGGCGATGTCGCGGTCGAGCGGCACGCCGAGCCTGCGGATCAGCTCCTCGACCAGCACCGCCGTGGCGGCGGCGGCCGGGTCGACCAGCCGCACGCCGCCGAAGCCCGTGTTGGACGCGTGGTGGTCGATGACGATCAGGGCGCCGGCGCGGTCGGCGGTGGCGGCGAGCGAGCCGAGCCGGGCCCGGCCCGCCGCGTCCAGCGAGATCATCAGTTCCGGGGCGCGCGGCACCCGGGCCGGCTCGACCAGCAGCTCCTGGCCCGGCAGGAACCGCAGGATCGCCGGGACGCCGAACGGCTCGCCGAACGAGGCCAGGCAGCGCTTGCCGCACGCCCGCAGCGCCCGCCCGAGCGCCAGCATCGAACCGAGCGCGTCGCCGTCGGGCGACACGTGGCAGGCGAGGCAGATCTCGTCCGTGCGGCGGATCAGCTCGACCGCGCGGTCCCAGTCGAGCTCCGCGGGCGGCGGCCCACCCGGCTCGGCCGACGGACCGGGCCGGGACGCCGGAGGCTGCGCGGGCGGCACGCCGACCTCGAAGGCGGTGCCGGGCGTGGCCGCGGGCGGCACGCCGGGCTCGGACATCGCGGATCCGTACATCGCCCCGGGCCGCAAAAGCGGACCCGGGTCGGTGAGCCCACCGGGCCCGGGCGGCGTGGCCGTCCGGGCGGGCGCGCCCCATCCCGGCCGTGCGCCCGGCTCGGGCAGGCCGCCCGGCTCGGCGTGGGTCGCGGTCTCGGCCGGGTCGTTCACGACGACGGGCGTCCGGAACGGCCGTCCTCACCGTCCCCCGCGGCGTCGTGCCCTTCGGGGCCGGGTTCGTCCTCGTCGAGGTCGTCCTCGTCGTCGCCGGAGCCGGGCTCGCGGTAGGGGTTCGCGTCGCCCGCCGGGGACGCGCCCTGCGCGGCCCGTGCCACCTCGGCGTCCCGGGCGCGGGCCTGGGCCAGCAGGTCGTCGATGTGCGCCGCGTTCTCCATCAGGGAGTCCATGACGAAGGTGATGCTGGGCGTGTGGCGGACGCCCGTCTTCCTGCCCACCTCCGACCGGATGACGCCCTTGGCGCTCTCCAGCGCGGCGGCCGTCTCGGCGCGCTCGCCATCCGACCCGTACACCGTGTAGTACACGGTGGCGTCGCGCAGGTCGTTGGTGATGCGGGTGTCCGTCACGGTCACGAAGCCGAGCCGCGGATCCTTGATCCGCCTCTCCAGCATCTCGGCGACGATCTGCTGGATGCGGTCGGCGAGCTTGCGCGCCCGAGCTGCGTCCACCATGATCGCACTCCCTTTCTATGGTCTGAGCGGGAAGGTCGGTCCCCGCTCCTTCATTGTGAGGCGGCGCCCGCCTGCGCGCCCGGCCGTCAGTCCTCGCTGCTGAACAGCCGCTGACGGGCGGACAGCAGTTCGATCTCCGGCCGTCCGGCCACGAGCCGCTCGCACTGGTCGAGGACCTCGGTGCAGTTCGACGCCGTGCCCGACACCACCGCCACCCCTATCTCCGCCCTGCGGTGCAGGTCGTGGTCGCCGGTCTCGGCGACGGCCACCGCCGGGAAGCGCTTGTGCACCTCGGCGATGACGGGACGCAGGACGGACCGCTTCTGCTTCAGCGAGCGGACGTCTCCCAGCAGCAGGTCGAGCGTCAGCGCACCCACGTACACCTGGTCGATCACCTCGGTCATCAGAGTTGGAACGACGGAGGTCATCCGCCGTGTTCCCAGCCAATCCCGGCGAACCAGAAAGGCTGGACATGACTGACGCCAGGCTAGAAGATCCGCCTGGCGCCCTGTCACCCGATTTAACGATCATGTCGTCGGCGTGCCCTGACGGGCCGCCGGGCCGGCCGCCCGCGCGGCCCCTCGCGGGGCCGCGCGGACCTGCCGTCCGCCTCAGTCGCGGGGCTTCTCCCGCATCTCGAAGCACTCGATGACGTCACCGAGCTTGATGTCGTTGTAGCCGACACCGATGCCGCACTCGAAGCCCTCGCGGACCTCGGTCGCGTCGTCCTTGAAGCGGCGCAGCGACGACACCGTGAGGTTGTCGGCGACCACGACTCCGTCGCGGACGAGGCGGGCCTTGGCGTTGCGCTGGATGATCCCCGACAGGACCATCGAGCCCGCGACGTTGCCGATCCGCGGGACCTTGAAGATCTCGCGAACCTCGGCGGTGCCGAGCTGGGCCTCCTCGAACTCCGGCTTGAGCATGCCCTTGAGGGCCGCCTCGATCTCCTCGATCGCCTGGTAGATGATCGAGTAGTACCGGATGTCGACGCCCTCGCGGTCGGCCAGCTCCTGCGCGTTGCGCTCCGGCCTCACGTTGAAGCCGATGATGACCGCGCCCTCGGACGCCAGCGACAGGTTGACGTCGTCCTGCGTGATCGCGCCGACACCGCGGCGGATGATCCGCAGGTTGACCTCTTCGCCCACGTCGATCTTGAGGAGGGAGTCCTCCAGCGCCTCGACGGAACCGGACACGTCGCCCTTGAGGATGAGCAGCAGCTCCTGCCGGTCGCCCCGCTCCAGGTCCCTGAACAGCTCTTCCAGGGAGCTGCTCTTGCGGCTCTTGAGCAGTTCGGCGTTGCGCTTGCGCGCGACCCGCTTGTCGGCGATCTGCCGGGCGACCCGGTCGTCCTCGACGACCAGGAAGTTGTCGCCCGCGCCGGGCACGGCCGCGAGGCCGAGCACCATCACCGGACGGGACGGGCCCGCCTCCTGGACGCTGTTGCCGTTCTCGTCGAGCATCGCCCGGACGCGGCCGTTGGCCACGCCGCAGACGATCGAGTCGCCGACCCGCAGCGTGCCGCGCTGGACCAGCACGGTCGCCACGGCGCCCCGGCCCTTGTCCAGGTAGGCCTCGATGGCCGAGCCCTGGGCGGGCATGTCGGGGTTGGCCTTCAGGTCGAGCTCGGCGTCGGCGGTCAGGACGATCGCCTCCAGCAGCCCGTCGATGTTGATCCCCTGCTTGGCGGACACGTCGACGAACTGCGTGTCGCCGCCGAACTCCTCGGCGACCAGGCCGTACTCGGTGAGCTGCGCCCGGACCCGGTTCGGGTCCGCGCCCTCGACGTCGATCTTGTTGACCGCGACGACGATCGGGACCCCGGCCGCGGTGGCGTGGTCGATCGCCTCGGTGGTCTGCGGCTTGACGCCGTCGTCGGCGGCGACCACCAGCACCACCAGGTCGGTGGTGTCGGCACCGCGGGCACGCATGGCGGTGAACGCCTCGTGGCCCGGGGTGTCGATGAAGGTGATCTTGCGCTCCTCGCCGTCGACCTCGGTCTCGACCTGGTAGGCGCCGATGTGCTGGGTGATGCCGCCGGCCTCGCCCGCCTGCACGTTGGCGTTGCGGACGGCGTCCAGCAGCTTCGTCTTACCGTGGTCGACGTGGCCCATGACGGTGACCACCGGCGGACGCGACTGGAGGTGCTCCTCGCCGCCCTCGTCCTCGCCGTAGTCGATGTCGAAGGACTCGAGCAGCGCGCGGTCCTCGTCCTCGGGGCTGACGACCTGGACGTCGAAGTCCAGCTCGAGCCCGAGCGCCATCAGGTCGTCGGGGTCGACCGACTGGGTCGCGGTCACCATCTTGCCGAGGTGCATCATGATCGCGACGAGCGACGCCGGGTTGGCGCCGATCTTCTCGGCGAAGTCGGTCAGGGACGCGCCCTGCGGCAGCCGGATCGTCTTGCCGTTGCCGCGCGGAGCCGAGACGCCGCCGACGGCGGGCGCCTGCATGTTCTCGAACTCTTGACGACGCGCCCGCTTCGACTTGCGCCCGCGTGCCGGGCGCCCGCCGGGCCGCCCGAAGGCTCCCTGCGTGCCGCCGCGACCGCGACCGCCGCCACCGGGACGGGGGCCGAAGCCACCGCCGCCGCCCGGACGACCGCCGGCACCCGCGCGGGGGCCGCCGAAGCCGCCGCCGCCACCGGGACGACCGCCGCCACCGGGACCGCGACCGCCGCCGCCCGGACCGCGGCCTCCGCCGCCGGGACCGCGACCGCCGCCGCCACCGCCCGGTCCGCCGCGCCCTGGGGCGCCCGCGGGCCGCGAGGACGGCATGTTCATCGGGCTCGGACGCGGACCGCCCGGCCGGGGCGGCATGCCGCCCGGGTTCGGGCGCGGACCGCCGGCGCCAGGGGCGCCGCCCGGCCGCGGGCCGGGACGCGGACCGCCCGCGGGCCCTCCGCGCTCCGGACGGTCACCCGCCGGACGGGGGCCGGGACGCGGCCCCGGCTTGGGCGCCTGGCCCATGCCGGTGTTGGTCGAGCTGAACGGGTTGTTGCCCGGACGCGGCCCACCGGGACCGCGGCCACCGCCGCCGCCCTGGCGCGGTGCGGGGCGCGGGCCGGGCTTCGGCGTGCGGGGACCCGGCTTCGGGCCGCCGGGCGCGCGGTTGCCGGCCCCGGTGCCCGGCGCGGACGCGGGCGGAGCGCTCGGCCCCTGCGCCGCGGGCGCGTTCACCGGCGTGCTCGGCGCCGGCGGGACGGGCGGGCGCGGCGCCGGCTGCGGGCCGGGCCTGGGCGCACCGCCCTGGCCGCCCTGACCGCCCTGACCGCCGGATCCGCCCGGAACGCTCGGAGCGCCCTGGCCGCCGGAACCACCCGGACCGCCCGTAGCCGGACGGGGGGCCGGCCGCGGGCCCGGACGGGGTCCGGGACGCGCGCCCTGAGAATCGGAACCGCCGCCGGAGGGACCCGGACGCGGCGGTGCGGACGGGCGCGGAGCGGGCTTCTTGCCCGCGGCCCGTCGGTCTCCCTGCTTGGGAGAGGAAGAAGAATTTGAGAAGGCTTCTGTCAGCCTGCGAACGACCGGCGCCTCAATCGTGGAGGACGCCGACCGTACGAACTCGCCCATTTCCTGGAGCTTGGCCATGACGACCTTGCTCTCTACTCCGAACTCCTTGGCGAGTTCATAAACCCGGACCTTCGCCACTGCACTCCCTACTCGGTCCGGGGGTGCGGCCTCCGGACCGTCGCTAACTTGCCGTACTCATCGCGGCGTGCTCATCGAGCGCTCATAGCAATCTCGACCTGCTTCCGACTAGACGTCGCTTACCATTCGGCCATCCTGCTGCCGTGCGGCGAGGGCCGCAACTCGCTCCCGCAGCGGACCGGCGTCGAGCGGGCCCGGCAGGCGGAACGCCCGCGGGAACGCCCGACGCCTCTCTGCGAGTGCGAGACACTCCGGATCGGGATGCAGATGCGCACCCCGGCCCGGCAGCCGCCCGCGAGAATCGGGGACGATGACGCCCTCGACCACCACAAGGCGCAGCAAGTCGGACTTGACCGTGCGAACCCGGCAACCCACACACGTGCGAACAGGGGCCACCCGGCCACGTCCCATGAGTCTACCGCGCCGAGGCGTCGGCGGGGCCGGTCGCATGCTCTCCTGACGCAGAAGATCCAGATTCGCCGGGTCCGGCGCTGTTCGGGGGCGTCTGTACGGGCTCGGTGTCGGACCGGATGTCGATCCGCCAGCCGGTGAGCCGGGCGGCGAGCCGCGCGTTCTGCCCTTCCTTGCCGATGGCGAGGGACAGCTGGTAGTCGGGGACGACCACCCGGGCGACCCGGGCGTCGGCGTCGACCACCTCGACACTCGAAACACGCGCCGGGGACAGGGCATTCCCGACGAACTCCGCGGGGTCCTCCGACCAGTCCACGATGTCGATCTTCTCGCCGTGCAGCTCGCCCATCACGTTGCGGACCCGGCTGCCGAGCGGGCCGATGCAGGCCCCCTTGGCGTTCACCCCGGACTTGCGCGACCGGACCGCGATCTTGGTGCGGTGGCCGGCCTCCCGGGCGATCGCCGCGATCTCCACGGTGCCGTCGGCGATCTCCGGGACCTCCAGCGCGAACAGCTTGCGGACGAGGTTCGGGTGGGTGCGCGACAGCTGCACCGAGGGGCCGCGGTGGCCCTTGCGGACCTGCACCACGTAGGCGCGCAGCCGCTCGCCGTGCTCGTAGCGCTCGCCGGGCACCTGCTCCTGCGGCGGCAGGATCGCCTCGATCTTGCCGAGGTCGACCAGCACGTTCCGCGGGTCCTTGCCCTGCTGGATGATGCCGCTGACGATGTCGCCCTCGCGGCCGGCGTACTCGCCGAAGGTCAGCTCGTCCTCGGCGTCCCGGAGGCGCTGGAGGATCACCTGCTTGGCGGTGGTCGCGGCGATGCGGCCGAACCCCGTCGGGGTGTCGTCGTACTCGCCGACGGCGTTGCCCTCGTCGTCGGTCTCGGTCGCCCACACGGTCACGTGGCCGCTCTGGCGGTCCAGTTCGACGCGGGCCTTCGGCGCCGCGCCCTCCGTTCGGTGGTAGGCGATCAGAAGTGCGTCTTCGATGGCCTTGACGGCCACGTCGAGCGAGATGTCCTTCTCGCTCTCCAGGCCCCGTAGGGCGGTCATGTCGATGTCCACGAGAGTTCCCCCCTCTAGTCCGGCTCAGCCGGAGAACGCGATTCCTCGGCCGGCGGTGAAGGCTTGAACTCCACCTGCACGCGCCCGCGCCCCAGCTCGCCGAGGCCGAACCGGCGCCGCACGGTCTCCGGCCCGGCGGACTTGCCGCCGCCCGCCCCGGCTCCCTTGCCCCGGCGCTTGCGGACGACGTCGATCTCGACGGCCTCGTCGTCGGCCGCCACCACGCGGCCCTCGATCTGGCCTCCCTCGGCCAGGGGGGCGACGACCAGCCGGCCGACGGCGCGGCGCCAGTGCCGCGGCTCGGTGAGGGGGCGGTCGACGCCCGGGGAGGTCACCTCCAGCACGTAGGGCGAGGACCCCATGACGTCGGACCCGTCGAGCAGCTCGGAGGTCGTCTCGCTCAGCCGGGCGATGTCGTCGAGGCCGATGCCGCCGTCGGCGTCGACGACGACGCGGACGAGGCGGCGGCGGCCCGCGGGCCGCACGTCGACCTCCTCCAGGTCGTAGCCCGCCTCGGCCACCGCGGGCCCGAGCAGCCGGGCGAGGGCCGCGGCCGCCGCGTCGCGGCTCGGGCGGGCGGCGTCGCGCGCCGGACGCGCGGCCTCGCGCGCCGGGGCCGCCTCCTCCGGCCGGCCGCGCCTCCCTTGAGCGCGGCCGCCACGGGACTCGACGCTCATGGGTCCTCCTCCTGTTGTGCCGCCTGCGATCTGTCGTGCCGCCCGCGGCGGCGGGATCGCCGCTCGTCCGCCGACACCTCAAGACTATCGACAGCCGGGGACCGCGGCGGTCTTTCCGGCGGCTCTCCGGCGCGGCGGATATGGAATGCTTGAGCTGGCCCGATGGGCGCGTCCGGGGACCGCCGCCGCCGCGGGCCGCCGCCATCTCCGCCACCGGGTGAGGAGACTTCCTTTGCCAGAGGCCGCACCGCCGCCGGGGCAGGCGATGTCACGCTCGACGCAGGCGCTGTCACGCCGTGCGCTGCTGGGCCGTGCCATGGCCCTGGGAGGCGGCGCGGTTCCGGTGCTGCCGTGGCTCGCCTCCTGCGCGGCGCAGGCGGCCCCGCGCGAGGACGTGCCGACGCTCGTGGGCGCGATCGCGTCCGAGCAGAACCTGATCGCCTCGTACGAGGCGGCGCGCTCCGCGGACGCCTCGCTGGCCGGGCGGCTGGATCCCGTCCTCGCCCACCACCGCGGGCATCTGGCGGTCCTGAGGCGGCACTACGTCCCGGGCTCGGGCGACCGGGCGGACGAGGGCGGCGCCATCCCCTCCCCCAGCGCGGCGGCCGTCCCGGCGGGCGCCGCGGGCCTAGCGGCCCTGCGCGACCTGGAGGACCGCGCCGCGCGGGGGCGCATGGCCGACGCCGCCAAGGCCGGTCCGGCGCTCGCACAGTTGCTGGCGAGCATCGGCGCCTGCGAGGCCGGCCACGCCATGACGGTCAGGGGCGGGGCGCCGCCCGTCCGGTCCAGGTCGGACGCCGAGGCCCTGCAGGCCGCGCTGTCCGCCGAGCACGCCGCCGTGTACGGGTACGGGGTGCTCGGGGCCAGGCTGCGGGGCTCCCTCCACCAGACCGCGAAGGACCTGTGGAACGTCCACCGCGCCCGGCGCGACCAGCTGGTCTCGATCCTGTCGGTCGCGCCGGCCCCCGAGGCGGCGGCCTACCGGCTGCCCGTCAAGGTCACCTCGGCCCGCAGTGCCGCCCAGCTCGCGGCCGCCCTGGAGGGCGACCTCGTCCCCGCCTACGTCGGGCTCGCGGGCGTCTCCTCCCCCGACCTGCGCGCCTTCGCCGCCGACAGCGCGCAGCGGGCCATGGCCTGGGCGGCGCGCTGGCGGTCGAGGGCGGGGTCGGCCGCGCCGTCCGAGGCGTTCCCCGGGCTGCCGCCCGCCGCCCTGTCCCCGCGCCCCGAACCGGGTGAGTGATCTTCGGCACGGCGGGAACGAAGGCCCCGTTCGGTGTCGTTGGTCCCGTTGCACGGGATGACTTCGGGGGAGGGAGCCCACGTGACCACGAATCCGCAGCCGGGCGGGACGAGCGCCCTCGACGACCTGCGGGCCGCCTACCACGAGCAGCTGACGCGCCTGGCGGCCGAGCGCGACGCCGCGCGGCGCCAGGCGCGCAGGGCGCAGGCGCAGGCGGACGTGGCGCGGGCCGACCTGGCCAGTCTCAAGAGCCGCGTGGGGGAACTGCTGAACGCCGCCGCGCGGCACCTTCCGGACCTTCCGCCCGTGGAGGGCCCGGACACGCCGGAGCTTCTGGCCGCCCAGGAGGCGGGGGCCCTGCCCGCCGCCCCGCGCGGTCCCGCTCCGGATCCGCCCGCGGAGACGGGCGGCGGGGCCGAGGGTCGACGCGCGCGAGCCGCCTGACAGGGGAGGACCGGCCTTCGCGAGGCCGTGCCGAGGCCGCCGGACGCACCGTCCCGGCGGTCTCCCCTTCCGGGGTCCAATAGGATCCACCAGATGACCGCGTACGGCCTTCTCGTCTCCCCCTCGCACAACCGGGTCTATGCACAGGCCGCCGCCGACCTGGTGAAGGCGGAGCTGGCGGTGTTCAGCGAACGGGCTCTCGGCGGGCGGGTCCGCGACATCGAGGAGACCTCGATCGGCGGCGTCCCGTACGTGACGTTCTCCGCCGAGGCCCTGACCGAGCAGGACGTCCGCCTCCTGTCGAACCTGTCGTCGCTCTACGCGCTGTTCCGGATCGAGGGCGAGCTGCTCCGGCCCGTCGAGCTCCAGCCTCTCGACCTCTTCGGCAGCGACCTGCTCACCATCCAGAAGTACTCGGGCAAGACGAACGAGTACTTCACCAAGCTGCTGCTGAACGTCACGGCGATGGCGACCGACTCCCCCATGGACCTGGTCACCGGGCGCCCCCGCGTCTTCGACCCCATGTGCGGGCGGGGCACGACGCTCAACCAGGCCATGATGTACGGGCTGGACGCCGCCGGGATGGACGTCGACGGCAAGGACTTCGACGCCTACGCGGCCTTCATCAAGACCTGGCTGAAGAACAACCGGGTCAAGCACCAGGCGGAGGTCGCGAACGTACGCCGCGAGAAGGCCGTCCTCGGGCGCCGCCTGCACGTGACGCTCGGCGCGTCCAAGGAGCGCTACAAGAGCGGCGAGACGATGGAGATCACCGTCGTGAACGCCGACTCGCTGGGCGCCGGGAAGTTCTTCCGGCCGGCGTCGTTCGACCTGATCGTGACGGACGCCCCCTACGGCGTCCAGCACGGGAGCCGTCCGAAGGGGGCGCAGCCCGGCCGCAGGGGCAGGCCGCAGCTGTCGCGCAGCCCCGTCGAGCTGCTGGCGGCGGCCGTTCCCGAGTGGGCGCGGCTGCTGCGTCCGGGAGGGGCCATCGGCATCTCCTGGAACACCTTCGTCGGCCGCCGCGAGCAGCTCGCGGAGATCCTCGCCGCCGGCGGCCTGGTCGTCCGGGACTCGGACGCCTACCGGGGCTTCCGCCACCGCGTCGACCAGGCCATCTCCCGCGATCTGATCGTGGCGGCCAAGCCGTCAGTCTGAGTGCCACCGCTCCACGTGCGGGAGCAGCTCCTCCAGGTCGTGGATGAGGGCGTCGGGCGGCGTGAGGCCGGGGCGGTCGAAGGCGTGGGTGGTCTGGTGCCAGATCTGGACGGCCCGCAGGCCGACGGACTTGGCGCCGTGGATGTCGTCGAACGGGCGGTCGCCCACGAAGACGCAGGAGCCGGGGTCGGTGGCGCCGACGGCGTCCATGGCGGCGCGGAAGGCCTCGGCGTGCGGCTTGGTCCACGGGATCTCGCTCGAGTAGACGGCGCCGTCGAGGAGGTCGAGGACGTCGTCGCGCGCGAAGACGCGCTCGTGCCAGTCGCGGCTCCAGATCGTGTTGGACAGCACGCCGATCTTGATGCCGCGCTCGCGGAGCGCGTTGAACAGGCCGGGGACGGCGGGGTCGGTGTGGGTGTGCGGGGTCCACGTCTCGAAGTGGGTGTCGAGGAGGGCCTCGGTCGGCTCCAGCCCCGCCATCGCGAACGCCTCGGCGAGGGTGGCGCTGCGGTGCTCCTCGGTGCCGCGGCGCCACAGCTCGTCCTCGGCGGCCACGAGTGCGGCGACGGTCTTCTCGACGGTGTCCGGGGGCAGGTGGGCGGCGCAGATGGCGCGCCACATGTCGGCCAGTTCGAGGTCGTGCCACGGGGTCAGCGTGCCGCCCCAGTCGAAGATCACAGCTTCTACGCCCATGCCCCGGATCGTAACCATCCGGAGGCGCCGGACGATCACTCTTCACGAGGTGGCCGTCCCGGAGGGCGCGACCGGGCCCACCCCCGTCCGGTCAAGGGAGCCCTCCATGCGCAGACCCCTGCTCGCCGTCCTCCTCGCCGCCGCCCTGGTGGGCGGGGCGGTCCCGGCGGCGGCCGACCCGATCCCCGACGGCCCCGGAAGGGGGCTCGTCCCGGCGTACATCGGCGCGCCGGCCGCGCCCGCGCCGCTCGCGGGGCGGCCCGTCCCGGCCAACCCGCACCAGGGGCCGGTCGGAACGTCGTCCATGCACGCCGACAGCTACGCCTCCGACACCTACCCGTTCATGGGCCCCCTCGGCCGCGATCCGCGGGTGCTGAACGAGGCCAAGGGCGGCGGTCTGCCGGGGCTGTGCTCGACGGTGACGTTCGCCCGCCGGACGGGCCTGATCGTCGCGCAGTGCACGCGCGGGCAGAACCTCGTCCTGCGGCTCATCGATCCGGCGACGCTGAAGGACCTCGCGACCTACGAGCTGCCGCCCAGGCCGTCCACCGTCCAGGCGCTGTTCTCGCTGAGCCTCGACAAGGTGTTCACCGACACCTCGGGCGGGGCCTACTACTACCTGGACCCGCAGGACCGCGCCGTGCTGGCGGACTCGGCCTTCCACCTGCGCCGCTTCGCCCACGAGAAGGGCCCGGACGGCAAGTGGCGGTTCGCGGTCACCGACGACTGGGACCTCGGCGCGCACCTCCCCCACGACTGCGCCACCTCGACGAACCCGTGGCCGAAGGGCGAATGCGACCCGGTCACCGCGGTCGGGCCGGACTGGGGCGGCCTGATCTGGTGGATCACCAGGGGCGGCCGCATCGGCACGGTGGATCCGGAGTCCGGGAGGGTCCGGATGACGCGGCTGGCGGGCGAGACCGTCCAGAACTCTTTCGCGGCGGCCGAGAACGGCGTGTCGGTCGTGTCCGACCACGCGCTCTACCGGCTGCGGGCGGACGCGGAGGGGACGCCGAAGATCGTGTGGCGCGAGCCGTACGACAGGGGCAGCGGGCGCAAGCCCGGGCAGATCGACCAGGGTTCGGGGACGACCCCCACGTTCTTCGGCGACGGCTACGTGGCCATCACCGACAACGCCGACGACCGCATGCACGTGATCGTCCGCCGCCGGGACGACGGGCGGCTGGTGTGCCAGGTCCCCGTGTTCGGCAGCGGGGCGAGCGCGACGGACAACTCGCTCATCGGCTACGGCCGCAGCCTGTTCGTCGAGAACAACTACGGCTACCGCAACTTCGTCGAACTGCCGCCGGGCGGGTCCTCGGTGGGCGGGGCGAGCCGCGTGGACGTGCGACCGGACGGGAGGGGCTGCGAGACCGTCTGGACGAGCACGGAGCGCTCGCCGTCGACCGTGGCCAAGGTCTCCGTTCCGGCCGGGCTGCTCTACCTGTACACGAAGGAGCCGCGCAAGGACCTCGTCGACGCCTGGTACCTGACAGCGGTGGACGTCCACACGGGCCGGACGGCCTACAAGGTGCTCACCGGGACGGGCAAGTGGTTCGACAACAGCTGGGCCCCCGTCACCCTGGGCCCGGACGGGACCGCGTACGTGGGCGTCGTCGGCGGCCTCGTCGCCGTCCGCGACCGCGAGTAGGGCGGCGGTCATCGGGGATACCCGTCCGACCATCAAAACCGAGACGGACAGGGAGGCGTCATGAGGGCACGCGAGCCCGGTGAGTCCCGCGACTTCCGCGAGGACATGGACGACATGGGCGACAACACCCAGGACGAGCAGATCGCCCTGACCGAGGAGTACGTGAACGACCCTCCCGAGGAGCTGCGGATCGAGGAGCCCGAGGAGAGCAGGGACGGCCTGGGCGTGACCGAGTACGAGCGCCAGGCCGCCGGGGAGGACGAGGACGAGCGGCCCGCCCCGCTCACGCCCGCCGAGGAGGACGCGGTCAACCCGACCCGCAGGCCCTGAACCCACGGCGGCGCCGGCACCGGACCGGCGCCGCCGCCGGGCTAGGGCATGCCCGGCTTCTGGAGTTCCTTGCGGTAGATCCAGTACAGCATCCGCTGGCCGGGGCGCTCGGTGATGCCCCAGATGCGGTCGCCTCCCGAGTACGGGTCGAACGCCAGGGACTCACCGCCGATCGGCCCCACCACGTGGAACGGGGCGTTGCCGTCGCCGTCGCGGTCGCTGTAGATGCCGCCGGGCGAGCCGCCGTTGGACGTGCCGTAGTAGAGGGTATCGCCCGTCCCGCCGTGGTACCCGGCGGCTCCCTGGACGTGGGTCAGGTTCGTCCCGAACACGGTCGTGGAGGTCACCCGTCCGGACGCGTCGGCCTTCAGCGAACCGTCGGCGTTGAGGGGCCAGCGCACCACGCGCATCGGCTTGGCCGACGACACCCCGCCCTCGGTCTTGTACTCCGCGCTGAGCAGGCTCGCGGGCGAGGTCGTCGGGTCGTAGGTGACGGTGCTGAAGCACAGGTCCTTGTTCCTGGCGGACGGGACCACGTCCCAGGCCGGGCAGGCCCCGGCGTTCTCGGGCCGGAACATGCCCGTCTGGAACAGCGCGTACTTCTCGTTGTGGGCGTAGAACCTGCCGTCGTCGCCCACGCCCAGGATGTTCTGGCCCGTCGCCACGCGGTAGGTGCGCCGTACGTCGTACACGCGCAGGCCAGAGGTGTCGGCCGTGTAGAGGAAGTTCCCGGCCAGCGCGACGCCGCCCTGGTGCTGCTTGGCCTCGTCGACCCCCTTGGCGGCCACGGCGCCGGCCGGGGAGTTGGCGGGCGAGACCTCCTGGAAGGAGAGCTTCCCGGCGGCGGTCACCGTGGGGACGGCCAGCGTGACCGGCTGGTAGGCGCCCTTGGCGTCCACCTTGGGGCGGGCTCCCACCGTGACCCGCGATCCGTCCGTCACCCAGTCGGTCCCGGACTTGTGCCGGTGGTACCAGCTGAGGACCACACCGTCGAGCTGCGCCGTCCGGCTGATGGCCACCCCCTGGGGGATCCAGTACTGGCTGCTCTTGTCCCCGTTGTCGAAGCACCATGCGCCGAGCGTCACCTTCGCGTCGACGGCCTTGACCGCGTCGTTGGCGCCGCAGCCGCTTTTCCAGGTGAGACCGTTCGCGGCGCCCGCCGCGGCGGCGGCGAGATCCTTCTGCGGGACGGCGTCTTCGCGCGGGACGGCGTCCTTCTGCGGGTGGACATGGAGTCCTTTCCGTGGGAGCGGGCAGAAAGTAGGACAGAACGGAGATGCTAGACATCAGATGATCATCTGTCCGAGCGTTGCGGAAGGTGCCTGATTCCGGCCCGCCGACCCTCGGCCCCGCGCGGGGCGTGGCGCACGTCACTTTGCGATTCGTTTCCCACCTCGGGGGAATGTCATAGCCGGGCCGTAGGTTGCGCAATGCGGGCGAGCTTGCGAGGTGACCGGGACATGTACGAGACAGTCACGGCACCGGTCCGTCCCCCGGCCGAAGCCGATCCCGAAACCGACGCGTTCCCCCTCAGGGAGGAGCCGGACGAGCACGCCCGGCGGCGCCCCTGGTGGCGGCGCAGGGCGGGCCTGATCACCCAGTGGGCGCTCGTCCTCGGCGCCCTCGCCGCGCTCCCCCTCTACCGCGACGAACTCCCCGACCTCGGCTCCATCTGGACCGCCGTCTCGCACGCCGATCCGGGCTGGCTGACCATGGTCGTGCTGGCCGTGGCCGGCTCGATGGGCGCGTTCGCGCGGCTCCAGCGCCGGCTGCTGCGCGTCGGCGGGCTCCGGATGCCGCTGCGCCGCGCGTTCGCGATCACCTACGCGGGCAACGCCCTGTCCACGACGCTGCCGGCGGGCCCGGCGGTGAGCGTCGTCTACACGTTCCGGCAGTTCCGCCGCGCCGGCGCCTCCGCGCAGCTCGCGACCGCGGTGATCCTGGCCGGGGGCGTGATCACCACGTCGGCCTACTCCGTGATCGGCCTCCTGGCGCTGATGGTCGACCCGCACGCCCGCGGGATAGCGCTGCTCGCCCTCACCGTCCCGGTGGTCCTGGCCGCCCTGCTGGTGCCCGCGCTGCGGTGGCGCCCGCTGCGCGCCCTGCTCACGGCGCCCCTGCGCCGCGCGTACCGGGCCGCGCTCGCCCACCCCGGGATCGCCCCGTACGCCGAGCGGCTGGCCGGTGTCCGCGACATCCTCCGCCCGACCCTGCGCGACTGGGCCGCGCTCATCGCGCTGGCCCTGCTGAACTGGGTGTTCGACATCCTGGCACTGCTCTCGGCGGCGCACGCGGTCGGCATCCAGGTCGCCCCGAACGGCGTCGCCCTCACCTACTTCGCCGCACAGGCGGCGGGCAGCCTGCTCCCGCTGCTGCCCGGCGGCCTCGGCGCCATCGAGGGCAGCATGGCCGCCTCCCTGGTCGCGTTCGGCGCGACGCTGTCGCCCGCCGCCGCGGCCGTCGGCCTCTACCGGCTCGTCTCCTACTGGGCCGTCATCGCGGTCGGCTGGATCGCCTGGGTCGGGCTGCACGAGGGGCCCCGCCTCCCGGCCCGCGCCAAGTCCCTCCTGTCCGGGACCTGGCGCCTGATCATGGAGGGCATGTCCGCGGTCGCGTTCCTCACCCCCTACTCCGCCGTTCCGGCCCAGGCCCCCGCCGAGGCGCCGCGCCCGTAGCCTCCGGTTCCCGCGCCCCCGCTCGCCCGCCCGGTCTCCCGCACGTCCTCAGGTCCGGCCCCCGTCCGGCGACCGACGCCCGCGCGGGACCTTCGACCGAGATCGCCTTCCGGGGGAATCAGCGCCCCGCGGCGGGGGCTTTAGTGGGCGTCGACGTACCCGCCACGGAACGGACCCCCATGCACGGATCGCCCGACCGCTCGTCCTGCCCCTCGGCGACCGGCCCCGACCCGGCCGCCTTCCGCTCGGTGCTGGGCAGGTTCGCGACCGGCGTGGTCGCCGTCACCGCCCTCGACCCCGCCTCGGGGCTCCCCGCGGGCCTGGCCGCGAACTCCTTCACGTCCGTCTCCCTCGACCCGCCGCTCGTGGCGTTCTGCGTCGCGCACACCAGCACGACGTGGCCGATCATGCACACGGCCGACCGCTTCTGCGTCAACATCCTCGCCGCGCCCCAACCGGACGTCTCCGAGCGGCTCGCCTTCGGGCGCGGCCCCGAGAAGTTCTCCGGCGTCGGCTGGACGCGCGGCCCGGGCGGCGCTCCCCTGATCGACGGTGCCCTGGCGTGGATCGAGTGCTCGGTCGAGCAGGAGCACGTCGCGGGCGACCACCTGATCGTCGTCGCCCGCGTCCACGACCTCGCGGAGCACCACGACGGCGAACCCCTGGTCTTCTACCGCGGCGGCTACGGCGCCTTCACGCGCTTCACACCGTCTCGGGGGCTCTGAGGCGGGCCAGCACCTGGACCGGGTCGGCCAGGACCTCGGCGAAGGCGAACTCGGCCGCGCCCACGAGGGTGGTGTCGTCGCCCAGGGCGGCGGTGCGGAGCTTGACCTTCTCGCGGGGGGCGGCGAGGGCGCCGGTCGCGAGGACGCTGCGGATCTGGGCGGCGGCGCCCAGGTAGATGTCGCGGAGCGTGCCGCCGAAGACGACCAGGCCCGGGTTGAAGACGTTGACCAGGTTCGCGACGCCGAGGCCGAGCCAGGTGCCGACGCGGTGCAGCGCCTCGCGGGCCGTGATGTCGCCCGCGTCGGCGGCGGCGACGACGTCGCGGACCGCGTCGCGCCCGGTCCGGCCGGGGACCTCCTCCCGGCCGGCGAGGTCCAGCAGCGTCCGCTCCCCCACCTCGGCCTCCAGGCAGCCCTTCGAGCCGCAGGCGCAGGGCCGCCCGCCGGGGTTGACGACCATGTGCCCGATCTCGCCGCCGAACCCCTCGTCGCCGCCGAGCAGCCGGCCGTGCGCGATGATGCCGCCGCCGACCCCGACGTCGCCGTGCAGGTAGATGAGGTTGTCGCAGTTCATCCCCGCGCCGCGCTCGTGCTCGGCGAGGGCGCCGAGGTTGGCGTCGTTGCACACCGAGACGGGGATGCCGAGGCCGAGGCGGCGCGAGAGCGCGTCGCCGAGCCGCAGGTCGCCCACGTCCAGGTTCGGGCCGAACATGATCATGTCGTCGGAGCGGCGGACGGTGCCGGGGAAGCCGAGCGCCGCGCCGACGCAGACGGCGTCGCGCTCGGCCTTGCGGACCAGGGAGCGCGCACCGGCCACGAGCGCGCCGACCATGTCGGCCGGGTCGGCGTCGCGGGCGCGGACCCCTTCCCGGCGGTCCAGCACGACGCCGCCGAGGCCGACGCGGGCGACGACGAGCCGGTCGACGCCGAGCTCGAACGCCAGCACGTACACGCGGGTGGACTCGGGCCGCACCACGAGCGAGGGGCGCCCGGCGCGCCGCCCCGGCCCGCGCGGCAGCTCCTCGCGCACCAGTCCGGCGGCGGTGAGGTCGGAGGTCAGCGCCATGATCGTGCTGCGGTTGAGGCCGAGGGACTCGGCGAGCACGGCCCGGGACGCGGGGCCCCGCAGGTGCACGAAGCGCAGCAGTGTCCCGAGGTTGTGGCGCCGGACGTCCTCCTGTGACGGGCCCGCCTTCATCATCGGCGCAGCCCCAGCTCTCCGCTGGTCCCGGAGGTGATCAGCTCGACGACCTCCCGGTGGGTGACGTCGGCGGTGCGGACCTGGGCGACCATCCGGCCGAGGTAGAGGGCGGCGATCCGGTCGGAGACCGCGAACACGTCGTTCATGTTGTGCGAGATCAGCACGACGGCGAGGCCCTTGTCGGCGAGCCGGCGGACCATCTCCAGCACCTGCTGCGTCTGCGCGACGCCGAGCGCGGCGGCGGGCTCGTCCAGCACCACGAGCTTGCTCTCCCAGAGCACGGCGCGGGCGATGGCGACGGTCTGCCGCTGCCCGCCCGACAGGTTCGAGACCCGCTGCCGGACCGAGCCCATCGTGCGGACGGCGAGGTCCGACAGCGTCGAGCGCGCCATCTCCTCCATGTAGGTCTCGTCCAGGGCGAGCCCGCGGCGCTCCTCGCGGCCGAGGAACAGGTTCTGGACGATGTCGAGGTTCTCGCACAGCGCGAGGTCCTGGTGGACGATCTCGATGCCGAGGCGGCCGGCGTCGCGAGGGGAGCCGATCCGCACCGGCGTGCCCTCGAAGCGGTACTCGCCCTTGTCGAAGGGGTGGATGCCGCCGATGCACCGCACCAGGGTGGTCTTGCCCGCGCCGTTGTCGCCGACGAGCGCGGTGACCTCACCTGGATAGGCGGAGAACGCGACGTCCTGCAGCACCTTCACCGAGCCGAAACTCTTGTCGATGCCGCGCAGGTCCAGAACAGGCGTCACTGACATGCCGAGGGGCTCCCACCGTGCCACGCCGCCGCCGCGCGCCAGGCGGTCGTGGTCAGTGAGCGTAGCAGTCGGATTCTCCTGCGGGGCACCGTCGGAAGGCCTGTCCCGACCGTCCTGACGGCCACGCGGGAAGGCCCGGGAGCCGGTGGGGCGGACCACCGGCTCCCGGGCGCTTCCGGCCGCGCTCACGGGGTCACCGTGCTCACGGGGTCACCGCGTCCACGGGGTCATCTCCCCGCACTGGACCGGCGGCGCCTGGCCAGGGCGTCGATGCTCGCGGCGAACAGCAGCACGACTCCCGTGATGAGGTAGCTGAGGTAGGCCTTGGTGCCGAGCAGCCCCAGCCCGTTCTCGATGAGCGCGATGACGAGGCCGCCGAGCACGGCGTCGCGTGCCTTGCCGCGCCCGCCGAACAGGCTCGTCCCGCCGATGACCGCCGCGCCCACCGCGTACAGCAGCGTGTTGCCGCCGCCCGAGTTGGTGGCGACGGAACTGAGGCGGGAGGCCGCCACGATGCCGCTGACCGCCGCCAGCGCGGAGGCGATCATGAACACGGAGATCTTGATGCGGGTGACGTTGATGCCGGCCCGGCGGGCCGCCTCGGCGTTGCCGCCCACCGCGTAGATGTGCCGGCCGTAGCCGGTGCGGCCGAGCACGAACGTGCAGAGCACGAGCAGGGCGCCGACGAGCAGCACCCCCCACGGGATCCCGCCGAGGGTGATCAGCGGGCTGGGAGCGCGGTCCAGGCTCAGCACGTAGGTGCTGATCAGCAGCGCGGCCGCGACGACGGCGCACTGGGCCGCCACGAGGCCCAGCGGCTTGGAGTGCAGGTTGCGGAGCTTCTGACGGCGCCAGCGCAGCAGCAGCGTCGCGGTGTAGCCGGCGACGCAGGCGAGGGCGAGCACCCAGCCGAGCCAGATCGGCATGTTCTTGTTGGCGAGCGCCACGACGAAGTCGTCGCGGACGGGGACCGTCCCGCCGTCGCCGATGAGCCACAGGGTGATGCCCTGGAGGCCGAGGAAGAACGCCAGTGTCACCACGAACGATGGGATTCGCAGGAACGCGACGAGCCAGCCGATCACGGTGCCGATGACGACGCCGACCACCACGGCGGCGAGCACCGCGACGTACCAGGACTGTCCGGAGTCGACCATCAGCTTGGCCATCACGGCCGCGCAGACACCGCTGGCCACACCGGCCGACAGGTCGATCTCGCCCAGCAGCAGGACGAACACGAGGCCCATGGCGAGGATCGTGATGGGCAGCGCCTGCGTCGCCAGGTTCGCGATGTTGCCCTTGCTGAGGAACGTGTCGGGCTTCAGCGCCGTGAACAGCGCGACCAGGCCGATCAGGCCGAGGATCGCGGGGAGCGCACCCAGCTCACCGGCCTTGACCTTGTGCCAGTAGTCCAGCAGCGCGGAGTTCAGGTCATGCTTGCGCCGGTCGTTGGAGAAGTCCGAGTCCGCAAGCTTGATGGCGGACTCTTTGCCCTTGGGAATGTCGGTGGCCACCTTGGCCCCCCTCAGATGCTCTCGGCGGCGGTCTGCGGCGCGAGGCCGAGATCACCGGAACGGCCGGCGGTGATGAGCTCCACGACCTGGCCGTGGGTCACCTCGGAGGTCGCGACGTCCGCGGCGACCCGGCCGAGGTAGAGGGCCGAGACGCGGTCGGCCACCTCGAACACGTCGTTCATGTTGTGCGAGATGAGCACGACGGCGTGCCCGGTGTCGGCGAGGCGCCGGACGAGGTCGAGGACCTGCCGGGTCTGGGCGACGCCGAGCGCGGCCGTGGGCTCGTCCAGGATCACGACCTTGGACTCCCACAGCGCCGCCTTGGCGATGGCGACCGTCTGGCGCTGCCCGCCGGACAGGCTCGCCACCTGCTGGCGGACGGACTTGACGGTGCGGACCGAGAGCCGGGCGAGGGTCTCGCGGGCCGCCTCCTCCATGGACGGCTCGTCCAGCACGATGCCCTTGCGCCGCTCGCGGCCGAGGAACATGTTCTGCACGATGTCGAGGTTGTCGGCCAGGGCGAGGTCCTGGTAGACGACCTCGATGCCGAGCGCGGAGGCGGTGCGGGGGCCGTCGATCGAGACGGGCTTGCCCTCGAACTCGATCTGCCCCGAGTCGATGGGGTGGATTCCGGCGATGCACTTGATCAGAGTCGACTTGCCGGCGCCGTTGTCGCCGACGAGCGCCATCACCTCGCCCAGGCGCACGGAGAAGTCCACGTCGTGCAGGACATGGACGGGGCCGAAGCTCTTGTTGAGCCCGGTCAGGCGGAGGACGGGGTCTCCTTTTTCAGCCACGAGTTTCCTTCCAGAGGTTCGGGCGACTTGACCGTGGCGGGCCCCTTGGCGTCCCGATATTCCGGGAGGCCGGGACGCCCTCAGCGGGGAGGGGCCCGCCACGGAGTCAGGGTCGGGGTCCTACTGGATGCCCGCGTCCTTGCACTTGGCCGCGTACGCGCCCTTGCACAGGTCTTCCTTCTTGACGAACCCGTCGTCCGTGACCTGCTTGATGTTCTCCTTGGTGACGCCGATGGGGCTCAGGAGGACCGACGGCACGTCGCGCTTGCCCTCAGGGTCGTTCGTGGTCCCGTTGGTCTCGCCCTTCTCGCCCTTGATGAGGGAGACGGCGAGCTTGGCGGCCGCGTCGGCCTCCTGCTTGACCGGCTTGTAGACCGTCATGCACTGGTCGCCGTCGAGGATGTGCTGCAGCCCCTCGAGGGTGGCGTCCTGGCCGGTGACGGCGACCTTGCCGCCCTGCTTGTTCTTCTTGAGGATCGAGATGACCGCGCCGCCGATGCCGTCGTTGGCGGCGAGCACGCCGTCGATCTTGCCCTTCTGCTCGGTCCACATCTGCTCGAAGAGCGTGGCGGCCTGCTCGGCCTTCCAGTCGGGGACGGCCTGCTCGGCGACCTTCTTGTAGGAGCTCGCCTGGTCGAGCACGTTGTGGGCGCCCTTGGCGAACAGCGTCGCGTTGTTGTCGGTCGGGGCGCCGTTGAGGTAGGCGATGTTCGCCGACTTGTCACCGAGGCACTTCTGCAGGCCCTTGCCGAGCTCCTCGCCGACCTTCACGTTGTCGAAGGAGACGTAGTAGTCGGACACGCCGCCCAGGGCGAGCCGGTCGTAGTCGATGGTCTTGACGCCCTGCGACTGCGCCTTGCGCTGCACGGCGGCCGCGGAGTTCGAGTCGATGCCGTCCAGGACCAGGACCGTGACGCCGCTGGTGAGCATCTGGTCGGCGATCGTCTGGAAGCGCTGGGTCGAACCCTCGGCGTTCTGGATGTCGTAGGCCACACCGGCGGCCTTGAAGGCCTGCTCCAGGTAGGGCCGGTCGAAGCTCTCGTACCGGACGGAGGAGGTGGTGTCGGGCAGGATCACGCCGACCTTGCCCTTCGAGCCGGAACCGCCCGACTCGTTGGAGTCGCCGTCCCCGCACGCGGTGAGGCTGAGCGCCGCCGCCGTCGTGACGGCCAGGAAGCTGAGGATCCCCTTGCGCATTGCCGGGTCCTTTCTGGGGGTGGCCGCCGTGCGGCCGGGGGGTGGTAGCCGGCGCTGGTGACCGAGATCACCCGCTCCGGTGGGAATGTTGTGTCCCGCAACTTACGTCGCGGTTGCCCGGAGCGCCAGAGTTCGCGCAAGGTTCATTTGTTGTCGGCGGTAACAATCATGTAACACGAGATCAACACGGGTGGAACACCGAGGGGGCGCGGGACGCGGCAGCAGGACCGGGCCGCGGGCGCGGGCATGCTCACGTTGACCCACGTCGGAGATATGTTTCGTGGATCAACATTCACCGCGACCCGCGGTCAGAGCACGCCTCACTGCCGCGGCACCGCGGGGGCGGGCCGGGTCGTGGGGAGCGGGGCTCAGGCGGACAGCACGCGGGCGACGCGGTCGGCCGCGGCGGAGGCGTCGGCGGCCGGCGCGATGCGCTCGGCCCACGACCACCAGTACCACCAGCCGTCCGCGCCCTGCTCCGCCAGGATGTTCTCGGTCAGAGCGGCCGCTTCGGGATTCATCACGTGCAGGCTGGGCGACTGGCCGCGGGGCAGGGTGAGACGCACCCGGAGACCGCGCTTGACCAGCTCCTCGCCGAGCTCTTCCAGATATTCGATCCGCGTCTTGGAAGGCGCGGCTGTTCCCGTGTCGTCAGGCGTCATCTTGTTTCCTCACGGACTCCGTGCGGCCCGACGTGCGATTCAGCCTCCCTCTTCACCCGCCCGCGCGCAAGCACCGCCGGCCTGTCGGCCGCGGGGCGGGCGGGGCGGGGCCGCGAGGGCGGACCGCGTTTCGGAGGTCGACCGGACCCTATCCGGGATATCTTGCGCTTGGCAGATGAACCGGCACATGGGGGCGACGATGACGGTGGGCGCGGGTGCCCAGCCAGGATCCGGGCCGTCCGCCGCACCGGCGGCCGGCGCGTCGCGGGGCGGGCGGACATGGCACCGGTTCCACTACGCGGTCGGCGTGTTCGTCATCGCCTACGGCGTGGCGAGCCTCGCGAGCGCGGCGGCGCTGTGGGGCGACCGGACCGACGAGGTGGAGGGCTACTTCGGGTCCGGTCCGGCCACGGGGATCCTGGTCCTGGCCAAGGCGGTCCAGGTGCTGCTCGTCGTCACGGCCGCGGCGGGGGTGGTGCTCCGCCGCGACCTGCTCCTGGTCCCGCCCGTCGCGGGGTGGATGGCCGGGTTCGCGATGTTCTCCGTCCTGGACGTCTTCACCGGCAGGTGGGGCGGCCTCGTCGAGCACCTGGCCTACCTGGCGGCGTTCGTCGTCCTGCTCTTCCTGTCCTACGGGCTGAGCGCGAAGGTCCAGCTCGCGGGCGCGCCGAAGGAGCCCGCGCCGGAGGGCTCACCGCGCGGTCCGGGCGGGCTGACCCGGACGCAGGAGTTCGCGCTCCAGGCCATCAACCGCGCCGCCGCGCTCGCGAGCCAGCGCCCGGAGAAGCGCGGCTGATCTTTCTTGGCAGAAGTTGCCCTTGGTGGCGGCTGCGGCCGATGTCACGTTGTGGCTCATGAGAGCCCGAAAACTGGCGCTGCCTGTGGTGATGGCGGCGTCCCTGGCCGCCGCGGCGTCGCTCGCCGCGCCCGCCGCCGCGCTGCCCGCCGCGCCCGCGGCCGGCTGCGACCCGACCGGGACCGCACCGGTCTACCGGGGCAAGGTCCCCTCCCCCGAGCAGGTCCTCGGCTTCGACCTCGGCGAGCGGCCGGTCACCGCCGCCGAGTCGGACACCTACCTGGAGGCGGTCGCCGCCAAGAGCGAGCGCGTCGTGTCCGGGACGCTGGCCACCACCGCGCAGGGGCGGCCGCTGAAGTACGCGATCGCCGGACGGCCCGAACTGGTCTCCAAGGCGGGGCTGGCCAAGGTGCGGACGGAGGCCGCCCTCCTGCGCGACCCGCGGACCCCGGCCGCGCTCGCCAAGCGGATCACCGACCGCGGCGTCCCGATCCTGTGGGTCAGCGGCAACGTCCACGGCGACGAGCCGAGCGGCACCGACGCCGCGCTGCGGGTGCTGCGCGACCTCGGCGACCGCGCCGACTGCGCCGCGACCGGGATCCTCGCCGACGCGCTCGTGGTCGTCCTCCCGACCCAGAACCCGGACGGCCGCACGCTGGAGACGAGGCAGAACGCCTACGGCTTCGACATGAACCGCGACTGGTTCGCGCGCACGCAGCCGGAGACCGACGGCAAGCTCGCGATGCTGAACCAGTACCCGCCCGCGCTCTACATCGACGCGCACGAGATGGGCGGGGACTCGTTCTTCTTCCCGCCGAACGCCGACCCGGTCTACCACGAGACCCCCGAGCAGGCGATCGGCTGGATCAACGACCTGTACGGGCCGGCGATGGCGGCCGAGTTCACGCGGCAGGGCATCGACTTCTTCAACCGCGACGTCTACGACCTCTTCTACCAGGGGTACGGCGACACGGTGCCGACCAGCGCGTTCCACGCCGCCGGGATGACCTACGAGAAGGGCGACCAGAGCCCGTACCCGGACCGGGTGAAGGAGCAGTACCTCACCCAGTGGGTGTCGCTGTCGGCGGCGGCGCGCAGCCGGCACCGGATCCTCACCGAGTGGCGCCGGATGACGGTCGACGCCTACGAGCAGGGCAAGGCGGGCGAGCTGGAGCCCAACCAGGTCTACAACCCGCCGAACACCGTCGACCGCCTGGTGCCCGACCGGAAGGTGCGGAGCTACTTCCTGCGCGACGACGACCCGGCCAAGCGCGCGGAAGTCGCCCTCATCGTGCGGCGGCTGCAGCGCATGGGGGTGCGCGTCGAGAGGCTCGTCCGGCCGCTGTCCGTCCCCGACTTCAAGTCCTACGGGCGTCCCGAGGCCGCGGCGACGCTGCCCGCGGGCACGTACTGGATCTCGATGGCGCAGGGCCAGAAGCACTGGATCCAGGCCATGCTGAACGAGGACTCCTACACGCCGTTCCCCTACTTCTACGACGTGACGGCGTGGAGCCTGCCGCTGCTCGGCAACGTGTCCGGAGGGTCGTCGGGCGCCGTCCTGCACCCGCGGGCCGTCCCGCTGCGGACGCTCCCGGCGCCGCGACCGGGGCACGAGGGCAGGGCGCCCAAGCTGGGCGTCCTCCAGCTGTCGGCCACGTCGTCCTCGGCGCGGCAGTCGGCCGGTTGGCTGAGGCACCGCCTCGACCGCGACTGGAAGCTGCCGTTCACGCCGCTCACCCCGGCGGACGTCGCGGCGGGCAGGCTCAAGGGCGTCGAGGTGCTGCTCACGCCGAACGGCCCGGCCTCGTCCGCCTACACGGCCCTCGGCGACGCCGGACGCGCCGCGCTCCAGCGGTGGACGCGCGACGGCGGCCGCTACGTCGGCTGGCAGGGCGGCGCGCAGCTCGCGGCCCGCCTCGGCCTGACGACCGCGACGCTCGCCGAGCCCACCTCCGACATCCCCGGCACGCTGCTCCGCGTGAAGGTGGACGGCGCGAGCCCGCTGGCCAGGGGCGTCGGCCCGACGGCGTGGAACTTCACCTCCTACGACCAGGTCATGAAGGCGTCCAGCGGCGTCGCCGTCTCGTATCCCCAGGCGGACTCGCCCGACTGGTTCGTGTCCGGGTTCGAGCGCGGCGCGTCCGAGCTGGGCGGCACGGCGGCGGTCGTGGACCAGCCCGTCGGGAAGGGGCGGTCCGTGCTGTTCGCGGCCGAGCCCAACTTCCGCGCGTTCAGCGACGGGACGGCCAAGCTGCTCTACAACGCGATCCTCGGCTCCGACCCGGCCAAGGCGGCGGCGCCGCAGGCGACCGCCACCGCGAAGGCGGCCCAGGAGGCCTCGCGACTGCCGTCGTTCGAGTCGCCGATCCGGGTGTCGGTCAAGGCGGCGGACGCCGCGAGGACCGCGTCGCTGCTGCGGTCCGTCGGAGCCGTGTGGTCGCGGAACGACTCCGGCGGCGTCGTCCACTACGTCATCGACAACCCGCAGGGCCTGCCGGCGGACCACCACCCGTTCGCCGGGCGCATTCCGTCCCTGATCCGCAAGGCCGGGATCACCCCGGTCGCGGTCACCCTTCCCTGACCGTCCCCCGCGCGGCGCGCCGGCCCGTCCGGCGCGCCGCGCGCCGTCCTCACCCCGGGCCCTGCCTCGCTCCGGCGCCGGCCCGCGCCGCGCCGCGCCGCTCGGGCCCTACTTGCGGACCAGCCAGGCGATCGCGGTCATCGTGCCGGGCGGGACCTCGGTGAAGCCGCCGTCCCGGACCGCGACGGCCGCCTCCTTCACGCACCGGTCCCACGACACGTCCCGCACCAGGTGGACGGGGGCGCCCGCCTCTGCCCACGCCGCCACGTGCCTGCGGCGGCCCTGGCGGAGCAGCAACTGGGCGGCGTGCCCGCACTGGGCGGCGGCCTTGCCGGTGGTCATCGTCACCTCCGGGTTGAGCGCGATCGCCGCGTACGGGGGCTCGGGCGGGGGCGCCGGCTCCTGCGCCTCAGCGAGGTCGAGGCCGGCGACCTGGAGTCTCGCCAGCTGGGGCGGGACCTCCGACACCGGCCCCGGCGGGAACGCCCGCACCTGCGCGCCCGCGTGCCGGACCGTGACGCCGGGCAGCGCCTCCGCCTCCGGCCACCGGACGCCGCGCGCCCGCCGCGCCACCTTCCTGATCCGGCGCGACTCCCACTCCCGGACGGCCTGCCGCCACTCCCCCTCGGCCCCGGCGGCGCGCGGGTCGGTCAGCAGCCTGACGACCGCGGTCGCCGCCGCCTCGCAGACCGCGCCGTGACTGGGCGGATCGGCCTTCTCGGCCCGTACCACCAGTTGCATCGCCCACGGCGGGTCGTCCAGGGGATCATATTCGGGTCGCACCCCGTGGAGTATTCCAAACTCCCTTCCGCTTCCCGGGAGCGGTAGTGGGTACTGCAACTCTTACCGTTCCCCGGACGTCGTTCAGGTACGGGAGGTCGCCGGTGACCAGTGGCGCATGGAGCGATTCCATACCGGGAGTCGGGACGTTCTTCGTCGGCATCGACGTCGCCCCCGGCCGCTACCGCTGCGAGGACGGCAAGGGCGGCTGGTGGGTGCGCTTCACCGGTCCGGGCGGAGGCGACCCCGTCGGCTCGTGGCCGCTTCCCGCCGGCCCGACCGAGATCGAGATCGCGCAGAGCGACTTCGCGTTCGAGACCCACGTCTCCACGTCCTGGCGGCGCATCGCGCCGCCGCGCGCCCCGGAGGACGGCGCCCCGGCCGAGCCGCGGCCCGTCGCCGACCCGGCGCTGCGCGCCGAGCTGGACACGATCGTCGCGCGCCGCAAGCCGCTGGTGTGGCTGGCGCCGCTGTCGGTGCTCGTCCTCGGCCTGCTCGGCTCCCCGCTGCTCGGCTCGCTGTGGCTGATCGGCCTCGGCATGCTCGCCGTCCTGGTCGCGCTCGGCACCCCGTCGGTCTCGCTGGACCTGCGGCGGGCGCGCGAGCTCGAGCGCCGCCGCGACCGCTACCTCGTCCCGGAGGACTTCGACGACGAGGGCCGCGTGCTGCTGGCGCGCGTCCAGGCGGCGGTCGACGCCGTCCGCGACTCCCAGGTCAACCGCGAGGGCCTGCTCGACGCGGTGGACAACGGGGTCACGCTGCCCCGGCAGGAATGGGAGATCGCGCAGGTCCTGGCGAAGCAGTCGAAGCTGCGCGCGGACCACGACGAGATGGCCGGTACCGAGACGCTCCCCGAGGTGGCGGCGGCGCTGCGACCGCTGCGCGACAAGCTCGACACCTCGGTCGAGGCGGTGACGCGCCGCATCGAGGCGCTGGAGCGCTACGCCGAGCGCGCCAGATCCGCCGACGAGGTCCTGCGCGCCCAGCGCCACCTGGAGTCGATCGCGGCGAAGGCGCACGAGTACGACGAACTGCTCGCCGACACCGTCCGCGACGACCTGGCGCTACCCGCGATCGAACGCCTGACCGAACAGGGCGACGAGCTGCTGCGCACCCTGCGCGAGCGCCTCGCCGAGGCGGCCGAGGCGGGCGGGGAACTCCCGCCCCCCTCCTGACCCGCGCTCCCGCCGCGGGCCCCCCTTCGCACGGGCACGGGGTCGCTTGTCGAGATCGTGATCTTCTCGCGCCCACAGGTGCCCGAAAAAAATGTCAAGATCACCACACAACTGAAACCCGGCATGGACGGCGTTCCCTCCCCGCTGCGCCGCATGCCGCGACCAGGAGGTGTGGATGCGTCCACGTCGAACCATTCCGGTGCTGCTCGCCGCCCTCGCGGTGACGGTTCCGGCGTCCATCGCGGGGAGTGCGGGGACGGCGCTCGCCCAGGCGTCGATTCCGGCCCCCACCGTCACCTCGGCCGACTACCCCGACGACGACGCCTGGCACGACGGGGTCGGGATCTACGGCGAGTTCACGATCGACGACCCCGGCGACCAGGCGGCACGGTACTCGGTGTCCATCACCGGACAGCCGGGCCTGGATCTCGCCACCCATGACGGGGCGCCCGTGACCGTGGCGATCGCCCCCCAACGCAGCGGGCCCGTCTACCTGACGGTCCAGTCCTTCGGCCCGGCGGGCGAGAACAGCCCGACGACGAACTACCTGTTCCTGGTGAACGCGGGCAGTGCCCCGAAGGCGCACTGGAAGCTCGACGAGCCCGCCGGGGCCCGCCAGTTCACGGCGGAGGCACGGGAGGGCGATGACCCGGCCGTCGCGCAGGCGACCGGACAGGTCTCCGCCGGCGCCGAGGGGCAACTCGGGACGGCGGCGCGCCTGGACGGCGGCCACGCCGACACCGCGGCGCTCGTGGACACCGCCAAGAGCTTCACGGTGTCCGCCTGGGCCAGACCGGCGGCGGACGGCGACTCCGTCGTCGTGGCGGCGACCGGGGAGCAGAAGAACGCGTTCTCGCTCCAGTCGCGGGTCGGGCACTGGGCGTTCGTGAAGTCCGACGCCGACGCCCGCGGCGCGGCGATCAGCCAGGCCGTCGCGGAGCAACCCGTCTACCCCGGCACCTGGGCCCATCTGACCGGCTCCTACGACGCGACGCGGAAGAGGCTGCGGCTCTACGTGAACGGGGCCCTCGCGTCCGACGTCGACTCCGGCGATCCGGCCTGGAGCGCGCAGGGCCCGCTGCGGCTCGGCGCCGGCGTCCGGCCCCGGGCGTACCCCTTCCTCGGTGATCTCGACGAGGTCCGGGTGTACGACCGGATCATCGTCCCGGCCGAGGCGGCGGCTCTCCCGAGACTCCCGAAGAAGGTGCACGGGCGCTGGAAGTTCAACGTCGACGGCGACGACGACTCCGCGCTCGGCAATGACATGGCGCTGCGGGACGGGGCGGCGGTCGACCCGAACGCCGGATTCCTCGGGTGGGCGTCTCCGGCCGGACTGAGGCTGGACGGCACGGCGGCGTACGCGCAGACCTCCGGTCCCGTCATCCGCGCCGACCGGAGCTTCACCGTTTCCACCTGGGTGAACACGGAGCAGATGCCGACGAGGGCCTCGACCCTCCTCTCCCTGCCGGGCCGGAACGTCAACCGGTTCGCACTCCGCTTCGTGCCGGGGGATGAGCCCGGTACTCACACATGGCAGTCGTCGATGGCCGACTCTGACGCCGCGGACGCGAAGGTCACCGTCGCCACGCACACGGCCTCCTCCTGGTGGTGGGATCACCTCGCCGTCGTCTATGACGCTCCCACCAGGACGATGACCCTGTACGTGAACGGCGAGCCCGAGGAGAACAGGTCGATCAAGAGCGGTGTCGGCGCGTTCGACGCCGGGGGCGCCCTCCAGGTCGGGCGTTCCGCACTCGGCGACCCCGAGTACTGGCCGGGCGCCGTCGACGACGTCTGGGCGTTCCAGGGAGCGCTGGCGCAGCAGGACGTCGCCACCCTCGCGGGCGGCGCCGAGCTGGAGACCCCGGACCAGTTCGACTGAGGCCGCGCGGGCGGTGGCGGCCCTCCGGGGTCGCCACCGCCCGCCGGCCGCCGGTCAGGCGGTGAGGGCGCGGACCTGGTCGAGCGAGGTGAAGAGCTCGGCGCGCATGCCGGTCTCGCGGGCGGCGATGACGTTGCGTTCGCTGTCGTCGATGAACAGGACGTCGGCGGGCTCGACGCCGAGGCGCTCGGCGCAGATCTCGTAGGCGCGGGGGTCGGGCTTGGCCACGCCGATGCGGCAGGAGTAGACGCGCTCGTCGAAACGGGAGAGCCAGGCGCCGTGCCGGGCCTCGAAGCGGGGCACGAGGTCGCCGATGATGTTGGAGAGCAGCCCGAGCGTGCGCCCCCGGTCGGCCAGCTCGCCCACCAGGGCGACCATCTCCCCGTCGACCTCGGTCCAGCTCTCGAGGTCGGCCTCGGTCAGAGCGGGGACGTCGGGGAAGGCGGTGCCGAGCACCCCCGCGACGTCCGCCCAGTAGGACGCGCTCTCCTGGCCGGCGTCGTAGGCGGGGCGGCAGGCCCAGTAGGCGTCCCAGAACGCGGGGCCGGGCTCCCCGGCGATCCTCTCGATCTTCCGCACCGCCTCGGGCGTCTGGGTGCGGGCGATCACTCCGTACAGGTCGAACACGATCACGTCGGGCATGGCCCCGAGCCTAATCGGGCCGCGGCGGGCGGCGCGGTGGACATCTGTAGCAAGCGCTTGTTGCAACCCGTACGCTGGTCCGGCCGCCGAATCGAGCAAGCGGTTGGGCGACACGGCATAATGAGAGGGTGACGACGACGAGCGCCAAGTCCGGACGATCGAGAACCCGCGGCACGGCCGAGGACGGCCCCCGCCGCCGCGGCCGCGGAGCCTCCGCGCTGGCGTCCGAACGGCGCGCCCACCTGGTCAGGCTCGCGGCCGAACTGTTCGCCGAGAAGGGCTTCCAGGCCACCACCGTCCGCAACATCGCCGACGAGGCCGGCATCCTGTCCGGCAGCCTCTACCACCACTTCGACTCCAAGGAGTCGATCGTCGACGAGATCCTGTCCGGGTTCTTCACCGAGGTCATGGCCGCCTACCAGGCGGTGATCGACGAGAACCTGAACCCGCGGGACACGATCGCCGGGCTCGTCCGCGTCGCGTTCGGCACCCTGGAGCCGCACCGGGCCGCGATCACGGTCATGCAGAACGACTGGAACTACCTGCGGGGCATGGACCGGTTCGCCTACCTGACCAAGTCCGAGGCCGAGATCGAGAAGATGTGGGTCACCACCCTCGGGGCGGGCCAGGCGGAAGGGCTGTTCCGTCCCGACCTCGACCCGAAGCTGACCTACCGGATGATCCGCGACACCGTCTGGGTGGCCGTCCGCTGGTTCCGGCCCGGCGGCCGCCTGAACGCCCAGGGGCTCGCCGAGCACTACCTCAAGGTGATGTTCGACGGCATCAACCTGCACTAGCCGGCACGCTCGGCCGCTCCGCCTCCGCCGCCCGCGCGGGACGCGAGGGCAGGACGCGCCGCAGCGGCCCCGGGAGCCACCAGTTCGCCTCCCCGAACAGCTCCATCAGCGCCGGGACGAGCACCAGCCGCACGATGGTGGCGTCGATCAGGATCGCGACGCCGAGGCCGAGTCCCATCTGCTTGACGGCGACGTCCGCGCCGAGGAGCACCGACAGGAACACCATCACCATGATGGCCGCGGCCGCGGTGATCACGCGGGCGGTGCGGGACAGGCCGAGGGCCACGGCCTCCCGGGTCTCCACGCCCTCCTCGTAGGTCTCGCGGATGCGGGAGACGAGGAACACCTCGTAGTCCATGGACAGCCCGAACAGGATCGGGAACATCATCAGCGGCACCCACGTGGTGACGGGCATGTCCGTCGGGAACCCGAGCGCGCTTCCCGCCCATCCCCACTGGACGACGGCCGTCAGCACCCCGTACGCGGCCGCGATCGACAGCAGGTTCATGAGGGCGGCCTGCACCGCCACCGTGACCGACCGGACGAGCCCGACGAGCAGCAGCAGCGACAGGCCGACGACCACGGCGATCAGCAGCGGCAGCCGGGTGGAGACGCTCTCGGCGAAGTCGATCGAGGCGGCGTTCGGGCCGCCGACGTAGGCGCGGGCACCCGTCCCGGCGACGGCTCCGGGGATGACGTCGTCGCGCAGCGTGTGGACCAGTCCGGGCGTCCGCTCGTCCTGCGGGCCGGTCTTGGGGAACGCCATGACGATGGCGGCCTTCCCGTCCCGGCTGGGGCGCGGCGGCTGGACGGCCGCGACGCCCGGCGTCCCCCGGACCGCGTCGGCGATCCGTCCCGCCTCCGCGAGACCGCCGCCCTCGGTGACGATGACCAGCGGCGCGGCGGTCCCCGGCCCGAAGCCCTCCGCCATGATCCGGCTCGCCCGGTAGCCGCTGTGGTCGTGCGGCTGGGTGCTGGAGTCCGGCAGGCTGAGCCGCATCGACAGCGCGGGCACGGCGAGGACCAGCAGGACGGCGGCCGCGCACAGCCCGGCGGCGACCGGGTGCGCCTGCACGACCCGCGCCCAGCGGTCCGCGAGCGGGCGGCGGGCCCGGCCGAGGCCAGGGACGCGGAGCCGGTCGATGGCGTGCCCGGCGAAGCCGAGCAGCGCGGGCAGCAGCGTCACGGAGGCGAGCATCGTCATCAGCACGGCGACGCCGGCCGCGACCGCGACACCGTTGAGCAGCTTCTGCTGCATGACGAACAGGCCCATGAGCGCGATCACCACGGTGGTGCCCGCGAACAGCACGGCCCGCCCCGCGGTGGTGACGGCGGTGACCGCGGCCTCCTCGGGATCGGCGCCCGCGTGCATCTCCTCCCGGTGGCGGGTGACGATGAACAGCGCGTAGTCGATGCCGACGCCGAGCCCGATGAGCGCCGCGACGATGGGGCTGAACGCGGGCGCGGGCAGCAGGTGCCCGAGCAGCATGATCAGCGCGAGGCCGGTGCCGATGCCGAACAGCGCGGTCACGATCGGCAGGCCCATGGCCAGCACCGACCCGAACGCGACCAGCAGGATGACGACGGCCGCGAGCACACCGATCCCCTCGGACGGGCCACCGCCCGGCGTCTCGGCAGCGTCCACCGCCGATCCCCCGAGCTGGATGCGGACGGGCCCGGAGTCGGTGCGCACGTCGTCCAGGAGCGCGATCACGTCCTCCCGGGGCATGTCGTCGGAGGAGATGTCGAGGCCGCCCGTCGCGAACGCCGTCTTCCCGTCCCGGGAGATCTGCCCGGGCGCCTCATAGGGCGACGACACCGACGCGACGTGCGGCGTCTTGCCGAGCCTGTCGATCGCCCGCTCGACCCGCGCCTTCACCCCCGGATCCGTGATGCCCCCCTCGGCGCGCACGGCCAGCGTGATGGAGTCGCCGTTGCGCTGCGCGAAGTGCTCGTCGAGCAGGTCCGACGCCTTCGCCGCGTCGGAACCGCCGCCCGAGAAGTCGTTCAGGGGCTCGGCGGCGAAGCCGAAGCCGAGCGCCATCACGGCGATCGTCCCGACGATCCAGCCCGCCAGCGTCGCGCGCCGCCTCCGGTAGCAGAACCGGGCCAGCCGTGCCAGTCTCATGGGTACCGCCTCCGCGGACGCGCGCTTTCGGCGGGCGTGCCGCACCTAGGGTGTGCTTTCGCGCCCAGCGTCCTCTCCGGGCGGGGTCCCGGGCATCCGGCGGACGGCCTCACCCGTGGCCGGCGGATACATCTGGCGGCGTACATCCGGCGCGGTATCCCATAGTTCGGCGCCTCGAAGGCCCATAGTGTGCTTAGTCACGATTTGCCGAGTAGGGGTGACGCTTTGGTCCGTGGGGACGCTGGTACGGGAGAGACCTACCGGGGGAGGGCGATGTGACGGCTCGACAGGGGGCCGCCGGTCGCGACGAGCCCACGCCCGCGGCCATGCGCGCCGCCACCGCGCGCACCCTTCAGGAGCAGTTCCCGGGCGTGCGGGTCTGGTACGGCGAGGCGACCGGTTCCTGGTGGGCGATGGTGCCGCTGCGCGAGGGCCCGCGGCTGCTGGAGGCGCCGTCCTCGCAGCAGCTCCGCGAGGAGATCATCAGTTTGCGGAGGTGGGGGTGACGCTCCCCCGCCGCGGCACGCCGTCGCCCACGGCCTGCCGATGCCCGCAGGCCGGCGAACGCCCCTGACTCGCGAACCCGCGGGGTGCGACTGCCCGTGGTCCGCTGAATCCCGTGGTCTGGTGACGTCCGGATGCGGTGACGTCCGGGGTGCCCTGAGTTCCGGGGCGCACTGGCTTCCGGGGTCCGGGCCCCCTTCTAAGCTCGCCGCCCGCCGGGAACGGGGCGCGATCCGTTCCCAGCGGGCGTCTCTGAGGAAACTAACCCGAAATGTCTTCGAGCACAAGCGCTTGCTCGGTTTCATCCTCGGGGCGCCCGCCGGCGCCGCCACCTCCCGCTCCGCAGGGCCGCCCCTGACCTGGACCGTTACATTCCGTGCGGTTCCTCCAGGCCGGGGTCACGTTCCGCGACCGGCACGTGGACGGCGAGCGCCGCCCCATCTCGTACGGCTACATCTCGTACTGGATGGACGCGCGCTCCGCTGCGATCGGCGTGACGTAGTCGGCGACCACCGCACGGTGGAGCGGGTGGTCGCGGTAGACGAGGTAGGCGTCGCGGTCCGCGAAGTCGGCGACCACCGCGAAGTCGTACGTACCGGGATTGACCCCCGCGTTCACCCCCACGCCGTACTCCCGGATCTCCGGGATCGCGCCGGGCAGTTCGCGCAGCTTCGCCGCCACCTCATCCTGCTGGCCGGTCGTCGTGCCTTCGGTCCATCTGAACAGCGCTATGTGCCGGAAACCACTCATGGTCGGCACGCTACAGGCGCCCCGCCCGTCTCAGACGTCACCGAGCTCCGCCGCCGTGACCGCGCCGAGTTCCCAGCACGCCTCCAGGTCGGCCTTGCCGGGCCCGCCCGTCACGACCACAGGCGGCTGGACGGCCTTCCACCTCAGCCCCGTGGTGATGGACTCCAGCGCGCGCACCGCGCCGGTGGCGTCGTTGTTGCCGTGCAGGAAGGCCCCGAACGGGCGGCGGACCGTCTCCTCCAGGCACGGGTAGTAGATCTGGTCGAAGAAGTGCTTGAGCGCCCCCGAGAGGTAGCCGAGGTTCACCGGCGAGCCCAGCAGGTAGCCGTCCGCCTCGAGGACGTCCACGGCGGAGGCGGTGAGCGCCGCGCGGCACACGACCTCCACGCCCTCGACCTCGTCGGTCGACGCGCCGGCGCGCACCGCCTCGAGCATCGCCTGCACGGACGGCGACGGCGTGTGGTGGACGAGCAGCAGCCTCTTCATCACTCCGAGGCTAGCGGTGTCCTACCCCCCGCGGCCGGGTATGGCCGGGTGGAAGCGCCCGGCCTGGGGATTCGGCCGTACGCTGATTCCAGGCCCCATATCAACGACCGAACCCGGGAATGAGTTCCGGAAGATCTTGGTTGGGGGCTCAGCGGAGGTGTGCTTCGTGCTATCGGACGAGTCTTCCCGCAGGGGCGGTCCTTCCCGCCCCGCGGCCGGGGGCGGGCCGGGGGCGGCGGCCCTCGGGCGGCCCGTCTGGCCGCTCGCGCTGACCGCGGCCCTGGTCGCCGCGCTGATCGCCGTGCCCGCGTTCTCCGGGTCCCCGCACGCTCTCGGGCGGCTGTCGCAGCTCGTCACCGGGAGCCCCCTCAAGCCGGAGCACGCCGTCGTCCTGGCGCTCGCGCTCGCGCTCGTCGCCCGCGGCGTGCTGCTGCGCCGCCGCGCCGCCTGGCACGGCCTGGTCACGCTGGTGCTCCTCGGCCTGCTCGCCGTCGTTTCCGGCGACGACCCGCTGTGGCGGCTGCCCCTGCTCGCCGCCGGCCTCGGCGGTCTGTGGCTGGAGCGCGACCGGTTCCCGGTGCGCCCGCACCCCGAGCGCGTCCGCGCGGCCGTGAAGACCGGCGCGGTCCTGCTGGTCGCCGCGACCGCCGTCTCGCTGCTCTTCGGCGGGGTGGCGGTGCGGTCGGTCGGCGACGTCGCCAGCGGTCTCGGCGCCACCGGAGCGCCCATGGACGGGGCGTCCTGGCTGCCGGGCGCGCTCGGCCTCGCCGGGGCCGCGGGGCTGCTCGTGCTGGTCATCACCCTCCTGGCTCCCGACCCGGCGCCCCCGCCGGGCGACGAGGCCGAGCGCGTGCGCGTCGCGGGCCTCGTCCTGCATCCCGGGTCCGACACGCTCTCCCCGTTCGCGCTGCGCCGCGACAAGGCGTACGTGTTCAGCGCCGACGGCCGCGCCGCGATCGGCTACCGGGTCCTGTTCGGCATGGCGGTGGCGGGCGGCGACCCGGTCGGCGACCCCGCCTCGCACGCCGACGCCGTGCGGGCGTTCCTCGCCATGTGCCGGACGACGGGCTGGCGCCCTGCCGCCCTCGGCGCGAGCGACGCCCTGCTGGCCGCCTGGGCGCCGAGCCGCTCGATCGGCTTCGGCGACGAGGTCGTCATCCGCCCCGCCGAGTTCACGCTGTCCGGGCGGAAGATGCGCAACGTCCGGCAGGCCGTCAAGCGCACCGAGAACTTCGGCGTCACGTCGGAGATCCTCCCGGAGCGGGAGGTCACGCCGGCGCTCCGCGAGAAGCTGCTGGACGTCGCGTCCCGTTCCCTGGGCGGCTCGGCCGAGCGCGGCTTCTCCATGAACCTGGACGAGCTGCTCACCGGGTACCACCCCGGCGCGATCGTCGCCGTCGCCTATGACGAGGACAAAGAGCCCATCGCGTTCCAGCGCTACGTCACCGCGGGCGAGGGCGTCAGCCTGGACGCGATGCGCCGCACCCCCGGCGGCCCGAACGGCGTCAACGAGCGCCTCATCGTCGAGATGATCGAGTACGCCGCCGAACGGGGGCACGGGCTCGTCTCGCTGAACTTCGCCGCCTTCCGCGAGCTGCTCGACGCGAGCGAGCGCGGCCTGCTGGAGAAGGCGGGCTACCGGGCCCTGCACCTCCTCGACCCGTGGATCGCGGTCGAGTCGCTGTACCTGTTCGACAAGAAGTTCAGGCCGTCCTACAAGCCGCGCCACGTGGTCTTCAGGTCCTGGTTCGACATCGGATGGCTCGCCGCGGCGCTGCTCACGCTGGAGTTCGGCCGGACGCGCCCCGCGCAGCGGGCCGCCGGTCCCATCACCGAACCCGTCCACCACCTGGGCCGCTACTGAGGCGATCCCGGTTCGGCGGGGCGTCCTAGAACGTGATTCTATGGAGGCCCCGCCTGAGAGGATCGCGCATGAGCAGCACGGTGCAGGGCCACTGCGATCCGGCGTTCGCCGGCGTCCGCGAGGTGTTCGAGCAGAACTTCGCCGAGGGGCGCGAGCTCGGCGCCGCCGTCGCCGTCTACGCGGGCGACCGCAAGGTCGTCGACCTGTGGGGCGGCGTCGCCGACCGCCGCACCGGGCGCGCCTGGCAGCCCGACACGCCCTGCTTCGGGTTCTCCTGCACCAAGGCGGTGACGGCCGCGGCGGCGCTGCTGCTGGCCGAGCGCGGCGCCTACGAGGTGGACGGTCCGGTGACGGACTGGTGGCCGGAGTTCGGCGCCGCCGGCAAGGACGGCGCCACGGCCGCGCACCTTCTGTCGCACCAGGTGGGCCTGCCGGCGTTCGCGCGCACGGTCACGGCGGAGGATGCGGCGGACGCCCCCGCCCGGGCGGCCGAGCTGGCCGCCCAGGAGCCCGAGTGGACGCCCGGCGAGGCCCACGGCTACCACGCGCTCACCTACGGCTGGCTCGCCGGTGAGATCGTCCGCCGCCACTCCGGGGGCCGGACGGTCGGCGCGTTCGTGAAGGACGAGTTCGCCCGCGGCCTCGACCTGTGGGTCGGCGCCCCGGACGAGGTGATCGAGCGGGCGGCGAAGCTGTCGGCGGGCCGCCGCTCCGGCGGCGGGACGGACGCGCCCAAGCCGCCCGAGCACGACGTCCTGACGCGGCTCGCGGAGGCCTACCTCGATCCCCAGAGCCTGATGAACCGGTCGCTGAACAACCCGCACCCGGGCAAGGGCGGCTACAACAACCCGGTCGTGCTGCGCGCCGGATGGCCGGCCGCCGGGATGACGACCACCGCGCCCGCGCTCGCCGGCTTCTACCGCGATCTCGTGGCGGGCCGGATCCTGCGTCCGGACACGCTGCGCGAGGCCGTCCGCCCGCGCGCCGGGGGCCCGGACCGGACGCTGCTCGTGCGGAGCGCCTTCGGCCTCGGCTTCATGCGCCCGTCGCAGACCTTCTTCACGCCGAGGGCGGGACGGGAGTCGGCGTTCGGCCACACCGGCGCGGGCGGCTCGATCGGCCTCGGCGACCCCGAGGCCGGGCTCGCGCTCGCCTACCTGCCGAACCTCATGGGCGACCAGGCGTCCGGCGATCTGCGCGCCTACCGGCTGACGCAGGCGGCCTACGCGTCGCTGTCCTGACGGGGCGACCGTCCTGCCGGAGCGGCCTCGCAGTCCCGGCCGGGCGGTAACGTCCCGGGCATGGAGGTACGCGATCTGCATCCCTGGCCGTCCACACCGGAGGAGGCCGAGGCGATCCAGGACCGGCTGCGCCCGATGCTCGAACTGGACGTCCCGGGGCCGGACGCGCCGCGCACGGTCGCGGGCCTGGACGTCTCCTACGCGGGAGGCGGCGGAGCCGGCGACCGACTGGCCGCCGCCGCGGTCGTCCTGGACGCGGCGACGCTGGAGGTCGTGGAGGAGTCGGTCGCCGTGGGGACGGCCGCGTTCCCCTACGTCCCGGGCCTGTTCGCGTTCCGGGAGCTGCCCACCCTGCTGGACGCCCTCCGCCGCCTGGAGACCACGCCTGACCTGCTCGTCTGCGACGGTTTCGGGATCGCGCACCCGCGCCGCTTCGGGCTGGCGTGCCATCTCGGCGTGCTGACCGGCTTGCCGTCCGTCGGCGTCGGCAAGACCGCGTTCGTCGGCGCGTACGAGCAGCCGGGGCCGCGGCGCGGCGACGCGAGCCCGCTGCTGGACGGCGGCGAGACCGTGGGCCGGGTCCTGCGGACCCGGGAGGGCGTGAAGCCGGTGTTCGTCTCCGTCGGGCACCGCACCGGCCTCGACGCCGCGTGCCGCGCCGTGCTCGCGTTGACGCCCGAGTACCGGCTGCCGGAGACGACGCGCAGGGCCGACCGGCTGTCGCGGGACGCACTCGCCGCGCGCTGCGGGTAGCGCGTTCCCCCTGGAAGATGGCAGGCTCGTCCAAAGACGCAGGCCGGGGGCCACATCAGGCCACCCGCGACCGCTGGACGGTGCCCATGGAGACCCGGCCGATGCGGGCCGACGCCCGCCGCAACTACGAACGCCTCATCACGACCGCCCGCACCGCCTTCACCGAGCACGGCACGAGCGCGTCCCTCGACGACATCGCCAAGCGGGCCGGCGTCGGCTCTGGAACGCTCTACCGCCACTTCCCCACCCGGGACGCGCTGCTGCACGCCGTCCTGCGCGAGCGGATCGACGGCCTGCTCGGGCACGCCGAGGCGCTGCTCGCCGAACCGGACGCCGAGGCCGCGCTCGGCCGCTGGCTGCGCGTCTACCTGGCAGGCGCGTCGTCCCCGCGCGGCACCTGCACCGTGATCATCGAGGCCATGGGGCCGGAGTGGGCGGACACCGGGCTCGGCGCCGCGGCCTCCGCGATCCGCTCCGCGCTCGGCCTGCTGCTGGAGCGGGCGCAGCTGGCCGGGGCGGTCCACGCCGGGATCGACCCGGGCGACCTGCTGCGGCTCGCGAACGCGATCGGGGTCGCGTCCGAGCGTACGCCCGACCCGGACGCCTACGCCGACCGGATGCTGACGCTGCTGTTCGGGGGGCTGCGCGCGGGCTAGGGGGCGCCTTGTTCGGTTGACCAAGCGTTCGCTAGGTTGGCCGGGTGGCAACGGGCGACGAGGAGCGTTGATGGGGCAGCTTGACGGCAAGGTGGCGCTGATCACCGGTGGCGCGCGCGGCATGGGCAAGGCGCACGTCCGCCGGTTCCTGGACGAGGGCGCGAAGGTGGTGTTCGGCGACGTCCTGGAGGACGAGGGAGCCAAGCTGGCCGCCGACCTCGGGGACGACGTCCGCTTCGTCCGGATGGACGTGTCCAAGGAAGAGGACTGGCAGCGGGCCGTCCAGACGGCGACCGAGACGTTCGGGGCACTGAACGTCCTGGTCAACAATGCCGGCATCCTCCGGCACAAGACCATCGAGAACATGGCGGTCGAGGAGTTCCGCCAGATCCTCGAGGTGAACCTGGTCGGCCAGTGGCTCGGGGTGAAGACGGTGACCGCCCCGATGCGCGCGGCGGGCGGCGGCTCGATCGTCAACGTCTCCTCGACCGAGGGGTTCATCGGCGCGGCCGGCCTCGCCGCCTACAGCGCCAGCAAGTTCGGCGTCCGGGGGCTGACCAAGTCGGCCGCCCGCGAGCTCGGCCAGTACGGCATCCGCGTGAACTCCATCCACCCCGGCGGCGTGCTGACGCCCCTGACCATGCAGGACGACATCGTCTCGGCCACGGCGGCCAGCGCCGACGCGTTCATGAAGGCGCTGCCGCTCGGGCGCATGGGCAAGTCCCAGGAGATCACCGGCCTGGTGGTCTTCCTCGCCTCGGACGACTCGACCTACTGCACCGGCAGCGAGGTCCTCGTCGACGGCGGCATGCTCACGGGCGCCGGCTACTGAACGCGAGGAGCCGCCGGCGCGGACTCCCGCACCGGCGGCCCGCCGCTCGGCCTAGGGCCGCCGCCCGGCCCAGCCCTCGACCGACTCCAGCTGCGCGGCGAGCGAGATGAGCGTCGCCTCGTCGGAGTCGTGCCCGAGCAGCTGGGCGCCGATGGGCAGCCCGTTCCCGGTGAACCCCGCCGGGACGTTCACGCCGGGCCAGCCCAGGACGTTCCACGTCCACGCGTACGGGCACGCGGCCGCGACGCCCGACTGCGTCCTGTGGTAGCCGGCCCCGTCGAAGGCCCCGACGCGCAGCGGCGGCTGCGCGGTCGTGGGCGTCATCACCACGTCCGCGACCTGGAAGATGCGCCCGACCCTCCTCCTCAGGTACGGGTCCAGCCGCTTCGCCAGGGGCAGCAGCCGCCGGCCGAGGACCCGTCCCACCCGCGCCTCGGCCTCCGTCCGGGGGTCGGGCCGCGGGTTCGGCAGGGACTCCAGCCAGTCGGCGACGCCCGCCGTCCCGCGCGGGACGAGGCCGAGCGCCACCGGCCCGTAGTCGGGGTCGGCGGGGAACACCTTGTGCCCGAGGGCGGTCAGCCTCCGCGCGAGCCGTTCCACCGCCGCCCTGATCTGCGGGTCGAGCCGCCCGCTGACCCCCGGGGCCGTCCGGTAGGAGACGGCGATCCGCAACCTGCCCGGCTCCCGCTTCGCGGCCTCGGCGAACGGGGTGATGGGCGGGTCGAGCTGGTAGACGTCCTCGGGGTGGCTGCCGGTCAGCACGTCGAGCAGCAGTGCGGCGTCCCCCACGGTCCGCGCCAGCGGGCCCCACACGGTGATCCCGTTGAACGGGTCCGTCTGCGGATAGGCGGAGACCCGCCCGCGCTGGGGCTTGATGCCGACCAGGCCCGTCCACGCCGCCGGGATGCGGACCGACCCGGCCCCGTCGGAGCCGACCGCCGCCGCGACCATGCCCGCCGCCACGGCCGCCGCCGACCCGCCCGACGACCCGCCGGGCGAGTAGTCGGGGTTCCACGGATTCCTGGCGATCCCGTACTCGCGCGACTCGCTGAACGGCCACAGCCCGAGCTCGCACGTGGTCGTCTTCCCCACGACGATCGCCCCGGCCGCCCGCAGCTTGCGCACGACCTCCCCGTCCCGCGCCGCCGGCACGTGGTCCCCCGCCACCGCGAAGGGCGTGGTCTCCCCCGCCAGGTCGGTGTCGTCCTTGATGGCGACGGGCACCCCGAGCAGCGGCAGCCGCTCCCCCTCCGCCAGCCGCTTGTCGGCCTCCAGCGCCTCCTGCGCGGCCGCCTCGGCCCGCACCACCCGGAACGCCCCGAGCGCCTCCTGCCGGCCGATGGCCTCCAGGCTCTCCTCCACCAGGTCGCTCGAGGAGACCTCTCCCCTCGCGAGCGCCTCCGCCTGCCCGGCGAGTCCCGCTTCCAATGCCGCCTCCCGCTATCGTTCGTTCGAACGAACGATACTGAAGGCACCGGTTCTAGGGAAGACTGGGCACCGATGAGCGCTCGCGACCAGATCCTCCACGCCACCCTCCGCCTGATCGGCGAGCAGGGCATCGGCGCCGTGACCAACCGGGCCGTCGCGCGCGCGGCCGGCGTCTCCCTGGGCTCCCTGACCTACCACTTCCCCAGCCAGGAGGACCTCCTCCGCGAGGCGCTGCACACCTTCGTGGAGCAGGAGATCGCCCGCATCACCGCCTACGTCCAGGCCCTCGCCGAGTCCGGCATCGCCCCCGTCGAGGCCGCCGACGAGGTCGAGAAGGCCGTCATCGGCGTCGCCCACGACCCCGAGCAGCTCGCGAACCTCGAACTCCACCTGCACGCCGCCCGCAACCCGGCCCTCCGCGAGACCTCCACGCGCTCGGTCGAGGCCTACGACCGCCTGGCCGCCGCCATCCTGACCAGCCTCGGCATCCCGGACGCCGAACGGCACGCCCCCGCGACCGTCGCGATGCTCTACGGCCTCGCCGTCCGCCGCCTCGCCACCGGCGACACCACCGCCACCGGCACGGCCGACGCCTTCCGCCTGCTCCTGCTGGGCGCTCTCCCACGCCCCTAGAAAAGACTTCTGGCCCGCACGGCCCCAGAGCGGGGTAAAGGGGGCCGTGCGGGCCAGAAACCTGTCTCAATCAGGAACCTCAGTCGGAACCTCAGCCGACGATCGCTCTGCTCTCCGCCTGTGCACCTCCGCCGTGTCTCCGATCTGACACCGCCAACGCTAGGCCCGCCCACCCCCCAACAGAACGCCTTTAAGCCTCACTTAGGGAAGCGCTGAGCCACGCTTATTCGGGGGTGGTGGATCTCGTTCTGGGGGTGGGACGCCGAGGGGGGCTCGGGGGTGGAAAGGGGCAGGTGATCCTGGGGGTGGCCCTCCGGGGGCCTCCGGCGGCCTATCCGTGGTTCGGGTCTTGGTGACTGCTAGGCGGGATCACTTCTTCGGGGCGCGGTGGGGTCGTGGTCCCGGGTGAGGCGGGGGTGTTCAGGGGGGCGGAATTTGGGCGTCCAGGCGTCACAAAGAACTGTCCTGCGACTCTCTGCTCATTTCTTATGACCCTCGGTAACCTTCTGGTGTCAGTCCGCCGCCTCAATCGGGAGGTTCAGATGCACATAAGGACGAAGCTCGGCGTGGTCCTGGCCGCCGCGGCGCTCAGCGGAAGCGCCATCGGCGCCGGCGCGGAGGCAGGCTCGGTCGCCTCGGCCGCGCCTCCGCCGGCGCCGGGCCATGCCGGGCCGGCCGCGGCCAAGCCCGCTCCTCCACCGGACGAGGAGGGCCACGGGCCGGGCGCCATCGAGGTCGGGCCGGCGGGTGCCGCCAAGGCGATGCACCGGCTGCTCGTCCGGAACAAGCACCGCGTCCACTGGTGTAGCGGCGTGGTCCTGCCGGCGGATGGGCTCAACGTCCGCACGGGGCCGGGCACCGGCTACCCGGTGGTCGGCGTCTTGGCGAAGGACTCCAAGATCTGGACGGACTGGGACAGCATCCAGCGCCGGAACGGGTACCTCTGGGTGAGGCTGAACAGCCCCAACCGCTGGATCGCCGACTACAAGCTCGGCGCCGACACCGGAGCCGTCGTCGGCAAGTGGTACGTCAAGTACTCCAACTGCTGACCGCGCTCCCCGGCCGGGCCGGCGTCCTGCGGGCGCCGGCCCGGTCCTGGTCGCGCTGGTAGCGTCCCCGCATGGAAGTAGTGCCGTACACCGGTGGTGAGAAGGAAAGTCTGAAGGCCGCCCTCGACCGGCACCGCGACGTGGTCCTGTGGAAGCTGGACGGCCTCGACGAGGAGCAGGCGCGGCGCCCCATGACCCCGTCCGGGACGAGCCTGCTCGGGCTGACCAAGCACCTGGCCGCCGTCGAGTACGACTGGTTCTGCGGGACGTTCGGGCGCGAGACCGAGCCGCTCCCGTTCAGTGACGACGACCCGGAGGCCGATCTCAGGGTCGAGTCCGGCGAGACCATCGAGGGCATCGCCGCGTTCTACGGACGGGCGCGGGCCGCGGCCGACGAGGTCATCGCGGAACTGGGCCTCGAGGACCGGGGCACCGCGTGGCACGGCGCCGCGGTCACCCTGCGCTGGGTGCTGATCCACATGGTCGAGGAGACCGCACGGCACGTCGGCCACATGGACATCCTCCGCGAGCTGCTCGACGGCGCGACCGGCGACCACCCCCGCGAGGAGGGCCAGCCCGGGGCCGGCGTCTAGTACGAGGACGGCACGGTGGGCACGTTGTCGCCGGCGACCAGGCCGGCGGCGGCGATGAGGACGGCGACCACGAGGCCGACGACGCCGATCAGCGCGGCGGCGACGTACTGGGAGCGGGAGCGTCTCATAGCCGTCAGGCTAGGCGCGCTCCGCGCCGCCTCGACCGCGGTTAAGACGGTCTTAAGGCGGTGCTATGCCTGGCGCTAGGTGCGGGAGTGGCGCCGGCGGACGAGGCGGCGGGAGCGGCGGGCCGGTGGCAGCCACCTCGTCCGGAACCACATCTGCACCTGGGCGCCGCCGAGGACGCTGCGGTGGATGCGCAGGTAGCCGCCGGTCGACTCGGCGGCGCGGCGGGCGATGTCCAGGCCGAGGCCGGTGGAGCCGCCGCCGCTGCTGCCGCGCTTCAGCGCGGCGTCCGGGTCGGCGATGCCGGGGCCGCCGTCGGCGACGAGGATGCCGGTGACGCCCTGCCCCTGGTGGAGGGTGACGACGAAGCCGGTGCCCTCGGCGGTGTACCGGAAGACGTTGCCGAGCAGCGCGTCCACGGCGGCCGCGAGCTCGGTGCCGGGGATCGGCAGCGGCGCGGGGCCCTCGGCGCCGATCAGCTCGCAGGAGCGCCCCTCGTCCTCGGCCAGGACGGACCAGAACGCGACCCGGTCGCGCAGCACCTTGGAGGCGTCGCAGCTGCCCCGGCCGGTGGGCCGCCGGACGGTGCGGATGATCTGGTCGACCTCGCGCTCGATCCGGTCGACGGCCTCCCGGGTCTGCTCGGCGACGTGGCCGTCCCCGAGCGCCTCGACGTTGAGGCGCAGCGCGGCGAGCGGGGTGCGGAGGCGGTGCGACAGGTCGGCCGCCATCTCCCGCTCGGCCGACAGCAGCTGGACGACGTGGTCGGCCATCGCGTTGAACGCCAGGCCCGCCTCGACCAGCTCGGGCGGCCCGTCCGGCTCGATCCGCACCGACAGCTCCCCGTCGCCGAACGCGCCCGCGGCCTCGGCCAGCCGCCGGGTGGAGCGGATCATGCGGGCGCCCAGCCGGTCGGCGACGGCGACGGACCCGGCGACGAGCGCGGCGGCGACCGTCGTCATGACGAGCCACGCCTTCCACACGCCGCGCGAGAGGTCCTCGTCGGGCAGGAACACCTCGACGACGGCGGTGCGGCCCGCGTCCAGCGACACCGGCTGGAGCAGCGCGTACCCGCCCTCGACGCGCGCGGTGTAGGACCGGCCGCGCCGCCCGGCCTCGGTGAGCTGGTCGGGCCGGGCGGCGTCCTCGCCCCGCGGGTTCTTCGGGACGAGCCCGCCGTCCGGCATGTGCACGGTCATCCGCCCGGCGGCCCCGGCCTGGGTGCTGGCGACGGCGCGTTCGAGGGCCGCCGGGTCCTCGGTGACGACCAAGACTGGGCCGAGCGCGCTGGCCTGCCGCTCGGCGGTCGTCAGCGCGCGGTCGCGGGCGATCTCCCGGACGGTGAGGGCCAGCGGGATGAGGAACGCCAGAGCGACCATCGAGGTGACCGCCAGCGACACCAGGACGAGCGTCCGCCTCATGCGCCCGGGTCCGCCAGCCGTACCCCGACACCGCGGACCGTGTGCAGGTAGCGGGGGGCGGCGGCGGTCTCGCCCAGCTTGCGGCGCAGCCAGGACAGGTGGACGTCGATGGTCTGGTCGTCGCCGTAGGCCTGCCGCCACACCTCGGCGAGCAGCTCGCGCCGCGCGACGACCCGGCCGGGCCGGGCGGCGAGGTAGGCCAGCAGGTCGAACTCGCGGCGGGTCAGCTCCAGCGGCTTGCCGTCCAGCAGCGCCTCCCGGCGGTCGAGGTCGATGTGCAGGCCGCCCACGCTGAGCTCCGCGGCGGGCCCGGAGCGCGCCGACCTGCGCAGCACCGCGGCGAGCCGGGCACTGAGGTGCTCGATGGAGAACGGCTTGATGAGGTAGTCGTCGGCGCCGGCGTTCAGCAACCGGACGATCTCGGGCTCGTCGTCGCGCGCGGTCGCGATGATGACCGGCACGTCGGAGATGCCGCGCAGCATCTTCAGCACCTCGGCTCCGTCGAGGTCCGGGAGCCCGAGGTCGAGCACGACCACGTCGGGCGGGGACTGGGTGACCTCGCGCAGGGCGTCCATCGCGGTCCCGACGCTGCGCACGACATGGGACCGGACGCTCAGCTCCCTGATCAAGGCGGTCCGGACATTCGCGTCATCCTCGACCACCAACACACTTGCCATGGCGGAACCGTATGCCACCATGTGCCCATGCGTCGCGCGATGTCGTATGTTGCCCCGTGGGTCGGGGTGACCGCGCTCGCGGTGGCGTTCTCGTGGCTCGGAGTGCGCGACGTCGTGCGCAGCGCGGTGTCGGAGCGGTCGGCTCCGCCGCCGATCGCCGGGCCGGTGATCCATTCCAGCCCGTCCACGCCGCCCGGGCCGACGGCCACCCGGTCGCCCACCGCGCCGCCGAGCGCACCGACGGGCCAGGACAGGGGGCCCAAGCCGTCCAAGGCCGCCGCCAAGCCCCCGCCCAGCAAACCGGAACCCACCCCTTCGCACAGGCCGACCGACCGCGTGCGCAGCTACGCCACCCGCGGCGGGAGCGCCGCGATGTCGATCGAGAAGAACCGGGTGCGCCTGGTCTCGGCGACGCCCAACCCGGGCTACGAGACGCGCGTGACCCAGACCGACGGCTGGCTGCGGGTCGACTTCCTGTCCGACGAGCACACCTCGTCGGTCATCGCGTCCTGGTACCAGCACGCCCCGACGGTGAAGGTCTACGAATACTGAGCGGGAGACCACCCGATCGTCGGACGTTTCGCGCGGCGACGGTTTCGGCGGCGAAGCCAACGGGAAACAGTGGGGCAAATCGCTGGGACCGGCGGGGGCGGTCGGAAAGGTCAACGGCTCCATGGTTCTGGATCCCGGAGAGGCCGGGCGCGCCGGCGCCTCGGACGTGCGGGAGCGCCGCGCGCAGGTCCGCAAGGCCGCCGCCGCGAGCGTGATCGGCACCTCCATCGAGTGGTACGACTTCTTCCTCTACAACACCGCCGCGGCGATCGTCTTCAAGGACGTCTTCTTCCCCGAGTCGAGCGACTACGCGGGCACCCTGTCGGCGTTCGCGACGTACGCGGTCGGCTTCGCCGCCCGTCCGGTGGGCGCGGCGATCTTCGGGCACTGGGGCGACCGGCTCGGCCGGAAGGCGACGCTGATCGTCACGCTGGTGCTGATGGGCGTGTCGAGCGCGCTGATCGGCGTGCTGCCCGGCACCGAGACGATCGGCTGGGCCGCGCCCGCGCTGCTGGTGTTCCTGCGGATCCTGCAGGGCGTCGCGGTCGGCGGCGAGTGGAGCGGCTCGGTGCTGCTGTCGATGGAGTGGGGCGACCAGCGGCGGCGCGGGCTGATGGCGAGCCTGCCGCAGCTCGGCGTGCCGATCGGGCTCATCCTCGGGACCGGCATGATGACCGCCATCGCGCTGTCGGCGGACGAGGCCTTCAGGAACTGGGCGTGGCGCGTCCCGTTCCTGTTCAGCCTCGTCCTGGTCGGGATCGGGCTGTGGGTGCGGGTCCGGGTGATGGAGACGCCGCTGTTCGCCGAGGTCGTCAAGCGCGACGAGGTCGCCCGGGTACCGGTCGTCGAGGTCGTCAAGCGGCACCCCAGGGAGATCATCCTGAGCGCGCTGCTGCGCTGCTCGGAGCAGATGCCGTTCTACCTGTTCACCTCGTTCGCGCTCACCTACGTGCACAAGCACCTCGGGATGGCGCAGGGGCTCGCGCTGAGCGCGGTGACGGTCGCCGCCGCGCTGGAGCTGTTCACGATCCCGGCGGCCGGGCACCTCGGCGACCGCATCGGCCCGCGGCGGGTGTACGCGGCCGGCTCGATCTGCGTGGCGCTCTTCGCGTTCCCGTACTTCGCGCTGCTCAACACCGAGATCGCGGCGCTGGTGATCGTCGCGGTGGTGGTGGCGCAGATCCCGCACGCCGTCCAGTACGGTCCGCAGGCGTCGCTGATCGCCTCGACGTTCCCCACGCGGCTGCGGTACGGCGGGGCGGGCATCGGCTACCAGCTCGCGTCGGTGTTCGCGGGCGGCCCCGCGCCGCTGCTCGCGACGTGGCTGCTGCACGACTACGGCTGGCAGGCGATCTCGATCAGCATGATCGTGGCCTCGGCGCTGACCCTCGCCGCGCTCGCCCTGCTGCCCGCGCCGGTCCCGGACCGCGTGAGGGTCAGTAGCCCGACGTGACGAACCGCTGCGGCATGACGAACATCGCGGTCGCCTCGACCGTGACGCGGCCGTCCGGCGCGCTGATCGTCCCGGACGCGTAGACCTTGCGCCCCTCCACCCGGCTCGCCTTCGCCTCCACCTGGAGCGGGACGCCGAGCGGGGTGGGGCGCCGGTAGCGCGTCTCGAGGGTCGCGGTCATGCCGGGCGTGCCGCTGGCGGCGGCCGCCATGCCGAGCGCCTGGTCGAGCACCATCGCGGAGACGCCGCCGTGCACGTAGGACGGCGGCCCCTCGTAGACGGCGCCGAGCGTGAAGGTGCCGCGGACGATGCCGCCCGAGGCGACCTCAAGGGCGACCGGCGGCGCGAGGGGGTTGAGCGGCCCGGCGACGGGGTTGGCGATCTGGCGGTCCATGCGGCGCTCGCCGGGCGTGACGAACGGCGGCGCGTCGCGGCGCTCGGCGGTGAGCCGGGCGGTCAGCGCCGCGATCTCCTCCGCCACCGCGGCGGCCTCGGCGGCCCCGGCGGCGGTGAGGACGGTGGCCTCGGCGAGCTCGCGCACGCGCGCGGCCAGACCCGTCAGCGCCGCGGCCTCGTCCTCCCCCAGCACGGGCCGGTCCATCGGGATCGCGCTCAACTCAGCCTCCTCGCGGGGCTCGCCCCCATCGCCCCATTGGCCGAACGAAATTCTAAAATACGCGCGCGACCGCTCCGGCCCCAGGTCCCGCTCAGCGGACGCCCGCGCCGCCGCCGGACTCGGCCCCGCCCGGACGGACAGCGCCGGTGCGCCCGGCTCCTATAGATTCCTGCGTATCCCCGAAGGGACACTCGAAGAGGACATGAGGACGCCCCCGTGACGGATCAGCCCCCGCCACCGCCTTCCGACCAGCCGGCCGACCAGCCGCCTTCCGACCAGCCGCCGCCTTCCGACCAGTCTCCGTTCGACCGGTCGCCCTCCGGCCAGCCGCCCGGTCAGCAGCCGCCGCCGTATCCCGGCGCCTACGGCCAGCCGCCCGGCGCGCCCCAGGGCCAACCGCCCGGCCAGCACCCCGCCGGCCAGTACGACCCGCGCTACGGGTACGGGCCTCCCGGGGTCCCGTTCGCCCCGCAGCAGAACCCGGGCGAGGAGACGACCTGGGCGATCTTCGCCTACGTCGGGAACCTGCTGATCGGCTTCCTGCCGCCGCTGGTCATCTACCTGGTGAAGAAGAACACCTCGCCGTTCACCCGCTTCCACGCGGCGCAGTCGCTGAACTACCAGCTCACGCTGTTGATCCACCTCGTGGCCGTCGCGGCGCTGTGCGTCCCGCCCGCCATCGCCCTGGAGCAGCCGGCGTTCCTGATCCCGCTCATCCTCCCCTACCTGGAGCTGATCGTCGCGGGCTGGACGTTCCTCATCCTCGGCGCGGTGAAGGCCGGCAAGGGCCAGTACTACCGGTTCCCGACCTTCTTCTGCTTCCGCATGATCCGGTAGCTCACAGGTGGGCGCGGGCGTACTCGTCCAAAACCGGCAGGACCTCGTCACGGCCGCCCCCGGGCACGCGCAGCACGACCTCCTCGATCCCGAGCGAGGCGTAGTGGTCGAGTTTCCCGGGGGTGGGCCGCGTCCCGAACGGGACCACCGGCACGGGGTCCCTGCCCGCGTCCTCGCAGGCGCGGCGCAGGGCGGGCAGTGCCTCGCGGACGCCCGCGCCGCCGATCGGCATCCACCCGTCCCCGTACTCGGCGATGTGCGCGAACAGGGTGGGGCCGGGGGCCCCGCCGAGCAGCACGGGGACGCGGCGGGACGGCTTGGGCCACGCGCGGCTCGCCGCGAAGCGCACGAACTCGCCCTCGAACGCCGCCTCCTCGTCGGTCCAGAGGGCCCGCATCGCGAGGACGTGCTCGCGCACCACCGCCCGCCGCCGCTTCCACGGGACGCCGTGGTCCGCGCCCTCCTCGGCGTTCCATCCGTAGCCGACGCCGAGCGCGACCCGTCCGGGGGCCAGCCGTTCGAGGGTGGCGACGGCCTTGGCGGTGACGATCGGTTCGCGCTGGGCGGCCAGCAGGACGCCGGTGCCGAGGACGATCCGCTCGGTCGCCACGGCGGCCGCGGCGAGCGACACCAGCGGGTCGAGCGTGCGGGAGTACTCCTCGGGCAGGGTCGCGGCGCCCGTCGGCGGCGGGGTGTCGCGGGAGACCGGGATGTGGGTGTGCTCGGGAAGGAAGAGCGAGGAGAAGCCGCGCGCCTCGGCCTCACGGGCCAGCTCGTGCGGCGCCATCGTCAGGTCGGTCGCGAACATCGTGATGCCGAGGCGCATGCCAGGTCCCTTCCGAGGTTCCCCGCACCCTACCGACCGCACCGGGCGCCGCCCGGCGGGCCTCAGCCGCCGAAGGCGCAGACGGCCGCGGTCGCGTCGTCGTGGACCTTGCCCCGCGGCCAGCGGACGGCGCCGGGGTCGGTGCGCTCGGCCTCCCGCGTCCGCTCGATCAGCCCCCCGGGCCCGTGCTCCACGGCCAGTGCCGCCAGGCCGGCCCAGCCGGTGGCGCCGAACACGTCGGCGAGTCGCGTCGCGCCGTCGGTCAGCAGGAACGCGCGCCGCAGCTCCGCGGCCGGCACCGTCCCGGTGATCGCGGCGTCCGCCACGGCCGGGTCAGCCGCGGCGTAGTGGCGGCCCCCGGTGATCTCACGCAGGCCGTCGCGGCCGTCCAGCAGGACGGTGGAGTCGGCGAGCACCAGGTAGTCGACGAGCCCGCCCCGCAGCCGCAGCGCGAGCACGGTCGCCGCCGGAGTCGTCGGAACCCGCAGGTCGCAGGTCGCCCGGTGCGCGGCGGCCACGTCCGCGATCGCCCCGGCGAGCCGCGCGACCAGCGGGCGGGCGCCCGGCCGGTGCGCGCCCTCGGGCGGCCCCACCGGCGGGCCCGCCTGCGGCCCGAGCCCCTCCAGCATCCGCGCCAGCAGCCGGGTGCCGAGCGACCGGGAGTACCACGCGGTCCCGTGCGCGCAGCCGAGGTCGGTGCCGAGAGGCAGCCCGCACCCGTCGAGCACCACGACCGCCCCGGCGGCGGCCGCCACGAAGTCCTCGTTGGGCCGCTCGGGACTGCCCTGGTCCGTCGCCCACTCCACCCGCATCCGTCCACATCCTCCCCGTCGGCCGATCCCAGTATGAGGCCGGACGGAGCCGCGCGGGCCTCCCGCTCAGACGAGCACGGCCCGGTCGTCCACGCGCGCGACCGCCCGGACGGGGGCGCCGTCCGCTCCCGCCAGGGCCAGCGGGAACAGGGAGACGTCGATCACGCAGCCCGCGGCCTGGGCGTCGACGAGCCGTCCGAGACCGGTCAGATTCTCCGCGATCACCGCTCCGGCGCCGCAGAGGACGCGGTGGGCGGCGAGCGAGAAGCCGTCCGAGCCGGGCGGCGGGGTGCGGTCCACGCTGAGCGCGTCGATGCCCACCGTCCGGACGCCCGCCGCGACGACGGCCTCCGCCGTCTCGGGTGCCGGGTAGGGGTGGGCCAGGTAGTCGGCGGTCCCCCACCGATCCGACCAGCCCGTCACGATGAGCAGGACGTCGCCCGGCGCGAGACCCGCCGGGACGGCCTCCGGCGGGATCGGCGCGCGCGGCGGCAGGCCCCGCACGTCCATCAGCACGGCCGGACCTGTGAAGCGCTCCAGCGGCAGCTCGTCCAGCCTGGGCAGCGCGTCGTCGATGTGGAACGGGGCGTCCACATGCGTGCCGGTCTGCGACCCCAGGTGCAGCCGGAGCACGTTCACCCCGGCCTCCGCCACCGTGAGGGCCGGGACGGCCTCCACCTCGGGGTCGCCCGGGTAGACCGGCATGCCCGTGGTGATCGGCACCGACAGGTCGAGCAGCTCAACGCCCATGTAATCGATTATCCCGCCCGCTCCCCCACCCGGTAGCGTTGCGGCGTGTTGCCACATGTGACCGCCATCCGCTACGTGACGCCGCTCCGCGAGGGCGGATCGCTTCCGGGCGTCGTCGAGGCCGACGACCTCGGGACCTACGTCATGAAGTTCCACGGGGCCGGGCAGGGCCGCAAGGCGCTGATCGCCGAGGTGATCGCCGGGGAGCTGGCGCGCCGCCTCGGCCTGCGGGTGCCCGAGCAGGTCCTCATCGACCTGGACCCGGCGATCGGACGGCACGAGCCCGACCCCGACGTGCAGGACCTGCTGAAGGCCAGCCCAGGCTGGAACCTCGGCGTCGACTTCCTGCCCGGCTCGCTGGGCTTCGACCCGCTCGGCTGGAGCCCCGACCCCGGCTTCGCCTCCCGGGTCCTGTGGTTCGACGCGTTCATCGGCAACGTCGACCGCAGCTGGCGCAACCCCAACATGCTCGTGTGGCACGGCGACGTGTGGCTCATCGACCACGGCGCGAGCCTCATCTTCCACCACGCATGGTCGAACGCGGCCCGGCTGTTCTCCGGCCCTTACGACGTGGACGACCACGTGCTCACCCCGTACGCGAACCGGCTGGAGGAGGCCGAGGCAGAACTCGCCCCCAGAATCACCGAGGGGCTGCTGCGCGAGGTCATCGGCCTCGTGCCCGACCACTGGCTGGAGGGCGAGCCCGGCTTCGCGGGCCCGGCGGCGGTCCGCGACGCCTACCTCGACATCCTGCTGCCGCGCGCCGGCAAGCCGCGCGACTGGCTGCCGGACCTCGACGTCAGCGGCCACCGCCCGGACACCTCCGCCCGGCGCGGCCAGAACCGCCCCGGCTGGCTCGGGGGCGCCTCGTGACCTCCGGCAGGACGACCAACATCAGGACGGCGGCCGAGCCCACGGTGTTCGAGTACGCCGCGCTGCGCGTCGTCCCGCGCGTCGAGCGGGGCGAGTACATGAACGTCGGCGTGGTCGTGTACTGCCGCGCCCTCGACTACCTCGGGTGCCGCACCCACCTGGACGAGCCGCGCCTGCTCGCCCTGGACCCCTCGCTCGACCTGGCGGGCGTCCGGTCCGCCCTCACCGCGGTGGACGCGGTGTGCTGCGGCGGGGAGCGCGCCGGCCAGGCCGCGAAGGAGGCCCCGGGCGCGCGGTTCCGGTGGCTGACCGCGCCGCGCAGCACGATCGTGCAGCCGGGCCCGGTGCACGCCGGGCTCACCGGTGACCCGGCCGCCGAGCTCGACCGCCTCCTCGACCTGCTCGTCCGGTAGCGGACGGCGGGCGGCCCCCAGGGCCCGGTTCCGGCTCAGGTCCACTCCCAGCGGATGCCGTGGTAGCCGGCGGCCATCCCGAACTCGATGAAGTGGACGCTCTGGTAGCTGGACAGCCGCAGGTCGGCGGAGTCCTTCAGCGCGGTGTGGCCGTCGGGGCGCCACGTCCGGTAGCAGCGGGCGGGCAGCGCCGCCGGGTGGAACCGGACCTCGATGAGGTACTCGTGCTGCGGGGTGCGGAAGCCCCGGCCCTCCTCGGTGACGGGCGGGCCGGTCTCCTCGAACCCGAAGCCGTACTCCAGCAGGTAGGTCTCGCCGCGCCCGAGCGCCCGGTCGAACAGCAGCTCGGCGGCGATGAGGCCGCTCGCCTCGTCCATCCGGACGCGGCCGAACCGGCAGCCCCGCACGGTGCGCGAGGAGGGCAGCACGCCCTGCGGATGGTGGTACACGGCGATCCAGCGGTCCACGCCGCGCTGCTGGGCTTGGAACACCGCGCGGACCCGGACCTCGCGCAGCTCGCGGCGGCGCCCGATGACGTACTGGTCGTGCAGGCTGAGGCCGGTGAGCTGGCGCTCGCCGCGGTCGCCGATCTCGTCGAGCAGGTCGCGGACGCCGGGCTCGGGGCACAGCTCCTCCACCGGGAGCCACGGCCCGGCGGGACGGTCGGTGGTCGGCCTGAGCAGCGTCAGCAGCGAGTGCCGCGGCAGTTCGAGGATGGTCTCCAGGCCGCGGACGGCGCGCAGCGAGTCGGCGCGCTCGGGCCGGGTCCGGCCGCGCTGCCAGTAGCTCAGCGTGGACAGGCTGACCGCGATGCCCTGCTCCTCGAGGCGGCGCCGCAGCGAGTCGAGGCTGAGGCCGCGCGCCTGGATGGCGGCGTGCAGGGCGACGTTGAACGGACCGTACTGGAGGACCTGGAAAAGATCGTCCTCTGCCACACTCTGCATTCTCGGCCTCCGGATCGGCTCCGGCCGGCCCCCGCAAAACGGCCTTGACTACCGCAATTGCAACTTCCGCGCTCACTGTAAGGCTCCGACGGCGGGATGCCAACAGGCAAACTGTCACAACCGCCGGCCCCGGCTCCCGCCGAAACGGTCACCCCGGGGCCCGGCCATGTCGCGGCGGGGCGTGGCCGGGCACCCCGCCCGCCGCGGGAGCGGCGGGCGGGGTGCCCGGTTCCGGGGCCGCCGGCGCGGGCCGGAACCGGAGTCCCCCTGTCAGAGGTCGCGCTTGTTGAGCAGGAGGTTCGGCGTCCCGGACGGGTTGCCCCTGATCACGCCGCTGGTGGCGTTGTAGGTCAACCAGCTGCGGACGGCGCTGAAGGAGGCGTTGCCGTTGGCGGCCTTGTAGAGGGCGGCGGCGCCGGTGACGTGCGGGGTGGCCATCGAGGTGCCGCTGATGGTGTTCGTCCCGCCGTTCAGCCAGGTCGAGGTGATGGACGAGCCGGGGGCGTACAGGTCGACGCAGGCCCCGTAGTCGCTGTAGGAGGCTCTGGCGTCGGTGATCGTGCTCGCGGCGACGGTGGTGGCGTTCGCGGCGCTGCCCGGCGAGTAGTTGCAGGCGCTCCGGCTGTCGTTGCCGGCCGCGACGGCGACGAAGACACCCGAGTTCGCGAGGTTGTTAGCGGCGGAGTTCAGCGACGCCGAGTAGCCACCGCCGAGCGACATGTTGGCCACCGAGGGCCCGGACTGGTGGCCCGCCACCCAGTTCATGCCCGCGATGACACCGGAGCCGGTCCCGTTGCCCTGGCAGTTCAGCACGCGGACACCGCGCAGGTAGACCTTCTTGGCGACGCCGTAGGAGGCGGAGCCGACCGTCCCGGCGACGTGCGTGCCGTGCCCGTTGCAGTCGGAGCCGTTGCCGCCGAGGGCGTCGTAGACGTTGGAGGCGCGACCGCCGAACTGCGGATGCGCGGCGTAGAGGCCGGTGTCGATGACGTAGGCGTACACGCCCGCGCCCGTCGAGTTGTAGGTGTAGCTGCGAGACAGCGGGAGCGCGGTCTGGTCGATGCGGTCGAGGCCCCAGGACGGCGGGTTCGGCTGCGTGGTGCTAGCGCGGACCACCGGGTCCTGCTCGATACGGGCCACGCCGGGCTCGGCGCGCAGCTTCGCGAGCTTGCGGGCGCCGATCCGCGCGGCGAAGCCGTTCAGCACATTCTTGTAGCGGTACATCGCCTTGATTCCGTGCTTGGAGACGGTCGAGCCGACCGACACACCTGGCTTCAGCGTCACGATGTACTGGCCCGCGATTCCCCGGCCCGAGGCGGCGGGGACGAGCGGCGCGCGAAAGGTCACGGCCTGCGCGGGAGCGGCGAGGACCACGACCATGCAGAAGGCCGCGATAGCTGTGAACAGGGGTTTCTTCATCGGAACTCCGTCCGTGGGGGCACCCCCCGGCCCCCGGAAGGCCGAGGTCACGAAGCCGATCGATATGAATTCTCGACGGAATACCGAGAATTCATCGATATCTCCGATCGATTTCCTTTCTCAATATTAATGCCATTCCCACTCGATGCCCACGATCCCGCGGCGAACGGTTCCAACCGCGAGATTAGCGGTCCCCGAAGTACCGATCCACAGCTCGCCGAGCCGCCGTCGCGGCGACGCCGAACTCTCGGCGGTGAAGCCGTAGCAGCGCGCGGGCAGCCGGTCGCCGTCGAACTGGACGAGCGCCACGTAGTCGTGGACCGGATGGGAGAAGCGCCGCTCGTAGCTGTCGGGTGCGGGCTGCCCCACCGGACCGAGCTCGTACTCGACGACCGCCGTGTCCCCCGCCGAGAGCACCCGGTCGAAGACGAGCTCGAACGCCACCAGCCCGCCCTCGGCGCGGATCCGGCCGGGGCGGCAGTACCGCACGCCCACCGGCCCGGCCGGGTCGCCGCCCCCCGCCGCGGCGGCGCCCTCGGCCACCGGAGCGGCAACCCCATCGGCCACCAGGGCGGGCGGGCCGCCGATTGCCTGAGCGGCAGCGCCGTTGGCCGCCGGGGTGGCGGGTCCGTCGGCCGCTGGGGCCGCGGAGCGGCTGTCGCCCGTCTGGTGGACGCAGACCACGCGGTCGATGTCGTCGCCCGCCGCCCGCAGGACGGTCCGCACCGAAAGCGTCCAGGACCGGCGGGCCTCGTCCAGCCGGTAGACGTCGTGGACGCTGAGCCGTTCGAGCCGGTGGTCGCCGGACCGGTCGAGCTGGCCGACCAGGCAGGCATAGCGCTCGGGATCGGGCCACAGGTCCCGGACGCCCCGGACCCGCTCCCCCGCGCCCGGCCGGCCGGCGCCGTCCCCGCCGTGCCCGGCGGCCCCTCGGGCGGGCGCGGCGCCGGGCGCGGGATCGTCCAGCAGCTCGGTGAGGGCGCCGGGGGGCACCTGGAGGATCTCCTCCAGAGCGACGACCACGGTGCGCGAGCGGGGCCTGCTGCGGCCCCGCTGCCAGTAGCTGAGGGTGGCCACGCTGACCATGAGGCCGCGCCGGCCGAGCCGGTGGCGGATCCGCTCCAGCGTCAGCCCGCTCGCCTGGATCGCCTGCCGCAGTGCCCCGGCGAACTCCACGGCGGGATGGTACCCGGCACGGAAGATCGAATCAGGAACCCAGCCAGATCGGGCACGTAATGACAATCACCTGAGAATCCCAGAAAGGGGATGTTTCAGAACAGAATCGACATAAAGGAACCCGACTCGGTGAACCCCACCCGGCGGTAGGCCGCCCGCGCCCGCGTGTTGTAGTCGTTGACGTACAGCGAGACCGTCGGGGCGATGCTGTTCAGCGCCTCCCGCACCACCGCGGACATGCCGGTCTCCGACAGGCCCCGGCCGCGCAGGTCGGGAGGCACCCACACGCCCTGCACCTGGCAGGCCAGCGGGGTGACGGCGCCGACCTCGGCCTTGAACATGACGCGGCCGTCCTCGATCCGGGCGAAGGCGCGGCCGTCGCGGATCAGCTCGGCGACGCGGGCCCGGTAGAGCACGCCCCCGTCTCCGGTGTTGGGCGACACCCCGACCTCTTCGGTGAACATCGCCACGCAGGCCGGGTAGACGATGTCGAACTCCTCCATCCGGACGCGGCGCACGCCGGGGTCGGCGGGCACGTCGGGGACGGCGGAGGTCGCCATCACCGGCTGCGCGGCGCGGACGGCCCTGGGCGGCCCCCAGTACGGCGCGAGGATCTCCCAGAGCTCCCCGACCGCGCCGACGGGCCCGACGATGGACGAGCAGCGCCGCCCCTGGGCCTGGGCCCGCTCGGCGAACGCCCGGACGGCCTCGGGCCCGGCGGCGACCGGGATGAGGTTGGCGCCGGAGTAGCACAGCGAGACGAGCCGCCCCTCGCGCAGGTAGCCCCACATCTGGGCGCCGAGGCGGCGCGGATCGAGCCCCGCGGCGTGCACGCGGGAGCTGACGAACACGTTGGACACCGGGTCGGCGTCCAGGATCGCGAGGGCCTCCGCACGGTACCGGTCGTCCAGCACGCGCACCGGCATCGAGCCCAGCATCCGCACGGCTACCGGCCCCCGGCCCTCACCACTGAAAGCTCCACGTGGCCAAGCCTATGCCGTCCGGGGGCCGCGCACCTCGTCGGCCTCGGTCACGGGCCGGTCCGGCGGCGGGTCACCCGCGGGTCACCGGTGTGCCGCCGTCTGCTCCGCCCGGCCCGCCTTGGCCGCGGCCGGTTCGGCGCCGGCCGCGCACGTCTGGTCCGGGCCCGGCCGGCTCGCGGGCAGCGTTCCGCTCGCGAGATAGGCGGCGACGGCCCCGTCGACGCACCTGTCACCGGACAGGGAGACGCCGTGGTTGTGCCCGCCGGCCTGCACGAGCAGCCTGGACGCCGGGAAGAGGCGGTGCATCTCCAGCGCCCCCGGATACGGGGTCGCGGCGTCCTCGGTGGCCTGCACCATCAGGATCGGCGGCAGGGCGGAGGCGCCCCCCACCCGCGGCGGCGGGCCTCCCGGTACCCCCCAGAAGGCGCAGGGCGCGTTGTACCAGGTGTTGCTCCAGGTCTCGAAACGGTAGCCCTGGCGGTAGAGCCGCTCGCTGTCGGCGTGCCAGCGCCCCCAGTCGCGCGGCCAGGCCGCGTCCCGGCACTGGACGGCGTTGTAGACGGTGTAGTTGTTCTGCTCGAGCCGTGACGGGGGCTGCCACGCCTTGCGCAGCGGCCCGGGGTCGTGCCGGACGGCGTAGGCCGACAGCGCCCTCGCGTGCGTGGCCCAGCCGTAGTCTCCGTAGCCGTCGGCGAGGAACACGTCGTCCAGTTCGGAGGGGCCGATCAGCCCGTCGATCGGCTTGGCCTTGAGCGCGGTCCGCGCCCTGGCGTAGGCGGCGGCCACCTCGCGGCCGGAGTCCCCGAGACGGTAGGTCGAGTGGTGGCGGCCGATCCAGGCGAAGTACGCGTGGATGCGCCTCTCGAAGGCGACGTTCTGGTCGAGGTTGTCGCCGTACCAGACACCGCTCGGCCGGACGACGCTGTCGAGCACCATGCGGCCGACCCGCCCCGGGAACATCGTCGCGTACACCGCGCCGAGGTACGTGCCGTACGAGTAGCCGAAGTAGTTGATCTTCTGCTCGCCGAGGGCGGCGCGGACGGCGTCCATGTCGCGGGCCCAGTCGGCGGTGCCCATGTGCGGGAGGATCGCGCGGTAGCGGCCGGTGCAGTCGTCGGCGTACCGCCGTGCCCGGGCCCTCCACGCCTCCTCCTCCGACGCGCTCGCGGGGACCGTGTCGGCGCGGGCCCGGCCGGGGTTCTGGTACTCGGGGTCGCAGACCAGTTCGGGCTCGCTGGCGCCGACGCCGCGCGGGTCGAACCCGATCCAGTCGTAGGACGCGGCGAGCGGCTTCGGCACCGACTCGGTGAAGAAGGCGGGGAGGTCGCGCCCGTGCGCCCCCGGCCCGCCCCGGTTGAGCAGCACCACGCCCTTGGAACTCGGGGCGGTGTGCGGAGCGCGGGTGAGCTCGAGGGTGATCTGCCCGGCGGCCGGATCGGCGTGGTCGAGCGGCACTCGGAGGGACGCGCACTGCAGGCCCTTGAGCCGGGTTCCCTCGACCGGGTCCTTGGCGGGGCAGGCCTTCCACGCGAGGCCCGCGGGCCTCGGCTCGGGAGGCGGGGCGGCGGCCACGGGCGCCCCCAGCCCGGCGGCCCCGGCGACCGCGAGGATGACCGCGGCGGCCGCGGTCCCGGCGGCGGCCCTCTTTCCAGCGTCGTTCAGCACCTTCGCTTTCTACCGGCGGGATGCCCCGGAATCGCGTACCTCCGGGATCGCGCGATTCCGCCCCCAAACGGGACCACCGCCGGAAACCAGCCGCCCGCGAAGCGAGCGCGGCGTGCCCGTCCCGTCCCGGTGAGGGGACGGGACGGGCACGCCGCGCATGGGCGGGCCGCCCGGGCGCTGTGCCGCCCGGTGCGGCGCCGCCCGGGTGCTACGGGCGTCCGACCGGGAGGTCCTTGCCCGCGGAGGCGCGCGCGGCCTTCGCGGTCATGGCCGTCGGGTCGGGGTCGTTCAGCGCCGGGACGGCCTTGCAGTAGGCGTCCGGGCCGCGGTGGCTCGCCGGCAGCGCGCCGGTGTCGAGGTACGCCGCGACCTTGTCGTCCAGGCACGTGTTGCCGTTGAGCGTGTTGGCGTGGGTCTTGCCGCCGACCTCGAACACCAGGCGCGAGGACGGGAAGACCTTGTGCATCTCCAGGCCGCCCGCGACCGGGGTCGCCGCGTCCTGGGTGGACTGGACCAGCAGCATGCCGGCCAGGCCCTTGGCGCCCTTCAGCTTGAACGCCGGCCCGCCCTGGAACGGCCAGAAGGCGATCGGGGCGTTGAACCAGACGTTGCTCCAGGTGTTGAACCTGTAGCCCTGCCTGTAGAGCTTCGCGGCGTCGTTGTGCCACTTGCTCCAGTTGCGCGGCCACCGGGCGTCGGCGGCCTGGACGGCGTTGTAGACGGCGAAGCCGTTGTCTTCGCCGCCGGGGTTCATCCAGTCGAGGAGCCCGGAGGCGTCCTTGTCGTTCACCCAGGCCGAGAGGGCCTCCGCGAACGGGATGTAGTAGCCGGTGTTGTAGCCGGCGGACAGCACGGTGTCGTCCAGCTCGTCCGGCCCCATCTGGCCGCCGATCGGCGCCTTCTTCGCAGCGGCGCGGACGGCGTAGTACTTGGCCTCGACGGCCTTCTCGCTCTTGCCGAGGTGGTAGAGCGAGTCGTACTTGGCGATCCAGGCCCACCAGGCCTTCATGTTGTGCTCGAAGGCCTTGTCCTGCTCCAGCTGGGCGTCGTACCAGACCGTCTTCGGGTTGACGTTGCCGTCGAGCACCATCCGGCTCACGCGCTTGGGGAAGAGCGTGGCGTAGGTGGCGCCGAAGTAGGTGCCGTACGAGAAGCCGTACCAGCTGATCTTGTCCTGGCCGAGCGCGGCGCGGATCGCGTCGACGTCGCGCGCGGCGTCGGTGGTGCGCATGTGCGGCAGCAGCCAGCCGAACTTCTTCGCGCAGTCCTGCGCGTACTTCTTGGACTTGGCGATCCAGACCTTCTCCTCCTTGGCGGAGGAGGGGACGTAGTCCGGCCGGATCGGGTCGGAGAAGTTCGGGTCGCAGGTCAGCGCCGGCTTGCTGGAGCCGACGCCGCGCGGGTCGAACCCGATGATGTCGTACTTGGCGGCGACGTCGGCGTGCCCGGTGCCGCCGATCCAGCGGGCGAGGGCGGGCGCGTACTGGAGGCCGGAGCCGCCGGGGCCGCCCGGGTTCACGAACAGGGTGCCCTTGTAGTTCTTGTCGTCGGTGTGCTTGAAGCGCGACACCGCGATCGAGATCTTGCGGCCGCCCGGCCGGCCGTAGTCGAGGGGCACCTCGACCTGGGCGCACTCGGCCTTGTTCATCGGGTCGCTGGGGCCGCTGACCTCGCACTTGCCCCAGGCGATGCCCGCGGCGGCACCGGAGCGCCCGGTGTCCGCGCTCGCGGAGACGGCGAATCCTGCGCCGCCCGCCGCCACGACCGCGGCGGTCGCGACGAGAACGATCTTTTTCACTTGACCCCCTCAGATCGGCGACTCCGGACCGGCGCCGTGCCGGAGGGGGGTGCCGCCGATGCGTAGCGGATTGCGGATTACCTGCGTGTCGGCGGCCGTACCGGACCCCGGGGACCGCTTCCCCGGGGTCCGGACCGCATGACCTGCCGCCGGCGTCAGCGGATGACGTCGGTCTTCAGCTGCGCGGCCTTCTGCGAGCCGGCGCCGCTCAGCGTCCTCGCGGTCGCCGTGGACGGCGGCTTCGGGTCACCGAGCTGCGGGACGTGGACGGTGCTCTGCGCCGGACGCTCTCCCCGCAGGAAGTAGGCGTCGAAGTAGGCGTCCACCTGGGCGGAGCCGCGGTGCACGATGCAGTGCGTGCGGTCGCCGTCCTGGACGACCAGGCGCGAGCCCTTGAGCCTGCGGTGCATCTCCAGCGCGCCCTCGTACGGCGTGGCCGCGTCCGCGGTCGACTGGAACATGAGGATGTTGCGCGGCAGGTCCCGGGTGTGGCCGATGTTCACCGGCTTGCCGGCCTTGGCGGGCCAGAACAGGCACGGGGCGTTGTACCAGGCGTTGCCCCAGGTCTCGAACGGGTGCTTGCGGTTCACCCGCTCGTTGTCGCGCTGCCACTTGGCCCAGCTCAGCGGCCACTGGACGTCGGTGCACTGCACGCCGAGGTAGACGGCGTACCCGTTGTCGTCGGAGCCGCCGGTCGTCGGGGCGCCGAAGGTCTGCGCGAACGTGGCGGTGTCGCCCGACTTGTAGGCCGACAGAGCGGCGGCGTAGCCGTGCCAGATGGCCTGGCTGCGGCGGTACCCGGCGTTCAGGATCACGTCGGTCAGCTCGTCCGGCCCGACGGCGAGGGTCTGCCCGCTGTCAGGGTCGGTGTAGTAGACCGGCTTGTTCTTGAGCTTCGCGCGCAGGTCGTAGAAGAAGCTCCGGACCTGCTTCTGCGTGGTGCCGAGGTGGTACACCGAGTCGTACTTGGCGATCCAGCCGAAGTAGTAGTCGATGTTGATGTCGAACTGGACGTCCTGGTTGAGGTTGGCCTCGTACCAGGCGTCGGAGGGGCCGACGTTGCCGTCCAGCACCATCTTCCCGACGTTCTTGGGGTAGACGGTGGCGTAGGCCGAGCCGAGGTACGTGCCGTAGGAGGCGCCGTAGTAGTCGAGCTTCTTGCTGCCGACCGCCCGCCGGATCGACTCCACGTCGTTGACCGAGTCGATGGTCTTGATGTGGTTGAGCAGCCCGGTCTTGTCGGCCTTGCCGCACGCCTCGGCGTAGCCCTTGGAGAGCTTCAGCCAGGTGCTGACCGACTTGCGGTCACCGGTGCCGTAGTCCGGGCGCGGGGCGTTGGTGTAGTTCGGGTCGCAGGTCAGCGCCGGGACGCTCATGCCGACGCCGCGCGGGTCGAACCCGATGACGTTGTAGGCCTCGCGCATCGGGGCGGAGTTCTGGGCGAACACGCGCGGTCCGAACAGCGCGCCTCCGCCGCCGGGGCCGCCGGGGTTGACCACGATGTCGCCCTTGGCCTGCCCCGAGCCGGTGTGGGGCGTCCGGGTGAGCTGGAGCGTGATCTTTTTGCCGTTCGGCTTGGCGTAGTCCATCGGCACCGAGAGCTCGGCGCACTGGACGATCTTGGAGACCGGGTAGAGCCCGTCGTACAGGTCGTGCACCGTCTGGACGAAGTCCGCGGGGCAGGCGTGCCACTCGGCCGCCGAGGGGTTGAATCCTCCGGCCGTTCGGGCGGAGGGGCTCGCGGCCTGCGCGCTTGTGACGCCGAGACCGGTGAGACCGAGCCCTGCCACCGCGGCCACGACAACGATCCTCTTCACATATCCCCCTATCGTGCCGACTCCGATTGAGTCGGACATACGGGTAAACGAGGGAGATTGTTGCGGTTCCGTCAACCGGCCCGACAGGGGCCCATCACAGTGGATGCGAAATCGTGACAAGATCAGCGGAACTCTGTGATATCCACCGACGTTCCGGTCCCGGATGCCCGCCCGCGGGACAGGTTCCGGGCATGCGAAAGCCCCGGGTCACAGGACCCGGGGCTCTCGGATTCGCTACGGCGTCAGCTCACCGCGCCCTCGGCCGGACGGCGTTCCACCCGGCCCGGCCACCGTGCCGTCAGCCGACCACCACGTCGGCGCCGGGCCCGGAGACCGCGCCGTCCTCGTCGATCTCGATCCCCATCTCGTCGGCGATGCGCATCGCCTCCTCGATCAGGGTCTCGACGATCTGCGCCTCGGGGACGGTCTTGACGACCTCGCCCTTGACGAAGATCTGGCCCTTGCCGTTGCCGGAGGCGACGCCGAGGTCGGCCTCGCGCGCCTCGCCGGGGCCGTTCACCACGCAGCCCATCACGGCGACGCGCAGCGGGACGGGGAAGTCCTTCAGCCCGGCGGTCACCTGCTCGGCCAGCGAGTACACGTCCACCTGCGCGCGGCCGCAGGACGGGCAGGAGACGATCTCCAGCCCGCGCTTGCGCAGCCCGAGCGACTCCAGGATCGCCGTGCCGACCTTGACCTCCTCGACCGGAGGCGCCGACAGCGAGACGCGGATGGTGTCGCCGATGCCCTCGGCGAGCAGCGCGCCGAACGCGACGGCCGACTTGATCGTGCCCTGGAACGCCGGGCCCGCCTCGGTGACGCCGAGGTGCAGCGGGTAGTCGCAGGCCGCCGCGAGCTTGCGGTAGGCCTCGATCATCACGACCGGGTCGTTGTGCTTGACCGAGATCTTGATGTCGCGGAAGCCGTGCTCCTCGAACAGCGAGCACTCCCACAGCGCCGACTCCACCAGCGCGTCGGGGGTGGCCTTGCCGTACTTCTCCAGCAGCCGCTTGTCCAGCGAGCCGGCGTTGACCCCGATGCGGATCGGCACGCCCGCGTCGGTGGCCGCGCGGGCGATCTCGCCGACCCGGTCGTCGAACTTCTTGATGTTGCCCGGGTTGACCCGGACGGCCGCGCAGCCCGCGTCGATCGCCGCGAAGACGTACTTGGGCTGGAAGTGGATGTCGGCGATGACGGGGATCGGCGACTTGCGCGCGATCGCCGGCAGCGCCTCGGCGTCGTCCTGCGACGGCACGGCGACGCGGACGATCTGGCATCCGGACGCGGTCAGCTCCGCGATCTGCTGGAGCGTGGAGTTGACGTCGGCGGTGAGGGTGGTGGTCATGGACTGGACCGACACCGGGGCGTCGCCCCCGACCGGCACGTCGCCCACCATGATCTGCCGGGACTTGCGGCGGGGCGCGATCGGATCCGGCGCCCCCTGCCCGTCGCCATCGCCGCGGACGCTCGGCATTCCCAGTGAAACGCTCATCCCTCTCCTCATATTTTCGGCCCCGTACAAAGCCTAGGCGCCCCGCGCGGCTGAGTTGACGGCGCCCGCCACCAAAGGTGTGACCATATGACCACCCTCGGTAAACATTTTATGTCATTCCGGTAGCCGTAGCGGGTTGAGAAGGTCGGCGAGGATCAGCAGCACCCCGAACCCCACCAGCAGCAGGATGGCGAGGTATGTCAAGGGCATGAGCCTGGTCATGTCCACGGTGCCCGGATCCGGCCGTCCCCTCGCCCGGTTGACGCCCGCCCGCGCCCGCTCGTAGGCGACGACCGCGAGGTGCCCGCCGTCCAGCGGCAGCAGCGGCAGGATGTTGAGCGCGCCGAGGAAGATGTTCACCGAGACGACGAGCGACAGGTACAGCGTCAGCTTGTCGCGGGCGGAGCTCTGGGAGGAGAAGATCTGCCCCGACACCTCGGTGGCACCGACCACGCTGCCGACCTGGCCGCCGGGCGTGCTCCCGCGTTCGGGCGAGAACAGCTTCGGAACGGCGGCCGGCAGGTCCGCAGCGGCGCGCCCGATGCCGGCGACGGTGCGGCCGATGCCCTGCCCGGCGAACACGGCGGCGTTGAGCGGCCCGGTCCGCTCGTACCCGGCGCCGACGACCTTCGCCGACATGCCGACGAACGGCCGCCCGCCCACGTCCGCGAGCGTGACCGGCAGCGCCACCGGCCGCGCCGCGCCCGGACGCGCGACCACCACGGTGACGGTCTGCCCCGGCTCGGCCGCGTCGATCGCCCTGGTGAGGTCGTTCCAGTCGGAGACGGGCGTGCCGTTGAACGAGACGACGCGGTCGCCCGGGCGCAGGCCGGCCCGCGCGGCGGGCGAGGGCGGGCGGTCCCCGCCGCAGCCGCCCGACAGCGAGGCCGGCACGCAGCTCGTGACCTCCTCGACCGTGCTGGTCACCGTGCCCGACTCCCGCACCCCGATCGTCATGGCCATCACCATGAGCAGCAGGAAGGCGAACGCGAAGTTGGCGACCACGCCGGCGGCGATGACGACCGCGCGGCGGCCCGCGGGCTGCCGGTAGAACGCGCGCGGCCGGTCGGCGGGGCTGAGCTCCTCCAGCGGCGTGTAGCCGACGATCTTGACGAAGCCGCCCAGCGGGATCGCCTTGACGCCGTACTCGGTCTCGCCCCGGCGCGTCGACCACAGGGTCGGGCCGAAACCCACGAAGTACTGCGTGGCCTTCATCCCGAACCGCTTGGCGGTCAGCAGGTGCCCGCCCTCGTGGAGCATCACCGACACCAGCAGTGCCACCACGAAGGCCACCGCGCCGAGGAAGAAGGCCATCGGGTCCCCTCCGGGGTTCCTCCCGAGGCGGGTCCCCGGGTCAGGCGGTCGCGGTCAGTTCCCTGGCCCTGGTCCGCGCCCACGCGTCCGCTGCGAGGACATCGTCGAACGTCAGGCCGCCGGTGGTGCCCGAACCGTGCTCCTCCATTACCCGCGCGACAGTGTCGACTATCCCGAGGAACGGGAGCCGTTCCGCACGGAAGGCGTCCACGCACTCCTCGTTGGCGGCGTTGTAGACGGCGGGGACGGTCCCGCCCAGCTCACCGGCGCGGCGGGCCAGCGCGACGGCTGGGAACGCCTCGTCGTCGAGCGGGAACAGCTCCCAGGTGTGCGCCTTGGTCCAGTCGACGCCGGGGGCGGCGTCCGGCACCCGGTCGGGCCAGTCCATGCCGAGCGCGATCGGCAGCCGCATGTCGGGCGGGCTCGCCTGCGCCAGCGTGGAGCCGTCGACGAACTCGACCATGGAGTGGATGTAGGACTGCGGGTGGACCATGACCTCGATCCGGTCCATCGGGACGTCGAAGAGCAGGTGCGCCTCGATGACCTCCAGGCCCTTGTTGACCAGGGTCGCGGAGTTGATCGTGACGACCGGGCCCATGTCCCAGGTGGGGTGGTTCAGCGCCTCCTCGGGGGTGACGCCGGCCAGCTCGTCGCGGGCGCGCCCCCGGAACGGCCCGCCGCTCGCGGTGAGGACGAGCCGCCGCACCTCCTCGGCCCGCCCGCCGCGCAGGCACTGGGCGAGCGCCGAGTGCTCGGAGTCGACGGGGACGATCTGCCCCGGCCGCGCCCGCTCCTTCACCAGGGGGCCGCCGACGATGAGCGACTCCTTGTTGGCGAGGGCGAGCGTGCGCCCCGCGTCCAGCGCGGCGAGGGTCGAGGCGAGGCCGAGCGCGCCGGTCACCCCGTTCAGCACCACCTCGCACGGCCAGCCGGCGACCTCGGCGACCGCGTCCGGACCCGCCACGATCTTGGGGATGGGGTGGTCGCCGGAGGCGTAGCCGCGCCGCTTGGCCTCGGCGTAGAAGGCGAGCTGGAGGTCCTGCGCGGCGGACGCCTTCGCCACCGCCACCACGTCGGGGCGGAACTCCAGCGCCTGCTCGGCCAGCAGGTCGACCCGTCCGCCGCCGGCGGCGAGCCCCGCCACCCGGAACCGGCCGGGGTTGCGGCGGACCACGTCCAGCGCCTGGGTGCCGATCGATCCGGTGGAGCCGAGGACGACCAGCTCGCGGGCGCCCGCGTCGGGGCTTGAAGGAGGCATCACGGGTCCATTGTCGGGCATCGGCCGTGCCGGGATCGCGCGGGCGCCGTGCCCACGCGGCGCAGATCCCGAGCAGGTCCCGTGCGGACGCCGCTCAGCCTCCCGCGTCGTGGGCGCGCCGCGCCTGCTCGACCTTCTCCAGGTTCTCGGCGGACCACTCCGCGAGCGCCGCGAACAGCGGCGCGAGGCTGCGCCCCAGATCGCTGATCTCGTACTCGACGCGCGGCGGCACCTCCGGGTGGTAGGTGCGGACGACGAGGCCGTCGCGCTCCATCTGCCGCAGGCGCTGGGTCAGCACCTTGGGCGTGATCGTGCCGATGCGGCGCTGCAACTCCACGAACCGCTGCCGCCCGTACTCGTGCAGCGTCCAGAGGATCGGGGTCGTCCAGCGGCTGAACACGAGGTCGACCACCGGGGCGATGGGGCAGGCCAGCTCGGGGTCGAGCGCCTCCTCGGTCCTGGTGTCCGCCATCAACGGCCTCCCGGGGGGTAGTCACTTTCTTCTAGGTACCTACTATACGCAGGATGCTAGCTTCGCCGGGTCGCACCGCGACGGCGCCGCCCTCCGGCGGTGCCAGTGCAGCTCAGAGGGAGAAAGCAATGATCGTTGTCATGGGCGCCACGGGGAACGTCGGGCGGCCGCTCGTGCGGATGCTGGCCGAAGCGGGCGAGCGGGTGACGGCCGTGTCGCGGAACGCTCCCGGCGACCTGCCCGAGGGGGTCGCGCACCGCGCGGCCGACCTCGCGGAGCCGGAGCCCCTCCGCCCGGTCCTGGACGGGGCGGACGCGCTCTTCCTCCTCGTCGCCGGGCCGCTCCTCGGCTCGCCCGAGGACCTGGACCCGCACGAGGTCGTCGGCGTCGTGAAGGCCGCCGGCGTGGAGCGGGTGGTGCTGCTGTCGTCGCAGGGGGCCGGAACGCGCCCGGCGGCCTACAGCCACGCGCACCTCAGGGCGTTCGAGGACGCCGTCCGGGAGTCGGGGCTCGGCTGGACGGTCCTGCGGCCGGGCGGTTTCGCCAGCAACGCGTTCGCGTGGGCCGGGCCCGTGCGCGCGCACCGGGCGGCCGCCGCGCCGTTCGCCGACGTCGCGCTGCCGTTCGTGCACCCGTCCGACATCGCCGAGGTCGCGGCGGCGGCACTGCGCGACGCCCGGCACGCGGGCCGCGTGTACGAGCTCACCGGGCCCGCCCCGATCACGCCGCGGGAACGCGCGCGGGCGATCGGCGAGGCGCTGGGCGAGCCGGTGGCGTTCACGGAGCAGACCCGGGAGGAGGCCCGGGCGCAGATGACGGCGTTCATGCCGGCACCGGTCGTGGACGGCACCCTCGACATCCTGGGCGAGCCCACCGCCGCCGAGCGGCGTGTCAGCCCCGACGTGGAGAAGGTGCTCGGTCGCCCGGCCCGGTCCTTCGCGCAGTGGGCCGGGGAGAACGTCGCCGCGTTCCGGTGAGTCAGCGGGCGAGGAGCGGGAGCCGGAGCACGAGGCGGGCCCCGTAGGCGCCGTCGGCGACCTGCACGGTGCCCCCGTGGGCCAGGGCGATCTCCCGCGCGATCGGGAGGCCGAGGCCGCTGCCGCCCTTGTCGCGGCTGCGGGCCGGGTCCAGGCGGGCGAAGCGCTCGAAGACGCGGTCCCGGTCGGCGGGCGGGATGCCCGGGCCGTCGTCGTGGACCACGACGACGGCCCGGTCGCCGTCCGCGCGCGCCTCGACCTCGATGTGCGCGGCGGCGTAGCGCTCGGCGTTGGCGAGCAGGTTGCGCACCGCGCGGCCGAGGCGCTGCCGGTTGCCCGCCACGATGATCCCGGGTTCGGCCTTGACGACCGTCGGGACCGGCGGAGTGCGGCTCGCGGCCTCCGCCTCGACCAGCGCTCCGAGGTCGACCGGCTCCCGGGCGGTCGCGTCGCCGGAGTCGAGGCGGGCGAGGACGAGCAGGTCCTCCACGATGCGGTGCAGCCGGTCGATGTCGACGAGCGACTGACGCAGGGTCTCCTCGGCGTCGCCGTCGTCCGGAGCGGACAGGGCCAGCTCGATGCGGGTGCGCAGGCCGGTGATCGGCGTGCGCAGCTCGTGCGAGGCGTCGGCGACGAACCCGCGCCGCTGCGCGACCTCGATCTCCAGCCGGGCGAGCAGTTCGTTGACGCGCTCGGCCAGCCGCTCCATCTCGTCGCCGGTGGCCGGGACGGCGACGCGGCCGCCGGCCTCGTCCTCGGTGAGCCTCTCCAGCTCCCGCCGGAGCCGTTCCACCGGCCGGAGGGAACCGCGCGCGGAGTGCGCCAGCCCCCAGCGGGCCGACCCGACGGTCACCGCTGCGAGCGCGGCCATCACGGCCGCGAGCACCCCCGGGCGGTCGACGCCGCCGAGCAGGTGGAGTGCGGTGGCCGCCGCTACCACGGCGGCCACCATCAGGGATCCGAGTGCCGTGAACGACGCCGACATCACACGCGCCCGGGCTGGGCGGGCCCTGTGCGGCCGGACTCGTCGATCATCGACGTTCCTGGCCGACATGCCTCCTTTCTACGCAACGACCCTCCAAAAGGGAGCAAAGCGTCCGGCCCGTGACCGCATAACCTGCGGCGGGTCTGCATAACCTTGCCCGAAAGGCTGCATAACCTGGGCGAAGAGGCTTCCGGCGGGCCGCGCGCGAAGCCTCCCCAGGGCCCGCGCATAACCTTGGCGCATCGCCGAAGGCGGGCCGACACGTAAGGTTTTGCCGCCCTTTTCACCTTCGGTAACAGCCGCAACACGCTTCTCCGCCTATAAAGGAGTGACGTGAAAGGCGACTCCCACCGGGGGGATGGAGACATGGGCCAGAGGGGCGAGCCGGTCGTCGACCCGCGAGGGTTGAGCACGGCCCAGCGCCTGGGCGACGCTTGCGTCGTCTGCCGCAAGAGATGGCCCCGGCCGCGCGTCCGCGTCGGCCGCCTGCCGGACTCGTCCGGGGTGTTCGCGTGCGACGACTGCGCACCCACCCCGCCGGTACCCCGCGCACGGCGGGGCCCTCGGGAGCCGCTCACGAGCGCCGGGCAGGCGGTGGGAGAGCCGCCGCCGGCGCGGACGGCGGCGCGCGGCGCCGCGGTCATGGAGGTCTCTCCAGGGAGAGGGTGACCCGGACGTTTCGGGGGGAAGTCCGGGACCACCCGTCAGGCGCGCCCGGCTGGGGGCGGTCGGGCGCGCCGGAGAGACTCTTCGGCGGACCTCAGGCCTTGGTGGCCTGGATCCAGGTCCGCGTCCACTCGGCGTAGTCCGTGCAGTCCTTCTTGCCCGGCTCGCCCTTGCCCGATCCGCCGCCGCACGCCTTCGACGGCGCGTGCGCAAAGATGATCTTGTCGAGGTAGTCGCGGTCGCCGACGTGGTAGGCGGCGCAGAAGCCCGACTTGAGGCGGTCGCCCGAGCACGCCTGCGGGTTGGCGGGCGCGACCCCGGTCCACTCGGCGACCTGCTGCTGGACGTCCGGCGAGGCCGTCCACTGGAGCCACTGGTACATGCAGTTGGGGTGCTCGACGCGGGCTCCGATCATCCACGCGTCCATCCACCCGGTGGCGCCCTCGGAGGGGACGGCGCCCTGGACGGGCCGGGACGCGCGGTTCAGCACGTCCACGTGGTAGGGCCACGCCTGGCCGAGCACCGCCCGGCCCCCGGCGAACGCGCTGACGGCGTCCGCGGGGGCGTCCCAGTACTCCCCCACGAACGGGCGCTGCGCCTTCAGCACCCGCCCGGCGGCGGCGAGCTGCGCCGGCGTCAGTGAGTAGGGGTCGCGGATCTTGAGCTTGCGCTGCCTGCCCTTGAGGTAGAGCGCGGCCTCGGCGATCGCGAGCGGGCTGTCCCGCATGACGATCTTCCCGGCGTACCGGCGGGCCTGGGCGGGGTCGAACAGCGCGGCCCAGCCCGCGGGCGGCGGGACGGCCCGGGTGTCGTACATCAGCAGGTTGGAGCCCCACACGTACGGCAGGCCGTAGTGCTTGCCGTCGCTCTCCAGGAGCCTGCGCAGCTTCGGCTCGAGCTTCTTGTAGCCGTCCACGAGGTCGGGGTTGATCGGGACGACCTGGTTCTCCTCGACCAGCCGCCCGGCGACCTCCGGCGGCGCGGCGACGCCGTCGTAGCGCCGGTCCTTGTCGCGCATGAGCCCGGCCATCTCCTCGGGCGTCTTGACGACCTTCATCCCGATCTTGCAGCCGGTGCGCTCCTGGAAGGGGGTGACCCAGTCCACGCGCGGGTCGGTGCCGCCGCTCTCCACCGAGCCGGGCAGCGTGAGGAGGTTCAGCGCACCCTCGCCGGGGCCGAGGGTGCTCACCACCTTGGCGACACCGGCGGGCCTGTCGTCCCCGCCGCTGCAGGCGGTGAGCGCCGCGGCGCCGAGTGCCGCGGCCGCCGCCAGGGCCGTCGCCGCCCTGACCCGTGTCGCCGCCTTGACCCGTGCCGTGGCCTTCAGCCGCATGTCGCTCCCGATCCGTGCCAGGGCCCTCCCCCTCGCGAACGGGCCCGTCGGCGCAGCGTAGCGTCTCCGGCACGGCCGGACGCGTGCGCCCCGGCTCCGGACGGCGGTTCCCGGCACCTCCGGCGGCCATTGTGTTCGCCGGCCGGGATTCCCGCGACGTGATCGGCGGCCTGGCGGAAATATCCCGCCGCCCCGGGGCCTCTCCGGCCGGAATTACCGATGATCGCGACTCCACCGTTTCCCGGCGGACTTTCCCGCAGGTGACAACACCATGACCATTGCCGCACTCTTCAATGCGTTTTCCGGCCGGGCCGGAGTGCAACCGCCGGGACCCCGGGAGGACGGTGGGTGCTGGCGTCCGCGCCATACACGGAGGTTGCTGGAGAGGATATGGCGCGGGCTCGCGTCCTGCCCGGGGCCGCGGCGGCACCGGTGGGGCGTGGCGGGGGTGGGGAACAGCGGATCACCGTGCGGTGCCGCCCGGCCACGCGATCACCGGTACCCGGCCGGTCGGCGGCGGTGTGACGCCCTCGAGACTGAGGAGGTTCGAGGGACGCCGCACGTCCTGCCGGGTGTCGCGGGACGGCCGCGGACGGCCGCCGGGGGGTGCCGGCCCGCGGGCCGGCCAGAGGGCGGGCACGGCGCCAGCGACCGTCTCGATTTGCGCGATGAGCCGCTGCGGCGTGTCGGCCTCGAGGAAGTCGCCGATGTCGCGGTCCCGGGGCGGCAGTGCCCACCAATGGCCGGTGAAGGGGCCGAACCAAATGGTCCAACCCGGGAATCGCCTGCCGAGCGCGTCCACCTCGGCCGCGTGGTCGCCTGCGGTCATAGCGCGGCTCTCCTGCATGTCCGGCTCCACCGGCCCGCGGCCCGTTGACCACGGGTTCTGACTGCCGACCCTGACTTTTGAATTCGCCCCAATTAATGAAGACAGTCAGATTGTGTCGCCCGGCACAGACTCCGTCAATGGGGTGGAGCCATTATTCGCCGGGCCACGCCGGACGAAAATTGACAACCGCAAAACGCGCTCGGTAGGTAATTCCCGCTCGCGCTTCAGCCGCCGGCCGGGAAGCCGAGGTTCACCCCGCCGTGGGACGGGTCGAGCCAGCGGGCGGTGACGGCCTTCGTCCGGGTGTAGAAGTGGACGCCCTCCATGCCGTGGGCGTGGCTGTCGCCGAACAGCGAGTCCTTCCAGCCGCCGAACGAGTAGTAGGCCATCGGCACCGGGATCGGCACATTCACGCCGACCATGCCGACCTCCACCTCGTTCTGGAAGCGGCGCGCCGCCCCGCCGTCGTTGGTGAAGATCGCGGTCCCGTTGCCGTAGGGGTTGGCGGAGATCAGCTCCATGGCCGCGTCGTAGGAGCCGGCCCGCACGACCGACAGCACCGGGCCGAAGATCTCGTCCTTGTAGGCGTCCATGTCCGGGGTGACGTGGTCGAGCACGGCCGGGCCGAGCCAGAACCCGCCCCCGGCGCCGCCCAGCACCTCCGGGTCGCGCCCGTCGACGGCGAGCACGGCGCCCTGCTCGACGGCGCCGTCCAGGTAGGAGGCCACCCTGTCGCGGTGCGCCTCCGTCACGAGCGGCCCCATCTGCGACTCGGGGTGGTCGCCAGGACCGATCTTGAGGCCGGCGACGCGCTCCTTGATCCTGGCCGTCAGCTCGTCGCCGACCGGGTCCACCGCGACGATGACGGAGATCGCCATGCACCGCTCCCCCGCCGAGCCGAAGCCGGCCGACACCGCGGCGTCCGCCGCGAGGTCGAGGTCGGCGTCGGGCAGCACGAGCATGTGGTTCTTGGCGCCGCCGAGCGCCTGGACGCGCTTGCCGTTCGCCGCCGCCGTCCCGTAGATGTAGCGGGCGATCGGAGTGGAGCCGACGAAGCTGACGGCCCTGACGTCCGGATGGTGCAGCAGCCCGTCCACCGCCGCCTTGTCGCCGTGGACGACGTTGAACACCCCGTCGGGCAGCCCCGCCTCGGCCCACAGCTCCGCGAGCCGGACCGACGCCGACGGGTCCTTCTCCGACGGCTTGAGCACGAACGTGTTCCCGCACGCGATCGCGACGGGGAACATCCACATCGGCACCATCGCCGGGAAGTTGAACGGGGTGATCCCGGCGGCCACCCCGACCGGCTGGAGGATCGAGTAGGCGTCCACCCGCGAGGAGACGTTCTCGGAGAACCCGCCCTTGAGCAGGTGCGGGATGCCGCAGGCGAACTCGGCGACCTCCAGTCCGCGGGCGACCTCGCCGGCCGCGTCGGAGACCACCTTGCCGTGCTCGGCGGAGATCAGCCGCGCCAGCTCCCCGCGGTGCGCGTCGACCAGTTCGCGGAAGCGGAACAGCACCTTCGTGCGCTGGGAGAGCGAGGCGTCACGCCAGCCGGGGAACGCGGCCTTCGCGGCGGCGACGGCCGCGTCGACCTCCGGCCTCCCGGCGAACTCGACCGTCCCGGCCACGCGCCCGGACGCGGGGTCGTAGATCTCGCCCCGGCGATCGCCCTCCCCGGCGAACGGCTTGCCGCCGATCCAGTGCGTCACGTGCCTGCTCATGCGTCCTCCCGGCGAGGAGACGGGCCGCGCCCTCCGGCGACGGCGGTCTCGTTCACGGCCTCCAGCGATGCGACCAGGATGCCGAGGCCCTCCTCGGCCTCGTCATCGGTCAGGGTCAGCGGCGGCGCCATGCGCACCACGTTGCCGTACAGGCCGCCCTTGCCGACCAGCAGCCCCCGCTCGCGGGCCGCCTCCATCAGCTCGGCGGCGAGCGGCGGGCTCGGCTCGCCGGTGACCGGGTCGGCCAGCTCGACCGCGAACATCAGCCCCTTGCCCCGCACGTCCGCGACGACCGGGAACCGGCCGGCCGCCGCCGACAGCCCGCCGATGATCGTCGCCCCCTGCCGGGCGGCGTTGGCCTGCAGGTCGTGGTCGAGGACGTAGTCGAGCGCGGCGTTCGCGGCGGCCATCGACACCGGGTTGCCGCCGAAGGTGGAGATGCCGACCGCGTGGAGGCCGTCCATGAGGTCGCCGCGCGCGACGACGCCTCCGACCGCGAAGCCGTTGCCGAGCCCCTTGGCGAACGTCATCACGTCCGGAGTCACGCCGTGGTTGTCGATCCCCCAGAAGCCCTGGCCCGTCCGCCCCCAGCCGGTCTGAACCTCGTCGGAGATGAGAAGGACCCCGAACTCGTCGAGGACGCGCTTGTAGGCGGCGAGCAGGCCGTCCGGCGGCATCGTGAACCCGCCCACGCCCTGGATCGGCTCGGCGATGAGCGCGGCGACGTCGCCGCCGGTCGCGGTGGCGAGCACGTGCCGCAGGTCCTGCGTGCACACGTCGATGTACCGCTCGTCCGACATCCCGGCGAACTGCGGGAGCCGCCGGTCGGCGCCGTGCAGGAAGTGGACGTCCAGCGGAGAGTAGGACAGGTTCGTCCAGCCGCGGTTCCCGGTGACCCCCGTCGTGGCGAACGACCGTCCGTGGTAGCTCTGCCGAAGCGCGAGGACCTGGTCGCTGCGCCGCGCGTAGGCGGCCAGCAGCAGCGCCGTCTCGTTGGCCTCCGTCCCGGAATTGGTGAAGAACACCTTCGCGTCCGGGATGCCCGACAGGCGGGCGATCTTCTCGGCCAGCTCGACCTGGCCGCGCAGCAGGTACGCGGTGGAGGTGTGCACGACCCCGGTGGCGATCTGGCGCTCCACCGCGTCCCGGACCTCCGGCACGTCGTACCCGAGCATGTTCGTCAGGATGCCGATGAAGAAGTCGAGGTAGGAGTTGCCCTCGGCGTCGGTCACGCGGTTGCCCTTGCCGCCGACGATCTCGATGGGGTCCCGGTAGTTGAGCGCCATCCAGGACGGCATGACCGCCCGGTGGCGCCGGAGCAGGTTCGCGTGTTCCGACATGCCCCAAGTCTCGTTTCCGCAGGCGGCCGCGGCCACCCGCAGAGTGTCAGGACAGGGAGGCCTTGCTTAACGGTCTGCTGGTGGCCGACACCATGTAACGACCGGATCAGCACCGTTGACACCCTGTCCGGATATCATCGCCGGTGATGCTGCCCACTGTCGACGACGTCCTCCAGCTCGACGCGGTTCGCCGGGGCCAGCCGCACGTCGTCGCGGGCGCCGACCGGACCGGCAACCGGGTCCGCTGGGTGCACGTCGCCGAGGTCACCGACATCGCGCACCTGCTGCACGGCGGCGAGCTCGTCCTCACCACCGGGATCGCGCTGCCGGACGAGCCGGAGCGGCTGCGCGCCTACATCGCCGACCTCGCCGAGGTCGGCGTCAGCGGCCTGATGATCGAGCTCGGCCGCCGCTACGCCAGCGTTCTGCCGCCGGCCCTGATCGCCGCGGCCGAGGAGTTCGGCCTGCCGGTGATCGTGCTGGCCCACGAGCCCGCGTTCGTCGACATCACCGAGTCGGTGCACGCCCGGATCGTCCAGGAGCAGTTCGCCGAGCTGCGCGCCTCCGAGCAGCTGCACGAGATCTTCACCCAGCTGTCGGTCGAGGGCGCCTCGACCGACGAGGTCGTCCGGCAGGTCGCGGCGCTCGGCGGGCACCCGGTGGTGCTGGAGAACCTCGCCCACCAGGTCCTCGCCGCGGACGCCGGCGGCGCCGACCCCGCCGAGCTGCTGTCGGCGTGGGAGACCCGGTCGCGCGCCGTCCGGCCCGGCCGCCGCACCGGCTACGACGAGGCGTCCGGCTGGCTGGTCACCATGGTCGGCGCGCGGGGCGAGGACTGGGGCCGGCTCATCATCGACCTCGGCTCGCCGCCGTCCCCGCGCGAGACCGTGCTGATCGAGCGGGCCGCCACCACCCTCGCCCTCGGCCGGCTCCTGGACCGGCACGCCGAGAGCGTCGAGCGCCAGGCGCACGGGACGATCATCGCCCGCATCCTCGCGCACGCCTACTCCGATCCGCAGGAGGCGGCGGCCCGGTCCCGCGCCCTCGGGGTCCCGCTGTCCGGCCGCCGGCTGCTCGGCGCGGTGCTGCGGACGCGCGGCCCCGCGGCCTCCCGGACGGCCCCGCCCGTCGGGGAGCTGTCGCAGCTCGCCGAGGCGGCCGCGGCCGCCTGCAAGGACGCGCGCCTCGCCGCGCTCGTGGGCGTCCTCGACGAGGGCGGCCCGCAGGCCCGGGTCGGCGTCCTCGTCTCCCTGCCCGCCCGCGCCGACGCCGAGACCGCGCTCACCGAGGTCGCCACCCGGATCCGCGAGCAGCCCGGGGACACCGTGATGGCCGCGGGCTCGGTGGTGGAGACGATCCGCGACGTCCGGCGCTCCTTCCTGGAGGCCGAGCAGGTCGCCGACGTCGCCGCGCGCGGCTCCGGGGCCCGCCTCTTCTACCGGCTGCCCGACCTGCGCCTGCGCGGGCTCCTGCACCTCCTCCGCGACGACGTCCGCGTGCAGACCTTCGTGGAACGCGAGCTCGGGCCGCTCCTGGAGTACGACGCCCAGCGCGGCAGCGACCTCACCCGCATCCTGGAGCTCTACCTCGAGTCCGGCCGGAACAAGGCCGTCGCCGCCCAGCAGGCGCACCTGTCCCGCCCCGCCTTCTACGAGCGCCTCCGCCGCATCGAACGGGTCCTGGACGCCGATCTCGACGACGTGGAGTCGTGCGTGTCCTTCCACGTGGCGCTGCTGGCCCTGTCGTCCGTCCGCTGGGAACGGTCCTGATCCGGGCCGGTGACCGGTGAAGGCCGTTCGCGGCGTCCCCGGCGCGCCTACGCTTTACCCCATGGCGGACGCGGTACTGCATGTTCATCGGTACGGAGACCCGGCCGGAGCACCGGTGGTCATGCTCCACGGGGTCTGCGGCCACGGGGCGCGCTGGCGGCGGACCGCCGAGCGGTACCTGGCGGACCGCTCCGTCCTCGCGCCCGACCTGCGCGGGCACGGGCGGTCGACGCACGAGCCGCCGTGGACGGTCGAACGGCATGTCGCCGACGTCCTGGCGATGATGGACGCCGAGGGCGTCGAGCGGGCCGACCTCGTCGGGCACTCCTACGGCGGGATGATCGCGCTGCATCTGGCGCGGACGGTGCCGCGGCGGGTGCGGCGGCTCCTCCTGCTGGACCCGGCCATCGGCCTCGACCCGGCGACGGCCGGCCGGGAGGCGCGCGGGCACCTGGCGCCGTCGTCCTTCGCCGACGCCGCCGAGGCGCGGGCCGACCGGGCGGCGCGCTGGCCCGAGGCTCCGCGGGAGGCGGTGGACGAGGAGGTCGCCGAGCACCTCGAGCACGGCCCGGACGGGCGGCTGCGGTGGCGGTTCGACCCCGCGGCCGCGGTGACCGCGTACTCGGAGATGGCCCGCCCCCACCTCGCCCCGCCCGCCGGCCTGCCCACCCACCTCGTCATCGCGACCGAGGCCGACTTCGTGCGCCCCGAGTTCGTGATGGACCTGCGCGCCGCGCTCGGGCCCGGCCTCGTGATCAGCGAGATCGAGGCCGGGCACATGCTCTACGTCGACCGCCGGGAGGAGACGGGAGTCCTGCTCGCCGCGTGGCTCAGCGAAGGCGGCGCCGGCCGGTGAACGGCGGCAGGGTCAGCGGGGTGTGCAGGCCCGGCGGGGCCTCGGCCACGGCGGGAACGGCGCTGACCATGCGCAGCGCGGTCGACTGCGCGGTGCCGGGCCCCGCGAGGTCCATCCGCCAGGGCGGCTCGCCGTCGATCTCGACGCGGTGGCCCCCGGTCCCGCAGGACGGCGGAGCGGGCCAGTGGGGGGCGATGTCGGCGCGCAGCCGGGCGACGTGCTCGACGGTGATCACGGGACGGCCGCGCAGCAGTCCCGACACCTGGAACCGCAGCCCGGCCAGGGTCCCCTTGGCGACGCCGCCGACGGCCTCGGGCGCGGGGCACAGCTCGTAGCTCTCGCGCACGTCCTCCAGCGGCACGGCCAGGTGCTCGGCCAGGAGGCGCACGACCGGCTCCATCGTCCGCCGCGGCCCGCCCGGCCGGACCATCCGCGGGCGGTGCCCGACGGGGCCGCCGAATCCGAACCGGACGCGGGTGTCCGGGTCGTCCTGGCAGGTGAACCGGGTGATCTTGACGCCGTGCACGCGCAGGCAGCCGCCGCTCAGCAGCAGCGGGAGGACGTCGGCCGCCGGGCCGGGCGCGAGGGTGAGGAAGGCGGCGCCGCCGACCGCACACGCGGACCGGATCCGGCGGACGAGGGCCCGGTCGGCGGAGGGCGGATGGACCAGCGAGGGCAGGGTGTCGGAGACCACGCCGGTGCCCGACTCGAGGATGCGGCACAGCTCCCCGGCCACGTCCCGCGAGCGGGAGGCCGTGTGGCAGACGACGTGGGGGCGCCGGGCCAGCAGCTCCGCCGGGTCCTCGGTGGCGCGGACCCCGGCAGGGCGGCCGCTTCCGGCCAGCTCGGCCGCGTCGGCCCCGGCGTGCCGGGGGTCCACGGTGACGACCCCGGCGAGTTCGAGGTCCGGGTGCCCGAGCAGCGCCCCGAGCGAGGTTCTGCCGACGGGGCCGGTCCCCCACTGGCCGACGAGATAGGACATACCACCACCTTTCAACCAAGTGACGGGTCGAGCGCCGGCGCATTCTAGGCAGGCCGGTCCGGCCAGAACGAGCATCCCGGGGGACGTACATCCGTGCTGGCCGGGAAGGAACACCTGGTGACACTTCGCGCGGGTGGGCGCACGTTCGGGGTGGAAGAGGAACTGCTCCTGGTCGACCCGGAGACGGGCGTGCCCCAGGCCCTGTCCGGTTCCGTGATCCACTACGCCCGGCGCCACGACGAGCTGTTCCTGACCGGTGGCCGGCGCTCGAAGGCGCTGGAGACCGAACTCCAGCGCGAGCAGGTGGAGACGGCCACCCCGGTCTGCCGTTCGCTGGACGAGGTGTCCGACCACGTCCGGTCGGCGCGGATCGCGGCGGCCCAGTCGGCGGCCGGGGTGGGCGCCGCCGTGGCCGCGCTGGCGACGTCGCCGGTCAGCGTCCGCCCGTCGCTGACCCCCTCGCACCGCTACCTGCGGATGTCGGACGCCTACGGCCCCACCGCGGACGAGCAGCTCACCTGCGGCTGCCACGTGCACGTCGGCATCGAGGACGAGGAGGAGGGCGTCGCCGTCCTCGACCGGATCCGGCCGTGGCTGCCCCCGCTGCTCGCGCTCAGCGCCAACTCCCCGTTCTGGCAGGGCGCCGACACCGGCTCCGACAGCTGGCGGCACCAGGTCTGGGGCCGCTGGCCGTCCAGCGGCCCGACCGAGCTGTTCGGCTCGGCGGAGGCGTACCGGACGACGGTCGAGGCCCTGCTCGCGACCGGCGCGCTCGTGGACGAGGGCATGATCTACTTCGACGCCCGGCTGTCCCGGCACTACCCGACCGTGGAGATCCGCGTCGCGGACGTGTGCCTGGAGGCCGACGACGCCGTCCTGACGGCCGCGCTGGTCCGGGCGCTCGTCGAGACCGCCGCGGACGCGTGGCACCGGGGCGAGCCGCCCGACCCGGTGCGCGCGGACCTGATGCGCCTGGCGATGTGGCGGGCCGGGCGCTCGGGCCTGCGGAACCAGCTCGTCCACCCCCGCACCCACCTGGCCGCCCCCGCACGCGAGGTCGTGGAGGCGCTCCTCGACCACCTGTCTCCCGCGCTCGACCGCGCGGGAGACCTCGACGCCGTCACCAAGCTCCTTCGCGGCGTGCTGGAGCGCGGGAACGGGGCCCGGTTCCAGCGCACCGTCTACGCCCGGACCGGCGACGTGCCGAAAGTGGTCACCGCCGCCGTCCAGCAGACGGTGTCCGTCTGACCCGAGGCCCGTCCGACCGGTGACGCCCCGACCCCGCGCCGACCTGTCCGTTTCGACCTGACTGTGCCGGGGTCGGGCTGGCCGGTTCCGGTCCGAGCCGGTCGCCGCGCCGGCGGACGTGCCGGTCCGGCGCCGGGCCGCGGTGGTGCGGCCCCGCGCCGGAGGGGCGGGCCTGCGGTCAGGCCGTGCGGCGCTTCTGGAAGGGCAGGTAGCGGTCGGCGCGCCGGTGCCGGGCCAGCAGGCCGGTGGACTCGACCGCGAGGATGCGGTCGAACCGGAAGGCCCGCACGCCGCGGCGCATGCGGCACCAGCCGACGAGGTACCAGTGGTCGCGGTGGACGAGGCAGGTCACCGGCTCGACCTCGCGGATCGTGACGTTGGCTCCGGCGTCGCCGTAGCAGAGCCGGACCACGCGGTGCTCGGTGATGGCGGCGGCGACCACGCGGGCGCGGTCGGAGGTGGAGGCGTCCAGGGGCGTGGTGAGGGTGGCGAGCGTGGTGGTGACCACGTCGTCGTGCGGAGCGGCGTCGAGGAGGGTGTGCAGGGCGCGGCGCGCGGTGGTGGCCTGCGGGCCGGCGCCGAGGTGCGCGAGCGAGAGCGCGAGGGCGGCGATCTCCGCCGCCGTGAGCGCGGCCGGCGCGGTGGGCGCGGTCTGGGGGTGCGTCGCAACGTTCGCCATGGTTCGATCATACGTTCGAACACTGACATTTTGGAGGTCCCGGCGGGGGCGGATGCGGCGCGCGGCGCGCGGCCGGTCCCTCCGGAGCGGTGATCGGCTTCGCGCTTGAGAAGGCGGCCTCGCATGGTGAAAACTGAGCCTCGGAAACGTGCTCTATTCGGGGGAATCAGGGGCGAACATGGGTCAAGCCGTGGATCAGCGTTGAGTGACCCGCGCCTGGACCGGCCCCCGATGAGCCGAGACGAGGCGGACAGGATGCTCGCGCGCCTCCGCGACGAGAGGGAGCGCATCGGCGCCGCCCTGCTGGAACTGGAGGCCCACCAGGGCTACCAGCTGCTGGAAGGTGCGACGTTGCGCGGCGCGACACTGCGCGTCCAGTCCGAGGTGCGGGCGCGGGCGGCCTCCCTGTGGCTCCTGTTCGACCTCCACGGGCGCGTCGTCTCCGCCGCCGAGGAGCTGTGGGCCCGGCCCGGCAGGCCCGGGCAGGCGCGGCTCGCCGAGCTCACCCGCCTCCTGGAGGGGCCGTCGGTGGAGCTGCCCGCCGTGGAGGTGCCGCTGGAGCGCCGGACCCTGCTGGCCGTCCCGTCCGGCGAGAGGCTGACGCTGCGGGCCGCCGTCGAACGGATGACGCCGCTGTACGAGGACGTCGCGCGGTCGGTGGCGGCGCTCGACACCGTCTGGTCGACGCTGCTGTCGCGGCTCGCCGAGGTCGAGGCCGAGCGGCGGGCGGCCGAGGAGCTGCTGGAGTCCCTCGGCGGCGCGGACCCCGGCCTCGACAGGCTCCGCGACGAGCTGGAGGCCGTCGCCGCGGTGGTGCGCACCGACCCGCTCGCGCTGGCGCGGGACGGCCACGCCGACACCGCGCGGCTGGACGCGGTGCGCTCGGGCTTCGCCGAGCTGCGCCGCGGGCTGGAGGAGGCGGAGCGGCTGCGCGACGGGTTCGCCGACCGGCTCCGCGGCGTCGCGTCCGTCCTGGAGCTGCTGCGCGATGCCGAGGCGGAGGCGCGCGCCGTGCGGGACGAGGTCCTCACCAAGATCACTACGTCCGCGCTGCCGGACCTGCCGGAGGCCTCCGCCGCCCTCGCCGACCGCCTCGCCGCCGTCACCCGGCCCCGGCAGGGCGCGGCCGCGCGGGGCGGCGGCTGGCGCGAGGCCGCGCAGCGGGTCGCCGACCTGGAGCGCGCGGCGGACACGGCGCTGGCACGGGCCCGCGAGACCGCCGGCCTCATCCGGGGGCTGCTCGACCGGCGCGAGGAGCTGCGCGGGCGCCTGGATGCCTACCGGGTGAAGGCCGCGCGCCTCGGGCACGCCGAAGACCCCGACCTGGCCCGGTCCTACGAGCAGGCGCGCGAGCTGCTGTGGACCTCCCCCTGCGATCTGCGGAAGGCCACCGTCGCGCTGACCGCCTACCAGCGGGCCGTCACCTCGCGGGCGAAGGGAGCGGATCGATGAGCCAGTGCGCGCAGCCGGGTTGCGGAGGGACGATCGCGGACGGCTACTGCGACGTCTGCGGCAATCCGCCGGCGGCCCCCGCCGCCGCGCCTCCAAGGACCGCGGCTCCCACCACCGCGCCTCCCGCGTCTGGCGTCCCGGCGCCGCGCCCGGCGGCCGAGCGGCCCGACGCGTGCGGGCAGGCCGGGTGCACCGGCACGATCATGGACGGCTACTGCGACGTGTGCGGCTCGCCTCCCGCCCACACGGCCCGCGTCCCCGGCACGGGCGCGTCGGGCGGCGGCACCGGGGGCGCATCGCAGAGCACGGGACCGACGGGCGGCACGGCGACCGGCAGCACCCGGACGGGCAGCACCCGCACCGGGTCGGCCCGCTCGTCCGGCCGCCGGGGCATGCTCGGCGCCGGACTCGTCGAGGTGCCGCGCGTCCCCTACCGGGACCCGTCCAGCGCGGTGATGAGCGACCCGCAGGTCGCCGAGGCCAAGCGGTACTGCAGCGGCTGCGGCGAGCCCGTCGGCCGCGGGCGCGGCGACCGCACGGGACGCACGGAGGGCTTCTGCCCCAAGTGCGGCGCCCGGTTCTCCTTCACCCCGAAGCTCGGCCCCGGCGACCTCGTCGGCGGCCAGTACAGCGTGCTGGGCTGCCTCGCCCACGGCGGGCTCGGCTGGATCTACCTCGCCCAGGACAAGAACGTCAGCGACCGGTGGGTCGTCCTCAAGGGCCTGCTCGACAGCGGCGACGCCGACGCGATGGCGGCCGCGGCGGCCGAGCGCGCGTTCCTCGCGGAGGTCGAGCACCCCAACATCGTCAAGATCTACAACTTCGTCCAGCACGGCGGCGACGGCTACATCGTCATGGAGTACGTGGGCGGGCAGTCGCTCAAGGACATCCTGCTCGCCCAGCCGCACCCGTCCGGCGAGAAGCACCTGCCGCTCTCGCAGGCCATCGCCTACGGGCTGGAGGTGCTGCGGGCGTTCGAGTACCTGCACGCGCAGGGCCTCGTCTACTGCGACTTCAAGCCGGACAACGTGATCCAGTCCGAGGAGCAGCTCCGGCTGATCGACCTCGGCGGGGTGCGGCGGCTGGACGACCCGGACGGCGCCATCTACGGCACGGTCGGCTACCAGGCCCCCGAGATCGCCGACGCCGGCCCGTCGGTCTCCTCCGACCTCTACACGGTCGGCCGGGCCCTCGCCGTGCTGAGCTTCCCGTTCAAGGGCTACACCCGCAAGCACGTCCACTCGCTGCCGCCGAGCGAGGAGATCCCCGTGCTGCGGCGGTTCGAGTCCTACGACCGGCTGCTGCGCCGCGCCACGCACAAGGAGCCGAGCGCCCGCTTCCAGGACGCGGCGGAGATGGCCGAGCAGCTCACCGGCGTGCTGCGGGAGGTGCTGGCCGCCGAGGACGGCACGCCGCGGCCCGCGCCGTCCGGGCTCTTCGGCCCGGAGCGGTTCACCACTCGGATGGCGGAGGGGGCGCGGGAGGAGACCGGGCTGCCGCCCGCGCCGCCGCCGGTCGCCGCGGCGGCGCTGCCGGCGCCGCTGGTGGACGGCGCCGACCCCGCCGCCGCGTTCGTGTCCGGGCTCGGCGCGCTGGAGCCGGCGCAGGCCGCCGAGGCGGCGGCCAACGCGCCGGAGCGCACGCCCGAGGTCAGGCTGGCGCTCGCCCGCGCCAGGATCGAGCTCGGCGCGGCCGCGGAGGCCGACGAGCTGCTCGACGCGCTGGCCGCCGAGCGCCCCTCCGACTGGCGGATCGGCTGGTACCGCGCGGTCGGGCTGCTCGCCCGGGGCCGCGTGGACGAGGCCGCACGCCTGTTCGACCGGCTGTACGGGCTGCTGCCCGGGGAGGCGGCCCCCAAGCTCGGCCTCGCCTACTGCCGCGAGCGGTCGGCGCCCCACGACGCCGTCCGCCTGTACGAGACCGTGTGGCGCACCGACCAGAGCTACATCAACGCCGCCTTCGGCCTCGCCCGCGTCCATCTGGCGGCGGGCGACCGCCGCGCCGCCGTCGCCGCGCTCGACTCGGTGCCGAAGATCTCCATCCGGTACGTGCCCGCGCAGGTCGCGGCCGTCGTGACGGCGGTGCGCGGCCGGCCCCCCGCCGAGCTGACGGCGGCCGAGCTGGTCGCCGCGGGCGACCGGCTGGGGGCCCTCGACCTGGACGCCGAGCGCCGCGACAGGCTCGCCGCCGAGGTGCTGGAGGCCGCGCTCGGCTGGCTCCTGGCGGGTTCCGGCACGGCGGCCGGGACCCGGGGCGGCTCCCTTTTCGGCGCCCCGCTCGCCGAGACCCCCCTGCGCCGCCTGCTGGAGGGGACGTACCGGGAGCTCGCGCGCCGCACCCGCGACCGGGACGAGTGCCGCCGGCTCGTCGACTCCGCCAACGCCGTACGCCCGAGGACGCTGCTGTGACCGACGCCCCCAACGGAGCCGACCGCCCCGGCGGCACCGACACCACCGGACCCGACACCACCGGACCCGACGCCACCGGACCCGACACCAAGGGGCCCGGCACACCGGGAACCGACCCGGCCGACCAGGGGAAGGCGGCCGAGCTGGCCTGCCCCGCCTGCGGCGCCGTGGTGTTCGCCGAGGAGATCTTCTGCGAGGAGTGCGGGCACCGGCTCGCCGACGGCCCGCCCGCCCCGTCCGCCGGGCGCGAGGGCGCCGAGGCCGCCGGGCGCGCCGGCGCGACGGTGCGGCAGGAGTCCGCGCCGTCCGCGCGCCGCACCGCCGCGGGCCCGTGCCCCGGTTGCGGCGGGACGGCGATCGGCGCGGACGGCTACTGCGAGACGTGCGGCCTGCGCCAGCCCGCTGAGCGCGACCACGTCGAGATCGAGCTCGCCGCCGGATCCGGCGGGAACGGCGCCCGCCCCGTCGTCGCGGCGGGCGCGAGCGACCGCGGCCGCCGCTACAGCCGCAACGAGGACGCGCTGGCCCTCGCCGCGCACCCCACCGGCGTCGCGGCCGTCGTGTCGGACGGCGTCGGCTCCTCCCAGCGTCCCGACGAGGCGTCCCGCGCCGCCGCCGACACCGGCGTCGCCGAACTCGTGGCGCGGCTGGACGCCGGCGAGGACGCCGAGGACGCCACCCGCCACGCGGCGCTGCGGGCGGCCGCCGCCGTCGCGGCGCTCGCCACGTCGCCGTCGGACGCGCCGTCGTGCACCTACGTGTCGGCGGTGACGCGCGGCCCGGCGGTCACGGTCGGCTGGGTCGGCGACAGCCGCGCCTACTGGCTGTCGGCGGAGGCGCCCGCCGGGCCGGGCGAGGAGGGCGCCCCCGGCCCCGCTCCGGACGAGGCGGACGCGGCCGAGGTCAGCACCGGCGACATGGCCGAGCTCGGCCCGTCCCGCCGGCTCACCGAGGACGACTCGTGGGCCGCGTTCATGGTCGGCACGGGCTCGATGACGGAGGCGGAGGCGGAGGCCCACCCGAACGCGCACGTCATCACCGCCTGGCTGGGCGCCGACGCCGGGCAGGTCGAGCCGCACGTGGCGACGTTCCGTCCGGGCGGCCCCGGCACATTGCTGGTGTGCAGCGACGGGCTGTGGAACTACTACCCCGCGGCCGCCGACCTGGCGGCACTGCTGGCCGGAGACCCCGGAGGCGACGACCCCGGAGGCGCCGAGGCCGAAGGCGCCGATCCCAGGGGCGGCGCAGCCCCCGGCCCCGCGGCCGACCCGCTGGGCGCCGCGCGGGCGCTGGTGCGCCGCGCGCTGGAAGCCGGGGGCCGCGACAACATCACGGTCGCCGTGATCCCGGTCCCCTCCCCCGGCGGCTCCGCCGGCCGCGTCCACGAGAGCATCCCCGAGAGCACGGAGCAGCCCCGATGAGCGAGCCGCAGTTCACCATCTCCGTCGACCAGAACAAGTACCTGCCCGAAGGCGGCCGCGAGGTGCACGCCATCATCTCCGTCGAGGCGACCGCGGCGCCGGGCGGCGCAGGCGCGCCCGCGCCGTCCTCGGCCCGGGCGTCCGAGGTCGTCATCATCGACACCTCGGGCTCGATGTCCTACCCCGAGACCAAGCTGCGGGCGGCGATCGCGGCCGCGCAGGTCGCGGTCGACACGCTGCGCGACGGCGTGGAGTTCGCGGTGGTCTCGGGTTCCAACACGGCCTCGATGGTCTTCCCGCGGCACCAGGGGCTGGTCCCGGCGACGCCGGAGACCCGCGCCGAGGCCAAGCACGCGCTGAGCCGGCTGAAGGCGTCCGGCGGCACCGCGATCGGGTCGTGGCTGCGGCTGGCCGACGACCTGTTCGCCGGGCGCGACGGGATCCGGCACGCGATCCTGCTGACCGACGGCAAGAACCAGCACGAGACGCCCGCGGAGCTCGACGCGGCCCTGGCCCGCTGCGGCGGGCGGTTCGTCTGCGACTGCCGCGGCGTCGGCACCGACTGGGAGGTCCCCGAGCTGCGCAAGGTGTCCTCGGCGCTGCTCGGCAGCGTCGGCATGGTGGCCGACCCGGCCGGGCTGGTCGAGGACTTCCGCGCCATGACCAAGGAGGCGATGGGCAAGTCCGTCGCCGACGTCGCCCTGCGCGTGTGGACGCCCCAGACGGCGCGGCTGCGGTTCGTCAAGCAGGTCTCCCCGTCGGTGGAGGACCTCACCGGCAAGCGCACCGAGTCGGCGCCGCAGGCGGGCGACTACCCGCTCGGCGCGTGGGGCGCCGAGAGCCGCGACTACCACGTCTGCGTGGAGGTGCCGCCGGGAGAGATCGGCAAGGAGCTGCGCGCCGCCTGGGTGAAGCTCGTCGTGCCGGGCCTGCCCGGCGAGGAGGCGCGGGTCGTCGCGACCGCGAACGTCCTCGCCCAGTGGACCGACGACGAGGCGGAGTCCACCCGGATCAACGCGCGGGTCGCGGGCTACACCGGTCAGGCGGAGCTGGCCACGGCGATCCAGGAGGGCCTCCAGGCCCGCAAGGACGGCGACTTCGACACCGCGACCGCGCGGCTCGGCCGGGCCGTGGTGCTCGCGGGCGAGGCCGGCAACGACGAGATCACCGCGATGCTGCGCAAGGTGGTGGACGTCGTGGACGAGGCGACCGGTACCGTCCGGTTGAAGCGCGACGTCGCCAAGGCCGACGAGATGGAGCTCGACACGCGCTCCAGCAAGACGGTAAGGACACGCAAGGACTAGACGGTGACCACCGGGAGGAGCGAGGGCTGAGCATGGCGAGCTGCCCCAGCGGACACACCTCGCAGGCGCAGGACTACTGCGACGTCTGCGGCGAGCGCATCGGCGGCGCCCCCTCGGGCGCCGGGGGAGGCGCGCCCGTCCCGCCGGCGTCGCCGGGCGGGACCCCGTGCCCCGACTGCGGGACGCCCAGCACCGACCGCTTCTGCGAGGCGTGCGGTTACGACTTCGCCATCGGGGGCGGCAAGCCCACCCCGGCGCCGGAGGCCGCCTCGTCGCCGGCGTCCGCCGCGCCGTCGGAGGCCGTGTCGTCGGGATCTTCCGCGTCACCGGAGCCGGCCGTGGCCGCCCCGCGCAGACCGACATCGGCGCGGCGGGGGCCGTCCGACCCGCGGCGCCCGCCCGCGCCGCCGGTCCCCGCCCCGCCGGTCCCGGCGCCGCCCGTGCCCGCTCCCCCGGTCCCGGCGCCGCCGGTCCCCGCCCCGCCCGTGCCGGCGCCGCCCGTCCCCGGGGCGCTGTGGACGGCCGTCGTCCGCGCCGACCGCGAGTACTACGACACGGTCGTCGCCGAGGAGGGGCCCGACTCGGCGTCGCTGTCGTTCCCGCCGTACGCGCCCGAGCGGCGCATCCCGCTGACCGGGCGGCAGGTCCGCATCGGGCGGCGCAGCTCCTCCCAGCCGTCCCCGCCCGAGATCGACCTGCGCGAGCCGCCCGAGGACCCCGGCGTCTCCCACGTGCACGCGGTGCTGCTGGCGAAGCCCGACGGCACGTGGACGCTGGTCGACCCCGGCTCCACCAACCGCACCTGCGTGAACGGGTCCACCGACCCCATCCCCTACAACGTGGAGGTCCCGGTCTCCGACGGCGACCGGATCCACGTGGGCGCCTGGACCACGATCACGCTGACCCGAGGCGAGGCGACATGACCGCCGTTCAGCAGGCCCCACCGCCGGGCCCCGCCGTGCACGCGCCTCCCCCTCCCCCGGGCGGGCGGGGCGGGGATCTCCGGCCGGGCGGCGCCGCGCCGACCGGTGTCGCGCGACTGCTCCCCCGGACGGTCGCGGCCCGCGTCAGGGCGCTGACCGCGCTGTCGCTGGTGCTGCTGGTGGCGCTGCTCGGCGTCGCCTGGACGGCGGTCGGCGACGCCCGCGAGGGAGTGCGGGTCATCGGGCACGACGCGGGCCCGCAGGTCGTCGCCACCGGCGACCTGTACTTCCAGCTCAGCGACATGGACGCGCAGCTCGCGAACGCGCTGCTGATCGGCGACGCGGCGGGCGGCGGGCGCGAGCAGGCGCTCGCCCGCTACGACCAGGACCGGCGCAGGGCGGGCGAGGCGCTGCTGAAGGCCGCCAAGCTCGCCGACGAGTCGACCGAGAACGAGACGGCCCGGGACCTGCTGGACGCGCTGGCCCGCTACGAGCGCCTCGCCGGGCAGGCGCTGCTGCTGGACCGGCAGTCCCCGCACGCGTCCGGGCCGCCGTCGCAGAAGGTCGTCGACCTCTACCGGCAGGCGACCGACCTCATGAAGCTGGACCTGCTGCCCAAGGCGTACAACCTGACGCTCGACAACGGCACCCTCGTCCGGCACACCTACGAGGACAAGCGGTCGGCGGTCCTCGCGGGCCGCACCGGCGTCCTCGCCGCGGGCCTGGTGCTCCTGGCCGTCCTCGCCGGATTCCAGCTCTACCTGGCCCGGCGGTTCCGCCGGCTGCTGAACGTGCCGCTCGCGCTGGCGACGCTCGGCACGCTAGTCCTGGTCGCGGCCGCCTCCCTCATGCTCACCGCCCAGTCCGACCATCTCCGCCAGGCCAAGGAGGAGGGCTTCGACTCGATCCTGGGGCTCTCGCGGACCCGAGCCATCAGCAACAGCGCCTACGCCGACGAGACCCGGTTCCTGCTCGACCCCGGGCGGGCCGACGCCTACGAGCAGGTCTACCTGAGCAAGTCCCAGACCATCCTGTATCTGAAGGCCGGCAACCTTACCCAGTACAACGAGGCCGTCCAGAAGGACCTGTCCTACGAGCCCGGACGCGCCCCGTTCCTCGGTTTCCTCGGTGCCGAGGCCGACCGGCCGGTGCGGTCGGCCGCGCAGAGGGCCCAGCTCACGGACGCCATGAACAGGGTGCTCCGCGACTACCAGAGGGTCCAGGCGAACGACCGCCGGATGCGCGACCTCGCCGACCGGGGCCGGCGCGACCAAGCGGTCGGCGACCGCGGTGCGGCCGCCGCCGACTTCACCCGGTACGACCGCTCCCTCCAGTCGCTGGTCGCCATCCACCAGGAGGCCTTCGACGGGGCCGTGGCGGACGGGGACGGCGGGACGGGCGGCTGGTACGCCGTCCTGCCCGCCGCGGGCCTCGTCATCGCGGCGCTCGTGCTGGTCGGCGTCCGCCCGCGCCTGGCCGAGTACCGGTGGTCGAAATGAGAGCGGTCGAAATGAGGGCGGTCGGAATGAGGGCGCGGCGCCTCGCGGCGGCGGTGCTCGCGGCGGTGGCCGTCCTCGGCGCGGGGACGGCATGCGCGATCGCGGACGCCGGGGAGGACTCGGTCGCCGGCAAGGACGCGCTCGTCATCGGCGTCAACGGCGACCAGCCCGGGCTCGGCGAGCGCCGGGACGACGGCTCGTTCACGGGATTCGACGTCGACATCGCCAAGGAGATCGCCCGGCGCCTGGAAGTGCGCCCGGACGACGTGACGTTCAAGCGGGTCACCTCGGCGACCCGCGAGAAAATGCTCCAGGACGGCGACGTCGACCTCGTGGTGGCCAGCTATTCCATCACGCCGGAACGCATGGTGAAGGTGTCGTTCGCGGGTCCCTACTATGTGGCCCACCAGGACATTCTCGTCCGCCGTTCCGATGCCGGCCGGATCCGGAACATCGACGACCTGAAAGGGCGGCGGCTCTGCCGCGTCCCCGGGTCGGTGTCGTTTCCGCGCGTCCACGACGAGCAGGGCGTCGCGGCGCTGCCGGTCGAGGCGAGCGGGTACGCCGGCTGCCTCACCGAGCTCACCGAGGGCCGGCTCGACGCGGTCTCCACCGACGACCTGATCCTCGCGGGCCTCGCGGCGAAGGCGTCCGGGAGCGGCGGCGGGCTCTCGATCGTCAACGCCCCGTTCACCGACGAGCCCTACGGCGTCGGCCTCAGGAAGGGCGACGTCGACGGGTGCGAGGCGGTCAACAAGGCGATCACCCGGATGTACCAGGACGGCACCGCGCCGCGGCTGCTGGACAGGTGGTTCCGCCCCGCCGGGCTGAAGGTCACCACCACCGTCCCGCAATTCGAGGGCTGCGTCTGAGAATCCGTCACCGAGCGCATTGAATTGGTCACACAATGGCACGGGAGGGACTGGTGAAACCGGTCGGTCACTGAGATCAGTCGGTTACGTAAGTTTCGGTCGGCGCGCGTGATCGTAAGTTATGGTCGCGATCAAAACCCGTTCCGGTAATCACCGTCACGCCCGAGGAGTGCAATGACGACGGTCATCCTGGTGGTGATGTGCGTCGTGGTGGGGGCGCTCGAACTGTACGCGGGCAAGCAGAGCCGGGACCAGGCCAATGCCTTCACCCGGCGGATCGACCAGCTGAACGACCAGGTCACCAAGCAGAACAACGTGCTGGTCACCGTCGGCGAGCAGCTCACCGCGGAGCTCTCGCGGGTCAAGCAGGACGTGCTGCCCGCGCTCGACAACCGGCTCCGGCAGAACACCGGGCAGGTGGAGGAGCTGGCGGGCCTCGTCCACCAGGCGGACGACTACCTGCGGACCCAGGCGGGCAGGCTGCACGAGCTGGAGCAGCAGCGCATCACCCTGGCCGCGCTGCGCCGCAAGCTCGGCGAGGTCGAGACGTCGGTGCGGGCCGCCACCCGCGCGGGCGGCGAGGCCGCCGACGGCAGGGTCGACGCGGCGCTCGGCCGGCTCGCGGAGCTGGAGCGCGGCGGCGAGGAGATCCTGGAGCTCCAGCGCGCGCTCACCCGCACCCTCGAGGACGTCGAGGACGTCGTGGCCGAGCTGCTCCAGTTCACCGAGGGCGAGCTCGACGACACCGTCACGGCGGCGCTCACCGGGCGCCCCCGCGCGCACGGCGGCGCCGTCACCGCCACGGGCCGGCTGTGGACGCGCGACGGGCAGCTGGAGGACATCCTCTCCGACATCTACGAGCGGTGCGTGCGCGCCAGCCGGCTGGAGGTCCGGTTCCGCACGTCCGAGGACGCGAACGGCACGGCGCCCGGCTCCCCGGAGCGGCGCCGCTACTTCCTCGGCGGGCACGCCAGCGAGGACCTCGCGGGCGTGTTCAGCGCGCTGCTCATCTCTGCGGGCGCCGGGGCACGTCCGAACGGCGGGGCCTCCGGGGGCGGGGCCAGGCGGGGGCTCGCGAGGGTCGAGCCGGGCGTCCCGGCCGGCGTGGAGCCGGTGCGCGCACCGGAGGACGAGGCGGCGCTGAAGGCCCTCCTGCGGACGCTGGCTGAGTGCTCGGGCGCCGTCGTGCAGATCGGCCCCCTCATGGCCGTCCGGACGCGCGACGAGCTGCTCTGCGCGGTGCTGACGGCCGCGCAGTCACTGGAGCTGGAGAGCGACGAGGTCTTCTGGGACCCGGCCGCCGCGAGCGTCCGGCTGCGGCGGCTGCCGTCCCATCAGCTGTGGGACCTCACCGGCTGGGCCGTGGCGCCGTAGGCCCGCACGGACCGCTGCGACGGGCCGCCGATCCGCACGTACAGGGGGCAGCGCACGGCGCCGGTCAGCGGGTCAGCCTCGACGCAGAGGCCGATCCCGGCGGCGCGGTCGAGGAACACCGCGTTCTCCACCGCCCGGGCACCGCGCACCGCGTACGGGACGGAGTCGGCGTCGCCGGTGTCGAAGAGCTCCTCGAACGTCAGCCTCCGCGCGAACCGCATCAGCACCGCGGCGTCCACCACGCGGCTGCCGATCGCCGCCGACGGGCCCGCGACGACGATGCCGAAGCTCGGGTTCTCCCGGCCGCGCACGTAGATCTCGCGGTCGGGTTCGAGGCCGCGGCGGCGGTCCGGGACCTGGACGCCGAACCCGGCGTCGCCGTTCAGGTAGGCGGGCGGGCCGAACCCGGGCGCCGAGGCCCCGTCGCGGACGCGCAGCGCGCCCGCGGGCATCTCCCAGCCGGGCAGGTACACCCCGAGGCCCCGCAGCAGCAGCCGCCAGATGGGTCGTCCGGTCACGTCGGGAGCGAACTCGCCGGGCGGCCTGCCGGCCCCCCGCGGCTTCTCGGCGTCGCCGTCCATGACAACCATGATCGGTAACGGATCCGCGTCCCGCAAGGCCTCGCAGGGGGCGAGGCCCTTACCGTGCGGGCCCTGCACCGCCGGTGCCGCGTCGGCTACGGTTGACCCACCCGGATCATGACGAGGACGCCGCCGTGAACCTGCAGGACATGATCGTGCACCGCGACACCTCGTCGCGGACGGTCGACAAGTACCTGATGTCCTACGAGGGCCGTGTCATCGCGGTGCGCCGGCATCCCGCCGTCCTGCTGCTGCCGGTGTCGGTCGTCGTGGCGGGGCTCATCGCGTGCGGCGCGGCGAGCGCGGTCAGCGGGCAGATCTGGATCTGGTGGCTGTGGCTGATCACCGTCTGCTACCTGGCCTGGAAGGTGATCGCCTGGTCGGTGGACTTCTTCCTCGTCACCGAGCACCGGGTGATGGTGGTCAACGGGGTCCTCAACCGCAACGTCGCGATGATGCCGCTCGCCAAGGTCACCGACATCGCGCTGAACCGCTCCCCGGCGGGGCGGATCCTCGGCTACGGCGAGTTCGTGATGGAGTCCGCGGGCCAGAAGCAGGCGCTCCGCAACGTCGGCTTCATGCCGTACCCGGAGCAGCTGTACCTGGAGGTCTCGTCGGTCATCTTCGGCTCCGTCGACGAGTCGCCGGACTGATCCCCCTTCCTCCCCGGGGTCAGGAGTCGAAACCGAGCCCCATGCGGTCGAGGGTGCGGAGCCAGAGGCCGCGGCGCCCGGCGTTGCGGTCGGCGCGGGCGATCTCGCGCCGGGTCAGCTCGATGACGCCGTAGCGCAGCGGTTCGGGCGGGAACGGGACGGGCTTGGAGCGCACCATCGCCAGCCGCGTCCGCTCGGTCTCCTCGCCGGGCGCGAGGCCGACGCCCAGCAGGTCGAGCATGACGTCGGCGCCGAAGCGGGTGGCGCCGACACCGAGACCGGTGTAGCCCGCCGCGTACGCGAGGCCGCCGTCGTAGGCCGTCCCGTAGAAGGCGCAGAAGCGGCTGCACGTGTCGATGACGCCGCCCCAGGCGTTGCTGAAGCGGACGCCCTCCAGTTGCGGGAACGTGGCGAAGAAGTGCCGCGCCAGCGTCGCGTACGTGGAGGGGCGCCGTTCCAGGCCGGGGTGGAAGCCGTTGCCGAAGTGGTAGACGGCGTCGTAGCCGCCCCAGAGGATCCGGTCGTCGGAGGTGAGCCGGTAGTAGTGGAACTGGTTGGCGCTGTCGCCGAGCCCTTGCCGGTGCCGCCAGCCGATGGCCTCGCGCTGGGCGCCGGTGAGCGGCTCTGTGACGAGCGCGTAGTCGTACACGGGGACGACGAAATGGCGAAGGCGCCGCAGGATCGGCGGGAAGGCTCCCGTCCCCAGGACGACGCTACGGGCGCTGACCGTCCCGAGCGGCCCGCGCGCCCCGCCGTCGCGCCGCGGGGGCGCGGCGGCCGTCAGCCGCAGCCGGCGGGAGCGCGCGGGCGCACCGGCCTCGGGACGCAGCGCCGTCACGCGGGTGTTCTCAAAGACGCGGACGCCGAGGGAGCGGCACGCGTCGGCCAGTCCCCAGGCGAGCTTGGCCGGGTGCACCATGGCGACGGCGTCGCGGTCCCACAGGCCCGCGAGGTAGGTGGGCGAGTCGACCTCGGCGCGGACCGCCTCCGGGCCGAGCATGACCGGTTCCCAGCCGTGCTCGTAGGCCTTCTCCGCCGCCTCCTGGAGCAACGGCACCTGCCACTCCTCGGTGGCGACGCTCATCTCCCCCGTGGTCTCCCACTCCGCGTCGATGCCGTAGCGGGCGAGGGTCTCGCCGATGGCGCGCAGGTTGTCCCAGCCGAGGCGCTCGAGGGTGTGGGCGTCGTCCGGCCAGCGGCCGAGGCCGTTCTCCAGGCCGTGGGTGAGGCTGGCGGCGCAGAACCCGCCGTTGCGCCCGGACGCGGCGGCGCCGATCCGGCCCGCCTCCATCACGACCACGTCCAGGGACGGGTCGCGCTCCTTGGCCCGCAGGGCCGCCCAGAGGCCGCTGTAGCCGCCGCCGATGACGGCGAGGTCGCATGTCAGGTCCCCGGCCAGGGACGGACCCGCGCCGGGGCGGGCCGGGTCCTGGAGCCAGAAGGGCTCCGGGGCGGCGTCGGCGAGCGACTCGGCCACGTTCACGTCATCCCCCGATGTGCTGGCAGTGCGATGGGCCCTTGTGCCGAGAGGTGCCCGGCGGTGGCGGGGCGCCTCAGCGGCGCGCGCGGGCGCTGCGCCGCGCCGACACCACCGCGATCACCACGCCGACCGCGAAGATGATCGTCCCCATCACGTTGACCTGCGGCGGCGTACCCGTCCGGGTGGAGCCGTAGATCCACAGCGGGAACGTGACGGTGGCTCCGCTGGTGAAGTTCGTGATGACGAAGTCGTCGATGGACAGCACGAACGCCAGCAGCGCCCCCGCCAGCACGCCCGGCATGATCATCGGCAGCGTGACCAGGCGGAACCGCGTCCACGGGCCCGCCCCGAGGTCCTGCGCCGCCTCCTCCACCGCGGGGTCGAGCCCGACGACGCGGGCGCGGACCGTCACGGCCACGAAGGCGATCGAGAACATCACGTGCGCGAGGAGGATCGTCAGGTAGCCGCGCGGCAGGTTGAACGTGACGAACATGGACAGCAGCGAGGCGCCCATCACGATCTCCGGGCAGGAGATCGCCATGAACAGCACGAGGTTCGTCGAGCCCTTGCCGCGGAACCGGTACCGGCCGAGGGCCAGGCCCGCGAACGTGCCGATGACCGTCGTGATCACCGTGCTGAGCACCGCGATCGTCAGCGAGTTGACGACGGCGGCGGTGAGGTCGCTCTTGTCGAACAGGTGGGCGTACCACTTGAGCGTGAAGCCCTGCCACTGGAAGTTCTGCTTGCTGCGGGTGTCGTTGAACCCGAACAGGATCATGATCGCGATCGGCAGGATCAGCCACGCGATCAGCGCGAGGGTGTAGAGGTGCAGGACGGAGATCCGGCGCCTGCGCGGGGCGCGGCGCGGCCGCGGGGTCTTGGTGAGGGTCACCGGGGCCTCGGTGTGCGTCGTCATCGTCCCGCCGCCTCCAGAACGTCCTGCGTGCCGAGCGTGCGCGCGTAGGCGAAGATCCCGACGAGCAGGATCGCCATCAGCGCGAACGACAGCGCGGACGCCGTCGGGTAGGCGCTGTTGTTGAAGTACTCGGTCTGGATGACGTTGCCGATCATGGTGTTCTGCGGGCCGCCGAGCACCTCGGCGTTGACGTAGTCCGACGACACCGGCACGAAAGTCATGATCACGCCGGCGAACACGCCGGGCAGCGACAGCGGCAGGATGACCCGCAGGAACGCCTGCGTGCGGCTCGCGTACAGGTCGTAGGCCGCCTCCACCACGCGCGGGTCGACGCGTTCGAGCGCCACGTAGATCGGCAGGGCCATGAACGGCAGGAAGTTGTAGGCGAGTCCGGACACCACCGCGACGCCGGTGTCGAGGATGTGGAAGTCCGCCGGCAGGACGCCGTGGTCGCGCAGCGGCCCGAGGATCGGCCCGTTGTCGGTGAGGACGAGCTTCCACGACACCGTCCGCAGGATGAACGAGACGAAGTACGGGAGCAGCAGGAGGAACAGGTACGTCGACTTGGCGCGCCCGCCCCGGAACGCGATCCAGTACGCGGCCGGGTAGGCGATCACGATGCACGCGACCGTGGCGACCAGGCCGTACCAGAGCGACCGGACGAACTTGTCGCCGTAGGTGCTCAGCCCGTCGGTGTAGTTCTGCCAGTGCAGCGTCTGCTGGAAGCCGTCGATGAGGTTCCCGGTCTGCAGGGACAGGGAGACCATCAGCACGAGCGGGACGAGGAAGAACGCCGTCAGCCACAGCCCGCCGGGCAGGATCATGAGGTACGGCGCGAGCCGTCCCCGCACCCCCTGCATCACGAACCCTTGGAGATCGGTTCGAAGATCTTCTGGTACTCGGTCTCCTCGGCCTGGGTGAGCCGGCGGTAGTGCCGCAGCCGGGCCAGGTCGGCCTGCGAGGGGAAGACCAGCGGGCTGGTGCTGAGGCGGGTCAGGTCCTTCTTGTCCGCCCCGCCCGCCTGCTCCGCCTTCTGCGCGATGAGCTTCTGGGTGGCCGGGATCGGCGGCATGTAGTTGATGAACTCGGTCAGCGGCGCGTTGTTCTCCGGGACGTAGAGCCAGTTCATGAGGGTCAGCGCGTCCACCGGGTTCTGCGCGGTCTTCGGGATGCACAGGTTGTCGGTCCAGATGGTGCCGCCCTCCCCGGGCACCACGAACTTCACGTCCTTGCTGGTCAGGCTGTAGACGTCCCCGGACCAGGCCATCGTCATCCACACGTCGCCCTTGCTGACGGCGTCGACGTAGTCCTGACTGTAGTACTTGCGGACGATGCCCTTGTCGCGCTGCTCGCGGAGCTTGGCGGCGGCCTTCTCCCAGTCCGCCCTGGTCGACTTCTCCGGGTCAATGCCGAGCAGGAACATCCCGAAGTTCCCGAGCTCCTGCGAGTCGCCCATCATGCCGACCTTGCCCTTGTACTTCGGGTCGAAAAGCTGGGCGATGCTGGTGATCTCCTCTTTCACGTACTTGGTGTTGTACGCGATCCCGGTGACGCCCGACTCGTAGGGGATCGTGAAGGCGTTGCCGGGGTCGTAGGACGGGTTCTTGAACGACGGGCCCGCGTTCGCCTGGAAGTTCGGCAGCTTCGACAGGTCGAGCGGCGCCAGGTAGCCGAGCTGGCGGCACTGCTCCAGCTGGATCCCGTTCGTCATCACCATCAGGTCGAAGCCGATGGACTGGCCGGCGGCCAGCGGCGCCTGGATCTTGCCGAACCAGGGGCCCATCTCCTGGATGACCTCCTTGTAGGTCACCTTGACGCCCGTCTCCTTCTCGAACGCCTTGATGGTCTCCCGGTCGTCCTGCATGTAGCCCGGCCAGTTCGCCCAGTTGAGCGTGCCGTTCTTGGCCTTGCCCGCCCAGAACTTCTCGACGTCGCTCTGGCTGACCTTCTCCTTGCCGCCCTGCCCCTTCACCCCGCACGCCGACAGGGCGAGCCCCGCGCCCGCCGCGCCCATCAGCCTGAGGACGTCGCGGCGGTCCGGTCCACCCGCGCTGGAACGCGCCAGGCGCGGCCTTGTGAGTCCGCGCAGGAACGCGGGGTCGAACTGGCTCACTGTGGGGCTCCTATGGCGTACGAGTGGCACGGATCCCACGACAGCCAGACGCCGTCGCCGCGGACGGCGACGTCTTCGGCGGACGTGGCGTTCTGCAGGAACACGACGACGTCGGCGCCGGCGGAGGTGGTGATGTTGTAGTTCGTCGACGTCCCGAGGTAGACGACCTCCGTCACGGTCCCCCGGACCGCGCACAGCCCGTCCCCCGGTTTGTCGGGGCCGATCCCGATCTTCTCGGGGCGGACGGTCAGCTCCACGCGCTCCCCCTCCACGGCCTCCCGGCCGTGGCGCAGCGGGACCTCGATCCGCCCGTCCGGGCCGTGGGTGAGCACCGCGCTGCCCGGCCCGGTCCCGGTGACCTCCCCCTCCAGCAGGTTGGACGTCCCGATGAACCCGGCCACGAAGCGCGACGCGGGGTGCTCGTAGATCTCCCGGGGCGTGCCGAGCTGCTCGATCACCCCGTCGTTCATGACGGCGATGCGGTCCGACATCGTCAGCGCCTCGCCCTGGTCGTGCGTGACGTACACGAACGTCACGCCGACCCCCCGCTGGATCCGCTTCAGTTCGACCTGCATCGCCTGGCGCAGCTTCAGGTCGAGGGCGCCGAGCGGCTCGTCCAGCAGCAGGGCCCGCGGCTCGTTCACGAGCGCGCGGGCCAGCGCGACCCGCTGCTGCTGGCCGCCCGACAACTCGGCGGGACGGCGCTTCTCCCGCCCCGCCAGGTCGACGATCTCCAGCATCTCCCCGACCCGGTGCGTGAGCTGCGCCTTCGGAACGCCGCGCCGGCGCAGGCCGAACGCGACGTTCTCGAAGACGCTCATGTGCGGGAAGAGCGCGTACGACTGGAACACCATGTTCACGTCGCGCCTGTTGGGGGGCACGTCCGTGACGTCCTGCCCGTGCAGCCGGACCCGCCCCGCCGTCGGCTCCTCGAAGCCGGCGATCATGCGCATGGTCGTCGTCTTGCCGCATCCGGACGGGCCGAGCAGGGAGAAGAACTCCCCCTCCGCGATCGTCAGGTCGACGCCGCGGACCGCCGCCACGGTCTCGCCGTAGGCGTGGTAGTCCTTCTCCACGCCCTCGAGCTCGATGGCGGGCACGGCGCGGGCCGGATCGTCGCGCGCCGCGGCGGGTCGGGTCTCGGTCATGGGCGGGCTTCCTTCACGGGCTCCGGTCGGCGGCGCTCAACCGCCGATGTAGTGCATGACGTGCTTTACGCGGGTGTAGTCCTCGATTCCGTACATCGACATGTCCTTGCCGTAGCCGGAATGCTTGAAGCCGCCGTGCGGCATCTCCGACACCAGCGGGATGTGGGTGTTGACCCACACGGCGCCGAAGTCCAGGGCCTTGCTCATGCGCATGGCGCGGCCGTGGTTCTGCGTCCACACGCTCGCGGCGAGGCCGTACCTGACGCCGTTGGCCCACTCGACGGCCTGCGCCTCGTCCGAGAAGCTCTGGACGGTGATGACCGGGCCGAACACCTCGTTCTGCACCATCTCGTCGTCCTGCTTGAGGCCGCCGACAACGGTCGGCGCGAAGAAGTAGCCGCGGTCCCCCACCCGCTCGCCGCCGGTGAGGACCTTCGCGTGGCTGGGCGCCCGCTCGATGAACCCCTGGACGCGCTCCAGCTGGTTCGCGTTGTTCACCGGCCCGTAGAAGGCGTCGGCGTCGCTGGGCGGCCCGACGGCCGTCCCCTTGGCGGCCTCGGTGAGCGCCTCGGTGAACTCCCCGTGCAGCCGCTCGGCGACCAGCACGCGGGTGGCCGCCGTGCAGTCCTGGCCGGCGTTGAAGTACCCGGCCTCGGCGATGCCCGTCGCCGCCGCCTCCACGTCGGCGTCGTCGAACACGACCACCGGCGCCTTGCCGCCGAGCTCCAGGTGCACCCGCTTGAGGTCCTTGGCCGCCGACGCGGCGACCTCCATGCCGGCCCGCACGCTCCCGGTGATGGAGACCATCTGCGGCGTCGGGTGCTCCACCAGCGAACGCCCGGTGTCGCGGTCGCCGCAGATGACGTTGAAGACGCCCGGGGGCAGGAACTCGGCCGCGATCTCCGCCAGCATCAGCGTGCTCGCGGGGGTCGTCTCGGACGGCTTCAGCACCACGGTGTTGCCCGTCGCGAGCGCCGGCCCGATCTTCCAGACCGCCATCATCATCGGGTAGTTCCAGGGGGTCACCTGGGCGCACACCCCGATCGGCTCCCGCCGGATCGAGGAGGTGTGGTCGGCCATGTACTCGGCGGACGCCTTGCCCTCCAGCACGCGGGACGCGCCTGCGAAGAACCGGAGGTTGTCCACCATCGGCGGCACCTCCTCCTCGAGGGTCATCTGGAGCGGCTTGCCGGTGTCCCGGCTCTCCGCCCTGACGAGGTCGTCCGCGCGCTTCTCGACCGCGTCCGCGAAGCGGAGCATCGCGAGGCTCCGCTCCCCCGGCGTGGCGTCGCGCCAGGCGGGGAACGCGTCGGCCGCCGCGCGGAACGCGGCGTCGACGTCCTCGGCGCCGGACACGGGCGCCTCCGCGTACGTCTCGCCGGTGCTGGGGTCGACCACCTCCAGCGTCCGCCCGTCCTTGGCGTCGACGTACTCTCCGCCGATAAAGTTGCGCAGCCGCTCGCCGCTCATCCTCAGGTCCCTCCTGGGCATCTTCGCCCGTTGTGTCCTGTTGGCCCGACCCTGACAGAGGATTCAGTCCAACACAAGTGATTCCGTTGTTACGATCCAGTTTCACGACTGATTCACTTGACCTAGAGGCCTCACACCCTCGATGCCGCAGGTAGGAGATGCTGATGGAACGGGCCCCCCGCGTCCAGCTCGACGAGACGGCGAAGCAGATCATCGAGCAGCTCCAGCAGGACGGCCGCCGCTCCTACGCCGCCATCGGCAAGGCCGTGGGCCTCTCCGAGGCCGCCGTGCGCCAGCGCGTGCAGAAGCTCCTCGACACGGGCGTCATGCAGATCGTCGGCGTCACCGACCCGCTCATGCTCGGATTCCACCGGCAGATGATGATCGGCGTCAGGTGCCAGGGCGACCTGGAGAAGATCGCCGACGAGCTCGCGGCCCTGGACGAGATCGACTACGTCGTCATCACCGCCGGCTCGTTCGACATCCTCCTGGAGCTCGTCTGCGAGGACGACGAACGCCTTTTGGAACTTCTCGGCCGAATCCGCGCCATATCCGGCGTCGTCTCCACCGAGAGCTTCGTCTACCTCAAACTTCGCAAACAGACCTACTCCTGGGGAACCCGCTGACTCCATCAGACACCCGACGATTCTCGTTCTCAGAGGGGATGTCCAGGCAACACCTCGCGGCGTACTTTTAAAGGCCGCAAGGAAGGGAGACCGGCCATGCCCGAGTCGGTTCGCCAGGACCTTCCGGTCGATCCCGCCGACGATCACATCGCCTTCCGGACCACCGCGGAGCAATTCCTCGTGATCCGCACGGCGGCCGAGTTGATCGGCTGGACGGTCACCGACTACGTCCTGTCAGCCGCCCTGGACCGCGCCGAACGCGACCTCTACGAACACGCCGCCGCGCAGGAGGCGGCGCCCCCCGCCCCCGACCCGATCCCTCCCTACACGGCCTTCCTGATGGCCCTGAGCTGACGCGTCATGCACGGCCGGAGGACCCCGCTGGCGAAGGACCGCCAAGGGAACGCGCTGACGGACTTCCTCCCGGCCACCCTCACCCTCCCAGGTGACGCCCCGATGCCCGCGGCGCTGGCGGCGGTCTGGCACGACCATCACCTCCTGCTGGTCTACGACCGCCGCCGCCGCCAATGGGAACTCCCGGGCGGACGGATCGAGCCGGGCGAGTCGCCCCTGGATGCGGCGGTGCGCGAACTCCACGAGGAGACCGGCCTCCACCTCCCCGCCCTCACCCTCGCCGGCCACGCCCGCTTCCAACTCGTCTCACCGCCCCGCGACGAGTACGCCGCCCTCTTCACAGGCGAGTCCCCCGCCCGCCACACCGCCTTCACCCCCACCCCCGAGATCGCCGCGATCCGCTGGTGGAGCCCGACCACACCTCGCCCCCGAGACGCGCAACCCCTGGACACGGCACTGGCCCTGATGACCCCGCCCGGCCGACCGCCCGATGGGGCTGGACAATGGGGGGATGGCTGAGGCTGCGAGCAAGGCTTGTCTGTTCTGCGAAATCGTCAAGGGAGAGCGGCCCGCGCACGTCGTCCTGGACACACCGGACGCGATGGCGTTCCTCGACACCCGCCCGCTGTTCAAGGGGCACACGCTCCTGGTCCCGCGGACGCACTACGAGACCCTCACCGATCTGCCCGAGGACCTCCTCGGCCCGTTCTTCGCCCAGGCTCAACGCCTCGCGAAGGCGATGGAGGACGCACTCGAGGCGGCCGGCTCGTTCGTAGCCATGAACAACCGCATCAGCCAGAGCGTCCCCCACCTGCACGTGCACGTGGTCCCCCGCAACCCGAAGGACGGCCTACGCGGCTTCTTCTGGCCCCGCCACAAATACGCCTCCGACTCCGAGGCCGCCACCTACGCAGCCCGCCTCTCCAAGGCCCTAACACCCCCGCCTAACCGCCCTCCGCGCCACAACCGGCAAGCTCTTCCAGAACACCCAGCCCCCAAGGCCTCTCGGTTCAACCACCACCCCTCCCCACCGAGAACGAAGACACACCCCTCGGCTCCCGGAAGCGGCGAGGCCCTCGAGCACAGGCAGACCTCACAGAACGCTCTCGACCTTGGCGCCGGCTGTTTCCGGTCGACAGCTCCGAGAGGGGCATCCACACTGCGACGGACGCATAGCGCGGAACCCCTTGCGCCACCACCGACAAGGCCGCGGCCCTGGGGTTCTGGGGGGCCTAACGCCGTCCTTATGCGGAGGCCCCTAGCGTCTGGGTGCCATGCGGCTGGAGCGTGTCGCCTTTCGTTATCGTCGGCGGGACCCGTGGGTGTTCCGGGACGTCACGTTGTCACTTCCGGAAGGAAGTGTGACCGAGGTGACCGGACGCAACGGCGCGGGGAAGTCCACTCTTCTCCGCGTGATGGCCGGTCTGCGCAGGCCGCGAGCGGGCGCCGTCAAGGACCGCCCCGCACGGGTCGGATACGCGCCTGAGCGGTTCCCGGTGGACCAGCCGTTCAGCGTCCGCGCCTATCTGGGGCACATGGCGGCCATGCGACGCGTCCCCCAGGCCGCCCGCGACGGCTGGGCGGAGCGGCTGGGCTTCGAGCACCTTCTCGACGTCAGGCTGTCCGAGTTGTCGAAGGGCAGCGCGCAGAAGATCGGGCTCGCGCAGGCGCTCATGGCCGACCCCGAGCTGCTGATCCTCGACGAGCCCTTCGCCGGCCTCGACACCGCCACACGCGACGCGCTCCCCGACCTGATCTCGGAGTTCGCGGCGCGCGGCTCCACCGTCATCGTCAGCGACCACCAGCGCTGCATCGAGGCGATGCCCGGCGTAGACCGCCTGCACGTCGCCGACGGCTCCGTGACCCGATCGGCGGCCGGGGGCGTCGAAGCCTGGACCGTGCTGGAGGTCGAGGTGCCCGGGGACGAGGCCGAGACCGTCGAAACGAAGCTGCGCGCCGACGGCTACCGGGTCCGAAGGCGCGAAGAGTGATCGCGCTCGTCCGGTTCCAGGTGGCGGGCTACCTTCGCTCTCTGCGCGTCCTGCAGCCCCTGATCGTCGTGGCGCTGGCCGTGGCGCTGATCCTCTCTCAGGGACCGAGCGGCCCGGACGCCCCCGCCCTCGCCGTCCGGACGTTCGCGGACGTCGCGGCCCTCATGTTCCCCGTGTGGGCGTGGGCGGCCCGCGCCCTCCTCGACACGCAGCCCGACGAGCAGCGCTCCCTGACCGCCACCGCGGCCCGCCGCCCGTCCGCACCCATGTGGGCCGGTCTGCTCGCCGCGTACGGCGTGAACATCTCGCTTGGCGTCGTGGCACTGGCCGTCCCTTTCATCCAGGCCCTCCAGGCCGGTTCGCCAGGGCGGGCCGTCCTGGCGGGCTGCGCGTTGAACCTCCTCGTCGCCGTCCCGGGCACGCTGCTCGGGGCATGGACGAGCCGGGCCGTCCTCCCCCATCCGGGCGTCTCGCTGCTGGCGCTCCTCGGCGGCGCGGCCGCGCTCCTGCTCCTCGGCATGGGACGGCTCTCCTGGCTGTCCGTCCCGATGATCGATTGGATGCGCGCGGCCAGCGACGGCCCGAGCGCCTTCGTCTCGCACTTCCCGGCCACCGCCCTCCACCTGCTGCTCTGGTCCGCGGTCGTGGGCACCGCCTACCTCCTCACCGCCCCCCGCCGCACCTCCTGACCACCCGACCGAACAACTCGACCTCACCCAGCCGCCTTCGCTGGGCCCGGTTCGCCATGCCCGGCGGTCCACGGCGGAGCGGCCAGGGCGTGTCACGCCGCTTGGACGGTCAGCCATGTCTGCTCCAAGGGGGTGTCACGGCGGTTGCAGAAGTACACGCGGCCCGGATCGCCCCAGTACCAGCCGAGGCGGTCGTCGGAGTCGAGTTGGAGCAGGAGGTCCCATTCCTCTACCGCGCGTTGCTCGTCCGGGGTGAGGGCCGGAGGACCGAGGGAGTTCAGCGTGCGGCCGGTCGAGGCGTACAGGCAGTCGGGGCCGAGCGGACGCTGGACGAGCGTCGGCCAGCCGCCCAGTTGGTGCGCGGGTGCGTCGTCGGGGCATGTGTGGCGCGTCCAGGCGGCGTGCAGTTGCTCGTACACCGGCACGATGCCGTCGTACACGCTCTCCAAGCGCTGGACGACGGCCTCCTGCGGAGAGGGCAGGGAGAGGAAGGGAGCGGCGCCCAGCGTGGTCTCCGGATAGGAGAGGCTGCCCGGCGGCGGGGTCGCCGGGCGGAGGTCCCCTGTGAACACGCGCCAGCCGCCGCGGTGACCGGGGTCGTCACCCCAGGGGCGGGGTGTCTCGCTCGCGTAGTAGAACGCGGCGCGGCAGGCCGGAAGGCCGGGGATCTCGGCCAGGCGGGCGAGGCCCGCCAGGTCGATCGCGCCTAAGAAGTCGAGCGGGCGGCCGTTCCACCCGGGCCACGGCTCGTCCGCGGGCAGCAGCGGTGCGCCGCCAAGGCGGACGGGCACTTCGCCGCGTGCGGAAAGGCGCAGCGCGGGTTTGATCAGGGGCAGGAGGATGGCGGTGATCTCGGGGCCGAGGAAGGCGTCGAGGAGGGCTCGGAGCCGCCGGTGCTGTGCGGTGAGGGGATCCATGCACGTAGCGTGGCCCGCCGCTCACGCGGAGCGCAGCATCCCGCGAGATTGTGGATAACCTCGTCAGCGTTCGAGCGCGGCCGACAGTTGCAGCAGGAAGCGGTCGACCTCCTGCTCGTCGTACCCGGGCCCGAGCCGGACGGTGCGGAACGCGCTCTCCCGCACGTCGCGGGCGGTCACGGGCGGGGCGAGCCCGCGCAGTCCGGAGATCACGCGGTCGAGGAACGCGTCGACGTCCCGGACGTCGTAGCCGGGGCGCAGGCCGGCGCCCGAGAACCGCGCGTTCTGGATCCAGTTGATCAGCCAGGCCGGCTGGGCGCGCGTGCGGCCGGGACGCTCCCCGAAGGGCGCCATGGCCTGGAGCTCCCTGATGCACTCGCGGAGCAGCTCGTCCACCGCGCGGTGCTCGTAGCCGCGAAGGACGGTGGTGAAGCGCGCCTGGCGCACCTCGTCCGCGGACACCGGCGGTCCGCCGTTCAGCGCCTGCGAGACCCGCTTCAGCAGGGCGTCGACCTGGTCCCGGTCATAGCCCCGCAAGACCACCGGCAGCCGTGTACCCGTCCTCACCGGCACCGCGCTCCTCAGCCGTGTCCCCGCGCCCCGCGCGGCGCCAGGGACGCACCGGCGGCGCGCTCAGTCCTTGGTCGCCGCGGCCAGCTGCCCGCAGGCCCCGTCGATCTCCCTGCCCCGAGTGTCGCGCACCGTGACCGGGACCCCGTGGGCCTCCAGCCGCCGGACGAACTCGCGCTCGTCCTCGGGCCGGGAGGCGGTCCACTTGGAACCCGGCGTTGGGTTCAACGGAATCAGATTGACGTGCACGAGGTGACCGCGCAAGAGCCTTCCGAGAAGATCGGCCCGCCAGGCCTGGTCGTTGACGTCCTTGATGAGGGCGTACTCGATCGAGACGCGGCGGCCGCTCCGGTCGGCGTAGGCCCAGGCCGCGTCCAGCACCTCCGAGACCTTCCACCGGTTGTTCACGGGCACGAGGTCGTCGCGGAGCTCGTCGTCGGGCGCGTGCAGGGAGACGGCCAGCCTGACCGACATGTCCTCCGCAGCGAGCTTCTCGATGGCCGGAACGAGCCCGACCGTGGAGACCGTCACCGAACGCTGGGAGATGCCCAGCCCGGCGGGTGCCGGATCGGTGATGCGCCTGACCGCGCCTATCACGGCCTTGTAGTTGGCCAGGGGCTCGCCCATGCCCATGAAGACGATGTTGGAGACGCGTCCGGGCCCGCCTGGGATGCGTCCGCGGGCGAGTGCGCGCGCACCGGCCGCGACCTGCTCGACGATCTCCGCAGTGGACAGGTTGCGCGTGAGGCCCGCCTGACCGGTCGCGCAGAAGGGGCAGTTCATCCCGCAGCCCGCCTGGGACGAGACACACATCGTGGCCCGATCCGGGTAGCGCATCAGGACCGACTCGAACAGGACGCCGTCGAAGGCCTTCCAGACGGTCTTGAGGGTCGTCCCCCCGTCGCAGTCCAGCTCGCGCACCGGGGTCAGCAGCGAGGGCAGCAGCTCGGAGACGAGGCGTTCACGGACGGCGGCCGGCAGGTCCGTCATCTCGGCGGGGTCGTCGACGAGGCGCGCGAAGTAGTGGCGCGACAGCTGGTCGGCGCGGAACGGTTTCTCCCCCAGCGCGGCGACCGCCTCGCGGCGCTCGGCCGCGGTGAGGTCGGCGAGGTGCCTCGGCGGCTTGCCGCGCCTGGGGGCGGCGAAGACGAGCTTCGCCGGGGTCTTCTCGGACGCGGTGCCGGTCGCGGCGGGCTGGGTGGTAGACATGGTCCTTCCAGTGTCGCAAACACCTGCGCGTGCATCGTCCGTCCATGACGTGCCGCCGCTCCCCCGCCTCCCGGCGGCGCCATCACCGAACGGCGACATTCCTGCGCATGGCCTTTGTCTGCGGCTAAGGTCTCGATCATGTCGGTATTGCGCAGGGGCACCGGCTCGCCCCGGGGGTCGGCGGCCACGGTGGTGCACGCGGCGGCCAGCCCGTACGGCAGCCGCCGGCTCATCGTCGAGACCGACGGCGAGGTCACCGCGGCCTACCTGAAGGACGCGCGCGACTCGGTGGTCGGAGCGGTCTGGGTCGCGAACCATCGCAAGGCCCCGCGGGAACTGGACCGGTCGCGGCTGGAGGCGGGGCTCACGCCGCTCCTGCCGGAGACCCATGTGCGCCACCCCGAAGGCCGCCCCGCCCTGGACCCCGAGGCCCTGGAGATCGTGTGGTTCGAGGAGGGCGACGGAGTCGCCGTCCTGGAGGCGGGCGACCCGCTGCTGGTGATCCCCGGCTGGTCCGACATGGGACGAGGCATCCCCGGCTACGCCCGCGACGCCACGCTGCAGAGCCCGTTCGCCTTCCCCCTGGACGAGGAGATCGAGGACTTCGGACCGCGCATCGACCAGGCTCGCGAGCACTGGAAGAGGTGCCGCGCGGACGGGTCGTGGGCGGAGTTCCAGCAATCGGTGCTCGGCCACCTGCTCCAACGTCTCGGCCCTAGTGGCCACTACTGGCACGACGTCGGACGGCAACTGGCGAGCGGTAGGCCGAGTGTGGCCCCGACTGTGGGTGTGTCGGAGCGGCCCGCAATGGGCGCCCGGGAGTTCACCGTCCTGAGCACGGTAGGGATGAGCCGCCAGCGGATGCCCACGGTCGAACTCTACGAGGACGACGTCGCCCCGTACGGACGTATCGAGTTGGCCGTCGCCAGCACCCTTCCCAGCCAGCGAGCGGGGAGCATCTTCCCGTGGCTGGCGCAGTACCCCTGGCGGTCGGTGACCTGGTTCGCCCCAGGGGACGTCGTCAAGTGGTACCACGAGGCGCGCACGTTCCCCCTGGGGAGCGGTGAGTCGTCCTGGGAGGGTGTGCTCCTCCTGGACGACCCGAACCGTCTCGCGGGCCCTGGGGCGCCTGCGGTGACCGGCCTGACGCTCAACGGGGACGCCGTCCGCTGGCTGTGGCTCGTGCCCATCACGGGTGAGGAGCACCGCTTCGCCAAGAGCGAGGGGTCGGACGCGCTCATACGGCGTCTCGCCCAGCAGGGCCGCTCCTGGATCGTCTCCTAAGGAGACCCGCCGCAGGCAGCCGACCGGTAGACGGCCCTGGGGCGCCTCCTAAGGCCGCCTTAGCTGGGGACGAACAGCTCCAGCAGCAGCCAGACGACGGGGGCGGTCGCGACGAGGGAGTCGAGGCGGTCCATCACCCCGCCGTGGCCGGGCAGGAGCGTTCCCATGTCCTTGATACCGAGGTCCCGCTTGATCATCGATTCGACGAGGTCGCCGGCGGTGGCGGTGACCACGGCGGCGAGCCCGATGATCACGCCCTGCCAGACATGGCCGCCGTCCAGGAGCCACCACACCAGCCATCCGCCGACGGCCATGCAGGTGATGGCGGATCCGGTGACGCCCTCCCAGGTCTTCTTCGGGCTGATCGCGGGCGCCAGTTTGTGCCTGCCCAGGAAGGACCCGGCGAAGTAGCCGCCGATGTCGCTGGCGACGGTCGTGGCGATGAAGATGACGATGCGGTGGTCGCCGTCTTCCGGGCGCATGAGCAGCGCGACGATGCCGCCCATCAGCACCAGGTAGCCTGCCACGAGCGACCCGGCGGTGACGTCGCGCACGTATCCGGCCGCGCCTTCGGTCATGCGCGTCATCAGCAGTGCCAGGACCGTCAGCGAAACCGCCGCGACGGTCGCCGTGGCGCCCCACACGTAGGCGACGACGGGCGTGCCGACCATGCCGGTCGCGACGGGGATGAACGGGACGCGGATGTCGCGGCTCTTGAACGCCTCGGTCACTTCCCGCATGCCGAGGAACAGGAACACGACCATCACGCCAAGGAAGATCTCCTTGACCGTGTAGAGCGAGAGCAGGACGAGGGCGCCGAGTGCGAGGCCCACGCCTATGGCGAGCGGAAGGTTCCGCCCTGTCCTGCTTTCACGCTTCCCCGCGGACGTCACGCCGCCAGGCGGCGTCGACTCGCCGCCGGGCGCCGGGTCGCCGGGAGGCGCGGGGTCGCCGGAGCCGTCCGGTCCCTGCCCGGGGGGCGAGTCCAGTGCTTCTCCGGGGGGTGGGCCGGACATGTCGACCTCCGGCTCGTCCGGGGAGCCCGAGGGCTCCCCGGCGTCGTCGAGTTCCATCAGACTTCGAGCAGTTCGGCCTTCTTGTGCTCGAGCATCTCGTCGATCTGCGCCACGTAGCGGTGCGTCGTGTCGTCGAGTTCCTTCTCGGCACGCCTGACCTCGTCCTCGCCGACCTCACCGTCCTTGGCGAGCTTGTCGAGGGCGTCCTTGGCACGGCGGCGGATGTTGCGGATGGAGACCCGGCTCTCCTCCGCCTTGGTGCCGGCGACCTTGATGAACTCCCTGCGGCGCTCCTCCGACAGGTCGGGGAACACGACCCGGATGACGTTGCCGTCGTTGGTGGGGTTCACGCCGAGGTCGCTGTCCCGGATGGCCTTCTCCACCGCCTGCATGGACGACTTGTCGAAGACCTGGACGATGACCATGCGCGGCTCGGGCAGCGTGAACGACGCGAGCTGGTTGATCGGCGTCGGCGTCCCGTAGTACTCGGCGGTGATCTTGTTGAACATCGCGGGGGTGACGCGGCCGGTGCGGATGGCCTGGAAGTCCTCCTTGGCGACCGCGACCGCCTTCTCCATCTTCTCCTCGGCTTCGAGGAGGGTCTCGTCGATCACTGTGACTCCCGTGTCATCTGGTCGGCCCTGGTCCTGCGGTTCCGCGCCGCGTCCGGCGCGGACGTGGGCTGCGGTCAGCCCTCCGCCGGGCTGACCAGCGTGCCGATCTTCTCACCCCGGACGGCCCGGACGATGTTGCCCTGCCCCATGAGGTCGAAGACCACGATGGGGAGCGCGTTGTCCATGCAGAGGCTGATGGCCGTGGCGTCCATGACCTTCAGGCCCCGCTGTAGAACTTCACCGTATTCCAAACGGTCGAACTTGACCGCGTCTGGATTCTTTCGGGGGTCGGCATCGTAGACGCCGTCCACTTGCGTCGCCTTCAGCACCGCCTCCGCACCGATCTCCAGCGCGCGCTGCGCGGCGGTGGTGTCGGTGGAGAAGAAGGGCTGGCCGAGACCGGCACCGAAGATGACCACGCGGCCCTTCTCCAGGTGCCGCATGGCGCGGCGCGGGATGTAGGGCTCGGCCACCTGGCTCATGGTGATGGCCGTCTGCACGCGCGTGTCGAGCCCCAGCTTCTCCAGGAAGTCCTGCAGGGCCAGGCAGTTGATGACGGTGCCGATCATCCCCATGTAGTCGGCGCGGCCGCGGTCCATGCCGCGCTCGGCCATGACGGCGCCGCGGAACATGTTGCCGCCGCCGCACACGACCGCCACCTGCACGCCGTCCCGGACGGCTTCGGCGATCGCCTCGGCGACGTGCTGGACGACCTCCGGGTCGATGCCGAGCGGGTCGCGTCCGGCGAAGGCCTCGCCCGAGAGCTTCAGCAGCACCCTCTTCCAGCCCGCGCGGGGCGCGTGCTGGCGGGACGACGAGGCCGCCGTCGCGCTACTGGTCGTCTTGTCCGGCACGTCGGCGGCCTCCTCGTTGCATCGCTGCGTCTTTCGGGGTACTCGTCTCCAGAGTGCCCTTATGCCTGCCCGACCTTGAACCGGGCGAAGCGGACGACCTTCACGCCGGCCTCGTCGAGGACCTTCGCGATCGTCTTCTTGTTGTCCTTCACGAACGCCTGCTCCACGAGCACGAAGTCGCGGAAGTAGGCGTTCACCCGGCCCTCGACGATCTTCGGGATGGCCTGCTCGGGCTTGCCCTCGTCGCGGGTGAGCTGCTCGGCGAGCGCCCGCTCCTTCTCGATCGCCTCGGCGGGGATCTCCTCGCGGGTGAGGTACTTGGGGGCCATCGCCGCGATCTGCTGGGCGACGTCCTTGGCGACCTCGGCGTTCTCGGTGTCCAGCTCGACCAGCACGCCGGTGGTCGGCGGCAGGGACGGGTCGGACTTGTGCAGGTAGCTGGCCACATAGGCGCCCTGGAAGTGGGCGAAGCGGCGCAGCTCCAGCTTCTCGCCGATCTTGGCGCTGTTCTCCTCGATCAGGGCCCGGACGGTCTTGCCCGGCTCGATCTCGGCGGCCAGCACGGCGTCGGCGTCGGCGGCGCCGCTGCCGGCGGCGAACTCGACCAGGCGCTGGGCGAGCTCGATGAACTGCGCGTTCTTGGCGACGAAGTCGGTCTCGCAGTTGAGCTCCAGGAGCGCCCCGTCACCGGAGCCCGCAAAGTGCTCGGCGACCAAGCCGTTGGCGGCGGTGCGCTCGGCGCGCTTGCCGACGTCCTTGGCGCCCTTGAGGCGCAGCAGTTCGGTCGCCTTCTCGAAGTCGCCGTCGGCCTCGGTGAGGGCGTTCTTCACGGCCATCATGCCGGAGCCGGTCAGGTCGCGCAGCCGCTTGACGTCAGCGGCGGTGAAGTTGGCCATCGCTCTCTTCGCTTCTCTCGTCGTTGGTCGTGTGACCCGCGACGGTCCCGGCGGCACCCGCGCGGGTGCCGCCGGGACCGCGGGATCAAGCCTGCTCGTCCTCGGCGGCCTTCGGGGCCTCCTCGGCCGGGGCGGCCTCGGCGCTCGCGGCCGCCTCGGCCGGGGCCTCGGCCGGGGCCTCAGCGGGCGTCTCGGCCGGGGACTCGGCGGGCGCCTCAGCCGGAGTCTCGGCCGACGCCTCGGCCGGAGCCTCAGCCGGAGCCTCGGCCGGGGCCTCGGCGGGCGCCTGCGCGGCGCCGTCGGCCTCGCCGGGCTTCAGCAGGTCGCGCTCCCACTCGGCCAGGGGCTCGCTGCCGGCGGCCGCGGCGCCCTCGGCGGGCTTCTCGTCGCCACCGGACGCGGCGCCCGCGCGGGCGATGAGGCCGTCCGCGACGGAGTCGGCCACGACGCGGGTCAGCAGGCTGACGCTGCGGATGGCGTCGTCGTTGCCCGGGACCGGGTAGTCGACCTCGTCGGGGTCGCAGTTGGTGTCGAGGATGGCCACGACCGGGATGCCGAGCTTCTTGGCCTCGTTGACCGCGATGTGCTCCTTCTTGGTGTCCACGATCCAGATGGCGCTCGGAACCTTCGCCATGTCGCGGATACCGCCGAGGGTGCGCTCCAGCTTGTCCTTCTCGCGGCGCAGGCCGAGGAGCTCCTTCTTGGTCATGCCGGAGCCGGCCACGTCGTCGTAGTTGATCTCCTCCAGCTCCTTGAGCCGGGTGAGCCGCTTGTGGACGGTGGAGAAGTTCGTGAGCATGCCGCCCAGCCAGCGCTGGTTGACGTAGGGCATGCCGACCCGGGTGGCCTGCTCGGCGATGGACTCCTGGGCCTGCTTCTTGGTGCCGACGAACAGGATCGTGCCGCCGTGGGCCACGGTGGCCTTGACGAACTCGAACGCGCGGTCGATGTAGGACAGCGACTGCTGCAGGTCGATGATGTAGATGCCGTTGCGCTCGGTGAGGATGAAGCGCTTCATCTTCGGGTTCCACCGGCGGGTCTGGTGGCCGAAGTGGACGCCGCTCTCGAGGAGCTGCCGCATGGTGACGACGGGTGCCATTGCCCGTGTTCTCCTTCTCTGGCCCTGCCGGGCCGCATTTGGTTGTCTGCCTGCGCCCGGGTGCTGCCCCACCGTCGCCGAGGCGACGGACCGAGGGACTGCGCCCCACCAGGATTGCGGTGGCATGCGGACGCGTGAAATCAGCCGCCGGGATACCTCCAGGCGGCTGTGACCCGTCTCCGGGTCTGGGTCCCGTCCGCTCCGAGAGCGGCTTCTCGCCTGCCCGCGAGAGCGGGACGACGACGGCCTGGCCCTGACCGATGTCCTTTCGGACACCCCTACAGATTATCAGGGCGCGAAAGTGTCCGGGCCCCATCGATCCGAGCGGTTATCCACAGTTCGCGAACACCGTCGACGCGGTGCCCCGCGGACGGCAGGGTTCGGTGCATGACCGTGTTCTCGCTGCTCCTGACGTGCATGATCGCCATCGGGTCTCCCGGCCCGCAAGCCTGGCGCTGGCCGTTAGGGCCGCCCGCGCCCCGGGTGGTCCGGGGATTCTCGCCGCCGCCCGTCCCGTGGGCCGCGGGCCACCGCGGCGTCGACCTCGCGGCCGGCCCCGGGCAGGCCGTCTACGCCGCCGGGCCGGGCCGTGTCGCCTACGCCGACGATCTGGCCGGACGGGGCGTCGTGGCGATCGACCACGGCGCCCTGCGGACCACTTACCTGCCCGTCCGGCCGAGCGTCCACGTGGGCCGACGCGTGACGTCCGGCACGCGCATCGGCGTCCTGCAGCACGGGTTACTCCACTGCCCCATGGCGTGCCTGCACTGGGGCCTGCGCCGCGGCGCCCTCTACCTGAACCCGCTCAACCTCGTCCAGCACCAGGTCCGCCTCCTGCCCCTCTGGCGGCAGCCCTCACCGTCGGCGGTCCCCCGACCCCCAGATCCGCCCTCCGCGCAGCCGAGGATGGCCTTGCGGGACGCCGCCACGGCCACAGGCGGCGCGCTCACGGGGATGGTCCTGTCCTTCGCCCTGGCCTTCCTATGGCGTCGAACCCGCATCCGCTTCCGCCTGCACCGTCGCCGCCGTCAGCCTCCGGGCGTCATCAACCTCTCCCAGGAACGCCGCCTACGCCGCGCCCCCTGACCCGTCCCCCACTCCTGCCGCCCGGCTCCACAAGCCGGGCGGCAGCCCCACTCCGCACCCCGCGAGCGGCCACAACCAGCCGCTCGTGCGCTTGGAGGGAAGCGGAGGACACCAACCGCCTGCATCGGCGACCCCAGCGGGATCCAAGACACCATCGGACCTCGCCCGGATCTGCTGGACCTTCTGGGCCTGCTTCTAGGGCGCTAGTCGGAGCGGGTTCCACGGGGGTGGGCTTGGCGGTGGACTTGTCTCAGGCGTTCGGCTGACACGTGCGTGTAGATCTGGGTCGTCTGCAGAGAGGCGTGCCCGAGGATCTCCTGGACGCTCCGGAGATCGGCGCCGCCTTCCAGGAGGTGGGTGGCGGCGGAGTGGCGGAGGCCGTGCGGGCCGATGTCCGGAATCTGCCCGACCTCCGAGATCCGCGCGTGGACGATCCGACGCGCGCTCGTGGGATGCAGGCGGCCTCCGCGCGCACCAAGGAAGAGGGCGGGGCCGCTGCTCTCGGTCGCGAGGGCGGGACGTCCGGCGCGCAGCCAATCCTGGACGGCGCGGGAAGCCGGCTCCCCTAGCGGGACCGTGCGCTCACGCCCGCCCTTCCCCAGGACTCGTACGGTTCCACGTCCGGTGTCCAAGTCGTCTATGTCGAGCCCGCACAGTTCGCTCACGCGAACGCCCGTCCCGTAGAGGACCTCCAGGACGGCCAGGTCGCGGAGTCCCAGGGGGCCTTCAGGGTCCACGGTGTCGAGGAGATGCGCCGCATCGTCCTGCGTGAGCACCGTCGGCAGATCACGCAGCCGTTTGGGCGTGCCGAGCAGCAGACCGGGATCGTCTTCAAGGAGCCCCCGCCGGTGGAGGTGGCGGGTGAACGCGCGGACCGCCGCCGTGCGGCGGGCCAGGGTCGCCCGGGAACGGCCGAGGGCGTGTTGCCGGGCGAGCCATGCCCGCAGCACCGTGATGTCCAGTTCCGCGGGCTCGGTGAGACCGGCGAGGGCGGCGTAGGCGCAGAGGTCGGCCAGGTCACCGAGATAGGCCCGCAGAGTATGGGGCGAGACGTCCCGTTCGGCGCGCAGATGGCGCCCGAACTCGTCGACGGCGTCCTCCAGCGCGTTGGTCACACGCGCCACGCTGGGCCAAGGCCACGACCGAAGCAAGCACCGAACCCCGGTTTCGAGCGAATCACCCGGAATGGGGCGAGGATCGCCTGGTAGGCGCGGGCGATGTTCTTCGGGTCGACCGGCAGCCCCCTCAGAGCGTTATCCACAGAACGTCGTTCTGCGACTACTCTCCGCCGCACTCCGGCACCGTCGAAGGCCGGAGGTGAGCCCCATGAACACCCACATCGATCTCGGACGCCGCGGCGAGGACGCCGCCGCCGAGTACCTGGCCGGGCTCGGCTGGACGATCCTCGACCGCAACTGGCGCTGCCAGGAGGGCGAACTCGACATCGTCGCCCACGACGGACGGGGGCACATCGCGTGCGAGGTGAAGACCCGCCGATCCAACCGCTTCGGTGATCCGCTCGACGCGATCACCGCCGACAAGGCCGCCCGCTTACGGCGGCTGGCATGGCGGTGGGCCGCCGCGCACGGCGTCGGCGGCACTTCGATGCGGGTCGACGTGCTCGGCCTGATCGGCGACGGCGACGCCTTCTCGATCGATCATCTCCGGGAGGTGTGCTGAATGACGCTGGCGAAGACGCGTTCGGTCTCCCTGGTCGGTGTGGACGGATTCGTCGTAGACGTAGAGGCGGCCATTACCAGCGGAGTGCCCGGGCTGCACCTCGTCGGCCTCCCCGACACCGCCCTCAGCGAGGCCCGTGACCGCGTCCGGGCCGCGATCTTCAACTCCGGCGAGGACTGGCCGAACCGCCACGTCACGGTCTCGTTGTTCCCGGCGAGCATGCCGAAGAAGGGATCGGCCTTCGATCTGGCCATAGCGATTGCCCTGCTCGGGGCGGCGGAGGTCGTCCCGCCGCGCGGTTGCGCCGACCTGGTGCTGATCGGCGAGCTGGGCCTGGACGGGCGCATCCGCCCCATTCAGGGCGTACTACCCGCGGTGCTGGCAGCCGCCAACCGGGGGTGCCGCACGGTCGTGATCCCGCGCGCCAACGCCGCGGAGGCCGAACTCGTCCCGGACATGAAGGTCGTGTCGGCGGGCACCCTTCGCGGGCTCCTGTGCCTGCTGCGCGACGAGCCACCGCCCATCGAGGAGGACGAGGACCAGGAGGCCACCGCCTCGCCCCCGAACGGGCTCGCCCTGCGGCAGCAGGAGATCGCCCCCGACCTCGACCTCGCCGACGTACGGGGCCAGGCCGAGGCCCGACGCGCCCTGGAGATCAGCGCCGCGGGAGGGCACCACCTGTTCTTCGCGGGCCCTCCGGGCTGCGGGAAGACCATGCTCGCGGAACGGCTCCCGACGCTGATGCCGCCCCTCGAACCGGAGGTCGCCCTGGAGGTCACCGCCATCCACTCCGTCGCCGGGACCCTCCGGCCGGGCCAGCCGCTGATCACGCAGCCGCCGTTCTACGCGCCGCACCACACCGCCTCCCGCGCCTCGATGGTCGGCGGCGGTTCCGGACGCGTGCTCCAACCGGGCGCGGTCTCCCTCGCTCACCGCGGGATCCTGTTCCTGGACGAGGCCCCCGAGTTCATGGCCGGGACGCTCGACGCCCTTCGGCAGCCGCTGGAGGAGGGCGAAGTGCGGATCAGCCGCATCGAGGGCATGGCGCACTTCCCGGCGCGGTTCACTCTCGTCCTCGCGGCGAACCCGTGCCCGTGCGCCGCGGCGAAGCAGATCGACTGCTCCTGCGCCCCGGGCGTCCGCCGCAAGTACGCCAGCCGGTTGTCCGGTCCCCTCCTCGATCGCGTCGACCTCAAGCTGGAGCTCACCCCGGCCAGCCGCGCCGAACTCCGCTACGACCTGGAGTTCGCCGAGTCGAGCAAGGTGGTGGCCGATCGGGTCATGTCGGCCCGCGAAAGAACGTTGAGGCGGTTGTCCGGCACCCCGTGGCGGTCCAACTCCGAGGTCCCCGGGCCGGAGCTGCGCCGGCGCTTCACCCCGTCCCAGGACGCGATGCACGGCGTCGACGAGGCCTTGCATAGGGGGACGCTCAGCGCGCGCGGTCTCGACCGTGTCCTGCGGGTGGCCTGGACGATCGCCGACCTCGCGGGTCATGACGAGCCCGCACCCGACGATGTCGGCGGCGCGCTCACCCTCTGGTCAGCGGGGCGCCAATGAGCGACGAGCGAACCGCCCGCGCCACCCTGACCGCGGTCGCCGAACCCGGCGACGCCTTTCTCAACCGCATGATCGACCACTGCGGCCCCGAAGGCGCGCTGGAGGCCATCCGGACCACCCGCCTGCCCAACGGCCTGGCGGCCACGCCCCAGGAGGCACGGCGTCTCGACACTTGGCGGATCCGGCTCATCGCCGCCGAACCCGACCAGGACATGGCCGTGTGCGCCCGTTTCCGCGGCCGCCTCATCTGCCCGGGAGATCCCGAATGGCCGACGACCCTCGACGACCTCGGCACAGGGCGCCCGTACGCCCTGTGGCTGCGCGGCCCCGGCGACCTGCGCTACAGCTGCCTGCGTTCGGTCGCCATCGTCGGTTCCCGCGCCGCGTCCCCGTACGGCCTGCGCGCCGCCGCAGAGTTCGCGTCCGAGCTCGCCGACCGGGGCTGGACGGTGGTCTCCGGCGGTGCCCTCGGCATCGACGCGGCGGCCCACCGCGGTTCCCTGGCCGCCGACGGCCCGACCGTCGCGGTCCTGGCGAACGGTGTGGACGTCCCCTACCCGGCGTCCAACGAGGGGCTCTTCGCCGAGATGGCGCGGCGGACGCTCCTGGTGAGCGAGTCGCCTCCGGGCACGCACCCGCACCGCCTGCGCTTCCTCGTCCGCAACCGGGTGATCGCCGCCCTCTCCCGCGGCACGGTCATCGTCGAGGCGGAGGCGCGCAGCGGCGCCCTCAACACCGCCGGCTGGGCGGTCAAGCTCGGCCGCGTGGTCATGGCCGTGCCGGGTCCGATCACCTCCCGCTCCTCGATCGGCTGCCACCGCCTCCTGCGGGAGGAGGGGACCACCCTGGTCACCCGCCCCGAAGAGATCATCGAGGCCGTCGGCCGCATCGGCGCCGACCTGGCCCCGCCGCCCGCCACTCCCGTCCTGCCCCGCGACCGCCTGGAACCGGTCACCCGTTCCGTTCTGGAGGCGTTCCCGGCGCGTGGCACCACCGGGCCCGCCCAGCTGGCCGTCAAGGCGGGCGTGGGCTTGAACACCGTCAACGCCAAGCTCGGCCTGCTGGCCGCAGGTGGCTTCGTAGAGCGCACGTCCTCAGGCTGGCGCCTGACGAAGTCCGGCAGGTCGAACAGCCCACCCGCTCCCGACCGCGCGAACGCAGGCACCGACCAATCCCGGGGGCCCGGATGACCGTAGCGATCACCCTGCCCAGCTCCCCACCGCCCACTCACACACACCGACACCGACACCGACACCGACTAACGCCATGAGCCCCACGACCGCAGCGATCCCCCACACATCACCTCGGACAGCGCACCTGCGGCGCAAAAGGAAGGGGGACGCGCCCACTGCCCAACCCCACATGCCGACGCCGACAACGACCACCCCTAAGAGCTCTGATGAATCGCGGCGATCAATCCCAGAACGACCGGACCCTGGCAGCGCTCCTGTGGGAAGCGCGGCCGAGGAACCCGACGCGGCTGCGCCCCGGCCCGACGAGAGGACGGCCGCCTCCGCGTCATAGGCGAGGTCAGATGGGGCCTGCGGGTGGCCCCTGGCAGAGCGGTCGGCGAGCATGACGCTGGAGGGCACGGTCGCTGTGCCCCAGGCGCGACGAGACGGGGGCCAGTCGAGCACTGCCCGGCCTCGTCCTACTGGTCGGCGGGGAGTTCGAAGTCGCTCTTCGCCAGTTCCTCGACGTTGACGTCCTTGAACGTGACGACCCGCACGTTCTTGACGAAGCGGGCGGGGCGGTACATGTCCCAGACCCACGCGTCCTGCATGGTGACCTCGAAGAAGACTTCGCCGTTGTCGACGCTGCGCACCTGGAGGTCGACCGAGTTCGTGAGGTAGAACCTGCGCTCGGTCTCGACGACGTAGGTGAACAGCCCGAGGACGTCGCGGTACTCGCGATAGAGCTGGAGCTCCATCTCCGTCTCGTACTTCTCGAGATCCTCCGCGCTCACGCTCGTGCCCCTTCCGTGCGGTCCTCGTCGGGGAGATCCCCCTCGGTCTCCTCCTCTAGGACCACATCTCCATTGTCGCGCAAGGCACGCCCGACATTGACGTAGGAGAACCGATGCTCAGGACACGGGCCGTGCGCGGCGAGCGCCTTGCCGTGCGCGCGGGTCACATAGCCCTTGTGGACGTCGAAGCCGTACTCGGGATACCTCTCATGGAGATCCACCATGATCCGGTCCCTGGTGACCTTCGCGACGATGGACGCCGCCGCGACGCAGGCCGCGACCTGGTCACCCTTGATCATCGGGAGGCCGGGGACGTCCAGCCCCGGCACCGGGAACCCGTCGCTGATCACATATGCGGGGCGCTTGTCGAGAGCGGCCAGGGCCCGCCTCATCCCGGTGACGTTGCACCGGTGCAGCCCGATCCGGTCGATGTCGTGGCACGGGATGACCACGGCGCTCCACGCGTAGGCGCGCTCGGTGATCTCCCCGTACAGCCGTTCCCGGCGCGCGGGGGTGAGCAGCTTGGAATCCGTGAGGCCTTCGATCCTGCCCCGTCCGCCCTGGAGGATCACCGCGGCGACGACCATCGGCCCCGCACACGCTCCCCGCCCTGCCTCGTCGACGCCGGCGACGGGGCTGAAACCGGCGTGACCGAGAGCCCGCTCGTATGCGAACAGCCCTGCGTCCCGGCGCGGCGTGAAACGGAGTGGACGACCGTTCATGCTCCGCAGCGTACGTCCCAGCAACCCCCGACCGCTCCCCGAACGCCGCCCTTACCCACGTATGCCCCACCACACCGAAAACCACCCAGGCCAGAGGGCGGCCATCGCACACCTTCTCGCCGACCAAAGGGCAGAGTGCGTCCCCGATGCCCCCCGCGCCGGTCATTTGGCGGCGTTGTCCTGGAACGGCGGCAGCGCCGTCGGCACCCGTCCTGGGAACATTCATCAGCGCCTGGCCCGCCGCGCCGCAGACCGAGCCAGACGTGTTCGGCCGGCGACGATCCGACCTCCCAGCCCCCTCACAGCGACGCAAGCCGCCCCTGGCCATGGAGCAGTCAGATTTCTAAACGGGCGGCCACCGGAGGCCCGCTCCCGCCGGTGCAGACCTTGACGACGCCGGTGAAGACGTCACGGCGGGGCCAGGTAGAGCCGGGCCGAGGCATTCAAGGCGTTCGAGCCCGAGGGCCCCTAAGCCCTTCCCCGAAGTCCAGGGCACCCAAGGCGCGGATGAAGTTCGCGCTGGCGTCGGGGTGGCTTCCCAAGGGACGTCCGAGGCGGCGCGGACTCAACAGATACGAATTGGCCAGAGTTTGCAGTCCGACTGACGCTCACATGGCACTGCCGCCGGATGCGACGTCCCAGAAGGCTCGTGGTACCGGGAACCGGAGTGAACGGGGCTCCCGATCACTCCCAGCCACCGCCGAGGCCGTTCGACCCGACGCTGTCCAGGCGGCCGACGCAACATGGCCACCGCTGTGGCCGTAGCCGACGCCCACGAGTAACCGCTCCTGGAGGAGGCCCGCTCCTGACCGCCTGGCCTGCGGGGCACGCTCTCTGCGGCCGGCGGGGTTCGGGCGCCTGGCCCTGCCGGAGGGCGACCGGAGGACCGGTCACCGCCTGGCCTGCGGGGCACGCTCTCTGCGGCCGGGCGTGTTCGGGCGCCTTCCCTTGCCGAAGGGCGGTTGGGGAACGGGGGACGCTTCTCTGGGCGCGTGTCGCCCTCTGTTGGCCGAGCTGCCCCAGCCGCTTGTGGGTGCGTGGCCGGTGTTGGTGGGTCCGGGCCTGCGGGGTGCTGGAGTTTCGGGGGGCCGCCCTGCAGGGGTCAGGGTCTTTGGTGGCGGCGGCGTCTGAGGTAGGCGAGGGGCAGGGTGCAGAGGATGCCCAAGGCGTACGGAGCGGCGGGGAGGGCGGCGGCGGCGCCGGTCTTCTCCAGGCCGGGCTGCTTGAAGGTGTTCGGGATCGGCAGGGTGCCGAGGCGGTCCAGAGGCCAGACGATGACGAAGGCGCGGCCGATGACGCGGTCGACCGGGATGGTGCCGCCGCCGGGGTCGCCGCGGTGGGAGCGGGAGTCGTAGGACAGTTCCCGGTGGTCGCCCATCACCCAGAGCTGACCCGGCTTCACGGTGACGTCGAAGGGGTCGTTGGAGGGCTTGTTCTGCTCGTGGGTGATCGGATCGGTGAAGAGGTAGGACTTCTCTTCCAGGGGGACGCCGTTGACGGTGACGCGGCCCTTGGCGTCGCAGCACTTGATGTGGTCGCCGGGGATGCCGATGACGCGCTTGATGTAGTCCTTCTCGTTGGGCGCGACGCCGAAGGCGGTGCCGACGGCGCGCAGCGCCTTGGAGACGGGGTTGCTGGGCTCGTTGACCTGGACCTCGGGGTCCCAGGAGTCGAGGCCGTTGAAGACGATGACGTCACCGCGGGCGATGTCCCGCGTGTGGTAGACGATCTTGTTCACGAGGACGCGGTCGCCGACCTGGAGGGTGTTCTCCATGGAGCCGGACGGGATGTAGAACGCCTGGACCGCGAACGCCTTGATGACAAGGGCCAGCACGACGGCGACCACGATGAGGACGGGAAGCTCTTTCCAGAAGGAGCCCTGCTTCTTCTTGCGCTTGCCGTCGTCTTCGGGGCCGTCGGCCGTCTCATCGGCCGAGTCGACGGGCTCCTTCTCTTCGGGCGCCGCGCCCTCGGCTTCGGATCGCACGTCTCTCCGATCGTCCTCGTCAGTCATCAAAGCGAAAGCCTAGCGGCGCGGGGCCCATGGGTCGCTGCGCGCGGGCGTGTCGCCGACGGCCAAGTCGATCAACTAGGTCCAGAACGGGCAACGCCCCGGGCACCGTGGCGGGTTCCCGGGGCGTCGTGGTGCATCGGCTCAGTGCTCGCGCTTCTCCTTGATGCGCGCGGCCTTGCCGCGCAGGTTGCGCAGGTAGTAGAGCTTGGCGCGGCGGACGTCGCCGCGGGTGACGATCTCGATCTTGTCGATGGAGGGGCTGTTGAGCGGGAAGGTCCGCTCGACGCCGACGCTGTAGCTGACCTTCCGGACGGTGAAGGTCTCGCGGGCGCCGCCGCCCTGCCGCCGGATCACCACGCCCTGGAAGACCTGGATACGGCTCCGGTTGCCCTCGGTGACACGCACGTGCACCTTCAGCGTGTCGCCCGGACGGAAGTCCGGGACGTCGGCACGCATCGCGGCCTTCTCGATCTCCTGGATCAGGGTGTGCATCGCAGCGGTTCCTCATGGTCGAACGCGGGCGTCGAGAGGCCCCGGTGGGTCCTTCGTGGGGGCGTCGCGCCGCGGAGAGTGGTCTTCGGGTGCCGTGCGGTCTGGACGCACGGACGCCTCAGTCTGCCATATCTTCGCCGTCAACCGGAAAACCGGCCTCGCGCAGGACGGCGCGGTCGTGCTCGTCGAGGACCTCCGGCGCCAGACGGGAGAGCAGTTCGGGGCGGTGGCGGACCGTCCGCCGCAGCGCCTCGTCGCGCCGCCAGCGGGCGATCGCGCCGTGGTGGCCCGAGAGGAGGATGTCCGGAACAGGCCGCTCACGCCACACGGGGGGCTTGGTGTAGACGGGGCCTTCCAGGAGCGACTCCATGGCGCCGGGGGCGAAGGAGTCGTCGGTGACGGAGTCGGCGTTGCCGAGGACGCCGGGCAGGAGGCGGCCGATCGCCTCCACCATGACGAGGACGGCGACCTCCCCGCCGGCCAGGACGAAGTCGCCCAGGCTGACCTCGTCCACGGGCATCCGGGTGCGGGCCTCTTCGGCGACGCGGGAGTCGATCCCCTCGTAGCGTCCGCAGGCGAAGACCAGCCACGGCTCGGCCGCGTACCGCACCGCGTCCGCCTGCGTGAACGGCCGCCCGCTGGGCGTCGGAATGATCAGCCGCGGCACCCGCCCGGACGCCATCTCCCCGGCCGACGCACCATCGCCGGGCGACCCACCGCCGCCGGGAGGCGCACCCCTGCCGGAAACCGCCCCACCAGGCGACACACCGCCGGTGAACATCTCGCTGGCCGACGCACCGCTGCTGGGAGGCGCACCCCTGCCGGAAACCGCCCCACCAGGCGACACACCACCGGTGAACGTCTCGCTGGCCGACGCACCGCCGCCGGGAGGCGCACCACCGGGAGGCGTCTTGTCGGTCGACGCGCTGTCGTCGGACGGGGGGCCGCTGGAGGGGGTGGGGTTGTCGGACCTGGGGACCAGGGCGTCGAGGGCCTCGCCCCAGGGGTCGGGTTTCATGACCATGCCGGGACCGCCGCCGTAGGGGGTGTCGTCGACGGTGCGGTGACGGTCGTGGGTCCAGTCGCGCAGGTCGTGGACGCGGACGTCCAGGAGTCCGGTGCGCCGAGCCTTGCCCAGGAGGGAGATGTCCAGGGGGGCGAAGTACTCGGGGAAGATCGTGACTATGTCGAGTCTCATGATTCGTCGAGCAGGCCGGGGGGCGGGTCGATGACGAGCCGCCCCCCGGGAACGTCCACCTCGGGGACGAGCGCGGCCACGAAGGGGACCAGCTTCTCGCCTCCGGCCCCGCGCACGACAAGGAGGTCCTGGCCGTGGTGCAGGACGTCCGCGACCTGGCCGACCTCGGCCCCGTCCGCGGTGAACACGGCGAGCCCGAGGAGCTCCTGGTCGTGGAAGTCGTCCGGATCGGCGGACGGGGAGATGTCACCGGGATCGACGACGAGCCACGTACCGCGCAGTTCCTCCGCGGCGTCGCGGTCGCCGATCCCGGCGAAGCGCACGAGCAGGCGTCCCGAATGCCAGCGTTTCCGCTCGATGGTGAGCGGACCGGCGGCGACGGGGTCGGTGGCGATCGCCGTGCCCGGGGCGAACCGGGACTCCGGCTCGTCCGTGCGAACGTCGACGGCGACCTCGCCCCGGACCCCGTGGGGCCGTCCGATCCGTCCCACCACGAGCGGTTCGCTCATCGGGACGCCACTCAGCGGACCTCGTTGACGTCGAGCAGGTCGACACGCACGTAGCGGCCTCCGGAGAGGGCGCTGATCACCGTGCGGAGGGCCTTGGCGGTGCGACCGCTGCGGCCGATGACCTTCCCGAGGTCCTCGGGGTGCACGCGCACCTCGAGGACCCGGCCGCCCCTGATCCGGCGGGCGCGGACCCGGACGTCGTCCGGGTTCTCCACGATCCCGCGGACCAGGTGCTCGAGCGCTTCTTCGAGCACGTCAGCCCTCGCTCTTGGCTTCGTCGGTCTCGGTGGCCTTCGCCTCCGACTTCTTCGGCTCGGCCTTCTTCTTGCCCCGGGTCGCGGTGCCGGCGGCCTCGTCGTCGCCCAGCGACTCCTTGACGGCGGCCTCGAACGCGGCCTTGCGGTCGGCCTTGGGCTCGGCGACCTTGAGGGTGCCCTCGGCACCCGGCTCGCCCTTGAACTTCTGCCAGTCGCCGGTGATCTTCAGCAGGTTGAGGACGGGCTCGGTCGGCTGCGCGCCGACACCGAGCCAGTACTGCGCACGCTCAGAGTCGATCTTGATGAGCGAGGGCTCCTGCTTGGGCTGGTAGAGCCCGATCTCCTCGATGGCCCGCCCGTCGCGCTTGGTGCGGGCGTCGGCGACGACGATCCGGTACTGCGGGTTCCGGATCTTCCCCAGACGCTTGAGCTTGATCTTGACTGCCACGGGTGTGGTGTACTCCAACTTCATCACGGGATGGACGGGCCCGTGCCAGGTGGGGAACACCGGCTCACGGCCGTCCGATGGACTCCGGTCGCGCAGGACGAGAGAGGGCGCCTCGCGATTCCGGGTTTCCAGCCTGTCATTCTGCCAGACGTTCGCCGCGAAAGCGCAATCGCGACGCCCGGGTGTCGCCCCGCCGTCCCGCCCCCTGGCCGTCAGCCGTACGACACCTCGCACAATCCGTCGACCGCGCCCCCGCCGCCGGTGGTCTGACGCTTCGGGGGACGTCCGTCCGCGTCCCCGGTGCTCGCCTTATGGCGAGGGGGGGACGCGGGGCGGGTCACTTCTTCTTGCGGCCCTGGAGCTTGTTCAGGTCGGGCATCTGGAAGCCGGGCGGGAGCTGGCCGCCGAGGCCCGGCGGGAGGGTGCCGCCGCCGAGGCCGGGCGGGAGGCCCTTCGGCATGCCCTCGGCCGCGGGCGACTGCTCCTGCGGCCCCTTGCCGGCGGCGCGCTTGCGGGGGTCGCCGCTGCGCTGCTTGCCCTTCTTGTTCTTGGCCGCCTTCGCCGCCTTGGTCGCCTTGCGGCGGCCGCCGGGCATGCCGGGCAGGCCCATGCCGCCGGCCATCTGCCGCATCATCTTCTGCGCGTCGAAGAACCGGGTGACCAGGCTGCTGACCTCGCCGACGCCGACGCCGGAGCCCTTGGCGATGCGGGCCCGCCGCGAGCCGTTGATGATCTTCGGCTGGGCGCGCTCCTGCGGGGTCATCGAGCGGATGATCGCGGCGATGCGGTCCAGGTCCCGGTCGTCGATCTGGCTGATCTGGTCGCGGACCTGGCCCATGCCGGGCATCATCCCGAGCAGGTTCCCGATCGGGCCGAGCTTGCGGATCATCATCATCTGCTCGAGGAAGTCCTCGAGGGTGAAGTCCTCGCCCGAGGCGAACTTGGTGGACATCTTCTCGGCCTGCTCGGCGTCGAACGCCTGCTCGGCCTGCTCGATCAGGGTGAGGATGTCGCCCATGTCGAGGATCCGGCCCGCCATGCGGTCCGGGTGGAAGACGCTGAAGTCCTCGAGCTTCTCGCCCGTCGAGGCGAACATGATCGGGCGTCCGGTGATGTGCCGGACCGACAGCGCCGCGCCGCCGCGGGCGTCGCCGTCGAGCTTGGTGAGGACGACGCCGTCGAAGCCCACGCCGTCCATGAACGCCTGGGCGGTGTTGACCGCGTCCTGGCCGACCATGGCGTCGACGACGAACAGGATGTCGTCGGGGTGGACGGCGTCGCGGATGTCGATGGCCTGCTGCATCATCTCGGCGTCGATGCCGAGGCGGCCGGCGGTGTCGATGACGACGACGTCGTGCTGGGCGTGCCTGGCCTGGTCGAGAGAGCGGCGGGCCACGTCGACGGGGTCGCCGACGCCGCTGCCCGGCTCGGGGGCGAACACCGGCACCCCGGCCCGCTCGCCGACGACCTGCAGCTGCTGGACGGCGTTCGGACGCTGGAGGTCGGCCGCCACCAGCATCGGCGTGTGGCCCTCCTGCTTCAGCCAGCGGGCGAGCTTGCCGGCGAGGGTCGTCTTGCCGGCGCCCTGGAGGCCCGCGAGCATGATCACGGTGGGTGGGGTCTTGGCCAGCCGGATCCGCCGGGTCTCGCCGCCGAGGATGGTGATGAGCTCCTCGTTGACGATCTTGACGACCTGCTGCGCCGGGTTCAGCGCCTGCGAGACCTCCGAGCCGCGCGCCCGCTCCTTGATCTGCGCGATGAAGGCCTTGACCACGGGGAGTGCGACATCGGCCTCGAGCAGGGCGATCCGGATCTCGCGCGCGGTCGCGTCGATGTCGGCCTCGGAGAGCCGGCCCTTGCTGCGCAGCGACGAGAAGACCGTTGTCAGCCGGTCGGAGAGCGTCTCGAACACGTGTCTGGACCGTCCTTGGAAAGCTTCTGGGATCGCCTATCAGCGTATCGGGTCGCCGGGCGAGCCCCGCCCCCTCCGCTGATCCGGTCAGTGGAGGGTTTCGAGGACCCGGTCGCGGACGGCGTCCAGCGCCCCGGAGTCGTCCAGTGGACGGCCCTGGGCGTCCACCACGTAGAAGACGTCCACGGCCTCGGCGCCGAGCGTGTCCACCTGGGCCGCGCGGACCTGGAGGCCGCAAGACCCGAGCGCCTGCCCGACCCGCCAGAGCAGGCCGGGACGGTCGTGCGCCCTGACCTCGACGACGGTGGCGGTCCGGGACGCGTCGTCCACGATCATGACGCGGGGCGGCGGCGCGGCGGTCCCGGGCCGGACCCGGACCGACCGCGCCCGCCGTTCGAGCCGCTCGGCCACGTCGAGGCGCCCGGCCAGCATCCGCCGCAGGTCCGCCTCCAGGCCCGCCGGATCCGGCGGCGTCCCGTACTCGGGGACGGCGGTGAAGTCCAGCACCGCCGTCTGGGCGGACGGGGCGGCCTCGCCCGAGACCGACGGGGAGGAGACCACCCGCGCGGTCTTCACGGCCAGGCGGTGCAGGGCGAGGACGCCGGCGGCGCGCCACAGCAGGCCCGGCCGGTCCGGGGCGGCGATCGTGATCCGGGAGCCGGCCACCCGGACGGCGGCGCCGTCGTGGCGCGCCAGGGCGAGGTGGTCGGAGGCGAGCGCGGGAGCGGGCGGGGGCGTGCCGCCGGAGAGCGCGGCGCCGGCGCGGCGGGCGAGTTCGGCGACGAGGCCCGCCTTCCAGCCGCCCCAGGCCGCCGGCCCGGTGGCGCCGCCGTCGGCGACGGCGAGGGCGGCGAGGAGGTCGAGCACCTCGCGCTCGCGGCCGGGCACCTCGGACACGGCGGCGGTGACCTTCTGGACGGTCACCGGGTCGTCGATGTCGCGGCGGGTCGCGGTCTCCGGGAGCAGCAGGTGGTGGCGGACGACGGTCTCCAGGACGCGGACGTCCTCCTCCGGGAAGCCGAGGCGGGCGCCGATGTCGCGGGCGACGACCGCTCCGCTCGTGGAGTGGTCGCCCGGCCAGCCCTTGCCGATGTCGTGCAGGAGGGCCCCGACCAGGAGCAGGTCGGGACGGGCCACGTCGCGGGTCAGGGCGGCGGCGCCCGCGGCGGTCTCGACGAGGTGGCGGTCGACGGTGAAGCGGTGGACGGGGTTGCGCTGCGGGCGGTTGCGGACGCGTTCCCAGTCGGGCAGCAGCCGGACGACCAGCCCGGCCTGGTCGAGGGCCTCCCAGACCGCGATGGCGGCGGGCCCGGCGCCGAGCAGGGAGACGAGCGCGTCGCGGGCCTCGGCGGGCCAGGGGACGCGCGGAAGGGCGGCGCGTTCGGCGAGCCGGGCGACCGTGGCGGGGCCGAGCGGCAGGCCCGTCTGGGCGGCGGCCGCGGCGACGCGCAGGACGAGGGCCGGGTCGCTCAGGTCGGCGTTGCGCGCGAGGACGACCTCGCCCTCATGCTCGACCGCTCCGTCCCCGACCGGTCTGCGCTCCACGCCGCGCCGGCCCGTCCCCTTGGGGGCGCCGGGCGGCTGCCGGTGGGCGGCCCTGGTGAAGTTGTCGACGCGGCGCCACAGGTGGGACGCCCCGTAGGTGATCGTGCGGGCGGCCTCGGCGATCGAGCGTTGCAGCACGTCGGCGTCCAGGAGCCCGAGGGTGCGCGCCACGGCCGCCTGCTCCTGGAGGACGAGCCGGTCGGTGGAGCGTCCGGTGACCTCGTGGAGCGCGTGGCGGATGTCGAGGAGCAGGTCGTGTGCGGCGCGTACGCGGGCGTCCGGGGCGGAGGCCACCCAGGACGCGGCGACGGCGTGCATGACGTGGACGTCCCGCAGCCCGCCGCGGGCCTCTTTCAGGTCGGGTTCGAGCAGGAACGCCAGCTCACCCTGGGCCTCCCAGCGCTCGCGGCACATCTGCGACAGTTCGGCCAGCCGGACGGGGGCGTCGGCGCGCCAGTCCGCGAGGACCGCGGCGCGCAGCTCGTCGACCAGGGCGTGGTCACCGGCGACGCGGCGGGCCGACAGCAGGCCGAGGGCGGCCTTCATGTCGCCGCGCGCCACGGTCCGGGCCTCGGCGACGGTGCGGACGGAGTGGTCGAGCCGCAGCCCGGAGTCCCACACCGGGTACCAGACGCGGTCGGCGATCGCGGCGACACCGGACAGCCCGCGGTGCAGCAGGACGAGGTCGAGGTCGCCGCCGGGCGTCAGCTCCCGCCGCGCGTGGCTGCCCACCGCGACGAGCGCCACCCCCTCCGGCTCATGCGGTGGAGGCGTGTGGGGCGGGGCGGTGGCCAGGAGGGAGGCCAGCCAGCGGTCCAGGGCCGCTGCGCGGGCGGCGCGGGCGGTGGCCAGGGCGGCGCGGGCGGCCTCCTGGCCGGCCGCGCCGCCGGCCGGAGCGGGCCCCTGGGCCCGGTCTCCGGCCGGCGGGTGGGCGAGGGTCACCGTGGTCCCTAGAGGGCTTCCGGTCCGGTCTCGCCGGTGCGGACCCGGACGACGGTGTCGACCGGCACGGCCCACACCTTCCCGTCGCCGATCTTGTCGGTGCGCGCCGCCTTGACGATCACGTCGATGATGTCGTCGGCGTCCTCGGCGTCGACCAGGACCTCGACGCGCAGCTTGGGCACCAGGTCGACCTGGTACTCGGCGCCCCGGTAGACCTCCGTGTGGCCCTTCTGCCGCCCGTAGCCGCTGGCCTCGCTGACGGTCATCCCCTTGACCCCGAAGGCCTCCAGGGCCTTCTTGACCTCGTCCAGCTTGAACGGCTTGATGACCGCCGTGATGAGCTTCATCCCTTCGCCTCCACCTTCTTCACCGGGGCGGGCGGGGCGGGCGCCGCCGCGGTCGCCCCGGAACCGATGCCCGCGCGGATGGTGCCGAAGTCGTAGGCGGTCTCCGCGTGCGCCGTGCTGTCGATGCCGGCGGCCTCGTCGTCCTCGCTGATCCGGAAGCCCATCACCAGGTCGATCACCTTCGCGATCACGTAGGTGACGACGAAGGAGTAGGCCAGCGTCGCCAGGACGGCGACGGCCTGCTTGCCGAGCAGCGCGAGCCCGCCGCCCGCGAACAGCCCGTCGGCGCCGGCGTCGTTGACGGCGGTGGTCGCCAGGAACCCGATCAGCAGGGCGCCGACGATGCCGCCGACCATGTGGACGCCGACGACGTCGAGCGAGTCGTCGTAGCCGAGCTTGTACTTCAGGCCGACCGCGAACGCGCACACCGCGCCGGCGATCAGGCCGAGGACGAGGGCGCCGAGCGGGGTGATGAACGCGCAGGCCGGGGTGATGGCCACCAGGCCGGCCACCACGCCGGAGGCGATGCCGAGGGTCGTGGACGAGCCGTCGCGCAGTTTCTCGACGACGATCCAGGCGAACGCCGCGGCGCAGGTCGCGACGAGCGTGTTGATGAACGCGACCGCCGCGGTGGAGCCGGCCGACAGCGCGGACCCGGCGTTGAAGCCGAACCAGCCGAACCACAGCAGACCGGCGCCCAGCAGGACGAACGGCAGGTTGTGCGGCCGCATCGGCTCCTTCGGCCAGCCCTTGCGCTTGCCGAGCACCAGTACCAGTGCGAGCGCCGCGACGCCGGCGTTGATGTGGACGACCGTCCCGCCCGCGAAGTCGAGCGCGCCGAGGTCGAACAGCCAGCCGGACTTGCCGCCGTCCTGGCCGTCGGACCACCAGACCCAGTGGGCGATCGGGAAGTAGACCAGCGTCGCCCAGACCAGGCTGAACACCACCCACGCCCCGAATTTGGCACGGTCCGCGACCGCGCCGCTGATCAGCGCGACGGTGATGATGGCGAACGTCGCCTGGAACGCCACGAAGACCAGCTGCGGGATGCCCGTCCCGTCGTCGGCCGTGGCCGCGTTCTCCAGGCCGACGAGGCCCCAGTCGCCGAATCCGCCGATGAACGAGCTGAGGGGCCCGCCGTCGCCGAACGTCAGGGAGTAGCCGTAGACGACCCACGCCATGCCCACCACGGCGATGCTGACGAAGCTCATCATCATCATGTTGAGCACGCTCTTGGCCCGGCTCATGCCTCCGTAGAAGAAGGCCAGGCCCGGTGTCATCAGCAGGACGAGCGCGGTGCTCGTCAACATCCAGGCGGTACTACCGCTATCGATCTTCATCTCTGAGCGTGTCCCTCCTCGCCAGGAACCTCGAATGCTCAGAGACTCGGGCGCGGCCGTTTCGCCCGGTATGCCACTAAGTTTCCGCGGTGTGAAAACCGTCCGCGGCGTGTTTCACCTCTGTTTCCAAATCCTCACATGCCGTATTCAGCCGGTTTTCGGGCCGGATCAAGGGGTTCGCATGGCCGGATCAGGCCGTTCGCGGACCGTGCCCGGTGCCGAAAACCGGATCGGACACCCGAGCCGGCTCCGGGCCGGGAGCCCGATCAGTCGCCGAGGATCGCGTCCACGAACGCCTCGGGCTCGAACGGCGCGAGGTCGTCCGGCCCCTCCCCCAGCCCGACCAGCTTCACCGGGACGCCGAGCTCGCGCTGCACCTGGACGACGATGCCGCCCTTGGCGGTGCCGTCCAGCTTGGTGAGGACCACGCCGGTGATGTTGACGACCTCGGCGAAGACGCGGGCCTGCTGCATGCCGTTCTGGCCGGTCGTCGCGTCGAGGACGAGCAGGACCTCGTCGACCGTGGCCTGCTTCTCCACCACCCGCTTGACCTTGCCGAGCTCGTCCATCAGCCCGGTCTTGGTGTGCAGCCGGCCCGCCGTGTCGACGATCACCACGTTGACCTTGGTCTCGATGCCCTGCTTGACGGCGTCGAAGGCGACGCTGGCGGGGTCGGCGCCCTCGTCCTTGCGGACGACCTGGGCGCCCACCCGCGTCCCCCACGTCTCCAGCTGGTCGGCGGCGGCGGCGCGGAAGGTGTCGGCGGCGCCCAGCAGGACCGTGTTGCCGTCGCCGACGAGGACGCGCCCGAGCTTGCCGCACGTGGTGGTCTTGCCGGTGCCGTTCACGCCGACGACCATGAGCACGGCGGGGCGGTCGCCGTGGGCCTCGGTGTGCAGGGAGCGGTCGATGTCCGGGCCGATCTGCTTGATCAGCTCCTGCTTGAGCATCTCCCGGACCTCCTCCGGGCTGCGCGTGCCGAGGACCTGGACGCGCGTCCGCAGGTCGTCGGTGACCTGCCGGGCCACCGACGTGCCCATGTCGGCGGCGATCAGGGTGTCCTCGATCTCCTCCCAGGCGTCCTCGTCGAGCGTGTCGCGCGACAGCAGCACCAGGAGGGTCTTGCCGAAGGCGTTCTGGGAGCGGGCGAGCCTCGCGCGCAGCCGCACGAGCCGCCCCGCGCCGGGCGGCGGCTTCTCGATCTCGACCGTGGGCCGCGGCGGCGGGACCTCGGTCGGCGGCGCCTTCTCGATCGTGGGGGCGCCAGCCTCCGCGACGTCGGCGGCGGTGGCGCCGCCGGTGCGTTCCGAGGGGCGCTCCACGGGCGGACGGGTCCGGCGCGGGCGCAGCAGCGTGACGCCGCCGATGATCAGCGCGAGCACGGCCAGCGCGGCGATGACGATCACATATTCCATAACGCCCCCAGTTTTCCAGACGAGCACCCCCGCGCGGACACGCTGCGCCGGGCCCGCCGATCATGCGGCGAGCCCGGCCGGGCGCGCAACCGCGCGGGACGCCGGACACCCCGGTGCCCGCGACCGGAACGGTAGATCATCCCATCCCTGTGGGGACGACCCCCACACCCCCGGTTCGCACCTCTCAGGCACTACCCCGTGGAGGACGCCGCCCCGGGTTCGCTTCGCTCAGGCACTATCCCCGTGGGGGCACGACCCCCCACACCCTCCCGCTTCGCTTCGCTCAGGCACTATCCCCGTGGGGGCACGACCCCCCACACCCCCCGGTTCGCTTCGCTCAGGCACTATCCCCGTGGGGGGACGACCCCCCACACCCCCCGGTTCGCTTCGCTCAGGTGTTGTCCCCCGGGAGGGATGCCCGCTCGGAGGACTCCCACTCGTCCACGTTGCGCAGGAGGGCCTCCAGGTAGGAGCGCAGGTGGGTGCGGTAGACGTCGCTGTAGGTGCGCAGGTAGGCGATCTCGCGCTCCAGGGCGAGGCGCTCCCCGTCAGGAAGGGCGACGCCCTGGCCGGCGGCGGGTGCGGGCGCGGAGGCGGCCGCGGGTTTCGCCTCGGCCGCGCGGACGGCCGCATCGGCCACGGCCGCGGCCTTGCGGTGGGCCTCCTCCAGCATCTGCTCCGCGCGCCCCTTGGCGTCGGACAGGATCGCCTCCCGGTGCAGCCTCGCCTCGTGTGCCAGCTCCCTGGTGTAGCGCTCGGCGTCCGCCACGTACAGGTCGGCGGTCTGCTGGGCCTGCGACAGGATGCGGACGGCCTGGAAGTGGGCGTCCTCGGGGGCCATCACGCCGCGGCCGCCCGAGGACGCCTGGGCGCGCAGCCGGTTGACCTCGTCGGCGAGTGCGGCCTTGTCGGTGAAGATCTTGACGAGTTCCCGCTCCACGTACTGCAGGAAGTTGCGGACCTGCTCCTCGTCGTAACCGCGGCGCCCGAGGGCGGCCCGGGCGAACACCACCGAGTGGAGCTCGCCCGGGGTCAACCGCGAGCCCTCGGACACGACCGGAAGGTTCGGGGAGTTCAACGCTCTCACCTCTGTGCGTCGGCGAAGGTTTCGAGGCGGATGCGGTCACGGGGGACGCCGAGCCGCGTCAGCTGCTCGACGGTGTGCCCGACCATGACGGACGGCCCGCACACGTAGGCGTCGTGACCGTCCCATGGGCCGCGCCTCGCGACCACGTCGGACAGGTTGCCGTGCTCGACGCCGTCGTCCCCCGACTGGAGCAGCGAGGAGAACCCGTGCCCGCCGGGCTCGTCCGACACGGCCGGGACGACGGTCAGCCACGGGAACTCGCCCGCCAGCTTGGTCAGGTCCTCCAGGTCGTAGAGGCCGTCGCGGCTGCGGGCGCCGAAGAACAGGTGCACGCGCGGCGGGACGTCGCGGCGGGAGAGCTGCTCCAGGATCGCCTTGAGCGGCGCGAGGCCGGTGCTGCCCGCGACGAGCAGGACGTCGCGCGGGGAGCTCTCGTCCAGCGTGAGCGTGCCGATGGGGGCTCCCATGCGGACGCGGTCGCCGGTCTGGGTGGCGCGCACCAGCACGGGGCTCACGGGCCCGCCGTCCACCAGCCGGACGTGGAAGTCGACGGTGTGATCGGGGCGCGGCGCGTTCGCCATCGAGTAGTACCGCCAGTGCCGCAGCCTGGACGGCACCTCCAGCGCCACGGACTGGCCCGGCGCGTACGGAAGGGGCCGGTCGGGCTGGACGCGCAGGACGCTGATGTCGAAGCGCCGCCGCTCGACGGCGACGACCTGGCCGTTCCACCAGGCGGGCGCGCTGAGGGCGTTCTCGTCGGCTGCCTCAAGCATGACCTTGGCGACGAGGCTGTAGGCGGCGTTCCAGTCGCTCTCCAGATCGTGGCTCCAGGACTGGCCGGAATAGTGCCGCAGGGTGGTCAGGAGGCTGGCCCCGACGTGCGGGTAGTGCTCCGCGACGATGCCGAACCGGCGGTGGTCACGGCCGAGCTGCTGCAGGAACGGGACGAGGTTGGCCAGGTCGTCCACCTGGGAGACGATGTGGCCGAGCGCGCGCAGCAGCTTGTCGCGCTGGCCGCTCATCCCGATCGGGAACATGTCGCGCAGGTGGGGATTGCGCACGAAGAGGTCGGAGTAGAAGAACAGCGCGACCGCGTCGCCCTGCTCGGCGACCTGCGCGAAGCTGTCCTTGAGTCGCTGGGCGTCCACGGATCAGGCGACGGGCTCCGCCGCGGCCTCCGTCATGACCTTGGCGACGACGCCGTAGGCGGCCGTCCAGTCGCGCTCGAGTTCGGGGCTCCACGCCGGGCCGCTGAAGTAGGCGAGGGTGGCGAGCAGGCTGGCGCCGACGGGGGCGTAGTGCTCGGCGACGACGCCGAAGCCGTGGTGGCGGTGTCCGAGGTCGGTGAGGAAGGGGACGAGCGCCTCGGGGTCGTCCACCGTCGAGACGATCTGGGACAGCGCCGCCAGCAGCACCTCGTGCTGCTTGGCCATCCCCGCCGGGAACATCGACCTGAGCCCCGGTTCCCGCGCGAAAAGGTCGGCGTAGAAATATTCGGCGACGTCCAGGCCGTTCGCCGCGACGAGGGCGAAATTGTCTTTGAGTTTCTGCGGATCCACGAGCAGCACCTCTCCGGCGGTTCTCGGCACCGGACGAGGGGAGTCCGATGAGGGAGCCGGAGAACCGCAGTGCATATGGGTAGTGGATGGGCCCGGGGCACACAAGCCCGCCAGCGTCGCCGGGTCATCACGGTCGGTGTACGCAGATCCCCGCCGATTACGCGTCACCGGCGCGGATGCGAAGCCGCCAATCGGCGATACGGCAGGGGAAGAGACCGGGGGTGAGATCCGCCGCCCCGCCCGAAATGCGAACGGTGGGGTGATGTCACGTTCCAAGAAATATGTGACACGCATCACGCCGATGGAGAACCGGCCCTCTTCGCGCCGCGCGGGACTCGGGGGGCCGGGGTGCCGGGGTGCCGCGCGCCCCTGTGTCCGCGGCATCCCGGCCCGCCTCTCGACCTCGCCGCCGGACGATTTCCTGCGGCTTCGGCGAGGCCCTCGGCGCCCCGCCGGGCCCGCCGACCGCACCGGAGGCGGCGGGCCGCCGGGTCCGGTGATCGGGCCCGGAAGGCCCAGCCGGATAATCGACATCGCGAGCACGCGCCGCCCGAGAACGCCCGCCCGCCATCGATCTCTTCTTCTCATCGGGCGGCCCGCCTTACCGACAGGCACCCATTCGGCCCACCCACGCGACCGAGCTATCCCTTTTCCGATCACAATAGATTCAGGGCGCGCTCGCTAAAGTACGACTTCAAGGCGGAAGGCGCCCGGACAAGTGTCCAGTTTCCTGCCCGGACGTTCGCGTGAACCCTGGCCGATCTCCGGTCAAGGCGTTAATCTTCCGGCTGTCCGCCTGATCACCCTGAAAAGGCGGTGTCCGGACAGGGGATCGGCGTCCCCGGCCCGAGGAGGGCACGTCATGACTCACCGTTCCGATGCCCGCGCCGCCGGCGGCGCGCTCGCCGCCGCGGCACTCGCGGCGGCGCTCCTCACGGCGGGCTGCGGCGGCGAAAACGCCGGAGGCGCGGGCCGCGGCGGCGGGGACGGCGCCGGCGAAGCGGCCGGGTCGCCGTCCCCGTCGCCCTCGGAGACCGCGCAGAACTCCGACCCGGGCGCCCCGGAGGGGATCGAGGGCGCGCGGGCCGCGCTCCAGGCGTTCCTGCGCGGCCAGGCCGACGGGAACCCGGCGGTGTGCCGGTACGTGGCGCAGGGCGGCGCCTTCGTCCGCGGCCCCGCGCTGCGCGGCGACTGCCCCGCCGGCGTGCGCAACACGCCGCACTGGCTCCGGCCGCGGGAGCGGCAGGCGCTCCGGACCGTGAGCGTGCGGGGCGGCCGGCTGGCGGGAGGGAAGGCGGTCATCCCTTTCTCCGCCCTGCACTGGACGAGCGGGACCATGTCGGAGAGCACCCTCCAGAGCGAGTTCACCTTGCGCCGCCATGAGGGGCTCTGGCAGATCGTGAAATGACATCGGACGCCGCGGCGGCCCTTCATGGACTCCGTTCGACGGAGACGCTACGCGGCCGCCGGCGGAGCCCCTAGGGCCCTAGGGCCCTAGGGGTGACGGCCGGGGACCCCAACCGCGGAGGCGCAGCTCAGCCCCCGGGAGGCAGCCCGAGCCAGGTCACGATGGCCGTGGCCCGGTTCGGTGCGCCGAGTTTCGCGTAAATGCGGTTGATGTAGTTCTTGACGGTCTTCTCGGTCAGAAATAGCTTGGCCGCGATGTCGTGGTTCGCATGGCCGCGCACGATCAGATCCATGACCTCGGCCTCGCGCGAGGAAAGGCCGAAACGCGCACGCTGCTCGGCGGGATCGGCCGCGCGCGCCGCGGGGGGCCGCGTCCGCACGGCGTCGATGAGCGCGGCGCCGGCCGCTTGCGAGAGGGGGTGGGCCCGGTGCCGGACGGTGTCCCGGATCGCCGCCGCGAGCTCGTCCACCGTGAAGGTGTTGTGCACCAGGTAGCCGACGGCGCCGTTGCGGACGGCGGCCAGCACCACCTCGGGCTCCTCCACCTGGGAGAGCATGATCACGCGGCTGGTCCGGCTCAGCGCGGCGGCGGCGCTCACCCCGTCGGCGCGCGGCATCCGGACGTCGAGCAGGACCACGTCGGGCACGAGCCGCCGCGCCATCTCCTCGGCCTCGATGCCGTCGCCCGCCTCGCCCACCACCTCGATGTCGTCGGTGCCCTCCAGCGCGGAGGTGAGGCCCGCGCGGATGAAGGGGTTGTCGTCCACGACCATGACGCGGTAGCCGCCGGGCTCGTCCGGCACGGTCTCGTCTCCCACAGGCTCGTCCATCACCGGCTCCCGGGCGGGACCCGTGCGGACTCGGCGTCTGCGGCCGCACCCGCCATAGGCATGGTGGCCGCGATCTCGGTGCCGCCTCCCGGGGCGGAACGCACCGCCAGCCGGCCGCCCGCCCGCGCGGCCCGCTCGTGCATGCCGACGAGCCCATAGTGGCCGCCCTCGGCGAGCGAGTCCAGTCGGCGGGGATCGTCCGGCCGTCCGGCCATGCCCGCACCGTCGTCCCGCACCCGCACCTCCAGTTCGCCGTCCACGATCTCGGCGACGATCTCGACGGCGGACGCGTGCGCGTGCCGCCGCACGTTCTCCAAGGCCTCCCGCGCGATCGTGACCATCTCGCGCCGCGCGGCCGCGGCGAGGTCCGCGCCCGGCCCGGCGTCCACCCGTACCGGGACGCCGGTGCGCGCCTCCCACTCCCCCGCCAGCTCCCGCAGGGCGTCCCCCAGCGGGACACCGGCGGCGTCCTCGCGCAGCTCCGTGATGAGCGAGCGCGCCTCGCGGGCGGCGACCTGGGCGGCCGCGGCGATGCGCCGCGCCTCCGCCTCGGCCCGGTCGGGGGACTTGCGGACCCAGGCCGGCAGGCCGTTGGCCGACAGCGCGATGCCGGAGAGCGTCGCGGTCAGCGAGTCGTGCATGTCGCGGGCCAGCCGGGTCCGCTCCTCGGCGGCCATCGCCACCGCCTCGGCCCGCCAGCGCGACTCCTCGGCGGCGGCGTGCTCGTCGAACAGGCGGCGCAGCACCGTGCCGACGAGCGCCGCCACCCCGTAGAAGACGGGCAGGGTGACGAGCAGCGACACGGCGGCGCCGTCCTCGGAGGACGCGTTGCGGTAGAGCGCCGTGTAGTACAGGACGGCCTGCTGCGCGCAGAGCAGCGCGGCGACGGGCCACCGGTACAGCAGCCCGGCGAGACCGGCCGTCACCACCGTCACGAGGAAGTAGGGGCCGAAGATCCCGCCCACCGCCAGCACGGCGTAACCCAGGAGCACGTCGAAGGCCAGCAGCGCGGGCTGCTCGAACAGCCGCAGCACGACCTTCTCCCAGCCCGCCAGCACCACGCCGGAGACCACGGCCGCGAGGACGAGCACGCCGATCGCCCACGGGTCGCCGCGCACCTGCCCGTCCACGAGCACGGTCACCCCGATGACGAGGACGCGCAGCTGCATCAGAAGGACGAACGCGGCACCGACCCTGCTCTCCACTGGACGCTGCAAAGCGGGCAGAGCCGGTTCACCGGAGCGCGGCATCGCGGGGAGTCCTCCAGTTGACGGGCGCCGAACTCATGGCGCCATGGATCTGGTCAAAGACCACAGAGGGAACATTAGCCATTCCGAACGGGGAGATCGCTACGATGCCCACGAGAACAAGTGTTCCCGGGAGGACGCCGGTGCAGGCTCCGAGAGCGGTCCCGCGGCCGGATGCGGCTCGCGGCCCCGTCGATTTCCTCGACCTGATGCACGGTCTGCGGCAGTGGGCCGGCCTGTCCCTTTCCGAGGTCGAGGAGCGCATGCGCGCGGACGGTGCGGCCGACCCGTCCGGAATCGAGGCGCTCCGCGGCGCAGGCGCCCCGCCCGGCCGGGAGCTGGTCGCCGCCTTCGTCACCGCCTGCGGCCTCGCCCCGGACGAGCGCGAGCGCTGGCTGCGGGCCTACGACCGCGTTCGCGGCCCCGCCGAGGGCGACGACCCGTGGACCGCCGAGCTTCCGGCGATGGAGCTGAACCTGGCCGCCGCCGCGCCACCGCCGCGTCCCGGGCGACACGGGACGTCCCGAAGCGGGCCGGGCGGCCGGCGCAGGCTGTCCCTGCTGGTGGCCGCGCCGGTCGTCATCACGCTCGGCGTGGTGGTGTCGACGCTGCCGGGGGTGTTCGGCGGCGGAGCGGAGCCGCACCCGCGGCCGGGGGCCTCCGGCGAGCCCGCGCCGCCCCCGGCGGGAGGGGCCGTGCCCTCCCCTCCCGGAGAGTCCGTGCCGCCCCTGCCCGGCTGGTACACGGTCATGCCGCTGCCCGGCGAGGAGCGCTCCGGCAACTGCCTTTCGATCATGCCGGACGACCGCCTGAAGCCGCAGCTGGCGCAGGACAGGTGCGTGGCGCAGGACCGGCTCCAGCGGATCCGGCTCGCCCCCGTCCCGGCCTCTTCTGGGACGTTCCAGCTGAAGGCCTACACGATGGACGACGCGCTGTGGTGCGTCACGCTCGACGCCCGCGCCGAGCGCTCCCCGCTGCACATGAACAGGTGCGGGAAGGATCCCCGGCAGCGGTTCGTGCTGACGCCGGCGGGCAGGTCGCTGTTCCGCATCGTCCCCGAGGCGACGCGCGGCGACGGCATGTGCGTGAGCGTCGACACCGGGGAGAGCGGCGAGCTGGAGGCGGTCCAAGCCGCGTGCGGCCGCACCGCCGTGCGCGGCTACCTCTTCGCGCCCGCCGCGGCGCCGTAGCCGGCCCCGCGCGGTCGGCGCGTCAGTCGAGGTCGCGCAGGCGCTGGCTGACGACCTGGGTGACGCCGTCGCCGCGCATGCTGACGCCGTAGAGCGCGTCCGCGCCCTCCATGGTGCGCTTCTGATGCGTGATGACGATCAGCTGGGACGACTCGCGCAGCTCCTCGAAGACCGTGATGAGCCGCTGGGTGTTGGTGTCGTCGAGCGCGGCCTCGACCTCGTCCAGCACGTAGAACGGGGACGGGCGGGCCTTGAACACGGCGACGAGGAAGGCGATGGCGACGAGGGACCGCTCGCCGCCCGACAGCAGCGACAGCCGCTTGACCTTCTTGCCGGGCGGGCGGGCCGAGACCTCGACGCCCGTGGCGAGCATGTCGTCCGGCTCGGTCAGCGAGAGGCTGCCCTCACCGCCGGGGAACAGCCGGGCGAAGATCCGCTCGAACTCGCGGGCGGTGTCGTCGTAGGCGGCGGCGAAGACCTGCTGGACGCGCTCGTCGACCTCCTTGACCAGGCCGAGCAGCTCGCGCTGCGTCTTCTTCAGGTCCTCCAGCTGGGAGGTGAGGAAAGCGTGCCGCTCCTCCAGGGCCGCGAACTCCTCCAGGGCGAGCGGGTTGACCTTGCCGAGCTGGTTGAGCTGCCGCTCGGCGACTTTGGCGCGCTTCTCCTGGACGGCCCGCTCGTACGGGGCGGGCGGCGCGTCCTCGCCCTTCTCCGGGTCGGCGGGGACGGGCTGGTCGGGCCCGTACTCCGACACCAGCGCCTCGACCTCCAGGCCGAACTCCTCCAGGGCCCGCTGCTCGTACTGCTCCAGCCGCAGCCTCTGCTCGGCGCGGGCGACCTCGTTGCCGTGCACGACGTTGACGAGGCGTTCGAGCGTGGAGGAGAGCTCCCGCACCTGCCCGCGGACGACCTTCAGCTCGGCCTCGCGCGCCGCCTTGGCCTGCTCGGCCGCCTCGCGGCGCCGCACGGCGGCGGCGAGGGAGTGCTCGATGCGCTCCAGCGTCGTCCGCGCGCCCCGCAGGACGGCCTTGGCAACCCTGGCCTGCTCCTCGCGGCGGGCGCGGCGGTGGGCGGCGCGGGCGCGCTCCTCGCGCTCGCGGCGGGCTCCGCGTTCGAGCGCGTCGGCGCGTCCGGAGATGGCCTGGACGCGCTCCTCGGCGGTGCGGACCGAGAGCCGCGCCTCCATCTCCACGCTGCGCAGCTCCTGGCAGCGGGCGTTCAGCTCGTCGCGGGCCTCGGTGTCGTGCCCGGCCTCGTCGGCGACCTCGGCGGCCTCCTCCGCCTCGGCGAGCCGGACCGCGAGCTCCTCGGCCGCCTCGGTGTCGCGTTCGAGGGACTCCCCGGCCGCGTCGAGGGCCTTGGTGAGCCGTTCGGCCTCCCCTTGCGCGGCCCGGACGCCCGCCTCCAGGCGCGCGGCGCGCTTGGCCTCCTGCGCGGCCTGCGCGTCGTACTCCCGCAGCCGCGCGCGGACGCGGTCGAGTTCGGCCTGCGCGTGGTCGACCCCGGCCCGGGCCTCACCGGCGGCGGCCTCGGCCGCCTCGACCGCGGTCTGGGCGGCGTGCTCGCGCTCCACCACCCCGGCGAGGCCGTCCGCGGCGGCGGCCGCGGCCGTCTCGGCCGCGGCGAGGTCCTCGGTGGCCTGGTCGAGTGTCGCGCGCATCTGCAGCAGGCTCTGCCCGCCGCCCGCGCCGCCGCCCTGCGCCCAGTGCGCCCCGACGAGCTCCCCGTCCCGCGTGACGGCCCGGAGCGACGGCTCCCCGCGCACGAGCGCGACCGCGGCAGGGACGTCGTCGGCCACGACCACGTCGCGCAGCAGGTGCTCGAACGCGGGACGCACGGCGTCCGGGACGGTGACCGCGTCGACCGCGTAGTCGGCCCCGGCGACCCGCTCGGCCCGCGCCGGCACGCCGCCCCCGACGACCAGCCCGGCGCGTCCGGCGTCGCGGGAGCGCAGGAGGGCGAGGGCGGCCTCGGCGGTGTCCAGGGACCCGACCGCGATGGCCTCGGCGGCGTTGCCGAGCGCGGCGGCGATGGCGGTCTGGTATCCGGACCGGACGTTCAGCAGCGAGGCGACCGTGCCGAGCACCCCGTCGAGCGAGCCGTCGGAGGCCGCCGACAGCAGCGCCTCCCCGCCGTCGGCGGCGCTGGCGAGCGTCAGGTTCAGGGCCTCGATCCGCGCCTGGAGCGCCGCGACCTGCTTCTGCGCCGCCTGGTCGGCGGTGCGCGCCGCCCCGGCGGCCGCCCGGGCCTCCTTCAGCGCGCGGCGCGGGCCGTCCACGGCGGCGCGGGCCGACTCGGCGGCGTCCTTGGCGGCGGCGAGCGCCGCTTGCGCGGTCTCGTGCTCGGCGGCGAGCGCCGGGTCCTCGACGACCTCGGCCTCGAACGCCTCGAACTCGGCCTGCGCGGACTCGGCGCGCTGCCCGGCCTCCTCCCGCGCCTGCGCGAGCCGCCCGATCTCCGACCGCCCGGCCTGCGCCTTGCTGCGCAGCGCCTCCACCCGGCCGCGCAGCCGGGCCAGCTCCTCGCGGCGGTCGGCGGCGGCGCGCGCGGCGGACTGCAGGCGGCGCTCCTCGGCGGCGAGGGCCTCCTCGGCCGCCGCCCGCTCGTCGACGGCGTGGGACAGGCCGTCGCGCGCCTCGTCGAGGGCTTCGCGGAGCATCTCCTCCTGCTCGCGGATCTCGGCGGCCTCGCGCTCCATGTCCTCGGGGTCGCGGCCGCGCCGCTCCTCCTCGCGCGCCTCGGCGGCGTTGCGGTGCCGCTCGCCGGCGAGGTCGGCGACGCCCCGCAGCCGCTCCTTCAGCGCCGACAGCTGGAACCAGGTGTCCTGGACCTGCGCGAGCTTCGGCGCCTGCTCCGCCTCCTCGGCCTCCAGGACGGCCTCGCGCTCCTGCGCCTCGGCCAGCGCCCGCTCGGTCTCGGTGCGCCGCTCCCGGATGGCGGCCTCGTCGGCGGCCTCCTGCTCCAGCTTCGTCCGCAGCGTCACCAGGTCGTCGGCGAGCAGCCGCAGCCGGGCGTCCCGCAGGCCGGCCTGGATGACGGCTGCCCGGCGCGCGATCTCGGCCTGCCTGCCGAGCGGCTTCAGCTGCCGCCGCAGCTCACCCGTGAGGTCTTGCACGCGCGTGAGGTTGCCCTGCATCGCGTCCAGCTTGCGGAGGGCCTTCTCCTTGCGCTTGCGGTGCTTGAGGACGCCCGCGGCCTCCTCGATCACCGCGCGGCGCCCCTCCGGCCCCGAGTGCAGGACGCGGTCGAGCTGCCCCTGCCCGATGATCACGTGCATCTCGCGGCCGATGCCGGAGTCCGACAGCAGCTCCTGGATGTCCAGCAGCCGGCACGAGTCGCCGTTGATCGCGTACTCGCTCGATCCCGACCGGAACATCAGCCGGCTGATCGTGACCTCGCTGTAGTCGATCGGCAGCGCGCCGTCGGAGTTGTCGATCGTCAGCACGACCTCGGCCCGCCCGAGCGGCGCCCGGCTGGCCGTCCCGGCGAAGATGACGTCCTCCATCTTGCCGCCGCGCAGCGACTTGGCGCCCTGCTCCCCCATAACCCAGGCCAGCGCGTCCACGACATTGGACTTGCCGGACCCGTTGGGCCCCACGACGGCGGTGATCCCCGGCTCGAACTTGAGCGTCGTGGAGGACGCGAAGGACTTGAAGCCGCGCAGCGTCAGGTTCTTCAGATACACGCGCCAGCCGTCCCCCCGGTATCCACACGAAGAACATCGGTCGAACGATACCGGCAGCACACCCCCAGAGCACGGCACACGCCCAGTCACCCAGGGCGGCGCGCCCCAGGAAGGTCCCGAAGAAAAACGGAGCCGATGACTGCACCCCGCCAGCACGAGCGAATCCGCGCCCCCAGCGAGTCACGCGCAATAGCGAGAACCGACCGCCGCCCCCAACTCAGCCACCCCGGCAACGACCGGGATCGCATCACGGCACAACTTCAGGCCCACACAGCTCGATCAAGCACCGAGCCGGGTGAGCCATGCGCGACGACGGCAACCGTCTACTGCAACTACCTCCAACCACCGGCGCAACCACGCGACAAGCCCAACGGTTGCGATCGCGTCCGAAGGCAGGTTCGAGCTTGCGAGAACCTGATCGCGCAGCGAGCCGCCAAGGCGAGCCGAAGCGATGCCAGCGATCGCCCGCTTTGTACGACGATGGAGGGCCGCCAGGCCCGAAGGAGGAGAAAAAAGCAATCAAGTAAGAGCCGGTTCGCGTTCCTTCACCGGCAGCGACATCACTTCGTCGTCCGTCGCCGTCGCAAGCGCGTCGTTCTCCGCCTGGAGCCGTACGAGCTCGGCCTCCAGGTCACGTACGCGCTGCTGAAGGCGCCGCATCTCCGCGACCATCCGGGGGTCGGGACCGCCGACGTGGCCGAGTAGAGCCTTCGCCATGACTAAGGGTCCTCCACGCTGAGTAACCAGCAGGGATCGCGCACGAGAAACTGCTGAAGTCGGTGCGCGTACCGTCTAGAGTCGCACCGGCCCCTGCGCCGGTCAAGGCGCACATCACAGGCCAGTAACAACCTTCCACTCCTAGTTTAGCAGGTACAAACCGGTACTCCCTACCCGGTCACCGTTCGTGGAACCCGGCGGCCTCGCCGCGGGGCGCGCTCCAGCGGTCGGCGACGCCGGTCACGGCGCCGGGACGTCCCGGAACGCCGCCGGGCACGTCGCCGTCCAGCATCTCCAGGAGCCGCCGGCAGCCGTGGCGCGGCCCCTCGGCGACGACCTCGACTCGGCCGTCGCGCAGGTTGGTGGCGCTGCCGTCCAGGCCCAGTTCGAGCGCCCGCGACCTCACCCACCAGCGGAACCCGACGCCCTGGACGCGCCCGCGCACCCACGCCGTGAGCCGCACGGTCTCGTCGTCGTTCCCGCCCTCGTGCTCGGCGTCCACGTTCATCGCTCCCCCCTCGGCGCCGCTAGTACCGTGCCCGCCTGGGGCGGGGTTGGCACACCGGGCAGCTGTAGGACGAGCGGTTCATGAACTCGTCGCGGCGGATCGGGGAGCCGCAGCGGCGGCACGGCTCGTCCCGCCTGCCGTATGCGTCCAGGGACCGCTCGAAGTAGCCGCTCTCGCCGTTGACGTTCACGTAGAGGCTGTCGAAGGAGGTCCCGCCGACCGCCAGGGCGGCCCCCATGACCTCTCGCGCGGCCTCCAGGACGCGTTCGGCCTCCGCCCGGGTCATCGTCTCGGTCGGGCGCGCCCAGTGCAGCCTGGCGCGCCACAGCGCCTCGTCGGCGTAGATGTTGCCGACCCCGCTGATGAGGGACTGGTCGAGGAGGGCCCGCTTGATGCCGGTCTTGCGGCGGCGCAGGGCGCGGTAGAAGGCCTCCGCGTCGAAGGCGTCCTCCAGCGGGTCGGCCGCGATGTGCGCGATCGGCGCGGGGACGAGCGCCCGGGCGTCGAAGGCGTCGGGGACGAGGTCGGCGACCATGAGGTGCCCGAACGTCCGCTGGTCGACGAAGCGGAGGTCGAGGCCCTTGTCCTCGAACTCGACGCGGACCCGCAGGTGCTTCTCGCGCTCCCGGTCGGGCTCGCCGACGAGCAGCTGCCCGCTCATGCCGAGGTGCGCGAGCACCGCCTCGCCGGGGGCGCCGCCCTCCTCGGCCTGGAGCGGGATCCACAGGTACTTCCCGCGCCGCCGAGGGGCCAGCACGGTGCGCCCCGCGAGGCGCCCGGCGAAGTCGGCGGGCCCCGCCTCGTGCCTGCGCACGGATCTCGGATGGAGGACCTCGGCGGACGCGACGGTGCGCCCGCTCGTCCAGCTCTCCAGGCCGCGCCGGACGACCTCGACCTCGGGAAGCTCAGGCACCGGCCTGCGCCGCCTGCCCGGCGTCCCTGGCCGGGTCTCCGCCCTGCTCAGGCTCCGCCTGCGCCGCTGCCTGCGCCTGTGCCCCCGCCTGCGCCACCGCCTCCCCCTGCGCCTCGGCCTCGCGCTGGACGACGATCTCCCGGATGGCGTTCCAGGCGGCCTCGGCGGCGTGCTGCTCGGCCTCCTTCTTGCTGCGGCCCTCCCCTGCCCCGTAGGTCTGCCCGCCGACCCGCACGGAGGCGCGGAACGTCTTCTGGTGGTCGGGGCCGCTCTCTGCGACGTGGTACTCGGGGACGCCGAGGTCCTCGACGGCGGTGAGCTCCTGCAGCGAGGTCTTCCAGTCCAGGCCGGCGCCGAGGCCGGCCGAGCGCTTGATCAGCGCGTCGAAGAGCCGGTGCACCAGGGCGGACGCCTCCTCCAGCCCCCGGTCGAGGTACACGGCGCCGATCAGCGCCTCCAGCGTGTCGGCGAGGATCGAGGCCTTGTCGCGGCCCCCGGTGCCCTCCTCGCCGCGGCCGAGCCGGATGTGGGCGCCCACACCGAGGCCTCGGGCCACGCCGGCGAGGGCGCGCATGTTGACCACGGCGGCGCGCAGCTTCGCGAGCTGGCCCTCGGGCAGGTCGGGATGGCCGCGGAACAGCGTGTCGGTGACGACGAGCCCGAGCACCGAGTCGCCGAGGAACTCCAGGCGCTCGTTGGTGGGCAGGCCGCCGTTCTCGTAGGCGTAGGAACGGTGTGTCAGGGCGCGTTCGAGAAGCTCGTCGTCGACGTGGACGCCGAGCGCGCCGGTCAGTTCCGCGCGATCCGGCGCGGGTTCGTTCTTCTTGGCGCTCACAGGCCCTCCTCGCAGGCCGTGCACCGCGCAGCGCGCGGTCGCGTCTGCGGCGCGCGGCCGGAGGCCGGGACGGCGAGGACGCTCGGCCGGAGGGGTCCGCGAAGACGAGGTGCGCGCCGGTCGGTCTGATCCCGGCGTGCACCACGGCTCCGGGCGCGATCTCCGCGCCGGTCACCACGCCGACGTCACGCGCCGGGTGGTCGGGGTGCGTGTCCTTCCGCACCATGGGGGGCGGGCCGCTCGCGCGGTTCCGCCCCCCAGGATGCGAGAAGACTCAGGCCGACGGGGCGATGACCTGCCGCCGGTCGTAGGTTCCGCATGTCGCGCACGCGGTGTGCGGCAGCTTGTGGTCGCGGCACGTCGGGCACTCGACCAGGTTCGGCGCGGCGGTCTTCCACTGCGAGCGCCGGTGCCGCGTGTTGCTGCGCGACTTCTTCCGCTTCGGGACGGCCACGTCAGCCCTCCTGCTTTCCTTCTCGATCCGATGAATCACGGGTGCCGGAGCTCCCGTTCCCCCGGTCGGGGGCTGCCGGCGCGATGTCGCCGGCAAGGTCCCGCAGCGCCGCCCACCGGGGGTCGGCGACGTCGTGGCGATGGCCCGGCTCGACGTCGGCGAGCCGCGCACCGCAGTCCGGGCACAGGCCCGGGCAGTCGTCCCGGCACAGCGGGGACAGCGGCAGTGCGAGCACCACCGCGTCCCGCAGGACCGGTTCGAGGTCGATCAGGTCGCCCTCGAGGCGGAGCTCGTCGTCCTCGGCGTTCCCGCCCGAGCGGGTGTCGTCGTAGACGTACAGCTCCTGGAAGTCCGCCTCGAAGGTCGAGGCGATCGGGTCGAGGCAGCGGGAGCACTCCCCCTTGAGAGGGACCGTCGCCGTGCCGGTGACGAGCACCCCCTCCAGGACCGCTTCGAGCCGGAGGTCCAGCTCGATCGCGGCGCCCTCGGGGACGCCCACCATCTCGACGCCGAAATTCTCCGGTGCCGGCACGGACAGGTGCTCCTCCCGCGACGACCCGGGTTGCCTGCTCAGAGCTCGGGTGTCGAGCTTGAACGGAGCGCTGGGGTCGTTGCGTGTCAGCGGAATCCTGCTTTCGTGAGGCATGGTGAACGGCGGCCGCCTGTGATGGCCGATGTCCCAGGGTACCGAACACCGGCCGCTGACCCAACTCGCGGCCCGGCCACCAGGGGCGGGCCCGCCTCCGGGCGGTCAGGCCTGGTGCTGGAGCCGCTGGACCAGGCGGTCGTGGACGCTGTCGGGGACGAGCCCGGAGACGTCCCCACCGAACCTGACGACCTCCTTCATGAGGCTGGAGGACAGGAACGCGTACTCGGGGTTCGTCGCCATGAACAGCGTCTCCACCCCCGCGATCCGGTGGTTCATCTGGGCCATCTGCAACTCGTACTCGTAGTCGCTGACGGCCCGCAGCCCCCGGACGATCACCGGGATGTCCTGCTCCTTGCAGTAGTCGACGGTGAGCCCGTAGAAGGTGTCGACCGTGACGTTGCCGTACTCCCGGGTGACCTCGGAGATCATGTCGGCGCGCTCGTCCACGGTGAACAGGCTCTTCTTGTTCTTGTTGATCAGCACGGCGACGACCACCTCGTCGTAGAGGCGGGAGGCGCGGCTGATGATGTCGAGATGCCCGTTGGTGACGGGGTCGAACGATCCCGGACAGACGACACGGCGCACGGCGCGAACCCCTTCGGTCCCGGTTTCTGACCTGCGGCGTGAACGTACCAAATCACGTTCGGCCGGGTTTCCACCGGGCTCGCCGGGGGCGTCCTCAGCCGCCCAGGGCGTCCAGGATCCTGGCGGCGATCGGGCCCGACTCGATGCCGTACCCGGACGCCTCCGTCATCACCGCGACCGCGTACCTGGGGTCGCTCCGCGGGCCGAACCCGATGAACCAGCGGTCGTTGTAGGAGGCGCCCTCGACGTCGGCGGTCCCGGTCTTGCCGCCGAGGACGGACGTCCCCCGCAGGGACTTGCCGGTGCCCCGCTCGACGACGGCCTCCATCATGTCCCGCATCTGCTTCGCCTGGTCGCCGGTGAGGGCGCGGGACAGCCGCTGGGGCGAGATCTTGTCGACCGTCGAGCCGTCCGGTGCGCGCAGCCTGTCCACCAGCCGGGGCCGCATGACCTCCCCGTCGTTGAGGACCGCGGCGGCGACCATGGCCATCTGGAGCGGGGTGGCGACCGTGCTGCCCTGCCCGATGGAGCCGAGCGCGCTGAGCGAGGGCTGGTCGGTCCTGGGGAAGGAACTGGGGGCGCTCTTCAGGCCCTCCGCGAACTCGATCCGGTCGCCGAACCCGAATCTGCCCGCCTGCGCGTTGACGGCGTCGTTGCCGGGCTTCTGCGCGCCCATGTAGGCGAACGTGGTGTTGCAGGACTGTGCGTACGCCTCGATGAGGGGGATCTGGGACAGGTCGCAGGATCCGCCGATGTCGCCCGCGTCGTTGTTGATCGCCCGCCCGGCGCCCGGTGGCCGGTAGCTCCGTCCGGCCTTGACCTGCGTGCCCTCGTCCGTCCCGGCCTTCAGCGCCGTCGCGGCGACGACGGTCTTGAACGTGGAGCCGGGCGGGAACAGCTCGTAGGCGGCCTTGTTGAGCAGCGGCTTGCGCGGCTGGTCGCCGAGCCGGTCGAACGCCTCCACTGCCTTCTTGCGGTCGAGGGTCGACACCTCGTTCGGGTCGTAGGACGGCGTGGACGCCATCACCAGGACCGCGCCGGTGCGCGCGTCGAGGGCGACCGCCGCCCCGCGCCGCGCACCGCCGGCCTTCAGCGCCTCGTAGGCGGCGCGCTGCGCGTCGGGGTCGACGGTGGCCTCCACCGTGCCGCCCGGGACGTGCTTGCCGATCAGCTTGTCGACGAGGTTGGAGGTGGCGAGCCGGGCGTCGGTCCCGTCCAGGAAGTGGTTCTCCGCCTCCTCCAGGCCGGTCTGGGAGAACACCGAGAAGTAGCCGGTGATCGGCGCGAAGACGGCGCCGTCCTTGTAGCGGCGCTGGAAACGGTCGCCGTCCACCTGGTCGGACCAGGCGAGCCGCTCGCCGCGCGCGACGATGGGGCCCCGGTCGATCTTGAAGCGGTCCTCGAACTGGCGGGCGTTGAGCGAGTCGTCCCGCAGCCCCTGCGCCTGGAAGCCCTGCACGTAGGTGACGTTCACCAGGAGCGCGAGCACCAGGAGCAGGGTGATCACCCAGGTGCGCGCCAGCGCGCGGTCGATCCCGGGCCTCATGCGCTCTCCCCTACCCGAACCGGCGGCTTCTCAACGGCGGTCCTCAACGGCGGCGCGGCCGTACCAGAACACCGCCTCGCCGTAGCGCCGCTCCCGCTCGGCCTCGTAGCCGTCGGGCCATTCCAGCGCGGGGCCGCGGGCGGCGCGTTCCACGACGACCAGCGCGTCCGGGGCCGCCCACCCGTTGTCGCGCAGTCCCTCCAGCAGGGCGGTGACGGACGCGTCCGGCACCGCGTAGGGCGGGTCGGCGAAGATCAGGTCGTAGGGCTCGTCCGGCTTCCCGCGGACGAGCCGCTCCACCTTCTCCGCGCAGGGGACCGCGCCGGGCAGCCCGAGCGTCCCGGCGTTCTGCCGGATCACCTTCATCGCCCGCGGATGCGACTCGACCAGCAGCGCGTGGGCGGCCCCCCGGGACAGGGCCTCGAGTCCGACCGCGCCCGAGCCCGCGTACAGGTCGGCGACGCGCAGCCCGTCCAGCGGCCCGAGCAGGGCCAGCACCGTGGAGAAGAGCCCCTCCCTGGCGCGGTCGCTGGTCGGCCTGGTGTCCCGTCCCGCCGGGACGGCCAGCCGCCGCCCTCCCGCGATGCCCGCGATGACCCTGCTCACCGTCCCAGTATCCGCCCCGCCCCCCGCTGATCACGCCAACAACCGCCCCCGGCCGGGCGATCCGCACAAAAGTTGCACAATCCAACGACCGAAGGAGGCCGCAGGAACTCATCCCCAGGCGTCCCCGCGACGGGAGCCACCCACCGCGACGACCTCAGCCACCACAGCACCACGCAACAACCCCAATGGTGCGATCGCGTCCGAAGGCAGATTCGAGCGGAGCAAGAATCTGATCGCGCAGCGAGCCGCCAGGCGAGCCGGAGCGATGCCAGCGATCGCCCGCTTTTCCGACGATGGAGGGCCGCCAGGCCCGAAGGAGGAGAAAAAGCAATAAGCAAGACCGCCAGCGCCGTGCCACGCTGGCGGTCCCGCTCATGGCCGGTCTTCCTCCCAGTAGGAAGACCGGGCCGTGAATCGCTGAGTCTCTGCCCTCAGGCCAGAGACCAGCGTGCTTGGGTGCGGACGCCTGGGTCTGGGTCGGCGAGGGTCTCGGTCAGGGCGGTGACCACCTCGGGGAGGTCGGTGGCCCACTGTTCGAGGGCCTGGACGGCGGCGCGGCGGACGTCGACCGTGCGGTCGCGCAGGGCCTTGACCAGGGGCTGGACGGCGACCTCGGGGCGGGCCTCGGCCAGGGCGCGGACGGCGTGGCGGCGGACCTGCCAGTTGGCGTGGGCGATCGCGGTGACGACACGTCCTTCCAGCGGTTCGGGGACGCCGAGGTCGGCCGCGGCGTCGAGGGCGGCGATGCGGACGACGGGATCGTGGTCGGCGAGGAGGTGTTCGAGCGCGGGCAGGCCGGAGGGCCGGGCGAGGCGGGCGAGTCCCTCGGCGACGGCGACGCGGACCTCGCGGGACGGGTCGTCGGCGGCCTCGGCGACGCGGGCGACCTCGCGCAGCGCCACCAGGCCGAGGACGGCCTGGATGCGGACGTGGGGCTCGTCGTCCTCGAACCCCTGCGCGTAGAGCTCTCCGGCGCCCTTGGCGAGGATCCCGACGAGGTCGGCCGCGGTCTCGCGGACGGTGGTGTCGCGGCCGTCGGCCGCGGCGAGCAGCAGGGCGTCGACGCCGTCGTCGCCGAAGTACAGCTCGGGCAGGTCGCGCAGCGCGTCCGCGGCGACGCGGCGCACGTCCTCGTGCTCGTCGGCGAGGGCCCAGGCGAAGGTGTCGCCGGTGCCGCGCGGCGCCTCGCCCGTGCGGGCCGCCCTGGTGAGCGCCGCGAGGGCCTCGGCGCGGGTGGCGGGGTCGGGGTCGCGGAGGAGTTCCTCCGCCTGGTCCAGTCGCAGCCGGGTGGTGTGAGTCATGGGTGTGGCCTCCTGGTCTGGCCGTCGGATCCGTGGCGGGCATGAGTCCGCCGGGGGCGCGGGATCAGCGACGGGAACACAGGGCGCTCGCCTGGCGCCGGAGGTCGACGTGCAGGCGGGCGATCAGAGCACGACTCGAAGTCACGCGTTCATCCTGACCTGGCCGGGAGATATTGTCAACTAAATAGGTCGGCAATATCTGTTACGTCTTCTCCAGGAAGTCGGCGCGCTCCTCGTCGAGCAGGGACGCGAGGACGGTGGCCAGCCCGGGGTGCGCCGACAGGTCCGGGTCGGACCCGACGAGGGCGGTCGCCTCCTCGCGCGCGTCGCGAATCACGTCCTCGTCCCGCTGGAGCGTGAGCAGCCGCAGGCTGGACGAGCGCCCGGCCTGCGCCGCGCCGAGCACGTCGCCCTCGCGGCGCTGCTCCAGGTCGAGCCGGGACAGTTTGAACCCGTCGGTGGTGGAGGCGACGGCGTCCAGCCGCTCGCGGGCCTTGCTGCCCGGCGCGGCGTCGGTGACGAGCAGGCAGAGGCCGTGCAGCGACCCGCGGCCGACGCGTCCGCGCAGCTGGTGGAGCTGGGAGACACCGAACCGGTCCGCGTCCATGATCACCATGACGGTGGCGTTGGGCACGTCCACGCCGACCTCGATGACCGTGGTGGCGAGCAGGACGTCCAGCTCCCGCGCGGTGAACCGGCGCATGACCGCGTCCTTCTCGTCCGGGTGCAGCTTGCCGTGCAGGACGCCGATGCGCAGCCCGTCGAGCAGCTCCTCCAGCTTCGGCAGCACCTCCATGATCCCGAGCGGGGACCGGCGGTCGGCCTCCTCGGCGACGACGGAGTCGCCCTCGTCGCCCTCCTGCTCGCCGATGCGCGGGCAGACGATGTAGATCTGCCGACCGTTCGCCGCCTCCTCCTTGATCCGCTCCCAGGTGCGGGCGAGGAACGCCGGCTTCTCGGGCGGCACGACGTGCGTCTGGATCTGCGACCGCCCCGCCGGGAGCTGGCCGAGCACCGAGGTCTCCAGGTCGCCGAAGACGGTCATCGCGACCGTGCGCGGGATCGGCGTCGCCGTCATGACCAGCACGTGCGGGCGGCCGCCGTCGACCTTCTCGCGCAGGGCGTCGCGCTGCTCGACACCGAACCTGTGCTGCTCGTCCACCACGACGAGGCCGAGATCGGCGAACTGGACGGTCTCCTGCAGCAGCGCATGGGTGCCGACGACGATCCCCGCCGCCCCGGACGCCGCCTCCAGCAGCGCCTCCTTGCGCGCCTTCGCCCCCTGCGACCCGGTCAGCAGCGCCACCCGCGTGGCGTGCTCGGCCCCGCCGATCTGCCCCGCCTGCGCCAGATCGCCGAGCATTCCGGTGATCGACCGGTAGTGCTGCTGAGCCAGCACCTCGGTCGGCGCCAGCAGCGCCGCCTGCCCTCCCCCGTCCACCACCTGCAACATCGCCCGCAACGCGACCACCGTCTTTCCCGCTCCGACGTCGCCCTGGAGGAGGCGGTGCATGGGGTGGCTCTTGGCCAGGTCGGCGGCTATCTCGTCGCCCACCTGGCGTTGGCCCTCGGTGAGTTCGAAGGGGAGGCGGGCGTCGAACTCCGCTTGGATGCCGCCGAAGGACGGGGAGCGCGGCTTGGCGGGCAGGGAGGCGGCGACGACGCGGCGCTGGGCGAGGGCGATCTGGACGACGAAGGCCTCGTCCCATTTGAGGCGGGCCTTGGCGCGGCCCAGCTCGTCCCAGGTCCGGGGGCGGTGGATGCCCTCGTATGCCTCGCGCAGGCCGATCAGGTGGCGGCGGCTGAGGAGCGCGTCGGGCATGGGGTCGTCCGGCAGGTCGAGCTGGGCGAGGACGGTCTCGACGGACGTGCTGATCGCCTCGATGGGCAGCGCCTTGGTGGACGGGTAGATCGGGATGATCTCGTCGGCCCACTCCTGCGCGGCCTCCTCGGCGCCCTTCTCGTGGACGACCTTGTACTGCGGGTGCGTCAGCTGCCGGACGGTCTTGCCGCTGCGGGGCACGTAGGTGCTGATCTTGCCGGCGAACAGGCCGCGGGTGCCCGGCGACAGCTCCTTCTCGGGCCGGTAGGAGCCCTTGCGGCCGAAGAAGCTGAGCTTGAGCAGGCCGGTCCCGTCGGTGACGGTGATCTCCAGGACGTAGCCGGGGCTGCGGGTGAGGGAGCGGCCCTGCACCTTCACGACCTCCGCCATGACCGTGACGTGCTCGCCGTCCTGCAGGCCGCTGAGCTGGGTCAGCTCGCCGCGGTGGGCGTAGCGGCGCGGGTAGTGGTGCAGCAGGTCGCCGACCGTGTGCAGGTCGAGGCCCTTCTTCAGCGCGCCCGCCGTCTTGTCGCCGAGGACCTTGCGCAACGGCTCGTCGAGGTTAGCCACGGGTCTTTTCTAGCCGATGGGGGCGACGGGATTCACTCGACGCCGATGAGCAGCGGGTAGCGTTCCTGGTCGCCGGCGTACACGCCGACCTCCGCGTCGGGGCGCCGGCGGCGCAGGTGGTCCTCCAGTCCGGCGGCGAGCCCGGGCGGGGCGTGGCGGCCGGCGATCAGGGTGACCAGCTCGCCGCCGCCCGAGAGCATCCGGTCCAGGACGTCGCGGGCCACCTCGGCGAGGTCCGCGCCGATCGTCGCGACGTCCCCCTCGATCAGGCCGAGGACGTCGCCCGGCTGGCAGAGGCCCGCGCTCGTCACGGCCTCCTGCGCGGCGACCTCCAGATGGCCGAAGCGGGTGGCTCCGGCGGCGCGGGTCATCTCGATCACGTCCTCGGCGAAGCGGCGCAGCGGGTCGTGCACGGCGAGCGCCGCCATCCCCTGGACGGACGCCTTGGTCGGGACCACCGCGATGCGGGCCCCGCCGTCCCGCGCGCGCTCCGCCGCGGCTTCGGCGAGGGCGAGGACCTCTGGTTCGTTCGGCAGGACGGTCACCTCGTCGCCGGCGGCGAGGATCGCCTCGGCGAGCACGGCGAGCGGCGGGACGGCGCCGGGCTCGCGCCGCACGACCCGCGCTCCGCACTCCTCGAACAGCGCGGCCAACCCGTCGGCGGCGGTGACGGCGATCACCGCGCGGCCGGTGTGCGGCGCGTGCGGATGGCCCTCGGCGGCGTGCAGGTAGGTGACGCGGATCCGGTGCGGGCGTCCCGCCGCCATGCCCGCCTCGATCGCCGACCCGGCGTCGTCGACGTGGACGTGGACGTTCCACAGCCCGTCGCCGCCGACCACGACCAGGGAGTCGCCGAGGCCGTCGAGGCGCTCGCGCAGGGTGTGGACGGCGTCGTCGGGCGCGTCGAGCAGGTACATCACCTCGTATCCGAATCCCTGGGGGGCCGGGGGCTCCCCGGCGGGCGGAGGCGTCCCGGCGGTGCGGGCCGGGATCTCGTACCGCTCCGGGTACTCGTCGGTGGCCACCGCGACGAGGGCGTCGAGCACCACGCACAGCCCGGCCGCGCCGGCGTCCACGACCCCGCTGCGCGCGAGCACGTCCAGCTGGCCGGTGGTGCGGCGCAGCGCCTGCCGTGCGCCCGCGGCGGCGGCCCGCGCGGCCTCGGGGAGCCCGGTTCCCGAGGCGGTCGCGGACGCCGCGGCGGCCTCGGCGAGGACGCTGAGGATCGTGCCCTCGACGGGATGCTCGACGGCCCCGCGGGCCAGGACGGACGCGTGGTCGAGGGCCGCCGCGAAGGAGGCGCCGTCCGGCGGCGCCTCCAGGGGGCCGAGGACGTCGGCGAGGCCCCGGAACACCTGGCTCAGGATCACGCCGGAGTTGCCCCGCGCGCCGAGCAGCGCCCCCTGCGCCAGGGTCCGCCACGGGTCGGCGCCGCCCGGCGGCTCGTCCAGGGCGTCGGCCGCCGCGATGACGGTCAGGTGCAGGTTGGTGCCGGTGTCCCCGTCCGGGACGGGGAAGACGTTGAGCGCGTCGATCTCGGCCCTGGTCCGCCCGAGCGCCTCCGCCGCGAGCCTGCACCACCGCCGCACCGCCGCACCGTCGAGGGCCGCCGCATCGTCCAGCGCCACCGTGCTCCCTTCCGCGCCGCCGCGTCCCGGCGCCGTCGATTCGCTAACCCGACTGGCTGTCGGCTAGTCTGGTCCACGCGCCACGTTCGTGGCGCTCATCAGTGAGCGCCCATGATGCCCGGCCCGCCCGAGGCGGCACCGGGTGGCGCTCCGATCAGAGCATCGACACCACTTGGAGTTTCCCGTGGCTTCCGTCTGCGACGTCTGCGGCAAGGGACCCGGTTTCGGCATGCGCGTCTCCCACTCGCACCGCCGCACCCCGCGCCGCTGGAACCCCAACATCCAGCGCGTGCGCGCCGTCGTGAACGGCAGCACCAAGCGGATCAACGCCTGCACGTCCTGCATCAAGGCCGGCAAGGTCGTCAAGCCGACGGTCTGACCCGCCCCGGGCCGCCCCGGCGGGGCGGTCCGCTTCACGGCTTCGGTCGGCTCATCGGGATCTCCCGGTGAGCCGACTTTCGCATTCTCGGGGCTCCGTGCTCCCCTGCTTCCACGGGCTCCCGCACGCTGCCGCCGCCGTTCAGCCGCGCTGCCGCCAGGCGTGGTCGACGGGACCGATGCCGGCGCCGAGCGGGAAGCCCGCCGCGATCGCCCCCGTCACGTACTCCTTCGCCTTCGCCACCGCCGCCGGGACGTCGTCGCCGAGTGCCAGGTGCGAGGCGATGGCGGACGCGAGCGTGCAGCCGGTCCCGTGGGTGTGCCGGTTGTCGTGCCGGGGGGCGGTGAAGCGGTGCTCGTCCTCCCCGTCGAACAGCAGGTCGGCGGGCTCGCCGGGCAGGTGCCCTCCCTTGATCAGCACCCACGCGGGGCCCAGCGCCTTGACCGCCTCGGCCGCCTCGCGCAGCCCCGACTCGTCCACGACCTTGACGCCGGTGAGCTGCTCCACCTCGTACAGGTTCGGCGTGACGACGGTCGCCGCAGGCAGCAGCACCGAGCGGACGGCGTCCACGGCCTCCGGGGCGAGCAGCGAGTCGCCGTGCTTGGAGACGCCGACCGGGTCGACGACGGCGGGGGCGTCGGACGCGGCGAGCGCCTCGGCGACGATCTCGACCAGGCCCGTGGAGGCGAGCATGCCGGTCTTGATCGCGTGGACTCCGATGTCGGACAGCACCGAGTCGAGCTGGGCGCGAACGGCCTCGGGCGGCAGCTCCCAGTAGCCCTGGACGCCGAGGGAGTTCTGCGCGGTGACGGCGGCGATGACGCTCATCCCGTGGACGCCGAGGGCCAGCATGGTCTTCAGGTCGGCTTGGATTCCGGCGCCGCCGCCGGAGTCCGAGCCCGCGATGGTGAGCACGAGGGGCGGAGCAAGGGCGGAGCGCGTCATACCGCCCACTTTATGGCGATCCGCCGGGACCGGCGAGCCGTGGAGGAACGGCGACGCCCCCTGAAGGCGCGCCCGCCAGGGTCCGGGGTGCGGGGATCGGAGGCCGCCGGAAGCGCCGAGCCGCCTGGAGCCGAGCTCAGACCAGCGTGCAGGACAGCTTGTTGAGGACGCAGCTGGACGGCTTGGACGGGGTCCCCTGCGCGGTGAACACGATCCGCACGGTGCCGCCGGGCGCGATCCCGGTGCGGCCGCGGACGAAGCCGATCTCGCCGGTCCGCACGACGGTGGCGCCGCTGAGGGCGGTGACCGTCGCGTTCGGGATCTTGAACGCGAGCGCCCACTTGCTGACGGGGAGCTGCCCCTTGTTGGCGATGGTGGCGGTGGCCTTGAAGCCGCCGGGAGTGCGGGAGGCGACGCGGAACCCGACGACCAGGCCGTCGGGGCGGCCGCCGCGGCTGGCGCGCTCGCCGGGGCCGCGCTGGGAGACCTGGTTGTCGCGCGGGTCGGTCTGGCTGGTCTTCGGTGAGCCGCCCGCGAAGTTGAGGGAGATCTGCTGGGTGCTCAGCGCGTAGGAGACGATCCCGACGGCGATGACCAGGGCGACGATCGGGAGCAGTGGGAGCGGGAGCACGGAGACGAGCTTCGTCCAGCCGCGCTTGCCGGAGGCGTCGGACGGGTCCGCGGATTCCAGCTCGGGCATCTCGGCGGGGTCCAGAAGCCGTTCGCGCGGCAGTTCGGGGAACGACGACGTGGGAGAGCCCGGGTAGTCGCCGGGGTAGTCCCCAGGGAGCGGTTCGAACCGGTATGGCTCTGGCGGCGGGTCGTGCTGGCGTTCGGCGACCGGCGGGGGCCCCGATCTGACCCGGTCGTGCGGCGACACGTAGACCCGGTCGTCGGTCGGCCCCGAGAAGATGTCGTAGGAGGGGTCGACCGGAGCCCCGTAGTACGACCCTCGCGACGCATCGGCGCCGGGTACGGGGTCGTCTTCCGGTTGCTCAAGCCTGGAGTGTCGTCCCATCCCATCCCTCTTCGATCACAGGATGTATACCAAACCCGCATCAAGCATGCCTACCGGATGCGTCAACGCACCCGGCTGTACGCGCTGTGCGCGCAGGGCGTTCAGGCTGGGAAATGGTCCCACGCTCCGGCCGGCGGTTCACGTCCATCCACGCGTACACCGGTCCCTTCGGCGACGGTTCCGATCCGTGTCCAGGATGGAGGCAGGACGGCGTCCGGCGGGTAGGTTCCGGCGAACCCGTGGTCCTCGCCGCCGGTGAGCACGTGCCCCTGCCCGTCCGGGCCGAGGATCTCCGGGACGGGCAGCGACGCGGAGTCGACGTCGATCCGGACGCCGCTCGCCTCGGCGATGTGCCCGAGGTCCTGGACGAGCCCGTCGCTCACGTCGAGCAGGGCGGTGGCGCCGTGCTTCCGCGCCTCCTCCCCTGCGGTGTAGGGGGGCTCGGGACGGCGGTGCGCCGCGATCAACTCCTCGGGACCGTCCTGCCCGGCCTCCAGCAGCGCGAGGCCGGCGGCAGCGAAGCCGAGCCTGCCCCGGACGGCCACGACGTCGCCGGGGCGGGCCCCGGACCGGGTGAGCGGCGCGGCGCCGCCGAGGTCGCCCAGCGCGGTGATCGCGAGGGTGACCCGCGGCGCGGCGACGACGTCGCCTCCCGCGACGGACGCCCCCGCCGCGCGGCACTCGTCGGCGAGCCCGTCGTAGAGCCGCTCGGCCCAGCCCGCGTCCGTCTCGGGCGGGGCCGCGAAGCCGACGAGCAGCGCCGTGGGGGCCGCGCCCATCGCGACGACGTCGGCGAGGTTCTGCGCGGCGGCCTTGCGGCCGATGTCGTAGGGGCCGGACCAGTCGCGCCGGAAGTGCCGTCCTTCCACGAGGAGGTCGGTGGTGGCGACGACGCGGCCGTCCGGTGCGGCGATCACCGCGGCGTCGTCGCCGGGGCCGAGCCGGACCGCCGGCCCCTGCGGCAACCGCCGGACCAAACGGCCGATCAGGCCGAATTCGCCCAGCTCACCGATCGTCCCCATCTGCGCCGTTCCCCCGTTTTCCCGCGTTTCTCCCGATTCCCACCGGGCACGCCGTACCCCGACCGCCCGTGGCGGCGCGTAACACGATACGGTGAACCGTCCGACGGTTGATTCTCCGCTTGGGGAGGACGTGATGGTGCAGGCCTACATCCTCATCCAGACCGAAGTCGGTAAGGCAGCCGAAGTGGCGGGCCACATCTCCGGCATAACCGGCGTCACCCGGGCGGAGGACGTCACCGGACCCTACGACGTGATCGTCCGAGCGGAGGCGCGCAATGTGGACGAGCTGGGCAAGCTCGTCGTCGCGCAGATCCAGGCGGTCGAGGGCATCACGCGGACCCTCACCTGCCCGATCGTCCACATCTGAGCACCCCCCGACATCCGAGTGCTCGACGCGACCCGCGCGCCCCACAACGCCCCGGCGCTCCACGAAAGCCGAGCACCCGACGGCGGGTGTGCGTCCCAGGCCGGCTGAGCGCTCCACGGCAGCCGAGCCTTTGATGGCAGCTGCGCGCTCCACGACACCCCGGCATTCGACGAACGCAGAGCGCTCGACGGCGGCTGCGCCTCCCAGGGCCTCCGCGCGCCACAGGACAGCCGAACGTCTGACGGCAGTCGTGCGCTCCGCGGCACCCCGGCGTTCTACGAACGCCGAGCGCTCGACGGTGGGTGTGCGTTCCGTGACGCCCGCGCGCTTCATGAGTGCGGGGCGAGGTGCGGCGGGATGGCGGCTCGGGGTGGGCAGGCGTTCCGCGGTCGTGCTCGGTGGTCTGGCGCTGGTCGCGTCGGCGTGCGGTGACGGGGCGGTCCAGGTTCCGGTGCCGAGTCCGGACGCGGTGACCCAGCGGCTGTGCCAGGGGCTGCGGCTGCCGGAGAAGGTCCACGGGCTGAAGCGCCGCGACGCCTCCCCGGACTCGCCGCTGACCGCCGCCTGGGGATCGCCCGCGATCGCGCTGCGCTGCGGGGTGCCGCGGCCCGCGACGCTCCGTCCGGCGTCCGAGCTGGTGACCATCAACGGGATCGACTGGTTCGGGCAGCCCGCCGACCGGCCGGTGACCTTCACCGCCGTGGCGCGGCAGGCCTACGTCGAGGTGACCGTGCCGCCGAAGTACAACCCGGCCGGGGACGTGCTGATCGAGCTGGGCCCCGCGATCGAGGCGACGATCCCGGCGAAGCCCGAGGGGCAGATCTGATCGTCCGGCCCGGGCCGGACCGGCTCCTGCAGACGGGCGGGCCCGTCCTACACGGCGTGCGGTGTCAGGGCGGTCACGACTCTTCCAGCGGCGCTTCGGGCTGTACTTCGACGAGCCGGAGGTGGGCCCCGCGCGGAGCCGCGACGATCGCGGCGACGGCGGCGGCCACGTCGGACGGGCGCAGGAAGTACGGGTGGCGGGCGTGGCCCCACTTCGCCCAGTCCTCCAGGACGGCGCCGGTCGTCTCCGCGTCCCAGCTCATGCCCATGCCGGTCGCGGTCGGTCCGGGCCGGACGATCGACGCCCGCACACCCGTCCCCTCCAGCTCCATCTGCATGGTGCGGGCCATGCCCTCCACGCCGTTCTTGGCCGCGACGTAGGCGCCCGTCCAGGAACGGGGGGCGGGGACGGTGTCGGAGGAGACGAACACGATGTCGCCGCGCCGCCGCGCCACCATCTGCGGGACGAAATGCGAGACGAGCCGGTGCGCGCCGACGAGGTGGACCTGCACCTGCGCGAGGAACTCGGCGGTGTCGAGTTCGTGGACGCGCCCGGCGGACAGGTCGCCTGCGCTGGACACCACGATCTCGATGGGGCCGAGCGCGTCCTCTGCGGCCGCGGCGAACGCCTTGACCGAGTCGGAGTCGGCGACGTCCAGCGGGTGCGCGAACGCCTCTCCCCCGCCGGCGCGGACCGTCGCCGCCAGTTCCTCGCACTTGTCGGTGCGCCGCGCGCCGAGCGCGACGGGGTGCCCGGCCATCGCCAGCGCCGTCGCCGTCGCCGCGCCGATGCCCGAGGAGGCGCCGGCGACCACGGCCGCGCGCCGCTCGGGATGGGGGTCGAACCTGGGCATCTACCGCACCTCCACACGTACGGGCAGCGTCGCGAACCCGCGGACGTTCACCGAGTGGACTCGCTCGGCGTTCTCGTGGTCGACCTCGTAGGAGCCGACGCGGCGCACGAACTCTGTCAGCGCGATGCGCGCCTCCAGCCGTGCCAGGTTCGCGCCGAGGCAGAAGTGCCGCCCGCCGCCGAAGCTGACGAGCTGCGAGGTGTCGCGGTCGAGGTCGTAGGTCTCGGCGTCGGGGAACACGCGCGGGTCGCGGTTGGCAGAGCCGACGAGCAGGAGCACGCGGTCGCCCTCGCGGACCCGCCGCCCGTGCAGTTCGACGTCCCGCACGACCTTCCTGGCGAGCATCTGGCTGGAGGTGTCGTAGCGGAGCGTCTCCTCGATCCAGTCGTCCACGCGGGCCGGGTCGCGGAGCGGCTTGGCGGCCTGGTCCGGGTTGCGCGCCCCCCAGTACAGGGCGTTGGCGAGCAGCTTGGTGGTGGTCTCGTTCCCGGCGACCACCATCAGGAACAGGAACGCGATGACCTCCTCGTCGGTGAGCCGGTCGCCGTCGATCTCGGCGTCCAGCAGCGCCGAGGTCAGGTCGCCGGTCGGCCCGCGGCGCCGTTCGGCGACCATGTCCTGGTAGTAGCCGACGAGGGTGAGCGCCGCGTCCATTCCGGCGGGCGGGACGTCGTTCAGCCCCTCCTCCCGGTGGACGACCGTGTCCGCGAGACGGCGCACCTCGGCCCGGTCGGCCTCGGGGACGCCCATCATCTCCGAGATGACGTCCATGGGCAGCAGGCCCGCGAAGTCGGCGACGAAGTCGAACTCGCCATTCTCCAGGGCGGGCTCCAGGTAGCGCCTGGTCAGCGACAGGATGCCGTCCTCCAGCTCCTTCACCCGCCGTGGCGTGAAGCCCTTGGAGACGAGGGCGCGCATCCGGGTGTGGCGCGGCGGATCGAGCGCGAGGAACGACATCGTCCGGGGCGCGTGCGGGCCCCAGGCGCTCGGCTCCACGGATACGCCGTGGGAGTTGGAGAACGTCGCGTGGTCGCGGAAGGCCGCGGACACGTCGGCGTGCCGGGACAGCGCCCAGAAGCCGATCTCGTCGTTGCGGTAGAGGGGCGCCTCCTCGCGCAGCCGCGCGTAGAGGGGGTAGGGGTCCTCGTGGACGGAGTAGTCGAAGGGGCTGTAGGAGACCTGCGCGGCAGGGTCCACGGCCGTCACCTCACTCGGGAAGTTCGGGGAGGATGAGCTCCGCCATCTCGGCGAGCCGGTCGGCCATGCGGGCGTAGGACGTGTAGCCCATGCCCGCGTACACGAGCGCGCCGGTGTAGGCCAGCTCCAGCGCGCCGAGGATCTTGGGGTCGTCGTGCTCGCGCAGCGCCGCGCGGAGCCGTTCGCGGATCGCGTAGCCGATCCGCATCCGCAGTTCGCGGACGTCGGGGTCGGTGCCGAGCAGCGCGGTGGTGCACGCCGCGGCGAGGTCCGGTTCGTCCGACACCAGCAGCGCGATCTCGCGGAGCGTCTCCACGACCCGCTCGCGGAGCGTCCCGTCCGCCTCCACCGGGGGCAGGGCGCTGAGCCGCCGCCAGAACACCTCGGTGATGAGGTGGTTCTTGGAGGCGAAGTAGGTGTAGGCGGTCGCGGGCGCCACCCCTGCGCGGCGGGCCACGTTGCGGACGGTCAGGCCCTCGTAGCCGGTCTCGCCGACCTCCACCACGGCGGCGTCGGTCAGCCGCCGCACCGTGTCGGCCTGCCGCTCGGTGAGGCGGCGCCGCGTGGACTCGGTCATGGGCTCGGATTTTCCGGACACGTGTCCAGACATTAGTTCAGAAGGCGGGTGCGCGCAACGTCCGGCGTCCCGGACGGCGCGTCACCGTGTGAGGCGGGTGGGATTCGAACCCACTCAGTCAACGACGCTTGGGTTACAGCCAAGCCCGACTCTCCGAACGTCGGCGCCGCCCCTCGCGCGGGCCGCCCGGCCCGCGCCGTACTCCTTCATGGCAGTGCTCTCCTCCTTCGGGCCTGGTGGCCCTCCATCGTCGAGCACTGCGGGCGATCGCTGGCATCGCTACGTCTCGCCTTGGCGGCTCGCTGCGCGATCAGGTTCTCGCTTCGCTCGAACCTGCCTTCGGACGCGATCGCAGCCGGTCAGGTTGTCGCGGGGTTGCGGTGCGGGGTGAGGTCGCCGCGCGACGTTACCGGGCATGGCGCGCACCTGCCCGCAAAGGCTGTAGCCGCGTGTGACTCGCAAGGCGGGCGTCGCTCGCGGCGGGTCGGCCGAGGGCCTCTAGGAGAGGGGATACCGGCCGGGGCGGGCGCGCGACGCCGAGGGCAGTCGAAGTCGATACTGCTCCAGAGCCATGGCCGGTCCTCCTCTCGGGGTCTGGCGTCACCGTCTCCGTCTGGGACGGGCTGACGTCGTCAACGGTGCCACCGGCGGCGCGGCGGCCGCAACGGGTTTTCGCTCAGCTGTCGTCCGGCAGGGCCGCCCCGAACGCGACCAGCGCCCAGAACGCCACCATGATCCAGCCGAGCGCGATCCCGGTCACCGCGAGCCCGAGCCCGCGCTCGCCCGAGCGCCGCAGCCGCACCCAGGCCATGTGCCCGGCGACGATCGCGGGGATGGACGGCAGCCCGCACGTGATCAGCCCGACCGCGCCCATGGACACCGCGTAGATCGCGAGGCTGTTGACGGGCGGCTTGCCGTGCGCGTGGCGCGCGCCCTGGTACTGGTGGGGCGCCGGTGCGGCGTGGCTCTGGTACCCCGCCGCCTGCTGGTACGCGGCCGGCTGCCCGGTCTGCTGCTGGTATCCCGCCGGTTGCCGGTATCTGGTCGACCCCTGCGGCTGCTGGTACACGGCCTGCCGGGCGTCGATGGCGTCGGCGTAGCGGTTCCAGCTCTCCGCCTCGGCGGTCCGTCCCTGCCCGCTGAGCAGGACGGCGAGGTTGCGCATCGCGGCCGGGTCGCCGGCCTGCGCGGCCTGCCGGTACTGCCCCTCGACGAGCGCCGCCGCCTCCCCCGCGGCGAGCGGCGAGACGACCTCCGAAGCCTGGGTTCCCGGTTGGGACGGCGTCTCGGCGCGGTGCCGTCCCGTCCCGTGGGAGGGCGCCTGGGTGTGCGGTCGCGACGGCGTCTCGGTGCGGCGCCGTCCCGGCGCCTGGGTCTGCTGCGAGGGCGGCGCGGACTGCCGGACGCCGCTGGAGATGAGGCCGTCCAGCAGCGACTGGGCGGACGGCCGCCGCGCCGGGTCCTTGGCCAGCGCCGCCTGGACGGCCCTGAGCAGGGTGCCGTCGAGCCCGCCCAGGTCGGGCTCCCCGCTGATGATCTGGTGGATGACCGCCGGCAGCGAGTTGCCGCCGAAGCACGGCCCGCCGCGCGCCGCGAAGGCCACGGTCGCGCCCCAGGCGAACACGTCGGACGCCGGGCTCGCGCCGCGCCCGTCGAGCTGCTCGGGGGCCATGAACGCGGGCGTGCCGACGATGCCGCCGGTCGCGGTGAGGCGCGTCCCGTCCAGGGAGCGGGCGATGCCGAAGTCGATGACGCGCGGACCGAACGTGGACAGCAGCACGTTGGCGGGCTTCAGGTCGCGGTGCACGACACCCGCGTCGTGGATGGCGGTCAGCGCGGTCGCGATGCCGACCGCGACGGCCTCCAGGTCGGCGCCGCGCAGCGGCCCCTCCTTCGCCACGGCGGCGTCCAGGCTCGGGCCGTTGACGAACTCGGTCACCAGGTAGGGCGGGTCCGCGGCGGGGTCGGCGTCCAGGACCGGCGCCGTGCAGAACGGGCGGACGCGCTTGGCCGCCGAGACCTCCGCCTCGAACCGCGCGCGGTACTGCCGGTCGGCGGCGAACTCCCGCCGGATGACCTTGAGTGCGACCTTGCGCCCGGACTCGTCCAGGCCCGCGTACACCGTCCCCATGCCGCCCTCGCCGAGACGGTCGACGACCTGGTAGCGGCCGATGCGCTCCGGCAGGTCGGCGTACGGCACGGGACATTCTCCTCGGGACGGCGAAGGGCCGTACAAGCCTGGCACATCCCTACGCTTCACGCGGCCCCACTCCGCGATCACTCCGGCGCGCGAACCTCAACCAAACTCAGCCCGCCCCGTCCCGGCCACCACCCTGGCGGCGACCTCCGGCGACCGTCCGTCATGCACCGTCCGGCCGAGCACGAGACCCCTCCGAAGCCAAGGCACCAGGCACTTAGGCGGCCAGATCCCTGGCGCGCCCTTCAGCGATCCCGGCTCCCGCCGACCTGCGTGCGTGCTCCCGTACCTACATGCCGAGCAAGATCAGTCGTCACCCGGCTCGAAGATCTCCGCGGCCGCCCGGACGGTGAGCGAACGGGCGAGCCACACGTCCAACCGCGCCATGTCCGCGCACCCAAGGACCCGCTCCCGCTCCGCTTCACTCACCGCGATGCCGCGTTGCTCCAGAACCCGCACGACAGAACCAGTGCGCGCCTCGACGTAAGCCTGGGCATAGGCCTGGGCATACGACTCTGCCCGGCCCTTTGCCACGCCTCGGGCATAGGCCCTCGCACGACAGTGTTCGTAGAGAGGCGATTCGGCTCCTATTGCGCCCGCACCGGACGAGGCGTTGACGGGGCCCGCCGCCTCGAGCGGTCTAAACTCCTCAGCCGAATCACTTGTCAAGCGATTCCTCGCTCTTCCCCTCGGCCAAAGATCTCCGCGGCCGTCTCGACGGTAAGCGAACGACCCAGCCATGCATCCAGCCGCACCATATCCGTGCAGCCCAGGAACCGGTCCCGCTCCTCCTCGCTGACCTTGATGCCCCGATTCTCCAGATTCCTGATCACGGCAAGGGCCAGTCCCTTGGCCTCCCCCTTGACTGCTGCGCGGGCCAGGAAGGAGTCGTAGTAGGGCGACTCGGTCTGCATCATGATCTCCAGGGTCTTGCGTGCCGCCTCGGGTAGGACCGCCTGCACGTACTCATAGTAACGATGGGCTTGTTCCTCGTCGGTCTCTGCCAGCTTGTTCGCGCCGTCGAAGGCGCTTCGCAGGATGTTCGTCTGGTGCTCGCCCGAGCCGTGAAATAAGGCGGACAGGACGCCCATGGCGGGGTCGGCGGCGATCTGGGCGCCGTCTTTCATCAGCGGGACGTGTTCAGGGCCCAGGACGAGCGGGGTGAGGGTGTGGCCCGGGTGGCCGGTGTCGATCCGGATGCTGCACCACTCGGCGACCGCGGGGTCGGGGGCGATCACCAGGAGGACGGTGGGGCAGCGCTGGCGGTTGCGGAGGGTGGCGAGGTAGAGCGGCCACGTCCAGCGCTTGTCCTCGGCTCTCTTGCGCTGGACCTCGACCACCACGCCCGTGGGGCCGCGGGAGGTTTCCAGGATGATCGCCGCGTCGGCGGTGTACTCCTTCGTCTTGAGGTCGGTGAAGGACTCTGAGACGTCCCTGGCCTGCCGGACTTCGCCGAGGGGGACGCCCATCTCGGTGAGCAGTTCCGCGGCGAGCATGGGGGGCCAGCGGAACAGCTCTGCCGAGACGTCATGTTCCTGCGTCGGCATGCGTTCGACACTAAGGGCAATCGAAAGATCACACTCTGTGTTCGCTTGATTGTTCGATGAATGTGAGCCAGGCCACATTCCATAGTGGGACGTACCACGTGAATTTGCGGGGGCACCTTGCGTCGCCGTGGGGCCTGAACGGTAGTCTGGACACGTGTCCAGAACAACCGATCGCTTGCTTCTCCTGGACGGGCGGCTCGTCCCGGGGACGGGCGGCGCCTTCGAGACGATCAATCCCGCGACCGAGGAGGTGCTCGGCACCGCCGCCGACGCCTCCGCAGACGACATGGACCGGGCGATCGCTGCGGCCCGCCGCGCGTTCGACGAGACCGGCTGGGCGACCGACCACGCCTTCCGCGCGCGGTGCCTGCGGCAGCTCCGGGAGGGGCTGCGGCGGCGCGCCGACGAGCTGCGCGAACTCACGATCAAGGAGGTGGGCGCGCCGAGGTTCCTCACGTTCGGGGCCCAGCTGGACGCGCCCGTCGACGACCTCGGTTGGTTCGCCGACCTGGTCGAGGGCTACGCCTGGGAGCAGGACCTCGGACGGGCCGAGCCGATGGGGATGCCCAGCCACCGGCGGGTGGTCCGGGAGGCGGTGGGCGTCGTCGGCGCGATCACCCCGTGGAACTTCCCGCACCAGATCAACCTCGCCAAGCTGGGGCCGGCGCTCGCGGCGGGCAACACGGTGGTGCTGAAGCCGGCGCCCGACACGCCCTGGTGCGCGGCGGTCCTCGGCGAGGTCATCGCGGAGGACACCGACATCCCGCCGGGCGTGGTCAACGTGGTCACCTCCTCCGATCACGTGCTGGGCGCCCAGCTCACCCAGGACCCCCGCGTCGACCTGGTGTCGTTCACCGGCTCCACGGCGACGGGGCGGAGCGTGATGACGAGCGCGGCCGGGACGCTCAAGCGGGTGTTCCTGGAGCTCGGCGGCAAGTCGGCCTTCGTCGTGCTGGACGACGCCGACCTGCGGGCGGCTTGCTCCTACGCGGCGTTCGCGGGGGTCGCCCATGCCGGGCAGGGGTGCGCGATCACGACCCGGATCCTCGTCCCGCGCGAGCGCCACGACGAGGCCGTCGAGACCACCGCCAAGGCGCTGGCGAGGCTCGGCGCCGGGGACCCGCAGGACGACCGGACGATCTGCGGCCCGGTCATCTCGGCGCGGCAGCGCGAGCGGATCGAGGGCTACCTGGAGCTGGCCGCGAAGGACGGCGGCGCGTTCGCGTGCGGCGGCGGCCGCCCGGAGGGCCGGGACAAGGGCTTCTGGATCGAGCCGACGCTGATCACGGGGCTGACCAACGACTCGCGCGCGGCGCGGGAGGAGATCTTCGGACCGGTGCTGGTGATCCTGCCGCATGACGGCGACGACGACGCGGTGCGGATCGCGAACGACTCGCCGTACGGGCTGTCGGGCGCGGTGCACGCCGGCGACGTCGAGCGGGCGCGCGCGGTCGCGAAGAGGTTGCGGACCGGGACGGTGAGCGTGAACGGCGGCGTCTGGTACGGCGCGGACGTTCCGTTCGGCGGTTACAAGCAGTCGGGCATCGGCCGGGAGATGGGCGTGGCCGGGTTCGAGGAGTACCTGGAGACCAAGGCGATCGCGGAGGGCGTGTGAGGTTCGAGGGAAAGGTCGCGGTCGTCACCGGGGCCGCGCGGGGAATCGGTGAGGCGTACGCGCGGGCGCTGGCCGCGGAGGGCGCCGGGGTGGTCGTGGCGGACGTGGACGAGCGCGGCCGGGACGTCGCGGACGAGATCAAGGGCCTGTTCGTGCGGACGGACGTGTCCGACCCCGCGTCCGTCGAGGCCATGGCGGAGAAGGCCGTGGAGCGCTTCGGCGGGATCGACCATCTGGTCAACAACGCCGCCATCTTCGGGACGATGAAGCTCGACTTCCTCTTCACCGTCGACTGGGACTACTACAAGAAGTTCATGTCGGTGAACATGGACGGCGCGTTGCTGTGCACCCGCGCCTGCTACCCGCACATGCAGGCGCGAGGGGGCGGTTCCATCGTCAACCAGTCGTCCACGGCGGCGTGGCAGTACTCGGGCTTCTACGGGCTCGCGAAGGTCGGTGTCAACGGGCTCACGCAGCAGCTCGCGCACGAGCTGGGCAGCATGGACATCCGCGTGAACGCGATCGCGCCGGGTCCGATCGACACCGAGGCCAACCGGACGGTGGTGCCGGGGAACATGTCGCAGAAGATCGTCCGGGACAAGATGGCGCTCAAGCGGATGGGGACGCCCGAGGACCTCGTGGGCGCCTGCCTGTTCCTGCTGTCGGACGACGCCGCGTGGATCACCGGCCAGATCATCAACGTGGACGGCGGCGAGGTGTTCCGCGCATGAGCGATGCGGACCGGGAGGCGCGGGCCGTCCCGGAGGGCGAGCGCATGGCGGTCGGCTTCATCGGGCTCGGCCAGATGGGGGCGCCGATGGCGGCCCACCTGGCCGGCGAGGGTCTGGTCGTGTACGACGCGCGGCCCGAGGCGGTGGCGCCGCTGGTGAAGGCGGGCGCGCGGGCGGCCAGGAGCGTCGCGGACGTCGCCGCGCACTGCGACCTGGTCTCGGTCATGGTGCGTGACGACGACCAGGTGAACGAGGTGGGCGAGGAGGTGCTGGCGAGCGCCCGTCGGGGCACGGTCCTCGCGATCCACTCGACGATCCGCGCGCGGACCGCCGAGGGCCTGGCGTCGCGGGCCCGCCGGTACGAGATCGAGGTGGTGGACGCGCCGGTGAGCGGCGGGTTCATGGGGGCGAGCGCGGGCAGCCTCGCGGTGATGGTCGGCGGGACGCGGGAGGCGTTCGAGCGCTGCCGCGAGCCGTTCGGCGCCTGGGCGGACCTCGTCCTGCACATGGGGCCGGTCGGCGCGGGCACCCGCACGAAGCTGGCCCGCAACATGCTGCACTTCATCTCGTTCACCGCCGCCGCCGAGGCGCAGCGGCTCGCGGAGGCGGCGGGGGTGTCGCTGCGCAAGCTCGGCCGGGTGGTCCGGCACACCGACGCGATCACCGGCGGGGCCGGTTCCATCATGCTGCGGCCGACGACGGCGCCGCTGGCGCCTGACGACGACCTGTACGACATCCTGCGGCACACGCGCGACCTCGGCGAGAAGGACCTGTCCCTCGCGCTGGAGCTGGCCGACGAGCTGGGAGTCGACGCCCCGCTCGCCCGGATCGCGCTCGACCGGTTCGGGGCGGGGCTGGGGTTGGGGGGAGAGGCCCATGAATGAGCGGAGCGAACCGGGGGGTGTGGGGGGTCGTCCCCCCACAGGGAACGCCTCTGAGCGGAGCGAACCGGGAGGTGTGGAGGGTCGTCCCCCCACAGGGAACGCCTCTGAGCGGAGCGAACCGGGGGGTGTGGAGGGTCGTCCCCCCACAGGGAACGCCTCTGAGCGGAGCGAACCGGGGGGTGTGGAGGGACGGCCTGATGTGGAGGGTGCGGCATCGGAGGTCGGTCTGCCTGAGGGGCGGCGCGAGCGCGGGTTGGAGATGATGCGCCGGGTCTACGGCTGGGAGGTCTCGGACGGGCCCGGCGACTTCTTCGGCATCACCGTCGAGCACCTCTTCGGCGACATCTGGACGCGCCCCGGGCTGAGCATGCGCGACCGGCGGCTCCTGCTCGTCGGGGTCCTCGCGGGCCAGGGGCTGAACGACGTCCTCGACATCCAGATCCCGGCGGCGCTGGCAAACGGGGAGCTGTCGCCGGACGAACTGCGCGAGATCGGCGTGTTCCTGACCCACTACATCGGCTGGCCGCTCGGCTCGAAGCTGAGCGTCCAGATCGACACGCTGATCGCCAGACATGAGAAGCACGCGCGGCGGGACGGTTAGCAGAGCCGCGGGGACGGGGCGGGCATCAGCATCGGGCCCGTCACGCGGAACCGTTCGACGCCCTGCCGGGTGAGGCTGATACGCAGGTCGATCCAGCCGGACCGGCCGGCGTCGCCGCAGTCCTGGGCGCCCCGCCGCGGGAAGTGGAGGTCGCCCACGGACAGCTTCGCGCCCCGCACGTGCACCGGCAGCAGGAGGCGCGAACCGGCGCCGAGCGGGGCGATGAGGCATCCGCCCACGTCGCGGCCCCGCGCGTCGCCCGGTACGGACACCGGGTCTGGCGGGGCGCAGCCGATGATCCCGGGGTGCCCGCCGGCGTCGCGGCCGCCTCCGGGATGTCCGACGGCGAGCACGTCCACCACGATGACGTCGCCGGGTTCCGCGCCGACGACGACGAGCGGGCCGCACAGCAGGACGCCGCCGGGTTCCCGGCCGGGGCACTCCATCCGGACGGAGCCGCCCGTGATGACCTCCGCGACGCCCGTGATGTCCGGGTGCCAGTGGGAGTGTCCGAGGACGTCCCGCATCCCGGGGTCGTCCAGGTCGAACACGGCTGGTGAGGGCATCGGGCAGCGCTCCTTCCGGGTGGTGAACCAGGCGGTGGTCCGATCGTGCCGGGCCGCTGTTTCCGGACGGTTTCGGCGTGCTGACGCTCGCGTAATACGGCCATCACCGAAAAATCCCGGGGGCTCGGGGGGAACCGGGTGCCGGACGCGAGCGTCCAAGGTCAATGCGCGGTCGCATCTTCGTCCCGGTCGCGACGACGGTCCTGCTGGCCGTGACCGCCGGGTGTACCCCGTCAGGAGAGGCCCCCGGCCGGACCATCCCCGAGAGGCCGCCGGTGCGGCTTGTCGCCTATGACGACTGCGAAGCGCTCCACGACGAGCTGCGCCGCGCCACTCTGGACAAGGTCGGCCCGTACGGGCTCAGCCGCCCACCCGACGACGTCGCGGCGTTGGGGAAGGCTCCGATGGCCAGCGGAGAGTCCGGGTCGGCTCCCGAGCACTCCACCACGAACTCGCACGAGCCGGGCGCGGACGAGCCCGACCAGGTGAAGACCGACGGCCGCAGGATCGTCGCATTCGCGCAGGGGCGGCTCAGGGTCATCGATCCGGCGTCCCGCAAGGTGACGCACACGCTGAGGATGCCGGACGGCACCCGGTACGACAGCGGCGAGCTGCTGCTGAGCGGTGACCGTGCGCTCGTGCTGACGCGGCAGACGAGGGCCGTCGCCTCCGCAGGGCCGGAGCCGGGCGCCGCGAAGCCGGGACAGCCGATGCAGATCATGCGCCTGACCCTGGTCGATCTGTCCGGAAAGCCGAAGGTCGCCGGGACCATGACGTCCGGCGCCGACTATCTCGACGCCCGGCAGACCGGCTCCGTGGTCCGGGTGGTGGTGAGGTCGGAGCCGAGCATCTACTTCCCCGGCGAGGAAGGCCTGAAGAAGGCCACCGAGGCGAACCGGGGGGCGGTGCTGAAGGCGCCGCTCGAGGCATGGCTGCCGTCCTTCGAGGTCGAGGGCGGCCAGACGTACCGGACGCCGTGCGACCAGGTCAGCCGGCCGTCCTCGTACGCGGGTTCCTCGATGCTGACCCTGCTGACGTTCGACCTGTCGAAGGGCCTCGGCGACCCGCTGCCGGTCGCGGTGGCCGCCGACGGCTCGACCGTCTACGGCAACGGCAAGAGCCTGTACGTCACCGGCACTCCCCCGGAGCTCCTCGCTGGTCCCCGCGAGAAGGTGGCCGAGCCGCGCACGGACGTCTTCAAGTTCGACCTCGGCGGTGCCGGGCGCCCCCGGTACGCGGCCTCCGGCTCGGTCAAGGGCTTCCTGCTGAACCAGTACTCGATGTCGGAGCACGAAGGGAACCTGCGCCTCGCCGCGACGACCGGCCGCCTGGAACCCGGCGGCCGGGCATCGCAGAGCTCGGTGTACGTCCTGGCCCGGCACGGCTCCCGCCTCGACCAGATCGGACGGCTCGACGGGCTCGGGAAGGGCGAGCGCATCTACTCCGTCCGATTCGTCGGCGCCACCGGCTACGTCGTGACGTTCCGGCAGACCGACCCCCTGTACGTCGTCGACCTGAAGGACCCCCGGCGCCCCCGCTCCACCGGCGAACTCAAGATCAACGGCTACTCCGCGTACCTGCACCCCACGGCGGACGGGAAGCTCCTCGGCGTGGGGCAGGACGCCGACCCCTCCGGCCGGACGGGCGGCCTCCAGGTCTCCCTCTTCGACGTCTCCGGCGAGCCCCGACGGATCGGCGCCTACAGGCTCCCCGGGTCGAACTCGCAGGCGGAGTTCGACGCGCACGCGTTCCTGTACTGGCCGAAGACCGGTCTCACGGTCGTCCCGGTGGCGCAGCGGGACGGCGGCGCGCCCCGGGCCCTCGGTCTCAAGGTCACCGGTTCCGAGATCACCGAGGTCGGGACGGTTCGGCACCCGGGCGAGCGCTACGGCGGCGGTGTCAGCCGATCGCTCGTCATCGGCGGCACCCTCTGGACGTTCTCCGACGAAGGCGCGCACGCCGCCGACGCGTCCACCCTCAAGGGCGGCGACTGGCTCCCCTACGACTGACGCGCCGCGCCCCGGCCCCGCCTTGCGGAACCGCCGCCTCGGGCCGTCGAGCGACTAGCGCAGCCCGGTCGAGCGCTGGAGCGCCGTCTGGATGAGGCGGTCGACCAGGGCCGGGTAGTCCAGTCCCGTCGCCGCCCACATCTGCGGGAACGCCGACGCCGGGGTGAAGCCCGGCATCGTGTTGATCTCGTTGAGGATCCAGCGGCCGTCCGGGGTGTGGAAGAAGTCGACCCGGGCGAGGCCCTCGCAGTCGAGCGCGTCGAACGCCTGCACGGCGACGCGGCGGACCTCCTCGATCGCGGCGGGAGGGAGGTCGGGCGGGATCGCCATGGTGGTGGAGCCGTCGAGGTACTTCGTCTCGAAGTCGTAGAAGTCGTGGTCGCCCGCCATCAGCACCTCGGCGGGCAGGCTGGCCTCGGCGGGGCCGTCGTCCAGGCCCTGCAGGACGCCGCACTCGATCTCGCGGCCCTCGACGGCGGCCTCCACGATGACCTTCGGGTCGTGCTCGCGGGCCGCCTCGACCGCGGCCTCCAGGTCGGACTCGGCGGTCACGCGGGTGATGCCCATGCTCGAACCGGCGCGGGCGGGCTTGACGAACACCGGCGTCCCGTCGGCGAGGCCGAGCTCCCTGACGACCTCGTCGAGCTTGCGCTTGCGCTCGCGCCGCCACTCGCGGTCGCCGATCAGCACGTACGGGCCGACGGGCAGACCCCGCGCCTGCCAGACGAGCTTCATGAACCCCTTGTCCATGCCGACCGCGCTGGCCAGCACGCCGGCGCCCACGTAGCGGATGCCGGCGAGGTCGAGGAGGCCCTGGATCGTGCCGTCCTCGCCGTAGGGGCCGTGCAGGAGCGGCAGCACCACGTCGACGTCGCCGAGGGTCGCGGGCACCTCGCCCGGCTGGACCACCATCAGGCCGCGGGTCTCGGGATCGAACGGCAGCGCGAGGACGCCGCCCTCCCCGGTCACCTCGGGCAGCCGGCCGCCCTCGATCACGAGGCGCAGGTCCTCGGGCGGGAGCACCCAGCGCCCGTCGCGGGCGATGCCGATCGGCACCACCTCGTACCGGTCCCGGTCGATGGCGGCCATCACGGCGCCCGCGGTGACGCAGGAGATCGCGTGCTCGGAGCTGCGCCCGCCGAACACCACGGCCACGCGGATCCTAGAAACCTGGGACATGACGCCCGACCCTACCGGTGATCACCACGGGTCGGCCACGAGCGAACCGGGCGCGGGGCGCGGTCACGCCGTCACACCCCGTACCGCTCGGGCTTCGGGGACCGCGAAATCAGCGAGATCGCCGCCTCCTTGATCGGTATGCCGCGGTGCAGGACGGCGGTGACGGCCTCGGTGATCGGCATCTCCACGTTGTGCTTGCGCGCCAGCTCCAGCACCGCCTCGGCCGACTTGACGCCCTCCGCGGTCTGCTTGGTGACGGCGATGACCTCGTCCAGGGTCATGCCGCGGCCGAGGTTCTCGCCGAACGTGCGGTTGCGGGCGAGCGGCGAGACGCAGGAGGCGACGAGGTCGCCCATCCCGGCGAGGCCCGCGAAGGTGTGCTCGTCGGCGCCGAGGGCGGCGCCCAGCCGGGCGATCTCGGCCAGCCCGCGGGTCATCAGCAGGGCCTGGGTGTTGGCGCCGAACCCGAGCCCGACCGACATCCCGACGCACAGGGCGACGACGTTCTTCACCGCGCCGCCGAGCTCGACGCCGATCACGTCCGTGGAGGTGTAGACGCGGAAGTAGGACGTCATGGTGGCGGCCTGGAGGCCCCGCGCGGCGTGCTCGTCCACGCACGCGGCGACCGCGGCGCTGGGCTCCCCGGTGGCGATCTCGCGCGCCACGTTCGGGCCGCTGAACACCGCGACCCGCTCCTCGGGGACGTCGGCGACCTCGCGGATCACCTCCGACATGCGGCGGGTGGTGCCGAGCTCGACGCCCTTCATCAGGCTGACCAGGACCGCCTCGCGCGGCAGCAGCGGGACCCAGCCGCCGAGGTTGTGCCGGAGCGTCTGGGCCGGGACGGCGAGCGCCACGAAGTCGGCGCCGCGCAGGGCCTCCGCCGGGTCCAGCGTCGCGCGGACGGCCTCGGGGAGCGGGACGCCAGGCAGGTAGTCGGTGTTCTCGTGCCGTTCGTTGATGCCCTCGACGACCTCCGGGCGGCGTCCCCACATGGTGACCTCGCCGCCCGCGTCGTGCAGCATCATCGCGAACGTGGTGCCCCAGGACCCGGAGCCCATCACCGCGGTACGGAAGGTCACGAGTCGGCCGCCTTCGGCTCGGCGGCGCGCCGCCCCGCGGACTCCGGGCCGGCCGGTCCCGCCTGCTCGGGGACCGCGCCCTCGGGCCCGCCGGCGTCACCGGCGGCACCCGGACCGCGGGCGTCACCGGCGGCACCCGGACCGCGGGCGTCACCGGCGGCACCCGGACCGCGGGCGGCCGCGGCTCCCGGGCCCCGGGCGCCTTCGGCGGCGCGGCGGCGCTCCTCCAGCACCTTGTGGTGGTCGTAGGGCACGGCGGGGGGCTCCTGGCCGCGCAGCTCGCCGAGCAGGGCCGTGATCGCGGCCATGATGTCGTCGGTCGCGGCGCGCAGGGTCTCGCGGTCGAGCGGGAGGCCCTCGTACCGCGACAGGTCCACGGGGGGCCCGGCGATCACCTGCATCGTCTTGCGGGGCAGCGGGTGCAGGCCCTTCTTCAGGCTGCCCGCGAGCCCCTTCTGCTCACCCTTCTTGTAGGGCATCAGCTCGTGCGCGCCCCAGCTGGCGACCGGGACGACCTTGGCGCCGGTCTTCAGCGCCATCCGCGCGGCCCCGGTCTGCCCGGTCATCGGCCACAGCTCGGGATCGCGGGTGCAGCTGCCCTCCGGGTAGAACATCAGGCACTCGCCGTCCAGGAGGGCCTGCTCGGCGTCCCGGAGGGCCATGGACGCGTCGGCGCTGTCGCGGTAGACGGGGATCTGGCCGGTGCCGCGCAGCACGGCCCCGATGAACCTGACGTCGAACAGCGTGGACTTGGCGAGGTAGACGGGGTAGCGGCCCGCCTCGTAGACGAAGTGGGCGAGCGCGAGGGGGTCGGACTCGGAGATGTGGTTGGCGGCGATGATGACGCCGCCCTTCCTCGGGACGTTGCCCCGCCCGCGCCAGTCGCGCCTGAGCAGCCCGTACAGCAGCGGTCGCAGGATGACGATCGTGAGCCTGCGCCACCTCGGCGAGTAGCGGTGGCCCGGGCGTCCCTCCCGTGAGGAGGCGACCCCCTGCTTCGCTGCGCTCATCACGCCCCTCCCTCGATCCGTCCCCCAGGTGAACCCGGGGTGTCCTCAAGTGTCGCGGTTGCGTGCGCATAGTGTCGAGTTGCCATGTCTACACCAGCACCCTCCGCGGAAGCGCAACGGACGCCTCCGCCGCTCCGGTGGTCGCTCGTCGTCCCCGTGAAGGTCCTCGCCAAGGCCAAGACCCGAATGTCGGCGGCGGCCGGGCCGCACCGGGAGGCCCTCGCGCTCGCCGTCGCGGCCGACACGGTCGCCGCCGCGCTGCGCTGCGACCGGGTCCGCGACGTGATCGTGGTCACCGACGATCCCCTTCCGGCGGCCGAGCTCGCCGCCCTCGGCGCCCGGATCGTGCCGGACGTGCCGGACGCCGGCCTGAACCCGGCCCTGGTCTACGGGGCCGGCCGGGGCCGCGAACTGGCCGCCGACGCGGGTGTGGGGGCGCTTTCAGCTGACCTGCCCGCTTTGCGGCCAAACGAACTCGCCCGCGTCCTGGACGCCGCCTCCGCCGCTCCCGAGTCGTTCGTGCCGGACGCGGCCGGCGTCGGCACCACGCTCTACACGGCCCGCCCGGGCGTCACGTTCTCCCCCGCGTTCGGCGGCGACTCGCGGACCGCCCACCGCGCCCGCGGCGCCCGGGAGATCCTCCTCCCCGACACCGACAGCGTACGCCGCGACGTGGACACCCCCGACGACCTCCGCGCGGCGCTCGCGCTCGGCGCCGGCCCCCGCACCGCGGCCGTCGCGTCCCGGCTGCCCTCGTTGGCCTAGAGTCTGGGGCATGCAGGGAACGGTGAAGGCGTTCGACGCGCGGACCCGCTCGGGGAGCGTGCTCCTCGACGACGGGACGGAACTGCCCTTCGACGCCGAGGCGTTCGCGGCGGGCGGCCTGCGGCTGCTGCGCTTCGGCCAGCGCGTGAACCTCGCGCTGGCCGGCGAACGGATCTCGGCGGTGACGCTGTCGACCTTCCCGCTTCCCGCCCCGCCCGCCTGAGGGGCCCCGCCGCCCCGCCCTCCCGGACCGGGCACCGGTTCCCCGGCCGGGCCGAGAAACGCGTCAGCGCCCGGGGCCATGCGGTCCCGAGCGCTGACGCGGTGAAGCACTACTTCTTGCCGGCCACCAGGTTCTTGAAGTCGGCGCCCGCCTTGAACTTCGGCACGGACGTCGCGGGAACCTCGATGGTCTTGCCCGTTGCGGGATTGCGGGCCGTACGGGCAGGCCGGTCGGCCTTCTCGAACGAACCGAACCCGGTGATCGCGACCTTGTCGCCCTTGGCGACTGCGGTCTGGATCGCCTCCAGGATCGCGTCGACGGCCTCGGCTGCGGCCTTCTTGCTGCCCAGCCGGTCAGAGATGGCGTCGACCAGCTCACGCTTGTTCATGGGTTACTCCTCTAGTTCCCCCCTTGCCCGAACGAAACTAAGGGACCCTCACCATGGACACAATCACCTGCACGCAAACGATGGCGTGTCGCTGGCGTTTTTGTCGGTCTCGCCCCCGTCTCGCCCGGTGACCGGACCGGATCCGGCCACTGCGCACGCTAACCGACGTCGGGCCCGTCTTGGAAATCGGCGAGGAACGCGTCCAGCCTGCGAGCGGCCAGTTCGGCGTCCCTCTTGGCCAGATCGGTGATCGCCAGCAGGTGCCGGATGAGCCGCCGCCGGTCCTGCGGCGGGAGCGGGGCGACGGCTCGATGAGCGTCACGCAACTGGCGTGCGAGCTGCGTCAACGTCGGGTCGTCCCACTCTGGCCCGGTCCACGGGGCCGTGCTCATCTGGAGTCCCCAAACGGTCGGCGGTCTTCGGACACTGGGAGAATTCTCCCTCGTGCCCGTGACGGCCGGCGCGTCCGGGGGTGCGTTCGGCGCGTCCGCGGCGCCGGAGGGCCGGCGCCGCGGACGGCGTGTCGCGGATCCGCCGCGCGCTACACCGTGGTGGGGAGCAGCGGGTTGCGGGTGCTTTCGAAGGTGCCGATGTCATCGGCGTGGCGCAGCGTGAGGCCGATGTCGTCCAGGCCCTCCATGAGGCGCCAGCGGGTGTAGTCGTCGATCTCGAACGGCGCGACGTCCGCGCCCCAGCGGACCTCGCGCTCGCCCAGGTCGACGGTGATCTCCAGGCCGGGGTCCTTCTCGACCGCGTCCTGCAGCGCCTCGACCTGCGCGGCCGTGAGCACGACCGGCAGCAGGCCCATCTTCGTGGAGTTGTTGCGGAAGATGTCGCCGAAGCGCGGCGCGATCACGACGCGGAAGCCGTACTGCTGCAGCGCCCAGACCGCGTGCTCGCGGGACGAGCCGGTCCCGAAGTCGGGCCCGGCCACCAGGATGCCCGCGCCCTCGTACCGCGGCTTGTTCAGGACGAACTCCGGGTCCTCGCGCCACGCCGAGAACAGGCCCTTGTCGAATCCGGTGCGGCTGACCTGCTTGAGCCACACGGCCGGGATGATCTGGTCGGTGTCGACGTTGCTGCGGCGCAGCGGGACCGCGCGCCCGGTGTAGGTGGTGAACGCTTCCATCGTGGCTCCTCTACAGATCGGCGTCATTCCGGGGGGACGACCCCCCAGGCCCCCCGGCGGCTTCGCCGAGGTCATGGGGCGCGGCCAGGTGCCCGGTGACGGCGGTCGCGGCGGCGACGGCGGGCGAGACCAGGTGCGTGCGCCCGCCCGGTCCCTGCCGGCCCTCGAAGTTGCGGTTGGACGTGGAGGCGCTGCGCTCGCCGGGCGTGAGCTTGTCGGGGTTCATCGCCAGGCACATCGAGCAGCCGGCCTCGCGCCACTCGGCGCCGGAGGCGGAGATGACCGCGTCCAGGCCCTCCACCTCCGCCTGCTTCTTGACCTCCATGGAGCCGGGGACGACCAGCATCCGCACGCCCTCGGCGACCTTGCGGCCCTCCAGCACGCCGGCGACGGCGCGCAGGTCCTCGATTCGGCCGTTGGTGCAGGAGCCGACGAAGACGGTGTCGACGGCGATGTCGCGCAGCGGCGTCCCGGCGGTCAGGCCCATGTACTCGAGCGCGCGCTCGGCGGACTGGCGCTGGACCGGGTCGTCGAAGGACGCGGGGTCGGGCACCGACCCGCCGAGCGGCAGGCCCTGGCCCGGGTTCGTCCCCCAGGTGACGAACGGGGTCAGCTCGGCCGCGTCGATCACGACCTCCCGGTCGAAGACCGCGTCGTCGTCGGTGCGCAGGGACGTCCAGTACTCGACGGCGCGGTCCCAGTCCTCGCCCTGCGGGGCGTGCGGGCGGCCCTTGAGGTAGGCGAAGGTGGTCTCGTCCGGGGCGATCATCCCGGCGCGGGCGCCGGCCTCGATGGACATGTTGCAGACCGTCATGCGGCCCTCCATCGACAGCGACCGGACGGCCTCGCCGCGGTACTCGACGATGTGGCCCTGGCCGCCGCCGGTGCCGATCCGGGCGATGATCGCGAGGATCAGGTCCTTGGCGGTCACGCCCTCCGGCAGCGCGCCCTCGACCGTGACGGCCATCGTCTTCGGCCGGATCTGCGGCAGCGTCTGCGTGGCGAGGACGTGCTCGACCTCGCTGGTGCCGATCCCGAACGCGAGGGCGCCGAACGCGCCGTGCGTGGAGGTGTGCGAGTCGCCGCACACGACGGTCATGCCGGGCTGGGTCAGGCCCAGCTGCGGGCCGATGACGTGCACGATGCCCTGGCCGTCGTCGCCCATCGGGTGCAGCCGGATCCCGAAGTCGGAGCAGTTCTTGCGCAGCGTCTCGACCTGGGTGCGCGACACCGGGTCGGCGATCGGCTTGAGCAGGTCCGTCGTCGGGACGTTGTGGTCCTCGGTGGCGATCGTCAGGTCGGGGCGGCGGACCTGGCGGCCCGCCATCCGCAGCCCGTCGAACGCCTGCGGGCTCGTGACCTCGTGGACCAGGTGCAGGTCGATGTAGAGGAGGTCGGGCTCGCCCTCGGCGTGCCGTACGACGTGCGCGTCGTACACCTTCTCGGCCAGTGTTCGGCCCATCACTCCCACCTCACCTGTGCTGGTCGTCGGCGCGTCCTCGCGCCGTGGTCCCGGTCGCCTCGACTTGCATCTCAAATTTCGAGACGGCAATATCAAGACATGGACAACTCTAGCGGAGTCGGCGTACTTGACAAAGCGGTGCTCGTACTGAACGCACTGGAGGCCGGCCCGGCCTCGCTCGCCCAGCTCGTCCAGACGACGGGGCTGGCCCGTCCCACCGCCCACCGGCTGGCCGTCGCGCTGGAGCACCACCGCCTCGTCCACCGCGACACGCAGGGGCGCTTCATCCTCGGGCCGCGGCTGGCCGAGCTCGCGGTCGCGGCGGGCGAGGACCGGCTGCTCGCGATCGCGCAGCCCATCCTCGCGCAGCTCCGCGACCACACCGGCGAGAGCGCGTCGCTGTTCCGCCGGCAGGGGGACGTCCGGGTCTGCGTGGCCGCCGCCGAGCGCACCAGCGGCCTGCGCGACACCATCCCGGTCGGCGCGGCGCTGCCCATGACGGCGGGATCGGCCGCGCAGATCCTGCTCGCCTGGGAGGAGCCCGACCGCCTGCACCGCGGGCTGCGGGGCGCCAAGTTCGAGGCCACGACGCTGGCGTCCGTCCGGCGCCGGGGGTGGGCGCAGAGCGTGGGCGAGCGCGAGCAGGGCGTCGGGTCGGTCTCGGCCCCCATCCGCGGCGCCGGCGGACGGGTGATCGCCGCCGTCTCGGTGTCCGGGCCCCTCGAACGCCTCACCCGCTCCCCCGGACGCCTGCACGCCGCCCCCGTCGCCGCCGCCGCCGAGAAGATCTCCGAGGGCATGCGCCGCACGGCGTCCTGATCCCGCGGCCTGATCCGGCCGCTTCACGAATCACCACAAGCCGGACGGACATTGGATTGTGCCGGTCTCCGCCCGTCCCGCCTCGCTACCGTTGGCCTCCGGTAAAGGGGGTGCAACGTGCAGATCTCCGAGCTCAGCGACCGGAGCGGGCTGACGGTCCAGACGATCAAGTTCTACATCCGGGAGGGCCTGCTGCCGAAGGGGTCGATGGTGAGCGCGACGCGTTCGGAGTACGACGGGCGGCACCTGGAGCGGCTCCGGCTGATCAGCGCGCTGCGCGAGGTCGGCGACATGCCGATCTCGGCGATCCAGGAGATCATCGAGGCCGTCGACGACGACGGGGTCGGCATGCACCAGTTGTTCACCACCACCCAGCACGCGGTCGGCCCGTACGTCGCCGCCCCGCACGACCCGCACTGGCGGGCCGCCCGGGAGGACGTCGACGCCCTCGTCCGCGAACTCGGCTGGCGCGTCGGCGAGCGCGCCCCCGCCCGCGACCTGCTGGCGCACTCGTTCGTGGCGCTGCGCCGGCTCGGCTTCCCCATCACCCTCAAGGACCTGCGCCCCTACGTGAAGGCCGCCACCGAGGTCGCCGAGCACGAGATCGGACGGGTCGCCGACGGAGCCCCCCGGGCCCGGACCGTCCATTCGCTGCTGGTCTCGACCATCCTTTACGAGCAGGTCCTCACGGCCCTGCACCGGCTGGCCCAGGAGGACGCCTCGGCGCGCCGCTTCGACCGCGACTGACCCCTCCCACCAGGCATTCCCGGGATGGACGGTCGGAATTACCATTCATATGACGACAGAACCCGGATAACGGGAAATTCGCGCTCTCGCCTAATATGAAAGGCGATGACCGCGACGACGCCTCCGGGCCCCTCCGGCGGCAGGTGGACCGACCGCCTGCTCGCCGAGGGCAGCGACCCCGATCCGCGCTTCACCATGGCCAACGAGCGCACGTTCCTGGCCTGGATCCGCACGGCGCTGGCGCTGATCGCCGGCGGCATCGGCCTCGCCCTGGCGGGCGACCTGATCGAATCGCCGCTGCGCCAGGTGCTCGCCGTCGGCTTCGCCGCGGGCGGCGCCCTGGTCGCGGTGCTGGCGTTCCGCCGGTGGCTGCGCACCGAGCGCGCCCTGCGCCGCGCCGAGACGCTGCCGCCGCCCGCGCTGGCTCCGATCATGTCCTACGGGCTGGCGGTCGCCGCGATCGCCCTGCTGGTCGCGCTGCTGGTCACCAGGTGAGGCTCCGCGACCCGGGCGCGCAGCCGGAGCGGACGGCGCTCGCGTGGTCGCGCACCACCCTCGCCCTGATCGGCGCGGGCCTGCTCTGCGTGCGGCTCGCCCCCTCGGCCCCGGGCACGGTCCTCGCGGCGGCGGTCGTGTGCGGCGGGGCCGCGCTGATGCTGCGCCGCACCCGCAGGAGCTTCCACGCCCGGCGCCACCTCCCGTCCGGGGCGGGCACCGCCGACCCGGTCTCGATCCTGATCACGACCGGTCTCGCGGTGCTCCTGGCGGCGGTCGCCGCCGCCCTGGCCTTCTGAACGGCCTTCTGAACGGCCATCTGAACGGCCTTCTGAACGGCCTTCTGACCACACCCGACCATCGAGGCATGCTCGCCGCGCATGGCTGGCGTGCGAAGTCTTCGCTGGTGGCATGGCGTCCCGGCGCCTAGCGTCGGTCGCGCCATGACACGAATCGCCTTTCTCGGACTGGGACGCATGGGCGTCCCGATGGCCCGCCGGCTCGCCGCCGCCGGGCACGACCTGACCGTCTGGAACCGGACGCCCGCCCGGGCCGCGCCGCTCGCGGGGGCCGGCGCCGCCGTCCGCGGCACCCCCGCGGAGGCCGTCCAGGACCGCGAACTGGTCGTCACGATGCTCACCGACGCGACCGCCGTCGAGGACGTGCTGTTCGGCCCGGACGGTGCCGCCCCGGCCCTGCCGTCCGGCGCCGTGGTCGTCGACATGTCGACGATCGGGCCGGAAGCCGTCCACCGCGTCCGCGGCCGGCTGCCCGAGGGGATCGGGTACGTCGACGCGCCGGTGTCCGGAAGCGTCCCGCAGGCGGAGGCGGGCGAGCTGGTGATCCTCGCCGGTGCCGCGCGGGACGATCTCGCCCGCTGCGCCGGTGCGCTCGCCGCCCTCGGGGACGTCCGGCACGTCGGCCCGCCCGGCTCGGGCGCGGCGCTCAAACTGGTGGTCAACGGCGCGCTCGTCGGGAACTTCGCCGTCCTCGGCGAGGCGCTGGCCGTGGCCGACCGGCTCGGCGTCGACCCCGGTCTCGCACTGGACGCGCTGGCCCGCACCAGCCCCCAGGCCCGCCGCCTCAGGGAGGCCGCGGACGGGGAGCCGCCGCGCTTCACGCTCGCGCTGGCGGCCAAGGACCTCGGCCTGGCCCTGGACGGGTCCCCGCCCGCCGGCGTCCTCTCCGCCGTCCGGGCACGGGCGGAGGCCGCGCTCGCCGCCGGGCTGGGCGGCCACGACCTCATCGCACTCGCCGACCACATCAGGAGGACCCCACCGATGCGCGTGACGCTCGCCAACCCGGATACCGTTCCGGCGCCGCCGAACCCCAACTACTCCCACACCGCGTACGTGACGCAGGGGGCGATGCTGTACGTGTCGGGGCAGATCGCCCTCGGCGCGGACGGCGAGGTGGACGAGCCCGGCGACATGACCCGCCAGTCGGAGGTGATCCTCTCGCTGCTGGAGCGGATCCTCGCCGCGCACGGCGCGAAGTTCGACGACGTGGTCAACATCCGGACGTTCATCACCGACCTGGACCGGGTGCGGGAGTACGGCGCCGTCCGCAGGCGGTACTTCACCGGCCCGCCGCCGACCAGCACGACCGTCGAGGTGCCCCGCCTGTTCCACCCCGACGCCCTGCTGGAGGTCGAGATCGTCGCGGCGGTCCCCTAGCCCCCGCCGCCGGGGCGCTGCCTCCCGTCTCCGCCCTCGGGCCGCAGGTCCTCGGCCACGTCCCGCAGGTCCGCGAGGAACGCGGTGACGGCCGGGGACCTGCGCGCGTGCCGTCCCACGGCCGCGTAGACGGTCCTGCGGGGCTGGTCGGACGTCACGGCGCGCAGCACGACGCCTTCCCGGGCCAGGGCGGACGCCGCCAGCGCCGGGACGAGCGTGACGCCGAAGCCCTCGGCGATCAGCCCCAGCTTGGAGATCCACTCGGCGACCCGCAGCGGCGTCTGCGGCACGAACCCGGCAGCCTCGCACCGGGCGCGCAGCGCCGCGATCGCCTCCGGGTCGTCGGCGACGATCCACGGCTCGTCCGCCAGCTCGGCGAGCGGGACGCGCTCGCGCCCGGCGAGCCGGTGGCCGCTCGGCAGCGCGACGAGCAGCGCGTCGTCCAGCAGGGTCACCAGGCCGCCCGGGTCGATCGCCGAGGCGGCGATCGAGGGGACCTTGTGCGTGCTGACCAGCGCGATGTCGAGATCGCCCGCCTCCAGCATCGGCAGCAGGCGCTCGGTCGTGCCCTCGCGCAGCAGCGGCCGGACGCCCGGGTGCCGGGCCCGGAACCGGGCGAGCGCGCGGGGCAGGAGCGCGGCGTTGACGGTGGGGAACGCGCCCAGCCGCAGGGTTCCGGTGTCGAGCCGCCGCAACCCGTCGAGCGCGCGGGCGGTGTCGGCGAGCCGGTCGAGGAGCCCCCGCGCGTGCGGCAGCAGGTACTCCCCGGCGGGCGTGGGGCGCACGCCCCGAGCGCCGCGCGCGAACAGCTCCACCCCGCAGACGTCCTCGAGCGCCGCGATCTGCCGCGAGACGGCCGACTGGGTATAGCCCTCCGCGGCCGCGGCGGCCGTGAAGGAGCCGAGGTCGGCGACGGCCACGAAGGTCCGCAGCAGGACGGGGTCGAGGGCTTCGGCGCGCACTCCCCGGAGCATACGGGGGCGGTGGATAGCATCGGCGCATGGTGGGGAGCCGTCCTTTCGTGAGTCTGGCGACCGACTTCGGGGCCGCCTATACGGCGATCTGCGCGGGGGTCGTCTACTCGATCGCGCCGGCGGCGAACGTGCTCGTGCTCAGCGACGAGATCACCCCGTACTGCGTCCGCGAGGGGGCGATGCTGCTGCGCCAGGCGCTGCCGTACCTGCCGGTCGGGGTGCACGTCGGGATCGTCGACCCGGGGGTCGGCACGCCGCGGCTGCCCGTCGCGATCGAGACCGGGCGCGGCGACGTGCTGGTCGGGCCCGACAACGGCCTGCTCGTCCCGGCCGCGGGGAAGCTGGGCGGCGCCGTCCGGGCGCACGCGCTGGAGGATCCCGCCTACCGGCTGCCCGAGGTGTCGACCTCGTTCCACGGGCGTGACGTCTTCTCCCCCGCCGCCGCGCACATCGCCTCCGGCGTCGCCGTGTCCGATCTCGGCGCGGAGGTCGAGCCGCGCCCGCTGGACGTCCCGCCGCCCTCGGTCGGACGCGGGGAGCTGACGGTCCCGGTGCTCTACACCGACCGGTTCGGCAGCCTGGTCCTCGGCGCCGAGCGCGAGGACCTGGCTGCGGCGTTCGGCGAGCTCGCCCCGGGCGCCCCGCTGGAGGTCGCGTGGTCAGGGACCGCCGCCCGAGCGGTGCCCGTCACGTTCGAGGAGACCTTCGGCGGCGTCGCGCCCGGTGCCCCGCTGCTGTGGATCGACTCGTCCGGCTGGCTGGGCCTGGCGGTGAACCAGGGTTCCGCGCGCGACGCCTTCGGCCTGGCGGAGGTGGAGTTCCTCACCCTCCGCACCGGGGCCGGCCGGCCTGCGGGAGACTGACCGACGTGGAAGATCTTGACGTCGTCGCATGGATCCAGGTCTCGGCCGGCCGGATGCTCGCCGTCCGCTCCCGGGGCCGCGACCTGCTCTACCTCCCCGGCGGGAAGCGGGAACCGGGCGAGGACGACTGGTCGGCGCTGTCCCGGGAGGTCCGCGAGGAGCTGGACCTGGAGCTGGACCGGACGTCCTTCCGGGAGCTGGGCGTCGTCCGGGCGCCGGCCCACGACCAGCCCGACTTCGCGCACGTCCGCATGGCGTGCTTCACCGCCGCCTTCCGCGGCGCGATGTCGGCGGCCGGTGAGGTGGACGAGTACGTCTACGTGGGACGAGGGGAACGGCACCTGCTGGCACCGGCCGCGCAGGCGGCCCTCGACCTCGCCGAGGAGCACGGCCTGCTCGCCTGACCGACCTTCGGACCCCGCGTCCCGCGACTTTGGTCGCCGCGGCGTGGTCCGGTGGCCGCTGCCCGCGCGGCCCGTCCCCGGAAGGCTCGGGAACGGGCGGCTCGACCAGCGAGGAGCAGACGTGTCACAGAAGCAGGCCGTGTCACAGAGGACGGCGGCGCGGATCAGCCGCAGGACCGTGATCGCCGGGGCCGGCGCGGCCTCAGTGTCCGGGGCGGCCGTCGTCGCCTGCGACGCGATGACCGGTACCGCCGGCGCCGCGCCGGTCCGCGGGCGGCCGCTGCCGCAGCGCGGCGTCAACTACGACACCGAGCGCGAGGTGTGGAGGCCCGCGTACGTGCGCCGCGAGATCCGGGCGATCCGCCGCGACCTGCACTGCAACGCGGTCATCCTGCTCGGCTCCGACCTGCGGCGCCTCATGCTCGCGGCCCGCTGCGCGGCGCGGGAGGGCATGTTCGTGTGGTTCGAGGCCCGCCAGTTCGACCGGGACGCGCGGACGACGCTGGAGTTCCTCGCGGCGGTCTCCCGCGCGGCCGAAGGGCTCCGCCGCACCCATCACGGCGTCGGGATCTCGGTCGGCTGCGAACTCACGATCTTCATGGCCGGGCTGGTGCCCGGCAGGGACTGGCTGGAGCGGGCCGCCAACCTCGGGACCCCCGCGGGCGAGGGCTACAACGAGCGGCTGAACGCGTTCCTCGCCCGGGCGCTGAGGACGGTCCGGCCCCTGTTCGGCGGCCGCGTCACCTACACCTCCGGCGTCTGGGAGGAGGTCGCCTGGCGCGGTTTCGACGTCGTGGGCGTGGACCTGTACCGGGACGAGTCGAACGAGGCGACCTATGCCCGGGACGTCCGGACCCTGCACCGGTTCGGCAAGCCCGTCGTCATCACCGAGTTCGGGTGCTGCACCTACCGGGGTGCGGACAGGCGCGGCGGCGAGGGGTTCGACATCGTCGACTGGTCGCAGGACCCGCCCGTCGTCCCGCCGGGCTACGTCCGGGACGAACGGACGCAGGCCCGCTACATCTCCGAGCTGCTGGACGTCTACGAGGCCGAGGGCGTGTACGGCGCCTTCGTCTACGACTTCATCGAACCCGACGGCGCCTGCTCCCCCGACCCCGCCAAGGACCTCGACATGGCCGGTTTCTCCCTGGTCAAGGTGCTCCGTCCCGAGACGGGCCTCGGCTACGAGAAGACCGGCCATTTCGAGCCGAAGCTCGCCTTCCGCACCCTCGCCCGCCGCTACGCCCCTGGGCGGTCCTGAAAGCCGGACGGCTCCGGACGGGGGCCGGTCAGGAGGCGGCGAGGGCGGCGCCGCCGGCGATGCCGAGGGCCAGGGAGAGCAGCGCGGCCGCGGCGGCGACCGCGGTGGCGACCGCGCCCGGCGCCGGGCGCGGGCCGGACGGGCGCCGGAACAGCGGGACGATCCAGCGCAGGTAGTAGAAGACGCTGGCGACCGTGTTCACGGCGGCGACCACCGCGAGCCAGGCGTGGCCGCCCTCCAGCGCGGCGCCGAACATCAGGACCTTCCCGACGAACACGGCGGTCGGGGGTGTTCCCACGAAGCCGAGCAGGCAGATGACGAGGGACAGCCCGAGGGGCGGGGAGGCGCGGAGCAGCCCGGCGTACCCGGCCAGGTCGTCGCGGCCGGCGGCGACCACGACCGCGAAGGCGCCCAGGTTCGTCACCGCGTAGGCGGCCACGAAGTACAGCAGCGCGGGCCGGGCCAGGTCGGCGCGGCCCGCCATCGCGACCGGGACGAGCAGGTAGCCCGCCTGACTCACGGTCGAGTAGGCCAGCAGGCGCCGGACGTTGTCCTGCCCGAAGGCGGCGAGGTTGCCGAGCGTCATCGTCGCCGCCGCGATCACGGCGAGGAGGGCGGCCCAGCCGCCGGGCGCGGTCTCGGCGCCGAACCGGTAGAGGGCGGCGAAGGCGCCGATCTTGGGGACGGTGGTGACGAACGCGGCGACGGCGGGCGGGGCCCCCTCGGTCACGTCCGGCACCCAGTAGTGGCCAGGGACGGCGCCCGCCTTGAACAGCAGCCCGGCCAGCAGCGCGACGAGGCCCGCCGCGACCGCCGCCGCGGGCGCGTCCGCGAGCCCCGTCCGCAGCACCGGGTAGGCGGTGCCGCGGCCCACGCCGGACAGCAGCGTCACGCCGCCGAGCATGAGGACGCCGAGCAGCGCGCCCATCAGGTAGTACTTCAGCGCGGCCTCGGTCCCGGGCGCGTCCTTGCCGAAACCGGCGAGCGCGTAGGCGGGGATGCTCGCCAGCAGGTACGCGGCGACCAGGACCAGCAGGTCGGACGAGGCGCCCAGCATGATCGTCCCGAGCGCGGACAGCAGCATCAGGACGTGGTGCTCGCTCTCGCGCGGGTGGCCGCGGACCCGCCCGGCCGCCAGCAGGACGGCGCCGAGCGTCGAGCCGAGCACGGTGATCCGCGTGACGTGCGTGATCGCGTCGACGGAGAAGGACTCGAAGGCCATGACCGCGGGACGGGCCGCCGCGGCGCCCGCGAAGGCCAGCCCCGCGACGAGCCCGGCCGAGCAGAGCACCGCGACGGGCCACTGCCGGAGTCGGGGCAGGAACATCCCGGCGACCAGCCCGGCGACCGCGGCGGCCAGCACGCACAGTTCGGGAGCGAGGTCGGCGGGGTTCTCGTTCATCAGCGGCCCACCAGCGCGACGACGGCCGCCGACAGCGGCTCGATCGTGTCGAGCAGCACGCGGGGCGCGACGCCGATGAGCAGCGACAGGCCGAGGAGCGGGAGGAGCGCGGCCAGTTCGGACCGCCGCAGGTCGGTGACGAGCGGGGTCAGTTCTCCGGCGGGCCCGAGGACGGCTCGGTGCAGGACGCGCAGGAACAGCGCCGCCGTGACCAGGATGCCGAGGACGGCCAGCGCGCCGGTGACGGCCGCCGCGGCCGTGCCGCTCCCGATCGTCCCGGCGAAGATCTGGAACTCGGCGACGAATCCGGACAGTCCCGGCAGCCCGAGCGAGGCGAACGCGGCCACCGCGGTCAGGGCGGCGAAGACGGGGGCACCGCGCGCGATCCCGCCGAACCGCCCGAGGTCGTAGCTGCCCGCCCGGTCGTACAGGACGCCGCACAGCAGGAACAGCGCGCCGGTGACGAGGCCGTGGCTGACCATCTGCGTGACCGCGCCGGTGACGGCGAGCCGCCGGGCGTCGGCGTCGCCGGTCGCGTACCCGGCCGCGCCCAGCGCGAGGACGATGTAGCCCATGTGGTTGACCGACGTGTACGCGACGAGGCGCTTGACGTCGTCCTGCGCCAGCGCGACCAGGGCCCCGTAAAGGACGCCGACCAGTCCGACGATCAGGAAGACCAGGGCGTAGCGGCGCCAGGCGTCCGGCAGCATCGGCATCGCGATCCGGACGAGACCGTAGGTGCCCATCTTCAGCATGACGCCGGCGAGGATCGCCGACCCGGCGGCGGGCGCGTCGGTGTGCGCGGGCGGCAGCCAGGTGTGGAACGGCACCACCGGCGTCTTGACGCCTAGCCCGATGCCCACGGCGAGGAGGGTCAGCCCCGCCAGGCCGCCGCTCAGCGGCGGGGTCCGGGTCAGCTCGACCATGTCGAACGTGTGGGGGTCGGCGCCCAGGTAGAGGCCGATGAACCCGAGCAGCAGGATGAGCGACCCCAGGAACGTGTAGAGGAAGAACACCAGCGCCGAGCGCGACCGGTCGCCGTGCCCCCACAGCAGGATCACGAAGTACATGCCGACGATCGACAGGTCGAAGAAGACGAAGAACAGCAGCAGGTCGAGGGCCGCGAACAGGCCCAGGCACACCGTCTCCAGGAAGAGGAACAGGATCGCGAAGGCCCGCACCCGGTGCGCCTGCCGCAGCGAGTACACCGCGCAAGCCGCGAACAGGACGGCGGTCAGCGCCAGCAGCGGCAGCGACAGGCCGTCGACGCCGACGTGGTAGCCGGCCCGGACGGACGGGATCCACCGGACGTTCGTCTCGTACGCGATCCCGGCGCCGGTGCCGTGCGCGGCCCACATGCCGATGACGAGTGCCAGGTTCAGGACGGTGACGCCGATCCACGTCCACGGGACGGCCCGCCGCGGGACCGCGGGCAGCACGAGCGCCACCGCCAGCGGGAGGAAGATCACCAGATTCAGCAAGGGGCTCACCCGGCCAGGACGGCGACGACGACGAGCACCGCGAGCACCACCGCGGCCTGGGCGTAGTACATGTGGACCTGTCCGGTCTGAGGGCGCCGCGCGAGGGCGCCCAGCCCCCGCGCCGCGCGCCCGACCGCGGCGACGAGGCCGTCCAGCCGCGGCTCGACGCGGCGCCCGGCCAGCCCGGCGAGCGCCCGGCCGCCGCGTGCGACGCCCCGGACCGCTCCGTCGACCACCCGGTCGTCGAACCGGGCCAGCGCCCGCGCGGCGGCGAACGCCGGACGGACCACCGCGGCCGACGCGGCGCCCTCCAGCCAGAGCCAGTTCACCGCCCACGCGGGTTCGGGGATCCGCCGGACGGCCATGACCGCGCCAACCGCGAGCACGGCGAGGACGCCGGAGAGCGCGACCAGCCACGGCTCGGGGCCGCTCTCGTCCGGCACGCCGAGCAGCCGCCGCCAGGCGTCCGCGACCGGCGGGACGCCGAGCACCCCGAGCACGGCGGCCGCGAAGGCCAGTACGACCAGCGGCGCCTGCCGCGGGAACGGCACCCGGAACGCGCCGCCTCCGGCCGGACCGAACGCGGCGAGCAGCGCCTTCGCGGCGTAGGCGGCCGACAGGACGGAGGCGGCGAGACCCACCGCGAGGAGGGCCGGCGAGCCGCCGACGCCCGCGAGGACCTCGTCCTTCGTCACCCACAACGACAGCGGCGGTACGCCGGCCAGCGCGAGCGCCCCCGTGCCGAACGCCGCGCCGACCGTCCGATGGCGCCGCGCCGCGCCGCGCAGCGCGTCCAGCCGCCGCGTTCCGAGGACGCCCAGCCACACGCCCGCGCAGAGGAACAGGAGGCTCTTCACCGCGGCGTGCGCGACGAGGTGCGCCGTCGCGCCGCCCACCGCACCGGCGCCCGCGCCGAGCACCATGAACCCGATCTGCGCGCACGTGGACGCGGCGAGGAGCTGCTTGAGGTCGCGCTGCGCGAGTGCGACGGCGCCCAGGACCAGCGCGGTCGCCGCCCCGGCCCAGGACACGAGCGCGGCGGCCCAGCCGGTCGCGGCCAGCAGCGGATGCACGCGCACCAGCAGGTACGCGCCGGCGGCGACCATCGTGGCCGAGTGCAGGAGCGCCGACACCGGGCTCGGGCCGTCCATGGCGCGCGACAGCCAGAACGAGAACGGGAGTTGCGCCGACTTCCCCAGAGCCGACACCGCGATGCCCGCCGCGATCAGGTCCCGCCAGGGGGCGCCGGCGGCGGCGAGGTCGTCGAGGCGCAGGGAGTGGGCCCCGGCGACCGCGAAGCCCGCCGCCGCGTAGAGGCCCGTGTCGGCGGCCCGGGTCGTCAGGAACGCGACGCCGGCCGACCGGACCCGCCGCGCGTCCGCCCACTCGTAGCCGATGAGCGCGTACGACATCGCGCCCATGACCTCCCAGCCCATCAGCAGCAGCACCAGGTCGGTCGCCGTCACCGTGACGGCCATCGCCGCCGCGAACAGCAGCATCAGGCAGTGGAAGCGGGCGCCGTACCCCTCTCCCGCCGCGAAGACGAGGACCGCAGCCAGGACGGCGGCGAGCGTCACGAGGAGGACGGCGGACAACCCGTCCACCGCGAGCCCGCCCGGCCAGCCGGGAAGGAACGTCATCCGCGCCCTCCCTGCGGAGAGTCGCCCTGGTCCGTCCCGCTCATCCGTGCCCGCTCATCCGTGCCCGCTCATCCGTGCCCGCTCATCCCTTGAGGTCGCCCGCGTCGTCGGTCATGTCCACGTCGCGGGCGCGGAACAGGGCGGTGACGACGGCGAAACCCATCGCCATCTCCAGCGCCATCACCGTGATCGCGACGAGGACGAGCACCTGCCCGTCCGCCGTGCCGGGCGAGACCCAGAACCAGAACGCGGCCCCGGCGACCACGATCCCGTTGATCATGAGTTCGAGGCCCATCATCAGCATCACGACCGACTGCTGCGACAGCGCCCCGAACAGCCCGACGCAGAACAGGGCGGCGGCGAGCAGCAGGAACGCCTCCAGCGTCATCGCGCGCCCTCCCCGTCGCGGCCGTCCGCGCCGCCGTAGCGGCCCCGGTGCATGGCGAGCACCACCGTGGCGATCATGGTGGCCAGGATGGCGACGCCGATCACCATCATGACCAGCATCTTCGGCCCCATGATCGCCTCACCGAGCGCCCGCGTGGGGTCGGGCGGCGGCCGGCCCGCCCGCTCCGGCCAGGGGACGGTGAGGACCCCGGCGGCCAGGGCGGCGAAGGCGAGACCGGAGATGGCGAACGCTCCCCGCCGGTTGTGCAGCATCGTCATCGGCATCAGCCCGGCCGGGTTCATCATGTACATGACCATGAAGACGGCCATCACCAGCATCTCCATGATCATCATGAGGACGACCAGCACGCCGAGGTAGTGCAGGTCGATCAGGAGCAGCTCGCCCCCGACGCACAGGAACGACGCCAGCAGCGCGAACGTCGCCCGCGCCATCGAGTCGGCGACGAAGACGGTGACACCCGCCCCGACGGCCGCGACGGCCAGCACCCAGAACGCCACGGCCTCCACGGGCCCCCTCCTCACACGACCACGATCGCGACGACGAGCATCTGCAGCACCGACGCCGGGATCAGGACCGTCCAGGCGGCGGTCATCGCGCGGTCCATGCGCAGCACCGGCAGGCGCCGACGCGTCCAGACCAGCAGCGCCAGGACGGCGCACGTCTTCAGCTGCGACCACAGCCACGCCGGAAGCAGCGGACCGGCCCCGCCCCCGAGGAACAGCGGCACCGCGGCGGCCGAGGCCACCGCCAGCAGCCCGTAGCGTCCGGCCAGGAACACGAGCCGATCGGGCCCGGACAGCTCGGCCAGGACGCCCCCTGCCACGTCGTCGCCGAGGGGGTGGTCGAACGGTCCCCAGAAGGCCATCGCCGCCGCCGAGACCAGGTAGACCGCGAACGCGACCGGCATCCAGACCGCGAACCACAGGCCGTCCTGCGCCTGCCCGATGACGCGCAGGTCGAGCGAGTGCGCGGCGAGCGAGGCGGTGATGAGCGCGAACATGTGCGGCAACTCGTAGGCCAGTCCCTGCGCGAGGAACCGGTAGCCGCCGACCAGCCCGAACGCCGAGTTGACGCCCCAGCCCGCGAGCCAGACCGACCCCCAGGCGACGACCTCCATCGCGTTGAACCAGACGACGCCGATCCGCGTCCCGGCGGCGACGCGGTCGCCGAACGGCACCACCAGCGCCGCCAGGGCCGCCGCCACCGGCAGCGACACGACCCCGATCCTGGTGAGCAGCACGTCGGCCCTGGCCGTGACGCGCCGCTGGGTCGTCAGCAGCCGCGCGGCCTCGCGGAACGGCTCGGCCGGACGTCCCGCGAACGCGCCGCCGAGCGACGCCGCCGCCACCGCGAGGACTACGAGGACCAGCACCTCAACCATCGGCGACCGCCCCGAGGTCGGGATCCAGGCTCGCGACGACCAGCCGGGCCTGGGCCAGTTCCGCCCCTCGGAGGAGCACCGGCAGGACGACGGCGGTCTCGTCCCAGCTCTCGCGCGGCCGGACGGGCCGTCCTTCCAGTGCCGCACCGATCTCGCGCAGCCAGCCGTCCAGCCGCTCCTTCACGAAGCCCCGCGTCATCCATGCCAGCGCGCGCGATCGCCCGACCATCCGGGCGAACGACGCGAACCGCCGTGCCAGCGCGTCGTCGGGGGTGCCGTCCAGAGCCTCGTCCCGCAGCGCGGCGGCGCGCTCTCCGGCCGCCTCCCAGCCCGCCACGCGCAGCAGCCGGGAGAGGCTGTCGAGACGGGACGCGGCCTGGCGCTCCTCCGTCCAGAACGTCCCACCGCCGGTGTCGACGGCGGTGGCCTCGGCCGCCTGGACGACGTCCCCCTGCAAGGTCAGGTCGACCCGCAACCCCGCCGGCCAGTACGGCAGGACGGGGCCGAGCGGCACGTGCAGCACGTCCAGCTTCAGGCCGTCCCGGTCGTCGGCGCGGTCGGCCATGCCGGCCTCCAGGGCGAGGGCCGGCCGCGGGCCTCCGGCGACCCCGTCCAGGTCGGGAGCCGAGGCGCGGACGCGCGGCTCCGGCATGTCCCGCCAGACCACGTCTATCGCCTCGGCCAGCGCGGACCCGGGGTTCCCGCAGACCACCAGCATCCCGGTCTCGGCGGGCGACAGGGCGGGACGCCACCCGCGCTCTCGCAGCGCCCGCTCGACCGCGAGCCGGTCGGGCGTGCCGTCCGCCGCCGAGACGACGAACGGGCGCGGCGCGGCGAGCCGCCGCAGCCACCCGCGCGGCCCCGGCTCCAGGGGCCGTCTCAGACCCACCGGAACGCCCCCTCCCGCCATGCGTAGAGGACGCCGACCAGCAGCAGCGCCAGGAAGGCGAACATCTCCACGACCGCCTTGGCCCCGATCGACGCGACGACGAGCGCCCACGGGTACATGAAGACCATCTCCATGTCGAAGGCGAGGAAGACCATCGCCACCGTGTACCAGCGCACGTGGTAGCGGGACACCGCGTGCTCGGCCGGGCGCGCCCCCGACAGGAACGGCCCGCTCTCGAACCCGCGGGGCGCCGCCGCGAGAGAGACGGCGTACACCCCGGCGATCAGGGCCGCCACCAGCCCGAGGACCGAGAGGACGGCGACGGACGACGGCATTGCCCCTCCGGGGTACGGGTAGCTGCTAGTCGCCCTCTACCTGATCGGCCCCTCGGTGAAACATCACCAGGCCCGGACGGCCCCGGCGGCAGGACTCCCGCGCGCCCGCGTCAGGCGTGGCGGACGCGGTCGGCCTCGGCCGCGGCGAGGATCATCTCGTCCACGACCCATCGGGCCTCCGGGGACAGGTCGACCAGGGCGCGCAGCACCTCCGGCCGGATGATGCCCTGCTCGACGTCCCGGCGGAGGGCCTTCAGCGTGAGGTCCTCGCCGATGGGCCCGGACTCGCCGGCGAAGCCGAAGTAGCCGATCGGCACGCCGAAGAACGTGGCGAGCGCCGTCAGCGTCTTCAGCTGGGGATTCTCCTGCCGTCCGGTGCGCAGCTTCCACACGGTGGTGGACGAGATGTCCTCTCCGGTGGCGCGCGCGATGGCGGCGGCCGTCTCCACGTTGTTGCGCGGCGGGTCCGCGTCCGCCGGCCAGAGGTTCTGGATCAGCCACTCGACCTTCTCGGCAAGGGACGCTCCCGGCGGCACCTCGTCCGCATGACGCTGCATTCGGCTCCCACTCCCCCCATCGCCAGCGATTTAAGTTGACCACATCCTCGTTCGTCAGCCAAGGACATGCGCTCGGACGGGGAGGGCGGCGCCGGACCCGCCACCCTCGACAGGCCCCCGCCCGCAGGCGGGACGGGCCGCCGCGCGACCCGGCCGACCGGGCGGCGCCGACGCGAATTGCCGCGAAATTCCCGCCGCCGATCGGCACACCCACGGCACCGGCGGCCCACCACTTTCCCCCGCAGCGGCCGCGCCAAGGATATCCATTTTCATTACGCCGAGGAATCCAATATAAAACGCATTATTCAATCCGGCATTAACGACAAAAGCGCCAATCTGCCCCAGGCGAACCATCGCGCGGCAATGACCTCGGGCGACCCCGTGGCCGCGGTCTTACAACGGCACATGATGCCAGGTAACGCCCAAGGTCAGGAGGGGATTCCCGCATAAATACCCCAGCGGCGTCGGGCTGATCGTCAATGATTTCCCTCACCGCGCCCGCCCGGATGGGATCTCTCCGGCGCACCGGGCAAGTGGTGCGTCGATGCCAGACGGGGCGAAGCCGGTCGCCTCCCGTCCGCGCGCGACCGAATCCTCAATTCCAGTTCTTCGGCGACATCCATTCCACTAGCATGTTGTTCGCTCGCTCACGGGACCGGGAATGCCCGGCCGGGCCAAGAGGTTTTCGAGGACGCGGAGGGGCGGTCGGGGGGGCCGCCCCTCTCGCATGCCCGCCACAGGCCGAGCGCGAGCGCCGGCCGGCGGCGAGAGGGCCGCGAGCCCGTCAGAGACTGGTGACCAGGGTCTCGGCGAAGCGGCGGATGGCGTCCTCGTCCCGCTTGTAGAAGTGCCAGGCGCCCATCTTCCGCCGGGTGACGAGGCCGGCCTGGTGCAGGATCTTCAGGTGGGCCGAGACGGTCGGCTGCGACATGCCCGCCCGCTCCTGGATGGTCGACACGCACACCCCTTCGACGTCGAAGTCGCCGACCGCCTGGTGGCCGAAGTTCGCGGCGGGGTCCCTGAGCCACTGGAGGATCTCCAGCCGCGCGCGGTTGGAGAGGGCGCGCAGCACATCGACCTCGATCCCGTGCACCACGTCGCTCATGAGGCCAGGGTAGCCGCAGCCTCCGGGGGTGGCGGCACGCACGCGACGGCGCTCCGGCCCCTGACCGCAAAGCTATATTTGAATTTAGCTATATAGCGATGTAGCGTTCTCCCGGCACAGGCGGCACCGCGGTCCGGCCCCGGACCCGCGGCCATCGACGGCAGGGAGCACGCCAATGAGGATCGGAATTCTGGGCACCGGGCGCATGGGGACGAGGCTGGCGGCGATGTACGCCGGCGCGGGCCACGAGGTCGTGCTCGGGTCCCGCGACACAGGCCGCGCCCACCGCATCGCCGAGGGCCTCGCCCTCCCGGGCCTCACCGGCGGCGACTACGACCGGGCCCTGGACGCGCCCGTCGTCCTGCCCGCCGTCTTCCTGCGCGACGGCCTGCTGACCCGGCTGGAGTCCCTGCGCGCGGCGCTCGCGGACAAGATCCTCATTGACATCACCAACCCGTTCAACGCCGACTACAGCGACTTCATCACCCCGTGGGACACCAGCGGCGCCGAGCAGATCGCCGCGACGCTGCCCGCCACCCGCGTCGTCGGCGCGTTCAAGAACGTGTGGTGGGAGGTCTTCGACGCTCCGGACTTCGACGGCCTCGCCAGCGACGTCTATGTCGTCTCCGACGACGAGGACGCCAAGAGGCAGGTCATCGGACTCGGCGAGGGGACGCCCTTCCGCTACGTCGACGCGGGCCGGCTGAGCAACGCCCGCACCGTCGAGCGGATGACGCTGCTCAGCGGTGAGATGGGCGCCCGCCTCGGCTTCTTCCCCCGGATGAACTACGCGCTGCTCGGCCGGCCGTGGCGGCCCGGCCAGGCCGACGGCACCGTCGGCGCGCTGATCGCCCGGCCCGAGGGCGACGCCGGATGAGCGGCGCGACCGAGCGCCTGCGAGCGGCGGGACTGCACCTTCCCGAGCCGCCCCGGCCGCTCGGGCGGTACGTCCCCGCCGTGGCGGCCTCGGGCCTGCTGTTCCTCAGCGGGATGCTGCCGCTGCGCGACGGTGAGCCCCTCCTGACGGGTCGCCTCGGACAGGAGCTCGATCCGGCGGCGGGCCGCGAAGCCGCTCGGGCGGCTGCCCTCAACGCCCTGGCCGTCGCCGACGCCGGAACGGGGCTGGACTCGGTGGCGCGCGTGGTGCGGCTCGCGGTGCACATCGCCTGCGATCCCGGGTTCGGTGACCACGCGGCCGTGGCGGACGGAGCGTCGGAGGTCTTCGACACCGCCTTCGCCCCCACCCGCCACAGCCGGCTCGTCTTCGGCTCGGCCGCCCTGCCCGCCGGGATGCCCGTGGAACTCGAAGTCGTGCTGGAGGTGGGCGCCGCGACCTCCCCCGGTCAGCTCTGACTCGTCTTCGCGGGCGCCCCACCTCGGCCGGGCGGCGGGCCGGGGGCGTCGAAGCCGAGCGCGTGGTGCATCTGGTCGGCCGTCCACGCGGCGTACTCCTGCTCGCTCCACCCCCGGATGCGCACGAGTGAGCGGTAGTGGGACGGATCGTTGAACATCCATACGACGTCCACGGCGCGCTCGCGGTCCAGGCGGAGCGAGCCGGGGCCGAGCAGCGCCTCGAGGCGATCGATCACCATGGCGGCGCCGAGGCGCCGGTTGCGCTGCATCGTCTCCCACAGCTCGGACGGCTCGGGGCCCTCGTCCGCGGCCCGGCGCACCACCTCGAAGATCTCCGCGGAGCGTCCGCCGATGAGGCGGCAGACCTCGGCGTAGGCGTCCAGGACGGCCCGCGGCGTCCGCCCTTCGAGGACCGGCCGGAACCAGGGGCGCTCGGCGACCGGCACCGGCTCGTCGTCGCCCGCCAGCGCCTGGTCGACCACTTCGCGCAGCAACGCGGCCTTGGAGCCGAAGGCCGCGAAGGCGGTCGGCCGCGCCACCGCGGCCTCCCCGGCGATGTCGGCCAGGGACGTGGCCGCGTAGCCGCGCTCGACGAAGAGCCGGTTCGCCGCCGCGACGATCGCCTGGCGGGTCTGCCGGGCCCGCCGGTCGCGCAGCGGCGAGTCGTACCGGCGCCGGCCGCGGCCGGCCGGAGTGTCGTTGACGCCCATCGCCAGGCATACTAGCGTGCTATTCAATAGACACTGTCTCGCCAAATTGGAGGCGGCATGGCGTCCGTCGTCCGTCCCTACATGCTGGGAAGCGCCGAGGGCCAGGCGCTGTGGTTCCTCGGCAACCTCGTCACCGTCAAGGCCGCCGGAGCGCAGACCCGGGGCCGGCTCACGGTCGCGGAGTTCCTCAACCCGGCCGGCTTCGCCCCGCCGCTGCACCGTCACCTGGAAGAGGACGAGATGTTCTACGTCCTGTCGGGTACGGCCCGCTTCCTGTGCGACGGGGAGGAGCTCACCGCCCGCCCGGGAGACTTCGTGCTCCTGCCGGTCGGGCTCCCCCACACGTTCGTCGTCGGATCCGACGAGCCGCTGCGCTGCCTGCAGATCACCACGCCGTCCGGCTTCGAGGACTTCGCCGCGGAGGCCGGCGCCCCCGCCCCCGAGCGCCGGCTCCCGGAACCGGGCCCCGTGGACCCCGCGGCCCTGGGCCACGCCGCCGCACGCCATCACATCGAGATCCTCGGCCCTCCACCGAGCGTCCATCCGGTCTCCTAGGCGCGCGGGGCAAGGCCGGGTGCGGGACCGGTCGCCGCCGGTCGCACGGTCGGGTTGACCCTCCTGTTACGGGAGGCTCGAAGATCGGTGCATGAGCGAATACGTCAGTCCCGTCCCCATGCCGGCGGTCGACGCGGTGGCGCCCGAGGTCCACAAGGGGATCTACGGCATGCCGATGTTCGTCCGCGTGCCGACGGGCGACCTCGAGGCATCGAAGGACTTCTGGGTCCGGGGGCTCGGGTTCATCGATCTCTTCTCCGTCCCGGACCGGCTGGTCCATCTGCGGCGCTGGGCCTTCCAGGACGTCCTCCTCGTTCCCGGAGAAGGGGGCGGGGAGGCCGCGGGCATGAGCGTCAGCTTCGCGTGCGTCCTCGGCCAGCTGGACGAGCTCGCCGCGCGTTGCGAGGAGCTCGTGCCGGGGTGCACCGAGGGCCCCGCCGACATGCCGTGGAACTCCCGGGAGCTGACGGTCGTCACGCCGGAGAACGTCCAGGTCGTGATGACCGCGGGTCTGCCGCTCGATCCGAACGGCCGGCGGGCGGACGAGCTGCGGGCGATGGGGATCGAGGTGCCGGGCGTTTGAGAGTCCACCCACCGGGGGGCCTCACCGTGGGCCGGGCGGCCGCGCTCGTCGGGGTGACGGTGAAGACGCTGCACCATTGGGACGCGATCGGCCTCGTGCGCCCCACCGGGCGCACGAGGGCGGGGTACCGGGTGTATTCGGGTGAGGACGTCGCCCGGATGTACCGGGTCCTCGTCTACCGGGAGCTCGGGCTGCCGCTCGCAGAGATCGGCCGGCTGCTCGACGACCCCGGGACCGACGCGCGGGACCATCTGCGCCGTCGGCGGGAGCAGCTCGTGGAGTGCGTCTCCCGCCTCCAGGAGAGGTTGTCCTTGGTCGACCGCCTGACGGAGACGCTGGAGAGCGGGATGCGGCTGACCACGGAGGAGCAGAACGCGATCTTCGGGGACGGCTGGCGGCCCTCCTGGGCGCAGGAGGCCGGGGAGCGCTGGGGCGGCAGCGCGCAGTGGGCGCAGTACGCCGGGCGGGCGGCCGCGATGACTCAGGAGGACTGGAAGGAGGTCGCGGCCGAGACCGGCGCGCTGGAGGCCGACCTCGCCGCCGCGAAGGGCGCCGGTGTCGCCCCCGGCTCCGCGGCGGCGGGCGCCCTCGCGGAGCGGCACCGCGCCCTGCTGTCACGGCACTTCGACTGTACGCACTCGATGCACGTGTGCCTCGGCCGGACGTTCACCGCCGATCCCAGATTCAGCGAGCACTACGACGCGCTCGCGCCCGGACTGGCCGCCTGGCTGCACGACGTGATCGCCGCGAACGCCGAGGCCCGGGGCGTCGACCCGCGCTCGGCGACGTGGGAGTGATCTCAGGTGCGCGGCGCGTACATGATGACCAGGACGCCGAGGACGCAGACCGCGGCGCCCGCCACGTCCCAGCGGTCCGGGCGGAAACCGTCCATGACCATGCCCCAGACCAGGGACCCGGCGACGAACACGCCTCCGTAGGCGGCCAGCACGCGGCCGAAGTCGGCGTCGGGCTGGAAGGTCGCGACGAACCCGTACAGGCCGAGGGCGACGAGGCCCGCGCCGATCCACCAGCCGCCCCGGTGCTCCCGGACGCCCTGCCAGATCATCCAGGCGCCGCCGATCTCCGCCACGGCGGCGAGGGCGAACAGGACCAGGGACCGCGCGATCGTCATACGGGAACCGTACTCACGTGCCCGAACGCTCCGGCACGGTCCCGGGGCCCGCGAGTTCGGAGAACGGCAGCGGGCAGCACGGCTCCCCCGCGCAGGCGATCAGGTCGTCGCAGCCGGCGTCGAGCGCCTCGACCAGCGTGGACCGGATCACCTCCAGATCGGCGATGCGCCGCTCCACCTCCTCCAGCTTCGCGCGGGCCCGCGCGGCCAGCCCGGCGTCGCGCCGGCCGTGCCGGTGCCGTGCGGCCTCCAGCAGCCCGGCGACCTCGTCCAGGCTGAACCCGAGCCGCTGCGCCGTCTTGATCACCCGCAGCACCGTGACCGCCTCGGCCGGGTAGAGCCGGTGCCCGCCCAGCGTCCGCGCGGGCTCGGCCAGCAGCCCCCGCCGCTCGTAGTAGCGCAGCGTCTGCGGGTTCACCCCGGCCGCCGCCGCGACCTGGCCGGAGCGCAGCCCCTCGTACCCGTGCGGCGGCACTCCGGACGGCGGCGTGCCCGTGATCGGCGCGTTGGCCATTCCCGCTCCTCGTCCCAGCCGCCCCGGCCGGCGGCCATGATCCGACGGTAAGCCCGTACCCGGCTACCGGTTGCAACCCCGCGGTGCCCGGAGCGCATCCCGCCGCCGACAGGACGGGCGCGGCGGGACGGGCTCGGATGCACGGCGGGTCGCGGACTCAGACGGTGGCGCCGCCCCTGACGCGCGGCCCCTGACACCCCCTATCGGGTGCTCGCGGCGATCGACTGGAGTTCTCGTGCGATCAGCGCCGTCGAGTTGAACAGCAGGATTCCGGCGCCGCGGACTCGCCATTGAGCGGCCTGCTCGACCGTGTCGACCAGGACGCATAGTGCGCAGTCCGGGGAGGCGATGACATCCGCGGCGATCTGGTTCACCGCCGCGGTAACGTCCGGATGGTCCAGTTGGCCCGGCACGCCCAGGGACAGGGACAGATCGCTCGGACCGATCCACACCGCGTTGAGCCGCTCGGTCTTCGCGATGTCGTCGCTTCGATCCACCGCCTTCTTGTCCTCGATCTGCGCCACCACGATGGTCTGCTCCGCGGCGTCGGCCAGATGCCGTTCCACCGGTACCGTTCCCTGGCGTCCGGCCCGGGTGCTGATCGCCAGGCCCCGTACCCCGGCGGGCGGGTAGTGCGCGGCCCGCACCGCCGCCTGGGCTTCCTCGGCACAGGAGATGTGGGGCACGATGATCCCGGCGGCGCCGGCGTCGAGGGCGCGCAGGACCGGCAGGGGTTCGTGGTCGCCCACCCGTACGAGGGCCGCGATGCCGGCGGCGTCCGCGGCGCGGAGGTGGTGTTCGAGTTCCGTCACCTCGGCCGCGCCGTGTTCGGTGTCGATGACGACGAGATCGAAGCCCGCGTGGCCGGCGAGTTCGATGACGGCCGCGGCGGGCATCTTGACGATCAGGCCGATGACGACGTCACCACGGGCGATGCGCCCGGCCAGGGGCTCTGGCGTGTGCTTCACGATGGCTGGCTCCCATTCCGTCCCTGGTCGGGAACCCTCAGGGGCAGGTTGTGATCAGGCTGGAGCGGCACTGCCCGGCCTTTCCAGCATGGAGATGGCCCGGGCGAGCGCGTCTTCGCCTCCGACGTTTCCCGGGAAGATCACGTAAGGAACGCCGGGATACCGTGTCTCCGTGCCCAGCCGGAGCGCCGACACCCGGCCAGGGAACAACTGCCCCAGGACGGACGCGCGCCGCATGCCCAGTCCGTGGACGGCGACCTCATGGGAGGTGATGCCGCCCTTGGCGATCACGTAGCGCAACGGCGCCTCCGGTGACAGCCGCGCGACGACCTCGCAGACCCCGTCGGAGATCCGGCGGGCCATCGCAAGGCTCTCCTGCCGGTCGTGGTCGGCGGCGCGTACCGTGCGGGAGGTCACCAGCCCGGCATGGCCGTGCGGAACCGCCGCCTCCAGCGTCCTCACCGCCTGATCGACCGCCTGTCTCCGCCGGTCAGGGCGCAGGAGCAGGTCAACGTCGAGTTCGACCACGGTCAGCCCGTGGACGCGCACGGCAGCGGCGAGTTGCCGGCTCGTCAGCGCCGTGTGGGAACCGACCACGCTCAGACCGTACGGCCGGTCCTGCGCCGTCGCGTGGTCGAGCAGTTCGACGCCCGTGAGCGCTCCGCGCGGGGGCTGCCCGGCAAGGGCACGGACGAATGACGGCCCCGTGCGGTAGACGAACCGCCGGCCGGCGCGTTCGGCGGCCTGACACGCGAGCGCCAGGGCCTCCAGATCGGCCGGCGTGCGGGCGTTGGCGACGGTGACGGCTCCGTCCGACAGCGAGCCGAGGATCCGGACCGCCGCGCCGCCGTGGCGCAGATCGTCCAGCGAGATCGAGCACACTCGCGCCGGGGTCGGGGCCCGTGACGCGACCCATTTCCGCAGGTCCTCCTCCCGGTATCCGAACGTGGGATCACGAGCGAACTCGGTCCGCGCGGCCGGCACCGCCCGGCCGCCAGGCTGCACCACCCACTGCACGTCGCCCTCGGTGTACCGGCCGGCTTCCGGATACGCGGGGGCGAACACCACCCCGTCGACCGGCCGGCCGGCGTCGCGGCATGCGGTCAGGATGGCCCTGAGCTCGGCCTGGAAGTGTCCCCTCAGGGTCGAGTCGCTCCGGCTGACGAAGACCGGCCGGGCGCCGGCGCGGCCGGCCGCCTCGATCGCCGTCCGCACGAGTCGGCGGCAGGCTTCGGCGGCGGCCTCCTCGGGCAGGCTGCGGCTGTTGGTCCAGACGAACACCGGACGGCGGTCCCGGGCGCTCGATACGAGGTCATCGGCCGTCGGCTCCACGTTCACGGCGACGTCGTGTACGGCCTGGGAGCCGGTCGGATCGTCGTCGAGGACCACCGGCCAGACGTTGGTCTCGGCATTGTGGGCGCGGATGAGCGGCAACGCCGTGCCGCGCGGCGGATTCGCCACGGGGCCGTCGTGCGCGGAAATGCTCATCTCTTCCCCGGCCGGTTCCAGCCGCGCCCGGTGTCTCCCGGCGCCTCCCAGCCGTCGGGCGTGACGATCAGCGTGTCTTCGAGCTTGACGAAACCCGCCTCCTGGTTCTCCACCCACGTCTCGATCGACAGCACGAGGCCGGGTTCGAGCGGTGCCTCCGCGTGGTCGGCGGGGTAGGGCACCGGTCCGGTGGCGGTCAGCCGTGGGACCTCATGGGTGATCAGGCCCATTCCGTGTGCGACGAAGTACATCTCCCCCCGGTGCCCGCAGCCGGCGAGCGCCTTCTCCGCCGCGGCGAAGACGTCGCCGCCCCGGCGGCCCGGCGCCACCGCCGTGCGCGCGGCCTGCTGCACCGACTCGACCTCATCCAGGAGCTCGGTCATCAGGGCGGTCGGCTCGCCGGCCACCGCCATGCGAGCCAGGTCGCCGATGTAGCCCTGGTACATGCCGCCGGAGTCGAGGGAGAGCACCTCGCCGTCCCGCCAGATCCGGTCGGACGGTGCGCGGTTGAGGTCGGGACCGGTGGAGACGAGGCAGTAGTCGAAGACCATCCCGCGGGCGGTCTGTGCGCGACGGAACCGTTCGACGATGTCGGCCTTGCTCTGCCCCGGCCGGGACTCGGCGAAGGTCTCCAGCATCGAGTCGATGATCCCGGCCGACGCCGTACGGACCAGGGCGAGTTCCTCGGCCGACTTGATGGCGCGCATCGCCTCCAGCAGCTTCTGGGCCTCGACGAACGTCGCGCCTGGCAGTTCACCGCGCAGGACGTCCCACGCGTCGGCGGGCAGGAACGCCTTCTCCACCGCGATCGTCGCGGTGTCCAGACCGCGGCGGCGCAGCCCCTCCGCGACCGCGCGGCCCGTGTCGGCGCTGGACCAGGACACGTGCTGGACGTCGGGCACCCAGAGCGGGAACACATCGGTCCCCCACGTCTCGTTCCCGCAGCCGACGTAGAACGCCTGCTCCGGTGTCCCCCGTCGGTACATCAGCGCGGGCAGGTAACGGGACAGCCCGATGGCGTCCATGTTCGCGAAGAAGAAGTAGCGGTAGCCGCCGAGCATGTGCTGCAGGTTGAAACGCGTGGTCGCAACGACCGCATCGACGCCGATCTCGTCCATCAGCGTGTCCAGGCGCCGTGCATCGAAGGGAAGGTTCACGGTAAGGCTCCGGTCGGTGGTCTTCCCGGCGGTGGCCGGTCGGCTCTGAGGAGGGTCAGAAGTGGAAGGAGTCGATGTTCTTCGCGTCGAAGATCAGGGGCTTGCCCAGCAGGATCGTGTCCGGCGCGATGAACTCGAGCCTGCCGAGCCGTCCGGCGTCGAGGTGGTTGCCGACACCGGGCTTGAGGGTCCCGTCGACCTGCGCCTTGGCCATGTGGACCGCCGCGTATCCGATATCGGTCGGGTTCCACAGGCACACTTCTTTGATCGTCCCGTCCTTGATGAAGGGACGGACGAGGCTCGGCACGCCGAGGCCGGTGATCGCGACTTTGCCCTTGAGGCCGAGTTCCTTGACGGCCTGCGCGACGCCGGGCGTGGCGATCCCGGTCACCGCCCACACGCCGTTGATCTCCTTGTGGGCGCGCAGATAGTCGAGTGTCACCTGGCGGGACTTCGCCAGGTCCTCGTTACCGGGAAGTACCGCCTTGATCTTCATCTCGGGATACTTCGCCGCGATGTACTTGCGCATCTCCGCGATCCAGCGGTTCTGGTTCGGTGCGGTCAGAACGGCGGTGACGATCAGGAAGTTTCCGCGACCGTCCGTCTGCCTGGCCATCATGTCGACCAGGGTCTGTCCCATGCCGGCGAAGGTCGCCTGGTTCAGGAACGTCTGGCGTGAGTCCGGGGCCGCGTCGGCGTCGAAGGTCGAGACCTTGACACCGGCGGCCTGGGCGCGCTTCAGCGCCGGCGCGATGGCGTTCGCGTCGTTCGCCGACACCGTGATGGCGCTGTATCGCTGCTGGACGTACTGGTCGACCAGGTCGGACTGTTTGGAGACGTCGGCATCGACCGGTCCGTTGAAGCTGAACGAGACGCCGAGTTCGGCGGCGGCGGCCCGGCCGCCCTGCTCCGCGGCTTTGAAGTAGGGGTCGCTGGTGAACTTGGGGATCATCGCGATCCGAACCTGGCCGCCCTTTTCCGTGGCGACGCCGGAGTTGCCGACCGTGCCACCGCAACCAGCGGCGAAGGTCGCCAAGCCTGCCAGGATTCCGACGACTAGTAGCGTGGGGGATCTGCGCATCAGATGGCTCCGATCTGGGGTGGGGAGTATGCGCCGACTGCGGTTAGGAACGCTTGGCCTGAGTGACTTCGTTGACGAGCACGGCGGCGATCAGCACGGCGCCTTGGACGAACAACGCGAATGAACTGGACATGCCGGACAACGTCATCCCCTGCGCCAGGAACGCGAGGATCAGGATGCTGAGCACGATTCCCGCGATACTGCCGCTCCCGCCCTTGACATCCGCGCCACCGAGCACGACGGCGGCGATCGCCTGGAGTTCGAGGCCGAGGCCGGCGTTCCCGCGCGCGGTGGAGACCCGGGAGGTGTAGATGATCGCCGCGATCGCCACGAGAACGCCCAGGATCACGTAGACGGCGCAGCGGGTCTTCAGCACGGGGACCCCCGACATCCGCGCCGTCCTCGGGTTGATGCCCAGTCCGAACACGTACCGTCCGAAGCGGCTGCGCTCCAGGACGAGCCAGATCGCGATCGCCACGATCACGAAGACGACGAGTTGTCCGGGAACCACACCGCCGATGTAGTACTGGCCCAGATAGGCGAACCAATCGGGGAACCGTGACACCGCGTCCGCGTCGGAGACGATGTACGCCAGCCCACGGAACAGGGAGAACGTGCCGAGGGTGACGGTCAGCGGGCTCAGGCCGAGGCCTGCGACCAGGATGCCGTTGAGCAGGCCGCCCGCCGCCCCGACGGCGACGCCGGCGGCGAGCGCGAGCGCCGGGGGCATGCCCGCCGCGTAGGAGAAGCCGACCGTCACCGAGACCAGGGCCAGCAGCGAGCCGACCGAAAGATCGATCCCGCCGGTGACGATGACCAGCGTCATGCCCATTGCGATCAAGCCCGACTCGGCGAAGAAGCGGGACGTGTCAAGCATGTTCTGGAGATTGAGAAAGTAGGGCGAGGACAGCGAGAACAGCGTGATCTCCGCCAGCAGCACGATCAGCAGGACCGTTTCGCGCCGGAGCTTGGGAAGCTTGCGGACCAATGCCGAGCCGACGATCGTCGACACTGTGATCACCTCAGAATCCTGCGACGCAGTGCGTCGGCCGAAATCGCCATAAGGATGAGGGCGCCGAGCACGAAGTCCTGCCAGGTGCCCGCCACGCCTGTCAGGGTCAGCGCGTTGAGGATGACGCCGATCAGGATCGCGCCGACCAGTGGCGCGGCGGTCGATCCGCGGCCGCCGGCGACGCTCGTGCCACCGACGACGACGGCGGCGATGACCTGGAGCTCGAACCCCGTGCCGGCGGTCGCCTGCACCTGTCCGACCTGGCCCAGGTAGATCATCGACGCCAGGCCGACGCAACCGCCGGCGACCACGAACGACCAGAACCTGGTCCGGCGGGGAGACAGTCCGGCGAGCAGCGCCGCCCGGGAGTTCCCGCCGACCGCGAAGACGTTCCGACCCCAGGTCGAGTGGATGTTGACGAGGCCGAACGCCAGCGCCGCAAGGAACAGAACGATGATCGGCATGGCCCCGCTGCCGAGGAACTGCGACCCGGCCGGAGGGTTGAAGACGAGTCCGCCGGCGCGGTCCAGGAACTGGCCTCGGATGATGTTCATCATCCCGAGGGTCACGATGATCGACGGCAGGCGCGCCGCCGTGCTCAGCAACCCGTTGACGGCGCCGACGACCAGCCCGACCCCGATCGCGGCGGCCAGCGGAAGCAGCACTCCCCCGGAGCGCTCGGCGACGGCGCCGGCGACGGCCGCGGTGAGGCCGAGCAGAGAGCCCGTGCTGATATCGATCTCTCCGGCGAGGATCACCTGGTTGACGGCGAGCGCGACCACCCCCGTCACGGCGACCTGGCTGATGATCCCCTGAAGGTTGCCCGGGCTGCGAAAGCTCGGCAGCGCCACCGCCAGCACGATCACGAAGAGCACCAGGAACGCCAGCGAGGCGACGTCCGGACGCTGCGCGGCGCGGCCGATGCCGGACCGACGGGGCAGCGCGACGACTCCGGTCATATCCGTGCCCCCCGCTGTTCGTCGCGGGGCGCGGACGCTCCGATCGGCACGCCGGTCGCGGCCGCGCCGACGAGTTCGGCCGTGGCCTCCCGATGGTCGAACTCGGCCGTGATCCGGCCTTCGCGGAGAACGAGGATGCGGTCGGCCATGCTGAGCACCTCGTCGAGTTCGGAGGAGATCAGCAGGATGGCCTTCCCTTCCGCGGCCAGATCGTCGATGAGCCGGTAGATCTCGGCCTTCGCACCGACGTCCACACCGCGCGTGGGCTCGTCCAGGATCAGCAGTGCCGGTTCGCGCGCAAGCGCCTTGGCGACGGCGACCTTCTGCTGGTTTCCGCCGGACAGGAGCCCGACAGCGGTGCCGACCGAGGGCGTCCTGATCGCAAGGTGCTCGCGGAAACGGGTGGCGAGCCGGTCCTCGGCACCGCGGTCGACCAGGCCGAACCGGGAGAACTTCTCCAGGCTTCCGAAGCTGATGTTCCGGGAGATGGAGAACGGCAGGACCAGCCCGTCCGCCCTGCGCTCCTCCGGCACGTACGCGATGCCGAGTTCCTGAGCGTGCCGCGGCGATCGGGGGCGGACCGCCCGGCCCCGAAGTCTGATCGTGCCCGCCGACACCGGGTCGGCGCCGAACAGCGCCCGTGCCACCTCGCTGCGGCCGGCGCCGATGAGGCCCGCCAGGCCCACTATCTCGCCGGCGTGCACGGTCAGGTCGATGTCCGCGAACTCACCTGGCCGGGTGAGGCTCTCCACCTCCAGGACAGGATCACCGGCGGGCCGGCGATGCCGGGTGTACAACTGCTCCAGCGGCCGTCCGACCATGAGGTGGATCAACTCCCGCCGGCTGAAGGTGCTCGCCGGAGCGGTCTTCATCAGGTGCCCGTCCCGCAGCACGCTGATCATGTCCGAGATCTCGAAGATCTCCTCCAGCCGATGCGAGATGTAGATGACGGTGACGCCTCCGCCGCTCAGATCGGAGATCGTCTCGAAGAGGCGCACGGCATCCTGATCGGTCAGGCTCGCCGTCGGCTCGTCCATGATCAGGATCTGCGCGTCCCGCAGCAGCGCCCGCGCGATGGCAACCATCTGCCGCACGGCCGGGCGCAGTCCGCTCACCAGTGCCTCGGGGTCGATGTCGGCGTTCAGGCGCTCGAACAGCTCACGGGCCCGCGCACGCATCACCGAACGGTCGATGAGCCCCAGCCGCGTACGGGGCCGGGGGCGGCCGACGTACAGGTTCTCCGCGACCGTCAGCTCGTCGAACAGCTCGAGCTCCTGGGGGATCATCGCTATCCCGGCTCGTTCGGCGTCGTGCACGGAGGCGAAGGAGACCTCCTCGCCGTCGACGTGCAACGAACCCGCGTCGGGCCGCTGCACACCGTCGATGATCTTCATCAGCGTGCTCTTGCCGGCTCCGTTCTCGCCGACCAGGGAGTGCACCTCCCCGCGGAGCACGGTCAGATCAACACCTTCGACGGCGGTCACCCCACCGAAGTGCTTCGAGACCCCCCGTAGCTCTATCGCGGGGACCGGGGGCTGGGCTTCGTTCATGAGTTCGCCACTCCAGGCACTCTCGAAGGGTCCGACCGTTGTTCTGACGATCGGCCCTCCCGCATCACCAACGTAACGTCGGGTTCTGGTAGCGGTAACGTACGGGACGCTTGGTCCACCGGTCAACCAATCCATCGAGAATTGGTTGACCAATCTGATGGCCGGAGCTTAGATTCGGGCGGACCGCCCCGCGGCCCGGGCATCCGGAGCGGTGTCGTGCCCGGGCCTCCGGGATCAGGCGGATGCTCCAACACCCCCGATGGGAGAAACCATGAACACTCCGGCCGGCGCAGCACCCGACGAGGTGGTCAGCGGCGTCGATGGCAAACGGATTCTCGACCGGTTCCGGCTCGATGACAGGTCCGCGCTGGTCACCGGAGGAGGGACCGGGATCGGCCGCGCCTTCGCGCACGCGCTGGGTGAGGCCGGTGCCCGGGTCGCCGTGGTCGACCTGGACGCGGACCGCGCGGCGACGGTCGCCGCCGAGCTGGCGGCAAAGAAGATCGAAGCCGTCGCCCTTCAGGCGGACGCCTCGGACGAGGCGGACATCGAACGCTTCGTGGCCGAGACCGTCGCCGCGTTCGGCGGCCTGGACATCGCGGTGAACAACGCGGGCATCAACCTCAACTCCGCCGCCGAGGACACACCGGCCGGGGAGTGGGACAAGGTCTTCGCGCTCAACACCCGCGGGGTCTTCCTCGCCTGCCGCGACGAGGCACGCGTCATGTTCGGGCAGGGGTACGGGAAGATCATCAATACCGCGTCGATGGCTTCACTGATCGTCCCGCACCCGCAGAAACAGGTGTCCTACAACGCCTCCAAGGGAGCCGTCGTGACGCTCACCCGCACGTTGGCCGCCGAGTGGGCGGACCGCGGCGTCCGCGTGAACGCGATCTCGCCGGGCATCATCCGCACCGCCCTGATCGAGCAGTCCGAGGCGCTCGCCCCGCTCGTCGACGAATGGCTGTCGGGCATCCCGGCCGGCCGGCTCGGCGAGGTGACGGACCTGCAGGGTGCCGTCGTCTTCCTGGCGAGCGCCGCCTCCGACTACATGACCGGCCACAACCTCGTCATCGAGGGCGGCCAGACACTCTGGTAGCCCGTGCTCCCCCGTCTTTCGAAGAGGATCACCATGTTCCCACCCTCCCTCCTCCAACGATTCGGCCGCCGGGTACGCCTCGGGCTCGTCGGCGGCGGCCTCGACTCGGTCATCGGACAGACCCACCTCCTCGCGTTGCGCGCCGACGGCCTGGCCGACGTGACCGCCGGAGCCATGAGCGTCGACCCGGAGACGGCCTCGGCCTCGGCCGCGCGCCTGCTCGTCCCGCAGGACCGGACGTATCTCGACTGGCGGGACATGCTCGACCGCGAGCGGAACCGGCCCGACGGCGTGGACGTGGTGGTCGTCATGACGCCACCGCACCTCCACGCCGAGATCGCCGAGGCGTTCCTGTCCGCCGGGATCCACGTGCTCTGCGAGAAGCCGCTTTGCGCAACGGCCGCGGACGCACGGAGACTGGCCGACGCGGTGGCGGCCTCCACCGCCCTGTTCGGGCTGACCCACTGCTATACCGGCTACCCCATGGTCCGGGAGGCCCGTACTCTCGTCCGCACCGGCCTGATCGGACGGGTGCGGTTGGTCGAGGGCCAGTTGGCCGCGGGCGATCCCGGTGTACTCCGAGAGCCCGACGCCCCCGAAGACCGGCACTGGCGGTTCCGCCAGGCCATCGCCGGCAAGGGGGCCGTGCTGGGTGAGGTCGGCAGCCATGCCCACAACCTCGCCGAGTTCGTCACCGGGCGGCGGGTGACCGAGGTCTACGCCCACCTGAGCACCGTCGCCGAGCGCCGAGAGGTGTACGACAACGCCTATCTGACCGTGGGCTTCGAAGAAGGCGCCGTCGGACGTCTCTGGTCCAGCTTCGTCGCCGCCGGGAACGAGCACGGGCTGGAGCTACGCGTCTTCGGCGACGACGGTTCCCTGCACTGGCGGCAGGAGGATCCCGAGTACCTGTGGCTCCGGCGGCCGGGAGCGTCGGCGACGCGCCTCTCGCGGGGCACAGGCGAACCCGGTGCGGCCGCGCGTGCCGCCACCCGCTTGCGGGCCGGTCATCCCGAGGGCTACGTGATGGCTTTCGCGACGCTGTACCGGGACTTCCTCAGCGCGGTCATCGCGGCGGGGCTCGGCGAGGACCCGGCTGAGCACCTTTCGCTACTGCCGTCCGTGGAGGACGGGCTCAGCACCCTGCTTCTGGCCGAAGCCGCCCTCGCTTCCCACAACGCTGGCGCCGTGCGGCCGCTGGCACGCCGGGGCTGACCACCCGCTTCCCCGTCATCGCCGCGGCTCTGCTCACGCGACACCCTCGCGGCCGTCCAGCATGCTGGCCCGCAGCCGCCGGGTCGCCCGATCCATGTGCGCCAGCATCGCCGCCCTGGCCGCCTCGGCGTCGCGTTCCTCCACCGCCTTGAGAATCGGCTGATGCATGGCCAGGGAAGTCTCGGTCTCCCCCGCCGTTCGGATGACACGCGAAGCCCACGCCTGCAGGAGCGACTGCACGTTGGTCAGCACACTCGCAAGCACGCTGTTACCGCTCGCCTCCGCGAGCTGGAGATGGAAAGCGATGTCGGCCTGCACATATGCGTCGAAGTCGTCACCCGCGACCTCCATCTCGTGGGCCGACTCCACCAGGCGCCGAAGCTGCTCGTCCGTCCGCCGCTCGGCAGCCCAGCCGGCCAGTTGCACTTCGAGGACGTAGCGCGCTTCCAGCAGATCCTCCAGCCGCTTCTCCCCGAGGAGCAGCCCCCACTCGATGACCTGCGGGAGGAGGTCGGAGCTCGATCGGCTCAGATAGGTGCCGTCACCCACCCGCTGCTCCAGCAGACCCAGGAGGCTCAGTGACTTGATCGCCTCACGTACGGTCGAGCGCCCTGCCGACAGGGCCTCGGCGAGCTGCCGCTCCGATGGTATCCGCTGCCCCGGAGCCAACTCTCCGGACAGGAGGTAGGACAACAGCCTGCGCGTGAGCTCGACCCCAGGCGCTTCGCGCCGGACGTTGTCCGGCTGCGGTAGTGGCGCGATCATTGAGACCCCTAGAGGACACTGGTAAACCGGTCTACCAATCATAGCGCCGAGGGCGGGCGTCGATCGTGCTGAGCGGTACCAGCCGAAGCTCCGCCCGCCGCCCCGGGATCGGGCGGTAAGCCTGCACATCGCTCCCGGATGCGGCCCCGCGGTCCCCCGAGCCCGTCCCGCCGCCGACATGACGGCACGGTGGGATGGGCCCGTCGGGATGTAACGCGGGTGGCGGGCTCAGACGGCGGCGCCGTCGCTGATGTGCAGGACCGCGTCGGCCGTGTCGAGGATCGCCTGGTCGAGCGGGAAGTAGCCCTGCGCGGGCGTGGTGTCGGTGCGCACCCGGGCGGACGGGACCGCGGCGGCCGGGGTCAGGTCCCAGGTGCTGACGCGGCCCTGCAGGAGGCCCTCGAAGGTGGCCGGCCCGGGCTCCCCGAGCTCGATGGTTTCGCTGCGTCCCAGGCTGCCCGCGACGAAGACGTACCGCTCGTCCAGCAGCGACGCGAGGATGGCGCCGGTGCCGAACCAGGTGAGGTCCATGTCCGCCATGCGCATGCGGCTCGGGTTCCGCTGCAGGTGGGTGTTGTGCGCGAAGACGAGGGTCGGGCCGCGCCGGGCCTCCTCGTCGCGGATGTCCAGGAGGTTCTGGGCCATGAGCGCGTCCCGGGCGGCGCCCAGGCGGGAGATGCGGGCGTCCTGCGCGATGCGCTGCGCCGCCCGCTTGTGGTACCGCAGCAGGCCGAGCCCGGCGGTGAGGTGGATCCTGGCCCGGGTCCACTCGGTGCGCGACGTCGCCGCGATCAGTTGCGGGGCCCGCTCGTACAGGGCGGTGAGCATGTCGTCGGCGATCGTCCGCAGCTTCCCGGCTTCCGCCGTGGCGCCGATCGACATGGCCGGGTCCATGACCGCCTCCGGGCGGCTCCATCTCTGGTCGTCGCCGGTGAGGGCCGCGATGTCGAGGTCGAGCCCCATGTAGTCGCGGGCACGTTCGAGGTAGCCGCGCGGACTCGGGGCGCTGAGGGTCTCCATCGGCGCGTCGATGCCGTGGAAGGCCAAGCGCTCGTGCGGGGGACGGCCCGCGTTGTGCTCCCGCATCCAGGCGACCAGCGCCCGGTTGGCGTCCAGGTCTCCGAAGCCGTGCGAGAAGCCTTCGCTCATCACGGCGTCGAGGGTCCCCTTTCCCTCCCGGACGAAGTCGTCGACGGCGAGGGCGGCCACCCGGTCGGTCTCCATGGCGACCGACCGGAAGCCGTGGCCGGCCAGCCGCGGGAGCAGGTCGTTGCGGAGCCGCCCGAAGGCCGGTTCCCGGTGCGTCGGCTCGCCGAGGGCCAGCAGGTCGCATGACGGGGGCGCGAAGTCGCGAATGTCCTGAGTCATGTGGTGAAATCGTATCGTTGAAAAACCGAGTGAAACTTTCCTGCTCATGACCAAGCAAAAACCAGGAAAACCCTCAAACCAGTGATCACTCTTCGGCCGTCCGACCTCGCCCGCGAGCACGGCATCTCGACGCAGGCGGTGCGCAACTACGAGCGGGACGGGTTCATCCCGCCCGCGGAGCGCACGCCCAGCGGCTACCGGATCTACACCGAGGCGCACGCCGCCGCGCTGCGCGCCTTCCTCGCCCTCGTCCCCGCGTTCGGGCACGCGGCCGGCGGCCGGATCATGAACGCGGTCAACGCCGGCGACCTCGACGACGCCCTGCTGGTCATCGACCGGGGCCACCACCAGGTGCTCCGCGACCGCGAGACCCTGGCCGCCGTGAGGAACGCGGTGAGCCACCTGCTGGCCGAGCCCGTCCCCGCCCCGGACCGCCCGGCGGCTCCCGCTCCCCGGACCATCGGCGAACTCGCGCACCGGCTCGGCGTCACCCCCGCCACGCTGCGCAACTGGGAAGGCGCCGGCATCCTCGCGCCGGCCCGCGACCCCGCCACCGGCTACCGCGTCTTCCAGGCGGGCGACGTCCGCGACGCCGAGCTCGCCCACCTCCTCAGGCGCGGCGGCTACCCGCTGGACCACATCGCGGCCGTGGTCCGGCAGGTCCGGACGGCGGGCGGCACCGAACCGCTGGCCGAGGCCCTGGAGGACTGGCGCCGCAGGCTCACCGCGCGGGGTCTCGCGATGCTGGACGCGTCGGCTCTGCTGAGCCATTACCTGGACGTGCTCGACCGCGCCAGGGGGCGAAGGGATCCAGAATGATCAGGATCTGCAGCAGCACGGCTCCGAGCGCGAGGCTGAACAGGCAGTCGGTGAGCCAGTGCTTGTCGACCACCGTGAGCGCCACCGCCGTGATCACCCCCGTCGCCACCGCGATGTCGCGTCGGCGCCGCGGCGACAGCGCCGCGGCGGACCGGGGGAAGGCGACGACCACCAGTTCGAGGATGATCCAGATGAGCACGAACCCGTTCAGGGTGTGGCCGGACGGGTAGGCGTCGCCGCGGGTGAACAGCACATCGGTCCCGCTGATGGGGAACGTCCGGGGAATCGCCGCCTTCAGCAGCAGTTGCAGCCCCGACAGGACACCCACGATCAGCACGCTCACCAGCGGATACCGCAGGGAGCGGCCCCGTATCGCGGCGATGACCGCGAGCGGGACGATGACCCTCGCCAGGTAGCCGCGCTGGCCGAGCGCCGCGAAGGCGTCCACCGCCGTCAGCCGCCGGCCCCTGATGTGGGCGTCGCTCCACTCGTGGACGATCCAGTCGAGGTGGCGGAGCGGACCGTCGAGCAGGACGTCCAGGGTGACGGCCGCCATGACCGCCACCAGCAGCGCGTACCAGCTCCTGGACCCCCACCTCACGGCCGGAGCATTCCCCGGCACGCACCGCAACCACCTCATCGAGACGTCACGATCACACGCCAGGCCCCGGCATGGAACCGAGCATGCACAGAGGAAAGCAGGCGTACGAAGAGGAAGAATGACACGCAGAAGTACGCCTGGAGAAGCGTTGGTACCCCCGAGCGGATTCGAACCGCCGTTACCGCCTTGAGAGGGCGGCGTCCTAGGCCACTAGACGACGGGGGCCGGACTCTGACCCTTCGCGATCTCCCGCGCGGGCCTCGCCCAGCTTACCGGACCCCGCACCCCACCTCGACCCGCTTTCCCCCCGAATCCTCCGCCCACCCCACGCCGAACCCGGCACGAAGGCGGACGGTGAAGGTGGAGCGAGCGGAGACGCACCAGGCCGACGCTGCTTTCCCAGATGATCGAAGATGCGCGACCGCATCAACCACGAAAGACCCGAAATAACCGTCACACTCAAAGAAACTGCGGAGGACCGAAGAAACCCTCTTGGACTTCGCAGATGAAACCCTCTACACGTACGCCCCAGCCACAGTGAGGGCGAAGCCCGAACACCGGGGGTTCCAGGGGGTCGCCCCCCTAGAAGACACTGCGGGCCTTGGCGAAGATTCCCGAAGGACATCGAGCAGGGATGCCCGCCACGGGGGTTCCAGGGGGTCGCCCCCTGGGAGACACTGCGGGCCCCGGCGAAGTTGGGCCGAAGGCCCAACGAGCAGGGAAGCCCGCCACGTACCCCCGAGCGGATTCGAACCGCCGTTACCGCCTTGAGAGGGCGGCGTCCTAGGCCACTAGACGACGGGGGCGTGTGTCCGCCTGGGCGGACGCAGCTGGGGTACCAGGACTCGAACCTAGACTAAGTGAACCAGAATCACTCGTGCTGCCGATTACACCATACCCCAGTGAGGTACGGGCTTCCGAGCCGTTTCCGGCTGGTCGCTCGCGCCTCGAAGAGAATACAGGACAGCGGGGGTACGACCAAAACGATTGGGCCGGTCGGGGCTCAGCGTGTGAAGTCGGGCGGCCCGATGTGCTCGCGGCCCCACGCGACGAGGGGGCGGAGGCGGCGCCAGGACGCGCGGACCCGGGCGAGGACCTCGCCGGGTTCGGACATCCACGGGTCGGCGGGCCAGCCCTCGCGGGCGTAGAGGGAGCGGTGGCGCAGGAGGTCCAGCCGGGGGTGCTCGGGGTCCGTCCCCCGCGGGCGGGTCTTGAGGCGGTCGCCTGCGATCTCCATCCCGGCGGCGCGGAGGTCGTCCACGATGGCCTCCAGCTCCGTGCCGTACGTCTCGGAGGCCACGGCTTCGCGGTAGCGGCGGAGCTGCTCGGGGGTGGGCGCGTACATGCCGCCCGCGACCATGAGCCCGTCGGCGTCGACCTGGATGTAGGAGCCCTCGCTGGTGTGGCCGCCCTGATGCGTCTTGTACGGCGACTTGTCCTTGCTGAACCGGACGTCGCGGTACGGGCGGAAGAGCTTGACCGCGCCGAACTCGTCTTCGAGTTCGGCGCACAGCTCGGCCAAGGGGGCGCGGACGTGGCGCTCGTAGGCGCCCTTGTGCGACGTCCAGTACGTCTTGCTGTTGTCGGCCTGCAAGCCTTCGTAGAAGGCGAAGGCCTCGTCGCCGAAGCCGGTGAACACCTGCGCTCCTCAGTCGCGGGCGACGACGCGGTTGGTGAGGCTGCCGATGTTCTCGATGGTGACGGTGACCTCGTCCCCGATCTCCAGCGGGCCGACGCCGGCCGGTGTGCCGGTCAGGATGACGTCGCCGGGCAGCAGCGTCATGACCTGGCTGACGTACTCGACCAGCGCGGGGATGTCGTGCAGCAGCAGGGACGTGCGGGCGTCCTGCCGGACCTCCCCGTTGACGGTCGTGGAGATCGCGAGGTCGGCGGGGTCGACCTCGGTCTCGATCCACGGTCCGATCGGGCAGAACGTGTCGAAGCCCTTGGCCCGCGTCCACTGCCCGTCCTTCGCCTGGAGGTCGCGGGCGGTGACGTCGTTGGCGCAGGTGTAGCCGAGGATGACCTCGGCGGCGCGGGACGCCGGCACTTCGCGGCACATCCGGCCGATGACGACGGCGAGCTCGCCCTCGTGGTCGACGCGCTCGGAGAGCTTCTGCGGGTAGGCGATCGCCTCCCCCGGGCCGATCACCGCCGTGGACGGCTTGGAGAACAGCACCGGCTCGGCGGGCGGCTCGTCCCCGCCCATCTCGCGGACGTGGTCGGCGTAGTTCTTCCCGATCGCGATGATCTTGCTGGGCAGGATCGGCGCGAGCAGCCGGACGTCGGTGAGCGGGAGGCGCTGCCCCGTGAAGGTCAGCTCACCGAACGGGTGGGCCGCGATGACGGCGACGGTGTTCTCCTCCACCACGCCGAAGGACATGCCCTCGTCGGTGGAGAACCTTGCGATACGCATGGTCAAGAGCCTAGTACGCCGGCAACGGCCAGCACGCCGGGCAGGCCCGGTACCGCGTTCGGGCCGGCACGCCGGGCAGGTCCGTACGCCCACCAGACCAGCACGGCCTCGGACCGGCGGGCCGGCCGGGGGGCCGGACTGCCGGTCAGGTCAGTGCGCCCGCCGGACAGGCCGCCGGCCGGGCCGATCGCCGATCAGAAGCCGCAGGCCCTGCCGTTCAGTTGGCAGGACCTCGGGGTGGCCGCCCGTCCGGCCGCGCCGAACTGGATGTCCCATGTCTCGCCGGGCTGGATGGCGCGGGCGCCGTCCAGGTTCCTGACCTCGACGGTGGAGCCGCCGTGCACGAGCCGCGCGCCCCAGATGTTCTTCACGTCCGCACCCGGGGCCTTGAACGTCAGCTTCCATGCCTTCATGGGCTTCTTGGTGCGGTTCGTGATGACCATCTTGCCCTCGAAGTACCCCTGGTCCTGCTGGACGAGCTGGTACGTGATGCCCTTGCCCTGCACCAGAGGCCCGATCGGAGCGGTGGTCGCCGGGGGCGGTACGCCGGGCTGCCCGCCCGGCTGCGGCGCCCCGGGCTGCTGCCCCCCGGGCTGCTGCGTCGGGACCCCGGACTGCGGGGGCGTCGCGGGCGTGCCGCCGGGCGTGGGCGCGCCGGGGGACGCGGGTCCCGCGCCGTTACCGGGCGCCGGAGTGCTCGCCGTCGGGGACGCCTGAGCGGACTTGCCCCCCGGCTCGGAGCCGCCGCCGAGCATCAGCGCGACGGCGCCGGCCAGAACGAGGGCCACCACCAAGGCGATCGGCAGGATGAGGAGCATCGGCCGCCGCGAGCGGGACGGCGGCGGCCCCGATGGGACGGGCGCCGCCTGGTGGTGCGGGGCGGGCATCGCGTTCTGGGCGGGAGGCGGCGCCACGGGCATCGCGTAGGCCGGCGCCGGGCCGTTCGCCGCGGGGTTCGCCGTCTGCGCCTCAGAAGAGAAGCGCTCCGTCCACGGCGCCTCGGCGGGCATGGGGGCGGCCGCCTGCACGGGCGGTGCCGGAGCGGGCGGTGCCGGGGCGGGCGGGGCCTGCTCCGGCATGGGCCTCGGCTCCGGAACGCGCTCCTGGTAAGGAGTGGGCGGCGGAGCGTACGGCGGCGCGGGATTCGCGCCGTGCTGGAAGGCCGCAGGCGGCGGCGCCGGAGCGGGGGCGGCGGGCTCCTCCATGGGAATGTCGGCGAAGGTGGCCGGTGGCTGGAAGACGGTCACGTCCAACTCGTCCACGGTGTCCGCGGGCGGCTGCTTCTGGGCGGGGGCGACCGGGCCGTCCCGCAGCGTCACGTCGAAGTCGTCTTCCGGTTCGTCCGTCGGACCGTCCTGGTACGTCGTCTCGAGGTCGTCCTCGGGGTCGTCGGACGGAAGGTCGTGGAACGCCACACCGTCCGCCTGCGGGACGTCATAGGTCGTGACGTCCCCGTCGAAGAGGTCGTCCACCAGGTCGTCGGCGACGGGCGGCTCGGCCGCGGGCCCCGGCAGCACCGGCATCGCGGGCGCCGCGGGCTCCGCGGGCTTCCTGAACTCAGCGGTCGTCTTGTGGTCAGGGGGCACGTACCCGGAGTCCTCACCGCTCAACTCGTCCACCTTCCACTGACGCCGATCCTATGGAGTCCGACGACCGGCGCGACGAATCGGTTCGCCACCGGCCCCTGAAGGAGTCAGCCGGTGTGGACCGGTTCGAGTCCGCGGCGCGCGGCCTGCCGCATCTGCCGGTCGAGCGTAGCGGTGATCAGCTCGATCGCGTCGGGAGTGGTGGCGTCCTGCGCGCCGCTGAGCCACCGGGCCGCCTCCGCCAGGAGCTCGTCGGCCGCGTGGTCGGCGCCGGCGTCGGCCATCCGCCCGAGGACGGCGCCGAGGCGCAGCGCGGCGTCGGCGCTGCCGGACTCGGCGGCCCGCCGGTACCACTCGGCGGCCAGCTCCAGGTGGCCCTCGCGCTCGTAGGTCTCCCCCAGGCCGAAGGCCACGTCCGCCCAGGTCCCGTCCGTAGGACGCCCAAGGTCCTCGGGGCTCCAGGGTCGGACAGGCATACGATCACTCCGGCAGGTCGGGTCACAGGACGGCGGGTCGGGGAAGACGGCGTCTTCTCAGGAACACCGTTCAAGGGGACACGGCGTTCATAGAAACACAGCGTCTTCCAGGCGCTCGGCGTCACAGGGACACAGCTTCACAGGGACACGGCGTCAGTTCAAACACGGCACGCCAGTACCGCGCACGTGCCGTGCCACTCCTATGGTGGATCCTTCAACTGAAATCCGCCACCGGTTTCGTCGATTTGGCGGACTTTCTGCGCAAATGCCCCGATGCTCATGCAAAGGTACTCGTTCTTTCGAACGAGCGAGGCCCCGGCTTATCTCCGCGAGCACCGCGACGACACCGCTACCGCACCAGGTCCTGGTAGTCCGGGTGCTTGCCGATCCACTTCTTGATGAACGGGCACACCGGGACGACCGACAGGCCCTTGGAGCGGACGTCGTCCAAGGCGCCCTGGGCCAGCGAGCTCCCCACGCCCTTGCCCCCGAACGCGGGGTCGACCTCGGTATGGGTGAAGACGACGGCGCCCTCGCCCCGCTCGTACTCGGCGAACCCGGCGAGGTCGCCGTCCAGCCTGATCTCGTAGCGGCTCTGCTCGGCGTTGTCGGTGATCTCAGTGCTCATGCTCCGATAATGCCCGCGGCCGCGCGGAGATTCCCGTCAGCCCGCCTCGTAGCCGGCGCGGAGCAGGCAGTAGGTGACGGCCTCCTCGAGCGCCTGCCAGGACGCGGCGATGACGTTGTCCTCGACACCGACGGTGCCCCACTCGCGCTCGCCGTCGCTGGACTCGACCAGGACCCGGGTCCGCGCGTCGGTGCCGTGCGCGCCCTCCAGGATGCGGACCTTGTAGTCGACCAGCTCCAGCCGCGCCAGCTCCGGGTAGAGGCGGCCCAGTGCGATCCGCAGCGCGTTGTCGAGGGCGTTGACCGGCCCGTTCCCCTCGCCGGTCGCGATGATCCGCTCGCCCTTGGCGTGCAGCTTGACGGTGGCCTCGCTGATCATGGACCCGTCCGGGCGGCGCTCGACGATCGACCGCCACGACTCGACCTCGAAGTGCCGCTGCCGGACGCCGGTCAGCTCCTCGCGCAGCAGCAGCTCGAACGAGGCGTCCGCGGCCTCGAAGGTGTAGCCGGTGGACTCCAGCTCCTTCACCGTGTCCACGACGGCCTTGGCCTTCTCCCCCGACAGGTCGTAGCCGAGCTCGCGGCCCTTCAGCTCGACGGAGGCGCGCCCGGCCATGCTGGACACCAGCATCCGCATGTCGTTGCCGACGGCGGCCGGGTCGATGTGCTGGTACAGGTCGGGGTCGATCTTGACGGCGGACGCGTGCAGCCCGGCCTTGTGCGCGAACGCGGACACGCCCACGTACGGCTGCTGCGAGCTCGGCGCGACGTTGGTGACCTCGGAGACGGCGTGCGCGATCCGCGTCATCTCGGCGAGCTGGTCGCCGGAGACGAGGCTCATGCCGCGCTTGAGCTGCAGGTTCCCGACCACGGTGAACAGGTTGGCGTTGCCGCTGCGCTCGCCGTAGCCGTTCGCGCAGCCCTGGACGTGCGTCGCGCCCGCCTTGACGGCGGCGAGCGTGTTGGCGACCGCGCAGCCGGAGTCGTCGTGGCAGTGGATGCCGACGCGGACGCCGTGGCCGACGACCTCGTGCACGACCTCGGCCAGCTCGTCCGGCAGCATGCCGCCGTTGGTGTCGCAGAGCGCGACGACGTCGGCGCCGGCCTCGGCGGCGGTGCGGACGGCCTCCAGCGCGTAGGCGCGGTTGGCCTTGTAGCCGTCGAAGAAGTGCTCGGCGTCCAGGAAGACCCGCTGGCCCTCCGCACGCAGGTGGGAGACCGTGTCGCGGATCATCGCGAGGTTCTCCTCCAGGGTCGTGCGGAGGGCCAGTTCGACGTGCCTGTCGTGACTCTTGGCGACCAGGGTCACGACGGACGCGCCGGATTCGCGCAGAGCGGCGACCTGGGGGTCGTCGGCCGCCTTCACCCCGGCCCGGCGGGTCGCGCCGAACGCGGTGAGCCGCGCGTGCCTCAGGTCGAGCTCTGTTCGGGCCCGCCTGAAGAACTCGGTGTCCTTGGGGTTGGCGCCCGGCCAGCCGCCCTCGATGAAGCCGATGCCCAGGTCGTCCAGATGTCGCGCGATCGCGAGCTTGTCGGGCACGGAGAGGTTGAGCCCCTCCTGCTGCGAGCCGTCGCGCAGGGTGGTGTCGTAGACGTGGAACGCGTCGCCTTGCATGTGAGTAACCCCCAGGGGGATCACAGCGCCAGGGCACAAAAAAGACCCCTCACGGACGTGAGAGGTCTGCGCGCCGGCGGTGTCCCGTTAGCTGCCGGCGCGCCAGCCGATAATCACGAGGCTGTTGCGCATGATGCGCCCAGTCTGCCACACCGCCCACGGATCTGGGACATCCGTCTCACATTCCAAGACGGCGGCGCACGCCGCGAAGGGCGCGCACCGCCGCCGCACCGATCAGACGATCCTGTGGACCCAGCCGTACGGGTCGGGGCGGGTGCCGTACTGGATGCCGACCAGCTCCTGGCGCAGCCGCATCGAGACCTCTCCGGGCTCGCCGTCGCCGATCGTCCACTCCCGGTCGCGGCCCTTGACCCGGCCGACCGGGCTGATGATCGCGGCGGTGCCGCAGCCGAACACCTCGGTGATCTCGCCGGACCGGCAGCCCTCCTCCCACTCGTCGATGCTGATCTTGCCCTCCTCGGTGGGGATGCCGAGGTCGGGCGCCAGCTTGAGCATCGAGTCGCGGGTGACGCCGGCGAGCAGGGTCCCGGTGAGCGCGGGGGTGAGCAGCCTCGCCCGAGCGCCGGAGCCGTAGACGAACATGAGGTTCATCGAGCCGACCTCCTCGACCCAGCGGTGCTCCACCGCGTCGAGCCAGACGACCTGGTCGCAGCCCTGCGCGACGGCCTCGGCCTGACCGGCGAAGGACGCGGCGTAGTTGCCGCCGAACTTGGCCTCCCCGGTGCCGCCGGGCGCCGCGCGGGTGTAGTCCTGCGAGAGCCACACCGAGACCGGCTTGATGCCGCGCGGGTAGTAGAGGCCGGACGGGGACGCGATGACCATGAAGAGGAACTCGTTCGCCGGGCTGTTGACGCCGAGCGCGCGGGTGGTGGCGAACATGAAGGGGCGCAGGTAGAGGCTGTGGCCCTCGGTGCCCGGCACCCACTCCTTGTCGGTGCCGACGAGCAGCTCGACCGCGTCCACGAACAGCTGCTCGGGGATCTCCGGCATCGCCATCCGCCTGGCGGACCGGTTCATCCGCGCCGCGTTCATGTGCGGCCGGAAGGTGACGACTGAGCCGTCCGGCTGCTTGTAGGCCTTGAGACCCTCGAAGAGCTCCTGGGCGTAGTGGAAGACCTGCGAGGCCGGATCCATCGGGATGGGCCCGTAGGGTTCGAGCTTCGCCTCGTGCCAGCCGCGCTCGGCCGAGTAGCGGATCGTGACCATGTGGTCGGTGAAGTACCGGCCGAAGCCGGGATCGGCCAGGATCCGCGCCCGTTCGTCGGCGCTCGCGGGCCGCTCGGTGCGGGTGATCTCGAATTCCAGGGTCTCGCTCATCGCGGTTCGTCCTCTCGCGGATCGCCCAGGCGGCCCCATCGCCGCATCGGCTTCCTAGTCCCCATTGTCCTACTTCGTCTAGACCTGCTCCTCCATGCGGCGCCACCCGGGCTGGACATGCGAAAAACCGGGCGCGCCGCGAGGGCACGCCCGGTCCGGCCGGAGGCGGCGTGCCCCTAGCCGGATACTCGCTTGGCGATCGCGTCGCCGATCTGGGACGTGGACCGGGCGCCCAGCGCGGCGCGCTCGGCCAGGTCGTCCGAGACGGCCTGCTCGACGCGGCGGGCGGCGTCGCCCTCGCCGACGTGGTCGAGCAGCATGGCGACCGACAGGATCGTGGCGGTCGGGTCGGCCTTGCCCTGACCGGCGATGTCGGGGGCGCTGCCGTGCACCGGCTCGAACATCGACGGCGCGGTGCGGTCGGGGTTGACGTTCCCGGACGCCGCGAGCCCGATGCCGCCCGCGATCGCGGCGCCGATGTCGGTGATGATGTCGCCGAACAGGTTGTCGGTGACGACGACGTCGAACCGCCGCGGCTGGCTCACGAAGAACATCGTGGCGGCGTCGACATGGCAGTAGTCGGTGCTGACCTGCGGGTACTCCTCGGCGACCCGCTTCAGGGTCCGCTGGTAGAGGTCTCCGGCGAAGGTGAGCACGTTGTCCTTGTGGACGAGCGTGAGCTTCTTCCGCGGCCGCGACGCCGCGACCTCGAACGCGTAGCGGACGACCCGCTCGACGCCGTAGGCCGTGTTGACGCTCTCCTGCGTGGCGACCTCGTGCGGGGTGCCCTTGCGCAGGACTCCCCCGACGCCCGCGTACGGCCCCTCGGTGCCCTCCCGCACGACGACCATGTCGATGTCGTCCGGGGTGGCGCCGGCCAGCGGCGTGGCGACGCCCGGGAACAGCTTCACCGGGCGCAGGTTGACGTAGTGGTCGAGCTCGAACCGGGTCCGCAGCAGCAGCCCGCGCTCCAGCGTCCCGCTGGGCACGCTCGGGTCGCCGACGGCGCCGAGCAGGATGACCTCCTGCTCGCGCAGCTCGGCCAGGACCGAGTCGGGCAGCGCCTCCCCCGTGCGGTGCCAGCGGGCGGCGCCCAGGTCGTAGGAGGTCTGCTCGAAAGTGAGGTCGCCGGACACCGCGTCGAGGACCTTCAGCCCCTCGGCGACCACCTCGGGGCCGATCCCGTCACCCGGGATGACGGCCAGACGAATGCTGCGCGAAGCCATGCGCGCACTCTACTGCAAACGTCTCAGTGCTTGGGCTCTCGTCTCACATCTCGGGCAATCCTCGCGCGAGCCCACAATCCCCGCACAAGCCGCCCCCGGGGACGCGGTAGTACAGGCAGCAGTTGTTCCGGACGTACCCGCGCGGGCCGAAGGACCCCATCCCGGCGAGCGGCTCACGCGCGAGCAGCCCTCGCACGATCTCGGCCCGTCCGGGATCGGGCGGCCCGACGTTCAGGCTCCCGGCCAGGGCGGACGCCGCGTTGCCCCAGACCAGGCCGTCCGCGAGCTTGACGAAGCCGAGCATCGCGTCCCGCAACGGCCGGAGCACCCCGTCCACGACCATGGGGTGGAGGATCTCGACGGCCTCGCCCGCGTCCTCCACACGCCACCCCTGGACCTCGGCGAGCCCGACCGTGATCGGCTCGCCGGGCGCCCACCGCCACCGCGACCCCGACAGATCAGGAACGACCCCGAGGGCCGCCGCCGCCACGACCGGCGACCAGACCCGCGCCGCAAGCCCCTGGAAGAGCAGCGAGGCGGCCACCCGCGCCTCACCCGTCCCGAGCCGTCCGGCATAGTCCCGGACGGCCTCCCGCAACCGCCCCGCGCCACCGGGGAACGAGCTCCAAGCGGGACCGTCCGGCACGCCCTCGGTGACGAGCTCGAAGAACGGCCCGAGCTCCGCGACGCGCCGCAGGGCGCCCCGCACCTCACCGCCTCCGGCCTCGTCCGCCACTCCCCCAGTCTCGCATCGCCGTCCCGCCTCCTCACCGACCGGCGGGTCGGCCGTCGCCGGCGGTCCGGCGGGCCCCGCGCACCAGGGCGCCGATGTCGCCGACGCGGTCGAAGTGCTGAAGCTTGTCGGGGTTGACGATGGAGTGGATCGTCTGGACCCGGCCGTCGGCGATCTCCAGCCCCATCACCCCGACCAGCCGGTCCCGGCGGTCGAACGCCAGGGCGCCCGGCCCGCCGTTGACCCCGGTGACCTGGAAGCGCAGGCCGCCGGCACGGGCCAGCACGGGCGCCACCGCCGCCAGGACGTGCGCCACGCGCCGCCGCCCGTTGAGCGGCCGTCCCAGCGCGGGCACCTTGCCGCCCCCGTCGCCGTGCAGCGCCACGTCCTGCGCCAGAAGCTCCTCCAGGGCGCGGAGGTCTCCCTGCTCGACGGCGGCGAAGAACCGCTGGGCCAGCCGTCGTTGCTGCCGCCGAGAGGCGTGGTAGCGCGGCCGCTGTTCCTGGACGTGGCGGCGAGCCCGCGCCACGAGGTGGCGCGTGCTGTCCACGTCGGTGCCAATGATCTCGGCGACCTCGCCATAGGGGTACTGGAACACCTCCCGCAGCAGGAACGCGGCCCTCTGCTGCGGTGTCAGGCTCTCCAGCAGCACCAGGAAGGCCAGCGACAGAGAGTCGGCGGTCTCCGCCTGCTCGGCCGGGGACGGATCGCCGGCCAGCGGCTCCGGCAGCCATTCGCCGACGTACTGCTCCCGGCGTGCCCGCGCGGAGCGCAACTGGTCGATGGCCAGCCGGGTGACCACTGTGGCGATGTACGCCCGCGGCGACAGGATCCGCTCGTCGCCCTGCATGGTCTGGTGCAGCCGCAGGAACGCCTCCTGCACCACGTCCTCGGCTTCGCCGACGCTGCCGAGCATCCGGTACGCGATGGCGAACGCCCGCGGTCGCAGCTCGTCGTACAGGTCGGTGGTGGACAAGCCGCCCTACCTCAGCCCGTCGGCGAAACCCGTACGCCACGTGGGGTACCGCGGCGTCCAGCCCAGTTCGCGCTTGATCTTCTCGCTGGAGACCCCGCGGGCCCGCGTCATCAGCTCCACCGGCCCCTTGCCGGCCAGCAGGCGCACGGGCCAGGCGGGAACGCGGCGCGGCGGCGCGGCGCCGAGCGCGCGGGCCAGTTCCGGCAGCCAGTCGCGCACCGGCGCCGGATCGTCGTCGGCGACATGGTAGATCCCGGGCTTGCCGCGTTCGATGGCCGCGACCGTGGCGGACGCGGCATCGGTGATGTGCACCAGCGACCACACCCCTCCGCCGCCGCCGACGATCGGGAACCTCCGCTTGCCGATCTGCTCGGTCATCACGGCGTCCGGCGCGGCGCTGATGCCGGTCCCGGGGCCGTAGAAGCCACCGTAGCGGAGCGCGATCCCGTCGCCCCAGGTGATGCCGGTCACCGCCTCCTCCAGGTGACGCAGCGCGGCCACCGACCTCGCGACGTCCGCGGGAGGGTTCGGCTCGATCCGGCCTTTCTCGTCGGCGACCGGTCCGCCGGTGCGCTCCATCCACCCGGCGTTGCTCTGCGCCACGAACCTGCCGACGCCGGCGGCCCGCGCGGCCGCCAGCAGGTTGTCGGTGCCTTCGGTGCGCAGCCGGTCGGTGGCGGCCACCATCCGCTTGACATGCCGGAAGTTCATCGGACCGCTCAGCGCGGTCAGCTGATGGACGATCACATCGGGCTCGGCCCTGGCCACCGCGTCGGCCACCGATTCGGGGTCGAGCGCGTCGACGACCACCGGTTCGGCGCCCAGCGCTCGAAGGGCGTCGGTCTTGGCGGCCGAGCGGGTCGTACCGACCACCTCATGGCCGCGCGCCACCAGCTGGGGCACGAGATGCCCCCCGATCGCCCCCGACGCCCCGGCGATAAAGATCTTCATAACGTCTCCCGTCCACAGCGCTCATCAAGTCGCTCCAGAACAGAAGACGAAACGCCCCCACACCCCATGAACAGCAGTGACCCAGAACACATTGGATCAACTGACCCAAGGAGCACCCAAAAGGGCCGACATCACGCACTATCCACGTTCCGCCCGGCCAACGCCCTACACCGAAACCGGGCAGAGCCCCAACAAGCGGGCACACGGCCACGCTCGCCGCTGCCCACTCCCCTGGGGCCCAGCGGCGGCAAGCCACCAACACACCGACCTCAGCCCCCGCCGCAACCACGCAGCAACCTCAAACGGTTGCGATCGCGTCCGAAGGCAGGTTCAAGCGAAGCGAGAATCTGATCGCGCAGCGAGCCGCCAGGCGAGACGAAGCGATGCCAGCGATCGCCCGCAGTGCCCGACGATGGAGGGCCCTCCGGGCCCGAAGGAGGAGGGCACTGCCATAGGCACAGACCTCAGCCCGCGCCGCAACCACGCAGCAACCTCAAACGGTTGCGATCGCGTCCGAAGGCAGATTCGAGCGAAGCGAGAATCTGATCGCGCAGCGAGCCGCCAGGCGAGACGGAGCGATGCCAGCGATCGCCCCAATTTTTCGACGATGGAGGGCCTTCAGGCCCGAAGGAGGAGAAAAATTAATCAGCACGCCTGTCCAGGGCCGTCTGCAAGGCGCGGGCGGCTTCTTCCTGGGCGTCTTCGGCGGGGGCGCTGTTCTGCGTTTCGTTCATGATGGGTTGCTCCGATCGCTGAGCTGGTGGCCAGAGGGGCCGCCGGAGAGGCCGTGGTTCGCACGGTCCGGCGTGGTATCGGTCTCATGGCCAGGCAGAGCCTCCGCAGCGGGTGCCGGCCTGCCGATGATCAGGCCCCGCTGCGGCAGCGAAGGATTACCACGTAACGCCGCATGACTACTGCGAGGTTACCCCCGGTCCGGCGGGTTGTCCCGACCCGTGGCCCAAAATCTCGGTATATGAGACGGGCGGGTGTCCGGCACGTGGCCGGACACCCGCCTCAAGCTCGGCGTTCGCGGGGTGCTGGGGGCGACCTCAGCTCCCGGACACGCCTCACGTCGATCCCGGGGGACGCCCCCGGCCCCCCGCCCTAACCCTCCAGGTCGACGCGGCGGCCCATGTCGGCGCCCACCTCGCGGGTGATGGCGTCGACGAGCTGGGGGGCGATGGCCGAGTCGACGGTGAGCGCGATCAGCGCCTTGCCGCCCTTGGCGTCGCGGCCGACCTGCATGCCCGCGATGTTGACCTGCTCGTCGCCGAGGAGCTTGCCGACGGCGCCGACGATGCCGGGGCGGTCGACGTAGGAGAAGAACGCCATGTGCTCGGTCGGGACGAGCTCCATGTTGTAGCCGTTGATCTCGATGATGCGCTCGGCGTGCTTGGGGCCGGTGAGCGTGCCCGAGACCGACACGACGGAGCCGTCGGACATCGTGCCGCGCACCTGCACGACGTTGCGCCAGTCGGGGCTGTCCTCGCTGGTGGTGAGGGTGACCTCGACACCGCGGTCGCGGGCCAGCAGCGGCGCGTTGACGAAGGTCACGGCCTCCTCGATGACGTCGACGAACACGCCCTTGAGCGCGGCCAGCTCCAGCACCTTGACGTCGTGCTCGGCGATCTCGCCGCGGACCACCACGTCGAGCCGGACGGGGACGCCGCCGGCGAGGGCGGTGAAGATGCGGCCGAGCTTCTCGGCGAGCGGCAGGCCGGGCTTGACGTCCTCGGCGACGGCGCCGCCCTGGACGTTCACGGCGTCCGGGACGAACTCGCCGGACAGCGCGAGCTTCACCGAGCGGGCGACCTGGGTGCCCGCCTTCTCCTGCGCCTCGTGGGTGCTGGCGCCGAGGTGCGGGGTGACGACGACGCTGTCGTGGTGGAACAGCGGGCTCTCGGTGCAGGGCTCGGTGCTGAACACGTCGATGCCGGCGCCGGCGACCCGGCCGTCCTTGAGCGCGAGGTCGAGGGCCGCCTCGTCGACGATGCCGCCGCGGGCGGCGTTGACGATGCGGACCGACGGCTTGACCCGCTGCAGCTCGCGGTCGCCGATGAGGCCGAGTGTCTCGGGCGTCTTCGGCAGGTGGACGGTGATGAAGTCGCTCTCGGCGAGCAGCTCGTCGAGGGTGACGAGCTTCACGCCGAGCTGCGCGGCGCGGGCGGCCTGGACGTAGGGGTCGAACGCGATCACGTTCATGTCGAAGGCGGCGAGGCGCTGGGCGACGAGGACGCCGATGCGGCCGAGGCCGAGCACGCCGACGGTCTTGCCCTGCAGCTCGACGCCGGTGTACTTCGAGCGCTTCCACTCGCCCTGCTTCAGCGCGGCGTGGCCCTGCGGCACGTTGCGGGCGGTGGCGAGGAGCAGCGCGATCGCGTGCTCGGCGGCGGTGACGATGTTGGACGTCGGCGCGTTGACGACCATGACGCCGGCCTTGGTGGCGGCCTCCACGTCGACGTTGTCGAGGCCGACGCCGGCCCGGGCGACGACCCGCAGCTTCTTGGCGTGCTGGAACACCTCGGCGGTGACCTTGGTGGCACTGCGGACGATCATGGCGTCCACGTCCGCGACGGCGGGCAGCAGCTGGGCTTTGTCGCTGCCGTCGACGTGGCGGACGTCGTAGTCGGCCTCCAGCACGGCGATGCCGGCCGGGGAGAGTTCTTCTGCGACGAGGACGACGGGCTTGCTCAAGAGGAAACAGTCCTTCGGAAGTGGATGTTCGTGTGCTGTGTGCAGGTGAAGTCGCGAGTCACCTCGTCGTGCCCTCGCCCCCGACGGCGAGTCTATAACCCGGGGGAGGGACCGGCTCGCGGCAGGGAAAGACCCACCAGTAACTCCGGTTCGTCCCGCCGCGCCGGTTTCGTCAGGCGGCGTTCGGCTCCGGCACCGAGACGAGCACCGACGCGACCCGCTCGGCGTCGGCCACGTGGACGTGCGGGACGTCCACGAACACGCGCAGCGGCCCGGGCGGCAGCCCCAGCTCGTCGGCGACCCGGACCTGCACCTCGCGGAGCGGGATGTAGGCCAGGTAGGCGCGGTGGACGTTCTGCGACCGGAACATCGCCGTCATGATCAGCCGGTAGCCGCGGATGCGGAACGACAGCGCGGTCAGCGCCGGCAGCCCGTCGGCCGGCTCGCCCGGGACCGTCAGCGAGATCCAGGCGCTGGTCGTCCACGGCCTCGCGCGCAGCAGGTCCACCACCCAGCGGATCTGGTCGTGGCCCTGCAGGTCGTGCAGCCGCGGCCAGAACCGCCCCCGGACGGCGCGGCGGGTGCGCTCCCGCGCCCGCCGGACGAGCCGCTCCCGGTCGCCGTACTCGCGCAGGATCGGGTCCTCCCAGCTCAGCGAGCAGATCTCGAACAGCAGCGGCGGCCCCTCGATGATGGGCCCGCCGTCCTCGAGCCCCGCCTCCCCGGCCGCCCACACGTGCCGCAGGACACCGATCCACGCCTGCCCGCACGTCTCGAAGCGCCGGACGTCCTTGTCCTCCCGCGCCGGCATGTCACGGCTCCTCGCCGCGACCCGCTCCCCGGCCCGCCGCGCGGATCGGGGATTCGCCTGCCCGTCGCATTGTCCGTCCGGCGAGGAATTCCGGAGCACCGCCCGCCGGTGTCCCCGCTTTGCCGCCGTTCCGCCTCACATCGCTCATGCACACGCCCCAAGGCCCGCTCCGACCGAGGTCACGAGGTGTTCGCGCAGGTTCTCCCGCGCCGGCCACGGCCGTCACGGCTTTCTTCAAGTATCTGGCAAAGTACCCAGAAAGGATAGGGATGATTGGCGGCCCGGCGCCTTCACCGTCATTATGACGCGTGCGACGATGATCGGTCAGCGGACAATCTGTCCAAAAGCCGCGTTTCGCCTTACCAGGGGCCCGCCTCGCCGGGATCCGTCCGGGCCTCGCGTCACCAGGGGTCGGGGACGTTCCGGTACAGCACGACATAGCCGTTCCGCCGGAAGACCTCCCGGTACCCCTCGGCCTTCAGCTCCTCGACCCGCCGCCGCTGCTCGGCGGGCGAGGCGAAGGGGAACTCCAGCCGCTCCACCTGGGCCACCACCCAGGGCGCGCCGTGCGAGGTGTCGTCCCACAGCAGCACGCGGGCGCGGGACGTCAGCGCCGGGCCGACGCCGTTGGCGGCCTCGACCAGAGCGCCGTCCGGGATGCGCGCCACCGCCGCAGACGCCGCGCCGGCCCGCTCGTTGTGGCGCCACAGAGCGGGGTCGGCCAGGTGCCGGTACGCGAAGAACGGCACGCACGCGACCGTCGCCGCGAGGATCCCGGCCATCGGCGCGCCCGCGAGCCGCCGACCCCGCGCGAACCGGACCCGAGCGAACCGGGGCCGCGCGAACCCGACCCGGCCGCGCAGCCGCGCCGCGCCGTCCGCCGCCGCCAGGACGAGCACGGCGACGATGAAGGCGTTGTAGTGGTAGTGGGGCTCCCACCAGTTGCTGAACCGGCTGGCGAGCATCCGCTCGGCGAGCAGCGGGACGGCCGCCAGGGTCAGCGGGGACGCCAGCGGCAGCAGGAGCAGCGGCAGCAGCACCAGCGCCATCGTGAGGAGCTTCTGCGGCGGGTCGCCGAGGACGAGCACGACGTCCCACGGGTGGGTGAGGGCGTGCGCCGCGGCGCCGGGAAGGTCGGGGCCGAGTGCGCCGTACGCCCAGTAGTAGTCGTTGTCCCCGCCGAACGCCGCGATGACCACGCGGGAGCAGAACCAGGTGGCGGCCAGCCCGGCCGCGACGTACGCCAGGCCCGCCCGCCGGTCCCCCGGCGGCAGCAGGCCGCGAAGGGAGCGCGGCGGGCGGTGCCCGCGGCCCGCCGGACGGGTGAGCAGGTAGAGGCCGAAGCCGGCGAGCAGCAGCCCCATGTCCTCCTTGACCAGCAGCAGGGCGAACGCAGCGGCGGCCGCCTGGCCCCGCCGTCCCGCGTCGTACCGCTCGATCATCAGCGCCGACAGCAGGGGGACGAAGGCGACCTCGTGGAAGTCGAAGGCGAGCGCCTCGGCGATCGGCCAGGAAAGGGCGTAGGCGGCCGCCGTGCAGTAGGCGGCGCGGGCGCCCAGCCTCCGCTCGGCGTACCGCCAGATCGGGAGGATCGCGAGCGCGAGCAGGACGGCCTGCGCGACCAGCAGGGTCGCCGGGCCGTCGTGGATCCGGTAGAGGGGCGCGAGCAGCGCGAGGATCGGCGAGAAGTGGTCGCCGAGGATCGAGAAGCCAGGGCCGAAGTCGTTGTGGACGCCCTTGACGATCGCGACCGGCAGACCGAACCGGCTGTAGGAGCGGACCGCCTGGTCGAAGATGACCAGGTCGTAGCTGCCCGCCCGGAAGGCGCGCAGCCGCAGCAGCGAGTACGCCGCGTACAGCAGCGCGCTCGCCGCGACCAGCGCCCCCAGGGCGGCGCGCCGGCGCCGGGCGGCTCCCCCGCGGCCCGCGGAGGAGCCCCCGGCCGTTCCCTGCACCGCAACCGCCTCGACCACGCGCCGGACGCTATCACCAGCCCCGGCGCGCGGCCGATCGGCCCGGCTCGCGCTCGCCACGCCCCGTCTTCTACCCCGCCTCGCGCCGGGTCAGGGTGAGGCGGCCGCCGGTCACCGCTCCGGCGGCGCACGCCGCGACGAGCGGGATTCCGATCCCGATCGCAAGCAGGAGCAGCCACGGAACGTCGATGATCGTGCCGTGCGGAGCAGCGCCCACCTCGTCCACGGTGTCGGTGAGCGGGCGCGCCACCGCGAGGCCGGGGACGAGCCCGCCGGCGATCCCGAGCCAGCAGCCGAGCGCGGCGATGTAGGCGCCCCGGCCCATCGTCAGGAGCCGGCCGGTGCGGGGCCGGGCGCCGACGGCGCGCAGCGTCGCGAGGTCGGGGCGGGCGTCGGCGGCGGCGAGCCCGGTCGCGATGAGCGTGGCGCCGATCGCCAGGACGGCGGCGAGCGCGCCGAGCAGCAGCGTCGTCCCGCCGAAGGACTCGGTGAAGCCCCGCTCCACGTGGACGGGGTCGTCGTCCGGGCTGAAGGCCGCCATCGTCCTCTTCAACCGCGCCTCCTCGGCCTTGGTGACCCGGTGGTCGGCGCGGTCCACCCCGACCGCCTCCGTCCCGATGGGAACGCCGGCCTTCGCGGCGAGTTCCTCCGCGGCCTTCGGGGGGACGATGGCGCGCACGTGCGGGTCGCCCTGGGCGGTGACGGCCGGCAGGTCCTTGATCGTCGCACTCGTGTGCTGCCGGTCGTCCTTCCAGTAGGTGACGGTCGCGGTGGCCGTCCCGCCGGGGAGCGGGCGCACCCGGAACATGACGATCTTGCCGGCGGCCAGCGCCGAGGACACCGCGGGGTCGTCGCGGCCGAGCAGCAGCCGGGCCTCCCGCGCGCCCCCGACGAGGGCCTCCATCATCTGGACGGAGGGCTCACCGGCCTGCTCGGCGGTGAAGGAGAGGGCCAGGCACTTCGAGGTGTCCTCGGACAGGCAGGGCGCGCCCTCCCCCGGCAGGGTGCGCAGCGGGACGACGGGCACCCCCGGCAGGGCGCGCTGGACGGCGGCCGCGGCGGCCGCCTCGTTGCCGCCCTGGGGCAGCCGGATCAGCGCCGAGCCGTGCGGCAGCCGCGCCTGGTACTCCACCTGCCGCTGCCGGTAGTCGCTGGCGCCCCCGATGGCCAGCGCGGTGACTCCGGCCACGGCCGCCATGATCGCGGCGACCGCGGGCGCGGTGCGGGCCCGGTTGCGGGCGCCGTCCCGGACGGCGAGGCGAAGCGGCAGCGGGAGCCGGGGCGCGAGCCGCCCGGTCGTCTCGACGATCCACGGGCAGGCGAGCACCAGGCCGATGATGATCGCCGCGGCGCCGAGCGCGGCCCCGAACTCGCGCAGCACCCGGATGCCCTCCAGGGACGCCGCCACGCCCGCGAGGACGAGGACGCCCCCGGCGATCGGCCAGCCGCGCCGCGCCGCCGCCGCGGGTTCGCGGCGTCCGGCGAGGGCGGCGACCACGTCCATCCGGCCGGCCTGCCAGGCGGGCACCAGCGCGGCGAACAACCCGCTGCCCGCGCCCACCAGCATCGTCGCGGCGACCGCGATCCACGGCACGCTGAACGGGCCGAAGCCGCTCCCGGACGAGGCGCGCACGATGACGGCCGCGGCGGCGATGCCGAGCCCGGCCCCGGCGACGGCGGCGATCCCGCCGAGGAGCAGGCCGCTCGCCAGGACGACGGCGCGCAGGTGCCGGCCGGCGCCGCCCGAGGACGCGACCAGCGCGAGCTCGCGGCGCCGCCGCCGGACGTCCATCAGGAACGCCGGCCCGGCGAGCAGCACGACCTCCAGGAGGACCATCGCGAAGAGCATCGCCAGGATGGCCGACTCGGCACCGGTCGCGGAGCCGGGCTCCCCCTCGACGTTCGCGTCGACGGTGGCCTGGAGCACGGCCAGCGTGACGACGGCGCCGATCGGCAGGCCGATCATGGCGAGTACGAGCGCCGTGCGGCCCTTGGCGCGCAGCGCGTCCTGGCGGGCCATGCGCAGCGCGAACGCGTAGCGGTTCACAGTCTCTCCTGGAGAAGGCTCTCGGGGCCGGACGAGCGGGCCGTGGCGTCGACGATCCGGCCGTCGCGCAGGAACACGACCCGGTCGGCCCAGGCGGCGTGCCGGGACTCGTGCGTGACCATCAGGCAGGACGCGCCCGCGTCGCAGCGGCCCCGCAGGACGCGCAGGACCTCCTCGCCGGTGTGGCTGTCGAGCGCGCCGGTGGGCTCGTCGGCGAGGACGAGGCGCCGATCGCCGACCAGCGCGCGGGCGATCGCGACGCGCTGCTGCTGGCCGCCGGACATCTCCTCGGGGAACCGGTCGGCGAGTTCGGCGACGCCGACCTCGGCGAGCGCCTCCCGCGCCTCGCGGCGGGCCTGGCGGGCACGGACGCCGTCCAGTTCGCGCGGCAGCATGACGTTCTCGCCCGCGGTGAGGCTCGGGATGAGGTTGAGGTCCTGGAAGACGTAGCCGACGCCGCGCCGGCGCAGCGCCGCCCGCCCCGTCCGGCCGAGCCCGCCGAGGTCGGCGCCGTCGACCAGGATCCGTCCCGAGGTGGGGCTGTCGAGCCCGCCGGCGAGCGCCAGCAGGGTCGACTTCCCGGAGCCGGACGGGCCCATCACGGCGACGAACTCGCCCGCCGCGACCTCCAGCGTCACCCCGCGCAGCGCGTGCACCAGGGACGGGCCGGCGCCGTGGTCGCGGGAGACGTCCCGCATCGCCAGCAGGCTCATCGGCGCGCCTCCTCGTCCGACGGGGCGGGCGCCTCGGCGGGGAGCGGCGGGGCGGCGGGCTCGGCGCGGGTGACGTAGGCCTCGCAGTGGTCCAGCCAGCGCACCTCGGCCTCCGCCTGAAAGATCATGGACTCCAGGACCAGCCGCCAGGCCCGGTCGCCCTGGTCCGCCGGGACGGCGGGCGCGTCGGCCTTGAGCCGGGTGAGGTCCTGCAGGGCGCGCAGCGTGGCGGTGCGCTGGGTCTGGACGACGTGCGCGACGTCGACGCCCGGTGTGGTGACGGCCATCGCCAGCTTGATCGCCAGCTCGTCGCGGGGCCGGTCGGTGCGTGCGATCGGGGTGGCGAACCACCGCCGCACGTCCTGCTCGCCCGCCGGAGTGATCCGGTAGACGAACCTGCCCTCGTCGTCGGCGCCGACGCGCGTGACGAGCTCGTCGCGCTCCAGGCGCGACAGCGTGGAGTAGACCTGGCCGATGTTGAGCGGCCAGGTGGCGCCGGTGGACGACTCGAACTCGGCGCGCAGCTGGTAGCCGTAGCGGGGCCCCTGGGACAGAAGTGCCAGCAGGCCGTGACGGATCGACATGCCTACCAAGTATGCATACGGAGTATGGTCAGGGCAATACCGAGTATGCATCCAGGAGGAAACCGCAGGTGGAGGGGGGCGCCGCATCCAAAGAGCCCCCCGTCCCCGGGAAGACACTTCTCAGGGGAGGCCAGGGCGACGCCGTTCGCGTACATGCGAAGGCGCGGGGGCCGCCGGCTCCCCGCGCCTTCGCGGAACGGCTCAGTCGCCGAGCCGGCTCAGTCGTTGAGCCAGCTCATCATCGGGCGCAGCTCGGCGCCCGTCTTCTCGATCGGGTGCTGGGCCAGCTCCTCGCGGTACTGCGTGAACTTCTTCTGGCCGCCCTCGAACTCGTCCACCAGCTCCTTGGCGTACTCGCCGGACTGGATCTCGCCGAGGATCTTCTTCATCGCGGCCTTGGTCTCCGGCGTGATGACGCGCGGCCCGCGGCTGTACCCGCCGTACTCGGCGTTGTCGGACACCGACCAGTACATCTTGTGGATGCCGCCCTCGTACATCAGGTCGACGATCAGCTTCATCTCGTGCAGGACCTCGAAGTAGGCGACCTCCGGCTGGTAGCCGGCCTCGGTCAGCACCTCGAACCCGGTCTTGATCAGCTCGGAGACGCCGCCGCACAGCACGGACTGCTCGCCGAACAGGTCGGTCTCGGTCTCCTCGGTGAAGGTCGTCTTGATGCCGCCCGCGCGCAGGCCGCCGATGGCCTTGGCGTAGGACAGCGCCAGCGGCCAGGCGTTGCCGGACGGGTCCTTCTCCACGGCCACGATCACCGGCACGCCGCGCCCGGCGACGAACTGGCGGCGCACGAGGTGCCCCGGGCCCTTCGGCGCGACCATGGCCACGTCGACGCCCTCCGGCGGCTGGACGAGGTCGTAGCGGATGCTGAAGCCGTGGCCGAAGAACAGCGCGTCGCCCTCGACCAGGGCGGGCCTGATGTCCTTCTCGAAGATCTCCCGGTGGTGGTGGTCCGGGGCGAGCAGCATGATCAGGTCGGCCTCCTCGGCGGCCTCCGCCGGGGTGACCACGCGCAGGCCCCCGGCCTCCGCCTTCTCCCGGCTGGCCGACCCCTCGCGGAGCCCGACCCGCACGTCGACGCCGGAGTCGCGCAGCGAGAGCGCGTGCGCGTGCCCCTGGCTGCCGTAGCCGATGATCGCCACGTGCCGGCCCTGGATCACGCTCAGGTCGGCGGCGTCGTCGTAGAACATCTCAGCCACAGTGCTGTTGCCTTTCGTTGGTGTGGTTGTGCCGCCCGCTGGGACGGCCCGGGTCGCGGGTCAGGCGCTGCGCTCGATGGCGCGCAGCGAGCGGTCGGTGATGGACCGGGCGCCGCGGCCGACGGCCACCATGCCCGACTGCACCAGCTCCTTGATGCCGAACGGCTCCAGGATCCTGATGAACGCGTCCAGCTTGTCGCGGTTGCCGGTCGCCTCGATCGTGACGGCGTCGGGCGCGACGTCCACCACCTTGGCGCGGAACAGCGACACTGTCTCGAGGACCTGCGAGCGGGTCTCGGCGTCGGCGCGCACCTTGACCAGGATGAGCTCGCGCTGGACGGACGCCGAGGGGTCCAGCTCGACGATCTTCAGCACGTTGACCAGCTTGTTGAGCTGCTTGGTGACCTGCTCCAGCGGCAGGTCGGCGACGTTCACCACGATCGTCATCCGGGAGATCTCCGGATGCTCGGTGGTGCCGACCGCGAGGGACTCGATGTTGAAGCCGCGCCGGGAGAACAGGGCCGCGACCCGAGCCAGGATGCCGGGCTTGTTCTCCACCAGCACCGAGAGGGTGTGCAGGCTCATCGGGGTCAGTCTCCGTTCTCCCACTCGGGCGCCATGTCCCGGGCGATCTTGATGTCGTCGTTGGCGGTGCCGGCCGCGACCATCGGCCAGACCATGGCGTCCTGGTGGACGACGAAGTCGATCACGACGGGGGCGTCGTTGATCTCCATGGCCTTGGCGATGACCTCGTCGACGTCCTCGGCCTTCTCGCAGCGCAGGCCGACGCAACCGTACGCCTCGGCGAGCTTGACGAAGTCGGGGATCCGCTTGGCCGAGTGGAGATTCGTGTTGGAGTAGCGCTCGTTGTAGAAGAGCGTCTGCCACTGCCGGACCATCCCGAGGTTGCCGTTGTTGATCACGGCGACCTTGACCGGGATGCCCTCGATCGCGCAGGTCGCGAGCTCCTGGTTGGTCATCTGGAAGCAGCCGTCGCCGTCGATCGCCCAGACCGTCGAGTCGGGCGCGCCGACCTTGGCGCCCATCGCCGCCGGGACGGAGTACCCCATCGTCCCGGCGCCCCCGGAGTTCAGGAACGCGCCCGGCCGCTCGTACTTGATGAACTGCGCGGCCCACATCTGGTGCTGGCCGACGCCCGCGACGTAGTACGCCTCCGGCCCGGCGATCCGCCCGATCCGCTCGATGACGTACTGCGGGGAGAGCGAGCCGTCGGCGGGCGTGTCGTAGCCCAGCGGGTACGTCTCGCGCCAGGCGTCGAGCTGGCGCCACCAGTCGGTGTAGTCGCCCTTGCGTCCCGCCTCGTGCTCGTTCTGCAGGGCGACGATCAGGTCGGCGATCACCTCGCGGGCGTCCCCGACGATCGGGACGTCGGCGTGCCGGTTCTTGGAGATCTCCGCCGGGTCGATGTCGGCGTGCACGACCTTGGCGTGCGGGGCGAACCCGTCCAGCTTCCCGGTGACGCGGTCGTCGAACCGGGCGCCGAGCGCGACCAGCAGGTCCGAGCGCTGGAGCGCGCCGACCGCGCCGACCGCGCCGTGCATGCCCGGCATGCCCATGTGCAGCGGGTGGCTGTCGGGCAGCGCGCCCTTGGCCATCAGCGTGGTGACGACCGGCGCGCCGGTCAGCTCGGCGAGCACCTTCAGCTCGGCGGACGCGCCCGCCTTCAGCACCCCGCCGCCCACGTACAGCACCGGGCGCTTCGCCTGGACGATCAGCCGTGCCGCCTCGCGGACCTGCTTGGAGTGCGGCCGGGTGACGGGCCGGTACCCGGGCAGTTGCAGCGGGACAGGCCACTCGAACCCGACCGTGGCCTGCAGGGCGTCCTTGGCGATGTCGACCAGGACGGGCCCGGGCCGCCCGGAGCCCGCGATGTGGAACGCCTCGGCGACGGTGCGGGCGATGTCGCCGGCGTCGGTCACCAGGAAGTTGTGCTTGGTGATCGGCATCGTGATGCCGACGATGTCGGCCTCCTGGAAGCCGTCGGTGCCGATGAGCGACGAGGCGACCTGCCCGGTGATCACCACCATCGGGACCGAGTCCATGTAGGCGTCGGAGATCGCCGTGACGAGGTTGGTCGCGCCCGGCCCGCTGGTGGCCATGCAGACGCCCACCTTGCCGGTCACCATCGCGTAGCCCTGGGCGGCGTGGCCGGCGCCCTGCTCGTGCCGGACGAGGATGTGGCGCAGCTTCCTGGAGTCGAACAGCGGGTCGTACGCCGGGAGGATCGCGCCACCCGGGATGCCGAACACGGTGTCGACGCCGACGTTCTCCAGGGCGCGGACCAGCGCCTGGGCTCCCGTCATCTGTTCGGTCGTCATGATTCTGCGGTTCCTTGGGGAGTGAGTGTTGGCTCGCCGGGCAACAAAAAACCCCCGCCGCCGTGAGGCGATCGAGGGGAGGCGCGCAGGACGGAAAGCTTGGTCAGCCTGCGCGCCGACCAAGTACTACGAGGATGATGGAGGTGCTCTGCACGAGCCCACTTTCGCCGATGTCCGGCCACCGGTCAAATCCTTGGACGCTTTGTCTCATATGTCGAGACGACGGTGCGCGCGGCGGCGAGGGCCGCCGGCGGCCTCATCCCGGTAGCGGGAGGGGGAGGTCGCCGCCCGTGCGGCTCTGTCCGCCGAGGTTCGTCCGCACCAGCGACTCGACCCGCCGCGCCGCCATCGGACGCGCCACGAGGAAGCCCTGGCCGCGCGGGCAGCCCATCTCCCGCAGCAGCTCCAGCTGCTCGGGCCGCTCGATGCCCTCCGCCACCACGGTCAGCCCGAGGTCGCTGCCGAGCCGCACGATCGTCCGGGTGAGCAGCGTCAGCGTCTCGTCCGAGCCGAGCCCCGCCACGAACGACGGGTCGATCTTGATGATGTCGACCGGGAGCTGCCCGAGGTAGGCCAGCGAGGCGTAGCCGGTGCCGAAGTCGTCGATCGCGAGCCGGACGCCGAGGTCGCGCAGCTGGGACAGGCGCTCGACGTTCTGGTCGGCGTCCTCGACGAGGACCTCCTCGCGCACCTCCAGCGTGAGCGCCTGCGGCGGCAGCCCCGTCTCCGCCAGCGCCGCCGCGACCGACTCCACGAACCGGGGGGCGGCGATCTGCCGGGCGGTGAAGTTCACCGACAGGCCGACGTCCCACGAGTCGCCGCGCCAGCGGGCCACCTCCCGGCACGCCTCCCGCAGCATCCAGTCGCCGAGCGGGATCATCAGGCCGGACTCCTCGGCCGGGCCGATGAACTCCTCCGGGGGCACCGTCTCGGTCCCCCGGTGCCAGCGCAGCAGCGCCTCCACCCCGGTCACCCGGGACGTGGCCAGGTCGACGACCGGCTGGAACTCCACGGAGAACTGCTCCTCGGCGAGCGCGGTCTGCAGGTCGCTGCCGAGCTCCAGCCGCCGGACGACGTCGGCGTGCATGTGCGGCGCGTACACCTCGACGCGCCCGCCGCCGAGCTCCTTCGCGCGGGCCATCGCCAGGTCGCCGTTGCGGATCAGGTCGGCGGCGCTGCGGCGGAGCCTGCGTCCCGCGTCCGATCCGCCGCCGCGCGGCTGCTCCGCGTCCCCGGCGAACGCGATGCCGACACTCGCCGTCAGCACGATGTGCTTGCTGCCCACCTGGTAAGGGTCGGCCGAAAGTACGCGCAGGAGCCGACCGGCGAGTTCGACTGTGGCGCGCGTCTCAGGGTCGTCCGGCGGGCGCTGGACCAGCACGGCGAACTCGTCGCCGCCCCACCGCGCCACCGTGTCGTCGGCCTGGACGTTCGCGCGCAGCCGCCGGGCCGCCTGCGCGAGGACCTGGTCGCCGGCCGCGTGCCCGTCGGAGTCGTTCACGGCGGTGAAGCCGTCCAGGTCGACGAACACGACCGCCGCCTCGCCGCCGGACGCCTGCCGCGACAGCACCTCCCGCGTGCGCTCCTCGAAGTAGGACCGGTTCGGCAGGCCGGTCAGCCCGTCGTGGAACGTCAGGTGGGCGACCTGCCGCTGGAGCGCCGCCTGCTCGCTCAGGTCGCGGGTGGTGACCAGCAGCCGGGACGGCGCCCCGTCCGAGCCGCTGTAGCGGGAGATCGTGGACTCGGTCGGCAGCCACGTCCCGTCCGCGGCGCGCAGCCGGCACGGCACCCGCAGGGCGTCCTGCGGCCCGACGTCGCCGGACGGCTCCTCCAGGAACTCGGTGAACACCTGCTGGACGCGCGGCAGGTCCTCCGGGTGGACGATCTCGTTCAGCGGGCGGCCGAGCAGCTCGTCCGAGGTGTACCGGTAGGTCCGCAGGGCGCCGGCGCTCGCGTACTGGACGGTGGCGTCGAGGTCGCAGATGAGCACCGCGTCGTTGATGCTCTCCGACAGGGCGCGGAAGTGCTCCTCGCCCGTGCCGACGGCCCGGCGCAGGGCCTCGTTCTCCCGCAGCAGGGCGGCGAGGCGCGCGATCAGCACCAGCGCGGCCGAGCCCGCGGCGATCGAGATCGCCGGCTCCAGGCCGTCGTTGCCGGCGATCGAGTGGCCCGCGATGAACAGCGCGGCCGCGGCGGCGACCGCGGCGGGCGCGAGGCCCGGTCCGATCATGCGGCCGCACTCCTGCTCGGGGGCCGCGACGTCCTCGGGGATGTCGTCGACGGGCAGCGCGGGCTCGGCGTCCGGGCCCGTCCACGGCACCAGCAGCAGGAGCAGCAGCCCGGCGAGGCGCAGGATGTCGGAGGGGTCCTCGGCGGCCCCGCCCCCGTCCAGCCGGACGAACGTGGTGACGATGTCGGCGACCGCGATGGCCGCCAGCGCGCCGTACCCCATCCAGGCGAGGCGGCGGTGCCCGCGCCCGGCGCCGAGCACGAACGGCAGCGCGCCGCAGACGAAGACGATGTCGATGAGCGGGTACAGCAGTTCCAGCAGGAACTCGGGCGGCGACTCCCCCGACCGGTGGTACAGGCTCCCGAACAGCGCCACCCAGCCGAGCACGAACAGCGCGCAGGCGCAGACGTAGGTGTCGGCGGCGTAGCGCAGCCACGTCCCCGCGTCGCGGGGCAGCCTGATCGGCGCGACCAGGCCGGTGACGAGCGCGCCCAGCGCGAGCAGGTAGAACAGGTCGGGTACCGACAGCGACAGGGCGCTGCGGCCGGTGCCGTAGGACAGCGCGCCGCCGACGGCGCCGACGAACCAGGAGGCGGCGGCTATGCCGTACCACCGCCAGGACGCGCGCCAGATGCCGCCGGGGGCGCCGGCGGCGTCGGCCGGCGGGCCGTCCGGGCGCCGGGCCGACAGCAGCAGGGAGATCGCGGCGGCGCCCGCGGCGCCGGCCTCGGTCCACGCGATGAAGGCGCGGCCTCCCCAGCCGAGCAGCGAGCCGGTGGCGTACAGCACACCGAGGATGGCCGCCAGGGCGACCGGCAGCGCACGCGGCGATACCCGCCTGGCGTAGTCGCCGCTCATCGCGCCGTGTCCCTTCCTGCCCCGACGGGCTGATCGGCCCCGGCGGAGAGCGCGCCGCGCCAGGGGAGAGTTCGGGTCCACGACCCCCGCCGCATGGATAACGGTCCGAAGGTCACGGATCGTGCCCCGCGCCGGATCGGAGCGGGCCGGCCGCGAGCGCACCGGGGCTCGCCTGCCGGAGATCAGCGACACTGCTGCACTACGGGATCACCGTGTCGCTCACTGTACGTTCGGTAGGTCACGGAGCGATTGAGGCTGGGCGACCTTCCCGCGACGAACGACCTCTTCGCGGATCCGTTTGGGACGTCCGAAAGCCGGTTCTCCCCGGTTCGGGGTCCCTGCCCGGGGTTACGCTGAGTCACAGGGATCGGCGTGTCAGGCGACCGCATGACGGGGAACGGCGTGACGGGCGATCGGCGTGGCAGGCGAACGGCGTGGCAGGGAACGGCGGGCGCCCGGGATCCGTACCACCTGCGGGAGGCGCTCATGCGAAAGCACACGACCATCCTCGTCTCGGCCGTCCTGGTGCCGGCCGCCGCGGTCGCGGCGGCCTGCTCGTCCTCGCCGTCCGGGGGCGGGGAGGGCCGGACCCCGCCTCAGGCGACCCCGCCCGCCTCGTCCGTCCCGTCCGGGACGGACAGCGACGCGCCGGGCGGCATGCCCCGCACGGTCACCGACAACCTGAACGTGCCGTGGGCCGTCGCGTTCCTGCCCGGAGGCGACGGGCTGGTGACCGAACGGTCCACCGCCCGGCTCCTGCGCGTCACGCCGGCGGGTCGCAAGACGACCGTCGGCACCGTGCGCGGGGTTGACGCGCAAGGCGAGGGCGGCCTCCTCGGCGTCGCGGTCTCCCCGACTTACGACACCGACCATTTCGTCTACCTCTACTACACGGCGGCGTCCGACAACCGTGTCGTGCGCGCCACCTATGACGGCCGTCTCGGCAATCTGGAACCGATCGTCACCGGCATCCCGAAGGGCTCCATCCACAACGGCGGGCGCCTGGCGTTCGGCCCCGACAAGATGCTCTACATCACCACCGGGGAGACCGGTGACGGAGCCAAGGCGCAGGACAAGAACTCCCTGGCGGGCAAGATCTTGCGCGTCACCCCCGGGGGCGAGCCCGCGCCCGGCAACCCGTTCGGCAATCGCGTCTGGTCGTACGGGCACCGCAATGTCCAGGGCATCGCCTGGGACAGCGCGAGGCGCATGTACGCCACCGAATTCGGCCAGAACCGCATCGACGAGATCAACCTGATCCGCAAGGGGCAGAACTACGGCTGGCCGGTGGTCGAGGGCGTCGGCCGGCGTCCGGGCTTCACCGACCCGCTCGTGACCTGGCCGACCGACCAGGCGTCGCCGTCCGGGCTCGCCTACGCCGACGGGTCCCTGTGGGTCGGCGCGCTGCGCGGCGAGCGCCTGTGGCAGGTCCCGCTGCACGACGGCAAGGCGGAGCGGCCCCTCGCCCGGTTCCAGGGCCGGATCGGACGCCTGCGCGCGGTCGTCCGGGCACCGGACGGCTCCCTGTGGATAACGACCAGCAACAAGGACGGCCGGGGCACCCCCAGGCCGGGCGACGACCGCATCCTCGACCTCCCGCTCCCCTGATCCGCCCCGCCCGCCCCAGGACGGACCAGTACGGACCAGGCGGCGCGCGTCAGACGGCCCGGACCGGACCGGCCGGGTCACAGCGGGCAGGTCACACCGTCCGGAGCAGGCCGCGCGGGCAGCCCGCCCGGGCCGGACGGCGCAGGTCGGACGAAGGTCTGTCCCGACCGGGTCAGGATGCGCCGAGCTTCTCCAGGATCAGCTCTCGGGCCCTGCCGGCGTCGGCCTGCCCGCGGGTGGCCTTCATCACGGCGCCGACGAGGGCGCCCGCGGCGGCGACCTTCCCGGCGCGGATCTTGTCGGCCACGGCCGCGTTGTCGGCGATCACCTGGTCGATCACCGAGGCCAGCTCGCCCTCGTCGCTGACGACCTTCAGGCCCCGCGCGGCGACGACCTCGTCCGGGCCGCCCTCGCCCGCGAGGACGCCCTCGAACACCTTGCGGGCCAGCTTGTCGTTCAGCTCCCCCGCGGTGATCATCGCCTGCACGCGGGCGACCTGCTCGGGCGTGATCGGCAGGTCGGCCAGCTCGACGCCCTGCTCGGTGGCGCGCCGCGACAGCTCGTTCATCCACCACTTGCGGGCCGCCGGGGCGTCGGCGCCCTGCGCGACCGTCGCCTCGATGAGGTCGACGGCCCCGGCGTTCACGACGTCCCGCAGCTCAAGGTCGGACAGGTTCCACTCCCGCTGGATACGGCGGCGGCGCGCGGCCGGCAGCTCCGGCAGCGAGGCGCGCAGCTCCTCCACCCACTCCCGCGACGGCGCCATGGGCACGAGGTCGGGCTCGGGGAAGTAGCGGTAGTCCTGCGCCTCCTCCTTGCTGCGCCCGCTCGTGGTGCGGCCGGTCTCCTCGTGGAAGTGCCGGGTCTCCTGGACGATCTTGCCGCCGGCGTCCAGCACGGCCGCCTGCCGCTCGATCTCCGACCGGACGGACCGCTCGACCGACCGCAGCGAGTTGACGTTCTTGGTCTCGGTCCGCGTGCCCCACTCCTGCGCGCCGCGCGGCATGAGCGAGACGTTCACGTCGCAGCGCATCGAGCCCTGCTCCATGCGCACGTCCGAGACGCCGAGCGACCGGACCAGCTCGCGCAGCTCCGTCGCGTACGCCCGGGCCACCAGCGGCGCCTTGTCGCCGGTGGCGGGGATCGGCTTGGTGACGATCTCCACCAGCGGGATGCCGGCCCGGTTGTAGTCGACCAGGGAGTACTCGGCGCCGTGGATGCGGCCGGTCGCGCCGCCGACGTGCAGCGACTTGCCGGTGTCCTCCTCCATGTGGACGCGCTCGATTCCGATCCGGTAGGTCTCGCCCTCGACCTCGACGTCGAGGTGGCCGTCGACGCAGAGCGGCTCGTCGTACTGCGAGATCTGGAAGTTCTTCGGCATGTCCGGATAGAAGTAGTTCTTCCGGGCGAACCTGCACCACTCCACGATGCCGCAGTTCAGCGCGAGGCCGATCTTGATGATGCCCTCGATCGCGGCGTGGTTGGTGACGGGCAGCGATCCCGGCAGGCCCAGGCACACCGGGCACACCTGCGTGTTCGGCTCCGCGCCGAACGCCGTCGGGCACCCGCAGAACATCTTGGACGCGGTGCCGAGCTCGATGTGCGTCTCGATGCCGAGCACCGGCTCGAACTTCGCCAGCGCCTCGTCGTAGTCCATCAGGGCCGGAGTGGTCACTTCGCCTCCACCAGTTCCGGGGCCTTGGCCAGCAGCGGGCCGCCCCAGCGGTCTTCGAGGGCCCGCTCGACGGCGGCGCCGACGCGGTAGACGCGGTCGTCGCCGAGGACGGGGGCCATGATCTGCAGGCCGACGGGCAGGCCGTCCGCGAGGCCGCACGGCACCGAGATCGCGGCGTTGCCGGTGAGGTTGGCCGGGATCGTGCACAGGTCGGCCAGGTACATGGCGATCGGGTCGTCGGCGCGCTCGCCGATCGGGAACGCGGTGGTGGGCGTGGTCGGCGAGACCAGCACGTCCACCTGTTCGAACGCGGCCTCGAAGTCGCGCTTGATCAGGGTCCGGACCTGCTGCGCCTTGCCGTAGTAGGCGTCGTAGTAGCCCGACGACAGCGCGTAGGTGCCGAGCATGATGCGCCGCTTGACCTCGGGCCCGAAGCCCTCGGCGCGGGTCAGCGCCATGACCTCCTCGGCGCTGCGGCTGCCGTCGTCGCCGACGCGCAGGCCGTAGCGCATCGCGTCGAACCGGGCCAGGTTCGACGAGCACTCCGACGGCGCGATCAGGTAGTAGGCGGGAAGCGCGTAGGTGAAGTGCGGGCAGGACACCTCGACGACCTTCGCGCCGAGGGACTCCAGCAGCTCGACCGCCTCGGCGAAGCGCGCGGAGACGCCCGGCTGGTAGCCCTCGCCCGCGAACTCCTTCACGACGCCGACGCGCAGCCCGTTGACGTCGCCGCGGCGCGCGGCCTCCACGACCGGCGGGACGGCCTGGTCGGCCGAGGTGGAGTCCATCGGGTCGTGGCCGCTGAACGCCTCGTGCAGCAGCGCCGCGTCGAGCACGTTGCGGGCGAACGGGCCCGGCGTGTCGAGCGAGGACGCGAACGCGATGACGCCATAGCGGGACGAGCCGCCGTAGGTGGGCTTCATGCCGACGATGCCGGTGACGGCGGCGGGCTGGCGGATGGAGCCGCCGGTGTCGGTGCCGGTGGACAGCGGGGCCTCGAACGCGGCGACCGCCGCGGACGACCCGCCGGACGACCCGCCCGGGACCCGCTCCAGGTCCCACGGGTTGCGGGAGGTGAAGTAGGCGCTGTTCTCCGTGGACGAGCCCATCGCGAACTCGTCCATGTTCGTCTTGCCGAGGATCACCAGCCCGGCCTGCCGGAGCCGCGCCGTCACGGTCGCGTCGTACGGCGGCCGCCAGCCTTCGAGGATCTTCGATCCTGCGGTGGTGGGCATGTCCGTGGTGGTGAACACGTCCTTGTGCGCGACGGGGACGCCGGCCAGCGGGCCGAGCTCCTCCCCCGCGGCGCGCCGCTCGTCCACCCTGCGGGCCTGCGCCAGCGTGGTCTCGCGGTCGACGTGCAGGAACGCGTTGAGTTCGCCGTCCACCGCCGCGATGCGGTCGAGGTGCGCCTCGGCCACCTCGACGGCCGAGGTCTCGCCCGCGGCGATCAGCTCCCCGAGCTCCGCCGCGCTCTTCCTGACCAGCTCGCCCATCAGGCCTCCTCGTCGAGGATCCGCGGAACGCGGAAGCGCTGCTCCTCGGCGGCCGGGGCGGCGGCGAGGGCCTCCTCCGGCCGGAGGCACGGCCGTACCTCGTCCGTCCGGTAGACGTTGGTCAGCGGGAGCGCGTGGGAGGTGGGCGGGATGTCCTCCGCGGCGACCTCCTGCACCCGCGCGACCGCGGAGATGATCTGGTCGAGCTGGGCGGCGAGATGGTCGAGCTCATCGTCGCCGAGCGCCAGCCGGGACAGCCGGGCGAGGTGCGAGACCTCGTCGCGGGTGATGGCGGACATTCGAGAAACCGTTCCTGCGATGAAGTGGGTTCACGGCCATCCTATGGGCCCCGGGCCCCACGACCCGACCGGTTTATCGGGGGCGGGCCCGCGGCGGGCCGGCGGAGCGACGAGGTTGTCCGTTTCATTCCCGTACGGGGGGAACACTGCTTGCGTCCACCCCCGGGACGAGGAGAGGAGCCCGCCGTGACCATCGGTGGCAGCATCGCCTTGATCATTATCGGCGCCATCCTGGCGTACGCGGTCGACTACGACCTGAGCGGCATCGACATCCGGCTCGTCGGCGTCATCCTGATGGTCGGCGGCCTGATCGGCCTGGTCGTCGGCCTCATGCGGATGATGACCGCCCGCCGCGCCGTCGACCGCCGTCCCCCGCCGCCGGCGGCCGTGCGCGAGGAGTACTACCCGCGCGACGAGACCTACCCGGAGGAGTACCAGGCCCGCCGGCGCTACTGACCGCTCCCCGCTGACGCGGGTGCCGGCACCGGCCTGCGCCGGCTGCCGCGGATACCGCCGCCCCGGCGGCGGGAGGGCCGGTCAGGCCGCGGGTTCGGGGGCCCGGTGGGCGTGGCGGCGCAGCCACTCGGTGGCGGTCTCGGCGTCCATCGGACGGCAGAAGTGCCAGCCCTGCGCGGCCTCGCAGCCCATCTCGCGGAGGCGCTCGGCGATGGCGGCGTCCTCGACGCCCTCGGCCACCGAGCGCAGGCCGAGGGTGCGGACGAGGTCGACGATCGAGCGGACGATGACCGCGTCGTCCGGCGAGTCGGCCAGGCGCCGCACGAACGAGGAGTCGATCTTGATCTCCTCGACCGGCAGCCGCTTGAGCCGGACGAGGGAGGAGTAGCCGGTGCCGAAGTCGTCGAGGCTGAGCGGGATGCCGAGCTCGGCGAGCGCGCTCACGGTGTCGGAGGCGTAGGCGGGCTCGTTCATCAGGATGCGCTCGGTGATCTCCAGCTGGAGCGCGGCGGCGGGCAGGCCGCGGGCGAGCAGGCCCTCCTCGATGACCTCGGTGAGGCCGGTGTCGAGCAGGTCGCGCCCCGAGGCGTTCACCGCGACCTGGACGGGCATGTCGGCCCGCCACCACGCGGCGGCCTGGGTGAGCGCGGCCTCCACGACGTAGTGGGTGATGGAGCGCATCAGGTAGGTCTGCTCGGCGACCGACAGGAACGCCTCGGGTTCGAGTAGCCCCTCGTCGGGGTGGCGCCAGCGCAGCAGCGCCTCCATGCCGACGAGATGGCCGTCGTGCAGCGAGATCTTCGGCTGGTAGTACAGCTCCAGCTCGGAGCGGTCGATGGCGCGGCGCAGGTCGCCGAGCATGGTGAGCCGGGCCGGGGAGTTGCGGTCCTTGCCGGGCGAGTAGGTCTCGACGCCGGTCCGGGCCTCCTTGGCGTTGTACATGGCCACGTCGGCGCGTTGAAGGAGCAGCTCGAAGTCGGGCGCGTGGTCGGGGAACAGGGCGATCCCGACGCTGGCCTCCAGGTCGAACGACATGCCGTCCAGCCGGACCGGCTCGGAGAGCGCGGCGCGCAGCCGGGCGGCGACCTCGCGGGCGGCGGCCTCGTCCCGCACGGTGGGCAGCAGCACCGCGAACTCGTCGCCGCCGAGCCGCGCGACGAGGTCGCCGGGGCGGACGCTGTGGGTCAGCCGGTGCGCGACGAGCTGGAGCAGCCGGTCGCCGGTGGGGTGCCCGAGGGTGTCGTTGACCTCCTTGAACCGGTCGAGGTCGAGGAGGAACAGCCCGGCGCGGTGGGCGGGCGGGTCGAGCGCCTTGCGCCGCCTGGACCCGAGGCCCGCGGCGCGCGGGAGCCGCCGGTCGGCGCCGCGCGCCTCGGCGAGCGCCTCCTCGGTGCGGACGATCAGCAGCTTGCGGTTGGGCAGGCCGGTCAGCCCGTCGTGCAGCGCCTGGTGCTCGCGCCGGACCGAGACCGACGCGTTCAGGTAGACGGCGATGAACGGCAGGACGATGAGCGGCACGAAGACGGCGGACCGGTCCATCGCGATGACCATCAGCGGGGCGAGGCCGAGCAGCGCCAGGTGCACGAGCACCTGGTAGGCGAGGTCCCAGCGCAGGGCCTTGAGGAGCGACACGCGGGCGTGCAGCGCGACGGCGGCGCCGACGAGGGTGTCGTTGCAGGCGAAGTAGACGGCCCCGGCGAGCGCGATGGCGGGCAGGTCGGAGCCGTGCGGCACCCACAGCCGCGACGGGGTCGCCATGTCGCCGGAGAGCGCGAGGACGAACTGGGCGGCGGCGAGGCTGAGGGTGTACTGGGAGACGTTGAAGGCGATGCGGTGCGGGGACCGGCCGCGGAAGATCCCGCAGGTGATCACGGCGACGGCCTGGAGGGCGGCGGCGATGGGCAGCCCCGCGTACAGCAGCGCGGCGAAGGAGAACGTGGTCGAGGTGGTGGCGCCGTTGTTCTCGGTGGAGCCGGGCGTGATGATCGGGCGCAGCTCGCCGAAGATGATGAAGCAGCCGAGGATCCAGAAGACGGGGTTGCCGACGAGCGCGTCGAGGTCGGCGCGGCTCAGCCCGGAGAACGCGGCGGTACCGGCGGCGAGGCCGAGCAGGATGACGACGACGAAGTAGATCCACAACGGGGAGCCGCGGCGTGGCGCCGTGTTCCGCGTGTTGTTCGGGTCCTTCATCACATCCTCGGGGGGCTTCGGGGGGCCGTCCCCCGGCACCGGGCGTCCCCGACCTCGGGGGACGCCCCCCGGGTGTCACGTCCGGAGATTTCAGGTGTGGGTCGTGATGTGAGGGAGAGTACGGCCTTTGCTCAACTTCGCGAAACCGGTTGGGTACGTTCCGTTATTTCCTTTCCGTACCCACCCCTCGTCGGTGGGTAGTGGAAGTGTACCCCTGAGTAACGCAACCCTGGTCGAAACCCCTGTAACCACACCGTGTTAGGCCTCGGCGCGCATAGTTACATTTTTGGCCGCATCTGGCCCATCGGCCAGCAGGACCCGGAACCCTTCCTCCTCGAGGACCGGTACGCCCAACTTGACCGCCTTGTCGTATTTCGACCCTGGGCTGTCGCCGACGACCACGAAGCCCGTCTTCTTCGACACCGAGCCGGACACCTTGCCGCCGAGCCGCTGCACCGCCTCGGTCGCCGAGTCCCGGCTGAACCCCTCCAGCGACCCGGTGATCACCACGGAGACGCCCTCCAGCGGGCGCGGGCCCGCGGCGCCCTCGTCCTCCATGCGGACCCCGGCGGCCCGCCACTTGTCGACGATCTCGCGGTGCCAGTCCTCCTCGAACCACTTCCTGATCGACGCGGCGATGGTCGGCCCGACGCCGTCGACCGCCGCGAGCTCCTCCTCCGTCGCGCTCGCGATCGCGTCCATCGAGCGCATCTCGCGCGCGAGGTCCTGCGCGGCGGACGGCCCGACGTGCCGGATCGACAGCGCCACCAGCACCCGCCACAGCGGCTGCCGCTTGGCCTTCTCCAGCTCCTCGAAGAGGATCTCGACCGTCTTCTTCGGCTCGCCCTCCTTGTTGGCGAAGAACGACACCGCCTTCGGCTCGCCGGTCTTCGGGTCGGTCTTGACCGTCCCGGTCCGCTGGTCGAGGACGAGGCTCCTGATCGGCAGCAGCTGGCCGACCGTGATGTGGAACAGGTCGCCCTCGTTCTTCACCGGCGGGTCGCTCGGCTCCAGGGGCTGGGTGAGCGCCGTCGCCGCGACGTAGCCGAGCGCCTCGATGTCGAGCACCTTGCGGCTCGCCAGGTAGAACAGCCGCTCGCGCAGCTGGCCGGGGCAGCTCCTGGCGTTCGGGCAGCGGATGTCGACGTCGCCCTCCTTCTCGTACGCCAGCTCCGTCCCGCACTCGGGGCAGGTCTCGGGCATCGCGAACTCGCGCTCGGAGCCGTCGCGCAGCCCGGTCACCGGCGCGACGATCTCGGGGATGACGTCGCCCGCCTTCCGCAGGACGACCGTGTCGCCGATCAGGACGCCCTTGCGCCTGACCTCGCTCGCGTTGTGCAGCGTCGCCCGCTCGACCGTGGACCCGGCGACCTTGATCGGCTCCATCACGCCGTACGGGGTGACGCGCCCCGTCCGCCCCACGCCGACCTTGATGTCGAGGAGCTTGGTGTTGACCTCCTCCGGCGGGTACTTCCACGCGATCGCCCAGCGCGGCGCGCGGCTCGTCGACCCGAGCCTGCGCTGCAGCGAGAACTGGTCGACCTTGACCACGACGCCGTCGATCTCGTAGGCGGTGCCGTGCCGGTCGTCGCCGTACTCCGCGATGTACTCGCGGACGGCGCCGAGCCCGCCGACGACCTTGTAGCGGTCACTGACCGGCAGGCCCCAGCCGCGCATCAGCTCGTACGCGCCGGACTGGCTGTCGGGCTGCTTGCCGCCCCGCCACGCGCCGAACCCGTGGATCAGCATTCCGAGCGGACGGTGCGCGGTGACCCGCGGGTCCTTCTGCCGCAGCGAGCCCGCCGCCGCGTTGCGGGGGTTGGCGAAGGGCTCCTTGCCCGCCTCCAGCTGGGCCGCGTTCACCTGCTCGAACCCCTCGACCGGCAGGAAGACCTCGCCGCGGACCTCCAGCACGTCGGGCCAGCCGTCGCCGGCCAGCCGGGCCGGGATGTCGGCGATGGTGCGCACGTTGTTGGTGACGTCCTCGCCGGTGCGGCCGTCGCCGCGGGTGACGCCGCGCGTGAGCCGCCCCTTCTCGTAGGTCAGCGCGATCGCCAGGCCGTCGATCTTCAGCTCGCACAGGTAGCCGGCGACCTCGCCGACCTCCTTGACGACCCGCTCGTCCCAGGCGGCCAGCTCGTCGGCGCTCATCGCGTTGTCGAGGCTCTGCATCCGCTCCAGGTGCTCGACGGTCGCGAAGTCGGTGACGATGGGCGCGCCGACCTTCTGCGTCGGCGAGTCGGGCGTGACCAGCTCGGGATGCCGCTCCTCCAGCTCGCGGATCTCCCGCATCATCCGGTCGTACTCGGCGTCGGAGAGCGTCGGCTGGTCGAGGACGTAGTAGCGGTAGTTGGCCTCGTCGAGCCGCTCGCTCAGCTCCTTGTGGCGCTGCCGCGCCTCGGTCGGAACGCCGTCGCTCATGGTCATGCCCCCATTCTCGCCAACGGGACCGACAATATGAGACCCCGGCGCGCTCCCTTCAGAGGGCCGCCTCGTACAGCATCCGGGCGGTGTCGCGGCAGCGCTTCAGGGCCGTGCGGACGTAGCGCGGCGACGCGCCGGCCATCCCGCACGCGGGGGTGACCACGACCTGCTCCGCCAGCCGCTCGGCCGGGAACCCGAACCGCCGCCACAGCTCCCGCACCGGCTCGGCGGTCGCCCGAAGGGGCGGCAGGGCCGCGTCGGTCGCGGGCACCGCGCCGAGGAGCAGCCCGATCCCCGCGTCGATCGCCTCCCCCACCGCGTCGTCGTCGCGCCTCGGCACCAGCCGCAGGTCGACCGAGAGCGCCTTCGCCCCGGCGCCGCGCAGCAGCCCGTACGGGACGTTCCGGGCGCAGCAGTGCACGACGGGGTAGGCGTCCGCCGCTTCGATCACCGTGCGGAGGGCCTCTTCGGCCACCGGTTCCTCGATCGCCCGGAGCCGCGAGAACCCGCTGGCGGTCGGGACCGTCCCGGCGAGCGCCGCGGGCAGGCCGGGCTCGTCCAGCTGGAGGACGACCTGCGCGGCGGGCAGCCGCCGCCGGACGTCGGCGACGTGCGCGGCGACGCCCTCGGCCAGCGAGGCGACCAGGTCGCGGACGGCGCCCGGATCCTTCAGCGCCCGGTCGCCGTGCCGCAGCTCGATCGAGGCGGCCAGCGTCCAGGGCCCGCACGCCTGGATCTTGAACGGGCCGTCGTGGCCGCCCGCGACCTCCTCCAGGACGTCCAGGTCGCGGGCGAGGTGGTCGCGGGAGCGCAGCGTGTCGCGTCCCGGACGGTCGGAGAACCGCCACCCGGACGGCTCCAGGTGCACGGGCATGTCGACCAGCAGCCCCGCGGTGCGCCCCGCCAGGTCGGCGCCGGGGCCGCGAGCGGGCAGCTCGGGCAGGTGCGGCAGCTCGGGCAGCTCGCCGAGGACGACCCGCAGCGCCTCGGCGGGGTCGTCCCCCGGATAGGACCCGACGCCGGTCGCCGTCCCGGCCTGCCACGGATAGCTCGTCACCCTGGAGACCCTATCCGCGCCCCGATCGCCTCGACGCCGCGAGCCGGGTCAGGCGGGGACGCGGGCGGTGTCGGCGATGGTGGCCGACGCCAGGACGCGGTCTCCGGCGTACAGGACGGCGGCCTGGCCGGTCGCCACGCCCCGGGCGGGGGTGGACAGCCGGACGCGCAGCCCGTCCCCGGCCTGCTCGGCCGTGCAGTCGTAGACCTCGCCGTGCGCGCGGAGCTGCACCTGGCAGCCGAACGGGCCCCGCGGGGCCTCGCTCAGCCACACCGGGCGCTCGCCGGTGATCTCGTGGACGTCCAGCGACTCGCGCGGCCCGACCGTCACCGTGTTCGTCACCGGGGAGATGTCCAGGACGTAGCGGGGCTTGCCGTCCGGCGCGGGGGTGCCGATGCGCAGGCCCTTGCGCTGGCCGATCGTGTAGGCGTAGGCGCCGTCGTGCTCGCCGACCTCGTTGCCGTCGGTGTCGACGATCGGGCCGGGCGCCGCGCCCAGCCGCTCGGCGAGGAACCCGCGCGTGTCGCCGTCGGCGATGAAGCAGATGTCGTGGCTGTCGGGCTTGTCGGCGACCTGGAGGCCGCGCCGCCCGGCCTCCAGCCGGATGTCGGCCTTGGAGGTGTCGCCGAGCGGGAACAGCGCGTGCGCGAGCTGCTCGGGCGTGCAGACGGCCAGCACGTAGGACTGGTCCTTGGCCTCGTCGACGCCGCGGCGCAGGACGCCGCCGTCCAGCCGCGCGTAGTGGCCGGTGCAGACGGCGTCGAACCCGAGCGCCATCGCGCGGTCCAGCAGCGCCGCGAACTTGATCTTCTCGTTGCAGCGCAGGCACGGGTTCGGGGTGCGGCCCGCCGCGTACTCGCTGACGAAGTCCTCCACCACGTCCTTGTGGAAGCGCTCGGCGAGGTCCCACACGTAGAACGGGATGCCGATCACGTCGGCGGCGCGGCGGGCGTCCCGGGAGTCCTCCAGGGTGCAGCATCCGCGCGCCCCCGTCCGGTACGACCGGGGGTTGCTGGACAGGGCCATGTGGACGCCGGTCACGTCGTGCCCGGCCTCGGCGGCGCGGGCGGCGGCCACGGCGGAGTCGACGCCGCCCGACATGGCGGCGAGTACGCGAAGAGCCATAGTCCTTCGAGCGTACGCGGCGTGGCCCGGTCTCCCGACGTCATTTCCGCGTACGATTGGGGCCGCTATGGGAATCTTCCGCCGCCCGCGTGAGGCGTCCGCCGCCGCACCGCCCGCCATCAGCGAGTTCTGGGAGTGGTGGGCGCAGGCCCGCCCGACGATCGAGGCCTCGCTGGCCGCCGGACCGGAGCGCTCCGAGGAGTCCGACGCCGTGCCCGGCGAGGGCCTGTCGGCCGAGACGATCGAGGAGCTGTCGCGCCGGGTCCACAAGATCCACCCCGGGCTGCAGTGGGAGATCGGCGGCGCCGACGACCGCAGCCCCTCGCTCACCGTGACCGGCGGCGGCGACCCCGAGCTGCGCGGGCTGACCGAGCGCTGGGTGCGCTCCGCGCCGACGGGCTCCGCGGCCGCGGGCTGGAGCTTCCACCCGGCCCGCCAGGCCGACCCCGAGATGCTCGGCCAGGACCTCATCCTCGGCGACCACGAGTTCGACCTGGAGTACGTCCGGCTCGGGATGCGCGCCGACGCCGACCGCGCCCGCGTGCACATCACGGCCTACCACCCCGACTTCCTGTTCGTCTCCGAGGAGCAGCAGCTCCAGGTCGCGCTGAACGTCCTGCACTGGGCGCTCGGCGAGGACGACGTCGCCCGCTGGGTCGGCGAGGTCACGATCGCGACCGAGGCGCCGATCGACTCGCTGCCGCCGTCCATGCTGCCGGCGGTCGTGGAGCAGATCTCCGAGCCGTTCGCCGAGCCCGCCTGGCTGACCGGCGAGGGCCGCACCCCGCGCGGCCACCCCGCCCGCCTCGGCGCCCGGTTCCCCCTGCACCGGCAGGACTACCCGCTCTGCGACCTGCACGTGGCGATCACCGTCCCGTACGCCAACAGCAACCCCGACCGGCTCCCCGTCGAGCCGTCGGCGGGCGCGCTGCGCGCCTTCGAGAAGAAGCTCGCCAAGCTCGGCGACCGCGCCGTCCTCGCCGTCCGCGAGACCGGCGACGGCCTGCGCGTCTTCCACCTCTACGCCGACCCCGACTCGGGCGTCATCTCCGAACTCGACCAACTCGCCGCCGGCTGGCCGGAGGGCAAGGCGAAGGTGGCCTCCACCAACGACCCAGGCTGGAAAGCCCTAGCCCCCTACCAGCCGTGACTGTGCTAGCCCAGGGGGGCGACCCCCTGGAACCCCTGTTGCGAGCCGGGCGATCCTCACGCCACCGCTGAGGTTTTCGTGCCCGTGCGGGTTTGTGCGTGGCGCTGCGGTCGCCCGGCTCGACGGGCATGCGCGTCGCGCTCGCTGCGCTCGCTCCACGCGCATGCCCGTGACCGGCGGCTGAGGTTCAGACCCGGGGAGCTGAGGTTCAGACCCGGGGATCTGGGGTTCAGGCCCAGGGCTGCTAGTTGCTGGCGTCTACCTTGCGGTAGCGGGCTTCGCAGAAGCTGTAGAGGCCGAAGGTGATGACGCCGAAGGCTATGGCCACCAGGCCCCACGGGCCCGCGGGGGTGTCGGCGAACTCGCGGAGGGTGCCGTCCAGTCCCTGGGCCTTGTCCGGCTGGAAGGTGATGGCCGAATAGGCGAAGAAGGCACCGGCGGCGAGGACCACGAGGCCGCGGGCGGTGTAGCCGACGATCGCGAGGGGCTTGACGACGCGGCGGGCGGTCTCCCCCATCTCCCAGGACTTCAGTTCCTTCATGAACTTGTGCCGGAAGGCCTTCCCCAGCATGATCGCGCCGTAGACGGCGAAGCCCACCGCGACCGCCAGGACGAGCCAGCGGCCTCCGGGGGCCTCCATCAGCCGCGCGGTGTAGGTCTTGGACTGCTTGTCGCTCGACGAGCCGTGGTGGCCGAAGAGGAACGCCAGGGTCCCGGCGAACGCGACCGCGTAGATGACGGCGCGTCCGGCCGAGCCCAGGCGCTTGGTCGCCTTGTCGCCGTCCGGGACGGGGCGGCCGAGCAGCGCCTCGGCGACCTGCCAGAGGACCAGCGCGGCGAAACCGACCGCCATCACCGCGATGAGGACGAGGCCGCCCGGTTTGTCGGCGACGGTCTCCAGCGCGCCCGTGCGGTCGGCCTCCTTCCCTCCGCCTCCGAAGGCGACCTGGAGGGCCAGCCAGCCGATGAGGAGGTAGAGCAGGCCGCGCGCGACCAGCCCGACCCGGGACATGTGGTGGAACCAGGGGTGTCCCGCCGCCCGCTTGAGTCCGTGGCTCACATCCGTCGTCACGGGCACGCTGTCCCCGTTCAAGGGACGGTCAAACAAGTGTCAGCTGAGCCCCGCGCGCCGGGCGCGCTCGACGACCGGGCCGATGGCTTCGGCGAGGGACTTCACGTCGGCCTCGGTGGTGGTGTGGCCGAGGGAGAAGCGCAGCGAGCCGCGGGCCCGCTCGGCGCCCGCGTCCATGGCGACCAGGACGTGGCTGGGCTGGGAGACGCCCGCCGAGCACGCCGAGCCGGTGGAGCAGGCGATGCCGCGGGCGTCCAGCAGCATGAGCAGGGCGTCGCCCTCGCAGCCGGGGAAGGAGAAGTGCGCGTTGCCGGGGAGGCGGTCGGCCGGGTCGCCGTTCAGCACGGCCTCGGGGACGGCGGCGCGCACGGCGGCGATCAGCTCGTCGCGCAGCCCGGCGAGGCGGTGCGCCTCGGCGTCGCGGCGGGCGACCGCGGTCTGGACGGCGGCGGCGAACCCGGCGATGGCGGGGGCGTCGAGCGTGCCGGAGCGGACGTCGCGCTCCTGGCCGCCTCCGTGCAGCAGCGGGACCGGGTCGAGGAAGACCGGCGGCTTGGGCTTGGCCAGCAGCAGGGCGCCGACGCCGATCGGGCCGCCGAGCTTGTGGCCGGTGATGGTCAGCGCCTGCGCGCCGCTCGCGGCGAAGCCGACGGGCAGCTGCCCGGCGGCCTGGACGGCGTCGGTGTGCAGCGGGACGCCGTGCTCGCCCGCGGCAGCGGCCAGCCCGGCCACGGGCTGGACGGTGCCGACCTCGTTGTTCGCCCACATCACGGTGGCGAGCGCCACGTCGTCGCCGGAGCCGAGCGCCTCGCTCAGCGCCTCGGGGACGACGCGGCCCACCGCGTCCACCGGGACGACGTCGACCTTGGCGCCCTCGTGGTCGGCGAGCCACTGGACCGCGTCGAGGACGGCGTGGTGCTCGACCGCGCCGACGAGCACCCGGGTGCGGGACGGGTCGGCGGCGCGGCGCGCCCAGTAGATCCCCTTGACGGCGAGGTTGTCGGCCTCGGTGCCGCCGGAGGTGAAGACGACCTCGCTCGGGCGGGCGCCGAACGCCTCGGCGATGATCTCGCGGGACTCCTCGACGACGCGCCTGGCCCGCCGGCCCGCCGCGTGCAGCGAGGACGGGTTGCCGAGTTCGCGCAGCTCCGCCGTCATCGCCTCGATGGCCTCGGGCAGCATCGGGGTGGTCGCCGCATGGTCGAGGTAGGTCACCACGCGGACAACAGTATCCACGCCCCCCGTGTTCCCCTCCGGGGCCCTCGGGGACGGCCGCGACGCGCCCGCGGCGGGGCCGGAATAGCGGCGGGCGCCCCGCTGTTGGCCCGTATACCGTCCAGCCGGTACAGTGGGGGCGTCGTGAGACAGCGGGGGACCTCATGGAACAGTAGGGACGTCATGAAACGGGAAGCCCTCTTGGACGCCGCCGAGTCCGTGCTCTTCGAGCAGGGGACGCAGGCGCTGACGCTCAGCGCGGTCGCCGACCGCGCCGGCGTCAGCAAGGGAGGGCTGCTTTACCACTTCCCCACCAAGGAGGCGCTCGTCCGGGCCATGGTCGCGCGGGTCATCGAGGAGTTCGACGACCTGATCGCGTCCCACGACGACGGCACGCCGGGCTCCTACACCCGCGCGTACGTCGAGGCCACGTTCGAGATCCTCGGCGGCGAGGCCCGCGCCTACCGGCGGTGGTCGGCCATCACGGCCGTCGCCGCCGATCCGGAGCAGGCCGAGCCGCTGAACGAGGCGATGCGCCGCTGGCACGGCCGCCCCCCGGCGGACGAGCCCGACCCGGGCACCGCCGCGGTCGTCAGGCTGGCGGCAGAAGGCCTGTGGGAGGTGGTCAGCCATGATCCCGGGCTGTACGACGCCGAGCAGCTCCGAGCGCTGAAACAGCGGCTTCTGGAGCTGCTGGAGCGCTGACGCGGGGGCGCCGCGCGCCCCGCCCGAACCTCCGGAGACTCCGGACCTGGGCGCCCCGGACCCGAACGAGTTTGGAGCGTTCCATGACCCACGTCACCGTGTCGCACGCGGCATGTCCCCGAGGCATGTCGCGGCGCCGCCCTCCACACCACGCATGACAGCCGGGGTGCGCCCCGTCGAGCCGAGAAAGAGGTGAACAATGCTGTTCCGTGCCCGTTCGGGGACGTTCCTGACCTTCGCACTGGCCGGTCTGCTGACCGGAGTGTGGGTGGCGCGCATGCCCGCGCTCGCCGGCAAGTTCGGGACGAACGAGGGCGAGATCGGCATCGTCGTCCTCGTCTGGGGGCTCGGCGCGATCGCGGCCATGCAGGCGCTGCGCGGCGTGATGGCGCGGGCCGGCAGCCGCGCCGTCCTGCGGGTCGCCCTGCCGCTGACGGGGCTGTCGTACGCGGCCGTGGCGCTCGCCCCCACCTACGGAGTGCTCCTCGGCGCCGTCGCGCTGTTCGGCATGACGTTCGGGATCACCGACATCGCGATGAACGCGCAGGGCAGCGTCGTCGAGCAGGCGTACCGCCGGTCCGTCATGAGCGGCATGCACGCCGGCTGGTGCGTCGGCGCGATGAGCGGCGGCCTGTTCGGCGTCGCCACGGCCGCGGCCGGTTTCGGGTTCACCGAGACCGTGCTGGTCACCGCGCTGCTGTCGCTGCCCACCGGGCTCGCGCTCGGCCGCACCTACCTGCCCGACCCCGTCGCGCCCGCCGCGTCCGGGACGGGGCGCCGGGCGCGCCGGATGCCGGCCGCCGTCTACCTGATCGGCGTGCTCGCGTTCATCGCGTTCATGACCGAGGGGTCGATCGCCGACTGGAGCGGCCTGCTGCTGCACGACGAGCTGGGCGCCACCGAGGCCGTCGCCGCCGCCGGCTACCCGGTGTTCGAGCTGGCGATGCTGCTCGGGCGGCTCGTCGGCGACCGCGTCCGGATGCGGGTGGGCACCCGCCGGCTGCTGGTCGGCGCGGGCCTCGGCACCGCGGCGGGCATGACCGTCGTCGTGCTGGCGCCGGTCCCGGCCGTGGCGATCGCCGGGTTCTTCGTGACCGGGCTCGTGGTCTGCACGGTCGTCCCGACGACGATCTCGCTGGCGGGCTCGGCCGCCCCGGACCGTCCCGCGGCGGCCGTCGCCCAGGTCGGCGCGATGGGCTACGGCGGCCTGCTGCTCGGCCCGGTCGTGGTCGGCTTCCTGTCGGAGGCGACGTCCCTGCGGATCGGGGTCGGCGTGGTCGTGGTGCTGGCGCTGCTGATCGCGGCGGGCGCCCGGTACGCGCCGCTGCGCACGTCCGCGGGGGTCTCCGTCCCCGCACCGGCCGAGCCCCCGGCGGAGGCTTCGGTGCCGGCGCCGGGCGAGGCCCGGCCGGAACCCGTCGCCGCCTGAGGCCGCCATCCGATATAACCCCTTCCAGAACGGGTGGACTGGGGGCGGTATGGGCGCATGGCGGGTTCCGGGCTACAGCGAGCTGAGGGTGCTCGGCGAGGGCGCGCAGGGCCGCGTCGTGCTCGCGCGGCACGACGCGACCGGCCGCCCGGCGGCCATCAAGTACCTGTCGGCGTCCCTCGCCGGGGACGCGGGGTTCCGCGACCGGTTCCGCGGCGAGGCCGAGCTGCTCGGCCGGCTGCGCAACCCGTTCGTCGCCCAGCTCTTCGGGCTCGTCGAGACGCCCGAGGGCGCGGCGATCGTCATGGAGGCGGTGGACGGGGCGTCGCTGAAGTCGGTGCTCGCCGAGCGGGGGCCGCTGGCCCCCGAGGCCGCGCTGGCGGTCCTCAAGGGCTCGCTGCTCGGCCTCTCCGCCGCCCACGGCCTCGGCATCGTCCACCGCGACTACAAGCCCGCCAACGTGATCGTGCGCGGCGACGGGCTGAGCAAACTGATCGACTTCGGCATCGCGGTGGACGCGGGCGCCTCCGGGCGCTCCGGGACGCCCGTCTACATGGCGCCCGAGCAGTGGCGGGACGAGCCCGCCTCCCCCGCCACCGACGTGTACGCGGCGGCCTGCGTGTTCTTCGAGTGCGTGACGGGGCGCCGCCCGTACACCGCCGAGGACCAGGCCGGGCTGATGGGCCGCCACCTGACCGCCCCGATCCCGGTGGACGACGTCCCCGCGCCGCTCCGCCCGCTGATCGAGCGGGGACTGGCGAAGGACCCGTGGGAGCGTCCGATGGGCGCCGCCGCGTTCGTCTCCGAGCTGGAGTCGGTCGCGGCGGGCGCCTACGGGCCCGACTGGGAGGGGCGCGGCGTCCGCACGCTCGCGGGCGCCGCCGCCGCGCTGTCGATGCTGTTCCCGCTGACCGCCCTCGGCCTCGGCGGGGGCGGCGCCTCGGCGGGGGCCGCGGGCGCCGCGGGGTCGGCCGGGGCCGCGGGGGCCGCCGGGGCGGCGGGCTCGGGCGGCGCCGCCGGGACGGGCGGCGCCGGCGCGGCGGGCGCGGCGGGCAAGGGCGTCATCGGCACGCTCGGCGCGAAGGGCGCCGCCGCCGTCGCCGGAGGAGCCGCCGCGGTGGCCGTGGGCGGCGGGGCGGCGGTGTACGTGGCGGTGGCCGACCAGGCTCCCAAGGCGAAGCCGGTCGTGGCGCGGCTGGCGGCGCTCAGCGAGCCTCGGCAGGACCTCGGCGGCGGAAAGACGTTCCAGGCGCAGGGCCAGGTCGTGCAGGTCACGGGTGGGGACCCGGCGCTCAACCGGAAGATCAACCAGGCCCTCCGGGAGCCGCTCGAACGGCGCTGGGCGAAGATCCGCAACAGCCTCGGGGAGATCGGCCGCGGCCCCTACACCGACCTCGCCACCCCGAAGATCCTCATGCGCAACGACCGGCTGCTGTCGGTCTGGTACACCGTCGAACTGCGCGGCGAGCGCGGAACGGGCTGGGACCAGTCCCAGGCGGCGACCGTCGACCTGCGGACCGGCGCCTCCTACCGGCCGCTCGACCTGTTCCGCGTCCCGACCGAGCAGGGCCTCAAGCCGCTGGACGGCAGGATCAAGGCCCGCCAGCCCGGCGGCGCCTACTGCGGCAGGGGCGGTTCGGGCGGCGCCGGCCTGCCACAGGGCACCGACAACCCGTCCGCGTTCGTCGGGTCCGGCGAGGTCACCATGGCCCTCACCCCGGCCGGCCTGCGCGTCGCCTTCTACCTGTCGGTCCTGGGGTACGAGTCGGCGTGCGGCCAGCTGGACACCCTCCTGCCCTACGCGGAGGTCGGCGACATGGTGAAGCCCGCGCTGCTCAAGGCGGTGCCGTACCCCTCGCCCAAGCGCTCCTGAACGACGAAGGGCCCGGCGGCGCGTGTGCGCCGCCGGGCCCTTCGCGCGAGATCACTTGCGCTTGCTGATCTCCTCGGTGAGCTGCGGCGCGACCTGGAACAGGTCGCCCACCACGCCGTAGTCGACGAGCTCGAAGATCGGCGCCTCGGGGTCCTTGTTGATGGCGACGATGGTCTTCGAGGTCTGCATGCCGGCCCGGTGCTGGATGGCGCCGGAGATGCCGACCGCGATGTAGAGCTGCGGCGACACCGTCTTGCCGGTCTGGCCGACCTGGAACGAGTGCGGGTACCAGCCGGCGTCGGTCGCGGCGCGGGAGGCGCCGACGGCCGCGCCGAGCGAGTCGGCCAGCCCCTCGATGATCGTGAAGTTCTCGGCGCCGCCGACGCCGCGGCCGCCGGAGACCACGATCGCGGCCTCGGTCAGGTCCGGGCGCTCGCCCTTCTCCTGGACGACCTTCTCCACGATCCGGGCGCCCTTGTCGGCGTCGGAGAGCGCGACCGACACCTGCTCCTCGGCCGGGGTGGCCGGGGCCGCCTCGGGCGCGACGGAGTTCGGCCGCACGGCGATGACCGGCGTGCCGGTCCTCACCTTGGCGTGCGCGATGATCCCGCCGCCGAAGATGGAGTGCTCGCCGACGAAGCCGTCGGCGACGTCCACGACATCGGTGAGCACGCCGGAGCCGATCTTGACTGCCAGGCGCCCCGCGATCTCCTTGCCCTCGCCGGTCGCGGCCACCAGCACCGCCGCCGGGGACTTGTCGTTCACGAGCTGGGCCAGCAGCGCGGCCTTCGGGGCGACGACGTAGGAGGTGAGCTCCTCGTCGGCGGCCACGTAGACCTTGCCGGCGCCGTACTCGGCGAGCCTGTCCTTGGCGTTCTCGTAGCCCGGGCCGACCCATACCGCAGCGGCCTCGCCGAGCCGGTTCGCCAGCGTCAGCAGTTCGAGCGTGACCTTCTTGACCTCACCGTCGACGTGGTCGACGAGGACGAGAATCTCGGCCATGGTTGCAATCCCCTTCCTCGGTCAGACGAACTTCTTCGACGCGAGGAACTCGGCGATCTTCGATCCGCCGTCGCCCTCGTCGGTGACGATCTCGCCCTTGGCGCGCGGCGGCGCCTCGGCGAAGTCGACCACCTCGGTCGAGGCGTTCGCCAGGCCGACCTGGGACGCGTCGATGCCGGCGTCGCCGAGGCCGAGCGTCTCGACCGGCTTCTTCTTGGCCGCCATGATCCCCTTGAACGAGGGGTAGCGCGGCTCGTTGATCTTCTCCACGACGGACACGACCGCGGGCAGGCTCGCCTCGACCCGGTCGAAGCCGTAGTCGGTCTGCCGCTGCACCTTGATGGAGGTGCCGTCGATCTCGACCTTGTTGGCGAGCGACAGCTGCGGGACGCCGAGACGCTCGGCGAGCATCGCGGCGAGCACGCCGGTGCGCGCGTCGGTGGACTCCGCGCCGAGGACGACCAGGTCGAACCCGGTCCGTCCGAGCGCCTGCTCCAGCGCGTACGAGGTCTGCAGCGCGTCGGAGCCGGCGAGGCCGTCGTCGAGGAGGTGGACGGCCTTGTCGGCGCCCATCGCCAGGGCCTTGCGGATGGAGTCGGTCGCCTTGCCGGGGCCCATGGTGAGGACGGTCACCTCGCCGCCCTGGGCCTCCTTGATGCGCAGCGCCTCTTCGATGGCGTACTCGCAGAGTTCGTTGATGACGCCGTCCGCCGCGGCGCGGTCGAGCGTGCTGTCATCGGACTTGAGCTTGCGCGGGCTCTCCGTATCGGGAACCTGCTTCACCAGGACGACGATGTTCATGGCCGGTGGCCGACCTCCCTGCACTCAGTTGGCCGCTGAGGTAAGCGGCAGAGGGGCGCCGCCCATGACGGGTCGACGCGGACATGCGCTTTCGCAGTCACAGCCTGCCAAACACCCGAATGTGCTTCGGAGCCGGGTCCCCGGTTCGGCCGTGCACGACAATGTTACTCGCGGGTAGCCTACTGGCAAATCCCAGTTCGTGAGACCTTACCCACGTGCGCGGCGGGTTTGCGGTGCAAGACGCGTCCCGAATCGGACGTGTCGGACATCACGCCTCACACCCTGTTGACGGCGTGCTGGAGACGGTCCATGGAGCTCTCCAGCGTCCGCTGGAGGCCGTAGGTCGGGGAGAAGCTCGGGGTCAGGGTCATGGCGCCGACGCCCGCGAGCAGGCACAGCACGCCGAGGCCCACGACCGCGGCGGCGACGGCCCGCGGCCGCAGCGCCACCGGCAGGAACATCCGCTCCAGCTGGCGCCGCGGGGCGCTGACCCCCGGCGCCGTCCACAGCACCGCGGCCCCGGCTCCGGCGCCGAACGCGCAGGCGGTGAGCGAGTCCAGCTTCCCGCCGACGGCCGACGCCGCGGCGAGCCCGAGCGGGACGGCGACCGTGAACACCGCCGCGTAGGGGACGGTCAGCAGCGTCCGCCCGAGCGCCCACGCCCAGCCGCGCGCCGTCGTGCCCGCCACCCGCAGCAGCGTCACCGCGACCAGCGTCAGGGCGAGCCCCGCGATCGGCAGCATGATGACGACACCGACGCCGGCCACCACCACCAGGGCCGCGAGCAGCCGCGCCCAGCCCCGCGCGACCGCCATCTCGTGCGCCGCCGTCCCCGGCGCCTCGCCGGGAGCGGCGGGACCGCTCGGCGGGGCGGGCGCCTCAGAGCCGTGCTCCCCGACCGCGCCGGAAGAGACCGTGGCCGAGGGAGTCGTGGCTGAAGGAGTCGTGGTGGGAGGGGCCGCGGTGGCCGGAAGGTCCAGCTTGAAGGCCGCCTCCGCCAGCTCGGCGGCCGAGGGGCGGGCCGCCGCATCGGGATGCGAGGCGGCCCTCACCAGGGAGGCCAGGCCCGCGGGCAGCGCCTCGGCGGTCGCGTCCGCTCGGCCGGTGGCGGCGAACGCGACCGTGGCCGCCCACGCGCGGATGTCGTCGGCGGCGTCGGCGCCCTCGACCAGCGCGAAGTCGACGACCACGGGCGCGTCGTCGACGACCAGGACCGTGCCGGGCGCGAGCTCCCCGTGGGCGAGGCCGGTGCGGTGGATGGCGGCCAGTGCCTTGGCCAGGCCGAAGGCCATGCGGCGCAGCGCGTCCCCCGACATGGGCCCCTGCCCGGCCACCGTCTCCGCGAGCGGCCGCCCGGGCACGAACCGGAACACGACGTAGGGGCGCGGGCCGGCGGCCTCACCGTCCAGGACGTCGGCCACGTAGGGGCTCAGCACCTCGCGCATCCGCACCGTGTCGGGGGCGGCCCCCGGCGGGAGCAGCCGGATCGCCACATCGCGGCCGTCGGGGCCCGCGGCGCGGTGGACGCCACCGGTTCCGCCGCCCAGCCTGGACAGCAGCCGGTACGGACCGATGTTCGCCTGGTGGCTCGTCTCACCGCTCATTATGGGTCGCCACCCTACCGATCCGGGGGGCGGCGGCGCCCCGTCGCCGGGCGGGCCCGCGCGTCACATGCCGGGGATGCCCGCCACGAGGTCGTGGACGTCGGCGCGCAGGCTCTCCAGGTCCTGGCTCATCCCGTCCACGGGCGTGGTGTCGGGCGGCTGCCGCTGCGACAGCCCGACCAGGACCGCGGCGAAGATCCCGAGGATCAGCGCCCCGATGAGGGCCGCCTCGGCGCGCGGCAGCAGCGCGCCCCAGACGCGGGCGAGCTGGCGGCGGGGCGCGCCGCTGCCGGGCGCGAGGCACAGCAGCCCGATCACCGCCATCGACGCGTAGGCGATCGCGTTGGACGCGGTCATGTTCGGGTCGGCGAAGATCAGCACGGCGAGCAGGACGACGCCCGCGAGGCCGCTGAGCGACGTCCACAGCACGGTGGACATCAGGGCGCCGGGCAGGTGCAGCGGCGTCCGGAACGCGGCCGCGACGGCGTCGCCCGAGCGCGGCCCGCGCCGCGTCTGCCGGCCCTCCATGCCCTTGGCCGCCTTGTCGGCCATGCGCAGCACGAGCACGCCGGCGACGGTGACGCCGAGCGCGAGCAGCGGCGCGATGTTGGCGAACCCGAGCAGCGCCACCAGGACGATGAGGCTGAGCACCCGGTACCAGCCGTAGGGCTTGCGGCGCTCCTTGTCTCCGCGGTCGGCCCGGTCGGGACGGGCCTGGTCGGCCCTGGCCTCCGGCTCGTAGGGGCCGCGCTGGAGCGCGCCCTGCGGGGGCTGGTTCGGCGGAGCCCCGTACTGGGGCGGGTACCCGCCCTGGTAGGGAGGCGCGGGCGCTCCGTAGCCCTGCTGCGCGTACTGCTCCCCCGCCTTGAACGGCGCGGGGCCGGGCGGCGGGACGGGCGGCGGCGCGGCGGGCGGCAACTGCCCGACGAAGTCCTTCGGCTGCGCCGGGACGGGCGCGGGCGAGGGGACGGGCGCGGGCGAGGGGGCCGGCGCCTGCGAGGGCGGGTCCTGCGGGGCCGGCAGCGGCATGGAGAACTGCCGGGAGTGGTCGGCCGCCGTCTCGTCCGGCGGCGGCGCGCTCGGCGCCGGGTAGTGCCGGTCGACGCGCGTCTGGTCGGTGATGGTGGCCTCGAGGTGGATGCGGCGGGTGAGCTGCACCAGGCCGACCGCCGTCGGGCGCTCGGCCGGGTGCCGCGCCATCGCCGACCGCAGCACGGGCAGCATCGCCTCGGGCACGCCGTCCAGGTCGGGCGCGCCCTGCATGATCTTGTAGAAGATCGACTCGAAGGTGCCGGAGCCGAACGGCGGACGGCCGGTCGCGGCGTAGGCGAGCGTCCCGGCCCAGGCGTGCACGTCCGACGGCGGGCCCGCGTCCTCGCCCTCGATGATCTCCGGGGCGAGGTAGCCGGGGGTGCCGATGACCATGCCGGTCGCGGTCAGCCGGGTCGCGTCGGCCGCCTGTGCGATGCCGAAGTCGATCACGACGGGCTCGCCGTCGACGAGCATCACGTTGCCGGGCTTGAGGTCGCGGTGCACGATCCCGGCGCCGTGGATCGCCGACAGCGCCGACGCGAGCCCGACGCCCAGCCGCTGCAGGCCCTGCCCGTAGATCGGCCCGGACTCCTCGACGATCTCCTCGAGCGTCCGGCCGGGCACGTACTGGGTCACGATGTAGGGCTGGTCGGCGGTCACGTCGGCGTCGAGGATCTCGGCGACGTGGGGGCTGTGCACCCTGCGCATCGAGTCGACCTCGCGGGCCAGCCGGCGACGCGCCGTGGCGTCCCCCGCGACCGCTGGCCGCAGCACCTTGATGGCCACCTTGCGCCCCTCGGGGTCGGCGCCGAGGTAGACGACGCCCATGCCCCCTTCCCCCAGGGTCTGCAGGACGCTGTAGTGGCCGATTCGGTCCCCGGACGTGACGGCTCCCTTCATCGTTTACGAAACCCTACCCTTGCCGATCCCGCCGGGGAGATCCAGCCATCAGGCCGCCACCACCCCGTCGCCCTCGGCGGCGCCGGCCAGCGCGCCCGCGAACCAGCGCGCGGCGGGGCGCCGGGCTGCGTCGCGGCGCAACGCCGCCCGCAGCAGCCCGGCCAGCGGCTCCGGCACCCCGTCGAGGTCGGCCTGGCCGCGCAGGATCCTGAAGCACACCCCGTGCAGCGAGCCGCGCCCGAACGGCGGGCGCCCCGTCGCCGCGTATGCCACGGTCGACGCCCACGAGAACACGTCCGAGGCGGTGGTGGCGCGCTCCCCCTCGATCAGCTCGGGCGCCAGGTAGGCGGGCGTCCCCACGACCATGCCGCGCCTGGTGATCTGCTCCGCGCCCGACTCGTGCGCGATCCCGAAGTCGATCAGCGTCGGCCGGTCGCCCAGGACGATCACGTTGCCGGGCGAGACGTCGCGGTGCAGCACGCCCGCGTCGTGGACGTCCCCGAGCGCCAGCGCCAGCCGCCGCGCGAACCGGACGAGCCGGTCGCCGCGCAGCGGCCCGTACGCCTCGACGAGGTCGTTCAGCGGGCACCCCGGCACGTACTGCATGACCACGTGCGGTCGCCGGGCCGAGACCGCCCCGTCCAGCAGCCGGGCGACGTAGGCGCTGCGCACCCGCGCCTGCGCCGACATCTCCCGCGCCAGCCGGCTGATCGCCTCGGGCTCCCCCGTGAGCTCCGGAACGAGCTCCTTGACCGCGACCTCCCGGCCGGCGGCGTCCATGGCCAGGTAGACCACGGCCGTGCTCCCCCGGCCGATCTCGTCCAGCAACCGGTACCCGCCCAGTCGCCTGTGCGTCCCCATGCCCCCTATGACGCCAGAAAACGGCCCCCCGGTTCCCGGCTTCCCTCAGCCCTTGCGAGCTGCTTGGCGGGCTCGGCGTTCTTCGCGGCGGGTCTCGAACTTCGTCGCGGAGGCGTCGAGCTGCTCCAGGAACTCGTTGAGCTCCTCGCGGGCCTTCTCGCCGTCGCCGCTCAGGTCGGTGCGGTCGAAGACGCCCCACTTGCGCAGCACCGGGACGAGGACGTCGTCGTGGTGGAGGCGCAGGTCGTAGATGCCGGCGTTGGCGATGACGACCGACTTGCGCAGGAAGCCGTCGATGCTGTGGCCGGGCATGTGGAACGTCGTGACGACGTCGGTGATCGCCCGCATCGTCTCGTTCGGGGCGGCCTCCAGGGCGGCGCCCATCAGGTTCCGGTAGAAGATCATGTGGAGGTTCTCGTCGGCGGCGATGCGGGTCATCATCTGCTCGCAGACGGGGTCGCCGGAGGCCTTGCCGGTGTTGCGGTGCGACACGCGGGTGGCGAGCTCCTGGAACGACACGTACGCCGTCCCGTGCAGGAACGAGTCGCCGTGGTCGGCCTCGTAGCCGGCCTCCATGTGGTGCATGCGGGCGCGCTCCAGCGCGATCGGGTCGACCGCGCGGGTGACGGTGAGGTAGTCGCGCAGGGCGATGCCGTGCCGGTTCTCCTCGGCGGTCCAGCGGTTCACCCAGGTGCCCCAGGCGCCGTCGCGGCCGAACACCGTGGCGATGGCGCGGTGGTAGCCGGGGAGGTTGTCCTCGGTGAGGAGGTTGACGATGAGCGACTCGCGGGCCTCGGGCGTCACCTTCGACTGCTCGATCGACCACGGCTCGCCGTCCAGCGGCCCGTCGAAGTCGCGGCCCTCGCTCCAGGGGACGTACTGGTGCGGGAACCATTCCTTGGCCATCGACAGGTGCCGGTTCAGCTCCTTCTCGACCACCGGCTCGAGGTCGAGCATGAGGCCGGTCTGGGACTTCTCTTCGGGGGTCACGGACATGCGGTTCCTTCGCTGGACGAGAGGTCGTCTTGCAGCCGCCCAGCAGGCCGGTCACAACCTACTCAAGCGTAGGTTCGATCGTCGCGAGTCACGGTCCGCCCCGTCAAGTCACCCCCGCCACAAGCAAGACGCGGGAACTTTTGTAGACCTGCGCGAAAGGGTGTGACGTCTTGTCACCGCGTGTCGGCGGCCTGTTGCCACATGCGGTTCACGGCGGCCCTGAGCAGGGGCCTCGGGACGAGGCGCAGAGCGGGGAGCGCCGCCTTGTACTGCATGCCGGGGACGCACAACGCGCGCCCGGTCGACACCGCCTCCAGGCCCGCCCGGGCCACGTCCTCTCGCCGCAGCCACAGCAGGTTGGCGGGGACGTCGTCGTCGGTGCGGGTGAACCCGGGGCACAGCGCCGTCACGTGGACGCCCTTCCCCGCAACCTCGGAGTGCAGGCTCTCGGAGAAGGAGGCCACATATGCCTTGGACGCTCCATAGGTCGCACTGCCGGGCGAGGGCGCGAACCCCGCCATCGACGCGACGTTCAGCACCCCGCCCCGGCCGCGCGCGATCATTCCCGGCAGAGCCGCGTGGGTGAGCCGGACCAGCGCGGCCACGTTGAGCTCGATCTGCGCCAGGTGGTCGTCGAGCGGCAGCTCCGCGAACGCTCCAAAAGCGCCGTAACCGGCGTTGTTGACCAGCAGCTCGACCGGCTCCGCGCGCAGCCGCCCCTCGACCTCGGCGCGCTGCCCGGGGTCGGCGAGGTCGGCGGCCAGCACCTCCACGGCCACCCGGTAGCGCTCGACGAGGTCGCGGGCCAGCCCGTCCAGCAGGTCGCTTCGGCGCGCCACGATCACGAGATCGGTGCCGCGGCGGGCCAGGAGGCGGGCGAAGCTCTCACCGATACCGCTGGACGCCCCCGTCACCAGCGCGGTCCGGTACGCGTGTCGCATGGCGGGAGATGCTATCGGGCGATCTTCGCGCAGCCCCCCAGCACGCCCAAAAACGCAAATAACGTTTTGGCCCGTCAGCCCGCGAGTTCCGACGTGCGCGCCGGGTCGCCCCCAGCGTACTCGGGGGGCGGCAGCATCGCGGTGGGGTCCTCACCGGCCATCCACAGGCCCACCATGAACGCGGTCGTCGCCTCCAGGAGCCCCGCCCGCTCCAGGCTTCCGCCGTTCATGGGAACGCAGCCGAGGTCGGACACCAGGCCGCGCACCACGGCGAGGGCGTCCTCGTCGTCCCCGCACAGCGGGACGCCGAGGGGCCGCCCACCGAACGCCGGGGGCTCCATCCGCCACACGCTCTCGTGGCAGGTGTTGAAGGCCTTGACGACCCGCGCGCCGGTCGCGCCGGCGATCCGCCGCGCCGCCGACGGGCCGCCCGCCGTCTTGAGCCGCTCGAACGGCGGCTCCATCGGGTTGGTGCAGTCGATCAGCACCCGTCCCTCCAGCGGCCCGGCCGCGCGCAGGACGTCCGGCACGCCCTCGTGCCAGACGGCGAGGAGCACCGCCTCGCCGAACTCGGCCGCCTCCCGCAGCGTGCCGCCGGCCGCGCCGTGCCCGATCCGTTCCGCCAGCGCGACCGCCTTCGCGGGCGTGCGCGCCCCGATCCGCACAAGGTGCCCCTTGCGCGCCCACCGCGTGGCGAGAGCGTCCGCCATGTCGCCCGCGCCGAGAATTCCGATCCGCATGCCGTCCTCCGTTCGATTACCGTCGGACGGGACGTTAGGCGGTCCGTTCCGCACCATCCGGTGCGTATCGGAAGGGGCAGGATGGCGGGCGATCCCATGGACGAGTACGAGCCCCTGAACACGAGCGAGTTCGCCGCCGACTGCCGCACGCGGCTCGCCCTCGACCTGCTGTCCGGCACGTGGGCGGGCGTCGTGCTGTGGACGCTCCAGCACGGGCCGCTGCGTCCGGGCGAGATGCGGGCGCGGATCGGCGGCATCAGCCACAAGGTGCTGACCGAGACGCTGCGCCGCCTCGAGCGCGACGGCCTGGTGGTGCGGCGCCGCTACGCCGAGGCGCCCCCGCGCGTCGAGTACGAGCTGACCGGGCCGGGACGCGGGATGCTCGAACCCCTCGCCGCCCTCGGCCGCTGGACCGAGCGCTACGCCGACGAGGTGGTCGGCACGCGGGACCGCGCGCTCGGCGACCGGTGAGATCAGCGACCGGTGAAGCGGGCCTTGCCGGGCCCCTCCTCCATGAAGCTCTTCATCCCGCTCGCCTGGTCCTCGGTGGCGAACAGCGCCGCGAACTGCGTCCGCTCGATCTCCAGCCCGGTGTCGAGGTCGGCCTCGAGACCGCGGTCGATGGCCTGCTTGGCGGCGCGCAGCGCGATCGCGGGACCGCCGACGAACGTCGCGGCCCACTCCTTGGCGGCGGTGTAGACGGCGTCGTCCGGGACGACCCGGTCCACCAGCCCCATCGCGAGGGCCTCGTCCGCCGCGACGTGCCGCCCCGAGAAGATCAGGTCCTTGGCCTTCGAGGGCCCGACCAGCCGGGCCAGCCGCTGCGTGCCGCCCGCACCGGGGATGATGCCGAGCTGGATCTCCGGCTGCCCCACCTTCGCCCCCTCGCCCGCGACGCGGAAGTCGGCGGTCAGCGCCGTCTCCAGCCCGCCGCCGAGCGCGTACCCGGTGATCGCGGCGATCACCGGCTTCGGGATCGCCGCGAGCGCCTTGGCGAAGTCCTGCAGCAGCCGCGAGTGCCCCGCCGACATCTCCGCGTACGACATCGGGGCCATCTCCTTGATGTCCGCGCCCGCCGCGAACACCCGCTCGCCGCCGTACAGCACGACCGCGCCGACCGCCTCGTCCTGCGTGACCTGGCGGGCCGCGTCGATCAGCTCCCGCTGCATCTGGGCGTTCAGGGCGTTCATCTTCGGACGGTCCAGCCTGATCGTCGCGATCCCGTCCTCGACCTCGACCCGTACGAACTCGCCCACGGCGACCCTCCCTGTGAAAACCCGGTGGCGGACGCCCCGAGCCTAGCCAGGGGCGTGTGCGCACCTGTGTGGCGGCCGCCGCGAAGCGTGGTGCTCGGTCACGTCAGAGGCTGCTGGTAGCTTCGGGGACCATGCTCGTCGCCCACGCCACCTGGCATGGCGGTGCGCTCTGCCTGTGGGCCGAGCGCACCGGCCCGTACGAGCCCTCCGCGGCGGTCCACCCCTTCGCGACCTGCGACTTCACCGGCACGTCCTACGAGCCGTTCCTGCGCACCGCGTTCCGCGTCGAGCTGGAGATGGCGCTGCCCACCGCGGGCGACCATCCGCTGCCGTCGGCCGAGCTGGGCCCCGAGCCGGTGAGCGGCGAGCCCGAGCTGCGCCCGTGGCGGGTCCCGGCGCTGGTCCTCGCGCCGTTCCCCGCGATGGCGCTGCTCCAGGCCGCCGAGAACGGCGCCGACGTGATCGCCGGTACCGACCTGCGCTTCCTGTGCATGGTCGCGGACGAGGCGGTCCACCTCGCCGGGCGCGGCCACGTCCTGCCCGCCCTGCTGCGCGAGGACGGCGACCTCGTGGCCCGCTGGCGGCCCGTCGTCGACGACCCGGCGCGGTTCCGCGCGCTGGCCCGCGCCATGCCCGCCGCCTGCCGCGCCGCCGATGGCGGGCGCCCGGCCGCCGAGGTCCTGCGCGAGGCGCTGTCGGCCCTGGTCGACACGGCGGTGCGGGGCGTCGTGCCGCATCCGCTCCTGGTGTCGCGGCGCAAGGAGCCCGACCGGCTGCCGCTCGCCGAGCGCTGGGTGATGGCGCTGACCGGCCCGTCCGCCGAGGTCGCCCGCGAGCCCCGCGACGACCCCGACGACCTGATCGCCGAGCTGGACGCGTGGGCCGCCGCGGCGCGCCGCCCGTCCGGCCCGCTGCGCGTCTGCCTCCGGCTCGCCGAACCGGGCGCCGAGGAGTTCGAGGAGCGCGGTGACGCTCCGGAACCTCGTCCGCGGGACGACGAGTCGTGGCGGCTGGAGTTCGCCCTCCAGGGCACGGACGACCCGAGCCTCTACGTCCCCGCCGCGATGGTCTGGGACGGGGAGGCCACCTCGATCCCGCAGGCGGAGGAGACGCTCCTCGCCGGCCTCGGCCGCGCCCTGCGCCTCTACCCCGAGCTGGCGCCCGCCCTCGACGGGCCCACCCCGTCCGAGCTCGTCCTCGACACGGCGGGCGCGTTCCGCTTCCTCCGCCAGGCGGCCCCCATGCTCGCCGCCGCGGGGTTCGGCGTCCTGCTCCCCCAGTGGGCGGGCAAGGCGAAGCTCGGCATGAAGCTCACCGCCCGCAGCGAGGACCCGGAGGCCTCCTCGGGGTCGGCCGCCCCCTCGGGCTTCGACCTGAAGTCGATGGTCGACTTCCGCTGGGACCTCGCCATCGGCGACGAGAGCATCGACGAGGCCGAGCTGGAGGAGCTGGCCCGGCTGAAGACGCCGCTCGTCCGGCTGCGCGGCCAGTGGGTGGAGCTCGACGAGCGGCAGTTGGAGGCGGCCCTCGACTTCCTGCGCCACCCGCGCCGCGGCCGCATGTCCGCCGCGGAGGCGATCCGCGCGATCGTGCACGCGGGCGACGACGCCCTCCCCCTGACCGAGGTCGACGCCACCGGCGCTCTGGGCGACCTCCTCTCCGGCGAGGCCGACCGCCGCCTCACCCCCATGCGCACCCCCGACGACCTGAACGCCGAGCTGCGGCCGTACCAGGAGCGCGGGCTCGCCTGGCTGACGTTCATGAACGACCTCGGTCTCGGTGCCCTTTTCGCGGACGACATGGGCCTCGGGAAGACGATTTCGGTACTTTCACTGCTTATTCACGAACGAAAAGACGGCGCGACTCCGCCGCCGACGCTCGCGATCGTTCCCATGTCGCTGGTGGGGAACTGGCAGCGGGAGGCGGCGCGGTTCACGCCCAAGCTGCGGGTGCAGGTCCACCATGGGACGGGGCGGCACCGGGGCGAGGAGCTCGCCGAGGCGGTGGCGGGAGCCGATCTCGTGCTCACCACCTACGGGACGGCGGCGCGCGACGCGGAGACGCTCGCGGCGATCGCGTGGGAGCGGGTCGTCTGCGACGAGGCGCAGGCGCTCAAGAACAGCGGGACGCGGCAGGCCAGGGCGGTGCGCAGCATCCCGGCGCGCAGCCGCATCGCGCTCACCGGCACGCCGGTGGAGAACCACCTGACCGAGCTGTGGTCGATCATGGAGTTCGCGAACCCGGGGCTGCTCGGGCCGCGCGGCGCGTTCCGGCGGCGGTTCGCGATCCCGATCGAGCGGGAGGGCGACGAGCAGGCGGCGCTGGCGCTCAAGCGGGCGACGCAGCCGTTCGTCCTGCGCCGCCTCAAGACCGACCGGTCGATCATCTCGGACCTGCCGGACAAGCAGGAGATCAAGGTCTACTGCAACCTGACGACCGAGCAGGCCTCGCTCTACCGGGCGACGGTCGACGACATGCTCCAGCAGATCGCCGAGGCGGAGGAGGCCAAGCGGCGCGGCCTGGTGCTCGCGACGATGGCCAAGCTCAAGCAGGTCTGCAACCACCCGGCCCAGCTGCTGAAGGACGGCTCGCGCCTGCCCGGCCGGTCGGGCAAGCTCGAACGGCTGGAGGAGATCTGCGCCGAGGTCATGGAGCAGGGCGAGAAGGCGCTCGTCTTCACCCAGTACGCCGAGTTCGGGTCGATGCTCCAGCCCTACCTGGCGGCGCGGCTCGAACGCCCGGTGCTGTGGCTGCACGGCGGGACGTCCAAGCAGGCGCGCGACGACCTCGTCCAGCGGTTCCAGGCGGATGCCGAGCCCTCGGTCTTCCTGCTGTCGCTCAAGGCCGCCGGGACGGGCCTGACGCTGACCGCGGCCAACCACGTCGTGCACGTCGACCGCTGGTGGAACCCGGCCGTCGAGGACCAGGCCACCGACCGGGCGTTCCGCATCGGGCAGACCCGCGACGTCCAGGTCCGCAAGTTCATCTGCGTCGGGACGATGGAGGAGCGCGTCGACGAGATGATCGAGCGCAAGAAGGCGCTGGCCGAGTCGATCGTCGGCACCGGCGAGGACTGGCTGACCGAGCTGTCGGTCGCCGAGCTGCGCGACGTCCTGCGGCTTTCGCCGGAGGCGGTGAGCGACTGATGGACGAGCGGCCGGCGGACGAGGGCATCAGGGCGCGCAACAAGCGGGGGTCGATCGGCGCGCAGTGGTGGTCGCGGCGCTTCATCGACCTGGTCGAGTCGTTCGCCGACGCCGGCCGGCTCCAGCGGGGCCGCACCTATGCCCGCAAGGGCAACGTCTTCGACCTCCGGGTGGAGGCGTACGAGGTGACCGCGAAGGTGCGGGGCTCGGCGCCGGAGCCGTACGAGGTGGCGCTCGGGATCGAGGCGATCGACGAGGACGGCTGGCGCGCGGTTGAGGCGGAGCTCGCGTCCCGTGCGCTGTTCCGGGCCCGGCTGCTGGCCGGGGAGATGCCGCCGGAGATCGAGTGGGTGTTCGCCGAGCTGGGGCTGTCGCTGTTCCCCGGCGCGGCGTCCGACCTGCACCTGATGTGCGACTGCCCCGACTGGGGCGATCCGTGCAAGCACGCGGCCGCCGTCCTGTACCTGCTGGCGGAGGCGTTCGACGACGACCCGTTCCTCATCCTCCACTGGAACGGCCGGCGGCGCGACCAGCTCCTCGGCGCGCTCCGGCGCGCCACCGCGACCGAGCCCGACCCGCTGGAGATGGAGGACGAGCCCCTCGGCGCCGAGGGGTTCTGGACGCCGCCGACCGGCCTGGCCCGGCTCCGGGAGCGCCCGCCCGCGCCGCCGGTCCCGCCGGGGTTCGTGCTCCAGGTCGCCACGCCCCCGCCGGTCCGGGTCCGCCGCCGCGCGCTGCCGGACGTCCTGGCGCCCGCGTACGAGGCGCTCGCCGCCCAGGACGACGACTGATCCGCGGGCGCCCGCCGGGTCGCGGATGATCTTACGGAATGCGAACGCGGGCCCGTCCCGGCGGCCTACCGGCGAGTACGCTCCGTAGCCTCCTGCCAGGCGGGCGCTCCGGGAGGGCCGGGGCCCGCCCCTCACGGGGGGGAGCGACGGGGCATGAGCGGAATCGTCGTGGAGGCGCGGGAGCTGCGCGTCCGCTGCGGCGCCCGGACGGTCGGCGACTTCTCGTTCGCGGTCCCCGGGGGCGAGGTCTACGCGCTGCTCGGCCACCAGGGGTCGGGCAAGACCCTGCTGCTGGAGGCGCTGGCGGGGCTGCGCCGCCCCTGCGGCGGAACGGTGCGGATCCTCGGCGCCGACCCGTACGCGGCGAGGGACGGATTGCGGATCGCCGCGGTGTGGCGGGACGAGGGGCTGTTCCCCGGCCTCACCGTCTCCGAGATCGTCGAGGGCCGGCACCGCTGGACGCTGGATCCGCTGACCGCCGGGGAGGCGCTGGCCCTGACCGGGCTGGAGGCCGCCGCGGGGGTGCGGTTCGAGCGGCTGACGGCGGGGCAGAGGCGGCGGCTCGACCTGTCGCTGGCGCTGCTGGACCGCTCGGACGTGCTGTTCCTGGACGAGCCCGCCTCCGGCCTGGACAGCGGAACGAGCCGCCAGATCTGGGCGACGCTGCGCCGGATCGCCGCGGCCGGCACGACCGTCCTGCTCACCACGCGCGACGCGGCCGAGGCCCGCCGGGCCGACCGCGTCGGCGTCGTCGACCGGGGGCGGCCCGTGGCGCCGGCGGGCGGCGCGCCCCGCACCGGCATGATCCCGATCCGCAGGCCCCGCGGCGCTTTCGGCGGTCCCGGCGCGGCCCGCTACTGGTCGCAGGTGGCCGCGGCCCGCGCGCCGAGATCCAAGGTCGTGTAGCCGGGCGGCTCAGAACGGCAGGCGGGCGCGGACGGTGAAGCCGCCGTCCGGTCCGGGCCCGGCCTCGAGGTCGCCGCCGAGCGCCTCGGCGCGCTCCCGCATGCCGCGGATGCCGCTGCCGTCCGCCGACGGCGGGGCCGATCCGGGCGCTCCGTCGTCCTCGACGCTGACGAGCACGTGTTCGGCGCCGTAGCGGATGAGGACGGCGGCGCACGCCGCCCTGGAGTGCCGGGTCACGTTCGTGAGCGCCTCCTGGACGATCCGGTACGCGGCGAGGTCGGCCTCGGCGGGCAGCGGGCGCGGCTCCCCCTCGACCTCGGTGCGGATCTCGAGGCCGGCGGCGGCGATGCCCCGGGTCAGCTCCTCCAGCCGGGCGAGGCCGGGGGCGGGCGCGACCGGGGCGGCCTCGTCGACCTGGCGCAGGACTCCGAGGGTGGCGCGCATCTCCCGCAGCACGTCCTTGCTGGCCTGCTTGATCGCGGTGAGCGCGTCCTCGGCGCGTTCCGGCTCGCGGCGCAGCCCGTGCAGCGCGGCGGTGGCCTGCACGTTGATGAGCGAGATGTTGTGCCCGAGGACGTCGTGCAGCTCGCGGGCGATGCGCAGCCGCTCCTCGATGGCGCGGCGGCGGGCCTCGGCCTCGCGGCCGCGCTCGGCGACCCGGGCGCGCTCCTCCGCCTCGCGCAGGTAGGCGCGGCGGTTGCGGACGACGCCGCCGATGGCGACGACGGCGACGAACCACCCGACGAGCAGGAAGCCGGCCGCGTCGGCGAGGTGGTTGACGTCGTCGCGGCGGTCGGCGGCCACCGTCCCGGCGACCGAGAGACCGGCGAGGACGACGGCCGCGGTGAGGTGCCCCTCGGCCGCCGCCGTGTAGAGCGCGACGACGAACGTGAGCACGGCCGGGCCGTCCGGCTCGGTGACCGGGTAGTAGACGGCGCAGGCGGCCAGCGTGACGGCGGCGACCGCGACCGGCCGGCTCCGGCGGAAGTACAGCGCCCCGCACGCGACGGCGAGCAGCGCCCAGCTGTAGAAGTGCATCCGCGCGGGCGGGCCCGTGTGGACCGACATGAGGGTCATCGCGGTCAGGACGGCGAAGAACCCGGCGGCCAGCGCGGCGTCCGCGGTGCGCCCGGCCGGCAGCCACGGGATCGGCCGCTCGCGCCGGTCAACAAGTCGCACATGCCCATCCTGCCAGGATCCGCCCACTCGCATGCCCGCTGCGCCGCCGCTCCCCCTCGCCGTCGCGGCCTGGCGGACGCTAGGTCCGCCGCCCGCCGACGGCGAGGGGAAGGGCGGCTAAGGCCTGTCGAGAAGTGGCCGCAACCACGCGCGCGAACGCGTGACCTGCCCGGCGCCGCGGAGCCGGAGGCGAGCGGCGCCGGGCAGATCGCGAAGCGATGCCGCGTTCGCCCAGGCACGGTCACGTAGCGAGCCGCCAGGCGAGCGGAGTGGGCCGGGACTGTTGTAAACACAGCCGCCAGGCGAGCGGAGTGGGCCGGGACTTTGAAACACGGCTAGCGCAGGTCGCCGTTGGTCATGCCCTGCGGCGCGGGGGGCAGCGCGACGAGGCCCATCTCGGTCCGTCCGGGCAGCAGCGGATGGTTCGGCACCACCCGCACGCTGTAGCCGAAGGCGCCGCTGCGCCCGAGCGGGACCTCGCCGGTGTAGCGGCGCCGCCCGTTCTCCGCCGGACCGCCGTCCGCCAGCTCCAGGTAGGACGGTTCGACGAGGGCGTCGGCGTCGTCCACCCGGCCGTAGGCGACCTCGACGGCGACGTCCTCGGGGGCGAGCCCGCCGAGGTCGACCACGACGCGGACCGCCAGCCGCGCGCCGACCTGCGGGCTGTCCTCCCCCTTGGACTCGACGTGCTCGACGGCGACCCGCGGCCACGCGCCGCGGACCTGCCGCTTCCAGGCCGCCAGCTCGCGGGCGCCCGCGAACTTGTCGGCGACCATGGAGCGCTCCGACACCGCGGCCGGGGTGTACAGCTCGTCGACGTAGTCGCGCAGCATCCGGGACGCGAGGACCTTCGGGCCGACGGTGGCGATGGTGTGCTTGACCATCTCCAGCCACCGGCGCGGCAACCCGGCCGAGTCCCGGTCGTAGAACGTGACGGACACGTGGTCCTCGATCAGCTCGTACAGGGCCGCGGCCTCGAGCTCGTCGCGCCGGTCGGGGCTGGCGAGGCCGTCGGCGGACGGGATCGCCCAGCCGTTCTGGCCGTCGTACCACTCGTCCCACCAGCCGTCGCGGATCGACAGGTTCAGCCCGCCGTTCAGCGCCGCCTTCATCCCGGACGTGCCGCACGCCTCCAGCGGGCGGAGCGGGTTGTTCATCCACACGTCGCAGCCCTGCACCATGAGCTGACCGAGCGCCATGTCGTAGTCGGGCAGGAACACGATCCGGTGCCGGACGTCCTCGGCCCCGGTGAAGCGCACGATCTCCTGGATGAGCCGCTTGCCGCCCTCGTCGGCCGGGTGCGCCTTCCCGGCGATGACGATCTGCACGGGGCGGTCGGGGTCCAGCAGGATCGAGCGGAGCCGGTCGGGGTCGCTCATCATGAGCGTGAGCCGCTTGTAGGACGGGACGCGCCGCGCGAACCCGATCGTCAGGACGTCGGGGTCGAGGGCGTCGTCGATCCAGGAGGTCTCGGCCTCGCTGGCGCCGCGCTGGCGCCACGACTCGCGCAGCCGGCGGCGCGCGTCGGTCACGAGGCGGCGGCGCAGCAGGTTGCGCATGCGCCAGACCTCCGGCTCGGGGACGTCCCGCACCGCCTCCCAGCCGCGCCCGGACTCCATCACCGCCGGGAGCTCCCGGGCGGTGAACTCCAGCACCTCGCGGGCGACCCAGGTGCCGGCGTGCACGCCGTTGGTGATGGACCCGATGGGGACCTCGGCGGTGTCGAACCCGCCCCAGAGCCCGCCGAACATCTCCCGGCTGACCTCGCCGTGCAGCCTGCTGACGCCGTTCACGCGCTGCGCCAGCCGCATCCCCATCACGGCCATGTTGAACACGGTGCGGTCGCCGCCGGGGTAGTCCTCGGCACCGAGCGCGAGGATCCGCTCGACGGGGACCTGCTCCTCCTCGTTCGAGCCGCCGAAGTAGCGGGCGATGAGGTCGAGGGGGAACCGGTCGATGCCGGCCGGGACGGGCGTGTGGGTGGTGAACACCGTGCCCGCCCGGACCGCCTCCAGGGCCTCGTCGAAGCCCAGCCCCTCCTCCTTCGCCAGCTCGCGGATGCGCTCCAGGCCGAGGAAGCCGGCGTGGCCCTCGTTGGTGTGGAACACCTCCGGTGCCGGGTGCCCGGTGATGCGGCAGTACGCGCGGATCGCCCGCACGCCGCCGATGCCGAGCAGCATCTCCTGGAGGAGCCGGTGGTCGCCGCCGCCGCCGTACAGCCGGTCGGTGACGTCGCGCGCCGCCTGGTCGTTCTCCTCGACGTCGGAGTCGAGGAGAAGCTGCGGGACGCGGCCGACCCGCGCCACCCAGACCTGCGCGTGCAGGCCGCCGCCCTTGGGGAGGCCGATGACGACGCGGACCGGCGTCCCGTCGCGTTCGCGCAGGAGCGTCAGGGGGAGGCCGTTGGGGTCGATCGGGGGGTAGCGCTCGAGCTGCCAGCCGTCCGGCGACAGCGACTGGGAGAAGTAGCCGTGCCGGTAGAGGAGTCCCACCCCGACGATGGGGACGCCGAGGTCGCTCGCGGTCTTCAGGTGGTCGCCCGCGAGGATGCCGAGGCCTCCGGAGTACTGCGGCAGCGCGGCGGTGATCCCGTACTCGGGCGAGAAGTAGGCGATGCCCGTGGGCGAGTCGCCCGACCGCGACTGGTACCAGCGCGGGGCCGTCAGGTAATCGTGCAGGTCTTCGGCGGTGTCCTGGAGGCGCCGCAGGAAACGGCGGTCCTCCGCCAGCCGGGCCAGCCGCTCGGGGGCGACCTCGCCGAGCAGCCGGACGGGATCGTGGTGGACGGCCTTCCAGAGCGCCGGATCCACGTCGCGGAAGAGGTCGAGCGTCTCGTGGTGCCACGACCAGCGCAGGTTGAGGACCAGCTCCTCGAGCTGCCTGAGGGGCTCGGGCAGGACGGTGCGTACCGTGAAACGTCGGATTGCCTTCACGCAACGCCACGCTATGCGCTTCGGGGGCATGTGCGCGACGGCGGGGACCACACCGTCACCTCGCGGACCGGTCGTCCCGGTGGCCGCGCGGGCCCCCGGAGCCCCGTCGCCGCAAGGGTTTTCGCGTTGCCGCGGCCGGTCGTCACCAGGGCGTGGCCGAACACCCCCGACCGACCGTTTGCCCGAACTCGACCCTCCGCAGACCGGCTCCCCGCTGGCCGGGGTCGGCCAGATGCGATCGCACCAGGTCATGGCGCCGTCAAAGCCGCCGACCACTGATGCTCCGCGCGGCGCGGAGCGGGGGAAGGAGGGCCGGTGCGCACCGACCATCGGGGTGTCCGGCGGGCCGCGGCGTCCGCGTCGACCGTTCTGCTGGCGCTGGCCGCCGCGTCGTGCGGGAACCTCGTCGCGTCCCCGGACCTGCCGCCGAGCCCGTTCCCCGGTGCGAAGCGTCCGCTGCTCAACCGGCAGGCGGCGGCGGTGCGGACCGCCGTCGACGCCCTGACGGGCGCCGTCCCGGCCGAGGGGCGCACGGGCCGGACGGTGCTGCGCGACCACGAGCACCAGTGCCGCTTCCACGACCCGGACGATCCGCGGCGCGCGCCCGCCGTCCTCAACTGGGAGTATTCGGTGCGTCTGGAATACCGCGGGCCGGACGGGGCGGCCGGGCGGGACACCGCGCTGAAGGACCGGCTCCGGCTGGGCGGCTGGGCCCTCGGCGACGACTCGGGCAAGCTCGTCGCCGTCCGGCGGGGCATGTACCTGGAGATCCTGCTCAGCGGCACCACCGGCGACGGGACGCTGGTGGTGGGCGGGTTCAGCAGATGCGTGGACGCCTCCGGCAAGATCACACCGGCCGATCCGCCGGTCTCCCCGACGGCGCGGCCCACCCGGTGACCGCCTCGCGCGGGCCCTGTGCAGGGCACTTGCGCGAGTACTACCCAGCGCGGTCGATCCATCGCACAAAGTTGTCCAAAAAACCAGGACGGTAACCGGCCCTTCCCGGGCAGAAGACGTTTCGGAAGTCTCGCACGGGTAGGAGATGGCACATGCACGTCGAGTCCGGAACGTCCAGCATGCCCGGCATTCCGAGGCTTGGTCGCATTCCGATCGTCAACGTCGAGCCGGTGGTGGGGTGCGGCCGGTGGCCGGCGAAGGCGGTGGTGGGTGAGACCGTCGAGGTGTCGGCGACGGTGTTCCGGGAGGGGCACGAGCGGCTGGGCGCGGCGGTGGTGCTGCGGACGCCGGAGGGTGAGGAGCTGGCGCCGCAGCGGATGGGCGAGGTCGGCGTAGGGCTGGACCGGTGGGCGGCGCAGGTGACGCCCACGGAGATGGGGACGTGGTCGTTCCGGGTGGAGGCCTGGGGCGACCCGATCGCGCACTGGCGGCACGACGCGGAGATCAAGGTTCCGCGGGGGCAGGACGTCGAGCTCATGCTCGCCGAGGGGGCGCTGCTGTTCGCCCGCGCGGCGAAGGCCGTCCCCGGCAAGGACCGCCCGACCCTGGAGCGGCTGGCCAAGCGGCTCGGGGACGAGACCGTCCCGGTCACCGACCGGATGGAGGCCGTCGCCGATCCCGACGTCGAGGACGTCCTGGAGCGTTTTCCGTTGCGGGATCTGTTGACGGTGAGTGAGTGGTTCCCGCTGGTGGTGCACCGGCAGCGGGCCCTGTTCGGGTCCTGGTATGAGTTCTTCCCCCGCTCCGAGGGCGCCACCTTCGACCCCCTGGGACGCCGCGGGCCGATCTCGGGAACGTTCCGCACCGCGACCAAGCGGCTGCCCGCGATCGCCGACATGGGCTTCGACGTGGTCTACCTGCCGCCCATCCACCCCATCGGCACCGCGCACCGCAAAGGACCCAACAACACCCTGGACGCCGGCCCCTACGACCCCGGCTCCCCCTGGGCCATCGGCTCACCCGACGGCGGCCACGACGCCGTACACCCCGACCTTGGCACCCTGGCCGACTTCGACGCCTTCGTCGAACACGCCGGCAACTGCGGCCTGGAAGTCGCCCTGGACCTGGCCCTGCAATGCTCCCCCGACCACCCCTGGGTCCGCGAGCACCCCCAATGGTTCACCACCCGCGCCGACGGCACCATCGCCTACGCCGAGAACCCGCCCAAGAAATACCAGGACATCTACCCCCTCAACTTCGACAACGACCCCGAAGGCCTCTACCACGCCGTCAAAGACCTCATCCACCACTGGATGAACCACGGCGTGCGGATCTTCCGCGTCGACAACCCCCACACCAAACCCGTCGCGTTCTGGGAACGGCTACTGGCCGACATCCACACCACCGACCCCGACGTGCTGTTCCTGGCCGAGGCCTTCACCCGCCCCGCCATGATGCACACCCTGGGCAAGATCGGATTCCACCAGTCCTACACCTACTTCACCTGGCGCAACAACGCCGACGAACTCACCGAATACCTCACCGAACTCACCGGGCCCGCCGCCCACTACATGCGCCCCAACTTCTTCGCCAACACCCCCGACATCCTCAACGAATACCTCCAGCACGGCGGCCGCGCCGCTTTTGAGATCCGCGCGATCCTCGCCGCGCTGCTCTCCCCCACCTGGGGCATCTACTCCGGCTACGAACTGTGCGAGAACACCCCCGTGCGCCCCGGCAGCGAGGAATACCGCGACTCCGAGAAATACCAGTACCGCCCCCGCGACTGGGAAGCCGCCGACCGCGCCGGCACCACCATCGCCCCCCTGATCACCACCCTCAACACCCTGCGCAACACCCACCCCGCCCTCCAGCAACTCCGCAATTTGCACTTCCACCACATCGACCAACCCGAACTGCTCGCCTTCTCCAAACGCCACCTCGACGACACCGTCCTCACCATCGTCAACCTCAACCCCCACCAACCCCGCGAAGCCACCGTCCACCTCGACCTCCCCGCCCTCGGCCTCCCCGACGACCCCGACCACCCCCACACCGTCACAGACCAACTCGACGGCACCACCTACACCTGGCGGGGATCGAACTACGTCTACCTCGATCCCCGCGTACGACCCGCACACGTCCTGACGTTCGGGAGCAGCGAGAGTTGAGCGGACCCCACGAGCCCCAGTCCCCGGCCGGCCTGCCGGAGCCCCCTCCTGGCCCGGTGCCCCGGGAAGAGCCCCTCAGCGAGATACCGTCGGACGCCGTTCCGGCGCCCTCCGAACCCGTACCGGACGCGTTCGACCCGGAGACCCCGCGAGACCCGCACTGGTTCAAGACGGCGGTGTTCTACGAGGTGTCGGTCCGGGGGTTCGCCGATTCCAACGACGACGGGTACGGGGATCTGCGCGGGCTGATCTCCAAGCTGGACCATCTGCAGTGGCTGGGCATCGACTGCCTGTGGCTGCTGCCCATCTACCAGTCACCGCTCAAAGACGGCGGCTACGACATCGCCGAGTACACGAAGATCCTGCCCGACTTCGGGGAGCTGGGCGATTTCGTGGAACTCATCGAACAAGCCCATGCGCGCGGCATCCGGGTGATCGCGGATCTGGTGATGAACCACACCTCCGACCAGCACCCCTGGTTCCAGGCGTCGCGGACCGACCCCCAAGGGCCGTTCGGGGACTTCTACATGTGGGCCGACGACGACACCGGCTACCCCGACGCCCGGATCATCTTCGTCGACACCGAGTCCTCCAACTGGACCTACGACCCCGTCCGCGGCCAGTACTACTGGCACCGCTTCTTCTCCCACCAGCCCGACCTCAACTACGACAACCCCGACGTCCAGGACGCCATGCTGGAGAACCTGCGGTTCTGGCTCGACCTGGGCATCGACGGATTCCGCCTGGACGCCGTCCCCTACCTGTACGCCCGCGAAGGCACCAACTGCGAGAACCTCCCCGAAACCCACGCCTACCTCAAACGGGTCCGCGCCGAGGTCGACCGCCTCTACCCCGACCGCGTCCTGCTCGCCGAGGCCAACCAATGGCCCGCCGACGTCGTGGAGTACTTCGGCGACCCCGCCGCCGGCGGCGACGAATGCCACATGGCCTTCCACTTCCCCGTCATGCCCCGCATCTTCATGGCCGTGCGCCGCGAGCAGCGCTACCCCATCTCCGAGATCATGGCCCAGACCCCCAAGATCCCCGACAACTGCCAATGGGGCATCTTCCTGCGCAACCACGACGAACTCACCCTGGAGATGGTCACCGACGAAGAACGCGACTACATGTACACCGAATACGCCAAAGACCCCCGCATGAAAGCCAACATCGGCATCCGCCGACGCCTGGCCCCCCTGCTCGACAACGACCGCAACCAACTCGAACTGTTCACCGCACTCCTGCTGTCCCTGCCAGGCTCCCCCGTCCTGTACTACGGCGACGAGATCGGCATGGGCGACAACATCTGGCTCGGCGACCGCGACGCCGTCCGCACCCCCATGCAATGGACCCCCGACCGCAACGCCGGCTTCTCCACCTGCGACCCCGCACGCCTGTACCTGCCGGTCATCATGGACCCCATCTACGGCTACCAGGCCGTCAACGTCGAAGCCCAGACCAACAACCCCGGATCCCTGCTCCACTGGACCCGCAAAATGATCGAGATCCGCCAGCGCCACCCCGTCTTCGGCGTCGGCTCCTACGTCGAACTGTCCGCCTCCAACCCCTCCGTCCTGGCCTTCACCCGCGAGATCAACGGTGGGGACGCCAACCAGTGGGGCGGCACGAACACGGTCCTCTGCGTGAACAACCTGTCCAGGTTCCCCCAGCCGGTCGAACTGGACCTGCGGCGCTTCCGGGGCTCGTCGCCGATCGAGTGCATGGGCGGCGTCCAGTTCCCCGCCATCGGCGACCTGCCCTACCTGCTGACCCTGCCCGGCCACGGCTTCTACTGGTTCCTGCTCCCGCCGCCGCCGGACGAGCGGGAGCAGGGCGAGGGAGTGATGTGACCGTGGAGCCGTCCGACCTGCCGACCGGCGACTCCCTCGTCCGGCTCCTGTCCGGCTGGCTGCCCAGGCAGCGCTGGTTCGGCGGCAAGGACGGCCCCATCCACGACCTCGCCATCGGCACCGCCACCGAACTCCACCCCGGCGACCCCGCCCTGCACCACCTCATCCTCGACGTCCGCCAGGACGGCGCCACCGACCACTACCAGCTTCTCCTCGGCGTCCGCCGTGAGCTGCCCGGCCATCTGGCGTCCGTCGCGATCGGCCGGCTGGAGGACCCGGAGCAGGGGATCACCGGATACGTCTACGACGCCGCGCACGACACGGAGCTGACGCGACCGCTGCTCGCCCTCATGGCGGACGACCGGACGGTCGGGCCGCTGACCTTCTGCCGCGCCCCCGGCACCGGCATCCGCACGGACGTGGAGGGCACGCCGATCGGGGCCGAGCAGAGCAACACCTCACTGATCTTCGGCGACGCCTACATCTGCAAGCTGTTCCGCCGCCTGTCCCCCGGCGTCAGCCCCGACCTGGAGGTCAACCTCGCGCTCTCCCGGCGGGGCTGCGAGCACGTCCCGAGCGTGCACGGCTGGATCGAGCTGGAGCCGGGCGCGCTGGGGGCCGCGGCCGCCCCGGAGGGCGGCGCGGACCCCGGCTGGGACGAGCCGGTCACGCTCGCGCTGCTGTCGGAGTTCCTGCGCACCGCGACCGACGGCTGGCAGCTCGCGCTCACCAGCGTGCGCGACTGGTTCGCGCAGCCGGCGCCGCCGGGACCGCCGTCCGAGGGCGGCGCCGACGACCCGGGGGCGGCGGGCGGCGACTTCGCCGCCGAGGCCGAGCGGCTCGGCGCGGCCACCGCCGAGGTGCACCGCGACCTCGCCGCCGCGTTCGGCGTGACGCAGGCGCCGCCCGAGCTGATGCGCAGGATCGTCTTCGGGATGCACGAGCAGCTCGACCAGGTCGCCGCGGCCGTCCCGCAGCTGCGCCCGTACGCCCCCGCGATCCGCGAGGTGTTCGACCGGGTCTCCGCGGAGGCGGTCCCGCTGCCGTTCCAGCGCGTGCACGGCGACTACCACCTCGGGCAGGTCCTGCGGACCGACTCCGGGTGGACGCTGCTCGACTTCGAGGGCGAGCCGGCCCGCTCGCCCGCCGAGCGCCGGGCGCCCGCGCACCCGCTGCGCGACGTCGCCGGGATGCTCCGCTCGTTCGAGTACGCCGCGCGGTTCCTGCTGGTCCGGGACGCGGACCTGCCGCCGCGCACGGCGGACGCGCTGGAGCTGCGCGCCCAGGCGTGGGCCGAGCGGAACCGGGCGGCGTTCTGCGCCGGCTACGCGGCCGCGGGCGGGCCCGATCCGGAGGCGCACGCGGCCCTGGTCCGGGCGTTCGAGTTCGACAAGGCGGTCTACGAGATCCGGTACGAGGCGAGCAACCGGCCGTCCTGGCTGCCCGTCCCGCTGCGCTCCCTGGCCCGGCTCGCGGGCTGACCGGCGGGTCACAGGTCGATGGAGTAGTCGAGGACGACCCGGTCGGCGGGCAGCACGATGTCGCGGCAGACCTCCATGACGCCGGCGCGCGTCAGCATCCTGCGGGTGATGGCGAGCACCGGCACCCCGCCCGTCATGTTCAGGGTCTCGGCCTCCTCCGGGGTCGGCATGCGCGAGCGGACGGCCTCCTCGACGCGCGTGGGCGGGTGCCCGAGGTAGACCAGCTGCGCGAGCGTCCCGCCGGGCCACGGCTCGCGCGCCGGGTCGGCGACGGGCGTGCCGCCGACCACGTCCCACGGCAGGTAGTTCACCGAGATCTGCTGCGGCTCGTCGCGCGCGTAGAAGACGAACCGGCGGCGCAGCAGCTCGGTGCCGGACGGCAGCTCGAACAGCGCGCCCAGGTCGTCGTCGGCCCGGACGCGGGAGAACTCCCTGTCGAGCCGGTACTCCTCCCAGCTGATCCGCTGGTCGCGGGTGAACGTGGTCTCGGGCACCGCCATCGGCTCGGTCACCACGCGGTAGCGCTCCATCGCCACGCGGCGCGCCGGCGGGACGACCCGCACGAGCGTGCCGCCGCCGCGGCGGGTCTCCACCAGCCCTTCCCCGCGCAGCAGCGCGACGGCCTGCCGCACGACGATCTCCGAGACGGCGTGGGCGTCGCAGAGCTCGGCGATGGTCGGCAGCCGCGTCCCCGGGGGAAGGCTGCCGTCCCGGATCCCCTCTCGCAGGGTGTCGGCGATGCGCAGGTAGGCGGGACGCTCCGGCACCGGCGTCACCTCCCTCTCCTCGGGCGCACCCCCCGGACCACGGCCTGCCGCGGCATTCGGACAGCGTTCGACGCCGCGTTCGATCCTGCGCGTCCCTCCTGTCATCCATACCTTCCGGGCGCTATCCGCGGGGGCACGGTCCGCTTACGGACAGCTTGACACCTCTCAGGCCGAGTAAGACTTTTGTATACAGAAGCGCGGCCCCGGGGAAGGGACGACCTTGATGGGCGACTTCGAGGATCTGAAGGCGGCCATCGAGGGCGAGTTTCCGGGTTGGCAGGTGTGGCGCAGCGACGCGGGACGCTGGTACGCGACCCGCAGCGGCGACCTCACCGACGCCCAACTCCAGGCGGGATGTGCGATGACGGTGGCCGCGGACGACTCGGAGGGACTCCGCCGGATGCTGCTCGACCAGACGCGGGGGGAGGCCGGAGACCGGTGACGCGAGGCAGGGGAGGCGGGGCCGCCCGGCCCGCGTGCGGGGGCGGGCCGGGCTGGGACATTCCGGTACGGAAGGTACCTGTGTCGCTCAGGTGACACAGGAATGAGGCCCTGGGCGGTGGGGTCGGGGTCACCCCTGGGGCGAGGTAGACGTGGCCGCACGGACGGCGCATTCGGCGCGACCCCACGACGAAGAGTCGTGCCGTCCGTGCGGCCGCAACACTCGCACACGAACCGCTCCCCCGGGCGGACGGCGGCCGTCTCGCGGCCGACTCCCGCACGTGAGGCGCAGCCCGCGAAAACAGGTGGGCCGCTCATGTGAGAGCGCCGCTTCTCGGGGCACCCTCAATGGGTAAAACGGCTCAGTGACGGGAGGCCATGACGTCATGGCACGGGTGACGCGCGCGGAGATCGATCGACTCGTCGGCGGCGACCACCATGATCCGCACGGCGTCCTCGGGGCGCATCCCGGCCGGGACGGGGTGACGGTGCGGGCGTTGCGCCCGCTCGCCGAGAAGGTCGAGGTCGTCCTTCCGAACGGCGACCGGCACCCGCTCCGGCACTTCCACCAGGGACTGTTCTCCGGAACGCTGCCCGCCGGGGCCTCCCTCGCGGGCACCGGAGAGGAGCGGGCGCCCCTCGCCGTCCCCGACTACCGGCTCGCCGTCACCTACGGGGACGGCGCCGAGTCGATCCAGGACGACCCCTACCGGCACCTCCCGACGCTCGGCGAACTCGACCTGCACCTGATCGGCGAGGGCCGGCACGAGGAGCTGTGGCGCGCGCTCGGCGCCCGCGTCCGCTCCTACGCCTCCGCGTTCGGCACCGTGACCGGGACGGGCTTCGCGGTGTGGGCCCCCACGGCGCGGGGCGTGCGCGTGGTCGGCGACTTCAACCACTGGGACGGCCGCGCGCACCCGATGCGGTCGCTCGGCTCCACCGGCGTCTGGGAGCTGTTCGTCCCGGGCGTCGGCGCCGGCACCTGCTACAAGTACGAGATCCTCGGCGCCGACGGCGTGTGGCGCGCCAAGGCCGACCCGATGGCGCAGGCCACCGAGCGCCCGCCCGCGACGGCGTCCCGCGTCTTCACCTCCTCCTACGAGTGGGAGGACGGCGCGTGGATGGACTCGCGCAAGGAGCGCGACTGGCTGCACGAACCCATGAGCGCCTACGAGGTGCACCTCGGGTCGTGGCGCCCCGGGCTCGGCTACAGGGAGCTGGCTGAGGAACTGACGCAGTACGTCAGCGAGATGGGCTTCACGCACGTGGAGCTGCTGCCGGTCACCGAGCACCCCTACGGCCCGTCATGGGGCTACCAGGTGACGTCCTACTACGCCCCCACGGCGCGGTTCGGCGACCCCGACGACTTCCGGTACCTCATCGACCGCCTCCACCAGGCGGGTATCGGCGTCATCATGGACTGGGTCCCCGCCCACTTCCCCAAGGACGAATGGGCGCTGGCCAGGTTCGACGGCACCCCCCTCTACGAGCACGAGGACCCGAAGCGCGGCGAGCAGCCCGACTGGGGGACGCTCGTGTTCAACTTCGGGCGCGCCGAGGTCCGCAACTTCCTGGTGGCGAACGCGTCGTACTGGCTGGAGGAGTTCCACATCGACGGCCTGCGCGTGGACGCCGTCGCCTCGATGCTGTACCTCGACTACTCGCGCAAGGAGGGCGAGTGGTCGCCCAACATCTACGGCGGGCGGGAGAACCTGGAGGCCATCTCCTTCCTCCAGGAGATGAACGCGACGGTCTACAAGCGCAGCCCCGGCATCATGACGATCGCGGAGGAGTCGACGGCGTGGCCCGGGGTGACCCGGCCGACCCATCTCGGCGGGCTCGGTTTCGGGTTCAAGTGGAACATGGGGTGGATGCACGACACGCTCGAATACCTGCGCCACGAGCCGGTGTTCCGCAACTACCACCACAACGAGATCACCTTCTCGCTGGTGTACGCGTTCTCCGAGAACTACGTCCTGCCGCTGTCGCACGACGAGGTCGTCCACGGCAAGGGCTCGCTGCTGAGCAAGATGCCGGGCGACGCGTGGCAACAGTTCGCGGGGCTGCGCGCGCTGCTCGCCTACATGTGGTCGCATCCCGGCAAGCAGCTGCTGTTCATGGGCCAGGAGTTCGGGCAGGGCGCCGAGTGGGCGGAGGAGCGCCCGCTGGACTGGTGGCTGCTGGACAACGCCGCCGAGGGCGCCAACCACCTCGGGCTGCAGAAGCTCGTCCGCGACCTGAACCACGCCTACCGGTCCGAGCCCGCGCTGTGGACGCGCGACAGCGACCACGACGGGTTCCGCTGGATCGACGGCAACGACGCGGGCGGCAACACCCTGTCCTACCTGCGGTACGGGACCCCCCGGGAGGGCGGCGAGCAGCCCGTCGTGGCGTGCGTCGTCAACTTCTCAGGGAGCCCGCACGAGAACTACCGCGTGGGCCTGCCCCAGGTGGGCCGCTGGCGCGAACTCGTCAACACCGACGCCTACGACTACGGCGGCAGCGGCGTGGGCAACCTCGGCGTCGTGGAGGCGACCCCCGAGCCGTGGCACGGCCTTCCCGCGTCCGCGCAGATGCGCGTCCCGCCCCTGGGGGCGGTGTGGCTCGTCCCTGAATAGGGTGACGGAATGCGCCTGCACATCGTCCCCGGACAGTTCATGGTGGAGCACTTGCCGCACGCGACGTTCCCCGAGGACGACGAGTGGGTCGCGCTCATCCGCGCCCCCGAGGGCCTCACCGTGATCCGGGACGCGTCACCGTTCGCCGAGACGGAGCGGTGGGTCGGCTTCTACGGCGACACGGCCCACGGCCTCGACACGCCCGGCATGCTCGCCGGGGTCGTGGGGCCGCTGGCAGAGGCCGGGGTGCCCGTCTTCGTCGCCTCGACGTACCACTCCGACCTCGTGCTGGTCCCGGAGCACCGCTCGAAGGAGGCGACGGAGGCGCTGCGCGACGCCGGCCACCGCGTGGAGAACTAGGTCCTGTCCCGAAGCGGCCTCGGCCACGCGCGCGAACGCGTGACCTGCCCGGTGCCGCGAAGCCGGAGGCGAGCGGCACCGGGCAGATCGCGAAGCGATGCCGCGTTCGCCCAGGCACGGTCACGTAGCGAGCCGCCAGGCGAGCGAAGTGGGCCGGGACCGTTGAAACACAGACTAGAGGCGGTCTAGGAGCCAGCGGGGGCCGGTGACGGCGGCGCCCGCCGCCTCGCAGCGGGCGCGCAGCTCCCGGTCGGCCGTGACGACGAGGTGGGCCTCCCCCGGCTCGCCCCGCCGGACGAGGTCGACGATCGCGTCGTCGCCGCTGCCGGGCGCGGCCACGACGCGCAGGCCGTCGGCCGGCTCGTCGGCGACGCCGCGCGCCGCGCCCTCGACGACGAGCACGACCTCCGGGTAGCAGCGGTCGTAGGGGAACAGGCCGCTCGGCAGGCCGTGCACGCCGCCGTCCAGGCGCTTCAGGTCGTCGCGGAGCCGCGCGTTCGCGCCCGCCCTGTCCTTCCACCAGCCGTCGGCGCGGGCGCCGACGACGTTCGCCGCGTCCACGACGAGGACGAGCTCCTGCATCGCGTTCCGCAGGCGGGGCCAGGAGCGCGCGAAAGGCTCGAACAGGTTGCGGTCGGTGACCTCTTCCGCGCGCACCCACTCGGCCTTGCGCGTCTCCCGCGACGCGGGCAGCACCCGCGCGCGCTCGGGCAGCGATCCCACGATGGAGGTGAAGGACCAGCCGCCGTGGTCTTCGACGGCCGTCCCGTGGACGGTGACCGTCGCCGTGTCGAGCGTGCATTCCTCGGACGTCTCGCGGAGCGCGCCGGAGACGACGTCCTCATGGCTATGCAGCGCGCCCCCGAACATGCCCCACGTCCCGCCGCCGAGGCCCCACCACGCGCGCTGCTGGAGCAGCACCCACACCTGGCCGGAGGGCTCGCGGTGGTAGGCCAGCAGACCCGCGGCGCCGAACCGCCCCCAGTGCGTGTGCCCCAACTCGCAGGCGGCCCAGCCGTCCCCGTCTCCCATGCGTCCGACGATAGCGCCGCGCACCCGTGCCGGCGGCCGGAGCCGTGACGAAGGGCACAGCGCCGCCACCCGGTCCTCACCCCGCTCGCCGAATAGCATTCGGGGGTCATCGTGATCAGGGAGAATGGTGTGAGCGTCGAGGCGACCCCGCAGGCCCACCGGCCGGCCGAGGCCCACCCGGAGGCCGCCGGCCTGTGGAACGCGCTGTCGGGCGCCGAGCTGATCCAGGCGATCGCGGACGGGCGCTTCCCGCAGCTCACCGACATCAACGACTTCATCGGGCAGGACATCACCTCCGCCGAACCGGGCCGGGTCTCCATCGCGTGGACGCCCGGTGAGCGGCTCTGCAACCCCGGCGGCACCGTGCACGGCGGCTACATCGCGATGATCCTCGACAACGCGGTCTGCCTCGCGGCGAGCAGCACCGGCGAGCACTTCATGCCGATGCTCACGCTCAACCTGAACGTCGACTACCTGCGCGGCGTCCGGGCGGGCGAGACCTACACGGTGACCGGGACGTGCGTGCACCCCGGCGGCACGCGCATGGTCTCCAACGCCGTGGTCGCCGACGAGCGCGGCCGCCCGGTCGCGCAGGCGTCGGCCAGCGTCATCCCCAACAAGGCGTTCGCGCGCTGACCCCCTCCCCCGCGCTGATCCGCGCCACGAGCGGGGGCCGGCGGGGGTGTCCGGAACGGGCGCGGGCGAACGCATAGGCTGGGGGCCATGGTGGATCCCGGCACAGTCGTCAACGTGATCAAACAGGCCCGCGACCGGCGGACGGCCCCGCTGATCCTCGAACTGGACCTCACCGAGGGCATCGTCGAGACCGCGCCGTCCGACCCCGTCTCGGCGATCCTGTCCATGCGCCGGACGAGCCTGCGCGACGTCCTGGACGGGCTGCGCCGCGCCCGCTCCGACAGCCGGGTGCGCGCCCTCGTCGTGAAGGTCACCGGCACCGTCGGGCTGGCGCTCGCCCAGGAGCTGCGCGAGGCCGTCCAGGGCCTGCGGGACGCGGGCAAGCTCACCGTCGCCTGGGCCGAGACGTTCGGCGAGGGCGGCCGCGGCACCGTCCCCTTCTACCTGGCCACCGGGTTCGACAAGGTCTACCTCCAGCCCACCGGCGAGGTCGGGCTCACCGGCGTCGCGCTGGAGGAGCCGTTCTTCGCCGGGGCGCTGGAGAAGGCGGGCGTCCGCCCGCGGTTCGCCAAGCGCTACGAGTACAAGACCATGGCGAACACGTTCATGGAGAAGACCTACACGCCCGAGCACGAGGAGTCGTCGCAGCGCCTCGTCGCCTCGCTCGGCGAGCAGATCACCGCCGGGATCGCCGCCGCCCGCGGCCTGCCGGAGGACAAGGTCCGCGAGCTCACCGACCGCGGCCCGCTGCTGGCCGCCGAGGCGCTGGAGGCGGGCCTCGTCGACGGCCTCGCCTACCGCGACGAGGTCTACGGCGGCCTGCGCGAGGAGTTCGGCGAGGAGGCGCAGCTGCGCTTCGTCTCCCGCTACAACCGCGCGCACGGCCTCGCGGGCCGCCTCCCGCAGCCCGGCAGGCAGGACGTGGTCGCGTTCATCAACGGGCAGGGCCCGATCCGGCTCGGCCGCAGCGGCCGCGGCGGCCCGCTGCCGAACTCGGGCCCCGCGATGGGCTCGGACACGGTCGGCGCCGCGTTCCGCTCCGCGGTGAAGGACGACCGGGTCAAGGCGATCGTGTTCCGCGTCAACAGCCCGGGCGGGTCCGCCGTCGCCTCCGACGCGATCTGGCGCGAGGTCGTCCTCGCCCGCCGCGCCGGCAAGCCCGTGATCGTCTCCATGGGCAACGTCGCCGCGTCCGGCGGCTACTACGTCTCGATGGCCGCCGACACGATCGTGGCGCAGCCCGGCACGATCACCGGCTCGATCGGCGTCGTGGTCGGCAAGGCCGTGGTGAACGACCTGCTGGAGCGGGTCGGCATCGGCCTCGGCTCGGTCGCCGACGGCGACCACGCCCGCATGTTCAGCGCCACCAAGGACTTCAGCGACTCCGAGTGGGAGCGCGTCAACGCCTCCCTCGACCAGATCTACGACGACTTCACCTCCAAGGTCGCCGAGGGCCGCGACCTGACCCGCGAGCGCGTCCACGAGCTGGCCCGCGGCCGGGTCTGGACGGGCGCCGACGCCCGCGAGCGCGGTCTCGTCGACGAGCTCGGCGGCATCGACCTGGCCCTGGAGATCGCCCGCAAGAAGGGGGGCCTGGCCTCCGACGCCCCGGTCCGGCTCTACCCGCACGCCTCGCCGCTGGAGCGGCTGCGCCCGCCGGAGTCGAGCGAGGACCGCGCCGCCGCGTCCGCGCGCCTGGACGGGTGGGGCTCGCTCGGCGGCCTCGCCGCGCGGCTCGGCCTGCCCGCCGCCGGCCCGCTCACCCTGCCCGGCTCGTGGGAGATCCGCTGAGCGCGGGCACCGCCGGATTCGTCGAGGCCGTCGCGGGCTTCGCCACGGGCGTGGTCGTGCTGACCGTCCGCGACGGCCGCGACGACCTCGGCACCACGGTCACCTCGTTCATGTCGGTGTCGCTGGAGCCGCCGATGGTCGTGGCGAGCGTGGCGACCTCGTCCTACCTCACCGAGGTGCTGGGCCGAAGCCCGCGCTGGGCCGCGACGGTCCTGTCCGGGGCGCAGCGCGCGCTGGCGGGCCGGTTCGCCGCCGAGGGCCGCCCGAGCGCCCGCATCCTGCTGGCGAGCGAGCCCCACCACCGCGGCGAGCACTCCGGGGCCCTCGTCCTCGACCAGGGCGTCTCGGCCCTGGAGTGCGAGACCCGCCAGAGCGTCGAGGCGGGCGACCACACCCTCTTCGTCGCCGAGGTCGTCTCGACCGACTACGTCAGCGCCGGGCAGACCCCCCTCGTGAGGGTCGCCCGGCGCTATCTGCCCGTCTAGGGCCGCCCGTCTACGACTTCGGGAAGCGCTCCAGGAAGCCGCGCAGGTCGTCGGCGTGCTCCTCCTCCTGCGCGAGGATCTGCTCGAAGACGCGCTTGGTGGTGGGGTCGCCGTCGCCGAGCCACTGGATGATCTCGGTGTAGGACGCGATGGCGATCCGCTCCGCCACCAGGTCCTCCTTGAGCATCTCCACGAGGTCGAGGCTGGCGTTGTACTCGGCGTGCGCCCGGGTGGAGAGGGTGTCGGGGGAGAAGTCGGGCTCCCCGCCGAGCTGGACGATCCGCTCCGCCAGCATGTCGGCGTGCTGCTGCTCCTCGGCCGCGTGCTCGAGGAACTCGCTCGCGACGGTCTCGGCGTGGATCCCGGTGGCCGTGTAGTAGTGCCGCTTGTACCGCAGCACGCACACGATCTCCGTCGCCAGGGCCTCGTTGCAGACCTGGATCACGCGCTCCAGGTCCGCGCCGTAGGCCTCGGTGATCGGGCCTTTATCGATCTCCTGCCGAGCACGCTCGCGCAGGGTCTTGATGTCCGTCAGGAACTCCGCCATCTAGGGGCCTCCACAGTCGACTATTGGATGTCGTCTACCCGGCGCCCGTGCTTCCACACGGCGTGTGTCAGGGGCACTCCCGGCCGGTATGCGAGGTGGATGTAGGACGGCGCGTCGAGGACGTGGACGTCGGCGCGGGCTCCCGGCGCGAGGTGCCCCACGTCGGTGCGGCGGAGGGCGCGGGCACCGCCCGCCGTCGCCGACCAGACGGCCTCGGCGGGCGTCATGCGCATGTCGCGGACGGCCACGGCGACGCAGAACGCCATGCTGGAGCTGTAGCAGGATCCGGGGTTGCAGTCGGTGGCGAGGGCGACGGTGGCCCCGGCTTCGAGCAGGCGGCGGGCGTCCGGGTAGGGCTGGCGGGTGGAGAACTCGACACCGGGCAGGAGCGTCGCGACCGTCCGGGACGAGGCGAGGGCGTCCACGTCGGCGTCGCTGAGGAACGTGCAGTGGTCGGCGGACGCGGCCTCCAGCTCGACCGCGAGCCGCACGGCGGGGCCCTGCGTGAGCTGGTTCGCGTGGAGGCGCGGCGACAGGCCCGCCTTGACGCCCGCCGTGAGCACCTCCCGGGCCTGGTCGGCGTCGAAGGCGCCCTCCTCGCAGAAGACGTCCACCCAGCGGGCGTGCGGGGCGCAGGCGGCGAGCATGTCGGTTGCGGCGAGGCGGGCGTACCCGGCGGCGTCGCCCGCGTACTCGGCCGGGACGACGTGGGCGCCGAGGTAGGTCACCTCGTCGGCGTACTCGGCGGCGATGCGCACGGCGCGCGCCTCCTGCTCGACCGTGAGGCCGTAGCCGGACTTGCACTCGACCGTCGTGACGCCCTGGCGGGCCATCTCCTCCACGAGCCGGCGCACGTTGGCGCGCAGCTCGTCGTCGGACGCGGCGCGCGTGCGCTCGACGGTCGTGCGGATGCCGCCCGCCGCGTACTTCTCGCCGCTCATCCGGGCGGCGAACTCCTCGGCGCGCTCGCCCGCGAAGACCAGGTGGGCGTGGGAGTCCACGAAGCCGGGCAGCACCGCCCGCCCCCCGGCGTCGAACGACTCGTCGGCGGCGGGGGCGCGGGAGGACGGGCCCGTCCACGCGACCGCGCCGTCCTCGATCACCAGCGCCGCGTCGCGGACGACGGCCAGGCCGTCCCCCACGGCGGGGTCGTTGGTGACGAGCTCCCCGATGTTGGTGATGACCGTGCTCACCGGGGCAGGATCTCACGCGGGGCGGGTCTCGTGCGGGGCACGGGTCTCACGCGGCGGGCGGGCCGGCGGTGACGGCGGCGATGGACTCGGCGAGCGCCGCGGGCACGTCCTCGACCAGCAGGTGCCGGCCGTCGTGGACGACCTGGCGGCCGGAAACGACGACGTGCCGCACGTCGGCGGCGGTGGCGGCGAACACGGCGGCCTCGGCGGCGTGGTCCGGGGCGGCGCCCGCGGTGCGGACCGAGTCGAGGGCGACGGTGACGAGGTCGGCGTAGGCGCCGGGTTCCAGCCGCCCCGCCTCGGGCCAGCCGAGCCCGGAGTGTCCGTTGGACGTGGCGGCGGCGAGCAGTTCCCCGGCCGTCCAGTGGCCGCGGGCCCGGGTGCGGAGTCGCTCGTCCAGCTCGACCGCGCGGGCCTCCTCGAACAGGTCGACGACGGCGTGCTGGTCGGAGCCGAGGCAGATCGGGGAGCCGGCGTCCGCCAGGTCGCGGGCGGGGCCGATGCCGTCGGCGAGGTCCCGCTCGGTGGTCGGGCACATGCACACGCCGGTGGTCGTCGCCGCCAGCAGGCCGATGTCCTCCTCGGTGAGATGCGTCGCGTGGACGGCGGTGGTGAGCGCGCCGAGCGCCCCGGCCTCGGCGAGCAGGCGCGCCGGCGTCATGCCGTAGGCGTCCAGGCAGCCGCGGTTCTCGGCGGGCTGCTCGGACAGGTGGACGTGCAGCGGCGCGCGGCGCTCCCGCGCCCACGACGCGACGGCGTGCAACTGCTCGCGCGGCACCGCGCGGACCGAGTGGATCGCGGCGCCGACGCGGGCGTGGAGCCGCTCCGCCTTGCCGGTCTGCTCGTACAGGCTGTCGACGCGGCGCACCCAGTTGCCGGCGGTGCCGTCCCCGAACCGGAGCTGCGGCCCGGCGAGCGGGCGGCCGATGCCGCCGGTCAGGTAGCAGGCGTCGAGGAGGGTGATCCGGATGCCCGCGTCGGCCGCGGCGGCGATCAGCGCCTCGCCCATCGCGTTCGGGTCCCCGTAGGGGGCGCCGCCCGGCCGGTGGTGCAGGTAGTGGAACTCGCCGACGCAGCTGATCCCGGCGAGGGCCATCTCGGCGAACACCGCCGTGGCGAGGGCGCGGTAGGAGTCGGGGTCGAGCCGGTCGGCGACCTGGTACATCTGCTCGCGCCACGTCCAGAACGTCCCGGAGTGCGCCTGGACGCGGGAGCGGAGCGCGCGGTGGAACGCGTGGGAGTGGGCGTTGGCGAGACCCGGCAGGGTCAGGCCGGGGAGAGGGATGGCGCCCGGCGCGGCCGGGACTCCGGGGGTGACGCGGGTGATCCGCTCGCCGTCGGCCTCGATGAGCACGTCGGCCGCGACGCCGTCGCCTAGCCAGGCGAACTGGGCATGCCACTGCATGGTCGGCTTCCTACCCGCGCGCCAGGTCGTCCAGTACCGCGGCGAGGGCCTCGACCCCGGCCAGGCAGTCGGCCGGCTCGGCGAACTCCTCGGGGGCGTGCGACACCCCGGTCGGGTTCCGCACGAACAGCATCGCCGTCGGCAGCCGCGCCGACAGGACGCCCGCGTCGTGCCCGGCGCCCGTCGGCAGGACGGGGGCGCCGCGCAGCGCCGCGCGGACGCGGTCGCGAAGCGCCACGTCGAAGTCGACGATCTCGGTGTAGGACTCCTCGGCAAGGTCGACGCTGACCCGGTGCGGGCGCGCCGCGATCCGCGCGGCCTCGTCGACCTCCTTCACGGTCCGGCGGACGGCGTCCTCGGCGGGGCCCCGGGCGTCCAGCCAGGCGGTCACGGCAGAGGGGATCGCGTTGACGCCGTTCGGCTCGACCCGGACCTTCCCCACCGTCGCGACGGTCCCGTTGCGCTCGGCGGCCTCGCGCGCGGCGAGGACCATGTGCGCGAACGGCAGCATCGGGTCGCGCCGGTCGGGCAGCCCGGTCGTCCCGGCGTGGTTGCCCTCGCCCGCGAAGCCGAACCGCCACCGGCCGTGCGGCACGATCGCGCTCGCGACGCCGACCGGCTCCTCCAGCGCCCTGCCCTGCTCGACGTGGAGTTCGACGTAGCAGGAGATCCGCCCGAGGAGGTCCTCGTCGGGGCCGATGGCGTGCGGGTCGAGCCCGGCGTTGTGCACGACCTCGGCGAAGGTGTGCCCGTCCGCGTCGGTGAGGCCGCGCGCCCTGGCCGGGTCGATCGCGCCGGCCAGCAGCCGGGAGCCGAGGCACGCCACCCCGAACCGCGCGCCCTCCTCCTCGGCGAACGCCCCGATGCCGATCGGGCGCGCGGGCCGGACGCCGCGCTCGCGGAGCACGTCGACCGCCGCGAACGCCGAGACGACGCCGAGCGGCCCGTCGAACGCTCCCCCGCCGGGCACGGAGTCGAGATGGCTGCCGGTGAGGACGGCGCCCGTGCGGGTCCCGTCCTCGGGGTACCACCAGGCGACCATGTTCCCGTTGGGGTCGTGTTCGACGTCGAGGCCGCGGCGCCGGGCCTCGTCGGCGAACCAGGCGCGGCACTCCAGCTCGGGCGGCGTCCACGCGAACCGGTGGTAGCCGCCGGTCGCCGCGTCCCGCCCGACCGGCAGCAGTTCCGCCCACATCTCCTCGAAGCTCATGCCGCGCCTCTCACGACCGCATGGGGATGCGCACGCCGCGCTCGTCGGCGACCTCGGCGGCCCGCTCGTAACCCGCGTCGACGTGCCGCATGACGCCGGTGCCGGGGTCGTTGGTCAGGACGCGCTGGAGCTTCTCCCCGGCGAGGGCCGTGCCGTCGGCGACGCACACCTGCCCGGCGTGGATGGAGCGGCCGATGCCGACCCCGCCGCCGTGGTGGACGGACACCCAGGTCGCGCCGGAGGAGGTGTTGAGCATGGCGTTCAGCAGCGGCCAGTCGGCGATCGCGTCCGACCCGTCCTTCATGCCCTCGGTCTCCCGGTACGGGCTGGCGACCGAGCCGCAGTCGAGGTGGTCGCGGCCGAGCACGATCGGCGCGCTGATCTCGCCCCGCGCGACCAGGTCGTTGAACACCTCGCCCGCCCTGTCGCGCTCGCCGTAGCCGAGCCAGCAGATCCGCGACGGCAGGCCCTGGAAGTGGACCTTCTCCTTCGCCATCCGGATCCACCGGGTCAGCGGCTCGTTGTCGGGGAACAGGTCGAGGATCGCCTGGTCGGTTCGGGCGATGTCCTTCGGGTCGCCCGACAGCGCCGCCCACCGGAACGGGCCCTTGCCCTCGCAGAACAGCGGCCGGATGTAGGCGGGCACGAACCCGGGGAACTCGAACGCGCGCGCGTAGCCCGCGAGCTGCGCCTCGCCGCGGATCGAGTTGCCGTAGTCGAACACCTCGGCGCCCGCGTCCTGGAAGCCGACCATCGCCTCGACGTGGACGGCCATCGAGGCGCGCGCCTTGGCGATGAACCCGTCGCGGTCCTTGTCGCGCTCGGCGGCCATGTCCTCGAACGCGACGCCCCGCGGCAGGTACATCAGCGGGTCGTGGGCGCTGGTCTGGTCGGTGACGATGTCGATCGGGGCGCCGCGCCGCAGCAGTTCGGGGACGATGTCGGCGGCGTTGCCCAGCACCGCGATCGACAGCGGCCGGCGCTCGGCCCTGGCCTCCTCGGCGAGCCGCAGCGCCTCGTCCAGCGAGCCGGCCTGAACGTCGCAGTAGCGGTGCGCCACCCGCCGCTCGATCCGGGACGGATCGCACTCGACGCAGATCGCGACGCCGCCGTTCATCGTGACGGCGAGGGGCTGCGCGCCGCCCATCCCGCCGAGCCCGGCGGTCAGCGTGATCGTCCCGGCGAGGGTGCCGCCGAACCGCTTCTCGGCGACGGCGGCGAACGTCTCGTAGGTGCCCTGGAGGATCCCCTGCGTCCCGATGTAGATCCACGACCCGGCGGTCATCTGCCCGAACATCGTGAGGCCGAGCGACTCCAGGCGGCGGAACTCCTCCCACGTCCCCCACTGAGGGACGAGGTTGGAGTTCGCGATGAGCACGCGCGGCGCCCACTCGTGCGTCCGGAAGATCCCGACCGGCTTGCCGGACTGGACGAGCAGCGTCTCGTCGCCCTCCAGGTCGGACAGCGACCGGATGATGCCGTCGAAGGCGTCCCAGTTGCGGGCCGCCTTGCCCGACCCGCCGTAGACGACCAGCTCGTCCGGGTGCTCGGCGACCTCGGGGTCGAGGTTGTTCTGGATCATGCGCAGGGCGGCCTCCTGCGGCCAGCCCTTGGCGGCGGTCAGCGAGGTGCCGCGCGGCGCGCGGACGGGACGGGGACCGGACATGTTCGACTCCTTCAGGACAGCGGGCCGGTGACGGCCTCGGCGGCGGCGACCAGTGAGCCGTCCCGGACCAGCGCGGTCGCGGCGGCGATCTCGGGGGCGAGGTAGCGGTCCGGGCCGGGCGGCGGGACGGCCTCGCGCAGCCTGGCGACCACGGCGGCGGTGGCCGGGCCGGGACGCAGCGGGGTGCGCAGCTCCAGCGCCCGCGCGGCGGTGAGGATCTCGACGGCGACCACCTGGGCGAGGCCGTCCACGGCGCGGCGCAGCTTGCGCGCCGAGCTCCAGCCCATCGAGACGTGGTCCTCCTGCATCGCCGAGCTCGGGATCGAGTCGGCGCTCGCCGGGACGGCGAGGCGCTTCAGCTCCGACACGATCGCGGCCTGCGTGTACTGGGCGATCATGTGGCCGGAGTCGACGCCGGGGTCGTCGGCGAGGAAGGCGGGCAGCCCGGCGGAGCGCCCCTTGTCGAGCATCCGGTCGGTGCGGCGCTCGGACATCGAGGCGACGTCGGCGGCCGGGACGGCGAGGAAGTCCAGCACGTAGGCGACCGGAGCGCCGTGGAAGTTGCCGTTGGACTCGACCCGCCCGTCCGGCAGGACGACGGGGTTGTCCACGGCGGACGCCAGCTCCCGCCCCGCGACGAGTTCGGCGTGCGCGAGCGTGTCGCGGGCGGCGCCGTTCACCTGCGGGGCGCAGCGCAGCGAGTAGGCGTCCTGCACGCGGGTGCAGTCGGGGCCGCGGTGCGACTCCATGATCTCCGAGTCGGCCAGCAGCGCCCGCAGGTTCGCGGCCGAGGCGGCCTGGCCGGGGTGGGGCCGCAGGTTCTGCAGGTCGGCGGCGAAGACGCGGTCGGTGCCGAGCAGCGCCTCGACGCTCATCGCGGCGGCGAGGTCGGCGGCGGTGAGCAGCCGCCGCAGGTCGTTGATGGCGAGGACGAGCATGCCGAGCATCCCGTCCGTGCCGTTCAGCAGGGCCAGGCCCTCCTTGGCGCCGAGCTCGACCGGCGTGATGCCCGCGTCGCGCAGGGCGTCCGCCGCCGGCCTCAGCTCGCCGGAGGCGTCCCTGACCGACCCCTCGCCGATCAGCGCGAGGGCGACGTGGGCGAGCGGCGCCAGGTCGCCGGAGCAGCCGAGGCTCCCGTACTCGAAGACCTGCGGGGTGATGCCCGCGTTGAGCAGCTCGGCCAGGGTCCCGGCGGTGACGGGCTGGACGCCGGTCCGTCCCGTGGCGAGCGTCCGCAGCCTGAGCAGCATCAGCGCCCGGACGACCTCCCGCTCGACCTCGGCCCCCGACCCCGCCGCGTGCGAGCGGACGATGTTCAGCTGGAGCTGCGCCCGCATCTCGGGCGCGATGTGCCGGGTGGCGAGCGCCCCGAAGCCCGTCGAGACGCCGTAGACCGGCGTCGGGCGGGCCGACAGCTCCTCGATGTGGGCCCGGGCCTCACCGATCAGCTTCAGCGCCTCGCCGGACAGCGCGACCCTGGCACCGTCCCGCGCGACCGCCACGACCTGCTCGAAGGCCAGCGGTTCCGGCCCGACCTCCACGCCTGCGTGCCCCATACCAAAACCCCTACCCACCAAACCCATACCCACCATTGGAGCGCGTCCGGGGCCGCGGCCCCAGCCCCCGGCCGCGCTCTTTGTCTCGTATACGAGACAATCGGAGCATGAGCCAGGTCCCGGCCGCCCGCCGCGCGCTGGCGGTGCTGCGCCTCCTGGCGGGGGCGCCCGGCCCCCTGCCCGCCTCGGCGATCGCCCGCTCCCTCGGGCTGCCGCGCTCCAGCGCCTACCACCTGCTGACCGCGATGGCCGAGGACGGCTTCGTCACCTACATCCCCGAGGAGCGCCGCTGGGGCCTCGGGGTCGCCGCCTTCGAGATCGGCTCCGCCTACCTGCGCCACGAGCCCCTGGAGCGCCTTGCCCGCCCCCTGCTGCGCCGCCTGGTCGACCGCGTGGGCGAGATCGCGCAGCTCGGCGTCCTGCACGGCGCGGAGACCCTCTACCTGCTGAAGGAGCAGCCGCCCCGGCACGCCACGCTGGTCACCGACGTGGGCGTCCGCATGCCCGCCCAGCTCACCGCCAGCGGCCGCTCGATCCTGGCCTACCTGCCGCCCGCGCAGGTGAGGGCCCTGTTCCCGGGCCGCTTCGTGGACCGCACCGGCCGGGGCCCCTCCACCCTGCGCGACCTGCGCCGCACCCTCGCCGAGGACGCCCGCCGGGGCTGGGCGGCCGAGGACGGCCACATCACCGAGGGGTTCGCCAGCATCGCCGCCTGCGCCTTCGACCACACCGGCCGCCCCACCGCCGCGATCACGGTGACGTTCCGCCGTGAAGACCACCCCGAACCCGGGTGGCCCGCCCTGGCCGACCAGGTCCGCACCACGGCCGCCGCCCTCACGACCCGCCTGACCGGCCGTCCCCCGGCCTGACCGCTACGCGCCGAAGCGGTCGGCGACCAGCCGGTCGGCCCAGCGGCGCAGCGCCTCCTCCACGGGCGGATGGCTCAGGCCCGCCTCCCTGGCCAGCGCGTCGGCCGAGGACGTGTCGTACCGCTCCTCCGACAGGAAGGAGAGCGTCTCGGGTTCGACGCCGGTGAGCGCGCGCGGCAGCCGCCGCACCAGCCCGACCGGCAGTACCACCCGCGGCGGGCGGACGCCCAGGTGCCGCGCCAGGAGGCCGACCAGCTCGGGCAGGTTCGGCGTCGCGTCGTCCAGGATCCAGTGCGCGCGGTACGGCCCCGCGTCGTGCTCGGGGACGGCGGCCATGAACCGGGCCAGGTGATCGACGGTGACCACGGGCACGAACGTGCGCCGCGAACCGGCCAGCGCGGGCAGGCGCCCGGCGTGGAGATCGCGCACCGTCCCGGCCAGTCCGATGTACTGCCCGGCCTCGCCGGTGGCCGAGTGCCCGATCACGGTCGCCGGATGGACCGCCGTGAGGGGGACGCCCACCTCGTCCGCGACCGCCCGTACCGCCGCGTCCCCTTCGAGCTTGGACGCCTCGTACGCACCGAGGCGCCGGTACAGCGCGTCCAGCTCCCTCGCGGGCACCGGATGGGTGAGCACGCCGGCAGAGGCGACGCGGTAGCCGGAGACGTGGACGAGACGCTGCAGCCGGGGGCGTTCGGCCGCCCACCGCACGACGTTCACGGCGCCATCGACGTTCGCTCGCCGAGCCTCATCGCGCTCCAGCCCGAACCGGAACAGGGCGGCGGCGTTGAAGACGTCCCGCACGCTCTCCAGGGGTTCGCCGCGTTCCCCGGCCAGCCCCAGATCCGGCCGGGTGATGTCGGCGTCCACGACCAGCAGCCTCCGGTCGTCGACGCCGCGCTCCCGCAACCACTCGCGCAGCTCACCGCCGCGCTCGGCCCCGTCCCGCACGGCCACGGCGACCGTCCGCCCCCGGCCCAGCAGCTCCGCCGCCAGCCACCGCCCAATGAACCCCGTGGCCCCGAAGACCAGGGCATCGGCGGACCCGCCCTCGTTGAACGCCATGTCGAAAAACTAGACCGGTCTACCTATTGTGTCGAGTCGCCTTCTCCCGGCAGCGGGACGATGCGCCTCAGGATTCGGCGTCGGTGGCCCGGTGGCGCCGAGGCAGCCCGGCCGGCTCCTGGAAGGACCCTCCGAACACCGGAGGCGGGGACGGAGCCTGAGAGGGGAGGCTTTCGCCCGGGGATCCGGGCGCGGGGGCGGGGGCGGGGTCGCCTTCCGGCGCCGGGGGCAGGACGTCCTCGGGCCCTCCGACGAGGGGCGGTTCGAGGGTGGCCAGGCCGTCGACGATGAGCGTGGCCAGGTCGCTCATGACGGGGAACAGGCCGCGTCCGAGCGCGAAGGCGATGTCGCGCGGCGTGCGGCGGCCGTTGACCTTGGCGAGCAGTTCCCCGCGCTGCGCGTTGACGTGCACGGACTCGACGGGCTGCTTGCTCCGCGGCCTCGACCGCACGGACAGGCCGAGCGCGGTCCAGGACCGGGCGAGGTCGAGCCGGCGGCGGATCTCCCGGGCGGCCCGTTCGGCGTCCAGCCCGGGGTCGGCCGCGAGCAGCGGCGCGGGATCGCCGGGGTCGGCGGTGCAGGTGCGGACCCCGCACAGGGCCATGGCGAAGAGCGCGTCGGCGACCGCGGCACGGGTGACGACCTGCACCCCGGCGTCGCCGAGCAGGCCGCGCACGACCAGCTCGCGCTCCAGCCTGCCCTCCGGCGCTCCGGCGGTGAAGGCGGCGCTCCATTCGGCCTCGCTGACCCGCCCCGATCGCAGCAGCAGCGGCTCGGGCCCCGGCGCGGCGGGGGTGGAGGCGGCCACCACCAGACCGTCGCGCATGCTCACCGAGCCTCCCGGCGTCCCGTCCATCCGCAGCGTTCCGGTGAATCCCTGCCGCCCGCGCCGGGTCAGTGCCGAGATCAGCACCCCCGCGTGGTCACGCCCGTCTTCACCCGGTGGCTGCGTATCTGCTGCCATCTGTCCCTTCTCACCTTCTTTGACGGCGCCGGATGCCCCTTTTGAGTCTGGCCGCGCCATCGGATCGGCGGAATCCGAGGTTTCCCGGTTGTGGAAGCCCGATCGCGGGATACATTAGCGTCCGAAACAAGCAATATGTCGGGAGTGGGATGAACATCGAAACGGCGCTCAAGGAAGCGATGGCCATCGACGGCGCGATCGGCGTGGCCCTCGTCGACTACGACAGCGGCATGTCCCTGGGGGCGCTGGGAGGCGGCCAGGACCTCGACCTGGACGTCGCGGCCGCCGGCAACACCGAGGTCGTGCGGGCGAAGGTCCGCACCCTGGAGTCGCTGGCCATCGACGACTCCATCGAGGACATCCTCATCACCCTGCAGCGGCAGTACCACCTGATCCGCATCCTCGGCCGCGGCCACGGCCGCCTGTTCCTCTACCTCGCCCTCACCCGGGAACGCGCCAACCTGGCCCTCGCCCGCCACCACCTGCGGCGCATCGAGGCCGAACTCAGCATCTGAGCGCGTCTCCGACACGGGGCGTTTGAGGGGGAACGGGAATGCGCGAATCCGTGCTGGCGGAACTCCAGACACTGCGCGGAAAGGTCGTGGGCGTCACGGACGCGGCGGTGGCGTCGGTGGACGGCATGCTGGTCGCGTCCGACACCGACGAGGTCCGGCCCGACGTGCTGGCGGCGCTGGCCGCGGCCTCGCTCGGCCTCGGCCGCAGCGCGGGGAACGAGGTCGGCATGGGTGAACTGCGCGAGGTCGTCACCCGGTGCCAGAGCGGCCACATCGTGGTCTATGCCATCCGGCACACGGGGCTGCTCGTCGTACTGGGCGACGAGGGGCTGGACATCGCCGACCTGCATCTCCAGTCCCGGGCCACCGTGGACCGGCTCGGCACCATTCTCGAACAGAACTGACCCCGCCTTTCCCGGCACCGGCTCTCTCCGGCACCGGCTCCTCCGAACCGGCGCGGCCGAGGCGCCCGCGGTGAGCGGGCATCATGGCCTGTCATGGAACCGGTGCCACAGCTCGAATCCGCGGTCATGCTCGTCACGGGCATCATGGCGTCCGGGAAGTCCACCGTCGCCCAACTGCTGGCAGAGCGGCTCCCGCGGTCCGTCCACCTGCGGGGGGACTCCTTCCGGCGGATGATCGTGTCGGGCCGCGAGGAGATGACGTCGGAGCCCACTCCCGAGGCCGTGGAGCAGCTGCGCCTGCGCTACCGGGCGTCCGCCACGGTCGCGGACCTGTACGCGCAGGCCGGATGGACCGTCATAGTCCAGGACGTCGTTCTCGGCGGATTCCTTGACGACTACGTCGCCGCGGTGACCACGCGCCCGATGTACGTGGTCGTCCTGGCACCGGACCCCGAGGTGGTCGCAGCCCGCGAAGCGGGCCGCGGCAAGCGCGGTTACGGCGACGCCTGGACGGTCCGCGCTCTCGACGCCGGCCTGCGCCGGGAGACCCCGCGCCGCGGCCTCTGGATGGACACCTCCACCCAGACACCCGACCAGACCGTGGACGCGATCCTCACCGACCTCCCCAAAGCCCAGATCCACGACCAATGACCCGCCTGGGCGGCCGGCCTACGCCCTGAAGGGAGCTAGCGATGTCGGCCGACTGAGGCGTACGTGCGGGGAAAGGTGGCGCGGAGGGTGCGCGATTCCGGGGTGCCCGTCCAGGACCAGGTGGCGGCTATGGCGTCCACGGTGAGCAGGCCGCGACCGCCCTCCTCCAGTTCGGCCAGCGGACGCAGCTTGGGTTCTCCGGGGCCGCCCTGGTCGGTGACGTAGACGATCACACCGGCGACGTCCATGCTGATGTCCACGGTGAAGCGGCCGCCGTCCGCGCCCGAGCGGGTGTGCTGGATCGCGTTGACGGCCAGCTCGTCCAAGACGAGGAGGATGTCGTCCAGGGCCGGGAAGTCGGCCAGGAGGTGCGCGGCGAAGGCCCGGACGCGGCGGATCTGGTCCGGTCTGCCCCGGAATTCCCGTCGCCAGTACATCGGAGCTTCATGCCTGGCGGGAACGGAAGCGGCCAGCAGCATCGATCACCTCTCGGGGACGGCGAGTCATCGGCCGTTCCATGTTCGGCGACCGCGCCACTCCGGTTGGGAAAAGCGGCAGGCCGACAGGCCCCCCGAGGGTGCGGCACTCCCCCGCTGCGCACGTTCACCTTCGTTTACGTAAACGAGCGGAACGGTTCGCCGTACGCGCGTTCGCCTGCGGAACGCCACCGGAAGAAGCATTGACCTCCCACTTTGCTCGTTCGAGGGCGCGGCTATCGATGACACGCTCGGAGATCACGTGGTAACACAGAGTGGAGTCGCCGCTCCCCGGTCGGCGCCGCCCCCATCAAGGAGGTCTGCATGACCAGCCCATTCGTGCGCCGCCGCCGTCTCGCCACCGAACTGCGGGCCCTCCGCGAGCAGAGCGGCATGACGGGCGACGAACTGGCCCGCCGCATCTACCGCTCGCGAATGACGGTGTCGAAATTAGAGAACGCCCGCTGCCGCCCCGACACCCGCGACATCGTGAAGATCCTCCGCGTCCTCGGCGTCACCGGCGAGAAGTTCGACGAGATCCACCAGATAGCCTGCGACGCCTCCGAACGCGGCTGGTGGGACTCCTACGGCGACACCATGGGCGCGAGGCAGCGCCTGTACGCCGACTTGGAGTCGGGCGCCGCCACCATCCGCGGCTACAACCAGATGTCGGTTCCCGGCCTCGTGCAATCCGCCGAGTTCCTTCAGGCGCTCATCGATCTGGACCTCGCGGAAGGCTCCGAGCTCAATTATGTGCCCGAGAGGACCATCCAGGCTCGCCTCGAACGGCAGCACACCTTCTTTCGGACCGAGGGCCCCGCAGCCGAGATCATTCTGGACGAGTTCGTGCTGCGACGCCTCGCCGTCCCGGCAGAGACAATGGCGGCCCAGCTCCGCCACATGGTCGATGTGGTCTCCCGCCAGCCCCGCTTCACTCTTCTCGTAATGCCTTTGGACGGTCGGCTCTCCCCCGGTCGCCTGCCGCCCTCCACGTACATGATCTATGGGTTTCCCGACCCGGCAGACCCGCCCTTGGTCGTGGCCGAGAACGCGAGCACGGACCTCATCCACACGACGCCCGTGGAGGTGGCAAAGTATGAACGTCTCCACGACCGCCTCCGGGAGACCGCACTCCCCGCGCTGGAGAGTCTTTCACTCCTCGTGGACGCGGCCGATCGGCTGAGTGAAGGGGCAGGGCACGATACGTGAAGCAGCAGTACAGCGGCTGGCGTAAGTCCAGCCACAGCAACCCCGACACCGAGTGCGTCGAAGTCGGGCGTTCTTCACTGGGCAACATCGGGGTGCGTGACACCAAGCAAGGTGACGCGGGGCCCGTTCTCGACTTCACCCCCCGCGAATGGGCGGTCTTCATTTCCGCCCTCCGTTCGGAGGACTGACGGCGCGAGCCACAGGACGAGCCCGCGAACACGGGCGTCCTGTGGGGCTTGTCGCCCTTCTCGGCCTCCGAGGCCCAGCCCCACGTGAGGAGCCGTGTGACCGTCGAGATCATCTTCGAGACGCATTCGCTGACCGAGGACAACGAGCGCGGGATCGCGACCGGTTGGCTTCCGGGGCGGCTCTCCGAGGAGGGGCGCCGCCTCGCCGCCGAGCTCGGCGCCCGCCGGCGGGGCACCGGGATCCACGCCGTGTTCGTCTCCGATCTGCACCGCGCCGTCCAGACCGCCCAGATCGCCTTCGACGGCACCCGGATTCCCGTCCACCGGGACCCGCGGCTGCGGGAGTGCGACTACGGGCGGCTCAACGGCTGCGCCGTCAGCGTCCTGGCCGCAGAACGCGCACGGCACATCGACCGGCCCTTCCCCGGTGGCCAGAGCTACCGGGACGTCCTCGCCGCCACCGAGGAGTTCCTCCACGACCTGGCCACCGATCACGACGGCCGGACCGTCCTGGTGATCGCTCATTCGGCCAACAAGTGGGCGCTCGACTGCCTGCTCGCCGGCGCCGCCCTGGAGGAACTGGTCGACGCGCCGTTCGGCTGGCGGGAAGGATGGCGCTACACCCTCCCCACCGGCGGGCGGCCCTAGCCGCGCGCCGTCCGCCGGTACCTCCCGGCCCGAGTGATGAGTTATCGCGTCCGCACCCGTCACAACTATGACCGGACACGACGGGACGGAAGGATGACCTGGTGAGAGCGGACACGCGGATCGAGGAGCCGGGCGGGGGCGGGCTGGGCATGAGCGGTTCGGGCGAGGTCGGGGAGCCGGAGTTCTCGGGGCTGGCGGAGCGGCACCGGCGGGAGCTGCACGTGCACTGCTACCGGATGCTCGGATCGTTCGAAGACGCCGAGGACACCGTGCAGGAGACGTTCCTGCGCGCCTGGCGGCGGCGGGAGACCTTCGAGGGGCGGTCGACGTTCCGGAGCTGGCTGTACCGGATCGCCACCAACGCCTGCCTGGACCTGCTCGCCAAGCGCCGCCCGGCGCCCGCGACCGGCGGGGAGGTGCCGTGGCTGGAGCCCTACCCGGACCGGCTGCTCGACGAGCTGCCCGCCGCCGACGCCGACGAGCCGGAGTCCGTCGCCGTCGCGCGGGAGACGATCGAGCTGGCGTACCTGGTCGCGGTCCAGCACCTCGCGCCGCGCCCGCGGGCCGTGCTGATCCTGCGGGACGTGCTCGGCTGGCAGGCCAAGGACGTCGCGGAGCTCCTTGGGGACTCCGTCAACTCCGTGAACAGCGCGCTGCAGCGGGCCCGCGCCGGCATGCGCGAGCACCTGCCCGCCGAGCGGCAGGACTGGACCGGCGGCGAGGAGGACGCCGGGACGCGCGACCTGGTGCGCCGCTTCACCGAGGCCAGCGTGGCCACGGACGTCGACAGGCTCGCCGCAATGCTGCGGGACGACGTGCGCTTCTCGATGCCGCCCACGCCGGGCCTGCTCGTAGGCCGTGACGCGGTGGTGAACGACTGGGTCGAGGACGGCTTCGAGCGCTTGGAGGGCCTGCGCGCCGTCCAGACCGCCGTGAACCGGCAGCCCGCCGTCGCCTTCTACCTCTGGCGCGAGCAGGAGAGCGCGTTCCTGCCGCTGACGATCGACGTGCTGCGCATCACCGGCGGAGTGATCACCGAGCTCTTCACGTTCGGCGCCGACCGGTTCCCGCGGCTCGGGCTGCCGGAGAGCCTGTCGGCGGACGGCACCGATTAGTCCGGTGAGGACGCTCGCGCTGCGCGGTGGCGCGCGGGTCGCGGTGGTCGCGGCGGAGTGGCGGGACGCGTTCGGCGTCGTCACCCGCGGCCGGGTGCAGCTGGAGCTGCGCGGCGGCGAGCCCGGGCCGGTCCTCGGCCGCGACGCCGGGTTCTGGCTCCGCGGCACCGGCGTCCGCGCCCTGCGCAACCCCGGCCGCCGCACGGCCAGGGTGCGCATCGTCACCCGCGACCCAGAACCGTCGCGCACCGGTCAACACACCCCATATGCCAGTCACCGGATGACGAGGAACGACATGACCAGCATGAACGACACCGGCGCCGTCCCGGCATCGGACCAGAACCGCTACGCCCCCCGGCTTCGCGGCCTCGCCGCCGCCGGCCTCATCGGCGCGGTCGCGGCGACCGCGGCCACCACCCTCGCCGCCGCGCTCGCCCTGGCGGCCGGCGTCGACTTCGAGCTCCCCGAGGGCGGCGAGTCGATCCCGTTGGGCGGATTCGCCGTGGTGACCGGCTTCTTCTCGCTCGTGGGCATCGCCATCGCCGCCGCGCTCCTGCGCTGGAGCGCCCGCCCCGCCGAGCGCTTCGTATGGACGGCGGTGTCGCTGACCGCGATCTCGCTGGTCCCGCCCTTCCTCTCCGGGGCGGACGGCACCACCATCGCCGTTCTCGCCGGGTTGCACCTCGTCCCCGCGACGGTGATGATCCCCACCCTGGCCCGGGGCCTCCGCGCCCGGACCGGCTGACGCCCCGCCACGGGACGACGCGCGGATTCCCAGCGAAGAGCGCACCGGGTGAAGGGTTTCGGCGCGAGCGGCAGAGAAGGGATGACCGACCGCCCCAGCGAAGGACGAGATGACGATGAGCCACACCCCCGCCGCCGCGGACCCGCTCCGCGACGACGCCGTGGTGATCGAGGCATCGTGGGATGAGCCCGAGCGGTTCGCTGAGATCTTCCGCCGCTACTTCCCCGACGTCCACCGGTACGTCGCGGGACGGCTCGGCCCCGACGCCGCCGACGACATCGCCGCGGAGACGTTCCTGACGGCCTACCGGAGGCGCGACAGGTACGACCCGGCGCGCGGCGCCCTGCGGCCGTGGCTGTTCGGCATCGCCACCAAGCTCGTGGCGATGCACCGGCGCGGCGAGGCCCGGTACCTGCGGACGCTCTCCAAGGCCCCCGCCGGCGCCCCGCAGGCGGGGCACGAGGAGCGGGTCGTGGCCCAGGTCAGCGCGGGTCTGGTGCGGGGCAGGCTCGCCGAGGCACTGCGCGGCCTGCCGCGGGGGGACCGCGACGTGCTGCTGCTGGTCGCGCTCGGCGACTGCACCTACCCCGAGGTCGCCGAGGCTCTGGGCCTCAACCCCGGAACGGTGGCCTCCCGGCTGAACCGCGCCCGCCGCAGGCTCCGTGACGCCCTGGGCGGGGTGGACCCCACGCTCATCACCGAGGAGTCAGACCGATGAACGAGATCGACCTGGTGCGCCGTCTCCTCGACCAGCCGCGTCCCACCGATCAGAAGACCGCCGCGGCGCTCGCCCAGGTGGAGAGGGACATCGCCGGCGGGGACGGCCCCCGGCGCTCGCGTGGCCTCGCCGCCGCTTCGAAACGCCTGCGGATAGGGGGCTCTGGCCTCACCGTCGTCGCCGCGGCGGCCGCGGCGGCCGTAGCGGTGTCAGTCGGGGGGATGTTGCCGGAAGCCGGCCCGCGGCACTCGACCACCCCTCCCCCGGACGCTCGGACGGTCCTGCTCGCGGCGGCGCACAGCGCCGACCGGCAGGAGGACACGATGCGCGGGTACTGGCACGACACGAGTGTCTCGCGCCTCTACTACCGGCTGCACGCGCCGACGGGCGACTACACCGTGGTCTGGACGCGGCGCTCCGAGGGCTGGACGCCGAGCAGCCCCACCGGGCGCGGCTGCGGCCGCATGCAGGACCTCGGCACGCGCCCCGCCGCCCCTGCCGACAGGGCGGCCTGGCGGCGCGCGGGCTCCCCCGGCGCCTTCGAGATCCCTGTCGACGGAAAAGGCCGCGTACCGATGAGGCGCGAACTGGCGGCGGGCCCGCCCGCCACCACCTGCCAGCCGCTCCCGCCCGGCGGGGCGATCTTCTCGCTCGGCGAGAACATCACCATGAGGGGCCTGCGCGCGCTGCCCGCCGACCCGGACCGCCTGAGGCTGTTGCTGCTCAAGTCGTTCGGCAGTCCCGGCGCCGACACCGAACCGCTGACCAGGAAGAAGACCGGCGACTCCTGGATGTTCTCGGTCGCCCGCGACATCATCCTCTACATGCCGGTGACCCCCCGGGTCCGCGCGGCGGCCTTCCGGATGATCGCCGACCTGCCCACCGTCCGGACGATCGGCACGGTGCGGGACGCGGAGGGACGCCGGGGCACGGCGGTCGCGATCGACGAGGACACCCCCGACGGGGTCCTGGAGCACCGCCTCATCATCGACCAGGCGTCCGGGACCGCCCTGGCCTACGAGCGGCTCGCGCTCGAACCCGCGGGCCGCAACGCCGGACGCGCACCCGGGTCGCTGATCAACTCGGTGGTGAACCTGGCCTCCGGATGGACCGACACCGCCCCGCGCTGACGCGCCCTGCGCCGGCGCGCCCGGCGAGGACGCGGACCCCGGAGCCGGTGCTCCGGGGTCTTTCGGCGAAATGATCAAAATTGTCGGGCGTCCGCCCCTACAATCGGGCGATCGGGTACCCGGGCAGGGAGGTCCGTCCGTGAGCGGTGAGCACCATCCGGAATGGGTGATCGATCCCCACACTCCCAGCGTGGCCCGGATGTACGACTACTACCTCGGCGGCAAGGACAACTTCGCCGCGGACCGCGAGGCCGCCGACCAGGTGGTCGCCGCGATGCCGAACGTGCTGGAGTTCACCCGCGCCAACCGCCTGCTGCTGTCGCGGGCCGTCACGATGATGGCCGAACGCGGCATCCGGCAGTTCCTCGACATCGGCTCCGGGCTGCCGACCCAGGAGAACGTGCACCAGGTGGCCCAGCGCGCCGCTCCCGGCTCCACCGTCATCTACGTGGACAACGACCCGATCGTGCTCACGCACGCGCGGGCGCTGCTGGCCGACAACCCGCTGACGACGGTCATCCAGGCCGACTTACGCCTGCCGGAGAGCATCCTGGACGATCCCGAGGTCAAGGCCCGGATCGACTTCGACCGGCCGGTGGGGCTCCTGCTGCTGGCCATCCTGCACTTCGTCCCGGACGAGGCGCGTCCGGCGGAGATCGTGGCGAGGCTCCGCGCGGCGCTGGCCCCCGGCAGCCACGTGGCCATCACGCACGGCCACGCCGGTGACATCTCCCCGCAGGTCGAGCGGCAGGTGAGGGGCGCGTACGGCAGGACCGGGGCCGGCGACATCGTCCCGCGCGGGATCGACGAGGTCATGACGTTCTTCGAGGGCACCGAGCTGGTCGGCCCCGGCCTGGTCCAGGTGGCCGACTGGCGGCCTGACGCCGAGCCGTCCGCGCCCGACATGTCCAGGCCCGGCTTCCTCGCCGGCGTCGGAAGGGTGATCTGATGCTGGCACTGGACCTGCTGTTCAGCCGGGCTTTCAGCGAGGACCCCTGCGCGGTCTACGCCGAGCTGCGGGAGTCCGGGCCCGTCCATCCGATCGACTTCCCACCCGGCGCCACCGCCTTCCTCGTGGTCGACCACGAGCACGGCCGGGCGGCCCTGTCCGATCCGCGCCTGTCCAAGGACAGCTCCTACAGCACCGTGCCCGTGAACTCCGAGCTGTTCTTCGGCGGCACGATGCTCGCCATGGACCCGCCCGACCACACCCGGATGCGCGGGCTGGTGGCGAAGGCGTTCACCGGGCGGCGGGTCGAGCGGCTGCGCCCCCGCGTCCAGGAGATCGCGGACGGGCTGCTGGACGGCATCGCCGCCCGCGGCGAGGCCGACCTGATCGAGGAGCTGGCCGTCCCGCTGCCGATCCAGGTCATCTGCGAGCTGCTCGGCGTGCCGGCGTCCGACCGGGCCCGGTTCCGCGAGTGGACGGCCGTGCTGACCGTGCCCGCACTGAGCGCCGAGGCCCGCGAGCGCCGCCGGGAGGCGGCCCGGGCGTTCAACGACTACCTGCTCCAGGTCATCGCCGAGCGGCGGGCCCGTCCCGAGGACGATCTGATCAGCGGACTGATCACGGCGCGCGACGGGGAGTCGGCCCTCACCGGGGCGGAGATGCTCGGGACGATCGCGCTGCTGCTCATCGCCGGGCACGAGACCACGGTCAACCTCATCGGCAACGGGGTGCTGGCCCTCCTGCGGAACCCCGGCCAGCTCGAACTGCTCCGGACGCGGCCCGAGCTGCTGCCGTCCGCCGTCGAGGAGCTGCTGCGGTTCGACGGCCCGGTCGAGCGGGCGAGCCAGCGCATCGCCCTGGAGGACATGGAGATCGCCGGGACGCCGATCCCCAAGGGCGCCTGGGTGCACGTCTCGCTCGGCGCCGCCGACCGCGATCCGGCGGTGTTCGAGAAACCCGACCGGCTGGACGTGACCCGCGCTCCCAAGGGCCATGTCGCCTTCGGCCACGGCCCGCACTTCTGCCTCGGGGCCCCGCTGGCCCGGCTGGAAGGCCAGATCGCCATCGGCGGCCTGCTGGAGCGGTTCCCCGATCTCGCCCTCGCAGTCCCGGCCGCCGAGCTGCGCCACCACCGCACGGGTTCGATCGTCCGGGGCCTGGTCTCCCTCCCCGTCCGGGTCTGACCGCCGCCGGGCCGCTGCCCGCGCGGCGGCCGGACGTGGCGGCCGGACGTGGCGGCCACGCCTCCGGCGCTCGACCACCATTTCCGAGCGCAGCCGCGCGATCTATGCTCGAAGCGTCGGCTGGACTGGGCGGGTGGCGGCATGGCGACGGCAGCGGCATGGCACGGCGGCGGGGGCGGCATGGTGACGCAACAGGGCGGTCTGCTCCGGCGCGCACCCGCGCCGGGGGCCCGCGGCGGCCGGTGAGCGCCGGGACGGCCGGGCGCCTGCTGCGCCGGCGGTGGTTCTGGCCGGTGGTCGCCGGCGCGGCGATCCTGCTGATCTCCGGGTTCGTGCTGGCCGAGCCCAGGGCGTCCGGCGACGGGGCCCTGCGGGTCATGACCTACAACCTGCGCGGCGTGAACGACCCCCCGCCCCGCGACTGGAGGACGCGGCTGCCGCTGGTCAGGCGCCTACTGCGGGAGCACGACCCGGATCTTCTGGGGGTGCAGGAGGCGCGCTGGCACCAGGTGCGCGACCTCGTCCGGACGCTTCCGGAGTACGCCTGGATCGGCCTCGGCAGCCAGGGCGGCACCCGCGACCAGTTCCTCGCGATCTTCTACCGCAAGGAGCGGTTCGAGGTGCTGGACTTCGACCACTTCTGGCTCTCCGACACCCCCGCCGTGATCGGCTCGGCCACGTGGGGCAACCGCTACGTCCGGATGGTGACGTGGGCGAAGTTCCGCGACCGCCGCACCGGCACGGTGTTCTACCAGGCCAACACCCACCTGGACAACATGTCGGCGGGCTCGCGGGAGAAGAGCGCCCGCCTGATCCTCGACCGCGTCCGCGGCTTCCAGGCGGGCGCGCCGGTCGTGCTCACCGGCGACTTCAACGACACGGCCGGGGCGTCCCCCGCGTACACGATCCTCACCGGCCCGGACGCGTTCCGCGACACCTGGACGGCGGCCGACCGGCACGGACCGCAGTACCGCACCGAGAACCACTGGGAGCCGCCGGAACCGGGCGGCAGGCGGATTGACTGGATCCTGGTCCGGGGCCGGATCAGGACGGCGCGGGCCGAGATCGACCCCTACCGGGCCGGCGGGCTCTACCCGTCCGACCACGACCCCGTGATCGCCCGGCTCGCCTTCCGGAGCTGACCCCGCCCCGGACGGCGAACGGCCGGGCCCGCGCGGGGCCCGGCCGTTCGGCCGTCTCAGCGGCCGCCGTCGGTGCGGCCGCGGGTTGTGCGGGTCAGGCGAGGCCGGACTTCTTCAGCCACTCCTCGGCGACCTTCTCCTGGTCGTCCTTGTCGATGGCGACGCGCTTCATCATGTCGAGGAGGTCCTGGGTGGTGAGCTTGGCGGAGACGGCGTTCAGCGCCGCCTTGGCCTTCTCGTCCACCGCGGACTTGTTGACCAGCGGCGTGACGTTCTGCGCGGAGAAGACGTTCTCCGGGTCCTCCAGCACGACGAGCTTGTTCTGCTGGATCGTCGGGTCGGTGGTGAACAGGTCGGCGGCCTGGATCTTGTTCTCGGTGAGCAGCTTCACCAGGGTGGCCTGGGCGCCGGCGTCGAACGGCTGGAACTTCTTGAAGTCCAGGCCGTAGGTCTTCTTCAGGCCGACGAGGCCCTGCTGGCGCGTCTTGAACTCCGACGGCCCGGCGATCACGAGGTCCTTGGCGACCGGCTTGAGGTCGGCGATGGACTTCAGCTTGTACTTTGCGGCCGTCTGCGGGTTGACGGTCACGGAGTCCTTGTCCTCGGCCTTCGCCGAGTCCAGGATCTCCACGCTCGACGGCAGCTTGGACTTGAGGGCCGCGTTGATCTCGTCGGTGGTGGCGGCCGTGCTGGTCTTGTCGACCGAGGTGGTGAGCAGGGCGCCGTTGTACTCGGGCATCACGCTGATGCCGCCCTTGACGACCTGGTCGTAGTAGATCTCGCGGGCGCCGATGTTGAACTTGCGGGTGACCTTGACGCCCTTGGCCTCCAGCGCCTGCGCGTAGAGCTCGCCGAGGAGGTTGCTCTCGGGGAAGTTCGCGCCGCCGACGGTGACGGTGCCGTTACCGCCGCCGCCGGAGAGCGGGTTGGAGTCGTCTCCGGAGTCGCCGCTGCCGCAGGCGGACAGCGAAAGGGCGGCCACGAGGCCGACGACCGCGCCCCTGATGATTTTCTTCATGTGCTCTTCCTTCGGTTTCAGGAGGATCGGGCGGAGCCGAGCAGGCCCGGTGAGACGAGGAGGCGGCGCAGCGCCGCGAAGGTGACCTGGACGATCAGCGCGAGCAGCACCACCAGGACGGTGCCCCCGACGACCAGCTGGTAGTCGTTGCGGGCCAGGCCGTCGATGATGTAGCGGCCGAGGCCGCCGAAGCCCGGGTAGGCGGCGATGGTGGCGGTGGCGACGACCTGGATCGCGGACGTGCGCAGCCCGAGCAGGATCAGGGGCAGCGCCATCGGCAGCTCGACCCGCCACAGTACGCCCCAGCCGGTCATGCCCATGCCGCTCGCCGCGTCCTTGGCGTCGGCGTCGACGCCGCGGATCCCCTCGAAGGTGTTGACGAGGATCGGCGGGACGGCGAGGGCCACCAGGGCGATCAGCACCGGCGTGATGCTGTACTCGATCACCACGACGATCAGCACCAGGCCGAAGGTGGGGACGGCGCGGGCGACGTTGGCCAGGCTGATCGCGAGGAAGCCGCCGCGCCCGGTGTGCCCGACGAGCAGCCCGAGCGCGAGCCCGATGACCGCGGCGCACACCAGCGCCACGCCGCTGTAGTAGACGTGCTGGAGCAGGCGGTGCGGGATGCCGTCGCCGCCGTGCCACTGGGAGGACGTGGTCAGCCACGTCCAGAACAGGTCGATCTGGTTCCACAGCTCGTTCATGAGGTCATCCGGGCTCGGGCCCACGGGGTGAGCAGGCGTTGGACGGTGACCAGGATCGCGTCCGTGACCAGGGCCAGCAGGACGATCAGGACGGTGGCGGCCACGATCTGCGTCTGGAACTGGAGCTGGTAGCCGCGGATGATGTCGTAGCCGAGGCCGCCCTGGCCGATCAGCTGGCCGACGGCGACGAGGCTGATGGAGGAGACGGCGGCGACGCGCGTCCCGGCGATGACGATGGGCACGGCGATCGGCAGCTCCACCTGGAGGAGGCGACGCAGCGGGCCGAAGCCCATCGCGGTGGCCGCCTGCCGGACGGGCTCGGAAACCGACGCCAGCCCGTCCACCACGTTCGGGACGAGCACCGACAGGCTGTACAGGGTCAGCGGGATCATGACCGTGGCCGCCGTCAGGCCGGTGTACTGGATGAACACCATGAACAGCGCGAGCGACGGGATCGCGTAGAAGATGTTCGAGACCGTCAGCGCGGGCGGGTAGAGCCAGCCCCAGCGGCGGCACAGCATGCCGACCGGCAGCGAGATGACCAGGCCGAACAGCACCGGCAGCAGCGCGAGCCGCAGGTGGATGAGGGCGTGCTCGGTCAGCGTGTCGGTGTGCTCGCCGATCCAGCCCCAGTCGATGTCCATCAGCCGGCGCCCTCGGCGTCGGCCTCGTCCGGGTCGTCCGCGGGGTCGCTCGCGACGCTCGCGGGCGCGTCGGCGGCCCCGGCGCGGTCGTGGGTGGACACGGCGAGCAGGTCGGTCCCGCTGGCCGTCCCGACGACCGCGCCGGTCTCGTCGACGCCGACCGCCAGCCCGGACGGGGACAGCACGGCCGCGTCCAGCGCGGTCCGGACGGAGTCGCCGCCGACCTGGAACGTCGGGCCGACCGGGCTCAGCCTCGCCTTGCCGAGCGGGCCGGCCGCCTGCGCGGGACGGGCCCAGCCGAGGGGGCGCCGGTCGTCGTCGACGACGAGCACCCATTCCGCCCCGGCGGCCTCCGCCGCGTCGGCGCCCGCGGCGCGGATCGCGCCGTCGCTCAGCGCCAGGCCGCCCGTGTCGGCGAACGACAGGGTGCGGATGCCGCGGTTCTGCCCGATGAAGCCGGCGACGAAGTCGTCGGCCGGGTGGGCGAGGAGGTTCTCGGGGCTGTCGATCTGGACGAGCCTGCCGCCGGTCTGGAACACCGCGATCCGGTCGCCGAGCTTGATGGCCTCGTCGATGTCGTGGGTGACGAACACGATCGTCTTGTGCAGCTCCTCCTGGAGGCGGAGGAACTCGTCCTGCAGCTCGGCGCGCACGACCGGGTCGACGGCGCTGAACGGCTCGTCCATCAGCATGATCGGCGGGTCGGCGGCGAGCGCCCGCGCGACGCCGACGCGCTGCTGCTGGCCGCCCGACAGCTGGAACGGGTACCGCCTGCCCATCGCCGGGTCGAGCCCGACCCGCTCCATCAGCTCCAGCGCCCGCGCCCGCGCCTTCTTCTTGTTCCAGGACAGCAGGTACGGGACGGTGGCGATGTTGTCCAGGATGGTGCGGTGCGGGAACAGCCCGGCGTGCTGGATCACGTAGCCGATGCCGCGCCGCAGCTCGGCGGGCTTGCGCTCGCGGACGTCCTTCCCGTCGATCAGCACGCGCCCCGACGTCGGCTCCACCATCCGGTTGATGGTCCGCAGGGCGGTGGTCTTGCCGCCGCCGGACGTGCCGACGAACACGGTGATGCGGCCCGTGGGGCATTCGAGGCTGACGTCGTCCAGCGCGACGGTGCCCCCGGGATAGCGCTTGGTGACGCCCTCAAAGGTGATCAACGAATCACGTCCTCGCCGGGCGCCCCCCGTGGCGCCATGATCGATTTCGACCTACTACCCAACCGTAATCAATAGGTACCGTCATCTAAGTGTCCCAGCATGTCCGGAACATCGGGCAACCGAGCATATCTATCGGTAATGCAGGGAAAGTAGCGTGTCGGCGTGGAGAACAGCCGAATCGTTATCGATGGGACCTCGCTCACATGCGCGCAGGTCGCGCGTGCCGCCCGGGAGGACGTGGCGGTCGCCGTCGCCCCCGCCGGCGTCGAGCGGGCGCGCGCCGCGTCTCAGGTCGTCCGCGAGATCACCGAGGCGCGGCCGGTGTACGGGCGGACGACGGGGGTCGGCGCCAACCGCGTCGTGGACGTCGAGTGGGAGGACGCCGACGCCCACGGGCTGCGGCTGCTGCGCAGCCACGCGGCCGGGGCCGGGCCGCTGGTCGCGCCGGAGATCGTCCGGGCGATGCTGGCCGTCCGGCTGAACCAGATCGCGGCGGGCGGTTCGGGCGTGGACCCGGGCGCGCTGCAGGCTCTGGCGGACGTGCTCAACCTGGGCCTGCATCCCCCGGTGCCGGTGTACGGGGCGATCGGCACCGGCGACCTGACCGCGCTGGCCTCGACCGCGCTGTGCCTGCTCGGCGAGCGGGCGTGGCTGCCGGGCCCGGACGGCGGGCAGGAGCGCGGTCCCGGCTACCGGCTCCGCTCCGCCGACGCGCTGGCCTTCATCAGCTCCAACGCGGCCACGCTCGGCGAGGCGGCGCTGGCGGTCGCCGACCTGCGGCAGGCGCTGCGCGCGTCGACGGTCGTCGCGGCGCTGTCGCACCTGGCCGTCCGCGGCTCGGAGGAGCCCTACGCCCAGCCGGTGCAGGACGCGTGCCCGCATCCGGGCCAGCAGCAGGCCGCGGCGGCGATGCGCGGACTGCTCGCCTTCGACCGGTCGGCCCCGACGCGCATCCAGGACCCGTACGGCTACCGGGCGTTCCCCCAGGTGCACGGTCCCGCGCTGGAGGCGGCCGGCTACGCCGAGGAGGTCGTCACGCGGGAGATCAACGCCGCCGCCGAGAACCCGCTGGTGGACGTCCCCGGCCGGGCGGTCTGGCACAACGGCAACTTCCACACCGCCTACGTCGGGCTCGCCCTGGACGCGGCCCGCGCCGCCCTGTTCCAGACGATGGCGCTGGCCGCCGCCCGCCTCGGCACGCTCGCCGAGCCGTCGTTCACCGGCCTCTACCCGTTCCAGGGGGAGACGGAGGCCTCGTCCGGGATCATGATCCTGGAGTACGTGGCGCACTCGTGCCTGGCGGACGTGCGGCGGCTGGCGACCCCGGCGGCGCTCGGCAGCGCGGTGCTGTCGCGCGGCGTCGAGGAGCACGCGGGCTTCTCGACCCAGTCGGCGCGCGCGACGACCGACGCGGTGGCCGCCTACCTGCTCGGCCTCGGCTGCGAGCTGGTGGCGGCCGTCCGCGCGCTGCGGATGCAGGGGCGGGCGCCGTCCGGCGGGCCGCTGCGCTCGGCGTGGGACCTGGCGGGCGCCGTGCTCGACCCGCGGATCGAGGACCGCCCGCTGGACACCGACATCGCCGCCGCCGCCGACCTCCTCCCCCAGCTGGCCCGCCTCCACCCCTGAGCCCGGCCGGTGATCTCAGCCCGCCGGTGGACGCAGGCCGGTGGGCCCGGTCCCCGTGAGACCTCGGTACACCGGTGGCGCGGGCGCCGGTCGCTACCCGTCCGCCGGGGGTTCGCCGGTGGAGGCGCGGACGCGCAGGGACGGTTCGCGGACGACGCGGCGCTTGCGCGGCTTGCCGTCGATGACGTCCACGACGAGGCGGACGGCGGAGTGGACGATGCCGTCGATGTCCCACTCGACGCTGGTGAGCGGCGGGGTCAGCAGCGCCGACATCGGGTGGTTGTCGTAGCCGCAGACGGCGACGTCGCCGGGGACGGCGAGGCCCAGCTCGCGGGTGGCGGCGTAGACGCCGTAGGCGATGGAGTCGGCGAAGCAGAAGACGGCCGAGGGGCGGTCGGGGCCGCCGAGCACCCGCAGCGCGACCTCGGTGGACTCGGGAAGGGACTGCGGCACGACCACCACGTCGACGCGCAGGCCCAGCCGCTCGGCCTCGGCGTTGACGTAGACGTCGGCGGGGCGGTCGGGGGTGCTTGCGAGGGTGGGGGTGAACACGGTGAGGCGCTGGTGCCCGAGCGCCCGCAGGTGCTCCAGCGCGAGCGTGACGCCCCGCCGGTTGTCGAACACGACCTCGCCCTGCGCCTGCCCGCCGTGCAGGACGTCGCCGATGGACACGACGGGGACCGCCGCCGCCAGCTCCGACCACAGCGCGGCCGACGGGTCGAGCGGCTGGACGATCAGGCCGTCCACCCGCTGGTCGCGCAGCCGCCGGGCGAGGGCCAGCTCCCGCTCGGGGTCGCCGCCGGCGTCCACGATCAGGGCGTAGCGGCCGCGGGCGAGCAGCGCCCGGCCGATGCCGACGGCGAGGGACTGCTGCCAGTAGTCCTCGAGGGAGCCGCACAGCAGGCCGACCTGGTCGGTGCGGCCGCTGGCCAGCGCCCGCGCGATCGGGTGGGCCTCGTAGCCCAGCTCCCGCGCCGCGGCGCGGACGCGCTCCTGCGTCTCCTCCGAGGTCTGGATGCCGCGCAGCGCGTACGACACGGCCGCGGGCGACAGCCCCGTCGCCTGCGCCACTTCGCGGATGGTCGCGCGCTTGCGCTTCTCCGACATCCCTCCAACCCTAGAGGCCGCCGCCGACAAAGCACCGCACCACACCTTGACGAGATCGTCACTGAAGCGGTTCACTGAAACGGTTAACTGATGCGGTTCAGAAGCCCTGGCCTGCCGGTTCGCCCCGGGTCACGGGTGCAGCGGACCGTGCCCGCCGACGGTTTCGGAGAGGAGCGAACCCGTGTCTTCCGAGGTCCTGCCCCGCCCCAGCGGCCTGGAGCGCCTGCCCGGCCGCCCCCTCGACAAGAGGGAGCTGCGGGAGCTGGTCGACGACCTGGCCGAGCGCCCCGGCCTGTGGCGGCCGCACGTCGCGTTCCCGGAGGGGCGCCGCCACTACGCCTCCCTCCACAGGGACGAGCACGTCGACGTCTGGCTGCTGTGCTGGACGCCCCAGAACGACACCGGCTGGCACGACCACGACGTCTCCTCGGGGGCGGTGCGCGTCGTCGCCGGAGCCATCGAGGAGAACAATCCGCGCATGGGCGGCGAGCCCCTGCGGACCGTCGTACGGGAGGGCGCGTCGTTCTGCTTCGGTCCCGAGCACATCCACCGGCTCACGGGGGTGGAGGACGCCAGCGTCTCGATCCACGCCTACTCGCCGCCGCTGTGGCGGCTCGGCCAGTACTCGGTCGACGAGTCGGGCGTGATGCGCCGTCTGCCGGTCAGCTACACCGACGAACTCCAGTCGCCGGACGAACCGGTCTGAAGTCCTCTGCCGGCCTGAGATGCTCTGCCGGCCCGAAATGCTCTGCCGGCCCGAAATGCTCTGCCGGCCCGAAATGCTCTGCCGGCCCGAAATGCTCTGCCGGCCCGAAATGCTCTGGCGGGCCCGACCGGGGGCGACGGGCCCGCCAGAGGCGGCGCGCCCGGCCGTAGCCCGCTCCCAGCGGCCGGACGCTCATACTCCCTCAGCGCATGCGATATCGGATGTGTCACACCGTCTCGGATGTATCCCGCCATCGGACGAAAAAGCGGTCGCTCAGCGCGCAGACGGCGATGGCGACGGCGAAGCAGGAGACGGCTCCCCTGAGCAGCCCGGCCTCGTAGTAGGCGTCCGTGACCAGGTGGACCGCGGCGTACCCGGCCGCGGCGCCGGCGAGGAGCGCCGCCGCCACCTGGAGGGCCCAGAAGGCGATGCGCGTCGCCCCCGCGCCGGCGAGCGCGCTGCGCAGGGCGCACGCGGCGGCGGTCGCGCAGACCAGCAGCCCGGCCGCCCCCGCCACGAGGGGGGTGCCGAAGTTCACCCCGTAGCGGACGGCGAGCGCCGGGACGAAGAAGAGGAGCAGGCCCCAGCGCAGGCCGCTGACGACCGATGCCAGGGCGACCCCCGCTTCGCCTGGTCTCAGGCGGGAGGACGCCCAGCGCGCACCCGCGATGACAGCCAGGGCGACCGCCGCCCCCGGTAGGCGCCCGCCCAGATGACCGAGGTTGTACAGGAGAGCGGTGTCGTAGACGGCCAACACGAGTTGGCCCAACCCCCACACAGAGGCGGCGAAGAGAAGCATCTGCGCGAACGACACGTCCTCTGAGGAACCGTCCTCCTGCCCTGCCAGCCATCGAAGCACCAACGGCGTCACCACGGCCGAGCAGACCCGGACCGCGATGTCGTCCATCGTGTAGGGGTTGCGCAGTTCCCACTCGACCATGCAGAAGACGAGCGTGTAGGAGAGGGACGCGGCCCACACCGGCCACGATCGCGCCATGCGCCGGTAGAGGCCGCGGTCCAGCCACCGCAGCACCGTCATGTACGCCAGCAGCGCGAAGGGCAGTTCGAAGAACGCCTGGACGCGCAGCAGGGACGGCGCCAGCAGTCCGGGCATCGGGAAGTGCTCCGCGAGACCGCGCATGGCCGCGCCGTCTTCGAGCGCGAAATACCCCTCGGGAAGGTACTTCGCGATGAACGAGGCGTCCCCGCCGTGGACGCGCAGCATGTACACGTTGAAGAGCACTTGGTTCAGGTAGACGAGCCCCACCACGAGGCAGAGGAACGTCTCTGGTCGAGCCCAGCGGCGCGTGGAGGCGGGCGGGGGGTCAGGTTCGCGCCGCGTCCACCGGGGCGCGATCGCGAGGCTCACCGCCGTCGAGGCCAGGACCGCCCCGTCCACCCCTGTCGCCATGAGCGACAAATGTAAGGCTTTCAGGCAGCCGCATGGGCGCCAGCGACGCCTTGAGCCGGGCCCGCATCCACGCCGCGCCCGGACGTTCGACGAGGCGGTGCACCGCGTAGGCGGCCAGCAGCGACGTCCCGACCACCACCGCCAGCGCCGTCCACCGGTCGAGCGCCGGGTACACCGCGTCCAGCAGGGGGAGGGCGAGCTGGGAGTGGACGAGGTAGAGCGGGTAGGTGAGCGCCCCGAGGACGGTCAGGCCCCGCCAGCGCAGCCGGCTCAGCCGCCCGGTCGCGACAAGGATCATCACCGCGAAGATGCAGGTGATCACGACACTGACCACGGTCTCGTCGGCGCCCCTGAAGACGTGCTCCGCGCGCCAGGCCCCCCAGTGCAGCGCCACCAGGTAGGACGCGGCCACGTACCCCCAGAGCAGCAGCGTCGGCCCGAACCGGTGGATCATGAACAGCGCCATCCCCGCGATGAAGTAGCAGCTCCAGGTCGGGACCAGCATCACCTGGAGCAGCTTGTTGTCGGCCTCGTCGGCGAAGAGCCCGCCGAGCATCCAGGCCGCCATGAAGATCAGGCAGGAGCGGTAGGTGATCCCGATGCCCGCGAGGACGGCGGCGAGCACGTAGAAGTGCAGTTCGACCCAGAGCGTCCAGTAGACGGCGTCCACGTTCCGCAAGCCGAGCCCGCCCTGGAGCATCGTCAGGTTCGGGATGACGAGGCCGGGGACGCCGTTCCCCATCCGGAACACCGCGTAGACGGCGGCGCCCAGCAGCACGCTCACCCAGTACGCGGGCATCAGCCGGACGAGCCGGGAGATGCCGAACTCCCCGGGGCCGCGCCCCCACGCGCTCATCAGGATCACGAACCCGCTGATGACGAAGAACAGGTCGACGCCGAGGTAGCCGAACCGGGTGACCGGCGCGAGCTCGGGGAACACCTCCTGCGAGGGCGACGGCCACGCCCCGGCGCCGCCGAATCCCGTGAAGTGGTAGAGCACCACCGCCAGCGCGGCTGTGAAGCGCAGCAGATCGAGTTCGCGAAGCCGTTCCCGTCCAGTCACCGCGGCACCCTCCCGTCGCCAGGTGGCCCGGTCCGATCCGCGGGGTGAACGGGGGATGGAGGGAAGGCCACGATCGGCCGCGGCACGGTGACGGCACGGTGACGACATGGTCGCGGAGTGCCCGCGTCACGGGTGCGAGGTCAGTAGGATACGGAGGCGTCCCCCTGATTCATTGGTGGTACTCCATGACATCTCGCCGCGCCCGACGCGGCGCGGCGACCCGGATGCTGTGCCTCGGCCTGGCGGCGGTCCTGTCGCTCGCCGCCTGCTCGACGCTCACGGGCTGCTCCCTGCTCGCGGGCTCGGTGCACAAGCCCGCCGCGGCGGACGGCCCGGACGGCGACCGGGCGCGCAAGGCCCCGCCGGTGGTGATGTTCCTCGGCGACAGCTACACGGTCGGCGACCGCGGCGTCGAGCCGGAGTCGACCTACGCCTCCGCCACCGCGCGGCTGCTCGGCTGGCAGGTCGTCGTGGGCGGGCGCTCCGGCACCGGCTACGTCGCGACGGGCCGCGGCCCGCGCAACTTCCTCGGCCTGTTCGAGAGCCAGCTCGGCTGGCGCCCGGCGCCCGACATGCTGGTCCTGTCCGGCGGCCACAACGACTGGCGGACCCCCGCGCCGCAGGTCGCGGCGGCGGCGCACGTGCTGGTCCAGCGCGTGCGGCAGCGCTGGCCCGGCACCCGCCTCGTGATCGTGGGCCCGCTCTGGGGGACGGGGACGCCGATCCCCGGCGCGGTCGCCGTCCGCGACGCGCTGAAGAACCTCGCCGGGCAGCTCGACATCCCGTTCGTCGACCCGATCGGCGAGCAGTGGATCACGGGCGACCTGCTGACCGGCGAGGGCAACGCGCCCCGCCTCATCAAGAGGGACCGCACCCATCCGACGCCGGCGGGCCACCTCTACGTGGCGACCCGCCTGGCGGCGGACCTGAAGAGGGTGGGCCTCGACCACCCCGCCCGCAAGGACTGAGCCCGGCCGGGCCCGTGCGGGCCCGGCCCGGGGCGCGTCAGCGGGACGCGGGCCGCGCGAGGGTGAGGGAGAAGTCGCCCGCCTCGTCCGTCCAGAACTCGGCGAGCTCCATCCCGGCGGCGCCCAGCTCCGCCTCCAGCCGCTCCCGCCGGAACTTGGCGGAGATCTCGGTGCGCATCTCCTCCCCCTCCGCGAACGACACGCCGAGGTCGAGGCCGCCGACGCGGACGTCCTGGGCGCGCAGCGACCGCAGCCGCATCTCGATCCACTCCTCGGCCTCGTTCCAGACCGCGACGTGCTCGAACGCCTCCGGGTCGAAGTCGGCGTCGAGCTCCCGGTTGATGACCGACAGGACGTTGCGGTTGAACTCGGCGGTGACGCCCGCCGCGTCGTCGTAGGCGCGCACGAGCCGCCCGGTGTCCTTGACCAGGTCGGCGCCGAGCAGCAGGAAGTCGCCCTCGTCCATGGTGGCGCGCAGGCCCCCGAGGAACCCGATGCGCTCGGCGGGGGGCATGTTGCCGACCGTCCCGCCGAGGAAGGCGACGAGGCGCCGCCCGCCGCCGGGCAGCAGGTGCAGGTGCTGCTCGTAGTCGGCGGCGACGGCCCGGACGGCCAGACCGGGGTGGTCGGCGGCGATCCCGGCCGCGGCCTGCTCCAGGAACTCGCCGCTGACGTCCACCGGCACGTAGGTGCGCAGCGTGCCGGCCAGCGCGTCCAGCAGCAGCCGGGTCTTCTCCCCCGAGCCCGCGCCGAGCTCCAGCAGCGTCCGGGCGCCGGTGACGGCGGCGACGTCCGGTGCCCGGGCGGCGAGGATCTCCCGCTCCCGGCGGGTCGGGTAGTACTCCTCCAGCTTCGTGATCTCCTCGAAGAGCGCGCTGCCGCGCTCGTCGTAGAACCACTTGGGCGGCAGGGTCTTGGGCGTCCCGGAAAGCCCGGCCCGGACGTCCTGGCGGAGCGTCTTGGCGAGGTCGTCGGCGGTCAGGAACCGGTCCACGTGGTTCTCCTTCGGAGCTGGGCGATCTCAGAGCGAGGTGATGCGGACGCCGGTGGCGGGTCCGGCGGTGACGAGCGAGCGGTCGGGGACGGGGCGCCACGCGGCGTCCCCGTCCAGCGGCTCGGACGCGATCTGGACCGCGTCCCCGGCCTCGCGGACGAACAGCGAGTCACCCCAGGTCGTGGCGGCCAGGGACGTCCCGTCCGAGGCGAGCAGGTTGTAGCGGCCGGGGGCGAGCGCCGTGATCGCGGTGACGACGGCGGCGAGCCCCTCGCCGAGCGGCGCGCCCTCCCGCCAGTTCCGCACGGCGAGGGCGAACAGCGGCGCCGAGTCGACCGGGGCGCGGGCGTCGGGTATCTCGGCGATGTCCCCGCCCAGCTCGCGGAGCTTGGACTCGACGCCGCCGTAGCCCTCGATCTTCCCGTTGTGGCTGAACAGCCAGGGCCCGGCGCGGAACGGCTGGGCGCACGACTCGTCCACGGGGAACCCCACGGTCGCCGACCGCAGGGCCGCGACCGCGCACGACGCGCGGACGGCCCCGGCGACCTCGCGGAACGACTGGTCGGTCCAGATGGGCTGGGCGCGCCGGAACCGGACGGGCCCGCCGTCCTGGTACCAGCCGACGCCGTACCCGTCGGCGTTGAGGATGGCGCCCTGCGTCATGCGCGGCGCGTACGACTGGGTCTCAAGGGAGTGCTCCCCCTCGTAGATGAGGGAGTGCAGCGTCCGCTCAGGCCCGAGGTAGCCGAGGTGGCGGCACATTCAGCGGCCCTCCCCCGCCGCCGACCGGGCCACTGATCGGGCACAGCGGAACCCGGAGAAGATCTGCCGCCGGATGGGGTAGTCCCAGTTGCGGAACGAGCCGCGTATGGCGAGCGGGTGCGTCGCCCAGGACCCGCCCCTCAGCACCTTGTAGTCGGGGCCGAAGAAGACCTCCGAGTACTCCTTGTAGGGGAAGGAGCGGAAGCCGGGGTAGCCGTGGAAGTCCGACGACGTCCACTCCCACACGTCCCCCAGGAGGCGCCTCACCCCGTACGCCGACGCACCGGCCGCGTAGGAGCCGGTCTCAGACGGGTGGAGCGCGCGCTGCCCGAGGTTGGCGCGGCCCTCCTCGTAGACGTCACCCCACGGGTAGCGGCGGGACCGTCCCGCGTCGGGGTCCCAGCGGGCGGCCTTCTCCCACTCTGCCTCGGTCGGCAGCCGCTTCCCGGCCCACCGCGCGTAGGCGTCGGCCTCGTACCAGGACACGTGCTGGACGGGTTCGCCGGGCGGGACGGGTTCGGTCCGCCCGAACCTGCGCCGCAGCCACTGCCCGCCGTCCCGCTCCCAGAACGCGGGGGCGCGCTTGCCGCCGGTGCTGCGCCACTCCCATCCGGCCGGGTGCCACCAGCGCGGGTCGTCGTACCCGCCCGCCTCGATGAACGCGGTGTAGGCGGCGTTGGTGACCGGCTCCACGTCGATGTAGTAGGCGGGCAGGTCGACGATGTGGACGGGACGTTCGTTGTCGTACGCCCACGGTTCGTCCGACGTGCCCATCTGGAACGGGCCCGCCTCGATCAGCACCTCGTCGGCGCCTTCTCCGGCGCCGCCGCCGGGGACCTGGAGCGGTTCCGCCGTGGGGTCGAGCAGGGCGGGCGCACCGCGACGCAGCTGGTGGGTGGCCAGCATGGTCTCGTCGTGCATGTGCTCGTGCTGGACGACCATCCCGTACACGAACCCGCCCGACGTCAGCGGATCCGGCGTGTCGAAGCGCACCGACGACAGCGTGTCCAGCACCTTGGAGCGGACCGTGCCGATGTAGGACCGCGCCTCCTCCGGCTTCAGCAGCGGCAGCGTCGGCCGCTCCGACCGCGGATGCTCGAACGCGTCGTACAGGTCGTCGATCTCGGGGCGCATCGCCTCCCGCCCGGCGGCCGCGCGCAGCAGCCACAGCTCCTCGTAGTTGCCGACGTGCGCGAGGTCCCACACGAGCGGGGACATCAGCGGCGACACCTGCGCGGTGAGCTCGTCCTCGGCGAGGACGTCGGTGGTGAGGCGCAAGCTGCGGTCGCGCACGGCGCCGAGCTCGTCGGCGATCAGTTCCTTCAGAGCGGCCTCGTCGGCGGACGGGCCAGGGGCGCTCATGTCGCATCCTCCATCGGAATTCTCCTGCGGTCGCCCGGAGATGTCCGGTGGCCGTCGGCCGCCGGGACGTCGGCGCCGCGGTGGTCGGCGGGACGGGGGTCGGAAGGGTGGTCGTCGGGACGGGAGTCGCCCGGATGGTCGTCGGCGGGGCACCGGCCTCGCAGGACGTACCGCTCGGCGTACTCCTCGACCAGCGGCGCGAGCCCGGACGCGCCGAGCCGCGGCAGCGCGTCCAGCGCCGCCTCGAAGCACGCCCGCGCGGCCCTGGCCAGCGGCGGGTCGGACAGGCCGTGGCGGGCCGCCCGCGCCCACCGGTCCGCCACCGGCTCGGTCGCGGCCTCGGCGGCGCGCGCGGCGGCCGGGTCGTCCAGCAGGGCGGTGGCGACGGCGACGGGGACCGGCCAGTACGGGCCGGGCAGCGCGTCGATCATGCGCAGTTCCAGCCACCCGCGCGGCCGCACCGGGGGGAACAGCGTGGACAGGTGGTAGGCGAGGTCCTGCTCGCCGGGCTCGCCCTTGTCCAGCCACTCCCGGAACGACATCCCGGGCGCCGACACCCACCTGCCGTCCGGGGTGTGGACGAGCATCACCTGGGCGTCGAGCGCGTACCGCGTCCACGCCTCGGCGGGGTCGCCGTCCGCCCCGTCCCGCAGCACGGGCAGGGTCCGGCACGGGTCGAGCTCGGTCCAGATGGCCTGGCGGGACGAGCGCATCCCGGTGCGGCGGCCGGCCCGCAGCGGCGAGTTCGCGAACGCGGCGACCAGCACCGGCCCGAGCGCGTGCACGAGCCGCCAGCGGCGGGAGGCGTCCCGGCCGTCGGCGCCGATGTCCAGGTTCACCTGGACGGAGGCGGTCGAGCACATCATCGCCATGCCCGCGTCGCGGAAGCCGCCGGCCTGGAAGTAGTCCCGCATGCACGCGTAGCGCGGGTGGTCGGCCTGGAACCGCGGCGTGCGGACGGGGTCGACGCCGTGCCCGGCGAGGGCGAGCCCGTCCGGCGCGAGCGCGTCCCGCACGTGCGCGATGTCGCCGCCGAGCGCGGCGGTCAGGTCGTCCAGCGTCCCGAACGGGGCGGAGCTGAGTTCGAGCTGCCCGCCGGGCTCGTAGGTGACCTTGCTGCCGCCGGCCAGCGGGCCGGCCCCGTCCACGAGCGCGCGCACCCGCGCGGCGGGCACGTGCGCGGCCGGGTCGGCGGCGTCGACGACGATCCACTCGGTCTCCGCGCCGACCGTGCCGGGCGGGCCGGTCTTGAAGCAGACACCGCGGATGTGCTGGTAGACGCCGTCCACTGTGAGCCGGGTCACCGTTGACTCCTCATGCGATCCTCAGGTGGTTCGACAACGAGTTCGAACCTTCCCTGCTGAACCGGATCAGGAATCAGCGGTTTTTCAGGAACTTTCTTAAATCTCCGTGAACGTCACTGTCCGCAGCCCTAACTGCTACCTTCCGTGCTATTCGACATAACGTCCGATCCCTGGGTTCTCACCGGTTGACCGGAGGCGCTAGAGTCCCCCTGACCAGCGATATGCACGTTTTGTCGGAAGTGGAACCGGACGGAGACGGGGGCTCACATGGGCGGAGACCTGGGCTCGCTCTACGACGCGCACGCCGACCGCCTGTACGCCTACTGCTGGTCGCTCGTCGGCGACCAGCTCGCGGCGGCGGCCGTGGGCGACACGTTCAGTGCGGCCGTGCACCAGCCGCCGCGCGGCGACAGCGTGCTCTGGCTCTACTCGCTCTCCCGGACGGCGTGCGCCGAGCGCGGCGCGTTCAGCGGACGGCCGGGCGCCGGCGCCCCGGGCACGCGCGGCCCGCTGTTCGCCGATCCCGACCCGCTGCTGCGCGCCGCCGCGGCCCTGCGCTCCGACCACCGCGAGGTGCTGCTGCTGTCGGCGGGCGAATGGCTCGAACCGCACGACATCGCCCGCGTCCTCGGCATCGCGCCGGACACCGTCGTGCAACTGCTCAACGCGGCCCGGACGCGCCTGGAGCGGGCCGTCCTCGACATCCTCATGCGCGGTACCGCCGAGTCCCGGCTCGACCTCATCTCCGCGTTCGAGAAGGGTCGGCTGCCGCAGCTGCTCGCCCGGCGGGCCCCCGCGCACGCGCCCGGCTGGCTGCGCGACCGGGTCCTCGCCGCGTGCGAGGAGGAGGCCACCCGGCCGCTGCCGAGCGTCATCTCGCCGAGCCCGCTCGTCGTGATCGGCCCGGAGCGGGCGGACCGCCGCCGGCGCGCGAACTCCGGCGTCCTGTCCAAGGGCCTCGGCGCGGCCGCGGGGGTCGCCGCGTCGGCCGCCGCCGTCGTCGGTCTGCTGGTGTCCTGGCCCACGGCCAAGGGCGGCAGCGCCGCCTCGCTCCTCCCGACGGCGAGCAAGGGGCAGACGCACCCGGCCTCCACGGCGACCGGCGGCGTCCCGCAGAACCCGCCGCCCGGCCTGACCGGCACCGAGCGCGCGGACGGCAGGTCGCGGAACCCGGTGACGAGCGCGTACGGCACGCCGCCCCAGCAGGCGGGCGGCACCCAGGGCGCTCCGGGCGGCCCCGGCGGCGGCTCGGCGCCCGCCCCGCCCGCGACCTCTCCGTCGAACGAGCCGGCGAGCGGGAAGCCGCCCGCGTCCGGCACGCCCTCCGAGCCGGAGCAGCCGTCCACGCCTCCGGACGACCCGACGCCGACCACTCCCCCGGACTCGCCGTCCGACCCGGCGACCCCGCCGGACGACGGGTCCACCGACCCGACGACGCCGCCGACCGACACCCCGACCGACCCGCCGTCGGACCCGGGCGGCCCGAGCCCGAGCCCGACGTCGAACCCGGCCCCGCAGCCGGGCGAGGGCTGACCGGGACGCCTCCGCGCGAGGTCAGGTCTGCGCGGTGCCCGCGACCGGGGCGCCGGTGGCGGGCACCGGGCCGAGCGGCGTCCGCTTGCGCCGGCGTTCCAGCGCCAGGAGGAGCCATCCGACGAGCGCGCCGGTGAGCATGGCCACCACGTGGCCGACGGCGGCGACCTCCAGCGAGAGCAGGCCGTCCAGCAGCACGGGCACGAGCGCGCACCAGCCGGCCAGCGCGAGCAGCCGGCGGAAGCGCCCGTGCCCGTACAGGAAGGCCGCGACGAGCGCCGCGCACAGCACGTAGGACGGCCCGACGTCGGGGATCGTGCGGACGGAGTCCGAGAGCAGGCCCGCCTCCAGCCGCACCAGCGCGACGCCTTGGCTGATGAGCGTGCCGAGGACGTGCGATGCGCTGATGAGGACGACGGCCCGCAGGTTTCCGAACCGCCGGGTGATGGGGAACAGCCCGATCGCCGCCGCGACGAGCAGCACGCCCTGCGCCCCCTCGGCGACGAACGCCGAGACGACCAGCGTCCCCACCGGGTTGACCGCGAGGTTGGCCAGGTTGGTGCTGGCCCAGGCGATGACGGCCTGCCGCGCTCCCGGCGGCAGGACCAGTGCCTGCACCATCCACATGGCCGCGAACAGCCCGAGGAAGGTCACCGGCATCGGATAGGACCTGAGGATCCGGCCAAGCCTCGCGAAACCCATCACACCGGCAGCCTAGACCGGGGACCTACGCGGCCACCGCGCCTTCGACCGGAGAGGTCCCGCGCCGCACGAGGAGCGCGGCGAGGATCGCGACGAGCGCGACGGCCCCCGCCACGGTCAGGGACGTCTGGAAGCCGTCCATGAACGCGAGGTGGCTCCCGGTCGTGATGGCGTCGGCCGCCGGCTCCGGCGTGCCGGGCGGAACGGGCGCGACACCCTGCGAGACGAGCCCGCCCTGCCCTTCCAGCTGCCGCGCCGCCGCGCCGGGAAGCCCCGCGCCGGTCAGCCGCCCGAACAGCACGTCCCCGACCTTGGTGGACAGGAGCACTCCGAGCACCGACGTGCCGAGGACGCCGCCGACCTGCGCGGCGGTCTGCTGGAGGCCGCCCGCGACGCCCGCGAGGTGGGCGGGCGCGTTGCCGACGATGGCCTCGGTCCCGGCGACGATGACCATCCCGAAGGCCAGGCCGACCAGGACGAACCACGGCCACAGCTGCACGTACGGGGCGTCCACCCCGATGCGCGACAGGCCGAACATCGCGGCCGCGGTGAACGCCATCCCGAGGACGAGCGGCACCCGGGGCCCGAACCGGCTGGTCAGCGCGCCCGCCACCGGGGAGGCGACGATGAACACGCCGGTCATCGGCAGCATCCGCACGCCCGCGTCCACCGGGCTCATGCCGTGCACCTGCTGCAGGTACAGGGTGATGAAGAAGATCGTCCCGAACATCCCGAAGAAGCCGAGGACGATGAGGCCGGTCGCCGCCGACAGCGACACCGACCGGAACAGCCCGAGCGGCAGCAGCGGGCGCTCCACCCTCAGCTCGTTCCACACGAACGCGGCGAACAGCACCACGGACGCGGCGAAGGACACGAGCGGCACCGCGTCGCCGAACCCGTTCTCGCCCGCCTTGATGAGCCCCCAGACCAGGGCGAACAGCGCGCCGCTGAGCAGCGCGACGCCGGGCAGGTCGAACGAGCCCGCGGCCTCCTCGTCCCGCGACTCGCGGATCACCCAGAGGCCGACGAGCAGCGCGACCAGCCCGAGCGGGGCGTTCAGGAAGAACACCGACTCCCAGTTGACGTTCTCCACCAGCAGCCCCGCGACGATCGGACCGCCCGCGATGGAGATGCCGACCGTGGACCCCCAGATGCCGATCGCGGCGTTGAGCCGCTCGGCCGGGAACGTGTTGCGCAGCAGGGCGAGGCTCGCGGGCTGCAGCAGCGCCCCCGCGAACCCCTGCACGACCCGCCAGAAGATCACCATGCCGAGACCGCCGGAGAGCCCGATCAGCAGCGACGACACGGCGAACCCGATCACGCCCGCGAGGAAGGTGCGCTTGCGGCCGAACCGGTCGGCGATCTTCCCGGCCGGGATCAGCGAGACGGCGAGCGCCAGCAGGTAGGCGTTGGTGACCCACTGCAGGCCGGACAGGCTCGCCCCGAGGTCCCTGGCGATCGCGGGGTTGGCGATCGACACGACGGTCGCGTCCAGGCCCACCATCATCACGCCCAGCGCGACCGCGACGAGCGTGAGCCATGGATGCCCGTGCCCGGCTCTGGCGGGGCGGCCGCGCGCCTGGCCGCGCGGCGTCGCGTGGGCGGCGCCCGGTTCGAGGATCTCGGCGCCTTGGGATTGAGTCATCGTCGACCTCCGGCATGCTTCACGTTGGCGGGACCAAAACTGTCATGACGTGACACTTGTCGTCAACTGCCCTTGGTGTGGGCACGACATGTTTCACATCACGACACCCAATGGTCGACGGCGGAGTGCCGGGCGATTACAATGCGCGCATGACCGCGACCGCCCCCGAGACCGGCGCGCCCGGCCCCGGTTCCCAGCCCCCGGGCAGGCGCGAACGCAAGAAGCAGCGCACCCGGGAGGCGCTCGTCGACGCGGCGTTCACCCTCTTCGCCGAGAAGGGGTTCGACGCCACCACCGTCGAGGAGATCGCCGACGCCGTGGACGTCTCGTCCCGCACGTTCTTCCGCTACTTCGCCTCGAAGGAGGACGTCGCCCTCACCTTCCAGGAGGAGCAGACCCGCGCCGTCCTGGCGAAGTTCGCCGAGCGCCCCCCGGACGAGCCGATCATGACCGCGCTGCGGCGCACCGTGGTGGAGATCGCGCGTGCCTGCGAGGCCGGCGAGCTCGGGTTCGAGCCCGGGCGCTTCGAGTGCATGCTGACGATGATGAGCGACAGCCCGACGCTGATGGCGGGCAGCCTGGAGCACGCGCAGCGCAAGCAGGCGCTGCTGACCGAGGCCATCGCCGAGCGGATGGGGCTCGATCCCGCCGCCGACCTGCGCCCGCTCGTCGTCGCCGCCGCCACCACCTGCGCCTTCCAGGCCTCCGCAGACGCCGTCAACCGCATCGGCGGGACGTTCGCCACGCTCTCGGAGACCGTCGACCAGGCCTTCGCCATCCTCGAAGGCGGCCTGAACGACCCCGCCCCGCCCCGCGACTGACTCGCCCGGCCGGGCCCGGCGCCCGATCCGGCGAACGCCCCGTCCGGACGGGCGCTTGAGCCGCGTGGACGGCGACTGACCTGCGGCGACGTGGTCGCGCGGGGTGTGCGCGGGCGCGCCGGGGGTACTTGCCGTGCGAACCGGGGGACGCCCCGTCCCCGCACGGAGGAGGTGGGCGACATGGCTCCGAACGACCCGCCCCGCGCCGGGCGCGGCGGCCGCGACCTGGAGGTCAACCCGATCTTCAGCCGGGAGCCGATGACGATCCCGCGGTACCGGCTGCCCGCCGGGGAGATGGAACCGTCCACCGCCTACCAGGTGGTCCACGACGAGCTGATGCTGGACGGCAACGCCCGGCTCAACCTGGCGACGTTCGTGTCGACGTGGGCCGAGCCGGAGGCGCGGATGCTGATGGCCGAGTGCGAAGCGAAGAACATGATCGACAAGGACGAGTACCCGCGCACCGCCGAGCTGGAGACCCGGTGCGTGCGCATGCTCGCCCAGCTGTGGCACGCCGAGCACCCGCACCGGGCGGTGGGCTGCTCCACCACCGGGTCGAGCGAGGCCGCGATGCTCGGCGGGCTCGCGCTCAAGCGCCGCTGGCGGGAGCGGCGGCGGGCCGCGGGCGAGCCGGCCGACCGGCCCAACCTCGTCATGGGCGTCAACGTGCAGATCTGCTGGGAGAAGTTCGCGAACTACTTCGAGGTCGAGCCCCGCTACGCGCCGATGGAGGGCGACCGCTTCCACCTCGGCGCGCACGAGGCGGTGGAGCTGTGCGACGAGAACACCATCGGCGTCGTCGCCGTCCTCGGGTCCACGTTCGACGGGAGCTACGAGCCGGTGGCCGACATCGCCTCGGCGCTCGACGACCTCCAGGCGGGCGGCGGGCCCGACGTCCCCGTCCATGTGGACGGGGCGTCCGGCGCGATGATCGCGCCGTTCCTCGACCCTCAGCTGCTCTGGGACTTCCGGCTGCCGCGGGTCGCCTCCATCAACACCTCCGGCCACAAGTACGGGCTGGTCATGCCGGGCGTCGGGTGGGCGCTGTGGCGGGACGAGGAGGCCCTGCCGGACGACCTCGTCTTCCATGTCAACTACCTCGGCGGCGACATGCCGACGTTCGCGCTGAACTTCTCGCGCCCCGGCGCGCAGGTCGTCGCCCAGTACTACAACTTCCTGCGGCTCGGCTTCGACGGGTACCGCCGCGTCCAGCAGACGTGCCGGGACGTCGCCACCCGGCTGGCCGCCGAGATCGACGGGACCTACCCCTACTCCACGCTCACCGGCGGCGGCGACCTCCCGGTCTTCGCCTTCCGGATCCGGGAGGACTTCGACGGCTTCACCGTCTACGACGTCTCCGCCGCGCTGCGCGAGTCCGGCTGGCTCGTGCCCGCCTACAGCTTCCCCGAGAACCGCACCGACCTCGACGTCCTGCGCGTCGTGGTGCGCAACGGGTTCGGGCACGACCTCGCCGACCTGTTCATGGACGACCTGCGCCGCGCCACGCTCCGGCTCCGCTCCCAGAAGCAGCCCCACCGCGACCCGCGGCAGGCCAGCGGCTTCGCCCACGGCGCCGAACCCAAGAAGGTCCGGGCCAGGAAGGTCTGAGGGCGGCGGACCGCCGCGTCACACCCAGCTGACCCCCTGCCGGGGCATCAGCGGGGCGCCCGGGGCAGGCCGAGGCCTATCATCGCGATCAGCTCGCGCTGGATCTCGTTGACGCCGCCGCCGAAGGTCAGCACGAGCGCGCCCTTGGCGAGCCGGTCCTGGGAGGCCATGAAGTCCGCCGTCTCCGGATCGCCCGGATCGCCGTAGCGGGCGAGGACGTCCCCGACGATCCGGCCGACCTCCTGCATCCGCTCCGAGGCGTAGATCTTGGTGGCGGACGCGTCGGCCGCCCCGAGCCAGCCGAGGTCCTGGTTCGCCGCGACCTGCCAGTTGAGGAGCTCGTTGGCGCGCAGGTAGGCGTAGACCTGCGCGACGGCGCGGCGCACGGCCGGCTCCTCGATCAGCGGGCGGCCGCCCGGTCCGGGGGTCGTGCGGGCCCAGCGCGCGAACCGGACGTGGGTGTGCCCGATGTTCCCGGCCGGCCCGAGCGTGACCCGCTCGTGGTTGAGCTGGTTGACGATGAGGTCCCAGCCCTTGTTCTCCTCGCCGATCAGCATGTCGGCCGGGACGCGGACGTCCTGGAAGTACGTCGAGTTCGTGTGGTGCGCGCCGTCCATCGTGATGATCGGCGTCCAGGAGAAGCCCGGGTCCTCGCAGTCCACGATGAGCATCGAGATGCCCTTGTGCTTCTTGGCCTCCGGGTCGGTGCGGGCCGCGAGCCACACGTAGTCGGCGTGGTGGGCACCGGAGGTGAAGATCTTCTGGCCGTTGACGACGTAGTGGTCGCCGTCGCGCACGGCGGTGGTGCGCAGCGCCGCGAGGTCGGTGCCGGCGCCCGGCTCGCTGTAGCCGATCGCGAAGTGGCACTCGCCCGCGAGGATGCGCGGGATGAAGTACTCCTTGTGCGCGTCCGACCCGTACTGCAGGATCGTCGGCGCCACGGAGTTCAGCGTGATCAGCGGGTAGGTGACCTCGGCGCGGGCGATCTCGGTGGCGAAGATCGTCTGCTCGACCGGGCCGTAGCCCCGGCCGCCGTACTCCTTCGGGAGCGCGACGCCGAGCATCCCGTCGCGGCCGAGGCGCCGGCAGTGCTCCAGGTAGGCCGGGCCGAACGGATCGGCGCGGATGGCGGCGCGCTGCTCCGCGGTCAGGCAGTTCTCGAAGTACTCGCGCAGCTCGGCCCGCAGCCGCTTCTGCTCGTCGGTCAGGTCGATGAACATTCAGGCCTCCTGGGCGATGAGGGCGCCGAGCGCGTCGAGCCGGTCCTCGCCGCCGCCGAGCAGCTGCCCGCACTGCTTGCCCCAGGCGAAGTACCGGTGCAGCGGGTAGGTGATGTCGAGGCCGATGCCGCCGTGCAGGTGCTGGCAGGTGTAGAGCGCCTTCACCACGGGATCGCACGCGTTGTAGGCGGCGACTTCGAGGACCTCCTCGGCGTCGTCCGCGCCCTGCGCGAGGCGCCAGACGCCCGCCCAGACGGCCACGTCCAGCGCGCGCTTGGCGATGTAGACGTCCCCGATCTGCATCGTGACCGCCTGGAACTGCGCGAGCGCCCGGCCGAACTGCTCGCGGGTCTTGGTGTACTCCTTGGTCAGCTCCAGCGCGCCGTCGATGACGCCGGACGCGACGGCGACCGCGCCCGCGACGGCCGTGCGGCGCAGGGTGTCCCAGGCGGCGCCGTCCGCCGTCCCGCCGAGCAGGGCGTCCGCGCCGACCCGGACCCCGTCCAGGGCGATCCGCGACAGCGGCTCGCCGGTCGCCGACGGCTGCTCGGTGATCGTCACGGCGGCGGGCTCGACGAGGAAGACCCCGATGCCCGCCCCTTCGACACGCGCCGGGACCAGGATGCGGGACGCCTCCCGCGCGTACGGGACGAACGTCTTCACGCCGTCCAGCACGTAGCCGCCGGCGTCCTCGCGCGCCGTCGCGGCGACCTCTCCGGTCGGGCCGACCTCCCGGTACGCGCCCGTCAGCACTGCCGCGCCCTCGGTGAGCGGGGCCAGCAGGGCGCGCTGCTCCGCCGTCCCGTGCGCCGCGATCGGCACCGCCGCCAGGGCCAGCGAGGCGTACGCCGGGACGGGCGCGACGTGGGCGCCGACCTCCCGCAGGACGACCGCCAGCTCGACCTGCCCCAGCCCGGCGCCGCCGGCCTCCTCGGGCAGGACGATGCCGAGCAGCCCCGCCTGCGCGAGCGCCTTCCACGTCACGTCGTCATAGGGCGCCCCGCTCTTCTCGAACGCCTCCAGCCGTTCCTGCGCGGCCTCCCGCGCGAGCACGTCCGCCGCGAGCCCCTTGATCTCTTGCTGGGTCTCGTCGAGGTTGAAGTCCACTCATCCGCTCCCTTCCAGCAGGTGCAGCCGGCCGCGGCGCTCGAACTCGGCCCGCAGCGCCCGCGCGTCCGGCGCGGTCAGCGGGCGGTAGTCGAGGTCGCGGCCGGGCCGCCACCACACCGGGTCGTCGGTGCGCCAGGCGTCCCGGGCCAGCCGGCGCTTGAGGATCTTGTTGGAGGCGGTCGCGGGCAGTTCCCGCGCCACCCGGACGTAGCGCGGGATCCACTTCGGGCTCAGATCGGCGCGCCCGCGCACGTAGGCCGCGAACGCGGCGGGGTCGAAGGCGTCGGCGGCGACGGCCAGCATCACCTGGTCGCCGGACGCCGCGTCCGGTACCCCGTACACCGCGAGCTGCCGGACTCCGGGCAGCTCCGCCAGGGCGCGCTCCACCTGGACGGCGCCGAAGTTCTCGCCGTCCACGCGGAGCCTGTCGCCGCTGCGCCCGGCGAAGAAGACGTAGCCGTCCGCGTCGGCGTAGGCGAGGTCGCCGCTCCAGTAGACGCCGTCGCGAAGCCGGTCGGGGGCGTCCTCCTTGTAGTACCCGTCGAACAGGCCGAGGTCGCCGGTCTTGACCAGCTCCCCCACGGCCTCGTCGCCGTTCACCAGGCGTCCGGCCTCGTCGAACACAGCGGGCGGGCAGGGCCGCCCGGTCGCCGGGTCGAGGATCGCGACGCCGTCGGCCCGCTTCCCGAGCGCGCCCTCCGGGCCGAACGGGTCGGGCGACAGCGCGATCGCGGTCTCCGTCGAGCCGTACCCGTCGATGACGAAGCACCCGAAACGCTCGCCGAACGCCTTCTGCTCCACCGGCGCAGCCTCGTTCCCGAAGGCGAACTGCACCGGATTATCTGTGTCGTCGGCCTTGGCCGGGGTGGCCAGCACGTACGACAGGGCCTTGCCGACGTAGTGCAGGTAGGTGCAGCCGTGCGCGCGCACGTCCGGCAGGACGGCCGACGCCGAGAACCGGGCGCGCAGCACGAGTTCGGCCCCCGCCGCCAGCGCGGGGGCGTAGGCCGCCATGACCGCGCCCGAGTGGAACAGCGGCATCGGGCAGTAGACGACCGCCTCCGGCGACAGCATGCGCTCGGCGAGCATCTCGCCCGGCACGACCACCTTGCGGTGGGTGACGCGGACGGCGCGCGGCCGTCCCGACGTCCCGGAGGTGAAGATCAGCATGAGCAGGGTGCCGCTCCCGATCGCCGGCGCGCCCGGGGGCGGGGAGCCCGCGAACGGCGCGACCGTCTCCCCGAGGGCGTCCACGTCCAGGACCGGGAGCCCGAGGGCGGCGGCCTTCGCCGCGTACCGGGGCTGGGTGACGACGAGGTCGCAGTCGGCGCGCCCGGCGTCGCCCGCGAGTTCGGCCGCGCTTCGCGTCGGGTTCAGCGCCACCACCACCGCGCCGGACAGCGCCGCGCCGCAGAGGAGGAACACCACCTCGGGAAGGTTGTCGAGCAGCACACCGACATGGACCGGACGGTCGGGGCGCGCCTGGCCGCCCATCCAGGCGGCGCGGGACGCGCACTCGGCGACGACCTCCAGCCACGTCCAGGCACGGCCGTCGTCGGCGGAGCGCAGCCCGGGGCGGTCGTCGTCCGCCCGCGCCTCCAGCAGCGCCGCGACGCTCACCGGCCCACCTCCCCGCTCCGTCCCACGGCGAAAAAGTAGAACAGATTCTACTAACTGTCCAGAGGATCGATCTCCCCCGCCCGCAACCCGGTTCCCCTGGGTGTCATGGGCAACCGCCCAGGTATGGGCGGCCGGGACGAGATCGCGATGGGCTGATCAGATAACAGGTTCTCGCAAGAGCGGTACGCTTGGGGGGACCGTCGGGCGGCCGAGCCCGCACAGAAGGGAAGGCGACCGTGACCGCAGAGCCGACAGTGACCGGGGAAGAGACCCGGGGTCAGCCGGGCGGCCAGGGCGTGCGCTCCCGCAGCCAGCACCAGCGGCGCAAGCGTATCGTCCAGGCGGCCGCGGCGCTCGCCTCGCGCGGCGGCATCGAGGCGATGCAGATGCGCACCGTGTCCGAGCGCGCCGGCGTCGCCCTCGGCACCCTCTACCGCTACTTCCCGTCCAAGATGGACCTGGTCGTCGCCGTCGTCAGCGAGGAGATCGACCTCCTCGAAGGCAGCATCGAGCGCCGCCCGCCCCGCGCGGGCGCCGCCCCGGACCGCGCCGTCGAGGTGCTGATGCGCGCCACCCGCGGCCTGATGCGCGAGCCGGAGCTGGCCGAGGCGCTGATCCGCTCCCTCCTGCTGTCCGACGTCAAGACCGACTTCGGCGACCGCATGAGCGAGCTGCTGCTGCGCGCCGCGTCCGGCCCGCCCGAGGACATCCCCGCCGAGGACCCCCGCCGCCTCGCCTCCCGCGCCCTGTCCGGCATCTGGACCATGGAGATGATCGAGATGCTGCGCGGCAACGCCACCGCCGAGGAGATCCAGGCCCGCCTGGAGATCACCGCCTCCCGCCTCCTCATCGACTGAGCGCCGGGCGAAGACGGAGAGTCACCTCCCCAACGCATTCCCACGTGTCGCCCATGTCTTCCCCATTAGCCTTGGATCCGACAGGAGCCAGGACGAGCAAGGGGTGCCAGTGACCGGACAGGAACCGATCCTCAGCGACGGGGTCATCATCGAGTTCATCGATGGCAAGGACGTCCCCGTCCAGCACAAGGACTTCGGTGAGCGGGCGGTCGTCATGCGCGACGCCAAGAACCCCGAGGGCCCGATCCTCTACTTCACCGAGGCCGAGTGGGACGCCTTCATCGCCGGCGTCAAGGACGGCGAGTTCGACGACCTCCTGGAAGACCCCACCGAAGCCTCCTGAACGAGAAACGCCCCCCGGTGGCCACCGGGGGGCGTTCTCGAATACCGATCGCGAGACTGCCTCAGCCGAGCAGATCGTCGACGCTCTCGGCCGTGGCCGCCCGAACAAGCCACTGATCCAGCCGCTCCTGGTCAGTGCAGGCCAGGATCTGCTCGCGCACCTCGTTCGACACCGACAGCCCCCGCGCGTCGAGGACCTTCAGGACCGATTTCGCCTCACCCCTGACCTCGCCCTTGGCCTGGGAGCGCAGGAACAGGTCGCTCTTGAACTCGTATTCGACGATGCCGGTGTTCACAAGTTCCTCCAGGATGCGACGCGCGGCCTTCGGCAGCGCGTTGAGCACAAGGTCAGTGTATAGGTCAGCGTTCTCATGGCCCGCGTTCTCGATGGCGACGAGGGCGGCATGAGTGATCTCCATTGCCTCCTGGTCGGGAGTGGTGACGTTGGCCAGAGTGCCCACGATCGCCATCTCGGGGGCCTTGGCCGCCTGCTCGGTGCTGGTGACGAGTGGGCCGACACCGGGACCGACCACGAGCGGCCGCAGGTCGAAGCCCGGATGGCCGATCTTGATCGGCTCGCGGGCCCAGGCGGCTACCGGGCTTTCGGGGCAGATGACGAGCAGGTAGCACGGGCAGCGCGTCCTGGCCTTGAGGGTGGTGAGGTAGACAGGCCACGAGCGACGCTTCGCCGGATCCTGGCGCTGCTGGACCTCGACGACGACGGCCATGCTCGGGCTACCGGAGTCGCCCTCACTATTGGTGAGTGTGGATACTCCAGTAATTTGTCAGGTCATTTTCGGATTTGGGGGTCAGGGCGCCCCAGAGGCGTAGGCGGGCTATGCCGCCGTCCGGGTAGATGTCCAGGCGGACCCTTGAGACCGGCTCGGTCTTCAGGCGGTAGCGGTGGCGGGTGTCGGGTTGCAGGCGGGTGCGCGGGAGGATCGTGGTCTGTTCGCCGTCGCTTGTGGTGGCCGTCAGTTGTGCTTCGGCGGGGGCGTTGAACTTCAGGTTCGTGGTGTCGATCTCGGCCAGGGCGATCGTGCCGGGGGCGGCCAGGGCTATCTCGGCCCAGTCGTTGGCGTCGTCGCGGCGGCGGGCCGTCTCCCAGCCTTCGGCCTGGGTGCGGGCCAGGCCGGGGAACAGCATGTTGTCGGGGGACGAGTAGAAGCGGTCGGAGCAGTCGAGGACGCGGGCGCCGTTCTCCAAGGCGGCCAGGTCTACGGTCAGGCCCGTCAGGAAGGCGGGGTCGGGGACGACCCTGCCGTGGACGCGGAGGCGCGCGATGCCGCCGTCCGGGAACATGTTGAGGCGCACGTGGGTGAAGACGCGATCTGGCCCGGTGGTGGGGAGCGCGTGAACGGTGTCGCCCTTGAGGGGGGTTCTCGGGACGATCTCCACCCAGTCGGCGGCCTCCAGTTCGGACGGGGTGGGGTGACCGGCGACGAAACAGGCCTCCACCGAGGCGTGCGGGGGGTAGTTGCCCTTGAACCAGGCCGTGTCGATGACGACGCCGTGGATCTGGCCGGGCAGACCCAGGCGGACCAGGGCCCAGTCGTGGCCGGGGGTGCGGCGGCGGGCGGTCTCCCAGCCGTCGTAGAGCTGGCCCTTCGGGCCGAAGGTCTCCGGCCGGAAGGCAGGCTTCCACGGGTTGAGCAGGTTCTCCTTCTCCGCGAAGGACTCGTCGCTCGCGGCGATGACCGAGCCGCCGAGCGGGCGGAGGGCCAGGTCCGGCAGGGAGGTGAAGTCGGTCATCGTGCCTCCGAGCGGGTGAGCAGGCGTCCGGCGGGGGTGTCGGCGACGCGTTCCCCGCGCAGCCATGTCGTCTGGACGACCCCCGTCAGCGTCCTGCCCTCGTAGGGGGTGACGGGGTGGCGGTGGTGCAGGGCCGAAGGGGTGACGGTGAACGTCTCGTCGGGGGCGAAGGCGACCAGGTCGGCGTCGTTGCCGGGGACTATGCCGCCCTTGCCGGGGACGGCGGCGAGCGCGGCGGGGGCCTGCGACATCCAGCGGGCGACCGAGGCCAGGTCGTGGCCGCGGTCGCGGGCGGCCGTCCACACGGCGGGCAGCCCGAGTTGCAGGGACGAGACGCCGCCCCACGCGGTGGCGAAGTCGCCGCGTTTCAGTTCGGGCGTGCAGGGCGAGTGGTCGGTGACCACGCAGGAGATCACGCCGGAGGCGAGGCCCTGCCAGAGCCGGTCGCGGTTGGCCGCGTCGCGGATGGGCGGGCAGCACTTGAACGCGGCGGTGCCGGCGTCGCCGTCGCAGAGGGTCAGGTAGTGCGGGCAGGTCTCGGCGGTCACCGGCAGGCCGTCCGCCTGGGCCTTGGCGAGGACGTCCAGGCAGTCGGCCGCCGAGAGGTGCAGGATGTGGGCGCGCACCCCGGTCTCCTCCGCCAGCCGGACGACCTGTTCGACGGCCCGGCGCTCGGCCGAGGGCGGGCGCGAGGTGAGGAACGCGGCGTAGTCGCCGGACGAGGGAGACGACAGCGACGCCGGGTCCTCGGCGTGCACGATGACCAGGCCGCCGAACGAGGCGATCTCCCGGAACGCCGCCTCCATCTCGGCGGGCGCGAGGGGCGGGAACTCGGGGACGCCCGAGTCGGAGGCGAAGCACTTGAACCCGAAGACGCCGAGGTCGTGCAGCGGGCGCAGCGAGGCCGCGTTGCCGGGGATCGCGCCGCCCCAGAAGCCGACGTCCACGGCGCACGCGCCCTCGGCGGCGGCGCGCTTGGCCGCGAGGGCCGCCGGGTCGACGGTCGGGGGCAGCGAGTTGAGCGGCATGTCGACGAGCGTGGTCACGCCGCCCGCGGCGGCGGCGCGGGTCGCGGTGGCGAAGCCCTCCCACTCGGTGCGGCCCGGCTCGTTGATGTGGACGTGGGTGTCGACGAGCCCGGGCAGTAGCGCGACGTCGCCGAGGTCCACCGAGGCGGGGGTGTCGTAGGGCGTGACCGCGGCGATGCGGCCGCCGCGGACCGAGACGGCGGCGGGCCGCTCCCCTTCCGGCAGGACGGTCCGGCGGGACCGGATGACGAGGGCGTCCCGCGTCATGGGCCGGCCACGATGTGCTCCGGCCGGACGGGGACCCTCGTCAGGGCCCGGCCCGTCGCGTCCCTGACCGCCGCGACGACGGCGGGCGTGGACGACAGGGTCGGCGGCTCCCCCGCGCCGCGCAGGCCGTAGGGCGCCTCCGGGTCGGGGTTCTCCAGGATCTCCAGCCGCATCGGCGGCATGTCGAGGATGGTGGGGATCAGGTAGTCGGTGAAGGACGGGTTGCGGACGAGGCCGTCCGTCACGACGATCTCCTCCATCAGCGCGAGGCCGAGGCCCTGCGCGGTCCCGCCGTGGATCTGGCCCTCCACGCCCGTCCGGTTGATGATCTTGCCGACGTCCTGGACGGCGGCCAGCTCGACGACCTTGACGAGGCCGAGCTCCACGTCCACGTCGACGACGGCCCGGTGCACGCAGAGCGCGAGCTGGGTGTGGGTGCGCCCCTGGCCGGTGAGGGGGTCCATGGGCGTCGTGCGCCGGTGGTGGTACTCGCGGGTCTCCTCGATGGCGGTGTCGCCGAGGACGTCCTCGATCGTGCCGAGCGCGCCGTCCGCCCGCGACACGATCTTCCCGCCGGAGACCGACAGGTCGGTGCGGCCGAAGCGGCGCCCGGCGAGCGCGAGCAGCTCGGCGCGGACCGCCTCGCAGGCCGTCTTGACCGCCCCGCCCGTCATGTACGACTGGCGGGACGCGCTGGAGGAGCCGGCGTCGCCGACCCGGTTGTCCGCCGGGGCGATCGTGACCTTCTGGACGCCCAGCTCCGTCCGCGCGATCTGCTCCTGGACCGTGACGAGGCCCTGCCCGACCTCGGCCGCCGCGGTGTGCACGAGCGCGGCGGCCTCCCCGCCGACGACCTCCAGCCGGACGCGGGCCGTGGACAGGTCGTCGAAGCCCTCGGAGAAGCAGATGTTCTTGAGCCCGACGCCGTAGCCGACGCCCCGCACGACGCCCTCGCCGTGGGTCGTCTGGGAGACGCCGCCCGGCAGGTCGCGCAGGTCGGAACGGTCGGGTTCGGGAGGCAGCGGCATGGCCTCCAGCCGGGTCAGCATCTCCGCGAGGGGCGCGGGCGACTCGATGACCTGCCCGGTCGCCAGCCTGGAGCCCTGGGTGACGGCGTTGCGGCGGCGCACCTCGACCGGGTCGAGGCCGCAGGCCGCGCCGAGCCTGTCCATCATCGACTCGTAGGCGAAGCACGCCTGGACGGCGCCGAAGCCGCGCATCGCGCCGCACGGCGGGTTGTTGGTATAGACGCCGTACCCGTCGATCCGGATGTTGGGTATCTCGTAGGGACCGACGCCCAGCGAGGCCGCGTTCCCGACGACGTTCATCGTGGACGAGGTGTACGCGCCGCCGTCCAGGACGATCTCGACGTCGGCGTAGAGGAGCCTTCCGTCCCGCGTGGCGCCGAACTCGTACCGCATCTGCGCGGGATGCCGGTGGACGTGCCCGAAGAACGACTCGTACCGGTTGTACGACATCTTGACGGGCCTGCCGGTGTGCAGCGCCAGCATCGCCGCGTGGATCTGCATCGACAGGTCCTCGCGCCCGCCGAACGCGCCGCCGACGCCGGCGAGCGTCATGTGGATCTGGTCCTCGCGCAGCGCGAGGCAGGGCGCGATCTGCTTGAGGTCGTTGTGGATCCACTGGGTGGAGACGTGCAGGTCGACGCCGCCGTCCTCGGTGGGGATCGCCAGGCCCGCCTCCGGTCCGAGGAACGCCTGGTCCTGGATGCCGACCTCGTACTCGCCCGACACCACGACCTCCGCCCCGGCCTTCGCGGCGTCCACGTCCCCGACCCGGACCGGCTGGTACCGGGTGATGCCACCGCGGTCCTGGACCTTCAGTCCCTCCGGGTCGGCGAGCACGGCGCGCGGGTCGGTGACCGGCTCCAGCACCTCGTACTCGACGGCTATCCGGTCCATGGCGCGCCGCGCCGTCTCGGGGTGGTCGGCGGCGACCAGCGCGACCGGCTCGCCCTGGTACCTGACCTGGTCGATCGCGAGGACGGGCTGGTCGTCGGGGTGGTCGATGCCGAACGTCCTGCGGCCCGGCACGTCCTCATGGGTGAGGACGGCGCGGACGCCGGGCATCGCCAGCGCGGGCCCGATGTCGAGCGACCGGATCCGGGCGCGGGGGTGGGGGCTCCGGAGCGTCGCGCCCCACACCATCCCCTCCATCCACAGGTCGGAGGCGTAGGCGAACTCTCCGGCGACCTTGAGCGTGCCGTCCGGCCGCAGGGGGCTCTCCCCGACCCCGCCGGTGCCCGGAGCGGCCGCCGGGGCCGCGTCGGCGAGCGGGGTCTCGATCGGGAACGTCATCGGAGCACCTCCTCCGCGAGGCGCATCAGGCGGCGGTGGGCCCGCGCGCCGCGCCGCCCGGCCTCGTCCTGCGGGACGGTGACGAGCGTGTCGCCGTCCACGACGGTCCGCCCGCCGACGAGCAGGCGCTCCAGCGGCGGCACCGGCCCGAACGCCAGCGCGACCACGGGATCGTCGACCGCCTCGCGGAACCCGTCGACCCGCCACAGCGCGACGTCGGCGAGCATGCCGGGCGCGAGGGAGCCGATCTCGTCCTCGCGGCCGAGGCAGCGGGCGCCGCCGAGGGTCGCGATCTCCAGGGCCTGCCGGGCGTTCAGCGCGGTCGGCCCGTACCGGGCGCGCTGCATGTAGATCGCCTGCCGGAGCTCCCCCGCCAGCGGGACGAGTTCCGCCGACGCCGCCCCGTCCACGCCGAGCCCGACCGCCGCGCCGGCCTCCAGCAGGTGCGCCACGCGGGCGATCCCGGCGCCGAGGCGGGCGTTGGAACTCGGGCAGTGCGCGGTGCCGGTGCGGGTCTCGGCGAGCCGCTTGACGTCGGTGTCGTGCAGGTGGACGCAGTGCGCGAGCCACACGTCGGGCCCCAGCCAGCCGATCGAGTCCATGTACTCGGTCGGCGTCATGCCGAACTGCTCGCGCGTGTGCTCCTCCTCGTCGAGCGTCTCGGCGAGGTGGGTGTGCAGCCGCACGCCCTTGTCCCGCGCCAGGCGGGCCGACTCGACCAGCAGGTCCCGCGTGACGGAGAACGGGGAGCACGGCGCGACCGCGACGCGCAGCATGGAGCCGGGCGAGGGGTCGTGGTGGCGGTCGATCGCGGCCTCGGTCTCGGCGAGGATCGTGTCGATGTCCTCGACGACCTCGTCCGGGGGCAGCCCGCCCTGCGACTCGCCCCGGTCCATCGACCCCCGGCACGGATGGAACCGGACGCCGATCTCCCGGGCGGCCTCGATCTCGGCGGCGAACAGGTCCCCGCGCCCCTTGGGGAACAGGTAGTGGTGGTCGGTGGATGTCGTGCAGCCCGACTTGGCGAGCCAACCGAGCCCGGCGGTGGCGGCGCCGGCGACGACCTCCGCGTCCATCTTCGACCACGGCTTGTAGAGGGTGGTCAACCACTCGAACAGGGTGCCGTCGACGGCCATGCCCTGGCTCGCCCACTGGTAGAGGTGGTGGTGGGAGTTGACCAGGCCGGGGGTGGCGAGGCAGCCCGTGCCGTCGATCCGTTCGGCCTCGCCCGCGCCGGTCCCGGGCGCGGGGCCGGGGCCCACGGCCGTGATCCGGTCGCCTTCGACGACGATGTGGCCGCCCGGGTACTCGGCTCCGGACACGGTGGCGACGTGCGCGTTCTCTATGATGAGGCGTCTCATCGGGCGCCCGCCTTCCGCTCGGCCGCCAGGCGCACCGCGTCGAGGATCTTCTCGTAGCCGGTGCAGCGGCACAGGTTCCCGGCCAGCGCCTCGCGGATCTCCGCGTCCGACGGCGCCGGGTTCCGCTCGACGAGGTCGTGCGTCTGGACGATCAGGCCGGGCGTGCAGAACCCGCACTGGACCGCGCCCGCCTCGACGAACGCCTCCTGGACGGGGTCGAGCCGCTCCTCGCCGGGCGGCCCCTGCGCCAGCCCCTCCACGGTGACGACCTCGCGGCCCTCCGCCTGGCCCGCCGCGACCAGGCAGGCGCACACCGGCGCGCCGTCCAGGTAGACGGTGCACGAGCCGCATTCGCCCTGCTCGCAGGCGTTCTTGGAGCCGGGCAGGCCCATCCGCTCGCGGAGCATGTAGAGCAGGCTCTCGCCCTCCCACACGTCGTCCACGGCCTCCGCCGCCCCGTTGACGGTCAGGTTCACGCGCATCACGATGCCGCCTTTCCCGCGGTCCCCGTCCGGTGGTCGTCCCACGCCCAGGTGAGCGTCCGGCGCGCCAGCACCGCCAGGGCGTGCCTGCGGTAGTCGCCGGTCCCGCGGACGTCGTCGATCGGCGACGCCGCGTCCCGCACCAGCTCGCCGAAACGCCGCGCGGCCGCCTCGGCGAGGGGGCGCAGCCCCTCCCAGTCCAGCTCGGCGGAGATGAACGCCTCGGCCTCGCCCGCCCGCCGCGGGGTGGGGGCGGCCGAGCCGAGGCCCGTGCCGACGCGCCGCTCCGCCGGGTGCAGCGCGATCGCGAACGAGCAGACCGCGATCACCATCGCGTTCCGGGTGCCGATCTTGGAGAAGTACTGCGGGCCGGGCGCGGGCGCCGTCCAGAACGCGCGGATCAGCTCGTCCGGCGCGAGCGCGTTGCGCTTCACTCCGGTGAAGAACTCCGCGACCGGGATCATCCGGACGCCGCGCTCGGCCGACTCGGCCTCGATGACCGCGTCCCCCGCCAGCAGCGGCGGGTGGCCGTCCCCGGCGGGCGACGCCGCGCCGAGGTTGCCGCCGACCGTGCCGCGGTTGCGGATCTGCGGCGACCCGACCGTGCGGGACGCCTGGGCGAGCCCGGGCAGCCGCCCGCCGAGCTCACTGATCAGCCGCGCGTAGGGGACCCCGGCGCCGACGCGGAGCCGGCCGTCCGACTCGTCCCATTCGGTGAGGGCGCGGATCCGGGTCAGGTCGAGCAGCGCCTCGGGCCGCCCCGCGTCGAAGTTGATCTCGACCATCACGTCGGTGCCGCCCTGGACGGGCAGCGCGCCCGGCCGCGCGGCCTTGGCGGCGAGCGCGTCCTCCCAGGTCACCGGTCGCAGGAAGTCCATGTCTCAGTATTCCTCCATGGGCGGCGTTCCCCCCGTCGCCCTCATTCGAAGGCCCCGGGGGCGGGCGGCGCGTCGTCGGTGAGCACCGTGCCCTCGATGAGCCCGTACGGGCGGTCCGCCGCGAAGTAGACCTCGTTGTCGTTGTCCATGCCGAACGGCTCCAGGTCGACCAGGAAGTGGTGCTTGTTCGGAAGCGACAGCCTGACCTCGCAGAGCTCCGGGCGCTCGTCCAGGACGCGGCGTCCCATCTGGTAGAGCGTCTGCTGGAGCGACAGGCTGTGCGTCTCGGCGAACGCGCGCAGGAGGCCGTCGCGGGCGGCGGCGTAGGACTCCTCCCAGGCGCCGGTCGTGCTCCGGTGGCGCCACTGGGCGGTCACCGCCGTGGCGAGGATCCGGTCGCCGGTCGGTTCGAGCGTCGTGTACTCGTCCCTGGCGAAGCCGTGGAACTCGCTGCCGGTGGAGTTGAGGACGACCAGGTCGGTGAGGCCGGAGACGACCGACTCGCCCCCGTCGCCGCGATGGACCAGGGCCGTGCGCACCTCGCCGCCGTCCCGGACGAAGGAGTGCCCGCCGGCGATGCGCCGCCAGCCGTACTCGTGGATCTCCACCCGGGCATGGGTGATCGCCGGCTGGGAGCCGGTGAAGTGCCGCGCGAGCAGCAGCCCGAAGTCCTCGATCGCGTCGATGCCGTGCTCGCGGGCGAACGCGAACACCGTGTTCTTCTGGGTGTCGGTGGGCAGGACGGCCGAGTTGTCGCCGGTCAGGTGCACCTCGTCCATCGCTCCGGACAGGGCCACGCTGACGTTCAGGTCCTTGATCCGGTGCGTGCCGCCGTCCCGCGCGACGCGGACGACGCGGGTCTCCGCCTTGCCGTAGCGGTTGGGTCCGAGGACGATCGCCACTAGCTCCCCCGGTAGGTCGAGTACGCGAACGGGCTGATCAGCAGCGGGACGTGGTAGTGCCGTCCCGGGTCGTCGATCGTGAACGCGACCGTCACCTCGGGATAGAAGTCCGACAGCCCCTCGGTGGCGAACGTCAGCCGGTGCACGCCCGCGCCGGGCTCGGCCCCCCACTCCCGGACGCGTCCGTCGGCGTCCGTGCGGGCCTCGGCGACCGCCGTCCAGCCGCCGCCCGCGTCGCGCCGGTCCAGCCGGACCGCCACACCCGCGGCGGGCAGTCCCTTCGCCGCGTCCAGTACGTGCGTCGAAAGGCTCACGCGTCCTCCTCCACCAGCCTGGCCAGCCGCAGATCGACGATCTCCGCGAGCTCCCGGCGGACGACCTCCCGCTCCGCGGCGGGGTCGTTGCAGAGCCGCTCCCGCAGCGCGCCGAGCATCTCCGTGGCCGAGCGCCCGGACGCGCGGACGAGGAACACGTGGCCGAAGCGCTCCTCGTAGGCCCGGTTTCCCGCGGTGAGGGCGTCCTGAACATCGCCCGCCGCATCGGCCGCGCCCGCCTGCTCGCCCCTGGACCAGCGGGCCTCCCGCGTGCCGCCGCCCACCCGGTCCCCGATGCGCGGATGGGCCGCGAGCGCCTCCTCGACGTCCGGCCAGTCCAGCCCGTCCAGCGCGCGCCTCGACGCCGCGCGCAGCGCCCCGAGATCGGCATAGGACCGCCCGGCGACCGCCGCGACCCACCGGCGGGACGCGCAGCAGGCCGCCAGCTCCTCGGCACTCGGTTCCACCACGCTTGCAGTACACAAGCCCGCCCCGCCCCCGGTCGAGGCACAGGACCTCCGAACTAAGGCGCCGGTCGCGGACGGTCTTTTGTAGGTTGCTACACATGAAGCTGCGTTCGCTGCTCGGGATGGCCGGGTTGCGGCTGGAGGTCGTCACCGGGGAGGACGAGCTGGACCGGCCGATCCGCTGGGTCGTCACCACCGACCTGATCGATCCGGGCCGCTACCTGCGGGGGCGCGAGCTCGTGCTCACCGGTCTCGTCTGGCGGACCGGGCCGGCCGACTCCGAGGCGTTCGTCGCCGCCCTCGCGGGCGCGGGCGTGTCGGGGCTGGCCGCGTGGGACCTCACGCTCGGCGCCATCCCGGGCGACCTCGTGGAGGCCTGCCGCAGGCACCGGCTGCCGCTGTTCAAGGTCCCGGAGGACGTGGCGTTCGCGACCGTGACCGAGGAGGTCGTACGGCACCTGTCGAGCGCCCGCGCGGCCGACCTCGCCGCCCTGCTGGACCGGCACCGCCGCCTGGTCGAGGGGACCGGCCTCGACGCCGTCCTCGACCTCGTCGGCCACTGCCCCGTCCTCACCCCGACCGGGCGCGTCGTCGCCGGCCCGCCTCCGGCCGACCCCGCCGCCCTGGCCGCCGCCTTCCTCGGCGCGCCCCGGCTGCCGCACCACGTCCCCGGCCAGGACGTGTCGGTCCTCCCGGTCTCCCCCGCCGACACGCCCCGGGTCGCGGACTGGTTCGTCGCGCTGGAGGGCGACTTCGCCGAGTGGCCGCCCGAGCGCCACACGCTGGCGGGCGAGCTCGCGGCGATCGTGGCCCTGGAACGGGCGCGGTTGCGCGCCGACGACCGCGCGTCCCAGGAGCTCGTGACCGCCGCGTTCGCCGGGGAGGACCTTCCCGGGGCGGAACTCCCGTTCCCGGTCGTGGCCGTCGCCGCGTCCGCGCACGGCCCGCTGCGGCCGGGCGAGCTGCGCACCGTCCTCTCCGAGGTCGTGCCCGCGGCGCGCCCGGTGGCCGGGCTGCTGGACGGGGAGGCCGTCGCGCTCGTCCCGTCCACCGGCCAGGACGTCGCCGCAGCCGTCCAGGACGCCCTCGGCCGCCTGGAACCCGGCCTGGCGGGCGCCCGGGTGGCGGTCGGGGTCAGCGGCCCCGCCGGGCCGGCGGACCTGCGGGGCGCCGTCGAGGAGGCCCGACACGCCCGCCGCCTCGCCGCCACCCGGCCGTCCCCGGTGTGCGTCGTCCGGCACGACGAGCTCGCCACCCACGTGCTGCTGCTGGCGAGCGTGCCCGACGACGTCCGCCAGATGTTCCGGGTGCGCCTCCTGGATCCGCTGCACTCCTACGACAAGGTCCACGGCGCCGACCTCGTCCGGACGCTGGAGACGTTCCTGCGCAACTCCGGTTCCTGGACGCGCTGCGCCGAGGAGCTCCACCTGCACGTCAACTCGGTCCGCTACCGCGTCCAGCGCATCCAGGACCTGACCGGGCGGGACCTGTCCCGGATGGAGGACCGCGTCGACTTCTTCCTCGCCCTCCTCGTCTGACCGGCGCCCGGCCCGGATCCTCCACGGAACACTCGTGTCTATGTAAGACTGTGCGCGGAGGCGGACCCCTCCGTCACGATCGGTGCGAGAAGGCGAGGAACGGCGTGGAGGCCTTGGGCGCGGACGACCCCCGGCAGGTGGGCCCCTTCCGGATCCTGGGACGGCTGGGACGGGGAAGCGTGGGAGAGGTCTTCCTGGGCCGCTCCCCCGGCGGCCGTCCGGTCGCGGTCAAGGTCGTGCTCCCCGGACCGGCCGGCGACGCGACGTTCCGCCGCCGATTCCGCGCGGAGGTGGACGCCGCCCGCCGCGTGCAGGGCCTGCACACGGCGCCCGTGGTGGACGCCGACCTGGACGCCGCCCGCCCGTGGCTGGCCACCGCCTACGTCCCGGGCCCGTCCCTGCGGGAGGCCGTGTCCGCGCACGGCCCGCTGCCCGCCGGAACGGTCGCCGCCCTCTGCGCCGGGCTCGCCGAGGGCCTGTCGGCCGTGCACCGCGCCGGCCTGGTGCACGGCGACGTCAAGCCGGGCAACGTCCTGCTGGCCTCCGGCGGGCCGCACATCGTCGACTTCGGCATCGCCCGCGCGATCGAGGACGCCGGCACCCTCGCGTCCGTGCGGATCGGCGATCCCGGGTTCACCGCGCCGGAGCAGATCCGCGGCGAGGAGCCCGGCCCCGCCGCCGACGTGTTCTCCCTCGGCTGCGTCCTCGCCTACGCGGCCACCGGCCGCCACCCGTTCGGGGTGGGGACGCCCACCGAGGTCGTCCACCGCATGGCGCACGGCGAACCCGATCTCGCCGGCGTCCCCGAGCCGCTCGCCGGCACGATCCGGGCGTGCCTGGCCAAGGACCCCGCCGGCCGTCCGGCGCCGGCGGCGCTCCTGCAGGCGGCGCCCGCGCCGGTGCCGTGGCTCCCGCCCGCCGTCGCCGCGATGGCCGAGCAGCGCGAGCGCCCGCTCGCCGCGGGCGGCGGGACGCGCCTGTGGCGCCGCCGGGGCCTGCTGGCCGCCGTCGGCGCGGCCGCGGTGGTGGCGGTCGCGGCGGCCACCGCGGTGGTGCTCTCGTCCGGCTCCGGCGACGACCCGGCCGCGGCCGCCGCGGGCGGCGCGAAGAACGGCGCACGGCTCGACCCGGTCGCGAGCATCGAGACGGGCACGGCGGAGAGCCTCCGGGACGTCGCCTACAGCCCGGACGGCGCCTACCTCGTGGGCGTGTTCAGGGAGCGGGGCCTGGTGGTGTGGGACGCGAACACGCGCGCACAGGTGACCACCCTGAGCGCCGGCGAGGGCGTGCTCCCGAAGAGCGTCGCCGTCAGCGGGAACGGCCTGGTCGCCATGGGGTACATGGTGCCGATGCAGATGACGTCGCACGGCCTTGAGACCGGCCGCGGCGGGGCCAAGGTGTGGGACCTGCGCTCGGGCCGCACGGTCGCCGACCTCACGTTCAAGTCCTCCGACCGCACCGACCTGTTCGTCATGGAGGGCCTGGCGTTCAGCCCCGACGGCCGCTACCTGGCGGGCTCCGGGTCGGGGCGGGGAGAGGGCTTCGGCAAGGTGCCCCTGTGGGACGTCAAGGCGGGGAAGCTGCTGAAGACCTTCGTCCTCGACGGGCCGAACGCGGGCACGACCGCCGCGGTGCAGAGCGTCGCCTTCAGCCCGGACGGGAAGACCCTCGCGGCGGGCTACGGAGACGGCGACCTCGGCGGCGGCGTCGCCCTCTTCGACGTCGCGTCCCGGTCCCCTGCGGGCACCCTGCCGCTCGACAAGGCCGACGCCTTCGGCGTCGGCGGTCTCGGCTTCACCCCGGACGGCGGGACCCTCACCGGGTCCTTCGGCGGCGTCGGCGTCTGGGACGTCGCGGCCAGGAAGGCGGGCCCCGCCCTCGCGGGCGCCGAGTCCGGCTTCCAGTCGATGGCCCTCAGCCCCGACGGCACGACCCTGGCCGCGGGGCGTGGCGCCCGCGAGGGCGGCGGCGGGGTCACCCTGTGGGATATGTCCTCCAAGAAACGGCTCCTGTCGGTGGACATGGGTCGCGGCGGCGTGGGCGGCGTGGCCTTCGCCAAGGACGGCGCCACGCTCGCCACCGCCACCGACGACGCGCGGCTGAAGGACGTCATCAAGATCTGGAAGCTTCACCGGTGAAGCCCCTGGACCCCGGAGACCCGGCGCAGGTCGGCCCCTACCGGCTGCTCGGCCGGCTCGGCCGCGGCGGCATGGGCGAGGTCTTCCTCGGCCGCTCCCCCGGCGGGCGGCTCGTCGCGGTCAAGGTCGTGGCGCTCGACCTCGCGTCCGACGCCGACTTCCGGCGCCGGTTCGTCGAGGAGGTCGAGGCCGCGCGCAAGGTCGGCGGCTTCTACACCGCGGAGGTCGTCGACGCCGACCCGGACGCCGGACGCCCCTGGCTGGTCACGGCCTACATCCCCGGCCCGTCGCTCCAGCAGGCCGTGGCGGAGAACGGCCCGCTGCCCTACCAGGCGGTCGAGGTCCTCGGCTCCGGGCTCGCCGAAGGGCTGCTGGCGGTGCACCGCGCCGGCCTGGTGCACCGCGACCTCAAACCCGGCAACGTCCTGCTCGCCGACGACGGACCCCGCGTCATCGACTTCGGCATCGCCCGCGCGCTGGACGCCGCGCAGAAGTCCACCGCGGTCATCGGCACGCCCGGGTTCATGTCCCCCGAGCAGGCGCGGGGCCGCGCGGCCGGGCCGGAGTCCGACGTCTTCTCGCTCGGCTGCGTGCTCGCCTACGCCGCCACCGGGGAGGGCCCCTACGGCAGGGGGCGTCCCGCGGTCGTCGTCTACCGGATCGTCCACGAGGAGCCGGACCTGTCCGGGCTGCCGGACCGGCTCCGGCCGTTCGTCGCCGCCTGCCTGGCCAGGGACCCCGCCGCCCGGCCCTCGGTCGGCGACGTCCTCGCGCGGTTCGCGCCGTCCGCCGACGAGGGGCACTGGCTGCCCGAGCGGGTCAGCGCGATGATCAGCGAGCGCAAGGCCGCGGTGCCGCCGCCCGGCGACCGGCCGCCCGGCCCGTGGGCCCCCGCTCCGCCGCCCCCGGTCACCGCCCGCACGCGCGTCGAGACCCTGCCCGTCGGCCCCCGGACCTCCGCGTGGACGCGGCCCCGGGTCCTGCTCCCCGCCGCCGTGGGCACCGTGGTCCTCACCGCCGCCCTCACCTGGGGGGCGATCGCCCTGACCGGCGACGACGGGCCGGGCGCCCGGGCCGCCGGAGGGACGTCGAAGACGGGCCGCGCGTCCGGGGACCCCTGCGACGTGATCGACCAGGGCGTCATCCGGGAGAACCAGCTCATCTCCACCGGCGTGCGGGGCGGGTACGAGAACGCCGCGGCGGACGTCCGCACCTGCGAGTGGCAGACCGCCCAGTACGGGGCCGACAAGGACTTCCGGCTGACCCTGATGTACTCCCCGGAGCCCGTGCGGCTCTTCCAGACCGACGTGACCGACGCCGAGCACGACAAGCTGAAAGGGCTCCCCGGCATCCGGGCGTACGGCAGCGACGACGAGGGCGCCTGCCAGGTCACTTGGGAGAACGAGGGATCGTCCACGCAGGTGAGCACGGTCGCCACCGGACAGTCGGGGGACGCCTCGGACATGTGCTGGATGGCGGCGAAGCTGGCCGAATCGGTAGCCGAGAAGGTGCCGTGACCCACCACCGTGACGCTCTCGCGGTCAGGAGGTGTGGCGGAGCAGGGCAGGGACGACCGTGTCCCAGGTCCGCCGCGGGAGCTCGTTGCCCGTGCCCGGGAGGACGAGGAGTTCGGCGGACGGGATCTCGGCGGCCAGCGCCCGGCCGTTGCCCAGCGGGAAGAAGGGGTCGTCCTCCCCGTGGACGACGAGGGTCGGCGCAGTGATCTCGGGGAGGCGTTCGCGCCAGCGGTCGCCGGAGTCGAGGGCCGCGAAGACGGTGCCCATCTGGTTCGCCCGGTGCGCCTTGCCGGAGTCGGCTCCGGACGGAACCGTGCGGTCGTAGATCCGCTCGATGTCCGCGCGGGCCTCGTCCTCGTCGAAGGCCGGTCCCGCCGTGTGGCGGGCGTTCTCGACCTGGAAGCCGACCACCGACTCGCGGTCCGTCCAGTCGACCACCGGCCGCTTCATGAACCGGGCCATCAGCTCCGGGGCGTGGTCGGGCAGGTCGGCGTCGGCCGGCCCCGGCGCGGTGGGCCTGGTGGCGATGAGGGTGAGGGTGGTGACGCGGGACGGGTGGTCCAGGGCGAGGAGCTGGGCGATCCAGCCGCCCGCGCCGAACCCGGCGACGTGCGCGGCCGGCAGGCCGAACGCGTCGAGGACGCCGGCGGCGTCGGCGACGAGGTCGCGCAGCGTGTAGCGGGGGGCCTCCGGGTCGGCGGACTCCGAGCGTCCGGTGTCGCGCAGGTCGTAGCGGACGGCGAACCTGCGCAGCGCGGCGAGGCGCCCGCACAGGTCGTCCGGCCAGGTGAGCATCGTGTTGCCGATCAGCAGGATCGCCGGGTCGGACGGATCACCGAACGCCTCCGCGCACAGTTCCACCCCGTTGGCCTTGATGAGCTTCTCCATGAGGGGTTGGACCGCGCGCGGAGCCGGAACTCATCGCTTCACGGCGTGTTCATCTTGGCGGCTATGGCCTCCAGCGCCTCGGTGACGCTCGCCTCGGCGGCCGCCTTGTCCACGCCCGCCTCGGACAGGACGCCCGTGCCGTCCTCGAACTCCAGCAGCGCCAGGAGGAGGTGCTCGGTGCCGATGTAGTTGTGGCCGAGGCGCAGCGCCTCGCGGAACGTCAGTTCGAAGACCTTCTTGACGTCCTGGTCGAAGGGGATGAGCTCGGGGACCTCCTCGCCGCCCGGGGGCAGCGCCGCGGTGGCGGTCTGCCGGACGGTGTCCAGCAGGACGCCCTGGGCCAGGATCGCCCTGGCGGCGAGCGCCTCGGGCTCGGTGAGCAGGGCCAGGGCGAGGTGGGCCGGGGTGATCTCGGCGTTGCCGGCGGCGCGCGCCTCGCGCATCGAGGCCACGACGACGGCGCGGGCGCGCTCGGTGTAGCGGGAGAAGCCCTGCGAGGAGTCGAGGTCGGAGCTCTGCCCCTTGGCGACGAAGCGCTTCTGCGCCGCCTGCTTGCTCACCCCCATGCTCTTGCCGATCTCCGTCCAGGACGCGCCGGAGCGGCGGGCCTGGTCGACGAAGTGGCCGATGAGGTGGTCGGCGACGTCGCCGAGGTGCTCGGCGGCGAGGACCGCGCTGGTCAGCTGTTCGAGCGCGTCGGGATGGGCCTTCTTGATGCCGTTGATCAGGTCGTCGAGTCGGATCTGGACGGGCGGGAGCTCGGGCTCGGTCATGCGTCAACCATAGGTTGACGACCCTGGATCGTCAACCCCGGGTTGACGCTCACCAGGCGGCGGCCCCGGCGAAGGACGTCGGGCCGGGGTCGTAGCCGAGGACCTCCCGTGCGGCGGCGATGTCGAGGGTGCGCTCCAGGGCGAGATGGCTGATGGCGTAGCGGGTGAGCCGCGGCGGTTCGGGCCGCCGGGCCAGCAGGAACGCCCCCTCGGCCGCGGCGGCGAGCGGGCGGGCGGCGCGGGCCGGGACGTAGACGGGCCGGGCCCGGACGCCGCGCTCGCGCAGGATCGCGCGGAACGCGTCGTCGATCGCGACCGGTTCCGCGTCCGCGATGTTGAAGACACCCGAGGCCACCGGGCCCGTCGCGGCCAGGACGCAGGCGCGCGCGAGGTTGCCCACCGAGGTCAGGCTGACCCGCTGGCGGCCGGTCCCGACGGCGGGCAGGACCGGGCCCCGCACGGCGGACAGGACGCGCGGCAGGAGCGTCGTGTCGCCGGGCCCGTAGACCGCGTGGGGTCGCAGGACGACCGCGCCGCCGGCGACGGCGGCCCGCTCGGCGGCGGCCTTGGAGGCGCCGTAGGCGTTCATGTAGCGGCGCACCGGGGCCTCGTCCTCGCGGGCCATGGCGCTCGGACGGAACGGGTCGTACACGCTGGCCGTGCTGACATGCACGAACCGGGCGCCCGGGAAGCCCGCCAAGGCGTTGCGGGTGCCGGTGAGGTTGGCGGCGAACAGGTCGGCCGCGCGCCCCCAGTCGGTGACGCTGCCCGCGCAGTGGACGACCGCGTCCACCGCTGGGGTGTCCGGCAGGGGGCCTCGCGTCAGGTCCCATGACCGGTAGTCGGCACCGCCCACGTGGGCGGAGTCCACCGCCGGGCGGCGCCCGAAGGCGAGCACGGTGGCCCCCTCGGACGCGAGCGCCCGGCACACCGCACCGCCGACGAACCCCGAGGCGCCCGTGACCGCGATCCTCACGATGCCACCGCCCTCATGGCCCCACCAGTTCCCGGAGCCGGTCGCGGTCGAGCTTGCGGGTGCGGCCGGAACGGGGCAGTTCGTCCAGGACGACGATGCGGTCCGGGAGGGCGTCGTGGTCGATGACGTCCGGGAGGGCGCGGCTCAGCCGGGCGGGGAGGTCGCCCGGGCCGACCACCGCGAGGACGACCTCCTCGTCACCGGTCCGGGGATCCGGGACGCCGACGATGGCGGCCTCGGAGACGTCCGGCAGCGCGGCGATCGACGGCTCGTACAGGCCCGGGTAGAGGTTGAACTTCCCGCGGATCAGCATGTCCTTCTTGCGTCCCGTCAGGACGAGCCCGCCGCCGTCCAGCCGCGCGAGGTCGCCGGTCGGCAGCTCGGAGAGGGGTTCCGCGCCGAGGTATCCGCGGCAGAGGTTGGGGCCGGAGAGCAGCAGCTCCCCGTCCTCGGCCAGGCGGGCGCCGACGCCCGGCAGCGGAGCGCCGAGCAGGTCGCCCGGCCCGGCGTGGGCGAGCTTCTCGCGCGCGGACGCGATCGCCACGGGCAGGATCTCCGTCATCGCGTACACCGACAGGACCTCCGCGGAGGGGGCGGCCTCGATCGCCTGCCGGAGGACGGCCGGGGGCGCGGGCGCCGCGCCGAGCAGCACGTACCGGACGGAGGGCGGCAGCTCACCGCTCGCGTCCAGGACCTCGGCCAGGTGGACGGGGACGCAGAACGTGTGCGTGGCCCCCCGCTCGCGCATCAGCCGCGCGAAGTCGGCGGGAGCGCAGAACAGCGGCGGCATCGACCAGCGGGCGCCAGCGATCAGCGTCGGCAGGCCGAGCATGAGCTGGTCGGTGTGGACGACGTCCCCCGGGCCGAGCGGGAGCCGGGAGCGGAACAGCTCGAGCGCCGCCGCCAGCGACGCCTGCGTGTGGACGACCGCGCGCGGGGCCGCCGTCGTCCCCGAGGTGAAGATCACGGCGGCGGGCGCGTCCGGGTCGGGTTCGCGGTCCGGCTCGGGCGCCTCGCCCCGCGCCAGGCGCGCGAACGGCAGCGCGTCCCGGGGCACGCCCGGCAGCCGCCGCCCGACGCGGATGTGGCGCATCGGGCCCTCGCCGGGGACCCGCAGGTCGGCGAGGTTCGGCAGGAGCAGCCCGCGCCGCCGCGCGTACGCCCGGACGGGTCGCAGCCGGCTGCCCGCGTACAGCACCGACTCCGCCGCCGACCAGCGGGGACGCGCCAGCCGCAGCCGCGCGGTGAACATCTCGGGCCCGGCGCCCGGGTCGGCGAACACGACCACTCCCCCGGCCGCGACCACGCCGAGCGCGAGGACGAGCGACTCCGGCGAGGGGCGCACCGAGAACAGCACGCCGTCGCCCGCGGCGAGCCCGCCGGACAGCAGGCCGTGCCGGACGGCCAGCACCTGCCGCCGCAGCTCCCCGTAGGTCAGTTCCGTGCCGTCCCCGGAGATCAGGGCCACGGCGCCGGGGGTGCGCGCCGCCTGGTCGAGGAGCCGCCGGACGAGCGTCATGCCGCCGCCCTGCCTTTCCGGGGTTGTTCGGAGCCTTCCGGGAGGCGCTCGGATCGGACGATCAGCTGACGGTAGGTCGGGATCAGGACGTTCCGGGCGGCGGCCCGGCGGGTGACCCCGAGCGGCGCGGCGTCCAGCAGCGTCCGGGCGACCAGGCGGATCTGCGCCATGGCCAGCGGGTAGCCGATGCAGAAGTGCGGCCCGGCCCCGAACCACAGGCGGCGCAGTTCGGGCGGGTGCGGGCGGTCCAGGTCGAACGGGCCGTAGGCGCGGCAGCAGTTGTGGGTGGCGATGAGCACCCGGTCGCCGGGGCGGATCGCGACGCCCCCGACCTCGGCCGCACGGTGCACGCTGCGCAGCATGACGGGCGTCGGCGTCGCGACCCGCATCGCCTCCTCGACGGCCCGGTCGAGCAGGGCGCCGTCCCGCGCGACGCGGTCGAGTTGCCCGTGGTCGGCGAGCAGGGCGATCAGGCGCGGCAGCAGCGTGGCGACGGTCTCGGTGCCGGTCAGGAAGAACGCGCCGGCGGCGCCGCGGGCCTCGTCCTCCGACAGCCCGAGGGCCCGCATCCGGCCCATCACCGTGGACTCGTCCCCCGCCGCGTAGGACTTCGCCGCGATGTCGCCGAGCGGGTCGAGCACCGCGCGGGCGCGCCGGACCCGGGCGGGGGAGAGCCGCCGGGTGCGCAGCGACACCATCGAGACGATCCGCTCGCCCTGCTCGAAGAGGTCCCGGTAGGCGGCCTCGGTGCCGCCCTCCAGCCCGATGACCTCGCCGATCACCGTCCCGGCCATGGTCCGCGCGGCGTCCACCAGGTCGACGGCCGCGCCGCGCCGCAGGCGGTCCGCCAGGTCGGCCAGGGGTCCGGCGAGGACCCGGGCGCACAGCGCCTCGGTGTAGGACGGGACGAACAGGTCGGTCAGGCGGCGGCGGAGGGCGCGGTGCGCCTCGCCCTCCATGTTGAGCAGGACGGACGGCCCGAGGACCGGCGTCCACAGGTCGCCGGGCGAGCCGGGGCCGTCCTTGCGGAACGTCTCGCCGTCCAGGAGGACCTCGCGGGCGGCGACGGCGTCGTTCACGACCACCCCGACCCCGGGCACCCGCACGACCGGTCCGCGCCGGGCGAGCCCGCGCAGGAACGGGTAGGCGACCGGGTGCGCGGTCAGGTAGAGCCGCTCCTCCCAGTTCATCGGATGTCCCCCCTGCTCAACGGATGTCGACGACGTCGGGGCGGTACCGGTGGTCGGCGTACCAGCCGAGCGTCCTGACGAGGCCGAACGCGCGGAGCCGGCGCACGGACCCGTAGACGACGACGTCGTCGCGCAGCCCGTAGGCGTCGGTCACGTAGCGGACGCGGTTGACCAGCGCGCGGTCCTCGTGGACGTCCTCGATGCGGGTGCGGGGGAAGCCGCCCGCCCGCTCGTACAGGTCGGCCGTGATCGCGAGGTTGCAGCCCGGCATCATCACGTAGGGGCCGAGGTAGAACGGGTCCTGGTTGCCGGGGCGCAGGCGCCCGAAGAGGGCCGCGACGTCGATGACGGCGGGCAGCAGGCGGCGCTCCCAGAACTTCAGGGGGAACTCGTCGGTGCGCGGCAGCAGCGGCCCGGACACCATCTCCAGGCCGTCGCCGAACGCCCGCTTCACCGCCGCGACCCAGCCGGGGTGCGGCAGGCAGTCGGCGTCGGTGCGGGCGACGTGGGTGGCCCCGGCGCTGATCGCGTGCCGGACGCCGGTGTCGGCCGCGGCGCCGGTCCCCTTCTCGGGCTCGTGGACGATCCGGACGTCGAACGCCGCGGCGTCCGCCGCGAACTGCTTGACGACGGTGGCGGTGGCGTCCGTGCTGCCGTTGTCGACCACGGCGAGCGTGAAGCCGGTGTCGGTCTGCTCGGCGAGCCGGCGCAGGGTCGCGCCGATCGAGCGCTCCTCGTTGAAGGCGGGGACGACGATCCAGAGGTTCGCCGGGTCCGGTCTCTCCGGGTTCGACGTCATCGTCACAGCTCCGCGAACATGACGCCGAGGCTGACACCGCCGGCGAGCCCGACCAGCGCGATCCTGTCGCCGGGGCCGCAGCGCCCCTCGGCGAGCGCGGTGGCGATCTGCAGCGGCAGGCTCGCGGACGCGACGTTGCCGTGCTCGGGCAGCGTGACGACGAGGCGGTCCGGCGGGACGCCGAGGATCGAGCGCAGCGTCTCCAGGTACGGCAGCGTCACCTGGTGGACGCCGACGACCGCGAAGTCCGCCCAGGTCAGGCCGGTCTTGGCGAGCGCGGTGGTGAAGATCTCCGGGCCGGTCGAAAGGAAGGCGTCCTTCAGCCGCCGCCCGTCCCCGCTGAAGTAGGTGAACTCGGGGTCGCGCGGGTGCATCGAGCCGCCGCCCGGGAGCGTCCCGACCTCCCAGGCGCTGGAGACGGCGGCGAAGTCGCGGTAGAAGATCCCCCCGTCCGGGGCGGCCTCCACGAGCATGGCGGCGCCGCCGTCGGAGAGGGTGTAGCCGGCGAACGCGTCGACGAACTGGGCGCGGTCGCGCACCTTCCAGCGGATCGCGCGGGACGGGCTCTCCCCCGTGCAGACGAGCACGCGCTCGTGCTGCCCGGTGCGGATCAGCGCGTCCGCCGTCTGGAGACCGTTGAGGAAGCTGTTGCAGGCGTTCTTGACGTCGAAGACGGGGCAGGTCGCGCCGAGTTTGGCGGCGACGATGTGCGCGGTGGCGGGCTCCACGACGTCCTGCGACGCCGACCCGAAGACCAGCAGGTCGAGGCCGGCCGGTTCGAGCGCGCGTTCGGCGAGGACGCGGCGGGCCGCGGCCACAGCGAGGTCGGACGCCTGCTCGCCGTCCTCCATGACGTGCCGGGCGCGGATGCCGGTCATCCGCTCGACGATCGTCGGGTGCGGCCGGTACCCGTCGCTCTCGGCCGCGACGCGGGCCTCGACCTCGGCGCTGCTGACCGTCCGGTCGGGCAGGTGCGCGGCGACGGCGGTGATGCGGGCTCTCATGGGCTCGGGTCCCCCGGTTCCTGGTGCTCGGTGTCCGGCCAGCCTCGCGGGCCGCGGGCGCTCCCGGTGAGAGGCACCCTACGCATCCCCGACCGGGCGTTGTACCCGGTTCGCCGTGAGTACTGCCACTTAGCCCTATTTGGGGGATACCGCGTTTCCGCCCGGTTCCACCTACCGCCACAATCGGCGGGTGACCAGCACGAAGACCGCGATCGCGGCACGCAACGAGGCACGGCTGCTGTGGGCGGCGAACCCCGGCCTCTTCGCCCTCCTGGAGGCGGCGCGCCACACGGGCCCCATCGTCCGCGTGCCGAGGCTCGGATGGGTGGTGACCGACCCCGTCCTCGCGCGGCAGGTCCTCAACGACCACGCGCGCTTCGGCATGAACGGCGAGGGCGGCGTCGGCCACCTCTGGACGCAGCTGTTCGGGGACGAGATGGGCCGGTTCTTCGGCGGGGCCACGCACGCCGAGGTCCGCACCCGCGCCCGGGACCTGTTCACCGAGGACGCCGCGCGGGCCCTGGTGGAGCGTTCCCAAGGGCGGACGCACGCCGCGCTCGCCTCCCGCCTCGCCTCCGGGGCGGCCGTGGACGTCGCCGACGCGGCCCGCGTCCTGGCCGGGCGCATGGTCGCCGACCTGCTGGGCCTGCCCGCCGGCCGGGCGGACACCGCCTACCGGGGGCTCTTCGCCGCCGGGGAGCGCCTCGCCCGGCTGGCGCTCGGCACGACCGCCTCCACCGACCTCGACCCGGCGGTCCTCGCGCGGGCCCGCGCGATCGTGGACGAGATCACCGCCGGCGTCCCGCACGCCTACCGGACGGCCGGGCCCGACACCCTGCTCGGCCGCTGCCGCGAGATGGGCCTCGGCCTGCCGCTCGGCCGCGGCCTGGCCACCCTGCTCGTGATCGCCGGGACGGAGACCGGGGCGTCGGGGACCGTCCGCACCGCCGCGCTGCTGCACGACAGCGGGGGGCAGCGGGCACTGCTGGACGACCCGTCGCTGACCGGCGGCGCGGTGCGCGAGGGGCTGCGCGTCGCGGCCCCGGCGCCGGTGATCGGGCGGCACGTCACCCGCGACGCGGAGGTCGGGGGGCGGCGGCTGCGCGCGGGCGAGCGGGTCCTGCTGCTGACCTACCGGGCGGCCGGCGCCGCCGGGCCGTTCGACGTCCGCCGCGAGTACGTGCCCGAGACGCGGCAGCTGTGGTTCGGCGGCGGCCGCCACCTGTGCCTCGGCGCCGCCGTCGCGCGCGTCCAGGTGGCCCGGATGCTGGAGACCCTGCTCGCCTCCGGCCGCCCGTACCGGGTGGTGTCCCGCCGCCCGGCCCGCCGCGTGCTCGTCCCGTCGTACGCCGAACTGCGGGTGCGCCTCGCCCAGCCCCCTCCGGGCCTTCGCGGAGGTTAGACCTCGGGGATCTCGGTCGGCGGGGCGCTCCTGTCCGGGGCGGTCGGGGTCGGGGCGGGCGTCGGCGAGTTCGTGATCGTCGGGCCGACCGGCCGCGCCGGCTCCTCGTCGCGCGGGGCGGAGTTCCACCACCAGAGCGCGAAGGAGATCGCGAACAGCACCAGCACGCCGCCGATGACCTGGAGCACCGCGCTCCGGTGGCTCGGATCGCCGCCCCGCCGGCGCAGCAGGGGGCCCCGGCCACGGGCGCGCCGTGCGGCCCGGTGCGCCCGCCGCCGCTCGCGCCGGCTCGGCGGCCGGGCGCGCTCGCGCGCGGAAGGTTCGGTGAACACGGCGCTCCTGACGAAGTCCTCGTCGAACACGGGCTCGTCGAAATCTGCGGCCATGGGCTCTCCGGCGCCGGGGGGATCGTCGTGCCCCAGGCTAGTCGACGCGGCCGACGCCGCCCCGCGCCCGCGTCCCGGCGGAGCGCCGTCCGGGGCGCCGTCCCCGCCACCGGCCCGGCCGGGAGGCGCAGGGGAACCGGGTGGCCGGTGCCGGATCCCTCTCACCGGGACCACCCTTTCCCCGAAAAGTTAGAACACGTTACAGTCAAAGGCGAATCGTGTTCTAGAAGGAGACCGCATGGGTACCCCGGTGATCGTCGAGGCGGTGCGCACGCCGCTCGGCAAGCGTGGCGGCTGGCTCGCGGGCCTGAAGCCGATGGCCGTCCTCGCGCACGCCCTGAACGCCGCCGTCGAACGCTCCGGCATCGACGCCGCCGAGGTGGAGCAGGTCTTCGCGGGCTGCGTCACGCAGGCCGGCGAGCAGGGCGGGCACGTCGGCCGCTACTCCTGGCTGTACGCCGGGCTGCCGTGGCAGGCAGGCGTCACCACGATCGACGCGCAGTGCGGCTCCTCGCAGCAGGGCGTCCACCTCGCCGCGTCCCAGATCGCCGCCGGAGTCGTGGACGTCGCGATCGGCTGCGGCGTCGAGGTCATGAGCCGCGCCCCGCTCGGCAGCAACGTCCTGCCCGCCAACCCGCGGCCGGACGACTGGTCGCTCGACTTGCCGAACCAGTTCGAGGCCGCCGAGCGGATCGCCGCCCGCCGCGGCATCACCCGGGCCGACCTCGACGCGTTCGGCGCCCGCTCGCAGCAGCTCGCCGCCAAGGCCTGGGCCGACGGCCGCTTCGACCGCGAGATCGCCCCCGTCACCGCCCCCGTCCTGGACGCCGAGGGCAACGTCACGGGCGAGACCCGCGAGGTCACCCGCGACCAGGGCCTGCGCGAGACGACCGCCGACGGGCTCGCCAGGCTCAAGCCCGTCCTCGGCCCCGAGGGCCTGCACACGGCGGGCACCTCCTCGCAGATCTCCGACGGCGCCGCCGCCGTCCTGCTGATGTCGGAGGAGAAGGCGCGGGCCCTCGGCCTGCGGCCGCGCGCCCGCATCCGGACGCAGGCCCTCGTCGGCGGCGAGCCGTACTACCACCTGGACGGCCCGGTGCAGTCGACCGAGCGCGTCCTCCAGCGGTCCGGCATGACGATGGGCGACATCGACATCACCGAGATCAACGAGGCCTTCGCGTCGATCGTGCTGTCCTGGGCGGCGGTGCACAAGCCCGACATGGACCGGGTCAACGTCAACGGCGGTGCCATCGCGATCGGGCACCCGGTGGGCGCCACCGGCGCGCGGCTGATCACCACCGCGCTGCACGAACTGGAGCGCCGCGACGCGGGCACGGCCCTCGTCACGATGTGCGCGGGCGGCGCCCTGTCCACCGCCACGATCCTGGAGCGGCTCTGACCGGAGCGGCTCTGGCAGGCGTCCTGACCTGCGGGGCGTCCCGGAGAGGGCATCCTGGAGGCACGGCGGCCCGCGAGGGCGGGACCACGGGCCCCGGTCGCAGCGGCCGGGGCCTTCGACCACGGCAGGTCCGCCCCGTGACGGGCCGGACCGCGACAGGCGCGAAAGGCGGTCTCGGTGCAGCCGGAACCTGAGGACCTCGGCGGCGGGCTGTGGAGCGTTCCCGTCCCCATCCCGGACAACCCCCTCGCCTACACGCTGGTGTACGCGGTGGAGAGCCCCCGGGGGCCCGTCCTGATCGACGCGGGCTGGCAGCACGAGGACGCCTGGGCGTCCCTGCGCGACGGGCTCGGCACGTTCGGGATCGACGTCGCCGACGTGCACGGCGTGGTCGTCACCCACTTCCACCCCGACCACTCGGGCCTCGCGGGCCGCGTGCGCGAGGCGTCCGGCGCCTGGATCGCCATGCACCACGCCGACGCCGGGATCGTCCGGCTCTTCAACGAGGTCGGCCACGGCGGGCGCCGCGCGTTCGAGCTGACCGCGCTGCGCCGCGCCGGCGCGGCCGAGTCGGACCTGACCGGGCCGACCCAGCCGGCCCGGGTCTCGCCGCCCGCGATCCCCGACCGCGAGCTGTCCGACGGCGACCTGGTCGACGTGCCGGGCCGCAGGCTGCGCGCCATCTGGACCCCCGGCCACTCCCCCGGGCACATCTGCCTGCACCTGGAGGACGGCGACCGCATCTTCACCGGCGACCACGTCCTGCCGCGCATCACCCCGCACATCGGCCTCTACCCCTACGACACCCCGGACGTGGACCCGCTGAGCGACTTCCTCGGCTCCCTCGACAAGGTGTCGGCCATGGGCGTGGAGGAGGTCCTGCCCGCCCACCAGTTCCGCTTCCGCGGCCTCGGGGAGCGCGCCCGCGAGATCATCGCCCACCACGAGGAGCGCCTCGCGGAGGTGGCGGCGCTGCTGTCGCCGCGCCCCATCACCCTCTGGGACCTCACCGCCGGCCTCACCTGGCGCCACCCCTGGGCGGAGATGGCCCAGCAGGCCCGCCGGATGGCCGCCGCCGAGGCCGCCGCCCACCTGCGCACCCTGGAGACCCGGGGCGTCGCCCGCCGCGAGGGCACCGACGACCCTCTGCGCTACAGGCTCCGCTGACCCCGCGCAGGCCCCCTCGGCGGGGTGCGGTGTGGGTCACTCTGATGGACTGGACTCTTGATGAGACTGGAGTCTCATGTTAGAACCTGTTCTAGGTGCGTGCACCAAGCAAGCGCTCAAACGGCCTGCTCGCCTCGTGTGGTCTCCACCCCGGCACGAAGGATCTTCCATGGCACTCGCGACGTCCCCCGACTCCGCCACCCGGGCCTTCCGGGCCCCCGAGATCGACATCATCGATCCGGGCGTCTACGAGCGCGGCGGGATCCCGCACCGCCAGTTCCAGTGGCTGCGCGACAACGACCCCGTCCACTGGCACCCGGACCCCAACGACGGCGTCCCCGGCTTCTGGGCCATCACGCGGCACGAGGACGTCGTCTCGGTCTCGCGCCGCGCCGACCCCTACTCCTCGCACGAGCGGACCTCGATGTTCGAGGAGTTCTCCAGCGACGACATCGCCATGTACGGGCAGATGATGCTGTTCCAGGACCCGCCGAGCCACACCCGGCTGCGCTCCCTGGTCAACAAGGGCTTCACCCCCCGGATGATCGGGCGGCTGGAGCAGCACATCCGGGGGATCTGCAACGAGCTGATCGACGAGGCCGCCCCGCTCGGCGAGTGCGACTTCGTCGAGCGGTTCGCGGCGCCGCTGCCGCTGTACACGATCTGCGAGCTGCTCGGCGCCCCGCTGGAGGACCGCGAGAAGATCTTCCACTGGTCGAACAAGCTCGTCGCGTTCAACGACCCCGAGTTCATCGGCGGCCGCGAGGAGTCGACCCTGTGCGCCGCCGAGTTCGCCGAGTGGGGCGGGCAGCTGGCCGCCGCGCGCGAGTCCACGCCGCGCGACGACATCGTGACCAAGCTGCTGACGCCCGACGCCGACGGCAACCGGATCAGCCCGGAGGAGTTCCAGCTGTTCGTGATCATGCTGTCGATCGCCGGGAACGAGACCACCCGGACCGCCACCGCCGGCGGCATGATCGCCTTCTTCGAGCGGCCGGACCAGTGGGCCCGGCTGCAGGAGGACCGCAGCCTGCTGCCGAAGGCGGTCGAGGAGATCGTCCGCTGGGTCAGCCCGATCAACCAGTTCCGCCGGACGGCCCTGGTCGACACCGAGATCGGCGGCCAGCAGATCAAGGCCGGGGACAAGGTCGTGATGTTCTACGGCTCCGCCAACCGCGACGAGCGCGCCTTCGACAACCCCTTCGCCTTCGACGTGGGGCGCGACCCGAACCCGCACATCGGCTTCGGCGGCGGCGGCCCGCACTACTGCCTCGGCACGCACCTCGCGCGCATGAACCTGCGGATCATCTTCGAGACGATCCTGGACCGCATGCCCGACATCCGTCTCGCCGGCACGCCGCGCCGCTTGCGGTCCAACTTCGTCAACGGCTACAAGGAGATCCCGGTGAGCTTCACGCCCTCGGCCCCGCTCGGAGGCTGACGGCGCCCATCCCCTGCGGACGAGGAGGTTCGAGGCGATGACCAGATGACCGCCACCCCCGACATCGAACTGGTCGACCCCGGCCCGTACGAGCACAGCGGCGTCCCGCACGGGCAGCTGGCGTGGCTGCGCGAGCACGAGCCGGTGTTCCGCCACCACGGCGACCCGGAGCGGGGCTACCCCCCGTTCTGGGCGATCACCCGGCACGAGGACGTCGTGCACGTGTCGCGGCATCCGGAGGTCTTCTCGTCGTGGCGGCGGCTGGCGCTGTTCGACGAGACGACCGAGGAGCACCTCGTCCTGCAGCGGATGATGATGCTCAACCAGGACCCGCCGGAGCACTCGCGCAAGCGGAGCATCGTCAACCGGGGCTTCACGCCCCGCGCGATCGGCGCCCTGGAGCAGCACATCCGCGACATCTGCCGGCTGCTCGTGGCCGAGACCGCCGAACGGGGGGAGGAGGCCGACTTCGTCCGCGACCTGGCGGCGCCGCTGCCGCTGTACGTGATCTGCGAGCTGCTCGGGGCGCCGCCCGAGGACCGGGAGAAGATCTTCCACTGGTCGAACACGCTGATCGGCGGGGACGACCCGGAGTTCCAGCGGACGCCGGAGGAGGGCCAGCAGGCGGCCACCGAGCTGTACGCCTACGCCAACGAGCTGGCCGCCGACCGGAGGGAGAACCCGCGCGAGGACATCGTCACCAGGCTGCTCCAGCCGGACGCGGGCGGCGAGGTCCTCACCGGGGACGAGTTCGAGCTGTTCGTGATGCTGCTGTCGGTGGCCGGGAACGAGACCACCCGCAACGCGGCGTCCGGCGGCATGCACGCGCTGCTGGAGCACCCGCTCCAGTGGGAGCGGATGAAGGCCGACCCGTCCCTCGTCCGGACCGCGGCGGACGAGATCGTCCGCTGGGTCACCCCGGTCAACATGTTCCGGCGGACGGCCGTCCGGGACACCGAGATCCGCGGCCGGAAGATCGCCGAGGGCGACAAGGTGGTGGTGTTCTACTCCTCCGCGAACCGCGACGAGGCCGTGTTCGCCGACCCGTACCGCTTCGACGTGGGACGGGACCCGAACCCGCACATCGGGTTCGGGGGCGGCGGCCCGCACTTCTGCCTCGGGTCCCATCTCGCCCGGCTTGAGCTGAGTGTGCTTTTCGAAACACTCTTGGACGCCATGCCCAATATTGAACTCAGCGGTAACGTTCGCAGGCTAAGGTCTAGTTTCATCAATGGTGTAAAGGAGATGCCGGTACGGGTGCGTCCGGCGTCCCTCGACTGACGGGAGTGGTGCGTGGGCAGGGGATGGCGTGGGTGAGGCAGGCGAGGCGGGCGGTCCGTTGCGGGTGGCCCTGCTCTCGTACCGCAGCAAGCCGCACTGCGGCGGGCAGGGCGTCTACCTCCGGCACCTGAGCCGGGAGCTGGTCGACCTCGGGCACACCGTGGAGGTCGTCTCCGGCCAGCCGTATCCGGAGCTCGACCGCGAGGAGATCACCCTCACCAAGCTCCCGAGCCTGGACCTGTACCGGGACGAGGACCCCTTCCGCACCCCGGCCCTCGGCGAGTTCCGCGACTGGCTGGACGTCCTGGAGTTCGCGCACATGAGGACCGGCGGCTTCCCCGAGCCGCTGACCTTCAGCCTGCGCGCCCTGCGGCTGCTGCGGCGGCGGCGCCGCGACTTCGACGTCGTGCACGACAACCAGGTCCTCGGCCTCGGCAACCTCGGCATCACCCGGCTGGGGCTGCCGCTGGTCACGAGCATCCACCACCCGATCAGCGTCGACCGGCGGATCGACATTGAGGCCGCCCGCGGCCTCAAGCAGAAGCTGGGCAAGCGCCGCTGGTACGGGTTCGTGGGGATGCAGTCGCAGGTGTCGCGGCGGATCGGCCCGGTGCTGACGGTGTCGGAGTCCTCCAAGGTCGACATCGTCAAGGACTTCAAGGTCGACCCTCGCGACATCGAGATCCTGCCCCTCGGCGTCGACACCCGGATCTTCCACCCGCGCGGCGAGCGCGTCCCCGGCCGGATCGTCGCGATGGCGAGCGCCGACGCCCCGATCAAGGGCGTGGACGTGCTGCTGCGCGCGGTCGCCAAGCTCGCCACCGAGCGGGACGTCCACGTCATCGTGGTCAGCCGGCCGCGCAAGGACGGCCCGACCGAGCGACTCGTCCGCGACCTGGCGCTCGGCGAGCGGGTCCGCTTCGTCAGCGGCATCAGCGACGGCGAGCTGGGCGAGCTGCTGGCGTCCGCGGAGACCGCCGTCGTGCCGTCGCGCTACGAGGGCTTCTCGCTGCCGGCCGTCGAGCACATGGCGTCCGGGACGCCGCTGGTGGCGAGCCGCGCCGGCGCGCTGCCCGAGGTCGTCGGCGACGCCGGGATCCTGGTCGAGCCGGGCGACGTGGAGGAACTGGCCGCGACCCTGCACCGCCTGCACGACTCCCCCGAGGAGCGTGCGCGGGCGGGAGCCGCCGGCCTCGCGCGCGTCCAGGAGCGGTTCGCCTGGCCCGCCGTGGCGCAGGCCACCGTGGAGCACTACCGCGCGGCCATCACCCAGCAGAACTACCGGCGCCTGGCCGCGCGCAAGGGCAAGTGAGAGCGTCGCTCTGACGCCCTCTGATCGGAAGGAGCACGACCCTGCTGACCGTGGATTTCCAGCGGTTCCGCGTCTCCCCTGGAGACCGCGTCCTCGACATGGGATGCGGCGCCGGACGGCACGCCTTCGAGCTGTACCGGCGGGGTGCGCACGTCGTGGCCTTCGACCAGGACGCCGGTGAGCTGTCCGGCGTCGACAAGATGTTCGGGGCCATGCGCCTCGAAGGCCAGGTGCCCGAGGACGCGACCGCCGAGACCGTGCAGGGCGACGCGCTCGACCTGCCGTTCCCCGACGACCACTTCGACGCGATCGTCGCGTCCGAGGTGCTGGAGCACATCCCCGACGACATGCGGGCGATGCGGGAGCTGCTGCGCGTCCTCAAGCCGGGCGGCAGGCTCGCGGTGACCGTGCCGAGCTGGCTGCCCGAGCGGGTCTGCTGGGCCCTGTCGGAGGACTACCACACCGCCCCCGGCGGGCACGTGCGGATCTACACCCGCGCCGAGCTGGAGGCCAAGCTGAAGTCGGTCGGCTTCAGGGTCGGCCCCCACCACCACGCGCACGGGCTGCACGCCCCCTACTGGTGGATCAAGTGCGCGGTGGGGGTGGACAACGACGGCAACCCGCTCGCCAAGGCCTACCACCAGATCCTCGTCTGGGACATCATGAAGCGGCCGCTCGCGACCCGGCTGGCCGAGCGCGTGATGAACCCGCTGATCGGCAAGAGCGTCGTCGTCTACTTCGCCAAGCCCGCGGCGCCGGACGCGCCGGCGGCCCCGGCCAGGGAGACGGCGGATGCGGTCTGAGACCGCGCCGCCCTCCGTTCCCGGCGTCCTGACGGCGGACGACCTCGTCGCCACCGCGCGGAGCATCGCGGCCCAGCAGGAGCCGTCCGGCGCGATCCCGTGGTTCTCGCCGACGCACGGCGTCCCCGGCCACGTGGACGCCTGGAACCACGTCGAGGCGGCGATGGCCCTCTCGGTCGCCGGGCTCGGCGCGGAGGCCAGGCGGGCCTACGAGTGGCTGCGCGGCGTCCAGCGCCCGGACGGGTCGTGGCCCGCGAAGTGGGTGCTGGGCGAGGTCACCGAGCCGGGCGGCGAGTCCAACCACGCCGCCTACGTCGCGGTGGGCGTCTGGCACGAGCTGCTGGCGACCGGCGACGAGGACTTCGCCCGGCACATGTGGCCGGCGGTCCGGCGGGCGATCGACTTCACGCTCGGGCTCCAGACCGGGCGCGGCGAGATCATCTGGATCCGGCACGAGGACGGCGAGCCGTCCGACCACGCCCTGCTGACCGGCTGCTCGTCCATCTACCAGTCGCTGCGCTGCGCGGTCGCGCTGGCCGAGCGGCTCGGCGAGCACCAGCCGGACTGGGAGCTCGCCGCCGACCAGCTCGGGCACGTGGTGGCCGCGCACCCGGAGGCGTTCGCCGACAAGAGCCGCTGGTCGATGGACTGGTACTACCCGGTGCTCGGCGGGCCCGTCCGCGGCGCGGACGCGGCGCGCCGCTTCGCCGAGGGCTGGGACGCCTTCGTGGTGCCGGGCCTCGGCTGCCGCTGCGTGTCGGACCAGCCGTGGGTGACCGCGGCGGAGAGCTGCGAGCTGGTGCTGGCGCTGGACGCCGCGGGCGACCGCGACCGCGCGCTGGAGCTGTTCACCACCATCCAGCACCTCCGGCACGAGGACGGTTCGTACTGGACGGGCTGGCAGTTCGAGAACGAGCGCCACTTCCCCGGGGACCGCTCCACCTACACCGCGGCGGCGGTGATCCTGGCGGCGGACGCCCTGGCGGACGCCTCGCCCGGCGCGCGGCTGTTCAAGGAGATCGCGGGGCGGCCGCTCGGGCCCTCCGAGGCGTCCGACCCGCTGGCGTGCGGCTGCGCGCTCGTCGCGGCCGCCAACCGCGCCTGACCGGCCCCCGGTCGGGGACGCGGTCAGGCGGGTCCGGTGAGGTTCACAGCGCGGACGTGCTCGCTCAGGCGGTCTCGGTCCGGGCGGGTGAGACGGGGTCGGTGTCGCTGACGCGTTCCAGGACGCGCAGCGAGCCCTCCGCGCGGCGCTCCTCGAACGCGCCGCTGGCCAGCGCCCGCTGGTAGAGGCGGTAGGGCGCCTGACCGCCGTCCCTGGGGTCGGGGAAGACGTCGTGGATCACGAGGACCCCGCCGACGGCGACGTGCGGCGCCCAGCCCTCGTAGTCGCCCCGCGCGTGCTCCTCGGCGTGGCCGCCGTCGATGAACAGCAGCGCCAGGGGCGTCCGCCAGAACGCCGAGACGGTGCGGGACTGCCCGACGATGGCGACGACCTCGTCCTCCAGCCCGGCGGCGCAGATCGTCTTGCGGAACTTGGGGAGGGTGTCCATCCGGCCGGTGCTCGGGTCGACCAGGGACGGGTCGTGGTGCTCCCAGCCCGCCTGGTTCTCCTCCGAGCCGTGGTGGTGGTCGACGGTGACCAGGACGGTGCCCGCCATCCTGGCGGCGGTCCCGAGGTACACGGCGGACTTGCCGCAGTAGGTGCCGACCTCCAGCATGGGCCCGGTCGCGGCCAGGCGGCCGCCGTACTCCAGGGCCGTCTCGTAGAGGGCGAGGCCCTCGTCCTCCGGCATGAAGCCCTTGGCTCCGCGCGCCGCGCGCAGCAACTCGGCGGGCATCGGCGCCGGGGCCGCGTCGTCGCTGGTCGTCCCCGGTCCGGTGGACGCCTTGGTGTGGGTCATCGATCTCCTCCGTCGGGGCACCATATCCGACATCGGGTGGGTGAGACGCGAGTCTCACACCGAGTCTTGCCGGACCAGAGTGGAACGTGTTCTACTTTCGAGGTGAGCCACCCGTTTCCGAACGATATTCGGTAGGTTGACGGGTGTGTCCCCTCGAACGGAGCAGACGATGAGAGTACGAGTCGACCCGCTGGTGTGCGAGGCGAACGCCGTGTGCGTCGGACTCGCACCCGAGGTGTTCGACCTCACCGACGACGACGAGCTGCAGATCCTGCGCCCGGACGTCCCGCCCGAGGAGCAGGACCGCGTCCGGCACGCGGTGCGGTCGTGCCCGAAGGCCGCGCTGACGCTGGAGGAGTAGCCGGACGGCTGCCCCGCCCCCCGTTCAACCCGCCCCAGAACCACCGGTAACAGCTCAGGAGGCAGCCATGGCACGCGCCGCGGTACTGCATGCGGTCGGCGACAAGGAACTCGACCTGCGCGACGACGTCTCGACGATCGATCCTGGCCCCGACCAGGTGAAGGTCAGGATCAAGGCGACCGGGGTCTGCCATTCCGACCTGTCCACCATGACCGGCGTGCTGCCGTCGGCGATGCCGACGGTCATCGGCCACGAGGGGGCCGGGGTCGTGGCGGAGGTCGGCGACCGGGTGACCGGCGTCCAGCCGGGCGACCACGTCGTCGTCAACTGGACCCCCGACTGCGGGGAGTGCGCCGAGTGCCTGCGCGGCGAGCCGTACCTGTGCATGACCTACCTCGCGCAGTCGTTCTCCGAGCCGGGCTTCAAGCTCGGTGACGGCAGCCCCGCCTTCGGCATGGCGGGCACCGGCACCTGGGCGGAGGAGATCGTGCTGCCCCGCCGCGGCGTGATCAAGATCGCGGAGGACATCCCGTTCGAGTACGCGGCCCTGCTCGGCTGCGGCATCCCCACCGGCGTCGGCGCCGTGTTCAACACGGCGAAGGTCGCGCCGGGCTCCAAGGTCGCGGTGGTCGGCGCGGGCGGCGTCGGCCTCTCGGTCATCCAGGGCGCGAGGATCGCGGGCGCCTCGACCATCCTCGCGATCGACCCGAACGAGGCCAAGCACTCCGCCGCCAAGCAGTTCGGCGCGACCCACACCGCCACGCTGGACGACCTGGACGAGGCCAAGGGCCTGCTCACCGGCGGCGCGGGCTTCGACTACACCTTCGAGGTCGTCGGCAGGTCGGTGGCGATCACCACGGCGTGGAACGCCACCCGGCGCGGCGGCGACGTCATCGTGGTCGGCGCCGGCGCCGCCGACGACGACTGGAGCCAGAACGCGTTCGCGCTGCTGTTCGACGGCAAGAGCCTGAAGGCGTCCCTGTACGGCGGCTGCGACCTCAAGCGCGACATCCCGCTCTTCGTCGACCTCTGGCGCGCCGGCAAGCTCGACATCGACGGCCTCATCAGCCGCCGGATCGCCTTCGAGGACCTGAACGACGCCGTCCGCGCCCTCACCAACGGCGAAGTCATCCGCCAAGTGGTGTTGTTTTAATTGCCCTTCTCTCCTCCTTCGGGCCTGGCGGCCCTGCTGTGTTCATGGCAGTGCCCTCCTCCTTCGGGCCTGGCGGCCCTCCATCGTCGGGCACTGCGGGCGATCGCTAGCATCGCTCCGGCTCGCCTAAAGGCTCGCTGCGCGATCAGATTCTTGCTTCGCTCGAATCTGCCTTCGGACGCGATCGCGACCATTGAGGCCGTTGGGGCGTTGCGGCGGGGGCTGAGGTTAGTGCTGAGATGGGCTCGGGCTGGTGGTGGTCGTTTGACCTGGGGGTGTCGGGGGAGATCATTTGCATGACTCCCCCGATGACGCTCGCCGAAGAAGTCATGCTGCTCTCGCTGGACGACGAGAAGGGCGACGCCAAGGAGCCGTCCCGTGTGCAGTGGGCGGTGGCGGGCGCCATGGTCGTGGACCTGGCGCTCGCCGGGCGGATCGACGTCGAGGACGAGCGCGTCCACGTGCGGGATCCGAGCCCGGTGGGGGTGCCGTACCTGGACGCCGAACTGGCCGACCTCGCGGAGCGGGGCGAGGCGCCGAAGGTCAAGAAGGTGATCGAGCACGCGCGCAAGACCGGCGTGAAGGGTGCGCGGCAGTCCCTCATCGACCGCGGGCTGGTGCGCGAGGAGAAGAAGAAGGTCCTCGGGATCTTCTCCGTCAGCCGCTACCCGGAGGCCGACGGCGCCGCGGAGCGGGAGCTGCGGGACAGGCTGGAGGCCGTGGTGGAGCACGGGCGGTCCCCCGACGAGCGGACCGCCGCGCTGGTCGCGCTGCTGCACGGAGCGCGGTTGCGGAAGCTGGCGTTCGGCGGCGGCGACCGCCGCCGGACCGAGACGCGCATGAAGGAGATCGCCGAGGGGCAGTGGGTCTCCCCGGCGGTCCGGCGCGCCGTGGACGGCGCCGAAGCGGCGATGGTCGCGGTGATCACCACCACGACCATCGCCGCGACCGGCTGAGCCTTCCGGTACCGCCTCCGCGGCCCCGCCGCACGCGTATGATCCATGTCTGTTCGGTCGGGCGGCTAGTCGGTCATGGAGCGCGTTGGTGCACGGTCTGCGGAGGCTCCCGGCCACGGCGGCGATCACTGTGGGGCTCCTCGCTCCCCTCGTCCCGGCCGCCGCGGCGCAGGCCGCGTCCCGGGCCGTGCGGATCCATGACATCCAGGGCGCCGCGCACATCTCACCCCTGAACGGGGCCGCGGTCGCCCGGGTGCCGGGGGTCGTGACGGCGGTGACCACCAACGGGTTCTGGATGCAGGACCTGCGCCCCGACAGGAATCCGGCGACGTCGGAGGGCGTCTTCGTCTTCACCCGGACCAGGCCGCAGGCGGCGGTCGGCGACGCGGTCCGGGTGGACGGCAGGGTCAGCGAGTTCCGGCCGGACGGCCGCTCGTCCGGCGGCCTCACCCGGACGGAGATCGACGCGACCGCCACCGCGGTCGACGCGCACGGCGCGCCGCCGCCGCCGGCCACCGTGCTCGGGCCGGGCGGGCGCAGGGCCCCCGGCGTGGTCGACCACGGGCGCGGAGACGTGGAGCGCGGCGGCGCGTTCGACCCCCGCCGCGACGCCCTGGACTTCTACGAGTCGCTCGAAGGCATGCGGCTCGAACTCCGCGACGCCGTCGCGGCGGGCCCGTCCCGCTACGGCGAGCTGCCCGTGCTGCCCTCGCGCGGCGCGGGCGCCGGGCCGCGGACGGCCCGCGGCGGCGTCCTGCTGCGCGACGGCGACGCCAACCCCGAGCGGGTCGTCCTCGACGACGCGCTCGCCCCGCTGCCCGGCATGGACGTCGGCGACCGGCTGCCCGGCGCGAACGGCGGCGTCCTCGACTACTCCTTCGGCGACTACAAGCTGCTGCTGACCGCGACGCCGCGGCGCGCCGCCGGCGGGCTCGCCCGCGAGACGACCCGGGCGCAGCGTCCCGGCGAGCTGGCCGTCGCCACCGCGGGGCTCGACGGGCTGAACCCCGACGCCCCGGCCGCGCGGTTCGACGCCGCGGCGCGCGACATCGTGGACGGCCTGCGCTCCCCCGACCTCGTCGCGGTGAGCGGGCTCGGCGACAACAGCGGCGCGGACGACGACGGCACCGTGGCCGACGACCAGAGCGTCGCGCAGCTGATCACGGCGATCAGCGCGGCGGGCGGCCCCGCCTACGACTGGCGCTCGGTCGACCCGCGCGACAACGCCGACGGCGGCCGCAAGGGCGCCAACGACCGGGTGGGGTTCCTGTTCCGCACCGACCGCGGTCTCGCGTTCGTGGACCGCCCGTCGCTGTCGGAGCCCGTCCCGGACGAACCGCCCGCGCGGCCGGATCCGGCCGTCACCCCGGTCAGGGCCGTGCCGCGCGGCGGCACGGCCGGGCTCACGCTGAGCCCCGGGCGGATCTCCCCGGGCGACGCCGCGTGGGCCGGCACCCGCAAGCCCGTCGCCGGGGAGCTGACCTGGCGGGGCAACCGCATCATCGTCGTGGTGAACCAGTGGTTCCCCCGCACCGGCGACGACCAGCCGCTCTTCGGCCGCCGGCAGCCGCCCGAACAGCCCACCCAGTGGCGCAGGGACGCGCAGGCCCGCGTGGTCGCGGGTTTCGTGAACTCCGTCCGGAAGGTGGACGCGCGGGCCCGCGTGATCGTGGCGGGCGACCTCGGCGACCGCGCGGAGTCCGCGCCGGTCCGCACCCTCGCCGCGGGCGCGGGCCTCACCGACCTGCCCGCCGAACTGCCCGCGCGCGACCGCTACACGGCGATCACCGGCGGCAACGCCGAGGATCTCGACCACATCCTGCTGAGCCCGTCGCTGCGCAGGGCGCGGCACGAGTTCGACATCGTGCACCGCAACGCGGAGTTCGCCGACCGCGCGAGCGACCGCGACCCCACGGTCGTGCGCTTCGCGCCGGCCCGCGGATAGCGGCCCCGATTTTGGGCGCTGCCAAAAAGTACGGCCCGGTAACGTCCGGAACACCTCCGAGGTTTTTTCCTCGACCGGCGGGGCAGCGTCCGATCGGCACAACCCCCCACCGGGAGGAGACGCCTTCCATGGCGACCCGATATCGGCCGCACATCAGCCTGTTCGGCCTCATCTACCTGATCATCGGCGTGTTCATCGCCTGGGACCGCGGCTACATCGACGAGGGCCTGGTAGCGAAGATCATCAGCGCGCTGCTGGCGATCTTCCTGTGGGTCCTCGTGCTGCTCGGCGTGGACTTCCACATCGAATTCTGATCCCCCCGAACCGGGCACGGGCCGCCCCGCTCCCCCGCCGCGGGGCGGCCTGTGTCCAGCACGACAGGTGCACGTCGCCGCTCCGGCCATAGACCGCGCAGTGCACCAAACGTTACTTTCCGCTCATGACCAAAAAAGACTGTAGTTGCGGACATGGCGGCGGATGCTCGTGCGCGAAGGGCTGCTCCTGCGGCTGCAACGGCTGACCGTCACGCCGCCCCGCGCGACCCCGCCCACAGTTCCCCGACGTCGACCCCGAGCCTCCTGAGGACCCCCACCGCCTCGCCGGCCCCGTCCGCGAGGAGGCCCCGCAGCAGGTCGTCATGACCGGCCCGCGCCCGGCGGGAGCGGCGGCAGGTCCACAGCGCGACCTCGACGGCCTTCCGCCCGCTCCCGTCCAGCACCATCGCGGCACCCGGCCCCGACAGCGTGACCCTCAGCGGCCGCAGCGGTGAGCGCCGCAGCGTCCACAGCGCGGGATCGTCCGGCCGCGTCGCCGTCGCCTCGCGCGCCCGCCGACGCACCTCGTCGGCGTCGATGCCGAGCACCGCGAGCAGCGCCCGGTCCCGGCCCTCCGGGGCCCCGACCTCGCGCCGCAGGTCACCGGCGGAGGCGCCGACCGGCCGGGCCTCGGCCAGCGCGAGCAGGAGGAAGGCGTCGCCGAGCGCGGGCCGCCCCGCCTCCGCGGCCAGCCGCCCGGCCCGCACGATCGTCCGCCGCGCCTCCGGCGTGAACCTGCCGAGCATCGTCACAGCGCCCTCCCGATCCTCATCGCCCCTCCTCGGCCGACCGCGCCGCGTGCTTCTTGTGGACGGACTGGCGCCGCACCCCGAGCGCGTCGGCGATCGCCTGCCAGGACCACCCCCGCGCCCGCGCGTTGCCGACGTGCAGCGCCTCCAGCTCGTCGGCGAGCCTGCGCAGCGCGGCCACGGCGGCGAGCCCGGTCGCGGGGTCCGCGCCGTCGGCGGCCTCCGCCAGGTCCCTCACGGACGTCATGTTCGTCAGCTTAGGCTGACATCCGCGATTTGTCAGCCCAGGCTGACAGACTCCTCACTCGGGGGCCGGGGCGCGCCAGAGGATCGGCGAGTCGCCGTCGGTGCCGGTCGCCAGGATCGTGGACCCCGCCGCGGTCAGGGCGGTGAGGCGCTGGTCGCCGGGTCCGGTGAGCCCGGGGACGGCGAGGCGCCGCCAGGCGGTGCCGTCGCGGGACGCCAGGACCGCCGCGTCGTCCTTCGCGGCGGCCGCCGCGACGAAGCCGGAGGGGGTCGCCGCGACGGCGGAGGCGGCCAGGCCCGGGCCCAGCTCGCGCCGCGTCCACGTCGCGCCCGCGTCGGTGGACACCAGCGCGGCCGCGTCGCCGGCGATCGCGACGAGGGTGCCGCCCTTGGCGGCGACCTGGGTGAGCGGCGCGGTGAGGCCGGGCGGGAGCTTGGCGGCGGTCCACCTGAGGCCGTCCGGGGACGTCCAGGCCGCGGGCGCCCTGCCGCGCCCGCCGACCGCGACGTAGGACCTGCCGGTCGCGGCCACGTCGGACGGGGCGCCGTCGAGGCTCCCCCGGGTCCAGGTGCGCAGGTCGGCCGAGCGCCACGCGGCGCCGGTCCCGACCGCGACGTAGCCGGAGGGGCCGGCGGCGGCGGCCACCGGCGGCGGGCCCGCCGGGAACTCGGGCTTCTGCCAGGTGAGCCCGTCCTGCGAGGTCATCGCCAGGGGGCCGGCGGACGTGCCCGCCACCCGGCCGACGGCCAGCCAGCCGCGCCCGCCGTGGACGGCGTCGGACAGCGCGCCCGCCGTCGCGGGGAACCCGGCGCGCTTCCACGCGCGGCCGTCCGGGGCCGTCCAGATCGCCGCGTTGCCGTTGGTGCTGCCCACCGCGACGGACGGGCCGGGCCCCGACGCCAGCGCCCTGACCGCGCGCTCCGGGTGGACGGCGCCCGGGACGGTGCGGAGGTCCACGCCGAACAGGTAGGCGTCGTCGCCCTGCCGCCCGGAGACGGCGATCTGGCCGTTCGCGACCGTCAGTCCGCTGCCGCGCACCGGCGCCGGTATCGTGCCGCCCGGCTGCCAGGTGCGGCCGTCGGTGCTGCGCAGGACGGCGTGCGCGCCCTTCGCGCCCCGGACGATCACGGCGAGACCCGTCGGAGTGCCGCCGAAGCGGTCGATGCCCGTGCCGCCGAACCGGCTCGCGGCCTGCCACCTGGAGCCGTCCGCCGAGGTGAACAGAACGCCGAAGTTCGTCGTCCTGCGGTGCTTCCTGCGGCCGGTGGTCTGCCTGCCCTCGCGGACGGTCGCGAACCCGCCCGGCCCGACCGCCAGGCCCTTCGTCGGGCCGTAGGAGCCCTGCGCCTGCGGGACACCGGTGATCGCCCACGTACGGCCGCCGTCGGCGGAGCGCCAGAGGCCGTCGGCGCGCACGGTCCGCGTGACCCTCCTCTTGCCGCGCCGCTGGGTGACCTTCTTGCCGTACGTGCCGTGGGCCACGGCCACGTTCCCGGACGCCGCCACGCGGTCGAAGGCGATGATCCCCGTGCCGGCGGCGGCGCGCTGCCACGCCCGCCCGTCCGGCGAGCTCCAGACGACCGCGCGGCCGCCGGACGCGCCCACGGCGAGGAAGCCCTGGCCGGTCCGGGCCAGGTCGTTCACCTGGTCGGACGGCGCGAAGCCCGCGGCGGGCGAGCGGCGCGTCCAGGTCGCGGCGTCCTCGCTCGTCCACGCCGTCACGGCGCCGGCGGACGTCCGGCCGAGCGCGGCCCAGCGGCCGGCGCCGCCGTCGACGAGGCGCGGGGTGTCGCCGGGAGGCACGGCGGAGCCGTCCGGCGTGCGCAGCCGGGCGAGCGACCAGGCGTGGCCCGCGTCGGCGGACACGAGGAAGCGGGCCCGTTCGCGGCCGGGCACGCCGTCGCCCTCGGTGCCCGCCGCGACGACGGTCCCGCCCGCCGCGGCGATGGTCGTGAGGTCCTGGACGAGGCCGTCGCCGGTGGCGGACGGGTCGGGGGCGAAGAGCCCCTCGGCGGCCACCGGGCCGGGGACGCCCGGCGCGGCCGAGCTGTCGTCGCCCCGGGACACCGCGAAGATCGCACCTCCGGCGACCGCGGCGAGCCCGGCCGCGACCGCCGCCCGCGCGCGCAGCCGCCGGGTCGGCCCCGACCTCATCACCGGCAGTGGCTCCGGCCTGGGCGGACCGGCGACCAGGACGTCATGGGGGTCGGGCTTCGCCGGCGCGGACGGGGTGCTCGCGGCCACCGCCATGGCGGGCTTAGGACGCGAAGGAGACTTCGCGGAACGCCCCGCGCCGGAGCCGTCGGTACGGGCGGTGTCGGGACGGGCGGCGTCGCGGCTCGCGGGCCGCTGCCCGGCCTCCCGGGGCGGGGCGCCGTGGCCCCACTCCAGCCCGGCGGCCCGCCACGCCTCATAGGCGCGCTGCCAGGGCGACAGCCTGCCGGGCATGTCGGCGAGGTCTCCCGCGACACCGAAGGTGAGACGCCGCCGGACGTGGCGGGAGTCCGCCGGGCCCTCCTCGGCCGTCCGCCGGGCCTCGTGCTGCTCCGGGGTCCTCGCCGTCACACGCGCTCCTTCACGGTCCCAGTCGAGTCACCATCAAATCGCGCCACGGGAGGTCTTGTACTGACATCCGCGTGAACGGCGGCCGATGGGGGCCGCTGGAGCGTTCTATCACCTCACGCCCGAGATATCCGATCTTTCGCTTCGATCGCTCCCTTGTAGGCATAGCCCCGGACGCGCAGGACCGGCGCCCCGGCCCGCGGCTCGCCGTGGACCTCGGCGGACACGCCCAGGCCGTCGGTCTCCACGCGGACGCCCGGTGGCACCACGATCTGCACGGTTGACTTGTAGGCGAGCACCCACAGGGTGGTGACCGCGGCGTCCAGGTCGGCATCGCGGAGGTCCAGCAGGCCCGTCCCCTTGTAGACGACGGTCGTGAACCGTTCGGGCAGCCGCCAGCGGCCGGCCCGGGTGACCGATCCCTTGTAGGCGACCTGGAACCGGCCCGCGGGCGCGTTCCCGGCCCCTTCCTTGGCGGCCCGCCCGGACGGCAGGTCGGCGGCCAGCGCGTCAAGGTCGTCGTGGGTGCGTGCGGCGAGGGCCAGGTCGCTGCGCTCGTCCAGCTCCGACTCGCTCAGCCGCCCCTCGGCGAAGGCCGTGTGGAGCCGGACGAGCATCTCGTCGCGGTCGCGGTCCGAGGCGCGCACGGCGGGCGCGGCCCGGTCTTGCTCGACGCTCATCGCATCTCTCCTTCGGGGCGGTCCGCCTCCGCAGCCTGCTCCCTCCAGCGGCTGGAGGGTCAAGACGCGATGTATCGTAACTCTTCGCCGCTCGGCTTTCGAGACATTCGGCCGCATCCCGCCGCGCGATCATGGGTGCACCCTTTCCGGACGCCCGTCCAGTAGATTCGGATCAGCCCGTTCATCGAGGTGAGGGGGGAAGGTCCATGGGCGGGACGCTCGGCCGTGCGCACGGTCCGTACACGTTGTACGACCTCGACGCGCTGCCCGAGGAGGGCCGCCGGTATGAGCTCGCTGACGGCTGGCTGAACGAGCTGCCCGGCGACCTCTGGCACGACCACGCCGCCGAGCGGCTCAAGACCGTCCTGAAGGAGGCGGCCCGCGAGGCCGACGCCGACGTGCACGTCGCCGGCGCCACGCAGGACGTCACGACCCCGGCGGGCGTCCGCAAGCCGGACGTGTTCGTCGTGACCCGCGACGTGGCCCGAGCGGCGCTCGAACGCCAGACCCGCACCTACTACGGCCCCGACCTCCTGCTGGTCGCCGAGGTCGTCACGCCGCGCACCGTCAACGAGCAGATCGACCGGGTTCGCAAAGTGGACGAGTACGCCGCGACCGGCATCCCGCACTACTGGCTCGTCGACCTGGAGCCGCGCCCCGCCGTCACCATGCTGGAGCTCCGCGACGGCCGCTACGAGCTGGCCCGCAAGGCGCGCTCCGGCGAGACGGTCGTCCTGGACCGCCCCTACCCGATCGCCTTCGACCCGACACGCCTATCCGAAATGGACTAGCGCGCCATGCGGTTCTACGTCGCATGACTGAGAAGATGCGCCCCGAAACGATGCGCGCGGTACGGCAGGACGTGCTCGGCGGCCCGGAGGTGCTCGGTGTGGTCGAGGTCGAGCGGCCCGAGCCGGGGCCCACGGAGGTGCTCGTCCGGGTGCGGGCGGCGGGGGTGAACCCGACCGACTGGAAGCACCGGGCGGGCGGCGGCTTCCTCGGCGAGCCCCCGTTCACCCTCGGCTGGGACGTCTCCGGCGTGGTGGAGAAGGTCGGCGTGGGCGTGACGCTGCACAAGCCCGGCGACGAGGTCTTCGGGATGCTCCGGTACCCGTTCGGGGCCGGGTCCCACGCCGAGTACGTCACGGCGCCGTCCCGGACGTTCGTCGCCAAGCCGGCCGCCATCGACCACGTCCATGCGGGGGCCCTGCCGCTGGCCGCGCTGACCGCGTGGCAGGCGCTGGTCGACACGGCGGACGTGCGGGAGGGCACGCGAGTGCTGATCCACGCGGCGGCGGGCGGGGTGGGGCATCTGGCGGTGCAGATCGCCAAGGCGCGCGGCGCCCACGTGATCGGGACGGCCGGCGCGGGCAAACACGACTTCCTGCGCGGCATCGGCGTGGACGAGGCGATCGACTACCGGAGCGTCGACTTCGCGGACGTCGTCAAGGACGTCGACGTCGTGCTCGACACCATCGGCGGCGACTACGGGCCGCGCTCGCTCCGGGTGCTGCGGCCGGGCGGGACGCTGGTGTCGCTGGTGCTCAGCAGGCTCGCCGACTTCGACCCCGCGGCCGTCCGCGCGGAGACCCTGCTCGTCGAGCCCGACCACCACGCGCTGGCTCAGATCGCCGCGCTCGCCGAGGCCGGGCGGCTCCGCGCCGAGATCGACTCGGTGTTCCCGCTGGAGGAGGCCGCGAAGGCGCACGAGCGCGGCGAGACCGGCCACGTCACCGGCAAGATCGTCCTGACCCCTTAAGCTCGGGGGGTGCTGCTGCTCACGACGCTCGACGGCTGGCGGGCCCAGCCCGGTCCCCGCTTCGTCCTGCGGGAGGCGGGGGCCGTGTGGGCCCCGGACGACGAGCCCGGGCTGCTGGCCGTCGCCGACGACGTGTTCACCGGGGGCCAGCTCGTCGCCGTCACGCTGGACCCCGCGCCCGGCGCGGTGCCGGCGCGCGGGGTGATCGACCGCACGACCGCGTCGCGCGTCCGCTACCTGCGGCGGAGCCCCGCCGGCCGGCACGTCGCCGCCCTGGACCGCCCGGCGACCGCCGAGGCGCTCGACCTCCTGCCGCATCCCGAGGGGGGCTGGTACCGCGAGACGTGGCGCTCGGGCGTGTCGTTCACGCCGGACGGATACCCGGGCGAACGGGCCTCCGCCACCGCCATCTACTTCCTGCTGCCGCCCGGCGAGGAGTCGATCTGGCACACCGTCCGCTCCGCGGAGCTGTGGCTGTGGCACGGCGGCGGGCCGCTGACCCTGCTCCTCGGCGGGGACGGCGACCGGCCCGCCGAGACGCCCGAGCTGATCGCGCTCGGTGCGGACGTGGCGGCCGGCCAGGTGCCGCAGGCCGTCGTCCCGCCCGGCGTATGGCAGGCCGCGCGCCCTGCGGGAGACGAGGAGGTCCTCGTCAGCTGCGTCGTCTCCCCCGGCTTCGACTTCGTGGACTTCCGCGCCCTCCCCTGAGCCCCGCCGCTCACGGCCGGGGCCGATAATCGACGGATGCCACCTACTCTCGGGCTCTTCGCCATCAACATGGAGGCCTGCGCGGATCCGCAGGTCGCCGCACGTGTCGCGGCTCTGGCCGAGGAACTCGGATACGACTCGGTGTGGGCCGGCGATCATGTCGTGCTGCCGCGCCCGCGCGTCGCGCCGTCCCCCGCGGAGCCGGACACGCCGTTCCTGGACCCGCTGGTCGCCCTCGCCCACCTCGCCGGACGCACGGAGCGGATCGCGCTCGGGACCGGGGTCGTCGTCCTGCCGCAGCGCAACCCGCTCGTCCTCGCCAAGCAGCTCGCCAGCCTCGACGTGCTCAGCCGGGGCAGGCTCGTCTTCGGCATGGCCGCCGGATACCTGGAACCGGAGATGCGCGCGGTCGGCGTCTCCCCGGAAGGGCGCGGCGCCCGCGCCGACGAGTACCTCGCGGCGATGCGCTCCCTCTGGTACGACGACGAGCCGGCCTTCCACGGCGACCACGCCGACTTCGCGGGCGTGGACGCCCATCCACGGCCCGTGCAGCGGCCGATCCCCGTCGTGGCGGGCGGCCACAGCCCCGCCGCGCTGCGCCGGGCCGCCCGGCACGCGGACGGCTGGTACGGGTGGATGCTCGGGCGCCGCGCCGCCGCGGAGACGATCGGACGGCTGCGCTCCCTCACCGAGGAGGCGGAGCGAGGCCCCCTGCACATCTCGATCAGCCCGCCCCGCCCGCCGGACGCCGCGTTCGTCCGGGACTACGCGGAGCTGGGGGTGGACCGGCTCATCGTCGTCCCGCCCCTGGGGATCTCGGCGTCGGATCTGGAGCGGTTCGTCGCCGACCACGCCCCCGACAGGCTCGGCGCTCGGTCCGCGACCTGACAGAGCGGTGCGCCGCCCCGGCGCGTGGCCTCGCCGGGGCGGCGCACCGCGGGCTCACTCGGAGGAGAACGCCGAGTCGAACGAGGACGTCGAGAGCTCCATGGCGTTGAGGCCCCGGACGAACTCCAGGGCCTCGGGGGCGCCCTGGAGGCGGTCCATCCCGGCGTCCTCCCACTCCACCGAGATCGGGCCCGCGTAGCCGATCGCGTTGAGCGCGCGGAAGACGTCCTCCCACGGGACGTCGCCTCGGCCGGTGGAGATGAAGTCCCAGCCGCGCCGCAGGTCCGCCCACGGCAGGTGGGACGACAGGCGGCCGCGGCGGCCGTCGCCCGTGCGGACCTTCGTGTCCTTGCAGTCGACGTGGTAGATCCGGTCGCGGAAGTCGAACAGGAAGCCGACCGGGTCGAGCTCCTGCCACACGAAGTGCGAGGGGTCGAAGTTCAGCCCGAACGCGGGGCGGTGCCCGATCGCCTCCAGGGCCCGGACGGTCGTCCAGTAGTCGTAGGCGATCTCGCTCGGGTGCACCTCGTGCGCGAACCGGACGCCGACCTCGTCGAACACGTCCAGGATCGGGTTCCAGCGATCGGCGAAGTCGGCGTAGCCGCGCTCGACCATCTCCTCCGGGGTGGGCGGGAACATCGCCACCGTGTGCCAGATCGAGGAGCCGGTGAACCCGATCACCGTGTCGACGCCGAGCCGCGCGGCGGCCCTGGCGGTGTCCTTGATCTCTTCGGCGGCGCGGCCCCGGACGCCCTCGGGCTCGCCGTCGCCCCAGATCCGCCCGGGCAGGATCGCCTTGTGGCGCTCGTCGGGGTTGTCGCAGACGGCCTGCCCGACGAGGTGGTTGGAGATGGCCCACACCTTGAGGTCGTGCTTGGCGAGCGTCTCAAGCTTGCGCGGGACGTAGTCGTCGTCGGCCAGGGCCTTGTCGACCTCGAAGTGGTCGCCCCAGCAGGCGATCTCGAGGCCCTCGTAGCCCCAGCCCGACGCCAGCCGGCAGACCTCCTCGAACGGTAGGTCGGCCCACTGGCCGGTGAAGAGCGTTACCGGTCGTGCCATCATTCGCTCCCTTCTACATCGACCCAGCACCGGGAGGCCGCGCTCGCGGCGACCGCGGCGAGGACGCGCTGCACCCGCAGGCCGTCCTCGAACGACGGGCGCGGGTCGGCGCCCTCCGCGATGGCGGTGAGCAGGTCGGCGGCCTGGTGGGTGAACGTGTGCTCGTAGCCCAGCATGTGACCGGGCGGCCACCACCGGTCGGCGTACGGGTGGACGGGCTCGGTGACGACGACCCGGCGGAAGCCGGCGGTGGCGTCGTCCTCGTGCCGGTCGTAGAACCACAGCTCGTTCAGCGACTCCAGGTCGAACGCCAGGGCACCGGAGGAGCCGCTGACCTCGATCCGCAGCGCGTTCTTGCGGCCGGTGGCGAACCGGGTGGCCTCGAACGAGGCGAGCGCGCCGCCGTCGGTGCGCCCGACGAACAGGGCCGCGTCGTCCACGGTGACCTGCGCCGTCCCGCCGCCTGGCGCCGGGCGTTCCGGGACGAACGTGTCCAGCAGCGCCGAGACCCCGACGAGGTTCTGGCCGGTGATGAACTGCGCGGTGTCGATGATGTGCGCGCCGATGTCGCCGAGCGCGCCCGTCCCGGCCCTGTCGCGGTCCATGCGCCAGGTGAACGGCGCCTGCGGGTCGGCCAGCCAGTCCTGCAGGTACTGGGCCCGGACGTGCCGGACGGCGCCGATGCGCCCGTCGGCCACCAGCCTGCGGGCGAGGGTGACGGCCGGGACGCGCCGGTAGTTGAACCCGACCATCGACCGGACGCCCCGCTCCCGCGCCCGCTCCGCGGCGGCGGCCATCGCCTCGGCCTCGGCGACGGAGTTGGCGAGCGGCTTCTCGCACAGCACGTGCTTGCCCGCGTCGAGCGCGGCGACCGCGATCTCGGCGTGGCTGTCGCCCGGCGTGCAGATGTCGACGAGCTGGACGTCGTCGCGGCGGAGCAGCTCCTTCCAGTCCGTCTCCACCGACGCCCAGCCGAGCGCGTCGGCGGCGGCGCGGGCGCGCTCGGCGGAACGCCCCGCCAGGGCGGTCATGACCGGCGTCAGCGGCGGCCCGAAGAACGGCCCGACGCTGCGCCACGCCTGGGAGTGGGCGCGTCCCATGAACGCGTGCCCGACCATCCCGACTCCGACGGTCGTCATTTCAGCTCACCTCTCTGTGTCGTCTTGCGAGGGCGGGCCCGAAGCCCCCCGAGCCGGCGCCCCCGCCCTCCGGCGGGACGGCGGGGGCGCCGGCGCCCCCGTCGCTCAGGACTCGAAGCCGAGCGGCATGTACGTGTCGACGTTGTTCTTGGCGACCGTCTCCGAGGAGAGCGTGATCGACTGGGGCACCTGGAGCTCGACCAGGTCGGCCATGCCCTTGCCCTGCGCGATGAGCCGGCCGAGCTTGATCGCGGACGCGGCCATCGTCGGCGGGTAGGTGACGGTCGCCTCCAGGACGCCGCCGCCCGACTTGATGTCGCGCATCGCGTTGGCCGAGCCCGCGCCGCCGACCATGAAGAACTCCTTGCGGCCGGACTGCTTGATCGCGGCGAGCACGCCGACGCCCTGGTCGTCGTCGTGGTTCCACATCGCGTCGATCTTCTTGTGCGCCTGGAGCAGGTTGCTCGCGACCTGGTTGCCGGACTCCACGGTGAACTTCGCGTCCTGCTTGGCGGTGACGGAGAAGCCGTAGGACTTCAGCGCGTCCGCGAAGCCCTTGCTGCGCTCCTGCGTCAGCGGCAGCGTCGCGATGCCCTGGATCTCCACGATGACGGGGCTGGCGACGCCCTTGTCCTTCAGCTTCTTGCCGATGTAGTGGCCCGCGGAGACGCCCATGCCGTAGTTGTCGCCGCCGACCCACGTCCGGTACGACAGCTTGTCGGGGAAGACGCGGTCGAGGTTGACGACGGGGATCCCGGCGTCCATCGCCTTGCGGGCGACCTGGTTCAGCTGCTCGCCGTCGTTCGGCAGGATGACCAGCACGTCGACCTTCGCCCGGATCAGCGACTCGACGGCGGAGATCTGCTGGTTGATGTCGTTGGTCGGCTCGACGGGCTTGAACGTCACGTCCTTGTACTTCTTGGCCTGCCCCTCGGCGTTCTTGGCGATCGCCGCGATCCAGCCGTGGTCCGCGGCGGGCGCGGAGAAGCCGATGGTCACCTGCTTGCCCGGCTTGTCGTTGTCCCCGCCGAGCGACCCGGCCTGCGCCGCCGGGCTCGGGTCGTCCTTCTCGCTGTTGCTGGTGCAGGCGGCGGCGAGGCTGCCCGCGGCGACGACGGCGCCGCCGAACAGGACGCCTCTGCGGCTGGGACGAGGGCTCTGATCACGCATGACGTGCTCCTGATGAAGGGATGGGGCGTCCCCCGCCGCGCGTTCCCCGGGGTGCGCGGCGCCGGACGTGGGGGGTGGGGTGTGCTGGGTCGGGCGAGAGGTGCGGGTGGGCAGGCGGTCAGGTGGGCGAGCGGAGCCCGCGGCGCTGGAGCAGCACGGCGATCACGATGATCGCGCCCTTGGCGATCAGCTGGTCGCTGGTCTCCAGGCCGTTGAGGATGAACAGGTTGGTGATGAGCGTGAACACCAGCACGCCGAGGATCGACCCGACGACGGTGCCGCGCCCGCCGGTGAGCAGCGTCCCGCCGATGATGACGGCGGCGATCGCGTCCAGTTCGTAGAGGTCGCCGTGGGTGCTGGAGCCGGTGGTGGTCCGCGCCATGATGATGATCGCGGCGATGCCGCAGCAGAACCCGGACAGCGCGTACAGCATCAGGGTGTGGCGGCGGACGTCGATGCCGGCGAGGCGCGCCGCCTCGGGGTTGCCGCCCACCGCGAACGTGCGGCGGCCGAACGTGGTGCGGTTCAGCAGCAGCCATCCGGCGGCCGCGACCGCGGCGAAGATGTACACGACGAGCGGCAGCCCGAGCACCTTGGTGGTGGACAGCGCCTCGATCGCGTCGTTCTCCGGCCGGACGAGCTGGGTCCTGCGGTCCGACATCCGCTGCGCCAGCCCCCGCGCCGCGACGAGCATCGCGAGGGTGGCGATGAACGGGACCAGCCGCCCGTAGGAGATCAGCAGCCCGCTGGCGACGCCCGCGCCGGTCCCGACCAGGATCGCGCACAGCGCCATCACCGCCGGACCGTAGGACTGGGTCGCCACGGTCGTCGCCCAGACCGACGCCAGCGCCATCACCGCGCCCACGGACAGGTCGATCCCGCCGCCGATGATCACGAACGTCTGGCCGACGGTGATCACGCCGATGGTGGCGGCGAGCGCGAGGATGCCGACGATGTTCCCCGACGTCGCGAAGTTGCCCGGCTCGGTCACCAGGCCGACGGCGCACAGCAGCACCAGCGCGGCGACCAGCCCGAGATGGTGGATCTCGCGGCTCTCCGCGGCGCCGCCCCGGCGCAGCGGCCGCAGCGGCCCCCCGCCGTTCCCGCCGGCCGGACGGGCGGGCGCCCCGCCGCGCCCGCCCGCGTCCTTATCGGTCCCGGGGGCCGACCCTCCAGAATGAAAGGTGTCCGTCACAGGGCACTCCCCTCCATGATCATGTTGAGCACGGCGCCCTCGTCCAGGTCGCGGGCGTCGCCGGTGTGCACGACGCGCCCCTCCCGGACGACGAGGACGCGGTCGGCGAGCCCGAGCACCTCGGGTACCTCGCTGGACACCAGCAGCACCCCGATCCCCCGCCCGGCCAGCTCGCGGATCACCGCGTACAGCTCGGCGCGGGCGCCGACGTCCACGCCGCGGGTGGGCTCGTCGAGGATCAGCAGCCGCAGGCCGGCCGTGCCGAGCAGCCAGCGGGCCAGCACGACCTTCTGCTGGTTGCCGCCCGACAGCGTCACGACCGGGCGGCGCGGGTCGGGCGGGCGGATGTCGAGCGCCTCGATCTGGCGCCGCACGTCGGCGAGTTCGCGGCGGCGGCTGATCCAGCCGAAGGATGCGTAGCGCGGCAGCGAGGCGACGCTGACGTTCGCGGCGACCGTCTCGTTCAGCAGCAGCGCCTGGCTCTTGCGCTCCTCCGGCGCCATGCCCATGCCGCGCCGGACCGCCGCGCCGGTGTCGCCGGGGCGGACCGGGCGGCCGTCCACGAGCACCCGGCCCCGCGCGGGGCGCCGCGCCCCGTAGACGGTCTCCAGGATCTCCGAGCGGCCGGACCCGACGAGCCCGGCCAGCCCGACGATCTCGCCCGCGCGGACGGTGAGCGAGACGTCCTCGAACGCTCCGGGGAGCGTGAGGCCCTCGACCCGCAGCACCTCGGGGCGGCCGTCCTCGGGCTCGGGCCGCTCGGGGAACACGTACTCCACGTCGCGCCCCGTCATCAGCGACACGATGTCGGCGGTGGAGGTGGTCCGCGCGGGCAGTCCGCCCGCGACCGACCGGCCGTCCTTGAGCACGGTCACCCGGTCGCCGATCTCGCGGATCTCCTCCAGCCGGTGCGAGATGTAGACGACCGCGACGCCTGCGGCGGTCAGCTCCCGGATGATGCGGAACAGGTTGCCGACCTCGTCGTGGGCGAGCGCGGCGGACGGCTCGTCCATCACGATGAGGCGGGCGTCGTGCGACAGGGCGCGGGCCATGCTGACGACCTGCTTGCCCGCCGCCGGCAGCCGGCCGACCTCCCGGCGCGGCGGGATCTCCCCGTGCCCGAGCCGGCCGAGCAGCTCCCGCGCCGCCTGCTCCGCCTCGCCGCGGCGCGTGAAGCCCAGCCGGGCCCGCTCGTGGCCGAGGAAGACGTTCTCGGCGACCGAGAGGCCGTCCACGAGGTCGAGCTCCTGGTAGATGGTGGCGATCCCGGCCCGCATCGCGGCGGTGGGCCCGGCGAGCCGCACCGGCGACCCGGCGAACACGATCTCGCCCTGGTCGGGCTGGTGCGCACCGGCGAGCACCTTGATGAGCGTGGACTTGCCCGCGCCGTTCTGGCCGAGCAGGCAGTGCACCTCGCCGGGCCGGACGTCGAGGTCGACGCCGTCCAGGGCGCGGACGCCGGGGAACTGCTTGACGATGCCGCGCATCCGCAGCAGCGGTTCTGGTTCGGTCGAGCCCATCGGGCCTCCTCGGGGCCAGGGGTCAGGACGCGGAGAAGACGTGGTCGCTGATGAGCCGGGCGCCGCCGACCACCCCGGCGGCGCCGGCGAGTTCGGACAGCACGATCGGCAGGTTGCCGGTCGCGAGCGGCGCGGACCGCCGGTACACGACGCTGCGGATCTCGGCGAGCAGCGCGTGGCCGAGGCCCGCGACGCCGCCCGCGATGATGACGAGGCCGGGGTTGAAGAAGCTGACGAGCCCGGCGAGGACCTGGCCGACGTGCCGGCCGCCCTCCCGGATGATCTGCACGGCGGCCGGGTCGCCCGCGGCGGCCGCCTCGCCGACGTGCTCGGCGGTCAGCTCCCCGTGGGCCTCCAGCAGCGCCGCGAGCGCGGGCGAGCGCCCGGACCGCGCCGCCGCCTCCGCGTCCCGCGCGAGTGCCGCGCCGCCGAAGAAGGCCTCCAGGCACCCGGCGTTGCCGCAGGCGCACGTCGGGCCGTCGTCGTCGACCCGGATGTGGCCGATGTCGCCCGCGCTGCCGGACACGCCGCGGTAGATGGCGCCGTCGACCACGATGCCGCAGCCGATCCCGGTGCCGATCTTCACGAGCAGGAAGTCGTCCACCGACCGGGCGAGCCCGGCGTGCAGCTCGCCCAGCGCCATGAGGTTCACGTCGTTGTCGACGAGCACCGGGCAGCCGAGCTCCTGGCCGATCGCGTCCCGCACCGGGAACCGGTCCCAGCCCGGCATGATCGGCGGGACGACCGGCATGCCGTCCCGGAAGCTGACCGGCCCCGGCACCCCGATGCCCGTCCCGTGCACCTGCGGGATCAGGCCCTCGTCGCGCAGCTTGCCGAGCAGGTCCAGCGCCCGGTCCAGCACCGCGGTGGCGCCCTGCCGGACGTCGCACCGCTCGCTGACGTGGCCGAGGACCTCCAGCGTGCCGTCGGTCACCGCGACGTCGATCGAGGTCGCGCCGATGTCGAAGGCGACGAACCGCAGGCTCGGCGACAGCCGGACGATCCCGGACCGCCGCCCGCCCCGCGAGGCCGCCAGCCCGGCGCCCTCCACGAGGCCCAGCTCGACGAGCCGGTCCAGCTCGACGGCGAGCTTCGACCGCGAGAGCCGGACGACGTCGCCCAGCTCGGCGCGCGAGCGCGGCCCCTCGTCACGCAGCAGCCGCAGCAGGCGTGCCTGATGCACGTTCTGCGGACGAGCCGACATGCGCATCACGCCGTCCTCTCGGGAACACGGTCCCGGCGACGTGTGACGCCGGTCTCATGGCCGAGACCGTAACCCGCTTTCGCCGCTTTGAGAAGACCTTTTCACTAGATCATCCGAACTTTCCCCACTCAGAGGACAAAGCCACGCACACAGAACGGCCCCGCCCAGCGCGCACACGCACACCGAGCGGGGCCATAGCCCGCCTAGTCGCCTACCTCAGCCCCCATCGCAACCCCGCGCCGACCTCACTGCCGCGATCGCGTCCGAAGGCAGGTTCGAGCGAAGCAAGAACCTGATCGCGCAGCGAGCCGCCAAGGCGAGACGGAGCGATGCCAGCGATCGCCCGCGTTTCTCGACGATGGAGGGCCGCCAGGCCCGAAGGAGGAGAAAAACGCTAATAGGACACCGTCTGGCGGCCCGAGCTCATGGTTCGCATGATGTGTTCGACGAGGCTGATGAGGACGCGCTTGGCGTCCTCGCGGTCGCGGACGTCGCAGGAGATCACCGGGATGTCCGGGGACAGGTCGAGGGCGTCGCGGACCTGGTCGGCCGAGTGCTGGCCGGCGCCGTCGAAGCGGTTGACCCCGATGATGAACGGGACGCCGCGGCGTTCGAAGTAGTCGACCGAGGCGAAGCAGTCGGCGAGGCGGCGGGTGTCGACGAGGACCACCGCCCCGAGCGCGCCCTTGGCCAGTTCGTCCCACATGAACCAGAACCGGTCCTGGCCGGGCGTGCCGAACACGAACAGCACCAGGCCGTTGGGCAGGGTGATGCGCCCGAAGTCCATCGCCACGGTGGTCGTGGTCTTGGACGCGACGGCGGTGGTGTCGTCGATCCCGATGCTCTTCTCGGTCAGCGCCTCCTCGGTGCGCAGCGGGCGGATCTCGCTGACCGCGCTGACCAGGGTCGTCTTGCCGACGCCGAAGCCGCCGGCCACGAGGATCTTGACCGTCAGCGCCGAGTCGCCCTGCTGGGCGGCCGCGTCAGAGCGCACGGATTCCATCGATCACTTCCTTGAGTACGCGCTCGCTGGGGAACTGCGCCACCGGCGCGGGGCGCCGGACCTGTATCAGCGAGTGGTCGAGCAGATCGCCGAGCAGGACACGGACGACCCCGAGGGGAAGTTCCAGATCCGACGCTATCTCGGCGACCGACAACGGGGTGCGGCAAAGCTCCAGGATCATGTCATGTTCCGGCTCCGGCGCCCACGGGGCGGCCGGGAGTGCGTGGGCGTCGTCGGCGGGCTCGGGCGGCCCGGCCGCGACGATCAGCGCGACGAGGTCGAACTCGACGCCCTCGTAGTGCGTCCTGCCCCGGGTCAGGGCGTACGGGCGCACGACGGGGCCCGCCGCGTCGTCGTACCAGGCCGTGCCCCCCATCTCACACGCCGCCGGAGTCGGCCGCGGCGACCCGCGGGTTGGCCGACAGGTGCTGGCCGACCCGCGTGACCAGCATGGCCATCTCGTAGGCGATGATCCCGAGGTCGGCCTCGGCGTCGGCGAGGACGGCGAGGCAGGCGCCGCGGCCGGCGGCGGTGACGAACAGGAACGACGACTCCATCTCCACGATCGTCTGCCGGACGGGCCCGCCGCCGAACGACTCCCCCGCCCCGCGCGCGAGGCTCTGGAAGCTGGCGGCCACGGCGGCCAGGTGGTCGGACTCCTCGCGGGCCAGCCCGCTGGAGGCGGCGATCCGGAGCCCGTCGCTGGACAGCACCACCGCGTTCTGCACCGGGGCGACCCGCTGGACGAGGCTGTCCAGCAGCCAGTTGAGCTCACCTCCGGCTCCGCCCGGGACCTCCGCGCCGGAGTGCTGGGGCTGTGTCATGGGGCGTCGTCCTCCTGGTCGCCTTCGTTGCCCGCGGCCTGCGCGTCGGCCGCGTCCTGCCTGCCGCGCTGCCAGCCGCGCTGCATCGCGGACATCATCGATCGCATCGTGTCGGGCGAGCGGGCGGTGCCGTCGTCCGGTTCCTGTCCGGTGGGGACGGTCCCGGCCGGGTCGTGCCCGGCCACGTCCGCCGGGACGTCCATGGGGACGGGCGCGGCGAGCGGCATCCCGGCCGGCTCCGGCGGAGCCGGGGGCGGGGCGGGCGCCGGGTCGGGCGGCGGGGCCTGTCCCCGCTCGGCGAGGTGCGCGTCCACCCGTTCCTTGAGCTGGGGCGCCAGGTGCGTCTGCCGCCGGCGCTTGGGCAGCTCCCCCTCCCGCAGGGGCGGAGCGGGCTCGGGCGGCGGCTCGGCCCGTGGCGGGGCCGCGGGCTGCGGGGCCGCACGCTCGGGCTCCTCGGCCGGACGGGCCGGCTCGGGCGGAAGGGCCCCCGGCGGAAGGGTCCCGGACGGGAGGGGCTCGGGCCGGAAGGGCTCGGCCTCGGCCACCAGCCGGACGACACCGCCGGACTCGCTCCGTCCGGTATCGGCCACCGGGCGCGCGGCCGGCAGCGCCTGGATGGGTCCGGTGGTGCGGCGCGGCGGGGCCGGCTCCGGCTCGGCGCTCTCCACGACGAGCTCGCTCGGGATCAGCGCGATCGCCGTCGTCCCCCCGTACGGCGACGGGCGCAGGGTGACGGTGATGTCGTGCCGCTCGGCGAGCCGGGCCACGACGAACAGGCCGAGCTGCGCGCTGTCGGACGGGTCGAACTCCGGCGGATGGGCGAGCCGCTCGTTGGCCCTGCGCAGCGCCTCCTCGGTCATCCCGAGCCCGCGGTCCTCGACCTCGATCGCGAAACCGCTGGCGACGGCGTGGCCGCTGACCCGCACCGGCGACTGCGGCGGCGAGAACGTGGTGGCGTTCTCCACCACCTCGGCGAGCAGGTGGATGACGTCGGCCACGGCGGAGCCGAGCAGCGCGACGCGCGGCAGCGGCTGCACCCGGACGCGCGGGTAGTCCTCGACCTCGGCGACGGCGCCGCGCACCACGTCCACCAGCGGGACGGGACGGCGCCAGCCGCGCCCCGCGCTCTTGCCGGCCAGGATGACCAGGCCCTCGGCGTGCCGGCGCATGCGCGTCGCGAGGTGGTCGAGGCGGAACAGGTCCGACAGCTCCGAGGGGTCCTCGGTGCGGCGCTCCATGGTGTCGAGCAGGCTGAGCTGGCGGTGCAGCAGCGCCTGGTTGCGGCGCGCGAGGTTCACGAACACCTCGCTGATGCCGCGGCGGGCCGCGACCTCGCCCTCGGCGGCGACGAGCACGGCCTCGCGGGCGCGGTCGAACGACTCGGCGATCTGCCGGATCTCGGTGATGCGGTAGTCGACCTCGGGGGCGGGCTCGGGTTCGACGGGACTGCCGGCGCGGACCTGCTCGGCGAGCAGCGGCAGCCGCTGGCGGGTGAAGTCCATGACGCCGGCCGCGAGCGTGCGGCACTCCTGGAGCAGCCGCCGGGAGACCCGGACCGCGATCAGCGCCGACAGCACGATCGCGAGCAGGCCGACGCCGCCGGCGAGGCCGAGCCGGGTGAAGGCGCCGATCGCGATGTGCTGCCCGTGCGCGGCGACGTCGTCGAGGACCACGTTCTCCAGCTGGTACAGCCGGCCGTTGGCGGTGTCGGCGAGGGAACGCCAGATGTCCGGCTCGATGACCGGGCCGCGCGCGGCGCGCTGCGCGGGGCGGTCGGCCGCGCCGGGCCGGGCACCGGGCCGAGCGCCGGGCTCGCGGGTCTTGCGGACGGCCGCGGGGGGCGGTTCGGCGCCGCGGATGACCTGGTCCTCCAGCGACCGCAGCTGGACGAACGGCGGGGACGCCGCGAGCCGCTCGTAGCGTTCGTGGTCGTCGTGCGGCAGGTTGGGCGCGGTGTCGGCGTACAGCATCCGCTGGGCGCCGACGAGCTGGGCGAACTGGCCGCGTTCGGCGGCCGTGATGTGCCCGGCGGCGAGGGCTCCGGTCAGCAGGGCGTCCTCGCGCGACATGAACTCGCGGGCACGTCCGAACGAGCTGAGCGTGCGGGCGTGCGCGGTGATGGACCCGTCCCCCGGCGTGGTCGCGTTGTAGAGGGCGAAGCCCGCGTCGATGATGTCGCTGTACTCGCGCAGCACCCGCGCGCGGTCCGCGACGCGCTGGTCCACGCCGCGGCGGACGGAGCGCAGCGTGTCGATCCGCTCCACGAGCGCGTCGATCCGGTCGACGATCTGCGGCTGGATCGCGTCCCGCAGCCCCCGGTCGCGGGCGCCCGCCCGGACCTGCTCGGCCGCCTCGTCGGTGGTCTGCCGCTGCGTCAGCATGACGCCGGACTCCGAGCGCGCCCCGCCGAGCTCGGCCATCGACAGCCGCCGCTCCTTCTGCAGCGCGTCGATGAGGTGCTGCGTGGGCAGCACGGTCTTCTCCTGGAAGTCGCGGCTCCGCAGCAGCTCGTGCGCGTCGCCGTAGGTGAAGCCGGTGAGGAACACCCACAGGGAGGCGAGCGCCAGCAGAGGGACCAGGACCAGCAGCGTGGTCCTCGCCCGGATGGAGGAGAAGCGCGGGCCCATCACGGCTGGCGGACCCTGCTCACGCGTGTCGCGATCGGCATTGGGGGGCGGAACATGCGGGGGAAACCTCCCGATGCGTGGAGTACGGAGGTGTGCGGGAGCCTACTACGTCGCGGGTTCACGATGATCGGACATCGGGCCGCCGGGCGCCTCCTCCCGCTCCTCCGGCCAGGTCAGGACGTGCTCCATCAGCGCGATGAGGACCGCCTTGGACGACTCGCGGCGGCGCGCGTCGCACAGCACCACCGGGACGCCGGGATCGAGGTCGAGGGCGATGGCGATGTCGCGCGGCCGGTGCGTGCGCTCGCCGTCGAAGCAGTTCACGGCCACCACGAACGGGACGCCGCGGCGCTCGAAGTAGTCGATCGCCGGGAAGCAGCCGGTCAGGCGGCGCGTGTCGGCGAGCACGACGGCGCCGATCGCGCCGGCCGCCAGCTCGTCCCACATGAACCAGAACCGCTCCTGGCCGGGCGTGCCGAACAGGTAGAGCAGCAGCTGGTCCGACAGCGTGATCCGGCCGAAGTCCATGGCGACGGTCGTGGTCGCCTTGGCGGCGACGCCGGACACGTCGTCCACCCCGACGCCGCGGTCGGTCAGGGGCTCCTCGGTGTGCAGCGGGCGGATCTCGCTGACCGAGCCGACCATGGTGGTCTTGCCCGCGCCGAAACCGCCCGCGACCAGGATCTTGGTGGTGACGAGCGGCCGCTCAGAGCGCGCGGAGTCCATTGAGCACCTCCCTCAGCACGCCGGACGGGGGCCGCCTGCCCTCGGCCGGGCGCGCCTCCTCGACCACCGCGACCAGGCCCTCGTCCCGCAGGTCCCCGAGCAGCACCCGCACGACGCCGAGGGGCAGGCCGAGGTCGGCCGCGAGGTCGACGACCGCCACCGGTCGCGAACAGCCGCGCAGCACCCGCGCGTGGTCGGGGCTGTAGCGCAGCCGGTCGCCCGGCGGGGCGCCGGTGGCCGCGACCACCGCGATCAGCGCGAAGCCCGCGCCCTCGGGGCGGGTCCGCCCCCGGGTCAGCGCGTAGGGGCGCACGAGCGGACCGGCCTCGCGGTCCAGCCAGCGCTCTCCGGGCGGGGTCATCGGTCAAAAGCCCCGCGGCGCGGACCCCCCGGCGCCTCCGAAGCCCTGGCCGCCCTGCTCCGCCCCGAACCTCGGGCTCGCCTGCAGGTGCTGGCCGACCCGCTTGACCAGCACCGCCATCTCGTAGGCGACGAGGCCGGCGTCGGCGTCGGCCTCGGCCAGCACCGCCAGGCAGGTGCCGTCGCCCGCAGCCGTCACGAACAGCAGCAGCGCGTCCATCTCGATGATGGTCTGCCGGACGTTGCCGCCCGCGAAGTGCCGGCCGGCCCCGCGCGCGAGGCTCTGCACGCCGGACGCCAGCGCCGACAGATGCTCGGCGTCCTCCCGGGCGAGCTCGTTGGAGGCGGCCACGGCCAGCCCGTCGCGCGACAGGATCACCGCCTGCCGCACCGTCGTGACCCGCTGGGCGAAGTCGTTGAGCAGCCAGTTCAGCTCACCGGACACGGTGTTGTGCATCATCGGTTTTCCTCATCCCCCATGTCGGATGCGCGTCCGCGCCGCCATCCCTGCTGTATCGATGCCATCAGCGAGCGTGCCTCCTCGGGCGAGCGTGCGACGGCCCCGGTCGTGACTCCGCCGGCCCCGGGCGGTGACGGGGGCCTCTTGCGCAGTTGCGGGGCCAGGTTCTTCTGCCGGACGCGGCGGGGCAGGCCGGCGTGGGTGCCCGCGGGCTCCCAGTCCTCGTCCTCCTCGGCCGGCGCGCCGTCGGCGGGGTCCTGCGCGCCCGACGGCCCCCCGGTTCCGGCGGGCCGTTCGTCCCGGGGTTCGAGGGCGTCGTCCGACCACGGGTTCGGGGCGGGACGCGGCGCCGCGGCGGGCGCGGGCCCGTCCGGGACGCCCCAGGGCGTGGCGGGTGCCGGGTGGGCGGGCTCGGCGGGAGCCGGGGACGGGACCGGTGCGGGCGCGGGGGGCGCGGTGAGCTCGGGCAGCGCGGGCGGCGCCTCCAGGCGGCCGCCCGCGCCCTCCAGGTGTCCTGGAGCGTTCCGCTGGCGCCGCAGGTGCGGCTCCTCCGCCGGGAGTGCGGAGAACTCCCCGGAGGTCGCGGCGTCGCGCAGCGGGACCACCGCGTCGGGGACCGGCGCGGGCAGGACCGTCGCCTCCCACCGGGGTGCGCCGACGCTCGCGCCGTCCTCGTCCGAGCCGTCCCCTTCGCCGTCGGCGGGCGGGAGCATCCCGGCGGCCATCTTCTCGGCCGGGACCACCAGCTCGTGCGGGAACAGGGCGATCGCGGTGACGCCGCCGTACGGGGACCGCTGGAGCGTCACGGAGATGTCGTGGCGGGCGGCCAGCCGCGCGACGACGAACAGCCCGAGCTGGTCGGTGTCGACCAGGTCGTACTCGGGCGGCTCGGCCAGCCGCCGGTTGGCCTCGGCGAGCAGCTCCGGGTTCACGCCGAGGCCGCGGTCCTCGATCTCGACCGCGAACCCGGTGCCGACCCGCTCGGCCATCACCCGCACCTCGGTGTTGGGCGGGGAGAACGACGCCGCGTTCTCGATCAGTTCGGCCAGCAGGTGCACGACGTCGGTGACGGCCGCGCCGACCAGGCCGTCCTCGGAGTCGGTCAGCACCGTCGCGCGGGTGTAGTCCTCGATCTCCGACACGGCGGCGCGCAGCACGTCGGCGAAGCGCACCGGCCGCCGCCACCCGCGCCCCGGCGTCGCGCCGGACAGGATGATGAGGCTCTCGGCGTGCCGCCGCATGCGGGTCGTGAGGTGGTCGATGCGGAACAGGTCTTCCAGGTCGTCGGCCTCGGCGCGGCTCTCCAGGCCGTCCAGCAGCGTGAGCTGGCGGTGCAGGAGCGACTGGTTGCGGCGGGCGATGTTGAGGAAGATGCGGCTGACGCCGGCGCGCAGCTCGGCCTGGCCCACGGCGGCGTCGACGGCGGTCCGCTGCACCTTGGCGAACGCCTCGGCGAGCCGGGCGACCTCAGCGGTGTTCCCGGCGCTCAGGGGCGGGGCCTCCGCGGCGACGTCGACGCTCTCGTTGCGGCTGAGCCGCGCGACGATGCCCGGCAGCCGCTGCTCGGCCATCTCCTCGGCGGAGCCGCGCAGCCCGACCAGCTCGCGGACGAACCCGCGGGCGAACCGCAGCGACAGCAGCACCGACAGCAGGATCGCCAGCAGGCCGAGGCCTCCGACGGCGCCGAGCCGCAGGTAGGCCTCCCGGCCGAGGTCGTCGGCGTGCTCGCCGGCGCGCTTGGAGTTGCCGAGCACCATCGCGTTGACCGACAGCACCAGCGGCTGCGCCGTCCGCTGCCACTCGCCGGGCTGGACGGGCAGCGGCCGGCGCGGGTCGGCGTCGGCGATCCGGTCCTCCATCGCCTTGAACGTCTGGTACTGCGGGGAGGCGAAGACCTGCGCGGTGCCGGACCGGTAGACCACCGGGTCGAGCAGCGAGCGCTGCTTGACCCACTGCCAGCGCTGCTCGCCGACCATCTCCACGAACATCCGGTGCTCGGCCGCGGTCATCCGGCCCCTGGTGATGAAGGCCCCGGCGACCAGCGCGTTCTCGCGCTGGATCAGTTCCATGGCGCGCCCGGCGTGCCGGGTGGAGAGCGTCCAGTTGTAGAGCCCGGAGTCGTCGATGACCACGAGGCTGTCGTAGAGCCGGTGCATGTCGTCGACCATCGTGCCGTAGCCGTTGACCGCGGCCAACCGGTCCACGGACCGGGAGTCGACCGCGGCGCGCAGCCCGCCGAGCCCACCGAGCGCCCGCAGGACCTCGTCGACGCGCGAGTCCATCTGGGCGTTGGTGGCGCTGCGCGCGTCGGCGGAGGTGGCCTCGCGGCGGAAGAACTCGACGGCCGCGTCGACGCGCGAGCGCTGGGAGAGCAGGGCGGCGGGGGTGCCGCCCGCGGCCGAGCGCGGGGTGCTGAGGAACACCGCCGAGGCCAGGCGCTCCTTGCCCAGCTCGACCAGGACGCCCTGGCCGCTCGGCGCGAACTCGCGGTCGAGCGTGTGGTACCGGCGCTGGGCGAGCGCGTCGCGGCCGGTGACGATCGCGGCGTATCCCCAGAGCGCGACGAGTGAGAGCAGCGGCACGAGCAGCAGCGCGGTGACCTTCGTGCGGATCGACCGCCTACGGGGGGATTTCATGTGACCTCGAACGTTCCGGCGCGGAGGGTCCCTGGATCATAAAGGCCGTCCGCGACGCCCCCGCAACCCCTTTGACGGCATTCGGCCGTATTGCCGCCATTCCTTGCTACCTGCGGCAATGCGCGGGGGCAAGACGATCTTGCCGGGTCCCGCCGGAAGAGGATAGCGGCAAATCCGGACAATTTGCTTCATTTCCCCCTGTTGCTTCGGGACATTGCGCCATACTCTGCTTCTTCATCCACCGCCCGCACCGCGGCCGGTCCGGGAAGGAGACCCACGATTCCTACAGGCAACGACGACGGCCGGGCCGGGAGGACGGCTCCCGGGCCGGAGGGCGTTACGATGCCCGCCGTGAGTCCCGAAAGCCAGGCATCCGAGGCATTGCCGTCGCGACGGCGCCGCACACCCCGCGGCGGCCGGCACCGCGGCGACGAGTCCTTCCTGCTGCCCCCCGGATCCCCCACGCTCGTCCTCGCCGTCCCCGGACCCGCCCGGCGGGCCGGTACCGACATCGCCGTCGAGCTCGCCCGGCTCGTCGAGCTCGAGCACACCGGGCAGCCCGCTTACGTCGGGCACCTGGAAGGCGGCGAGGCGAGCCTGCACGCCGTGCTCGCCGGGCTCCGGCAGCAGGACGACGAGCTCGCCGCCGTGGTGGTGCCGCTGTCCACCGGGCCCGACCCGGCGCTCGACGCCGCCGTGCGCGCCGCCGTGGCGGCCGCGCCCGTGCGCACCGTGGCCGCCGAGCCGCTCGGCCCGCACCCGCTCATCGCCGAGGCGCTGCACGACCGGCTCGCCGACGCCGGGCTCGCCCGCGCCGACCGGATCAGGCTGATGACCATGGTGACGGCAGCGTCCGGTGTGATCGTCGCCACTCCCGGCGACGCGGCGGCCGTCCGGCAGGCCGAGGTCACCGGAGTGCTCCTCGCCTCCCGGCTCGCGGCCCCCGTCTTCACCGCCTCGCTGAACGACGAGGCGTCGGTGAAGGCCGCCTACGAGCAGCTGCGCGCGGCCGGAGCCGCGTCCATCGCCGTCGCCCCGCACCTGATCGGACCCGAGCCGGAGGCGGCGCTGGTCGCCACCGCCGCCGCCACCGTGGGCTCCGCGCACTCCGCACCCCTCGGCGCCCACCCGGCCCTCGCCCGCCTGGCCGCCCTCCGCTACGTCGAAGCACTCTCCACCGCCCTGGCCGACTGACCCGTGTTTACACAGGCCCGGCCCACTTCGCTCGCCTAGCGGCTCGCTACGTGACCGGGTCTGGGGCGAACGCGGCATCGCTTCGCGATCTGCCCGGTGCGGCTCGCCTCCGGCTTCGCCGCACCGGGCAGGTCACGCGTTAGCGCGCGTGGCCGAGGCCACTTCGGGGAAGGCCGTGGCCCAAGGGGGGCTCGCCCCCCTTGGGCGGTCGACGTCCGCAGTATCCCTCTAGGGCACGACCCCCCAAACCCCCCGGTGAGGCGCTGACCGGCGTCAGCGGTTCTTGAAGTCGGGGCGGCGTTTCTCCATCGTGGCGGTCATGCCCTCGGCGAGGTCCTCGGTGAAGAAGGCGAGGGTCTGGACGGCCGTCTCCGTCATGAGCTGCTGGCGCAGGCCGGGGACGTCCAGGGACGCGTTGAGCAGTTCCTTGGTGCGGCTCAGGCCGTAGGGCGACCTGGCGAGCAGCTCGTCGGCGAGGGCCTGGGCGGCCGCCAGGTCCCCGCCCTCGGGGGCGATCTCGGTGATGAGGCCGAGGGCGTCGGCGCGGGCCGCGTCCAGGCGCTGCGCCCGGTAGGCGATCTCCGCGGCCTTCGCCGGCCCCACCAGGCGCGGCAGCAGCCAGGACAGGCCGCAGTCGCCGGCCGACAGCCCGAGGTCGAGGAACGGCACGACGAAGCGGGTCGTCGGGTCGGCCACCCGCAGGTCGCAGGCCAGCGCCCAGGACACGCCCATGCCGGCGACGGGGCCGTGCAGCGCCGCGATCACCGGCTGCGGGATCTCCCGCAGCCGCGCGGTGACCTCGCCGCCGCGGGCGATGCCCCGGTAGAGCCGCTGGACGCGGCCCTCACCGGTCGGTTCGCCCGGGTCGCCGCCCTGGATGTCCATCCCCGAGCAGAACCCGCGGCCCGCGCCGGTGAGCACGACCACGCGGGTGGACGGGTCGCGCGCCAGCCCGTGGAGGACGTCCAGCATCTCCTCGGTCAGCGCGCCGTCGACCGCGTTCAGGCGCTCCGGCCGGGACAGGGTGATCGTGAGCACCCCGTCCCGCCGGTCGAGCTCGATCCCGGCCAACGGCTCAGGAGGTGAGCTGCTGGATCAGCGGGCCCATCTGCTCGCCCACGTTGCCGAACACGGTGAGCGGCTCGTTCGCGCTGATGGCGGCCCAGTTGTCCCGGACGTCCTCGACCGAGAGCGTCGCCTTCTGCCCGAAGCCGGGGCCCTCCGCCACGAAGATCTTCGCGATCCGGCCGCCGCCGACCGTGTAGACCTGCCCGGAGTCCTCGACCGAGTCGTGGACGAGGTAGGCGACGAGCGGCGTGACCTGCTCGACGCCGAGCTTGTCGGCGAAGTCGGCGGGCAGCAGGTCCTCGGTCATGCGGGTCCACGCGACCGGCGCGATGGCGTTGGCCTTGATGTTGTACTTCGCGCCCTCCTGGGCGAGGGTCTTGGTGAACCCGACGAGGCCCATCTTGGCCGTGGAGTAGTTGGCCTGGCCGAAGTTGCCGAACAGGCCCGCGGGCGACGAGGTGTTCACGATCCGGCCGTAGCCCTGCTCGCGCAGGTGCGGCCAGGCGGCGCTGGAGACCAGGAACGAGCCGCGCAGGTGGACGGCGATGACGGCGTCGAACTCCTCGACCGACATGTTCTTGAACGACTTGTCGCGCAGGATGCCCGCGTTGTTGACGACGATGTCGACCTTGCCGAACGTGTCGAGCGCGGTCTTGACGATCGCCTGCGCACCCTCGGGGGTGGCGACGTTGTCGGGGTTCGCGACGGCCTCGCCGCCGTTCTTCTTGATCTCGTCCACGACCTCCTGGGCGGGGCCGGCGGAGGCCCCGGTACCGGACCGGTCGCCGCCGAGGTCGTTGACGACGACCTTGGCGCCGCGCGCGGCGAGCTCCAGCGCGTGCTGCCGGCCGAGGCCGTGGCCAGCCCCGGTCACGACCGCCACGCGGCCGTCGTAGCGCAGTTCCGACATCTCGTGTCTCCTCACATCGCACCGACTACGCCCCCAGGTAATCACCGGGGGGTTACCAGTGGTACCACTGAACCGAATCGCGCTCGGCCGCGGCCCCCGGGGTTCGTTCCCGCCCGTGCGCCGGAGCAGTCCCGCGTACGATGGGACGTGGGAGGAAGTTGCACAGATCGCCGCAATTCCCTCGCGCCCGACGCGTAGTCTCCTCACCCATCGACGTCCCGAGGAGCAACGGAGGTCCCGCCTCGATGAGCCCCGCCGCCGCGTCCACGCCCGCCCGCCCCTACCGCGTGGTCCAGTGGGCGACGGGCGCGCTCGGCCGCAGCGCGATCCGGGGCGTCCTCGACCGGGACGACATGGAGCTCGTCGGCGTGTGGGCGCACTCCCCGGCCAAGGCGGGCGCCGACGCCGGGACGCTCGCGGGCCGCGACCCCGTCGGGGTCACCGCGACCGGCGACCTCGGCGCGGTCCTCGACCTGGACGCCGACTGCGTCGTCTGGGCCCCGAGCCCCGTGCACGACCGGTTCGCCGAGCTGGAGACCATCTGCGCGCTGCTGGCGTCCGGCAAGAACCTCATCTCCCTCACCGGCCTCGTGTACCCGCGCGCGCTCGGCCCGTTCTTCGTGAACGAGCTGGAGCAGGCCTGCAAGCGGGGCGGCGTCTCGGTGCACGGCAGCGGCGTCAGCCAGGGCTTCATGGCCGACGTGATGCCGCTGGTGCTGTCGCGGCTGTCCCGCCGGATCACCCACGTCTACGCCCGCGAGTGCACCGACTTCGCCCGGCACCCGTCCTGGCGGATGGTCCACCACATGCTCGGGTTCGGCAAGGACGAGGAGGCGTACCTGCGCGCGCTGCGGCCCAACCGCGCCGCGATGCGGACGCTGTTCTCCGAGAGCCTGCACCTGATCGCCGCCGGGCTCGGCGTCGAGCTCGACGAGATCGACGTGGACGTGGACCACCGGCTGGCCGGCGCCGACCTGTCGACGGCCGCGGGGCCGATCCCGCGCGGCACGGTCGCCGCCGCCCGCTGGACGTTCAGCGGCATCGCCGCCGGCCGGCCCGTCATCACCGTGGAGGTCGTGCACAAGGCGGACGCCGCGCGGATGCCGGACGAGTGGGGCCGGCCCGGATACTCGCTGCGCGTGGACGGCCGCCCCCCGCTCCAGCTGTCGGCGGGCGAGGAGTGGGTCTCCGACGCGATCTCCGCGGCGGCCGCGCACGCGCTGAACTCCGTCCCGGCCGTGTGCGCCGCCGAGCCCGGCATCCGCACCTACCTCGACCTGCCGATGATCGGCGGCCGGATGCACCTGTGAGCGCCCCGCGCGGTCAGGACGGCAGCGTCGAGGCCGACTCGTCGGCGTCGTCGTTGTCGTCCGCGTCCTCGGCGGCCTGGGCCTCGGCCTCCTCGCGGGCCTCCCGGCGGTGCTTGCGGACGCTCCACACCACCAGCGCGACGACGGCCGCGGCCGCCAGCCCGATCGCCAGGCCCCGCCCCGCGAGCTTGGCCGCGTGCTCGAACGCCGTGCCCGCGAAGAAGCCGCCGAGCGTGAACGTGACGACCCAGACGACGCCGCCGATGACGTTGAAGAGCAGGAACTTCGGATACGGCAGCCGCGAGCTGCCCGCGAGGGCGGGCATGAGGGCCCGCAGCAGCGCCGTGAACCGTCCGATGAACACCGCGAACGCGCCGCGGCGGCGGATCAGGTCCTGCGCGGCCGCGACCTTCGCGCGGTGTCTTCGCATCATCTTGACGTCGAGCAGCCGCGGCCCGTACTTGCGGCCGATCTCGTAGCCGACCGAGTCGCCCGCCACGGCGGCGACCACCGCAATGACCAGCAGCAGCGGCAGTGACAGCACGTGCTGGCTGGCGAGGACGCCGCCGACCACGATCGCGGTCTCGCCCGGGAACACGAACCCGACGAACAGCGCGGCCTCGGCGAACACCAGCGCCGCGATGATCAGGTAGATCGTCGCCGGCGGCAGGCCGTCCACCAGGGCGTTGAATTGCTCGAGCATGGACCCCCGCCACCTCGTCGATCCGCCGGTCCGGCCGTCGCGGCCGTTTCACAATGGATACCGACGGTTATGGTAGCCGCGAGGTTCCCGGACCCGGATCACCCGCAGGGGTCGACCTCCGGGTCGTCCTCACCTACTTCAGAGGGAGACGGGCATGAGCGTGCAGGAGGTCGAGGGAGGCCGTTTCGTCCGGCAGGCGAACCGGTTCACCGAGCGGATCACGGCGGACGGGGCGAGCGGCCTGCCCGCCGAGCCCGGCAGGTACCGGCTCTTCGTCTCCTACGCCTGCCCGTGGGCGCACCGGACCCTGATCGTGCGGCGGCTGCTCGGCCTGGAGGACGCGATCGGCGTCGGCGTGGTCGACCCCATCCGGGACGAGAAGGGCTGGCGGTTCCCCGACCGCGACCCCGTGACCGGCGCGGTCTTCCTCTCGGAGCTGTACCTGTCCACCGACCCGGCGTTCCAGGGCCGCTACACCGTGCCCTGCGTCTGGGACACCGAGACCGAGCGCCTGGTCACCAACGACTTCCCGAACATCACCACGATGTTCGAGACCGAGTTCACCGCCCACCACCGGCCCGGCGCGCCCGACCTGTACCCCGAGGCGCTGCGCCCGGAGATCGACGAGCTGAACGACCTCGTCTACCACACGGTCAACAACGGGGTGTACAAGGCGGGCTTCGCCACCTCGCAGGGCGTCTACGAGGAGGCCTTCGACGCCCTCTTCGACACCCTCGACCGGCTGGAGGAGCGCCTGTCCACCCGGCGTTACCTCCTCGGGGACGAGATCACCGAGGCTGACGTCCGGCTCTACCCGACGCTCGCCCGCTTCGACGCCGTCTACCACGGCCACTTCAAGTGCAACCTGCGGCGCCTCGCCGACTACGAGAACCTCTGGGGCTACGCCCGCGACCTGTACTCGATCCCGGCGTTCGGCGAGACCACGAACTTCGACCACATCAAGCGGCACTACTACGTGACGCAGCGCAACATCAACCCGTCGGGCGTCGTCGCCAAGGGCCCGCTCGTGGACTGGACGTCCCCGCACGACCGGGGACGATGACGGCTTCTCCCTCGTTATGCTGGCGCACCTCCGTTAAACCGCACGAGAGGCACGACCCCACCATGCGCAGCCAGTTCTTCGGCAACCTCGAGCAGGGCCAGCAGCTCCCCGGCCACTTCGCCCTCCAGAACTCCAAGATGCTCCGGATCCACCTGAACGGCGACGTGCTCGCCCGGCAGGGGTCCATGGTCGCCTTCCAGGGCCAGATGGAGTTCGACTACGAGGGCGCGGGCGGCATCGGCAAGTTCATGAAGAAGGCCCTGACCGGTGAGGGCGTCCCCCTCATGCGCGTCAAGGGCCAGGGCCTGCTGTTCGTCGCCAACGACGCCGACGACATCCACCTCTTCTACCTGGAGAACGAGGGGATCACCGTCAACGGCAAGAACATCCTCGCCTACGACTCGCACCTGCAGTCCGACATCCAGCGCGTCCAGGGCGCGGGCATCGCCGCGGGCGGCCTGTTCAACACCACCCTCCAGGGCACCGGCTGGGTGGCGCTCACCACGCACGGGACGCCCGTGATGCTCGACTGCGGCCGCGCCCCCACGTTCGCCGACGGCCAGTCCGCGGTCGCGTGGAGCACCAGCCTCCAGGTCGGCGTCAACCGCACCTTCAAGGCGAGCGCCCTCATCGGCCGCGGCAGCGGCGAGGCGATGCAGCTGGCCTACCAGGGCCAGGGCTTCGTCCTGATCCAGGCTTCCGAAGGCCCCACGGTCGCCCCGCACACCCACTGAGTTTTATGGCGTTTCTCTCCTCCTTCGGGCCTGGCGGCCCTCCATCGTCGAGAAACGCGGGCGATCGCTGGCATCGCTCCGTCTCGCCTTGACGGCTCGCTGCGCGATCAGATTCTTGCTTCGCTCGAATCTGCCTTCGGACGCGATCGCAACCATTGAGGTGGTCGCGTGGTTGCGGCGATGGCCGAGGAGGGTGGGCACGTTCGTAGATCTTGCCGGAGGCACGGCCCTGCCTTCGGCTGGTTCTGCCGACGCGGGGGTTGCGCGGGGGCGGGGTTGCGACACGCTGGCGTAGTGCGGGGGCAAGTGCGAGTAGCCTTGATGCGTCTCAGAACTTACCTGCGAGCTGCGGAAGAGGGCGATCTCCGCCGTGTCGACAGAGTCGTCGCAAACAAGTGCCGACCCGAACATGACCGATTTCGGCGCCAACGAGTGGCTGGTCGACGAGCTGTACCAGAAGTACCTCGACGACCCCAACTCCGTTGACGAAGCCTGGTGGAACTTCTTCGCGGACTACCAGCCGGACAGCCGGCCCGCGTCCGCGACCCCCCAGGCCCCCGCCGACGGCGCGGTCCCGAAGGGGGCCAACGGCACCGCGGCCGCTCCGCCGACACCGCAGCCGCCCGCCGCGCCGCCGAAGGCGGACAAGCCGGCCGCGAAGGCCCCGGCCGCGAAGGCCAAGGCCCCGGCCCCGAAGGCGGACAAGCCGGCGCCTCCGCCGGTGCCGGCGGGGGCCGAGGAGGTCCGGCTGCGCGGCGTCGCCGCCCGGACGGCCACCAACATGGAGGCCAGCCTGGCGGTGCCGACGGCGACGAGCGTGCGCGCCGTCCCGGCCAAGCTGCTGATCGACAACCGCATCGTCATCAACAACCACCTCAAGCGCGGGCGCGGCGGCAAGGTCTCCTTCACGCACCTCATCGGGTACGCGATCGTCAGGGCGCTGGCCGCGATGCCCGAGATGAACGCCGCGTTCACCGAGGTCGACGGCAAGCCGGTGCTGATCAGGCCCGAGCACGTCAACTTCGGGCTGGCCATCGACCTGCAGAAGGACGACGGCTCCCGGCAGCTCGTCGTGCCGAGCATCAAGGCCGCCGAGACGCTGGACTTCCGCCAGTTCTGGGCCTCCTACGAGGAGATCGTCCGCAAGGCCCGCGGCGGCAAGCTCACCCTCGACGACTTCCAGGGCACCACGATCAGCCTGACGAACCCCGGCACGATCGGCACCGTCCACTCGGTGCCGCGGCTGATGCCGGGCCAGGGCACGATCATCGGCGTCGGCGCCATGGAGTACCCGGCCGAGTTCGCGGGCGCGTCCAGCGACACCCTGGCCCGCATGGGGATCAGCAAGGTGATGACGCTGACCTCCACCTACGACCACCGGATCATCCAGGGCGCGCAGTCCGGCGACTTCCTGCGCCGCATCCACCAGCTCCTGCTGGGCGAGGACGGCTTCTACGACGAGATCTTCGAGGCGCTGCGCATCCCGTACGAGCCGGTGCGCTGGGTCAAGGACATCTCCGCCACCCACGAGGACGACGTCGCCAAGGTCGCCCGCGTCCACGAGCTGATCCACGCCTACCGGGTCCGCGGCCACCTGATGGCCGACACCGACCCGCTGGAGTACAAGCAGCGCCGCCACCCCGACCTCGACATCCTCAAGCACGGCCTCACCCTGTGGGACCTGGAGCGCGAGTTCGCGACCGGCGGGTTCGGCGGCAAGCCGACCATGAGGCTGCGCGAGATCCTCGGCGTGCTGCGGATGGCGTACTGCCGCACGGTCGGCATCGAGTACATGCACATCCAGGACCCGGAGGAGCGCGCCTGGATCCAGGAGCGCGTGGAGGTCCCGCACGAGAAGCCCTCGCGCGAGGAGCAGCTGCACGTGCTGCGGCGGCTGAACAGCGCCGAGGCCTTCGAGACGTTCCTGCAGACGAAGTTCGTCGGGCAGAAGCGGTTCTCGCTGGAGGGCGGCGAGTCGGTCATCCCGCTGCTCGACTCGGTGATCTCGGCGGCGGCGAAGGCCAGCCTGGACGAGGTCGTGATCGGCATGGCGCACCGCGGCCGGCTGAACGTCCTCGCCAACATCGTCGGCAAGTCCTACGGGCAGATCTTCGGCGAGTTCGAGGGCAACCTCGACCCGCGCAGCGCCCAGGGCTCGGGCGACGTGAAGTACCACCTCGGGGCGTCCGGCGACTTCGTCGCGAGCGACGGCTCCAAGATCCACACCGAGCTGGTCGCGAACCCCTCCCACCTGGAGACCGTCGACCCGGTGCTGGAGGGCGTCGTCCGCGCCAAGCAGGACCTCCTCGACGTCGGCGAGGCCGGCTTCACCGTCCTGCCGATCCTGATCCACGGCGACGCGGCGTTCGCCGGCCAGGGCGTGGTGGCCGAGACGCTGAACCTGTCGCAGCTGCGCGGGTACCGCACCGGCGGCTCGGTGCACGTGGTCATCAACAACCAGGTGGGCTTCACCACGGCGCCGGAATACTCGCGCTCCAGCGTCTACGCCACCGACGTCGCGCGGATGATCCAGGCGCCGATCTTCCACGTGAACGGCGACGACCCCGAGATGTGCGCGCGGGTGGCGCGGCTGGCATTCGAGTACCGGCAGACGTTCAAGAAGGACGTCGTCATCGACATGGTCTGCTACCGGCGGCGCGGCCACAACGAGGGCGAGAACCCCTCGTTCACGCAGCCGCTCATGTACGACCTGATCGACGCCAAGCGGTCCGTCCGCAAGCTCTACACCGAGGCGCTGATCGGCCGCGGCGACATCACGGTGGAGGAGGCCGAGCAGGCCCTCCGCGACTACCAGGAGCAGCTGGAGCGGGCCTTCACCGAGACCCGCGAGGCCGTGAAGAAGCCCCTCGAACCGGGCTCGGTCGTGAAGCCCGACGTCGAGGAGCGCATCCCGATCGACCACGGCAGGGCCGGCTCGGCGATCCCGCAGGAGACCGTGAAGCGGATCATCGAGTCGCAGGTCAGCCTGCCCGAGGGCTTCACCCCGCACCCGCGGCTCCAGCCGATCCTCCAGCGCCGCGCCCAGATGATCGAGGACGACGCGATCGACTGGGCGACCGGCGAGCTGCTGGCGATGGGCTCGCTGCTGATCGACGGCCACCCGGTGCGGCTCGTCGGGCAGGACACCCGGCGCGGCACGTTCGGCCAGCGGCACGCGGTGCTCGTCGACCGCCGGACGGGCGAGGAGTACACGCCGCTCAAGCAGTTCGGGCAGGGCGTGTCGAAGTTCTACGTGCACGACTCGCTGCTCAGCGAGTACGCGGCGATGGGCTTCGAGTACGGCTACTCGATGACGCGGCCCGACGCGCTCGTCTGCTGGGAGGCCCAGTTCGGCGACTTCGCCAACGGCGCCCAGTCGATCGTCGACGAGTACATCTCCTCCGGCGAGCAGAAGTGGGGCCAGCACTCGGGCGTCGTGCTGCTGCTGCCGCACGGCTACGAGGGCCAGGGTCCCGACCACTCGTCCGCGCGGATCGAGCGGTACCTGCAGCTGTGCGCTCAGGACAACATGACGGTCGTCTACCCGACCACGCCGGCGAACTACTTCCACCTGCTGCGCTGGCAGGTGCTGTCGAACCGGCACAAGCCGCTGGTCGTGTTCACGCCGAAGTCGCTGCTGCGGCTGAAGGCGGCCACGTCCCCGGTCGAGCAGATCACCGGCGGCGCGTTCCAGCCGGTCATCCCGGAGAGCGACCCGGCGATCGACCCGGCGGGCGTGCGGCGGGTGCTGCTCACCACCGGCAAGATCTACTACGACGTGGTGAAGGCCCGGCAGGCGGCGGGCGCGAACGACACCGCGGTCGTGCGGGTCGAGCGGCTCTACCCGCCGCCCGTCGACGAGATCAAGGCGGAGCTGGCCAAGTACCCGGCCGGCGCGGAGGTCGTGTTCGTGCAGGACGAGCCCGCCAACATGGGCGCCTGGCCGTTCATGGCGCTGAAGCTGCCGCGCCACATCGAGGGGCTGAAGATGTCGCGGGTGTCGCGCCCGGCGTCCTCGTCCCCGGCGGTGGGGTCGGCGAAGCTGCACCAGGCCGAGCAGGACGCCCTTCTCGCGCGCCTGTTCGGCGAGCGGAAGTAGAGCGGTACGGATTCGACCCGAGGGCTCCGGTGCGGCGCGCCGGGGCCCTCGGGCTTGCAACGGGAGAGACGCGATGTACTTCACCGACCGGGGCATCGAGGAGCTGGTGGACCGGCGCGGCGCGGAGGAGGTCAGCCTGGAGTGGCTGGCCGGCCGGCTGCGCGAGTTCGTCGACCTGAACCCCGAGTTCGAGACCCCCGTCGACCGCCTCGCGACCTGGCTCGCGCGCCTGGACGACGAAGAGGACTGACCCGGTTGAACGCGATATGTCTTGACTTTCAAGGAACGCGACATATCGTGTTTACTGGACGCAGGCCTCGGACGAAGGGCACATCGCGATGTCGCGCTGGACGATCGACGAACCGACCACCCTCGACTTCGACGGCGTGGTCGCGCTAAGGGTCACGCTGATCGCGGGCAGTGTGTCGGTGCTCGCCTCCGACGAGCGCCCGTCCATCATGGTCGGGAGCGTCGAGGGCCCGCCGCTGGTGGTCACGCACGAGGCGGGGATGCTGACCGTCACCCACGAGAAGCTCTGGGAGGGCGTGCTCGGCTGGCTGCGCAACCAGAAGGTCCGCGCCGCGATCACCGTGACCGTCCCGCGCGACTGCCCCGTCAGCCTCAACCTGGTGTCGGCGGACGCGGTGGTGACCGGCACGACGGCCCGCACGTCCATCAAGAGCGCCTCGGGCGACGTGGTGCTCGACGGGGTGGCGGGCGCGATCGACGCCAACACGGTCTCCGGCGCGATCGAGGCGCAGGGGCTGGACGGGACGGTGTCGTTCACCTCCGTGTCCGGCGACCTGACCCTGGCGGGCGCGTCCGTCGAGCGCCTGGCGGCCCGCACCGTCAGCGGCCGCATCGCCGCCGACGTCGACCTGGCCGGGAGCGGCGGCGTCGAGGTGAACACGGTCTCGGGCGAGGTGGCGCTGCGCGTTCCGGCGTCCACCGGCGCGCGGGTCTCGCTGAACTCGGCCGCCGGGCGGATCGAGACGTCCTTCCCCCTCGACCGGCAGGAGCGCACCGTCTCGCGCACCGTCACGGGCAAGACGGGGGACGGCTCGGGCCGGGTCGCGGTCAACACGGTGTCCGGCGCGATCGCCCTGCTCGGCCGCGACGACGACGCACCGGAGATCACCACACCCCGAATGGAGAAGTGACCACGTGAGCCCCGTCTTCGGCCACGGTCGCCTGCGGCTGTACCTGCTCAAGCTGCTGGAGGAGAGCCCGCGGCACGGCTACGAGGTGATCCGGCTCCTGGAGGACCGGTTCCTCGGCGTCTACTCGCCCTCCCCCGGCACGATCTATCCGCGGCTGGCCCGGCTGGAGGCCGAGGGCCTGGTCACCCACGAGGTGGTCAAGGGCAAGAAGGTGTACTCGCTGACCGACAAGGGCCGCGAGGAGCTGGAGCGCCGGATGGACGAGCTGGCCGACCTGGAGGAGGAGATCGCCGCCTCCGCGCAGGAGTTCGCGCGCGGCGTGCAGGAGGACGTGCGGCAGACCGTCCGGACGCTGCGCGAGGAGCTGACCCAGGCCGCCCGGACGATGCGCGACCAGGGCAAGACCACGTCCAAGGACGCGTGGAAGGAGACCACCGAGCGCCAGAAGGACGAGTGGCGCCGGCAGAAGGACCACTGGCGGGAGCAGAAGCAGGCGTGGAAGGAGGAGTGGCGGCAGAACTGGGACGACGCCTGGAAGACGGCGACCGGCACCCGCGAGGACGTCGCCCGCCTCAAGCTGGAGCGCCTGCTCCGCCGGTTCGTCGAGGACGTCCGCAAGTCGGCGAAGACGGCGCGGCTGGACGAGGACGGCCTCGCCGCCGCGCAGGCCGTCCTCGACGAGGCGCGCGAGCGGCTGCGCGACGAGGTCTTCCGACGCGAGCGGTGAGAGGTCTTCCACCGCGAGCCGTGAGCCGCGAGCCGTGACCGGCGCACCGGCCACAGCCCGCCCGGCCCGTCACGGCGTCACGGGGTGAAAACGATCTTGCCGAAGAGGTCGCCCTCCGCCATCGCGGCGAAGCCCTCCTTCGCGCGGCTGAGCGGCAGGGTCCGGTCGACGTGCGGCCGCACACCGGTCTTGACCAGGAACCGGGCGAGCCGCTCCAGCTGGTCGCGGGTGCCCATGGTGGAGCCGACCACCTGCAACTGGAGGAAGAACACGCGGTTCAGCTCGGCGGGCGGCACCTGCCCGCTGGTCGCGCCGGACACCACGATCCGGCCGCCGGGCCGCAGCGACTTCAGCGAGTGCGACCAGGTCGCCTCGCCGACCGTCTCGATCACGGCGTCGACGCGCTCGGGCAGCCGCGCGCCCGTCTCGAACGCGGCGTCCGCGCCGAGCTCCTGCGCCCGCTCGCGCTTGGCCTCGCTGCGGCTGGTCGCGTAGACGCGGTAGCCGGCGGCGGCCGCCAGCGCGATCGCCGCGGTCGCGACGCCGCCGCCCGCGCCCTGCACCAGCACGGACGCGCCGGGCTGGAGCCCGGCCTTGTCGAACAGCATCCGGTACGCGGTGAGCCAGGCGGTCGGCAGGCAGGCCGCCTCCTCGAACGTCAGCTCCGCGGGCTTGGGGACGAGGTTGCGGCGCGGCACCGCGACCTTCTCCGCGAGCGTCCCGGGATGGGTCTCCGACAGCAGCGAGCGCTTCGGGTCGAGGGTCTCGTCGCCGCCGCCCCGGGCCGGGTCGCCGATCACCGAGTGGACGATGACCTCGTTGCCGTCCTCGTCCACCCCGGCCGCGTCGCAGCCGAGGATCATGGGGAGCCGGTCGGCGGGCAGGCCGACGCCCTTCAGCGACCACAGGTCGTGGTGGTTGAGCGCGGCGGCCTTCACCGTGACGGTCGTCCAGCCGTCCGGTACCTCGGGATCGGGCCGCTCCCCCAGCGTGAGCCCGTTCAGCGGATTGTCTGCGTCGATCTGTGTGGCCGTGACAGCGAACATGGACGCACACTAACCGCCGTCCGGCGGCGCGAACGGCCCGCCCCCGGCGTGTCGGGGACGGGCCGCGTGCTCGCGTGTCACAGGACCTTGGACAGGAAGTCCTGCGTGCGGCGGTGTTGCGGGTTGGCCAGGACCTCCCGGGGGGTGCCCTTCTCGACCACGACGCCGCCGTCCATGAAGACCAGCGAGTCGCCGACCTCCCGGGCGAAGCCCATCTCGTGGGTGACCACGACCATGGTCATGCCGTCGAGGGCGAGCTGCTTCATGACCTCCAGGACCTCGCCGACGAGCTCGGGGTCCAGCGCGGAGGTCGGCTCGTCGAACAGCATCAGCGCGGGCTCCATGGCGAGGGCCCGCGCGATCGCGACCCGCTGCTGCTGCCCGCCGGACAGCTGCGCCGGGTAGCTGTTCACCTTGTCGCTGAGCCCGACCCGCGTGAGCAGGGCGACGGCCCGCTCCCGCACCTCGCCCTTCGGCTGCCGCTTGACGCGGCAGGGCGCCTCCATGACGTTGTCCAGCGCCGTCATGTGCGGGAACAGGTTGAACCGCTGGAACACCATGCCGATCTCGCGGCGCTGCGCGGCGACCTCCCTGTCGCGCAGCTCGTAGAGCTTGCCGCCCGACTCTCGGTAGCCGACGAGGTGGCCGTTCACCCACAGCCGCCCGGCGTTGATCTTCTCCAGGTGGTTGATGCAGCGCAGGAACGTCGACTTGCCCGATCCGGACGGCCCGACGACGCACATCACCTCTCCGGGCCTGACCTCCAGGTCGATGCCCTTCAGCACCTCCAGCCGCCCGAAGGACTTGTGCACGGCCTCGGCCTTGACCATCAGCCCGCCGCTCGCGGCCGCGGGCTCCGGGATGCCGGGGGCGCCGCCCGCGATGTCCTCGCCTGCGCTCACTGGCCGCCTCCTCCGCCGCGGAAGCGGAGCCGCTGCCTGGCCTCCGCCCCCTTGCTGGTGCCCCTGCTGTAGTACCGCTCCAGGTAGAACTGCCCGATCATCATGACCGAGGAGATGAGCAGGTACCACAGGCAGGCCATCACCAGCATCGGGATGATCTTGTAGGTGGTGGCGTAGATGGTCTGCGCGGTGAAGGTCAGCTCCGAGTACGGGATCGCCGCGACGAGCGAGGTGTTCTTCAGCATCGAGATCGCCTCGTTGCCCGTCGGCGGGACGATGACGCGCATCGCCTGCGGGAGCACGATCCGCCGCATCGTCTGCGTCCGGGACATCCCGAGCGCGCTCGCGGCCTCCTGCTGGCCCTCGTCCACCGACAGGATGCCGGCCCGGACGATCTCGGCCATGTAGGCGGCCTCGTTGAGGATCAGCCCGAGCGCCGCCGCGATCGCGGCGTTGACCAGCTCCTGCGTCTTCCACGTCTCGAACTCGGGGCCGAACGGGATGCCGATCCCGACCGTCGGGAACAGCGTGCCGATCGCGCCCCAGATGAGCAGCTGCGTGTAGAGCGGCGTGCCGCGGAAGAACCACAGGTACACCCAGGCCGCGCCGCTCAGCAGCGGGTTGGCCGACAGCCGCATCAGGGCGAGCAGGATGCCGAGCACGACGCCGCCGACCATGGCGGCCAGGGTGAGCCAGACGGTGTTCAGGACGCCCTTGAGCACCGGCTCCTTGAACAGGTACTTCCCCTGCTCGGGCCAGTCGAGCGCCTTGCTGGTCAGCAGGAAGTGGATGAACATGGCGACCAGCACGAGGACGACCGCCGCCCCGAGCCAGCGCCCCGGATGCCGGACCGGGACGGCCTTGATCGCCTCAGGCCGCCCCTTGCCGGCGTCGTTGTCGACCGTCATGCGATCAGCTCTGCGCCCCGTTGATCTTCGGTTCGGTGATCGCACCGGTCTCCACGCCGGCGTCGTTGAGGATCTTCTTGTAGGTGCCGTCCGCGACCAGCGCCTTCAGCGCGCCCTGGATGGCCTCCTTGAGCTGGCCGGAGTTCTTGCCGACCGCGTAGCCGTAGGGGGCGGTGTCGTAGGTCTGGCCGAGGATCTCCAGCTTGCCGCCGGTCTTCTTCACCGCGTCGCCGACGATGGGCGAGTCGGCGGCCATGCCGTCGACCTTGCCCGCCACGAGGTCGTTGTTGACCTCGGTCTGCTGCTTGCGGACGACGCTCTTGATGGCCGGCTTGCCGGCGTCGGTGCACTTCTTGCTGCGCGCGGCGAGGTCGTCCACCTGCACGGTGCCCTGCTGGACGCCGATGGACTTGCCGCAGGCGTCCTCAGGGTTGACGCCCTTCGGGTTGCCCTTCAGCACGGCCCAGGTGGTGCCGGCCGAGTAGTAGGTGACGAAGTCGACGGCCTGCTCCCGCTCCTTGGTGTCGGTGAAGGAGGAGACGCCGACCTCGTACTTGCCGGACTGGACGCCGGGGATGATCGTGTCGAAGCCCGCGTTGCTGTACTCGGTCTTCAGGCCGAGCTTGGCCGCGACGGCGTTGAAGAGGTCGACGTCCCATCCGACGATCTTCTGGGAGGCCGGATCGACGGACTCGTTGGGCGGGTACGAGGCGTCGGTGCCGATCGAGAGCTTCCCGTCGCTCTTGATGGCGGCCGGGACCATCGCCGCGAGCTTGCTGTCCACGCTCGTCTTCGGGGCCGCGGAGCCCGAGTCGCCCGAGTCGTTGCTGTCGCCGCATGCGGACAGCGCGAGCGCGCCCGTCAGTACGAGCGCGCTCGCCGCGACGGCGCGGCGGCGCAGAGAACCGGTGATCACTGGTCCCCCTCCAGGTGGTTTCGTCGGATCCGCGTAGATCCGAAGGTCAGGTGCACAGTTTGGCGTACAACGTCCCTGATCTGGATAAAGGGTGCGAAACAATCACGCAACGAGGCAGCCCCAGATCAATATGCGTTCACCGGGGTATGCGCAACGCAACGCGACGGAACGGGCACGGTGTGGGCACGGTCACGTGACGGTCACCACCACCCCGGCCGCCGGGCCGCCGCCGGCCCGTGTGGCACAATCAGACAACGGGTGACCCCCGTACGCCGCGAGATGACCGCCGGGTGACCGGCCACCAGACCACCAGCACCGTGGCGGCATCGCAAGAAAGCCAACTTTCACTGACAGGGGTCGCTGTGGCTGCTGAGCCCATTCCCACCGAACCACCCTCACTGGACGACGATCCGGCGTTCCCGCTGCACCGCGGCGGCAAGCTGGAGATGCGCTCGACCATCCCCGTCCGCAACAAGGACGACCTCTCGCTCGCCTACACGCCGGGCGTCGCCCGCGTGTGCACCGCGATCGCCGACAACCCCGAGCTTGCCTACGACTACACGTGGACCTCCAAGGTCGTCGCGGTCGTGACCGACGGCACCGCCGTGCTCGGCCTCGGCGACATCGGCCCGGCCGCCTCCATGCCCGTCATGGAGGGCAAGTCCCTGCTGTTCAAGGAGTTCGCCAACGTCGACTCCGTGCCGATCGCGCTGAACTGCACGGACGTGGACGAGATCGTCGACACCGTGGTCCGGATGGCGCCGAGCTTCGGCGGCATCAACCTGGAGGACATCAGCGCCCCCCGCTGCTTCGAGATCGAGGACCGACTGCGCGCCGCCCTCGACATCCCGGTCTTCCACGACGACCAGCACGGCACCGCGATCGTCGTCCTCGCCGCCCTGACCAACGCGGCGCGCTTCGTCGGCAAGCCGCTGTCGGAGCTGCGCGCGGTCGTGGCGGGCGCGGGCGCGTCCGGCATCGCGGTCTCGCAGATCCTGATCGAGGCGGGCATCGGCGACATCGCCCTGTCCGACAGCAAGGGCATCATCCACGAGGGGCGCGACGGCCTGAACCCCGTCAAGGAGCGCATCGCCGCGATCACCAACCGGTCGCACCTGAAGGGCTCCACGGAGGAGGCGCTGCGCGGCGCCGACGTGTTCATCGGCCTGTCCGGCAGCACCGTCCACGAGTCGTGCGTCGCCACGATGTCGGAGAACTCGATCGTCTTCGCGCTCTCCAACCCGACCCCCGAGGTCCACCCCGACGTCGCCCGGCGGCACGCCAAGGTCGTCGCGACCGGCCGCAGCGACTTCCCGAACCAGATCAACAACGTCCTGGCGTTCCCCGGCATCTTCCGCGGCGCGCTGGACGTCCGGGCCCACACGATCACCGAGGGGATGAAGCTGGCCGCGGCGAACGCCCTGGCCGGAATCGTCGGCGACGACCTGACCGCCGACTACGTCGTCCCCGGCCCCTTCGACGACCGAGTGGCCCCCGCCGTCACCGCCGCGGTCGCCGCGAAGGCCCGCGAGGAGGGCGTCGCCCGCATCTGACCACCCGGCCCGTGCTCCACCCGGAGCACGGGCCGCGGCCCGTCAGACGCGGCCGCTACTCGGCGCCGAGGACGCGGAGGCCGTGGTGGAGGCGGAAGTCCTCGTAATCCTTGAAGTTGAGGGTGGCCAGCGGCAGGTCGTACGTGAGAGCGCAGGCGGCGATCCACATGTCGTTGGTCGGACGAGGACGGCCGCGCTGTATCCCGGCGGCCGAGAGCATCCCCCAGGTCGCGGCGACCGACTCGTCACCGGGCAGAACCGGGATGTCGGCGAGCCAGTCAGCGAGCTCTTGGCGCCGGCGGGCGCCCCAGTGGCGGATCTCCATCCACTTCGCGAGTTCGCCGTAGGTCACGAAAGTGATCAGCGGCTTGCGGCCGATGAGCCGGGTGGCGAGCGGTCCGTCGAGCTTGCGCTTGTGGGCCAGCGAGGCGACGTCGGTGTCGAGGACGGCGGGCTGCATGGTCTCAGGCGATGTCTCGGTGGCGCTCGGCGTACGTGAAGGCGAGGAACTCCTCCAGTTCCTCTTCCGACTCGAATGTTTCAGCGGCGAGATCGTCCAAGGAACGGATCGGTTGGGTGTTCTTCGCCGCCAGCAGATCCTCGACCGACAGGCGTGGCCGCGCCGTAGGTTGCCTGAAGTCGTCAGGTGCGGGGGTACTCATCAGGACCTCCACCAGGGACGGGAGCCGGCCATTAGTCCCAGCATACGGGTGCCTCCCCCTGCTCACACCGAGGTTTCGTCCCACGAGGCTGGTCCCGAAAACGCATTTCGCGGTCTATCCGGCGGGTCTGCGCGGTGAGCCGCCGCTCGACCCCGCCCGCTCAACGGCACGGCGGCGCAGCCGTCCGCGGCGCGGCGCCGAGGCAGGGGGGCGAGTCAGGGGGGTTTGACGTGGTGGTTCTCCCAGGCCCAGGTGACGATTCCGACCCGGTTGCGCACCCCCAGTTTGCCCTGGATGCCCGACAGGTGGCTCTTGACGGTGCTGAGCGAGATGAACAGTTCGGCGGCGATCTCCTGGTTGGTACGGCCATGCGCCAGGGCCCGGACGACTTCGAGTTCGCGGTCCGACAGGGGCGGGGGCGGCGCGGCGCGGGGCGGGGCCGAAGCGGCCGCCAGGTGCCGCAGCAGCCGGACGGTGACGGCGGGCGAGACCAGCGCCTCGCCGTTGTGGGCGGCACGGACCGCCTCCACGAGCAGCGCGGGCCCGGCGTCCTTGAGGACGAATCCGACCGCACCGCCGCGCAGCGCCCCGTACACGTACTCGTCCAGGTCGAAGGTGGTGACCACGACGACCCGCAACGGGTCGGGCACCCGCGGGCCGGCCAGGGCGCGGGTCACCGCGATGCCGTCCAGCCGGGGCATCCTGATGTCCACCAGGCACACGTCGGGGCGCAGCCGCCGCGCCAGGCCGACCGCCTCGGCCCCGTCGGCCGCCTCCCCGACGACGCCGATGTCGGGCTGGTCCTCGAGGATCAGCCGCAGCCCCCGGCGGACCATCGCCTGGTCGTCGGCGATCAGGACCGAGATCGTCACTTCGGCTCCCCCGCCGGGACGGGCAGGTCCGCCTGCACGGACCAGCCGCCGCCGGGCCGCGGTCCGGCGCGCAGCGAACCGCCGAGCGACTCGACGCGTTCGCGCATGCCGACCAGTCCGTAACCGCCGCGATGGGGGTGCCGGGACGAGCCCGCCGGGGCGTCGTCGGCGACCTCGACGGTGACGCCTCCCGGGGCATGTTCGACGGTGACCGTGACGGACCGGGCCCCGGGCGCGTGCCGCAGCACGTTCGTCAGCGCCTCCCTGGCGACGCGGTAGACGGTGGTGGTCACCTCCGGCGGCCACTGCGCGGACGCCGCCCCGTCCGGCATGTTCAGCCGCACATCGGGGCCCTGCCGGCGGAAGCGCTCCACCAGCGCGCCGAGGTGCTCCGGCCCCGGCGACGCCGGGGCCGCGTCGTCGGCGTCGCGCAGCAGGCCGACGACCCGCCGCATCGCCGCCAGGGCGTCGGTGCCCGCCGCCTCCATCTCGCCTAGGTACTCGCTCACCTGCTCGGGGTTCCGGCGCGCGACCACCTGGGCGCCCTGCGCCTGGAGCACCATGCCCGTGATGTGGTGCGCCACGACGTCGTGCAGCTCCCGGGCCAGCTCCAGCCGCTCGTCCCGGCGGACCCGCTCGGCCGCCCCTCGCGCCCGCGCGTCCAGGAGCCGCAGCGAGAGCCCCACGGCGACGGCGGCCAGCCAGACCAGGCCGTCCAGCGCCGTCAGCGCCGCGAGGCCGCCGGACGGCGGTCCGGCGGCGACCTGGCCGGCGATGATCACCACCGGTCCGGCGGCCGTGACGGCGGCGGCCGGCACCGGCGCGAGGACCCGGAGCGCGGACCCGGTCAGCACGCCCAGCCCCAGGGTCATCGCCGGGCTGGGCTCGGCGGGAAGGTCGGGCCCCGCGACGCGGGCGCCGGCGATCGCCGCCGCCGCGAGGCCGAACCCGGCGACCGCCGGCCAGAGCGGCCGGCGCAGCCCCAGCAGCGCCGGGACGCACACCACCGCCGCGGTGGCGCTGCCCGGCACCCAGTACCAGGAGCCCCAGCTCTGCGCGATGGCGGCGGCCTGCACGATGATCGCCGCGAGGAACACGAGGGCCGACCCGGCCACGGCGGCGCCCCGGCCCCGGCTGCGCGGATCGGTCACGCCGACGAGGCTATCCGTGCCCCGGGCGCGCCGCTCCGTTACCACCGGGGCCGCCGGACGAGGTCGGCCGCGCGGAGCAGCACCCCCGCGACGAGCCCCCCGGCCACCAGCAGTGCGGCCAAGGTGATCGGGGCGGTGGGCCCGGCGGACCAGCCGAGGGCGGTCACCGCGGCGCCGCCCGCGGCGACGGCGACCGCCGAAGGCACCGGCAGCGACCTGACCGAGGAGCCGACGAGCACGGCGAGGGCCAGGGCCGTCACGGGCGAGGGCTCCCGCGGCAGGTCCGCCGCCAGGGACGTCCCCACCGCACCGGCCGCCACGGCCAGGCCCGCGACCGGGGGCCACGCCCTTCGCCGTCCGCGCACCAGCGCCAGACCGCACATCACCACCGCGACGGCGGTGCTGTAGAGCCAGTAGGCGCCGCCCCAGCTGCGGATGAGCATGTACGCCGTGAAGGCGATGCCCAGGGCGGACACCACGGCCAGCCCCGCGTTGGCCAGCACGTCCGGTTTCTCCGGTCGTCCGCCGGCACCCTCTTGATGATCGTTCGCAAGCGACATGGGACACCTGGTTTCGCTGTCGGGACCGGTGGCTTCACGCGCGGCGGACGCGCCGCAGAGCGACCGCCGTGAGGAGCGCGCCGGCCAGCAGGTACAACCCGGTCTCGGCCAACTGGAAGGCCCAGTAGCGGGCGCTGGGCTGGTACTCGACGTCGACGTGCAGGTCGAGCGCAGCCAGGCACACGGCCGCGTCGCCGAACGTGCCGCCGGCGCCGGTCTTCGGCGGGGAGTCGAGACACCCGTTGAACCTGCTCCCGCTGAGCGTCCGCCCGTCACGGGTGCGCAGCGGGCTGGTCTCGCTGATCCACGCGTCCGGGGCCCCGGGCACCCGCAGGCCGCCGACGACGGGCGCGCCGGTGATGCTGCCCAGGCTCCTGGCCTCGTTGATGGCCTGCGCGGTCATCGGCAGGGCCGTCCTCTCGGACGGCATGAGGTGCGGACGCACCAGGTTCGGCACCGCGAACTGGACGGCCAGGAAGACGGCGCCCGTGACGGCCATCGCCGGGAGCGTCCGGCGGACGAACAGGCCGACGGTGGTGCCGAGGGCGAAGGAGAGGAGCGCGTAGCCGACCGGGGCGATGTTGCGGGCGCCGAACTCGATCGTCCCGAACCGGTCGCCGGCGACCTCGTCGTAGGGTGCGGCGGCCCAGGTGAGCAGCAGGGCGGCCGCCCCCGTCACGATCACCGCGGCCAGGCCGACGAACGCCATCCTGCCGATCAGCCAGCGGCGCCGCGTCACGCTCTGGTTCCAGACCAGCCGGTGGGTGCCGAGTTCCAGCTCCCTGGCGATCAGCGGTGCCCCCCAGAACGCGCCGATGACGACGGCGACCAGCTGGAGCCCGGCGGCAAGGAACAGCAGCGTGTTCCGGTAGGCGCCCTGGAACTGGGCGGCGGCCTGTGCGCAGCCGGCGGCGTCGGCGCACCGCGACCGGTAGGCGTCGTGCGCGTCCCGGATGTCCATGCCCAGGTGCAGCAGGTAGGCGGCGACCAGGGCGAGCACGGCCGCACCGGCGATCGCCTGGACGCGGAACTGCCGCCAGTTCAACCAGATCATCGCGCCCCCTCCCGTTCCCGGGCGGCGGGGGCGCCCGCCCGCGACATGTACGCGAGCACCAGCTCTTCGAGCCCGACGGGCTCGGTCCGATGCGCGAGCTCCGACGGCGGGAGGCCGGTGCGCACCACCGCGCCGCCGGGCTCCACCCGGACGACCTCGACACCCGCGGGCAGCGGGCCGACGCCGCCGGGCGCGATCAGCCTGCGATGGCCGGCCAGCAGTTCCCGGACGTCGCCGGCCACCTGGACCCGCGAGTCGCACAGCACGATGAGGAAGTCGCAGACCTGCTCGATGTCGCCGAGCAGGTGCGACGACAGCACGGCACCGGCGCCGAGCTCCGCGACGAACTCCATCAGGTTCGCCAGGAACCCCTGGCGCGCCAGGGGGTCCAGCGCGGCGGCGGGCTCGTCGAAGATCAGCAGTTCGGGCCGCTTGGCGGCGGCGACGGTCAGCGCCAGCTGCGCGCGCTGACCGCCCGACAGCCGCCCCGCCTTCTGCCGCGGGTTCAGCCCGACCTGCCCGATGCGCCGTTCGGCCAGCCCCTGGTCCCAGGACGGGTTCAGGCGCGCCCCCATGCGCAGGTGGTCGGCCACGCTGAACGACGGGTACACCGGAGTGTTCTGCGCCACGAACCCGACCCTGGCCAGGTGCGCGGCGCTCGCCGCGGGCCGGGACCCGAGGACGCGCAGCGAGCCCGACGTCGGCTCCAACAGCCCGCAGGCCAGATTCAGCAGCGTCGACTTGCCGGCCCCGTTCGGACCCACCAGGCCGACGACGCGACCGGCCGGAACCCGCAGATCGACGTCGCTCAGCGCCTCTTTGCGCCCGTACCTCTTCGTCAGTCCCTCGGCGTGCAGCATCGGGACCGGATCTTCAAGTGGCATGACGGCATCGTCGGCGGCGCCGCCGCCTCGGATCACCGGCCCAAAGGACGGTTCACGCCCTCGGCGGTCGTACTTTCGGCCGGTTCGACCGCGGGGGACGGGGTCGCCGCGCCAGGAGCAGGCGGGGGCGGGGCCAGTAGCGGGCCATGACGCGGCCCTTCAGGAGGGGGTCCGGGACGGCGCCGAAGTCCCAGCTGTCGCGGCGGCCTCGGGCGCGCTGGTTGTCGCTCTCCAGCCACCACCCGTCCCCGGAGCGGTGCGAGACGCGTTTGACGATGAGCAGCCCGGGCCGCTCGGGGTGCTCGGCCACGACCACGTCGCCGGGGGCGGGGCGCGCCCCGGTGCGGACGACGAGCCAGTCCCCCGGGCGCAGGCCCGGGAGCATCGAGTCGCCGGTGACCTCCACGGTGGCCAGCCTGCGCGCCGCGGCCAGCGCCAGCGCCGCCGCGCAGGCGAGGGCCCACGGCGTCCGGCGGCGGGGGGTCCGGATCCGCATGCTCCTCCTCGTCGGCCCGCATACTTCGGTGGGCGGCGGTCACAACACTGCTGGAGAGGTTCCGGGCCGCAGCGGCCCGGGTCTTAGGCCGAATTACCGAGCGCCCTGCCCGGACGGGGCCTGGGCCACAAGGGTAATGTCGGTGACCTGAGCATGATCCGCAACGAGGGAAGGGAATCGCAGGTGTTGCTCAAGCTTCTGCGCCCGAAGACCACGGTGTCTGCGCACTGCGACCTGCCGTGCGGCGTCTACGACCCGGCGCAGGCCCGGATCGAGGCCGAGTCCGTGAAGGCGATCATCGAGAAGTACGCCGCCAACGAGGACCCGGAGTTCCGCGCCCGGGCGATCCTGATCAAGGAGCAGCGCTCGCAGCTGGTCAAGGAGCACCTGTGGGTGCTGTGGACCGACTACTTCAAGCCGCCGCACTTCGAGAAGTACCCGCAGCTGCACCAGCTGTTCAACGAGGCCACCAAGCTCGCCGGTGCCGCAGGCACCAAGGGCGGCATGGACGCGAAGGCGGCCGACGACCTGCTCGCGAAGATCGCCGAGATCGACAAGATCTTCTGGGAGACCAAGCAGGCCTGACCGCCTCCAGGTCACCAGCGAGGGCCGTCCGCCTCCGGACGGCCCTCGCGGCATGTCAGGGGCCGATCAGCCGGGCGGCGCGGGCGGTCAGGGCGTCCAGCACCTCGGTGTGGCGGTCGTCGACGCTGATCTCCAGGGCCAGCGCGCCACCGCCGGCGGTCACGGTGAAGGTGAAGAACGAGCAGCACCCCGTCTCCCGCGCGGCGAGCCCCGCGGCACGCGCCGCCACCCGAGGCTCCGGCCGCAGCTCCATCCGCGCCCGCCCCGCCCCCGCGGACCGCACCGCGGTCACCGCCTCGGCGAAGAACGCGTCGAACTCGGCCACCCGCAGCGGCCGCTCGGCCGTCGGCAGCGTGCACGCCTGCGGCGCCCATCCCTGGTCGTCCGGTACCTGCTGAAGTTCCATGACCCGAAGGTAAGTCCGTACCCCGGTACCGGACGCAACCCCTCAGCCGCGCGCGGCCCGGGTGAGGGCGTCGCCGGTGAGGCGGTAGACCGCCCACTCGTCCTGGGGCCGCGCGCCGAGGGCCTCGTAGAACCCGATCGCCGGCTCGTTCCAGTTCAGGACGGCCCATTCGACGCGCCCGTACCCGCGCTCGTCGGCGATGCGGGCCAGCTCGGTGAGGAGCGTCTTCCCGTAGCCGTGCCCGCGGTACTCCGGCTCGACGAACAGGTCCTCCAGGTAGATCCCGTGCGTGCCGTTCCACGTGGAGAACGTCAGAAACCACACGGCGAACCCGACGACCCGGCCCTCGTGCTCGACGACATGGGCAAAGGCCTTGGGATCGTCGCCGAACAACCGCTCCCGCAGCTGCTCCTCGGTCGCCTTCACCTCATGCAGGGCCCGCTCGTACTCCGCCAACTCACGGACCAGCCGCAAGATGTCCGGAACGTCAGCGGATGTCGCGTAACGAATCACAAGAACAGGCTATTAGAGCCGCACCCCCACCAAGCGCGGCACGAGCGAAGCGAGGGCCACCCGCGAAGCGAGCCGCAAGGCGAGCCGAAGCGCCCCGCACCCCCACAAACCCGTACCACCTCCCCAAGCGCGGCACGAGCGAAGCGAGGGCCACCCCGCGAAGCGAGCCGCAAGGCGAGCCGAAGCGCCCCAGCACCCCCCACAAGCCGCTGTAGACCCCCGTAACACCCGCGCCGACCGCACCCCCCGCTCCGCACACATCGCCCGCCACCTCAGCAACCACGCGCCGGCCTCAAGCACCGCGATCGCGTCCGAAGGCAGATTCGAGCGAAGCAAGAATCTGATCGCGAAGCGAGCCGCCAAGGCGAGCCGGAGCGATGCCAGCGATCGCCCGCGTTGCGTTGGTCGGGGCGCCCCCAGGCGCCCCGACCAACGCAACGCAAATAAACACAGCGCGCCGAAGTCTCGCAGCACGGCTCACAGGCGGTAGTTTCGATGTCAGCGGGACCATCCTGCGAGGGAGTGACGTGACCGAGGAAACCGCTGCAATGCCGGCCAGTACGAAGTTGTCCGTCCGTGACGTGGTCACGGTGAAGCTGCCTGCCGCGAGTGCCTACCTGTCCGTGCTGCGGACCGCCACCGCGGGCCTGGCGGCCAGGTTGGACTTCACGCTGGACGAGATAGAAGACCTGCGCATCGCCGTAGACGAGGCGTGCGCGATGCTGCTCGCCCAGGCGGTGCCCGGCACCGACCTGACGTGCGAGTTCGAGCTGACGGGGGACGCCATGCGCATCTCCGTGTCGGTCCTCACGGTGGACGGCGAGGAGCCGAACCGCGACACGTTCGCCTGGACGGTGCTGTCGTCCCTGGCGGGCGAGGTCGACGCCAGGGTGGGCGCCGACGACCGTGTCATCGTGACGCTGCAGAAGCGGCGCGGTGCGGCGGGGGCCCCGTGACGGAGAAGACGACGACGGAGCAGACCGCGGTCGCCGGTGCGGCGACCGAGCGGTCGGAGAGCGCCGTGCCCGACCGCGCCAGGGCGCGGGCGCTGTTCGAGCGCCTCGCCCAGCTGCCGGAGGGCGACCCGGAGCGCCAGCGCATCCGCGACCAGCTCGTGGAGCTGCACCTGCCGCTGGTGGAGTATCTCGCCCGCCGCTTCCGCAACCGCGGCGAGTGGCTGGACGATCTGATCCAGGTCGCCACGATCGGGCTGATCAAGTCGATCGACCGGTTCGACCTGGAACGCGGGGTGGAGTTCTCCACCTACGCCACCCCGACGATCGTCGGTGAGATCAAGCGGCACTTCCGCGACAAGGGCTGGGCGGTCCGCGTGCCGCGGCGGCTCCAGGAGCTGAAGCTGTCGCTGACGAAGGCGATCAGCGATCTCGCCCAGCGGGAGGGCCGCGCCCCGACCGTCAGCGAGCTGGCCGCCCACCTGCAGATGAGCGAGGAGGAGGTGCTGGAGGGCCTGGAGTCGGCGAACGCCTACTCGACGGTCTCCCTGGACGCCCCCGACTCCGGCGACGAGGACGCCCCCGCGGTGGCCGACTCGCTCGGCATGGTGGACGAGTCGCTGGAGGGCGTGGAGTACCGCGAGTCCCTCAAGCCGCTGCTGGAGAAGCTCCCGGCCCGCGAGAAGAAGATCCTGCTGCTGCGCTTCTTCGGCAACATGACGCAGTCGCAGATCGCGGCGGAGCTCGGGATCTCCCAGATGCACGTGTCCCGGCTGCTGGCCCGGACCCTCGCGCAGCTCCGCGACGGTCTGACCGCGGACGAGTAGCGGGTGAACAGCCGAAAGGGCCCCGAGGACGGTTCCTCAGGGCCCTTTCGGCGTCGGCTCAGCTCGGGGTGTTCTTGGTGGGCTGCTCCTTGAGGCGGTCCTTGAGGCGCTGCCCGAGGGAGCGCGGCTCGCCCGCGTGCGGGGAGCCGGTCGTCTTCGCGGGTCCGGGGTCCTCGCGCGGTTCCCCGTCGTCCCCCGGCCGCTCCTCGTCCTCGTCGTGGTCCTCGATGAGCCAGGCGGTGCTCGGCGGGCTGAGGACGGCGATCAGCGCGAGGACCGCGACCACGCCCAGCGGGACGGCGATCTCGAGGCGGTCGCTCTGCCACAGCGACCAGGTGATCGGCAGGGCGAACAGCTGGGTCAGCACGGCGGGGGCGCGGCTCCACTGGGCGGCGAGCAGCAGCCCGCGGGCGCAGCCCAGCATGCCGAGGCCGCCGGCGAGGGCGAGGACGGTGACCCCGATCCCGCTGGCCGGGTCGACGGCGGCGCCCGCGGCGGTCTCGACTCCGGTGAAGACGCCGAACCCGACGGCGGCGGCGCCCTCCACGGCCTCGAGAGCGGCGGCGGCCTGCACGGTGAAGGGACGCTTGGTCACACCCCGAAACCCTACTCGCCCCGTGCCGCGGCTCGTCCCCGGGGGAAACCGCGGGTGAACGCATCCGTAAGCGATCGGTACCCTGACGCCGTGCGCGCCATGCTGATCGCCAACCCCAAGGCGACCTCCACCTCCCGGCGGGCCCGCGGCATCCTCGTGCGGGCCTTCTCCGGTGACCTCGACCTCGTCCTCGCCGAGACGGGCCACCGCGGCCACGCGACCGAGCTGGCCCGGCAGGCGGCCGTCGAGGGCTACGACGTCGTGATCGCCCTGGGCGGGGACGGCACGGTGAACGAGGCCGTGAACGGCGTGCTCGCGGACGGCCCGTCCCCCGACCTGCCCGCGCTCGCGGTGCTGCCGTGCGGGAGCGCGAACGTTTTCGCCCGCGCCCTCGGCCTGCCGAACGACCCGATCGGGGCCACGCGGTCGGTCCTGGAGGCGCTGCGTGCGGGCCGGCACCGCACGGTGGGCCTCGGCACGGCGAGCCATCCCGGCGCCCCCGAGCGCTACTTCACCTTCTGCGCGGGGGTCGGGCTGGACGCGGAGGTCGTCCGCGAGGTGGAGCGGCGGCGCGCGGCCGGCTTCCGGGCCGACCCGTCGCTGTACGCGCGGACCGCGATACGGCATTTCTTCGCCGGCACCGATCGGCGCCATCCGGCGCTCACTTTGGAGAGGCCCGGACGCCCGCCGAAATCGGGGCTGTTCCTGGCGTTCATCTCCAATACGTCCCCGTGGACTTTCATGGGCAGGCTGCCGATGAATCCGAGTCCGAAGGCGAACTTCGCGCGCGGTCTGGACGTGTTCGGGATGCGTTCCCTGGAACTGGCCCCGACGCTCGGGGCGCTGGCGCAGATGCTGAGCAAGCGCGCCCATCCCGTTCAGGGGCGCCACGTCCTCAACCTGCATGACGAGGGAGAGGTCACGGTGCGCGCCGACCGCCCCGTGGCGTTCCAGTTGGACGGCGACTACCTCGGGGAGCAGCGGGAGGTCACGTTCCGCTCCGTCCCGAAGGCGATACGCATCGTCATTTAAACCCCGCCGCCCACATGTGAGAGCCACGTAACACGCCCGACCGATGGGTGTGACACATGCGACACCCATACTTTGAGAATCCTTTCTCAAAGGTCTTGCGTCTGCCCGCACCCTCCTGAAACGCTCAAAGTGCGCCTGCTGACAGGGACCCCAACGCCGCCGGTCACCTGCTCGCGGCGCCGCCGAGCAACGACCCCTGGACCTGGCCATCGCCATCCCGGACGTCCGCAACATGTGAACCCGTTCACAAGCGTGGAGTCACTCCACCACCCGACGAAGGAGACCGCATGGACTGGCGCGACCGCGCAGCCTGCCGTGACGTGGACCCCGAACTCTTCTTCCCCATCGGCAACACCGGCCCCGCGATCCTGCAGATCGAGGAGGCCAAGCAGGTATGCCGCCGCTGCGACGTCAGCGACGCCTGCCTGCGCTGGGCCCTGGAGTCCGGCCAGGAATCGGGCGTCTGGGGCGGCATGGGCGAAGACGAGCGCCGCGCCTTGCGTCGCCGCGCGCGTGTCAACCGCAGCCCCCTCAGCGTCAGGCGCTAACAGAAGTCGAACCACCCAATCTGTTCGGGTGCCCTGAGGCACCTACTGCACTTTGCGGAACCGGCGCCTCAGCCATCGGAGACCTGAAGGAACGCGATCGCGTCCGAAGGCGGATTCGAGCGAAGCGAGAATCTGATCGCGCAGCGAGCCGCCAAGGCGAGCCGGAGCGATGCGCCCGACGGAGGAGAGAAGGGCAATCAAGCCCGCGGGCCGTGGGGATGGTCCAAGGGGATGTCCACTACTACTTCGGTGCCTCCGCCTTCTCTTGGGCGGAAGTCCAGGCGGCCGCCCAGTTCGCCGACGATGAGGGTGCGGACGATCTGGAGGCCGAGGCTGTCGCTGCTCTCCATGTCGAAGTCGGGGGGCAGGCCGACTCCGTCGTCCGCGACGACCGTCACGAGGCGGCGGCCGGGCGGGGGCTCGGCCGGCTCGCCGGCGTCGCGGGGCTCGTTCGCGCCGGGCGCGGTCCACTCGCCCCAGAGGGCGACGCGGCCCTGGTCGCGGGCGACCTCGCCCTCCCCGTAGCGGTGCGCGACGACCTCCAGGGTCCCGAAGCGGTTCGCCAGGCCGTGCTCCAGGGCGTTCTGCAGGAGCTCGGTGAGCGCCATCGCCAGCGGCGTCGCGATCTCGGCGGGCAGGACACCGAAGCTGCCCGTCCGCTTGGGCGTGACCTTGGTCTCCGGGGTGGACACCTCCCCCGCCATCGTGATCACCCGGTCGGCGATGTCGTCGAAGTCGATCAGCTCGTCGGGGGTGTGCGAGAGCGTCTCGTGGACGATCGCGATCGACCCGACGCGCCGGACGGCCTCGTCCAGCGCGGCCCGGCCCTCCGGGATCCGCAGCCGCCGCGCCTGGAGCCGCAGCAGCGCCGCGACCGTCTGCAGGTTGTTCTTCACCCGGTGGTGGATCTCCCGGATGGTGGCGTCCTTGGTCATCAGCTCCCGGTCGCGCCAGCGCAGCTCGGTCACGTCCCGGCACAGCACGACGGCGCCGATCCGCGTCCCGCCGACGACGAGCGGGATCGTGCGCAGCTGCATGATCGACCCGCGTGACTCGACCTCGACCTCGCGGGGCGCGCGGCCCGACAGCACGACGCTCAGCGCCTCCTCCATCGGCTCGCCGGTGTCGCACAGGTCCGCGGTGACCTGCCCGAGCGCCTCGCCGACCAGGTCGGTCGGGTAGCCGAGCCGCCGGTAGGCCGACTGGGCGTTCGGGCTGGCGTAGGTGACCTTGCCGGAGCGGTCCAGCCGCATCAGGCCGTCGCCGACGCGCGGCGAGCGGACCATGTTCGGCTCCTCGCCCGGCACCGGGAACCGGCCCTCGGAGATCATGGTGGCGAGGTCGCTGGCGCTCTGCAGGTAGGTCAGCTCCAGCCGGGACGGGGTCCGCGCCGAGCTCAGGTTCGTGCTGCGCTGGATCACCCCGAGGATCTTGGCGCCGCGGCGCACCGGGATCGACTCCTCCCGGACGGGGATGCCGCTCCCCCACTCCGGGTCGCCCTCGCGGACGATCCGGCGCTCCCGCCACGCCACGTCGATCAGCCCGCGCCGTCCCGTCCGGACGACCTTGCCGACGAGGTCCTCGGGGTAGGCGGTCGGCCCCGTCGTCGGCCGCATCTGCGCGATCGCGACCCAGCCGGGGACGGCCGCGCCGGTGTCGAGCGCGCCCGGCCTGCCCCGGCCCGCGCGGGACGGCCCGTCGGCGGGAAGCGCCTCCGCCGACCGCAGCGGCACCCACAGCAGCAGGTCCGCGAACGACAGGTCGGCCAGGAGCTGCCAGTCGGAGACCAGCGCGTGGAGCCACTCCAGATCGGTGTCGGTGAGGTCGGTGTGATCGCGGACCAGGTCGGTCAAGGTAGGCACACGACCATCATCGCCGATGGTCTTCTGTGCCGGGGCAGGTGGTCCCGCCCCCTGGGCCACCTGGCAGTATGCCCGGCATGACCGCAGTACGAGACCCCCTCGCGAGGCTCCGGGACGCGGCCGGACGGCGCGCCGCCGCCGGGCTGCGCCGATCGCTGCGCCCCCGTCAGGGCGGGCTCACCGACCTGGCCTCCAACGACTACCTCGGGCTGTCCGGCGACCCGCGCCTCGTCGAGGGCGCCGTCGCCGCGGCGCGGGAGTGGGGCACGGGCTCCACCGGCTCGCGCCTGGTCACCGGGACGACGGAGCTGCACGCCGAGCTGGACCGGCGGCTCGCCGCGTTCACCGGCAGCGCCGCCGGGCTGGTGTTCTCCTCCGGCTTCCTCGCCAACCTCGGCGCCGTCACCGCGCTCGCCGGGCCCGACACGCTCGTGGTGTCCGACCAGGTCAACCACGCCTCCATCGTGGACGCGTGCCGGCTGTCGCGGTCCCGCGTCGTGATCGTCCCGCACCGGGACGCGGCCGCCGCCGAGCAGGCCCTCGCCGAGCGCGAGGAGGACCACGCCGTCGTCGTCACCGACGCGGTGTTCTCCGTGGACGGCGACCTCGCGCCGCTGGGCGCGCTGCACGCCGCCGCCCGGGCGCACGGCGCGCTGCTGGTGATCGACGAGGCGCACGCGCTCGGCGTCGTCGGCGACGGGGGCCGGGGCGCCGCGCACGCCGCCGGACTCGCGGGCGAGCCCGACGTGGTCCTCACCCTCACGCTGTCGAAGTCCCTGGCGTCGCAGGGCGGGGCGGTCCTCGGCGCCCCGGAGGTGATCGACACGCTGGTCGACACCGGAAGGTCGTTCATCTTCGACACCGGCCTGAACCCGCCTGCCGTGGGCGCCGCCCTCGCCGCGCTGGACGTCCTCGGATCCGATCCCGGCCTGCCCGGCCGCGCCCGCGAACGGGCGCTCGCGATCTCAAACCTGGCGGCCGGTTCCGGCCTGGAAACGGCCGAGCCCGCGGCCGCCGTGGTCCCGGTGTTCCTCGGCGAGCCGCGCGCCGCGGTGCGGGCCGCCGAGATCTGCGCTGAGCACGGCCTCCGCGTCGGCTGCTTCCGCCCGCCCTCGGTCCCCAAGGGCCGCGCGTGCCTGCGCCTCACCGCACGCGCCACGCTGGACGAGTCGGACCTCACACGATTGCGGGCGGCCCTGGCGGAAATCGCATCTTCTACCGGTCGTAGTCTTCACCCATAACATCGGGGAAACCGGTGATGAACGTGAGGAGATGCCGTGACGGAGGTCAGGGGCGGGCCCCGGCACGGGGGCGGGTTCGAGCACGGCTTCGACCGGGTCTCCCTCGGCGACATCGGTAAGCGCCACCCGAACCAGGCGCCCCGGATCCCCAAGTACTACAAGCTCAAGGAGCTGCTGGTCGAGCTGATCCAGTCGCTTCCGGCGGGCAGCCCCCTGCCGCCCGAGCGGACCCTCGCCGAGAAGTACGAGACGTCCCGCACCACCGTCCGGCAGGCCCTCGCCGAGCTGGTGGTCGAGGGGCGCCTCCAGCGCATCCAGGGCAAGGGCACCTTCGTCGCCAAGCCGAAGGTCGCCCAGGAGCTCCAGCTCGTCAGCTACACCGAGGACATGCGGCACCACGGCCTGCGCCCTGAGACCCGCATCCTGGAGGCCGGCTACGTCAGCGCCGACGAGCGGCTCGCCAACCTCCTCTGCATCCGCCCCGGCGGCCGGGTGCTGCGGATCCACCGCCTCCGGCTGGCCGACGGCGAGCCGATGTCCATCGACACCTCCCACCTGCCGGCCCGCCGCTTCCCCGGCCTGCGCCGCGAGCTGCCGCGCCACCACTCCCTGTACGAGACGCTCGCCACCGCCTACGACGTCCACCTGACCGAGGCCGAGGAGACGATCGAGACCGTCCTCGCCACCCCGCACGACGCCCAGATCCTGGGCGTGGACGTCGGCCTGCCGATGCTGCTGCTGTCCCGCCACGCCTTCGACACGACGGGCCAGCCGGTCGAGTGGGCGCAGTCCCTGTACCGGGGCGACCGGTACAAGTTCATCACCCGCCTGCGCCGCTGACCCGCCGCGCGCCTCAGAGCGTCTTGCTGAGGGCCTTGATCGGCATCTGGAGCTCGGTGAGCAGGTCCAGGTCCTGCCTGGCCGGACGGCCCAGGGTCGTGAGGTAGTTGCCGACGATGACGGCGTTGATGCCGCCGAGCATGCCCTCGCGGGTGCCGAGGTCGCCGAGGGTCAGCTCCCGGCCGCCGGCGTAGCGCAGGATGGTGCGGGGCAGGGCCAGGCGGAACGCGGCGATCGTCTTCAGCGCCTCGGTGCCCTCGACCAGCGGGTAGTCGGCGAACGGGGTGCCGGGGCGCGGCGCGAGGAAGTTCAGCGGGACCTCGTCGGGCTCCAGCTCCGCGAGCTGGCCGGCGAACTCGGCGCGCTGCTCGGCGCTCTCCCCCATGCCGACGATGCCGCCGCAGCACACCTCCATGCCGGCTTCCTTGACCATGCGGAGGGTCTCCCAGCGCTCCTCCCACGAGTGCGTGGTGACCACGTTCGGGAAGTGGGAGCGGGCCGTCTCCAGGTTGTGGTTGTAGCGGTGGACGCCCATCGCGGCCAGCTCGTCCACCTGCTCCTGGGTGAGCATGCCGAGCGAGCACGCGATGTTGATCTCGACGGCGTCGTTGATGGCCTTGACGCCCTCGCGGACCTGCGAGATCAGCCGCTCGTCCGGCCCGCGCACGGCGGCCACGATGCAGAACTCGGTGGCGCCGGTCGCGGCGGTCTCCTTCGCCGCCTCGACCAGCTCGGGGATGTTCAGCCACACCGACCGGACGGGCGACTCGAACTTGCCGGACTGCGAGCAGAAGTGGCAGTCCTCCGGGCAGCCGCCGGTCTTCAGCGAGATGATCCCCTCGACCTCGACCTCCGGCCCGCACCACCGCATCCGGACGTCGTGGGCGAGCGCGAGCAGGTCCTGGAGCCGGTCGTCCGGCAGGTTCAGCACCTCCAGGACCTGCTCGGCGGACAGGCCTTGGCCCTCGTCCAGTACCTGGCGGCGGGCGGTGTCGAGGATGTCCGTCACGTGTTCTCCTTGTCGAGGCCGTTGGCGGCGCGGAAGGCGGCGGCGTCGAATCCGCCCCCGAAGGCGGGGGCCAGGCCGCGGTGCGCGGCCACGAGGAACTCCGCCGGGTCCAGGGCGCCGGCGCCGGCGGGCAGCGCGCCCGACAGCGGACGGGCCGCGATGGTCTCCAGGTCGCGGATGTTGCTGCGCATGGCGAGGTCGGGGTCGTCCGGCCACGCGCCGATCACCACCCCGGCGAGCTGCACCCCGCGGTGCGCCATCGCCTCCAGGGTGAGCGCGGTGTGGTTGAGCGTGCCGAGGTCGGGCCGCGCGACGACCACGACGGCGGCGCCGAGCCAGCGCGCGAAGTCGGCGATGGTGCTGCCCTCCTCGTCGAAGCGGACGAGCAGCCCGCCCGCCCCCTCGACCAGCACGAGCCGCCGGTCGGCGGCCAGGTCGCGGACGCGCTCGGCGACGTCCGGCATGCGCACGGGCGGCAGCCCCGCGCGGCGGGCCGCGGCGGCGGGCGACAGCGGGTCGGGGAACCGGGCGCACTCGTGCACGTCGTCGATCCCGGCGAGGCGGCGGACCTCGTCGAGGTCGCCGGGCTCCCCGGCGCCGACGCCGGTCTGGCCGGGTTTGACGACGGCGACCGACGCGCCGCGGGCGGCGGCGACCGCGGCCAGGGCCGCGGTGACGACGGTCTTTCCCACGCCCGTGCAGGTCCCGGTCACTACGAGCACACTCACAGTTCGGCACACTAGCGCGGGCACGGATCCGGCCCGTCGCCGGACCCCACAGACTTCCGGCGGAAGTTCTTGTATCGGCCGGAACCGGGGCGGGCCGCCGAGCGTCCCACCGTCATGGCCGGTCCGTACACACGCTCCCACCGGGCGCCGGCACTCGCGTGCGCGGCCCTGACCGCCTGCACCGCCCTGGCCGCCTGCGGCGACGGCTCCAGCACCACCGCGCCCTCCCCCGCGCCCTCCACGTCCTCGTCCCCGGTCAACGGCACCCCGGGGAGCGAGAAGCTCGTCCTGCGCTGGCGCAAGACCGGCGGCGTCGCCGGTCTCGGCGGCCCCGGAAGCCTCCCCGACCTCTCCCTCTACGCCTCGGGCCGCGCCGTGGCCCCGGCCCAGGGCGTGCCGACCGAGTACCGCCTGAGGCCCGAGGCGCTGCGGCGCCTCCTGGGCGACGCCCGCGCGGCAGGCCTCGCCCGCTCGCACACGGTCGGCTCCGACGACGGCGTCGCGGACGCGTTCACGATCACCGTCACCATGGACGGCGCGACGACCCGGATCGTCCGGCCCGAGGCGCAGGCGGGCCCGGAGGGGCGGTTCCTGAAGCGGCTCGACCCCGCGACCTGGCCCGCGTCCGACCTGGCCGGGAAGCCCGGGCCGTACAAGCCGGAGAGGACGGCCGTGCTCGCCGGGCCACCGGCCGGAGGCGCCGTCAAGACGTGGCCGCTGGAACCGCTCGGCAAGGGCGTCGAGGTGGGCGGGGCGGTCTGCACCGAGGCCCCGGCCGGTAAGGTCCCCGCCATGAGCCCCGACACCGCGTGGCGCAGCGGCGGCCAGACCTACTCGGTCCGCCTGCGCCCCCTCCTCCCCGACGAGTCGGCCTGCCGGGACGTCAGGTGATCGTGCGGACGGCCCGCCCGGACGAGTACGACCTCGTCGGCGAGCTGACCGTGGAGGTCTACGTGCGCGGCGGCCTGGTCAGCCCTGAGTCCTCGTACGTGAAGAAGCTGCGCGACGCCGCCGACCGGGCCGCGAAGGCCGTGCTCCTCGTCGCCGAGGACGCCGGGGAGATCGCCGGCGCCGTCGCGTACTGCCCGCCCGGCAGCCCCTACGCGGAGCTGGCCGGACCCGGCGAGGCCGAGATCCGCATGCTCGCCGTCCTGGAGAAGGCCCGCGGCAGGGGCGCCGGCCCCGCCATGGTCCGCGCCTGCGTCGGCCGCGCCCGCGCGTCCGGCCTCTCGGGCCTGCGCCTGTCGACGCAGCCCAACATGGAGCCCGCCCAGCGCATGTACGAGAAAATGGGCTTCACCCGCACCCCCGACCATGACTGGGCCCCGGCCCCCGGCATGACCCTGCTCACCTACGCCCTGGCCTTCTAGGACGCGGGTTGCAGGGGGCCGTGTTGGGAGCAGTGGGCGGTCCAGCCGGTGGGGGTCACCTGGACGATCAGGCGGCGGCGGCAGTGGGCGCAGTAGCGGGGCGGTTCCATCCGGCGGGCGGTCCGGCAGGAGGCGTGGTCGCCCTCGGCGGGCTCGCCGCAGCGGTCGCAGTACACGGCGTCACTCTACGACGGGCGCCGGGGGCGGGCGCTCAGGGGGTCTGCGGGCGGCGCATGCGCGCGACCAGCCCGGTGTCGTAGGTGCCGTCCGCGAACTCCGGACGGTCGAGCAGCTCGCGCAGGAAGGGCAGGTTCGTCGGGGGGCCCTCGATGTGGAACGCGTCGAGGGCGGCGCGGGCGCGGGCCAGCGCGTGGCCCCGGTCGTCGCCGTGGACGCACAGCTTGGCCAGCAGCGGGTCGTAGTGGCGGGTGACGGTGTTGCCCTCGGCGTACCCCGCGTCGATGCGGATGCCGTCGCCGACGGGCTCCTCCCACACGGTGATCTCGCCGGTGCCGGGCATGAAGCGCCACGGGTCCTCGGCGTGGACGCCGAACTCGATGGCGTGCCCTCGCGGTGCGGCGCCGGTGGTCGAGGCCGGGGTGAACGAGACGGGCGCGCCGGCGGCGATCCTGAACTGCTGCTCGACGAGGTCGATGCCGGTGACCATCTCGGTGACCAGGTGCTCGACCTGGAGGCGGGTGTCCAGTTCCAGGAAGTAGAACTCCCGCGCGCCGGGGTCGACCATGAACTCGACGGTGCCCGCGCCCCGGAGCCCGACGGCATCGCCCGCGCTGACGGCGGCGGCCAGCATCCGCTCGCGCAGCGCCGGGGTGACGCCCGGGGACGGGGACTCCTCCACGACCTTCTGGTAGCGGCGCTGGACAGAGCAGTCGCGCTCGCCCAGCGCGATCACCGTGCCGTCGGCGAGGCCGAGGATCTGCACCTCGACGTGGCGGGCGCCCTCCACGTACCGCTCCAGCAGGATGTCGCCCCGGCCGAAGACGCGTTCGGCGGCGCCGCGGGCCTCCTCGTACGCCTTGCGCAGCGACGTCTCGTCGTGGACCGCCGCCATGCCGATGCCGCCGCCGCCCGCGGCGGGCTTCACCATGACGGGGTAGCCGATGCGCTCGGCCTCCTCGACCGCCGTGGCCGCGTCGGGGACGGGCTCCCACGCGCCGGGGGCGACGGGCACGCCCGCCTCCTTCATCAGGTTCCGGGAGTTGATCTTGTCGCCCGTCCGGGCGATGGCCATCGGCGGCGCGCCGACCCAGACCAGGTCGTGCTCGGCGACCCGGCGGGCGAACGCGGCGTCGTCGGCGAGGAACCCGCAGCCGGGGTGGACGGCCTGCGCGTTGGTCCGCTGGGCGGCCTCCAGGATCGCGGCGGCGTTCAGGTAGCTGCCCGCCGGCTCGGCGGGCCCGATCAGGACGGCCTCGTCCGCCTCGGCGACGAAGGGCAGCCCCTCGTCGGCCTCGGAGTACACCGCGATGGCCTTGAGCCCCATCGCGCGGGCGGTGTGCACGATCCGCCCGGCGATCTCGCCGCGGTTCGCCACGAGCACCGACTCGAACACCTTGCGGACTCCTCCTCATGGACGGCGGGACCCGGCGTCCCGCCCCGGCTGAGACTAGTGGGGCGGGCGGTCCCGCGTGCGGGCCTCGGCCACATGCCCGGGTTCGCGGTCTCCACACCCGCGCGGCGCACATCGGCGGGAGGGTCGGCGAGGGGATCGGCGAAATCGCCGGTCTCCGTCCCCACCGTTCCGCGAAATCACTGCTCATCTCGATGATCGGAGCCCCTGTGTCCCGGCACAATTGACTTCGCACGGGGCGGAGTTCACTGTGTGGGCGTCGCGGACGGTCTTTCCCGCAAGGACGCGGAATCCATTCCATCACCGGTCGGCCGCCGCATGCAGAAAATGCGCCGCAGTTCCCGCTCGGCGCTGCTCCCCAAGGAGGACACGCCTTGTCCCGAAGAACGCTCCTCGCGCTTCTCGGCGCCCTCGCGCTGCTCACCGGCGCCCTGCTGCTCCCCGCCTCCGCGCAGGCGGCACCGCCCGAACAGGTCGCGCAGCCGCAGACCGTCACCCTGCGGTACGGCCCCTACACCATTCCCAAAGCAGCGAACGGCGAGCACGGCGAACTGCCGAACCAGGTCGCCCTGGACGTGGCGAAGCCGTGCGGGAGCTGCTTCGTCACGGGATTCAAGCCGAATCTCGTCTACGCCGACGGAAGCAACGCCAACATCAACACCGGGCCGATGCTGCACCACGCGGTGATCTTCAATTCGGCGGCGTGGGACACCGTCTGCGGCGGGCCCCGGCGCGTCCTCGCCTCGGGCAACGAGCGGATGGAGAGCGTCTTCCCGGCCGGCTACGGGTTCCGGATGGCGCCCCTCGACCGCTGGACGCTCCTCGCCGACCTGATGAACCACGCGCACGAGGAGAAGACGGTCTACGTCCAGTTCACCTTCACCTACCAGCCGGTGCTCGGCTCGCACATCAGGCCGGTCGTCCCGCTGTGGCTGGACGCCGGCGGCTGCGCCGACTCCACCTGGGACGCCCCGGCCGGTCGGCAGAGCGAGAAGTCCAGGACGTGGCGCTCCACCGTGTCCGGCGACGTCGTGCACATCCGCGGGCACCTGCACCACGGCGGAATCGCCGTGCAGACAGAGGACGTCACCACCGGGCGGCTGCTGTGCCGCAGCGAGGCCGAGGAGGGCGGCACGCCGGAGTTCGTCGACCACCACGGCATGACCGAGGTGTCGGACATGCCGTCGTGCGGCGGCTCCCCCATCGACCGCATCGAACTCGGTGACACGTTGAAGATCACCGCGTCGTACAGGGCGTCCGACGAGGGCTTCGAGGACGTCATGGGCATCATGCACGCCTGGGTGACCGCAGGATGATCCCCGTGGACCGACTGGCCGAACCGGTGCTCTCGCTGTTCCGCGCGGTCGTGGGCCTGCTGTTCCTGTGCCATGGCGCGGCGTCGCTGTTCGGGGTGCTCGGCGGGAACCGGGGCAGCGGGCACGCGGTCGAGCTCGCCGCCTGGCCGGGCTGGTGGGCCGCGCTCATCCAGCTCGTCTGCGGCGCGCTGGTGCTGGCGGGGCTGTGCACGCGGCCGGCGGCCGTCCTCGCGTCCGGTTCGATGGCGTACGCGTACTTCACCGTCCACCAGCCGCACGCGCTGCTGCCGCTGCGCAACGGCGGCGAGAGCGCGGCGATGTTCTGCTGGGCGTTCCTGCTGGTCGCGGTGCTCGGGCCGGGCGCCTGGTCGCTGGACGCGGTGCTGGCGAGCCGCCGCCGCGAGCCGGCGGCGGCCGCTTCGGGCTCCTGAGAGAGGGTGAAGGGGCCCGGCGAGAGCCGGGCCCCTTCACGTCATGTCAGCCCGGGACGAGGGTCCGGGCGACGGAGGCCGGGACCTCCGCGTACGCGGCGAACTGCATGGTGAACACGCCGCGGCCCGACGTCATGCCGCGCAGATGCCCGACATAGCCGAACATCTCCGACAGCGGGACGAGCGCGTGCACCACCCGGGCCCCGGCGCGCTCGCCCGTCCCCTCGATCCGGCCGCGGCGTGCGTTGAGGTCGCCGATCACCGCGCCCAGGTGCTCCTCGGGGGCGGTGGCCTCGACGGTCATCACCGGTTCGAGCAGCACCGGGGACGCGCGCCGCACGGCCTCCCCGAACGCCAGCGAACCGGCGATCCTGAAGGCGAGCTCGGACGAGTCGACGGGATGGAAGTCGCCGTCCAGCAGCGTGACCCGCACGCCCGTCATCTCGTACCCGGCGAGGACGCCGGTGCTCATCGCGTCCTGGCAGCCCGCGTCCACCGAGGGGATGAACTCCTTCGGGATCCGCCCGCCGGTGACCCGGTTGACGAACTCGTACCCGTCCTCGATGGGCTCGACGGAGATCAGGACCTTCGCGAACTGGCCCTTGCCTCCCGACTGCTTGCGGTGCGTGAGCTCGACCCTCTCCACCGCCGCGCGGATCGTCTCGCGGTAGGCCACGCGCGGCCGCCCGACGTTGGCCTCGACATCGAACACCTCCCTCATGCGGTCGACGAGGATCTCCAGGTGGAGCTCGCCCATGCCGCCGATGACGGTCTGCCCGTCCTCGTCGTGGACCTGGAAGGACGGATCCTCCTCCGAGAGCCGCTGGATCGCGGTGCTCAGCCTCTCCCGGTCGGCCTTGGACCGCGGCTCGATCGCGACCTCGATGACCGGGTCCGGGAAGTCCATGGACTCCAGGACCACCGGGTGCGCGGCGTCGCAGAGCGTCTCGCCGGTGGTGGTCTGCTTCAGCCCCATCACCGCGACGATGTCGCCCGCGCCCGCCGACGCGATCTCCTCGCGCCGGTCGGCGTGCACGCGGTAGACCTTGCCGATCCGCTCCTTGCGCTCCTTGACGCTGTTGAACACGCTCGCGCCCGCCGCCAGCCGCCCGGTGTAGATCCGGACGAAGGTGAGCCGGCCGAGGTGCCGGTCGCTCATGATCTTGAACGCGAGGGCGGAGAGCGGCGCCTCCTCCAGTGCCGCTTCCGGCGCGTCGCCGACCTGCGGCGCGGCGTCGAGCGGCGACGGCAGGTACCGCACCACCGCGTCCAGCAGGGGCTCGACGCCCTTGTTGCGGAACGCGCTGCCGCACAGCACCGGCGTCGCCGCGGAAGCGACCGTGAGCCGGCGGATCGCCGCGTGCAGGCGCTCCTGCGACGGCTCCGCACCGCCCACGTACAGCGCCATGACCTCCTCGTCGTGCTCGGCGACCGCCTCGATGAGCCTGCCGCGCCATCGCCGGACGTCCTCGGCCATGCCGGACGGGACGTCCACGACGGCGTGCCGGCCCTCGGGCCAGACGTGCGCCCGCCCGGACACGAGGTCGACGACGCCCTCGAACCCGGCCTCGGTGCCGATGGGCAGCTGCACGACCAGCGGGACGGCGCCGAGCCGCTCGCGGATCATCTCCACGCAGCGCGCGAAGTCGGCGCCCGCGCGGTCGAGCTTGTTGACGAAGCAGATCCGCGGCACGCCGTAGCGGTCGGCCTGGCGCCACACCGTCTCCGACTGCGGCTCGACCCCCGCCACGCCGTCGAACACGGCCACGGCGCCGTCGAGCACGCGCAGGCAGCGTTCGACCTCGATGGTGAAGTCGACGTGCCCCGGCGTGTCGATCAGGTTGATCGTGTGCTCGCCGCCCGCGGCGTCCTCGACGGTCCAGCGGCAGGTCGTCGCCGCGGACGTGATCGTGATGCCCCGGTCGCGCTCCTGTTTGGTGAAGTCGAGCGCGGTGTCGCCGTCGTGCACCTCGCCGATCCGGTGCGAGACACCGGTGTAGAAGAGGATCCGCTCGGCGGTCGTCGTCTTACCGGCGTCGATGTGCGCCATGATCCCGATGTTGCGGACCTTGGTCAGAGCAAGGGCTGTGGTGGTCATCGGGAATCCTCCCGTTCTCTGAAGATGACGACCGCCGCCGGACATGATCGTGCCGCGCGGCCTGCCGACCGTAACCGCCGCGGGAGGGCCGGCGCGAAGGGTTTTACGGCCGGGAGCCGCGACCCGCCGCGGCGGCCGGCCGGGGCGAGCCGGCGGGCGCTAGGCACGGCGGGCGCGGAGGTCGTCCAGGAGGAGGCGGCTCAGGCGCAGCAGCTCCTTCTGGGGTCGCAGGTACAGGGGCGGGAAGACCACCGCGTTCACGCCGAGGCCGACGACGAGGCCGAGCGCGACGTCGGCGAGGCGCGGCAGCGTGTAGGCCACCAAACCGCACCGGGTCGCGGTTCCCGTCCTCCGCACTTCGAATCACGGCCGAGGTGGCGGGGAGGCCGGGCGCGCCGCCCGCCTCCGCCCGTCCCGGTGAGTGAGACGGAGGGGGGTGATGTGTGACACAAGACTGGATTGCGGGAAAATGCCGTCCGAACGTAGGGAGGGAGCCACGTGGCGGGCAGGCGCGCGACACCGACCGGCAGGTACGGGGGCCGGACGGCGGCCGAGCGGCGCGCGGAGCGGCGCCGCCGGTTCCTCGACGCGGGGCTGGAGATGTTCGGCCGCGGCCCCGGCTACCGCGGCACCACGGTGGCGGCGCTCAGCGAGGCCGCCGGGCTGTCCACCCGCCAGTTCTACGAGGAGTTCAGCACGCTGGAGGACCTCCTCGCCGAACTGCACCTGGAGGTCAACGACCTGGCCGAGCGGGACGTCCTCGCCGCCCTGCCGTCCGTGGAGGGCCTCCGGCTCCCCGAGCGCACGGCCCGGCTGTTCCGCGCGTACGCGGCCAGCATCACCGGCGACCGGGCCCGCATCCGGATCGCGTTCGTCGAGATCATCGGCGTGAGCCCCCGGCTGGACCGCCAGCGGCTCACCCGCCGCGCCCGCTGGGTCGACTACATCTGCGCCGAGGCCGCCGCCGCGGCCGAGCGCGGCGAGATCGCCGACCGGGACTACCGGATCGCCGCGACCGCCTTCATCGGCAGCGTCAACGGCCTCCTGCACGACTGGAGCGCCGGCTGGGTCGACGCCACCCTCGACGAGGTCATCGACGAACTCGTCCTGATGCTCATGGGCCGCCTCCACTCCAGCGACGTGCTGTCCACGCCCCGTCCCGGCTCCCCCGGTCCCGAGTCCCTCGGCCGCTGACCGCGCCGGAGGACGTCAGGGGCGCACGCGCTCGGCCTGAAGGTCGACCGTTGGGGCGAAGAGGGCCACGCAGGCGCCGGTCGGGTCGCTGAGGATGGCGAAGCGGCCGGGCTTGATGTCGGTCGGCGCGATGTGGACGCGGGCGCCCAGCTCGGTGGCCCTGGCCGCGGCCGCGTCGCAGTCGGAGACGTAGAAGTACGGGGTCCACCGCGCGCGGAGCCCGGGCGGCCCCAGCTCGTCGATCGAGACCATGCCCGCCACCGACGACTCGCCGACCTTCCACTGCGTGTAGACGGACTCGTAGTAGAAGTCGCGGTCGACGGGCCGCCAGCCGAAGACGTGCCCGTAGAAGCGGCGGGCGCCCTCGGTGTCGTGGCAGGCCAGCTCGACCCAGCACATCGCGGCCGGCTCGTCCACGACCCCGACGCCCTTGAGGTTGTAGGGGTACCAGAGCGCGAATTCGGCGCCCTCCGGGTCCGAGCACAGGGCCATCCGGCCGAGGTCGGCGACCTCGGTCGGCTCCACCACTTCCAGGCCCCCCGCCTCGCGCACGGCGGCGACGGTGGAATCGATGTCGTCGCTGCGGAAGTAGCACGTCCAGGATCCGCGTTCGGTGTCGTCGAGGAGCGTCTGCATCCCGGCGGCCTCTGGTCCCTGGACGCCGCCCAGGGTGAAGACCTCGTAGTCGCCGATGTCGGTGGTCAGCGTGTAGGAGGACCAGCCGAACAGCCCCTCGTAGAACCGCTTGGACACCTCCGGATCCGGGCTCGCGAGTTCGGCCCACGACGGATGGCCGGGGGCGATCCCGTTCTTCTCGGGCATCAGATCACCTCGAGCATCGCCGGATCCTTGCAGCTCGCATGCCTCCACGCTAGGAACGCGCGCGCAACCCCCGATGACGCGAAACCCCAATAGCACCCCAAGACTCGCGTCTCACCCGCAGGCGGCGGGACCCGGGCTCCTCGGGACCGCGCCCGCCGGGCCTCGCCACCCCCGGCGCCGCGTCACCCGTGGGGGCGGCTGCCGCCCCGCGAGCCGCCGGCCGGGGTGAGGACGGCCAGGCGCGCCCCGCACGGATCGGTCATGACGGCGAAGCGGCCGGGCTTGATGTCGATCGGCGGCACGTGGACGACCGCCCCCAGCTCGGCCGCCCGCGCGGCGGTGGCGTCGCAGTCGGAGACCCAGAAGTAGGGGATCCAGTGGGGTTCGAACTCGGCCGGCCACCACTCCCCCAGCGGCACCATGCCCGCCACGGACCAGTCGCCGACCTTCCAGTTGGTGTAGTCGGGCGCGTAGTAGGAGCGGTCGACGGCCGTCCAGCCGAAGACCTCCCCGTAGAAGCGGCGGGCGCCGTCGGTGTCGCGGCTGGCCAGCTCCATCCAGCACATCGCGGACGGCTCGTCCACGACGCCCGCGCCCTCGAAGTCGTACGGGGACCACAGGGCGAAGTCGGCGCCCTCGGGGTCGGCGCAGTGGGCCATCCGCCCGAGGTTGGCGATGTCGGTGGGCTCGCTCAGCTCGTGCCCGCCCATGGCGCGCACGGTGTCCAGGGTGGCCCGGATGTCGTCGGTCCGGAAGTAGCACGTCCAGGTCGGCTCGATCGAGTCGTCCTCGAGCTGCTGCATGCCCGCGACCTCCGGTCCCTGGACGTCGCCCAGGGTGAAGATGTGGTAGCCCCCGAGGCCACCCGCGAGAGAGTAGGCATACCAGCCGAACAACTCGGTGTAGAACCGCTGGGACGCGCGTACGTCCGGGGTGGCCAGTTCGGCCCAAGTCGGAAATCCGGGGGCGTATGCGGTCACCTCGGGCATAGCAGACCATTCGAAGCACGCATGACCCCCACCGTAGGGACGGGCAGGCAATGTCCTGGGGCATAAAACCCCAAATCAACACAATGTCGGCAAAGCGCCCGGCGCCCTGATCCGATTCAGACGCTCTCGACGGTCTGGAGGAGGCCCCAGACGAAGTGCGCCGCGTAGGCGGTGCCGTCCGGCCCCTCGAACGTCGCGTGCCAGCGGCTCGGTACCTCGCCGTCCTGGTGCGCCACCGCGCCGAAGCGCTCGTCCACGTCGCCGACGACGCACGACCACGGGACGAGGTCGTCGACGGTCTCCAGCGGCGGCACCGGCACCCCGTCGTCGCGGACGAGCCACTCCTGCATGACCGAGCCGTCCGGCCCCATCATGATCTCGAAGCGCAGGCCGGGCCACAGGGAGAGCGGCGGCCACCACGCCACCTCGCAGGAGACGTCGCCGACGGGGCGCTCCTCGACGGCGGCGGGCGGGCCGAGGACGGCCTCGTACCGGCGGCGCCCGCGCGGGAACGTCCGGGACCGCAGGATGCGCTGCCACCGGGCGTTGACCTCGCGCATCTCGGTGCGGGACGCGCCGAGCGAGCGCACCGCGTCCTCGACCAGGCCGGGCTGGTAGTCGGCCATCCGGCGCAGCAGGACGAGCTGGAACTCCCGCCGGGCGAACCCCTTCACGGCGCGGTCACCGGGGCCGCCGGGCGCGCGGTCAGGACTTGCGGGCGCCGATGGAGTTGGCGATGGTCGGCCAGCTGCGGGTCAGCTCGACGCGCCAGTACTTCCAGTTGTGCATGCCGGGCCCGTACAGGTTGGCGTGGACCGGCACGCCGGCCTTCTTCGCGGCGGCGACGAAGTTCTCGTTCATCGTGCCGGCGAGCTGCTCGCCGATCCGGCCCGCGTCGTGGGGCGGGGTGTCGGCCTTGTCGTAGGGGCCGGGCTGCCCGTTGCCGGACGAGACGTAGACGCCGACGCCCTTCAGCTTGGACACCATGACGGTCGCGTCGTGCGCCCGCCAGTTCGCCCGCGCGGTGACCGGGTCGCCCCAGATCGCGGTGCCCGCCTCCCGGTTCATGGACGTCAGGATGACCGGCATGCCGGGCGCGGTGATGTTGAGGGCGCCGCTGTAGGAGGCGGCGAACTTGAACAGGCGGTGCCGCTCGGCGTAGGTGATGGCGCCCTGCCCGCCGGACGACAGGCCGATCGCGGCGCGCATCGACCCGGCGTGGAAGTTGCGCTCCATCAGCGGGATGACCTCGCCGATGTGGAAGGTCTCCCACTCGGGGATGCCGCCCTTCCCGCCGTTGTACCAGTTGGTGTAGGACCCGTTCCAGCCGCCCTCGGGCATGACGACCATCGCGTCGTACGGACCGATGATCTGCTCGATGTTGGAGTCCTTGGTCCAGGACTGGTAGTTGTTCTGGCCGCCGTGGTAGGCGTACACGACCGGCCACGTCTTGGTGGCTCCGGCCTTCCAGCTCTTCGGGACCATCACGCGGGTCTTCACCTCGGCGCCCAGCGCCGGGGAGGCGATCGAGACGTCGAAGATCCGCGAGCTGACCTTCTTCACGCCGGTGATGGCGGCCCCGTCGGGGGCCTTGGCGTACTTGCCCGACGCGGCACCCGAGGGCATCTGCGGCTTCTTGCCGTGGTTGCCGGTGTTGCTGTCGGGGTCGCTCGGGCTCGGCGTCCCCCCGCCGGTGCCGAACGGGTTGCTGTTCAGCGGGATGCTGGGCAGCTTCGACGCACCCGGCGACTTCTTCGGGGACGCGGACGTCGCGCCGGGGGCCGACTGCTGCGTCGGGGGACCGAACGAGGGGATCGGCTTGGAGTTCCCGCTGGCCTCCGACCTGCTCTTCGGGACCCCCACGCCGGCCTGCGCGAGGCCGACCATGACGGCGGGCAGCAGCACGGCCGCCGCCGCGGTGCCCGCGATGGCGATCTTCCTGTCGGTACGCTTCTTCATGACTCCCCAGCCGCTCTCGGGCCACGCCCGGCCCAAGGCTCCGCTCGCCCGACGAAACTACTGTCCCCGCCGTCACACCCGCAAGTATTGGCAGCGAATGCAATAAAGGCGAGATGGTACCGCGCCGCCGTCTTCGCCGCCTGCCCGCGGGCAGGGATACAACGGCGGAAAGGGTCGGCCCCTTTCCGCCGTTGCGGGTTCAGCGGCGCTGTCAGGCGCCGCTCGACTGCGCCCTGGCCCGAACCTCGCCGTCGGCGGGCTTGCGGAGCAAGGACATCCTGATCGCGACGAAGGTGATCAGGGCGATGGCGGCCCACCCCGGGAAGAGGTGGAGCCGCTGGTCGGAGTCGAGCAGCCCCAGCGTGCTGCCGGCCAGCGCCACCAGGGCGTTGATCGGCGCCGAGAAGGACTGCGCGATCCCCACGTCGCTCTTCGAGGTACGGCGAAGCGCGGCGTTGGTGAGCAGGATCGGCACCGCCAGCGTGAGCAGGCCCGCCGGAGCGGCGACGGAGAGGAGGTCCCAGGACATCCATCCGCGTCCCCGAACCGCGAACACCACCGGGAAGAGCAGCAGCGTCGCGAGCAGGTTGGCGACCGCGGCGCCCTGGTCCTCCAGGGCGTGCTTCCTCATCTGCCCCAGCATGGTGAGCGTGTTCCAGACGCCGAGCGCGCAGAGCAGAGCGCCCAGCATCCCCACGAGTTCACCCGGCGAGGGCCGGTTGAGCATGACGACTCCGCCGACCAGGAGCAGGCGCCCGGTCAGGTTCTGGAATCCCCACGAGGTGGCCCTCAGGCGCCAGATCTCCCTGAGGCCCACCGAGTAGTAGCCGATCTGGACGACGGCGGCCACGGTCCCCAGCGTCAGCCGGTCGACGGCGAACGGGTAGAGGCACGCGACGGCCGCGTTCCCCACCGCGAGGAGGGAGATCCACAGCCACATGACGCGGGGGTAGCGCCTGAACGGGTTCCGCTTGGTGAGCAGCGTGATCACGCAGAAGGCGATGGAACCGACCGCCTGCAGCGGGGCCCCCACCTCCAGCGCGTTCCGGCCGGTCGTGAAACCGTAGCCGATGGCGACCAGCGTGACGCCGGCCAGGATGAACCCTCCCCCGCTGAGCCGCCGGGAAAGGTCGGGTGAAAAGGACATGGTCGTGCCCCTCTGTTTGCGAGAGGCCGACCGCTCCGCGAGCGACGGGCCACCGGTTCCACGAACCGGTGGCCCGAGCTCTGAGAGCGTTCGGCCACCGGTTCCGCGAACCGGCAAGAGGGACCGTACGGAGCGCCGCCAAATAATCAACAAAACTGGTCGATAAACTATGGAGCTGCCGCCGCTGGGTGCGGCGGCGGCTCTCGGTCGGGTGCGAGCGGCCTCAACGCGCCGACGGCGCGCGGGCGGGGTTCACCGGTTCGCGATCTCCAGGAGTCTCTGGCGGAGCACGTGGCCGTCGGTGGCCCGGATGAAGAGATCGTCGCCCCGGACCGCCATCCAGATGGGACGCTCCGGGTCGGCGACGATGCCGAACGTCGGGAACTCACGCCTCAACGCGGCGAGGTAGGCGGCAGTGTCGTCGTGGCGGGGCCCGCCGCCGGCCGCCCTCACGCCGGCGCTCCCAGGTAGCCCTTGATCATTACGAGGGCGTCCGTGATGCGCTCGCACTCGGCGATGGGCTGCCGCCAGGACGTGAAGTACCAGTAGCGGCCCTCGTCCTCCTCGCGCGGCCGGCAGGTGATCGTGTCGCCGGACTCCCCTCTGGCCCCGCAGCCGCTTCGCGCACCGGACGCCATATTGCGGACGACCAGCCCGCCCGCCACGTGATGGACCGTGAAGCCATGCGCCCTGAGGTGCATCCCCAGGACTTGCAGACGCACGTACGACTCGACTGCCGGGGACTCGTGCTCTGGAACGCTCACGTCCGCCCCCTCAGGACCTCCGCGAGTGCGATTCGTTCCAAGAGGCGCGTCTGGGCGTCGCAGAGCAACCACAGTTCGCCCTCGTCCCGCGCTTGGACCTCCCCTATGCACCCGTTAAGGAGCTGGTAAGGGCTCAGCTTGGCGTGTCGCCGCGCGACCAGCCCGTCCAGCGAAAACTCGGGCCGCCAATCAGACATTAGGGGTATTAACCCGGCCGCAAAGCCATTCGATTCCGACGACCTGGACATCTCGAATCCTCCCCGCCCGTTTCCGCGTCGAAAACACTTGCGACCAGACTCACAGGGCGGGTAAAAGTGCGGTAGCGACCTCACCGCACCCCCGATCAATCCCGATCGAGATCAACTCAACCCCCGCCCCTGATTAACTCCCCGGAGGCTTCCCATGAGCGACAATCGGGCCCGCATCTTCTTCGGCAGCGAACTCCGCCGCATGCGCGAGCAGGCGGGACTTACAGGCAAGCAACTAGCGGACGCGCTCGGGTGCACCCCCAGTGGATCAGCACCATGGAGAGTGGACGCAAGGTCTCCGAGCAGAGCGCCCACGACCTCGACACCTACTTTGAGACGGGCGGCCACTTCTACCGCCTGTGGAAACTCGCCAAGGACATCGAGGTCCACTTTGTCCTACCGCCGGGCTTCCCTGAATACCTGCAATACGAGAGAAAGGCGACGTCGTACCGCATCTTCAGTGTGCTCCTCGTCAGCGGCCTCTTCCAGACAGAGGACTACACCCGCTCCATCCTCGCGGCCAACGATGGAACGAACCTCGCGGAACTCGTCGCGAATCGCATGGAAAGGAAGGCTGTACTGGAGCGCGCAATTGCCCCACATACCTGGGTCGTCCTAGACGAGACCGTACTTCGACGCACAGTTGGAGGCCCAGAAATTATGCGCGAGCAGCTCACTTACCTACTTGAAGTCTCCGAGCGGGTCAACACCATGCTTCAGATCGTGCCTATGAGCGCCGGGTATCACGCCGGACTCGGAGGGAGCTTCACCATCTTGGGCTTCGAAGATGAACCCGACCTTGCTTACACTGAGTCGGCAGGAGAGGGGCTCTTGATCGAGCGCCCTGCACGGATCAGAGACAAACTCGTACGCTGGGATCTACTCAGAGGCTACGCGCTTCCAGTCCCAGAGTCGCGAGTCTTGATCAAGACGGTGATGGAGAGCCTATGACGAACATGCCCAGCTTTCACTGGCGCAAGAGCAGCCACAGTGGCCATGAGGGCGGCGACTGTATCGAAGTAGCGGAACTGTGGCGCAGGAGCAGCTACAGCGATCATTCTGGTGGCGAGTGTGTGGAGGTGGCGGACCTGCCGCCTGTGGTCGGGGTTCGGGACTCGAAGGATCCGGAGGGGCCGAAACTGACGTTCAGCGTTGCCGCCTGGGCCGCCTTCACCCGATCGGTCAAGGACAACGAGCACGACCTCGCCTGACTCCCCCGCTCAACCCTGCGAGCCCTCGCCTTCGACCAGGCCGGGGGCTCGTCCCATGCCCGGGCGAGGTAATTCCGAACGGCGGGTCGACAACGCTGACCGGAGGCGCGACCCATAGCGTCCGGAACCGCATCCCGTCGTGCAGGCTTCAGCCGGACGCACGGGGGCGTTCGTGGCGCCGAACGGCTTTCCGCCGTTCAGGCATCGGGCATGTCACGAGGGCGCAAGGTGATCACCTTCCCTCATGAAGTGCGCCGCCGTCATGCGGTCCAGCGGTGGCGTGCCGCACGTTGCTCCGCACGGTCTTTCTTGGCACCTGCGACTGAACGGGGTGCAAGACAAACCGAGCGAAGGAGCTTCGAATGGAACGCGTTCTCACCGCGGCCCGCCCAGCGGACAGCGGCCCCCTCAACATCACGGCCGGTTTGGTCCACTTGTTGATCGTCGTCGACCGAGACCACAAGGGGATCGAGGTCATTCTCACCTCTAACGGCTCCCAGTCCGCGGCGGCCGCCTCGAAGGCCACTCTGGACGCCGACACCCTGACCGTCCCCGGTGGGAGCGACGCCGCCACCGAAGGGGACTTCCTGACGGTCACCGTCCTGATCCCCGAGGGCCTCCAGGTCATCGCGAGGACCAGCGGGGGCATCACCACCGCGGGCCGGCTGGTCAACGCCAGGCTGCACACCGACGGCGGTCACCTCAAGGTCGACCGCGTTGAGGGAGTCACCATGCTCACGATGGGTCGCGGCTTCCTCACCGTCAGCGGCACCAGCGGCGTGCTCAAGGCCGTGGCCCGTGCCGGGGACATCTACGCGTCGGACGTCACCGGCGTCGCCGATTTCATCGCGTTGAACGGCACGGTCTTCGTGGAGCCCCACAACCCGACCCTGCTGTCCATCCAGACCACCGCCCCCGGCGGGCCCTGGATCAACGGCCCCTACGCCCCGGAGAATCTGTGCTTCATGGGCCCCGGCGGCATCCACAACTGACGATCGCCACCGCCCACCGGAGGTAGCGATCGAACGACTCGATCCGCAGGGCCCGGCACCGCCGGGCCCTGCGCCTTCCGAGCCACGGCGGCACCGATCGTGCGGTGGGCGTGGCAGGCGCACGGCTGCCCGCCGAGCCGTTGCGCTGCTCGGCGCTGGACGGCACCTCGGGTGCTCGATCGCGCACGCACCGCATGGTTCAGCCGCTACCAGGCCATGATCTTCATACCCGCACCTGCTTCGGCCGCCCTTCGGTAGACGTCCAAGAGGGTCATGAAGTGAGCTTCGAGATAATCGTCGTCGCTCGGGTCGGCGAACCGGCGGACGGTGTTGCGGCTCACTCCGGCCACCGGCCCCCTTAACCCCGACCGGCCGCCTCTCACCCGTCGCGAACACCGCCGGACGCTTGCATGACACGCGTCTTCCGGGACGGTCAACGAAGACGGCGTGCACAGTACGAAACATCCGGACAATCAATATTCCACGGCCGCGCTCAGCGCGGATCCCACAAAGGAGACATTAATTATGCGACGCTTGATCATCTTCATCAACGTTCTGCTCTTCTCCCTCGTTGTCTTCATCGCCAGCGAGGGCAACTTCATCGCCATCTTCATCGGGTGCGCCACGGCCTCCGTCGCGTACCTGTCCAACCAGCGTTCCTGGGACAACTACCTCAAGGGAAAGTCCCCGAAGCGCCCCATCGCCGCAAGCGTCTGCCTCGCGGTCACGACGCTCATCGCCTTCCTCATCAGCAACGGCAAGTACGTCGTGTGCGATTTCGCGACGGGCTTCAGCGGAACCATGCTGCTGCTGGGAGGGTGGCTCATCATCAAGCGTTGGGGGCCCGATTTTCGCGCCACCAAGTGACAGTCACCGGGGCCGGCACGGCCCTGGCCCGAGCCAGAGCGGCCTTTAGGGGCCGCTTTTCTCGTACATATGGAAATGCGCCCGCCAGCCGTCTGGTCAGGCGGGCCCCGCCCGGCGTCCCGGCACCTGCGCGGTCGCCTGCGACACCCGCTCGCCCGACGTGGCGAAGGGCACCGAGCGATGCTGATCTCCGGCCCGGAGCGAGCACCGGCACCCCGGCGAGATGCGGGGGAACCGACTCCCCTTTCGGCACCTTCCACGAACGCAGCCCCGAGGTATCCCCCGGGGCTGCATGCGGGCGATCCCGAAGGGAGCGCCCACTTTCACCTTCTCGCTCGGCGTCATGCCTGCGAGAGGGTTGTTTCTGCCCACGCCGAGAAATACCGCTCTGCGCTTGGGCGCACCGTTAATGCACCCTTGCACACGGCATCCCGGCGGAGCCTAGTAGTTGTACTTCGCGACCTCCGCGGCCTTCTCGTCCTTGGTGCCGGTCAGTGCGGCGTTGAGCACCGAGGCGGTCAGGATCGTGGCGATCCCGATCACACTGACCATGCCGAGGCCCTGGTGGAGAATGCCGAGCCCCACCAGGCCGCTCAATGCCGGCCCGTTGGCCGTCAGCGCACCGGCCAGCCTCTTCGGAAGGTGAAGCGTCGCCTGGGCGACCCAGTAGAAGACGCTTCCGGCGATCCCGAGGAGGCCGGCGACGATCCCGCGGACGGCGATCTCCCCGGTCCAGTGGACCAGGAGCAGGGACGGCGCTCCGAGGAGCAGGCCGGCCATCATGGACAGGCCCGTTCCCTTGAGCAGGATCCCCGCGTGGGCCATCGCCTTTCCACCCGACACCATCACGGCGGAGGACACCGCGCCGCCGAGGGCGGCCAGCACCCCGAGGCCGTCGATGCGCTGCCCCCAGGGGATCATCAGGGCCGCCCCGACCGCCGACATCAGCGGCAGGAGCAGGGGAAGCCCCTTCCTGTCCTCCCTCCACGCGATCACCATCGCCATGGTGATCGGGCCGAGGGTCGTGATCGCGTTGCCGGCCGAGAACGGCAGCCTCGCCGCGTAGAACTGCGACAGGAGGTTGGCGCTGACGAAGCCGATCAGGAACGGCAGGGCCGTCAGCACCCACCGGTGCTCCTGCTCCATCTCGATGAAACGGGACAGGAGCCTGTGCGCCGGGGAGAACCTCTGGACCGCGAGCGAGAGGCCGGACAGGATCCGGTCGCGCCTCTGGGTGTGCGGCACGGCGTTGCGGAGACGACTCTCCTTCAGCCGCCGCCGCGCGCCGATGAGCAGCGCCACATAGATCGGGGCGCCGAACAGGTAGGTGATGGTGGTGGCCTGGAGGGCCGTCACCTCGTGATCCACGGTCAGCGGCTGCATGACGGCGGTCACCGAGCGCTGGAGGATCGCTCCTCCGACGTGCGCCCCCGCGGCCGCGAGCAGCCAGAGGGAACCGATCACGGTCGTGGCGAGCCACGCCATGGCACGCCGGGGGTGGCCGACGAGCCACCGCACGACGGTGTGCGGGTCACGGATCAGCAGTCCGTAGAACCGGCCGAGGCGGCTGAAGAGCCACTCCGGCGAAGTGAACCTTTTTCTTTTTCCAGAGTTCACTTTGATGACACCTTCTTTCGTTTGTTGTGCTGCGCACGCCTAGCGATGCGCAGGGTCTGACGCCTCAGGGAGCTGTGATCCCGAAGACGGCAGTGCCATCACCCACCGTCCGGGTGATCAGCCGGCGGGCAAGTGCCTGCCGTGAGACTTGGATCTCATTGAGCATTGGCGCGGATAACGGTCGAAGTGCGGCACCTTTCCCTCGCGGCCCGGGCTTGGAAAAACGAACCGAAGCCGGTGCCATCGCGGCCGGCGGGCAGCGCCGCGCGGGGAATCCGACCTCTTGCCACATCCCTGACTCCACCGGCCCCAGAGAGAGTCGGGGGCCGCCCCCCCACCGCCGGATACAGCCGCCTTCACCAATGCGGACGCAGCAATACCGCCGGTCCTGACCCGCGCCGAGGTCGCGGTTCACCAGATCATCAACTGGCGACCACCGGGTCACAACGGAGCCGGCTCACACCGCCGACGTATCCCCCAGCCAGGCAGTGCGCATCAGCCGGACCACCCGCTCACGGCCGCGACATGCACACCGAATTCACCGCACAGTTCAACCGGAACACGCGGGGCACCACTGGATGAGCCGCATGGTCCGGGGCAACGGCCGGACCTGACGCACCCGCCAATACGGACCGCGGTTCCGCAGGCCCAAGAGCCGGCCCGACATCCCCGGCACCCACGGGATGTCAAAATCGGCGGCGAATGGTTGTCCGCACCACTCCCTGATCAGCGGAGCCGCACATGCGAAACGGCGGCCACTGTCCTCCCCGGTTTCCTCGACCCTGGTGATGCCGCGCCGAATAGGCGAAAGCCATGTTGCGGAGGCAGGGCGTGGCGCGGTGACCGCTACCGGGTATGCCTGCTGGTCCTCCTCGCACCAGACGGTGTCGCGTGGCCGGTGCTCGCTGCCCGGAGCCCGGCTGCGTCCCCCGGCGCCGCCTCCGCTAACTGCGCATCGGCGATCTGGACCTGCGAGCCACCCTGGAGCTTGTGCCGGGACCTCCCGAGCGATGCGGCACGGCTGTTCCGCTTCCTGGCCGCTACCCCCAGCCCCCTTCGGAATCGAGCTGCTCGCGACGATGGACAGAGGCGGACGCGGAGGGACTCCTCGGCCGGCTGCGATCGCCATCGCCCGGTACCGCGCCATGGGGGCGATGGCCGAGGCGGCGTCCGCATACGGCCTGGAGGCGGCCCGTCGGCTGGACGAACGCGATGGCGCAGGAAAGCTCTCGACCCTGTTCCCGTTCGGAGTCCGGCAGCAGTGTGGCCTCCGAGAGTCTTGCTCGCGCCGTGGAGGCCTCAGCCGTCGCGATCTCCACTGCGCGCACCCACCGGGCACGAGCCTGCCCGAACCCGGCCCGACCTTGCGGAGCGCCTTTTCAGCCAGGGAAAGCACGCCGACGCCGAGCGGCTCTTCGGTACGGCGGTGAAGGCGTTCGGCCAGGCGGGTCGGTATCGAAAGCGCGTTCTCGCGCTCGACCGCCAGGCTCCGCCCGATGCTGGCCGGTTCCAGCCACTTGACAAGGCATGAGATACCTCTGGATGGCGGAAGGTTGTGCGGGGTCACCCGTCCTACCCGGGCATTCTCACGTTTCAGAGCCCGCCGCACGGCCCGCGTTCATACTCTGATCACGTACCCCAGGCGAAGGGGTCCCATGAGGCCCCGTCGCGCTGAAGGGTTCGAAGTGAGGACCGGCAGACGCCGGCCCTCACTTCGAACTGATGGGGAATCACTTATCCCCACCGTTTGATGGTGCGGGCCGGTCTACTTGTCAACCGACCCTTGGACCTCCTGGACCTACTGGCCCTTCTTGTCCTTGTTCTCTTCCTCCCGCCCCTGCTGGGGGCCGGAGCGGTAGGCGTCCTCCGAGTCCTCGGGGATGCCGACCTTCTCGTTGGCGTCCGACTGGTGGGCCTTGGTCTTGCCCCACTTTGCTCGCTTGTCGTCCATCGGTTGCGCCTTTCCTCTGTTTGTACGGCTTGCCTTGCGGACGCCGTCTTGGTGAGGACTGTTCGGAGATCGTCGGAGGAGGCAACTCCACTCGGCGAGATCTCCCTTGCGCACCCATAAGCCGACAGCGCGAGTTCGCTTCCCATCAGCCGCTCACTGACCTCTTCAACGCGCGTTGAGCTCGCGGTTCTGGAGGACAAGGACGGCTTCGGCCGAGTGCCCGGCCCAGTGCGGGCCCATGGCGTGGGTTGATCAGGATGTACCAGCTTGTGAACTGCGCTTCGGCGCGTTCGCCGAGACCGAGGAACACAAAGCCGCGTCTACCGTTGGGGGCTCGGGCTTGGTGAGACGGATCGTCTGCTCCGAGGTGCGGGACGCGCGAGGGGGCCTTCGGCGCGGATGTGTTCCGCGCGGCGTATGCGTTCAGTCTCGTGTTCCGGCACGCGGGGGTCGGCGTCTCGTCTGCGCTCCAGCGGCAGTGCACCGGTTGATGCGGCAACGTCTGGTCGACTATCGGGACATCCTGCCGGTCGGTCAGCCTGCGGGCCCTTGGCGGCGAGACGGCTCGCCGGGCTCGACCACGGCCTCGCGATGGCGCCCGGCCGGGGCCGGGGCATGGTCGCTGAGGCGCTGCGCGGCGGCCGGGGGTTCGGCGAGGTTCAGGTCTCGGGCGGCCACGAACCGCTGATCGGGATGTCGCGGTTCAGGGCTGAGACGGCCTGCATTCGCGGAGCCTCGCCAACGCGGGCGACGACGCGGCGAAGGGGCGGCTGGTGCGCGGTCTGCGGGGACCGGGTCCGGTGAGAGGGGCGCGCAGCCGGGCGCCGTGGCCCCTGAGCGGGGCCACGGCGGTGCGGGGGGCGGGGCGGTTGACGTCAGGGCCGTGTGCCGCCCCCGCGCGGGCTAGGGCTGGGTGTAGTTGTACTTGGCGGTGACGGTCGCCGAGGAGGGGCAGAGCAGGCCGCTCGTCTTGGTGACGGTCTGGTTCACGAAGCTGACGGTGAGCGGGAAGTTCGTGCCCGTGTAGCTGCCGGTGAGGTTCCCGCTGTAGGTGCAGCCGATCGCGCTCATCTTGAAGCTGTTGATCTTGGCGACGCCCCCGCTGAAGCTGCCGCTCCAGGGAAGGCCGCTGGGGGTGACGGTGACACCGCAGCCGCCGGCGGTGGCGGAGGTGTAGGAGGCGGAGGTGCCGTTCGAGGCGACGCTGCCCTTCAGCGTGGAGCTGGTGCAGGTGGCCGTGACTCCCGCGTTGATCGTCATGGTGCCGTTGAGGTTGGCGGTGAACGTCCCGGGCGTCACGGCCAGGGCGGGGGAGGCCGACAGGGCGACGGTCGCGGTGGCCGCTGCCGCGGCGGTGGCGATCGCGGCGAACTTCGTGGTGCGAGACAAGGGGGGCCTCATTTCGAACGGTGGGCGTCGCGCCTGCACCCGAGGGGTGGGGTGGGAGGTCCACTGAGACATGCGCGGCTCCGCCCATGGCCGGTGGGGAAAGCCGCCGCGAATCAGGGACCGGTCCGGGGAACCGCCGTGTCGTCCTCGACACGGGTTCCATCCGGAGTAGAACGCGTTCTAACAGAGAACATAGACAAAGGTACTTGAGTGGTCAACACCCGAACCGCACTCTCTTGTTATCTGAAGATGACCCTGTTCATAAAATGCCCTTTCGAACGTCCGTAAGTGGCTATCTGTGCAGGATACAGACGTATTGAGAAACAAGAGTCCCTCTCGACTCGGGGGCCACCGGCCTGTTCTGCGGGAAGATCAGAGGGGGCGCGAGGGTAGTGAGAACCCGTTACACAGAGCCAGCATCGCAGCGGGTGTACGGGAGGGGACCTGGACGGCTGTGAAATTTCACATTCGGTCTGATCGGCATTGGAAACGCGCTTCGGCGCCTGCGGCGGGGCATCGCTGAACTGGTCTTTCGCCAGGAGGTCCCGATTCCCGGAATGATCGGTTGGTCCGGCGGGCGGCCATTGTCAGGCGGGCGGTTCCGGTCCATCGTGGCGGGACCGCGAGCGTCCGCGAGCGCCGGCGGGAGACCCCCGCGGCGCGGCGAGCGGGCGCCCACAGCCGAACGGCAGGTACCCCGTCATGAGAAGATCCCGCCGATTCCGTTCCCTGCTCGCCGTTCCGGCGGTGCTCACGCTGGCCCTGGCCGGGCTCGCGGCGCCCGCCGCGGCGGCGCCGGGCCCCGAGACCGCCGGGCAGTACGTCGTCACCGGTCCCCGGACCGTCCAGGAGCGCAGCCGGGTCGCCCGGACCGGGGCGGCGGTCAACGCCGTCCGGGCGGGCGCCGTGGAGGTCAGCGCCATCCCCTCGGAGGTCGCGGCGATCCGGCGGCTCGGTTTCGCCGTCCAGGCCGCTCCCCCGCAGGCCGCGAACCCGAGCGCGGCGCCGAGCACGGCGGCGACCTCGTACCACACCTTCGCCGAGATGCGCTCGGAGGTCGACTCCGTCGTCGCCGCCCACCCGCAGATCGCCCGGCAGTTCGTGGTCGGCAGGTCCTACCAGGGACGCGACATCGTCGGCGTGAAGATCAGCGACAACGTGGCGACCGACGAGAACGAGCCCGAAGTCATGATCATCGCCAACATCCACGCGCGCGAGCGGCTCACCGCCGAGCAGGCGCTCGACTACATCGGGCAGCTCACCGCCGGCTACGGGTCCGACAGCCGGATCACGAACCTGGTGAACACGCGCGAGATCTACGTCATGCCCATGGTCAACCCGGACGGCCAGGTCTACGACATGACCAGCGACACCCAGCCGGGACGGATGTGGCGCAAGAACCGCCAGCCCAACCCGACGTCCACCGGCACGGACCTGAACCGCAACTTCGCCTACAAGTGGGGCTGCTGCGGCGGGTCGTCCGGCAACGGCTCCAGCGAGACCTACCGGGGTACCGGTCCGGAGTCCGCCGTCGAGACGAAGGTCCTCGCCGACTTCGTGCGGAGCCGGGTCGTGGGCGGCAAGCAGCAGCTCGGGATGTTCCTGGACATCCACTCGGACGCGGAGCTGGTGCTCTGGCCGTTCGGCTACACCTACAGCAACACCGTCCCCGGCGCGATGTCCGCCGACGAGGAGGCCGCCCACCGCACCATCGGCCGGGAGCTGGCCGGGACGAACGGCTTCGACCCCGAGCAGTCCAGCGACCTGTACATCACCGACGGGACGACCGACGACTACACGTGGGGGCAGCAGCGCATCTTCTCGTTCACGTTCGAACTGGCCGGAGGCAGCTTCTACCCGCCGCCGTCCGCGATCGCCGGTGAGGTCCAGCGCAGCCGCGAGGCCCTGCTGCGGCTGACCGGCTACGCGGACTGCCCGTACCGGGCGATCGGCAAGCAGGGCCAGTACTGCGCGTAGGGATCCGCGGACGCCGGTCCGGCCCGGCCCGCGGCGGGCCGGGCCGGTGTGCAGGCCGAGGCGTGCCGGGACGGGGCGTCAGCCGAAGCGTTCGCGGAGGGCCGGGAGGAGGTCGGCCTCCGCCCAGGTGCGGAAGTCCTTCTGGTGCTCGGGCCCTGACTGGCAGAACGAGATGTGGGTGAAGCCCGCGTCGGCCCACTGCTGGACGGCCTCGACGTAGTCGTCCACGTTGTCGCCGCAGGGGACGGACTCCACGACGTCCTCCGGCCGGACGGTCTCCGTCGCGGCCTCGAAGTTCACCGGACCCGGCAGCTCGGCCATCACCTTCCACCCCGGAGCGGAGAACTTCCAGGTCCGGTGGGCGCGCTCCTTGCACTCCTCGTAGTCCTGCCCGAAGGCGACCGGGATCTGCCCGTAGACGGGCTTGTCGGCACCGCCGCCGTCGCGGAAGAGCTCGACGACCTCCGGGAGGGGCTGGTCGGAGATGAGCAGGTCCGCCTGCTCGGCGGCGAGCCGGCCCGCCCGCCCGCCGGACGCCGCCATGCCGATCCGGACAGGCTCGTCGGGCAGGTCGTACAGCTTCGCGGAGTCGACGCTGAAGTGCCGGCCGCGGTAGTTGACGTAGTCGCCGCCGAACAGGGCCCGGATGATCTCGACGGCCTCGGCGAACATCTCGTGCCGGACGTCCGCCGACGGCCAGCCGCGCCCGACGACGTGCTCGTTCAGGTTCTCCCCCGCGCCGAGGCCGAGCGAGAACCGGCCGTCGGACAGGACGCCCATCGTGGCGGCCTTCTGCGCGACCACGGCCGGGTGGTAGCGCATGATGGGGCAGGTCACGAACGTCATCAGCGGGATGCGGTCGGTGGCCTGGGCGAGCGCCCCGAGCACCGACCAGGCGTAGGCGGAGTGGCCCTGGCTCTCCAGCCACGGGAAGTAGTGGTCGGAGATGACCGAGTAGGCGAAGCCCGCCTCCTCCGCCTCGACGAGGTCGGTCACGAGCTGCTTGGCCGGTGTCTGCTCGCAGAGCAGCGTGTATCCGAATTCCATGTCACATCCCCAGGAGGTCCATGATGTCGTCGGCGTGCTCCTCTTCCTCGGCGAGGATGTGCTCCATCAGCCTCCGGGTGGTGACGTCGCCGTCGCCGAGCCACCGGATGATCTCCTGGTAGGACTCGATGACGATCCGCTCGGCGACGAGGTTCTCCTCCAGCATGCTCTTGAGGTCATTCTCGTCGAACGTCCTGTAGGTCGTGTGGGAGCGCTCGGCCAGGGTCTTCGGGTCGAAGTCGGGCTGCCCGCCGAGTTGGCTGATGCGCTCCGCGGCGCGCATCGCGTGGTCGCGCTCCTCGTCGGCGTGCTCGTTGAACTCCGCGGCCACCTGCGCCCGGTCGATGCCCGTCGCGCTGATCGCGTGCTGCGCGTAGCGCATCCAGCAGACGATCTCGGTGGCGAGGACGTCGTTGAGGACGCCGATGACCTCCTCGGTCCTGCGGCCGTAGCCGTCGGTCACCGGGCCGTCGGCCATCTTGGCGCGCGCGCGTTCGCGGATCGCCGCGACGTCGAGGCTGAAGCTGCTCTCGGCCATGTTCCCCCTCCTGATCAGCACGGACGTGGGCTCTCCTACCCAGCGGGGGCCGCTCATGCCTGCGTGAGCGCACGGTCTCCGAGTGACCGGCGCGCAGGTTGGACACTCTGCGTAGTCAGTGATAGACGTAGAGCTACATCGCCTCAAAGGGGGGCGGGGGGAAGACATTTCCGGTCTCCACCTCGAGATCCGGGCGCATCAAGGAGAAAGAAGCACATGAAGTCCTTCAGCTACAGCGACCTCGACAAGCTCACCGGCGAGGTCCTGCCGGAGCGCGCCGTGCTGTCCACCCTTCTCGCCGGTGGCGGCGGCAACAGCAACGGCAACGAGAACCACAACCTGAACCTCGGCGGCGGCGGCAGCACCGGCACCACCGCGGTCGTGCCGCTGTGCCAGAGCACCGTGTCCAGCCACGAGGGCATCCTCGGCGTCCTCAACGCCGACAACGAGTCCTCCTTCACCTGCGCCGGCGCCGCGGTGGTCTCGGGGCACTGAGCCGAGCGAACGTGAACGCGGGCCTCGCCCGCACGGGAAGGGCCGGCCACCGCCGGCCCTTCCTCTTTTTTCAAAATGCTCGGTGAAAGCCATGACAAAGATTTCCGGGCGAGCTCTTTACCGTCCATCTCGAATTCCCGGACCATCCCGCCACGCACGACAAAACCGCCGATCAGCACCTCTTGCGTTACAGATAGTCATGTGTGTTATACGTAGAGCGACCTCACTCCCGGCCGGGAATGAGGAGGGGACATCCGGTATCCACCTTGAGATCCGGGCGTGACAAGGAGAAAAGGAACCACATGAAGTCCTACAGCTACAGCGACCTCGACGAGCTCACCGGCGAACTCCTGCCGGAGCGCGCCGTGCTGTCCACCCTTCTCGCCGGTGGCGGCCACGGCCACGGCCACGGCGGAGGCGGAGGCGGCTTCACCGCGGTCGTCCCGCTGTGCCAGAGCACCGTGAGCAGCCACGAGGGCCTCCTGGGCCTGCTCAACGCGAACAACGAGTCCAGCTTCGTGTGCGCCAGCGCCGTGGTGGTCTCGCGCGGCTGAGCCGAGCGAACGTGAACGCGGGCCACGCCCGCACGAGAAGGGCCGGCGCACACCGCCGGCCCTTTCTCCCCTTTCGGAGCACGCGCGCGAGCATCGCGGCCCCCCGTCGCGACACGGCGAATCCGCCGGTCAGCCCCTGTTTGGATACTCAACGTCACCCGTGCTATACGTAGAGTCACCTCACTTCGGTCCGGAGTGAGGGAAAGGACATCCGGTCTCCACCTCGAGATCCGGGCGCGACAAGGAGAAAGAACCAGATGAAGTCCTTCAGCTACAGCGACCTCGACAAGCTCACCGGCGAGGTCCTGCCGGAGCGCGCCGTGCTGTCCACCCTTCTCGCCGGTGGCGGCGGCAACAGCAACGGCAACGAGAACGGCAACTTCAACCTCAACCACGGCGGCGGCAGCACCGGCACCACCGCGGTCGTCCCGCTGTGCCAGAGCACCGTGTCCAGCCACGAGGGCATCCTCGGCGTCCTCAACGCCGACAACGAGTCGCACTTCGTGTGCTCCAGCGCCGCCGTGGTCTCGGGTCACTGAGCCGAGCGAACGTGAACGCGGGCCTCGCCCGCATGAGAAGGGCCGGCGTACAGCGCCGGCCCTTCCTCCCTTCCAGAACCGACGCGAAAGCTACGACAAATGCCCCAGAAGAACTCTCCAACCGTCCGCTACGCCGACCTCGAGCGGCTGTCGGGTGAACTCCTGCCGGAGCGGATGCTGCTGTCGACCGCCGGCGGCCGATCCGGCACCAAGACCGCGGAGGCCTGCCGGTACGAGCACTACATGGGGACGGCGGGCCTCCTCGGCACGGGCCTGCTCGCCGAGCCCGAGCACACGGCGAAGACCTGCGTGCCCATCCTGTACCACGACGGCAAATGAGCGGCCCGGCGACGAAGGACGGTGGCGGAGCGGGCACGGCGGGCACCCTCGTCCTGCCCGCGCTCGCGGACGGCGCCGAACTCATCGGCGAGTTCAAGAACTCCGGCTACCGCGACACGCCCCAGCTCGTCCGGTTGCCGAACGGGCAGCTCGTCCGGCTGCCGCCGCTGCTGTACCAGGTCGCCGGGGCGCTGCACCGGCACCACGCCCTCGCCGGCACCACCGACGTCGAGACGGCGCTCGCCCGCGTCGCCGAGACGGTCTCCGAGGCGGCCGGCGCCCGGCTCACCGGCGAGCAGGTCGTCTACCTCGTCGACAACAAGCTCGCTCCGCTCGGCGTCACCACCTACAGCGACGGCACCGCGCCGCCGGTCGTCCGGTCCGACCCGTTCCTGGCGCTGCGCTTCAGGATCGCGGTCTTCCCCGAGTCGGTCACCTGGTTCGTCGGCGGCCTGTTCGCCTGGCTCTTCCGCCCCGCGGTCATGGCGCTCGTGCTCGGCGCGTTCGCGGCCAGCGAGGTCTGGGTGCTCACGGCCCGGTCGATCTCCGACGCCCTGTCGTTCGCGATCCTCAACCCTGTCAGCATCCTGCTGGTGATGGTGCTGGGGATCGCCTCGTGCGCTTTCCACGAGGTGGGGCACGCTTCGGCGTGCCGGTACGGCGGCGTCCGACCGGGCGCCATGGGCTGCGGCATCTACATAGTGTGGCCCGCGTTCTACACCGACATCACCGAGTCGTACCGGCTCGGCCGCGCGGGCCGGCTCCGCGCCGACCTCGCGGGCGTCTACTTCAACGGCATCTTCGTCGTCGGGTTGACACTGCTGTACCTGCAGACGGGGTTCGCGCCGCTGATCCTCGCGGTCGTCTACGTCAACCTGGAGATGGTGCAGCAGCTGCTGCCGACGCTGCGCTTCGACGGGTACTACATCATGTCCGACCTCATCGGAATCCCCGACCTGTTCCGGTACATCGGGCCGATCCTGCGCCGGGCGCTGCTGCGGCGCCCGGACCCCAGGCTCGCCGACCTCAAGCGCTGGCCCCAGGTCTTCGTCACGGTGTGGGTGCTGACGGTGATCCCCACGCTGGCGATCCAGCTCGCGCTGATCAGTACTCAGATCCCCGCGCTGGTGGTCAAGGACTGGGGGATGATGCGCAAGCTCGCGTCCGCCGCGGCCGACGGCGCGGACCCGCTCACGCTGGTCACCTCGGGCCTGCAGATCTTCCTGCTGGTCCTGCCGCTGGTCGGTCTGGCGTTCATCCTGTACGGCTTCGCCCGCGGGTTGGTGCGGTGGGCCGTCCGCTACGTGAACGCGCCCGTCACCAAGGCCGCGTCGGGGGCCTGAGCGGCTCGCCGGTGAACGCGCCGGGCGCCCCCAGTCGGGCGCCCGGCGCGTTCGCCGCTTCCAGGTAAATGCATTTTATAAGCTTTTCAAATTGCGCTTCGAAGCGTCAGGGCAAGGGAATCCTCGAGACCCGGGGAGAAGGCTCGGCATAAAGATCTCCTCTCCCTTTTCAAAGGCCGGCCCGTCCGCGCGGCCGGTGTTTTCCGGAAGGCCCCGAGTTGTTCCGTCGTCCCGCCCCCGCCGCATGGCTGGGGGCCTTCGCACTGCTCCTGCCCCTCACGTTCGTGGACCGGTCCATCGCGGCCGCGCCGCCCCGCGCCGAGGTCGTCGCCGAGACGGCCGTCGCGCCCCGCACCCTGGACCTGACCATCGCCTCGCCCGCCATGGACGGCCGCCAGAAGGCGCGGCTCCTGCTCCCTCCCGGCTGGTCGCGGCGCGCGGCGCGCACCTGGCCCACGCTGTGGCTGCTGCACGGCGGCGTCGACGACTACACCGCCTGGACGCGCGACACCGACGTCGCCGAACTCACCGCCCGCACCGGCGTCATCGTCGTCATGCCGGACGGCGGCCGCTGCGGCAATTACTCGGACTGGTGGAACTACGGGAAGGGCGGCCCACCGCGCTGGGAGACCTTCCACATGACCGAGCTCCGCGGGATTCTCGAACGGGACTACCGCGCCGGGCCGGAGCGCGTGATCGCCGGCAATTCCATGGGCGGCCTCGGCGCCATGCTGTACGCGGCCCGGTTCCCGGGCATGTTCTCAGCCGCGGCGGCGTTCAGCGGCTACCTGGACACCCTGTACGGCCACAAACCGGGGGACGACTCGACGGGCTGGGGCCCCGCCGTGGCCTGCCCCGGAACCGACTGGCGGCGGGTGTGGGGCGACCCCGACGACCAGGCCGCGATCTGGCACGCCCACAACCCGACCGACCTCGCGGGGCGGCTGCGCGGCGTCCGGCTCTGGGTGGCGTGCGGCAACGGCAAGGCCGGCTCCCTCGGCGGGCTGCCGTTCACCGATCCGGTGGAGGCCGCCGCGAACGAGCACGCGCACTCGTTCGCGGACCGGTTGCACGGCCTCGGCATCCCGGTCACCGCCCGCTTCTTCGACGGGCAGCACGACTGGCCCTACTGGCAGCGCGACCTGCACGAGGCGTACCCGATGCTCATGGACGCCCTGGGCCTCGCGCCCGCATCCGGGCTCAGTCGTTCTTGAGGCGCTCCGTCGCGTCGTCCGCGCCGAGCGGCCCGTGCCATTCGAGGAGCAGGACGGTGGCGTCGTCGTCCAGCCGCCCCGCGTGGTGCTCCAGGATGCTGTGGACGAGGCGGCGCAGCGTCTCGGGGACCGAGAGCCCGTCGGCCTCGCGCCGGATGATGAAGTCGACGAACCGGTCCAGCCCGAACTCGTGCTTTTCGGGGTCGCGGGCCTCCACGATCCCGTCGCTGTAGAACAGGATCCGGTCGCCGGGCTCCAGCTGCTCCTCGCACACCTCCGGGCGGACGCCGAGGCCGGTGCCGAGCGGTGCGCCGGGCGGGCACTCCAGCGTCGTGACCCACCGCGACCCGCGGATGACGACGGGCGCGGGGTGCCCGTAGGAGACCCACGAGAGCCGGCCCGTCGGCAGGTCGAGCTCGGCGAGCACTCCCGTGACGAACCGGCCGGTCGGGTTCTGCTCCAGCAGCGCCGCCTCGATCGCCTCTCCGGTCTCGACGAGCCCGGCCCCCTCGATGCGGCTGTTGCGGCAGGCCGCTACGGCGAGGTTGGAGGTCAGCCCGGCGGTGGTGTCGTGGCCCATGGCGTCGAAGATCGTGAGGTGGACGGTCTCGCCCGCGAGCGCGTAGTCGAAGGTGTCGCCGCCCAGCATGTAGGCGGGCTCCAGCGCGGCGCCGATGACGACCTGGTCGTTGGCGAAGGTCATCGGGGGCAGCAGCCGCCACTGCATCTCCGCCGAGACCGTCATGTCCCTGGTCCGCACCAGCCGGGCGTAGGAGTCGCTGTACGGGCCCTTGCTGACGATGATCAGCGCGACCAGGCCGGCCAGGGACTCGGCCTCCTCCTGGGCCCGGTCGTCGTCGTCGCGGAAGGTCACGCGCAGCACGCCGAGCCGCTCGGCCCCGTCGAGGATCGGCACCCAGTACTGGCGGTCGCCGTCGTCGAGGAGCTGCCCGGCCGCCGGTTCCATCGTCTGGAAGGCCCGGCCCGCGACCGTGCCGTCGATCCTCAGCTCCGGGGGCTCGGCCCCCGGGTCCTGCCCGGCGTCCGGCCCCTCGCCGGTCAGCAGGCGCAGCACCGTCTGCTGGAGGTCCACGACGTAGATGATCGCGTCGCGGAGGCCGTGGTCGGCGGCGTGCCGGGCCACCGCGCCCGGCAGTTGCTCCATCGACATCAGATGGCTGGCCGCCAGCAGTGCTCTCAGCATCGGTTCGCCGCCCTGCGCTCTCGGCTGTTCGGGGCTCGTGCACTCCGCCGTCCCGCGGGCGGACCACCGTTGTCCAGGACAGCATCGCCCCTTTACCAGACCCTACCCTCCCGAGAACCTCTCCAGCGCCGCCCAGGTGGGGCATGACCCGGGAAAGCCCCAGGTGAGCGCCGGGCCGGGCGTCAGGACCGCGCCGGGGACGGACCGGCGGGCAGCATCGCGGCGATGCCGGGCTTCAGCAGGGCGCGGACCGTCGCGTAGGGGGCGCGGAAGTTCAGGTTGCCGCAGCCGTCGCTGCCCCCGTTGAGGTAGGAGAGCTCGAACCCGCCGGGGGTGAGGAAAGGGCTCAGGAGCGGCGGGCTGGGCTCGTCACCCGTCGAGCCCGGGAGCTTGTGCGGCGAGAAGTCGGCGACCTTGAACGCGCCGTCGGCGGTGTTGCACTCCTCCCATCGGCGCTCCCTGGTGCCCGGAGTCTGCCGGACGAGCGTCTGGAGCCGCCGCACGCCGTCCGGGGTGAGGGTCGAGGGCTGGAAGACGTCGGCGGCGGTCAGCCTGCGGCCGGTGCGCAGGTCGACGGTGACGACCTCGCCGCCCGGGGACCCGTCCGCCTGCTCGCAGTGGTCCGACAGCATGAAGTAGCGGACCGACACCAGGCCCGGGCCGTGCAGCCCGAGCCTCGTCTCGGTGCCCAGCTTCACGGGCTTGCCCTTGCAGTCGATCGTGGCGGCGGTCCTTCGCGCGTCGGCGATCAGCCGGTCCACCGGGCCGCGGAGCTCGGCGTTGACCCGGCGTTCGAGCGCGGGGTCCTTCAATCCGGTCACCTTCGGGTACCGCGCGTTCTGGACCTCGATCGCCGGGTTCGCCAGCCGCCGGCTGTCGGCGACGAGCGTCACGACGGCGGCGGGCGCGGGCGGCGGCGCGGGCTTGTGGTCCCGCACCGCGTAGACGACGCCGCCCGCCGTCGCGGCGGCCACGGCGGCGCCCGCGGCCGCCAGCGTGCCCTTGCCCGCCGCGGTGGCGAGGAAGCCCTTGCTCACGGCGGCGCCCGCCGTCCCGGCGCCGCTCGCGCCGCCCGCCCCCGCGGTGCCCGCGGTGCCCGCCGCGCCCGCGGTGGTCGCCCCGGCCGCGGCGGACGCCCCCGGCGTGAGGGCGAGGGCCCCGAGCGGGAACAGCGCGGCCAGGGCGACCGCGGCGGCGGCCAAGGCCCGGACGCCCCGCTGCTCCCAGTCGCCCCCGTAGGCGGCGACGGCGACGCCCTCCAGCCACGCCACGAACTCCGCCGCGCCCGGGGGCCGCTCCCCCGGCTCCTTCGCCATCCCGTGCAGGACGAGCGGGCGCAGCGGCTCGGGGACGTCCCGGACGTCGACCTGCGCGGTGAGGTGCTGGTTCATCAGGGCCGCGCGCTCGGCCGCCGCGAACGGGCGACGCCCGGTGACGCACTCCATGAACACGCAGGTCGCGGCGTACACGTCGGTGGCGGGGGTGGCGGGATCGCCGCGCCACTGCTCCGGCGCCATGTAGACCGGCGTCCCCGCGAACGACCCGCCGCCGGACAGGACGGCGATGCCGAAGTCCACGAGCTTGCTCAGGCCGTCGGCCCGCACCACGACGTTCGCCGGCTTGTAGTCGCGGTGCACGACCCCGACGGCGTGGGCCGCCGCGAGCCCGAGCAGCGAGCCCTTCAGCACGAGCAGCGCCGCCTCCGGGGCCAGCGCCCCGTGCTCGCGCAGCACCTCCTTCAGCGACGCGCCGTTCACCGCCTCCATCACGATCGCCGCGCCCTGCTCGCCCTCCACGAACTGGTAGAGGCGGGCGACGTAAGGGCTGGTCAGGCGGCCCAGCATCTGCGCCTCGGCGCGCAGCCCGGCGATCGCCGCGGGGTCCGCGCCCTCCAGGTACTTGATCGCCACCGGGGTGCCGGACCCGGCATGGCGGGCGAGGACGACCCGCCCCTGCGCCCCCCGTCCGAGTTCACGGTCCTCGGTGAACCCCGCCAGCCGCCAGTCCATCGCCGCTCCCGCCGCTCTTCCGATCATGCTTCACAGGCCGTTGACGCCACCGCGTGAGGAAAGGTTCGCGGAAAGTCGGCACCGGCGCCACGGCCGGAGCCGGGCCGGGACCGGGGCCCGGTGATATGGGACACACCGCCCGCGCCGCGGCCGCGCGCCCGGGAACGGTCGAAGGCACAGGTCACGGGCCGGGCTTATCATTTGGTGACAAAGCGCGAGGAAAAAGCGCGGCCATGAATTCGCGGAAGCAATGTGCTAGAACCCCGGTTGGGTTCGCCGACCGCGAAAGGATCTTCATGGGCGCAGCGGAGGCTCTCGCAGAGGTCGTCGACACGGAGCGCTATCCGCTGGCCGCACCGGGCGGCGCCGGGTGGGACGCCCTCGTTTCCAGCACCGGGGACGAGCTGGCGAAAACGGGCTGCTGCGTGCTGCCCGACTTCATTCGCCCCGCATTGCGGGACGCGCTGCGCGCGGAATGCGCGGCGATCGCCCCGCACGCGCATTACGACGTCGAAACGGTGAACGCCTACAACATCGACGTGAACACGCCATTGCCGGAGGGCCATCCCGGGCGGATCACCGTCGACCGGGGCAACGCGTTCGTCGCCCGCGACCGCATCCCCGCCGGCTCCGTCGTCCAGCGGCTCTACGGCAGCGGGCACTTCCAGCGGTTCGTGGCGGCCTGCTTCGGGCTGCCGCGGGTGCACGAGCTGGCCGACCCGCTGTCGGGGCTGGTCCTCAACGTCGTCGAGCCGGGGATGGGGCACCCCTGGCACTTCGACACCAACGAGTTCACGGTCAGCCTGCTGACGCAGGAGCCCGAGGACGGGGGCGCGTTCGAGTACTGCCCCAACATCAGGTCGGCGGCGGCGGAGAACTTCGGGGACGTGCGCCGCGTGCTGACCGGGCACGGCGGCGACCTCGTCCGCCGGCTCACGCTCCGCCCGGGCGACCTGCAGCTGTTCAAGGGACGGTACTCGCTGCACCGGGTGGCCGAGGTCCGGGGGGACACGGCGCGGCACACGGCGATCTTCGCCTACAGCGAGCGCCCGGGGGTCATCGGCAGCGTCGCGCGCACGAGGCAGCTCTTCGGCCGCGTCCTGCCCGAGCACCTGGCGGCGGAGGGACGCGCCGTCCGGGTCGACCGGCTGCTGGACTAGGAGGCACCCGCCCGTGCGCACGGACACCACAGGGAAGATCTCGCTCGACCACATCTACACCAGCCCCGACCCCCGCGCCTACTTCGGCACGCTGCGCGGACTCGGCTACGACATCCCGGAACTGGCCAAACCGCACTTCCAGCGGCTGATCGCCGAGTACCGGGAGGCGCGCGGCGTCCCGGTCCCCACCGTCCTCGACATCGGCTGCTCCTACGGGATCAACGCGGCCCTGCTGAAGTACGGCGTGACGATGGGCGAGCTGTACGAGCGCTACGGCGGCCCAGGCGCAGCCGGGCTCACCCGCGCCGCGCTGCTGGCCGGGGACCGGGAGCTCATCCGCTCCCGGGGGGCCGCTGACCGGCTGCGCTTCCTCGGCCTGGACGCCTCCGCGAACGCCCTCTCCTACGCCCTCGAAACCGGGTTCCTCGACGGCGCCGTCCACGCGGACCTGGAGAGCGGCGACCCTACGGCCGAGCAGCGCGCCCAGCTCGCCGAGACGGATCTGGTGATCTCGACCGGCTGCCTCGGCTACGTCACCGAGCGCACCGTCTCCCGCGTCGTGGAGGCGCACGGGGACCGCAGGCCGTGGATGGCGCACTTCATCCTGCGGATGTTCCCGTTCGACCCGATCGCCGAGACCCTCGCCGCCGCCGGGTACGCGACCGTCCGCCACGACGGCCTGTTCCGCCAGCGGCGGTTCGCGACGCCGCAGGAGCAGGCGCTCGTCCTGGACCGCCTCGCCGGGGCAGGGGTCGACCCGAGCGGCCTGGAGGCCGACGGCTGGTTCTACGCGCAGCTCTACGTCTCCCGCCCCCGCGACTGACCCGCGGTCGATCGCCCCCGCCCGCTTGACCGTCCCGTCCAGTGACCGACCATGGAACAAGAGGATCGATGTGAACGCCGGCGAAGAACTCTCGTCCCGCACCTTCGGCAATGAGGAGCGGCTGCCGCGGGTGCCGCTGCCCGCGCTCGACGCGACCTGCGAGCGGTTCCTGGAGTGGTGCGCGCCGCTGCTGACCGCGGACGAGCTGGCCGGGACGGAGTCGGCGCTGGCCTCCTTCGCCCGCCCGGACGGCCCGGGCCGCGCCCTGCACGCGGAACTGGAGCGCTACGAGGCGAGCGAGGGGGTGCGGAGCTGGCTGGACACGTTCTGGCCCTACCGCTACCTCGGCCGCCGCGACCGGATCGCGCTGAACGCCAACTTCTTCTTCCTGTTCAAGGAGTCGCCGGAGGGGCAGGCCGAGCGCGCGGCCGGGCTCATCGCCGGGGCGCTGGACTACAAGCTCCGCCTGGACCGGGAGGAGATCCCGCCGGTCGTGCAGCGCGGCCGGCCGCTGTCGATGGCGCAGAACCGGTTCCTGTTCTCCACGACGCGGATCCCGGGCGCCGAGCAGGACACGGTCCGCGCCCCCTACGGCGCCGAGTGGCCGGGGCCGTCCGGCGCCCGCCACATCGTGGTGTTCTACCGCGGCAACATGGTCCGGATGGACGTGCTGGGGCCGGACGGCGCCCCCCACACGCTGGACGAGCTGCGAGCGGGCCTCGCCGCCGTCATGAAGGCGGAGTCCGCGCCGGAGCCGTCCGCCGGGCACCTGACCACCAAGGCCCGCGCGGAGTGGGCGGCGAGCCGCGAGGCGCTACTGGCCCTCGGCAACGCCGAGGCGCTGGACGACATCGAGACGGCGCTGTTCTGCGTCTGCCTGGAGGACTTCGTCCCCGCCGACGATCTCGACGCCTGCGACCACCTCCTCCATGGCGACAGCGCGAACCGCTGGTTCGACAAGGCCGTCTCGTTCATCGTGTTCGCCGACGGCACCGCGGGCATCAACGTGGAGCACTGCGGCCTGGACGGCACGACCATCCTCAGCTTCGTCGACGCGCTGCTGAGCGAGGCCCCGGAGAAGCTGTCGGAGCGCTCGGGTGCGCGGGCGCAGGGCCTCCCGGTCACCGAGGCGATCGAGTTCACCCTGGACGACGCCCTGCGGAGCGACATCCGCGACGCCGCGTCGGCGTTCGCCGGCTACGCGGCGGCCACGGCCACGACGGCCGTTTCATTCGACAACTTCGGCACAGATGATATTAAACGGCTGAAGATGTCCCCCGACGCATTCGTCCAGATGGCCTACCAGCTCGCCCACAAGCGCGCGAAGGGTCGCATCGGCGCCACGTACGAGTCGATCGCCACCCGCCAGTACCGGAACGGGCGCACCGAGGCGATGCGCGTCGTGACCCCGGAGGTGCTCCGCTTCGTCGAGGCCATGGACGACCCGTCCGCCGGGCCCGCGCTCCGCCGGGACGCGTTCCGCGCCGCCGCCGACGCCCACGTCCGCCGGGCGAAGGAGTGCCAGGCGGGGCAGGCTCCCGAGCAGCACCTGTGGGAGCTCCAGCTCATCCGGAAGCGGCGCGGCGCCGAGCTGGGCGTCACCGAGCCGCTCCCGCTGTTCGACTCCCCCGGCTGGCTCGTCATGCGGGACGACTACCTGAGCACCAGCTCGGCGCCGTCGGTCAACATCCGGTACTTCGGGTTCGGGTCGACCAGCGAGCAGTGCATCGGCGTCGCCTACGTCCTGCTGCCGGACCGCTTCAACCTCTACCTGAGCACCCCGCGGCCCGTCGAGGACGCGATGCGGGAGTTCGCGGTCCGGCTCCGGGAGGCGGTCCGGGAGCTGCGGGAGCTGCTCGCCTGATCACCGGCCGGGCTTCGCGGGCCGGTGGGTCCGCCCGACCGGGTAGAGCCAGTTCCGGAACGCCCGGCTGAGCGCGGGCATGACGACCAGGGTGAGCACCGGGATCACCAGGACCGGGAACGTCAGCGCCCGGACCGGCAGCGGCCAGGCCTGCGTCAGCGGGGTGACGAAGGCCTGGAGCAGCAGGGCGATCGGGTACACCGCGCAGAACGTGACCACGATCATCTTGAGCTTGGAGGGGGGCGGGACGGACTCGCCGGGCAGGCTGAACCAGGTCTCCAACCCCGTGGTGTCCTGGCGGTGCTCATCGGCGATCCCGCTGACCCGGTCGATCCACTCGGCACGCTCGTCGGAGGCCAGCCAGCGGTCGAGCCGCTCCTGGTCGGCGAAGTTCACGACGGTGTAGTACCGGTGCCGCGAGCCCTCCGCGCGCAGCCAGGTCGCGCCCCGGTGCCCGGGGAACCGGGTCGCGACCTCGTGGAGCCCCTCGGCCCACTCCTCGAAGTCGCGCTCCCGGCCGGGCTTGACGTCCCAGGTGAACACGCTCGTGACAGGCTCGGTGTCGGTTGCGGCCATGCCAGAGGTCTCACCCGTCCTGTCCGTTCCATTCGCGCATGGGCGGATCAGGTGGTGGCGAGCGCCTCGGTGGGGCTCAGGCGCGACGCCCTGATCGCCGGGTAGAGGCCCGCGACCGCGCCGATGAGCAGGGTCGCGGCGACGCCGCCCAGCACCGCCCAGGCGGGGATGACGACCGGCCACCCCTGGTAGACGGCGTAGACGGCCGTCACGAGCGCGCCGATGACCGCCCCGCCGACGCCGCCGAGCGCCGACAGCAGCAGCGACTCGGAGAGGAACTGCGTGCGGATCTGGCCCCGGGTCGCGCCGAGGGAGCGGCGCAGCCCGATCTCCGACCGCCGCTCCAGCACCGAGATGACCATGGTGTTGGCGACCCCCACCCCGCCGACCAGCAGCGCGACCGCGCCGAGGCCGAGCAGCAGCCCGGTGAACGCCTCGCCCGCGGCCTTCTTCGCCGCCAGGGCGTCCGACGGCCGCGACACCTCCACCTCGTTCGGCGCCTCGGGGTTCGCGGTCGCGCCCAGCACGTCCCGGACGTCCTCGACGCTCGCCTCCGCCGACCGGGTGTAGATGGTCGTCGGATGGCCGTCGAACCCGAGCCGGGACTGCGCGGCGCCCCAGCCGACCAGCGCGGCGCTGTCCAGCTCGGGGGCCAGCTCCGCCGGCTCCAGGATGCCGATCACGGTGAACCAGCGCCCGCCGACGAGCACCTGGACGTCCGGCGCCGCGTGCCCGATCCCGAGGCGCCGCGCGGCGGTCGACCCGAGGACGGTCGCGGGGAACCCGCCGGTCGCGGTGTTCAGCCAGACGCCCGCGCGCAGCCTCGCCCCCGTCGCGGCGCGCAGGTCGGTGCGGGCGGCGTAGACCGCGATCCCGTTGGTCTCGGTCTCGGGGACCTTGCCCGTCCGGTAGACCTTCGCGTCGTCCACCAGGCCGGTCGCCGACACCTCCTGGACGGGGGCGATCCGGGCCACCATGGCCTCCGATTCGAGCGGCAGCTCCGCCTTGTCCCCGGTCAGGGTGTTGCCGGGCGAGACGGTCAGCAGGTTGGTGCCGAGCGCGGCGAGGGCCCGGTCGAGGTCGGCGCGGGAGGAGGACGACACCCCGACGACCGCGACCATCGCGGCGATCCCGATCGCGATGCCGAGCGCGGACAGGAACGCCCGCAGCGGCCGGGTCCGCAGGCCGACGGCGCCGACCCTGAGCACGTCGCCCGGCCACATCCGGGCCGGCTGGAGCGTCCCGGCCGTCATCGCTCCGCCCCCGTGAGGCGCGAGCCGCCCGCCACCGGGACGGCCGGGGCCGAGCCGTCCGCCGAGTCGTCCACCGCGGAGTCGTCGACCACGAGTCCGTCGCGCATCCGGACGCGCCGGGGCAGGCCCGCCGCGATCTCCCGGTCGTGCGTGATGATCACGACGGTGGTGCCGGCGGCGTGCAGCTCGCGCAGCAGCGCCATGACCCCCTCGCCGGACGCCGAGTCGAGCGCGCCGGTCGGCTCGTCGGCGAGCAGCAGCGCGGGCTCCCCGGCCACGGCCCGTGCGATCGCGACCCGCTGCCGCTCACCGCCCGACAGCTCGTGCGGCTCGTGGTCCAGCCGGTGGCCGAGCCCGACCCGCTCCAGCGCCGCCGCCGCCAGCCGCCGCCGCGCCGCCGGGCGCAGCCCGGAGTACAGCAGGCCGTCGGCGACGTTGTCGATCGCCCGGGTCCCGGCCGCCAGGTGGAAGTGCTGGAAGACGAACCCGATGCGGCTCGCGCGCAGCGCGGACAGCTTCGCGTCCGGGAGCCTCCCCACGTCGTGCCCGTCGATGAGGATGTCGCCGGAGGTGGGGCGGTCCAGGGTGCCGAGCATGTTCAGCATGGTCGTCTTCCCCGAGCCGGACGGGCCGACGATCGCGACCAGCTCGCCCGCCCCGACGTGCAGCGACACCCCGGCGAGGGCGTGCACGCCGCCCGGGTAGGACTTCACCACGTCCCGCAGCGTGATCATTTCGGAACCCCCACGAGCGTGCCCTCGGCGATCCCCGGCCCGGAGACCTCGACCTTCCCGCCGGCGAACATCCCGGTCTCGACCGGGACGTAGGACGACGCGGCGCCCTTGACGACCTCGACGCCGAAGCCTCCCTCCCGCAGCGCGACCAGCGCGGACACCGGCACCGTCAGGACGTTCTCGCGCTGCCCCGCGGTGAACTCGACGTCGGCCGACGCCAGCGCGAACCGGGCGGCGGCCTTCTTCGCCTTCGCCGAGGCCAGCCAGATGGTGACCTCCACCTTCGTCGTCGGCTCCTCCCCCTGGGCGCCCGGCTCGATCACCGTGGTGACCTCGTCGATCTTCGCCGCGACCGGGGCGCCCTCCGGCAGCGTCACCTCGACGCGGGCGCCCTTCTTGGCCAGCCGCTGGTCGGCGGTGTCGAGCTCGACCGTGACGGCCTGGGTGGTCCCGGTGTAGTCGAGGACCTTCTTGCCGGGAGCGGCGGGCTCGCCCGGGTGCGCCGCGACCGTCTCCACGCGGACGGGCCCGTCCGCGAACGCGACCCGTCCGACGTCGACGGTCCCGGTCTCCGGCGCCCCGATGTCGTCCTGCCACTCCTGGACGGCCTCGGCGGTGCCCGAGGTGTACTCGTCGTCCACGGTGAATCCGCCGTAGCCGAGCGCGCTGAGGTTCTTCTCGAACCGCTCCACGTCGGAGCCCTCGGTCCCGATCCGCAGGGGCCGGTAGGACGGCTTCGACCCGTACATCAGCACGACCGGGTCGCCGTCGACCTCGTAGAGCCGGTGGCCCCGGGTGATCTGGTCCCCGCTCTCGGGCAGCCAGGTGATCGTGCCCCTGGTCTGGTTCGTCGCGGTCATCGTCGGGCCGTAGCCGAGCCGCCCGTCCTCGGTCTGGGTGTCGCTCAGCGTCTCCCTGGCCACCTTCGCCGTGCCGGGCGGCAGGCCCGCGGCCCGGCCGCCGCCCCCGTCCCCGCCGGACCGCAGCGCCGCCGCGGTGGCGACGCCGCCCGCCGCGAGCACGGCGGCGACGGCCAGGGCGATCTTCCAGCGCGGCCGGCGGCGGCGGCCGCGGCGCCCCTCCCGCTTCGCCGGCGCGCGCTCCGCGGTGGTCTCTCCCATCACTTCCTGCCGCCCTGCAAGACCTTCTCGCACTTCTGCTGCGCGGTCTCGAGGTCCGGGTCGTCGCCGACGGTCTTCTTGTCGATCCGGATGCCGGGCTGGTTCGGGTCGGGGTCCGGGAAGTTCTCCACGCCGTTCTCGCGCATGCACTTGGCGAACTCGCGGGCCCGCTCCTGCATCTTCGGATCGGGCGCGCCCGTGCGGTTCTCCATGGGGCTGTACTGCCGGCACGCCTCCATGGCCTTGTCCACGACGGCCTTGTTGCCCTTGACCTTGATCCGGGCGCCCTCGCCGGGCTTCGGGTCCTCCATGTCGACGCCGTGCTCGCGCATGCACTGGGCGAACTTGACGCCGCGCTCCTCCGGGCTGAGCTGGTCGCCGCCTGGCTTCGCGTCGCCCTGCTTCGCGCCCCCGTTCGCCGAGGCCACGGTGTCGCCCTTGTCGTCCGAGCCGCACCCGGTCAGCACCAGCGCCGCCGCGAGGGGCAGCGCGGCCAGGATCCGCAGTCGCATTTCTCCTCCTTCTCGGCCGGAGCCGTTCCGGCCGACGGAGAGCGATGCAACCCGGCGGAGCGTTTCTCCCGCGTTTCCGCGCCGGGGAGCCGGTTCCTAACGGAAACGAAACACGGGCTCCGGCACCATCTGCTCCGGAGGAGGCTTCATGAGAGTGCTGGTGGCAGAGGACGAGCGGCTCCTGGCCGACGCGATCGCCGAGTGGCTGCGCGACGACGCGCACGCCGTCGACCTGGCCTATGACGGCGCGGCCGCCCTGGAGCGCGTCACCGTCAACGACTACGACGTGGTCGTGCTGGACCGCGACCTGCCGCTCGTCCACGGCGACGACGTGTGCCGCGAGATCGTCCGGGGCGAGACCGCTGCCCGCGTCCTGATGCTCACCGCCGCCGCCGAGGTCACCGACCGGGTCGACGGGCTCGGCCTCGGCGCCGACGACTACCTGACCAAGCCGTTCGCGTTCCCCGAGCTCGCCGCCCGCGTCCACGCGCTCGGCCGCCGCAGCCGCCCGGCCGCGCCGCCGCGGCTGCACCGCGCCGGCATCACGCTGGACCCGGCGCGGCGCGAGGTGTTCCGGGACGGCCGCTACGTGCCCCTCGCCCGCAAGGAGTTCGCCGTCCTCGCCGAACTGCTGCGCGCCGACGGCGCCGTGGTGTCCGCCGAGCAGCTCCTGGAGAAGGCGTGGGACGAGCACGCCGACCCGTTCACCGGCGCCGTCCGGCTGACCGTCCTCAAGCTGCGCCGCAAGCTCGCCGAACCGCCCGTCGTGGAGACCGTCAAGGGAGCGGGGTACCGGATCCCATGAGGCTGTCGCTGCGCGCCCGGCTCACCATCACCTACGGCGGGCTGTTCCTCGTCGCCGGCGTGGTGCTGCTCGGCGCGACCTACGCACTGTTCGACCAGCAGCTCTCGCGGTCCGGCACGAAGGTGCTCGCGACGCGGCTGAGCCCCGTCCCCGGTCCCGGCCCGGCGTCCCCGGCCCAGAACTCGCGGCAGGCCGTCGAGGCGAGGGCCCTGGCGGAGGCCCGGATGGCGGCCGACACCGACCGGTGGATGCGCGACCAGCGCGACGAGCTGCACGACGCCGCCGTCACCTCGCTGGTCACCCAGGGGTCGATCGCGCTGCTGGTCGTCGGCGGCGCGGCGGCTGGCTTCGGCTGGCTCATCGCGGGCCAGGTCCTGTCGCCGCTGCACCGCGTCACCGAGACCGCCCGCCGCATCGCCGGCTCCCCCGCCGCCGACCGCGGCCTGCACGAGCGCATCGCCCTGCGGGGGCCCCGCGACGAGGTCAAGGAGCTCGCCGACACCTTCGACACGATGGTCGAGCGCCTCGACCGCTCGTTCGACGGCCAGCGCCGCTTCGTCGCGAACGCCTCCCACGAGCTGCGCACCCCGCTCGCCCTCGGCCGCGCGCTGGTCGAGGTGGCGATGCACCGCGAGTCGGCGTCCCCGGACGTCCGGCAGCTCGGCGAGACACTCCTGCAGATCAACTCGCGGCACGAGCGCCTCATCACCGGCCTGCTGCTGCTCGCCCGCTCGGAGAACGAGGTCACCACCCGGGCGCCGGTCGACCTCGCCGACGTCGTCGCCCACGTCGGCGCCCAGACGGCGCTCGAAGCCGGCGGCGCCGGCGTCACCGTCGAGACCGACACCGCCGAGGCCATGACGTCGGGCGACGCGCTCCTGCTCGAACGCGTCGTGCAGAACCTGCTGGAGAACGGGCTGCGCCACAACACCGAGTCCGGCTGGGTCACCGTCTCCTGCCGGACGGAGGACGGGCACGCCGTCCTGGAGGTCGCCAACTCGGGCCCGTCCGTCCCGCCCTACGAGATACCCGCGCTGTTCGAGCCGTTCCGCCGCCTCGACAACGACCGCCTCGTCACCGCGAAGGGCGCCGGTCTCGGCCTGTCGATCGTCCAGTCCATCGTCCGGGCCCACAACGGAACGGTGAGGGCCGTGCCCCGCTCCGGAGGCGGCCTCACCGTCACCGTCGCCCTGCCGTCCGCGGAACCGGAGCACGCCGGCGCCCTGCCCGCCGCCCGCACGAGCGCGCCGCGCGACCTCCCGGCGGGACGCGGCGCCCGCGCGAGATCCGCCGCCCGCTCCTAGCCCTGCCCGCGACCCGGGTCAGCGTGCGCCCGGGCGGCGCAGCTCGCGCGGGCTCACGCCGAAGCGCTGCCGGAACGCGTGGCTGAGCGCGCTGGCGGAGGAGAACCCGGTGGCGTGCGCGAGGTCGGTGATGGTGACGTGCCGGTCGAGGGGGTTGCGCAGCCGGTCGCGGACGAGCCGGAGCCGCTCCTCGCGGATCAGCTCGCGGGGCGTGGTCCCGGCGCGCTGGAGCGCGAGCTGCACCTGCCGCAGCGACCAGCCGAGGTCCTGCGCCATCGCGGCGCCGGTGAGCCCGGAGTCGGTGGCGTGCTCGCGGACGTAGCGCCGCACGACCGCCTCCACCTCGGCGAGGTGGCCGGGCGCGGGCGGGTGCTCCTCCCCGGCGAGCAGCAGGCACAGCAGCTCGGTGATCCGCTCGCACGCGGCGTCGAACTGCCGCCCGGTGAGGCTGCGGCGCTCCTCGCCGACGGCCCGCACCATGTCGGCGACGACCCGGCCGAGGCCGGCGGACAGGTCCAGGCCGGTCACCGGGCGGGGCGGGCCGCTCAGCCGGCCGTCCATCTCGGGGGCCGGGATCGTCATGACGAGCGCGCGGGCCGGACGCGGCTGGAGGACCCGGAACGGGGCCGCGGGCGCGATGAGGCCGCCGGTGCCCGGGCGGAGCCGCGCCTCCCGGTCGTCCTCCACCATGAGCATCTCGCCGTGCAGCGGCAGCAGGAACCGGTAGCCCCGGTCGCGGCGCGCCTGCCCCGGGGTCCGGACGTACTCGGCCCGGTCCGACAGGTAGAGCACGAGCCGGTACTCGGCGCCGCTCTGCCGGACCGGCCCGCCGAGCACGTCCTCCACCGCAGGCCCCTCCACCCCCGCCGCCGTAGATCATTCGCGGGCGAGCGTAGTACGGCCGTCGCCAGAGAATCAGTCGAATCCATCGGAAAGTAACCTTATTCAGACGGTGGGTGACCCCGCGATGCGCCCCGTGGCAACTTCTCTGCGCGCGAGCACAAGCGCATCCCGGCGCACCCGTCCTACGGTGCCGAAACCGCGGCGTAACCGCGCCGTCCCCCACCAGCCATGAGGCGGTCCGCCGTGGACACGGCCGGGCCCACCTCGCCGAAAACCCCTGCACCGAGGATCTGATGGAGCTATTCCTCTTGGCGGCGGCGCTCGTCGTCGTGGCGGGCGCCGGGATCGCGGCCGCCGTCCTGCTGGTCCGCCAGCGGCGGGAGACGGCCGGACTCCGCGCGCAGAACGCCGCCCTGGCCCGCGGGCTCGACCTGCGCGAGAAGGAGCTGCGGCACCTCGCGGACGTCCGGCTGCCGGAGCTCATGGAGTCCCTGCACAACCCCGGCCTGCGCGTCACCGACCCGCTGCACGACCTCGACCGGGAGGCGCCCGCCTACGGGCAGGCGATGCGGACCGTCACCGAGCTGTTCGCCGGGTCCGCCGCGCGCGTGCGGGAGCGGGCCGACCTGTCGGCCAAGTCGACCCTGCGGGCGATGATGCGCGCCGTGCAGAGCCTCGCCAACGAGCAGCAGCTCGCCATCTCCGAGATGCAGGAGCGCCACGACGACCCCGACGTGCTGGAGGGGCTGCTCCGCGTCGACCACATGAACGCCCAGCTCGGGCGGCGCGCCCAGGCCACCGCCGTGCTGTGCGGGTCGTGGCCGGGCCAGCAGCGCTCGGCCTCCTCGATGAGCGACGTGGTGCGCGGCGCGACGTCCCGTATCCGCGACTACCTGCGCGTCAACATCCAGGGCCCGGTGAACACCGCGGTGACCAGCCGGGCCGTGGAGCCGATCGTGCTGACCCTGGCCGAGCTGCTCGACAACGCGGCGCGGCACTCGCGCCCCGACACCACCGTCGAGGTCAACTTCCAGTCCACGCACAACGGCGTCGCCATCATGATCGACGACGCGGGCGTGGCGATGGACGCCGAGGAGCTCGGGCGCGCCGCCGACCTGCTGTCGGGCGACGCGTCGGTCGACATCCACCGGCTCGGCGACCCGCCCCGCGTCGGGTTCGCGGTGGCGGGCGTCCTCGCCGCCCGGTACGGGTTCCGGGTCTCGGTCGACACCCGCTCCCCCTACGGGGGCGTGCGCGCCGTCGTGTTCGTGCCGGCCGCGCTGCTCACCGACGTCCCGGGCGAGCGGGCGCCCGAGCCGGCCGCCGCGTCCCGCCCGGCCGCGCAGGGCCCCGCGCCCGCCGCCGAGGCCGGCGCCCCCGCCACCCCGGGCGGGCTGCCCAAGCGCACCCGCGTCGCGGTCGCCGAACGCCCCGCCGGGGCCGCCGCGGACGCCGGGGACGAGGAGGCGCCCGCCGCGCCGGACCCGGGGGCGCGGCCGCCCGCCAGGCCGGCCCGGGAGACCGCCGCGGGCCTCGGCGCATGGCAGCGCGGCACGCGGTCCGGCCGCGCCTCGGCGCCGTCCGACGCCGAGGGCCCCGGCATCGAGAGCAAGGACCTGCGGCCATGAACGAGGGGTGGAACGGCGCGATGGACGACGGTACGAACCGGCTCGGCTGGATGCTGGACGACGCGCTGCGGATGCCGGAGACCCGCTACGCGATCCTGCTGTCGGCGGACGGGCTGCTCATGGCGCACTCCGCGCGGATCAGCAGGGACGAGGCGGAGCGGCAGGCCGCGGGCATGGCGGGCCTGCAGTCGCTCGCCCGCAGCACCGCCGAGTTCTGCGGGGACGCGGGCACGACCTGGCGGCAGACGGTCAACGAGTTCGACGACGGGTACGTGTTCCTCGTCGCCGCCGGCCCCGGCGCGTACCTGGCGGTGTCGGCGACGCAGCACGTCGACATGGAGACCGTGTCGTTCCGGCTCCAGGAACTCGTCCAGCGGCTGGGCAAGGAGATGACCACCCCGCCGCGGCCGGGCGCGGGCCGTCCCGCATGACCCCGCGCCGCAGCAGGCGGGCCCTGGTCCGCCCGCACGTCGTCACCGGCGGCCGGGCGCACCCCACCCGCAACGTGTTCGACCTGGTCACCCTCGTGACCGCGGTCGGCGACCCGCCGCGCGCCGGGCTGTCCCCCGAGAAGGCGCGCATCGTCGAGCTGTGCCGCGGCGGCGCCCTGTCGGTCGTCGAGATCGCCGGCCATCTGAACCTGCCCGTCGGGCTCGTCAAGGTGCTGCTGTCCGACCTCGTCGACGGCGGGCACCTCACCACCCGGGCCGCCGCGCCCGCCGCCCAGCAGTCCAAGGCCCGGCTCCTTCAGGAGGTGCTCGATGGACTCCGCGCTCGCCTCTGACACCCCCTACCTGCGCGAGAGCGTCCGGACCGCGGTGAAGATCCTCGTCGTGGGGCACTTCGCCGTCGGCAAGACCACCTACGTCGGGACGCTCTCGGAGATCCGCCCGCTGCGCACCGAGGAGCGGATGACGCAGGCCGGGGCGGCCGTGGACGACCTCGCCGGCATCAGGGACAAGACGACCACGACCGTCGCGATGGACTTCGGGCGCCTCACCCTCAGCGACGACCTCGTCCTCTACCTGTTCGGCGCGCCGGGGCAGCAGCGCTTCACCCGGCTGTGGGACGACCTGGCGCGCGGCGCACTCGGCGCGCTGATCCTGGTGGACACCGCCCGCCTCCAGGAGTCCTTCGCCGTCATGGACATCGTGGAGAAGCAGGGCCTGCCGTACGCGGTGGCCGTCAACCACTTCGAGGGCGCGCCGCGGTTCCCCGACGCCGAGGTGCGCGAGGCCCTCGACCTGACGCCGGCGACGCCGCTCGTCAGCTGCGACGCCCGCGACCGCACGTCCTCCACCGAGGCGCTCATCTCGCTCGTCGACCACCTCCTCACCCTGGACGGGGAGAAGCCATGACCACCGACCAGCAGCACGCGGGACGTCCGTACGGCGAGCCGGAGCGCATCGCGCTGTACGGCCCGGAGTTCGCCAAGGACCCGCAGAGCGCCTACGCCCGGATGCGCGAGCACGGCGACTTCGCGCCGGTCGAGCTGTCGCCGGGCGTGCCCGCGACGCTCGTCCTCGGCTACGACGCCGCGCTGGAGATCCTCCGCGACCCCGCCACGTTCCCGCGGTGCAGCGAGGTGTGGGAGGAGCGGGTCGGGCCCGAGTGCCCGGTGCTGCCGATGATGATGTCGCGGCCCAACGCGCTGTTCACCAACGGCGGCGTGCACGCCCGGCTGCGATCGGTGATCGTCGACAGCCTGGACCGGGTCGACCCGGTGTCGCTGCGCGAGAACGTCGGGCGCGGCGCCGACAGCCTCATCGACCGGTTCGCCGCCGACGGCAAGGCCGACCTCATCGGCCAGTACGCCCGCACGCTGCCGCTGCTGGTGTTCAACGCGATGTTCGGCTGCCCCCGCGAGATCGGCGACAAGCTCGTGCGCGGCATGAGCGCCATCTTCGACACCGTCTCCGCCGAGGAGGGCAACGCGCTGCTAGCGGAGGCGACCGGCGAGCTGGTGGCGTACAAGCGCGCCAAGCCGGGCGCGGACGTGACGTCCTGGATGATGAGCCACCCGGCCGGGCTCGACGACCTGGAGATGGCCCACCAGCTCATCCTGCTGGTCGGGGCCGGCACCGAGCCCGAGCAGAACCTCGTCGCCAACGGCATCCTGCTGCTGCTCTCCGACGACCGGTTCGGCGGCGACCTGTCCGGCGGAGCCCTGCCCGTCGAGGACGCGCTCGACGAGATCCTGTGGACCGACCCCCCGATGGCCAACTACGGGACCACCTTCCCCCGCCAGGACATCGACTTCCACGGGTACCGGCTGCCCGCCCACCAGCCCGTGCTGGTCAGCTACGCCGCCGCGAACACCGACCCGTCCCGGGCGTCGGCCGACCGCAAGGGCAACCGCGCCCACCTGTCCTACGCGGGCGGCCCGCACACCTGCCCGGCCAAGAGCCACTCCCGGCTCATCGCGTCCGTCGCGATCGAGAAGCTCCTCGACCGGCTGCCGGACGTCGAGCTGGCCGTTCCGGTGGAGCACCTGGAGTGGCGGCCGGGCCCGTTCCACCGGGCCCTCACCGCCCTCCCGGTCAGCTTCCCGCCCGATCAGGTCCGTCCGTAGCGGCGCGCAACGCGCCGATGATGGCGGCGAGCTGCGTGAGAAGGCCGGCCACGCTGGTCTGGTCGGCGCCGCCCACGGTGACGGTGCGCAGCTCGTCGGGCTTGGGCAGCCTGGCCATGATCTCCGGCAGCGCCGCGATGAGCCGCGCCTGGACGGCCGCGGGCGTCCGCTCGTTCTCCAGCGCGGCGCGGGCGGCGTCCCGCTCCAGGTCGAGCAGCTCCTGCTCGTGCCGCGACCGGGCGCGCAGGCCGGCGAGGGCCAGCTCGCCCTCGGTGCGCATGCGGGCCAGCTCCTGGTCGCGCTCGATGCGCAGCCGTCCCGTCTCGGCCTCCTCCTCGTGCCGCTCGCGCTCCATCCGCAGCGCGTGCCGCGTCGTCTCGGTCTGGAGCTCGGCGACCTCGCGGGAGTCGTCGTGCTCGCGCCGGGTGCGGCGCAGCCTCTCGCCCGCCTCGGTGTCGAACAGCTGCGACTCGTTGCGGGCCCGCAGCTCGGCGAGCTCGCGCTCGTGCTCCAGCCGCTGCGTCTCCTTGACCCGCGCGGCGGCCATCTCCCGCTGCGCGACGGCCTCCTCGGCCTCCAGCTCGGCCAGCCGCGCGATCTGCCCCTGCTCGGCCCGGTAGGGCTTCTGGAGGTTCTCCCAGAGCCGGGACGAGCTGACCACGGCCTCCTTGATCTGAACCGTGACGATCCGCAGGCCGAGCCCCTGGTCGCTGTTGTCCTCGCCCTCGGCGACCGCGCGCAGCCGGGCCGTCAGCTCCTCGATGATCGGCTGCTTGTCGCTGAGGACGTCGCGCACCCCCATCGTGGCGACCTTGTCCTTGATCGCCGCCTCGGCCTGCTCGCGGAGCTGGAGGTTCACCAGCCGCATCGGGTCGTCGCCGCCGAAGTCGAGCTTGCGGTAGGCGGTGCCGAAGTCCTGGATGATCCACTGCACGTAGCCCTGGACGAGCACGCCCTGCAGCTCGCGGCAGATGCAGTACGCGTTGATCAGGATCGTCTGCGTCGCGCCCGGCACCACGAGGAAGGAGTCGGTGGCCGGGTTGAACCGGAACGACACCCCGAGGCCGATGTGCAGCGGCTCGGCGCGACCGCGCCGGGTGTGCACGACGAACGCGTTCGGCGGGACGAGCACGTTCTTCCACCGCCAGAACCCGCTGATCCGCACGTCCACGGGCCCCGGGCCGGGACGGTCGGCGGGGCCCGCGCCGCCGAGGGCGCGGTCGCGCTTGGCCAGCGGGCCCGGTGGCGGGGCCGCGCCCGCCACGCCTGGGGGCGGCGGCGGGGAGCGCCTGGCCTTCAGGTCGTCCTCCAGCACCGCCTGCTGGGCGACCACCTGGTCCAGATAACTGTTGCCCTGGCCTGAAGCGCTCATCTCGCTCCCCCGGAAATCGGTGTGGCCGCTACATTAATGAACCTTTTGTTGGGATGCGTGCGTATTTGTAAAGCGTGGCGACACACGAGGCGACGGCGGCACGCGAAAGAGAACGGCCGGGGGCGGCGACCGACACGCCGATGCTGGCGATCGGGGCCGTGGCGGTGGCGCTGGTCGTCCTCGCCCTCGCCGTGCGGCTCGGCGGCGCGTTCAGCGAGACCGCGGCGCCGGGGCTCTCCCAGGCGGGGGCGCTGACCAAGGCCGGGCTGTCGGCCGCGCGGCTCGGCGGCGACGCGGCCGCCGTCCTCACGGTCGGGTGGCTGCTGGTCGCGGCCGTCTTCGTGCCGGGGACCCCCGCCGGGCGCCGGTGCCTGCGCGCCGCGTCCCTCGCCGCGACGGCCTGGGCGGCGTGCACGCTCGCGCTGATCGTCTTCACCGTCCTCGACCTGTTCGGGGTGGGCGTCACCAAGGTCACCGGCGACATGATGCGGATGTTCCTCCTCGAGCTGCCGCAGGGGCGGGCGCTGCTGCTCGTCCTCGCCGCCGCGGTCGCCGTGTCGGTCGCGGCGGGCCTGCCCCGCGCCGGGAGCGGCGCCGGGTACCCGCTGGCGGTCGCGCTCGCCGGGATGCTGCCGCCGCTGTTCACCGGGCACGCCGCGAGCGGCGCGAACCACTCGCTCGCCGTCTACAGCCTCGTCGCCCACATCCTCGGCGTCGCCCTGTGGGTCGGCGGGCTGGTCGCCCTGGTCACCGCCGCCCCCGCCGTCGGCGACCGGCTCCCCCGCGTCGTCGGCCGGTACAGCGGGCTGGCGCTCGTCTCGTTCGCGGTCGACGGCGCCAGCGGCGCGGTGAACGCCTGGGTGCGGCTCGGCGGCGTCCACCTCGGGTCGCGGTACGGGGCCCTGGTCGTCGCGAAGGCCGCCGCGCTCGCCGTCCTCGGCGCGATCGGCTGGTGGCACCGCCGCGCCACCCTCCCCGCCCTGCGCGGCGGCAGGGGCGCGCGGCCCTTCCTGCGGCTCGGCGCCGTCGAGATCCTCGTGATGGCGGCGACGATGGCGCTCGCGACCGGGCTGTCGCGCACGCCGCCGCCGGAGGTCGCGCCGGGCACGCTGGACGCCGTCGCGCTGCGGCTCGGCTTCCCGCTGCCCGGTCCGGTCGGGGCCGGGCCGCTCCTGCTCGACTGGTGGATCGACCCGCTGTTCCTCGTGCTCGTCGCCGCGGGCGCCGTCCTGTACGGGACGGGCGCCGCGCGGGTGCGCGACTGGCCGTGGCGGCGGAGCCTGTCGTGGGCCGCCGGGCTGCTCGTCGTGCTGGTGGCGACCTGCGGCGGGTTCTCCCGGTACAGCATGGTCCTGTTCAGCGCCCACGCCGTCCAGCACGTCCTCGTCGGCGCGGTGGCGCCGGTACTGCTGCTGTACGGGGCGCCGCTCCGGCTGGCCTCGACGGCGATGCGCGGCGAGGGCGGCGCGCTGCTCGCCGCAGCCGCGGGGAGCCGCGGCGCCCGGGTGCTCACGGACCCGGCCGTCTCGTCCGCACTGCTCCTGCTCAGCCTCTACGCGTTCTACCTGTCGCCGCTGTTCGGGGCGTCCCTCGCCAACCACGCCCTGCACTCGCTGGCGCTGCTGGTCTTCCTGCTCGTCGGCCTGGCGTACTTCCACGGGACGGCCGGGACGCTGATGCCGTTCGCCCTCCTGCCGCTCCACGCGATCGCCGGGATCGCCCTGATGCGGGGCGGCACCGTCCTCGGCGGCTGGTACGAGCACCTGGAGCGCCGCTGGGGCGCGTCACCGCTCGACGACCAGCACCTCGGCGCGCTGCTGCTGTGGACGGGGGCCGCCGCCGTCACGCTCGCCGTCGCGGCGGCCCGCGGGCTCTACGGGCGGGGCACCCGGTCCACGACGCGGCTGAGCGCCTCGACCACCGTCGGGTCGTACTCGGAGGCCGAGTCGAGCCGCAGCCTCTCCAGCACGGCCGCGCCCCGGTCGCGGTCGCCGGAGTCGCCGACCAGGTCGTCGTAGGCGTTGGCGACCTTGATGATGCGGCCGGCGAGCGGCGGCGGGATCGGCCGCTCCCCCGGGTCGCCGGACGGCTCGCGCCCCGTCCGGTAGGGGTGCGACGAGAGCTGGACGATGTGCGCGACCCGGTCCAGCACGCCGGTCTGCTTGATCACCTCGGCGCCGAGCTCGGCGATGCGGCGCTGCTCGGCCGGGGACGCCAGCACCGTCGCTCCGCCCGGGATCGGGTCGCCGAGCGAGAGCTGCCCGATGTCGTGCATGAGGGCGGCGTACTCCAGTTCGAGGAGCTCCGCCTCCGACATCCCGAGCTCGCGCCCCATCGCCACCGCGAGCTTGGACACCCGGCGCGAGTGCCCCGCCTCCACGTAGCCGCCGACCTCGGTGACGCGCGACAGCGCCCGGACGGTCTGCAGGTAGGTGGCGCGGATCCCGGCGTAGCGGCGGAACGCGAACTGCGTCACCAGGATCGGCACCGTGAAGATCAGCAGCGCGGCCTCGCCCATCGCCGTCGTCGCGACCGCGATCAGCATGGCGGTCGCGCTGGTCGCCGCGCAGAGCGCCATCTTCGCGTCGATCTCGTCGCGCAGCGCGATGCCGAACCGCGCCCGCACGGCCTCCGCGCGGATCATCGCGGCGATCAGCATGTCGGTGAAGCAGGCCAGCACCACGACGAAGCACATGACGGCCAGCAGCAGCTGCCAGGGCAGGTCGAGGGGCATCAGCGGCCGGAAGCACAGCGCGACGACCGCGACCGTGAAGAGCCGCCGCGCCATCGCGTCGGGCCGCGCCGACCGGCCGACCGCGATGTGCGGCAGCGAGCCGACCAGCATCCCGGCCGCGGTGACGGCCACGACCTGGAGCGCGGAGTGCTCGGCGGCCACGATGCCGAGCCGCGCGCCCGGCGGGGCGCCCTCCGGGCCGACGCCGACGAGCATCGCGTAGCCCATCGCGCCGGCGCTGGCGATCGGCGCGACCTCCCGGTTGCCCGGCATCACCATGCGGAACAGCTCGCCCAGCGCGATCAGCACGCCGAAGACGAGCGCGACGTCGGGCTGGCGGAGCCCGACCGCCGCGACCTCGGTGACCGCGACGATGACGAACAGCCCGGCCGTGGCGATCAGCAGGAGCTGGCCGGAGTCGATGGTCTGCCACGCCGCCCGCTCGCGGGCCCGCGTCTCGCCGCTCATGGCCGTCCCGTCACTGGCGCACCCCGTCGCCGCCGGCGACCCGCAGGGGCGCGCTCGGGTCGTCGTGGTCCTGCTGGGTGGTCTCGACGACGTCGTCGTCCGGCAGCACGACCGGCCGCGGGGGCTCCCAGCCCTCGCGCTCCAGCGCCCGCAGGAACGCCTCCACCATCGCGGGGTCGAAGTGGTCGTCCATCCCGCGGCGCAGCTCCTCGACGGCCTCCTCCTTGGTGCGCGCGGCGCGGTAGGAGCGGTTCGAGGTCATGGAGTCGAACGCGTCGGCGACCGAGATGACCCGGGCGAACTCGGGGATCTCGTCGCCCGCCAGGCCCATCGGGTAGCCGCGGCCGTTCATCTTCTCGTGGTGGTGCATGATGCCGGCGAGCGCCTCGTCCAGGAAGCCGATCTCCCGGACGATCTCCAGGCCGCGCATCGGGTGCAGCTGGATCGCGGCGAACTCCTCCTCGGTGAGCGAGCCGGACTTCTGCAGCACCTTGGTCGGGACGCCGAGCTTGCCGACGTCGTGCAGCATCCCCGCGTACCGGATCGCCTCGACCCGGTCCGCGCGCATCCCGATCTCCTGGGCGATCATCACCGAGCCGCGGGAGACGCGCTCGGAGTGGCCGCGGGTGTAGAAGTCCTTGGTCTCGACCGCCTGGCAGAGCGCGGCGAGCGTCGCGGCGTGCGCCTGCTGCTGCGCGTAGGCCTGGTCCATCGCCCAGCGGGCGATGAACAGCGGGAGCAGGACGAGGATCGCCGCGATCATCCCGACCCGCGGCCACAGCCCGGCGATGAGCAGGCCGACCATGCCGTAGCCGAGGCAGCCGACGGCGACCTGGCCGCTCTCGCGCAGCAGCTCGCGCGCGGTGGCCTGCCGGCTGAGGAGCAGCACCCCGCCCATCAGCGCCAGGTTGACCACGACGAACGCGACCAGCGCGCCGAAGAAGGGCCCGATGACGTTCTCCACCCAGCGGGCCTGCTCCGGATGGAAGCGGTCACCGTCCAGGAGGTTGAAGACCGTGCCCGCGATGTAGCCGCTGAGCGCGAACTGGGCGCCGTTGAAGAGCCGTTTGACCGGGGCGAAGAACCGCTGCCCGGTGACCAGGGCGCACAGGCCGAGCAGCGCGGCGCCGACCGGGCCGAGCAGCACCACCGAGGCCAGGCTCGCGGCGAAGCTCAGCGACACCCTGGCCCGCGTGATGTTGAGCCGCGCGGGCGCCGAGTCGCAGATCAGGAACAGCAGGGCCAGGACGGCCAGTTTCGACCAGTCGAGGTCCGCGAAGGACGACGTCGCGATGAGGCCCGCCGCGAGAGCGACGACACCGCATACGTACGCCCAGGCAGCGAGAGGTAGTCCACGCATTGCCGCCCCTCGGGGAGTGACGAGATGGCGGGCCGCCACCGGGCTCACACGTGCCGGCCGGCACCTAGACCCAGGACACGCCCTTGGTCATCACCAGCGACCACGGCGTCGGGGCGCCCGGGCCCCGCCCGTCTCCGTGCGGTGTCACGCGCTTGAGCATGGCTCCTTGCCTCCCCCCAGCCGAACCGGGCCGCCGGCCTCGCGGCCGGCCACCGGGACCGGAGCGGTCCAGGTCGTCTCCCGGGCGAGCACGTACCCCGAATTCCTCGGACCGCACGCGCTCAGTCGCTGATTTCGGCCTAAGCCTAACGCGAACCGCCCAGGTCACACAGGCGTGCAGGAAAACGTGAGCAAAGCGTGAACCAATCGTCACCTTAGGTGATCATTTTCCTGATTGAAATTGCAATCAACGCCGCACAAGGCCGGTGCACAATCTGAATGCACGTGCATCGGCGAATGCACGACATAAAACGGCGAAGTCGAGAAAGCAATCGCCCGGGGATTGGGCGTGCGGGCGGTCAGGGGCGCACGGGGTTACGGTCCCGCGCCCAGGCGACCGTCTCCGCCAGCCCTTCGCGCAGCCCCGTCGCCGGCTCCCAGCCGAGCGCCTCGCGCGTGCGCGCCGGGTCGACGGCCATGGCGGGCAGGTCGCCCAGCCGGGGCGGCGCGAAATCCGGCTCGTCGGGCGCGCCCGCCGCCTCCGCCACGAGGGAGTGCAGGTCGCGGTCGGTCGTCTGCTCGCCGGTGCCCACGTTGAGGCGCAGCCCGCCGCCATCCGTCCCGCCGGCACGGGCGAAGGCGTCCACCACGTCCCCCACGTAGACGTAGTCGCGGGTCTGGGTGCCGTCGCCGAAGACCTTGGTCGGGCGGCCCGCCAGCAGCGCGTCAGTGAAGATCGAGACGACGCCCGCCTCGCCCTCCGGCGTCTGCCGGGGCCCGTAGACGTTCGCCAGCGTCAGCGTCGTGAAGTCGATCCCGTGCAGCCGCCGGTACATCCCGGCGTACACCTCGCCCGCGACCTTCGAGGCCGCGTAGGGGGACGCGGGCCGCAGCTCGGCGTCCGGCGGGACGGGCAGCGCGTCCGGCACCCCGTAGACGGCGCAACTGGAGGTGAACACGACCTTGCGCGCGCCCGCGGCGCGCGCGGCCTCCAGCACGTTGGCAGTCCCGAGCGCGTTGACTCGGGCGTCGCCCAGCGGGTCGCCCACGCTGACCCGGACGCTGACCTGCGCGGCAAGGTGGAAGAACACCTCTGGGCGATGGCCCGCCGCCCGCTCGGCGAGGGCCGGGTCGGCGACGTCCATCTCCCACATCTCGACGCCGCGCCGGATGTTCGCGCCCGACGACATGTCGTCCACGCCGACGACCTCGTGGCCGTCGGCGAGGAGCCTGTCGACGAGATGGGATCCGATGAATCCGGCCGCGCCGGTGACGAGGGTGCGCACACCCGCAAGATACCGGTGCTCAGACGCTCTCGGTCTTGCCGGCGTCCCCCGTCGCCTGGATCTCGCCGCAGATCTCCTCGATGCGGCCGAGCACCTTGGCGCGCAGGTCGGTCGGGGCCTGCTCGCACCCGCACGACTTGTTCACGAGCTTCTTGACGGCCTCCTCGAGGCCGTACTCGCGCAGGCACGGCCCGCACTCGTCGAGGTGCTGGCGCACCTCGCCGCAGCCGCCCTGGTCGAGCTCGCCGTCGAGGTAGGTGTAGACGCGGGCGAGAACCTCGTCGCAGGGCGTCTCGTGGTGGTTGCCGCAGCTCATGTCGACCCCCTGCTCGCGCGGGTGAGACCGCGCTCGTCGGCGTAGTCCTCAAGCATGCCGCGCAGCTGGCGCCGGCCGCGGTGCAACCGGGACATCACCGTGCCGATGGGCGTGCCCATGATCTCGGCGATCTCCTTGTAGGCGAAGCCCTCGACGTCGGCGAGGTAGACGGCGATGCGGAACTCCTCCGGCAGTTCCTGCAGCGCCCGCTTCACGTCGGAGTCGGGCAGGTGCTCAAGCGCCTCGGCCTCGGCCGACTTCAGACCGCTCGAGGTGTGCGACTCGGCACGCGCGATCTGCCAGTCCTCGATGTCGTCGGTGGCGGCCTGCTGCGGCTGCCGCTGGCGCTTGCGGTAGGAGTTGATGAACGTGTTGGTCAGGATGCGGTAGAGCCAGGCCTTGAGGTTCGTCCCCTCCTTGAACTGGTGGAAGGACGCGAAAGCCTTGGCGAACGTCTCCTGGACGAGGTCCTCGGCGTCGGCCGGGTTGCGCGTCATGCGCAGCGCGGCCGAATACATCTGGTCCAAGAACGGGAGCACGTCGCGCTGGAAGCGCTCCTGGCGCTGCTCCACGGTCTCCGCGGTGCCCGGTACCTGACCCACCCCCTCGGCTCTGGCGCCCGTGGCCTCGACCGGCCGGGCGGCGCCGTACCTCTCAGACGATATCGACCCTCCAGACGATATCGGTCCGCGCGGCCTGCCGACGCGGGCGGGGGCCCTCGCGTCGCCGCGGGGCGCCGCCGTGCCGGCTCTCCGCTGCTCTTCGGCGACGGCTGTGGTCATCCGGCTCGCACCTCCCATTTCCAGGGCTCTGTGAGAGGGTGCAACACCGGAACGCCCCCGCCGATTCCCCGCCGGGGGCGGTGCGCCGGATCCGGGTCGCCGGGCCCCGTCCCTCACTCAGGGTGATGACCGGGCCCGGGCGGGGAAAGATGTGACATACACGGCTAGAACAGGAGCAATTGGTGCACTCGGTGCCTTCGGCGCGACCTTCCGAGCCCACCATCGCCAGCCTGCGGGACACCTCCGGTGACGGGTCAGGGGACTCCCTCGCGCGCTACTGGACGTTCTACGGGGCGGTGGCGGACGCACAGCTCACCCGGTGGCTGCCGCGCAGGCCGTCCCGGGTGCTGGACATCTCGGGAGGCCAGGGACACAGCGCGGCCCGGGCGGCCGCGGCGGGCCACACGGTGCTGGAGGTGCGCGACCCCGAGCGCCACCGCCGCCCGGCGCCGGGCGGCACGGCGCCGGCCCGGCCCGGCGCCGGCACCGGGCACCCCGCCGCGCGCACGGTCCCGCTGGTCGCCGACTCGGGCACGCTCTCCTACCTCGCCGACGCCTGCGTGGACGCCGTGATCGCCGAGAACCGGGTGCTGTCCCGGCACCTCGCCACCGAGGCCACGATCGCCGAGATCGCCCGGGTGCTGCGCCCCGGCGGCCGGGTCCTGCTCTGCGTCGACTCCCTCACGCTCGGCATGGCGCTGCTGGCCGAGCGCAACTACTGGGCGCACCTGTCGGACGTCCCAAGCGCCGAGGTCGTCCTCGTGCCCTGGCCGGACGGGACGATCACCCGCTCGTTCTCCTCGCACCAGCTCCGCGAGCTGCTGGCCGACGCCGGGCTGGAGGTCGAGTGGATCAGGCCTCGGACGGTGCTGTCGCCGTCGACGGTCGAGCACGTCCTCGGCGAGTCGCCCCGGGCGCTGGAGCGCCTCGTCCGCACGGAACTGGGCGCGCGCCAGACCGACGAGTCGCTCGGCATCCACCTTCTGGCGAGTGCCCGGCGGCGGTGATCCGGCGCGCGTCGCGCGTGGCCGAGCGGCCGTTCTCGCGGGGCGGGCGATTGCCGCGCTCCCCGGATGAAGGCCCTCGCGTCAGAAGAGCCCCTCGGAATGGTTTCCCGAGGCATCCCCGGAATTGGCCGCCTCTATGAGTTCCGGGCCGTTGTTCCGCACGTTGTTGACGGCCTTCGACACCGGATAGGCGTCCATTGTCCCGGCCATGGCGGGAACGAGGAGGCCGCGCACCCGCTCGGGGTCGGTGAGCTCCGGGTCGAGCCAGGCGTCCCACCGGTCCGGCTCGACGATCATCGGCATCCGGTCGTGGATCCGGCCCAGGTCGTCCGGCGCGTTCGTGGTGATGACGGTGCAGGTCCAGACCCACTCGTCCTCGGGCGACTTCCACAACTCGTACAGACCGGCCATCGCCATGACGGCGCCGTCCTTGGGGCGGATGAAGTACGGCTGCTTCTGCGGCTTCTTCTTGGCCTTCTTCTCGCCTTCGGCCGGGTCGGCCGAGCCGTCCTGGTCCTGGAGCGTGTACCACTCGAAGTAGCCGTCGGCGGGCAGCAGGCAGCGGCGCCTGGCGAAGGCCCGGCGGTAGGACGGCTTCTCGTGCACCGTCTCGACCCGCGCGTTGATCATGCGGGAACCGATGGACAGGTCCTTCGCCCAGGACGGCACGAGCCCCCACCGCACGGTCCGCAGCTGGCGCACCGCGGGCGCCTCGTCGGGCTCGTCCTTCGGCCGCCTGTCGAGCACGACAGGGACCTGTTTCGTGGGGGCGACGTTGTAGTCGGGCTGGATGTCCCCGTCGACGGCGTCGAGCTGCACCTGGAACTCGTCCAGTAGCTCCTGCCGCGCGCGGGTGGTGGCGTAGCGTCCGCACATGGGTACCATCCTGCCGCGCTTGAGGCGCGACGCGCTGGGCATGTAGCGGGTCATGCGACCCTTCACGACCATGGCCCGCCCGTTCGTGGCGGCGCCGTACATCATGACCGGCATGGAGGCCCTCCGGAATCCGCGCGAGCGCGCCGAGCGGGTGGGCCCGGCCGTCAAGCCGGTCGCCGACCGGATCGACTGGCTGCCGAAGGACCCCGAGACCCTCGTCCGCATGCAGGGAGCCCTCAGCGTCGGCACCGGCGCGCTGCTGCTGACGGGGAAGTTCCGGCGGCTCACCACGCTGCTGCTCGCGGCCCAGCTCGTCCCCGCGCTGGCGACCGAGCACCGCTACTGGACCGAGGACGACCCCGAGCGCCGCGCCAACGAGCGCTCCCACCTGCTGAAGAACGCCGGCATGTTCGGCGCGCTGCTGATGGTGGCGACCGAGCCGCGCCGCGCGCCCCGCACGGCCGAGCTGCGCCGCATCGCGCGCGAGACGAAGATCCGGAGCGGCGCGGAGACCAAGGCGATGCGCCGCGAGGCCGCCGCGACCCTGCGCGAGGCGCGCCGGGAGGCGGCCAAGCAGGTGCGCGTGGCCCGCGCCGAGGGCGGGCGCAAGGCCGCCAAGCAGGCCGCCAAGGCCTCGCGGAGGGGCAAGGGCGCGCGTTCGGGCGGCGCGTTCCGGCTCGGCAAGGCGAGCGGCGTGCTCAAGTCCGCCAAGGCGGGCGGCAAGGCCGGGGGCAAGGCGGGCGTCAAGGCCGGCGACGTGCTCAAGACGGCCGGGGCGGGCGCCGCGGTCACGGCAAGCAAGGCGGGCGGCGCGCTCAAGACCGCGGGCGCGGGTGCCGCGGTCAAGGCGGGCAAGGCCGGCGGCACGCTCAAGACCGCGAAGACGGGCGCCAAGGCGGGCGGTGCCGTGAAGGCCGCCAAGGCGGCGGGCGGCGCGCTCAGGTTCGGGCGGCGGCCGAAGCCGAGCAAGGCCGCGCGGGCGGGCCGGACCATCAAGGCCGGGACCGCGGCGCAGGCGGCGAAGGCCGCCAAGGCCGGGCGGACCGTCAAGGCGGAGACCGCCGCGCACGCGGGCAAGGCCCTCCACGCGGTCAAGCGCTGACTTCCCGAAGAGAACCTTAAAAGAGGCTCAAATACGTTGAACCATGGCCCGGGGCGGTTCCGTACTGCCAGATGACCGCCCTTCCATCACGACGGAGACGCCCCGGCCATGGCAGTTCCCGGATCGACCGGCCGCCAGAGCGGCGGGTTGCGGAGCCTGCTCCGCCGCCCGGGCGCGGCGCGCGCCGCGCAGGACGCGGCCGACGAGCAGATGGTGGCCGAGCTGTACCGCGAGTACCATCGGCCCCTCCTCGCGTTCGTCCTGCGGCTGACGGGCGGCGACCGCCCGTGGGCCGAGGACGTGGTGCAGGAGACCATGATCCGGGCATGGCGCAGCGCGGACCGGCTCGACGACCGGACGTCCTCGCTGATGCCGTGGCTGGCCACGGTCTCCCGGCGTATCGTGATCGACAACCGGCGGATGCGCGAGGTCCGGCCGCCGGAAGTCGGCGACGGCCCCCTGGAGAACCTCCCGATGGCGGACGAGATGGACGCGCTGCTGCGCAAGGTCGTGGTGACCGAGGCGCTGGAGTCGCTCTCTCCCGCGCACCGGCAGGCGCTGACGGAGACGGTGCTGCGCGACCGGACGGTGAACCAGGCCGCCGAGCACCTCGGGATCCCGGTGGGGACGGTCAAGTCCCGCGTGTACTACGCGCTGCGCGCCTTGCGGATCTCCTTGGAGGAGAGGGGGGTGACGTCATGAGTTCCCAGGTCGAGCACACCGATGTCGGCGCTTACGCGCTGGGCCTTCTCGAAGAGGGCGATCGGCGGGCGTTCGAGGCCCACCTGCGCGGATGCGGTTCGTGCCAGGTCGAGCTGAGGGAGCTGTCCGGGGCGGCCGGCGCCCTTTCCGGGCTCTCGCCCGCCGCGGCCGGGCCCGTCCCCGAGCCCGGCTGGGCGGACCGCGGCGGCGATCCGTCCGTGCCCCCGGCACCGGTGATCGACATGATGCGGCGCCGGCGGCGCGACGACCGGCGGTTCCGGCGCGGCGCCTACGTCGCCGGCTCGGCCGCCGCGGCCGCGGCGCTCGCCGCGGGCATCGGCATCGGCGCCGCCGTGAACGAGGAGGGCCCCGCTCCCAAGCCGCCCGTGACGCAGGCCATCACCGGCGAGAAGTTCCACGCGGCCAACGCAGGCAACGGCGCGTCCGGCACCGTCGGGCTGGTCGACAAGGGCTGGGGCACCCAGGTCGGCCTGGAGCTGAGCGGCATCCGGGGCCCGTTGAAGTGCCACCTGGAGGCGGTGTCCAGGGACGGCGAGCGCAGCGTCGTCGCGGGGTGGAGCGTCCCCGACAAGGGCTACGGCGTTCCGGGCCAGCCGAAGCCCCTCGTGATGCAGGGCGGCACCGGGCTCGCCCGCCAGCAGATCGACCACTTCGAGGTCAGGCTGGACGACGGCGGGACGCTGCTGAAGATCCCCCTCTGACCGCGCGCCCTGATCGTCAAGCCCGCCTCGATCCCCCGCGCCCGCCGTCACCGTCCCGATAACCTTGGGGCATGTCCTCTCCGCACTGGTCCGCCCCGGTCGCCCATGCCCCGGTCGACGCCACCGTGCCGCTGCCCGGCTCGAAGTCGATGACCAACCGGGCGCTGATCCTGGCCGCGCTCGCGGAGGAGCCCGCGCGCATCACCCGCCCCCTGCACAGCCGCGACACCGAGCTCATGGCGGGCGCCCTGCGCGCGCTGGGCGCCGGCATCGGGGAGGACGGCGACGACTGGCAGGTGCTGCCGCGTCGCCTGGAGGGCCCGGCGCGCGTCGACGTGGGGCTGGCCGGGACGGTGATGCGGTTCCTGCCGCCGGTGGCCGCGCTGGCGTCGGGCGAGGTGTCGGTCGACGGCGACCCGCGCGCCCGCGAGCGGCCGATGGGCCCGATCATCACCGCGCTGCGCGCCCTCGGCGCCGAGGTCGACGACGGGGGCCGCGGCGCGCTCCCGTTCACCGTCCGCGGCTCGGGCTCGGTGCCCGGCGGCCAGGTGGTGATCGACGCCTCGGCGTCGTCCCAGCTGGTGTCGGGGCTGCTGCTGGCCGCGCCGAGGTTCGACAAGGGCGTGGAGGTCAGGCACGAGGGGCCGCCGGTGCCGTCCGCGCCGCACCTGGCGATGACCGTCCGGATGCTGCGGCAGGCGGGCGCCGAGGTGGAGACGGGGCCCGACGTGTGGCGCGTCGCGCCCGGCCCGCTGCGCGGCGGCGAGTGGGCGATCGAGCCCGACCTGTCCAACGCGGCGCAGTTCCTCGGCGCGGCGCTGGTCACCGGGGGCCGGGTCACGGTGCCCGACTGGCCGGCCGACACGACCCAGCCGGGCGACGCGCTGCGCGGGCTGCTCGCCGCGATGGGCGCCGAGGTGGCCCGCGGGCCCGACGGCCTGACCGTGCGCGGCGGGGACGGGTTCGGCGGCCTGGAGGCCGACCTGCACGAGGTCGGGGAGCTGACGCCCGTGCTCGCGGCCCTCGCGGCGCTGGCGGGCTCGCCGTCCCGGCTGACGGGCGTCGCGCACCTGCGCGGCCACGAGACCGACCGGCTCGCCGCCCTGGTCACCGAGATCAACGGGCTGGGCGGCGACGTCCGGGAGCTGCCCGACGGGCTGGAGATCCGTCCGCGCCCGCTGCGCGGCGGCGTCTTCCGCACCTACGACGACCACCGGATGGTGATGGCGGCGGCGCTCCTCGGGCTGGCCGTTCCCGGCATAGAAGTGGAGAATCCAGACACCGTGGGCAAGACTCTTCCGAACTTCACCCGGCAGTGGGCGTCGATGCTGGCGCCCGCCTGACAGCAGGGACCGGACCACTGGCACGACGAACGAGCGACTACGACGAGGACGACGTCCGGGTGCGGCCCGGGCGCCGCGGGTCGCGCCCGCGCACCCGCCGCCGCCCCGCGCACGAGGACGCCTCGGCCGGTTTCGTGACCGCGGTCGACCGCGGCCGGTACCGGGTCCTGGCCGACCCCGGCACCGGCGACGAGCGCGCCGTCATCGCGATGCGGGCCCGCGAGCTCGGCCGCAAGGGCGTCGTCGTGGGCGACCGCGTGGCACTGGTCGGGGACGTGTCCGGCGCGCCGGACACCCTGGCCCGGATCGTGCGGGTCGAGCCGCGCACCTCCTCGCTGCGCCGCACCGCCGACGACACCGACCCGTTCGAGCGGATCATCGTCGCGAACGCCGACCGCCTCGTCATCGTGACGGCGCTGGCCGACCCCGAGCCGCGCCCCCGCATGATCGACCGGCAGCTCGTCGCCGCCTACGACGCCGGCATGGCGCCCCTGCTCTGCCTCACCAAGGCCGACCTCGCCTCCCCGGACGGCCTGGTCGCCGAGTACGCGCCGCTCGGCGTCCCCTACGTGGTGACCGAGCGCGGCGCCGACATCGGCGAGCTGCGCGCGTACCTGTCCGGCAGCACCAGCGTCCTCGTCGGCCACTCGGGCGTCGGCAAGTCGACGCTGGTGAACGCGCTGGTCCCGGACGCCGAACGCGCGGTGAGCCACGTCAACGCCGTCACCGGCCGGGGCCGCCACACCTCCTCCTCGGCGATCGCGCTGGAGCTGCCCGGCGGCGACGGCTGGATCATCGACACCCCGGGCGTGCGCAGCTTCGGCCTCGCGCACGTCGACCCGGCGAACGTCCTCGGCGCGTTCGAGGACCTCGCCGAGGGCGCCGCGGAGCGCTGCCCGCCCCGCTGCGACCACCTCCAGGAGGACTGCGGCCTCGACTCCTGGGTCGAGGAGGGCCACGCCAGCCGGACCCGCCTCGACTCCCTGCGCCGCCTCCTCGCGGCCCGCGAGGGCGAGCCCGAGTAGGCTGTGTTCACACAGTCCCGGCCCACTTCGCTCGCCTGGCGGCTCGCTGCGTGACCGTGCCTGGGCGAACGCGGCATCGCTTCGCGATCTGCCCGGTTCCGCTCGCCTTCGGCTTCGCTCCACCGGGCAGGTCACGCGTTCGCGTGCGTGGCCGAGGCCAATTTGAGGCAGGCCCTCTCGCACGCTGCGCTGCGGATCCCGGCCCGCGGGGGTGGGGTGAAGCGCCACAATGGGGGCATGGAGCGGCGCGCGATGCTCAAGGCGGCGGCCCTCGGCGGACTCGGCATCGCCGGGTGCTCCGAGGAGCGGCCGTCCCCGCCGAGGCGTCCGGCACCGCCCCCGGCGCCCCAGCCGACCGGGCCCGCCGACTGGAACGCCCTGGAACGCGGCTTGGACGGCAGGCTCGTCCGCCCGTCCGACGGCTCCTACAAGGAGGCGAGGCGCCTCTACATCCCGCGTTACGACCGCGTGCGCCCGGCGGGCATCGCCTACTGCGAGACCCCGCAGGACGTCTCGGAGTGCTTGGCGTTCGCCACGGTGAAACGGATGCCGGTCGCGGTGCGATGCGGCGGGCACAGCTACGCGGGCTGGTCGACGGGCACGGGCCTCGTCATCGACGTCTCCCCCATGGACGCCGTCAAGCGCGACGGCGACCGCGCGGACGTGGGGGCCGGGACACGGCTGATCGACCTCTACGACGAGCTCGCCGGGAAGGGCGTGAGCGTCCCGTCCGGGACCTGCCCCACGGTCGGCGTGGCCGGGCTGACGCTGGGCGGCGGGCTGGGTGTGACGTCCCGCGCGTACGGCCTGTCATGCGACGTCCTGGAGGCAGTCCGGCTCGTCACGGCGGACGGGCGGGTCCTCACCTGCGACGCGCGGCAGAATCCCGACCTCTACTGGGCCTGCCGAGGCGGGGGCGGCGGCAACTTCGGCGTGGCGGTGTCGTTCACGTTCCGAACGCACGAGGTCGGCGACGTGACGCCGTTCAGCATGCGCTGGCCCTGGCGGAAGGCCGCCGACGTGCTCCGCGGCTGGCAGCGCTGGGCACCGGCGGCGCCCGGCAAGGTCTGGACGAGCCTGCACCTCGACACCGGCCCCGACGACGGCACCCCGGCCGTCGAGGTGGCGGGCCTCGCGCTCGCCGGCGCGGACGGCCACATGGAGCGGCTGACGGCCGCGGTCGGGGTGGACCCCGTCTCCTCCACCGCCCAGAGCCGCTCCTACATGGACGCGATGAAGTTCATGGGCGGCTGCTCAGGGCAGACGGTCGAGCAGTGCCACGGGGAGGGCGACCTTCCCGGGCAGCGCCCCGGCGGCGCCTTCCCCCGCACCGAGTACGCGGGGAAGTCCCACATCGCCTACAAGCCGCTTCCGGATGATGCGATCAGTGCCCTGCTGGACCGGTTCGACAAGGGCAACGACGTCCGGAACCGGTCGGTACTCATGGACGCGATGGGCGGCGCTATCGCGCGGACGGGGCCGGGCGACACCGCCTTCCCGCACCGGAAGGGGCTGTTCTGCGTCCAGTACCTCGCGCCCGACGCGGACTGGCTGTCCGCCACGCACGGCGCCATGGAGCCCTACCTGGGCGGCGCCGCCTACGTGAACTACGTCGACGCCGGCCTCAAGGACTGGGCGCACGCCTACTACGGCCCCAACCTCGACCGGCTCAGGAAGGTGAAGGCCGCCCACGACCCGGGGCGGCTGTTCCGCTTCCCGCAGGCCGTCTAGCCGCGCGTCTCCTCGAAGAGGCTGCGCGCCTTGGCCTCGGCCTCGTTCAGCGCCTGGACGTGCCGGGGCGCGAGCTCCTCGACGCACCGGGTCATCTCCTCGGTCACCTGGCTGAACGCGCTCTCCTCCGCGCCCCGCAGCGCCGCCCGGACGGTCGCGGACCGGGCGCCGAGAGCCGACCACTCCAGCTCGAGACGCGCCACGGCCTCGTCGAACGCCCGGGACGTCTCGGCCCCGGCGTCCTTCAGCTCGCCGGGGATCGGACCGCGCCCCGCCTTGCGCGCCTGGCCCGACAGGGCCGAGATCCGGCCGGCGAGCTCCAGGCCCTCGCGGGCCAGCGGAAGCACCTCGTGGATCAGGTCGGTGACCGCCCTGGCGAGCTCCTCGACCCGCGTGAGCAGCAGCTGCGTCGCCTCCTCCAGGGCCTCGGAGGAGCGCGCGGCGACCCGCTCGGCGACGTCCCGCTGCTGCCGGGACAGCGCCGGGACGACGTCGCGGTCGAGCCGGCGCCGCATCTCGAGCTCCCGGGCGCCGTCGCCGCCGGAGCCCGCGCGGCCGGTCCAGTCGGCCCAGACCCGCTCGATGCGCTCCTCCCCGGAGGCGGCGATCTCCGCGGTGATCTCCTCCAGGGCCTCGCCCACGCGGGCCTTGAGGCGTTCGACCCGCCCGTAGAGCGCCTCGCGCTTGAACGGGTCGTTGAGCTCGTTGAGCTGCGCCTGCAACCGACGGGACACGTCGATGGCGTGCTCGGCCAGGGGGACGAGGCGGTCGGCGAGCCCGTCGAGCGTCTCGGCCCTGCGCGGGTCGGTCAGCTCGGCCACCCACGGGGGAAGATCGTGCGCCATGCCCCCATGCTGCCAGTCCCCGCCGGGCCATGCGGGCCATCGCGCCCGGTGTGCCGCACCTGGCCGCCCGAAATGCCGGAACGGCCCGGGTGGATGTGTCTGGAGAGGCGTTGATCAGGGTAGCGTTGCACGCCGTGGCGGGCTATTCCGATGACCTGCGTCTCGCGCACGTGCTGGCGGACGGGGCCGACGACATCACGACCAGGCGTTTCCGCGCCCTCGATCTCGACATCGAGACCAAGCCGGACCTGACGCCGGTCAGCGACGCCGACCGCAGCGTGGAGGAGCAGATCCGCGGCACGCTGAAGCGGGCCCGCCCGCGCGACGCGGTGATCGGCGAGGAGTACGGCAGGACCGGGTACGGCAACCGCTGCTGGATCATCGACCCGATCGACGCGACGAAGAACTTCGTACGGGGCGTCCCGGTGTGGGCGACGCTGATCGCGCTGATGGAGAACGACGAGGTCGTCGTCGGGGTGGTGTCGGCGCCCGCGCTGAACCGCCGCTGGTGGGCGGCCCGCGGCGGCGGCGCCTGGACGGGCCGCAGCCTCACCCGCGCGACCCGCATGAGCGTCTCGTCGGTGGGCGAGCTGTCCGACGCGTCGCTGTCGTTCTCCAGCCTCAGCGGCTGGGAGGAGCAGGACAGGCTCCCCCGGTTCCTGGAGCTGACCCGCTCGGTGTGGCGGACGCGGGCGTTCGGCGACTTCTGGTCGCACATGATGGTCGCCGAGGGCGCGGTCGACATCTCCACCGAGCCCGAGGTCTCGCTGTGGGACCTCGCCGCCCTCCAGGTCATCGTGGAGGAGGCCGGCGGCATGTTCACCGACCTGTCCGGCGTGCCGGGCCCCGACGGCGGCAGCGTCGTCTGCACGAACGGCAAGCTGCACGCCGAGGTCCTGCGCACCCTGGGCGGCGGCCAGCTCTCCCTCCGCATCTGACCCCCGTATCCGACCCTCCGTATCTGACCGCCCCGGGGCTGACGGGGCCGTCCGGCCATGGCGTTCCGGCGGACTCGCGACATATCGTGGAACAGCGGTCGCCGGACGGCCGTTCATACCTATGAGGGCGGCCCGTCAACGGAGGTACCAGATGTCGACCCAGACCAAGCTAGTGATCGGCGGCGTCGTCGTCGGCTTCCTGACCCTGTTCGTCTTCCCGTGGTGGCTGAGCGCGCTGATCATCCTCGGCGTCCTCGGCGCGCCGCTCGTCGGGTACATGATGCTCGACCCGTCCCAGCGCAAGCGGGTGCGGGCGCAGGGGCGCAAGCGCCTCGGGAGCTGACGGGCCGGGAGGCGCCGGAGCCCGCCCCCGTTAGGGTGCGGGTGTGGCGGAGACACGGGTCGGCGTCGTCGGCGCGGGCATTCTCGGGCTGGCGATCGCGCGCCGGCTGGTGCGGGAGCGTCCAGGGCTGAAGGTGACGGTCCTGGACAAGGAGGACCGCGTCGCGGCCCACCAGACGGGCCACAACAGCGGCGTCGCCCACGCGGGCCTCTACTACGCGCCGGGGTCGCTGAAGGCGACCCTGTGCAGGCGCGGCATCGGCCTGCTCAAGGAGTACTGCGCGGACCGGGGCCTGCCCTACGAGGAGTGCGGCAAGCTCGTCGTGGCGCGCGACGCCTCGGAACTGGCCGCGCTGGAGGAGATCGAGCGGCGGGCGAGGGCCAACGGCGTCCCCGGGCTGCGGCGGCTGGCCGGCGGTGAGCTGGCCGAGGTCGAGCCGCACGCGGCGGGCGCGGCGGCCCTGCACTCCCCCACCACGGCGATCGTCGACTTCCCCGCGGTGGCCCGCGCCTTCGCCGCGGACGTGGCGCGGGGCGGCGGCGAGGTCAGGCTCGGCTTCGAGGTCGTGCGCATCGGCAGGGCGGGCGAGCGCGTCACCGTCGCCTCCCCGCACGAGGAGCTGGCCTTCGACCGGCTCGTGGTCTGCGCGGGCCTCCAGTCCGACCGGGTGGCGCGCCTGGCGGGCGACACCCCGGCCCCGGCGATCATCCCGTTCCGCGGGGAGTACTACCGGCTCGTCCCATCCCGGACCGATCTCGTCCGCGGCCTCATCTACCCCGTGCCCGACCCGCGCTACCCGTTCCTCGGCGTGCACTTCACCCGGCGCGTCGACGGCGGCGTGGACATCGGCCCGAACGCCGTCCTGGCCCTCGCCAGGGAGGGCTACCGGTGGCGGGACCTCCGTCCGGCGGATCTGTGGGAGACGGTCCGCTGGCCCGGCTTCCGCCGCCTCGCCCGGCGCCACTGGCGGACGGGCGCGCGGGAGCTGTACGGGTCGGCGGTCAGGCGGGCGTTCGTCGCCGAGGCGCGCGGCTTCGTCCCCGAGCTGGCGGCGGCGGACGTCGTCCCGGCGCCCGCCGGGGTCCGCGCGCAGGCGGTGGACCCCGACGGCTCCCTCGTGGACGACTTCCGCATCGGCCGGCTGGGCCCGGTCACGACCATCCGCAACGCCCCGTCCCCGGCGGCCACGTCCTCACTGGCCATAGCCGAGTACGTCGCAGACAGGGTGCTCTAGTCCCAGAGTTTGCGGTCGAGGCTGTGGGGGTCGCGGACGATCTCGTCGGCGGGGTCGTCGAAGACCATCACCGCGCGGGCCGCCGGGTCGAAGCGCTCCCAGCCTGGGTCGCCGTCGACGGCGAAGCGGGTCCAGGCGCGGTGCATCCGGTCGGCGAGGCCCTGCGGCGGGTTCGGCCCGGTGAGCCCCTCCCCCTCCGCGACGAGGTTGTCGAACACGAAGCCGAGCTCCAGGGCGTGGCAGGCGCCGAGGTCCTGGTTCGGCGAGCGCCACGCGAACTCGTACATCCAGGTGCGCCCGCCGGACGCGGCGTGCCCGGCGGCGGTGCGGTGGACGGGGATGCGGAACAGGCTGTCGGTGATGATCGCCGCCATCAGCTCGCCGGGCGCCATGTCCGGGTGGTGGGCCCGGTAGGCGGCGGGCAGGTCCGCCGGGACGCCCATGCCCGCGGTGACGGCGCCGACCAGCTCGTCCGTGAGGGCGTCGGCGATCCCGGTCGGCATCAGGAAGAGCCGGAACTCCTCGGTGGTGTAGCCGATGAGCAGGTCCACGTCCCGCCCGGCCCCGGCGGCGATCGCGTCCTCGGGGCGCCGGGCGATCAGCTCGCCGTCCAGGACGGGCGTCAGCGCCATGCCGCCCGCGGCGGTGGTGGCGCCCCAGCGGCCGGGGTCGGGCAGCGCCGCGACCTCGGCGGCGACGGCGTTCTGGACGGGAATGATCGCGGCCGGGTCGAGCGCGGCGAACGCCTCGGCCGTGGGCGCCGCACCGAGCCGGGCGGCGATCTCCTTGGTGACCAGCAGGGCGTCGTCCGGGTCCTGGGCGATGCTGCCCGCCCCGCTCTGGGCGACGGCGCGGTGGAAGAGGCCGAGGTCGAGGGAGAGCAGGGTGGTGACGCTCATCGCGCCGGCCGACTCGCCGAACACGGTGACCCGCCCGGGATCGCCGCCGAACGCCGCGATGTTGTCGCGGACCCACTCCAGCGCGGCGATCTGGTCGAGGAGCCCCCGGTTGAGGGGCGCGCCGGGCAGGTTCGCGAACCCCTCGACGCCGAGCCGGTAGTTGATCGTCACGCAGACGACGCCGTCCCGGGCGAAGGTGTGGCCGCTGTAGAGGGGCACGGCGCCCGACCCGTTCCGGAACGCCCCGCCGTGGATCCACACCATCACCGGCAGGCCCTCACCGTCCGGCGAGGCGTCCGGGACGCGGGGGGTCCACACGTTCAGGTTGAGGCAGTCGTCGCCCGGGATGTCGGGGTCGGGCAGGAGCGAGGCGAACACCCGCGGGTAACCGGGCTTGGGCGCGGTCGGCCCGAACTCGAAGGCGTCGCGGACACCGTCCCAGGGCTCCGGAGGGCGGGGCTCCTTGAACCGGTGGGCCCCGAAAGGCGGCGCCGCGTAGGGGATCCCGAGAAAGGCGGTGACACCGTCCCGCACCCTGCCTCGGACCTTCCCGTAGGACGTCTGAACGACCGCCATCCCGCGCCTCCGGTTCTAGAACACGATTCGACAGCCAGAGCGTACGGGAGGAGGCCGCCTCGGGGAACGCTCAGCCCCTGCCCGGGTGCAGCATGCGGGTCAGGTAGTCGCGGGCGAACTTGCGGATGGCGTCTTCGTCGCCGAGTGCCAGGCCGCCGCCGGGTATAAGGAGCAGAGAGACCGCGAGTCTCAGGAGCACCTCGGCCACGGTGTCGTGGTCCTCGGCGTCGCCGGGGCGGGCGCGGCGCAGGCGGTCGGCGAGGATGTCGCGGGCGGCGAGCATCACCGCGCCGCCGTTCATGCTGAGCTGGGGCAGGAACGCCTCGGGCTCGCTCTGCAGGACGCGTGTCATCAGCGGGTGCGTGCGGGCGCTGCGCAGGCCGACCACGAAGCCCTCGACGACGGCGTCCTCCGGGGAGTCGAGGTCCTCGGTGGCCTCGGCTATCGCGGTGAGGAAACGGCGGCACTCGCGCAGGATCACGGCCTGGAGCAGCTGCTCCTTGTTGGTGAAGCGCCGGTAGATGGTGGTGCGCGCGACCCCGGCCCGCTTGGCGACGTCCTCGACGCTGACGCGGCGCAGCCCGTAGGTCTCGAACTCCGCGAGCGCGGCGTCCAGGATGCGGGTGTCGAGGTCGTCGGCCCCGGTCTCCGGAGCCGCCAGCCGCGCCCGCAGCCCCTCCCCGATGCTCGCGTCCGTGGTCATGACCGAAACCCTAACCGCCGGGCACCCGGCTCCCGGTCGCCGGGTGCGACACAGTTACAATAATCGTCGTTCTGTACTTCTGTTCCGACCCCCGGCGGTGCACATGACGGACGAGGCCGACGCGCAGGCCCCGGCCCCCCTCGGGCCCGGCTCGCTGACCTGGCGCTACTTCGGCGACACCCGGATGCTCCTCGTCGGCCCCCGGGCCGCGGTGCTCCAGAACATGCTCCCCGCGCTCGGCCAGGGCGTCCTCGACCACTCGGTGTTCTTCTCCGAGACGTTCGCGCGGCTGAAGCGGTCCGCCGGCCCCATCCTGGACACCGTGTACGGCGGCGAGCGGTCGGCCGAGACGGGCCGCGAGGTCCGCGACTACCACCGCGGGATCAAGGGCACGATGCCGGACGGCTCCCGCTACCACGCCCTCGATCCCGAGACCTACTACTGGGCGCACGCCACCTTCCTCGACACCATGCTCTACGGCGTCGAGACCTTCATCCGGCCCCTTGGCGAGGACGAGAAGCGCCGGATCTACGAGGAGTCCAAGACCTGGTTCCGGATGTACGGGGTCAGCGACCGGGCCGTGCCGGAGGACTGGGAGGCGTTCCAGGCCTACTGGAAGCGGATGCTGGACGAGGAGATCGTCCCGCACAGGACGGCCCGGTACGGCGTCGGCTACGTGAAGAAGGGGCTGCCCGCGCCGCCGAAGGTGCCGGCGCCGGTGTGGCGCGCGGTGTCGCCGCCGCTGAACGCGGTCGCCCGGTTCATCACGGTCGGCGGCCTGCACCCCCGGATGCGCGAGCTGCTCGACCTGCCGTGGAGCGCCGCCGACGAGCGCCGCCACCGGCGGTTCGCGGCGGCGGTCCGCGCGGCGGGGCGGGTGTGGCCGCTGCTGCCCGAGGCCGTCCGCTACCTGCCGCAGGCCCGCCGCGCCCTCCGCGGGGCGCGGCGGGCCCGCGCGGCCTAGGACCCCGAGCGGATGCGCGCGTCGTAGCCCTTGCGGGCGTCGGGGTCGTACTCCAGGAAGATCTTGTCCAGGCCGAGGCGCCGGGAGGTCGCCTGCCGGACCCGCTCGGGCAGCAGCGCGCCGAGCCGGACCTGCGTGCCGAGCTTCTTCGGCACGGCGACCTGCGGGCGCGGCTTGCCGATCAGCTCGACGACGGCGGCGGCGATGTCCTCGGGCTCGCAGTTCTTCTGCCCCTTCGGGCTGCGCGTCCCGGCCGTCAGCTCGGTGTTGGTGAAGGTGGGCAGGACGGCGCTGACGTGCACGCCGCGGTCCTGCACCTCCAGGCGGGTGGCCTCGGTGAACCCGACGACGGCGGCCTTGCTGGCGTTGTAGAGCGCGAGGCCGGGGGTGAACATGACGCCGGCGAGCGAGGCGATGTTGATGACGTGTCCCTCGCCGCGCGGCAGCATCCGGCCTAGGGCGAGCTTGGTGCCGAGCATCACGCCGTGCACGTTGATGTCGATGCAGCGGCGGGCGTCGGCGTCGCTCTCGTCGGTCACCGGCCCGATCGGCATGATCCCCGCGTTGTTGACGACGACGTCGAGCGGCCCGGCGGCCTCCTCGGCCCGGTCGAGGAACGCGGTGAACGACTCGCGGGAGGTGACGTCGACGACGAGGCCGGTGACGCCGAGCGACTCGGCGGCCTCCTTGACGGCGGTCTCGTCGATGTCGCCGATGACGACGGTGGCGCCCTTGGCCTTCAGGGCGCGGGCGGTGGCGAGACCGATCCCCCGCGCGGCGCCGGTGATGGCGACGACCTTGCTCATGTTCACTGCTCCAGTGGGTCGAGGCGGACGGGCAGGCCGTCCTTGGGCGAGGGGAGGGACGTGGTGTCCAGGGGCCATTCGTAGCGGGCGGGAACGCTCCAGCGGTACCGCTGGAGCACCTGGTGCAGGATCGTCTTGACCTGCATCCCGGCGAAGTGCAGCCCGATGCACTTGTGCGCGCCGCCTCCGAACGGCGCCCACGCGTACTTGTGGACCTTGTCCTCGCGGCGCTCCGGGGAGAACCGCTCGGGGTCGAACCGGTCGGGGTCGCTCCACCAGTCGGCCATGTGGTGGTTGCTGAGCATCGGCACCACGACGGTCGTCCCCTCGGGGATGTGGAAGCCGAGGATCGAGGTGTCCTTGACGACCTTGCGCGGCAGCGCGGGGACGGGCGTGACCAGCCGCATCGACTCCTTCATCACCATGTCGATGCCGGTGAAGTCGTCCAGGTCGTCGAAGCCTGGCTGGGGCTTGCCGAGGCCCAGCGACTGCTCGCGGAGCCGCTCCTGCCACTCGGGGTACTTGGCCAGGTAGTAGGCCATGGTCGTCATCGTGATGGTGGTGGTGTCGTGCGCCGCCATCAGCGCGAAGATCATGTGGTTGACCACGTCCGCGTCGCTGAACCGCTCGCCTTCGTCGGTCTCGGCCTGGCAGAGCGCGGCGAAAAGGTCGCTCCCGCCGCCCTCCCGCTTGGCGGGCAGGTGCCGGTAGAAGAACTCCTCCAGCACCTTGCGGGCCTGGAGGCCCTTCTGCCAGCGCAGCCCGGGGACCGGGAAGCGGACGTAGGCCGTCCCCGCCCGGACGGCGTCGATGAACGCGCCGTTGACCCGCGCGCGCTCGGCGTCGTCCAGTTCGACGCCCATGAAGACGTCCACCGCGAGGTCGAGCGTGAGCTTCTTGATGTGGTCGTAGAACTTGAAGCCCTGCCCCGGCTCCCACGACTCGACGCCCTTGATGATCCCGGGCGCCATGGCGTCCATGTAGGAGTGCAGCCGGGGGCGGGTGAACGCCTGCTGCATGATGCGGCGGTGGTGCAGGTGCTCCTCGAAGTCCAGGAGCATGATGCCGCGATTGAAGAACGGGCCGATGAAGTAGCTCCAGGCGGGCCCGTTCGCGAACGCCTTGTCCCGGTTGACGAGGACGACCTCGGCGGCCTCGGGGCCGTGGACGGTGACCATCCGCTGGCCGAGCAGCCATCCCCAGGAGACCGGCCCGTACTCGGCGTACCGCTTTCGGGCCATCCCGATCGGGTCGCGCATCACCGCGAGCGTGTTGCCGACATAGGGGACGCCGGGCACGCCGGGCACCGGTTTCAGCCCGCTGCCCTGCGGCGGCGGCGCGAGAACGCTCGTCATGACCTCTCCGGACACATGCAACAAATAAGCGAAATCTGTCGCTTTGTTCTAACGCAACGGCCGCCTGTAAGTCCAGACTTATCCGCGGTGACTTGGGCGTCAGCGGGCCTCGCGGGCGGGCGCCGCCTTGAGCAGCCGCCGCCGCGCCGCGTCCGTCAGCGGCCGGTACGCGCCCGCCTTGTCCCGGTAGAAGGCGCGCCCGTCGCCCGCCGCGGGGAGGCCCTCGTCGCGCAGCGGCGCCGTCCACAGCCGGTGGCCCGCCGTGACGGGCACCTGGTCCACGATCCGCACGATCGCGGGACGCAGCCCCGGCTCCACCCGCAGCAGCGCCTCCGACAGGTCCACCGGCTTGACCGCGTTCTCCGCGGAGCCTCCCCGCGCGACCGCCGGCGCGGTCCGCAGGCTCACGGCCGCCGCGGCCAGCTCCGCCTCCCCCACCGGGATCCCGTAGACGGCCACGGCGTCGACGTAGGGCAGGTCGCCGAGCGCGTCCCGGATCGGGCCGGGCGGGACGATCCCGTCGGCCGTGCGTATCAGCTCGGTCTCCCGGCCGACGAGCCAGAAGTCGCCGTCCGCGTCCCGCCGGAACAGGTCCCCGGTGATCGTCCAGGCGTCCTCGGGGCGGAACACGCCCCGCACGGGGCGGGCCGCCGACCCGATCGCCGACAGCCGCACCCGGGCGAGGAGCATGCCGATCTCGCCGGGCCCGCACTCGATCGCGAACCCGTCCGGCCCCTCGGCCAGGCGGCCGCTCTCCAGGTCGTAGCGGGCCAGGCGCACCTCGGCGCCGCCCGGCAGCGGCCGGCCGAGCGACCCCGGCTTCTTGCCGCTGAGGTTGACCAGCACCGACTCGCCCTCGGTCGAGGCGTAGAACTCCAGGACCCGGGCGGGCGCGAACCGCTCCTCCACCCGCCGCCACAGGTTGCGGGGCATGCCCGACCCGATGAACAGCCGGACGGCGTGGTGCCGCTCGGCCGGGTTCGGCGGCGCGTTCACGAGGTCGCGCAGCAGCGTCCAGGTGTAGGAGGCGACGGTCACGCCGTAGCGGCGCGCCTCGTCCCAGAACGTCTCCGGGTCGTACTCCTTGTGGGGGGCCGACCCCCCACGCCCCCCGGAGTACATGTGGGCGCCGGCCAGCGCCAGGCGAGCCCCGCCCGCGACGGCGCCTCCGAGGCTCATCAGCAGCCCGGACGGATGCTGGAGCGGGGTCAGGCTGTAGACCGTGTCGGACGAGGACAGGGAGGCCGAGGACGCCGTCCCGAACGCCGACAGGGCCCACCGCCGGTTGGTGATGCGGCTGGCGCGCAGCTGCTCGCCGTCGCCGCGGAAGACCACGAACGCGAGGTCGCCGGCGCGGCCCGGGTTGGGCCGGTACCAGCCGGGGAGCTCGACCTGGTCGGGGTCGATGTCCTCCATGTCCATCAGCGGACCGCGTTCGCCGCGGCCCGCGCCGCCCAGCAGGAAGCCGGAGACGTCCTCCAGCTTCGCGGCGGCCGCGGCGTGCTCGGGGTCGGCGATGACCCGCGTCACCTGGCCGAGCCGCGCCTCGGCGGCCGGGTCGCCGTCCGGCCGCAGCAGCACCGCGACGGCGCCGAGCCGGTTGAGCGCGGCGACGAGCGCGAGCGCGGTCGGCCGGGTGCCCATCAGCACCCCGACGGCGTCGCCGCGCCGCACCCCGATGTGGACCAGGCCGCGGACCACGGCGTCGACGCGGCGCTTGGCGGCGTCGTGGGTGTGCCCGCGCCCCTGGTACAGGAAGAAGACCTCGTCCGGCATCCGGCGGGCCTGCTCGTCCAGCAGGAGCCCCATGGACATGCGGGTGTCGGACTGGATGCGCTCCATCCGCGCCAGCCGCGGCAGGTTCTGCGCGGCCTCCCCGCCGATCTGCCGCGTCCCGTGCACGGCCCGCGACGCGGTCCGGTACGCCGACCGCGCGGCGCTCGCCCCGATGTCCACGGCGAGCTGGAGCCCGTACCCGGCGGGGCCTCCCGGCAGCCCGGCGGACGCGGCCTCCTCGTCCCCGGCGACGGGTGCGACGATCTCCGGCAGCTCCTGCTCGCCCTCCCGCCACCGCGCCCACCCGGCGACGGCCGGCCACGTCCGGGCGATCGCGAGGCTGCCGACGACGAGCCCGAAGTGCCCGGCGCGCAGGGACGCCTCGTACACCTGGGCGCGGGGCGCGGCCCGCCGGATCCCGCGCACCATCGGCGGCGCCGCGATCTCGTCCACCTCCCCGACGAACGTCAGGACGGGGCAGGTGATGTCGGCGAGCGTGACGAGCCGGTCCCCGATGAGGAACCCGCCGGTCAGCATGCGGTTGTGCTGGATGAACTGGCGGATGAACTCCGCCAGCGCGGGGCCGGGCCACGAGACCCAGCCCTCCCGCTCCAGGAAGCGGCGCTGCCGCTCCCGGGGCGCGAGCCGCTCCCGGTCGTGCAGCTGCATGATGAAGTCGACCCGCGAGCGCACCGACTTCACGGGGCTGAGCAGCTGGAACCCGAGGCGCGTGACCCAGCCCGGCACCGCGAACCCGCCGAGCAGGGCGTCCGGTATCCGCTCGACCCCTTCGGACGCGAGCCAGCTCGGCAGCCCGAAGGGGAGCCCGACGCTGGTGTCGGCCGGGCTCCCGAACGTCACCACGGACTCGATGCCCTCGCTGCGCCGGTACGCGGCGGCCTGGTAGACGAACATGCCGCCCTGCGAGTACCCGGCGAGGTGGACGTTCCGGCCGGTCATGTCGCGGATCCGGTCGACCGCGTCGCTGACCGCGAGGACGTGGTCGCTGACCGTCCGCTCAAGCCCGCCGGGCTCGCGCTCGGGCGCCCCGAAGTCCACCACCCACGGGTCGACGCCGAGGTCGCGCAGCACCCGGACGGCGCTGACCCGCGAGGAGATGTCGTAGACCTCCGCGGTGATCATCAGCGGCGGGACGAGCAGCACGACGGGCCCGCCGCCCGCGTCCGGGAAGTAGCGCCGCAGCCGGTAGACGCGCTGCTCGGTCACCACCTCGCACGGCGAGGCGTCCTCGTCGGTATCGAAACCTCCGAAACGGGCGACTTCTAGGGCATTCTGGGCGGTTGACCCCAGGCGGGAGCCCAACTTCAGGAGCGTCTTGGCAACAGCCGGCATCGTCGACCTTTCAGAGCGTCAACGCCATGTTGTCCTGTTATCACCGGCTTTAGCAATCACGTGGCGAAGGCGCGCCGCGCCAGCGCCAGGACGTACGTACATGGGGGTCCTCTCTCACGGGTGAAGGGAGACACCATCGTGAGAGAGGGCCGTGCTCAGCGTCGTCGTATGGGAGGAGGCTTCGCCGCTACGCCCGGGGCCGTAGTCAGGCGATGGTCCGCGCGCCCTCCAGGTGGCCGCCCTGGAGCCTCTCCCACATGTAACGGCGGCGGGGCTTGCCGCTGGAGGTGCGCTGGATCAGCCCGGCGCCGACGACGATCGTCAGTTCCACGTCGTCCCCGAGCCGCCGCCGCAGCATCTCGCGCACCCCGCCGATCCAGGACTCGTCCTGCGTCTCGGCGAACAGCGCGAGGCCCTTGCGCCCGGCGCCGGGGACGCCGACCACGACGATGCGGCCCTTCCCGAGCCCGCTCACCTCGGCGATCTTGGATTCGAGGTCCTCGACGTAGACCGAGCGGCCGCGCACCTTGATGCTGTCGCCCATCCGCCCGAGGACGAAGAGCTGCCCCTCGTGGAAGAACCCGGCGTCGCCGGTGTAGACCTTCCCGTCCATGAACCGGGTCGACTTGGCCTCGGCCCCCGCGTAGTAGCCGGGGCACGCCGACGGACCGCCCACGACGATCTCGCCGAGGAGCCCGCTCCCCAGCTCGTTGCCGTCGTCGTCGACGATGGAGACGGGCACGTCGTCCTCGGGCGTCCCGCAGCCGACGACCCACCCGGCCTTGGCGCCGAGCGACTCGGCCCCGAGCGGGTGCTGGTCGAGGATCCGGACGGGCTGCCCGAACGCCAGCGCCTCCGGGTCGGGCCGGACGGCCAGGGGGTTGCGCGGGGCGTCGTCCATGGTGACGAGCAGCGTCGTCTCGGCCATCCCGTAGGCCGGCTTGAACATCGTCCGGGAGAACCCGAACGGCTCCAGGAGCTGCGCGAACACCTCCAGCGCGTGCGGGTCGATGGGCTCGGCCCCGATCAGCGCCATCTTCCAGCCGGACACGTCGAGCCCTTCGAGCTGCTCCGGCTTGACCCGCCGCGCGCAGTAGGCGTAGGCGAACGGCGGCGCCGCCGTGTGCGCCGCCTCCGCGAAGCACCGCAGCCACCGTGCCGGGTCGCGGATGAAGTGGTCGGGCCGCATCAGCTTGAGCGTCCCCTGCCGCGCGATGGGCGTGAGGAAGCAGCCGATCAGCCCCATGTCGTGGTAGAGCGGCAGCCAGGAGGCCACGACGTCGCCGTCCTCGTAGCCGGCCATCCGCGCGATCAGCTCGCTGTTGGCCTCCAGGTTCTCCCAGGTGACCATGACCCCGCGCGGGGAGCCGCTGGACCCGGAGGTGAACTGCAGCAGTGCGAGCTCGCCCGCGGGCTGGACCTCGGCCTCCTCCTCGGCCTGCCGCGGCAGCCAGGGCTCGCCCTCCACCCCGGCCTCGGCCATGGCGCGCCGCGCGTGGTCGGCCAGCCCGTCGGACGCGACGACCAGCGCCGGCGAAGCCTGCCGCAGGATCGCCGCCACATGGGCGACGTAGTCGTCTCCGTCCTGGAACAGCGGCGGAGTGATCAGGCACACCGTGGCCCCCGCGGCCCAGACCGCGTAGTACGTCTCGACGCAGGTGAAGTCGGTGGGCAGGATGAGGCACACGACGTCGCCCGGCCGGACGCCCTCCTCGATCATCGCCCCCGCGGTGCGTCGCGCGGCCGACGCCAGCCCACCGTAGTCGCGGAACTCCCAGCCCCCGTCGTCGGCGGCAAGGTGAACGCCGCGTCCGGTGTTCGGCTTGTCCAGCCAGTCGCGCAGCGCAGATGGCATCGTGTCCCCTTCACAGGCAAGGCTCGCGCCCGTACATAAACTCGCGGGTAACTTCACCAGGGCGGCGCGACCCCGTCAACCGGTTCGATCAGCAAAGAGACCGGCCGGTCATTTGGAGGCGCCCCACAAGCGGCCTCAATGCCCGGCGGAGACCTTCCGAGCCGCGACGACCCGGGCCCCCGCGCGCCACCCGAGCAGGGCCGCCCCGAGGAAGACGGAGGCCACGATCACGAACGCGAGCGCCGTCCCCTGCCCCGCGACGACCCGGAGCACCATCCCCAAGACGACGGTCGACACCCAGACCCCGACACCGACCGGCCAGACCTCCTCAGGCCGCCGCCAAGCCCGCAGAAGGGCCCACCCGGCCCCGAGCCCCACGAGGAACGGCCAGGCGGTGGACAGGAACCCACTGACAGTGGCCGCCTCCTCATGCGAGGCCCGCCCGATGGCGACGAAGACGAGCACGCAACAGAAGTCGACGACCCCACCCAAGAGTTTCCGCACACCCCCAGGCTAAGGGCCCCCGGATAAGCCGTCGCCCCGCTGTGATCGCCCGCGTCACAATCGCACTATGGACCGCGACCTGGGTTACCTTCGCAAGCTCTTCCGAAATCTGGAGGACCTCGACGACCCCGGCGCCCGCCGGGCGTACCTGGCGGGCCACCGGCGGACGGCGGCCGCCCATCTGGCCGAACTGGCTCCACTGCGCAAACGGGAACCGATTCCCGCCCGCGGGTACACCATCGATGACGACCAGTGGTGGCGGCTCGCGAAGCTGTACGCGCTGAGCAGGACCAGCGACTACCTGCTCGAACTCTCCTGCCCCGAGGGGGACCCGCCGCCCGGTTTCGGGATCACTGGGGGCCGCCCCGTCATCGAGGGCAGCATCACCCACAGGGACGAACTCCGGGGCTGGCGGACGAGCACCACCCCCGGCGTGCACGGCCCCCGCAGGCTGGACGAGTCCGCCCTGGCAGTCCACACGGAGTTCTTCACCGAGATCGGCCTGACCCCGTTCGAGCGAGCCGAGGCGTTCTCCCCCTTCCACCACGAGATCTTCGCCGTGGTGCAGGACGAGACCGCGACGCAGGTGACCGTCGAGGAGGTGCTGTGGCCGGGCTTCTGGTTCGGTGACCTGCTGTTCAGCCGAGCCGGGGTCCGGGTGCGGGCCCCACGGCACCTGATCGGCGCCGAGGTGGCCACGACCTCGACCCTGTACTTCACCTACTGCCGGGAACCGCGGCCGACTTTCGACCTCTCACACGGCTGGGGTTCGAACTCACAATGGCATACGACGTTCCAGCGCTTCTACGCCGACGAGGACGGCCTGCACTTCAACTGGGACGGCGAAGTGGACATCGGCGAGGACCCCCCGCAAGCCTGGGACCCACCAGACGAGGAATATCCACTGGACCAGCGCCGCGAACTACTTCTGCACCGCTGCTTCGTCCGAAGCGCGCTCCCCCGGAACGAGGGCGGGCGCGTCCCCTTCGACGACCGGCTGAGCCTCACCACCGCCGGGTGGCCGATGGACCCGGAGTCGATCGTGATCACGCCGAGACGCGTGCAAGGAGCCGGCACTCCCTGGGCCCGGGTCTCGCGCTGGTTGCGGCACCGGCGCGCGTGCCAGGCAGATGGCTAGGATTCCGAAATGTCTCTTGCCTTGTCCGTTGCCGTCGCGTGCGCGCTGGGCTTCACCGCGGGTCTGTTCCTGCGCCCTGCCGTCGATCGAAGGTTCCGGCGCCGGCCGTCGCTGCGCTCGTACCGTCGCCAGCTGGACGGTCCACGGCCCGGGCTGGCGTTCTACGTGATCCCGCCCGCCCTCGGCGACACCGACGAGATCGTGGCCGAACTGACCGCGGGCCGCCGCCCCAGGCTCTGCCTGATCGGCCGATTCTGCGGTCCCCTGCCGTACGACCGAGTCGCCGTACCCGAGAAGGCCCTGCTCCGCGGCGCCCTGTGGGCGGCACCGGGGCTGCTGATGTTCGATCCGCACGGAGACGCCGAGATGAGCGTCCTGGAGGCACCGTACGGCGTGGAGACGAGCGAGCCGATGCTCACCGAGACGGGCACCCCGGTCCTGACCCTCGACCTGGGAGACGGCGTGCTCGTCTTCGAACCCGCCCCCGACACCGACCCCGAGCAAGCGTGGAGCCGGATCCGCGCCGTCATGGAAGAGGAGGCGTCGTCTCGGCCATCCCCGTAGGCGGGTTTGACCAGGACACTCCAACGGTGAGGTCCTCGATGGACCGGTCCTCCGCATGTCGCGGAGGACCGGTGGTTGAGAGCGAGCAAGCTCAACTCTTGGTGGCAGGGCACGACTTCCAGGCGCCGGTGGCGCTGGTGTTGGTGCACCGCTGCACCCCGCTGGCGTCAGCCGGACCCCACGTGTGGGTCCCCTGCGAGACGTTGCATTCCTTCATGACGGTCCTCCTTGGAACTGTGGTTTGTCCCGCTTTCTTGCGTCCGATCATTTCGCGGGGAGAGCGTCCCAGCGGCGCCGAACGAGCGATTGTGATCTTGTTCTCAGCCCAGTGAGAACCATGCAGGAAACGCCATAAACCCGGTCCACCGAGTCACCCCGGCGCGTGCCGCGCGTGGCCGGTTTCGCCCACCTACACAGGCGAGAAGCCCCAGAGCAGGAAACCGAGAAAAGCAAAGGCGAACCCCGAGGGGGCGAGGGTCGGAGCCCGAGGGGGGATAGGGGCGAAGCCCCAGGGGCGGGCGGGTGGGGGATGGCGGAGGCACCCAGGGGGCTCCGGGGGATCGTCCCCCGGGCGAAAAGCGAAGAATCCCCTGGAAGCCGCAAGCGGCGACCAGGGGATCCCGGATTCGTAGCGGGGGCAGGATTTGAACCTGCGACCTCTGGGTTATGAGCCCAGCGAGCTACCGAACTGCTCCACCCCGCGGTGATGGGTCAACTGTATGGGGTGGGGGTTGCTTAGGCAAACGGATTGTTGCGGGGGCCTGAAGGGCGGCCGTCAGCATGGCGGTGAGGTCGGTGGTGAAGGTGTCGTGGCCGGGGACGGGTGGGGGCGTGTCGGGCGTGTGGGTGCGGGTGGCGCGGTCGGCGAGGGCGGCGGTGAGGAAGGCGATGAACAGCGAGATGCGTTCGAGGGCGAGGGGTTCGGGGAGGGTGGCGCGGCAGGCGGTTTCGAGGAGGTGGAGCTGCTGCTGGAGGGCGGTGCCGTGCAGGAGGGGCGGGGGGCGGTGGTCGCGGATTCCGGCGCGTCCGGCGAGTTGGGCCGTGATGCGGAGGAAGTCGCGGCCGTGGGGGGTGCGGAGTTCGGCGGCGGTGGGGTGGACGACGGCGCCGACGACGGCGTGGAGGTCGTCTGGCCGGAGGCCGGGGAGGGTGGCGGCGCGGGCGGGTTCCATGCGGGCGACGCCGGCGCGGAGGATGGCGTCGAGGAGGCCGTCGCGGGAGCCGTAGTGGTAGGTGACGGCGGAGTCGTTGGCCTGTCCGGCGAGGGCGACGATGTCGCGGGTGCGGGCGGCGTCGATGCCGTGGGCGGCGAAGAGGCGGGCGCCGGCGCGGATGAGGGCGTCGCGGGTGGCGCTTGCGTCCTTCGGCACGCCGGTGATACTAACAGGAGGCGTTAATAACGGCGCCTGTTATTACCGGAGGCCGGCCATGGCGGACGTCTACGACCCCTTCGACCCCGGGTTCCAGGCCGACCCCTACCCCGCGTACCGGCGGCTCCGGGACGAGGAGCCGGTGCACCGCCACGAGCAACCCCCGTTCTGGGCGCTGTCCCGCTTCGGCGACGTCTGGGCGGCGACGCGGAACGCCGACGCGTTCTCCTCCGCGCAGGGCCTGACGTTCTACCCGGACGAGATCGGCACGCTGGGCCTGGCCCCGACGATCGTCATGCTGGATCCGCCGCGCCACACCGTCCTGCGGCGCCTGGTCAGCCACGGCTTCACCCCGCGCAGGACGGCGGCGCTGGAAGGGCTTCTGCGCGAGTTCGCCCGCTCCCGGATAGCTCTGATGGAGCGCAGGGCGGCCGACGGCGAGACCCCCGACCTGCACCGGGACTTCTCCTCACCGCTGCCCACGTTCGCGCTCGCGCATCTGCTCGGCGTCCCGGAGGCCGACCGCGCGAAGTTCGATCCGTGGGTGTCCGCGCTCACGACCTTGCAGGACGAGGGGTTCGGCCTGAGCTCGGCGCGGGACGGCGCGGTGCAGGCGGTCGCGGAGATGTTCGGCTACTTCACCGACGTGATCGCCACGCGCCGCGCCGATCCGTCCGAGGATCTGATCAGCGCACTGGCGGCGGCCGAGGTGGACGGGGAGCGCCTCACCGACTGGGACGTCCTCGGCTTCTGCTTCGTCATGGTGGCGGGCGGCAACGACACGACCGGGAACCTCGTCTCGCACGGCGTGGCGCTGCTGGACGGCGACCACGGGCAGCGCGAGCGGCTGGCGGCCGACCCGTCGCTGATCCCGAACGCGCTGCTGGAGTTCCTGCGCCTGGAGAGCTCGGTCCAGGCGCTGGCCCGGACGACCACCCGCCCGGTGACCCTGCACGGGACGGAGATCCCCGAGGGCGAGAAGGTGATGATGCTGTTCGGGTCGGCGAACCGGGACGAGCGCGAGTTCGGCCCGTCCGCGGGCGGGCTGGACGTCACCCGTGAGATCCCGCGCCACCTGGGCTTCTCCAGCGGCGTGCACTTCTGCATCGGGTCGCACCTGGCCAAACTCCAGGCCCGCGTAGCGCTGGAGGAGCTCCTCCGGGCCCACCCGCGCATCGGGGTGGACCTGGAGAGCGCGGAACGTATCCAGTCACCGTTCACCCGTGGCTGGGTGTCGCTCCCGGCCACGGGTCTCCGGGACTGACCGGGCGCCTACCGCATGTGCGGGTACCGGTAGTCGGTCGGCGGGACGAACGTCTCCTTGATCGAGCGCGGGGACGTCCAGCGCAGGAGGTTGAACACCGAGCCGGCCTTGTCGTTGGTGCCGGACGCCCGCGCGCCGCCGAACGGCTGCTGGCCGACGACGGCGCCGGTGGGCTTGTCGTTGACGTAGAAGTTTCCGGCCGCGTACCGGAGCACCTCGGCGGTGTGCGCCGCGGCGGCCCGGTCGGTGGCGATGACGGCGCCGGTGAGCGCGTAGTCGGCGACCGACTCCATCTGGGCGAGCATCTCGTCGTACCGCTCGTCCTCGTACACGTGGACGCCGAGGATCGGCCCGAAGTACTCGGTCCGGAAGATCTCGTTCTCGGGGTCGCCGGACGCGAGCACGGTGGGCCGCACGAAGTACCCGACGGAGTCGTCGCAGGTCCCGCCGGCGACGATCTCGACCTCGGGGTCGGCCTCGGCGCGCTCGATCGCCGCCCTGCTCTTGGCGAAGGCCCGCTCGTCGATCACGGCGCCCATGAAGTTGGACAGGTCGGCGACGTCGCCCATGGTGAGCCCGTCGACCTCCGCGGCCAGCTCCTCCTTGAACCCGTCCTCCCAGATGGAGCGGGGGACGTAGGCGCGGGAGGCGGCGGAGCACTTCTGCCCCTGGTACTCGAAGGCGCCGCGCACGAGCGCGGTCCGCAGGACGGCCCGGTCGGCGGACGGGTGCGCGACGACGAAGTCCTTGCCGCCCGTCTCCCCCACGATCCGCGGGTAGCCGCGGTACTTGTCGATGTTGGCGCCGACCGTCTTCCACAGGTGCTTGAACGTCGCGGTGGAGCCGGTGAAGTGGATCCCGGCGAGGCCCGGGTGCTGGAGCGCCACGTCCGACACGGCGAGCCCGTCGCCGGTCACGAGGTTGATGACGCCGGCCGGGAGCCCGGCCTCCTCGAGGAGCCTCATGAGCAGGACCGCGGAGTAGGTCTGGGTGGGCGACGGCTTCCACACCACGACGTTGCCCATCAGGGCGGGCGCCGTCGGCAGGTTCGCGGCGATCGCGGTGAAGTTGAACGGGGTGATCGCGTAGACGAAGCCCTCGAGCGGCCGGTGGTCGGACCGGTTCCACACGCCGGGGCTGCTGATCGGCTGCTCGGCGAGGATCCGCCGGGCGAAGTGCACGTTGAAGCGCCAGAAGTCGACGAGCTCGCAGGGGCTGTCGATCTCCGCCTGCTGGACGGTCTTGGACTGCCCGAGCATCGTCGCGGCCAGCAGCGTCTCGCGCCACGGCCCGGCGAGCAGGTCGGCGGCGCGCAGGAAGATCGCGGCCCGGTCGTCGAAGGCCATCGCCCGCCAGGCGGGGGCGGCCTCCAGGGCGGCGGCGATGGCGTCCCGCGCGTCCTCCTCGGTGGCGGTGCCGAACGTCCCGAGCACCGACGCGTGCCGGTGCGGCTGGACGACGGCGACCTTGGCGCCCGCCCCGAGCCGCCGCTCCCCGCCGATGGTCATGGGCAGGTCGATCGGCGCCTCGGCGGTCAGCTCGGCGAGCCTCGCCTCCAGCCGGACCCGCTCGGGGCTGCCCGGCGCATAGCCGCGCACCGGCTCGTTCGCCGGCGTCGGAACGTTGGTGACGGCGTCCATGAGAACTCCTTAGCGCGAGACGAACGAACGGAGGAAGAAGGCGAGGTTGGCGGGCCGCTCGGCGAGCCGCCGCATGAAGTAGCCGTACCAGTCGGCCCCGTACGGGACGTAGACGCGCATCCGGTGGGCCTCGGCGAGCCGCCGCTGCTCGGCGGCCCGGATCCCGTAGAGCATCTGGAACTCGTAGGAGGCGGGCGAGCGGTCGGCGGCCAGGGAGAGCGCGATCTCGATGATCCGCGGGTCGTGGCTGGCGACCATCGGGTACCCGTCGCCCCGCATGAGCCGCCGCAGCGCCCGCACGTAGGCGCGGTCCACCTCGTGCCTGCCCTGGTGGGCGACCGAAGCGGGCTCGGCGTAGGCGCCCTTGACCAGCCGCACGCGCGACCCCTCGCCCACGAGGCCGTCGAGGTCGGCCTCCGTGCGCCGCAGCATGGCCTGGACGGCGACCCCGACCCACGGGAAGTCGACCCGCAGCTTCCCGAGGATCTCAAGCGTGGAGTCGACGGTCGTGTGGTCCTCCATGTCGAGGGTCACGGTCATGCCGACCCGCCCGGCCGCCGCGCAGATCTCCCGCGCGTGGTCGAGCGCGAGGTCGCCGGGCAGCGCCTGCCCGAGCGCGGACAGCTTCACCGAGGCGTCGGAGCCGGCGGCGAGCGCCCGCCCCTCCAGCGCCTCGAACAGCCGCAGGTAGGCGTCCCGGGTGGCCCGCGCCTGGGCGGGTTCGCGGGTGTACTCCCCGAGGTGGTCGAGGGTGACCTCCAGCCCGCCGCCCCGCAGTTCGCCGACGGCCCCAAGGGCGGCGTCGAGATCGTCCCCGGCCACGAACCGGTCGACGACTCCCCTGGTCAGCGGCACGGAGGTGATGACGTCGCGCATCCGTCCGCTGCGCGCGGCGGCGAGAAGAAGCGGGCTGAGCATGGAACCCTCCAACGTCAAGGAACACCTCGCACGTTAGGAGCACCGCCTCCCGGCCCCTATAGTCAAACGCCACTTTCAGGGCGGCCCGTCCTCATACAGATGTACGAAGGAATCGCGATGGCACCCGATCTGCAGGAAATCGTGGAACAGGCGGCCGACCTCCTGCGCGCTCCCGCGACGCTGGAGGACCGCGACTTCCATCTGGTCGCCTACGCCGCGCACGGCGACACGATCGACCCGGTACGGATGAACTCGATCCTGCACCGCCGCGCCACCGAGGCCGTCCGCGCCCGCTTCGAGCGCCACGGCATCGCCCGCGCGACGGGCCCCGTCCGCATCCCGGCCGACGCCGCCCTCGGCCAGCTGGCCCGCCTGTGCCTGCCCGTCCGCTGGAACAACGTCACCTACGGCTACCTCTGGCTGCTGGACGACAAGGGGCACATAACGGACGCCCAGGCGGCCAGGGCCATGCCCCTGTGCGAGCGGGCCGGCCTGCTCATGGCACGCCAGGCCCGCGAGCGCGACGACCTGGGCTGGAAGGTCGCCGATCTCCTGTCCACGCACCCCGACGTCCGGACCCAGGCCGCCGACGACCTCACCGACGCCGGAGCGGCCGACCCGCCCCTGACGGTGGCCGTCCTGCGCACCCCCAGCCCCGAGCCCCTCAACCCGTGGCTGCTCCCCCACTCCGTCCTGGCGACGGTGTGGCAGCGCGACCACGTCCTACTCCTCCCCGTGGGCAGCGCCCCCACCGCCCTGGCCCGCGCGCGCCGCCTACTGGAAGAACGCAACGCCCCTGTCCAGACGGGCGTGTACTCCCCCTGCCCCACCCTGGACGACGTCCACGAGGGCTGGCTCCGCGCCCGCGTGGCGGCCCGCACCGCCGCCCCAGGCGAAACCCGCGACTGGACGTCCCTGGGCGTCCTGCGCCTACTGCGCACAGCAGGCGACGAGGCCCTGGCCCAGACGACCCAGACCCCAGGCACCGAACGCCTCCTGGAACACGAGGACCTGGCAAGAACGGCCCGCACCTACCTGGACCTGGCAGGAAACGTCCAGCAGACGGCGAAGACCCTGAACATCCACCGCCAGACCCTCTACCACCGCCTGCGCCGCATAGAAGAACTGACGGCCCTGACCCTCACCAACGGCCAAGACCGCCTGACCCTCCACCTGGCCCTGACCCTCGCCCCCCACCTGGGCTGACGAAAGACGCCTCAGGCCCCCGCAAGCCCGGCGTGCCGGTTCCGCAGGTCTCGCTTGAGGATCTTGCCGCTGGGGTTCTTGGGGAGGGCGTCGGCGAGGACGACGTACTTGGGGCGCTTGTAGGGGGCGAGGCGCTCGCGGGCGTGCGCGTGGACGTCGTCCTCGGTCAGTGCGGCGCCCGGCTTCGGCACGACCACCGCCGTGACCGCCTCGATCCAGTGCGGGTGGCTGATCCCGAAGACGGCGACCTCGGCGACTCCGTCCAGCTCGTAGACGGCCTCCTCGACCTCGCGGCTGGCGACGTTCTCGCCACCGGTCTTGATCATGTCCTTCTTGCGGTCGACCACCGACAGGTAGCCGTCCTCGGTCATGATCCCGAGGTCGCCGGAGTGGAACCAGCCGTCCCGGAACGCCTCGGCGGTCTTCTCCTCGTCGCGGTAGTACCCGAGCGCGGCGTGGGGGCTGCGGTGGACGATCTCCCCCACCTCCCCGGGCCCCACCGGCGCACCCTCGTCGTCGACGAGCATGGTCTCGACGTTGATCGCCGCGCGCCCCGCGCTGCCGGCCCGGTCGAGCTGCTCGTGCGGCTTCAGGATGGTGGCGAGCGGCGCCATCTCCGTCTGCCCGTAGAAGTTCCACAGCCGCACGCCGGGCAGCCGCCGCATGAGCTCGCGCAGCACCTCCACGGGCATGGGCGAGGCTCCGTAGTAGCCCTTCTTCAGGCTGGACAGGTCGCGCCGGTCGAAGTCGGGGTGGCGCAGCAGGGAGATCCAGACGGTGGGCGGGCAGAAGAGCTTGGTCACCCGTTCCCGCTCGATCGTCTCCAGCAGCGCCGCGGGGTCGGGCCCCGGCAGGATGATGCTGGTGGCGCCCAGGTAGACGTCGACGGAGAAGAAGCAGTCGAGCTGGGCGCAGTGGTACATCGGCAGCGTGTGCGCCTCGACGTCGTCGCCGCCCATCTCGCCGTCGATCACGCAGCTCACGTACTGGCTGATCAGGGACCGGCTGGTCAGCACCACTCCCTTGGGCCGCGACTCGGTCCCCGAGGTGTACATGATGCGCAGCGGGTCGTCGTCCTCCACCGGCACGTCCGGCGCGGCCGCGGGCCCTTCGCGCCACCAGGCGTCGACGTCCTCCCACCCCTCCCCGGGGGCGGCGCCCGACAGCGGGATCCACCCGCGCACACCGCCCTGGACCCCGGCCGCGGCGAGCGCCTTCTCGGCGGTCGCGGCGAGCGCGTCCTCAGCGATGATCCCGGACGCCCCCGAGTGCCCGAGGATGTAGGCGATCTCCTCGGCGTTCAGCATGAAGTTGATCGGCACGAGCACCACGCCGAGCCGGGCCGCGGCGAACACCGTCAACGCGTACTGCCAGCAGTTGTGGCTGAGCAGCGCGAGCCGGTCGCCCTTGCCGAGCCCCCGCGCCGCCAGCGCGTGCGCGGCCCGGTTCACCGCGACGTCGAACTCCGCGTACGTGACCCGCAGATCCCCGTTGACGACGGCCAGCTTCCGCGGATCCCGCCGAGCCGTCCGATGCAGCAGGTCCCCCACCGAGTGCCGACGAGCCCGCCCCACAACAGACACAAGGCCACCTTCCCCACAAAACCCCAGGTGAGAGCAAGAGTGGCGATCATAACCACACGAACCCGGCCTCCCACCACCCCCGGAAGGGGGCAGCGGGTGGTCACAGACGGTCGGGGTGGGGGGTGCCCGCGCCGCGGAGCAGGGTGTCGACGACGAGGGTCGCGAGGGCGCCGGCGTTCTCCCCGTCCCGGTTCTTGGCCGCCTCGTGGATCAGCGTGTAGTAGACGCCGCGCGTCCAGGGGATGTCGACGTCGGCGCGGAGGACGCCCGCCTCCATCAACTTCTTCGACACCGCCGACATCTACGGCGGCGAGGACGGCGCGGGCGGCGCGGGCCGCACCGAGCAGATCATCGGCCGCTGGTTCGCGACCGGCGGCGGCCGCCGCGACAGGACCGTCCTGGCGACGAAGGTCTACGGCCCGATGGGCGACGGCCCCAACGACAGGGGCCTGTCCGCACTGCACATCCGGCGCGCGGTCGAGGCCTCCCTGAAGCGTTTGCAGACCGACTACGTCGACCTCTACCAGATGCATCACATCGACCGTGAGACGCCGTGGGACGAGATCTGGGAAGCGTTCAGCGTCCTGCACCGGCAGGGCAAGGTGCTGTACTTCGGCTCGTCCAACTTCGCCGGCTGGCACATCGCGCAGGCGCAGGAGGCCGCACGGAACCGCCACTTCCTGGGGCTGGTCAGCGAGCAGTCGATCTACAACCTGATGTCGCGCTGGGCGGAACTGGAGGTGCTCCCCGCCGTGCGGCACTACGGCCTGGGCGTGATCCCGTGGTCCCCTCTGCACGGCGGAGTCCTGAGCGGCGTCCTGCGCAAGCAGCAAGAGGGCACCGCCACCCGCAGCGGAACGGGCCTCTGGGCGGCCGCGTTGAAGGAGCGGCGAGCCTCCGTCGAGGAGTACGAGAAGCTGTGCGCCGACCTGGGCGAGGACCCGGCCCACGAACGGTGGCCCAACTGGACGGCACGCTAAACGCCCTGGAGACAACCCTAGAAGCCGACACCCTGGCAAGCCTGAACGAGATCTTCCCACCCCCCGCCCCCAACGGCCCGAAGCCCGCCCCCGAGGCCTACGCCTGGTAACCCACGAATCGAAATGAGTAGAGGAGCCGGAGGGCGAAGCCCGAGGGCGAGGGGCGGAAGAAGCCCCGAGGGGAGACCGAGCCCCAGAACCACAGGAGAAACAAAGGGCGAAGCCCGAGGGGGGATAGGGGCGAAGCCCCAGGGGCGGGCGGGTGGGGGATGGCGGAGGCACCCAGGGGGCTCCGGGGGATCGTCCCCCGGGCGAAAAGCGAAGAATCCCCCGGAAGCCGCAAGCGGCGACCAGGGGATCCCGGATTCGTAGCGGGGGCAGGATTTGAACCTGCGACCTCTGGGTTATGAGCCCAGCGAGCTACCGAACTGCTCCACCCCGCGGTGGTGTCTCAAGTCTATGGCATGGGAGGGAGTGGTTCGTACGGGCGGGGTCAGCGGGTGCAGGCGGGGACGGTGCCCTTGCCGCTCGCGAGGGCGTCGAGCGCCTGGACGGTGCTGTGGAGGGTGTCGGCGCGGATGAGGCGGAGGCCGTCGGGGCGGGAGCCGGCGGCGTCGGCGCAGTTGTCCTTGGGGGTGATGAAGACGGTGGCGCCGGCGTTGCGGGCGGCGATCATCTTCTGCTGGATGCCGCCGATGGGGCCGACCTGGCCGTCGGGGGTGATGGTGCCGGTGCCGGCGATGAACTTGCCCTGGGTCAGGGGGCCCGGAGTGAGCTTGTCGACGATGGCGAGGGAGAACATGAGGCCGGCGGAGGGGCCGCCGACGTCGCCGATGCTGATGTCGATCTTGAAGGGGAACTTGTACTGGTCGGAGAGCACGATGCCGACGACGGCGCGCTTGCCCTCGGGATCGGCGACGGTCTTGAGGGTGGCCTTGCTCTCCTTGCCGCCGCGCTTGTAGGTGAGGACGACGGGGTCGCCGATCCCGCGCTTGGCCATGGTGCCGGTGACCTGGGAGACGCTGGTGACGGCGGCGCCGTCGAGGGCGGTGATCTCGTCGCCGGGGCGCAGGACGCCGTCGGCGGGGCGGCCCTTCTGGACGCCGTCGACGATGACGCGGGTCGTGACGGGGATGCCGAGTTCGTGGAGGGCGGCGGCCTCGGCGTTCTGCTGGGAGTCCTGCATCGCCCGGGTGTTCTCCTGGTCGACCTGCTTGGGCGACTCGTTCTTCGGGAAGATCGTCTCTTCGGGGACGACGGCGGTGTCGCCGGCGAGCCAGCCGCGCAGGGCGGTGAACAGGTCGATGCGTCCGCCGGGGCCGCCGCGGTAGGTGACGGTGGTGAAGTTGAGGTGGCCCTGGTCGGGGTAGGTCTGGCGCCCGTCGATCCGGATGAGGGGCTGGCCCTTGTCGTTCGTGCCGAGTGTGTTGCTCGTGGGCCCGGGCATCAGCGCGACGTAGGGGACGCGCATGACGGAGCCGACGAGGGCGAGCACGAGGACGAGCACGCTCGCGAGACTGAGCGTGGCGGCACGACGAGACATGCCCGAAACTCTATGCGGTTCGGGCGCTCAGCAGGCTCCGACCCACTCGTCGCCTCCGTCGGCGAAGGCCTGGTGCTTCCAGATGGGGACGGTGGCCTTGAGGTCGTCGATGAGGCGGCGGCAGGCGGTGAAGGCCTCGTCGCGGTGGGGGCAGGACGCGGCGACGACGACGGCGATGTCGCCGATGCGCAGGTCGCCGACGCGGTGGAGGGCGGCGAGGCCGAGGACGGGGAGGTCGGCGGCGACCTTCTCCATGACGGCGCGGAGCTCGCGTTCGGCGGTGGGGTGGGCGCTGTAGGACAGGGCGGTGACGGCGCGGGCGTGGTCGGTGTCGCGGACGGTGCCGACGAAGACGGCGGTGCCGCCGGCGCCGGGGGCGCCGACGGCGGCGTACACCTCGTCGACGGACAGGGGCGTGTCGCGGACGCCGATCAGCCGGATGACGCCCTCGCCGGCAACGCTGTGGCTCACGTTCCGCAGGCTACCTCGCCCGGGCGATCACCTTTACTCCGGTGTGCCGGGCTCGTCGGGTTCGAGGGTGGCGGCGAGCGCCTCGGCGAGGGCGGGGACGAGGTCGGGCCCGGAGAGGACCTCGTCGTCGGCGTCGTGGCGGCGCAGCCGGAGGGCGGAGTGCCGGGCGCCGTCGCGCAGGACGCCGACGATCATGCGGACGTCCTCGCACCCGGGGTGGGAGGCGGCGTACTCGGCGGCGGCGGCCTCGTCCTCGGGGAGCTCGTCCTCGGCCTCGGGGGGCAGGACGATCCGCTCCATGACCAGGGCGCAGCCCTCGACGGTGTCAGGCCAGGCGATGGTGGCGAGGGCGTCCTCGACGCCCGCCCGATCGGGCAGGGCGGGCTGTTCGAGGGCGGCGAGGGTGTCGGTGGCGGGGTCCAGGCCGAGCTGCTCGGCGAGTTCGGGCTCGGCGCGGCGCAGTTCGGAGCTGCGGACGAGGGCGTAGATGCGGGGCGCGCTGTCCCAGCCCTCCTGGGCCGAGTGACGTTCGAGGTCCAGCACGACTTCTTCCAGAAGACTCACGGGCCCATCTTTCCCCCATTCAGCACGGGGAAATGCGGGAACCCCGCTGCCAGTCGGTAAGTTGCATCTACAGCACCGGCGGGCGGCCGGTGGGTGAGATCTCGATCGGAGGGGCCACTTGACCTTCCGGACTCCCGGTTTCGGGCGCCGGCTCGGTACCGGACGGACACGGCTGCTGCTGCCGGTGCTGGTGGCGCTCGCCGCGCTGCTGGTCGCGTTCCTTGTCTTCACGGCCGTGTACACGGACCTGCTCTGGTACCGCTCGATCGGTTTCTCGTCGGTCTTCACGACGCAGCTGCAGGCGAAGGCGGTCCTGTTCTTCGGGGCGGGGCTGCTGATGGCGCTGGTGGTGGGCGCGAACGTCGTGGTGGCGTACCGGCTGCGCCCGGCGTACCGGCCGCTGTCGGTGGAGCAGCAGGGCCTGGAGCGGTACCGCGCGGTGGTCGATCCGCGGCGGCGCCTGATCCTGTGGGCGATGCTCGGGGTGCTGGGGGTGCTGACGGGGTCGTCGGTGGCGGGCCAGTGGCCCGTCTGGCTGGCGTTCCTGCACCGGACGCCGTTCGGCGTGCGCGACCCGCAGTTCCACAAGGACGTGTCGTTCTACGTCTTCACGTACCCGTTCCTGCGCCTCGTCATCGGTGTGATCTTCGCGACGGTGATCCTGTCGATCCTGACCGCGGTGATGGTGCACTACCTGTACGGCGGGCTGCGGCTGCAGGGGCCGGGCGACAAGGCGAGCCCGCCCGCGCGGGCGCACCTGTCGGTGCTGTTCGGCCTGTTCATCCTGCTGAAGGCGGTCGCGTACTGGTTCGACCGGTACGGGCTGGTGCATTCGGAGCGCGGGGCGGCGACGGGCGCGTCCTACACGGACGTGAACGCGCTGCTCCCGGCGAAGACGATCCTGGCCGTGATCGCCCTGCTGTGCGCCGCCATGTTCTTCGGCAACCTGCTGCGGCGCGGCATGATGCTGCCGGGCGTCGGGTTCACGCTGCTGGTGCTGTCGGCGATCCTGCTGGGCGGGGTGTACCCGCTGCTGATCCAGCAGTTCCAGGTGAAGCCCGACGAGCTGGCCAAGGAGCGCCAGTACATCCAGCGCAACATCCAGTTCACGCGCCAGGCCTACGGCGTGGACGGGGCCAAGGTCGCGCCGTACGGGTCGCAGCCGGTGGCCGACAAGAAGGCGCTCCAGGACGAGGCGGCCAAGCTCGAACAGGGCGGGGTGCGCGTCCTCGACCCGAACGTGGTGGGCGAGACGTTCCAGCAGTTGCAGCGCATCCGGCCGTTCTACCGCTTCCCCGACACGCTGGACGTGGACCGCTACCAGGTGGACGGCAAGCTCACCGACACGGTGGTGGCGCTGCGCGAGCTGTCCGGCGCGCCGGTGGGGCAGCGCAGCTGGGTGAAGGACCACATGGTCTACACGCACGGCTACGGGTTCGTGTCCGCCTACGGCGACCGCTTCGACTCGACGGAGCCGGCCTTCATCACCCCGGACATGCCGGCGTCCCCGACCCAGCAGATCAAGGTGGCGCAGCCGGAGATCTACTTCGGGGAGCGCTCGCCGCGCTACTCGGTGGTCGGCGGGCGGGGCCAGCAGGAGCTGAACTACCCGGACAACAGCCCCTCCGGGCAGAAGAGCAGCACCTACGACGGCCAGGGCGGCGTGCCGGTCGACTCGTTCGCGCACCGGCTGCTGTACTCGGCGAAGTTCCAGGACAAGAACCTCCTGCTGTCCGGCGCGATCGACAAGAACGCGAAGATCCTGTACGACCGGTCGCCGCGGCAGATGGTGCAGAAGGCGGCGCCCTGGCTGACGCTGGACGGCGACCCCTACCCGGTGGTGGTGAACGGCCGCATCCTGTGGGTCGTCGACGGCTACACGACGTCCGGCAGCTACCCGTACTCGGAGCAGACGAGCCTCGGGGAGGCCACCCGCGACACGATCACCGACACGCGGTCGGCGGTGGCGCGGCAGGCCAACGACCACATCAACTACCTGCGCAACTCGGTGAAGGCGACGGTCGACGCCTACGACGGCACCGTCCACCTGTACCAGTGGGACGAGAACGACCCGATCACCAAGACGTGGATGAAGGTGTTCGACGGCACGGTCCAGCCGCGGTCGTCGATCCCCCCAGAGCTGGAGTCGCACTTCCGCTACCCGCAGGACCTGTTCAAGGTGCAGCGGAAGATCCTCACGAAGTACCACGTGACGGACCCCTCGGCCTTCTACAACGGCGAGGGCTTCTGGGAGGTGCCGGAGGACCCGTCCGCGAAGGGCAGGCGGCAGCCTCCCTACTACCAGAGCCTGCGGATGCCGGGCCAGGACAGCCAGTCCTTCTCGCTGACCACGGTGTTCAACCCGCGCGGCAACCCGCAGCTCGCCGCGTTCATGTCGGTGGGCTCGACGCCGGGCCGCGACTACGGGCAGATCCAGATCCTGCAGATGCCGCGCAACGCGCAGCCGGCGGGGCCGGGCCAGGTCCAGAACTCGTTCGAGACCGATCCGAAGGTGAAGGGCGACCTCTTCGCGCTGCGGCAGGGCGGGACGAAGACCGTCCCCGGCAACCTGCTGACGATCCCGTTCGGTGGCGGCCTGCTGTACGTGGAGCCGATGTACACGAAGGCGGCGGGCGGCTCGGAGCAGCAGCCCTACCCGATCCGCGGCAAGATCCTGGTGCGGTTCGGCGAGAGCATCGCCGCGGCCGACACGCTCGAGCAGGCGTTGACGCAGGTGCTGGGCGGATCGGGCGCGACGGCGCAGCCGGGGTCGCCGGCTCCGCCTGACACGCCGGGCGAGCAGTTGAGCGCGCCGGCGAAGAAGGCGATCGAGGATCTGAAGGCCGCCGTGGCCGACTACGAGAGCGCCCAGAAGAAGGGCGACTACCCGGGCATGGGCGAGGCCTGGAAGCGGATCAAGGACGCGCAGACGGCCCTGTCCGCCGCGGGCAAGCAGGAGCCGAAGGCCTCGCCGAGCCCGTCGCCGTCCGCCTCACCGAGCGCCACGCCCCCGTCGAGCTGACGGGGGCGGGCTCAGCGACGGCGCTTGCGGGCGCGGCGGATCGCGGCCGCGGCGCCGATCGCGGCGACGGTGGCGCCCGCGGCGGTCGCTATGGTGGCCTCCTTGCCGCCGACGCGCCGGCCGACGACGGCGTGCCGTCCCGCGGTCTCCTCCATCACGGACCGCAGGGCGGCGGCGTTGTCGTAGAGCGGCTTCCAGCCCGCGGCGCGCAGCCGCGCGCAGTCGACGACCCACGGGTAGGCGACGTAGTGCAGGTCGGTGGCGGGCGCGGGGGTCATGCCGAGCCGGTGCAGGCGCTGCGCCATCCCGAAGGTCAGGGAGGCGGGCAGTTCGAAGGCGCGCTTGCCGGTGATCTCGGCCACCTCCTCGGGGCCGAGCCACCCCTCGCAGCCGACCGCGACGGGCCCGGGCACGTTCTCGGTGACGACGACGTCGAGGGCGGACGCGAGGTCCTCGATGTGGCAGAACTGCCAGCCGGGCGTGCTGCCCTTGACCGACAGCAGCCGCGGCGCCTCGAAGTGCCGGGTGACGACGGTGTCCACGCCGGGCCCGGCGAGCGCGGCGGGGCGGACGACGGTGACCTCGACCCCGGGGTGGGTGAGGTGCGCGGTCGCGGCCAGGTCCTCGATCTCCAGGAAGTCGCCGGCGATGGAGGTGCTGGCCTCGGCGAGCAGCGGGGCGTCCTCGCTCAGCGGGACCTCGTTGCCGGGCCCGGCGCCGTACACCATCGCGGACGTGACGAGGACCACGCGCCGGACGCGGGCCGCGGCGGCGGCGGTGACCACGGTCTGGGCGCCGCGGACGTTGTGGGTGCGGCGCTCGCGGTGGTCCACGTCCGGGGACCGTTCGAGGTCCAGGTTGACGATCACGTCGACGTCGGAGAGCCGGCCCGACAGGAGCGGGTCCCTGATGTCGAACACGCGCCAGGTGACCCCGGGCACGTCGCCGCGGTGCCCGTCGATGGCGACGATCTTGCGGATCTCTTCCCGTTCGGCGAGCCGGGCGGCCAGCAGCCGCCCCGCGCCGGTGGCCGCGCCGGTGACGGCGACGACCGGGCCCTTGCTACGCCGAGGGCGAACCTTGCCCGTTGCCACGGGGGTGCCCCCTTCCTTGAGTACGCGACCTTGCCGGGACCGGCTAACGTTGCGGATATGAGCCCATCATGCATCCCAGGGGCAAACCGATGAGTGACACTCCGTTCGGCTTCAACCGTCCCGGGGACGGCGACGACGACGACCGGCCCCAGGATCCGTTCAAGGGCATGGGCGGCGACATGGCCCAGTTCGCCGACATGCTGCACCGGTTCGCGGACATGATCGGTGCGCAGGGCGCGGGCGGCGGGGGCGGCGGCCCCCTGAACTGGGACCTGGCCAAGAACATCGCCCGGCACACGGTGGTGGAGCAGGGCGATCCCTCGGTCGTCGACACCGAGCGCCGCCAGGTCGAGGAGGCGCTGCGCCTGGCGGAGCTGTGGCTCGACGAGCGGACGACGCTGCCCGCCGGGATCCGGACGCCGCAGGCGTGGAGCCGGTCGGAGTGGATCGAGCAGACGCTCCCGGTGTGGGCGAAGGTGTGCGACCCGATCGCGTCCCGCATGGTCGACTCCATGGGCGGGGCCCTCGGCGGCGGCGAGATCCCCGCCGACGTGCAGGCGATGGCGGGTCCGCTGATCGGGATGGTCAAGCAGATGGCCGGGGCGATGGTCGGCGGCCAGGCCGGGCAGGCGCTCGGCGCGCTGGCCCGCGAGGTGACGGGCTCCGCCGACGTGGGGCTGCCGCTCGCGCCGGACGGCGTCGGCGCGCTGCTGCCCGCGGGCGTCGAGGCGTTCGGTGAGGGCCTGGAGGTCTCCTCCGACGAGGTCCGGCTCTACCTGGCGCTGCGGGAGGCCGCGCACCAGCGGCTGTTCACGCACGTGCCGTGGCTGCGCTCGCATCTGCTGGGCGCCGTCGAGGAGTACGCGCGCGGCATCACCGTCGACCTGTCGGGCATCGAGCAGGCCGTGCAGGGGCTCGACATGAGCAACCCGGAGGCGATCCAGGAGGCGCTCGGCGGGGAGATCCAGCTCCAGCCCGAGGAGACGCCGCGGCAGAAGGCGGCGCTGGCCCGGCTGGAGACGGCGCTCGCCCTGGTCGAGGGCTGGGTCGACACCGTCGTCAATGAGGCCGCCGAGGGGCGCCTGCCCGGCTCGGTGAAGCTGGCGGAGGCGGTGCGGCGGCGCCGCGCGACGGGCGGCCCGGCGGAGCGGACGTTCGCGACGCTCGTCGGCCTGGAGCTGCGGCCCCGCCGGCTGCGGGAGGCGGCGGCGCTGTGGCGGTCGCTGACCGAGGCGCGCGGCACCCAGGGCCGGGACGCGGTCTGGGACCACCCCGACCTGCTGCCGACCTCCGACGACCTCGACGACCCGCACGGCTTCGTCCACGGCCGCGACGAGATCGAGGGCCTCTCCGACATCGACCTGTCCAAGCTGACCAAGGGCCTTGACGAGGGCGAGAAGCCCGACGAGAAGGACACCGGCGACGAGAAGGACACCGGCGACGCCGGGGAGGACGCTGACGCCCAGGGGTCCGGCGACGCGAAGGGCTCCGGGGAGGAGCCTGACGGCGAGGGGCCCGGCGGCGATCCCGGCGGTGAGCGGGGGCCGGGCGACGAGGGGCCGCGCGGATGAGCCGGGCGCGCCCGTCGCGGGTGAACGGCTGCGTGTACGAGCCCGGTTCGTCCACCAACGTGATCCGCAGGCGGATCGCGCGGGCGGGCCTGTGCTGGCAGCGGCCGCTCGACCAGGAGCGGCGGCGCCGCCGCCTCGACAACTCCCGCTACCCGCGTGTCGGCCGTACATGAGAGGTTCCTCGCGCGATGCGCGCGGACGGACCGGTGAGCCGGGCGCTGTGGGCGCCGCGGCCGGGGAGCCTGAAGCGGAATCGCCGTCCCATGCCTCCGGGCCCGGCGCGGGCGCCGTCCGCGTCCCGCCCGACACGGTCACGCCGGGCAGCGCGCCTCCGGGGGCACGGCCGCCGGGCGCGCGATCGCTGACGCCCGGGTTCCTGTACGGGGACGCGGTGCGGGTCCTGTCGGCGTGGCAGCCCCCCGATCCCAGGCAGGACAGGCTGCGCACGGAGTTTCTGCGGCACCTGGAGGCGCACCCGGCGGACGGCATGTGGCGCGAGTGCGCGGACGGCCACATCACGGCGAGCACCGCCGTGCTCGACGCGTCCCGCACCCGGGTCCTGCTGACGCTGCACTCGAAGGTCAAGGCATGGCTCCAGCTCGGCGGCCACTGCGAGCCGGGTGATCTCACGCTCGCCGGCGCCGCGCTCCGGGAGGCGACGGAGGAGTCGGGCATCACGGGCCTGCGGCTGGTGCCCGAGCCCGTCCAGCTCGACCGGCACGAGGTCCGCTGCCACCCGGAGGGCAGCTGGCACCTCGACGTGCAGTACGTCGCGATCGCCCCGGAGGGCGCACGGCACGCCGTGTCGGACGAGTCGGACGACCTCCGCTGGTTCCCGGTGGACGATCTTCCGGAGTCGGCCGACGCCGCGGTCCGGCGGCTGGTGGCCCGGGCGGTCGGCGCGAGCGCGTGACTCCCGGCGGGCGGGCCGCCGAGGGGGGCCGTCAGCGGCCGAGCGGGTGGCCCTCCAGCAGGGCGCGCGTGTTCTCCCAGCCTTCGAGGCCGGGGTCGAGGAACCGCAGGTCGTCCGGGGTGCGCAGGCGGTGCCAGCCGGGGCCCTGCGGCACGAGCCCGGGGCGCGGCGCCGCGGCGCGGAGGCGGGCGAGGGCGTCCGGGGTGTCGAGGTCGACCTCGCGCAGGGCGCCGGCCAGCCAGCCCGGCAGCGGGAGGCGGGCGGCGAGCGCGACCAGGCCGTTGCCGTGGGCGGCGGCGCCCTCGGCCTGGCAGGCGGCGGCCGGGGCCGTGCCGAGGGCGCGGAAGAGCTTGCCGATCAGCAGCGGCGGCAGGTCGGGGGCGTCCGGCGCGATGAGCGCGGCGGTCTCGGCGCCGAGGGCGTGCAGGGCGGCGAAGGCGCCGGCGAGGGTGGGTTCCCGGACGATGGGCGTGCCGGGCCAGGTGACGGCCTCGGCGTCCGGCTGGTCGGGCGGGTCCAGGACGAGCGCGGGCGTCACCAGTTCGAGTCCGGCGACGACCTCGTAGGTGTCTTCGAGCAGCGCGAGCCGGAAGTCCTCCGGGTCGGTGCCGGGCGGCGCGCCGGCGGCGCGGGGCGGCCACGCGAGCACGGCGGCGCAGCGCGCCGGGCGGTCGGTCGTCCCGTCGGTCGAAGCGTCGGTCACCCGGCGGCCTCGTGCGGGAACTCCTCGCTCGGGTGCAGGCCGTCGCCGTGGTGGATGTCGGCCACCTCGCCCGGGGCGTCGGCTTCGAGCGGCAGGTGCGCGGCGGCCGCGACGCCCTCCAGGTAGCCGCGGGCGCGGTCGGCCTTCGGGTAGTTGCCGACCAGCTCCCAGAAGTCGGAGCCGTGCCCCGGGATGAGCAGGTGGGCCAGCTCGTGGACGAGGACGTAGTCGACGACCCAGCCGGGCATGCCGCGCAGCCGCGTGGAGAGCCGGATCGTGCCGTCGTCGGGGGTGCACGATCCCCAGCGGGCGCGCTGGTTGGCGACCCAGCGGACGCTGACCGGGTCGGCGCGGCCGGCCAGGTAGCGGCGCGACAGCTCGCGCGCGCGGGTCTGGAGGTCGGCGTCGGTGGGCCGCCGCCGGCGCTCCCTCTCCGCGAGCCGTTCCAGGATGGTGGCGATCCACTGTTCCTCTTCGGCCTTGCTCAGCCTGGACGGAACCATCACCACCACCTTGTCGCCCTCGCGGTAGGCGGACACGGTGCGCCTGCGCCTCGGGCTGCGGCGGACCTCAACGTTAGGGGGCACGGTCAGAACCGTACTCGAATTTTTGCGAAATCCACAGGGGGTGTTTGACGTTACCGCAGGTCAACCCCTACGTTTTGAAGGGTTCTCCCATGCTTTCGCCAATCTGGGCGAAGGTCTCGGCGGTGCGCCCGCGCCCTTTACTCGCCGGAGAATTGCGGGCTGCGCTTCTCGCGCTGAGCGGCGAGGCCCTCGCGCATGTCCCCGGACGCCATCGTCACCGGCTGGGCGAGCGACTCCCAGCGCAGCGCCGACTCCATGTCGGGGTGGCCTCCGTTCGCCAGGGCGACCTTGGTGAGCCGGGTCGCGATCGGTGCCTGCGCGGCGATCCGCGCGGCGACGGCGAGGGACTCCTCCAGCACTTCCGGACGCGGCAAGGCCCGGTTGACCAGGCCGTTCTCGGCGGCCTCGGCGCCGGTGAGGACCCGTCCGGCCAGCAGCATCTCGCGGGCCAGCGGCAGCCCGGCGACCTCGGGGAACAGCCAGGTGGCGGCCATGCCGGGATGCAGGCCGAGCGCGGTGAACGGGGCGAGGAGCTTGGCGTCGTCCGCCGCGTACCGCAGGTCGCAGGCCAGCGCCAGGCAGAGTCCCGCGCCGACGGCGTGCCCGTTGACCGCGGCGATCGTCGGGACCTCGAGGTCGCGGATCGCGAGCCACGTCCGGTAGAACTCCAGCATCCGGTCGCGCAGCGGCGGGACGGCCACGTCGCCGGCCTCGGCCAGCCAGGACAGCTCGCCGCCGGAGCTGAACGCGGTGCCCGCGCCGGTCACGACGACGCAGCGCAGCCCCGCGTCGCCCCGCAGGTCCTCGATCGCCCGCTTCCACGCGGCCGTGAGGTCGTCCGCCATCGCGTTGCGGCGGCCGGGGTCGTTGAGGGTGAGGACGGCGACACCGCCCGGACGGCGGTCGATCAGCAGCACATCGGCAGGCTCCGCGGACATGTCCGGCACCGTACCGCGCCCGCCCGCACCGCCCGCCGCCCGCCCCCTCCGCCGCGTGAGAAAGCGCACACTTACGGCGTTTTCCCAGGTCAGACCGGTGCACCGGTTCCGGCATCGGGGAGAGTTCGGGATGGTTGTGGCGTGAACGACAGTCGATCACCGACAATGGTCGGCGTGAGCGACCTCCCCCGCCGCGCGGTGACGCGGTCAGCAAAGCTGGCGTCCCTCCCCATCGGCTTCGCGGGACGCACCGCCCTCGGGGTGGGAAAGCGGACCATCGGCCGCCCGGCCGAGACGGTCGCGATGGAGATCCAGACCCGGACCGCCGAGCAGCTGTTCAAGGTGCTCGGCGAGCTCAAGGGCGGCGCGATGAAGCTCGGCCAGATGCTGTCGATCTTCGAGGCGGCGCTCCCGCCGGAGATCGCCGGCCCGTACCGGGCCACGCTGACCAAGCTGCAGGAGGCCGCTCCCCCGCTGCCGGTCGCGACCGTCCACAAGGTGCTGGAGGAGTTCCTCGGCGAGGACTGGCGGGACTACTTCGAGTCGTTCGACGACCGGCCGGCCGCCGCCGCGTCGATCGGCCAGGTGCACCGCGCCGTGTGGCACGACGGCCGGGCCGTCGCGGTCAAGGTGCAGTACCCGGGCGCGGGCAAGGCGCTGATCAGCGACTTCAACCAGCTCGCCCGGCTGGGCCGGCTGTTCGGGGTCCTGATGCCCGGCCTGGACGTCAAGTCGATGCTGGCCGAGCTCAAGGAGCGGGTGGTCGAGGAGCTCGACTACACGATCGAGGCGGAGTCGCAGGCGCTGTTCCGCGAGGCCTACCTGGACGACCCCGACTTCTACATCCCCGAGGTCATCGCGCAGTCCGGGAACATCCTGATCACCGAGTGGATGGACGGCACGGCCCTCTCGAAGATCATCAGTGAGGGCGACCAGGAGACCCGCGACCACGCGGCCCTGCTGTACTGCCGGTTCCTGCTGTCGGGGCCGAAGCGTTCGGGGATGCTGCACGGCGACCCGCACCCCGGCAACTTCCGGCTGCTGGCCGACGGCCGGCTCGGCGTCCTGGACTTCGGCGCCGTCGACCGCATCCCCGGCGGGTTCCAGAAGCGGCTCGGGCTGCTGCTGCGGATCGGCACCATGGCCGACATCGACGAGGTCGAGGACGCCCTGCGCCGGGAGGACTTCATCCGCGAGGGCGTGGAGATCGACGCCGAGTCGCTCCAGGCGTTCCTCGCTCCGATCACCGAGCCGTTCGTCACCGAGACGTTCAAGTTCAACCGCGAGTGGCTGCGCGACATGGCCGCGAAGGTCACCGACCTGCGGCCCTCCAACGTCGTCCGGCAGCTGAACCTGCCGCCGGAGTACGTGATCATCCACCGGGTGCTGTCGGCGGGCACCGGCGTGCTGTGCCAGCTGGAGTGCGAGATCCCGGCCCGCGCCGAGTCGCTGAAGTGGGTGCCCGGCTTCGCCGACGACGCGGACGGCGAACTGGTCACCGGCTGACGCCCGCTCGGACAGGCTCGGGGGCCCCGCGCGCTGATGAGGTGCGCGGGGCCCCGCTGTTCGCGCGCCCGGTGAGTGGGCCACCGGACGCGCTCCACGCGCCCGCCGGGAGGCGTGCCGTCCGCCAAACCATCCAAGAAAGAACGGACGGCGGCCTGCCACCGGCGAGCCCTTCGTCCCACGGCCGTGACCTCCCTCGGTCGCGGCCCCCTTCGATCGCGACCGCCGTCGGTCACGGCCTTCTCCGATCGCGCCCGTCGGGGTGCGTCGGTCGTCAGTGCCGCGGCTGGGGCGGGTGGGCGTACGTCTCGCCCGTCCCGGTGGGTGCGAGCAGGACGCGGCGCACCCGCGACGCCCTGGTCCGCGCCTCGCGGCGGGCGCGCCGGAGCGCGAGCACGCGGGCGGCCAGCTCGTCGGGGACGGTCGCGGGTATTCGCTCCCTCGACAGGTCCTGGCTGAGCAACGTCATCTCGCTGAGCGGTGCCATCTCGTTCTCCCCGGTCGCCCGGAGGCGCGGTCCCCTCGCGGGGGCCGCGCCTCCGGGGTGGATTCGGCCGATCACCGGTGTGGTGGGCATCGGCCCTCACACCGCCACTTCGTCGGGCCGCGGGTGCTTGCGCGGGCGGCCGCGGGGCCGCTTGCGCGGAACGATCACACCGCGGACGAACAGTTCGCCGCCCCAGACGCCCCAGGGCTCCTTGCGCTCCAGCGCCCCGGCGAGGCACTCCTTGCGGAGCGGGCACTCAAGGCACAGGGCCTTGGCGAGCTCGACGTCGGCGGGAGCCTCGGCGAAGAACAGCTCCGGGTCGGTCCGGCACGGAAGCGTGAGGTCCTCCTCGCTTACTGCGAGAGCCCCCTGCATCACAGTCACCCTTGTTCCTCTCGTTGGATCTCAACGGGCGTGTCGGTGGGTCTGGACAAAGAAGAAGGCCGCGGATCCGGTTCTGGATCCGCGGCCTGGGGGCTTGCCGGTCTTCGTGCTAGACCGGTCGTCGCCTCCAGGGGTACGGACCCGACACGCCACCCGTGAAGGTGACGCCCACGTGGGCCGTGGCCGGAGCCGGAGCGCTCATGTCCTCGAGAAGGTGTTCGAAGACAATGCGCCCCTGGTCGTCCTGGATTCGCTGCTCGAAGCGCAGATCGCACAGATTCGTGCCGCGCAGCCAGCGCAGGTCGCGCCGCTGCATGCCGCGCTCACGCTGTCGCGTGGCCGACGCCTCGAAGACGGACGCCTCGGAATACGCGGCGGGCTCGCCGGGCTTGCGGAGGCGGGTCATCGGGGCGCGGGACACGGAGGTGCCGGGGCAGGCCGCAGTCCAGGACGACGCGGATTTGATCAACGTGTTGCTCACCGGACTGCACACCACCTCTCTGGCTCCTCGGGCCGGGTCCGGCGGATCCAAGATCCACACCGGGCGGCCGGTTGTTTGCTCGCATCGAGCGTACGGGGATCGCGCCGAATCAAGCAAGATATTTTTGACCTGCGGTTTCGTGGGCGAATTCACCCGCGTCCCGCAGAACTCCGCGCGCCTCGCGAGCGTCGAAACTCCCGGGAGCCGCGTACGGAACGATCATCTCACGAGCGCTCGCCCGACCGCCCGCGTTCGGTGCCGGAGACGCGGATGAGCCCCTCCTGCATGACGGACACGACCAGCTCGCCCTCGCGGGTGAACACCTGGCCGCGGGCGAGCCCGCGGGCGCCGCCGGCGAACGGCGTGTCCTGGTAGTACAGCAGCCATTCGTCGGCGCGGAACGGCCGGTGGAACCACATCGCGTGGTCGAGGCTGGCGCCCATCGTGCGCTTGTCGCCCCAGGCCAGGCCGTGGTTGAGCAGGACGGTGTCGAGCAGCGTCATGTCCGAGGCGTAGGTCATGAGGCACACGTGGAGCAGGGGGTCGTGCGGCAGCTCGCCGTCCACCTTCAGCCACACCTTCGACTCGGGGGTGGCGAGGGAGGGGTCCTTGGCCGCCTCCCAGGACAGCGGGGTCGCGTGCCGGATGTCGAACGGGCGGCGGTCGACGAACTCGCGGGCGCCGACCTCGCCGAACAGCGGCGTGAGGCGGGTCAGGCCGTCCGGCAGCGACTCGGGGGCGGGGGCCTCGGGCATCGGGGCCTGGTGGGACGGGCCGTCCTCGACGATCTGGAACGACGCCGACAGCGTGAAGATCGCCTTGCCGTGCTGGACGGCGGTGACGCGGCGGGTGGTGAAGGACCGCCCGTCGCGGACCCGGTCGACGGTGTAGACGAGCGGGACGAGCGGATCACCGGGCCGGATGAAGTAGGCGTGCAGCGAGTGCACGGGCCGGTTCGCGGGGACGGTGCGCCCGGCGGCGACGAGCGCCTGCCCCGCCACCTGCCCCCCGAAGACGCGCTGCCGCCGCTCCTCGGGGCTGCGGCCGCGGAAGATGTCGTTCTCGATCTGCTCCAGGTCGAGCAGGTCCAGCAGTTCCTTCAGCGATTCCTTCACGGTGGCCAGTGTTCCCTATGGGGGCGAGTGAGCCGGCTCTCACCCTTCGCAGGCGGGCTCACCCACGCGGCCGTGGGCTCTCCCTGGCGACCGCGGCTCTCCCACCGGGCCCGTCAGTGTCGGCAGAGGCCGAGGACGGCGTCGCCGTACCGGTCGAGCTTCACCTTGCCGACGCCCGGGATGCGGGCCAGGTCCTCCATGGAGTCTGGGGCGTGCTCGGCGATCGCCTGGAGCGTCGCGTCGGTGAACACCACGTAGGCGGGCACCTTCTGCTCGGCCGACACCTGGGCGCGCCACTCCTTGAGCGCGAGGAGGAGCTCCTCGTTCAGCTCTGAGGGGCAGTCTTCGCAGCGGCCGAGCTTGCGTTCGACGGCGGCGGTCAGGGGGCGCCCGCACACCCGGCACGGCTGCGGCCCCTTGGCGGGGCGCCGCTTCGACCGGTCGACGCGCGCGGGGGTGTGCGTGGTGGTCTTGCCGGTCAGGCCGTCCAGGAAGCGGGACGGGCGGCGCGCCTGCGTTCCGCCGGGCGACCGCGCCAGCGCCCATGACAGGTTCAGGTGGACGCGCGCCCGCGTCACGCCGACGTACAGGAGGCGGCGCTCCTCCTCGATCTGCTCGGGGGTCTTGGCGTAGACGATGGGCAGCGTGCCCTCGGCCAGCCCGACGAGGAAGACCGCGTCCCACTCCAGGCCCTTGGCGGCGTGCAGCGAGGCGAGCGTGACGCCCTCCAGCGGGGGCGCGTGCTGCGCGGCGGCGCGCTCCTCCAGTTCGGCGACGAAGTCGGGGAGCCCGGCCCTGGGGTTGTCGGCGGCCATGTCCTCGGCGAGCTGGGCCAGCGCGGCGAGGGACTCCCAGCGCGCGCGGGCCGCGCCCGCGCCCTCGGGGGGCCGGTCGGAGAACCCCGCCCCGCTCAGGACGTGCCGGACGGTCTGGATCAGCCCCATCCCCTCGGTCTCGGCGTCGGCGCCCGCCCGCGCCGCGCCGCGCAGCCGGACCACGGCCTCGCGCACCTCGGGCCGCTCGAAGAAGCGCTCCGCGCCGCGCAGGACGTAGGGGACGCCCACGGCCGCGAGGGCCGACTCGTAGGTCTCGGACTGCGCGTTGATCCGGTACAGGATCGCGATCTCCCGCGCGGGGACGCCCTCCTCGATGAGCTTGCGGGCGCGGCGCGCCGCGTCGTCGGCCTCGGCGACCTCGTCGTCGTACTCGTTGAACACGGGCTCGGGCCCGTTCTCGCGCTGCGCGACCAGCTCCAGCCTGTGCCGCGCGCCCCGCGCCTGCCCGATCACCCCGTTGGCCAGCCGGACGACCTGCGGCGTCGAGCGGTAGTCGCGCACGAGCCTGACGACCTTGGCGTCCGGGTGCTCGCGGGTGAAGTCGAGCAGGTGGGAGGGGGACGCGCCGGTGAAGGAGTAGATCGTCTGGTTGGGGTCGCCGACGACGCACAGGTCGTCGCGGTCGCCGACCCAGGCGTCGAGCAGCATCTTCTGCAGGGGGTTGACGTCCTGGAACTCGTCGACGACGAAGTACCGGTACTGCTCGCGGACCTGGTTGGCGACCTCGCGGTGCTCGGTGATGACGGCGGCGGTCAGCTCCAGCATGCCCTCGAAGTCGAGCAGGTTGCGCTCGCGCCTGAGCTGCTCGTACATCGCGTACACGCGGGCCACGTCGACGATCTCGGCGGGCGGCCGGCGGCCCGCCTTCACGACGGCGGCGGGGTAGTCCTCGGGGCGGTTCTGGGTGACCTTCGCCCATTCGATCTCGCTCGCGACGTCGCGCAGCTCCGTGCGGCCGAGGGACAGCCGGCACGCCCGCGCCGCGTCGGCGACCAGCCCGATCTTCGAGTCGACGATCTTGGGCGCCTCGCCGCCGACGACGCGCGGCCAGAAGTAGCCGAGCTGCCGCAGCGCCGCCGCGTGGAAGGTGCGGGCCTGCACGCCGGGCGCGCCGAGCTGGCGCAGCCGGCTGCGCAGCTCCCCCGCCGCGCGTGTGGTGAACGTCACGGCGAGGACCCGCTGCGGCGTCACGACGCCGGTGAGGGTGGCGTAGGCGATCCGGTGGGTGATGGCCCTGGTCTTGCCCGTCCCGGCGCCCGCGAGCACGCACACCGGGCCTTTCACCGCCTCGGCGACCGCCCGCTGCTCGGGGTCGAGCCCCTCCAGCACCGACTCAGCTGACATCCCCCCATACTCGCAGCCCGCCCCACCTGTATCAGCCGTCCCCGCCGCCTGTGGACAAAGCGGAATGAGATCGCGCCGCCGAATGTTCTTGCGGGGACAAACCCCCGAGCGCGAGGAGACGCGGAACCGATGGCGACGCCGACGACCGACCGGACCAAGGGCACGGCCGGCCAGCTCACCATGTACACGACGTCCTGGTGCGGGTTCTGCCGGCGGCTGAAGAGCCAGCTGGCCCGCGACGGCATCCACATGGTGGAGGTCGACATCGAGCGCGACCCCGAGGCCGCCGAGTTCGTGATGAGCGTCAACGGAGGCAACCAGACGGTGCCGACGCTGGTGTTCCCCGACGGCACCGCCGCCACCAACCCCAGCGCCAAAGAAGTAAAGCGCCGCCTAGCGGAAATCGCAGATGCCCCCTAGCGCTTCCCTCCCCCTCCGGGCCTGAAGGCCGCCCCCCCCAGCCCGCACCGCAACCACGCGACGACCCCAACGGTTGCGATCGCGTCCGAAGGCAGATTCGAGCGAAGTAAGAATCTGATCGCGCAGCGAGCCGTCAAGGCGAGACGGAGCGATGCCAGCGATCGCCCGCAGTGCCCGACGATGGAGGGCCGCCAAGGCCCGAAGGAGGAGAGCACTGCCATAGGCACAGCAGGGCCGCCAGGCCCGAAGGAGGAGGGCACTGCAGGCTAGAACGACGGCATCTTGGGGAGTTCGGCGCCGTACCAGCGCATGATGAGCTGGGCGGCTATCGACAGCGGGCCCGGGGCGACGATCTCGCCCGCGTCGATGGCGGCGCGCAGCTCGGCGCGGGTGTACCAGGCGGCGTCCAGGATCTCCTCCGGGTCGGGGCGCAGCGGCAGGCCGCCGTCCGCCCGCGCGGTGAACCCCAGCATGAGGCTCTGCGGGAGCGGCCACGGCTGGCTGCCGAGGTAGCGCACGTCCCGGACGGGCAGCCCGACCTCCTCCTCCACCTCGCGCGCGACGGCCTGCTCCAGGGACTCGCCCGGCTCGACGAACCCGGCGAGGATCGAGCGGCGGTCGGCGGGCCACTGCGGGCCGCGGGCCAGCAGGACGCGGTCGGCCTCGTCGGTCACCAGCATGATCACGGCGGGGTCGACGCGCGGGAAGTGCTGCGAGCCGTCCTCGGGGCAGACGCGCACGTGCCCGGCGGAGGCCACGCGCGTCTCGGCGCCGCAGCGCGGGCAGTGCCGGTGGGTGGCGTGCCAGTGCTCCAGGGCGACCGCGTGGGTGAGGAGCCCGGAGTCGCGGTCGCCGAGGAGCGCGCCGACGCGGCGGAGCCCGGCCTGCTCCGCGCCCTCGACGGCGGGAAGCGGGCCGGACACCCCGAAGTAGGCGGCGCCGTCGCCGTCGACGCCGAGGAGCCACCGGTCGCCCTCCGGAGCCCGGCCCGGCGGGACGAGGACGAGCGCGGGAACGGGCTCGTAGGTCACGAGCGACCGCCCCTCCTGGACGACCAGGACGCGCGTCCTCGGGTCCGCCCAGGCGGCGTCGAGCCAGGCGTCGTCGCGGCGGTTCAGCGCGACGCGGTCGAGCGTGCCGCGCGCGAGCGCGAGCCACTCCAGCGGGGCGTGCGCCGCCTCGGGCGCGGCCCGCGGCGTCTCCAGGGGGGCGTCGGTCATCGTGCTCCTCTCCGGCGTGTTCAGCGCAGCGCGGTGGCGAGTTCTTCCCACAGGTACGCGGCGGCCTCGGCGCCCTTGAGCAGCAGTGGGATCTCGACCTTCTCGTTGGGGGCGTGGATGCGGTCGCCGTCCAGGCCGACCGCGACGAAGACCAGCGGCGCGTCGAGGATGTCGGCGAGGTCGGCCTCGGGGCCGCTGCCGCCCTCGCGGGTGAACAGGACGTCGCCGCCGAAGGCCCGCTCCATGGCGCGCCGCGCGGCCTTGACGCCCGGCGAGTCGATCGGCGAGAAGCAGGGCCGGACGCCGCCGCCCGGGACGCGGACCTCGGCCTCGACGCCGGCCGGCGCCTGCTCGGCGACCCACGCCCTGAACTGCTCCTGGACCTTGCGGGGGTCCTGGCCGGCGGCGAGCCTGAACGAGATCTTGGCGTGCGCCTCGCGGGGCACGATCGTCTTGCCGCCCGGCCCGGTGTGCCCGCCCCACATGCCGTTGATCTCGGCGGTCGGCCGGGCCCAGACGCGCTCGAGGGTCGTGTAGCCCTTCTCGCCGTGGGCGGCGCGGCTGTTCCCGGCGGTCCGCAGCCACTCGCCCTCGTCGAAGGGCAGCCGGGCGAACAGCTCCCGCTCCTCGTCGGTCAGCGGGACGACGTCGTCGTAGAAGCCGGGGACGGCGACGCGGCCGTCCTCGTCGTGCAGGGCGGCGAGCAGCGAGGCCATCGCGTGGAGCGGGTTGGGGACGGCGCCGCCGAACGAGCCGGAGTGCAGGTCGCCGTCCGGGCCGCGCAGCGTGACCTCCGCCTCGGCGAGGCCGCGCATGCCGGTGCACATGGACGGCACGTCCGCCGACCACATCGTGGTGTCGCTGATGACGACGGCGTCGCAGGCGAGCCGGTCGCGGTGGGTGCGGAGCAGGTCGGCGAAGTGCACCGAGCCGGACTCCTCCTCGCCCTCGACCAGCAGCTTGATCGTGACGGGCGGGGCCTGCCGCCCGGAGGCGGCGAGCGCCGCGCGGATCCCGAGGGTGTGGAAGAAGACCTGGCCCTTGTCGTCGGACGCGCCGCGCCCGATGAGCCGGTCGCCCTTCTCGACGGGCTTGAACGGGTCGGTCTCCCACTCCTCCAGCGGCTCGACCGGCTGGACGTCGTGGTGGCCGTAGACGACGACGGAGGGGGCGTCCGGGTCCTCGGCGGGCCATTCGGCGAACACCGCCGGCAGGCCGGGGGTGTCCCAGACCTCGACGGTCGGGAAGCCCTGCCCGCGCAGGTACTCGGCGAGCCATCCGGCGGAGGTGCGCACATCCTCGGCGTGGGCCGGGTCCCCGGAGATGGACGGGATCGCCAGCCACTCCTTGAGGTCGGCGACGAACCGGTCGCGGTCCGCCTGGATGTAGGCGACTACGTCGTTCACCTGCATGCCCCTTCGCATGTCGTAGTGTCGGGCCGAGTGTCCTGTGGTCCGGGGTCTCCGGACGTCCGGTCCCCTCGGCTTCCGAGACGGGAGACTCACAGTAAGGGATCCCCTTGCCTCGATCGCGGGAGTGGCCTTGATCCTCATCGACCCGCCGCTGTGGCCCGCGCGGGGCCGCGTGTGGTCGCACATGGTCAGTGACGTGTCGTACGACGAGCTGCACGCGTTCGCCGCCGAGCTCGGGATGCCGCCGCGGGCGTTCGAGCGCGACCACTACGACGTCCCGTCCGAGCTGTACGAGGCGGCGCTGCTGCACGGCGCCGAGGCGGTGGGCTGCCAGGAGCTGCTCCTGCGGCTCACCAGGGCGGGGCTGCGCCGGCGCAAGGAGTACCAGCCCCGCACGGTCGGGTGACCGGGGGCTCACGTCCGGTCAGGCGTTGAGGAGCAGGAGTTCCGTCCGGATGTTGTTGCGGGCGCGCTCCTCGAAGCGCTCGCGTGCGGGGGGCGTGTGGAAGAGGCTGGGCAGGGCCAGCAGCCCGTTGAGGACCTCGGCCCGTCCGGCGTGGAAGAACTCGTCGGGGACGAACGCGTACTCCTCGCGGACGGCGGCGGCGTAGGCGGCGTACTCCTCGGGCTCGGAGCCGAGGACGGCGAGGTCGGCGTCGCAGAGGACCTGCCCGTCGAGGTCGTCCTCCTGCGGCGCGTGCGCGGCGGTCAGCTCGACGAGCCGGACGACCCGCGCGACGACGGCCTCCGGGAGGTCGGTGTCGGCGAGCATGCGCGCGGCCAGGCGGGCGCTGCGCTCCTCGTTGTCGGCGCGCTCGGGGTCGTAGACGGCGTCGTGGAACCAGGCGGCGAGGCGGACGGCGTCGGGGTCGCCGGCGTGCCCGGCCAGCTCGTCCACGAGGTCGAGCACCGCGACCAGGTGCGCGCGGGTGTGGTAGCGGCGGTGCGGCTCCCCGTAGCGCTGGTCGAGCTCGGTCCCGATGTGCCGGGTGTGGGGCCCCGCCAGAGCCACCCACCGGTCGACAAGGTCCATGGACCCATCCTGGCGGATCGGCGGACGGACCGGGACACGCGATGCCATCGTTCTTGCGCGCGGAGGGCGCCCCGGCCACTATGGTGATCACTGCGAGTTAGGCAAGGCTTACCTCACTCACTGGAAGGGCCGGTCGTGGCCGCCTCTGTCTACCTGATCGCCGGGAAGGCGACCGACTCGGTGACGCACGGGTTCCTGCCCGCCGCCGCGCGCCTGGGCCTCGACGTCGTGCTCCTCACCGACCGTCCCGCCGCCCACGACGCCGGCGTGCCGGTGGCCGAGTGCGACGTCTCCGACTTCCGCGACGTCATCGCGTGCATCGCGGACATCTCCGCACGGACGGGACGCGGGCCCGCCGCCGTCTTCTCCAACAGCGACTTCCTCCAGGCGCCCGCCGCGCTGGCGGCCGAGTACTTCGGGCTGCCCGCCAAGGACTGGCGGGCGGCGACCCGCGCGAAGAACAAGGCGCTCATGCGGCGGCACCTGGCGCCCCTCGACCCGGTCTTCTCGGCGGACGCCGCGCGGGTCCCGGCGGACGCGCCGTACCCGCTCGTCCTCAAGCCGCGCGAGGGCGTGGCGAGCGAGGACGTCTTCCTGGTCCGCGACGCCGGGGAGCTCGCCGCCCGGGTCGAGGAGGTCGGAGCCCGCCGCGGCGATCCGCTGGTGGCCGAGGAGTACCTGCCGGGGCGCCTCCACACGCTGGAGACGCTGGGCGACGGGAGGGAGCTGCGCGTGCTGGGGTCGTTCCGCACGACGCTCTCGCCGCCGCCGTTCTTCGTCGAGGAGCGCCTCGAGTGGGCGCCTCCGCCGCCGGAGACGGCGCAGGTCCTGGCCCAGCTGGAGGCGCTGGGCGTCGGCTTCGGGGCCTGCCACACCGAGTTCGTGGTCCACGAGGGGCGCGCCCGGGTCATCGAGGTCAACTACCGGCTGATCGGCGACCACTGCGACTTCCTGCTGGCCGACCTGCTCGGCCTCCCGCTCTTCGAGGAGATCCTGCGGGTCCACCTCGGCGCGGCCCTGCCGGGGTGGGAGGTCCCCCGTCCGCGCCATGCCGTCGCCGAGCCGGTCATCGCCGAGCGCTCAGGCACGCTCAGGGCGGCTCCCGGCCCCCTGCGCCTGGACGACGGCGACGTGCGGCTGGCGTACCGTCCGCAGCGGGAGGTGGGCGACACCGTCGCGCTCACCCGCACCAACCGCGACTACCTGGGCACCGTGCGGGCCATCGGCCCCGGGCCCGAGGAGGTGGACGCCGCCCTGGCGCGGTTCCGGGCGGCCCACGACTGGACGATCGCGTGACGGGGGACGACGTCGAAGGCCCGCTCGCGGCCCGTGTCCTGGACGCTTTGCTGAGAGAGGACTACGGCGGCCTGAGGCGATTCATCCGCGGCCACGCGCTGAAGCTTCCTGGCCGATCCGTGCGTCTCGTGGAAGCCCGGCCCGCTTTTCTCTCAGAACTCGTCGTGGACCCTGGGCAGAGTTTGCGGTTGAGCGACGTCTTCCATGCCGTCCATGTGGTGGCGGACCCGCGCGACGACACGGCGGCGTTCGAGCGCGAGTGCCGTGAAGCCCTGGCGACCATCAAGCTGCACGACGACGCGCGCCCGGCCGTCCACCGGCGGCTGGGACGCCTGCCGGCCGGGCTGCGAACGGGCCCAGGCACGTTCTACGAGGCGCTGGCGGCCTACAACGACCATCCCGTGCACCCGACCGGGCGGAGCCGCTCCGGGCTGTCCCAGGCGGACCTGAGCCGCTACGCGCCCGAGTTCGCTCCGTCGTTCCCGCTGCGCTGGGCGGCCGTACGGAACGCGACGCTGGCCGGGCCCCTTCCCGAGTGGTGGCCCGCTCCGTCCGACGTGGGCCTGCGCGTGACGGAGGCGGCCCCGGCGGAGGCGCTGTTCCCCGTCCACCCGCTGGCGGTGCGGGAGGTGCGGTCCCAGCCCGGCGCCCTCCTCGCGCCCGACCCCTACCTCCAGGTCGCACCGACCCTCTCCATGCGGACGGTCACGGCGGCGCCCCTCGCCCATCTGAAGATGCCGCTGCCGACGAGCACCCTCGGCCTCCGCAACCGGCGCACCATCATGCCCGGCACGCTTCCGGACGGCGCGCTCGTCGAACGGATCCTGCGCCAGGTGCTCTTGAACGAGCCGGGGCTTCCGGTCCTTCTCGCCGACGAGCAGACCTACGGCCACGCCGACGACCCGCTCCTCGGCTATCTGGTGCGGCGTTTCCCTCCGGAGGTGGCGCGCGCGCACGTCGTCCCCGTAGCGGCCCTGCTCGCCGCGGCACCGGACGGTGGTTACGTCATCGAACGCTGGGACGTCGAAGAGCTTTTCAGCGCCTACCTGTCGGCGCTGCTCTCCTGGAACGTCACGCTGTTCCGGTACGGCATCGCGCTTGAGGCGCACCAGCAGAACGTGGCGCTCGTCTTGGACGAGGCCCCGCTTCGCCTCCTCGTGAAGGACAACGACGGCGCGCTCATCGACCCGTCCCGGTTGCGGGAGCGCGTCCCGCCCTCCGCTGGCACGGACCCCCGCGACCTCGTCGACCGCCGGATGACGACGTCCGACCCCGAGGCCCTCGCCCGCGTCTTCGTCACGATCACGCTGCACCTGTGCGCCGCGGCGCCCGCCCTCGGCCTGGCGGAGCGGGGGCTGCTGCCCTGGCGCACCGGGCACCGGCTGCTCCGCGAGCGGCTGGACGAGGCGCTCGGGCCTGACGACGCGTTCCTGCGCTCCCGCACGCTCGACGCCGGCACGCTGCCCGGCAAGGCCATGGTCACCGCCGGGACCCTCGTCGACAAGGCGAGGACCGGCGCGGCCGACATCAACAAGCACTACGGCCCGCCGGGGCCCAACTACCTACGGGACACGACGTGCTGCTGACAGGACCGGCCGTCACGGCCGACGACGCCACCTCGACCGCGCTGCTCAACTGCCTGATCCGGGAGGTGTGCGCACCCGAGCAGCAGGTCTGGCCGGACGGCGGCCGCCTCATGTTCCGGCTCCCCCGCGCGGGGGTGGTGCTGCGCGCGGGCCTGGCCCGCCCCCTGGCCGCCGCCCCCCGCTTGGCGCCGCCCTACGAGGAGCACCGCGAGGACGAGTGGATACCGGCCTCCTGGAACAGGCTGGCGAACCTCGTCGCGGGCGAACTGGAACTCGCGACGGGCCACCCGAATCCGGAGTTCCTCGCCCAGGTCGACGACAGCCACGCCGCGCTCGCCGCCATCCTCGCCGCCAGAGGCGGAGCCTCCGGTGACGACTACATCGATTCAGAGCAGTCCCTTGTGGCGGGGCATCGCTTCCACCCGTCTCCCAAGGCACGCCAGGGTTCGCCGCAGGAATGGCTCCCCTACGCGCCTGAGACGAGGGCCCGATTCCGTCCGCTGTGGCTCGCCGTCCCCGAGCACCTCGTCGCGGAGGAGGGGGACGTGGACGCCTTCACGTCCCTGGAGGAGCACGGCCCCCCGGTGCCCCCTGGACGTCGGCTGCTTCCCGTCCATCCGTGGCAGTTCTCGTTGCTGGCGGACAACCCCGTCCTGCGGAAGGCCCTGGCGAACGGGTCGCTGCTCAACCTCGGCCCCTCCGAACTGGAGGCGGTGCCCACGTCGTCCGTCCGTACCGCGTACATCCCGGACGCCGACGTGTTCTGCAAGTTCAGCCTGGATGTGCGCATCACCAACTGCGTCCGCAAGAACGCCTGGTACGAGCTGACCGGGGCGATGACCCTGAACGGGCTACTGCCGCCCATCCTGGAGAAGCTGGACGCCACGTTCCTCAGGGAGCCCGCCTACCGAAGCGTCGCCCTCCCCGATCGACGCCTATATGAGGGCCTGGGCGTGATCCTGCGCCAGGGTGTCGCCAGCCTTCCCGGCACACCTCTCCTTGCAGGCGCCCTGACCGATCCCTGCAACGCCCTCCTCGCCGGGCTGCCCGCACTGTCCGCCCCGGACAGCGCCCATGAATGGTGGGACGCATACGTATCCCGCGTCGCACCGCCCGTACTGGGCGCCTATCTGGACCACGGCGTCGTCCTGGAGCCCCATCTGCAGAACGTCCTCGTCTGCGTCGACGCCGACGGCATGCCCGTCCAAGCCGTGTTCCGCGACATGGAGGGCACCAAACTGACCGCCGGCCAATGGGACCTCTCCCACCTCCCCTCCCGCGTGGCCGAGAGCCTCACCTATGCCCCCGACCAGGGTTGGAACCGCGTCGTCTACTGCCTCCTGGTCAACCACCTCAGCGAGGTGGCCGCCGCCGTGGCCGACCTCCACCCGTCCTTGGACGGGACGCTCTGGCGCTCGGCGCGCGAGCACTTCGCCGCCCACGACCGACATCCGCAGGTGAGGGCCCTGCTGGCCGGAGTCCCGCTGCCCGCCAAGGCGAACCTCCGCACCCGCTGGTCCCGGACGGCCGACCGCGGCGCCGCCTACGTCCCCGTCCCCAACCCGCTCGCCGCGCCCCGACCGCTGTGAACGAGTTCGCGCTGAACCTCGACCGGTACCCGGCCTACGTCTACGACCTGCCCGGCCTCGACGCCCACGTCCGCGGCATACGCGCCGCGCTCCCCGGCACGGAGGTCTTCTACGCGGCCAAAGCCAATCCGGACGCCGAGATCCTCCGTACCGTCGCGCCCCACGTGGACGGCATCGAGGTGTCGTCCGGCGGCGAACTCGCCCATGTCCGCGAGACGCTCCCCGGCAAACCCGTCGCGTTCGGCGGCCCCGGGAAGACCGACGACGAACTGGCCCTGGCGCGCACGCTCAAGGCCGAACGGATCCACGTGGAGAGCCCGAACGAGCCGGCCCGCCTCGCCGCCCTCGGCCCCGCCGACGTCCTCCTCCGCGCGAACCTGCCCGCGCACGTGCCGAATGCCGCCCTCACCATGAGCGGCCCATTCGGCATGGACGAAGACGCTCTCGACCATTGCGCCCGCCTCTTGGCCGACCACCCCCACCTCACGCTCCGGGGCGTCCACGCCCACCTGGCCTCCGGCCTGGACGCGCCGACCATGCTCGACCTGGCCCACCGGATAGCGGAATGGGCGATCCCCTGGCTGCGCGCCCGGGGTGTGGACGAGCCCGAACTGAACGTCGGCGGCGGGATGGCGGTGGACTACACCTCCCCTGAAACCCGCTTCGACTGGCAGGCCTACGGGACGGGCCTTACCGACATCCCCGCGAAGGTCCGCATCGAGCCTGGACGGGCGTTGACCGCCTACCACGGCTGGTACGTCACCGACGTCCTGGACGTGAAGACCACGCGAGGCGAGACCTACGTCGTGCTCAGAGGCGGCACGCACCATCTGAGGACCCCCGTGACGAAGGGCCACGACCAGCCGTTCAAGGTCCTGACCGCCGCGACCGGCCCGCGGCGCCCGGCGACCCTGGTGGGCCAGCTCTGCACCCCGAAGGACGTCTTCGCGCGCGGCGTCCCCGTCCCGCCCCTGTCCCGAGGCGACGTCATCGCCTTCACCATGGCGGGCGCCTACGCCTGGAACATCTCCCACCACGACTTCCTCATGCACCCGAAACCGGCCTTCCACTACAGGCGCTGACCAGACGCCGCCTGTCAGCGGCGAGGTTCCCCGTACCAGCGCCAGGACGTGACGCGCGGGCGGCCGGGGATGTCGCCGCGGCCGGTGGCCCACAGCAGGGTCCTCCAGGGGTCGGTGTCCTGCGGCGCGTCCGGGAACAGGCGTCCCAGCACGCGGGCGCACAGGTCGGCGGGCGGCTCCCAGGGCAGCCCCAGCCCGGTCGCCAGGTCGTACATGTGGACGACGGCCTCCACGATCCCCATGGCGGCGAACCCCTCGGCGTCAGCGGCGCCGAAGACGTGGTGCGCGCGGACGTCCGGGGCCGTGCAGCGGACCACGGCGGACAGCATCCCGCCGCACGCGTCGAGGACCTGGAGCAGCCCGGCGGGCCCGGCGTCCCGGTCCGCGTGGATCGCGTTGGCCGGTCCGCCGGGCCGCCTGCTCTCCCACACGAACGGCACCTCGTCGTCCATCGGCGGCGTCCTCGGCGCGAGCTGGGCCGCGTAGGCGAACAGGTCGTCGCTGAGGTGCTCGACCGTCTCCCAGCAGTCCCATTCGAGGGACCCGGCCTTCGCCTCCCACGCCCGCGGTGGAGCCTCCCGGAGCGTGGCGACGGCCATTCGCACGGCGAGGTCGAGATCGTCTGCGGTCACGGGCGCGGTCGGATGCGGCATGGCCCGACGCTACTCGATCATCGCCGTATCAGCCGCCCATGGGAGCGGCGGTCCCGCTCACGCTGATCCCGGTGTCGCCGGAGGGGACGTCGACCAGCAGCCGGCTGGGACGGCCCATGTCCTCTCCCTGGCGGACGGTGATCCGGGCCGGCGGCTCGACGAGGCCGAGCGCCCGCAGGTAGCCGCCGAGGGCCGCCGCGGCGGCGCCGGTCGCCGGGTCCTCCACCACACCGCCCGGCGGGAACGGGTCGCGCGCGTGGAAGAGGGTCTCGCTCTCCCGCCAGACGAGGTGGACGGTCGTCCAGCCGCGGCGCGCCATGAGCCCGCCGAGGGCGTCCATGTCGTAGTCGAGGTCGGCGAGCCGCGCGCGCGTCGACGCGGCGAGGACCGGGTGGTCGTTGCCCGCGTTGGCGATGCGCGGCGGTAGGGCGGGGTCGAGCTCCGCGGCGTCCCAGCGCAGCGCGTCCAGCAGGGCGGCGAGGTCGGCCTCCTCCAGGTCCCGGACGGTCGGCGGCACGCTCGTGAGGGTGGCGAGGACACGGCCGCCGGCCTCGCGCGTCTCGACCCCGACCTCCCCCGCCAGGGTGGTCAGGCGCAGGCTCCCGGTCCCCCGGCGCTCGGCCAGGGCGACGGCGGTCGCGATCGTCGCGTGCCCGCAGAAGGCGACCTCGGCCAGAGGGCTGAAGTAGCGGAGCCGGAACCGCTCGGGCGCGCCTCCCTCGTCCAGGAGGAAGGCCGTCTCGGAGAACCCGATCTCGGCGGCGATCTCCTGCATGGTCGCGGCGTCCAGGCCCCGCGCGTCCAGGACGACGCCGGCGGGGTTGCCGCCCCGGCCGTCCACGTCGAAGGCGGTGTAGCGGAGTGCTTGTGCGATGTCGCTCATGAGAGCAGTCTCCTCGGCCGGTAGCATCGCGTCCAACGATGGTTATTGATGGAAGGCATCGGTTAACTCGATGGACACGCGCCTCCTCACCACCTTCCTCGCGGTCCTGCGCACCGGCGGGATGACCGCCGCCTCGGCGGAGCTCGGCTTCGTGCAGTCCACGGTCACCGCGCACGTCCAGGCGCTGGAGCGCCTGGCCGGGACGCCGCTGCTCGACCGCCGCCCCGGAGGCGTCTCCCCCACCCGCGCCGGTTCGCTGCTCGCCGAGCACGCCAGGGGCATCCTCGACCTCCAGGAGCGGATGCTGGCCGAGGTCACCGCCGCCGCCACCGAGCCGTCCGGGCCGGTGCGGCTCCGGGCGCCGGAGTCGGTGTGCGCCTACTGGCTCGCGCCCGCCCTACCCGGCCTGCGGGCGGCGCTGCCGGACGTGAGCCTGTCGCTGTTCCCCGCCGACACGAGGACGGCCCTGGCCACGCTCGCCGACCGCCGGGCCGACCTGGCCCTCGTCCTCGAACCCTCTCCGGCGGCGTCCGGCGCCGACCTGGTCGACCTCGGCGTCCAGCCGCTCTCGCTCGTCGCGGCGCCGGCCACGCGCCTCCCCCGGCACCGCCCGCTCACCCCGGCGGAACTGGCCGGGGCGGGGGTCCTCCTCCTGGAGGAGGGCTGCTCCTACAGCGACGAACTCGCCGCCCTCGTCGCCGCGGCCGACCCCGCGGCGAACCCGCCCCGCTTCGGCGGCATCGAGACGGCGAAGCGCTGCGCCGCCGCCGGCCTCGGCCTGGCGCTGCTGCCGACGGTCACGGTCGCGGGCGAGCTCGCCTCCGGGACGCTCGCCGAACTGCGCCCGCCCGCCGGGCTGTCCCGGCACCGCCTCTGGCTCGCCGAGCCGTCGTCCCGGTGGCGCTCCCCGGCCGTCCGGGCCGTCCGCGCCGCCCTGATCGAATCGATCACCGGCGACGCCGCGCGCTGAACCGCCCGCCCGGCGGCGTTACGCGTCCTACCGTCCGGTCTTCGCGCGCTCGTAGTGCCGGGCCGCCTTGGCCCGGTTGCCGCACACGGCCATGGAGCACCAGCGCCGGGTGCCGTTCTTGGTCGTGTCGTGGAAGTGCAGCACGCAGTTGGGGTGCGCGCAGGGCTTGACCCGTTCGGGACCGGCGGCCATGAGGCGCAGGTAGTCGGCGGCGGCCAGCCAGGACGGCAGCCACGCGGGGTCGCCGGTCCGCGCGTGCTCTTCCGGCCCGCCGGGCCCGAGCCGGTAGTGCATCGCGCCGCGTTCCAGGACCTCGTTGAGCGCGTCCATCGACCGCGGGGAGGGGCCCTCGTCCACGAGCCGCAGAAGGATCCCGCGGGTCCGGACGGCGGCGTCGAGCGTCGCCCTGCCGGCCGCCGCGCGCTCGTCCAGCCCGGCCGAACGCAGCCAGACGGCGAGCCCTTCGGTGGAGTCGAGCAGGTCGTGGTGAGCGCCGTCGTCGTGCCACCGGGTGTTGAGGAGGTCCAGGCACAACGGCTCCCCGACCAGCGGGCGGGGGTCGGCGGCGTACCGCCGCAGAGATCGATCTTCCGACTGCACCCCTCGATTCTACCCGGCTATCGCGACTTAGCCGGTTGACGCCCGCCACCTAACCTCTTATCTTCGAATAGCCAGTTAGATCGACGCCGGGCGCGACGCCCGGGTTTGCGAGGTGTGTCATGGAGACGGTCGCCATCAAGGCCCTGCGGACGGGGCACGTGGGGCTGAACGTGACCGATCTGGACCGGTCGGTGCCCTTCTACCAGCGCGTCTTCGGGTTCGAGGTGCAGTCCGAGGGCGACGAGGGCGGCCGCCGCTGGGCCTTCCTCGGCCGGGACGGACGGCTCGTGCTGACCCTGTGGCAGCAGAGCGACTCCCCCTTCGCGCCCCGCTCGGCGGGCCTGCACCACCTGTCGTTCCAGGTCGAGTCGATCGAGGAGGTGCGGGCCGCCGAGCAGGTGCTCCGCGACCTCGACGCCCGCTTCGCCCACGACGGCGTCGTCCCGCACGGCGAGGGCGCCTCCTCCGGAGGCGTCTTCTTCACCGACCCCGACGGGACCCGCCTGGAGATCTACGCGCCCACCGGCGCCGACACCGCCCCCGCGCCCAGCGGCGCGGCCCCCACCTGCGGCTTCTTCTAGCCCGTCCGCCCCGAACGGAAGGAGGCCGCTGTGGCGGTCGATGTCTGCCACCGAGGCGAGCGAGCCGCCCAGCGGCGTGCCGGCCTGCTGGAGCAGGGCGAGTTCTCCGCCCGCGCCGTCCGCCCGCGGATCCCCGACGTGGCGCGCGCGTTCCTGCTCCAGCAGCCGATGGTCGTGCTGGGCGCCGCCGACGGCCGGGGACGGCTGTGGGCCACCCTGCTCACCGGACGGCCCGGCTTCCTGCACGCCGTGGACGACCTCACCCTCGCGATCGACGCCCTTCCGGCGCCGCACGACCCGCTGCACGAACTGTCCACGACGCCCGCGCAGGTCGGCATGCTCGCGATCGAACCGGGCCGGCACCGCCGGATGCGGATGAACGGCCGCGCCGCCCCGACCGGGCACGGCCTGCGCGTCGACCTCGACCAGGTGTACTCCAACTGCCCCAAGTACATCCAGAAGCGGAAACCGGAGTGGACGACGGCCGCGCCGGCGCCGCCGAAGAGCTCCCGCACCCTCACGCCCGACCAGCAGAAGTGGATCGCCGGGGCGGACACCTTCTTCATCGCCACCGCCGATCTCGACGGCGACGCCGACGCCTCCCACCGCGGCGGCGCCCCCGGCTTCGTGGAGGCGGTGTCGCCGAACGTGCTGCGCTGGCCCGACTACACCGGCAACGCCATGTTCAACACGCTGGGCAACCTGGAGGTCCAGCCCCGGGCCGGGCTGCTCTTCTGCGACTGGGACACCGGCGCCGTCCTCCACCTCACCGGCACCGCCCGCACCGACTGGGACCCCGCGCACGCCGCCGCGGTACCGGGCGCCGAACGGCTCGTCGAGTTCACCGCCACCGACGTCGTCGAGATCGCCGGCGCCGTGCCGCTGCGGTGGAGCGACCCCGTCCCGTCCCGCTTCAACCCGCCCGTCGCTTGAACCTCCCCCTGGGGGAGATGCCAAGGTGAGGCCGTGGACGGCGAAGCGACCTACTCCATCGGCGAAGTCGCCCGGACCACCGGGCTCAGCGTGAAGGCCGTGCGCTTCTACTCCGAACGCGGCATCGTCCCGGCGCGCAGGAACGCGTCGGGACACCGCCGGTACGGGGCGGACGCCGTGGCCCGGCTGAGCCTGGTGCGGACGCTGCGCGAGCTGGGGATCGACCTGGCCACCGTCCAGAAGATCGTCGACCGCGAGATACCGGCCGCCGAGGCGGCGGCCGCCCACGCCGAGGCCGTCGCCGTCCAGATGCGGCTGCTGCGGCTGCGGCACGCGGTCCTGACCATCGCCGCCCGGCGCGGCAGCGACCCCGAGGAGATGGAACTGATGCACCGGCTCGCCCGCCTGTCCGCCGCCGAACGCCGAGACCTCGTCGGCGACTTCCTCAACAGCTCCTTCGGCGCCCCCGAGACCGGCCCGATGCCCCGCGTCCTGCACAGGTCGATGGCGCCCGAACTGCCCGAGGACCCGACCTCCGAGCAACTGGCGGCCTGGGTCGAGCTGGCCGAACTCTCCCGCGACCCCGATTTCCGCACCCTCATGCGGGACCTGTTCAACGACCACACCGCCGAGGCCGCCCGCCGCCCCAAGGGCCCGCCGCGCAAGCACGCGGTCGCACGCGTCACCGAGACCGTCCGCCCACTGCTGGCCGCAGGTGTGGCCCCCGACTCACCGGAGGCTGCGCAGGCCGTCAACGACGTCGTCGCCGCCTACGCCGAGTTCCAGGAACGCCCCGACACTCCGGCCCTGCGCGCCCGCCTGGCCGCCTACCTGACCGGCGCCAACGACCCCCGCCGCGAGCGCTACCTGGACCTCCTGTCGACCGTCAACGGCTGGGCCCCACCAGAGCACCCCCGCCGCGAAATCGACTGGTTCCTGACCGCCCTCACCCACGCCTGAAGACAGGGCGGCCCGTGCCGGATCAGCGCTTGAGCGCCCGGTACTTCCTGAGCAGAGCGGTGACCTTCGCGTAGTCCGCGCCGCCGTTCAACTCCGCCAGCAGGTCGTCGGGGCACAGCTCGTAGAGATCTCCCCACCACCGCCCCGCCTTGGAGTCCCAGATCCGGTAACCACCGGGCACACCCCTGGCCACATACCGTCGCCTACTCATCGCCCGCCTTAATGTCCGGTCACTACGTAACGGGTTCAGACCGTATTCACGCATGGACGCTGTCCGGTTCCGGCGTTTGTGACGGATGACCTGTTGTCACCGGGCGGACGGGTCGATGATGGCGAGCATGACGGGGCGCGCACTGACCTGGGCCGGCGGCATCATCGCGGCCGCATCCGCGATCTGGCTGATCGTGTACTTCGCGGTCAAGGGCTTCCACTGGGACGACACCATCGGCGTGATCGGCGCCGTCGTCGGCATCACCGGACTGGTCCTGGCGGTGGCCGGGGGCCTGCGGGCCCGCCGGTCCCCCGAAGGCGACAACGCCACCAACTCCGGCATCGTCTCCACCGGAGGCGGCGCGACCAACACCCAGATCCAGGGCAAGGCGACTGGGCACGGCCGGATCTACCAGGCTGGACGCGACCAGCACATCCACCACGACAGGTAACCGTCCACAGCATGACCAACCCACCGACCCCACCGGCTGACGGGCCTCCGCCGCACCTGAGCGGCATCGCCTCGGGCCACGGCGCCGTCAACCAAGCCGGTCGGGACCAGTACGTCATCGAGGGGCAGGTGGTGCTGGCGGCGGGCCTGCCACGGCCCGCCGAGGTGACCGCCGCGCCAGCCCTCGCCAACGTTCCGGCGCATGCACACCTGTTCGTCGGGCGCGGTTCCGAACTGGAGGAGCTGGACGCGGCCCTGAGCGAGTCGGCCGAGGTCGTAGTGGCCGCGGTGCACGGTCTCGGCGGAGTGGGCAAGTCGACCCTGGCCGCCCGCTACGGCGATCGGCACCGCGACCGGTTCTCCCCGGTGTGGTGGATCACCGCCGACACCCGCGAGGCCGTGCGGGCGGGACTGGCCGCGCTGGCCGTCGCGCTGCAACCGGAATTGAAACAGGCGCTGCCGCTGGACGCCCTGGCCGAGTGGGCGCTGACCTGGCTGAGCTGCCATGACGGCTGGCTGCTCGTGCTGGACAACGTCAACGACCCCGAGCACATCGCCCCCGTGATGGCCCGGACGGGCACCGGCCGCGTCCTGGTCACCAGCCGCCTCGGCGAGGGCTGGCATCGGTTCGGTGCCCAGGTACTGCGGCTGGACGTCCTCACCAGCGGGCAGGCGGTGGAGTTGCTCACCCGGATCGCCGCCCACGACCGGCCCGGCGCGGACCTGGACGGCGCCGCCGAACTGGCCACCGAGCTGGGATGCCTGCCGCTGGCGATCGAGCAGGCCGCCGCCTACCTGCACCAGCACCGGCTGTCCCCGCGCGCCTACCTGGAACTGCTGGCCGACTCACCGGCGGTCATGTACGACCAGACCGCCCAGGGCGCCGACGCCCAGCGCACCATCGCCCGGATCTGGCGCCTCACACTCGACCAGCTCACCGACGCTCCCCTCGCCGGGGATCTGCTCCGGGTCCTCGCCTGGTACGCCCCCGAGGCCATCCCCTGCGCCTTGCTCGATGACCTGGCCACCGTCATGACCGACAGCGCTCGGACGCCGCCTCGGGACCGCCGACGGCCCTGGCCGAAGCGGCGGCCCGGTACGGACCCGCCGATCCCTCCGACAGTGCCACGACAAGCGCTCGGGGTGCTGGCGGCCTACAACATGGTCACCTTGGGCGAGGACGGCGACGTCACCGTGCACCGGCTGGTACAGGCCCTCGCCCGTACCTCCGACCCCGCCGACCCGCACCGTCAACCCGACGCCATCGCCGCCGCTCGCGACACCGCCACCCGGCTGCTGCATCAGGCCCGCCCCCTCGATGTCGAAGATCCGGCAGGCTGGCCGATGTGGCGGACCCTGCTCCCCCACATCGATGCCCTGGCCGACCACGCCCCGGCGACCACCGACACCGACACCATGTGGCACCTACTGGACCGCGCGGCTACGTTCCTACAGCTCCAAGGCTCACCGACCCGCGCCATCGCATACTTCCAACGTGCCCTGGCCACCAACCACCGCCTCCACGGCGACCAGGCACTGAGCGTCCTGATCTCCCGCAACAATCTGGCCCTCGCTTACCAGATCACAGCGGACCGGGAACGGGCGATCGCCCTGCACGAGCAGACCCTCGCCGACGCCGAGCGGGTACTGGGCAGCGACCACCCCCGCACCCTGGTCTTCCGCCACAACCTCGCCGGCGCCTATCGAGCCGCAGGAGATCTCGAACGGGCGCTCCCCCTGCACGAGCAGACCGTCGCCGACGCCGAGCGGGTACTGGGCAGCGACCACCCCAACACTCTGACCTCCCGCAACGACCTTGCCGGCGCCTATCGGACCGCAGGAGACCTGGAACGGGCGATCGCCCTGCACGAGCAGACCCTCGCCGACCGCGAACGGGTACTGGGCAGCGACCACCCCCACACCCTGGTATCCCGCCACAACCTCGCCGGCGCCTATCGAGCCGCAGGAGATCTCGAACGGGCGCTCCCCCTGCACGAGCAGACCCTCGCCGACGCCGAGCGGGTACTGGGCAGCGACCACCCCAACACTCTGACCTCCCGCAACAACCTCGCCCTTGCCTACCAGGCCGCAGGAGACCTGGAACGGGCGATCGCCCTGCACGAGCAGACCCTCGCCGACCGCGAACGGGTACTGGGCAGCGACCACCCCCACACCCTGAACTCCCGCAACAACCTCGCCATGGCCCGCCGCGCGGCGCAGGACAGCCGCTGAAGGGTGCTGACGACATCTCGATGAAGGGCCCAGAGCACACTCGTCGTTTGTCGTCGCTGGAGGATGCCTTTGCCTAGGTGATAGGCGGGTATGTCGAACGACGGACGAAGAGTCGGGGTGTGTGAGGAAGGTGGCTTGCTGGTGCTTGGGCGGGTGCGGGTTGCTGCTAGGGCTGGAGCCAGGGCTACCCGGGCGGTTCGGAACTCTGGGGCGTTGCGGCCCGTCCGGCCTGATCGGGCGGTGCGGCTGCTGTTCCCCTACGCGCGGTTCGGGCCCGTCCCCGCGACGCTCGGGGCCATGGCCGCGCTGCGCTTCCCCGACCGGACGGCCCTCGTCGACGAGCGCGGGGCGCTGACCTACGCGGAGCTCGAACGGCGGGCCGCGTCGCTCGCCACCGCGCTGAGCGAGCGTGTGGGTGACGGGAAGGTCGGGGTTCTCTGCCGCAATCACCGGGGGTTCGTCGAAGCCGTTCTCGCGGCGTCGCGGCTCGGCAATGACGTCGTGCTGCTGAACACCGACTTCTCCGGAACGCAGCTGGGGCAGGTCGTTGAGCGCGAGGAGATCGAGCTGCTCGTCCACGACGAGGAGTTCGGGGCGGCCGTCGAGGAGTCGGGGTTCGGTGGGAAGCGGGTCGTCGCCTGGGCCGATGAGGGCGGCGGGGAGGTCGACGCGCTGATCGCGGAGACGGAGCCCGCGTCCGTCAAGCGCGAGCGGGCCAGCCGGGTCATCCTGATGACGTCGGGGACCACGGGGACGCCCAAGGGGGCGCGGCATGATGTGTCCGCTTCTTCGCTGCTGCCCGCGGCTCTGAGCCACATGATGCGCGTCCCCGTGCGGTCGGGGGCGCCGATGGTCGTCGCTCCGCCGCTCTTCCATCTGCTCGGGTTCGCCTACACGACGGTCGGGCTCGGGATGGGGATGCCGCTCATCCTGTCCCGCCGCTTCGATCCGCGGCAGGTGCTGGAGACGATCGCGGACTGCCGGGCGGAGGCGCTCGTGGCGGTCCCCGTCATGCTCCAGCGGATCCTGGACGTGGCGGACCCGCCGCCCACGCCGACCCTGCGGGCGGTCGTGTGCGGCGGTGCGGCGCTGCATCCGCACCTGTCCGAGGCGTTCATGGACGCGTTCGGCGACGTGCTCGTCAACGTGTACGGCGCGACCGAGACGGGATGGGCCACGATCGCCACGCCCGAGGACCTGCGGGCCGCGCCCGGCACGGTCGGCAGGCCGTCGTTCCGGCTCACGATCAAGGTGCTCGGGCAGGACGGGCGGGAGCTGCCCGCGGGCGAGACCGGGGAGGTCCACACCGGCGGCGGCCTGCGGTTCGCGGGCTACACCGGGGGCGGCGGCAAGCAGGTGCGCGACGGGCTGACCGGGACCGGCGACCTCGGGCACTTCGACGAGGCGGGCCGGCTGTTCATCGACGGCCGGGCCGACGACATGATCGTCTCGGGCGGGGAGAACGTGTTCCCCGGCGAGGTCGAGGACCTGCTCGGCGGCCATCCGGACGTCGCGGAGGTGTCGGTGACCGGGGTGGAGGACGAGAGGTTCGGGCAGCGGCTCGCCGCGCACGTCGTGAAGGCCGAGGGGGCGGCGGTCACCGAGGACGAGCTCAAGGAGTACGTGCGCGGGCGCCTGGCCCGGTACAAGGTGCCGCGGGACATCCGTTTCGTCCGGGAACTGCCCCGGACCAGCACCGGCAAGGTGAAGCGGACAGCGCCCGAAGGCTGATGAGGGAAACGCCCGGGCCCAGGGCCGCGAGGTCCCGGGCGTGCCCCGTCTCGGGGGTCAGGCGGCGCCGGCGCGCCGCTTGGCGGCCATGCAGATGCGGGCGAGGTCGTTGAGGGCGTCGGCGCGGCGCTCGTCCAGGGTCCGGCGGTCGCCCGGCCCGGCCTCGGCGAGGGTGTCGATGACCAGGGAGAACACCGGCCATTCGGCGGGCCCGATGGCGCCCTGGAAGTCGATGCCGTCCTCGAGGTCGTCGAGGTCGAGGTTGCGGGCGAAGGTGGCGAGGGCGGCCTCGGCCGCGACCACGCCGATGCGCATCGCCAGCGCGGCCGGCTCGCGTTCGAGGGAGCGCACGGTGCTAGAACCCATGTTCGACAACATAGACCACACGCGTCACACGCGTCGAACGTTTGCTCGAAAACGTTACCCGACGATGGCCTGCTGGAAGAGGTAGGAGTGCGTGAAGTGCAGGACGCCGTCGACCATGCTCGGGCGCATGCCGGTGGCGGGCCCGCCCGCCAGCTCGTCCTCCAGCTCCCGCCTGATCTGTTCCGCGACGTCGGAGGGGGTGTGCGAGAACTCCAGCCACGGATCCAGCGGGCGCTCGTGGTCGAAGCGGTCGGCGCGCTTCACCTGCGCGCCCGCCGAGGTGACGAGGTCGGCGATCCGCGCCTCGGTGAGGGCCTCCCCGTGCGAGGGGTCGCGGAGGCGTTCGATCCGGTCGGGGTCGCCGTCCAGCCCGTCGGGGCGGACGAGGTCGGCGATGATCAGCGCGGCGCCCGGGCGGCTGACACGGGCCATCTCCCTGACGACGGACTCGGGGTCGGCCACCTGGTGCAGCGAGAAGCGGGTCACGACGAGGGTGAACGAGCGGTCGAGGTAGGGCAGGGCGGTGGCGTCGCCGTGCGCGAAGGTGACGTTCATGAGGCCGGCGTGGTCGGCGTCGCGCTTGCCTTCGGCCAGCATCGCGGGCGTGATGTCGAGTGCCGTCACGTGCCGGACGCGGCGGGCGATCGCGCGGGACACCATTCCGGTCCCCGCGGCGACCTCCAGGACGATGTCCTCCAGGTCGAGCTCGGGATCCATGAACCGGACGAGCCGGTCCAGGTGGCGGGTGAACGCCGTGTTCAGCCTCGGGTCGGCGAACCCGGCCGCCTGCTTGGAGAACTCCCGGACCACCTTCTCGTCATGGGTCACCGTCACGTCGCCTCCTCGACTGGTTGCCCGGATCATCCCCGAAACCACGCACCGTGAACAGAGGCGAGTGACATAACCCTCAAGCGGCGGGGACGCCGTCCAGCAGGGCGGCGAGGCCGGCGGCGTCGAGCAGGTCGGCGGGGCGGACGGTCACGTCGGCCGCCACGTAGTGGAAGGCCGCGCTGACCTGTGCGACGTCCACGCCGGTGAGCTCGGCCCACGCCAGCCGGTACGCGGCGAGCTGCACGGCCGCGAAGCGGGCCTCCTCCCCCGACGGCGGGGATCCGGTCTTCCAGTCGACGACCTCGTATCCGCCGTCGCGGGTCCGGAAAACGGCGTCCATCCGGCCACGGACCAGCCGGTCGCCGATGATGGTCTCGAACGGCACCTCGATGTCGAGCGGCTCGCGCGCCGCCCACTGCGACCCCTCGAAGCGCTCGCGCAGCATCGCCAGGTGCGAGTCGTCGGCGGCGCCCTCGTCGGCGGCGCCCGGCAGCTCGTCGGGATCGAGGAGGCGCTGCTGACCCCAGCGGCCCTCCAGCCAGGCATGGAACGCGGTGCCGCGCCGTGCGTAGGGAGCGGGCGGGCGCGGCATGGGGCGGCGGATCTGCCGGGCGAGCGCCCCCGGGTCGCGCGCCAGCGACACCAGCGACGACACCGAAAGGTGCGCGGGCAGCTCGACGAGCAGGCCGTCGTCGCCGCGCCCCCGGTCGCGCTCGGCGAGCAGCAGCTCGACGTCGCGCGCCCACGCCGTCATGCGGCCCCGGTCGGCGTCCGACAGCCCGGCGTCGCCGGCCCAGTGGCGGGTGCGGCCGGCCATCTCGTCCTCGACCATGCGGGCGCCCTCGACGACCGCCTCGTAGCGCGCCCGCGCCGTCAGGTCGGACCGGCCGCGCTCACCGGGGGCGGCGGGCCACTGCGCCTCCTCGGGGTCGGCGAGCAGCGGGTTCGCGGCGCCCTCCTCAGGCGGGTCGGCCCAGACCGCGACGGACCCGGCCCCCGCGAGGCAGACCGCGCGCACCTCCTCCAGGAACGGCGACGGGCCGAGCGGGCGCCCCGACGACCCCCACCAGTAACCGGTGGTGATGAGCAGGCTGGACGCGCGCGTGACCGCCACATAGGCGAGCCGCCGCTCCTCGCGCAGGTCGCGCTCGGAGCACGCCTGCTCGAACGCGGTGAGGTCGTCCTTCTCCAGCCCGGTCAGCGCGGGCAGGTCGGCGCGGTCGCCGCGCAGCATGAACGGCAGGACGCGCGGGTTCGCCGTCCAGCGGGTGGCGTTCTGCGGCGGCGAAGGGAAGATCGACCCCTTGGCGGGGCCGCCGTTCTTCTGCGGCGTGAACGCCAGGCCCGGGACGACGACGACCGGCCATTCGAGGCCCTTGGACGCGTGGACGGTGAGGAGCTTGACGCTGTCGGTCTCCCCGACCCGCCCGGCCTCCAGCCCGAACTCCTCGGTCTCGGCGGCCTTGAGGTAGGCGAGGAACGCGCCGAGCGTCGGGTCTTCGGCGTCGCCCGCGAAGGTGGCGGCGGCGTCGATGAAGGCGTCGAGGTCGGCGCGGGCGGTGACGGGGTCGAGCCCGGACCGCGCGGCGACCTCGATGTCGAGGCCGAGCGTCCGCTCGACCTCGTTGACGAGGTCGGGCAGCGGCAGGCCGACCTGCCCGCGCAGGCCGCGCAGCTCGTCGCGGAGGCGGCGCAGCCGCCCGTACCCCTCGGGCGAGTACGCGCCGGGCGGGCCGAGGTCGTCGAGCGCGTCGACGAGGCTGCCGGTCTCCTGGTTCAGCTCGCTGACGAGCTGCCGCAGCGGATCGTCACCCGCGGCCTCTTCACCGGCCTCCGCACTGGCCCCCTCACTGGCCCCCTCACTGGCCCCCTCGCCGGCTCCCTGGTCGGCCACCTCCACGGCCCCCGCACTGATCCCTGCGCTGATCCCCTCCGTGGCCCCTGCGCTGGGCTCCCTCTGGCCCCCCGCATTGGCCCCCTCCGGGCCCCCTCCGCCGGCCCCCTCCGTGGCCCCTTCATCGGGCGCCCCGCCGGAAGCGGGGACGGGTTGGGCGTCCGGGCGGGTGATGTCGCGGGCCGCCTCCTGGGCCAGGGCGCGGGCGCGGCGCCCGAGGGCGACGAGGTCGCGGGGGCCGAGGCGCCAGCGCGGGCCGGTGAGCAGCCGGGCGAGGGACGCGCCCGCGGTCGGGTCGTGCATGACGCGCAGCGTGGCGACGACGTCCTGCACCTCGGGGACGGTGAGGAGCCCGCCGAGCCCGACGACCTCGACCGGGATGCCGCGCGCCTCCAGGGCCCGCCTGATCAGCGGGAACTGCGACCTCTTCCGCGCCAGGACGGCGACGTCGGAATAGTGGAGCGGCTCAGTCTGGGGGCCGCCGTCCGGTGCGGTCCCGGGGTCGGCGGCCATGAGCCCGGCGATGCGCGCGGCGATGCGGTCGGCCTCGTCCTCGACGGTGGGGAACAGGGCGCATTCGACGCGCCCGCGCCCTTCGCGCCCGGCGCCCGGGATGAGGCGCGGCACGGCCTTCGTCTCGGCGCGCAGCTCCTCCTGGACCTTGGCCGCCGCCTCCAGGATCTGCTCGCCGTTGCGGAACGAGCGGCTGAGCTGGACGACCGGCGCCGCCACGGGCCGCCCGCCGGGAGTCGCGGCGGGCTGGGAGGGGAAGTCGTAGGCGAACCGCAGCAGGTTCCCGGCGCTCGCGCCGCGCCACCCGTAGATGGACTGGCACGGGTCGCCGACGGCCGTCACCGGGTGCCCGCCCGCGAACAGCGACTTGAGCAGGACGAGCTGCGCCTGGCTGGTGTCCTGGTACTCGTCGAGCAGGACGACGGAGAACCGGGACCGCTCGATCATCCCGACCTCGGGATGCTTGTAGGCGATGCGGGCGGCGAGCGCCATCTGGTCGCCGTGGTCGATGACCTCGCGGTCGGCCTTGGCGCGCCCGTACGCCTCGATGAGCGGCATGAGCTGCTCGCGGACCGCGTGCTTGGCGAGGACGTCGCGCTGCGCCTTGAGCGGCTTGCGCACCGCGGCGAGCCGCTCGTCGAGCCAGGCGCCGACCTTGCGGACGTCCTCGGCCGTCCGCAGGTGCTCGGCCAGGTCGCCGGACAGCTCCATGACGGCCTTGGTGACGGTGTCGGGCTGCCAGTCGATCTGGTCCATGGGGCCGTGGTAGGCGTCGACCACCCGCGAGCAGATCTGCCAGGCGACGGCCGGCGAGATCAGCCGCATCGTGGGTTCGAGCGCCTCGCGCAGGGCGTGGTCGCCGAAGAGGCGCGCCGCGTACGAGTGGTACGTGGACACCATCGGCTCGCCGTCGAACAGGGCCTCGCCGCCCAGCCGCTCGAGCTCGTCTCCCGGCAGGACCTCGCGGAGCCTGTCGAGCCGCTTGCGCACGCGCACGCCGAGCTCGGCGGCGGCCTTGCGGGTGAAGGTGAGCCCGAGGACGCGCTCCGGCCGGACGAAGCCGTTCGCGACCAGCCACACCACCCGCGCGGCCATCGTCTCGCTCTTGCCCGACCCGGCGCCGGCGATCACCGCCATCGGCGCCATCGGCGCCTCGATCACCCGGGCCTGCTCATCGGTCGGCGCCGGGATCTCCAGCAGCCGGGCCAGTTCTCCCGGCGTGATCACCTCGCTCCCCCCGAGCTAGTCCGCCACCTGCCCGCCCTCGTCATGGACGGGGCAGCAGGAGCGTACGGGACAGGTGCGACACTTGTCGTTCGCCCTGGCCTGGAAGACGTCGCCGGCCATCCCCGTGGCGACGATCTCGACGAGCTTCTTCGGCCACTCGGGATCGGCGTCCTCGGCGGGCGCGGGCTGCTCCTGCTCGCGCGCCTTCGCCGTGAACGCGGCCTTGCCGACCTGGATCAGCTTCGCGCCGCCCGGCTCGATCAGCCCGTGCCGCTCGAACGCGCCGAGCATCACCGCGTACTGGTACACGCCGAGCTGCGGGTGCCGGGCGAGGTCGTCCTTCGGGACGGCCGTGGAGGAGGTCTTGATGTCGATGATGACGGCGCGGCCCTGCTCGTCGCGCTCGGCGCGGTCGATGCGGCCCTTGATGACGACGCGGCCGAGGTCGACCTTGAACGACTCCTCCAGCGCGACGACCTCGTTGGGGTTGTCGCGGTGCCACGCGAGGAACCTGTCGACCATCCTCGCGGCCTGCTCGCGCTGCTTCTCCGAGTACCACGAGCTGCGGAACTCCAGGTCGTTCCAGACCTCGTCGAGCCGCCGCGCGACGTGCAGCTCGTCGACGCCGTCGTCGGCGCCCGCCATCTCGGCGACGGCGTGGACGACCTTGCCCATGGTGCTGTACTCGTTGGGCCCGCCCTCCTGGGCGCCGACCGCGGAGGCGAGCAGCCAGCGCAGCCCGCAGGTGGTGAACGCCTCCACCTGGGACGGCGAGATCGTGATGGGCTCGTCCTCGGCGAACGCGGGCCCGGAGTCCGACAGCGCGGTGATGGCGTACCAGTTCTCCGGCTTCGCGCCGCGCACGCCCGCGCGCGCGAGGCGGGCCAGGTGCCCGGCGGCGGCGCGCCGCAGCGGCTCGGGACGCGCCGGGTCGGCGACGGCGGAGCGCAGGTCGGCCACGAGGGCGGACAGCGACAGCCAGCGGGTCTTCTCGTCGAGCTGCGACTGCTCGATCGCGCCCGGGAGGAGCTCGTTCAGGAAGCGCGACGGCCGCTCCTCGGTGTCGTCGCCGCCGACGGCCGTCACCACGAGGCGCCTGCGGGCGCGCGTGACCGCCACGTAGAACAGGCGGCGCTCCTCGTCGAGCATCTTGGCGGCCATGGACGCGCCCGCGGCGGCCTCGCCGTCCGGCTCGGCCCCGGCCGCGTGCTCGACCAGTTCCTCGACGCCGAGCAGCGAACCGCGCAGCCGCACGTCGGGCCAGACGCCCTCCTGGACTCCGGCGACGACGACCACGTCCCACTCCAGGCCCTTGGAGCGGTGCGCGGTGAGGATCCGGACGGCCTCGCCGTCGGGCGCCTGCTCGGCCAGCGTGTCGCCGGCGATCTCCTGGGAGGCGATGTTGTCGACGAACAGCTCGGGCCCAGCCTGGGGAAGCCGGTCGACGAACCGCGCGGCGTGGTCGAACAGCGCCACCACGGCGTCGAGGTCGCGGTCGGCCGCCGCGCCGCGCGTCCCGCCCTTGACGCTCTGCTCCAGCAGCACGTCGGCCTGGCCGCTCTCCTTCCACACGGCCCACAGCACGTCTTCGGCGGTGCCGCCGTCGTGGGCGCTGCGCCGCGCCGTCTCGATCAGGTTCGCGATCCGCTCGGCGGGCGCGCGGACCCTCTCGTGGACGAGGACCAGCTCGCGGGGGTCGTTCACCGCCGCGCTCAGAAGCTCGCCCAGCGGACGCTGCCCGCCCGCGAGTTCCTCGAGGTCGCGCAGAGCGCGCTTGAGGCGGCGCATGGCGAGCGCGTCGGCGCCGCCCAGCGGCCCGGTCAGGAGGTCCTCCGCGACGACCTCGTCCAGGAAGCCCTTCTTCAGCGCCGCGCGCAGCAGGACGAGGAACGGGCGGACGGCGGGCTCCCCTACCAGCGGCACTTCGTCACCGGCGACGACCACCGGCACTCCGGCCTGGGCGAGCGCCCGCCGCAGCACGGGCACCTGCCGCACGGCGCTGCGCACCAGGACCGCCATACGCGACCAGGGCACGCCGTCGAGGAGGTGGGCGCGCCGCAGCTCGTCGGCGACCAGCGCGGACTCCTGGCTCTCGGAGTCGGCGATGACCGCGCGGACCTCGCCCTCGTCCAGCTCGTCCACCGGCCGGAGCGCGCGGTGCTCGGCCGCTCCCGCGGTCCCGGCGGGCAGGCGCCTCGCGATGCGCCGGGAGGCCTCGAGGATCTCCGGGCCCATCCGGCGGCACGTCCGCAGCGCCACCACGGGCGCGGGACCGCCGTCCAGGGTGAGGAAGCGGTTCGGGAACTCCTGGATACCGCGCACGTCGGCGCCCCGGAACCCGTAGATCGACTGGTCCGGGTCGCCGACCACGACGAGGTCGCGGCCCTCGCCCGCGAGGTGGTGCAGGAGGGCCTCCTGCGCGGGGTCGGTGTCCTGGTACTCGTCCACGAACACGGCGTCGTAGGCGTCCTGCTCCCGGATGCGCACCTCCTCGTCCGCGAGCATGCCCGCGGCCAGGTGGATCAGCTCGCCGTAGTCGTAGGTCGGGACGGGGTCGAGCAGGAACCGGTCGACGTACCGCTCCATGAAGCCGCCGATCGCCGCCCAGTCGTCGCGGCCCCGCACGCGCCCGAGGGCGACGAGGTCCTCCGCGGCGAACTGGCGCTCGACCGCGCGCAGGGCGAAGTCGCGGAGCTCCTCGGCGAACCCGCGCGTCGCGAGGGCGGCCCGCAGCCGCTCCGGCCAGTCGCGGGCGCCGTCGGCGAGCTCGCCCTCCAGCAGCCGCCGGACTTCGAGCAGCTGCTCAGGGCCGGACAGCAGCCTGGGGGCCGGCTCCTCGTTCAGCACGGCGTCCCGCCGGATCAGCGCGTAGGCGTAGCTGTGGAAGGTCAGCGCCAGGGGCGTGCGCGTCGTGCGGTGCAGCCGGCCGGTGATGCGCTCCCGCAGCTCCCCTGCCGCCTTGCGGCTGAAGGTCAGGACGAGCACCCGCTCGGGGTCGACGCCGCGGTTCTCGATGCGGTCGACGACCGCCTCCACGATCGTCGTCGTCTTCCCGGTTCCCGGCCCCGCCAGCACCAGCATCGGCCCGCCGGCATGCTCGACCACCCGCCGCTGCTGCTCGTCGAGCACGGGCGGGACGCTCCGCGCGGGACCCGCGCGGCGCACGAGACGGTAGGAAGCTGACGGCACAACAGTTCATTGGAACAGATCACCGAGACGGTTCTGACCAATACGCACGCATGTCGCAGGAGATAAACGCGACAAACACTCCTAGCCCGTCCACCTGGCACGTGCCATGTCGACTCGGCGGCCGTCGGGGTGGAGGGGGGTGCCCTCGGCGCGGTAGTTCTCGCGGGCCTCGATCTCGTGGCCGCTCGGCGGGTGGCCGTCGGCGCGGATGACGCGCCACCACGGGACGGCGCCCCCGTAGAGCGACATCACGCGCCCGACCTGGCGCGGGCCGCCGCGTCCGACCATCTCGGCGATGTCGCCGTAGGACAGGACGCGGCCCGGCGGGATCCGTTCCACCGCGTCCAGTACCGCTTCGGCGTACTCGTCAGGTTCGGACCACATCCGCTCATTCTCCCGGATCCCGCTCGCCGCGCAGGAGGACCGCGGAGCCCGCCAGGCCGAGCAGGGACAGCGCGCAGATCAGCAGGTAGGCGGCGACGAGCCCGCCCGAGCGGTGCACGACCTGGACGGGGCGCGCCGGCCCCGTCGCGAACCGCCTCCCGGCCGGCAGGCCGGCGCCGCCCGTGCGCGCCCCGGCCAGCGTGTCGGACACGGCGAGCGCCGCGGCGGCGTCGACCCGCCCGAACCCGACGCCCCGGTCGTAGCCGCGCGCCGGGCGGGCCGCGGTGCCCGCCACGATGGCCTGCGTGACCAGAGCGGGGGCGAGGCCGCGGTGGCGGGACCTGATGAGCGCGGCGACGCCGGAGACGAACGCGGTCGCGGGGCTCGTGCCGTCCCCGATCCAGTACCGCCCGTCCGGGCCCGCGCCGATGATCTGGACGCCGGGCGCGGACACGACGACGCCGGAGTTGCGGTTGGAGAACCCGGCGTGCTCGCCCTGCGCGTCCACGGCGGCGACGGAGATCACACCGGGGAACGACGCCGGGTAGAAGTACCTGGGGGCCGCGCCGCCGGGTTCGCGGGCGCCGCGCGGCGGGGCGGACCGGCCGTCCACCCCGCGCGGATCGTCCTCGGCTCCGCTGTTGCCCGCCGCCGCGACCACGACGACGTTCCGGCCGATCGCGTAGGCGACGGCCTCGCGCTCGCGCGGCGTGGGGTAGGAGCGGCCGAGCGACAGGTTGACGACGTCGGCGCCGTGGTCGACCGCGTACCGGATGCCCTGGGCGATCGTCCCCGTGTAGCGCCGCCTGCCGGTGAACTTCGCGAAGCCCGGCTCGTCGCGTTCCAGGATCACCCGCAGCGACAGCAGCCGCGCCTCGGGCGCGACGCCGACGACTCCCCGGGTCCCGCCCGGTCCGTGCCCGTGGCCGGCGATGATCGACGCCATGTTCGTGCCGTGCAGCCGCTTCGGGGCGACGCCGGCCGGGTTCGCGCCGAGCGTGTAGTCGGGGCCGGTGGCGACGGAGCCGGCGAGGTCGGCCTGGCCGGCGTCCACTCCCGAGTCGAGGACGGCGACCGTCACGCCGCCGCCCTTGGACATCGTCCACGCGCGCGGCACATTCAGCGACTCCAGGACGGGCGTGACGGCGTCGCGCACCGGGTCGGAGGCGAGGGCGCCCCGCAAGGGCGCCGCGCGTTCGGCGGCGCCCGCCGGGGCCGCGGCGGGGGCGATGGCGAGGGCCAGCGCGGCGGCCCCGGCGGCGGCGCGGCTCAGCACCGCCACTCCCGCCTGTCGCAGCGGACCGTCGCGGGGGCGGTCAGCGGCCGCAGGACGCCCTGGACGAGCTGCGGCGCGAGCTCGGCCGCGTCGGTGAGGGCGCCGCGCGTCGCGGGGCGCCCGTCGGCGTACCCGGCCGTCGCCGCGACCACGTAGGGGCCGCGCTGCGCGGCGGTGGACGCCTGCCGCGCCGCGTCCCCGAAGCGGGCGGCCACCGAGCCCGCGAACGGCAGCGCGCGCAGCCCCCGGCCGCCGGCGCGGGTCGGGAACCAGGCGACGGCCTCCCGCGCGGTCCGCTCGTCCGGGAACACGACCACGCCGACCGTGACCGCGAGCCCCTGCGCCTGGTCGAGGTAGGTGGCGCGGAGCGCGGCGCGGCAGCCGCGCGCGGTGAGGCTCCGGGTCAACGCGTCGTCCGCGGCCGTCCCGCAGCGGGTGTCGGGGCCGATCCCCACCCGGCGGGCCGTCTCGGCGGAGGCCTGGCCGAGCCGGTAGGGGATGCCCGCGGGGAAGATCCGTCCGGCGGGCCAGGTCCGGTAGCGGCCCGACAGCTCCGCCGCCGCGGCCGCCGCGCGCTCGGCCGGAGTGGGGGCGCGGGTCAGCTCGGCGCCAAGCCGCACGCCCGCGACGGCGAGGACGGTCGCGCACGCCGGCGCGGCCACCAGCGCGGCCGTCCTGCGGGCGGCCCGTCGCCGGCCTCCCGGTTCCGGTTCGCCGTCGGCGGCGGAGATCAGGGCGCGCGCCACGCGTCCGCCGGCCGGGGGTGGCGCCGCCGGAACGTGATCGCGAGCGCGGCCGCCCCGACCGTCCCGCCGATCCCGAGGATCAGGATCACGGCGACCAGCGGCCGGACCCAGATCGGCCGCTCGATGATCTCCACCGGCTCCGGGTCCCGCTCCCCGAACCGCTGGCCGGCGGGCTTCGCCCTGGCGGGGCCCGGCTGCGCCGAGGCCAGGGAGTCCGCCGCCGAGAGGGCGCGGGCCGCGTGCACCTCCCCGAACCCGAGCTCGGGGTCGTAGCCGCCGGGCGGGCCGTGCCGGGTGCTCTGGATCAGCGCCTGCGCGACCAGCGCGGGCGCCATCCGCGGGTGCTTCGCGCGGATCAGCGCGGCGATCCCGGAGACGACCGCGCTGGCGTCGCTGGTGCCGGAGCTGACGAAGTACCGTCCGCCCGGCCCCGCGACGGCCAGTCCCGTGCCCGGCGCCGAGAGCAGGACCGAGTAGTTGCGGTTGGAGAACGGCGCGCGGGAGTGGTCGGACTGCGTCGCCGCAACCGCGATCACACCGGGGTAGGACGCGGGGTAGGAGTACGGCGCGAACCCGTCGCCGTCCAGCAGCCCGTCCTCGTCGCCGTCGTTGCCGACGGCCGAGACCACCACGACGCCCTTGCCGACCGCGTAGCCGACGGCCTCGCGCTCGGCGGGCTGCTCCTCGCGGCTGCCGAGCGACAGGTTGATGACGTCGGCGCCGTGGTCGGCGGCGTAGCGGATGCCGCGCGCCACCGCCCTGTCCGAACTGCCGGCGGCCCGGAAGCGGGCGTAGCTCGCGTCCTCCGGCTCGCCGATCGCGCGGACGGCGAGGATGCGCGCCTGCGGGGCCAGCCCGACGATCCCGGAGCCGCCTGCGGGGCCGTGCCCGCGCCCCGCGATCAGCGACGCCATGCCGGTGCCGTGCAGCCGCGCGGGCGTCGTCCCGGCGTCGATCTTCGCGAGCATGTTGGGGCCGACGGTGACCTTGCCGCGCAGGTCCGGCTGGTCGGGGTCGACGCCGGAGTCGACGACCCCGACCGTCACGCCCGCGCCCCTGGTGACCTTCCAGGCGGCGTTCATGCCGAGGAGGTCGAGGACGGGCCGCTGCCTGTCCCGGACGACGTCGGCGTGCGCGTGGACGGGCATCAGCCAGCCCCCGGCCAGCGCCGCGCCCGCGGCGGCCGCCATGCCGCGCCGCGCCAGCCCGACAGCGGACCGGCTCGCCCGCGACCGGCTCGCCCGCGCTCCCGTCAGCATCGCCACTCGGACCGGTCGCAGTCGGGCAGCGCCCTGGCCGACAGCGTCCGCGCGATCGCGTACCCGATCTGCGGGGCCAGCGCGAACGGCTCGCCCGGCCGCGCCTTCTTCACCGCGGCGGCCGGGCGGCCGTCGGCCTGCCCGGAGGTCGTCAGCACGACGTACGGGCCGCCGCGGTCGATGGTCCGGTCCTGCCGGGCGTCGTCGGTGAAGCGGGCGGACGCCGTCCCCGGGAACGCGGCGGCGCGCAGCGCGGGGCGGACCGTGCCCGACCCGTCGGGGCCCTGCGAGCCGGGCAGCTCCTTGTAGGCCCGGTCGGCCTTCCACGGGTCGGGGAACGCGACCACGCCGACGGTGACGACGACGCCCTGCAACTGGTCGACGTAGCTCGCGCGCAGGACGGCCCGGCAGCCGTGCCTGCCGATGGTCTCCGCGATCTGGTCGTCCACGCCCTCCACGCAGCCGGTGTCCGGGACGATCCCCGTTCGCGACGCGTACTCGGTGTGGTCGCCCCCCGGCCGGTAGCCGATCCTGTCGGGGAAGACGCGCCGCGCCGGCCACGCCTCCCAGCGCCGCGCGACCTCCTTGTCGGCCGCGATCTGCAGTTCGACTTTCGTGGGCTCGCGCCTCAGGGTCGTCCACGCGGCGAAGAACGAGACCCCCGTGGCGACGAGGAAGCAGCAGCTGACGAGCAGCGCCACGACGCTCCAGTGGCGGCCCGTCGGCCCGTTCACCGGCCACGGACCGCCCGTCCTCAGCGGGCGCGGCGGAGCGGGCGGGGGCCCGGGATAGGGAGGCGCGGAGGCACCGGGCGGGCCGGGGAGGCGGGAGCCGCCGGGCATGCCGGGCTGCTGCGGGGACCGCGGCGGGGGCGGTTGCTGGGAGGGGGGCAGGAATGCCACAACAGTCAAGATTAACTGCGCTTCACGACATTTCGCCCGTCATCCCATGAAGGCAGTTCCCTCCCGGCCGGGAAACGGACGGAGCCCCTTGTCCAAGGGGCTCCGTTCTCAATGTTCCCGCGGTCGGGACTCCAAGCCGCCGCAGCGCTCCGGGCGGCGCCGCCGCGTGGCCGAGGGCCCTACGCGTCGGCGGTCCGGCGCGTCACTCCGCGGTCCGCTTCGCTTCCTTGGCGGCGTCCTTGACCTTCTCGCCGACCTGCTTGGCGCCGCCGGCGGTGCGGTCGCTCTTGCCCTCGGCCTCGAGGTGGGGGTCGCCGGACTGCCGCCCGGCCTCCTCCTTGCCGCGGCCCTTGGCCTGCTGCGCCTTGTTCTTCAGCTTGTCGAGGAAACCCATGGTTCCTCCTCCGGTACGGAGAGTCGTATAAAGCGGCTATGCCCCCGATGTGCCGGGATTATGCGGACGTCCGGGTCTCGCGGCGCAGCCGCTCGGCCTCCTCGTGGATGAGCGCCTCGGTCTCCAGGAGCTTCGCCTCGGCCTGCTCGGTGCGCATCGCCGCCCGCCGCTCGCGCGCGCTCGGCTTGCGCCGCCTCCCGGCGGTCCGGCGTCCGGCCCGCTCCCCGGTGGCCTTCTTCTCTCCGGTGAACTTCTTCAGGAACCCCATGCCCGTCTACCTCTCCTCACCCGCGGCCGGTCCCGTCCGCCGGCCTCCGCGCCCGTACGGTGCCCCTTTTATGGCGTTCCATTCCGGTACCGAGGGAGTCAGTGGCAACCGGCGCGCGGGCGGCTGCCGGGAATGCCGCAGCACATGGCAAGGTTGTGCGGTGAGTGGACGATGACGTCCCGCCCTCCTTACGTCGAGCGTCAGCACAGGAGCATCCACCGTGTCCTTGCCACCTCTGGTCGAGCCCGCCCCGGAGCTCACCCGCGACGAGGTCAACCGCTACTCGCGGCACCTGATCATCCCCGATGTGGGCATGGCCGGGCAGAAGCGCCTCAAGAACGCCAGGGTCCTGGTCGTCGGCGCGGGCGGCCTCGGCTCACCCGCCCTGCTCTACCTGGCAGCCGCCGGCGTGGGCACCCTCGGCGTCATCGACTTCGACGTCGTGGACGAGTCCAACCTGCAGCGGCAGATCATCCACCGGCAGTCGTCCCTCGGCAAGCCGAAGGTCGAGTCGGCCGCGGAGACCGTCCGCGACATCAACCCGCTGATCGACGTGGTGGTGCACGACGTCGCACTCGACCGCGACAACGTCATGGACATCTTCTCCGGCTACGACCTCATCGTGGACGGCACCGACAACTTCGCCACCCGCTACATGGTGAACGACGCCGCCGTCCTGCTCGGCAAGCCGTACGTGTGGGGCTCGATCTACCGGTTCGACGGCCAGGCTTCAGTGTTCTGGGCCGAGCACGGCCCCTGCTACCGCTGCCTCTACCCCGAGCCGCCGCCGCCCGGCATGGTCCCGTCGTGCGCCGAGGGCGGGGTGCTCGGCGTCTTGTGCGCGTCCATCGGCTCCATCCAGGTGAACGAGGCCATCAAGCTGCTGACCGGCATCGGCGAGCCGCTCGTCGGCCGGCTGATGATCTACGACGCCCTGGAGATGACCTACCGCTCGGTCAAGGTCCGCAAGGACCCCGAGTGCCCGCTGTGCGGCAAGAACCCGACGCAGACCGAGTTGCTGGAGGACTACGAGGCCTTCTGCGGCGCGGTGTCCGACGAGGCCGCCGAGGCCGCGAAGGACTCCACGATCTCCGTGGTCGACCTCAAGGCCATGCAGGACCGCGACGACGACATCTTCCTCGTCGACGTCCGCGAGCCCAACGAGTACGAGATCGTCTCGATCCCGGGCGCCACGCTCATCCCCAAGGGCGAGTTCCTGAACGGCGCCGCCCTGGAGCGCCTGCCGCAGGACAAGAAGATCGTCCTGCACTGCAAGTCGGGCGTCCGCTCCGCCGAGGCCCTCGCCGTCGTGAAGAGCGCCGGCTTCGGCGACGCCGTCCACGTCGGCGGCGGCGTCCTGGCCTGGGTCAACCAGATCGACCCCAGCCTCCCGTCCTACTGACCGCGCGAACCGAAGGCCCCCGGAACACTCCGGGGGCCTTCGCCGTCGTTCCGGCTCACTTCTCCGGCGGGGCGTAGGTCAGGCCCAGCTCGCCGGCCACCTCGCGGAGCATCAGCTCGAACATGGGGGCGGCGTCGGACAGGGCGAACTCCAGGTGGCCGAACACCTCCAGGCTGACCCCGCCCTGGAGCCTCGTCCAGCACTTGAGGAACTGCTGGATCACCCCGAGCGGGAGTTCGACGCCGAGGACCTCGTCGCGGTAGCGGCGCAGCTGTACGAGCAGGCCCGGGTCGATCTCGTCGTCGGCCGGCACCCGGAACGGGCTCTTCCTCCAGAGCTCCAGGAAGAGGGACAGGAACGTCCAGCCGAAACGGCGGGCGCACTCTTCCGCGAAGTCGACCTCCTCCTGGTGCGCGGCGCCGCGCACGGGCGTGCCGAAGAGCAGCGAGTACTCGCGGGGGTGCCCCAGCGCCCAGAGCCGGAACTGGCGGGCCACCGTCATGAACTTGCCGCTCATGTCGCCCGCCGGGACGTCCTTCACGGCCGCGTGCAGCTCGCCGGTCAGCTCCATGAACAGGTCGCCGACCAGGTGCCGCAGCAGCTCGCCGTGGCTGCCGAAGTAGCGGTAGAGCGCGGGGGCCGTCATGCCCATCTCGCGGGCGATGGCGCGCAGCGTCACCGCGTCGGGGCCCTCCTCGACGAGGATCCGGCGGGCGGTCTCGGAGATCTCCCTGACCGTCGCCGCACGCATGCGATCACGGCGCGATTCCACCACGCCCCCTCCCTGTGCCCGATGCTCTGCAGCCCTGCGGCTCTCCGCCCGGCCGCGTCCGGCCGCCCTCGCATGATTCCTCAAAAACACCCTTGACGACAGCTAACACCGTATGCGAAGTTAACGCTGTTCTCAGTTTACGGCGTTCACTGAAATTACTCAAGGTAACGAGGCTGGGGGAAGCAGTCATGTTCGATCGATGGGGCAGGTGGGTCCACCGGCGCCGGCGCTGGGTCCTCGCCGTCGCGGGCGCGGCCCTGGTGTTCGCGGCGGTGTGGGGGACGGGCGTGTTCGGCGCGCTGACCTCCTCCGGGGGCTTCGACACTCCGGGCAGCCAGAGCGCGGCGGCGACCCGGATCGCCGAGCGCGACCTCGGGCGGGACGAGGCGGACGTCGTGATCCTCTACCAGGGCGCGGCGACGGTGGACACGCCGTCCTTCCGGAGCTCGGTGGAGCGGGCGCTGGCGGCGCTGCCGTCCGACAAGGTCGCCAAGGCGAGCACGTACTGGACGACCGGCTCGCCGCAGTTCGTGAGCGAGGACCGTAAGGCGACCTACGCCGTCCTGCAACTGGCGGGCTCCGACGAGGCGGCACGGGAGGACGCCTACAAGGCGATCCAGGACGACCTGACCGAGGTCGGCGGCGGCCTCACCGCGAAGGTCGGCGGGCAGGTCGGCACCGGGGTGGCGATCAACGAGCGCGTCTCGTCCGACATCGGCCGGGCCGAGGGCATGGCGATGCCGATCCTGCTGGTGCTGCTGGTGCTGATCTTCGGCGGGCTGGTCTCGGCGAGCCTGCCGCTGCTGGTCGGCGGCCTGGCCATCCTCGGCTCGTTCACCGCGCTGCACGCGCTCACCTACGTCACCGACGTGTCGATCTTCGCGGTCAACATCACCACGTTCCTCGGGCTCGGCCTCGCGATCGACTACGGGCTGTTCATGGTCAGCCGGTTCCGCGAGGAGATCGGCCGGGACGGCGCCTCCGCCGAGGACGCGCTGGCCGCCACGATGGCCACGGCCGGGCGGACGGTGGCGGTCTCCGGCGTCACGGTCGCGGTGTCGCTGTCCGGGCTGCTGCTGTTCGAACAGAACTTCCTGGTCTCCATGGGCTACGGCGGCATCGCCACCGTGCTGGTGTGCATGGCCGGCGCGCTGACCGTTCTGCCCGCGCTGATGGCCGTCCTCGGCCCGAAGGTGAACGCGCTGCCGATCCGGCGGCACAGGGCGTCCGCCGGCCGGACCGAGGGCTGGTGGGGACGCGTCGCGCGCAGCGTCATGCGCCGCCCGGTCGTCTACATGGTCGCGACCGTGGCGCTGCTCCTCGTGCTCGGCGCCCCGTTCCTGCGCATCAACTGGGGCGGCGTGGACGCGAAGGTCCTGCCGGACGGCACGGACGCGCGGGCCGTCGCCGAGACGCTGGAGTCCCGGTTCCCCCGGGGCGCCACCAGCCCGATCGAGGCCGTGGTCACCGGAACGTCCGACCAGGCCGCCGTCCAGGCGTACGGGGCCCGTCTGGACGCGCTGCCCGGCGTCACGGCCGCGACGGTGACCGGCGCCAAGGGCACGACGACGCGGATCGCGCTGCGCTACGAGCCCGACCCGAACTCCGGCGCCGCCCGCGACCTCGTCCAGCGGGTGCGCGACGTCCCGCCGCCGCCCGGCGCGCAGGCCCGCGTCGGCGGCCAGACGGCCGACGTGGTCGACCAGCTCGCCAGCATCGGCGCGACCCTGCCGTGGCTGGCCCTGCTCGTCGGCGGCGCCACGTTCCTCCTGCTGTTCCTGGCGTTCGGGTCGGTGCTGCTGCCGCTGAAGGCGATCGTCATGAACATGCTGTCGCTGTCGGCCACCTTCGGCGCGGTCGTGCTGATCTTCCAGGACGGCCACCTGTCCGGGCCGCTGGACTTCACCGCGACCGGCGCGATCTCCCCGGCGATGCCGATCCTCATGCTGGCGATGCTGTTCGGGATCTCGATGGACTACGAGGTGTTCCTGCTGTCGCGGGTCCGCGAGCAGTACGACCTGACCGGCTCCAACACCGCGGCGGTCGCCTCCGGCGTGCAGCGCACCGGAGCGATCATCACCAGCGCCGCGCTGCTGTTCATCGTCGTGATCGGCGCGTTCGCGACGTCCGGCATCACGTTCATCAAGATGACCGGCGTGGGGATGGCCGTGGCGATCCTGCTGGACGCGACGGTCGTGCGGGCGCTGCTCGTGCCCGCCACGATGCGGCTGCTCGGCCGCGCGAACTGGTGGGCGCCCGGCCCGCTGGCCCGGCTCTACGGCCGGTACGGGATCCGGGAGGGCGACGCCCCGGCCCCGCCGCGGCTGGAGCCCGTGGGCTGAGCCCGGCACCGGTGGCCGGCACCCGGGCGCCCCGGAAAGTGCCGGCCACCAATCCACCCGAACCGCTTGTGGACTCCCGCGGCCGGGGGAAGACTGAACGTCATTCCACCGGCTGCACCCTCGCGTGACGCGTGCCGCGACGGCCCCCTGCCCGGCGGAACCCCGAACCCTTCCCCGTGCCGGGACGTTCCCTTGGAGGCACCATGTCCGCGCTGCTCATCACCGAGGCCGAGACGGCGCTCACGCACCTGGAGCGGCTCACCGACGCCCTGCGCTCCGCCGGCTGGGCCGTCGAGGTCGCCGCCCCCGCCGACCGCCGCCCGTCCGCGCTCGTCGCCGACCCGCGGCTGCCGCGCGTGAACGAGAGCGTCATCGCCGTCCGCGAGCGGTCCGGCGACGGCTGGTCCTACTGCTACGGCTGGGGCGAGCGGATCGCGCCGTGCGCCGACCCGTCGGGCGCGGCCGCCGCGGTCGGCCGGGTGCTCTCCGCACGCCGCGACAACTGAACCGCCCCTGCCGGGCGCACTGCCCGGACCCGGCGCGGGGTTCACGCGGACTTGCGGCTCCGGCTCTTCGCCGGCTCCTTCTTCGCACCGGATTTCGACGATGACGACGCCTTGCGCGCGGCGGGCTTCTTGTCCGCCGCCCCCTTGCCGGACGCCGCCTTCCCGCCCTTCTCGCCGCGGCTCTTCTTGGCCGCCTCGACGCTCGCGCGCAGCGCGCTGAGCAGGTCCGCGGCGGGCTCCTCCGGGCCCTCCTCGGCGGGACGCGCCACCTCCCGGCCCTCGACCTTGGCGTCGATCACCGACTGGAGGGCCTCGCGGTAGGCGTCGGTGTACTCGCCCGGGTCGAACTCCCCCTCCATCGACTCGATCAGCGACGTCGCCATCGACAGCTCCTGCTTGCGGACCTCGATGTCCTCCTCCAGGAACGCGAACTCGGGCGCGCGGACCTCGTCCGGCCACAGCATGGTCTCCAGGACGAACACGCCCTCGCGGACCCGCAGCGTCGCGAGCGACTCGCGCTGTCTCAGCGCCACCTTGACGATGGCGACCTGCCCGGAGCTCTCCAGTGCGTCCCGCAGCAGCACGTACGGCTTGGCGCCCTGCGCGTCGGGCTCCAGGTAGTAGGACTTGGCGAAGTAGATCGGGTCGACCTCCTCGCGCTCCACGAACTGCAGGACGTCGATCCGGCGGCTGGACGACAGCGGCAGGTCGGCGAAGTCCTCGTCGGTGAGGATGACCATCTCGCCGCTCGGCAGCTCGTACCCCTTGGCGATGTCGGAGTACGGCACCTCCTCGCCGTCGACCGTGCACACCCGCTTGTACTTGATGCGCCCCCCGTCCTCCCGGTGCACCTGGTGGAAGGCGACGTCCCGCTGCTCGGTCGCCGAGTAGAGCTTCACCGGTATGGTCACCAGACCGAAGGAGATAGCGCCCTTCCAGATACTGCGCATGACCCGTCCTTACCCAGCACGTTCCTGCCCCTAGCGTCGCAACGCCGTTCGATTTGCGCCAGAAGGACGTCGTGATCCTTTCCCCGTGCGGCGGTACGGGGTAAGACGGCCTTATGACCATGCCGTGGCCCGTCGAGCCGATGATGGCCTCTACCGGGGACCTCCCCTCCGACGGCGGGAAGTGGGGCCTTGAGCTGAAATGGGATGGCGTGCGCGTCCTGTCGCACGTGTCCGCCGACGGCGTCCGGGCCGTCGGGCGGCGCGGCGGCGAGGTGACGAGCCGCTACCCCGAGCTGTCCGCACTCGCCGACCTGCTGCCCGACCACGACATCGTGCTGGACGGCGAGGTCGTCGCCTTCCAGGACGGGCGGCCCAGCTTCGAGCGCCTCCAGCGCCGGATGCACGTCGAGCGCCCCGATCCGCGACTGATCCGCGAGGTGCCCGTCCGCTACGTGGTCTTCGACGTCCTCTTCCTGGACGGGCACCTGCTGTACGACGTGCCCTACGCCGACCGCCGCTCGGTGCTGGCGGAGCTCGACCTCGCCGGCTCGGGCCCCGTGGAGGTGCCCCCGTACCTGCACGGCGCCGACCAGGAGCAGGTGGAGGAACTGCTCGCCTTCACCCGCGAGCAGCGGATGGAGGGCCTGCTCGCCAAGCGCCTCGACTCGCCGTACCGTCCGGGGCGCCGCGTCGACTTCTGGCGCAAGGTGAAGAACTTCATGACGCGCGAGGTCGTCGTCTGCGGCTGGAAGCCCGGGAAGGGGCGGCGCGAGGGCGGCGTGGGCTCGCTGCTGCTCGGCGAGTACGACCTGAAGGGGCTGCTGGGCTTCGTCGGGCACGTCGGCACCGGCTTCACCGACCGCGCGCTGGACGAGCTGTACGAGACGCTGTGGCCGCTGCGGCGTCCTACCAGCCCCTACGACGAGCCCGTTCCGCGCGAGTTCGCGCGCGACGCCCAATGGGTTGAGCCCCGGCTCGTCGGGGAGGTCGCCTACAGCGCCCGCACCAGGGACGGCCGCCTCCGCTTCCCGTCCTGGCGGGGCCTGCGTGACGACAAGGACCCCCTGGAGGTCACGAGTGAGCAGTAAGAGGACCGCCGTCGACGTGGACGGCCGTCAGCTCTCCCTCTCCAACCTCGACAAGAACCTGTACCCGGAGTTCACCAAGGGCGAGGTCATCGACTACTACGCCCGCGTCGCCCCGGTCATGCTCCCCCACCTGAAGGACCGCCCCGCCACCCGCATCCGCTGGCCGGACGGGGTCGACGGCGGCAAGTTCTTCGAGAAGAACGCCCCCTCCCACACCCCGGACTGGGTCCGGACGGCGACGGTCCCCACCCCCGGCAGCTCCAAGGGCCGCGACACCCTCGACTTCGTCGTCGTGGACGACCTCGCGACGCTCGTGTGGTGCGCGAACCTCGCCGCGCTGGAGCTGCACGTCCCGCAGTGGAAGGTCGGGCCGCGCGGCAAGGTGCACGCCCCCGACCTCGTGGTCTTCGACCTGGACCCGGGCCCGCCCGCGACGGTCGTGCAGGCGTGCGAGGTGGCCGCCCTGCTGCGCGACGTGCTCGCCGAGGACGGCCTCGACTCCTACCCGAAGACGAGCGGCAAGAAGGGACTGCACCTCTACGTCCCGATCAAGGAGCCCGGGGAGGCCGAGCGGACGTCGGAGTACGCCAAGGCCGCCGCGCAGCGCCTGGCCGAGGAGAACCCCCGGCTGGTCGTGGCGAAGATGGACAGGCGGCTGCGCAAGGGGAAGATCTTCGTCGACTGGAGCCAGAACAACCCCGCCAAGACGACCGTCGCGCCCTACTCGCTGCGCGCCGGGAACCGCCCCTCGGTCTCGACGCCCATCACCTGGGACGAGCTGGAGTCGTGCGGGGACGCCGCCGATCTCGTCTTCGGCCCGGAGGACGTCCTCACCCGAGTGGACAAGCACGGCGACCTCCTGGAACCCCTTCTGAAGGACCACCAGCCGCTGCCCTGAGCGACTTCCGCGTTCCGCATGCCCTATGTGTTCGAATCGGCACGCTCCGGGACGGCCTTCCGTCACCATGGTGCGCGGGGACACCACGGGTGGAAGGAACGAACGTTGTCGCACAACCACCACTACGACGCCGTAGTGCTGGGCGGGGGCACCGCGGGCGAGATGGTCGCGACCGGCCTCGCCCGCGCCGGACGGGGCGTCGCGCTCGTCGAGAGCCGCCTCGTCGGCGGGGAGTCGCCGTACTTCGCGTGCGTCCCGTCCAAGTCGCTGCTGCTGTCGGCCCGGCGGGGCGAGACGTGGGAGTCGGCGCTCGCCCGCCGGGACGGCCTGGCCGGGCACCGGGGCGACGACGCCGCCGTCGCGCGGATGGCCGAGGCGGGGGTGGCCGTCCTGCGCGGCCGGGGCCAGGTCCTCGACCACGGCCGGATCGAGGTGGACGGCGCCGTGCACGGATTCGGCGACCTCGTCGTGTGCACCGGCAGCGAGCCCGTCATCCCGCCCGTCGAGGGCCTCGCCGACGTGCCCCTGTGGACGAGCGCCGAGGCCCTGTCGGTCTCCGACCTCCCGCGCCGGCTGGTGATCCTCGGCGGCGGCCCGGTCGGGTGCGAGCTGGCACAGGTGTACGCGGCGTTCGGGTCGCAGGTCGCGGTCGTCGAGGCGTCCGGGCGGCTGCTGACCGCGGAGGCGCCGTTCGCGGGCGAGGTGCTCGCGGACGCGCTGCGCCGGATGGGCGTCGACCTGCGGCTCGGCATCGCCGTCGCCGACGTGGAGCGCAAGGACGTCGGGCTGCGGCTGTGGCTGTCGGACGGCGGCACCCTCGACGCCGACCGCGTCCTCGTCGCCGCGGGGCGCCGTCCCCGCGTGCAGGGCCTCGGGCTGGAGAACCTCGGCATCGACCTCGCCGCCGGCCGCGGGATCCCCGTGGACGAGACGTGCCGCGTCCCGTCCCGCGCCGGGAGCGTGTGGGCGGCGGGCGACGTCACCGGCATCGCCCGCACCACGCACGCCGCCCGCTACCAGGCGCAGGTGGCGCTGTCGAACCTGCTCGGGCGCCGCCGGAAGGCCGACTACCGCGCCATCCCCCGCGTCGTCTACACGACGCCCACCGTCTACTCCGTGGGGGTCTCCCCCAGGCAGGCGGAGGAACTCGGAATAGACCTCCTCACCGCCGGGTACGACCTCGCCTCGACGGCCCGGGCGGCGGTCGAGGCCGACGAGCGCGGCCGGGTGGAGTTGTACGCGGACCGCGCCCGCGGGCTGCTGGTCGGGGCCGCCGCCGCCGGCCTGGGGGCCGAGGAGTGGATGAGTGAGATCGCGCTGGCCATCCGGGCGGAGACGCCGCTGAGCCTGCTCGCCGACGTCGTCCACGCGTTCCCGACCCACGGCGAGTCGGTCGAGGCCCCGCTGCGGGAACTGGCCGGACGGCTGTGAACCCCGGGCCGGCGGTGGAGCCGCGAAGGAGGCGAGCGCGAGAAGGCGCCCTAGCCCGGGACGGCCGTGAACTCGAGACGGCCGCGGACCCTGAGGAGGACCCCTGATGAGCGAGACCGACGACCTGGCACAGCCCGCTCCCGACGACGCCGACGAGGCCGACGCCGCCGAGCAGCGCGCCGTCCTCGACGAGGAGGACGGCGTCGAGCGGGGCCCGATGCCCGACGACGCCAACGAGGCCGACGCCGCCGAGCAGCGGCTCGAGGTGCGGCTGGACGAGGACGACTACCGCTGACCGCCTGGCCCCCGGCACAGGCAGGAAGGCTGACGGAAAGGCCGGGGCACGACCGTCGCGGCCTCCGCCGGGAATACACTGACCTGCGCGAAGGAACGACGGCGGGCGTGGCCCGTGACCAACCGAGTTACTCGCGCGTAGGATGATGAGATTGTTTCCCGGTGACGGACGACCCCCATCCGTCCCCACGATTGCGTGATCGGAGAGTGTGGTGACCGCGACCCCGGACGCCCGCCCCCGTGGCACGAGGCTGCCGCGACTGGCTCGCCGCAAGCAACTGCTCGGCGCGGCCCAGGAGGTGTTCGTCGCGCAGGGGTACCACGCGGCGGCGATGGACGAGATCGCCGAGCGTGCGGGCGTCAGCAAACCGGTGCTCTACCAGCACTTCCCGGGCAAGCTGGAGCTGTACCTGGCGCTGCTCGACGAGCACGCCGAGGCCCTTGTGAAGATCGTCCGCGAGGCGCTGGAGTCCACCACGGACAACAAGCTGCGCGTGCAGGCGAGCATGCAGGCCTTCTACGACTTCGTGGCGGGCGACGGCGAGGCGTACCGGCTGGTCTTCGAGTCCGACCTGCGCAACGTCGCGCCCGTCCGGGCCCGCGTCGACCGCGCCAACCAGCAGTGCGCCGAGATGATCGCGCAGGTCATCGCCGAGGACACCAACGCCCCGGCCGAGGAGGCGCACCTGCTCGGCATGGGCCTGGTCGGCATGGCCGAGGTCAGCGCCCGCTTCTGGCTCTCCCAGCACCGGGCGATCCCCAAGGACACCGCCGAGAAGATCATCGCGCGGCTGGCCTGGCGCGGCATCTCCGGCTTCCCGCGCACCACCGACCAGGGCTGACCCCCACCGGGATCGGGGAAAGTTCACCCTCGGCACAACCGGCCGTCGGCGCGTCCGGCGATCTACGTGCGACCATCGGAGGCGAGCCCGCCGGCGGTCGGCGGGACGCGCCGGACGACGGAGGCATCGCGTGCAGGTTCGCATCGGGGTCCAGAACGTGGCCAGGGAGCTCGTGGTCGACACCGACCAGACGGCCGACGAGGTCCAGGACGCGCTGGGGGCGGCGCTCGCCGACCCGCACGGCGTGCTGGTGCTGAAGGACCGCCGCGCCGGCCGGGTCGTCCTCCCGGGGGCCCGCGTCGGCTACCTGGAGATCTCCGAGGACGAGCAGCGCAGCGTCGGATTCGGAACGCAGTACACCTGAGCGGGCATCGTCACTGAGCGAGCCCCGCCCCCGGGCAGGCACCGCACCCGGGCAGGCACCGCAGCCGAGCCCGCAGCACGCCCGCCCGCCGGCCGCTCGACGCCCGCGGTACCTGGGCTTTACGCACTTCCCACTCCTCTTGACCTGGGTTTTGTTTCAACCCGGTGGGAGGGGCATATCGATCACCGACTCGGGCCACCGGCCCACCGAATGGAAAGGTTGATCGATATGCTCACGACGATCCTTTGGTTCATCGTGGTCGGTGCCGTCATCGGAGCCGTCGCACGGCTCGTCGTCCCCGGCAAGAACCCGATCGGCATCCTGCTGACGATCCTCGTCGGGATCGTCGGCGCGATCCTCGGCGGCGTCGTCGCGGACGCCCTCGGAGCGGGCACCCTCGTCGCCCTCGTCTTCGCGGTGGTGATCGCCGCCGTGGGCGTCGCGGCGCTGACCGCGATGAACTCCCGCGGCCACGGTCGCGGCCGCGGCCGCGGCTGGCGGACCGGGCACCGGACCCACTGACCCGCGCCACCCCGATGGAAGCCCCCGCCTCCCCCAGGGCGGGGGCTTCCGTAGTTTCCGGATGTCCGGATGTGGCCGTCGGCGCGCCGCGCCCCGATCGGGCCCGCGGCCCCCGTCCCCGCGGGGCGCATAACGCCTGGCGGGCCGGGGACGGAATAGATGAAAGCGTGGAAACGTTGGGCACGGTGACCGGCTATTGGTGTAAGCGACTAACGGTCGGTACACTGCGTCGCGGAGTGTGACCGCACGCAGCCACGGTGAGTGACTGCTTTCAACCCCTGAATGCGGTCGCCGAAGAATTTGATCAACGGCTGGTCCCTCCCGCGCGAGCGCGCGGCCACAGGAACGGCGGGCAACGCCGGCCGGGCGGCTTCACGCCGTCGAGCCGCGCCGCACCCGGGAGCGGAGACCCCGCATATTGGAGGCTGAAAGCCCTGACTACCTTTCGTGAACTCGGGGTCGTCCCCGAGATAGCAGACGCCCTCGAAGCCGAAGGCATCGTGGAGGCGTTCCCCATCCAGGAGCTCGCCCTGCCGATCGCGCTGGGCGGCCACGACATCATCGGCCAGGCCCGCACGGGCACCGGCAAGACCCTGGCGTTCGGCGCCGCGCTGCTGCAGCGCATCGAGCACGGCAACCGCGAGCCGCGCGCGCTCGTCGTCGCCCCGACCCGCGAGCTGGCCCTCCAGGTCACCGACGACCTCCTGGTCGCCGGCGGCAAGCTCGGCACCCGCGTCCTGTCGGTCTACGGCGGGCGCGCCTACGAGCCCCAGATCGAGGCGCTGCGCGAGGGCGTCGACGTCGTCGTCGGCACCCCGGGCCGGCTCCTCGACCTCGTCAAGCAGAAGTACCTCGACCTCTCCAAGGTCGGCGTGCTGGTGCTGGACGAGGCCGACCGCATGCTCGACCTGGGCTTCCTGCCCGACATCGAGCGCATCATCGACCGGATCCCGGCGCAGCGCCAGACCATGCTCTTCTCGGCGACGATGCCGGGCGAGATCGCCGCGCTGTCGCGCCGGTACCTGACCCGCCCGACCAACGTCCGCGCCGAGTCGCACACCGAGTCGGACGCGACGCCGCAGGTCGTCCAGCACGTCTTCCAGGCCCACCAGATGGACAAGCCGGAGATGCTGGCCCGCCTGCTGCAGGCCGAGGGGCGCGGGCTCACCATGGTCTTCTGCCAGACGAAGCGGGCGTGCGACCGCGTGGCCGCCGACCTCGCGCAGCGCGGCTTCGACGCCGCCGCCGTGCACGGCGACCTCGGGCAGAGCCAGCGCGAGCGGGCGCTGCGCGCGTTCCGCAACGGCAAGATCAGCGTGCTGGTGGCCACCGACGTGGCGGCCCGCGGCCTCGACGTCGACGACGTCACCCACGTCGTGAACTACGAGTGCCCCGACAGCGCCGACACCTACGTGCACCGCATCGGCCGGACCGGCCGTGCGGGCAAGGAGGGCGTCGCCGTCACGCTCGTCGACTGGTCCGACCTCCCCCGGTGGAAGCTGATCAACGGCACGCTCGACCTGCCGTTCGCCGCCCTGGAGGAGACCTACTCGACGTCCCCGCACTACTTCGAGGCGCTCGGCATCCCCGAGGGCACGAAGGGGACGCTGCCCGCCGACAAGCGGGGCGGCCTCGCCGGGCTCGACGCCGAGGAGCTGGAGGACATCGGCGAGACCGGCAAGGTCCGCAGCCACGACCGCGGCCGCGAGCGCGAGCGCGACCGGGACCACGACCGGGAACGTCCCCGGCCGCGGCGCCGCAAGCGCAACCGCACCCGCACGCGGGCCGGCCAGCCCGTGGAGGCGGGGGCCGCGGAGTCCGAGACCGCCGCCGACGACAACGTCGTCGACGCGGTCGCCACCGAGCGCAAGCGCAGCCGACCCCGCCGCCGCACCCGCGCCGGCAAGCCGGCCGCGGCCGCGGGCGGGACCGCCGAGGCGTCCCAGACCGCCTGACCGGCGGCGGAGCACCAGGCCGCGAGACTCACCCAGGTCTCGCGGCTCGCGTTCCTTCCGGGCCTTCTCCCTCGCGCATCCTGAGGGCGAGGCCCGGATGGTCGGTGACGAGGACGGCGACGCGCGGATCTCCGAGGAACCGGCGCATGACGGGCTCGGCGTTGACCGTCCAGATCATCGCGGGGATCCCGGCGCGCCCGCACTGGCGCAGCACGCCGACCCGGGCGAGCCGGTGGTTGAGCGCGACCATGTCGGCGCCCGCCCGCCGGATCAGCCGCAGCGGCGCGAAGTCGTGCGCGGCGCCCCGCTCCCACAGGTTGCGCCCGACCGACAGGGCCGTGCGCGTCCCAGGGAAGCTCTTCTTGATCTCCATGAGGGACGTGACCTCGCGGGTCGTCACCACGAAGTCCTCCGCGCCGAAGGCCTCCATCGCGAGCGCGACGGTCTCGTGCTCGCAGCCGCGCTCCTTGAGGTCCAGATGGCCCTTGGCCCGGCCGGCGATGATCTTCATGGCGTCGGCGACCAGCGGGACGGGCCGCACCGCGAGCTCCTGGACCCGCTCGTAGCTGAGCCGGCTCAGCCGCCGGCCGCCGACCTCGGGGTCGTGGTGGACGACGAGCCGGCCGTCCCCGGTCCGCCTGATGTCGATCTCGACGTACTCGGCGCCCGAGGCCGCGGCCTCGCCGAGACCCGTCAGGCCCGCCTCGTCACGGCGGTGCGCGGAGATGGCAGGCATGGCGACCACGCTGGCGACGCTACCACCGAAGATTTCTTACCGAAGCACCCAGCCGCCCATTGACTAAGGTTTCCACCGTGAGTACGCCCCGGTTCGTGAGTCTGCCCCCCGGTGTTCGCCGGACGACCGTCGAGACCTCCCGCGGCCCGTTCGCCGCGCTGGAGGCCCTTCCGGGATCGGGCGTGCCCGACCGCTGCCCCGCCCTCCTCGTGCCCGGTCTCACCGGCAGCAAGGAGGACTTCCTCGCCGTCCTGCAGACCCTGGCCGCCTCCGGGCGCCGCGTCGTCGCGATCGACATGCGCGGCCAGTACGAGACCATCGGCCCCGACGACGAGAGCGCCTACACCCGCGCGGCCCTCGGGGCCGACATCTCGGCCGTCATGGCGGCGCTCGGCCCCGACCCCGTCCACCTGGTCGGCCACTCCTTCGGCGGCCTGGTGTGCCGCGAGGCCGTCCTCGCCGGGGCCCGCCCCGCGTCCTTCACCGTGATGAGCTCCGGCCCGGACGCCGTCACCGGCCAGGCCGCCGCCAGGGCCCGAGCCCTGCGCGACGCCATCCCCGAGCTCGGCATGACGCAGATCTGGGAGCTCAGCCTCGAACCCGACTACCTCGGACGCGGCATCCAGCGCGAGATCGTCGCCTTCCTCAAGGCCCGCACGCTCGGCAACTCCGAGAAGGGCCTCGCGCGCATGGCCGACGAGATCCTCACCGCCCCCGACCGCGTCGACGAGCTGGCCAAGCACTGCGCCGACACGGGCCTGCGCGTCCTCGTCCTCTACGGCGAGGACGACGACGCCTGGGACCCCCGCGTCCAGGCCGCCATGGCGGACCGCCTCAACGCGTCCAAGGTCGTCATCCCCGGCGCCGCCCACTCCCCCGCCTGGGACGCGCCGGAGACCACCGCCGCCGCCCTGCGCGCCCACTGGGCCTACACCGAGCGCACCCTCAACTAGCGGCGCCCGGACGCGGCCGCTCCGTCAGCCGAGTTCGGCGAGGTCCTGCTCGGTCAGGGTGAGGTCGCCGGCGGCGATGTTCTCCTCCAGGTGGGCCGGTGAACCCGTGCCGGGGATCAGGAGGATGTTCGGCGAGCGGGCGAGGAGCCATGCCAGGGCCACCTGGGGGACGGTCGCGCCGTGGCGGGCGGCGACGGCGTCCAGGTGCTCGGCCGTGACCGGGGCGAACCCGCCGACCGGGAAGAAGGGGACGTAGGCGATCCCCGCCTCCGCGCAGGCGTCCACGAGCGCGTCGTCGTCCCGCCGGGAGACGTTGTAGAGGTTCTGGACGCAGGCGATCGGCGCGATCCCGCGGGCCTCGGCGAACTCCGCCGCAGTGACGTTGGAGACTCCGAGGTGGCGGATGAGGCCCTCCTCCCGGAGCGCGAGCAGCGTCTCCAGGGGGCCGGCCAGGGGTGCCTCGTCGCGGTCCAGGTCGCCCATCCGCAGGTTCACCACGTCCAGGCGGTCGACTCCCAGCGAGCGCAGGTTCGCCTCCACACCGCGGCGCAGGCCGTCCGGGGTGAGGCCGTTCTTCCGCTCGGCGGAAAGCGCGAGGTCGGGGCCCTCCACCAGCGCACCGACCTTGGTGACGATCACGAGGTCGTCCGGATAGGGGTGCAGGGCCTCCCGGATCAGCTCGTTGGCCGCCACCCCGCCGCGCGAGTAGTAGTGCGAGGTGTCGATGTGGTTCACCCCGAGCTCCACGGCCCGGCGCAGGACGCCCAGCGCGGTCTCCCTGCCGGGCGGGTCCCCCTTCGGCCATCCGGTCAGCTTCATCGCGCCGTACCCGATCCGCGCGACCTCGAGGTCTCCGCCCAGCGTCCAGCTTCCAGCCGTCATGATCGTCCACGATAGGCCGACCGGGGACCTCCGCGAGCCGCGTCCGCGCGCGGCCGTCTTGACCTCGAGCGCGGTTGAGGTTCTACGGTCGGGGCCCGTGAGCATCTTCCTGGTGACCGGCGCGACCGGACGGGTGGGCCGGCACGTCGCCGCTTCATTGACCGAGGCGGGGCACACGGTCCGCGCCCTCGTCCGCGACACCGCGGCCGTGCCCGAAGGGATCGAGGCCGTCAGGGGCGACCTCGGCTCCCCGGAGACGCTGGAGCGCGCCGCCCGCGGCGTGGACGCCGTCTACCTGATGTGGCCCGGCCTGCCGGTGGACCCCCGCGTCGTGGACGCGATCGCGCGCCATGCCCGGCACGTCGCCTACCTGTCCACGGACGTGCCCGACCTCGCGGAGGGCGAGCCCGCCGCGTCCTTCCACCAGGAGATCGAGCGGCTGATCCGCGGATCGGGGCTCGCCTGGACGTTCGTGCGGGCGATCGACTTCGCCGCGAACACCCTCGCGTGGGCCGACCAGGTCAGGCGGGGCGTCGTCCGCTGGCCGTACGGGGACGCCGCGCGCTCGTTGATCCACGAACGGGACATCGCGGACGTCGTGGTCCACGCCCTCACCACCCCCGGCCACGACGCCGCCGCCCACGTCGTCACCGGCCCCGAATCGATCACCCACCGGGAGCAGGTCCGCGTCATCGGGGAGGTCGTCGGCCGCGAGGTGCGCTGGGAGGACCTGCCTCCGGACATCGCCCGCGAGCAGCTGACCGCCGCGTGGGGCGACGCCGCCTTCGTCCAGTCCCGCCTGAAGGCCTGGGAGGGCTTCGTGGACGAGCCGGAACGCGTGACCGACACCGTCGAGCGCCTCCTGGGCCGTCCCGCCCGCACCTTCCGCCAGTGGGCCGAGGACCACGCCTCCGACTTCCGCTGACGGGATCGTTCAGGAGGGGTCGATCAGGACGCCGGGGTTGAGGACGGCCCCCGGGTCCAGGGTGGACTTGACGGCGCGCAGGGCCGCGGCGAACGGGTCCGGGCGCTGCCGGTCGTACCAGGGGCGGTGGTCGCGTCCCACGGCGTGGTAGTGGGTGGAGCGCAAGTGAGCCGCCCGGTCTCGCGGGAGGCTGCACGCCGGCCCCCTTGAACTGCCCATACCTCCCGGCTCGGGTAAGAGACCCCTTATGCTCGCCGCATGCAGCTCGTGGCAATGGGGGACGGCACCCCGGCGGTTCTCGCGGTCGGGCCCCGAGCCGTCGGTGTGTTCGCCGTCGGGCAGGAAGCCAGCGGGATCATCGCCATCGGTCAGATCGCCACCGGTGTCATCGCTGTCGGTCAATTCGCGCGGGGCGTCGTCGCCATAGGGCAGCTCGCCATCGGGGCCGTCGCGGTCGGCCAGGGGGCCTTCGGCCTCTGCGCCGCGGGGATGGGCGCCATCGGAGTCGTCTTCCAGGCCGGGTTCGGCATCGGCGGGACCAGCGCGATCTCGTCCAAGTTCGGCCTCTGGGGCAAGCTCCACGTCGACCGGGTGTTCGACCCGCACGCCCGCGGCCCCATCCTCGAGAACGGCGGCCTGCCCGGCTGGCGGGTCGCGCTCGCGCTCGTCGGCACGCTGATCCTCGCCGGGGCCTGGTGGAAGATCACCGGCGAGCCGCTCCGGGCGGCGATCCGGGAAATGTGATCAGGCGAAGAGCAGCAGGCAGAGCAGGACGATCAGGACCAGCCCGCCGAGGGCGTTCAACCAGACCGGGATCCGGCCGAACAGCTCCTCCCCGCCCGGAGACAGCGCCGGGAGCGCCCCGGCCTCGCCGCTCTTGCCGCTCTCGCGCCGACGCGTCATCAGCCCGCCTCCGCCAGCCCGCCGGGCAGCAGCGTGAGCCCGGTCCTGCGCGCCTTCTCCACGCTGCGCCGCAGCGCCTCCTCGAGCCTCTTCGCCTCGTCGGTGAGCCCGTCGATCTCCGCGACCGCCAGCTCGTCCCGGACGGTCCGCGCGAGCAGTTCGCCATAGGCGTCGCTGCTGTCGGCCAAGCGCTGCAGGGTCTTCCACTGCAGGAGTGCCCGATCGGCGGCCGTCACCTGCTCGGCGTACCGCTCGATCGCCTCGATGCGCTCGGTGACCGAGGCCGTGGCCAGCTTCAGCGCTTTGGCCTGCGGGGCCATCATCTGGGCGAGCTCGGCATTCTGCCCGGCCAGGCGCGCCGTTCGCTGCTCCTCCGACAAGCGGCTGATCTCCCGCAGGGTCTGGGCGACCTCCCACTCCTGCGCCGGCAACGTGACGGTGTTCCGCAGATCGTCGAGCAGGCCCTCCTTGGTGACCTCGGCGGTCAGCACCACCTGGATCGCCCGCTGGACCCGCCCGAGCAGAGCGGCGGTGGCGGTGTCGAGGTCGCCCGGCACCACGTAGGAGCCGTGGAGCCGCCGCGCGAGGGAACCGGCACGGCCCTGCCCGCACCGGGCCAGCAGCACACCGAACGCGACCACGGCCGCTCCCGACAGGACGAAGACGCCGCCGGGCGCGAGGACCAGCACCGCGCCCGCCACGACCTGCCCGATCGCTCCGGCGATCAGCGCCTTGCGCCCGTAGAACGGAGCGACGACGAGGGGCAAAAAGGCCCACAGTGGGGCATTCCAAAGGCTGAAGAGCACATCCCGGGGGGTCCGCCCACCGACCGGCCCCGATGGCCGCACTCCGGCGGCGGGGTGCAGCAACTCAGGCCGCGCCTCCAGCAGGGCGCGGTCCTCCGCCGCGATGAGCGGATCGAACGAGGGTCTGACGGTCACGGGAGTATCTAAGCACTTACCTCCTCGGGGACCCGGGCGGCGCCCGGTCCAGACCGGTGAACCGCGCTCCCGCCCCGTCCGGTCGGCGCTCGCGCCCTAGAAGACTGCTGAAGATCTTGTGAGGGGCTGTCCGGCCGTGGGCCGGACAGCCCCTGTGTGGTCATGCTTCGGCCGTGGACAGGTGCCAGGTGCCGTTGGTTCGGGTGAGTCCGAGGTTGATGAGTCGGCGGAGGTTGAGGACGGCGGCTCGGGTGTGGAGCCAGGCGTCGGCTTTGATGGTGCCGCGGTGGCGGAGGCGGCGGTTGCCGTGGTGGACGAGCCAGGCGACGGCGCGTTCGACCGGTGGTCTCCAGCGGCGGTAGTCGGCTTGCCAGGCCGGGTCGTGGGCCGATTGGCGGCGGGCGGCGGCTTGGAGGTCGTGGTGGGGGCGGATGGTCAGGATCCGGCCTGCCTTGGCGTTGGTGCACCGCTCGCGCAGGGGGCATCCGGTGCACCGGTTCCCGAACACGGCTTTGCGCTGGTGGTGGCGTCCGCCGGGGTCCGATAAGGGGGCGGTGTGCCCGGCGGGGCAGGTCACGGTGCCGTTGGTGGTGTCGATGGCGAAGTCGTCGAGGGTGAAGCCGCCGGGGACGGCGGGCCGCAGCGGGGCGGGCTTGATGAACAGCCGGTGCCCGGCGGCGGTGAGGGCGTGGCGGGCCTGGCCGGTGGAGTAGGCGGTGTCGCCGAACACCTGCACCGGGGTGTCCTCGCCGGCGAGCAGGTCCAGGCCGACGAGGGCCTCGTGGTGGGCGGCCCCGGCGCCGGGCCGCAGGGCCACCGCGGTGAACAGGCCGGTTTCGGGCTCGACGGCCAGGTGGGCTTTGAAGCCGTCCTGGCGGTGGCTGCGGGTCTTGTGGACGTGCCGGGCTTGGGGGTCGACGGTCGAGATCACCCGGTCCGGGGCGGTGCCGTCGGTGATGCGCCAGCGCCCGTCGCGGCCGTCGGACCCTTCGGCCGGTTCGACGTCCTGCCCGGCGACCAGGGCCAGCAGGCCCACCGCGTTCGCGGCCCGCTCGCCCAGTTCCTGCTCGGGCAGGTGCCCCAGCAACCTGAGCGCGTCGGTGACCAGGGCGTCCACCAGCTCGGCGCGGGCCTGCTCGTCGTTCCAGGCGATGCGCGGTTTGCCCGGGTCGGTGTAGTCGTGGGCGGTGCACGCCGCCGCGGCCACCTCGGCCGCCCCGGGGACATGGCGGATCACTGAGCGGACGGCGGCGATCAACTGGGTGACGGTGTCCTGGGTGGCGACCGCATCGTCCAGCACCGTGGAGTCCAGCGCACGGCGATGCCTGCCGGTGAGCACCCCGGTCGCCCGCACCACCTCCCGCACGGCCTCGAAGATCCGGTCGGGCCGGGCCGAGCGTGCCAGCCGACGGCGGAAGTAGGCCAGCAGCGACGCATCGAACGCGGTGTCGTGCAGGCCCAGCCCGCACGCGGCCTTCCAGCGCAGGTCACACCGCAACTCCTGCACCGTCTCAGAATCCGACAGCCCGTGCAGGGCCTGCAAAGTGATCGCCGCGGCCAGGATCTGCGGCGGCATCGACGGCCGCCCGTTCGCCGACGGATACATGTCCGCGAACATCACCGCCGGGAACAACGCGCCACGGTGCTCGGCCAGGAACGCGAACACGCTCCCCGCTGGGATCAGCTCCCGGCACGTCTCCCACACATCCGGACCGACCGTCTCCCCGGCCCACTCACCCATCACCACACCACAACACACTGGCCCCGCCGCATCCGCGGCGGGACCAAAACCCCAAGATCTTCAGCAGTCTTCTAGGCGGCGTCGATGTCGTCGACGAAGTCGAGGACGGCCTTCGCCAGCTCTTCGGGGGCCTCCAACGCGGCGTAGTGGCCGACGCCTTCGAGCTGGACGGAGCTGACCCCTGCCGACGCGACCTGGGACATGCTCCTGGCCGTGAACGCGCCGCCGCCGGCCCCGATCGCGAGCACGGGCACGTTCAGCCCGGGGGACTCGGCGAGCGCCTTGAGCTCGGGCCCTTCTCGAAGCAGCGACCGGTAGATGCCGGTCGCGCCGCGCCAGCCGTCCGGGCGCGCGTAGGCGCGGGCGAAGTCGTCGATGTCGGCATCGGTGACCGCGCCCGCGACGGCGGTCATGGACGGGAACGCGTACTGCGCGAGGAACTCGCGCTCGCGGCCGGCCAGAAGCATCTCGGGAATGCCCGGCGCGGCGAGGAGACCGATGTGCCAGGCGCCGCCGTGAGCGACGTCGGCCAGCATCTCCCAGCCGAAGCCGGGGAGGCCCGTCTCGATCGCGGTGAGGCTGAGCACGTCCTCCGGGTGGGTGGCGGCCAACCGGAAGGCTGCCGCGCCGCTGATGTCCTGCCCGGTCAGATGGACCGGGCCGAGGCCGAGGTGCGCGATCAGCTGGTGCAGGTCCTCGGCCGAGGTCCTGCTGTCGTAGTCGCCCGGCGCGGTGTCGGAGTCACCGAAGCCGCGCAGGTCCACGGCGAAGACCCGGTGGCCGCCGGCGAGCAGGGGGATGAGCTTGCGAAAGGCCCTCCAGGTCTCGGGGAACCCGTGGACCAGCAGGACCGGGGACCCGGTGGTCCCGGCGGCGGCGTAGTGCAGGGTCGCCCCGTTGACGTGGGCGCGGTGGTGGGTGATCTCGGGGACGGTGAGGCCCGCTGGTGCGGTGGCCATGTCTCTCCTCATTTCGACAGCCTGGCTGTCCAATATAGACAGGCAGGCTGTCTTTTGTCCACGGTCATATCCTTCTCGCATGTCTCGTTCCGGCGCTGATCTCGCGCTGCTGCTGCTCGGGGGCTTCCGCACGCTCGTGGACGCCGCCACCGCCGAGCTGGCCGACCGCGGCCACGAGGACGTGCGTCCTGTTCACGACTTCGCCATACGGGCCATCGCCGCCGGCGCCGACAGCGCCTCGGAGCTGGCCCGCCGCCTGTCGATCACCAAGCAGTCGGCCGCGAGGACCATCGCCGTCCTGCAGGAGCGCGGGTACGTCACCCGCGACACCGACCCGCGCGACGCCCGCCGCAAGCGCCTTCGGGTGACCGAACTCGGCTTCGACGTGCTGCGCCAGGGTGAGGCGATCTTCGAGGAGCTCCGCGACCAGTGGGCGCAGCGGATCGGCGCGGCCGAGCTGGAGCGGCTCGAAGACCACCTCAGAGCCCTGGCGGGCGCGCAGCCGGTCCGCTTCGACACACCGGCGTGGATCGCCCGCGACGTCGGCGAGCCGGCCTAAGGCTCCTTGCGCGCTCAGGAGGGCGACCAGCGCGCCGCTGGTGGCGGCCGCGCCGTGCCGCCGTTCAGGAGGGGTCGATCAGGACTCCGGGGTTCAGGACGCCGCCGGGGTCCAGGGTGGACTTGACGGCGCGCAGGGCCGCGGCGAACGGGTCCGGGCGCTGCCGGTCGTACCAGGGGCGGTGGTCGCGTCCCACGGCGTGGTGGTGGGTGATCGTGGCCCCGCGGTCCGACAGCACCTCGGAGACGGCCGCCTTGATCTCGTCCCACTGGGCCACGGTGGAGCCCCACCGGCCGCTCGCGTAGACGCCGAAGTAGGGGGCGGGGCCGTCCGGATAGACGTGGGTGAACCGGCACGTCACCACGCCTTCGGCGCCGGCGGCCCGCATCGCCTCCCGCGCCGCCGCCATGACCGCCTCGCGCAGCTCGGCGAACGCGCCCCAGGTGCAGGCGGTCTCGAACGTCTCCACGATCATCCCGTGGGCGGCGAGGGCGTCGCGCTGGTAGGGCATGCGCAGGAACGCCGCGCGCCAGGTCTCGGCCGCGTCCCGCGCCGCACGCGGCTGCGGCTCTCCCCCGTGGTCGCGGCACAGCTCCAGCGCCCGCTCCAGGGCCGCGTCCACCGGGTGGTCGGCGGACTCGAAGCCCAGCACGAGCACGCCGCCCGGTGAGTCGGCGCCCGCGTTGAGCAGCGCCTCCATCGGGTCCAGGAGACGGCAGTTGGCCGGATTCAGCCCGGACTGCGCCAGCGCCCGCGTCGCGCCCACGGCCTCCTCGTACCGGGCGAACAGCACCGACGCCCCCGCGCGCCACCGCGGCCGCTCCTGGAGCCGCATCCACGCCTCGGTGATGACCCCGAGCGTCCCCTCGGAGCCCAGGAAGAGCCGGTCGGGGGACGGGCCCGCACCCGACCCGGGCGACCGGAGGGACTCGCTCACCCCGGCCGGCGTCACCACGCGCAGGGATTCCACCAGGTCGTCGATGTGGGTGAGCACGGTGGCGTAGTGGCCGCCCGCGCGGGTGGCCAGCCATCCGCCGAGGGTGGAGAACTCGAACGACTGCGGGAAGTGCCGCAGGGTCAGCCCGTGCGGCCGCAGCCGGTCCTCCAGCGCGGGGCCGTGGATTCCCGCCTGGATCCGGGCGGCCCTGGCCGCGGCGTCGACCTCGACCACGTCGGCGAGCCGTCCGAGGTCGAGGCTGACCACTCCGGCGTGTTCCCCGTCCAGCCGCGGCTCGACGCCCCCGACGACCGAGCTGCCGCCGCCGTAGGGGATGACGGCGATCCCGGCGCGGGTGCACCAGTCCAGCACGTCGGCCACATCCCGCTCGGCCCGAGGCCGGACCACCAGGTCGGGGACCCGTCCCACCTCGCCCATGAGGTTGCGGACGACGTCCCGGAACGCCTTGCCTCGCGCGTGCCCGAGCCGATCGACGGGTTCGTCCGAGCAGAGATCGGCGATCGCCGAGGGCGCCGCGACCCGCGGCGCCCCCACCCCCAGCTCACCGACCGGGGGAGGCGGATGGTCGACGAGCTCGGCCCCCGGCAACAGCGAGGCCACCCGCCCTACGAGCGCCGCCCGCTCCGCCCCCACGACCGCACTACCCGAATCCCCCCAACCCCACCAAGACCGCATCCCCCAATCATGCCGCCCTTGCGCCGGCCCAGGCGCTCGGCCTCGTCCGCCAAGGCAGCCGTTCCCGGCCTACCGGATCCCGTCCTCGGTCTTGAGCACCGTCCTGCCTTCCCGCTGCGGGGATCTGCGGCCGCTCAAGACGATCGCGAGGATGGCCGTCAGGACGCAGACGGTCGCGATCGCCGCGACGACCGCGGGCGCTCCGGTCCGGGAGGCCGCCGGGGGCAGGATCAGGACGACGATGACGCCGCACACCACCACGGCGGGATGGAAGAGGGGCTCGCCCAGGATCGGCGTATAGATCGTCCAAAGGAGCACGACGCACAGCGCGGCCGGGATCGCGACGGCGTAGCAGACGCCGACGGGCGCGGCCCGAACGTGGTCGCCGATCTGCTCGACCGCGGCCTCGAGTCCGGCACCGAGGGCGGCAAGGCTGGCGAAGACGCCGTAATGCCCGTATCCCCACAGGAAGGAAAGGTGACGACGCTCGCTGAGCCCTTCCCCCGCGGGAGCGAGGAAGTAGAGCCACCAGAGAGCGAACAGCAGGATGAGGCCGCCTCCCGCGACGACGATGAGGGGCCCCATCGCCTCGGCCCTCTCGAACGCTCCCCTCACCCCGTTGGTCGCGGCGTAGACGCTCTCTCCGAAAAGGATGAGCGTGAACAGGCCGTAGCGTTCGGCGATGTGGTGCGGGTGCCAGTTGATGGAGGCCGGGCGTTCCGCCCACCGAGGCACTGCCAGCTCCAGTGCGGCCAGACCGACGAAGAACGCCAGCTGGGGCGACGCCGCCAAGCCGCCCGCCTGCGCCGTGGCGAGCCAGACGAGCCAGCCGGCCTGCGCGACGCCGATGCCGGCGGCATACCGCAGCGCGGCGCGGCGACCCGGCGGGTCCTCGACGGCGACCCGCAGCCACTGCGCGACCAGGGCGACCCGCATGATGAGGTAGCCGACCCCGACGGCACGGTAGTCGGGGTGCTCGGCCGCGGCCGGGACACCCGCGGCGAGGACCAGGACCCCGCCCATCTGCACCATGGTCAGCAGCCGGTAGGCGACGTCGTCGGTGTCGTAGGCCGACGCGAACCAGGTGAAGTTCATCCAGGCCCACCACACGGCGAAGAAGATCTGCAGAAACGGAACGAGCCCGGCGAGACCGCGTCCGTCGGCGATGTGGTGGGAGAACTGGGCCGTGACGGCCGCGACCGCGACGACGAACGTGAGGTCGAATAACAGCTCGAGGTTGCTCGACGTGCGGTTCGGCTCGTCGATCGACCGCGCGGTCATCCGGACCCGAACCCTGGCGTCCAATGGCGACACACTCCCGCTCCCGTCGTCCCGGAATGGTGCACTTTGTCGGCATGACCGGGTCAGTTGCCCCCTGTGCCACCGAATGGCCGATATTACCGGTTAAGACGCCACAGAAGATCCCGATGCGATGCCTCATCCATGGGCGGCCAGCATTCCGAGGCCGATCGCCGCCCCCTGGGAGACGTGGTCAGCGGACGGTCCACGGCGCGGAGGCAGTTGATCGCGCACCGTGCGCCGGCGGCACCCAGGGGCCGACCGCCTTGATCACCACTCCACCGCCGTCCCATGGGCGCCGCAGACGGACAACGGCGAGCCGGGGCCATTACAGCCCTGCCTTGGCGACAATCACCTCAAACAATGTATTTTATATTCCAAGTTAACAAAAGAGTGGTTCTTTCTCATTAAGCGCCTTTGCTTGCCATTAGGTGATAAATATCTGGCTTATGGCATTCGTCACCCTCTATTGGACTTGCACTATGAATGCAGATCCACATAATCGTCATTGGCGCAGTCACCAAAGACTGGGCTACCTCGCTCGGCGAGCGTTCGAACGAAAGACCTAGGGGTGGTACATGGCCAAGAACGAGCAGCAGCACGTCCACCGGTACAGCACCATCGAGATCGATAGGAAGATCGTCCCGAACCACACAGACGGGCTCCAGACGATGGAGCGGACGCGAGCGGTCTGCAGCTGCGGGGACGCGAAGCCCTGGGGCTCGTGGTACAAAGCGTGACAGCCTGAATGTCTCGCGATGGTGGGGCGGTACAGGCCCCGCCATCGCACAACAGCCGGCCTCTACGGCCGGCGAGAGTCGAGCCCTGAGAAGTTCGGGGTTCGATAGCAGCAATGAAGGCCCGGCGATGCCGGGCCTTCATTATTTGCGCAGGTCCCCTTTGCGGCTGACGGCGCGCGTCCTGCGGCGGCGCCGGAGTCGAGTCGGCCTTCCCAGGGATTCTTCGACGCCTGGCCCTCCCCTAGGGGGTCAGTCGAGGCAGAACTCGTTGCCTTCGGGGTCGGTCATCAGGATGTGGCCGGCGTCGAGCGGGGGCTTCGGGTCGTGGCGCTGGACGCGGGTGGCGCCGCGGGCCGCCAGGCGCTCGGCTTCGGTCTCCAGGGCGGCCATCCTCGCGTCGCCCTCCAGGCCGGGGGCGCCTCGGACGTCGAGGTGCACGCGGTTCTTGACCTGCTTGCCCTCCGGGACGCGCTGGAAGAAGATCCGAGGTCCGGCGCCCTCGGGGTCGACCACGGCCGAGGCGTCGTTGCGGTTCTCCGGTGGGACGCCCATCGCCTCCAGGGCCTCGTCCCATGACGCGAAGCCGGCGGGCGGGTCCTGCACCTGGTAGCCGAGGGCCTCGGCCCAGAAGGCGGCCAGCGCGGCCGGGTCGGCGCAGTCGAAGGTGATCTGTACGTCGCGGGCCATGTCAGCTCGCCTCCCGTCGGGTGTGCGTGTAGAGGTCGCGGAGCAGGCACACCTCGGACAGGTGGTGGATCAGCTCCCGGTTGATGTGCAGCACCAACGCTGCCAGAGGATGCTCGGCGTACGGGCCCTCGGCCTCCCCGCACGGGCGGGCGAGGCCGGATTCGCCGAGCGATTCGACCCCGGCCAGCCACTTCGCGTACTCCGCGTCGAGCTGGGCCAGCGCCTCCTTCGCCGTCCCGGCGTACTCGAACGACTCGTAGTCGGTGGGCGGGTGGTCGAAGTGGGAGGCATTGCGCATGGCCAGCACGCCGACGATCACGTGCGCGAGCCGCCACGCGATCGTGGTGAGCGGGGCCGGGTCGGGTGGCGGCATCGCGAAGTCGAGGGTCATAGCGCCGGAGCCGGCCCGCACGGGGGCGGTGCCGGTGCCGCGCGGGCGCACGCTCCAGCACCCGGGCGCCGGTTCCCAGAAGTACTCCTCGTCGGTGAGTCCGCTGAGGCGCGGACGAAGCTGGTTGTCCCAGTGCCAGGTGATCTGGTCCCGGAGCAGTGGGTTCCACGTCTCGGTCATGGGGGCAGTGTCGCGGCAATAGCGGACAGGTTCGGTCCGTGTTTCATGGGACGATGCACGCGTGAGCGTCGAGGGGACGACCGAGCGGGTGCTGCGGCTGCTGGCGCTGCTCCAGCGCAGGACGTCCTGGACCGCCGCCGCGCTCGCCGCCGAGCTGGGCGTCACCGACCGCTCGGTGCGGCGCGACGTGGAGCGGCTGCGCGCGCTCGGGTACCCGGTGCACGCGACGGCGGGCGTGGGCGGCGGCTACCGGCTGGGGGCGGGCACCCGGTTGCCGCCGCTGCTCCTCGACGACGAGGAGGCGATCGCGACGGCGGTGTCGCTGCGGATGGCGTCGGGCGGCACGGTCGCCGGGGCGGGCGAGGCGGCGCTGCGGGCGCTGGCCAAGCTCGACCAGGTCATGCCGCCCCGGCTGCGCGCCGAGGTGCGGGCGGTGCACGGCGCCACCGAGACCCTCGTCGGGCCGGGGGTCGAGATCGACGCGGAGCTGCTGGTGACGCTCGCGCGGGCCTGCCGCGACGGGGTGCGGGTCCGGTTCGGCTACCCCGGACGCGGCGGCGGGGAGGCCGAGCGCACGGTCGAGCCCGTGCGGATGGTCGCCACCGGGCGCCGCTGGTACCTGATGGCGTGGGACGTCGACCGCGGCGACTGGCGCACCTTCCGGCTGGACCGGATGCGCGCGGCGGTGGCGACGACCTGGCGGTTCCGGCCGAGGGAGCATCCGGACCCGGTCGCCTACGTGCAGAGCGCCGTGACCGAGGCGCCGTACCGGCATCTCGCGCGGATCCGGGTGCACGCCCGGGCGGGCGAGGTGCGGGAGCTGATCCCGCCCCAGGTCGGGCGGGTCGAGGACGACCGCGACGGCTGGTGCGTCCTCGTCGTCGGCGGGGCGGACCTGGACTGGCTCGCCGTGCAGGTCGTCAGGCTGGGCTTCGAGGCGGAGGTGCTGGAGCCCGCGGAGCTGCGGGAGGCCGCGGCGAGGCTCGCCCGCCGCCTGGCGGCGATGGCCGGCTAGGGCACCGGGTGGAGGTGCACGAGGATCATCCAGGTGCGCTCGTCGCGCGCGTAGGCGGCACGCACGCGGTAGCTGCCGGGGGCCAGGTCGATGTTCAGGTGGTTGCCGGGCTCGGGGGTCGCGCCGGGCCAGGCCGAGTCGAACAGGACGACGGGGCCGTCGACGTCCCAGCCGAGCTCCTCCTCCCACGCGACGTCGTGGACGGCCTTCCTGGCCGCCTCGACCAGCTCGGCCTCGGAGTCGGCCGCCGCCCAGCGCACGAAGAGGCGTTCGTCGGGCAGGTAGGTCGTCGTGGCGGGCTCGTCGCCGAGGACGAGGCCCTGCCCGGCCCCGACGCCGACCAGCCCGATGTAGCCCTCGACCGCGCACGCGCGCCCGTAGTCGCCCCAGCTCTCGACGGGGCCCTCGTCGTCGGTGGAGCCCTCCCAGCGGGCGAGCTGCGACGCGGGCGCGGCCAGCAGCGGCCCCCCTCCGGACTCGACCCAGTCCATCGGCACATCCCTCTCGTCGCTGGAGGCGTCACCGTACACCGCGTGTCGGACATCTTCCCCCTGACGTGGGGATATGCACCGGTTAGAGTGGATTGTAAGGATGTGACGGTGCGGCGGGAACGACAGCCGGACGGAGCGCCGCGCGTGACCTCGCGTGCGGGCGCCGGGCCGGCGAGGGGGAAGCATGCGCAAGGTCGCCGACTGCAGGGACATGCCGAGCGAGTCGGGCTGCACGCTCACCATCAGCGGCGAGGAGGACGAGGTCGTCCGCGCGGCCGCCGAGCACGCCGCCTCGGTGCACCGGCACGACGACACCCCGGAGCTCCGGGAGGAGATCCGCACCCACCTCAAGGACGAGCGCGCGACGGTCGGGGGTTGAGCCGTATGGGCTTCGTACAGATCATCGACTACCGGACCGACCGCCAGGACGAGCTGGAGAGCCTGTTCGACGAGTGGGCGAAGGCCAGCCAGGGCAAGCGCACCGCGACGCACGAGCTGCACACCCATGACCGCGAGGACCCGGCCCACTACGTCGACATCGTCGAGTTCCCCTCCTACGAGGAGGCGATGCGCAACAGCGACCTGCCCGAGACCCGGCACATCGCCGGGGAGATGGAGGCGCTGTGCACCGACGGCCCGCGGTTCCTGAACCTGGAGGTCATGCGGGACGAGTCGCTGTGAACAGGTAGTTCATCGGGAGGCCGAGCGTGCCGCGGGGCAGGGGCGGCCACGGCCAGCGGTCGTAGGAGGCGCCGTCCTCGCCCGGCAGCCGGACCTCGGAGTCCGGCCAGCCGCAGGAGTCCAGGAACTCCTCCGGCTGGTCGGTCCCCCACAGCCAGGGGCAGCCGTCCGCGCGCAGGCGCGCCAGGCCCTCCCGGGTGAACTCGCTGATCATCGACTGGTGGGCGATCAGGTCGCCGGCCAGCACGCTGCCGGGAGCCGACAGGGACGCCAGGCGCTCCAGGAGCGTCCGGGCGTCCCGTTCGGCCAGGTAGAACAGCAGGCCCTCGACGATCCACAGGGTGGCGACGGACGGGTCCCAGCCGGCGGCGCGGAGCGATTCGTCCCACGGGCCGGTCAGGTCGGCGCCGACGGCGCGCCGCTCGCAGCGGTGCCGGGCGCCGAGTTCGGCGAGCCGCTTGTCCTTCCATTCGACGAGGTCGGCATGGTCCAGCTCGTACAGGACGGTCCCGTCCGGCCACCGCAGCCGGACCGAGCGCGTGTCCAGGCCCGCCGCGACCAGGACGACCTGGGGCAGCGGCGAACGGGCGACCACCTCGTCCAGCCAGCGGGTGCGGATGGCGAGGAACTCGGTCGTGCCGGGGTTGTCGTAGCGCTCCCAGCGGGCGAAGCCCTCGGGCCCGGCGAGCGCCTCGGCGAGCTCGTCGGTGAACAGGGCGTCGGAGCGGCGGGTCTCCACCGCGCGGGCGGCGGCCGTCCAGCGGGCCGTAGCGGACACGCCTTGCATGGTCGTTCTCCTCTCAGCGGCGGCCGGCGGTCACGGCGTCGACCAGGCGGCGCATCGACTCGGGGAGGCGGGCGGGCACCATGTCGCCGCCGGGGCCGGGGCGGACGCAGGCGACGCGCTGCTCGCCCGTGGCGACCAGCTCCTCGCCGTCGGAGCGCTGCCGCCAGTACTCGAACTTCATGGTCATCTGGGTCTGGCCGACCTCGCCGGGCGTCATCCGCACGGCCACCTCGTCGAAGATCGTCAGCTCGCGGAGGTACTCGCACTGGCAGCTCACGGTGAGCAGCCGCACGCCGTCCCCGAACCCGGCGACCACGTCGGGGGTGTACTCGCGCAGGCACAGCTCGCGGGCGCGGCCCTGCCAGCTGATGTAGTTGACGTAGTTGACGTTGCCCAGCAGGTCGGTGTCCTCGATGGTGACGACGTGCCGGTACTCGAAGCCCTTCACGCGGGCGCCTCCTCGCTCAGCACGGCCAGGACGACGGGTTCGGCGACGCCGCGGACGCCGGTCGCCATGGTGGCCACGCGGACGTCCCCGGCGGCCAGCACCACCCAGCCGTCCTCGTGGGTGGAGTGGACGGTGAACCGCGTCCCGGCGGGGAGCGCCGCTCCGGCCGCCGACTCCGCCGCCGCCTGCATGCGGGTCGCGGCGGTGTCGAACTCCTCGTCGAGCGCGTCGGCGAGCGCGAGGCCGTCCGCGCCGAGCAGCCCTGCCCACTCCTCGCGGTCCCGGGAGGTGACCAGGCGCAGGTCGCAGCCCGGCGTACTGGACGCCAGGGTGACGCCCGCGCTGTGCGCGATCGACACGGCGGCACCGGTACTGGCCTCCGGCCTGCCGTCCGGGCCGCGGCGCAGGGTGACGCCGCCGCCGAGCAGCCGGCGGACGGCGAGCTCGGCCGCCTCGTCCGGGGACGCGCCCTCCGGGTCGGAGTCGACCACGACCCGGCCGGTGAGGCCGAACGCGACGAGGGCGTGCTCGACGTAGGGGCCGAGGAGGGCGGGCACCCAGCCGGCGGGCAGCGGGAACTTCTCCACCATCCGGGTCGTGAAGCCCTCCCAGGTCTCGATCAGCTCGCCGTCCTCGTCGGTGACCTCCATGTCCCAGCAGTCCTCGTCAAGCCGGTAGCGGGCGTGGACGAACGCGGCGGTCGCGCCCGCGCGCGGCCCGGGGACGAGCCGCCGCACGCCCGCCGGGATCGCGAGGACGGTCGGGGCGCACAGGGCGAGCGGCTGCATGTAGGCGTCGCGGGCGGCGGGGTCGCCGAGCAGCAGCCGGTCCGGCAGGTAGCGGCCGAACCAGTCCACGCGGGTGTCGGGCAGCAGCCGGGCGGTGACGTGCCTGGCGTCGGCGCGCCGGATGTCGCCCATCAGCCGGAACCGGGGCCCGTGGAACAGCATCGGCCCGTACAGCTCGGTCTGCGGGTCGATCGCCATGGGCGGCAGCGCGGCGTTCTCCGGCCGGACGAGCCCGCTGCCCTTGGGCGCGGCGGCGGGCGTCTCGCAGACGGCGCGGAAGTGGTCCACCCTGAAGTCGGTGGTGCTGCACCGCACGACCGTCGCGACGCTGCCGGGGCCGGTGCGCAGCGCGGCGACCCGGACGGTGACGGTGGCGTCCTCGGCGACCGCGATCGCCCGCAGGAACTCCACGTCGGTGAGGACGGGCGCGGCACCGGACGCGACGTCCAGGCCGAGCAGCGCGGCGGCGGCCTGCGCCATGATCTCCATGCCGACCGTGCCGGGCAGGACGGCCTCGGTCCCGCCGCCGAACACGTGCTCGGCGAGGTAGGGGTCGCTGCCCCAGCCCACATCGGAGTCGGCGACCAGCTCGATGCCGGGGTAGCTCACCCGCGGCCGCTCCAGGAAGCGCAGCAGCGGCGGCTCGTCCGCGCCGAACGACACGGTGGGCATCTCGCCGAACCGCCCGGTGACGACCGCGACGACGGGCGCGCCCGGGTCGGCGGCCAGGTCGCGCAGCATCGCGACGCCCTGCTCCGGGGTGATCGTGGTGACGCCGGCGCGGGACAGGTTCTCCACCGAGCCGAGCCGCTCCCCCATTCCGACGCCCGACCACAGCGACCACTCGACGGCGCGGAACCGGCAGTGCGGCAACTCGGCGGCGAGCCGCTCGACCAGGTCGCTCTGCCACTCGTTGGCGACGGCGTAGTGGGCCTCGCCGCGCAGCCCGGCGCGCCCGGTCATGCTCCCGAAGGTGATGACGAGCCGCAGGCGGGCGGCGTCGACGGCCGCGAGGACGGCCTCCAGGCCCGCGACCTTGGGGTCGATGGTGCGGGCGTAGTCGTCGTCGGTCAGCTCCTCCAGCAGCTTCGGGACGTTGCCGCCCGCGCCGTGCAGGACGGCCGTGACCGGGCCGAGCGCGGCCTCCGCCTCGGCGACGGCCTCGGCGACCCGGGCGGCGTCGGTCACGTCGGCGCGCAGGTAGCGGGCGGCGACCCCGGCGGCCTCCATGCGTTCGAGGTTGGCGGTCAGCTCCGCGTCGCCCGCCGGGTCGGACCGCCCGACCAGGGCGAGCCGGGCGCCGCTCTCGCGGGCCAGGGCAAGGGCGCACTCGGCGGAGATGCCCTTGCCGCCGCCGGTGACGAGCAGCACGTCGTCCGGGCCGAGCGGCAGGTCGGTGCCGTGCGGCTCGACCGGCGCGAGCACGGGCTCGCGGCGCGCGCCGTCGTGGATCACCTCGCGGAACCGGCCCGTCGCGGCGGCGTCCGCCGCGACCAGCGCCGGGGTCGCGGGATCGCCGAGGTCGGCGGTCACCACGGTGGTCGCCACCCAGGGCGCCTCCAGGTGCAGGGTCTTGGCGAACCCTGCCGCACCCGGCCCGTCCTGGACGACGACGCAGCGCGTCACGTCCTTGCCCGCGAGGACGGCGTCCGCGCCCGCCCGCAGCGCCGCGAGCCGGTCCGCGGCGGAGGGGACGACGACCAGGACGCCCTCCCCCAACTCCGCCGCCTCCAGCGCCTCGCGCAGCGCCCCGGCCGCGGGGTGGTCCCCGACGACCCGCCAGGAGCCCGCGGCGCGCGGGGCGACCCGTCCGGGCGCCGCCGTCTCCCGCCGGTCCACCGCGAAGGCCCGCACCCAAGGACCGACCCCGGGCGGGACGATCCTGGCGGCGGCGGCCTCGGCGTCGTCCTCCCCGGCGCCCCCGGTCGCGACCAGTTCCCGGAGCGTCTCGGCGACCTGCCCGAGTGTGGCGGTCGCGTAGCCGGTGGGGGCGGCGGTCTCGGCCAGGTCCAGCGTGCGCATGGCCTCGCCGACCAGTTCGGACACGACGATCGAGCTGAGGTGCAGGTCGTCCAGGAACTTGCTGTCGGCCTGGACGGCGTCGAGCGGGAACTCGGCGCGGCGCGCGACCAGCGTCCGCATCAGCAGCAGCGGGTCGTCGGTCCCGACCTCGGCCGGTACGCCGTCCCCGGAGGCGGCACCGGCCCCGGCGCCCGGCACGGCGGCGCGGGCGGCGGCGTCGGCGAGCAGCGCCGCGTCCACCTCGGGCACGATCTCGCAGAAGTTGGAGATGAACACCGGCTCGGTCTCGGGGTCGAACGGCCGGACCAGCCGGTCGGCGAACAGCTCCCCGACCCGCACGTCCGCGCCGACGGCGAACGCGGCGCCGAGCGCCCCGAGCAGCCCGGCCAGGGAGTCCTCGTCGGTGCGCGTCGCGACGGCGGGCACGCCGGTGATCTCGCGGGCGAGGTGCGTGAGCACCTGCCCCGGCCCGACCTCGATGAGCAGATCCGACCTCTCGGCGCCGGCACCGAGGGCCTCGGCGAACAGGACGGGGGCGGTGATCTGCTCGCGCAGCAGGGCGCGCAGCTCCTCCGGCGTCAGCGCGGCGGGCAGCGCCGCGCCGGTCACCGTGGAGAACACCGGGCGGCGCGCCGGCGCGAGCGGCTCGCCGCGCAACCGGGCCTCGAACGCCTCGGCTGCGGGCGCGACCAGCGGCGAGTGGAACGCGTGCGACACCGGCAGCCGGACGGCCTGGAGCCCGGCCCGGGTGGCGCGGCCGATGACCCGCAGCAGCCCGTCCGCCGGGCCGGAGACCACGGTCTGCCTGGGGCCGTTGTGGCCAGCGATGACCACGCCGTCGTCCGCGCCGTCGAGCAGCCCGGCGACGGTCTCGGCGTCGGCGGTGATGCCCGCCATCGCGCCGTCGTCCGCCGCCAGCTCGCTCATCGTCGCGCCGCGCGCCGCCGCGATCCGCAGCAGCGCGTCCTCGTCGAGGGCGTCGGCCCAGTGCAGCGCGGTGATCTCGCCGAGGCTGTGCCCCACCGCGGCGGCGCCCTCCACGCCGAGCGCGGACAGCACCCGCAGCCCGGCGGCCGAGGCGGTCGCGATGCGCGGCTGGGCGACGGCGGTCTCGACCTGGTCGGCCCCGACGGGCAGCGCGGCCGTCTCGTACAGCTCCTCCACGGACTCGAAGCGGCGGCGCAGCGCCCCGCCGTCCGAGCGGGTGCCCGACCCCTGGCCGGGGAACAGCAGCACGATGCGGGGCCGCTCGCCCGGACCGCCGACGAACACGCCGGCCGCCGGGTCGATGTGCCGCACGGCCCCTTCGCCCGCGGACCCGGTCGCCTCGCCGGCCAGTTCGGCGACGTGGCGCAGGGCGTCCGCGAGCGCCGCCGGGGCTCCGGCGACGACGGCGGCGCGCCACGGCCGCCGCGCCACCCCCCGGCCAGGTGCGCGGCGAGGTCGGGCAGCTCGGACCGGGCGGCGGCCTCCGCCACCGCCGCCAGCGCCGTGGCCCGCTCGGCGAGCGCGGCGGGCGAGTCGGCGTCCAGCGCGAACAGCTCGGCGTCCTGCGGGGAGTTGAGGACGGTGCGGGTGCGGTTGCCGACGCGGGCGCGGCGCGAGGGCCGCGGCGCCTCGACCACCATGTGCGTGTTGATGCCGCCGAAGCCCATCGCGCTGACGCCCGCGCGCGGCGGCGCGCCCTCCGGCCACGCCTCGCCCTTGCGCAGGACGCGCAGCGCGTCGCGGCCCTCGTCCAGCAGCGGGTGCGGGCGCTCGCAGCCGGTGGTCGGGGGCAGCACGCCCGCGCCGACCGCCTGCACGCTCTTGATCAGCCCGGCGACGCCCGCGGCGGCCTTGGTGTGCCCGATGTTGGCCTTGATCGAGCCGACCGCGGCGGGCGGCGCGGACCCGCCGGCCGCGCGGCGCGCCTCGATCAGCGTCTCCAGCTCGGCGGCGTCGCCGACGGCCGTGCCGGTGCCGTGCCCCTCGAAGTAGGCGACCTCGTCCGGGCCGAACCCGGCGCGCCGGTAGGCGCGGTCGAGCGCCAGGCGCTGCCCGTCGGTCTCCGGGCGGGTGATGCCGCCCGCCCCGTCCGAGGACACGCCCCACCCGTCGATGAAGCCGCGCACGCGGTGGCCCCGCGCGACCGCGTCCTCCTCGCGCATCAGCACGACCATGCCGCAGCCCTCGCCGGGCCAGAACCCGGCGGACCGCTGGTCGTAGACGCGCATCTCCTCGACGGCGAGCGCGCCCGCGCGGGAGAACCCGATCAGCTCGGTGGCGTCGACGCTGATGTCCACGCCGCCCGCGACCGCCAGGTCCAGGTCGCCGGTCAGCAGCGAGTTGCACGCCGTGATGACCGACAGCAGCGACGACGCGCACGCGCCGTCCACGACGTAGCCGCCGCCGTTGAAGTCGAAGTGGTTGCAGATGCGCCCGGCGATCGTGTTGGACAGGCCGCCCGCCAGGGAGTCGCCGTCCGGGACGGGGAACGGCGCCTTGTAGGAGTGCTCCAGGTCGGCGAGCAGCGACGCGAGGCGGTCGGTCTCCACGTCGCCCTTCAGCGCGTCGGCCACCACGCGCCGCACGTAGGGCCATCGCAGCCGCATCTGCGCCGCGCGGATGCCCTCGCCGGTGAGGGAGTTGCCGACGAGCACGCCGGTGCTCTCGCCCGGGGCGCCGCGGCCCTCGGGGAACCCGGCGTCGGCCAGCGCCTCCGCCGCCGTCTCCAGCGCGAGCCAGTGGGTGAGGTCGGCGTTGCGGTAGGTGGACCCGGCGACCTTGAACTTGACGCGGTCGAACTCCCAGTCGCGCAGCAGCGCCGCCTCGGTGATGTAGATCTGGTCGGCCGCGGAGCGGTCGGCGCTGTAGTAGTCCTCCAGCCTGATCCGCTGGGACGGGATGCGGCGGAACGAGCGGCGCCCGGCCAGGACGTTGTCCCACAGCTCCTCGGGAGTGGCGGCGTCCGGGAAGCGGCACGCCATGCCGACGATCGCTATTCGAGAACTCACAGTGCACCCCAATGCGGCGGCGAAAGGCCCGCGCATTTCCGGGCATCCCGTTTTCGGGCACGCCGAATCGAACGCCGTGCCCCGGGATGGAGGGAATGCGGTCAGGCCGTGACTGACCATTCTCGGAGCGTGCGGACGCCGCCTGGGGCCCCGCCCACTCCAAGATCAATCTGTAAGTTACTGAACTGTAGGCAGCCTGGTCCGCGGCGTCAAGGGCCCGGAGCAGGCATCAAAGAACCATTTTCGAGCCTGCCGCAGCCATTCTCAGCCCGCTCATGCCCGGCATCATGCGTTTGCGGCGTACCGCGCCCGGCATCCCCTTCGATGCCCGCTTGACCGCTTTCACGGCGAAGGCCGCACGCAGTGCGACGAGCGAAAAGCCGTCCGTCACGGGGCGCAATTCGCCGGGCACCGGAGCATGCCCGAATTCCAGCCCCGAAACACAGCTTCGGCTCGGCTCGCGCCCGCCGGTCGGCGCCCAAGCCGCCGGATCGACCGCTGGGTCCGAACACCAGGCTCGCGGCCCTTTCCCTTGGCGAGACAAACATCTCGTTCGTGGTGATCACCCCCCGCCTCGCAGCCTTGGGAAGCTCTGTACCATCTTCCCTGGCCGGAGATCACCGCGCCCGGCCCGTCTCCTTACGGAGCCGTCAATCGAAAGCCGCTCTAGGAGCATCATGACTGCAATCGAGAACACCCCGTCCTCGCCCGATGCCTTGCGGGCCAAGACGGCATTCGCCGACTCCAAGGTCAGCCTTCTCACCGGAGCGAGCCTGGCAGGGCTCGCCTTCGTCTACGACAAGGTCCAGGACGCGTCGCCGGCAGAGAGCATTCTGCTGTGCATCGCCGGCCTGGCCTTGGCCGTGTCGACCGTCTTCCTGCTGATGGTCGTATTCCCCCGGAGGGGAAGGCTCGGGTTCGGGACCATCCTGGCCGAGGGCGACTCCCAGGCCGCCACCGAGGCGGAGGAACTGAGGGTGATCGTTCACACCAAGTTCCGCTGCCTTCAGTGCGCGATCAGTGCCATGGGCTTCGCCGTCCTGCCGTTCCTCGCCGCACTCATCGTGCACGCCGCCTTCGCCTGACCGCGGCGTGATCGACCCCTACCCACGGTCCCCGCATCCAGCATGCGGGGGCCGCCCTACTTCACGGGTGTTGCGTCCCACCCAACCTTCGATCAACCGGCTGGGGCTGCGGTCGGACTGGTCTCGGGTGGGCGCCGGCGGGCGAGGACGAGGCTGGTCATCGTCGTGATCGCCATCGCGGCGACGCCGACCAGCGCCGCGGTGGTGTAGGCGCCCTCGGTCGGGAAGAGGCGACCGGCGTCGGTGCCGACGGCCAGGACCAGACCGCCGATGGCGCTGCCCAGGGAGTACCCGACACTGCGGACGACGTAGTTGAAGCTCATGGCGCTCGACGTCTCACTCTTGGGCGTGACGGCCAGTATGACGCCGGGCATCGCGGCCGAGAAACCGCCGACGCCGAAGCCCAGCACGCCCATGGCCACCAGCAGTTCGGCCAGGTTGGACCGGGCCGCCGCGAACAGGACGAACCCGCCGCCGACGATGGCGGCGCTGCCGGCCAGGAGCAGGGGGCCGTCGATCCGCTCGCGGACCCGGGGCGTGAGCTTGCCTGCGACGAACCCCAGCACGGAGAACGGGATGAGGACCAGCCCCGCCACGAAGGTGGTCAGGCCGAAGCCGTAGCCGGCGCTGTGCGGCGTCTGCGCGTAACGGGTGATGAGCGTGAGCAGGAGGTACATGCCGCTCCCGCCGACGAACATGGCGATGTTCGCCCCGGCGACCGCCGGGTGCCGTACCGCCCGAACATCGACCAGTGGCGTCTTGGTTCGCAGTTCGGAAACGGTCCAGACGCAGAGCAGGAGTACGGCTGCGACGGCAAGGGTCCCCGCCACGGCGAGGTGCCGGCTCCACAGGCTCCTCTCGCCGGCCAGGAACAGGACGAGGAGCAGTCCACCCGCCAGGACGAGCGCACCGGCCACGTTCACGTGAGCGGAGCGGCCTTCGGGAGCTGCGGGCATGGAGCGCCACGCGGTCACGAATGCGATGGTGGTGACGAGCAGGCCGAGGCCGTAAGCGGCCCGCAGTCCCCCGAACTGGGCGAGCAGCGCGGCCAGCGGGTAGCCGACGCCGGCTCCGATGATGGAGACCACTGAGATCAGGGCGATCGTGGCCGCGCCGCGCTCCTTGGGAAGATGGTCGCGGGCCACGCCCATCATCAGCGCCGTGAGACCGAGTCCGACGCCTTGGGCCGCTCTGCCCACGAGCAGCCAGGCGAACGGCAGCGGCAGCACGGTGAGCGCGCTGCCGACGACGACGATCGCCAGCGTGGCGAGAATCGTGGCCCGCCGGTGCGGGCCGGCGCCGAGCCGGCCGAGGACGGGGGTGGCGACAGCGCCGCTGAGGAGGGCGATGGTCAGCGTCCACTGCGCGCTGTCGAGGGAGACGTTGAACGTGGTCGCCACGCTGGTGATGAGCGGCGTCCCGAGGCTGGCGACCGCCGCCACGACCAGGGCGACGAAGATCAGGGCGGGAACGAGCAGACGCGCCTCGGAACGTATCGGGGCAGTGCTCATGGGCGGGCCATGAGCCTGGGACGCGGTCACCGGTCCGGCTCCTGCCGGGCGCGGCTTTCGAGTTCTGCCAGATGCAGCAGCGCCGGAAGGGCCGCCGCCAAGGCCTCGACCTCGTCACCGGTGAGTTCGTCGACCAAGCGCGCGTAGGCGTCGACGCCCGCCTGGCGCCGTGTCCGGACGTACGACGCGCCGGCCTCGGTCAGGCGCACCAGCGTGACCCGCCTGTCGGACGGATCGCCCGTCCGCTCGACCAGCCCGGATTCCTCCATCACTCGGACCAGGACGGTCATCGCGGGCTGGGTGACGCCCTCGGCCACCGCCAGATCGGTGATCCGTCGCGGGCCGGTCCTGTCCAGGGTGGCCAAGGTGGCGGCGGACGTCAGGCTCATGTCGCGGGGAAGGCGTCTCACGGCCCTGATGGCCAGACCGTAGAGGGCCGAGCCGATGGCATCGGAAGCGCCGTGCGCGGCGCCCTGGCGACTCATGCCAGAAGCATAGCAGCTTTATATATAAGCTTTATGTATATCTCGGCCAGAACACGGGGGCGGTGTCGCGAGCCCACCGATGTAATGACACACTTACTTCAGTTTGTCTCATGGAGGTGTACATGCCGGCGACCGTCCAGCCCCCCGAGAGCGTCACGTGGCGCGTGCACATCGACCGGTCCATGTGGGTCGGAGGCGTGCGCAGCCTCATGCTCCAGGCGCTGCACCCGATGGCGATGTGGGGCGTCTGGCAGAACTCCAACTTCCGCGAGGACCCGTTCGGACGGCTCCAGCGGACGTCCGACTTCGTCGGGCTCGGCACGTTCGGCAGCCCGGAGGAGGTCGAGGAGGCCGCGTACCGGGTGCGGGAGATCCACCGGAGCCTGCGCATCCTCAACCACGACACCGGGAGGAAGGAACGGCTCGACCAGCCCGAACTGCTGCTGTGGGTGCACTGCGCCGAGGTGTACTCCTACCTGGAGGTGGCGCGGCGGGCCGGGCTGCCGCTGACCGGCGCCATGGCCGACCGGTACCTGTACGAGCAGCGCAAGTCGGCGACGCTCGTCGGGCTGCACGCCGACGACGTCCCCGGCAGCGTCGCCGACATGGAGGCGTTCTTCGCCGAGATGCGGCCCCGGTTGCGGGTCACCGAGGAGGCGGCGGAGACCGTCCGGTTCCTCATGTGGCCGGCGCTGCCGGACAACCTGAGGTTCCTCTCCCCCGGCAAGCCGGGCTACTTCCCGTTCGGCGCGCTCTGCTACTACTCCCTGCCGGACTGGGCGCGCGAGATGTACGGGTCCCTGCCCGAGGTGCCCCAGCCCGCGGTGACGGCCGCGCTCCGCTCGTTCCGGCTCGCCATGAACTCGGTACCGGAGCGACTGCACGACTACGCCTTCGCCAAGAACACCCGCGACATGCTGGACCGCGCCCGGCAGCGGCTCGCGGCCGACGGCTACGACCTGAGCAAGGGCCTGTACGGCCTGCGCGACCCGCGCCGCTGGCCCGACCGCCGCGCGCTCACCCCGGCTTAGGGGGCGTCCACGGGGAGGGCCGCCCACGGCTCTTTGCGCGGGGCGGCCTCGCGGCCCTCGGGGCAGTGGCGTGCGAAGTCGCACCACGAGCACAGGTTCCCCGGACGCGGCGGGAACAGCTCGTCGTACGGGCCGTGGTCGACCTCCCCTTCGCGGGGCCTCGGCACGGCGGCGCGGCTCCCCGTCGCGGGGCCCGCGAGCTCGCGGTAGGCCGCGTCGGCGGACGCGGCCTCGGCGGCGATCTGCTCGGCGCGCCGGATGTGCCGGGCCAGCGACTCCTCGGTGTGCTCCCACACCGCGACCTCGCCGGAGGGCAGGTGGTGCAGCTCGACGCGGCGGCACGGGCGGCGCAGGACGCGCGCCGCCGCCACCGCGTAGATCGCCAGCGCCAGCGAGCCGCGGGCGTCGTCGGCGGTGAGGACGTGCCGGCCCGTCTTGTAGTCGACGACGACGAGCTCCGGGCCCCGCGCGTCGAGCCGGTCGATGCGTCCGGACACCGCGATCCGGTCGGTGCGGGTCGCCACGGTGCGCTCGACGCCGAGCGGCTCGTCGGACGGGTCGAGGCCCGCGACGTACCGCTCCGTCATCTCCCGGGCCCGCTCGCGCCACTGCGCGGACTGGGCCTCGTCCCGGAAGCCGTCGGTCAGCCAGCCGCGGACCAGCAGGCTCCCGGCCGCCTCGGGACTGCGCTCGTCGACGGGCAGCCGCCACCAGCCCGCCAGCGCGTTGTGGACGCTCGCCCCGACGCTGTTGTGCGCCCACGGCGGCCCCTTGGGGGGCATCGGACGATCCAGATAGGTCATCCGGTACCGGCGCGGGCAGTCGAGCCACGTGTTCAGCCGCGACGGCGTGCACGTGTAGAGCCGCTGGGGCATACCCTCGAACCCGAGCTGCTCAGCCACTACGCCATCCTCCCCTGGGGGACGGCCCCCGAGGCCCGGTCAGTCGTCGTTCTCCTGCGCCAGGGAGCCCCAGCTCTCCCAGCGGGCGTCCTCGTCGCCGACCGTGGTCTCCTCGCCCTGCGCGGGCAGGACCCGCAGGTCCTTCGGGAGCGGGGTCAGCAGGGCGCCGATCGAGTTGAGCTGCTTGCGCAGGTCCTCGTAGACGCCGCCGACCGAGCCGGGGCGGCCGCGGTGCAGGGTGTCGCCGGAGAACAGCAGGCCGAGCTGCTCGCTGATCACGCAGACGCTGCCGGGGGTGTGGCCCGGGGTGTGCACGATCTCCAGCTGGGCCTCGCCGATCTCGAAGACGCCGCCGTCCTCCAGCCAGATGTCGGGTTCGAGGGAGCGCAGCGCCTTGGCGTCGTCCTCGTCGTCCTCCTCCTTGGCGAGGCGGCCGAAGTAGTCGCGCCACAGCAGCCGGTCGGCGCGGTGCAGCGCGATCGGGGCCCAGTTGTCCTCGTCCTCCTCGCCGGCCGCGGCGACCTCGAGGACCACGCTGAGGCGGTGCTCGTTGCCGTCGGTCAGCAGGACGGCCATGACCTCGCGGTCACCGACCTCCTTGAGGATGGCCTCGGCGTCGTTGGCCGGGTCGATCACGATGACCTCGTCGTCGTCGCCGACGATGTAGGTGTTGTTCTCGACGTCGTACTCGGTGTCGTCCAGGGTCAGCGTCCCCGACGTCACCACCTGTTCGATGCGCGCGTCCACGCTTCGCACCCTACCGTGATTCGCCGCCCCGGTCGGGCAGACGGAGATCACCGCCGGTGGCGGCGGCGCGGAGCGCCTCGAACGCCTCCGGGGCGGTCGTCTCGGCGCCGATCCGGTCGCCGGTGAGCGCGCCGTGGTCGTCGCTGGAGCCGGTGACGGCCAGCCCGAGCGCGGCGGCCAGGTCGCGCAGGCGGGCGCGGTCCTCGGGGGCGTGGTCGGGGTGGTCGGTCTCGATCCCGGCGAGCCCGGCGGCGGCGAGCCGCTCGATCACCTCGTCCCCGAACACGTAGCCGCGGCGGCGCGCCCGCGGGTGCGCCACGACGCACACTCCCCCGGCGGCGCGGACCAGCCCGATCGCCCGCTCGGGATCGAGCGCGTACCGCTCGACGTAGGCGCGGCCGCCCGGCGCGATCCAGCGGGACGTGAACGCCTCGTCGGCCGTCTCGATCGCGCCCGCCTCCACCATGGCGCGGGCGATGTGCGGGCGCCCGACCGCCTCGCCCCTCGCCAGCGCGCGGACCATGTCCCACGTGACGCCGGTGCCCAGCTCCTGGAGCCGTTCCACCATGCCGCGCGCCCTGACCACCCGGTCGTCGCGGATGCGGGCCAGCTCGGCGGCCAGCTCCGGCTCGCCGGGATCGAACAGGTAGCCGAGCATGTGCAGGCTGCGGCCGCCCTCCTTGCACGACAGCTCGATGCCGGGGACGAGGGCCAGCCCGTCCGGCAGGGACGCGGCGGCCTCGTCCCAGCCCGCGACCGTGTCGTGGTCGGTGAGCGCGACGACGTCCACGCCGTTGCCGCGCGCCCGCCGGACGACCTCGGCCGGGGCCCGGGTGCCGTCGGACGCGTTGCTGTGGCAGTGCAGGTCTATCCGCATGGTGCTCATACCAGCGGGACGCCGCTCAGCCGTCAAGGCGGGGGCTGAGCGCGCCGTAGGGCAGGTCGAGCTCCATGCCCGGCTCGCGCAGGTCGAGCAGGGTCAGGCGCTCCAGCATGAGGACCCCGGCGTCGGCGGGCCACAGCACCGCCCACAGCCAGTTCCCCATCGCCTCGCCGACGTAGGCGGCGCGGTCGGGGCGGTCGCCGACCGCCCACATGGGCACCGTCTGCCCGCAGGTCGCGGCGGGGCCTCCGACCTCCAGCTTCACGTGCGGCGGGCCGCCGTTGAACCCGGTTCCGGGATCGGGGCCCGCGAGCCCGGCGTAGTGGGCGCCGAGACCGATCCCCGGCTCCTCGGCGATCAGGACCATGTCGGCGGGGCCGCGCAGCAGTCCCGGTCCGGACGCCGCGACGGCGGCCGCGCGCCCGCCCGAGCGCTCGTCCCCCACCGAGGCGAACCCCGTGACGAGCCACGCCGACGGGAGCGGCCAGGGCGTCCAGACGGGGACCCTCGCGTCCTGGAGCACGGCGGCCAGCCCCTCGGGGCCCGCCCGCCTGGACGGCTGTTTCGGCAGTACGGCGCCGTGCACGCCGCAACTCCAGTCGCTGGACCAGAGGTTCGGCGCGCTGACAGGTCCCCCGCAGCGCGGGCATGTGGGCTCCGCCCTCATGAGTAACCACCCTGCGCGGCCAGATCCCGGCTCGTCAAGGTCGGCCGGGCCCCCGCCACGGAAAAGTGGCGACAAAATGGGGTCATGCGAGTGCGCTGCGTGGGCGGGATCGTGCGGGACGGCGACGGGCGGCTTCTGCTGGTCAGGCGCGGTCGCCCGCCGGGCGAGGGCCTGTGGTCCATCCCGGGCGGGCGGGTCGAGCCCGGCGAGGACGACGCGGCGGCGCTCGTCCGCGAACTCAGGGAGGAGACCGGCCTCGACGTCCTCGTCGGCCCCCTGGCCGGGACGGTCGAGCGCCCCGGGCCCGGCGGCGTCGTCTACGAGATCTACGACTACACGGCGACCGTGTGCGGCGGGACGCTCCGCGCGGGCGACGACGCCGAGGACGCGCGCTGGGTCGCGCCCGCAGAACTCGACGCCCTCCCCCTGACACCCGGCCTGGTCGACGCCCTCTCCGGATGGGGCGTCCTCTGACCGGACGCCGCTACGAGGCGTGGACGGGCTCCGTGGCCGCCGTCACCGGCGCCTCGCCGTCCCCGCCGCCCGCCGTGACGGTCTGGACCCGCATCCGCCGCGCCAGCCACACGACGGCGGCGGCGTAGAGCAGCATCGGGACGACGTCCGCCGCGACGACCTGCCAGGGGACGCCGCCCTGCTCGATGTCGAGTTCGCCGACCGCCGCGGGCCCGAGGAAGGCCACCAGGTTGTTGAACACATGCAGCGCGATGCTGGACTCCAGCCCGCCGGTGCGCACCGCGAGCCATGCCGCGATCGCGCCGAAGGCGAAGATGTCGAGGATCCCCCAGCCGGTGTAGCCGTGGCCTGCCGTGAAGAGGGCCGACCCCACGACGATCCCCGGCCACGGCGTGCGGAACACGACGCTGAACGCGCGTCCGACGCGGTTCCTGGCGTTCTCCAGAGTGCAGGAGCCCACGGCCTGGAGCATCCAGCCGCGGAACGCGTACTCCTCCGCCGCCGACTGGAACGGCACCAGCAGGATGATGACGATGGCCGGGGCGAGGAACTTCCCCCACCCCACCCAGTGCTCGTCGCCGCTCGACTGGTCGTCCAACGTGGCACCGGCGACGATCGCCGCCCCGTAGGAGACGGCGCAGAACAGGATCGCCAGGCCGCTGCAAGCCAGCAGCCAGCGCCAGCGCAGCCGTCCCGCGACCGAGGAGAGCGTCCCCGGCCGCCGCCGCTGGACGACCCAGGCCCCGAGCAGCACCACGGGCAGGAACACCGCCAGCGCGCCGAGGTTGAACGCCAGGTCGGCCGTCCCGCCGCCGAACATCGAGTCGGCGTCCGCCCCGGAGCTGTCCGGGACTTCGCCCGTGACCACCAGGTGGACGATGATGCCCACGATCATCAGGCCGATGACCAGGGCCATCCCCGTGACGGCGATCCCGAGGGTGCCCACCAGCGGGCACCACCATCGGTGCACCTCGTTGCGCGCCAGCCGGTGGAACGGGCTCGCCTTCGGCGTCGGCACCACCCAGGGCCGCTCGACCGCCCGGGCCCCGTACGTGGCGTCGTAGGGGACCTTCCCGTACGGCGCCTCCTGCGGGTAGCCGTACCCGGGCGGCTGCCCGGTGCCGTAAGGCTGCTCGCCGTAGGGCCGGGCCCCGTAGGGCTGCTCGGCTCCGTAAGGCTGCTCGGCTCCGTAGGGCTGCTCGGGCGCGTACGGCTGCCCGGTCTCGGGCGGCTGTCCGGGGCCGTAGGGCTGCTGGGGGCCGTAGGACCACCCGGCGCCCTGCGGCTGAGCGTGCTTCGGCGGCGGCCAGGCCGAGGCGGACGGCCGCGCCTCACCCTCCGGCACGGGCTGAGCACCGGACGGCCGCGGGTCCTCCCGCGGCTCGCGTCCGAGGTCGGGGTCTAGGGGCGCCCAGCCGTCGCCGTCCCCTGCTCCTGCCACGTGTGACCCCTTCTGTGAACCCTCGCGCCCTGTGAACCCTCGCGCCCTGTGAACCCTCGCGCCCTGTGAACCCTCGCGCCCTGTGAACCCTCGCGCCCTGTGAACCCTCGCGCCCTGTGAACCCTCGCGCCCTGTGAACCCTCGCGCCCTGTGAACCCTCGCGCCCTGTGGACCCGCGTGCAGGCCGGACCCGCCCGTCCAGCGAACCCTCGCGTACAACGTGGGACGAATCGTACGGGTCCTTCAGTTCCCGGGCGGATCGAAGCGCTTCGTCCGCGCCATCCCGGCCGCGCGGCCCTTGGCGGCGATCACGAGGGCCATCTTGCGGGACGCCTCGTCGATCATCTCGTCGCCGAGCCGGGCGGCGCCGCGCCCCTCGCCGAGCGAGTGGTCGTAGGCGTCCAGGATCAGCTCGGCGTGGTCGTAGTCGTCCTGGGACGGCGAGAAGACCGCGTTGCCCGCCTCGATCTGGGACGGGTGCAGCACCCACTTGCCGTCGAAGCCGAGGGCGGCGGAGCGCTCGGCGACGCGGGTGAAGGCGTCCACGTCGCGGACGTTGAAGTAGGGCCCGTCGATCGCCTGGAGGTCATGGGCGCGGGCGGCCATAAGGATCCGCATGAGGATGTAGTGGTAGGCGTCGCCCTCGGTGTAGCCGGGCGGCTGCTCGCCGACGACGAGCGTCTTCATGTTGATCGACGCCATGAGGTCGCCGGGCCCGAGGACGAGCGCCTCCAGCCGGGGCGAGGACGCGGCGATCGCGTCGACGTTGACCATGCCCCGCGCGTCCTCGATCTGCGCCTCGATCCCGATGCGGCCCACGGGCAGCCCCATCGCCCGCTCGATCTGGGTGAGGAGCCGGTCGAGCCACTGGACGTGGCCGGCGTCCGGCACCTTCGGCAGCATGACCGCGTCGAGCTCGGCGCCCGCGCCCTCCACGACCTCGATCACGTCGCGGTAGGCCCAGTGGGTCTCCAGGTCGTTGACGCGCACCACCCGCGTCTTCCCCGTCCAGTCGCCCTCGTTGAGCGCGGCGACCACGGTGGCGCGGGCGCCCTCCTTCGCCGACGGGGCGACGGCGTCCTCCAGGTCGAGGAAGACCTCGTCGGCGGGCAGCCCCTGCGCCTTCTCGATGAAGCGGGGATTGCTGCCCGGGACCGCGAGGGTGGTACGTCGAGAGCGCATGGCCCCGGATGCTATCCAGCGGTGTGAGACCCTCGGTGCATGGGTCTGAACAGGGCGCTGGTGGAGGAGGCGGCCAAAAAGTCGGGGCTGCTGTGGCTGGAGCTGCCCGGCCTCCTCCAGCCGCGCGCCGCCTGGCATGTGTGGCACGACGGGTCGGCGTACGTGCTGACCGGCGGTGAGGGCGAGCAGCCGCTCCCGGGTCTTCCCGAGGCCGAGCAGGTGACGGTGATCCTGCGCAGCAAGGACAAGGGCGGGCGGCTCCTGGCGTTCGTCGCCGACGCCGAGAGGGTCGAGCCCGGCTCGGAGCTGTGGGACGAGGTGACCCCGGTCCTCGCCAAGGAGCGCCTCAACGCCCGGACCCACGAGGGCCAGGTAGAGACGTGGGCCGAGGAGTCGTGGATCGTGCGGCTCACCCCGGCCGGCGAGACCGTCGAGGCGAGCGAGGACTACGCGACCGTACGGCCGGTCCCGACCCCCGCGACCACCGCCGGCGCGCCGCCGCGCCTGTACGGCGGCAAGCGGCGCCAGGTCGACCGTTGACGCGCTCCCCGGCCTTTGAAGGCCAAGGATTCAGCCTGTGCCGCGTGTGCGGCGCTTCTGTGGCTTCCTGTTTCACCGGGTCCTGCCCCCCGCTAGGCGGCGGGTCTTGCGGTCCCTCCGCAGGCGTTTAGCCTGTCCGCCCGCCCGGCGGCCAGGATGTTGTTCGCGGCGTTGACATCGCGGTCGTGGACCGCCCCGCACGGGCATGTCCACGTGCGCACGTTCAGCGGCATCGCCTCGGCCGCGGTCCCGCACGCCGAGCACAACTTCGAGGAGGGGAACCAGCGGTCCACCTTCCCCAAGGTGCGGCCGTACCGTGCGGCCTTGTACTCCAGCATCCCGACGAACCGGGACCAGCCCGCGTCGTGCACCGACTTGGCCAACCGGGTGCGGGCGAGAGCGTTCACCGCGAGGTCCTCCACGTAGACCGCTTGGTTGTCGCGGATCAACTGTGTGGAGAGCCGATGGTGGTGGTCTCGCCGCGCATCGCTTACGCGGGCGTGCATGCGCGCGACCCGCGCGACCGCCTTGCGGCGGTTGGCTGAGCCCTTCTGCTTGCGTGACAGTGCCTGCTGGGCCTTGCCGAGACGGCGTTCGGCGCGGCGCAGGAACTTCGGGCTGGTGACCTTCCGGCCGTCCGACAGCACCGCGAGATGCGTCAACCCCAGATCGATCCCGACCTCGGCCGCCACCTCCGGCAACGGCTCCTGGGTGGTCTCGACGACGAAAGAGGCGAAGTACCGGCCCGCCGCGTCCTTGATCACCGTCACGCTCGACGGGTCGCAGGGCAGGTCCCGCGACCACCGCACCCGCACGTCCCCGACCTTCGGCAGGCGCAGCCTCCCTCCCGCCGTGATCGACCAGCGGGCGTTGCGGGTGAACCTAACCGCCTGCCGGGAGTCCTTGCGGGACCGGAACCGGGACGGCGCGACCTTGCGGCCTCGCCGCTTGCCGGACACCGAGGCGAAGAAGTTGCGGTACGCGGTGTTCAGATCGGCCAGGGCCTGTTGGAGCACCACGGACGACACCTCACCCAGCCATACCCGCTCGGACGTCTTCTTGGCCTCGGTGATGACCTGCTTGGACAGGTCCCCATCCGAGGGGTAGGGCAGCCCGGCCGCGTGCGCCTCCCGACGGGCGCGCAGGGCGTCGTTGAACACCACCCGCGCGCACCCGAACGCCCGAGCCACCGCCTCCTGCTGACCGGAGGTCGGGTAGAGCCGGAAGCTGTACCTGAGCTGCACCTTTGAATTGTACATCCTTGTACTTGGAAATACGTGCTCGTACACTGACGATCATGGAATCGGAAGAGATGAGCGTCGCCGACGCACGTCGCCAGTTCGCCGACGTCCTCCACGACGCCGCCGTCCGAGGACGCATCACCTACATCACCAACCGAGGCCGCCGCATCGCCGCGATCGTCCCCGTCCCCATCGCCGAGGCCGCCAACCAGAACCTCGACGACTCTTGAACCCGCCGGCAGGACACGCTCGGGCCGGCGATAGCCCGGCCTGAAGGCCGGAACACCGGCCTGCAAACAGGTAGGCGTAGCTGCCGACCCGGCAGCCCGTCACACCGGCGGCTCGGCTCAGCGGCCCGGCACCGGCGGTGCTCACATCGGGAGCCGACGACCCTCCGCCAGGGCGCGGAGCTTGTCGGGGTTGGCGACCAGGTGGACGGCCGCGATCCGGCCGTCCTCGTCGATGTCGGCGGAGACGGTGCTGATCGGCCCGTCCGGCCCGTCCACGACGACGGCCGGCTCGCCGTTGAGGTGGACGCGCCGGAAGCGCATGTCGGCAGGGTCGACGCCCTCGTAGGGCTGCCCCTCGATGGCGGTGAGGAAGCGCGCGACCTTCTCCGCGCCGAAGATCGCCCGGCGCGGCGCCCGGACCTTGCCGCCGCCGTCCGACCACAGCGCGACGTCGGGCGCGAGGACCTCCATGAGCCGGTTGACGTCGCCGCCCAGGACCGCCTCGAAGAACCGCTCGGTGGCGGCGCGCCGCTCGGCGCCGCCGGCCTCGAAGCGGGGGCGGCGCGCCTCCACGTGCTTGCGGGCGCGGGTGCCGAGCTGCCGGACCGACGCCTCCGAGCGGTCCAGCGCCCGGGCGATCTCGGCGTAGGGGTAGCCGAAGACCTCCTTCAGGACGAACACGGCGCGTTCGAGGGGGCTCAGCGTCTCCAGGACGACGAGCATCGCCATCGACACCGACTCCGACATCTCGGCGTCCTCGGCGACGTCCGGGGAGGTCAGCATCGGCTCGGGCAGCCACGGCCCGACGTAGGTCTCGCGCCGGGCCTGCGCCGAGCGCAGCCGGTCGAGCGCGACGTTGGTGGTGATCCGGACGAGGTAGGCCTTGGGGTCGGAGACGCCGGAGCGGTCGCCCGCCGACCAGCGGAGCCAGGCGTCCTGCACGGCGTCCTCGGCGTCGGCCGCCGTGCCGAGCATCCGGTAGGCCACCGCGAACAGCAGGTTGCGGTGCTGCTCGAAGGGCTCTGTGAAGACGTCGCTCACGGTCCTCCACCCTTTCACGTCCCGTTCGCCCCCCAGACTCCGGGTCACGGCCGGATGTGACATACCCGTCCGGATCAGCCGGGAGATCACGGGTAGTGTCCTGGCCATGAGCGGAGCGCCGTCCCGGGTGTTCATCGCCCGGCTCGCGGGCGTCGCGGTGTTCGACCCGGCAGGAGACCAGGTGGGCCGGGTCCGCGACGTCGTGGTCGCGATGCGCCTCGCGCCGCGCCCGCCGCGGGTGCTGGGCCTCGTGGTGGAGGTCGCGTCACGGCACGCGGTGTTCCTGCCGATCACCCGGGTCACGGTGATCGAGGCGGACGCGATCGTCTTCGACGGGCGGCTCAACGTGCGCCGCTTCAGCAAGCGCGGTTCGGAGACGCTGGTGATCGCCGAGATCCTCGACCGGACCGTCCGGGTGCGCGAGACCGGCGAGGCACTGTCCGTGCTGGACGTGGCGATGGAGCCGACCCGGACCCGCGACTGGCTGATCACCAAGGTCGCGGTGCGCCGCCGGACGGGCCGGGGCCTGCGCAAGCGCGGCGAGAGCATGGTCCTGGACTGGGACGCCGTGGAGGGGTTCTCCGCCGTCGAGCACGGGCAGGGCGCGGCCGGGCTGATCGCCGCGTTCGAGCGGATGAAGCCCGCCGACCTCGCCAGCATCGTGCACGAGCTCCCCGAGAAGCGGCGCACGGAGGTCGCGGTCGCGCTGGACGACGAGCGGCTCGCCGACGTCCTGGAGGAGCTGCCCGAGGACGACCAGATCGAGATCCTCGGCAAGCTCGGCGTGGACCGCGCCGCCGACGTCCTGGAGGCGATGGGCCCCGACGACGCCGCGGACCTGCTGGGCGACCTGCCGACCGAGCAGCGCGAGCAGCTGCTGACGCTGATGGAGCCGCGCGACGCGGCCCCCGTCCGGCGGCTGCTCACCTACCCCGACAACTCGGCGGGCGGCCTGATGACGACCGACCCGGTGGTGGTCGCGCCGGACGCGACGGTCGCCGAGGCGCTCGCGCTGATCCGCCGCCCCGACCTGAACCCGGCGCTGGCGGCGCAGGTGTACGTGTGCCGCCCGCCGACCGCGACGCCGACCGGCCGCTACCTCGGCACGGTGCACTTCCAGAAGCTGCTGCGCGAGCCGCCGCCGACGCTGGTCAGCGGGATCGTCGACACCGAACTCGACCCGCTGCGCCCGACGATGTCGCTGGAGGCCGTCGCGATGTTCCTGGCCACCTACAACCTGGTCGCGGGCGCGGTCGTGGACGAGAACGGGCACCTGCTGGGCACGGTGACGATCGACGACGTGCTCGACCATCTGCTGCCCGAGGACTGGCGGGAGGCCGCGATGGAGGCGGCCGCCGAGGAGACCGCCGATCCCGAGGAAGAGGCTCTGCGGGGGACGACATGACGACGACACGCGAGATCACCGCGCGCCTGGACCAGCCGAGGGAGCTGCGCCGGACGCTGCTGCCGCGCCGCCTCTACTACGACCCCGAGTCGTTCGGGCGGGTGTCGGAGCAGATCGCGCGCTTCCTGGGCACGGCCCGCTTCATCGTCTACATGACCGTGTTCGTGTCGCTCTGGCTCGTGTGGAACGTGGCGGCGCCGCCGGCCCTGCGGTTCGACCCGTACCCGTTCATCTTCCTGACGCTGATGCTGTCGCTCCAGGCCTCCTACGCGGCGCCGCTGATCCTGCTGGCGCAGAACCGGCAGGACGACCGGGACCGCGTCCAGTACGAGCAGGACCGGGGGCGCAACGAGCGCAGCATCGCCGACACCGAGTACCTGACCCGCGAGATCGCGGGGCTGAGGGTGGCGCTGAGCGAGGTCGCCACGCGCGACTTCGTGCGGTCCGAGCTCCAGCAGATCCTCAGGGACCTGGACGCCAAGAAGCCCGTCCCCTAGCGGGCGGGGGCGCCCTCGTCGGCGAGCTTGTCGAGGATGGGGCCGAGCGCGCGCAGGTCGGGCTCGTCCAGCCGGCTCATGATGTGGTCGCGGACGCCCTGCCGGTAGGTGGGGGTGGCCTCGGCGAGCCGGGCCCGCCCCTCGGGCGTCAGGGCGGCGAACAGGCCGCGGGCGTCGCTCGCGCACGACTGCCTGGCCACCAGGCCGTCGCGCTGCATCCGGTCGACCAGCCGCGTCAGGCCGCTGCGCGACAGCAGCACGCGGTCGGCGAGGTCGTTCATCCGCAGCCGCCCGTGCGGCGCCTCGCCGAGGTGCATCAGCACCTCGTAGGCGCCGAGCGCGAGGTCGTGGCCGGCCAGCAGGTCGGCCTGCAGCCGGCGCGAGAGCTGCGCCTGCGCGCGCAGCATCGTCCGCCACACGATCAGTTCGGCGGCGGCCGAGCCGATACCGCCCGGGACGGGGTCGCTGGTCACCGGATGATCGTAGGCCCGGCGGGCGTCCCGCGCGATGGACGGCCCGCGCGGGAGGGGCGCCGCGCCGGGCGGACCCCGCGCCGCGTGTGAAGCCCGACACCCTGATTAGCAGGTTGGCGGCCCGGGTTCATACCATGGACGCATGGCCTCCCTAGTGACGACCGAGCGGGTGAACGCGGCCCTCGCCACGGTGCTCGATCCCGAGATCCGTAAGCCCATCACCGAGCTCGACATGGTCAAGAGCATCGACATCGACGCGGACGGCACCGTCAGCGTCGGCGTCTACCTGACCGTGGCCGGCTGTCCGATGAAGGACACCATCACCAAGAACGTCACGGAGGCCGTGTCCAAGCTCGACGGCGTGTCCGCGGTGCGCGTCGACCTCGACGTGATGAGCGAGGAGCAGCGCAAGGACCTGCAGACCAAGCTGCGCGGCGGGCAGCCCGCCAAGGAGATCCCGTTCGCCCAGCCGAACTCGCTGACCAAGGTGTACGCGGTGGCGAGCGGCAAGGGCGGCGTGGGCAAGTCGTCGGTGACGGTGAACCTCGCCGCCGCGCTCGCCGCCCAGGGCCGCAAGGTCGGGGTCGTGGACGCCGACATCTACGGCCACTCGGTGCCGCGGATGCTGGGCGTGGACACCCCGCCCACCAAGGTCGAAGACATGATCATGCCGCCGACCGCGCACGACGTGAAGGTGATCTCGGTCGGCATGTTCACCGCCGGGAACCAGCCGGTCGTGTGGCGCGGGCCGATGCTGCACCGCGCGCTCCAGCAGTTCCTCGCGGACGTGTACTGGGGCGACCTCGACATCCTGCTCATGGACCTGCCGCCCGGGACCGGCGACATCGCGATCTCCGTCGCGCAGCTGCTGCCGTCCGCGGAGATCCTCGTCGTCACCACCCCGCAGCAGGCCGCCGCCGAGGTGGCCGAGCGGGCCGGCGCGATCGCCGCGCAGACCCACCAGCAGGTCGTCGGCGTGATCGAGAACATGTCGTACCTGACGTGCCCGCACTGCGGCGAGCAGCAGCACATCTTCGGCGAGGGCGGCGGCCAGACGGTCGCCGACGCCCTGACCAAGACGCTCGGGACGCGCGTCCCCATGCTCGGCCAGGTGCAGATCGACCCGCGCCTGCGCGAGGGCGGCGACAACGGCGTCCCGCTGGTGCTCGCCGACCCCGACGCCGGCGCCGCCAAGGAGCTGCGCACGATCGCCGACAAGCTCGCCGGCCGCAGCCGCGGCCTCGCGGGCATGTCCCTCGGCATCAGCCCCAAGGGCCGCTGACCGCCCGCCTGCCCGGGGCCGGAAGTCCCGGGCAGGCGACCAGGCACGGCCGGGCGGTGAGGGCGGCGGCCCGGAGTTCAGACGTCGGGTACCGGGAGGACGGCTCGTGGCGGCCCGGGCGGGCCGCCGGGGCGCGGGAAGGCCCGCGGCGTCAGGTCGCCTCGTTGTCGAAGGGCGGCTTCTCGCTGGGGGCGAGGCCGGTCGTCGTCGTCGCGTACGAGGGCTCGTCGTCGAAGATGCCCGAGTCGTTCTTCGGGTAGGTGTCGTCGTCCTCGAAGAGGTGCTTGCGGACGAACGTCTTCGGGTTGAGGTCGTTGAGGTCGAAGTCCTTGAACTCGGGGCCGAGCCCCTCCTGGAGGTCGGCCTTGGCGCTGTCGGCCATCTGGCGGAACTGCCGCAGCATCCGGCCCGCCTGCCCCGCGACCTGCGGCAGCTTGTCCCCGAAGATGACCAGGGCGAGGACGACGAGCACCGCCATCTCACCGAGTCCGACGTCGAACAACCCGTCCTCCACACACACGGGCCCGCCGCCGTCGCGGCCGGCTGCACAGCCCAAGGGGACCGGCCCAGAGGCGGGCCGGTCCCCCCAGCGTATCCCCAGCCCGGATGAACCGGACTTGAACATCCCCCTAGTCGGAACCCAGGGTCACCTGGGCCGTGGCCTCCTTGCCGCCGCGCTGGTAGGTCAGGGTCACGCGCTCGCCCGGAGCCCGGCTGCGGATCTGCGCGATCAGGTCGGTGGCGTCCTCGATCGGCTTGTCGTCGACCTTGGTGATCACGTCGCCGGGCTTGAGGCCCGCCTTGTCCGCCGGGCCGCCCTTGGTCACCGGGTCCTGCCCGTTGACCGGCTGCGGCATGATCCGGGCGCCGCCCTCCTGGTAGCGGGGGTCGGGCAGCACGCCGAGCTTGGCCTGCTTGACCGTCCCGGTCCGGATGATCTCCTCGGCGATCCGCTTGCCCTGGTTGATCGGGATCGCGAAGCCGAGGCCGATGCTGCCGCTCTGCTGCTCCCCGCCCATCGCCTGGCCGCCGAGGGTGGCGATCGCGGTGTTGATGCCGATCACGCGGCCCTTCGCGTCCACCAGCGGGCCGCCCGAGTTGCCCGGGTTGATCGCGGCGTCGGTCTGGATCGCGTTGAGGTAGGACGCGTCGCCGCCGCCGCCCTCGCCCTGCGTGGGCACGGCCCGGTTCAGCGAGCTGACGATGCCGGTGGTGACCGAGCCCTGCAGGCCGAGCGGCGAGCCGATCGCGATCACCGGGTCGCCGACGGCGATGGCGCTGGAGTCGCCGACCGGCAGCGGCGGCAGCGAGTGCTGGCCCTCCGGCTTCAGCACGGCGACGTCCGAGCTCGGGTCGGCGCCCTTCACCGTGGCGGGCAGCGTCTTCTTGTCGTTGAAGACGATCTGGATCCGGCCGCCACCGCCGCCCCCGCCGGAGGCGACGTGGTTGTTGGTGATGACGTAGCCGCCGTTGACGATGAAGCCGGTGCCGCCGATCTCGCCCTGCGCGGACTGCACGCGGATCATCACGACGCTCGGCAGCACGCGCTGCGCGACGCCCGCGACCGAGTCCGGCGGGCGGCTCTGCACCTTGGTGTCGCTGCTGTTGCTGCCGCCGAGGCTCACCGGGCCGCCGTCGTCGTCCCCGCCGGTCGCGATCACGCCGATCCCGGCGCCGACGGCCCCGGCCACCAGCGCGACGATCAGCGCGACGACGGCGAGGAGCCCGAGGCCCGGCCCGCCGCGCGACGACGAGGGCGGTGCGGGGACGGGCGCCCAGTTGGGCCCGGTGCCGCCGGGCGGCATCCCGTACCCGGCCATCGGGCGGGGGCCGGGGCCGCCGGGGGGCGGCGGGCCGGGCGGCGCGGGCGGCGGGCCCATCGGCGGGCGGCCGGGAGCGGGCGGCGGCGGGCCCTGGTGGGACTGCTGCGGCCAGCCCCCGTACGGGCCGCCCTGCGCGGCCCTCGGGTCCTGGTTGTGGGGGACGAACCCGGGCCGCTGACGGTCGTCGAGCGCCTCCACGGGCGGCTTGTCGAGCTGGACGGGCGGCGGGGGCTGCGGCATGTCCCGCGGCGAGGCGTCCTGCAGCGGCACCTCCTGCGGCATGCCCCCGGCGGCCTTCGACAGGACGTCCTCGCTGGTGTCGGGCGGGCCGCCCAGGGAGTCCGGCGGCGCGAAGCCCCCGGCCACCAGGCGGTCGCCCTCCTCGCCCACCTCGCGCCCGTCCTCGGCGCCCGCCCCGGTGCCGAACTCGGCGTGCTCCGCGGCACCGTCCTCGCCGCGGGCCGGTTCGGGCTCGGGGTCGGCCTCGGGCTCGTCCGCCTGCTGCTCCAGGGGGATCCCCCGGTCGGCCACCGTCTCGGGAGGAGCCGCCGCCTCCTGCCGCTCAGGCTCCTGGCCGGGGACGACGTCGTCGTCCTCCGACGGCGCCCTGACCGGGCCGCGGTTGTCTTCCGTCATCCCCATCTCTCCTACCGAGCATGGTTCTCGTCATCGGTGCTCATGCTGCCCCGCACGGCATGTGGCGAGCATAAGACCTGCCGCCGATACCCACATCTCGGGTCAATCGAACGGATTCGCCGCCGCGGCAAGGCGGCGGGCGCCGCGCGAGACGCGCTTCCAGGGCGGCGCGGAGCCGCGCGGCATGCTCAGCGCCACCGCCGTGGCCGTGCTCTGCGGGGCGTCCGTCACCACGGTGTAGACGTAGCCGTTCCCGGCCGAGACCGCCCAGCGCCGCAGGGCCTCGCGGCGGAACACCGTCCGGCCGCGGCGGGCGGTCCTCTGCCAGCCCGCCATGCCGCGCTCGTCGAGGGAGCCTCGCTGCACGAACACCGAGACGGCGGCGAGGCCGTCGGAGTAGCTGAGGTGCAGGGCGCCGCCGCGGCTCTCGCGGCGGGCCTCGTAGAGGGTGAGCCGTCCCGGCAGCTCGTCCGGGACGGGCCAGCCGCGGTCGCGCAGGCCGGCGAGGCGCTCGCCGTCCAGCTTCTCGCCCCAGGTGCTCGCGGTGTCGCGGACGCTCGTGCTCTCGGCGGGGCTGCCGGCGTTCGCGCCGGGGAAGCGGGACAGGCCGCCGAGCGGGCGGCTCAGCGGGGAGGGCTCGAGCGGCGAGGCGGTGAAGCTGATCTCGGTGAAGCCGGTGGCGACCACCGGGCGGCCGGTGGCGTCGATCAGCTCGCGGTGCAGCATCAGGCCGGTCTCCCGGTCGATCCAGAAGCGCCCGGCGGGGCTGCCGTCGGCGCGGCGCGCCTCGACGACGCGGGCCGGGCGGCCGCAGACCGACGCGTCGGGGGCGCGCACCACCGAGTAGTTGCGGGTCAGCAGCGCCAGGGTCGCCGGCGTGAAGCCGGTGGTGTCCCCGGCCGCGGACTCGGGCCGGTAGCCCTGCCCCGACGGACCCGACCGGTAGCGGATGCCCGCGCCCGGCGTGTGCGACACGGCGACGCGGGAGGTGGCGTCCCGGCCGCCGCTGCGGGTGGTGAGGAACCGCCGGCCCTCGTAGGGGACGCGCCGGGCGGCGTCGGCGGCGGTGCGCAGCAGCCCGACCGCGCCCGGGTCGCTGCGGGCGCGGCGCGCGGGGGCGGGGTCGCCGGAGAGCGCCATCGCCAGCGCGAGGGCGCCCGCGATCCCGCCGGCCAGGACGGCGCCGCGCCGGCACCGCCCCGGGGAGGTCGCCCGCCTCACGGCCCCGGGGAGACCTGGACCTGGTTGACCGGGTCGGTGAGCGGATCGGTCATCGGCGCGTCACCGGAGGTGAGCGCGTGCTCGACGGCGAACCGGTCGAAGGCGGGCGTGACGGCGGGGGTGTCCTGGCGCCCGCCCGCCACGTAGGAGGCGGTGCCGAGGCCGAGGAACAGGGTGGCGGCGCCGACCACCAGGTAGCGGCGCCGCGGCTGGACGCGGATCGCGGCGTGCCCGGCCGGGCGGCCGTCGCGCGGGCGGACGGCGTGCGGCGCCCTGACGGGGCGGGTCGATGATCGTGCGGGCCGGGAAGGGTGCCGGGGGCGCGTCCCGGCGTGCGGCACGGGCTCGCGCGGGAGCGCTCCGTGCGCGGGCGCTCCGCCCGCGGCGGGCGCATCCGCGAGCCCTGCCGCCCCGGGCAGGGTCCTCAGCCGGTTCAGGAAGTCGCCGGACGGCAGGTCGCCGGTGCCGTCGCTCGCCGGCAGCTCCGACAGCCCCCGCAGCCGTCCCTTCAGCTTGCGCAGCTGGTCGGCCTCTTCCCGGCACCCGGCGCACACCGCGAGATGGGCGTGGGCGCGCTCGCGCTCCTCGTCCCCCAGCTCACCGTCGACCAGCGCGGTCAGACGCTCCCCCAGACAACTCACGCCGCCTCCGTGGATCCGTTCCGTCAGGCGCGCGGTCCCGCCCCGCGCGCGGTAAGCACAGCTTTACACGCCCTCCGGCAGCGGCCGGACACCGCCCGCCGCGTGCAGTCCCCCGGGCTCCCCGCCCGCGGCCGGCTCGTCGCATGCGACGGCGGCCTGGTAGTCGTTGCGGGTGCCGGGCCGGCGCCGGGTGGGCGCGCGGTGCTCCAGCGCCCCCCGCAGCTGCGCCCGTCCCCGGTGGATGCGGCTGCGCACGGTGCCGAGCTTGACGCCGAGCGTCGCCGAGATCTCCTCGTAGGACAGGCCCTCGATGTCGCACAGCACGACGGCGGCGCGGTAGTCGGGGGCCAGCGCGTCGAGCGCGGCCTGGACGTCGGCGTCGAAGTTGTTGTCGTCGAACGCCTGCGCCGGGGTCGGCTCGCGGCCCTGGAGGCGCTCCGCGGCGTCGTCGGCGAGTCCCTCGAAGCGGATGCGCTGGCGGCGCCGGGCCATGTCGAGGAACAGGTTCGTGGTGATCCGGTGCAGCCAGCCTTCGAACGTCCCCGGCGTGTAGTTCGACAGGGAGCGGAAGACGCGGACGAAGACCTCCTGCGTGAGGTCTTCGGCGTCGTGCTGGTTGCCGGTCAGGCGGTAGGCCAGCCGGTAGACGCGGGCCGAGTGCTCGCGGACGACCTCGTCCCAGGACGGCGGCGCCCATTCGGCCTCGGGGGCGTTCTCCCGGGTGCGAGCGGCGTTTCCAAGCCCCTGCCTGGCGCCGACCCCGACAGCGCTTCTGAAACTGAGTGCTGCGACTCCCATGGTGCCGGGCTGTTCCTCTCTCGTGAGCCAAGGTCTCGCCTTGGAACGGCACGGTCTCGCCTGGGCTGGGGCGGTTCTGATACCGACTCGGTGCTTGCCTGTGTCGCTTACAACGCGCTGAAACGCCAGTTGGTTCCCCTGCAGCGATATGGTCTTCCCAGCATGAGCCATGCGGGGGTCCCACGAGGAGGCAGCCATCGACGCCATTGAGGCCACCCGGGCCTATGTGGAGGATTTCCTCCCCGAGGACGAGCCGCTCCTGAACGCCAGGCGCCGCGGCGAGGAGGTCGGCGCGGTGCCGATCGGCCCGGCCGGAGGCGCCGCGCTGCGCTTCATCGCGTCGCTGATCGGCGCGCGGACGGTCGTGGAGGTCGGTTCGGGCTGCGGCGTGTCCGGCGTCTACCTGATGCGCGGCATGCCGAAGGACGCCGTGCTGACCAGCGTCGACATCGAGCCGGAGAACCAGCGGCTGGCGAAGCAGGCCTACCGGGAGGCGGGCCTGTCCGGCTTCCGCACCCGGATGATCATCGGTCCGGCGCTGGAGGTCCTGCCCCGCCTGACCGACGGCGCCTACGACATGGTGTTCTGCGACGCGGCGAAGCGCGAGTACCCCGAGTACCTCGTCGACGCGCTGCGCCTGCTGCGGCCGGGCGGCGTCGTCGCCTTCGACAACGCGCTCTGGCACGACAGGGTCGCCGACCCCGACCGCCGCGACCCCGACACCGAGGCGATCCGCGAGGTGCACCGCATGATCCGCGAGGACGACCGGCTCGTCCCGCTGCTGATCCCGGTGGGCGACGGGCTGCTCTGCGCCGTCCGGCGTGACTGAGGACGCCGTCCGCGACCGGAACGCCGGGGAGGCGTTCGCGGTCCGGGTGCGGGTCACCTGGCGCGGGATGTGGCGCCTCGCCGCGCTGGCGATCCTGTTCGCGGCGTCGGTGGCGTTCGTCGCCGGCGGCGTGATGCGCGGCGCGGGCGCCGGCAGCGTCGTGGTCATGGTGCTCGGCGTGGCGGGGCTCGGCCTGTTCGGGGCGGGCCTGGCCGTGTCGGCCGGGGGCATGCTGTCGCGCCGGCCCGTCCTGGAGTTCGACGGCGAGGGGGTGCGGCGCCCCTCGCCCTGGCCGCTGCCGCGCCGGTCCGGGCGGACGCTGCCCTGGGACGAGGTGGCCGCGATCACCGCGCTGCGGCGCGGCGTCGGCGGCACCCGCCGCGGCGAGCAGGACTACCTGGTCTTCCTGCCGACCGCGGAGCTGGCGGAGATGGCGCGCACGTCGGAGCGGGCGCCGCTGGTGGCGCTCACGATGCGGGACGTGCCCGCCACGGCGGCGGCCGTGCCGTGGTGCTTCGCGGTCGAGCCGGCCTGGGACGCGACCCTCCCGGAGATCGTCAAGCAGGCCAGGCGACGGCGCCGCGTCCCGGTGATCGACCGCCGCGCCAAGTGACCCGCCGCCCCGCCCCGGGGCGGGTCAGGCGGTCAGCCAGTCGAGCAGGAGGCGGGCGCCGTACCCGGTGGCGCCGCGGGTGATCTCGGCGTCCTCGGAGGTGGAGCGGCCGGGCCCGGCGATGTCGAGGTGCGCCCAGGGGCGGCCGCCCGTGAACTCGCGTAGGAAGAGCGCCGCCGTGATCGAGCCGCCGCCGTAGCCGCCGCGGCCGATGTTGTTGATGTCGGCGACGTCGGAGTCGATCGCGGCGCGGTAGTCCTCCACCAGGGGGAGCCGCCACACCGGCTCGCCGGCGGCCTTCCCGGCCCGGGTGAGCTCGCCGGCGAGGGCGTCGTCGCTCGCGAACAGGGCCGCGTGCTTCAGGCCGAGCGCGACCTTGGCGGCGCCGGTGAGGGTGGCGACGTCGACCATGACGCCGGGGTCGAGCCGCGCGTCGGCGTAGGCGAGGGCGTCGGCGAGGACGAGCCGCCCCTCGGCGTCGGTGTTCAGCACCTCCGACGTCGTCCCGCCGTAGTGGGTGATCACGTCGCCGGGGCGCATCGACGAGCCGGACGGCATGTTCTCCGCCGCCGCGACCAGGCCGGTGACGCGGGCGCGCACGCCGAGGGCCCGCAGCGCGCTCATCACGGCGATGACGACTCCGCCGCCCACCATGTCGGTCTTCATCGTCTTCATGCCCTCGTTCGGCTTCAGCGACAGGCCGCCGCTGTCGAACGTGATGCCCTTGCCGACCAGGACGACATGGCGCGGCGAAGCCTCTCCCTCCGGCTCGTAGGACAGCTCGATCAGCCGGGGCGGGCGGGCCGATCCGCCGCCGACGGCCAGCAGGCCGCCGAACCCCTCCTCCGCCAGCTCCTTCTCGCCGCGCACGCGGACGGCGAGGCCGGACTCGGCGGCGACGCGCTCGGCCTGCGCGGCGAGCCAGGAGGGGTCCTTCTCCTGGGACGGCGTGTTGGCGAGGTCGCGGGCGAGGGCGGTGGCCCGGGCCCGCACGGTGCCGAGCTCGATCGCGGGGGCGTCCGCCGCGGGCCCCGCCTCGGTCAGCACGGCGAGGGTGCCGAGCGCCTTCTTGGGCGGGGCGGCGCCGATCCTGAACTCGTAGGAGGCGAGCAGCGCCCCCTCGACGAAGGCGGCGAGGTCGCCTGCCGGGACGCCGGCGACCAGCGCCGTCCGCCCCCTGCCGCGCCGGGCCAGCGCGGCGCCGGCCCTGCGCAGGTCGGCCGGGGCGGCGTCGCCGACCCCGTAGAGCAGCAGTTCCCGGACCCTCTCGCCGACGCGGACCTGTGTGGCGATGATCTCACCGGGCTCGCCCTTGGCCTGGTGCAGCGCGAGCAGCTCGTCCAGCGTGAAGGGGAGCGAGGCGGCGACCTCCGCCGCCGGGGCGAGCGGGCCGGACCGGACGGGCACGGCCACCACCTCGGCCCCGAGGTCGACCGCGGTCTGCGACACGGTGCCGCCGGCACCGTGGATGCGGGTCTCGATGGGCATGGCGGTGGGTCCCCCCTGGTCGCTGAATCGTTACGGGAATGGCAAGGGCCCCGGCGGCGTCGCCGGGACCGTCACCAACAAGCCGGGAACGGCGGGCCGTCAGCCCACGACGTCCTTGAGGGCCTCGCCGAGCTCCTTGGCCTCGTCGGCGGAGAGCTCGACCACGAGGCGGCCGCCGCCTTCGAGGGGGACCCGCATGACGATTCCGCGTCCCTCCTTGGTCACTTCGAGCGGACCGTCTCCCGTCCGCGGCTTCATCGCCGCCATGCGTGCATCCCCTTCCTAAGTAGGGCCGCGGCCTCGCACACCTCTGGCCGCGTGGCCGCGTGTCGCATCCGCGTCATCAGTAGTGGTCCATTATCTCGTCTTCCGGGCGCGAAGTGGTAACGATCAGCCTCCAGATCGGCAGCCGGGGCCCGTGGGCGCAGGTCGCGGGCCGCCCCGGGCCCCCGGATCGGCGGGAGCGGGACGCCCCCTCCGCCCGGCCGCTGGACGCCGCAGCCGGGCGGCGGGACCGCTCTTGCCCGCGGCGCCGGTGTTCCTCGAAGGTGGCCTGGGAAGATCTACCGAGGACCGAGAGGACGACGATGTCTGAAACCGTGCTTTACGACCTGACCGAGGGTGTGGGGACGATCACACTCAACCGCCCCGACGGGATGAACTCGCTGACCGTCGAGATGAAGGAGTCGCTGCGCGCGGCGGTGGTGCGCGCGGCCGCCGACCCGGCCGTCCGGGCGGTCGTCCTGACGGGTGCGGGACGGGCGTTCTGCGCGGGCCAGGACCTGCGCGAGCACGGCGACAACCTCGCCGCGGGACGGGGCCTGGACGACACCGTCCGCAAGCACTACAACCCGATCGTGCTGGCGATCGCGGGGATGCGCAAGCCGGTGGTGGCGGCGGTGAACGGGGTGGCCGCGGGCGCGGGCGCCTCGCTGGCGTTCGCGTGCGACCTGGTCGTCGCGTCCGACAAGGCCCGGTTCGCGACCGCGTTCACCGGGATCGGCCTCGCGCCCGACAGCGGCATGTCGTGGACGCTGCAGCGCCTCGTGGGCCGGGCCAAGGCCGCCGAACTGCTGCTCCTTGGCGAGCCGGTGAAGGCCCAGGAGGCCCTGGAGATGGGGCTCGTCACGCGCGTCGTCCCGGCCGACGAGCTGGCTCCGGCGTCGGTGGAGCTGGCGCGCCGCCTCGCGGCCGGGCCCACGGTCTCCTACGGCGCGGTCAAGGCGGCGCTCGACCACGCGGCGACGCACGACCTGGCGTCCGCTCTCGAACGGGAGGCGGAGCTCCAGGACGAGTGCGAGAAGACGAGCGACCACCACAACGCGACCGAGGCGTTCCTGAAGAAGCAGCAACCGGTGTTCGAGGGCCGGTAGGGCCGCCGTCCGTCGGGCTCCCCCTCGTGCGGGGGTAGGGCCTTCCCCCGCACGGAGTGGGGAGCCCGCGTCAATGCGGGCGGGGGGCGCCCGCCGGTTTGCTTGACGGCATGATGCAGACAGCCGCCGCAGCCCCCGCCGGGCAGCTCCACGACCACGTCGCCGTCGCGCGCGACATCGTCAAGTCCTACGGGACGGGCGAGAACGAGGTGACCGCGCTGCGCGGCGTCTCCGCGGCCTTCCCCCGGGGCCGCTTCACCGCGATCATGGGGCCGTCCGGCTCCGGGAAGTCGACGTTCCTGCACTGCATGGCCGGGCTCGACACCGTCACGTCCGGCTCGATCCTGATCGGGGACGTGGACATCACCCGGCTGTCGCGGACGCGCCTGACGAAGCTGCGCCGGGACCGGCTCGGGTTCGTGTTCCAGTCGTTCAACCTGCTGCCGATGCTGACGGCGGAGGAGAACATCCGGCTGACCGGGCGCCTCGGGAACCGGCGCCCCGACCGGGAGTGGTTCGACACGGTCGTGGACTCGCTCGGGCTGCGGGAGCGGCTGTCGCACCGGCCGAGCGAGCTGTCGGGCGGGCAGCAGCAGCGGGTCGCCGTGGCGCGGGCGCTGCTGACCCGTCCCGAGGTGCTGTTCGCCGACGAGCCGACCGGCAACCTCGACTCCCGCTCGGGCGCCGAGGTGCTGGGGTTCCTGCGCACCGCCGTCGACGCCTACCGGCAGACGGTGATCATGGTGACGCACGATCCGGCGGCCGCCGCGCACGCCGACCGGGTGCTGTTCCTCGCCGACGGGCTGATCGTGCAGGAGCTGCCCGCGCCGACGATCGACGGCGTCCACGCCGTGATGCGCCGGATGGAGGGCTGACGCCATGTGGCTGATCGCGCGCCGGTCCTTCGCCGAGAGCTGGACCCGCCTGGCCGCCACGCTGCTCGCGGCGGTGTTCTCCATCGGGCTGATCGCGGGCGCCCTGCAGTTCACGCTGCGGGCCCAGGAGGCGGTGTCGGGCAGCGACGCCAGCGAGTACTCCCGCGCCGACGTGCTCGTCCAGGGCGGCTCGGCCGACCCCGACGACCCGTACTCGCCGCCGGACGGCAGGGTCGCGCTCGGCGCCGTCGCGGGACGTCCCGGTGTCGCCGCGGTCGCGGGCGACGCGATGGTCCCGGTGACCGCGAGCGGCCCGGACGGCAAGCCGATCCTGCCGCCGGCGGGGGCGGGGACGACGCTGCGGCCGTGGACGCCCGACGGCCGCCTCAACCCCTACCACCTGGAGTCGGGGCGCGCGCCCGCCGCCGACGGCGAGGTCGCGGTCACCCGGCACGTCGCCCGCGCGGGGAGGCTGGACGTCGGGGACACGCTGAAGGTGCTGCTGCCGAAGCAGAGCCGGGACATGAAGATCGTCGGGGTCGTGACCGTGCAGGGGCACGGCTCCGTCGCGAGCGGCGACCTGGTGCTGGCGCCCCCCGGCACCGTCGCGCAGGCCGCGGGCCTACCGGCGGGGACGTGGCAGAGCGTCTGGGTGAAGGCGTCGGGACCGGCGTCCGAGCTGCGCGCCGCCCTGGCGCGCGACCTCGGCAAGGACCTGACCGTCCGGTCGGCGGCGGACGTCAGGCACGCCCAGTCCGCCGAGCTGGAGGGCGCCGGAGGGGCGATCGGCGGCGCCATCGGCATGATCTCGTCCGTCGCGGTGTTCGTCGGGCTGTTCGTCGTCGCCAACACGTTCGGCACGCTCGTCCGGCAGCGGACCCGGCGGCTCGCGCTGCTCAGCGCGATCGGCGCGACGCCCCGGCAGATCAGGCGGCTGATCCGGTTCGAGGCCCTCGTCCTCGGCGCCGTCGCCTCCGCCGGCGGCACGGCGCTCGGCTACCCGGTGTCGGCCCTGCTCACCCACCTGTTCGCCGAGGACGGCTTCGACATCTCCGCCGCCGACGCCCAGTTCGGCTGGATCGCGCTCGCGGTGCCCGCCGCGGCGGGGATCCTCGTCACCCAGCTCGCGGCCCGGCGCGCCGCGCGCCGCGCCGCGAACATCTCCCCGATGGGGGCGCTGCGGGACGCGAGCACCGAGACCGTCGGCCGCCGCTGGCCGCGCGTTCTCGGCGCCCTGGCGGTGTTCGCCGCCGCCTGGATCTTCTTCGGGGGCGTCTTCGGGATCCGCTACGAGGAACCCCCCGGCCCGGAGCGCACCGCCGGCACCTGCGTGATGACGCTCCTCGGCTGCATGACCACGGTCGCGGCCCTCGCCGTCCTCGCCCCGTTCTTCGTCGGCCCCCTCGGCGGCCTGGTCGGCCGTGTCGGGACGGCCGTGAGCGGGGAGGCCGGGCGGCTCGCCCGCGCCACCATCACCCGCAGCCCGCGCCGCGTGTCGTCGGCGGCGTCCTCCCTCATGCTCGGCGTCGCGCTCGTCTCCTCGACGGCGATGATCGTCCTGTCGGTGGACGCCCGGTTCGACACCGCGGGCAAGGAGGTGATGCGCGCCGACCACGCGGTCGCCGCGACCGGGATGAACTCGAACGGGCAGGCTCCCCTCCCCCGCGACGCCGCGGGCAAGGCCGCCGCCGTGCCCGGCGTGACCGCCGCGGCGGCGCTCACGATGTCGGAGGTCAAGCTCGTCTCTCCCCCGCCCAGGCCGCCCTCGCCCGACGAGGCACCGGAGCCGGTCTACCTCACGGTCACGGGCGCCGACCAGCGGGCGCTCCCCGCCGTCCTGAAGCTCGGCGGGCGCCTCCCCCGCCTCGGCGACGGCCAGATCGCCCTCACGTCCACGGTCATGAAGGGGCAGAAGATCAAGAAGGGGCGGCGGATCGTCGTGCGAGGGCCGGGCGGGCGGGTCGCGCTCACCGTCGCCGCCGCCTACCACGACCCGTCCCACCTGTTCGCCGACCAGGCCCTCGTCTCGCAGGCCACGATGGACCGGCTCGACCCGGCCGCCGCCGCGCAGGTGGTGCTCGTCCGCGGCGGCGCCGAGCGTGACCTGTCCCGCGCCTTCGCCGACGCGCCCGGCCTGAAGGTCCTCGACCGGGCCGGCTACGTGAGGACGGCGTCCGGCGCGATGACCAAGGGGATGAGCGTGATCTACGGCTTCATCGGCATGGCGCTCGTCCTGGCCCTGTTCGGGATGGCGACCACCGTGTCGATGAACGTCGGCGATCGGACCCGCGAGTTCGGCCTGCTCGGCGCCGTGGGCGCGACGGCCGCCCAGATCCGCTTGATCGTCCGCTGGGAGGCCGCGACGGTCGTCCTGCTGGGCAGCCTCCTGGGCCTGGGCACGGCACTCGGCACGGTGACCCTGCTGCACGTGGCCACAGGCAGCTCGTTCCTGGCCCCGAACGCCCCCTGGTGGCTGTTCGCCCTGGTGATGACCGGCGCCACGGCCGCAACCTTCGCGACCTCGGCCCTCCCCGCAAGACGAGCGGTAGCGATCGCGTCGCCGACCCACTGATCCGCCTCAATTGAACGATCGCGCATGCTCAGCCGTCGCCTCAGCCACCGACGACCTCAGGGGGCGCGATCGCGTGCGAAGCCAGTTTCGAGCCTGCGAGAAACTGATCGCGCAGCGAGCCGCCAGGCGAGCCGGAGCGATGCCAGCGATCGCTCGCGGTGCCCGACGATGGAGGGCCGTCAAGGCCCGAAGGAGGAGGACGCTGCAAAACAACCAGAGAGGTGGTCGTTGACGAGGCCGCAGGCTTGCATGAGGGCGTAGGCGGTGGTGGGGCCGACGAAGCGGAAGCCGTGCTTCTTCAGCTCCTTGGCGAGGGCCTTCGAGGCGTCGGTGTAGGCGGGCACCTCGGACATGTCGGTATAGCGCGGGGAGTCGGGGTCGGCGTATCGCCAGGCGGTCGCGGCGAGGCCGCCCGGCAGGTCGAGCGCCGCGCGGGCGTTGGCGATCGTCGCGTCGATCTTGGCTCGGTTGCGGACGATGGCGGCGTCGGCCATCAGGCGCTCGACGTCGTCCGGGCCGAACGCGGCGACCTTCTCTGGGTCGAAGCCGTGGAACGCGGCGCGGAAGCCCTCGCGCTTGCGCAGGATCGTCAGCCACGACAGGCCGGACTGGAACGCCTCCAGGCACAGCCGCTCGTAGAGCCCCTGGTCGTCGCGGACCGGGCGGCCCCATTCCTCGTCGTGGTAGGCGACGTAGTCGGGCGCCGACAGCCCCCACGGGCAGCGGGCCAGCCCGTCCTCGCCGATAATCGCGGTGCTCACGTGCCCGTTCTACCTCATGGCTGCGACAGCGCGGCGAGGCGGCGCAGCCCGAGGGACATGAACGCCTTCACGACCGGCCCCGCGACCAGCCAGGCGGCGCGGCCGAGGGGGCCGAGCGGCAGGTCGACGCGCTCCGCCCAGACCACGCGGCTGCCGGAGCCCTCCGGCAGGACCTTGAAGAACGCCTCGCCGCGCACGACGCGGCCGGTGTGGCGGACGGCGACGCGGCGGCCGGCCCGCCAGTCGGTGATGACCATGGTGTCGAGGAAGCCGACCGGGCCGATCCCCGTCCACGCGCGCAGCTCGTCGCCGACCTTGTCGCCGCCCTCCGCGCGGGTGAACGGCATCCAGTCGGCGTGCCGCGGCCAGTCGGTGAGGACCTCGAAGACCCGCTCGGGCGGGGCCGCCGAGACCGCCTCCGCGTGGACGGCGACCGCGCTCACGGGCGCTCCTCCGCGGCGCCGTCCGGCTCGACCGGCTCCTTGTGCAGCGCGACCCGGGCGCCCGTGTCCTCGATGCCGTGCAGGGCGCCGACCGGGCGCGACGGTTCGGCGTCGCCGGCGCGCTTGCGGAGGTCGCGGAGCTGCCGCTCCAGGTCCGCCACGCGGGCGTCGCGCTCGTGCAGGGCCTCGGTGAGGCGGTGGACCGCGTCGTCCGTCACGTGCATCTGGTACCCCCAGAGCGTCCTGGGGAACCGGAGGTGGGAGCCTTCCCAGCCGATGACGGGCCGCCCCTCGGCGTCCACGCTGACCGGCGGATAGTCGGGATGGGCCTCGGCCAGCTCGCCGCCCCGGCCCATGGCGAGGACGACGACGGCGCCCAGCACGGCCACGCCGGCCAGGACGAGAACCACGACCACGATCACGCTCCGATCTGACGGCACCCCATCTGGAGGACGATCCCTCGTCCCCGATCGTGCCACGCTTGGCGGCATGGGGTTGCAAGAGCGCAAGGTCCTTCCACCGGACGCGCCGGTTCCGGCCGGTGTCGTGGACGCGGGCACGGCGCCCCCGGCGAGCCGGGTGGAGCGGCTCGTCGCGTCCGGGGACGCCGTGCTGGTCACACTGGAGTCCGACGCCCGGGAGCCCGATCCGGGCCTGCTGGCGGCGGCTTCGGTCTACGCGTGGCTGGGCGCGACGTGGTTCCGCGTGCCGGAGGCCCAGGCGGACGGTACGCGCCAGGTGCTGGCCATGGTGGCCTCCATCCGGGGCACCCGTCCCCCGTCCGTCGCCCGCCGGGGCCTCGCCTGACCGCGGCCCCGGCAGGCCGGGGCCCGCCCGTCAGCCGCGTAGCCGGTGCCAGGGCCCAGTGATCGCGAACGTGGCGCCGGGGTCGGACTGGCGGTTGGCGAACAGGATCCGCCCGTCCGGGGAGAACGTGACGCCGGTGAACTCGCTGTCGTTCAGGGCGTTGCGCGCCATCGCGAACGGCTGGTCGCGCCGATTGGTGCCGATGAGGTACTGCTCGCCGTCGCCGTCCTCGGCCAGGATCACGCCGCCGCCGTACGGCGAGACGGTGATGTTGTCGGGGCCGTCGAAGCGCCCGCCCGGCTTGAAGACGAGCTGGAGCTCGATCTCGCCGCGGCGCGGGTCGTAGGTCCAGACCTGCCCGGCGTGGTCGGCGGCGCCGCCGTCGGACTTCCGGGAGTAGCTGCACACGAAGTAGGCCTTGCCGTGGCCCCACCAGGCGCCTTCGAGCTTCTGGCTCCGCGTGATCGTGTCGAACTGCTTGCGGACCGAGGTCTGCTGCGCCGACGGGTCCGGGACCTCGACCCATTCGGCGCGCAGCCGCGTCCCGGGCTCCTGGACGGCCGACAGGTCCGGGACGCCGCGGACGTTCAGCGCCTCCAGCCTCCCGCCCGCCATGTAGGCGTGGTAGCCGCCGCGGTGGGCGCGCGGGCGGAACCGGTAGAAGAGCCCGAACGGCTTGGACGCGTCCTCGGTCAGGTACGCGGTGAGCGTGTGCGGGTCGACGGCGACGGCCTCGTGCGCGAACCGGCCGAGCCCGGTGAGCGGGACGGGCTCGGTCCTGCGGCCGGTCGGGGCGACCTCGAACACCCAGCCGTGGCTCTTGGTCTGGCCGGTGAAGCCCTCGGTCTCCTCGCAGGTCAGCCACGTCCCCCACGGGGTCCGTCCGCCCGCGCAGTTGGTGGAGGTCCCGGCGAGGCTGACGTACTGCGACAGCAGGTTCCCCTGGCCGTCGACCTCCAGCGTGGTGGTGCCGCCGTTGGCCGCCGGGTCGTAGGTCCACTCGGGGCGCCCCACGGCGCGGGTGCCGTTGTTGCTCTGCTCGTGGTTGCGCACCAGGCGGGTGCGGCCGTGGCGGCCGCCGGGGAAGGTGGCCATCCCGTCGTGGTGCCCGGGGACGACGACGCCCTCGGAGATCGGGTCGCCTTCGACCGACATCGTCTTGTAGGAGAAGCCCTTGGGCAGGTCCAGGACGCCCTTGGGGTCGGGGACCAGCGGGCCGTACCCGTAGGCCTCCCCCGTTTCGGCGCCCGCGGACGTCTGGAAGATTCCGTCCAGGCTTCCGGCGAGGGCGATGGACAGCGCGCCGGCCGCGCCGCCCTTGACGACTCCGCGACGGGTCACTGACATGGGCACTCCTTCATCTGAGGGGATCACGCCGGAGCCTGGTCGCCGTGCCTGAACCGGAAATGAACGATCACCGACCGGAAGGAAAAACCCCAGGACAACGTTGCTCCGCCCCTGAGGGCGGCGCCGGGCCGGGTCGAGGCGCCGGCCGGCACCGGGACCGCCCCGATTCCTTTCGCGGTCCGGCCGCGTCTGCAGATGTGAGGACGTCAGGTCGATTCGAGAGGGGCGTCGCGGGTGTCGAGTGCTCAGGATGATGTGGTGAAGGCGCATTTCGAGGCCTTGGGGCGGGAGATGTCGCCGGGGATGTCGTTGGCGCGGTGGCGTGACGTCGTGGAGCACTACGGCGACGTGACCGCCGAGCCCGGTGCCGTGGACTACCTGGAGACCCAGGCGGCGGGGCTGCCGGCCCTGTGGGCGGTCCCGAAGGACTGCTCGCCGGACCGGGTCCTGCTGTGCCTGCACGGCGGCGGTTTCGCGACATGCTCGAGGTACACGCACCGCAAGATGTTCGCCCACCTGGCCAAGGCGATGGGCGTGAGGGCGTTGATCCCGGAATACCGGCGCGCCCCGGAGCATCCTCATCCGGCACAGGTCGACGACTCGGTCGCGGTCTACGGGTGGCTGCTCGACCAGGGGTTCGCGGCCGGCCGGATCGCGTTCGCCGGAGACTCCGCCGGCGGCGGGCTCGCCGTGACGGCCCTGCTGCGCGCCCGCGCGCGGGGCCTGCCGCTGCCCGCGGCGTCGATGCCGCTGTCACCGTGGGTGGACATGGAGGCCAAGGGGCGATCAATGGTGACCAACCGGGACAGGGACGCGCTGCTGGGCGATCCGCAGATGACGCGGCTGCTGATCGGGATGTTCCTGGGCGAGGACGGTGACCCGCGGGACCCGTACGCCAACCCGTTGTACGCCGATCTGACCGGCTTGCCACCGCTGTACATCCAGGCCGGTGGCGAGGAGACCCTCCTCGACGACGCCCGCCGTCTGGCCGAGCGCGCCCGCGCAGCGGGCGTCGAGGCGCGCCTCGACGTGGTCGGGGGCCGGCAGCACACCTTCCAGCTCGGTGCGGGCCGGGCGGCCCGGGCGGATGAGGCGATCCGGCGCCTGGCCGACTGGGCACGGCCCAAAGTGGGCCTTGAGGCCGACGCCAACGCCGCGTCGGGGGCGGTGGCATCGTCCTGAACGGTCCGCAGGGTGGTCAAGCGAGGGAGCGAGATGACGCGGACCAAGGGCGGGAGCAGCGCGTCGGCGGAGTTCGCTGAGCGAGCCGAGCCGTTCCGCAGGGAACTGCTGGCGCACTGCTATCGGATGCTGGGCTCGGTGTACGAGGCGGAGGACGCGGTGCAGGAGACGTACCTGAACGCCTGGCGAGCGCACCGGAGCTTCGAAGGCCGCTCATCGCTGCGGACCTGGTTGTACCGGATCGCGACCAACGCGTGCCTGTCGGCGCTGCGAGGGCGCGACCGGAGGGTGCTGCCCTCCGGGCTCGGCCCGCCGGGGGAAGACCCGCACGCGCCGGTGCGGGCGGCCGGGGCGGAGGTGAGGTGGTTGCAGCCGATCCCGGACGCGCTGGTGGCCTCGGAGGCGGACGACCCCGCCACGGCCGCCATCGCGCGGGAGAACCTGCGCCTGGCGTTGACCGCCTGCCTGCAGCACCTGCCGCCCCGGCAGCGAGCCGTGTTCCTGCTCCGCGAGGTGCTGGGGTTCTCGTCGCCGGAGGTGGCTCGGATGCTCGGCACCAGCGCGGCAGCGGTCAAAAGCGCCCTGCAGCGCGCCCGCGCCCGCCTGGACGAGGCCTCCCCGGTCGATCGGGGCGACCCGCCGGGCGGGGCCGAGCAGCGCGCGCTGCTGGACGGCTACGTCGCGGCGTTCGAGAACGCGGACGGCGCCGCGTTCGAGCGGCTGCTGAGCGCCGACGCCGCCCTGGAGTTCCCCCCGGCGGCCACCTGGTTCTCCGGCCGCCGCCGCTGCGTCCCCTTCCTGGCCCGGACCGCCGGCGCGCCCGGCGACTGGCGCATGATCCCCACCGCCGCGAACGGCCAGCCCGCCGCCGCCTCGTACCGGCTCGGCGGCGACGGCGTCCACCACGCGTACGGAGTGGCGGTGCTCACCGTCACCGCGGCCGGGATCGCCGGCATCACCGCTTTCGGCGACCCGGGCGCGGTCACGGGTTTCGGGCTGCCGACGACCCTTGCCGCGCGCACCGCAGGACCCTCGTGAGGAGTCGCTCACCTACCGGCGCACGTCACGGCCCACCGGTCGGCGGTGCGACCTCCCGGGCACCGCGGGCGAGCGCACCCGTGGGCAGGGGTCAGGAGTCGGCGGGCTTGTAGTCCGCGGCCTCGGCGATGGCGGAGCCGGCCAGGTCGAAGCCCTCCACGCACGCCAGGTAGCCGGGGGCCTCCCAGTCGTGGCCGCCGGGCTCGCCGCGCAGCGGCACGTACGTCCCGCCGGCCTGCCTGACCAGCAGCAGCCCGGCGGCGATGTCCCAGGCGTTGATGGACGAGTCGTAGGCCACGTCCACCCATCCGGCGGCGACGTGGGCGAGGGTGAGGGCGGCGCTGCCGGGGCGGCGGACGGTGGCGAACGCGTCCACGATCCGGCCGTAGCGCCGCAGCGCCTCCTCGCGTCCGAGGCTCAGGTCATGGGCGCTCGGGTAGGACGTGGCGACGACGGCGCTCGCGTCGCGGGCCGCGCCGCGGCTGCGGATCGGCTCGCCGTTGCAGGTGGCTCCGCCGTCGAGCGAGGCGGTGAACATGTCGTCGCGCACCGGGTCGTACACCACGCCCGCCACCATCTCATCGCCCAGGGCGGCGCCGATGGACACGCAGAAGAACGGCAGGCCGACGGCGAAGTTGGCCGTCCCGTCGATCGGGTCGACGTACCAGCGCAGGTCGCCGTCCCCGCCGCCCACGCCGCCCTCCTCACCGATCACGACGCTGCCGGGGGCGTGCTCGGCGAGGACCTCGCGGATGGTCTCCTCGGCGGCCATGTCGTGCTCGGTGACGGGGTCGTGGATGTCGCGCTTGAGGTCGACCTCGGGACGCGACCGGAACGCGGTCCGCAGCCGGTCCCCGGTGGCGCGGGCGGCGAGTTCGGCGATCCCGGCGAGCTCCCGCGAGGCGGGGACATCGGCGTTCATTCTTCTCCTTCGGCGAGGGCGAGGGCGCGGACGCGCACATCAACGACCGTATCCGAGGGCCACCGGGCCCCGGCGGGGCCTTTTGTTACAGAGCCCTCGACTCGGGCAGTGGGTCCCTGTGCCGGATCCAGCGCCGCCGTCGTGGGGATGAACATGAAGCACAAGATCGGTAAGGACACGGTCGTCGTGGTGACGGGAGCCTCCGGCGGCATCGGACGCGCCGCCGCCGTGGCGTTCGCGCGCCGCGGGGCGGGGGTGGCCCTGCTCGCCCGCGGGGAGGAGGGGCTGCGCGGGGCCGCCGTGGACGTCGAGTCCGCCGGCGGGCGCGCGCTGCCGGTCAGCGTGGACGTCGCCGACCCCGGGGCGGTGGACGCGGCGGCCGAGCTGGCCGAGCGGGAGCTCGGGCCGATCGACGTGTGGGTCAACGTGGCGTTCTCCTCGGTGTTCGCGCCGTTCTGGGAGATAGAGCCGGAGGAGTTCAAGCGCACCACCGAGGTCACCTACCTCGGGTACGTCAACGGCACCAGGGCCGCGCTGAAGCGGATGATGCCGCGCGACCGCGGCGTGATCGTCCAGTGCGGGTCGGCGCTGGCCTACCGGGGCATCCCCCTGCAGAGCGCGTACTGCGGCTCCAAGCACGCCGTCCAAGGGCTGCACGACTCGCTGCGGGCGGAGCTGATGCACGAGCGCAGCGGCGTGAAGGTGACGATGGTGCAGATGCCGGCGGTCAACACCCCCCAGTTCGACTGGGTGCTGAACCGCCTGCCGCGCCGCCCGCAGCCCGTCCCGCCGATCTACCAGCCGGAGGTCGCGGCGGACGCGCTCGTCCACGCCGCCGAGCATCCGCGGCGGCGCGAGTACTGGGTCGGCGGCAGCACCGTGGGCACGATCCTCGCCGACAAGTTCGCGACGGGCCTGCTGGACCGCTACCTGGCCCGGACGGGCTTCAAGGCCCAGCAGACGGAGAGGCGCGCGAGGCCGGACCAGCCGGTGAACCTCTGGGAGCCCGCGGACGGCGCGCCGGACGGCGACCGCGGCAGCCACGGCCGGTTCGACGAGGAGGCGCACGCCAGGAGCCCGCAGATGTGGGCGGGGCGGCACAAGTACCTGGTGGGGGCCGCGACCGCCGGTGCGGCGGCGGGGGCCGCCGCGGGCGCGGCCCGGCTGCTGCGGCGATGACGGACAGGTGACGACGAAGGAGACAGCGATGGCGCAGCAAGTGGCCGACTACGTCCTCCAGCGGCTGACCGAGTGGGGTGTGGAGCGCGTCTACGGGTATCCGGGCGACGGCATCAACGGGATGCTCGGCGCGTTCGACCGCGCGGAGGGCGAGCCGGAGTTCATCCAGACGCGGCACGAGGAGATGGCCGCGTTCATGGCCTGCGGGCACGCGAAGTTCACCGGCGAGGTCGGGGTGTGCGCGGCGACGTCCGGTCCGGGCGCGATCCACCTGCTGAACGGCCTGTACGACGCGAAGCTGGACCACCAGCCGGTCGTCGCGATCGTCGGGCAGCAGAAGCGCCTGGCGCAGGGCACGCACTACCAGCAGGAGGTCAACCTCGAGAACCTGTTCTCCGACGTCTCGGAGTACTGCCAGATCGTCATGCACCCCGGGCAGATGCGGCACGTCGTCGACCGGGCGTTCAAGACGGCCCTGACCACCCGCGGCGTCGCGACGATCATCATTCCGGAGGACGTCCAGGAGGCCGACGCGGTGCCGTCGCCCCCCAAGGAGCACGGCTCGGTGTACTCCAGCGTGGGGTGGAGCCGGCCGCGCGTCCTGCCGGATCCGGAGGAGCTGCGCAAGGCCGCCGACATCCTCAACGAGGGGACCAAGGTCGCGATGCTCATCGGCCAGGGCGCCGCGAACGCCGAGGCCGAGGTGATCGAGACGGCCGAACTGCTGGGCGCCGGGGTCGCCAAGGCGCTGCTCGGCCGCGAGGTCGTCCCGGACGACCTGCCGTTCGTCACCGGCCCGATCGGCCTGCTCGGCTCCAAGGCCAGCGACGAGATGATGATGAACTGCGACACGCTGTTCATGATCGGCACGAGCTTCCCGTACGCCGAGTGGCTGCCGGACGAGGGCAGCTGCCGCGGCGTCGAGATCGACATCGACGGGCGCATGATCGGCATCCGCTACCCGATGGACGCGCACGTCGTCGGGGACGCCAAGGAGACGCTCCGGGAGCTGATCCCGCTGCTGCGGCGCAAGGAGGACCGCTCCTGGCGCGAGGAGATCGAGGAGAACGTCCGGGCCTGGGACGCGGTCATGGACAAGCGGGCTGCCCAGACCTTCGACGGCAAGGTCAACCCGCAGGCCGTCGCGCACGAGCTGTCCCCGCTCCTGCCCGACGACGCCATCCTCACCGCCGACTCCGGCTCGGGCACCAACTGGTGGGCCCGGCACATCAAGATCCGCGGCGGCATGAAGGCCTCGCTGTCGGGGACCCTGGCCACGATGGGCCCCGGCGTCCCGTACGCGATCGCGGCGCGGTTCGCCTACCCCGACCGACCGGTGATCGCCTTCATCGGGGACGGCGCGTTCCAGATGAACGGCATGAACGAGATGATCACCGTCAAGCGGTACGCCGACCGGATGGCCGGCTCGGCGCCGCTGATCTTCGCGATCTTCAACAACCAGGACCTCAACCAGGTGACCTGGGAGCAGCGCGCCATGGGCGGCGACCCGAAGTACGAGGGCTCGCAGAGCATCCCCGACTTCCCCTACGCCAAGTTCGCCGAGCTGGCGGGGCTCAGGGGCATCTACTGCGACGATCCGAAGAAGGTCACCGAGGCCTGGCGGGAGGCCCTCGCGAGCGACCGCCCGGTGGTCCTGGAGTTCGTGGTCGACAACGAGATCGCCCCGATCCCGCCGCACATCATGAAGGACCAGGCCAAGAAGGCCGTCAAGGCCGGCCTCAGGGACCCGCAGAAGATCGGCATCGCGGCCCGCGGCTTCCGCCAGAAGCTCACCGAGATGTACGAGAACATGCCGGGCCGCAAGCACGACTGAGGCGAGGCCGCGCGGCCCGGCCGTCCGTCAGAGCTCGGCCTCCGCGTAGTCCTCGGTGGAGAACTCGATGCGGGGCTGCGCCCGCTCCAGGAGGTCGAACGCCTCGGGGACGCCGCTCGTCCAGCCGACGGCGTCCCAGATCTTGGGGCGGGCGAAGCCCTGGTCGGTGAGGCCGACCATCAGCTCGCGCAGCGGCTCGTAGACGCCGGTCGGGTCGAGGATCACGACGGGCTTGTCGTGCATGGCGAGGACACGGGCGGTCCACACCTCGAACAGCTCCTCCAGCGTGCCGATGCCGCCGGGCAGGACGAGGAACGCGTCGCTGCGCCTGTCCATCTCGCCCTTGCGGGCCCGCATGTCGGCGGTCACGATCAGCTCGTCGTTGTCCTCGTCGGAGATCTCGACGCTGACCAGGCCCTCGGGGATCACGCCGACCGTCCGGGCGCCGCCGGCCCGCGCGGCGCGGGCGACGGCGCCCATGCACGACACCTGGGCGCCGCCGCTGACGAGGCTGTGGCCGCGCCGGGCCAGCTCGGCGCCGACCTCGGCGGCGAGGTCGACGTAGCGGCGGTCGATCTTGCCGCTGGACGAGCAGAACACGCAGACGGCGAGGGGTTTCCGGGAGTTCACCTGGCCAATCTAACGGCTGGCCCCGGCCGGGGCCCGTCGATTTTTCGGCGATGCCCGGCAGCTCCGCGATGTCTCTTGCCCCGTGCCGGCCGATCGTTCCGCCGGGGCGTCACCCGGTGGACAGGTCCCTGCGCCGGAATCCGATCAGGCCCAGCGCGGACAGGACGGCCGCGACCACGAGGAGCCAGAGCAGCGGCGCCGCCGTGAACTCGTGCCCCGGCAGCTTCGGGACGTGGGTGAACGGCGAGACGTCCAGCGCCCACTGGTCGAGGTCGAGCCCGGCTCCGAAGAGCGTCACGACCGCGAAGACCGCGACCGCGGCCCAGGCGGCGGCGGTGAGCCTCGGGGCGAGGCCGAACAGCGCGAGCGCGATCGCCGCGACCAGCCAGACGGCGGGCAGCTGCGCGAGGGCGGCGCCGAGGACGCGCGGCACCACGCGGCCGGGGTCGCCGGTGTCCAGGCCGTGCGCCAGCCCGGCGGCCAGGCCCGCGACGGCGAGCAGCGCGACCGGGCCGAGCAGCGCGAAGACCAGGTGGCCGGCCGCCCACCGCAGCCGTCCGACGGGGGTGGCGAGCAGCGGCTCGGCGCGCTGCCCGGCCTCCTCGGTGCGCAGCCGCAGCGTGGCCGAGACGGCGTAGGCGGAGGCGATCAGCCCGAGCATGCCCACGATCGAGGCGAAGTAGGCGTCGGTGATCCCGCCCTGCCCACCGAGCCGCGTGAAGATCTTCTCCAGCTCGGGGTTGTCCTTCACCATGTCGCCGACACCGCCCGCGACCGCGCCGTACACGACGCCGAGCGCGGCGAAGCCCGCGAGCCACCCGTAGAGGGCCCGGCTCTGCAGCCGCCAGCCGAGGCCGAGCGGCCCGGACAGCCGGCGCGGCGCGTCGGCGGGGCCGAGCCTCGGCGGCAGCACGCCCGCGCCGACGTCGCGGCGGGCCGACAGCGCGCCCGCGGCGGCGACGAGGGCGGCGGTGAGCGCGGCGACGAGCGCGAGCGTCCACCAGCGCTCCCCGCCGTAGGCGCGCAGCCGGTTCTCCCAGCCGAGCGGGGACAGCCAGCCCAGCCACGACAGCCCGTTGCCCGCGCCCCCCACGTCGGCGGCCATCCGGATCACGAACGCGGCGCCGAGCGCGGTGATCGCCGTTCCCCTGGCGGCACCGGCGCCCTCGCTGAGCTGGGCGGTGACGCCCGCGAGGGCGGCGAAGACGATCCCGGCGGCGGCCAGTTGCAGCCCGAACGCCAGCGAGCCCGCGAACGGCAGGCCCTGGGCCAGCAGGCCCGCGGTGAGCAGGCCGCCGAGCACGAGGTCGGCCGCCATGGTCACGATGAGCGCCGCGGCCAGCCCGGCGCCGCGCCCGGTGACGGTGGCGCCGAGCAGCTCGCGGCGGCCCGCCTCCTCCTCGGTCCGGGTGTGCCGGACGACCGTGAGCACGCTGATCAGCGCGACGATCACCGGGAGGAACCCGGAGCGCTGGGCGACGATGCCGCCGAGGCCGGTGTCGTAGAGGGGCCCGTAGAGGGCGAGGAACGTCGGGTTCGTCCCCGTCGTCTGCGCGTACTTGAGGCGCTCGGCCGCCGTGGGATAGAGGCTGTCGGTGGCCGCCACGAAGTTGATCGGGATCATCGCGAGCACGATCACCCAGGACGGCAGCAGGAACCGGTCGCGCCGCAGGACGAGCCGGACGAGCCCGCCGGTCCCGGTGAGCCCGCGCATCGGCGTCGAGCGCGAGGGCGCGGCCTGGCGGACGCCGTGGACCGCCGCGCTCATCGCGCCGCCTCCGGAGCCGTCGCCTCCGGGGCCGCCTGGGCGAGGTCGTCCTTGTAGTGGCGCAGGAACAGCTCCTCCAGCGTCGGCGGGCGGCTGTTCAGGCTCCGCACGCCGACCTCGGTGAGGCGCCGCAGCGCCCCGTCGAGCTCGGCGGTGTCCACCTCGAAGCGGATCTTGTTGCCGTCGACGCGGACGTCGTGCGCGCCGGGCAGCGCCAGCCCGTCCGGGGGCGCGGCCAGCTCCGCGTCGATCGACGTGCGGGTCAGGTGCCGCAGCTCGGCCAGCGTCCCCGACTCGACCGCCACGCCCTTGCGGATGATCGTGACCCGGTCGCAGAGCGCCTCGACCTCGGACAGGATGTGGCTGGACAGCAGGACGGTCCGGCCCGCGCGCCGCTCCTCCCGCACGCACTCCTGGAACACCTCCTCCATGAGGGGGTCCAGGCCGGAGGTGGGCTCGTCCAGCAGCAGCAGTTCGGCGTCGGACGCCAGCGCGGCGACGAGCCCGACCTTCTGCCGGTTGCCCTTGGAGTAGGCGCGGCCCTTCTTGCGCGGGTCGAGCTCGAACCGGTCGAGCAGCTCGGCCTTGCGGCGCGCGTCCACGCCGCCGCGCATCCGGCCGAGCAGGTCGATCACCTCGCCGCCGGACAGGTTCGGCCACAGCGTGACGTCGCCGGGGACGTAGGCGAGCCGGCGGTGCAGCCGCGTCGCGTCCCGCCAGGGGTCGCCGCCGAGCAGCCGGACGGTCCCGCCGTCGGCGCGCAGCAGGCCGAGCAGGACCCGGATCGCGGTCGACTTCCCGGCGCCGTTCGGACCGAGGAAGCCGTGCACCTCGCCGGGGGCGACGGTCAGGTCCAGGCCGTCCAGCGCCCGGGTCCGGCCGAAGGTCTTGACCAGTCCGGAGACGGATATGGGGGGTGTGTTCGTGGTCACCGGTCCTCCTCGTCGAGGGGCCGCCCGGCGGCGGCGGACATGTTCTTCAGGGCGGCGCGCGTCTGCGCCACCATTTCGGGCGACAGGAGCCGGTCGTCGAGGACGTCGACCATCGCCAGCGCCATCCGGGGGTAGCCGTCGCCCATCAGGACGTCGCCGCCGAGCGCCCGGGACATGTGCTCGTGCAGGACGATCACGCCGAAGCTCATGCCGGTGAGGGCGGTCGCGTAGCCGTGCAGGTCGTCGGTGTCCGGCCTGGCCATGCCGGGCGCGCCGCGCTCGAGCATCTCCGCGCTGAACGCGACGGCCTCGTCGAAGAGCGCCGCCGCGGCCGCGGACCCGTCGGTCAGGGCGCGGGCCACGTAGCGCTGGATCGGCAGGGCGGTCCGCATGGCGATCGAAAGGAAGCTCGGGTTGGCCATCCCGCCCTGCAGCGCCTCCTGCTTGGTCTCGCGGATGACCTCCATCACGTGCTCGTCGCAGGCGGCGCGCAGCGCCTCCTTCGTCCCGAAGTGGTGCTGGACGAGGGCGGGCGACACGCCGGCGGCCTTCGCGATGCCCCGGATCGTGGCGCCCTTCACCCCGTGCTCGGCGAACTCCGCCAGGGCCGCGTCCCTGATCCGGGCGCGCCCGGTCAGGTCCTCGGCGCGCTCTGGCACGGCCATCACCCTCCCCTGTACCGATGTTCAGCAAGCTGTACGCTTGTACACTGTACTCCCGTACAGGCCACCGTCAACCGGTACCGGGCCCTTCGGCCCGAGGAGGTTCAGCCACCTCCGGGCAGCTGGCCCAGCGTCACCTGGACCTGCTGCTTGGAGCCGTTCGACTTCTGGACCTCGACCTTCACCGTGTCGCCGGGCTTGAGGTTCGCGAGGACGGTCGTCAGCGCGGTCTGGTCGGGCGTCGCGGTCCCGTTCACCGACAGGATCAGGTCGCCCGGCACGATCCCCGCCTTGGCCGCCCCGCCGCCCTTCTGCACCTCCACGACGGCGACCGCGGACCGCCGGCCGGTCTGCGGGTCGACGATCGTGCGCACCGCCACGCCGAGCGCGGCCCGGCCCGAGTTCGACACCTTCCCCGACGCGATGAGCTGCGGGACGATCCGCTTGACGGTGTCGCTCGGCGTCGCGAACCCGATGCCGGGCGCCGCGGCGCCGATCTGCGGGTCGGACGCCGCGGCGGTCGGGATGCCGATCACCTGCCCGTCCAGCGTGACCAGGGCGCCGCCGCTGTTGCCCGGGTTGATGTCCGCGCTCGTCTGGATGGCGTCGGCGATCGTCGAGCCCTGGAACGAGCCCTCCCCCTTGGTCGACACCGTGCGGTGCAGCGCCGAGACGATCCCGTTCGTCACGCTTCCGGAGAGCCCGAGCGGATTGCCCATCGCCAGGACGATCTGCCCGACCCGCGCCTTGCCCGACTCGCCCCACGAGGCCGGTTTCAGCGACCCGCCGCTCACCCGCACGACGGCGAGGTCGTCGGCGGCGAACGCGCCGACCATGGAGGCCTTCGCCGGGGAGCCGCCGCCGGAGGAGGTGACCTCGATCCGCTTCGCCCCGGCGACCACGTGGGCGTTGGTGACGATGTCCCCCTGGGCGTCGAAGACGACGCCCGACCCCTCCCCCTGGTCTGTCTGGATCTTCACCACCGAGGGCAGGACGGCGTCCACGACCTTCTCGTACTGCTGCTCCAGGCCCGTCCCCGCCCCCGTCCCCGAGACCGGCGGCGACGTCTGCCCCGCCGCGGTGTTACCGGTGTGCTCGGCGTTCTGGCTCCCCCCGCTGCACCCGGTGAGCACCAGTGCCCCCGCCGCGGCCGCCGCGCACGCCCTCGTCCTCGCGCTCCTGTCCACGCTCCACCTCCAGAGGGGACAGTTCCCGCCCTCCGCGGCCCCGGCGCCGCGCCGGCCCGTGATTTTGCGTCGTCATGCCGCAGGCCAGGCCCATTGCTGATCTTCGCGGCGCGGCCGGGCGGCCGGGCCGGCCTCCGCACCGTTTTCCCTGGACGGAGCCGGGTAGCCGTCCGGTCATGCCGGATCCTGAGAGCGGGCATCGCGGCGTCCCCCACACCGCCGACCTGCGGTTCGAGGCGTGGGGGCCGACGCGCGAGGCCTGCGTCGCCGAGGCGGTCGCCGGGCTCGTGGAGTCGTTCGCCGACGCCTCGGGCGTCCGCGCGTCCCGCGACCTCCGGGTGGACGTGCCGCCGGGCCCGGACGCGGACCTGCTCGTGGCGGTGCTGGACGAGGTGATCTACCGGCTGGACGCCGACGGCCTCCTCGTCCTGGGCGCCGAGATCGCCGAGGCGCCGGACGGCGGCCTCACCGCCCGCCTCCCGGCCGGGGACGCGGCGGAGGCGGCAGGAACGGGAGCCGTCCCCAAGGCGGTGTCGCTGCACGATCTGCGGTTCGACCGGGACGCCCGAGGCTGCTCCTGCGCCGTGACGATCGACGTGTGAGAGGCGGGCTCGCCCGTGACCAGCAGGTCAGCCTTTGACGACGCCCATCGGGACGAGGCGGGCGACCTTGCGGCAGAGCCCGGCGCCCTCGGCGGCCTCGACCACGGCGGACACGTCCTTGTAGGCGTCCGGCGCCTCCTCCGCCAGGCCGCGCCACGACGACGGCCGCACCGCGACGCCCCGCTCCTCCAGGTCCGCCCGGAGCCGCCTGCCGTCGACGCCGCGCGCGGCCTGGTGGCGGCTCCGCACCCGCCCGGCGCCGTGGCACGTGGACGAGAACGCGGGCCCGCCCGGCACGCCCGCCAGCACGTAGGACGAGGTGCCCATCGTCCCGGGGATCAGCACCGGCTGGCCGGCTTCGCGCAGGTCCGGCGGCAGTTCGGGATGGCCGGGCGGCAGGGCGCGGGTGGCGCCCTTGCGGTGCACGCACAGCCGGCGCCGCCGGCCGTCCACCACGTGCTCCTCCATCTTGGCCAGGTTGTGCGAGACGTCGTAGACCAGGTCGAGGCGGGCGCCCGCGACCCGCTGGAACACCCGGCGCGCCGCCTGGGTGAGCAGCTGCCGGTTGGCGCGGCCGTAGTTGGCCGCCGCCGCCATCGCGCCGAGGTAGGCGTGGCCCTCGGCGGAGTCGACCGGGGCGCAGGCGAGCTGGCGGTCGGGCACCTCGATGCCGTGCCGCGGCATCGCCCGCTCCATCGCCCGGACGTGGTCGGTGCAGATCTGGTGGCCGAGCCCCCGCGAGCCGCAGTGGATCATGACGCAGACCTGCCCCGGCCGCAGCCCGAACGTCCCGGCCGCTTCGGCGTCGTAGACCTCCTCGACCCGCTGCACCTCCAGGAAGTGGTTGCCGGAGCCGAGGCTGCCGACCTGGCGGGCTCCGCGCTCCACGGCGCGCTCGCTCACCTGGCCGGGATCGGCGTCGGCGACGGCCCCGGCGTCCTCGCACCGGCGCAGGTCGCGCTCGTCGCCGTGGCCCTGCTCGACCGCGTACCGCGATCCCCCGGTGAGGATGCCGGTCAGCTCCCGGCGTCCGGGCAGGTGCCAGACCGCGCCCTTGCCCATGCCGCGCGGGATGACGGGGTCCAGGCCGTCCATCAGGTCCCGCAGGACGGGCCCGAGCCCCGCGGCGTCGATGTCGGCGGCGAGCAGCCTGACACCGCACGAGATGTCGAACCCGACGCCGCCGGGCGAGACCACGCCGCCCTCGCTCGGGTCCGTCGCCGCGACGCCGCCGATCGGGAAGCCGTATCCCAGATGGATGTCGGGCATCGCGTAGGAGGCCTCGACCACCCCCGGGAGGGTCGCGACGGCGGCGACCTGCTCGACCGCGTTGTCCGCGGGCGCCAGCAGTTCCCGCGAGGCGAACACCACGCCGGGCACGCGCATCCCGTCCACCGGACCGATCCGGAACCGGTAGGGGCCGTCCTCGACCAGCTCGACGTCCACAAGGCGGGGCTACCCCCGGCCCGGTCCCTCATGCGGGCGGGTGCGGTCAAGGGGCTCCGGAGACCGTGCGGGTAGCGTGCGGAACATGCTCGCCGAACCCGCGCCCTCGCTGAGCGACCTGGCCCTCGGCCTCGTCGTGGTGGCGCTCGCGGTCCGGCTGGGACGGGCCCCGGCGGCGCATCCGCACTGGCGCACGGCCTTCTGGTGGGCCGGGATCGCGGCGCTCGCCGGGTTCGTCCACCACGGCCTGGTCAAATACTCGGAGCGGTGGTCGGGGCCGAGCTGGGCCGTGATCAGCGCCATGGTCGTCGTCGCCGTGTCCTACCTGCTGGCGGCCACCGTCGCCGAGGTGCTCGGCCCGCGCCACGGCAGGACGTTCTGGATGCTGCGCTCGGTCGGGATCGGCGCCTACGCCGTCCTCGCGTTCACCGGCCACGCCGGGGTCGGGGCCCTGCTCGCCTGCGAGAGCGTGACGATGGCGTGCATCCTCGCGCTCTGGGGCCGGGCGGCCTGGCACCGCCACCCGATGGCCGGCCCGGTGATCGTCGCGCTGGTCGCCAGCGCCGCGGCGGCCGCGACGAAGGCGATCGACCCGAGCCTCACCCGCCGCGTCGCCCTGGACCCGACGTCGGTCTACCACCTCGCCCAGATCGTCGGCATGGTCCTGCTCTACCTGGCGGTCAGCAACCCGCGCCGCCCGGAGCGCGAACCGCGCCCCCTGCTCGGGTAGCGCGGCTCGGGTAGCGCGGCTCGGGTAGCGCGCCCCTTCTCCGGACAGCACGCCCTTTTCACCCCCATCCCGGACGGCGCTCCTATCCCGGATGGCGCGGGCGCAGCGGGAGTGTCCGGGGCGGAACATTCCCCTGACGACGCTGCCTTCCTTCTGTGCTGAACACCGCCCTTTCGGACACGGACGGTCACCGTTAGCTTTCAACCCGTGATCCGAACCCCCCGTCCCCGTGGAGGAAGGCATTCATGACGGCCATCGCCAGCGTCTACCAGCACGACGTCGCCACCTACTGGAACACCGAGCGCAATCCCGTCAACCTGCGCCTCGGCGACGTGTCGGGGATCTACCACCACCACTACGGCATCGGCGAGGTGGACTGGTCGGTCCTGGAGACCCCGGAGGACGCCCGCGAGCAGGCGATCATCGCCGAACTGCACCGGCTGGAGAACGCCCAGGCCCGGTTCCTGCTGGAGCACCTCGGCGACATCCGGCCCGACCACCGGCTCCTGGACGCCGGCTCGGGCCGCGGCGGCTCCAGCATCATGGCCAACGCCGCGTTCGGCTGCCAGGTCGACGGGGTGTCGATCTCCCAGGCCCAGGTCGACTTCGCCAACGAGCAGGCCGCCAAGCGCGGGGTGTCGGACCGGGTCCGGTTCCACTTCAGGAACATGCTCGACACGGGCTTCGAGGCGGGCGCGTTCCAGGCCGTCTGGAACAACGAGTCGACGATGTACACCGTCCTGGACGACCTGTTCGCGGCGCACTCCCGGCTGCTCGCCCGCGGCGGCAGGTACGTCACCATCACCGGCTGCTACAACGACGTCTACGGGCTGCCGTCCCGGGCGGTCTCCACGATCAACGCCCACTACGTGTGCGACATCCACCCGCGCAGCGCCTACTTCCGCGCGATGGCCGCCAACCGGCTCGTTCCCGTCGCCGTGGTCGACCTCACCCCCGACACCATCCCGTACTGGGAGCTGCGCGAGAAGTCGTCGGTCGCGACCGGGATCGAGAGCGCCTTCCTGGAGGCCTACCGCGACGGCAGCTTCCAGTACCTGCTCATCGCCGCCGATCGGATCTGACCCCGTCAACGCCGGACCGGCCGCCTTCGGGCAGAGGCAGGTGAGAAGAGCATGGAAACGACGCACCACGGGTGCAGCGGAAGGCAGACGCCGTACGGCTCCTCCGCGGGACCCCGCCCGGCGGCACCGTCCGGACCCGGGACGGGCGCGGTGTCCCTGCCGTCGCTGATCGCCGCGGCGTGGCCCAGCCGGGAGGTGCCCTACGGGGACCTCCTGGCCGGGAAGCATCCGCGCCCGGCCGGCGGCGGCGGGCCCGGCTACGTCGAGCGCGGCTGGGGGGACGGTTCGCACTCGCCGCTGTACTGCCCGCCGCCCGAGCGCGTCGACGACGCCCTGGCCGCCGAGGTGGACGCCCGGCTGCTCGCCTGGGCGCGCGACCGAGGGTTCGGCGACGACGAGCTCGACGCGCTGGGCCGGGCGGCCTTCGGGCGGCTGGTCACCCTCGCCCACCCCGACACCGAGGACCCCGACGCCCTCCTCGTCGCGGCGCAGCTGAACGCGGGCTGGTGGGCGGCCGACGACTACTACGCCGACGACACCGCGCTCGGCGCCGTGCCCGCGCGGCTGCCGCAGCGCCTCACGCTGGTGATGTCGGCCATGGACCCCGTCCCCCCCGCGGGCGAGTTCACCCCGCCGCTGCGCGAGGCACTGCACGACGACCTCGTCCTGCGGATGCTCGGCTCGGCCGTCGAGCACCTGAGGCGCCACGCGTCGCACGCGCAGGTCCAGCGGATCTGCTACTCGACCTTCGCCATGTTCGTGAGCTGGACGGCCTACGCGGCCTGGCGCGAGACCGGCGAGCACCCGCCCGCCTGGGAGTACCTGGCGGCGCGCCAGCACGACAGCTTCTACACCTCGATGACGCTCATCGACGTCGTCGGCGGCTACGAGGTGCCGAGCCGGCTGTTCTACGAGCCGCGCGTCCGCCGCGCCGCCTTCCAGGCCGGGACGGCGAGCGTGATCGTGAACGACCTGCACTCGGTGGCCAAGGACGCCGCGGACGAGAACCCCGTCTGCAACCTGGTCCTGCTGATCGCCGCCGACCGGGGCTGCTCGGTGGAGGAGGCGACCGAGACCGCCGTGCGCCTCCACAACGACCTCGTCCGCGACTTCGAGGCGGGCCACCGGGAGCTGGCGGCCGTCCCGTCCCCCGAGCTCCAGCGGTTCCTCAAGGGGCTGCGGGCCTGGATGGGCGGCGGCTTCGAATGGCATGCGACCAACCCCCGCTACCGGGGGCACGACTGAGGCTCCCGGCGGCGCCCGCGCCGCCGGGAGCGGCCTCGCCGCCGTGGCCCGGCGGCCAGATCATGTGCGGTCGCCGGAAACGCGTTCGCACTTTTGTCAAGAAAAGCAGAAGAACGGGCGGGATCCGATCGGCACGCAAGTACGACCCGGCGGGGCCGGTCGAATGCGCGACGAGAAAATGCCGTCTGCAATACCCTCTGTGCGTCGCTTGTACCCGGGCACGAAGCGAGGCGCGAGGTGGAATTCCGAATTCTGCGCAGGAGGCTGGGCATCCGGGCGGGAGGCGGTGAATCCGTCGCCGTCCCCCATCCGGAGGCCCGCGGGCTGCTGGTCGCGCTGCTGCTGGAGGAGGGCCGCTCGGTCCCGGCCGGCGTGCTCGCCCGGCGGCTCGGATGCCTCTCCGGCGGCCCGGACCCGGCCGCGGCGCTCGCCCTCGCCGTCGGCACCGCGCGGCGTTCGCTGCCCCCCGGCCGCCTCGTCCCGGAGAACGGCGGATACCGGCTCGTCCTGGACGACGACGACCGTCTCGACCTGCGCCGGTTCCGGACCCTGGCCGCACGCGCCCGGCACCTGCGCGCCACCGACGCCGCCGCGGCGATCGCGGTCTACGAGCGTGCTCTCGGACTGTGGGGCGAGGAGCCGCTGGGCGACCTGCCCGCCACCCCGGCCATGGAGGCGACCCGGCGGGCGCTCGTCGGCGAGCGCGGCCAGGTCCGTGAGGAGTTAGCGGAGGTCCGGCTCGCGCAGGGCCGCCACCTCGAACTCATCGGGCCGGCGCGCGGCTGGGTCGCGCAGGAGCCCGGCAACGAGCACCTGCGGAGCCTGCTGATGCTCGCGCTGCACCGGGCCGGGCGCAAGGGCGAGGCGCTGCGCCTGTACGAGGAGGCCGAGGCCCTGCCCGCACCGGCCGGGCCGGGGCCCGCACTGCGCCGGACCGCCGCCCAGATCCGCCGCGACGACCCGGGCCTGGACTACCGGCCCCGGCCCGTCCTCGTGCCGCTGCCCGCCGAACGCGCCGCCGACCTGTCGATCGACACCCTCCGGGCCTCCCCCGCCCGCATCTACGACTACTACCTCGGCGGCAAGGACAACTACGCCGTCGACCGCGAGGCCGCCGAAGAGATCATGAAGACGGTGCCCGAGGCGCCCGCCGCGGCCCGCGCCAACCGGGACTTCCTCACCCGCGCCGTCCGGCACCTGGCCGCGCAGGCCGGCATCCGCCAGTTCATCGACGTCGGGACCGGCCTGCCCACGCAGGGCAACGTCCACGAGATCGCCCGCGACGCCGCACCCGACGCCCGCGTGGTCTATGTCGACAACGACCCCGTCGTGCTCGCGCACGGACGGGCCCTGCTGGAGGGCAGCCCCAGCGTCGCGGTCGTCGAGGGCGATCTGCGCCGCCCCGAGGAGCTCCTGGCCGATCCCCGGCTGAACGAGCTGATCGACCTCGGCGAGCCCGTGGGGCTGCTGCTGGTGGCCGTCCTGCACTTCGTCCACGACGAGGACGACCCCGCCGGGCTCGTCGGCCGCCTCGCGGACCGGCTGCCGCCCGGCAGCCACGTGGTGGTCTCCCACGGCTACGACGGCGGCATGGACCCCGGCGACACCGAGCACTCCCAGGCCGTCTACCGCCGGTCGAAACTGCCGATCTACTCGCGCGGCCCGGAGGAGGTGGCCCGCTGCTTCACCGGGCTGGAGATCCTCGAACCCGGCATCGTGTGGGTCCCGCAGTGGGGGCGGCCGCCCCTCGCGGGCCCGGCGCGGGACCCGCAGATGAGCCATTTCATCGGGGCCGTCGCCCGCAAGCCCTGAGCGCCGGCCCCGCCCTTCACCCCGTCCTGCGGACGACCGAGGTCGGCAGCTCGGCGAACCCGCGCACGTACGGCGAGTTGACGCGCCGGGCCGCGGCCTCGTCGATGTCGTAGTCGCCGACGCGGGCCACGAGCTCCTCCAGCGCGATCCGGGCCTCCAGCCGGGCCAGGTGCGCCCCGATGCAGTAGTGCCGCCCCGACCCGAAACTGATCTTCGCCGTGGTGTCGCGCCCCAGGTCGAACCGGTCGGGGTCGGCGAACGCGCGCGGGTCGCGGTTCGCGGCGCCGATCACCAGCAGCATGCGGGCCCCGGCCGGGACGGTCACGCCGTGCAGGGTGAACTCCCCGGTCACGGTCCGCCCGTCGGCCTGCGCCGGCGGCTCCAGCCGGAGCGTCTCCTCGATCCAGTCGCCGATCCGCCCGAACGCCTCGGACGGCCGGTCCAGATGCCGCCAGGCGCAGTGCCAGGCGCCCGAGATGAGGTTGGTCGCGGTCTCGTTCCCGGCCGCGATCAGGATGAACAGCACCCCCATGATCTCGGCTTCGGTCAGGTGGTCGGTGCCCTCGGCCGCGTCCAGCAGCGCCGACGCCAGGTCGTCGCGGCGCCGCGCCCGGCGCTCGGCGATCAGGTCGTGGAAGTAGCCCACCAGAGCGGGGATCGCCTCCCGCCCGGCCCGCGTGACGTCCTGGACGCCCTGCTGGTGGTGCACGATCGCGTCGGCCAGCCGCCGCAGCTCGCCGCGGTCGCCCTCCGGGACGCCGACCAGCTCGGAGATGACGTCCATCGGCAGCAGCGCCGCGTAGTCGGCCACGAGGTCCAGCTCCGCGCCCGGCCCCGCGCCGTCCAGCGCCCGGTCCAGGTGGCCGCGGGCGATGTCGCGGACCCGCGGCTCCAGTTCGGCGACGCGGCGCGGGGTGAACGCCTTCGCCACGAGCCCGCGCATCCGGGTGTGCTCGGGCGGGTCCATCGCGAGGAACGACGCGTGCGTCCGCGCCTTCGGCCCCCACACCGACGGTTCCAGCAGGATCCCGTTGGCACTGGAGAACCTCCGGAAGTCCCGGAACGCCGCGGTCACGTCCTCGTGCCGCGACAGCACCCAGAAATCCTCGTCGTCATTACGGTAGACCGGGGCGTCCTCCCTTAACTGCGCGTAAACGGGATACGGATCCTGCTGGATTCCGTAGTCGTACAGGCTGTACCGCACACCCATTGCAGCCTCCTACCGCCATCGAAAGCCGCGCGCCCGCCGCGATCCGCCATGGCGCCCTCCCCCAACCCCAGCACATCACGCGCCGGGCAATGGTGACCGATTACGGCCATTAGGCGGTGGACCGTGCCACGGAATCCCGGACCCGGAGGGCCCGCGCGACGGCCGCCGAACGGCCGGGCGCGGGCCTCGCGGGCGCGGTGGGCGGGCGGTCAGCTCGAGGGCTTCTCGCGGAGGCCTTCGACGGGGTGGGGGCCGTCGGTCTCCAGGCGGTACTCGTCGCCGAACTTGGCGCGGTGCTCGTCGATCACGCGCTCCTGCGGCGGGCGCTCGGCGTTGATCTTGTCCTGGTACTCCTCGAAGCGGCGGTGCGCCTCCTGGACGTACCCGGTGCCGAGGGTCGTGTAGTCGATCTGGGTGGCCAGCAGCTCGCGCACGTACTGCTTGTTCGGCTCGAACGTGACCGGCTCGGGCAGCTCGGGCGCGAGGATGCTCTCAGGGTCGCGGCCGTCGTGGCGGCGCATCAGGTCGCAGGCGATCCGCAGGTGCTCCAGCTCCATGTTCAGGTGCAGCTCCCAGATGCCCTTGACGCGCGGGTCGGACTCGGTCTGCATGAACGAGTAGTACAGGTAGCACTCGTTGTACTCGTGGTTGACGAGCCGCTCCCACCACGTCTCCCCCGGGTCGACCAGCGACTCGTAGTGGGTGACGTGCTCCTCCTCGATCAGTCCGATGTCCTGGTAGAGCTGGCGGGCGATGGGCTCCATGTACATCGGGCCGACGTTCATGTAGAAGTTCATCGTCTGCTGCTCGGCCGCCATGATCGTCAGCGCGTGCAGCTTGGAGATCGGCGCCGCCGCCTCCCGGTCGTAGGGCTCGCGGACGTTGTCGAACGGGTGGCGGTGCTGGAGCTGCCCGGGACGGCCCGGCATGACCTCGGTGAGCTGGTCGACGATCTTCTCGGCCCGGCGGTGCTCGATCATCTCGTACAGGTTGGAGTACCGGTAGAGGTGGTCGAAGTCCTCCAGCAGCCCGAACTGGTAGGCCTGCTTGAGGTACGGGTCGGGCTCCTGGCGGGCGACCCAGCCGGTCAGGTCGACCGCGACCTGCTCGTAGCTGATGGTGGTCTCCAGGACCGAGGCCTGGCCGGGCAGCAGCCAGTTGACCACCTTCTGCTGCTGCTGCTCGATGTTGCGGACCTGGGCCAGCTGCTGCTTGACCTCCAGGTCGGGGCAGACGCGGTTGAAGTGGTGGCTGAACATGATCGCCTCCACCTCGATGCCGTTCATCGCGATGATGCGGCACTTGGTGTAGGGATCGGACTTGTCGGGATCGACGGGCGCCACGTCCAGCTGGGCCCAGTTGCGCAGCTGGTCGTCCAGCGGGATGCCGCGGTGTTCGAGCGGGTTGAAGGCCACCAGGCTCGTCCCTTCCTGTGATGCCGTTCGGGTTGACGACCGGTGCGCCTACCCGAGGCGTCCCCTCCTTCACCTCTCCGAGCTCGGGTTTTTCAAGATTGGCTCCGTGTTGACCGACTCCCGGCACGGCCGGGCGAGAACCATTCGCATGGGCGCCGGACCTCTGGGTACGGGCGGCCGCATCGCCCGTCATTCACACCGCCCGGCCGGGGGACCGCCGGGCGAGGAAGCGAGGAAGGCCCATGCGGACCACACCCGCCAACGCCGAGACCACCGAGGACGTCGTCGACCTGCTGCGCGCGCAGCACGGCCGGATCAGGGACCTGTTCGACGAGGTCATGGACTCCGAGGGCGCCGAGCGCCAGAAGGCCTTCCACCGGCTGGTGAAGCTGCTGGCCATCCACGAGACCGCCGAAGAGGAGATCATCCACCCCGTGGCCCGGCGCCTGCCCGGCGGCGACGGCATCGTGGACGACCGCCTGGCCGAGGAGCGCGAGGCCAAGGAGCTGCTCTCGGAGCTGGACGGCATGGACACCGATGACCCGCGCTTCCTCAAGTCGCTCGACAAGCTGCGCGTCGACGTGCTCACCCACGCGCGCGCCGAGGAGCGCTACGAGTTCGACCGGCTCAAGGACGAGTTCAGCCCCGCCCAGCTCAAGGGCTTCGCCGCCGCGGTCCGCGCCGCCGAGGCCACCGCGCCCACCCGCCCGCATCCCGGCGTGGAGTCCGCGACCAAGAACATGCTCGCCGGCCCGATGGCCGCGGTGGCCGACCGCGTCCGCGACATGATCCGCGACGCCCGCGGCAAGTCCTGACCGCGGGCGCCGGCGCGTCCCCGGCCGGTGTTGGGTACCGTGCCGCGCGGACCTGAGTAGGAGGACGGATCGGTCGAGCGGCCGGAAGCCTGTTCACTGGGTCCGTGATCAAGGATGACACCGCCGCCGCTCCCAGGACGCGCTCGGCCTGGGGAGTGGCCGCGGCGACCGCTCTCGCCCTGCTGCTCCCCGCCACCGTGCTCGCCTGGCTGTGCGTGCTCGCGACCCCGGAGTACGCGCGGTGCCTCACCTATGGAGAGCAGTGCGATCCGGCCTCGGAGACGCTCATGCCCATCGCCTGGTGGTCCTTCTGGGGCAGCGCCGCCGCCGGGGCCGGTGCTCTGGTGCTGCGGCCCGCTTGGGCGATCACCGCGCGGATCCGTCCCACCCTGGTCCTCGGGCAGGTGGCGCTTCTGCTCGTGACCTGCATGGCCGTGGTCGCCAGCGCCTGAACCGGCCGCGCCGCGCCGAAGGTCGTCAGCGGGCAGGCGGAGGTCCGAGCAACCGTGCCGCTCGGCGAACGCGCGCAGCCCCGTCCTCAAGGACGACTTCGCAGGGGCCGCACATTCTCCATTCCGCCGGTTCGGGTCCCTTTCAGACGGCCGGAAGGAACGTTTCGGAAGTCTGAATCCGACGATAGGGTGCCCAGCGGCGACGGGAGGAACCCTGAAAACGCAACAGTGGCCAGAAAGCGACATTGTCGACCAAACTGGGCGAACAGCAGTCGTTACCGGATCCAATACCGGGCTCGGCTTCGCGATCGCCAAGGCGCTGGCGGCGCGCGGCGCATCGGTGGTGCTCGCGGTCCGCGACACGGAGAAGGGAGACCTCGCGGCAGCCCGGATCGCCGGCACCGTGCCGGAAGCGAGGCTCGCGGTCCTGCGCTTGGACCTCTCCGACCTCGGTTCGGTGCGCGCCGCCGCCGAGCGGCTGAGGTCCGCTCACGAGAGGATCGATATCCTGGTCAACAACGCGGGTGTCATGTACCCGCCGTACAGCAGGACCCAGGACGGGTTCGAGTTGCAGTTCGGCACGAACCATCTCGGCCACTTCGCACTGACGGGTCTCCTGCTGGACCGGCTGCTGGCCTCCGAACGCTCCCGCGTGGTCACGATGAGCAGCATGGGCCACCGGTTCCGGGCGCGGATCAACTTCGAGGACCTACAGTCCGAGCGGCGTTACAGCCGTGTGGCCGCGTACGGGCAGTCGAAGCTGGCCAACATCATGTTCACCTATGAGCTCCAGCGCAGGCTGGCCGGGACCGGGACGGTCGCCGTGGCGGCGCATCCGGGCGTCTCCGACACCGAACTGCCGCGTCACACGCCCGCGCCGATCCGCGCACTGGGCAGGGTGATGCCCGCCCTACGCCTGATGCAGCCCGCGGAGATGGGGGCGCTGCCCGCGCTGCGCGCGGCGACGGATCCGGATGTGAGCGGCGGCGAGTACTTCGGTCCACGAGGCGTCGGGGGCATTCGCGGTTACCCGGTGCGCGCGAGGTCCAGCGCCGCCTCTCTCGACGTGGAGGGGCAGCGTCGCCTCTGGGAGTGCTCGGAGAGGCTGACGGGCGTCAGGTATCCGGTCTGAGACGGCCGCGCCGCGCCGAGGGTCTTCAGCGGGGTTGCCGTACCCGTGGCCGCCGTAGCCCTCGTCGTACTGGGCGGACTCCAGCCGTTGGGCGTACGGGCCGTAGTTCGCCTGGAAGTGGTACGCGTCCGCACGGAAGGCCACCGTCTTGCCGAGGACGCAGTCCTCGACGGGTGAGTTCCCGCCCCCCACGTTCCACTTGATCCAGTTGACCTCGCCCCGGTCCACCGCGGTCGCGACCGGGATACCGGCGCAGGTCCCCCCGACGTTCTCGGGGAGCGTGTCGCCGGACGGCCTCGAAACCGGCGGGATCGGGCCGCCGGGCTTGGCCTCGCACCCGTAGCGGCGGGCGGCCCGCACCGCCGTGGCGGTGACGAGCCGGGCGGCCCGGCGCGCCTCGTCCGTCCCCGCCGCCTCGTCCCGGACCGCGGACACCACCACGGACGCGTGCCGGTTGGTGCAGGGCAGGACCACCGCGGTGTTCTGAAGGTCGGTGAAGCCCTCCCAACCGCCGCCCAGCGGCATCGGCAGTTCGGCCGCGCGCCGAGCTCGCACCTCTCCCAGCGCAGGCCGTCATGTTCCGGTACGGAGCGGTCGCGCCCGAGGAGGCTCTGGTCGTGGCCGGTGAAGGCGGCGGACTCCGCCTCGGGCACGAGCCCCTGGCAGAAGCCGGCGAGCCTGTCGCGGTAGCGCCAGTCCCTGCCGGTGTCGCTGAGCCGGTACCAGCCGAACGCCGCGACCGCGATCACCACCAGCGGAACGACCCCGAACAGCCCCACACGCCGCAACACCGGCATCCGACCCGCGCCCACTTCCGGTCAGCCGCAACACCGTCCGGCGCCCGGCACAAAGCCCTCTTCCTATCGACAGCCAGACATGTAGTCAAATAATCACATAAAGCGACGGGATCCTCGTGCGGCGATGCGCCTTCCATGGCGTCGTCATGTGAGGCAGGTCACAGGAACCCGGTGGGCCCGGCGAACAGTCCTGCATGTGGAGATGAGTATGCGTGCCCGCGTTCACGCAGGAGACCCCGAGGCGTTCAGAGAACTGTTCGACGAACACGCGCGCTCGGTGTACAACCACGCCTTCCGCCTGACGGGGAACTGGTCGGCGGCGGAGGACGTCGTGTCCCTCACCTTCCTGGAGTCATGGCGGCTTCGCGAACGGGTCGACCTCGATGCCGACGGATCGCTGCGTCCGTGGCTCCTGGGCATCGCCACCAACGTCGCCCGGAACGTGCGCCGCGCCGCCCGGCGGCACGAGGGCGCGCTCGCGCGGCTGCCGAAGGGCGAGGTCGTGCCGGACTTCACCGACGAGATCACGGCCCGCATCGACGACCGGGAGCGGCTCGCCCGGATGCGGGCGGGGCTGGCGGCGCTCCGCGAACCCGAGCGCGAGGTGCTGGCGCTGTGCGTCTGGTCGGGTCTCGGCTACGCCGAGGCCGCCGAGGCGCTCGGCGTGCCGGTCGGCACGGTGCGCTCCCGGTTGTCCCGCGCGCGCAGGAAGCTGGAAAGGCTCACCGCCGGGCGGGCGCGGCCGCCCGAAGAAGGCCCGGAACCGGTGTCCGGCCACGGACAGGAAGAGGATGACCGCGAGATCGCGGTCCGGTCCGCTCAGGAGAAAGCCCGATGAACCCGAGCCCCACTGACCCGAGCCCGATGAACGCGAGTCAGCCGAACCCGGAAGACCGCGAGGTGCTGGCCCGGCTGCTGCCGGAGCCGGTGGAGCGGGATCTGCCGAGCGACCGCCACCGACGGCTCCGGGAGTTCGTGATGACCGAGATCGACCAGGACCTGCGCTCGGACGAGCAGGCTCCGCGCCGTGCGTCGAGGAGGCGGACCGTCCTCCTGGCCTCGGCGGGGACGGCCCTCGCCGCGGCGGCCGCCGCGGTGGTGGTCGTCACCGGGGCGGGGGGAGGCGCCGAGAGACCGGAGCGGGGCCCGGTCGCGTCCGCCTCCCCGTCCGGCCGGCAGGTCCTTCTTGTGGCCGCCACGACCGCGTTGAAGCGGCCCGCGGCCTCCGGCAAGTACTGGTACGTGAGTTGGGCCTACACCCCCCGCCAGGGCGAGACCGGCACCCTGACGGAGAACTGGACCGCCCGCGACGGCCGGTTCTGGGAGAAGGGCCGCGCCACCGGCGGCAAGGTGGTCGAGCACACCGGGCCCGCCCCGTTCACAGTCGGCGGGTCGCCCTTGACCATCGCACAGATCGAGCGGCTGCCGACCACACCGGATGCGCTGAAGGCCTGGATCGCCACCGACCAGCGGAAGATCCCCCTTGTCATCAGAGGTAAGGGCACCGTCGCCGAGTCGCGGCGGCGGTGGGTCTTCGACGGGCTGCTCTCCCTGGTCACCCAGGTGCCGGCTCCTCCGAAGGTCCGCGCCGCCGCCTTCCGCGCGCTCGCCGACTACCCCAACGTCGAGAGCCTCGGCCCCGTCAACGGCGGGCTGGGATTGTCGATCTCCTTCGACGTCGGGGGCAGGTCGAAGCTGGTGATCGACCCGGAGACCTCCCGCATCACCAGCAGCGACTTCGTCGTCTCGGCCGACGGCGCGCTGGTCACGGCCCCGGGCGGCGCCACGATCACCGCCGGCTGGACGGACCGGGCGCCCGGCTAGCCCGAGCCGAGGGTCGCCTGGACCTGCATGATCGCCCCGATCATGCAGGTCCACGGCGCGGGAGGCTACTCCCCGGCGGTCTCGGCCGCCTCGGCCGCGGCGCGCGACTCGATGATCTCCTGCTCGGCCCGGGTGTGGCCCTCGATGATGATCCGGACGACCTCCTCGGGGTCGTCGGTGAGGTGGAACAGGTCGATGTCCTGCGGCGAGATCTTGCCGGAGGTCAGCATCGACTCCTTGACCCAGTCGAGCAGGCCGCTCCAGAACCGCGTCCCGACCAGGACGATCGGGAAGCGGGTGATCTTCTTGGTCTGGACGAGGGTGATCGCCTCGAACAGCTCGTCCAGCGTCCCGAAGCCGCCCGGCAGGACGACGAACGCCTGCGAGTACTTCACGAACATCGTCTTGCGGACGAAGAAGTACCGGAACTCCAGGCCGATGTCGAGGTGGTCGTTCAGCTTCTGCTCGAACGGCAGCTCGATGCCGAGGCCGACCGACAGGCCGCCGTTCTCGTCGCAGCCCTTGTTGGCCGCCTCCATGATCCCCGGGCCGCCGCCGGTGATGACGGCGTAGCCGGCCTCGTGCAGGCGGGCGCCGATGTCGACGGCCATCTCGTACTCCGGCGAGCCGGGCTTGGTCCGGGCGCTGCCGAAGACGCTGACGGCCTTCGGCAGCTCGGCGAGGAGGCCGAAGCCCTCCACGAACTCCGCCTGGATCCGCAGCACCCGCCACGGGTCGGCGTGGACCCAGTCGACCGGGCCGCGGCTGTCGAGAAGCCGCTGGTCGGTCGTCGTCGGGGGGACGGCCCGCCCCCGCAGCATGGCCGGTCCCTGCCGGCGCGAGCGGGAATTCACTTCCGATGTCATGCAGCCACGGTAATGGGCCCCTCCAGCCACGTGCGCATACGTTCCTCGCACTCGGCGATCAGGGGGATCTCCACGTACTCGTCGCGCGTGTGCGCGAGGGTGGGCTCGCCGGGGCCGTAGTTGACGGCCGGGACGCCGAGTTCGGCGAAGCGCGCGACGTCGGTCCAGCCGAGCTTGGCGCGGACCTCGGCGCCGCTCGCCGCGGCGAACGCGGAGGCGGCCGGGTGGGTCAGGCCGGGCCGGGCGGCGGGCGCGCCGTCGGTCACCGTCACCCGGAAGCCCGCGAAGGTCTCCCGAAGGTACGCCTCCGCGTCGGCGAGGGACTTGTCGGGCGCGAACCGGTAGTTCACGGTGACGACGCATTCGTCCGGGATGACGTTCCCGGCGACGCCGCCCGTGATGAACACCGCGTTCAGGCCCTCGTGGTACTCGAGGCCGTCCACGACCGGGCGGGACGGCTCGTAGGCGCGCAGGACGTCGAGGATCGCCCCGGCGGAGTGGATCGCGTTGGAGCCCATCCAGGCGCGCGCGCTGTGCGCCCGCTCCCCCGCCGCCGCGACCTCGACGCGCATCGTGCCCTGGCAGCCGCCCTCGATCAGCCCGCCGGTCGGCTCCATCAGCACGGCGAAGTCGCCCGCGAGCAGGTCGGGCCGGGACGCCGCCAGGTGGCGCAGCCCGTTGCGCTCGGCCTCGATCTCCTCGCAGTCGTAGAAGACGTAGGTGACGTCGCGCGTGGGCGCCTCGACGGTCGCGGCGAGCCTCAGCGCGACCGCGACTCCGCTCTTCATGTCGGTGGTGCCGCAGCCGTAGAGCCGGTCGCCCTCCACGCGGGACGGGAGGTTGCCGTTCAGCGGGACGGTGTCGAGGTGCCCCGCCAGGACGACCCGTTCGGCGCGTCCGAGATCCGTGCGCGCGACGACGTTGTTGCCGACGCGCTCCACCGCCAGGTGCGGCAGCGCCCGCAGCGCCTCCTCGACGGCCCCGGCCAGGGATTCCTCCCCGCCGCTCACCGACTCGATGTCGACGACCGCCGCCGTCAGGTCCGCGACGTCCGAGAAGAGATCAAGCCCCATGGTCGAAGGTTATCTATCATCGCGTTCGTGGAGATGCCCGTACTGGAGTGCGCCGTCCACTGGGCGCGCCCCGACGACGATTCCCGGATGCGCGACCTCCTGGACGAGGGAGAGCGCGCCCGCTACGAACGCTTCATCCGCGCCGAGGACAAGGCCCGGTTCGTCACAGGGCGGTTCCTCGCGCGCACGGTCCTCGCCGAGGCCACCGGCAGGTCCCCGCACGACATCCGCTTCACCACCGAATGCCCCCATTGTGGGGACTCGCACGGCAAGCCCCGCCTCCCCGGCGGCGACCTGGACTTCTCGCTCTCCCACTCGGGGGACCGCGTCCTGCTCGTGCTGGTCGAGGGCGCCGTGGTCGGAGCGGACGTCGAGCAGGAGAGCGACCGCGACATCGACGGCCTCGCCAGGATGGTGCTCACCGACACCGAAGGCGAGGTGCTGCGGGCCATGAGCGACCGGAGGCGCGGATTCCACTCCTACTGGACCCGCAAGGAGGCCCTGCTGAAGGCGACGGGCCACGGGCTGGCCGCCCCGATGACCGCCATCCACGTCTCCGGCCCGGACGAGCCGCCCGAGGTCGTCGCCTGGGAGGGCGAGGCGGCGGTCTCCCCCGTCCGCCTCGCTGACCTGGCCGCGGGCCCCGGCTACGCGGCCGCGGCCGCCGTCCTCACCGACCGCCCCCTCAAGGTCGAGGAGGCGCCGCTCAGGTGTTGATGCCGTGGTCGCGGAGGATGTCGTTGAGGGACGCCTTGTCGTGGCGCTGCCCCTCCTCCAGCCGCTTGAGGATCAGCACCGCCGGCAGGCCGAACGTGCCGCCCTTGAACTCCTTGTAGCGGGTGCCGCCGACGGCCACGCACCAGTCGGGGATGCGCCCGCGGCTGATCTCCTCGCCGGTCTCCACGTCGATGACCGGCATGGACGCCGACAGGTTCGTCCCGGACCCGACGACGGCGCCGCGCCCCACCCGCGCCCCCTCGACGATCATGGACCGGCTGCCGATCATCGCCTCGTCCTCGATGACCACGGGCTTGGCGTTCGGGGGCTCCAGCACGCCGCCGATGCCCACCCCGCCCGACAGGTGGACGTTCTTGCCGACCTGCGCGCACGACCCGACGGTGGCCCAGGTGTCGACCATCGTCCCGGAGTCGACGTAGGCGCCGATGTTGGTGAAGGACGGCATCAGCACCACGCCCGGCGCGAGGTGGGCGCCCCAGCGCGCGATGGCGCCCGGCACGACGCGCACGCCGTCCAGGCGCGTCTTCAGCGGGATGCGGTCGTGGTACCGGAAGTCGCCCACCTGCGAGCGCGCCATGCCGAGGACCTTGAAGCTCAGCAGGATGGCCCGCTTGGCCCGCTCGTCGACGACGACCTCGTCGGTCGCGGGGTCGATCCGTGCGACACGGGCCTCGCCGGTGTCGATCAGGTCGACGGCGGCCACGATGGCGGAACGCGCGTCGGCGTCGTCCGGGGTCAGCTCGGTGCGCCGCTCCCACAGCTCGTCGATGCCGCCGGAGATCGGGCTGGTGAACGTTTCGGTCATGCCTCCTGAGCTTACTGGTGGCCATCTCCCAGTACTGTCTTCGCGTGGCTGTTTGGGCGAGGTTGAAGGCGCGCCCCAATGAGGGGGCGGGCGGCGGGCGCCGCCGCCGCGGTGCCCGCTGGGCTGCCGTCCTGTCCGTCGTCGTGCTGCTGGTGGGCGTGGGCGTCTACGTGGCCTTCCAGCGGATGCGCCCGTACCTGCACGGGTCGGGCTGCGAGGTCCAGACGTCCCTGGGCAAGATGCCTCTCGACCTGGAGCAGGGCGCCAACGCCGCGACCATCGCCGCCGTCGCGTTCCGCAAGCAGCTCCCCGAACGGGCCGTCGTGATCGCCTACGCCACCGCGATCCAGGAGTCGCACATCCACAACCTGCCGGGCGGCGACCGCGACTCGGTCGGCATGTTCCAGCAGCGGCCGTCCCAGGGGTGGGGCACGCCCGACAAGCTCCGCGACCCCGTCCAGTCCACCAGCAAGTTCTTCGACGCGCTGGTCAAGGTCAAGGACTACCTCGACCGCGACCTGCACGACGCGGCGCAGAAGGTCCAGCGCAGCGCCGACGGCCGCGCCTACGCCCAGCACGAACCCGACGGCAAGCTCCTCGCGACGGCCTTCACCGGCCGCGAGCCCGCCACCGCCCGCTGCTGGTACCCGCCCGACAAGAAGACCACGTCCCGCCGCCCCGACGCCCTCCGCGAGATGCGCCGCGCCTTCGGCAGCCGCCTGAAGGTCGGCGGCCCCGGCCCCCTCAAGGCCGGGACCCCGTCCGACCCGGACTCGTGGAACGCGGTCCAGGTGACCAACCCCCGCTCGGGCTGGGCGGTGGCGAGCTGGGCCGTGACCCACGCCCAGGCCTACGGCCTCACCGAGATCCGCTTCGCCGGCAAGCACTGGACGTCCGACGCCGGCCACGACGGCTGGACCGTGGACAAACAGGCCCCCCAGAACACGGTCATCGTCCAGTAACCGCCCGGCAGGGGACGCGTGGGACGGCACCCTCGCCCGAAGGGATCGGCGAAGCCGGATGAGCCTGGCCAGCACGCACGACGTTCAGATACACCCACGAATCGTGGTCAAGACGTACAGGCCCGGGAGCCACGATGCGGCGGAAAGGGAATGGCGAGCGCTGACGCTGCTCGCCGAATACGCCCCCGGCCTGGGGCCGTCCCCCATAACCGCCGAGTTGGCGACCGAGCCCGCCCGCGTGACGATGACGAGGCTCGCAGGCTCCCCGCTGACTCCCCCGGTGACCACCGCGCAGGTCGAGGCCATGGCCGACGCCATCAAGGCGATGCAACGAGCGATCCCCCGCGATCTCCTCGCCGCCCTCCCGCCCCGAGCAGGGTCCCCAGCGGAAATGCTCACCGACCTCCGACTAGCGTTCCCCATGCTCGCCAGGCCGACAGCCGACCGAATGATCGAGAACGCGTTCGACGAGGCGTCCGCGTGGATACGACACCCAGCGCTGGACGCGTTCGCGGCCGAGCAACACGAGCCGGTGCTGGGCACCGGCGACGGCAACCTAGCCAACTACCTCTGGAACGGCCGGACGGTAGGCATCGTGGACTTCGAGCACTCCGGCCGCAGCGACCAGCCCTACGAACTGGCCGAGAGCGTCGAGCACATCTCCCTAGCCGCGCCGGGCATCATCGACGCCGCCCAGATCCTCGACCGCTTCGACCCCTCCCCCGCCCAAGCAGCACGCCTACGCGACTCCCGCCGACTCCTGGCGACGTTCTGGCTCCTGGCCATCCTGCGCCGCGCCTCGGGCGAGACCAGCGCTCCACCAGAAATCCTGAAGCACCAAGCGACCCGCGTCCTGACCCTGCTCAGCTGAACAAGCCCGGCAGGCACCAAGAAGGGCAATCCGCGTCCGGCCTACTGGGCTCGCAGGCGACCCACCAGGTCACGCGCAGCCACCAGAGTCAGCCCAAGGCAGGGCCCATCCGGGTCTTTGGAATCCCGAACCAGAAGCTGCCCCTCCACAGCGGCAACCTCCACACACTCACCACCCGTCCCACCGCTGTAACTGCTCTTCCGCCAACCAGCCGTCGTGAGGTTCACATCGGTCACAGGTAAGTCTCCCGGGCATGGCTCATGAACTCGATGGACTCCGCCTGACTAAGAGCTTCGCCCACCATCGTTATGAAATGTACCCCGGCCTTGAACACGACGTCCTCGCGGTCGACCAACTGCCCCACGCTCCCCGTCTCGAAGTACAAGAGATCGGCATCCTTCTCGAAACTGAGAAGGATCAGGCCACCTACGAGCGCAACCGGCGTGATTCGCTGGAACGGCATGACTCGTATCTGAATACGGGGCGACTGCGCGGCACCGATCAAGTGCTCGATCTGGTCGACCATGGTCTTCTGACCGCCGACCGGTCGTCGAAGTACCGATTCATCCAGGACGAAGATCGTCTCAGGAGGCTTGTCCCGGGAAAGGATCGCCTGCCGGTCGATGCGTCCGACGGTCCGCGCATCGAGCGTCTCGACGGGCTCGCTCAGGTCCATCGTCCCCCTTGCATAGTCCTCAGTCTGGAGGAGCCCGGGGACAACCTGCGCAGCGAAGCACCGGATGCCGATGGCCTTGCTCTCGTGGCGCAGGTAGGCATCAAAGCCCGGCAACAGGACGCGGTGGCGGCCGGCGCGACGGATGACGGTGTAGAGGCGGTGAAAGTGGCCGTCGTCTTGGTCCGCGCCGTCGGTCTTGAAGTAGGTGTCCAGGTCGAGGGCCGTCTGCTCGGAGACGGCCTTGTCCGCCTTCTCCATCTGGCAGATCCATTGCGGGGTGCAGCCGAGGGCGGTCGCGAGCTGGTTCTGGGAAAGCTTCGCGCGCTGGCGCATCCGCCGGAGCTCTTCACCGAAGTGGACGCGCAGGGCGTCGGGATCTTGCTGGTCACCGGCCATGGCGGGGGCCTCCGTCACTCGGTTGGCGGGGGCGTCGGGGGGTGGACGTCCAGTTGAGACAGCTTCGTAGCCGAAGGTAATCGATCGGCTGCACTCTGTCCTGCGAATCGAACGAACCTCAACGAGTCCGGCCGCGAAGGGGCAGGTCAACCAGTGAAAGACCCGAGAACAGCCGAGATCGAGCGAGACTTTCCCCGCCTGGATGGTGTGGGTGTCGCAGCGGGGCGAGTACTGGGGCGCGGTCCGGCGCGATCCGAAGTCGAGCCCGCCCGCGACCGTCATCGCCGACTCCGAGGACGAACTACGCGCGACGTTGGCCGCCCAACCATCCGGCGGGGAGTTGAGCCAATGAACCCGGCCGCCGGCCTGACGTCCTGGATCCCCGGCTTGCAGGTCTGGTACGGGATCTACACCCGATCATGGTGGGCCTTCGTCCCCGGCCTCCCAGACCGCCTGATCGAAGCCCCGTCCCCCGACCTCCTCGCCCAGAGACTCACCACCCTGGCCATGCGAACAACGAGGCACCGGCTCTCGCCAACCCGATGATCGCGTTGCGGCTACCTGAAGTGCACTCAGCGACGCCATACGTCCGCCTTTTGAAGTCAATTCGCCTTCGCCAACAGCGTCTCCGCCCGGGTCGCGATGTCATCATCTTCCAGGCGTACATGGCGGATGGCGAGGTCGGATGTGATCCGGCGTAGCACCTTCAGCCACTCGGCCACGAAAGAATCGATTCTCACGGTCAACTGACTTCGGTCGTTGAGGAGGGATTCATAGCTTCCATGAACGCCGTTCCAGCGTGAATCGATTCTGAGGGAATCACCATCGCGCACAATGTTCCATTCGGCAGAGAATGTGTCGGACCCCCAGTAAACCTCCGTCTGGGAGAACTCCGGGCTCTGGACCTCTTCAAGCAGCGAGACCAGGTCATCGAGCAAGACGGGAATGTCATAGCGGTATTCGAGTCGCACCGGGACCCGATTCCAGAACAAGATGGCGTCTTCGGTGCCCATGGGATACATCTGCCCCGTCGCATCCGCCATGTCCTCGCCCGACCCGACCTCCAGGGTCTCAGGGTTTCCTGTTTGCAGCCAAAAGCTCATGCAAATCCTATCGAGTCAGCGGGTAAGCGTGGACCTTACCGTTGGGGTACACCTTGACGAATAGGCTGTCCGGTGTGCTTGTCTCGCCATCTGGATGATACTCTACGCAGTCATGCCCTTCGGGCAGTCTGAAGAAGCCCGTTTTATTCGGCCCTAGTTCGGCTCCGCGCTCCGTCGCGTACTGGACGTCTGCCGCGCTGCCGAACTGCCCTTGGGGTCGACCTTCTCTTATCGCGCGAGCCCTTCCTTCAGACCAGTCGACACCATGTTTCGCGGCCTTCAGCAGAGCGGCTTCAGGCTTGTATCTCTGGCCGTCTCTCTCGAAGCCTTTGCCGACTTCCTCTGATTGTCCCTTCTTACTGAGACCGTCGAGATGCCGCTGGCTCTGTTCGAAGGACTGCTGTTGCTCTTCAGTGACGGCCTTCGTTTCTCTTGACACGGGCCGCTCGCCAGAACGGCTCTCGACATGTGTCTGTTCCTCAGGCGGACTGTCGTCCTTGCCGTTGCTGTCGCCGCCGCTGTTGTCGCTGTCATTGTCATCGGCGCCGCCGGGTGGTGTCTCATCGTTGACTGGGGGCTGCACTTCCTGCCCATGCTCCCGCTCACCCGTTTTCGCATTTTGGGGCGGGGCATTTTGGTCTCCCTCTTCGCCAAGGGGTTGCTGTGCGGTGTCATCGGAAGGTTGGCTGTCTTGGGACTTTGCGCGTAGTTGTTCTGCGTATTCGTGTTGTGCTTCGCGGGCGCGGGCGATGCTTTCCAGGCGGGACACCGGCTGCGGGGTTGGTTGGGGGTCGTCGGTCTTGCCACCGGTGGAACTGCCGGCGTCCTGGGGGCGTGGTTCCCTGTTCTCGTGGTCGCCCTGGGCATCGACCTTGCCGGTCTCGGATTGACCGGCCTCGGCTTCCTGGTCGTCGTTGCCGCGCTCGCCCTGGTCCTGGCGCGGCTCCTCGGGCTCGGCATGGCCGGGCTTTTCCGCTTCCGAGCCGCCTTCGCCGGTCTGGGCCGAGTCGGTTTCGTCGTCCTCAGGGTCGGTCGGCGGGAGGGCGGAGTCGGTTTTGTCGCTCTCGGGGTCTCTCCTGGCGTCCGGCTTGATTTCGGCCGGGGCCCCCTGCGTCTGTGGGTTGTCGCGGGTCGGGACGGCGGTGGAATCGTTGGTCTTCGGATCGCGGTCGCCAGGCTGCCCGGTGCCGGTCTCGGGCCGTCCGGGAAACTTCCAGCCTGCTGCGGAGAGGCTGTCCACGCGGGGCGTTTTCCCGTCCGCTCCGGGATGGTCGTGCGATGACGTGCCGCCGCTTTCGGGCGGGGTGGGCTTGTCGGTGGTCTCCGGGCCTTTGCCCGGGCCAGGTGGATTGTCCACGCCCAAACTCTCGAGTCCTTCCGCTGGGGGGAGCCGGGCCGGTTCCCAGGGCATCGGTCAGCCGGCTCTCCAGGCTCAGCCCCTTGACCCACGGGCGGCCTGGGGCGATCGACGCTCGCTTCCTTGCCCTCCCACCCGGGTGGGATTCTCCACGCCTACGCCCAGCCTTCCAAGACGGTTCGGCAACGGCCGTCTCCAGATTTCAGAACCAGCAGTGTCCGATGGTGCACGAGTCCTTTGCGGGCACCACCGTCCATGAAAGCGAGATGTTTCAAAAATTGCACACTCCATTGCCCGAGGGGCTGCACCCGCGGTTTCGATCCTGCGTCGAGGCAACTTTGCGCACCATCTTTTCGTCGGCATTACACGCTCGCCGCCACCGGACGGAGCGACCGGCGCTCGCACCACCCGGCGGGCTTTCGGGACGGCCCGATCACTCCACACGGGGTCCAGGCGATCTCGGTCGCGACGACGTGGTCCATGAAGCGCAGGCCGACCGTGGCCTCGGCCGGGGATCGTCCGCCTTGGTCGTGGGGACGTCGACGTCTGATTCCTGCCAGCGTGGCCGTGCCCGCGCCTCCTAGCGTCGAAGGCGTGGAAACTGATCTTGCCGGAGCCGATGCCGGTCGGCGTCGTGGCCTGCCCGGTCCCGTCGTCTGGTTCATGTCGCTCGCGGCCGGGCTCGGGACGGCGACGATCTACGCGCTGCAGCCGGCGATCGCCGATGTGGCGGACTCGTTGCACGCCTCGCTCGCCGCGGTCGGGGTGGCGCTCGCGTGCGGGCCGCTGGGATACATGGTCGGGCTCGGTCTGCTCGTCCCCCTGGTCGACCGATTCCCTCCGAGGCGGGTGCTGTCGGCGCAGGTCGGCGCCCTCGCGGCAGCCCTGCTCTTGTGTGCCCTTGTCGGCGATGTTCTGGTGCTGGGCGCGACGATCAGCGTGATCGGGGCCTGTTCCGCGGTCGGCGCGGGCCTCAGTTCGGTGGTCGGGCGGCTGGCGTCCCCGCATCGTCGGGCCGCGACGCTGGGGCTCCTGACGGCCGGGATCTCGGCGGGCATCCTCGCCGGCCGCATCGTCGGCGGCTGGCTCGCCGAGGTGATCGGCTGGCGTGGCATGCTCATGGCGTTCGCAGCGGCCTGTGCGGCCGTCGCGGTGGGCTTGCTGCTGGTGGTCCCGGGCACCCGGGGAGGAGCCGAGCGGGGTTACCTCGCCACGTTGAAGTCGATTCCGGGCCTGCTCGTCCGGAACACGGCGCTGCGGTCGGCCGCCACCCGTGGCGCCCTGTGGTTCTTCGCGTTCTGCGCGATATGGGCCGGGTTGGCGGTGGCGCTGTCGGAGCCCCCGTACTCGTACTCGGCAGAGCGCATCGGCCTGTACGCGTTCGCTGGGCTCCTTGGCATTCCCGCCACCCGGGTCGCGGGAATGTTCACCGATCGCGTCGGCGCGCGGCGCGTGATCCTCCTGGGTCTGGCCGTCGCCGGGGCCGCGACGGTGATCGTGGGGTTCGCCCTCTCGAGCGCCCCGGCGACCTTGCTCTGTCTGGCGCTGTTCGACGCGGGACTGTTCGCCGCACAGGTCGCGAATCAGAGCACCGTCCTCGCCATCGACCCCGCGGCACCCGCGCGGTTCAACAGCGCCTACATGCTCGTCTACTTCGTCGGCGGAAGCCTGGGGACGGCGTTCGGCGCGACCGCCGTCGAACGGTTCGGCTGGCCCGCGACGACGGCGTTCGCAGCGGCCGCCATCGTCGTCGCCGCGGCGATCACGCTGGGCGCGCGCGGCCGCTCCGTCCCGTCCACTACCCCAGAGCCCGCTGAGGACCTCTTCATCAAGAGTCACGCCATGGAACCACCGAACGGGTTCCACAATCGATGATGACCGTCGCGCCCGAGAACCGCCTGCCCCGCCCGCTCACCTGACCCACCGGACATCCCCGGCATCGCGTCCGACTGCCGCACCCCCGAGAGCGGGGCGCCTCGCATAGGACGACCGACACTACTCGGTCCGGTGATTCCGATGCCGCGCCGGGGCGGTCGGGCACCGCGATCGGGGCGCGCGTGGAGACGTGGCGGCTCGGTGCACGGGGTCCGGTCGGGAACCGTCACGGCCAGCCTGTGCAGGGCGGGCCTGTCGGAGCAGAGGCCGCGAGCCTTCTCAGGCTGAGCAATTTCACTTGCTTTCCAAGTTTTTACCGCATCATGGCATTACCGATGAGAGGCCTCGAAAGGGAGTTGTGGTCTTTCGGTCTGTTCATTCCGAATTGCGCTGGACCCGCTGAGGCGTCATATCGACGAGTGGCCTTGTGGTTTGGTTGGGGGGCGTCTGGACGGGAAATCGTCGTCGCATGGAGATACCGCGGACGCTGGTGCTGACCGGGCATTTTCCACCGGAACCCGGGGGTGTGCAGACGTTCACGTGGGAGCTGGTCCGGCGGTTGCCCGTGGACCGGCTGGTCGTCGTGGCGCCCGCGTGGCCGGGGGCCGCGGAATTCGACGCGGGGCTCGCGTTCCCCGTCGTCCGGCGGCGCGGATATCTGCTTTTCCGCGGGCTGCGGCGGCTCGTCGTCCGGCACGGGGTCGAGGCGGGGTGGATCACGGCGGCGGCTCCGTTCGGGATGTACGCGCCGCTGGTGCGGGCGGCCGGGGTGCGGTGGCTGGTCGGGTCGGCGCACGGGCAGGAACTCGGCTGGTTCCGGGCGCCGCCGACGCGTGCGGCGCTCAGGGCGGCGGCGCGGTCGTTCGACGTCCTCACCCATCTCAGCGCGACCACGCTGCCGGAGCTCCAGGCCGCGGTCGGCGACCGGACGCGGCTGGCGCGGCTCGCCGGGGCCGTGGACACCGTGCGGTTCCGGCCGGGGCTGGACGGGGCGGCGGTGCGCCGCCGGCACGGCCTCGGGGACGGGCCGGTGGTGCTCAGCGTCGCCCGGCTCGTCCGGCGCAAGGGCCATGACATGCTGATCCGCGCGTGGGCCGACGTGGTGCGGCGCCGCCCGGACGCCCGGCTGGTGATCGTCGGGGACGGCCCCATGCGGCGCAGGCTCATCGAGTCGGCGGACCGGGAGGCGCCGGGATCGGTCACCGTGACCGGGCCCGTCCCCGCCGCGGAGCTGCCGCGCTACTACGCCGCCGCCGACGTGTTCGCGCTGCCGTGCCGCGACGACCGGGCGGGACTCCAGACCGAGGGGCTCGGCCTGTCGGTGCTGGAGGCGTCCGCGTCGGGGCTGCCGGTGGTGGTGGGCCGGTCGGGCGGCAGCCCCGAGTCCCTGATCGACGGCCGGACGGGCGTACTGGTCGACGCCACCGGCCCGGGCGAGATCGCCCTGGCCCTGCACCGCCTGCTCGCCTCCCCCGAACGCGCCGCCGCGATGGGGGCGGCCGGGCGGCGGTGGACGTGCGAGCGCTGGAGCTGGGACGCCGCCGCGGCCCGGCTCGCCGCCCTGCTGAAGGACTCCTCACCGGATGCGCCGCCGAAGCACGACACACCGGGTATGGAGCCCGCATGGGACTCAGGGAGCAGCTGAACAAGCGCGACTTCCGGCGGCTCATCATCGGGCAGACGGTGTCCTCGTTCGGCGACTGGATGGGCACCCTGGCGCTGATGTACTTCGTCCTGGAGCTCAGCGACTCCACGACGGCGGTCGGCGGCGTCCTGGTCCTGCGGCTGCTCCCCTCCGCGCTGGGCGCGCCGTTGGCGGCCCGGGTGGTGACGCGCTGGCGGCGGCGCAGCGTCATGATGTGGACGACCCTGATCCAGACGGGCATGGCGCTGGCCCTCCCGATCGTGCCGTGGCTGGGCTGGGTGTACTTCTGGGCCTTCGTGATCGAGGTGGCGGGGCTGGTCTTCCTGCCGGCCCGGGACGCCTCGATCCCGTTCCTGATCGAGGAGGAGGAGAACCGGCACGACACGGGGACGCTGGAGATCGCCAACGGCATCACCATGGCCACCTCCTACGGGATGATCCCGGTGGGCGCGGGGGCGTTCGGGTTGATCCTCTCCTTCTCGCAGCACATCGGCGTGGAGGGGCATTGGCGCTACGTGACCGTGTTCTGGCTGGACGCCCTGACCTACCTCGCCTGCTACTTCGCCATCCGCTCGATCCCCGACCTCGGGCCCGGGCCCGCCGAGCGGCGGGAGGTGGAGCGCACCGAGCAGGAGACGTCGTCCCGCGGGCTGCTCACCGCGCTGCGCCTTCCCGTGGTGCGCGGCGTCCTTCCCGGGGTGGCGGTGGTGTCGCTCGGGCTCGGCGCCCTGTTCTCGCTGGGCGTGGTGTTCGTGCGCAACGTCCTGACCGCGGGGCCGGTGGGGTTCGGGGCGCTGGTGGTCCTGTTCGGCGTGGGCGCGCTGGTCGGGCTGCTGATCATCCACCGCAAGGTGCGGAACCTGGCGGTGCAGATCAGGGTCGGAACGGCCGTGCAGGGCGTGGTGATCTTCCTCATGGCCCTGCTGGGGACGGTGGCCTGGGCCTTCATCGGAGCCGTGCTGTTCGGCGCGGCGGCGACCAGTGCCCTGGTGGGCGGGATCACCTACCTCCAGGAATCGCTCAGCGGGGTGAACCGGAACCTCGCTCTCACGGCGTTCCACGCCGTGCTGCGGTTCGGCCTGGCACTGGCGGCGCTGCTGGCCGGGGTCGCGGCCGACCTCCTGAGAAGGGCCTCCGAGGCCCCGCTCGGCCTGTCGCCGTCCCAGTTCGTGCTGGCCGGTTCCGGGCTGGTCGTCCTGTTCGGGGCATCCCTGATCCGCATCCCCGGCGGCAACGGCGTCTCCACTAGGTGATCGGCACGGCGCCCGCCTCCTTCTCCGGGTCCTCCGCGCCGTCGGCGGTCGCGGACGCCTCACCGCGGCTGTTCGCCGCGCGCAGGGCGACGACGGCCGCGGCGGCCAGGAACAGGGAACTGGCCAGCAACGCTCGGGAGAACCCTCCGGTGAGCGCCTCGGGCACCGGCCTCCGGTCGGCCAGCAGGTCGCTCGTGCGGGCGGCGGCGACCGCGGAGAAGATCGCCAGGCCGAGGGCGCCGCCGATCTGCTGGGAGGCGTTGAGCAGTGCCGCCGCCAGGCCCGCCCTGTCCGGCGGGACGCCCGCGTTGGCCGCGGTGGTGACGGCCACGAACGTGAAGCCGAGCCCGAACGAGGTGGCCATCAGGCCGGGGAGCAGGTCGGTGAGGTAGTGGCCCTCCACCGGGATGCGCGACAGCAGGTAGATGCCCGCGGCCGCGAGCAGCAGCCCGGCGATCATCACGGGACGGGTCCCGGCGCGCGCGATCAGTTGGGCGGACGCGCCCGCGGCGACACCCACCCCCGCGCAGAGCGGCAGGTAGGCCGAGCCGGTCTCCAGCGGTGAGTAGCCGAGGACGTTCACCATGTAGAGACTCAGGAAGAAGAACATCGACAGGAACCCGGCGACCGCGACGAGCTGGGTGACGTCCGCGGCGGCCAGCCCCCGGATCCGGAAGATCGACAGCGGCAGCAGCGGGTCGCGGCTGCGCCGCTCGTTCAGCAGGAACGCCACCAGCAGCGCGGCGGCCCCGGCGAGCCCGCCGATCGTGCGGCCCGCGTCCCAGCCGACCTCGGGCGCCTTGACCAGGGTGAACACCAGCAGCAGCATCCCGCCGGTGACGAGGATCGCGCCGGGCACGTCGAAGCCCGTGAGCCGGACGGCGCGGCGGTCGCCCTCGACCAGCAGGAACAGCCCCGCGATGACGAGGACGCAGACCGGGACGTTCACGAGCATCACCCAGCGCCAGCCGGGCCCGTCGGTGAGCAGCCCGCCGAGCAGGACCCCGGCGGCGGAGGCTCCGCCCCCGACGCCGCCCCACACGCCGAGCGCCTTGGCGCGGTCACCGCCCTCCTTGAAGGTGGTCGTCAGGATCGACAGCGTGCCCGGCAGCATCAGCGCCGCGCCGGCGCCCTGCGCGAGCCGCGCCCCGATGAGCGTCCCGGACGTGGTGGCGAGCCCGCCCGCGATCGAGGACAGCGAGAACACCGCGGTGCCCGCCACCACGATCCGGCGGCGTCCGAGCAGGTCGGCGAGGCGGCCGCCGAGCAGCATGAACCCGCCGTAGGTGAGCAGGTAGCCGGACGGCACCCACTGCAGGTCCTGGACGGAGAAGCCCAGGTCGGCGCGGATCGCGGGCAGCGCCACGTTGACGATCGAGGCGTCGATGAAGTCGAGGAACGCGATGGCGCACAGCAGGGTCAGGGTGACCTTGCCGCGTCCCGTCGCGAGGAAGGACGATGGGGAGTCGGCCATTCGGACCTCCGGTCGGTGGACCCGCGCCGCTGACCGCCGGTGCGGGACGTGCGGGGCTCTGCGGGCCCCGAGTCGGTCGGTTTCCCGTTCCATGAGCGGATCGGAGGGCGGGAGTGTGACGCGGCGGCCCGCGAATGTGGTCCAGGTCACATTCTCGTGGCGATGTCACACTCGGAGGGCCGACCGAGCTCAGAGGGGGGTGAGCGAGAAGGAGGTCGAGCCATGTCCGAAAGCACCGCCGACGACACCGCCCACGGCATCGGAGACACCGCCGCCGGTGGCACGGGGGACCCGTCCGGCAGCAGGGAGGATCCCGCCGACCGCACGGCGAAGGGCGCCGCCGGCGACGCCGCGACGCAGGTGTTCGCGGGGTACCGGGAGCTGCTGTTCTCGGTGGTCTACAACATGCTCGGGAGCGTCGCCGACACCGAGGACGTCCTCCAGGACACGTGGCTCGCGTGGGCGGGCCGCGGCACCGCCGGCCCCGCCCGAGTGATCGAGAACCCGCGCGCCTACCTGGTGCGGATCGCGGTCAACACGGCGCTGTCGCGGCAGGCCGCGATCAGCCGCCGCCGCGAGACCTACGTCGGGCCGTGGCTGCCCGAGCCGCTGGTGGTCCGGAACGACGTGGACGAGGCGGCCGAGCGCACCGAGGCGGTCTCGATGGCGCTCCTGGTCGTCCTGGAGACGCTCACGCCGCTGGAGCGGGCGGTGTTCGTCCTGCACGAGGTGTTCGGCTACGCGCACACCGAGATAGCGGAGATCCTGGAGCGCAGCCCCGCGGCGGTGCGGCAGCTCGCGCACCGCGCGCGGGAGCACGTGCACGCCCGCCGCCCCCGCTACCAGGCCGATCCGAAGGTGCAGCGCGAGGCGACGGAACGGTTCCTCCAGGCCGCCCTCGGCGGCGACCTGGACGCGCTGATGGACATCCTCGCCCCGGACGTGACGCTGTGGACGGACGGCGGCGGCAAGTCCAAGGGCACGGCCGCCCTGCGTCCCATCCAGGGAGCCGACCGGGTGGCGCGCACCATCACCAGGACGACCTCCCAGCGGCTCAAGGGGCTGGACATCTGCTACCGCACCGTCAACGGCGACCCGTCCGCGGTGCTGTTCGACAAGAACGCCCCGTTCGCCGTCATGGTCCTCGACCTCGACCCTGACAGCTTCCACGTCCGCGGCGTCTACGCGGTCACCAACCCCGACAAGCTGACCCACATCGAGGAGGACGACTGACCCCCACCTGACGGCGGACGTCTCAGGAGTGGGGCAGGACGCACATGGCGTCCAGGCCGAGGACGCGGTTGAGGCGGCCGAAGGCCAGCCAGGAGCCGATGCACATGCTCAGCTCAACGATCTCGGCCTGGCCGTAGTGGGCGGCCATCCGGGCCCAGAACTCCTCGTCCAGGCCGTGGTGGTCGAGGATGTAGCGTTCGGCGTACTCGGCGGCGAGGCGTGTGCGGTCGTCGAAGTCGCCGGTGGTGCGCCACTCGGCGACCGCGTCGGCGAACCCCTCCTCGACCTTGTGCCCGTCGCGCTCCGTCCGCCAGTCGAGGCAGAACAGGCAGCCGTTGAGCTGGGCGACGCGCAGCCGGGCGGCCTCGAACTCGCGGAGCCCGAGGGTGGTGTGCGCGTAGACGGCGAGGGAGAGGTTCGAGGCGGCCGGGCCGATGCCCGGCACCATCTCCCCCCACACGTACTGGATCGGGTCCTTGCCCTCGGGGATCTCGATGTTCACGGGCCTGCCCTTCTGATGGCGCCTCTCATGACGCCGTCCTGCCGAGTTTGCCCACGGCCGGACGGACGGGAACGTCGAGCGCGTCGTAGAGCCCCGGTTCGGCGTCCACGAGCCAGTCGATCGCGTTCACCAGGCGTCCGGCGGCGGTGGCGTTCCCTCCGGCGGCGCGGTTCCCGTGCTCGTCGGTCGCCTCGACGGTGACCTCGATGCGCGGGACGCCCTCGATGACCACGCGGTGCGCGCCGTCCCCGTCCGGGGGCACGGGCCAGTCGGGCGCGCAGGACGGATGGATCCGCGTGACGTGCTCGACGACGATGCGCGGCTCGCCGTCCACGATGCCCTGGACCTCGAACCGCACCGCGCCCTGCGTCCCCTTCTCGAACTCGCCCATGGACGCGGTGGAGATCGTGGCGTCGAGCGGGCGCCGGTCCACGGTCTCGCGGATCTCCTCCAGCTCGGCGCCGAGGGCGCGGGCCATCAGCCTGACCTGGCCGCCCCACACCATGGTCGGAACGGTCGCCGCGAGCATCGGCGGCTCGTAGTCCATCGGCTGCCCCATGCCGACCAGGTACCGGACGGAGTCGGGCTGGTCGTAGGTGGAGTAGTCGAAGATCTCCTGGCAGCGGACGACGTCGATCGTGCCGCCGAGGCCGCTGACCAGCAGCGGCAGGACGTCGTTGCCCCACCCCGGGTCGACGCCGGAGGCGAACAGCGAGCCGCCGCCTTCGGCGATCGCGTCCAGCACCTCAGCGCGCATCTCGGGCGGCGCGTTGCGCTGGTCGTAGAGGGCGTAGAGCGCGGGCGTGACGACGGCGGCCCCGGCGCGGATCGCCTTGAGGACGTCGGCGAGCGCGTCGTCCGGCCGGATGTCGCCGGACGCCGCGTACACGACGGCCTGCGGGCGGCCGGCGAGCACGGCCTCGGCGTCGGCGGTCGCCGCGACGCCCAGGTGGCGGTCGAGGCCGGCGAGGTCGCCCGCGTCCCGTCCCACCTTGCCCGGGTCGTGGACGATCACGCCGCTCAGCCGGAGCGCCGGGTGCGCCTCGACGGCCCGCACGGCCAGCCGTCCCATGTTGCCGGTACCCCAGACGACCACGGAGATCATGCGCGGAATGTACCAGGACCAAGCAAGCACTTGGTAGCCACATGTGGACACGAGAATCTTCGGGCCAGGTCGTGACGCGGCTCACAATTCCAGATAGAACACGTTCTAATCTCACGAGTGAGGGAGGTCACATGAGTGACACCACCCCGTCCCTTCGCGTGTCCCGTCGCGGCTTCATCGCTGGAACCGGTTCTATCGTCGGACTGGGCCTGCTCGGCCGCACCGGCGCCTCGGCGGCACCGGCACCTGCGCCGATCGCCAACGGCGCCCGCGTCCCCGTGCTGGTCATCGGCACGGGCTACGGCGGCTCGGTCGCCGCGCTGCGCCTCGCCCAGGCGGGCGTCGACGTCCACATGGTCGAGATGGGCATGACCTGGGACACCCCGGGCTCGGACGGCAAGATCTTCTCGGGCATGACGGCCCCGGACTACCGCGCCTACTGGCTCCGGACGCGGACCAAGCAGCCCATCAGCAACTTCCTCGGCTTCCCGATCGACAGGGACGTCCCCAAGTACACCGGGATCCTGGACGCCGAGGACTTCGGCGGCATCCTCGTCTACCAGGGCCGCGGCGTCGGCGGCGGGTCCCTCGTCAACGGCGGGATGGCGGTCACCCCGAAGCGCTCGCGCTTCAGCGCCATCCTCCCCTCGGTGAACGCCGACGAGATGTACAACGTCTACTACCCGCGCGCCAACTCCGGGCTCGGCGTCAACGAGATCGACCGGGCCTGGTTCGACACCACCGACTGCTACCAGTACGCGCGGGTCGGGCGGAAGCACGCCCAGCGCTCGGGGTTCGAGTTCGTCTACGTCCCGAACGTCTACGACTTCAACTACATGAAGCAGGAGGCGGCGAACGCCGTCCCGAGGTCGGCGCTGAACACCGAGATCCTCTACGGCAACAACTACGGCAAGAAGTCTCTCCAGAAGACCTACCTGGCGCAGGCCAAGGCCACGGGCCGGGTCGCGATCTCCGCCCAGCACAGGGTGACGTCGGTGTCCCCCGCGTCCGGCGGCGGGTACACGGTCGCCATCGAGCAGATCGACACGACCGGCGCCGTCGTCGCGAACAAGACGGTGACCGCCGCCCGGGTGTTCTTCGCGGCCGGCAGCGTCGGCACCAGCAAGCTGCTGGTCAAGCTCAGGGCGACCGGCGCGCTGCCCAACCTGAACGGCGAGGTCGGCAAGGGCTGGGGCGACAACGGCAACGTCATGGTCGGCCGCGCCAACCACCTGTGGGACCCGACCGGCAGCCTCCAGTCCTCCATGCCGACGGGCGGGATCGACAACTGGGACGCCGGCGGGGCGTTCGCCGAGGTCGCGCCGCTGCCCACCGGCATCGAGACGTACGCCTCGTTCTACCTGTCGATCACCAACACCCCGCACCGCGCCGAGTTCTCCTGGAACTCCTCCGCCGGACGGGTCGACCTGAACTGGCAGACCGCCTGGAAGCAGTCCAGCATCGGCATGGCGAAGTCGATCTTCGACAAGATCAACAGCAAGGAGGGGACGATCTACCGGACCGACCTCTTCGGCACCTACAAGGTCTGGGGCGACCACCTCACCTACCACCCGCTCGGCGGCGCCGTCCTGAACAAGGCGACCGACAACTACGGCCGGCTGCAGGGCTACCCCGGCCTCTACGCCATCGACGGCTCGCTCATCCCCGGCAACACCAGCGTGAACCCGTTCGTCACCATCACCGCCCTCGCCGAGCGGAACATCGAAAAGATCATCGCCACCGACCTGTGACCCACCGGGATCCGGCCACGGGCGCGTGTGGCCGGACCTCCCCACCGCCGGCCCCCGGCGCCAGCCGAACCGGGCCGAGGGAACGAACGCGCGAATCAAGTTCCGTCCGGTCGCTCAGGGGAGCAGTGGAGCCGCACGGGGCGCTGGTGATTCCCAGCCGGCGGGCCGCCCCCGGCATGTTCTCGCCCGAAATCGGGATCGGTATTCTCACGACCGATTTCAGCGAGCTGAAAAGCGAACGGCATAGGCGGTTCGGCGAGCGCGAAACGCTGTTCTGCATCGCCTTCGCGGCGATGGCGGCGGGGTCGTCGGGCATGCGGCGACCGGCCGGCAGGCCCCGAAAATAACACAGGAGCCCGAAGAAAGGGCTCCTGTATGTGGAAAAGTATCTCCGGGCGCAGCCCGGTGATCAACTAGAAGTCTTCCGAACAAGTAACAAACAGATGCGGCTCAGATCGTCCGCTGGTCACGCCATGAAGCAGCGCTCCCTCTGTTTTTGCTCAGCAGACCCCTCAGAACTTATAGAGAATGGTGATGTCACTGCAGCCTTGTTGGCCAAGCGCAGCAGACAGCGATCACCATACCTTCACGGAAACGCCAGAAGCGCCCCCGTGAATGAGACTGCTCGGCCAACGGGCCGACGCCGCCTTGTGGGCGACGAAGGTGCGGTTTTGTGTGAACATCACGCCAACGTCGCCCCTGGGGAGGAAGGCGACGAAGTCCGGATACACGATGTCCACCCGCACTTTCGCAGCCCTCCACTCTTGCGAGAAGCCCGCGCTGCGCGCGAGCTCGAAGGTCTGTGTTGCTTTTCCTGCGCTCAGGATAGCCGACACGACCTCCCGTCGCACCCTCGGCTTCGATGGGCCGGCAGGCGGGTTCTGAGCCGGCGAGGGGGCGGAGACGCATGCTGCGCATTACTCAGCGTCCGGTGTCAACGGAATGGCGAGACCGGATCCGGCCTGCCCCGGGCAGGTCAGCGCCCGCCGGTCACCTGGCGCACGTTCTCCTCGGAGCCGGGCCAGCTCTCGCAGGCGGCGATCTCCAGGACCAGGGCGCCGATGTTCCAGGCATCGTCGGCGCCGCTGTGGTGGCGTCCCTCAAGGGGGAGGCCGGCGTGCTCCAGCGCCGCGCTCATCCCGGGTTTGCGGCGAAGCCCGAAGCAGTCGGTGAAGGTCCGCTTGGCGTTGGTGTGCCGGGAGCCGAACGGGTAGGAGACCCGGCCGTCCGAGCACTGGCGCTCGAACTGCCGGCGGTCGTAGTCGCCCCAGCTGGCCCAGGCGCGGAACCGCGACCGGTGCTCCCGTTCCAGCACCGCGCACGCCTCCCGGAAATCGACGCCGCCCTCGACTTCGGCGGGGGTCAGCCCGGTGAGCTCGGTACAGAACGCGCTGACCGACGAGCGGGCAGGGCGGACCAGGATGCGGTGCTTGGCCACCCGCCTCCGCGCCTCCACGTCCACGACGCACAGCCCGATCTCAATGATCTCGCTGACCTCGCCGGGGGGCGGCCGCCCCTCCCAGCAGGTCGCCTCCACGTCGACGACGTTGAGGAATTGCCCAAACTGCTCCATAACCAAGCCACGGTACCGACGGCCTTCACGCCTGGCGAATGCTTATGGACGTCCACCCGAATGCCGTGGCTCGCCACGAAGACCGGCGAAAAGTCACCGCCCCGCCCGCAGGACGATTCCCATCGCGGGTGCCCACCTCAACCTGAATGACTCGCGGAGTCTCCGGCCTCGTGCTCCCCGGCTTCGTGCTCTCCGGCCGCACCGGATCGGCCGCGCTCGGCGCCCCCGTCCTCCGGTGGACGGGCCTTGGCGGCCTTCCGGCGCTTGGGCGCACGGGCCTTGGGAAGCGGAGCCAGGTACTCCTGGAGTTCGCGATGGCGGAACTGGTAGGCAACCCCCGCCACACGCAGGAGACCGGCCGCATAGGCCCATTCCAGGAAGCCGCCCAGCATCCATGGGAGAGGCCGTTCGTGCCAACGGCGGGTGGCCAGGAGCAGGCCCAGGTAGCGCGTTCCCGCCACACCGAAGAGGCCGAGGCCGAAGAGCAGGCCCTGGGCCATGGCGAGGCCGTGGCCGACCTTGCCGTGCCCAGCGATCTCCAGGAAGCCGCCAAGGGCCGCGCCTATGGTGGTTCCGACCACCAGATCACCCTGGGCGGTGGAGCGGGACCTCTCCCGGATGGGGCCGGAACTGATGACGTGCAGGAGCCCGGCCACCACCAGGATGGCCGTGGCGATCAGGATGTCCTTTTCCCTCGTGACCAGCCAGGTCACGAAACCCCCGATCGCCCAGCTGAGGGCCCAGCTGAGGGAGCCCAGCGTGCGGAACGACTTGTCGGGGGCCTGACCGAACCAGCGCAGATGGAAGCGATTGGGCTCCGGCCACTGCCTTCCGAACGAATAGAGCGCGGTGAACGCACCCACGCCCGACGGGAGAAGGAGTTCCTTCCGCATGTCGTGCCCCGTCCACTGCGAGTACCCGGCCACCAAGCCCGCGACGAGGATGACCAGGAGAACGGTCGCCGCCTTGGCGCGGGCTTCGCGTCCTGCGAGTGGCCAGAGTTCGTGCATCACGAATTCGGTGCTGGACAGCCGCTTCCCATCGACCTCGTGTCCTGGCCTCGCGTTGTCGCGGAGGAACTGCGCCAGGGAGGTGAGCCAGCGCTCGACGTTCTCCGCCGACGCCCCGTGCGGAGGCGGATGGGAAGCGACGATCGCCGGAATGTAGTGGCCCAGAAGATGGTCGCGCACGTTCAGACCGGGTGCGACCAGTTCGTCTGGGTGGCGCAGGTAGCCCTCGCCGTCCGGGCTCGGCTCCTCGTACACCGAAACCGCGAGGTCGAGGCGCCACGGCGTCGACAGTTCCCTGGCCAGACGCCCTTTCCCCTTCGTGGCCTCGAGGACGGCGTCCCACCGGCCGAGGTCGGTCACCCGGCGGCGCAGGAACTCGGTCCGCTTGGCCTGGCTGACCGGCACCAGCTCCACCTGCGCGGCGAACTTGATCCAGAAGCGGGTCGCCTCCAGGGCGTTGTACTCCCTGGTGCGGCAGGTCAGGATGACCGCGCCCTTGCCCGCCGCGTGCTGGTAGTCGTTGATCGCCTGCATGACCCGGCCGGCGCGGGACGGGAAGCCGCCCGCACGGTCCATCTCGTCCAGGCCGTCGATCACCGGGAGGATCCGCCGGGCATCGACGAGCGCCCGCGCCCGGCCCGCGGGAACGCTGTACGCCGTATGGAGGTGCCGGACGAGGAAGTCCTCCACCGACCGGCCCTCCAGGGACTCCGCGGTCATCCGGACCGGGATCTGGTCACCGGGGGCGTACCTCCCGAGCAGGTCCAGGACGATCTGGAGCGCGAGCACGGTCTTGCCGGAGCCCCCCGCGCCCGTGATGACCATCCGGCGAGGGCGCAGGTCGCGGTAGTACTCGACCACCTGCCGCAGGCTGCTGCGGGGCTCGGCCCCCTCCGCGTCGTGCGAGCGCGCGGGCCGGAAACGGAATTCGAGGTCGATGGCGAGGTCGTCCTCACCGAGCAGGCGCCGCCGGGCCAGTTGCTCGCTTCGCAGCACGGCCCGGGCCAGCGTGGCCGCGGTGTCCTCCTCCGCCCGGGTCAGGGGCAGGGGACGCGGCTCGCCCCTCGGCGGCGGGACGGTCTCCTCGGGCGCGACACCTCCGGCCGGCGCACCGCCGCCGCGCGGGCGGCCGCCGCGGTTCCTGGCGCGTTCCCGCTGGGCGGCCCTGCGCAGGCCCTCCCACCATTCCAGCGGTCGCCGGGGCTCCCCCGCCGATTCCTGAAGGACGGCGACCAGGGAGGCGAAGACCTTGGTGCGGGACGGCACGCTCTTGCCGCCCAACCATTCCCCGAGGGACGTGGGCGACAATGCCAGCCCCGGATGGCGGGCCGCGAGTACGGCTTTCAGTTGCCCGGAACTAGGAGATCCGGCCCGCTCGTAGAGCTCGGATAAAGCGTCCGCGAACCGCTGAGCCGCGCCGTCGTCCTCACTCATCGCCGCCCCCTTATCGACCTGTCCGGTCATCGTGTCAGGAAGGGGGCCTCGGTGGAGGTCGAGCCTAGAATCCGGCAACGATCTTCGCGATGGCCAGAACGACCCCCGCGACCCCGACATAGGGCGCCCACACGTTCCGGCAGCGATGAAGCGCCTTGGCGTATTCGATGATCCTCATGAGAGCATCACGCGCTTTACGCCACGTTTCCGGCGACCGCCCGGATCTGACTTCATGGCCCTTGAACTGGGCGGACACCGAACGAATCCGTTTACGGGACCTTTGCGGACCATGAGCCGCCCGACGGCGAAGGCCGAACCCGCCGCGGGCCCGCCTGCCCCCTCACACGGACCGGCCGAACCTTCACCCACGCATGTTCCCGGTCATCGCCGCACCGCGCCGTAGAGCGATCCGGCAAGCAGCGTGAGTCCCGACAGGACACCGCTGACGAACGGGATCCGCACCGCGATCCCGGCGGCCTCCGGTAGGTCGCACTCGGCCACGGCGTACGACGGAGGAGCGTGCCGGCGATCGGCCTCGGCGGGTTTTATTCGATGGAGGCCGCGGGGCGGGACGGGTAGCGTGAGCGGCATGGCACGAGGCATCTGGTCGCAGAAGGTCCGCAGCGCCCGCTGACGGCGGCGCCTTCCCCTTTCTGAATCCGCGCTCGCCGTCCCGGTTCCCGCCGGGCGGCCGTCTTCCGCTGCCCGGCTCCACTGCGAGCTGCGGAGCACCCTTGAGCCTCACCCCGATTCCCGAGAACATGTCCCGGCCCGTCCCGGCGGGCGACAGCGCCCACATCCGCGCCCAGGACGTCGCGGTCACCCGCGGGTCGCGGCGGGTCCTGCACGACGTGTCGGTCACCGTCTCGGCCCGGTCCCGGATCGCCGTCGTCGGCGAGAACGGCCGCGGCAAGACGACGCTGCTGCACGTCCTCGCCGGCCTGATCCCGCCCGACGAGGGCACCGTGCACCGCGCCGGGACGATCGGCCTCGCCCGCCAGGAGCTGGCGGCGCGCGACGGCGAGACCGTCGGCGGCCTGACGTCCGCGGCGCTGGCCGCTCCGCTCGCGGCCCTCGCCGCGCTGGACGAGGCGACCGAGGCCGTGACCGCCGGTGATCCGGCCGCCGGCGACCGCTACGCCGCGGCGCTGGAGGCCTCCACCCGGCTCGACGCGTGGGACGCCGAACGCCGCCTCGACGTCGCACTCGACGCGCTCGGCGCGTGCACCGACCGCGACCGGCGGCTGTCGACGCTGTCGGTCGGGCAGCGCTACCGGGTGCGGCTGGCGTGCCTGCTCGCCGCCCGGTACGACGTGCTGCTGCTCGACGAGCCGACCAACCACCTCGACGCCGGCGGGCTGGACTTCCTGACGCGCCGGCTGCGGGAGCACGACGGCGGCTTCGCCGTCGTCAGCCACGACCGCGCGCTGCTGCGGGACGTCGCCGACCGGTTCCTCGACCTCGACCCCAGCCGCGACGGCAGGCCGCGGCTGTACGCGGGCGGGTACGACGCCTGGCAGGACGCGCGGCGCGGCGAGCGTGAGCGCTGGGAGCAGGACTTCGAGCAGCAGCAGGCCGAGCACCGGCGGCTGCAGGACGCGGTGTCCAAGGCCCGCGACCGCCTGTCCACCGGCTGGCGGCCGGACAAGGGCACCGGCAAGCACCAGCGCCAGTCCCGCGCGCCGGGCGTCGTCCAGGCACTGAACCGGCGGCAGGACGCCCTCGAAGCGCACCGCATCGACGTGCCGGAGCCGCCACCGGCCCTGCGATGGCCCGACCTCGACGTCCGATCGCGAGCGCCGCAGTTGCGGGCCGGCGGCGTCGCCGTCGAAGGGCGGCTGGCGGGCCCGATCGACCTCGGCCTGGACGGTGGGGAGCGGCTGCTCGTCACCGGCCCCAACGGCGCCGGGAAATCCACGCTGCTCGCGGTGCTGGCCGGTTCTCTCCAGCCCACCCGCGGGCATCTCTGGAGAGCGAACGGAACCCGTGTCGCCCTGATCACGCAGGAGACCGCCGAGCACGAGCCCGGCCTCACCGCCCGCGAGGTGTACGCCCGGCACGCGGGGCGGCTCGTGGCGCACGGGGTGCTGCGCGACGCCGACATCGTCCCGCTCGGGGCGCTCGGCCTGCTGGACTCAGCCGCGATGCGCACGCCGGCCGCGCGGATGTCGCAGGGCCAGCAGCGGCGGCTCGACCTGGCCCTCGCGCTGGCCGGGCGGCCCGGCCTGATCCTGCTCGACGAACCGACCAACCACCTGTCGTCGGCCCTGGTGGACGAACTGACCGGCGCGATCCGGGCCACCGGCGCCACCGTCGTGGTCGCCACCCACGACCGGCAACTGCTGAGGGACCTCGCCGACTGGCCGCGTCTCGAGATCGGACGCGTCGAACACCGATGAAGATCTCGGCGGGGGTCCGGCCGGGCCCCCGGCCATGCGGCAGGCCGGACGTCACCTGCGGGCACTTGCGGGTCAACGCGTGCACCGGTGATTCAACGCTTCGGAGATTGTGCGATTCGGGGCCTTCAATGACGCCGGGCAGAGGCCGGCACGCGCGGAGGCGGCGGGAACCCTGACATGACGACCATAAAGAATGCGGCACTTGTCCGCCTGCGCCGGGAGGGCCACGCATGACGACCGAGGTGTCGGACCTGACGCGCGGTGTGCGCGCGCTGGTCGACGGCAACATGGAGCGGCTCTGGCAGGACCTGGCGTGCCTCGTGGAGATACCCAGTCACGCCGCGAACCCGGAAGGCGTCCAGAACGCCCGCCATGCCGTCGTCCGCCTCTTCCAGCAGGCGGGGATCGCCCATGTGGAGGAGGTGGCGGTCTCCCACGACGGCAGGACCGCGACGCCCCTCGTCTACGGCGAGCACCCGGCGCCGCCCGTGGCCGGTGCGCCGACCGTGCTCCTCTACGCGCACTACGACGTCCAGCCGCCGGGAGACGGCTGGGACACCCGTCCGTTCATCGCGACGGAGAACGAGATCGCCGGGGTCCGCCGGCTGTACGGCAGGGGCGCCGCCGACGAAAAGTCCGGGATATGCATGCACCTGGCCATGCTGCGCATGTTCGGCAAGGCCATGCCGGTCAATCTGAAACTGGTCATCGAGGGCGAGGAGGAGACCGGGACCGGCATCCTGGAGAACTACCTGGCCTCCGAGACGGGCCGCGCGGACCACCGCTTCACCGCCGACCTGATCGTGATGGCCGACACCGGGAACGTCCGACGCGGGCAGCCCACCATCACGACGAGCCTGCGCGGCCTGGTCGCCGTCGACGTCACCGTGAGCACGCTCCGCGATCCGGTGCACAGCGGCGTGTACGGCGGGCCCGCGCCGGACGCGTTCATGGCCTTCGCGCGGATGCTGACCGCGCTCCAGGACGACCAGGGCGACGTCATGATCCGGCTGGACAAGGAGGACCTCGGGTGGCCGGGCGTCCCCGAGGAGCGGTTCCGCCACGACGCTGGCGTGCTGGAGGACGTGCGTCTGATCGGCACGGGCCCGCTCGCCGAGCGCCTGTACGGCAAGCCGTCGGTCAACGTCGTCGGCCTGGACGGCGTGCCGCCGATGGCCGGCGCCACCAACGCCTTGTGTCCCACCGTCACGGCCCAGATCAGTGTTCGGCTGTCCCCCCACCAGAACCTCAACCAGGCCCGCGAGCGGCTCGCCGCACGACTCAGGGAGGTCGCTCCCTGGGGAGCGCGCGTGGAGGTGACTCCCGCCAACGAGGGCGCGGGCTTCGCCGCCGACCCGGACACGCCCCGCATGAAGGACGCCCACACCGCCCTTGAGCAGGCATACGACGGCAAGCCCGTGGTGCATGCCGGGCAGGGAGGGGCGATCCCGCTGGCCAGCGCGTTCCGCGTCGCCAACCCCCAGGCGGACATCCTCCTGTGGGGCTGCGAGGAGCCCACGTGCGCCATCCACGCCCCGAACGAGAGCGTCAGCTTCTCCGAACTCCAGTCCATGACAGAGGCAGAGGCCCTGCTGCTCAAGGCCAGCGCCAAGAACACCCAGAAGGATGCCCCGCCGTAACGCACACCGGGCGGGGGCCGATCAGCGATTCGCTCCGGCCTGCCCCGCCGCACCGGAGTCGAGGAGGCGGGTCAGGCGGGCGAGATAGGCGTCGAGTTCGCCCAGCATCGCCACCGAGTCGTCCCGCCGGTACCTGAGGACGGCCGCCCGCATGCGCTCCGCCGTGTCCGACATCCGGTCACGGCGCCTGCCGGCGGCGTACAGCCGCATGAGCGAGGCGAGCGCGTCGAGGTGCCGCTCCACGGCCTGGTCGTCGGACGGATCGAACGCGGCACCGGCCACGTCCTCGAACGCCGCGGCGGCACCGCTGAGGTCACCCGACTCGTCCCTGCACTGCGCCAGGTAGTAGCGGGCCATTTGCGCATCGGTGTCGTCCGGCCCGTAGCGCTCGGCGAAGTACGATCCCACCTCGGCGAACAGGGAGGCGGCTTCGGTGTGCCGGCCCGCGATGAACTTGGCCGTCGCGAGCCGGAACGACAGATCGATGGCGAGCGCACGGTCAGTCGTCCTCGCCCGGAGGCCTTCCAGCAGGTCGAACGCCTCCACGAAGAGCCCCTCGTCCAGCATCTCCGCGACCCGGTCACCGGCCTCATCGATCTCCCGCTCGGTGAGCGGGGGGGCCGTGACGGCCTGACCAGAGGCCTTGGGGACGCCGCGGCGGCCCAGTCGACCGCCCAGCGGACGGACGAACGGCAGGCACGGGTCCAGGTGGGCGATCTCGGCAGGAAACCCCGCCCCGCCCGGGCGGGACGCGAACGGCAGCAGGCGCTCGTAGACGTCCGCGGCATCGGGCCGGTCCTCGGGCTCCTTGGCGAGCATCTCCACCAGCAGGCACTCGATCTCCTCCGGCACGTCCGACCGCTTGGCGCGGATGAGGGGCGGCTCGGAGTGGACGTGGTGCCACAGGTGGGACTTCGACGCGGAGTCCGCGAAAGGCGGCTCTCCCGTCAGCACCTCGAACAGGACGCAGGCGAGTGCGTAGACGTCCGAGGTGGGGCCGATCGTGTTGCCGAGCGACTGCTCCGGCGACATGTAGGGCGGAGTGCCGATGGTCATCCCGACCTGGGTGAGGCGCGGGTTGTCTCCGGAACCGAGCAGCGACGCGACGCCGAAGTCGAGCACCTTAACGATCCCGCCCGGTGTGAGCATCAGGTTGGACGGCTTGACGTCCCGGTGCACCACGTCGTGCCGGTGCACCTCGTCGAGAACGGAGGCGATCTGCGCGCCGATCGCGGCGGCCCGCGCAACGGCGAGCGGCTCCCCCTCGTGGTCGGTCTCGTCGATGAGCGTCTGCAACTCGCGGCCGTGCAGGAGCTGCATGGCGATGAACAGCCGTCCATCGGAGACGCCCGCGTCATAGACGGCCGGTATCCCGAGATGCTCGATGGCGGCGGTCGTCCGGACCTCGCGCAGGAAGCGCTCCCTGCGGACCTCCATGGTCTCCGCGCGCGGCCACGACTCTGAGAGACGCTCGTCAAGCATCATCTTGACGACGACGCGGCGCCCGCCGAGGCGCTCGTCGTAGCCTTCCCAGACCTCGCCCATGCCGCCGGCGCCAATGGGGGCGCGTAAGCGGTAGCGACCCGCGACGACTCTCCCGCTCGCCTCGTCGGCGTCTCCCATGGGATGCACGCTACTCGGGACGAGAGCCGCGAGTCCGGCGAATCTCCGCCGCCCGTTCGGCGGTCGCGCGCCGCTGCGCCTCGCGCCGCACGGGCCGCCGGATCATGTCGTACGCCTGCCGTTTGGCGACCTGCTTGAAGAGCCGGTTGACGCGCTCGTCATCGAAATACCGGACGAGCAGCTCCTCGTTGGACGCAGCCTGGTCGATCATGATGCGGTCGGCGTCCTTGTCGACCTCACGCTCGAACACCTCGCGGGGATTGTTGAGCGCGATCGCGGCGAGCTGCGCGTCCTCGGCGATCGCCACCGCGAACTGACCCACGATGATCTTGTCCGCGGTGGAGAGATTCGCGCCGTACTCGTCGTTGACCCGGTCGATCAGCTCCGAGAGGGACAGCTCCTCGGGATCGGCGGACGGGCCCGTCGCGCCGCCGAGAAGCCCGCTCACCTCCTGGTCGCCGTCGGCCTCAAGCCGCAGCTCGTGCTCGCCCTTCTTCTCCACGCGCAGGTGGCTCGGCTCGACCTGGCCGACGTCCACGGCCGCCTCCTGGCCTCGCGGCGGGAGCTTGTTCAGCAGGAACCGGCCGTACTGGTAGAGCAGTTCGAGGTCGTCGTCGTTGTAACCGATCACCTGGGCGAGGAACCCGTAGGCGCGGACGAAGTCGCGCAGCGCGCCCCGGAACGCCTCGGCCTTGTCCGGCTCCTCGGCGGCCAGCGCGACGAACCGGTCGACGGCCGGTTCCAGCCACCGGTACAGCTTCCCGTGCGCCTTGACCAGCTCGCGCTCGTCGGCGGCCTTGGCCCGCTCGGCACTGAGCGCTTCGAAGAACCGCCGCATCTCCGCCTCGACGAGCAGCCGGTAGGCGAGCACCTCCCGCTCCTTGGCGTAAAGGAGGTCGGGGTCGGTCGGCTCACTGATCGTCGTCTCGTAGTACGGCTGGAAGGCGTCCAGGATGTCGTCGGCCTTGTTCGCGAAGTCCATCACGAACAGGTCTTCCTGGGTCTTGCCCGGGTGGGTGCGGTTGAGCCGCGACAGCGTCTGCACCGCCGCGACGTCCGCGAGCGGCTTCGCGACGTACATCGTGGTGAGGAGCGGCTGGTCGAAGCCCGTCTGGTACTTCTCGGCGGCGACGAGGATCCGGTACTCCTGCCTCGGGACGGTCCCGGCGCGCTTGTCGTCGGCCCGCGTGTAGGCGAACCGCGCCGGAAGCTCCCGCTCGGGGAATCCGTTGAGCTTGGCCTCGGTGTACTCGGCACCGCCCTCTTCCAGTCGCAGCGCGCCGGAGAACGCCACCAGCGTCCCGCAGTCGGTGAACCCGCGCTCGTCGACGTAGGTGCGGATCGCCTGGTAGAGCTTCAGGGCGTCAGCTCGCAGCGGCGTCACCACCATCGCCTTCGCGCGGCCCCCGATCCGGGGCGCGGTGTGCGACCGGAAGTGGTCGACGATGATCTTCGCGCGGACCGCGGTGGACGCCTCGGACCAGATCGCCTGCCGCACGATCTGCGCCTTGGCCTTGCGCGGGTCGACCATCCGGTCGGCCTCGTCGGCGGCGGCCTGCGACAGCTTGAAGTACGTGCCGTAGGTGACGTAGTTCCGCAGCACGTCGAGGATGAAGCCCTCGTCGATCGCCTGCCGCATCGAGTACACGTGGACGGGCTCGTTCTTGCCCTTCTCCGCGTTGAACCGGCCGAACAGGTCGAGGGTCTTCTTCTTCGGCGTCGCGGTGAACGCGAACACCGACAGGTTCGGCTGCCTGCCGCGCGCCAGCGCCGCCGAGGTCAGCGGGTCGCCGGTCTCGTCCTCCGTCCGCGAGCCGAGGGCCTTCTTCAGGGCGGCGTCGTCCTCGCCGCCCTGAGACGAGTGCGCCTCGTCGATGACGATCGCGTACTTGCGCTTCGACAGGTCGCGCACCTTGCCGAGGACGTACGGGAACTTCTGCTGGGTGGTGATCACGATGCGGGCGCGGGCGCCGGTGAGCGCTTCGGCCAGCTGCGCGGAGTCCTTCTCGATCCGCTCCACCACGCCCTGGACCTGCTCGAACTGGTAGACCGTGTCCTGGAGCTGCTTGTCGAGGACGAGCCGGTCGGTCAGCACGATGACCTTGTCGAACACCGGCTCGTTCGCGTCGTCGTGCAGCGTCGACAGCCGGTGCGCCAGCCACGCGATCGTGTTGGACTTCCCGGAACCGGCCGAGTGCTCGATCAGGTAGTTCTCCCCGGCGCCCTTCTCCCGTGCGTCCGCGATCAACGTCCTGACCGCGTGCCACTGGTGGTAGCGGGGGAAGATGAGCGGCTGGGTGTGGGCGGCGAACGGTTTGAACGAGGGGGCCTTGCCGGCCTTGGCGTCCGCGTCCTCGACGTGCAGGTACTGCTGGACCAATTCCAGGAAGTTGTCCCGCTGGAGCACCTGCTCCCACAGGTAGGACGTCCGGTATCCGGAATCGCCGGCGGGCGGGTTGCCCGCCTCCCCCGATAGCCCTGGCCCCTTGGAACCCTGGTTGAACGGCAGGAACCGCGTCTTGTTCCCCTTGAGGCGCGTGGTCAGGAAGACGAGGTCGGTGTCCACGGCGAAATGGACGAGCGTCCGCCGCGCGAAGAAGAGGGCCTTGGGGTCGCGCTCGCGGTACTGCCTGCGCGCGTCGGCGACGGTCTGCCCGGTCGCGGCGTTCTTCAGCTCGGCGGACGCCACCGGTATGCCGTTGACGAAGAGCGCCAGGTCGACGGACTTGGCGGGCTCCTCGGCCGAGTAGTGCAGCTGCCGGGTCACCGTCAGGCGGTTCGCGCGGTACTCGTCCAGCGCGCCGGCCGCCAGCGTGTGCGCGGGCCGGAAGTAGGCGAGCCTGAACCGGATCCCCTTGTCCTTCACACCCGTGCGCAGGACGTCCAGCGCGCCCCGCGCGTCGATCTCCTTGCCCACTAGCCGCGCGAACGGCCGGGCGGGGTCCTCGCCGTAGGCGGTACGGAGTCGCTCCCATTCCCAGGGCTGCGTCCGGCCGAGGAACACCGCCAGCTCCGCCGTGTCGAGCCCGAGCTCCCGGTCGTAGTTCCCCGGCTCGCCCCGCGCCCATCCGTGACCGATCAATGCACTCTCGACGGCGTCCTCGAACGTCTTCTCTCCGTACACCTTCGCGCTCACGGCCCCCACCTCGTCCGCCCGACTCACCCACCGCCGCCGCTTGATCCGGCGGCGCTTACTCTAGGACGCTTGTGAGCAACAATCAACCTGTTTCAGGTTGTTGACTTCGCTAACAGAACCTACGCATTGACGGGGCCACCCGAACTGGCGCGCCGTGAGGTTCTGCGAACGGGGAGAGGGGAAGCGCCGCGGCCTCGTCTCCGATCGGCGCCCGGAGGCGAGGCATCCAGTAGTGCCTCCAGGCTACGACCGGTCCGACCGCCCCGGCCGCCACACTCGGCTCACCCGCCCGCTCATCGGCCAGGCCGATCCGACGAAAGCCGCGGGGCCTTGCGGACCACGCGGAACAGAGGTGCGGGCACGCCGAGGTGGGCGGTGGACCCCGAGTCGAGCCGGGCGCACCCGCTTCCTGAACCGTGAGGGTCTGGAACACGACCGGCTGCGGCCATGCGGAGGTGGACCCATCGCGTTGGGGAAGGCTTACAGCCTGACAGGAAACTCGACCACAAATGACCGGGCAGTGGACGGAGCGATGATGAGAGGTCGACTTATCGCTCTTGAGGGGCCCAAGCTGGCCGGAAAGACGACGCTGGTCAGTGATTTGTCCACCCGGCTGGCCGCCGCATCGAGGGCCGACGTCGTTCTGACCAAGGAGCCGACTCCGGCGTTCGACCTGACCCGCGAGCAGCGGATGCACGGCGTCGACTTGGCCGCGTCCATCGCCGAGGATCGCCGGCGGCATGTCAACGACGTGATCGGACCGGCCTTGGCTGACGGACGCACCGTCATCTGCGACCGCTACATCCTGTCCTCCTATGTCTTCCACACTGCGGACGGCGTACCCGAAACCGTCATTGAGCAGTTGAACGGCGACTTCCCTCGCCCCGCACTGAACCTGGTCCTACGGGTGTCGGCGCGGGAACTGCGCCGACGGCACATCCAACGCGCGACCACGACTCGGCTCCAAACCGTCGATGCCGGGGCAGAAGCAGCGGCCTACACGCGGTACGCCGAACACATGAAACGTCAGGGCGTACCGAGCCGCATGGTCGATAATTCGACGATGACCGATCACCAGAACCTGCTGGACTGGCTGTACGCCCGGTGTTTCGAGGGTGCCCAATGACCCCCGGAAAGCCGGATTTTCCCGACCTTGACGCACCCGCCGGTGACCTACATTTCCTGCTCGGAGTCCTGTTCAACCAGCAAGTCCGCGCCGAGACCGCGTGGAAGGCACCGGTGCGGCTCTCAGCTCGGCTCGGCGGCCTGGACGTGGACGCCCTCGCCGTCGCCGATCCGAGTTCCCTCGTCACTGTGATGCGCGAGCGCCCGGCGATCCACCCGTTCGCCGTCGTGATGTCGGCACGCGTCATCGGGATCTGCGCGCGACTGGTCGACCACTACGGCGCTCGGGCAGCGAACGTGTGGTCAGACAACCCATCGGCGAGCACACTGCTGCATCGGCTTACCGGCTTTCCCGGCATCGGCCGTCACAAGGCCGGCGTCGCCGTCGCGCTGCTTGCCAGAGAGTACGAAATCCCGATCGTCGGGGCGGCGGCCGCGTCGGCGGATGCGCTGGCGTCATGCCCGAGGCTCAGCGAGGTCCTCGTGACCTAAAGCCATGTTGATTCGGAGAAAGGGCAGATCATGACCCAGCCGTCCGCCACTCCCGCCGTCCACCCGACAGGGGGCGTTCCGAAGACCCGGCAGTTGACCCGGTCCAGGAGCCACCGGTCCAGTGCCTACACGCCTCCGGAGGGCGCCTTGCCCCAACTGGTCTTCGACGACGAGGCACAGTGCTATAAGGCCCCTGGCGGCGAGAAGACGAGCAATCTGGTCGAGCAGATGGACCGGCCCTTATCGCTGACGTTCCAGCTGACCCGCGACTGCAACTTCAGTTGCACCTACTGCAGCGAGCCCCCCGGCATCGGCACGCGGTCTCACGAAGAGGTGTTGGCGATGCTCGACAAGCTGTCCGGGATGCGGCGGATCATCCTGTCCGGCGGCGAGCCGATGCGATACCGCCACTTCTGGGAGGTCCTGGAGTACTGCCAAGACAGGTTCGGGCAGGTCGTGCTGTCCACCAACGCGTCCATGATCACCCGGGACGGAGCGGCGAGGCTGCGGACGCTCGTCGATTATGTCGATATCACCGTCGACGGACCGCGCCGCCAGCATGACCGGATCCGAGGCAACTATGACATGGTGATCCGCGGATTGCGGAGAGTCGCGGAAGAGGACATCCCCTTGTCGGTGATCTGCGTGTACCTGGGCCGCAACAAACGGAAGATTCACTACATCTGCCAGACCGGCGACGTCTTCGGCGCGAAGAAGGTCAAGATTCTCACCACGATCCCCAAGGGCTACAGCCGGAATCTGTTCGAGGACTTCACCACCGGTGAGGAACTGGACGAGCTGGAGAAGTTCCTGACCGCCGAGCGCGAGGCATGCGGCTGGCTGCCGCGCATCACCATCGCCGACTGGATGAAGATCGGCGCCGGCCACGCGATCCTCATCGAGCCCGACGGCCGCGCCGTCGCCTCCCCGGTATGGCAGGAACCCGAGTGCATCCTGCCCTTCGGGAACCTGCACGAACAGACGGCGGCACAGCTCTGGGCGGCATACCCGTACAAAGAACACCACCTGAACAAGTACTTGGAACGCACCCTGATGGTCGTGGAATGATCCGCGCCCGCCCACGGCAATGAAATCCGGTCGTCGGCCATGATCGGCTGCTAGCGTCGTCACCCCTGCCTCATCGACCCCATGGGGTGACACGAGATGAATCCCCTCCGCGACCACGCCTCGCTACGCGACATCCAGGACTACGTCGCCAAACTGGAAGCCGAAAGGGGCTTCGAAGGGCGGCCGGCCACAGCGCAGTGCCTCAAGCTCGTCGAGGAGATCGGCGAAGTATGCCGCGCGGTGGGAAAGCTCGAAGGCCAACCCGAGGACCCGCAGGGACGAGTCAACGACCTGGGCGAGGAAGCCGTCGACTCGCTACTGATGCTTGTCGCGGTCGTCAACCGGTACGACATCGACCTTGAGGACGCCTTCCGCCGCAAGGAAGAACGCAACAACACCCGCGTATGGCACCGTCCCAGCCACCTCTAGAAGAGCAAACACCGGGATGTGGCTCTGATGGAGCCGCGCGGCTACGAACGTAGGGACCGCAGCGGCACCCACGAGGCCTGCGGCGTACCAGCACGATCCAGCGGCCCCACGGTCACACGGGTGAGGAATCCGCGCCCACGCCTGCCGCAGCTCGAACGAACGGCTCGCAGTGGTCTCCGGAACATGCTGATCGCCGCGAAGCCCAACCTCCCCGATGCTTGATCGCATACGGGTCTCGCCGCCGTCCGACTGGACCCCCAGGGTTATCTCAGCGACTTCTGGCGGTACCACGAACGTACCGAAGGCGCGTTCTGGAAGCTGGAACGCCGACAGACCTTCCGTGAGCCCGACGACCCCGGCTGGGTCGCGCTAAGCAACGGCGACTGGAGAGGCGCCCTCGCCGCGGTCGAGGAGCGCTGTTCCACCGTCAACCCGGAGGGCTCGACGGTCAGCGGGCGTGAAAGCCACCGGTTCGGGATCGTCGAGCGACCGATCAGCCCATACCTCCAGTGGGAACTCCACGTCCTCCGGGTGAGAGCCCAGGCGGGCCTCCAGGACATTCGGATTCTGGACGCTTCATTGGTCAGCCACCTGGAGGCCGAGCATCAGCTACCCGAACTGGTGTTCCTCGGCACCGAAGTGATGTACGAGGTCCTCTACGACAGCGACGGCACGCACTCGGGAGGCCGTCGCCATGACGACCCGGCTGTGATCCACGCGTGCCATCGGCAACTCGTCGAGCCGCATGATGCGGGCAAGCAACTGCTGAGCTTTTTCGAACGGGAGATCCTGCCACTCCCGACCCCCGACGTGCACGACTGAGGAGGACGCAACCGGTGAGCGTCCGCGCTTCCGGCGGTGGCGTTTCGTCGCGGTGGCGATCCCAGCCCGGCTCTGCGCCGGCTTTCTCGGCCGCGGGGGCCGAGGAGGCCCCGCACCCCCCGCTCATCCGCGAGCATGCCCCGAGGACAGGCGGTCCGGCTCGTTCCTTACCCCGGCAAGGCGGGTGCCTCACGCCCGAATCACGGGCGAAAGGCACCGAGAGCCGCCAGAAGCTGCCCTACCCGTCGTACCGGCCCGCGCGGATGTCGCGAGCCAGCGTCTCGAAAGCCGCCCGGCGGATGGTCAGCTTCGGCCCGTCCGGGTCCTTGGAGTCCCGCACAGCCACGCTCGCCGCAACTTCGGCAACCTCGACGCAGTTGCCCCCTTCTTGATCACTGTAAGAGCTCTTACGCCAAGACACATGCGACCGGTCAGACATGCTCACGTGCCTTCCATGTAGTTCCTGATCGAGGCCATGGAATCCTCGGCAGACAGCGCCTCGGATCTTGCCAAGTTGAAGAGTACGGCAAGCCTACGCACTGCTTCCGGGTTTGTGAGGGTTTGACCATGCTCACCGGTGCCTTCCATGTAAGCGATGGAAGGCGCCTGCGGGAATCCGAGAATCTGGAATCCTGCCGGATGAAACAAATGAGCGCCCGTCGGGACGACCTGAACTGATATTGTCGTTCTTTCTGCCAACTCCAGCAGTCGCTTACACTGACCGAGGATGACCCCCGCAGGCAAATCACGGATGACCGCCTCACGGATCAGCAGAAATATCCATGGCGGCTCAGCCTTGTCTAGGACAGCCTGACGGCCAAGGCGAATCGAGACCAACTCTTCGAGCTTGTCGGGACGCCTATTAGCACCCAGCACGAGTCGGGCATACTCCTCTGTCTGGAACAGACCCGGAATCAGCAGCGGTTCGTAGATGCTGACCTGATCAGTTTTCTTCTCCGCCTCAATTAGGGGCCGAAAGCCGCTCGGGATCAAGCCACGCTTACGCACTTCTAGGTGCATCTCCCACATGCGTCGGAACGTTCCGCCTAGCTGGAAGTACGTGTCCAGGTCATCAGCGAGGCTCTCAGACGGAGGCTTCTCGAAGATCTCGACCTTGGCGATCCACTGAGGGGTGCAACCCAGCGCAGCCGCGAGTTTGTTGCGGCTGAGCCCGGATGCTTCGCGCCTCGCCCGCAGCTCGCTGACGAACACTTCCTGGTAAGCGGAGGGGTTGGTGTCGCGTGAGGGTGCCATCGGGTGCCTCCCGGGTGTCGGCTGACCTGTTCTGGGGTGTCGCCATCACTTGCTCGGGTGCCGTTCGGGGAGTGAACGGTTCGTAGCACAGAGTAACTCTGAGCTGCAAGGCTCGTCTCTCGAAAGGCACCCCAACTCGCAGGGAACTCCGAGCCGTGAATGATCAAGAACGACAGCGACTGCAAGAGCAGTACCCGGCATGGCACATCCGCCGGCCGCCGACAATGCGATGCCTGGTGGCCACGCGCCTCGGTCCACCGCTGAAGATGTGGGAGATCAATCGCGGCCTCTGCGCGACCCTCGTTGAGGACACGTACGACCAACTCCGGGAGGCCCTCGCCGACCAACGCAAGATCGAGGAGACGCTGTGATCACCACATTGGCGATTACCGGGGGCTCACTGCTCGCGGCCTTCACGGTTACGACGCTGATCTTCTTGGTCGGCATGGCCATTACCGACACCGGCTACATCGGCAAACACCGTTGATCTCCCGGAGCGGCTGCCGTTCCGGTGCCTGCGCTGCCCCCCAAGCCCCGCGCAGGCCACCGACGGCTCCCCCACCAGGCAGCCGCTCCGGGTCACCATCCGCTAGAGCCGGATCAACTCTCCTCATTCTCAAAGATCTCAACGGCGAGATCCCAGAGCGACTTGTCGTCCAGCCACCATCGTCTTGGCCCCTGCACCGCTACAGGAGAGCGGTCGTAACCCGCGAGCTCCCAGATGTGGACGATCAGACCGGTTGGAGAGTACGCCGCCCCGTCGTAAGCCCACAGAAGGCACTTACGACGGTCGTTCACCCAGGTAGCTGTGTCTCTCCGGGAATCCGCGTCCAGCCAGGGTTTGACTGCCAACTCCTCGTTGCTGGTCTCCGGCCGGTAGACCAGCCGCGTCCCGTCGAGCAACCGTCCCGCATTGACAAGGGTCGGGACCGCGTTCGGACGACGTTGCTTGCGTTGCGCACGCTTGGGCGGTTGATAGTCCTTCGGGAGGATCGGGACCGTCCCGCCGCGCCGCACGTCATCAAGAACCAGCTTGGCGAGATCCTTGCACCGCGTCTCATCTGTGAACGTGGTGGAGAGGAAAGAGTTCGCGCCGTACTCGGCGTCCACGTGATAGATGAGCCAGGCGAGGACACCGTCTGTCAGCTCGGGGATGCTCGCCAACATCGACTCTTCATCGAAGGCGTGCTCGTCGACGTCTTCCAGATCGAGAAGCTGGAGGACGAGATGGGTGACGAGCAGGTCACCGCGCCTGGCCATATCCGCCGCGCGGCCGTGAAGATCCTTGCGCTTCGCCTCCAGCGCGGCCCCCACCACACGCCGCGCCTGGACGAGCCGCCAGACCCGGTACGCGCTCGGTGCCTCTTTGAAGAGACGTGGATAGGCTCCGCTGGACCCGCGTTCCCACAGCGTCTCCGTGCCTTGGCTGGCTCGTACGGCCAATTCGGGTGAGCGGTGCGCACAGGCCAGCGCCAACGCCGCATGCTCGACCGAGCATCCTGCATCAGGTGACGGGTCCGGCTCACCCCGCTTGTAGACGTAGGTCTTCCCCAGCGACAGCAGGAAGTCTTCGCGGATGGCAGCCTGGGTTGTGTCCAATGCGATGAAGTCACGCTGGGAGACGTCGTTCTGCGTGTTCGTCGTCTCCGTGATTCGCTTCGCGTAGGCCGGACGGTCCGCCCCCAGAGAGAATGCGCGCACGGTGACGTCAGCCTCGTCCACAGCCTGTTCGTTCTGCTTCATGGCTTCATGAATGGCGGAGACGGTCTGCGCCCCGTTGACCACACTGACGCCGTTCATAGTCAGCCGGACCGGCTCGTCAGGCCGTGGCCGCCCGAGCCAGTAAGGCTCGATGCTGTCGCACAACACGGTGATGCCGTTGTTGAAGTACCAGAAGTTCTCGGGTTCGTTGAGCAACGTCTCTTTGATGCCGGAGTTGATCCGGGTCAGCCCGAGGGACTTGCGGACGTTCTGCTCGTACAGCGCGTCGCCGTGATCGTCGAACCACTGGGCAATGTCGCGTACCGCAACGGTCCCCTGCCACGCCTCGAAGGGAGTGTCGCGCTTGATCCACCTCGACATGGTGGCCTCGACGTCGATTGGTGCGGGTGCCAGATCTTGACGCAGCTGCTGATGGAACTCCGCATCGCCGATGACTTTGTAGTCGAGCAGCGGTCCGTGGCGATTGAACTCCGCACGAGTACGGTCGAGGAGCTGCCGGACGGCGTCCGACAAGACGGCCGGCCCCATGAGGGCGATGACAAGCGTGATCTTGAGGCGAGCGTCACCCATGGCCACGTCGAGCTGGGCCTTGAAGGGATCGAACCTGTCGTTGAAGGTGCCCTCGAAGTCACGTCGCTCGATCAGCCGCAGGCCCTCGATGAACTTCAGGGCCTCGCCCAGGTCCATCTTCCCCTTGCCCGCGTCGCTCCACTTGGCCTGGGCCAGCCAGACTTCGCGTGAGCTCACATCGAGCGCGACGCCATCGATGCCCTGATCGTTCTCGCCATCGATCACGGCCTGACCGGCCGCCTTGTGATCACACTTCGTCACGTGACGGATCGCCGAGGCCGTCAGCGCCCGGGACAGGAATCGCTGCTCCCATGCGTTGCCTTGATACCCGCTCAGATCGTCGGTGTAGATCAGGCCCTCGTAGTCCTTCAGCAACGCCTGCCGCACTTGCTGGACCTGTATAGGGATCTTGGGGCCGCCGCCTCGTCCGGAACCCATCCTCACCTCAGCCTCCCCGCCACCGTTGGCCCACCGGATCAATCACCCGCGATCAGCATTACACGGACGAGATGCTCCGCGCGGTCGTAACGTCCAACTCCCCTGTCACAGCCGCCGTAATAACCGCGCGCCGCCGCTCCTCCAGCAACCTAACTTGAGTCTTAATGGAACCAATTAGCCCGCTGCTGATACTGAAGGATACATCGAAGCGCCTTGTAAGCGCCTCCTGCTCAGCGAGCGGCGCCTTCGGAATTGGCCACTGTTTGATCTCCTCGGTTTTTAGGTTCGCCATGGACTGTGAGCTTCCGTGAGACGCTTCTGCGCAGAGGTCTCGGATTCGCGTACCTCTGGCGATGAGAGCAAGGTAGTCCTTGCTCATTCCATCACTCACATGCACCCGGAAGATCTTGTCGCAGAGTATGAGTCGCCTACGAGGATTCCTGGCGACGGCGGCCGCACCAACGAGGGCTGGGGTGTTAGCGCGCGTGATGAGCAGATCTCCGGCCCTCACTTCATACTGTGATTCGGGAAGCAGTTCGTCAGGAAGCCGCTTGTTCTGGTCACCGAAAAACTGCCCGTTCTTAACTGCACTGACCTTGAGCACACCCCACTCTTGATCGCTAGCTGGGACGACGTCACACTGAGGGCTCACCCCTTGTTCCATTCGAAGAATAAACCGCCGGAAAGGAAGCGAGCCAAACCGGCAAACGAGGGTAGCGATCTCAACATCCAGCAGCGCACGCTCCCGCTGTTGCAACAGTAGCGACATTTCCCTCCGCAGTTGCATCATCTGGTCAATTTTGGAGGTCTCAACATCCAGGAAGTCTGCGATGCGCCGCTGCTCCCGCAGCGGTGGAGCGGGTAGATGCAACGATGCCACATCACGCGGGTTCATGCGCTGACGTGTTGACCCCCGGGACTTGACCTTAGCGCCCCACTCCCCCAGGCTTGAAGTTAGAAAATATACCAAGAATCGCGAATCAAGCCGAGTTTCATCCATGCGCAGTCGGAAACAATCGGCCTTGACGATAGCGCGACCCAAACCTGCCGGAACCCTGCATGCTCGACCAAGGGGATTGTTGCTGTCGCCTAGCCCGGCAACTATGACATCTCCCGCTTCAACCGCATGCCGTTTCAATACCGTATAACGTTCCAAAGAAATGTATGCTCGGTCATCGTCCTTAAAACGACCAACACCGATATTACCAAGCCGGATTACGCGAGCACCTTCGTCAGTGTAATGCTTGGAAGCGAGGTTACTACCGAAAGGCCCGTCAGCCAGAGACAGTATCGAGCGGCCAACGCTCTCCATGCGCCACCCCTCGGGGAGAGTCAAATCAACCATGCGTCACCTGGCCGAGGAGTTCTTGGATCTGGGCTTCGATGGCCTTCAACTCCGCGTCTATCTCTTCGAGAGGGCGAGGTGGAGTGTAAGTGTAGAAGTACCTGGTGAAGGGGATCTCGTAGCCAATCTTGGCTCGGATCGTCTCCTTCGTCTTGGGGTCCTTGCTTTCGTTGATCCAAGCGTCGGGGACGTGTGGGAGGACCTCGCGCTCGAAGTACTCATCGATGTCCTCTATGAGGGGGACGTTCTCGAAGTCGCGGAGGTCGGGGTCGTGTACGACCTTGCCCTTGACCTTCTGCACCTCTCCCTCCGGGTCGGTGACGGCGAAGGCGGTCATGATGGCCTTCTCCGCCTTGTCCGGTGGGACGGTGATGGAGTTCTCGATGTAGGTGGCGAAGAGCTTCTCGCGGAACTTCGTCCGGGCCTTCATGGAGGTGCCGATGAGGGTCTTGAGGCCGGTCAGCAGCTCGTCTCTCAGCTCGTATCCCTGAACCGCCCTGGTCTCGGCTAGGGCCGTCAGGGTCTCCTCGCTGACCTCGAAGCGCTGGCGCAGCGGCCGGTCGATGGTGATGCGCTGGTAACCGAAGTCCTCGTTGCGGAACACCTTGACCTTGGCGTGGTCGGGGTGGTCCGGGTCGGCGGCGATCTCAAGAGCGTCCCGGTAGACGGCGCAGATGTGGTTGCGCTGGGCCTGGCTGATCTCCTTGCGCTTCTCGCCGAGGGACTTGCGGATCTTCGTCCACTGGTCGCGGGCGTCGAGGAGGACGACCTTCCCTTTGTTCCGCTCCGCCTTGTGGTTGGTGACGATCCAGAAGTACGTGGAGATGCCGGTGTTGTAGAAGAGCTGGTCGGGGAGGGCGACGATCGCTTCGAGGTAGTCGTTCTCGATGATCCAGCGGCGGATCTCCGACTCGCCCGACCCGGCGCCGCCCGTGAAGAGCGGCGAGCCGTTGAAGACGATGGCGATACGGGACCCCTTGAGGTCACCCTCCACGTCGATCGTGACGGGCCTCATCTTGTGCATCATGTGCTGGAGGAACAGGAACGAGCCGTCGTTGATGCGGGGCAGGCCGGCTCCGAAGCGTCCGGCGTGGCCGTAGTCCTTGGCCTCGTCCTTGACGGCCTTCTCCACCTTCTTCCACTCCACGCCGAACGGCGGGTTGGCCAGCATGTAGCGGAAGGTGGAGTCCTCGTGCCCGTCGTGGCTGAACGAGTTGCCGAACTTGATGCGCGAACTCGTCTCGTCGTACCCCTTCAGCAGCATGTCGGAGCGGCAGATCGCGTACGACTCGGCGTTGAGTTCCTGGCCCGCCAGGTTGATGCGCGCGTTCGGATTGAGCGCCCGGATGTGCTCCTCGGCGGCGGCGAGCATCCCGCCCGTTCCGCAGGCCGGGTCGAGGATGTCGATGACCTTTCCCTCACCGGTGAGGGCGTCGACGTCCGGGGCGAGCAGCAGTTCGACCATGAGCTCGATGACCTCGCGCGGGGTGAAGTGCTCACCGGCCGTCTCGTTGGAGAGTTCCGAGAACTTCCGGATCAGCTCCTCGAACAGGTAGCCCATGTCGTGGTTGCTGACCCTGGACAGGCTCAGGTCGAGTTTCGGGTCGGCGAACTTCTGCACCACCTGGTAGAGGAGCCCGGCCGCGTCCAGCCGCTCGATCTGCGTGTGGAACGCGTAGCGTTCGATGATCTCGGCGACCTCGGACGAGAACCCGTTGATGAAGTCGGTGAGGTTCTTGCGCACGTTCGCGGGGTCGCTGCCGATCGTCCGGAAGCTCTGCCGGGACGTGTTGTAGATCGGCAGTTTCGCCACCGACTTCAGCAGTGCGGGAGGCGCGTCGCCCGGATAGGCGTCGGCCTTCTCCCAGACGGCCTGCCGGGTCGGCTCCATCACGCAGTCGAACCGCCGCAGAACCGTGAACGGGAGGATGACCTTGCCGTACTCCGACTGCTTGTAGTCGCCGCGGAGCAGGTCCGCCACCGACCAGATGAACGCGGAGAGGTTCTGGTCAACGCTCACTCGTCGTCCTCGTCTTTCGCTCGGGGTGGTTCCAGTGTTCCGCTCGTCAGGCCGTCGTGCGCCATTTGCACGGCACGGCGTCCCATTTTGGCCGCCTCTTCGAGGTGCTGCACGAAGGTTTCCAGTTCTCTGAACGCGGTCCCGTAGAAACGCTGGCGGTCAGGGTCCATCTGCGGGACGCGGGCCCCACGCGGGTCGGCGCGGTGGGTGCCGGAGCCGGACGTGTTGCGGCGCGTGTTGACCGCGCTCGTCATGAAGCCGAGCAGGAAGTCCGTGTCCAGCTGGTCGGTGGTGGAGACCGGGCGTCCCTCTTCGACCCGGACGAGGCCGGCGCGGACCAGCTCGGACACGTTGACGGTTGCCGCCAGCTCCTCCGTCCCCTCGGGCAGGCGAGGCAACGCGTGGCGCAGCTGTTCGAGCAGCTCCTCGAACCGGGTGCGCGCCTTCTCGTAGGCGGCGGCGCCGGGCTGCCCGGCCGCGACATGGCGGCCCGGGGTCAGGTCGGCTTCCTCGTCCAGCAGGGAGATGACCGGCACGTCCGCGACCCGTTCGGGGTCCGGCTCGATGGTCCTGCCGAGGTCGGCGTCCGTCAGGTCGATCATACGGACGCGGGCGTCTGGGCCGGGCTGGCGGGTCGGGCGTCTCAGTATCCACAGGTGCATGGGCGCGGAGTGTCCGGCGGCGAGCCCGCCGGGCAGCGCGACCAGCGTGTCCAGTATGCCCCCGCGCGCCAGCTCGGAACGGATGCGGCGGCCGGATCGGCGGTAGGCGGCGGAGGCGGGTAGGACGATCAGGGCGCGCCCGCCAGGAGCCGTGTGGAAGTGGCAGTGTTGGAGCCAGGCGAGGTCGCCCTCGGCCTTCGGCGGCAGGGCGATCTCCCAACGGGGGTCGAGCAGCAGATCGTCTCGCCCCCAGTCGGCTTGGCCGGACGGCGGGTCGCACACCACGAGGGCGGCCTTGAGCCGGGGGAACCGGTCGTCGCGCAGCGCGTCGCCCTGTGCGACCTCGATAGTGCCGGGCCTCTTCTCCAGCCTGGCCCGCAGGCGGACGAACTCTGGCAGACCGTCGGCCACGTCTTGGCCGACGCGTCCCTTCACTTTGGAACCGCCGACGGAAAGGAGCAGGTCACCTATCCCGCAGGCCGGGTCGTACACGACGCCTTTCGTCTCCCCCGCGAAGTGGCGGACGACCCGCACGAGCGACGGTGTCGACACGTGGTCGCCGCCGCTGTGGGTCGCGGACGCTACATACCGCTCCGCCAGGTCGCGGACGAGTTCGCCGGGCGTCCGATCGCGCGCCAGTTCGGCGACGAGGTCCGCAGTGGCCCTTCCTAGGGGCTTTCCGCTCCGTTCGCCTGCCAGCTCTGCGGCGACCGCCGCCAGCGCGCCGGCCATGTCCTCGCCGCGTTCGGCTCGGAGCGCGTGCCACAGCCTGACCTCGTCCGCCATGGGTCGGCCCTTGCCCTGCCGTTCGAGCCATCGCCGGACCTCCGGCAGCGCGAACAGCGGCGCGGCGCCGGTGCCGCCCGCCGCCTCCGGGAAGTCCGAATGTCGCCGCCGCCAGTTCGACACGGCCGCTCTGGTGACTCCGGCCATCCGCGCGACCTCCGCGGGCGAGACCAGTACCGCCTCGTCCTCTGCCATAGCGGCAACGTACACGCCTGTGAGCGTCTGATCAATCATTAAACATGTTGACAACGCTAACAGGTTGGCTGATGCTGTTGTTCCACTCGACTAATGGGACGCGGTGGACTACCGCGATGAAACCGCGCATCCCACCTGATCCCCGGCCACCGGCCGCGGGACGTCTTCCTCCGGGGGCCTAGCCATGCCTGTGCCGACGCACGAACTGACCATCTACCGCATCTCCGACGCCGCGACGGACGTCGACGCCTTCCTCGAAACCCTTCAGGGCACCTACCTGGACGAGGCCGCGTCGACCGGCATGGCGTTCCCGGACTACCCGGACGCCGACGCGGTGGCCTTCCACTGGCGCCGCGCCCCCGCCCCGGCTCCGTGGGTTGCGACCGCCCAGCACCTCATCGGGCCGCTCCCCGACAACTACGCGACCGTCGACTGCCGGGCGCTGCTGTTCCTCGACGTGGACGGCCACCGGTACGCGATCGGCTTCGGCGGAGGTTCGCGAGCCATCCCCGAGCAGCACAGGGACCACGCTTTCGGGCTGAGGTTCACCATCCGGGCGGTCGACGCGGACCGGGTCCGTTCCGTCGTGCGGCGCTCCATGACAGGGCTCGGGCGCCAGGACGCGACCTACGTCCCGTCCGGCATCCCCATCGGGCACATCGGCCTCAGCGAGTACACCGAGATCGTCGGGAGGCTGGCGGGGATGGTCGACCCGGAGGATCTCGGCCTGGAACGCGCACGGCCGCTCCGGGTCGAGGGGTCTGCCGGGCTCCGGCTGCGGATCCCGGTCGACCGGGCCCGCCTCGTGGCCCTGCTGCGCCGGATCTCCGAGATCTGCGAGCGGGCCGTGCCGGACGACTTCGCCTTCGTCGAGGCCGTCTCCCCGGTCCGCGACGACTGGCGGCTCGCCGACCTCGACGGCCGGCTCGACGCGCGGCTCCGCGCGGACCCCGGCGACGACACCGGGATGCGGCTCGCCGCGGCGGTTCCGATGGACCTCGCCGACCGCGCCCAGGAGGCGTCCGGCCACATCATCAAGATCGGGCCGGCTGAGATCCCCTGCCCGGGTGACCTCGACCTCGACGCCGTCCTCCGCCACTGCCGGCTCCAGCACAAGGTTCCGGCCGTGCAGGCGCTCCGGCGCGGCGAAGTGCGGATGTGCGAGGACGCGGAGGGGACGCGCGTGCTCGGAAGGGCATCGGCCGACAAGTGGCTGGCCGCGTCCGTGCGCGTGAACGAGCGCGAGTACTTCCTCGTCGAGGGAACCTGGTACGAGGGCGGCACCGAGTACTTCACCTCGGTCCAGCGCCGCATCGCCGCGCTGTTCAAGCCGGTGCCGAGCCTCGACCTGCCGTCCTGGCCGGACGGCCTGAGGCCGCGGCCCGGCTCCGGGAAGCGCGGCGAGGCCCTCTACAACGAGCAGGTCCAGGATTCCCTCGGCCCGGCCCGGTTCCTCAACCTCGACCGGACCGGAGCCCGGACCGAGTTCCACGGCGCGCAGGGCTTCGAGCCGTGCGACCTGCTCGGTCCGGGCAACGAGCTCGTCCACGTGAAGGGCGGCAAGCGCACTCAGCCGTTCAGCCACATGTTCGCCCAGGCCCTCGTCTCGGCGGAGAACCTGTGCCTCCGCCACGACGCCCGCGCGTCCTTCGCCGACCTCGTCCGCAAGACGAGCCTCGGGAGCCGGGAGCTTCCGGAGGGCTGGCGCCCGTCGAAGGTCGTCCTCGCGATGAAGGTCGCCCGCCGGATGCCGCTGACCCCGGAGACGCTCTTTCCCAACGCGCAGATCGCGCTCGCACACCTGGCACGGACCCTCACGGGTTACGGGATCGAGGTCGAGGTCATCGCGATCGGGCGGGAGGCGGGCCCCGACACGGTCATACTGGTGGGCGATGTGCGATGAGTACTGCGCTTCGACGCCGAGAACGTCCGGAGCGTCCGAACCGTCAAAGGCGGTTACGCCGGTCGCCGGCTCTCCACGGGGTGAAGGTCCGAGAGGGCTTGGATATTGCTTTGCGCGTGAAATGTGCGGCTGCCTAGGCTCCGGCAGATGGGACGCACCGTCATCGTCGGCGACGTTCACGGCTGCTTCGACGAGTTGCTCGAACTGCTGGACAGGGTCGGGCTCCGGCCGGATGACCTTCTGGTCAGCGTGGGCGATCTCGTCGACCGGGGGCCGGCCTCCGGGGATGTCGTCGGGTTCTTCCGCGAGCGCCCGAACTCGGTCGTGGTCATGGGGAACCACGAGCGCAAGCACGTGCGCGGGATCTTCTCCTATGCGCAGGAGATCACGCGCCTGCAACTGGGCGACGGGTACGCCGAGACGGTCGAGTGGATGCGGACGCTTCCGTACTTCTTCGAGAGCGAGGACGTCCGGGTCGTGCACGCGGCGCTGGTTCCCGGTGTTCCGCTGGGCGAGCAGAAGGAGGAAGTCCTCTGCGGCACGACCAGCGGTGAGCGGGAGCTCGCCGCGCTGTTCCCGGACGGCCACTGGCACGACCGGTACACCGATGACAAGCCGGTCGTGTTCGGTCACCATGTCACCGGCCGGGAGCCGCTGGCCCGCGACGGGAGGGTCTTCGGGCTCGACACCGGCGCCTGCCACGGCTGGAACCTGACCGCGCTGTGCCTTCCGGGCTTCACGGTCCATTCGGTGGCGGCACGCGCTGATCACTGGTCGGTCGCCAAGCGCGAATGGCAGTTGCCGGTCCTGAAGACCAGGCCGTGGCGTGACTTCACCTGGCAGGAGCTGGGCGAGAAGGTCGCCCGGTTCTCCAGCACGTCCGATGAGGCGTCGCGGGAATGGCTCCGGGCGGTCGAGGAATGGGCCGCGAAGCTTCGGACGCTGGTTCCCGCCCTGGTGGACGCGGCGCACCGGACGGCCGCTGGCCTGCCGGCGGACGAGATACGGCGGCATCCCGCCGCGCCGCTGCTGTTCCAGGCCCGTGGCGGTCGGCTCGACCAGGCCGTCCTGGCCAGGCGGTGCGCCACCCCGCGCCGGACGCTGGACACGGCCGCCGCGCTCGGAGTCGCCGCAGCCGACGCACCCGTCTGACTCCCAGCCTGAAACGCGGAACGCGCACTTCCGGACCGGGGTCGCTCGGACAGGAGGGGCCCTCCACGGTGGTGGCGGGACATCGACCGGTCCGGAAGACCGTATGCGCGGCACCCGCCGACGGTCCCCGGGACGTCCGCTGATCAGCGGACGAGGACGGCGACGGGCGGCGAGGTGGAGGCCTCGCAGTGGCGGTCGCCCCCGTAGACGGCGGTGATGGTGTGGGTGCCGGCGGTGGTGAAGGTGGTGGCCAGGGAGGCGGCGCCGGCTGTCAGCGGGATGGTTCCCAGGCTGGTGGCGCCGTCGCGGAACTCGACCGTGCCAGTGGGGAGGGTACCGCCGCATAGGACGCGGGCGAGGAGGACGACCCGCCGGTTCCGCAGCGTCGTCCGGGGCAGCGCCGAGGCCACGGTGGTCGAGGCGCCCCTGTTGACGGTGAGGGTGATCGGGCTGGACTCCGCAGCCGGGCAGTCGCCATTCCCGCTGTAGACGGCGGTGATGGTGTGGGCGCCGGCCTCGAACCTGCGCAGGAGGGTGGCGGTGCCGTGGAGCAGAAGGGTCGAGCCCAGGGCGGTGGCGCCGTCACGGAACTCGACCGTGCCGGTAGGGGTGCCCTCGCTACAGGTGACCGCGGCCTTCAGGGTGACCAGGCTGTGCACCTCGGCCGGATCGGGCTCGGCGGTGACCGCGACCGCCGACGTGGCGGCCACGCTGATCGCGATCCCCCACGGGCCGACGCCGACGCCCGAGATGGTGAGGGTCACGGTGTTCGTGGCAGTGTCGATCACCGAGACCATGTGATCGCCGTTGTTGGTGACGTAGACGCCGCCGCCATCCGGAGTGACCGCCACGCCGACCGGGATGGCACCGACAGGGATGGTGGCGGTGACGGCCTCGACGGCGGTGTCGATCACCGAGACCGTGCCATTCCCGGAGTTGGGGACGTAGACCCTGCCACCATCCGGAGTGACCGCCACCCCGCCCGGGTCGGCACCGACAGCGATGGTGGCGGCGACGGCCTGGACGGCGGTATCGATCATCGAGACCGTGCCGTCCCCGGCGTTGGTGACGTAGACCCTGCCACCGTCCGGGCTGACCGCCGCCCCGTACGGGTAAACGCCGACGGTGACCGTGGCGGCCACGGTGTCGGCGGCGGTGTCGATCACCGAGACCGTGCCGTCCGCGAGGTTGGTGACATAGACCCTGCCACCATCCGGGCTGACCGCCACCCCGAACGGCTCGCCGCCGACGGCGACCGTGGCGGTGACTGCGCCGGCGACGGTGTCGATCACCGAAACCGTGCCGTCCGCGAGGTTGGTGACATAGACCCTGCCACCATCCGGGCTGACCGCCACCCCGAACGGCTCGCCGCCGACGGCGACCGTGGCGGTGACTGCGCCGGCGACGGTATCGATCACCGAAACCGTGCGTTTCCCGGTGTCGGGGACGGTGTTGGTGACGTAGACGGTGTCTCCGTCCGGGGTGACCGCCACGCCGTACAGGAAGATGCCGACGGTGACCGTGGCGGCCACCACGTTGGTGGCAGTGTCGATCACTGCCACTATGCCGCTGTCGCCGGCGACATAGGCGAGCGTCGCGGTCGCCGCGGAGGCGGGCGGAACGGTCGGTGCCGGAGCGGCGGCACGGGCGGGCGCCAGAGTCCGCAAGAGCGGGGGGCGCGTCGGAGGGGTATTTGCGGACATGGAAATGTGCTTCCGGGGAGGGACGGCATCCGCCGGCCAGCGGCCCTCACATCGCCTCTCACCTGCAATGGATCACCGCGTGGAATGGCTTCATCGCTGAATGTGTCCATCAAGTCTGATCCCCAAACCGCGATCCCGAGCAGAAAGCCATGGATCAGCCCCTGGCCCCTTTTCTGATCAGGTCACCGGCCCGACCGGCATTCCCCGCCCGGTCCGTTGAGCCCCGACCGGTCCGCACCGTTAACCGGCGGCTTATGACCGGTCTGGGGGAATGGCGGGATGCGGATACTCGTGGCCGAGGATGAGCGGTTCCTGGCCGATCTGGTGGCGGAGGGGCTTCGGAAGCGGGCGATGGCGGTGGACGTCGCCTATGACGGGGAGGGCGCGCTGGAGCGGCTCGCGGTCAACGAGTACGACGTCCTCGTCCTGGACCGCGACCTCCCCCTGGTGCACGGCGACGACATCTGCCGGGGGCTGGCCCAGCGCGAGGAGGCGGTGCGCATCCTGATGCTGACCGCATCGGGCGCGGTGCACGAGCGGGTGGACGGCCTGAACCTCGGCGCCGACGACTACCTCGCCAAGCCGTTCGCGTTCGAGGAGCTGGTCGCGCGGATCAGCGCGCTGGCGCGGCGGAACGTCCCGCCGCTGCCGCCGGTGCTGGTGCACGGCGGCATCACACTGGACGCGGCGCGGCGGGAGGTGGCCCGGGACGGCAGGCCGCTGGCCCTGTCCCCCAAGGAGTACGCCGTGCTGGAGGTGCTGATGCAGGCGCGCGGCGGCGTGGTGAGCGCCGAGGAGCTGCTGGAACGGGCGTGGGACGAGAACACCGATCCGTTCACCACCGTCGTCAAGGTGACGGTGAGCAAGCTGCGGGCCAAGCTCGGCGAGCCGCCCGTCATCGTCACCGTTCCCGGGAGCGGGTACCGGCTGTGAGGCGCCTCATGACGGGGCGGCCCATGAAGGTGCGGACGCGGATGACGCTGCTGTACGGCGGCCTCTTCGCCGCGATCACGCTGAGCGTGCTGGGCGCCGTCCTGTGGGTCCAGCAGAGGATCGTCGACGCCCGGGTGCAGGACGTCCATTTCACCGAGTCCCGCTCCCTCGACGCTCCGTGCGCCCCAGGTGCATGCGAGGAGTCCCCGTTCGCGGTCGTGAAGCCCCGTCCCCGTTACGCGGCGAAGCACGTCGTCGGGCGGGAACAGTTCCAGGAGAGTTTGGTGGGGTCGCAGCGGGTCGTCATCCTGGTCGCGATCGTGGTCATCACCGTGCTGGCGTTCGCGGTGTGCTGGTGGCTGACGGGGCGGCTGCTGCGGCCCCTGCACCGCATCACGGCGACCGCGCGGCGGCTGTCGCTGTCCACCCTGGACGAGCGCATCGCGCTGGACGGCCCGGCGGACGAGTTCAAGGAGCTGGCCGACACCTTCGACGCCATGATCGACCGGCTGGAGAAAGCGGTCGACAGCCAGCGCCGCTTCGTCGCCAACGCGTCCCACGAGCTGCGGACCCCCCTGGCCGTCCAGCGCACGGCCGTCGAGGTCGGTCTCGCGGACCCCTCGCCGGAGCGGCTCGCCGAGGTCCGGGACGAGATGCTGCGCAACACCCGGCGGTCCGAACGGCTCATCGAGGGGCTGCTCGTCCTCGCGCAGGGGGACCGCGGGCTCGACGTCCGCGCGCCGGTGGATCTCGAAGCGGTGGTCCGGCAGGTCGTCGAGGAGAACGCGGCCGCCGCCGCGAGCGAGCGGATCGGCGTCGCGGCCGAGACGCGGCCGGTCACCGTCGCCGGGGACGAGGTGCTGCTCACGCGGATGGTCGCCAACCTGGTGCAGAACGCGATCCGGCACAACCGTCCCGGCGGGGACGTCCGCGTGGAGCTGTCGGAGGAGGCGCTGGTCGTCCGCAACACCGGGCCGCGCGTCCCGCCGGAGAAGGTGGACGAGCTGTTCGAACCGTTCCGCAGGCTGCACGCCGACCGGACCGGGTCGGCGGAGGGGGCGGGGCTCGGCCTGTCCATCGTCGCGGCCATCGCGCGCGCCCACGGCGGCGAGGTGAGGGCCGCGGCGAACCCCGACGGCGGGCTGTCGGTCGCCGTGGCCCTCACCTGTCACTCGCTGCGCAGGACGGCGGCGGTGCGGGTGGCGGCCGCATGGAGGGCGGGCGGCCAGGCGCCGAGGACGGCGACGACCAGCCCGGCGCAGGCCGGCGGCGCCAGCACCGTCCACGAGTAGACGTGGATCCAGGAGGCCGCCATCCCGCTGCCGAGCATCTCGCCCGTGAGCACCACGACGCCGTGGTGGGCGAGGACCCCGAGCGGGGCGCCGAGCGCGCCGCCGACGATCCCGAGCGCCGCCATCGCGGTCACCATCATGGCGACGACCTGCCGCGGGGTCGTTCCCACGGCCTTCAGCACACCGAGGTCCCGGGCGCGTTCCCGGGCGCTCAGCAGCACGCCGTTGAGGACGCCGATCGCCGCGGCCGCGCAGATGACCAGCGAGAACAGCACGAACAGCCCGCCGAGGACCGCGCTCTTCCCGAGGTCGGGCTCGGTCGGCTCGGCGATCAGCCCGGTGGACGGCGCCGCTGAAGTGATCCGGTGGGCGTAGGCGGCCGCGTCGGTCCCCTCGGTGAGGATCACCGAGAAGGACCGCGGCCCGTCCTCGCCCACCGCCCCCGGAAGGCTCGCGGAGTCGAGCATCAGCCGGCCGGTGTCGGGGTGCGCGAACGCGCCCACGATCCGCACGGTGGCCTGCGTCCCGGATGTCTGGAGCGTGAGGGTGTCGCCCACGTCCAGATCGTGCAGCCGCAGGAAACCCTCGCTCGGCACCGCCTCGCCGGGCCCCGAGAACCAGCGTCCGCGGACGATGGAGTCGCCGAGGAAGGGGCGGTAGTCGCCGCCGCAGGTCTCGGCCGTCAGTCCCGACGACAGCCCGGCGATCCGCAGCCTCACCGGCGCGGACGACATCACGTGGGCGGTGCCCGGCTGGGCTCGCAGCAGCGCGGCGACCTGGTCCTCGGTCATGCCGCCGGGGGACCTCGGGGGCAGGCCGACGCTGACGGAGGTGTGCCCCTCGGTGTCGGCCGTCAGGATCTTCATGACCGTCTGGTGCATGCCGAGGCCCATGGTCACCGCGGTCACGCCGAGGCACAGGCCCGCGAGGGTGAGCGCCGTCCTGGCGGGACGGGCGGCGGGCAACCCGAGGCCGAGCCCGGCCGGGACGGGCAGCCGGGTGCGCAGCAGCCACCGCTGGAGGCCCCGCCCCCGGCCGCCGCGCGAGACGGCCCCGGCGCTGATCGCCTGAACCGCCGGGAGCCGGCCGGCCCGCAGCGCCGGGAGGACCGCGGCCAGCACCACCAGGGCGAGGACCCCGGCGCCGCCGCCGAGGTCGAGCAGGGGCGCCGGCCCTCCGGCCGACGGCAGCTCGAAGCCGCCCGCCACGCGCGCCGCGACCCGCCCGGCGAGCAGGTGGCCCGCCAGGAGGCCGACCGCGCAGCCGAGCAGCGCCGGGACGGTGACCGTCACGACGTAGACGGCCGTGACCTGCGCCGGAGTGAAGCCGAGCGCCTTCATGACGCCGATGTGCCGGAACCCGGAGACGACCGCGCCGCTCACCAGGTTGGCGACGATGAACACCGACACGGCCATGGCGAGGATCCCGAAGACCGTGATGAACGGGATCAGCTGGTCGAACTCCAGCTCGAACGACTTCCTGGCGGTCACGTAGGAGTCGTAGCCGCGCATCGGGAGCCCGGCGGTCGCGGCCGTCAGGCTCTGCCGGACCTCGGCGGCGTCCCCCGCGCGGTCGAACCGGTACAGCATCTGGAGCCCGTCCGGCCGGAGCGCGGCGACCTGCCCGGACGTCACCCAGCCCATGCGGCCGCCGGTCGCGGAGTCGGCGAAGCCCACGATGGTGAGCTCCGGAAGTCCCAGGGGCGACAGCCTGCCGCCCAGCTTGAAGGGGCCGCCGGGCCTCGCGCGGAGCACGATCTCGCCAGGCCCGCGGACCCACCTGCCCTGCGTGAGCGTGAGCCTGTCGACGGGGCCGCCGGGGTCGTCGCGTCCCACCACGGGGAGGCCGTCGTCGCCGCCCCCCGGTCCCATCGGACCGCCGTTCCGCGGCAGCGTCGCAGTGCGGAACGGGCCGGCGGCGGCGGTGACCCCGTGCGCGTGGGCGGTGGCGGCGAGCCGGTCGGCGCTCACCCGCGCGGCGTCGAAGGAGGCCGTCGCGTGCGCGCCGCGCGCCTGCGCGAACGCGTCGTCGAAGAGGGACCGCGACGCGGACAGCAGGCCGAGCCCGAACACGAGCGTCGCCGTGGCCAGCGCCACGACGACGGCGATACTGGCCGACTGGACGCGGCGCCGCCGCACCCCGGCACGCGACGCCGCCCACACCGCGCTCATCGAACGGCCCACGACTCGCCCCTCTCGGACCCGCCGCCGTCCCGCCCGTCGCTCTCGGGCACGGCCTCGTGGACGATCCGGCCGTCCCTGAACTCGACCAGGCGGGACGCGCACCGGTCGGCCAGGCCATGGTCGTGGGTGACGAGAAGCAGCGTCTGGCCGCTCCTGTTGAGGTCGAGCAGGAGCCCGGCGACCTGCTCGCCGGTCGCGGTGTCGAGCGCGCCGGTCGGCTCGTCCGCCAGCAGGAGCGCCGGCCGGTTCACCAGCGCCCGCGCCACCCCGACGCGCTGCCGCTCGCCGCCGCTCAGCACCGCCGGGTAGGCGTCGCGGCGGGCGGCGATGCCGAGCTCGTCCAGCAGTTCCAGCGCCCGGGCCCGCGCCCTGCGCGCCGGGACGCCGGCGAGCCGGGCGGCCACCGCGACGTTCTCCAGCGCGGGCAGGTCGTCCAGCAGGTTGAAGAACTGGAAGACCATCCCGATCCGGCGGCGCCGGAACCGGGCGAGGGCCGCCTCGCCCATCCCGGTGAGGTCCTCGCCGTCCACCGCCACCGATCCCGCCGTCGGGCGGTCCAGGCCCGCGACCAGGTTGAGCAGCGTCGACTTCCCGCTGCCGGACGGCCCCATCACCGCGACGGACTCGCCGCGCCGGATCTCCAGGCTCACCCCGTCCAGCGCGGCGACGCCGCCGTATGCCCTGCGTACGGAATCGAGCCGCACGACCGTTTCCTCGCGTGTGTTCACGCGCTCAACCTGGCAGCCGGGAGGTTTCGGCGCGGTGAGCGCGGCGGCGGACCGGGCGGGGACGCGGGCTACACGCCGAGGCCGCGGCCGATGATCTCCTTCATGATCTCGGTGGTGCCGCCGAAGATGGTCTGGATGCGGACGTCCTGGTAGGCCTTGGCGATCGGGTACTCGGTCATGTAGCCGTAGCCGCCGTGGAGCTGGACGCAGCGGTCCACGACCCGCTTGAGCAGCTCGGTGTTCCACCACTTGAGCATCGCGGCCTCGTCGGGGGTCAGCTCCCCCCGGCTCTCCTTGACGATGCACTCGTCGGTGAAGGCGCGCGAGACGGTCAGCTCGGTCTTCATCTCGGCGAGCGTGAACCGGTTGTGCTGGAACTTGCCGATCGGACGGCCGAACGCCTCGCGGCTCTTGCAGTACTCCAGGGTCTGCTCGAAGGCGGTCTCGGCGGCGGCCTGCGCGGTGGCGCCGATGGACAGCCGCTCGCGGGCGAGGTTCTGCATGAGGTAGATGAAGCCCATGCCCTCCTCGCCGAGGAGGTTCTCCTTGGGGACGCGGACGTTGTCGAAGAACAGCTCGGCGGTGTCCTGCGCGTGCATGCCGACCTTGTCGAGGTTGCGGCCGCGCTCGAAGCCCTCCATGCCGCGCTCGACGGCGAGGAGGCTGACGCCCTTGGCCCCGGCGGACGGGTCGGTCTTGGCGACGACGATGACGAGGTCGGCGAGGATGCCGTTGGAGATGAACGTCTTCGAGCCGTTCAGGACGTAGTGGTCGCCGTCCTTCACCGCGGTCGTCCTGATGCCCTGGAGGTCGGACCCGGCGGCGGGCTCGGTCATCGCGATCGCGGTGATGAGCTCACCGGAGCAGTAGCCGGGGAACCAGCGCCGCTGCTGCTCGGGGCTGCACAGCTGCCGCAGGTACCCGCCGTTGATGTCGTTGTGGACGGCGAAGCCGGGACCGTGCACGCCGGCCTTCGCCAGCTCCTCGTTGAAGATCACGTAGTAGCGGTAGTCGGGGTCGCCGCCGCCCCCGAACTCCTCCGGCATGTCGATGCCGAGCAGGCCCGCGCGCCCCGCCGCCAGCCACACCTCGCGCGAGACGATCCCGTCCTTCTCCCACTGCTCGTGGTGCGGCGCGATCTCCTTGGCGATGAAGGAGCGCACCATGTCGCGGAAGGCCTCGTGCTCCTCGGTGTAGATCTCGCGTCCCATCCGCGGTCTCCCTAGCTGTGCCGGCGAGTAAGTGTGCACTGATACATCCCACTGTAGCCAGGGCTCGGTCGTGCTCCTCTACCGGGAGGCGGGTGCGGCCGGCGGAGACGGGACGCGGGCCGGGCTAGGAGTTCTTCCACTCCTGGCCCTCGTACTCGACCAGGCGGGGGTGGACGAGGGTGTTGACGTCCACGTCCCTCGCGCGGCGGTCCTTGGGGAAGACGGCCGCGGCCTGGAGCAGCGGTCCGTCGAGGAAGCGCAGGTCCGCGACGCCGGGAGCCAGGGCCAGCGCGGGCGGACGCTTCCCCGGGGAGGCGAGGACGAAGCCCCAGTCGCCGAAGCTCGGCACGTCCACGTGGTACGGGGTGGTCGCGAGGCCGGCGGCGGCGATGGACTTCTGGATGCTCCAGAACGACTTGGGCGCGAAGTACGGCGACCCGGACTGGACCACGATCCGCCCGCCCGGGGCCAGCGCCCGCTTCACCATCCCGTAGAACTCGACCGAGTACAGCTTGGCGGTGGACACGTCGTCGGGGTCGGGCATGTCCACGATGACCGCGTCGAACCGCCGGTCCAGGCTGCGCAGCCAGGAGAACGCGTCGGCGGTGACGGTCTCGGCCCGCGGGTCCTCGAAGGCGTGGCGGTTGAGGGATGCCAGCGGCCCGTACGTCCGGGCCAGGTGGATCATCTCGGGATCCAGCTCGACCAGCGTCGCGCTCTGGACGTCCTTGTAGCGCAGCACCTCACGCAGCGCCAGGCCGTCCCCGCCGCCGAGGATCAGCACCCGCCCGTGCGGGCCCGACATCAGCGGATGGACGAGCGACTCGTGGTAGCGGTACTCGTCCGCCGAGGAGAACTGGAGGTCGCCGTTGAGGAACAGCCTCAGGTCCGAGGGGCCGAGCCCGGCCCGCCGGGTGATGACGATCTCCTGGTACTTCGTGCGCTTCGCCACCGCGATCGGCGCGTCGTACAGCGCCTGCCGCGCCGACACCTCGAACCCGTCCGCGAGCACGTACGTCCCGCCGAGGACCGCGAGGACGGCGACCATGCCGAGGGCGAGCGCGACCCGGGCGACGCGCCCGACCTCGCGGCGGAACAGCCACAGCACGACCGCCATCCCGGCGACGGCGTTCACGACGCCGACGAGCAGCGCGCCCTTGATGTGCCCGAACGTGGGCAGCAGCAGGAACGGGAACGCCAGGCCGCCGATCAGCGCGCCCACGTAGTCGGCCGCGAACAGGTCGGCCACCGCGGACCCGGCGTCCTGCTTGCGGATCCGCTGGAGCAGCGTCATCAGCAGCGGGATCTCCGCGCCGATCAGCGCGCCTACCGCGAACGACACCACCACCAGCGCCGGGACGTAGATGTCGAGCCACGCGAACGCCGCGTACAGCGCGAGGACCGACATGCCGCCGATCAGCGCGAGCAGGCCCTCGATGACGGCGAACGCCACGACGGCGCGGTCCTGCAGCGGCTTGGCGGCCAGCGAGCCGACGCCCATCGCGAACACCATCACCGACAGGACGATCGACGCCTGCGTGACGGAGTTCCCGACGAGATAGCTGCCGAGCGCGACGAGGGCCAGCTCGTACACCAGCCCGCACGCCGCGCAAGCGAACACGGCCGCGAGGACGAGCGCGCGCGCCGCCCGCGCCGTGACGCGCGCCCGCCCCGGGCCGTCCCGCTCGGCGGGGGGCGGCTCCGGGGCGGGGCCGCCGGACGGCGGGGCGGCCTGGTCCAGGTCGCGGGACGTCAGGAGACCGCCCCGGCCACGATCGCGGCGACCCCGAGGTCGGCGGCGGCCACGACCCAGCCCGCCGGGTGGATCGCCGTGCCCGTCCCGCCCGCGTCCACGAGCGTCGCGCCGAGCTTGCCGGGCGTGAGCACGTCCAGCAGGAAGAACGCCGCGACCATCAGCACGATGCCGATCCCGCCGAACACGGCGGTGTCGACCAGTCCGTCGGTCAGGTCGCTGTCGCTGGTCACGATCGCGGTCGTGACGATCACCGAGGTGCCGAAGAGCTTGGCGGCCAGCAGCAGCGCGGCGCCCCGGTTGCCCTCGGTCCAGATCTGCTTGCCGAGCCTGCCGGGCGTCGTCACCTCCACGACCAGGTAGCCGAGCGCCATCAGGGCGATGCCGACCGCGCCGTAGGCGAAGGTCGCCCCGATCTCGTGAAGGATGTCGTCGTTCATGTGTCGCTCCTCGTGTGCCCGACGCCCTCGTTTGCCCGATGTCTCATTTGCCCGAGCCTGGTCCGCCGCCGCGGAACGACGCGGCGCCCCTGCTGTTCCAGCCGTTGCTGCCGGGGCTGCTCCAGCGTCCGGCCACGTGCGAGTAGTGGCGGCTGTAGCCGCCGCGCGGGTTGTCGACCGTGATGCGGCTGCCCGTCCCGTTCGGCAGGACGCCGACGACGAGCTTCGGGTAGCGCATGAAGATGCCGCCGTTGGGGCCCATGGTGGCCATGTCGTCCACCCGGTCGATCGGCTTGAACTTGCGGCCGATCTCCGACGCCACCGTCCGCGGGGGCTTCGGCGACCGGTAGGTGCCCGATCCGGCCTTGGTGTACTTGCCGGCGATCCAGGACGACTGCGACTGCCCGCAGCCGCCGAGCAGCCCGGCGGTCACGGTGGCGGCGACCAGCACGCCCGCCGTCCGGTACCTGCGGCCCGCCTTGTTCCTGCCGATCGAGTGGTTTCTACTGTTCACGAGGTCTCACCAGCCGGCTCCGTGTCATCACGATCTCCCGGGTCTGCGGGTAGGCGTGCCATGTGCGCCATCCGACCGCGGCCTCCCGTCCCGCCGTCTCCTCCAGGGCAAGGGCGGTGACGGCGTGCGGGGAACCGGGGAACGCCCCGGTCAGCGCGTCACCGCGGTCCGCGAGCCGCGCGCACACCGCCTCGACGGCGCGGGCGAACGCCGTCCCGTCGCTGTGCGCCGCGGTCGTCGCGGCGAAGTCGTACGCCCAGCCGGGCACGCTCGTCGCCGCGCGTCCCGGCAGGGGTTCGGTGCGTCCCGGCAGGCACGCCACCGTCTCGCTCAGCGGCCCGGCGATGACCTGGTGGGACGCGCCGAGCAGGCGCAGCTCCACGGTCAGGTCCGCGCACTCCACCGAGAGGACGGCGAGGGCGTCCAGCGGCGGCAGGCCGAGCACGAACGACAGCCCGTCGGCGCGGGCGTCCGCGTAGGGGGTGTCGAGGACGGTCCGCAAGGTCAGCTTCCGCCCGGGTAGATCGTCATCGATCCCGCCGGGACGCGCTCGCCGAGGCCCGCCTCCCACTGGCCGCCGCCGTACTGCTCGAACGACAGGTACCTCCCGCGCGGGCCCTCGTAGTCGACGTACTCGACCCGGCCCTGGACGCCGACGCCCGTCGTGCCCTCGCTGGTGTAGCTGGCGGTGCCGTGCTCGTCGCGGCGGTACTCCACGCCGTCCACGACGACCGTCCTGTCTCCGGGACGCAGGTCGCCGATCTCGTGCTCGGTCCACCAGACGACCTCGAGGTCGGGGTCCTCCTCGACGGAGATCCAGACCTTGGTGCCCTCGATCGTGTCGGCGTCGAGGAGGTGCTCGCTCCAGGTGAAGCCGCCCTCCTTCAACCGCAGCGAGCCGCGGACGAAGTAGCGGGTGCCGAGGTACTCCACCATGTCGCCCGCCTTGAGGGCGCGCGGGTCGCCGGCGACCTGGTCCTCGGGGGCGAACGGGTCGCGCGGGACGGCCGGGGCGGGCGCCTGCGCCGGGGCGCCCGAGCGGCGCCGCAGCAGGACGACGATGAGCACGACCAGGGCGACCAGGATCAGTGCCAGCAGGATCACTATCGCCGCTTTGCCCACGGCACCTCCATCGTTTCGTCCGTTTCGGGGGGCCAGACCTGCGGATCCTACCGACTGTGGCCTGACAAGCCCATACCGCGATCAGACGTATCAAATGAAGATGCGGTTTCGTCCGGAAACTCCGGATTCCCTATCCCCGAACCGACCGAAACCGGCCGCCGCCACCGGCGGGAGAGCGGGGGTCAGAGGCGCGCGGCGGCGGCGGCGACGCGCTCGTCGGTCGCGGTGAAGGCGATGCGGACGTGCCGGGCGCCGCCCGGGCCGTAGAACTCGCCGGGGCCGACCAGGATCCCGAGGGACGACAGGTGGGCGACGGTGTCCCAGCACGGCTCGTCGCGCGTGGCCCACAGGTACAGGGACGCCTCGGAGTGGTCGACGCGGAAGCCGTGCCTCTCGAACGCCTCGCGCAGGGCGGCGCGGCGCCGCGCGTACCGGGCCCGCTGCTCGTCGACGTGCGCGTCGTCGCCGTAGGCGACGGTCATCGCGGCCTGCACCGGCGCCGGGACGATCATCCCGGCGTGCTTGCGGACCTCCAGCAGCCGCTTCACGAGGGCGAGGTCGCCGGTGACGAACCCGGCGCGGTACCCCGCCATGTTGGAGCGCTTGGACAGCGAGTTCAGCGCGAGCAGGCCCTCGTGGGAGCCCTCGCAGACGTCCGGGTGCAGGATCGAAATCGGCGGGTTCGCCTCGTCCCAGCCGAACTCCAGGTAGCACTCGTCGCTCACGACGACCGCGCCGCGGCCGCGCGCCCACGCGACGACCTTGCGCAGGTGCTCGGCGGGCAGCACCTTGCCGGTCGGGTTGGACGGCGAGTTCACCCACACGATCTTCGGGGCGACCGGGCCGAGGGAGAGCAGGCCGTCGGTCGCGACGGGGTCGGCCCCGGCGAGCCGGACGCCCACGTCGTAGGTGGGGTAGGCCAGCGCCGGGAAGACGACCTTGTCGCCGGGGCCGGCGCCGAGCAGCGTCGGCAGCCAGGCCACGAGCTCCTTGGTGCCGATGACGGGGAGCACCGCGTCGGGGTCGGCGCCCGTCACGCCGGCGCGGCGGCGCAGCCATCCCGCGACCGCCTCGCGGAGCCGCGGCGTGCCGTAGGTCTGCGGGTAGCCGGGCGCGTCGGACGCGTCGGCGAGGGCCTGCCTGATCGGCTCGGGCGTCGGGTCCACGGGCGTTCCGACCGACAGGTCGGCGATGCCGTCCGCGTGGGCCAGCGCCCGCTCCTTGTACGGCGCGAGCCGGTCCCACGGAAAGTCCGGCAACGTGAACAACGCCCTTACCTCCTCGGAGAGAAACCCACCGGGCCGCGGTCGTCGCCGACCACGGCCCGGTTGTCAGCGCAGGCGGCCTCCGGAGCGCCCGCGAGGAGCGCTCCAGAACCGCCCGCGATCACTCGTCGTGGCTCTGCGGGGGCAGCGCGGCGACGATCGGGTGGTCCTTGTCGATCTTCCCGACCTTGGACGCGCCGCCGGGCGAGCCGAGGTCGTCGAAGAACTCCACGTTCACCTTGTAGAAGTCCTTCCACTGGTCGGGGACGTCGTCCTCGTAGTAGATGGCTTCAACCGGGCAAACCGGCTCGCACGCACCGCAGTCGACGCACTCGTCCGGGTGGATGTAGAGCTGACGCTTCCCCTCGTAGATGCAGTCGACCGGGCACTCCTCGATGCATGCCTTGTCGAGCAGGTCCACGCAGGGCTGCGCAATGACGTAGGTCACGTCAGTGACTCCTCTCGGATTTCCGGCCCCGCCGCACGTCACGGCTCACCGCAAGCTCGCTGTGAATAGTATGGCCACCCCGCAGCCGACGATTCGACATGGGGGTCCCTACATGTCCGGCCGCTTCGCCGCACGCCTGGTGGTGGCCATCAGTGGCGCGGACGTGGGTCAGCGGATCTCGCTGCGCCGCCGTCTGCCAACGGGAGAGTACAGCGACGTCGTGGGCGTCCTCGAATCCTGGGCCGGCGGCACGCTCGCGGTGCGCCGCCGCGACGGCGAACTCGTCGAGGTCCCCGAGCAGGCCATGGTCGCGGCGAAGGTCGTCCCGCCGCAGCCTCCGCCCAAGCGGCGCCCCCGCCCGCCCGCCTCCGAGGACGACTGACGAGCGTGGGCCGTACGTGCGCGGGTCGTACTAGCGCGGGCTCGCCGGAGTGGTGGGCGATCCGGCGGGCGGGCGCGCCGGCGGTCCGGACGGCGGCGGGCTCGCCGTGACCTGCATCGGAGGCGGGGTCCGCTCGCTGTAGGACTCGCCCGGCACGAGCCGCCGTCCCATGAGCAGCTCCGAGACGGTCACGAACGTGAACCCGCGCCTGCGCAGGCCGTCCACCACCTTCGGGATGGAGTCGACGCTCGGCTTGTGGATGTCGTGGAACAGGACGATCCCGCCGGTCTTCGGCTCCTTGACCCCCACGCGCGTGTCGCGGGCGACGTCGCGGTAGCGCCAGTCGAGCGTGTCGACGCTCCAGAGGATCAGCGGCATCCCGACGGCGCGCTCGACGCGCTTGTTCACGGACCCGTAGGGCGGCCTGACCAGCGTGGGCGCGACGCCCGAGGCGTCCTTGACCGCCTTCTGCGTGCGCTGGATCTGGGAGCGCACCTCGGCCGACGACAGGGTGGTGAGGTCCGGATGCGACCAGGTGTGGTTGGCGACCTCCTGGCCGTCGAGCACCATCCGGCGCACGACGGCGCGATGGGCGCCGACGTTCTCCCCGAGCATGAAGAAGGTGGCGCGCACGCCATTCTTCTTGAGCGTGTCGAGTAGCCGTGTCGTGTACTCGCCGGGCCCGTCGTCGAACGTCAGCGCGACGCACTTCACCCGATCACAGTCGATCTTCCTGGGTGGGGGCGGCGCCGGAGCGGGCGGTCGCGTGGCCGGAGCCCTGCCCTTGAGCGTGCCGTGCTGCCCGGCGGTCCGCGCCTGGCGGTCGGCGTGGCTGCATCCGGCCGCGAGCAGGAGTCCGGCACCGATGACGGCACAATTCCTGATCCGCACCAGGCACCCCCGTAACGTGTTGCCTCGGGCGGTTCAATACCCTCCGTAACCGATGCAACACGCTTCCCGATGGTCCGGAAAATCAAGATCGTCCTTGGGACGCCCCGGGGATTTCCCCTCCATCATGCGACGGCCCGATCACCGGATCTTCACCCGGGGTCGCCGTAACGCCGGGCCCGTCCCCGGACCGGCCGGGTCAGCGGACGGGCCAGTCGGGGACCTCGGGCGGGAGGTCCGTGCTGACGCGCAGCGGGAAGGCGGCGTCGCGCTTCTCCAGGAAGGACGAGACGCCCTCCAGTGCGTCGGCCGCGCCGCCGAGGGAGGCCATGAGACGGGAGTCGGCGATGTGCGCGTCCCACGGGGACGGGGCGGACAGGCCCGACCACATGAGGCGGCGGATCGCCGCGACCGAGACGGCCGAGGTGTTGTCGGCGATCTCCCGCGCTAGCGCGTAGGCGGCCGGGAGGAGCTCGTCCGGCGCGTGGACGCGGGAGACGAGACGGCCCGCGAGCGCCTCCTGCGCGTCGAAGACGCGGCCGGTCGCGGCCCACTCCATGGCCTGCGCGATGCCGACCAGGCGCGGCAGGAACCAGCTGGAGGCGGCCTCGGTGACGATCCCGCGGCGCGCGAACACGAACCCGAACCTGGCCTTCTCGCTCGCGAGCCGGACGTCCATCGGGAGGGTCATGGTCACGCCGACGCCGACCGCCGCGCCGTTGAAGGCGCCGATGACGGGCTTGAGGCAGCGCGCGGTGCGGAGCGCGACCGTCCCGCCGCCGTCGCGCGGGGTGCCGTCCTCCAGGACGTCGTCCTCCCCGGCGAACATGTCCTTGGACTTGTCCTTGTCGAAGGTGTCGCCGCCGCCGCTCAGGTCGGCGCCCGCGCAGAACGCGCGCCCCGCGCCGGTCACCACGACCGCGCGCACGTCGTCGTCGGCGTCGATCCGGTCGAAGGCGTCGAGCATCTCGTTGCGCATGACGAACGTGTAGGCGTTCATCTTCTGCGGCCGGTTCAGCGTGACGGTGGCGATCCCGTCCCGGACCTCGTACTCGATCTCTGCGTACGGCACCTCGCGCACCCTTCTCCAGCCCGGTTGTCAGAATCCGATTCTAGGAACCGGCCTCTCCGGTCCGGGCCGCCAGGTCCGGCCTTTCAGGCTCCGGCCGTCAGGTGCGGGCCTCGGGGAACAGGCGGAGCAGGACGTCCCGGCGCCATTCGCCGAGGTCGCGCCCCGGGGGCGGGGCGATCGTCAGCGCACCGTCCTCCGCCGGCGCCAGGCGGATCCCGACGCCGGGCGCGAGCTCGTCCGGGACCTGGCCGGTGGCGGCGAGCCGCTGCGCGAGTGCGGCCAGGACCCGCGCCCAGCCCTGCCCCAGATAGGGCGGGAGGCCGTCGGCGCGCAACTCCGGAAGGCCCCTGGCGGACAGGCCGGAGGTCCGCAGGGAGAGGCCTTCCGGGCCCTCAGCACCGACGACGCGGATCTCGGACGTGACGTCCGCCACGGCAACCCCACCTCACCATTGGCCGATGTCCGATAAATTATGACAGTGAACTGGGCCGTGACGACGTACGACTCCGCCTTCGGGTACGTGTCCGCGCACGGTGCGCCCCTGGTCGACCTGCTCGATCCGCAGCCCGGCGAGAGGATCATCGATCTCGGGTGCGGCACCGGCTCGTTCAGCGCGGAGATCGCCGAACGGGGCGCCGAGGTGCTGGGCATCGACGGCAGCCCGGAGATGGTCGCGCAGGCGACCGCCATGCACGCGGGGCTGTCGTTCATCGTCGGCGACGCCCACGACTTCACCGTGGGCGAGTCCTTCGACGCGGTCGCCTCGAACGCGGCCCTGCACTGGATGACCCGCGACCCCGACGCGGTGATCGGGCGCGTCCACGCGGCGCTGCGCCCCGGCGGCCGGTTCGTCGGCGAGCTCGGCGGCGCGGGGAACTGCGCGGAGCTGATCGTCGCGATGCAGACGGCGTGGCGCGTGTTCGGCCTCGGCGAGCCCGAGCTGCCCTGGTACTTCCCGTCGCCCGCCGAGTACGCGACCAAGCTGGAGGAGGCCGGGTTCACGCTGCGGCTGCTGGAGCACGCCGACCGCCCCACCCGGATGACCGAGGGGCCGAACGGCGCCGCCGACTGGGTCCGCGCCTACGCCTCCCGCGCGCTGGCCGACGTCCCGCCGGAGCTGGTGGACCCGCTCCTTGAGCGGGTGAACGACCTCGCCGCGCCCGCGCTGCGCCGCGAGTCGGGATGGGTCGCCGACTACGTGCGGCTGCGGTTCGCGGCCGTCCGCCGCTCGGACGGCGCCGCCCCGGCGCCCTTCGGACCGCTGGCCGCCGACCACCCCCTGTAAGCCCCGCCTAGGGTGGGAGGCATGCTGCGCCTTCACGACCACCGGACGGGACGGACCGAGGCGCTGCCCGCCGGGCGCGGGTTGCGCGTCCAGGTCGTGGGCTCCTCCGACGCGCCGGAGGGCGGGTACCGCCGCGCCGTCGTCGCCGACCTGCTGCGCCGGGTCGCCGAGCGGGCCAGGCGCCGGGTCCGGGTCGTGAGCACGGCGAGTGCGGCTCCCGCCGGACTGGACGACTACAACGTCCAGCCGTTCGAGGTGCTGGAGGACGTGCTCCCGGACGCCGACGTGTACGTGACCGGAACGACCGACACATCCGGCATGGATGCGTTGCACCTGGTCGTGCCGCAGGAGTCGGGCGCCGCCCCGGACCCGTTGACCGCGCGGCTGGCGATGCTGGAAGTCCCCTACAGGGAGCCTTTGGAGCTGTCGGAGGAGCGACTGGCGGCGTCCGCCGCGAGGCTGGACGCGTGGCGCGGCAAGGTCGCCGAGTGGGCGACGTCCCCGGGGCGTCCGATGATCCGCGAGTACGCGGACGAGGCCCTGGCGGCGCTGGCCGACGACCTCGACGGCCCCACCGCGCTCGCCGTCCTGGACCGGCTCGCCGCCGACCGGGACGTCCCGCCGGGCGCGAAGCTGGAGACGTTCATCCACCTCGACCTGGTGCTGGCGCTCGGCCTGGTCTCCGCCATCGGCCAGGCCTGACCCGCCCCGCGACGGCCGGTCCCGTCAGCCGTTCGGGACCTCGACCATGCTGCCGTCGGCGAGGAGGTCGGCGACCGGGCGCCGGAACACGTGCGCCGTCCCGCCGCCCGGCTGGCCGAACCACGGGATCGCCGTTCCGGTAAGGGCCTCCAGGGGGCGCCGCAACCGGTAGAGGTGATACGGGCGGTCGCGCCACTCGGGTGGCAGGGACCGCTGCGGATACGGCGTGCGGGCCGCGTACGCCACGTTGCCGTCCGGGCCGCCGTAGCGGTCCACCTCGGTCCCGGCGGCCAGTTCCATGACGTGCCGGTCGCGCAGGAGCGACAGCGGCGGCTCGCCCTTGAGCGGCTCGAACGGCCCGTCCTCGACGGTGTGGCGCGGGTCGAGCAGGAGCCGTCCGAGAAGGTGCGCCGACGCCTGCTCGGCGTCGTCGAAGACGGCCTCATTCCGGCGCTCGCCGTCCCCCGCCTGGAACACCGACCAGCGCCCCGGCTCGGACGCCAGGCACCAGACGCCCTCGGCCACGTCTTCGAGGCGGCCCGCGTCGATCCGGCCCGCGTCGATCCGGTAGGCGGCGCGGTCGACCCGGAGCTGGTCGAGGCGGTGCTGGAGCCTGCCCTCCCAGCCGGGCTCGGCCTCGCGCCGGGGGCGTTCGGGCGCGGCGCGTCCGGTGACGGAGGCGTTCGCGGCGTCCATGGTGTCGTCGTCCACCGCGGGCACGCGGAAGCCGTTGGCCCTGATGTGCGCGACGAGATCGGGCTCCGGCGGGACGTCGTGCTCGCTCAGGTAGTAGGCCACCGCACCCGACCACACCCACGTCCCGTCGGTGTGGAAGGTCAGCGGCACCGCCGCGCCGCGCGACGGGTCGAGCCGGTCGGGGGCGTTGGAGCGCGCCGCCATGACGGCCGGGGCCCGCCGCAGGTACTCGGCGACGCGGGCGGCCTCCTCCGGCGGGACCGGCGGGCGCGACACGGCGGGGCGGCTCCCGTCCGGGCCCGCGTGGTCGAAGATCCTCGCCCTGCGCAGCCCGGACCGCGGCAGGGGCGGCGGCGTGTCGGCCACGGTCACCGGCCGGGGGCGCGGCCCGAGCCGCCGCGCCATCCAGTCCGGGACGTCCTCGCGCGGGAACCGTTCCAGCTCGCGCCGGACGTCGTCGGCGGACGGCTCCCGTTCCCAGCGCGGCTCGTCGTCATGGGTGAAGCTCGCGCGGCAGCGCACGGCCCCGTCCTCGTACAGGACCTCGAAGTCGATCCGGGACCAGGTGGAGCCCTGGAACGCGTGCGTCCCGGCGCGGAGCCGGTCGAGGAGCGCCGCCGCGTCGGCGGGCGCCGTCCAGGAGGTCCGGGTGCCGTCGCCGCGGTGGACGGTCGTCGCGGGCATCTCGGCGTGGCCGCCGACCGCCTGGTAGTGCCCGGAGACCCGCTCCCACAGCGCCGGCGCGCGGTCGCCGACCAGGATCGCGAACCGGTTCGACAGCAGCTCCATCTGCTCGACCGGGTTCATCGGCCCCGGATCGGAAGGGGGCCGCTCGGCGGGCTCGCGGCCCTCCAGGCGGTCGCGCAGCCAGGCCGGCACATGGGCGCCGTCGCGTGGCATCACGGTCTGGTCGCGCCGCCAGGAGTCCACCGGGATCGGCGGGTCCCACAGCGGGTCGAAGTCATGGTTGTGGAGCGCGGCCACCGCGCCCTTCTCGATGATCATGGTCATCGAGAACCAGGTCCCCCGCTCGGCCAGGTAGTGCGCGCGGCGCAGGTCCATCAGCAGGCCGGTCAGCTCCTCCGGGACGTCTTCGGCCGTCACGGTCCCGCCGTCGCCCGCCAGCACCGTCAGCGCGACGTCGCTCACCGCGACCGTCGCGGCGCAGCGCAGGTCGAGCCGCCGCCAGCCGGGCGGGGCCAGCCGCCGCGCGAAGTCCGCGACCCGGCCCTCGATCTCCGCGGCCCGGCTCCCCGCGTCCGCGCCCCGGCTCCCGGCCTCCGCGACGCGGTCGTCCTGGCCCGTCACCCGCGTCCCTCCGTCCCGATGGCTCCCCCTATGGCACCTGATCGGCAGGTTAACCGCACTAATCAATGTATTGCGCTCTAACCCGGGCATTCGCGACTCTCGGGGGAGGCTACTTTCGTATGTCGTGTCCACCGCTGCACCCGCGTCTTCCGTCCCGGCGTCCCCCGGCCCGCCGCCCCGGCGGCGCCGCCGCCTTACCCGCCCGCTGATGTCGGCGGTCGTCACGATCACAGCGCTGCTGTGCGCGCTCGTCGGCGCGATCGGCTGGTACTTCGCCGGCGTCGCCATCGAGGTCGACCACTCCGCCGAGTACCCGCTGACCATCGAGGACGCGGGGAACGGCACCGTCACGCTCCCCCGCGAGCCGGGGACCGAGCGCCCCGGCGCCTGGGCCCTCGTCTGGCGGGGCGGGCGGGCCCTGCTCGGGCCGGTCGTCGGCGGGAACGACGAGCACGTCGTCCGGAAGGTGTCGTCGGTCGTGGAGGGCGCCCTCGTGAAGGACGCCCCCGCGATGATCGACCACTGGATGTACGACGGCGACCCGAAGACCGCGCTCGGGCTGCCCTTCCAGGACGTCACGTATCCGTCCGAGGTCGGACCCATGCCGGCATGGCTCGTCCCAGGGAAGTCCTACAAGGGGACCTGGGTGATCGGCGTTCACGGGCGCAACGCCGACAAGGCCGAGACGCTCCGCGTCATGCGCACCGTCCACGCGCTGGGCATGCCGATGCTGTCCATCGCCTACCGCAACGACTTGGGCGCGCCACCCTCCGAGGACCGCCACAACCATCTGGGCGACAAGGAGTGGCATGACGTCGTCTCCGCCATGGGCTACGCACGCGCCCACGGTGCGACCGGCGTCGTCCTGTACGGATGGTCGATGGGCGGCGCGATGGCCATGACGACGTTGCAGCGTGACCCGTCGCTCGTCCGCGGGGTCGTGCTCGACTCCCCCGTCCTGGACTGGAACGCCACCCTGGACAAGCAGGCCGACGCCCGCCACCTGCCCGGCTTCATCACCGACATCGCCAAACGCGTCCTGCAGTGGCGGATCGGCATCGACCTGACCGACTTCGACATGCGCCGGTACGCGCCCCACCTGCGGACGCCGGTCCTCATGTTCACCACCGAGGACGACGCCACCGTCGCCAACGCCCCGGCCTTCGCGTTCGCCCGGAAGGCGCCGCCCGGCACGGTCACCCACATACCGACGCCCGGCGACCACACCGAGTCCTGGAACGTCGACCCGGCCGCCTACGAGCGCTCGCTCGTCGCGTTCCTCAAGCGGGTCGGCTGACCTCCAGCAAGGTCTTGCCGAGGGTGCCGCGCGACTCGATCGCCGCGTGCGCCTCCGCCGCCCCGTCGAGCGGGAAGCGCTGCCCGATCACCGGCTTGAGCCGTCCGGCCGCCGCCTCGCGCAGCGCGCTCAGCGTGAACTCCCGCAGTTCCTCGGGCGAGGCCCCGGGCCGGACGAGCGCCACGCCGCGCTCCTGCGCCTCCTCCTCGGGGATGCTCGCCCACCTCCCGCTGGCGAGGCCGAAGCTGACCATCCGCCCGCCCTTCCCGAGCAGGCCGAACGCCTCGCGCGCCACGTCGCCGCCGACCCCGTCGAAGACGACGTCCACCGGCCCGGCCTTCTCCGCCCAGCCCGGCTCGCCGTAGTCGACGGCCTCGTCCGCGCCCAGCCGGACCGCCAGCTCGGTCTTGCGACCGCCCTTCGCGGCGGCGACGACCGTGGCCCCCTGCGCCTTCACGAGCTGGACGAGCAGCGTCCCGACCCCGCCGGCCGCCGCCTCCACCAGCACGCGCTCGCCCTCGCGGGGACGGGCCGCACGGGTCATCATCGTCGCCGTCCGGCCGTCGGCGAGCAGGGCCACCGCGTCGTCGAGCGCCAGGCCGTCCGGCACCTCGAACAGGCCCTCGGCGTCCACGGCGGCCCTCTCGGCATAGCCGCCGGTGCCGCCGGTGCCGCTGACGACCCGCCGTCCGACAAGAGCCGCGTCGACGCCGCGGCCGACCGCCGTGACCACGCCGCCGACCCCGTTGCCCGGTATGACCGGCGGCTCCCACCGCACCGGCATCGGGCCGGAGCCCGACCGCATCTGCGTCTCCACGAACGTGATGTTGGCGAACTCGACCTCCACCAGGGCCTGGCCCTCGCCCGGCACCGGATCGGGCGCGTCACCCGGGACCAGCACCTCGGGCCCGCCGAACTCCCTCAACCACACCGCACGCATATCCGACTCCTCCTATCAGCGCCGTTCCAACGCGTCCTATCAGCGCGTTTCGGCGCGCCCTTTCAACGCCTCCGCCTGGAGCCTGGCACCTCAAGCAAGGTCGAGGTCAAGCGGGCGCAACGAATCTCTTTTCTCGCCCCACGCACCTCTGTAAGCTTTCGCGCGTATTCGGCCCGTCGTTTGCTGCCGCTCAGGGATTGGCGATGCGCACCCGGTTGGTACGTTCCTCCCCGCTGGGGCCCCGCCGCGCCGCCTGGCTGCCGGCCGTCCTCGCCGTGTGCGCGGCCGCGGGCTGCGGGTCGTCCGGGTCGCCCACCGGCGGCGAGCTGTCTCCCAACGGCCGGTTCGACACCGGCGGCCCCGCTCCCGCGGCGAACGCGCCCACCGCGATCCCGACCGAGCAGCTCTTCAGGACGGTGCTCGACCGCTACCGCGCCTACCAGGCCGCCTACAAGAAGGCCTACGAGACGAACGACCCCGCCGGCCTCACCGACGTCGCCATGGACCCCCTGCTCACCGAGGTCACCGACGACATCGAGGCCACCAAGGCCAAGGGCCAGATCTGGCGCTTCACGAAGACCGTGAACCCCCGGGTCTACGCCCGCTCCAAGGACAGCACGAAGATCTACCTGATCGACTGCGTCAAGACCCTCGCCGGCTACCGCTTCTCCGCCGAGACCGGCAAGCGGACCGGCGGAGGGAAGGGCGGTGCCTACGTGTACCGCTACACCGTCCAGTACGACGGCGGCACCTGGAAGGTCGCCGCCTCCGTCCGGGACGGCACATGCTGACATCCCCCCGAGGACACGCGATGTCTCACACCCCCACCCGGCGCCGCGCGGCGTCCGGCGTCACCGCGGCGACGGCCCTCCTGGCCACCCTCGCGTTCCCGGCCGCGGCCCTCGCCGACGGATGCGGCGGCGCGCACAAGGGCCTCGACTGCAACCTGTCCGGCGTCACCGGGGGAGGCGGCGGTGGAGGCGGAGGCGGGACCGGCGGAGGCTCGGGCGGCACCAGCGGCCCGGTGGCCCCGCCCGCGCCCGAGGGCCTGACCGACAACCAGGCCGTCGACGGCGTCGACGGCCCCGCCGCCGCGGCGCCCCCCGCGCCCGCGCCCCCCGACACCTGGACCCTGGTGCAGCAGGCCAGGGACTCGGCCCAGCTCCCCGTGCCGACCGTCCACACGGCTCCGAAGAACAAGACCTTCGTGCGGCTGCGGACGTCCCTGTGGGTGGACGGCTTCACCGTCGTCCAGACCCAGCCGATCACGGTGGGCGCCCAGACCGTCCAGGCGACGGCGACCCCGTCGTCCGTCACCTGGAACCTCGGCGAGGGCCAGCTCGTGTGCAAGGACGCGGGCACCCGAAACGGGAAGACCTGCAACTACACCTACAAGCGCTCCTCGACGGGCCAGCCGGGCGGCTCCTGGAAGATCACCGCCACGATCACCTGGAAGATCACCTGGACGTGCGAGGGCGCCGAGTGCGACTCCCCCGGCGGCACCCTCGACGACCAGACCATGACCTCCCAGCCCACCCCCCTGGTCGTCAGCGAAATCCAAACCAACACCGGCAACTAGAAAGAGCGGCCAGGGACGGCGTCGCGCCGCCCGCCGATTAGGAAGGGCGCCCTCGGCCTTACTGCTGCCATTCCTGCCTGGACTGCGCGCACCAATCGCCGAGCGCCACACAGCCAGCGGCCGCGCCCCGCCCGGACGCTCCGCACGGCGTCTTGGGGACGGTTGCCGCTCCGTTCGCCCGCACCCGCACTCGCTGCTCCGCCAGGCGGGATGTGAAGGGAGGCTCGCCGTCCATCGCCGCCTGCAGGAGGCATAGGGAAGACGAGCGGATGAGGAGGCGCCCATTGGCTTGCCACTGGCCTCGGTTCAGCGAAATTTCCCAGGACGGGTAACGCTCGCGGAGGGAGACCAGTGCGTCCGCCTCGCTCATGATGTGCTTTCAGGCAGTAGCGCCCACACGGCCTTCCCGCCGCCTCCGAGCGGCTGCGTGCCCCATTCCTTGACCAGGGCGCCCAGCATCGCCAGGCCGCGCCCGTCCTCGCTCAGCAGGTTCGCCGGACCCGCCACCGGCAGGACGTCGGAAAAGTCGAAGACCTCCACGACGGTTCCCTTGTCCGCCTGGACGACCCGCACGGTCGCCGTCGCGCTGCGGGTGTGCCGCAGGACGTTCGTCACCAGTTCCGACACCACGATCTTCGCCACGTAGGCGTCCTGGCCCCATCTCTCCAGGACGTCCTCGACCCAGTCCCGAGCCGTCTTGACCGACTCGGCCCGAACCGCCACCACGATCTCCGCGGGGCACTCCATGAACGATCACCTCCGACTTCCGGTAACTCCCCGCACAGAATCCACTCCAAGAAGTAACGTGACTATGCAAGTCCTCGGACGCACACCGAGGACTCAAAATCACTTAATGCCAGTTCAGAGTCACTGGAGCGCCCGTCATGGCCAACCGCAAGCCGTCCCCCGCTCTGAAGGCTTTCGGCGCGGAAGTCAGACGCCTACGCGAAGACGTCGGCATCACCCGGACAGAACTCGCCAACCGCATATCGGTAACGCCCTCGTACGTCTCGCAGGTCGAGAGCGGCAACACCCGCTGTCGCAAAGACTTCGCCCAGCGTCTCGACCAGGCGTTAGGCACAGGCGACCAACTGACGACCGCCTGGACAAAGCATCTGCGCGCGGCGAGCTACCCGAAGTTCTTCGCCGACTACTCGGAAGCCGAAGCAACAGCCGACCTCCTCCGCGCCTACGAGGCAACGTTCGTGCCTGGGCTTTTTCAGACAAAGGAGTACGCTCAGGCACTCCTCCCGAGCGAGGCCGCCGTCGAGCGACGTCTCCTTAGGCAGCAGATCCTCTCCCGTGATACCCCGCCCAGGCTTATAGTCGTCATGGACGAGAGCGTGCTCATGCGCGATGTCGGCGGCCCTGAGGTGATGCGCGGGCAGTGTGAGCACTTGCTGAGGGTGTCGCAACAGGACAGCATCACCCTCCAGATCGCCCCGATATCGCTTACTACCGCGGCATCTCCGGATCGTTTAACATCGCCACGCAACCCACTCGCGAAGAACTCGTCTACCTGGAGACCTCGCCCGGAGGGATCACATCCGACGAACCACGGGATATCTTGCACGTCATCGGCGCGTTCGCGGAGTTGCAGGCGCGTGCCATGAGTGCTGGCGATACTAGTAAATTCATCCGAAAGGCGATCGACCGGTGGACGATGTGACCTGGCGCAAGGCGCGACGGAGCAACGATCAAGAGGGGGCCTGTGTGGAGTTGGCAGCCCTTTCGGAGTGCGTAGGTGTACGAGACTCCAAAGATCCGAACGGCCCGAAACTCCTCGTCGCCCCCGCCGCATTCCGAGCACTGCTCACAGACCTCAAACAGCAGTAGCTTCACCGGTGGAAGCGGCGTCGTCACCCCCGGCCCCTCGGCTACCGGAGAACTTAACCTCCCAGTCCCCGGCCGTCAGTGAGACCCAGACCAAACGGACTCTCGCGATTCACAGGAAGGCGATGGCCCTGTGAGCACCGTGACCTGGCGTAAGGCGCGGCGAAGCGACAACCTCGGCGGCAACTGCGTGGAACTGGCACAGCTCGGCGAGGACGTGGGCATCCGGGACTCCAAGGATCCGGACGGGCCGAAGCTGTTGCTCGCCCTCGCCGCGTTCCGCGCACTGCTCGCGGATCTCAAGCAGCCATGACCTCATTGCTTGGCGTCGTGCGGGGCGTCGTCGTCCAGGGCGGACAGGTCCACGTCCACGTCGGGAAGATCAGAGGCGTCGGTCCAGGTGACGGTGGGGTCGAGGGGCTTGACCCCCGCCTCCCTCAGGTCGGCCTCGGCTTCTTCCAGGGCCTCGGTCGAGCGAGATCTTCCAGGCACGGGTAACGCTCGCGCAAGGAACCCAGTGCGTCGGCCTCGTTCTGACGTGCTTTCAGGCAGCAGCGTCCACACGGCTTTCCCACCGCCTCCGACCACGGCGATTTCAAGGTGGCCTGTCTGGGTGATCACGGTTCGACACACTTGTCGTCCGGTATGGGCTCGAAGTCGACGAGGGCCGCTCGGTGCGCCGTTGACGGGCGACCACTCGTGGGCCACGATGGTCGAGAACGGTTCGCGAAGTTTCTCGCAACGGAGGCAACGATGCGTGCACAGTTCCTCGGCAAGGACCCCGAGTCCCAGGAGGGGCAGTCGCCCACCCTGTTCGCCACTGACCGCACCGACCGGGTGACGTACATCGCCCAGGGCTGGAAGGTCACCGACGCCCAGGCACTTGCGGACGTCGGGGACGTGCCCGACCACGAGACCCTGATCGAGATCCCGGAGGACGTACTCAAGATGTACGCGCTCCGCTACCTGGAGCAGGAGGGTCTGCGCTGAGCCGTATGATCGAACCCGGTCCCGAGTTCGGCCGACTGTTTCGCAGCTTCGAGCACACCGCTTTCCGGCTGGAGACGCGCGACCTCTACAAGTCCGCCAACGAGGCCAGGGCGCTCGACCAGTTCACCGCCGGCGAGCCGGTGGACATGGGCTGGTTCCAGAACTGGTTGAGCATGATCCGGGAGGCGACCGCAGCGGGCCGGCGGTTCTCACGTGTCCGAGTCGTGAGCACTCCTCTCACCGACTACAGCCGCTTCGGCATCTTCTGCTCGGAGCACACCAACCAGGCCGGCGAGGACATCAGGTACTTGAGGCGTGAAGACGCCTCCGGCCTGCCGGACTACGACTACTGGTTGTTCGACTCGTCCAAGCTGGTGCGGATGCACTTCGATGACGATGAGAACTTCCTGGGCGGCGAACTGATCGGGGACCCCACCGAGATCGTGAAGCACAGCTACTGGCGAGATGCGGCTTGGCACCACGCCATACGACGGGACGACTTTGCCACCGAAGCGAACGACCGGCATCACCAGCGTTCATGAAGCTCGTGATGCACTCGGCAAGCGACTCCGCGAGCTGCGCACCGCTGCGGGACTGAGCGGGCGCGCGCTCGCGGAGTCGTTGTCGTGGCCGCCCTCCAAGGTCAGCAAACTGGAGAACGGCAAGCAGACGCCGACAGACGACGATATCCGCGACTGGACGCGGGCAACGGGCAGTGAGGACAAGACGGAGGCCCTGCTCGCTTCCCTGCACACCCTCGAAGTCCAGCACGCCGAGTGGCAACGACAACTCCGCGTCGGGCTCAAGCCGCATCAGCAAGTGGTTGCGGACATCAACGCCAAGACGCGGCTGTTCCGGGCCTTCGAGTCCACGTTCATCCCCGGCCTGCTCCAGACTGCCGGGTACGCCCGCTACCGCTTCGCCCAGAGCATCACGGTCTTCAAGGTGCGCAACGACATTGACGAAGCGGTCGCCGCGCGGGTTCAGCGCCAAGACATCCTGTACCGGGGAGACAAGCGGTTTCACTTCGTGCTGACCGAGGCGGCGCTCCGTTACCGACTCTGCCCGCCAGAGATCATGCTCGGGCAACTTGATCGCCTCGTGTCCCTTTCGGCCCTGCCCAACGTGAAGCTCGGCATCATCGGGTTCGAGACGGCCTACGTGGTCGCGCCTGCCCACGGCTTCTGGCTGCTGGACAACGACCGCGTGATGGTCGAGACCTTCTCGGCCGAACTGAACCTTGCACAGCCGCAGGAGACCGCACTCTACGGCGGCATCTTCGAGAGCCTGGCCGGAGTCGCCAGTTACGGCCGGAGTGCGCGGGCGATCATCAACCGGGTCATTGACGATCTTGCCCCGGAACCCTCGGAAGATGGCGAGTGATTTCCCAGGCACTCACTCGTCCGAATGTTTCGAGAAATGCCAAGAATTTTTCTATTCACCACGGCTTTTCCTTCCTACTCTCCCGGTAGGGACGCCGCACAGCGTCCGTCCTCAAGGGACTTGGGAGTAGCCAGTGGCGACCCGCGTTGCCCTGCTGAGCAGGGATCAGATCGACAAACTTCCCGACCGTGCCCGCGAAGTCGTGGAGTATCGCAAGAGCGGCCTCAGCCTGAACCACATCCAGGGGTGCCCGCTGGACTGCGCGTACTGCATCCGGCACACCTACGGCCTGTGGGACCAGCGCGTACCGCGGGCGCTCATGTCCGACGCCCAGGCCGTTGAGGAGCTGGTGACTCATCGGTACTTCCAGCCGCACGTGACCCCGGTGCAGGTGTTCAACCGGGCCACCGACCCGTTCCTCCCGGTCGTCCGTCCGCACACGCTGGCCGTGCTGGAAGACCTGGACGAGCGGAGGTTGACCAACCACGTCCTCGTCATCACGCGCCACCGGATGAAGCCCGAGGACATCGAGCGGCTGAACCAGCTCCGACACATCAAGCTCACGCTGCTCTTCACGTACAGCGGCATCGACAACAAGGAGATCGAGCCCTACCCGTCTTCGGTGGCGGCCGAGTCCTTGAAGCTCATGAGCAGGCCGGCGCGGCGCCGGTACCGCACAGTCCTCTACTGGCGTCCGCTGGTGCCGGGTCTCAACGACAAGCCAGAACACCTGGACGCCGCCTATCAACTCGCCCAGCACGCCGACGCCACGGTGTTCACGGGGCTGTTCTACCGCGACGAGATCGCGGAGTACTACAAGGCCAACGGTCTGCCGGAGCCGTACGAGGACACCGCGCGGCGGAAAATCGTGCCCGAGACGCTGGAGCAACGGGTACTCGCCACCTTCGACGCGGCGACGCCGCTGTTCCGCAAGACGAGCTGCGCGGTCGCCCACGCACACGGCCTGCCGGACTACAACGGCCACATCGGCATTCCCGAGCTGTGCGACATCTGCCCGCTGAGTCAGCTCGAACTCTGCCGGAACGCGCACACGCAGCCGTCACCCGAGCGGTTGCGGGAGGTCGCGGAGTGCCTGCCCGAGGCTCGTGGTCTGGTGGTCGTGGACATCACCGAGCGGGCGGCTGTGGTGTCCGGCCTGGAGACCGAACAGCCGCGCTACTACCTGCAACACGCTCTCGGCTTCCAGGTTCACGACGTGCGCCACCCGCACCGTGAGCGTCGGCACGGTCGTGCCGACATCGGCTGGAAGGGCGAGAAGCAAGATGACTGAATGGACGAGCCTCAACTTCGTGATCGTGGACGTCGAGGGCAACGGCCAGCAGCCGCCCGACCTGGTGGAGCTGGCCGCCGTGCCGATCGTCGGTGGGGTCATCGGGGAACCGCTGAGCTGGCTGGTCAAGCCCGACGCCCCGATCAAGCACTTCGCCACCCGCATCCATGGCCTGACCAACAAGGACGTGGCCGACTGCCCGTCGTTCGCGGCCATCTCCGGCAACGTGCTCGCCGCCCTGGACGCAGACGCTCTCGTGGCGCACAACGCCCACGTCGACCTCGGCGTACTGAGCCGTAAGTTCCCCGGCTGGGAGTCGCCCGAGGTCTTCGACACGCTGAAGCTGGCGCGGCGGTTGGTGCCGGGGCTGGACAGCTACCGGCTCGGGAGGCTGGTCGAGGCGTACAGCCTGGCCGAGGGCCTGCCGGAAGTCCTCACCCCGCACCGGGCGACGTACGACGCCCTGGTCACCGCGCGCCTGTTCGTGCTGCTCGCCACCAAGGCCGCCAGCCTGGAAGACCTGCGTGGCCGACCCCCCAAGGAGGTCGACGAAGATGCTCTCTTCTAGCAGCAGGCGCATTGGCTTCGGCTCGATGCAGCTCACCGGCCCTGGCCACTGGGCCGCACCGGACGACCCTGAACAGGCCATGCAGGTGCTCCGCGATGCGGTCGACGCGGGCGTAACGCACATCGACACCGCCGACGCCTATGGCCCGTTCACCGCCGAGAAGTACATCCGCAAGGCGTTGCATCCCTACCCCGAGGGCTTGGTCATCGCCACCAAGGGCGGACTGACTCGGCAAGGTCCCAACCAGTGGGCACCGTGTGGGCGGCCGGAGTACCTGCGCCAGTGCGTCGAGATGAGTCTCCGGCGACTACAGGTCGAGCGGATCGGCCTCTACTACCTGCACCGCATCGACCCCGCCGTTCCGTTGGAAGACCAGCTCGGCTTACTGCGGGACATGCAGGACACAGGGAAGATCAGCAGTATCGGGCTTTCCAAGGTGACCTTGGAACAGCTCCGCACGGGTGGCGAGCTGGTTGACGTCGCGGCCGTGCAGAACAAGTACAACGTCGCCAACCGGACATCAGAAGACGTTCTCCGGCATTGCGAGGTGACCGGCATCCCCTTTGTGTCGTACGCCCCGCTGGCAACGGGTCGGCTCGCAGAACCCCACGGTGTGCTTCGGGAGCTGGCTGCCGAGTACGGCGCGACACCGGCCCAGGTCGCGCTGGCGTGACTGTTGCACCGGTCGCCCGTGGTAGCGCCGATCCCCGGAACCAGTAGTAGCGCACGTCTCCACGAGAACCTGGCAGCCCACCAGATCAGCCTTGCCAGCGAAGCCATGACCGCTATCGAACTGGCGGCCACCGGCCAGAAGCCGGAAGGGGGCGAGGATGAGCCTCAGACCCCTCTCTGACCACCAGCAGGGGAGGTGTTCGTCAGCGTGGATGGGCCGAGCGGCGCGGGGAGGTCCACGATCGTCCAGCATCCTTGCGCAACTCCTGGTGGCCGCTGGCGAAGAGGTCCACGTCACTGAGCGTTAGCGACAGCCGCGACTTCATACGGGAGGCTATGGACCGATGGACAGCGTGACCTGGCGAAAAGCGCAAAGAAGCAACGACCAGGCCCATGAGTGCGTTGAACTGGCGAAACTCCACGAAGGCATCGGCGTCCGGGACTCCCAAGATCCGGACGGGCCGAAACTCCTTCTCGTCCCCGCCGCGTTCCGCGCACTGCTCGCGGATCTCAAGCAGCAATGACCTCATTGCTTGGCGTCGTGCGGCGCGTCGTCGTCCAGGGCGGACAGGTCCACGTCCACGTCGGGAAGATCAGAGGCGTCGGTCCAGGTGACGGTGGGGTCGAGGGGCTTGACGCCCGCCTCGCGCAGGTCGGCCTCGGCTTCTTCCAGGGTGACGCCGCGCAGGGTGGCTATGGCCTGTGCTGACAGCACTCCGAGCGCGTAACCGTTGATCGCGCGGGCGAGCAGTCGCTGCGGTGCCCGCCGCTTTCCCGATTCGGCCGCTAGCGCGCGGTACTGGTCGGTCCACCCGAAGCGGGCCGCCAACTGGGGGGTGTAGACCTTCCGCCATTGCTCGCTGCTGGCGCGGTCGATGTATCCGGCCTCCTCAAGAGCGATCGCGGCGATCGCCGGGGACACCAGAAACCGCTGCACCACCGCCGACAACGATGCCAGGGGCACGTCCCGCCGATCGGCCAGGAACTCGCGCAGACCCTCGATGGGCAGGAGGAGGTGCCGGGCGAAGGCTCGACACCTGTCCTCCCTCGGAGACGGTTCGCTCCAGCCGCCCGCCTCGGTGTCGCCCCAGTCTTCGAAGACGACGTGCGCGAGTTCGTGGGCGAGGGTGCTGCGCTGGCGCATCGGATGCTCGGTGCATGCGACCCCGATGAACACGACTTGCCGGTCTGGGTCCCGCATCGCCAGGCCGTGCTCGTCGGGTCCCACGTCCAGCACCGCGACGTCGATCCCCGTCGTCTGCTCGATGACCGTCACCAGGTCTCCGAGCGGCTGCACCCCGAGGTGGTGCTCGCGACGGAACCGCCGCGCGGCGTCGAGGCCCTCGGCTTCCGCGTTCACCGTGCTCCGGCCTCCGTCTCAGACCGTCGCGGGGACGGCCTGGTCTTCCAGGTAGTCGTTCAGTTCCAGGAAACCGAGCAGCGCATCGCGCATCCCCTCCATGCCGCAGCCGTTCGTCGCCCGCGCCGCGCACTGCACGCGGTCCGCCACTGTCCCGGTGCCGGTCAACTGCGGGATGGTGTGCCCGGTCGCCTGAGCGATCAGCACGATCTCCGGCATCTTCGCCGCCCGATTCCCGGAGATGATCCGCGACAGAGTGGGTTGGGAGATGCCGGTCGCGTCCGCGAGCCCCCGCTGGCTCAGCCCGGCCGCCACCCGTGCACGCTCGATGAGCGCACCGACATTCGCCGTTGCCATGACCCACCCCTGAATCACTATGTCGCTATGTGATTCAGTCTAGGCGTGGTCGGCCGGCCGGTCAACCGGGGAAACGCCGGCCTCAGGCACCCCGGTCTAGAGGAGCTTCGGGGACCCGGACGCTGGAGACCGTCAGTCTGGACGCCCTCCGCACCGTGGCCGCAGCAAGTCCACCGCGAGGGGCTGGCCGATTTTTTCGCGGCGCAATTGGCGGCGTGCAAATCCACTTAAATAGTCATAAACCTCCCGACAATGGGAGTTTGGGGCTGCTCTTGTGGGTGATGGTGGGGGCGGCATCGTGTGAGGTGGTGTGGTTGGCGCGGTTGGTGGCGGTCAATGTTGGTATGCCCAGGGACGTCTCCTGGGAGGGGCGGACGGTGCGTACCGGGATCTGGAAGGAGCCGGTGCGCGGGCCGGTCATGGCGCGGCGCCTGAACCTGGACGGTGACGGGCAGGGAGACCTGGCGGGGCACGGCGGCGAGCAGCGCGCCGTGATGGTCTACCAGACGGATTCCTACCGGTACTGGGAGCGGGTGCTCGGACGCGATGATCTCGTGCACGGGCACTTCGGAGAGAACTTCACCGTCGAGGGCCTGCCCGACGACCGGGTGTGCATCGGGGACCGCTACCGGATCGGCGAGGCCGTCTTCGAGGTCACCCAGCCCCGGGTGACCTGCTACCGGGTCGGCATGCGCCTGGGCGAGCCGCGGATGGCGGCGCTGCTGGTGGCCCACCGCCGTCCCGGCTTCTACATGCGAGTGATCACCGAGGGCACGGTGGAGGCGGGGCAGGAGATCGTCAAGGTCGCCGACGGGCCGGGGGCGATGAGCGTCGCCGAGGTCGACGGGCTGCTGTACCTGTCCGAGCATCCCCGCGACCGTCTGGAGAGCGCGTTGCGCGTCCAGGCGCTCAGTCCCGGCTGGCAGGAGTCGTTCCGGGCCCTGCTGCGGCAGGGCGACGGCGGGCCGGGCGGCAATGCCGGACTGACCGCCGAAGCCACGGCGCCGCCGCCCGCCTGGACGGGATTCCGGCCCCTGCGGGTGGCGCGCATCGAGCGGGAGAGCCGCAGCATCGTGTCCGTGTGGCTGGCAGCCGAACGGGGTGACGCGCTGCCGCCCGCCCTGCCCGGCCAGTTCGTGACCGTCAGGCTGGACGCCGACGACCACGGGCCCGCGCTGGTCCGCAGCTACTCGTTGTCCGGCAGGCCCGGGGACCGGCGGTACAGGATCAGCGTCAAGGCCGAGCCGCACGGTGCCGCCAGTACGCGGCTGCACCGGTACCTGCGGGTCGGAGACACCCTCCAAGTGGCCGCGCCCCGGGGCACGTTCGTGCTCCCTCCCGGCGACGGACCCGTGGCGCTCGTATCGGCTGGTGTGGGCGCCACCCCCGTTCTCGCGATGCTCCAGGCCCTGGCCGAGTCGGGGACCACACGACGGGTGTGGTGGCTGCACGGCGCCCGGGACGGCTCCGAGCACGCCTTCGCCGCCGAGGTCCGCACTCTGCTGGACGGGCTCCCCCACGCCGACCTGCGGGTGTGCTACAGCCGTCCGCGCCCGCAGGACCGCCTCGGCGCCGACTACACCGACCCGGGGCACCTGGACGCGCTCCTGCTGGAAAGCGCCGGGGTGCCCGCCGACTCCGACGCCTACGTCTGCGGCCCGCCTTCGTTCATGGCCGCGCAGACCCGGGCGCTCGGCGAGCGGGGACTGGCCGCCGACCGCATCCACACCGAGACCTTCGGCGCCGGACCCTCCGTCACACCGGGCGTCACCGCCTCGACCGCCCGGCCGCCGCATCCGCCGGCGGGCCCTCCGGGTGCCGGGCCGGAGGTGTCGTTCGCCCGCAGCGGCATCCGGGCCCCCTGGGACGAGCACGGGTCCAGCCTGCTGGAGTTCGCCGAGTCATGCGACGTCCCCGTCCGCTGGTCCTGCCGCACCGGCGTCTGCCACACCTGCGAGACGGCCATGCTGTCGGGCGAGGTGGACTACGCCCCGGAGCCCGTCGCTCCTCCCGCGGACGGCAACGTCCTGATCTGCTGCGCCCGCCCGACACAGGAGACCGTCCTGGATCTGTGAGGAGGCGAGACCGGGCCGGCCTCCCGAGAGGAGGAGAACGTCATGGAGTACCTCGTCCGGTTCCAGGTCGACGTCCCCGCCGGGACCCTCGACGCCGAGATCGAGCGGCGCCGGGACGCGGAGGCGGCCGCGGCTGCCGACCTTGCGACACAGGGCCACATCGCCCGCATATGGGCCGTGCCCGGCGATTCCCCCATCCTCGGGCTCTACCGCGCCGACGACCGGGCCCAACTCGACGCCATGCTCCAGGGCCTACCGCTCTACGACTGGATGCGCATCACGGTCACGCCGCTCAGTCCCCACCCCAACGACCCCGCCCGCGCCGCCACCGGGCGCCTCCCCGAGCCCCGGTTGACGCTGGTGTACCGGCTGGAGGCCGCTCTCGGCGAGCCGCTGGACCTCGGCGAGGTCGCCGCGGGGCATCGGCGCATCGTCGCCCTGACCGGCGGCACCTTCGCCGGGCCGGACATCCGGGGGGTTCTGGTGCCGGGGGCGAGCGCCGACTGGCAGGTCGGGCTGGAGGACGGCACCGCGCTGGGCGACATCCGCTACACCCTGCGAACCGACGGCGGCGACCTGCTCTACGTCCGGTCGCGTTCGGTGCGTCACGGCAGCGCGGAGGTGCTCGCCCGGCTCGGCCGCGGCGAGGACGTCGACCCCGGCGAGTACGTCTTCCGGGCGGCCACCGAGATCGAGACCGCCGCCCCGGGCCTCGACTGGCTGAACAAGGGCGTCTTCGTCACCGTCGGCGGGCGCCGCCCAAAGGAGGTCGTCTACGAGACCTACCTCGCCGGCTGACCGACCGCCTCCCAGCCCCTGCGGCCGGGTGCGGTCACCCGAGACGGTCATCTGACCGGGGCGGACGCGGTTCTCTATATGCCGGCGATATGTACCGGCTCGTAGCATCGCGAGCATGCGCGTGTCGATCGTCGAGAACGAGCACCGCCGTCATGGATAGGCGCCCGGGGTTCAGCGCCCGGCTGAAGCTCACCCTCAGCTACGCCGGGTTCCTCCTTCTGGGCGGCGGCCTCCTGCTGGCCGTGTTCTGGGTCTTCGTGCTGCGCTGGATGCGCGATGTCGATCCCCCGGCCATCCAGAGGAAGTACGGCATCGTGATCGTGCTCGGGCCCGACCGCTCCGACCTCCTGCGGGGCTTCTATCCCGCCGCGGCCGCGGCGATGGGCTTCATCCTGGTGTTCGGCCTGCTGGGCGGGTGGATCCTCGCCGGCCGGATGCTCGCACCGCTCACCCGGATCACGGACGCGGCACGGATGGCCTCCGGCGGGTCGCTGTCCCATCGGGTCCGGCTGCGGGGGCGCAAGGACGAGTTCCGCGAACTCGCCGACGCGTTCGACGCCATGCTCGAACAACTCGAGTTCCACGTCGCCGAGCAGCAGAGGTTCGCCGCGAACGCCTCCCACGAACTCCGCACCCCGCTGGCCATCTCCCAGGCCCTGCTCGACGCCGCGCGCAACGATCCCGCTCGAGACCAGGGCGAACTCCTCGAACGCCTCCACACCGTGAACGCGCGGGCCATCGACCTCACCGAGGCCCTCCTGCTGCTCGGCCGCAGCGGACGCGGGAGCTTCACCCGCGAGCGCGTCGACCTGTCCCTCATCGCCGAGGAAGCCGCCGAAACGCTGCTCCCCCTCGCCGAACGGCGCCGGATCACGCTCGACGTCACCGGCGAGAAGGCACCCGCCCTCGGCTCCGCGCAGCTCCTCCTGCGGCTGGTGACCAACCTCGTCCAGAACGCCATCGTCCACAACCTCCCGGACGGCGGCAGGGTGACGGTCCACACGGAAGCGCGGCACGACGCGAGGATGCTGCGGGTCGAGAACACCGGTCGGCCGGTTCCACCGGAACTGGTACCGACCCTCACCGAACCCTTCCAGCGCGGCACCGGGCGCACGCGGACCGGCGAGCACGCCGGCGTCGGCCTCGGGCTGGCGATCGTGCACAGCATCGTCCGAGCGCATGACGGGACCCTCGACCTCGCCCCCCGCCCCACCGGGGGCCTCCTCGTCACGATCCGGCTGCCCGCGGAGCAGGCGGGAGCGGCTCAGCAGGCATCGTCCTTCAGCAGGGCTTGCGAGATCCGTTGACGGGACCGCCCGGCCGAGCATGCCTGGGCGCCCTTGCGGTTGACGGCCGCCTCTTCCGGGGCAGAGGGGTGATCATGGACATCAACTGCGTCATCGTCGACTCGGCCGACCCCGACCGGCTGGCGGCCTTCTGGAGCGAGCTGCTCGACCGACCGGTCGTCTCGCGTTCTGGGCCGTACATCTGGCTGGAACGCAGGAACGGGCTGGGCGTGGGCTTCCAGCGCACCGACGGCTCCAAACCCGCGAAGAACCGGCTGCACCTGGATCTGGAGTCGGAGGATCCGGCGGCCGAGCAGGCCAGAGTCGAGGCACTGGGCGGACGGCGCCTGACCGAGTACGACCCTGGAGGCTTCCTCGTCATGGCCGATCCCGAGGGCAACGAGTTCTGCATCATCCCGAAAGGCCCGTTCGAGCTCGACGACGAGGGCCGGGCGCACTACCTGACGGCGGACGCGCAGGCCACCTAGCACGACAAACCGCCCCAGATGCGTTGACTCGCGGCGTGTCGCCCTTCTGCGAGCACTGATAGGCGCGACACGCCGCAAGTCAACTAAGAACTCCGCCGCCGCCGGCGGCGGTGGTGGTGGTGGTGGCCCTTATGGGCCGTTGAGTCGATCAGGCGCCGTCTCGCAGTGCCCTCCTTGCGGCCCGCATCGCTTCGGTGGGCTTGTTGCGCGGGTCTGCCAGCGACTCCGCGAGTGTCTGCCCGGCCTGGCGGTTGCTCACCTCGGCCGCCGCGAAGGCACCCGCCCTCAAGGCGGGATCGGTCGTACGCAAACCCAGGAGATTGAGGTTCTCGGCCTGGTTTCCGCAGTTTCGCTGGATCTCCGCGAGGATTTCCCTGTCTCGACGTTCCCTCTTCGATGCCACGTCAGGCTCCTTCGGGTCTGGATTGCGGTGGAAGGACGGCTCGTGAAGACCCGTCCCGGCCACTACCGTCCCGCGCTCCCGCCCCTCGTCAAGGCACCGCCCGCTCGAACGCCGGGGGCTTCACGAGTCGGTGGAGCAGGGGGAAATGTCGCTGCTACCTGGTCGTCCGTGGCGGACCGCACGGGCGGGCGAGGGTGGCGCTGGTAGGATCTCGGCCGATGCGCGGGCGGTGGTGAGTGACGGATCGGCCCGCCCGGCGTGACGCCGCCGGTCCCGGATCGGCGCAGGATTCTGTTCGCCCGCAGGTCCCACAGTTAGGTTCCCGGTGTCGTTCTCCCCTTCGGCCGTTCGCCGCAACTGGCTGTTCTGCGCGGTGCTGCTCGTGGGCATCGTGCTGCGCGTGCTCGCCATGGTGGGGTTCCGGGGCGTGCTGTGGTTCAACGACAGCTACGACTACGTCCGGATCGCGGACGACCCGTTCCCCCATCCGCTGAGGCCGTCCGGGTACGGGCTGTTCCTCTGGGGGCTGAAGCCCTTCCACAGCCTCGCGCTGGTGACGGTGCTGCAGCACGCGGCGGTGCTCGGGCTGGCGGTGCTCGGGTACCGGATGCTCGTCCGCGACTTCGAGGTGCGGCGGACGTGGGCGGCGCTGGCCGTGGCGCCGGTCCTGCTGGACGCCTTCCAGGTCACGCTCGAGCACCTGCTGCTGTCGGACACCCTGTTCACCGTCCTGCTGTTCGGGGCGATGCTGCTGCTGGCCAGGCCCGGGGCGGCCGGGTGGCGGCGGGCCGCGCTGGTGGGGGCGCTGCTCGGCGTGGCGGCCGTCACGCGGACCGTGGGCGTGCCGCTGTTCCTGATCGCCGTCCTCTACCTGCTGCTCAGGCGGACGCGGTGGCCGGTGTACATGGCGCTCGCGGTGACGTTCGCGCTGCCGGTCGGGGCCTACGCGACGTGGTTCCAGCGCGAGCAGGGCCGGTTCCAGATGACCGGCGTGGACGGGATCTTCCTGTGGGGGCGGACGGCCGCGTTCGCCGACTGCGACGCGTTCACGCCCCCTCGGGACCTGGCGAGCCTCTGCCCGTACGGAGCCAAGGGCGACCGGTCCGCCTCGTCCCACCAGATCTGGGAGGACAACTCGCCGACCGGCTGGTCCAACGGGAAGGCGTTCGACGCGGAGACGAACGCCCGGGCGCAGCGGTTCGCCCTGTGGGCGATCAAGAACCAGCCGCTCGACTACCTGCGCGTCGTCTCCTACGACTTCTTCGTCCGGACGTTCTCGTGGCACCGGTCGCGCTACCCGACCGTGGGCACCGAGGCCAGGTACCACTTCCCCACGCGCCCCACGGCCCGCAAGCCCCGGCTGCCCGTCTACGGCGGCGGCGACCGGCGGTCGGTCGTGTACGAGTACTCGCACGGAACGGGCCGTACGCACGTCGTCGAGCCGTACGCCGGGATGCTGCGCGGCTACCAGAAGCATGTGAGCGTGCCGGGGACGGTGCTCGGAATGGTCCTGCTCGCGGGCGCCGCGGGGATGGTGTGGCGGCGGGAGCGCGCACGGACGGCGCTGTTCTGGACCTCCGGCGTCGCCCTCCTGGCCATCCCTCCGATCACGGTCGACTTCGACTACCGGTACATGCTGCCCGCCCTGCCGTTCGCGTGTTTCGCCGCCGCGCTGGCGTGGGGCCGCCGCCGTCCGGCCCGGCCGGAGTCCGAGCCGGTCGAGGCCGCACCCGAAGTGGCGGCCCCCGCCGCGCAGCCCGCCGAGGCCTGAGCTCCGCCCTCCAGAACGACCAGGCGCTCCGGGACGTGGGGAGATCCGGGATACGTAGGTCGTCCGGATGGGCGGGTGTTCGAATTGAGTAGAAGAGCGGATATCTCTGGTCCGCAGTGATCGTCAGACTTGGGCGCATGCGTCGATTCGTGATTCCGGTGGTCGTCCTCCTCGCCGCCGGATGCGGGGTGGGAGGCCGGAGCCCTGAGGACCAGGCCACCGAGCAGGCGCGCAAGCTCGCCGACCGGGCCGGGAACCGGATCTACGACTCCCGGACGCGGCCCGCGCAGGACGTGGCGCACCGGGCGGCGGACCTCGACGGCGTGGAGGTCATGCGCGTGACCGGCGCCTCGACCGCCGGGGACGGGATCCGGCTCGTGCTCCGGACGTCCGGCACCGCGCCGGACGGCGGCTGGTTCGCGACCTCGACGGTCACCGTGCGGCGGTGCTTCGAACTGCGGTTCTCCACCACCACCGAGTGGGAGCACTACGGGACCAGGGAGGTGACGTGCCCGGCCGGCGGACCGCTCGCGTTCAAGCCGTGGCCGAAGGCGCCGAGGATCCCGTTCGAGCGGCTGCGGAAGGCGCTGCCCCGCGTCCCCGAGGGAGGCCGGGCGGACGAGGCGAAGGTCCGCGCGGCGGTCGGGTCGCTGCGGCTCGACCCGGCGGTCCGGCGCGAGTTCCAGACCGCGGGCGGCCGGGTCGGCGTGGCGCTCACGGTGAAGCCCTACTGGGCGGACACGGCCGACTGCGTCCTCGCGATCGTCGAGCCGGGCCACACCAACGTGTGGACGCCGCCCCGCGTGCAGCGCATGCCCGGAGAGGGCGGTTGCAGCACCGCCAACGCCCTCAACCCGCTGCCGCCGCCGCACTGACGGCGCGGGGTCAGCGTATGAAGGGCCGCGGTGGCGGCGGGGGTGGCGGAGGCGGAGGCGGCGGAGGGGGCCCGGGGCGGTTCACCTCGATCTCGCCGCTCATCAGCGGGCGCTCCTTCGCCATCCGCATGCCGGGCACGCCCAGGAGGACGCCGGGGACGCACAGCACCGCGCACACGATCAGGCCCCGGAAGAGGATCTGCTCCCCCTCCCCGGGGTCGGCGTCCAGCGCGGACATCACGAAGCGCGTGAACACCACCAGCGCGGCGCAGACGACGAGGTGCCCGGCGATGATCAGGAGCCGGCCGATCCGGTCGCGGGCGCCGCGGCGGCGGGCGCCGCGCCACAGGTAGCGGCCGATCGTCAGCACGGTGGTTCCGACGATGACGACGGTGAAGCTGTCGACCAGCGGTTTCAGCTCTCCGCCCGCGTCGTCCGGCCCGAAGGAGCCGAGCCCGGAGCGCAGGTCGGCGCCGGAACCGGCGCCGAGCACCGTCTGGACCCCGGACAGGAACCCGAGGATCATCGCCGCGGCGCCGATGATGATCAGGAGCAGGCCGAACAGTAAGAACAGGACATTGGGGCGATGGGTCGCCCGGTGGTGGGGCTGCGTCATGGGATGGTCCCCCGGTGCGGTCGGACTCCGGTGCGGCGTCGGCCCCCGTACGGCGGCGCCTCCTACCCAGGCTCGCCGAGACCGCTTCCGGACGCCATGGGAACGTGTCACTGAGTGACCCGCCCGTGGCTTTTCGTCCGCCCGGCCGCGACCATCGAGGCATGGAGGGCATGCCAGGCATGGACGACCGCACCGTCACCGGGCGGGTCGTCGCCGTCCTCGACGCGGTCGCCGGGTACGGCGGGCCGGTCTCGCTGGCCGAACTGACGCGTGCGGTCGGCGTCCCCAAGCCCACCGTGCGCCGCATCGCCGCCGACCTGGTCGCGCGGCGGATGCTGCGGCGGGGGCCGGACGGGCGCTACCTGCTCGGCCCGCACCTGCTGGACCTCGGGAGGCGCGCGGCCCTGCAGCAGGATCTGCTCACGGTCGCCACCCCGCACGTGCAGGACCTGTTCGCCCGCACCGGCGAGATCGCGTGGGTCTGCCAGGTCGGGGACGACTCGATCACCTTCCTGACCATGGCCTTCGGCGCCGATCGGGCCCCCGACGTGCGGCGCGGCGAGTGGGCGAACGACCTCCGCAGCGCGGCGACGCAGACCTCCGCGGTGGGGCGGATGCTGCTGGCCGAGCGGCCCGAGCTGCTGGAGAGCCTGCGCGGACGTCCCCCGGCGCCGCAGACCCCGCGCGGCACCACGTCCTGGCCGCGCTTCCTGGACGAGCTCGACGCCGTGCGCGACACCGCGATCGCGGTCGAGCACGAGCAGTGCCATCTCGGCTTCAGCTGCCTTGCCACGGGCGTGCGCGATCCGGAGGGCGGGCTGATCGGCGCTCTCGGGGTGACCGGGCGCACCGGCAGGCTGTCCACCCGTCGCATGGCGCGGCTCCTGCCGACCGCGGCGGAGGCCATCGCCCGGGACACCGGGATGCTGCTCGCGTCTCCCCGGCCTCCGGCGGAGCGTCACCCGTCCTGAAGGCCGGGCGTCACCCGTCCTGAAGGCCGAGGCGGGCGGCGGCGACCCTTTTCGGAACGACCATTCGCCACGCGTCGATGACGAGTTCCTCCATCTCGGCCTCGTCCAGCGCTCCCGTCCATGCTTGTACCCAGTTGAAACGCATGTCGGATTGGCCCGGCAGATGGAATTTCTCCGGCTCGGATTCGACGAGCGCGAGCCGCTCCTCCTTGGGGAACGCGAAGCCCATCACGGTCTCGTCCCGCGAGAAGGCGACGTAGACGATGGAGCCGACGCGGAACTTCACCCGGTCCCTGATGAGGTGCTCGGACGTGCGCGGCAGCGTCATCGCCAGGGCCCGCACCTGCGCAACGGTGATCATCCTGTCCTCCTGTGGCCACGGCGCTCCTAGCAAAGCATCCCGGAACGCGCGACCCGGTCGGCGACTTCTGGACCGCCGTGACGCTCGTTCAGTCGAGGTTGGGTCGCAGGGGTCGGGGGTACGGCGGCGTCAGGGGGCACGATGGAAGTAGGCACCGGACTTCGCACCATCGCCAGTGATCGGCCTGCCACCGAGACGGTCGAGCGGCTCGAGTCCGCGATCGTCGAGGCGGGGTTCGCGGTCTTCGCGCGGGTGGACCACGCGGGCAAGGCGGCCGAGGTCGGGCTGCGGCTCCCGCCGACGGTCCTGCTGATGTTCGGCAACCCCCGGGTCGGGACCCTGCTGATGCAGGACCGGCGGAGCAGCGCCATCGACCTTCCCACCAAGGTCCTCGTCTGGGAGGACGAGGACGGCAAGGCCTGGCTCACCTACAACGACCCCGCCTGGATCGCTGAGCGCCACGGACTGAGAACCGCGAACAAGGACACCGGCAAGGCCATCGCGGGCATGGAGGCGAATATCGCCGCGATAGTCCACCAAGCGGGGGGCGAATCGGCGCCTGCTGACTGATTCCGCCCTTCCGGGCCGATCGCCTTCCAGGGGATCGGAACCGCCGAATGCGAGCCCGTGGCCGGGGCCGGTCTTGACGTGCTCCCGGGCTTACCGGTGACTTGTTAGATTTGCCGCGTGAACGAACTGGTGCGCTGGCAGACCGAGAACGGGACCATCATCGTGGAGACCGACGACCGGGAGCCGGGGTTCCAGTCGGTGTCCCGCGCCGGCGAGCTGGTCCACGACGCGGCGGGCAGGTTCGAGGACGCGTTCCAGCACGTCCGGGAGGCGGCGCAGTCGGCGCTCGCGTCGCTGCGCGGAGGCGACCTGAACCCGGACGGCGTCGAGCTGGAGTTCGGCGTCAAGCTCAACGCCGCCGCCGGGGCCGTCATCGCGAAGACGACCGTCGAAGGCCACCTGAAGGTCAAGATGACGTGGGGGCAGCAGCCGCGCGCCGCGGAGGAGGCGTAGCCGCATCGTGGACGACTGGCAGTGGCGCGCCTGGGTCGGCCCCCCGGCCGGTGGCGAGGGCGGCCCCCCGGCCGGCGGCAAGCTCGGCGCCGCGTTCCTCGTCACCGAGACCCGGCTGCTGACCTGCGCCCACACGGTCCACGGCCTGGAGGAGGCGAGCGTCGGGTTCCCCGGCCTGCTGGAGGGCCTTCCCGCCCGGGTCGTGCGGTGCGGCGACTGGCGGCGGGCGGGCGATCCGGGCGACGTCGCCGTCCTCGAACTGCACGAGCCGGTCACGCTGACCCCCGCGACGCTGGCCGCGCCGGACGGCCTGAACGAGGCAGGCCTGGGCGGCCGGACGTTCGGGGTGTGCGGGTTCCCGCGGCGCCCTGACGGGAACGAGCGGCACGCGTCCGTGACGGCGTTCCCGCATCGCGGGATGCGGCGCGAGTGGTGGGAGCTCAAGACCGGACCGGGCGACTGGCTGGAGGAGGGCTACAGCGGGTCCGCCGTGTACGACCCGGCGACGGGCGAGGTCATCGGCATGGTGACGAACGCCGAGCTGCGGCACGACGACCGGGCCGACCTCGGCTGGATGCTGCCCATCTCGCACATCCGTACCTACTGGGAGGAACTAGACGACCTGCTGCCGCTGCGGTGGCTCACCCCCGAAGCCCGCCGCGAGCTGCGGGAGCTCCTGGACGGCGTCCGCTACACGGGCCCGCTCACCGCCGACCTCGAACGGATCACCGGCCGGCGGGCGCTCGGCGGCTTCCGGTCGGCGTGGGGGTCGGTGCGCTACGTGGCCGAGGGGTGGGCGGAGGACCGGCTCGTCCGGTACGTCGCGTCGCTCGGGCAGCACCTCCCGGACCCCGCCCGTCAGCGGCTGACCTCCTGGTCCGCGCGGCACCTGCCCGGAGCCGCGCCCGCCGCGCCGCGCTCGGGCCCCGCGTCGGTGATCGTGCGGCTGGAGCGCGCCACGTTCGACAACGCCTTCGACGTGACCGTCCACACCTGGATCGACGGCGCCGAGGGGCCGGGACGTCCGACCGAGCGCGTGCCGGAGAAGCGTGTGCGGCCGGTGGTGGAGGCGGCGGTCGCCGAGCTCGCGCCCAAGCTGTTCGGCCGCGAGTGGATGATCGAGTTCGCGGTGCCGGAGGGCTGGCTCGGCAAGCCGTTCGAGCAGTGGTACGTCGACCCCCGCAACAGGCTCCCCATGCGGATGTACCCGGTGGTGGTGCGGGACGTCGAGCGGTTGCAGCCCGGCTCGTTCCGCCGCGACCAGGCCCACCACCGCTGGCGGCTGCTGAACCAGCGCGGTCGCAGCGACCCGCGCCCGATCGCGTGCGACGCGCCGCGCAAGGGCAGCGAGTTCCAGGACTGGCTGGAGGCGAACATCGACTTCTGCGTCCTCGTGTACGGGTCGCGCCCGGTGAAGAGCTGGCTGACGGCCGCGCTCAACAACGGCATCCCCGTGATGCTGTGGACGCGCACCCGGTGCGACGCCTCGTCCCATGAGGACTGCCGTGGGCACCACCTCCTCGACGAGCTGACCGCGGCGGTCGGCGAGAAGCATCCGGGCGACCTTCCGCGGCTGGCGCTCGCGCTGCGCAAGGCCGCGCTCGTCGCCCCCAGGGACGCCCCCCACTGCGGGCGCGACCTGACGCTGCTGTGGGACGATCCGTCCCGGCTCCCCGACCCCCCGCTCGCGATGGAGGCATAGGTGCCCGACTGGCTGCTCTACACAGGGAGCCGACGCACGCACGACGGCATCGACCGGCTTCCTCCACCGCCGCCGTGGCGCGCGTTCGACGGCGAGCCCGTCCTGGAGCCCCCCTCCGGTGGTTCCGAGAACGAGCACCAGGCGACGACGTACCGCCCGTCCGACGATGCCGTGCAGCAGGTCAACGCCGCCTTGTACCTGCGTCGCCCGCTGCTGGTGACGGGGCCGCCCGGCACCGGAAAATCGACGCTGGCCTACGCCGTCGCCCACGAACTGGGGCTCGGACGCGTCCTGCACTGGCCCATCACCAGCCGGACCACCCTCCGCGACGGCCTCTACCAGTACGACCCCCTCACCCGCCTGTACGCGGCAGGGCGGCATGACGCGGAGGGACGGCGCGGCCGGGCGGGCAGGGACGGCGCGCCGTCCGAGGAGGACATCGGCCGCTACATCCGGCTCGGGCCGCTGGGCACGGCGCTGCTGCCCTACCGGCGGCCGCGCGTCCTGCTGGTCGACGAGATCGACAAGAGCGACATCGACCTGCCGAACGACCTGCTCACCATCTTCGAGAAGGGCGAGTACGAGCTGCCCGAGCTGACCCGGCGGGCCGAACCGGACGCCGAGGTCATGACCGCCGACGGGCCCGGCGCACGGGTCACGGTCACCGCCGGGACGGTCCGCTGCCGCGCGTTCCCGCTGGTCGTCATGACCAGCAACGGCGAGCGCGAGTTCCCGCCCGCCTTCATCCGGCGCTGCGTGACCGTGGAGCTGCGGCAGCCGGTGGACGGCGAGGAGCTGGCCGCCATCGTCCGCGAGCATCTCGGGCCGCTCGCCGACCAGAGCGACGACCTCGTCCGCCGGTTCTTCGAACGCTCCGCGTCCGGCACGCTGGCGACCGACCAGCTCCTCAACGCCGTCTACCTGTGCCGCCACGCCGACACCGAGGACCGCCGCGCCCTGGCCGACCGCATCATGCCCTACCTGACCGGGCCCGTGGATGACGACGAGTAGCCGGGCCGGGTAGCCGATGACGATCGAACGGCTCCGGGACGTCCTGTCGGCCTTCGGGCCGCCGCCGGACGCGCGCGAACTGAGCGAGATGCTGTGGCTCGCCTGCCACATCTCCCCGGCTGAGAAGCAGGGCCCTGCCGTCCCTCCGGTCGCGCCTCCGGTCGTCGAGGAGCCCGCCGACGCCCCCGGTCCGCTCAAGCCGCCGGAGCCCGCGCCGCCCCTTCCGTCCGAGCCGCTGACGGAGCTCCACCCGCGTCCGGCCGCCGAAGCGGAACCGGTGGGGCGGGCGTCGGAGGTGCTCGTGCCGACCGCGCCGATGCTGGCCGACCCGCTCGGCGTCCAGCGGGCGCTGCGCCCGCTGAAGCGGCGCGTCCCGTCCCGGCACCGCGTCGAGCTGGACGAGGAGGCGACCGCCGCGCGCATCGCCGACACCCGCCTGTGGACGCCCGTCCTCGTCCCGTCGTCCGAGCGTTGGCTCGGCCTCAGCCTGGTCATCGACACCGGCCCCACCATGCGGCTCTGGCGCCCCCTCGCCGGTGAGCTGGCCGAGGCGCTGCTCCGCCAGGGGGCGTTCCAGGACGTCCACATCAGCTACCTCGACGAGACGGGCCGCGTCTCCTCCACACCCGACGCGCCGCCCCAGGACCCGGGAACGCTCCTGGACCCCTCCGGGCGGCGGGCCGTGCTCGTCCTCAGCGACTGCTCGGGCCCGCACTGGTGGAACGGACGCGCCGTCCAGGCCGTGCGGCGCTGGGCCCAGACCGGGCCGACCGCGATCGTCCAGCCGCTCGCCGAACGCCTCTGGCGCCGCACCGCCGTGCCGACCGCGCCCGGCCTCGCCGCCCTCCCCCGCCCCGGCGCCCCGAACACCGACCTGCGCTTCGCCCCCTACGACGGCGCCGCCGGGGCGGGCATGCCCGTCCCCGTCCTGGAGATCGCACCGCGCTGGTTCGGCGCGTGGGCCCGGCTGGTCTCCGGTTCCGAACCGCAGCCGGCGGCCGTCGCGACGCTGCCCGCGCGCCCGTCCGGCGCGGCTCCGGTACGGCGCGAGCGGGAACTGCCGGTCGCCGAGCGCGTCCGCCGCTTCCTCGCCGGCGCCTCCCCGGCCGCCGCCGAACTGGCCGCCCACGTCGCCGTCTCCGTCCCGTCCCTGCCGGTGATGCGCCTGATCCAGCACCGGATCCTCGGAGGCTCGGGCCCGGGGCAGCTCGCCGAGGTCCTGCTGAGCGGGCTGCTCCGCCCGGCGGGCGGCCCGCGCTACGAGTTCGTCCCCGGCGCCCGCGAGGCCCTCCTCGACACCCTCCCGCGCCCGGAGGCCCTGCACACGCGGCACGTCCTCGAAGCCGTCTCCGCGGAGATCGAGCGCCGCGCCGGGACGTCCGCCGAGACGTTCCGCGCCCTCCTGCCCGAGGACGGCGGCCCGGTCGTCCTCACCGCCGAAACCGACCACTTCGCCCTCCTCAACCCCCAGACGCGCTCCCACCTCACCCCCTCCCCCGCTCCACCGGCGCCTGCTCCCGACCTGCTGGAGCTTCTCGGCACCCCGGTCGAGGAACTGATGGACGACTGGGACCCCGGCCCGCTGCGCCCGGCGGTGATCGGCGTGGACGGTGAGGACCTCGTGTCGCTGAACGTCCTGGAGGGGCATCCCGACCTGCCGCACGGGCTGATCAACGGCCCCCGGGCGTCCCGGGACGCGCTGCTGCGGACCCTCGTCCTGGGCCTGGCGCTCAACCACTCACCGAACGTGGTCAACTTCGCGTTCGCCGACTTCAGCCGGGGCCTCTCCTTCGTGGGGCTGGGGAGCCTCCCCCACGTCGCCGCGGCCGTCCACCCCGGGTCGGCGGACTCTCCGCTGCTCGGCCGGTTCGTGAGGGCTCTGGAACTCGAGCGGGGACGACGCGAGGACTTCCTCGAGTACTTCGATTTCCCGACGTGGGACGCGTATCAAGCGGCCTTCCTGGAAGGCCGGCGACTCACCCCGCTGCCCGCCCTCGTCGTGGTCCTCGACAACGCCGGTCCCCTGCTGGAGGCCCGCCCCGACCTCCTCGAGCCTCTCGCCGCGCTCTGCGAGGCGGGACCGGCCCAGGGGATCAGGTTCGTCTTCTGCTCCCCGAACGACGCGGTCACGCCGCCCGAGCTCTCCGGTCTCGCCGGATGGAACGTCGGCCTCCCCAGCCGCATGGGCGATCACCTAGCGTCCGTCCACATCTTCGGGCAGGAGGCCCGGCCCGCCTTCGAGCCCGCACGCGTCTCACTCGACACCGGCGACCTGCTCGCGGAACTGACGCGGCGACGCGGCCTGAGGGCGAGCGACATCCCCTGGCCCCCGGAATCCGCGGAACCCGCCGAACCCGCGGAACCCGCCGCACCGGCGCCGGCACCCCCTTCCCAGCCCACGGCCCTTCCCGAGTTCGACGTCCTGCGGCTGAACGGCGGCGGGCCGGGGATGCTGCTGCACGAGACGTGGGCCCTGTCCGCCGACACCCCGCGCAGCCCGGCGATCGGTTACCGGCCGGGCGGCCACCTCCTCAGCCTCTATCCGCTCGACCGCTCCTCAGGCATCCCGCACGGCCTGATCGTCGGCAGTCCGGAGGACCGCCGGAAGGTCCTCCGCGCCATCACCCTGGCCCTCGCCGCAGGACATTCCCCGGCGGATCTGCAATTCGTCTTCGCGGGCCTGGGCGAGCACCCCCTCGGTGAGCCCATAGGCCTACCGCACACCCGTTACTCCGAGGAAGAGCTGCTGGGCTCGCCGGAGAGGCTCCGGCGGTTCTTCGACTTCCTCTACGGCGAGCTCGAAGCGCGGTCCGCGGAAACGCCGCAGGAGGCGCCGCGGTCTTCGCGGCCCAGCAACTACCTCTGGTCGGTCGACGAGCTGTACGAGCGGTACCGCCAGGACCCCCATTCGGTCGCCCGGGTCTGGTGGGAGTTCTTCCAGGACTACCAGCCGGGCGAGCAACCCTCCGCCCCGCCTCCCGATTCGCCGTTCGAGGCGCGGCCGCGCCTCCTGGTGGTCGCCGACCTGTCGCTCACGTTCCCGCACAGCAGGCCCGAGGTCGGCGAGACGCTCCTCTCGCTGGCGCAGCGCGGTAGAGCGCTCGACGTCCAGTTGCTGCTCACCTCGTCCACCGTCGAGAACACGACGATCTGGGGCCGCTTCCTGCCCCTCCTCGGCTGGCGCATCGCCGCGAACCGCCTACCGCCCGACCAGCTCCAGCACGTCCTCGGGCAGGCAGCCCTGGATTTCCAGGACGAGCCGCAGACGGCCTACCTCCTCGCCGGAGGCGGCTCGCCCCAACCGTTCACCCTGGCACCGGAGCCTTCCCAGATCGACGTGGCCGACTTCGTCCGGCGGACACGCGAACCTCCACGCCCCTCGGAGACCCCTCCAGACGGAACCGACCTGGAAGATCTGGCACACACGATCGCCCGGACACTCGACGACCTGGACGAGGCGATCGAGACCGAGAAGCGGCACGTCGATGGCGACGTCGACACCGCGACCGTCCGGGCGGCCCTGTGGGAACTCGTCGGACCCGACATCGAAGCCCTGCGTTCAGGTGATCGTCTACGCCCCGGGCCCCTGCTCTTTCCGGGGCCTTTCATGCCGGAGATGACCGTGGCGGCGAGAGTGTACGGGTGGGTGCTCGCCCAGTTCGGCGTGCTCCCGCGCGTCGGCCACGACTTCTTCACCTTCTACAGAACGGCCCTTCATCGGGGCGACGCATACTTTCAGGAGTTCACCGACCTCCTTCTGACGCGCCCGGGAGGCATGATCCTTCTTCGGGACGAACCCGGCCGCAGCACCGAAGCCGACGATCTGATCGTGGAGACGCTCACGCTGATCCATACGGCGCCGGCCAAACCCTTCGTAGTCGTCCACTGCGCAGCCCCGGAACAGCTCGAAGAACTGGGCAGGCGTCTCCCCGAGTTCGAAGGCCGCTTCAGGTGGGTGCACGCCTTCGACGCGGCACGGCGGCCGCGGAGCGTGCGTCTCGGGAGCGATCCGGAGACGGGCGAGCCGGTGCTCCTGGACTTCAGCACCGATCGCCACCTGCTCATCAGCGGACCGAGCGACACCGGGAAGTCGCCCCTGGTGCACAGGATGGCCGAGGAACTCGCATCGATCGGCTCCCAGGACGATCGCCTCGTCTACGTCCTGGACACGTACATGAGCCCGCGCGACCTGGCGGACGCAGAGGCGCGGGGGCAGGCGGGCGTACGGTACACCGCGTCGCCGGAGGAGTTCGGCACGCTGCTGGCCGAGGCCCTGCGGGCCCCCAGGCCCCGCCTCAGTGGCAGAGGTCCCGAGGTCTACATGCTCGTAGCGCACAGTCCTCGCCTGGCCAGGAAGGACCCGATCGCGGCGGCCGTTCCCGATCTGAGGAGGATGCGCGAGTCCCACGTCCACCTCGTCCTGGCGCAGCACGGCATCAGCGCCGGGGAGCCGCTCGACCCCGTGGTCGCTCTCCTCCGGGAACTCGGCTCCCCCGTCCTGCTGACGAGTTACACAGGCGGCCCTGAGGCGAGCCTCTGGGGCGTGCCCTCCTCGTCGCAGGGCCCTCTGGAGCTCGGTGAGGCGCTGCTGGCGCATCCCGGGCGGCAGCGGGTGGTGCGGCTCGACAACCCCGTCCGATGATATTGGATCGAGCTGTCCATAACGTGTTACCGTGGCGGTATGGCGCGGCCGAGGAAGTTCGATGAGGGGCGGGCCGTGGAGGCGGCCATGCGGGCCTTCTGGGCGGACGGGTACGAGGCGACGTCGACGCAGGAGCTGTGCGCGGCGACCGGGCTCGGACGCAGCAGCATCTACAACACGTTCGCGAGCAAGCGCGACCTGTTCGTCAAGGCGCTGACCCACTACATGGAGGTGCGGACCACCCGGCTCGTCACCCAGCTCCGGGACGGCGAGGGGCAGGTGCGCGAACGCCTCCGGACGGTCCTTGACTGGGCCGCCGTCCCGGACGACGACGACCCGTCGGGTTGCCTGGTCGTGAACGTGACAGTGGAGCTCGGCCCGCACGACCCCGACATCGCCGAGCGGCTCGAGCGGGACCGGCGGCGGCGGTTCGCCACCCTGAAGGCGGCGATCGAGGACGGGATGCGCGACGGCGAGATCGACGCCGCCAAGGACGCCGGCGCGCTGGCGCACTTCATGATCTCCACGATCAGCGGCATCCAGGTGGCGGCGCGGGGCGGCGCCGACCGCGCCACCCTCAAGGCGATCGCGGACACCGCGATGCTCTCCCTCTGACCCGGGCGGCCGGCGAGCCGCCCTTTTTCACGTCCCGGTTTTGTACTGATCCATCCAATACAGGAGGACACCGATGCCACTGGCCGTCTACGTGCTGGGGGTGGCGATCTTCGCGCAGGGCACCTCGGAGCTGATGCTCGCGGGGCTGCTTCCCGGCATGGCGCACGACCTCGGAGTGTCCGTGCCCGCCGCCGGGTGGCTGATCTCGGCGTTCGCGGTCGGAATGCTGGTGGGGGCGCCCGTGCTCGCCGTCCTGACGCTGCGATGGCCGCACCGGCGCACGATGCTGGCGTTCCTCGCGGTGTTCGCGCTGACGCACGCGGTCAGCGCGCTCACCCCCGGCTACTGGACGCTGTTCGCGATGCGCATCGTCGGCGCGTTCGTCTACGCGGGGTTCTGGGCGGTGGCGGCGGCGACCGCCGTGAACCTCGTGCCGCGGGACGCGCGCGGGAAGGCGATGAGCGTCGTCGCGGGCGGCCTCACGGTCGCCGCGATCGTCGGGCTGCCCGCCGGGACGGCGGTCGGGCAGCACCTCGGCTGGCGAGCGGCGTTCTGGGCGGTCGCGGCGATGTCGGCGGCCGCGATGGCGGGGGTCGCCGCGACGATCCCCACCGCGCGCGCCGACGCCGCGCCGCCCCGGGTGCGCGACGAGGTGCGGGCGATGGCCGTGCCGCGCCTGTGGCTGCTGTACGGGACGACGGCCCTGGCCACGAGCGGGCTCCTCGCCACCTTCGGTTACCTGGGCGCCTTCCTTACAGAGACGACGAGGATCGCCGAGGCGTGGGTGCCGGGCGTGCTCGCCCTCTACGGCGTCGGCGCGCTGATCGGGATCACGCTCGGCGGGCGCACGGCCGACAGGTGGGGCGACCAGACGCTGTACGCGGGCTTCGCGGGGCTCACGGTCGTGTCCGTGCTGCTCGCCCTGGCGGCGCGGTCGCCCCTGCCCGTGGTGGTCCTGGTGTTCCTGCTGGGCTTCGTCGGCTTCGGGACGAATCCGACGCTGAACTCGCGGGCGTTCGGGCTGGTGGACGGCGCGTCGACGCTGGTCGCGGCCGGGAACGTCGTCGCGTTCAACATCGGCATCACGGCGGGCCCGTGGCTCGGCGGGCTCGCGATCGGCGCGGGGAAGGGCTACACGTCCACCGCCTGGATCGGGGCGGCGCTGGGCCTCGCGGCGATCGGCGCCGTGGCGGCCGGCACGTTGACCGGTGCGCGGGCGTCGGGGCGGCGGCCCGCAGAGGAGACCGACCCGACCAAGGCCCCGGCCGACGCGTGACGAAGGACCGGTGCGGACGCTCCTGCCCCGGTCCTTCCACGAGTCAGGAGCAGGAGGGGGCGCGGAACGCCCACAGGGCCCGGCGGCCCGGGTGCTCCGCCAGCGTGAAGACGCGGTGGCGGCCCCGGTAGCAGGACAGGTCCTCCGGCCCGTAGGAGATCGTCCGGCGCTGGACCGCGGCCCAGCCCTGCCCGGTGTGGCGGGTCGACAGGAGGCGGCCGCGCTTGCTTCCCAGGCTCTGGGTGAACCACCACCGCCCGTGCGTCCTGACCGCACCCTGGATCATGTCCGCCGGGAGCCGCGCGCCGCCGTCGGCTCTCACGGTCCCGCCTCCGGCGAAGTCCTCCAGCGGCCAGGTCACCACGCGGCCCCGCGCCCATCCGGTTCGGCAGTACTCGCCCGCGATGAGGACGTGCGGGCGCGTGGTGCGGTCGATCGCGGTCCACGACATGCGCAGCGGGCCCGTCCCCCGGCACTTGGCGCCCGCCGAGCCTCGCGCGAACTCCCAGTCGTTCGTCTGCGCCATCACGTACCGGAACCCGTGGGCGTAGTAGGTGCCGCCGTGCAGGCCGATCCGGTCGGCGTGGCCGGTCGATCCGGCGCCGCCCGCGGCCAGGTCGAAGATCTGCCGCATGTCGAACTCGCGCAGCCCGTGCCGGGTGTCGGCGACGTACAGCTTGTCGCCGTACCAGGCGATGCCGCCCGCGTGGACGCCCACGTCGGTGTAGGTGGGACGCCCGCCCCGCATCACCGGCTCGACGAGTAGAACGTGCCGGTACGTGCGCCGGTCGGGGTCGACGAACGTGAGCCTGACCCGTCCGCCGTTGTGCCAGGACACCACGATCGGCCTGACGCCGCCGGCCCAGCGCTCGCCCGCAGCCGCGTCCGAGACGGACGTGACGCCCTGCGGGACCCAGCTGCGGGTCGTGCCGTCCGACCTGGTGAAGCAGTAGACGAGGGAGCCGGCCGGGACCCCGGCCGCCTTCCCGCAGCCGCCGCCCAGCCTGGCGTGGCCGGACGCGCGGAGCAGCCCGCTCACATCGGTCCGGCGGAGCCGGTCGCCGAGCGCCCGGACCGGCCCGCCGCGGTCGGTGCCTGGGCGCAGGTCGAAGTCGCGCGGGTTCAGGGGCGCGGCCAAGGCCCCGGTCCCGGCCGGGGCCGCGTGCGCGGCGCCTGGAGCGGCGGCGGAAGCCGCGGCCGCGAGGACGCCCGCCACGACGGCCGCCGCCGTCCAAGGCCGCGGGCGTGCCGTCGCATCGAGTAGCGAGTTGATCACGGAAGATCAGATACCCCGGCCCGGTGGTGCGGACGACCCGTTCATGATCTAGGGGAGGGCAACTTAAGTTTCGCGGTCCATTACTCCGGCGGCGTCAACCCGTGCGCCGCTCCAGGGGTCGTGGGGGGACGGACCGTCACGGACGGGACGGCCCCCACCAGGGAGGACCGTCCCGTCCGAGGGCGGGTCAGCGCAGGGCGCACGTCCCCGAGTCGGACTTCGCCGGGTCGCTCTCCGAGGTCCCCGTCAGGCGGAGGAGCGCGTGGCGGGCGGCGCCCGGCTCGGCCTTCGCCCACACCTCGACCTTCGTGCGGCCCCCCGCCGGCGCGGTGGCGAGTTCGTTCGGCAGCACCGTCGTCCAGCCGTCACCGGAGACGGCGGCCTTCAGGCGGAACACGTCGGAGGCGTGGCGGCCGTCGCCGCCACGCCCCGTGTTGGTGAGCGTCATCGTGCACTTCGTCCAGCCCGCGGCGGTCCGCCGCCCCGGGCCCGAGTCGACCCGGACACCGCGCCGCTGCGGCCCGGCGCCGTCCAGCGAGCCGACCGCGACCGTGTAGGACAGGACGCCCCTGCGGTCGCGCTTGAGGTTCAGGACGTAGAAGTGCAGCCGGTTCGCCTGGTCGACGTACTCGTACTCGCTGCCCGAGCCCGTTCCGGCGTGGTAGAGCGCGTCGGAGAGCTGGCGGTAGTCGCCGATCGTCATCTTCTGCGGCGTGCCGTCCGGCAGGACGAAGTCGACCTTGTCGATGTCCTGCGGGTTGGCGTCCTCCACCCAGATGAACGGGGCGCGGTCCTGGTCCTTCGTCTTCGCCAGCAGGACGCCGGAGTCGGGCGTGAAGGAGTCGGTGCCCATCCGGTCGACGACCTCGAGGGTGTAGTTGTCGTAGCCGCCGCCGTCGCACAGCGGGTCGGTGCCGGTGTCGCACTTGGGGCTCTTGTCGCCGCCTGTGCCGAGCTGGATGTTGATACCGGTGAGGCCGCCCTTGCCCGGATCGACCGACCGGGCGGTCACGTTGGCGACGGCCATGCCGGACGCGGCGAGCGCGTCCCGGCTGAGCTGGAGCACGTTCCCCGTCTCCACCATGCCGAGCTTCAGCTTGTTGCGGAGCATGTGCTGCGCGCCCATGGACCCGCCGCCCGTCGCCGGGATCGTCCACCGGCTGTGCGGGCCGCCCGGCCCGTTGAACGTGCCGCGGCTGAGCATGTCCCAAGGGCCGCTGTAGGCGCGGCGTGGCGGAATGCCGTAGGGGTTGTTGTAGTTGTCGCCGATCCCGAGGATGTGGCTGAACTCGTGGGCGTAGACCGACATGCCGGAACTCTCGGCCTGGGTCGAGGAGACGCCCGGGATGGCGTTCGGCCAGATCGTCGAGCCCGCCTGCCAGGACGTCCAGGGGACGTACCGGGTCTTCACCCAGTTCGTCAGGCTCGGGTCGCCCGGGCCCCACTCGTCCGGCACCCGCTCCTTCGTGCCGAACTTCATCTCGCCGAACTCCTGCCAGGTGGACGACTCGTCCTGCCCGGCGCTGAGGAAGAAGACGAAGTCGAACTTGTTCGCCGCCTCCTCTCCGATGTCGGCGACCCAGGCGTCCCGCGCGTCCTTGCGCAGGTCGCGGCCGCAGGTGTCGCCGGTCGGGCAGCCCGTGCCGCCCTGCATGCCGTCCACGCCGTACTCGTGGTCCTTGGCGGGCATCTTGTAGGCGCCGAACCCGGTGAGGTCCACCCCGAACCGGCCGCCGGAGTCCTCCATCCAGTACTCGTGGAGGGTGTGGCCGTGGTTGAGCTGCTGCGGCTTGTTGAGGAAGTCCTGGTAGAACTTCGCCACCCGCTCGCGGGGGACGTCGCCGACCTCGACCGGGTTTCCGAAGACCGACGAGTTCTTCGGCTGCGTGACCTCGAACGGCTGGTTCGGGTAGTCGGCGAGGACGACCGCGACGTTGAAGTTCTTCACCGACCCCTTGCGGGCCGGGTCCGACCACGACGTGCCCGGGATCGAGGTGTAGTCGTCCCAGGTCATCGTGTCGGGAAGCTCGTAGTTCTGGGGGTCGATCGGGCGCGGGGCGCCCGCCGCGAACGTGCGGGCGGACGGCTCGGCCCGCTGCCACGGCTGCGTCCTTGGCCAGTGCCGCATCTGCCACGGGTTCGGGGTCGGCTTCGGGATCGAGGGTCTCGGCTGCGCGGCAGCCGGGACGGCCGCGAGTCCCACGACCAGCCCCATCGCCGCCGCGGGCACCAGCAGAATCTTCTTGGCGCGCATGTCTCCCCTACCTCGGGTGGGTTGCGGGGAGACGGTAAGGACGCGCTCCCGCGCCCGGCTAGGGCCGACTTACACGATCTCGCGCCGGAAGCCCTGGCAGCTCACACCATGCTCCCAGGTCAAGGGGAGGAGGCCCTCCCGGCGGCGGTCCGCACGCCCGGGAAGGGAGGTTCGCACGCCCCGAGCGGGAGTTCACGCGCTCCGTAGGGGGAGTTCACGCTCCGCGACGACGATGCCGTCCTCGTCGCTGTAGAGCCAGTCGCCGGGCCGGAACTCCACGCCGCCGAACGCCACCGGCACGTCCGTCTCGCCCGCGCCGTCCTTGGCGCTCTTGCGCGGATTCGAGCCGAGGGCCTTCGCGCCCAGGTCCAGCTCGCGCAGCGCCGCCACGTCCCGCACCGCGCCGTTGATCACGACCCCGGCCCAGCCGTTCGCCACCGCCGACGCGGCGATCATGTCCCCCATCAGCGCGGACGCCAGCGAGCCCGCGCCGTCCACGACCAGGACGCGGCCCTCCCCCGGCGTGTTGAGCAGCTTCTTCACCAGGCCGTTGTCGCGGTGGCAGCGCACCGTCGCGACCCGTCCGGCGAACGCCCTCCGCCCGCCGTACTGCCGGAACTGCGTCTCGCAGCTGCGCAGCTCGTCCCCGAAGTCGTCGATGAGGTCAGCGGTCGCGAAGTCCATGGCGGCAGCCTACTGGGCGGTAACAGGCTCCGGCGGCGAGAGCCCTCCGCGACCCGAGGGGCGGCTCAGGCCGACGGGGCGTCGGTCGGGCGGCCGATGAGGCGCGACAGCACGATCGCCGTCTTGGTCGCGGTGATGTTGTCCTCGCGGCGCAGCCGCTCGAGCGCCTGCTCCAGGTGCTGGATGTCGCGGGCCCGCACGTGCACGAGGGCGCTGGCGTCGCCGCTGATCGTGTACGCCGCGACGACCTCCGGATGGCCGCGGACGCTGGAGTAGATCTGCTCGGGGGACGTCGCCCCCGTGCAGAAGATCTCGATGAACGCCTCGGTCGTCCAGCCCAGCGCGGCGGGGTCGACCACGGCCGCGAAGCCGTTGATCACGCCATCCGCGCGGAGCCGGTCGACGCGCCGCTTCACCGCGGGCGCCGACAGCCCCACCCGGTCACCGATCTGCGCGTACGAGGCGCGCCCGTCCTCCAGCAACCGCGCAACGATTCGCCGGTCCAGCTCGTCAAGACGCAACAAATAACACCCCCCAAGTCGGTTTTCGTCATTGGTCGGCAGTCATTTTCGAACATACGCTGGGTAGGGACCGGCGGCCACCTGAACCGCCCGGCCTCCTCCCCCTCGGCACCGGGCCCGCGCCCGGTGTCCCTGCCATGCCCCGGCCCGAACCGGCCGGGCCGAGCCGCGAAGGAGCGTCGTGACGCCGACCGACCAGCTGCGAGCGATGTCCGAGGACCACAGCGCGCACAACTACCACCCCCTTCCCATCGTGGTCTCCGAGGCGGACGGCGTCTGGCTGACCGACGTCGAGGGGCGCCGCTACCTCGACATGCTCGCCGCCTACTCCGCCGTCAACTTCGGGCACCGCAACCCGCGGCTGACCGAGGCCGTGCGGCGGCAGCTGGACCGCGTCACGCTGGTGAGCCGCGCGTTCGACCACGACCAGTTCGGCCCGTTCGTCACCGAGCTCGCCGAGCTGTGCGGCAAGGACATGGTCCTGCCGATGAACAGCGGCGCCGAGGCCGTCGAGACCGCGCTGAAGACGGCCCGCAAGTGGGGCTACGAGGTCAAGGGCGTCCCGGCCGGGCAGGCGAACATCATCGCCTTCGAGGGCAACTTCCACGGCCGCACGACCACCATCATCAGCTTCTCGACCGACCCCGACGCCCACGACTCCTACGGCCCCTACACGCCGGGCTTCCGGACCGTCCCGTACGGGGACGTCGAGGCGCTCAAGGCCGCGATGGACGGCGACACGGTCGGCGTGCTGGTCGAGCCGATCCAGGGCGAGGCCGGCGTGAACGTCCCGCCGAGCGGGTTCCTGCGCGCGGTGCGCGAGCTGTGCACCGCCAACGGAACGCTGATGATCGCCGACGAGATCCAGTCGGGCCTCGGCCGCACCGGCGCCACGTTCGCGGTCGAGCACGAGGACGTCGTGCCCGACGTCTACATCCTCGGCAAGGCCCTCGGCGGCGGCATCATGCCGGTCTCCGCGGTCGTCGCCGACCGGGACGTCCTCGGCGTGTTCAAGCCGGGCCAGCACGGCTCGACCTTCGGCGGGAACCCGCTCGCCTGCGCCATCGGCCGCGAGGTCGTCGCGATCCTGAAGACCGGCGAGTACCAGGAGCGCTCGCGGACGCTCGGCGCGCACATGCACGACCGGCTCGGGCGGCTGCCCGGCGACCTCGTCCGCGAGGTGCGGGGCCGCGGCCTGTGGGCGGGCGTGGAGCTGCACGGCAGGGCCCGTCCCGTCAGCGAGCGGCTGATGGAGCTCGGCGTCCTGGCCAAGGAGACCCACGAGACCACGCTCCGCCTCGCCCCGCCGCTGGTCATCGAGCGCGACGAGCTCGACTGGGCGCTCGACCAGCTCGAGATCGCCCTCAAGGGCTGACGGCGCGGCCGGCGAGCACCGGCCACCGGCCTGGAACGCCGCCGGTCAACGGCGCCCGGCGGCGTTCCTGTTCCACCCCCCTCCTGGACCAGGCCCGCCGGCCCGCACGCCGGGTGGGGCGTTTCGGTCACCGCGACCACCGGGATCCCCCAAGGCTCGGCCAGCCCCCGCACGGCGCGGCCGCCCTCGCGGCGTTCCGCCGCGAGGGTGTGGGGATGCTGCGCAACACGAGTCGGCGCCGGGTGGTCATGGGGTGCGCGGGGCTGGCGGTGGGCCTCGTGCTGATGCTCGCGGGCGGCCTGTACTTCCTGCAACGCTTCTACAACGGGGAGATCCGGCGGGTGTCCGGCGCGCTGCCCGGCTCCGGCGGGCGCCCCCCGGCGTCCGGACGCGGCGAGAACTGGCTGCTGATCGGCTCCGACCGGCGCCCCGACGTCCCCGCGATGGGCGCCCGCGCCGACACGATCATGCTGGTCCACCTGTCCGGGCGCGGCGACCGGGTCTCGGTGATCGCGATCCCCCGGGACTCCTGGGTCCCGGTCCCGGGGCACGGCACCACCAAGATCAACGCCGCGTTCGCCTACGGCGGGCCGCCGCTGCTGATCCGGGCGGTGGAGCAGCTCACGCGCGTGCGCGTCGACCACTACGCCGCGCTGGACTTCGGCGGGTTCGTGAAGATGACCGACGCACTCGGCGGCGTGGACGTGACCGTCGTCAAGACGACCCACGACCCCAAGTACAACCGGACCTGGCACGCGGGGCGGCACCACCTGAACGGCGCCGACGCGCTCGACTTCGTCCGCCAGCGCTGGAACCTGCCGGCCGGCGACCTCGACCGCGTCAAGCGCCAGCAGGCGTTCCTGCACGCGCTGTCCGCCAAGGCGCTGGACACCCGCAACCCGATCAGGATGGACCGGTTCGTGCGGGCCGCGACCCGCTCGGTCAGCGTGGACGACTCGGTCACCTCCGGCACGCTGCGCGGGCTGGCGCAGCGGCTGCTGCGGACCTCGCTGACGGAGTACCTGACGGCCCCGGTCGCGGAGTTGGCGGAACGGGACCGGCAGAGTGTCGTACTGCTGGACGACGATGGCGTCGCCAAGCTGTTCACCGCCGTCCGGGAGGACCGGGTCGGCGACTACGTCTCCCGCAACGGCGCCGCCAACACCGTGGACACCGTGCGCTGACCTGCTCGGACAAACCGGATAAGCAGAGACGATGGCGAAAGCGGTCTGAGTGGATTAGTCTACGTGGACTAATCGAGTTCGACTATAAGGCTCCGGTATGTCCCGACCCCTCACGCCGCTCGCGCTGACCGTGCTGCGCATGCTGTGCGACGGGCCCATGCACCCGTACGAGATGCAGCAGCGCATCCGCGACCACGCCTACGACCAGGCCGTGAAGATCACGCACGGCTCGCTCTACCACTCGGTGGAGCGGCTCGCCGCGGGCGGGCTGATCGAGCCGCTGGAGACCAGCCGGGAGGGCCGCCGCCCCGAGCGCACCGTCTACGCGGAGACCAGCGCGGGCCGCGACGCCGCGCAGTTCCGCCTGGCCGAGCTGCTCGCCCGCCCGGCCGAGGAGTTCCCGCTCTTCGGCACCGCGCTGGCGTTCATCAACCTGCTGCCCGAGGATGAGGTCGCCCGGCTCCTGGGCAAGCGGACCGTGCTCCTGGAGGCGGCGCTCGCGGGCCACCAGGCCGCGAACGACTCCCTCCGCAAGCGGGGCATCGAACGCTACAAGCTGATCGACCAGGAGTGGCAGATCGCGCGCGTGCGCGCCGAACTCGACTACGTACGGTCGCTCGTCGACGACCTGGCGTCCGGCCGCCTCACCTTCGACGACACCGAGCCGCGGGCCGTGTGCCACCCGCGGCCCCGACCACGACGCACCGACGACTAGGGGGCCCGATGAAGCGATGGAGCGGCAATCCGTGGGCGATCCTGCTGACGCTCTCCCTCGGATTCTTCATGACACTGCTCGACCTGACGATCGTGAACATCGCGATCCCGAGCATGATCGACAAGCTTGACGCCTCGCTGGACCAGGTGCTGTGGGTCGTCAACGCCTACATCCTGGTGCTGGCGGTGCTGCTCATCACCGCCGGCCGCCTCGGCGACCTGTGGGGCAAGAAGAACCTGTTCATCGCCGGTGTGGCGCTGTTCACCCTGTCCAGCCTGGCGTGCGGGATCTCCCAGGATCCGGCGCAGCTGATCGCGGCGCGCGCCGTGCAGGGGCTCGGCGCCGCGCTGCTGATGCCGCAGACCATGTCCATCATCATCAGCGTCTTCCCGCCCGAGCGGCGCGGCGCCGCGCTCGGCGTCTGGGGCGCGGTCGCGGGCGTGTCCACCATCGCCGGGCCGACGGTCGGCGGGCTCCTGGTCACCAGCCTCGACTGGCGATGGATCTTCTTCGTGAACCTGCCGATCGGCGTCCTCGTGCTGGCCATGGCCGTGCCGATCCTGCCCGGCCACACCCGCACCGTCCGGCACAGGTTCGACGTCGCGGGCGTGCTGCTGGCGTCCGCCGCCCTGTTCTGCGTCACGTTCGCGCTGACCGAGGGCCAGAAGTACGAGTGGAACGAGGGCATCTGGGGCTTGATCGCCGCCGGGCTCGCGCTCTTCGTGATCTTCGTGCTGCACCAGCGGGGCCGCCAGGACCGCGAGCCGCTCGTGCCGTTCTCGCTGTTCAGGGACCGCAACTTCACGATCCTGAACCTCGTCGGCGCGGCCGTCTCGGTCGGCATGATCGGCATGTTCCTGCCGATGACGATCTACCTGCAGTCGGTGCTCGGCTTCAGCGCCCTCAAGGCGGGACTCGTCATGGCGCCGTCCTCGCTGGTGTCGATGCTCCTCGCCCCGGTCGCGGGCCGGATGTCCGACCGCATCGGCGGCAAGTTCATCCTGATGACCGGCCTCACCCTCTACGGCGTCGGCATGGCGTGGATCCTGGTCGTCGCCCAGGTCGGCACGCACTGGACGGCGTTCATCGCCCCGCTCGTGGTGTCGGGCCTCGGCATCGGGGGCGTGTTCGCGCCGATGGCCACCGAGGCGACCCGGAACGTCCCGCCGCGCCTCGCCGGCGCCGCGTCCGGCGTCAACAACATGATCCGGCAGGTGGGGTCGGTGCTCGGCAGCGCCGCGGTCGGCGCCGTCTTGCAGAACCAGCTCGCCTCCTCGCTGCGGGACGAGGCGGCCTCCCGGTCGGCGGCGCTCCCGCCGGACGTGCGCGGCGGCTTCGTCAAGGGCTTCGCGAACGCCGCCAAGGGCGGCCTGGAGGTCGGCGCGGGTCAGAGCGGGACCAGGCAGCAGCTGCCGCCCGGCGTCCCGCCGAGCGTCGCCCACCGCGTCCAGGAGATCGCCGGGCAGGTGTTCTCGCACGGCTTCGTCCACGCGATGAAACCGACGATGTGGCTGCCGATCGGCGTCATCCTGCTCAGCGCCGCCGCCTGCCTCACCCTCAAGGGCCACCAGGCGGGCACGTCCCTGCAGAAGGATCCCGAACCCGCCCCCATGGCGAGCTGAGAACGGGGGGCCGCCCCGGCGGGCGGTCCCCGGCTCTACCCGCGAACGCGGCCCGCCCTGCCGAGCAGCCAGTCGCCCGGCGGGCGGGCCGGCGGCACCAGCATGATCCCGATCACGGCGGCGACCATGCCGCCGATGATGAACACGGACCCGGCCAGGGTCCCCGGGACGATGAGATCGCCCTCCGGGCGGCGCAACGACAGGACGAACACCACGACGCCCCAGGCCAGCGCGGGGACCGTCGCGCCGAGCCGCCCGCCCATGCCCTTGCCCGAAAGCCACGCCATCGCGAAGACCAGCCCGACCAGGACGAGCGCCGCGAGCGGGACGGGGCCGATGGTCCAGTCCTGCACGAAGGAGCCGACCACGCCGAACACGCCGCCGAGGATGCCGAGCGCGGCGTAGGCGGCGCCGGACACCAGCGCCTCGCCGGGGCCCTCGCCGCCGTCCGGTTCCAGGGCGGTCGCACCCGCGGCCGGGTCGGCGCCGGCGGCGTCCGGGAGATCGGGGGCACCGGTCCCGGCGGCGCCGGCCGGGGCCTCGGCGTCCCGCGCGCCCTCGTCCGCCCGGGGGGCGTCCTTGGCGAGCCGCACCCGGGCCTCGTCGTCCTTTTCCACGGAGGTCAGGGTACCGGGGCCGGTCAGTCCCCCGTGCTCGTCAGGCCGGCGAACAGGTCCCGCTCGCGGCGGCCGGGGCCGACCGGGCCGAGCTCGCCCGCCTGGAGGATGAAGTACTCGGTGCCGAACGCCTGCTGCCCGAGGTTGTTCGAGAGCGCGAAGAAGGGCCCGACCTGCTCGGGCGCCACCGTGATCTGGGTGTGGTGGGCGCGCAGCGCGGCCAGCTTGGCGGGCAGGTGGGCGCGGGCGTCCACCACCGTGGTGACCTCCCCGTCCGGGACGCCGGAGCCGAGCTCCTCCAGCCCGGCGACGCGGGCGAACGGCAGCCTGGCCTCGCGCATCACCGCGATCGCGCGGGCGAGGACCGTCCGCGGGGTGGCGTAGGCGTAGACCTTGGCGGCCCGCCAGGGCTCGGCGCCGTCCTCGTGGGACGGGTCGGCGGCCAGCTCGAACGCCCGCCACGTGACGCGGTGCGCCTGGATGTGGTCGGGATGGCCGTAGTTGCCGCGCTCGTCATAGGTGACGATCACCTGCGGGCGGACCTCCCGGATGACGGTCACGAGGTCCAGCGCGGCGGTCGTGACGTCCCCCTGCCAGAAGCAGCGCGGGTCGTCGTTCGTGGGGGCGCCCATCATGCCGGAGTCGCGCCAGCGACCGGGACCGCCGAGGAAGCGGTGGTCGCGGACGCCGAGCGCCTGGCAGGCCGCGGCGAGCTCGCCGATCCGGTACTCGCCGAGGGCGTCCTCCTTGTCGGACGCCAGGTGGCGCAGCTCCTCGGGGATGACCTCGCCCTCCTCGCCCAGGGTGCAGGTGACGAGGCAGACGTGGGCGCCCTCGGCGGCGTATTTGGCCATGCTCGCCCCGGTTCCGATGGACTCGTCGTCCGGATGGGCGTGGACGAACAGGATCCGCGGCTCCTTCATAGTCCCCGAGCCTACTCAGGGCCCGGCACGGCGGCGATGACCGCCCTGCCCCGCACATCCCGGAAGGGTCGCCGCGGGCCCGGGTCAGCCGCTTCCGCCGCCCCCGCCACCGCCGCCGGAGCCCGCTCCGGTGCCGCCGCCGTCACCGCCGCCTCCGCCGGTACCGCCGCCACCGGTGCCGGTGCTGGGCGCGGTGGGCGTGCTCGGCGGCGCCTCGGTGGTCGGCGTGTCGGTCGTCGGGGGACGGCTGGTCGGCGGCTCCTGCGTCGGCGAGGACGTCCGCGGCGTCGGCGTGTTCTGGCGCGTCCGGGTGCGGGTCGGCGTCGGTTCGTCGGGCTCCTCGGACGTCGGCGACTCCGAGGCCGACCCGGAGTCGCTGACGACCGGGGTGGTCGGGTTGGTACTCGGATCGCCGTTGCCCCGGGTGGCCATGAACAGCCCGACGACCAGGGCGAGCACGGCGATCGCCGCGACGGCGCCGAAGATCGGCCACTTGGACTTGCGCTCGGGCTCCCAGTCGTTGTAGCCGCCCCGCCGGGCCGTGCCGGTCGGCGGGCCCGCCGGCGGGAGGGTGCCGGTGTAGTCGCGGGGCGCGACGCCGGGGGCCCCGCCGCCGGGGTGGGTGGCGCCCGCCATCATCCCCGCGCCCGCGAGGCCGCCCGCGGCGAGCGTCGACCCCTCGGCCAGCATCGAGGTGGCCTGGGCCGGGTCGTCCATGCGGGTCTGCCCGGCGCCGGGGATGACGCCGGGGCCGCCGCCCGGGCCGCTGCCGATCAGCGCCATCATGATCTGCTGCGCCGTCGGCCGCCGCTCCGGCTCCTTGGCCAGGCAGGCGGCGATCAGCCGGTGCAGGTCGGCGGGCACGCCCTCCAGCGACGGCGGCTCGTGCATCACGCGGTTGATCACGGCGACGACGGTGTCGTCGCCGAACGGCGGGTGCCCGGTCGCGGCGAACACCATCGTGGTGGCCCAGGCCCAGACGTCGACGGCCTCGGTGAGCGTCGCGCCCGCCACCTGCTCGGGCGCCATGTAGGACGGGGTGCCGATCGCCTTGGTCGCGTTGGTCTGGCCGGTGTCGAGGGCCCGCGCGATGCCGAAGTCGATGACGCGGGGCCCGTCCGGAGCCATGATCACGTTGTGCGGCTTGAAGTCGCGGTGCACGATCCCGGCCTGGTGGATCGCCACCAGCGCGGTCGCGGTGCCGATCGCGAGCCGGTCGAGCGGCGCCCCGCTGATCGGGCCGGTCTCGGTGACCTGCTTGTACAGCGACGGCCCCGGGACGTACTCGCTGGCGATGTAGGGCTGGTCGCCCGCGACGTCGGCCTCCAGGACCTGCGCGGTGCAGAACCGGGCGACCTGCTTGGCCGCCTGCGCCTCCCGGACGAACCGGTTGCGGGCCATGGTGTCCCCGGCCAGGTCGGCGCGCAGGAGCTTGATCGCAGCGCGGTTCCCGGAGGCGTCGACGCCGCCGTAGACGACGCCCTGGCCTCCCTCGCCGAGCCTGTCGACGATCTCGTAGGAACCGAGCCGCCGGGGGTCTCCCGGCTGCAGCTCAGTCATTGACCACTCCTCAGCCCGCGACGATGAAAGTGCTTGGGGAAGCTTTGAGCTTACGCGAGCGCGGACACGGGCACGGGACATTCCCCGGCCGCTACGCGACGACCCGTGATCATAGAGGGCAGGAGGCCGCCGTGCGCCGTACTCGCCGACCGTCCTGGCAGACTCGGTTGCCATGAGCATCAGCTATCCGCGGCAGAGCGCCCGCACGCGACGGTTCGGCCTCGGCGTCCCGCGCGCCTTCCAGATCGCGCCGGACGGGTCGCGCGTCGCCTTCCTGCGCACCCGGGCGGGCGACGACCCGGTGACCTGCCTGTGGACGCTGGACACCGCCACCGGCGAGGAGGAGTGCGTCGCCGACCCCGCCGCGCTGGACGTCCCGGGCGAGGAGGACCTGCCCGCCGAGGAGCGGGCCCGGCGCGAGCGCGCCCGCGAGCAGGCGGGCGGCATCGTCGGGTACGCGACCGACCGCGCCATGGAGCAGGCCGTCTTCACGCTGGGCGGGCGCCTCTACGCCGTCGACCTCGGCACCGCGCTGGTCCGGGAGCTGCCCGCCCGGGCGCCCGTCTTCGACCCGCGCGTGGACGGGGCGGGCCGCCGCGTGGCCTACGTGTCGGGCCGGACGCTGCGCGTGGTCGGCCTGGACGGCGGAGACGGCGAGGAGGACCGGGCGCTCGTCGAGCCCGAGTCCGACCAGGTCTCCTACGGCCTCGCCGAGTTCGTCGCGGCGGAGGAGATGGGCCGGATGCGCGGCCACTGGTGGTCACCCGACGGCGGGACCCTGCTGGTCGCGCGCGTGGACGAGACGCCCGTGCAGCGCTGGCACATCGCCGACCCGGCCAACCCGGACCGGGAGCCGTCCGAGATCGCCTACCCGGCGGCGGGCACCCCGAACGCCCTGGTGTCCCTGGTGCTGCTGAAGGTCGACGGCGGGCGGCTCGCGGTCGCCTGGGACCGCGGCATGTTCCCCTACCTCGTGACCGCCGTCTGGGACCGGCACGGCCTGCTGATCGTCGTGCAGCCGCGCGACCAGCGCTCCCAGCGGGTGCTGAAGGTCGATCCGACCAGCGGCGAGACGTCCCTGCTGCACACCGAGCACGACCCGGTCTGGACGGAGATCATCCCCGGCCTGCCCGCGCGGACGCACGGCGGCGCCCTCGTCTGGGCCACCGAGGACCCCGGGACCGACACCCGCCGCCTCACCGTCGCGGGAGAGCCCGTCACGCCCGGCGGCCTGCAACTGCGCTCCGTCCTCGGCGTGGACGGCGAGTCGGTCCTGTTCACCGCCTCGGAGGAGCCGACCGAGGTGCACCTCTACTCCTACGAGGGCGGCGAGGTGACCCGGCTGACCGAGGGGCAGGGCGTCTTCTCGGGCACCCGCTCGGGCGGCGTCACCGTGGTCGCGGGCGCGCGGCTCGACCGCCCCGGCTCGGAGGCCGAGGTGCGCACGCCGTCCGCCGTGCACCCCGTCGTCTCGTTCGCCGAGACCCCCGTGATCACGCCGCGGGTGGAGCTGCTGCGCTCCGGCGACCGCGACCTGCGCACCGCCGTGCTGCTGCCGACCGGCTGGGAGCCGGGCCACGGCCGGCTGCCCGTCCTGGTGGACCCCTACGGCGGGCCGCACGCCCAGCGCGTCCTCGCCGTCCAGCGCATGTACTGCGAGGCGCAGTGGCTCGCCGACCAGGGCTTCGCCGTCGTGATCGCGGACGGGCGCGGCACCCCCGGACGCGGCCCCGCCTGGGAGCGCGCCGTGCGCGGCGACTTCGTCGAGCCCGTCATGGAGGACCAGATCAGCGCGCTGATCGAGGCCGCCCGCAAGCACCCCGCCGCGCTCGACCTCGACCGCGTCGGCATCCGCGGCTGGTCGTTCGGCGGCTGGCTCGCGGCCCTCGCCGTCCTGTGCCGCCCGGACGTCTTCCACGCCGGCGTCGCGGGCGCCCCGGTCACCGACTGGCGCCTGTACGACACCCACTACACCGAGCGGTACCTGGGCCACCCCGACGAGGAGCCGGAGAACTACGCCGCCAACTCCCTCCTCGACCGGGCCCCCGACCTGAAGCGCCCGCTCATGATCATCCACGGCCTCGCGGACGACAACGTGGTGGCCGCCCACACCCTGCGCCTGTCGTCGGCCCTACTCGCCGCCGGCCGCCCGCACACCGTCCTCCCCCTGTCGGGCGTCACCCACATGACCCCGCAAGAGGTGGTCGCCGAGAACCTCCTCCACATCCAGGTCTCCTTCCTCAAGGAAGCCCTGGCGGACTAGCTCCTCCAGGAGGCCCAGAGGGCCGCGTAGGAGCCCTGGGCGGCCAGGAGGTCGGCGTGGGTGCCGAGTTCGGTGATGCGGCCGTCCTCCACCACCGCGACGCGGTCGGCGTCGTGGGCGGTGTGGAGGCGGTGCGCGATGGCGACGACGGTCCGGCCGTCCAGGACGGCGGCGAGCGAGCGTTCCAGGCGGCGGGCGGCGCGCGGGTCGAGCAGCGACGTCGCCTCGTCCAGGACGAGCGTGTGCGGGTCGGCGAGGACGAGCCGGGCCAGCGCGAGCTGCTGGGCCTGGGCGGGCGACAGGGTCTCGCCGCCCGAGCCGACGAGCGTGTCGAGGCCGGGGCCGTCCCAGTCGACAGCGGCGAGGACCTCGGCGATGTCGTCGTCGGTGGCGTCCCCGCGGGCCATCACGAGGTTCTCGCGGAGGGTGCCGCGGAACACGTGGTGCTCCTGGGTGACCAGCGCGACATGGCCGCGCAGGTCGTCCAGGGGCAGCGCGACCAGGGGGACGCCGCCGCCGGCGCCCACGGTGACCGCGCCCGCGCGCGGGCCGTCGACGCCGGCGAGCAGGCGGCCGAGCGTCGACTTGCCCGCGCCGCTCGGCCCGACCATCGCCAGGCGCTCGCCCGGCCTCAGGTCGAGGTCGACGCCGTGCAGGACGTCGTGGCCTGCACGGTAGGAGTAGTGGACGTCGCGGGCCGTGATCCGCTCGCCGTCGGGCCGCTCCCCGCCCGGCGTGCGGTCGGGCGGGACGCTGCCCACGCCGAGCAACCGTGCCAGGGACGCGCCGCCGAGTTGGAGCTCGTCCAGCCACTGCAGGAGCGTGTCCACCGGTTCGATGAGCTGCTGGGCGTACAGGGTCGCGGCGGTCACCTGCGCGAGCGTCGCCATGTCGTTGATGTAGAGCAGGCCGCCCACGAGCAGCGTCGACACGACGGGCAGGACGAAGCTCATCTCCATCACCGGGAACAGCACCGTGCGCAAGCCCAGCGTGTACCGCTCCACCTTGTAGGACGCCGCGATGTCGGCGTCGCCGCGCTCGTGGCGGCGCTCGGCGAGGCCGAGGGCCTCCACGGTCCGGGAGCCCTGGACGGTCTCGGTCAGCCCGTCGCCGATGCGCGCCCACGCCGCGTTCTCGCGCAGGTAGCCGCGGTGGGCGCGGGGCAGGTACCAGCGCATCACCGCCACCAGCAGGGGCACGGCGACCAGCGCGGGCAGCGCGACGAGCGGGCCGTTCAGCATCAGGGCGGCGACGGTGAGCCCGCCCACGACGGCGGCGACGAGCGTCTCCGGCATCGCGTAGCGGACGGAGGTGCTCAGCGTGTCCACGTCGCGGGACGCGCGGGTGACCAGGTCGCCGGTGCCCGCGCGCTCGACCGTGGACAGCGGCACCGCCAGGACCCGGTCGACGAACTCCTCCCGCAGCTCGGCCAGCACCCGCTCGCCCAGCTTCGCCGACGCCAGGTAGGCGTACCGGATCAGCACGCCCTGGACGATCACGAACCCGGCGATGGCCAGGCCGGTGGTGTCGATGTCGGCGCGCCCGTCGCGGACGTCCTCGACCAGCGCGCCGAGCAGCCGGGGCGTGACGAGCCCGGTGGCGGCGGCCAGCGCGTGCAGGCCCAGCACCACGGCGAGGTCGCGCGGATGCCGGAGCACGAGCCGCCGCGCGTAGGCCCGCACCTGCGCGGGGGTCGCGACCGGCAGGATCCGGCTGCTCACGTCTTCGCCCTCTCCGCCGCCTCGCCTCTGGTGACGGTCGCCGCGTAGCGCGACTCGGCGTCCAGAAGCTCCCGGTGTGTTCCCTCTGCGACGACCAGGCCCTCATGGACGAAGGCGACGTGGTCGGCGCGGTCCAGCATCAGCGGGCTCGTCGTGCACACCACGGTGGTGCGGCCCGCGCGCGCTTCGCCGAGCCTTTCGGCGATGCGCGCCTCGGTGTGCGCGTCCACCGCGCTTGTGGGTTCCACAAGGACGAGGACGTCGGGGTCGGCGGCGAGCGCCCGGGCAAGGCGGAGGCGCTGCTGCTGGCCGCCGGAGAACTCGCGCCCTGCCTCGGCCACGTGCGCGTCGAGGCCGACCGCGTCGACGACGTCCTCGGCGCAGGCCGCGCGGACCGCCGCCCAGAGCGCGGACTCTCCGGCCTCCGGCGCGAGAGCCTCCGCCAGCGGGCCGGAGAACAGCCGGTCCTCGTTGACCGCGACCAGGATCCGCCGCCGGACGTCGGCGACCGCGCGCAGCGGTACGCCGCCGAAGTCGACCTCGCCCTCGGCGTACCGGCCGAGGCGGTCGGCGATCGCCTGCGCGTCGCGGGGGTCGGCCGCCGCGACCGCGGTGACCCGGCCCGCCCGCACGACCAGCCCGGACGCGATGTCGACCAGCTCGGCGCCGGCGGGCGGCCGGGCCGTCCCGGCGGCGGGCAGCTCGGGGTCGAGCCGCAGCAGCGCGGTGACCCGGCCCGCCGCCACCAGCCCCTTGGTGATCTTGCTGGCGGCCTCGCCGAGGGTCTTCAGCGGGACGATCAGGAACACCGCGTACCCGTAGAAGGCGACCAGCTCGCCGACGCCGATCGCCCCCCGCACGGCGAACCGGGCGCCCACCCAGGTGACCAGCGCGACCAGCAGGCCGGGCAGCAGCACCTCCGCGCCGTTCATCCGGGTCTCGGCCCGCGCGACCGCCACCCCGGCCGCGCGCACCCGCTGCGACTCCGCGCGGTAGCGGCCGGAGAACAGCGCCTCGCCGCCGATGCCCCGCAGCACCCGCAGGCCCGCGACCAGGTCGGTGGCGTGCGTGGTCAGCTCGCCGACCAGCTCGCGGTGCGCCTGCTCCCGCTCGCGGTAGGGGCGCAGCAGCGGCGCCGCGGCCGCCATGATCAGCGGGACGCCGACCAGCACGATCAGGCCGAGCGGCGGCGACGTCGACAGCAGGACGCCCGCCACCACGACGATCGCGACCACGGCGCCCGACCCGCGCGCGACGATGTCGATCGTGTCGCCGATGTGCGCCACGTCGGACAGGCCGATGCTCACCACCTCGCCGGCGCTCAGCCGCTTCGGCAGCGTCGAGCCGAGACGGGTGGCCTGCCGGGTGACGAGCTGGACGGTGCGGTAGGCGGCGGAAAGCCAGTTGAACACGGCGAACCGGTGGCGGAGCACGCCCGTCCCGGCCTGGACGGCGCCCAGGCCGAGCAGGACGGCCGACCACGTCACGAGGGCGCGCTCGTCCCGCGCCGCGACGCCGTCGCCGATGGCGCGGCCGAGCGCGGCGGGCATCAGGGCCTGGCTGAGCATCCACGCCACGCCGAAGAGGGCGCCCGCGGTCACGCTGCGCCACTGGACGCGCAGCAGCCCGAGCAGGTAGCGCGCCGGGGCTCCGCGCTCCGCGCGGGAGGCGGTCCAGGGGTCGAGCGGGTCCGCTCTCCCTCGGGTGACGTGGCCGGGGCCGCCAGGAACCTTCTCTGGCAACGGCTTCACGCGACGAGGCTACGCAGAGCGGTCCTCGGCGCACGACTGGTTTTTCAGCAGGTAGTTCAGCAGGTGACCAGGTTTCGGACGGTCCGGAAACGCCCGCCAAGCCATGCTCGGGGGATGCGCCCGGCCGCGGTGGCACGCTAAAGTCGTCACCGTACGGAGCGATGCTTCCTCCGCTCCATGAGCCGGGACACTGGCGGCTGGGCCCATGCCGCCGCCCCGGCGCGGCCCGTACCGCTCCCTGCGGCCGCAGGAACAGGCGGGACGACCCGGTCGTTGCCCGTGCCGTCGCCAGCCCGACATTCCGGAATGACCTGTGAGCACCATCAGTCACCAGACGCATCCCCTCACGCCAGGCACCGAGGACAGGATCGACCTGCTCCTCATCGACGACGACCCCACCGACGTGCTCATGGTGGAGAAGATGCTCGCCGACAGCGGCCTGGACACGGAGATCACCGTCGCGAGCGACCTGGACTCCGCGCGCCGCATGCTGACGCGGCGCACCCAGTGCATCATCGTCGACCTGTCCACGCCGGGGATCGACCGCCTGGAGGGCCTGCGCCAGGTGCTCGCGCTGTCCGGCCCGGCCGCCGTCGTCGTGCTGACCGGCCTGGACGACGGCCGCCTCGGGGTCAGGGCGGTCGCCGCGGGCGCCGAGGACTACCTGGTCAAGCAGGAGGTCGACGGCCCGCTGCTGGCCCGCGCGATCCGCTACGCCATCGAGCGCAAGCGCTCGGAGGAGACCGAGCGGCGGCTCGTCGAGGCCCGCATCCTCGGCCGCGAGAACGCGCGGCTGGAGCGGGGCCTGCTGCCGGTCCCGCTGATCGAGGACCCGTCGCTGCGGCACCACACCCGCTACCGGCCCGGCCGGCGGCGGGCGCTGCTCGGCGGCGACTTCTACGACACCGTGCAGACCGAGGGCGGCGCCGTCCACCTGATGATCGGGGACGTGTGCGGGCACGGGCCCGACGAGGCGGCCCTCGGCGTCCAGCTCCGGATGGCGTGGCGGACGCTCGTCCTCGCCGGGCACACCGGCGAGCAGCTCCTCGGCACCCTCGACACCGTCCTCGGGCACGAGCGGCGCAGCGAGGAGATCTTCACCACGCTCTGCATGGTCACGATCGCGCCGTCCCGGCGGACCGCCCGGATGCACCTCGCCGGCCACCCCGCGCCGCTGCTGTTCCGCGGGGCGCCGGGCGAGGGCGGCGAGGTCACGGCGCTCCCCGACTACGCGCACGGCCCGGCGCTCGGCCTGGTGCCCGGCGCCGAGTGGCCGACCACCGAGATCGACCTCGGCGAGTCCTGGAGCCTGATGCTCTACACCGACGGCCTGATCGAGGGACGCGTCGGCGACGGCTCGGCCCGGCTGGGCACCGAGGGCCTGGTCGACCTGGCCCGCACCGCGCGCACCGGCGGCGCTGCCGGACGGTCGCTGATCGACGCGCTGGTGACCGAGGTCGAGCTCCTCAACGGCGACGCGCTGACCGACGACCTCGCCGTCCTCCTGCTGTCGCGGCAGGCCTGAGCGGAGGCCCGCCGAGAGGGCCTCGGCGGAAGCTCGGCCGCGCACCACAAGCGTCTGACCTCCGTCAATGTCTTGTGGGTCACTCCCCGGTGGAGTTCCAGCACCCGCTGTGAAGTCCCTCACCCGGACGGGTGTCACGGAACGGACACAAGTCCCCCGCCGCGTGTGTTCATAGCCTGCGGCTATCGCCACAAGTGCGCTCATGACTTGGAAAGAATCGCAGAACCGGACATAGCGTGCAGGTCGTGGCTATAGCGATACCTGCGATCTACCGGTCGACCGTCGGCAAGAAGGCCGTCATGGCCGTCACCGGCGGCATCCTCGTGCTGTACCTGGTCCTGCACATGGTCGGGAACCTGAAGATCTTCCTCGGCGCGGAGGAGTTCAACCACTACGCCCACTGGCTGCGCACGATGGGCGAGCCCGCGGTACCGCGGCGGACGGTCCTGACGGTCATCGAGCTCGTGCTCGGCGCCTCGGTCCTCCTGCACATGTGGTCGGCGGTGTCGCTCGCGCGCCGCGCCTCGGCCGCCCGCCCCGTGAAGTACCAGTCGCGCAAGAAGTCGCACGCGCAGGGCTATGCCACCCGGACGATGCGCTACGGCGGCGTCATCATCGCCGTCTACGTCGTCTGGCACCTGCTGGACCTCACGTTCTTCGCGCTGAACCCCAAGGGCGCCGACGCCACCCCCTACGAGCGGATGGTCGCCGACTTCGACCCGTCCCGCTGGTACATCACGGTCTGGTACGTCGTCGCGGTCCTGCTCGTCGGCCTCCACCTCCACCACGGCATCTGGAGCGCGTTCCAGACGCTCGGGCTGCGCACCCCGCGCAGCCACAACGCCCTGCGGGGGCTCGCCGCGACCGTCGCCGGAGCGGTCACGCTCGGCTTCGTCGCCGTCCCCCTGTCCATCACGTTCGGATGGGTGAGCTGATCAGATGACCTCCGCGGACATGACGCACGGCTTCTACACGTCCGGCGAGCCGATCGCCGACGCCAAGGCTCCCGCCGGCCCCATCGAGGACCGCTGGACGACCCGCAAGTTCGAGGCCAGGCAGGTCAACCCGGCCAACAAGCGCAAAAAGAAGATCATCATCATCGGCACGGGGCTGGCGGGCGGCTCGGCCGGCGCCACCCTCGGCGAGGCCGGCTACCACGTCCAGCAGTTCTGCTTCCAGGACTCCCCGCGCCGCGCCCACTCGATCGCCGCGCAGGGCGGCATCAACGCCGCCAAGAACTACCGCAACGACGGCGACAGCGTGTACCGGCTGTTCTACGAGACGGTCAAGGGCGGCGACTTCCGGTCCCGCGAGTCGAACGTCTACCGGCTCGCCGACATCTCCCGGCAGATCATCGACCAGTGCGTCGCGCAGGGCGTCCCGTTCGCCCGCGAGTACGGCGGCCTGCTCGACAACCGCTCCTTCGGCGGCACGCAGGTGTCGCGCACCTTCTACGCGCGCGGCCAGACGGGCCAGCAGCTGCTCCTCGGCGCCTACCAGGCGCTGATGCGGCAGGTGGACGCCGGGAACGTGGAGCTCTACCCGCGGCACGAGATGCTCGACCTGATCATGGAGGACGGGCGGGCGCGCGGCGTCGTCGTCCGGAACCTGATCAACGGCGAGGTCAAGCACTACACGGCGGACGCGGTGGTGCTGGCGTCCGGCGGCTACGGCAACGTGTACTTCCTGTCCACGAACGCGATGGGCTCGAACGTCACCGCGTCCTGGCGCGCCCACCGGCACGGCGCCCTGTTCGCCAACCCCTGCTACACCCAGATCCACCCGACGTGCATCCCGGTCAGCGGCGACCACCAGTCGAAGCTGACGCTGATGTCGGAGTCGCTGCGCAACGACGGCCGCGTGTGGGTGCCGAAGAAGGCCGGCGACACGCGCAGGCCGTACGACATCCCCGAGGACGAGCGCGACTACTACCTGGAGCGCATCTACCCGTCGTTCGGCAACCTCGTCCCGCGCGACATCGCGTCCCGCGCGGCGAAGAACGTCTGCGACGAGGGGCGCGGCGTCGGCCCCGGCGGGCTCGGCGTCTACCTCGACTTCGCCGACGCCATCGCGCGCCTCGGCCGGGACAAGGTCGAGGCCAAGTACGGCAACCTCTTCGAGATGTACGAGCGCATCACCGGCGAGAACCCCTACGACACGCCGATGCGCATCTACCCCGCCGTCCACTACACGATGGGCGGCCTGTGGGTGGACTACGACCTGGAGTCCACGATCCCGGGCCTGTTCGTCATCGGCGAGGCGAACTTCTCCGACCACGGCGCGAACCGGCTCGGCGCGTCCGCGCTCATGCAGGGCCTCGCGGACGGCTACTTCGTCCTGCCGAACACGATCAACGACTACATCGCCCGCAACAGCCTCCCGCCGGTCGCCGAGACCGCGGTCAGCGAGGCCGAGCAGCGGGTGCGGACGCGGATCGAGCGGCTCCTGGCGGTCGACGGGGACCGGTCCGTCGACTCCTTCCACCGCGAGCTCGGCCACATCATGTGGGAGTACTGCGGCATGGAGCGCACCGAGGAGGGGCTGCGCAAGGCGCTGGTCCTCATCCCGGCGCTGCGCGAGGAGTTCTGGACGCGCGTCAAGGTCACCGGCAGGGGCGAGGAGCTGAACCAGCAACTGGAGAAGGCCGGCCGCGTCGCCGACTTCTTCGAGCTGGCCGAGCTGATGGTGATCGACGCGCTGCACCGCGCCGAGTCCTGCGGCGGCCACTTCCGGGCCGAGAGCCAGGACGAGGAGGGCGAGGCCAAGCGCGACGACGACAACTTCGGCTACGTCGCCGCCTGGGAATGGGCCGGTGAGGGCGAGCAGCCCGTCCTCCACCGGGAGGCCCTCAACTTCGAGTACGTCAAGCCCACGCAGAGGTCGTACAAGTAATCATGAAGCTCACACTGCGCGTCTGGCGCCAGAGCGGCCCCGGGGACAAGGGCAGGATGGTCGAGTACAAGCTCGACGACGTCTCCCCCGACGCCTCGTTCCTGGAGATGCTGGACGTCCTCAACGAGAAGCTCATCGCCTCCGGCGAGGAGCCGGTGGCCTTCGACCACGACTGCCGCGAGGGCATCTGCGGCATGTGCTCGCTGGTCATCAACGGCACGCCGCACGGTCCGGAGCGCGCCACCACCACGTGCCAGCTCCACATGCGCAAGTTCGAGGACGGCGAGGTCATCGACGTCGAGCCGTGGCGGGCCAAGGCGTTCCCGGTGGTGAAGGACCTGGTCGTCGACCGGTCGGCGTTCGACCGGATGATCCAGGCGGGCGGCTACATCACCGCCCCGACCGGCACCGCGCCCGAGGCGCACGCGACGCCCGTCCCGAAGCCGGACGCCGACCGCGCGTTCGAGGCCGCCGAGTGCATCGGCTGCGGCGCCTGCGTCGCGGCGTGCCCGAACGGCTCGGCCGCCCTTTTCCTCGGCGCCAAGGTCACCCACCTCGGCCTGATGCCGCAGGGCCAGCCCGAGCGCTGGGACCGCGTCGTGTCCATGCTGGACACCCACGACGAGGAGGGCTTCGGCGGCTGCACCAACACCGGCGAGTGCACCGTCGCCTGCCCGAAGGGCATCCCGCTGGACGTCATCGGCCGCCTGAACCACGACTACCTGAAGGCGACCGCCGGCGGGAAGAAGCGGTAGCCGCGGCCCCCTGTTCTCGGTCCCGCCCGGAGTACCGGGCGGGACCGTTCTAATGTGTCCGCATGACGGTCACTTTGGTTCCTTACCACCAGGACGAACGGCTTCCCGACGCGTCCTTCCCCCTGTCCGGCCTCGACGTCGTCGCGGTGGAGCCCGAACTCCCGGGCGGCGACGTGTGGGAGCGCGTCGCGGCGCTGTTCCAGCCGGTCGTGGCCGAGGTCGCCGACCGGATCGGCGGCGGGTCGATGCCGCGCGTCGTCTCGGGCGACTGCCTGACCGCGGAGGCCGTCCTCGCGGGCGTGCAGAAGGCCGGGGTGGACGCGTCCGTCGTCTGGTTCGACGCGCACGGCGACGTCCACACGGTGGAGAGTTCGACGTCGGGCTACATCGGCGGGATGCCGCTCCGGCAGATCCTCGGCGCCGACACCGCGCTGCTCGCCGACCGGCTCGGCCTGCGCACGCTGCCCGATGACCGGGCGCTCCTGGTCGACGCCCGCGACCTCGACCCGGCCGAGGCGGAGTTCCTCGCGTCCTCGAATGTGAGGCGCTGCGGCGTCGACGACGTGGGTGAGGGCGGGGAGCCCGGCGGCGGGGTCCTGCCTCCCGGCCCGCTGCTGGTGCACATCGACGTGGACGTGGTCGACGCCGCCGAGCTGCCCGGACTGAAGTTCCCCGTCGGCGGCGGGCCGTCCCGCGACGCGGTCGTCGGGGCCGTCCGGCGGATCATGGCGACCGGACGGGTGGCCGCGCTGGACATCGCGTGCCCCTGGCATCCGCCGCGGGACGGGGACGACGACGTCCGCACCCGGCTGCTGAAGGATCTCCTGACCGCCTGACACGAGCGCGTGCCCGACCGAGAGGAGCCCGGACCCGCCCGGAAAGAGCACGGCGCAACCGCTTCGACAGGCGGTGATCATGCCGTAGCATGCTCACGCACATGCATAAGGGGGTGCATATGCATGAGCTGATGCACTGTGCAAACGGGGCGGGTCCGGCTGTGCACCGGACGATCCTGTGCCTGGACGTCGAGGGCTTCGGGCGCCGCACCAACGGGGACCAGCTCGCCATCCGGGCGGGCTTATACCGCGCCCTGCGGAGGGCCCTCGACGACTCCGGCGTGCCCGCGTCCTCCTGCTACTGCGAGGACCGGGGCGACGGAGCCATGATCCTCATCGGGCCGGACGTGCCGAAGGAGCTGGTGGCCGGCCCCTTCCCGGCGCGGCTGGCCACCCTGATCGAACGGCACAACCGCGGGGCCCAGCCGGGCGCCCGCATCAGGGTGCGCGTCGCCGTGCACGCCGGCGAGATCCACCACGACGACCACGGCGTCGCCGGCACCGCGATCAACAAGGCGTTCCGGCTTCTGTCGGCGCCCCCGCTCAAGGACGCGCTGAGCGCCTCCCCCGGCGTCCTGGCACTGATCACCTCCGGGTGGTTCTTCGAGGAGGTCGTGCGGCAGAACCCCGCGTGCGGGGCGGCCGCCTTCCGGCCCGCGCGGGTCGCCGTCAAGGAGTTCCGCGAGCGGGCCTGGATGCGGCCGCCGGACACCTGGCCGCATGCGGACACCGCCCGGCATCTCCGGCTGCTCGCCCTCCATCCCGGCGCGCAGATCTCCGTCCCGGCCGCCGCCGCGCTCCTCGACGTCCCGGACGCCGAGGCCCGCGTCCTGCTCGACGGCCTCGGCCTGCCGGAGCGCGCCGAGGGCCGGTACGACGTCCCCGCCCCGGCCGGGGAGCCGGGGCTCGCGCCGCGGGAGCGCTCCGCCGCCGTCCGCCGCGTCCTCGGCTGGTACCTCGGCACCGCCGACAACGCGCGCCGCCTGCTGTGCCCGGACCGCGTCACCGCGTCCCTGACGCTGCCGGACGAGCCGGACCGCGCCCTGCCCTTCGCCTCGACGGACGAGGCCATGCGCTGGTGCGAGACCGAGCGGCTCAACCTGGTCGCCGCCGCCCGCGTCGCCGCGGAGGAGGGCCACCACGACATCGCCTGGCGGCTCCCGCTCGCCCTGTGGACGTTCCTCCTCCTGCGCAGCCCCTGGACCGACTGGTACGAGGCGCTCCGCACCGGCCTCGCGTCCGCCCGCCTCCTCGGCGACGACCGCGGCGTCGCCTACGCGCTCGGCGGCCTCGGCTACGCCAGCCAGAACCGCTGGCGGTTCGAGGAGTCCGCGGAACTGTTCACCGCGGCGTGCAAGGTCTTCTCCCGGCTCGGGGACGTCCGGGGCGAGGCGTGGGCGCTGCACGGGCTCGGCTACGCCTGCCGGCGCCTCCAGCGCTACCGCGAGGCGGTCGGCCACCACCGCCGGTCCGTCCTGCTGGCCGCCGCGCTGGGCGACCGCCGCAACACCGGGCGCGCGCTGACGGCCCTCGGCTACGCCTACGCCGGGCTCGCCGACTTCGGCTCGTCCCTGGACCACTTCGAGCAGGCCCACGGCATCGCGCTGGAGGCCGACGAGCGGACCATCGGCTGGACCTTGCACGGCCTCGGCTACGCCCACCACGGCCTGCGCCGCCTGCACACCGCCATCGCCCACTACGAGAGGGCCCTGGAGGTCTTCCGCGAGTTCGGCGACCGCCCGGGCCAGGGCGAGGCCCTCTACAACCTCGGCCGCGCCCACATGCAGATGTCCCGCCCGGACGCCGCCCGCGACTGCTGGATGCGGGCCCTGGCCATCTTCGAAGACCTCCAGCACCCGCGCCCCACCCCCCGCCTGCGCTCCCTCGACCCGCACGCGTGACGGAGCGGGGCCCCGGGATCAGGCGCTGACGAGGGTCTCCACGCCGGCGGGAAGGGTTCCGGCCTGGGCGGCCTCCACGAGGAACGTCTGGAGCGTCTCCTGGAACGCGCGGGCCGCGTGGGTGAGCTCCACGTCCTTGCGGTGCGCGAGGGCGATGGTGCGGAGCAGGCCGGGCCCGTGGCGGCCGCGGCGGGCCTCCTCGTCGGCCAGGACGAGCGGGGTTCCGCGCAGGCCGGGCCGTCCGGCCAGCACCATGCTGGGGACGACCGCGATACCGAGGCCGACCTCCACGAAGCGCAGGACGGCGTCCATCTCGCCGCCCTCGACCGCGAACCTCGGCTCGAACCCGGCGGCCCGGCACGCGCTGATGGTGGCCTCGCGCAGGTCGTAGCCGGGACGGAACATCACCAGCGGGCGGTTCTGCAGGTCCTCGATGCGCAGGTAGGAGCGGCGCGGGAGCTGAGCGGTCCTCGGGGCGCCCGGCTCGGCCCCCGCCGGGGAGGCCACCACCAGGTACTCGCGCAGGATCGGGGTCGTGTCCAGGGGCGGGTCGCCGTGCAGGGGGAGGATGACCAGGGCCATGTCCAGCGAGCCGCGGGTCAGCTCCCGGACGAGGTCGCGCGAGCCGCCCTCCTCGACGATGAGCTGGATCCCCGGGTAGGTGTCGTGGAAGAGGCGCAGGACGTCCGCCAGCAGGCCCGCGCACAGGGACGGCGTGGCGCCGAGCCGCACGCGGCCGCGTTTGAGGCCGACCAGCTCCTGCACTTCCAGGCGCGCGGTGTCGACGTCGGCGAGGATGCGCTTCGCCAGCGGCAGCAGCGCCTCACCGGCCGGTGTGAGGGTGATGTTGCCCCGGGCGCGGCTGAACAGCGAGACGTTCAGCTCGTTCTCCAGCGCGCGGATCTGCTTGGACAGCGAAGGCTGCGCGACGCGCAGCAGCTCGGCGGCCTGCGTGAAGTGGCGTACCTCGGCGACCGCGACGAAATAGGCGAGCTGCTGCAACTGCATCCTGCACAGCGTACGGGTCGCCGTCCCGCGCGTTCCGCACCGGGTGAGGACGCCTTCCCGCGGGCAGGCAGCGCGGTCAGCGCGGTCAGCGCGCGTGCCGGCGCAGGGCCTGGAGGTCGTGGACGATGAGGCGGCGGCGGCCCGTCTCGATCCAGCCGTGCCGTCGCAGCGTGCGCAGCGCCTTGCTGACGGCCTCGCGGGACGCGCCCACCCAGCCCGCGAGCTCCTCCTGCGACAGGTTCAGCGTGATCCGGACGCTCTCGCCGCCGTGCCCGGCCGCCGCGCCGGTGCGGCGGTCGTAGGGGACCCCGAACCGCTCGGCCAGCTCGACGAGGCGCTGCGCCACCCGTCCCGTCGCGTCGAACATGCCGAACTCGACGCGCTTGCGGTCGGCGTCGCGCCAGCGCTGGCACAGCATCCGCATGATGAGGATGGAGACGCGGCCGTGGGCCTGTAAGAAGGCCATGAACTCCTCGGCCGTGACCGCGAGCGCCCGCACCGGTTCGAGCGCCGTGACGGTCGCCGACCGGGGCAGCCCGTCGATCGCGGCGACCTCGCCGAGCAGCGCTCCCGGGCCGCGCACCGCCAGCAGCGTCTCGCCGCCCAGCTCGCGGTAGGAGCACGCCTTGACCCGGCCCTGCAGCAGGACCGCCACCCAGCCGGGCTCCTCCCCCTCGGTGAAGAGCGTCTCCCCCCGCCCGAAGTCGCGGACGCGGCCGCGTGCCGCCAGGTCCTCGCGTTCCGCCTGGGTGAGATCGGCGAGGAACGAACCCGGTTCGAGGGCGCTCATGCCCACAACGCTAAAGGGCATGGAGCGTTCCCGCCTCCCGGGAAAGAATCACGGTTCAATCACGCGTTGTGTGCACTTATCCCTACTCGAACGTTCGAGGGTGCGCCAGTCTTGTACGCGGCGTGCACGGCCGGGCGGCCGTCCAGGCGTCCACGGCGTTCACGGGGAACGGCGGAACGGCGGGCGGCGGGCCGGGGGCACGCCGCCCGCCGGGCCACCGGGAGCGCCGCACGCCAGAGCGGCGTCCCCGATACGGGAAGCGGCGGAAACGCGAACGCCCCCCGTCGCGCGGGGCGGCGGGGGACGTTCGCGAAAGGCCGTTCCGGCGGCCCGGCGCGCACGATCAGGCGGACGGGGTGTCCTCGCCCTTGCGCACGATGCCGAGCTTGCTGCCGAGCCACACCAGCGGGTCGTACTTGCGGCCGACGACGCGCTCCTTCATCGGGATCAGCGCGTTGTCGGTGATCTTGATGTGCTCGGGGCAGACCTCGGTGCAGCACTTGGTGATGTTGCAGAAGCCGAGGCCGTGGTCGTCCTGCGCGATGTTGCGCCGGTCGGCCTGGTCCGCCGGGTGCATCTCCAGCTCCCCGATCCGCATCAGGAAGCGCGGGCCCGCGAACTCGGGCTTGTTCTCCTCGTGGTCACGGATGACGTGGCAGACGTTCTGGCACAGGAAGCACTCGATGCACTTGCGGAACTCCTGCGAGCGCTCGACGTCCACCTGCTGCATGCGCAGCTCGCCCGGCTTGGCGTCGCCCGGGTCGAACGAGGGGATCTCCCGCGCCTTCTGGTAGTTGTACGACACGTCCGTGACCAGGTCCCGGATGACGGGGAACGTGCGGACGGGCGTGACCGTGATGGTCTCGTCCGGTTCGAAGGTCGACATCCGGGTCATGCACAGCAGCCGCGGCATGCCGTTGACCTCGGCGGAGCACGAGCCGCACTTGCCGGCCTTGCAGTTCCACCGGACGGCGAGGTCGGGCGCCTGCGTGGCCTGGAGCCGGTGGATGATGTCGAGGACGACCTCGCCCTCGTTCACCTCGACCGTGTAGTCGGTGAGCTCGCCCGCGCCGTCGTCGCCGCGCCAGACCTTGAACTTCGCCTCGTAGCTCATCGGTCGTCCTCCTCGTTCTGCGCGGCGTCGGCGGCGCCCGCGCCCGGCGCGTCCGCGGCGTCCTCGGCGGGGGCCTGCGCCGCGGGGGCCTGCGCGGCGGGGCGCCCCGGCAGCTCCTCGTCGGTCAGGTACTTCTTCAGCTCATCGGTCTCGAACAGCTCGAGCAGGTCCTGCCGCATCGGGGTGAGCGGCTGACGGACCAGCTCGACGTGCGGGGCGGACGGGTCGCCGGCCAGCGAGCAGACGAGGTTCACCTTCCGCCACTCCGGCGACATGACCGGGTAGTCGTCGCGGGTGTGGCCGCCGCGGCTCTCCTGGCGCTCCAGCGCCGCCTTCGCGACCGCCTCGGACACCAGCAGCATGTTGCGCAGGTCGAGCGCGAGGTGCCAGCCCGGGTGGTAGCCGCGCCCGTCGCCGACCGCGACGGGGTCGACGCTGACGTTCGCGACCCGCTCGCGGAGCTTGCCGAGCGAGGCGATCGCCTGCTGGAGCTCCTCCTCCTTGCGGATGATGCCGACCAGCTCGTTCATCGTCTGCTGGAGCTCGGCGTGGACGGCGTAGGGGTTCTCGCCGCTCTCCCGCTCGAACGGGGCCATCGCCTCGGCCGTCGCCGCCTCGATCTCGGCGCCGGGGACGACCGGGCGCGCGGGCAGGGCGTCCACGTACTCCGACGCGCCGAGCCCGGCCCTGCGGCCGAACACCAGCAGGTCCGACAGCGAGTTGCCGCCGAGCCGGTTCGAGCCGTGCATGCCGCCGGAGACCTCGCCCGCCGCGAACAGCCCCGGCACCTTCGCGGCGCCGGTGTCGGGGTCGACCTCGACCCCGCCCATCACGTAGTGGCAGGTCGGGCCGACCTCCATCGGCTCCTTGGTGATGTCGACGTCCGCCAGCTCCTTGAACTGGTGGTACATCGACGGCAGCCGCTTGACGATCTCGGCGGCGCCGCCCGGCATCCGGTCGACGACGGTGAGGAAGACCCCGCCGTGCGGCGATCCCCGCCCCGCCTTGACCTCCGAGTTGATCGCGCGGGCGACCTCGTCGCGCGGCAGCAGTTCGGGCGGGCGCTTGTTGTTGTCGGGGTCGTCGTACCAGCGGTCGCCCTCCTCCTCGGTGGTGGCGTACTGGTTCTTGAAGACCTCGGGGATGTAGTCGAACATGAACCGCTTGCCCTCGGAGTTGCGCAGGACGCCGCGGTCGCCGCGCACCGACTCCGTCACGAGGATGCCCTTGACGGACGGCGGCCAGACCATCCCCGTGGGGTGGAACTGCACGAACTCCATGTTCAGCAGCGATCCGCCCGCGAGCAGGGCCAGCGCGTGGCCGTCCCCGGTGTACTCCCCGGAGTTCGACGTGACCTTGAAGGCCTTGCCGATTCCACCGGTCGCCAGCACCACGGCGGGCGCCTCGAACACGACGAACCTGCCGGTCTCCCGGACGTAGCCGAACGCGCCGCACACCCTGCCGTCGGCGTCCTTCAGCAGGCGCGTGACCGTGGTCTCGGCCCAGACCTTCAGGTTGGCCTCGTAGTCGCCGTGCTCGGCGTGGTCCTCCTGCTGGAGGGCGACGATCTTCTGCTGGGCGGTGCGGATCAGCTCCAGGCCCGTCCGGTCGCCGACGTGCGCCAGCCGCGGGTACTCGTGCCCGCCGAAGTTGCGCTGGCTGATCTTGCCGTCCTTGGTGCGGTCGAACAGCGCGCCCCACAGCTCCAGCTCCCAGATGCGCTCCGGGGCCTCCTTGGCGTGCAGCTCCGCCATCCGCCAGCTGTTCATGAACTTGCCGCCGCGCATGGTGTCGCGGAAGTGGACCATCCAGTTGTCGTTGGCGTTGACGTTGCCCATCGCCGCCGCGGCCCCGCCCTCGGCCATCACGGTGTGGGCCTTGCCGAACAGCGACTTGGAGATGATCGCGGTCCGCTTGCCCTGGAGGCGCGCCTCGATCGCCGCGCGCAGCCCGGCGCCGCCGGCACCGATCACCACGACGTCGTACGAGTGCCTCTCGATCTCAGTCATGTTCCTCGGCCTCAGTTGAAGATACGCAGGTCGGAGATGGTCTCGCTGGCGACCAGCGCGACGTACAGGTCGGCCACCACCAGCGAGCCCAGGGTGATCAGGGCGTACATCCCGTGCCGCTGGTTGATCTTGGACACCCAGCCCCACATCCGGTACCGGAAGGGGTGCTTGGAGAAGTTCTTCAGGCGCCCGCCGACGATGTGCCGGCACGAGTGGCACGACAGCGTGTACAGCCAGAGCAGGACCACGTTCGCGACCAGGATGATCGTGCCGAGCCCGATGCCGAACCCGCCGTCCTTGCCGTGGAAGGCGCGCGCCGCGTCCCAGGTGTTGACGAGGGAGATCAGGACGGCGGCGAGCCAGAAGTACCGGTGCAGGTTCTGGCCGATCAGGGGGAAGCGGCGCTCACCGGTGTACTTGGCGTGCGGCTCGCGGACGGCGCACGCGGACGGCGCGGCCCAGAACGAGCGGTAGTAGGCCTTGCGGTAGTAGTAGCACGTCAGCCGGAACAGCAACAGGAACGGCAGCGAGATCGCCGCGAACGGGATCCAGCCGCGGGTGCTCGCCGGCAGGAAGGTGCCGAACTCCGCCGCGTCGCCCGTGTGGCCGTTCACCGTGACGCCGTTGCAGATGTCGTTGAGGCACGGGGAGTAGAACGGCGTCAGGTAGTGGAACTCCGGCACGTAGAACGCGGCGCCCCAGAAGGCCCGGACGGTCGCGTACACCACCCAGGCCGTGAAGATCACGAAGGTCGTGACCGGATACAGGCGCCAGTTGTCCTTGCGGAGGGTGCGTTCCTTGATCTGGGCGCGCGACTTGGCCGGCGCCTCCACAGTGGTCATCGATCGCTCTCCTGAGCTCGGGTCGTCGTGTCCCCGTACCACGGTCCGCGCGCACCATGCGGCCGTCCGCGCCTCGGTCGCCGGTCGGGCGCCCCCGGCCGGGCCGCGGCGGCGGCCGGAGCCGGTGCCGCATCCGGGCGGTGACGCCTTGTGTGCGCTTCCAGCGAAGCGACCTTACGCCACCCGCCTGGACCTGTGACATACATAACAGGCAGACCCATATGTGAGCCTGACCACAGACTTTAGCCCGCTCAGCGCCCCTTGGCGGCCCTCGGGAGCCATAACCAGTCGTTATGATCAAACAGAATCGAGACGAGACCGCCGCGGCATGACCGTCCGGTCGTCCGGTGTCTGCTTCAGCACCGTTCGGGCGAAGTGCGCCTCGGCCTCGCCCGTGCGGCCGGTGCCGTACACCCGCAGCACCTCGGCGAGGTCGGGGAAGCGGCCCGCGATGAGCGCGGCGGCCGCCTCGATCTCGGCGGCGGAGGCCACCTCGCGCAGCAGGGCCTGGACGAGCCTCGCCGGCTCGGCCGCACCGCGCCCGTCCGCGCGCCCCGCCGTGTCCGCGGGACGCTCCGCGCCTCCGAGGGCCGGCGCGCCTCCCGTGCCCGCGGGCCCGGGCCCCGCCGGAACGCGTCCGGATGCCGCGCCGCGCACCCCCGACGTGGTGGCCGCGGACTCCGCCTTGATCTCCTCCAGCCGCGCCCGGACGTCGGCGGCGGGCAGCGCGTCGAAGCCCGGACCGGACACGAACTCCTCGACCGCCATCAGCCGGTGCAGGACGGCCGGGTTGCTGATCTTGGCGCGCTGGCCCGACATGAGCTGGGAGAGCATCGGCGCGGACAGCCCGAGCACGCCGGCGAGCCCGGACTGCGACATCGCGAGGCGGCCGAGCAGCGGCCGGACCCGGTCGCCGAGCGGCTCGCCGTACCACTCGGTCTGCAGCGCGCGGTTCCGGGCGATCGTGTCCTCGGCGACGCTCACCCCGCCGACCCCCTTGACGATTCACAAATGCAAACGATAGATTCACGGCCGCACATGGTGGTCCCATTTGCGAGCCGTGCAGGATGCCATGTTGCCACGGGAAACAGCGATTTGCATATGTGATGATCGGGAGGTTCGGACGATGGGGCTGGCACATCGCCTGGCGGCCGCCGCCGCGGCGGCCCTGCTCGTGGCGGGCGGCCTGGGCGGCTGCTCGCTGCCCGGGACGGGGTCGCCCTCGTCCGGGGGCGGGGGCGCCGAGGGCTCGGTGGGCAAGGCGAGCGTCGACAACGCCACCGAGCCGGTGGTGAAGGGCACCTTCGACAGTCCCGCCGCGCGCGGAGCCAAGGTCGACATCGCCGTCATGGGCCTCAAGGTGAAGGGCAGGCTGGCCACCCTCACCGTGCGGCTCACCCCGCATGTCCCGGGCGGCGAGCCGGGCCGGATCAACGCCTACGGGCTGAACGGCGAGCACGGTCTCGGCACCTCGCTGATCGACCCGGTGAACCTCAAGCGGTACGTCGTGGTGAAGGACTCCGGGGGCAAGGAGCTGGAGACCGACGACATCTTCACCCGCATGACGAACGACCAGGCCACCCCGTTCTACTTCACCTTCGCCGCCCCGCCCGAGAACGTGAAGGCCATCGACGTGCAGATCGGCTCGTGGCCCACGTTCCGCGACGTCCCGGTCCAGCGGTGAGGCGCGCGCCGCGGCGTCCGGCCGTCCTCGCGGGAGCCCTGGCCCTCGCCCTCGCCGTCCCCGTCGTGGCGGGGACCGGCGTCGCCGGGGCCGACCCCAGCGTGCCGGACCAGAACCTCGCCCAGAGCGTCCTCTCCATCGGCGCCGGCACCGCCGTGTACGGCATCGACCTCCGGCAGTCCGTCGTCCCCCTGGAGGAGGAAGAGGCAGATGGGGGGCACGTCACCGTCCGCATCTCGGCGGACGTCCTGTTCGACTTCGGCAAGGCGACGCTCACCGACGCCGCCCGCCGCCGCGTGGCCGCGCTGGCTCCCCGCCTCCGCGGCGCCCGGGGCGCCGTCCAGGTGTCCGGGCACTCCGACTCGGTCGGCGAGCCCGCCTACAACCTGGCGCTGTCCGAGCGGCGCGCCGAAGCCGTCGAGGCCGCGCTGGCGGACGCCCTGAAGGGCACGGGCCTGCGGATCGAGGCCAGGGGCTACGGCGAGACCAGGCCCGTCGCCCCGAACGAGCAGGGCGGCAAGGACGACCCGGAAGGGCGCGCCAAGAACCGCCGCGTCGAGATCACTTACGAGAAGGGCTGAACCACCGTGCGAGGGCGCATATCGCGAGGACCCGCCGTCCTCCTGGCGGCCTGTCTGCTCCTGGCCGCGTGCGGCGGCGAACCGGAGAAGGCCGATGGCGGCCATGACCGGACGGCCGCGGCTTCGGCATCACCCTCACCGTCGCCGTCCGCCACCACGCCCGAGCCGACGAGCTGCACCGGCGGCGAGCTGATCCAGGCCGTCGAGATCCCGGCCGTGCACAGCGATCCGGTGCGGATCCCGGGCGCCGTGATCGGTGGCCGGCGGATCCCGGACGTGACGGTCCCGGGCGTGGACATCCCCGCCCAGCGCGTCCCGGCCCAGTGCGTCGAGCACAGGCCCGCCCCGGGCGGCTGCCTTGGAGCGGTCGCCATTCCGGGGACCTCGATCCCCGGCGTGACGATCCCCGCCGCGCGGATCCCCGGTGTGACGGCCCCTGGGATCGACGTCCCGCCGGTCGAGCAGGGGTCCGTGTCGAGCGAAGCGGTCACCCAGCCGGCCGTCACGCAGGACGAGGTCTGCCAGACCAGGCCGTCCAAGGAGGGCGAGTACGTCAGCTCCGTGTACAGGGCGTCGCTCTACCGGTCCTCCCTCTACCGGTCCTCCGTCTACCGCGCTTCGCTGTACCGTCCGCGTGCCTGCAATGACAAGGGCGAGTGCATCCCGTCGGCCACCGTCCCGGGCGTGTCGGTCCCGGGCGTCAGCATCCCGGGGGTCAGCGTCCCCGGGGCGACCCTCAAGTCCTACGTCGCAGGCCCCGGGCAGGTCATCAAGGGCGACGACAGCATCGCCTACAACATCGAGTCGGACGTCCTCTTCGACTTCGGCAAGGCCGACATCAAGCCCGCCGCCGCGGAAGGCCTGAAGGAGATCGTCAAGTCGCTGCGCAAGGAGGTGCCGTCCGACGCGCCCGTCCAGGTCGACGGCCACACCGACGCCAAGGGCGACACGGCGGCCAACCAGGCCCTCTCCGAGCGGCGCGCCAAGGCCATCGTCGACTGGCTGGCCACCGAGGGCGGCATCGACCGGTCCCGTCTCAAGGCCGCCGGCTACGGCGAGACCAAACCGGCCTTCCCCAACACCAAGCCGGACGGCTCCGACGACCCCGGGGGCCGCGCGAAGAACCGCCGCGTGGTCATCTCCGCCGCCCGCTAGAGTCCCGCACCGCACCCCGCATCCCGCATCGCGCATCCGTAGAAGCCGACTCGAAAGGTGCCCCCATGCGCACTGGAAGAATCGTCCCCGCCTTACTCCTCCTGCCGATGGTCTTGGCGGGATGCTCGGGCGGCGGTGAGGAGAGGCCGAAGCCGTACACCGGCCCCATCGCCAAGGACGCCTGGTCGGCGCTGGGCGGCGGCCACTCGCGGATCGAGATGCAGCAGGTGGAGCGGCGCGGCGACCGCTCGGTGCTGCGCTTCTACCTGACGAACCCGGGCACGGAGCCGGCGCACTTCTCCTTCGGGACCGCGATCGGCGGATCGGCGTACGGCAACCTGCACTTCATGCTGGTCGACCCCGTCGGCCACAAGGCGTACACACCGCTCTACGACGGGAACGGCGAGGGCAAGACCGTGGGGAGCGACCTGTTCATCATGTCCGCCTTCCCAGGAGCGCGCTACGAGACGATCCTGGCGTTCCCGGCGCTGCCCGCGTCGCTGGACCGCATGACCGTCGTCACCCCGACGAGCGCCGGAGAGTTCACCGGGGTCCCCGTGGTCGACGGCCAGGGCCCGGTCAAGCCGGCCGCCCCGGTTCCCGACTTCTTCGACAGGCCCGCGCCCGGCAGCCGGGTGGCGTGGCCGGTGCGCGGGCTGGACGGACCGGCGAAGGGCGGCGCGTTCGACCTCTACGGCATCACCGAGGGCGAGGTGAAGTCCACCACGAGCAGCGCCACCGAGGAGAAGGTCGGCCTGCGCACCGACGTGCTGTTCGACTTCGACAAGGCCACGCTCTCGGCCCGGGCCAAGGCGATCCTGGACGAGGTGGCCGCCGAGACCAGGGCGAAGGCCGACCCGTCCAAGCCGCCGGTCCTCATCACCGGGCACACGGACGGCAAGGGCGGCCACGACTACAACATGTCCCTCTCCCGACGCCGCGCGGACGCCGTCCTTAAGGAGCTCCAGGCGCGCCTCGGCACCGCCTACCAGTACAGGGCCGAAGGCAAGGGCGAGGCCGAGCCCGTCGCGAAGGAGGGCGGGCTCGACGACGCGCAGGCCCGCCAGAAGAACCGCCGCGTCGAGATCTCCTACCAGATCAGGCGGCAGGCGACCGGGACGGGCGCCACCGCGTCCGGCGGACCGCGGGCGAACCCGGGCGGCGACGCCGGCCCACCGGCCCCGTTCCGTCCGGACGGCCCGACGGTGGCCAGTCGCCACGCGTCCTTCGGCCAGGGCGCCGGGGACAAGCGCCGCATCGACGTGAAGCCCTTCTACCGCGACGGCGCCTACCTCGTCGCCGTGTTCGACATCGTCAACCTCGGCCCCGACGGGGGACCGAGCGAGCTGGAGGGCTACTCGACGTCCGGCGGAGGGCCCTTCGGCGACTTCTCCGTCACCGACCCGGCCACGCGGCTCGTCTACCGCGGCGTCCGCCTGGGCAAGGACGGCGGCGCCTACGTCGACCCCGGCCGGGCCGCGTTCAGGCACGATCCAGGTGCCGGCAACCGCGGCTTCTTCTATGTGCCCGCTCCCCCCGCGGGCGTCCGGGCCGTGACCTTCAACGCGGGGCCTTTCGGGCAGATCCCCAACGTCCCCGTGCGGTGACACGAGCGGAGTGACGGGTCAGCGGGGCGGCGGGCCCAGGTGGTCGAAGACCTGCAGGGGCTCGCCGTCCAGCGTGCGCACGGGGAACCGCAGCTCCAACCCGCACGCGTCCAGTTCCCGGCGCGCGGCGTCGGCGTGGCCCGGGCGCCGCGCCGGGTCGGCCTCGCACAGATGGGCGACCACCGTCCACAGCCTGGGCGGCACCCCGGGAGGCGGCGGGCCGATCCGCTGGCGCGGCACCGGGTCCCCGGCCCCGGTCAGCATCCGCCAGGCGACCATGCCGGCGGCGTACAGGTCCTGGCGCGGGCCGGGCCGGTCCCAGTCGAGCACCTCGGGCGCGAGGTAGCCCGGCGTCCCCACCGCGAACCCGGTGGTGGTGAAGCGCAGGTCGTCCTCCCCCAGCGCGATCCCGAAGTCGGCCAGCCGGACGTGCGGCGCCCCGACCGGGCTCGGCTCCAGCAGCAGGTTGGCGGGCTTGACGTCCCGGTGGACGACCCCGGCGCCGTGGATGTGGCTGAGCGCGGCCAGCAGTTGGTCGAGGACCTCGGCCGCGTACTCGGGCGGCAGCCTGCCGTAGTCGCCGAGGAGCGTCTCCAGGGAGCCTCCGCGCACGAGGTCCATGGCGAGGAGCACGTCGTCGTACGCCATGCACGAGGCGTAGGGCGTCAGCACATGGGGATGGGCCAGCCGCAGCGCCCGTTCCCGGACGACCCGCAGCATGGACGTGGGCCCCTTCTGCCGGACGAGCTTGGCCGCGCAGTACCGCGTCTCCGCGTGGTCGTAGGCGCGCCACACGCGGCTCGTCCCTCCCGCTCCGATCCGGTCGAGCATGGCGAACCGACCGCCGATCACCCACCCCGAGTCCACGGCACCGATCGTACGGAAAACCGCCCGGCACGGGTCCCCGGATTCCCGCCTCCTTGTCAACAGAACGGACGTTCTGCGCATCTAACAAAAGGAGGCACAGACTCCCCGCGGTCCGACCCTCCCTAGACTGACCCGACTCAGACCACGTGCCCCCACAGGGCCGGCCCCGGAACGGACCGATGAGCGACAAAGACCCGCGCCGCGAAGACCTCGCGGGGGACGAGGCCGCCCGTACGACACCGGCGGCCTCGGAAACCGGCGGCGGCACCGCGCCGGAGGCTCCGGGGCCCGGCGACGATTCCGCGGACTCCGGCAGGGAACCGGCGGCCTCGGACGCGCCCGGCGCACCCGGGGACGCGGAGACGGCCGCCGAATCCGGCGGCTCGATGACGGAGGAAGACGACGAGAACGGCGGCGCTCCGCCCGCCGAATCCCCTGCCGGCCCGGACACGTCCGACCAGGACGACGGGGGCGCCGAAGCGCCGGAAGAGCCGGTGGCCGGCGAAGGGAAGGACGCCGGGGCGGAGGACGCCCCGGCGGAGGAAGGCCGGCCGGACGAGGCCCCGCCCGCCGGGACCGGGCGGGGCGGACGGCGGCGGAAAGGGCTGCGCCGGGTCGCGGTCGGCGCGGTCGCCGTACTGCTGGCCGGGGGCGGCGCGGCGGCGTGGCTCTACCACGACCTGGTCGGCGGGATCGAGCAGAAGCACGTCAGCGACAAGCTCGGCGTGAACCGGCCGAAGAAGCTGAACAAGTCGCTCAACATCCTCCTGATCGGATCCGACACGCGCGAGGGCGAGAACTCCGAGTACGCGGTGCCCGGAATGGCGGGGGCGCGGTCGGACACCACGATCCTGCTGCACCTGTCGCCGAACCGGGACCAGGCGGTCGGGATCAGCTTCCCGCGCGACTCCATGGTGAAGATCCCGTCGTGCGAGAAGGAGAAGGGCGGCACCGTCCCGGCGCAGTTCGGAATGCTGAACGCGGCGTTCGCGTACGCGGGTCCGACGTGCACCTGGAAGATGCTGGAGTCGGCCACCGGCATCCACATCGACCATTTCGTGCAGGTCGACTTCGCCGGGTTCAAGCGGATGGTGGACGCTCTGGGCGGCGTCGAGATCTGCGTGGACAAGCCCGTGAACGACCCGCGCGCCGAGCTGTACCTGAAGGCTGGCAAGCAGACCGTGAAGGGCGACGACGCGCTCGGGTACGTCCGGGCGCGCTACTCGCTCGGCGACGGCTCCGACCTGGAGCGGATCGAACGGCAGCAGAAGTTCATGGCGGCGGTCGTCGACAAGGCCACGAGCGGGTCCGTCCTCACCGACCCGGCGAAGACGTACAAGTTCCTCAAGGCCGCGACGAAGTCGATGACCACCGACGACGACCTCGATCTCGCGGGCATGCGCAAGCTGGCGGACGGGCTCAAGGGGATGAGCGCGGGCCAGGTGCGGTTCGTGACCGTCCCGGTGAAGGGGTACGCGCCCGACCCGAACCGCGTCCAGTGGGACGAGGAGCTGGCGAAGCCGCTGTTCGAGGCGATCCGGCGCGACGACCGGCTGCCCGCCGAGCCCCCGAAGCCCGCCCAGGCCGCGCCCCAGCCGCCCGCGCCCGGCAAGGTGCACGTCACCGTCGTCGACGCGGGGGCACGCGACCCCCTGGTGAAGCGGGTCATGCGGCAGCTGCGGCTGCGGGGCTACAAGGTGGCGGGGAAGGCGGAGAAGGCCGCCGCCGCGCCGGAGAGCCGCATCGTCTACGCGCCGTCGGGCGAGGCGCAGGCGACGGCGCTCGCGCGGGACGTCCCCGACGCGCTGCTCACCGCCGATCCGGCCGGGCCGCCGGCGGGGGTGCGGCTCGTCATCGGGCGGAACGGCCTGCGGCTCGCTCCGCCCGCCATCAACAAGATCAACGGCGGGGTGAGAGCCGGGCGCGGGCTCTGCGACTGACGCCTCAGCCCGTCGCGGCGAAGGACAGCACCGCGACGAGCGCACCGGCGAGCATGCACGGGCCGAACGGGAACTCGCCCTTGCGCGACCGCCGGACGATCATGATGCCCAGGGCGGCGAGGCCGCCGAGCAGGTAGGTCGTCAGCAGGCCGGCGATCCAGGCGTCCCGCCCGAACCAGCCGAGGTAGAGGCCGAGCACGCCGGACAGCTTGACGTCCCCCATCCCGATCCCGGACGGGACCGCGAGCGCCTGCGCGAAGTACAGCGCGAACAGCGCGGCCATGCCGACGAGCGCGTGCGCGAACCGCTGCGGGCCGTCCTCGCTGAACGGCGCGGCCGCGGCGAGCAGCGCCGCCGCGACCCCGTAGGAGGGGAGCGTCAACCGGTCGGGCAGCCGCCTCACCGCGACGTCGACGAAGCCGAGCAGGGTGCCGGCGGCCGCGAGGTACAGCAGCGCGGGCAGGACGGGCTCCATCCCGACCCGCCACCCGAGCACGCCGAACAGGGCCGCCGTGACCAGCCCCGCCACGGCCCGGCTCCGGCGCGTGACCTCGCCCGCGTACGGCGCCGCCAACGGCGCCGCGAGCACGCCGACCACGAACCCGACGGGCACCAACATGAACGCGACCATCGCCCCTCGCCCCGATCCGGCATCTGCACGGCCCCCGGCACCATAACCGCCCGGAGCGTCAACCGTCCTCGGGCTAGGTCACGGCAGCGATCAGGACGGCGATGCCGACCAGCGCGAAGACGCAGCCGACGGCGACCGCGCCCGCCGAAGCGGCCAGGGCCCGGCCGGACCTCGTGTCCATCCGCGCGGCCCGCGGATCCCGCGGGTCGTAGAGGACGGCGACCGGACGGCCCTCGAGCCGTTCCAACTCGAAGGACCCGCCGCTGCTCTGGGCGACCGTCTCGATCTCGGCGCCCTCCAGCGTCCGGAACCGCAGCACCGGGAAGTGATCGTAGGAGTCGTCCCCCGGGACCCGGTGGATCCCGACGACGATTCCCGGCACCCGGTGCGCGCGGGCCAGGAACGCGCGGCTGGTCCGGTACTGGTGAACCCCGCCGAAGACGGAGGCCCCGCCGAAGGCGACCATCACGACCACGAAGACCCACACCGACATCACCGGCGCCGGCCGAGTCGGGGACGACGGTCAGCGGCGGTAGTAGCGGCGGTCATAACGAGGGTCGTAGCGGGGGTCGTAGTCGTCATCGCCGTTGACCAGGAGCCAGACGAAATAGCACAGCAGCAGCCCGGCGAGGACACTGCCGATGTCGATCGCGCCGCCGCCGGTGAACGACTCATGGGTCGCGGGGGCCGTGCAGACATGGTTCTTGCACTTGGCCCCCTTGTGCTCGTCCAGCCATTCCTCGGGCGGCGACTTCACCCGGACGTGCGGCTTGTCGTCGATCATCACCGCCGTCTGCCGCACACCGTCCTCCACCGCGGTGGCACCGGGCTCGAAGTACTTGCCGGCGTGGATCCGGGGCCGGTCCTCGTAGATCGCGTTGACCGCCTTCGCCTGCAGCCAGGAACGGTTGGCCACGCAGATGATCAACACGATGCCCATCATCACGAGGAGCACGATGCGGGCGATCAGCCCGATGCAACCCAACCCGGGACTCCGACGGTAGAACACACTGAGGACCCGTCCGGAGACCGGCGGAAGGCGCAACCGGTTCCGATCGGCGCGAGGAACAGAACGGGCGAAAACGAGACGGCCCCTGGGAAGGGGCCGTCTCCGGTCAGGAGCTCACAGGAAGGCTGTCAGCTCGAGCCGTCCCCGGGGGCGTCGCCCACGGGAACAGCCGGTCGTCCACTCACTCGTTGAGCGCGTGCCAGGCGGCCTCAGCGGCCTGCTTCTCGGCCTCCTTGGCCTTGCTGCCGTGGCCCGGGCCGTACTCGACGCCGCCGACCAGGACCCAGACCGTGAAGTACGCCTTGTGCTCCGGACCGCTCCGGTGGAGCCGGTACTCAGGCTCCCCCAGGCCCTTGCGGGTGGCGAGGGCCTGCAGCGCGCTCTTCCAGTCCAGCCCCTCGCCCAGCAGCGCCAGCCGTCCGACGAGTTCGCCGAACAACGGGCGCACCAGGGCGGAGACTCCGTCCATGCCGCGTTGCAGGTGAACCACTCCGATCAGCGCGGTCAGCGTGTCGGCAAGAATGGAGTCCTTGTCCATTCCACCGCCGGCCTGCTCGCCGCGCCCCAGCCGGATGTGGGGCCCGACTCCGAGCGATCGGGCCACTCCCGCCAGCGCCGGAACGGCGACAGCTGCGGCCCGCAACCGGCTCAGCGGACCCTCCGCGTCCTCGGGGTGGCGGTGGAACACGAGGTCGGTGATGCTCATTCGCAGAGCCGCCTCCCCCACGAAGACCAAGCGCTGGTCAGCGGAGAGGCCGCCGTTCTCGTAGGCGAAGGAGCGGTGCGTCAGCGCCTGCTCGAACAGCGGGTCGTCGTGCGCGACCCCGAACACACCGGCCAGTTCCTCTCGACCCGGTGCCGAACCGTCTCGCCGCGCCGATTCTTCGACCGTCATCCTCGTCTCCTTCTTGTTTTTCGACAGGTCGTGGAGGCCCCTAGGGCATCCACAAGAGACCGTGCGGCCACCGCGAACGGCCGCAACACTCCACCGGCGCGACGGTCGCCGCCCCTGGCCGCTCTCCTTGCCGGCCGCCGGGCTCGCTCCCGGCGCTCCTTGCCGGACACGAGCACGCGAGGACGGTCGACTCCGCGAGATCTCCGAGGTCTCGCGGCCATCCAAAACAGATCCAGAAGAGAGGAACCTCATGATCGAGGTATCCGAGCGGGGATTCACATGCGTGGGTTCCTGGCACACCAGGCGGGGCCCGCAGCCCGCGGCATCCCGAAGGCTGGTGAAGATCCTCCTTGCCGGCCAGCCGGACAGGGAGGACCTGGCGACGCTCGTCGTGACCGAACTGGTCACCAACGCCTACCGGCACGGGCTGAACCTGACCGACGAGGAGATCCAGAGCATGGACGCGTTCCCCGCGGACGTGGTCCTGAAGCTGGCCGGCATCAGGCGCGGAAAGTCGTACTACCTCCGCATCGAGGTGTACGACCCCAACCCGACACCGCCCGACTGGGCTCGCGGCCTCGATGACCATTCCGCCCTCGACGGCCGGGGGCTGGCAATGATCCGCGAGCAACTGGCCCTCTACGGGGCCATCTCCACCAAGAGCGGGAAGTGCGTGGTGGCCGAGTACGAACTGGACCACCCCACCTCCTCCTGACCGCGCCGCCGGCACGTCCGTCCGGAGGGCACGCGGCCAGACGACGCCGACCCGACCGGCCTCCCCCTCACGAGGGCGGAGGCCGGTTCTCGTCCGCGCACCTCACGCCCCCGGAGGTTGCCGTCCGTGATCGCGTCCGGACGGTAGACCCCGCGAGGACCTTCCCAGTTCTCGCCACGCAACCAAGACCGAAGGAGCATTTTCCATGCGCGACCTGACCGGAGTCATCGGACACCGTCCGCGGCCGTTCTCCGAGTTCGAGATGGGCGTTGGAGCGCCCGCCTTCAACGGGGACGAGCTGTGCACGTACGCGGTGCCCACGGCCAAGACGGTCGAGAGCGCGGTGTCCGGCATCTACGCCGACCTGCCCCGCAGGGTGCAGAACAACGTGCTGGACATCGTGACGGAACTGATCGGCATCGCCAAGGGATCCGGCCAGCCGATGCGGGGAGTGGTGCAGGCCCACGTGCCGGCCTGCACCCTGTCCCTGGGCTGGTTCGAGGACGGGGGCTTCCACTACCCCCTGATCACGGTGTTCAGCCCTGACCCCGAGATGCCCGAGCTGCCCGACGCGGCGGGATCGCTGCGGAACTGGGTCGTCCGGCTGATCTCGCGCACCTTCCGGTGCGGCGCTTTCGGCCACAGCGGCCGGGGCAAGACCTTCTGGGCCGTGGTGGACTTCCAGGAGACCCCGCCCACCGCCTGACCTACGCCCGGCATCCACCGATCCGGGCGACGCAGTGGCCGGCCTCCACCCCGACGGGGTGGAGGCCGGTACTTCTTTCTGCCGCCGATCGGGAGTCCCCCGCCCGGCTCGAAGAAATTCCAGAAAGCGTGTTGACGCCTCGGCGGGCTTCCGCACGGTCCACTATGCGGGTCCTCGCGACCCGTCATTTTGTTCACATGTGATTGCAACTGAAACGGGGTATTGATATGTCCAAGGAAATTGGCAAGAACGAAGAGGGCACCATCGTCATCACCGACGAGGGCGTCATCGACGTCGAGACCAAGTGATCAAGGCGCGGCCTGAGGCCGCGGTGATCTGATCGACAGACCGCCCTCGTCCCGGACATCCGGGGCGAGGGCGGTTCTTCTTCTCGTCCGGCCGCCGCCGGGTCAGTCGCGGAGGCGGACGCGGCAGGCGAGGTGCAGGGCGAACGCGGTGTCGGGGTCGGTCAGGTCGGCGCCGAGCCTTTCGACGATCTTCCTGATCCGGTAGTTGACCGCGTTCGGGTGCAGCGCCAGCCGGGAGGCGGCGGCCTTCAACGAGCCGCGCGCGTCGAGATAGGCGCACAGCGTGGCGATGGCCTCGGCCGACCGCTCCGGGCCGAGCGCGTCGAGCGGCCGCAGCAGGTCGTCGACCACCCGGAGGCTGAGCGGCGAGGTGGCGATCTGGGCGAGCACCCGGTTGATGCCCGCGGCGTCGAAGGCGTGGACGAGTTCGCGGGAGCGGACGGCGATCGCCGCGGCCGCGCGGGCCTCGGTGGCCGACTGGCGCAGCCCTTCGATCCCGCGCTGCGCCGTGCCGATCCCGAAGCGCAGCACCGTGCCGGGATGCTCCTCGGCCACGGCGGCCCGCACGGAGTCGATCAGCAGGAGGGCGCGCGGCTGGCGGATCTCGGTCCGGGCGGTGCCGACCAGCACGATGTCGGCGGCGAGGCGGGCCAGGTTCCACGCCTCGCCGGACGGCTGCCGGGCCTGGTGGGTGCGCAGGGTGAGGGTGTCGAACAGCCGCCGCAGTTCCGCGAGTTCGGCGGGGTCCGGGCCGGGCGGCCTGTCCGGCGTCATCCAGATCACGGTGTGCAGGTCGTCGACGGCCAGGCCGAGCAGCCGGGCCCGGTCGGCCAGTGCCCCCGCCTGGGCCCGCTCGGTGACGATCAACTCGGTGAGGATGTCGGACCGGGTCTGGCCTGGCGCGGTCTCCCGCTCCAGCGCGAACTGCCGCAGCCGGCCGATCGCGGCGGCCACCGCGGGAAGCACCAGCCGGACAGCGTCGTCGGGCGGACCCGTCACGCCGCCCTGGCGGCGGCCCGCCACCCAGATCGGCTCCACGCCGGCCGGCCCCGCCGGCTCGTCGGTCGTCGTCAGGGTTCGGCCGAGCACCGCCCCGACCCGTTCCAGCAGCGCGGCGACGCGGTCGCCGCCGGCGGCGCCGGGGGAATCGCCGACCTCGCGGACGATCCGCAGCGCGGCCTGCGCGCGGGCGAGCGAGTCGGCGGCGTCGCCGCGGATCACCTGGCCGAGGTAGAGCACGAGCTCGGCGACGTCGCAGTCCTCTTCGGCCGCGAGCACGGCCAGGCGTGCCCGTTCGGCCAGCCGGGCGGCGGTGATCGGCAGCGGTCCGCAGCCGATGAGCACCAGCGCGGGCACGCCGCGTTCGGCGGCGGTCCGGACGGCGATGTCGAGTTCGTATCCGGCGGCCCTCGCGGCCGACCGGCCCGTCACGACGACCAGTGCGCCCTCCGGGGCGCGCCGCAGCCGCGCCAGCACCTCGACCGCGGTGACGGAGGTGAGCGGCACGGCGTCGGCCGGGCCGGCGAGCAGGGTGAGGGGGAGCCGGGAACCGGCCCCGACCAGGTCCGCGACAAAGGACACCCCCGCATTGTGCCACTGGCACAAACACTGGCGAAACCTTGTGCCCTCCACCCTTCCGCCAGGTCAGGCGGTGGGGACATTCTTCCAGCATGCAGATGACACCTTCGAGGACCGGTCGCGTGACTCTCGACGACGTTCCGGCGCTCGCCCGCGGCTGCGCGATCCTGGGAACCGGGGGCGGCGGGGACGTCGAGACGGGCACGCTGACCGCGGTCCGGGCGATCGACGAGTTCGGCGAGGTGCCGCTCATCCCGCTGTCGGAGGTGCCCGACGACAGCCTCGTCCTTCCGCTGTCAGGGATCGGAGCGCCCACCGTCGCCCACGAGATGCTCATGAGCGGGGAGGAGCCGCTGCTCATCCGGGACGAGGTCGAGCGGATCCTCGGCCGTCCGGTGGCCGCGGTGATGGCGTGCGAGATCGGCGGCTCGAACGGCGTCGGGCCGGTCGGCTGGGCGGCGCGGCTCGGCCTGCCGCTGGTCGACGCCGACGGCATGGGACGGGCGTTCCCCGAGGTCCAGATGGTCGCGATGTACGTGGCGGAGCGGCCGGTGAACATCGTCGTCCTGGCCGACGTCCAGGGCAACGTCACCATGGTCCGCCCCGTCGACGGGCTGTGGTCGGAGCGCATCTCCCGCGCGGTCTGCGTCGCCAGCGGGGCGTCCGCGCTGATGGCCGACTACGTGCTGACCGGCGCGCAGGCCCGGGGCGCGGTCATCGAGGGGACCGTGAGCAAGGCCCTCGCGATCGGCCACGCCGTGCGGGACGGCTCCGACCCGCTCGGTTCCCTGTGCGCGACGCTGGACGCCACCGTCCTGATCACCGGGAAGGTCATCGACGTTGAGCGGCGGACGGGCGGCGGGTTCGTCCGCGGCAGCCTGGTCGTCGACGGCACGGGCGACGACCGCGGCCGCCTGCTCCGGGTGGAGATCCAGAACGAGAACCTGATCGCGCTGGAGGACGGCCGGCCGCGCGCCTGCGTCCCCGACCTGATCACCGTGGTGGACGCGCAGACCGCCGGCGCCATCTCGACCGAGTCGCTGCGCTACGGACAGCGGGTGGCGGTGCTGTCCTGGCCGTGCGACCCGATCTGGCGGACCGAGCGCGGTCTCGCCACGGCCGGCCCGCGGGCGTTCGGCTACGACATCGACTACACGCCCGTGGAGGAGCTCAACCATGGCTGAACCTACGTCCGGCGCCGCCGCCCAGGACCTGCGCATCGGCGTCGACGTCGGCGGCACCAACACCGACGCGGTCGTCCTCAGCGCCAAGGGCGAGGTCCTGGCCAGGACGAAGCAGGCGACCACCCCCGACGTCACCTCGGGCCTGCACGCGGCGCTGACCGCGGTGCTCGACCGGCTCGGCGACGACGTCCGGCGGGTGGGCCGGGTGATGCTCGGCACCACGCACGCCACCAACGCGATCCTGGAGCGGCGCGGACTCGGCAAGGTGGCCGCGATCCGGCTCGGCGGCCCGGCCACCACCTCGGTGCCCCCGGCGCAGTCCTGGCCGGCGGACCTGTCCGCCGCGATCACGGCGCGCACGGCCGTGCTCCCCGGCGGCCACTACGTCGACGGCAGGCCGATCTCCGAGCTCGACACCGGCGCGCTGCGCGCCGTGCTCGCCGACATCGCCGAGGAGGCCGACGCGATCGCGCTGACGAGCGTGTTCAGCCCCGCCTTCTCCGACCAGGAGATCGAGGCGGCCGAGATCGTCCGAGACGAGCTCGGTGACGCGGTGCCCATCTCGATGAGCCACGAGATCGGCACGCTCGGGCTGCTGGAGCGGGAGAACGCCACGATCCTCAACGCCGCCCTCTACCGGGTCATCAGCGCCGTGTGGGACGGGCTGCAGCACACGCTCGCCGAGCGGGGACTGGACGTCACCACCTACTTCGCGCAGAACGACGGCACCCTGATGGCGATCGACTACGCCGTCCGGTACCCGGTGCTGACGATCGGCTCGGGCCCGGCCAACTCCATCCGGGGCGCGGCGTTCCTGTCCGGCCTCACCGACGCGATCATCGCGGACGTGGGCGGCACCTCGACCGACTTCGGCGTGCTGCACGCCGGCTTCCCCCGGGAGTCGTCGGCCGGCGTCGAGATCGGCGGGGTGCGGACCAACTTCCGGATGCCCGACATCCTCGCGCTCGCGCTCGGCGGCGGCACCGTCGTCGGGCCGGACGGGGCGGTCGGGCCGCGGTCGGTCGGGTACCGGATCACCGAGGAGGCGCTGACCTTCGGCGGCGACACCCCCACCATGACCGACGCCGGGGCGCTGGCCGGGCGCGGCGCGCCGGCCGGCACGCCGATCCCGGAACGGCTGCGCGGCACGCTCGGCTCGGCGGTGGAGACGGCCGACCAGATGCTCGCGGACGCGGTCGACCGGATGACCCTCGGCAAGACCGACCAGCCGCTGATCGCGGTGGGCGGCGGGTCGTTCCTGATCCCCGACTCCCTGCCCGGCGTCGCCGAGGTGATCCGCCCCGCCCACGGGGACGTGGCCAACGCCGTCGGCGCGGCGATCGCCATGGTCAGCGGGACCATTGAGACCATCATCCCGGCCGGCGAGGGCCGCAGGGAGGCCATCGCGGAGGCGTCCGAACTCGCCGGCCGCCGGGCCGTGCAGGCCGGAGCCGATCCGGCCGGAGTGGAGGTCGTGGAGATCACCGAAGTACCGATGAGTTACCTGCCCGAACCCGCGCTGCGGCTGCGGGTCAAGGCCGCCGGCCCGCTCGGCAACCTCTAGCCCGGCCCCCCACTCCCCCTGTCCGGTCCCCCCAGCAAGGAGATCCCGTCATGTCCCGGCGCATAAGATCACTGGCGCTCGCGGCGGCACTCGCCGTGACCGTCACCGGCTGCTCGGGCGGAGCCGTCCGCAAGGCGGCCTCCTCGTCCAGCACGTTCGTCTACTCGTTCAACCTCAACGTCGTCACCGACTGGGATCCCGCGACCTCGTACTCCAACGAGATCATCGCGATGCAGAACGTCTACGAGTCGCTGACCCGCTACAACACCAAGGCGAAGAAGGTCGAGCCGCGGCTCGCCACCAAGTGGACCTCGTCCGACGAGGGCAAGAAGTGGACGTTCACCCTGCGCGACGGCGTGAAGTTCCACACCGGCACGGCGCTGACCTCCAGCGCCGCCAAGGCCGCGATCGAGCGGACGATGAAGATGAAGGGCGGCGCCGCCTACATCTGGGACCCGGTGAAGTCGATCGAGACGCCGGACCCGCACACGCTGGTGTTCGAGCTGAAGTACGCGGCGCCGCTCGACCTCGTCTCCTCCTCCGGCTACGCCTCCTACATCTACGACACGAAGGCGCCCGGCGGCGGAGAGCTGAAGGACTACGTCGCGAAGGGCCACGACACCGGCACCGGCCCGTACACCGTCGCCTCCTGGAACAAGGGGCAGGAGGCCGAGGTCCGGCTGGGCCAGTTCAAGGAGTACTGGGGCGGCTGGAAGGGCTCGCACTACACGAGCGTCGAGTTCCGCAACACCCCGCAGGTCACCACCGCGTGGCAGCAGTTGCAGGCCGGTGACGTCACCTATGTGCACAGGCTCAACCCGCAGCTGTTCGCCCAGGCGAAGGGGATGAAGAGCCTCGGGACCCAGTCGGTGCCGTCGTTCCAGAACCTCCTGGCGTTCTTCAACACCGAGTCCGGTCCGCTGAAGGACGTCAAGCTTCGCAAGGCCGTCCAGGCGGCGATCGACTACAACGGTCTCGTGTCGACGCTGAAGGGTTCGGGTACCGCCGCCAGCGGCGTCGTCCCGACCGGGCTGACCGGGGCGACCCCGGGCCTGGCCGGTCGCCAGGACACGGCGGCGGCGACGCGGCTGCTGAACGAGGCGGGGTACGGGCCGGGCAAGAAGTCGCTGACGCTCGACCTCACCTACGCCCAGGGCGACGACGACCAGCAGAAGTTCGTGACGCTGCTCAGCTCCGCGCTCAAGGGGCTGAACGTGAAGCTGCAGGCCAAGCCGATGCAGTGGGACGCCCAGTGGGACCGCGCCAAGAGCAAGGACGCGTCCAAGCGCCAGGACGTCTTCGTCATGTACTGGTACCCGGACTACCCGGACGCCTACAGCTGGTTCCTGAACCTGTTCCGCTCGGCCGACCCGGTCAACTTCAACCTCACCTACCTCGACGACTCCGGCATCGACGACGAGATCGACAAGCTGCCGGAGCTGACCGCGACGAACCGTTCCGCGGCGGAGGCGTCGTACGCCTCGCTCCAGCGCAAGCTCCTGGTCGACCAGGCCGTCGCCGCGCCCCTGTTCGTCCAGCAGTACCAGCGGGCGTACTCGGCGGACGTCGACGGCTACACCGACGACCCCGCGTACCCCAACGTCGTGTTCGCCCACGAGATCAGCCCGGCTGCGTGACATGACCCGTTACCTGCTCCGACGCCTGGCACAGGCCGCGTTCGTCGTGGCCGGTGTCGTGGTGCTCACCTTCGTGGTGATGCGGCTGGTCCCCGGGGACCCGGCGGTGACCTACGCCGGGCCCCGGGCCTCCGCCGCCGAACTCGCCCGGACCCGCGCGGAACTCGGACTGGACGACACGCTGCCCCTCCAGCTGTGGGACTACCTCTCCTCGCTGGTCCGGGGCGACTGGGGCATCAGTCTGCACACCCGCCAGGACGTGCTCGGCGACATCTCCACCGCCTTCCCCGCCTCGCTGGAGCTGGTCGGAGCCGGTGTGATCATCGCGGTGCTGGTGGGCATCCCGCTCGGGGTGCTCGCCGCCCGGTACCGCGGCCGTCCGGCCGACGGCTCCATCCGGATCACCTCGATGGCGGGCGTGTCGGTGCCGGTCTTCCTGCTGGCGCTCTTCGCGCAGAACGTGTTCGCCACCAAGCTGGGCTGGCTGCCCGTCGCCGGCGAGTACGACCCCTCGCTCGACGGCACCAGCCCGCTGCACCTGTACACCAACATCACGGCGGTGGACGCGCTGATCACCGGGAACTGGCCGGTCCTCGGCAGCACCCTGGCCCACCTGGTGCTGCCCGCGGCGGCGATCGCCGCCTACCCGACCGGCGTGGTCGCCCAGATGACCCGCGCCGCGCTGATCGAGGAGTCCACGCAGAACCACGCGCGCCTGGAACGCGCGCTCGGTTTCACCCGATGGCAGGTGCTGACCCGGTTCTCGCTGCGGCCGGCGCTCAGCCCGGTGCTGGCGCTGCTGGCGCTCGTCTTCGCGTTCTCCCTGGTGAACGCCTTCCTCGTCGAGGCCATCTTCAACTGGCCGGGGCTCGGCCGGTACGCCGCCGACTCGATCCGCTCGTCCGACGCCCCCGCCATCGCGGGCGTCACCATCGCGATCGCGTTCACCTATGTCATCGTCAACCTGCTGGTGGACCTCGCGCAGGCCGCCATCGACCCGCGGGTGAGGATCAGATGACCGCTCTCGACACCCCCGCCGCGCCCCTACGGGCGCGGCCCGTGCACCGGGCGCTGCGGGCGGCCCGCACCGACCGGCTGGCCGCCCTCGGCGCCGTCGTCCTCGCCCTGATCGTGATCGCGGCGCTCGCGGCTCCGCTGCTGGCGCCCTACCCGGGCGACGGGACCGACGCGACCCATCCGGCCCAGGCGCTGCGGGCGCCGGGCGCCGAGCACTGGTTCGGGACGGACGGGGTCGGCCGCGACCTGCTCACCCGGGTGCTCTACGGGGCGCGCACCTCACTGACGATCGCCGTCGCGGTGCTCGCCCTGTCCGCGGTCATCGGCGTGCTGCTCGGCGTCGTCGCCGGCTACGCGGGCGGGATCGTCCGGGACGTGATCATGCGGATCACCGACGTGTTCCTGGCCTTTCCCGCGCTGCTGCTGTCGGTGGCGCTGGCGCTCGTGCTGCATCCGGGGACGCAGGGGGCGATCATCGCCATCACCGCCTCCTGGTGGCCCTGGTACGCCCGGATGAGCGCGGTCGCCGCGACGTCCATCAGATCGCGCGGCTTCATCGACGCGGCCCGCTGCCTCGGCGGATCCCGGACGCGGATCGTGCTGCGGCACGTCCTGCCCAACTCGCTGACCCCGGTGCTGGTCCAGCTGTCCCTGGACGCGGGCGGGGTCATCCTCACCGCCGCGGCGCTGTCCTTCCTCGGCCTCGGGCCGCAGGAGCCCACCGCGGAATGGGGGCTGATGGTCCAGCAGGGGCAGAGCCTGTTCACCACGAACTGGTGGGTGGTCGCGTTCCCGGGCCTGGCCATCGTGATCACCGCGTTCTGCTTCAACGTCCTCGGCGAGGGCCTGCGGGCGGCCCTCGACCCCCGGCGGGAGGTCACCCGATGAAAGCGGTGCTCACTGCGGAGAACCTGCGGGTGCGGGCCGGCGACCTGCTGCTGGCCTCGCTCGACGAGTTGAGCGTCGGCCCCGGCGAGTGCGCCGCGATCGTCGGCGAGAGCGGTTCGGGCAAGACCACCGCCCTGAACGCGATGCTCGGGTTGACCGACGGGCTGCAGGTCAGCGGAAGGATCGTCGTCAACGGCACGGACGTCGTGACGGCGGACGAGCGGACGCTGTCGCGGATGCGCGGCTCGGTCATCGCCCTGGTCAGCCAGAGCCCGCAGGCGTCCCTCAACCCCACGATGCGGCTCGGGACACTGCTCAAACGGGTGCTCGCCCGGCACGGGCTGCGCGGCGCCGAGGCCCGCGAGCGGACCGAGGAGGCGCTGCGCAGCGTCCTGCTCGACCCGGGGCTGCTGCGCCGCTACCCGCACCAGGTCTCCGGCGGCCAGGCGCAGCGCTTCGCCATCGCGATGGCCGTCGCGCTGCGCGCCGACGTGATCCTCGCCGACGAGCCCACCAGCGCGCTGGACGTCACCGTCCAGGCCGCCGTCCTGGACCTGCTGGCCCGGCTGCGCGACGAGCACGGCATCGCCCTGGTCTTCGTCTCGCACGACCTGGCCGTCGTGTCCGGCATCGCCGACCACGTCGTCGTCATGCGGCAGGGCGAGGTGGTCGAGGCGGGGCCGGCCGCCGGCGTCCTGCAAAGCCCCTCCGCCGCCTACACCCGGGAACTGCTCGACGCGGTCCCCGCGATCGGGGAGTGACCATGCTCAGCGCGGACGACCTCAACGTCAGCTACGACCGGACGCCGGTGGTCCGCGGCGTCTCGCTCACGGTGCCGGAGAACTCCGGCGGGGTGGCGGTCATCGGGGAGAGCGGATCCGGCAAGACCACCATCGCCCGGGCGCTGCTCGGCCTGGTCAAGCCCGACCGCGGCCGGGTGCTGTTCCGCGACCGCGACATCGCCCGGCTCGACCGGGCGGGGCGGGCGCTGTACCGCTCGCAGGTCCAGCCGGTCTTCCAGGACGGCAGCGAGGCCCTCGATCCCCGGATGCGCGTCGGCGCCTCGATCTCCGAGGCGCTGCGGATCCGGCGGCGCCGCGCCGGCGGCGAGCCCGGGGGCAAGGACGGGGACCTCCCGTCGGTGACGGAGCTGCTCACCGACGTCGGCCTCGATCCTGCCCTCGCCGGGCGCCGTCCCCACCAGCTGTCCGGCGGGCAGCGGCAGCGCGTGGTCATCGCCCGGGCGCTGGCGGTCGACCCGCGGCTGCTCGTCCTGGACGAGCCGACCAGCGCCCTGGACGTCACCGTGCAGGCCCACGTCCTGGACCTGCTGTCGGGGCTGCGGGACGAGCACGGACTGAGCTACCTGCTGATCACCCACAACCTGGCCATCGTCGACCGGCTCTGCGACACCGTGCACGTCCTGTTCGCCGGGCGGATCGTGGAGTCCGGGCCGATCGGCACCGTGCTCGGCGCGCCCGCCCACCCCTACACCGCCGCGCTGCGCGACGCCGTCCCCCGGCTCGGCACGGCGCACCGGACCACCGGCGCCTCGGACGCCCTGCCCGCCGCCGACGGCTGCCCGTTCCGGAACCGCTGCCCGATCGCGGTCGACCGGTGCGCCACCGAGGATCCGCGGCTGCTGCCGCTGACCGGCGAGCACAGCGTCGCCTGCCACGAGGCGGTCCCGGCCAAGACCGACGAGACCCGGTCCGGCGCAGGGCTGTGAAAGAAGGGACGGCGGGAGGACTGGTCCTCCCGCCGTCATATGTGAATGCGTGGCGCTGGCCGGCGTCACGCTGGATGGATTCCACGGTTCGGGGGCGCGGGTTGGCCGGCCCGGCCCCCGACAGTGTCCAGGTGTGCGGAGAGGGCCGTCTCCACCCGCCTGCTCCGCCTCTGGGGCGGTGTACGTCCCGCCGTCAGGCGGGCGATGCGCCTGCCGCCGCGACCGCCGTCAGGACTCCGTCGCCGGGGTGTTCGCCTGAGCGCGGCGAAGCTCCTCCATGGCCGTCCTGACCGCGGCTTCGGCGGCCTCCTGCTGGGCCGCGGCGGTCTGCGCCTGGGCCGTGGCCCTCTGCGCCTCGGTCCGGGCCTTCACCGCCGTGGACTCCGCCTTCTCCGCGTCGGCGCGAGCCTTCGCGAGCCTGGCCTCGGCCACCCGGCGAGTGGCCTGGGCGACGGCCGCCTCGCAGTCCGCGAACTCCTGGGTCAGCCTTTCGAGCGTCTCCAGGACCTTGCCGCGCTCCTCCAGGGCGTGCTGCAGGACGGCCTCGGGGCCGGCCGACGACAGCTCGATGAGCGGCGCGGGACTCCGGTCCTTGAGGCTGAGGCTGATCTGGGCGACCGCTGCCGCGGCCACCGTGATGACGACGACCCCGGCCCACTGGATCGGGAGGATCCGCGTGTCCAGGAAGGCCAGCCCGACGAGCGTGGCGATCAGCGGACTCACGGTGAGGATCACCGCGTACACGGCGTCGCCCGCGTGCTCCCTCGCCGGCATCTGGATGATGCGGGTCAGGGTGTTGTTCAGCAGCCCCGCGAGTACCGCCCACAGGACGATCCCCCAGCTCAGGAAGGCGAAGCCTCCGGTGAGCATGACGATGCCGCCGGCGAGCAGGCCGACGGACAGCGTCGACCAGCCGATCACCGTCTCGGTGTAGAACCGGCCCGCACCCTTGATGAGCCGGTCGGTGACGGGGAGGTACAGGGTCCGAAGACCGCCCGCCAGGAGCGCGAAGATCACCCCGAGCGGGTAGCCGCTTCCCGGCGTCGCCCCGTCCCGCTGGACGAGCAGGACCACGCCGACCGCGGCGGCCGCCGCGAAGAGCGCGAGAAGCCCGGCTCGTCCCCTGTTCCCGCTCCTGAACCCCGCGATGACGGGGATGAGAAGCGGGACGGTGTAGTAGATCCCTCCAGCGGTGCTGAAGGGGATGATCGCCAGGGCGGCGAACAGCAGCGCCTTGTCGGCGCCGATCACCCCGAAGGTCATCAGGGCGAAGAGCCGCCGCGACCGGCGCGGCATCTCGGCGGCCGGCCTGTCGTCCCCGCCCTTCCCGGTCAGCTTCCAGAGGAAGATGCGGAGCAGCAGCAGGAGACCGCCGAAGGTCGCCTCCAGCGCCGTCGCCTGGTGCACCTGCAGCCCATTGGCGCCGATCAGCCGGTTGTCCAGGATGGCCTTGCCCCCCGCGGAGCTGAGCCGGTCCGATAGTCCGAGCACCACGCCCCACCAGGGGTAGCGCGTGCGTGCAGAATTCTTGTTTGTCATTTCCGGAACTCCTTGAGCGAGGGTGCGCACAAAGAGAACCGGTCGTGACCCGGCTCCCTTTGTCGCACCGATGAACGGATACGACTCCGTGAAGCCGGGTCGTGCTCAACGATCTTCAGGCATGCCGACTCAGCTGCGAAGACCTGCAGGTTGCCGCCCGATGAACAGGCCCTTACGAAATGCTCTTGACGCCATTTCCGGCACTAGGCTGCAAGAGTGCGGACCCTCCCCTGAAAGCCGCGGCGTCGTGAACCGCCGGCGAGGGCCCACCGAGACGGCGGGAACTTCCGGAAGAACTCCCCGGAGGCTCCCGCCGTTTTCGTCGTCACGTCCCGTGCCTCTATCGCCACGCCCGATACCGCGAACCCACAACTCGAGTGGCACCGGAGAGCGCACCCCACAACGGCCGCCGATGGGACCAATCCACATTGGCAGGCACGATCAGGCGACATTTTCGTATTGGCTCTTGACAGAGCGCCAGCTCGTCGCCTATTAGGCGCGCCGTTCGCGACCGTTCAACCGATCCGGCAAATATTTCTCGTTGCGTTTCGCGGAGGTTTCGGGACGGTTAACAGTGTCCGGCACCCGCCGGCACCATCTCCGGATGGTGTCCGGCACCCGCCGGACACCGTCTGTGGCTCTAGGGGCCACGAGATGGATCGTTCCAAACAACAGGAGGACAGGACCCATGAAACGGAGTCCTTCCAAGTGGCGTGGCTCGTTGAAGTCTCCGGACATCCGCGACCTCGCCGTGCTCGCCAACGGTCTGGGCGAGGGTTTCCTCGTCGACCGTAGGTCATGCGTCGTCGCAGCGGGTTTCGGAGACGCCGACGGCGTCCCGATGATCACCGCGCTGTACGACGCGCCGTGGAAGACCGGCCTCCGGCTCGCGCTGGAGGACAGGGAATTCCCGGCCAACCGCAGGTACGAGGACCTGTCGCACACCCTGGTGTCGACGTGGGTGAGCAAGACCGGAACCGCCCGGGAACAGGCGTTGATGGTCGGATCGCCCGGATCCTCGAACTTCGGCCAGATGGTGCGCCTGCTCACCTGTGAGCGGGGGTCCGTCAAGGCCCGCCTGGACCTCGCCCTGTGCTACGGGTACCGGGGCGAGCAGCCGCTCGTCTGGACCGTCACGGAGTTCAGGCTGGGGGAGTACATCGTCGCCGAGGCGGAGGTCGAGGGCCGCAAGCTGGTCTTCGCCACCAACATGGAGCTCGAGTTCGACGACGGCATGACCTCCGTCACGGGCCGCCTGGCCCTGGAGGCGGAAGGGAAGGCCTGGATCTGGCTCGGGTGGCGCGACAACCCCGTTCCGAGGTCGGACGAGGAGATCGAGCAGCTCGTCAGGGAGTCCGACGACGGCTGGGCCCGCTGGGTCCAGACCCTCGACCGGATCCCCGACAACGAGACCGCGTCCGACATGACCAGGTGGGCGATCCTGCTCCGGGGCCTCGGCCACCGGGCGGGGACGTTCTTCGCGGCCTTCGGGCGCAGCCTCCCCGAGGACATCCCGGACTGGCTCCGCCAGGCGATCCGGACGTGGGACTACTTCTTCCACTGGCTCCGGGACGGCGGGCTCACGGTGTCCATCCTGGACGACCTGGGAGACCGCGAGGTCCTTCGGGACATCGTGGAGTGGTACAAGTCCATCCCGGACTTCGGCACGGACACGAAGATCATGTACGGGCCGCGCGGGGAGAACGTGGCTCAGCAGGGGGAGCACATCGTCCCCGAGCTGGGCTACCGCGGTTCCATCTTCCGCTACGGCAACGGAGCGGGAGACCAGGACCAGCACGACCGGTGGGTGTACCCGCTGGAGCACCTGTGGCGCGCGACCCAGCGCGGCATGCTCGACCCGGAGCTCCAGTGCCTGGTGGTCGGCCTGGCCGAGCAGGCCGCGCGGGCGGCCTTCAAGGCTTGTTCGGGGGTCTGGGAGGTCCGTCGCCAGGCCGGCGAGTCGTTCGTCGTCTACGCGTCGGCCCAGCTCCTGAACGCCCAGGCCCTGCACTTCGCCGCCAAGATCTTCGAGTCCCTGGGCTGGGAGTTCATGGCTCGCAAGTACAGGAAGCTGGCCAAGAAGGTCAAGCGCTGGGTCCTGAAGAACTGCGTCCACAAGGGCGTCATCGTGGCCGCCCCCGGGCTGAACGTCCTCGACTCGTCGATCCTCCTGGCCTTCCTCATGGGTCAGGACGTGTTCAACCTCGACGACCCGAGTGACAGGCGGCTCGTGGAGGCCACGGTTCGCGCCATCGACGCGCCCTCTGACGACCCGAGCAACCCCTTCCAGGGGCTTCGGATCGGCCCGGGACACGTCCGGTACCACGCAGCGTCCTTCGGCGACGGCATCACGTCGGAGGAGGAGGGCACGTTCAACAACGTGACCGGCTGGGTGGCACAGGTCTTCCTGCGGCTCGGCGAGTTGGAACGTGCCGACGCCGTCATGGCGGACCTCCTGCTCGGTCGCAACGACCTGGGCATGTGGTCCGAGGAGCTCATGGTGCAGGGGAACCTGCGCCTGCACCTGGGCAATCCGGACCAGGGGTACCCCCTCGTCACGGCGCTCGCCTACGGCCTCGAGCGTGCGGCATTCGTCGCTGCGCTGTACAACCGCTCCGAGGACGCGGCCGCGTAGGCCCCACACCGGCCCGCGCCATCATCGGCGGGCCGGCTCGACTGAATCCGTCCGACCGGTCCGGGTCCCACGACCCGGGCCGGTCCCGACCGCAACAAAGCTGAAGATTCGGCTCACGCCTCTCGGGGCGTGGCCGCTGAAACAGTCGCAACAAGACCGGCCCGCCCTGTTCCAGGTGCGGGCCGGTTCTTTTTCTACACGGGATGTGCTCCCCGAAGGGGCACAAATAGCTACGGCCGGTCCTGGAAGGACCGGCCGTGGGTCGTGCCGGACGTCGGGGGCGAACCTCCGGCATGAACTATGGATAGCGGAAGGCGACCCTGCGCGTAGGCAAGGAGAACGGAGAAGAGGGGAACTCCTCCGTTCGGCATGGAATGCGGAGGGGTCTTGCCGCCTCCGCATTCCATTTCCGTGCCGTTCTCGGACACGTACCGTTCGCAGGATGCGCGGGTCGCGTTCAACGACCTTCGGACACGCCGTCTCAGCTGCGTAGACCTTCAGTGTGCGTCCGGTGAGGTTGCGTTTCGCGGAGGTTCCGGGACGGTCGACGGTGTCCGGCGCCCGCCGGACACCGTCTGTGGCCCTCGGGGCCACGAGATTAATCGCTCAAATCACAGAGGGGCAGAGCTCATGGAACGTACCGCTGGATCCGAGCCGCCGGTCACCGTGACGCCGGGCAGCGTGGCCCCGGACAGGGTGACGCTGGAGGCACTGCACCTGTTCAGCCTCCTCGCGCCGGGCCACCTCGCATTCCTCCGCTGCCTCGTCGAGGAGTTCAACCGCGGCAAGAAGATCGCGGAGATCATGTACGGCGTCTCCACGACCCTCGTGGAGGAGATCCCGGCGGGCCTGCGCGGTTACCGGGGCACTCCTCCGGAGGCTGTCGAGAACGGCGCATACGACCAGTAGGACGACGTCTGGGATCGGCATCGATCTGATCAGACGACGCCGTTTGGACCTGATCGAGGCCGCAAGGTCATGATCGGGCCCGAGCGGCCGTAACGCCGGGACGCGGTCGGCAACGGCCGCTTCCAACCACGAGGGTGGCCGGCAACGGCCACCCTCACCCGGCCCGCGTCTTCTGGACGCGGGCCGGTTCCGTTTCCGTCGGCAGCCGTGGCATGCGCGCCCCCCGGCTCCGGAAAAGGCTACGGCCGGTCCTGGGCGGACCGGCCGTAGGTCGTGCTGGACGTCGGGGGCGTCCCCCCGACGTGGTTATGGAGAACGAAGGGGGCGACCCCTCCGCATGGTGAGAACGGAGAGGAGGGAACCCCCCTCCGTTCGTCATGGAGTGCGGAGGCGGTCTCGCCGCCTCCGCACCCCGTGAGGTTCCGTGCCTGGCTCGGCTCGGACACCAAACGGGTCGTCAGATGCGGATCGGGGTTGGCCTTCCCCTCCTCGCACCCGGCCACTCCGCGGTGTCCGCCAAGGCCGACACAGCGGTGCCGCCGGAACGCGAAGTGGGGTGGCTAATCCCTCCTCGCATCCGACTGCACCGCGGCATCTGCCGAGGCCGATGCCATGGTTTCGCCGAGATGCGAGGGAGTGGCCATTCCTCCCCGCACCCGACTCCACCACGGCATCTGCCGAGTACCGGCGCCGCGTTTCGTTGGATGCGAAGGAGGGGGCCAGCCCTCACCCCGCATCCGCCTCTACGCGGTGCCGGTCAGGGCCGGATCTCCTGGATGGTGGACCTACTCGGCGCTGGTAGCGCCGACAGGACCGGTGAGCTTCTCGATCGAGTAGCTCCCGTCGGGGCGAACCTGAAGGTTGCCCCTGTCGAACGTGACGACACGCCCCCGGTTCCCGACCGTACCGCCGGTCACCGGGCCGTCGAAGCCGCCCTCGCCGAGGGACCCCTCGGAGAGGTACTTGGCCTCGAAGGTGACGTCGCCGACCTGGGCCGTGAGCCCGGCGACCTTGAAGAAGCGGGCCCGGCCGTCAGGATCGACGTCCAGCGTGCCCGACTTCCAGTCGACCGATCCGGCGCCGGAAGCCGCGGAAGCCTGAGCCTCCGCGATCAGGGCGTCGAGCTCGTCCTGGAGCCGCTCGCACGTGGCCTTCGCCTCGCGCCGCTCGGCGTCCGCCTCGCGGAACAGGACACCTGCCTGCACACGCTCGGCCTCCGCCGCGTCGCGCTTGGCGTAGGCCGTGTCGCGGTCGACGTAGGCCGCGTCACGGTCGGCATAGGCCCTCTCCCGCTCGGTGTTCGCCGCTTCGAGCTCGGCGTACACCTGCGCCAGTTCCCGGTCCATCTGGTCGAACCGCTTGGACCAGCGCTCGCGGACCGCGACGTCGATCCCCGCGCCGACGGCGGCGAGGACGACGATCCCGATGCCCACCCACTGCGAGGCGTCGAGCGTCGGGGTGTTGGGCCAACCGAAGCCTCCCAGCATGAGCGCCGCGAGGGCGCCCCAGACGGGAGCCGTCGAGGTGAGCATCGCGTTCCAGGTCTCGCTGAGCTGGTTGCGCGCCCAGTTCATCCCCAGGATCGGGATGACCATGATCAGCCCCGGGACCGCCAGGTAGAGGATCCACAGCGGCAGCGGCGAACCCTCGAAGTGGTCCGGGGTGGGCCAGACGTGCTTCCAGCCCGCGTAGGCCAGCATGAGGAAGAACGTGATGACGTTGGCCAGCAGCATTCCGATGTCCCGGTACCGCTGGCTCATCTTCTTGTTCATCTCGTCGGTGTCGAACGCCTCGGTGCCGAGGGCCGTGAGGCCCTTCTGCACCGCGTACATGTGGAGACCGACGATGCCGGCCGACAGGAGTCCGACCGCGTCGACCCGCCCGTCGCTGCTGGTCAGTGCCACGGCGAACACGACGCCGCCGATCAGCACCGCCCGCATGACGAGCTGGTTCATGAGGCGCTCGGCCACGAGGACCGACACGCCCGCCATCGCGGTGCAGAGCACCATGAAGGCGGTACGGGGGCCGGTGCCGATGCTGCGATCGGCGTAGGCGATCCCGATGTTGATCCCCATGCTCGTGAGGCCGAGGATTCCGATCCAGACCCGCCGGTAGATCACCGCGTCGACGGTGAACCCCCCGCGGATCGTGGCGAAGATCGTGATCCTCTCCTGGCCACGGGTCCCCATCTGGAACATCTGGAGACCGTAACCCCAGTACCTGGCCACCATGATGACGGCCAGCATGGGCACTCCGCCCAGGACGATGAGCTCGGCCCCCGCCAAGGGGATGTCGGCCACCGTCGTGAGCGCGCCTCCCATTCCCTGGGAGTAGAGGCTGCCGATCAGAACCACGATCGCCAGGCCCACCAGGAACTTCACCGCCCACCGAAGGATGGGGCCGCGGTTCCTTCCAACCGCGGCAATGATTTCGGACACGAGGTCCTCCTTGTGTTGCGTACCACCCGGCCCTAGACCGGAGTGGATTTCGTGTCTCGCCTGCCCTGAGGGGCAGGCGAGCCGACTCGGCGAGTCGGCACTGTTAACAGTCCCGAAACACGGCGCGACGGCAACCCGGATCTTCCACTCGGACCGCCGCCATGCCGGAGTCGCCGGGGCCCAGGGCGCGGCATCCGCGTGATCCTCCGGACGGATGATCTTTTGGGTTGCACTTCTGGCCTGGTCAGGGACGGTATGGCCCAGTGGCGGCATCCGGTCGTCACAGAACAACCACCTGTGTGGCGTGCAAGGCAGGGCGCCACAGGTCAAACAAGAAGGAGCAGCAGCTCATGAACGCAGATAGCAACGTGCTCACCTTCGTGTCGGAGGAGGGCAAGAAGGCCTGGGAGGCCTTCGCACAGAACCCGGAGCGCGCCGTCGTCATGCTGGACGGGGACGGGACGATGTGGGATGTCGTCAAGTACCCGACCATGCCGAACGTCGACCGCCGGTACCGCCCGGTGCTCGACGGACTCGTCGCGCAGACCGGCGTCACGGGCATGCTCACCGGACGGTCGGTCGAGCAGGTCCGGAGCTTCGGCCTCCTCGGCGACGGGCTCCACGTGCTCGGGCAGTTCGGGTGCGAGTGGTACCACGACGGCCGGCTCACCCAGCCGGTCGACCGCCCGGCCACGCTGGACGTGGTCGACGCGATGCTGCCCGAGGTGTTCGCGCAGGCCGGCCTGGCCGACGCGAGCATCGAGGACGTGAAGTCCCACTTCCGCGCCATCCACTACGCGGCCGGCACGGACGACAGCACGGTCGCCGCGCTGGTCGCCGGCCTCACGCACCTGGCCGAGGAGACCGGCCTGGTGTGCCTGCCCGGTCACAACGTGATCGAGCTGGGTCCGAAGGTCAACAAGAGGGACTCCCTCGCCTGGTTCGTCGCCTCTCTCCCGTGGGAGCCCTCCGTGGTTCTCTACGCGGGTGACAGCGAGCCGGACCTGGCGGCCTTCGACGTCCTCGACGGGCTCCGGTCCAAGGGCGTCCCCACCCTCAAGGTGGGCACGTCCGGCAACACCGCCGTGAAGGCGCGCTCCGATCTGCTCGTGCGCGGCCCACTGGGCACGCTCACGATGCTGCTGAGGCTGCGCATCATCACCCAGCGGTGACCACCGCGCCGTAGTCGCCGACTGCGGCGCAACCACCCCACCCGTGGCCCCTGGAGCGATCCAGGGGCCACACTTCGTGCGGGGCCGTCGAGGCGTCCTGTCAGCTCCCTTGCCACCGCGGTGCGCTCTCGTACGGTCCTTGACGAGCGCCTGTCCGGTCGGCGCGACGAGGACGGGGGATCGCGATGCGCGAGCTGGTCGCCGGTGGGAATCTTCCGCTGCCCGGCGGGGCGGTCTCGATCGAGGTGCCGGGGCCGTTCGACCTGTCCGCGCTGATCACCGGCGACGACCGGAAGGTGAGCGGCGACCAGGACTTCGTCTTCTACAACCAGCCCTCCGCTCCGGGGGCCCGGCTGGGGGCCGGCGCCGTGGTGGTGGAGCCGTCGCGGCTGCGGGCCGGAGCCAGCCGGGTGACGGTGGTCCTCAGCGCGGCCGACCCCGGGACTCCACTGAACCGCCTGCCCGCCCCCGCGCTGCGGGCGGTCGGGAGCAACGGCGCGGTGGTGGCCCGGTTCAGCCCGCCGCGCCCGGCGACGGAGACCGTCCTGCTGCTGGTGGAGGTCTACCGGCGCGGAGACCAGTGGAAGCTGCGCGCCATCGGCCAGGGGTACGCCGACGGCCTGGCCGGGCTCGCCCGCGACTTCGGCGTCGACGTCACCGACGACGGCTCCGCGCCTCCTCCCCCGCCTCCGGCCATGCCACCTCCGCCTCCCCCGCCCCCGGCCATGCCACCTCTGCCCCCGCCCCCGCCGGCCGTCGCCCGGCCCGCGCTGCCGCCGGTCTCCGTCCGGCATCTGAACTCCTTCGCCAGCGAGGTCGGTTCCCGGCGCTCCCGGAGCGGGCTGCCGCCCGTCACGCTGGACGGCCGGCTGACCGCGGCCGCGCAGGCGCACGCCGCGGCCATGGCGGCGCAGCGCAGGCTCGACGCCGACGGACCGGACGGCATGTCGGTCTTCGACCAGGTCACCCTGCACGGCTACGTCTACCTGACCATCGACGAGCAGTTCGTGTCGGGTCCGCGCTCGCTGGAGGAGTTCACCCGGTACTACCTGGACGGCGGGCAGGCGGTGGACGCCCTGCGCAACGGAGAGCTCTGCGACGTCGGCATCGGCCACGCGACCGGGAGGGGCCGCGACCGCGACCTCTACTGGACGATCCTGTGGGCGGCGCCGTTCTCCCCGGCCGGCCGGTCGCGCTTCGCCGCCGAGGTCGTCTCGCTCACCAACGCCCACCGGGCCGCCCACGGGCTCCGGCCGCTCGCCGACGATCCGTGGCTGACCGCGGCCGCCCAGGCGTACAGCGAGGACATGGTCACCCGCCGCTTCTACTCCCACACCTCCCCGGAGGGGACGCAGCCCTGGGACCGCGCCCGCGCCGCCGGTTCCACGCACCTCGGTATCGGCGAGAACATCGCCTGCGGCCAGCGCTCCCCCGCCGAGGTCGTCCAGGGCTGGATGGACAGCCCCGGGCACCGCGCCAACATCCTCAAGCCCGACTTCACCCATATAGGCGTCGGCTTCCAGGGCGGCGGCAAGGCGGGCACCTACTGGACGCAGCTCTTCGGTTCCGCGTAAGCGTTCCTCGCATCGCGTTCCCAGGTGACGGCCTGAAGGCATTGCCGTCCCCACCGGGCGTTTTCCTGTGAGTCCTCCCCAGATCGTCTAGTTCCGGCACCGCGGTTGCCGTTGCACCTCCGCTCCGCACGGTCATCGCTGCCTGCCGAGTCCTCGGGACCGGCAGATACCGCCTCAACCGACAGAGGGAGACGACCATGTCCCTATCCAACAGGGCCCGCAACACCCGGGTCCTACCCGCCGTACTCGCGTGGCTCATCGTCATCGCAGCCGTGTGGGGCGTCTGGTGGACGCAGCCCGAGGCGACCATCACCACTGCCACGGGCGTGATCACGGCGGCGAACGCCATCGCCGCCCTGCTCTTCCTGGTGGCCCTTCGCTGCCCGCGGCTCCGCAGGACGGCGGGCGTCCGCCGAGCGGGCAGAGCCGAGGTCGCCGCGAGCCTGGCGAGGTACCAGAAGGAGATCATCCGGATCGCGATCTACCCGACGCTCGGCACCATGGCGATGCTGCTGGCGTTCGGCCTGAACCAGGACCTGGTCGTGAAGGCCGAGAACCTGGACTGGACCGCGCTGAGCGTTCCGCTGCTCCTCGGGGCGGTGGGCTTCTGCTACATCAAGACCGCGGAGGCGATCCGGTCCGCGCGGCGCAAGGCGACGAGCGACGTTCCCCACCCCGTGCTGAGCGTGGTGGCCGGGAGCCTGCTCACCGCCGTGGTCAGCCTGCTGGCACTGCCCTCCGTGGGCCTTGCCACCTTCCTGACCTGGCAGATGGTCCTCGCCTGCGCCATCGCGGGGGCCACCACGTTCGTCGCCGAACTGATCACCCTGTGGGCGGTCTCCACGACGAAGAACTGACCGAACGCGCTGCGAGGCGCACCCAACGAACCCGGGCGGGGAGGAGCCATCCTCCCCGCCCCCTTCGTTTCTCCGCTGATCCGAGACCTCAGGTTTCCCATTGGGCAATTAGAGAGCACCACCTCATTGCACCTTTCGAGTGTCTCGACACTGTTCTCCTTGACTGGCTCCTGAAGTCAGTCGGTGTCCTGGCCGCGTGCGGCCGGGATGTATCCGAGGTTCCCGAGGAACCGACGATGCGTCCTGGCCGATCGGTCATGGACGCATGGCGGTTCTTCGGAACCACCACCTGTGCCCCGGCTAGGCCGGGGCGCCACGCAAAGAGGGGTTCCTCATGTCAGAGGAAGCAGTATCCCGCGGCCTCCGTCTGGTCGGCGGCGGGCTGATCGTGCTCGAACTCGCGATCCAGCAGGCAGGGTTCGGAGTGAGCAGCCGCGTCGATCCGCTGGCGGCGGCGCTGTGGATGTCCATCTTCGGCAGCGTGCTGCTCGTCGGGTACGTGCTGCTCGTCGAGTACGTGCGCGGGAAGGGAAGTCTCGGTATCACGGAGTTCGGCGCCGAAATGTGGGTGCCGATCGTCCGCACCGCCTTCTCGAACGGCGTGATCGGGGTGGCCTACGTCATCGCGGTCGCCAAGCTCGGCCTCGGTGTGACCGCTGCGATCGTGGCCCTCGGGCCACTGTCCGTCGGGTTCTGGGGCATCCTCAAGAGCCTCAAGGACGAGCAGCGTTCTCGCCGGGTATGGGCCTGGGAGCAGCTCGCACTCCGGGTCGCGGCCTTCGGCGGCGTCGTGATGGTCAACCAGCCGTGGCACTGGCTGGACGACTTCAGCGCCGCCACGCTCATCGGTCTGGTCGCCGCGGTCGCTTCGGCCGTGTGCTTCTGGAACTACATCGTGTGCGTCTTCGGCAAGATGGACGAGACGAAGACCAAGGGAGGGTTGGCCGTCGCCAACGTCCTGTCGGTCCCGCTCACCGTCTTCGCCGTCTGGCTCACCGGGAAGTTCATGGGCGGCGGCCTGCAGGTGGCGTTCTCCAAGGACGTCATCGTCACCGGGGTGATCGCCGGTGTTCTCGCGATCACCGTCCCCGCCATTCTGCAGGACTGGGCCACCGGCAAGGTGAGCGACCGGGTGACGGGGGTCCTGTACCTCCTGGACTCCCCGATCGCCGCGTTCATCGGCGTCGCGGGCGTGTTCTTCGGGCTCCTGTCCGACAACCAGGCCGCAGGTCTCTGGGTCTGGGGCGGGATCGCGATCGTGGTCCTGGCGGCACTGCGCGTCACGCTGAAGGGCGACCAGCCCAAGAGCGTGATCGCCAGCGCCTGACGTGGCCGGCGGCCGTCTGATCGTTTGACGGGCCGCTGACCTCACTCCTGAGGCGGGAACGGAGCACTGCTCCGTTCCCGCCTCTTCGCGTCCCCGCTGGCCGTGTTTTTTGTTATCTCCGTTACACAGACGTCATTTCGATTCGCACTTGCCAATTCTCCTCCGATCGGCACAGTCAACTATGCGTGGCTCAACCACGTGAGTGGCTTCCGAGTCACGTCGTCCGGGCTAGGTCCGGGCGCAGCACAACCCACAAGGAGGTGTGCCATATGGCACGCCCGGAATCCGGCGGTCTCATCCGCTGGGCAACCGAGTCGGATCCGGCAGGGCCCGGCTCGTCCCGCATCACCCCGGTTCTCTTGGGACGGGAGCGCAACCTGATCACGCCGAACTGGCTGTGGTCCCCCGAGCAGATGAAGGGTGCCTTCGGGCTCCTGGACTTCGGCTCGGGCAAGACCTCGACCAAGGCACGCCGAAAGGTCGTGGACCTGGCAACGGGTCTGAGGCTGACGGCGGATCCGGAAGCCGTCGCGGACGGGAGCTTCATCTACGAGGTTCGCTACAGGAAGAACCTCTCCGTGTACGTGCAGGGCGCCTACGCTGGGTTCAACCTCGGCAGGGCCTCTGAGCACGTGCTCATCTCGGGCGAACCGGGCAGGGTCCTGGCCGACAGGCCGGAGACCGTGTCCATCGTCCTGGGTGGCTGCAACGGCTCCAACAGGGCCACGATCTCGACCAACCATGAGGGCCGGCGGACCGCGTTCCAGCTCGGCTCGCACGGTGCGGAAGGGACCGTGGAGGAGTTCATCGTCTCGGCCGGATTCGACCGGCGGCTCTCCTTCTACGAGGAGAACCTCGCGTACCTGGCGGCGACGTTCGCCGGGAACGCGATGGTCCACTCCCCGGAGAGCGTCCGGTACTCGGTCGTGATCGATGTGCCGTGGAGGGCCTACTGGCTGTACACGCTCACGGCGATGCAGCAGGAGCAGATCTCCGCCCGCGCCTACGACCGGTGGCGCGACGAAGTCACGTGGCGATGCCGCCTCGGGAGCAGCCGCACCGTGGACGTCCTTCGGGACGTCCTCGGCGACCGCTTCGACCCGGGGCAGATCATCGACCGTGACGAACTCGAACCGCTGGACCAGATCCTGGTGGAGATGAAGCCCGGGCGGCACGCCCCGGCCCTCCAGGAGCTGGTGAACATGATGCGGAACTCGGGGGACGAGCTCTGGAACCTCATCCTCGACCCGGAACTCCGGACGAAGGTGAAGTTCGCAGGCAAGCCCCTCGAACCGGAGCTCAGCACGGTGCAGGAACTGTGCGGAGCCTCCTACGTGGTGGCGGTCCTCCGTCGGATGCTCGACGGGGCCGTCATGTCGGTCAACGACTACGTGGAACAGACCATCGAGCACTTCGTGCAGGAGTGGACGAGGGTCCTCACCGAGCACGGCAAGCTCACGTTCCGCGGCGGTTCGTTCGCCGTCTACCCCTTCTCGCATTTCGTCCCCCAGGAACTGGGGGCCGTCATGTACCGCAAGGACCCGGGACGCGTCGTGACGGTCAATGACCGGCTCGGCATCTCGGGGCTCCACTACGGAGAGTGGGTCGACCCGGTCGACCTGCTTCCGGAGAGCTACCTGCGGTAGCCGCCCAGCGGCCACTGAAGGGAACCACCGTCTCCGGTGGAACGGCCACGGCCGTTCCACCGGGGACACCCGCACTTCCTCCTGCCGGAGGGAGTGAGTGAAACGGTGCCCCGGTGGGGACGGCTGACGCCGTTCCCGCCGGGGCATCTATGGTTTGAGCCCGGCTGCCGAATTGCGCCAGAAAGCGCCCCACGTCGTCGACGTGGGGCGCCTCGTGTCCGGCGTCCGGGGCCCTGCCCAGTTATCGCAGGGCCGTCCAGACGCATTTCGGGTGATCCGGCAGGGGAATGGCCAGATCAGGCTGGCGTTCGAGGAGTCCCGCGTCGAAACCCTCGTCGCCGGGGAAGCCCTCGGCGCCCTCGGCCCAGATGAGCTGGCGGTACTCGGGCAGTTCGCCGCCGTAGAACGCACGGGGGATGCGCAGCAGCGGCGATCCGTACCAGCTCTGGTGGACCCTGACGGTCTTCACCTTCAGGGACGTCAGCTGGGTGTCGACCTCGCCCAGTTTCGGCAGGCCGTATTCCATCGCGATGACGGCCTTCACGAGGATGTGACGGCGCTCGCCGCGAGACAGGCCGCAGATCACGAATTCCGGAGACCGGAAGGTGTGCCATTGGCCCACGGTGCAGGACCAGGCCCGCAGATCGTCTCCCGTCATCGTCCAGCGGCCTTCGTTCACCCACGTGACGAGGACGTCGACATCCGGGTCGCCCGTCTGATTCCTCTGGTGAATCAGACAGGCACATGATGTCCGATCAGGATCGGTCATCGATAACGCCTCCCTCTTGTTTGTAGTGACTCACTGGAAACCGTCCGGGGACCGCCGCACCCGACCACGCATGCCCGGACACGGGGCCGGTACCGGCCGGGCGCGACGCGCGGGGCGGTGGGATGGACGAGCCGCGGGGGGTGATTCCCGGACGGTCGGGAGGGAGGACCGATGACGAGTGGGATGCGATGAAGAATGATGAGCCGGACTACTACGAGCTCCTCGGCGTGGAGCGGACCGCGACGGCCGAGGAGATCACGCGGGCGTACCGCCGGGCGATGCGCGCGGTGCATCCCGACGCCAGCGGCACCTCCGGGCTGTTCCGGCTGGTCAAGGCGGCGTACGACACGCTGAAGGATCCGGCGGCGCGGGCCGCCTACGACGCTCGCGGCGGGAGGGTCCCGCCCGAACCGCCCCGCTCGCGTCCAGAGCCCGAACCGGCCCCCGAGCCCGAGCCGCCGCCGCGGCCGGGGGCGGGGGCAGGGGCGGGGGCCGGGACGCGACGGGAGGGGCCCGCGGACGGCCGCTCCTCCGGGCCCGGTCCCTCCTTCACGAAACCGCAGCAGGCCGCGCCCGGAGCGCCCCCGCCCTCCTCGCCCCCGCGCGTCCGTCCCCGGTTCGGCGCCCACTGGATCCAGGTCGCGGCCGTCGCCGTCTGGTCGGTGGTGTTCGTGGCCGCGGTGTACGCGCTATGGCCCTCCGGGCTCCCGGTCGGGTTCCTCCTCCTGCTGGTCCTCCCGCTGGTCGCGATGCCGCTCATCGCCCTGGAGGCCACGCTGCGGTCCCTGTCCTGGCTCTGGGCCGTGTGCGTGCTGACGTTCGCGGGAGGAGCCGCGCTCGCCGCGAACGAGGCCGACGGCGGCGGCTTCTGGACGCTCTGCGCGGCACTGGTCGGGCTGGCCGCGGGGGCCGCGGGCCTGGCCGCGGCGCCGCACCTCGTCCGGAAGGGCCGCGAACTCGACCGGCTGATCGCCCCCGACTCGCTCGACTACCAGATCTTCAACGTGCCGGGGGCGGGTCTCGACGGCGACGTCGCCCGCCAGGTGGTGGCGCGGGAAAGCGCCTCCGGGCTGGAGAGGCTCGCCCAACTCGACGGGGTCCGGATCGTGCACGCGCTCACGGCGCCGCAGCCGTCGGGGCAGGCGCCGCACTATGTCGAACACGTCCTGCTGCGGGGCGACCGGCTCGCCGTCGTCATGGCCCGCCGCTGGCCCGCCGGAACCTACGCCTGGACGAGCAAGGGCACGCTCACGACGGTCGGGCGTCCGTTCCCCCGCGGCGACACCGGCATCGGCGCCGCGGTGAAGGAGCTCCGCAGGGTGGTGCCGCGCGGCGTGCGGGTCCGCGGGTTCGTCGCCGTGCTTCCGGACGACCCCGCGCGCTCGCCCAGGGTGAAGTTCCCGGAACCCGAGCACGGCGACCTGCTCGCCGGTGACCTGGAGCAGGTCCGCGAGCGGATCGCCGCCTGGCTCGCGGAGAGCGACCCGGTCGTGGACCGGCGGCTGCTCGCCGCGCTGCTGCCCCATCTCCGCCACCCCTGAGGAGCCGGGACCTCAGCAGAGCGGAGCGCGTCCTTCGGTGGCGCAGAGGTGGTGGACCGCCTCCGACACCGTGCGGACCGGAACGACCCGCAGGCCGGTCCCCCTGGCCGCCGCGACCGCGTCGGAATGCTGCCAGACCGGCACGAGGAACACGTCCATGCGCGCCTTCACCGCCGCGCGCACCTTCTCGGGGACATCGCCGACGCCGGTCACCTCGCCGTCGAGGCCGATCGCGCCGGTTCCGGCGACGCGTCGCCCGCCGGTCAGGTCGCCCGGGGTGAGCGCGTCGAGGCGGGCCAGCGCCAGGACGAGACCGGCCGACGGTCCCTCGACGGGGCCGAGGGGGTAGGCGGTGAGCGAGGCGGTGGGGCCGGTCTGCGTCGCGGCCAGCCGACCGACGGGAATCCGCCGGACCTCGGCCCTCCCCCACGTGTCAGCGGCCATGAGCGGGACGACGAGCACGTGCACGGTCCTGCGCCCGGCGGTCGCTGTCTCCAGGTCGGCCGGTGCGCGCAGCGGGGCCAGGTCGTCGCCCGCGCCCGCCGCGAGGAGGACGTCGCCGGGCCGCAGGCCGCCGCCGCGGGCCGGCCCGGACACCGCGGCCACCTGCAGGCCGGCGGCACTCACCGGCGCCCGCCCGGCGGCGAGCTGGGCGGCGACCAGCGCGGCGTGCGTCTGGGCCGTGCTCATGGCGTCGCCGACCGGCGCCGGACCGGTCCCGCCGCCGTGTCCGCCGCCCCGCCCGCTTCCGGCGTCCCGGATCACGCGTTCCCCGGCGAGCTCGGCCTTCCCCCACTGGAACCAGTTGCTGCGCTGGACGCGGGCCGTCGTCACCGACCACGATCCGCCCTCTGGGCGGCCGACCTGGATCGCCGGCCCGGGACCGACGCGGTTGTAAGGCGAGCCGCTCATCCCGAAGACCGTGAGCACCACGAAGGCCGCGACCACGCCGTACAGCACACGGCGGCCCAGCGGCACACCATCCTGTTCCCTGCCACTCCGGATGACGGTCGCACCCCCGTTATCATGGCGCCATGGCGCGGATCCTGGTAGTTGATGATGATGCGCGTCTCGTCAAGCTCGTGTCGGGTCTGCTGCGCAAGCGCCATTACCAGGTGGAGTCGGTGGCCAACGGCGAACTGGCCCGGCTTGCGCTGCGCCGCGGGGACATCGACCTCGCACTGCTGGACATCAACCTCCCCGACATCGACGGCCTCTCCCTGATCGACCAGTTGCGCGACCAGGGGAACACCACGCCGATCATCCTGCTGACCGCCCGCGCCGAGCCGCACGAGCAGGCGCTCGGGCTGCGGCTGGGAGCGGACGACTACGTCGTCAAGCCCTTCCACCCGGAGGTGCTGATCGCGCGGATCCAGGCGCTGCTGCGGCGCAGCGCGGGAAGCATCGCCCGGCACGTCGGCGAGACCCGCGGCGACCTGCTCGACATCCCGCCGGTGCGGGTCGACTTCACCGCCCGGCAGGTGTTCCGCGAGGGGGCGGAGGTGCGGCTGGCGCCCATGGAGTACGCCGTCCTGGAGTTCCTGGCGGTGAACCGCGGCCGGGCCGTCTCGAAGGAAGAGATCATGCTGCACGTGTGGGGCACCGACCGGGGGGTCTCCCGGACGCTGGCCGAGCACGTGTCCCGGCTGCGCCGCAAACTCGGCGACGGCGTGATCGTCACACGGACGGGTTTCGGGTACCTCATCCCGGCCGCTCCTGAGGATTCCGCAGCCACAACTCGGTGACCAGGACGTTCTGCGCCTCGAGCCGGCACCACATCTGGTCGCCGTCGGACTGCATGGTGGCCCGCCACCGGGCCAGCCCCAGATGGTCGCCGACCCCGCTGGTCACCCGCGCCGGCCACGGCAGCCCGATCCTCGTCCGCATCGGTTCCAGATCCGAGCGGGTCAGGTGCCGGGCGACCGAACGCACGGTGTGGACGGTGAAGTCGCCCTCGTCCCGGGCCGACACCTGCTGGTGGGCGAGCGCGCCCAGCAGCGCGGTGTGGGTCCGGACGGTGTCGGCCACGATCCGGGCGGCCTTCTCGCCGGGCGACCGCGTCTCCTCCAGTTCGGTGAGGAGCCGGGCGAGCCCGTCGATCGCCGAACCGAGCAGTTTCGCGTCCTCGTCCCGGTTCCTGGAGGCCGTCTCGCCGAGCAGCCCCGCGGTGACCGAGGCGATGGTGAGCTCGCCCGCCATCCGGTGGGCGAAGCCCCGGGTGAACCTGTCATGCCACAGCTCCGGCGGCGTCTCCACGTCGTGGCCGATGATCACCGCGGACGCGGCGGTCAGCGGGATCGCGGTGAGCGACCCGCTGGTGTAGACCGACCGCCACGTCAGCGCCTGGCCGGCCGCGACGAGCGTGTCCCGGTCGAGGGCTCCGCCCTCCGGACCGCACAGATCCTCTACGCCGCCGGGCGGGACCCCCGCCGGGGCGTGCACGACCACCGGGACCACGGCGGTCTCCCTCAGGCCTTCTCCGCGGCGGCCTTGTCGGCCACGAGCTGGTCGAGCGCCTCGCGCAGGTCGGTGCCGGTCTTGACGACACGGACGTAGTGCCCGGTCAGCCGCCCCGCGAGCTGGGCGTTCAGGCCGCCCTCGCCGATGCCGCCGGAGAGCTGGTGCTCCTCCACGGCCACGACCGCGTTCCCGCTCTCGGCGAGCGCGTCGGTGACCTGCACCGGGTTCATGGCGTTGACCAGGAAGGCGGCCGGGTCCCTGGCGTACTCGATGATCTCCAGGCGCTCCCTGCCGTAGCCGACGTTGAGCAGGTTCTGCGCCCCCTTGAGCCGGCTCGCACCGCGGCCGATGCAGGCTCCCCGCGCGTCGACGCCGGCGACGGTGGGCGCCACGGCGATCTTCGTCTTGGTCCCGGCGACGCGGGCGATGGCCTTGATGACGACCTTGCCGTTGAGCAGCTCGTCGACGAACCCCGCCAGCAGGCGCTCGACCAGCTCGGGCGCCGTGACCGAGAGCATGAGCCGCTCGGAGCCCGGGTCCGCGCCGGCGGCCACGCCGACGACCAGAGCGACGACCTTGCCGCCCGGCGCCAGTTCGGGCGGGGCGACCCCCTCGGGGAGGTCGAAGGCGTCGGCGCGCGGCAGAAGGGCGTCGCGGGCCTCCCCGGTCGCGACGTCATAGACGGCGCAGCGGAATCCGTCCGGCCCGCTCGACCTGATGTGTGCGGTCACCGTCGTCCCGACGAGCGGGGACTCCAGACCGAGATCGCTGAGGATCGTTTGCACCGTCACTCTTCCTTTCGTCGGCAGACGGGGCCCGTGGCACCGCCTGTTCTCACCGCAGCCTAAGCGCGTACCCCCTGACCTCTAGAGTCCGTCAGATCCGAGATCCGCAACCCGACGCGGCGAACTGGTTGCGAGTTCCATGATCGGGCACACCGGGCGCACACCAAGCAGCCATCAACATGGCAACAGAAGATCTATAGCAGATCAATTTCCTGTCAACGAACTTGTCACCGCGCTTTCGCTCCGGACAGTTGCCCCCTCTCCCGGCAAAGCGCTCAACTGCGATCTTCCGTCGGGGCCCCCCGGCGCCCGCCCCATCGCCCGCGGAAAGGGAGCCTCGCGACCGTCCGACGGGCCTGCGAACGTATCAACGATCTGTTTCAGCTCCGACCGTTCCCGGGCCGTCCGGCATCGAACGTGCATAGCTACAACTCCAGCCTCGCTATCCCGACCAGCCGAGGGAGACGGATGGACATCGAGCAGCCAGCGCGCGGCGAGCGCCCCACCGCCGACGAGTTCCGTACCCGCAACGACGAGCTCTTCGCCCGGCGCCAGGAGCTCCAGGAGCGGCTCACCGCGCTGCGCGCGCGGGCCGACACCGGTGAGCTCGACATGCTCTCGGAAATGGTGCTGCGGCGGGTCGAGCGCGAGTTCGAGGACCTCACGCTCGAGATCATGATCGCGAACTTCGGTCTCGTGCGCAGGTACGTCACCATGTTCACCTCCAAGTCCAGCGAGCACATCGAGGACTTCGAGAGCGCCGGGAAGGTCGGCCTGCTGTGGGCGATCGCCTCCTACGACCGCGCCCGAGGCCCCTTCGCCAGCTGGGCCTTCAAGCCGATCCAGCGGGAGGTGCTGCGCGCCGTCCGCGACGCCGACCACCCCAACCTCAACCCCGGGGACTTCGAGAAGCGCCCGGCCATCCTGGCCGCCGAGCGCGCGTTCCTCGAGGAGGCCGGGCCGGACGCCCCGATCGACCACGCCGACATCGCCCGCCGCGCCGGCGTGACCGAGGCCCAGGTGCGCCGCGTGCTCGACGCCCCCCGGCTGGACAGCCTGCACACGGTCGCGGGCAGCCCGGGCGAGGACGAGGTCGCCTGGGAGGACCGGCTCCCCGACACCTCTCCGAGCCTCGAGGACGAGGTGCTGCTCCGGTTCGATCTGCGCGCCCTCAGCAGCCGCGGCTTGCCGTTGCTCGACCCCCGCGAACGGTACGTACTGACGCGCCGGTTCGGACTGGACGGTGAGCCTGAGCAGGCGTTGCGCGTCATCGGCGAACGACTCGGGCTGTCCCGCGAAGGGGTGCGGCAGATCCAGCAGAAAGCGCTGGCCAAGCTGCTCCAGCCGGTCGTCGAGACACCCGAGGGCACCCGGAGAATCGAAGGACGGGCAGGATGAACGACGGGCGGGACCACGCGGGCGGCCCCGGCGCGGGAGCGGGCGGCGGTGCCGAGGAGGCGACGCCGTGGATCATCATCGATGACACCGCGGACGCCGCCGGGCAGGAGCCGAGCGCCGCGCCGCCGGCGACCGGCGCGAAGCCCTCCGCGTCCGGACGGCCCAAGGAGAGCCCGAAACCCGCGCACAGCGACCCTTGGGCGTCTCTCGGGACCTGGGACTCCTGGAGCACCGCCTCACCGGCGCCTTCCGGGGCAGGCAGCGAGACTTGGAGCGGTCCCACAGCCGCTCCCGGCACGCCCGCTCCCGGCACGCCCGCTCCTGGCATGTCCGCTCCCGGCGCTTCCGCCCCCGGCACGCCTGCTCCCGGCTCCAGCGCCCCCTTCGGCCAAGGGAACACCCGCCCCGCCCCGCCGGAGAGCGTCCCGCCAAGCCCCCAGCACAGCGTCCCGCCGACCCCGCCGACCCCGCCGACCCCGCCGCAGAGCGTCCCGCCGAACGCGCAGCCCGGTGTGCCGCCGAACCAGAGCGTGCCGCCGGTTGCGCCCGGTACTCCCTACGGCGCCCCGGCGGGTCCCCCGCATGCCACCGCACCCGGTGCGGGCTACGGAGCCTCGAACGCGGCCGGTGCGGCGCCCGCGGCGGCACCGCCCGGCTTCCCCGAGGCCGGTGGCGCGTTCCCGTCGGCGCAGACCCCGCGCGGGGCGCAGGCCGCCGACCAGAGCGGCAGCGCCGGTACCGTGCAGAACGCCTGGTTCTTCGACGAGCACACCGGCGATGACGTCCACCCGGAGATGACGCAGGACGCCGCGGCAGGAGGCGCGGTCCGCCGCGGGCTGCCCGGTCGGCTGCGGGGGCCCGGCACCTTCGAACTCTTGCCCACGCTCATCACCGTCTTCATCGCCTGCATGGGCGTCCTGCTGGTCACCGCCTCGCTCATGTGGCGCCCGGACGTGCCGTAGCCGATCCGCGGCACGCCGGGGAGTTCGGCGGACGTCGCGACCCGGCCGGTCAGGCCGGGGTCGCGTGCCAGAGGCTCCGCATCGTCTCCCGTGCCTCCTCCGCCGCGCCGAAGACGCGCGGAGCGCGGTCCAGGACCTCCCCCAGATCCCCCGCCGAGCACACCCAGACGCCGGCGGGCGTGGAGAACGGCCGGTTCCGCATCCCCGGCACGCACACGACCGCCAGGACCGCCCTGCCGCCCAGCTTGCGGGACAGCCTCCGCGCCTGGTTGGCCGCCTGCCGGGCCGGGTCGCCGTGCAGCACGCGCTTGCCGACCCGCATGGTGCCGCCCTCGGCGGAGACCCGGCCGTGCCCCGTCTTCACCTCGATCGCCGCCACCCCGCAGCCGCGGGTGAAGACCACCGTGTCGCAGTCGCCGCCGCGGGACCCGAGCACGAGTCCGTAGGCCGCGGCGAGCGAGTCCGTGCGCCGGACGGCCGTGCGCACCTCGCGCTCGGACCGCGCGCCCACCGCCGACCGGCGGGCCTGCGCCAGGGACCGCGTCGCTCGCAGCCACGCGTACACGCAACCCGCCGCCGCGGCCGCCCCGGCGACGGCCGCCGACGCCCTCAGCACACTCCCGTCCGACAGGAGCGCTCCCAAGAGGGCCCCCAGGGCCGTGAGAGCCAGCGTGGCGGCCCCGGCCGCGTAGGCGACCCCCAGGGTCCGGTGACGCCACATCTGCCGGGAGACGAAGTCTCCGGCCCGTCCGACCTCGTACATGGATCTCCCTTGGACGCCCGTCTCGGGCGTCGCTGATCAGGCCCGCGCGCGGAGCCGCTTGCGGCGGGCGCGTTCGGCGTCCGCGCGGCGCGGCGTGGGGCGGCCCTTCGCGTCCCGCGCGCCGCGCGGCGCCCCGTCGCCCGTGCGCGGGCCGCCCCGGCGCCCCCGGAAGTCCTTCAGCGCCCTGAACCAGATGACGCCCTGCTCCGACCCGTCGCGGATCACGTCCCGGACCTCGCGGCCGAGCCGCCGGACGAGCCGCCAGATCGTCAGCGCCAGGCCGGCGATCATGAAGTTGAGCACCGCGGCAAGCCCGGCCACCTGCCCCCAGGCGGCCGCCTCGCGCACCCCGCACCGGCCCGTGCTGAAGAGTCCGCCGGGGCACTCGCCCGGCACCAGCACCACGAGCGCACCCGCGGCGGCGGCGAGGGCGCACAACGCGGCCGCGGCGGTGAAGCGGCCGATCGTCTTCTTCCAGCGCCGGTGCAGCCGCACGTTCAGCCGGACGACCGCGGCGGCGAAGACGCCCGCCGCTCCGGCGGTCACCACGTCCCCGGCGTCGAAGGTGACCACGTCGCCGTACTGGAGGATGAGCAGCCCGATCGAGAGGCCCGCGAGGACGAAGCCGAGCAGCACGATGATCGAGGCCTCCAGCGCGACCGGCAGCACGTCGATCCGCCGCCTCCGCGCCTCGTCCTCCGGCGGGGCCCCGTCCTTCGGGCGCGCCTTGTCCTCCGGCCGCGCCCCGTCCTTCGGGCCGCGTCTCGGCGGCCTCACACCCGCCCCCTCGTCCCCTGCGGCGCCTCCAGGGGAAGTGTCTCCGGGACGCCCTGCGGGGCGGGCGGCTGGTACCGCTCCATTTCCTGCTTCCGCATCGGGATGATCACGTATTCGACCCGGCTGGCCGGCTTGTTGACCCGCAGGTACCCCTCACCGGTGCCGAGGGCCCGCAGTTCCTTCGGGAAGACGATGAACTGCTCCTCCCCCATGGCCTGCAGGTTCTGGGTCTGGCCCGTCTGGTCGACCCGTTCGCCGAGCTTGTTGTTGTCGCGCATGCCGAGGAACTCCGCGCACTTCTCCGCGGCCTCCGGGGAGGACTGGGCCATGGCGACCAGCCAGTTGATGTTCTGGGTGAGCCGCGACCAGTCGTCGCCGTCCTTGTCGATCCAGTCCGTCGGGCCCTGGGTGCAGAGGATCATGCTGAACAGCGCGGACCGGACTCGCGAGAGCATGTTCATGGCGATCTCACGGTCGATGAAGTTCGCCTCGTCCACCACGATCAGTCGCGGCCGGTCCTTGGGTGCGCGGCCCTGGATCCGCTGGGCGGCGTACACCGACAGCCGCTGCAGCGCCGAGGAGGAAAGGATCTTCGACATGTCGGGCTGGCCGAGGGAGTTGAGCCCGATGTAGGTCAGGCCCTCCCGCCGGACGTCGATCATCTGCCGGTCCTGGGCCGGGACCAGGATGCGGCGGCCCGCGCCGGAGTCGTACAGCCCGGTCAGCTTGGTGCCGAAGCTGGCGGCGGAGGCCGCCTCGTCACGGGACGGCCGGAGCACGTTGGTGTAGCGCTCGGTGCAGGAGCCGAAGCCGCGCACCGCGTCGATCGCGAGCACCTGCTCCTTGACGGCGCCCTTCATACTCTCGCCCTGCTCCATGATCTTGCCGATCTCGAGCATGTTGGGCGGCGCGAACCGGTCGGGCGCGATCTCGGCGGCCTCGTGGAGCATCTGGACGACCTGCTGGAGGACCTTGCGGTTCAGCGCCTGCCAGTACGCGTCGTCGAACTCGACCATCGTCATGATGGTGTCGAACGCCTCGTCGGCGGACATGCCCGCGAGGGCGTTGAACCAGAAGGCCGGCTGCTCGTCGCCCAGCGCGATCTCCTGCATCGGCATGCGGTGCGTCTGCGCGTAGGCGCGCAGGAAGTCGCGCAGACCGCCCGGCTCGGTGTCCTCCTTCATGTCGAGGACGGTGACGTCGAAGCCCATGTCGAGCGCCGCCCCGATGATCCACATCAGCGTGACGGTCTTACCGCTGCCGGTGGAGCCGACCACGGCCCCGTGCATGCCCATCTCCTGGGCGCTCAGCCATACAGGACGGTCGTTGGCTCCGAGCCCGAGGGGGATGGTCTTGGCCTTGAGCGGCGTCTTCCTGGCCTTCTCCGTGGCGTACGGGCCGTGCACCGCCGGGATGTCGGCCACGGTCACCCGCGTGGAGACCCGCTTCTTCAGCATCTCCCGGCGGCCGTCCCGGGGAGTGATCGGATCGTCCGCCAGTTCCTTCTGCCGGAACCAGGTGCCGTCGAGGATGTCGAAGAACTTCTTCTTCTTGCGGAGGAAGGACGAGAGCGCCATGATTGCCGACCCCCGGGCCCTGCCGACGATCATCCCCAGCAGGCCCGCGAGCACCGCGGTCAGCGACAGCAGCACGGTGACGGGCACCTTCCCGGGCTGCCCCGGGCCGAAGTCCGCGAAGCTGGCCAGCCAGTAGCCGTACGCGTACGCGTTCTCCTTGGCCCGCAGGGCGAATCCCACCACGCCCGAGAGCATCACGATCGCCCAGTCCCGCTTGGCCAGGAACCGGCGCAGCAGGATGAGCAGCACCCAGGCGCAGAGGGCCGGGATGAGCACGGTCAGGATGACCGCGAACACCAGGAGGACCACGGTGGGAAAGACATAGCCGCCACCGGCCAGGTCCGTGGGCCTGCTCTCCGGCCCTCTCGGGTCCGCCACGTTCACTCCTTACGCTGGGAGGCCTGCGTCAGTTGCCGCTGTTGCTGACCTTGTCGACGCTCGTGAAGATCTTGCCGACGAGGTCGCCCATCATGTTGACCCCGGTGAGCGTGAGGTTGAGGTTGAACAGAAGGCCGCCGATGAGCAGACCGAAGATGAGCGACTTGAACGCCTCGCCCGGACGGCCGCGGCCGATGCCATTGATCATCCGGAACACGGCGAAGACCACGATGACGACCGCGACGGCGCCGCAGATCGCGACCAGCGCCTTACCCGCGGGCGAGTCGTTCAGGAAGCTGTTGGCACCTGTGTCCCCGATCGGTGCCGCCAGTACGTAGAAACCAGGAGCCGACATCCTCATTCCCTCCATTTTTGGGAGTTCCCGGTCAGTTGTTGAGTGCGTTGAAGTAGGGCTGAAGATCCGCCGCGGAACCGGCCGGCCCCCAGGCGAGCACCGGGGGCTGGGCCCCGTTCGCGCCCACCAGAAGATCGAAGTCGGCGAAGCTCGTGAATGGGGGAACGTTGCCCTTCTTTCCAGAAACCGTCCCGACCGGCTGCGCTTTGGCAAGCATGAGCCGCACCCGGACGATGAGCTGCGCGTCGGTGGATTTGATCGCAGAGAGGATCTGCACGGCCTGGGACGAGTTCGCCAGGCCGAAGCCCGACAGCCCCTCGTAGCGGTGCGCGGCGTCCTGGTCGCCCGTGACGGCCAGCAGGCCGGTCGAATCACCGGCGGCGTACGCCGCCGCCCACCGCAGAATCTGGTTTTTGGACGCGTCGCTGACATCGACGGACAGCGAGCCGTAATTGGTGTAGTCGCCCTTTCCCTTCGGCTTGCCCGCTCCGTTCTTCCAGACCGAGAAGCCGGGCGCGGCCGCCAGCCGCGGCCCCGAGGGGTCGAGGAGGACCGTCACGTCCAGCTGGAGCACGTCCGAGGCCGCCGACGGTGACGGCGACGCATCGCCGCCGGACGGGGTGGGACCCGACGAGATCGTGGGGCTGCCCTGCGGGGAGGGCGTGGACCCGGCGGACGGCGTGGCGGTCACTCCCGCGGCGGACGCCGGACCGCTCGGCGACGAGGACGGCCTGCCGCCCTGCGGCGCGGACGGAGCCTGGGTGGCGCCCTGCGCCGGGGCGTCCAGCACGACGAGGAAGTGGTGGACCTCGAAGTCGGTGAAGCCCAGCTTCTCCGACCCGAAATGCTGCGGGGAGAACCCGACCCAGCTCAGCGAGCGGTAGGCGAGCGGTGTGCCGGTCCCGCCGGAGGTCTGCTCGACGTACGCCTCCTCCGGGTCGAAGGTGTCGGCGTGCGGAACGTCCTGCTTCTTGGCCGCCAGGAAGTTCACCGCAGCGGTGTAGGCCAGGTCGCGGCCCTGCGGGTCCACCCCTGACAGGTCGGGCTCGTTGCTCCCCTTGGCGAGGGCGATGACCACGGCGACGAGGCTCAGCCCCGCGGCGAGGAAGAGCGCACTCAGGATCCTCCTGGCCCGCCTGCGAGCGGTCGGCTCACTGGAACGCCGGGCGGGCACCATGGTGAAACGAGTGGGTGACTGTTCCGGCATCGTCCCTCCTCTATTTGTCACGCTGCAGCCAGGACCGTGCGGCCCTCACACGGATGTGCAAGTACGGGCCGGCTCACCCGCGGCGGCGATCGCCCCGGGCGCGGCCGCGTCCGCTGGACAGCCGGGTGGACGCCGTCAGCCCGCGGCCCTTGCGGCGAGGCGTGCGCAGCCGGTTCGCCCCGGGGATCTCCTGCTGCGGGTAGCCGCGCGGGTCCCAGCGGACGGCGTCGACCTGAACGCCTCCGGGGAGCATGCGGACGGTGCCCGCGGCGGTGCGGCGCAGCGGCGCGATGCCGATGTACAGCCGGACCTGCCGGCCGTCCACGTAGAGCCTGCGGGTGCGGGTCCCGTTGATCTGCAGCCCCAGCCACGTCGCCAGCGACTCCCCTTGCAGCGGGGACAGGTTGACCGTCGCCCAGCCGGCCGCCCCGCCGAGCACGGGGCCGTACATCAGCGCGTTCAACCCCGGCCCCAGGACGAAGAAGGCGATCAGGAAGCCGGCCGCCGCTCCGATGACCACCGCGATGAGCGTGGTCAGCCTGACCGTGCGCGGCAGGGTGATCTCCTTGTTCAGGCTTCCGATCACCGCCGGGGGCGGCTTCAGCATGTTGGTCGCGGCCAGCATCGCCGGCCCCCTGACGCGGTCGTCCTCCTCGCTCATGCCTGGGACCGTGCGCGGTCGCGGCCCGGACGCCATAACGATTCGCGACACATCCCCGTCAGCCGGTTGCCCTGACCCACTCGCGGGCGACGGTCAGAGACATGCCGAAGTTGACCGACTACGCCCGCCAGGGCTTCCGGCGGCGCCGCCTGGCCAAGGAGACCGAGCTGCCCGAGTGGTGGAACATCGCGGTGTGGGCCGGCGTCGGCGGCATCGTCCTGATGCTGGTGGTCGGCGCGGTGCTCGACCGCGGTGATTCCTCCGGCGCCGCCACCGCCGCGAACCAGGCGCCGCGCTACCCGGTCCAGACGCTCGATCCCCGCGCTCTCAGTGCCTCGCCCACCCCGGACGACACGACGCCCACCGCGCCCGCGGGCCCTTCGCAGGCGCTTCCGACCGGGGTCTCCGCGAAGGACTTCACGGCCACCGCCGCCGCCAGGGTTCTGATGACCGGCGGCGGCGCGACGGTCGTCCCGGCCGGCGCCCTCAACGTGGCCTCGGCCGCCGCCAAGGCCACCGTGAGCGGCGACTGGAAGGGCATCCCCTTCATCGGTACGGCGCGGCCGTCTCCGGCCAAGGTTCGCATGCCGCCGGGATCGGCGGTGAAGGGGATCACCGTCGCCGATCCCACCAGGACCGGCAACAGCCAGTACCTGTTCAGCGCGACGATCACGCATCCGGGTGGGGCGAGGCCGGATGTCGTGGACCTCCTCGTCGAGCCCGACGGCGACGGATACGCCATGCGGGCGGGCTAGCGGCTCCGCCCGGTACCGCGGGACCCCCTTGCCCCGACCGCGAATCCTCGGACGGTCATGTTCGATCATCTCTCGCGCCGGGGGGTGAGTGGAGAGCCGAGCATGGCACCGGAACCGAGGTAGCGGCTAATGCCCTGGATGGACGAGGACAGCAGCCCCTGGAAGGGCTCCGAGAGCTCACCGCCGCCTCTGGAGGGCGGTGAACTGCTCGGCGACTCGCCCTCCGCTCCACCCGAGCAGGAGGGTCCGCCGCCGTCCGGGTCGACGGCACCGCAGCCGGTGGCGGAGGGCGCGCTTCCGGACGACACGGCCGTGCTCGAGCCGGAGGATGTCGCCGCACTGGAATCCGACCCACGGATCGCCGCAGCGGCTCAGCAGCCGCAGAACTCGGCGGACATCCTCGCCGCCCAGTCCGCCGGCGACCGCGGCGTGGACGGGCAGGGGATCAATCCCTACGGCGACGCGGCGCTCCGGGGCGGGCAGGTCAACCTCACCAAGCTCAATCCGCTCACCGGGCGCGGCGCAGCCGCCAACGGCGCCCTCGGAGGCGCCGCCGGAGGCGCCGCGAAGGCTCCGGGCAAGGACTCGGAAAGCGGCGAGAACCGCTGGGACGGAATCAAGCAGGCCGCGGGCGCCGCGGCCAAGGACGCCGCGACGAACGCCGCCGAGGAGGCACTGGGCCAGTTCGGCCTGACGCTGCCGAAGGGTGACACCACAGGCAAGAAGGTCGCCCACGGCACGGGCCAGGGCGCCAACTTCGCGCTCGCGCGCGCTGCCGACGCCTACGCGCCCGGACTCTACGACAGGCTCATGGGCAACAGGTTCGTCCGCTGGCTCGGGGTTCGCAGCATGAAGAACTCCGTCGCCGGGATGGCCGCCCGGGCGCTGGCGCCGGATCACACGGAGGCGTTCTTCGAGGGCTTCCAGAGCAAGTACACCAAGGACAAAAAGCAGAAGAACAGGAAGGACACGGCCAGCGGCTCGGGGTCGAGCAGCGAGACCGAGCGGGGCAAGCTCAAGGTACTGCTGGCCGTAGGACTGCCGATCTTCGCCGCGTTCCTGTCCATCGTTCTGATCGCCGCTCTGATCCTGGGCGTCGGCATGGACGACGACGTCCCCGAGTCCCAACCCGAGCAGGCCTCGGACGTGAAGGTCGCCGAGTACTTCCCCGGGAACTGGCAGCAGATCCTCAAGAAGGCGTCGGAGCAGACCTCGGGCAACGCGCAGGACTACTCCGAGGTCCCCTGGACCATTCTGGCGGGTCTCGCCAAGGCGCAGACCGACTTCGCCCGCTACAGCCCGTACGACAACATCGACCGCGACCCGGGCCGCAAGTCGAAGGAGGTCCCCGGCGGGAACGGCTCCGGCGACGGCGGCGGCGTGGACGTGAACGTCAGCAACACCGTCGGCGCCGGTCCGGGCCCGGTCCAGGGGGTGACCGGCCCGGGCTCGGCCGCCACCGTGCCCGGCACCGAGAACGGCCACGTCGCGCCGCCGGACGGAGATCTCAGCCACCAGCTCGGCTGGTTCCTCTGGGCCCTGCGGATGCAGGAGTCGGGCGGCCACTACGACCGCAGCGCCGGGACGAGCAAGAGCAGCGCCTGCGGCGCCTACCAGTACATCACCAGCACCTGGAACAACTACAGGGGCTACGCGAGAGCCTGCGACGCCCCTCCGGAGATCCAGGACGAGCGGGCGAAGCGGGACATCCTCCAGAAGTGGAACAAGTACCACAAGTGGCAGCCGGTGGCGGTCGACCACTTCACGGGGAGCTGGGGCCCCTACCCGGAGAAGTGGGACCAGTGCCCGGCGGCGTGCGACTTCAACCCGACGGCCTGGAAGTACGTCGACGGCGTCATGACGAAGATGCGGGCCGCGGCACAGGCGCACCCGGCCGGCTCCGGCGGCGTCCAGCCCGCCTCGTTCCGCGCCGCGCCCGGCGGGCCCTCCGCGACGACCGCCGCGCTCCGCGCGGATTCGGGGACGGCGGCGAGCCCCGGCACCTACGCCTGGGGATGCGACGTCCCCAACCCGGACCCCAAGATCGGGGGCAAGGGCAGCCAGGGCTCCGGACCGTACCTGCTCAGCCCCGCCGCCGCGGGACAGATGCGGCTGCACGGCCTCGATCCCCAGAATCCGTGCCAGTCCTCGTACTTCGTCGCCTTCGAGCTCGTCAAGGCGGCGGAGAGGGTGCACCGCGACCCGAAGAGTCCCCAGTGGAAGCCCGACGGCGACGAGAAGGACCAGGCGAACGCCCGCAAGTACTGGAGCAAGGTCATCGCGACCTCCGGCATCTTCGTGGAGCGCACGGCCAACCCCGACGGTCCCTGCGCCGTCCCCACACCGGACGACCCGGAGAAGCCCTGGTCGATCAGTTTCAAGATCATTTCGATCTGGCGCTGCGAGACCAACCGCATCCAGGACCTCTATCTGGTCACCGGCGGGAAGTACATGGAGGGCCAGTTCAAGTACTCCGTACAGGACAACCGGGCCGCCGCCGTCGAGACGCTCGTCAACGAGGCGATGTCGGTCAGCTACGGCGCCGGCAAGTGGAAGACCGAGGGGTGCGACAACGGCAAGGACTCGCGCCAGGGCATCTTCCCGATGACCAAGAAGGAGGCGGAGGAGGCCGGCGTCGAGGACCGGTGCGATGTGGACAAGAACATCGCCGGGGCCGCCAAGCTGGTGCTCTCCGTCGAGAAGGTCCCCCCGGAGGAGCGCCCGCACGACCTCGGCGTCTTCCAGCCGATGATCGGCGGCTGGCAGAAGCTCAGCATCGCCATGGGCACCGACCTCGAACTGTTCTCTCTGATCGGCCCCGGCCAGAACACGTTCGAGGGGACGGACGAGTGCACCGCGGTGATGAGGAAGTTCCTGACCGACATCGCCCCGTACGCGAACGAGTTCGCCTCGCTGAAGAAGCCCCCGGGCATCGACACGGTCTACAGCGAGTGGGAGACGAAGCTCGAGAATCTGGAGAAGGCCCACGGCATCACCGACCCGGGCAGCGACCCCAAATGCATGATCGGGTCCTGGGCCCCGGGATACAACGCCACCCTCGCCCAGATCGCCGCGGGACTGACGGACGGGGCGAACTCGGCCAATCTCAACGGCTTGGGCAACTACTACCAAGGCCGGGAGGACGCCAACACGGAGATGCCACCGGTCGTCGGTGAGGACACCCTGGTCATCCCGCGTCTGGCGCTGCGGCCGCTGAAGCCGGTCGGCGCGCCGGTGGGCGAGGACGCCGCCGAGGCATGGTCCCGGCTCGGGAACACCGAAGGGGTACTGCTCCCCCTGGAGCAGGTCGCCGTCGAGTACGCCTGGTTCTTCGGCGGCGTCATCCCCCCGTTCGACAGCGCCGGGAAACTGATCGGATCGCTCGCCACGGGCGGGGGGGCGATCGAGAACGTCGGCACCACCCAGACGACGGTGGGCCCCGACGGCTGTCCGATAGAGGTCGGCACAAGGGCTCTGCACGATGGAGTAGTGAACAAGGCGACGAATCCCGACCAGATCACTATCCACAAGCTGTGCGTGGACTCGGTGGCCAAGGCTCGCACCCCCCAGGCCGCAATGGCCATCAAGTGGGCACTGAACCATCTCAACTGGCCCTACGCCCCGCTCGACTCGGGAAAGCGCAACGACCCGGGCTGGGCAGACTGCTCCAGTTTCGTGTCCAGGGCCTATCGCGATAGCGGCGCCATCCCGAACCTGTACCCGAAGGGCAGCAACGCCCCCGTCACCGGGACCTTCCGGGAAGTGAGATGGATGCACAAGATCCAGATCAGCCAGGCGAAACCCGGTGATCTGGTGGAGCCCCACTCCGGCCATGTCGCGATGCAGCTCGCCGACGGCTACAAGGTGCACACCAACCGGACCGGAGACGTCTCCAAGGTGGAGCGCGCCTACACAAGCGCCTACTGGGTCGGCTGGGTCGACGCCAGCAAGGTGTGAAAAGCTCACGGTGACAGCCGTCGATTCCATGTGATCATGATCACTGGAATCGACGGCGCCGCCATTTGCATTATGCTGGCGGGTCCGTTCAGGGCGCCCGTCGAATACCTGGAAGGCCCATCGTTCGCTTGCGCTTATGAGGCGCTGTGCGCGACAATTGATGAGCACATCGCAAACAGAGCCGACCCGGCCTGTTTGCGTCTCATCAGACGCGTACAGAGGCCGGGTCCATCATCCGGCTTCTCGCGCCTTTACCGAAAGGACAGACCGTGAACAGCGAGAAGCCCAACAACCGACGCTTTCTCCTCGCCATCCTCGCCGCGATCGTTCTGCTCACCGGCGTGGGGGCCGCTGTCGCTCTGACGGCCGGCTCGGACGGTGACGACGACCGACCCGGCACCGTGACCACGACCAAGCCCCCGGAGGCTCAGCCCCGTCCGGTCATCGCGATGGTCGAGCACGGCGAGCAGCACGCCATGCTGGCTTTCCGTGTGATGCCGACCGGTCAACTGACCGGCCTCCATGACGGCGAGCAGGCGAAGTACACGCTGGTGCACTTCGACGGCCAGGGCAAGGTGGTCAAGGAAGAGAAGTACTTCGGCGGCACGGGCCAGAACACCACGTTCCAGTTCCAGGGCCTATACGACGAGGCGCCCCTCTCCGCCCACATCGTCGGAGACGGTTCACCGAACGCGAAGCTGCACTTCGACGACACCTTCGGAGTGGAGGAGTACGACTGGACGATCATCCCCTCCGAGGACAAGTTCGACGCGGCGGTCAAGAAGTACGCCGAACGGTTCAACGACTGCTCCAAGAAGCAGGACGTCAACCCCTGTGAGGGCGTGGCTTGATCGCTCGCACGGGCACAGGGCCCCTCGACCCTGTGAGGACGTGACTTGAACGCCGACAACAGCAGCCGGCCTCCACCCCGCGACGGGGTGGAGGCCGGTTCCGTTCTCGGGGACTCCCGGGCTACGTCCTGCTCATGTCCGGCTGTACATGTCCCTCAGCAGCCTGCGCATGTCGACCGGTCGGCTCGCCGACAGCCGGGGATCGGTCTGCGTCATCCGCCTGCTGTCCTCCAGGGAGTCCTGGAGTTCCTTGAGCCGGTTGAAGACATCCCTGTTCGCTCGGCGCTCCTTGCCCGACTCCTTGTTGAGAACGTCCTCCAGGCGGTCGATGTCGCGCAGGAACTCGGCGGCGGACGCGGCGTCGGGCGGCCTTCTGGAGATGGCGCCGGCCAGCCTGTCGATCTCCTCGTGCCACCGCTGCTGCTCCTGCTGGTTCTGCCTGGCGATCTGGTCGGTGAGCCGGGACAGCTCATCGCCGTCGATCATGGTGCCCGGATCGGCCAGTCTCACCCGCAGATCGCAGACACCGCGCGCCGTCCGGGAGGCGTCGACCGCGTCACGGAGCGACGCGCACAGCATGTCGACCTGCTGGGCCGCCTGCCGCTGCTGGTTGCTGATCCGTTCGATCTCCGCGTCGAAGAGGTCCTGGGGGATCGTGCCCGCATCCCGTCCCTCGTGCAGATCCCTGATCTGCGTGGCGATCGTCTTCAGGCCGCCGAAGTCGGTCCTGAGCTGACCACGGAGATCACCGAGCGACATGGTCGTCCCGTTCGGCAGGTCCACCCGCCTGTTGTTGAGGCTGCCGATCTCCGTGCTCGCGGCGGCGAGCACGTTCTCCACGGCCTCCATGTCGCGTGCACGGCGGTCGTCCACATCCGGCAGCCTCATCTCGGCCCACTGCCGGGACGCCGTGACGGCCGAGTCCTCGGCCCGGCGGGAGGTGATGACGATCCTCGAGAGCTCCTCGTCCCTGCCGCCGGAGATGAAGCGCGCCACGCGTTCCCGCACCTCGGGAACGCGCGTGTCGAGTCCGTGCGCCGCGAAGACGTCGACGAACTGACCGCCGTCGGTCACGTAGCCGCGTTCTCTCAGCTGCGCGGTGAGCCGGGCGATGTACTGGTCGTCGTTCTCCTCGACCCCGTCGACCATCTGGCGCTGCAGGGTGTACCGGTCGAGGAAGTGGACCGGGTGCGAGGCCTGCTCGATGCTGGTCCCCTCTGGGAAGACCCGCTGCCCGGACCGCTTGTCCACATGCGCCGGAACGGGAATGGCGAGGCCGTGGTTGCCCATCAGGAGCTGGTCGGTCGACAGACCCGTCGCGTTCGCCATGTCGGCGAGCGCCTGCATCTTCTCCTCGTCGTTGACGAACCCGGTGAACTCCGGGTCGAGGCCGCTGGGCTGCGCTCCGCCCCACTGCCGGGCCCGCAGCATGTTCAGCCCGTCCTCGGCGTGCTCGGCCGTCAGCCGCCGCTGCTCCGCGGAGTCGCTGACGCGGATGATGTTGCGGTGCCAGTCATCGGCCTGCCGCATGCCCGTCCGGCCGCCCTGCGCCATGGGCATGCCCGTCGCGACCGGTGCCGCGCCTGGTATCCCGGGCATGTTCGGGATGCCCCTGACGGCGGCCTGGAGGCCGCGGCCGTACGCGGCGGTGCCGGTGAAGGCCATGAGCGGCAGCGTCGCCAGTACCGCGGGCGGCGCCACCATCGTCAGCCCGGCCAGGCCCGCGGTCAGCCCGGCGTACGCGGCCGCCCGCTGCGCGGGCGACCCCGAGGCGGCCCTGCGCTGCAGGTTGTTGAGGCCCCGCTGCAGACGAGCGCGCCCGCCGTCGTACCTGTCCCTCGCCCAGTCGGTGACCGGGCGGACGGCCCGCTGCGCACGCCGCCCCGCGGCCCCGGCCACCGCACGCGTCGCACGGTTGTTCAGCATGCGCCGCTGCAACGACCGCTCGTCCAGGGCCGCCAGCCGGGCCCGTCCCGCGCCGAGGCGGCCGAGGCGCTGGGACACCTGCTGGCCGGCGTTGCGCGAGAGTCTCCGGTCGCCGCTGCTCCGCAACACGATCGCCGATGCGAATCCCGTGGCCCCGGTGGTGGTGGAGATGTCCCCGAGGCTCAGGATCTTGCTGATCTTCCTGAAGAGGTAGAGCGCCACCAGCGGAGCGGCACCCTGGGCGACCTGCTGGAAGAAGTTCGGCGTGGCATCGTCGGTGGTCGCCTCGATGGCCTGGTACGTGGTATCGGTGAGCATCGTCAGGAACGTCAGGCCGAGTGTGAAGAGCGCGTCACCGGCCGCCGCCGCACCCGTGAGCTTGAGCAGTCTCATGCCCTGCGGCAGGCCCGCGCCGATCAGCAGTAATGTCAGCGGCAATATCATCACGAGTGCCGCCAGGCCCACGCTCGAGACGGTCATACCGATCGCCATCGGTCCCATGACGAACAGGAAGACGAAGGCGACGATCATCGACATCAGGCCCTGGGTGAGCCGCTGCGCCTGGTTCTTGCCCAGCCAGGCGCTGACGTAGTTCCAGTCGGCCTGGCAGGCGGGTTCGCTCGCGTAGCAGTTCCCCAGCTTCTCCTTGAGCTCGTCGTCGCCGTTGAAGTAGAACGTGCCCATCGTGCCGTTGTCGCAGAGGAAGCAGAGCAGGTCGACGCCGGCGACGCTGAACTGATGCCCGCTCTTGTCGTCCTCGTAGGTGATCTGGCTGTAGAGCTTCTCGCAGGCCTTCGCCTTGTTCTTGGTGTCGGTGGCCTTGTCCCACTGCGGGATCGTGTGGCTGCTGCCGAGCCCGTCGTCGTTGGCCTTGCAGGCACCCCAGGCGATCATGATCATCTGCTCGTCCGCGGCGGGGTCGATGAAATAACCCCGGGCCATCGACGGCTGGGTGGTGCCCTTGGGATGGCCGGTCGCCAGGTCGTAGGCCTCCAGCTTGCTGGCGGTGTCCACATCGGCGTTGGCCTCGAGCCAGCGGCAGGACGCATGGGCCGGGGAGGGGAACTCCTTCGTGCCCTCGCCGAACTGCGCGGCCTGCCAGGAGCGGACGAGCGAGATCTCCCACATCTTGCTCACCTGCACCATCGCCTGTTTGCCGCTGGCGAGCGAGGTCCCCGCGTTCCGGCTCAGGTACTCGTCGTTGAGTTTCTCATCGAGTTGCGCACAGGTGACCGGACCCGCTCCGCCCTCCGGATGGTTGTCGTAGAAGACCGGATTGGTCTGCACGCCGTTGTTGACCCTGCCGATCTGCTGCAGGTTGTAGAGCGAGTCCGAGGCGGTGCCGAACCAGCCCTGGACCGTCGAGGCCATCCACGGCGCCGTGTACGCCGCGGTCGGATTGTCCTGGTGCTTGTCGGCCTGGTCGCCCATGAAGAAGATCAACCCGTTCGCGGCCAGGAACACCATGATCAGGCGCAGCCCGGCCGCGGGTCCCCTGCGGCCGCCGTGGCTGGACCAGCGCCGGACCACCGCCGCCAGGACGAACAGCCATGCGGGGATCAGGAACCACGCCGCGTACAGGGAGAAGGTGCGCACGACGGAGTTGATCGGATCCGCCGCCCGGCAGATCATGTCGAACGAGTAGCCGAACCCCATGAGCACGCCGATGATCCGCCAGCACAGGGCCGCCGCCATGAACATCAGGCTGGCGATCATCGAGACGAAGCGCTGGGTCTTGAAGATCCTGGCGTTGTCCACAACGAAGAGCTCGAAGGACGTCCACCGGTGCAGCGGCAGGAACGACCTCGCCTCGTTGTAGACGTCGCAGCCGTCCTGCTTGATGGTGTAGGTGGGGACGTCGCCGCCCGGGGCCGCGGCGAGCAGGCGCCCGCCGGGTCCCGCCGCGGTCTGCGCCGCCGGCGCGGCGGAGAAGGCCGGCGGCGACGACGCGGCGGGCATGGCCGGGGCCGCGGCCGGGGCCGGGGCCGGGGCCGCCGCCTGCGACGGCCGGCCGTCCGACGTGAAACCCTCGGTCTGCCCGGAGAGCAGGGCAAGACCGCCGAAGACGGTCAGCGCCAGCGCCCACACCACCAGCTGCAGCCCGCGCCGCGGGCGGCGGCCCGCCGCCTTCGCACGGGCCGGCTCAGCCCGGTCGGAACGGCTCCTGCCCAGCGGGTCACCGCGGTGGGCCGGGCCGGGCCTCAGCCGACGAGCCATGGGTTCTGCTCCTCCCCCGTCTGCGGCGGCGTGGTGAGGTCGGACCCCGTGTACGCCGCGGCGCCGGCGTCCTGCCCCGGCGGAACCTGGGCCGCGCCGTTCCGCCCCGGGTGCCCCGGGGCGGTGATGTCCTGTCCCGGCGGTGCGAGCGCGCCGGCCTGCTCCATCCGCGCGGCCGCCGCGACGGCCGCCTCGTACTCCTCCCGCTCGGCCTCCTCGCGGAGCCTGCGGGCCTCCTCGCGTCTGCGGCGGTCCTCCGGGTTCGTGCTGTAGGCGTCCGCCGCCTCGGGCGGCGTGGGACCGAGGACGACCTGGGCGTGCCGCCCGAACAGGTCGCGGAAGATCCCCCGGGCCCAGCGCGCCGGTTTGCCGTCCTCCGCCGGGAGCGGGCCGAACTCGCGGATCTGCGCGAGCCGTTCGGCCGTCGGCTTCAGGCCGCACAGGTTCAGCGCCGTCTCCGCCTCGCGCTTCTCGTTCAGCTTCAGCACCAGCACCCGGCTGAGGTAGGACTCCAGGTCCTTGGTCACCACGTCCGCGATCCGCTGGGTGAGGAACACCGGCATGATGTTCAGCGACCGGCCCTCCCGGGAGATGCGCTGCAGCGAGGCCAGCCCCTCGGCCTGCGAGAGGAAGGTCCACGCCTCGTCCACGATCAGCACACCCGAGCGGTTGGCGATGAGGATCTCCAGGGAGGCGCGGATGACCAGGCGCACCGCCGCCAGCGCGATGCGCTCCGACACCGAGTACTCGCTCGGCGTCTTGCCCTCCGGCAGGCCGAGTTCGCGGTCGAAGTCGACCAGCGTCAGCCTCTGCGACATGTCCAGGCGGGGCAGCGGCTGGAGGGCGATGCCGAGGGAGAACATGGAGGACGCCTCCATCTGCTGCTCCACCAGGCTGCGCACCCGCTCGGCGTCGTCGCCGGGGACGTACTTCAGGGCGTCCCAGACGCAGCGCGCGCCGTTGAGGGCGCCCCGCTTCAGCCCGGAACCGAGCGCGAGCCGCTCCGACAGCGTGAGCCCGTCGCGGGAGTCGTCCAGCGCGGACAGGATGTGCACGTTCGCGATCTCGGCCGCGATCGTCGGCGGCGCGTACCGGAACGGGTCGAAGGCCCCGGGCGACTCCTCCAGCGCCGACATCGACACGCGCCCGGCGGGGATCCCCAGTCTCTGGACGTAGTCCACCATCCCGTAGAGGGAGTCGCCGCCCTTCGGGTTCACGAAGATCACCGGCAGGCCGTTCAGCGCGGCCTGGGTGGCGACGGACTGCGCGAAGAAGGTCTTGCCGCTGCCCGGGTCGCCGAAGATCCCGAAGACCGGGGGCAGGTTCTTGCGGGGGGCGCCGAGCGGGTCGACGAAGAACGGCGTGCCGTCCGGGTCGATGAGCCCGCCGTAGACGCCCACGTCGTCGCCGAGGTCGGAGAACGCCTGGAGCCCGGCGTGCGAGACCATCGGGACGTTGACGTCCTGCAGGAACGGGTTCACGCGCACGGAGGAGCAGGGGAGGGTCTCCTCCAGTGCCTGGATCTGGCGGTGCTCCAGCGCCTTCATCTGGATCCCGTAGTACTGGGCCAGGAACTCCATGTAGGTCTCGGTGGCGTCGGTCAGCTCACGGGCCATGATGAAGCTGCACCTGGCCAGCATGGGCTGGTTGGAGTTCGCGAGGTAGTCCTCGACCTCCTTGGCCTGCTGGAAGGTCTGGGAGAGCTCCACCTTCTCCAGGTCCTGGGTCTTGCGCTCCTCCTCCATGTTGGACATGATCCGGCGCTGCGCCCGGCGGGCCCGCGCCCGCGTCAGGTTCGCCGGTTCGAGCTCGGCCCGGATCGAGATGACGTGCGGGGCGTCGCCGGGATGGCTGATCACGTCCAGCGCCCACTGGGCCTCAGGGGACGGCATGACCGGCTGGTCGAACCGCATGACCGCGGCCATCTCCAGCTCCCCGATGCCGGTGACGCCGAGCCGGGTCGGCATCTCCTCGATCACCGCGTCCGGGCCGCGCCCGAGGTTGTACCAGGACTCCAGCTGGTCGAGCTCCTGACGGGTCGGCAGCTGCGCGTCCGCCCGCTTGAAGATCGAGGCGATGTGCTCCATGTCCTTCTGGTAGTCGGACAGGTCGGGGACGTCGTCGGCCATGGAGTCCTTGACCAGGTCCGTCATCGCCTTCAGCGTCGCCATGCCGCCCTGCGAGCCCTTGCCGGCGCGGGACGTCTTGTCCATGAGCGACGACCGCAGCTGCACGCCGACGAACAGAGCGCGCTTCGGAGCCAGGAAGCCGAAGGCCTCGGCCTGGTACGCGCGCAGTTCCTCGGTGTTGTCCTTCGGCGGCGTGACGAGGTCGTCCCAGGTGATCGAGACCAGGTGGACGTTCCGGTTGTTGGACAGGGTCGCCAGCCCGCCCACGGGCTGGCGCGACGTCCGCCCCAGGTCACCGAGGAGCCTGGCCAGCGGCGCGGCCATCGACAGCTGCTCGGCCGGGTCCTCCCACTTCATCGGCGACAGCCGCACGGTGCGGTACATCCACACCTCGCCGTTGTAGCCGATGTAGACGCCGTCGGCGGTACGCCAGGCGTACGGAGTGGTCCACATGGTGGCGGTGTCGGCTTCGGAACGGCCTGCGCGGCTGGTCCCGGTGAGACGTCCGAGCGCCGCCCTCAGGTTGACCATGTGCTGTCATCTCCCTGGTCGTGTTGGCTCTCAGGGAGACAGTCCGGCATCTGGGGCTGGCGGCATCCATCATTGTCCGCACAGTCGCTAATAGAGATTCCGGCCGCTTCGGCGGCCGGGTGACAACCAGAGCGCTGAGGACACTGAGTGATGGCAACTGCGCCGAACCTCGTCGTCGCGGGGGACCCCGGCGTCGCCCGGACTTTGCGGGAGACCGGCCGGTTCTCCGCGGTGTACGACGCCGCCTCCGCGGCGGAACTTCGCGACCTGTCCAAGAGCGGGAGGGTCGGCTCCCCCGCCGCCTTCATGTTCGCCCCGGGATTCGTCGAGGACCTCCCGGGCGCGAACGTGGCGGTCCTCGCGAACGGGCTCGCCGCCAGCGGATTCACCGTGCTCGTGCACGGGCGGTTCGCCGAGCGCGGCGACGTCTTCGATCCGGCCGTGCACGTCACCGGCGGGCAGCTCAAGATGTCGGACCTGCTGGCGATCTTCGGGGTCACCGGCCAGGCCCCGGCCGAGCCCGCCCCGGCCGTATCCGAGACGCAGGCCCCGCCGCAGGCTCCGACCGCCGGGCGGCAGCAGGCGCGACCCGCCGAGGCCGCACCGCCCGCCGCCCAACCGCCCGCCGCCGAGCCGCCCGCCCAACCGGGGCCCGCCGCCCAGGCGCCCACTGGGCAGGCGCCCGCTACCGGGGGCTGGAATCCGGCCCCGGCGCGGCCTCTGTCCTTCGCCCAGGGGACGGGTCCCGTTCCGCCGCAGGCTCCCGAAGGGCCCCCGCCCTCCGCTCCGGCTCCGGCTCCGCAGCCGTGGCCGGCCCCGGCCCCGGGTCAGCAGGGGTTCGCGGACCAGCAGCCCGTCCCGGGAGCCCCCGCGGAGCCGGGGCCGCAATCGGGTTCCGCCACGAGGCACGACCACAACGCGTTGCCGTCCCAGCCGTCCTCGAACGGATGGCCGGGCCCGCAGCCGACGCCGGCCGCACCGGTCAGGTCGGAGGGGGCCGCCCCGGCCCGGGGGCGGGTCATCGCCATCGCCTCGGCCAAGGGCGGGGTGGGCAAGACCACCACGGCCGTGAACCTGTCGGTCTACGCGGCCAGGCATCTGCAGGCGGCCGGCCGCCCCGGGAGCGTGGCGCTGGTCGACACCAACTTCCAGCAGGCCGACATCGCGCGGTACCTGAGCGTGGAGTCGCCGACGATCCTCGACCTGCTCCGGGTGAACGGGTCGCTCAGGGTGGAGAACGTGCGCACCCATCTCGCGCACCTTCCGGACGCCGACCTGTTCGCCCTGCTCGGGCCGCAGGACGTCACCATGGCCGACCCCGCGCTGATCAACGCGATGCTGTACCGGCGGATCATCGCGGTGCTGAGGCAGGCGTTCGACTTCGTGTTCGTCGACACGCCGGTCGCCGAACTCTTCCACCTGACGTTCACCGACCTGATCCTTCCCGAGGCCGACGCGATCCTGGTCCCGGTCGAGCCCAACCGGGTGACGCTGGAGGCCGCCCGCGCCTGGCTCAGCGCGATCACCATGGCGCGGCACTCCCGCAGCGGCGGCGTCCCGCCCGAGAAGCTGTCGCTCATCCTCAACCGGGCCCGCGCCGACGTGGACTGCAGCCCCGAGGACGTCATGGACCTGATGCCGGGATGGCGGTTCGTCGGCATGATCCCAGAGGACCAGGAGTGGATGCAGGCCGCCAACAACCGCCGGCTGGCCGCGATGCGGGTCGGCCCGGACCTGGATGCGACCTTCCGCGAGATCCTGCAGTTCGTCACCGGGGACCCGGTGTTCGGCCAGCCCATGGCCGCGCAGCCGGGAAGCGGCCGGGGCGGCGTCTGGAGAAGGCTCCTCGGCATGGACCCCAAGTGATCATTCTCGAGCCGGCCAGATCATCAGAAAGGAAGCGGCTGTATGGCAGCGCAAAATGAGCCCGCCACCGGAATGGACTTCTGGGCGGCCATCGGCGTCGGCCAGGAGGAGGACGGGCCGGACGGGAAACCCGAGCAGGACAAGCTCCTGGTGACCGGCGCCCCCGCCTCCGCCGCACCGGCGGACACGGGCGCCGCCGCGGGCTCCGGGACGCAGGAGGGCCAGCAGGGTCCGCAGGCCGACTGGGCTTCGCTGTTCTCCGCCTGGGACGACTCCTCCAACGGCGGCGCCCCCGCCGCGGGGCAGGCGGCCGCGGCGCAGCCGGCCACCGGAAAGAGCGGGGCGGAGGCGGGCGCGGCGCCGGCCGCGAAGCCGAAGGCGCGGAACAAGTCCCGCGACGAGGAGCCGCGAGAGTCCGCGCCCCCGCCGGCCGAGCAGCCCCCCGGGGACGCGCGGAGCGCTGGAGCCGCGCCCGCCCCGGAGGCGGGCGCGGCGGCCCAGGCCTCCGCTCCCGCGCAGGAGTGGCGGACCACGCGCAGCACGCCCTTCGGAGCGGCCGAGCAGGCGGCACCGTCCGCGACACCCGCTCAGACTCCGCAGACGGCCCAGGCTCCGCAACCCACGCAGGCTCCGCAAGCCAGCCAGGCTCCCCAGGCTCCGCAGGAGCCCGCGGACGGCGCCGCACCGCAGCCCCCGCTCGCAGCGGACCCCGCGTGGACCACGGCGGAGCGCATCGCCACCGCGCTCCGCCCGCGGGTGGCCGAACTCTGGCTGGAGGTCCTCACCCGGCACACGGGCGGGGATCCGGCCATGGCCAGCAGGGTGTACCACGTCCTGAACGGGACCCACCTGCTCGGCGAGCTGATGCGAGACGAGACGATCGACGAGGTCCACGTCCACGGGACCCAGGTGACCGTCTGCGGAGCGCACGGCATCCGCCAGATCCCCGGGTTCCCCACCCTCGCGGCGTCCCGCCGGGCGGTCAAGACGATCGCCGCCTCCCGGGAGAAGCAGGGTCTCGTCGTCTCGAAGGTCAACGACTCCGTCGTGATCAGCCGGCGGAACGGCACGGCCCCGAACACGGGCGCCCTCGTCGCAAGCCGGGTCGTCAGCGCGGACCAGCTCGCCCGGATCCGGGGGGCGCTGCAGCAGATGCAGGCGGTGACCGTGACCGGCCCGGCCGCGCGGATCGTCATCCGCGCGCTGGCCTCGCTGATTCCGGAGGGCAGCCGCGTCTTCCTCGGTGCGTACGCGACGCTGCCCGCCGGGTGCGTCACGGCGGCGAGCCCGATGGAGGCCGACTACGTGCTCGGCGTGCGCCCGGGCGCGGTGGCCGAGGAGATGGCGGGCGCGGGGCAGGTCGGCGGCCTCATCGCCAACCCGGAGACGCAGTTCCCCGCGGCGCTGCGATTCGCCGTCACGGGGCCTTCCGCCGCGCCGGAGCGGCTGGTCGACCGCTGACCGACCGCCGCCGGATCCGCGGCCCCGCCTCGCGGGCCCGCGGCGCCCCGGTCGCGGTTCCTCAGGACTGACGAGGGGCGCCGACTCGCCGGCTCCGGCGAACGGCGCCCCTCTGGGGTCAGCTCAGGTGCACGGCGCGCTTGAGCTCCACATCGCCTATCTCCAGCACCTGCGCACGCGCCGCCGCCTCGGCCAGCGGCGCGATGAGACAGGCCAGGGGGGCGCGCCGGGGGGTGCCCGGCATCTCGGCCAGTTCGGTGACCCGGCGCACCCCGGCCGCATCGTGCAACTCGAAGCCGCGGACGGGATGCGCCCAGAGCCTGCCCTGCGCCGTCTCCATCACCGGCACCGCTCGATCGCCGGGGGCGACGGCGATCTCGCCTAATACCCAGCCCGTCCGCTGCGCCGCGTCGGCGTAGGCGATGACCTGCTCCAAGTTTCGCCGCAGCCGCGGCACGCAGGAGCCGCCGAACGTGACCGGCGGGCTGCCCAGCGCGACCGCGTCCCGGCAGCCGAGCCGACCCGCGATCTCGGCGACCCGATCGAGGACACTGCGGTGCACATGGCCCACGCGTTCTCCGTCCACGGTAAGCAGCACCACATTCGTGCGGCCCTGCGAATCGGCCATCGGCTCCCCTTGCCCTGGCGGCCCCCCGGCCGCCGGGGACGACTCAGGCGGTGCGCATGTCCACGACGCGGTCGGAGTCCAGGATGAAACTCGCGGCCTCGTCCGGAGTGACCCCCAGGACGTCGATGACCAGCCGGATGGGACCGACCTTCTCGGCATCACAGCGGTGGCACCTCGTCCGGTTGTCTCCGTACACCTTCATCGAGGGGTTCTTGTCGCCGTTGCTGTGCCGGCTCGGACGGGGGCAGTGCCACAGGTTCCCGTCGTCGGAGGAGGAGCCGAGCCGCGTGAGCACGGTCTTGATGTCCACCGACTTGGCCTCGGCGATCCGCTTGTTGTGCGGCGAGACGGGGACGGGCGGCACCATGTCGGCGCCGCGGCGCCCGGCCCGCAGCTCCTGCCGGTACTTGGCGGCCTCGCGCCGCAGCTTCTCAAGGTCGATGCCCTGGGCCGGGTCGTCCTTGGTGACGGGCGGGGGCTCGTTCCCGGTGGACAGGTAGGGGAACCGGTCGTCGGCCCGCCGCCGCAGCGCCGCGACGAGCACGAACGTGGCGAGCGCGTCCCTGGCCGCCTCCGGCGGGACCATGCGCAGCCGCGCCGCGTACCTGATCACGGTGGCGGCCTCCGGGGTGACGAGCTGCTGGGGGCCGGAGCCGATGTGCACGGTGGGGACGCCTTCGGCGTCCTGGCCGCCGACCTGGCCCCATTCCAGGTAGCCCGGGGGGCGGCCCGCGTCGGGGAAGGCCTCCCCCTGCGGGTCCAGCCGCGAGAACTCGAGGACGGTCCCGCCGGCGTAGGCGTCGACGCGGCGGCCGGCGAAGCCGCACAGTGCCGCGTACGGCACGATGCAGGCCGGGTCCTCGGGGGCGAGGTAGATGACCCGCGATCGGAAGTCGGCCGCGGTCAGGCCGCTCGCCCGCAGGCCGGCGATGGTCGCGGCGATCACGTCCTGGTCGTCGCCCGGAACCAGGTCGACCGACTTGATCCCCTCGAGCGCCGGAGGTGAGCCGGTGGTACGAACGGCCAGCACGTAATCGGTCAACTGCTGCATCCGGTCTCCTTTGTGGTGTGCTTCGCAGCGCGCTGCTCGTGTGTGTCACGCATGACCGTCCACGCGAGATGGCGAGCCGCATGTTTTATTTGTCAACCGGTGCGGCGGTGCTCGCCCTCCGGTCCTCTGGTACTTGCCGATCCTGCCTGGCCCGAAACGGTTATGACTGAAGAGTGGACACCGGCCGGGGCGACCGGTGCCGCACCTGGCCGGGTCCGGCCGGGTGCCGAGATTACCGCCGGCCGTTCGCGCGGCAGGCGGCAGGACACGGAGAAGGGTGCACAGTGCCAGCGCAAACCAAGGAAGAGTTCTACGTCCGGCGCCTCTTCGACGACGACGTCCCCGTGTTCGTGGACGCCACCAGATACGTCCGGCAGGACCTTCCCTACCCGCTCAGCGCCAAGAAGGCGCTGAAGGCGACCTGCGGGGTCCGCACGGACAACGAGGTGCTGGCGTTCAGCCTGCGCAACTACACCGGCAAGCAGGCCGAGCGCGAGGTCGAGCACGTCGAGACCACCGTCGGCGGGCGTGTGACGGCGCAGAACCAGCTGCGGCTGCGCATGCCCCGCAGGACCCTGCACGGCCTGAACGAGACGGCGCGGGCCCTGTCGGTCGTCCTCGGCGACGAAGTGATCACCGAGCTCGACGGCGACCTCTACCTCCTCACCCTCACCCGCGCCGGCAACGAGGGGACGCTCACCCTCGCCGGCAAGCTGACGAGGTCGGAGGGCGGCTTCGTCCGGTCCGAGCTCAGCGAGTCCGACACCGAGTTCGAACTGCCGGTCGCGGGAGTGCGGCTGCGGATCTTCCTGCGCTCCCCGGTCCGCGACCGCCTCATCGCCTACGGCTTCAGCGGCTACCTCACCCGCAAGCCCGGTGAGATGGAAACGGTGACCCGGGCGACCGCGCTGGCCATCAACAGCATCCTCGGCCTGGCCACGTTCCGCATGCTCTCGCAGCTGGACCACATCGACGTCCCGGCCGCGCCGCGCGGCAACGCCGTCCGGCAGCGCAAGCCCTCCGAGCGGGTGACCTTCGCGGTGCCGGTGCTGCTGTTCACCGACGACGGGACGCCGGCGGCCCGCGGCCACGTCGCCGCCGAGATCGACCTGGACCAGGTGGACCCGGTGACCGGCGGCCTGCAGCTGCACGTCACGGCCGGCGACCAGCTGGAGTGGAACCCGGCGGTGGCCGAGACGGTGAAGTTCGAGTCCTACGAGCGGGTGCTCACCGAGACCATCGGCGCCATGCTCCACTCGGCCGTGGGCGCCGACACGGTGCGCGACCTGGCCTACGACATCATGCTGGGCGACCTCCAGGCCGAGGGAATCGCCCGCCTGCGCACCGCGACCACCGGCCTCCCGGGCCTGGCCGCCAAGCCGCACCACGCCGAGGTGCGGTCCGTGCAGCCGACCACCGGCGCGCCGGTGGCCTGATCCCGGCGCGGTCCGGCGCCGCGCCTCGCACCGTCCGCGCAGGCCGGCGGCACCAGAGCCCTGGTGCCGCCGGTCCGGGCGTTCGCCCCCGTCCGCGCGCGATACGGGATCGTCGCGCGGCGGGATCAGGCGAGCGGCGGGGCCAGGCCCTAGAGTCTCCGGGTAGCGGCCTCCACACTGGAGACGACGGTCAACCAGTTCAAGATCATCAGGTATCGTCGGGCCGTCGAGGACGAGGCTGGACGGGACTGCTGTGGGCGAGTTCGATGGCACTCCGCCGCACGACACCCGGCGCGACGCCGGGACGACGAGGCGGGACGCGGCGGTGCCCGGGCCGCGCCCGGCGTCGCCGACCAGGCGGGAGGGCCACGGCCCTGGGGATCCGCTGGTACGGCTGCCGGCCGAGCTCGGCGAGCGCTACACGGTGGTCGCCGAGTTGCCCGTGCAGGGCGCTGAGTCCGACCTGCTCCTGGTGCGCGACGACGACGGCGCCGAGTTCGTGGCGAAGATCTTCCGCCGCGGGTACCGCGCCGACCGGGAGGTGTGGGCGAAGCTGCCCGCGCTCCAGGCGCCGAACGTGCTGCGCATCCTGGAGACCGGGCACGCCGGCGGGCGCGACTACGAGATCACCGCGTACGCGCCTGACGGCAACCTGCGGGCGCTGATGGACGAGGGGCCGCTGTCCGCGGCGGCCGTCGGCGATGTCGCCGCCCAGCTCGCCGACGGCCTCCGGGCCCTGCACCGGGCCGGCATCGTCCACCGGGACCTCAAACCCGAGAACGTCCTGGTGCTGGAGAGGGAGCCGCTGCGGCTCGCGATCGCCGACTTCGGGCTGAGCAGGGTGCTCGACCAGAGCGTGGTGTTCGCCTCGTCGTCGCGGACGCTGGCCTACGCGGCGCCGGAGTCGCTGTCCGGCCAGGTGTCGCCGGCGCGCGACTGGTGGTCGCTCGGCATGATCGTCCGGGAGCTGGCGACGGGCCGGGCGCCGTTCGAGGGGCTGAGCGAGACCGTCGTGGTCGACCATCTCGCGACGCGGCCTGTCGGCGCGGACGACGTCCGCGACCCGCGGCTGCGGCTGCTGTGCCAGGGGCTGCTGACCCGCGATCCGCGCAGGCGGTGGACGGGCGAGCAGGTGGGGCAGTGGCTGGACGGCGGCTCCCCGCAGGTCGCCGAGGAGAGCGTCGAGGCGGGTGACGGGCTCGCGTTCCAGGGGCGGCGCTACTCCGACCGGCGGGAGCTGGCGCGCGCGCTCGTCGGGAGCTGGGAGCACGCCGCCCAGTACTTCTTCGGGCGCGGCGAGGCGGGCGAGGCGTGGCGGAGCCTGCGGGAGTGGCTGGCGCGGGTGACCGGCGACGGCCGCGCCGAACTCGTCGACGGCTACCTGACGACGGCGCTGCCGCCGGACGTGAAGCTCCTGCATCTGGTGCTGTGGCTTGATCCGTCGCTGCCCCCGCACTTCCTCGGCCGCCGGACCGGCTCCGGCGACCTGCCGGGGCTGGCGGCGCTGGCGGACGACCGGCGCCATCCCGACCACCGCACCGCCTGCCTGATCGGACGGGCGCTGTGGAGGCACCGCCTGCTGCACGTCCTCGCCGGGTTCGAGGGCGGCGAGGACCTGGCCCGCGTCGACGACCAGTGGCGCGCTCACGTGGCGGCCTGGGACGACCTGGCGCGCTGGCTGCGCGAGCAGGGCGCCACACCGCCGGGCCTGGCGAGGCGCCTGCCCGGTGCCGAGGCCGAGGAGCCGCCCGTCGTCCTGCTCACGCTGCTCGCCCTGGCGGCGCGCCCGGCGGAGACCCACCGTCTGATCGCCGAGGGCGCGGCGCGGGCGCGCGCGTCCGTCTCCGAGCCGGTGCCGTGGCTCATCTGGATGGCGGACGGCGCGGGCGACGACCCGCTGCGGCTGCTCGCGGTCGCGCGCGCCGCGCCCGAGGCGGTCGCGGAGACCGAGTCCCGGGCGCGCGAGCGGCACGCCGCGGCGCAGCGCGAGGAGGCGCTGCGCGCGCGGTGGAGCGACCTCGAACGCCGGCGGCTCGCGGGGCGCGGCGCCGCCATGGCGAAGGCGGCCGCGCTGACGGTTCCGCTGCTGCCGTTCTGGCTGGCGGGCAGCTGGGTCGTCGGGTCGCTGTTCGGCGGGGGCGACGGCGACGGCACCTCGTCGGTCGGCCTCCACAGCTCCTCCCCCTCCGGCATCTCGTTCGGGGTCCTGGCCGTCATATCGGTGCTGGCGTGGGCCGTGCACTGCGGCACCGAGGTCCTCGTGGCGCGCACGCAGGGCGCGGACTATCTCCGGCAGGGGCCGTGGGCGATGGTCTCCGGAATCCTCGGGGCGGGCGGCCGCGGCCTGTCCCAGGCGTCCCAGACGATGTCGGGCGCCGCGCGGCGCGGCGGCCGGCGCGGCTGCCGGACCGGTTGCGTGATCGCGCTGCTCGTCGCGACGGTGCCGGCGGTGCTGCTCCTCCTCGTGATCGGGGCGCTGACGTCGATCGCGAGCATGCTGTGGATCCTCGTCATGGTCGCGGTTCCCGCCGCGCACGTGGTCGCGGCGGGCGTGCGGCTGCATCACTGGCGGCTGGCGCGCAAGAACGGAGGAGCCCTGTGAGCAGCGGGATCGACGCCGACATCGCGCTGGACGCCGCGGTGGTGCTGAGCCTCGGCATGAACCGCGTCCTCGGGCGCGGCGCGGGGCTGGCCGCGAGCGCGGCCGAGGCGCTGGCGGCCCGCGCCGCCGGACGGGCGGAGGCACGGGCGGCCGCGCTCGCCGAGGTGGAGACGCACGAGCGGGCGCTGCGCGAGGTCGTGGAGCGGAGCGCCCGCATCGCGGCGCTGGCCGAGACCCGCGCGAAGATCGGCGCGGACGTGGCGCTGCCCGAGCCCCTCGACCCCGCCGGCCTGTCCCCCGCGGAGCTGACCGCCTGGTGCGCCGCCACGGACCCCGTCCTGGACGAGGCCGAGCGGCGCCTGTCCGAGCACCTCGCCGCGCAGGTCAGCACGCAGATCTTCGCCGTGCCCACCGAAGGGCTGGCGGCCGACCTCGGGCAGGGCCCCCCGCCGCCCCGGCGCGAGGACGGCGACGTCCGCGGGAACCTGGAGCGGATCATGGCGCGGCTGCTGCCCGACGCCGCCGAGGAGGAGCGGCGCGCGGTGGCGGAGGCGGCGCGGCTGCTGGCCGGCGTCGCGACGGCGGACGAGGCGGAGGGCGTCCTCCAGGAGGTCCGGCTGCGCATCCAGGACGCCAACGGCCGCACACGGGAGCGGCGCGAGGAGGAGCGGCGCCGCGCGGCCGAGCGCGAGGCCGCCGAGCAGGCCGAGGCCGAGCGCCGGTACGTCCTCGACTCCATCACCGCCGCCTTCGAGGACATGGGGTACGAGGTCCAGGCCGGGTTCGAGACGCTGACGGCCGAGGACGGCACCCTGACGCTGACCAGGGGCGGCTGGCCCGACCACAGCGTGCGGATGCGCGTGGAGGACGCGGCGCACGTGCGGGCGTCGATGGTGCGCGAGCGGCCCGCCGAGAGCGAGGACGACCGGCGGCTGGACGTCGAGCGCGAGCGCGAGTGGTGCGAGGCGTTCGAGGCGGCGCGCGAGCGCCTCGCGGACGCGGGGATCCGCTCCGACGTGGGCTGGCGCCTCGACCCGGGCGTCCGTGAGCTGCCGGTTTCGACCCGGAACAGGCAGACTAGGGGCCGAGTCGGCCAACGCGAGCGCTCTCGCGAGCGTCACAAGTGAGATGCGGAGGCACGGACGGAGCGGATTGGGGAGCACGCTAGATGAGCATTGATTCGCCTACCCTCGGGGGGCGGTTGCAGGGTTGGCCGCCATTCATCCGCGAGCTGGACGCGACCCTCTCGGTGCACTCCCAGTACGTCCTGTCGGGCAACCTCTACGACAGCTTCCTCTCCCCCGCGGCGGACGGCGCGCCCGCCCAGCTCCTCCCGCTGCGCGCCCTGCTGTGGGAGACGCTGCGCTCCAGCGGCGCGTCCTTCATGGCCGTGTACGACCCGGTCGACGGGCTGCAGATCGTCCCCGGTCCCGAGGACGCCGCCGGGGCCGAGGCGGCCGCCGCGGCCGAGCGGCTGCTGGGCAAGACCAAGGCGGACGAGAAGCCGTCGCTGGAGGGGCTGACCCGCTACCTGGCCGGGGTCGCCCGCCCGAAGGAGAACGTCCGCGCCGCGTTCGTGATCGACTCGGCGTCGCGCATCGCCCGCACCCCCACCGACCTGGAGCCGGCCGAGCGCGACTTCTTCCGGTTCTGCGCGAAGCTGTCGCGCAGCGCCCGCCCCGTCCGGGTGGCCGGGGCGCGGCCGAAGCCGCTCTACAACCCGGTCGTCTGGCTGGTGGAGCGGCCGGGCGACCTGCCGCCGTGGCTCACCGCCGACAACGAGAACATCCGCGAGATCACGATCCCGCGCCCGCACCTCGGCGACCGGCAGGAGACGGCGCGGCTGCTGGCCCGCGCGTTCGGGGTCGGCGACGTCGCCGCCGACGAGGCCGCGGCGGCGGCCTGCGACGCGTTCGCCGAGCAGGCCGACGGGCTCACCCTCCAGTCGATGATCGAGGTGACCCGGCTGGCGAAGGAGCGGGGTGTCGACCTCGCCGACCTGCCGGACGCGGTCCGCACCTACAAGCTCGGCGTGCTCGACAACCCGTGGAGCCGCGGCCACCTGCGCCGCCGGGTGCTGGACGGGGAGAAGCGCGTCCCGGAGCGGGTGATCGGGCAGCCGCAGGCCGTCACCAAGACCCTCGACATACTCAAGCGGGCGGTGCTCGGCCTGTCGGGCGCGCAGGCGACCCGGTCCGGGAGCCGGCCGCGCGGGGTGCTGTTCTTCGCCGGCCCGACCGGCACCGGCAAGACGGAGCTGGCGAAGGCGATCACCGAGCTGGTCTTCGGGGACGAGTCGGCCTACCTGCGCTTCGACATGAGCGAGTTCTCCGGCGAGGGGTCCGGCGACCGGCTGATCGGGTCGCCGCCCGGGTACGTGGGCCACGAGGCGGGCGGCGAGCTGACCAACGCCGTCCGCGAGGACCCGTTCCGGGTGATCCTCTTCGACGAGATCGAGAAGGCGCACCCCCGGATCCTGGACAAGTTCCTCCAGATCCTGGAGGACGGCCGCCTCACCGACGGCCGCGGCAACACCGTGCACTTCTCCGAGTCGATCCTGATCTTCACCTCGAACCTCGGGATGTACGTGCCGGGGCGCGACCTGACGGCCCGCGACCCCTTCCCGCTCGGTACCCCCGAACGTGTGCAGAACATCACAACCGGGATGACCTACGACGAGGTGGAGCAGCGCATCAAGGGCGCCGTGGCCGACCACTTCACCGAGGTGCTGAACCGGCCGGAGCTGCTCAACCGGTTCGGCGACAACATCGTGGTGTTCGACTTCATCTCCGCCGAGGCCGCGCACAAGATCTTCGACCTGCAGTTCGCGAACATCTGCCGGCGGGTCACCGACGAGCACCGGCTCGTCCTGGCGGTGAAGGGCGAGGCGCTCGAGACGCTCCGCCGGTGGTGCACGGAGGAGCTCGACAAGGGCGGGCGCGGCATCGGCATGGCCCTGGAGTCGCACTTCGTCAACCCGCTGGCGCGCGCGCTTTTCGACCGGGAGCTCGTCCCAGACGAGAAGGTCACCGTCACGGGCATCCGGCGCGAGGGCAGCATCGTGCATCTGGACCTCCAGTGAGCACGGGCCGGCCCGCCGCGTCCGGAGCGGGCGCGGGCGAGACGCTCCTGCTCGCCAAGGCGCACTATCCGGTGACCACACTCGGCCCCGGAACCCGTGCGGGAATCTGGACGCAGGGCTGCACGCTGCACTGCGACGGCTGCCTCTCCCGCGACACGTGGGACGCGGACCCGGGGCGGGCGATCCCCGTCCAGGCGGTCCTAGGATGGCTCGCGTCCCTTCCGGAACCGGTCGACGGGGTGACCATCTCGGGCGGAGAACCCTTCCAGCAGCCGGCCGCGCTCGCGGCCCTGGTGCGGGGGATCCGCGCGTGGCGGGAGACCCGAGGCCGTGAGACGATTGCGATGGACATATTGGTGTACAGCGGATATGTCTACTCTCGGCTCTCGCGCGCCGGTGTGACGCGCGAGATCGTGGACATGTGTGACGCCGTGGTCACGGGGCCCTACGTCGACCGGCTCAACCCGAAGGGGCGACACCCAGAGGACGGCTCTCTACTCTGGAGGGGGTCGGCCAACCAGCGTGTCGTGCCGGTGTCCCCGCTGGGACGCGAGCGGTACGGGGCAGTGGCCGGCGTCGGTGACACTGAAGTCGGCGACACTGAAGGAAGAGGGCCCCGAGTACAGGTGTCCGTGGACGAAGGGCCGGAGGGAAGGCGGGTGTTCTACATCGGGATCCCGCGACGGGGTGACATGGAGCACCTCACGTCGAGGCTCGACCGCGCCGGCGTGCGCTCGGGGGATGTGTCATGGCGACCTTGAACTGTCCGGTCTGCGACGAACCGGTCCAGCCGGGTGATCTGCTCTGCATGAGCTGCGGGGCCAACCTGGCGCGCGCCGGCGGCGCGCCCCAACCGGGCCCGGGCGGGTACGGCCAGCCTCAGCACGGCCAGCCGCAGCCGGGGCAGTACGGCCAGCCTCAGCACGGCCAGCCTCAGCCGGGGCAGTACGGGCAACCCCAGCACGGGCAGCCCCAGCCGGGGCAGTACGGCCAGCCTCAGCACGGCCAGCCCCAGTACGGCCAGCCTCAGCCGAACGACCCGTACCAGCAGCAGGCCCCGAACCAGCAGGGTCCCTCCGGGCAGCCGCAGGACCCCTGGGGTCCGCAGCAGCAGCAGCAGCAGCCGGACGCGTGGGGGCCGCCCATGCAGCAGCCTCCCGCCGACCAGCAGGGGCAGCCCCAGTACGGCCAGCCCCAGCACGGGCAGCCCCAGCACGGGCAGCACGGTCAGCCGCAGCATGGCCAGCACGGGGGCCAGTCGCCCATGCAGCAGCAGCCTGCCGACCCCTGGGGCATGCCCCAGCAGCAGCAGGATCCGTGGGGCGCGCCGCAACAGCAGCAGTCACCGGCGGCCGACCAGTACCAGCAGCCGCAGGACCAGTACCAGCAGCCGCAGTACCAGCCGCAGGAGCAGTACGGCGCTCCGCAGCCCGGTCCGGGCGACCACCAGTTCGGTCCGCCGCAGCAGCACTCCCCGTACGGGCAGCCGCAGCACGGAGGCCCCCAGCACGGCGGTCAGCCCCAGCACGGCGGTCAGCCCCAGCACGGCCAGCCGCAGCACGGGGGCCAGCCGCAGCACGGGGGCCAGCCTCCGCTGCCGCCGCACGGCCGTGAGGCGACGCTGCTGCCGCACGAGCACAACCAGGGCCAGGGCCAGCGCCCGCCCGCACCCGACAGCACGGCGTTCATGTGCCCGTACTGCGAGGCGGTGCTGACCAACCCGGGCGCCGCGCAATGCGACTCGTGCCTGCGCCCGCTGCCGCAGAAGGGCACGCCCATCCTGCGCGTCCAGTTCCCGACGGGCGAGCTCAAGGTCTCCGTCGGGCAGCACCTGGTCCTCGGCCGGGACGCGGGCCAGTCGCCGGTGGCGGCCACGTTCACCCAGTACGACAACGTGTCGCGGCGCCACTCGACGGTGTGGCTCGACCCGTCCGGCACGGCGTGGGTGCGCGACGAGGGCTCCACCAACGGGACGTTCGTCAACGGCGAGCGGCTCCCCCGCGGTGTGGAGGCCCCGCTCCGCGACGGCGACCAGCTCCGTCTGGCCGCCGACGTGACGGGCACCGTCCAGCTGAACTGAGCGCCACGAGCGAAAAGGGGGCGGCCCCGCGGTTCTCGGAGAACCGCGGGGCCGCCCCTTTCGCGTGGGCCCCTGCTCAGCCGGCGCGCTTGGTGCGGGCGCGCGTGCGCTCGCGCTCCTTGGCGTCCAGGACCACCTTGCGGATGCGGACGGCGGCCGGGGTGACCTCGACGCACTCGTCCTCGCGGCAGAACTCCAGTGCCTCCTCCAGCGACAGGTTGCGGGGCGGGGTGAGCCGCTCCAGCTCGTCGCCGGTGGACGACCGCATGTTCGTGAGCTTCTTCTCCTTGGTGATGTTGACGTCCATGTCGTCGGCGCGGGAGTTCTCCCCGACGATCATGCCCTCGTACACCTCGGTGGTCGGGCCGACGAAGAACGTGCCGCGCTCCTGAAGGTTCGTGATCGCGTAGGCGGTCGCGGCGCCGGAGCGGTCGGCGACGAGCGAGCCGGACGGCCGGGTGCGCAGCTCGCCGAACCAGGGCTCGTAGTCCTCGAAGACGTGGTGCGCCATGCCGGTGCCGCGCGTCTCGGTCATGAACTCGGTGCGGAACCCGATCAGGCCGCGGGCCGGGACGAGGAACTCCATCCGGATCCAGCCCGTCCCGTGGTTGGTCATGTGCTCCATGCGGCCCTTGCGGACCGCCATCAGCTGCGTGACGGCGCCGAGGTGCTCCTCGGGGATGTCGACGGTGAGCCGCTCGACCGGCTCGTGCTTCTTGCCGTCGACGACGCGGGTGACGACCTGCGGCTTGCCGACGGTCAGCTCGTAGCCCTCGCGGCGCATGTTCTCCACCAGGATCGCCAGGGCCAGCTCGCCGCGGCCCTGCACCTCCCAGGCGTCGGGGCGCTCGGTCGGCAGCACCCGGATCGACACGTTGCCGACCAGCTCGCGGTCGAGCCGGTCCTTGACCATCCGGGCGGTGACCTTGGTGCCCTTCTCGCGTCCCGCCATCGGCCCGGTGTTGGTGCCGATCGTCATCGAGATCGCCGGCTCGTCCACCGTGATCAGCGGCAGCGGGCGCGGGTCGTCCGGGTCGGCGATGGTGTCGCCGATCATGATCTCGGGGATGCCGGCGATCGCGATGATGTCGCCGGGCCCGGCCTCGTCGGCGGGCTTGCGGGTGAGCGCCTCCGTCATCAGCAGCTCGGTGATCTTCACCCGCTCGACGCTGCCGTCGTGCCGGCACCAGGCGACCTGCTGGCCCTTCTTGATCGTGCCGGCGTGCACCCGGCACAGCGCGATCCGGCCGAGGTAGCTGGAGGCGTCCAGGTTCGTCACGTGCGCCTGGAGCGGGGCGTCCGGGTCGTAGGACGGCGCCGGGATCGTCTCGGTGATGACCTTGAACAGCGGCTCCAGGTCGTCGCTGCCGGGCATGGCGCCGTCGGCCGGCTTGTCGAGCGAGGCCCGCCCGGCGCGGCCGGAGGCGTACACGATCGGGAAGTCGATCTGGTCCTCGTCGGCGTCGAGGTCCATGAACAGCTCGTAGGTCTCGTCCACGACCTCGTCGATGCGCGCGTCGGGGCGGTCGGTCTTGTTCACGACCAGGATCACCGGCAGCTTCGCGGCCAGCGCCTTGCGCAGCACGAACCGGGTCTGCGGGAGCGGGCCCTCGCTGGCGTCCACCAGCAGGACGACGCCGTCGACCATGGACAGGCCGCGCTCGACCTCGCCGCCGAAGTCGGCGTGCCCCGGGGTGTCGATGATGTTGATCGTCAGCCCGTCGTGCAGGACCGCGGTGTTCTTCGCGAGGATCGTGATCCCCTTCTCGCGCTCCAGGTCGCCCGAGTCGAGCACGCGGTCGTCGACGTCCTGGTTCTCGCGGAAGGCCCCGGACTGCCAGAGCATGGCGTCGACCAGCGTCGTCTTGCCGTGGTCGACGTGGGCGACGATCGCGACGTTACGGAGGTCGTCGCGCGTGGAGATGGGCATGCGGGTTCGCCTTGCGTGAGAGTTCGGGGAACGCCGCAGACGTGCGGCAGCCCCCATTCTACTTGGCCGCGCGTACCACCCATCCCGAGCCGTTCGCCACGCCCGCCCCAGGGGCCCCGATTGGCAAACTTTGCGCGTTCTTTGTACTCTCCGAGATCGGTCGTCCGGAGTCCCATCCCCCGGGACTGCGACCGGAACGCCGAATCTCCCGGGCATCGGGAGAACCGGGGACCCACCACCCTCGGGGTGAATCGACGCACGTCGTAGGGCGACTCCTGGCCCGAACCCGTCAGCTAACCCGGTAGGCGTGCGAGGAGAGGAGAGCACCGGCTTGGTTCCGGATTCCCGTAGGCGGCGCCGCGTCGTGCCGACCGCCACCGCCACCCTGCTCCTGATCGGCCTCGGCGCCACCGCGCCGAACGTCGCCCGCGCCGCGCAGCCCTCCCGGCACGCCGCCGCGCCGCCCGCGCCGAGCCCGACCCCGACCACGGAGAAGGGCCTGCGCAAGAGCCTGGACGCGCTGAACGAAGAGGCCGAGATCCTCACGGAGAAGTTCAACAAGGCCCGGGTGGAGCTCGGCAAGGCCCGCAAGGCCGAGCAGGACGCCACCAGGGAGGCCGAGCGGCTGCGCGCGCTCGCCGAACCCGCCCGCCAGCGGCTCGGCAGCCTGGCCGCCGCCAACTACATGGCCGGCGGCCCCGACGCCCTCTTCGGCTCCGGCGGGTCGGCCGAGGGGCTGTCCGACAGCGCCTACCTCGCGCAGAGCCAGGCCACCGCCGTCCTCGCGCTGAAGAAGCAGATCGACCAGGCCGACGCCGCCCAGCGCACCGCGCGGGCGAAGACCGCGCAGGTCAAGAAGGCCTGGGACGACGCCAAGAAGGCCCGCGAGGCGGCCAAGGCCAAGGTCTCCGAGGTGATGAAGCGCCTCGACAAGCTGACCACCACCCACGCCCGCGACCCGCGCACCGGCCTCACCGCCACGGTGAAGGGCTCGGACCTGCCCGCGAAGATGGCCCGCAAGGCGCTCACCAAGCTCGGCTCCCCGTACGTGTGGGCCGCCGCCGGTCCGAGCAGCTTCGACTGCTCCGGCCTCGTCGTCTGGGCCTACACCCAGGTCGGCAAGCCCGGCCTCCCGCACTACACCGGCGACCTGTTCGCCATGGGGTCGAAGGTCTCGCGCGGCGCGCTGCGCTCCGGCGACCTGGTCTACTTCGGCGGCAACCTGCACCACATGGGCATCTACCTGGGCGACGGCAAGTACCTGCACGCCCCCCAGACCGGCGACGTGGTGAAGATCTCCAAACTCAGCGAGCGCTCCGACTACGCCGGCGCCAACCGTATTTCCTAGCGTCTTTCTCCTCCTTCGGGCCTAGCGGCCCTCCATCGTCGAAAAACGCGGGCGATCGCTGGCATCGCTCCGACTCGCCTAGCGGCTCACTGCGCGATCAGGTCGTCGCGTGGTTGCGGCGAGGCTGAGGTCGGCGCGATCCGTGCCGGACTAGGTGAGGCCCTGAGCCGACAGGAGGTCTATGACCGGGCGGTCGCCGGGGAGCCACGGGACGGCGTAGAGGTCGGACGGGGGCAGCCAGCGGAGTTCCAGGTGCTCCAGGGCCTGCGGCTCGCCCTCGGTGATCTCGGCCGTCCACACGCGGAGGAGGCTGCGCTCGCCGAGGCGCCAGTCGCCGCCCACGCGGCGGCCCAGGCGCACCTTCACGGCCAGTTCCTCGTGGCACTCGCGCACCAGGGCGTCCTCGTCCGACTCGCCGGGGTCGACCTTGCCGCCGGGCAGCTCCCAGCCGCCCGCCATGTGCGGCGGCTCGGCGCGCTGGGCGGCCAGTAGCCGGCCCTCCGACAGGATCGCCGCCCCCACCACCACGAGATCGATCGCGACCAGCTCCTCTCCGTGCTCTCTCTCAGACCGCGGCGCCGGTCCGTCCGGTTCCATTGCCCCGGAGGGAGTCGACCAGGCGCGTCGCGTCGCGGACGATCTCCTCCAGGCGGTCGCCGTGCGCGCCGCGCCAGTAGACCTGGCCGCATCCCGCGCAGCGGCCGTAGACGTCGTAGCTGCGGCGGGTGCCCGCCTGCAGCTCGCGCTCGATCTCCTCCTTGTCGACCGGGACGAGCTCGCCGTTGCATGCGGTGCAGCGCGTCCACGGCCGCAGGACGGGCGCGAACCGGTCGAGCAGGTCGCGGAGCTGGTCGTCAGGGCGCGAGCCGCGGACGTAGGCGCCGAACCACAGCGCGCGGCGGCGCAGGAGGCCGCGGTCCTGGGTGAGCAGGACGCGGCGCTCCTCGTTGGCCTGCACGACGAGCGCCGGGTCGTCCATGTCGTTGTGGTAGGCGGTGTCGAGGCCGAGCAGGCGCATGCGCCGGGCCAGCGTCCCGAGGTGGACGTCGAGCAGGAAGCGGGGCGCGACCTGGCCCGGGTCGAGCGGGACGGGCTGCGGGCGCGGCACCGCGGCCACGCGGACCTCGGCCCCGACGTCCGGCCTGGTGGCGGGCCCGGCGGGCTCGCCGTCGGCCGTCATCGGACCCGCCTCGGGCAGCGGCACGCCCAGCGACTCCACGAGGTGCCCCAGCGTGGAGGTCCCGTCGTAGGGGACGCGGGCCGGGGTCTCCCGCCGGGTGGCGGGCAGGAACATCAGCAGCTCGTCGGCGACGCGGATCGTTATCTCTGACTCCACGCAGATCAGCATGCCACGTGCGGCCGACGATTCCCGGCGGGTCAGGCCGCCACGTGCGCGGCGGACTCCTTCAGGGACGCCAGCAGGCCGGGGACGTCGTGGCCCCGCAGCGCTCCCCCGCGCTTGACCACCCGGCCGCCGACGAGGACGGCGTCGACGTTGCGCGTGTCAGCGGCCAGCACCACGGCCGCGACGGGGTCGTGGGCCGCCGCGACGCCGAGGGTGTCGGTGCGCAGGACGAGCAGGTCGGCCTGCTTGCCGGGGGCCAGCGACCCGGTGACGCCCGCGAGCCCGGCGACCTCGGCGCCCTCGATCGTGGCCATCCGGAGGGCGTCGGCGGTGGTGAAGCCGAGTCCGGCGCCGCCCGCGCGGCCCCGTTCGAGGACGTAGGCGGCGCGCATGACGCTGAACATGTCGCCCGGGCCGGAGGCGACCGTGTCGGCGCCGAGCCCGGTCGGGACGCCCGCGCCGCGGGCGCGTCCGGTGGGCGGGGCGCCGATGTCCAGGGCGGCCTCGATGCCGGGGGCGACCGAGACCGTCCCGCCGCTTCCGGCGATCCGCTTCAGCTCGTCATCGGTGTAGAAGTTGGCGTGCACGTACGTCGCCGGGTGGTCCATCAGCCCGTGGGTCTCCAGAAACGCCAGACCGCGCGCGGCGCTCGGCGCGCCGTGGCCGCCCATGTGCGCGGTGACCGGCAGCCCGAGGTCGCGGGCCGTTCGCCATTCGGCGAGCGCGCGCTCGTCCCCCGCGATCTCGGGCCCGAGCGCGGCCAGGGCCATCGTGACCGCGCCGCCGGGGGTTGCGAAGTACTCGCGGTGGACGCGGCCCGTCTCGGCGGCGAGCGCGTCGAGGTCGCCGCCGCCGTAGCAGTACCCGAACACCGCCCTGATGCCCGACGCCCGCAGCGCCGCGACGTTCGCCTCGGTGTGGCCCGGGCCGAGCTGGATGTGCGACCAGTCGACCAGCGTCGTGATGCCGGAGTCGAGGCATTCCAGGGCGCCGGCGAGCGTCCCGGCGTACACGTCCTCGGGACGGTAGCGGGGCGCCATCTCGCCCAGGACTCGTCGCAGGTACGCGGGGAGCGTGCCGTCGCACACGGAGGCGCGGATCCCGGTCTGCCAGGTGTGCCGGTGGGTGTCGACGAACCCCGGCATGACGATGCGGTCGGTCGCGTCGATGGTCTCGGCGCCTTCGGGTGCGGCGAGTCCCGGGCCGACCGCGGCGATGCGGCCGTCCTCGACGAGCACGTCGGCGGTCCCCAGCACGGCCGGCTCGGGCGCCGTGTCGATGACGAGGCCGTTCGTGAGCAGCAGAGTCGTTGTCATGCGCGAAAGCTTAAGAGTTAGCTTTTTAAAAAGCAACACGGTGAGCGAGTACGCTCGGGGCGTGCAGGACGAGAGTGCGCGCCGGGACGACGTCCCCGCACCCGCGGACGGAGCCGACGCCCGCAGGGACGAGATCGACACCGTGGCGGACGCGTGGCGGCGGGACGGGCTGTCCGAGCCGCTCATCGCGATGCTGGAGCTGAGCAAGCGCGCCGGGCGCGTGTCCATGCTGGTGCAGCAGGCCCTCCGTGGGCCGCTCGCCGACCTCGGCCTCACCTACGCCGAGTTCGAGGTCCTGACCGTGCTGCGCCGGGAGGGCGAGCCGTACCGGCTGCGTCCGAGCGAGCTCACGCGGTCGGCGTTCCTCACCTCGGGCGGGACGAGCAACGTCCTGCAGCGGCTCCAGAAGGCGGGCTACGTCGAACGCGAGGCCAACGCCGGCGACGCCCGCAGCCGCTTCGTCCAGCTGACGGAGGACGGGCTGCGCGTCACCGAACGGGCCCTGGTCGCGTCCGGCACGGCCCACGAGGACGTCATGGCCCGGGTACCGCCGGAGGACGTCCGGGACGCCGCCGACGCGCTGCGCGAGATCCTGCTCGTCATCGGCAGGCGCCGGTTCCGCTGACCCGGCCGGGCGGTCACCGCCGCGCGGCCAGCTCCGACACCTTCCTCTTGAAGTCGGGCCGCGCGAGCGGGCGGGTCACCCCGATCCAGTTCGCCTTCTTGTAGGTCTTGACGCCGATCGCGGGCACGCACGCCGAGCAGCTCGCCACGATCATCTTGCCGCCGCCGATGACCATCCCCACATGGCCGGGGTTGTCGGGCGAGGTCCCGGGGCCGGAGTTGAAGAACACCAGGTCGCCCGGCTGCTCCTTGCCCTTGGCGATCTTCACGCCGAAGGGCCACTGCTCGAACGTCGTGCGCGGGAGGTTCAGGCCGACCTGCCGGTACGCGGCCTGGATGAGGCTGGAGCAGTCGTAGGCGTCCGGGCCGTTCGCCCCGAACACGTACGGCTTGCCCCGCTGCGCCATGGCGAACGCGATGATCGTCTTCACGAGTGCGCTGACGTTGGCCGGGAGCCGGTTGTCCTCGCAGTTGATCCCGTTCGCCTGGACGACCTTGAACTCGCCGCCGACGTAGCGCTTCGCCCAGGTCAGGACGAGGTCGACGTAGTCCCACGAGTGGTTGTACTGGAAGATCGCGGTGCGCATCCTGGTCGGGGCGCCGTTGTGCTTGAGGTAGGCCGCGGCGGTCGGGATCGCGTCGGCCGGGTTGTAGCGGTCCTTCTTGCCGTCGTTGTCGCCGTCCACCGCGAACGCCTTGAACGTCGCCGCCAGGAACTGCATGGGGCCGCCCGCACCCGCGTAGTTCTCCCCGCTGGAGACGCCCGGCATCGTCGACCTGCCGTGGTCGGTCTCGACCTTGCCGACGCCCGCCAGGACGTTCCAGGGGATGCCGTACTTCCTGCCCGCCTCCTGGTACAGCTTCAGGTAGTCGGCCGGGACCGCCTTGGCGTCGTTCGCCGCCGCGGGCTGCGCGCCGGCGCCGGCGGTGTCCACGCATCCGCCGCCGCCCACCCCGCCGCCGAACAGGAACTGGCCCGCGCCGAACAGGATCGGGACGAAGATCAGTGCCATGAACATGACCCCGGCGACCGCGATGCCGCCGACGAGCAGCAGGATCCGCGAGCTCATCCCGTGTCACCCGCCTGCCCGGCGTCCGCCGGCTCGAACGAGTAGACCCTCATCGAGCCGCCGTCCCTCGTCACGGTGACCGCGTACTGCTTGCTGTCGCTGCTCGTCCGGCCGCTCCTGGTGACCTGCTGGCGGCCGGTCACCAGGAAGATGATCGAGTTCTTCTCGATGTCGCGGACCTCGTCGAGGGACGCGGTGCCCTGCGCGACGAACTGCTCCTTGCGGCGCTCCTCCACCATCGCGGGCGTCGCCATCCCCTGGCCGAGGCGCTGCCCGAGGTCGTCGGTGGCCAGGCCGGCGAACTGCGCCACGTAGGCCTGGGGGGTCTCGTCGTAGCGGTACGTCCCGTAGGCGGCGACGAACCGCTGCGCGAGGTCGGCCGCCGCGGCGAACTCCTGCCGGGAGAACGGCAGCAGCCGGTAGACGTCGAAGTCGCCCGGGTCCACGGTGCTCTGGATCCCCGGCGGCGGCGACGCGGGCGCCTGCGACGCCGTGGCGCTCGGACGTGCCTGCGGCTCGTCGTCGTGCTCGTCCGACGGCGCGGCGAGCGTCAGGTAGACGCCGACGGCCGCCAGCAGTACGACGAGACCCGCGAACAGGAGCTTGCGCCGCCGGTCGGTCAGGTTCATCACTCGTCCCGATCCGCCTCACCGGACCGGCGGTCCGCCGGACGCAGCCAGAACGGGATCGGCGGGGAGGCGTCGGAGTCGCTCCTGCCCCACAGCGGCGGGGGCTGCCGCCGCCCGCCCGGCTCGGGACGCGACGGGCCGCCGCCCGAACCGCCGCCGGAGCGGCCGCGCTGCCGGGGGACGCTCCCGCCGCCGGAACCGCCGCCCGAACCGCCGCCCGAACCGCCGCTGCCGCCGCCGGAGAACCAGCCGCCGCCACCGCCGCCGCCCGAACGGCCTGAACCGCCACCCGAGCCGCCGCCCGAACGTCCGCGGCCGCGGTCGACGGAGCCGGACGAGCGTCCGCCGCCGGAGAACCAGCCACCGCCGCCGCCGGAACCGCCGCCCGAACCACCGGAGCCGCCCGAACCGCCCGAACCACCGGAGCCGCCAGAGCCGCCGGAACGGCCGGAACGGCCCGAACCGCCGCCCGAACCACCGCCGCCGCCCGAGCCGCCACTGCCGCCCGAGCCGCCGCCACCGGAGACACCGCCGCCGGTTCCGCCGCGCCCCGTCCAGGAGGTCGGGCGGATGGTGCCCTTGCCGGAGCCCGACCCCCCTCCGTCTCCGGAGTCGTCGTCACCCTTCGCGACGACGATCCCGGGCCTGACGGTGCCCGCCTTGGCACCGTCCGTACGGCGGTCGCCGAGCGCGCCCGCCCTGGTCGGAAGGTTCAGCGGAGGAGCACCGCGCTTGGACCGGCCCTGCGCGGCCGCCGCACCCGCGGCGCCCGCACCGCGGGGCTTGGCCGCGAGGACCGGGGCGTCCTCGGGCGACTGCTCGGCGCCCGCGCCGGGCGCCGTCCTGTCGGCCGAGTTCACCGTGCCGGCCATCGCGCCGGCCGTCGCGCCGCCCGTCACCCCGCCGATGATGGCCGCGGCCACCGCCGGGTCGTCCTTGGCCTTGCGGAACATCTGGTAGGCGGCCACCGGCGGGAGCGCCTCGGTGCTCTTGCGGGCCGCCGCGACCGACTTGCCGAACTCCGCCTCGCCCTTGTCCTTGGCCCCGACCGCCGAGTAGCCGACGGCGGAGAACAGATGCTGGAACGGCTTGCGGTACACGAACGCCGCGAACGTCACCAGCGCGATCAGCAGCACCTGCAGGCCCCACGGGAGCGTCTCGCCGAGGATCAGGCTGTAGGCCCACAGCAGCAGCGAGAGCACCCCGATGAGCGCGGCCTGTTTCAGCAGCATCGACAGCAGCAGTTCGAGCCAGCGCATGGCGATGACGCGCCCGACGCCCGGATGGATGCCGATCCCGAGGAAGATCGGCCCCGCGACGAGGAGCAGCAGGAACGCGATCTTCACGACGATCAGCGCGGTCGAGATGACCAGGATGAGCATGCCCGCGACCAGGGCCGCGAACAGCGCGATGATCGCCACTCCCAGCCGGTTCTGCCAGTCCTTGCCCTGGAACACGGCGTAGCTCTCGGGATGGTTGTCCTTGATGTCCTTCGTGACGTCCTTGTAGGCGTCGGACTTCTTCCCCAGGTCGACCTTGTTCGTCCCGTACGTCTCCGGAAGGTCGACCGCCTGCGACCAGAGCAGCTTGTCGGCGTTCTGCTTGATGATCTTCGCGTTGGGGTCGCTGGTACCAAACTCGCCCTGCAGCCACGGCTTGCAGACGAGCGCCACCCACAGCGCGTTCGCGTTGCGGGACGTCGGGTCGATGTTCTGGGACGTCGCCGGATCGGGCTTGCCCTCGGGGACGGGTACGCACGTCCCGCCCTTGGTGTCGCTCGGTGGCAGTGCGGCGCTGAACGCGGCGCTGGTCGCCTCGGAGACCTTCGTCCCGAGCGTGGTGAAGTCGGCGGGCCGCGCGATCAGCCAGACCAGCGCCACCATCGCGGCGATCATCCAGACCACGCCCTCGGTGACCTTGCTCGCCCGCCTGCGGACGAGGCCCCACCAGGCCAGCCACATCGCGCCGAGGATGACCACCCACGACCAGTAGCGGGCGTTGAAGGTCTTGCCGATGTTGATGATGACGCCGTCGACGGTGTCCTTCAGCCAGCTCAGCAGCGACTCCGACGCGGCCGCCTGGTAGACGCTGATCGTCGTCCGGTCGACGGTCCGGACGACGGTGAACAGGGTGTTCGCGATCGCGTTGCCCACCATCGCCATCGCGTCCGAGCAGCCCATGTCGACCGCGTACCAGGTCTGCCCGGCGGTGCCGTACCGGTCGTAGTAGGTGAGCCGCTCGACGGGGGTCTTCTGCAGTTTCTCGTTCGGGTAGTCGGGCGGCTTGATCATGCCGTCGGTCCCGGACCCGTACCGCTCGGGTGGGGGGTGGTCGGCCGGGCTGCACACGTCGTTCAGCGGGTTCGGCACTCCCGGGACCGAAGCGGACGCCGGCGTCAGCGGGCCCAGCATGAACATCGCCATGACGACCAGCAGCAGCACCGAGCGGCGGCTGCGCGGCGCGCGGCGGACGCGCCGCCCGGGGCGCCGCAGGGCCTTACGGTCGAGTCCTTCGCCGGGCGAGCGCTGCAGGCGCGCCCGCCCGTCGCGGGAACCCCTCATCGGGAGACCTCCTCGACCTCGGCCCCCGCGACGGTGAGTTCGGACGTGCCCGGACGTGACCGGGTCGGGTTGGTGTCCAGCCAACGCTGCAGTTCCTCGGAGATCAGGTCGACGCCGATGCGCCCCGCTCGGCCGTCGAGGTCACGGAAGATGCATTCGCCGTTGCCGAGGTTGCGCAGCACGGCCTTGTGCTCGTCGGACGTCTCCACCCCGAGTAGGGACATGACGTTCCCGACCTCGACCCGCTCGGTGGAGCGGAACGAGAACACCGAGGACAGGCAGTTCGTCACCTGTTCGTTCAGCAGGTCGCCCGCGTTCTGGGAGACCAGGATCAGCGCGGTGTTGCGGGAGCGTCCCATGCGCGACACCTCGGGCACCAGCTTGGCGCCCTCCGGAGTCGAGGTGATCGCCCACGCCTCGTCCAGGAAGATGGCCTTCGGCAGCCGCCGGTCGAGGCCGTGCATCAGCCGCCGCGCGAACTGCGACACCAGGTACATCAGCGCGACCGACAGCCGCTGCTCGTAGGAGTAGTCCTCCCGCGGGATCGTGACGTCCGGCAGGGTGAGCCCGCCGAGCGTGAACACGGTCGTCCAGCCGGCGCTGTCGATGCGCTCGCCCCCGGACGGGTCGAAGCACAGCCGCGCGAGCCGCATCTCCGACATCGAGCGCAGCACCGCGCCGAGGTTCTTGGACGCCGGGTCGTCGGCGCCCTCCAGGTAGTCGACGACGCGGCCGAGCGAGGGCCGCTCGCCGTTGGCGACCGCGCCGACCGCCTGGATCATCGCGGACTCGCGCTCCTCCGACATCCGCGGCAGCAGCAGCCGCAGCGTCTCGGTCGCCATCATCTTCTTGGTGGCGAGGTCGTCGCCGAAGGAGAACGGGTCGAGCAGGCCGGGCGCCGCCGAGCCGAGCGGCAGGATGCGCGCCCTCCTGCCCCGCGCCTTGAGCAGCTCCACGAGCGACTCGGCGTCGCCCTTCGGGTCGATCGCCGCGATGGTGACGCCGCGCAGCGCCATCTGGTAGATCAGCAGCAGCGCGAGCGTGGTCTTGCCGCCGCCGGGCTCGCCGGTGATCGCGACGGCCGTCGGGCGGTTGCGGGCGGCGGCGACGAGCGGGTCGAAGTGCACGATGGCCCGGGCACGGCCGAGCGTCTCGCCGATGTACGGGCCGACCCAGCCCTCGCCCTCGTCGTCGGTGCGGTCGCCGAGGTCGACGGTCGCGATCGGCATGCCGCCCGCGATGGTGCGCAGCGGCTGGCGCTGCGCGTAGGCGTTCAGCCGGATCTGGTCGCCGGGCAGCGACTCCAGGAACAGCGAGAACTGGTCGCCGGTCGAGTTGACGACGTCGATGCCGATGTCGCGGTAGTGCTCGACGACGGCGTCCACGCGCTGCGCGAGCAGGTCCTCGGTCGGCGCGGACACGATCAGCCGGTGCCACCCGTACACGAACGGCAGCCGCTCCTTGGTGATGCCGTGCTCCAGCATCCGGGCCGCGTCGATCTGCTCGGCGAGCGCGATCGGCGCCTCCGCGCCCGCCTCCCGGATGTGCTGGTCCATGTCGCGGGCGTGGGCGAGCTTGCGCGAGACGTCCTTGGACGCCTTCGCGGGCGGGACCAACTTCATCCGCGCGCTGATCTCGACGGGGAACGGGAGCGCGTCGGAGTAGTGGAACCAGGGCTCGCCGTCCGGGAACGGCATCATGTCGGGGAACCGCGCGAACGACAGGTACGCGACGTAGGACGCCGCGGTGGCGCCGCCGCCCGCGCCGGTGAAGTTCGGCTGCTCGATCCGCAGGTACGAGCGCCCGTTGTGGATGGCGCCCTCCACCAGCGACTCGATCTCGCCCTTGCCCCACGCCCTGCGCGGGACGGCGGACGGCGGCGGGTCGGCCAGCGACCCCGTCACCGCGTGCTGGAACAGCCACGCCACCTCGGTGGAGGTCGCGTGCCTGGCGTAGAGGGCGGACCCGCCGAGCGCGCGGCCGACGCGCTCGGCCTGGTCCGTCCAGCGCGAGATCTCCTTCTTGTCGACGGCGTCGTCGTGCACGCCGAGGACGCTCTCGCTGCGCTTGTAGACCTTGAGGAGCTGCGACAGGACGCCGCCCGACAGCTGCGCGCCCATGCCGCGCGGGCCGAGCCGCACCCCGAGGTAGACCTCCTTGGTCCAGAAGTCCTTGGCCCACACGTGGGCGTAGGTCTCCTCCAGGTACTCCCGCCACCCGGGGCCGCCGTCGGACGTCTGGTCGAGGGCCAGCGCCCACTCGGCCGCCGGGTACGTCCGGTGCGCGATCCGCAGGTGGACCTCGGCGTCCTGCATGCGGATGCCGGCGAGCGCGATGGTGATGTTGGTGGCGAGCGCCTCGCGCTCCTCACCGGTCGTGAACTCGTAGGACACGGTGGGCAGCCGGAAGTACGCCCAGGCGGCGCCCTCGGTCAGCAGGACGCGGTCGTCGAAGTACCGCACGGCCAGTCGGCTCGACTTGCTCATGCCTTCCTCCCGGCGCCGGTTCCGATCAACGATTCTCTCCGCGCGCGGGCGGCCGCACAGGGCTGCACGGGAGAGTGTTCGCAATCCGGACGGTCATGAACGTCAGGCGGGTCCGCCAGCAATGCCCGGTTCACTACGGTCTCCGCTCGATGCCCGCGAGGGGCGCTCATCGGGTGGCCTCCTGCTCCTGCTGAAGCTCCTGGTAACGCTCGGGCATGACGGTGAAGCCGCCGGCCACGACGCCGGCGAGGGCAAGATAGGCACGCCGCGTGGGGGTGCGCAACGACTTCAGCTCGTTGCGCGGCGCGCGGTCCATGCTCAGGTGATCGTCCCACGGAATGCGCACCAGCGCCCGGCATCGGCCGCGCGCCACGGCCTCGGCCTGCTCGACGTCGTCCATGCTGCGGCGGCTCACGCCGTTGATGACCGTCACCGCGCGGGACCGAAGCTCCTCGTAGCCGTGCCCGTCGAGCCACTCGAACGTCATCGCGACGGCCCGGGGCGCGTCGGCGCTCGCCGGCGCGACGAGGACGATCTGGTCGGCGTACGGCAGGACGCGCGCGACCACGGCGGCGGCCGCGTCCAGCAGCGTCACCGAGTAGAACTTGTCGATCGTGCGGATCGCGAGCGCGTAGTCGCGGTCGTCGAGCGCCTGCAGCGGGTTCTTGCCCGCCGCGATCACGTCGAGCCCCGACTTGGCCTGCGAGGTGTAGCGGCGCATCGCGGTGAGGCTGCCGACCTGGTCGGCGCGGGTGATGAGCCCGGTCAGCGTCTCGTTGGTGTCGCTGCGGGTGCGCCGCGCGAGCGCGCCGGGCCCGGGGTTGACGTCGATCGCGACGACCGGCTCGCCGTTGTGCTGCGCGAACGTGTGCCCCAGCATCAGCGCCGTGACGGTCTGCCCGGCGCCGCCGGTGCAGCCCAGCACGACGACGTGCCGCGTCCCGTGGAACGGCTGCTGGATCCGCTGCTGGTAGTCGGCGTCGACCTCGCCGTGCCCGCCGCCGACGGCGTGGATGAGGCGCCGCAGGCCGCCGGAGCTGACCTCGTGCTCGGGACCGGGAGGGGTGATCGCCGGACCCGAGGGCGGGGGCGCCGGGGGCGGCGGCAGGGGCCGCGGCCGGACGGGCGAGGCCGGCTGCGACCGGACCTCCCGCGGCGGGGCCTCCTCCTCCACCGGACGCGGCGGCTCCGCGAACGCCGGAGGCTCGGCGTGCGAGGGCGCCTCCGGTGCGGGCCCGCCGGGATCGCCGCCGACCGCCGGGCGCTGCGGCCTGGACAGCCCCTGCGACCAGGGCCTGGGCGGCTCCCGCAGGACACCGGGCTGCTCGGGTGGAGCGGGCGGCGCACCCGCCTGCTCCGACGTGGCCGCGGGCGCCTCCGGCCGCGCGGCGGGCCGCTCGGGCCGCGTGGCGGGCCGCCCCGACCACATGACAGGTTCCTGGGGCCGCACGACGGGCCGTCCCGTAGGCGCGTGGGGCGCCTGCGGCTCCCCACCATGCCGCTCCGCCGCAGCAGGCGCCTCCGCCGAACGAGCCGCCGCAGCGGGCGCCTCCGGGGGGTGGGCCGCGGGCCGCTCAAGCGGTACTGGCGGCTGCGCCGAACGCGCCTCCTGACCCGACACGGCCGGCGACCCCGCTTGGGCGGCAGGCCGCTCAGGCGACGCGGGCGGCTGCGCCGGACGGGCGTCCTGACCTGAAGCAGCGGGCGCCTCCGGGTGGGCAGCGGGCCGCTCAGGCGAGGCGGGCGGCTGCGCCGAACGGGCATCCTGACCTGAAGCAGCGGGCGCCTCCGGGTGGGCAGCGGGCCGCTCAGGCGACGCGGGGGGCAGCGCCGGACGCGCCTGCTGAACCGACGTGGCGGGCGGCTCTCCCTGCGCCGCAGGGGTCTCGGAGTGCGCGGCAGGCTGTTCGGGCGGCGCGGAGGGCGGGGCCGGCGAAGCGTGCTGTGGCGGCGCGGCCTCCTGCTCCGGTGCGGGGGGCGATTCCGCCTCGGGCGCCGGGTGCTCGGGACGTGCCGAGGGCCGCGCGGGGTGCTCTGCCTGCTCCTGGGGCGTGGGGGGCTGGGCCGGGCGGTGGGGGTTCTCGGCGCCGAAGGCGCCGGGGACCATGGGGATGTCGGGACGGGTGGCGGCGGGACGCTGCGGGGCGGGGGTCCCCCGGACCTGGATCCGTGTTCCGGCGACCTTCTTGTCGCCGGGCTCCCCGTTGAACGCCCGCACGCGCTCACCCTCGGCGGCATGCTCGGGCTCGGCGGGCGGCTGCCGCGTGACCCCGGCGCCCGGCTCGGCGGGACGCACCCACCGGACGGTCGGCGCCGCGGGCTCCCGCTCGTTCTCGACGGGATGGCGCGTGACCGGTTCGGGGGCGCCCGCGTCCTCCTCGGCCGGCGGCTGCTGGGGGATGTCGGGGCGGGTGTCGCCGACCGGGACGGCCTGCCAGAACTCCGCCGGTTCGCCCGGACGGCGGACGCCGGAGGCCAGGGCGCGCTTGCCGGAGCCGGGGGGAGGACCGGGCGGCGGGATCTCCAACTGCGGTGTCGCCGGAGGTCGCTCGACGTCGGGGACGAGGGGGACGACGTCGTCCTCGTGCGCGATCTCGCGGGTGGCTCGGCGCCACGCCTTGGGCGGGACGAGGGGAGCGGGGGCGGCGGGCTCGGGGACGGCGGGCTGCGGGACGACGTGCTCGGGGGCCGTGGGGAGCGGGGCGACCTGGACGGGCTCGCGCTGGGCCGCGTACTCGCCCAGGGAAGGGGGCGCGGCGGCGACCGCGGGACGCGGGACCAGGACCGGAGTCGCGGCGGCGGCGGGTTCCGGCGCGGCGGCGGGCCCGCGGGCGCGGCGGCGGGACTTGATCGCGGCACGTTCCGCCGCGGCGGCCGGGGCCGGGCTTCCGGCGCGGCGCCAGACCCGGGCGACGATGACGACCTCGCGGGGCTCCTGGATCGGGGTCAGGCGGCACCAGGTGCGGGGCTCGGAGAGGTAGCGGCCCTGGGAGAGCAGGAGTTCGGTGAGCCGCTTGCCCTCGATGACGGGACGGGTCGCCATCCAGGTGAGGACGCCCGGCGGGACGATGTAGAGGACGTGCCAGGGGGAGGCGAAGGGGATCCCGACGACCCGGAGCAACACGATCCACGGCACGAACACGCCGAGGAAGACACCGATCTGGACCAGCGGAAGCGGCATCGGAAGCCGCAGGTCGTACAGCTTGTAGAGCCGCTTCTCGATGCGCCAGATGTTCGTGTACGTGGGTAGATCCACGCCCCTACTCCCCTAACTGCGCGGGCACCGTGCCGCCTCCGGACCTCCGCCTGGGTCAGGAGGCGTCCATGCCGGGGGCCCCGACGATCGCCTTGGCCGTGGTCTGGATGTCGTTCGGCACGTGGAAGAGCTCTCCGATTCCGGTCGCCGGGCAGGTGAATTGCACAAAACGCGTGTTCTCGCAGGTCAACAGGAACGCCCTGTCATGCTGCGGCATCGATCCGTCTGCCTTCCCTGGTCGGTGGTCGGGTGCGGGGCCCGAGTTCACTGCGCGGCCTCTCATGATGCGCTCGGTTGCGTGGTGCCGCGAATGTCCTGGACAAGCCAGGTCGTCCCCTTCTTCACCATTGCGAGCTGGTAGCTCTGCTCGAGCTCACCGCCCGCGCCATCCGCGGGCTGCCACACCACCGTCGCGGTGACCGTGCGCGAGCCATCGGGCCCCTTCGGCGCGACGACCTCCTTGACCTGCACGAATGTGACGGAATTGGCCAGGCCGGCGATGGTCGTCCCGTTGGAGAACCGGGAAAGGGCCGCCTGGTTGCCGGTCGCGTACTCCTGGAAGAAGGTGCCGAGGAACGGCTGGAGTTCGGTTTCGAGGGCGGTGTCGCGGTCTTGCACGCCGACGCCGTCCTGGGGGAGCTGCGCCTTGGTGGGAGGCGGGAGCAGGGCGGGGCGGGCGGAGACGACCAGCGAACCGCTCCGGTCGGCGTACACCGGGACGGCGAGGCGGAGCCAGCGGTCGGCGGTGCGGGCCAGGAGCGTCACGGTGGCGTTGTTCGCGTCGCGGGCGTCGACGCCGGCGACCTGGACGGACTGCACCTGCATCTTGCCGACGCCGTTCCAGCCGTACTGCGCGTCGGCGCCGTCGGGCAGGAACGTCCGCAACTGGGCCTCGCGGGCGGGCGCGGTCTTCTGGTCGAAGTTGAGGTAGACGTTCGCGAACTGGATGGCGAACGCCCCCGCCGCGCTGCTGGGGAACCCGGCGCTCTTCGGCGGCTTGGACGGTGTGCCCGCCTCGCCCGCCCTGTCGTCGGCGGTGAAGCGCTCGAACGGGGCGCGGACGCCGTTGACGAGGATGACGAGGATCAGGGCCCAGAGCACGGCGCGGCCGACCCAGACCCACCAGCGCCCGCCGGACCCGCCCCACCGGCCCCCGCCGCGCGAGCCGCCGCCGGAGCGGCCGCGGCCGCGCTCGGGCAGGTCCCACGGGTCGGCGGACGACGCGAGCGCCCGGCCGGGCGCCGCGGTCTCGTCGACAACGGCGGTGTCACGGCCGCGTCCCACGGCCGACCTGCGAGCCATCCTGCCTCCGCTCGCGCCTCGCCCCCGGTCGGCGCGGTCCTGTGTGCTGGTCATGTCCGGCGGCTTTTCTGAACCCACCTCGGGCCCAGGGTAACCACGGGCGTCAATTGTTCCAGCGCATCCCGGCGAAACACAGCCCCGGCACGCGGTTGTGGATAATGCGATCCACCTCAGCAGGAACGGGGAGGATTGCCAAACGGTGACGTTCTCCTACCCAGGGCTCCGAACGGCCCGCAAGCCCAGGCAACGGACAAGCGGGACGCCTCAGAAGCCGCTCGGTCACAGGATGGCGACGGCACCGGCAATCCGTTCGCCTGAAATAACCGACACAAGGACAAAAAGGCGACATTCAGCATCAAAGCGACTACCCGTCCGGCACACCCCTCGCACGGGCACCCCGTGTAGCCGAAATCACACAGGTCACGTCACGGGGAAGAGGGGGCGGGTGGTGGCGGGCTTGTCCGTCTCGCACACGGCGCCGTCTGCGGGCCGGACGCCATGGACGAGAGCGGCGTCGACCGCGCCGTTGACGCACGAGTTGACGCCGTAGGAGCCGTGCCCGACTCCTTCACGCGTGAGCAGCACCGCGGCGTCCAGGGTTCGGGTCATGTTCTCGGCCCAGTGGTGGGGGGTGACGGGGTCCAGCCGGCCTGCGACCACCAGCACCGGCGGCGTACCGGCGCCTGTGAGCGGCCTGGTGACGCGGTCCTTGTTCGGCGCGGGCCACCGGGCGCAGTTCAGGAGACCGAGACCCTCAACGCCGCCGTCGACCACGTGCTCTCCCCCGGCCCCGCACCACCCGCCGGGCCGGCCCGGCCGTGAGCCGCTACACGTTGAAGCGGAACTCCACGACGTCGCCGTCCTGCATGACGTAGTCCTTGCCCTCCATGCGGACCTTGCCGGCCGTGCGGGCGGCGGCCATCGAGCCGGCCGCGGTGAGGTCGTCGAAGGAGACGATCTCGGCCTTGATGAAGCCGCGCTGGAAGTCGGTGTGGATGACGCCTGCGGCCTCGGGCGCGGTGGCGCCCTTGCGGATCGTCCAGGCGCGCGACTCCTTGGGCCCGGCCGTCAGGTAGGTCTGGAGGCCGAGGGTCGCGAACCCGATCCGGACGAGCTGCGAGAGCCCGGACTCCTCCTGCCCCATGCCCTGCAGCAGCTCGAGCGCCTCGTCGTCGGGCAGCTCGATCAGCTCCGCCTCGATCTTGGCGTCCAGGAAGATCGCCTCGGCGGGGGCGACCAGGGTGCGCAGGCGCTCGCGCAGGGCCTCGTCGGTCAGCTCGCTCTCGTCGAGGTTGAAGACGTAGAGGAACGGCTTGGCGGTGAGCAGGTGCAGCTCGCGCAGGAGGCCGAGGTCGACCCCGGCCTGCTCGGCGCCCGTGAACAGCGTGACGCCGTCGTTCAGGAGCTTCTGCGCGGCGTTGACGGCGTCGACGACGGCGAGCTTGTCCTTGTCCTTCCTGGTCCGGGCCTCCTTGTCGAGGCGCGGCAGCGCCTTCTCGATCGTCTGGAGGTCGGCCAGGATCAGCTCGGTGTTGATCGTCTCGATGTCGCGGGACGGGACGACGTCGCCGTCCACGTGCGTGACGTCGGGGTCCTCGAAGGCCCGGATGACCTGGCAGATCGCGTTGGTCTCCCGGATGTTGGCGAGGAACTTGTTGCCGAGCCCCTGCCCCTCGGAGGCGCCCTTGACGATGCCCGCGATGTCGACGAACTCCATCGTCGCCGGGATGACCTTCTGCGAGCCGAACAGCTCGGCGAGCACGGCCAGCCGCGGGTCGGGCACGCCGACCACGCCGACGTTGGGGTCGATGGTCGCGAACGGGTAGTTGGCGGCCAGCGCGTCGTTCTTGGTCAGCGCGTTGAAGAGCGTCGACTTGCCGACGTTGGGCAGCCCGACGATTCCGATGGAGAGGCTCACGGCGGTCAAGTTTATGGGCGTCCGCGACCCCTCGGGCTGCCCGGAACCTCCGTGCGGCCTCCCCTTGGTGAACACTGGGCCAAATGTCCGGTGACGCGGGGCATCCCGGCGCGTCGCGGTCGCCGATCGCGAGCGCGCTGCCACGATGAGCGGATGGACCTCGCGCTGTTCGCCGGACTCCTCGTCGGCGCCGTCTTCGGCGCCGTCGCGGGGTACGCGCTCGCGACGGGCCGGCAGGGCGCCCTGATCGCGCGGGCGCGGGCGGCCGAGGAGAAGCTCGCCTACGCCGAGGAGCGGATGGCCGAGCACTTCGAGAACCTGTCGGCGAAGGCCCTGGACGCCAGCAACCAGCGTTTCCTGGAGCTGGCCGACGCGCGGCTCAAGGCGGCGGGCGTCGAGGCCGCCGGTGACCTGCGGCGGCGGCAGCAGGCGGTCGAGCACCTGGTCGCGCCGCTCAAGGAGACGCTCGCCAAGGTGGAGGAGCAGCTCCGCGAGGTGGAGACGGGCCGCCGCGAGTCGCACGCGATGCTGGCCAAGCAGGTCGACTTCGTCCGGCAGAGCTCCGACCAGCTCCGGCGCGAGACGCAGTCGCTCGTCCGGGCGCTCCAGCGGCCCGAGGCCAGGGGGCGCTGGGGCGAGCTCCAGCTCCGCCGCGTCGTGGAGCTGGCCGGGATGACGCACCACTGCGACTTCGACGAGCAGGCCAGTTCCGTCACGGCCGAGGGCACGGTCCGTCCCGACATGGTCGTGCGGCTGGCCGGCGGCAAGAGCATCGTGGTCGACTCCAAGGTCTCGCTGGCCGCCTACCTCCAGGCCGCCGAGAGCGGCGACCCCGTGCGGCTGGACGCCCACGCGCGGCACCTGCGCGACCATGTCGACCGCCTGTCGGCGAAGTCGTACTGGCAGGCGTTCAGCCCGGCACCGGAGTTCGTCGTGCTGTTCATCCCGGGCGAGGCGTTCCTGGCGCCCGCCCTCGACCGCGACCCCGGCCTGCTGGAGTACGCGATGAGGCGGCGCGTGCACATCGCCACGCCGACCACCCTCATCACGATGCTGCGGACGGCGTCCTACGCCTGGCAGCAGGCCGCCCTGTCGCGCAACGCCCGCGCCGTCTTCGATCTCGGCAAGGAGCTGTACGAGCGGCTGGGCACGATGGGGCAGCACGTCGACGAACTCGGCCGCGCGCTGACCGGCGCCATCAAGTCCTACAACCGCACTGTCGGGTCCCTGGAGACGCGCGTCCTGGTCAGTGCGCGCAAGCTGAACGAGCTCGGAGTGGTGGACGACGGCCTGGAAAGCCCCCATCCTGTCGAGGAGAGCCCCCGTGCCCTCTCCGCGGCCGAACTGACCGCATACGACGAACTTTTCGACGACGAGGACCATCTGCCTGATCGGGACCTTTCCCGGCCGGGCCCCGCCGCGGGAGCGGCGGGGCCCGGCGGGCGCGTCCCCGAGCAGGGCGATCCGCGGAACGTCCAGGAGCGGAGCGGACCGGGGCGTGTGGGGGGTCCCCCTCCCACGGGGAAGAGGTGGCGATGAGTTCATCGACGGTACGCGACGCGCCGGGCGGCGCGCCGCCCCCGGAGGGCCCGGCGCGGCGCCGGCGCGGGGGCCGGTCCCGGCCCGAGTCGGCCGGCCCGGTCACGCTCACCGGGCGCGGCGGCATCGTGGTCATGTTCGCCGCCGGGGTGCTCTGCGGGCTGCTGTCGCGGTGGTTCGACGTGCCGCTGCTCGCCGGCGCCGGGTTCGCGATCGGCTGCGCGCTCGCCGCGTTCGCTACCCGTCCCGCCGACCTGCTCACGCTCGTCGTCAGCCCGCCGCTGGTGTTCCTCGCCGCCACGCTCACGGTCGTGCTCGCCACCGGGCTCGGCGGCGGCTCGCTGCTGCGCGGCCTCACGGTGGGCGTCTTCACCGCGCTCGCCGCCACCGCGCCGTGGCTGTTCTTCGGGACGCTGCTCGTGGTCGTGATCTGCCTGGCCCGCGGCGTCCTGACGAACGCGCGGGAGCTGCACGACAAGCTGGTCGGGGTCCGGCTCTTCGAGAAGGAGGAGAACGAGAACCCCGTCCGCTGGGACGAGACCCCCGCCACCCCCCGGGACCGCCGCCGCGCCGGCCGCGACGAGGTCGACTGAGCCCGCCGGAGGCTCCCGAAGCGACTCAGAGGCATTCACGCCCTCCACGCGGTGACCAGGCTTGACGAATTCAATACGGTCGTACATATTACTCCCCATGGCCAGACCATCGAACAAGGACCAGATCCTCGAGGCGGGTCTCGAAGTCGTCCGGCGGCGCGGGTTCACGGCCGCCGGCGTCCGTGAGATCACCTCCGCGGCGTCGGTGCCGCAGGGATCGTTCACCAACCACTTCGCCTCCAAGGAGGCGTTCGGCCTGGAGATCCTCGACCGCTACTTCGAGGACGTGAAGTCGGTCGCGGCCGCGACGCTCGGCACCGGGCTCGACCCGGTCGAGCGGCTCCGCGGCTACTTCGACGCGATCACCGAGCGGCTGGAGGCCCGCGGCTGGCAGCACGGCTGCCTGGTCGGCAACCTCAGCCTGGAGTCGGCCGAGCACAGCGAGGCCATCCGGACGCGGCTCGCCGAGATCTTCGCGGAGTGGCGGGCGCCGTTCGCCCGCTGCCTCGAACAGGCGGCGGCCCAGGGGCGGATCACCCTCACGGTCCCGGCGGCGGACCTGGCCGACTTCCTGCTCGCCTCATGGCAGGGCGCGATCCTGCGCATGAAGGTCGAGCGCACACCCGAACCGCTGCACCGTTTCAAGGACGTCGTCTTCACGACGGTCCTGCGCTGAACAGGAGAAACCCTTGCCCACGACACCCGTGCTCGGCACCGAGATCCACCACACCGAATCCGGCACCGGCGAGCCCATCGTCTTCCTGCACGGCAACCCGACCTCGTCCTACCTGTGGCGGAACGTCGTCCCCCACGTGTCGGACCTGGGACGGTGCCTCGCACCCGACCTCGTCGGCATGGGCCGATCGGGACCGGCGCCCGCGTACCGCTTCGCCGACCACGCGCGCCACCTCGACGCCTGGTTCGACGCCATGGGGCTCAACGCGGACGTCACCCTCGTCCTGCACGACTGGGGGTCGGCGCTCGGTTTCCACTGGGCCGCCCGCAACCCCGGCCGGGTCAAGGCCATCGCGTACATGGAGGCCATCGTCCAGCCCCGCCTGTGGACGGACTTCCCGCCGGGCCGGGACGAGCTGTTCCGCGCCATGCGGTCCGAGAAGGGCGAGAAGCTGGTGCTGGAGGAGAACTTCTTCGTCGAGACGGTGCTGCCCCGCAGCGTCCTGCGCGTCCTGACCGATGAGGAGATGGACGCCTACCGCGCCCCGTTCCGCACTCCCGAGTCGCGCCTTCCCACGCTGGAATTCGCCCGCGAACTCCCGATCGACGGCACCCCGCCGGACGTCGCCGAGATCGTCGAGGCCTACGGCCGCTGGCTCGCCGAAACGCCGGTACCCAAGCTGTTCGTCGCCGCCGACCCCGGTGCCCTGCTCGTCGGACGCGCGGCCGAGTTCGCCCGCACCTTCCCCAACCAGCGGGAGGTGACCGTGAAGGGCGTCCACTACCTGCAGGAGGACTCCCCCGACGAGATCGGTGAGGCGCTCAGGAGCTTCCTGCTCGACCTCGCCGCGCCGGGCACCGGACGCTGACGCCCGCCCGGGCGGAGCCGGTCTCCGCCCGGTGGAGGGCCCGGCGGGACGCCGTCCCGCCGGGCGCTCGCCTCGCCGGCGCGCGGCCTTAGACGGGCGTGATGCGCAGGTCCTTGCGGAGTTCCTTCGGCAGGGAGAAGCGCATGTGCTCCGGGACGGACTCGATCTCCTCGGCCTCGCCGTAGCCGCGCTCGGCGAGCCACGCCAGGACCTCCTGGACCAGCTCGTCCGGTACGGAGGCGCCGCTCGTGACGCCCACGGTGCCGACGCCCTCCAGCCAGGCCGGGTCGATGTGCTCGGCGTAGTCGACGAGGTAGGCGGCGTCGGCGCCGTGCTCCTTGGCGACCTCGACCAGCCGGACGGAGTTGGAGGAGTTGGTGGAGCCGACCACGATGACGAGGTCGGCCTGCGCCGCCATCTCCTTCACCGCGACCTGCCGGTTCTGGGTGGCGTAGCAGATGTCGTCGGACGGCGGGTCCATCAGCTTGGGGAACCGCTCGCGGAGCTTCTCGACGGTGGCGACGGTCTCGTCGACCGACAGCGTGGTCTGCGACAGCCAGGCGACCTTCTCGGGGTCGCGGACGGTCACGTTGGCGACGTCGCCGGGCCCGTCGACGAGGTGGATGTGGTCGGGGGCCTCGCCGGTGGTGCCGATGACCTCCTCGTGGCCCTCGTGGCCGATCAGCAGGATGTCGTAGTCCTGGGCGGCGAACCGGACCGCCTCCTTGTGGACCTTGGTCACCAGCGGGCAGGTCGCGTCGATGGTGCGCAGGTTCAGGCCCTCGGCCTCCTGGTGCACGACGGGCGCCACGCCGTGGGCGGAGAACACCACGATGGAGCCCTCGGGCACCTCCTCGGTCTCGTCCACGAAGATCGCCCCGCGCTCCTCCAGCGTCTTCACGACGTGCACGTTGTGGACGATCTGCTTGCGGACGTAGATCGGGGCCCCGTACTTCTCCAGGGCGATCTCGACCGTCTGCACGGCCCGGTCGACGCCCGCGCAGTAACCACGCGGCTTGGCGAGCAGGACACGGCGCTGGGTGGAGGTCATGGCTCCATCGTACGAGGCACGCGGCTGTGACCCACTCCACGGCACGCTTTGCCAGAATTCCATTCACCCCGCGTGACCAGGGTCGCACGGATGGGGCAGAGTGAGGGGGGACGGAGACGAGGCAGGAAGAGGAACATCCGATGAGGAAATCGCCGCGCCGCCTCAGTGAGCAGGTCCGCGACACCGTGGGCGAGCAGGTCCGGGATCTCCCGCTGCACGCCGTCCGGCTGGCCATGTTCGGCGTCGGCCGGGCCCTGCTGCTCGGTGACCGCATGACCAGGGACTACAAGGAGATCACCGAGGGCGGCGGTGTGAAGCCGGTGATCGGGCGGCTGCGCGAGGACGTCCAGCACACGGCCGGGAAGGTCGTCGGGCTGGTCGCCGAGCGCGTCCGCGGTGAGGAGCCCGAGCCGGAGCCGGAGCCCGCGCGCCGCACCAGGACGGCCGCCTCGCGCACGGCCGCCACCAGCAGCGCCGCCAGGAGCACGGCCACCGAGGAGATCTCGGTCGGCAAGCCCGGCGGCGGGGCGGGGCACAAGCCGAAGCACGCCCGCCCGGGACCGCCGCCCAAGCCGGCCAAGCCGGGAGCGCTGGGCAGGCACCACGCCAAGGCGGAGGGCGGTGCGGGCACGGTCGCCGAGCCCGCGCCGAAGCCGGTGCCGTCCGAGCCGAAGCCGGAGCCCGCGCCGCAGGCCGAGCCCGCCGCGAGCCCGAAGGCCGCCGAGCCCGGACCGGCCGCGCCCGAGGCCAAGCCGACCGAGGCGGCGAAGGCCAGGGCCGAGGAGAGTAAGGCCCCGGCGAAGAAGCCGTCGGAGAAGAAGGCCGGCAAGGCGGCGTTCGAGCCGAAGGCGGAGGCCAAGCCCGCCGCGCAGGCGGAGGCCGCGCACATCGCCGAGGACCTTCCGGTCCCCGACTACGACAGCGCCACGCTGCCCCAGCTGCGCGCGCGCCTTCGCGGGCTGTCCGCCGACCAGGTGAAGCTCCTGCGCGAGTACGAGCGCAAGCACGCCGGACGCGAGGACGTCATCAGCATGTACGAGCGCCGCATCGCCAAGCTCAACGGCCTGAGCTGACCGGCTGGGAATGGAAGAAGCCCCCGAGGAACTCCCGGGGGCTTCTTCCGTTCACGTCGCCTCAGGGTTCACCGCGCGTGCGTGGATGCCCGCGTGCGCGGGTTCAGGGGGCGTCGAAGAGTTTGTCGAGGGCGGGTAGGGCGGCTTCCACGGCCGCGCGCTCCCCGTCCGTCAGCTCAGCGAACCGCTCGGCGAGGAAGCCGATCCGTCGCTCGCGCCCGGCGGCCAGGCGGTCGCGTCCCGCCCCGGTGAGCGAGGCGGTGACGACGCGGGCGTCGGAGCCGGTCCGGCCGCGCACGACGAGCCCGTCGCGTTCGAGACGGTTGATCTGCGCGGTCATCGTCGGCAGCCGGACGCCGTGCTCGGCCGCCAGCTCGGTCATCCGCCGCGGCCCGTGCTCCAGGGAGCCGAGCACCGACAGCTGCTGGCTGGTGATCGGCTGGTCGGCGCTGACCTGCCGCAGCATCAGCACGACGTGGCGCAGGCGCCGGTTGAGCTGCTCGGCGAGCTCGCGTTCGGATGCGGTCACGGTCTTATTCTCACCGGTGGGAGCGGCGGCCGGGGCAGGGGGTGGGAGCGCGCCGTAGGCTGCCTGCATGGCGATGGAGACGACGGCCGAATCCCCGGTTCCGGTGCGCACCGTCCTGCAGGCGGTGAGCGGGTGGATCGGCAGGCTCGGCCGGATCTGGGTCGAGGGCCAGATCACCGACCTCAACGCCCGCGGCGGCACGGTCTACATGACGCTCCGCGACCCGGTGGCGAACATGTCGGTGCGGGTCGTCGGCCCGCGCGCGGTGTTCGAGGCCGCCGGCCCGGCGGTCACCGACGGGGCCCGGGTCGTCGTGCACGCCAAGCCCGACTTCTGGATCAACCGCGGGACGTTCTCGCTCAGCGCGCTGGAGATCAGGCCGGTCGGCGTCGGCGAGCTGCTGGCCCGGCTGGAGCGGCTCAAGCGGGTGCTGGCGTCCGAGGGGCTGTTCCGGCCCGAGCGCAAGCGCCCGCTGCCGTTCCTGCCCGGCCGGATCGGGCTGATCTGCGGGCGCGACTCCGACGCCGAGCACGACGTCCTGCAGAACGCGCGGCGGCGGTGGCCGGCGGTGGCGTTCCGGGTGGAGAACACCGCGGTGCAGGGCTCGTACGCCGTCGGCGAGGTGATGGAGGCGCTGCGCGCGCTGGACGCCGATCCCGAGATCGATGTGATCATCATCGCGCGCGGCGGCGGCGCCATGGAGGACCTGCTGCCGTTCTCCGACGAGGCCCTCGTCCGCGCGGTCGCCGCCGCCCGCACGCCGGTGGTCAGCGCGATCGGGCACGAGCAGGACGCACCGCTCCTGGACCTGGTCGCCGACGTTCGCGCCTCCACCCCGACCGACGCGGCGAAGAAGGCCGTGCCGGACGTGCGGGAGCAGCTCCAGCTCGTCCGGCAGCTGCGCGACCGGGGGCGGCGGTGCCTGTCCGGCGCGGTGGAGCGGGAGCTGGCGTGGCTGCGGTCGGTGCGCTCGCGGCCCGCGCTGGCCGATCCGGTGCGGGAGATCGAGCGGCAGTCCGAGCAGGTCGCGGCGCTGCGCGACCGGGCGCGTCGGTGCCTGTCGGGCGCACTGGACCGGGCCGGGGACGAGCTCGGGCACACCCGGGCCCGGCTGCTCGCCCTCTCCCCCGCCGCGACGCTGGAGCGCGGCTACGCGATCGTCCAGCGGGAGGACGCGTCGGTCGTGCGCGAGTCGGCGGGGGTCAAGGACGGCGAGCGCCTCCACGTGCGGCTGGCCGACGGGCGGCTCGGCGTGACCGTGACCGAGCGGGAATGAACCGTGGGATGCCGACCGGGGGACGGGAGGTCCTTCCGGGGATGAGAGGGTGGGCCGGTGGCGGACGAGAAGGGGACGGCGGAGAAGCCGTCGTACGAGCAGGCACGGGACGAGCTCGCCGAGGTCGTGAAGCGGCTGGAGGCGGGCGGCCTGACGCTGGAGGAGTCGCTCGGCCTGTGGGAGCGGGGCGAGAGGCTCGCCGCCGTCTGCGAGGAGTGGCTGGAGGGCGCCCGCGCCAGGCTCGCCGCGGCCCTCGAACGGCCCGACGACGGCGAGGCCGCCGCCCCGTTCTAGGGGTCAGGACGCGGGCGTGACCGTCACCGGAGGGGTCGGCCCCCCGGTCTTCGCCTGCTCCTTGAGCGAACCCGCCAGGACCGCCAGCTCCGCGTAGGACGCGGTGCCGGTGACGACGAGGCTCACCCCGTTCGGGAGCGTCCGGGCGAGGGTGTTGGCCTTCTTGTCCTTGCGGTAGTACTTCGTCCAGCTGACGCCGTTCACCTGCTGCGTCCCGACCGGCTGGCTGCTGTTGGCCATGCGCGGGACGTACTGCGACGCCTTCTCGTTGCTCTGCTCCAGCGCCGCGTACTCCTCGCTCGGCGTCACGAATCCCAGGTGCCAGGCGACGGGGTCCTTGCCGCCGGAGTCCAGGCCGTGCACCCGCGAGCTGTTGGGACGCCAGTGGAGGGGGAGCCCCTCCGGCGCGTAGACGGTGAAGGGCGCGTCGCTGCGCATCGCCCACAGCTGCGGGGCGTAGTCGACGGTCGGCAGGACCTCCTTGTCGCTGCGCGGCGTGATGACGTAGACCGCCAGCACGATCAGCAGGCAGGCGCCCATCGCCATGGTGAAGCCGCCGAGCCCGGTGGTCAGGCGCTTGTACACGCCGGGGCTCACCTCGACCACGGGCCGGCCGGCGGGCGCGCCGCCGTCGGCCGGCGCCGCCGCGGCGCCGGTCTCGGCACGGTCCGCGGGCGCGTCCGGCTCGGGCGCGTCCGGCTCGGGCGCGTCCGGCTCGGGCCGGGCGGCCTCGGCGTCAGGGGCGGTGGACGGGGTCTTGTCGGTCACCCCTCCAGGATCCCCCACCCTCAGCGCTGCTCCGTACCGGGGTTCCTGATCGTGCCGACGATGGCCATGATCTTGTCGGCGAGCCTGCGGGCGGCGTCCTCGTCGTCCAGCAGGGAGATCTCCGACACCGCGCCCGCCATCGCACCGGTCAGCACCGTGACCAGGGCCTCGTCCACGCCGCCGTCGGCGGTGTGGAACAGGGCGGCGTTGCGGCGGGCCCACTTGTTCAGCCGCTGGCGCATGACCCGGTCGAACCCCGGGGGGCCGTCGCCGGAGATGAACAGCCGGGCGACGTCCCGCTCGTCGAGGCAGCCGTTGAGGTAGGCGCCCGCGCCGGCGATGAACTGCCGCATCGGGTCGGTCTCGCCGGCCTCCCGGACGGCGCTGATCGCCTCGCGGGTGCGTTCCTGCTGGCGGCCCTGGAAGTCCTCGAACAGCGTCAGGTACAGGTCGGCCTTGCCGTTGAAGTGGTGGTAGAGGCTGCCCACGCTGGCGCCGGCCTTGGCGACGATGTCGGTCACCGCGGCCTGGGCGAAGCCGGACTCGCAGAAGACGTCCCTGGCCGCGGCCAGCAGGGCGCCGCGCGTGGCCGCCCCGCGGTCGGAGGTCCGTCCGGGGACAGCCGCGGGCCGCGCGCCCCCGTTCTGTGTCACCCCGCCGGACGGGACGTCGATGTCGCTGCTCATGACGCCTGAGATTACGCCCTCTCCCAGGGGGAAACGATCCCTTGTCCGTGCCGCAGTGGATTCACGGCCCCGCGCCGTGCCTGCCGGCCGTGCCCGGATACCGCGTCCACCCCGTGCCCGGATGCCCGCGGCCCCGGCTGGTCTGGTCCAATTTGTGACCTGCCATCCGGTCCACGGAGAATCCGAGGCACCACCGATCGAAGGGGCTGCCCCGCATGTCCGATGAGACCACCGTTTCCTCCCCTCTCGCCACCGAGCCGTCGGCACCGGACCGCAACCTCGCGATGGAACTGGTCAGGGTGACCGAGGCCGCCGCCATGGCCGCCGCCCGCTGGGTCGGGCGGGGGGACAAGAACGGCGCCGACGGGGCCGCCGTGAACGCGATGCGCCAGCTGATCAACACGGTGTCGATGCGGGGCGTCGTCGTGATCGGCGAGGGCGAGAAGGACAACGCGCCGATGCTGTTCAACGGCGAGGAGGTCGGGGACGGCTCCGGCGCCGAGTGCGACGTCGCGGTGGACCCGGTGGACGGGACCCGGCTGACCGCGCTCGGCATGAGCAACGCGATCGCGGTGCTGTCGGTGGCGCCGCGCGGGTCGATGTTCGACCCGTCCGCCGTCTTCTACATGGAGAAGCTGGTGACGGGTCCGGAGGCGGCCGACGCCGTCGACATCGAGCGCCCGATCGCCGACAACATCCGCGCGATCGCCCGCGCCAAGGGCTCCTCGCCGCACGACGTGACGGTCTGCATCCTGGACCGGCCCCGCCACGAGGGCATCGTCAAGGAGGTCCGGGAGGCCGGGGCGCGGATCAAGTTCATCATGGACGGCGACGTGGCCGGCGCGATCATGGCGTCCCGGCCGGGTACCGGCGTCGACCTGCTGCTCGGCATCGGCGGCACCCCGGAGGGCATCATCGCCGCGTGCGCGATCAAGGCGCTCGGCGGGGTGATCCAGGGCCGGCTGTGGCCGCAGGACGACGAGGAGCGGCGCAAGGCGACCGACGCCGGGCACGAGCTCGGCAAGGTGCTCACCACCGACGACCTGGTGACCTCCGACGACGTGTTCTTCGCGGCGACCGGGATCACCGACGGCGAGCTGGTCGACGGCGTCCGCTACAGCAAGGGCACGGCGGTCACGCACTCGCTGGTCATGCGGTCGCGCAGCGGCACCATCCGGACGGTCTCCAGCGAGCACCAGCTGAACAAGCTCCGCGCCTACAGCGCGATCAACTTCGACACGGCGGTGTAGGCCCGCGGGCCTACCGGCCGCGGCCCAGGCGGTTGCGGAAGCGGGTGCGCAGCGGGAGCCTCGGGGCGCGCGCCCGCACCGAACCGAAGATCATGGTGCCGCCCACCTCGATGGTGGGGCCCTCGGGCGCGGGACGGGCCCGCAGGTCGCGGGTGCTGAGGATGGTGCGCCCCGTGACGTCCACGCGGACGCCCTCGGGGACGAGGAGGCGGATCCGGCCGCCGAGCACCAGCGAGTCGACGACGATGTGGCGGCGCTGGAGGACGGCCTCGCGCAGGTCGAGCTCGACCGTCCCGAAGAGGGCGAGGATCGGGAGCTTGACCGGGACGACCCAGCGCCCGTCCCGGCGGGTGCGGCCGAAGAAGACCGAGACCGGGCGGTCGTCCACGAGGATGGGCTGCGCCTCCTCGGGGCTGAGGTCGCCGGTGAGGCCGGTCAGCTCGCCCAGGGTGCGGGCCGCGTAGGCGCGGGAGGTGCGCTCGGAGTGCTCCTCGATGGTGATCCGCCCGTCCGCGAGGGCCTCGCCCAGGACGGCGGCGACGCGTTCGCGGTCGGCGTCGGACGCGCGGAGGTCGCGCACGTTGGTGACCTTCTCGGCCGCCGGGCGATGGGGGACGTCCACAAGGAAGAGGGTAGCCGCCGGCGGGGACGGCCCCGCCCGGAAAACGTTTAGGGATTCGTCCCTCGCTGTACCTAGTGTGAAGGGTATGACCTTGCAGCGTGCCCAGCTCGCGGCCGCCCGGGAGGGCAGCGGCGCGGCGGCGATCAGCCTGCGCGGCGTCGTGAAGCGGTTCGGCGACTTCACCGCCGTGAACGGGCTCGACCTCGACGTCCCCGCCGGGGTCTGCCTGGGGCTGCTCGGCCCGAACGGCGCCGGCAAGTCGACGACGATGAGGATGCTGACCGCGCAGGCGATCGCCGACGAGGGCTCCATCCGCGTGCTCGGCTTCGACGTGCCCCGCGAGTCCAAGCGCGCGCGGGCCGTGATGGGGGTCGTCCCGCAGCAGGACAACCTCGACGAGGAGCTGACCGCGCGCGAGAACCTCGAGGTCTTCGCGCACCTGTACCGGGTGCCGCGCAAGGAGCGCCGCCGGGCGGTGGACGACGCCCTCGCGCTCGCGCACCTCACCGAGCGGCAGCTGACCAAGGTGGACGATCTGTCCGGCGGCATGCGGCGGCGGCTGCTGATCGCCCGGGGGCTGGTGCACCGGCCCGCGCTCGTCCTGCTGGACGAGCCGACCGTGGGCCTCGACCCGCAGGTGCGGGCCGAGCTGTGGGGGCTGATCGACGGGCTGCGCGCCGGGGGCACGACCGTGCTGATGTCGACGCACTACATCGAGGAGGCCGAGCGCCTCGCCGACGAGTGCGCGCTGATGTCGCACGGCGGGGTCATCGCGCGGGGCACGCCGTCGGCGCTGGTCGCCGAGTACGCGGGCGAGCGGGTCGTCGAGCACTACGGGCCGCCGGACCGGCTGGCGGAGGTCGAGCGGCTGGCGAGGGCGGCCGGGCTGCCCACCCGCCGGACCGGGCCGTCGGTCTCGGTGCTGAAGGCCGAGACCATCCCGCCCTCGCTGGAGGACGACCTCGGCCCGGACGGCGTCCGCCGCGCCTCCAACCTCGAGGACGTGTTCGTCGTACTGACCGGGGAGCGTGTGGAATGACCGCCCAGGCGGAGACGGCCCAGGTGGAGCGGGCGCCGCGCCTGCGCCGGTTCGAGACGGCCCCGGTCCGCGGGATCTGGCGCCACGAGCTGGCGCTCTACAAGCGGTACTGGAAGTCCCAGTCGTTCGCCTCGATGGTGGAGCCGACGTTCTTCCTGCTGGCCTTCGGCTACGGGTTCGGTTCGATGGTCGCGATGATCGGCGACTACCGGTACCTGGACTTCGTCGCGACCGGCGTCGTCGGGACGGCGGCGCTGTTCACCTCGGTCTTCCCGGGAATGTTCAACGGCTACATCAGGCGCGTGTTCCAGCACACCTACGACGCGATGCTCGCCGCGCCCGTGGACGTCCACGAGCTGGTGACGGCCGAGGCGCTGTGGATCGCGGCGAAGTCGGCGATCTACTCGTGCACGCCGCTGGTGGTGGCGCTGTTCTTCGGCCTCGACCCCGCGTTCGGGATGCTGCTGGTGCCGTTCGTGACGTTCTTCACCGCGCTCGGCTTCGGCCTGTTCGGCATGTGGACGTCGTCGGTGGTGCCGTCGATCAACTCGTTCGACTACGTGATCACCGGCGTGGTGACGCCGCTGTTCCTGATCGCCGGGACGTTCTTCCCCGTCGACGCGCTGCCCGGCTGGGCGCAGAAGGTCTCCCACCTCAACCCGCTGTACCACTGCGTGCAGCTGGTCAGGGACGCGGTGTTCGGCCTGCGTCCGCTCGCCGACCTCGGCCACTTGGGCGCGCTGGTGGTGTTCGCCGCGCTGATGTGGCTGATCGCCGTCCGCGGCATGCGCCGGCGGCTCATCGCCTGAGGCTCCCCGCCCATTGACCTGGGGCGTACCCTGTCCCTACGCTGACGCGAATCTTCTTCACATTGCGTCTTCTTACGGTGCGCAGCCAGAGAGGTCGGGGCGCATGAGCGAGGCCACCACCGCCCGGGACCGCAGGGCCCGGTTCGCCGCGTACACGGCGTTCGCCGTCCAGGGGCTCTGCTTCGCCTCACTGGTGACACAGGTCCCGAAGATGCAGGAGGCGCACCACCTGAGCGACGCCACGCTGTCGCTGGTGCTGCTCATGGTGCCGCTCGTCGCGGGCGTGGGGAGCGTCGTCTCCGGCGCGCTGTTCCAGCGGCTCGGCAGCGGCCCGGTGCTGCGGGTCTCCCAGCCGGCCGTGGCCGTCACGATCGCCCTGATCGGCCTCACCGGCGACAACGACCTCGCGCTCTACCTGACGGTCGCCGCGTTCGGCCTGTTCGTCGGCGCGGTGGACGCGTCAATGAACGCTCAGGCGATCGCCGTCGAGCGCCGCTACGGGATCAGCCTGATCACCGGCTTCTACGCCGTCTGGAGCGTCGCGGGGATCCTCGGCGGCCTGTGGGCGTCCCTCGCCAACAAGCTCGACCTGTCGCTGTTCACCGGCTTCGCCATCGCCGCCGCCGTGGGCGTCGCCGCCTCGCTCGCCACCGGCGGCCGCCTCTACCGCCGCGCGGAGGAGGGGGACGGCCCGACCGCCGAGGAGCTGAAGGCGGCGGGTCGCAGCGTCCCGTGGCGGCCGATCCTGGTCGTGGGCGCCGCGATGGCCGTCGCCTACCTGGCCGACTCGGCGATCTCCAACTACGGCGCCAAGTACCTCGACGACGAGCTGTCCGCGAGCGACTGGGTCGCCCCGCTCGGCTACGTCGCCTACCAGGTCACCATGGTCGTCAGCCGCGCCGTCGCCGACCTCGCCGTCCGCCGTTCGGGCGCCGTGCGCGTCGTGCGGATCGGCGGCGCGGTCGGCATCCTCGGCATGGCCGGCGTGGTCGCCGCCCCCAACGCCGCCGTCGCCATCGCCGCGTTCGCCCTCGCCGGCCTCGGCCTGAGCGTGATCGCCCCGGTCTCGTTCTCCGCCGCCGGCCGCGTCGACCCGACCGGCCTCGGCGTCGCCGTCTCCCGCGTGAACATCTTCAACTACGTGGGCTTCGTCCTCGGAGCCGCCGTGGTCGGCGCCATCGCCCCGCTGAGCGCCGACCACGGCCTGCGCCTGGCCTTCATCATCCCGACCCTGCTGGTCCTGGTCGTCTTCGCCACGGCGAAGGGCTTCAACCCGAAGCCGGTAGAAGGCGCCCGTCCCGACGCTCCCGCGATGGAACGCCCCATGGCCTGAAAGTGGGTCTGCCCAGGGGACGGCCTCTGGGCAGACCCTCCTTCACGCGTCTTCGGCCAGGGCCGTGACGGCGCGTTCGCCCTCGTTCTGGGCTTCTTCGGGGGTCATGTCCTTCAGTGCTTGGGCCAGTGCCACCTCGGCGGCGTCGGCCGCGGCCCGGAGCGTCACGGCGTGCTCCTGCGCCCGTTCGAGGTCGCCCAGACCGACACAGTCGAAGGCCACCTGCGCGTCGTGGCCCGCCATCTTCAACTGCCGCGCGGCCTCTTCCAGACTCATCCATTCCTCCTACACCGGGGAAGCTGTTCCTACCCTCCATCACCGTGAGCAACCGCCTGTCCCAGCAGTTGCGCGGCTTTGACCAGGCGGGGCTCGGTGAGGCCCGCGTAGCCGAGGACGAGCGCGGGGGGCGCCTCGTCCGCGCGGCGCGGCGACCACATCCCGCGGGCGCCCTCGACCGCCACGCCGGCGCGCGCGGCCCGGTCCACGACCTCGTCCTCGTCGCACCCGCCCGGCAGTTCCACGTAGAGGTGGATGCCCGCTGAGACGCCGTGAACCCTCGCGCCGGGCAGATTCTCGGAGAGCGCGCCGACGAGGGCATCGCGCCGGGCGCGGTAGCGCCTCCGCATGGTGCGCAGATGCCGGTCGTAGCCCCCGCCGCGCAGGAACTCGGTCAGCGCGTGCTGCTCCAGGACGGGGGCGCCGTGGTCGGTGTAGGCGCGGTGCTCCCGCAGGCGTTCGGCCAGCGACGGCGGCGCGACGGCCCAGCCCAGGCGGAGGGCGGGGGCCAGGGACTTGCTGACCGAGCCGAAGAGGACGACCCTGTCGGGCTCGACACCCTGGAGGCAGCCGACGGGGTCGCGGTCGTAGCGGAACTCGGCGTCGTAGTCGTCCTCCAGGATCAGGCCGTCCGCGTCGCGCGCCCAGGCGATCAGCTCGGCGCGGCGCGCGGGCGACAGCACGACCCCGGTCGGGTACTGGTGCGCGGGCGTGACGAGCACGGCGCGCGCGTGGGTGCGGGCGAGCGCCGCGACGTCGATGCCCTCGCCGTCCACCGGGATGCGGACGAGGCGCATCCCGGCGGCCGCCAGCATCGGCAGCTGCCGGACGCTGGCCGGGTCCTCGACGGCGAGCGTGGTGAGGCCGTCGGCGCGCAGCAGCCCGAGCAGGGCCGACAGGCCGTGCGCCACCCCGTTCATGATCACTGTCCGGTCCGGGTCGGCGTGCGCGGCGCGCACCCGGCCGAGGTAGGACGCCAGCTCGGCGCGCAGGTCCGGGACGCCCGCGGGGTCGGGGTAGGCGAGCGCGTCGTGCGGCAGGGTGCGCAGCGCGGCGCGGGCGGCGGCGATCCAGCGCTCGCGGGGGAACGCCGACAGGTCCGGGCGGCCCAGGGACAGGTCGTACAGGACCTCGGGTTCCGGCCAGGTCTCGGCCGGGCGGGGCGCGGCCGGCGGCCGGGACGGGGGCGCGGTCCCCTCGTCGGGGCGGGCCAGCGGCGCGATGCGGGTGCCGTCGCCGCGCCGCGCGATCAGGAAGCCCTCGGCGGTGAGCTGCTCGTAGGCGGTGACGACGACGCCGCGTGAGACGTCCAGGTCGCGGGCCAGATCGCGGCTCGACGGCAGCCGGGTCCCGGCGGTCAGCCGACCGGTGCGCACCGCCGCGCGGAAGCCGGCGGCGATCTGCGCGGCCAGCCGGCCGGCGGACCGGTCGAGTGGAAGATGAAGGTCGGTCACATGACTCTCAGCGTCAAGAGGTGGGGTTGACGTCACGGAGAGGGTATTGGTCCCCCTTTCAGGGGATTGATTGGCTCTGTCCAGTGGACCAACCGCCTCCTAGCGTTCGGTCCATGAACACCTCCCACAAACGCGGCATGGCGGGCGCCTGCGTCGCGATGTCCATCGTCGGCACGCTGACGGCCGTCTCAGCGACCATCTCCGGCTACCCCGTCTTCGGCGGCCAGGCGGTCCGGTACGCCGTCGCCGCCCTGGTCCTGCTGGCCGTGGCCCGCTTCGCCGGAGGGCCCGCGCGCCGGCCCGCCGCGCGCGACTGGCTGCTGCTGGCGGCGCTGGCGGCGACGGGGCTGGTCGCGTTCAACGTCTGCATCGTGGCGGCGACCCGCGACACGAGCCCGGCGACCATCGGCACGGTGATCGCGGCGGTGCCGGTCGTGCTGGCGGTGGTCGGGCCGCTGCTGGACGGCCGCCGCCCGGCCCCGGCGATCATCGTGGCGGCCTGCGTGGTGACGGCCGGGGCGGGCCTCGCGAACGGCCTCGGCAGCGGCAGCGCCCGCGGGCTGCTGCTCTCCCTCGGGGCCCTCGCCGGGGAGGTGTGCTTCTCCCTGCTGGCCGTCCCGCTGCTGCCGCGCATCGGGCCGCTGCGGGTCTCCGCCTACTCCGCCGCGCTGGCCGCGCCGATGCTGCTGGCGGTCGGCCTGGCCGCGGACGGGACGGGGCTGCTGCCCGTCCCGACCCCCGGCGAGCTGGCCGGCTTCGCCTACCTGACGATCGTGGTCACCACGATCGCGTTCCTGCTCTGGTACGACGCCATCGGACGCCTCGGGGCCGACCGCGCCGGGTTGTTCGCGGGGATGATCCCGGTCAGCGCGGTCGTCACGACCGTGGTGCTCGGCATCGACCGGCCGGAACCGGCCGATCTGGCGGGGGCCGCACTGGTCGCCGCGGGCGTCGTGGTGGGGCTGCGGGCCCGGGTCTCCCCCCGTGAGCCCGCGCCGGGCGAGCCCGTAACCTGTGATCCGGCCCCCATCGGAATCGCGCGAGGATCTGCCTGAGATGCCTGAGTTCTCCTACACCGACCTGCTCCCGCTCGGCCCGGACGAGACCGACTACCGGCTCCTGACCTCGGAGGGCGTCTCGACGTTCGAGGCGAACGGCCGGACGTTCCTGCAGGTCGAGCCGGAGGCTCTGCGGCTGCTCACCGAGACCGCCATGCGCGACATCGCCCACCTGCTGCGGCCGGCCCACCTGGCCCAGCTCCGCCGGATCCTGGACGACCCCGAGGCGTCCCCGAACGACCGGTTCGTCGCGCTGGACCTGCTGAAGAACGCGGGCATCGCGTCCGGCGGCGTCCTGCCGATGTGCCAGGACACCGGCACCGCGATCGTCATGGGCAAGCGCGGTCAGCACGTCCTGACCGACGGCGACGACGAGAGGCACATCTCGCAGGGCGTGTACGACGCCTACACGAGGCTGAACCTGCGCTACTCGCAGATGGCGCCGGTGACGATGTGGGACGAGAAGAACACCGGCTCGAACCTGCCCGCGCAGATCGAGCTGTACGCGGCGCCCGGCGAGGCCTACAAGTTCCTGTTCATGGCCAAGGGCGGCGGCAGCGCCAACAAGTCGTTCCTCTACCAGGAGACCAAGGCCGTCCTGAACCCCAAGCGGATGATGTCCTTCCTGGAGGAGAAGATCCGCTCGCTCGGCACCGCCGCGTGCCCGCCGTACCACCTGGCGATCGTGGTCGGCGGGACGTCCGCCGAGTACGCGCTGAAGACCGCGAAGTACGCCTCGGCCCACTACCTGGACGCCATGCCCACCGAGGGCTCGCCGCTCGGGCACGGGTACCGCGACCTGGAGCTTGAGCTCCAGGTGTTCGAGCTGACGCAGAAGCTCGGCATCGGGGCGCAGTTCGGCGGCAAGTACTTCTGCCACGACGTGCGGGTGGTCCGGCTGCCGCGGCACGGCGCGTCCTGCCCGGTCGCGATCGCGGTCTCGTGCAGCGCCGACCGGCAGGCCCTCGGCAAGATCACCGCGGAGGGCGTGTTCCTGGAGCGGCTGGAGACCGACCCCGCGCGGTACCTGCCCGACACCACCGACGAGCACCTGGACGACACCGTCGTCAAGATCGACCTGAACCGGCCGATGGCGGAGATCCGCGCCGAGCTGACCAGGTACCCGGTCAGGACGCGGCTGTCGCTGACCGGCCCGCTGGTCGTGGCCCGCGACATCGCGCACGCGAAGATCAAGGAGCGGCTGGACGCCGGCGAGCCGATGCCCCAGTACCTGCGCGACCACGCCGTCTACTACGCGGGCCCCGCCAAGACGCCCGAGGGCTACGCGTCGGGCTCGTTCGGGCCGACCACCGCCGGCCGGATGGACTCCTACGTCGAGCAGTTCCAGGCCGCGGGCGGCTCCCTGGTCATGCTGGCCAAGGGCAACCGGTCCAAGCAGGTCACCGACGCATGCAAGGAGCACGGCGGGTTCTACCTCGGCTCGATCGGCGGGCCGGCGGCGCGGCTCGCGCAGGACTGCATCAAGAAGGTCGAGGTCCTGGAGTACCCGGAGCTCGGCATGGAGGCCGTCTGGAAGATCGAGGTCGAGGACTTCCCGGCGTTCATCGTGGTGGACGACAAGGGCGAGGACTTCTTCGCCGACACCACCGGGCCCGTCCTCACCATCGGCAGGCGCTGAGGACCGTCCGCCGGCGGCCCGGACCGGGGGCCGCCGGCGGGCGGTCCCCGGAGGTTCCTAGGCAGTAGGTCACAGTATTGGGCCAAAATCCGAATTGGTAGCGAAGTCTCCCCAATGACCGCCGGGCCACTCCGGTATCTTTTCCGCCATGTCTCAGTCAGAGCGCCTCGTGCTAGCGACGCGCTACCGGCTGGTCTCGGAGATCGGTCAGGGTGCCAACGGCACCGTGTGGCGGGGGCACGACGAGCTCCTCGACCGCGCCGTCGCGATCAAGGAACTGCGGCTCCCCGACAACCTCGCCGAGGACGACCGGGTGGTCTTCTACCGTCGTACCCTCCGGGAGGCGCGCGCGCCCGCACAGCTGCGCACGCACTCCATCGTCGAGGTCTACGACGTGGTCATCGAACAGGGCCGTCCCTGGATCGTGATGGAGATGATCGAGGCGCCCAGCCTCGAACAGCTCATCGAGCGCTCGGGGCCGCTGCCGCCCGAGCGCGTCGCGCACATCGGCCGCGCCCTCCTGGACGCCCTCAACACCGCGCACAAGGCCGGGATCGTGCACCGCGACCTGAAGCCGAGCAACGTGCTGCTGGACGGCGACCGCGTCGTCCTCACCGACTTCGGGCTCGCGTTCTCCTCCGATTCGGCGAGCCTCACCAAGACGGGCCACTTCATGGGCTCGCCCGCCTACGTGGCGCCCGAGGTCGCCGCCGGGGAGAAGGCCACCCCGCGCTCCGACCTGTGGTCGCTCGGCGCGACCCTCTACGCGGCGCTGGAGGGCCGCCCACCGTTCGAGCGCGAGAACGTCATGGCGACGCTGTCCGCGCTGGCGAACGAGTCGACCCCCGCCCCGCAGAACGCCGGCGCCCTCGCGCCCGTCATCACCGGGCTGCTGGAGAAGAACCCGACCCGGCGGCTCAGCCACGCCCGCGCCGTCGACCGGCTCGAACGGGCCATGGCGGGCCCCCGCTCCGGGCGCCGCGCGCCGACCCCCCGCTACCGGCTGATGGTCGTGATCGGGCTGATCGGCGCGACCGTCGCCTCCTGCGGCATCGGCGCCACCGCCCTCATCGTCGGCATGATGCGCGAGAGCCCGGGCCCCTCCCCCACCGCCGGCCCGTCCAGCCCGGCGGGCACCACCGCCCAGGCCGCCGCGCCGCCCGGCGCCGCGACCAGCACGCTGGTCGTCCGGGCCCGCACCGACTCCTGCAAGATCTTCGTGTCGGCGCCCGGTGCCGCGACCACCGTGCTCAGCGACGAGACGCTCCGCAAGGGCGACGCGCGCCGGTACGACCAGCCCCGCATCAACGCGGTCGTCTACGACGCGTCCGCCTGCGACGTGTGGGTGAACGGGCGGCAGAAGCCCGCGGGCAAGCCGGGCGAGCGGCAGAACTACACGCTCACCAAGGAGTGATCCGCGCCTCACGCGGGAATGCGTGAGCCACCGACCGGGCTGCCATGGACGACGGCGGCCGGCGAAGTCGAGTGGGAGGCGTTCCATGGGCGAGCAGGAGTACCGGGTCGAGCACGACTCCATGGGCGAGGTCCGGGTGCCGGCCGCGGCCAAGTGGCGGGCCCAGACCCAGCGCGCGGTGGAGAACTTCCCGATCTCGGGGCGGCCGCTGGAGGCCGCGCACATCGCCGCGCTCGGCCAGATCAAGGCCGCCGCGGCGGTCGTCAACGCCGAGCTGGGGGTCCTCGACGAGGACCTCGCCGGCGCGATCGCCGAGGCCGCCCGCGAGGTCGCGGACGGGCGGTGGAACGACCAGTTCCCGATCGACGTGTTCCAGACCGGGTCGGGGACGTCGTCCAACATGAACGCCAACGAGGTCGTGGCGACCCTGGCGCAGGAGCGGCTCGGCCGCCCCGTCCACCCCAACGACCACGTGAACGCCTCACAGTCGTCCAACGACGTGTTCCCGTCGTCCATCCACATCGCGGCTACCGGGGCCGTCGTGAACGATCTGGTCCCCGCGCTGCGGCATCTGGAGGCCGCGCTCGCGCGCAAGGCCGGGGAGTACGCGACCGCGGTCAAGTCCGGCCGGACCCATCTGATGGACGCGACGCCGGTGACGCTCGGGCAGGAGTTCGGCGGGTACGCCGCGCAGGCGGCGCACGGCGCGGAGCGGCTGGAGGCCGTCCTGCCGCGGCTGGCGGAGCTCCCGCTCGGCGGTACCGCGGTCGGTACCGGCATCAACGCTCCCGACGGCTTCGCCGCCCGCGTCATCGCCGAGATCGCGCGGGCCACCGGGCTGCCGCTGACCGAGGCCCGCGACCACTTCGAGGCGCAGGGCGCGCGGGACGGCCTGGTGGAGGCGAGCGGGGCGCTGCGCACGATCGCGGTGAGCCTCAGCAAGATCGCCAATGATCTGCGCTGGATGGGCTCGGGGCCGCGCGCCGGACTCGCCGAGATCCGGCTGCCCGACCTGCAGCCGGGCTCGTCGATCATGCCCGGGAAGGTGAACCCGGTGATCCCCGAGGCGGTGGCGCAGGTCGCCGCGCAGGTCATCGGCAACGACGCGGCCGTGGCGTTCGGCGGCGCGTCGGGGAGCTTCGAGCTGAACGTGATGCTGCCGATGCTCGCCCGCAACGTGCTGGAGTCGGTGACCCTGCTGGCGAACGCGTCCCGGCTGCTCGCCGACCGCTGCGTGGACGGCATCGAGGCCGACGTGGACCGCATGCGCGAGTACGCCGAGTCCTCACCGTCGATCGTGACGCCGCTGAACCGCTACATCGGGTACGAGGAGGCGGCGAAGGTCGCCAAGCAGGCGCTCAGTGAGCGCAGGACGATCCGGGAGGTCGTGCTGGAGCGCGGCTACGTCGACGAGGGAAGGCTGACGGTCGAGCAGCTGGACGAGGCCCTCGACGTGCTGCGGATGACGGGCGCGGAGCGCGGGAACGGCACCGGGCGGAAGGCCGCCGCGGACGGCTGAGCCCGGCGGCGCCGGGCCCGGGGGCCGCAGGGCGCCGCCGCGCGTCCCAGACGCCCCACAGGCGTCCGGGACGCGCCGGGCCGGGTCAGTACCAGCCGACGGACTGCGAGTGCGACCACGCGCCGCACGGCTTGCCGTAGCGGTTCTTGATGTAGCCGAGGCCCCACTTGATCTGGGTGGTGGCGTTGTTCTGCCAGTCGGGGCCGGCGCTGGCCATCTTGGAGCCGGGCAGAGCCTGCGGAATGCCGTACGCGCCCGAGGGGTTGGCCGCGTGGGTGTTCCAGTGGCTCTCCTTGTTCCACAGGTTCACCAGGCAGCCGAACTCGCCGCTGCCGCTGAAGCCGTAGCTGGGCATCAGCCGCTTGGCGATCCTCTGGGCCTCCCCCGCCGGCACCGGGTCGCCCGTCGGGCCGCCGCCCGAGGAGCCGCTCTTCTTCTTCTCCGGCGTCTTGGTCGGGATCGGCTTGCCCTTGGGCAGCAGGGACGGGCCCTTGCCGCCGTCCTGGCGGGCCGCGCGGGACGCGCGGTCGAGCGCCAGCTTCTTGCGCTGCTGCTCGAGCACCTTGGGGTCGATCTTCGGCGGCGCGGCGGCGTCGGCGAGCTGCTTGGCCGGCTCGACGGTCTGCGTGCCCCCGTCGCCCGAGCCGCCGGTCAGCGCGAACGCGGCGACCGCGCCCCCGCCGAGCACGACGGCGGCGCCCGCGGCGACGACCGCGATCCGCTTGCCGCCGCGCCCGCGCGAGCCGCCCTTGCGGGCGGTGCGGCGGGGCGCGCCCTGCGCGGAGGAGATCTCGTCGCCGGGACCGCCGGCGGAGGCGCCGGCGTGCGGCGGCTCCTGGAAGGGCTGGAGCCCGAGCGTGTCGCCCGCCGGGGCGCCCGCGCGGGGGGCGGTGCCCGCCACGCGCACGTCGTCCTCGTGCGGCGCCTCCAGCCCCTCCGCGGAGAGGTCGGGCGCCTGGGCCTGGGCGGGGGCCAGCGGCTGCCGGGAGTCGAAGCTCTGTCGATCGTCTCGCCTAGGGGACCCGGGGCGGTCTCCGTACAAGGCGGTCCTTCCGACGGTCGCACGCGCATGGACACGCGCACGAACTGTTTCCACCCCGGCCCGGCCGGCCGCCGTCGCTCGGCGACCCCGGACGCGGGACGGCGCCCGGCACGGCGCGCGCGTTCTGGGGGCCGCGCTCCGGCCTGGCACCGCACTGGGGGTGCTTACGGGGAGACACAATGCCCGAGGCCGAGGGCTGCTTCGCAACCAAAACGAGACGAATGGGCCTTGCGGGCCCGTTGTCAACCCGGCCGCGAGGACCCCGAAAACCGGTACGGACCTGCGGATCTCCGTTCAGATCACAGCTACTGTGACCTTCGCCACATTCCTACCCAGCGAGGTTTAGCGATCACCCTCCGTAGGAAGGACGACGACGTTCTGAGACGCGAGAACCCCGGCGGCCCGTCACGGCCCGCCGGGGTTCTCACTTCGCCGGGCCCTAGACCCCGACGTCACCGAGCATGTCGGTCACCAGCGCCGCGATCGGCGAGCGCTCCGACCTGGTCAGCGTCACGTGCGCGAAGAGCGGATGGCCCTTCAGCCGCTCCACCACAGCCGCGACCCCGTCGTGCCTGCCGACGCGCAGGTTGTCGCGCTGGGCCACGTCGTGGGTCAGCACGACCCGCGACCCGGAGCCGATCCGCGACAGGACGGTGAGCAGCACGCCGCGCTCCAGCGACTGCGCCTCGTCCACGATCACGAACGAGTCGTGCAGCGAGCGGCCCCGGATGTGCGTGAGCGGCAGGACCTCCAACATGTCACGGTCCACGACCTCGTCGACGACCTCCGGCGTCGTCACCGCCGAGAGGGTGTCGTAGACGGCCTGCGCCCACGGCGACATCTTCTCGTTCTCCGAGCCCGGCAGATAGCCGAGCTCCTGGCCGCCGACCGCGTACAGGGGGCGGAACACCACGACCTTGCGGTGCTGCCGCCGCTCCAGGACGGCCTCCAGCCCCGCGCACAGGGCGAGCGCCGACTTGCCGGTGCCGGCCCGACCGCCGAGCGAGACAATGCCGACGTCCTCGTCCATCAGCAGGTCCAGCGCGATCCGCTGCTCGGCGGACCGGCCGCGCAGCCCGAACACCTCGCGGTCGCCGCGCACCAGCCGCACCGACTTGTCGGGCTGGACGCGCCCGAGGGCCGAGCCGCGCTCCGACAGCAGCCGCAGCCCCGTGTGGCACGGCAGGTCCCGCGCCTCCTCCAGGTCGGCGCTCCCCGCGTCGTACAGCTCCTCGATCGCCCCGGCCGGCACCTCCAGCTCGCGCATCCCGGTCCAGCCGGACTCCACGACGGCCAGCTCCGCGCGGTACTCCTCGGCGGGCAGCCCGACCGCGGACGCCTTCACCCGCATCGGCAGGTCCTTGGAGACCAGCACGACGTCGCGGCCCTCGCGGGCCAGCCACGCGGCCACCGACAGGATCCGGGTGTCGTTGTCGCCGAGCCGGAACCCGTCCGGCAGGACGCTCGGGTCGGCGTGGTTCAGCTCGACGCGGAGCGATCCGCCCTGGTCGCCGAGCGGCCCCTCGACCGAGACCGGCTCGTCGAGCCTCCCGTGCCGCAGGCGCAGGTCGTCCAGCGTCCGCAGGGCCTGCCGGGCGAAGTAGCCGAGCTCCGGGTGGTGCCGCTTGGCCTCCAGCTCGGAGATGACGACGATCGGGAGTACGACCTCGTGCTCCGCGAACCGGGTCATCGCCCCCGGATCGGCGAGCAGGACGCTGGTGTCCAGGACGTACGTGCGCCGGTCCGGTTCCCTGCCGGGAGCAGCGCCCCCCAAGTCCCCAGAGGTTTCCGGTTCACTGTGGGGGGACGACCCCCCACTCCCCCCGGAAACCGCCGGAACCGTGGTTCCGGAGGGATTCCCGGACGAGTCGGGACGGCGCGCGGAGGTTGTGGCCACTCGATCTCCCTGGATATGGGGGAACTGCCGGTGGCGCGCAGGTCCGCCCGCGCAGGGGCGGTGGTCCGCGGAGGACTGTCAGGTACCGTAGCGCCGGTGCCGCGCGGCGTAGGAGCGCATGGCCCGGAGGAAGTCCACCTTGCGGAAGTCCGGCCAATGGACCTCGCAGAAGTGGAACTCCGAGTGGGCGCTCTGCCAGAGCATGAAGCCGGAGAGACGCTGCTCTCCCGAGGTGCGGATGACCAGGTCCGGGTCCGGCTGGCCGCGCGTGTAGAGATGCTCCGCGATGTGCTCCACGTCGAGGACCTCGGCGAGTTCCTCGATGCTGGTGCCACGACTCGCCTGCTCGATGAGCAGAGAGCGCACCGCATCAGCGATCTCACGCCTACCTCCATACCCAACCGCGACGTTCACAATCAGGCCGGGTGCCCCCGATGTGGCCTCACCCGCATCTTTCAGGACGCGGGCGGTCTTATCGGGCAGGAGGTCGAGCGCGCCGACGGGCTTGACGTGCCAGCCGTCCTCGGCGAGCTTGCGGACGGTGTTCTCGATGATCGCCAGGAGCGGTTCCAGCTCGGCGGCGGGCCGGTTGAGGTTGTCGGTCGACAGCAGCCACAGCGTGACGTGCTCGACGCCGGCCTCCGCGCTCCACTGGAGCAGCTCGGAGATCTTCTGGGCGCCGCGCTGGTGGCCGGAGTTGACGTCGGCCAGCCCCATCGACCTGGCCCAGCGCCGGTTGCCGTCCAGGATCACGCCGACGTGCCGGGGTGTGACCTCGGCGGGCAGCTCGGCCTCGACGCGCCGCTCGTACATCCGGTAGACGGCGTCGCGGACGGCCGCGTACGGGCCGCTGCGGCGGAGGGCGGAGACCAGCCGCCCGCCCTCGGAGGGGCGCCGGCGCACGCCGTCCCTCCGCGCGCCGCGCGCCGACCTGGTGCGCGGCTCTCCCGTACGCCGAACCCGCATGTGGGCTTCCCTTCGAGCGACCGACCCTGGCGGAAAGTCGCTCAATTATGGCCCGGCGGCGACACTTCTCCCACCGTTCCCGTATGCCAGGCTAACGCGCCGGACGGGCCAGGCGCGGTGGATGGCCTGCTCCGGCCCGGTCCGCCTCGGCGAGCAGATCGCCCAGAAACCGCGCCAGCTCCCCCGAGGTGAGCACGGCGCGGACGCCGCGGCCGCCCGCGCCCCACGCCTCGACCACGGCGCGCCGCGCGACCCGCCACCGGCCCGCCGCGGACTGGTGGCGGCCGACCCACATCGAGGACGTGCGCAGCGAGCAGCGCAGCTCGCCGGTGCTGATCACGTCGCCCCGGTCGCGGTAGCGGAACATGAACAGCTCGGGCTCGCGGGCGGTGTCGGCGGGGGCCGGCTCGGGGAAGCGGTCGTCGGGATCGGGCCAGCGGGCCGCCTGCGGGGACTCCTCGGACCGGGCGGCGGCGACCCGGGCGGCGAGCCCGGCCAGGAAGTACCCGCACCGCTCCCCCACCGCCCCGAACGACTCGCCGTCGCGCCACAGCTCGAGGGTGATCTCGAACGGGGTGCCGCCGCGGTCGAGCGAGGCGACCGGGACCACCGCGAGGTCGGACCCGTCCAGGCAGCGCAGCCCTGGCATCCGTGCACCTCCCGCCCCCGTCCGGCCCGCTCTGCGAGTACGTTAGGGGAGGTCGGCACCATGATCACACCCAGTGACCATCGAGATCGGGTAATGCTCGCCCCCGGCCCTCGCGGCCGGGGCCCGGCGGTCAGGCCTGCGGGCCGGCGGCGCGGGCGCGCTCGACGTGCTGCAGGGCGCTGCGCAGCTCCGCGAGCCACTCGTCGGTGTTCTTGCCGACGAGCCTGACGCACCAGGCGAGCGCGTCGCTGCGGCTGCGGGCGACCCCCGCTTCCACGAGCGTGTCGAGGACGCGGCGCTCGGGCTGCCGCAGCCGCGTCATCACCGGCACCGACAGGGTGGTGAACATCTCCCGCTCGCCGCCGCACTCCACGCCCCAGGAGATCTTGCGGCCGAAGCGCTGCTCGGCCTCCCGGGCGATGGCGATCCGCCGGTCGCGGGTCTGGTCGCGGAAGCGCTGGACGTGCCCGGCGACGAGGCCCGCGCGCTCGGCGCCGGACGCCTCGGCCGCGGCGGCCGGGAGGGGCAGCGCGCCGACGACCGCGACCTCCTCGCGGTCGACGACGACCTCCGGCGCGCCCTCGAACCACTCCTCGGGGAGCCGCCCGGTGAACCAGCCGCGCAGCTGCTCCGCCGCTTCGCTCGTATTCATGTAATCAAAATTACAGCCCCCACCGGCTCCGCGCCAGGCTCGCCGGGCCGCGACCTGGGGTTCTTCGTCGCTCCCGGTGCGGGCCGGCCTCGGCGGTCAGCGGGTCAGGGCGGCGGCCATCTTGGGGCTGACTCGGACGGCGCCGCGCATGTTCCGGGTGTAGACGTTCTGGACCTGCACCACGGTGCCCGTCCGCGGGGCCGCCAGCATCTTGCCCTGGCCCAGGTAGAGGGCGATGTGCGAGATGTAGCCGGGCGCGGTCGGGTCGTTGGCCCAGATGAGCATGTCGCCGGGCTCGGCCTTGCTGTAGGGGAGGACCCAGCCGACACGGGCCTGGTCGGCGGCGACGCGGGGCAACCGGATGCCGGCCCTGGCGAACGCGTACTGCATCAGGCCGGAGCAGTCGTAGCCGCCCTCGGCCTCGGACTCGCCGCCCCACACGTACGGCCAGCCGAGCCGGGTGTAGGCCGCCTTGATCACCGTGCGGACCTGGCCGGCCGTCATGACCTGGCCGCCCGCGGCGGGCACGTTCCCGGACCTCGGGAAGTCGATCTCGGGGTTGACCGCGACGGCCTTGGCGCCCTTGGGCAGCGCCTTGCGCAGCTTCTTGATGAACGTCTTCGGCGCCTTCTTCGGGACGCTGACCAGCATCGCGTTGCCCGTGGGCAGCCCGAGGGCCTGCGCGGTGGTGTGCGAGATGACCGCGTCGACGTCGCTGATGCCCATCGTCGCGTACGCACCGACCCGCAGCTGCGACTGGTGCTGCCTGCCGCCGACCGGCACCTGGCTGCCGAGCCTGACGCCGCCGTCGCTGCCCATCGTGAACGAGATGGCGACGTCGCCGGAGGCGACGTTGCGCCAGAGGGCGTCCGACTTGGCGGTCGGCTTCGGCGTGTAGTTGCGGAACGTGGACGGGTCGACGCCCATCAGGCCGACGCGCTTGCCCGCGACCATGCCCTGCACCGCGTCGACGACCTCGACGCCCTTCACGCCCTTGGCGCCGCGGACCTTCTGGACGAACTCGGCCGGGAGCGTGGAGGGGGCGGCCACGAGGACGTGCGGGGTGAGCCTCCTGCCGAGCGGCGCGACCGCCGCGGGCGACAGGCCGGTGCTGCCGGAGGCCGCCACGAACCGGGCGCGCTGCTCGCCGCGCCGCCCCTGCGCCGGGCCGTCGTCGTGCGCGACGAGGACGGCGACGTTGGCCGCGAGCGTCGTCAGCACGGAGACGCCGATGATCGTCGGAAGGACCCGGCGGTTCGGCTTGCCCACTGGCACACTCCCTCGATGTCGCCTTGCACCGGCTCCCTGACCGCGTACAGGACACGACTATGACTCAGATGGTCGGCCACCGTCCAGATACCCGGGGCGCCACGGGACAGCCTCGTCCGCCCGGCTCCATTGGGTCAGGCACGTTCCAGTTACTCAGTAGTAACAGTCCGCGTGTCTGAGATCAAGGTCACGTTGCCACAAAGTGGATCGTCAGTCCAATTGCCCGCGCAGCTCGCGGTTCAGGTCCGCCTGGGTCGTCACAGGAAGGCGGCAGACGAACCCGCGGCAGACGTACGCGGCCGGCTCCCCGTCCACCAGGCCCCGCCCCTCCAGCAGCGGCACCCCCTCGGCGTCCGGTCCGCCGACGCTCACCACCGCGCCCGGCGCGACCGCCATGAGCGCGGTGCGGTGCAGCGCGCGGGTGCGCACGTCGTCCGGGTCGCCGACCACCGCGATCTCGACCGGTCCCGCGGCGCGGGCCTCCGCCGCGGCGAGGCCCCAGCCCGCGAACCGCGCGTGCTCCTCGGCGAGCGTCCCCGCCGGCGCCAGCGCGTCCTCCGCCGACTGCCGGTGCCAGTCGGACCCGGTCAGCGCGGCGAACGACAGCAGCGCCCCCGCCGCCGCGAACTGCCCCGACGGCGTCGCGTTGTCGGTCGGGTCCTGGGGGCGCCGGAACAGCCGCTCGGCGTCGTCGGCCGTGTCGAAGAAGCCGCCGGCCCCGTCGGCGAACCGTTCGAGGACGGTGTTCAGCAGCTCGCCGGCCAGCCGCACGTGGTGCGGATCGCCGGTGACCGCGTGCAGGGCGAGCAGCCCCTCCGCCACGTCGGCGTAGTCCTCCAGGACGCCGGCGTTCGCTCCGGCCGCCCCGTCCTTGGAAGTGCGGGCCAGCCGCCCGTCCCGGAGGTGCACCTCCACCAGGAGCCGCGCGACCTCCTCGGCCGCCCGGACGAGGTCGGGCCGGTCGAACAGCGCGCCGCACTCGGCCAGCGCCGCGATGGCGAGCCCGTTCCAGGCCGCCACCACCTTGTCGTCCCGCGCGGGAGGGACCCTCTGCGCGCGCGCCGCCAGCAGCGCGGTCCGGACGCGCTCGTACCGCCCGGCATCGTCGGGGTCGCGCAGGAGCTGCAGGACGGACGAGCCGTGCTCGAACGTCCCGGTCACCTCGAAGAGGGTCTCGGCGAACGCGCCGTCCTCGTCCCCGAGCACCTCCCGCAGCTGCTCGGGCGTCCACACGTAGTACCTGCCCTCGACGCCCTCGCTGTCGGCGTCCAGCGCCGAGGCGAGGCCGCCCTGGTCGGTGCGCAGGTCGCGCAGCATCCAGTCGCACGTCTCCAGCGCCACCCGCCGCGCGGACGGGTTGCCCGTGAGCCGCCACCAGTGCGCGTACACCCGCGCCAGCAGGGCGTTGTCGTAGAGCATCTTCTCGAAGTGCGGGACGACCCACCCGGCGTCGACCGAGTACCGCGCGAACCCGCCCCCGAGCTGGTCGTACATCCCGCCCCGGGCCATCGCCTCCAGCGTGCCGGACGCCATCGCCAGCGACTCCTCGTCGCCCGTGCGCGCGTGATGGCGCAGCAGGAACTCCAGCACCATCGACGGCGGGAACTTGGGGGCGCCGCCGAACCCGCCGCGACGCTCGTCGTAGGAACGCGCGAGCACCTTCACCGCGTGCGCGAGCACCCGGTCGCCGGGCGCCTCCGACCCGCCGAGGCCGGACCCGCGCGAGGTCAGGGCCTCGACGACCTGCCGCCCCTGCTTGGCGACCTCGTCGCGCTGCTCGGCCCACGCCTTGTGGACGGCCTGCAGCAGCGCCCGGAACTGCGCCCGCGGGAAGTACGTCCCGCAGTAGAACGGATGCCCCTCCGGGGTCATGAACACCGTCATCGGCCAACCGCCCTGGCCCGTCATGGCCTGGGTCGCCTCCATGTAGACGGCGTCGATGTCCGGGCGCTCCTCCCGGTCGACCTTGATGTTCACGAACAACTCGTTCATGACCCGCGCGGTCTCGCCGTCCTCGAACGACTCGTGCGCCATGACGTGGCACCAGTGGCAGGCGGCGTAGCCCACGGAGAGCAGGACGGGGACGTCGCGCCGACGCGCCTCGGCGAGCGCCTCGTCGCTCCACTCCCACCAGTCCACCGGGTTGCCGGCGTGCTGGAGCAGGTACGGGCTGGTCGCGTCCTTGAGCCGGTTCATGCCCACGATCCTGCCCGATCCCGCCGCCGCCTCACTCTCCCCGCGCCTGCGCGGCGAGGTCGGCCAGGGCCGGCTCGATGGCGCGGTGGAAGGTCGGATAGGCGTAGATCATCTCGCGGAGGGCGGCGGTCGGGGTCTCGGTGTGGACCGCCACGGCCAGGAAGCCGAGGACCTCCCCGCCGGACGGGCCCGCCGCCGTGGCGCCGACGAGGGTGCCCCACTCGGTGTCCTCCACGAGCTTGATGAAGCCGTCGTTCCCGGCCTTGTGGATCCAGCCGCGGGTCGACTCGGGGATCCGCGCGACGGCCGTGCGGACGGGGAGGTTCTGGTCGCGGGCCTGGGCCTCGGTGAGACCGACGGACGCGATCTCGGGGTCGGTGAAGGTGACGCGGGGCACGGCGCGGTAGGCGGCGGGCGGCCCCTCCTCGCCGAGGACGTCCCGGACGGCGATGGCCGCCTGGTACATGGAGACGTGCGTGAACGCGCCCATGCCGGTGATGTCGCCGATCGCCCACACGCCGTCGGCGGCGCGCATGCGGCCGTCCACGGCGATCCGGCGGGCGCTCTCGTCCAGGCCGACGGCGCCGAGGCCGAGGCCCTTCAGGTTGGGGCGGCGGCCGGTCGCGACGAGGAGGCGGTCGGCGGGCACCGTCCCGTCGCCGAGGTGCATGGTGAACTCGGACCCGTCGTGGGTGACGCGGGTGACGTCCACGCCGGTGCGCACCCCGATGCCCTCGCGTTCGAAGACCTCGCGCAGGAGTGCGCTCGACTCGGGCTCGTCGTTGACCAGCAGGCGGTCGGCCGCCTCGACGATGGTGACGCGGCTGCCGAAGCGGGAGAAGACCTGCGCCATCTCGACGCCGACCACGCCGCCGCCGAGGATGAGGAGCGACCCGGGGGCCTCGGTCGCCTGGACGGCTTCGCGGTTCGTCCAGTACGGGGTGTCGGCGAGGCCGTCGATGGGCGGGGCCGTGGGCGAGGTGCCGGTGTTGAGCACGATGCCGCGGCGGGCGCCGAAGACCTGGTCGCCCACGCTCACCTCGCGGGGAGCGGTGATGCGGCCCTCGCCGCGCACCAGGCGCACGCCCTTGCCGGTCAGGCGGTCGGCGGCGGCCTTGTCGTCCCACGAGTCGGTCGCCTCGTCGCGGATCCGGGCGGCCACCGGCCCCCAGTCGGGCCGGACGGAGGCCTGGCCCGCCATGCCGGGGACGCGGGCGGCCTCCGCGACCAGCCCGGCGGCCCGCACCATCATCTTCGTGGGGACGCAGGCGTAGTAGGGGCACTCGCCGCCGACCAGCCGCGACTCCACGCCGACGACCGACAGGCCCGCTTCGGCGAGCCTGCCGGCGGCGTCCTCTCCCCCGGGCCCGAGACCGATCACCACGACATCGACTTCTTCAGTCATGACCTGGGTCCTGCCCGGCTTCCCGTCAGGTCAGACGGCGCGGCGGCAACGGGATGCGGTCCAGGTCGTGGACGAGGGAGATGTCGCCGTCGAACGCGGCGGAGGCCTCGGCCAGGAAGCGCCCCTCGTCGTCGGCGGGGTAGCGCTCGGAGAAGTGGGTCAGGACGAGGCGGCGGACGCCCGCCTCGGCGGCCACCTCACCGGCCTGGGCGGCGGTGAGGTGCCCGTACTCGGCGGCCAGCCCGGCGTCCTCGTGCAGGAACGTGGACTCGATGACGAGCATGTCCACCCCGGCGGCCAGTTCCCGGACGCCGTCGCAGAGCCGGGTGTCCATGACGAAGGCGGCCTTCTGCCCGGGCCGGGTCACGCTGCACTCCTCCAGCGTGACGGGGCGGCCGTCAGGCGCGGTGACCCGCCCGTCCTCCTGGAGGCGGCGGATCAGCGGCCCCCTGACGCCACGCGCGGCGAGTTCGTCCGGCAGCATCGTCACGCCGTCGGGTTCCTCCAGCCGGTACCCGTACGCCTCAACCGGGTGGGACAGCCGCCGTGCGACCAGGCTGAACGGGGCGTCGCCGGTGTCGAGCGCCATCCGCTCCCCCGAGACCGGGCGCTCGCGCACGACGCCCGTGTCCCGGAAGACGGCCGCGTTCCGCAGCCGCTCCCAGTAGACCCGGCCGCTCGCCGGGAACGCCGCGTCCACGGGGTGCGCGACGCCGTCGCGGGCGATGCGCTGCACGATCCCCGGCACGCCGAGGCAGTGGTCGCCGTGGAAGTGGGTCACGCAGATCCAGTTCACGTCGTTCGCGGAGAGGCCCGCGTGCGTCATCTGGCGCTGCGTCCCCTCTCCCGGGTCGAACAGGACGCCCTGGCCGTCCCAGCGCAGCAGGTAGCCGTTGTGGTTGCGGGTCCTCGTGGGCACCGCGCTGGCGGAGCCGAGGACGGTGAGATCGCGCACGGACATCCCCCCATGGTGCCGGTCGGAGGGCCGGACAAGCGCTTGGTTATCGTGGGCGCGACGCAGGCGATCCTGGGAGGGCCCGTTGGCCACTGGCAAGCGCGACAAGATCAAGATGACGCCCGAGGAAGTGGCGGACTACCTCGCCGCCGACTTCAAGGTGCAGGTCGCGACCATCGGCAAGGACGGTGAGCCCCATCTGGTGACGATGTTCTACACCCTGTACGAGGGCAAGATCGCCTTCACCACGTACAAGTCCTCGCAGAAGGTGATCAATCTGCGCCGCGACCCGACCATGACGTGCCTGGTCGAGGACGGCGTGGAGTACAACGATCTGCGCGGCGTCGCCCTGTACGGGCGGGGCCTCGTCATCGAGGACCCCGAGCCGCGGTCCAAGGTGGGCATGGTGGTCGGCTCCCGCATGGCGGGCCTGCCCGTCCCGAAGCTGGGCGAGCCGATCGACCCGGTCATCGCCGAGGGCATCGAGCAGGCCCTGGCCAAGCGTGTGCTCGTCGTCATGGAACCCGACCGGGTCGTCAGCTGGGACCACGGCAAGCTCTAGGACGCCCGGGCGGGTCAGGCCGGCCGGGTCAGTTCGGCGGCGCGGTCCAGGGCGGCGCGCTCGGCCGCGCCGTCGCCGCGCAGGCGCGCGGCGTCGGCGATGCGGACGAACATGGCGGCCTGCCCGCCGGGATCGTCCAGCCTGCGCAGGATCTCCAGGGCCTGGCCGAAGAAGTTGAGGGCCGCGACGGGACGGTTCGCGCGCAGGTAGGCGTCGCCGAGGCTCTCCAGCGCCCGCGCGCGGCCGTGCTCGTCGGGCTCGGGCAGGGCGGCGAACTCGTCCGGCAGCGGACCGAGCAGCCCGATCGCGCGGTCGAGGTCGCCGCTGCCGATCAGCGCCAGGGCGAGGTCGTGCCGAACCGCCAGGACCCGGTGGGCGCCGCCCTCGCGCTCGGCGAGGCGCAGCGCCTCCTCCAGCGTCTCGACGGCCTCCGCCCAACGTTCCCGCTCCAGCAGGGCCAGCCCCTCGGCCCCCACCTCGCCCTCTCCGGCCGCCGCGCCGGAGAGATGGCGGTCGAGGGCGCGGCGAACCGCCGCGGGCGGGAGATCGCGGTCGGGGTCATCGGAGTTCGCGCGCACGTCGAGGGTCCTCCCCGGAGGCGATGGCGTCCAACCGGCGCGGAGCCCGGCCCGGGGCCGGGTCAGGCGTCGTCGTCGGAGGGCTTGGCGGCCGCGGAGGCCTTGGCCGCCTTGGCGGCCTCGGCGCGCTCCCACTCCTGCTGCCGGAGATCCGCCTCGCGCGGCGCCTGGATCTTCTTCATCTGCTTGCCCATCGAGCGGATGAGGAAGACCGTCGCGGCCAGCAGGAGGAGGAACACCACGAAACCGAGGACGCCGGGGCTCACCGTGTCGTCGTTGAGCGGCATGGCGAGGACGGCTGGCATCACAAACACACCTTCTCCCGGACGCCGGCGAACAGGTCGTCCTCCGGCAGCTCCGTGTCGACCAGGGACCTGGCCAAATGGTAGTCCTCGGTGGGCCATGCCTCGCGCTGGACGTCCAGCGGGACGACGAACCAGAAGCCGTCCGGGTCGATCTGCGTGGCGTGGGCGAGCAGCGCCCGGTCGCGGGTCTCGAAGTGGTCGGCGCAGGGGACGCGGGTGGTGACCTCCCACCTGGCGCGCTCGTCGCCCTCCTCCTCGAAGCGCTTCAGCCAGTCGCCGTAGGGCGACTCCAGGCCGGCCTTCTCCATGGCGGAGTGCAGGGCGAGGATGCGCTCCTTGCTGAAGGTCATGTGGTAGTAGAGCTTCAGCGGCTGCCAGGGGTCGCCGGCGTCCTGGTAGCGCTCCGGGTCGCCCGCGGCCTCGAACGCCTCCACCGACACCTCGTGGCACTTCACGTGGTCGGGGTGGGGGTAGCCGCCGTTCTCGTCGTAGGTGAGCATCACGTGCGGGCGGAACTCGCGGACCGCGCGCACCAGCGGCTCGGCGGCGGTCTCCAGCGGCTCCAGCGCGAAGCAGCCCTCCGGCAGCGGGGGAAGCGGGTCGCCCTCGGGGAAGCCGGAGTCGACGAACCCGAGCCAGCGCTGCCCGACGCCGAGGATCTCGCGGGCCCGCGCCATCTCCTCCTCGCGGACCTTGCCGATGTCGGCCTTGATCTCGGGGCGGTCCATCGCCGGGTTCAGGATGTCGCCGCGCTCGCCGCCGGTGCAGGTGACGACGAGGACCTCGACCCCGTCGGCGACGTAGCGGGCCATCGTGGCCGCGCCCTTGCTGGACTCGTCGTCGGGGTGCGCGTGCACCGCCATGAGCCGCAGGGGCTCGTCGCCGCCGCAGGGCCGTTCGAGCGCCGCACCGCCCATGGCGTCGGACGTACCGTCGATGACCTCGGACACTGGGGGTCTCCCTCTCCGGACTGTTGAGCGGCCCCCGGTTCGAGGCACGCGCCGTGACAGACGAGAATGAATTGTCCCTGACAACGTCCGCACCCCGCACGAGGATTCCCGCGATGACGACAAGCACGTCGAAGGCAGCGGCCCCGGCCGAGTCCCGCCGGAGCCGGCTCGGGCTGGTGGCCGTCGGCCTCCTCGCGGCGCTGGGGGCGGCCGGCTTCGGCATCCTCGCCGCGCACGCGGGGCAGACGCCCGGGATCGTCCCGCAGACCGTCGCCTACGACATCACCGACACGTCGGTCGAGATCAACTACACGGTGGCCAAGGGGAAGGGCGACGACGTGCGCTGCACCGTGGACGCCTACGACACCAAGTTCGTGGTGCTCGCGCAGAAGGAGGTCTCCGTACCGCCGGGGACGTCCGGCGCGAAGGGGACGGAGACGCTCCAGACGCCCCGCCGGGCCACCGGCGCCAGGATCCGCGACTGCCGGAAGGTCTGACGTTCCTTCCGCCGCCGGCAGGCCGATACTGCCGGTGAGGAGCGGGACACGATTGGCGGATTGCGGACGCCGAGTTCAGGGAACCTTTACCCGCACACACCGGATAGGCTAGAGGTTTCACCCAGCCGCACTTCATGTCGATGTGACGCCCGCCCGCGGGGGTGGACGATCGCACCATGTGGATGAGGAGTACCCGTGACCGAGACCCGCGCTGACAACGTCACCTGGCTGACCCAGGAGGCGTACGACCGGCTCAAGGCTGAGCTGGACCACCTGTCGGGCCCGGGCCGCATCGAGATCGCTCAGAAGATCGAGGCGGCGCGGGAGGAGGGCGACCTGCGCGAGAACGGCGGCTACCACGCGGCCAAGGAGGAGCAGGGCAAGATCGAGGGCCGGATCCTCCAGCTCCAGGGCATCCTGGAGAACGCCCGCGTCGGCGAGGCCCCGCGCACCGAGGGCGTCGTCGGGCCGGGCATGACCGTCACGGTCTCGTTCGAGGGCGACGACGAGGAGGTGACGTTCCTGCTCGCCTCCCGCGAGGAGGTCGGCGCCCCCATCGACGTCTACTCCCCGAAGTCGCCGCTCGGCGCGGCCATCGACGGCAAGAAGGTCGGCGACAAGGCCACCTACAACCTCCCCAACGGCCGTTCCATGACCGTGGAGATCCTCGACGCCACCCCCTACGGCGGCGCGTAGCCGCCGGTTTCGGCACCGCGAAGACGAAGACCGCCGGGCGTACCCCGCCCGGCGGTCGTTGCTTGTCCGCCCCTGACCTGGCATGTGTTCTCCTGTGCCGTGCCTCACAGTGGCCGAAGTCCCACGACAGGGGACGGTGATCTCCGAATCAGCATCGGGCTCGGCCCGGTCAGCAAACGGAGGTAATGAGATGAGCGAGACTTCATCGGTCACCCCGCACACCGGCTTCGCGGTGGACTCGAAGGGGACCGCCGCCCCGCGTGAGGGCCAGGACCTGCGCCGCGGCCCCCGCGACGGCTTCGCCGTCGACAGCCGCGGTCAGATCACCGACAGGCCCGCCAGTGGGGCCCGGTGATCCATCAACTTCAGGTCGGCTGAGAACCTTCACGGCCTGATCTGATCCCACCTCCAACCGGCCTTCGCATCTCTTCGAGATGCGGGGGCCGGTTCACTGTCCGGCCTTTTGATGCATCCCGTGCCCTACCGCAGGGCTAGAAGGCCCTGCCGCGACCCTCGCTGTCAGTCCTCGGAGCGGTCCGCCCCCTGGACGGTCCGGAGACCGCGCGCACCAGGGGGAGGGTGCGGTAGGGGATCTGGTTGGCGAGGGAGATCACCGAGGAGGCGCGCTCCACGCCCGCGACGTCCACGATGACGTCGATGACGCGCTGGAGGTCGGTGTTGCTGCGGGCGACGATGCGGCACAGCATGTCGCCGGCGCCGGTGATGGTGTGGGCCTCGATCACCTCGGGGACCTGGGCGAGCCGGGCCGCCACCGGGTCGTGGCCGCCCGCCTGGCGCAGCTGCAGCGTGACGAAGGCCGTCACGCCGTAGCCGAGCGCGGCCGGGTCGATCTCCGGGCCGTGGCCGGCGATCACGCCGTCCCGCGCGAGCCGGTCCAGCCGCGCCTGGACGGTGCCGCGCGCGACCCCGAGGCGCCGGGACGCCTCCAGGACGCCGACCCGGGGCTCGGAGGCGAACAGCTCGATCAGCCGGCCGTCCAGTTCGTCGATCGGCACGGCACCCTCCTGTGGTCGTGGTCACCCTGTACAGAGCGACCGGTCTGGACGTGAACGCACTGTACAGATTGTCCAGTGTTTCAGCTCGCTCTTGCGCACCTTGCAGGCACATGTCGAGATTGGGTGGCATGGATGAGTTTCCGGTCAAGGGTATGGACGCCGTCGTCTTCGCCGTCGGCAACGCCAAACAGGCCGCCCACTACTACTCGACCGCGTTCGGGATGCGCAGGGTCGCCTACAGGGGCCCGGAGAACGGCAGCCCGGACGAGGCGGTGCACGTGCTGGAGTCGGGCGGAGCCCGGTTCGTGTTCCGCGGCCCGGTGAAGGCGGGCACCGAGATCGGCAGGCACATCGCCGAGCACGGCGACGGCGTGGTGGACCTCGCGATCGAGGTGCCCGACGTCGAGCACGCCTACCGGCACGCCCTCGCGAAGGGCGCCACCGGCCTGGAGGAGCCGCACGTCCTGGAGGACAGGTTCGGCAAGGTCACGGTCGCGGCGATCGCCACCTACGGCGAGACCCGGCACACGCTGGTCGACCGCTCGAACTACACCGGCCCCTACCTGCCGGGGTTCGAGCCCGCCGAGCCCATCGTGGAGCCCGTGGAGAAGCGTTTCTTCCAGGCGATCGACCACTGCGTCGGCAACGTCGAGCGCATGGACGAGTGGGCCGACTTCTACCACCGTGTCATGGGCTTCACCGACATGGCGGAGTTCGTTGGCGACGACATCGCGACCGAGTACTCGGCGCTGATGTCCAAGGTCGTCGCGGACGGCACCCGCAAGGTGAAGTTCCCCCTGAACGAGCCCGCGGAGAGCAAGCGCAAGTCGCAGATCGACGAGTACCTGGAGTTCTACGGCGGGCCCGGTGTGCAGCACATCGCGCTCGCCACCAACGACATCCTGGCGTCGGTCGACCGGATGCGCGCCGCGGGCGTGGAGTTCCTGGAGAGCCCCGACTCCTATTACGAGGACCCCGAGCTGCGCGAGCGCATCGGCCAGGTGCGGGTCCCGATCGAGGAGCTGCAGAAGCGCCGGATCCTGGTCGACCGGGACGAGGACGGCTACCTGCTGCAGATCTTCACCAAGCCCGTCCAGGACCGCCCGACCGTGTTCTTCGAGCTGATCGAGCGGCACGGCTCGCTCGGCTTCGGCAAGGGCAACTTCAAGGCGCTGTTCGAGGCGATCGAGCGCGAGCAGGAGCGCCGCGGCAACCTGTGATCCCCGGCGGTCCGCAGGCCGCGCCACCAGCGACGCCCCGACGCCTGTGAGAGCTCGGGGGACCGGCTCCGGACGCACCCGCGTCCGGGGCCGGTCGTCACCGGGGGGACCAAGCGCCTCCCTTACCCGGCACACTGTGGGGCCATGAGCGAACCACCCCAGGACACCCCGAAGCCGGACAGCGGCTGGCAGCCCCCGGACCAGCGGCAGGAGGAGGCGCCCGCCTCGCCCGAGCGCCCGCCGCCCTACCAGGGCTCGTACGGCGGGCCCCCCGCCCAGGCCGCCCCCGCGGCCGGGCACCACCCCGGGGCACTTCCCCAAGCGCCGCCCGTTCCGGGCTACGGACCGCCCGGCGTCCCCCATCCCGGCTTCGGAGGCGGCGCGCAGGACGCGGTCGCCGGGCGCGGCGCGCGGCTCGGCGCCGGAATCATCGACAGCGTCGTCCTCAGCGTCGCGGCGGTGCCGGCCGTCCTGTTCTCGATCCGCTGGGACCGGATGCGCGACTCCATCGAGTCCGGGGAACCGGTCACGAACCCGCTGGACCTCTACAACATCCCGCGCCTCCTCGCCGCATACGCGGTCGTGTTCCTGCTGGGCTTCGCCTACTTCACCGTCCTGCACGCCCGGTGGGGCCAGACGCTCGGCAAGAAGGCGTTCGGCATCCGGCTGGTGCGGGCGGAGGACCGGTCGGCGGTGAGCTGGGGGCAGGCGCTCGGCCGGCAGGCGATCGTGTACGGCATCGGCGTGACGACGGGCGCGCTGAACCTCCTCGTGCCCGGCGCCGGGATCCTCGGGCTCGTCGGCCTGCTCGACAACGCCTGGATCCTGTGGGACGACCGGCGCCAGGCGCTGCACGACAAGGCGGTCAAGACGGTGGTGGTGAAGGCGACGCCGTGGACGCCGAACCCCTACGCGCGGGAGCGGTCCGGGTCCTGAACGCGCCCGGGCAAGGGCCGGTCATGCGGAGGTAAACATTCCGGCTCCACCCGGGCGCGGCAGGGTTGACCCGCGGTGGCGCGGCGAATCTCACGGCATGACGCAACCGCCGCACGACCCCGCGTCCGGGCGAGAGCCGGACGACGACCGGCCGCACGGAGACCGGGAGCAGCCCGACCGGCCGGGCCCCTACGGCGAGCGGCAGCCGTACGGGGAGGAGCCCCAGGGGCAACAGCCTCCATACGGCGAGCAGCCTCCCTACGGTGAGCAGCCTCCCTACGGTGAGCAGGCTCCCTACGGCGAGCAATGGCCGCCGCCAGGCGCGCAACAGCAGTACGGCGGCGGCCAGCAGCCCTACGGTCAGCAGCCCTACGGGGGCCAGCAGCCCTACGGCGAGCAGCAGCAGGGGGGCCGACAGCCGTACGGGGGGCAGCAGCCCCCCGGAGGCCAGCAGCCTTACGGTGGCCAGCAGCCGTATGGCGGCCAGCAGCCCTACGGCGAGCAGGGGCAGTGGCAGCAGCAGCCGTACGGTGAGCAGCAGTACGGGACCCAGCCGGGGTACGGGCAGCAGTACCCCGGGCACGGGCCGGGCGGGTACGCGCATCCTTCGGGGGAGCTGGCGAGCCGCTGGGCGCGGCTCGGCGGCGGCATCGTCGACCTGATCATCATCGGCATCGTGACGGGCCTGATCTCGATCCCGTTCGTCAACTGGAACAACGTCGTCAACCCGGAGCCGGGCACTTCCATGTACGACGGCGCCCGGGTGGGGACGAACGCGATCAGCGTCGTGCTGGCGTTCTTCTACTTCTGGCTGATGCACGCCAAGTGGGGGCAGACGCTCGGCAAGATGCTGGCGCGGACGCGGGTCGTCCGGGCCGAGGACGGGCAGGCGATCACCACCGGCCAGGCCGCGGGGCGCTCGGCGTTCTACAGCGTGCTCGGCGGCATCTGCGGATGCATCGGACTGATCGACGTCGCGTGGATCCTCTGGGACCAGCGCAAGCAGGCACTGCACTGCAAGGTGGCGCAGACGGTCGTCGTCAAGGCCGATCCGTACCACGCCAATCCGTACGCCGATCGCTGAGATCGCCCGCCAGGGCGGGCTTCCGGCAGCCGTCCGAGTTGCCGGGCGGGGTCCCGTCCGGGCAGGCTGGACTGCGTGCATATGGCCGGAAACTCCCCCAGCCCCCGTCGAAGCGGCCCGAGGGCCGTCCGCGGCGCCGCGTTCCGCGGCGCGACGGGGCTGGCGTCCCTCGCCGTCGCGGGGTCGCTGACCGCCGCCTGCCAGACCCCGTTCGACGATCCGAGCGCGTCCGGCTCGCCCACTGGACCGGCGGTGAACGGCCCGGCGGGCCCGACCACCGCGGGCGACGCCTACGTGCCCGGCAACGGCAACGGCGGCTACGACGTCCAGCACTACGCGCTGAAGCTCACCATCACGCCGGACGGGCCCAAGCAGCTCGACGGCGTCGCGACGATCACCGCGAAGGCGACCGCCCGGCTGGCCCGGTTCAACCTCGACCTGACCGGCCTGGACGTGTCCTCCATCAAGGTGGACGGCGCGGCGGCGCGGCAGCAGCGCGGCGGCGGCGAGCTGGAGGTGACGCCCGCCAAGCCCCTGGAGAAGGGCAGCACCTTCACCACGGTGATCGCCTACTCGGGGACGCCGCAGCCGGTGTCGGACCCGGTGCTCGGCCGGTACGGCTGGATCCGCACGTCCGACGGGGTCTTCGTGGCGTGCCAGCCGAGCGGGGCGCACACCTGGTTCCCGAGCAACGACCATCCGAGCGACAAGGCCACCTTCGACTTCGAGATCTCGGTCCCGCAGGGCCTGACGGCGATCGCCAACGGCGAGCCGGACACGCCGCCGCAGGACTCCGGCGGCGGGGAGCCCGCGGCGCCGCCCGGCCTGCCCGGCGGCCCGCCCACCGCACCGCCGACCACGCCGCCCGGCACCGAGCCGACGGACGGGCCGACGGACGGGCCGGGGGTCGTGCCGATCGCCCACCGCGCCGGGGCGCGCACCGCCCTGACGACCTCGAAGTGGCGCGTCAAGGACCCGATGGCCACCTACCTGGCGACGGTCGACGTCGGCCGGTTCTCGGTGCGGACGGGCAAGACGGCCGGGGGCATCACCAACATCACCGCGGTGGACGCCTCGACGGCCGGCGTGAGCGTCGACCAGTTCCACCGGCTGAACGGCCAGGTCATCGACGAGTGGTCCAAGCTCTTCGGCCCCTACCCGTTCTCCTCGACCGGCGGCCTCATCGACGACGCCGACGTCGGCTTCGCGCTGGAGACGCAGACGCGGCCGGTGTACGGGGCGTTCGGCCTCCAGCCCACCATCGTCGCGCACGAGCTGGCGCACCAGTGGTTCGGCGACAGCGTCAGCGTCACGCGCTGGCAGGACATCTGGCTGAACGAGGGGTTCGCGACCTACGCCGAGTGGCTCTGGGACGAGAGGACCGGCGGCCAGACGGTGCAGCAGCACTTCGACGAGATCTACGGCTCCCCCGGCGGCCGGGCGCTGTGGGACGTCCCGCCCGGCGACCCCGGGCGCAACCAGATGTTCGGCCGGTCGGTGTACGACCGGGGCGGCATGACCCTGGTGGCGCTGCGCGGCCGGGTCGGCGAGGAGACCTTCTACAAGATCCTCCAGACCTGGACGAAGGAGCACCGGCACGCGAGCGGCACGACCGAGCAGTTCGTCGAGACGGCGAACCGCGTGTCGGGCAAGAAGCTGGACGGGTTCTTCGACGACTGGCTGTTCCAGAAGGGCCGCCCGGCCAAGTGAGCGGGTGACCCCCGGTCCGCCGCGGGTGAAGGCGGGGCAAGGACCGGGGAAAGCCCCGCGGGCCGCCGTCCCCGCGGGGCGGGCGCGCGGCCACCATCGGCCTGGTGAACAGGCCTTCTCGGCGCATGTCCGCGGCCGCGGCCGTCGCGATCCTGGCCGGGTCGCCCGGCGCCGCCTCGCCGTCGCCGGGCGCGGCGGACGTGGGCGACCCCTACATCAAGGGCGCGGGCAACGGCGGCTACGACGTCGCCCACTACGACGTCGCGCTGGCCTACGCGGGGGTGAAGACGGGAGCGGTCGAGGCCACGGTGACGGTCACCGCCGCCGCGACGCAGGACCTGTCCGCGTTCGACCTCGACTTCCGCGGCCCGGAGGTCACCGCCGTCTCGGTGGACGGCCGGCCGGCGCGCCACGGCCGCGCCGGCCAGGAGCTCGTGGTCACCCCGTCCGAGCCGATCCGCGCCGGGCGGACGTTCCAGACCACCGTCCGTTACGCGGGCAGGCCGCAGCCGGTCAGGAACGGGACGTTCGGCACCTATGGCTGGACCCCGAGCAAGGACGGCGCGGTCGTGGCCTCCGAGCCGGACGGCGCGTCCACCTGGCTACCGGTGAACGACCATCCCGGCGACAAGGCCACCTACGCGTTCCACATCACCGTCCCGAAAGGTCTGCGCGCCGTGGCGAACGGGCGACCGGGCCCCGTCCGCCCCGGCGGCGCCACCACCACCTACGAGTGGGCGGAGGGCGCGCCGATGGCGAGCTACCTGGCCACCGTCGCCATCGGCCGTTTCGAGGTGCGGCGGACCGAGGTGGACGGCGTGCCGGTCGTCACGGCGGTCGACCCGGCGTTCCGCGCGTCGGCGAAGCGGCTGGAGAGCACCACCGCCAGGATGCTGAGGTGGGCGGCGCCGATCTTCGGCCCGTACCCGTTCGCGACCGCCGGGGGCATCGTCGACGATCCGAAGCTCGGTTACGCCCTGGAGACGCAGGAGCGCCCCCTCTACGGCGGGTTCGCGCCGGACGAGGGCTTCATCGTCCACGAGATGGCCCACCAGTGGTTCGGGAACAGCGTCGGCCTCGCGCGCTGGCAGGACATCTGGCTGAACGAGGGCTTCGCGACCTACGCCGAGTGGCTGTGGCGCGAGCGCACCGGCAGGGACTCCGCCGAAAAGATCTTCAAGCGGTACCACGCCCAGCCGGGCGGCTCGCCGATCTTCCGCCCGCCGCCGGGCGCGCCGGGCGCCGGGAAGATGTTCGGCTTCTCCGTCTACATCCGTGGCGCGATGGCCCTGCACGCGCTCCGGAAGCGGGTCGGGGACAAGGCGTTCTTCGCGGTCCTGCGGGCGTGGACGGCCGAGCACCGCCACTCCACCGCCACGACGCCCCAGTTCGTCGCGCTGGCCGAGCGGGTGTCGGGCCAAAGGCTCACGGCACTGTTCCAGGCATGGCTCTACGCGGAGACCAAACCACGGATTCGGTGACGAGATTCCGGACCCGGCCACAAAAACCTCACGTCAGAGGCAGATTCGATACCAATTCGCTCTTGTGCCGACCCGGTTCACGAGAAAGTCTTGATCCCGGCCATGACGGCTTACCGAGGCAACCGAGGACGAGGTCGATGAGCAGAACCCCAAGAGCGCTGGCCGCCGTGACGCTGGGCGTCGCGGCGAGCCTCGCCGTGACCGCCGCGCCCGCCGGAGCCGCAGAGCGGTTCACGCCCGGCGCGCCCGGCGCGGGCGACCCCTACTTCCCCGACATGGGCAACGGCGGCTACGACGTCGCCCACTACGACATCGGCCTGAAGTACGACCCCGCGACGAAGGGGATCCAGGCGGTGACCCGCGTGACGGCGCGGGCGACGCAGAACCTGTCGCGCTTCGACCTCGACTTCCTCGGCCCGTTGAAGATCTCCTCGCTGGAGGTGGACGGCCGCACCGCGTCGTTCAAGCGGACGGGCGCCCAGGAGCTGGTCATCACCCCGCGCAAGGGGATCCGGAACCACCGCGCCTTCACCGTGACCGTGGCGTACTCCGGCGTCCCGCAGCGGATCGACGACGACGCGCTCGGCACGTCCGGCTGGGTGGCGACGCCCGACGGCGCGGTGATGCTCAACCAGCCGTTCGGCGCGGCCACCGTCTACCCGGTGAACGACCACCCGACCGACAAGGCGACCTACACCTTCACCCTGTCCGCCCCCAGCGGCCTCACCACGCTCGCCAACGGCGACCTGCGCGCCAGGCGGACCGCGGGCGGCTGGACGACCGCGCGCTGGGACGTCCGCAACCCCATGGCCAGCGAGCTCGCCATGATCGCGATCGGCAGGTACGACGTCGTCACGGGGCGGACGAAGGCGGGCATCCCCAACCTGACCGCCACCGACCAGGCGATGGCCATCAAGCCCGAGGACGCGAAGAAGTTCCACGACCAGACCGCCGAGGTCACGGACTTCCAGAACGCCCTCTACGGCCGCTACCCGTTCACCTCGACGGGCGGGATCGTCGTCAAGGCCGGCGTCGGCTACGCGCTGGAGACGCAGGGCCGCCCCGTCTACGACCTCGGGCGCCGTCCAGGGGCGATCCCGAGCACCGGCCTGCTCGCGCACGAGCTCGGCCACCAGTGGTTCGGCGACTCGGTGTCCCCGGAGAAGTGGGCCGACATCTGGCTGAACGAGGGCTTCGCGACCTACTCCGAGTGGCTGTACGGCGCGGCGCACGGCGGCGACACCGTCCAGGCGCAGTTCGACGCGGCCTACGCCACGCCCGCGAGCGACGCCCTCTGGAAGGGCAAGGTCGCCGACCCGGGCCGCGACCACATCTTCGACGGGCTCGTCTACGACCGCGGCGCGATGGCGGTCCACGTGCTCCGCACGAAGATCGGCGACAGGGCGTTCCTGCGGCTGCTGAAGGCGTGGCCGGCGGCGTACCGGTACGGCAACGCCTCCACGAACGACTTCGTCCGCTTCGCCGAGAAGCTCTCCGGCAAGGACCTGGACTCGTGGGCCGAGGCGTGGCTCTACTCCGAGGGCAAGCCCGCCCTGTAATAACCCGCCCGGGAGGCACGCACCCTCACGCTGCGGTCAGCTCAGCGTGAGGGTGTAGCCCTTCTCGCGCAGGCGGCGGATGACGTCCTCGGAGTGGTCGGCCCCGCGGGTCTCCAGGTGCATGAGCACTTCGGCCTCCTCGACGTGGAGGCGCGCCGCCATGCGCTCGTGCATGACGTCCAGGACGTTGACGCCCAGTTCGGCGAGCTCGCTCAGCAGGGTCACCAGCGCGCCCGGACGGTCCTTCAGGCGGCAGCGCACCACGAGGTACCGCCCGGCGCCCGCGAGCCCGTGCCGCAGCACCTTCGACAGCAGCAGCGGGTCGATGTTGCCGCCCGACAGCAGCACCACGACGGGCGGCTCGACGGCGTAGGCGTGCTCCAGCAGCGCCGCGACGCCCGCCGCTCCCGCGGGCTCGACGACCTGCTTGGCGCGTTCGAGGCAGAGCAGGAGCGCCTGGGAGATCGACTCCTCGCTCACCGTGACGACGGCGTCGACCAGCTCGGTGAACATGGCGTAGGTCAGCTCGCCGGGGCGGCCGACGGCGATGCCGTCCGCCATCGTGCGGTCGAGCTCGATCTGGGTGGGCCTGCCGGCCGCGAGCGACGGCGGGAACGCGGCGGCCCGCTTGGCCTGCGCGCCGACGAGCTTGACGTCGCCGCCGCCGGTCTCCTTCGCCAGCCCCTTCACCGCCGCGGCCGTCCCGGCGAGCAGCCCGCCGCCGCCGACCGGTGACACGATCGTCCGGACCTCCGGGCACTGCTCCATGACCTCCAGGCCGATCGTGGCCTGCCCGGCGACGACGTCGGGGTGGTCGAACGGGTGGATGAACACAGCGCCGCACTCGTCCGCGTACTCCTGCGCGGCGATGAGGCAGTCGTCCACGGTCGGCCCGGGGAAGACGACCTCGGCGCCGTAGCCGCGGGTCGCGGCGATCTTCGGCAGCGGCGCGCCGACCGGCATGAACACGGTCGCCTTGCAGCCGAGCATCGAGGCCGCCAGCGCGACGCCCTGCGCGTGGTTGCCCGCGCTGGCCGCGACGACGCCGCCCGCCCGCTCCCGCTCGCTCAGCCGGGCGATCCGCACGTACGCGCCGCGGATCTTGAAGGAGCCGGTGCGCTGGAGGTTCTCGCACTTCAGCAGGACGGGCCCGCCGATCTGCTCCGACAGCACCCGGGAGGGGATCAGCGGCGTGGGCACGGCCACCCCGCCCAGCAGCTCCCGGGCGGCGCGGACATCGTCGACACCGACGGACGTCAGACCCGCTTCGCTCGAGTTCCCCTGCGGGGAGTCGACCCCCCACACCCCCCGCTCCGCTTCGCTCATTGGGTCATCCTCGCACTCCGACGCTACCCCGCGCTCCAGTAGCGATCTTGGGCGTAGACCAGGGCGGCGGCGCCGACGAGGCCCGCGGTCTGCCCGAGCTCCGCCGGGACGATCCGCAGGCGGCGCGCGAACTCCATCCTGGCGTGCTCGCCGAACGCCTCCTCCAGGGGGTCGAAGAGCAGCCGTCCCGCCTGCGAGAGGCCGCCGCCGATCGCGGCGACCTCCAGGTCGCACAGGTGCGTGGCGGACGCGATCGCGATGCCGAGGGCGCGGCCCGCCCGGCGCATCGCCGCCCCCGCGACCGGGTCCCCGCGGCGGGCGTCGTCGGTCAGCTCCACGCCGGTGGCGTCCGCGCTCCCGGGCCGCCAGCCCTGCTCGCGCGCCCACGCGACCAGCCCCGGGCCGCGTGCGACCGCCTCCAGGCAGCCCCGGCCCCCGCACCCGCAGGGCGGCCCGCCGGGCTCGACGATGACGTGCCCGATGTGCCCGGCGTTGCCGCTGGCGCCGTTCACCAGGCGGCCGCCCAGGATGAGCCCGCCGCCGACGCCCGTCGACACCACCATGCCGAGGACGTTGTCGTGCCCGCGTCCCGCGCCGAGCCAGTGCTCGCCGATGGCGACGCAGATCGCGTCGTTGTGGATGCGGACGGGCAGCCCCGGGTACCGGGCGCGGAGGCGCTCGCGCAGCGGGAAGCCCCGCCACGCCGGGATGTTCAGCGGGGACACCTCGGCGGCGGGCCAGGTCATCGGGCCGCCGCAGCCCACGCCGACGCCCGCGAGGGGCGGGTCCCCGGCGGCGGAGACGAGCGCGCCGAGCAGCGCCTCCAGCGCCGCCCACAGCTCCTCGCCGTCCACGCCGGGCGCGTTCGGGGTGGGGGCCCGGTCGTGGGCGGTCACCCGCCCGTCGGGCTCGACCAGCGCGGCGGCGAGCTTCGTCCCGCCGATGTCCACCGCGAGGACGGCGCTCAAACGGCCTCCTCGGCCCGGCCGAACGCGAGGATCGAGGCGGTGAAGCCGTGCACGTGGTTGCGTCCCGCCACCGGGCCGATCTCCCCGGCCGCGAAGAAGCCGCCGACCCCGGCCGGGCCGAAGGCGCGGTCCAGCACCTTCGCGTCGTGGTCGGAGTCGGGGAACATCGCCTGGCCGCGCCCGTTGCACGAGAACAGCAGCGCGCCCTCGACCGGCTCGAAGTCGAACCGCTCCAGCAGCGCGGTGAGGTCCTCCTCGGCGGCGCCCGCATCGCGGACCTGGAACCGCACGGTGCGCCCCACGTCCACCACGTCGCCGATCGCGATGGCGCCGGTGTCGGTGTCGGCCCCCACCACGCCGCGGACGAGGAAGTCGCCGTGCTCGTGCTCGTCGGCGTACTCGTCCATCGCGACCCCGATCAGCAGGCCGCGCCCGGCGAGCTCCTGCTCCTCCTCCGGCAGCCCGAGGACGATCTGCTCCAGCTTCTCCAGCGCCGGCACCCCGGCCAGCTCGTACAGGACGTTCTCCTCGGCCCTGGTCACGACCATGTCCGGGCCGATCGGGCGGGCGCCCTGGCTGACCACCGTGGCGGCGGCGACGGCCCCGCCGATCACCACCCCGACCGCGCCGTCCCGGTACACCTCGCCGCCGACGAACAGCCGCGCCTCGCCGTGCCCGGTCTCGCCGAGCCCGCTGCCCTCGGCCAGCCCGCCGACCAGCGGCAGCCCCGGCAGCGCGTCGTCAGAACGTTCCACGAAGGCGTCCACCGGGAAGCTGTACGGGTCGGCCAGCAGCACGCCGACCACGTCGTCGTCCTGGGCCTCGGGCATTCCCACCACGATGATGCGGTCGTCGCCCTTCAGCGTCTCCAGGCGGAACGCGTCGAGCCGCGCGCCGGGCAGGACCGCCGCCCACGCGCTCACCGCGCCCCGCTCCTCCACACCGCGGCCGGCCCCGATCACCCCGGACGCGCTGCAGCCCAGCATCAGCGCGGGCCCGGCCGCCTGCTGCGCCGCCCGCGCCGCCGCCTCGATCTGGTCCGGGTCGTCGCCGGTGACGAACACGCACACCAGGTCCGGCGCCGCGCTCAGCGGCGCGAGCGCCTGCTCGACCGCCTGCGCGGCGGCGCTGGAAAGATCGGGTCCGAGGGCCAGGCCATCACCGAATCGCGCCATCGGCGCCGCCTCCCTCACTCCGTTCGCGGGCTCGGTTCACACCTCCAGTCTCCCCCTCCGCGACCGTTCCACCCAAACCTCGGCGGGACGGGACGGGCCGGGCGAATCCCCGGCGGGGGTGCGATCGCGCGTACGGGCGACGTAGTGTCGGTCGCGTGCGTTCATCCACACCACGCGAGTCCACACCCGGCGAATCCGCCCCCCGTGAGTCGACCCTGGGCGCGCTGCGCGCCGGTGGCCACGTGCAGCTTTCCGTGAAGGCGGAGATCCGGCGCAACCTGCTCGACCGGCTGAGATCCGGCGAGCCGCGCTTCCCCGGCATCCTCGGGTTCGACGACACCGTCCTGCCCCACCTGGAGCGCGCCCTGCTCGCCGGGCACGACCTCGTGCTGCTGGGCGAGCGCGGGCAGGGCAAGACGCGCCTGATCCGGACCCTCGCCGGGCTCCTGGACGAGTGGACGCCCGTGGTCGCGGGCTGCGAGATCAACGACCACCCGTACGCGCCGGTCTGCGTGCGGTGCCGCCGGCTCGCGGGCGAGCTGGGCGACGAGCTCCCGGTGGAGTGGAAGCACCGCGACGAGCGCTACGGGGAGAAGCTCGCGACGCCCGACACCAGCGTCGGCGACCTCATCGGCGACGTCGACCCGATCAAGGTGGCGGAGGGCCGCACCCTCGGCGACCCGGAGACCGTGCACTTCGGGCTCGTCCCGCGCACCAACCGCGGCGTCTTCTCCATCAACGAGCTGCCCGACCTCGCCGAGCGCATCCAGGTGGCGCTGCTGAACGTGCTGGAGGAGCGCGACGTCCAGGTCCGCGGCTACGCGCTGCGGCTGCCGCTGGACGTGCTGCTCGTGGCGTCCGCCAACCCCGAGGACTACACCAACCGGGGCCGGATCATCACCCCGCTGAAGGACCGCTTCGGCGCCGAGATCCGCACCCACTACCCCCTGGAGCTGGACGCCGAGCTCGCGCTGATCCGCCAGGAGGCCGACTTCGCCGACCTCGCGGGCCTGCCCGCCGAGGTGCCCGACCACCTGATCGAGGTGATCGGGCGGTTCACCCGGCTCGTCCGCGAGTCGACCTCGGTGGACGCGCGGTCCGGAGTGTCGGCGCGGTTCGCGCTCGCGGGCGCCGAGACCGTCGCGGCGGGCGCGGTTCGCCGCGCGGCGCTCACCGGGGAGGAGCACGCGGTCGCGCGGGTCTGCGACCTGCCGGCCGTCGTGCCGTCGCTGATGGGCAAGGTCGAGTTCGAGGTCAGCGAGGAGGGCCGCGAGCAGGAGGTGCTGGAGCACCTGCTGCGCCGCGCGGTCGCAGAGACCTACCGCCGGACGCTGGGGGCCGCCGACCTCACCGGCCTGCTCGACAAGTTCGACTCCGGGGAGAGCGTGGAGTCGGGCGAGCTGGTGTCGGCGCGGGAGCTGCTGCGCCGCATCGGCCAGGTGCCCGGCCTCGCCAAGGTCATGGAGCGGCTCGGCATGAGCGGGGAGTCCCCCGGGCAGGCCGCCGCGGCGCTGGAGTTCGCCCTGGAGGGGCTGTTCCTCACCCGGCGGCTGTCCAAGGACGTCTCCGAGGGACGGGCCGACGGGACGGCGACGTACCGGACGTGACGCCGCGTCCCGAGGTCTCCACGCGCAAGGAGAGTCGATGAGCCGATACCGCTACGGCGCCTACGAGGACGGGCCCGACCCGCTCGCGCCGCCCTACGACGTCCGCGACGCGCTGGACGCCATGGGCGACGCCGTGCTGGACGGCACCCGCCCCGGCGACGCGCTCCGCGAGCTGCTGCGCCGCGGCCTGCCCGGGGCCCAGGGTCGCCGGGGGCTCGACGACATGCTCCGCCAGGTCCGGGATCGGCGCCGCGCGCTGCGCGACCGGGGCCGCCTCGACGGGACCCTGGAGCAGGCCCGCGCGCTGCTGGACACCGCGATCGGGCAGGAGCGGGCCGAGCTGTTCCCCGACCCGAGCGACGACGCGCGGCTGCGCGAGGCCGAGCTCGACACGCTGCCGTCCGACACCTCGCAGGCCATCCGGCGGCTGTCGGACTACGACTGGCGCTCCGAGGCCGCCCGCCGCACCTACGAGCAGCTGAAGGACCTGCTGCGCCGCGAGGTCCTCGACGCGCAGTTCCAGGGCATGAAGCAGGCCCTGGAGAACCAGGACCCCGCCGCCATGCAGCGGGTCAAGGACATGATGGCCGCGCTCAACCAGATGCTGGAGCGGGACGCGCGCGGCGAGCACACCCAGGAGGACTTCGACCGGTTCATGGGCGAGTACGGGGACATGTTCCCCGACGACCCGCAGAACCTCGAAGAGCTGGTCGACGCGCTCGCCCGCCGCGCGGCCGCGATGGACCGGCTGCTCGCCTCGCTCAGCCCCGAGCAGCGCGCCGAGCTGGCCGGGCTCATGGAGCAGGCCATGCAGGACGCGGGCCTCGCCATGGAGATGACGCGGCTCGGCGACGCGCTGCGGGCCCGCCGCCCCGACCTCGGCTGGGGGCAGTCCGAGCAGATGACCGGCGACGACCCGCTCGGCATGGGCGACGCCACGACCGCGCTCGCGGAGCTGGCCGACCTCAGCGAGCTGGAGGCCGCGCTCGGGCAGGACTACCCGGGCGCCCGGCTCGACGACATCGACGAGGAGGCCGTCCGGCGCGCCCTGGGGCGGCAGGCCGTCGACGACCTCGCCGAGCTGCGCCGGATCGAGGCCGAACTGGAGCGGCAGGGCTACCTGCGGCGCAAGCGCGGGAATCTGGAGCTGACGCCGAAGGCGGTGCGGCGGCTCGGCGAGACCGCGCTGCGCCGGGTGTTCTCCCAGCTGGCGGCCGGCCGCCAGGGCGACCACGACCAGCGGGACGCGGGCCAGGCGGGCGAGCTGACCGGCTCCAGCCGCGAGTGGCGGTTCGGCGACGAGCAGCCCCTCGACGTGGTCCGGACGGTGAGCAACGCGATCCGGCGCAGCGCCATGGAACGCGGGAGCACCGAGCATGCGAGCGGGCTCGTCCCCCGGCCCGCCGACGGGAGCGTCACCGAGCCCGCCCCGACCGCCGACGCCGTCGCGGTCGGCGGGAACGGCCCCCGGCGCCCGGACGGCGTGCGCCTCGGCGTGGACGACTTCGAGGTGCACGAGACCGAGCGCCGCACCGGCGCCGCCGTCTGCCTGCTGGTCGACCTGTCCTACTCGATGGTGCTGCGCGGGACGTGGGCCGCCGCCAAGCAGACCACGCTGGCCCTGCACACCCTCGTGACCAGCAAGTTCCCGCAGGACGCCATCCAGATCATCGGGTTCTCCAACTACGCGCGGGTCCTGCACCCGACCGAGATGGCGGGCCTCGACTGGGACATGGTGCAGGGCACCAACCTCCACCACGCCCTGATGATCGCGGGACGGCACCTGGACCGGCACCCCGACTTCGAACCGATCGTCCTCGTCGTCACCGACGGCGAGCCGACCGCCCACCTGCGGCCGGACGGCCGCTCGCTGTTCGACTACCCGCCGTCCACCGACACGCTCGTGCTCACCCTCGCCGAGGTCGACAAGATGACCCGCCGCGGCGCCTGCATGAACTTCTTCATGCTCGCCGAGGACCGGCGGCTCGTGTCGTTCGTGGAGGAGGTCGCACGACGCAACGGCGGCCGCGTCTTCGCCCCCGACGCCGACCGCCTAGGCGAATACGTAGTCAGCGACTACCTAAGAGTGAGGCGTGCTTAACGCGTTCGGCCGACTCAGCCGTTCCAGACCATCAGCACGAGGATCACCAGCCAGATCAGTGCGACGACGCCGGACATGGCGGCCAGCCGCCCCCGCTCCACCTGGGCGATCTCGCCCGCCGTGACGGGCTCGGCGGTGGCCCCCGTGGCGGCCGGCTCCTCGGCCCCGGCCTTGGCCTCCGCCGCGCCCTCTCCCGCCTTCTCCGCGGTGGGACGGGCCGGCACCGCCGCGGGCGCCGCCTCGGCCGCCGCGACCTCCAGCAGGTGCGCCGCCTTCCGCTGGTCGCGCTCGATGATCAGCAGCAGCACGAGCGCGACGACGAACAGCGTCATCGACACCGTCAGCCACACCTCGGCGAGGTCGCCCTTGGCCAGCCCGAGCCCGATCAGGAAGATCCCGAGCGTCCCGAGCCCGTAGATCTGCGTGGTCCGATGCAGATACCGCACCACGACCACGTTGCGCTTGCGGATGTACCGGGGCGTGGACATCGTGGCGGCGGTCAGCGGCCCCAGCGTGAAGATCGCGAACCCGATGTGGAGAAGGAGCAGGATGCGGTCCGAAGTCGACATGAGCCGACCTTAGCCCCCGCCGCCCCGACCCTCACCGCAACCACGCGACAACCTCAGCCGGCGCCGCCACCACGCGACGACCCCATGGTTGCGATCGCGTCCGAAGGCAGATTCGAGCGAAGCAAGAATCTGATCGCGCAGCGAGCCGCAAGGCGAGCCGGAGCGATGCCAGCGATCGCCGCAGTGCCCGACGATGGAGGGCCCTCCGGGCCCGAAGGAGGAGGGCACTGCAATGGGCACAGCAGGGCCGCCAGGCCCGAAGGAGGAGAGAAACGCCAACTACGGGTTCAGGCGCTTCTTCAGCCAGGCCAGGATCGTCGGGTAGACGCCCTCGTCGCCCAGCATGTCCGAGGCGTGCATGTCGCCCTCGACGGTCTTGACGGTCGCCTGGACGCCCGCGCCGCGCAGCGCGCTCGCCAGCCCGGTGCTCTGGGTGACCGGGACGAAGTCGCCGGTGGCGTGCATCAGCAGCATCGGGGCGTCGCCCGGGGAGACGTGCGTGACGGTGCTGGCGTCGTCCAGCTTCGTCCAGCAGTCCGGGGCGGCGGTCGCGCCGGGCACGCAGTGCAGGAGGTCGACGACGGCCCGGCGCAGCTTGCGCTGGGTGAACGGCGCGTCCGGCTTCGCGCCGTCCTGGAAGGCCAGGTAGGGGTTGTTCGGCGGCGACAGCGCCACCACCCCGCGGACCTGCTGGGTGCCGGTGCCGAGCGTGCCGAGCTGCGTCGCGAGATGCCCGCCGGCGGACGAGCCCATGACGGCGACGCGGCTCGGGTCGACGTTCCAGACCGGGGCGTGCTTCTTGACGAAGTCGAGGGCCGCCAGGGCGTCGTCGCGCTGCGCGGGCCACTGGGCCTTGGGCGCGAGGCGGTAGTTCGCCGACAGGACGACGAAGCCCTCGTCGGTCAGCCGGCGCGCGAAGTACTTCCAGCCGCCGCCCTTGTCGCCCTCCAGCCAGTAGCCGCCGTGCAGGAGCAGCACGGCCGGCCGAGGCGTGGCGCGCGGCCCCGGCTTGCGCCAGTAGGCGTCGATCTTCTGGGCGGGCGCCTTGCCGTAGGCGTAGGTGCGGAACCGCGGGAGTTCCGGCGTCACCATGACCGCCTGGGCGGTGACGGTGCCGTCCGGCTCCCCGCCCGGGCCCGCCGGGACGTTCTCCTCCGTCGGCGCCGTGGACGCCGTCGGAGAGCCGGTGCCGCCGGGGGCCCCGGTCTCCGGCACGCCGGACGGGGTCCCCGTCGGCGACTCGGACGGGGCGGACGCGCTGGGCGTCGGCGCCGGAGTGTTCGCGTGGGCTCCCACGGGAACGGTGACGGCGGAGACACACGTCGCGGCGAACGCCGCCCCACACACCAGTACTTTGCGCACCCGCGGCCCTTTCTTCACGAACCTGGCGCGCCGAGTATAGATGTTTTGATCAACTCAGGTGGGGAACGGTCGGCCGATTCTCAGGAAAGCGCCCGCTCCAGGTCGCGGAGCAGGTCGGCGACGTCCTCGATCCCGACCGACAGCCGCACCAGGTCGGCCGGCACCTCCAGCGGCGACCCGGCCGCCGAGGCGTGCGTCATCCGGCCCGGGTGCTCGATCAGCGACTCGACGCCGCCGAGCGACTCGCCGAGCGTGAACAGCTTCGTCCGCTCGCAGACCCGGACGGCGGCCTCCTCCGACTCCATCCGGAACGAGACCATGCCGCCGAACGCCTTCATCTGCTTGGCGGCGATCTCGTGGCCCGGGTGGTCGGGCAGGCCCGGGTAGAGGACCTGGCGGACGGCCGGGTGCCGCGTCAGCATCTCCACGATCCGCTCGGCGTTGGCGCAGTGCCGGTCCATCCGGACGCCCAGGGTCTTGATCCCCCGCAGGGTGAGCCAGGCGTCGAAGGGGCCCGCGACCGCGCCCATGGCGTTCTGGTGGAACGCCAGCCGCTCCCCGAGGCCGGGGTCCGCGGCGATCAGCGCGCCGCCGACCACGTCGGAGTGCCCGCCGATGTACTTGGTGGTCGAGTGGACGACGACGTCCGCTCCGAGGTCCAGCGGCCGCTGGAGGTAGGGCGAGGCGAAGGTGTTGTCGACGGCCAGCAGCGCCCCCGCGTCCCGCGCGACGGCGGCGAGGGCCGCGATGTCGGCGATGCCGAGCAGCGGGTTGGTCGGCGTCTCCACCCAGATGATCTTCGTGTCCGGACGCACCGCCGCCCGGACCGCGGCGATGTCGCCGAGCGGCACCGGGTCGAACTCGACGCCCCACGGCTGGGCGACCTTCGCGAACAGCCGGTAGGTGCCGCCGTAGGCGTCGTTCGGCACGATCACGTGGTCGCCGGGCCGGCAGACGGTGCGCAGCAGCGCGTCCTCGGCGGCGAGCCCCGAGGCGAACGACAGCCCGCGCGCGCCGCCCTCCGTCTCGGCCAGGCATACCTCCAGCGCCGTACGCGTCGGGTTGGCCGAACGGGAGTACTCGTATCCGCCGCGCAGTCCGCCGACGCCGTCCTGCTTGTAGGTGGAGACCTGGTAGATCGGCGGGACGACCGCGCCGGTGGCGGGGTCGGGCTCCTGCCCGGCGTGGATGGCCAGGGTCTCGAAGCCCTGCTGAACCTCGTTGTCCATGGGTACGAGGCTATCCACTCCCCGACCCTCCTCGAGGAGGAGAGGCTCCCCCGGAGGTATCACGCGCTAATTCGGCGTCGTGGGTGACTCCCTCGCGGTGTCCGGTCTCTACTGTTTTACAGGTATCCCTACGTCCGTGAATTTAAGGAAGCCCCCATGTTCGCTCGGCTCGCGCGCTTCGTCGTGAGACACCCGTGGTGGACGATCGTTGCCTGGCTCGTGGCCGCGGTTCTCATCATCGCCTTCTCCCCCAAGCTCACCACCGAGTCCGACCAGGGCGACTTCCTGCCCTCGAAGTACGAGTCGGTGCAGGCGCTCAAGATCGCCGAAAAGGCCTTCCCGCAGCAGGAGGACACCTCCTCGCTCATCGTGGTCAAGCGCACCGACGGAAGCCCGCTGACCGCGCAGGACACCGCGAAGGTGAACGAGGCCGCCAAGTCGCTCGAGGCCAAGAAGCCCGCGACGGTCCTCGGCTTCGCGACCGGGCCGCAGGCAGTGGCTCCCAACAAGGCCGTCCAGGTGGTCATGGTGCCGATGAAGGGCACCTCGATGGACGACAACGAGAAGCAGGGCGAGGCGGTCAAGCAGATCCGCAAGGACCTGCCCGTCCTGCTGAAGGGCAGCGGGTTGGAGGCCAAGGTCGGCGGTGACGTCGCCGGCTTCGTCGACAACGAGGACTCCTTCAACAAGTCCTTCGAGATCGTCGGCATCGCCACCTTCGTGCTGATCATCGGCCTGATCCTGCTGATCTTCCGGGCCCCGCTGGCGGCGGTGCTGCCGATCGTCGTCATCAGCGTGACCATGCAGGTCGCGATGGGCCTGATCGGCGTGGCCTCGAAGATCTTCGGGTTCTCCGGCGACGACAGCCTCAGCACCATCATCCTGATCGTGCTCTTCGGCATCGGCGCCGACTACTACCTGTTCCTGATGTTCCGGTTCCGCGAGCGGCTGCGGGCAGGCGACGACAAGAAGACCGCGATGATCACCGCGGTGGAGCGGGTCGGCGAGGTCATCTCCTCCGCCGCCGCCGCCATCGCCGTCACGTTCCTGGTCCTGCTGCTCGCGACGTTCGGCGTCTTCAGCGCCTGGGGCCCGGCCCTCGCCATCGCCGTCGTCGTGATGGGGATCACCTCCCTCACCCTGTTCCCGGCGCTGGTGTCGCTGCTCGGCACGGCCGTCTTCTGGCCGTCCAAGGCGTGGAAGAAGCAGCCGAAGGGCAGGTTCTCCACGGCCATCGGCCGCGGCGTCGGCAAGCGCCCCGCGGTCGCCGCGGCGGCGTCCGGGCTCGTCCTGGTCGTGCTCGCGCTCGGCACCCTCGGGTTCAAGGCCGACTACGACTTCGCCGCCGGCTTCCCGCAGGACACCGAGTCCGCGCAGGCGACCAAGGACATGGAGAAGGGCTTCCCGCCCGGCCTGACCACCCCGGTCCAGGTCTTCCTCAAGAGCCAGAACGGGCAGCCGATCAGCCAGCAGCAGCTCCAGTCGTTCAGCCAGGCCGCCGAGAGCGCGCCCGGCGTCGGCAAGGTGCAGGCGCCCGTGCCCGGCCAGGACAAGACCGTCGCCCGGGTCGACCTCGTGCTGAAGGTCAACCCGGCGTCCAACAAGGCGATCAGCCTGGTGAAGGACGACCTCGCGCCCGCCGTGCACAAGGCGGCGCCGGAGGGCACCCGCGCCTACGTCGGCGGCCAGACGGCGATCTTCTCCGACATCAACGCGGTCAACAACCGCGACCTGTCGGTGATCCTGCCGGTCGCGGCGGTGCTGATCGCGCTGATCCTGGCGCTGCTGCTGAGGTCGGTGGTCGCGCCGATCTACCTGGTCGTGGCCGTGCTGCTCGGCTTCGCGGCGACGCTCGGCTCCGCGGTCTACGTCTTCCAGGGCGCGATGGGCGAGGCCGGCGTCACCTTCCAGCTGCCGATCGTCCTCTACCTGTTCGTGCTGGCCATCGGGACCGACTACAACATCCTGATGACGGCGCGGCTGCGCGAGGAGGCCAAGGAGGGCCACGAGCCGCGGCAGGCGGCGGCCCTGGCCGTCCAGCACGGCGGCCCGACGGTCGCCGCGGCGGGCCTCATCCTGGCCGGCACCTTCTCGGTGATGATGCTCGCGCCGGTCTCGATGCTCCAGCAGATGGGCTTCTCGGTGGCGATCGGCATCGCGCTGTCGGCCTTCGTGATGTCGACCTTCCTGGTGCCGGGCCTCACCGCGATGCTGGGCCACAAGGCCTGGTGGCCGGGCCATGGTGACGAGCCGAAGAAGCAGCTGAAGCCGACCGACACGCGGGAGGACTTCGCCCCGTCCGGGCACCGCGGCTAGCCGCGGCGCCCCCCGAGACGTCGGGTTGCGGGGGCCGGCCCATAACGCCGCCCACCGGCCGGGCCCCGCAACCCGACACCTGAACGGCCGAGCGCCTGGAGATCGCCGATCTCCAGGCGCTCGGCCGTTTCGCCGGACGCTCCCCGCCCCGGTCAGCCGGTGGTGGCGTCGGCCAGGAAGGCGAGCAGGTCCTGCCGGGTGATGAGGCCCTTGGGCTTGCCGTCCACGAGGACGACGGCGGCGCCGGACTTCTCCAGGACGCCGACCGCCTTGCTGACCGGCTCGCCGGAGCCGAGCGTCGGCAGCGGCGCCGACATGTGCGACTCCACCGGCTCGGTCATCTTGGCCTGGCCCTTCACCATGATGTCGAGCAGGTCGGTCTCCCCGACCGAGCCGACGACCTCGGCCGCCATGACCGGCGGCTCCTCCTTCATCACCGGCAGCTGCGACACCTCGTACTCGCGCATGATGGCGATCGCGGTCTGCACGGTCTCGTGCGGGTGGACGTGCACGAACTCCGGCAGCGTGCCGCCCTTGCGGGTGAGCACCTCGCCGACCCGCGCCTCCTCGGTGGAGGGGGTGAGGAAGCCGTAGTCCGCCATCCAGCTGTCGTTGAAGATCTTGCCGAGGTAGCCGCGGCCGCCGTCGGGCAGCAGCACCACGATCACCGCGTCCGGGCCGGCGCGCTCGGCCACGCGCAGCGCGGCGACGACCGCCATCCCGCACGAGCCGCCGACGAGCAGCGCCTCCTCGCGGGCGAGGCGGCGGGTCATGGTGAAGGAGTCCTTGTCGGACACCGCGATGACCTCGTCGCAGACGCCGCGGTCGTATGTCTCGGGCCAGATGTCCTCGCCGACCCCCTCGGTGAGGTAGGGGCGGCCGCTGCCGCCGGAGTAGACCGAGCCCTCCGGGTCGGCGCCCACGATCCGGACCCGCCCGCCGGAGACCTCCTTGAGGTACCGGCCGACGCCGCTGATCGTGCCGCCCGTGCCGATGCCCGCGACGAAGTGCGTGATGCGGCCCTCGGTCTGCTCCCACAGCTCCGGCCCGGTCGTCTCGTAGTGCGACCGCGGGTTCTGCGGGTTGGTGTACTGGTTCGGCTTCCACGCGCCGGGGATCTCGGTGACGAGGCGGTCCGAGACCGAGTAGTAGGAGTCGGGGTGCTCGGGGTTCACCGCCGTCGGGCAGACGACCACCTCGGCGCCGTACGCGCGCAGCACGTCGATCTTGTCCTTGCCGACCTTGTCGGGGCAGACGAAGACGCAGCGGTAGCCGCGCTCCTGGGCGACGATGGCGAGCCCGACCCCGGTGTTGCCGGAGGTCGGCTCGACGATCGTCCCGCCGGGCCGCAGCTCGCCGGACTCCTCGGCGGCGTCGATCATGCGGACCGCGATGCGGTCCTTCACCGACCCCCCGGGGTTGAAGTACTCCACCTTGGCGAGCACCTGCGGACGCAGGCCGCCGCCCACGCCGGCGGTCACCTTGCGCAGTCGAACGAGCGGGGTGTTGCCCATCAGTTCGACGAGCGAGTCGTGTACGTGCACCGCGACATCCTTGTCGTTCAGTGTGGTGATCTTAAAGTTGCGGCGCTGTTCCGCCGCGGGTCACGCGCGCGAACCGGCGCGGGACCCGGAAGGTTTCCCGTTCCCGACGGTAGCCGAGATCGGCCACCTCAGGTATCGCGACCCTTTGGCGCGGGTAGGAAGTTATTCACGGAGGGTCAGCGCAGCATGTTGAGGGCATTCACCGCGCGGCGGATCGCGGCGGCCGCGGCCTACGGCGGCGGAGGCATCACCGCGCTCGGCGGCATCACTTTCGGCCTACTCCTCATGCAGGCCAGGCTCGCCCGCAGGACCATCCTGTCGCGGCCGAACGGCGACCCGCCGGTGGCGGACGGGCTGTACGGCGAGGCGCGCCTCGGCGACCCGCTCTCGCTCGTCATGCTGGGCGACTCCACCGCCGCGGGGCTCGGCGTGCACACGCCGGACGAGACGCCCGCCGCGCTGCTCGCGGCCGGGCTGGCGGAGGTCTCGGGGCGTCCGGTCCGGCTGACGAACGTGGCGCGCTCCGGTTCCCGGTCGCAGGCGCTCGGCGGCCAGGTCGAGCTGGCCCTCGGGGCCCGTCCCGACATAGCCGTCATCATGATCGGCGCCAACGACGTGACCGGGCGGGTGCCCGCGGTCGAGTCCGTCCGCCACCTCGGGGAGGCGGTGCGGCGGCTGCGGCACGCCGGCGCCCAGGTCGTCGTCGGCACCTGCCCCGACCTCGGCTCGGTCAAGTCGCTGATGCCGCCGCTGCGCTGGTTCGCGCGCCGGGCGAGCCGCCAGCTCGCCGCCGCCCAGACGATCGCCGTCGTCGAGCGCGGCGGCCGGTCGGTGTCGCTCGGCGACCTGCTCGGCCGCGAGTTCGCCGCCGACCCGCTCGCGATGTTCAGCGAGGACCGCTACCACCCGTCCGCCCGCGGCTACGCCGCCGCGTCCGCCGCCGTGCTGCCGTCGATGGCGTCCGCGCTGGGCCTGCGCCGCGACCTGTCCGGCCACCTGACCGCCGACGTCATCCCCGTCTACCTCGCCGCCGTCGAGGCCGCCGAGCGGGCCGGCACGGAGGTCAGCGGCGCCTCGCTGGCGGGCCACGACCGGGGTCCCCGGGGCCGCTGGGCCACGCTGCGGTACCCGCTGCGCCGCCCCGCGCTGCGCCCCCACCTGCCCCGGCGGCGCGAGAACGGCGGTGCCCCCGCGGAGCCGGAGCCCGCCCGGTCACCGGTGGCGGACCCCGGCCGTCCGGGGCCCCGGCCGGGCCCCCGCCCGCACTCGCGGTGGCCGGGCCGGTGGCGTCGGTCCCAGCCTCCGGTGCCCGGCGTCCCGGGCACATGGGGCGGCGGTCACCCCGCCACCGGGACTCGGCCCAGGTGAGTGAAGTAAGCCCGCACTTATTGGACGCGGAGTCCACCAGGGCCGGGGGGCGGCGTGTACTCCGCGGGCGACCAGCGGTTAGATTGCTCGTGACCGGTGAGTAACACCGTGGCCGCTGAGAAGGAGACCCGCACATGCCCGAGGCAGTCATCGTCGCAACCGCGCGCTCGCCGATCGGCCGCGCCTTCAAGGGGTCGCTGAAGGACATCCGGCCCGACGACCTCACCGCCCAGATGGTCACGGCCGCGATGGCGAAGGTCCCGCAGCTGGACCCGGGCCAGATCGACGACCTGCTGCTCGGCTGCGGCCTGCCCGGCGGCGAGCAGGGCTACAACATGGCGCGCGTCGTGTCGGTCCTGCTGGGCTGGGACAACGTGCCCGGCGCGACCATCACCCGGTACTGCTCGTCCTCTCTCCAGACGACCCGGATGGCCATGCACGCGATCCGCGCCGGGGAGGCCGACGTCATCGTCTCGGCGGGCGTCGAGACGGTGAGCCGGTTCGCCAAGGGCAGCAGCGACGGCCTGCCCGACACGCAGAACCCGGTGTTCACCGACGCCCAGGCCCGCACGGCGCAGGCCGGCGAGGGCGGCGCCCCCGTGTGGCACGACCCGCGCGAGGACGGCGCGGTGCCCGACGTCTACATCGCGATGGGCCAGACCGCCGAGAACGTCGCGGGCATGCGCGGCGTGTCGCGGCAGGCGCAGGACGAGTTCGGCGTCCGCTCGCAGAACCTCGCCGAGAAGGCCCTCGCCAACGGGTTCTGGGAGAAGGACATCACACCGGTGACGCTGCCGGACGGCTCCGTCGTCGCCAAGGACGACGGCCCCCGCCCCGGCACCACCTACGAGAAGGTGTCGCAGCTCCAGCCGGTGTTCCGCCCGGACGGGACGGTCACCGCGGGCAACTGCTGCCCGCTCAACGACGGGGCCGCCGCGGTCGTCGTCATGAGCGACACCAAGGCCGCCGAGCTCGGCATCACCCCGCTGGCCCGGATCGTGTCGACCGGCGTCACCGGCCTGTCCCCCGAGATCATGGGCCTCGGCCCGGTGGAGGCGTCCCGCAAGGCCCTCGCCAAGGCCGGGATGACGATCGACGACATCGACCTGGTCGAGATCAACGAGGCGTTCGCGGCGCAGGTGCTCCCGTCCGCCGAGGACCTCGGCATCGACATCGACAAGCTGAACGTCAACGGCGGCGCGATCGCCGTCGGCCACCCCTTCGGCATGACCGGCGCGCGCATCACCTCCACGCTCCTCAACGGCCTCAGGTTCCACGACAGGCAGTTCGGCCTGGAGACCATGTGCGTGGGCGGCGGCCAGGGCATGGCGATGGTCCTGGAGCGCCTCTCCTAGAGGCAAGGCCAAAGTTTCTTAAAGAAACGCCGCGCCGACTCTCCGGCAAGAAGCACCCGGTGGCCCGCCCGGACCCGCCCTCAGGCGGCTCCATGCGGGCCACCTGCGCGTTTCCGGGGAACCTCCCCGTTACAGATGATCTACGTAACGTAAAAGATAGGTCCCCGTTAGGGGGTTGTCACATGCGGAGAGGTAATGCAGAGTCGGCAGGAAGAGCCCCGCGGCCTGGAGGTGCCAATTGTCACTGAACCACTCGCCGGAGACGCACAGCAAGCTGATCGCCCGCATCCCGCAAGTCACAGGACGTGACATCCCCGAGTGGTTCACCGCCATCGAGAACGGACCGTCGTTCACCCGCTGCGAGGAACGCAGTACCTGGCTGGCCGAGGAGCACAACCTCTCCCACGGCTACGCCTCGGCGCTGGTCCGCGAACACGAGCGCGCGCGCCGCGCCCGTCACTACTGAGCACGTCCCCCTGAGGGGACGCCACGAGCGAACTTCATACCGACGTTGCGGGATCCCGCCAGAGGATGCCCCCGCCGTCGCGGCGCCGAGCCGCCGCGACCTTGGCGCAGAGATCCCGCACAAAGATCAGCCCCGCGCCGGCCGGCGCGGGGCTGATCCTTGCGGCGACGCTAGTCGCGTCCGGAGAAGTAGCTGAGCAGCCGCAGGATCTCCAGGTAGATCCACACGAGGCTCAGCACCAGGCCGAACGCGCAGTACCAGGCGAACTTCTCGGGCGCGCCCGTCCGGACGCCGGTCTCGATCGAGTCGAAGTCGAGCAGCAGGAAGAAGCAGCCGACGAGGATCGCGGCGACGCTGAAGACGTAGGCGAGGGGGCTGCCGGGGTCGCGGATGCCGATGCCCTGGTCGCCGCCGAAGAGGTGCACCACCAGGTTGACGATCATCAGGCCGATCAGCGCGAGCCCGGCGGCCATCACGAACTTGGCGAACTTGGGCGTGACCCGGACGATGCGCAGCGCGTAGACGGCGAGGGTGGCGCCGAAGGCCAGCGCCGTCCCGATCACGGCCTGGAAGACGACGCCGTGGTAGATGTCGTTGTAGGAGTGGCTGACGATGCCGACGACGACGCCGTAGACCGCGGCGAACGCCAGCACCGTCCCCGCGTTGGCCTTGCGCCCGAACGTGATGAACGCCCAGATGCCGATCTCGGCGATGAGCGCCAGCACGAGAACGGGCGCCGCGGCCGAGGTGGGCACGGCCGCCCACGCCAGCGCCGCCGTGAGCACGAGGGTCGCGAGCGTCAGGAACCCGCGGACGACGACGTCGTCCATGGTCATCGGCCTGGTGGTGGGCGGCGCGTACCCCGGCGCGGCGTACCCGGGCCCGCCGCCGTAGGGCTGCGCCCCGTACCCGGGCGCCCCATGGCCTCCGGCCCGCTGGTCGAAGGCGTTCCCCCGGAACGCGGGGTTTCTGCTCTCCATCAGACTCTCCACTTCGGCCGACGTGAACCCCCAGTGTAAGCCGCACCTCCCCCGGTTGATCAGCCGAAACCCCGGCAAAGCAATCCCGCAATTCCCACAACTCCTTGACCACCCCTCGCAAGACCACCCCCGAGACGATCAGCAAACACCCCCAATCCCCGTACACACCCGATCTCCAGCCCCGCCCCCGGAAAGGCACAGAACCCCCACCACCCAAGAAACGTCAGAACGTCCACACCCCGACCCACTTGCACGCGGCACACCACAACCCCTTTGGACGTGCCAGGCCACAACCCTCTTGGACGTGCCAGGCACAACCCTCTTGGACGTGCCAGGCCACAACCCTCTTGGACGTGCCAGGCCATAACGCTCTAGGAGTGGACCTGAGGAGGCTCGCGGGGCGGGCGGCCGGAAGGCGCTCTAGCGCCTGGAGGCCGCCCGCCCCGCCGAGCCGGGCGACCGCAGCGCCACGCACAAACCCGCACGGGCACAAGAACCGAAACCGTGGCGTGAGGATCGCCCGGCTCGCAACGGGGGTTCCAGGGGGTCGCCCCCCTGGGAAGACACAGCGAGCCCCGGCGAAGCCGATCAAAGAGCGGCGAGCAGGGTCGACCGCACGTGCCCCTGGTCGGACTCGAACCGACACAATGGCTCTTTTAGGGAGCCCGCCTCTGCCATTGGGCTACAGGGGCGGCGTCATCATATCGAGTCAGTGGCAGTCAGCGCCTTCCCCAAGCGCCGTGGGAATGGGCTTCCGGCGGCCGGGTCCGGCCAGTGGAACGGTCCGTGCGGTCAAGTCCCGTTGTCAGATGTCGTGCTGGCGGCCGGCCGCGAGCTCGAACTCCTGGCGGGGCCATTCGAGTTCGCCCAGCGAGACGATCTCACGGCGGAAGAACGCCGCGAGTGTCCAGTCCATGGTGATACGGAACTTGCGGTTGACGGTCGGCATGCGCGACAGGTGGTAGGTGCGGTGCATGAACCACGCCGGGAGCCCGCGCAGCTTGAGGCCGTAGACGTTGGCGACGCCCTTGTGCAGGCCGAGGCCCGCGACGGAGCCGACGTAGGCGTGCACGTACGGTTTGCGGGGTTTGCCGCGCAGGTCCGCGACGATGTTGTCGGCGAGGCGCTTGGCCTGCCGGACCGCGTGCTGGGCGTTGGGCGCGGTGAAGTCCCCGGTGTCGGTGAGGTCGGGGACGGCGGCGTTGTCGCCGGCGGCGTAGACGCCCTCGCGTCCTTCCACGGTCAGTTCCGCGGTGCACTTGATGCGGGACTTGTCGTCCAGGGGCAGGTCGCTCTCCTTGACGACGGGATGCGGTTTGACGCCGGCGGTCCAGACGAGGGTGCCGGCCTCGAACTCCTCGCCGTCGCTCAGGACGATGCGCCGCTTCTCCGCCGACTTCAGCAGCGTGTTCATCTTGACCTCGATGCCGCGGCGGCGCAGGGCCTCGGCGGTCCAGCGGCCCATCTCGGGGCCCACCTCGGGGAGGATGCGGTCGGTGGCCTCGACCATCATCCAGCGCATCTCCTTCTCGTCGATGGTCGGGTACCACCGGCATGCGTCGCGGGCCATGTCCTCCAGCTCGGCGATGGCCTCGATGCCCGCGAAGCCGGCGCCGACGAACACGAAGGTCAGGGCGCGCTTGCGGACGGTCTCGTTGTCCGGGTTGGACGCGGCGATGTCGAGCTGGTGCAGGACGTGGTTGCGCAGGAAGATCGCCTCTTCGACGGTCTTGAAGCCGATCCCGCACTCGGCCAGGCCGGGGATGGGCAGCGTCCGGGAGATGGAGCCGAGGCAGACCACGAGCAGGTCGTACTCCATGTCCCGCTCGGGCACGCCCGCGGTGTGCGACCCGGCCGGCCGGAGGGTGATCCGCTTGGCGGCGTCGTCGATCCGGGTCACGAACCCGTTCACGATCCGGCAGCGGTTCAGAACCTTGCGCAGCGGCGCCACGACGTGGCGGGGTTCCAGGTTCCCCGCGGCGGCCTCGGGGAGGAACGGCTGGTAGGTCATGTAGGACTGGGGATCGACGACGGTGATGGCGACATCGCCGCGGCGCAGTTCGCCGCGCAGCCTCTTCTGCAGGCGCAGGGCCGTGTACATGCCGACGTACCCGCCGCCGACGATCACGATCTGTTTCGTGCGCTGGGATGGCATATACGGAGCGGTACCCGGTTCTGCGGCGCGCTCACGTCTTTGTCTGACTCGCGAACTTCATCCCCACCGCCGGCATCTCATCCGTTGTACCGCCAGAAGGGAGACGGCGAGGCCAGGGCCCGACGGGGGCGCCAAGCGGTCGCGGGCGGCGGATCGGTGCAGGGGCCGGTCCGCCGCACCGGGGCCGCTTGGCCAAGGCCCTGCCTCGCCGTCGAACTCCTCGCGGACGAGGTGAACGGGGGAAGCGATGCCAGGGGGCCGGTGCCGGTCGGCCGCCCGGCCGGATCCGGCCGACGGCCCAGGCGGCGGACTCCTGGCCGCGCTACTCGTAATCGCGGGCGCGGACGAAGACTGCGTCCAGCATCTCCTCGGTGACCCGGCCGGTGAAGGTGTTCTGCTGGCTCGGGTGGTAGCAGCCCAGCAGCAGGACGGGACCGTGCCCGGGAGCCGACGGCGGGGGCGCCAGCTCGACCTCGGCGCCGTGGCCGAACTTCGGCCGGGGGCGCGGCACGCCGTACCCGGCCTCCTTCAGCGCCGGCCAGACGCCCTGCCAGGCGAACCCGCCGAGGCACACCACGCAGCGCACGGTCGGGGCGACCAGCGCGACCTCGCGGGCGAGCCACGGCAGGCAGGTGGTCCGCTCCAGGGGCGTCGGCTTGTTGTCGGGCGGGGCGCAGCGGACGGTCGCCGCCATCCGCGCGCCGATGAGCCGCTGCCCGTCGCCCGCGTGCACGCTGGTCGGCCGGGCCGCGAGCCCGACCCTGTGCAGGGACGCGAACAGCCAGTCTCCCGAGCGGTCGCCGGTGAAGATCCGGCCGGTGCGGTTGCCGCCGTGCGCGGCCGGGGCGAGCCCGACGATCAGGATCCGCGGGCGCTCGTCGCCCCAGCCGGCGACGGGGCGTCCCCAGTACCGCTCGTCCGCGAACGCCCGGCGGCGCTGGACGGCGACCTGCTCCCGCCACTCCACGAGGCGGTCGCAGGCGCGGCACACCGACTGGCGGGCGCAAAGCTCGTGCAGACCCGGCGCCCCGGCGGCCAGCTCCGCGACGTCGCCGGCGCCGTGCGCGACGGGGGTCGCGGGGGCGGCGGGGTCTTCCGGCCACCCTGAGCCGGGCGGCACGAACGGAGGGTTGGCGGGCGGCATACCACCGATCGTCCCACGCCACGGACGGTGGCCGGGTTCCGCCCATGGCCCGTGGAAGGCGGGTCCGGTCGGTACGATGCGTTCGCCGGTCGGGGAGGTGGTGTCCGGTACGCGCGTTGTGCGAGGCGGGAGGCAGGAGTGTCGCAACCGGGCTGGTACCCAGACCCCTACGGCACGGGGAGCCTGCGCTGGTGGGACGGGAAGAACTGGACCGAGCGGCTGAACCCCGAGCCCGTCCGCCCGCCCCGGATCCCGCGCCGCGAGCAGGGCGCGGGCGCCGCCCAAGGAACGCACCCTGCCGCCCCGCACGTGCCGACCTGGGACCGGGCCCCCTCCGTCCCGCCCCTGGACGTGTACGTCCACGGCCTGCACCTGCACGCCGACGACCAGGGCGTCGCCTACGGGAACGCGTCGCTCGCATGGCCGCGGGTGGAGTGGGTGGCGTACTGGGCGGCTGAGCAGCCGGCCGGCCACGGCACGCAGTGGATCTTCCAGGCCGGGCGGTACCCGTTCCGCGGCGGCCCCCGCGTGGAGGTGGTGATCGAGTCGATCGCGCCCCCCGGTCTCTCGCGGGGGCGGGAGGGCGAGCCCGAGCAGATCTGGGGGCGGTTGATCCAGCTCTGCCAGGAGTACGCGGAGCCGCGGATCGTCGAGGAACTCGCCGTCCGGGTCCGCGCGGGCGAGTCGGTCGACGTCGCGCAGGGGCTGACCGTCCATCCGGGCGGCGTCCGCGCCAACCGGGTGTCGCTGAGCTGGTCGCTGATCTCCGGCGCCACCGTCGACCGGGGGCGGGTCTGGATCCAGCAGACCGGCAGCACCGCGCCCCTGCTCTACGTCCCGCAGCAGAACCCGAACGCGGTGCTGCTCCCCGCACTGCTGACCCGGCTCAAGTACTAGAGGCTGTCTCAAAGTGGCCTCGGCCACGCGCGAACGCGTGACCTGCCCGGTGAAGCGAAGCCGGAGGCGAGCGAAACCGGGCAGATCGCGAAGCGATGCCGCGTTCGCCCAGGCACGGTCACGTAGCGAGCCTCAAGGCGAGCGAAGTGGGCCGGGACTGAGTAAACACGCATCAGAGCAGGGACCAGGCGATGCCGTCGAGGATGTCGTGCTCGCTGACGACGACCGCGCCGAACCCGTACTCGCGCATGATCCGGTCCAGGATGAGCGCGCCCGCGCCGATCACGTCGACGCGGCCGGGGTGCATGACGCCGAACTCGGCGCGCTCGGCGCGGGTGGCGTGCAGCAGCCGCCGCGTCACCTCGTGCACCTGGCCCGCGGTGATCCGCGCGAGGTGGATGCGGTCGGCCTCGTAGTGCGGCAGGTCGAGCGCGATGCCGGCGACCGTGGTGACGGATCCGGCGAGCCCCACGAGGGTGCGCGCCTCGTCCACCGGGACGGTCTCGCGGACGGCGGCGAGCGCCGCGTCGATGTCGGCGGCCGCGTTGGAGATCTGTTCGGGCGAGGGCGGGTCGTCCCTCAGATGCCGCTCGGTCATCCGCACGCAGCCGATGTCGATGGAGCGGGCCGCGTCAGCCGAGGAGCTGCCGAGCACGAACTCGGTGGACCCGCCGCCGATGTCGACGACCAGGTAGGGGCGGGCGGGGCGCAGCTTCGCCAGCTCCCGGGTGGCGCCGGTGAACGACAGCCCGGCCTCCTCGTCCCCGCTGATCACCTCGGGGACGACGCCGAAGATGTCGACGACGCCGCTGACGAAGTCGGCCCGGTTCTCGGCGTCGCGGGTCGCGCTGGTCGCCACCACGCGGGTCTTGATCGGGCCGTGCCCGTCCCCGTGCCGCTCGATCAGCCGGGCGTACCCGCGCATGGCGGTGAAGGTCCGCTCCAGCGCGGCGGGCGACAGCCGCCCGGTCCGGTCGACGCCCTCGCCCAGCCGGACGATCTCCATCCGCCGCTCGACGTCGGTCAGGGCGCCGCCGCCCTCGCCGTCGCCGCCCGTGGCCGCGATGTCGGCGATCAGAAGACGGACCGAGTTGGTCCCGCAGTCGATGGCCGCGACGCGCGTCACCGCGCCTCCCTCGGTTCCGGTTCGGCCTGGTCGGATTCGGCCTGGCCAGGGTCCGCCTGGCCGGATTCCGTCTCGCCCTCCACCTCGACGCAGGGCCCCGAGCGCCACCAGTCGGGGAGCGCGTCCAGGGCCTCGCGGCCGAACGGGTTGGCGCCGGGGACCGCCAGCTCGTGCGCGACGAGCGCGTGCAGGCACTTGACGCGCTCCGGCATGCCGCCGGCGCTCTGCATGCCGGCCGGGAGCGGTTCGACGCCGTCCTCGCGGGCGGCGTCGTCGCGGCGGCGCAGGTAGTCCTCGTGCGCGGCGGCGTACTCGGCGGCCAGGGACGGATCGTCCGCGAGCCTGGCCTGCATGTCGCGCATCGCGCCGCCGCCCTCCAGCGTGCCGATGGCCGAGGCGGCCTTCGGGCACGTCAGGTAGAACAGCGTGGGGAAGGGCGTCCCGTCCGGGAGCCGCGGCGCCGTCTCGATCACGGCGGGCAGGCCGCACGGGCAGCGGCTCGCCACCCGGCGCACACCGCGCGGCTCGCGCCCGAGCTGGGCCGCCACGGCGGCCGTGTCACGTGCTTCGATCATCAGTCCCACCCCACGGATCCGGGGGATCCGTTTCTCGCGCGCCCAAGGAACGGTCAGCGGGGCCTGTCGGCGGCCTCCACCGACCGCCACAGCGTCTCGTACCAGGGCGGCCTGGTCTCCTTGCCGCCCCCGCGGGACTGCTGCCCCTCCCCTTCACCGCCGTCCAGGACGATGTAGCACTTCACGTCAGGTCGACAGTAATGGAGCCGCCGCGTCGCCTCACGCTCAATGTACGACTTGTCGCCGAGCTGCTGCTTGCGTTGGGCGAGTATCTCCACCTGGCGGCGGGACACCGCCTCCTGGCTCCGCAGGTCGGCGATCTCCTTGCGCTGGGCGATGTACTCCCGGACAGGGTAGGCGAGGCTCAGCGCGATCGCGCACACCACGACCGCGAGGATGGCGGCGCGGCTCGTCAGCGCCGGGTTCGGGCGGCGGCCCCGGCCGCCCTCCCCGGAAACGTGCTCGCCGGCACCGCGGTCGGTCCGCTCGTCGTCGCCCTGCGCCATCGTGTCCCCTGCCTGCGCGTTTCCCCTGACTGCGCGCGTCCCCTCGCCGCGGCCCGGCCGCCGGGACGCGGTGCCCGGCGGGACGGGGCGCCGCCCCGCCGGGCCGCGCGGCTCAGCCCCGCGCGTCGAAGCGCGGGAACGCGGCGGCGCCGGCGTAGCGCGCGGCGTCGTCCAGCAGCTCCTCGATGCGCAGCAGCTGGTTGTACTTGGCGACGCGGTCGCTGCGGGCGGGGGCGCCGGTCTTGATCTGGCCGCAGTTGGTCGCGACGGCGAGGTCGGCGATCGTGGTGTCCTCGGTCTCGCCGGACCGGTGGCTCATCATGCAGCGGTAGCCGCTGGTCTGCGCGAGCGAGACGGCGTCGAGGGTCTCGCTGAGCGTGCCGATCTGGTTGACCTTGACCAGCAGGGCGTTGGCGGCGCCGGACTTGATGCCGCGGCCGAGCCGCTCGGGGTTGGTGACGAACAGGTCGTCGCCGACGAGCTGGACGCGGTCGCCGACGGCGGCGGTGAGCCCCTCCCAGCCGGCCCAGTCCTCCTCGTCGAGGGGGTCCTCGATGGAGACGAGCGGGTAGCTCCCAAGGAGCTCGGCGTAGTAGGCGGCCATGTCGTCGGCGGAGCGCTTGGTGCCCTCGAACGCGTACTGGCCGTCGGCGTGGAACTCGGTGGCGGCGACGTCCAGCGCGAGGGCGATGTCGCGGCCGGGGGTGAAGCCGGCCTTGCGGATCGCCTCCAGGATGAGGTCGAGGGCGTCCCGGTTGCTGGGCAGCTCGGGGGCGAAGCCGCCCTCGTCGCCGAGGCCGGTGTTCAGGCCCTTGGACTTCAGCACCGACTTCAGCGCGTGGTAGGTCTCGGCGCCCCAGCGCAGCGCCTCGGCGAAGGTGGAGGCGCCGATCGGCGCGATCATGAACTCCTGGACGTCGACGTTGGTGTCGGCGTGCGCGCCGCCGTTCAGGATGTTCATCATCGGGACGGGCAGCAGGTGCGCGTTCGGGCCGCCCACGTACCGGAACAGCGGCAGGCCGGCGGAGTCGGCGGCGGCCTTGGCGACGGCGAGGCTGACGCCGAGGATGGCGTTGGCGCCGAGCGCGGACTTGGCGGGGGTCCCGTCGAGGTCGACCAGGAGCTGGTCGATCAGGCGCTGGTCGGAGGCGGGGTAGCCGACGAGCTTCTCGTCGATGGTCTCGTTGACGGCCTTGACGGCGTTCCGGACTCCCTTGCCGCCGTAGCGCTCACCGCCGTCCCGCAGCTCGACGGCCTCGAACTGGCCGGTGGAGGCACCGCTCGGGACCGCCGCGTGCGCCTCGGTCCCATCGGCGAGCAGGACCTCGACCTCGACGGTCGGGTTGCCGCGGGAGTCAAGGATCTCCCGGGCGAGTACGGCCTCGATCGACGACACGGGGAACCCCCTGATGGTGCGGATGGTCTGTGCGGTCACCGAGCCTATCCGCGCGCGCCCGCCGCCGCCCAACCGCCTCGCCGTTGCCCCGGCGTCCGGCACGCAAAGGGGATGGCGGCGGCCAAACCGCTCCCCGCGGCGACCGCATCCTGCCAGGAACGCGACTTGACGCGGAGAACGAGCTCCTTATCTACTATGCAGGTCAAACAGACTTGATTGATAGGAAAACATCACAATGCATCGTGGACTCCGCGGGCGCTTCGCCGCCATGGCACTCACCGTCCTGGTCGCAGCGGGAACGCTCGGTGCCTGCGGCGACGGCGATGACGGCGGCGCCGAGGGGGGCGCGGCGCCCCTCAGGCTCGGGTACTTCCCGAACATCACCCACGCGACCGCGCTGGTCGGCGTCGAGAAGGGCATCTTCGCCAAGCACCTCGGCGCCGCGCCGAAGACCGCGACGTTCAACGCGGGCCCGGCCGCCGTCGAGGCCCTGTTCTCCGGTGCGATCGACGCGACGTTCGTCGGGCCCAACCCGTCCATCAACGCCTGGTCCAAGTCGCACGGCAAGGCCGTTCACATCATCTCCGGCGCGGCGTCGGGCGGTGTCTCGCTGGTGGTCAAGCCCGGGATCAAGGGCGCGCAGGACCTGCGCGGCAAGAAGATCGCGACCCCGCAGCTCGGCAACACGCAGGACGTGGCGCTGCGGTACTGGCTGAAGAAGAACGGCCTAACCGCGAACAAGGACGGCAGCGGCGACGTCAAGGTCGTCCCGCAGGAGAACGCCCAGACGCTGCAGACGTTCGCGCAGGGCGACATCGACGGCGCCTGGGTGCCCGAGCCCTACGCCTCGCGCCTGATCCTGGAGAACAAGGGCGAGAGGCTGCTGGACGAGAAGTCGCTGTGGCCCGGCGGCAAGTTCGTGATCACCAACCTGCTCGTCAGCCAGGAGTACGAGAAGAAGCACCCCGAGCAGGTCAAGAAGCTGCTCCAGGGCGTCGTCGAGGCGACGGACTACATCAACCAGAACAAGGCGGACGCCGAGAAGGTCAGCAACGACGCCCTCGCCAAGCTGAGCGGCAAGCCGCTGAAGCAGGACGTGCTCACCGCGGCCTTCAAGGAGATCGACTTCACCACCGACCCGGTGGCGTCCTCGCTGGTGGCCGGGGCCCGGCACGCCGAGGAGATCGGCCTGCTGGAGAAGACCGACCTGGCGGGGATCTACAACCTGGCACCCCTCAACGACGTCCTCAAGGCGGGCGGGAAGGCACAGGTCAGCGACAGATGACCGCGGACACGGCGGTCCGCCTCAGCGAGGTCTCCAAGGCGTTCGGGACGGGCGGATCCGCGCTCCTCGCGCTCGACAAGGTGTCCCTGGACGTGGCGCCGGGCGAGTTCGTGTGCCTGGTCGGCGCGTCCGGATGCGGCAAGAGCACGCTGCTCAACCTGGTCGCCGACCTCGACCGGCCGAGCGCCGGGTCGATCGACAAGGACGGCGCGCGGGTCGCGCTGATGTTCCAGGAGCCGGCCCTGTTCCCGTGGCTGACGGTCACGGGCAACCTGGAGCTCGCCCTGAAGATGCGCGGCGTCGTGCGGGGCGAGCGGCGGGAGCGGGCCGCCCGGCTGCTCGAGTCGGTGCACCTCGGCGGGTTCGCGGGCAGGCGCCCGCACCAGCTGTCGGGCGGCATGCGGCAGCGGGTCGCGCTCGCCCGCGCCCTGGCCCTCACCGAGGACGACGCCGGCGACGGGCAGGGGACCGTCCTGCTGATGGACGAGCCGTTCGGCGCCCTCGACGCGATGACCCGCGACCTGCTGCACGACGAGATCGAGCGGATCTGGCGGGAGCGCGCCCTGACCGTGCTGTTCGTCACGCACAACGTCAGGGAGGCGGTCCGGCTCGGCGACCGGGTGGTGCTGCTCAGCAGCCGCCCGGGCCGCGTCGTGGAGCAGTTCCCGGTCCCGATGGAGCGGCCGCGCCGGATCGACTCCCCCGAGGTCGCCTCCCTGGCCGCCTCCATCACCGACCGGCTCCGCGAGGAGGTCGTCCGGCATGGCGCATGACGTGGCGAAGGGGCGGGGCGCGGTGGAGGAGCAGGACGTGGCCGACAAGCAGGACGTGACCGGGGAGCGGGGCGGGGTGACGGAGAGGGCGCGGCTCGACCGCGAGCTGGCCGGGCTCGACGCGCTGGAGCTCGGCGGGACGACGCGCGCCCGGTTCCTCCAGCGGGCGTGGTCGGCGGCGTGGCCGATGGTCGCGGCCGTCCTGATCGCACTCGCGACCTGGCAGCTGGTCGTGTGGAGCGGCTGGAAGGAGCCGTGGGTGCTCCCAGGCCCCCGCGACACCCTTCCGGTGTTCTGGGACCAGCTCACCACGGGGCGGTTCTGGGACGCGGTCGCGCTGACGATGCGCAGGGCCGTCGTCGGGTTCGCCTTCGCCGTCGCCGCCGGCGTGGTGGTCGGCGCGCTGGTGGCGCGCTTCCGGGTGCTGCGCCGCGCGTTCGGCTCGCTCATCACCGGGCTGCAGACGATGCCCTCGATCGCCTGGTTCCCGCTCGCCATCCTGCTGTTCCGGCTCAGCGAGAGCGCGATCCTGTTCGTGGTGATCCTGGGCGCCGCGCCCTCGATCGCCAACGGGCTGATCGCCGGGGTCGACTACACTCCGCCGATCCTGCTGCGCGCGGGGAAGGTGATGGGGCTGCGCGGCCTCGCGCTGTACCGCCACCTGATCCTGCCGGCGTCGCTGCCCTCGTTCGTGGCGGGGCTGAAGCAGGGCTGGGCGTTCGCGTGGCGCAGCCTGATGGCGGGCGAGCTGCTGGTCGTCATCGGCGACACGACCTCGCTCGGCGTGCTGCTGTCGCAGGCCAGGGAGCTGAACAACACCGCCGACATGATCTCCTACATGCTGATGATCCTCATCCTGGGCATCGTGATCGACCAGCTGTTCGGCCTCGTGGACGGGGCCATCCGGCGCCGCTGGGGCGTCGACGAAGGCTCGGCCTGAGGATCTTTTACCCGCGGCCCAGGGTGCAGTTTGCCCTGTTCAGGCAAGAATTCCCGGTACTGACAAGGAGTGCAGCCCCACCGGGAGGTCGTCATACGAGTCCGGCTCCGCCGGCCCTCCGCGAGCCCGAGCCACTGGATCTGGCGGGCCGTGCTGCGCCACCCGGAGATCCGGTTCCGGGTGACGGTGGCGGCGTCGCTGATCGCCTTCGTGCTCTCGTCGGCGCTGTGCACGGTGCTGCTGATCCTGATCAGGCAGGCCGCCTACTTCGACCTCCTGAGGGAGATAGCGCGCGACAACCGGCGGACGGCGATCGCGATCGAGACCGGGCAGCTGACCCTGGACATCTCCCCGACCACAGACACCCTCCAGCAGGTGGTGGACCAGCAGGGCAGGGTGATCGCGGCCACACCGCGGATGGAGGGGCGCGCGAGGGTCCGGTTCCCGCCGCCGTCGTCGTTCGAGGAGCGACGGATCGGCCGCGTGTGCGGCATCGACGCGCCGGGCGGCCGCTGCTTCGTGGTGTTCGAGCGCCGGGTCGGGGTCGGTCCGGACGCGCTGTACATCATCTCGCTGGCCCCCGCGCAGGGGCTGCTGCCGCGTCCGGGGCTCGGCGCACTGGTCCTGCTCGGCGTCCCGTTCTTCACCTTCCTCGCCGGGTACGGGACCTGGCTGTCGGTGAGCCGGGCGCTGCGCCCGGTCGAGGACATCCGCCGGAAGCTGGAGGAGATCACCGCCACGGACCTGGAGCGCCGCGTCGCGGTACCGGCCCGCCGCGACGAGGTGGGCCGGCTCGCCGACAGCGTGAACTCCACCCTGGACCGCCTGGAGGAGGCGGTCGCGCGGCAGCGCGCGTTCGTCTCCGACGTGTCGCATGAGCTGCGCAGCCCGCTCACCGCGCTGCGCATGGAACTGGAGCTGGCCCTCTCGGCGCCGGACGACGCCGACGTCCCCGCCACGCTGCGGGCCATCCTGCTCAACACCGAGCGGCTGTCGGCCGTGGTGGACGACCTGCTGGCGCTCGCCCGGCTCGACGCCGACCGCGGCTTCCCCCGTGAGCGGGTGGACCTGACCGAGATCACCGACCAGGAGGTGCTGCGCCGGCCCCGCCGCGTCCAGGTGACGGTGCTGGCGGAGGGGCCGGTGACGGTGCGGGGCGGGCGCAACGAGCTGTCGCGGCTGCTGACCAACCTGATCGACAACGCCGACCGGCACGCGGTCGAGGAGGTGACGGTGATCCTGCGCACCGAACCGCCCGCCACCGCGGTGGTCGAGGTGATCGACGACGGGACGGGAGTCCGGCCGGAGGACCGCGAGCGCGTCTTCGAGCGGTTCGCGCGGCTGGCCGAGGGCCGGCACCGCGACGCCGGCGGCACCGGCCTCGGCCTGGCGATCTCCCGCGACATCGCCGAGGCGCACGGCGGGTCGCTGATCCTCACCGACCGCCTCGACGGCGTCGCCGGCGCCCGGTTCGTCCTGCGCCTGCCCCGCGACGAATCCGCCGGCTGACGGGCCTCAGGCCAGGTCGGCGGCGGTCACGGAGACCTCGATCTCCCCGGCGGGCGCGACGCCCATGGCGCGCGCCAGCCTGCGGAAGGCGCGGGCCTCCTCCGGGCGGCTGCGCCGCTCCAGAGTGCGGGCGAGGGCCTCGTGGGCCCAGCCGTTGCCGGGGTCGAGCTCGATCAGCATGCGGAACGTCCGCTCGGCGGGGCCGAGCTGGGCGCTGTGGAAGTACGCGCGGCCGAGCAGCTCGACCGCGGCGCGGTTGCCCGGGTCGCCGTCGACGATCGGGGCCAGCATGCGCGCCGCGCCCGCGTAGTCCCGGGCGTCGAAGAACGACGTCGCGCGCTCGAACTCCTCGTAGGTGGTCATGCCCCGGCAACCGGGGGCGGCCGGGCTTTGTTCCCGGCCGCCCCGCGTGGCCGCTCAGGTCATGCCGAGTTCGGCGCGCAGCCGCTCGCGTTCGGCCTCCAGCAGGTCGATCTGCCCCTGAAGCTCCTCGCGCTGGGCGAGGTACTGGCCGGAGTCCACCATGTCCGTGGGGTCGCCGGACGGGGCGGGAAGGTCGGCGCGCAGCCGCTTCAGCGACTCCTCGAGGTCGCGGAGCCGGTCGCGCCGCTCGTCTTCGGTCTGGCTCTCGTTCATGTGCCTCCTCCTCCGGCTCTGCATGCCCGCACCGCCGCCGTCCTCACCTCTCGCGGAGGGTCAGATGCGCAACACGGTCTTGCCCCGCGCTCCGCCGATGCGGTTGGCGGCGAGGGCGCCGGCCGCGTCCTCCAGGGGGACCTCCCGCTCGACCCGGACGCGCAGCGCGCCCGAGTCGATCAGGTCGGTCAGCCGGTGCAGCTGTTCGGCGGACGGCTCGTTCCTGAAGTTGACGCCGCGCAGCTCCTTGGCCTCCATGGCGTCGGGGTTCACCGCCCAGGTGGTGCTGACGTAAGTGCCGCCGGGGCGGAGCAGCTGCGCGAGGTGCTCGGCGGCCCCCGCGTCGCTGACCATGTCGAGGACGGCGTCGATCCCGTCGGAGTGGACCGCGAGCACCTGCCGGTTGAGGTCGCCCGCGGAGTGGTCGACGGTCTCGTCCGCGCCGAGGCGCCGCATGGTGCCCGCCATGTCGTCGCGGGCGGTCGCGATGACCTTGGCGCCCGCCCGGGACGCCAGCTGCACGACGCTCTGCCCGACGCCGCCGGTCGCGCCGACCACGAGGACGGTCTGGCCCGTGTCGACCCGCGCCTGCTCCACCATGGCGAGGGCGGTGGCGCTCGCGGTCGGCACCGCGGCGGCCTGCGTGTAGATCATCCCTTCCGGCATCCTCGCGACCGCCCCGTCCGCGCGGACGACGGCGTACTCGGCGAAGCTGCCGAGCCCCCGCTCCACCGCGGCGAAGCAGCCGTAGACCTGCTCGCCCTCCCGCAGCCCGGTCACGCCCTCGCCGGTCTCCTCCACGACGCCCGCGCCGTCCCGGCCGAGGATGAGCGGGAACGGCACGTCGAGGGAGTCCTTGAGCATGCCCTCGGCGATCTTCCAGTCCAGGGGGTTGAGCCCCGCGGCGATCACGCGCACCAGGACCTCCCCCGGTTCCGGCTCCGGGCGCGGCAGGTTCATCGGCGCCGGTGTGGCCCCGTACTCGGACACGGCGATTGCTCGCATGGCGACTCGTCCCCCGAACGGATCAGTGCGGGGCCGGCGGCCCGCTGTCGATCTCCCCGTGCCGATCTACCCGGCTATGGGGCGATCACACGTCGGCGCAGGTCAGGCGGGAGCCTGCTGGGAGGGGTCGCCGGGCGGCGGGGTGACCGGCGGGGTGGGCGGGCCGCCGCCCGTCCGGCGCCGCCGGTCCGGCCCGCGCTCGCCCTTGCTGACGTGCAGCGTGATGGTGTCGCCGGGCTCGGCCGACGTCGGCGACATGCCGGCGACCGTCCCCTTCGGGAACCGGCGGGAGGCCACCGGCTCGCCGATCACGGCCCTGTAGCCCGCGGCGCGGAGCCTGGCCACGGCCTCGCCGGGCGTCATGCCGCGCACGTCGGGCACCTTGGGCCGCTCCTCGCCGGTGCCCCTGCTGAAGAAGTGCGACGGGGGCCGGTGGAACGACGTCGGATCGGTGCGCGAGAGCGCCCCCAGCATGCTCTGCTGCCAGACCGGCGCCGGGATCGTCGCCCCGAACACGGCGCCGTAGCACTGGCCGTCCATGCAGAGGTTCTCCATCGGGTGCTTGTAGCCGCCGCGGGGGTCGCCGACCCAGACCGCCGCGGCGAGGTCCGGGGTGTATCCCGCGAACCAGGCGGCGGAGAAGTTGTCGACGGTCCCGGTCTTGCCGGCGGCGTCGCGGCCGAGGCCCATGCCGCGCGCGGTGCCCTTGGTCAGGACGCCGCGCAGGACGTAGTTGACGGCGTCCGCCACGCCCTCGTCCACCGCCTGCTCGCAGTGCCGGCCGGGGACCTTCAGCCGGTGGCCGGAGGCGTCGCGGATCTCCCGGATCGCGAGCGGCTCGCAGTAGCGGCCGCGGGCGCCGAACGCCGCGTAGGCCGCCGCCAGCCGCAGCGGCGAGACGGGGTTGAACCCGAGCGTGAACGAGGGGTACTGCTCCAGCGGCTTGCCGTTCGCCTGCTTCATCCCGAGCCGTTCGGCCATCTTGACGGTGTCGCAGAGGCCGACCTTCTTCTCCAGGGCCAGGAAGAACGTGTTGACCGAGTGGTGCGTCCCGGTGACGAGGCTGAACTGCTTGCCGCCCTCGCCGTCGGCCGAGTTGCGCAGGGAGGCCGACGGGTCGCCGACGCGGTCGCCGTCACAGTTGCGGTAGCCGACCGGCGTGTACTCGCGCGGCGCCATCAGCCGGGTCCCGAACGGCAGGCCCTCGTCGAGCGCCGCGGCCAGCGTGAACGCCTTGAACGTGGAACCCGCCTGCATGCCGATGCTGGAGCCGTGGCTGGCGTCGGCGGCGAAGTTGATCCACGTCTTGCCGCGTTCGCGGTCGGATCCGAGCTTGCGGTCCACCACCATCGCCTTGATCTCGCCCGTGCCCGGCTCGACCATCGCCTCGGCGGCGGCCTTGTGCGCGGAGTTCTTCGGCGGGACGTGCCGGTCGACGGCGCGCTGCGCGGCCTTCTGCGCCCGCCTGTCCAGGGTGGTGCGGATCGTCAGGCCACCCTGTTTGAGCAGCTTCTCGCGCTCCTGCGCCGTCTTCCCGAACACCGGGTCGGTGAGGATCTCGCGCTGGACGTAGTCGCAGAAGAACGGGGCCTCGCTGGTGACGCAGCCGCTGCGCACCTTGTCGACGTCCAGCTCGACGGGCTCGCTCTTGGCCTCGTCCGCCCTGGCCTGGGAGATCCAGCCGAGCTGGGCCATCCGGGTCAGGACGGTGTCGCGGCGCTGCCGGGCCGCGCCGGGATGCCGGATCGGGTCGTAGGCGTAGGGGTAGCGGACGACGCCGGCGAGGAGCGCGGCCTCGGACAGGGTCAGCTCGGAGGCGTGCTTGGAGAAGTAGTGGCGGGACGCCGTCTCCACGCCGTAGGCGCCGTCGCCGAAGTAGGCGATGTTGAGGTAGCGGCGCAGGATCTCGTCCTTGCTGAACCTCTTCTCCAGCGCCACCGCGTACTTCAGCTCGCGGATCTTGCGGGCGGCCGACACCTCCTGGGCCTCCCGCCGCTGGGCGTCGGTGTCGGCCTGGGTGAGCAGCAGGTTCTTCACGTACTGCTGGGTGATGCCCGACCCGCCCTGCGTCACCTGCCCGCTGCTGAGGTTGCTGGCGAGCGCCCGCAGGGTGCCCTGCGCGTCGATGGCGCCGTGCTCGTAGAACCGGCTGTCCTCGATCGCCAGGACGGCCTGGCGCAGCACCGGGGCGATCTTCTTGAGCGGGACGTCGACCCGGTTCTGGTAGAAGAACGTGGCGAGGGTCGTGCCGTCCGCGGCGAGGATCTTCGAGCGCTGCGGGACGCCGGAGGTCGACAGCCCGTCCGGCTCCGCCTCGAACCACCCCGCGGCGTCGCGGGCGCTGACGCCCGCCGTGCACGCGGTCGGCAGGAGCAGGAGAGCCACGAGCAGGCCGGCCAGGCCCGCCAGGCCGCCGAGCCCGCGCACCGCCCGGGCCTTCTCGGCGCGGGTGGTCGAGGAGGTGAGCAGCCGGCGGCGGCGCGCCGCCGCCGGGGCTCCCCTCCCGGGGTCCCCTGCGTCACTTCCGGCCTCGGTCGGCACGGGCTCAGCGTAGACGCGCCTTCCCGTACGGACCACCCCATCGGTGGGGTTTCGCCCGCTATCCCCCGATTCAGGCGTCGCGCGGCTCTCGCCGCTCCCAGGCCCGGACACGCTCGCGGAATACCCGGGAAACGGCGCGCAACTCCGCCTCCGCGTCCACACCCCGCTCACCCGCCTCGGCGACCAGCGCGAACAGCCGCCCGCCGAAGTCGGCGCCCGCCTCGCCGGCCAGGCCGTCCGCGAGCCCGGCCGGGGCGCCGATGCGCCCGGCGCGGCGCTGCAGCTGCGCCGCCAGCGACAGCGCGGGCTGGCCCATCGGCACGCCGTCCAGCGCCGAGGCCTCCGCGCCGCTCTTCTCCGCCCGCTCGGCGGCCTTGATCTGCTCCCAGTTGGCGTTGACCTCGTCGGCGCCGGAGACCGTGACGTCCCCGAACACGTGCGGGTGCCGCCGGACGAGCTTGTCGACGATCGCGCCCGCCACGTCGTCGATCGTGAAGGCGGTCCCGTCGTCGCGCTCGGCGGCCACCACCGCGTGGAACGCCACCTGCATCAGCACGTCGCCCAGCTCTTCGCGGAGCGCGCCGTAGTCGCCCTGCTCGACGGTGTCGAGGACCTCGTAGGCCTCCTCCAGCAGGTACGGGACGAGGGTGGCGTGCGTCTGCTTGCGGTCCCACGGGCATTCGCGGCGCAGCGTGTCCATCACCGAGACGAGGTCGAGCAGCCGTGCGCCGGGCAGGTCGTAGGAGCCGTGCAGCACCTCGACGTCCAGCGGGTCGTCGACGACGAGGGCGCCGATCTCGCGCATCAGATCCTCGTCGCCCTCCGGACCGGCCACCCACAGCACGTCGGCGCCGCGGGCGTCGGCCACCAGCAGGGCCGGGTCGGGAGCGTCCACGAGGTCCGGGACGACGCCGGCGTCGAGGAGCGCGGGCAGCAGCGGGTGCCCGTCCTGGAGGCGGACGGCGTCCGCCGACCGGAGCGCGTCCCAGGCCCGCCACGTCAGCAGGCCCGGCGCGACGCGGTGCGTCGTCGCGAGCAGGGTGAGGCTCATGCGCCTCAGATACCCGAATCGGGGCTGGACAGCCGGTAGACGATCGGGGCGACCTCGAACTTCGCGGGGTCGTAGTGCCCGTAGCGCGGGTTGACCTTGATGTGCATCCCGGCGGCGGTGCGCTGGAACAGCTCGTTCCACTGCCGGCCCGCCTGCTGGGTCGCCGGGCTCAGCCGGTTGTCCAGGTCGGCGCCGTAGCGCTGCATGACGGCGAGCTGCGTCGCCACGAGCCGCGCGAGGTCGCGGGCGTGCGTGCGGGGCAGCCCGCTCGCCAGCGTGATCGACTTGGCCCCGCCCTGGTGGTCCAGGGCCTGCAGGGCGCCGTCGACCTGCCCGCCGGTGACCTCGACACCCGCCCGCTCCGCGGCCCTGTCGGCGACCCTGAAGTTGATCAGCAGGGTGAGCGCGCCCTGCAGGTCGGACGCGGAGTCGGCCGCGAGCTGCGGCGCCTGGCCCGAGGGGTTCGAGCGCATCTCGTTGGCAGCCGGGTCCGCGCGGAACTGCTCGCGCCAGTCGCGGACGGTCTGGCTGAGCGTGCTGACGGTGATGCGGTCGTCGCCGACGAGTGCGGCGGTGCCGACCTTCGGGGAGCCGCCGCAGCCGGCCAGCGCGGCGGCCGCCAGCACGGCCGCCAGCGCCGCCTTCACGGACTTACCAGGCACGGATTTCCTCGTCTCGTCGCTTGATCGGGCCGGCGCCCAGCCTATCGGCGGGCCGCGGACTCCAGGAACAGCCCGTCCACCAGGTCGGTCGCCCACTTCAGCAGCTCCTGGTCGCGCAGCGGCCGGCCGCCGAGCGGCGCCGTCTTCGGCGCGGGCACGAGCAGGGTGTCGGTCGCCGGCTTCAGGATGCTCTTCGGGTACAGGCGCTGCAGCCGCACCTGCTTGGAGTCGGGCAGGTGCACGGGCATGAACTTGACGAAGTTGCCCTGCAGGGTGACGTCGGTCAGCCCCGCCCTGCGGGCCTTGGCCCGGAAGCGGGCGACCTCCAGCAGGTTCAGCACCGGGACGGGCAGCGGCCCGAACCGGTCCTTCAGCTCCTCGTGCACGGCGCCGATCTCGTCCTCGGACGTGATCGCGGCGATCCGCCGGTAGGCGTCCAGCCGGAGCCGCTCGCCCGGCACGTACTCGTGCGGCAGGTGCGCGTCGACGGGCAGCTCGACCTTCGTCTCGACGGCCTCGGGCTCGCCGCCGCCCTCCTTCAGCTCCCGCACCGCCTCGCCGACCATCCGGACGTACAGGTCGAACCCGACGCCCGCGACGTGCCCGGACTGCTCGGCGCCGAGGATGTTGCCCGCGCCGCGGATCTCCAGGTCCTTCATCGCGACGTACATGCCGGCGCCGACCTCGGTGTGCTGCGCCAGCGTCGCGAGCCGCTCGTGCGCGGTCTCGGTGAGCGGCTGCTCCGGCTGGTAGAGGAAGTAGGCGTAGGCCCGCTCGCGGCCGCGCCCGACGCGCCCGCGCAGCTGGTGGAGCTGCGACAGCCCGTACATGTCGGCGCGGTCGACGATGAGGGTGTTGGCGTTCGGGACGTCCAGCCCGGACTCCACGATCGTGGTCGCGACGAGGACGTCGTAGTTCTTCTCCCAGAAGTCGACCATGACCTTCTCAAGCTCGTTCTCGTTCATCTGGCCGTGCGCGACCGCGATCCGCGCCTCCGGGACGAGCCGCGCCAGGTTCGCCGCCACCTTGTTGATGGACCGGACGCGGTTGTGCACGAAGAACACCTGGCCCTCGCGCAGCAGCTCGCGCCTGACCGCCGCGGCGATCTGCTTCTCCTCGTACGGGCCGACGAACGTCAGGACGGGGTGGCGCTCCTCGGGCGGGGTGAGGATCGTCGACATCTCGCGGATGCCGGTGAGGCCCATCTCCAGCGTCCGCGGGATCGGCGTCGCGGACATGGCGAGCACGTCGACCTGCGTCCGGAGCCGCTTCAGCTCCTCCTTGTGCTCGACGCCGAACCGCTGCTCCTCGTCGATGACCACCAGGCCGAGGTCCTTGAACCGGGTCTGCGACGACAGGATCCGGTGGGTGCCGACCACGACGTCCACCGAGCCCTCCGAGAGGCCGCGCAGCGTCTCCTCGATCTGCTTGTCGGACTGGAACCGGCTGATCGGCTTCACCACGACGGGGAACGCCGCGAACCGCTCTGCGAACGTCGACAGGTGCTGCTGCACCAGCAGCGTCGTCGGCACGAGCACGGCGACCTGCCGCCCGTCCTGGACGGCCTTGAACGCCGCCCGCACGGCGATCTCGGTCTTGCCGTAGCCGACGTCGCCGCAGATCAGCCGGTCCATCGGGACGGGCCGCTCCATGTCGCCCTTCACCTCGTCGATGGCGGCGAGCTGGTCGGGCGTCTCGTTGTAGGGGAACGCGTCCTCCAGCTCCCGCTGCCACGGGGTGTCGGGCGCGAACGCGTGGCCGGGGCTCGCCATCCGCGCCGAGTAGAGCCGGATCAGCTCCCCGGCGATCTGCTTGACCGCCTTGCGGGCGCGGGACTTGGCCTTCTGCCAGTCGGCGCCGCCGAGGCGGTGCAGGCTGGGCGCCTCCCCGCCGACGTAGCGGGTGAGCTCCTCCAGCTGGTCGGTCGGGACGAACAGCCGGTCGCTCTTGGCGTACTCCAGGATCAGGTACTCGCGGGTGGCGCCCTGCACCGTCCGGCTGACCATCTCCACGTAGCGCCCGACGCCGTGCTGCTCGTGCACGACGTAGTCGCCCTGCTTGAGCTGGAGCGGGTCGATTCCGCCGCGCCGCCGCGACGGCATGCGCCGCATGTCGCGGGTGGACGACTTCTGCCCCGACAGGTCGGTCTCGGTCAGCACCGCGAGCTTGACCGACTCCCAGACGAACCCGTGGTCCAGCAGCCCGGTCGTGACGGTCACCACCGAGGGGTCGGGCGCCCCGGCGACGTCGGCGAGGCGAGCGCCGACGCCCTCCTCCCGGGCGAGCTGGACGAGCCGCTCGGCGGGGCCATGGCCCGCGGTGACCAGGACGACGCGCCAGCCGCCGTCGGTCCAGCCCTTCAAGTCTCCGACGACGCGGGAGGTGTCACCGCGGTACGCCTCCGCCGGCTGCACGCCGAGGCTCAGCGCCTCCACGCCGCCGCCCGGAGGCTCGCCGCCGGTGAGCCCGCCCTCCGCGCCGGCCGCCGCCAGCGGGCTCAGCGCGGTCACGCTCCACCTCGGCAGGCCCAGCTCCGCACTGTGCTCGCGGACCTCCTCCAGGGACCGGAAGGCGGCGGCGCCGAGGTCGATCGGCGCCTCTCCACCGGCGGCCGCGTTGACCCAGCTCGCCTCCAGGAACTCCTGGCTCGTGCGGACCATCTCGACCGAGCGGGTGCGGATGCGCTCCGGCTCGCAGACCAGCAGCGCCGACCCGTCCGGCAGGAGGTCGGTCAGCAGTTCCATGCTCTCGGCGAGGACGGGCGAGAACGCCTCCATGCCCTCGACGCTGTCGCCGTCGGCGATCCGCCCGAGGACCTCCTCCAGGGCCGGGTGCTCCCGCGCGAGGAGCCTGGCGCGCTCGCGCACCTTCTCCGTCAGCGGAAGCTCGCGGCACGGCGGCGCCCACAACCCGGCCTGCGCGACCTCCAGGGACCGCTGGTCGGCGGCCTTGAAGTAGCGGATCTCCTCGACGGTGTCGCCCCAGAACTCCACCCGGAGCGGGTGCTCCTCGGTCGGGGGGAACACGTCGAGGATCCCGCCGCGCACCGCGATCTCGCCGCGCTTCTCCACCAGGTCGACGCGGTGGTATCCGGCCTCCACCAGGCTCCGGACCGTCTCGTCCATGTCGGCGTCCTCGCCGGAGGCGAGCCGCACCGGCTCCAGGTCCGCGAGCCCGGACACGATCGGCTGCAGCACCGCGCGGATCGGCGTCACCACGACGTCCAGCGCGCCGCCCTTGGCCGAGCCGTCCTCGCCGGGCGGGCCGCCCGCGCCCGGGTGGACGAGGCGGCGCAGCACCGCGAGCCGCTGGCCCACCGTGTCCGAGCGCGGCGACAGCTTCTCGTGCGGCAGCGTCTCCCACGCCGGGAAGTGCGCGACGCGGTCGGGGGCGAGCAGGCTCGACAGCGCGGCGGTCAGGTCCTCGGCCTCGCGGCCGGTCGCGGTCACCGCGAGCACGACGCCCCCGCCGTCCTCGCCGAGGCGGCGGCTCAGCGCGGCGGCCAGCACCGGCCACAGGGCCGGGGGCGCCACGATCTCGGTGTCCGTACGCGCCCGCGTGAGCGCGTGCCGCAGACCGGGATCGGTGCACGCAAGGTCAACAAGTCCAGAAAGCGTCATAGTTCGCCCGTTTACTCGCCCGCAATTTCGCCGTTCACCCCGAGGCAGGGCAGCCCGAAAAGCCGGAATCTCAGAGGACCCCGGTACCGCGTACCAGGGTACGCGGCCCCGGCCGCCCCCGTTCATGCGGCGCCGAGGCCCCGTTCGGAGCGCGTGCGCGGGCGACACGGGGGCCGCCAAGTGGCGGCAAATAGCGGACGGAGCGCAGCCGGGCGATTACGCTGCGAGATTGTGACCGATCTGCGTACGTCGCCGGTCAACGACGGCGATCTCTTCTCGGAACGCGCCCGCCAGTACGCCCTAGAGAAGCCCCTGCAGCGGATCCACATCCTCGAAGCGGGCTGCGGCTGGGGGACGGGGCTGGACCTCGGCGACCGCGAACGCGAGGTCACCGGGGTCGACCTGGAGTCCCCGGAGCTGCGCGCCCACACCCGCGAGCGGCCCGACCTCGACTCCTGGCACCTCGGCGACCTGCGCACCGTCCCGCTGCCGCCGCGCGCCTTCGACATCGTCCACGCCCCGTACCTGATCGACCGCGTCCCGCACGCCGAGCTGGTGCTCGACCGGTTCGTCGCCGCGCTCAAGCCCGGCGGCATGCTGCTGGTGCACCTGCGCGACCGCGACACCGCGTTCGGGTTCCTGGACCGCACGCTCCCCCGCCGCCCGCGCCCGTCCGGCCTCCGGCGCCGCCCCGCGGCCCGGACGAGCCCGCCGCCGGCGGTCTACGACCGGGTCGCGTCCCTCGCGGGCATGCGCTGGTACTGCGTCATGCGGGGGCTGGTCATCGCCGAGGAGTACACCTCCCGGCGGTCGCTCGACGCCCTCGGGGCCGGAACCGGCCTCGCCGACCTGCTGTGCGGGCTCGTGGCGGCGGCCGGCCGGGGCCGGCTCACCGCGGACCACAGCGACGTCACCTTCGTCATCCGCAAGCCCGAGAACCGGTTCGCGCGGGTCATCTGACCGGAGGTGAGGAGCCGCCCGGCCCGGGGCGGACGTGCGCGCGGTCCGGCCGGGCAGTATTTTTCCTGCGTAGTCCCTGCTCGACACGGATGAGCCCGGCCCTCCCGCCGGGCGGGATCGGAGATCGCGGTGACCGTCGAAGCCGGCCTTCCCGACACGCTGCGCGACCTGCCCGCCTGGACCCCGGACCCGGTCGAGCTCGCCGACCTCGAACTGGTGCTCGCGGGGGTGTACCGCCCGCTGGCGGGCTTCCTCGGCTCGTTCGACACCGCCATGGTGATCGCCGGGGGGCGGCTCGCGGACGGCACCCCGTGGCCGGTCCCGGTCACCCTCACGGTCCCCAAGGAGCTGACCGGCCAGGAGCGGGTCGTCCTCCAGGACCCCGAGGGCGTGCCGCTCGCGGTGCTGGAGGTCGGCGAGGCGTGGCAGGACCCGACCACCCAGGCGTGGCGGCTTGCCGGGCCGGTGGAGGCCCTGCGCGCCCCGGCGCACGGACCGTTCCACCGCCTGCGCCGCCGCCCCGACGAGCTGGACGCCTTCGAGGGCGACGTCCTCGCGGTGGCCACCCGCGAGCCCCTGCACCGCAAGCAGCTCGGCCAGCTCCGCCAGGTCGCCGAGCGGCTCGCCGCGAAGGTGCTGGTCCTGCCGCTGCTGGGCGGTGAGCACGACGAGTCCCTCGTCCGGGCGCTGCTGGGCGTGCGCAAGGAGCTTCCGGAGGGCGCCCAGATCATCCCCGTGCCGCTGCCCGCGCGCGGCGAGCGGGAGCGCGACGTCCTGCTCCAAGCGCACGTCGCGGCCGCCTACGGCGCCACCCACCTGCTCGCCGAGCGGGAGATGGAGGACACCGCCATCCCGCTCGTGGTGCCGGAACCGTGGGCCTACGACGCCGACGTGGAGGTCTGGCGGCCCGTCGCGCGCATCGAGCCCGACCACGTCCAGGCGGAGCTGACCCCCGAGCGGCTGAACGAGCTGCTCGACGCGGGCGAGCCCGTCCCCGACTGGTTCACCCCGCCCGCCGTCGCCGCCGAGCTGGCGCTGGCCCGGCCCCCGAAGCGCTCGCGCGGCATCACCGTCCTCTTCACCGGCCTGTCCGGCTCCGGGAAGTCGACGGTCGCGCGCGCCCTGGCCGACGCGCTGGTGGAGCGCGGCGGCCGGACGGTCACGCTCCTGGACGGCGACGTCGTCCGGCGGATGCTGTCGGCGGGCCTCACGTTCTCCCGCGCCGACCGCGATCTCAACATCCGCCGCATCGGCTTCGTCGCCGCGGAGATCACCCGGCACGGCGGCACCGCCATCTGCGCCCCCATCGCCCCCTACGCGGCCACGCGCGCCGAGGTGCGGCGCATGGTGTCCGCCGTGGGCGACTTCATCCTCGTGCACGTGGCGACGCCGCTGGAGGAGTGCGAGCGCCGCGACCGCAAGGGCCTGTACGCCAAGGCCCGCGCCGGCCAGATCCCCGAGTTCACCGGGATCTCCGACCCCTACGAGGAGCCGGACGACGCCGACCTGACGCTCGACACCTCCCGGCTGACGCCGGACGAGGCGGTCGCCCGGGTCCTCGGCCTGCTGGTCGACGGCGGCTGGGTGCGGCCGGAATAGCACCCCGCCCCATCCGTCCCTCCCCACCCTGACTTACCTGATCTGGGGGGTGTCGCCTATCGTGTTGACTATATTTCCTACATGGCAGGTAGGTCATGCCGATGGACTTCGATTGGACGATGGCGCTCGGCTCGTTCCTCGTCGCCATCATCGTGGGGCTGACCGGCATGGGCGGGGGCGCCCTGATGACGCCCATGCTCGTGACCTTCTTCGGGGTGAGCCCGCTCGCAGCCGTCTCCAGCGACCTGGTCGCCGCCGCCGTGATGAAGCCCGTGGGCAGCGCCGTCCACTACCGGCAGGGCACGATCAACATGCGGCTGGTGGGCTGGCTGTGCGCCGGCTCGGTGCCCGCCGCGTTCTCCGGCGTCCTGCTGGCCCGCGCGCTCGGCCAGGGCCATTCCGTCGAGAACGTCATCGCGAAGGCGATGGGCGCCGCCCTGATGATCGCGGCCGCCGGCCTCGTGCTGCGCGGCTACCTCGCCTACCGGGGGCGCTCCGGGACCGCCGGGGACGACGGCGGCCGATCCCCGGAGATCACCGTCCGCCCGCTCCCGACCGTCCTGATCGGCGTCGTCGGCGGCCTCGTCGTCGGCGTCACCTCGGTCGGCTCCGGCTCCCTCATCATCGTCGCGCTGCTCGCCCTCTACCCGACGCTCAAGGCCAACCAGCTCGTCGGCACCGACCTGCTCCAGGCCGTCCCGCTGGTCTTCGCGGCCGCCATCGGCCACCTGCTGTTCGGCGACTTCCGCATGGAGGTCACCGCGGCCCTGCTCGCCGGCTCGATCCCCGGCGTGTACCTCGGTTCCCGGATCTCCTCCCGCGCCCCGAGCGCCCTGATCCGGCGCGTGCTGACGCTCGTGCTGGTCGCCTCGTCCCTGAAGATGCTCGGCGTCGCCCCCGCCCCTCTCGCGTGGACCATGACCGCCCTCACCGCCGGCGCGGCCGCCGTGTGGCTCGTCCTGCGCGGCCGCACCGCCCCGAACCGGGATACGCTGCCCTCCCAGGCCGTTTCCCCCGGCATCGCCGGCGCTTCAGGAGAGCAGAGCGAGACGTGGACCAACGATGGCCCCACGACACCGTGGACGTCCTCGGCGTACGGGTCAGCCGCGCGGACGTCGCGCAGTTCCGGTCCTTCATGGCGGCGGCCGTAAAAGAGCGGTCTAAGTTGACGGTCACGTTCGCCAACCCCGACTACGTCCTCAAGGCGCAGAAGGACCCGGCGCTCCGCGACCTGATGAACGGCTTCGACCTCGACCTCCCGGACGGCTGGGGCGTCGTGCTGGCCGCGAAGGTCTTCGGCCGCCCCGTCCCCGGCCGGATGGCCAACGACGACCTCACCGACGACCTGTTCGGCCAGCCCGCCGAGGAGGGGTGGCGCGTCTTCCTGTTCGGCAACGCGCCCGGCGTCGCCGAGGCCGCCGCCGCGAACGTCACCGCCTGGTACCCGGGCCTGGAGATCGCGGGCACCCTGCACGGCCACTGGGCCGACGGCGAGGGCCGCATCCCCGCGCAGACCGCCGAGCGCCTCGTCGCGGAGATCAACGACGCGGCCCCCGACATCCTGCACGTCGGCCTCGGGACGCCGCTCCAGCAGCGGTTCGTCACCGAGTACCGCGACCGCCTCACCGCGCCGGTCATCATCACGTGCGGCGCCTATTTCGAACACCTCGCCGAACGACGCGACTACTACCCCGCCTGGGTCCTGAGGTTGCGCGTCGGTTTCCTGTACCGCCTGGCGCGCGAACCGCGCCGCCTCTGGCGCCGCTACACCGTCGAACTGGGCGCCTATCTCGCCCGCGTCCTCTACCATCGCCTGCGCCACGGAAAGGCGCCCGCCGGTAGCGCCGCATCGCTCTCATAACGCACTCCACCGGAATCCCTACCCCCTTGACACCAATGTGGTAGGACAATCTCATCAGACTCCCGGCCTTACTCCGGAGAACCTTCATGCGCCCAACCATCGCCCGCCTCACGGCCGTCGCGCTCGCGGCGCTCGCCGTCCCCGCCGCCGCGGGCACGGCCGCCGCCGACATCGCCCAGCCGAAGGTGGTCTCCGCCAACCCGGTGAACAACACCCCGCACGTGCTGGACGGCACCGTCCGCGCCATCACGGTCGTGGGGAACTGGGTCGTCGTCGGCGGGAACTTCGATGAGGTCCGCGAGGCAGGCAGCGGCAAGAAGACGCTCAAGCGGCACAACCTCTTCGCCTACGACATGCGGAACGGGAAGATCAGCACGGCGTTCGTCCCGAAGGTCAACGGGACCGTCCACGCGCTGCAGCCCGGCTCCGGCGACTGGATCTACGCGGCCGGGACGTTCACCAGCGTCAACGGGGTCAAGACCGGCACGGTGACCGCGCTCAAGATCTCGACCAACAAGGTCCACGGCGGCTTCAAGCCGAACGTGAACTACCGGGTCAACACCATGGTGGTGCGCGGCTCCCGGCTCTACATCGGCGGGTCCTTCACCAAGGCGGGCGGCAAGACGCGCACCGCGCTCGCGCGGGTCGACAGGCTCACGGGCGTGGCCGACGCCGGGTTCAACTTCACCGTCACCGACCCCCGGGCGGGCGACCTCAAGGTGTACCGGATGGCGGTCGACCCCACCGACACCCGCATGGTGATCAACGGGACGTTCACCCGCGTGAACGGCCAGCGCCGGGTCCAGATCGCGATGATCAACCTGGGCAAGGGCACCGCGAAGCTGTCGACGTGGGCGACCGAGCGGTACGCCACGCCCTGCAACCTCGCCGCGTTCGACACCTACATGCGCGGCATGGACTTCTCACCCGACGGCAAGTACTTCGTGGTCGTCACCACCGGCGGCCCCTACGGCCAGAGCCAGCTCTGCGACTCGGCCGCCCGATGGGAGTCGACCCGCACCGGCTCGGGGCAGAAGCCGACCTGGGTCAACTGGACGGGCGGCGACACGCTGCTGTCCACCTCAGTGACCGGTTCCGCCGTCTACGTGGGCGGGCACCAGCGCTGGCTGAACAACCCCTACGGACACGACTCCGCCGGTCCCGGCGCCGTGTCGCGCCCGGGCATCGCCGCGATCGACCCCAAGACCGGCAAGGCGCTGGCGTGGAACCCCACGCGGACGCTCGGCCACGGTGTCGAGACGCTGGTCGCCCACCCGAAGGGGCTGCTCGTCGGCAGCGACACCGACCAGCTCGGCCACGAGTACCACGGCCGTCTCGGAATGTTCCCCGCCGGCTGAGCGGGCGACTCGTGGTGAGATAGGAGCGGGGCGACTCTGCGGGGAGGGGGCGGGCCGGTGGCCCAGCACGAACAGCGCGAGGTGTTCTCGGGCGGCCATCACCGGCCCGACGCGCGCCGCTCGCTGCCCGTACCGCCGGGCGGGCCGCCGCGCCGGCGCCGCGGGTCGCGCTCGTTCCTCTACTTCGCCACCGCGGGCACCCTGCTGGTCGTGGGCAGCTCCGCGGGCGCGATCGTCCTGTCGGGGAGCGGCACGACCCACAACGCCCGCACGGCCGCCGCGAACGGGCGCGCCGTCGTCCCCGCCGCGGCCGACACCTACGTGGTGCGCGAGATGCCCGGCACGGCGTTCGGCGACGCCCCGAAGATCACCGCCTCGGCGTGGCCCGGCTGGCACACCGAGGCCTACGTCGCCTTCGACGTGCCGCGCGGCACCCCGGCGGTCGCCTCGGCCCGCGTGGAGATGACGTTCGACCGGCTGGAGAACCGGCCGCGGCGCGTCGAGCTGCGCTCGCTGCCCGGCGCCTGGACGGAGTCCGGCACGTCCTGGGCCAACCGCCCGGTCGCCGGGCCCGTCGTGGCGACCGCCCCCGCGAACTCGGGGAAGGTGTCCTTCGACGTCGGCGAGCTGGTGACCGGCCCCGGCCACTACGCGTTCGCCATCACCGGCCAGGGCCGCCGGACGGCGGTCTCGCTGCGCTCCAGGGAGGCCGGCGACGGGCCGCGCCTCGTCCTGCGGACCCGTCCCGGCGCGCCCGCGCCGAGGCCGAGCAGGTCTCCGGAGACGTCCGGCACGGCGCTTCCCGCGCCCGGGGCGGAACCGACCTGGGAGGCCCCGCAGCCGGTGAAGACCCCCCGGACGTCCCCGGGCGGCGGCCGGACGCTCTGCGGGCTCTCCCTGGAGCTCAAGCCGGGTGAGACGTTCCAGAAGGCCCTCTCCCGCATGGACGCCGCGTACGGCGGCCTGGAGACGGTCCGCCTGTTCTACCAGGGCGTCCCGCCCGCGTGGCCCGGCAAGCCCGACACCGGGAAGCGCCCGCCGATCATCTCGTTCAAGCTGGCGCCCAAGGACGTGCTCGCCGGCAGGTACGACCAGGCGATGACCCGCTGGTTCGCCACCGCCCCCCGCGACCGCGACCTCTACTGGGTCTTCTACCACGAGCCCGAGGACAACATCGCCGCGGGCGAGTTCACCGCCGCCGACTACCGCGCCGCGTGGCGGCGGCTCCGGTCCCTCGCCGACAAGGCGGGCAACCCGCGCCTCCACGCCACCCTCGTCCTGATGGGCTGGAGCCTCGACCCGCTGTCCAAGCGCGACTGGCGCGACTACTACCCGGGCCGCGACGTGATCCAGGTCCTCGGCTGGGACGTCTACAACCTCGGCTGGAAGAAGGGCCGCTACGACGACCCGGCCACCATGTACGACCGCGTCGTCGCCACCAGCAAGGGCGAGAACCTCCCGTTCGGCATCGCCGAGACCGGCAGCTACCTCGTCGCGGGCGACAACGGCGACAAGCGCGCCGCGTGGCTCCGCGCCACGAACGCCTACCTCGCCAAGCGGAACGCCCTCTGGGTCGCCTACTTCGACCTCGACTGGAGCACCGGCGACTTCCGCCTGCTCGACTCGCAGAGCCGCCAGGCCTGGAGCGACTTCTGCTGACGGTCGTGTTTACTCAGTCCCGGCCCACTCCGCTCGCCTAGCGGCTCGCTACGTGACCGTTCCTGGGCGAACGCGGCATCGCTTCGCGATCTGCCCGGCTCCGCTCGCCTCCGGCTTCGCTCCACCGGCCAGGTCACGCGTTCGCGCGCGTGGCTAGGGCCTTCGAGACACGCACTCTAGGCCCGGCTAGGGAGCGTTGCCGGGCGGGGTGTTCCGGACTCCGGGGAAGAGGGCGCCCGTCTCCCGGAGGCCTCTTTCACGCGACGCACGACGCCCCCCGCCGGAGACCGGTGGGGGGCGTCGCGCGTGCGGTGGTGCTTGCTACTTGCGGGCCAGGATGATGGTCCACATCGCGGCGCGGCTGGCGGCGTCGGTCGTCGCCGTCTTGCCACCGTAGGTGCCGGTGGCGACCGTGCCGTTGCTGTCGCCCACCAGGGCCGTGATCCGGCCGCTGCCCGAGCCGATCCCGGTGCCGCGGGTCTCCACCCCGGCCGGGGCCGTCCAGGACGTGGTGCTGGACGACTTGTCGGCCCAGTACGTGACCGCCCACGATCCGGCGGCGTCCACCTGCGCGGACGGGCTGGTGTGGTCGGTGACGGAGCCGGGGTCGCCGGTCTTGGCCACCGCCGCCACCGGGTCGGTGGCGTTGGTGCCCTCGTAGGCGAGCAGCCGGATGTCGGCCTTGGTGTAGGCGCTGAGCCCGATGGCGACCTGTGAGCCGGCGTCTCCGGCCTGGGCCACGCGCTTCCAGACGACGGACGTCGCGGTGCCCGCCGCCTGCGTGCCGACCTGCGTCCAGCCGGACGGCGGGGTCGTCAGCGTCGCGTCGCTGCTGTTGAACGTCAGCATCAGCAGCATGCCGTCACCGGGCTGGACCGCCGGCGGCACCTGGGCCGAGGCCGTGGTGACGTTGCCGTTGCCGCCCGAGCCGCCCCGGTAGCCGATGTTCGCCTGGTTCGGGGCGACCGTCACCTCCTGGGACTTGGTGCCCTTGCCGCCGCGGTCGTCGGTCACCGTCAGCTTCACCGTGTAGTTCCCGGCCGCGCCGAACGCGTGCTGCGGCGTGGCGCCGGTGCCGTTCTGGCCGTCGCCGAAGTCCCACTCGTAGGAGGCGATGGAACCGTCGGAGTCGGACGAGCCCGTCGCGTTGAACGCGCAGTCGAGCGCGTCGCAGTCGGCGGTGAACGCGGCGCTCGGCGGCTGGTTCGGCGTCCCCGCGAAGAGGAACACCGTCCGGCCGCGCCAGTCGGCGGTGCTGACCTCGGTCGACGACCCGGACGGCACGCCCGCCGCCGAGAACGCGACCCGGTAGAGCCGGCCGTTGCCGCTGTTCACGTAGTACAGGTTGCCTCCGTTGACGAACATGCCGCCCACGGAGCTCCAGCTCATGCCCGGCAGGTTGCCGACGGCGACCGACTCCTGCGCGCCGACGACGTTGCTCTCCGGGTTGAACGTCCGGTAGTAGAGCGAGGACTGCCCGCGCGTGTAGTAGATCCGGCCCTTGGCGAAGAACATCCCGGTGATGTTCGGCACCTGGGAGTGCCAGGTCGTCATGTTGGTGAGCTGGTCGGCGGTGTTGATCGTGGTGGCCGCGCCGAGCGCGGTGCCGTCGAACGAGCGGCGCCGGAACAGGCCGTCGGACGAGCCGTAGAAGAGCTCGCCGTTGACCATGAAGGCGCCGCGCGCGGTCCGCCAGTCGACGCCCGCGGTGTCGTCGTTGACCACGGCGCCGGTGGTGGTGCCGTCGAACGAGCGGTGCCGCAGGTAGTTGACGGCCCCGAGGCCGGTGCCGCCGCCGGAGTAGACGTTCCCGGGCAGCTCGCCGGTGCTGTAGGCGGGGATGGTCGCGCCGCCCGCGACCGGGAACAGCGCGAGCTTCTGGTGGAACTCGCCGCCGACGTTGTCGGTGTCGCTGCCGATCCACAGGCCCTCGTCGGTGGCCAGCATGTCGAACACGCCGACGCCCTTGTCACGGCCCGGGTTCCAGCTGAACGGCAGGCCGCTGACCGGGTCGAGCGCGACGATGCCCTCGCGGCCGACGGCGCCCTGGCCGGGGCTGTCGCCGGCGAACGGGTTGTTCGCCCACCGGAAGTGGCCGCCGGTGTAGACGGCCGTGTCAGTGATCTCCACGGCGTAGGTGGTGTCGCCCCCGGTGTAGTTCACCCAGGTCGGCTGCTGGCCGCCGCCGGTGGTGGCGCTCTCCCAGCGGGCCTGGGTGTCGCACAGCTTCGCGGAGCCGCCGTAGGCGCCGGTGGTCGTCACCACGAAGTACCCGCCGTCCGGAGAGAACTCCACGTCGCGCATGTAGGTGTCGAACGACTGCGAGCACTGGTCGGCGTAGCGGACGGTGTCCCAGTTCGCGAGCTGGGCGGACTGGCCGGAGAGGTCCACCATGACGATCTGCCGGCGGGTGCTGCCCGCGACCGAGTTGAAGTTGCCGACGCCGACGAGCTTGGAGCCGTCGGGGCTGACGTCCATCTTGTAGATCTGGGTGACGCCGTCGCCGGTCTGGGTGCCGGCGATGTTCAGGTCCACGAAGTCGTCGCGGGCCCCCGTCTGGGGGTCGAGCGCGGCGAGGGCCGCCCGCGCGGCGCCGCCGACCGTCGCGAAGGTGCCGCCGACGTACAGCCGGCCGCCCGCCATCCGCAGGTCGCGGACCTTGGCGTCGAGCTGCGGGTTGAACGCGGCGATGGGGGCGCCGGTCTGGGCGTTGATCCTGGCGAGCACGAAGTGCCGGACGCCGTTGATGTAGCCGAAGCTTCCGCCGACGTAGATCGACTGACCGTCGGGGGCGGGCAGCAGCGCGCTGGCCTCGCCCTTGTCGAGGTTGGGCGCGAAGTCCGGGTCGACGGCGCCGGTGGCGGCGTCGAAGGCGAACATCCGGTTGCGGACCAGCGTCGGCTTGTTGGCCCCGGGCTCCTTCACCTGGGTGAACGAGCCGCCGACATAGATCTTGCCGCCGATCTTGATGATCGACTTGACCTCGCCGTCCAGCACGTTCGGCGTGTAGTTCGCCGGGTCGGCGTTGACGACCTTCCCGTGCCCGGGTTCGGATCCCCTCTGGTCCGCCCGCGCCGGGGTGCCCGCGGCCAGGCTCCCCGTAAGCGTCCCCAGCGCGAGCGCGGCCCCCGCGGCCAGAGCCCCCCACCTGCGTCTGCCCATCGACCCCTCCGTGCAGAATAGAAGTAAGCCACCGTGCTCTCAGATGAGGCACACGGCGCCGCGCAATCGTAGCCAGCGAGCCGCCCGAACTACCGTTTGATCAGTAACTTTTCGGTATTTCCACCGAACACCATTGCGGTCCGTTGACCGCGGAGCGCCGGACGAGGCCCATGGGGCACGCCCATCGCGCCTCGCGGGGTACGCTGCGCACCTCGGAAGGACGCTCGCCGGGCCTCTCCGGAGGACCGGACCGAGTGGCCGGACATGGCCACCGTCCGCTGTCCTCCCTGGTAAGAGGCGGGACGTCCACCACCAGGGGCGGCGTGCCTCCGGGTCCGGACGGCACGGTCCGCGGTCCGAGGCGCGTCCCAGGGGAAACGGAGCGGGATTGTCGGGGATGCGAGGGATCGCGGGAGGCACCCCTCTCGCACCGCCGCGGCTGCTGCCCTGGCGCCTGCGGCCGGGGTGGGCGCTCAGCGTCGCGCTGCTCGGCTTCCCCGTCTGGTGGCTGCTCGGCCTGGCGAACGTCGTCCTGCTGGTCATCAGCGTCCCCATGGCCATGACGCTGTGGCGGCGGCGCGGCACGCTCGTAGCGCCCAGCGGCTTCGGAGCGTGGCTGTTCTTCCTGCTGTGGGTCGTGCTGGGCGTGCTCGTGCTCTGGGCCGACGCGCCCCTCGCCGAGCCGGGCGGCGGGTTCAGCCGCCTGCTGGTGTACGGCTACCGGCTCGCGTGGTACCTGTCCTCCACCATCGTGCTGCTCTACGTCGGCAACATGAGCGAGCGGGAGCTGCCCTCGGGCAAGGTCGGCAGGCTCCTCGGCTACATGTTCATCGTGACGGCCGTCGGCGGGCTGGTCGGTTCCTTCTTCCCCTCGATCCAGCTCACCTCGCCGGTGGAGATGGTGCTGCCGCACGGGCTGACCTCCAACTCCTTCGTCCGCGACATCGTCCACCCGAAGGTCGCCGACATCGAGTCGATCCTCGGATTCGAGCAGTCCCGGCCGATGGCGCCGTTCGCCTACGCCAACACCTGGGGCTCGGCCTACGCGTTCTTCCTGCCGTACTTCCTGCTGACCTGGATCGTCCGCGCCGGCATGCGGCGCCGCGTGTTCGGGCTGGCCGTCCTCGTCGCGTCGCTTTGGCCGGTCGTGTACTCGCTGAACCGCGGACTGTGGGGGGCCCTCGGCGCGATCGGCCTGTTCGGCGTCGTGAAGCTGCTCCAGGTGGGCGGGCCCCGCGTGATCGCCTGGACGGCCGGGATGGCCGCGGCGGGCGCGATCGTCGTGGCGCTGTCGCCGCTGCCCGGCCTCGTCCAGGACCGCCTCGACAACCCCCACAGCAACAACCGCCGCACGCTGCTGGCCGAGGAGACCACCCGCAGCGCCCTGACCGGTTCCCCGCTGGTCGGGTTCGGCTCCACGCGCAACGTCCAGGGCGACCTCGGCCAGGTCTCCGGGGGCGACAAGATCGGCTGCAAGGCGTGCGGCTCGCCGCCGCTCGGCACGCAGGGCCATCTGTGGCTGCTGCTGTTCGCCAACGGCATCGTGGGGACGATCGCGTTCTGCGCGTTCTTCGCCGTCCGGTTCCTGAGGCACTGCAGTGAGCGCGGCGCGTACTCCCTGGCGGGCTGCTCCGTCCTGATCGCCTGCGGCCTGTTCATGATCACTTACGACATGGTGGAGGTACCGCTGTACACGGTGATGATCGCTGTGGGGCTGATGTGGCGGGCGAGCCGCGACGCCCGCACCGAGGCGCGCCCGCGCGTCCGGTCCCGGGTCCCCGCCGAGGAGCAGGTCCCGGACGAGGACCGGCTCCCCGCCGAGGCGGCGCAGTGAGCGGGCCGGATGAGACGCGGGCCGCGTGGATCAGGGCGGTCGAGGACCTGTGGCCGGACGCGCGGGTCGAGGCCGTGCCGCCGGGCCGGTCCGAGGGCGCGCGCCGCGAGCTGGCGTTCCTGCCGGACGCGAGGCGCCCGCGCCTGCTCGTCCCGGCGGGGATGCCGCGCGCCGCAGCGGCCGCGCTGCGCCGCTACAGCCACGACCTCGGCCTGAAGCAGCGCGCCTCCCGCGGGCTGACGGCGGCGGCGGTGCGCACAGGGCTGCCGGAGCGGACGCTGCGCGACCGGCTCCGCGTCACCGGCGGCGGCCCCAGCATCGAGGACCGGCTGTCGGAGCTGCTCGGCCGGCCGGTCGTGGTCAGCGTGGGGCTCGGGAGCGCCCGCGCCAACCGCAAGCCGATCCTGCACGCGCTCTCCCCGCGCGGCGAGGCCGTGGCGTTCGTCAAGATCGGCGACACCGGCACGGCCCGCGGGCTGCTCGCCGGCGAGGCCGCCGCCCTGTCCTACCTGGGCGAACGCCTGGCCGGTCCCGGCTCACCCGAGGGCCTGCACGTCCCCCGGCTCCTCCACCACGGGACGTGGCGCGAGCTGGACCTGCTCGTCCTCGAACCCCTCCCGACCGGTGCCCTCGGCCTGCGCCGGCGCGAGCAGGCCCCACTCGCCCAGATGCGGACGCTGTTCGAGGTCGGCGGCGTCGAACGGGCACCGCTGCGCGGCAGCGCCTACTGGGAGGAGATGGCCGCGAGCCCCGGCCTGGTCCTCGACGAGCGCCAGCGCGACCGCTTCGGCGAGGTCGTCGAGCGCGTCGGCAAGGCGCACGGCGACCTGGTCCTCGACTTCGGCGCCTGGCACGGCGACTGGACGCCCTGGAACATGGCCTGGCACCGCGGCGTGCTGCGCCTGTGGGACTGGGAGCGCTTCTCGCGCGGCGTCCCGGCCGGGTTCGACCTGCTGCACTACCGGCTCCAGGAAGCGATGCGCACGGCGTCCGAGCCGCCCTACGCGACCTGGCCGGACGGCGCCGCCGCCCTTCTGGGGCCGCTCGGGCTCACCGGCCCCGCCGCAGAGGCGACCGTCCGGCTCTACCTGCTGGAGCTGTGCCGCCGCTACCTGCTGGCCGCCCAGGAACCGATCGGCGGGCCGCTGCGCGCCGACACCGAGCGGTTGCTCGCGCTCCTGCACGCCGACCAGCCGGAACCGACCCCCGGAGGAACTCCGTGATCTCACGCCGCGACGCCCCCCAGTGGGTCAAGGAGGCGGGACGGGCCGCGACCCGGGCAGGAGGACGGCTGACCTCCGGCACCCGGATGCTGCCGGACTTCCTCATGGTCGGCACGCAGCGCGGCGGCACCACCTCGCTGTTCCGGGCCCTGGCCGCGCACCCGGCGACCGTCCAGCCGAACTTCCACAAGGGCGTGCACTACTTCGACGTCAACTACCCGCGCGGCCTCGCCTGGTACCGGGGGCACTTCCCGGTCCGCGCGCTCGCCGAGCGCCGCGCGGAGGGCGCCGTCCCGCAGGCGTTCGAGTCCGCCGGCTACTACATGCACCACCCGCTGGCCCCCGAGCGGATCGCCCGGGACCTGCCCGGGGTGAAGCTCCTCGTCCTGCTCCGCGACCCGGTGGTGCGGGCCTACTCGGCCCACAAGCACGAACTCGCGCGGGGCTTCGAGACCGAGCCGTTCGAGCGGGCCCTGGACCTCGAACCCGAGCGGCTCGCCGGGGAGGTCGAGAAGATCAAGGCCGACCCCGGCCACGTGAGCCACGCCCACCGGCACCACTCCTACCTGGACCGCGGCCACTACGCCGACCAGATCGAGCGGCTGTTCGCCCTCTTCGGGCGCGACCGGGTGCTCGTGCGGTACGCGGAGGACTTCTTCGGCGAGCCCGAGCCCTGCTTCGACTCCATCCTGGAGTTCCTGGGGCTGCCGCCGTGGCGGCCCGCGGCCTTCGAGCGGCACAACGCGCGGCCGGGGTCACCGCTGCCGGACCACCTCCAGCGGCGCCTGGCCGAGTACTACGCCCCCTGGGACGACAAGCTCGCCGCGCTGCTCGGCGCCGAACCCGCCTGGCGGCGATGAGGCGGCGATGAGCAAACGCACCCTCGGCCCGGCCAGCGTGCAGGCGGAACCGCCGCTCGCTCCGGACTCGATCCCGGTGACCCGGTACGCGGGCGTGGTCCGCCGCCACCTGGTGGCGCTGCTGATCGCGGTGCTGGCCGGGTGCGCCGTCGGGGTCGTGAAGATCGTGCTGACGCCGACGACCTACACCGCGCGGATCTACGTGCTGGCCCCGCCGGTGGCGCTGCGCCCCCCGATCGACATCGGGTCGGCCCTCGACACCGACACCCGCCGCCCCCGCGAGACGACGATGGACACCGAGGCCCAGCTCGTCTGGTCGCACGAAGTGCTGGCCAAGCTGAAGGAGCGGCCCGGCTTCGGCGCGTCCGACGCCGAGCTGCGCGACCGCATCGGCCTGACGGTGCCCTCCAACACCCACGTGCTCACGATCTCGGTGCGGGCCGGCACGCCGCGGACCGCCCAGGACGGCGCCCGGGTCGTCGCCGACACCTACCTGGCGCTGCGGAACCGGATCATGGGGCAGGTGCTGGAGCGCAACCGGCAGGCGCTGGAGCAGAACGCCGAGCTGCTGAAGAAGCAGCTCGCGGCGCTGCCCGGCGACGAGGACGAGCTGCGCCGGCTCACCGCCCGCACGCGCCGCCAGGCCCTGGTGAAGCAGATCCGCGACGTGGAGAAGCAGGCCGCGACCATCAAGGCCAAGCAGGAGCAGCCCGGTGAGGTGCTGCGCGGGGCCCCGCTCCCCCGGGCCGGCGACGACCCCGGCCGCGACGTCGCCGGCGCGACCGGTATCGGCCTCGGGCTGCTCGGCTGGCTCGGCTACGTGGTGATCCGCGAGACGCGGCCACGCCGTATCCGGCGCCCCGCCGACCTGCGGCTGCACAGCCGGCTTCCGATCATGGTGGAGGGGGCGGCGCTCGGCGGTGGCCACCGCGAGGTCTCGCGGCGGCTGCGCAACCTGGTCTTCGACGCCGACGCCAGCACCGTGCTGGTCACCGGGGTGCCGGGCTCCGCCGGCATCGAGGTGGCCTACGAGCTGGCCGAACTGTGCACCGAGGGCGGCTCGGCGACGACGGTGCTGCGCATCGTGGCCGACGGCGAGGAGCTGCGCGAGCCGCGGGGCGCGTCCGGGGACGGCCGCTCGTTCGACGTCCGGCTGGTGCGCAGCGACGACGACCGGCAGCTCACCCGCGCCATCGACCGGGCGGGCCGCGTGTCCCGCATCGTCGTCATCACCACGCCCGACATCAACGGCGCGGACACCATCGCCGCGGCGGGGGCCAGCGACGTGGCCCTGGTCGTGGTCGAGCGCGGCCGGGCCCTGGACCGCGAGGTCGCGAGCGGGGTCCTGGCCCTCGACCAGGCCGCCAATCCCGCGCGGGTGATCGTGCTGACCGCGCCCGCCTTCGGCGGGCCCGCGGCCCCGGAGCGGCGGAGCGGCCCCCGCCGTCCCCCGGCCCGCGCCGCCGCCCAGGGACGAGGTTGAGGTGAACGTGACCGTTCTCTTGAAACGCGCGGTTAAAGTCGTGATGAACACTCCGCCCGGCACGATTCTGATCGATGAGGGAGATCGCCGTGGGAGCTGACCAGAAGGCCGACGCCCAGGGAGGGCAGCTGTTCTCCCTGGTCCGGCGCTATCTGGGGGCGCTGGTCGTGCTCGCCCTGCTCGGTACCGGGGCCGGCGTCGCCCTGGAGCTCGCCGTGCCGCCGCCGTTCAAGGCGACGGCGACCGTCCTGGTCAGCCCGCTCGAAGGCAACCCGTACTCGCCGGAGGGCCGCGGGGACGACCTGGTGAACCTGCAGACGGAGGCGCAGCTGGTCGCCACCGACAGCGTCGCCAAGATCGTCGAGAGGAAGCTCGGGCGCGAGGCGCAGGGCGACATCGGGGTCTCCGTCCCGCCCAACACCCAGGTGCTGAACCTGACCTACACCTCCAACAGCTCCGGCAACGCGCGCTCGGGCGCCCAAGCCTTCGCCGACGCCTACCTCGAGTACCGCACGCAGCGCGCGCAGGCCGTGGTGAACAACCAGCTCGCGAAGCTGAAGGCGCAGTCGTCCAGGGTCGAGCGCCTGCTCCAGCGGGCCAACACCGAGCTGGCGGCGGCCTCCGGGTCCCGGCGCGCCACCCTCCAGCAGCGCGTCACCGCCTACACCAACCAGCTCGGCGTCATCGACGAGCAGTCCAACGACATCGCCAGCACCCCCATCGACCCCGGCCAGGTGATCACCCCGGCGGACGCGCCGAGCGGACCCGGCATCATGCGGCCCGCGATGTACGGCGCCGTCGGCCTGGTGCTGGGGCTGGTCGCCGGGTTCGTGATCATGCTGCTGCGGGAGCGGCTCAACCAGCGGCTGCGCAACGCCGAGTCGATCGAGGGTCTCGGCGTCCGGACGCTGTCCACCATCCCGGCGGGCGGGCCGTCCGGCGACACGCTGGCCCTGGTCAGCGCCCCCAAGAGCCCGGTCGGCGAGGCGTACCGGCGGCTGCGCGCCGCGGTCGTGGCGACCGCGCCGCAGACCCCGGTGGCGCTGCTGGTCAGCAACGCCACCCCCGGCGGCAGCGCCCGGCTGGCGAGCGCCAACCTCGCGGTCTCGCTCGCCTTCGCCGGCGCGAAGACCATCATGATCGACGCCACCACCGAGGACTCCGACGTCAGCACCCTGTTCGGCGCGCGGCCCGGCGGCAAGGGGCTGTCGGACACGCTGCTCAGCGGCACCGACCCGGCGACCCTGCTGATCCACACCGACTCGCAGCTGCGGCTGCTGCCGCGCGGCCCGCGCGCCCGCGAGGCGGCCCACCGGTTCAGCGGCCCGCGGATGCGCGAGACCGTGAAGGTGCTGCGCCGCCGCAGCGAGTACCTCATCGTGAACGCGACGAGCCTGCACGACGCCGACGCGCAGGCACTGTGCACCTTCGTCGACGCGGTCGTCCTCGTGATCAACCAGGGCGTCACGACCCGCGAGGAGCTGCGGCAGGCCTACGTGGAGGCCGAGCGCGCCGGCGTCACGGTGCTCGGCGCCCTGCTGGAGCCGCCGGAGCCGCGGGGCGGCCGTTCGTCGCGGCAGCAGGCCCCCGCCCGCCAGTCCCGCCCTCCGCAGGGTGGTGAGGCCCGGAGCGCCGAGGCCCGCCATCCTGAGACGCGGGGCGGCGCGCGACGCGCCTCCGAGGTCCCCCTCGCGTGGGCCGACGACCAGCCGCTCGCCCCCCAGGAGGAGGCCGAGGAGGAGCCGGCCGACCCCGGCACCCTGGTCACCCAGGCGCTGCCGCAGGTCAAGCAGCAGCCCCCGACGGGTGACGCGCGGCCGGCGGCGTCGCCGCGGCGCGGCGCGGCGCGGCCGGAGGGGCGGCGGCGCCCGCTCCCGCCCGCGCTCGACCCCCCGTCCGGTCCGGGCAAGCCCGTCGCCCCCAAGCCCGTCTCGCCCACGGACGTCACCCAGGGCACGGCGCGTCCGCGCCGTGCCGCGTCCGACGCCGAGGCCCCCGAGCCGGCCGACGCGGAGACCGAGGCCGCGCTGGAGTCGGCCTCGACGCGCACGCAGGAGGACATCACCAAGTACCTGCCGCCGGAGACGCCGGAGGACGGCGCGGACGGAGCGCCCCCGGCGGGTACCGGTGACGGGGCCCCGGAGGTCGCGCCCCGCTACGGCAAGAAGCCGCACAGGGCCGGCCGCCATGCCGGGCCCTGAGTCCGGCGGTTCCGGGGCGGACGAGCCCAAGCCGTCCGGGGCGGGCGTGCCAGGCCCGTCCCGCACGCAGGAGCCGTCCGAGACGGGTGAGCCGAAGCCGCCGCAAGGGGGCGGACCGAACCTGAACAGGCTCGCCAGGGGCGGCGCGCTGAACCTCGCCGGCGCCGCCGTCGCGGGCGTCCAGGGCCTCGCGCTCGTCTTCCTGGTCGCGCACCTGTACTCGCAGCGGATCGCGGGCACCTTCTTCGCCGCGACGTCGCTGTTCATCATCCTGCAGGCCGTGTCGGGGCTCGGCACGGACGCGGGCCTGCTGCGCTGGCTGCCCCGCCACCTGGCGCTCGGCGACCGCGTCGCGGCGCGGCGGACGGTGCCGGTGGCGCTGGTCCCGGTCGCGGTGACCGCGCTGGCCGCCGGGGTCGTGCTGGCCGCCACCGCGCCGTGGACCGCGGGCCACATCGGCGCCGACGACCCCGACCAGGCCGTGGGCATGGTGCAGGTGCTCGCGCTGTTCCTGCCCCTCGCCGGGGCGCACGACGCGCTGCTCGCGGCGACCCGCGGCCACGGTTCGATGCGGCCCACCGTCCTGGTCGACAAGATCCTCCGGCAGACGCTCCAGGTCGCCGGGGTCGTCGCGGCGGCGCTGCTGACCGACGACGCGGTGTGGCTCGCGTTCGCGTGGGCGGCGCCGTACCTGCCGTGCCTGGTCATCGCCCTGCTCTGGTACCTGAAGATCAGCCGCCGCAACCGCGCCGCGGCTCCGGCCGCGGCGGTCCCCGGGGCCGCCGCGCCGGCCGGCTGGCGCCCGCTGGCCGGCGGCTTCTGGGGCTTCACGGCGCCGCGCGCGTTCGCCCAGATCTGCCAGACGGCGTTCCAGCGCGCCGACATCGTGCTCGTCGCGGCGCTCAGCTCGCCCCGCGAGGCGGCCGTCTACACCGCCGCGACCCGGTTCATCGTGATCAGCCAGCTCGTCACCCAGGCCGTGCAGAACGTCATGCAGCCCGCGGTGAGCCGGCTGATGGCGCTCGCCGACCGCGCGGGCGCGCAGCGCGTGTTCGCGGTGTGCGCGTCCTGGAACCTCGCGCTCGCCTGGCCGGTGCACCTGTCGATCGCGGTCGGCGCGCCGGTGTACGTCGGCTCCTTCGGCGCCGGCTACCGCGGGACGGGCGAGGTCGTCACGGTGATCCTGGCGATGGCGATGCTGGTCGCGACCGCGACCGGCGCCCGCGACGTGATGCTGCTGATGGCGGGCCGCAGCGGGCTCAGCCTGGTCAACCAGAGCGCCGCGCTCGGGGTGAACCTGGTGCTGAACGTGCTGCTGATCCCACCGTTCGGGATCGCCGGGGCGGCGATGGCGCGGGCGGCCGGGCTGCTCGTGCGGACGCTGCTGGCCCTGGTCCAGGTCCGCAGGATCCTCGGCATGACCCCGGCGAGCCCCGGACTGTTCTGGGCCGGCGGTTCCGCGCTGGTCAGCTTCGCGGCGGTGCCGCTCGCCGTCCGGCTGGCCGCCGGCTCCGGCGAGGCCGCCCTCGCCGCCGGGCTGATCCCGGGCGCGCTGCTGTACGTCGCCCTCCTCTGGGCCGGCCGCGAGCGGCTGTCCCTCACCGCCTTCGCCTCCCTGCTGCCGGGGAGGCGCGGCCGCACCGCACCCGCGGGCGCCACCGCGTCCCCCGCCACCGATCCGACACCTGCCAGGAGCATCCATGCCCACGGGAATTGACCAAGTGCGCCGCAAGTCCCGCGCGGTGCTTCGCAAGAGCGGGCTCGCACCGAGCGGGCCGGTGTACGGGCGCCTGGTCGACGCCGGGCGCTCGCTGCCGATCCCGGCCGCGGCGCGCGTCGCGGTGTCCACCGCCGTCCTGCGGCGCCCGTGGAAGGTGCCGGTCCGGTTCGACCAGCTGCTCGTCGGCGCGCAGGGCGGCTGGACGGCCCGCGAGTTCGCCGACCGCACCGGCGACCTGCTGTGGCCGTCCACCCCGTTCCTGGACGGCCCGCACGTCGCGCTGCTGCGGCTCGCCGACGAGCGGGGAGAGCTCGGCGACGCCGACATCCTGGGCAGCGGCTACGGCCGGCTCGGGCTGCGCTGCATCGAGGCGGGCGGCGACTACTTCGGCGCCACCGACGAGCCCGGCGTCCTCGCCGCCGCCCGCGCCTTCGTCGCCCGGTACCGGGGCGAGGAGGCGCCCGGCTCGGCGCCCCGCCCGCAGCAGAGCGGCCCCCAGGACCCGGTGCTCGTCGCCCCCGTCCGCGGCTCCGACCAGTACCAGATCCTCGACGGCCACCACCGGCTCGCCATCGCGGCGATGAGCGGCGCCGACGGCGCCAACGTCGTCGCCAAGTGGCTGCCCGTCACCACCCCCTTGCAGGACCTCCTGCTGAAGATGAGCTGGCTCGACGGCACCCACGAGCTCTACCAGCCGATCGACGCGCCCGAGCTCAGGACGGGGTGGACGACCGTCCGGCAGTGCACCGACCGGCTCGCGAAGATGGACGCGTTCCTCGGCGAGCGCGGTCTCGCCGGGGGCCGCTACCTGGACGTCGCGAGCTGCTACGGCTGGTTCGTGGCGAAGATGGCCGAGCGCGGTCTCGACGCCGAGGGCATCGAGCGCGACCCGCTGGCCGTCCCGCTCGGCCGGGCCGTCTACGGGCTCCCGGAGGGCGCCGTCTCCACCGGCGACTGCGTCGAGTTCCTCGGCGGGCACGATGCCGGCCGCTGGGACGTGGTGTCCTGCTTCAGCCTGCTGCACCACTTCGTCCTCGGGCGCGGCTCGGTGAGCGCCGAGGAGCTGATCCGGCTGCTGGACCGCGCGACCGGGCGGGTGCTGTTCTTCGACACCGGCCAGGACAACGAGGCGTGGTTCGCCGACTCGCTGCGCGGCTGGGACCCCGCCCGCGTCGAGCGGTTCCTGCGGGAGAACACCGGCTTCGACGAGATCGTCGACCTCGGTCCCGACGACGACGCCCGGCCCCCGTACGCCGACAACTACGGCAGGCACCTGTTCGCCTGCGTCCGCGCGGCGTGACCCCGGCGCGCCGCTCGATCGCCGCGCTCGCCGCCGCCCCGGTGCTGCTGGCCGCGGCGGCGTGCGGCGGGACGGCGGCTCCCGCCGTCGAGCCGCGGGTCCCGGTGCCGCCCGCCGCGGGCTCGGTGGAAGGGCCGGGCGGCGCGGTATGGACCAGCGGCCTCAACGCGAACGGGCAGCTCGGCAGGCGGGCGGCCGACGCCGATCCCAGGCTCGGCCCGGTGACCGGCGTCGGCGGCCGGGGGCGGCTCGGGCAGGCCGTCGCCGTCGCGGGCGGCGGCCGCCACTCGCTGGCCGTCCTGGACGGCGGGAAGGTCGTCGCGTGGGGCGCGAACGACGACGGCCAGCTCGGCGACGGCACCACCCGCGACAGCGGCGTCCCCGTCCCGGTCCGCGCGCCCGACGGGCGCCCCGGCCACCTGGACGACGCCGTCGCGGTCAGCGCCAACAACGACTTCTCGATGGCGCTGCGCCGCGACGGCACCGTCGTGACCTGGGGCGAGTCCTCCTCCGGTCAGCGCGGCACCGGCGACCGCAGGGGCCCGCTCGTCCCGACGACCGTGCGGGCGCCGGACGGCCGCGGAGCGCTCACGGGCGTGACGGCGATCGCCGCGGACGGCCACACCGAACTGGCGCTGCTGCGGGACGGGAGCGTGCTCGCGTGGGGCGCCAACGCCTTCGGGATGGTCGGCGACGGCACCCGGGAGAACCGGGCCCTGCCCGTGCCGGTGCGGGGTCTGGACGGCGCCGCGCGGCTGGAGGGCGTCGTCCGCGTCGCGATCGGCGGCCAGCACGGGCTGGCGCTGCTGCGGGACGGGCGGGTGGCCTCCTGGGGCCACAACGAGCTCGGCCAGCTCGGGGACGGCACGCGCCGGGACCGGCTCACGCCCGCCCTCGTCTCGGGCGTGGGCGGCAAGGGCGTCCTGGACGGCGTCGCCGCGGTCGCGGCGGCGGAGAAGCACAACTACGCGCTCCGCAAGGACGGCACCGTCGTCGCCTGGGGCAACAACACCGCGGGCCAGCTCGGTGACGGCACGCTGAAGCCGCGCACCGCCCCGGTCACCGTCGTCGGGCGCGGCGGACCGAAGCTGCGCCGCGCCACCCGGGTGTTCGCGGGCGAGGCCTACGGCGCGGCGATCCTGGCCGACGGGACGCTGCTGACCTGGGGCGCGGGCGGCAGCGGCCAGCTCGGCTCCGGCAAGAGGGCGCCCCGCAGCCGTCCCGGGACGGTGATGACGGCCGATGGCAGGCCACCGACCGGGGCCCTGTCAGTGGGCGTCGGCGAGCGCCACCTGATCCTGCTGTCGAAGGACTGAGCACCCCGGCTCCGGCCAGAGGTCCGCGGAGGCCCTCGGGCGGCTTGGAGTCGGTCCCACAGGGCAGCAGCCCGCCCGCGGGAGGTCGCGACCGCCCGCGGGAGGCTGCGAGGCCCTCAGGGGGCCTTGGGCGGCTCGGGGTTGGTCCCGCTGGGCCCGGATCCGCCGGCGGGGGGCTGGGTGCCCGGCGCGGGGGGCTGGGTGCCCGACGCGGGGGGCGGAGTCGCCGCGGCGCCCGCCGGAGCTCCGGCGGGCGCCGGGGTCGCGGAGCGGCGGCGCCACAGCAGGAAACCCGCCCCGGCGGCCGCCACGACCACCAGGCCGCCGCCGCCGAGCAGGTACGGCATGGCGGAGCCGCCGTCCTCCTTGGGGGCCGCCTCCGCTCCGGCGGCGGGACCGGTCGGCTGCGACTGGGCGAGCGTCTGCTCCTCCTGCTGCTCCTGCTTGACCGACGCCTCCGGTGCGGGCTTGCCGTTGTTGCCGGGCTTGCCGGGCTTCGGCGGCGCGTACTTCGACTCCGGGAGCGTCTGGACGAACTTCAGCAGCGCCAGGTCGGGCTTGCCCTTGCTGCTCTTCACGGCCCCGTCGTAGATGGTCTTCACCCGGGGGGCGGGCAGCGCGTTGGACGACACCCGCAACTGGTCGCCGGCCAGCACCGCGAAGGTGCCCTTGCGCTTCATCATGCCCGGCAGCTGCCTGAGGACCTGCCCCGCGTCGTCGCCGGGGGGCAGGATCGCGATGAAGACCGCGACGGACCGGCCCTGCGCGGAGCGGAGCAGCTCCTGCGCGCCGTCCGACTGGTAGTACTTGGCGTGGGAGTCGACGTAGTAGCCGCTCTCGCTGATGCCCTCGGCGACCGCGTCGAGGTCGACGCCCGCGAAGGCGGGCGCGGCGGTCATTCCGAACGCCGGCCCGAGGGCCAGCGCCAGCGTCCCGGACGCGACGATGCGGCGGGAGAAGTGGTTCACGGAAGAGGCTCCTTCAACGCTGGGATGGCGATTGACATTACCGGCGCGACGTGGGTCAAGGTGGAGAAAGCCGGGGAATCGGCATGGCGGTGTCAGATGCCGCGGCCACGGGTGTGGAGGGCCAGCAGGACGCGCTTGCCGGACACGACACCGGACGCCACGGCCAGCGCGAACGGGACGCGGCGCTCGGCGGGGTTCGCCCTCAGGGCCCGCGCCGACCAGCGCAGCGCGTCCTTGCGGCGGCCCACGGTCGCGCAGCCGAAGGCGAGCTGCCCGTAGACGCGCCCGGCCGCACCCGGCTCCTCGCCGATCTCCGGGTAGTGCTCCAGGAACCACTCCAGCGCGGCGACCTTGGTCTCCCACGCCTGCGCGTAGTAGGACGTCAGCCCCCACAGGACCCGGACGTAGGGCTCGTCGACGTTCAGCACCGGGTGGCGGCGGGCGGCGCGGAGCGCGAGGTCCCAGTCCTCGCCCTGGCTGCCGGGGATCGACTCGTCCACCATGCCGATCTCGATGAGCGGCTCGCGGCGCGCGACGTAGGTGGAGGAGTGGACGCTCATCATCCGGTCGCGGATCAGCGCGTCGTAGGTGACCCGGTCCGTCCCGGCGAGCCGGGGCAGTTCCCGGCCGTCGAAGTCGATCAGGATGCCGGAGCTGCACAGCACCGCGTCCGGCTCGCTCTCCAGGGCCTTCACCTGCGCGGCGAGCTTGCCGGGCAGCCACAGGTCGTCGTCGTCGCAGAACGCGACCAGGTCGGTCGACAGGGACAGGACGCCGGAGTTGCGGGCGCCCGCGAGCCCCGGCGCCCGGGTGTTGCGGATCACCTCGACCCGGTCCCCCGCGAGCGAGGCGTCCGGTTCGGCCCGGTCGAAGACGACGACCGCGCGCACCTCGCCCTCGTAGTCCTGTGCCAGCACCGACTCCAGCGCGCGGCGCAGCAGCTCCGGCCGGTTGTGCGTGGGGAGCACTACTCCGACGGACGGGGGCATCGAGGGCCTGCCTTGTCGTTGTGGGTTCACAGTCGTTGTGGGCTCGCGGTCGTTGTGGGCTCGCGGTCGGGCCTTCAGGTGGACCGGCGCCGCCGCGGGGCCCGGCGGGCCCCGCGGCGCCCGGTCAGCGCGCGCCGGTGATCATGCCGGCGGCGACGGTGTTGTTGGTGGCCTCGTCGATCAGGATGAAGCCGCCGGTGAGGCGGTTGCGGCCGTAGTCGTCGACGAACAGCGGCTGCGTCACCCGCAGCGAGACGCGGCCGATCTCGTTCAGGCCGAGGGCCGCCGCCTGCTCGTCGCGGTGCAGCGTGTTGACGTCCAGCCGGTAGTGCAGCTCCTTCACCATGGCCTTCGCGGTGCGGGTCGTGTGCTTGATGACCAGCTTCGTGCGCGGGGCGAGGGTGCTGTCCGGGGTCATCCAGCAGACCATCGCGTCGATGTCCTGCGCGGTCTCGGGCCGGTTGTTCGGGCGGGCGATCATGTCGCCGCGGGAGATGTCGATGTCGTCGGCGAGGCGGAGCGTCACCGACATCGGCGCGAACGCCTCGCCGACCGGGCCGCCCGGCCCGTCGATGTGGGTGATCGTCGTGGTCAGCCCGGACGGCAGGTGGACCACCTCGTCGCCCGGCTTGAGCACGCCGCCCGCGACCTGGCCCGCGTAGCCGCGGTAGTCGTGCAGGTCGGGGTCCGTGGAGGCGTGCGGGCGGACCACGTACTGCACCGGGAACCGCACGTCGATCAGGTTGCGGTCGGAGGCGATGTGCACGTGCTCCAGGTGGTGCAGCAGCGAGGACCCCTCGTACCACGGCATGTTCCCGCTGCGCTCGACGACGTTGTCGCCGTGCAGCGCCGAGATCGGGATGAAGGTCAGGTCCGTGACCTCCAGCTTGGAGGCGAACGAGGTGAACTCGTCCACGATCCGCTCGTACACGCCCCGGTCGTAGTCGACCAGGTCCATCTTGTTGATGGCCACGACGAGGTGCGGCACCTGGAGGAGCGTGGTGAGGAACGCGTGCCGGCGCGACTGCTCCAGGATCCCCTTGCGGGCGTCCACCAGAATGATCGCCAGGTCGGCGGTGGAGGCGCCCGTCACCATGTTGCGGGTGTACTGGATGTGCCCCGGCGTGTCGGCGATGATGAACTTGCGGCGCGGCGTCGCGAAGTACCGGTACGCCACGTCGATGGTGATGCCCTGCTCCCGCTCGGCCCGCAGGCCGTCGGTCAGCAGCGCCAGGTTCGTGTACTCCTCGCCGCGGTCGGCGCTGGTCTTCTCCACCGACTCCAGCTGGTCCTCGAAGATCGACTTGGAGTCGAACAGCAGCCGGCCGATCAGCGTGGACTTGCCGTCGTCGACGCTGCCGGCGGTCGCGAACCGCAGGAGGTCCATCGCCTTGGCAGGCCGGTCGGCCGCCGTGGCCCCGCCGGGCCGGTCGCTCGCGCTGGCCATCAGAAGTAGCCCTCCTTCTTGCGGTCCTCCATCGCGGCCTCACTGGTGCGGTCGTCGGCGCGGGTCTGGCCGCGCTCGGTGATCCTGGTCACCGCGATCTCCTCGATCACCTCGTCGAGCGCCACCGCGTTCGACTTCACCGCGCCCGTGCAGGACGCGTCGCCGACCGTCCGGTACCGGACGCTCGCCGTGAACTCCGGCTCGTCGTCGCCGCGGTTCGCGTAGCCCGTCTCGGCGTCCAGCAGCAGGCCGTCGCGCTCGAACACCCGGCGGGTGTGCGCGAAGTAGATCGGCGGGAGTTCGAGCTCCTCGCGGCGGACGTAGTCCCAGATGTCGAGCTCGGTCCAGTTCGACAGCGGGAACACCCGGACGTGCTCACCCTGCACGATCTTGGTGTTGAACAGGTTCCACAGCTCGGGGCGCTGGTTCTTCGGGTCCCACTGGCCGAACTCGTCCCGGAACGACACCACCCGCTCCTTGGCGCGGGCCTTCTCCTCGTCGCGCCGCGCGCCGCCGAACGCCGCGTCGAACTGGTGCTGCTCGATCGCGTCCAGCAGCGGCGTGATCTGCAGCCGGTTGCGGGACGCGCGGCGGCCCTTCTGCTCCACCACCCGGCCGCTGTCGATCGCGTCCTGCACGGACGCCACGATCAGCCGGACGCCGAGCTGCGCGACCCGCCGGTCCCGGAACTCGATCACCTCCGGGAAGTTGTGGCCCGTGTCGACGTGCATCACCGGGAACGGGATCGGGGCGGGCCAGAACGCCTTCTGGGCGAGGCGCAGCATGACGATGCTGTCCTTGCCGCCGGAGAACAGCAGCACCGGCCGCTCGAACTCGGCCGCCACCTCCCGGAAGATGTGGATCGACTCGGCTTCGAGGACGTCTAGCTGGGACAGAAGGTAATCGGAACGCTGCATCGTCTGGGGCTCTTTCCACGCTGTACTGGCAGATGCAACCGGTGGCACGGAGACGGGCACTTGCCTTCCCACCGGATCGGAACGCCGGCTCGCGCCGGTTCGGTCCCGCCCTAGGGACCGGCAGGTCAGGGCAGTGCGCCGCTCACTTCCCGGATGCCGGTCAGCAGCGTCGATGCCGACCCGGGATGGCACACCAGGATATCCGGGAGCCGGGGGTCCTCCCGGTTGTAGCGCAGCGGGGACCCGTCGACGCGGGACGCGTGCGCCCCCGCGCCGAGCGCCACCGCCGCCGGGGCCGCCGAGTCCCACTCGAACTGGCCGCCCGCGTGCACGTAGGCGTCCACCTCGCCGAGCAGCACCGCGGAGATCTTCGCCCCCGCCGACCCGATCGGCACCAGCTCCACCTCCGGCTCGACCGCCTCCGCCAGCCGCCGCACGAACTCCGGCGGGCGCGTGCGGCTCACCGCGATGCGGAGCTTGCCCGCGTCCGGCGCCGGGACGTGCAGCGGCACCTCGCGGGGCGGCGGCGCGCCGGCGGGCCCGCCCCCGCCCGTCACCGGGTCGGTGTCGGCGGGATCGGTCCGGACGAGCGAGGCGCCGCCCGTCGCGTCGGTGCGCAGGACCAGGCCCTGCGCGGGCAGGGCCACGGCCCCCGCCGCCAGGCGGCCGGCGCCGGACGCGTCGCGCTCCCACAGCGCCACGTGCACGGCCCAGTCGCGGCGGCCCTCCTCGGAGAACTCGCGGGTGCCGTCCAGGGGGTCGACGATCCACACGCGGGAGGCCGTGAGCCGCTCCGCGTCGGCGGTGTTGCGGGTCGGGGCGCGGTCGTCGCCCTTGGACCGCTTCCCCGCCACCGAGGACCGCCCCTCCTCCGACAGCACGGCGTCGCCGGGACAGCGCTCGGCCAGCGCCCTCATCAGGAACTCGTGCGCGCGCAGGTCGCCGGTGTCCTTCAGGGCCCTCGCGTCGGCGAAGCCCACCTCGTCCCGCACGCCCAGCAGCAGCCGGCCCGCCGTTCCGGCGAGCTCGGCCGCGAGCGAATGATCGTCTGCCGCCCCTGCCTCGGTCATCTGTAGATCACATTCCCGACTCGACTGGTCTGCTGGGTTCACTTTCTCATGGGGCACGCGCGGGCCACCGGGCCAGGTCCCGGTCAGTGGCCCGCCCGCCAGTGTCACGCCGGGCGCGGTCGCGCGTCAGCGCCCTGTCGTGTTCCCGCCGCCCCGGCGGACCGCTCAGTACGCGCCGGAGCCCCGGAACACCGCGGACCACGTCTTCCACATGATCTGCAGGTCGAGGGCCAGGCTCCAGTTGTCCACGTACCGCAGGTCGAGGCGGACCGACTCCTCCCAGGAGAGGTCCGAGCGGCCGCTCACCTGCCACAGCCCCGTCAGGCCCGGCTTGACCACCAGCCGCCGGTAGACGTCCCCGCCGTACTGGGCGACCTCCTCCGGCAGCGGCGGCCGCGGCCCCACCAGCGACATCTCGCCCCGCAGCACGTTGATCAGCTGGGGCAGCTCGTCCAGCGAGTACCGGCGCAGCCGGCGCCCGACCCGCGTCACCCGCGGGTCCTGCCGGATCTTGAACAGCACCCCGTCGTTGTCGTTGGCCGACAGCAGCTCCAGCCGCCGCGCCTCGGCGTCGGCGACCATCGTGCGGAACTTCAGCAGCGTGAACTCCCGGCCGCCGCGCCCGACGCGCGTCTGCCGGAACAGCACCGGGCCCTCCCCGGACAGCTTGATCAGAACGGCGATCAGCAGCAGCGCCGGGCTCAGCGCCACGAGCCCGCCGATCGCGACCGTCCGGTCCACCAGGCCCTTCAGCACCTTGCGGCCGCCGTCGAGCTCCGGATGCTCCACGTGCAGCAGGGGCAGCCCCGACACCGGGCGGATCGAGATCCGCGGGCCGGTCACGTCCATCAACGCGGGCGCCACGACCAGCTCGACGTCGTTGCGCTCGATCTGCCACGCCAGCCGGCGCAGCGCCACCCCGTCCATCTCCGGGCACGCGAGCACGGCCACCGAGTCCGCGCCGATCCGGTCGGCGACCGCCGCCGCCTGGCTGAAGTCGCCCAGCACCGGGACGCCCTCCACCTCGGCGACCGCGTCCTCGCCCGCCGCCAGCGCCGGGGGCAGGCACACCGCCGCGATGTCCATCCCGTGGTAGCGCTTCTTCTGCAGCAGCCGGATCAGGTCGGACACCGAAGTCCGGTGCCCCACCGCCACGACCCGCCGCATGCACTCGCCGTGCCACCGCTTCTTGTGCAGCCACTTGCGCAGCCGGTAGCGCGCCACCAGCGCCAGGAACGTCCCGAGCGGCAGGGCCATCACCACGTAGCCGCGCGCGACGTCGGTCTTCGTGGCGTACGCCACGATCGCGACAACCGCCGTCAGGATGAACCCGGCGCGCAGGACCCGGTGGAACTCCTCGTACCCGACGCCCACGTACCGCGGCTGGTAGGCCCGGCAGAGGACCAGCGTCGGCAGCCACACCACCGGCAGCGCCACGGTCAGGACCACGTACGGCGCGTCGAGCTCCGTCGGGACGCCCGGGAACCTGAGCACGAAGGCGATCACGCCGGCCATCAGCATGCTGGCGAAGTCGAGGAACCGCGCGATCCTGCGGTAGGTGCGGGCCCAGTTCGGCGACGACGCGCGCTCGTGCTCATGGCGAATCGATGACTCGGCCTGGACCTTGTCAACGATGGCCATAAACCACTCACCAATCCCCTGTAACGCGCGCCCCGTCAGCGCGATTCACACCGAAGACGGTTGAGCGCAGCCTGAGGTTCACACGCGGCCCTGAACCTCATTCGACCTGCATCTTACGACCGCTTTGCCGGGGTCACGGAGGAAACGCGGGCATCACCCCCGTCAACGCAGGGGAACACCGGCGAACGCGTACGAATAAAATTTCGCGAGCCCTTGATCACCATACGCTCGGCGACTGACCGGTCACGCAGCGGGGTCCGGATCCGGCCATCGGGCCGGGAGGGCCCGGCGCGCGGGCCCTCCGGAGCGGACGAAGGTCAGCCGACGTGGAAGACGTTCTGCGCGGCGGCCAGCCCGTCGGCCACCAGCGCCTCGACCGCGTCCGCCGCCCGGTCCACCTCGAAGCCGAGGTCCCTGCGCTCCGCCGCGGAGAAGTCCTTCAGCACGAACGCGGCCGGGTCCATCCGCCCCGGCGGGCGGCCCACCCCGAACCGCACGCGCAGGTAGTCCTTCGCGCCCAGCGACTTGGTGACCGACCGCAGCCCGTTGTGGCCGTTGTCACCGCCGCCCTGCTTCAACCGCACCGCGCTGAAGGGGATGTCGAGCTCGTCATGGACGACGACCAGCCGCTCCACCGGAACCTTGTAGAAGTCCCGCAGCCCCTTCACGGGGCCGCCCGACTCGTTCATGAAGGAACGCGGCTTCGCCAGCACCGCCCGCGCACCGGCGAGGCGCCCCTCCAGCACGTCCGCCCGCGCCCGGTGCGACTTGAACCGGCCCCCGGCGCGCGCCGCGAGCTCGTCCAGGACCATGAAACCCGCGTTGTGCCGGTTCTTCGCATACGACGGCCCGGGGTTGCCCAGCCCCACGACGAGCCAGAGATCCGCGTCCACCCGCACTCCTCACACGCGAGCACGGCCCCCGCCGGTGTGCACCCGCGGGGGCCGTGAAAGTACCGTGCGGCCCGCCGTCCCGGCGGCCGCGCGCCGGACCCGGGGCCCGGCGGCACCACCGTCACTCGGCGGCGGCCTCGCCCTCGCCCTCGGCGGCCTCCGCCTCGGCCGCCTCCGCGGCCTCCGCCTCGGCGGCCTCCGCCTCGGTCTCGGTCGCACCGGCCGACGCGGTCGCGTCCGCGATCTGCAGGACGAGGGCCTCCCCGTCGACCTGCAGCGTCACGCCCGACGGCAGCTTCAGGTCGCCGGCCAGCACCTGCGTCCCCACCTCGAGGCCCTCGATGGACAGGTCCACGGCCTCGGGGATCTTCGTCGCCTCGGCCTCGACCGAGACCTGGACGAGCTCCTGCTGCACGACGCCGCCCGCGACGACCTCGCCCACCAGGTTGACCGGCAGGTCAACCACGACCTTCTCGCCGCGCTTCACCAGCAGCAGGTCGACGTGCTCCAGGAACCCCTTGATCGGGTCGCGCTGGACGTCCTTCGGCAGCGCCAGCTCGGCGCCGCCGCCGAGGCCCTCGATCGTCAGCAGCACGTTCGGGGTCTTCAGCGCCAGCATCAGGTCGTGGCCCGGCAGCGAGATGTGCTGCGGGTCGGTGCCGTGACCGTAGAGGACGGCGGGCACCTTGCCGGCCCGGCGGGTGCGCCGCGCGGCACCCTTACCGAACTCGGTGCGCGGCTCGGCGGCAATGCGTACCTCGGACACGGCGAAAACTCCTTGCTTGTTGCGATCCACGGCCGTCCGCCATCGGACGTCCGCTACGGACAGAGCGTTGCGATCCTCGCGCGCCGTCGAAGGGCGGGCGCGCTCAAAGATTCGTTTGCGTTCCCCTGGGAGTGCGGCCCCTGCGCCGGCACCGCACTTGAACGTCCTGGGGCAAACGCGGTTGCACAAGTCTAGCCCAACAAGGCAACGCCCAACGCCAAGCCACCACCGCCGCCACGACCTCGCCCCGCCGCCCCATCCGCGTCCCATCCGCGCCCGATCCGCGGGCCACGCCGCGTACCGGCGACGCGACCGGGACGAGGTTCAGCTGTGGCCGCCGAAGAGGCTCGTGACGGAGCCGTCGGAGAACACCTCGTTGATCGCCCGTGCCACCAGCGGCGCGATCGACAGCACGGTGAGCTTGTCGAACTGCTTCTCCTCCGGGATCGGCAGCGTGTTCGTCAGCACCACCTCGGAGATCCGGGAGTTCTTCAGCCGGTCCACCGCCGGACCCGACAGCACGCCGTGCGTCGCCGCCACGACCACCTTCGTCGCGCCCTGGTCGAACAGCGCGTCCGCCGCCTTCACGATCGTCCCGCCGGTGTCGATCATGTCGTCCACCACGACGCAGGTGCGGCCCGCGACCTCGCCGACCACGTCGAACACCTTGACCTCGTTCGCCACGTCCGGGTCGCGCTTCTTGTGGATGATCGCCATCGGGACGCCGCCCAGCCGGTCGCTCCACCGCTCGGTGACCCGCACCCGGCCCGCGTCCGGCGCGACCACCGTGACCTGCGAGGTGTCCAGCCGGCTCTCGAAGTGCCTGGCCAGCAGGTCCAGCGCGAACAGGTGGTCCACCGGGCCGTCGAAGAAGCCCTGGATCTGCGCGGTGTGCAGGTCGACCGTGATCAGCCGGTCGGCGCCCGCCGTCTTGAACAGGTCGGCCATCAGCCGCGCCGAGATCGGCTCCCGGCCGCGGTGCTTCTTGTCCTGCCGGGCGTAGCCGAAGAACGGCGCCACCACCGTGATCCGCTTGGCCGACGCGCGCTTCAGCGCGTCCACCATGATCAGCTGCTCCATGATCCACTGATTGATGGGAGCCGTGTGGCTCTGGACCACGAACGCGTCGGAGCCTCGGACCGACTCCAGGAACCGCACGAACGTCTCGCCGTTGGCGAAGTCGTAGGCGGACGTCGGCGTCAGCTCGACCTGGAGGTTGTCGGCTACTTCCCTGGCCAGGTCAGGGTGGGCTCGGCCGGTGAAGAGCATCAGCTTCTTCTGGCCGCTCGTCTTTATCCCACTCACCTCTGACAACTCCCCCTCAATGGAACTGTGCCCTACATGTGGGTTGTTGTCCCCACTACCCGCGCGCCAAAGAGTCCGGTGCGCGGATCGCCTTGTCACGGAACCGCTCTCACGTCGGGCGGCCCTCAGTTGTTCCGGAGGACGCCGTCGTCCTCCACCTCCCCGCCCCGCGGCGGGGCAGTCCTCGTCGGGGCGCGCTACCGCGCGCCCTCCTCGCCCTCCCGGGCCCGCCGGGCCGCCTCGGCCGCCGGAGTCCCCGGCCGCCTGCGCTCCACCCAGCCCTCGACGTTGCGCTGCCGCCCTCGCGCGACGGCCATCGCCCCCGGCGGGACGTCCTGGACGATCACCGAGCCGGCCGCCGTGTAGGCGCCGTCCCCGACCGTCACCGGCGCCACGATCATGTTGTCGCTGCCGACCTTCACATGCGACCCGATCACGCTGCGGTGCTTCTGGACACCGTCGTAGTTGACGAACACCGAGCTCGCGCCGATGTTCGAGCCCGCGCCGATCTCGGCGTCGCCCACGTAGGTCAGATGCGGCACCTTCGTGCCCTCGCCGATGTCGGCGTTCTTGGTCTCGACGTAGGTCCCGATCTTGGCCTTGGGCGCCAGCCTCGTCCCGGGCCGCAGGTAGGCGTAGGGCCCGACCGACGCCTCCGGCCCGATCTCCGCGCCCACGCACACCGCGTGGGTCACCGACGCCCCGGCGCCGACCACTGTGTCGGTCAGCGTGCAGCCCGGACCGATCCGCGCGCCCTCGCCCAGATGCGTCCGGCCGTGCAGCTGCGTCCCCGGGTGGACCTCCGCGTCCGGCTCGGCGGTCACCTCCACGTCGATCCACGTGGACGCCGGGTCGATGACGGTGACACCGGCCCGCATGTGCGCTTCCAGGATCCGGTCGTTCAGCTGCCTGCGCGCCTGCGCCAGCTGGACCTTGTCGTTCACGCCCTGGGTCTCCACCCAGTCGGCGGCCAGGTGCGCGCCCGCCCGGTGGCCGTCGCCGCGCAGGATCGCCACCACGTCGGTGAGGTACTCCTCGCCGCCCGCGTTGTCGGTGGTCACCCGCTTCAGCGCGTCCGCCAGGAGCGCGCCGTCGAACGCGTACATACCGACGTTGATCTCGGTGATGGCGCGCTGCTCCTCGGTGGCGTCCTTGTGCTCGACGATCGCCTCGGCGCTGCCGTCCGCCGCCCGGACCATGCGCCCGTAGCCGGTCGCGTCCGGCATCTCGGTCGTCAGCACGGTGACGGCGTTGCCCTCGTCCTCGTGGGCCTGGACGAGCGCCCGCAGCGTCTCGCCCCGCAGCAGCGGGTGGTCGCCGTTCGTCACGACGACCGTCCCCTCCAGCGCGCCGGTCTGCTCCAGCGCCATCCGCACGGCGTGGCCCGTCCCGCCCTGTTGCTCCTGGACGGCGGCCTCGGCGTCCGGCGCGTGCTCGGCGAGGTGCTCGACCACCTGCTCGCGCCGGTGCCCGACGACCACGACGAGCCGCTCGGGCCCCAGCTCGCGGGCGGCGGCCAGCACGTGGCCGAGCATGCTGCGCCCGCACAGCTCGTGCAGCACCTTCGAGGTACGGGACTTCATCCGGGTGCCCTCGCCCGCGGCGAGGACGATGACGGCGGCCGGGCGGCTCGCAGCGCTCACAAGGAGGCTCCTCGGCATCGCGGACGGGGATCGGTCGCGGGCCCGCCCACCTGCGACATCACGACACGGCAGGCCGGGGCGAACCCGACACGGGCAGGATACCGCCCGCCCCGCTCCTGTCACCCCATCGCCCGCCCGAAGGCCATCCGGGGGGACATTTCCGGCAGCTCCGCCGCCAGGGCTCGAACCTGGACTCTTCTGGACCAAAACCAGCTGCGTTTCCAATTACGCTACGGCGGATCAGCAGGCCTCTTCGCCGACAGGAGACCACCTGCGGGCCCCACGATACCGGTGCGGGCCGCTCAGCCCCACACCTATTGCCCCGGCCGCCGGGGCGGGCGGGGAACTCGCCGGGAACCTCCCCGGCATGCCCGATCAGACGAGGTGCGCCCGCCTCGGTCCGAGCATGCCGCCCCGGTCGCGGTACGGGACCGGGGGTTTAGAACGTGTGTCATCGAGCAAGCAGTCTGAGTGCCGACCGGCCAGGGCCCGGGCGAGCGGCACAGTGGTCTCCGCGGAGGCCGGCGGTCGGCGAGTCCGAAGGATCCGACTCCGAAGGCGTCGCCTGCCGCGATCCGGCGCGCGGGCTCCCCGCCCGGCGCGCAGGCCCAGGTCGAGGAACCTCCTCGGCGAACCTTCCGCGGCGGCTCCACGACCCCCTGTTCCGCACGAGAGTTATGTGGCGCAAGAGGCAGTTTCCCCCTCCCTTTACCGTTCAGCTCTGCACAACCTACGACCTCGTAGGTTACGTTGGCGTAGGTAAGGCTGCCCCGAGCCACAGGAAGTGGTGACCCATGACGACCGCTCCGACGATGGACCCGCCCAGGCCGGGGCGACGTCCCGAACTCGCGCCCGAGAAGCGGGGCAACGGCGAACGGGCGCTGATCGCCGCGTTCACCGCGCTGCCCTTCCTGGCACTGTTCGCCGCCGTCCCGCTGGCGTGGGGCCGGTTCCTCGGCTGGACGGACGTCGTCCTGACGGCGGTCTTCTACTTCCTGTCGGCGGGGGGCATCACCGTCGGCTACCACCGGTACTTCACCCACGGGTCCTTCAAGGCCACGCGCGGCCTGAAGATCTTCATGGCGCTGGCCGGGAGCCTTGCCATCGAGGGGCCGGTCATCACGTGGGTGGCCGACCACCGGCGCCACCACAAGCACTCGGACAAGGAGTTCGACCCGCACTCGCCGTGGCGGTTCGGCGACGACTGGAAGGCGCTGGCCAAGGGCCTCGCCTGGGCGCACTACGGCTGGCTGTTCGACGCCAACCGGACCTCCAAGCAGCGGTTCGCCAAGGACCTGCTCAACGACCGCGACATCCGCCGGATCCACCTGGCCTTCCCGGGCCTGGTCGCCGTGTCCTTCCTGCTCCCCGCGGTGATCGGCGGGCTGGTCACGATGTCGTGGACGGGCTTCCTCACCGCTCTGTTCTGGGCCGGCCTCGTCCGGATCACGCTGGTGCACCACGTGACGTGGTCCATCAACTCGATCTGCCACACGTTCGGCAAGGAGGAGTTCGAGGTCCGGGACAAGTCGCGCAACGTGTGGTGGCTGGCGATCCCCTCGCTGGGCGAGTCGTGGCACAACCTGCACCATTCGGACCCGACCTGCGCGCGGCACGGCGTGCTGAAGGGGCAGGTCGACATCAGCGCGCGCGTCATCTGGGTGTTCGAGAAGCTGCACCTGGCCCGTGACGTCCGGTGGCCGAACGAAGAGCGGCTCGCCGCGAAGCGCGCGAAGCAGGCGGTTTGACCGCCACAATTGATCCTGTGACAGAACCCGCTCCCAGGATCCGCAGAAAGCGGATGACCGGCAAGGAACGCCGCGAACAGCTCCTCGACATCGGCCGGACGCTGTTCGCCGAGCGCGGCCTGGACGGCACCTCGGTCGAGGAGATCGCTTCGGCGGCCGGGGTGTCCAAGCCGGTGGTGTACGAGCACTTCGGCGGCAAGGAGGGGCTCTACGCGGTCGTCGTCGACCGGGAGTTCGAGCGGCTGCTGGCTCTCGTCACCGACTCGCTGGACTCGGTGGTCCACTACCGGAGCAAGCTGGAGAAGGCCGCGCTGGCGCTGCTGGAGTACATCGAGGAGCATCCGGACGGGTTCCGCATCCTCGTCCGCGACTCGCACGGCGGTACCGGAACCGGCAGCTACGCGAGCCTGCTGAGCGAGATCGCCGGCGAGGTCGAGTACATACTGGCGCAGGAGTTCGACAGGCACGGCTACGACGACAAGTTCGCGCCGCTCTACGCGCAGAGCCTGGTCGGGATGGTGGCGCTGACGGGCCAGTGGTGGCTGGACGTCCGCAAGCCGCGCCGCGAGGAGGTGGCGGCGCACATCGTGAACCTGGCGTGGAACGGGCTGTCGGGGCTGGAGCCGAGGCCGTCGCTGGATCCGCGCCGGCGCCGCAAGGAGCTGGAGCGGCAGGAGAAGCGCGCGGGGAAGGCCGCCGCCAAGGCCGAGAGGGCCGAGGAGAAGGCGGCGGCGAAGGCCGAGAAGGCCCAGCGCCGGGGCCGGCGCGATTTCGAGGAGCTCGCGGACCCCTCAGCCTGAGGGCCGCAGGAACTCCAGCCGGTTCCCCACGGGGTCGTCGGCGTAGAGGCGGCGGTGGCCGGGGAGCAGGTCGTCGGGCGCGACCTCGTGGCCGGCGGCCCGCAGGCGCTCTGCGAGGGCGTCGAGGTCGTCGACGAGCAGGCCGGGGTGGGCCTTGCGGGCGGGCCGAAAGCCGGGCTCGATGCCGAGGTGGAGTTCGACGCCGGGGCCGCGGAACCAGGCTCCCCCGCGTTTGGCGAGCTCGGGCGATTTGGGGATCTCCTCGAGGCCGAGGACTCCGCCGTAGAACGCGCGGAGCCGGTCCTCGCTGCCGGGCGGTGCGGCGAGCTGGACGTGGTGGACTCCGGTGATCATGGTTGCCTCCGGACGTGGCGCCGGCGGCCTCCCGGAGTTCGTCCAGGAGGCCGCCGGCCGGGGTCGCCGGTCTCGGGTCGCGAGCCGGGTCGTGCGGACGCCGCCCGCCCGCCGGAGGTGGCACACCGCAGGGGAACGAGTCGCTTCCCCCGGGCGGGCGGGCGGCATCCCGTCTAGGGGGCGTGCCGGGTGGCGATCACGAAGATCCTCCGGAACGGGAACACGGTGCCGTAGGGAGCGGCGGGGTAGGCCCGGCGGAGCCTCTCCCGGTACTCGGCGAGGAACTCGTCGGCCTCGTCCGGGCCGAGTGCGGTGAGGACGGGCCGCAGCGCGGTGCCCTTGACCCATTCGAGGACGGGGTCTTCGCCGTGCAGGACCTGGGCGTAGGTGGTCTCCCAGGCGTCGACGGCGCATCCGAGGCGGGCCAGGAGGTCGAGGTAGCCGGCGGCGTCGAGGACGGGCGCGTCGCGCAGCAGGTGCGCGAGCCTGCCGGCCCATCTCTCGGAGCGGGCCGTCTCGCGGAGCAGGACGTGGCTGGGGGCGCCGAAGTTGCCGGGGACCTGGAAGGCGAGGCGGCCGCCGGGGGCGAGGGCTTCGATCCACCGGGGCAGCAGGTCGGGGTGCTCGGGGACCCATTGCAGGACGGCGTTGGAGAACACGAGGTCGACGGGCCGCTCGGGCTCCCAGGAGGCGACGTCGCCGACGCGGAAGGCGAGCCGTCCCGGGATCTCGTGCTCGCGGGCGGCGGCGATCATCTCGGGGGAGCTGTCGAGAGCGTCGATGACGGCGTCCGGCCAGCGGGCGGCGAGCGTGGCGGTGAGTTCGCCGCTGCCGCAGCCGAGGTCGGCGACACGGCCGGGCGGAGTGCCGCCGAGCCGTCCGGCGAGCTCGTTGAAAGGCCTGGCGCGCTCGTCGCCGAAGACCCCGTACTGCGCGGGGTCCCACACGGCCGCGTTTTGTCTCGACATCAAGAGACATGATGCCCGCCCCCTATCTTGATGTCAAGAATCTTCGTACGCGTCCCGGCCACCGGTCACCTGACAGATGCACCCCAGCCGAGGAGACTCCTAGGCTCACCGGCATGACAGGTGACGAGAACGGCTGGGCGCTGGCGCTCGGGCCCGGCGGACCGGTCGGGACGGCGTGGCTGATCGGGCTGGCGGCTGGGCTGCGCGAGGCGGGCCTGGAACCGGCCGGGGCGGGCCTGGTGGTCGGGACGTCGGCGGGCGCCATCGCCGGCGCGGCGATCACCACCGGCCGGGACCTCGCGGCGCTGGCCGAACTGCCGCCGCCGAGCGAACCGCCCGCGCCGGTGGACGGCTCGGTGATGGCGCGGGTGTTCGAGGTCGGCGGCACTCCGGGCCTGGAACCGGGCGAGGCGAGGCGGCGGATAGGACGCCTGGCCCTGGACGCGGCCGCGCAGCCCGCCGAGCGCCACCACGCGAGCATGCTCTACCTGATCGGCACGGACACGTGGCCGGACACCCGGTTGCTGGTCACCGGGGTGGACGCGGTGTCGGGCGAACCGGCGCTGTGGGACGCGTCAAGCGGGGTCCCGCTTTCGCTGGCCGTGGCCGCGAGCAGCGCCGCCCCCGGATTCTGCGAGCCGATCCCGATCGGCGGGCGCCGCTACATGGACGGCGCGTTCGCCGGATGGTCGGACGCGGAACTGGCGGAGGGAGCCGGGCCGCTCGTCGTCGTGGAGCCGATGCCGGGCATGCGAGGCGGCGGTGGCGACGTCCGGATCGTCCCGGACGAGCGGGCCCTGGAGGCGTTCGGGCCGAATCTCGGCGATCGCTCGCGCTGGGCGCCGGTCTACCTGGAGGGCCTCCGGCAGGCACCGGAGGCGGCGGAGCGGATCTCCGCGGCGGTGGGCGCCCGCCGCTGAATCGCGCCCACCTTTCTCGATATCAAGACAGGTAGGGTGTCGGCATGCGCGATGAGGTCGACAGACTGGTCGAGGCGTGGAACACCGAGCGTCCGGACCTGGACGTCCGGCCGCTGCAGGTCCTCAGCCGCGTCTCCCGCCTGGCCCGCCACCTGGACCGCGCCAGGCGCGCCGTCTTCGCCGACCACGGCCTGGAGTCGTGGGAGTTCGACGTGCTCACCGCGCTGCGCCGGGCGGGCGCCCCCTACCAGCTGAGCCCGGGGCGGCTGCTGCACGCGACCCTGGTCACGTCCGGCACCATGACGAACCGCATCGACCGGCTGGCGGCAGCCGGCCTGGTGGAGCGGCACCCCGACCCCCAGGACAAGCGCGGCGTCCAGGTCCGCCTCACCGAGGCGGGCCTGACCCGCGTCGACGCCGCCTTCACCGACCTGCTCGGCCGCGAGCAGGCCATCCTGGAAAGCCTCTCCCCCGACCAGCGAGACACTCTCGCGGACCTGCTGAGAACGCTGCTGATCCCGTTTGATCAGTAGTTTTCTGGGGGGCGTGTCTTCCCAGGGGGGCGACCCCCTGGAACCCCCGTTGCGAGCCGGGCGATCCTCACGCCACCGTGCGGGTGTGTCGTGCCCGTGCGGGTTCGTGCGTGGCGCTGCGGTCGCCCGGCTCGGCGGGTCGGGCGACCTCCAGGCGCCCAGAGCGCCTTCCGGCCGCCCAACCCGCGAGCCCCCTCAGGTCCACTCCAAGAGCGTTGTGTGTGCAGGTCCAAGAGCGTTGGTGGGGGGCCTGCACCTACAACACACTGGCCCCGCCGCATCCGCAGCGGGGCCAGAACCCAAGATCGTCAACAGTCTCCTAGCGCCTGTCTCGAAGTTGCTCGGCCACCCGCGCGAACGCGTGACCTGGCCGGTGGAGCGAAGCCGGAGGCGAGCGGAACCGGGCAGATCGCGAAGCGATGCCGCGTTCGCCCAGGCACGGTCACGCAGCGAGCCGCCAGGCGAGCGAAGTGGGCCGGGACTGTTGAAACACAGCCTAGTTGGCCAGGGTGTCTTCCAGCCTGGCGGCCAGGGCGCAGAGGTGTTCTTCGGCGCCGGCGCGGCCGATCAGCTGGACGGACGTGGGCAGGTGCGATCCGGGCATCGGGACGGGGAGGGCGAACGCGGGGAGCCCGGCCACGTTGATCTGGCCGACGAGTGCCGTGAGGACGAGGTCGGACTCGTCCGCCTCGTCGGGTTCGGGTGGGAGGCAGGTCAGGACTGGCAGGGCGATCGCGGTGTGCCGGGCGAGGATGGCGTCCAGCTCGGCCCTGATCACCTTCCGCACGCCGAGCGCCCAGTCGAGCATTCCGGCCTCGGACACGTCGATCATGTGCTGGAGGCGGCGGGCGATGCGTCCGCTCAGCTTGTCCGGTTCGGCAAGGAGATGCCCGTTCTGACGCGGGGCCTCGTCGCTGATGATGACGCCGTTGGCGGTGGCGGCGTCCGCGTAGTGCTCGGCCGTGACGTCGGTGACCGGGCAGAGGCGGCGCAGGGCGTCGTCGACCGCGGCGTCGATCGCGGGGTCCACGCCGTCCACGCGGAGGCGAGCGATGGTCCATGAGGGGTCGTAGGGGGCGGGTGTGAAGCCTGGTTCGAGCAGGCGCATCCCGAGGACGACGGCGGCGACGTCGCGTCCCAGCGGCCCGACGACGTCCAGCGTCGGCGACAGCGGGTACACGCCGTCCAGGGGGATGCGGCCGTTGGTGGTCTTCAGGCCCGCGATCCCGCAGCACGCGGCGGGGATGCGGATGGACCCGGAGGTGTCGGTCCCGAACGCCACGTCGGCCTCGCCCGTGGCGACGGCGACGGCGGAGCCGCTGGACGAGCCGCCCGGGACCCGCGAGGGGTCGAGCGGGTTCACCGGCGTGCCCGTCCACGGGTTGACGCCGTCCGCGGCGGCGCACAGCTCGTTGAGGTTCGTCTTGCCGACGACGCGGGCGCCCTGGGCGCGGGCGGACGCGACGACGGGCGCGTCCGCCGCGGCGGGCTCGGCCCGCTCGGCGACGGCCCGGCAGCCCGCTGTGGTGGGCAGCCCGGCGACGTCGATCGCGTCCTTGACGGCGAGCCGCGGCCCGTCGCCCGCCTCGTCCGTCCTGATGATCCAGGTCGTCATCCCGAGATGATGCCCGGCACACCCGCAAACCGCCAAACACTCTCCGACGTGCCACACGCCAACGCTCTTGGACGTGCCAGGCCACAACACTCTTGGATGTGCCAGCCGTGGCGCTCTTGGAGCGGGCCTGAGCGAGGGCGCGGGTCGGGCGGCCGGAAGGCGCTCTAAGCGCCTGGAGGTCGCCCGACCCGCCGAGCCGGGCGACCGCAGCGACACGACAGCAACCCGCACGGGCACAAGAACCGAAACCGTGGCGTGAGGATCGCCCGGCTCGCAACGGGGGTTCCAGGGGGTCGCCCCCCTGGGAAGACACTGCTAGCTCAAATCCTCGGCCAGCATCAGCCACTCCTCTTCCACGCCTGCGGCCTCGGCCTGGATCTCCTTGAGCTGGGAGTCCAGCTCCTGGAGCCTGGCGTAATCGGTGGCATGGGCTGCGAGCTGCTCGTGGAGGGCGGCCTGCTGGGCGGCGAGCTTCTCCAGGCGGCGTTCCAGGCGGTCGAGTTCCTTGCGGGCCTTCCAGTCCTGGCCGCCCGCCTTGGGCTTGGGGGGCGCCGGGGCGGGCTCGGCCTGGACGCAGCCGGGCTTGGGCGCGGTCCCGGCGGCGCGGCGTTCGAGGTACTCGTCGACGCCGCCGGGCAGCAGCGACACGCGGCCGTCGCCGAGCAGCGCGACGACATGGTCGGTGATGCGCTCCAGGAAGTACCGGTCGTGGCTGACGACGACCAGGGTGCCGGGCCAGCCGTCGAGAAGGTCCTCGACCTCGGTGAGCGTCTCGATGTCGAGGTCGTTCGTGGGCTCGTCCAGGAGGAGGACGTTGGGTTCGCCCATGAGGAGGCGGAGCAGTTGCAGGCGGCGGCGTTCACCGCCGGAGAGGTCGCCTACGGGCGTCCACTGGCGGTCGCCCGCGAAGCCGAGGCGTTCGAGGAGCTGGCTCGCCGTCCACTCGCGCTTGCCGACGGTGATGCGGCGGCGGATCTCCTCCACCGACTCCAGGACGCGCCGGGAGGGGTCGAGGTCCTCCAGGTTCTGCGACAGGTGCGCGAGCTGGACGGTCTTGCCCTGCACCACGGTTCCGGAGACCGCCTTGACGGAGCCGTCGAGGAGGCGCAGCAGGGTGCTCTTGCCGCTGCCGTTCACGCCGACCAGCCCGACGCGGTCGCCCGGGCCGAGCCGCCACGTCATGCGCCGGAACAGTTCGCGGTCGCCGAGCCGGACGTCGACGTCCTCGATGTCGTAGACGGTCTTGCCGAGCCGCGCGGTCGCGAACCGGGTCAGCTCCACCGAGTCGCGCGCGGGCGGTTCGTCGGCGATGAGGGCCTGCGCGGCGTCGACCCGGAACTTGGGCTTGGACGTGCGGGCCTGCGGGCCGCGGCGCAGCCACGCCAGCTCCTTGCGGAGCAGGTTCTGCCGCTTGGCCTCGGTGGCGGCGGCGATGCGGGAGCGTTCGGCCTTGGCGAGGACGTAGGCGGAGTAGCCGCCCTCGTAGCGTTCGACGCGGCCGTCGACGACCTCCCACGTGCGGTCGGTGACCTCGTCCAGGAACCAGCGGTCGTGGGTGACGACGAGCAGCGCGACCTTGCGGCCCTTGAGGTGGCGGGCCAGCCAGTCGATCGCCTCGATGTCGAGGTGGTTGGTGGGCTCGTCCAGCAGGAGCAGGTCGGACTCGGGGACGAGGAGCCGGGCCAGCGCGACGCGGCGGCGCTCCCCGCCGGACATGCCGGCCAGGGGCGCGTCCAGGTCCAGGTCGGCGAGCAGGCCCCCGAGGATCTCGCGGACGCGGACGTCGCCCGCCCACTCGTGCTCGGCGCGGTCGCCCAGCACCACGGACCGGACCGTCGCGGCATCCGGGAACTCGTCCCGCTGCGTCAGGTAGCCGAGCCGGAGCCCGCGCGCGTGGGTGACGCGGCCGTCGTCGGGTTCGGTCTCCCGCGCGAGGACGGACACGAGGGTGCTCTTGCCGCCGCCATTGCGGCCGACGACACCGACGCGGTCGCCCTCGTCCAGGCCGAGGGACACGGCGTCGAGCAGGGGCTTGGGCCCGTAGGCCTTGGCGGCGTTCTCAAGATTGATCAGATTCACGGCGCCTTCAAGCGTATTGCCCCCCGCGCACCGCTCGCACGGCCGCTCCGTGATGGTGGATCAGGGAGCGGGCGGCGGGCCGGAGGATCCGGGCGGGTCGGACCGGTCGGGCCCCTCGTCCTGGCCCTGCTGGGCGTCCTGGCCTGATTGCCCGTACTGGCCCGGCTGGCCGTACTGGCCCGGCTGGCCGTACTGACCTGGCTGGCCGTACTGCTCCGGTTGTCCGTACTGGCCCTGTTGCCCGTACTGCTCCGGCTGGCCGTACTGACCTGGCTGGCCGTAGTGGCCAGGGTGGCCGTAGCCCTGCTGCCCGTACTGCTCCGGCTGCCCGTACTGCTCCGGCTGCCCGTACTGACCCTGTTGCCCGTACTGGCCCTGCTCGCCGTACTGACCTGGCTGGCCGTACTGGCCCGGTTGCTGCTGGGGCGGGTACTGGGCGCCGGGCGGGACGTACGCCGGGCCCGTCTTGGATGCTTTCGATCTCGTGACGAGGACCACCACCAGCACCAGGGGCACGCCGATGATGAGGAACAGGATGAGGAGCGCCGCCAGAAGGCCCAGAACCGACACCATGGTCCGCCGTTCACTCGGATTCGCCTGTCCTGTGGGCGAATCGACCGATCGAGGCGGCCGCGTCCCGACCGCGCGGCGAGCCTACTGCCCGCCCGCCTCTCCCGGCACCGCCGAGCCCGGCGCCCCCTGTCCCGGGACTGCGGAGCCCGGACCGGCGGAGCCCCGCGCGGAGGAGCCCGGCCGCGAGGCGTCCCCCACCACCCTGTCAGGCGCGTTGCGGCGCAGATGCCGGTCGCGGCGCACCGCCAGCAGGATGAGCGTCGCCATCATGGCGATCGCCACCAGGCCCAGCATCCCGGACAGATACGTCATCGTTCCACCTCGCCGGTCGGGTCAGTGTCGGAGGAACCGGTGTCACAGATAGGAGGACGCGCTCCGCTACCCCGAGGTTCGCTTGTGTGACGATGGCAGCTACCGGGACAGGCCGGTCCCACCGTCCCGTCAGACGATTGTGGCCCCGGGGACGGGTCCGTGGGCTCGGACGATCTGCTTCGCGACGCCGGCGGCCTCCAGCTCGTCCGCCAGGGCGGCGGCGTCCTCGCGGGTCTCGGCGAGGAAGGCGCAGGTGGGGCCGGAGCCGGAGACGAGCGCCCCGATCGCGCCCAGCTCGCGGCCGGTGTCGAGCGTGCCGCGCAGCGACGGGCGCAGCGACAGCGCGGCGGGCTCCAGGTCGTTGGAGAGCGCGGCGCCGAGGGCCTTGGCGTCACCGGTGGCGAGCGCGGTCATCAGCGCCTCGGACACGGTCGGCCAGGCGGGCGCCTCCCCCGCCGCCAGGCGGAGCCGGTCGCACTCGCCGTAGACGGCGGGCGTGGACAGGCCGCCGTCGGCGGTGGCGAACACCCAGTGGAACGTCCCGCGGGTGAGGGCGGGCGTGAGCCGCTCCCCGCGCCCGACGCCGACGGCCGTGCCGCCGAGGACGGCGAACGGGACGTCGCTGCCGAGGTCCGCGCCGAGCTCCATCAGGTCGTCGCGGGTGAGGACGGGCTGCTCCCGGTCGTCCCAGAGCCGGGCGCAGGCGAGCAGCGCGGCGGCGGCGTCGGCGCTGCCGCCCGCCATGCCACCCGCGACCGGGATCGCCTTGCGGATCGAGAGCCGGACGCCCGTCTCGACGCCGAGGCGCGAGGCGACGAGCCTGGCCGCCCTGGCGGCGAGGTTGTCCTCGCCGGTGGGGACGCCGTCGACCGCGACGCGCGCGTCCGGGGCGGCCCGGACCTCCACCGCCAGCCGCGCGGCGGGCTCGGCCGTCACCTCGTCGAACAGGGACACGGCGTGGAACACGTTGACGAGGTCGTGGTAGCCGTCGTCGCGGACAGGCCCGACGCCGAGCTGGAGGTTCACCTTGGCGGGGACCCGCACCGTCACTGCGCTCACTCGCGAAACCCTACGGGACCCTCAGCCGCCGCTGATGACGGGGAGGTTGCGGGGGTTGAAGTAGGGGGTGGTGGCCAGTTCGCGGAGCGCCGAGGTCGCGTGCTGGTCGCCGGTCACCGAGTAGGCGCGGCGCCTGTCGCGGGCGTTCTTGGCCTGCTCGTCGGAGTTGAAGTAGACGACGGCCTTGACCTGCGGGTCCTGCAGGGTCTTGGCGGCCTCGCGGAGCCATTCGGCGCGGCGCGGGCCGTAGGACTTCGGCACCCCGAACTCGGCGATCATGATGGGCTTGTGGCGGCCCCGGGCCCACTCGGTGAACAGCTTCAGCGCCTCCGACAGGTCGCGGTAGTCGTAGTCGCCGCCGGGCTGGGCGTCGGCGCAGATCCAGTCGACCTGGTCGTCGCCGGGGTAGTACGAGCCCGCGTCGGCGCCGCTGAACCCGCGGGCGCTCGGGCACCACACCCAGGCGACGTTGTCGACCCCCTGCCGCTTGAAGATCGCACGCAGGTGCTTCCAGGCGGCGGTGAAGTCGGCCGCCGAGTGCACGTTCTTCTGGGCCGACGACTTGTCCATGTCCCGCGACCAGCGCAGGAACACGGGCTTGCCGAGCGCCTTGAGGGCGCGGGCGCGCTTGGCGATCAGGGCGTCGTGCTCGCCCTGGACGATCTCCCGGGTGTCGCCGCCGTCCCAGGTCAGCAGAAGGTAGCGGTTCCCGTCCGCGACGGACTCCTCCAGGCCGCCCGGGAAGTCGCTCTTCCAGCCGCGGTAGCTCTGCACGATGTCGAGCCGGCGGCCGAGCCGCTGCTCGAAGCCGACGACGGGCGCCATGCCCGGCTTGCCGGCGTCCTTCCCGGACGGCGTCTGCGACGCGGTGCCGGAGGGAGTGCCGGACGGAGATTCGGAGGGAGTGCCCGAAGGCGAGCCCGGCTCATCCGTGGGCGAGCCGGACGGCGACGCCGAGGCGGAGCCGGACGGACGGACGGCGCCCTCCTGCGGCACCCAGGCCCCGAAGTAGGCGCCCTGCGCCGGCGGGACCGGCGCCACGCCCGCCCGCGCCGTCGTCGTGATCTTGGGTGCCGCGCCCGCGCCGCCCCCGCAGCCCGCCGCCACCGTGGCGACCATGCCCGCGGCGGCGAGCAGCCCCGTCCCCACGACGGGCCATCCGGCTCGCGTCGCCCGCGAACGCGCCTTCACATCGACCTCCGGCTCATGCTGATGCGTCATCCCCCGCGGGGAGCCCTCGCCTCAGGGGTTCGAGGGTGATCACCCCGGCGAGAAGGACCATACTCGGCAATCCGGGCGAAGGCGGCCACGTCCAGCGCTTCGCCCCGGGATCGCGGGTCCACGCCCGCGGCGCGCAGCGCCTCCTCGGCCGCGGGCGCCGACCCGGCCCAGCCCGCGAGCGCCGCGCGCAGCGTCTTGCGGCGCTGCGCGAACGCGGCGTCGACCACGGCGAACACCTCCTCCCGGGACGCCCCGGTCTCCGGCGGCTCGCGGCGGGCGAACGCCACGAGCCCGGAGTCGACGTTCGGCGCGGGCCAGAAGACGGCGCGGCCCACGGCCCCGGCGCGGCGGGCGTGGCCGTACCAGGCGAGCTTCACCGACGGCACCCCGTAGATCTTGGAACCCGGCGCGGCGACCATCCGGTCGGCGACCTCGGCCTGCACCATCACCAGCGCGGACCGCAGCGACGGCAGCGTGGCCAGCAGGTGCAGGACGACGGGGACGGCGACGTTGTACGGCAGGTTCGCGACGAGGGCCGTCGGCGCCGGCCCCGGCACCTCCGCGATCCTCATCGCGTCGGCGCGCACGACCTCCAGCCTCGCGGCGGCGCCGGGCTCGCGGGCGGCGGCCGTGGCCGGCAGCTCGGCGGCGAGCGCCGGGTCGATCTCCACCGCGACGACGCGGCGCACCTGGGGCAGCAGCGCCAGCGTGAGCGACCCCAGCCCGGGGCCCACCTCGATGACGACGTCGTCAGGGCTCAGCCCGGCGGCCCGGACGATCCGCCGGACGGTGTTGGCGTCGATGACGAAGTTCTGCCCGAGCGTCTTCGTCGGCCTGATGCCGAGCCGCTCGGCCAGCGCCCGCACGTCGGCCGGCCCGAGCAGGCCCGTGGTGTCCCCCATGCGTCAAGTCTCTCCTGTCATCGCGAGGGCCCGTCCCCCAGGGCCCCGTGGACGCCGCTCAGGAGAACAGGAACTTGCCGCAGTTGGGCCACTGGCCCTGCCAGCGGCCGTTCACCCGCTTGTAGAGCAGCTGCGCCCGGTAGGTCTGCTCGCCCGCGCTGGCGTCCGAGGGCTTGCCCGACCCGCCGACCGACGCCCACGACGACAGGGAGAACTGGTAGAGGCCGTAGTACCCGGCCGGGTTCACGGCCTTCGGGTTGTTGTGGGACTCGCAGTTGGCGAGGCCGCGCCAGTTCAGCCGCGTCACCGAGCCGCTGTTGACCGAGTTCGGGCCCACCGCGACGATCCGCGCGACGGGCTTGCGCTTCACCTGCTTCGCGATCACCTTGGCGACCTTGCGGCCCTTGTGCCGGACGTAGGCCACCTTCAGGACCGTGATGCCGGGGCGGCCCTTGCGCAGCTCCTTCTCGCTCCAGGGCGGGACGGACGAGCTCTTCTTGCGGACCGTCGGGGCCGGCGTCTTCACGATCTTGGTCACCGGGTCCGACAGCAGCCGCATGATCTTGATGACGTCCCCGGCGGGCCGGTCGGCGGCCGGCCTGACCAGGTCGTGCGGGCCGAGGGCGATCTTCGCCTGCTCCAGCACCTGCGCGACGGTCGTGCCGGTCGTCATCGTCTCGGTCTTCTTCTTGTCGACCACGATGACGACCTTGCGCGGCGCGGGGGCGCTGGTGCGCGGCGCGTCCGCGACGACGCCGCTCTTCGGGCGCGCCGATCCGCCGTCCCCGCCGCAGGCCGCGGCGAGCAGCGCGGCCGCCAGCAGGACGGCGGCGGGGGCGAGTGCGCGCGGCGCGCGCAGGCGCGGGGCAGAGGGGGAAGGCACGGGGGGTTCCTCCAGGGAGCCGGGCTCGGGGGGCGCCCGTCCAACGGCCAGAGATTAGAGGTCTCCGTCCGTCTCCGCCACCGCAACGCCGCCACTCGCCCCATTTGCCCGATTTGGCACACCGGTCCGCGCGGCGGGCCGCGCACCGGGCCGCGCGGGCGCGGTCACCAGGGGCCGAAGGCGCGCTCCCCGTTCGCGGCGATCGCCGTGCACAGCTCCGCCACGTCCACGCCCTTGATCTCCGCCATGGCGCGGACGGTGTGCGGGATCAGGTACGAGGCGTTCGGCTTGCCGCGGTGCGGGATCGGCGTCAGGAACGGCGCGTCGGTCTCCACGAGCAGCAGGTCGAGCGGCGCCGCGCGCAGCGCGTCCCGCAGCGGCTCGGCGTTCTTGAACGTGACGTTCCCGGCGAAGCTCATCAGGTACCCGCGGCCGGCACAGACCTCCGCCATGGCGGCGTCGCCGGAGAAGCAGTGGAAGACCACCTTCTCCGGCGGGCCCTCCTCCTCCAGGATCGCCAGCACGTCGTCGTGGGCCTCGCGGTCGTGGATGACCAGCGCCTTGCCGGTGCGCTTGGCGATGTCGACGTGGGCCCGGAAGGAGCGGTGCTGGTCCTCCTTCGGCGCCCAGTCGCGGTAGTAGTCGAGGCCGGTCTCGCCGATCGCGCGGACCTTCGGGTGCGCGGCCAGCCGGGCGACGTCGCCCAGCACGGCCTCGCTGATGCCCGTCGTCTCGTTCGGGTGGATCGCGACCGCCGCGTACACGTCGTCGAACTCGCCGGCGGCCTCCACCGCGAACCGGGAGGACGGCAGGTCGCAGCCGATCGTGACGATCCGCGCGATGCCCGCCGCCCTGGCCGACCTCAGCTGCTCGTCGACCGGCGTCTCGACGATGTCGAGATGGCAGTGGCTGTCGAAGACGTCGACGGGCAGCCGCTCGGGCAGCGGCGGGTAGGACCGCGGGGCCTGCCCGTCCCCCTCCTCGGTCACGCCTGCTCCAGCCGGGCGAGCTCCTCGTCCACGACCGAGGAGTCCAGCTTCTTGAACAGCGGCACCGGCTTGGCCAGCGGGACGCCCGGCTTGATCGGCACGGACTCCCAGCGCGCCTCGGTCGCGTAGTCGCCGGTGAGGACGCGGTAGTCGGGGCCGCCCTCCTCCGACACCGTCTCCAGCCGCGGCATGCCGCTCCACACGCCCTGCCCGCCGAGCATCTCGTAGACCTTCTGGGAGGAGTTCGGCAGGAACGGCGTCAGCAGGGTCTTGGCGTCGTCGACGACCTGCAGCGCGGTGTGCAGGATCGACTTGACGCGCTCGGGGTCGTCCTTCAGCTTCCAGGGCGCCTGGTCGGACAGGTACTTGTTGGCGTCGCGGACGACGTCCAGCGCCTCGGTGATCGAGTTCTTGAACCGCGACCGCTCCAGCTCGGCGCCGACCGCCCCGAAGGCGGTGCGGCTGCGCTCCAGCAGCGCCCGGTCGGCGTCGGTCAGGTCGCCCGCCTCCGGGATCGCGCCGAAGTTCTTCGCCGCCATGTTCACCGAGCGGTTCACGAGGTTGCCCCACGCCGCCACCAGCTCGTCGTTGTTGCGGCGGACGAACTCCGACCAGGTGAAGTCGGTGTCCTGGTTCTCGGGGCCGGCGACCGCGACGTAGTAGCGCAGCGCGTCGACGTCGTAGCGCTCCAGGAAGTCCTTCACGTAGATGACCACCTGGCGGGACGAGGAGAACTTGCGGCCTTCCATCGTCAGGAACTCCGACGACACGACCTCCGTCGGGACGTTCAGCGCGCCCAGCGAGCCGGGCGTGCCGCCCTTGTCGCCCTGGCCGCTGTAGCCGAGCAGCATCGCCGGCCAGATCTCGGCGTGGAAGACGATGTTGTCCTTGCCCATGAAGTAGTAGGACAGGGCCTCCGGGTCCTGCCACCAGGCGCGCCACGCCTCGGGGTCGCCGGAGCGCCGCGCCCACTCCACCGACGCGGAGAAGTAGCCGACGACCGCGTCGAACCACACGTAGAGCTTCTTGGCCGGGTTGTCGCGCCAGCCGTCCAGCGGGATCGGCACGCCCCAGTCGAGGTCGCGGCTGATCGCCCGCGGCTGCATGTCGTCGAGCAGGTTCAGCGCGAACTTCAGCACGTTCGGCCGCCACTGCGCTTCACCCCCATGGCTACGCCCCGCCGCCCCCCCGCCCTGCTTTCCGCGCAGGTACCGGCCGAGCACCTCGGTGAAGGCGGGCAGGTCGAGCATGAAGTGCTCGGTCTCGGTGAACTTCGGCGTCTCGCCGTTGATCCGCGAGACGGGATTGATCAGGTCGATCGGGTCGAGCTGGTTGCCGCAGTTGTCGCACTGGTCGCCGCGCGCCCCGTCGTACCCGCAGATGGGGCAGGTGCCCTCGATGTAGCGGTCCGGGAGGGTACGGCCGGTGGAGGGCGAGATCGCGCCCATCGTCTTGGTCGGGAAGATGTAGCCGTTGTCGTACAGGCCCTTGAAGACCTCCTGGACGATCGCGTAGTGGTTCAGCGTCGTCGTCCGCGTGAACAGGTCGTAGGACATCCCGAGGCCGTGCAGGTCCTCGGCGATCACGGAGTTGTAGCGGTCGGCCAGCTCGCGGGCCGTCACGCCCTCCTTGTCGGCCTGCACCTGGATCGGCGTGCCGTGCTCGTCGGTGCCGCTGACCATCAGGACCTTGCTGCCCGCCATCCGCTGGTAGCGGCTGAACATGTCGGCGGGCAGCGCGAAACCGGAGACGTGCCCGATGTGACGGGGCCCGTTGGCGTACGGCCAGGCGGGCGCGGTCAAGATATGACGGCTTGACGAGGACATGGAATCAAGGGTAGTCGCGTCGCGGGGGCCGCGGCACGCGAGTAACCTGGTCCGGCGTCGCGGCCGGCAGGGGGCGCCGCGCGGGCGCCGGGGCGCGCCGCGCGGGCGCGGCGGGCGGCGCCGCGGCCCGGCCGCCGGCGGAACGGATCGGCCACCACCAGCACGGACCAGCGGAGGCGGGAACCCAGGCATGGCCCAGACGACGTCCGACGAGCCGCTCGCCCGGGAAGCCGCGGCGGCGGAGCAGGACGCGCCGTCCGCGCTCACGCGCCTGCTGGGACGGGTCCGGCGGGTCAGGCGGGTCGTGTGGCTGTCGCTGCTGGTCGCGGCGTCCGCAGTGCTCGCCCAGTGGGTGGTCATGACGCCGCCGCTGTACTTCGACCCCTACTACGTGTGGCTCGCCGCCCGCGACTGGCCGCACATCCCGCTCACCCAGTGGCCTTTCGACGAGGTCCCGCACCAGGTCACCCGCATCGGGCTGGTGCTGCCGGCGCGGCTCGCCCAGGAGGTCCTCGGCGACGGCCAGGCCGCCTACTTCACCGTCGCCGCGCTCGGCGGCGCCGCCTTCTTCGTCGGGACGTACCTGGTCGTGCGGTCCCTGTTCGGCGACGCGGCGGGCCTGGTGTCGGCCGCGGTCATGCTGGTCCACCCGTTCTTCACCATGACCAACCCGTTCGGCCACGAGATCACCTGGTCGACCGGGGTGATGCTGCCCGACATGCCGGGCGCCGGGCTGTTCACGATCGGGATGGCCGGGCTCGTCGTCGCGAGCCGCAGGACCGGCCGGGCGCAGACGCGGATGCTGCTCGCCGCCGGGGTGCTCCTCGGCACGTCGTTCCTCGTCCGGGAGTTCCTGGCCTTCCTCTTCCTCGCCATCCCCGCCTACCTGGCGCTGCTGCGCATCCCGTGGCGACGGGGCGTCACGGTCGGCGCGCCGATGCTGGCGATCCTGCTGCTCAACTTCGTCCACAACCAGCTGGTGTGGGGCAGCCCGCTCGCCGGGCTCATGTCGGCGGCCGAGCACGGCGGCCAGTCCCGCGACTACGTCACCCGCTCCCTCGCCGCGCGGTCGTTCCTGCGCGCGATGCACGAGTGGAGCCCGCTCGGCCTCGTCTTCACCGCGGCGCTGGCCCTCACCGTCGCCGGCTGGGCCCTCACCCGCGACCGGCGGCTCGCGCTGGTCCTGGTGTGGTTCTTCACGCTCGCGGTGCCGCTGACGCTGTTCTCCGGCGTCCTCGACCCGAACGACATCTCGCTGCGCGCCTGGCTCCAGCGGTACTGGTTCGCGGTGCTGCCCGCGCTGCTCGCCGGCGGTTCCGGGTCGCTGATCCTGATGTTCCGGATGCTGCCGTCCGGCCTGGTCGCACGGCTGCGGCTGCGGACCGTCGCGGCCGTGCTGGCGGTCGCGCTCGGCGCGGCCTACGCGGTGGCGGCCGTGCGCGCCGTCCCGGAGCTGCCGCGCGACAAGGCGTGGAGCGAGCTGCGCGGCTACCTCGGCGACCACCGCGACATCACGCTGATCTGCGCCGACCGGCGCCTCGCGCAGACCCTCACCTTCTACACGCGCGACGTCTGGGGCCGCCCGGTCTGGCGCGGCGAGATCCGCGACTTCCCGCACTACCTGCCGGTCCCCCGCAACGCGACGGAGGGCCCGATGCTCTACACGCGGTGGCGCGGCATGGAGTCGCAGATCGGCGGCGGCTGGCGCCCCGACCCCGCCCAGGGCTGGACGCTCATGTGGCGCTCGTCGGACGGGGTCCTCCAGCTCTGGAATCCCCCCGCCAAGAGCTAGAGCCTGCCTCGAAGTGACCTCGGCCACGCGCGCGAACACGTGACCTGCCCGGTGGAGCGAAGCCGGAGGCGAGCGGAATCGGGCGGATCGCGAAGCGATGCCGCGTTCGCCCAGGCACGGTCACGCAGCGAGCCGCAAGGCGAGCGGAGTGGGCCGGGACCTTTAGACACGGGTCCAGGCGACCCAGTCGCCCTCCGCGGTGCGGCGGCTGGCGACGACGTGCCAGCCGGGCGGGGCGCCCTTCGGCCAGGACGCGGTGGGAGGGGCGTTCTTCGGCCAGGCCAGGACGACCATGTCGGCGTCCTGCGGCGGCGCGGTCCAGCGGGCGTCGAAGACGCTGCCGTCGCTCCACCAGGCCCAGTAGTACTGGGACAGCCGGATCGTCCACCAGATGTTCCAGTCGACGGCGATGGACCGCTGCCTCGCCAGGTCCGCGCTGCCCCGCAGGTCGGTGTAGGCCGTCTCGGCGCGCACCAGCGGCTGCGCGATGCGCTCGGTGGCGGTGGCGCACATGGCGACGGCGACCGCGGACAGCAGGCCCGCCAGCAGCAGCGGACCGGTCGAGCGGCGCGGTCGCGGCAGGGCGGCCGCCACCGACAGCCCGAGCAGCAGGAGGCCGGCGAGCGTGGCGTGCCAGAGGTGGAACGTCTTCCAGTTCCAGGTCAGGAACGCCGTCTCCGGGAAGTCGTAGGCCGTGTAGGTGTACCGGGTGAGCAGGTCGCCCGCGTACCACTGGACGACGCACGCGGCGGCGACCGTCAGGACCGACGCCGCGCCGGCCGCCCACAGCAGCGTCCGCCGCGAGGCGCGCATCAGGACCGCGACGCCCACCGCGAACAGCACCGGCGTGACGGAGGCCAGGTAGCGGCCGTACACGTAGTTGCCGATGCGGTACTCGACCGGCAGGGCCGCCGACGTCGCGGACGCGATGCCCGCCACGACCCCGACGAGCGCGAGCGCCAGCGCCCGCGTCGGCCCGGGGGTGGTGCGGCGGACCGCGAGGAACGCGACCGTGACGAGGCCGAGCGCCGCCACGCCGCCGGTCGCGACGGCCTGGTACCAGACCTGGCCGGTGCCGAGCGAGAGCATCCAGCCCCACCCGTCCGGCGTGGTGAGGCGCTTCACGACGTTGCCGCCGAGGTCGTTGTCGCCCTGCGGGTACATGTGCGGCAGCAGCGAGCGGTTCAGCAGCATGGCCGCGCCCGTGGCGGCGCCGAGGACGAGCACGGCGGCGGACACGGCCCGCCAGGACCGCCACCGCAGCAGCAGGGCGGTCCCGACCAGCGCGGCGTGCACGAGCAGCAGGATCGCGCCGCGGGTGTGACAGGCGTAGGCGTAGGCGACCAGCAGCGAGGCGCCCCCGCCGGCGAGCGTCAGCCGGACCGCAGGGCCGCGCCCGGGCGGGGGCGAGGCGGTCAGCCAGCTGTGCGTCAGCAGCAGCCAGCCGGCCACGATCACCGGCAGGACCGCGTCGGTCAGCACGAACCCGGAGTAGAAGAGCACGCACGGCAGCAGCGCCGTGACGTGCGCGAAGACGTAGGACCAGCGCCGCCGCACCGCCAGCCGGCGCAGCAGCAGGTAGGCCAGCGGCAGCATCGCCGCGCTGACCAGCGCGTTGATCACCAGGGCGGCCCGGTACACCCCGACCGGGCCCGAGCCGATCCAGAAGGCGGGCGTGAGCAGCAGCGGGTAGCCGCCGCGGTAGACCGTCCCGAACGACATGTCGGCGTCGGGTCCGCCGGTCAGGACGCGGGCGGCGAACAGGTACCCCGACTCGTCCGGCGTCGCGACAGGCAGCGTCTGCCCCGAGGCGAACCAGAGGCGCACGGCGACCTGCGCGGCCCAGCCGAGCACGAACAGCCAGACCCAGCGGCGGCGGTCCGCGCGCGGGAAGGCGGCCCTGCCGGCCGGAGCGGCGGGCGGTGCGTCCGGCGGCGCGTCCGGCGGCGCGGCGTCGCCCGGCGGTGTGCGCGTGCTCACCGGCGCACGGCGAACCGGGCGCGGACGGTCGGGTAACGAAGATCCATCGAGGTCAAGCCTGTCATAGTGCGGCCGGGGCGGCGGGCCCCGGCCCGCGGACGCTCAGCGACCTTTCAGGCTCCGGCACGCTCCGCCCCCGCGGTTTCTCGGATGGTGACGAGGGCCGGCCCCGCCGGGGGAACGTGCCGCGCCGAGCGCGGACGCGCGCCGCGCGTCCGGGCGCACGGACCCCTCAGCCCGCGGACGCGGTGCCCTCGTCGTCGCTCTCGGACGTCGCGGCGGCCTTCGCGGCGGGAACCTTCGCCCGCTCGCCCGAGGTCGCGGCCTCGCCGGCCGCCGGCTCGGCCGCGGCGCCCTTCCTGGCGCGCTCGGCCTTCTCGGCCTCGCTCCGCGCCACCTTCTCCACGGCGGCGTCGACGACGCCCGCGGCCTCCTCGGCGGGGTCGGTGAGCGGCGGGTGCTGGCGGCGCCGGATGCCGAGGATGCTGACGAACAGCGAGGCGAAGATGGCCTGGAAGCTCATCACGAGCGCGGTCGCGGCGGGGACGACGATGCGCAGCGAGTGCCGCGGGTCGAGCTCGCCGAAGCTGTTCACCCGCCAGTGCAGCAGGGACGCGACGAGGCCCGCGAGGCCGGCGACCGCGAGCAGCCCGCCGAGCAGCAGGCCGCGCTCCAGGCTCCACCAGTCGATGAGCCTCTGCACCCGGCGGTCGTGGGGCAGGAACCCCTCCTGCATCGCGTAGACCTTCGTCAGCAGCGCGAACAGCACGGCCTGGAAGCCGATCACCAGCGCGGCGGAGGCGCCGACCAGCGTGTCGACGTCGAAGGCGATCTCCCCGACGGTCACCGGGCCGGTGGACAGCGCGATCCCGGCGACCAGGCCGAGCGTCATGAAGACCAGGCCGGGGATGAGGAACAGCCAGCGGGGGCTGTAGAGCATGAGGAAGCGCAGGTGGCGCCAGCCGTCGCGCCAGGTGTTGAGGTGCGGGGCGCGGGAGCGGCCGTCGGGCGACAGGGTGGTCGGCACCTCGCGGATGTCGTAGCCCTCGAGGGTCGCCTTGACGACCATCTCGCTGGCGAACTCCATGCCGCCGGTCTGCAGGCCGAGCCGCAGGATCGCGTCCTTGTCGAAGGCGCGCAGGCCGCAGTGGAAGTCGCCGATCTTGCTGCCGAAGAACAGCCGGCCGACGAAGCTGAGCACCGGGTTGCCGAGGTAGCGGTGCAGCGGCGGCATGGCGCCCTCGGCGATGCCGCCCTTGAACCGGTTGCCCATGACGAGGTCGGCGCCGTCGCGCAGCTCGTCAAGGAACGGGCCGAGGGTGGCGAAGTCGTAGGAGTCGTCGGCGTCGCCCATCGCGACGTACTTGCCGCGCGCGGCCCGGATCCCGCCCATCAGGGCGTTGCCGTAGCCCTTGTCGATCACCGGCACGACGCGGGCGCCCGCGTCCCGGGCGAGCTGCTGGCTGCCGTCGGTGCTGCCGTTGTCGGCGATGACAACCTCGCCGTCGATGCCCTTGTCCTCGAAGAAGGCGATCGTCTTGCGGACGCAGGTCTCGACCGTCTCGGCCTCGTTCAGACATGGCATCACTACGGAGAGTTCCACGCGTGCTCCTTCGTTACCCCTGGTGGCGTCGTTACCCTTGGTGACCCTGTTGCACCTGCTGACCGTCTGCGGCGTTTTCCACTAATCTCTGTTGTTCCGCGTGTGGTTCCTCGGGACGGCCCGTCAGCGTTCAATGATGCCCGCCGAGGGCGGGACTTGAGGGCCGCTCTCGTCAAGAGCACCCGTATCGTGTTGCCCACTTGCAACCGGAAAACCCTATCCGGCACGGTCGCGGGCTGCATGTTAGGACGTCAAGCATACGGGCACGGCAGCCCGGAAGGGTGGGGCGGCTGTGACGCGCTCCGTACGACGCGGTGCTGTGGACGAACGTAGTGCCCTGGACGAACGCAGTGCCACCGGACCGGGGGCCGGACAGCGAAGGGAAGGTGCGGCAGTGGCGGGGGAAACGCCGCGGGGCACCGGGCTCGACGGGTCGGCGCAGGGCGGGACGGTCCTGGCCACGGCGGGCGCGTCCGCCGCGACGACGGACGTCCCGGGCGACACGCCCGGCGGCGTGGAGACCGTCCCGGAGTCGGCCAAATCTCGTCCGGGATCGGGCAACGCCACGCTCGATTCCAGTACAGAGAGCCTGGAATCCGACATAACGGTCACCGACTCCGGCTCCGCCATTGAGGGCGGCCCGAAAACGGACACAAAGACCCGTCCGGAATCCGGGGACGCGCCGGAACTCCCGCCCGATTCGGCGGCGGCGCCGGGCGGCGGCCGGGCCCGCGGACTGTGGACGCTCGCCCGCCGGAATCCGGCGTTCAGTGTGATCATTGCCATAGCGGCGCTGCTCCGCCTGGTGGCGATGCTCGGCTACCAGCCGGTGATGTTCTTCAATGACAGCTTCGACTACCTGAACGTCGCGATGGACCCGTATCCGCACCCGCTGCGGCCCGACGGGTACTCGTTCCTGCTGCTCGTCCTCAAGCCGTTCCACAGCTTCGCGCTGGTCGCCGGGATCCAGCACCTCATGGGCCTGGCCATGGGCGTGATGATCTACGCGCTGCTGCGGCGCAGGTTCCGGCTGCCCGGCTGGGGCGCCGCGCTCGCGGCCGCGCCGGTCCTGCTGGACGCCTACCAGCTGCAGCTGGAGCACCTCGTCCTGTCGGACACGACGTTCACGTTCCTGGTGATGTGCGCGGTCACGCTGCTGCTGTGGCGGGACCGCCCGACCTGGAAGATCGCGACGGCGGTCGGGCTCATCGTCGGGATGGCCTGGCTGACCCGCTCGGTCGGGATGCCCGTGCTCCTCGGCGTGCTGGCGTACATGCTGATCCGGCGCTGCGGCTGGCGGCTCATGGCCGCCACGCTGGTCGCGTGCCTGCTGCCGGTGCTGGGCTACATGGGCTGGTACAAGGCCGAGAGCGACAAGTTCGCGATCACCGAGAGCAACGGGATCTTCCTGTACGCCCGGGTCTACAAGTTCGCCGACTGCCACCGGATGGACGACCTGCCGGTCAGCGAGTACCCGCTGTGCACCGAGCCCGCGAACCGGCTGCCGAACTCGCAGGACGGCATCTGGAACGCCCGCTCCCCGCTCAACCGCTACACCGGCACGCGGTTCAGCCCCGAGAACAACAAGCTCGGCAACGACTTCGCCAAGCGGGCCATCGCCGCCCAGCCGCTCGACTACACGCGGGTCGTCGCGCACGACTTCTTCCGGGTCTTCCAGTGGAAGCGCACGGTCTTCCCCGACCCGGCGACGTACTCCCAGTACGAGTTCGAGAAGAAGAGCAGGCCGCTGCCCGACTGGCACATGCCCGGCGGCGGGACGGCGGCGCAGGACGCGCGGGGCTACGAGCACGGCAACGCCCGCACGCAGGTCGCCGAGCCGTTCGCCGGGGTCGTCCGCGGCTACCAGGACGTCTTCTACCTGCGCGGGACGATGGTCGGCGGCATCCTGCTCATCGGCCTGGCCGGGCTGGTCCCGCTGTGGCGCCGGTTCGGCGGCGAGGCGGTGCTGCCGTGGACGCTGGCCACCGGGTTGCTGCTCGCGCCCGCCGCCACCGCCGAGTTCGACTACCGGTACGTGCTGCCCGCCGTCCCGCTGGCGGCGCTCGCCGCGGGCATGGCGTTCCGGCCCGAGGCCCGCCGGGCGGTCGCCGGCTGGACGCGCGGCCTCACCCGGCGCGCGAAGGGCGAGCCGGCGCCGCCGTCCGAGCCGACCGAACCGGCTGAACCGACCGAGCCGGCGGCGTCCGAGTCACCCCGGGCCACCGAGGTCATCGCCTGACCGACGCGCCGGGCGGTCACCAGGCGTGCATGCGGCGGAGGTGGAAGACCATCGCCACGTCGCTGCCGCTGCGGGCGATCGGCAGCTCCTCCTGCCTGCCGTGCGACGCCGACAGCGCCTTGACGTTCTCGCTGCCGCAGTCCGGGCAGCACCGGTTGAGCCAGGGCGTCGTGCAAGGCTGGCCGTGGCGCTCGTAGACGACGGCCGCGTTGCCGTGGCCGTCGCCGGAGTGCCGGACCCTGAACTCCTCGTTCCAGGACACCCCGCACCTCAGGCACTCGAAGACCCACACCTCGTGGTTCGTCCATGCCTCGTGCACGGCACTCACCCCCTCACAGACCGCTCCGTGCGCGACTCGCTCGGCGCCCCTGGTCTGCTTCCCTCGGATGCCCCGGCCGGAGGCCACCGGATCGGTTATGCCCCGCAGCAACCCGTTTGCATCGCTCTGAGGGGGGTGACTATTTCCTGGCCTTCACGACGGCGTCGTAGACGAGGCGCTTCTGGGCGCCGTTCTCCCGGGCGACCTCGGCGATGGCCTGCTTGCGCGGCGTCCCGGCCGCCTCCCGGTCGGCGACCGCCGCCGCGAGGTCCGCCGGATCCGTCAGCCCCTGCGGCTCCGGTGCCCCGCCGACCACCACCGTGATCTCGCCGAGGACGCCGTCCCCCGCCCACGCGGCGAGGTCGCCGAGCGGCCCCCGGCGGACCTCCTCGTAGGTCTTGGTCAGTTCGCGGCAGACCGCGGCCGGACGGTCCGCGCCGAACGCCTCCGCCATCGCCGCGAGCGTCACCGGCAGCCGGCGCGGCGACTCGAAGAACACCATCGTGCGGGGCTCGCCCGCGAGCGCCTCCAGCCGGCGGGCCCGCTCGCCAGGCCTGCGCGGCGGGAACCCCTCGAAGCAGAACCGGTCGGTGGGCAGCCCCGACACCGCCAGCGCGGTCGTGACCGCGGACGGCCCCGGCAGCACGGTGACCGGCACGCCCTCGGCGACGGCGGCGCGGACGAGCCGGTACCCGGGGTCCGACACGCCCGGCATCCCGGCGTCGGTGACGACCAGGACGTCCCGTCCGGCGAGCAGGTCGCCCACGAGGCCCGCCGCCCGCTCCCGCTCGTTCACGTCGTTGTAGGACACGACCCGCGCGGCCAGTTCGACGCCGAGGTCGCCCGCCAGCCGGCGCAGCCGCCGCGTGTCCTCGGCGGCGATGACCGGCGTCTCCGCCAGCGCCGCCCGCAACCGCGCCGAGGCGTCCTCGGGCCTTCCGATCGGCGCCGCGGCGAGCCGCAGCGTCCCCGTCCCGGCCCCCGTCACCGCCGCCATCGCGGCCTCCATCCCGGTCCCGTCACGGAACCCATTGTCCCAGGGGGCGGGCCGAGGTCCCGAAGGAGGCGGCGATTGCAAATAAACTCGCAGAATGGCGACGACGGATCTGGCATCGGTCCCGGCCACGGCGTCTCGGCGCAGGCCCCCTCCGCTGCGGGAGTGGCTCGCGCCCGCGATCCCGGGCGGCGCGCTGCTGTCCTGGCTCGGTCCGCTGCTGGTCACGGCGCTCGCCGCGTACCTGCGGTTCGACCGGCTCGGCCAGCCGAAGGCCGTGGTGTTCGACGAGACCTACTACGCCAAGGACGCGCTCGCCCTGCTGAAGTTCGGCTGGGAGCACAACACCGTCGACAACGCCGACAAGATGCTCATCGCCGACCCGGACGCGAACATCTGGGGCAGCGGGCCCGCCTTCGTCGCGCATCCGCCGTTCGGCAAGTGGATGATCGCGATCGGCGAGGCGATGTTCGGCGCGACCCCCTTCGGATGGCGCTTCGTGCCCGCCCTGGTCGGGACGCTGTCGGTGCTGGTCCTGTGCCGCGTGGCGCGCCGGATGACCGGCTCGACGCTGCTCGGCTGCGCCGCCGGCCTGCTGCTGGCGCTGGACGGCCTGGCGTTCGTGACCAGCCGGGCCGCGCTGCTCGACGTCTTCGTGATGTTCTGGGTCCTCGCCGGGTTCGCCTGCCTGGTGAACGACCGGGACCGGTCCCGCCGCACCCTCGCCGAGCGGATCGAGCGCGGCGAGACCTCGGTCTACGGGCCGTTCCTCGCGCACGGCTGGCGGTGGGGGGCGGGCGTCTGCCTCGGCCTCGCCTGCGCCACCAAGTGGACGGGGATCTTCTACGTCGCCGCGTTCGGCCTCATGACCGTCCTGTGGGACTACGGCGCCCGCCGCGCCGCCGCGGTGCGGGCCCCGCTGGCGGGGACGATGCTGCTGGAGGCCGTCCCGGCGTTCGTGCAGATCGTCGTGGTGGGGATCCTCACGTACCTGGCGACCTGGTGGGGATGGATCTTCAAGCCGGGCGGCTGGGGGCGCGGCGAGGTCTCCGGGAACCTGCTCTGGCGGCCGTTCGAGGCGATGCCGAAGCTGTGGCACTACCACTCGGAGATGCTCGGCTTCCACACCGGGCTGCACGCCGGCCACCCCTACAAGTCGTGGCCGTGGGGCTGGCCGATCCTGCGCCGCCCGGTCGCGTTCTTCTACACCCAGCCGAAGACCGGGTGCGGCGACGCGCCGGTGTGCTCGCGCGAGATCCTCGGGATCGGGACGCCCGCGCTGTGGTGGGGGGCGCTGGCCGCGCTCGTCGTGGCGGCGTTCATCTGGCTGATCCTGCGGGACTGGCGGGCCGGGGCGATCCTGCTCGGCTTCCTCGCCGGCTGGCTGACGTGGTTCCCCTCGGCGTTCGCCGACCGCACGATGTTCCTGTTCTACGCGACGCCGATGATCCCGTTCATGGTGCTGGCGGTCGTCCTCGTGCTGGGGTACCTCATAGGGCCCGCGCCCGCCGGGGCGGCGGGGGCGCACGCGGCGCGTCCGGGTGAGAACGGCCTCGCCGCGGGCGCCCCCGCCCCCCGAAACGCCCTCGCAGGCGGGCCTCCCGGCCTGCCCTGGGAGGCCCCGGCCGCCCCGGGGTCGGCTCTCACGCCCTACGACGAGCGGGCGCCGCATGGCGAGCGGGCGCCGTACGACGAGCAGACCCCGTATGGCGAGCAGGCGCCGTACGACGACCACGGGACATATGACCAGCACGGGACATATGACCAGCACGGCGCACACGTGTCGCCGGCGGGAGTCCAGGCCGCCGGGGTCCGGAGGCTGGTCGGCGCCGCCGTGGCGGGGGCGTTCCTGCTGGTGGTGCTGGCGAACTTCGCCTACTTCTACCCGATCCTGTCCGCCGAGACGATCCCCAAGAGCGACTGGGAGGCGCGGATGTGGTTCGAGCACTGGGTCTGACCTGCGGCCGGCCCGTCACAGCCGCGCGGCGGCGTCCGCGGTGACGGTGCGGGGCACGGCGGGGCGCAGCGTCCGCGCGCCGAGCAGGCACAGGACCAGGGCGAGGACGCCCCCGGCCCCGGCGCCCGCGAACGCGCCGGGCACGCCCGCGGCGTCCTGCCCGACCCCGGAGACGAACGACCCGACGGAGCCGCCGGCGCCGATCGCCGCGACGATCCACGCGAACGCCTCGGTGACCGTCCCCGCCGGGGCGAGCCGGTCGACGAGCGTGAAGCTGCACGCCAGCACCGGCGCGAGGAAGACGCCGGAGGCGAACGCGAGCACCGACATGACGGGCAGGCCCGGCGCGAGCACGAGCGGGAGGTACCCGGCGGCGAGCGCGCCCAGCAGCCAGGGCAGCCGCCGGTGCGGCGCGCCGCCCCACGAGCGGGCGCCGTAGACGAGCCCGCCGGTGAGGGCGCCGCCCGCCATGCACGCCAGCAGCAGCCCGGAGGCGAGGTCGCTGCCCTGGTCCTCGGCGTAGGCGACGACGGCGACGGCGTAGACGCCGAGGGCGATCCCGGCGCAGGCGAGCGACAGCAGCAGGACCCGCAGGCCCGGGGACCGCAGCGGCCCGGCCCAGTCGGAGGCGCGCGGTGCGCCCCGCCACCTGCGCGACGGGCCGGACAGCGCGACGACCAGCGTTCCGGCGATGCCGAAGGCGCCGGTGAGCAGCAGCGCGGTCTCGGTGTTCACGACGGCCGCGGCGACGACGAGCAGCGGGCCGAGGGTGAAGAGCAGTTCCTGGGCGGCGGCGTCGAGGGCGTAGGCGGCGTCGACCTGCTCCGGGCCGTCCAGGACGTCGGGCCACAGGGCGCGCAGACCGGCCTCGAGGGGCGGGGTCGCGAAACCGGCGGCGAAGACGGCGGCGACGGCCACCGGGAGCGGATCGGCGCCGACGGCGGCGAGGAGGGCGAACCCGGCGGCGGAGGCGCAGGCGGCGGGCAGCAGGACGCGCGGCTGGCCGAACCGGTCCATGGCGCGGCCGAGGACGGGCTGCCCGGCGGCGGTGGCCAGCCCGAGGATCGCGGCGAGGGTCCCCGCGAGCGGGTAGCCGCCGTCGTCGGCGCGGACGTGCAGGACGACGGCGAGCATGCCCATCCCGTTGGGGAGCCGGCCGAGGAGGGTGCCGCCGAGCAGGCGTCCCGCGTACGGCCTCCGCAGGAAGACGACATAGCCGCGCATCGATGGCCCCCGGGATCCCGTCTCATATGCCAGTCATACGTATTACCTCCGTCATACGTACCACTTCCGGGTCCTCCCGTTCTAGTCTGATTTCGTTGGATCGATCCTCCAGGGAGGCGCAGGTGCCGGCGATCAGCCGTCCCACCAGCAAGGACGTGGCGCAGGAGGCCGGGGTCTCGCAGTCCACGGTCTCGCTCGTGCTGGGCGGCAAGTGGAGCGGGCGCGTCTCCCCCGCGACGGCGCGCAGCGTGCGGAGCGCGGCCGAGCGGCTCGGCTACCGGCCCAACCAGGCGGCCCGGAACCTGCGGCTCGGCACGACCCGGACCGTCCTGCTGATGGTCCCGACCCTGAGCGCGCCGTTCTTCGGCCCCGTCTACACGGGCGCGGCGCGGGTCGCGTCCCGGCACGGCTTCGGCGTCGTGGTCTCGACCTGGCCCGACGACGCGGCCGGCCCCGCCGACAGCCCGTTCGCGGCGCCCGACGAGGCGATCGACGGCATCCTCGCCACCGCGATGTCGGTGGAGACGCTCCGCGAGTTCCGCGAGACGCCCGTCGTGATGCTCGACAGCGGCCCGGCCGGGCGGCCCGGCGCCCCCGTCCCCACGGTCGACTTCGGCGTGGCCGAGGGGATGCGGGCGATCGCGGCGCACCTCGCGGAGCTCGGCCACCGCCGGATCGGGCATGTCGCCGCCGCCGTCGACCAGTGGACGTTCCACACCCGCGCGGACGCCCTCGCCGGCGCCGTCGCGGACCTGCCGGGCGGCGTGCTGACCCGGGACGCCTGCGCGATCGACGTCGCCTCGGCCAAGGGCGCCGCCACCCGGCTGCTCACCGCCCCGGACCCGCCGACCGCGCTCGTCTGCGACGACGACCAGATCGCGGCGGGCGCGTACAAGGCGGCGCGCGCGCTGGGCCTGGACGTCCCGTCCGACGTGTCGGTCACCGGGTTCGACGACGTGCTGCTCGCGACGGCCCTGGAGCCCGAGCTGACGACCGTCCGGCTGCCGGCCGAGGAGCTGGGCGCGCAGGGCATGGCGGCGCTGCTCGAGCTCCTCGACGGCCGCAGCCCCGCCCCGCGCGTGCTGCCCGGCGAGTTCGTCGTCCGCGGCTCGACGGCACCGCCGCGCCCCCGCTGACCGGGCCGCGCCGCATGGCCTCCGTCACACCCTCGTTTGGGGAAAGAGGGGTATAAGGCGGCGCATGGGATCCCAACCGTCTGAGATCGACGTCGACGCACACCCGGGGAGCCGGATCGGCTCGGCACCGCCGCGGACGCGGGCCTGGCGCGGCGGCTCGATCGAGGCGGAGGGCTTTCCCGTCGCACGGCTGAGCGACTACCTGGAGCGTCCGGACATCGTCGTCTGGCTCGACCTGTGCGCGCCGCGGCGCGAGGACCTGCACGTGGTCAGCGACGAGCTCGGCCTCGATCCCGTCGCCGTCGAGGACGCGGTGTCCCGGCACGAGCGGGCGAAGCTCGACCGCTACCACGGGTACGCCTTCCTCAACGTCTACGTCCCGGTGGTGACCGACGGAGAGCTGGCGATGCACGAGGTGTCGGCGTTCATCAGCGACCGCGCCCTCGTCACGGTCCGGCAGGACTGCGGGTTCGACGTGGACGCGCTCATCCGGCGGTGGGACCAGACCCCGGACGCCGGCCTCGACGAGCCGAGCGCCGCCTTCCTGCTCTACGGGCTGCTCGACCTGGTCGTGGACCTCCAGCTCGCGGCCGTCCAGGCGCTCGACGACGAGGCCGACGCGGTCGAGGACCTCGTCTTCGACGACAAGTTCCCGGTCAAGGAGATCCAGCGGCGCAGCTACCGGCTGCGCAAGAACCTGGCCGCGCTGCGGCGGATCGCGCTGCCGATGCGGGAGGTGCTCAACACGCTGCTGCGCCGCGACATGAAGATCGTCCCGGCGGCGCTCGTCCCGTACTTCCAGGACGTCTACGACCACACCCTGCGCGTCGGGGAGTGGACGGACGGCCTGCGCGACCTCGTCGCCGACCTGCTGGAGACGCGGCTGGCCCTCCAGGGCAACCGGATGAACGAGGTGATGAAGAAGGTCACCAGCTGGGCCGCGATCATCGCGGTGCCGACCGCCGTCACCGGGTTCTACGGGCAGAACGTCCCCTATCCCGGGTTCGGCCACCATTCGGGCTTCGTCGCCAGCACGGTCATCGTCGTCGCGTGCAGCCTCGCCCTCTACGTGATCTTCAAGGTCCGCGACTGGCTCTGACCCGCCGCATACTGCCAGTTCACGGGCTTCTCATATGCGTTCGCATATGACTTCGGACGCGATATCAATATTGGACATGACCTTCACGGCTCTGGTCTGCTCTCCCGCATGACGACCCACAGCACCCGGAACCGGCGGCTCGGCGCCGCCGCTCTCGCTCTGACGACGATCGCCGGCCTCGCCGGCTGCGGCTCCGGCGCGAGCCCGGACGCGCGGACCGCGGCGCCGCGCAGCGCGACGTCCACGATCACCGCCCCCGATCCCGCGCAGGCGAAGGTCACCCGGCAGATCGGGCGGCTGGAGGCGACGCACCACGCGCGCATCGGCGCCTTCGCGATCGACACCGGCACCGGCCGCACCGTCTCCCACCGGCCGGACGAGCGCTTCGCGTTCGCCTCGACGTTCAAGGCCATGGCGTGCGGCGCCGTGCTGCGCAAGGCCCGGCAGTCCGACCCCGGACTGCTCGACCGGGTGATCCACTACACCGAGGACGACCTGGTCGACTACTCCCCCGTCACCGAGAAGCACGTGGACACCGGCATGACCGTCGCCGACCTGTGCCACGCCGCCATCACCCAGAGCGACAACACCGCCGGGAACCTGGTGCTGAGGCAGATCGGCGGGCCCGCCGGCCTCACCGCGTTCTTCCGCTCCCTCGGCGACCGGGTGAGCCGCAGCGACCGCTGGGAGACCGACCTCAACATCTGGGCGCCGGGCGAGGTGCGCGACACCACCGCTCCGCGGCCCTGGGCGGGGGACCTGCGGGCCCTCACCACGGGCGGCGCGCTCGTCCCGGCCGACCGCAAGCGGCTCGTGGACTGGATGAAGGCGACCGTCACCGGGGACAAGCGCATCCGCGCCGGGCTCCCCAAGAACTGGACGGTCGGCGACAAGACCGGCACCGGCGGGACCTACGGCACCGCGAACGACATCGCGATCGCCTGGCCCCCGTCCGGCGCGCCGCTGGTCATCGTCATCACCACGAACGGGCTCTCCGCCGACGCCGAGGCCGACGACAAGGCCGTCGCCCAGACCGCCCGCATCCTGGCGGGCGCCCTCCGCTGAGCGCTGCCCGGCGGCACCCCGCATGACGATCGCCCCTGGTACCGGACCTCCGGTACCAGGGGCGACGCGCGTCACGGACCCCCGCGTGGGCTCAGAGGGCCCGGAGGAACTTCGCGGCGATCGGGGCGGCGGCCTCGGCGCCGGTGCCCCCGCCCTCGACGATCACGGCGAACGCGACATCCCCGCGGTAGCCGATGAACCAGGCGTGGGTCGGCGGGTTCTCGCCCCCGCCGAACTCCGCGGTGCCGGTCTTGCCCGCCGTCCCGGCCGGGAAGCCGACGCCGGACGCGGTGCCCTCGCTGACGACGGCCGGCATGAGGGCGTGCAGGGCCTTCTCCACGGCGGGCTCCAGCCGCTTCGGCGGCTCGGGCTTGCGGCCCTTGGAGTCCGCCGCCTGCGCGGCGAGGGACGCCCCGACCAGGCGGGGCGAGCGCCAGGTGCCGTCGGCGGCGGCGGCGGCGACGCTCGCCATGTTGAGCGGGCTGGTCAGCACCTCGCCCTGCCCGAAGGACGCGGCGGCGAAGGCGGTGTCGTCCTTGTTCTCGGGGAACGCCGCGCGCACCGCGGGGAGCCCCGCGATGATCGGGGCGTTGAACCCGAACTGGGCCGCGACCTGCGCGAGCCGCTTCTCGCCGAGCTTGTCCACGGCGAGGCGCGCGAACGTCGTGTTGCACGAGTGCGCGAACGCCTCGCGGAGCGGGACCGAGCCGAAGTCCTCGTGCTTGTAGTTGTGGAACGAGCGGCCGCCGACCGTCGTGGTCGCCGGGCACCCCACCTTCGTCGCCGGGGACATGCCGCCCGCGACCAGCGCGGCGGCCGTGACCACCTTGAACGTCGAGCCGGGCGGGTACCGGCCCATCAGCGCGCGGTTGTAGCCGCCCGGCTGGTTCGCCACCGCGAGGATCTCGCCGGTGGAGGGGCGCAGCGCGACCATGGAGGCCGGCTTGCCCGCCCCCGAGACGGCCCGCCCGGCTGCGGCCTGCGCCTTAGGGTCGATGGTCGTCTTCACCGGCTCGCCGTCGGCGCCGCCGAACCGCTGGATCGTCTTCACCGGGGCGCCCTCGGCGTCCACTATCTGCACGGCGAGCGCGGGCTTGCCGGAGAGGCGGCGCTCGTACTGCTGTTGCAGGCCGTCCACACCGGCCGGGTCGCCGTTGCGGTACGGGGCGCCGAGCTTGCCCGCCGCCTCGGCGGACACGGGGCCGACCTGCCCGGCGAGCTGCCGGGCGGACCCGGACGGCGAGGAGGCGAGGTCGCTGCCGTCCGCCGCGAGGACGGCGGCGCGGTCCGGCCAGGCGCGCGACGCGCGCAGCCGCTGCCCCTCCTTGAGCTCCGGATACATGACCTGGGGCGACCAGCGGACGAGCCAGTCGCCGTCCCTCTTCACCATCGGCAGCGACCCGGTGTACTTCCACGTCCGGTCGCCCGCCAGCGTCACCTCGGCGCTGTAGGAGCCGCCGACCGCGTCGTCCTTGGGACGTCCCACGGAGGCGACCGTGTAGCGCTGCCCCACGGCGCCGAGGTCGTCCCGCATCCGCTTGAACCGCGTCTCGAAGTCGGCGGGCGGACGGTCGGTCAGCGCCCTCATCGCGGCGAGGTCGCCGCCGCTCCACGCCGCGAGGTAGCGCTTCGCGGCGTCCCCCGGGTCGTCACCGTCGCGCAGGAACCACACCGCCCCCGCCCCCACGATCACGACCGCCACCGCGACCGCGGCGGCGGCGAGCACACGGGATCGGCGCATCGTCGAACTCCTTCCCCCTGATCGGTCCACCGGCCGGAGGCCCGCTGACGGCGCGGGCGGACCGATGGGGGCACAAGGACACCAGGCTCCGCCCGAAAAGTCCAAGATTGATATCGGTCCGGATGAATATCCGAATTGGTATCATCGCTGCTCGTGAACCTGGTCGGGCATCTGCGGTGCTTCGTCGTCGTCGCCGAAGAGCTGCACTTCGGCCGCGCGGCCGAGCGCCTCGGCATGGCGCAGCCGCCGCTGAGCCAGCGTATCCAGCGGCTGGAGAAGGAGCTCGGCGTGCGGTTGTTCGACCGGTCCAGCCGGCGGGTGCGGCTCACCCCGCCGGGCGGCCTGCTGCTGGAGGAGGCCCGTGACATCCTCACCCGCGTGGACCGCATCTACTCCGTCGCCGAGCGGGCCCGGCTGGGCGAGGTCGGGACGGTGCGCGCGGCCCTGCCGAGCGACCTCGGCGGCCGGGTCGTCGCCGCGCTGATCGCCGCCTTCCGGGAGCGCCGCCCGGACCTGCGCCTCGACCTGCGCGAGACGGGCACCGACGCCCAGATCCGCGAGCTCGCCGAGGGCGCGCTGGACGCCGGGGTGGTGCGGCACCCGTGCGACACCCGCGGCCTGGAGCTCGGCCCGATGCTGGCCCAGCCGATCGGCGTGCTGCTGCCCGCGGGCGACGGCGCGGCAGGGCCGGGCGCGCCCCCCGAGGTGCATCTGGCCGACCTCGGCACCCGCGAGGTCGTCGTCCCGCCACGCGAGGAGGCGCCCGGCGCGCACGACGAGCTGCTCGCGGGCTGCCGGCGGCACGGGTACGCGCCCGCGGCCGTCCACGAGGCCCGGCATCCGGGGTTCGCGCTGGGGCTCGTCCTCGCGGGGACGGCCGTGGCGCTCGTGCCGCGCACCGACGACACCGCCGGGGCGGTGTGGCGGCCGCTGGCGGGCGAGCCGCTCGCCTGGCGGACGTCGTGCGCCTGGCGGCGGGCCCGCGACCCCGAGCACGCCCGCGCCATCGCCGACTTCACCGCCGTCGCGACCGCGGTGCTGCGCGACCGGGCGGGCATGGCGCCCCTCGACCGGGCCCCCGCCCGCCGGGTCGTCCCCCGGCCCTCCTCGGGGTTCCTGGCATGAGCGAGGCCCCCGCCAGGAGCGCGGACGCGCCCGCGCGCATCCAGGCGGCGTTCCGCGCGGCCGGCGTGACCGGATTCCTGCACGTCGTCGACATGGACACCGGGCGCGAGGTCGCGGCCGGCGCCGACGAGCCGGTGGTCCTCGCGTCGGTGTTCAAGGTGCCGCTGCTCGTCGCGTTCCACCGGCAGGCCGCCGGCGGCGTCCTGGACCCCACCGAGCAGGTCGTGCTGCGCCCCGACGACCGCACCGCCGGGCCGACCGGCGTCTCGGCGCTGCTGGACGAGGTCCGCATGTCGCTGCGCGACCTCACCTGCCTGATGATCACCGTCAGCGACAACGCCGCCGCCGACGCCGTCATGGACCGGGTCGGCCTGGACGCGGTCAACGCGACGGCCGCGGAGCTCGGGCTCCGCCGCACGGTCATCGAGGGCAACGGCCGCGAGCTGCACGAGACGCTGCTCGCCGACGCCGGGGCGGGCAGCGTCGCCGAGGTGTGGGCGAGGCTGGACGAACCGGGCCTCCAGGGCCGGCTGCGCGCCCTCGACCCGCTCCGCACGAGCCGCAGCACCCCCCGCGACATGACCCGGCTGCTGTCGATGATCTGGCGTGACGAGGCCGCCCCGCCCGCCGGGTCGGCGGCGATGCGGCGGCTGCTCGGCCTCCAGGTCTGGCCGCACCGCCTCTCGTCCGGGTTCCCCTACGACGACGTCGTCGTCAGCGGCAAGACCGGGACCCTGCCGACCCTCCGCAACGAGGTGGGGGTGGTCGAGTACCCCGACGGGGCGCGCTACGCGGTGGCCGTCTTCACCCGCTCGACGCTCCCCGTCGCCGTCCTCCCGGAGGCCGACGCGGTCATCGGGACCGCCGCCCGCATCGCGGTGGAATCGCTCCGCCGCCCGTGAGTGTGCGGTGCAACACGGACACCACGGCACCCGCTCTGGAAACATAAGCTGTACCCCTGTTTTGGACGTATTTGGGGAGTGTTCGTTGCGGCTGCCGGAGCATCTGGAGCTACTGCTCACCGACGAGCCGGTGCTCGACGTCTACTCGCACGGCCCGTGGCGCGTCCCGGACGGGCTGTTCGAGGAGATCTCGGCCCGGATCGACGGGCTGGCGGCCGACCCGCGGGCCGTGGAGCTGACCACCGACGAGCACAAGCTGCTGACGCTGCCGGCGTCGCTCGTCACCGCGGAGATCTTCGGCATGCTGGCGTTCCTGCCGGGCGGGGGCGCGATCAAGGCGGGGTCGTGGTCGCAGCTCCCCGAGCGGCTGCTGCACCGGCACCTGGTGAACCCGGGCCCGCTCAGCTCCCGCATGACCCGCTGGGACGCGCCGGGCGGCCGGTGGCGCCCGCCGGTCGACTGGCTCATCGAGGCGCCCGACCGGGCCCTGGCGATCGAGCTGGCCCGCGACTGCCTGTCGGTGCTGGAGGGCATCGAGCCGCTGGAGGAGCGCCGCAAGGCGCTGCTGCGCCTCTACGACGACCCGCCCGTATGCGACGTGAACCTGCCCAAGATGGAGCTGCGGGAGCACTGGCACGCGCACGCCGGCGACGACATCGTCGCGGCGGTGCCCGAGCTGCTCGGCCCGGTCGGCTACCTGGAGTGGGTCTGCGCGGGGCTGATCGCGTCCTACGAGCACCTGAACGAGGCGGCTCCCCGCGAGGAGGCAATCGATGCCCACCTCGTCCAACTGCTCCTGCAGGGCAGCCTGGACCACGTCCCGGCCGAGCTCGCGGCCGCGCTCGGCGAGGACCGCTACGGCGAGCTGGTCCAGCGGTTCACCGCGGAGCGCCGCGGGTTCAAGGCGGGCGCGTGGCAGGAGCGGACGCGGGCGTGGCTCGTCCGGGCGCTCGTCGCGGGCGCCGCCGACGCGTGCCGCGGCTGGCTCGACATGGCGATGCGGTTCGTCGCGATCGTGCAGGGCCTGCCCGGCGACCCGTGGTTCCCGAAGGCGGAGTGGATCCCGGTCGGCCAGTTCCAGACCGACCTGCGCCGCCTGTACGCGCCGCGCCGGCGCGTGGTGAACCCGCTCACCGAGACGCTGCGGAGCGTGCCCGCCGCCGGCTCGGCGACCGCGGGGGCCGCCCCGCGCGCCGCGATCGCCACGACCCTGGTCGAGCAACCGGAGGTGACCGCGGCGCTGGACGAGCTGACCCGCGGCAGCGCGCCCGTCCGGCTGCTGATCAGCGGGCCGGACGGCACCGGCAAGCGCGACGCCGCCGAGGAGCTCGGCAGGGCGCTCGCGCTCGGCCGCGACCCGCACTGGGTCACCGACAACCTGTTCGCCGGGCAGCGCCTGTCGGACGCCGTCGCCAAGCTGCACGCCGACGCCCGCGACTGCGCCGGCGACCGGCTGCTCATCATCGAGGGCCTGGACGGGATCGTCGCCGACCCCGGCAACGGCGAGGCCCTGGCCGCCGAGCTGCACCGGCTCCTCGCCGTCCACCCCGACCTGAACCTGGTGGCGCTGTGCGACGCCGGCGGCGAGGAGCGGATCCGCGAGGTCAACCCCGTCCTGCCGCAGCGGTTCCGCGTCGCCCGCACCCGGGAGTTCACGGCGGCGGGCCACGCCGAGCTGTTCCGCCGCGCGCTGGACGCCCGCGGCGCCCGCGGCACCCGCCCGGCCGTCGAGGCGGCGGGCGCGCTGCTGGCCGCGACCCCGCCGATGCAGACCCTCCGCAACGCCCGCCTGGCGCCCCATCTCGCCGACCAGGTCGTGGCGGCGGCACGGGCGCGGCTCGGCCCCGGCGCGCCGGGAGCGGAACTGGTCGTCCGCAAGCAGGACGTCCCCGCCGCGCTCGACACCGCGCAGACCGCCGGGAACCCGCTGGCCGAGCTGCGCGAGCTCACCGGCCTGGAGACCGTCAAGCACGAGATCGCGCTGCTCGTCGCGGGCACCCACGCGGCGCGGCTGCGCAGCGAGTCCGGCCTGCGGATCACCCCGCCGACCCGGCACATGGTGTTCACCGGCAACCCGGGCACCGGCAAGACGATGGTGGCGCGGCTGCTCGGCCGCATCTACAAGCGGCTCGGCGTCCTGTCGTCCGGGCACCTGGTGGAGGCGTCCCGCGCCCACCTCGTCGGCGAGTACATCGGGCAGACCGCCCCCCGGACGCGCCGCCTGGTGGAGCGCGCGGTCGGTGGCGTCCTGTTCATCGACGAGGCCTACACGCTGACACAGTCGCCGCTGAAGGGCGACTACGGGCACGAGGCGATCGCCGAGCTGGTCAAGCTGATGGAGGACCACCGCGACGACCTCGTCGTGATCGTCGCCGGCTACCAGCAGGAGATGGCCGAGTTCCTCGCCGCCAATCCCGGCCTGGACTCCCGGTTCCCCAAGCAGATCCACTTCCCCGACTACGGCGACGACGAGCTGATCACGGTGTTCGGCCAGCTCGCCGCCGCCGACGGCTTCGAGCTGGCCCCCGGCACCGAGGACGTCCTGCTCGCGATGCTGCGCCGCGCGCCCCGCGGCCCGTCCTTCGGCAACGGCCGCCTGATGCGCAACATGCTGGACGTGGCCGTCGCGAACCAGGCCGACCGCGTCGCCTCCGCCGCCGTCGCCGCCGGCAGGGACGCGCCGGGCAGGAAGGGCCCCGCGACCGGTGAGAGCGGCGAGCAGGCCGCACCTCCGACGAAGGAGGAGCTGGTCACGCTGACCGCCGACGACCTCCCCCCGCTGCTGGAGCACCCCGAGGAGTTCTTCGGCCTGTACCTGTAGGCGCGCGCCCCGGTCAGGGGGCGAGGTGCTCGGCGGCGGTGAACAGGAGGTTCTCCGCGCCGCGGCGGGCGACCAGCTGCGCGCCGGCGGGCAGCTCGCCGCCGCCGTCCGCCGGGACGTTCCCGGCGGGGAAGGTCAGGGCGGGCAGGCCGAGCACGTTCCACGGCGAGGTGAGGCTGACCAGCAGCGCGGTGAGCGTTCCGAGCCCGACCTCGGTCGCCCCGATCCGCGGCGCGGGGATCGGCATGGTCGGCATGGCCAGCAGGTCGTAGCGGTCCAGCAGCGCGGCGATCTCCTCGGCGAACCGGTCCCGCTCGCGCAGCGCCCGCACCAGCCGCCAGCCCGGCATCGCGCCCGCGCCCTCCAGGCGGGCGAGCGTCGCCGGCTGGAACAGGCCGGGCGCCGCGGCGACCCGCTCGGCGTGCACGTCGTAGGCCTCGCTGTACTCGATCGCCAGGAACACCTCCCGGAGTCCGGCGAAGTCGATCCGCTCCGACGGCGCGTCCGGGAACAGGGCGCGGACGCGCCGCTCCACCTCGGGGTCGCACGCCGGCGGCTCGATCCAGGCGACGCGCCCGTACGGCGCGTCCCCCTCCGGGGCGCCTGACGGGCCGTCCACGAGCGAGGGGGCGGCCTCCGCCGGGCCGGTCAGCGCGCGGTAGGCGACGCGGCAGTCCTCGGCGGTGCCGGCGAGGACGCCCACGTGGTCGAGCGAGGGCGAGAGCGGGAAGACCCCGCCGGTCGGGATGACGCCGTGGGGCGGCTTGAACCCGGCGATGCCGCAGAACGCGGCGGGGATGCGCACCGACCCGCCGGTGTCGGTGCCGATGGCGAGCGGGACCATGCCCGCGGCGACCGCGACGGCGCTGCCGCTGCTGGACCCGCCGGACATCCGCTCCCGGTCGCGGGGGTTGCGGACCGCCCCGTTCACCGACACGTCGCCGCTGCCGCCGAACGCGAACTCCTGCGTCCCGGTCTTGCCGACGATCACGGCGCCGGCGTCCCGCAGCATCGCCACGCACGCCGCGTCGGCCTCGGCGACGTACCCGGCGAAGTGCCCGGACCCCATGCCGGTGGGCAGCCCGGCGACGTCGATGATGTCCTTCACCGCGACCGGGACGCCGTGCAGCGGGCCCCGGTCGATGCCGGAGGCCAGCTCCTCGTCCGCCCACCGGGCGGCGGACTCGGCGCCCTCGGCGTCCAGGGCGGCGAAGGCGTTCAGGTCCTCGTCGACCGACTCCAGGGCCCGCGCGACCAGGCCCCGCGCCGACTCGCGGCCCGAACGCAGGTCGCGTCCGATGCCGGTCAGCGTCCGTCCGGTGAAGAACCCGCCCATTCCGCCTCCTTGCGCCGCGGCTGTGCCGATCTGCGTAGCATCTCAGACCGCACCGGCCCCCTCGGTCCCTCCGGACCCCGCGGTCGGCGCCCGCGATGCGGCGTTCCGTCACCACATGATCACTTATGGTCGACCGCTCGTCGCAGGCCGCCCGCCGCTTGTCGACCGCGCCCCCGGAACCGGGCGACCTACGCGCGAGTAAGCGGCAGGCTTCAACACACCTAGTGGTGACGCTCCCGCCGGTTCGCTGGGGGGCGGGGCGGAGGCCGGGCGCTCGCCGCCCGGCAGACCGCCCCTGTAACCGGCGACGTCCGCAGCCAGGTGGGGGAACGAGGTCACGGCCTTCGCGCCGTGACCTCGTTGTCGTCCCGGCCTCACCGCCGTCGCGATCATCCGGGACGTTCGGCCCTAGGCCCGGCGGCAAAGGACTGATGGGCTCTCCTTGACGGTTGGAAACCCCGTTCGTGGGGACGGGATGTCCTCAGGGCGGTCACGAGCGAGCACCCGGAGGACGCGCAATGACCAAGTCGTCGATTCTGAGCGATGACGATGTGCAGCAGATCAACGCGTACTGGAGAGCCGCCAACTACCTGTCGGTGGGGCAGATCTACCTCCTGGACAACCCGCTGCTCCGCGAGCCCCTCGAACGGCGCGACCTCAAGCCGCGGCTCCTCGGGCACTGGGGCACGACGCCCGGACTGAACTTCTGCTACGCGCACCTCAACCGCGTGATCAGGGCCCGCGACCTCGACATGATCTACGTCATGGGGCCGGGCCACGGCGGGCCGGCCGCGGTCGCCAACGCGTGGCTGGAGGGCACCTACAGCGAGGTGTACCCGGAGGTCTCGCAGGACGAGGCGGGCATGCGGCGGCTGTTCCGGCAGTTCTCCTTCCCCGGCGGCATCCCGAGCCACGTGGCACCGGAGACGCCCGGCTCGATCCACGAGGGCGGCGAGCTCGGCTACTCCCTCGCCCACGCGTTCGGCGCGGCCTTCGACAACCCCGACCTCGTCGTGGCGTGCATCGTCGGGGACGGCGAGGCGGAGACGGGCCCGCTGGCGGCGAGCTGGCACTCCACCAAGTTCCTCGACCCGGTGCGCGACGGCGCCGTCCTGCCCATCCTGCACCTCAACGGCTACAAGATCGCGAACCCGACGGTGCTGGCCCGGATCCCCGAGGAGGAGCTCGTCCAGCTGCTGGACGGGTACGGCTACCGGCCGTTCCTCGTGAGCGGGGACGAGCCCGCGTCCATGCACCGCAAGATGGCCGCCGCGCTCGACCAGGCCCTCGACGAGATCGCCGACATCCAGCGCGGCGCCCGCGAGGGGCGGACGAGCGAGCGGCGCCGCTGGCCCATGATCGTCCTGCGGTCCCCCAAGGGCTGGACCGGCCCGAAGGAGGTGGACGGCCTCCCCGTCGAGAACACCTGGCGGGCCCACCAGGTGCCGCTCTCCGGCGTGTGCGAGGACGCCGGGCACCGCGCGCAGCTGGAGGAGTGGCTGCGCTCCTACCGCCCGGAGGAGCTGTTCGACGCCGACGGCCGTCCGGTGGCCGCGCTGCGGGCCCTCGCGCCCGAGGGCGGGCGCCGGATGAGCGCGAACCCGCACGCCAACGGCGGGCTGCTGCTGAAGCCGCTCACGCTGCCCGACTTCCGCGAGTACGCCGTGGAGGTCGGCAAGCCCGGCACCGTCACCACCGAGCCCACCCGGCGGCTCGGGACCTTCCTGCGCGATGTCGTGCGGGCCAACCCGCACAACTTCCGGATCATGGGCGCGGACGAGACCGCGTCCAACCGGCTCGGGGACGTCTTCCAGGCCACCGACCGCGTCTTCGAGGGCGAGCTGCTGCCGACCGACGAGCACCAGGCGCCGTCCGGCCAGGTGATGGAGGTGCTGAGCGAGCACCTGTGCCAGGGCTGGCTGGAGGGCTACCTGCTCACCGGGCGGCACGGGATCTTCAACAGCTACGAGGCGTTCGTGCACATCGTCGACGCGATGTTCAACCAGCACGCCAAGTGGCTGAAGGTCACCCGCGGCCTGCCGTGGCGGCGGCCGATCGCGTCGCTGAACTACCTGCTGTCGTCGCACGTGTGGCGGCAGGACCACAACGGATTCACCCACCAGGACCCCGGCTTCCTCGACGTCGTGCTGAACAAGAAGCCCGAGATCGTCCGCGTGTACCTGCCGCCGGACGCGAACACGCTGCTGTCGGTCGGGGACCACTGCCTGCGCTCCCGCGACTACGTCAACGTGGTCGTGGCCGGGAAGCAGCCCGCGCTGAACTGGCTGCCGATGGACGCCGCGATCGCGCACTGCACCCGCGGCATCGGCATCTGGGAGTGGGCCTCCACCGACGGCGGGGAGGACCCCGACGTCGTGCTCGCCTGCGCGGGCGACATCCCGACGCTGGAGACGCTCGCGGCCGTCGACCTGCTCCGGCAGCTGTTCCCCGAGCTGCGCGTCCGGGTGGTGAACGTCGTCGACCTGATGCGGCTCCAGCCGGACAGCGAGCACCCCCACGGCCTGTCGGACCGCGAGTTCGACACCCTGTTCACCAGGGACAAGCCCGTCATCTTCGCCTTCCACGGCTACCCGTACCTCATCCACCGCCTCACCTACCGGCGCGCGGGCCACGGCAACCTGCACGTGCGCGGCTACAAGGAGGAGGGGACGACGACGACGCCGTTCGACATGGTCATGCTCAACGACCTCGACCGGTTCCACCTCGTCATGGACGTCATCGACCGCGTCCCGTCCCTCGGCGCCCGCGTCGCCCACATCCGCCAGCGGATGGCCGACCAGCGGCTCCACCTGCGCTCCTACACGCGCGAGCACGGCGAGGACGCGCCCGAGGTCCGCGACTGGACGTGGCCGTACTGATGCGGGTCCTCACGGTCAACCCCGGGTCGAGCAGCCTGAAGGTGAGCCTGCTCGACGCCGGCGACACGGTCCTCGCCGAGGACTCCGGCGGCGGTCACGAGATGGCCGGGCTGGTCGCGGACATGCCCCGGCCGGACGCCATCGGCGTCCGGTTCGTCCACGGCGGCACCGACTTCACCGAGCCGGTGCGCGTCGACGGCAAGGTGGCCGGGCGGCTCCGCGAGCTCGCCGACCTGGCGCCGCTGCACCAGCCGGCCTCCCTGCACGCCCTGGACGAGATCACCGGCGTCCTGCCGGACGTCCCGGCCGTGGCGTGCTTCGACACCGCGTTCCACGCCACCCTGCCGGAGGCGGCAGCGACCTACGCGATCCCCCTGGAGTGGCGCGAGCGGTACGGCCTGCGCCGCTACGGCTTCCACGGCCTGTCGTTCTCCTACGCCGTGCGGCGCGCCGGGCAGATGCTCGGCGCCGACCCGGCCGCGCTGCGGATGGTGGTGTGCCATCTCGGGGCGGGCGCGTCGCTGTGCGCCGTCTCGCAGGGCCGGTCGGTCGACACCACGATGGGGTTCACGCCCCTCGAAGGGCTGGTCATGGCGTCCAGGGCGGGCAGCATCGACCCTGGCATCCCGCTGTGGCTGATCAAGCACGGGATACGGGCGTCCGAGGTGGGGAACGCGCTGGAGCGCGACTCCGGGCTGCGCGGCCTGGCCGGGACGGGCGACATGCGCCGGGTGCGGGAGCGGGCGGCCGGGGGCGACGCGACCGCCCTCGCCGCCCTCGACGTCTACCACCACCGCCTCCGCGCCTGCGCCGCCGCGATGACGGCCTCGCTCGGCGGGCTCGACGCGCTCGTCTTCACCGGCGGGATCGGCGAGCACGACCCCGCCGTCCGCGCCCGGCTGGCCGAGGACCTCTCCTACCTGGGGACCTCCGTCGATCCGGACCGCAACGCCGGCGCGGACGGCGACACCGAGATCACCGCCGGGGGCGCGGCGGTCCGCACGCTCGTGGTGGCGGCCCGCGAGGATCTGGAGATCGCCGAGGGGGTCCGGAGGTGCCTGGGGAAAGAACCCCTGCCAGATGCGGCAAGGTAGTACATAAGGTGTGAAGGTGGAGAACACGGAGGGCGCCTCGGAGGGCGCGATCCGCAGGCTGGCCAACATCCAGGCGATCACCGACGAGGCGTTCGCCCACATGGACGTGGACGAGCTGCTCGACACCCTCCTCGACCGCGTCCGCGCCATCATGGGCGTGGACACGGCCGTCGTGCTCCTCCTGGACCGGCAGGAGCGCTTCCTCGTGGCGACCGCCGCGAAGGGCATCGAGGAAGAGGTCGCCCAGGCCGCCCACGTCCCGGTCGGCGAGGGGTTCGCCGGGCGGGTCGCCGCCGAGCGGCGGCCGGTCTACGTCCCGGACGTGCCGAGCGCCGGCGTGTTCAACCCGCTGCTCGTCGAGCGGGGCCTGCACTCGCTGCTCGGCGTCCCGCTCGTCACGGGCGGGACGCTGGTCGGCGTCATGCACGTCGGGACGCTCTCCCACCGCCGTTTCACCGCCGAGGAGACCGGGTTCCTCCAGCTCGCGGCCTCCCGCGCAGCGCCGGCGGTGCAGTCCATGCTCGGCCGCGCCGAGCGCGCCGGGGCGCTGGAACTGCAGCGCAGCCTGATCCCGTCCGCGCCGCCGGAGATCCCCGGGCTGGAACTTGCCGCGCGCTACCGTCCCGGCAAGGCGGTCGTGGGCGGGGACTGGTACGACGTGTTCACGCTCCCGTCGGGGGAGATCGGCATCGTCATCGGGGACGTGGCGGGCAACGGGCTGCCGGCGGCCGTCGTCATGGGCCGGATGCGCAGCGCGCTGCGCGCCTACGCGCTCGACAACGACGATCCGGCCGAGGTGCTGCGCAAGCTCAACCGGAAGATGCTGCACTTCGAACCCGAGGCGACGGCGACCGTCCTGTACGCGGTCCTCGACCGCGCGACGGGAGAGGTCCGGCTGTCGTCGGCGGGCCACCCTCCGCCCGTCATCGCGCTGCCGGACGGGCCGGCGGAGCCGCTCGACATGAAGTTCGACGTCCTGATCGGCCTCGGCGAGGACATCCCCCGCCGGACCCAGACCGTCGACCTGCCGCCGGGCGCCCTCCTCTGCTTCTACACCGACGGGCTCGTCGAGCGGCGGGACGACTCGATCCTCCACGGCGTCGCCCGGTTGTGCCAGGCGACCTACGCCGGCCCGCCCGAGGCGGTCGGCGCGGCGGTGATGTCGGCGCTGATCGGCCGCGAGGCCGCGCAGGACGACGTCGCCCTCCTGCTCGCGCGCCGCGTCCCGCGGGACGGCCGGGATGGCTGACACGGCGCCGGGGCGCGCATGCCGCACCTGCGGCAGGGCCATGCCGCCCGCGTCCGGCGGGCCGGGGCGGGCGTCGCTGTACTGCTCGGCCGCGTGCCGGCAGAAGGCGTACCGGACGCGGCGGGCCGGCGGCGAGACCGTCCACGAGCTGATCACCGACATCGAACGCCAGGTGCGCGGCCTCACCCCGGAGGCGCCCGGGCCGTTCTACACCGGCGTGCAGTCGCTGGCGTCCTCGGTGGGGCGGCTGCGCCGCATCGCCCGGGTCGCCCGGGACGCGGCGGGAACCGTAACGCCGGAACCCGTGACGGAAAGCCCCCCGGCGCGGGGCCCCGCCGCGGATGAACCCGTAACGGACGCCTCCGTGACGGAATCGGGCGAGGCGGCGGAATCGGCCGAGGCGGAGGCCCTCCGGACCGGTGACGAATGGGACTTCGCCGCGCTGGTCGAGCCGTACCGCCGCGAGCTGCAAGTGCACTGCTACCGGATGGTCGGCTCCTACGACGACTCCGAGGACCTCGTCCAGGAGGTCCTGCTGAAGGCGTGGAAGAACCGCGACGGCTTCGCGGGCCGCTCCAGCGTCCGCGCCTGGCTCTACAAGATCGCCACGAACACGGTGCTGGACTTCCTGCGCCGCAACGAGCGCCGCCCCCAGCAGTACGGGCCCTCGCCGGTCCCGGCCACGGACGGGGTGGAGGCCTCGCCGTTCCTTCCCTGGCTGCAGCCGTTCCCGGACGCGCAGCCCGAGGCGGCGGCCGAGTCGTCGGAGACGATGGAGCTGGCGTTCCTCGCCGCGATCCAGCACCTGCCGCCCCGCCAGCGCGCCGTCCTGATCATGCGGGACTTCCTCGGCTGGCCCGCCGCCGACACCGCGACGGCCCTCGACATGAGCCTGGCCTCGGTGAACAGCGCCCTCCAGCGGGCCCGCCCGGCGCTGCGCGAGCGCCTCCCGCGGCGGCGCGAACGGTGGGCGCGCGGCGCCGACCCGTCCGAGGCGGAAAGGGACCTGCTCGCGCGGTACATGAAGGCCGCCGTGGAGGGCGACACCACCGCGATGGCGGCCATGCTGCGCGACGACGTGCGGATCACCATGCCGCCCAACCCGCTCTGGTTCGGCGGCCGCGAGGCGATCGTCGGCATGCTGCGGCAGACGTTCGATCCCGCCTCCCCCGCCTATATCGGCCGCTGGCGGCACCTCCCGACCCGCGCCAACGGGCAGCCGGCGGTCGCCGGATACGTCCAGCGCCCCGGGACCAGCGTCTACCGCGCCCAGGTGATGGACGTCCTCCGCGTGGAGGACGGCCTGATCGCCGAGATCACCTCCTTCGAGCCCCACCTGTTCCCCGCCTTCGGCCTCCCGCTCACCCTGGCGCCCTGACCTCCCGGCCCGGCCCGCGATGATTTCTCCGCCGGGGTACGTCTCAATATCCGTTCGCCCTACAGGAACGGAGCAGGGAAATGCTGGAGAACAAGAACGCGATCATCTACGGCGGCGGCGGCTCGGTCGGCGGCGCGGTGGCCCGGACCTTCGCCCGGCACGGCGCGACGGTGCACCTGGCCGGCCGGACCCGCGCGACCCTGGAGGCGGTCGCCTCCGACATCGCCGCCGCGGGCGGCCGCGCCGAGGTCGCCGTGGTGGACGCGCTGGACGAGAAGGCCGTCGAGGAGCACGCCCGCCGCGTGGTCGAGGAGTCCGGGAGCCTGGACGTGTCGCTCAACCTCGTCTCGCGGGGCGACGTCCACGGGATGCCGCTGACCGCGGTGTCCGCCGAGGACTTCCTGCGCCCGGTCACCACCGGGATCACCGCGAACTTCCTCACCGCCCGGACCGCCGCGCGCCACATGTCCGAGCAGGGCTCGGGCGTGATCCTCGCGCTGAACAGCGGCTCGGCCAAGGGCAGCCCGATGATGGGCGGCACCGGCCCGGCGGACGCGGCGATCGACACGCTCGTCCGGAACCTGGCGCAGGAGTGCGGCCCGAGCGGCGTCCGCGTCGTCGGCATCTGGACGGCCGGGCTCCCCGAGACGATGACGCGGGAGAAGCTCGCGCTGCACGGCGCCGACCTGGACGAGGCCGCCTTCGAGGGGCTGATGAAGCGGCTCGCCGAGATGCGGATGCTGCGCCGCTCCCCCACCCTCGCCCAGATCGCCGACACCGCCGCCTTCCTCGCCTCGGACGGCGCCGCCGCGATCACCGCCACCTTCGTGAACGCGACGGCGGGCATCTTCACCGACTGAACGGCGCCCGGAGCGCAGCGGAGGGCGCCGTTCAGTCGGGCGGGGGGCGTGGGCAGTCGCCCCCCCCCCCCCCACAAAGACACTGCCGACTGAACGGCGCCCCGAGCGCAGCGGAGGAGGCCGTTCAGTCGGGCGGGGGGCGTGGGGGGTCGCCCCCCACAAAGACACTGCCGACTGAACGGCGCCCCGAGCGCAGCGGAGGAGGCCGTTCAGTCGGGCGGGGGGCGTGGGGGGTCGCCTCCCACAAAGACACTGCCGACTGAACGGCGCCCCGAGCGCAGCGGAGGGGGATTCCGGCCGCTGTGGAACCTCGGTGGGGGCGGGGGCGTCCGAGTCGGGCGTCCGGAGAGGCAAGGGGGCGGCGGTGGCGGGTGTTCGGCGGGTGTTCTCGGCTCGGCGATGGCTCCTGTGCGCGGTCCTGGCGGTGGCCGTGGCGGGAGTGATCGTGGCGGTCGTGATCGTCCTCTACGGGTCCGATCGGCCTCGGGAGTGCGGGTGCAAGCCCCCGCCGGACACCAGCGGGATCAGCGGGGTGCCCCGCGAGTGGCGGACCGCCGTGGCCCGGCGCGATGCCGCGGCGGCGTGGCGGTTGCTGACGCCCGAGGCGCAGCGGCGGTACGGCTCGGTGAAGGGGCTGCACGGGGCGCTCGCCCGGCTTGCCCTGGACGCCCATGGGCCCGCGGACTGGAGGCTCCTCCAGGTGGAGACGCAGGGGCGCGGCACGCCCAGCCTGTACCTCTACCTGCTCGTGGAGAAGCGCAACCTGCGGGCGGTCGGAGCCGTCACCGTCCACACCATGGCGGACGGCTCCGCCGATGGGCGCGTCGACCCGGTGCCCGCCGCCACCGTCCGCATTCTGGAGCCCGCCGAGGGGACCACCGTGGACGAGCGCCCCCGCCTGCGTGCGGCGACCGCGTCTCCCCTCGCATACGCCGTCATACGGCGCACGAGCGAGACCCGCGGTGCCGTGGGATCCATTCGTGCCCCGGACGGGCGGGACGCACCGTTCTACGAGGCGCTCGAGCCCGGCCCGGCGCTGATCGTCGCGGTCGACGACAGCGGCGGGCGCCTCGCGTACGGAGGCGTCCGCGTCACGATCCGCTGATCCCGAACCGGGCCGCCGGGGTCAGTCGGCCTTGCGGGAGTCGGCGCGGGCGCGCTTCTCCTCGTCCTCCAGAAGGGGGCCGACGCGGAACGGGACCTGGTGGGTCAGGACGATCGAGGTGGTGCTGCGGCGGACGCCGGGGCAGGCCAGGATCGAGTCGATCACCTCGTGGAGCTGCTTGCCGTTGGGGGCGACGGCGCGGACGAGGAGGTCGCCCTGGCCGGTGATCCCGAGGACCTCCAGCACCCGCGGGATCGCCGAGAGCGCGACGGCGGCCTCGCGCAGCCGGCCCTGGGCGACCTCCAGGGTGACGAAGGCCGTCAACTCGAAGCCGATGGCGCCGAGGTCGACCTCGCGGCCGCGGTGGCCGATGACGCCCTCGCGTTCGAGGCGCTCCACCCTGGCGTGCGCGGTGTTGCGGGCTATGCCGAGCTTGGCGGCCAGTTCGGTGACGCCGATGCGGGGCTGCTCGACGAGGCGGCGGAGGATCTGCAGGTCGAGGAGGGTGGTACGGGTCACAACGCTCAGCTCCGGCGGGTAACTCGGTTCTGACTTGAGCAATCTGCTCAACTATCGTCCCACCATCTTGCACTCCGCTCAGCAAGAGGGGCTCAATGCAAGCATGAGCACCACCGTTTCCTCCTCCCCCCTCCGCGACCGGCTCGAACTGGAGCGCGGCCGGATCGCGATCGGCGGGGTGCACGCCCTCGTCCGGCTGCTGCTGGAGCAGCGGCGCGCGGACGCCCGGCGCGGCCGGCATACCGCCGGCTTCGTCTCCGGGTACCGCGGATCCCCGCTCGGCGGCCTCGACCAGCAGCTGGTGCGCGACGCGAAGCTGCTGGAGGGCCACGACATCCGGTTCGTGCCGGGCGTGAACGAGGAACTGGCGGCGACGGCCGTGTACGGGTCGCAGCTCGTCGATCACCTGCCCGGGCCGCGCTTCGAGGGCGTGTTCGGGCTCTGGTACGGCAAGGCGCCCGGGGTCGACCGGTCGCTGGACGCGTTCAAGCACGCGAACTGGCTCGGGACGTCGGAGCGCGGCGGGGTGCTCGCGGTGGTGGGCGACGACCCGTCCGCGAAGTCGTCCACGCTGCCGTCGGCGACGGAGGGCGCGCTCGCGGAGGCGTTCATGCCGGTGCTGGTCCCCGCGTCGGTGGGCGACCTGCTGCGCCTCGGACGGCACGGGTTCGAGATGTCCCGCTTCAGCGGGGCGTGGACCGGCTTCAAGCTCGTGACGGACGTCGCCGACTCCCACGAGATCGTGGACGTGGAGCCGGTGCCCGACCCGGTGTACCCCGAGTTCGCGTGGCGCGGCCGGCCGTGGAAGCCGACGCGCAAGCCGGGCGTCGACCTGAAGGGCACGAACGCCCTCGAAACCGAGGTCCTCCAGGGCCGCCTCCAGGCCGCGACGGCGTACGCCGCAGCCAACGGCCTCGACCGGATCGAGGGCGCCGCCGGCGACGCCGTCATCGGGCTGGTCGCCGCGGGGCGCACCTACGTGGAGCTGCGCGAGGCCCTCGACCGGCTCGGGCTGGACGACGAGGCCCTCGCCCGCCGGGGCGTCCGGCTGCTGCGCCTCGGCCTGATCTACCCGCTGGACGCAGACCGGATCCGCGAGTTCGCCCGGGGGCTGCGCGAGATCGTCGTCGTGGAGGAGAAGCGGGCGTTCGTCGAGACGCAGATCCGGGACGTCCTGTACGACCTCGCGGAGCGCCCCGCCGTGTACGGCAAGAACGGCCCGGACGGCGCCGGCCTGCTCCCGGCCGACGGCGGCCTCGACGCCGACCGGCTCGTGAAGGCCCTCGCCAGGCTGCTCGCCGACCGCGTCGGCGAGGAGCACGTGGACCTGCGCGACGCCGTGCTGAGGCCCCGCAAGCCGCAGATCAACCTGCTCGCCCCGGCGCGCACCCCCTACTTCTGCTCGGGCTGCCCCCACAACCGGTCGACGGTCGTCCCGGACGGGTCGGTCGCGGCGAGCGGCATCGGCTGCCACGTGATGACCGTGTTCACCGACCGCAGCATCGGCACTACGCAGATGGGCGGCGAGGGCGCGATGTGGGTCGGCGCGGCGCCGTTCTCCGAGACCGGGCACATGTTCCAGAACCTCGGCGACGGGACGTTCTTCCACTCCGGGAGCCTCGCGGTCCGGCAGGCCGTGGCCGCCGGGACCAGCATCACCTTCAAGATCCTCTACAACGCGGCCGTGGCGATGACGGGCGGGCAGGACGCCGACGGCGGCTCCGATCCGGCCGCGATCACCCGGATGCTGCACGCCGAGGGCGTCGCGAAGATCGTGGTGGTGGCGGACGACCCGTCCCGCTACCCGCGCGGCACCGACTGGGCGCCCGGCGTCCGGGTCCGGCACCGCGACGACCTCGACGCCGTCCAGCGGGAGCTGCGCGAGATCCCCGGCGTGACCGTGCTGCTCTACGACCAGGCGTGCGCGGCCGAGACGCGGCGCAAGCGCAAGCGCGGCCTCGCCCCCGACCCGCAGACCCGCGTGCTGATCAACGAGGCGGTCTGCGAGGGGTGCGGCGACTGCGGCAGCAAGTCGAACTGCCTCAGCGTGGAGCCGGTCGAGACCGAGTTCGGCCGCAAGACGCAGATCAACCAGACGTCCTGCAACAAGGACTACTCGTGCGTGGACGGCGACTGCCCCTCGTTCGTCACGGTCGTCCCCGGTGACAAGCCGAAGGCGGCGCGGACCCTGGCGCCGATCGGCGAGCTGGAGGAGCCGCAGACGCGTCCCGAGTCGGCGGACGTGCTGCTCGTCGGCATCGGCGGCACCGGCGTCGTGACGGTCAACCAGGTCCTCGCCACCGCGGCCCTCATCGACGGCCGCCACGCCCGCGCGCTCGACCAGACCGGGCTCAGCCAGAAGGCCGGCGCGGTCGTGTCGCACCTGCGCATCGGGACCGCCGACCGGGACCGGCCGGGCATGGTCGGCGCGGGCGGCGCCGACGCCTACCTGGTGTTCGACTCGCTGGCCGGGACGTCGGAGACCAACCTGCGCCGCTGCGCGCCGGAGCGGACCGCCGCGGTCGTGTCGACCAGCGAGGTGCCGACCGGGCGGATGATCGTCGACACCTCGGCGTCGCTGCCGCCGAGCGCGTCCCTGGTCAAGCGGATCGCCGAGCGCACCCGGGCGGACCGGCTGGTCGCGCTCGACGCCCTCGCGCTCGCCGAGCGCTGGTTCGGGAGCACGACCACCGCGAACTTCGTGGTGGTCGGCGCCGCCTACCAGGCGGGGCTGCTGCCGCTGTCGGCGAAGGCCGTCGAGGAGGCGCTCACGCTGAACGGCGTGCAGGTGGAGGCGAACATCCAGGCGTTCCGCGCGGGACGCCGGCTGGTGCTCGAACCGGAAGGCCGGGACGCCTCCCCCACGGCGGGGGCCGCGCAGGTCGCGCCGCGCCCGCTGGACTCGACCGCGTCGGCGGCGATGGACCTCGTCGACGCGTCCGGCGTGGACGGCGAGCTCGCCCGCGTCCTGCGGATCCGGGTGCCCGACCTCGCCGCGTACCAGAACCTGGCGCTCGCCAAGCGGTACCTGGACGCGGTCCTGCGCGTCGCCGGGGCCGAGGAGGCCGCGGGCGCGGGAGAGCCGCGGCTCGCGGTCGCCGTCGCGCGCAACCTGCACAAGCTGATGGCCTACAAGGACGAGTACGAGGTGGCCCGCCTGCACCTCGACCCGGAGCTCACCCGGCGCGTCGAGGAGCAGTTCGGGCCCGGCTCCACGGTCGCGTACATGCTGCACCCGCCGCTGCTGCGGGCCGTCGGCGTGGACAGGAAGATCGCGCTGCGCCGCACGGCCCGGCCGGCGTTCCGCGCGCTGCGCGCGATGCGGCGGCTGCGCGGCACCCCGCTCGACCCGTTCGGCGCCACCGCGCAGCGGCGGGCCGAGCGGCGCCTCGTCACCGGGTACGTCGCGGTGGTGAACGAGCTGGTGGCCGGCCTGGAGGCGGGCGACGCCGGCGACGGCCGGCTCGACACCGCCGTCCGGATCGCCGAGCTGCCGGACATGATCCGCGGCTACGAGGACGTCAAGACCGCGAACGTCGCCCGGTACGAGGAGAGCCTGCGCGAGCTGCTCGCCGCGTGGCGGGCCGAGCGGTCGCCGAGCCGGGTGTGACGCTCAGGTGATCGCGCCGGCCACCGCCCCGGCCAGCGCGATCACCACCAGCTCCAGGGCCAGCAGCTTGGCGAGGGCGCCGGGCACGAGCCGGTAGGCGTAGCACTGCTCGACGAGGACCTTGAGCTGGTCGGCCGGGTGCAGGCGCGGCGCGGAGTGCCGGGACGGGACGCCGCGCAGCGTCGGCGGCGGGGGCGGCTGCTCCTCCACCGGGCGCACCAGGACGCTGTTGACCGCCCGCGTCGGCACGACCATCCGGTCCCAGTGCAGCGCGTCCAGCGGCAGCGGCCCGCCGTGCCCGTCGAGCCGGAAGATGGGGCCGCACAGGGTGATGAAGGACGGGTCGCGCCCCCGCGCCGCCGATTCCTCCCCGAGGAGTCCGCGAAAGGTCTCGCCGCTGTTCAGCGTGATTTCGAGTTCGACGTCGCGGTCGGCGTAATCGGAGCGCGCACCGGTGGCCGGACGGGCCGCGGCGGGCAGCGGTCCCGGGAGATTCTCCAGCCGCGCGAGAACGGCCGCCGCCAGCGAGGAAAGCGTGAGGGAAAGCGCGAGGAAACAGCACACCGCCCACGCCGCCGCGAGGGGCGGGACCGCACCGCCGCCCTCGTCCAGGAAACGGCGCGGGCTCGGCACCGCGGCCTGTCCCAGCACGCCGAGCAGGATCGACGTCACGGTCGTGACCGCCGTCCCGGCGACCACCACGCGGGAGAACCGCGGCAGCGCCTCTCCCGGACGGGACCGTTCCCGGCGGCCGCGCACCAGATCGAAATGCAGGCCCGGAACCGCCGCCAATGCGAGCAGCGCTACAGGCACGGCAATGGAGCCTTCGGTCATGGTCACCCCTGCCCTGAGTCGGGGGTCATGAGGTTCAGATCCTGTCAGTTGGCCCCGGGATTCTCAATATCAAGACAATTGACTTCCGGTCCAATTGCCGTTCCATTTCCGGGGCCGTTCGGAAATGCCTTCTCCGCGCGCTCGTCCCGGCCGCGGGCGGGCCGGTCGAACCCCGCCGGTCCCGCGGCGCGTACCTCCTGGCGAGCCGGGGACCACGCCCGGCACCGGAGTGCGACGAGGGTGACGTCGAGTGGAAACGGGCTTGCGGCTGACGGAGCGCTACCGCCTCGTGGAGCGCCTCGACGACGACGAGGCGACGGAGGTCTGGCGCGCCTGGGACGAGCTGCTGGGCCGCCCCGTCGCGGTGAAGGTCCTGGCGAGCGCGGACGCCCGCCGGCACCGGGCCTTCCGGTGGGGGGTGAACCGGGCCGCCGGGCTCTCCCACGCCGCGGTGGAGACGGTCTACGACAGCGACCAGACCCGCGACGCGTCCGGACGGCTCGCGTCCTTCGTCGTGACCGAGTTCCTGGCCGGCGAGACCCTCGCCGACCGGCTGCGGCGCGGGCCGCTCCCCGCGCCCGAGGCGGCCGCCGTCTGCGGCCGGATCGCCGGCGCGTTGGAGGCCGCGCACGCCGCCGGCGTGTCGCACGGCGACCTGAGGCCGGAGAAGGTCATCCTCGTCTACGGCGAGGCCGACGTGGACGTGAAGGTCGTCGACACCGGCATCGGCGGCGTCATCCGCGGCGCCCGCGCCGCCGAGGACGGGAAGGCCGGGCGCGCCGAGGACGCGCCGGCCGCGGCCAGGGCCGCCGACGTGCGCGCCCTCGGAGCCGTCCTGACCGCCTGCGTCGTGCCCGGGGCGCCCGAGGAGCTGTCCGCGCTCGCCGCCCGCTGCGCGGGCCGGGACGCTCCGACCGCCGCCGAGATCGCCGATCTCCTCGCCTGCGACGAGGAGCCGCCGAGCGCCGTCTTCATCGCCTCCGGAACCGCCGCGCACCCCGGAGACCGGACCAGGGCCCTACCCCCGCCGCCCCCGCCGCCCCGCCGGTCCCGCCGCGCGGGCGCCCGCCTCGCCGCGCTCGCCCTCGTGACGGCGATCCCGGCGACGGCCGCCGCCGCCGTCCTGCTGTCGGCGCCGCGGTCCCCGGTCGCCGTCCCGCCGACCGCGCAGACGAGCGCCGCGCCCTTGACGCGGACCCAGGCTCCGCCCCCGGACCCGGCGCTGACGGAGAAACCGGCGCCGCCAACGGTCAGCGCCCCCCGCGTCACCGACGCGCTGGGGCGGCTGCGTCCCATCGTCAGCCGCGGCTACGCCTCCGGCGAGATCCGCTCCGATGTCGCGATCGACCTCAACAACGTCATCACGAACCTGGAGAACGACCTCACCACCGACCGCGACGTCGACCTGGGCGGACGGATCGCCGAACTGCACAACAAGATCGTCACTCGCCTGCGGGAGCGCGGCCTGTCCCCCGGCCTGGCGGACGAGTTGAACCGGGTCCTCGCGACCGTGCCGGCATGACCGGCGAGCAGGAGACCGCGAAGTGGCGGCGCGAGGACCTCCCCCGCGCCGCGTCCGGCGTCCGCTTCCCCTGGCTCGCGCTGGCCGGCGTCGCCGCCACGATCGTGGCGGCGACCGTGCTCGTCCTCGGGATCGGCGACACCGTCTCCAGCCGGGACGGCTCCGCCGGACGGCTGCTCCCGCTCCAGGCGGCCTCCCCGTCCGCACCGTCGAGCGCGGCGACCCCTTGGCGACCACCCGAGTCGATCCCCTCGGACCCGCCTCCCCCGTACACCCCGCCGACGACGTCCCCCGGGAAACCGCCCGCCAGGTCGACACCACCCCCCGGAAGGGGCGTCGACGACGCCCTGCTGAGGCTGCGCCGCGCCGTGGACGAGGGCGTGGCCGCCGGGGAGGTCCGCGACGACGTGGGCCTCGACCTCGGCAACGTGATCGAGGGGATCCTCGACCGCCGGGGCCGCAGCCTGGACCGCGTCCGCGCCGACGTCGCCGGCCTGAGACACAAGATCGCCACCCGCACCCGTGAGGGCGCGATCGCCGGCGGCCGCGCCGAGGAGCTGCGCCTGATCCTCGACGGCGCGCCCGTCTGACCGCAGCGCTCGCCTCCGCACCCCTTCACGGCCGAGGCCTTGACAGCGACATATCGTTTATCGTTACTATCGAAAAACGATATGCCCCCCTCAAGGAGACGCGCATGGCCCTCAAGACGCTCTGGACGCGAGTCGACAGCCAGATCCTGGAACTGGTCATCGGGCTCGGCCTGCTGCTGGTCGGGCTCTTCCAGGTCCTCTTCCCGGTCCTCGGCGTGACCGGCCCCTTCCCGCCGGTCGACACCCGCGACGTCCGCCTCGACACCACCGCGCAGGTGCCGCACCTCGCCTCCGGCGGAGCGACCCTGCGCGGCACCCACCACGCCGAGCTGGCGTTCGGCGACCCCGGACTGCGGGACCGCGTGCTGCTCGCCGCCCCCGAGGTCGCCCGCGGCGTGCTGATCATCGTGATCCTGTCGCTCCTGATGCGGATGGCCTCGACGTTCCGTTCCGGGGACGTGTTCGTCCCGGCGAACATGCGGCGGCTCTTCACGATCTCCACCACCGTCCTGCTGCTGGGCATCGCCGCCCCCGCCCTGGACATGCTCACCACGGACGCGCTGGTCGGCGGCACCCCGCTGGAGTCGGCGATCGAGATCGGCTTCACGGTCCAGGCCTCGACCGTCGTCCTGGCCATCCTCATAGCCGCCCTGGCGGGAGCGTTCGGCCACGGCACCCGCCTGCGCGAGGACACCGAGGGCCTGGTCTGATGCCGCCCGAGGACCCCCACCAGATCACCGTCCACCTGGACGCCGTCCTGGCCGAGCGAGGCATCACCCTAGTCGAGCTGGCCGAACGCGTAGGCGTGACACCCGTCAATCTCTCCATCCTGAAGAACGGCCGCGCCAAGGCCATCCGCTTCACCACCCTCAGCGCCCTCTGCCGAGAACTAGGCTGCCAGCCCGGCGACATCCTCTCCTTCACCGACGAATAAGCTGTGTTTTCAACAGTCCCGGCCCACTCCGCTCGCCTAGCGGCTGTGTTTACTCAGTCCCGGCCCACTCCGCTCGCCTGGCGGCTCGCTGCGTGACCGTGCCTGGGCGAACGCGGCATCGCTTCGCGATCTGCCCGGTGCCGCTCGCCTCCGGCTTCGCGGCACCGGCCAGGTCACGCGTTCGCGCGCGGGGCCGAGCCACTTCGCAACAGTCCCGCTTGCCAGGTGAGCCGCCAGGCGAACCGAGGCGAACCCGCAACCGTCGGACGCGACACCCGCAACCACCGGACGCGAAGACCCCGACCACTACAGCAACCACCAACAACCCAAACCACCGCGATTGCGAGCGAAGCCAGGTTCGAGCCTGCGAGAACCTGATCGCCGAGTGAGCCGCCAGGCGAGCCGAGGCGATGCAGCAATCGCACGTGTTTTTTTGGGCGGTCGGCGCCCCCAAGGCGCCGACCGCCCAAAAAAACACAATAAATACAGCAGGCACCTCTCCGGATGAGGTGCCTGCTGTGCGGGGTACGGACGAACCGGGCCTCGCGGTCCGGGTCAAGGCTTCGCCCGTTTCCCGTGTCAAGGAGGGGTATCAGGCGCGGGCGATCACTTCCGTTTCTGGCTCGGGGACGGGACTGGACGGCCGGAGCCGGCGCGGGGTCATGCCAAGGGCGGCGATCGCGGCGATCACCATGAACGCGCCGACCATCAGCCAAGCGTGGACGTAGGCGGTGTGGGCTTCGGGGTAGCCGCGCGGGGTGCCGAGGACCGCGACGGCGAGGCTGACGCCGAGGACGGCGCCGATCTGCCGGCTCATGTTCACCACGGCGCTGCCCGTGGCGTAGCGGTGGGACGGCAGCTCGACCGCCGCGGCGGACAGGATGGTGGGCAGGGCCAGGCCGACGCCCGTCCCGCCGATGAGCCAGCCCGGCAGCATCTGCGTCGCGTAGGCCGGCTCCGGGCCGAGGCTCATCGCGATCATGACGACGCCGAACGCGCAGAGCGTGCATCCGACGGCGGTGATCAGGCCGACCGGGACGCGCGCCGCGAGGCGGCCGGCGATGAGCGCCATGACGGGGACCATCAGCGGCCCGGGCGCGACGGCGAGCCCGGTGCGGATGGGCGTGTAGTGCCAGACCTGCTGCATCCACAGCACGCCGAGCAGCAGGTTGGCGGCGAACGCGACGGTGAACAGCAGCACCGCGGCGTTGGACCAGAAGAAGGTGCGGACGGCCAGCAGCGCGGGCTCGATCACCGGGGCCGGGTGGCGCAGGGAGCGCAGCCAGAACCAGGTGAGCGCGAGCAGCGCGACGGCGACCACGATGGTGGTCCGCTCGCCCGGCCAGTCGTTGATCTTCACCAGGCCGAGCGCCAGCAGCGCGATCGCCGCGGTCGCCACGGCGGTGCCGGCGAGGTCGGGGACGCGAGCGGACCGGCCCTCGCGCGAGTCGGGGACGAGGCGGGCCGCGAGCAGCACCGCCGCGATCCCGATGGGGACGTTGACCTCGAACACCCAGCGCCAGGAGGCGTCGACGAGGACGCCGCCGACCGCGGGTCCGGCGGCGGCGGCGATCGCCGAGGCCGCGGACCAGATCCGCACCGCGCCGCCCCGGCGCTCGGCCGGGAACGCCGACAGCAGGAGGCCGAGGCTGGTGGGGATGAGCGCCGCGGCTCCCGCGGCCTGCAGGACGCGGAAGGCCACGAGCCACCACAGCGAGGGGGCGGCGGCGCAGGCCTGGGAGGCGAGGGTGAAGACGGTGAGACCGAGCAGGAGGCCCGCCTTGCGGCCGTAGCGGTCGGCGAGCCTGCCGAGCGGCACCAGCAGCGCGGCGAAGACGATCGCGTATCCGTTGAGCACCCACGACAGGTCGGCCATCGACTCCCCGGCGAAGTCGCGGCCGATGTCGGTGAACGCCACGTTGACGATGAACAGGTCGAGGCCCGCCATGAAGGAGGCGACGGAGAGCACCGCGAGCACCGGGCCCCTGCGGACCCGTCCCGCGCCGCGCACCTGACTTTGTTCCACCATAGTCAGGGAGGCTAGCGAGCGCCCTGACTTTGGTCAAGCAAAGTCAGCAGGTTTATAGTGGAACGGTGACAATCACACTGGAAGGGCATTTCGCCGACCGCGACGCCTGGTCGATGCAGAACTGCCCGGTCGCGAGGACGCTCGCCGCGCTCGGCCCGCCGTCGGCGGTGCTGGTGCTCAGCGAGGCCTTCTTCGGGACCAACCGATTCGGCGACTTCGTCCGCAACCTCGGCATGACGGAGTCGGCCGTCACCGCCCGGCTGCGGCACCTCGTCGACGCCGGCCTGCTCACCAGGGAGCCCTACCAGGAGCCGGGGCAGCGCACGCGCTACGAGTACCACCTGACGAAGATGGGCCTGGACCTCGCGCCCACCCTCGTCAGCCTCATGGAGTGGGGCGAGACCTACCTCCCCCACGAGGAGGGCCGCCAGGTCATGCTGACGCACGCCCGCTGCGACGAGCGCGTGACGGCGCAGGTCAGATGCGCGGACGGCCATGACGTGGCGGTGGACGAGATCGTCATGGGCCCGCCCAGCACGGCGGACGGCGAGCCCGGCAGAACCGGAGGCTGACCGGCGACCAGGCCCAGCCGCGAAGTGGCCGCACCTACGCGCGCGAACGCGTGACCTGCCCGGTGGAGCGAAGCCGGAGGCGAGCGGAGCCGGGCAGATCGCGAAGCGATGCCGCGTTCGCCCAGGCACGGTCACGCAGCGAGCCGCCAGGCGAGCGCAGTGGGCCGGGACTGAGTAAACACAGCCGCCAGGCGAGCGAAGTGGGCCGGGACTGAATAAACACAGCCGGGACTTTGAGACTACGCGTGCCGGGTGCCCCCGGCGAGCCGCAGCGCGTGCTCGACCAGCGAGACGAGCACCTGCTTCGCCGACACGGTCCGGCGCGCGTCGCACAGCAGGATGGGGACGTGGGGGTCGATGTCGAGCGCCGTCCGGATCTCGGGCGGCTCGTAGCGGTCGGCGTCGTCGAAGCAGTTGACGGCGACGACGAACGGCGTGCCCTTGCGCTCGAAGTAGTCGATCGAGGCGAAGCTCGCCATCAGCCGCCGCGTGTCGGCGAGGACGACGGCGCCGAGCGCGCCGCGCGACAGCTCGTTCCACATGAACCAGAACCGCTCCTGGCCGGGCGTCCCGAACAGGTAGATGGCGACGCCGTCGCGCAGCGTGATCCGGCCGAAGTCCATCGCCACGGTCGTGGTGGTCTTGGCGGCCACGCCGTCGAGGTCGTCGACGCCGACGCTCACGTCGGTCAGCGCCTCCTCGGTGCGCAGCGGCCGGATCTCGCTGACCGCGCCGACCAGCGTCGTCTTCCCGACGCCGAACCCCCCGGCGACGAGGATCTTCAGCGCGACGCGCGGGCCGTCCGCCCGGTCGTCGGGCTCGTCCGGTTCCGCGGTGGCGGGGGGCGGGGCGTCAGAGCGCGCGGAGTTCATCGAGCACCCTCCTGAGCAGGTTCGGGTCGTTGTGCGGCTGGAGCGCGGTCGCCTGGCCGAACTGCCCGGTCGGCGACGGCGCGGGGGACCATCGCTGGACTTCCAGGAGGCCGGAGTCGATCAGGTCGCCGGCCAGCACCCGGATCACGCCGAACGGCAGGTCCAGGTCCGAGGCGAGGTCGGCGAGGGCGTGCGGGCGCCGGCACAGCGCCAGCAGCCCGCGCTGCTGGCGCGAGAGCCGGCCGGGCTCGGGCGGCGGCCGCCCGGTCGCGACGAGGATCGCCACGATGTCGAGCGGCTCGCCGCTCGGCCGGGTGCGGCCGCGCGTCACCGCGTAGGGGCGGACGATCGGTCCGGCGGCGGCGTCGAGCCACCGTTCCCGGCCGGGACCCCGGGGAGCACCGGGCCCGCTACTGGGGTCCATGGCGGGTCACCTGGGTCCGGTCCCGGGGGCGCCGTTCCTGAGGCCGGTGGACAGCTGCCGGTGGACGCGCTTGACCAGCATCGTCATCTCGTAGGCGACGAGGCCCGCGTTGGCGCCGACCTCGCTCAGCAGGGCGAGGCAGCTGTTGGCGCCGGCGGGCACGACGAAGAACAGGCCCTTGTCCATCTCGACGAGCGTCTGCCGGATCTCGCCGGAGTCCAGCTGCGGCCGCGCGCCGACGGCGAGGCTGTGGAACCCGGCGGCGAGGGCCGCGAGGTACTCGGAGTCCTCGCGGCCGACGCCGCGCGACATGCCCATGACGAGCCCGTCCCGGGACAGCACGACCACCTTCCGGATCTGCGGGACCCGGTCGACCAGGTCGTCGAGGAGGAAGTTGAGCTCGGCGGCGACTCCCTGATAGGTCATGATCTTCCCTCCATGCCGTCCGCGGGTCCCTCTGGTGCCTCGTCCTCGTCCCGGCCGCGGAGCCAGCCCGCCTGCAGGGACGCGAACAGGTCCCGGGACGCCTCCGCCGACCGTTCCTCCCAGGCGGCGATCGCGTCCCCGGTGGCGGCGGACTCTTCTCCGTACGGTCCGGTCTCCTCGTAGGGGTTCGTCTCTTCGTAGGCGGCCGCCTCGCGCAGCTGGGGCGCCAGGCTCCCGCCGCGCACCCGGCGCGGCAGCGGGACCCGCCCGCCGCCGGCCGCCCGCGCCTGCGCGTCCCCGAACGGCGCCCCGCCGTACGGGGGCTCGCCGTACGGGGGCTCGCCGAACCCGGTGTCGCCGAAGGACGCCGGCGCGCCGTACTGGCCCGCCGCTCCCCCGTAGGCTCCGCCGCCGTAGGCGGGGGCGTGGGGGCCCGCCGCCTGGAAGGGGCGCGCGGCGCCGGTCGGCGGCGGCGCCCCCCGCGACGGCGGCGGACCGTGCGGCGGTGGGGTGCCGAACGGCGTCGGGGTCTGGTCACCGCCGTCGAACCCCACCGCCGCGTTCTGGTCCGGCCTCTCCTCGCTCGCCCATTCGGGGAGGGACACCGGCGTCTCTGGCGGCGCCGCTTCGCCGACCGGCCCCGTGCCGTGGGGCGCCGTGCCGTGGGGCGCCATGCCGTTGGGCGGTGCGGCGTTGGGCGGTGCGCCGTTGGTCAGGGCGGCGTTGGGCGCCGTGTCCGTCGAGGCCGGGTCGGCCGGCCCCATGTCCTGGACGGTGGCCGTGTCGTACACCGGCGCGTTGAGCGTCGCGGTGGACGACGGCGCCGGAGGCGGGGGCCACGGCCGCAGCGATCCGTTCACGGCCGCCGCACCCCGCTGCTGGGCGGGCCCGGCCTGGGCGGCGCCGTCCTCGTCCTCGGGCTGGTCGACGTCCACGATCAACTGGCGCGGGATCAGCACGACGGCGCTGACGCCCCCGTACAGGGACGGCTGGAGCGCGACCCTGATGCCGTGCCGGCCGGCGAGCCGGGCGACGACGAACAGGCCGAGCCGGTCGGTGACGGCCAGGTCGAACTCGGGCGGACGCGACAGCCGCAGGTTCAGCGCGTCCAGCTCGGACTGGTCGAGCCCGATGCCCCGGTCGATGATGTCGACGGCGAACCCGTTCGCGCCCATCTCGCCGCGGACGAGCACCTCGGTGGGCGCGGGCGAGAACACCGTGGCGTTCTCGATCAGCTCGGCGAGCAGGTGGATGATGTCGGCGACGGCCTCGCCGATCACGGCGGCCTGCCCGGAGACCACGACGATCTCGACCCGGGTGTAGTCCTCGACCTCGGCGACCGCGGCACGCAGCACGTCCTCGACGTGCACCGGCCGGCTCCAGCCCCGCCCCGGGGACGTCCCGGACAGGATGACCAGGCCCTCGGCGTGCCGCCGCATGCGGGTGGTGAGGTGGTCGAGGCGGAACAGGTCCTCCAGCACCTTGGGGTCGGAGGCGTCGCGCTCCATCTCGTCCAGCATCCGCAGCTGCCGGTGCAGCAGCGACTGGCTGCGCCACGCGACGTTGAGGAACACGCGGCTGATGCCCTGCCGCAGGTAGGACTCCCGGACGGCGGTCTCGATCGCGGTGTGCTGCACCTTCGTGAAGGCGTCGCCGACGCGGGCGACCTCGCGGGTCTTGCCGATGACGAGCGGCGGGGCCTCGGCGTCCACGTCCACCTCCTCGCCCCGTCTCAGCCGGGCGACCACGCCGGGCAGCCGGTCCTCGGCGAGCTTCAGCGCGGCGCGCTGGAGCCCCCGCAGCTCGCGCGACAGGCTGCGCGCCGCCAGCAGCGACAGCACGATCGAGGCGATCACCGCGAGCAGTCCGAACCCGCCCGCCAGGACGAGCCGCATGACGATCCGCTCACCGATCGGCTTGGCCATCTCGTTGAGCGCGAGGCTCGCCTCGGTGACCTTCTGCCCCCACGCCTGCGACAGCAGCTGCGTGGTGGCCTGCCAGTCCGCGGCCTCGGGCGGCAGCCGGTCGCCGCGCGCGTTCACGATCGCGTCCTCGGCCGCCCGGTACCGCTGGAACTCCGGGGACGCGACGAGCCGGGCCAGCGGCCCCCGGATCTGCTCGTTCAGGTCGGCGAGCCCGGCCTCGAACTCGCGCCGCCCCTCCGCGGCCCACTGGACGAACGCGGTGTGCTCGGCGGCGGTGAGCCGCCCGTTGCGCGCCATCGCGGCGATGACGAGCGAGTCCTCGCGGAGCATGTAGGCACGGGCGTTGCCGATGCCGATCAGCGCGCGGCCCTGGGTGAAGATGGCGACGTCGTTGACCGTCACCAGGCCGTCGAAGACCTTGATGACCTGGTCGAGCAGGACGCTGTAGGAGTTGATGACCTCCAGCGGCTGGACCCGGCCGGAGTCGACCCTGGCGCGCAGCTGCGGCAGCCGGTCCAGTGCCCTGACCGCCTGGGCGAGCCGCTTCTTGGTCTCCGGTCGGGCCGCGTCCCGCGCGTCGGGCGAGAGCGCGGTCGAGCGGAACGCCTTGTCGACGGCGCTCACCCGGGCGCGCTGCCCGCCTAACTTCTGCCGGTCGGCGGGGTCGCGCGTGCTGAGCGCGACGACGCTGAGGGAACGCTCCGCCTGGAGCTGGTTCACCAGGTAGATGCCGGGAAGGCCGACCTTCTCGTACGTCGTCGAGAAGTCGTACTTGTCGAACGCGTCGCCGAGCGTGATGTTGGCGGCGAACGCCCACAGGGCGATGAGCGACACCAGCGGGACCAGCAGCAGCGCCGTGATCCGCAGCCGGATGGGGCGCCTGCGCCGGGGCCTGCCGGACGCTTCGTCACGGGTTTTGGTGCGGGACATCGAGATCACTACCTCTAGCCGGGGACGGGCCGCGCATGCCGGTCCGTGTGTCGGGGGTGGCCCGTGTGTCGGGGGTGGTGGGTCAGGGGCGCGCCTCGTCCAGCGCCGCGCGGGCGACCAGGCCGCGCAGGCGACTGGTGATCATGGCGACGGCCTGGGCGTGCCCGCGCAGGGCCTTCTCCCGCGTGGTGTACTGCCCGATGTCCGCGTGCATCGCGTGGTCGGACACGATCGTCTGCCACAGCAGCGGCCTTCCGTTCGCCGCGAGTCCGAGGTCGATCACGGTGAACCAGGTCGAGACGACCACGACGACGGCGCCGACGCGGATGACGTCCTGCGCGAGCAGGCGCCCCCGCACGTCGAGCAGCAGCCGCTGTGCCTCCTCGGCCGTGGCGCGCCGCCCGTCCTCCCGGTAGTAGTCCGGGGGACGGCGGGGATCGGCGGGCCGCCGGCCGTCCGGCTCGTCCTGCCGGGGCCGCTGGTCGCCGGGCCCCTCGACGGGCCCCTGGTCGGCGGGACGCTGCGCGAAGACCCCCTCCTCGAAGGCTCTGCGGTCGACGGACTGCTGGTCGGCGGGCCGCTGGTCGGCGGGCCCGTGGTCGGGCCGGTGGCCGGCGGGCCACCGGTCTGCGGGCATGGCGTTAGCAGGCATGGCATTTCCCATCGCCGTACCGGGGTGCGCGGGAGATGCTCAGCGGCCGGGGTGCTCGTCCCGCGGCCAGGCGCGCACCTCGCACCAGACCGCCTTGCCGGAGGCGGTGTGGTCGGTGCCGTGCCCGTCCGCCATGACCGCGACGAGGAACCAGCCGCGGCCCGTCTCCTCCATGAGGTCGACCGGCCGCGCCGCCGGGGCGGCGGTGCTCTGGTCGTGCACCTCGATGCGGAGCCGGGTCCCGGCGCGCAGCAGCCGCAGGGACAGCGCCCCACCGGGTACCGGTGCGTGCCGGACGGCGTTGGTGACCAGTTCGGACACCAGCACCTCCGCGTCCTCGGCGATGTGCCCGATGCCGGACGCGGTGCTGACGGACCGGCTGAAGCGCCGTGCCCTCGGCACCGACTCCCGCTCGGCGGGCAGCGTCAGCTCGCCCAGCAGGACCGCCGCGGGCTCGTCCAGGCCCCGCAGCCCGTTCGGCGCCGTGCCGTTCGGTGACGCCGCGTGCGGCGCGGTGGTGGTCAGGTGGCTCGGGAGTGGGGTGCTAGGGAGTTCGATGGTGTGGTGGTCGCCCGACATGATGAACGCCTCCTTGACTAAGGCGTGCCGCCCTGATCCAGCCTGGCCGGGGTGCGAGGCTGGGGTGGGCGTGGGGGGTTGGTGCCGGTGCCGCCGCTGTCCGGTCAGACGGTGGCACGGCGTGCGAGGGACCCGGCCGGCTCATGGCGGGCCGCTCCCCTCGGCCTGGGTGCCCGCCCGGGCGCGCAGCAGCCGGGCGGTGCTGGTGAACCAGTCGTAGTTCTCCTGCTCGAAGCGGCGTCCGCGCAGGCACGTGAGGTAGGGCCCGAGGGGGGACCCGGTGCGCAGGAAGGACTCCTCGTCGAGGTCGCCGCGCAGGTGCTTGAGGGTGCGTTCGAAGACCTCGACCTTGGCCGCCGAGGCCACCGCCCTGTCCTCCAGCTGCGCGATGACCGAGTCGGCCGTGATGTGGTCCACGGCCTGGACCATGACGAGCAGGTTCTCGCGGATGATCCCTGGCTTGGCGGGGGTCACGGCGAACCGTTCGAGCTCGTCGACGCCGGCCTGGGTGACGGTGTACACGCGCTTGTTCGGCCGGTCGTGCTGGATGATCTGCCGCCCGCTGATCAGGCCTTCCGTCTCCAACCTCGACAGCTCCGAGTAGAGCTGCTGCGGTACGGCGTGCCAGAAGTTGGAGACCGACAAATCAAAGATCTTGGCCAGCTGGTAGCCGCTGTACTCGCCGTCGAGCAGCGCCGCCAGCACCGCGTGACGTAGCGCCATCGGCCATCTCTCCCCGCCTTGACTCAGGGTATGCCCGACTTTATCAGCCAACGACATGATTAGTCATCGTTTTGACTATGATTGGTCAGCACCAATTTGGACGATCTTCGAATGGGACGCCCGAAGCGCGCGAAAGAGACGGGCGCCGGCGCGGCGCGCACCGGCGGTCACGCGCGCGCCCCGCGCAGGCCGGCGACGCCCGGTTCGAGGGCGCCGGCGAGTTCGGTGATCTGGCCGTTCAGGAACGCCTCGCGGGTCAGCCTGCGCTGCATCTTCCCGCTCGTCGTCCGCCGGACCGAGCCCCGCGCCGCCAGCACGACGCTGACGGCGGGCAGCTCGAACGCGCGGGCGACCCGGGTCTTGATGACCGCCGCCACCTCCTCCAGGGGCGTCCCGGCCGCGGCGCGGGTGCTGATCTCCTGGACGACGACGACCTGCTCCCGGCTCGCGTCGACGGCGTCCCCGCCGCCGGGGCCGGCGCCGGGCCGCCCCGGGCCGACGTCGGGGTCGATGGCGGCGTCGATCGCGAAGGCGGCGCCGTGCAGGGCGGCCGGATGGGCCGCCCGCGCCACCTCCTCGATGTCGTGCGCGTGGATGTTGCGGCCGTTGACGATGATCAGGTCCTTGAGCCGGCCGGTGACGTAGAGCTCGCCGTCGGCGACGAAGCCTAGATCGCCCGTCCGCAGGAAGGGGCCCTCGCCCGCGGCCGTGCGCGCGCGGAAGACGGCCTCGGTCTGCTCGGGGCTCTCCCAGTAGCCGCGGGCGACGCTGCCGCCGCGCACCCAGATCTCGCCCACCCGCCGCTCCGGCCGCTCGGCGCGGGTGTCGGGGTCGACGACGCGGACGTCGAGGATGACCGGCCGCCCGCTGCTGACGAGCCGCCTGGCGCGGCGCCCCTCCTCGGCGGCGGCACCGTCCGGGGCCGGGACCGCGTCCGGCACGGCGGCCCCGTGCGCGGCCACGGCGTCGTTCGCGGGGGCCGCGTCAGCTGCGGGGGCCGCACCATCTGCGGGGACCGCATCGTTCGCGAGGACGGTCTCGCTCGCGGGGACGGCCTCGTTCCGGGCGAGGGCGTCGGCGTCGAAGTCGCGGACGACGGGCCCGCCGCCGAGGGGCGCGCCGGTGATGAGCAGGGTCGTCTCGGCCATCCCGTAGCAGGGCATCCACATCGAGGGACGGAACCCGACCGGGGCGAACCGCTCGGCCATCGCCTCCAGCGTCGCGGCCCGGACGGGCTCGGCGCCGTTCTTCACGACGGTCAGCGAGGACAGGTCCAGTCCCTCCATCTGCCGGTCGGTGACGCGGCGCAGCACCAGCTCGTACCCGAAGTTCGGCGCCACGGTGATCGTCCCCCGGTGCCGGGTGATCAGCTCCAGCCACAGCACGGGCCGCTTGATGAAGGTGATCGGCGAGGTGAACACGTACCGGCAGCCGAGGTAGAGCGGCTGGAGGAACTGACCGACCAGGCCCATGTCGTGGTAGTGCGGCACCCAGCCGACGCCCACGGTGGCCGACGACCCCTCGATGCGCCGCTTGATCTCCTCGCCGTTGGCCAGCAGGTTGCCGTGGGTGACCATGACGCCCTTCGGCTCGCTGGTCGACCCCGAGGTGTACTGCAGGAAGGCGAGGGTGCGGGGGCCGCACTCCGGCGGGACCCAGTCGCCGGGATCGGTGTCCTTGCCCGCCTGGGTGTCCAGGCAGTGGACGCGCCCCTTCAGCCCGGCGGCCGACAGCCACGCGTCGAGGGTGGCGCGGTGGGCGGTGTCGGTGAGGATGAGCGCGACGTCGGCGTCCTCGATGATCCGGCGGGTGCGGCCGAACCTCCCCGCGTCCAGGTCCGGGAGCGGGGCCGGGACGGCGACGACGCGCGCGTACAGGCAGCCGAGGAACGCCGCCAGGAACTCCAGCCCTTCCGGGTAGAGGAGTAGGACGGCCCTGTCCCGCAGGCCGCGCGCCTCCAGGCGGCAGGCGAGCGCGCGGGCCTTGCGGTCGAGTTCGGCGAAGCCGAGCACGTTCTCCTTGTACTTCCGTCCCGGTTCCTCGCTGATGAAGGTAAAGGAGCGGTCGTCGCCGTGCGTCCGGACGTTCGCCCGGACGAGCGACACGAAGTCCGCGTGCCCCGTGGTCTCCGGTGCCCCGGTCATGGGTGTCACTCGTCCCCGGTCGCAGGGAGGAGGGAGGAGGAGAGCGGGGTGAGGGAGAGGAGGGAGAACCAGCGCCGCTCGCCCGTGGCGGCGAACATCGCCTCCTCCAGCGGCGGGAGGAGGTCCTCGGACAGGACGGTGTCGGGCTGCGCCCGCTGGAGCAGCCGCTGCAGGCACAGGACGAGCCACTGGCCCTCCTCGAAGAGCCCGCCGAACACGCTCCGGTTGTGCAGCCAGGTGAGCATGCACGAGGTCATCGCGTGCAGCTCGCAGTACCGCCTCGCCCGCGTCAGGGCCGCCACCGACGAGGCGTCGCCCTCGTTCGCGCGGATGCCCTGCTCGATCCTGGCGCGCAGGGTCCCGATGGCGGACACCAGGTCCTTCAGCTCGGCCGCGACGCCGGGCGCGGCGTGCGCGTTCGCCGCCGCCAGCACCTCCTCGGAGATCTCCTCGAACCGCTGGCCGACCTCGTCGCGCCCCTCGTTGGTGAGCTGGAGCAGGCGGCCGTCGGGTTCCCAGGGCGGCGGTGTCCGCGTCCAGCAGAACAGGTCGGCGAGCAGCTCGTCCTCGCGGCCCGTCTCCGCCGGCGGGTCGACGAGGTAGGGCAGCTGGCCCGCGACGTTGGCGAGGTTCACGTGCGTGGTGCCCTCGAAGATGCTCGCGATCGCGTGGTCGCGCTGGAGCTTCTGGAACACCCCGTGCGCCACGCCCTCGCGCAGGTAGCCGCGCGCGGCGAGCACGGTCCCGATGCTGGCCACGACCTCCTCGCCGAGGACGGGCACGAAGTACTTCGCGATCGACGACCACAGGCTGAGCCGCCCGGGGGCGACCGTCAGGCAGCGCGCCACCGGGATCGCGACGCACTCGGCGATGAGGAGGTCCAGGTGCGCCTTGACCAGGTGGTCGCGGATGACCGGGATCTTGTAGATGTCCGAGCCGTACAGGGTGCGCTGCCGCGCGTACTCCATCCCGATGCGCACCACCGCGTCCATCGTCCCGACCGACAGCGCGGCGATCGCGGTCCTGGTGATCTGCAGGGTCTTCAGCGTCTGGACGAGCCCCGAGCCGCGCCGCCCGATCACCCGCTCGGCGGGCAGCCGCGCCCCGGAGAACGCGACGCCGGACAGGTCGTGGCCGCGCAGCCCGACCGTCCGGACGGGCGGCAGCGTCGACCAGGCGGCCGGGTCCAGTTCCCGCTTGTCGACCAGGATGAGGGAGAAGTCGCGCGGGCCCGTCTTGGCATAGGTGGTAACGAAACGTCCGCGGGTGGCGTTGCCGACCGGCCACTTCACACCGGTCAGGACCAGTTCCTCGCCCTGGATCTCGGCCTCGGATTCCGACGCCATCACGTCGCTGCCGTGGTCGGCCTCCGAGACGCCGAAGCAGGCCAGGTCGCCGCGCAGCACCCCGTCCGCGACGGTCCTGCGCTGCCAGGCGTCACCCCAGAGCCACACCGGGTTCACCGCGAGGAGCCCGGAACCGTACATGACCGCGACGGTCACGCTGCGGCGGGAGATGCCGCGGGTGACGAAGAACAGCTCCTCGAGGGTCGTCAGCCGTCCGCCCAGCCCGCTCGGCACCAGGTACTTCGGGAAACCCCACGCCCGGACGGCGTCGACCGCGCCCGGCGGGAGCTCGTCGCGCTCCTCCGCCTCCACGATGGCCTTGTAGGAGAACGGCCCGGCCTCGTCGTCCATCGGGTCGCCGAGGTAGCCGTCCAGGTCGGCGGCGATCCCGTGCGCGGGGGCCAGCCGCTCGCGCGGCGGCCTTTCGGTCGCGGAACTCTCGGAAGCCGGACTCTCGGAAGCGGAACTCTGGGGGGCGGAACTCTCAGAAGCGGAACTGTCGGGGGCGGGGTTCTCAGGTGCGCGGCTCTCGGGCGCGGGGTTCTCGGAACGGCCCTGGTGGACGGAATGCGCGGGGTGGGCGGGGTTCTCGGCGTGGGCCCCGTGGGCGGAGTGCGCGGGGCGGGCGGAGTGCACGGGGTGTGCGGGGACCTTGCTATCCATTTTCCTCTTCGACTCCCTTGTGCGGGTCGCGCCTCCCGGTTCGCGGGGCGCGGCTCCTGTGCGGGTCGGCTCCCTATGGCTGCGCGGTGTCGCCGGACGGGCCCCCCGCGTCGTCGGCGTTCATCGGGTCCTCCATGCGCCTGCCCACCACCCGGGCGAGCGTCATCGCCGCGGGCAGCGGCCGGACCATGACGGTCAGACCGGTGACGAGCCCGGTCTCGCCGTACCTGAGCAGGTCCAGTCCCTGGACGTCCTTGCCCAGCACCTTCGCGCCGAACACCAGCGCGTGCGCCGGCGGGCCGGCGCCGTTCGTCCCGCCGGTGGGGACGCCCACCAGCTCGTCGGTGTAGTGGAAGTCCTCGAAGACCTCCAGCAGCACGCCGAGCAGCGCGGCGACGGTGTCGCGGCCCACGTAGGGCTTCACCATCACCGGGCTGCGGAACTCGATGGCCGGGTCCAGCGCACCGATGATCGCGGGGAGGTCCTTGGCCTCCACCGCCGATCGGAACGTTCCGGGCACCGTCATCTGGGCTGCTCCCTTCGATTGCCGTGCGGTCAGTCCGCCGTCCGGGGCGGGACGGCGCCGGCGGGGGGCGTGTCCTCTGCGAGGCGGCCGGGCGCGGGGGCGGGAGCGGCGCGGGGCACGGCGGCGCGGGCGAGGTCGCGCGCCCAGACCCGGTAGCCCGCGGCCGACGGGTGGAAGCCGTCGGACGCGAAGAGCCGCCGGTCGCGCGCCATCGCCTCGTCCATGGGAGCGTGGACGGCCCCGCCCGCCGTGGCCGCGTCCCGCATGATCCGGTCCATGGCGCGCGCCCGCGCGCCGAGGACCGAGCGGAGCGGCCGCGGGAGTGCGGGGAACCGGTGCACCGGCGGCATCCCGGCGACGAGCACCGCCGCCTCCGGGAACCGTCCGCGCAGGACGGCGACGAGCTCGGTCACGTCCGCCGCCCACCGGCGCAGGGGGCGCCGCCGGATCAGGTCGTTGATCCCCGCGGTGACGACCACCAGGTCCGGCGCGGCCCCGTCCGCCGGGGGGACGAGCCCGCCGATGATGCGCCGGGCCGTCGCGCCGTTCTCGCCGGAGACCGACCACGACACGCTGCGCCGCAGCCGCTCGCCCAGCTCCTCCGCCAGGAAGCCGGGCAGCGCCTCCGCGTGCCGGGACGCGCCGACGCCGACGGCGGTGGACTCGCCGATCACCACGACCCGGAAGGCCGGGCCCCGGCCGGGGCCGGCACCGGCGACCAAGCCCCTCTCGTCTCCGGTGGCCGGGTCGAGCCGCGGTGTCCGCCGCACCGTCCGCCATGCCTGCACGACCAGCACGGGAGCGAGCAGCGGCAGCATCGGCGAACGCACCGCGCGGGCGACGGAATATTCTCTTTTCATCAGTCTCCCAGACTGCTGGACAGGCCCCCGTAAATCATTTCACCCGCTCGCCGAGCAGGCTTGCCGCTATCTGCGCCATCACCTCCGCGACATAGGCGTGCCCATCCGGGTTCAGATGGATTCCGTCGGCACTCCACATCGCCGGATCGGCGACTCTCGCCACCGTTTCCGGCTCCGGGAACACCATTCCGAAATCGCGCGACACCCGGGCGAGCTCGGCGTTGAAGTCGTGAATGCGCTGCACCGTGCGTTTCTTTCGGAACTGCGAGATCGGAGTGATGTCCAGCAGCGGCGGCCGCGGCACCGGGATGGCGAGGGCGACCGCGCCGCGCCCGCGGGCCCAGCCGAACAGCTCCGCCAGCCGCCGCGCCGCGGCCTCCGGCTCGAAGCCCCGCAGCGCGTCGTTCATGCCGCAGCCGAGCACGACCAGCCGCGGCCGCAGCTCCCGCACGCCGGGCAGCTGGTCGCGGACCACGTCCTCGACCGTCGCGCCCGGATCGGAGACGTTGAGCATCTCCTCGCGGGGAACTCCCAGGTGACGGGCCAGCCGTCCGGCCCAGCCGAGCCAACCGCCGGCCGGGTCCGGATCGTCCTGGCCCTCGGCCACGCTGTCGCCGAGCACCACCATGGCGGGCATGGCGGGCCCGGCGGCGCCGGCCTCGGGCCGGCCGGCCATCACGTGACGAGGTCGAGCAGGTAGTCGGTGAGGTCGGCCACGGTCTCCCGCCGCCGCGCCTCGGCCACGTCGACCTCGACCTGGAGGTGGTCCTCGATGTCGCTGATGATGCTGATCGCGTACACCGAGTCGACCCCGTAGCGGGCGAGTTCCACCCCGGGATCGATGTTTTCCACAGGCCTGTCGAGGTAGAAGGCGATCTTGTCAAGAAGCCACGATTGCAGCTCGTCGTGGGAAATTGTTTCCGATCGGGTCACCGCCACTCCCCCTTTGTCAGAGGATCATCGAATCAATCGCGATTGGTAACGGAAGACGAGCAACACGCAAGATACAACCAAATGGTTGGCGTGTCTCGATCCGGATGTGAACGATCGGACACGGAGGTGTCTCCGTCCTGTAAACCGAGTCAGTGGTACGGTAAAAACGGCGAGATGTTACCAACGGGTAACCACTTCCGATTAGGGCCCAACTCCGACGCGGCCGGGCACGTCGTCACCGCGCGCCACACCGATACGTCCTCCCCCGCGGGACGCCCCGCGGCACGCTACCTGCGCCGTTCCCCAACCGGCTCGGTCCCGGGGCGGCACCGCGCCGGCCTCACCCCGGGCACGTTCCAGGAGAGTTTCGGACACCCCTTCGGCGGGGTCCCGCGCGGTCCCGCCGCGCCCGCCTTACCGTCAGGCAAGCTTCGTCTGTCTCTTCGGCAGCGGCCCTCAGTCGGTCAGGACACGCTTACTGGACCCTCCAGCCACGAGACCACGGGGTTGGGCTCGCGCGCCTCGGCGAGCCGGTCGCGGACGGCCCCCGCATGGCGCGCCCGCCACCGGTGCGCCGCGAGCCGGTGGAAAGTTACGAGCCGCGCCGCCGGGGGACGCGCCCCCGCAGCGAGCGGATAGCCGTGGCGCCGCAGCCGTGACGCGAGGACGTACTGGACGAGATCCGCCTCCCAGCCGTCCAGGCGGTCCCGCCAGGCCCCGACCCGTCGGTCGTTGACGGCCTCGTGCGTGCGCAGGTGCCACTTCCGCTCGGACGGCACCGTCCGCCGGGCATGCCGGTACGCCGTCGTCATCCCGGGGTCGTACTCCTCTCCGAGGAACTCGCACAGCAGCCTCAGGGTGCCCTCCGGCTCGGCGACCAGGTCCTCGTAGCGGAACTCGTAGAAGGTGGCAGGACCGAGCCGGGCGCGCAGGCGCGTTCCGGTGTCGACCGCCTCCCGCCACGTCAGCGCGGCCGCGTTGATGTCGCCGTCGAACCACGGCATCCGCATGAGGGAGCTGACGGCGTCCCGGCCGTCCCTGACGAGATGGACGAACTGGGCGTCGGGGAACATGCGCCGGAGCATCGGCACCCGGCGGAAGTAGCTCGGCCGCTTGTCCCCCCAGCGCGGCTTGCCGTGCCGGCGGGCGTAGGCGCGGAACACGACCGCGATCGCGGACCCGAGCGTCGGAGGCCCCTGCACGATCTCCTCCACGACGGCGGCCGCGTCCAGCCGCAGGACCCCGAACTTGGTGCCGTCGCCGCCGGTGATCCATTCGGCCAGCGCGCGCCTGTTCTCCGGCCGCCCGAGGTCGCCGAACCGGTGCCGGGCCTCGTAGGCGGTGTGCACGAACCGCGTCTCGGACGGGAACGCGATGCGCCGGTGCGAGTGCAGCATCTGCTGGAGCAGCGTCGTCCCCGACCGCGGGCACCCGAGGACGAAGACCGGCCGGCACGACTCCACTCTCATGGCCCGCGCGTACCCGCGCCCTCCGCGAAGAAGCTCAAGCGGACTTCAACATCACTTGAAAACCGCAGGCCCGAGTGCCGTAAGCCGCCGGGTCCCCCAATTGTCGGCGAGGTAATGCCCGCCGAGCGGATTCCGGGTCCGCCCATAGGGGCGTTGGATATGCGTTGCCGGCCCGGGTTGAAGCCGCCAGAGTGGCTCCCGAGACGGGCTCGGCCGGCGCTCGGCCCTTTTTCCCGCGACGAGTTTCCGGTGTTGCGCCGCGAGGTGGAGTAGTGGCCGCCGGAGCCAAGGCCCATGGCACGGTTCTCGCATTCGGCGAGCGCCGTGGGCCGGGGCTCAGGGCGCGGGCGCCCTTCCCGTGGCGGACGTCGTGCGGGGCGCCGGGACGTCCAGGCCCTCCAGGAAGGCGGCGGCGGCGGGCGAGGGCCCCAGGCGGCTCCAGATCAGGTGCTCCACGCGGGTGGGCGGGTCGCGGAGTTCGAGCACGCGCAGGTCACCGATCCCGGTGACGTAGGCGGCGGGCAGCATGCCGACGCCGAGGCCCAGCCGGACCAGCCGCACCACCAGGTCCGGGGTCGTGACCTCGAAGGCGACGTCCCGGCCGACCCCGGCGGCGGCGAACGCCTCGTCCGACTGGGCGCGTCCGGCCGTCCCGGCGGAGAAGTCGACGAACACCTCGTCCGAGAGGCGGCGCAGGTCGACGTCCGCCGCCTCCGCCAGCGGGTGCCCGGGGGCGACCACCGCGACCAGTTCACCGCGTGCCAGTACACGGCCCTGGACGCCCTTGGGCCGCGCGCTGCGCGGCAGCCCCAGGAACGCGATGTCCAGCGTGCCCTGCCGCACCCGCTCCGCCATCTCCGTGCTCCCTCCCAGGCGCAGCGTGATCCGCACCTGCGGGTGGCGGACGTGGAAGTCCTTCAGGGCGTTCGGCAGGTCCACCGCCGTCACCGTGGGGATCGCCCCGATGGCGAGTCGGCCGCGGATCTCCCCCGACACCGCCGCCACCTCGGCGCGGGCCCGGTCCGCGGCGTCGAGCGCCTGCCGGGCGGCGGGCAGGAAGGCCTCGCCCGCCGGGGTCAGCCGCACCCGGCGGCTGGTGCGGTCGAACAGGCGGGTGCCTAGCTCGCGTTCCAGCCGGGCGATCTGGTGGCTCAGCGCCGACTGGACGACCCGGCACCGCTCGGCCGCGCGGGTGAAGTTCGCCGTCTCGGCCACCGCGACCACGTAGCGCATCTGCTGGAGCTCCATCGATCCATCGTGGATCGAGATCAATGAGATGACAAACATGTGTTGGACTCATTGATCGCTCCCCGGTGAGACTCCGGGGGTGGACACGAACGCACCGACGGACGACAAGAGCAGAGGGAAGGCGGCCGAACCCGAGGGCCGCCCGCACGCGGCCCTGAGGGCATGGCTGGGGGTCGCGGCGATCACGGCCAGCCTGTTCGCCTTCCTCACCACCGAGCTGATGCCCGTCGGCATCCTCACCCCGGTGAGCGCGAGCCTGGGCGTCACGGTCGGCGTCGCGGGGCTGATGGTCACCGTCTACGGCGTCTCGGCGGGGCTCGGCGTGCCGTTCATCGTCGCGTGGAGCAGGCGCGTCGACCGCCGCGTCCTGCTGTCGGCGCTGCTCGCGGTCCTGGCGGCGGGGAACCTGGTCACCGCCGTCTCCCCGAACTTCCCGCTGCTGCTGGCGACCCGGCTGGCCATGGGGTTCGCCAACGGCGTCTTCTGGGCCATCGGCGTGAGCATGGCGATGCGCCTCGTCCCGGAGCGGCACGCGAGCAGGGCGGCCGCGGTGGTGATGTCCGGCATCTCGGTCGCCGCGGTGGCGGGCATGCCGCTCGGGACGTTCCTCGAGGACCTCACCGGCTGGCGGACCACGTTCCTCATCTGGAGCGGCCTCAGCGCGCTGGTGCTCCTCGCGGTCGCCGCCGTGATCCCGTCCCTGCCGTCGCGCAACGCGGTGCCGGTCAGGGAGGTGTTCCTCCTGCCGGCCGGGAACGTCCGGCTCCGGACCGTGATGATCACGGTCGTGCTGTTCGTGCTCGGCCACTTCGGCGCGTACACCTTCGTGCGGCCGTTCCTGGAGGACGGCTCGAACGCCTCCCCCGCCGCCGTCACCGGGCTCCTGATGGCCTACGGCATCGGCGGCGCGGCGGGGAACTTCGTGGCCGGGCACACCGCGACCCGGCACCTGCGGGCCACTTTCGTGACGGCCTGCTCGGGACTCGTGGCGTCGCTGCTGCTCCTGCTCGCGATCGGGCACTGGACGGCCGCGCCGGCCGTCCTGCTCGTGCTGTGGGGCGTGTCCTTCGGTGCCTGGCAGCTGTGCCAGGTCAGCATGACGCTCGCCGCCGCGCCCGACGCCTTCGAGGCGGCGATGTCGCTGAACACCATGGCCTACAACACCTCCATCGCCGCCGGGGCGCTGTTCGGCGGGCTGTTCGCCGACCACCTCGGGGTCAGGAGCGTCCTCTGGTTCGGTGCGGCGCTGACGGCGGCGTCCCTGCTCGTCGCGCTCACCGCGGCCCGCCGGGGCCGTCCCGCCTCAGCAGATGCGCGGTAGCGGGTCGCCGACGAGGAGGTCCACGATGCGGGTGCCGCCGAAGGCCGTCCTCAGCAGGACGAGGCCCGACGGGTCGTCGGTCACGCGGCCGATCACGGCGGCGCCCTCGCCGAGCGGGTCGGCCCGCAGCGCCGCCAGCGCGGCCTCCTCGTGCTCGGGGGCGACCACGACCACGGCGCGGCCCTCGCACGCGACGTACATCGGGTCGATCCCGAGCAGCTCGCACGCGCCCCGGACGGCGGGCCGCACCGGGATCGCGTCCTCGTCCACCGCCACGGACGTCCCGGCGTCCGACGCCAGCTCGTTGAGGACGGTCGCGACGCCGCCCCGGGTCGCGTCCCGCATCCGGCGCACGCCGCCCGGGCACGCGTCGGCCAGGTCGGCGAGCAGGCAGCTCAGCGGCGCGGTGTCGGAGGCGACGTCGGCCTCCAGGTCGAGCTCGCCGCGGGCCAGCATGATCGTGACACCGTGCTCGCCGATCGGCCCCGTCACCAGCACGGCGTCGCCGGGCCTGAGCTCCCCCGAGAGGCGGGAGCGCACGACCCCCACGCCGCCGGTGTTGATGTAGCAGCCGTCGGCCTTCCCGCGCTCCACGACCTTGGTGTCGCCGGTGACGATGTCGACGCCCGCCGCGTCGGCCGCGCGCCGCATGGACTCGGTGATGCGGCGCAGGTCGGCGACGGGGAAGCCCTCCTCCAGGATGAAACCGGCCGACAGGTGCAGCGGCCGGGCGCCGCAGACGGCGAGGTCGTTGACGGTCCCGTTGACGGCCAGGTCGCCGATGTCGCCGCCCGGGAAGAACAGCGGCGACACGACGTAGGAGTCGGTGGTGAAGGCGAGCTCCGCGCCGTTCACCGCGAACCGGGCGGAGTCGTCAAGCCGGTCCAGGTACGGGTTGGCGAACGCCTCCCGGAACACCGCCTCGACCAGGGTGTGGGTGGCCTTGCCGCCCGAGCCGTGCGCGAGCGTGATGGCGTCCTCGCGGAGCCGGGCCTTGCGGGCACGCGCCCGCTCGATGCGCTCCAGGACCTGCTCCTCGCGGACGGTCATCGCACGGTCTCCTTCACCTGTCCGGTCTCCTTCACCTGTCCGGCGTCCTCCGCCGGGCCGCCGCCGCTCCTGCCGACCTGGATGATCCGCTCGCGGGTGAAGCGTCCGAAGTTGTAGTACGCGGCGCAGGCGCCCTCGGACGAGACCATGCACGTCCCGATCGGCGTCTCCGGCGTGCAGGCCGTCCCGAAGACCTTGCACTCCCACGGCTTCAGGACGCCCTTGAGCACCTCGCCGCACTGGCACGCCTTCGGGTCCGCGATCCGCCCGCCCGGGATGTCGAAGACGCGCTCGGCGTCGAAGGCCGCGTACTCCTCCTTCATCCGCAGCGCCGAGTGCGAGATGAAGCCGAGGCCGCGCCATTCGAAGTACGGCCGCGGCTCCATGACCCGGGAGATCGCCTCCAGCGCCCTGGGGTTGCCGTCCCACGGGACGACCCGGCCGTACTGGTTCTCGACCTCCGAGCGGCCCGAGGCGAGCTGGGCCAGCAGCATGTGCACGGACTGCAGGATGTCCAGCGGCTCGAACCCGGCGACGACCAGCGGCTTGCCGTGGTCGTCGGTGATGAAGGAGTAGGGCCGGCAGCCGATCACGGTGGAGACGTGCCCCGGGCCGAGGAAGCCGTCCAGGCGCAGGTCCGGCGAGTCGAGGATCGCCTTGATCGCCGGAAGGATCGTCACGTGGTTGCAGAAGACCGAGAAGTTCTCGATGCCGGCCGCGGCGGCCCGCAGCACCGTCATGGCCGTGGACGGCGCGGTCGTCTCGAACCCGATGCCCATGAACACGACGCGCCGCGACGGGTTCCGCTCGGCGATCTTCAGCGCGTCCAGCGGCGAGTACACCATCCGGATGTCGGCCCCGGCGGCCTTGGCGTCCAGGAACGACCCCCTGCCGCCCGGCACGCGCATCATGTCGCCGAACGAGGTCATGATGACGTCCGGCTGGGAGGCGATGTGGATCGCGTCGTCCACCCGCCCCATCGGGATCACGCACACCGGGCAGCCCGGCCCGTGCACCAGCGAGATGCTCTCGGGCAGGTAGTCCTCCAGGCCGTGCTTGTAGATGGTGTGCGTGTGGCCGCCGCACACCTCCATGAACTTGTAGTGCCACCCGGGCTCGCACAGCGAGGCGATCGAGGCCGCGAGCGCCCGCGCCCGCTCCGAATCCCGGTACTCGTCGACGAAGCGCATCAGTCGATCCTCGATTCCCGCAGCGCGTCGATCTCGTCGTCGTAGGCCTCGCCGAGGCCCTCCAGCAGCGCCAGCGTCGCCCGCGCCTCGGTCTCATCGATCTTGGACATGGCGAACCCGACATGGATGAGGACCCAGTCGCCCGGAGCGAGCCCCTCCCCGTCGAGCAGGCCGGTGTTCACCGCCCGGCGGACGCCGGTCACGTCCACCTTCGCGACCGGGCGGTCCGGCATGATCTCCACGATCTCGCCCGGTATGGCCAGGCACATCAGAAAGCCTCCCCCGCCGGTTCGTGCCGTGCCGGTTCGTGCCGTGCCAGTTCGTCCTGGGTGAGCTCCCAGAGGGCGTGGTAGACCGTCGTCTGCGCCTCCTGGATGCGGTGCACCGACGACGACGGCACGGTGAACAGGTGGTGCAGGCCGGACATCTCCGCCATCTGCCCCCCGGTGTATCCGGCGAGCCCGACCGTCACCATCCCGCGGCGCTCCGCCTCCCGCAGCGCGGCGATCAGGTTGTCGGAGTTCCCGCTGGTGGACAGCGCCAGCGCGATGTCGCCCGGACGCCCGAACGCGGCGAGCTGCCGCGCGAACACCACCTCGAACCCGATGTCGTTGGACAGCGCGGTGACGACGGCGGCGTCGGTCGTGAGCGCCAGCGCCGGCAGCGGCCGCGCGGACCCGCCCGGGTTGAGGAACAGCGCGGCCGCGTCCTGCGCGTCCGTCGAGCTGCCGCCGTTGCCGAACGCGAAGAGCCGGCCGCCGGAGCGGAACGCGCCCGCCATCCGCGCGGCGCAGGCCGCGAGGTCCTCGCCGTACTCCTCCAGGACCGTCTCGCGCAGCCGGACGATGTCGCAGGCCTTCTCGCGCGTCGAGCGGCGCACGTCATCCAGCAGGGTCTCCAGCCCCGAACCGCCCGCGTAGAGGAAGGGATAGAGCATCTCTGTCACGTCGTCACGACCCCGATCGCCTCCTTGGCGTGGACGAGCACCGTGTCGCCGACAGCGGCGTCCACCAGTGCCACGCTGACCCGTTCGAGCCGCCCGCCGCCGACGTCGACGTCCGCGAGAGCGCCGTCGAGGAGCCGCGCGACGAGGACCGGGACGGCCTCGTCCGCGCACGTCACGCAGTGGTCGCCCGTGCATCCGGTCACGCGGTCACCTCCTGGTCGAGCACGCCCGGCTGCTCCAGGAACACGTGCACCAGCTCCCACAGCAGGTGGTAGGCGGTGACGTGCACCTCCTTCACGACGCGCGGATCGTCGGACGGCACGGTGACCAGGTGGTCGACCGCCCCGGCCAGCGCTCCCCCGTCCCCGCCCGCCAGCGCGACCGTCAGCATGCCGAGCCCCCGGGCGCACTCCATGGCGCGCAGGACGCTGCCGCAGCGGCCGTCCGGCGAGATCCCGAACGCGATGTCGTCCGGGCCGCCGAAGCAGCGGACCTGGTGGGCGAAGACGTCGTCGAAACCCGCGCCGGCGCAGACGCCGGTGAGCGTCGCGACGTCGCCGGTGAGCGACAGCGCGGGCAGTGCCCGCTTGCCGACGATCACCGGGTGCACGAACTCGACCGCGACGTGCTGGGCGTCGGTGGCGGCGGCGCCGGTCCCGAAGGTGAGCAGGCGCCCCCCGCGGTGGAACCGCGCCGCCATCGCGTGGCAGGCGGCGGCGATGGCGCCCGCCTGGCCCGCGAGCGCGGCGGCGGGCTCCGCGCGCCGCGCGAAGACCTCCGCCACGGTGCCGGTCACAGCGCGCCTCCCGCGGCCGGCCGGGAGTGCCCGGCGCCGTGGGCGCGCAGCGACATGTCCACGGCGAGGTCCCACCGGTCCGACAGCTCGTGCGACATCGCATGGGCGTCCTCGCACATCGCCGCCGCGATCGCCGCCGTCTCCCGGTCCCCGGCGCGCTCGGCGATCCGCCGCAGCGTCTCTCCCGCGGCTATCTGCAGGTGGACGGCGACGTAGGCGTCCCGCATGTGCTTCACCGGGTCGCGGTGGCCGCGTCCGACCCCGGCCTCCACCACCGACGCGAGCAGCGACCCGGCGTCGCGGGCGATGCTCGGCGACGACCCGTGCGCGCGCAGCCGCGCCTCGACCGCCCTGGTGTACGCCCGGGACCGCTCGGCGTAGTGGCCGAGCGGCCGGCGGAGCTCCGGCTCGTCGGCCGCCGCGGTCAGCATCTCGCTCAGCACGGCCTCGGCGTGCTCCTGGAGCGCGTGCGCGTCCTTCAGGTGGCCGGCGAGCCGCCGCTCGATCGTCGTCATGAGCGTCCGCTCCACGTCCCCGATCACATGGACTCGGTCTTGAGGTACCGGCGCAGCCCCGGGAACTCCTTGACGAACAGCACGAGAGCGCCGACCGCGAGGACCGCGAGCATCAGCCGGATCACCCCCGCTCCGATGAAGATCCCCCTCTTGAGCTCCACTCTCCGTCCCATGCACTTCCTCATGTCCCCGCTCCCTCCTGTGCGAGTTCCCGCGTGAATTCCTCCGCCAGCAGCCGCTCGACCAGCGCGGCGGCCTCCTCGACCGCCGCCTCCACCGGTGCGCTGAGCCGCATCTCCCAGGTGGCGTCCGTCGTCCGCGCCGCCGGCTCGCACGCGACGAGCAGGATGCGCGGCGGCACCGGGCCGTTGTCCCTCGCCAGCCGCAGCACCTGCGCGGGGTCGAGGCCGTGCGCGTCCACGGCGACACCGCCGAAGCCGTCCGGGCCGGGCTCGACCAGCGAGACGGTGCCGGGCGGGTGGCCCCGCTCGGCCGCGTCCACCAGGACCGCGGCCTCGTAGCCGTCGCCCAGCGCGTACATCAGGTCGATGCCGCGGATGCCGAAGTCGACGACGTCCACGCCGGGCGGCAGCCGCCGGGTCTCCAGCAGCCGGACCACCTCCACGCCGAACCCGTCGTCGCCGTGGAACACGTTGCCGATCCCCGCGACGAGGACCCTGCGGTCCGGCGCCGCGCCGGGCAGCGGCTCGACCTCGTCCGGCCGGACGAAGAAGCGGTGCCCGAGCTGGTTGCGGGGGCCGAGGTCGCGGCCCGGGTCGTCGTCCAGCGCGACGACCAGGTGGACGCCGCCCTCCATGTCCTCCTCGACGCGCTCGACGACGGCGGTGCGTCCGACCAGCGCGAGGTCGAAGATGTCCGCGCCCCCGCGGGGACGCAGCCGGACCCTGCTCCCGGGTGGCGTCTCCTGCCCGCCCGTGCCCATGTCTCCCCCGCTCACCACACGTCCCTCCGCGGATCCCGCAGCGTCCCGTGGAGCGCCAGCAGCTCGCCGGACGACAGCGCGCCGCACCGCTCCAGGATCTGCCGCGCCTTCGGATCGGTCGCCGCCATCTCCCGCCGCTCGTCCTCGGTGAGGCTGAGCACGCTGAGGATCAGCAGCCGGTCGATCTCCGTGCCGTCGAACAGGTCGCCGGGGCTCTCCGGCGCCACCTGCGGCCAGTCGTAGAGGACGATCGGCGCCGCGAGGACCGTGCCGCGGCTGCCCGGCTCCCCCGCGAGCACCGGCCAAAGCCCGTCCTTTCCGCACTCCGCCGCCGCTCCGGCCAGGTGCTCCGGCGGGTCCGTGAGCGAGACGAACGCGCCGCCCCCCGTGCGCGCCACGACGTGCGCGCACAGCATCCCGGCCCGCACGGCGCCGTCGCGGTCCTCGGCGGCGCCGGTGTTGACGACCTCCACGCGCAGCCGGACCACGCCGTCCCCGGCGGGCACGGCCGAGACCTCGACATGCCCGTCCACCCGTCCCCAGGACCGGACGAACCGCACCCCGCCGCCTCCGCACGGCGCCCTGCCGTTCACGGGCTCCTCCTCGGTGCCCGCGGCCGCCTCGACGGGGACGCGGACAGGGGCGCGCACGAGGTGCTCGACCGCGATCGGACCGCTGGTGATCTCGCGTTCGCGGGCCTCCTGCCAGGTGGTGCAGATCTCGTCCCCCACGCGGATCTCGTCCGTCGGGGTGTCGCCGTTCATCACCTGGCGGTGCACCGCGTGCAGGAAGCGCAGCGCGACCTCGACCTCGGCGGCGGGGCCGGCCTCCAGGAGGAACTCGGCGTGGACCGTCCAGTGGTCGCCGTTCCGTTCGGCGTAGCCGCGCGGGTAGACGCCCCCGATCGTCCAGCGCCGCCTGTTCTTCAGGGCCGAGCGGCGGTACGGCCAGAGGAGGTACCCCTCGTAGAGGACGGTGTCCGCGATGGCTCTTACGCGGTCCACTCTTCCTCCTCGCGTCGGCTCTCGGCGTGGCGCAGCAGCTCGTCGACCGTGTCGTCGAACGAGGAGTGCGCGCGGCGGGCCCGGTAGGCCGACAGGCGGCCGAAGCAGCCGTCGTCCAGGCGCAGCCAGCGGGCGGTGCCGTAGTAGCGGCCCATGAGGTCCCGCCACACCTGGAGGGGCAGGTCGCCGGTGGCCTCGTGATGCCACGGGATCTGCCCGGTGCGCAGCTTGCCGTCCTCGCCGGGGTAGAACACGGTCCCGTTGAAGGTCAGGTCGAGCGGGACGTCGCCGCCGCCGAGCGCGTGCAGGTAGCGGTCGGCCGCGACCTGCATGTCGTGCCCGCAGGGCAGCGACAGCGCCACCTCCGTCCCGCCGCGGAACGTCGGCACGGTCGCGCCGACGCGCGCCCAGGTCAGGCCGTGCAGCGACCGGTCCCACATCTCCGGCGGGCCGAACACCCCGGCGAGCCGGTCGCGCTCGGCGTCGTCGTAGCCGCGGCGCGCCGCCGCGATCGTCACCGTCGTGGTGAGCAGGACGCACTGGACGGGCCCGCCGTCCAGCCTCCGCAGCCCGACCCGCAGGCTCAGCGTCGGCGTGGCCGCGTAAGCCTCCCCCTCGATCCCGAGCAGATCGAGCCCCAGCTCCGGCGTCCCATTCATGCTGTGCCTCCAGGTGGGGGGACGACCCCCCACACCCCCGGTTCGCTGCGCTCATGCTGTGCCTCCAGGTGGGGGGACGACCCCCCACACCCCCCGGTTCGCTGCGCTCATGCTGTGCCTCCAGGTGGGGGGACGACCCCCCACACCCCCCGGTTCGCTGCGCTCATGCGGGGGACAAATTGGGCATCGAATCGAGGATCGGACCGTGCGTCCCCGGGTTGATCCCCGTCGAGCGCGCCGCGGTGGACGTGCCGTCGGGCAGGTGCCCGACCTGCTTGTCGTAGTTGCCCACCGCGTTGCCCTCGTGGACGCCCCTCGTGTGCGAGGGCGTGTCCGGCGACACGTCGGGCTTCCCCACCTTGATCATCGTGTGCTCCTCTCCTCGGTGCCTGTCCGCCCCTCGGTGCGCGCCGCCTTCTCGCCGGCCGCCCTCAACTCGGCGAAGAACGCGCCGATGCGGTCCCAGACCGCGTCGCCGCCGGTGAAGCCCGTCCAGTGCTCGCGCAGGAGGGCGGTGAGCCGGTAGCAGTCGTCGATCGGGAGGATCCAGTGCTCGGCCGCGCCGCGCGCCCGGTGCACGACGAGCGCCTCCACGTCGGGGCGAAGCTCCGCCAGGACGGGGTTGGCCTCGGCCACGCGCCGCCAGCTCGCGGCGTTCACGACCGCGTGCAGCGCCCCGGCCGGGCTCGGGTAGCGGGCGGTGACCTCTCCCGTCTCCGAGACGGAGAAGAAGGCCAGTTCGACCGGGATACCGAGACCCGCCCACAGCGGGCCCTCCAGGCGGAAGCCGGTCAGTTCGCGCCGCCGGTCCGGGACGAGCCGGTAGTGCCGCCCGCCCGCCGGCCGGCCGTCGAACAGCAGGGTGCACGCCCCGCACGCGCACAGCAGCTCGCCCTTCTCCAGGTCGAGCAGGTGCCGGTGCGCGCCGTGCAGGGGTTCGGCGCACAGCTCGCACCGCTCCTCGGGCTCGGCCCGCGGCCCCGCCGGAGGCGGCGGAGCCGAGGCCAGCGCCGCGAGGCGCGGAGTGGAGAGCGCGGGCGTCATACGCGGCTCCGCACCTGGTCCAGGGTGATCAGCACCTTCTCCGGCGCGGGCGCCTCGATCTCGACCCGCTCCAGTTCCGGCGCCGCGGCGAGGGCGGCCCGCTCCACGGCGTCCAGCACCGGGCGGGACGCGGCGGCGCGCCCCTCGGTCGCGACCTTCAGCCGCACCGCCTCCCCGTCGATCCCGGCGAACTCCACCGAGGTGCGGTGCTTCGCCAGGAACCCCTCCAGCGCGGCGAGCGCCCGCCTGACCCGCACGTCCGGCGTCTCCGGGTGCAGGCCGTGCATGACCAGCAGGTGGCCGACGAGCTCGTCGCCGGCCAGGGCCGAGGCGTCCGCGGCGAGCCGGACGATCCGGTCGAGCGCCTCCCCGTACAGCTCCACCAGCGACTGGACGGCCTGGTGCGCCCCCGGGTCGAGCCCGTCGAGCAGCCCTTCCAGGCGCTGGACGTGCTCCCGCACGCGCTCGTCGTCCCAGCCCATCAGTGCTCTTCCTGGGCGCCGAACATCGGCGAGTGCCGCTTCTCGATCGTCCGGCCGTTGCCGACGTACATGTGCACGCCGCACGGCAGGCACGGGTCGAAGCTGCGGACGGTCCGCATGATGTCGATGCCCTTGAAGTCGTCCGGGCCGTTCTCCTCGAAGATCGGCTGCCCCTGGACGGCGTCCTCGTACGGGCCGGGCGTGCCGTAGGAGTCGCGCGGGCTGGCGTTCCATGGCGTCGGCGGGTACGGATGGTAGTTGGCGATCTTGCCGTCGCGGATGACGAGGTGGTGCGACAGCACGCCGCGGACGGCCTCGTGGAACCCGCAGCCGATCGCCTCGTCCGGGACGTCGAAGTCGGTGAACACCTTCGTGCGCCCGCCCCGGACCTCGTCGAGGGCCTTCTCGGCGAAGTACAGCGCCATCCCCGCGGCGTAGGCGATGAAGTAGGCGCGGGCCCGGTCGCGTTCGATCGTGTTGGCGTACTGCGGCGGCTTCCACTCCAGGTTGACCTCCGGCATCCCGGGGGTCTTCGGCAGGTCGATCTGGACGCTGTGCCCGGTGGAGCGGACGTACGGGGTGTCCACCTCGCCGGCCAGCGCGGTCGCCCACAGCCGGGCGAGCGGCCCGCCGCCGGTGTCGAGCGCGAGGTGGTCGCCGGTCTGGGGGTGGCGCCAGCGCGGGCTCATCACCCAGCTGTACTTGCCGCCGTCGAGGTCGCGCCTCTGCGGGTTCGGCAGCGTCGTCTGGTTCCACGGGTGCCGCTGGTCGATCGGGTTGCCGAGCGGGTCCTCCTTGACGAAGGTTTCCTCGTTGACCCAGTCGTCGTAGTAGGAGCTGCCCAGCAGGATCCGCATGCCGAGGTTGATGTCGACCAGGTCCGTCGTGACGAGTCGCCCGTCGACGACGACGCCCGGGGTGACGTAGGCGGCCCGCCCCCACTCGGACATGTGCCGGTAGTCGTAGTCGCAGACGTCCGGGTTCTGGAAGGCGCCCCAGCAGCCGAGCAGCGTCCGCCGCCGGCCGACCTGGTCGTAGCCGGGCAGCGCCTCCAGGAAGAAGTCGAAGATGTCGTCGTTCATCGCGACGGCCCGCTTGACGAAGTCGAGGCAGCGGGTCAGCCGGACGAGGTAGTCGGTGAACACCTGCGGGGTCGCGACCGTCCCCACGCCGCCCGGGTACAGGGTGGACGGGTGGACGTGCCGCCCCTCCATCAGGCAGATCATCTCGCGGGTGATGCGGCTGAGCTGGAGGGCCTCCTTGTAGACCGAGCCCTCGAACGGGTTGAACGCCGCCATGATGTCGGCGATCGTGCGGAACCCGTGGACCGAGCCGCGCGGCGCGTCGGTGTTCTTGGCCGTCGCCAGCAGGCTCGGGTTCGTCTCGGCGACCATCCGCTCGCAGAAGTCGACGAAGACCAGGTTGTCCTGGAACAGCGTGTGGTCGAACATGTACTCGGCGGCCTCGCCGAGGTTGACGATCCACTCGGCGAGCGGCGGCGGCTTGATCCCGTACGCCATGTTCTGGGCGTAGATCGAGCAGACCGCGTGGTTGTCGCCGCAGATGCCGCAGATCCGGCTGGTGATGAAGTGCGCGTCGCGCGGGTCCTTGCCCTTCATGAACACGCTGTAGCCGCGGAAGATGGACGAGGTGCTCCGGCACTCGGCCACCTGCCCGTTCGCGAAATCGATCTTGGTGTAGATGCCGAGGTTGCCGACGATCCGGGTGATCGGGTCGAACGCCACCTCCACGAGGCCCGCCTGCGTGGCCGCCCGTTCCCCGCGCGCCGCCGTCCCCTGCTTCATGACTCGCCCCGCTTCATCTGTCGCCCCTGTTCCCCGGCCCGTCCGCCGTCCGCCGGCGCGGCCGTCCTCCGCTCGTGTCCCCGATGGCCGGGCCGTGCCGGCCCCGCGGCGCGGCCGCCGTTCACTGGTGCGGCCAGCGGGGCTGGTAGCCGCTGGTCAGCCGCTCCCGGTTGTGGCGCCACTTCGGCTCCCGGTTGGCGCCCCTGTTGGTGATCGACCGCATCGTCCGGATGAACGGCCCGTAGGACCTGAGCAGCGTGGTGGAGAGGCTCGCCCCGGGCGGCTCGTCCATGAACGGCATGAACTTGTCCGGGAAGCCGGGCATCGTGCAGCCGATGCAGATGCCGCCCACGTTCGGGCAGCCACCGACGCCGTCCATCCAGCCGCGCTTGGTGACGTTGCAGTTCACCACCGGGCCCCAGCAGCCGATCTTCACCTGGCACTTCGGCGAGTTGTAGTCGCGCGCGAAGTCGGCCTGCTCGTAGTAGGCGGCGCGGTCGCAGCCCTCGTGGACGGTCTTGCCGAACAGCCACGTCGGGCGCAGCTTCTCGTCCAGCGGGATGACCGGCGCCAGCCCGGCCGCCTGGTGCAGCACCCAGAGCAGCGTCTCCATGAAGTTGTCCGGCTGGACGGGGCAGCCCGGCACGTTCACGATCGGCAGCCCGCCCGCGGACCGGAAGTCCCAGCCGAGGTAGTCGGCGAGGCCCATGCAGCCGGTCGGGTTGCCCGCCATCGCGTGGATGCCGCCGTAGGTCGCGCAGGTGCCGATCGCGACGACCGCCCACGCCTTCGGCGCGAGCCGGTCGATCCACTCGTTGACAGTGATCGGCTCGCCGGTCTCGGGGTCGTTGCCCATCGACGTCCAGTAGCCGTCCCCGTTGATGTTCTCGTTCGGGATCGAGCCCTCGACGACGAGGACGAACGGCGCCAGCTCGCCGCGCGCGGCCTGCCGGAACGCCTCCATGAACTCGTCGCCGTTCTCGTAGGCGAGCACCTTGTTGTGCAGGTGCACCTTCGGCAGTCCCGGTATCGCGCCGAGGACGACGTCCTCGATGCTCGGCAGCGAGGCCGCGGTCACCGAGACCGTGTCCCCGTCGCAGCTCATTCCCTCGGACGTCCACAGAATGTGGATCTCGTCCGTGAGCGGTTCCGCCGGAGCGGTGCTCGTCATCGCTTCCCCCCTCGGCCGGCTCAGGTCATCACCCATGCGGTTGCCCTGCGGAATCGGCCCGAAACACCGCCCGAAAAGCGCCTCAACCCCTTTCCTCGGTTCGGTAAAAACGCCGTTTGAACTGGGGGGATCGGGGCAGCAGAACGGCGGTGGGGCAATGGAAGCGGGCCGGGAGGACGCGTGCACGAATTGACCGTCACGGAGAGCGTCATAGCGGCAATTTCTACCCAATTGCCCGATTCGCGGGTGGTGGTGGTCCACCTCGAAATAGGGAGACTTTCCGGAGTCATGCCGGACGCGGTGCGTTTCTGCTTCGAACTGGCCGGCGAGGGGACCTGCGTCGAGGGCGCGCGGCTCGACATCACCGAGCCGGAGGGCGTCGGCGACTGCACGGCCTGCGGGGCCTCGTTCCCCGCGCGCGATCCGCTCGCGGTGTGCCCGTGCGGCAGCGCCGACGTGGTGATCAGCGGCGGCGCCGACCTGACGATCAAAGCGGTGGAGGTCGCCGACGATGTGTGAGAGCTGCGGCTGCGACGGCGGGGACGCCGCGCGCCTGACGACCCTGACGGCCCCCGGGCACGTCCACGGCGACGCCGGGGAGGTGCGCGTGCACGGGCACGTCCACGACATGGGGCACGACCTCGGGCATGAGGAGGAGGGGCACGTCGTCCCGCTGGGCCGCAGGGTCCTGGCCCGCAACGACGAACTGGCCGCCCGGAACCGGGAGTGGCTGGCCGAACGCGGCATCACCGCGCTCAACGTGATGAGCTCCCCCGGTTCGGGGAAGACCACGCTGCTGGAGCGCACGGTCGCCGACCTGGGCGACGACCGGCCGATCTCGGTGATCGAGGGCGACCAGGAGACGCTGCTGGACGCGCGGCGCCTCATCGCGGCCGGGGCCCGGACCGTCCAGGTCAACACCGGCGCGGGCTGCCACCTCGACGCCGCGATGGTGGCCGGTGCGCTGGCCGCGCTGGCGCCGCCGGACGGCTCGACGGTGTTCGTCGAGAACGTCGGAAACCTCGTCTGCCCGGCGCTGTTCGACCTCGGCGAGCGGGCCCGCGTCGTGCTCATGTCCGTCACCGAGGGCGCCGACAAGCCGCTGAAGTACCCGCACATGTTCCGCGGCGCGGACGTCCTGCTGCTCAACAAGACCGACCTGCTGCCCTACGTCGACTTCAACGTGGACGCCTGCCGGGACGCGGCCCGCCGGCTGTGCCCCGGGCTGCTCGTCCTGCCCGTCTCGGCGACGCGCGGCGACGGCCTGGACGCCTGGTACGACTGGCTCGCCGAGGCGGCGAGCGGCGCTTGACCTGGAGCGCGCTCCAGCACCTAGCGTTCAGCGCGTCCGCCCAACCCAGCGCGTTCGCCTGACGAGGAGCACGCATGCAGTACCGCAAACTCGGTCGTACCGGCGTCGAGGTCAGCACCCAGACCCTCGGCGCGATGATGTTCGGCGCCGTCGGCAACCCCGACCACGAGGAGTCCGTGCGGATCGTCCACCGGGCGCTGGACGCCGGGATCAACTTCATCGACACCGCCGACATGTACTCCACCGGGGAGAGCGAGGAGATCGTCGGCAGGGCCCTCAGGGGCCGCCGCGACGACGTCGTCCTCGCGACCAAGTTCTTCTTCCCGCTCGGCGAGGAGCGCAACTCGCGGGGCGGCTCGCGGCGCTACATCGTCCGCGCCGTGGAGGACAGCCTGCGCCGCCTCGGCACCGACCGCATCGACCTGTACCAGATGCACCGCCGCGAGTGGGACACCGACCTCGAGGAGACCCTCGACGCGCTCACCGACCTCGTCCGCCAGGGCAAGGTGCTGTACGTCGGGTCGTCGTCCTTCCCCGCCGACTGGATCGTCGAGGCGCAGTGGGCCGCCGAGCGCCGGGGCGGCGTCCGGTTCGTCTGCGAGCAGCCGCAGTACTCGATCTTCGCCCGGTCGATCGAGGAGTCCATGCTGCCCGCCGCGCGGCGGCACGGCATGGGCGTCATCCCGTGGAGCCCGCTCGCCGGCGGCTGGCTCACCGGCAAGTACCGGCGCGGCGAGCAGGCCCCCGAGGGCGCCCGCTTCGCGCCCTCGGACAACCCGGTGTGGCGCGGCCGCACCGTCGACGCCGACCCCAGCGCCTCGGCCCGCTACGACGCCGTGGAGCGCCTCGGCAAGATCGCCGAGCAGGCGGGCCTCTCGCTGACCCACCTGGCCCTCGGGTTCGTCGCCGAGCACCCGGCGATCACCTCGACGATCATCGGGCCGAAGACGATGGCGCAGCTGGAGGACCTTCTCGCGGCCGCCGACGTCCGGCTCGACGCCGCCATCCTCGACGCGATCGACGAGGTCGTCCCGCCGGGGACCGACATGGCCGGCATCAACCACAGGACGGGCAACCCGTCCCTGGAAACGGGCCACCGCCGCCGGTCCTGAACCACCGGTCGTGGACAGGGCCCCGGCCCCGGCGTGACCGCGCCGGGGCCGGACCGGTCAGCGGATCAGCGGGTCGCGCGGCAGGCCGAGGATGCGCTCGGCGATCTGGTTGCGGGTGATCTCGGAGGTGCCGCCCGCGATCGACATGCCGCGCGACCCGAGGCGCATCAGGCCCGCGAACTGGCCGAGCCCCTCGTCGAACGCGGTCTCGGGCCCGGCGAACTCCGCGAGGAGGGCGGCGGTGGCGTGGCCGTGCTCGGCGAGGACGAGCTTGGTGATGTTCCCCTCGGGGCCCGGCTCGCCGCCCGCGACGGCGCGCTCGGCCGAGCGGAGGTTGAGCAGCCGGAGGGCCTGCTCCTCGGCGGCGTACGCGCCGACGCGCTCGGCCGCCGCCGGGACGCGGTCGCCGCGCTCGGCGTAGAGCCGGAACACGTCGGGTCCGGGCGGGCCCCCGACGCCGCCGCCGATGCTGACCCGCTCGTTGCCGAGCGTGGCGCGCGCGACCGACCAGCCCTTGTCGGGCTCCCCGACGACATCGGCGTCAGGGACGAAGACGTCGGAGAAGAACACCTCGTTGAAGTCGCTGGCGCCGGTCGTCTGGCGGAGCGGCCGGACCTCCACGCCGGGGTGACGCATGTCGACGACCACCATGGTGACGCCCGAGTGCTTCGGGGCGTCCGGGTCGGTGCGGACGGTGGCGAAGCCCCAGCGGCAGTACTGGGCGCCGCTCGTCCACACCTTCTGGCCGTTGACGATCCAGCCGCCGTCCGTCCTGACGGCGCGGGTCTTCACGGCGGCCGCGTCCGAGCCGGCCTCGGGCTCGCTGAACAGCTGGCACCAGACCTCCTCGCCGGTGAGCGCCGGGCGCACCCACCGGTCGATCTGGTCCTGGGTCCCGTGCTGGACGAGCGTGAGGATCACCCAGCCGGTGATGCCGAGCTGGGGGCGCTTCACCCCGGCGGCGCGGAACTCGTCCTCGATGACGAGCTGGAGCCCAGCGCTCGCCTCCACGCCCCAGGGGCGCGGCCAGTGCGGCTGGACGTAGCCGGTCTCGATGAGCCTCTCGCGCTGCTCGGCCTTGGGCAGCGCGGCGATCTCCCGGGCCAGCTCGCGGATCTCCGGGCGCCGCGCCTCGGCCTCGGGCGGCAGGTCGAGGCTCGCCTCCCGGACGACCCCGGCCGTCCGCAGCCGGGTCACGTCGCGCTCCGCCGCGTGCGGGTCGCCGACCGCCTCCAGCGTGGCGGCCCGGCGCAGCAGCAGGTGGGCGTCGTGCTCCCAGGTGAAGCCGATCCCGCCGTGGACCTGGATGTTCAGGCCGGCATTGGCGGTGAACGCGGGCAGGGCGAGCGCCGCCGCCACGGCCGCCGCCAGCTCGAACTGGTCGGCCGGGCCGGAGGCGGCCCGCGCCGCGTCCCACACCGCGGCGGTGGCCAGCTCCGCGGCGACGAGCATGTTCGCGCAGTGGTGCTTGACCGCCTGGAACGTCGCGATCGGCCGCCCGAACTGCCGGCGCACCTTCGCGTACGCGGTGGCGGTGTCGACGCATTCCAGCGCGCCGCCGACCGCCTCGGCGGACATCAGCGTCCGGGCGACGGCGGTGGCGTGCGCGCGGGCGCCGGGGAGGACCTCCACGGCGGCGCCGTCGAGCCGGACGCGCGCGGAGCGGCGGGCCGGGTCCAGGTTCCCGGGCACCTCGACGGTGACGCCCGGCGCGTCCGCCCGCACCACGACCAGGTCGTCACCGGCGGGCAGGACGAGCAGTTCCGCGAGGCCGCCGCCCAGCACGACGCCCGCGTCCCCGGTCGCGGCGCCGCCGGTCACGGTGAGCGAGCCGTCCAGGCCGAGGGCCGCCGGGGTCGCGCCCGACGCCAGGCCGGGCAGGAGCCGGGCCCTGCGCTCCCCGTCGCCGTCCGCCGCGAGCGCGGCGGAGGCGATCATCGTCGGCAGCATCGGGCCCGGCGCGGCGGCGCGGCCGAGCTCCTCGGCGACCACGACCAGCTCCGGCAGGCCCGCTCCCCCGCCGCCGTGCTCCTCGGGCAGGTGCAGGCCGAGCAGCCCGAGCGCGGCGAAGCCCGTCCAGAAGGCGGGCAGGGTCTCGCTCTCCGCGTCCAGCAGGGCGCGGTTGGCGGCCCGCGCCTTCTGGTCGCGCAGGAACGAGCGCGCCGTCCGTGCCAGCTCGCGGTGTTCGTCGCTGATGGCGATCGCCATTGCCCCTCCAGGCTTTCCGTCCTGTCCAGAACACTAGAATGGCATTCGGTTACTGTCCAGGGCGAGGGGGCGCCGGATCAGGCGGTGGCCTCCACCTCCGCGCGGGTCAGCGCCGGGTCGGGCGCGGTCGGCGCGGTGGAGGCGACCGGCGCCGACGCGCCCGCCGCGACCCGGGCCCGCGCCTGGCGGAACTCCGGCAGCGGCCCGGTGGCGTCGTGCAGGGCGTTGAGGGCGACCCAGAGCGCCGTCCGGCGCAACCGCAGCGCCACCGGGTTGGGCGGCTGGTAGAGGGCGAGCTTGCGCGCCCACTCCGGCAGCATGTCGCGGGCCGCCCAGTCCATGAACGGGCTGCCGGGCTCCCACGGCCTGGCCTTGCTGTCGCGCAGGTTGGGGCCGGTCCCGAACGCCTTGATCGGGGTGAGCGCGAGGCGGGGCAGGTAGGACTCCAGGCACTCGGCGACCTCCGCCTTGGTGGCGGGCAGGTCCGTCCCGCCCAGGGCCTCGCCGACGCGGACGAACTCGCGGTAGTAGCGCTCCAGGCCGTCGCCCCTGAGCGGGCGGCGGTGGTAGCGCTCGTGCGCGGTCGCCAGCCCCCACACGACGGTGGCGTAGTTCCAGCGCAGCCACTCGGGGTCGTCGGCGTCGTAGGGCAGCCCGTCCGGGCGGGTGCCCTTCACCGTGTGGTGCATGGCGCGGACGGTCCGGGCGAGGCGCTCGGCCGTCGCGGTGGAGCCGTAGGCCGTCCCGATGAAGAACGACAGGGAGTGCCCGAGCCGCACCGCCGCGCCCTCGGGGTCGATGCCGCCGGTCGGGATGCCATCGGCGCGCTCGGGGATGCGGGAGTGGTCGTAGGCCATCCAGCTGATGCTCGGGTCCAGGCCCTCGATGTAGGCGGCGCCGACCAGCCCGAGCAGGAGGGTCGGCAGGTGCGAGTGGACGTACCAGACCGCGCTGCCGGGCCCGAACCAGCCCGGGTCCCCCTCCGGACCGGCGAACTCCAGGCCGCGGAAGAACCTGGATCGGATCTCGGCGTCGAAGGTCCGCTCGAACCGCGCCCCGATGATGTTGGTCCTCGATGACATGCCGCACTCCCGGGCCCATTCTGGTGACAGGTGTATCCAGAGTAAGTGTCTGGGTACAACTGTGTCCAGACTTCGGGGGCGAGCGGCCGCGCGGGGGTAGGGTGACCGGCATGGCGAGCACGCGCACGGCCGCGTCCACACGGTGGGCCGGGGTCCCCGCGAGCAGGCGCCGCGACGAGCGGCGCGCCATGCTCGTCCGGGCCGCGTTCCGGCTGTTCGGAGAGGAGGGCGAGGCGGGCCTCACCGTCCGCGCCGTCTGCCGCGAGGCCGAACTGCACACGCGCTACTTCTACGAGGGCTTCGCCGGCACCGGCGAGCTGCTCGCCGCCGTCTACGACCGGGAGGCCGCCTCGCTCGGCGACGTGCTGGCCCGCGCCCTGGACGAGGCGGGCCCCCAGCCGGACGTCCGCACCCGCACGGGCATCCGCGCCGTGCTGAGCTTCATCAGCGACGACCCCCGGCGCGGACGCGTCCTGTTCGCCGAGGCGCGCGGCAACGAGGTGCTGGCCGAGCGCCGCCGCGCCGCGCAGACCGCCCTGCTGGAGGGCGTCCTCGCGATGAGCCGCGCCGAGAGCCCGCCGCTGGCCGTCGTCGTCGCCGCGACGATGTTCACCGGCGCGATGACCGAGCTGGCGCAGCAGTGGGCCGACGGCCGGCTGGGCGACGACCTCGACGCGGTGGTCGACAGCGCCGTCGAGCTCTCCCTCGCCCTGCACGCCAAGGCCGCCCCGCACCTCGCCGGCGGGTAGGCCCGTCTCACCCCGGCGTGCGCGCGACGTAGACGGTGTTGGCCGCGGTACCGCCCTGGACGGGATTGGGGAACTCCACGACGTGCGCCGCCGCGTCGGCGAACACCCCGTCGAGCACGGCGGTGAAGCCGTCGTCGGGGGGCTCGTTCGACCAGAGGGCGAAGACGCCGCCGGGGTGGAGCCGGCCGGCCAGGCGGCCCAGCGTCTCGGGCCGGTAGAACGAGGCGTGGCCGGGGTCGAGGACGTGGCGCGGCGAATGGTCGATGTCGAGCAGGACCGCGTGGAAGCGGGCTTCCGGATCTCCCGGGTCCAGCCCGTCCGGCGAGGAGGCCATGGCGAAGAAGTCGCCCTGGACCAGCCGGCAGCGGGAGTCCGTCGCCAGGCCCTCGCCCAGCGGAACCAGCCCCGCCCGATGCCATTCGATGACCTCGCCGAGGGCCTCCACCACCACGAGCGAGCGCACGCGGGGATCGTCCAGGGCGGCCTGCGCGGTGTAGCCGAGGCCGAGCCCGCCCACGACGACGTCGAGCGCCTCGCCCGGCGCGGCGGCCAGGCCGAGACGGGCGAGTTCGGTCTCGCCCTCCGTCCACAGGCTCGACATCAGGAAGTCGTCGTCGAGTTTGATCTCGTAGACGTCGACGCCCGAGGCGGGGTCCCTGCGCCGCCGGAGGCTGATGTCGCCCTTGGGCGTCGGACGCCAGTCGAGCTCTTCGAAACGTGCGCCCATGGGTCCACATCCTCGTGAGGTCCGGTCGGTTCCGCGGGGCCCGCGCCCCGTGCGAGCCGTCTCCGCCGACTCGCCCGCACCGAGTTCTACGTAAGGTTAGGTGCGCGAGGCGGTGACGGGATCCGGAACGGCGACCGCCGCCCGCGGTTGGAGGCGTCCGGCGGTACGGGCGCGGCACGGGAGAGGAGCACGGTGAGCGCCGGAATCGGGACGCCGGAGGACGTCGCGGCGGAGGCGGCGCGGCGCCGGACCTTCGCGGTGATCAGTCACCCGGACGCGGGCAAGTCCACCCTGACCGAGGCGCTGGCGCTGCACGCGCAGGCGATCGAGCAGGCGGGCGCGGTCCACGGCAAGGCCGGGCGCCAGGGCGTGCGGTCCGACTGGATGGACATGGAGCGCTCGCGCGGCATCTCCATCACCTCCTCGGTGCTGCGGTTCGAGTTCGGCGGCGCCCTGCTGAACCTGCTCGACACCCCCGGCCACGCCGACTTCTCCGAGGACACCTACCGCGTGCTCGCCGCCGTCGACGGGGCGATCATGCTGCTGGACTCGGCCAAGGGCCTGGAGGCGCAGACCCTCAAGCTCTTCGACGTGTGCCGCCACCGCGGCATCCCCGTCATCACGTTCGTCAACAAGTGGGACCGGCCGGGCCGCGAGCCGCTGGAGCTGCTGGACGAGGTCGAGCAGCGCATCGGCCTGCACCCGGCTCCGCTGAACTGGCCGGTCGGGGTCGCGGGCGACTTCCGCGGCCTGATCGACCGCGCCGACGGCTCCTACACCCGGTTCCGCCGCACCCCCGGCGGCGCCACCCGCGCGATCGCCGAGCGCGTCCCGGCCGACCGGGCCGCCGCCGAGGAGGGCGGGGCCTGGACGACCGCGACCGAGGAGCTCGCGCTGCTCGACGAGATCGGCGCCGTCCTCGACATGGACGCCTTCGCCGCCGGCACCAGCACCCCCGTGCTGTTCGGCGCCGCGCTGCCCAACTTCGGCGTGGGCGCGCTGCTGGAGACCGTCCGCGAGCTCGCGCCCGCGCCCTCCGCGCGCACCGACGCCGAGGGCCGCGCACGCCCGGTGTCCGCGCCGTTCTCCGGGCAGGTGTTCAAGGTCCAGGCCGGGATGGACAAGGCGCACCGCGACCGGCTGGCCTTCATCCGGGTCTGCTCGGGCCGGTTCGAGCGCGGCATGACCCTCACCCACGGCCCGACCGGGCGCCCGCTGGCGACCAAGTACGCCCAGACGGTCTTCGGCCGCGACCGCTCCACCCTGGACGCCGCCTACCCGGGAGACGTGATCGGCCTGCCGAACACCACGGGCCTGACCGTCGGCGACACCCTGTACGCCAAGACTCCCGTCGCCTTCCCGCCGATCCCGGCGTTCGCCCCCGAGCACTTCATGGTGGCGCGGGTCAAGGACAACAGCCGGACCAAGCAGTTCCGCCGCGGCATCGAGCAGCTCGACGGCGAGGGCGTCGTGCAGGTGCTGCGCAGCGACCTGCGCGGCGACCAGGCCCCCGTCCTGGCCGCGGTCGGTCCGCTCCAGTTCGACGTCGTCACCGCGCGGATGGCCGACGAGTTCGGCGCGCCGGTGGAGCTGAACCGCCTCGACTACACCACCGCCCGCGTCACCGACAAGGAGTCCGCCGAGACGCTCGCCGGCCGCCGCGGTGTCGAGGTCCTCACCCGCACCCTCGACGGCTCCTACATCGCGGTCTTCGTCGACAAGTGGCGGGTCCGCGCCATCGAACGCGAACACCCCGACGTCACCCTCACCCCCATGCTCGCCGCCGGCGTCTCCGACTGATCCCCGGCCGTCCGTTCCGGCTCTGTCGGCACTCTTCGCCGCAGCCGGGGCGGACGGGGCGGCGTCGGCGTGCCGTGTCCGTGCGGGTGGCGGGTCAGGGGCCGGTGCGGTCGAGGTAGGCGCGGCGCTCCTCGGGGTCGAAGTCGCCCGGTGGGCGGTGGCGTGTGACGACGCGTTTGAGGGTCTCCAGCGCGGGTTCGGGCAGGGCCTGCTCCAGGGCGCCCATGGGGGCGAGCCAGCGCGGCACGGTGACCTCCCGGCGGCCGTGCCGGGCGCTGGCGACGATCGCCTCGGCGACGTCCTCGGGCCGCAGCGTCGGCTGGAGGTCGAGGGAGACGCCGGAGGTGAGCTCGGTACGGGTCGCGGCGGGCATGATCGTGGTGAGGGTGACGCCGGTCCCGTGCAGCTCGGCCCGCACGGCGCGCGACAGCGCCGCCACGGCGAACTTGGTCGCGCAGTAGACCGCGATGCCGGGAGTGGTCACCTTGGCGGCCATGGACGCCACGTTCACGATGTGGCCGCGGCCCCGGGCGACCATGTCCGGCAGGACGAGGTAGGTGCCGTTGACGACGCCGGCCAGGTTGACGGCGATCTCGTGGTGGTGGCCGGCCAGCGACTGCTCGGAGAACGCGCCCATCCGCATGATGCCCGCGTTGTTGACCAGCATGTCGATCGGGCCGTCCGCGCGGGCGGCCTCCAGGAACGACCGGAAGCCCTCCGGCTCGGTGACGTCCAGCAGACGGCCCTTCACGCCCAGGTCGGAGGCCGTCTCGGCGACCGCGGCGCCGTCGACGTCCCCGATCCACACGCGCGCGCCTCGGGCGGCCAGCGCGGCGGCCGTGCAGCGGCCGATGCCCCGGGCGGCGCCGGTCACGCACACCACCGCGTCCTTCAGCTCGATCATGCGCGCAGCCCGGCGACCGGTTCGCGGAGCGCGAAGTGGGCGACGGTGCGGATCTCGCCGCTGCGCATGGTCAGCAGGGCGCGGCCGAGGTAGAGGCCGGGGACGAGTTCCACGATCTCGTCGCGGGTCCGTTTGATGGGGAACGTCCGCACGCTCGGGTTGCGGTAGGCGGGGACGCCGTAGTCCAGGGCCAGGACCGGGATGTGCGGCTCGATCAGGCCGGTGCCCAGGGCGTGGTCGAAGTCGAACCCCTCCAGCGCCTTCCCTCCGCGGCGCAGGCCGCGGTAGCCGGGGGCGATCACCCACATCGCGTACCGGGCGAGCGGGATGAGCCGGTTGAAGCCGGTTCCGGAGGCGGCGTCGAAGGTCTTGCCGAGCCAGGTCGGGTCGATCGCCAGCAGCGGGTTCGCCAGCCGCGCCTCCGGGATCGCGAACAGACTGCCGACGATCAGGCCCTCCAGCCTGCCGTCCAGCTCCCCCGGGGCCCGGCCCCGGGCGAACAGCGCCGAGATCGCCGCGCGGTCGTCCTTGCGGCCCAGTTCGCGCAGGTACTCCCAGCCCGCGACCCGGGCCCGGCAGGGCGACTCGGCGGCGAGCGCCCGCAGCTCGTCCAGCAGCGGATCACCCGATCCCGCGGCTTCGCCGTCCGGTCGCGGGACCGCGGCGGCGGCACGTTCGGTGGTCATCGGGAACCTCCCACATCGGATCTGGTACTTTTTTGTACCAGATTGCGGGCGGGAGGTGTCAAGAGCGGGTCCCGCGGGATGCCACGATGACCTGGTGGCAGAGGAGACGGTCCGGGGGCGCGCCTACGGCGGCCAGTCCGCCGACCAGCGCAGGGCGGGCCGCCGCCTGCGGCTCGTGGACGCCGCCCTCACCTCCATGGCCGACGGCACCTGGCGGGCCGAGACCGTCGCGCGGCTGTGCGGGCGGGCGGAGCTGAACAAGCGCTACTTCTACGAGAGCTTCACCGACCTCGACCAGCTCGCCGTCGCGGCCATCGACCAGGTCTCCCAGGAGGTCGGCCAAGCCGCGCTCGACGCCTACGCCGCGGCCGCCGGCCGCACCTTGGCCGACCAGGCCCACGCCGCCATCGGCGCCGTCGTCCACACCCTCGCCGACGACCCCCGCAAGGCCCGGGTCCTGTTCGGCACGGCCGGCGGCCCGCCGCTGATCCAGCAGCACCGGACCGCCGCCGTCCAGGGCCTCACCGGGATCCTCATGGACCACGCCCGCGCCATCCACGGCGTCGAGCTCACCACCGACACCCTCGCCCGGACCGCCCCGCCCTTCGTCGTCGGCGGCACCGCCGAGACCATCCTGGCCTGGGTGAACGGCACCGTCGCCGTCCCCCTGGACGCCCTCATCGACGACCTGGCGACCCTGTGGCTCATCACCGGCAACGGCGCCGCCGCCCACGCCCGCCACCGCGTCCGCAACCCCTGACCAGGGCCGGGCCGCCGCGGACTACGAGGCGATGAACGGGGCGGCTCGCCGTCAAGGCGCCTGCTCTCCCGTGACCGGCCCGGCCGGATCATCCTGCGGGCGCACGAGCATGAGGGCCTCCGCTTCGAGGATCAGGGCACCCTCGGCGTCGACCGCGGCCCAGCGGTAGTGCTGGACCACCTTGCCGGAGGAGGTCACCGCGGACGTGCCCGGTGTGAGTTCGACGTGCAGTGTCGTGCCCGCCTTGAGCATCTTCAGGAAGCGGACCTCGCGCAGGCCGACGAGGGCGATCGCATGGTCGAGCAGGCCCGACTGCTCGACCAGACCGCCCACCAGGAGCAGGACGCCCTGACCCGGCATCGGGGCGCGAACGCCCTCGGCCCGTTGCCGGGGGTCGGGGTTGAACAGCGGATGAGTGAAGCCCCCGAGCCCGACGAGGCCGTCGATGAGGGGCTGGGTCACCTCGACCGGCGGCGTCCTGAACGTCTCCGTCATCGGCTGTTCCAGACCGGGCGGCGCTTCTCCACGTACGCGCGGTAGCCCTCGTCGGCGTCGGCGACCTCCTCGTGGAAGCGGGTGAACAGCTCCCGCTCCAGGCGCAGCCCCTCGGCCAGGGTCACGTCCGGGGCGGCGTTCAGGAGCCGCTTGATGGTCGCCGTGACGGCACGGGAGCGGTCGCCGAGCGCGTCGGTGAGCCGGGCCACCTCCTCCGGCAGGTCCGCCCGCGGGACGCTGGCGAGGGCGAGGCCCCAGTCGACCATCTCCGGGCCCGTCAGCCAGCGCCCGGCGAGCAGCAGCGCGCGGGCGCGCTGGTCCCCGATCTTGCGCGGGGCCCGCTGGGACGCCCCGGCCCCGGGCACGATCCCGAAGTCGCTGTGGGTGTCGCCGACCTTCGCCTCGTCGGCGGCGATGACGAAGTCGCAGGCCAGCAGGAGCTCGAAGCCGCCGGCGCGGGCGAGCCCGTTGACCGCCGCGACGCTCGGGAGCGGCAGCGCCTCCAGCCGGTCGAGGAACTCGTGGTAGCGCCGGATGAAGGGCAGGAAGACCCCCGGCGGATCCGCGAAGCACTCACCGAGGAAGCCGATGTCCATCCCGACGCAGAACGCCCGCCCGGCCCCGGTGATCACCAGGGAGGTCAGGGCGGGGTCCCGCTCGGCCGCGTCCAGGGCGGCGTTCAGACCGTCAAGGGTGTCCGGGGACAGGCTGTTCATCCGGTCCGGGCCGTTCAGCGTGACGGTCATGGCCGTCCCGGTCACCGTCGCGTCGACCGTGGTCATGAGCGTGGTCCCCTTTCGAGGTCGGCGGTCTCCCGCACGAAGCACAGCAGGGTGCGGGCGTAGTCGTCCGGGGCGCGCAGGTGCGGCTGTCCGGGCAGGCCGGGCAGGACGGCGAGGCGAGCGTCGCGCGCCAGTTCCATGGCGATGGGGTCCTTGGGGGCGAGCATGTCGAATTCGGCGTCCAGCAGGAGGACGGGCACGTCCAGCGCGGCCAGCGCCTCGGAGGGGTCGTGGCGGAACGCCGCCCGGTAGGCCCAGTCGTAGCGGTCCGCCACCCGCATCAGCTCCACCGCCGCCAGATGAAGCATCCCGGGCGGGACGTCCGGCCCCCAGGTGCGCTGGAAGCGCTCCACGGCCCAGCCGAACTGCGAGCCCTCGGCGTCGACCGGCGCCTCGGGCGTCCAGTCCGCGAGGAACGCGGCCCGCTCGTCCGCGTCGAACAGCGGGACGCCGCTCAGGACCAGGCCGCGGGCGCGCAGGCGGGCGGCCGCCGCGATCGCGAGGGAAGCCCCGGTGTGCACGCCGCCGAGGACGGGGCGCTCCATCCCGATCGCGGCCGCCGCCTGGGCGAGCACTCCGCCGTAGTCGGGTATCTCGAAGCCGGGCCCCGGCGGCGGGTCGGAGGCCCCGTACCCGGGAGTGTCGAACGCGACCGCGCGGACGTGCCGGCCGAGCAGGGGCAGGACGTCCTCGTAGACGGCCGAGGAGAGGGGCGATTCGTGGAAGAGGCCGATCCAGGGGCCGGAGTCGCCGTTGATCCGGTAGTGGACCTGGCCCCAGCCGGTGTCCGCGTAGCCGCCCCTCGTCCTCAACTCGCCGCCACCTTCACCAGCAGCCGGGCGCCCTCGGCGGTCTCCAGCGGCGGGCCTTCCGCTCCGGCCGGGATGGCGATCAGGGAGCAGGGCTCCAGCCCGGCGCCGCCGGCGGTGAGCACGCCCTCGGTCGAGATGAGGAACCGCTCGTGCCGGGCGGCCGGGACCGGCCGCGACCAGCCCGCGGGCAGGTCGACGAGCACCGAGGCACCGGCCGCGACCGCGTTGCTGCTCAGCGTCTTCGACCTCAGGCCGGGGACGCCCCGGTCCGCGAGCCGGGTCACCGTGTCGTCGTGCTCGCGCCAGACCATGAACCGGCCCTCCTTCCTGCGCACGTAGCCCCGGGGCCCGATCGGGTCGGCCGGGCCGGGACGGGCATGCCGCCCCGCGTCCTCGTCCGGGCGCACCACCCGGGAGACGCGGCCGCTGCCGTCGGCGGGGGATTCGCCCTCCATCATCAGGAGGCACTCGAAGCCCTCCGCGGTCGCCGCCGAATGCACCCAGCCGGGCGGACGCCAGAAGTAGTCGCCGGCCTCGAACACCCCTTCGGCGGTGAGCTCGACCCGGCCGCCGAGGAAGAGCGCCTCTTCCACGCTGTCGTGGTACGCCTCGCAGAGGTCGCGGTAGCCCGGATCCGTGCGGACGTGGTCGATGCGGCGGGACGTCACCGGGTCGTGCCACAGGGACCGCATCCAGTAGCGGGACAGCAGCCCGGCGACCCGGTCCGGATCGCCGAGGTTGTCCCGGAAGGCCGGCTCCATCGTGTCGTAGACGTCGCGGCCGTTGACCCAGGGAACCGCCCCGCCGTCGACGATCGTCACCTCACCCGGCACCGGGACCTCCTCCGCCAAGGGAAACATCAGACATTAAAGTAACCTGGTCCTTCAGCGCCCTGTCAATGCCCAGGTATCTCTACAGATGAGGACCTCATCCCGACGCTTGACATCCACAGCGCCATACATCAGATTTATCGAATCAGCGAAGGAGAGGCGTGCTGGGTACGAAACCGTTCGAGGAGGGCGCCGAGCGCGGCGACCTCCGCGCGATGATCGGGTCGCTGCTCGCCAGGGAACTGCCCCGGGACCGGGCGCTCGCCCTGGACCGGGAGGGGCGGTTCCCCGCCGGCGCCTGGTCGGCGCTCGGTGCCGCCGGGCTGCTCGGGCTCGGCGGAGACGAGGCGGCGGGCGGGACGGGCGGGACGGTGGGCGACGCGCTCGCCGCCGTGGAGGAGATCGCCCGCGTGCTGCCCAGCCTCGCGGTCGACTACGTCGTCTGCGGCATGGCCATGCGGATGCTGGCCGACGCCGCCGGCTCGGCCGCGAGCGCCTGGCTGCCCGGGATCGCGTCCGGGGCGAGGATCTGCTCGTTCGGGATGAGCGAACCCGACGTCGGCACCGACCTGCTGAACCTCCGCACGTCCGCCCGGGTCGAGGACGGGCGCTGGGTACTGCGGGGGCAGAAGCTCTGGATCTCCCTCGCGCACGAGGCCGACATCGCGTTCGTCGTCTGCCGCACCGACCCGCCCGAGGAGGGCCGGCGGGCCGGCGGCCTCAGCGTGGTCGCCGTCCCGCTCGACCAGCCCGGCGTCACCGTGCGCCGCGTCCCCCTCGCCGGCATGCGCGCCGCCGGGACCTGCGAGATCTACTTCGAGGACGCGACCGCGCCGCTGGAGAACCTCGTCGGCGAGCGGGGCCGCGCCATGTCGCTGCTCGGCCGAACGCTCGACATCGAGCGCGTCCTCGCCGCCGGCCTGAGCCTCGGCATCGGGCGCGCCGCCCTGGACCTGCACCTGTCCCACCTGCGCGAACGTGAGGCGTTCGGCGGCCCCATCGGCCGCTTCCAGGCCCTCCAGCACGCCGCCGCGGACTCGGTCGCCGACCTGTCCGCGTCCCGGGCCCTGGTGAACACCGCCGTCCGCGCCATCGAGGACGGACGGGCGTCCGCCGCGCTGACCGGCGCCGCCAAGCTGGTCGCCGCCGAGTCGACGGCCCGGATCGTCGACCGCGGCATGCGCGCGATGGCCGCGCAGGGCCTCGCGGAGGAGTCGGCGATGCAGATGTACTTCCGGGACGCCCGGCTCCAGCTGTTCAGCCCCGTCAGCAACGACATGATCCGCAACATCCTCGGCGAGTCGCTCGGCCTGCCGAGAAGCTACTGATTCGGGAGGTCCCGGTGGACATCACGCGTGAGGGCACGGCACTTCTGGTCATCGACATGCAGAACGGGTTCACCGAGGCCCAGGGGTCGATGGCCGCGGTCGGCCTGCCCCATGAGGAGCTGCGCCGCGCGATCCCGGGCTGCCGGACGCTGGTCGGCGCCGCGCGCGCGGCCGGCGTGCCCGTCATCTTCACCCGGTACGTCTTCCAGCCCGGTTACGCGGACGGGGGCGTGCTGCCCAACCACATCGTCCCGGCGATGAAGGAGGTCGGCTCCCTGGCGGCCGGCAGCTGGGACGCGGAGATCATCGACGAGCTGGCGCCGGCCGAGGGCGAGGTCGTCATCGACAAGTCGCGGCCCAGCTCCTTCTACGGCACCCGCCTGGAGCCGGTGCTCACCGGCCTCGGCGTCCGCTCCCTGGTCATCTGCGGGGTGACCACCAACATCTGCGTGGAGACGACGGCGCGGGACGCGGGGCAGCGCGACTACTTCGTCCACGTGATCAGCGACGCGACCGCCGAGTTCGACAAGGACCGGCACGAGCACGCGCTGACCGGCATCGGCTTCCTCTTCGGCTGGATCGGCACGGTGGACGACGCCGTCGCCGCCTGGTCCTGACCCCGCCCCGGTCAGCGGGCGAGGGCCGCGACGAGCTCCCGCGTGGCGGCCCGCTCGTCCGGCGTACCGAAGATCTTGGCGGCGAAGGTGGTCACGCCCAGGTCGGCCAGGGCCCCGATCCTGCTCGCCACCGCGTCGGCAGAGCCGATCAGGGCCATCCGGCCGGGGGTCTCGCAGCCCTCCCGGTCCAGCATCGCCCGGTAGGACGGGAGCGTCCCGTACCACTCCAGCTCCGCCTCCGCCACGGCCAGCGCCGCCGGGACGTCACCGGTCACGCAGACCGGCATCGGGACGACGATCTCCGGGTCGGGGCGGCCGGCCTCGGCGGCGGCGCGGCGGATCGTCGGAACGGTGAGGTCCCGCAGGGTGCGCGGACCGACCATCCAGGTGATCGTCCCGTCCGCGAGCGCGCCGGTGGCCTCCAGCATCCGGGGCCCGAGCGCGGCGACCAGGACCGGGGGCGCGGCCGCGCCGGGAACGTCCAGGTCGCCGCGCGCGGTCAGCACCTCGCCCGTGAAGCGGACGCGTCCGCTCAGCGCCCCGTTCAGCGCCTCCAGGTACTCGCGCATGTACCGGACCGGCCTGTCGTAGGACATGCCCCAGCACGGCTCCACCACGGACGGGTGGGACGGGCCGACGCCGAGCGCGAGCCGCCCGTCCAGGAGCTTGTTGGCGGTCAGGGCCTGCTGGGCGAGGGCCATCGGATGCCGCGGGTGGACGGGGACGACCGCCGTCCCGACCCGCAGGCCCGGCAGGTCCCGGGCGACCGCACCGATCACGGTCAGCGTGTCGGTGCCGAACGCCTGGGTCAGCCAGTAGCTGTCGATGCCGTCCCGCGCGGCGGCCCGCAGGTCCGCGGCCGTCCGCTCGATGTCGTCGACCCGGTCGAAGATGCCGATTCTCACGATGGGTCTCCGGAGGGGGTGCCGCGGAACGCCAGCAGGTCGCGGCCGGAGGCGCGCATGAGGAGCGCGAGGCCGAGCGCCTCGGCGCGGGCGCGCTGCTCCTCCACGGCCGTCCAGACGGTGTCCAGGCTGTCGGCCACCAGGTCGGGGCGGTGCCGGGCGATCACGTGCGCGATCTCCAGGGCGCGGGGCACGAGGCCGGCGGGCGGGACGACCTCGGTGACGAGGCCGAGCTCCCTGGCCCGCTCGGCGCCCAGCCGGTAGGCGCGCCCGCTCGCGACCATGCGCAGGACCTCGGTGAGGGGCAGCCGGCTCAGCAGGCCGACCGCCTCGACCGGATTCGCCAGTCCCACGTCGATGTGGGTGTCGAAGAACGTCGCGTTCTCCGAGCAGAGGATGACGTCGCCGTCGTTGACGAAGTGCCATCCGCCGGCGCAGCAGTGCCCGTTGACGGCGACCACGACCGGTTTGGAGACGCGCAGGTCGCGGGAGGTGAGGGCGACCCGGCCGTCCTCGTCCAGGGAGGGGCTGGCGGCGCCGGTGGCGAGGGCGTCGTCCACGTCCAGGCCGGTGGAGAAGCTGCGCTCGCCCGCGCCGGTCAGCACCGCGGCGCGCAGGTCGCCGTCGTCCCTGAAGGCCCGCCAGGTCTCGCGCAGCTCCCGCACCATGCGGCCGTCGTAGGCGTTGAGCGCCTCGGGGCGGTTCATCACCACCAGGAGGACGGGGCCGTCGCGGCTCACGTCGAGGGTCTTCATGCCTTCTCCTCGATGGGCGTGAGCAGGTAGCCGCGCCGCATGGTCAGGACGGTCGTGCCGTCCTGCTTGCGGACGACGTCGCGGACCCTGCCGACGAGCGCGGACCCGCCCGGCGTGGGCTCCAGGCTCGCCACCTCGATGTCCACGGTGATCGTGTCGTTCTCGAAGACCGGGCCCTCGTAGCGGACCTCGTCCATGCCGAGCGCCGCGCGGCAGTCGAGCCCGGCCGCCGCCCAGCTGGCGTACATGGTGGGCGAGGTGAGCCCGGCGCTGATCGCGATCAGGCAGGGGCCGCCGAGTATGCGGCGGCCGAAGCCCGTGGCGGCCATGTAGACGTCGTCGGTGTGCAGGGGGCCGTTCTCCCACGTCGCGTTGATGATCGCGGCGAAGTCGCCGGAGGTGAGGGTGCGGCCGGGGGTGCGCAGCGTCGCACCCGCCGCGAACGCCGCGGGCAGGACGGGTCTCAGGTCGGGCACGGCGCTCACTTCCCGTAGGTCTCGCGGATGACCCGCTTGAGGATCTTGCCGTTGGCGTTCTTCGGCAGCTCGTCGACCGCCTTCCACACCTTCGGCGTCTTGTAGCCGGCGAGGCGGTCGCGCACGGCGGCCTCCAGGTCGCCGAAATCGACGTCGCGGCCGGGGCGCGGGACCACGAACGCGCCGACGGTCTCGCCCCACTTGTCGTCGGGGAGGCCGACGACGGCGACCTCGGCGACTCCGTCGCACGCGGTCAGGACGCCCTCGATCTCCCGGGGGTAGATGTTCGCCGCACCGGAGATGATCATGTCCTTCTTGCGGTCGACGATGGTGATGAAGCCCTCCTCGTCCCGGACGGCGACGTCCCCGGACGTCAGGTAGCCGTCCGGCCTGATCGCGGCGGCGGTGGCCTCCGGATCGTCCAGGTAGCCGACCATGTTGTAGGGCGAGAAGCCGTACAGCTCGCCCGGCTCCCCAGGCCCGACCTCCCGGCCCTCCTCGTCGAGCAGTTTCACGTCGGTCATGAACCACGGGTGCCCGACCGACCCGGCCTTGCGCATCGCGTCGGCGGGGCGCAGGTCCGTCACGACGCCCGCCTCGGTGGACCCGTACAGCTCGTGCACGCCGACGTGCGGGAACGTCTCGACGACCCACTCCTTCAGTGGGACCGGCAGGGCCGCGGCGTTGAAGTAGAGGGTCTCCAGGCTCGACAGGTCGTACCTGCGCGGCGACTGCTCCATGACGTGCCGCAGGGTGAGCGCGTGCGTCGGCACCAGGAAGATCGACTGCAACCGGTCGCGCTCGATCATGTGCAGGAGCTCCTCGGGGTCCCAGCGGGGCAGCATGGAGGTCTGGCCGCCCATGAACGGGCCCGCGTAGGCGAAGCAGAACCCGGCGCCGAGCGCCATCGGCGCGACCGCGGCGGTCCGCCTGCCGGGGCCGAGGCCGTAGTCGACCGCGCAGCCGAACATCGTGAGCACCCGGGACCGGTGGGTGAGCAGCGCTCCCTTCGGCTGCCCGGTCGTCCCGGATGTGTACTGCACGCAGAACGGGTCCGTCTCGCTGACGGTGACGCGCGGGTCGACCGCCCGCGCTCCCGCGAGGGCCCTCTCGTAGGGGCGTCCCCAGTCACCCGGGCCGACGGCGAGCGCCAGGGGCAGGTCCTCGGCGAGGTCCGGGACCTGCGCCTCGAACGCCGCGCCCGCGACCAGGGCGGACGCGCCGGACCGGACGATCAGCGAGCCGTGCTCGGCGGCGGTGCCGCGCGGGTTGAGCGGGACCATGGCGACGCCCGCCTTCGCGGCGCCCGCCGCGACCTCCACGTACTCCAGCTGGTTGCCGAGCAGGACGGCGACGCGGTCGCCGGCGCCGAGCCCGGCGTCCGCCAGTAGGCACGCGACGCGGTTGCTCCGGTCGTCCAGCTCGGCGAAGGTGAGCCGCCGGTCGCCGTCGACCACCGCGGTGGCGCCCGGCGTGCTGCGCGCGAACTCGCGGATTCCGCTGGCGATGTTCATCTGTGCCATGGCTGCCCGTCTCTTTCCTTGCCGCTGCCGATCACATGCTGTCGTCTGATCTTTTGTCTACGGGGGGTTAATCGAGTTGAGTGCGCCGTGAACTCGTCGTCAACGCTAGGGATGAAATATGTCAGATCTATTTCTAACGGATCATCGGGACGGGTCGGCCGTGGCCAGCGTGCGGCGGGCCAGCCGGACCACGGCCGGGTCGAGCAGCCGCCCCTCGGCGTCCAGCACGACTCCCGACCCCGCCGCCGCGGCCGACGCGAACCTCGCCAGGACGTCCTCGGCGCGCGCCACCTCCTGCGGCGAAGGCGTGAACACCGCGTGCACCACGGGGATCTGCGCCGGATGGACGCACGCCCGCCCCACGAAGCCCTGCCGCCGGATCCGCTCGGTGGAGCGGGCCAGCGCGTCCGGATCGGCGGTGATCACCGAGACCGGGCCGACCGGCGGGTGCAGGCTGGCGGCGGCGGAGGCCAGCACGGCCATGCTCCGCGCGAACGCCAGCTCCGACTCGTCCGGACCGGGATCGAGCCCGGCGTCGGCGGCGAGGTCGACCTCCCCGACCTGCAACCGGTGGACCCGGGGCGCGCGGGCGATGTCCCGCGCCTCCAGGACCGCGCCCGCGGTCTCCAGCAGCGGCATCAGCAGGGTCGCCGCATCGCCGGTGCCGGCCAGCAGCCCGGCGGCCGCCTCGACGTGGGCGGCGTCCTCGGTCTTGGCGAGGACGAGCCCGGTCAGCGCGGGCAGGCCCGCGAGCGCCCGCACGTCCCGCTCCCCCTCCGCGCCCCCGTTCACCCGGACCCACACCTCGGCGCCGCCGGTGTCCAGGCCCGAGCGCAGCCAGTCGCCCACCGCGCGCCGCGCCGCGCCCTTGCCGTCCGGGGGGACCGCGTCCTCCAGGTCGACGATCAGCGCGTCGGCGCCGCGGGCGAGCGCCCTGCCGAGCTTGTCCGGGGCGTTCCCCGGCACGTACAGGTAGCTGCGCGGCAGCCGCCGGCCCGGGGCGCTCATCCCACGACCGTCTCGCCGCGCAGCAGGGACTTGGCCACGACGGTGCGCAGGACGTCGTTCGTGCCCTCCCCGATGCTCATCAGGATCGCGTCGCGGTAGAGCCGCTCGACCTCGTACTCGGTGGAGTAGCCGTAGCCGCCGTGGACCTTCATGGCCTCGATCGCGGCCTGCAGCGCGACCTCCGAGCAGAAGATCTTCGCCATCCCGGTCTGGCCGTCCGCGCGGCCCTGCCGGACGGCGTCCGCCGCGAAGTAGGCCATGAGCCGCGCGGCCTGCACCTGGGTCGCGACCGTCGCGAGCTGGAGCTGCACGGCCTGGAAGTCGCCGATCGGCTGCCCGAACGCCCTGCGCTGCCCCGCGTAGGCGAGCGCCTCCTCGTGGGCGCGCTGCGCGATGCCGACCGACCGCGCGGCGATGTTGACCCGCCCCCACTCCAGCGCGGACAGCGCGTGCTGCATCCCCTTGCCCTCGACGCCTCCGAGGAGGTTCTCCCTCGGCACCCGCACGTTGTCGAGGACGATCTCGCAGGACTCGGTGCCCTTGTAGCCGAGCTTCGGGATGTCCTTGGTGATCTGGTAGCCCTCGGTCCCGGCGTCCACGAGCAGGATGCTCATGCCCCGGTGCGCGGGGGAGGCCGACGGATCGGTCTTCACCAGCACCGGCAGCGGGTCGGCGAACCGCGCGTTGGTGATCCACATCTTGGTGCCGTTGACGACGTAGTGGTCGCCCTCCAGCCGCGCGGTGGTGCGGATGCCCTGCAGGTCGGTGCCCGCGTCCGGCTCGGTGAGGCCGATGCCGGTGCGGCGCGCGCCGCTCGCGAGGTCCGGCAGGTACCTGCGCCTCTGCTCCTCGGTGCCGCGCATGGCGATCATGCGGCAGGCCAGCGAGTGGCTGCCGAGGATGCCCGCGATGCCCATCCAGCCGCGCGCGATCTCCTCGAAGACGAGCGCGAACGAGACGGGGTCGAGGTCGAGGCCGCCGTACTCCTCCGGGACCGTGATCCCGAACAGCCCCATGTCGCGCATCCCCTTGACGATCTCGGTGGGGTAGCGCCCGGCGTGCTCCCAGTCCCGCGCCACCGGGATGATCTCGCGGTCCACGAAGTCGCGCAGGACGGCGCGGAACTCCCGCTGGTCCTCGTTGAGCTGGAAATCCACTTAGCTGCCTTTCTCGGTGTCGTGGGGGGACGGGGCGTCCGGGACGAACACGGGCAGGGCGCGGCCGTCGTCGAGGTCGACCCAGGCGACCCTGACCGGGTCGTCCAGGCGCCAGTCGTCCGGTGCCCTGCCTTGGAGGCGGGTGAGGAGGATCGCCCCCTCGTCCAGGCGGACGCGGGCGATGACGTAGGGGACGTCGAGATCCGGCCGCGGGGCGCGGTGCACGACCGTGAAGGAGTCCACGGCGCCCCGCCCCTCGGACTCGGCCCACCCCGGTTCGTCCGACCCGCAGTGCGTGCAGAGCGCGCGCGGCGGATGCTGCACCGCGGAGCAGCGCGGGCATGTCTGGAGCACGAGGCGGTGCTGCCCGGTGGCCTCCCACCAGGGGGCCGTGACCTCGTCCGGCGCCGGAACGCCGGGCCTGAAGCCGGTCATCCGTCCACCCCCAGGACCACCGTGGCGTGCGTCGAGAGGATCCCGCCCGTGCCGTGCGCGACCGCCAGGCGCGCGTCCGGGACCTGCCGGTCCCCCGCGTCGCCGCGCAGCTGCGCGACGGCCTCGACCAGCAGGAGGATCCCGAACTGGCCGGGATGGCAGTAGGACAGGCCGCCCCCGGAGGTGTTGAGCGGGAAGTCGCCGCCGGGCCGGATGCGGCCGCCGGCGATCCAGTCGAGCGCCTCCCCGCGCCCGCAGAAGCCGAGCCCCTCCAGGGTCAGCGCGACCGTGATCGTGAAGGAGTCGTAGACCTGGACGACGTCGATGTCGGCCGGGGCCACCCCGGCGCGGGCGAACGCGTCCGCGCCGGAGCCGGCCGCGCCCGTCGCGGTCAGGTCGGGGACGGCCGTCATGGAGGTGTTGGTCGTCCGCTCCCCGTACCCGAGCACCTCCACGGGCCTGCGGCGCAGGTCCCGGGCGCGTTCGAGGGACGTCAGGACCACCGCGCCGCCGCCGTCGGTGACCAGGCAGCAGTCCAGCGCGGTGAGCGGGCTGGAGATCATCGTCGCGCCGACCACGTCGGCCGGGGTGAGCGGCCCCTTCCCGTACCGGAACGCGGCGGGGTTCAGCAGCGCCCATTCGCGCGCCGCAACCGCGACCTCGGCGAGCTGCTCTCGCGTCCTCCCGTAGGCGTGCAGGTACCGCTGCGCGGCCATCGCGTAGTACGACAGCGGGTACAGCGGCCCGTAGGGGGTCTCGAACTGCGCCTCCGGCGTGTGGTCCTCGACGACGCCGCCGAGCGACCGGGACCGCGCCGACCGCTGGTTCGACGCGAAGCTGATCACGACGGTCTCGGCCTGCCCCGCCTGGATGGCCTGGGTCGCGCGGGCCACGAACATCTCGAACGCGGAGCCGCCCGCGTACGTCGAGTCCGTCCAGCGGGGCCGGATGCCGAAGTAGTCGGCGAGCTGGGTCGCCGAGAACCGCGACACCCCGGTCGTGGCGATGCCGTCGACGTCGCGCAGGGTGAGGCCCGCGTCGTCCAGCGCCCGCTTGACCGCCTGGGCCTGCAGTCCGAGGATCGACCGGTTCGTCACGCCGAGGTCGGACTCGGCGGCGCCGGCGATCGCGACACCCGTGCTCATCGCGTCCCCACCGCGCCCGGGCCGTCGGCCTCGCCGAGCAGCACGCGGGCGCGGGCCGGGGCCACCGCGACACGGTCGTCCTCGCCGCCCTCACCGACCACGACCACCCGCAGGTCGAGGTCCAGGTACCCGTCGCCCGCCTCGGCGACCGTCCCCTCGCAGCGGACGGTCTCCCCGGCGAACACCAGCGCCCTGAAGCCGAACTCCAGCGTGCGGACGAAGCACCGCGGGCCGAGCCAGTCCTGGATCTGCTCGACCAGCAGCGCGCCGAACACCTGGCCGTCCACGACCGGCGCCGGCAGCTTCGAGGCCTTCGCGAACTCGGTGTCGTAGTGCAGCCGGTACCAGTCCCAGGTGGCCCCGGCGTACGCGATCATGTCGGGGAGCCCGATCCGGCGCTCCAGCGCCGGCACGGCGTCCCCGGCCCGATGGGGTGCGTCGGCGGCGCTCATGCCCCCGCCTCCAGCGACACGAAGATGATGGTCTCCTCGTTCTCCGCGAGCGTCTCGCCGTGCTGCTGCGTGTAGGTCGCCCGCGAGGTGACGATCAGCATCGGCGCGCCCGCGCGGTTGGTCTTGGCGGTGATGTCCGCGATCTCCCAGGTGGCGGTGACGACGTCGGACGGCAGGACGCGGCGGTGGAAGACGTAGCGGTTGCCGCCCCGCACCTTCCGGGTGCCGGGGATCTCGATGCCCCAGTTGTGGCCCGCGTCGCCGTCCGGCCCGACCGGCAGGTTCGCGTACTGGTTGGTCTCGCAGATCAGGGTCGGCGGCATGGTCACGTCGGCGAGCCCCTGCGCCCGCGCGTACCCGGGATCGGAGTAGAGCGGGTTGCGGTCTCCGATCGCGAGCCCGAAGTAGCGGCCGGCGGCGGCCCCCATCGGCTCGGGCGCGGTGTAGGCCTTCGTCCGGCCGACGAGCGCGCGGATCTCGTCGGTGAGCAGTGTCATGCCCCCTCCTTCACGGTCGGCGCGCCCTCCGGGTACAGCGCGGTCGGGAACACTTCGAGCAGGAACTCGGGACGCAGCAGCGCCGCGCAGATCGCCCCGGTCGACGCGGGCCAGGGCGGCGACAGCAGCCGCTCCCGGACGGGCGCGACCGCGCGGTAGTCGCGCAGGGCCGACTCGACGCAGAACTCGATGGTCGACAGCAGGTCCGCCGGACCGAGCCCCGCGTGTTCCAGCAGGTGGAGGACGGACCCGTAGGTGGCCTCCGCCTGCGCGCCGATGTCGCCGGGGTGCAGCGCCTCCTGCGTCTCCAGGTCGAGCGCGGCGAATCCGGACATGAACAGCGTCCGCCCGGCCCGCACGCCCGGGGCGTAGGTCAGCGTGTCGTACCGGGACCAGCCGGGATTGACCAGTTCGAGCGGGTGCCGCGACGCGGTGACGTCGATCGCGACGAGGGCCTCGGGGTGGTGCAGCCGGCCCATCAGGATGCCGCCCGCCCCCGGATACACGCCGGCGCCGCCGAGCCGCTCCTTGCGGACGCGGTGGGTCGTCCGGTAGGCGTCCCGGCTGGCGGGCGTCGAGTAGTCGTAGGTCGTCACCGCGTCGTCGAGCGAGAGGCCCGCCCTGCGCAGCAGGACGTCCGCCCGGTCGAGGCAGTAGGCGTACTGCCCGGCGAAGTCGCCGGGGCTGACGATGTCGCCGGACGCGTCCACCGGCACCATCGTCGGAAGGTGCACGGTGCCGTCGTGGCCCTCGCGGACCGGGGAGGGCGTCCACGTCCCGGCCTCGCGCCGCTCGCTCGCCGCGAGGAGCTCGCCGCCGCCCCGGACGGCGTGCGCCTCGATCTCCAGCAGCGCGGCGGAGCGGACGAGGCGCTGCACGACGACCGTCGTCACCGTGGGCTCGTGCTCGCCGAAGACCTCCGCGCGGGCCGCGGCGGCGGCCTCGTAGTCGGCGAGCCCGGCGACCGTGACGTTCTCCGTCACGTGCACGACGTCGCCGGGCCCGAACCCGGCGGCCTCGATGATCGCCATGACCTTCCGGTAGGCGATCGGCGCCTGCTCGGCCATCGTCCCCGCGACGGTCATCTTCCCGATGGACGCGTCGTGCGCGGCGGCGGTGTGCCCCGACGACCACGCGGCGCCGTCCTCGGACAGCCCGAGGCAGAACGTGAACCCCTCGTAGGGGAACCAGGGGAACTCGGCGGGCTTGATCGCTTGCAGTGTCATCCGTTCTCCCGGGCGCTGTGGGTGGTCTGGGCGAGCCGCGCGGCGGCCCGCATGACGGCGGCGGCGTCCGGCTGCGCGGCGAGCGACTCGACGGCGCGGGCGAACTCCCGCGCGTCCGCCGCCGGGACGCCGGCGTTGCCGGTGAACTTGGCGAGCAGCGCCGCGCGGCTCAGCGGGAAGTCGCCGCCTCCCTCGCTGCGCGGCACCGAGCCGGTCACCTCACGCCCGTCGGTGAGCGCGATCGTGACGTGGCCGGGCGCGTCGGCCGCGGCGACCCCGGACGCGCCGGTCACGTCCCAGCGCACGCGGGCGGCCAGCCGGGTCACCGCGGGCCGGGCGATGGAGCCCGGCGCGAAGGTCTCCAGGGTCAGGCCGCCGTCGGCGATCAGCGCCGCGACCGTCCAGGGCAGCGAGAACTTCGCCGCGTACGGGCTCGCGGGACGGGTCAGGTCGCGGGAGGTGTCGCAGACGACCGCCGCCGAGTCCGGGTGGACGCGGGCGTGCACGCCCGCGACGTCCTCCGGGCCGAACGGCTCGCGCGCCATCGCGTCCAGGACCGCGCCGATCGTGGCGTGCGAGAGCTGGCACGCCGCGTAGGGCTTGATCCCGATGCGGCCGGTCTCCCACCGGTCGCCGAGCCCGTCCACGATGGACGCGGGGTCGGCCGGGTTCGCCGAGAGGGCGTCGAAGACCCCGTGCGGGCCGTCGAAGACCGTCTCCGGCCCGGTCGCGCCCGCCGCCGCCAGCCGCGCCGCGATGATCCCGGACTGCGACGCCAGCCCCGGATGGAGCTGCTTGGTCGACGCCCCGGTGCCGAGGAAGGCCAGCAGGCCGCCCGCCTGGCTGCCCGCGATGCCGAGCGCGGCGGTGGCGCGCTCGGCGTCCAGGCCGAGGAGGCGCGCGGCGACCAGGGCCGAGGAGAAGACCCCCGCGACCATGGTGGCGTGCAGGCCGCGCGCGTGGAAGCCGTGCGGCGCGGCGGCGGCGACCCGGCAGGCCGTCTCGTATCCCGCGATCGCCGCGGTCAGGACCTCGCGGCCGGAGGCGCGCGTCTGCTGGCCGACGGCGAACGCGGCGGGCAGCACGACCGCGGTCGCGTGCACCAGCCCGCCCGCGTGCGTGTCGTCGAAGTCGAGGGCGTGCACCAGGGTGCCGTTCGCGAGCGCCGCGGCGGGTGCCGACAGCAGGTCGCCGGTGCCGAGCACCGCGGCCTCCGGCGGGCCGCCGAGCCCGCGCGCCACCTCGATCGCGGGCCCGGCCGCGCCGGTCCGCAGCGCGCCGAGCGCGGTGCCGAACCCGTCCAGCAGGTGCCGGGTCGCGGCGGCCTCGACCGGGCCCGGCGCCCCGGCCAGGCCGAGCGCCCAGCGGGCCAGCTCCCGTGCGATCACCTCGACGCCGCCTCCGCCTCGCCGGCCACGGTCCCGGCGGGCTCGACGGCGTCGCCGAACGCTCCCCCGGCCCGCAGCGCCTCGACCGTGGCCTCGTCGTACCCGGCGATCCCGCGCACCACCAGGTCGAAGTCCTCGTTGCGCAGCGGCGCCCGGCGGTACTCGGTCGGCTGCGCGCCGACCCGTACCGGGGAGGCGACCTGCTCGACCGTCCCGAACCGGGGGTGCTCGGTCGTCACCCGCAGCCCGCGCGCCCGGGTGTGCTCCTCCCGCATGGCCTGCGCGACGTCGTTGATCGGGCCGCAGGGGATGGACGCCGCGTACAGCTCGGCGAGCCAGGCGTCCACGGTCCGCCGCCGGAAGATCTCCTCCAGGAGGGGCAGCAGCGTGTCCTTGTTGCGCTGCCGGTCAGCGAACGACCCGTAACCGGAGCCGGGCTCGGACCACTCGGGGTGGCCCACGACGGTCGCGAGCCGCGTCCAGAACTTCTCCTTCGCGCAGCCGACGATGAACCAGCCGTCGCTCGCCTCGAACGCCTGGAACGGCACGAGCGAGGGGTGGGCCGAGTGCCGGGTGCGGGCGGGCCGGAACCCGGCGTTCAGGTGCCAGGTCGCCGGGTAGGTCAGCAGCCCGATCGCCGTGTCGTAGAGGCTGACGTCGCAGTCCATGCCGACGCCGTCGCGGCGCGCGGCGTGCAGCCCGGCCAGCAGCGAGATCGCGGCGACGAACCCGCCGGAGTAGTCGACCAGCGACAGCCCCGACTTGGTGGGCGGCCCGTCCGGCTCGCCGGTCAGGTCCATCCAGCCGGCCAGGCCCTGCAGGACGTAGTCGTAGCCCGGCTCCTTGCTACGCGGACCCGTCATGCCGAACCCGGTCAGCGAGCAGCACACGATGGCCGGGTTCAGGTGCTTGAGGTCGTCGTAGGTGATGCCGATCTTCTTCGGGACGTCGCCGCGCAGGTTGGAGTAGACGACGTCGGACACCTTCACCAGGTCCTCGAAGACCCGGCGCCCCGCGCCGGTCGACAGGTCGAGGGACAGGCTGCGCTTGTTGCGGTTGAAGGTCTCGAAGAACAGCGAGTCCTCGCCCTCGCCGTACGGGGGGACGTAGCGGCCGACGTCGCCGCCGGACCGCGGTTCCTCGATCTTGATGACCTCGGCGCCGAGGTCGGCGAGGTGCACGCTGCCGAACGGGCCTGCGCCGTACTGCTCGACGGCGATGATGCGGACGTCTTCCAGCGGCTTCACAGGGCGCCTCCGGTGAGGTCGGGCAGCAGCGACAGGAGCTCGTCCTGGGCCGCGCGGGTCTCGGCGGCACTGAGGCCGTGGGTGGGCGGGCTGAGCTTCAGCGAGTCGGCGAGGCCCGCGTAGCCGGCGATGCGCTCGGCGACCTCGTCGCGCCCGCCCGCCATCGTGAGCGCGTCGATCATCTCCGTGGCGACCGTCCCGGCGAGGTGCTCGGCGCCGGTGCCGCTCCGGAACGCCTCCACGACCGCCCGCTGCTGCTCCCCCAGCCCGTGGAAGTCGAAGAAGTCGGCGTAGGTGCGGACGCTGGCGTAGAAGCCGACGAGCCCGGACGCGCGGCGCAGCGCCGTCTCGCGGTCCGCGGCGACCGAGCAGCAGGCGGACACGACGACGTCGAGGTCCTCGCGCCTCCTGCCCTCGGCCCGCGCGAGCCCGGTCTCCAGCTCGGGCAGGACCCGTTCGGCGAGGTAGCGCGGGGAGCACAGCTCGTGGCTGATCCAGCCGTCGCCGATCGTCCCGGCCAGCCGCGTCATGGCCGGCCCCATCGCGGCGAGGTAGACGGGGATCTGTGTCCGCTGGACGCCGAACGGCCGCTGGTAGCCGCGGATCCGCATCGGCTCCTCCTCGCCCGGCAGGTCGATCGGCTCGCCGGTCGTGCAGGACTCCCAGAACCGGCGGACGTTGCGGACGGTCTCCCGCATGTGCCGGACGGGCTTGCCGAACGGGACGTTGTGCCAGTCCTCGTTCAGCCGCTGGACGCCCGTGCCGAGACCGAGGACGAACCTGCCGCCGGACAGCTCGTCCAGGTCCAGCGCCTCCAGCGCCGTCGTCATGGGGCTGCGGGTGAACGCGAGGGCGATGCCGGTCCCGATGCGGACCCGCTCGGTGGCGGCGGCGAGCGCGGCGGCGGCGACGGTGGCGCTGCGGTGCAGTTCGGGGACCCAGAGGGCCTCCGCGCCCGCGTCCTCCGCGCGGCGCGCCGCGTCCGCCAGCTCGGCGAGCGTCTCCCCCCAGGGGGCGAAGGCGATCTTCACGCGGGCCCGCCCTCCGCCTCGAGGGTCAGCGGGGTCTTCGGCTCCGGGAACAGGTCGTCCAGCGGCTCGGCGCCCCGCTTGTAGACGTAGAACGTGCGGCGGAACGTGCAGACCTCGTCGCCGTCCTGGTTCAGGGTGCGGGTGCGGATGGTGACGATGCCCGCGTGGGGGCGGCTCGACGACTCCCGCTTGTCGAGCACGATCGACTCGCTGAACAGGGTGTCCCCGGCGAAGACGGGGTGGGACATCCTGATGTCCTCCCAGCCGAGGTTGGCGAAGGCGTTCTGCGTGGTGTCGATGACGCTCTGCCCGACGGCGATGGCCACGGTCAGCGTGGAGACGACCAGCGGGCGGCCGAACTCCGACCTCTTGGCGTACTCGCCGTTGAAGTGCATCTGGTTCGTGTTCATCGTCAGCAGCGTGAACCACATGTTGTCGCTCTCGGTGACCGTGCGCCCGAGCGGGTGCCGGTACACGTCGCCCACCTGGAAGTCCTCGTAGAACCGCCCCTTCCACCCGTCTTTGAGCGTCATGCCCGTCCCTTCACATGCACCTGGGGTCGTTAAAGTCAGACATATCGATACTAGGGCACCTACATGGTCAATGTCCAAGGCTGGACGGTTGACGAGCAGATGAGAGCTGCCCATACTCGTCGGAGTCAATACATCAGATATATAACCAGGGCGGCGTGCGACCCGCCCGGAGGGGCGGACCGCCTTGCCGACGCTGGAGACCATGTCCCTGGAGGTGGCGGACCGCGTCGCCCGCCTCACCTTCACCCGTCCCGAGTCCCTCAACAGCCTGACCTTCCAGGCGCTCGACGACCTGGACTCCGCGCTCGACGCGGTGGAGGCCGATCCGGAAGTGCGCGTCCTGGTCGTCTCCGGGACGGGCCGGGCGTTCAGCGTGGGGCTCGATCTCGCGCTCCTGGACGCGGCGTTCGCGGACGCGGCCGTGTGGGAGCGGGTCGCGAACCGGCTCGCGGCGCTCACCCTGCGGCTGGAGCGGCTGCCGGTGCCGGTGGTCGCGGCGGTCAACGGGCTGGCCAGAGCCGGCGGTTTCGAGCTGCTGCTGGCCTGCGACCTCGTCCTGGTCGCCGACTCGGCGCACATCGCCGACGCGCACGCCGAGTTCGGCGTCGTTCCCGCGGGCGGCTCGACGGCGCGGCTGCCGCGGATCGTCGGCCGCCAGCGGGCCAGGGAGATCTTCCTCACCGGCCGGTGGATCGACGCCGCCGAGGCGGTCGAGTTCGGGATCGCCCTGCGGGCCGTCCCCGCGGCGGAGCTCCCGGCCGCCGCGGCCGAGCTCGCCGCCCGGCTCGCCCGGCGGTCGCGCGCCTGCATGGCCGCCATGAAGCGCCAGCTCGCCGCGGCCGACGGGCTGCCCGTCGCGGAGGCCGTCGGCCCGGAGATCGAGGAGTTCGTCGCCTACGTCACGCCGCCGGACTCCGACGGCCAGGAGGGCTTCCGCGCGTACCGCGAGAACCGCGCGCCCTCCTGGGCCTGACGGCCGCCGCGCGGGCGCGGCCGCAGGGCCGCACCGCGGCGCCGCACCGGCCGCACGGCCGCCGCGCGAGAGCCGGACCCGGCCGCCGCGCGGCGGCCCGGCGGTCAGGCCTCGCGGTAGGCGCCGCGGATGTGCCTGAGGTGGTCGCGCATGGCCGCGCTGGCGGCCTCGCCGTCGCCCGACTCCAGCAGCAGGATGATCTGCTCGTGCTGGTCGTCGACCTGCTCCCAGAACTCGGCGGGGGAGTCGGTGTTCAGGAACCGCGTCCGCAGGACGTGGAAGACCGGCTGGGTCATCATCGTGAGCAGCCCGTTGCCGGTGGCCTCCATGATGATCCCGTGGAAGTGGCGGTGCTCCTGGAACTTCATGTTGCGGCCCCGGCTGCGCTTCTCGCGGTCCATGGCCACGTGCAGCGCGTCGATGTGCCGCTGCTCTCGCCGCTCCGCCGCGATGGCCGTGGCGGGCACCTCCAGCAGCTCGCGGGCCTCCAGGATCGCGGGCAGCGGCAGCGCCGCCGAGCCCGACATCAGCCCGAGCCCCGCCTCCAGGAAGTCGCTGATCTGATCGGGCTCGATGTGCGAGACGAACGTCCCCCCGGTGGTGCCGCGCACCGTCTTGACCAGGCCCTGGGAGGCCAGGACGCGCAGCGCCTCGCGGACCGTGCTGCGGCTCACGCCGAAGTTGCCGCCGATCTCCCCCTCCGGGGGAAGGCGGTCGCCGGGGGCGAGCGACCCGTCGAGGATCAGCTCCCGCAGCTGGTCGGCGACCTGCTGGTAGGCGGGACGCAGCCGGCTCACCGGCAGTGCGGTCGCCGTCCCGGAGCCGGAGCGGCCCGAGGAGTTGCCTTTGATGCTGTTCACGTCGCCGTCCCCCTGGTTGGGCCATCGTGGTGCTGATCGTTGAGTCGGGAACTCCGCGCCACCGGGACTCACAGCAGCGTCGAGCATACATCAGACAGCGTGTCCGGACCGGCGGCGCGGGACTCGGCTCCCACCCGCCCGAGCGAGCGGGCCCCGCCGCCGCGAGCACTGCAAGATGGGGGCATACATACATCCGACCCCGACCCTGCCCGATCTCCGCGAGGCCGATGACGACGGCGAGTTCCCTGATCGCACACCCGCGCGGCAGCCTCAACCATCCGGAGTGATATACATCAGACTTTAGGGACGATCCGCGTCGGCGGATCGGTGGCGATGAGGGGGGTCGGGGTAGGTGTTCGACGGCATAGACCTCGTGGTCCTCCCGGCGGCCGACATCGGACCCCTGCGCGAACTCTACGTGGACGCGCTGGGCTTCGAGGTCGTCGAGGCGGGGCCCGTCCGCGACCCCCGGCTCTGGGCGCGCCTGTGGAGCCTGCCGCTCCCGCCCGCCGAGTCGGTCCTGCTGGAGAAGCGCGCGAGCAGAGGGGGGTCGATCCGGCTCGTCCGCGTGCCCGGCCTGCCGGCCCCCGACGCCGCCGGCGCGCCCGACCGCCCCGGCCCCTACGCACTCGACTTCTACCTGCGCGACCCCGCCGCCACCGAGGCCGCCGTCGAGCGGCTCGGATGGGGGTTCGTCAGCGGCCCCGTCGACTACCTCCTGCCGGGCACGGAGCACCCGGTCAGGGAGCGCATGCTCGTCCAGTCCCGCTCCGGCCTGCGGCACGCGTTCGTCCAGTACCGGGAAGGGCGCACGAGGTGCGTTCTCGGCGAACGTCCCGAGGTGGACGTCAGCGAGGTCAACGCCGCCGTCTTCGCCACCGCCGACCTCCCCGGCGCGCGGGCGTTCGCCGAGGACGTCCTGCGCGGCCGCGTCTACTTCTCGGGGCGTTTCGAAGGCCCGGCCGTGGAGCGGCTGCTCGGGCTCGCGCCCGGCCAGGGCTTCGAGGCCGTCATCGCCCGCGGCCCGGCCTCCCGCAACGCCCGCCTGGAGTTCATCGAGCACATCGCGCCGGCCGCCCCCCGGCCGCCGCACGCCCACCCGAGGATGATCGCCGGTTGCGCGGTGGACGACCTCGGCGCCCTCGCCGCCCGCCTGGCCTCCGGCGAGCACGGCCCGTCCACGGGCGTCGTCGAGACGGCGGAGGGGCCCCACCTCGGCCTGCGCTCCCGGTACGGCGCGTGCTTCCACTTCTGGCGGCGCTGACGGCCCGCCGTTCACAGCGACCGCGCGATCTCGTCGAGCATCGCCTCGGTCGACCCGCCGCCGATGGCGAGGAAGCGGGCGTCGCGGGCGACGCGCTCGACGGCCGACCCCGCGACGAACCCGTTGCCGCCGTTGACCTGGACGCATCTGTAGGCCAGATCGTTGACGATCTCCGGTATCGAGGACTTCAGCACCGCCGCGTGCGTCCGGGGGTCCGCGCCCGCGTCGGCGAGCGCGGCGGCGTGGTAGAGCAGGGTCTTGGCGGACGCCAGGCGCGCGGTGAGGCGGGCCATGTCGTGGCGGAGCGCCTGGAGGTCCCAGAGCGTCCCGCCGTAGGCGGGCCGTGCCCGCAACCAGGCGGTCGTCTCCGCGAGGGCGGCCTCCCCCAGCCCGACCGCCTGCGCGGCCAGGCCGATCCGCTCGTGGTCGAGGCCCCGCATCAGCCAGCCGAAGCCCTCGCCCTCCTCGCCCAGCCGGTTGCGCGCGGGCACCCGGCACCGGTCGAGGACCAGCTCACCGGTGTCGGAGGAGCGCCACCCGGTCTTCTCGAACGTCCGTCCGCCCGCCATCCCCGGCGTGCCGCGCTCCACGACGAACAGGGAAAGACCGTGCCGGCCCGGCCCGCCGGTCCGGGCGACGACGAAGAACAGGTCGGCGATGTTGGCGTTCGTGATGAACGTCTTGCGCCCGTCGAGGACGTAGCAGTCCCCGTCGCGGCGGGCGCGGACGGTGAGGCGGGTCAGGTCCGAACTCGCGTCCGGCTCGGTCACCGCGAGCGCGCAGATCCTCCTGCCGGACAGGACGCCGGGCAGGAACCGGCGCCGCTGCTCGCCGTCGCCCGCGCGGGACAGGTGCAGCGCGGAGAAGTCGGTGTGCACCGACACCGAACTGGCCACACCGCCGAACGTCGAGCGTCCGAGTTCCTCGTTCAGCACCACCGCGCCGCGGGTGCCGGCCCCTCCCCCGCCGTGCTCGACCGGGAACGACAGGCCGAGGAGCCCCAGATCGCCCATCTCGGCGAACACCTCGTCCGGGACCCGCATCCGCGACTCCCACGCGGGCGCGTAGGGGACGACGCGCTCCCGCACGTACCGCCGCAGAACGTCCCGTAGGGCGCGGTGCTCCTCGGTGAGGAAGGTGTCATCGAGGCGGAGGGAGTCGATGACGCGGTTGCTAGCGGCCATGGGACGCGAAGGTCGTCATGGCGCTGAGCAGCGCGCCGTCCCGGCCGGGCGCGGCGACCCACTGCAGGCCGATCGGCAGCCCGCGGTGGTCGGCGCCGAGCGGCTGGGTCCCGCAGGGGAGGGCGGCGAGGTTCGCGAGGACGTTGTAGCGCAGGTGCGCCTCGCCCATGGGCACCTCTTTCCCGCCCACCGGGACCATGCCGTCGCCGACCTCGTCCGCCCGGGGCGCGACGCACGGCATCGTCGGCGTCACGAGCAGGTCGGCGCCGGCGAGCGCGGCCAGCGCCTCGCCGCGCAGGGCCTGCCGCACCCGCTGCGCCCGCACGTACGCCCCGGCGGGGATCCCGTCGGCGAGGCCGAGCATGGCGCGCGCGTCGGCGCCGAACAACTCCTCCAGGCCCGGCCCGCGCCGCTCGCGGTGGTAGTCGGCGCTCTCCGCGAGGATGATCGTCAACCCGGCGGCGACCGCCGCCCAGCCGTGCGGGATCTCCACCTCGACGACCCGCCCGCCGAGGTCCCGGACGGCGGCGAGGGCCTGCTCGACCGCCGCGGCGACGCCCGGATCGATGGGCTCGTCCAGCGCGCCCCTCGGCACGCCGACCCGCAGGCCCTCGAAGCCGGCCGGACGGGCCCGGGCATCCGCCGCGGCGGTGATTCCGAGGGCGACCGCCGATCCGGTGAGGTCCGAGGCCGTCGCGGCGATCAGGCCGACCCGGTCCAGCGACCACGCGAGCGGCAGCACGCCGTCGCCGGGCAGCCGTCCGGGCGACGGGACGAGACCGGCCACCCCGCAGTAGGCGGACGGGATCCGCACCGATCCGCCGGTGTCGGTGCCGAGCGCGAGCGGCACGTGCCCGGCGGCCACGGCCGCGGCCGACCCGCCCGACGAGCCGCCCGGGATCCGCGCGGTGTCGCGGGGGTTGCGGGTCGGAGGCGTGATGCCGCTGAGGGCGTACTCGTGCGTGGTGGTCTTGCCGACGATCACCGCTCCGGCCTGCCGGAGCCGCGCCACGCTGCCCGCGTCGGCCGCCGGGACCCGTGTCCGGCCGGGGCCGGACAGGTGCCGGGAACCGCCGCCCGTCGCCATCCCGGCCACGTCGATGACGTCCTTCACTCCGACCGGGACGCCTCGCAGCCGCCCGCCCGCCGCGCGGCGGGCCTGGGCGCGGGCCCCTTCGTCGTCCACCAGAGCCCAGGCCCGGATCTCGCCGTCGGTGGCGGCGATCCGCTCCAGAGCCCGCTCGACGAGTACACCCGGCGGTCGTCCACCGCCCGGTGGTGGCTCCTCCCCGGCGCAAACGGATGACGCGGTGTCCGCCGGAGGGTCGGGCTCGAAGAGCGCGCCGGGCAGGCCCGCCTCGTCCAGGCGGATGCGATAGAGCCGGTCCAGGCCGGCGCCCAAGGGGCCCCCTGAGAGCGGAGCCCCGGTCCCTGTGCCCATCACGCCCCCAGGTAGGCCGAGCGGACCACGTCGTCGTTGGTCAGCTCCTCGATGCTCCCCTCGACCACGACCGCCCCCTGCCTCAGCAGGTAGCCCCGGTCGGCCAGCTCGAAGGCCAGCGGCGCGTTCTGCTCGATGAGCAGGATCGACAGCCCTTCCTCGCGCAGCGCGGCGAGCGCGTCGAACACCTCGCCGGTGATCTTCGGGGAGAGGCCCATGGACGGCTCGTCCAGGATCAGGAGCAGCGGCGCGGCCATCAGCGCGCGGCCCACCGCCACCATCTGCTGCTCCCCGCCCGACATCGTCGAGGTCAGCTGGCCCGCGCGCTTGCGCAGCACCGGGAACAGGTCCATGACCTTCTCCAGCCGCTCCTCCACGACGGCCTTGGGCACCTTCCCGTGGTAGCAGCCGAGTTCCAGGTTCGTCCGGACGGTCTGCTCCACGAAGAGGTGCCGGCCTTCCAGCACGCTGCCGACGCCGCGCGCGACCGCCTCGTGCGGGCGCCGGGGCAGCGGCTCGCCGTCGACCAGGAGCCTGCCCTCGGCCGGACGGTAGAGTCCGCCGGCGACCCGCGCGAGCGTCGTCTTGCCGGCGCCGTTCGGGCCGATCACGCAGACCGCCTCGCCCCTGTCCACCCGCAGGTCCACGCCCCGCAGCGCGCTGATCGCCCCGTACCGGTAGACGACGCCGCTCGCCTGGAGCAGCGGTCGGTCCCGCACCTGCGACATCAGTCCTCCTCGCCCGTGGACGCGGGGACCTCGACGTCCGCCGCCCGGTGGTGCCGTCCGCCGAGGTACGCCTCCAGGACGGCCGGGTCCGCGGTGACCTCCGCCGGGGTACCGCGTGCGATCACCCGCCCGAAGTCGAGCACCGTGCAGTTCTGGCAGACCGCGTGCACGAGGTCCATGTGGTGCTCGACGAGGATCACGGTCACGCCCGCGTCGCGCATCTCGCGCAGCATGTCGGCGAGGTCCCGGCGCTCCTGGGGGCTCAGGCCGGCCGCGGGCTCGTCCAGCAGGACGACCGCGGGGTCGGCGACCAGCACCCGGGCGAGCTCGACCCGCCGCTGCAGCCCGTACGACAGGGCCGCCGCCGGCTCGCCCGCGAGCCGGTCCAGCGACAACCTGGCCAGGACGTCCTCGACCCGCGCCCTGGCCTGCGCCGGGCCGGTCGTCGCCCGCGCCGCGATCATCAGGTTCTGCCGGACGGTCATGCTGGCGAACAGCCGGACGGTCTGGAACGTCCGCACCAGCCGCGCCTTCGCCACCAGCCGGTGGCTCGGCCAGCGGGTCACGTCCTCGCCGCCGATGAGCACCGATCCGCTCGACGGCCGCTGCAGGCCGCTCAGGACGTTCAGCAGCGTCGTCTTCCCCGCGCCGTTCGGGCCGATGATCCCGTGGATCTCGCCCCTGGCCGCGGTGAAGCTGACGTCCGCGACCGCCGTCAGCCCGCCGAAGCGGCGCGTCACGCCGCGGGCCTCGGCCGTTCCCGGCGTCCTCATTCCGGCACCTCCGTGATCACTGCCGCCGAACCCGGTCGGCGCCGCGACAGCCGGCCCGGCAGCGCGCGGGCGGCCGCGCCCAGCCCCGCGAGCCCTCCCGGCAGCAGGGCCATGAACGCGATGACGATGACGCCGAGCACGGTCAGCGCCCAGGAGCCGCCGCCGGGCACCTCCGAGATCAGCCAGGTGACCAGCGCGGCTCCGAGCACCGCGCCGTAGATGTTGCCGAGGCCGCCGAGGATCACCATGACGAACAGCTGGAGGGAGACCGCCGTCGAGAACAGCGACGGGTCGATGGCCGTCTGCAGCGGCGCGTTCACGCCGCCCGCGAGCGCGCCGAGCCCGGCGGAGATGGCGAACACCTGCACCTTCCGCGCGGTGATGTTCACGCCGACCGAGCGTGCGGCGACCTCGTCGTCGCGGATCGCGGCCAGTTCCCGTCCCAGCCGGGCCGACAGCAGCCAGCGCGACCCGAGCAGCACCGCGATCAACGCGACCGCGACGAGCAGGTACTGGTCGCGCGGGTCCAGGAGCCGGTGCCCGAGGATCTCCGGGAAGGGGATCGGCGCGAACCCGTTCGCGCCGCCGAGCGGGCCCGGCAGCATCAGGAACGCGTGGATGCCGGTGCCGACCGCGAGCGTCGCCATCGCCAGGTAGTTGCCGCGCAGCCGCAGCGCGATGTAGCCGACCAGCGCGCCCAGGAGCAGCGCCCCCACGACGCCGAGCACCAGCGCCGGGAGGAAGGGCATCTCCCGGTCGCGCATCAGGTAGGCCGTGCCGTACGCGCCGACGGCCATGAACCCCGCCTGGCCGAGCGCGAGCTGGCCCGCGCCGCCGATGGTCAGGGTCAGGCCGACCGCGGCGATGGCCGCGACCCCGATGTTCACGCCGAGCGCCAGATCGGTCGCGCCCGGATTGGTGAACGCGAAGCCGATGAGGAGCATGGCGGCCAGGAGTGTGGGGCCCAGGTGCCGCCCGGCCCGGAGGGCGAGGCCACCGTCGGGCAGGGCTCGCTCACGCGAGGCCCTGTCACGTGGGGCCGTGTCACGTGGGGCCGTGTCACGTGGGGCCGTGTCACGCGAGGCTCTGTCACGCAAGGCGCTGCCTCCTCAGGCCGAACAGCCCGTTCGGCATCACTAGCAGGATGATGATCAGTGCGATCAGCACGATCGGGTCGACATAGCTGTTCGGCAGGACGGCGGCGAGCTCGCTCTCGAGCACGCCGAGCAGCACCGCGCCCACCAGGACGCCCCGGGTGCTGGCGAGGCCGCCGAGCACCGCCCCGGTGAAGCCCTTCAGCGTGAGCGCCGTGCCGAGCGCCCCGCCGGCGAGCGTGATCGGCGCGACCAGGACGCCGGCGAGGGCCGACAGCCCGAACGCCAGCGCGAAGGCGATGGCCCGCATCCGCGACACGTTGATGCCCACCGCCGTGGCGGCGAGCGGGTCGGTCGCGGCGGCGATCATGCCGCGGCCGGTCCTGGACCGTCCGAGCAGCAGCGCGAGCCCGATCCCCACGACGAGGACGACCGCCCATATGAGCAGGTCCTGGTAGCCGACCCGCAGCGCGCCGATCTCCAGCTCGCCGCCGTGCACGGGCGGGAACGGCTTGCCGTCCGGCCCCCAGATGATCTGGCCGCCGTTGGCGAACACGAGCGTGATCCCCACCGTGGCCGCGATCGCGGCGATGGGGCCGTTGCCCTGCGTCGGCAGGATCACGATCGCGTCGTAGGCGAGCCCGAGGACGAGCCCCGCGGCGAGGACGATCAGCGCCACCAGCAGGACCGTGGACAGGCCCCGGTTGACCAGGGTCAGGCCGATCAGGCCACCGATGATCACCTTGTCGCCCTGGGCGAAGTCGATGATCCCCGTCATCTTGAAGACGAGGTGGAAACCCAGGGCGACGAGCGCGTAGACGGCCCCGAGCGTGAGACCGGAGACGAGAAGGTCGATGATGCGCACGGCGGATTCCTTCTGGACGGACGGTGGCCGGGCCGGAGCCGGCCACCGTCGTCTTCGGCTTGGGGGGATCAGCCCTGGTCGGGCGTCGCGTACTTGCCGCCCTCGAAGGTGACCGGCTTGAACGCGTCGGCGCTCGGCCCGCCGCGGTACTGGGCGGTGTAGGCGAGCTTGCCGATGATGCTGTCGTGGCCGAGCGACTCGATCGCCTTGGAGATCTCCTCGCCCTTGTACGCGCCGGCCTTCTCGATGCCCGCGGCGGCCAGCTTCACCGCCACGTAGGCGTAGGCGCCGAGCACCGTGGCCTCACCGCCGAACTTGGCGCGGTAGGCGTCGAGGAACTTCTTGGTCTCGGGATCGGGGGCGCCGTAGTTGACGGCCGTCAGCGAGACGACCTTGTCGGCCGCCGGGCCCGCGGTCTTCGGGATGAAATCGGCGGAGTAGGTCAGGTCTCCGATGATGTGGCCGTCGTAGCCCGAGGCGCCCACGTTCTTCAGCAGCAGCGCGTCGCTGGAACCGCCCGCGCCGTACAGGAAGACCGCGTCGGGCTTCTTCCCGGCCGCCTTGCCCGCCTGCGCGGTGAAGTCGAACTTGCCCGGATCGAAGCCCTCGGAGTTGACGATCGAGATCCCGGCGGCCTTGGCGGCGGCCGAGATGTCGCTGTTGCCGGCCTGCCCGTACGGGTTGTTCGCCCAGATGATCGCCGCGCTCCTGACGCCCTTGGACCTGGCGTAGTTGACCATGGCCTCGGAGTTGGCCTTGCCCGGCAGCGGGATCTCGAAGACGTTCTTGGTGCCGTTGGCCACCTCCGGCTGCGCGATCAGCAGGATCTGGGTGACCCCGTACTGGTCGGCGAGCGGCGCGACCGCCTTGGCGTTGGCCGAGATGCCCGGCCCGATCACGATCGGGACCTTGGTGTCGGTGGCGAGCTTCTTGAAGCCGGCGGTGGTCAGGTTCACCGACCCCTGGTCGTCCACCTCCTCCAGCTTGAGCTTGCGGCCCTTGACGCCGCCCGCCGCGTTGATCTCCTCGACAGCGAGCTGCATCCCCTTGGCCTCCTGCTGCCCGACCGCGCCGAGGGCGCCGGTGGTCGAGTTCAGGACGCCGATCGTGTAGGTGCCTCCGGTTGAAGCCTCAGACTTATCCGAGTCGGACGACCCGCAGGCCGTCGCCGTCAGGGCCAGAGCGGTGAGGACCGCGATGACCGCATGGCCGCGCTTGGCTGATCTCATGGTTTCTCCTCAGTGATCGCCTTCGTCGGGCGATGCAAGGCCACCTCCTCACGATCCGGAGGTGAATACGTCAGAGTTTGCATTACGGCAGGTCGCAGGACAACCCTTGGAATCCAGCGTTTTCACTGGTACATCAGACTCAACCAACGTTCCGCGGGCCCCTGGACCCGGGTTCGATCTGGACTACGATGCAATACGTCAGTCTTTTACATCCCCGAAACACGCCTGGAACCGGCCGCCCCGTACGGTCGGGGAACCGGTCCAGGTCAAACCCCTTGCCGGGAGGCCAGAGTGCGTCCGACACCCGAGACTTCGGCGGTGGAGCTGGAGGAACTGCGCCGGACCGTCCTGCGGACCTGCCGCAAGTTCGGCCACGGGTACTACGTGCGCTCGTCCGACGCCGGGGACAACGCGCGGGAGCTGTGGCGCGCCCTCGGCGGCATCGGCGCCCTCGGCGCCGGGATCTCCGAGGAGTACGGCGGGGCCGGCGCGGGCGTCGAAGCCCTGTCCGCGGTCGCCGAGGCGGTCGCCGAGGCGGGGCTCCCGCTCATGCTCATCGCGCTCTCCCCCGCCGTCTGCGCGACCGTCGTCGACGGCTTCGGCTCCCCCGCCCAGAAGGCCGAGTGGCTGCCAGGCCTCGCGGACGGCTCCCGCGTCCTCGGCTTCGCCATCACCGAGCCCGACGCCGGCTCCAACACCCACAACATCCGCATGCGCGCCCAGCGCGACGGCGACGTGTGGAGGCTCTCCGGCCAGAAGTACTACGTCTCGCACGTCGACAATGCCGACGCGCTCCTCACCGTCGCCCGCGCAGGGGACGAGCTCAAGGTCTTCCTAGTCCCCACCGACGCCCCCGGCCTGACCAGGACTCCCATCGACGTCGAGATCCTGTCTCCCGAGCGCCAGTACAGCGTCTTCTACGACGACGTCCGCCTGCCCGGCTCCGCGGTGGTCGGCCCCGACGCCGGGATGGCCGTCCTCTACGCGGGCCTCAACCCGGAGCGCATCGTCAGCGCCGCCCTCCTGAACGGCATCGCCCGCTACGCGCTGGACATCGCCGTGGACTACGCCCGCGAACGCACCGTGTGGGACGTCCCCATCGGCGCGCACCAGGCGGTGTCCCACCCCTTGGCCCGGGCCGAAACGGCTCTGGCCGCGTCCCGCCTCCTCACCGCCTCGGCCGCCCGCGCGTTCGACCGCGGCGAACCCGGCGGCGTCGAGGCGGCCATGGCGAAGTACACCGCCTCCGAGGCCGCCTCCACCGCGCTCGACGCCGCGATGCAGACCCTCGGCGGCAACGGGATGTCCCGCGAGTACGGCCTCGCCACCCTGCACGGGCTCGTCCGCCTCTTCCGGATAGCGCCGGTCAGCTCCGAGATGCTGCTGAACCACATCGCGCACAAGCGCCTGTCACTGCCCAGGTCCTACTGATGCACGTCCGGCGCGAAGGCGCGCTGGTCAGAGCGACGCTGTCCCGTCCGCCGGTGAACGCCCTCGACTCGGCGGCCTACCGGTGGCTCACCGGGGTCTGCGCGTCCATGCGCCCGGACGAGTGCCTGCTGCTCGACGCCACGGGCCGCGTCTTCAGCGCGGGCCACGACCGCGGCGAGCCCGCCGCGGGCGAGGCCCTCGCCACCGGTGTCGCCGCCCTGACCGCGGTCCTCCGCTGCCCTGCCCCTGTCGTCGTCGCCGCCCAGGGTCCGGCGATCGGCGCGGGCGCCCTCCTGCTCGCCGCCGCCGACGTCCCGGTCATCGCGTCGGACGCCTGGCTGCAGCTTCCCGAGCTCGACGTGGGCGTGACGGTCGGCCAGGCCGTCCTCCGCCGCCTTCTCCCGCCCGCCATGGCGAGCCGCGCGTTCCTGACCTCCGAGAAGATCCCGGCGGCGGACATCACCACCGCTGTCGTCCGCCCTCCGGAGGACCTGGCCCGTGCCGCGACGGACGCGGCGCAGGCCATCCTCCGCAAATCCGCGGCCCTGGTGTCCGCGGCCCGCCGCGGCTGGGGCGAACGCGAACAGACCGCCCTCGCCTACGAGGCCGAACTGCGCGCCTGCCTGGCCGGCCCGTGACCCGGGCGCCGCCCGGCCTCCGGGTCCGCGGCGAGGAATCGTCGGACGCGGGTGGTAGACCTTCGGGCATGGGTCCTGAGGAGTTCCTGGCCATGGTGCTCGGCCTGCCGGAGGTCACCGAGCGCGAATCGATCTCGAACCTGACCGGCTTCCGGGTCCGCGACAAGGGGTTCTGCTACCTCAACGAGATCGAGGGCTTCGTCATGCTCAAAGCCACCCGGGAGGAGCAGGTCGCCCTCATCGCCGAGGACCCGGCCACCTTCTCCCCGTCCTGGGCCTCCGGCGGGCGCTTCGCGTGGGTGAAGGTCAAGCTGGCCACCGTCGACCCGGGGGAGATGAACGAACTGGTCACCGAAGCGTGGCGGCTCTCCGCTCCGAAACGCCTAGCGGCCGCGCTCCGCCCCTGAGAGGCGGCACCCGATGAGCACCGAACCTGCGACGGACCTACCCAAGATCGGCGCTCCGGCCAGGCGTGCGCTGGCGGCCGCGGGCTACGGCGACCTCGCCCAACTCGCCCAGGCCAGGGAGGACGACATCGCCGCCCTGCACGGAATGGGCCCCAAAGCGATGGGGATCCTGCGGCGAGCCCTCCAGGAACGCGGCCTGTCGTTCCGCACCGACGCCTGACCAACGCCGACTCCGGGGCGGCGCTTCCGGCGCGTCGGCGGTGGGGGGCGCGGCCCGCACGTGCGATCCGCGGGCTCAAGCGCGACCGGAGACGAGATCTCCCTTCGTCCGGTTCGGCCGGTCGGGAGAGCCGCCGCCGCGCCGGTGGGCGCCGGGAGAGACGCCGAGCTCGCGCTTGAACGCGTTGGCGAAGGAGGACTCCGAGGCGTATCCGACCCGCTCGGCCACCACGCTCAGCGGGGCGTCGGAGCCGCGTAGCAACCGCGTCGCGGTCGTCAACCGCCACCAGGTCAGGTACGCCAGCGGCGGCCTTCCCACGAGCGCCGTGAAGCGGCGGGAGAACGCGGCCCGCGACAGTCCCGCGTGTGCGCCCAGGCTCGCGACGGTCCAGGGCCCTGCCGGATCGTCGTGGATCGCTTCCAGGGCGGCGCTGATCGCCGGATCGGCGAGCGCCGCCGCCCATCCGGTGGCGCCGCCGTCCACGGGCTGGTCCGCGAACCATGCCCGCAGGATGTAGAGCAGCAGCGTGTCCAGCAGAGCGGGCACCAGGGCGCCGGTCCCCTGCTGGGGTTCCTCCAGTTCCGCGCCGAGCAGGTCGACCGCGGCGCGCAGTCGCGGATGGCGTCCCAGCCGAGCGGGCAGGTGCAGCAGCGGAGGCAGGTCGGCCAGCAGCGGGTGGACGCGAGCGGCGTCGAGTTGGTAGGCCCCGCACAACGTCACCGTGGTCGAGCCACCGGCGCGTGCCGGCCCTGCCGGCGGGGCGGCGTACCTGCGTTCGAACCTGGCGTCGTCCTGCGGGTCGCAGACGTGGTCGGCCAACGGCGTGGACGGGGCGTCGGCCAGGCCATGCCTGCCGGCATGGGGAAGGACCACCACGTCGCCCACGGCGAGCGGGAAGGGGTCGCCGTCTTCGGGAATGAGCCAGCAGGGGCCGCGCAGGACGATCTGGAACCCCGCCGACCCCGGCACCGCCTGGAACCGCTGCCCCCACGGCGCTCGCCATTCGACCAGGGCCGAGCGCGGCTCACCGGTGCGCATCACAGCGATCACATCGCTCAGGACGTCCATCACCCCAACCTTAGCGAGGGTTCGCTCCGGAAGACGTTCTCGCATGAATCCGAGACGTATCCGCATTGGCCGTCTCACTTCCCGGTCCTACGGTCGAACCACTGAAGATCAGTAAGCGTCCGGGCCCTGCCTGGCACGCCCTTCGATTCGGGACGACCCATGACAGCAGAACGCCCGCCCGGTCGGCGCGCCGAGAGCCTCGGCGCGACGATGAGGGCGGCACGTGTCCACGACTTCGGCGGGCCCGAGGTGATCCGCTGCGAGCGGGTGCCCCGCCCGGCCCCCGGACCGGGAGAGGTCCTCCTGCGGGTCGCCGCCGCCGGCTCCAACCCGTCGGACGTCGGCTTCCGGGGCTCGGAGGCCGCCGGGACCGTCGTCCGGACAGGAAAGAACGTCGACCGGGACATCACGGCGGAGCGACCGCTCGCCGATCTACCGGACGTGCACCGCGACGCCCGAAGCCGGCCGCGCGAGCGGCAAGACCATCCTGATCCCCTGAAGGAGCCCCGATGACCGCCACTCCCACCCGACCGACCACTCCAAGCCTCCGCCTGCACGCATGCGCGGTGGGCGGCGCAGTCCTGGCCGACTCCCTGCTCTGGACCGCGGCCCGCGGCCTGGGTGTGGAACTCCGCGTCGATCCCGGCGACGGGCGCCCCAGCCAGGTGGTGGGCCTGCCCCTCGTCGCCGGCATCACGCTCGTCGTGGCGCTGCTCGCCTCGGCGACGCGAGCGGTGCTGGGCCGGATGACCGACCGCGCTCCGGCCGTCTGGACCGCCTCCGCCCTCATCGTGCTGCTGGTGTCGTTCGTGCCGGTGCTGTACGTCGAGGCGTCGAGCAGCACCCGGATCACGCTGGCGCTGCTCCATCTGTCCGTCGCCGCCGTACTCGTCCCACTCCTGAGCCGCCCGAGCCGACCGGCGCCCGCGATCCGGGAGGGCCGCCGATGACCCCGGCCTTCATCGAGGGCCTGTGGCGCGACTGGTCCCCCGGCCACGCCGCGGCCGAGGACGTGGCGTGGGCCGTCCAGTGCCTGAGCGAGCCGTCCAACGCGGCGGCCGCGATCGGCTACTACCGCGCGCTGCTGGACGTCTCACGCCATGTCCCCGCCTACGCCGAGCAGCAGGCCGCCAGGCCGAGACCGTAACCGTCGCGGCGGCCCTGACGATCGGACGCCGGCTCTGGAAGGGCTGGAAGAGGCGCTGGATCTGGTCGCCCGAGATGACCGGCCCGCTGTTGGCGACTCTGAGGGCCGCCTGCCCGGCGGCGGTCCGAGTCGTGATCTCGAAGGGACATGCCCTCGTCGGCTATTCCTCTGGCGTGAACAGGGCGGGTCGTCTGCGCCGTGATGATGGACATCTACAGCAAGGTGTCGACTACGGCCATGCGGAAGGCGCTGCGGAAGCTCGGCAAACAACTCGGCTGAGGCCGTAGCTGTGTTTCGCTGCTGTATGGAGATCAAAAAGGCCGGTTCCCGCCATGGGACCGGCCTTTGACCTGGGTGGAGCTGAGGGGATTTGAACCCCTGACCCCCTCGATGCGAACGAGGTGCGCTACCGGACTGCGCTACAGCCCCGAGGACTCCGTAAGGTTAGCAAACATCGGAGGGTGCTCGCGCACGGGTTATTCGCCGACGGCCCTGCGGTCGTCGGCGTACTGGTCGAAGACCTCGTCGGGGGCGGGGAGTTCGATGACCTCGGCGGGCTCGGTCGTCTCGGCTGCGCGGCGGGCGGCCTCCAGGGCGCGGGCGCGGGCCGCGGCGCGGGCCTGGGCGGCGGCGCGGCGGCGGGCGGCGTCCATGCCGACGGCTACGCGGAGCAGCGCCAGGTGGCCTGCCAGGAGCAGGACCGGGGGCGCGAGGATCCACCACGGCGCGACGCCGGCGGCGGTGAGCGCCACGGCGGTGAGGAGCAGGGCGGCGAGGCCCGTGGTGCGGCGGCGGCGCCGGGCGATGACGGTGGCCCGGCGCACCGGGGTGCGCGGGGGGTGGGTCCCCTCGTCCGGGACGGTCTCCACCTCGTCCTCGGCGGGCTCGTCAGGACGCTTGTGGAGGAGGCGGGAGATACCCGTCGTCTCGGTGTCGCGGCGCAGCCACATGGGCACCAGGACGACCGCCCAGACCGCGACGATCGCCAGGTAGAGGACGGCGCTGCTCACCGGCCCCACCGGCCCCGGGCACGCTCGCCGGGCGGGCCGACTTTCGGCGCGCGAACGTGCAATGGGAGCAGGGTCACGTCCCGCACGGTACGAGGGCCTGTCAGAGGTTGACGAGCATAAGGGGCGGTGTGTCGCGAGATCGATCTCGCCGTTACTCTCCGTTTGCCGGGACTTCTCGATCGCAGGATTCTTACGGCGGGAAAGTCATGGGCGGCTCAGGTGCGCCGGGGAAATGCCTGTTTCCGGTCCGCCAGCCAGCGGGCGCGCAGGCCACCGGGCACGTCCTCGACGGTCAGGGCATAGCAGATGTGGTCGCGCCAGGCCCCGTCGATGTGCAGATGGCGGCGCCGAATTCCCTCTTCGCGGAAACCGAGTTTTTCGACGACACGGCGGCTCGCGGTGTTCTCCGGACGGATATTCGCCTCGAGGCGGTGGAGGCCGACCGTGAAGAAACAGTGGTCGACGGCGAGGGCGACGGCGGTCGGAATGACGCCGCGTCCGGCGACGCCCTTGTCGACCCAGTAGCCGATCTGCGCGGACCGCGCCGAGCCCCACACGATCGCGCCGATGGTGAGCTGGCCGACGAAGTCGTCGTCGTGGGTGACGACCCACGGGAGGGCGAGGCCGTGCCGGGCCTCGCGGCGCATGGTGTGGACCATGCTGATGTAGGGGCCGAGGCCGCTGCGGAACAGCGGCGTCTCGGGGTTGGTGGGCTCCCAGGGGCGGAGCCAGTCGGCGTTGCGCACCCGCAGCTCGCGCCAGACGGCGGCGTCGCGGTGCCGCAGCGGGCGCAGCCCGACAGGGCCCTCGGTCAGGGTGACCGGCCATCCCCGCAAACGTTCCACGGTTCCATGATTCCCTGGTCGGTTGTCTGGACGCCATCAATTGTCGCCGAGAAATCGGGCACGCGGGGCGTCCGGCCACGGCCGTCACACGAGTCGGCCCCGTTTCATGACCCGGTCGACGCGCAGGTCGCCGTCCAGGACGACCAGGTCCGCGTCCTTGCCGGGCTCCAGCGACCCGACGCGGGAGTCGATGCCGAGCGCGCGGGCCGGGGTGAGGGACGCGGCCTCGGCGGCCCGCTCGATCGGCAGTCCGACGTCGGTGACGGCGCGGCGGAACGCCTCAGCCATGGTGATCGTGCTGCCCGCGATGGACGTCCCTCCGGCGAGGGTGGCGCGCCCGCCGCGGACCTCGACGTCCATCACGCCGAGGCGGTAGTCGCCGTCGCCCATCCCGGCGGCCGCCATCGCGTCGGTGATGAGCGCGACGCGGGGCGTGGCGGCGAACGCGAGGCGGGCCACGGCGGGCTCCACGTGGACGCCGTCGTTGATCAGTTCCACGGTGACCCGGGGGTCGTTCAGGGCGGCGGCGACCGGGCCGCCCTCGCGGTGGTGCAGCGGGCGCATCGCGTTGAACAGGTGCGTCGCCACGCGGGCGCCCGCGTCGAACGCCGCCCGGGCCGCCTCTCCGGTGCCGTCGGTGTGGCCCACGGCCGCGATCACGCCCGCGTCCACCGCCTCCCGGACGAGGCCGAGGGCGCCCGGCAGCTCGGGCGCGAGAGTGATCATGCGGACGTGCCCGCGGCCGAGGCGGACGAGGCGGCGGAACTCGGCGGGGTCGGGGTCGCGTAGCAGGGCCGGGTCGTGTGCGCCGCACCGCGAGCGGGCCAGGTAGGGGCCCTCCAGGTGGACGCCCGCTATGACGCCGCCGGCGGCGAGGTCCGCCAGACCGGAGACGGCGGCGGCCAGTTCTTCCGGGTCGCCGGTGACGAGGCTCGCCATCGTGGTGGTGGTGCCGTGCGCGAGGTGGAAGGAGGCTGCCCGGTGGGCGTCGTCCGGATCGCCCAGCTGGTAGGAGGCGCCCGCGCCGCCGTGGACGTGCATGTCCACGAAGCCGGGGACGACGTACCGGCCGGCGAGGTCGATCACTTCCCCGGCGCCGGGGGCGGCGGTGATGGTGCCGCCGGAGACGTGGAGGGAGCCGTCGCGGACGCCGCCCGGCAGGACGATCCTCGCGCTGGTCAAGGTGACGGCGCGGTCATCGTCCGGCTTCGCCATGGAACCCCCACGTGCGCACATATGATCGATACTGATTGTTCCATGACCGCGAGGATCCGCCGCGACCTCGACCAACTCGCGCAGCAGCAGATGCCTACCCGCACCCGCGGCGGCGAAAGTCGGCCACCGTGCGTCGCCCGCATCTGCGACCCGGACGAGATCGACGCCCTGGTGACGGACGCGGCGGCGCCCGAGCCCGGACTCGCCTGCTTCACCGAGACCGGCGTCCGCGTCTAGCGGCCATCCGGCCCCGGCGCTGCCAGGAGGGGAAGGGCCCAGCATGGGGGGGTGGCTGTCCTCCACGGCAGGGGCCCTGGGCGGCGGGCTCCCTAGGCCGGCGGGCGGGGGTGGTCGCCGCCGTTGATCTGGTCGACCGCGTGGGGCAGGACGCGGCCGAGGACGGTCATGCCGTCGCGGACGCCGCCGGTCGAGCCGGGCAGGTTGACGATGAGCGTGCGGCCCGCGAGGCCGGCGAGGCCGCGCGACAGGATCGCGGCGGGGACCTTCTCGCGGCCCTCCAGCCGGATGGCCTCGGCGATGCCCGGTACCTCCCGTTCGATGACCGTCCGGGTCATCTCGGGGGTCTGGTCGGTGGGGGTGAGGCCGGTTCCGCCGGTGGTGACGACGACGTCGTAGCGGGCGGCGACGGCGTCGCGCAGGACGCCCGCGACCGGTTCGCCGTCCGGGACGACGACGGGGCCGTCCACCTGGCAGCCGAGGTCCTCCAGCATCTCGACCAGCACCGGGCCGGACCTGTCCTCGTAGACGCCCGCCGCGGCCCGGTTCGAGACGGTGACCGCCATCGCCCTGATCATCGGCGCCACACCCCGGTCTTGCCGCCGGTCTTCTCCTCGACGCGGACGTCGGTGATGACGGCGGCGGGGTCGACGGCCTTCACCATGTCGACCAGGGCGAGCGCCGCGACGGTGACGGCGGTGAGCGCCTCCATCTCCACGCCGGTGCGGTCGGCGGTGCGGGTGACGGCGGTGATCGCCACGCCGTCGTCGCGGACGTCGAGGTCGACGGTGACGCCGTGCAGCGCGATCGGGTGGCACAGCGGGACGAGGTCGGGGACGCGCTTGGCGCCCATGATCCCGGCGATGCGGGCGACGGACACGGCGTCGCCCTTGGGGATGTCGCCGGTGCGCAGGAGGGCCACGCATTCGGGCGACAGGCGGACGAGCCCCGTGGCCGTCGCCGTCCGGGACGAGACGTCCTTCGACGACACGTCGACCATGCGGGCCGAGCCCTTGTCGTCCAGGTGGGTGAACTCCGAACCCATGGCGCTCATGACGGCAACCTCATGACCTCGGCGTGCGAACCGGCCGGCATGGTCTCGACGTCCTCCGGGATCTCGATGAGGGCGTTGGCGGACGCCAGGGAGCCGAGTTGGTGCGACCCCTGCACGTCGGACACCGTCACGGTGTGGAAGCCCCGGTTGGACGACAGCCTGCCCCGGAGGAAGTGGCGGAGCCCCGCGGGCGACTTGACGTCCTCGGCGAGGACGGCGCTCACGGTGGGAAGCGGTTCGGGCGGCAGCCCCTGCATGGCCAGTAGGGCGGGACGTACGAAAACCTGGAACGACACGTACGCGCTCACCGGGTTGCCTGGGAGCGTGAAGATGGGAGTGCCTTCCAGGAGACCGAACCCCTGCGGCTTGCCGGGACGCATCCGCACCTTGTGGAAGCCCACCGTCCCGGTGCCGGTGAGCACTTCCTTGACGACGTCCTTGGTGCCCATGGAGACGCCCCCGGTGGTGACGATGGCGTCGGCCCGGACGAGCTGGTCGTGGAGCATCTCCAGGACCTTGCCGGGTTCGTCCTGCACCGTGGTCTGGCGGAAACCCACCCCGCCTGCCTCGACCACGGCGGCGGTGAGCATGAAGCTGTTGGACTCCCAGATCTGGCCGGGCGCCAGGGAGGTGCCCGGCTCGCGCAGCTCGTCGCCCGTGGAGACGACCACGATGCGGGGCCTCGGACGGACCGTCACCCGGGACCGTCCGACCGCGGCGAGCATGCCGATCTGCGGGGCGGAGAGCCGGGTGCCGGCCTCGGCGACGACCTGGCCGGCGAGGACGTCCTCCCCCGCCCGGCGGATGTAGTTGCCCGGCGGGGCGGGGCGCGAGATCCGGACGGTGGCGTTGCCGCCGTCCGTCCACTCGACGGGGATGACGGCGTCGGCGCCGGCCGGCAGCGGCGCGCCCGTCATGATCCGGGCGGTCAGGCCGGGCCGGATCGCCGACACGCCGGAGTCGCCCGCGACGATGTCGCCGACGACCGGCAGCGAGACCGGGGCGGCCTCGGTCGCCGCCGCGATGTCGGCCGCGACGACGGCGTAGCCGTCCATCGCGGAGTTGTCGAACGGCGGCAGCGGCACCGGCGCGGACACGGGCTCGGCGAGCACCGTGCCGTGCGCCTCCAGCAGCGCGAGGTCGAGCGGCGGCAGCGCCGGGACGCTGCCGAGGATCTCCGTCAGATGCTCGTCGACCGTTCTCATGCCCACGGCCCCAGTCTGACGTGCCGTCACGAATCCGCGGCGTCGCCCACGCCGTCGTGCGCGCGGACGAACTCGCGCAGCCACGGGAGGAACTCCGGCGCGAGGTCGGGGCGTTCCGCCGCGAACTGGACGACCGTCCGCAGGTACTCCAGCTTGTTGCCGGTGTCGTAGCGGCGGCCGCGGAACTTGACGCCGTAGACGCCGCCGCCCTGGTCGGCGGGCATGTCGGCGAGGGTGCGCAGCGCGTCGGTCAGCTGGATCTCGCCACCGCGGCCGGGCGGGGTCTTCTCCAGGACGTCGAACACGGCGGGGTCGCAGACGTACCGGCCGATGATGATCCAGTTGCTGGGGGCCTCCTCGGCGGCGGGCTTCTCCACGAGGTCGGAGATGCGGACGACGTCCTCCTCGTCCGTCGCCTCGATGGCCGCGCACCCGTACGCCGACACCTGGTCGGGCTCGACCTCCATCAGCGCGATGACGCTGCCGCCGTGCTGGCCGCGCACCTCGATCATGCGCTGCAGCAGCTTGTCGCGGGCGTCGATCATGTCGTCGCCGAGCAGCACCGCGAACGGCTCGCGCCCGACGTGCTGGCGGGCGCAGTGCACCGCGTGGCCGAGGCCGCGCGGCTCGCCCTGCCGGACGTAGTGCATGATCGCCAGGTCGCTGGACTCGTGCACGGCCTCCAGGCGCTCGTCGTCGCCCTTCGCGCGCAGCGCCTCCTCCAGCTCGTAGGCTCGGTCGAAGTGGTCCTCGATGGACCGCTTGCTGCGCCCGGTGATCATGAGGACGTCGGACAGGCCCGCGTCGACGGCCTCCTCCACGACATACTGGATCGCCGGTTTGTCGACGATGGGCAGCATCTCCTTGGGAGTCGCCTTGGTCGCGGGCAAGAATCGGGTACCGAGGCCGGCCGCCGGGACGACCGCTTTGAGCACTGGTGCAATGTCGGCCATGTACTGACCCTAGTCATCCGCGAGGACCACAGCGTGCACGACATCCGTTCGAAGACGGGCCTCCGGGCCGAACTGCTGGGACGACGTGCGGCTATGCCGCCCGAGTCGCGCCTCGGCGCGGCGCGTCCGATCCGGGACGCGCTGCTGTCGCTCCCGGAGGTGGAGATGGCCGGGACCATCGCCGCATACGTCTCCATAGGCGATGAGCCGGACACCCGGAGCCTGCTGTTCGCGCTCTGGAAGCGCGGGACCTACGTGCTGGTCCCCCGGCTGCTCCCGGACGGCGATCTCGACTGGGCCTCCTACGAGGGGCCCGACTCGCTCGTGCCCGGCGCCCGCGGATGCCTGGAGTCCTCGGAACCGCCGCGCGGTCCCGGCGCCGTGGCCAGCGCGGACGTCGTGCTCGTCCCCGCGGTCGCGGTCGACCGAGGGGGCGTGCGCCTCGGCCGCGGCGGCGGGTCCTACGACCGGGCGCTCGCGCGCGTGGGCCCGGCGATCCTGACCGCGGCGCTGCTGTACGACGGGGAGCTGGTCGACAGCCTCCCGGCCGAGGCGCACGACCAGCGCGTCCGGGCGGCCGTGACCCCGTCCGAGGGGCTGGTCCGCCTGGGCTGACCTGCTCGGGGCGGACGGCCTGCTCGTAGAGTGAGAGGGCCAAGATCGCGGCTGGGGGGGGACGCGGTCGAGTACGCCTGACGGGAGGTTCGAGATGACGGCGCCGTGGCGGATCCTTTCCCTGCCCCCGATCGCGGACGAGATCGTCCAGGGGCTGTTCGCGCCGCTGGGGGACGCCGCGGAGGTGGCGTTCCCGCAGACCAGGGACCGCGCGGGCCTGCTCGCCGCGCTCGGCGACGCCGACCTCGTGATCGGCGACTTCACCGGACGGCTGGCCCTGGACGCCGAGGCGGCCGCCGCCGCGCCGCGCGTCTCGTTCGTCCAGATGCCCTCGGTCGGGACCGACAACATCGACCTGGAGGCGTGGGCTGCCGCGGGCGTGCCCGTGGCGAACGCGGCGGGCTTCAACGCGCGCGGGGTCGCCGAGTGGGCCGTCGGCGCGGCGTTCGCGCTGTGCCGCGGCCTCGCCTGGGGCGACCGGGCGGTCCGGGCGGGCGGGTGGCCGCAGATGGAGATGACCCAGCGCAACCCGCGCGAGATCCACGCGCAGCGGGTGGGGATCGTCGGGTTCGGCGCGATCGGCGCCGAGGCCGCGCGGCTGTTCGCGGCCCTGGGCTGCGCGGTCTCGTACTGGACGAGGCGGCGGCGTCCCGAGGCGGCGGCGACTTACCGGGAGCTGGACGACCTCCTGGCGACTTCCGACATCCTCGTCCTCGCCTTGCCGCTGACGGAGGAGACGAGGGGGCTGATCGGCCCGGAACGTCTGGCCCTGCTTCCGGAGAGGGCTCTGCTGGTGAACGTGGCGCGCGGGGGCATCGCGCCTGACGGCGCCGTACTGGCCGCACTGGAGTCGGGACGTCTGGCAGGGGCCGCGCTGGACGTCTTCGAGCAGGAGCCCCTGCCGGAGGACCATCCGCTCCGCTCCCGTGAGGACGTCCTGCTGTCGCCCCACGCGGCGGGGGGATCCGTCCAGTCGCAGCTGAACCTGCTCGGGATGGTGCGCGACAACGTCACCGCGGCCGTTCAGGGACAGGACGTGCAGAACGTAGTGAACGGGATAAGCAACCAGGTCATCCGGCGATAGCGGGCATCCCGGACACGCCGTCCCTCAACCGAAAATATGTGATCGGCCGACGAATCTGTAGGATTCCTAAACCATCAAGTTTGACGACCTCGAAGGGCGGGATGTGCACCTCGACATCTGGCTACTCCTCGGGGCCACGCTGGTACTCAGCGCCATCATCGCGGTCCGGCTGTCCCACAAGGCGGGCCTCCCCACGCTGCTGGCGTACATGGGCCTCGGCCTTCTCATCGGTGAGTCCGGCCCCCTCCACATCCGGTTCGACAACGCGGAACTGGCCGAAACACTCGGCCTCGCGGCCCTCGTGCTCATCCTCGCCGAGGGCGGCATCACCACCAGCTGGCGGCGCGTGCGGCCCTCGGTCCCGGCCGCCCTCAGCGTGTCCACCCTCGGCACCCTGATCAGCATCGTCGTCGTCGCGCTCGCCGCCATGTGGCTCGTCGGCATGGAGTGGCGCCCGGCGTTCCTGCTCGCCGCCGTGCTCGCCCCCACCGACGCGGCCGCGGTGTTCTCGGTGCTGCGGCGGCTTCCGCTGCCGTCCCGGCTCACCGGCCTGCTGGAGGCCGAGTCCGGTTTCAACGACGCCCCCGTCGTGATCATCGTGGTGACGCTCAGCGCCCACACCGGCGTCCCGAACCTCGCCGAACTGCTCGGCGTCATCGTGTACGAGCTCGTCGCGGGCGGCATCGTCGGCGTCGCCATCGGCTGGCTGGGCGCGCAGGCGCTGCGCCGCGTCGCGCTGCCCGCCTCCGGCCTCTACCCCATCGCCGTGCTGTCGCTGTCCATCGGCTCCTACGGCGCCGCCTCCCTGATGCACGCCAGCGGGTTCCTCGCCGTCTACGTCAGCGCCCTCGTCCTCGGGAACGCACGGCTTCCGCACCGCCCCGCGACCCGGGGCTTCGCCGAGGGCGTCGGATGGCTCGCGCAGATCGGGCTCTTCGTGATGCTCGGCCTGCTGGCCGACCCCGGCGACCTCCCCGGGCACATCCTGCCGGCGCTCACCATCGGCTTCATCCTGCTGCTGGTGGCCCGTCCCCTTTCGGTGGTGCTGTCCACGATGGGGTTCGGACTGTCGTGGGGCGAGAAGATCTTCGCGTCCTGGGCGGGGCTGCGGGGCGCCGTCCCGATCGTCCTCGCCACCATCCCGATGGTGGCGGACGTCGAGCACGCCGACCGGCTCTTCGCGATCGTGTTCAACATCGTCGTCGTGTTCACCCTGCTCCAGGGGCCGACGCTGCCGCTGGCCTCGCGGCTGTGCCGGCTGACGAGCGACGAGCAGACCCGCGAGCTGGACGTCGAGGCGGCGCCGCTGGAGGAGCTGCACGCCGACCTGCTGGAGGTGCGCATCCCCGTCGACTCGATGATGAGCGGCGTGGAGATCTTCGAGCTGCGGCTGCCGCCCGGCGCGTCCATCACCCTGGTCGTGCGGGACGGGGCGAGCTTCGTTCCCGAGCCCACCACGCCCCTCCAGGCCGGAGACACCCTGCTGGTCGTGACCACCGCCGAGGTGCGCGAGGCCACCGAGCGCAGGCTGCGCGCGGTCAGCCGCAAGGGCAGGCTGGCGGGCTGGTTCGGGGAGAAGGGGAACTGACCGAGGGCACCGGCCCGGGACGGGACGGGCGGGCCGGGCCCGGCAGGCCCCAGGCCCGGCCCGTCGGGCGCGGCCTGGGGACAACCGGGAACATCCCGGGGGCGAATCCTGTTCTCGGCATGGGTACCATTAGCAGTCGTCTAGAGTGAGTGCCAGTCCGGCCCGCGGCCGGGCTGAGGCAGCGAGGAGGAACCGTGCCGACGTATCAGTACGTTTGCACCGAGTGCGGCGAACCTCTGGAGGTCGTGCAGAAGTTCAGCGACGACGCGCTGACCGAGTGCCCGGCGTGCAGCGGCCGGCTCCGCAAGGTCTTCTCCGCCGCGGGGATCATCTTCAAGGGCTCGGGCTTCTACCGCACCGACAGCCGGGGCTCCGGCAAGTCGGCCTCCACCGCGGGGGCCTCGTCCAACGGGTCGTCGAACGGCTCGTCCAACGAGTCGTCCAGCGGTTCCTCGAGCGACTCCGCCAAGTCGGACTCGTCCTCGTCGTCCTCCGACTCGTCGTCCTCGTCGGCGAGCAAGACGTCGTCCTCGTCCGAGAAGGTCGCCTGACCGCCTAAGAGGTCATAACAAAATGTGCATGTGATGCGACATGGCGTGATGTCGGGGTGTGGTGTGGGCGGGTGCGTAGAGGTGAGGAACCGCCATGGATCGTGGCCGACAGCTTGTGGGAGCGGATCGAGCCGCTGCTGCCGAAGGTCGAGCGCCGCAAGCACCACGCTGGGCGTAAGCGGTTGGACGACCGCAAGGTGCTGTGCGGGATCTTGTTCGTGCTGCACACCGGGATTCGGTGGGAGTTCCTGCCTCAGGAGCTGGGGTTCGGGTCGGGGATGACGTGCTGGCGGCGGCTGGCCGAGTGGCACCAGGCCGGGGTGTGGGAGCGGCTGCACCGGCTGTTGCTGGAGGAGCTTCACGCCGCCGGGCAGCTGGACTGGTCCAGGGCGGTGATCGACAGTTCGCACGTCCGGGCTCTCAAGGGCGGCCCAAAACAGGGCCGAGCCCGGTCGACCGCGGCCGGTCGGGCTCCAAGCACCATGTGCTGACCGACGGGCACGGCACTCCGCTCGCCGTGGCGCTGACCGGCGGCAACCGCAACGACGTCACCCAGCTGATGCCGCTGCTGGACAAGGTGCCGCCCGTCCGAGGCCGGGTCGGACGCCCCCGCCGCCGGCCCGAGCGGCTGCTGGCCGACCGCGGCTACGACCACGACAAATACCGCCGCATGGTCTGGGCCAAGGGCATCAAACCGGTCATCGCCCGCCGCGGCAGCCCCCACGGCTCGGGACTGGGCGTCCACCGCTACGTCGTCGAACGCACCATCGGCCTGCTGCACTGGTTCCGCCGCCTGCGCATCCGCTGGGAGACCCGCGACGACATTCACGAAGCATTTCATGACCCTGGCCGCCGCCATCATCTGCTGGCGCCGCCTCGTCCGCTGATTCTGTTACGACCTCTAAGCCTCTCCGCTCGCACCGGGGGATCCCGCCGGATCCCCCGGCCTTTGTCGTACCTCCACGCCGTCGCCTACACCTCCAGGGGTAGGCGGCGGCCTTCGCTTGCCTCAGAAGAGGTAGGGCGGGTCCGTTCCCACGCCGGAGGCGTTGTTGCACGTGTTTCGAGACCATGGAGGAGATCAGGGAGCCGACCCGGCCCGGCAGGGCCCCTCTCCTCGCACGGCGCCATTTTTGCTCTAACTTAGAGATAATCTAAGCACGAGAGGCTTCGCGACAGGGGCGGGGGCAGGCTCTTCGGGAGATTCGCGATAGTACTTGACATGTCTCGCGTGTCGAGAGAACCTATGGCGAACACGACATATCTCGATATCCCCTCGGTGCACAGGAGAGGACCCATGAGCGCACCAAGCCCGCCCTCCCCCAGGTCACGGACACACCGCATGGCCGGACTCATCGCCGGCCGGCGCACCAAATGGGCCGTCCTGGCCCTGTGGATCGTCCTGCTGGCGGCCCTCGGCCCCCTCGCCGGCAAGCTCGGCGACGTGGAGAAGAACGACGCCGCGTCCTGGCTGCCCGCCGGCGCCGAGTCCACGCGGGTCGTCGAGCTGGAGGAGCGGTTCCGCAAGGACGAGACGATGCTCGCCGTCATCGTCTACGAGCGGTCCGGCGGGATCACCGCGGCGGACAAGGCCAAGGCCGAGTCCGACGCGGCCGCCTTCCAGAAGCTGCCCGGAGCGCAGAAGGCCCAGGGGCCGTTCCCGTCCAAGGACGGCAAGGCCCTCCAGACCCTCGTGCCGCTGACCGACGAGGACCTCACCGCCGCCGTCGACCAGGCGCGCGACATCGCCCAGCGCGGACCTCCCGGCCTGGTCTCGCACGTCACCGGGCCCGCCGGCGGCGGCGCCGACCAGTTCGAGGTCTTCCAGAGCCTGGACGGCTTCCTGCTCATGGCCGCCGGCCTCGTCGTCATCGTCCTGCTGCTGTTCATCTACCGCAGCCCCGTCCTGTGGTTCGTCCCCGTGCTGAGCGCCGTCTTCGCCCTGGGACTGGCCCAGTCGACCGTGTATCTGCTCGCCAAGTACGCGGACCTCACGGTCAACGGCCAGAGCGCCGGCATCCTGACCGTCCTCGTCTTCGGCGTCGCCACCGACTACGCACTCCTGCTCGTCGCCCGCTACAGGGAAGAGCTGCACCGGCACGAGGACCGGCACGAGGCCATGGCGTACGCGCTGCACCGCGCCGCCCCCGCGGTCATCGCGTCCGCCGCCACCGTGGCCGTCGGCCTGCTGTGCCTGCTGCTCGCCGACATGAACTCCACCGCCGGCCTGGGCCCCGTCGCTGCCGCGGGCGTCCTCACCGCGCTCGCCGCCATGACGACCCTGCTGCCCGCCCTCCTGGTCATCTGCGGCCGGTGGCTGTTCTGGCCGCTGGTCCCCCGCTACGACGCCAAGTACCTGGAGCCCGAGGCCTACGAGGCCGAGCACGGCGTCTGGAGCCGCGTGGCGGCGATGGTCGGGAAGCGCCCGCGCGCGCTCTGGGCCGCGACCATGCTCGGGCTGATCGTCCTCACCCTCGGGCTGGGCTCGCTCAAGGCGGACGGCCTGTCGGACGCGGGCCAGTTCACCGGCAAGCCCGACTCGGTGAAGGGCTCGGAGGTCATCGCCCGGCACTACGCCGCCGGTTCGGGCGCACCGGCCGTCGTCATCGGCGAGGCGCCGGCGTCCGGCCGGATCGCCGAGGCCGTGCGCGCGACGACGGGTGTCGCCGAGGTGAGCGCCCCCGTCACGGCCGGCGGGCTGGTCAAGTACGAGGCGACGCTGAAGGACTCCGCCGACAGCGAGGCGGCGCGCGCGACCATCGACCGCCTGCGGGCCGCGGTGCACGCCGTCCCGTCGGCGGACGCCAAGGTCGGCGGCATGACGGCGACGTCCCTGGACATCAAGCGCGCCTCGGCCCGCGACAACAAGGTGATCATCCCGATCGTGCTCGGCGTGGTGTTCCTCATCCTCATCGCGCTGCTGCGCGCCGTCGTCGCGCCGCTGCTGATGATGGGGACCGTGGTGCTGTCGTTCCTGGCCTCGCTCGGCGCCTGCGCGGTGATCTTCGAGCACGGCTTCGGCTTCGAGGGCACCGACTCCGGATTCCCGCTGCTGACCTTCATCTTCCTGGTGGCGCTGGGGGTCGACTACAACATCTTCCTGATGCACCGCGTCCGGGAGGAGTCCCAGGCGCTCGGCACCCGGCGCGGCATCCAGCGCGGCCTCGCCGTCACCGGCGGTGTGATCACCTCGGCCGGCCTCGTCCTCGCGGCCACGTTCGCGTCCATGGTCACGCTGCCGCTGGTGTTCATGGTCGAGATGGGCTTCGCGGTCGCGTTCGGCGTCCTGCTCGACACCCTCGTCGTCCGGTCGCTGCTGCTGCCCGCGCTGGCCTACGACATCGGGCGGCGGATCTGGGTCCCGGGCCGCCTCGCGAAGGAGGCGCCGGCCGAGAAGGCCAAGGTGCTGGACCCGGTCGGCTGACGTCCCCGGAAGGTGGGCGGGCCCGGCTCCGGCCGGGCCCGCCCCGCCCCCCGGAGTTATCCACAATCGGTGGACGGCCTGCCGGGGACGGCGCCCGGGTGGCTAGGGTCGGCGACATGTCCACTTCGGCTTCCGCGTCCCAGCCCACCGCCGAGATCGGGGTCATCGGCGGCTCCGGGTTCTACTCGTTCCTCGACGACGTCGAGGAGGTGCGGGTCGACACCCCCTACGGCCCGCCGAGCGACCCCGTCGCGATCGGCGAGCTGGCGGGCCGCCGCGTCGCGTTCATCCCCCGGCACGGCCGCGACCACCGCTTCCCCCCGCACAAGATCCCCTACCGGGCCAACATGTGGGCGCTGCGGTCCCTCGGCGTCCGCCAGGTGCTCGGGCCGTGCGCGGTCGGCTCCCTCACCCCCGACCACGGGCCCGGCACGCTGGCCGTCCCCGACCAGCTCGCCGACCGGACGTCCGGGCGCGACCAGACCTACTACGAGCACGGCGCCGCCGTCCACGTCTCGTTCTCCGACCCGTACTGCCCGACGGGCCGCCGCGCCGTCGCCGAGTCCGCGCGCGCCTCGGGGTGGGAGCCGGTCGACAGCGGCACCCTCGTCGTCATCGAGGGCCCGCGCTTCTCCACGCGGGCCGAGTCCCGGTGGTTCGCCTCCCAGGGGTGGACGCTGATCGGCATGACCGGCCATCCGGAGGCCGTCCTCGCCCGCGAGCTGGCGCTCTGCTACACCTCGCTCTGCCTCGTCACCGACCTCGACGCGGGCATCGAGGAGGGCGAGGGCGTCACCATGGAGGAGGTACTGCGCGTCTTCGGCGACAACATCGACCGGCTCCGCGGCGTCGTCGCCGACGTGGTCAAGGCCCTGCCCACCGAGCGCTCCTGCCCCTGCCCGGGCGTCCTCGACGGCATCAAGCTCCCGCTGGAACTGCCGTGAGCGCCCGGTTAGCCCGCCTGCGGCGGCCGCTGGCGGCGCTCTTCGCCGCGGCCGCCGCGGGCCTGGCGCTCCTGGCACTGCGCCCCGGGCCGCCGCCGTCCGTCCGCGTCCTGGCCGCCGCGCGCGACCTGGCCTCCGGGACGTCCCTCGCCCCATCCGACCTGCGGCACCTCGACCTGCCACCGGAGGCCGTGCCGGCGGGCGCGCTCCGATCCGGCGGCGCCGGCCGCGTCCTCGCCGGCCCCGTGCGCCGGGGCGAACCCCTCACCGACGCCCGCTTCGTCGGCGCGGGCCTCCTGCGCGGCCGCGGCCCCGGCACGGTCGCCACGCCGGTCCGCCTGGCCGACGCGGGCGCCGTCCGCCTCGTCCACGCCGGCGACCACGTCGACGTCCTGACCACCCCCTCGGAGGCCGCCCCCGCGAGCGAGCCGTCCGGCCCGCGTTCCCGCTGGGAGGCGTCCCGCGTGGTGGTGTCGGACGTACCGGTCATAGCGGTCCCACCCCCGGCCGAGGACGGCCCCCGGAACGGCGCCCTGGTCGTCCTCGCGACCGACCGCCCCCAAGCGGTGGCCCTGGCCGGAGCCGGCGCCCCCCTCGCCCTGACGATCACCAATCCTGTGTTTACTCAGGCCCGGCCCACTTCGCTCGCCTTGCGGCTGTGTTTACTCAGGCCCGGCCCACTTCGCTCGCCTAGCGGCTCGCTACGTGACCGTTCCTGGGCGAACGCGGCATCGCTTCGCGATCTGCCCGGCTCCGCTCGCCTTCGGCTTCGCTCCGCCGGGCAGGTCACGCGTTCGCGCGCGTGGCGGGGGTCCTTCGCGACAGTTCCTAGGCCCCGGGAGCGCAGGTCAGGGCTTCGGGGGCCGAATTGGCGAATTATGGATGACTTCAATACGATCCGTAGCCGTTTACGGTGCCCCCTCAGCCAGGGGCACGACCCCCGACACCCCCTGGAGCCGTCATGAGCGGATTCAAGAAGTTCCTCTTCCGCGGGAACCTGGTCGACCTCGCGGTGGCGTTCGTCGTCGGAGCGGCGTTCGCAGGCCTGGTGAAGGACTTCGCGACTTCCTTCATCACTCCGCTGATCGCCCTCCTCGGCGGCGAGCCCGACTACACCCGGCTGGTCGTCACCGTGAACGGCACCAAGTTCCCGTACGGCATCTTCGTGACGTCGGCGGTCGCGTTCTTCATCACGGCCGTGATCGTCTACTTCCTGGTCGTGCTCCCGACGGCCAAGCTGATCGAGCGGATGGACCGCGGCAAGGAGGCCACCGAACGCGAGTGCCCGCAGTGCCTGAGCGACATCCCGGTGAGGGCCCGCCGCTGCCGCTACTGCACCGCCGAGGTGCTCCCCGCCAACGAGGTCCCGTCCTCCACCTGACGGCGGCCGGCCCGGCTCACCCCTCCTCGGTCCCGTACTCCCAGTGCCAGGGCTCGAACGGATTGCTGTAGGCCCAGGAGGGGTGGATCCAGCCGTACTTCCCGGCGTGGGCCTCCATCCAATTGAACTGGACCGAACCCGAACTCTGCACACCGCCGCACAGGTCGAGCGCCTGCCCCTTGCCGTGGTTGCTCGTCCCGGGGACGGCGGCGAAGCCGGGCCGCTGCGCGTACACGCGGTGCTGCTCGGACAGGCTCCGGTAGGCGTCCGTCACGCACATGTCGCGGCCGAAGCCGCGCTTGTACGCCTCGTTCAGCTTGTAGAACGCGAGCGCCGCGTCCGCCCGCAGCATGTGCCCGCCCTTCTGCGGCAGCGGGCACAGGTACTTCGACGGGATGAGCCCGTTGGGGAACTTCTTGGCGTCCCTCGCGAGCGACTTGTCGCACCCGAGCTCGAACCGCTTCTGCCGCGTCACCGCCAGCTTGTCGAGCATCGCGTTGAGCTGCTTCGTCAGCTGCGCCGACCGGCTCTTCAACCCGTCCACGTCCTGCTGGAGGCGGGTCTGGTCGACGGCGTTGCGCGACTGCAGCTCCTGCGCCGCGGAGGCGAGCTTCTGCCGCCGGTCCTGCAGCTCGTCGGCACGGTCCACCAGCGCCTGCTGCGACCTCGCCATCAGCGTCACGTCCGCGGTCGACCGCAGCGCCGTGCTCGGGTCCCCGCCACCGAAGATCGCCATGGAGCCGGCCGCGCCGCTCTGCTGGTAGGAGGTGTTCGCGAGCCGGGCCAGCGGCTCGCGGATCCGGTTCAGCTCCGCCTCGGCCCCGGCGAGGTCCTTCAGCGTCGTGCGCAGCTTCACCTGCGACTCGGCCAGGCTCTTCTTCCGGCCCTCCATCTGCTTGGTGGCCTTCTCCAGCTCGGTGCGCGCCTTCGTCGCCTCGCGGCGCAGCGACTCGAGCGAGTCGGCCCCCGCGGCCGCGTGCGCGGCACTGTGCGGTGAGAACATCGTCATCACCAGGAAGACCGCGGTCAGCGCCGCCGACCGGGGGTACGGCACGGTGGTTTTCCTCCTGATGCCCAGAATCGGATCAGCGCGAGAACGCTACTACAGCTTCTACGATGACCAGTCCGTAACCGGTTCAGCGGCCTCGGTGATGTTCGCACCACCGGCGCATCCACCAGACGTCCTCCCAGCCCGCCGGGCACGGACGCCGCCCCGGCACGGACGTGGAGGGCGACGGCGCGGGCGTCGCCCTGCGCCGCGGCGTCACCACCGGTCTCGGCACCCGCTTCGGCGGCTTGGTCGCCACCTGCGGCTCCGACTCCGGCGGCACGTACTTCCCGAACGTCGGCTCGCCGTCCGGAGTCACCGGCGCGGCACTGCGCGCGGCCCCGCCCGCCGACTCGGGACGCTCCCTGACGGGCTCGTCCCTCAGCCCGAACGCGATCACCGACGCCACCAGCACCGGCACGGCGAACGCCGCGGCGACGACCGTGATCCGCCTGCCGCGCCGGGGCTCCTCGCCCGCCGCGTCCTCGGCGCCCTGGTCCTTCGGCTGCCCGCGATGCCGTCCCGTCACGGGACGGAAGCGTACCCATACGCCCCCCGCCCGGCCTAGAGCCCCGAGTGCATAAGGGGGAGCGCCCACCGCGCCCCTTCCCCTACCCTGTAGGTGCCGTCCGCTACGCTCTACCGCGAGCGACGACAAGCCTCCGTAGCTCAGGGGATAGAGCACCGCTCTCCTAAAGCGGGTGCCGCAGGTTCGAATCCTGCCGGGGGCGCCTCACAGACCGGAGACAAGGGCGGCTCCCCCGCCCCCGTCCGGGCTTCCGCAGCGATCCTGCCTGCCGGTCGTTCGCAGCGCCGTGCCTGGACGTCGCGGAGTTCCAGCCGGGAGCGCCCCGAAGAGACTGGCCCGCACTCACCTCCGTGGACGCAAATCCTTTCCGCTCGGCCTCGTCCGGCGAGTCCGACACATCCGTCTCCTCATGTGAAACGAGAAGGCAACGGCGGCCAATAAGATCATTTAAGGGCGAAGGGCGGCTGATTGGCACGGTTTCGGCGTGCGAAACGCCCAGAATGTCCAATCCCGTGGCAACTACCGTGAAACCACGGAGGGTCCGAGGAAACTCATAGGGCGGGTCGCGCGTCCTAGGAACGAGTCGCGTCACCTTGGTCGAGCGATGCTAGGGCAGCCGAAGATGCTGAACGTTCCTCTGGACGAATCATTTCGTTTCATCCATGAGCCGCTCCGCACGTTGGAGGGCGCCATCCCGCTGCTCGGCAACGGGAGCCTCGCGGACGCGCTCAAGGAGCGGGTCGTCCACTCGCGCGGAGGCACCTTCCTGGTAGCGGGTTTCCGGGGCGTGGGCAAGACGACGCTGGTCGTACGCGCCCTGGAGGAGATCGCGCAGGACCACCCCGAGGGCGAGTTGATCCTCCCGGTCGTGCTGAGCGTCGCCCGCCCGATGTCGACCGAGCAACTGCTTTTCGCGATGGTGCGGCGGATCTTCGAGACGCTGGACGATGCCGGGGTTCTTCGTCTGCTTCCGAACGACACCAAGAGATCTCTGCTGCTGGCGTACATGCGCACCTCATTGTCGTTCAAGGAGACCCGCTCGGACGCCACGGAGCGGGCGACGACAGTCGATCTCAATGTCGGTGGGCCCGGCCAGAAGCTGCTGGGTTCGGTGGGCCTTCAGCTCCCCAAATCGAGCCTGTCGAACAAGCGCACCCGGTCGCTCGCGACCGAGGCGGCGTTCCTCGCCTACTCCGAGACCGATGTGGAGCACGACATGATCCGCATAGTGCGGCTCCTGTCGGAAGAGCGACACATCCACGGCACGAGGCGCAGAACTCCTTCGTGGCTGAAAATGTTCGCACCGCGCCGCCTGCGCCGTCGCCGCTGCCCGTCGGTCCACCTGGTGGTCGTGCTCGACGAGGTCGACAAACTCACGGCCACCCAGCAGGGCATCGCCGAAGTCGAGGCCTTGCTGGCGGGAATGAAGAACGTCATCACGATGGGCGGCGCGCACTATGTTCTCGTCGCCGGCCCGGAGTTGCAGGACCACGTCCTCGTTGACGCGGGACGCGGTAACGGCCTTTACGAGAGCATCTTCGCCTGGCGACTCTATGTCCCCTGCGACTGGGCCGCGCCGACGCGCCTGCTGAAAAGCCTCGTCGTGGACTCCGGCGACCACGAGAGCCGGTCCCGGCTGGATCGGTTCGAGCTCTACCTGCGATTCAAAGCGCGGGGGGTGCCCCGCCGGCTGCTCCACGAATTCAACTCGTTCGTGATCTGGCAGGCGGGCAAGCCGCGGCTGCGAGTCGACCCCGCGGACTGGGACCGGATCGCCTTCTACGCCTGGCTCGAGGACGTCCTCGACCGGTTCTTCACCGCGACCACTCAGCACAGACTCCTGCCCGTCCCGATCGACCGGGACCGCTGGATGCTCGGCGCCTACTACGTCGTGGACTGGATCCTGCGCGGGGAGGGGCGCCGGCCGTTCACCACTGCCGACGTCAGACGGGCGATCGACGACAACGAGCTGGACCCGCTGCTGCGCATCGCCGACGACACCGTAGGGGCCCTGCTGGAGCACCTGAAAGCCGAGGACGTCCTCGACCTGGTACGCAGCGCCGGCGCCACCTCCACGATGATGGCCGACGTCTCAGAGTCGCAGTTACCCGTCTACAGGCTCGCCGAGTCGGCCAAGCACCGGCTCCTCGGCATCGCCGTGAGCAACGAGGCGGAGCGCGCGAACCTCCAGCTGCCGATGGCGCCCCGGCCGGCGGGGGCCGGGCGGCCCGAGGCCCGGTACGCGCAGCTGGACGAGCGGTATGAGCTGCGCGCCTTCATCGGCCAGGGCGGGTCGAGCACCGTCTACGAGGGGTTCGACCTGATCTTGCAGCGCCGCGTCGCCATCAAGGTCCTGCGCGAGGTGCGGGACGGCAAGGACGACGTGGCTCTGCAGCGCTTTCTGCGCGAGGCCCAGCTCACCGCCGGCCTGCGCCATCCGAACATCGTCAGCGTCTACGAAGTGGTGACGCACGGCCCGAACCTGGCCATCGTCATGGAGATGGTCGAGGGCGAACTGCTCAGCGACCTGCTGACGGACGGCTGCCGGCTCCCCCTGCTGGAGTTGATCCAGACCGCGGTGACGATGACGACGGCGCTGACCTATCTGGAGCAGAAGGGGCTGGCGCGCATCGACATCAAGCCGGCCAACATCATGATGAATCCCGAGCGCGGCCCCGTCATCATCGATCTCGGGATCGCGCGGCGCGTGCGGCCGTCCGCGGAGACCTTCATGACGAGCCCCGGCGCCGGAATGATCGGAACGCCCGCCTACATGGCCCCGGAGCAGATCAACGGAGGGGCGCCCGACATCCGCGCCGACATCTTCGCCCTGGGGCTGACGCTCTACACCTGCGTCAACGGCCGCAACCCCTACTCGGGGAGTCCCCTGCCCGAGGTGCTTCACCGGATCCTGAACGAGGATCTGGACGTCTCGGTCCTGCCCGTGTCGAAGGCACTGCGAACGGTCATCGCACGTGCGGTCGCCCGTGACCCCGACCGGCGCTTCCAGCATCCTCAGGCCATGCTGGAGGCACTGCTCGCGACCCCGGAGTGGGACGGGCGGGCCCGGACCTACGACCTGGGCGACCTCGCGGTGGCCGAGGTCGGCTCGGACGGCCCGGGTTCGTGGCCGCCGCCCTACACGATAGAGACCCCGGTCGGCGAAGCCGATTCGTCGTGGGATGACGCTCTGGAGAACTGGACCCGGAATTTCGGACGCCTTCCGGACAGCGGTACGACGTCCGGCAACGGAGACGATTCCTCCGGCGCTGCGGAACCCGAAGCAGCGGACGACGGCAGTCGCTCCATGGAGAGGAAGACGCTGACCACGCGAGCCCTGGCCACACGGCTGGGCAAGTCGCCGAGGGCCGTGCGGCGGCTCGTCACGACTGGTCGCATCCCCGCCGATCGCACTAAGGCGGGCTACCGGTTCTCATTGGAAGAAGTGCTGGCCGCACTGGACACGACACGCCACGACGAGAAGGCGCCTGAGAAGAACGGAAAAGGCACTCGGCCACGCCTGAACGCGCCATCCGAGCCTCTCCGACACGAAGAGCAGGAAGCCGTGCCGGACTCGGCGAATGCTCGGTCGGAAACAGCCTGACAGGCGCAGGCCACCGCAAGCTTCGTGCCGTGGCCCGGCAGGACGCTACCCGCGACGGCGCCTTCACGTCCGCTACGGTCCCGCGTTTTCGTTCGGGGCTTCTGGGGGCGGGGCGGGTGCCGCCCAGAGGGCGGTTAGGTGGGTGTGGAGGACGGCTTGGGCCTCTTGGGGGGGCAGGTGGCCTATCAGGACGTGGGTGGTGAGGCCGTCTGCGAGGGCCAGGAGGGCGCGGGCCTCGTTTTGCGGGTCGAGGGAGGCGCTGTCTTCCGCCGCTTCCTTGATCAGGCGGGTCAGCGCTTCCTGCAGAGTCGCGTAGTTCGCCTTCAGGGTCGTGGCGAGCGCCTCGCTGACGGCTGCCTGTGCGACGAAGGCGAGCCAGACCCTGGCCTCGGCGCGGTGCTCTTCCCGGAGGAGTGAGATCTCGGTGGCCGCGTGGCCCAGGGCCGTTCTGGGCGACTGGGCCGGGCTTCTGACCAGGCGCGCCTGCACGCGCTCGTTGATCCGGTCGCTGATGTGCCCGAGGGCGAAGACGAGCATCTCCTCCTTGGTGCGGAAGCACCGCTGGACGGCGCCCATGGACACCTGTGCGCGGGCGGCGACGTCGCGCAGGGTCGCGCCTTCGAGGCCGCGCTCGTCGACGAGGTCGCAGACGGCCTCGGCGATGAGGCGGCGCCGGCTCACGTGGTCCACCTGCCTGGGCATGCCCGCCCACCTTCCTCGTGCTCCGGAGCGCACTTTATCCGATGCGCCCGTATCGGTTCCAGGGTACGGTGAAGGATCCGATGCAAGTGCATCGGTACGTTGGCGAGGAGGGAAGGGCCATGCAGGACGCCTTGTGGAAGATGACGGCCGCCGCCCAGGCGGAGGCCGTGCGCGCGGGACAGGTCTCGGCTCTCGAGCTGGTCGACAGCCATCTCGAGCGCATCGCCGAGGTCAATCCGCGGGTGAACGCGGTCACTCAACTCCTGGCGGAGCGCGCACGCGAGGACGCGGGCCAGGTGGACCGTCGCCGGGCCGCAGGTGAGGCGCTCGGGCCGCTCGCCGGCGTGCCGTTCACCGTGAAGGAGAGCACCCCCGTGGAGGGCGTGCCGACCACGTTCGGCGCGGAGCGCTTCCGGGATCTGGTTGCGCGGGCCGACGCGCCCCCGGTGGCGCGGCTGCGCGCGGCCGGGGCCGTCCCCATCGGGCACAGCAACATCCCCACCCTGATCCTGGCGGGGATGCACACGCGCAGCGAACTGTTCGGCGACACGGTCAATCCGTGGGACGCCGGCCGGACCCCGGGCGGCTCCAGCGGGGGCGACGCGGTCGCCGTGGCCACGGGCATGGCGGCGCTCGGTCTCGGCAACGACTCCGGGGGGTCGGTGCGCGTCCCGGCGCAGTTCTGCGGCGTGGCAGGGCTGAAGCCGTCCACGGGCCGGTTTCCGGCGGACCACCGCGTCCTCAGCCCGGACGACCCGGGTCCCGCGTCCCAGATGCTGGTCACCGACGGCCCGCTGGCCCGGAGCGTGGGTGACCTGAGGCTGGCTTACGAGGTGCTGGCCGGGACCGACCCGCGAGACCCGCGCGCAGTGCCGGTGCCCGCGTACGGTGACGCGCTCCCCTGGCCGGTGAAGGTCGCGGTCGTGGCGGACCCCGGCGGGCACGGCGTCCACCCCGCGGTGCGCGGAGCCGTCGAGACCGCGGCCGCCGCGCTGCGCGACGCCGGATACGACGTGCGCGAGGTGCAGGACGTACCGCTGATGGACGAGGCTCTGGAGGCGTACGGCCGGATCACCGTCACCGAGTTCGCCCCGACCTGGCCGGTGGTGCGCAGGCTGCTCGGCGAGGGCGGGGACCGCTACATCGAGATGGCGATGCAGAGGACGCCTCCCGCGAGCGCGGACGAGTTGGTGAAGCTGATGGGCACCTGGATGACCATTCGCCGCGCGTGGGCCGAGTTCCTCGACGCCTACCCGCTGCTGCTCGGCCCGTCGTTCACCGAGCCGCCGGTCGAGCCGGGGCTGGAGTCGCGCGACCGTGCGGGCCGGGACCGGGTCGGGTCGGGGCTGCGCCTGTGCAGCGTGACCAGCTTCGTGGGGGTGCCCGCCGTGGCCGTCCCGACCGGCGTGGTCGACGGGCTCCCCGCCGGGGTGCAGGTCGTCGGGCGCGCGTTCCGCGAGGACCTGTGCCTGGACGCGGCCCAGGCGATCGAGGACCGGCTCGGAGTCCTCACACCGCTCGACCCGCGCGCGGGAGGACAGGGCGACCGGGTCCCCGCGCCGTGACGAGTGCGCACTGCGGCCCTCCCATCTTCAGCAGGGCGGCGCGGTGCGGTCATCAGTGACAAACGCAAGCCTGCCTGCATCGCACGTGCAGGAAACCGGATCGGACGGCATGAACATGAGCGATGACCATCCACCCTCCTGCCGCGACCTGGTCGGGCTCCTCGCTCAGACCGACCGGCGTGCCGCCTACGCGGCGCTCGCCCTCGGCGCGAACTCCGTGGCAGAGGTCGCCGAACTGGCCGGGCTCCGCCCCCCGACCGCCGCCGCGGCGCTGCGGAAGCTGACGGACGGCCGGATCGCCTCCTTCGACCCCGAAAAGGGCACCTACACGCTGCTCGACCACGCTTTCCGGCTCGCGGTCCAGGCCGAGGTCAGGGTCGCCGGGCGGGGTGACGGAGATGGGGCGGGCTCCTACTTTCGCCGTGGCCGGCTCACCTCCATTCCGGACAGGGCGGAGGTGCGCAGGCGGGTCCTGGCCGTCGTGAAGGAGTCGTTCGAGCCCGGCGTGGCCTACCCCGAGCCCAAGGTCAACGCGATCTGCGGCGAATGGTTCGACGACTGGGCCGCCCTGCGCCGCGCCCTCGTGGACGAGGGGCTGCTGCGCAGGAACAGGGCCGGGACCGCCTACGAGCGCGTCTGAGGGGCGGTCGCGCGGGGACGGGTCAGGGGTGGGGGGTGCCCGGGGTCAGCATGGGGACCAGGAAGCGCCAGGCCAGGGCCGACAGTTGGGCGTCGTCGTCCAGGTCGATGATGTGGCTGGGGATCGCGAGGAGGGAGCCGGAGATCCGGACCATCATCTCGGCCACGTACTCGATGTCCAGGTCCTCGGAGACGTTGCCGGCGCGCTGCTCGCGGCGGAGCTGGTCGGCGACGAAGCGGCGGACGGTGGCGAGGGTCCGGCCGTCCCCGATCAGGGAGGGCAGGAGCAGGTCGGGCTCCGTGGCGATCAGGCCGCCGATCAGCGGGTTGCGCCGGATGGCGCGCAGCGAGCTCACGAAGCCCAGCACGACCCGCTCGGCGGCGGTCCCGGCCTGCTCGATGTCGACGAGGAACTGGTCGAAGTAGCGGCGGAACTCCCGGCGCACCACCTGCTCGACCAGGGCGTCCTTGGTGGCGAAGCGGCGGTAGACCGTGATCCGCGAGACGCCCGCCCGGCGGGCCACGTCGTCCATCGTGGAGCGCTGGATGCCCATCCGGCAGAACTGCGCGTAGGCCGCGTCGAGGACGCGCGAGCGGGTCTCGTCGACGTCGTCGACCTGCTCGACCGCCTCGACGTACACGCTGTCCAGCAATGACTCCGAGTCCGCGGACGTCATGAGGAACGACAACACAGGTTCCACGATCCCCTCCCGAGACCAATGATTCTGCCCGAACCGTTCATGTTCGTCACGATGGGTCTTGTGACCGGCGCCACAGTGTGCTCTCATGATGTCGACGCTGATACACAGATGCTCCTTGCGTTTCATTGTATCAGCAGCCGCTCTCGGCCCCCCGAGGAGGGACAGGCATGGAACAACCCAGCAGACGCAACGTGCTGATGACGGGCGGGGTGCTCGGCGCGCTCGGCGCGCTGAGCGTCGCGACGCCCGCGCAGGCCAGGCCGCTGTGGACGTGGTCGCCCGAAGGCTCGGTCGTGGGAGCCGGCAAGGGCGCCGACCCGCGCTGGGTCTGGGACGCCGAGGCCGACCCGCTCGTCGCCTCGCTGATCGACGACGGGGCCGTCCCCAAGGTCAACCTGCTGCTGAAGACCTGGACCAAGAACGGCCAGCCGCTCCCGCCCGGGCTCCCGAACGACCTCCGGCAGTTCATCGAGAAGGCCCGCCAGCTGCCGTCCTGGACCGACCAGACGAAGCTCGCCACCGCGTTCAGGTTCAACCAGAAGCGGGGCACCTACCTGGGCGTATCCTACGGCTTCGCCAGCGGGATGATGAGCACGGTCATCCCCCACGAGGCGCGCGCGGTCTACTACTCCAAGGGCGGTGCGGACATGAAGGACCGCATCACCAAGACCGCCAAGCTCGGCTACGACATCGGCACCCGGAACGCCTTCCAGCCCGACGGCGAGATGATCGTCACCTGCGTCAAGACGCGGCTGGCCCACGCGGGCGTGCGCCACCTGCTGCCCCAGTCCCCGTACTGGAACCAGGTCGCCGACGAGGAGATCCCGATCAGCCAGGCGGACATGATGGTCACCTGGCACAGCCTGCCCACGACCGTGATGAAGCAGCTCACGAAGTGGAAGGTGCCGATCCCCGCCGACGAGTCCGCGGCGTTCCTGCACTCCTGGCAGATGACCGCCCACATGCTCGGCATCCTGGACGAGTACATCCCGAACTCGTGGGACGAGGCCAACGCCCAGGCCGCGCAGGTCCTCGACCCGATCCTCGCCCCGACCCCCGAGGGCATCAAGCTGGCCGACATCCTGCTCCACCTCGGCGTGACGATCGACGGCGGCATCCTCACCACCCACATCCTCGGCGCGCTCACCCGCTACATGCTCGGCGACCAGATCGCCGACTCGCTGAAGATCGCGCGGGAACCGGTGTGGGACCCGGCCTTCCGGGCGTTCTGGCCGACCTTCGTCGCCATCAAGGAGGGCCTGCTCAAGATCACGGACGCTCCCCCCGGCCTGCTGGAGATCTACTGGGCCTTCGACGAGATCATCCGTCTGGGGACCCTGCTCTTCCTGTCCGGAGGAAGCCTCCCGATCAGCATCCAGATCCCCACCGCCAACAACCCGAACTACTGATCAGGGCCGCCGGGGCGCACTGACCGCGTGGACGCGCCCGATGATCGAGCGAGGGCCTCCGGGGCCGGTGCGGATCGAGACGAGATCCGCACCCCGGGAGGCCCTCACACCCGAAGCCGGACGCCGCCGTCCCACCGGCGCGGACGGGACACGCCGCGATCTCTCAGGCGTGGCGGCGGGTGAGCCGCAGGTAGAGCAGGCACAGCAGCGCCAGCCCGGCGCCCGCGCCGAGCGCCGAGGACGCGTCGACGGGCAGCAGCAGGCCGCCGAGGGCCGTCCCGAGGGCGATCCCGGCGTACAGCGCGGCGGCGTTCAGACCGATGACCACGGCGGTCTCCTGGGGAGCCGCGTTGATCAGCCTGACCTGCTGCGCGGGAGTCTGGAACCAGGTGGTGGCGCCCCAGGCCGCCATCAGCAACGCCGTCAACGGGAGCCAGTGCACGCCCGCGCCAGCCGCCCACGCGAACGTCGCCAGGGTCACGGTGAGGCAGGCGAAGCCGACAGTCTGGACGCCGATGGGGCCGTGCCGGTCGACCTTCGCGCCCGCGACCAGGTTCCCCAGCACCGCCCCGCTCCCGTACAGGAACAGCAGCCAGGCCTCCTGGCCGGGGCCGGCGCCCACCGCGCGCAGGATGGGCACCGCGAAGGCGTAGAGGCCGTATCCGGCGGCGATCCCGCCCACGGTCAGCGGCAGGATCGCGACGACGCCCGGGGTGCGCAGTGCGCCCAGCCGCCGCCGCAGCGCGATGCGCGGCGCCCCGGGAAGGGCGGGCATGACCGCGAGGACGGCGGCGGCCGCCACCGCGCAGAGGGCCGCGACCAGGCCGAGCACCGCGCGCCAGTCCAGGGCCTTGTCCGCGAGATTGCCCAGGGGGACGCTGAGCGCGGTCGCCATCGTCAGCCCGCCGATCACGACGGACAGCGCGCGGGCCCGCCGCTCGGGGGCGACCAGGGCCGATGCGACCGCGCCGGCGTTCGGGGTGAACGCGGCCGCGCCGGCCGCGGCCAGCACGCGGGTGGCGATCAGCACGCCGAAGCCGGGGGCGAGCGCCGAGCCCAGGTTGGCCGCGGCGAGGACGGCCAGCGCGCCGACCAGCAGCGCGCGGCGGGGCACCGGTGCGAGCACGGTGGCCAGGACGGGGGACAGCACCGCGTAGGTGATCGCGAACACCGTGGCCGACTGCCCGGCGGCCGCCTCCGAGACCTGGAGCGTCCGCGCCATCGCGGGGAGGAATCCGGCCACCACGTAGGCGTCGGTGCCGACGGCGAACGTGCCGAGCGCCAGGATCGCCGTCGGGCCCCGTCCGCGCGGCGAGCCGTCCTCCCGGCCTTGGCCCGCGCTCTCCGACACTGCCGGCTTCGAGCGATGTATCGGGATGTTCGGCATCCCTTTTCCTCCTACGGTGAGACGATGCCGGAAACGGCCGGGACGAGGGTCAGGCGGTGGTGCGGGGGTAGCTGCGGCGGGCGCGTTCGGCGCCCGCGGGGCTGCGCGCCATCAGGTCGGCGATGGTGTGGGCGGCGAGCTCCCGCCGCCAGGCCAGTTCCGCGCCGCGCATCACGCTGACGATGCCGCACGGGCGATCGAACTCGCCGCCGGCCTCCTGGCCGTTCACCCCGCGCTGCCGGATCTCGGTGCAGCGGAAGGGTTCGAGGCCGTCCTCCATGGCGGCCACGACCTCCATCACCGTGATCCGCTCGGGGGGCCGGGCCAGCGACCAACCGCCCGCGGCGCCCGGCGCGGACGCCAGGATCCCCGCTCTGGCGAGTCTCTGGAGACGCTTCTTCAGGTACTCCTGAGGCAGGTCGAACAGTGCCGCCAGCCGGCGGATCGACACCGGGGTCCGGTCGTGCAGCCAGCCCAGCGTCACGCAGCAGTGCAGGCCCCACTCCACGCCCTCGCCCATCCGCATAACCGGGACTCTATACGTCCCGATTGCTGCCGCGTCAAGCGGGGCCGCGTCCCGGCCCGTCCCGAGCCGGGATGCGGCCGAGGGGCGAGCAGGCCGTCGGCCACTCCGAAACCGGTCACTCGCTTGCGCATTAGAGGCACATTTTTGACATTCATTCAAAAAGCGCGGGTATCGAAATCTGGCAGACTGGGCGGCGTGAACGCTACTGATCCGTTGATCCGGTTGGCGCGTCCAGGGGACGCGTCTGCATTGGTGGAGTTGCAGCACATTCTGGATAACGAGACGGAGTTCATGCTCCTCGAACCCGGCGAGCGGGAGCCGGACCTTGAGCCCTTGAAGCTGCGCCTTGCCGCCTGCACCGAGGGACGCGACCTGTCGTACCTGGTCGTGGCGCTGGACGGCCCCGCCGCGCTGGGCTACGTGGACGTGTCGGTGCTCCCCTACGCCAGGGCCCGGCGCACCGGGCACGTGGTCTCCGGGGTGCGCTCGGGCCAGCGCGGGCAAGGCCTGGGCGGAGCCCTGATAAGGATGGCGGTCGAGGAGGCTCAGGCGCGCGGGATGCGACGACTTGAACTCACTGTGATGGAGCAGAATCGCCGCGCCCTCGCGCTTTACCTGAATTGCGGTTTCCAGGTGGAAGGGCTCCGGCGGGCCGCGCTGGACGTCCAGGGACACCGGGTCAACGAGTACTACATGGGCCTGCTGCTGGACTGAGGTCCGGGAGGGGGACCGCCGCCGGGAGGACCTGTGAGACCGCCAGGCGGGTCTCCGGTCCCACGGCGGATCAGTGGCGGGGCCGGGACGTCACGTCCAGCTGAGGCGTTCGGCCAGGAGGGCCCGCTGGGCCGGGTTGCCCGCCAGGGCGAGGGCGCGGCGGTCGGCCTCGCGGGCCTCGACCCGGCGGCCCAGGTCGCGCAGCAGTTCGGCGCGGACGGCGTGGTACAGGTGGTGGCCGCCGAGGGCCTCGGCGAGCGGCGCGAGCACGTCGAGGGCCACGGCCGGGCCCTGGACGTAGCGGACGGCGACGGCGCGGTGCAGCCGGACGATCGGCGTGTCCACCACGCGCAGGAGCATGTCGTACAGGACGAGGATCTGCGCCCAGTCGGTGTCGTCCCAGGTGGGGGCCTCGGCATGGCAGGCGACGATGGCGGCCTGGAGCTGGTACCGGCCGGGCCTCCTCATCGCGGCGGCGCGGGCGATGAGGCGGGAAGCCTCGGCGACGGCCTCGCGGTCCCAGGCGCCGCGGTCCTGGTCGCGGAGCGGGACGAGGTGCCCGCCGCCGTCGAAGCGGGCGGCGCCGCGGGCCTGGTGGAGCCGGATGAGGGCGAGCAGGCCGAGGGCCTCGGGCTCGCGCGGCATGAGCCAGGCGAGGCTCTCGGCCAGCCACTCGGCGTCCCCCGCGAGGTCGCGGGCCTGCGGGCGGTCGCCGCCGCTGGTCAAATAGCCCTCGTTGAACAGCAAGTACACGACGGCGAGGACCTGGTCGACCCGCGCGCCGAGCTCGGCGTCGGGTGGGATCCGGTACGGGATCCGCGCGTCGGTGATCTTGCGTTTGGCCCGGGTGATACGCCGCGCGACGGTCGTCTCCGGGACGAGGAACGCGGCGGCGATCTGCCCGGTGGTCAGCCCGCACACGGTGCGCAGGGTGAGTGCGACCTGCGCCGCCACGGGCAGCGCGGGGTGGCAGCAGGTGAAGATCAGCCTGAGCCGGTCGTCGGGGTCGCCGGGGACCGGCCACTGGAGCCTGGCGAGCTTGTCGCGGTAGTTGGCCTGCCGGCGCAGCAGGTCGATGCCGCGGCGCCGCGCGGTGGTGAGCAGCCAGGCGTCCGGATGGTCGGGGACGCCCTCCTCGGGCCAGCGCTTCAGGGCGGTCTCGACGGCGTCCTGCATCACGTCCTCGGCGGCGGCGAAGTCGCCGAGCGTCCGGACGAGGCATGCCGTCAGCCGGCCCGCGTGCTCGCGCACCACGCGGGCCAGCTCGGCATGCGCCTCGCCGGTCAACCGGGACCGTCCCTCAGGTGAGCGGGCGGATCTCGACGACCGGGCAGGCGGGCCAGGTGCGGGCGATGGCGAGGACCTCGTCGAGGTCGGCGGCCTCGACCTCGGCGTAGCCGCTCACGACCTCCTTGCCCTCGACGAAGGGGCCGTCGGTGAGCAGCGGGTCCGGTCCGTCCAGGCGCAGGGTGGTGGCCGCGTGCGCGGGCTCCAGATGCGCGTGATGGGTGATCTGGGCGGAATGCCGGGCGAACCAGTCGGCAACCCGCTCGTACGCCTCCTGCCGGTCGCCCTCGCTCATGGCGGCCAGTTCCTCGGCGTACCCCTCGGTCTCGACGAACATGAGAACGTACTTCACCTGTGTCTTCCCCTTCGCCGGAGTGGGCCGCTCAGCCCGCGGCCGGGTGGCGTGGTGTCGTGCGAGCGGCTCTGTCACCTCCTAGACGATCGGAGAGCGGCCCGATGCGACACCTTCGCGAGGATGTCGCCGGGTCAGGGCTTGCGGGCCAGGCCGCAGGCCGCGTCCACCGGTTCGGGCATGCCGAACGGCGTGGCCTCGGGACGCCACCGGGACGTGGAGACGACGCCCGGCTCCAGCAGTTCCAGGCCGGCGAAGAATTCGGCGATCTGCTCGGGGCTGCGGACGACATAGGGCGTCGACCCCTGTTCCACGGCGATCCGGATGGCCTCTTCGCGGCCCGCCTGGTCGACGACGCCGGTGCCGTCGTTGAAGGCCACGAAGCTCCCCGGGACGAGGGCGTCGAGGAGCTGCCGGACGATCGCGTGCGCCTCGTCGTCGACGACGACGTTGCCCATGATTCCGAACAGGATGAGGCCGATCGGGCGGTCGAAGTCGAGCGTGCGGGCCGCCTCGGCGAGGATCCGGCCGGGGTCGCGGACGTCGCACTCGACGTAGTCCGTGCCGCCCTCGGGCCGCCCGGTCAGCAGCGCACGCGCGTGGACGAGGACGAGCGGGTCGTTGTCGACGTACACCACGCGCGACTCGGGCGCGACGCGCTGTGCGACCTCGTGGGTGTTGTCGTGCGTCGGAAGCCCCGTCCCGATGTCGAGGAACTGCCGGACGCCCTCCTCCTCGGCCAGATGGCGGACCATGCGGCCCAGGGTCGCGCGGGAGTGGCGGGCGACGTCGCCCACACTGGGGAACGCCGCGGCGACCTGGTCGCCCACCTGCCGGTCGATTTCGTAGTAGTCCTTGCCGCCGATCCAGTAGTTCCACATTCGTGCCGGATGCGGGCGGGAGGTGTCGATCTCGGGCGGTTGCTGTGCGGCCATGGCGCTCATCGTCGCGGCGCCCCCGCCACCCCGCAAGGCAGAATCGGAAGGTGGCGAAAAGATGTCCCTGCGGGGTCGGCTCTCGGTATCGGGACTGCTGCGGGCCGTTGCACCGGGGCGAGGAGACGGCCGCGACGGCGGTCCGGCTGATGCGGTCGCGGTACAGCGCGTTCGCGGTGGAGGACGAGGCGTACCTGCTGGCGACCTGGCATCCGGCGACCCGGCCGAACGGGGTCGGTTTCGACGACGGCGTGCGCTGGACGGGACTGGAGATCCTGCGGACCGAGGACGGCGGCCCGGACGACGGCAAGGGCCTGGTCGAATTCCGCGCCCGCTATCTGACGGGGACGGAGTCCGGGGAACTGCACGAGGTCAGCCGGTTCGTGCGCCATGACGGCGCATGGGTCTACGTCCGCGGCAAAGTGATGTGACATTCCGCCGCGCGGGCGAGCGGCATCGCCCGCACGGGGGAAGGGCGGACCCGGTGCGCGCTGGGAACGTGTGGACGCGGGCGAGGGACGTCCGCGGAAAAGGGGATCCACATGTCACGGAGAAGGCGCGCCATGGCCGCCGGTACCGTCGCGCTCTGCGCGGCCGGGGCGGTCGGCACGGGAAGCGCGATGGCGCAGGACGAGGGGCCGCTCCCAAAGGAGTCCCACGTCACCGGGGACGCCTGGGTGAAGTACCCCGGCGACCCCGAGTACCCGTACCGGCGGTTCATCGTCGACGCGCACGGCGGGCCGTGGAAGGTCGTCGGCGGCAAGATGGTGATGGGCGCCGCGCGGGGAACGGTGAAGTTCGACCACTACTCGCCGGACGAGCCGGGCGGGCCGTCGAAGCACCACTGGGGCTCCATCGAGGTCGATTACGTCATGGCCGCCGGGCCGGTCGCGGTCGTGTCCGGGATCCGGCAGGACGACGAGCACGGCATTCCGGCGAACCAGAAGCGCGCGAACCTGACGTTCTACCAGTCGCCGCGCGGCCACAGGTTCGACCGGATGGGATTCTCCTGGGGCGTCGTCTTCCCGCAGTGCCACCAGATGGGCGAGGGCCCCGCGCCGTTCAGCACGAACAGTTCCGGTCCTTTCGGGAAATGGCTGAAGGGCTACACGGTGAAGGACGCGCCCCTGCCGCTCCCCGCAGGCGAGGTCCAGCCGCCGGACAACCCTCCCGACTGCTCTTTCGCCGGAGAGTAGGGAGTGTTTCAACAGGCCCGGCCCACTCGCTCGTCTGGCGGCTGTGTTTACTCAGGCCCGGCCCACTTCGCTCGCCTGGCGGCTCGCTACGTGACCGTGCCTGGGCGAACGCGGCATCGCTTCGCGATCCGCCCGGTTCCGCTCGCCTCCGGCTTCGCTCCACCGGGCAGGTCACGCGTTCGCGCGCGTGGTTACGGCCACTTCTCGACAGACTCCAGGCTCCCCACCGCGGACGACCTGGACCGGGAGGCCGACCGTCCGGCGGTGTTCGACATGGACATCCTCGCGGGCGCCCTGCGGCTGCGCGGGCGCGGGGACGGTCACCACGCCGGTCCCGTTCTGAGCCGCCGGCCGCAGCGGGCCAGCAGGACCAGCAGCAGGACGGGGGCGACGAACACGGCGGCGCGCAGGGTGGTGAGGTCGGCGAGGGCCCCGAGTACGAGCGGGGCGACGCCGACCGCCACCCCGGACGCGAGCGCGCACCGCGCCGCCGCCCGGACCGGCTCGGAGGGCCGCGCGGCGAGCGCCTGCCCCAGGATCACCGGATACAGCAGCGCCACCCCGAGCCCGGTCACCACCAGCCCGGCGACCGCGACCGGCGCGGGCGACGTCCACAGCAGCGCGAACCCGCCGAGGCCGACGCCCGCCGCGAGCGCGAGCAGCCGGTCGGGCCGTCCCCCGCGGCGGACGACCGGCCCCGCGACCGCCCGCCCGGCGGCCATGCCGAGCACGAACCCCGCCGACAGCGTCGCCGCGGCCCCCGAGCCCAGCCCCTTGACGCTCCCGAGGAAGTCCGCCGCCCAGAACACCATGCAGAACTCCACCCCCACCGCCAACACGAGATCGACCCACCTCCCCCAAAACCCCACCCCACCACCAGCCGGAACAGCACCGGCGTCCTCAGTACCGCCAGTCCCGTGGCCCGAAGGCCCGGTCCCGACCGACGCGGCGTCGACGAGCCCGGCACCAGCGGGCCCGCCACCCGCCGGAACAGCACCGGTGTCCTCAGTACCGCCAGGCCCGTGGCCCGAAGGCCCGGTGCCGACCGACGCGGCGTCGACTGGCTCGGGGTCAGTGGACTGGGGGCCTGGGGAGGCGGTGCCGGCGGGCGCGTTGCGCGGGGACTCGAGATGCGGCGGGGCGTCCATCGCCGGGGTGGGGATGCGGGACGGGCGGGCGAGCAGGAGGAGGAGGGCGGCGGCGAGGAGGGGTGGGGCGGCGAAGGCGGTGCGCCAGCCGAGGCCGTGGGCCAGGGCGGCTCCGATGAGGATCGGGGACAGGACGGACGCGGCGCTGGAGACCGCGTTGGCCTCCCCGATCTGGATCGTTCCATCGCCGTGGTGCGCGGCGCGCAGAGCGGCCGGGACGAGTTGGACGAGGCCCGCGCCGCCGAGGCCGAGGACCAGGGCGCCGGCGGCCGTGCCGAGGCGCCCGCCGGACGCGGCCAGGAGGGCGGCGCCGCCGACGAGGGCCGTCAGGGCGACGGGGATCGCGGAGCGCCCGAGCCACTGCGCCGCGCGGTGTCCGGCGAGGCCGACGACCACCAGGCCGAGGGCGAAGGCCGAGGGGTAGAGGGCGGCCTCGGTGCGGGGCAGGCCGCGCTCCTCCCGCAGTTCGGGAAGGATCGCGCCGAGCGCGGTGAGCAGGTAGCCGAGGCACCCGAAGGCGGCGTACAGCCCGAGCGTTCCCGCCGTCCGGCCGGCTACAGGACCCGTCCCGACAGGCTTCATCACGCCTCCCTATTAAACTCGTAAGGCGAGGATAATCCCGGCGAGCCAGGATGTCACCCATGGAGCAGATGACCGCGCACTCCGCACGCGCCCTGCGCAGCCAGGGGGCGCTGGCCGTGCTCCGGTACGTCCACGCGCACCCGTCCGCGAAGCGCGCGGACGCGGCACGTGCGCTGGGGCTGAGCAGCGGGTCCGCGACCGAGATCACCGGCCGGTTGAAGGCGTCCCGCCTGCTCGACGAGGCCGCCGCCCCCACCGGCGGGCGCGGCCGGCCTTCACCGGCGCTCGTCGCGCACCGGGACGGCCCGCTGGTGAGCGTGGTCGACATCAGCCACGAGCGCTGGCGGGTCGCCTGCGTTGAGTTGGGCGGACGCGTCGTCACGCAGGAGGCCGGCGCCCACTCCGGCACGCCGGACATTCTCGGGACGCTCGGCGACCACGTGGCGACCCTCCACGCCCGCTACGGCCGCCGGCTCCGCGCGGTCTCCGCCTGCGTAGCGGGCACCGTCAGCGGGACGACGGTCGTCCAGGCCTCAGGGATGGGCTGGCAGGACGTGGACCTCGACCCGCTCCGGCCGCCCGGCACACCCCTGCTCGTCGGCAACGACGCCTCCCTCGCGGGGCTGGCCGAGGCGAGGCGCGGCGCGGGCGCGGGGACGCGGGTCGTCCTGCACCTGACGGTCGAGGTCGGTGTCGGCGGCATCCTCGTCGTGGACGGGCGGCCCGTGGACGGCGCCACGGGCGCGGGCGGCGAGTTCGGCCACATGCCGTTCGGCGACCCGTCGCTCCAGTGCCCGTGCGGCGCCCGCGGCTGCTGGGACCTGGAGGTCGACGGCCGCGCCATGGCCCGCGCGCTCGGCCGCCGCCCGCCGCGCGACCCGCGCACGGCGGCCGGGCATGTGATCGCCGCCGCCGAGTCCGACCCCGCTGCCCGGACGGCCGTCGCGGCCGCCGCGCACGCGCTGGGCCGAGGCATCGGCGCCCTCGCCAACGCGCTGGACCCCGGCGTCGTCACGCTCTCCGGGCTGGCCACGGACCTGGTCGCGATGGCGCCCACGGCCCTGGAGACCGGTTACACCTCCGCCCTGATGCGCTACCGCCGTTCGGCGCCGCCGCCCGTTCTGCCCTCGACGCTCGGCCGGGAGGGCCCCCTCACCGGAGCCGCCGACGCCGCCTTCGACACCCTCCTCACTGAAACCGGCCTCGACGCCTGGTCCCGCGCCTAGGCCTGACGCCACTCCGGGATGGCGCCTGGTTCGTGGAGGCAGAAGTCGGGGGCGGCTTCGAGGGCCTTCTCCTCGCCGCCCGGCGTGTAGGTGACGATCAGGCGCAGCGGGCGCCACGTCATGTTGTAGGTGGAGTGCCAGACGCCCTTGGGGATGTGGACGGCGTCGCCCTCGCGGATCACGAACGGCTCGCCGTCGTCCACCATCTGCGCGGCCTCGCCGGAGATCACGTAGATGACCTCCTCGGCGCTGCGGTGGTGGTGGCGCGCGTGGCCCTTGCCGGGGTTGACGATCACCTCGCCCAGGGTGCTGCCCGCTCCGGGCACGGCGGACGGGGTGACGAACCACTTGATCGACCCCCAGTCGAAGGTCATGGTCGCCACGTCACCGGGGTTCCTCAGCATCAGATCTCCAGGTTCTTGAAGGCCGCGACCTGCTCGGTGATCGCCTTCTCGGTGGGCAGCCGCTCGACGGAGGAGGCCCCGAAGAAGCCGACGACGCCCTCCGTGCGGGACAGGACGTGGGCCGCGTCGTCCGGCTCGGCGATGGGGCCGCCGTGGCACAGCACGAGGACGTCGGGGCGGACGGCGGCCGCCGCGTCCCGCATGGCCTGCACGCGGTCGACCGCCTCGTCCAGCGTCAGGGCCGTCCCGGCGCCGATGCTGCCCTTCGTGGTGAGGCCCATGTGCGGGACGAGCACGTCGGCGCCGGCCTCGGCCATCGCCCGCGCCTGGTCCTCGTCGAACACGTAGGGGGCGGTGACCAGTCCGCGTTCGTGGGCGAGCCGCACCATCTCGACCTCCAGGCCGTAGCCCATGCCGGTCTCTTCGAGGTTCTGCCGGAAGACGCCGTCGTAGAGCCCTACCGTCGGGAAGTTCTGCACCCCCGCGAAGCCCATGGCCTTGAGCCGGTCGAGGAAGACCGGCATCACCCGGAACGGGTCGGTGCCGCACACCCCGGCCAGCACGGGCGTGTCCCGGACGACGGGCAGGACCTCCGACGCCATCTCCACCACGATCTGGTTGGCGTCCCCGTAGGGCAGCAGCCCGGCGAGCGACCCGCGTCCGGCCATCCGGTAGCGGCCCGAGTTGTAGATGATGATCAGGTCGACTCCGCCCGCCTCGGCGCACTTGGCGGACAGGCCGGTGCCCGCCCCCGCGCCGATGACGGGCCTGCCCTCCTCGACGGTGCTCCGCAGCCGGAACAGGACGGTCTCGCGGTTCACTGCGCGCCCTCCGAGATCAGCCGGTGCAGCCGGTCGGCCATCGCGCGGCCGAACCCCGGGTCGTTGATGTTCATGTCGAGCCTCTCCGTCTCCGCGGCCCCCTCCATGGCCGCGAAGCACGCCTCGTCGGCCTCCGGGTCGTGGAAGGGCATGTCCGGCGCGTCCAGCGCGGAGACTCCCCCGAGCGGGATGAACAGGACGGTCGGCCCCGTCGCGGCCGCGAGCTTGGCCGCCACCCGCCGTCCCAGCTCCTCCATCTCCTCCCGCGTCGTCCGCATGAGCGTCACGGTCGGGTTGTGGACGTACAGGTCGCGACCCGCGAACCGCTCGGGGACGGTCTCGCGCGGCCCGAAGTTGACCATGTCCAGCGCTCCGGGCGCCACGACCTGCGGCACCCCGTGCCGTCCCGCCGCCGTGAGCCGCTCGGGCCCGGCCGACAGGACGCCGCCCACCAAGTCGTCCGCCAGCTCGGTGGTGGTGAGGTCGAGCACCCCGGCCAGCAGCCCGCTCTCCACGAGCCCCTCCAGCGCCCGCCCTCCGGCGCCCGTCGCGTGGAAGACGAGCACCTCGTAGCCGAGCTCGTCGAGCCGCTCCCGCGCGGCGTCCACCGCCGGGGTCGTCACCCCGAACATGGACGCCGCGACGAGGGGCCGCTCCTCCGGGGCGGGTTCCGGGGCCGCGTGCGCCTTCGCCATCCCGGCCGCCGCCGCGGCGGCGTTCCCGAGGATCAGCCGCGACACCCGGTTCACGCCCGCGATGTCGACGACGCTGTAGGTGATCGTGACGTCCTTGGCGCCCACGTAGGGCGAGACGTCCCCGGACGCCATCGTCGAGACGATCAGCTTGGGCAGCCCGATGGGCAGGTCCCGGACGGCGCGCGCCGCGATCGACGATCCGCCGCTGCCGCCGACCGCGAGCACGGCGTCCACCTGGCCCAGGGCCGCGAGCACGACGGCCGCGCCCTCGCCCATCGCCGTGACGGCGGCGCCCCGGTCCCCCGCGTCCCGCAGGGTCTGGAGCGGCGTGCCCCCGGCCTGCGCGACGTCCTCGTTGGAGACGTCGGCCTCCACATCGGACGGCCCGATCCCCACGTCCACCAGGACGGTGTCGCAGCCCAGTTCCCGCACCCGCTCGCGAAGCCACGCGTACTCCGCACCCTTGGTATCGAGCGTCCCCACCAGCACAACGGTCGCCATCGAGCCTCCCATCCCCGATACCGATTCCCACGCCGATCACATGGCAAGCCTGTCTTCGCAGGCGGCCCGCGACGGCGCGGCGGAACCACGACCGCGCCCCCGAGGAAGCGGAAGGGCGGTCAGGCGGGGACGGGTGTCTCGGTGATGGCGCCGTCCTCCAGGGTCAGGACGCGGTCGGCCTCGGAAAGGAGGGGCTTGTCATGGGTCGCCACCAGGACGGTGACGCCCTCGCTGGAGACGACCGCGCGGAGCAGCGGCATGATGGCGGCGGCGGTCTCGGAGTCGAGCTGGCCCGTGGGCTCGTCGGCGAGGAGGAGGCGGGGGCGGTTGGCGAGGGCGCGGGCGATGGCCACGCGCTGGCGCTGGCCGCCGGAGAGCTCGTTGGGGCGCTGCAGCGCGTGGTCGGCCAGGCCGACGAGGCCCAGCAGGACGCGGACCCGCTCGTCCCTCTCGGCGGGCGGCGTGCGGACGAGCCGCAGCGGGACCTCGACGTTCTCGGCGGCCGAGAGGACGGGGATGAGGCCGTGCGACTGGAAGACGTAGCCGATGTCGTCGCGGCGCAGGGCGAGGAGCTCGTCCTCGCGAAGGGCGCCGACGTCGCGGCCGTCGACGCGGACGGTGCCGCCGTCCGGGCTGTCCAGGCCGCCGATCAGGTTGAGGAGGGTCGTCTTGCCGGAGCCCGAGCGGCCCTGGACGGCCACGAGCTCGCCGGGCGCGACCGAGAAGGACGCCCCGCGCAGGGCCGGGACCTCGATCCTGCCCGTCCGGTAGGTCCGGACCAGCCCCTCCACCTCCACCATCGGCGCGGTCATTCGGACTCCTCCCGGTCGGGCCAGACGCCGACGTGGTCGCTTTCCAGGGCGAGACGGACGCGGTCGCGCATGTCCAGGGCCTCGGTGAAGCCCTTCGGGAGCTGGACGCGGCCGGCGCGGTCGAGGAGGGCGTGCTCCTCGACGACGCGGGTCCCGTCGTCCCCGGAGCGGCGGCGGACCTCGACGCTGGTGCGGCCGTCGCGGATGCCGACGGTCCGGTCGACGCGCTCGGACACCTGCGTGTCGTGGGTGACGACCACGGTGGTGGTGCCGAGCTCCTCGTTGACGCGGCGCAGGGCCGCGAACACCATGGCGGCGGTGGCGGTGTCGAGCTCGCCGGTCGGCTCGTCGGCCAGCACGACCTGGGGCCGGTTGGCGACGGCCACGGCGATCGCGATGCGCTGCTGCTGGCCGCCGGACAGCTCCGCCGGGCGGCGGTCGGCGCAGTCGCCGACGTCCAGCATGCCGAGCAGCTCGGCGGCGCGGGTGGCGCGCTCGCGGCGCGACCGCCCGGCGAACCTCATGGGCAGCTCGACGTTCTGCGCGGCGGTCAGGTACGGCAGGAGGTTGCGGGTCGTCTGCTGCCAGATGAACCCGACCTTCTCGCGCCGGAACTCCAGCCGCTCCTTGGACGCCATGGTGAGCAGGTCCGAGCCCGCCACGCGGGCGACGCCGGCTGTCGGCACGTCCAGGCCGGACAGGATGTTCAGCAGCGTCGACTTCCCCGACCCGGACGCGCCCACGATGGCGACGAGCTCGCCGGGGTCGACGAGCAGGTCGAGCCCCTGGAGGGCGACGACCTCGACGCCGTCGGTCTTGTAGATGCGCACCAGGTTGTCGCAGACGATGTGGGCGCCCTCGCCGTAGACGGGGCCGCGCTCGGCGGCCCTGCGCTCCAGTTCGGCGAGATCGGTCGTTTCGGTCATCACTCCCCCGTTCTCAGGGCGTTGCCGGGGCCCGAGTCGAATGCGCGGTCGACGGCGATGGCGGCGGCCGCGGCCAGCAGGAGGGCGGCGAGCAGTCCGAGCAGCGCCGCGGCCCCCGGGCCGTGCGCGGTGACGGCGAAGCCGCCGGTGTAGGGCCGCAGGTCCACGACCGGCCCGGTGATCTCGGGGAGGAGGAGGCCGAGCACCCATCCGGCGCCGACCGCGCACAGCAGGACGGGCGCGAGTTCCACGAGGGCGAGGCCGCGGCTCTGCCGGCGGCTCAGCCCGAGGGCGCGCAGGTGGGCGATCGTCCGGCCGCGGGCGCGGGCCCCCACGACGAGCATGAGCAGGACCGCGAGCAGCCCGAGCACGCCGCCGGCGAGGGCGCTGTCGCGGAAGGTCTCGTGGACGACCGGCACCAGGGGCTGTCCCGTCAGGTCGTGCAGCACCTGCCGCCGCAGCACGACCCTGCTCCCCGGGGCCGCGGCGCGCAGCGCCCTGGCGTCGATGCCGTCGCCGGCGACGAAGACGTGGGACGGGAAGCCCGTCGAGGCGGCGACCGCCCGGTAGGGGACGATCACGAAGGCGCTGTTCTTCTCCTGCCCGGGGAAGCGCGCGATCTGGACCGACGGCTTGATGGTCACCGGGTCCATGCCCGCGCGGCCGAGCGTGACGGTGCCGGAGCCGAGGGTCCGGGCGGCGAGCGGGGACACCAGCACGCCGGTCCGCGTCTCGGGGATGCCGGGCACGTCGGGGGCGAGCCTCCGGTAGGCGTCGAGGTCGACGCCGACGACGGTCACCGGCGCGGGGTCGGTGGCGGACGAGACGCGGGTGATGACCCGGACGCGGACGGCGCCGGTGACACCGCGCACGGCGCGGACGCGGCGGAGCCCCGCCTCGTCCAGCGCCCCCGACTCGACGCGCGCCTCGCCGCCGGTCTCGGCCCAGGAGGCGCGCTCCTGCCCGGCCCGCAGCCCGGTGTCCACGGTGGAGGTGAACCCGGCGATGGTCGCGGCCAGCAGGAGGACGGCCAGCGGCAGCGCCCCGACGAGGTTCTGCCGGGACGCGCGGGCGAGGCCGATGAACGCGACGGCCCCGGTCCGCCGCCGCAGCAGCGGCCCGGCGGCGCGCAGCAGGTACGGGTAGGCGCGCAGGACGAGCACGCCGAGCGCCGCGCCGAGCAGGGCGGGGACCGCGGCGACCAGCGGATCGGTCCCGGCGGAGGTGCCGCGCTCGCGCAGCAGCACGACGCCGATGACGGCGAGCGCCACCAGCAGGCCGTCCAGGACGAGCCGCCGCCGGGACGGGCGCACCGCGACGAGGTCGTCGCGCCGGTCGGTGACCGAGCCGAGCCCGCCGCCGCGCTCCCGCAGGACCATGGCCGCGGAGACGCCGAGCACGGCCGCGACCAGCAGCCCGATCGCGTAGAGCGAGGCGGTCTGCGGCGGCCCGGCGTCCAGAAGCCGTCCCGCCCCGTAGCCGAGCAGGGCGGAGGGAACGGCGGCGAGCGCGGTCAGCCCGCAGGCGGGCACGGCGAGCTGGCGCAGCGAAGCGCCGCGGGCCCGCATCACGCCGAGGACCGGCCTGAGCCGCTCGCCGAGCAGCCCGGCGGCGAGCAGCAGCAGCCCCGCCGCGACGGCGACGAGGCCGCCGAAGGCCAGGCCGACGACGGACTGGGCGGCGTGGAGCCGTCGTTCGAACTCCTTCAGCTGGATGTCGAGGGGCGTGGAGACCTCGCAGGGGAAGATGTCGGCGCGCCCCTTGACGGCGGCGCGGAAGGCGTCGAGGTCGTGGGCCATGGCGCGGCCCTGAGCGGCGCCGACCGCGCCGTCGCGCACCGGGAAGCGCCAGTCGTAGTTCAGCTTCAGGCCGGGGTCGCGCGTGAGGCGCGCGTACCCGGAGGGATCGATCAGCGCCGTGCCCGCGTCGACCTCCAGGGTCCCCATGGGGGGAACGGGGACGTACTCCAGGGTCGGACGCAGCATCCGGGCGCGCGTCCCCCAGAACGGGTCGGCCGCGTTCACCGGCTGGTAGAGGCCGGTGAGGCGTACGGTCCTCCCGCCGAGCTCGATCCGGTCGCCGGTCTTGTAGCCGAGCTGGTCGGCGTACGCCTTGGCGACCATCACCTTCAAGTCGCCGGTCGTCTCGCCCGCCTTGTTGTAGGGGAAGTCACCGGAGACGGGGCGGACGCGCTGCTCCGCGCCCGGGTCCCAGCCGAGGTACAGGACCCTCGGACGGCTGAACTCGCCCTCGACGGCGGCGGCGGGCGAGGTGACCGACGCCTCGGGCTCGGCGGTGACCTCCCTCAGGGACCGGGGCATCATCTCCCGCCACGTGAACGCGTTGCCGTTCAGGGCCGCCTCGCCGGGAACCGCGGCGAAGGCGGAGGGGCCGCCCGCGGTGCCCTTCACGGTGATGGCGGATCCGGGCCCGGCGGCCGCGGCCGCGGCGCGGTCGTACCCGGCGGTGGTCCTGGACGGGAAGACGACGGCGAGCAGCGCCGACACCAGCATCAGCACGGCCAGGGCGGTGAGCGGCGCCCACTGCGCGCGGGCGAGCCGCGTCCCGGCACTTCTCATCGGTCCTCCCCCACGCGCAGGCCGGCGCCGAGGTCGCGGCGCCGCAGCATCCGGACGACCGGCGCGAGCACGAGCCCGAGCACCACCGCCACCCCGCCGAGCACGGCCAGCACGACGGGCCATTGGACGACCGGCTCGGCGGGCGGGTAGGGCTCGGCGGCCTGCACGCCGAGCACGATGTGCGGGACGACGAGCCGCGCCACGACCAGGCCGAGGACCGTCCCGCCGAGCAGGCCGAGCCCGACGAGGTAGGCCTGCTCGATCGCGAGCATCCCGGCGACCTGGCGGGGCGGGACGCCGAGCGCCCGCAGCACCGCGAACTCGCGGTACCGCTCGCCGGCGGTGACCGCCGCGTTCACCACGAACGCGATGACGGCGAACGCCAGCGCCGCGGCGAAGCCGATGACGAGCGCGCCCTGGAGGGCCGCGCCCAGCGGGGCGTCGCGGAGCCTGGCGCGCGTCTCGACGCGGTCGGCCGCGACCTCCCCCCAGGCGGGGTGCTCGGCGAGTTCGCGGGCGGCCGGGCCGGTGCGGCCGCCCTTCGCCGCCGCCCACCACTCCCTCGGCGCGACGGTGTCGCCCGCGGAGCCGTCCGCGGCGAGCCGGGACCGGGTGAGCGTCGGCAGGTCGACCAGGACGCCCGGCCTGCCGGGCGGCACGCTCGGCAGCGCGGGGGCGATGCCCGTGACCCTGACGGGCTGGTCGCCGTCGAGGGTGCTCACGGTGACGGTGCCGCCGACGCCGACCTTGGCGCGGCCCGCCATCTCCTCGGTGATCACACCCGGCACGAGGGGCAGCAGGTCGGTGTTGCGCCCGTCGTGCGAGGGCGGCTTGGACGTGCCGAGCATCGCGTGGACGGCCCTGCCGGGCTCGGAGCTGATGAAACCCGGCTCGTCGGGGGGCGGCGGCTTGGAGGAGATCGTGAGGGTGACCAGCGCGTCGCCGGAGTCTGCGGCGCCCGAGTCGATCGGGTGCTCCAGGTCCTGCGGCCCGGCGAACGCGTCCCAGCGGGATCCGGCGGGCCGCACGGCCCGGCCGGTGCCCTCTCCGGCGAGACCGCGCAGTTCCAGTTCGAGCCTCCCCGCGAACTGCCCGGTGTCGTCGCCGAAGTGGAGGCCGCGGACGGACAGCGGGAAGGACGGCGCCCCGTCCGGTCCGGCGAGCCGCGCGGTGTCCAGGGCGAGGGTGTGCGCGTCACCGTCCGCCTCCAGTCCCGGCAGGGGCACCTCCCGGGAGAGTCCTTGCGCGTCCACGACGCTCACCATGAACCGGTAGCCCCCGCTTGGCGCCTCGGTGTCCGGGCCGGAGCGGGTGAGCCGCAGGTCGAACAGCAGCCGCTTCGGCCTGCCGGGAACGGTCAGCGCCGGGGCGGCCGGACGCGCCCGCGCGAGTTCGTCCAGCCGCAGGTCGCGTCGCAGGTCCGGGCCGACGCGGAGCAGCGGGCCGGCCGTCCGCGCGTCCAGCCCGAGCAGCGTCGCGGGTTCGGTGCCGAGTTCGGCGTCCATGCGCAGGACTCCGGTCACGGCCGAGACGCCCGGCAGCGCGGCGAACCGTCCGGCCTGCCCGAGCGGTTCCGGGCCCCCCTCCCGGGTCGAGGCGGCCAGCCGCAGGTCGGCGCCGCTCTGGAAGTCCGCCTGGTCGGTCTGCGAGCGCCGCCAGGTCGCCATCGTCGTGACCGACAGCACCCCGACGGCCATCGCCATCACCAGGAGCAGGACGGGGCCGGTGTAGCGGAGCTGGCGCCGCCCGACCTGCCGGGTGCCGAGGACGGCCACGAGCCCGCGGCTGCGGGTCGCTCCCCGCTCGGCCACGCGAGAGACCGCGGGCACGAGGCGCAGCAGCAGCACCCCGCCGGCGAGCAGGGCCAGGGCCGGGCTGGAGACGATGAACGGGTCGATTCCCCCCGTCCCGCCCGTGCCGCCCGCGCCGTCCGCCCCGTACCGGGTGAGCTGCCAGATGGCGAGCCCGGCGACGAGCAGCAGGGCGAGGTCGGTGCCCGAGCCGCGCAGCCCGCCGCGGCCCTGCCGCCCGATGCCGGCCTGGGCCTCCACGAACGTCCGGTTCGCGCCCCGCAGCGTCGGAACGGTCAGGACGACCGCGCAGGCCAGCGCCGCCAGCACCGAGACAGTCCACATCGGCAGGAGCGGTCCGGCGTCCAGGCGCAGCCCCGAGTCCCGCACCGCGGGCGCGTGCCCGGCGAGGCGCAGCAGGGGCCTGGCGAGCAGCGGGCCGAGCAGCGCCGCGGGCAGCACGACCAGCAGTCCCTCGAGGAGGCCGAGCCCGGCGAGCTGGCGCATGCCGAGGCCGCGGGTGCGCAGCAGCGCGACCTCGCCGCGCCGGTGGTCGGCGAGGAGCCTCGCCACCAGCAGCCACGCGCAGCCCGCCAGCAGGACGAGCTGGATCACCGGGATGAGCATCGTGGACCGCGCCACCTGGAGCGCGGTGCGCAGCTGCGCGGTCAGGGCGGGCAGGTCGGTGGCGACGCTGAACTCCGTCCCCTCGCCGACCTCCTTGAAGGTCTCGCCGCCGGCGGCCGCCCGGTCGCCGAGGGGGCCGAGTTCGCCGGGCTCGACCCCGCGCAGGTCGGGCATGACGGTGAAGCGGGCCTCGGAACCGGTGCCGGTGAAGCGGGCGGCGAACACCTGGGGCGGCACCACGAACGGCCCGTAGCTCGTGTAGTCGAGGCGTTCGACGCCGGTCGTGACGAGCTTGTCGTCCTGCCAGAAGTAGTCCTGCGGGTCGCGGACCTCGAACAGTCCGACGACGCGCACCTTCACGACCGACTTCTTGTCGATGCGCCCGTGCAGGGTGAGGACGTCGCCCACGTCGGCGTGCATGGCGCGGGCGGCGGCGCCCGGCAGGGCCGCCTCGACCTCGCCGGAACCGGACCCGGAGCCGCCGGGCCAGCGGCCCGCGGCGAGCCGCGCGTGCCTCTCGATGCCCGTGTAGGTCGCGAAGGCCGTGAGGTCCGGGTGGCCGCTCCTCTCCTGGCCCGGAACCGTGTAGGAGTCGCTGCGGACGCTCATCGAGACCGACAGGGGGACGTCCCGGTAGATCTGCTTGAGCGCCCGGTCGACCTGGCCCTGCACCTTGGGGAGGCCGTTCGCCGGGACCCGCGCGCCGAGCGCCGTGCCCACGGTCTCGAACGTCGCGCCCGCCAGGGTGCGGCGCAGTCCCTCCCGGGTCACCGATCCGGTGTACCCGACCAGGCCCGCGAGGACGGTCGTGGCGAACAGCGCGGTCGCGCAGGCGGCCAGTACCAGCGTCCTGTCGCCGATGATCCTGCTGAGCACCAGCCCCCGTCGTCCCACGGCGGTCATGATCAATCAGTGTGAGGGGAGCCACAAGGGGCCGTGATGATTCCGCGACCTTTCGCAACCCTCTTGCAATAGGGCGCGTACGGCCCCTGCCTCCTCCTTTCCCCGGAGGCACCGCCGCTCGGCCCACCGGACCGTCCGCGCCCGCCGGCCGGTCCGTGCCCACCGGCCCGCCAGGGCTCTACCGGTCCGCCCATACGGAGGCGCCCTCGGGCGGGACGGCCTCCGCGCGGCGCATGATCTCCAGGGGGTCGAGAGCCGCGCCGGCGGCGAGGGCGTCCGGTCCGGCCGCGTCCCCGATCCGCGCGGCGGCCCGGTCGATGTCGTCCTGCTCGACGGGGCCGGGCGGGAGGCCGGCCTCCTCCCGGACGGCGGCCGCCCTTCCGAGCGCCAGCGCGGCGTCCCGATGCCGGCCGGCGAGGGCCAGCGCTCCGGCGAGGCCCTCCAGGGAGCCGGCCACGTCGCGCGGCGCCGCGAGCCTGATCGCGACGGCCAGCGCGTCCCGCTGGTACCGCACGGCGGACACCGCGTCGCCGCGCGCCTCCGCGACGCGCCCGAGGCCCGTCTGGACCAGCGTCAGGTACAGCGGTGGGAACTCCTCCGGCCGGGCCCCCGCCAGCAGGCGCCGCAACCTGTCCTCGGCGTCGTCCAGGCGCCCCTCGCGCTGCGCCGCCAGCCCGAGGCCGATGTCGGCGAACGTGACCGCGGTCGTGAACCCCTGCTCCACGGCGACCCGGTGCGCCCGCCCGAACAGCCGCCGCGCGGACGCGTGGTCGCGGCGCAGGTAGGCGATCCAGCCGCGCCACGCCATGCGCACGGCGACGTCCGGCCACATCCGCAGTTCCTCGGCCATCCGCTGCCCGTCGTGCTGGAGCCGCTCGGCCCGGTCGTAGTCGCCGGTCAGCTCCGCCACGCTGGCGAGCCACAGCATCGCCTGGAGGCGCCCCCAGCGGTCCCCGACCTCGCCGAACAGCACGGCGGCCCGTTCGGCGTCGCGTTCCAGCGCGGCGGGGTCGCCGCGGGCGTGATCGTGCATGGCCCGCTGGACCAGGGCCGCCGCCTCGCCCCACCGGTCGCCGGTCGCGCGGAACCCCGCCAGCGCCTCCTCCAGCATCGCGGCGCCCGCGCCGGTGTCGTCCAGTTCGGCCCATGCGAACGTCAGGAACCAGCGCGCCCACGCCTTCAGGCGGTCGTCGTCCGTGGCGTCCACGAGGGCGAGGGCCTCGTCGCGGCGGGCCTTCCAGTCGCCGGGGACGCCCTTGAGCACGCCCATCCCCGCCCGCCACGCCAGCGCCCGGGCCCGGACGGCGGGCGAGCCGCCGTCCCGCTCCAGGGCCGCCTCCAGCGAACGCAGCGCCTCGGTCAGCCGGCCGCGCAGGAACCAGTACCAGGCGAGCGCGTTGACCAGGCGCAGCGCCTCATCGGCCGTCTCCGCCGCCTCCAGCGCGGCGCGCAGGTTCGCCGACTCGGTGTCGAGGACCGCCAGCCAGGACGCCTGCTCGGGCCCGGTGAGGCGGGCCGCGGCGTGCACGGCCACGGCGAGGTAGTGGCGGCTGTGGGCGGCCCGGGCGCGCCGCGTCTCCCCCGACTCCTCCAGCCGCTCGGCCGCGTACGCGGCGACGGACTCCAGCAGCCGGTACCGGGGGCCCTCGCCCGGACGCTCGGTCATCACGACCAGCGAGCGGTCGACCAGTCGGACCAGGAGGTCGAGGACCTCCGCGTCCGGGACGTCCCCGCCCGCGCACACCGCCTCGGCCGAGCCGGCGGTGCAGCCGTCGGCGTGCACCGACAGCCGGCGCAGCACGGCCCGCTCGGGCCCGGTCAGCAGGTCCCAGCTCCAGTCGATCACGGCGGTGAGCGTGCGCTGCCGCGCCGGGGCGCCGCGGTGGCCCGACGACAGCAGCCGGAACCGGTCGTCGATCCGTTCCACGAGGCCCTCGACCCCGAGCGTCCGCACCCTGGTCGCGGCCAGTTCGAGGGCGAGCGGGATGCCGTCCAGCCTGCGGCACAGCTCCCCGACCCGCCCGGCCGTTTCCGCGTCCAGCCGGAAGGCCCGCGAGGCCGCCTCGGCCCGCGCCGCGAACAGCCGGACCGCGCTCGCGGCGGCCGGGTCGTCGCCGCGGCCGGGGACCTCCAGCGGCGGGACGGCCCACACGACCTCGCCGGGCAGGCCGAGCGGCTCGCGGCTCGTCGCCAGCACCCGCACCCCGGGCACCCGGCGCAGCAGCCGGTCCGCGAGCTCGGCGGCCTGCTCGACCACGTGCTCGCAGTTGTCGAGGACGAGCAGCAGCCGGCGGGCGCCGAGCGCCGCGGCCAGCCGGTCGAGCGCGGCGGCCGGCGCGCCCGGGGCGTCGCGGATGTCGAGGATCGCCGTCACGACCTCCGCGAGGTCGGGCACGGTCGAGCGCTCCAGCCCCGCGAGCTCCGCCATCCACACGCCGTCGCCGAAGGCGTCGGCGAGCCCGGCCGCCGTCTCGATCGCCAGGCGCGTCTTGCCCACCCCGCCCGGGCCGGTCAGCGTGACCAGCCGGTCGGTGCCGATCCTCGCCCGGATCTCCCGGACCGCGCCGTCCCGCCCGATCAGCTCGGTCGGCGGGACCGGCAGGTTCGACCGCGGGCCGGGCGCCGGCGGGGCGGCGGGCGCGCCGAGGCCGGGGTCCTGCCGCAGGATCGCGCGCTGGAGGCCGGCCAGCTCGGAGCCGGGGTCGAGGCCCAGCTCCTCGGAGAGCAGGACCCGGTAGCGCTCGTAGCTCTCCAGCGCCTCGTTCTGCCGGCCGGCCCGGTAGAGCGCCCGCATGTGCGCGGCCCTGAGGCGCTCGCGCAGCGGATGCTCCTCGACGGCGCCGCCGAGCTCGCCCGCCAGCGCCCCGTGCTCCCCGAGGACCAGCCGCACCTCGGCCTGCTCCTCCAGCGCGGTCAGGCGCACCTCCTCCAGCCCGGCCACCGCCGCCCGGGCGAACTCCTCGTCCCGGAAGTCGGCGAGCGCGGGCCCGCGCCACAGGCCCAGCGCCTCGGCCAGCAGCGCCGCCTTCTCCTTCGGCTCCCCCGCCCCGCGCGCCCGCTCGACCAGCGCCCGGAAGGACCGGGCGTCGACCCGCTCGCCGGCGGCGCCCAGCAGGTACCCCGCCGGACGCGACTCCACCAGCGCCCGCGCGCCGGGCTCGGCGTCCTCCAGAATGCGGCGCAGCTGCGACACCTTCGCCGACAGCGCGCCCATCGGGTTCCCGGGCGGCGCCTCGCCCCACAGGTCGTCGATCAGCCGGTCGGCCGGGACCGGACGGCCCTCGTGCACGAGCAGGTCCGCCAGCAGCGCCCGCACCTTCAGCCCCGGCACGGGGACGAGCCCGCCGTCGTCGGTCCAGACCGCGAGCGGACCGAGCACCCCGAAACGCATCTTCTGACCCTAATGTGAATTCCTGACCGGATGACACCCGGAGCTCTCCGCCCTGCCCGGACGCGTCCGGAAGGCCACCGGAAAGGCGGCGTAAGGATCCGGTAAACGGTCTCCCGCATCGTGGTCCCACCGCGCCGGAAGGCGAACGATCGGACCGACGGAGGAGACCATGCGCAAGATCATCAGCTCGACCTACGTGTCGCTCGACGGAGTCATCGAGAACCCGCAGGACTGGACCTCGGCCTACTTCCAGGACGAGGCCGCCGCCTACGCCAGGGACCTGCTGTTCTCCTGCGGCGCCCTGCTCATGGGCCGCAGGACGTTCGACGGCTTCTCGCAGGCGTGGCCGGCCATGGAGGAGGCCACCGGCGACTTCGGAGTCCGGATGAACAACCTGCCCCACTACGTGGTGTCGGACTCCCTGCGAAAGCCGGGCTGGGGCGACACGACGGCGATCCCCCGGGCGGCGGCCGTCTCGGAGATCACCAAGCTGAAGGAGCAGGACGGCCAGGACATCCTGCAGTACGGCTTCGGCCCGGTCTCGCGGACGCTCGTCGAGAACGGCCTGCTGGACGAGCTGCGCCTGTGGATCCACCCGGTGCTCGTCGGACCCGGCGCCGCCGAGGGGCTGCTCAACGTCCACGACTTCTCGGCGACGTTCGAACTGGCCGACACCAAGGTCTTCAAGACCGGCGTCATCGTCGCCACCTACGTCCCCACCGCGCAGTAGCCGGGGGCCGGTCGCCGTGGGGCCCGGCGCGGCCGGTCTAGCCGAGCCGGGCCAAGGCGGCCTGGAGTATCGCGCGAGTGCTCTCCGGAGGCTCGGCCTGGACGCTCAGGCGGTTCAGGGCGTCGCGGTACCGGGCGATGTCGGAGGGCCGGTCAGGGTAGAGGGCGCTGGTGAGGTGCTCCAGGTAGACCACGTCCGGCAGTTCGGGCTCGGCGAACCGCAGCAGCGTCATCGGGCCGCCCTCGGCCGCGTGCCCGCCCGAACTGAACGGGATGACCTGCACCGTGACGTTCGGCAGGTCCGCCATCTCGATCAGGTGCCGCAGCTGGCCGCGCAGCACGGCGGGGCCGCCGACCGTCCGGCACAGCACCGCCTCGTCGAGCACCGCCCACAGCCGCAGCGGGTCCGGGCGCTCGAACACGCGGCGGCGGAGCATCCGCAGCTCGGCCCGCCGCTCGATCTCCTCCCGCCCCGCCTCCGGGTGGCGCGCCGCGATGACGGCGCGGGCGTAGTCGCCGGTCTGCAGCAGCTCCGGGACGTCCTGGACCTCGTACACGCGCAGGAGCACGGCGCCCTGCTCCAGCCCCAGGTAGGGCTCGAACCAGGACGGGACCACGTCGCCGAACGGCTGCCACCAGCCCGGCGCGCCGGCGTGCTCCGCCAGCTCCAGCAGCGGCTCGCGCAGCGACGGGTCGGTCACGCCGTACAGGGTCAGCAGGTCGGCGACGTCGCGCTCCTTGAAGCCGACGCGGCCGAGCTCCATCCGGCTGATCTTGGAGTGCGAGCCGCGGATCTCGTACCCGGCGGCCTCGGTGGAGATGCCGGCGGCCTCCCGGTAGCGGCGCAGCTGCGCGCCGACCACCATCCGCAGCACGGTCGGGCCGGACGCCCGGTGGTCCTGGGCGACTCCCATGGGACGTCCTCCTCGACGCGCAAGAAGCTTTCCACCGGATGAAGTTACTCGTTGGGGACTCACTTGCCCACCGGTCCGGAATGTCCTACTTGATGGACATCTCGGCGAATGTAGGAGTGCATCCCGGTTAGAAGCGCGCCGACCTGGCACGATACGGGGCAAGAAAAAATCCCAAAGATTCTGGGCCGGGTTGTCGATCCGGTCACACCTTCTTCGACGCGTTCGTGACAGGCCGGGAGGGACCGGCCGGTGAGCAGAGGAGACGACGATGCGGTTCCTGATGATGACGACGGACGACGGCTCCGCGACCGGCACGCCGCCGGACGAGAAGATGCAGATGGAGATGGGCAGGTTCATCGAGGAGATGTCCCGGGCCGGGGTGCTGCTCGCGACGGGCGGGCTGGAGCCCGGCGGCACCCGCATCAAGTCGTCCGGCGGCAAGGTCACCGTCCTCGACGGGCCGTTCGCCGAGGCGAAGGAGGCGGTCGTCGGGTTCGCGCTCATCGAGACGGGCAGCCGCGAGGAGGCGATCGAGCTGTCCAAGCGGTTCTGGGCGATCGTCGCCGACGGCGAGGGCGTCATCCAGCAGGTGTTCGGCCCGGGCGACCTCCCCGGCGCGTGAGAAGGGCCCGGCCGGCGGGCGGCCGCTGAGCTTGCGCTGCGGCCGGTGCGGGTGCTCTCATCGGCAGCGTGACGGCATCGGAGGGGCCCGAGGCGCGGGAGGCACCCGCGCGCGGCACCGGCGTGCACGCGACCGTCGACGCGGTGTGGCGGCTGGAGGCCGCGCGCATCATCGCCGGTCTCGCCCGCATGGTGCACGACATCGGGCTCGCCGAGGAACTCGCGCAGGACGCGCTGGTCGCCGCGCTCGAGCAGTGGCCGGAGTCAGGCGTCCCGGACAACCCGGGCGCCTGGCTCATGGCCGTGGGCAAGCGCCGCGCCATCGACCGGATCCGGCGGCTGCGGCGCCTAGAGGACAAGATCGAGGAGTTGGGCCGCGACCTGGAGACCCAGACGCCGCCCGAGGAGTTCGACGTCCCGGACGACGACCACATCGAGGACGACGTCCTCCGCCTGGTCTTCACCGCCTGCCACCCGGTCCTGCCGGCGCAGGCCCGGGTGGCGCTGACGCTGCGCATGCTCGGCGGCCTCACCACCGAGGAGATCGCGCACGCCTTCCTCGTCCCGGAGGCGACCGTGGCGCAGCGGATCGTCCGGGCGAAGCGGACGCTGTCGGAGGCGGGCGTCCCGTTCGAGGTGCCCCAGGGACCCGACCGCGCCGCGCGGCTGGCGTCCGTGCTGGAGGTCGTCTACCTCGTCTTCAACGAGGGTTACGCCGCCAGCGCGGGCGACGCGTGGGTGCGGGCCGACCTGTGCCGCGAGGCGCTGCGCCTCGGCCGGATCCTCGCGGAGCTGGCCCCCGGCGAGCCCGAGGTGCACGGGCTCGCCGCGCTCATGGAGATCCAGGCGTCCCGCACCCGGGCGCGCACCGGGCCGTCCGGGGAGCCCGTCCCGCTGCTGGAGCAGGACCGCGGCCGGTGGGACCGGCTCCTCATCCACCGCGGGTTCGCGGCGCTGCTGCGCGCCAAGGAGATCGGCGAGCCGCCCGGCCCGTACGTGCTGCAGGCCGCGATCGCCGCCTGCCACGCGCAGGCCCCGACGGCCGAGGAGACGGACTGGGCGCAGATCGCGTCCCTCTACGAGATCCTCGCCCGCGTCGCGCCGTCCCCCGTCGTGGAGCTGAACCGGGCCGTGGCGGTCGGCATGGCGGACGGCCCCGGCAAGGGCCTGGAACTCGCCGACGCGCTCGTCGACGAGCCCGCGCTGCGCGGCTACCACCTGCTGCCGAGCGTCCGCGGCGACCTGCTCGCCCGCCTCGGCCGCCTGGAGGAGGCGCGGGCGCAGTTCGAGCGCGCCGCCGAGCTCACCCGCAACGCGCCCGAGCGCAGGGTCCTGCTGGACCGCGCCGCCTCGCTCAGTAGTCGCGCACGCTGAACGAGCCGACGATCTCACCGAAGTCCTGGAAGTCGACCGCCCCGGCCCCTGCGCCCGCCTCGGGGTCACGCTGCGCCTCCACCCGCGCCCTGTTGGTCAGCGCCAGCTCCTGGTTGGCGGTCACGTAGCCGCGCAACTCCTTCTCATAGTTCGCGAACGCGGCGCGGTGGTCGCCGCCCGCCGCCTTCAGCTCCCCGGCCAGCACGTACGCGCCGACCATGGCCATGCTGGTGCCCTGCCCGGACAGCGGCGACCCGCAGTAGCCGGCGTCCCCGAGCAGGACGACCCGCCCCTTCGACCAGGAGTCCATACGGATCTGCGCCATCGAGTCGAAGTGGAAGTCCGGGGCGTCCCACATCGCCTCCAGCAGTTCGGGCAGCACCCAGCCGCCGCCGGCCAGCGCGTCCGCCATGATCTTCTTCTGCGCGGCGGTGTCGCGGTGGTCGTAGTCGATCGGCCGCTCCGACTCGAACCCCAGGTAGACGCGGACCTCCTCGTTTCCGCGGACGCTCATCACGCCGCCGCCCCAACTGCTGCCCGGCATCTGGTGGAACACCTGCCAGCGGTCCAGGCCGAGGAAGTTCGGGGCCGTCCACACCGCCAGGTAGGTGCCGAGGTGGGTGAGGTAGTCCCGCTCCGGCCCGAAGACGAGCCGCCGCGTGGCCGAGTGCGCGCCGTCCGCGCCGACGACCAGGTCGAACGTGCGGACCGTCCCGCCGTGGAAGATCACCCGGACGCCGTCGCCGTCCTGCTCCAGCCCGGCGATCGAGTCGCCGTACAGGTACTCGACGCCGTCGCCCGCCGCGTCCGCCAGGATCCGGGACAGGTCGTCGCGCAGGATCTCGACGTCGGGGCCGCCCAGGTCACCGCCGGTGATCGTGTGCTCCTCGCTGCGGTACAGCTCGTTGCCGTCCCCGTCCACCATGGACATGCCGCGCATCTCGACGCGCTGCTCGCGGATCCGGTCGAGGACGCCCATCCGCTCGGCGACCTCCAGCGCCGGCCCGCGCACGTCGACCGCCTGCCCGCCGGGGCGCGGCCCGGGCGACACCTCCACGACCGTCACGCCGAACCCGTACCGCCTCAGCCAGTACGCCAGCGCGGGACCGCCGATGCTCGCACCCGAGATGAGGACGTTCTTCATGGGACCTCCCTGTCCGGCGGGACGTGTCTCCCGCGCCATGGAGACAGTCGCCGCGAGCGCTGACCGCCCCCGCACCGGAGGCTGACCGGAGCGCGGGACGGCCGTCAGCGGGACGGCGGCCGGGCGGTTCGCGCCGTTCGGGTGGTCCGATGGCCTGTCATGTCCCAAACTTGGGTTGGCTGCTGATGCTACGGAGAGGAAACCCGGTGATCGATCTCCCAGACGTCCAGGCCGCGGCGGGACGTGTCGCGGGCCGTGTCCGCCGCACGCCGATGATCGAGGTCGAGTCGGCCCCGCTCGCGGCCGCCGGGCGGATGTGGCTGAAGCTCGAACTGGCCCAGCACACCGGGTCGTTCAAGGCGCGCGGCGCGTTCAACCACATCCTGGCCGCGCGCGAGGAGGGGCGGCTGCCGGAGACCGGCGTCGTCGCGGCCTCCGGCGGGAACGCGGGGCTCGCCTTCGCGTACGCCGCGGCGCGGGCGGGCGTCCCGGCCGAGGTGTACGTGCCGGAGACGGCGCCCGCGGTGAAGGTCGCGCGGCTGCGGGCCCTGGGAGCCGCGGTCGTGCAGGTCGGCACCCGGTACGCGCAGGCGCAGGAGGCCGCGACCAAGCGCGCCGCCGACACCGGCGCCCTGTTCTGCCACGCCTACGACCTGCCCGAGGTCTGCGCGGGCCAGGGCACGCTCGGCCTGGAGGTGCTGGAGCAGACCGGGGGCGAGGCCGACACGGTCCTGCTGGCGGTCGGCGGCGGGGGGCTCATGGCGGGCGTCGCCGCCGCCCTGGAGGGGCGGGCGCGCGTCGTCGGCGTCGAGCCCGTGACGATCCCGACCCTCGAACGCGCCCTGCACGCGGGGCGTCCGGTGGACGTGGAGGTGTCGGGCGTCGCCGCCGACTCCCTCGGCGCGACCCGGCTCGGGGAGATCGCGTTCGCGGTCGCGTCCCGTACCGGGGTGCGCTCCGTCCTGGTGACCGACGAGGCGATCGTCGAGGCCCGCCGGTTCGTCTGGGAGGAGTACCGGCTGGTCGTGGAGCACGGCACGGCCGCCGCCGTGGCCGCGCTCCGGAGCGGCGCCTACCGCCCGGCCCCCGGGGAGCGCGTCGTGGTCGTCCTGTGCGGCGCCAACACCGACCCGTCCGACCTCGTCTGACCTCCCCCCGGGGTCAGTGGCGCCTCACCCGGCGGTGCGGAAGGTCTGGAGCGGCAGCAAGCGCACCTGGGCCGCGGGACCGGCCGTGGCGGTGGCGGGCCGGCTGCCGCACAGGGCCTCCACCGCGTGCGCGGCCAGCGCGTTGTCGATCGGATGCGCGACGGGCGCGCCGCCCGCGCTGAGCTGCTGGTACTTCATCAGGTTGATGGCGAACGAGACCTGCCGCTCGCCGCCGGCGGACGACAGCGACTGGGTGCCGGCGCCGAAGACCGCGCCGTCGTGGCCCCAGAACCTCCCGCACGGGAGGTCGAGCGAGTAGAGCCCGAGGCCGTAGTTCATCAGGACGTTGCCGTCCGCGTCCTTCACCGGGACGGTCCGCTGCATCTGCGCCAGGGCGGCGGGCCCGACCAGGCCGCCGGTGAGGAGCCTGCGGTAGAAGCGGTTGAGGTCGTCGGTGGTGGAGACCAGCGCGCCCGCCGTCCCGGCCCAGCCCATGTCGAAGGCGCTGTAGTCGCGGGGCGGCTGTACGTGCTGGTAGAGCGACTCGTACATCCGCGAGTGCGGGCCCGGGATCCAGGGCGTGGACGGGAAGTAGGTGTGCTTGAGCCCGGCCTTCCGGATGACGTTCTTGGTGATGTACTTCTCCGCCTTGGTCCCGGTCACCTTCTCCAGGAGCTCCCCGGCGATGATGTAGTTGGTGTTGGAGTACGACCAGCGCTCCCCTGGCTCTCCCGTGCGCGGCGCCTTCAGCCCCCACGCGATGAGCTGCGCGGGCCCGACGCGGCGGAACCGGAACTCGTCCAGGCTGTCGGGCGACAGCTCCCGCAGGGACGGGAACGCCGCGAACACGTAGTCGCCGATCCCGCTGGTGTGGCCGAGCAGCATCCGCACGGTGGTCTGGTCGCCGAGGCGCCCCGGGAGGACGCCGGGCAGGTAGCGGGCGACCGGGGCGTCCAGGTCGACGCGGCCCAGCTCGACCTGCTGGAGGATCGCCGTGGCGACGAACGACTTGGTGATGCTGCCGACCCGGTGCCGCATGTCCGGGGTGACCGGGCGCCCCGTGCGCACGTCCGCGGTACCGGCCGCACCCCTCCACCGGGTGCTGCCGTCCCGGGCCTCGGAGAACAGGCCGTACATCCCGGCGTCGCGCGTGGCGTCCAGGGTGGCCCGGAGCTTGGCGGGATCGAACGGCACGGTGGCGGGCGCCGCCGCGGCGGCCGCGGCGGGGCCGGCGTCCGGGCCGGCCGCCGTCGCCGCGACCTGGGCCGTCGTCAACATCAGCAGGAGTGCCGCGCCCGCGGCGGCGCCCCGTGCGGCGCCGCGTCCCGCCGACCGTCCCAGCCCTCTGGCCATCGTCCCCGTCTCTCCCCCGCCGCCGTGCCCCGAAGGGCTCTCTTCTAGATCATCCACTCTCTCATTCCGGCGGTCGGAAACGGCCCCATAGTCACCAAAAGAGCTCGGTCTCGCCAGCGCCCGGTGTCCCCTCCGGCCGTCCCGCGCGGGAGGGGAGCGCGGTGGGCGCGACGACCCGGCTTGACATCGGGTTCCAAGTTACTTATAACTGGAGTTGCAGACTTCCTCTTGTACGAGGAACAGGTAACCGGCGCTCGACCGGGCGCCGAGGTCTTCGGAGGTGATGGTCAATGTTGCTGACGTCGATCGACCCGTTCGTGCAGGAGTTCGAGCGCCAGTTCGACCGGGCGGTCCGCCAGGCCGCCGCCCAGGGCGGCGCCGGCATGCCGATGGACGGCATCCGCCGCGCCGACGACGTCGTCCTGCGCTTCGACCTGCCGGGGGTCGACCCCGGCTCCATCGAGGTCACCGTCGACCGCGGGGTGCTCTCGGTGACCGCGCGCCGCGAGGAGGAGTTCGGCGAGGACGAGCGCGTCTTCGTCCGCGAGCGCACCATGGGCTCCTTCACCCGCCGGGTCTACCTGTCGGAGCACCTGGACGCCGAGCAGGTCGAGGCCGCCTACAACAACGGCGTCCTCGCCGTCCGGATCCCGGTGCTGGAGCGGGCGCGGCCCCGCAAGGTGGCGGTCCAGCAGTCCGGCGACGGCCAGATGGCGATCAAGAGCTGATCCGGGCATCCGGTCGGCCCCGGCCCGCGCGGCGCCTCGGCGTCCGCGCGGGCCGGGGCCGTCCGCTACCGTCCCGACCATCCGCCGGGACGGACGTCGCGACAAGGAGGCCCCCATGAACCTGCCGATCGACGACGAGCACGCCGCGCTGTTCACGGTGGGGCAGGTCGCGCAGATGCTGGACGTGCAGCAGGCCTTCCTGCGCCGCGTCGACGACCAGCAGGTCGTCTCCCCGCAGCGCTCCGCCGGCGGGCAGCGCCGCTACAGCCGCCACGAGATCGGCCGCATCCAGGAGGTCGTGTCGATGATGGGCGAGGGCATGACGCTGCCCGCCATCCGCCGCATCTTCGAGCTCCAGCACGAGGTGGCCGAACTGACCCGCGAGCGCGACGAGCTCGCCCGGCGGCTGGCCGGAGGCTCGGCGACCTGACGTCCGCGGCGGGCACGCCGGAGGCGCCCGCGCGGCCCCGCGCCGCCGGTCTCCTCCGGCTCCGCCGCGAAGCCGCCGGCCGGGCTCAGCCGAGCAGGTCGGCGAGGGTCTCCCGGCGGGACGGGTGGCGCAGCTTGTGCATGCCCTTGGACTCGATCTGCCGGATGCGCTCGCGCGTCACCCCGTAGACCTTGCCGACCTCCTCCAGGGTCTTCGGCTCGCCCCCCGACAGCCCGAACCGCAGCGAGATGACGCCGGCCTCGCGCTCGGTGAGCGTCTCCAGGACGGCGTCGAGCCGGCCCCGCAGCATCGAGGACGCGACGACGTCGGCCGGGTCGCCGCCGTCGGGGTCCTCGATGACGTCGCCGAGCTCGCCGTCGCCGTCCTCGCCGAGCGGGGTGTGCAGCGACAGCGGCTCGCGGGCCTGCCTGCGCAGCCACTCGACCTTCTCCGGGGTGACGTCCAGCTCGACGGCCAGCTCGCGCGAGGTCGGCTCGCGGCCGAGGTCCTGCATCATCCGCCGCCGGGCCCGCGTCATCCGGTTGAGCACCTCGACGACGTGCACGGGGATGCGGATGGTGCGGCTCTGGTCGGCCAGCGCGCGGCTGATCGCCTGCTTGATCCACCAGACGGCGTAGGTGGAGAACTTCAGCCCGCGGCGGTACTCGAACTTCTCCACGGCGCGGATGAGCCCGAGGTTGCCCTCCTGCACGAGGTCGTTCAGCGGGAGGCCGTGGCCCATGTAGCGCTTGGCGAGCGACACGACGAGGCGCAGGTTCGCCTCGACCATGTGCTCCTTGGCGCGGGCCCCGTCGGCGGCGATCCACTCCAGGTCCTGCTTGTCCTGGAGGCTCAGCTCGTCGCCCAGGGTCATGAGGCGCTCTCGGGCGAACAGGCCGGCCTCGATGCGCTTGGCCAGGTCGACCTCCTGCTCGGCGGTGAGCAGCGCGGTGCGCCCGATGCGGGACAGGTAGTCCTTCATCGGGTCGACGAGGTTCACGGTGGAGCGGGGGGTTGCGCTCGGCGCGTGGCTGGCGTTCAGGGCTGTGTCCTTTGCTCGTCCGGCGGCCGGGAGGGAGACGGTCACCCGGTCTCGGTACCCGTCCGGCTCGCAACCCAAACTTAGAACCGACCTAAGTATGTGTCAGATACGAACTTAGGTCGAGTTATGAGAGGATGGCGGCATGGGACTGCGGGAGATGAAGAAGCAGCAGACGCGCCAGAACATTTCGAACCAGGCGACCCGCCTGTTCCTGCGGCACGGCTTCGACCGGGTGACGATCGCCGACGTCGCGGCGGCGGCCCAGGTGGCGAAGATGACCGTCACCAACTACTTCCCCAGGAAGGAGGACCTGGCCCTCGACCTGCACGAGGTGTTCGTGGCCCGGCCCGCGCGCACCGTCGCCGAGCGGGCACCGGGCGAGTCGGCGCTGGCCGCCCTCCGCCGCGCCTTCCTGGCCGCCGTCGAGCGGCGAGACGCCGTGCTCGGTTTCTCCGGTCCCGACTTCGCGCGCATGATCACCGGGAGCCCGGCGCTGGTGGCGCGGCTCCGCGAGTTCCACGAGGAACGGGAGGACGCCCTCGCCGCCGTCCTCGCCGAGGAGACCGGCGCCGGCCCGGACGACGTCCTCCCCCGCCTCACCGCCGCGCAGTTCGGGGGCGTCCACCGCGTCCTGTTCCAGGAGGCGCTGCGGCGCACCGCGAGGGGTGAGACCCACGAGGAGGTCGAGGCGGCCCTCGCGGAGTCCGCGAAGACCGCCTTCGACCTGCTCGAACCGTCCCTGGGCACCTATGCGACGCGCCAGGAACAGCCGGTGTCCTAGGGACTGTCTGGAAGTGGCCTCGGCCACGCGCGCGAACGCGTGACCTGCCCGGTGGAGTGAAGCCGGAGGCGAGCGGAACCGGGCAGATCGCGAAGCGATGCCGCGTTCGCCCAGGCACGGTCACGTAGCGAGCCGCCAGGCGAGCGAAGTGGGCCGGGACCGTTGAAACACAGCCTAGAAGACTGCTGAAGATCTTGGGGTTTTGGTCCCGCCGCGGATGCGGCGGGGCCAGTGTGTTGTGGTGTGGTGATGGGTGAGTGGGCCGGGGAGACGGTCGGTCCGGATGTGTGGGAGACGTGCCGGGAGCTGATCCCAGCGGGGAGCGTGTTCGCGTTCCTGGCCGAGCACCGTGGCGCGTTGTTCCCGGCGGTGATGTTCGCGGACATGTATCCGTCGGCGAACGGGCGGCCGTCGATGCCGCCGCAGATCCTGGCCGCGGCGATCACTTTGCAGGCCCTGCACGGGCTGTCGGATTCTGAGACGGTGCAGGAGTTGCGGTGTGACCTGCGCTGGAAGGCCGCGTGCGGGCTGGGCCTGCACGACACCGCGTTCGATGCGTCGCTGCTGGCCTACTTCCGCCGTCGGCTGGCACGCTCGGCCCGGCCCGACCGGATCTTCGAGGCCGTGCGGGAGGTGGTGCGGGCGACCGGGGTGCTCACCGGCAGGCATCGCCGTGCGCTGGACTCCACGGTGCTGGACGATGCGGTCGCCACCCAGGACACCGTCACCCAGTTGATCGCCGCCGTCCGCTCAGTGATCCGCCATGTCCCCGGGGCGGCCGAGGTGGCCGCGGCGGCGTGCACCGCCCACGACTACACCGACCCGGGCAAACCGCGCATCGCCTGGAACGACGAGCAGGCCCGCGCCGAGCTGGTGGACGCCCTGGTCACCGACGCGCTCAGGTTGCTGGGGCACCTGCCCGAGCAGGAACTGGGCGAGCGGGCCGCGAACGCGGTGGGCCTGCTGGCCCTGGTCGCCGGGCAGGACGTCGAACCGGCCGAAGGGTCCGACGGCCGCGACGGGCGCTGGCGCATCACCGACGGCACCGCCCCGGACCGGGTGATCTCGACCGTCGACCCCCAAGCCCGGCACGTCCACAAGACCCGCAGCCACCGCCAGGACGGCTTCAAAGCCCACCTGGCCGTCGAGCCCGAAACCGGCCTGTTCACCGCGGTGGCCCTGCGGCCCGGCGCCGGGGCCGCCCACCACGAGGCCCTCGTCGGCCTGGACCTGCTCGCCGGCGAGGACACCCCGGTGCAGGTGTTCGGCGACACCGCCTACTCCACCGGCCAGGCCCGCCACGCCCTCACCGCCGCCGGGCACCGGCTGTTCATCAAGCCCGCCCCGCTGCGGCCCGCCGTCCCCGGCGGCTTCACCCTCGACGACTTCGCCATCGACACCACCAACGGCACCGTGACCTGCCCCGCCGGGCACACCGCCCCCTTATCGGACCCCGGCGGACGCCACCACCAGCGCAAAGCCGTGTTCGGGAACCGGTGCACCGGATGCCCCCTGCGCGAGCGGTGCACCAACGCCAAGGCAGGCCGGATCCTGACCATCCGCCCCCACCACGACCTCCAAGCCGCCGCCCGCCGCCAATCGGCCCACGACCCGGCCTGGCAAGCCGACTACCGCCGCTGGAGACCACCGGTCGAACGCGCCGTCGCCTGGCTCGTCCACCACGGCAACCGCCGCCTCCGCCACCGCGGCACCATCAAAGCCGACGCCTGGCTCCACACCCGAGCCGCCGTCCTCAACCTCCGCCGACTCATCAACCTCGGACTCACCCGAACCAACGGCACCTGGCACCTGTCCACGGCCGAAGCATGACCACACAGGGGCTGTCCGGCCCACGGCCGGACAGCCCCTCACAAGATCTTCAGCAGTCTTCTAGGCGCCGTCGTGGATGACCAGGAGGAGGTCGCCGGCCTGGACGGGGGTCGCCTCCGGGACGGCCAGGCGGGCGACCGTGCCCGCGACCGGCGCGGTGATCGCGGCCTCCATCTTCATGGCCTCGATGGTGGCGACCACGTCCCCCGCCGCGACCTCGTCGCCCTTGGCCACCCGCAGCGTCACCGACCCGTCGAACGGGGCGGCCACGTGGCCGGGCTCGGCCGGGTCGGCGCGCTCGACCGGCGGCGCATCCGACTTGACGGACTTGTCGCGTACGGAGAGCGTGCGGAGCTGGCCGTTCACCGAGCAGATGACCTGCCGGACCCCCGCCTCGTCGACGTCGCCCACGGCCTCCAGCCCGGCCAGGACGCGGACGCCCGGTTCGAGGTCGAACGCCACCTCGTGCCCTGCCCGCAGCCCGTAGAGGAACGGGCCGGTGGGCAGGACGGAGAGGTCGCCGTAGGCGGCGCGGGCTTCGCGGTAGTCCTTCGCCGGGCCGGGGAAGAGCAGGCGGTCGAGAGTGTCTCGGACCTCTGGGCCGGCCAGGGCCTTCTCTTCGGCGCCGTCCAGTTCGGCCCGGGCGGGCGTGTACTGGCGTCCTGCGAGGGCCTTGGTGCGGAACGGCTCGGGCCAGCCGCCGGGCGGGTCGCCCAGTTCGCCGTTGAGGAACCCGATGACGCTGTCGGGGATGTCGTAGCGCTCCGGGTTCTCGGCGAAGTCGTCCGGGTCGGCGCCGGCCGCGACCAGGTGCAGGGCCAGGTCTCCGACGACCTTGCTGGACGGGGTGACCTTCACGAGCCGGCCGAGGATGGCGTCGGCGGCGGCGTAGAGGCGCTCGATCTCCTCGAACCGGTCGCCGAGGCCGAGGGCGACGGCCTGCTGCCGCAGGTTGGACAGCTGCCCGCCGGGGATCTCGTGCTCGTAGACGCGCCCGGTCGGCGACGGGAGCCCCATCTCGAACGGCGCGTAGAGCTTGCGGACCGCCTCCCAGTACGGCTCCATGACGGTCAGCGCGTCCAGGTCGATCCCGGTGGCGTGGTCGGTGAAGTCGGTCGCGGCCACGATCGCCTGGAGCGGCGGCTGGCTCGTGGTCCCCGAGAGCGGCGCGGCGGCGCCGTCCACGGCGTCGACGCCCGCCTCGATGGCGGCGATGTAGGTGCCGATCTGCCCGCCCGCCGTGTCGTGGGTGTGCAGGTGCACGGGCAGGTCGAAGCGCTCGCGGAGCGCCCTGACGAGCGTGCGCGCGGCGGGCGCCCGGAGCAGGCCGGCCATGTCCTTGATGCAGAGGACGTGCACCCCCGCCTGGACGAGTTCCTCCGCCAGGCGCAGGTAGTAGTCGAGCGTGTAGAGGCGTTCGTCCGGAGAGGACAGGTCGCCGGTGTAGCAGAGGGTTCCCTCCACCAGCGCATGCGTCTGGAGGGCGGCGTCGATGGCCGGGCGCATGCGCTCAACGTCGTTCAGGGCGTCGAACACACGGAAGATGTCGACTCCCGTACTGGCCGCCTCCTTGACGAAGGCCCGCGCCACAGAGTCGGGGTACGGCGTGTAGCCGACCGTGTTGCGGCCGCGCAGGAGCATCTGGATGCACAGGTTCGGTGCGGCCTCGCGGATCGCGGCCAACCTGTCCCAGGGCGACTCGCCCAGGAACCGCAGCGCGACGTCGTACGTGGCTCCGCCCCATGCCTCGACGGAGAGGAGTTGCGGCGTCATCCGGGCCAGGTAGGGCGCGGCCGCCAGCAGGTCGTAGGTGCGTACTCGCGTGGCGAGAAGCGACTGGTGCGCGTCCCGGAACGTCGTGTCGGTGACGGCCAGGGCCTTCTGGCCGCGGAGCCGCTCGGCGAACGCGCGCGCGCCGAGCGACAGCAGCCGGTCGCGCGACCCCTCCGGGAACGGGCCGTCGTGGTCGAGCGGCGGCAGCTTCGTCGCCGGGTCGAGGTCGGTGGGCGGCTCGCCGTGCGGCTTGTTGACCGTGACGTCCGCCAGGTACCGGACGAGCCGCGTCGCGCGGTCGCCGCTGGAGCGGGCCGTCAGCAGCTCGGGGTGGTCGGCGATGTAGGAGGTGGTGACACCGCCCGCGCGGAAGTCGGACTCGTCCAGCAGCGCCTGGAGGAACGGGATGTTGGACGCTACGCCCCGGATGCGGAACTCGGCGACGGCCCTGCGCGCCCGCCGGACCGCGTCCTCGAACGTCCGGCCGCGGCACGTCAGCTTCACCAGCAGCGAGTCGAAGTGCGGGGACACGATCGCGCCGCCGTAGGCCGTCCCCGTGTCGAGCCGGACCCCCGCGCCGCCCGGCGACCGGTACGCCGAGATCTTCCCGGTGTCGGGGCGGAAACCGTTCGCCGGGTCCTCGGTCGTGATGCGGCACTGCACGGCGAACCCGCTCACGCTGACCTCGTCCTGCGCGATGCCGAGGTCGGCGAGCGTCTCGCCGCCCGCGATGCGCAGCTGGCTCTGCACCAGGTCGACCCCCGTGACCTCCTCGGTCACGGTGTGCTCGACCTGGATGCGGGGGTTCATCTCGATGAAGACGTGCTCGCCGTGGGCGTCCACGAGGAACTCGACCGTTCCCGCGTTCTCGTAACCGATCTCTTGGGCGAACCTCACGGCGTCGTCGCAGAGCCGTTGGGTCACCTCTGGGTCGAGCCGGGGCGCGGGCGCGATCTCGACCACCTTCTGGTGGCGGCGCTGCACAGAGCAGTCACGCTCGCGCAGGTGGACGATGTGCCCGGCGCCGTCCGCGAGGACCTGCACCTCGATGTGGCGGGGGCGGTCCACCGCCTGCTCCAGGAACACCGTGGGGTCGCCGAACGCGCTCTCGGCCTCGCGGCGCGCCGTGTCCACGGCGGCCTCCAGCTCCTCGCGGTGGTCGACGCGGCGGAGCCCGCGCCCGCCGCCGCCCGCCGCGGCCTTCACGAACAGGGGGAACCCGACCTCGTCGGCCGCCTCCAGCTCCCGTCCCGGCTCGGGGGTCGCCGAGCGCAGCACCGGCAGGCCCGCGCGCCGCGCCGCCGCGACCGCCTCGATCTTGTTTCCCGCCAGGCTCAGCACCCGCGACGGCGGGCCGACGAACTTGATCCCGCTGCGCTCGCAGGCCGCCGCGAGCTCGGGGCTCTCCGACAGGAACCCGTATCCGGGGTAGACGGCGTCGGCGCCGACCCGCAGCGCCGTCTCCACGATCCCGTCCACGTCCAGGTAGGCGCGGACGGGATGGCCGTGCTCCCCGATCTCGTACGCCTCGTCGGCCTTCTGCCGGTGCAGGGACAGGCGGTCCTCGTGCGCGTACACGGCGACGCTGGCGATGCCGAGTTCGTAGGCCGCGCGGAAGGCGCGCACGGCGATCTCGCCACGGTTGGCGACGAGCAGCTTACTGATCACGTGTTCTCCCAGGAGAGGCTCGGGGCGCGTCCGGCCGCGCCCGGCGGTCTCCTGGGGCTCCACGCTGAGCCGCTCATGGCGGTATCGACCCGCGGGCGAACCGAATCCTGGGATACCTACCCAGTTGAGCGGTTCGGACGGCCTCGCCCCTGAGTGATAACAAAGCGACAGATGATGCGCGAGTGAAAAGAGGCGAAATTTTCGCCCGCCGAGGGGCGTGCGCCGTCGCCCGGGAGCCGCTCCAGTGACCCGGTCCGGATGGATTTCACCCCCGGACACGGACGGGGCCGGATCCGGACGGCGCCTAAACGGAACGATCACTCGGAATAGCGGGAAGGATCTTGCGGTTGCAACTACCGTGCGAGATCCCGCCAGCCGGGGTAGCACTCCTGTCACGACCCATGGAGGTGAACCGTGCCGAGCAGCATTCCCCGCACCCGTTCCGTCAGTGAACGCAAACACGTGAAGACCACGTCTCTGCGCGCCCTCGCGGTCGCCGCGCAACTGGAACGCAAGCATGCCCAGGAGGGCCCGCCGGGCGAGGCGGAAGGCCGGGTGGACTCCCGCCGCCGGCGGCGGACGCCCGACCCGGCCTGACACACCGAACGCCCGGCCGCACCTCCGGTCAGGCACGAGGAAGCCCCCGCGACCGCGGGGGGCTTTCGTGTCTCCCCCTGTTAGGCGCCTGCCACGTTGAACAGCTGATGGACGGTGGCTCGGGTGCGCTCCGTCCCAACGCTCTCCACCATCGCGGTGAGGTGCTCCGCACCCAGGACGGCCAGGAGCGCGTGCGCGGTGGCATCGCCGTCCGGGACGGTGTCGCCGCACTGGTCGAGCAGGATCGTCAGGTGCCGGTGCCAGAAGCCGTAGGCGCCGATGCGGTACCGGGCCCCCGGCGAAGCGGTCTCGGACATGCGCACCAGCGCCAGATGGCCGAGCACGTAGTCCAGGTAGGCGTCGGCGAAGGCGTGCAGGCGCTCGGTCGGCGGCACGGCCGCACCGTCCCCCGGGCCGAGAGGAGACGGGCCGGACAGGATCGCGTCCTGGAGTTCGCGCTCGCGTTCGTTCAGCAGCGCCACGGCGAGGCCCGCCTTGTCGCCGAACCGGCGGAAGAGCGTGCCCTTGCCGACGCCCGCCTCGGCGGCGACGGCGTCCATCGAGACCGCCTCCACACCGTGCCGGGCGAAGAGCGCGGCGGCGGCGTCCAGCACCTTCGCGCGGTTGCGGGCGGCGTCGGCGCGCTCCTTCGGCGGCGGCGTCCGCATCAGTTCCAGGTCGACGCGCCTCGCGCCGGCCGGGCGACGGTCGATCATCACGTCCTCCCCCGTGGATACAACCGGACTATAGTCCAATTTTACGGCCGCGGTCACCAGTGCTAGATCATCCGCTTTGCGGACCGCATACCATCGTGGGGCCTAGTCTTGCGGAAGGTCCTGGGACGCGGCGGAACGACGGGGAGCGAGTGGTGTGACGGACAGGACGATGCCGGATTCCCATCCACTGCGGTCGGGAGACCCGGTCGAGCTGGGCGGATACGAGATCCTGGGCCGCCTCGGCGAGGGCGGGCAGGGCGCGGTCTTCCTGGGGCGTCCGGCAGGCGGGGCCGGGGCCGACCACGTCGCGATCAAGCTGCTGCACGGCGGGCTCGCGGGGGACGAGTCCGCCCGCGCGCGCTTCGTCCGCGAGCTGGAGGTCGCCAAGCGCGTCGCGCGCTTCTGCACCGCGCAGGTCCTGGACGCCGACGTCGCGGGCGACCAGCCCTACATCGTCAGCGAGTACGTTCCCGGCCTGTCGCTCTTCTACGTCGTGCGGACGGAGGGCCCGCGCACGGGCGGCGCCCTGGAACGGCTCGCGGTGAGCACCCTCACCGCGCTCACGGCCATCCACCAGGCCGGGATCGTGCACCGCGACTTCAAGCCGCGCAACGTGATGATGGGCCCGGACGGGCCCCGCGTCATCGACTTCGGCGTGGCGCGCGCGCTGGACGCCACCGGCGAGACGCAGAACGTCGGCACTCCCGCCTACATGTCCCCGGAGCACTTCACCGGCGAACATGTCGGCCGGGCGGCCGACATGTTCGCCTGGGGCACGACGATGACGTTCGCCGCCACGGGGCGTCCCGCTTTCGGCAACGACGAGATGGCTTCGGTCATGCACCGGATCCTGACCGGCGAGCCTGATCTGGGCGACCTTCCGAGCCCGTTGCGCGAGCTCGTCCTCGCCTGCCTGTCCAAGGAGCCCGCGCAGCGGCCCACCGCCCGCGAGGCCCAGGAGAGGCTGGTCGGCGCGGCCAGCGGGGCGCCCTCGCCCGGGCCCTTCGTACCTCCGCTGCCCGCCGATGCCCCCGGCCCGCAGTACGCGTCCGCGCCTTCCGGTTCGGCTGACCCGCATGCCGCCCCGTCCGTCGCGGCCGGCGCGGTGCCGCCTTCCGAGCCCGCCACCGACCCGTCCGGCGTCCGGCACGGGACGGCTCCGCAGCCGCTTCCCTTCGGGGAGGCCGCACCGCCGCCCGCGGGGCACGGCGTTCCCGGCATGCCTCCGCCTCCTCCTCCCGGGCCGCCCCACGGCCAAGGGTCGAACGGTGGGAGGCGCGGACGTCTCATCGTGCCGATCGCGGCGGCGGTGGCGGTTGCGGCGGTCATCGCGGGCGGTGCCGCTTGGGCCGCGACAAGGCCGGACGGCGACAAGGGCCAGTCCGCATCGGCGGTCGAGCAGAACCCAGGCGTGCAGGGCGACACCGGGGCTGCGAACGGCGCCGGTGGCAACACCCCGGGCCCGGTGACGACGAAACCAGGGCAGCCTGAGCCCGGGAAGAGCGGAGCCCCCACGGCCCCCCACGCGTCCACGAAGCCGGGTTCGCCGAAGCAGCCCGGTGGCTCGACCCCCACGAGGGGCACCGGCGGCAACGGATCGACGCCCGCCAAGGAACCGCCCAATAAGTACACCCCGCAGGCCGCGTGCAACAGCGGCGGCAAGGGAAGCGGGTACTACGTGCTGCGCTCCATGGCCGTGTCCGGTGGCGTCGCCTACCTGCTGTACAGCAATTCGACCGCCTACAACTGCGCCGTCACCATCAAGTCGACGCACGTGGGCACCAAGTCGCCGGTCTCCGCCTGGATCCAGAAGAAGGGCGGCGGCACCATCACCGACAGCGGCTCCTTCGCCTGGTACGCGGGGCCGGTGTACGTGAAGGCCCCCGGGGAGTGCGTCCGCTTCGGCGGGAACGGCCGTACCGCTCCCTACGGCAACTGCGGCTGACGCTCGGGGACGGCCCCCAGGGCCGTCCGCCCAAGCGTGGCCGCCGAAAATGAACAAGGCCACCCTCGCGCCTGGGGTGGCCTTTTGCAGCGTGCGGGCGGTCGGGTCGACGTGCGGGTGGACCGGTGCCGACCCTGCCGCGCTCGAATCAGTTACGGGAGGCGATGAGATGGTCGAAGTCGCCGTCCTTGGCACCAAGGATCAACGCTTCTATCTCGGGGCGGGTGTAGATGAGGGCCGGGCCCTCGGGATGGCGGGAGTTGCGCATCGCCACCTGCCCACCGGGCAGTTCGGCGATTTCCACACAGTTCCCCTGGGAGTTGCTTCGCCGGGACTTGAGCCACCGTGCTCCGGGGAGCTCGGCGGCCGACATCCCGTTGTCGTAATCGGTCTGGAGCATCATGTCTCTCTGAGAAGATCACCGAGAAGCTCGACGGTGCGCTCCGGGGTCGCACTGTCGACACACAGGCGTTCCATCGCCTGGAGATAGGTGTCGACGTCGTCGCGCTTGTCCAGGTACATCGCGCCGGTGAGGTTCTCGACGTAAACCACGTCCGGCAGATCCTGCTCGGGAAAGCGCAGGATCGTGAAGGCGCCCCCCTCGGCCGCGTGGCCTCCGAACCTGAACGGCATGATCTGGATGGTGACGTTGGGCAGTTTCGACATCTCGATGAGGTGCTCGAACTGGCCCCGCATCACCTCAGGTCCGCCGATGGGGCGCCGCAGCGCCCCCTCGTCCACCACGGCCCACAGTCGCGGCGCTTCCGCGCCCGTGAGGCGTTCCTGACGTTGCAGGCGCAGTTCCACTCGCTGGTCGATCTCGTGCTCGGCGGCCCCGGCGTTGCCCAGGCGGATCACCGCACGCGCATACCCCTCCGACTGCAGCAGTCCCGGGACGAACTGCAGTTCATACGTGCGGATCAACGCCGCCGACTCCTCCAGACCCACATAGGTCTGGAACCAGCCGGGCAACACGTCGTTGTACCGGTGCCACCAACCGGGGGTGTTGGCCTCCCGCGCAAGCTGTAGCAGCGCCTCGCGTTCCGTCTTGTCGCCGACGCCGTACAACGTGAGCAGGTCGTCCACGTCTCGTTCTTTGAAGCTGACCCTGCCGAGCTCGAGGCGGCTGATCTTCGACTCCGACGCACGGATGACGTAGCCGGCGTCCTGACGGGTCACGCCCTTCTGCTCGCGCAGACGGCGAAGCTGCGACCCGAGCAGGATCCGACGAACCGTCGACCCGCTTCCCGGCGTCTCTGGAGTCACGCCCAACCTCCCGGCTATTCGGCGGACAGCGAACCTAGTGTGCCACTGGCCTCAGTGTCCTGCGGCTACCTCCGATCTCCCGCGTGCTGCCCGCGCCGCCCCGCACCCTCACAACGCAGATGCACGTGCATTGGGCCTTGCATTCGCACGCTACGATGCGCAGGATAACGCACGAGACTTCCGAGCCACGGCTGCACAACGAGATCACTCTGCGGGGTCCGGTGGAATGACGTCACGCCACGCGCACGACGACACGCGGTGGGAGCTCGGCCCTCTCGCGGGGCCGGGCGATCCACGGGCCCACGCTGGGCGCTCGACGGCGGTCCCCGAGTCGTTCGACCTGCCGCCGCGCCTGGACAAGGCCGTCACGGCGCTGACGGAGCTGCGGGGGTCCACGGTCTCGTTCACCGTGGAGCCCGATCCGGAGTCGGTCACCGAGGCCCGGCACTTCGCGATCTCCAGGCTGGCCGAGTGGAGCCTGTCCGAGCTCGCCGACGACGTCGGCCTCGTCGTCTCCGAACTCGTGACGAACGCGCTGCGGCACAGCGGAAAGACGGCCGGCGGGCGGCCGGGCGACGACGTGCACCGCGAGGGCGTGTACGACGACCCGGCCGACCCGCTCGGCTCCGCGCCGTCCGCCATCCGGCTGCGCCTCGGGCACGAGGCGCCCTGGCTGCTCTGCGGGATCATGGACTCCAGCCGGACGGCGCCCCGCCGCAAGGAGCCCGACTACATCGCCGAGACCGGGCGCGGCCTGCACCTGGTCGAGTCGTTCAGCGTCCGGTGGGGCTGGCGCGCCCTCGCCCACGGGAAGATCGTTTGGGCCCTCTTCCGCTCCCCTTGAAGGATGCGACCGGATTGGCGGGCGTAACCGTCCGCGACCGGGGTAACAATTGAGTTCCCCCCGCGAGGCCCTAGAACTTCTCCAGGGCTTGACAAGACGCGGGACAGAGAGGAGCACCGGTGGACTTCGCCGTCGAGCATCGCGTCGAGAAGGGCCTCACGGTCGTCAAGATCAGCGGTGAGATCGACGTCTTCACCAGCCCCCGCCTGCGCGAGGCCCTGCTCGACATCATCGACAACGGCGGCGCGCACCTGGTCATCGACCTCGGCGAGGTGACCTTCCTGGACTCCACGGGCCTCGGCGTGCTGGTCGGCATCTACCACCGGCTCCGCGCGCGGGACGGCTCGATGTCGTTCATGGGCGTCAACGACAGGGTGAGGCGCGTCTTCCACGTCACCCAGCTCACCAAGATCTTCGTCCTCCACCACTCGCTGGACGACGCCGTCGCCGCGCACGAGGCCGCGACGTCGTCCTGAGCGAGCGCGCTCCCTCGCCTCCCGCGCGCGGTCGCGCCGGGTTATCCACAGTTTCCGTCGGCGCTCCCCCCGCGGGGCGCACCCGGTACGGTGAGACCGAGATCAAGCCCGCCGCCTGGGGTGGTCCCCCCGACGCGCGGTGCTGTCCGGCCCATCGAACGGACGGGAGCGCTCCGTGGCAGAACAGCCGCTGCATGAGCACACGCTCGGCAATGGCCTGCGCGTGGTGGTCTGCGAAGACCACGTCGTACCTCTGGCCGCCGTGAACATCTGGTACGGGGTGGGTTCGCGGCACGAGCGGGCCGGCCGCACCGGGCTCGCCCACCTCTTCGAGCACCTGATGTTCCAGGGCTCGGCGAACGTCGCCGAGGGCGAGCACGCCGCACTGCTGGAGAGCGCCGGAGCCGCGTTCAACGCCAGCACGTCCTTCGAGCGCACGAACTACTACGAGACGGTGCCGGTCAGCCACCTGGAACTCGCCCTCTGGCTCGAGGCCGACCGCATGGGCACGCTCCCCGCCGCGCTGACCCAGGCCAACCTCGACAACCAGCGCGACGTGGTGAAGAACGAGCGGCGCCAGCGCTACGACAACCAGCCCTACGGAACGGCCTTTGAGCGGCTCTGCGCGCTGACGTTCCCGGAGGGCCACCCTTACGCGCACACCCCGATCGGCTCCATGGAAGACCTGGACGCCACCACCCTCGACGACTGCACCGACTTCTTCGCCACCTGGTACGCACCGGGCAACGCAGTGCTGTCGGTCGTGGGCGACGTCGACCCGGCGAAGACGATCGAGGCGGTCGAGCGCTACTTCGGCGGCCTCCCGGCCGGTCCGGCCAGGCCCGGCGCGCGTCCGGGCGAGCTCGGGCCGCTGACCGGCGTCCGCGGCGAGGCGCTCGACGAGGTGGTCCCCTCCCCCGCCTACTTCGCGATGTTCACGCTTCCCACCGACGGCGGCGACGACATCGAGGCCGCCGAGCTCGCGGTCGAGATCCTCGGCGGCGGCTCCGGCTCCCGCCTCTACGACCGGATGGTGCGGCGCGACCAGATCGCGACCGAGGTGTGGGCCGGGGTCACGCGGCTCGCGTCCGGCCCGTCCCTGGCGATCGTCGACGCCGTCGGCCCGGAGCCCGAGAAGATCGCCGCCGTGCTGGACGAGGAGCTCGAGCGGTTCGCCGCGCAGGGCCCCGACGACGACGAGGCCGCCCGCGCCACCGCCCAGGCCGAGCGCGGCTTCCTGGAGCAGACCGAGACGGTGACGGGCCTCGCCAACGCGCTGTCGCAGAACGCGACGCAGTTCGGCGACCCCGCCCGGGTCTTCACCGCCCCGGGCCGCGCCGCCGCGGTCACCGGAGACGCGATCAAGGAGATGGCGGGCCGCTGGCTGGCCCCGGGCGCCCGCACCGCCCTGACCTACGGAGGCACCTCGTGAGCAGCGGCCTTGCACTGCAGCCCCGCCCCGTCCCCGGGCCCGTCCCGGCCTGGGCGTTCCCGGCCGGCACCGCGGGGCGCGTCCCGGCGGGCCCGGCCACGCTCCGCTGCGACCTGCCCGGCCGCCGGCTCGCCGCGGTCCGCCTCGTCCTGCACGCGGGGGCGGGCCGCGAGCCGTCCGGGCTTGACGGCGTCGCGACGCTGGCCTCCCGCGCCCTGCTCGAGGGCACCGAGCCCGGCGGCGGCACCGCGCTGACCGCCGCGTTCGAGCGACTCGGCGCCAGCCTCTACGCGCACGCCGACCTGACCGCGCTCCGCGTCGCCCTGGACGTCCCGACCACCCGCCTCGGCGCGGCCCTGGAGCTGTTCTCCTCGGTCGTGCGGCGCCCCGCGCTTGACGACGCCGACGTCCGGCGGCTCGTCCGCGAGCGCCTGGAGGAGATCGCCCAGGACGACGCCGACCCCGCCACCCGCGCCATGCGGGAACTGCGCTCGGTCGTCTTCCCGGCGGAGGCGAGGGCCTCCCGCCCGACGGGCGGCCTCCGCGCCTCGATCGGCGCGCTGGAGGGTTCGCACGTCCGCGACTTCTACGGTTCCGTGGTCCCCGCGGAGGCGACCGCGGTCGTGGCCGGCGACCTGTCCGGCACGGACGCCGAAAGCGCCCTCACCGCCGCCCTGGAGGGCTGGGCGGGCACCGGCGAGCCGCTCCCGACCGCCGACCGGATCATGCCGGAGTCCGCGGCCCGCATCGTCGTCGTCGACCGCCCCGGCTCGGTGCAGACCTACCTCAGCTTCGGGCACGGCGTCCCCGACCGCTCCCACCACGACTGGCCGTCCCTGATGGTCGCCTCGCACGTCCTCGGCGGCGGCCTGACGTCCCGGCTCAACGCGGTCCTGCGCGAGGAGAAGGGCTACACCTACGGCATGCGCGCCGGGCTGCTGCGCATGCGGCACTGCGGCCTGTTCATCGCCCAGGGCGCCGTCCACACCGAGGTCACCGGCGACGCCGTCGCCGACGCGCTCACCGAACTGCGCGGCATCGTGTCCCGCGGCATCGACGCCGAGGAGCACGGCTCGTCCGTCCGCGCCCTCGCAGACCGGGCCCCGGCCGAGTACGAGACGGCCCGCGCGGTGGCCGCCGAACTGGCCGACGTGTCCGCCAACGGCTTGGGCGCCGACTACCCGAGCGCCTACCTGGCCGCGGTACGCGCCTCCACCCCAGACGGCGTGGCCCGCGCCTACCGCAAGCACATCGACCCGGAGGCCCTCACCATCATCGCCGTAGGCGACGCCGCCCAAATCCGCGAACCCCTGGAGAAACTCGGCTACGCCTCCGTAACGGTCACCCCCAAGGAGGACTGACCCCAACCCCAACCCCCACCACCACCCGCCGCCCACACGTCACCCCCAACGCCGCACACGGCCCCAGGCCCTGGGGGACGGACGAAGGACGCCCCCTTTGGGCGGGAAATCGCGGGTTGGGGACGGGGCGAGTGAACCGGTGGCATGGTGGAGGGGGTCTAAGCATCCGGTGCGCGCGGTCCGGGTCGCGCGGGCGGTGGACGCGGGGCGTATGGCCTCGCGGTGGGAGAGGGGAACAGCCGGTGTCCTATGGGCAGATGGCGGGCGGCGGGCCGTCCGTTGACACGATCCTGGCTGAGCCGAACTGCAAACCCGGCGGGGTCGTGGCGGGCAAGGTGCACCTGCGCGGCGGTGCCGGGCCCGCGGAGATCCGGCACGTGACGCTGGCGCTGATGCCGCGCATGCAGCACCACGGGGGTGAGACGGCGGGCCCCGAGGTCTACCGGGGAGCCCTCACGAGGGGCTTCCAGCTCGACGCCGGCGGGCAGCGGGACCTGGCGTTCTCCATTCCGCTGCCGTACGAGCTGCCGTTCACGACCGTCCTCGGACACGAGCTTCCCGGCTTCACCATCGGGATGTGCACCGAGATCGACGTCGCGGGGCAGCCCGACCCCGGCGACATCGATCCGATCTCGGTCGAGCCGCTGGAGTCCCAGCAGTGGGTCCTCGCCTCGGTCGCCCGGCTCGGCTTCCAGATCACGAACGTGACGTTCGAGTCGTCCAAGCTGCGGGGCGTCTCCCAGCAGCTGCCGTTCCACCAGGAGATCCACCTCAGCCCGCCGCGGTCCTTCCAGGGGCGGATCGACAAGGTCGGGCTGAGCTTCGTGGCCAGCCCGCGCGCCATGGCCTTCGTGCTGCGCGCCGAGGACCGCGAGACCCCGCGCGACGAGTCGTTCGGGGTCTTCCAGGTGGCGCACGGCGAGGCGGCCGAGACCGACTGGAACGCCAAGATCACCCGATGGCTGGAGGACGCGGCCGCGCTGCCGCGGTCGTCCCAGCCGGGCTCGGCGGCTCAGGGCGCCTCCATGGGGCAGGCGCCGCTGCCCCCGCCGGGCGGGCACTCGACGTTCCCGCCGCCACCGCCGTCCCCGGCACAGCCCGCAGCGTCCTACGGCGGGCCGGGCGAGTACGGGTCGCACGGGAACGCCCAGTTCCCGCCTCCAGCACCGGCTCCCGGGCAGCAACCGGCACCGATGGCCGGTCCTGGCCACGCGCCGAGCCCGTCCGGCATGCCCTCCGGGCCGGGCCACGGCTTCCCGCCGCCCGCGCATTCACCGATGCCCGGTCACGGGATGCCGTCACCCGCGCCCCACGCGGCCCCGCCACCGGCCCCGCACGGGATGCCCTCCCACGGGGCGCCGCCTCCCGCGCCAGCGCACGGGCCGTCCCACGCGGCACCGCCCCCAGCACCGCCGCACGGAATGCCATCCCACGGGGCACCGCCTCCCGCGCCGCCGCACGGGATGCCGCACGGGGCGCCGCCGCCCGCTCCGCCGGGCCCCGCGCCCTACCCGCCGCCGGCGCACGGCGGCCCGCCCCCACCCGCGCCGCCCGGCCCGGCGCCGTACCCCGTGCACGGGCACCCGCCGGCGCACGTCCACCACGCTCCGCCCGGCTACCACGGGCACCGCCACCTCGGCCACGGCGCCGCCGCGGCCGGGCTGGTCGGCGGCGCCGCCGCGGCGGGGATCGCGGGCGGCATGGCCCTCGGCGCCGTGGACGCGGCCGGATACGCGCAGAACGTCGCGGGCTACGTCGGCGGCGCTCCCGTGGACGCCTTCGGCAACGCCCTGGCCGGCTACGCGGGCAACGTGGCAGGCAACATGATCGCCGACGCGGCCGGCGGCGTGGCCGGAGACATCGCGGGCGACGTGGCAGGCGAACTCGCCGGCGGCGCCGCCGAAATCCTCGGCGGCCTCCTGGGCGGCCTCTTCGGCTGACCCCCAGCGACCACGACAAGGGGCACAACCGACAACATCGCCGACGACACCCCAGGCCACACCGCAGGCGAACCCGCCGACGGCATGGCCGAGGCCCACGGTCGCCCTGTGCGGCCTCTTCGGCCCACTCCCAGCGACCACGACCAGGGGCACGGCCGAAAACATCACGGGCGAAGTCCCATGCGAACTCCCCGGCGCCGCCGAGATCCTCGACGGCCTTCTAGGCGGTCTATTCGGCTGATCCCAGCGATCACGGCCAGGGGCACGGCCGACGACGTCAGGGCCCACGCCGCTGGAGGTCCCGCGGGAAGTGAGGGGCATTGTTCGGTGGTGGTGCTCGGCCTCGGTTCGGAGCGGGTCTTCGGGGTTCGTCGCGTTCCGGGTGTCGAGAAGGTGATGCCGGCTTCGTCCCAGATACGCCAGGGGCCCGGACGGGCCGTGCGAAGAAGAGGGAGAACCAGCATGGCGATTCAGCGGATGGACAACGTCGGCATCGTCGTCGACGACCTTGGGGCCGCAGTCGCGTTCTTCGTGGAACTCGGCATGGAGGTGGAGACCGAGGCCCAGATCGAAGGCCTGTGGGCGGACCGCACCGTCGGACTCGACGGCGTCCGGAGCGATATCGCGATGATGCGGACGCCGGACGGCCACGGCAAGCTGGAACTGACGAAGTACCGCAACCCCGCGGTGGTCGGCGGCGAGGCGAAGAACCCGCCGCCCAACACCCTGGGTCTGCATCGCGTCATGTTCGCCGTCGACGACATCGACGACGTCGTCGCGCGGTTGCGCGGCCACGGCGCCGAACTCCTCGGGGAGGTGGCGCGGTACGGGGACAGTTACCGGCTCTGCTACCTCCGCGGTCCCGAGGGGATCATCGTCGCGCTGGCGGAGCAGCTCGGCTGACGGCGCCCCGCGACCGGCCGGAGCCGCCTGCCGGACCGGGCGGAGCCGACCCGGCTCGGACGCCTCCGCCCGGGCGCGGTCGAGGGGCGGCCGGTGGGAGGGACATCGGCTCGGCTGAGCCAAGGGGGCGTCCCGGCCGATCCGGCCGGGGGTGGTCGCGATCACTCAAGGCTCCGGCGGTCTGATCAGCCGGTCCGCACGGGGCCATCAAAAGAGGGGCCGGGCCGGTGTGGGGCGGGGCCTTGGCGGTTCGGGGTCCTGGAGGCTGTTCGGGTGATCTCGGGGGGTAGCCGGAAGGACGGTGGGTAAAGGAAAAAGGGGCGTTTCGGACGGGATCCGCTGCGCACTCGGCCAACCCGGCCGGGGGTGGTTATCGTCGTGAGCGCAGCCTGCTTCCCGAGGAGTCACATGACCACCGTGATCCTGGTTCTGCTCTGCCTCGCGATCGCCGGACGCGAGCTCTACCTGGCGTCCGACAAACGGTTGCCGCAAGCCCAGGCCGAGTTGCGCAACCTGCGGAAACAGCTGAACGAGCTCGCACGGGACCACGACGTCCTCAAGCGGGTGGTGGACGAGGCGACCGAGCCGGTCGGGATCCCGATCCCGCCGCCGCAGGCCGAGGGGCCGCCCTCCGACGTCGTGGAGCGGCTGGAGTCGGTCACCGGCCGGGTGGAGCGGCTGGAGAAGCAGTTCGGCGACCTGTCCGACGAGCTGGTGGGCATCGACCTCGACCGCGATTCGCAGCGCGCGCTGGCGCGGACGCTCGACGCGGTGGAGCAGGACGTCCAGGAGCTGCACCGCGAGATGCTCGACCGGCTCGACCGGGAGGAGGGCGTGGTCACCGGGGCGCTGCTGAGCGAGGAGGGCGAGAGCGAGGCGCTGCTCGCGGAGGCCTACGAGCAGTGCGCCGCCGAGTGCGGGCTGCGCATCCGGCTGCGCGACCAGCGGTCGGCGCAGGCCACCGGCACCTACTGGGGCACCGTCTACCGGATGTCCGGGCGCCGGCCCGACGTCCTGGCCGAAGACCTGTTCTCCTACGTGCGCGGCCTGTTCGACCCGAAGGACGGCGCCGCGGTGACCGTGCTGCTCACCGAGCTGGCGTCGCTGCGGGGCGGCGGCGTCGCGCGGTTCGGCTCGTTCGTCGTGGTCAGCACGCAGAGCGCGGTGCTGTGCGGCGTGCTGCCGGACGAGGGCGAGCCGCCGACCGAGCCGTGGCGGCTCGTCGAGCACATCCGCGAGCTCCCGGCCGACCGGCAGCGCGACCTCACCTGGCTGCGCTCGGACGGCTGATCAGGGCCGGACGAATCGGGGTGCCCCGGCCGTCCGGTCCACCCTGAACGCCAGCAGGCACCGCGGGACCCGCGCCGCGTCGATCTGGAGGCACAGCCCGAGCCCGAGGTCCGGGTCGACGACGACCACGCGCCGCAGGGCCCGCAGCGCGCGCCGCGCCCGGATCCGCGTCTCCGGGCGGCCCGCCTCGCGCACCGTGCCGGTGACGACCCGGCCCGCGTAGCGCCAGAGCGCCACCGAGTCCAGCACGCGCACGCCCGCCGACGTCAGGTTCGCGACGATCACGACACCGCTGTCGTCGTCCTCGGACGGCGACGGGGCCGACAGCGGCCCGTCGCCCGGCAGGTCGCGCGGCGCCTGCGGCCCGCCGACCGCGCGGTGGTAGCGCAGCGGGTCGAGCGTGTCGATCACGAAGGCCCCCGCGTACGGGCGGGAGGCGCGCGGCGGGCGCGTCAGTCCGGGCATCGGCGCCCATGCCGCCCGCACGCCGAGGCGGGCGCTGAGGTCGAGCACGATGCCGGCCTCGTCCAACCACGCCGGCACTCCGAGCTTGGCCGCGGACGTCCGGTCGAGGGCGTCCATGGTCTGCCACAGCTCGTCGGTGCGGCGGGAGAGCGTCGAGGCCATCCCGAGACCGGGGAACGCGCTCTCCAGCACGGCCAGCGTCGCCCGCCACGTGGGGCTGCCCACGAACTCGGCCACGAACGCGTCCGCCATGGCCCTGCGCCGCTCGGGGTCGGACATGGGGCCGGGCTGCTGCGGCGGCTCCCACTGCGGCGCGGGGATGTCGGGGGCGGTCACCGAAGGCGGCTCGGCGGAGAGCCCCTTCCCCGGCAGGAACGGCTCGTCGTCACTTCGCGCGTGCCGCCCGGTGGGCGCGGGGCCGGTCTCCCGGGGCGTCCAGGACTCGCCCGTCGCCGGCTCGCCCGGGCTGAACCCTGGAGGCGTCTCGCGCGGCGCCCACAGCGGGTCCTCGTGGGCCGCGGGCGTCTCGGCGGGGGGCGGGGCCGGGGGCGGCATGTGGGGCGTCCAGGGCTCGTTCTCCGGCTCCGGCGGTGGCTGGACGGGAACCCAGTCCGACGGCGGCTCCGCCGGGGCCGGGTCCAGGGCCGGCTCGGAGGACGGCTCGGGGACGATGCCCTTGCCCGCCACGTGGACGTCCTCGGGGTACGGACCTGGGCGGGGTGCGGTCTCGGGGCCGGCCTCCTCGGGGCCGGAGTCTTCGGGCTGAGGGGTGCGACGGTCGCGCGGGCCGAATCTCACGATGACGATCCTGCGCCGAGATCAAGATCATCGGCAAGCTCATCCGGGACCGAAGAGCGTGGTGCACAGGGTCCGGAGGCGGTCCGGGCCGTCCTCGGCGGGCAGCACGGTGAGGACGGGGTCCGGGGACGGGTCGTGGCGCAGCCGGACCGGAACCTCGCGCCGCGCCGGCTCGTCGGCACCCTGAGCTGCGGCGATGTCACGCAGGCCGACCGAGACGATCTCGGGGATCTCGACGACGAGGGGCTGCTCGCCGGCGGGCAGCTCCTCCAGCCAGAGGTCCAGGACGTGGTGGGCGAGACCGTTCAGCAGGCGGCCCCAGGGCCCGAGGAGGCCCGGCGGGACGTTCTCCGTCTGGAGTTCGGGGAGCCCGAACCTGCCGAGCCCCTTGGTGGTGATGTAGGCGCCGTCCGGGCCGGTGGTGTGCGGAAGGAGCATCCAGTCGGTGAGCCGGACGGCGCCGTCCGGCCCCGGCAGGGAGCCGAACAGCCGGTCCCGCGTGAGGACCTGCGGCGTGAAGACGTCGACCACCGGGGCGGACGCGGCCGCCCCGACGGCGCCCGCGACGGCGCGGGCGGCCCACTCGTGCGCGGGCGGCCGCCCCGGACGGTACGCGGCGCGCACGGCGAGGACGTGCGCCGCGGCGGCGACGGCCTCCACGTAGGGCGCGGGCCCGCCGTACGCGGTGAGCAGGTCGGCGGGCAGCGGCGGGAAGTCGGCCGCCGGGCGCTGGTCGAGGGTGAGCATGGGGCTGCCGAGCATGCCGAGGACGAGGTCGCGCAAGGGCGGTGAGGTGCGCCGCGCCACCTCCTCGCGGGCGAGCTCCGCCGGGTCGGGGATCGGATCGGCGAGCGCCACGGCGTAGGTGCCGTAGAGCGTCTCCGGGACCGGCAGCGTCAGCTTCTCACCCAAATCGTCCCCCGGTGGGCCTCGACGAACGGCGACCCTTCGATCAGAACGAAGCGGGCGTTGGAAAGTATCTGGCGCGAACGAGACAGTTACCTCCCAAAGCCGCGAGCCACCCCACGACCACGCCCCCGACCGTGCCTTCAGCGGGAGGGGACGCGTTGCTCGAACCAGACGACCTTGCCTCCCTCGGTGCGGTGGGTGCCCCAGCGGGTAGCCAGGTGGCCGACGAGCTGGAGGCCCCGTCCGGACTCGTCGGTGGCGTCGGAGTGCCGCAGATGGGGCAGGTCGGCGCCGTCGTCGTGCACCTCGCAGAGCAGCGTGCGGCCCTTGATCAGGCGGAGGCCGACCGAGCCGGCGCCGTGGACGAGCGCGTTGGTGACGAGCTCGCTGACGAGCAGCCGCGCGGTGTCGGCGAGGTCGTGCAGGCCCCAGCCGTCGAGGCGGACGCCGACCTGCGCGCGGATCCACGGGACGCTGCCGGGCACGGGTTCGAGCTCCCAGGTGACGACGTCGTCGAGGGGGATGCCGTCGAACCCGACCGCGACGATGGCGATGTCGTCGGCGGGGGTGGGCGCGGCGAGGCCGTCGAGCAGGTGGTCGCAGGTGCGGTCGAGGTCGCCGGGCGCCTCGGCGAGCCGGGCGCGCAGCTCCTCCAGCCCGGTGTCGATGTCGCGGTCGCGGCGTTCCAGGAGGCCGTCGGTGCACAGCACGAGCCGGGACCCGTCGTCGACCTTGAACTCCGTCGTCTCGAACGGCTCGCCCCCGACCCCGATGGGCACGCCCGGCGGGACGGGCAGCACGCGGCTCTCCCCGTCCGCCGCGACGAGGACGGGCGGGACGTGCCCGGCGCTCGCGACCGTGCACCGCCGCTCGACCGGGTCGTAGACGGCGAACAGGCAGGTGGCGAGGTAGTCCTCGCCGAGCCGGCGGGCGAGGCCGTCGAGCTGGCGCAGCACCCGGTCGGGCCGCATGTCCTCGGCGGCGAGGGTGCGGACGGCGGTGCGCAGCTGGCCCATGATCGCGGCCGAGGTGAGGCCGTGCCCCATCACGTCGCCGACGACGAGGCCGAGCCGGCAGCCGGGCAGCGGGATGGCGTCGAACCAGTCACCGCCGACCTGGGCCGCCTGCTCGGCGGGCCGGTAGCGGTAGCGGACGCGCGCCCCGGCGACGTCGGGCGGGTCGTCGGGGAGCATGCTGCGCTGCAGCTCCTCGGCGACCTGGACCTCGCGCCGGTACAGCCGCCCGTTGTCGACGCAGAGCGCCGCGCGCCGGGCCAGCTCGTCGACCATGGCGAGGTCGAGCTCGTCGAACCCGTGCCGGTCGGGCTTGCGGAGCAGCATGAACGTGCCGAGCACGCGGCCCCTCGCGATCAGCGGGGCGACCAGCAGCGCGCGGCCGGCGAACAGGGGCCGCGAGCCGCCGGCGCCGAACGCGGCGGCGAGCCGGGCGGCCTGCCCGTCGTCCACGCGCGGGATGTGCACGGGCCGCCCGGTGCGCATGGCCTGGACGGACGGGGTGCAGGGCGGCAGGGAGAGCGGCTCGTCCTCGGGGACGGCGTCGTCCCAGCGGCCGGGCTCGTCGTTGTGGGCGACGGCGACGCGGCGCATCGGCGTGTTCTCGTCGACCTCGTCCGCGGGCGGCGCGGAGTCGGTGACGACGCTTTCGAGCAGCTCGACGGCGGCGAGGTCGGCGAGCCGCGGCACGAGGACCTCGGCGAGCGTCCGGGCGGCCTGGAGGTGGTCGAGCGAGCTGCCGATCTGCTCGCCGGCGGCGCCGAGGAAGGCGAGCGGCTCCAGCGCGTGGGGGAAGCCCCGCCGGGCGCGCGGCGGGAGGGCCCCCGGCGTGCGCGGCGCCGGACGGGGCAGGGGGACCGTCGGCGCGGCGGCGGGGGCGGCCCTGGTCTGCGGGACGATGGGCAGCCGGAGGGTGAGGCCCAGCGACACCGCCGGGCAGCCGAGGGCGAGCACCTGGGAGGCGATCGTCCCGAAAGCGGCGGGGTCGAGCGCGGGCAGGAGTTCGGCGAGGCGGTCGGCGAACGGGGCGGCGAACGGGTCGGGCCCGTCGGGCGAGGGGCCCGCGAGGGTGGGCTCGACCCGCAGCAGCCGGACGGTGGCCGGGCGGCGCGCGGCGCCGTCGGACGGGCCGGGCCCGCCGGGCGGTGCGAGCAGCAGGTCGCCGACCGTGATGCCGGGCCCGTCGCGGCGGAGCCTGCGCAGGTCGGCGGCCAGCGCGAGGACCCTGACGCCGTCGTCGCCGGGGGCCCCGTCGATGGGGTAGATCCACCAGCCGACCTCGGCCGGCTCCCCGGTGTCGGCGCGCGGCAGGGTGCAGGCGCCGCACCAGACGTGCCCGAAGGCCTCCGGCTCGAAGGCGCCGCGGTGCTCCCGGGGCAGCCGGAGCAGGTCGGCGGGCGGGCGGCCCATGGCCTGCGGCCGCGCGGCGCCGAACAGGTCGGCGGCGGTGTCGTCCCAGTGGCTGATGCGGCCGCGGTCGTTCACCATGACGGCCGTCATCCTGGTGACGCCCAGCAGATCCGCGATGACCATGCGGTCCCCCTCCCCCGAGCGGACGCCGGCCGAAGGCCGCTCCGGCAACACGCGGTAAGGGCGAAGCTACATGCTGTGAGTGCGGTTCGCTCGGGATCCGCGGAATACCTCCGGGTGAGTGCTCACTCACCGCGTCCGGCCCGTGCTAACGTCCACCGGGAAGGCGAGGTGGGGCGGGGTTGGCGGCACGGACGGGGCCCATGCGGGAGCGGATCCTCGCGGCGGCGGTCACGGTGATCCGGGAGCGCGGGATCGTGGCCGCGACCACCAAGGAGATCGCGCGCACCGCGGGCGTGTCCGAAGGCAGCCTCTACAACCACTTCGCGAACAAGACGGCGCTGTTCGCGGCGGCCTTGGCCGAGGTGACCGGGACGGCGCGCACCGCGATGACGGGGCTGCTCGGGTCCGTCGGGCGGAACACGGTCGAGGAAAACCTCACCCGCCTGGCGACGGAGATGGTCCGCTTCTATGGCGAGCTGCTGCCGATGACCGGGCCCGTCCTGGCCGATCCGGAGCTGATCGCCTGGCTGCGGGACAACGGCCCCGTGAAGGCGCAGGAGGCCGCCGCCAAGACGCGCGCGCGGACCGCGGGCGGCCAGAGCGGGGAGCCTCCGCTTCCCGGAGCTCCCGGCGGCCCTCCCGCGGGGCCGCCCGGCGGGCCTGCGGCCGGTCCGGTGATGGGCCATACCGCCCTCAACGGGTATCTGGAGGCCGAGCAGAAGGCCGGGCGGGTGGCCGGCGGCGCGCCCCTGCCGTTCATCACCGCCGCCCTGCTCGGAGGCTGCCAGCAGCACGCGTTCCTGACCCGGCTGGCGGGCCCCGGGGCAGTGGCGGCGGGTGCCGGGCTCCCGGCGGCGCCCGACGAGTTCGCCGCCGCGCTGGTCCGGGCCGTCCTGGCAGGGCACCTCACCACCTCCTGACCAGAAGCGGGCATAGCGCTCTACCGCCCTGTTGCCCCTCTTTACCGCGACCGGGTGACCGCGCGGCCCCGGCGGCGGGCCCGATGGCGAGGGTCGCGGCCTATACCCGGTGATCAGACCGGTTCGGCCCACAGAGTGCCCGGTGTGATGGACGCCACGTATGTCGTGGCAACCATTTGGCCCGTTCCATGCGTCTTACATGGCAGGAAGACCCACCGGCGGATGGGAAGCGCCCGACGGGCACGCCCGCGACGTCCCTGCAACGGGGTCGCTCTGGCATCGCCGCAGCGCGCCGAACCCTCGGTCCACCCTCCATGCGAGGCCGAGGCATCACCGAACCCGCCGGGAACGGTGGCACGTACCACTTGACGGGGGGCGGCAAGTCCGCCCGGTCCGCGCGTGCCCCCGACCACGCGCAATGCAACCGGCCCCATTCTTCATCCGGGGCACTACCACGGGGAGCGACGATGACCGCTGTCACCACGCCCGTCCACCGCACCGCCAAGGGCGACAACGGCCGCGACGCCGACACGCGCACGCACCGCTACGAGCGCGACGTCCTGCCGCTCGCAGACCCGCTGTACGCCAGCGCCGTCCGCATGACGCGCAACAGCGCCGACGCCGAGGACCTCGTCCAGGAGACCCTGGCCAAGGCCTACGTGAACTTCCACCAGTTCCAGGAAGGCACGAACCTCAAGGCGTGGCTGCACCGCATCCTCACCAACAACTTCATCAACACCTACCGCAAGAAGCAGCGCGAGCCCCAGCGCGCCGGCTCCGAGGAGTTGGAGGAGTGGCAGATCGCGCAGGCCGAGTCGCTCTCGTCCGGCTTCCGGTCCGCCGAGTCCGAGGCCCTCGACCGCATCCCCGACTCGCAGGTCGTCGCCGCCCTGCGCGCCCTCCCCAAGGACTTCCGGGACGCCGTCTACCTCGCCGACGTCGAGGGATACCCCTACAAGGAGATCGCCGACATGATGGGCACCCCCATCGGCACCGTCATGTCCCGCCTCCACCGCGGCCGCAAGCAGCTCCGCGCCTCCCTCTCCGACCACGTCCTGGCGGCGTAGTTTCCGTGACGACCCCGCGACTGCCCTCTGGCCGCGGGGTTGTTCATTTTCCTGCACGATCTGTCATTGGCCGGATACTGTCAGCGACGACCCTTGGAATGTCGGGAGTCGCGTATGCCGAACCATGCCACCGCGGTCGTCGTCGGGGCGGTGATCGCTTTGATGCCCGCCGCGCATTCCGGGCACGAAAAGGCGTCTTCCGGGCACGAGAGGACGTCGTTGCGGCTTTCCGTCACACATCCGGGCGAGAACACGTCAGGATCCCGGGCCGTCACGCTGCGTTGCGATCCGCCCGGGGGCGGGCACCCCGAGGCGGCGCGGGCGTGCCTGGAGTTGGGCGGGTCCGGCGGGCGGTTCGAGCACGACCCCGACGGCCGGATGTGCACCGCCGTCCACTCCCCCGTCATCGCCCGCGCCGAGGGCCGGTGGAAGGGCAGGCCCGCGCGCTTCCGGGCCGAGTACGGCAACGACTGCGTCATGGGGTCGCGCACGGGAACGGTCTTCGCGTTCTGATCGCCGCAGGTGGGCGACCGTTTCCCGAACCGTCCGAATAGGGGCGCCGACCTTGGGTAAGGCGCGCACACACGGGCCACGCGAGCCGTTGGCGATTCGGGAGGATGTGCGCGCCATGTCATCAAGGGTCAGAGAGGTGATGACGGCGGCGCCGCAGTCGTTGCCGCTCGACGCGACGCTCTACGAGGCGGCTCGCATCATGCGGGACCAGGGCATCGGAGACGTGCTGGTCACCTACGCCGGACGGCTGTGCGGGCTGGTGACCGACCGTGACATCGTGGTCCGCGCGGTGGCGGAGAGCCGCGACACCTCGCTCACCCCGCTCGGCGACGTGTGCACCGCCGAGCTGGCGACCGTCCATCCCGAGGACGACACCGACACGGTGGCGCGGCTGATGAGCGAGCACGCCGTCCGGCGCCTCCCGGTCGTGGACGCCGAACACCACCCGGTCGGCATCGTGTGCATCGGAGACCTGGCCCTCGCGAACGGGGACGGCGGCCCCCTTCCCGAGATCAGCAAGGCGCCCCCGAACAACTGACGCACCTCCGCGGAGCGCCGGGGCGGCGTGACCTGGCAGGGCCCGCCTGCGCATCCCCCCGGGCAGGCTAATCTCGAAGCGTGACGCCCACCGAAACGGTCCTCACGGACCAGCTCGCGCTGGAGATCGCCCGCCTGGGCATGGTCGGGGAGTCCTCCGACGTGGGCACCCTGCACCGGGTGACCGAGCTCGCGTCGCGGGCCGTGCCCGGATGCGCGGGCGCCGCGAGCGTGCGCTGGGCGCTGCCGAGCACCCGGGGCGCCGCGGCACGACCGAACGCCGACCGGGCGGGCCGCATCGCGGACATGTCCGTCCAGGGCGCCGCACCCGGCTCCGCCGCGGCGCCGGAGGAGACCCGGCCGGAGCCGCTGGCCGCCGCGGCCAGCCATCCCGACCTCGCCGAGGTGACCGACCGGCAGCTGGCCCGCGGTCGCGGGCCGCTCTTCGACGTGGTGGCCGACCAGATGCCGCTGACCTCGGACGACATCCTCGCCGAGACCCGCTGGCCCGAGGCCATGTCGGACATGCTGCGCCGCGGGGTGCGCTGCTTCACCACCACCCCGCACCTGAACCCGCCCGTCCTCGTCACGCTCACCCTGTACGGGGTGACGCCGAAGTCCCTCGGCCACGGGCGGCACGCGATCGCGTCGCTGCTGGTGGCGCAGGGCACCGCGGCCGTCTCCAACAGCCAGCAGTACGACGACGTGCACCGCACGGCCGTCCAGCTCCAGGCCGCCGTCGAGGCGCGCGCCGTCGTCGACCAGGCCAAGGGGATCCTCATGCACGCGCTCGGCTGCGATGCCGACGAGGCGTTCGCGGAGATGCGCCGGATCTCGCAGACCCGCCACGTTAAGCTCACCGCTCTCGCCCAGCGTATCGTCGGACACCAGGGCCTGCCCTAGGTGCCGGCGAGACGCATAGGCTGCGCCCAGCGGCCCCGTAGACCGGCGTCCGGCCCGGCAGGGGCGGGAGCCGTCCTGGTTCCACCGTGGTGACGCGGACGAAAGGAGACCAGATGCACGATCAGCCCGACCAGCTCGAACCCGAGTCCCTGCTGCGGGAGGTCTCGGACCTCGAAGGCCGCATCGGCGAGCTGCGCCAGGCCGCCGGCGTGCCCGAGCCCGACCTGCGCGCCACGCTGGACGCGGCGCTGGTCGAGCTCGAGCTGGCGCTGACCGTGCTGCGCACGATGGGCGGCGAGCAGTCCGGCGAGTCGGGCGGGTCGGCCGCCGCCGAGAACGAGCGGCGGGTCCTGCGCACGGTCTTCCAGGACGCCCCGGTCCCGCTGTTCCTGCTCGACCGGACGACGAACGTCCGCCGCGTCAACAGGCAGGCCGCCGAGCTGCTCGGCACGTCGTCGGGCTACGTGTCGGGCAAGCAGTTCACGGCGTTCTGCGACATGGCGACCCGGGCGGCCGTCCGGTCGCAGCTCGCGGCGGCGATCCGGACGGGACGGCGGCGCCGCGTCGGCGTCCGGTTCCTCGGTCGCGACCACCCGATCGACGCCGTGCTGACCTTCGCGCGGGTGTGGATCCGAGGTGAGCCCGACCCGATGATCGTGGTGGCCGCCGGGCCGACGACCACGCGCGCCGACGACGGCGCCGGCGGGGCGCCCGCGTCCAAGGGGCAGGCCGCGGGCACGGGGCGGGCCCGGCCCGCCGACGGCGGTCCGAACGACGACGAGGCCGTGGCCACGATCGTGCACCGGATGGACGTCCTCGCCACCGCCAGCGAACTGCTGCTCGACGAGCCGGTCTTCAACGAGACGGTGGCCGTGCGCCGCTGCGCCCGGCTGCTGGCGGCGGAGCTGGCCGACTGGGCGTTCATCGACCTGACCGCCCCCGCCGGCGGCAACCCGTCCGCGGCGGCGCAGGGCGGCGCGACGAGGGCGGGCGCGGCGCCCGCGCTGCGCCGCCAGGTCGTGATGGGCCCGGAGGACGAGCGGTCCGTCGAGGCCGCGCGGATGCTGGAGGAGGTCGACCCCGCCGAGGACACCCTCCCCCACAACGTCTTCGTCACCCGGCAGAGCGCGCTGCGCCCCCACGTGGAGAACCTCGACGTGCTCGGCATGTGCCCGGACGGGCTGCCGGTCTGCGGCAAGATCGGCGTGACGTCGGTGCTCAGCGTCCCCATCGAGGACGGCGACCGCGCCATCGGCACGATCACCCTGGCGGCCAGCGGCGAGTACGGCCCGTTCGACCTCATGGACCTCGGCGTCGTGCAGCGGCTCGGCCGCTACCTGGCCCTGGTGATCCGGGCCGCGCGCCTCTACAGGCGCCGCGCGGAGGTCGCGGACACGCTCCAGGCCGGGCTGCTGCCGAAGTCGCTCCCCGCCATCCCGGGGGTGAGCGTTGCCGCGCGGTACCTGACGTCCACGCACGGCGCGGAGGTGGGCGGCGACTTCTACGACGTCTTCCGCACCGAGAACGGGTGGGGGCTGGTCCTCGGCGACGTGTGCGGCAAGGGCGAGGACGCGGCGGCCGTGACGGCGACGGCCCGGCACTGCGTCCGGCTCGCTTCGCGGTGGAAGGCCCGTCCCGCCGACGTGCTCGGGATCGTGAACGAGGCCCTGCTGGACGAGGACCGGTTCGTCACGGCCGTGATGGCGAGCCTGACGCTGGAGACCGAGCGGATCATCGTGTCGCTCGGCACCGCGGGCCACCCGCCCGCGATCATCGTCCGTGCCGACGGGGTGATCAGGTCGGCGTCGCGCGGCGGCGTCCCGCTCGGCCTGTTCGAGGACTTCGAGGCCGGCCTCGACACGATCGACCTGTCCGTCGGCGACACGCTGATCCTGCATTCGGACGGGGTCCTGGAGGCGTGCGACATGACGCGGCAGGAGTTCGGCCAGGAGCGCCTGCTGGAGGCGCTCGCCGGGCACGCGGGGAAGCCGCCGGAGGAGATGCTCGCGGGCGTGGAGCGGGCGCTGCTCGACTACTGCGACAGCGACCTGCGCGACGACGTGTCGATGCTCGCACTGCGGGTGGAGCCGCCCACGCTCGACTAGAACGTTTCAAGCCGGGCGACTGATGGGCGTTTTGCCGGGGTAAACGGCATCCATGAGCGACGACCCCTCAGACAAGCCCCGCAACGAGACGGAGCACGAGCGCCTGGACCGGCAGCTGATGGAGCTGCTCCAGGGCTTCCGGGTGGCGACCACCGGAGTGCAGGTGCTGTTCGCGTTCCTGCTGACCGTCCCGTTCTCGGCGGGCTTCGACGCCAAGGTCAGCGACACGGGCCGGGCGCTGTTCTACATCGCGCTGTTCGGGGCGGGGCTCGCGTCCGTCTGCTTCATCGCCCCCGTCATCCAGCACCGGATCCTGTTCCGGCTCGGGCAGAAGGCGCTGCTGATCCGGCGCGCCAACCGGTTCGGGATCGCCGGGGCCTTCGCGCTGGGCGTCTCGATGACCGCGGCGACCACCCTGGTCGTCCAGGCGCTGTCGGACGAGGCGGCCGCCACCGCCGCCACGGTCGCGGTCGCCGTGCTCCTCGGCGGCTGGGCATGGTTCCTCCAGCCGTTCCTGACGAGGCTGCGCGCGGAGCGCCGCGCACCGAAGGAGGCCTGACCCGCCGCCGGTCGGACGAGCTCGGTCACTGGGGCCCCGCCACGAGCGCCGGGCGGGCCCGTCCATGACGGGCCCGCCCGGGGCGGTCGGAGGCGTCCTCAGTAGGCGCGGCCGAAGATGACGCGCTTGCCGTAGGCGGACGGGCGGCCGCACTTCACGCAGACGCCGGTCTCCTCGGGCGCGTCGGCCGGGATCACGCGGGGGGTGGCGGCGGTCTCGGCCTTGATGTCGTCCTCGCAGGCGGTCTCGCCGCAGTGGAACGCGCGGGCCCAGCCGGTGGCGACCTGCGCGGCGAACGCGTCCCAGTCGTCCACCGAGGCGGTGTTGTCCTCGCGGAACTTCTCGGCCCTGGCGAGCAGGAACGTCTGGAAGTCGGCGAGCATCCCGGGCAGCACCTCGGGCACCTTGTCGAGCGGGATCTGCTCCTTGCCCTGCCCCTCGACGGTCGGGAGCCGCCGGACGACGGTGGCGACGCCGCCCTCGATGTCGCGCTTGCCGAGCTCGATGCGGACCGGGACGCCGCGCATCTCCCACTCGTTGAACTTGAAGCCGGGCGACAGCTGCGGCCGGTTGTCGTCGACGTGCACCCGGATGCCCATCGACTTGATCGCGGCGCCGAGCCGGCGGGCGTGCTCGGCGGCCTGCTCGCCCTGCTCCTTGCGCCCGATCGGCACGATGACGACCTGGTAGGGCGCGAGGCGCGGCGGCATCACCAGGCCCTTGTCGTCGCCGTGCGTCATGATCACACCGCCGATCATGCGGGTGCTCATGCCCCAGGACGTGGTGTGGGCGAGGGTGAGCTTGCCCTCCTCGTCCTGATACTGGATCTCGAACGCCTTGGCGAAGTTGGTGCCGAGGTAGTGGGACGTGCCGGCCTGCAGGGCCCGGCCGTCGCGCATCATGGCCTCGATCGTGTAGGTGCGGACGGCGCCCGCGAACCGCTCGCCGGGCGTCTTCTCCCCCGCCACCACGGGGATCGCCGCCAGGTCACGCGCCACGCTCGCGTAGGCGTCGAGCGCCCACATCGTCTCGCGCATCGCGTCGTCCTCGTCGATGTGCGCGGTGTGGCCCTCCTGCCAGAGGAACTCGGTGGTCCGCAGGAACATCCGGGGGCGCATCTCCCAGCGGACGACGTTCGCCCACTGGTTCAGCAGCAGCGGCAGGTCGCGGTGCGAGTCGATCCACTTGGCCATGTACTCGCCGATGACCGTCTCGGAGGTCGGCCGCACGACGAGCGGCTCCTCGAGGTCCTTGCCGCCGGCGTGCGTGACGACCGCCAGCTCCGGGGAGAAGCCCTCGACGTGCTCGGCCTCGCGCTTGAGGTAGGACTCCGGGATGAACATCGGGAAGCAGGCGTTGTCGTGCCCCGCCTCCTTGATGCGCCGGTCCAGGTCGGCCTGGAGCAGCTCCCACACCCGGTAACCGTACGGGCGGATGACCATCGTGCCGCGAACCGGTCCGCGGTCGACGAGCTGGGCCTGCACCACCAGCTCGTTGTACCAGGCGGAGAAATCCTCGCTCTGCGGCGTCACACCTTCTCGACTCACGGCCCCAAGGGTACTGACCATCCACGTTGGTCAGGGCACCTTAACCACCCTCGCGCGATCCGCCCGTCCCAGATCGCCTCTCTTACCGCTCGGCTATCGCCTTGGAGGCCGCCAGCACGAATGTTATTCTAGACCTACACAGGTAGCACAGTCGCTACATGCCAGGTAAGCGCACACGGGCCGCTATCAAGGTGTTAGTGGAAGCCGGGTGGCAGGTCACCTACACCAGCGGACGGGCTCACGCGTATGCGAGGGCATCCTGCCCTGGCGGCCCCGGCTGCTGCACTCCTCCCTTCTCGATCAACGGAACTCCCGACGTCGACGAACACGAGGCACAGAAGATCCGGAGGCGGATGCGGCAGCACGACGCCAAGGCGGCCGCACGGCAGGAAGAGAAGGACTGATGAGCACCTACTGGTTCGAGCTCGAGGTCGGGCCGATCAGCGACCTTGAAGAGGCCGCGGAGCGGCTGTACTCGCGCTGCGGCGACGGCCAGCTCTCCGGCGACGAGCAGAGCGGCGCCGTCCTGTTCTCGCGCGAGGCGCGCAACGCCATCGAGGCGGTCCTCTCCGCCATCGACGACAGCGAGCGCAGTGGACTGTCGGTGACCGGCGTCACGGAGGACCTGGTCACCATCGACGACATCGCCGAGAAGACCGGCAGGTCGGCCCCGGCCGTCGGGCACTGGACGACCGGTGAACGCGGCCCAGGAGGCTTCCCCGCTCCGGTCGTTCATCGCGGCAGCCGCGTCAAGCTGTACTCCTGGGCCCAGGTGTCCCGATGGCTCGCGGATGCCGGCCTCGGGAGAATCGACTCGGTCGCCGCGGAGGTCGCCGCCGCCACCGCCGACGTGGATGCCCTCCTACGTGCTCGACGGGTGCTGCGCGAAGCCCCGTCAGGCAAGCGGGAAGCCCTTGTGAAGCTGGTAGAGGCGTGACCGACGCCGAAGCGGCGCAGGCTCCGGGCCCGAGGGCCTGCCACGGCCGTTGACAGGGGGCTCGTCAATCATGTCGGCCTGGCCAGGCCTTCTCGTTACGCTCGCGGGATGCGCTGGTCCCAGATGTTCGCGCCGACCCTTCGCGAGGACCCCGCCGAGGCCGAGGCGGCGAGCCACCGGCTGCTGCTGCGGGCGGGGTACGTCCGGCAGCTGACGGCGGGGCATTACTGCCTGCTGCCGCTGGCCGTGCGCGTCCGGGCGAAGATCGTTCAGATCGTCCGCGAGGAGATGGAGGCGGTCGGCGCGCAGGAGATGCTGCTGCCGGCGATGCACCCGGCCGAGCCGTGGAAGCGGTCGGGCCGCTGGGACCTGATCGGCCAGGAGCTGTTCCGGCTGCGCGACCGGCGCGGTGCCGAGCACGCCCTCGGCCTGACGCACGAGGAGATCTTCGCGACGGTCGCCCGGGAGCTGGACTCCTACCGGCGGCTGCCGCAGCAGTGGTACCAGTTCCAGACGAAGTTCCGGGACGAGCCGCGCCCCAAGGGCGGCCTCCTGCGGACCCGCGAGTTCACCATGAAGGACGCCTACAGCTTCGACGTCGACCGCGCCGGGCTGGACGCCTCGTTCGAGGCCCACCTCGGCGCCTACACGCGGATCTTCGAGCGGCTCGGGCTGGCGGCGCTGGCGTGCGAAGCGTCCAACGGCACCATGGGCGGCTCGGACTCGACCGAGTTCATGTGCCCGGCGCAGGCCGGGGAGGACATCGTCTTCCGCTGCCCGGCCTGCGGGTACGCGGCGAACGTCGAGCGGGCGACGTCGGCGCTCCCCGCCGCGCAGGACGGGCCGGGGCCCGACGCGCCGGAGCGCTTCGACACCCCGGGCGTCCGCACGATCGAGGACCTCCTGGCGTACGGCGCGCCCGCCGACCGGCAGATCAAGACGCTCGTGTACGTCCTGGACGGCGCGCCGACGCTCGTCCTGCTGCGCGGCGACCACCCGCTCAACGAGCAGAAACTCGTGGACGCGACGGGCGCCACGGAGATCCGCGCCGCCGAGCCCGGCGAGATCCGGGACGCCCTCGGCGCGCTGCCCGGCAGCCTCGGGGCGGTCGGCGCGGCGCTCCCGGTGATCGCGGACGAGGCGCTGCGCGGTCGCCGCGACATGTTCACCGGCGCCAACACCGACGACGTCCACCTGCGCGGCGTCGACGTCGGCCGCGACATCGAAGTGGGCGCCTGGGCGGACCTGCGCGAGGTCGCGGAGGGGGAGCCCTGCGTCCGCTGCGGCGGGCCGCTGGAGTCGCTGCGGGCGATCGAGGTCGGGCACATCTTCAAGCTGGGCGACCGCTACTCCCGCGCGCTCGGCGTCGAGGTGCTGGACGCCGCCGGTCGCTCCGTCCCGGTGGTCATGGGCAGCTACGGGCTCGGGATCGAGCGCGCGATGGCCGCGATCGTCGAGACCCACCACGACGAGCGCGGCATCGTTTGGCCGGTGGCCGTCGCACCGTTCCAGGTCGCCGTCGTGACCGCCCAGTCCGACGACGCCGACGTGGCCGCGGCGGCGGAGGAGGTCTACGCGGGCCTGGCCGGGGCGGGCGTCGAGGTGGTGATCGACGACCGCGCCGAGCGCGCGGGCGTGAAGTTCCGGGACGTGGAGCTGACCGGCATCCCCTTTCGCGTGACCGTGGGCCGCCGCGGCCTCGCCGAGGGCGTCGCCGAAGTCACGATCCGCGCCACCGGCGAGACCTCCAAGATCGCCCTGGCCTCCGTGGTGGAGCAGGTCCGGTCGCTGCTCGCCGGTTGAACCGACCGGTGCGGAGCCGGGCGAGATGGCGGATCGGCCTTGCGCCACGCGGAAGCCCAGGCAGACTTGAGGTGTGATCAAAACGCTGCGCCCCAAGGACTACAACGAGGTGCTCCACGTCGGGCACTTCTTCCGCAAGGGCGACCCGGTGCTCATGGATCTCACCGAACTGACCGACGACGTGGCCAGGCAGCTGGTGGACTTCTGCGCCGGACTCATCTGCGGGCGAGGCGGAGAGATGGAGCGGCTGGACAAGAAGCTCTTCCTCCTCCAGCCGCCGTCCCGCCCCCGGATCGCCCCCGCCCACATCCCCGACCTCGCCCACGCCGCCGACTGATCCTCAACTCCTGGACGAAGGGCGTCGCACGGGCACGCACCCCTGCGCTCATGGGTCGGCGGGAAAGCCAAGGCCCGCTGCGTGTTCACGGCGCGGAGCGGGGCGCCGGGAGCGGTCAACTCATGTCATGGCGTCCGGCCTTAACCGCCCGAAGGAACAGGCCCCACTGAGATGCCGGGATGGCCAAGCGCGGCCCGGTCGGCAGTTTGCTGTCACGCACGGCAACGGCGGATGGCATGCGGGCGACCTCGACACACTGGCCGTTGCCGCTGCTCCGGCTGCTCTTTCGCCATGCGGCACGAGGACTGTCGTATTGGCCTGCTCTGACCTCGCGGGCGAATGCAGCCCACTCTGCAGGGCGAAAGGACAGCACGGGGCCTTCCGCATCCTTGGAATCTCGCACGGCGGTACCGCTACCGTGCTGGGCGGCAAGCTCCACGCAGTCTCCCGTCCCGCCGCTGTAGCTGCTCTTCCGCCAGTTCAGTGGCGGAGGGTCTGCTCGCATTTGTGCTCCTTTCCGCGGTTAGATCGTATCTGCCGCGATGGAGCGGATGAGGTTCCGGGAATCTCTGGGTGACAGGGCCATCGCGCGGATGCGGTCGAAGGCATCGCCGTAAGTCTCCAGGTCGTGCGCCTGTTCCAAGATCAGCGCGCCGTTCATCGTCTCGATGTAGGCCACCCCGGTCTCCCCCTCGGCAGGGAAGCTGTAGAGGGAAAAGGATCCGACCATGGCGGGGTGCTCACCGGCGCCGAAGGGAAGCACTTGAACGACTACGTTCTGCCTATCGCGCTCCTCCGCGAGGCTTCCCAGCTGCGCTTCCATGATCTTCGGGCTTCCAACGATCTGGCGGACCACTCCCTCATTGATCACGGCCCAGAGCTGCGGTCCGTGCTCCTCATCGAGTAGTGCCTGACGAGCAAGGCGCACCTCAACGCGCTGGTCGATGATCTCCTGCGAGTCTCCAGGCCGCGCGGCGCGGATCACTGCCCGAGCGTAGTCCGGCGTCTGCAGGAGGCCCGGCACGAGTGCCTGCGCATAGGTGGAGATGAGCGAAGCCTCGGTCTCGATACCGATCATGGTCCGCGTCTCGGTGGGGAGCGTGGCGCCGTAGGACTCCCACCAACCCCGTTCTTTTGCCTTGCGCGCGATGTCGAGGAGTCCGTTCACCTGCTGCGGGTCGTCAACGCCGTACAGATCGCCGGACGCCGAGGCGCTGAACCCCGGTCACGAGGACGGCACGGGAGGATGGGGCCTGCCGATCGTGCAGGCGTTATCGCTGCGGTGTGGGGTCGACCGGACGCCACCGCAGGGCAAATGGGTGTGGTCGGTGATCGCGTGCTGAGGGCGCACGGGAAGTCGGAGACCCGGACCAGAGCCAGCTCGATAACGATCAAGAACGCGGGCCTGGTGCGGTTCGGGGCGTGGTGGCGGACTTCGCGGGGGCTCGACACGGCGGTGCGGCATCTGGACCGTCTGGCGGCGGCCGCGGAGCGCCGGGGATACCGGGGGCTGAAACTGTATCCGGGCCGGTCTTCGGCACTGCCGGTTCCCACGCTGCTGTTCTTCGTCCGCGGCCGGAAAGAGGACGTGTGGATGCTGGCGACGGCGCGAGCCGTCCCCGATGGCGGGTGGGCGTACTTCGACGTCTCCCGCGACCCGTGGTTCCGGTTCGCCGGGTGCCGCGACGCGGCGACGGCGGCCGACAGCGTGGCCGCGCTGATGAATCACCGGATGTATCCGGGCACCTTTCCGGACCCGCATGAGGGGAGCGCGCGGTGAGGTGTAGGTATGTGGCCCGTCGAAGAAGGGTGGGGCGGTGAGGGATCTGGTTCCGGCCGAGTCGGCTGCGGTGGAGCGGGCGTTCTCCTGGAGCGGTGGGGGCGGCGGGGCGCTTCGGCTGGGCACGCGCACGTCTCCGCTGGCGATGACGCAGGCGCGCGGCGTCGCGGCCCGGCTACAAGGGCTGGCCGATGTGCGGATCGAAGTCGTGGGCATCCAGACGTCCGGGGACCGCCATCGGGGGAATCTGGGCGAGCTGGGCGGCAAGGGCGCGTTCATGCGGGAGATCGACCGGGCGCTGCTGACGGGGGCGGTGGATGTCGCGGTGCACTGCCTGAAGGACGTGCCAGGGGACGTGCCGCGCCCAGAGGGGCTGGTCTTCGCCGCCTACGTCGAGCGTGACGACACCGCCGATGTGATGCTGTTCCCGATGGCGGGCAAGGTTCGCTGCCTTGCGGATCTGGGGCCGGGGGCCCGGGTGGGGACCTCGGCCGTGCGGCGGCGTGCGCAGCTCGGCAAGATCCGTCCTGATCTTCGGGTGGAGTACCTGCGCGGCAACGTCAACTCCCGGCTCGGGCGGCTGGACGCCGGTGAGGACTTCGACGCGATCGTGCTGGCCCGGGCGAGCCTGGCGCGACTGGGGATCGAGCGGCCGGGCGAGGAGTTGGACATCCTTCCGGCGGTCGGTGCGGGGGTCCTGGCAGTGGACTGCCGCCGCACTGACTCCGACGTGGTGGAACTGGTACGGCTGCTGGACGACAGGGTGACCCGGCAGTGCGTAAGCGCGGAGCGCGCGATGCTGCACGGGTTGCAAGGGCACTGCAACAGCCCGATAGCGGGGCACGCGAGGTTGGAGCGTGACGGGCAGTTGAGTCTGCGCGGGATGGTCTTCACCCGGGACGGGTCGAGGTTCGTCCACTCGCAGGAATGGTCGGCACCCGGCAAGGGCGAGGATCTGGGCGCGTACGTGGCGGGCGATCTGCTGCGCAAGGGCGCCCGTGACCTGATCGCCGGTATCTCGCACTGACGACGTCCTGGGGCCTGAGGCGGAGCACCTCGCGTCGCTGATCGCCGAAGAAATCGATTGACGGCGCGGTGGGGGGTTCTCGACACTCGGCGGCATGGGACACGTCGAGGTGGGCCACGTCGGCCATGTGCTGCCGGACGGGCGGATGCTGCTCGACGACGTCTCCTTCCGGGTCGGTGACGGCGTCACGGCGGCCCTGGTGGGCCCGAACGGTGCGGGCAAGACGACGCTTCTGCGCCTGATCGCGGGCGATCTCGCGCCGCAGTCCGGGACCGTCGCGCACAGCGGTGGCGTCGGCGTCATGCGCCAGTTCATCGGCAGCGTGCGGGACGACTCGAACGTGCACGACCTCCTGCTGTCGCTGGCCCCGTCCCGGGTGCGGGAGGCGGCGGCCGCGGTGGAGGCGGCCGAGCTGGTGATGATGGAGCGCGACGACGAGCCCGCCCAGCTCCGCTACGCCACGGCCCTCGCGGGCTGGGGCGACGCGGGCGGCTACGAGGCCGAGGTGCTCTGGGACGCGTGCTGCGTCGCGGCCCTCGGCGTCTCCTACGACTCGTGCCGGTGGCGCGAGGTGCGCACCCTGTCGGGCGGGGAGCAGAAGCGGCTCGCGCTGGAGGCCCTGCTCCGCGGCCCCGACGAGGTCCTCCTGCTCGACGAGCCCGACAACTACCTGGACGTTCCGGGCAAGCGGTGGCTGGAGGAGCGGCTGCGGGAGACGCCGAAGACCGTCCTGCTGGTGTCGCACGACCGCGAGCTGCTCGACCGCTCCGCCGACCGGATCGTCACCGTGGAGGCGGCCCGCGTGTGGGTCCACGGCGGCCGGTTCTCCACCTACGCCGCCGCCCGCCGCGACCGCAACGAGCGGCTGGAGGAGCTGCGCCGCCGCTGGGACGAGGAGCACGCCAAGCTCAAGGAGCTGGTCAACACCCTGCGGACGAAGGCCACGGTGAACGACGGCTTCGCGTCCCGCTACCGCGCGGCGCAGACGCGGCTGCGCAAGTTCGAGGAGGCGGGGCCGCCCGAGGTGCCGCCCCGCGACCAGAACCTGAAGATGCGGCTGCGCGGCGGCAGGACCGGCAAGCGCGCGGTGGTCTGCGAGAACCTCGAGCTGACGGGCCTGATGAAGCCGTTCGACACCGAGGTCTGGTATGGCGAGCGCGTCGCCGTGCTGGGGTCGAACGGCTCCGGGAAGTCGCACTTCCTGCGGCTTCTCGCGGCCGTCGCCGAGGCGCTCCCGCGCGGTGCGACGCCGGTGAGGCCCGTCGCGCACACCGGGGTGGCCCGCCTGGGGGCGCGCGTGGTCCCTGGCCTGTTCGCGCAGACGCACGCCCGCCCCGACCTGGCCGGGCGCACCCCGTGCGAGATCGTCATGACCGAGCATGCGCGGCTGCGGAACGACGCGATGAGCGCGCTCACCCGGTACGAGCTGAACGTGTGCGCCGAGCAGCCCTTCGAGACGCTGTCCGGCGGCCAGCAGGCCCGGTTGCAGATCCTGCTGCTGGAGCTGGGCGGCGCCACGCTGCTCCTGCTGGACGAGCCGACCGACAACCTCGACCTGGCCAGCGCCGAGGCCCTCCAGGAGGGTCTGGAGTCCTACGAGGGGACGGTCGTGTCGGTGACCCACGACCGCTGGTTCGCCCGCTCCTTCGACCGCCACCTCGTCTTCGGCTCCGACGGCTCGGTCTACGAGTCCGCGGAACCGGTCTGGGACGAGGCCCGCGTGGCCCGCCCCCGCTGAGCCTCCGGCGCCGCCCGGCCGAGCGGTCGCGCGGTCCCGGTCAGCAGGCGGCGCAGTGCCGCGGGCGGCTGGACGGCCGAGACCGGAGGACCGCCGTCGACCAACAGGCTGGGCACCCCGGTGACGCCGTGTTCGACCCCGCGGCGCCGGTCGGCCCGGACGCGCTGCGCGTAGCCGGTCCCGGCGAGGACGGCGCGCACGTCCTCGGCGTCCAGCCCCGCCTCCTCGCCCAACCGCTGAAGGACCTGGGGGTCGGCCACGTTGAGGCCCTCGGTGTGGTAGGCGCGGAGGAGCCTCTCCATCATCTGGTCGGCGCGGCCGCGGTCGGCGGCGAGGCCGCAGAGCCGGTGCGCGTCGAAGGTGTTGACCGGCCGGGCGAGGTGCAGGTTGAGTTCCAGCCCCTCGGCGGCGCCCAGCGCCCTGATCCGCTCGACCCGGGCGGTCGCCTGATCGCCCCACCAGCGGACCATCGCCTCCGCGGCCGTGGGGCCGGGTTCGCGTTCCCCGTCGGGGTCGAGTTCGTAGGCGCGCCAGACGATCCGCGGCCTGTGCCCGTGGGGAACGTCCGCCAGGGCCGCCGACAGCCGTCGCTTGCCGATGTAGCACCAGGGGCACAGGACATCGCTGAAGATCTCCACCATCACCGCTCCTCGGCTCGGTCGGCGGCGGGGCGGGGGCCGGGGCCGATCTCGCGGACCACGGTGTAGGTCGGGACGCCGCTCATCCGCGGCTCCGCCCTTCCCGGCAGGTCGTCGAGGGCCTTCTGGATGGCGGCCATCCGGCCTTCGGTGTCCGAGGTCTCCACGAAGTTCCGGTAGTCGTCCTCGCTCCCCCAGTGCACGATGTTGTAGACCCGCGTGCCGTCCGTGCTCACGTGGAAGCGAGCGGACCGGTAGCCGGGGTAGAAGCGCACCCAGCGTTCCTGGATCTCCGCGAACGCTTCCACGAACTCGCGCTGGGTGGCGTGGCCGTCGACGGTGTAGTCGATGATCGAGTAGAAGCCGGGGGGTGTGCTCACGGATGTTCCTCCTGGTGCGGACGGGGCCTTGTCACCATCGACCCTGATACCTCGACCGAACTTGAGGTCAACCCGGCCCGGTGGCCGTCCGGAGAACCGGGGGTCGTCCTCCGGCCCGGCCGGGCCGGAGGACGACCCGGCTGGGGGCCGCACGCGGTCCCCAGCCCCGGCGTGCCTAGCAGCGGTGGACGCGCCCCTTGATGATCTTCACGTAGTAGGCGGTGACGTAGTCCTTGGGACTGCTGTAGCCCATGCGGTACCAGACCCGGGTGTCGCCGATCCGCTGCCCGCGCGTCCAGCACTTGATCTGGAACTTCTGCCCCGGCTTCAGCCAGTACTGCCGCTTGGAGTGCGTGGTCGGCCTCGACCGGACCGCCAGCCGGGTGTGGCTGATCACCTTGCCGGTGGCGTACTGGTCGATGGCGACCTGCGGGCGCGCCGGCGCCGCCGGGACCGACGGCTCCGGCGGAATCGAGGCCAGTGCGGCGCCTTCACCGGCGAGTCCCGCGCCGAGGGCGGCCGCGAGCACCACGGTTGCGAGCCTGTGGGTCTGTTTCACGAAGTTCTCCCCCCAAAGCCTTCCGATCTGAACAACAGCCTCATGCCCCTCTGTAATCAGTATCTAACCCTAAGTAGTGACAAGGGGGATTCGTGGCTGCCCTCTCCCGGCCGGACGGCCCCTCGCGCCGCCGCCCGGAATGTCCCGGTCGGGAGTCCCGTGTGAGCAGGGACGAGAGCCCTGTCCCGGTTCGCGGCGTGCCGGATACAGTGCCCGGGTGCGGGTGGTGGTCACTGGTGCGGCGGGGTTCATCGGGAGCCATGTCGTCGACGCGTTCTCGGAGGCGGGGCACGAGGTGCTGGCCGTCGACGCGCCCGAGCGTTCGCTGAGTCCCGGCGTCGCGCGGCGGACGTGGGCGAAGGTCGCGACCGGGCCGGGCGTCGTCGCCGCCGAGCTCGACCTGGCGGTGGACGATCTCTCGGCGGTCTCGGCCGCGGACGTCGTCGTGCACCTGGCGGGCCGTCCCGGCGTGCGCGACTCCTGGGGGCCGGGCAAGGCGCTCGTCGAGCGGGACAACGTGGCGGCGACGCGGCGGCTGCTCGCGGCCTGCGCGCGGCGGCCGGCCCGGCTGCGGCCGAAGGTCGTCGTCGCGTCCAGTTCGTCGGTGTACGGGTCGGCGGGACGGCGCCCCAACCGGGAGGACGATCCGCTCAGGCCGGCGAGCCCGTACGCGGTCAGCAAGGCGGAGGTGGAGCGGCTCGCGCGCCTGGCCGCCGGGAGCGGGCTGCGGACGGTGCTGCTCAGGTACTTCTCGGTCTACGGCCCCCGCCAGCGGCCCGACATGGCGTTCCACCGGTTCGCCGAGGCGGCGCTCGACGGGCGCCCGCTGCCGGTGTTCGGGGACGGGCGCAGATCCAGGAGCTTCACGCACGTGCGGGACGTGGTCGCGGCCACGCTCGCGGCGGCGGCGCAGGACCTGCCGCCCGGCGTCGCCGTCAACGTCGGGCACGCCGAGCACGTGGCGGTCCACGAAGCGATCGCGATGCTGACCGGCGCGCTCGGCGTACCGGCGGAGATCCGGCGCGAGACGCCGGTGGCCGGGGACGCCGAGCGCACCTGGGCCGACACGTCCCGCGCCAGGGAGCTGCTCGGCTGGACGGCCGTGACGGGCCTGGCCGACGGGCTCGCGGACCAGATCGCCTGGCACCGCGGCCTGCGGGCCGTCCCGGAGGAGGCCGCGGTCGGATGAGCGAGAGCCCGACACGGCACGGTCCGCTCCACCACGGTCCGCTCCACCACAGGGCGGCGTACGTCGCGTTCGACCGGTTCCCGTCCAGCAAGGGGTCGGCGGTCCACATCGCGCAGATGGCCGACGAGCTGTTCGCGCGGTTCGGGGGCGGGCTGCTCGCCGCGATCGGCGGCGGCGACCTGCCGCGCTACCAGCGGGAGGGGACGCGGGAGATCGCGCGGTTCGACGCGGCGGTCCCGAACCTGATCGACCGGGCCGAGGCGTTCTCCGGCTGGGTCGCCGCCCACCTGCGGCCCCACTGGGACACGCTGGAGATCTGCCACGTGCGCGACCCGTGGAGCGCGCTGCCCGCCGTCGCGGACGGGCGCCGCCACAGGGTCGTCTACGAGGTCAACGGCCTGCCGTCCATCGAGATGAGCCACACCTGGCCCTGGGCCGCGCCCGCGACGCTCGGCAAGATCCGCGAGCTGGAGCGGTTCTGCCTGGAGCGCAGCGACGCGGTCGTGGTGCCGTCGCGGGTGATCGGCGACGCCGTCCAGGGCCTCGGGGTGCCGGAGGAGCGGATCCACCTCGTCCCCAACGGCGCCGACGTCGCGGACAGGCCGGAGCGGCCCGCCGGCGCGCCCGAGCGGTACCTCATCTACGTCGGCGCGCTCCAGCCCTGGCAGGGCCTGGACGTGCTGATGCGCGCCTTCGCGCGGCTCGCCGACCTGCCGGGCCTGCGGCTGGTGGTCTGCGCGTCCGTCCCGGAGCGGCGGGCGAAGCCGGTGCGGCGGCTGGCCGAGCGGCTCGGCGTCGCCGAGCGGGTCGACTGGCGGTTCGCGCTGCCGCACCACGAGGTCGCCGCGTGGCTGGCGCACGCCGAGGTGTCGGTGGCGCCGCTGACCGGCTGCGCCCGCAACCTCGACCAGGGCTGCGCGCCGCTGAAGGTGATCGAGTCGATGGCGGCGGGCGTCGCCGTGGTCGCCTCGGACCTGCCCGCCGTCCGCGAGCTGATGGCGGACGGGCGGCACGGGCGGCTGGTGCCGGCCGACCGCCCCGCCGAGCTGGCCCGCGCCGTCCGGATCCTGCTGGAGTATCCGGAGGAGGCCGCCGCGATGGGGCGGAGAGGCCGGGCGCACATCGAGGAGGGCCTGACGTGGGCGCGGTCGCGCGCCCGGCTGGCCGAGGTCTACCGCACGCTCACACGGGGGCGATAGGTGGTTCGTGATGTTCTACCGTAAGCAGAAGGCCGCCATCAGGCGCTTCCATCCGCTGCACAGGTCGCTGACCTTGGAGCAGGCGTTCACCGTCTCGCTGCGGCGCGACGACTGGGAGCCGGTGATCCAGAGCCTCGCGCAGCACGGGGCGCACGTGCGGCGGGGCAAGTGGCGGCTGCACGAGCGGGTCCCCGGCGTGCTCGTGCCGCTGCTGCGGGTCCTCACCGCCGACATGCCCCCGGACGGGGTGCTGTCTGTGGCCGCGGACATGCGCGGGTCGCGGGTCCCGGAGAAGAACGGGCCCAAGCAGGACCTGCCGTCGCGGCCCCCGATCTCGGGGCTGAGGCAGTGGTACGCGTTCGACCCGTGGCTGCGGATGCGGGCGGAGCTGCGCGACGGCAGCGTCGTCGAGGTGATCGTCACCGACCGGGTGCGCAACCGCAGCTACCGCAAGCGGAACCCGCGCGGCAAGGTCAAGCTCAAGAGCAAGTCGAAGACGGTCCAGCTCGTGCGCGTGACCCGGCGGCTGGCGAAGGACGCGGTCGTCCGGCAGCCCCCGACGCCCCCGCCCGGCTGGGTGAGGGTGCAGGTGAAGCAGGGCAGGCGACCGGTGATCCGCGCGAGCGCGAAGTTCCCGGGCCAGACGAACACGGCCCTGGTGGACCGGATCCTCCAGGTGTCGACGGAGCCGTTCCGGTGGACGCCGCCCGGTACGGCCGCGAGGAGGACCAAGTGACCCGCTGCACCGTGACCACCGGCTTCTTCGTGCTCGGACGCTGCGGCCAGGCGGCCGCGGCGGCCTGCCCGCGGTGCGGCAGGCCCGTCTGCGGCGCGCACGCCGGGCCGAACGCGCTGTGCCCCGAGTGCGCGGCGGCGCAGGGCTACGGGACGCAGGACCCGCACGACCCGGCCTGGGCGGGCGGGTACCGGCGCCAGTACTACCGGGGCAGCTCGCAGGCCTACAACGACACCTACTGGTACTCCTCGTTCGACGAGTACGACCGCGGCGCGTTCAACCCGGGCGACGACTACTCCTACGGCGGCGACTGGGGGCCGGACGACGACACCGGGTTCGTGGACAGCTGATGCACCGCGTCCTGTGGATCACCGAGCACTACCCGCCCAGCCAGGGCGGCATGGCGCAGTCGTGCGACCGGATCGTCCGGGGGCTGCGCGGCGCGGGGGCCGAGGTCGACGTCGTCCACCTGACCCGGCGGTCGCGGCCGTGGGGCGTGGCGCGCGAGCACGGCGGGCGGCTCGTCACGGCGCCGCTCGGAGACGACGCCGAGCACGCGCTGCGCCGCCTGTGGACGACGATCAGCGCCGCGAACCTGACCGGGTACAGCCACGTCGTGGCGTTCGGCGGCGTGCACGCGATGCTCGCCGCGCCCGTCCTGTCCGCGCTGCTCGGCGCGCCGCTGGTGACGCTGCTGCGCGGCAACGACATCGACGTCGGCGCCTTCTCGATGCGGCGGCGCGGCGTGCTGGCGGACGCGCTGCGCGCCTCGTCCCGCGTGTGCGTCGTGGCCCGCTCGCACGCGCCGCTGGTGCGGGCGCTCGTCCCGGACGCGGCGGTCTCGTTCGTCGCCAACGGCGTCGACACCGGGCAGTGGCGGGTGCTGCCGTCCGAACGCGAGCGCGGCAGGGCGTGGCGGGAGGAGAACGTCGCCCCCGGGCGCCGCACGATCGGGCTCATCGGCCAGCTCAAGGTGAAGAAGGGCGTCGGCTTCTTCCTGGAGGCCCTGGCGGCGTCGCGCCGCACCGACGCCTTCCACCTGCTGCTCGTCGGCGAGGTCGAGGAGTCCGTGCGGGAGCGGCTCGCGGAGGGCGACGTCCCGCACTCGTTCCTGCCGTTCCTGGAGCGCTACGACCTTCCGGCCGTCTACGCGAGCTGCGACCTGGTCGCGCTCCCGTCGTTCTACGACGGGATGCCGAACGTCGCGCTGGAGGCGGCGGCGCTCGGCGTGCCGCTGGTCGCGTCGGACGCGGGCGGCCTGGCGGACGTGGCCGACGACGAGATCGGGTTCACCTTCCCGGCCGGCGACCCGCACGCGTGCCGGGCGGCGGTCGACCGGGCGGCGCGGGCCGGCGCCGAGGAGCTGGCCAAGCTCGGCGCGGCGGGCGCGGAGCGGATCCGCCGCGACTTCACCCCGGCCGCCGAGACCGCCGGCTACCTCGCCGTCCTCGACGAGACGCGGTGATCGTCTGCTACGCGGCCGGTGACGGGCTCGGGCACCTGACGCGGCTCCGGGCCGTCCTGCACACCCTGCGGCGGGAGGGGCCGGTCACCGTCGTGACCGGGTCGCGGTTCGCGGCCGACCCGCGCGTGGCGGGCGGCTGGCAGGTCGTGGAGTCCGCCGACCCGGCGGCCCCGCGGCCGGACGAGGTGATCGTGGACGCGTTCCCGGCCGGGCTGCGGGGCGAGCCGGCCCGCATCCCGCCCGGGGTCCCCACGACGCATCTGGCGCGGCTGCTGCGCTGGGACGCCTACCGGCCCCTGCTGCCCGCGGAACCGGTCCGCTTCGACCGCACGTACGTCCTGGAGGAGCTCGACCCCGCCCACCGCGCCTACCTGGACGCGGTCTCGGGCGAGGTCGTCCCGCTGGCGCTCACCGATCCCCCGTCGGACCCGGTCGACGTGCGGGGCTGGCTCATCGTGCACAGCGGCCCCGACGCCGAGACGCTCCAGCTCGTCGCCTACGCGCGGGACATGGCGGCCGCCGAGCGGGTCCGCCCGCCGATGACCCTGGTGTCGCCCGCGCGGCCGGACGGCCTGCCCGCGGACGTCGCCCACCTGGACCTCTACCCCGCAGGCGTGCCGGGCCCGGACGTCGAGCGGATCGTCACGGCGGCGGGCTTCAACGCCGTCCGGCAGTTCGCGCCCTGGCGGGACCGGCACCGGATGATGCCGTTCCCGCGCAGCCTGGACGACCAGTTCACGCGCGCCGCCCGCGCCAGGGCCTAGGCGTCCGCGTCAGAAGTAGGTGGAGGTGAGGTCGCCGGCCGGCCAGGTCTTCACCGCGTTCGCGGCCTTGTGCAGCAGCGAGTCGATGTCGCCGTAGCTCGCCGCGTCGCCCTCCTGGCGCTGGTCGAACAGGACCGCCCACGACAGGCCGTCGTACCGCCGGACCAGCAGCGTGTACGTCCCGGGCAGGCTCCCGTTGTGCCAGGTGTTGCGGCCGCCGGTCACCGGGCGCACCTGCCAGCCGCAGCCGTAGTACCAGCCGTCGGCGTTGACGCCGGTCTCCGGCTTGGCGAACGCCCGGCTGATGGACGCCGAGGACAGCACGGACGTTCCGCCGTCGTAGACGCCCGCGAAGCGGGTGAGGTCCATCGCGGTGGCCAGCCAGCCGCCGTGCGCGTCCATGTTCTCCAGGTTGAACGCGCCGTACGGGTAGGCGACCTTCGCGCCGCCGTTGTCGAAGACGGTGGTCCCGGTGTAGCTCGAGAAGTAGGGGACCTCGCCGGTGGCCTTGGTGAGCGTCCTGCCCAGGCGCATCCGCGTGATCTTGCGCGGCGCGAGGACGGTCTGCCGGACGTAGTCCTCGTACTTCTGCCCGGTGACCTTCTCGATGATCCGGCCGAGCAGCAGGAACCCGTAGTTGGAGTACGCGTAGTGCGTGCCGGGCGCGTGGTCGAGCTTGCGCGCCGAGGTGTACTTCATGATGTTCGCCTTCGACACCGGCAGCGCCACGCCGAGCGCCTTGGCGATGGCCGCGTCCTGGAACATCGGGTCGGGCGTGATGTCCCGGTCCCACCCGCCGAGGTGCTGGAGGAGCCGCAGGACCGTGACGTCCTTCAGGCGCGCATCGGCGGTCGTGGAGAGCCCCAGCAGCGTCGACGCCCGGTCGGTGAGCTTCAGCTTCCCGTCCTGGACCAGCCTGAGCACGGCCGTCGCGGTGACGGGCTTGGAGACGCTGGCGATGCGGAACGGCGAGGTCGCCTGCGTCGTGAACGCGCCGTCCTCCGCGTAGGTGTAACCGCGCGACAGGACGAGCTTGCCCTTGCGGACGACGGCGAGCTGACCGCACGGGATCTCCCGCGCCAGCATGAAGCTCTTGAGCGTCGAGTCGAACCCGCTCAGGCCCGCGAGTGCCTTCCCGGTCACCCGCCACGTGCGGGCCGCGGCTGCCGCCTTCGCCGTCCTGGCCGAGCCGGACGCGCCGGCCGAGCAGCCGGCGAGCAGTGCGGGCCCGGCCGCGAGGCCCGCCGCCTTTCCGAAGTTCCGCCTGCTCAGCTCCGCCATCGCGGCCCCCTGAAGATCGACTGCCCGAAATGGATGATCATGCACCCTAGTGCAGTTCGATCTTCGGGAAGCGGAAAACGCGGGGCCCGCGACCGGGCGGGGCGGGGCCGCCTACCCGGGGAGGCGGACGTCGAACTCGATCTCGACCTCGTCGGCGAGCCGGAGCGCGCCGAAGAACGCCGAGTACGGCTTGATGCCCCAGCGGGTCTGGTCGACGGTGAGGCCGCCGCGCACCCGGTCGCCGTCCAGCGCGGCCGCGAGCCGCACCGGCTTGACCCGTCCCATGATCGTCAGGTCGCCCTCGACGGCGTCCCCGGCGATCGCGGTGGAGACGAACCCGATCTCCGGATAGCGGCGGACGTCCAGCACCTTGCGCAGGTTCTTCACGATCTCGGCGCGGTCCTGGTCGGTGAGGGGCTTCACGCCCCCGGTGCCCTCCCGGACCTCCAGCCCCTCCACCTCGACGGTCACCTCGACCGACGAGTCCTCCAGGGGGTCGCGCGCCTCGACCGCCGCCGACCACCGCGTGGCCTCGATCGTCAGGTCGTGCCCGGCGCGCCGGCCGAGGCCGCTGCGCCCCGTCCGGACGAGCAGCCGCCCGTCCCGCGGCCCGAGCTCGAACTTTCCCTCCATGCCCTCCACCCTGTCACGCGCGTCCGCACCGCTCTCCCCGGGGCCCTCCGCCCGGGCCGGGCGCGCAGCCGCGCCCGGCCCGCCGGTCGAGGTCAGCGGGCGCGGGCCCCGTCGCGCAGCCGCTCGGGGTCGATCTCCCGGCCGGGCCGCCGGCGCAGGTACTCGGCCTCCAGCTCGTTCATGCGGCGCGTGTGCTCGCCGTAGGCCTGGTCGGCGGCGTGCCGGAGCGCGTCCAGCCTCGTCTCGTACAGGTGGCCGAGCTCCCGGAACAGGTCGTCGTCGCTGAGGTCGCCGGGCGCGACTCCCAGGTCACGGCTCGTCATCGTGTGATCTCCTCCTTCGTGGGCGCCCGCTGCCCTACCCGAGCGCCGGGGCCTGAACCGTGAACACCCGCAGGGCGCGGGGGTGCTTGCCGAACCGCACCGCGGGCGGCAGCGACGCCAGCTCGCCGTCCCGCGCCAGCCGCAGTTCCCCGGCGGGCGAGACGACCTCCATGCCGGTCGTCCGCCACGAGCCGTACCCCGGGGCGACGTGCAGGTGCCCGGCGATGATCGCGGCGACCGCGCGGACGCGGGGCGCGCGGCCGCCGGTGGTGACCATCCGGACGTCGAGGCGCCCGTCGTCGAGGCGCTCGCGCCAGGTGGGCGCCGCGCCCCGCGAGCCGTAGACGCAGTTGCCGACGAACGCCAGCCACACCTGGCGGCGCCTGCCGTCCACCATCAGCTCGACCGGTTCGCTGTGCCGCAGCGCGCGGACGGCGGCGACCGCCAGCGCGGGCCACTTCCCGATCCGCCCCTCCAGCCGGACGCGCCGGTCGACCACCTCGGTGTAGGCGCCGATGCTCGCCGTGTTGAGGAACACCTGCTCCGACCGGTCCCCCGCCGCCGCGGCCGCCGGGGCGACGTAGGAGACGTCGGCGCGGCCGATCCGGCGCTCCCGGTAGGCCCTGATCGCCTGGGCCGCGGTCTCCACCCCGAGCGCGCGGGAGAAGTGGTCGAACGTCCCGCCGGGAACGATCAGCAGCGGGAGGCCGCGGTCCAGCGCGGCCCGCGCGGCGGCGTTCACGGTGCCGTCGCCGCCGACGACCGCGAGCACCTCGGCCCGCTCGGCGGCCTCGGCGCACGCCTTGTCGAGGTCGTCGTCCGGGTCGAGCCGGACGATCTCCGCCGCGGGCAACTCGCCCTCCAGCAGCGCGACGGCGATCTCCGCCCGCTTCGGGAGGATCCTTCCGTCCCTCTCGGCGGAGGGGCCCGCGCCCAGGTTGACGACGGCCACCACGCCCCGCCCGTCCGGGGCGGTCCGGACGTCCTCGTCCTCCGGCTCGGCCGGGGCGACGCAGGCCACCGCGGGGCGGGCGGGCCACACCAGCCGCGTGCCGAGCCCGGCGAGCGCGCCGATCCCGAGCCCCGCCATCACGTCGCCCGGATAGTGGGCGCCGGTGTAGACGCGCGAGAAGGCGACCGCCGCGGCGGTCGCCGCGACCGGCACGGCCACCGTCCGCGGCGCCTCCAGCGCGACACCGGTCGCGAAGGCGGCGGCCGAGGCCGAGTGGCCGGAGGGGAAGGCGTGCGAGGTCGGCAGCTTCCACCGGATCCGGATCGGCGGGACGAGGTCCACGACGGGCCGCCTGCGGCGGAACGCCTGCTTCCCGACGATGTTCACGGCGGGGCTCGCCACGGCGATCGCGATGGCCCCGCGCAGCGCCGCGCGGCGCAGCCGGGGCCGTCCGGCGATCCCCATCGCGCCGGCCGTGGAGAACCACAGCACGCCGTTGTCGGCGAACCGCGAAAGTCGCGGGAGGACGTACTCCAGGCCGGGCAGCCGGGCGGCGGCCACCTGATCGAAGGCCCACCGGTCCATGCGGCCGAGCTTGCGGAGGACGGCGACGCGCTGCGGCCAGGCGCGATGCTCCTGCGCCTGCCGCGACCGGCGCCGGGTGACGGACCGTGACGGCACGGAAGTGCGCCGTGAGTGGTTGACGCGCATGTCCGGGGTATCCCCAGGGAGGCCGACATGATTCCGTAAAGATCTCAAATCGGGGGTCACATGCGGGTGAACGTCACTCTGGACTCAGCGACTGCAATAGGCTTCGCGACATGAGTCACCCGGAACGGCTCGGAAGCCCGGGTGGCGAGTCGGTCGGAACGATCGCGGAGCCTCCTCACGTGAACGGGACCCTGGCCGACTACGCCGCACGATACGGGCTGAGGCAGAGCGCTGCGCGCCCCCCGCTGCGCAAGTACATCCAGGATGTGTGGGCTCGCCGGAACTTCATCTGGGCGTTCGCATCCGCCAAGAACATCTCGATGTACACCGACTCCCGGCTGGGACAGGTGTGGCAGCTGCTGACCCCCATGCTGAACGCCGGGGTCTACTACCTGATCTTCGGTCTGCTGCTCGGCACCGGACGGGGGGTGCCCGACTTCATCCCCTTCCTGGTGACGGGCGTCTTCCTGTTCGGGTTCACGCAGCGGTCGCTCACGTCGGGCGCCAAATCCGTCGGCGACAACCTGTCTCTGATCAGGGCCCTGCACTTCCCGCGCGCCACGCTGCCCTTCGCGATCGCGATCGTGGAAGTGCAGCAGCTGCTGCTCGCGCTGGTGGTGCTGTTCGCGATCGTGTTCGCGTTCGGCGAGCCGATCAGCTTCCAGATGCTGCTGCTCGTCCCGGTGGTCGGACTCCAGCTCATGTTCAACGTGGGCATCAGCATGGTCATGGCCCGGCTCGGGGCGTTCAACCGCGACATCACGCAGCTGCTGCCGTTCGTCATGCGGGTCTGGATGTACGCGTCCGGCGTGATCTTCTGCCTGCCGGCGATGATGAAGCCGGGCGGCCGGCTGGCCGACTACCCGTGGCTGGCCGAGCTGATGCAGTTCAACCCGGCGTACGTGTTCGTGGAGCTGAGCCGGTACGTGCTGCTCGGCGAGTACCGGAACTTCGTCGGGGGCATCCCCCGCGCCGCTTCGGCGGGGCAGTTGTGGCTCTACGCGCTCGTGTGGGCCGGGGTGATGCTGACCGGCGGGTTCCTGTTCTTCTACCGTGCCGAGGAGCGATACGGCCGTGGCTGACACGAAGGTCCGCAGGACCGCCGACATCGACCCGACCCGGGAGCCGATCGTCGTCGTGGACGACCTCCACATCGTCTACCGGGTGTACGGCGCGGGCGGCAAGGGCAACGCCGCGAGCGCGTTCTCGCGCATCCTGCGCCGCAAGCACCGCCCCTCGATGACCGAGGTCCATGCGATCAAGGGCCTCTCCTTCGTCGCCTACCGGGGCGAGGCGGTCGGCATCATCGGCACCAACGGCTCCGGCAAGTCGACGCTGCTGAAGGCGATCGCGGGGCTGCTCCCCCCGCACCGGGGCGCCGTCTACACCGACGGCCAGCCCTCCCTGCTGGGCGTGAACGCGGCCCTGATGAAGGACCTCACCGGCGAGCGCAACATCGTCCTCGGCTGCCTGGCCATGGGCATGACCCCGGCCGAGACGAAGGCCAAGTACCAGGAGGTCGTCGACTTCGCCGGGCTGAAGGAGGGGTTCATCCAGTACCCCATGCGGACGTACTCCTCCGGCATGGGCGCCCGCCTCCGGTTCGCGATCGCCGCGGCCAAGACGCACGACGTGCTGCTGATCGACGAGGCGCTGGCCACCGGCGACGCCAAGTTCCGCAAGAAGAGCAAGGCCCGGATCGACGAGCTGCGCAAGGACGCCGGCGCCGTGTTCCTCGTCGCGCACCAGCTCGACACGGTCAAGGAGATGTGCGACCGCGTCATCTGGATCGACGAGGGCCGCATGCACATGGACGGCGACCCCGAAGAGGTCATCGAGGCCTACACCGAGGCGACCGGCAAGTAGCGCCGCCCCGGCCGCGAAAGCGGCTCGGGGCGCGCCGCCTCTCCACCGGTTCGCCCTGGGAACCGTTAGAACGCGGCGCCCCCTGGTAGAGATGGGGTGTCACGATGATCCTGATGGAGGAGGTCGCCATGGCCGGCAAGCCCCCGCTCCCGCACGAGCACCTGCCCGAGGTCCCCTCGTTCACCGTCGCCAGCGACGACATCGCCGAGGGCGAGCGGCTCTCCGAGCGGCACGTGTTCGACGACTGGGGCTTCAGCGGCGGCAACGAGTCCCCGCACCTGCGCTGGTCCGGTTTCCCTGAGGCGACGAAGAGCTTCGCGGTGACCTGCTACGACCCTGACGCGCCGACCGGCAGCGGCTTCTGGCACTGGTCGCTGTTCGACATCCCCGCCAACGTCACGGAGCTGCCCGCGGGCGCGGGCACCGAGGACGCCAAGGTCGGCGTGCACGCCCGCAACGACTACGGGGTCAAGGCGTTCGGCGGGGCCGCCCCGCCGCCCGGAGACCCGCACCGCTACGTCTTCACCGTCCACGCGCTGGACGTCGAGTCGCTCGGCCTCGGCCCGGACACCTCCCCGGCCGTCGTGGGCTTCAACATCACCGCCCACACCCTGGCCCGCGCCACGATCGTCGCCGAGTACGGCGTCTGAGCCGCCCGCCCTCCGAGGCCGTCCCGGTAGTCCGGGGCGGCCTCAGTCGGTTCCGAGTGAGCCCCGGCCCGTTCGAGTGAGCGTCAGCCGGTCTCGGCGAGGACGTCTCCCACGGCCGTCCGGCGGTAGAGGACGGATCGGCCGCTGCGCTCGCGGGTGACCAGGCCGGACCCGCGCAGCACCGCGAGGTGGTCGCCGATCCCGCCGACGCTCATCCGGAGCCGCGCGCTCAGCCAGGTGGTGGTGGCGGGCTCGGCGAGCAGCCGCAGCAGATCGGCCCGCGTGCGGCCCACCAGCCTGGCGAGGGCGTCCTCGTCGCGCGGCTCCCGGCTCTCCCAGAGCGCCGCCACTCCCCTGGCCCGGTACATGAGCGTGTACGGCCAGTCCTGTTCGAGCGCCGCTCCGAGCTCGGCGAAGACGACCGGCACGAACGTCAGTCCGGCGCCGCCGAGCCGGTAGGTGGCGTCGCCGGTGATGTCGGCCTCGATGACCCCGTCCCGCCAGCGCACCTTGCGGGACAGGCCGTCCAGGGCGGCCGCCCAGCCGTAGGCGGCCAGGCGTCCCGCGCGGTGGACGATGTCGCGCTCCAGGATCGAGCGCAGCACCGGCCAGTCCGGTTCCAGGAGGGCCCGCCAGGCCGTCTCCAGACCGCCGGCGAGCCGCTCGACGACGTCCGGGGCCTCCAGCACCTCCCGGACGGCGGCGTCCGGCTCCGGCAGCCCCTCCAGGTTGCGGGCGATCTCGCGGCGGGCCTGGCCGGGCGGCGTCGCCCGCACGGTCTCCAGCTGGTCCGCGACCGTCAGGTTCGGGCGGGCGGGCGGCGGGACGACGAAGTCGGCCATGTACCCGTGGGGGCGGCGCAGGAAGGCCAGCGCCCGCAGGGCCGGGTCCCCGGCGACCTCCCGGTACGCCGGGCGGACCCGGTCCACCCACGGTCCGAGCGGCCCCACCGGCATCGGGCCGGCGACGACCCCGAGCGCGCTGTGCACCTCGATCAGGGGGGCGACCCCGAACCGGCTCGCCGCGAGGTCTCCGGGTCCCACCACGATGCGGTACATGTTTCGCTCCTCCCCGAAACATTGTCCCGTACCGGGCCGGTCCGCGCAGAGTCGGCGCCATGACCGCTTCTTCCGTGTCCTCCCCTTCCGCGTCCTCTCCTTCCGGGGGCTCCGCGCGGTACCGCGACGTCTTCGGCGTTTCCGAGTTCCGGACGCTGTTCTCCCTGCAGACGCTCCAGGTGGGCGGCGACTCGGTCCGGACGATCGCGCTGTCGGTCCAGACGTTCGAACGCACGGGCTCGCCCGTCGCGGCGGCGCTCGTCTTCGCCGCCGGGATGCTCCCCTACGTGGTCGGCGGCGCCCTGCTGCTCTCGCTCGCCGACCGCGTCCCGCCGCGGCGGCTGCTGACCGGCTACCACCTGCTGCGCCTGGCGGTCACGGCCGTCCTCGCGGTGGGCGGGCTCCCGTTGCCGGTGGTCATGGCGCTGCTCGTCGCGGTGGGGCTGTTCGCGCCGGTCGGCGGCGCGAGCGTCCAGGCCCGGCTCCCCGCCCTGCTCCCCGGGGACGGCTACGTGCTCGGCCGGTCGCTGTTCACGATGACCAGCGCCGGCGCGCAGATCGCCGGCCAGGCCGCGGGCGGGCTGCTGCTGGCGGTGCTCACCCCGTCGGGGGCGCTCTGGCTCTCGGCCGCCGGCGCCGCCCTCGCCGCGGGCCTCGCCCGCTTCCGCCTCCCGGACACCCCGGCCTCCACCCGGGGCGCGTCCACCGGGACGGCCCGGGCGACGTGGCGGACCAACCGGCTCCTGCTGGGCGGCCGCACGACGCGCGGGCTGCTCCTGGCCGGCTGGCTGCCGATCTCACTGTCGGTGGGGGCCGAGGGCGTCGCGGTCCCCTACGCGGGGAGCCTGGGGCACCCGGGCGCCGCCGGGCTGCTGCTGTCGGCTGCGGCGGCCGGGATGCTCGCGGGCAACCTCGTGGCGGGCCGCTGGATCCGCCCGGACCTGCGGGAGCGGCTCGCGCTGCCGCTGGCCGCCCTGACCGGCGCCCCGCTCCTGCTGTTCGCCTTCGAGCCGGGACTGGCGGCGGCCTGCGGGCTGATGGCGGCGGGGACGTGCGGGCTCGGCTACGAGCTGGTCGTCCAGCGCCGCCTCGTGGACGCGGTGCCCGAGGAGATCCGCGGGCAGGGGATCGGCCTCTACGGCAGCGGCCTCATGACCGGCCAGGCCGTCGGCATCGGCGCTGCGGGGGCCCTGGGCGAGGTCATGGCGCCCGGCCACGTCATGGCGCTGTGCGGCGCCGCCACGCTGGCCGCCTGCCTCTGCCTCGTCCGTCCTCTGCGCTGAAAGGGGGGTGGCGTGCCCGCCCCGCGGCAGGCGGAGACCGGCGGACACGCCACCGGGCGGGTCACTCCTGCCAGGGGAAGCGGTCGGCGAAGGCGGGCTTGAGGTCGTCCAGCCAGATCGCCTCGGGGTCGTACTGCGCGAAGAAGGGCCTGCCGACGAGGTCGGCGTCGCGGCACTGGATGAAGTGCAGCGCGAAGGCCTTCTGGCCCGCCAGTTCGACGACCCCGTCCACGCAGACCTTGCCGGGCGTCGCCGACATGGACGGCCCGCGGACGGTCCGGGACAGCCCGGAGACGTTCTTGTAGGCGTCGCGGAAGATCTCGTGCGCCCGCGCGAGGGGGACGGCGAAGTAGTCCCGCGGCCCGGTGTCGCGCTCGACGAACATGTAGTAGGGCACGAGGCCCATCCGCGTCTGGGTGCGCCACATGGTCTCCCAGGTGGCCGCGTCGTCGTTGATCATCCGGATCAGCGGCGCCTGGGTGCGGATGACCGCGCCGGTGTCGCGGATGCGGCGGCACGCCTCGGTGACCATGAGGGGTTCCAGCTCGCGCGGGTGGGTGAAGTGCGCCATGAAGGCCAGGTTCTTGCCCGAGGCCACGACCTGCTCGAACAGCCGGAGCATGTCGTCGGCGTCGGGGTCGGTGACGAACTTCTGGGGCCAGTACGCCAGCGACTTGGTCCCGATCCGGATGGATTCGAGCTGGTCGAGGTCGAGCAGCGGCTCGACGTAGCGGCGCAGCACCGGCTCGCCCATGATCATGGCGTCGCCGCCGGTGAACAGGACGCTCGTCACCTCGGGGTGCGCGAGGAGGTAGTCGCGGAGCGCGGCGGGCTCGTCCCCGGCCATCTTCAGGTCGGCCTCGCCGACGAACTGGGCCCAGCGGAAGCAGTAGGTGCAGTACGCGTGGCACGTCTGTCCCTGCTTGGGGAAGTACAGCACGGTCTCGTCGTACTTGTGCTGCATGCCGGGGATCTTGCCGTCGCCGAAGCTCGGGATGTTCAGCTCCATCTGGCCCGCCGGATGCGGGTTCAGCCGCATCCGCACCGCGTGGGCGGCGGCCTCGATCTCGGCCTTGGGCGCCTCGCGGCGGAGCAGGTCCGACAGGAGCGCGACGTCCTGCGCGGGGAGCATGTCCTCCTGCGGGAAGACGAGCCGGTAGATCGGATCGTCGGGCGCGGCCGACCAGTCGATGAGCTCCTCGATGACGTAGGCGTTCGTCCGGAACGGCAGGACCGTCGCAACCGCCCGGGTCGCGAGCCGCTGCGCGGGCGTGAGCCCCGCGCGAGCGGTGAGCTCGTCGAGGTGCTTCGCCGTGAAGGCGCGGAACTTGCGACCGGTGGATCGCACTGCGGGAGCCGCGTCGTTCACCAGTGTCACGTGTTGGTACTCCTTGCTGTCAGCGGGGGAAGCGCGCCCCGGGCGCCGTCACGGAACGTGATCAGAACTGCTCGGGACACCCCCATTCAACCGTTTGGGACGTGTTCATGCCGAATTGATACCCCCTGCGCGCCACGGACAAAGACGAGGTCAGGACGATCCCGACAAATCGCCTCGTCATCATCGTGGACTCCCCATGCCTTGTACAACGACTACGGGACGTCAACTTCTCCACCAGATTCCGTTAAGGCCTCGGCCAGCGGATACTCCGCTAACGCCCACCCAGGTCACACAGCCGCGACCGGTTCGGAAATACTGGGGCGGGTAGGACCGATCGGCGCGCGGGAACCCGTGCGGGCGTGAGGGGGCCGGGTGGACCTTGACGAGCGGGGCGGGCCGGGTGCCGTCCCCATGCGCCTGATCGTCCTCGCCGGGCTGGCGTCGATCACCTACGCCAGCTTCCTGCTGGAGAACCTCCTCAGCCCCAAGCTGGACTTCTTCAACGGCTACGTGAGCGAGCTCTCGGCCTCCGACCAGCCGTACCACCTCGTCTACAGCGCCGGCGACCTCGTCACCGGCGTGCTGTCGATCCTGGTGGCCGCCGGGACGCTGCGCAGGCTCACCCGCAAGCCCCTCGCCACGGCCGGGTGGGTGTTCCTCGGCCTGTTCGGCGTGTGCGCCATCGGCGACGCGTCCTTCCCCCTGGACTGCGCCCCGAGCCTGGAGACCTGGTGCGCCCTCCGGGAGCGCTCCGAGCACGTGTCCTTCTCCCACGAGTTCCACTCGGTGACCAGCAGCGCCGTGATCGTCTGCGGGGTGGCGGCGCTGCTGCTGCTGTCGCTCGCCGCCCGCCGGTACGGCTGGTGGCCCGCCCTGGCGCGCTGGGGCTGGCTGCTGGCGCTCGCCGAGTCGGTCGCCGCGCTGGGCACCCTGGTGGCGATGTACGTCGGCCAGTGGCTCGGGATCGTCCAGCGCGTCCAGATCGGCATCCTGTGCCTGGGGCTGCTGACCATCGCGTGGGCGCTGTACTCCGACCGGCGCGGCGCGGCGCGGGAGGCTCGGGAGACCTCGGCGGCGCCGGAGGGGGCGTGCCTGTGAGTCGCGCGGACGGGGAGGCGGGCGGCGTGGGCGAGATCGTCAACGTGGGGCGCGAGCAGGTGCACGTCGTCGAGTCGGGTCCGGCGGACGGGCCGCCGCTGCTGCTCGCCTCCGGGCTCGGCGGCGCCTGGTTCGACTGGGAGCCGTCCGTCGCGCTGCTCCGGGAGGGGCACCGGGTGACCGTCTTCGACCGTCCGGGCCTCGGGCTCAGCCCGTCCGCGACCGCGCCGCCGTCGCTGCGCCGCGACACCGCGATCTTGGAGGCGCTGGCGCGGCGGGCGGGCCGGCCGGTGGCGGTCCTCGCGCACTCGATGGCCGCGTTCGCCGCCGAGGCGCTCGCGAGGACGCGTCCGAGGCTCGTGCGGGGCCTGGTGCTGCTCGACCCGAGCTACGAGCACGAGGCGTGGGTGCCCGTGCGGCTGGCCGCCGCGCTGACCCCGCTCGCCACGGCGGCGGGCGCGGTGCTCGGCGCCACCCGGCTGGCGAGGGTCGCCGGGCCGTTCGGGCGCCGGGCGATCCTGAGGCGCACCAGCCGCCGCGGCGACACCGCCCCCGAGGCGGTCGTGCGCTCGGTGTACGGGCGCGGCACGGTGGTCGGCACGGTCCTCGCCGAGGATCTCGCCTACCGGGAGATGGCCGCCGACCTGGCCGGGCTGCGCGGGCGCCGCCCCTTCCCGCCCGTCCCGCTGGCCGTGGTGACCGCGCTCGGGGACGTGGACGGCGACGACCGCAAGCGCCGCTGGGCCGAGGCGCACGCGCGGCTCGCCTCCATGAGCCCGCACGGCACCCGGATCGAACTGCCGGACGCCCTGCACATGGTCGCCCTCGACCGTCCCGACGCCGTCGCCGACGCGGTCGCCGCCCTCGACCGCCTGGAGGGGGCCGCGTGAGACGCCTTCCCCCCGTCGTGCTCGCCGTGCTGCTCGCCCTGACGATGTCCGGCTGCAAGGTCATGCAGCGGATCTCGGACGGGGCCTACCGCAACGCCGTCACCGACGGGGTCGTGGACGAACTGGCCGCGCGGGGCATCGAGTTGCAGGAGCGCCCCGAGTGCGAGTCCCCGGGCCGCGAGACCGACTCCGTGGTGCGGGTCGACTGCACGGCCGTGACCTCGACCGGGGAGCCGGTCGTCGTGGAGGGCGTCGCCCACGACGCCGACACCGAACGCCCGCTGGAGTCCTACGTCGTCACCGTCGGCGGGCGCGAGGTGCTCCGCAAGGACTGCCTCGGGCTCGGCTGCGAGCATCCGAACGGCTGACCTGGCAACGAATCCGCATACTCAAGGGAAAAACCCACCACCGAACGCATATGACCCCGTACGGTCGGTGACGTAGCGGGTGTGAAGATTCCCAGCGTGAAGATGCCGCGCCTCAAGATCGGCCGCAGGAAGGCCATGATCCTGGCGTCCGCAGCGCTCTTCGTGGTCGCCGCCGTCAGCGGCGGCGCGTTCCTGCTGCTGTCGGGCGGCCAGGAACTGCAGTACAAGACGCAGGGCGCGCTGCGAAGGGCGCTCCCCGTGACCGCCGCCGCCGAGCTGCACAAGCACGGCGTGCAACTGGGGGCGCCGCTGCGGTGCACCGACCTGCCGGGCTGGACGAAGAAGAAGATGCGGGTCTCCTGTACCGGCACGACCGCCGACAGGAAGCCGGTCGAGGTCATCGGGACCGGCGAGCAGGAGAGCAGCAAGAACAACTACACGATCCTCGTGGGCGGCCGCCCGGTCGTGGAGAACGCCGACTGCCTGGGCGCCGACTGCCTCAACAAGGACGGCTAGGGCGGGCGGCGTGAGGATCGCCACTCCGGGCGTGGGGCGCCAAGGCAGGTGAAAGGACGCCATACGATGCGATGAGCTGCGTTCTTGCGGCCCACCGTGTTCCCTTTCGTCCTCCTGGAGCGGCCATGACCGGCACTGGCGAGCCGTCGCGTCCCGTGCCGCCCCGCCCAGCGGAGCCCGTCCCGGCGGCGCCCGGCCCGGCGGCGCCCGTCCCGGCGGCGCCCCGACCGGCGGAGCGGCGCCCCGCGCCGCCGCGCACGGCACCGCCCCGGACCCAGGCGCCCCGCCCCGCGCCGCGCCGCCCGGCGACGGTGCGGCCGTTGCCGATCGCGGTCGACACGATGGGCGGCGACCACGCCCCCGAGGAGATCATCGAGGGCGCGGTGACCGCGGTTCGCGAGCACGGCGTCCGGCTGGTGCTGGTCGGGCGGGCCGCGCGGATCCGGCGGGAGCTCGACCTGCACGGCGTCCTCGGCACGATCCCCATCGTGCACGCCGACGAGGCCCTGGACATGGGCGAGGGCGCGCTCGCGAGCTGGCGCAAGCCCCGCTCGTCCATCGCGATCGCCTGCCACCTGATCAAGCAGGGGCGCGCGTCGGCGCTGGTGTCGGCGGGCAGCACCGCCGGAGTGGTGGCGACCTCGCGGCTGCGGCTCAAGGGCCAGCAGGGCGTGATGCGGCCGGCGATCGCGGTCGCGCTCCCGACTCGGCCGCGCCCCACGATCCTGCTGGACGCGGGCGCCACCGCGGACGTCAAGCCCGAGGGGCTCGTCCAGTTCGCGGCGCTCGGCACCGCGTACGCGCAGATCCTGCTCGGGGTGGACCGCCCGTCCGTGGGCCTGCTCAACATCGGCGCCGAGCCGGGCAAGGGCAACAAGCTCACCAAGCGGGCCCACGAACTGCTCGCGAGCGGCAGCCACGGCATCGAGTTCGCCGGGAACGTGGAGGGCCACGACCTGCTCAGCGGGCGCGTCGACGTCATCGTCGCCGACGGGTTCACCGGCAACGTGGCGCTCAAGACCGTGGAGGGCACCGTCGCCACCGCGTTCGCCGAGATCCGCGACGCGATGACCTCGACCGCCGCCGCGCGGATGGGCGCGCTGCTCCAGCGGCGCCGCCTCCAGGAACTGCGCGACCGCCTCGACCCCGACACCTACGGCGGCGGCGTCCTGCTCGGCCTGAACGGGACGGTCGTGATCGCGCACGGCGCCGCCCGCGCCCGCGCCATCACCTCGGCCTGCGACCTCGCGCACCGGCTGGCCGCCGGACGGATCGTCGAGCGGATCCGCGAGCAGGTCGCCGCGACCCGCACCTCCCGGTTCGGGCGCTGGACGCACGGCGAGCGCGACGCCGACAGGCCCGCCGACAGGCCCGCCGACAGGCCCGCCGACAGGCCGGGCGACAGGCCGTCCGAGCGGCCCGCCGAGAAGGTGCCGGAGGTCCCCTCCCCCGCCGCGGACACCGTCCCCGACCGCAAAGAGCCCCCACCGGGGCCTAGCTCGGGCTAAACCGATTCCGGGGGCCGGTGCGGCGCCGATAACCTTGGAACATGCCCGATCCGCAACTCGTACTCGCCGCCCGGGTCCAGGCCGCGCTGAGCGCCGCCTTCGGACCGTCCCACGCGGACACCGACCCGGTCATCCGGCCGTCGCAGTTCGCCGACCTTCAGGCCAACGTGGCGCTGCCGCTGGCCAAGAAGCTGGGCCGCAAGCCGCGAGACGTGGCCGACGAGATCGTGGCGAACCTCGACACCGCCGGCGTGGTGTCGGACGTGCGGGTCAGCGGTCCCGGCTTCATCAACCTGACGCTCAGCGACGGGTGGATCGCCGGGGAGGCGCAGCGGGCCCTGGAGGACGAGCGGCTCGCCGTCCCCCTCGCCGGCAAGCCGCAGAAGGTCGTCGTCGAGTACTCCTCCCCGAACGTGGCGAAGGAGATGCACGTCGGGCACCTGCGGACCACGATCGTCGGTGACGCGATCGCGCGGATCCTGGCCTTCCTCGGGCACGAGGTCGTCCGGGACAACCACGTCGGCGACTGGGGCACCCCGTTCGGCATGCTGATCGAGCACCTGCTCGACCTCGGTGAGGACGCCGCCGCCCGCGACGACTCCTCCGTCCGCGACCTGACGGCGTTCTACCAGGCCGCGCGGCACAAGTTCGACGGCGACGAGTCGTTCGCCGACCGGTCCCGGCGGCGGGTCGTCGCGCTCCAGGCGGGCGACGCCGAGACGATGCGGCTCTGGAACATCCTCGTCGAGGTCTCCAAGCGGTACTTCAACGCCGTCTACGGGCAGCTCGGCGTCACCCTCACCGACGACGACATCAAGGGCGAGAGCTACTACAACGACCTGCTGGCCCCGACCGCCCAGGAGCTGGAGGACAAGGGCATCGCGGTCATCAGCGACGGGGCGCTGTGCGCGTTCCCGCCCGGGTTCACCGGCCGGGAGGGCGAGCCCCTCCCGGTGATCATCCGCAAGAGCGACGGCGGCTACAACTACTCCACCACCGACCTCGCGACGATCCGGTACCGGGTCGACACCGAGCACGTCGACCGGATGATCTACGTGGTGGGCGCGCCGCAGGCGCTGCACTTCCAGATGGTGTTCGCCGTCGCGCGGATGGCGGGCTGGCTGAACGACGAGGTCAAGGCCGAGCACGCGCAGATCGGCAACGTCCTCGGCACCGACGGCAAGATCCTGCGGACCCGGGCCGGCGGCACCGTCAAGCTGTCGGAGCTGCTGGACGAGGCGGTCGAGCGGGCCGGCGCCGTGTTCGACGAGATCCAGCACGACGAGCCGTTCGACGACCGGGCCCGGGCCGGGATCGTCGAGGCGGTCGGCATGGGCGCGGTGAAGTACGCCGACCTGTCGGTGGCGCGCGACAGCGAGTACGTCTTCGACCTCGACCGGATGATCTCGTTCAACGGCAAGACCGGCCCGTACCTGCAGTACGCGACCGCGCGGATCCGGTCGATCTTCCGGAAGGGCGGCCTCGCGCCCGAGGAGGCGACCGGCCCGATCGTGCTCACCCACCCGGCCGAGCGCGCGCTCGCGCTGGAGCTGCTCGGGTTCGGCGCGGTGCTGAAGCAGGCCGGTGAGACCGCCGAGCCGCACCGGCTGGCGAGCTACGTCTACTCGGTCGCCGACGCCTACACGACGTTCTACGAGAACTGCCCGGTCCTGAAGGCCCCCGACGAGGAGACGAAGGCGTCGCGGATGGCGCTGTGCGCGGCGACCCTGCGCACGCTCGTCACCGGCCTCGGCCTCCTCGGCGTCCCCACCCCGGAACGCATGTGACGGAGCGGGCCCTGTCGGCACCGCCCCAGGGTCCGCGCGCCCTCACTTCACGACACGCTCGTGCCGTGCGGTGAGTGCTCACCGGCCCGTGCCGGGGCCCGCGCCGGGCCGTTCCCCTGGGCCGCCCCCGCCCGTTCGCGGGTGACCTGCTCCCGAACGGCCGGAACGATCTCCAGGGCGAACACCGGAAGCTGCTCCAGGCTGCCGCCGTACAGGAACGAGTCGACCCCGTGGCCGACGGCCAGCTCGGTCAGCTCGTAGATCCACTGGCGCGGCGGGCCGTGCAGGAAGCCCCGGGACTCCCGCCCGTCAACGACGCCCTCGAGGACGTAGAGGCGGCGGATCTCGGCGGGCCTGCGCCCCACCCGCGCCGCGGCGTCGTCGAGGCGGCGCTGCCCCTCGGCGAGCCGCTTCGGCGGGACGAGCGAGGACGGCGCGATCCAGCCGTCGGCGACCCGTCCGGCGAGGTCGAGCCCGCGCGGGCCGGTGACGCCGAGCCAGATGCCGATCTGGTGCGCGGGCGCGGGGCCCGCCTGCGCGGCCGCGAACCGGTAGTGCTCGCCCGCGAACCGCAGCCCGTTCTGGTCGCTCCAGTGCAGCCGGATGAGCTGCACGGCCTCCTCCAGGGCCCGCCGCGACGCCCTGCCGTCCAGGCGCGGGCCCCCGTACGCCTCGATGCCGCGCGCCGACATCCCCGTGCCGAGCCCGAGTTCGGCACGGCCGCCGCTGAGCCGGTCCATCGTCGCGATCGCCTTGGCGAGCGCGGCGGGCGAGCGCAGCGGCAGGCACGCCACCGCGGGCAGGGCCCGGATCCGGGACGTGGCGGCCAGCACGGCCGCCATCAGCGTGAGCGCGTCGGCGGTGTCGCGCCGGTACGGCTCGTCGCGGACGCCGAGCAGGTCGAGCCCGTAACGGTCCGCCTCCTGCGCGGTGCGCACCAGCGGAGCGGCGGAGTCCGGCGCGAGGGACAGGCCGAACCGCAGCGGGCGCCTCGATCGAGGCGGCGTCACTGCAGGTAGCCTTCGACCTCGTCCGGCGGCCGGACCTCGGCGCCGCCGGGGTCCTCACCGGCCTCCAGCCGGGCCCGGCGGCGGCGCAGCAGGTCCCAGCACTGGTCGAGCGCGACCTCCAGCCGCTCCAGCCGCCGGTGCTCCTCCTCCCGGTCCAGTTCGTCGCGCTGGTACCGCTCCCGGAGCCGCCGCTCCTCCCCCACGTACTGGTCGATGCGGGCCAGGATGTCCTTCTCGTCCATCGGCCGTCAGTGCTCGCGGCCGAGGCGGTCGGTGAGCCCGCTCAGGAAACCACCGTCCGTCCGAGTCGAGTGCTGGAGCGGATCGGTCTTCGGCTCCACGACCGGTGACGAGGGCGGTGCGGGCCGCGCCGCGGCCGCCCGCCCCGCGCTCGTCCGCGCGGTACCGGTGCGTGCGGTACTGGTGCGTGCGGTACTGGTGCGTGCGGTACTGGTGCGTGCGGTGCTCGTCCGCGCCGGAGTCTTGCGAGCCGAGGTCGCGGACTTGGTCGTCCCCGATCTGGCCGACCCCTTGGCGGTGCCCGACCTGGTGCTCGCGGTCGTGCGCGACGACGTCGACTTGCGCGCGGCGCTCGTCCTGGACTTGGGCGCGGCCGTCTTGCGGGCCGTGCCCGCGGTCTTGGACGCGGCCGCCGTCCGGGACGTGCCCGACGTGCGGGACGTGGACGCCCTCGACGTGGTCTTGCGCGCCGTCGTCGACTTCGTGCCCGTCCGGGCCGACGCCGTCGTCCTGGAGCGGCTGGACGCCGCCGCGGTGGACTTGCGGGCCGTGGGCCGTCCGGTGCCGTTCTTGCTCGCCGCGGTCCGGCGCGCCGTCGTGGTGCGCGTCCCGGTCGACTTGGCGGTGGTGGTGATGACCTTCGCCGCCGCGTCCATCGCCTTGGCGGCGTCGGACATGGCCTTGGTCGCGCTGGTCATCGCCTTGGTCATCGCCGTCATCGCCTTGGCCGACGAGGAGGCCTTGGTCGCCACCGACTTCATCTGGGTCGCGGCGGTCTTGGCCTGGCTCGCAGCCTTGGTGACGCGGGTCGCGGCCGCCGACGACGAGGCCGACGACCGGCTGGACGCGGCCGGCTTCCTCGCCGTGCTGCTCCTGGCCGCGGTCGTGCGGCTCCTGGCCGCGGTCGTGCGGCTCGTCGTGCGGCTGGTCGTGGACCGCGACGGCGCCTTCGCCGCCGAGGTCCGTCTGGCCGCCGGTTTCCTGGCGGCGGTGGACTTGGTCGCTGATGTGCTCTTCGTACGCGCGGCCGTCCCTCGGCTCGCCGTACGCGATGCGGTCTTGGTAGGCACTGATCTCCCCCCACTGTGATCAGTTACGGGGAGATCTATTCCACACTTCGTGACCCTCTACACACGCAGCGTCATTTTCAACTCAGACGCCCACCGGATGCCAAACGGTCTTGGTCTCCAGGAACGCGGTCATACGCGCGGTTCCCGGCTCGCCCGTCCAGTCGTCTTCCGTGGGAGGCAGGACCCTCTTGAGGTTCTCGGCCGACTTCTCCTCCAGTTCCCGGACGTGCTCGGGGAGCACGCCGGCGAGGTCGACGGCGTTGACGTCCATGTGGGCCGCCAGCCAGGGCGCGATCTCGGTGCGGCGGCCCGTGAGGAGGTTGACGACGCCTCCCGGCAGGTCGGAGGTGGCCAGCACCTCGGCCAGGGTGATGGACGGCAGCGGCGCCGGCTCGGAGGCGACCACCACGGCCGTGTTGCCGGACACGATGACCGGGGCCAGGACGGAGACCAGGCCGAGCAGCGGTGAGTCGGGCGCGACGACGGCGACGACGCCGGTCGGCTCTGGCGTGGAGAAGTTGAAGAACGGCCCGGACACGGGGTTGGCGGCCCCGGCGACGGCGCTCAGCTTGTCGGCCCAGCCCGCGTACCAGACCCAGCGGTCGACGGCGGCGTCGACCTGCGTCCCGGCGGCGCCCTTCGACGCCCCGGCCTGGCGCAGCTCGTCCACGAACTGGTCGCGGCGGCCCTCCAGCATCTCGGCGATCCGGTAGAGGATCTGGCCGCGGTTGTAGGCGGTGCGCCCGGACCAGCCGGGGAAGGCCTTGCGGGCGGCGACCACGGCGTCGCGGGCGTCCTTGCGGGACGCCTGGGAGGCGTTGGCGAGGAAGCGGCCCTTGGAGTCGGTCACGGGGTAGGACCTGCCGGATTCGGACCGGGGGAACGCGCCCCCGATGTACAGCTTGTAGGTCTTGCGGACGGCGAGACGGTCAGGCATTGAGGTAGGCCTCCAGTCCGTGGCGTCCGCCCTCGCGGCCGAACCCCGATTCCTTGTAGCCGCCGAACGGGGAGGCCGGGTCGAACTTGTTGAACGTGTTGGCCCACACGACCCCGGCCCGCAGCCGCTGGGCCGTCCACAGGATCTGCGACCCCTTCTCGGTCCAGATGCCCGCCGACAGCCCGTACGGGGTGTTGTTGGCCTTGGTGACGGCCTCCTCCGGAGTGCGGAACGTCAGCACGGACAGGACGGGCCCGAAGATCTCCTCCTGGGCGATCCGGTGCGATTGCGCAACCCCGGTGAACAGGGTGGGCGCGAACCAGAACCCCTGGGACGGCAGCTCGCACGGCGGCGACCACCGCTCGGCGCCCTCGGCCTCGCCGGCGCCGGCCAGCTCCCGGATCCGCGCCAGCTGCTCGGCGGAGTTGATCGCCCCGATGTCGGTGTTCTTGTCGAGGGGGTCGCCGACCCGCAGGGTCGCCATCCGCGCCTTGAGCCGCTCCAGGACCTCCTCGGCGACCGACTCCTGCACCAGCAGCCGCGACCCGGCGCAGCACACGTGCCCCTGGTTGAAGAAGATCCCGTTGACGATGCCCTCGACGGCCTGGTCGAGCGCGGCGTCCGCGTAGACGATGTTGGCGGCCTTGCCGCCGAGCTCCAGCGTCAGCCTCCGGCCCGTCCCCGCGAGGGTGCGGGCGATCTGGCGGCCGACGTCGGTGGAGCCGGTGAAGGCGACCTTGTCGACGCCCGGGTGCGCCACCAGGGCCGCGCCGGTCTCGCCGGCGCCGGTGACGATGTTGACCACGCCGGGCGGAAGCTCGGCCTGGCGGCAGATGTCGGCGAACAGCAGCGCCGTGAGCGGCGTGGTCTCCGCCGGCTTGAGGACGACGGTGTTGCCGCACGCCAGCGCGGGGGCGATCTTCCAGGCCAGCATCAGCAGCGGGAAGTTCCACGGGATGACCTGCCCGGCCACCCCGACGGGCCTCGGGTCGGGCCCGAAACCGGCGTGGCGCAGCTTGTCGGCCCAGCCCGCGTAGTAGAAGAACCACGCGGCCACCAGCGGCACGTCCACGTCCCGCGACTCGCGGATCGGCTTGCCGTTGTCGATCGACTCCAGGACGGCCAGCTCCCGCGCCCGCTCCTGGACGATCCGCGCGATCCGGTACAGGTACTTGGCGCGCTCGGTCCCGGGCATGGGGCCCCAGACCTTGTCGTAGGCGGTGCGGGCGGCCCGCACGGCGCGGTCGACGTCCGCCTCGTCGGCGCACGCGATGTCGGCCAGGACGCTCTCGTCGGCCGGGTTGATCGACTTGAACGGCTCGCCGTGCCCCTCGGTGAACTCGCCGTCGACGAACAGCCCGTAGGAGCCGCGGATGTCGACGACGGACCGGGACTCGGGTGCCGGCGCGTACTCGAAAACCATGATCAGTCCAGCGTGAAGTAGTCGGGACCGGAGTACACCCCGGTGGCGAGCTTGCGGCGCTGCATCAGCAGGTCGTTCAGCACCGAGGAGGCCCCCAGCCGGAACCACTCGGGCGTCAGCCAGTCGGGGCCGGCGGTCTCGTTCACCAGCACCAGGTACTTGATCGCGTCCTTGGTGGTGCGGATCCCGCCCGCGGGCTTGACCCCGACCTGCCGCCCGGTGGCGGCCCGGTAGTCGCGGACGGCCTCCAGCATGACCAGCGTGACCGGCAGCGTCGCCGCGGGCGACACCTTCCCGGTCGAGGTCTTGATGAAGTCCGCGCCGGCCCGCATCGCGAGCCAGGAGGCCCGCCGCACGTTGTCGTAGGTGGCCAGCTCGCCGGTCTCGAGGATCACCTTGAGGTGCGCGGCTCCGCACGCTTCCTTGACCGCGACGATCTCGTCGAAGACCTTGGCGTAGTCCCCCGACAGGAACGCGCCCCGGTCGATCACCATGTCGATCTCGGCGGCACCCGCCTCCACCGCGGCCCGGGTGTCGGCGAGCTTGGCCTCCATCGGCGCCCGGCCGGAGGGGAAGGCGGTCGCCACGCTCGCGACGCCGACCCCCGTCCCGCGCAGGGCCCGGACCGCGACCTCGACCATGTCGGGGTACACGCAGACCGCGGCCACCTTCGGCACCGAGGCGTCGGACGGGTCCGGATGGGCGGCCTTGGCGCACAGCGCCCGCACCTTCCCCGCCGTGTCCGCGCCCTCCAGCGTGGTCAGGTCCACCATCGAGATCGCCAGGTCGATCGCCTCGGCCTTGGCCGAGGTCTTGATCGACCGGGTGGCGAGCCGCGCCGCCCGCTCCTCGGCGCCCACCCGGTCCACGCCGGGAAGGCCGTGCAGGAAGGCGCGCAGCTCGGCGGCGCTGTTCAGAGTCTCCGTTGACACTCCCCAAGCATCGCCGAACTACGCCCCAGGCACAAAACGGACGCTCAGCGGAGCGGTTCCGCCGTCCACCGCGCGGGGTCGGTGCCGAGCGGCCTGGTCCGGTGGTACAGGCCCGTCAGCCCGCCTCCGGCCTGGAGGCGGCGCAGCGGCTCGCCGGTCGCCTGGATGTCGATGTCGAACCCGCGCACTCCGTAGACCTTGAGGATCTGCGACCCCGACCTGGGCACCAGACCGATCTGCGGCCCGGTGTGCGGCAGCCGCGTGTCGAACGCCGGATGCCCGTCGACGGTGGTGTTGGTCTGGGTCGGCCCGCCCCTTCGCACGGCGGCCGGGTGCAGCGAGATGAGCAGGTCGCCGTCCCGGCCGGGGACGGCGAGCGAGATCAGGGCCTCCGCGGACGTGGTGACCCAGGCCGTCGTCGTCTTGAGCCCGTCCGGGAGCCCGGTGACGCGCACGGGGAACGCCGCCGGGCGGTCGCCTCCGAACGTCACCCCCGCCGCGATGCGCTGGACGGTCGCCGGGTCGGCCGCGGCGCGGTCGCCGACCGTCAGCACCGCCCAGCTCTTCGGCCGGTACTCCCAGCGGAACTCGGCCGGCACCTGGTCCGACCCCGGCCCGCCGGGCTCGATCGACCAGTAGGCGGGCCGCCCGTTGACCGGCGCGGCCTTCGTCAGGTGCCCTCTCCCGCCTCCCGGCAGCCGCGGTACGCCGGGCGAGAGGCCGGGAGGGCCCACGCTCAGCTCGATCGCCGTGCTGCCCGCCCCGCGCCCGGCGGACACCGTGAACACCGTCGTACGCTGGTCGTCCTGTGCCACCCGGGTCCGCGTGTAGCCGGGGGGCAGCCACCCGAACGCGGCCTTCTCGACCAGCGGGCTCGGAAACCTGGACGGCCCGGCCACCGCGCTCGGACGCTCCTCCGGAGACGAGGGGACCACCGTGATCCCGGCGACGCCCGCCACGACCCCCACGGCGACGGCCGCGACGGCGGCGCGCCTCGTCCGCCGGATCCGCCGCGCCCGCGCCATCGCCGCCGCGACGTCCACGACCGGAGCGGGGGCGGGGGCGTCCGCGAGGCGCTCCAGCCTCTCCTTGAGGTCGTTCATACCCGCTTCTCCCCTTCCGCGAGATCCCGCGCCGGCTCCAGCGCGCGGCGCAGCGCGTCCAGCCCGCGCGCGGTCTGGCTCTTGACCGTCCCGGTCGAGCAGTTCAGGGCGTCGGCGGCCTGCTCGATCGACAGGTCGCAGTAGAACCGCAGCACCACGGCGGCCCGCTGCCTCGGCGGCAGGGCCGCCAGCGCCTCCCGCAGGTCCAGCCGGCCCTCGTGGTCGGCGGGCTCGGCGGCCTCCTCCGGTATCCGCTCGACGGTCCGGACCCGCTGCCGCCACCCGCCCCGCTGCTCGGCGAGGAACACCCTGACCAGCACCGTCCGCGCGTACCCGTCGGGGTTCTCGGCCGCCGAGGCCCTCCGCCAGTGCAGGTACAGGCGCGTGATCGCGGACTGGACGAGGTCGTCCGCCCGGTGCCAGTCCTGGCACAGCAGGTACGCGACCCGCCGTAACCAGGCCATCCGGGCCGTCACGTAGGCGGTGAACTCGTCGTCACGGCTCGCCGTCCGCGCGCTCCTCGACTGCTCCACATCCTCCTGATGCGCCGTCCCCCATAAAAGGTTGCATCTCACCCCGAATCGCCTTGTACGGCCGCGCGCCGCGACGCGGGCGGGGTTTCCTCCTCCGGCCACGGGAAATTCCGATGCCATGAGCCAGCGCACCCACGAGCACGTCGACGAGCGGACGGCCCGCAAGGTGGCCGAGGAGGCCCGCGAGAGCGAATGGCGGCTGCCGAGCTTCGGCAAGCAGCTGTTCCTCGGCGACCTCCGCCTCGATCTGGTCCACCCGCATCCCCGTCCGCCGGACGACCAGCGGGCGAAGGGCGAGGAGTTCCTCGCCCGGCTCTCGCGGTTCTGCGCCGCCGAGGTCGACCCGGCGCGGATCGAGCGGGAGGCGCGCATCCCGGACGAGGTCGTGCGGGGCCTGCGCGACCTCGGCGCGCTCGGCATGAAGATCCCCGAGAAGTACGGCGGGCTCGGGCTCAGCCAACTCTACTACGGCCGCGCGCTGATGCTCGTCGGGTCGGTCAGCCCGGCGCTCGGCGCGCTGCTGTCGGCGCACCAGTCGATCGGCGTCCCGCAGCCGGTCAAGATGTTCGGCACCCGCGAGCAGAAGGACGCGTGGCTGCCGCGCTGCGCCCGGGAGGTCAGCGCGTTCCTGCTCACCGAGCCCGACGTCGGGTCCGACCCGGCGCGGCTGGGCGCCACCGCCGTGCCGGACGGCGACGACTACGTCCTCAACGGCGTCAAGCTGTGGACGACCAACGGCGTCGTGGCCGACCTCGTCGTGGTGATGGCGCGCGTGCCGAAGTCGGAAGGGCACCGGGGCGGCATCTCGGCGTTCATCGTGGACATGGACTCGCCCGGCATCACCGTCGAGAACCGCAACGCGTTCATGGGGCTGCGCGGCATCGAGAACGGCGTCACGCGGTTCCACGACGTGCGCGTCCCGAAGGCGAACCTGATCGGCGCGGAGGGCGCGGGCCTGAAGATCGCGCTGACCACCCTCAACACCGGCCGGCTGTCGCTGCCCGCGATCTGCGCCGCGGGCGGCAAGTGGGCCGCCGGGATCGCGCGGCAGTGGTCGAGGGAGCGGGTGCAGTGGGGCCGGCCGGTCGGGGGGCACGAGGCCGTCGCCACCAAGATCGCGTTCATCGCGGCGACCGCGTACGCGATGGAGGCGATGCTCGACCTGTCCGGCCAGCTCGCCGACGACGAGCGGGGCGACGTCCGGATCGAGGCGGCCCTGGCCAAGCTGTGGTCGTCGGAGATGGCGTGCCGCGTCGCCGACGAGCTGGTGCAGCTGCGCGGCGGCCGCGGCTACGAGACGGCCGAGTCGCTCGCGGCGCGCGGCGAGCGCGGCGTGCCCGCCGAGCAGCTGCTGCGCGACCTGCGCATCAACCGGATCTTCGAGGGCTCCAGCGAGATCATGCACCTGCTGATCGCCCGCGAGGCCGTCGACGCGCACCTGTCGGTGGCCGGCGACATCATCGACCCGGAGGCCTCCACCGGGGCGAAGGCACGGGCCGCGGCGAAGGCGGGCGGATTCTACGCGCGCTGGCTGCCGACGCTCGTCACCGGCGCCGGGCACCGCCCGAACGCCTACGCCGAGTTCGGCCCGCTGGCCCGGCACCTGCGGTACGTGGAGCGGGCGTCCCGCAAGCTGGCCCGGTCGACCTTCTACGCGGCGGGGCGCTGGCAGGGCGGCCTTGAGTACCGGCAGGGGTTCCTCGGCCGCATGGTCGACATCGGCGCCGAGCTGTTCGCGATGAGCGCGGTCTGCGTGCGCGCCCACGCCGACGCGTCCGCCGAGGGGCCGCTCGCGAGCACGGGCGCGGACGGCGCGGGGGCCGCGACGGCGCCCGGGAAGTCCGCGCTGCTGCTCGCCGACGCGTTCTGCCGGCAGGCGCGCGTCCGCGTCGAGGAGCTGTTCGACGGGCTGTGGCGCAACACCGACGCGACGGACGTCAGGCTCGCGCGGGCCGTCCTCGCCGGCGACTTCGCCTGGATCGAGGAGGGCGTCCTGGACCCGTCCATCCCGGGGCCGTGGATCGCGCCGTCGGAGCCCGGCCCGAGCGAGCGGGAGGACGTCCACCGGACCATCGGCTGAACCGCGGGAGGGCGTCCCGCCGACGCGGGGGCGTCCGGCGCCGGCGCGGGGATAGACTGACCCGACCTTCGCGCCAGAGATCGAACCGTCCCGAGCGGACAGGGGATAAGGTCCGGCGAACGAGAAGCCGAACGCCAACGCACCCAGCGAGCGGGAAGTAATGCAGCCATCCGGTCAGAAGAAGTCCATCGCAGGCACCCTCCTCAACCTCGTCGGCAGCGGCCCGAAGAAGGCCGGACCGGCCGCCGGGCCCGCCCCTGACGGGGACGTCGTCCAGCCCGCCGCGGGCGAGGGCGCGCTGGAGAACCACCTGGGCGGGGACGAGGCCCGCAACTACCGCAAGTACGAGTTCGAGACCGTCGCCCCGCACGTCGGCCGCTCCATGCTGGAGGTCGGCTCCGGCCTCGGGCACTTCTCCGAGCAGTTCGCCGGGCGCCTCGACTACCTCGTCGCCAGCGACAACGACCCGTACTGCGTCGCCGAGCTGCGCAAGCGCCACGAGGGCAACGACGACGTCGAGGTCATCGACCTGGCGCTGCCCGCCGACATCAAGATCCGGCGCAAGGTCGACACCGTCGTGATGATGAACGTCCTGGAGCACATCAAGGACGACGTCCAGGCGCTGCGCGACCTCGCCGCCGTGACCGAGCCCGGCGGCCGCATCGTCATCTGGGTGCCCGGCTACATGCAGCTCTACGGCGACTTCGACCGCAAGGTGGGGCACGTCACCCGGTACACCCCGGCGACGCTGGAGGCTTCGGTCCGCGAGGCCGGGCTCGTCCCCGAGGTGCTCAAGCCGATCAACTTCCTGGGCGGGATCGCCTGGTGGTTCGCGGTCCGCCGCGGCGGCGCCGGCTACCCCGACCCGAAGCTCGTCAAGATCTACGACCGGACGGTCGTGCCGCTCACCCGCACGATCGAGCGCTTCGTCAAGCCGCCGTTCGGCCAGACGGTCTTCTGCGTCGCGCGCGTCCCGCGCTGACGCCGCGCCTCTCGCGCGCACGGGGACGGGTCACGGGAAACGATCCGTCCCCGTCGTTTTTTTCCTGACCGGAACATGGTATGTCCCGCGCCCGGTCCCGGCCCGGGACCGCAAGACTGTGCAGTGGCCGGACGGGGTCCCGGTCCGCCTCTCCGGGCGGAGAAGCACCGCCTGCTTCCGCGGGCCTCGGCTTCGAAGGGCCAGCCACGAAGTTCCCGTGTGGTCCGACGGTTCGCGGTGGGGAATCCGGGAGGGGAGGTTCCCCGCCGTGAATCAGACGAGGGCGCGCCTCGCGCGCGCGACCGGGGGCGCGGCTCAGGCGCCGACCTTCGGGGTGGCGAACAGGGCCATCCGGTGCGCGGTCGCGGCGGCCTCCCCGCGGCTCGCCACCTCCAGCTTGCCGAGGATGTTCGACACGTGGACGCTGACCGTCTTCACCGAGATGAACAGCTCCTCGGCGATGTCGCGGTTGCTGCGGCCCTCGGCGACCAGGCGCAGCACCTCGAACTCGCGGGGCGTCAGCCCGAGCGGCGCGGACGCCTCACCGCGGCGCGGCATCCGGGTGCGGCGCCGCAGGTCGGCGATCTTCTCCGCGAGCGGCCGGGCGCCCAGCCCGTCCGCGAGTTCCGTGGCGGTGCACAGCATGGCCGTGGCGGCCTCGTGGTCGCCGGCCGCGAGCGCGGCCTCCGCCGCGCGGGACAGGGCCCGCGCCCGGTAGTAGGGGTTGCCGAGCGCCTCCCACCCCGCCGCGGCCTCCTCCCAGGCGGCCCGGTCGAGGATGCCGCGCGCCCGCGCCAGCTCGGCGGCGAACGTGAGGCAGTGCGCGTGCTGGAGCGGGCCGCTCGTCCCGAGCCCGGCGGCGCGCTTCTCCAGCCTGCGCAGGCGGTCCTCGGCGGCGGCGCCCAGCTCGGCGCAGGACGCCGCGCCGACGATCAGCGCGGGCCACGCGTAGCGGGCGTCGTCCGGCATGTCGGTCTGTTCGAGGACGGGCTCCAGCGCCTCCAGCGCGGCGACGGGACGCTCCCGGGCGAAGGCGATGTTCGCCTCCAGCCAGAGGGTGCTGAAGTAGTCCTGCGTCTTGCGCCACTTCAGCCTGAGCTTCATGATCTCGCGCGACTTGGCGAGCTGCTCCTCGGCCGCCGCGATGTCGCCGCGCACCAGCGCCACCCAACCGGAGAGCACGAGCAGGGAGGTGCGGGTCGTGATGGCCGGGTCCTGCTCCATGGCGTGGTTCATCACGGCCATGGCCTCGTCCCAGCGGCCGAGCGAGACCAGCGGCTCCGCCTGGTTGATGGACAGGAACGTGCCCTGGGTGCGGGCCACGCCGTACTCGCGGGCCAGTTCCGTGCCGCGCCCGGCGACGGCGGCGGCCTCCTCGTGGCGCCCGGCGCCCTCGAGGAAGTGCGACCGGATCACGTGGTAGCGGAGCAGCACCCGGTGGTCGCCGCTGCGCTCGGCGCTGTCCCGGACCGCGTTGAGGCTCGCCTCGTCCTCGTAGTCGATGTGGGCGCAGAACAGCGTGATCAGCGCCTCGGCCTCCGCGACGGGGTCGCCGAGGGCGCGCGCGATGGACAGCGATTCCAGCGCCGACTCGCGAGCCTCCTCCATGGAGGTCGTGATGCGCACGTAGTTGCCCAGCGTGGACAGCGCCCGCGCGCGCAGGATGGTCGGCGGCTCCTCCGGCAGCGACTCCACGGCGGCGCGCAGGTCCTCGACGAAGCCGGGGCGCGCCATCTGGTAGCGCATCCGGCCGCGCAGTTCGAGCAGCGCCGCCCAGCGGGCGGTGTCGCGCTCGCCGTCGGCGGCCTCGATCTCCTTCAGCGCGGCGGTGACGAGCTTGATGCCGCGGTCGTACTCGCCCGCGTGCTCGGCGGCGGTCGCCGCGCCCTCCAGGACCGTGACGTGGTCGGCGCCGATGCGCTCCGCCGCGTCGGGGACCTTGTCCCACAGCTGGAGGACGCGTTCGAGCATCGCCAGGCACTCGGCGTAGGCGACCGCCTTGCGGGCCTCCCTGGCGGCGCGCCAGGACGCGACCAGCGCCCACGTGCTGTCGTGGGCCTGCATCCAGTGGTAGCTCAGCTCGACCCAGAGCCGTCCGGCCGGGACGAGCCCGGGCTCCTTCTCCAGGGCCTCGGCGTAGCGGGTGTGGAGGCGCGTGTACTCGCCCGGCAGCAGGTCGTCGTGGACGGCCTCGCGGATCAGGGCGTGCCGGAACGCGTAGCCGTCGCCGTCCACCACCAGGACGTTCGCGGCGACGGCGGGCCGCAGGACGCGGGTCAGCGCCGCGTCGTCGAGGCCGGACACGACCGCCAGCAGGGCGTGCTCGATGCGCGTGCTGCCGCCGCTGGCGTCGCGCAGGACGTCCTGCGTCTCCTCCGGCAGCCGCTGGACGCCGGCCAGCAGGAGGTCGCGCAGCGACTCCGGCAGCTCGCACGCCAGCGTGCCGTCGTCGTCGAGCAGCGCCTCGATGAACAGCGGGTTGCCCTCGCTGCGGGCCTCGATCCGCTCGACGAGGCCGGGCGGCGGGGTCTGACCGAGCAGCTCGGTGACGAGCGCGGCGACGTCGGGGCGGGCCAGCCGGCCGAGCTCCAGCCGGCGGACGCGTTCGAGCCGCTCCAGCCCGGCGAGCAGCGTGCGCAGCGGATGGGTGCGGTGCAGCTCGTCCGACCGGTACGTCATGACGACCAGCAGCGGCGCCGTGCCGAGGTTGCGGATCAGGAAGGCCAGCAGGTCGCGGGTGGAGCGGTCGGCCCAGTGGGCGTCCTCGATGACCAGCACGACGGGGCCGCGCTCGGCGAGCCGCTCCAGCAGCGCCAGCACGACCTCGAACAGCCGGGCGCGCTCCTCACCGGACGCCGAGTCGCTCTCCGGCTCCCCGAACTCGGGCAGCAGCCGGGCGAGGGCGCCGGTGTCGCCGCGCGGGACGAGCCCGGCGACGCCGTCGATGCCGATCTCGCGGACGAGCCCGCGCAGGACGGTGGTGAACGGCGCGAAGGGCAGGCCGTCGGACCCGAGCTCCAGGCAGCCGCCGACCAGCGCCCTGGCGTCGGCCTGCCGGGCGAACTCCCTGATCAGGCGGGTCTTGCCGAGCCCGGCGTCACCGCCGAGGAGCACGGCGCCCGGTGCGGCGGACAGCGCGTCCCGCAACCTGCGCAGCTCGGCCGACCTGCCGATCAGGACGGAACTCATCGCGCGCGCGTTCACGTACCAAGCATGCCAAACAGATCGGACAATCCCATCCGTATATCACTCCGTGAGACGCCACTTGCGGCCCCGGCGTCCGGCTCCAGGACCGCCGGCGCCCCAGGACGCCCACGGACGCGAGGGGTGGCCGTGGTCCCCCGATGTCCACGGCCACCGCATGATCAGACGTCCGAGCGTCCGCGAGAGTTCGCGCGACCCGCGAGAAACCGGTTCCCGGAGACGACAACGGGCCGCACGTCCGCTCCGGTCGCCGGGGAGGCGACCGGAGCGGAGTGCGGCCCGTCAGTTGCTCAGGGAGGCCGGGGCCTTCCCGATGTCACGCCCGTCCGGCGCCGGAGCGGCGGACGAACGCGGTCATGTGATCAGATGCACTCACATCCGATCGGGTGCGGGGATTCCGAGGAGGTCCAGCCCGGTGGCCAGCGTGCGCCACGCGAGCGCGCACAGAGCCAGCCGGGATTCCCTGGTCTCCTCGTCGACTCCGGCCTTGAGCACCGGGCAGGCCTCGTAGAAGGCCGTGTACAGCGTGGCGAGCTTGAACAGGTACTCCGCCAGCCGGTGCGGTTCCGCGGCCGCACCCGCCTGCTCCAGCGTGACGCCGAAGTCCAGCAGGTGCAGCAGCAAGTCCCGCTCCTGCTTGGTCCCGATCACGATCGGGGCCGTGGCCGACTCCGGCGTCAGCCCGCCCTTGGCGAGGACGGACTGCATCCGGACGCCGGCGTACTGCAGGAAGCCGGCCGACCTGCCGGTGAACGCGACCATGCGGTCGGGGTCGATCCCGTACTTGCTGTACCGCGGCACGACCAGGTCGGCGAACTTCACGGCGCCCACGGCCTCGGCGTCGATGAGCGCGTCACGGGTCTCGTCGTCGAACGGCTCGTTACGCGGCCGCCCGTCGACCTGCAGGGCGGCCCGCTCACGCGCCCCGTCCAGCAGGTCGAGCAGCCCAGGGGCCTTCCCGGACCGGCTCTTCAGCTTCTTGCCGGTCCCGGGGTCGGTCACGAGGCCGATCTTGGCGTGCTCGAGCACGACCCCGTCGGGCACCCAGCGCGCCTTGCGCGCGATGGCGAACAGCAGCTCGAAGTGCTCCGTCTGCTCGTCCCCCACCACGTAGACCACCCGGTCAGCGCGCACGTCACCGATCCGGTGGCGGATCGTGGCGAGATCGCTGGCGGTGTAGTTGAACCCACCATCCCTCTTGCGGATGATGACCACCTTGGGTCCGCCGTCCCGGCCCTTGAACTCCGGCAGGATGACGCACAGCGCACCCTCGCTGACCACGGCCATGCCGAGCTCGACCAGCTCTTCGACGACCTTGGGGAGGAGCTCGTTGTAGAAGCTCTCCCCCTTCACGTCGCCGTCGGTGAGCGTGACGCCCAGGCGCTCGTACAACTCGTTGTAGGAGCGCATGGAGTGGTCCACGAGGATCTGCCAGTACCGCAGCGTCTCCTCGTGGCCGGACTGCAGGGCGACCAGTCGCCGCCGCGCCCGTCCGGCGAACTCCTCGTCCGACCCGAACTTCGCCTGGGCCGCCTTGTAGAAGCCGCCCGGGTCGGTCATGACCGCATCGGCCCCGGCGGCCGGGCCCCCCTCGAAGTCGAGGAGGTGCTCGATCAGCATGCCGAACGGCGTACCCCAGTCGCCGATGTGGTTGTCCCGGATCACGTCGTGTCCCAGGAACTCCAGGATCCGGGCGATGGCGTCGCCCACGATCGTCGTACGCAGGTGACCGACGTGCATCACCTTCGCGACGTTGGGTGAGGAGTACTCCACCACGACCCGCTGGGGCCGCGTGGCGACGGGCACCAGGAGGCGCCTGTCGGCCGAGATCCGCTGGATCTGTTCGGCGATCCACGCGTCACGCAGCGTGAAGTTGATGAACCCGGGACCGCTGACCTGGACGTCCGACACGAGGTCCGACACGAGGCCCGTGGCGTCGAGCAGATCCACGAGCTCCCGCGCCACGTCCCGAGGGGCGCGACGCAGCCGCTTGGCCAGCGCCATTGCGACGTTGGCCTGCCAGTCCGCGTGGTCCGACGGCCGGATGAGGGGGTCGGTGCCCGCGTACTCCTCCCCGAAGGCGCTGATCAGCGCCACACGGAGCCGGTCGGCGAGCACCTGCGCCGGCGAGGGGCCGGCGTAGGGGACCCTGGATTGCGCACGATTCATCGCACGTTTCTCCTGTCTGATTTGATCGTTCCGCGGGACTATCCCGCACCTGCTACCGTCCGCGACCGCCAAGGCGCGGCAACCGGGTTCGCCCCTATGACCTGCCGAACGGGCGACCGGCGTCCGCCGTCTCGCGCGTGGACCAGGGCCGGGCGCCCGCCACGGCGCGGGACCGCGCCGTGGGCCGGTTCCCGGACAAGACGACGGGCCGCACACCCGCTCCGGTCGCCGTGGAAGCGACCGGTGCGGATTGCGGCCCGTCAGTTGCTCGGGGAGGCGGGGGCCTTCCCGTCGTCGCGACCGCCGGAGCGCCGGAGCGCCGGAGCGTCGCGGTCAGGTGACCGGACTGAGTCACTCACATCCGGTCGGGTTGCGGGGACCCGAGGAGCTTCAGCCCGGCGGCCAGCACGCGCAGCGTGATCCCGCACAGGGCCAGCAAGGATCTCCTGGTGTCCTCGTCGACTTCGTACTTCTGCACCGGGCAGCCCTCGTAGAAGGCCATGGAGAGCCTGGCGAGCCCGTAGAGGTACTCCACCAGCCGGTGCGGTTCCGCGGCCGCGCCCGCCAGTTCGACCATGACGCCGAACTTCAGCACGCGCTGCGCCAGGGCCCGGTCGGCCCCGATCACGACCGGCGCCGTGGCCGGCTCCGGCCTCAGCCCGCCCTTGACGAAGACGGACTCCATCCGGCGGCCGGCGTACCTCACGGCGCCGGGCACGTAGCCGGTGAGCAAGGCCATGCGGTAGTGGTCGAACGAGGTCTCGCCGCACCGGGGCACCGCCAGGTCGGCGCACGCCGCCCCGCCCGTGGCCATGGCCTGGGTGATCGCGGCCCGGACCTGTTCGAAGATCCACTCGTCACGCACCATGAGGTTGATGAAACCTCCGCTGACCTGGACGTCCGCGATGTCCGCGACGTCGAGCCCGGCGACGATCCGCCGTGCCACGTCCTCGGGAGCGAGCCCCAGGGGCCTGGCGAGCCGCATCGCGGCGCTGGTCTGCAGATCCGCGTGACGCGACGGCCGGACGTCGGGGTCGGTGTCCTCGCACTCCGGCCCGAAGGCGCTGTTCAGCGCCACACGGAACCGGGAGTCGAGCACCGGCACCGGCGACGGACCGGAGACGGTGACCCAGGATCGCGCGGGTTTCCTCTTACGTGTCATCGCACGGTTCTCCTGTCTGGTTTGATCGGTTCGCGGGACTGTCCCGCACCTGCTACCGTCCGCGACCGCCAAGGCGCGGCAACCGGGTTCGCGCCCCTACGACCGGCCGGACGGGCGCCCGGCGATCAGGTCGCTCAGCCAGTCCCCGAAGCGCTGGACGGGCAGCCGGTACCGGCGCTCCCGGACCCGGGCCCGCCGCTCCTTGCGGGACCCCTCCGCGTAGCGGCGCCGGGCCCACGGCGAGTCCGGCCGGGCCAGCCGGACGGCCCCGATGATCGCGACCAGGCCGATGAACAGGCCGATGACGCCCGTCCAGACCTTGCCCTTGAGCAGGGCGATCACCGCGACGCACAGGTTGAACAGCAGGACGCCCGCGATGCCCCACACCCCGTCCCCGGCGGCGTCGTTCGCGCCCAGGGGCCGCAGACCCAGCAGCATCAGCCCGCACAGCGCGATCGTGATGAAGACGACCTCCACCGACAGCCGGCCCTGGTCGGTCCAGTAGACGTCCTCGAGGTGCAGCACCAGCGCGAACTCGTCGAGGACGAGCGCGGTCCCCGCCCCGAACACGCCCGCCGCTGCCGCCGCCCACCCGGACGAGCCGTCCTGCACCGCCAGCCCGCCCACGCCGCCGACGCACATGAACACGAGCCCGAACACGACGTGGTGGATGTGCTGCCCGCCGGGCGCCACGTTGCCCGGCCACCACCGCACCTGCCGCCGGATCATCCGCACGCTGAACCGGATGAACAGGAAGGCCAGGATGAACGCCACGAGGAAGCAGAACAGCCGGAGCCGCCCGGCGTCCGCGATCTCGCGCGTGAACCATGCCCCCACACCGCCTCCCTTCCCCGAGGCGGGTAAAGCCCACCTCAGCGGCGCCGAGACCCGCCGCGGCCGCCGGCGCGCCCCCACCCGTGCGGGGGGTGAGGCGGCCGGGATCTCCCTCCGGCGGGTGAGGCCGGGGCACGGGCCGTTCCGTGAGATTGAGGGGCGGCCGGGGGCCGGACGGCCGCCCGCGCCGAACCGCCCGACGTCCACCCCGCGACGGGAGACCCTCATGACACGAGCGACCACGGTCCCGGCCGATCGATCAGCTGCGGGCCCGTGCGCGGCCGGCTGGCCGAGCCGGGCGCCGTACGCGGCGCTCGCCTGGTCCGTGCTGGGCACGGCGGCAGGGCTGTACTGGGCGCTCGGCGGGGACGCCGCCTACCGCTTCGCCCATCCGGATCGTCCCGAACCCGTGGGAGCGCTCATCACCGCCGGGTGCCTGCTGGGCACGGCGACGGCGACCGCGATGATCCGGGGCTGGGCCGTCCCGCGCCGGGCCGTCATCGCGTCCGGCACGGCGGCCGCGGCGTTCCTCCTGGTCATCGCCCCCGGCGCGCTGCTGCTGGAAACGGTCAACCTCCTGCTGCTGGAGACGCTGCGGCCCGTCGACCTGGCGGCGTTCGCCGACCACGCCGCGGCGATGGGCGGCGGGGTCGTCTGGGCCGCCGCCACGCTGGCCTACGCCCGCGGCACCCGTTCCGCCTGCCCTCGCTGCGGCCGCACCGGCCCCGCGCACGGCGCGGGACCGCGCTGGGGACGCCGGGTCACCCATGCCGCCGCCCTGGCTCCCCTGCCCTACAGCCTGTGGCGGCTCGCCTGGGTCTTCGGCATCCCCATCGGCATCACCGCGACCGATCTGCACCAGCTGCGGCACGGTCCCGGCCTCGGCATCCCCGGTCTCGTCGCGCTCACCGTGCTCTCCGAGGCGGCGGCCCTGCCCGTCCTAGGCCTCGTCCACCGGTGGGGCGAGGTCTTCCCGCGCTGGATCCCCCGCCTGGGCGGCAGGCCGGTGCCGCCCCGCACCGCCATCGTTCCCGGCGCCGTCGTCGCCCTGATGCTCACGGCCATCAGCGGGATGATCCTCCGCCAGGGCGTGGCCATGGAGGACGGGGACTGGCCGATCGTCGGCCCCATCGCCACCCTGGGCTTCGTCGCGTGGGGACCGCTGATCGGCGCCGCCACGCTCGCCTACTACTACCGCCGCCGAGGCCCCTGCACCGGCTGCGGCCTCCACTAGAGGGGGACGTCGGCGGAGGCCGAACCAGACGAGGACCGTACTGGCCAGCGTCACGGCCACGTCCACGCCCAGCGCGAGGCGGATACCGGTCAGTTCCACGCTCTGCGTAGCGGCCACCGAACCGAGGATCGGAATGCCGATCGTGATGGCCACCTGCTGGGTCATCAGCGTCAAGCCGGTCGCCAGACCCTGCTCCTCGTCCGGGAGCCCGGAGGTGCCGGTCACGGTGTAGGCCACGATCGCCGTCACGTGTCCGAAGAAGCCCACGAACAGCGCGGGGATCAGGATCGCGAGCGCCGTCCGGTCGGTGCCGAGGAGCACCAGGGGCAGGGTCGCCAGGCCCTGCACGGCCAGCCCGCACGTCAGGACGGCCCGACCGCCGAAGCGCCCGATGAGGCGCCCGGCGATCACTCCGGCGCCGACGGACGCCAGACCCGGGACGCCGAAGACCAGGCCGGTCGCCAGCGGGGAGAAGCCGAGGACGTTCTGCAGGTACAGCGTCGTCAGGAAGATCATGGCGGGCTCCATGGCGAAGACCACGAGGCCCGCGTAGTTGCCCCATTTCACCGTCGGCCGCCGGAGGATGCGCACCGGGGCGAGCGGCGCGGGAGAGCGCAGCTCGATCACCCAGAAGGCGGACAGCAGCACCACTCCGGCGATCGCCGCTGGAACGTCCTGCTCGATGATCGCGTAGATCGCCGCCAGCAGTCCCCCGGTCACGGTCACCGCGCCGGGCAGGTCGAGCCGGAGCCGGGCGGGCCGGCTGCTCTCGCCGATCAGGGCGGGGGTCGCCAGCAGCACGGCCACGGCGACCGGGACGTTGATGAAGAAGGCCGCCCGCCAGCCCAGCAGGCTCACCAGGGCGCCGCCGACCAGGGCGCCGACGGTGAAGCCCCCGGACAACAGGGCGCCATTGAGGCCGAGGACGCGCTCGCGCAGCGGGCCCTCCGCGAACGTGCTGGTGATCAAGGAGAGTGCCGCGGGGGTCGCCATCGCGGTGGCGAACCCCTGCAGCGCCCGCGCGGTCAGGAGGGTCTCGGGGCTCGAGGCGAAGCCGCCCAGCAGCGAGGCTCCGGTCAGCAGCGCCATCCCGGCGAGGAACAGCCTGCGGCGACCGAACAGGTCCGCCATCCGGCCGAACACCAGCGTGAATCCGGCGGCGGGCAGCGCGTACGCGGCGGTGATCCAGGGCAGCCCGTCGACGCCCAGCCCGACGCCCGCCCCGGCCACCGGGAGGGCGACGTTCAGGATGGAGAAGTCGACGGCCAGCGTGAACCCGGCGCCGAGCAGGACCAGCAGGACCAGCCGCTGCCTGCCGCCGATGCGCGGGGGTGAGGTCGTTTCCGTGGGCATGGTCGTTTTCGTGGGCATGGCAAGACGCCCCTTCCGCAAGGAATGTGAAGTCGCCGGACGATCAGGACGCCGTCCGGTGTGAGATGGCCGTGAACGGCCGATGGCATGCCGGGACGGCTAGCGGGCGTCGCGCTCCGCTGCTTCGGCGAGGCGCTTGATGTTCGCCAGGCGCCGGTCCCAGTCGGCCGCGAGCGAGGCCATCCACCGGGCCGTCGCGTTGAGGGCCGCGGGCCGCACCGCGTACCGCACCTCGCGGCCGACCCTGCTGCTGGAGACCAGTTCCGCCGCGTCCAGGACGCCGAGGTGCTTGACCACCGCCTGCCGCGAGACCGGGAGCCCCTCGGCGAGGGTCGTGGCGGTGGCCTCGCCCCGTTCGGCGAGCAGGTCGAGCAGGCGGCGCCGCGTCGGATCGGCCAGCGCGGCGAGGACGCTGTCGACCGGCGCGGCGCCGTCGGCGGGGGTGTCGGTCACGCGGATTCGACGCGGTTCTTGAAGGCGTCCAGGACCTGGGGCCAGCCGCCGGTGTTGTCCTGCACGGCCTTGCGGCGCAGGTCCTCGGATCCGGCCAGGGTCTCGAACCCGCTCTCGACGACGCGGAGCCGCGTCCCGCCGTCCTCCTCGGTCAGCGTGAACTCCACCAGGGTGCTGTTGTCGTCGCGCAGGTCCTCTCCAGGGAAGGCGCTGACCCAGCGGTAGGCGACGTAGGTCGGCGGGTCGACCTTCTCCACGCGCACGGGGAAGTCGCCGTGCTCGGCGCTCTTCACCACCATCGACTCGCCTTCCGCGGCCCCGCCGGGCGGGCCCGGCACGTCGGCCACCCAGAACCCGGGGTCGGCCACCAGCGACCAGACCCGCTCCAAGGATGCCGCGATGAGGGTTTCGCGTTCAATCCGGTTCTCGCTCATCTGACTGCTCCCCATCTCGATCGTTGTCTGCAACCTCAGGGTTGCACATGTGCTCGTCGATGCGCAACCTTTCGGTTGCACCAAAGCGCCCCGGATGCCCGTCCGGGATCCGCACGCCCCTCCCAGCTCGGAGGTGGGAGGCCGCGTCCCGATGACCTGCGGTTGCACTGGTGAGGGACCCTGGAGAGGATGATCGCCACGGTGCAGCGAAGGCGGCGATATGGACATCTCAGTCAGATACGAGCCCTCCAAGGACGAGGTGACCCGAGCTTTCACCCAGGGTTTCAAGGGGCAGCTCACGGTCCTGTACGCGGTCCTCGCCGTCGCCCTGGTCGGGGGCGCGGCATTCAGGTTCGCCACGGGCGACCTGGGAATGGGCATCGGCATGCTGGCGGCCGCGGTCGTGAGCCCCGTGGTGGGGACGTGGTGGCTCCGCAGGCGCGCACGTCGGATGCTCGCGTTCCTCTGCGTCCCCACGACGGTGCGGGTGACCGACAGCGGCTACGAGTGCCTGACGGACGAGTCCACCACGGCCATGCGGTGGACCATGTTCTCCCACGTGTACTCCACCCCGGAGTTCTGGCTGCTGTATGTGAACAACCAGCCCGCGGCCTTCCTCCCCAGGGCCGCCTTCGACACCGCACAGCAGGGCGAGATCGACGCCTTCCTCGCCGCTCGCGAGATCAGTCGGAGTCGGTGACGGCCACGACCGCCACCGTCCGGCGGTCCGGGCGCAGGACGGCGATGCCGACGTCCAGCGGCGGGACGACCTGGAGGTGCCAGTCCGAGCCGTAGAAGAGCCAGGCGCACCGGTCGGCGGCCCGCTCGATCGCCGTGAAGTCGCCCTCCTGGACCCCGGCCAAGGCCGCCAGCGACTCCCACGAAGCCTTGCGCGCGTAGCCGCCGCCCATCCTGGGGCCGCACGCACCGCCGCCCGCGGCACCGCCGAAGAGCGTCCGCAGCACGTCGGCGGTCGTCACCCGCCGCACTCCGGCCACGCCGGCGGCGGTGCTGGCGGCGGTGCTGGCGGCGGGGAGGGCGCGCAGCACCGAGGCGCCGAAGTCGCCGGGGGCGAGCGGCGAGCCCAACCGGAAAAGCGCGGCCTCCTGCACGTCGTCGCCCGGCGGCCAGTGGCGGTAGGCGCTCAGTGCCTGCCGCGCGCCGGGCCAGTCGACCGCCGCGGCCTGGAGCTCCAGCCCGGAGGGGCCCGGCGCGTCCGGTGCCCCGTCGCCGAGAGAGGGCCACCGCTGCCCCGCCAGGCCGGTGGGGTACCGGGCCAGGCCGAGATGCCGCTCGGCTCCGACCGGGTGCAGGGGCAGGTCCGCGAGCGGGTGCCCGGATGCGCGCAGCCGGTCGGCGAATCCCGCGGCGGACGTCGCGTCGTAGCGCAGCGCGGTCTCCTGGAGCAGGCAGGCCGCGAGCTCGTCCGACGCCTCGGCGCCGTCGAAGACCGCGAGGAGATGCTCGGGAGGCTGGTCGCAGGCCAGCAGGGCGGCGATCTCGGGCAGGGTGTAGCGGAGATCGCCACGCCACGTCCGTCCCTCCGCGGCGAGGGTCCGGACGCTCGCGATGCGGCCCGCGCCCCCCGGCGCGCTCGCCAGCCGCCGCAACGCGACCTCGAAGGCGTATCCCATGGGACTGGCCGGCTTCTCGATCCGCAGCAGCGCGGCGAGCAGCCCCTCCAGCCACTCGGGCCCGGCCTTCTGGACGGTGTTGTCGGTGACCTTGACCGCCCTGTTCCAGTGCCGGTCCCTGTAGGTGTCCGCCAGCCCCAGCCGCCGGACGGCCTCCCCGATCTCCATGGCCCGAAGTGTCACACACCCGGACCGATCAGGCGGCTCAGCGACCCTGGAAGTCCGGGGGGCGGTTCTCAAGGAAGGCGGTGATGCCCTCCTTGGCGTCCTCGGTGGCGGACAGTTCGACCAGCTCGGACAGCAGGTGGGCGACCTGGTCCTCCAGCGGGCGGCCCTCGACGGCGAAGAACGCGTCGCGTCCGCGGCGCAGGCCCACGGGGCTCTTGGCGGCGATCACGCGGGCCAGCTCGTCCACGCGGGAGTCCAGTTCGGCTCGCGGGACGGCCTCGGTGACCAGGCCGATGTCGCGGCCCTCGGCGGCGGTGACGCGGGCGCCGGTGTAGTAGAGCCTGAAGGCGTGCTTCGGGGCGACGTTCCGGTTGATGATCGCCATGATCATCATGGGCCAGAGGCCGACGTTGACCTCCGGGGTGGCGAGCTTGACGTCGTCGGCCGCGATCACCAGGTCGCAGGCGGCGGCGAGGCCGAGACCGCCCGCGACGGCGTGCCCGGCCAGCCGCGCGATGATCGGCTTGCCGAGCTTCGGGAACGCCGTGAACAGGCGGAAGGGGGCGCTCTCGCGGACGGCGCCGGCGTCGGCCACCGAGCGGCCGTCCGCCTGCGCCCGGCCGAGGCCGCCGAGGTCGGCGCCCGCGCAGAACGCCCGATCGCCGGCGCCCGTCAGGACGATCACCCGGACCTCCGGGTCGGCCTTGGCCCGCTCGAACGCCTCGAGCAGCTCGCCGATCATCTGGTCGCTGAGCGCGTTGCGGGCGTCCGGGCGGTTCAGCGTGATCCGCGCGATCCGCTCGTCCGCCGAATACAGGATCGTCTCGAACATGTCGCCGCCCATTCCCGAACGGTACCGCCCCCTGGAGCGGGCTCCAGGGGGCGGTCCGGCGGACTCAGATGCGCTCGATGATGGTGGCGTTGGCCTGGCCGCCGCCCTCGCACATCGTCTGGAGGCCGTAGCGGCCGCCGGTGCGCTCCAGCTCGTGCAGCAGCTTGGTCATCAGGACGCCGCCGGTGGCGCCGAGCGGGTGCCCGAGGGCGATCGCGCCGCCGTTGGGGTTGGTCTTGTCCAGCGAGGCGCCGGTGTCGTGCGCCCACGCCATCGGGACCGGGGCGAACGCCTCGTTGACCTCGAAGACGTCGATGTCGTCGATCTTCAGCCCGGCGCGGTCCAGTGCCTTCTCGGTGGCGGGGATCGGGCCGGTCAGCATGTAGACCGGGTCGGAGCCGCACACCGCGAGGGTGTGGATGCGGGCGCGCGGGGTGAGGTTGTACCGCTTGACGGCCTCCTCGGAGGCGATCAGCACCGCGGAGGCGCCGACCGAGATCTGCGAGGCGACGGCGGCGGTGATGCGGCCGCCCTCGCGCAGCGTCTTCAGGCCCGCCATCTTCTCCATCGTGGTGTCGGGACGGGCCCCCTCGTCCTTGGCCAGCCCGGCGATGGGGGCGATCTCGCGGTCGAAGTAGCCGGCCTCGATGGCCTTGGCGGCGCGCTGGTGGCTCTCCAGCGCGAACCTCTCCAGGTCCTCGCGGGAGAAGCCCCACTTCTCCGCCATCAGCTCCGCGCCGCGGAACTGGGAGATCTCCTGCATGCCGTAGCGCTCGGCCCAGCCCTCGCCGTACGGGAAGGGCATGCCCTTCTCCATGGCCATGGCGACGGACGAGCCCATCGGGACGATCGCCATCTGCTCGACGCCGGAGGCGACGACGAGGTCCTGCGTCCCCGACAGGACACCCTGGGCGGCGAAGTGGATCGCCTGCTGGGACGATCCGCACTGCCGGTCGATGGTCACGCCGGGGACGCTCTCCGGAAGGCCGGCCGAGAGCCACGCGGTGCGCGCGATGTCGAGGGACTGCGGGCCGACCTGCATGACACAGCCCATGATCACGTCTTCGACCCCGGAGGGGTCGACTCCGGTGCGGTTCACGAGCTCCTTGAGCACGTGGGCCCCGAGGTCGGCGGGGTGGACGTCCTTGAGAGCGCCCTTCTTGGTACCGACGGGGGTACGGACCGCGCCGACGATGTACGCCTCGGCCACTACGCCTCCAAAATCTGGGGTTCCGTCCCGAAACCGAGTGTGATTCGGTTAGTCAGTATGAGATTACATCGCCCACGGCGCAACGCGATGTGAGCTGGGTCTCGGGGGAGCCTACGCTCCCCGCTCCGCGGCCCTCGTGCCGGGACCGAGGACCTCGCCGTCCGCCTCGTCGCCGAGGGACGCCTCCGCCAGCCGCGACAGGACGTCCGCCAGCTCGGGATGCTCCTCGGGGGCCCAGCCGTCCAGATGCCGGGCGAGCCCCTCGCGCCGGACGGCGAACAGCCGCTCGGCGGCGTCCCGTCCCGACGGGGTCACGGTGAGGGTGCCCTCCCGCCGCAGGACGTAACCGGCGTCGACGAGGCGGTCGACGTACGGGCGGCCCTGCTCGGCCGGGACGCCCGCGCGGTCGGCGAGGTCCGACCCGGTGACCGTCCCGTCCCTGGCGATCCGGCACAGGGCCCACACGCTGCCCGCGGGCAGGGAGACGCCCGAGTGCGCGGCCAGCCGGTCGTACATCTCGAAGGCCTTGGCGTCCCTGCGCATCAGCTCGCTCAGGGCCCGCTCCATCTCGTGCCTGGACGACCGGGCGGTCGGGGCCGCGCCGAAGCCCTCCCCGTAGTCGGGCGTCCGCGAGGTCTCCCGCAGCGGGACCTCGCGCAGGAACCAGGTCAGCACGAACGCGACGGCCGCCACAGGCACCGCCAACAGGAACACCGAGTCGATCGACTGCGCGTAGGCGTGCAGGACGGCGTCCTTGACCGCGACCGGGTACCGGTCGAGCAGCCTCGGGTTCCCCTGGACGGCGGCCGGGTCGAACCCCGGCGGCAGGACCCGCGCCAGATCCGCCACGTGCCCGGCGAGTTGACTGCTGAAGACCGAGCCGAACACCGCGACGCCGAACGACCCGCCGATCTGCCGGAAGAAGGTGACGCCGGACGTCGCCGAGCCGAGGTCCTCGTACGAGACCGCGTTCTGGACGGCGATGACGAGCACCTGCATGACCAGGCCGAGCCCGAAGCCGAGCAGCGCGAACCGCAGGCTCATGCTCAGGGTGCTGGAGTTCTCGTCCAGCGCCGAGCACAGGTACAGCGCCAACGCGATGATCGGCGTGCCGACCATCGGGAAGATCTTGTAGCGGCCGAACCGGGTGATCAGCTGGCCGGAGCCGATCGAGCTGAGCAGCATGCCGAGCATCATCGGCAGCAGGTAGACGCCCGACAGCGTGGGCGAGACCCCGTGCACCACCTGGAGGAAGATCGGCAGGAACGTCAGCGCGCCGAACATCGCGAAGCCGACCGCGAAGCTGATCGCGGCGCCGAGGGCGAAGACCGGGTGGCGCAGCAGCGCCGGCGGCATGACCGGCTCGGCGGCGCGCCGCTCGACCAGCACCCACACCGCGATCAGCGCCACCGAGCCGGCGGCCAGGCCGATGACCGGCGCCGACAGCCAGGGGTAGCGCGTCCCGCCCCAGGTCGTCACCAGCACCAGCCCCACGGCCCAGCCGACGATCAGCAATGTGCCGAGGTAGTCGATGCGGTGGCGCTCCCGCTCGCCCGTCGCATGCAGGACGGCGGCGATCACCGCCAGCGCCACCAGCCCGATGGGCAGGTTGATGTAGAACACCCAGCGCCACGTCAGGTTGTCGACGAACCAGCCGCCGAGCAGCGGGCCGCAGACGCTGGCCACGCCGAAGACGGCGCCGAACAGCCCCTGGTACCGGCCGCGTTCGCGGGGCGGCACCACGTCCCCGACGATGGCGACGGCGAGCACCATCAGCCCGCCGCCGCCGAGGCCCTGCAGGGCGCGGAACACGATCAGTTCCGTCATGTTCTGCGACAGCCCGCACAGCGCCGAACCGATCAGGAAGATGACGATCGACGCCTGGAAGAGCCGCTTGCGGCCGTACTGGTCGCCGAGCTTGCCCCACAGCGGGGTCGACGCCGTGGAGGACAGCAGGTACGCCGTGACGACCCACGACAGGTGGTTGAGCCCGCCGAGTTCGCTGACGATCGTCGGCAGCGCGGTGGAGACGATCGTCTGGTCCAGCGCCGCCAGCAGCATGGCGAGCATGAGGGCGCCGAGGACGACGTAGAGCTCCCTGCCCTTGGGCATGGCCCGCTCTTCCCGCGCCTCCGCCCTCACCGTCATGCCGCCGTCCCCCTGCCGCAGCCCCTGTGCCGGGTACGTGCGGGGAGGCCTACCCACGAGCCGGACGGGATCACGCGGCCCGTCCGGGGGCCGGGGAGGCGGGGTCAGCCCAGCAGGTCGCGGGCGACCTTCGCGGCGCCGATCGAGGCGGCCCCTCCGGCGACCCCGGCCGTTCCCGCGGTCACCCACAGCGGCAGGCCCTTGCGGGTCTTCAGCCCGCTCACGAGGTCGATCGAGTCGACGGCCAGGCCGATCCGCGCCCACAGCCGGCGGCCGGAGTCGTCGCGGCTGAGCAGGTAGCCCGCGCCGAGCGCGATCTCCCGGGCGGCGAACATCCGCACGACGAGGTCGCGGCCCGGGTCGGCGCCGCCGCCGAGGCCCATCAGCTTCACGGTCACCCTCGGCACGGCGAGCGCCGCGAGCCCGAGCGCGACACGGCCGCGCGCCAGGTTGGCCGCCAGCTCGTCGACCCTGTCCCGGCTGTCTGTTTCCTTAGCATCTGCCACACAGGTGAGGGTATCGGCCGACCGTCACCCCCCGACCGGCGGGTAACCCCCTCCTTACACGTCTATGGTTCAAGGAGGCGGCAATCCCCCCGGAACGAAGGCGGCCATGGACGAAGGCATCCTCGCTCTCATCGTCGTTTCACTCCTCGCCGCGTTCTGCGTGCGCTGGGCCGCGACGCGGCTCCGGCTTCCCATGCCGGGCCGGATGGCGGTCATCATCGTCTTCGTCATCGTCGTCCTGACGCTGTACGGGGAGCACCTGCGGAACTGAGCCGGTGCCCGCACGGCGCACGGATTTTTCGCGGACGATTTCCGAACCTCTCCGCCCGGCGGGGAGTCATAAGTGGCGAAACCGGCTTCAAGCCCGTCCGACGTCCGCCGGCGCCGGCGCGCCCCACCTCCGGCGGTGGGATCCCCCCGGCACGCGCCTGTGCGGCGGACGCGGACGGCACCCCGTACGGCGAAGCCGGCCGAGCCGAGGGAGACCACCCGTGCCGCATCCGGCGACCGCCGTCCAGGAGACCGGGGGCACGATCGCCCCGCATCTGATGCGACTGCTGGAGTTCGTCGAGCCCGATCCGGACGACGTGTGCCTGGACGTCGCGCGCGGGCGCGGGCCGATGCCGGCCGCGCTCGGCCCCCATGTCCGCCACATGACGGCGGTGGACGCGACGCCCGCGACGGCGGCGTCCGCCTCGCCCAGGTCGGCCCGGATGGAGACGGTGGAGTTCGGGACGGGTCCGGTCCGCATCGCCGGCGACGCGCGCGACCCCGACGGGACCCGCGAGGACCACGTCCGCGACGGAGGCGCGCGCCGCCCCCCGTCCGACGTGACGCGCGAGGACCCGCGGCCCCGGCCCGCCGGCCCCGCCCGGCGCGAGCCGGTCAAGGCCGACGCCACCGCGCTGCCGTACAGGGACAACACGTTCTCCCTGGTGACGGCCCGGTTCTCGCTCTACAACCTGGGCGATCCCGATGACGTGCTGCGGGAGCTGCTGCGGGTCTGCCGGCCGACCGGGCGGGTGGTCATCGCCGACCTCGTCCGCGGCAACCTCGCCGGGCCCGAGCGCGACCGGATCGAGCGGCTCCGCGACCCCGACCACCCCGGCACGCCGTCCATCGCCCGGCTCACCGAGCTGATCACCTCGGCGGGCGGGAGCATCCGGCGGCTGGACGTGTTCACCGTGGAGCGCCCCGTGGAGCCGTGGCTCGCCGGGGCCCGCGAGGAGGCCGCGGCCGACCGCATCCGCGAGGCCATGCTCGAAGAGGTGGACGGCGGCCCCCGCACCGGCGCCAAGCCGCGCGTCATCGGCGGCGAACTCTGGTTCACCCAGTCCTGGGCCCACGTCTCCGCGGAGCCCATCTAGCGCCGCGGAAGGGCACGCCGCCCCCGCCGTCCTGGCGGAACGGCAGGAAGGGCCCGCCGGGGAGCACGGCGCGGGCCCTTCCGTCAGCGTGCCGCCGTCACTTCTTGCGGACGGCCATCTTCGGGTACATCTCGGAGTAGGACTTGCCGCCGAAGTACGAGGTGAGCTGCGCGTGGTTCGCGCCGGACGCGGACGGGAGGCCGCCGCGGAAGTCGGCGATCGGCGCGGCGAGCCCGCATCCGCTGGTCTTCGGCACGGCGAACGTGTCGTCGGTGGAGTTGATCTTGACCCAGAACGTGCCGTCCGGCCCCGAGGCCCCGGTGATCTCCTTCAGGTCCAGGTCGAGGGAGACCGGCGCCGCGTTCGAGCCGACGTAGCAGGTGTCGCCCAGCAGCTGGTTGACGAGCTTCAGCTTCAGGTCCAGCCGGGTCCTGCGGTTGGGGATGTCGAGGTCGATCCTCCCGGCGTACTGGGGCTTCACCCTCAGGGAGAGCAGCGGGACGTTCTCGCTGCCGGGGACGCCGAGGGCGCCGCCGGCCACGCTCATCGCCGTGCTCCGCATCTTCACGAACTTGGAGATCTCGGCGCCGGTCCCGGGGTCGTAGCCGGCCAGCAGCGTGATCCGCATCGGCGCGGTGATCTGCTGGTCGATGTTGCCGATCTTCATACGGCCCGCGTTGGTCACCAGCACGTTGCAGTACCAGTCCGCGGGATTCGCGCCGACCGGCAGGACGTCGGGGCAGTCCGACAGGTCGAGGGACGCGGGCGGCCCGTCCGCGGTCGCCTGGGCGCGCGGCTTGGGCTCGGTGCGCGCGGACGCCGGGGGTGCGGCGGACAGGGCGGCGGCGGCGATGCCCGTCGACAGGGACAGTGCGGCCAGCCGCTTGAACATTGACGACACGGAGGTCCTCTCGCAGGAGTGAAGCGCGGCGGGGGGCCTCCCGAGTCCGCCACTAAGCTACTCGCGAGTATGGAGCGATCCAACGGCATGCGAGACACGATGTCAATAGGGACTTCTACGCCCCCACGGGAAACTCCGACGGATAGGGACCGCGAAGAACGCCGAGCTCAGACGCACCCGCCCAGGCCGCAAGCCGAGCCGGGGACCGAGGCGCGGGTGGGTTTCAGGGGACGAGGACGGCGGCGCCGGTGAAGCGGTCCGCCGCCAGGTCGGCCAGGGCGCGGTCTGCGTCGTCCAACGCGTAGGGGTGCGTCGTGACGGCGACGTCCAGGCGCGCCGCCAGCCTGAGGAACTCCTCGCCGTCCGCGCGGGTGTTCGCGGTCACCGAGCGGACCTGGCGCTCCTGGAACAGGTGGCGCTGGTAGTCCAGGGGCGGGACGTCGCTCAGGTGGATCCCCGCCACGGCGCACGTCCCGCCGCGGTCGAGGCGTTCGAGCGCGGCGGGGACCAGCTCGCCCGCGGGCGCGAAGATGATCGCCGAGTCGAGCGGGGCGGGGGCGGCGTCGAAGGAGTCGCCCGCGAAGGACGCGCCGAGTTCGCGGGCCAGCTCGCGCGCGGCCGGGCTGCGGGTGAACACGTGCACGTCGGCGCCCTCGGCGAGCGCGATCTGCGCGGCCAGGTGCGCCGAGCCGCCGAACCCCCAGATGCCGAGGCGCCCGCCCGGCGGCAGGGACGCGCGGCGCAGCGCCCGGTACCCGATGATCCCGGCGCACAGCAGCGGGGCGGCGCGCACGTCGTCCAGCTCGTCCGGCAGCGCGTAGGTGTAGGCGTCGACCCCGAGCGCGTACTCGGCGTAGCCGCCGTGCGCGTCCCAGCCGGTGTAGACCGAGGAGGGGCACAGGTTCTCGGCGCCCCGGCGGCAGAAGCGGCACGCGCCGCACGTCCCGCGCAGCCAGGCGACGCCGACGCGGTCGCCGGGGCCGTGCAGGCAGCCGGGCCCCGCGGACACGACCTCCCCAACGATCTCGTGGCCCGGCGTCACGCCCGGCAGGTGGACGGGCAGGTCGCCCTCGGCGACATGCAGGTCGGTGCGGCAGACGCCGCAGGCCAGCACGCGGACCAGCAGCTCGCCCGGGCCGGGCGAGGGCGCCTCGCGGTCGGTGCGCCGCAGCGGACCCTCCCCTATCGGGGCCGGCTCGTCCACCACCCAGGCGCGCACCGGCTCACCCCGGGTTGAGCGGCAGCTCGAACCAGACGGCCTTGCCGTCGGCGGTCGGACGCGCGCCCCACCGGGTGGCGAGCTGGTCGACGAGGTAGAGGCCGCGGCCGCCCTCGTCGGTCTCGCCCGCGCTGCGGATGCGCGGCAGCCGCATGTCGGAGTCGAACACCTCGACCCAGATCGCGCCCGCGCCGCGCCGCAGCCGGAGCCGGAACTCCTTGGTGGGCGGCTCGCGGCGCCCGAGGTCGGCGCCGAGGTTCCAGTCGTCCTCGTCGAACGCGCCGCCCTCGAACGGGTCGCCGTCCAGGGCGCCGAAGTCGGTGTTGAACTGCACGGGCGGCGGCGCGCCCAGCGGCTCGCCGCCGCGGCCCGGCGGACCCGCCGGGACGGGGACGACCATCTCGCGGCGCGGCGTCGGCGTGGAGGTGGCGTGCAGGACGACGTTCGTCACGACCTCCGACACCAGCAGGCACGCGAGCTCGGCCTGCTCGTCGAGCATGCCCCAGGCCGCGAACGCCTCGGAGGCCATCCTGCGCGCCTCCGACACCATGATCGGCTCGGCGGTGAAGGTGCGCTCCTCGACCGCCAGCTCCTCGGCGGCCGTGCGGATCACCACGATCGCGACGTCGTCGTCGATGTCGCCGGGCACCGCGTCGTAGGCGGCGCCCGCGATCGCCTCGACCCCGCCGCGCGCGACCCGGGCGACGGCCGCGCGGACCATCTCCCGCGCCTCCTCGCGCGTGTGGTAGTCGCCGTCGTCCTTGGACCGCCGGTCGATCAGTCCGTCGGTGTACAGGACGAGCGTGGAGCCCGGCTTCAGCTCGGCCGACTCCTCGTTGAACAGCAGCTCGCCGCCCATGCCCGGGGCGCGCAGGCCGAGCATGCCGCCCTCGCTCTCGAACTCCAGCTCGCTGACCTCGCCGTCGACGACCAGCAGGGGCGGATCGTGCCCGGCGTTGGCGAACTCCAGGACCCGCGACCACGCGTCGTAGACGAAGTAGGTGCACGAGACCAGGGGCGGGCGGACGAGGTCGTCGCTGTTCCAGCCGGACCGCATGCGCTCGGGCCGCGTCATCGTGCGGACCCATTCGTCGAGCTTGCGCAGGATGTCGGCGGGCGGCTTGTCGTCCTGCGCGAAGGCGCGCAGCGCGGCGCGGAGCTGGCCCATGACGGCTGCGGCGCGCGCCCCGCGGCCCTCGACGTCGCCGATGACGAGGCCGACGCGCCCCGCCGACAGGGGGATGACGTCGTACCAGTCGCCGCCGACCTGCGTCTGGATGCCGTGGCCGTGCGACTCCAGGGGACGGGCCGGCTCGTACCGCCAGGCGATCTGCAGGCCGTCGAGCCGGGGCGGCCGGTCGCCGGGCAGCAGGTGCTTCTGGAAGGCGAGCGCGGTGTCGCGCTCCTCCTCGAACAGCAGCGCGTTGTCGACGGCGAGCGCGACCCGGCTGGCGATCGCGCCGAGCAGGTCGCGGTCGAAGCCGTCGTAGTGCGGGTCGGGCCGCTTGGACAGGTTCGACAGGGCGAGGCTCATCACGCCGAGCAGCTCGCCGCGCACCAGCAGCGGCGCGGAGATCACCGAGGTGATGCCCATCTCGTGGCCGAGCCGCTGGGACGACTCGGTCGGCGCGGTGAACCGGTGCTGGATCATGTCCTCGACGAGGACGGCGTCGCGGCGGTCCATCGCCTTGGCGCTGAAGTGGCCGGGCGGGTAGGAGACGGGCTCGCCGACCTCCGCCCACGTTCCGGGCGGCGGCTCCCAGTCGCCCGCGTGCCGCGACACCCGCCGGTAGAGGCGGTCGCCGCTGTACAGGTCGATGAAGCAGTGGTCGGCGAACTGCGGCACGAGGGTGTCGGCGACGCGGCGCAGGGTGCTCTCCAGCTCCAGGGACCCGGCGAGCCGCTCCCCGATGCGCTCCATCAGGCCGTAGCGGTCCTGCTCGCGCTGGTTGGAGCGCAGCGCCTCGCGCGCGAAGATCACCACTCCGTCGACGGCGCCGGAGGGGTGGCGCAGCGGGACGGCGTGCGCGCGCGTGTAGACCGTGGTGCCGTCGGCGCGCAGGTTGCAGAAGGTGCCCTCCCACACGCCGCCCTTGAGGACGTGCCGGGCGAGCTCGGTCGCCTGCTCGTGGTCCTCCTCGGCGATGCCGAGCGACAGGATGGAGGTGCCGATGATCGCGTCGCCGCCGAAGCCGAAGAGCTGCTGGGCGAAGGCGTTGCCGTAGATGATGTTGCTGAAGCGGTCGCAGACGATGACCGCCATCTCCATCTGCGCGAGGACGGTCTCGGGCGGCAGGTGCGCCTCGTCAGGCGCTTCCCCCCAGTGGCTCATCTCCCCATCCCGATACCAGTCCCGATCCTCACCCCGTTGATCACCGCACGTCGCGGCGCGGACGTCCTACGTGGTTGCCTCGTCGTATTGAACGACGAACCCGCCGCCGGGATACGCCCGAAAGACGCGATGTTATGGAGATCTTCGGTATAGACCGTCGAGGCGGGGGTGCACACGCCGACCGTGTCAGCGCCTGCTGACGAAGACGTGCTCGGCGATACCTCGCGGCAGCTCCGTCGCGGGACTGTCGTCCTCGTCGTCACCGATCACCCGTACCCCGTCGTCGGTCGCCCGGAGAATCACCTCTCGTCCCGGTTGTATCCCTATCTGCTTGAGTCTAAGCATCAGGTCGCTGTCGCTCTGCACCTGCTCGCTGATCCGCCGGATGACCGCGTCGGCGCCCTGCGGGCTCGCCACCGCGGTCATCACCGCGAGCGGCGGCTCGTCGCCGTCGCCGCCGTGCCCGCCCAGCTCGTCGAGGCCGGGGATCGGGTTGCCGTGCGGGCAGGTGGTCGGGTTGTCGAGCAGCGCGACCAGACGGCGCTCGACGTCCTCCGACATCACGTGCTCCCAGCGGCACGCCTCGATGTGGACGTCCTCCCAGGGCAGTCCGATGACGTTGACCAGGAGGCATTCGGCGAGGCGGTGCTTGCGCATGACGCGCGTGGCCAGACCGCGACCGCTCTCGGTCAGCTCGAGGTGCCGGTCGCCCTCGACCCGCAGCAGCCCGTCGCGCTCCATCCGCGCCACCGTCTGGCTCACCGTCGGGCCGCTCTGGGAGAGCCGCTCGGCGATGCGCGCGCGAAGGGGGATGATCCCCTCCTCTTCGAGCTCGAAGACCGTCCGGAGGTACATCTCCGTCGTGTCGATCAGGCCGTGTGAGGTCACAGCTCCCTCCAGTCTTATGGGCAAGAGTCTACTTGCTCGGACCCCACGTCGCCGGGTCCCGCGAATATCCCCGTCAAGCCGGGTACGGGGAAACGCAAGATGAACGCGAAACCTTCCCAGGACGCGGAGCCGTTCCTGCCCGGGAACCCGGAGGAGCGGGCCGATCTGGACGCGCTGCGCCGGGCCGCGGAGGGCTGCCGCGGGTGCGGCCTCTACAGGAACGCCACCCAGGCGGTCTTCGGCGAGGGCTCCCCCGGCGGGCGGATGGTGCTCATCGGCGAGCAGCCCGGCGACCAGGAGGACCGCAAGGGCCACCCGTTCGTCGGGCCCGCGGGGCGCGTCCTCGACCAGGCGCTGGAGGAGGCCGGGATCGAGCGCGGCGACGTCTACGTCACCAACGCCGTCAAGCACTTCAAGTACAGGCGGCAGGAGGGCGGCGGCAAGCGGCGCATCCACGAGACGCCGAACGCCGGCGAGATGCGGGCGTGCCGCCCCTGGCTCCTCGCGGAGCTGCGGCTGCTCGACCCGGAGGTCGTCGTGGCGCTGGGCGCGACGGCGGGCAAGGCGCTGCTCGGCTCCTCGTTCCGGGTGACCAGGCAGCGCGGGCGGCTGCTGCCGATGCCCGAACTGGAGGCGATCGGCACCCCGGCGGCCGCGCGGGAGATCGAGGACGAGCCGTCCGGCGAGGACGGGGCGCGGCTCCTCGCCACGATCCACCCTTCGGCCGTCCTGCGCGCCGAAGACCGCGAGGCCGTGTACCAGGGCCTTCTCGACGACCTGAGGATCGCCGCCGCGGCACTCCGCTGACACGGCCCGATCCTGGGCGGGCTCAACTCTCCGCGGGCACCGGTTCGGCGGAGACGCTCCCGGCGGTGCGGGTGTCGTAGCGGAGCAGGGCGGGGACGGCGAAGCCCGCCGCGACGACCAGCGCCGCGCAGGCCAGCCCCCCGCCGACCCACGACGCGGTGGCGCCCACGACGCTCGCGGTCGCCCCCGCCCGGACGTCCCCGAGCCGGGGCCCGCCCGCGACGACGACGGTGAAGACGCCCTGGAGCCGCCCGCGCATCCGGTCGGGGGCGTAGGTCTGGAGCATGGACTGGCGGAAGACCGCCGACACCAGGTCCGCCGCGCCGCCGACGGCGAGCAGCGCCACGGCGAGCCAGAGGCTCCCGGCCAGCCCGGAGGCCGCGACGGCGAGGCCCCAGACGGCGATGGAGACCACGAGCGCGATCCCCTGCCTGTGCACCCGTCCGATCCAGCCGGACGACAGCCCGCCGAGGAACGCGCCGACCGCGATCGCGGCGAACAGGTAGCCGACCGCGCCCTCGCCCCCGAACCGGGTCTCGGCCGCCTCGGGGAACAGGGCGCGCGGCATGGCGACCGCCATCGCGATGACGTCCACGACGAACGACATCAGCAGCACCGGCTGGGTGGCCAGGTAGCGGAGCCCGTCGAAGACCGACCGCAGGCCGGGCGTGCCGGTGACGTCTCCGAGCGGCGGGATCGGCGGGAGCCTCAGCGCCGCGTACAGCACGACGGTGAACAGGACGGCGTCGAGCGCGTAGGCCGCCGCGTAGTGCCAGTGGGCGAGCAGGACGCCGGCGAACAGCGGCCCGGCCAGCATCCCGAACTGGCTCGCGGTGAAGTTGAGGGTGTTGGCCGCCGGAACGAGGCGCCGGTCGACCAGCCGGGGGACGATCGCGCTGCGGGTCGGCGAGGCCACCGCGAACCCGACCGCCTGGACCGCCACCACGCCCATGATCAGCGCGAGGCTGCCGACGCCGAGCAGCGCCTGCACGAGCAGCAGCAGCGTCGCCGCCCACATGACGCAGGAAGAGGCGAACAGCAGCCTGCGCCGGTCCATGTGGTCGGCCACGGCGCCGCCCCACAGGCCGAACACGATCAGCGGGACGAGGTTGACGACCCCGAGGGCGCCGACCCACGCCGACGACCGGGTCATGTCGTAGACCTGTACGGGGACGGCGACGGCGGTGACCTGGAACCCGACGAACGACACGCCCTGCCCGAGCCACAGCCGCCGGTAGGCGGGGCAGCCCAACGGACGGGTGTCGATCGCGAGGCCCCGCAGCCTCCTGCGGCGGGCCGTCCCGGGCGGTTCCTCGGGTCTCTCCGGTTCGGGGTCGTCCTGCTCCCCGGGACGTCCGGCCTTCGCGGCCTCGCGAGCGTCAGGACCGTCGGTGGGGGTTGGCTGCTGTTCCGATGTCACGGAGACAGTCTCTCCGCCACCCATCCCTCCCCGTCGGCAGGGGTCGCCCGGCGGTACCGGATCCGGTCGTGGAGCCGGTCGCGGCGGCCCTGCCAGAACTCGATCGACTCGGGGACGACGCGGTAGCCGCCCCAGAAGTCCGGCAGGGGGACGGCGTCGGCCGCGTCCCCCTCCACCGCCCCGGAGGCCGGGTCGGGCCAGCGGGCGGCCGCCTCGGCGTAGGCGCGCTCGAGAGCCTCCCGCCCGGGGATGACGCCCGACTGGTTCTCGCTCGCCCAGGCGCCGATCCGCGATCCGTACGGGCGGGTCCGGAAGTAGGCGGCCGTCTCCTCGCGCGCGAGTTCGAGCACCGGTCCGGCGACCCGCACCTGCCGGTACATCGGATGCCACGGGAACACCAGCGCCGCGCGCGGGTTCTCCGCGAGGTCGCGCCCCTTGTGCGAGGTCAGGTTCGTGAAGAACCGGAAGCCCTGCGGCCCGTAGCCCTTGAGCAGGACGGTCCGGGCGCTCGGCACGCCGTCGCCGGACGCGGTGGCGAGGATCATCGCGTTCGGTTCGGCCAGCCCCGAGGCGTGCACCTCGGCGAACCACGCGGCGAACAGGGCGAGCGGGTCGGCGGGGAGCGCCGACTCGGACAATTCGCCCCCCTCGTAGGATCTGCGGAGCCGCGCGGGGTCGGGCGTTGGGGAATCCACAGCGTCCGAGCCTCTCACCTGGGCCCTGTGCAACTCGCAGGACCCCTGGGTACTGGTCAGTAAGGCGGACAGGGTTCAATGGCACGGCACCGCCTTATCACTCTTGGAGACGAAAGGCAGGACGACATGTCCGACTTCAAACCCGGTCTCGAGGGGGTCGTGGCCTTCGAGACCGAGATCGCCGAACCGGACAAGGAGGGCGGCGCCCTCCGCTACCGGGGCGTCGACATCGAGGAGCTCGTCGGCCGCGTCTCCTTCGGTGACGCCTGGGGGCTCCTGGTGGACGACAGCTTCGACCCGGGCCTGGCCCCCGCCGATCCGCACCTGCTCCCGGTCACCTCCGGCGACGTGCGGGTGGACGTGCAGAGCTCCCTCCCCACCCTCGCCACCGCCTACGGCATGAAGCCGCTGCTCGACATCTCCGACGAGGAGGCCCGCGCCGACCTCGCCCGGGTGTCGGTGACGGCGCTGTCGTTCGTGGCGCAGTCCGCGCGCGGCGTCGGCAGGCCGATGGTCCCGCAGAGCCGGATCGACGAGTCCGGCACCATCACCGAGCGGTTCATGGTCCGCTGGCGCGGTGAGCCCGATCCGAAGCACGTCCGGGCCATCGACGCGTACTGGGTCTCGGCCGCCGAGCACGGCATGAACGCCTCCACCTTCACCGCCCGCGTCATCGCCTCCACCGGCGCGGACGTGGCGGCCAGCATCTCGGGCGCGATCGGCGCCATGTCGGGCCCGCTGCACGGCGGCGCCCCCGCCCGCGTCCTGCCGATGATCGAGAAGGTCGAGCAGCTCGGCGACGCCCGCAAGGTCGTCACCGACATCCTCGACTCCGGCGAGCGGCTGATGGGCTTCGGGCACCGCGTCTACCGCGCCGAGGACCCGCGCGCCCGCGTGCTGCGCCGCACCGCCAGGGAGCTGGACGCGCCCCGCTTCGAGGCCGCCAAGGCCCTGGAGGACGCGGCCCTGGCCGAGCTGCGCGAGCGCCGCCCGGACCGCCCGATCGAGACGAACGTGGAGTTCTGGGCCGCGGTCATCCTCGACTTCGCCGAGGTCCCGACCGCGATGATGCCCGCGATGTTCACCTGCGGCCGCACCGCCGGCTGGGCGGCGCACATCCTGGAGCAGAAGCGCACCGGACGCCTCGTCCGGCCGAGCGCCCGGTACACCGGCCCCGGCAGCCGTTCCCTCAGCGAGGTCGCCGGTGCAGCGGAGGTCCTCAAGCGCCAGGCCGGCTGATCCGGCCCGTCCCCCCGCACCGAACGCGCCTGAGGCCCCCGGGAGAACCGGGGGCCTTTGCCGTGCCCGGCGCCTTCGCCGTGCCCAGGGCCTTCCCAGCGGCCGGGCCCTACCGCGCGGCGGCGCCGCCCTGCTTCTCCCCGGGCGGGCAGTGGGCCCGGCCCTGCCCGCCGGCGACGAGGCGGCCGCAGACCTGCTCGACCTCCGTCGTCCCGTCCCGCTCGATCGTCGCGAGGATCACCGGCCGGTCGAGCACCTGGTGTCCGGTGCCCCGGGGACCGAACCGCAGCACGCCGCTGGCGCCGTTGCGCAGGACGTCGTGGTCGGGGTCGTTGAGCGCGGCGAACACCGAACCCGCCGACGGCAGCGCCTTCTCCTGCCAGTAGACCTTGCTCGCCACGGTCGCGACGAGGGTCGCCGCGTCGTAGCTGACGGCGGCGCGGGTGATGGACGGCCGCCGCCCGGACGGGTCGTCCTCGTCGTCGGTCATCTCCCGGACGGCCGGGTCGTAGTCGGAGTAGAACGTCTGCGGCGACTGGTCGCCGATCCAGCGCCACGTCCACGCCTCCCGCGCGGCGAGCGGCGTGAAGTACAGGTCGAAGGTGTTCTTGCGGCCGAGCTCCTCGGCGTTGTCGCTGACGTACTTGGCGATCTCGTCGTCGGCGAGGACCAGCGGGCGCCTCGGGCACGACAGCTCCAGGACGTTGACGAACGAGCGGAACTCGTCCGAGCGCCCCGCGTAGTAGAAGAGGTCGGGCTGCTTCTGGCACGCCTCCCTGACCGACTTGTTCAGCTCGCCGGGGTTCCGGTACGGGCGCATCAGCGCGCGGCCGGGCCGGAACGACTTCTGGAAGTCGGTCGCCAGGTTCGCGCTGTAGAGGTCGTCGGGGTCGGCGTCGTAGATGACCAGGGCATCGGCCGCCTTCTCGTCGCCGACGTCGCCGTTCCGCGCCCAGTACGCGGCGTGCGCGGCGGTCCGCGCGTTCGGCGACGCGAGCCTGAAGTAGTACGGCGAGTAGCCCGCGTCACCGTCGAGAAGCGCCGTCCCGTCGTAGCTGTTGGCGGTGCCCACAAGGGGCAGCGCCGACTTGGCCAGCAGCCTGATCGCCTGCTGGGTCTGCCTGCGGCTCTGCTCGAACCCGATCACGGCGACGATGGAGCGGTCCCTCAGCGCCCGCCGCCGGATCTGCTCGGCGACGTCCTCGGCGTAGCGGAACTTGGCGCCCGCGTTGGCGACCAGGACGCGCAGCCGCAGGTCGTCGCCCTCGGCGGCGTCGTTGAACCGCTTCTGCGCGATCGCCAGCCCGATCAGCTCGCCCTGCACCCCGGCGAGCAGGTCGATCTGCTTGTTCTTGATGGAAGGGTCGGCCGTCACCGGGCCGAGGTAGACCACGGTCGCGTACGGCTTGCCGGACTCCTTGACGTGGTCGTTCAGCTCCTGGATCCGGTCGAGGACCTTGTTGAGCCGGTTGTCGTTGTTCTTGCCGCCGGAGTCCTCACCGAACCGGAACGACCCGTCGGTGATGCCGACGCACTCCCCGTTCGCCATCCGCCTGATGCCGAACGGCGAGCAGTACCGCACCGCCTGCACCGAGATCACCGAGACGGACGCCGCGGCGACCGCGACCATGGCGATCCACGGCAGCGCCGGATGGGCGGGCCGCGGGCGGCGCCGCACCGGCCGGACGGGCGGCAGGTCGCCGCCCGGGTCGCGGGTGACGTCCACGCGCAGCTCGCGCCGGGATCCGAGCGCGCCGACCCGCCGCTGCTCGCGCGTGTAGCGGTCCCACAGGCCGCGCGCGGCGATGACGCTCTGCGGCTCGTCCGACCCCACGTCCACCCGGACGGCCTGCGCGAGCCGGTCGAGCAGCAGGGGCCCGGACGGCGCGCCGGCGCCCGCGGGGGCGGCGGGGTCGACGCCGGCGACGACGACGAGCGGGTCGAAGCCGGGCAGCCGCTCGCTCGCCTGGCTGTCGGCGCGGACCCGCTCGACCAGTTCCACGAACACCACCCCGGGATGCCCGGCGGACAGGTGCTCGAAGATCAGCACCGGGTAGCGGACCCGGGCCCACGCGGCCCGCCGGTAGTCGCGGCGGTAGTTGCGGCGCAGGTCCTCCAGGAACGCGGCGACGAGCAGCAGGTCGAGCTGCTCGCCGTGGTCGTCCGGCTCGACCGGGCGTGGGTCGAACACGCCGAGCGCGAAGCCGAGGAATCCGGTGGAGTCGCGGTCGACGTAGGGCTGGCGCAGGAACCAGCCGAACCGCCGCACCCCGTACCAGCCGCGCGTGCGGGCGACGATCTGCACGGTCACGAACGCGAGCCCGACCACGGCCGCGAGCACGGCGGAGGCGAGGTCGAGCGCCGCCGCCGTCCCGGCGCTGATCAGCGCGACGGCCGCGATGCCGATGGGAGCGATCTGCTCCAGGAACGATAAGAACGTGGCGGGCCTGCTGCGCACCTCCTCCAGGTCGCGCAGGACGTCGCGGCCGCGCCGCCTGATCACCCGGTTCAGCTCGCGCCGGCGCGCGTTCTCGTTGTCGCCGACCGGCGGATGGGTCAGCCGCCGGACGAGCAGGTGGTTCTCGCGCTCGGCCGACGAGGCGCCGCGCGGCGGCGGGCGGTCGCCGGCGCGCCGGATCTCCCGCAGGTCGCGCAGCCACAGCGCCATCTCCAGCAGCGGGAACCGCAGCGCGGGCTCGCCCCGGGCGCGGCTGCTCGGCTGCGACAGCTCGCGCTTGGCCTCCCGCAGGACGCCCGCGACGTCGGTCGCGGGCGTGTCGGCCGCGATGTGCGAGACCGGGGCCCGCTCGTCCTCGCAGCGGGACTTGAGCATCTCCGCGACGTGGGAGGCGGGGCGCACGGGGCCGAGGAGCAGGAGCAGGGGCCGCAGCCGCTCCCGCCACCGCCACGGCGGCCGCTCCCGCAGCCGTTCGAACAGGTCGAGCACCCCGCGCAGCCGATCCTCGCTCAGGATCCGGTCGCCGTCGCCCGCCATCTCCCGCCTCGCTTCCGTGCTCGCCTCGCTCCGCCGTGCCCGTTCACCCGGTGCCCGTTCACCCGGTGCCCGTTCACCCCCCCGCCCGGATTGGACGCGGCCAGGCGGGCATTGGATCGGAACTTTCCGCTGATCATGTGCGGGTTCGTGAAACTCGGCCACTTTGTCATCATTGGCGGCATGAGAGAAGCCCCCTCCGCCGGAGACGAGCCGCTCGACGGCGACATCGGCCCCGCGTCCGGTGCGGCCTCCGGCGCCGGCTCCGGCGTGCGGCCCAGGGCTCCGGAGGCCGAAGCCGAGGCCGCCGCGACGCTGCGGCGGTTCGAGGCGGAGCGCGAGGAGCGCCGGCGCGGCACCAACGCGGTCGCGGGACGGATCGCCGTCGCTCTCGCCGCCCTCTTCCTGGCGTTCCTCACCTACGACTCCGCGAGCACCGCCGTGGAGGCGCATGCCAGGGGCGACGACTGGGTCTACCCGCCCGCCGTCGTCGGCGGCGTCTGCGCCGTCGCCCTCGTCGCGCTGCTGACCTGGGCGTGGCGCCGCCGCCGTCTCGGCATGTGAACCCGACCCGCGATCTTCACCGCAGGTCAGATAGCCTCGGGTGAGTGACCGACAGCGCTAATCCCACCATCGAAATCCCCGCCGATCTCAAGCCCGCCGACGGGCGCTTCGGGTGCGGTCCCTCCAAGGTCCGTCCCGAGCAGCTCGCGGCCCTCGCCGGGTCCGGCTCGACCTACATGGGCACCTCGCACCGGCAGAAGCCGGTGAAGTCCCTCGTCGGCCGCGTCCGGGAGGGGCTGGCCGAGCTGTTCTCCCTGCCCGAGGGGTACGAGGTCCTGCTCAGCAACGGCGGCACCACGGCGTTCTGGGACGCGGCCGCGTTCGGCCTCGTACGGCAGCGGTCGCAGCACCTGACCTTCGGCGAGTTCTCCAGCAAGTTCGCCAAGGTCACCACGGGCGCGCCCTGGCTGGGCGACCCCACCGTCATCTCCGGCCCGCCCGGCACGCACCCCGAAGCGTCCGCCGAGGAGGACGTCGACGTCTACGCGCTCACCCACAACGAGACCTCGACCGGCGTCGCCATGCCGATCAGGCGCCCGGCGGGCACCACCGCGCGGGAGGGGCTCGTCCTGGTGGACGCCACGTCCGGCGCGGGCGGCCTGCCCGTCGACGTGTCCGAGACCGACGTCTACTACTTCGCGCCGCAGAAGTGCTTCGCGGCGGACGGCGGCCTGTGGGTCGCGCTCGCGTCCCCCGCCGCGCTTGAGCGGATCGACGAGATCGCCATGTCCGACCGGTACGTCCCCGAGTTCTTCAACCTGAAGACGGTCGTCGACAACTCCGCCAAGGACCAGACCTACAACACGCCCGCCGTCGCCACGCTGCTGCTGCTCGCCGAGCAGATCGAGTGGATGAACGGGCAGGGCGGCCTCCGGTGGACCACGTCCCGCACGGCCGACTCGTCCCAGCGGCTCTACACCTGGGCCGAGAAGACCTCCTACACGGCGCCGTTCGTGGCCGACCCGGCGCAGCGCTCGCAGGTCGTCGGCACGATCGACTTCAATGACGACGTGGACGCGGCCGCCGTGGCCAAGGTGCTGCGCGCCAACGGCATCGTCGACACCGAGCCGTACCGCAAGCTGGGCCGCAACCAGCTGCGCATCGGCATGTTCCCGGCGATCGACCCGGACGACGTCGAGGCGCTGACCGCCTGCGTCGACCACGTCGTCGAGCGTCTCTGACCCGCTGCCGCCCTGACCCGCCGGAGCCCTCGGGGGGCCACGCCGCTCCCCCGAGGGCCGGTTCAGGCGACGGTCAGCAGACCGCCCGCGCCGCCCGCCCGCGCCGCCACGGTGTGGAGCAGGTCGTCGCGGCCGCCCTCGGCGCCGGCCGGTGTGAAGCCCGTCAAGACGCGCGGATCGGTGCCGGTGCACCGCGCCGGCACGAAGGCCGCCGACGCCAGGACCTCGGGCCGGTCGCGGCGTCCGGGACGGCGCTCCATGCCGACCCTCATGTAGGTCCCCTCGCGCAGGAGCACGACGGTGGCGAACCGGACCCGGGTGTGCCGCTCGGCCTCCCGGAGCCAGCGCGGGTCGGAGGCCCAGTAGATGTTCTGGTCGGTGTCCACGGCCATGGCGAGCGGGCTGAGCTCGCCGCGGGCCAGGTGCACCTCGGTGGGGCGGTCGCGCTCGACCCAGGCCAGCGCGACACCTCCGGCCAGGGCCCCGAGGACGCCGGTGATCTCACCGGTGGTCCGGCGGCCGGCGAGAAGCCGCAGGATCGGCTCGCCGCCGGCGGCGCCCGCCCGGCGCGTGTGGCCGAGGGCCACGGCCGCGCGGTCCAGCTCGGGCAGCAGCCCGGGCCGCCACACCCCCGAGAAGCGACCGCGTCCCTCCACCACCCGGCAGCCGTCGCCGGCGGCCCGCCCGCCGAGGCCCGGTGCGCCGCCGAGCAGCGCGAGGCCGGCCGAGCCGGTCCCGCGCTCCTCGGCGAGCGCCCCCAGCGTCACGAGGACGTCCGACGCCCGCCCCGGGTCGGCGGCGAACGGCGAACGCACCACCCCGAACAATCCGCACATGCAGGATGAGATGCAGATCATGGGTGGACGGTTCGCGGCGACCGGGAGGGCGAATAAGCTCGGGGGCGTGAACCGCGCGCCCCAATGGCTGCTGCCCACCGTGCTGACCGCGCTCATCCTGGCCGTGGTCCTCGGGGCGCTGCTGGGCTGAGCGGCGCGGATCAGGTGATCGTCGGGGCGCGGAACGGGGATGATCGATCCATGTCAGCACGCCGGGCCGCCGTCCGGGCGGGCGCCGCCGTCCTCCTCGCCGGCGCCCCGGTCTGCCTGCTGTCCCCCGCCGCCTCCGCGAGCCCGCCGGGCGCCGTCCCCGGCGGCACGGCCCGCGGCGACACGGTCGCCTTCACGATCAGGGATCCGCGGATCACCGAGTCGAGCGGGCTGGCCGCCAGCGCCCTGCACAAGGGCGTCGTGTACACCCACAACGACTCCGGCGGCGTCCCGAAGGTCTACGCGCTGGGGCCCGGCGGGCAGGTCGTCGCCGTGCTCACGCTCGCCGGGGCGCAGGCCCGCGACTGGGAGGCGATGGCGATCGGCAGGGACGGCCGCGGCCGTCCGGCGATCTTCGTTGCCGACATCGGCGACAACCTCGGCGGCGCGTGGCCCTACGTGACCGTCTACCGGATCCCGGAGCCGGCCCGCCTGCGGAGCCAGACCCTCCAGGCCACCCGGTTCCGGATGAGGTACGAGGACGGGCCGCGCAACGCCGAGACCATGATGATCAATCCGCGCACGAACCGCCTCTACGTCGCCAGCAAGCTGTTCGGCGGCAAGGTCTACGAGGCGCCCGCGCGGCTGCGGACCGGCGGGCTCAACGTGCTGCGCAAGGTCGGGGACGCCCCGGCGATCGCGACCGACGGCGCGTTCGCCCCCGACGGGCGGACCTGCGTCATCCGCACCTACTTCGGCGCGCGCCTGTACAAGGTCGGCGCCGACGGCCGCCCCGGCGGGTCCTCCAAGTCCATCGACCTGCCCACGCAGGTGCAGGGCGAGTCCGTGACCTACACCCCGGACGGCAGGTCGCTGCTGGTGGGTTCGGAGGGCACGAAGCAGCCGGTCTACCGGGTTCCGCTCCCGGAGGAGGCGCTGCCGTCCCCCTCCCCCGGCCCGAAGAACGCCGGCGCCGCCGAGGACGCCGGAAGCGGCCACCGGGACGCGACCAACACCAGGGTGGGGCTGTTCCTCGCGCTCGCCATCGCGGCGGCGGTCGGCTACGGCCTGCTCCGGCGGCGGGGGTGAGCGGGGAGTTCCCCGGGACCGGTGAGAGTCATATGACGGGAGTGGAGCCTCGACCTGACCGGCGCGATGGATGTCGGTTCCGGAGGGCGACCGGATCGTGGAAGGGGGCGACGGTCCCGCGGGGACCCGTGTGAGGATGCGGACTGTGGAGCATGAGCTGGTGGGCCTCGCGGGATCGGGCGGCCGGTGGCGCCCCGTCGCCGCGGGTCCGTTCACCGTCCTCGCGGTGGCGCTGGCGCTGCTGCCGATCCGGCCGGTGTGGCTGTGGGCCGCGCTGATCGGCGCGGTCGCCGCGTTCCCGTGGCTGCTCGGCGCGGTCCCGGAGGCGCGCCGCCGCCGCCCGCGCCCGTACTGGCGGCTGTCGGAGGCCGGCCTGGAGCGGATCGGCCCCGGCGGGCTGACGATGGTCTCCTACGAGCGCTCCCGGATCGACGGCCTGGCCATCACCACGGGAGACGGCGTGCTGACCGTCTTCCACCGGTTCGGCCGCACCGCGGTGGGCGGGATGACGGCGATGGGCCTGGAGCCGCTCTCGGTGTTCGTGACGGCCCGCAGGCTCGGCGTCCCCATGCACGTCTTCGACGGCGAGGCCACCGGCCTGCTCGACCCGGCGCTCGACGAGGCCCTGCGCGTCTCCGGGCTGGAGGAGGACGTCCCAGGCGGCGGCGCCCTGCCGCGCGACCACGCGGCCGAGAAGCGCCTGCTCGACCAGGAGGCGGCCCTGCTGGCGGCGGCGCACGAGCCGCCCGCCGAGACGCCGCGCCCCGGCGCCCGGCCGGCGCCGGGCGAGCAGCGGCTGACCACGCCGGAGCCGCTGCCGAGCCGCCGCCGGATCGTGCTCCTCGGCGCGCTCACCGTCCTGCTCGGCACCGTCATGGTCGTCCGGATCGCCCTGGACGGGACGAGCGAGTTCGGCGCCCGGCTCGCCGCGGGCTGCTGGGCGCTCGCCGGGATCGGCGGCGTGCTCGCGGCGCGCCGCCGGCTGCTGCGGGCCGCGCAGGTCCGCTGGACGATCACCGCGGAGCGGCTGCTGGTGCGGGCCCGCCCCGGCCGCCGCCGCGAGGCCCAGGACCTGCGCGCCGGCGACGTCGCGGCGGTCGTCGTCGGGCCCGGCCTCCGGCTCGACCCGGTGAGCGGCGAGCCGCGCCGCGCCGACCTCGCCGCGCTGGCGTTCGGGCACCGGATGGAACTGGTCGCCCGGCTCCCCGCCGACGGCCTGGACGGCTTCCAGCTCGCCCACGCCCTCGACGACCACGGCTACCGCGTGATCACTCCGGGGGCGCGGTCGCCGCGCCGTCCCGACTACGGACTCGAAGGGCTGCCGGAGATCTTCGCGCAGGTGCCCGGCGGGCGCCTCGTCGTCGAGGACGACGGGCTCGGCTGGGCCGACGCCGCGGGCGACGTGGTGCTGAAGATGCCCCAGGACCGCATCGGCGGCATCGAGCTGCTCACCGTCTCCGGGCACGCCTGGGTCCGGCTGTACGACTCCGACGGCGACGAGTTCTTCTCCGCGCCCCTGTCGGCCCTGCGGATCTCCCGCACCGACCTGCGCGACTCGGCGCGCCGCGCCGGGCTCCCGGTCAACGACGCCGAGTACGACGCCTACCTGAGCGCCGCGTTCCACTCCGCCATGTCGTCGCTCTCGGCGCCCGACCCCGAGCCCGCACCGGCCCTGTCCGCCAGGAGCGTCGCGCAGGAGGGCGCGGCGCCCCGGCCCGAGCCGTCCGAGGAGGCCGGGCTCGCCTTCCCCGCCCACACCGCCCCCAGCCCGGTGACCGCACCGGGCACGGTCCTCGACGCGACCCGCAGGTCACGCGTCGGCACCTACGGGATGAGCGTCCTGCTGTGCGAGGCGGTGGCGCTGCTCGGCGCGGTATGGCTCGGCCCCGATCTCGGCGGGTTCAACGCCACGGCGATGTGGTCGGTGCCGGCCGGGCTCGTGATCGGGTTCGTGGGCTACTGGCTGTACGACCGCAACCGGTCGCAGCTGCGCGTGTCGTCCGCCGGGGTCGCCGTCGTCACCCGGCGCGGCAGGGTCGAGTGGGACGTGGCCCGCGACCGGCTCGGCGGCGTCGGCATCGACGAGGCGGTCGAGCGGATGCCCCGCCTCGTGGTGTGGGGGCCGTCCGGGCGGATCCTGCGGCAGATCACGTTCCCGCCGGACCTCGGCGAGCTGCGCCGCGCATGCGAGCGCTACGGCGTCCCCTGGGGCCCGCCCGACGCCGACCGTCCCGCGCCCCCGCCGCCGGAGCTGTGACGCAGCGGCCACGTCACCAGCGGCTCGTAGACGAGCTGGGTGTTGTCCTTGCCGGGCAGACGGCTGCGCATCAGGTGGACCGCGTCCGCCGTCCACGGCATGCCGGCGAACGACGACAGCGCCTCGACGAGCGACCGCACGTCCACGGGCCGCCGCGAGCGCGCCAGCGTCATGTGCGGGCGGAAGCCGCGGTGCTTGTCGGGGATCGTCCCGACGCGGCGGCCGGCGGCGGTGGTGGAGGCCGCCAGCCGGGCCAGGGCGCGGCGGTCGCCGTAAAGGCCCGTCCACAGGACGCGGGCGTGCGCGCCGTTGCCGGGGAACGCCCCCGCGCCCGCCAGTGACAGCGCCATCCGCTCGTGGCGGCGGGCGGCGCGCTCCAGCCTCGGGAGCAGCCGCTCCAGGGTGCGGTCGTCGACCTCGTCGAGGAACGTCAGCGTGACGTGCATCAGCTCGCGCCGGACCCAGCGCAGCTCGGGGAGGGTCCCGAGGAGCGGCCGGATCGCCTCCGCCAGCTCGTCCAGAACGTCCTCCGGCGGGACGAGTGCCACGAAAAGCCTCATGTATGCGTCCCCAGGGCCACCCCGCCAGCTTGTCAACAGGTGGCACTCCTTGTCACGCAAATAGGGCCAACCGAATCGCGGCGGCGCGGCGGGCTCGGGGGCCGCCGCCCCGGGCCCTCATCCGCCGGCGCGGACGCGGCGGAGCCGGGCGGCGCTCGCCCACAGGGCGGGGCGCGCCGCTCCGCGCTCCCCCGGCGTCCCCCTGCCCCAGTCCGCCGACCAGCGTGCGGCCAGGGCGCCCACGGCCAGCGAGGCGACCACGGAGACCAGTCCGCCGAGGACGAGGGAGGCCCGCGCGCCGAACTGCTGGGCCAGCCAGCCGATCGCGGGGGCGCCCAGCGGGTTCGTCCCGAGGAACACCAGCATGTAGAGGGCCATGACGCGGCCGCGCATCTCGGGCGCGACGCCGAGCTGGACGGTCGCGTTCGCCGCCGTCATGATCGTCATCATCGCGATCCCGGTCGGCACCAGCAGGACCAGGAACGACCAGTACGTCGGCGCCAGGCCGGTGACGGCCTCCAGGGCGCCGAACACCAGGCCCACCGCGACCAGCAGCCGCAGCCGTGGCCGGGCGACCCTGCGGGCGGCCAGCAGGGCCCCGCTGAGCGCGCCCACCGCCAGCATGCTGGACGCCAGGCCGAACGCCGAGGCGTCGGTGTGGAAGACCTCCTTCGCCACCAGCGCGACCGTGATGTTGAAGTTCATGCCGAACATGGCGAGGAACCCGATGAGGACCAGGACGAGGACCAGGTCGCGGCGCCCGCGCACGTAGCGCAGGCCCTCGCGCAGCTGCCCCTTGGCCCGCTTGACGGGGGCGGCGGGGTGCAGCTCGTCCGCGCGCATCGCGTAGAGGCCGAACAGGACGGCGCCGAACGACGCGGCGTTCACCAGGAAGACCGGGCCGGTGCCGATGAGGGCGATGAGCACTCCGGCGACGGCCGGGCCGAGCAGCCGGGCGCCGTTGAAGGTCGCACTGTTCAGCGCGATGGCGTTCGGCAGGTCGCGCCGGCCGACCATCTCGACCACGAACGACTGGCGGCTCGGGTTGTCCACGACGGTCGCGACGCCGAGCCCGAACGCCAGCACGTACACGTGCCACACCTGCGCCGAGCCCGAGATCGAGAGCAGGCCGAGGACGAGCGCGAGCACGCCCATCGACACCTGCGTCAGCATCAGCACCCGGCGCTTGGGGTAGCGGTCGGCGATGACGCCGCCCCACAGGCCGAACAGCAGCATCGGGAGGAACTGCAGGCCGGTCGTGATGCCGAGCGCGGTGCCGCTCCCGTGGGCGAGGTCGAGGACCAGCCAGTCCTGCGCCACCCGCTGCATCCACGTCCCGGTGTTGGAGACGACCTGCCCGGCGGCGTACAGACGGAAGTTGCGGTTCCGCAGCGACCGGAACATCCCCCCGCCACCCCCCGCCTCCTCACCGACCACCTCGGCACCAGCGGCCTCGGCACCGGCCGTCTCGGCCGCGGTCGCCTCGCCCGCGCCTGTCTCGGCCGCAGTTGCTTCGGCACCCGCTGTCTCGGCCGCGCTCGCCTCGGCGCCCGCTGTGTCGGCTGCGGGCGTTTCGGCCTCGCGGGTCTCGGCGGCGTTCGGGCGTTCCGTGTCGGGCGGACCAGGGGCCGGGGGGACGGGGGGCACTGGTCCGGGTGCGGGCCGAGCGGCGTCCGCGACGGGCTCGTGGAACGTTCCGGCCTTGCCGGTCGAGGACGGGGTGCCAGTGGCGGCGTCCGGGCGCGCGGCCGTACGGGCGGGGGTGTGCGGCGCGGAAGGGGCGGCGGGGCGGCGACGGCGGGGGCGGGCGGGGCTCGCGAGCGCGGCGGACCGGGCCGGGTGTGCGGAGCGGCCCCCGCGGTCCCCGCGCGTCGCGGGCCCCTCGGGTTCGTCGGGGCGTTCGTTAGCAGAAGTCATTACCAAGGCTAACGGTAATGGCCGCACCGGCATTCCGGCAAGCGCCCACAATCCGGCCCCGCGCGTCCCGGCTCGGGGAGGGGCCGGTCAGGAGCGGCTGAGCTTGTCGATGATGGGGGCGGCGCGGCGGAGGATCTCGCGCTCGTCGTCGGTCAGCTCGCCGAGCCGCATCGCGAGCCACGCCTCCTTGCGGCGCCGCTCGTCGGCGAGCAGGGCGGAGCCCGCGTCGGTCGCGTTCAGCACGACCTGGCGCCCGTCGGTCGGGTGCGGGCTGCGCACGACGAGGCCCCGCTCCTCCAGGTGGGCGATGACGCGGGTCATCGAGGGCGGCTGCACCTTCTCGTGGTCGGCGAGCTCGCGCGGCGTCATCGACCCGTGCCGCTCGATGGCGGCGAGCGCGGCGAACTGCGTGAGCGACAGCGGGCTCGGGCCGCTCCCGCCCGCCGCGGACGGCCGCAGCGTGCGCAGCCGGCGCGACAGCCGCGCGATCGAGATGCGCAGCTCCTCGGCCAGGCCGGGCGCGGACGCCGTGCGGCCCCGGATCGGTGGCAATGTCATCGTCCTCGGTCTCCTGTGCTGCCCATGCTGCCACGCCGCCACTTGACACTGTCGCTAATGTCCTTAGCCTGATAGCTACAGAGTCGAAGAGGAGGGTCGATGCCCCGAGCGGGACTGTCGCCCGACGCGGTCGTGGACGCCGCCGTCGCCGTCGTGGACGCCGAGGGCCCCGGTGCCCTCACGCTGGCGGCGGTGGCGGGAAGGGCCGGGGTCGCGACGCCCTCCCTGTATAAGCATGTCCGCAATCTCGCCGAGTTGCGACATCTGGTGACGGCCCGCGTCCTGGAAGAACTCACCGGACGGCTCGGGGAGGCCGCGCTCGGGCGGTCCGGCGACGACGCCGTCCGGGCGCTGATGTACGCCTACCGGTCCTACGTGGTGGAGAATCCCGGCCGCTACGGGGCGATGGAGCAGGAGGCGGCCCCGCCGGACGGCCCGGTGCAGGCCGCCTCGGAACGGCTGCTGACCGTCATCTTCGGGGCCTTGCGCGGCTACGCGCTCGAGGGCCCGGAGCTCGTCCACGCGGCGCGGTGCCTGCGCTCGGCCGTCCACGGGTTCGCCGTCCTGGAGGCGGCGGGCGGTTTCGGGCTGCCCGAGGACCTGGAGGCCAGTTATGAGCTGCTCGTCACCATGATGACCGGCGGACTGGCGGGCCGGGTCCGCGTAGCCTGAGCGCATGAGCCCTCCGCGCCGCCCGGAACCGCCGCCGATGCAGACCAACGACGTCCGTGTCGCGGCCGCCGGGGCGATCGCCTGGGCGGTGGCGCTGGTGGTGCTGCTCGTCATCGGGCTGCCGTCGCGGGACCGCTGGTGGCTGTGGGTGTGCGGCGCCGGCATCGCGATCGGGCTGTTCGGCGTGTGGTACGTCCCGAGGCTCCAGGCCGGGCGGGCCCGGCAGGAGGCCGACCGCGCCGCCAAGCGCGAGAAGACGCCCTAGAGCCCGCCGAGCCCGCTAAGGCTCCAGGTCGTCCTCGGCGAGCAGGACGGGCAGGGCTTCAGGCGCGCGCAGGACGGCCTCCAGCAGGAGCCGGTCGGCCCAGTGCCCGGTGGACCAGGCGAGCGCCCGTGCCAGGCCGCCGGCGCCGCTCGCGTGGATCCGGCCGTCTCTCGTCCACCACGGGACGTCCTGGCCGTCCACGATGAGGCGTTCGTGGGCGAGGTAGGCGGCGGGGGCCTCCGGCAGGACCGCCCTGGCGGCCTCCGGCACGGGGCGTTCCTCGCCCTCGGACTCCACGAGCCCCGGGATCTCCTCCCCCGCGAGCGGCAGGTCCAAGAGTTCGGCGAGGCGCGCGTCGCGGCCCTGCCCGGCGATGACGAGCGGCTGCCCTTCGAGCAGGGGGAGGACGTCGGGGCCGTCGAGGACGAGGGCGTCCCCCGCGTCGACCACCTCGACCTCGCCGTCCACCACCGCCCGCACGCGGTCGGGCGGCTCGACGGCGGCCTCCGGAGCGTCGGCCAGTGCCGTCCAGAGCCCGCCCAACTGGGCCCGCCCTACAGACCGCTGGGCATCGCCGAGACGATCGAGCAGTTCTTGCGCTCCCCCAGGCTCATCGAGCAGTTCCGCCAGCGACGTGCGGACGCCCAAGGCGAGCAGGAGCCGCTCGTCCAGGCCCTGGGGAGCGACGTCGTAGAGCCCGGTCAGCGCCTCGTCACCGCCCAGGCGGAACTCGCCCGGCCTACGGCCTTCCAGAACGGGATGACGGCTCAGCCACCACGCCGTGTACGACGGGACGGCGACACGCCGCCCGTTGTGCAGGGTGACATGGGCGGGGTCCACGATCACGGCGCGATACGGCGGCTCGGCGAGGACGTTCAGCGCCGCCCTCCAGTCGTCGACGAGTTCGAGGTCGCGGACCGCCGTGAACTCGGGAACGAGCGGCGGGAGCTCCTGCTCGCCCAGACGGCGCAGCGCGTCGTCGGCCCACAGGTCCTCGTCGTCGAGGTCCAGGCTCTCGGCCTCGTCGGCGAGGCCCATGAGGTTGACGTCCTCGGCCTTGGCCAGGGCGAACCCGTCCAGGACGCCGGCGGCCGCGAGCGTCTCGGGGCCCCACCGCTCCAGGAGCCCGCCGTCCACGACGCCGAACGGCGCGTCCTCGGCCATGAGCCCCAGCAGCGGGCTCCCCGGCAGGAGCAGCTCGCCCGCCGGGTAGAGCTCGCCGTCGTCGCCGGGCAGGGCCAGCTCGGCGAGCCACGGCTCGTCGCCGGGATCGGCGTGCGCCGCGGCGACGAGCCCCAGCACGGCCTCGGCGACCGCGTCGGGGTCGTCGGAGTCGAACGACTCCTCGACGGCGGCCCGCACGGCGGCGTCCGCCAGCACGGCCCGCGGCCCCGCCTCGACCGCGCCGAGCCGCGCCAGGAGCGGGTGCACCGCCTCCGGGTGGACGAAGCGCAGCCCGAGCGCGTCCAGGCCGGCGGGGTCGACGCCGTCCGCGATCAGCAGGCCGCGCGGGCCCCGCACCACGCGCACCGCGCGCTCCGCCGGAACCCCGGGCCCCCCGCGGCCCGCCAGCGGTACCGGGAGAGCCCCCAGAGCGTCCGTGGCGGCCCCGGCGAGCGACTCGTACACCCGGTGCCACCACGCCGGTTCCCGGTCCACAACGGCCAGCTCGTCTATCACGTCGGCCAGTTCCACCCGCCGGACGCCGAGGGCCGCGAGCGCCGGGCTCCGCGCGGGCCACCCGGGCGGGAGCAGGCCGCCGACCACGACGTCCCCCTCGGTGTCCCGGCCGCCGAGCAGCTCGACGAACGGGGCCGGCGCGTCCACGGCCACCGCGTCACGACCCCGCGTCCGGTGGGGCAGGACCGGCGCCTCTGGGAGGCGTTCCCGGATCCCGCGCCGGATCCGCGCGTCCAGTTCTCCGGCGGGGAGCGGCCCAGGGACGAACTCCAGCACCTTGGGCGAGACGGGCAGCTCGCCCAGCAGCCGCACATAGGCGTCGGCGGAACGCTCGGCGAGGAACTCCGTCAGCGCCCCGGGCGCGACGTGGCGCCGGTCGGGCGCGAGCGGGAACGAACCGATGAGCAACGCGGGCAGGTCGAGCCGCTCGTCGCTCGGCGTGGGCGCGTGCAGGACGCTGGGCGTGCCCTCCGGAAGTCCACCCTCTGGGAGGGCCCAACGCACCTGCCAGAACGGTCGGGCCCGCTCCTCGACGGGACGGTCCTCCAACAGGGCCGCGGGGATCTCCCCATGCCCCTCGACCGTCCGCCACAGACCGCCGTCGATGACCACCTCGCCCGGGACGGGCCGTTCGGCGGTCAGCGTCCGGACGTCCCCGTCGATGTCGACCTCGACGTGTTCGAGCGCGGGCAGCGCCAGCATGAGCGCCGCGCCGACCTGGTGGAGCTGCCGCCTGACGGACTCGACCGCCTCGTCCCGCAGCGGCAGCCGCAGGACGGTGTCGAAGCCCGGGGGGACCTCGGGCGGCCGCTCCAGGGCGAAGGGCAACCGCAGCAGCGGCACGTGCCCGCCCCGCCGCCCCATCTCCTCGGCGAGGCCGGGGATCCCCTCGACCAGCTCCCGGGCGCGGTCCGCCGACCACCCGACGCCCCCCGTCCCGGACGCGATGGCCGGTTCGTCGGTGGCGGCGACCACGGCGGCGAAACCGACGCCGAAGCGGCCGACGGCGGCGGGATCGTCGCGCTTGGCCGAGGCGCGCAGCGTCGAGAGGGCCTCGACGCCCGCCCCGTCGAGCGGGGCGCCCGTGTTCGCCGCGACCAGCAGCGGCTCCCCGCCGGTCCGCAGCGCCAGGCGCAGGCGGCCGGGCACCCCGGCGCGCCGCGCGGCGTCGGCGGCGTTCTGCGCCAGCTCGATGACGACGCGGTCGCGGTAGCCGCCGAGCGCGTGGTCCTCCTCGGCGTTGGCGTCCTCGCGGAAGCGCGCCGGGGACTCCGCCCAGGCGCGCAGGACCCGCTCACGCAGCGCGCCCGCGCCGAACACGTCGTCCATGGGATCAGCCGTGGCCGAGCGCCTCGTCGTCGAGGGATGCCGTGCCGTCGAGGGACGCGGTGTCCTCGTCCCCGCCGGTGGGGACGATCTCGTAGCCGAGCTCGTCGATGACCGGGGGGTTGTGCTCGGACACCGCCGGGAGGGAGACGGCCTCGGAGTGGGCGCCGCAGCCGTGGTCGGCCGAGACGACACGGCCGTCGTCCGGGGCGTACTCGTTGGCGCAGACGCCGAAGACCTGCCGCAGCCCGCCCGCGAGCGAGACGTAGAAGCCGCAGGTGGAGCACTGGGCGGGGGCGGACGCGGCGATCGGGGCGCGGGGTCCGGCGACGCCCTCGTACCAGCGGGCGGCGGCCTCGTCGCGGCCCTCCCGCGAGAGCACCCGGACGCGTCCGAGGCCGAGCTCCCACTGGGCCTCGCGGTCGACGGAATCGTCCACCTGCGTGAGGCCGGGCGCGAGCCGGACGTCGTCGGGCGCGGTCGGCAGCAGGTCGCCGGGGCCGAGGTCGCCGGGGCGCAGCCGCTCCAGCCACGGCACCCACGGCGGCGCGAGGAGCGCGTCGTCGCCGGGGAGCAGGACGCACTCGCTGACCGTGACGTTCTTGGCGCGCGACGCCCGGGTCACCGTGACGGCCCACCGCCAGCCCGAGTAGGCGGGGTCGAGGCACACGAAATAGTGCGTGACCACGCGGTCGCCCTCGGGCCGGAGGCCGAGGTGCTCGCCGACCTGCGCCCGGCCGGCGGTCTGCTCGGCGGCCTCCCTGGCGAGGTCGACCGCCTCGGCGCAGGCGGCGTCGACGGCGGGTGTGCGGGTCCGGCGGGCGGCCCCGGACGTGGTGCGCGCGGCGGCGGAGCGCGCGGGGCTGGACTGGCGCTGTGGGCTCACATGTCAATTCTCGCCCATGCGGGCACGTGACCCGCACAAGACGGGCGCCGTCCGCGAGGTGATCCCGCATTCCAGCGGGGAACGTACTCTCATCAACCAAGGACTCCGATGGCCGCCCCCGGCCCCCGAGCCGGGACGACATCGAGGAGAGATCAGGGCGCATGGCAGACCGGACATGGGCGGGTCGGTCCGTGCGCGCCGCCGGCGGGGGTGCGGCGCGGGCGTGCCGCGCCGCGCGCTCGGCCGCGCTCGGGACGGGGCGGCTGACCCGCCGCGTCACCCACGCGCAGGGCGCCGGCCGCAGCGGGCTCGGCAGCCTCATCGAGGCCTCGGCGATCAACTCCGCCGGGGACGCGCTGGTCACCGTCGCGCTCGCCGGAACCCTGTTCTTCGGCCTGGACGTCAATCAGGCCCGCGGCCAGGTCGCCCTCTACCTCGTCGTCACGATGGCCCCGTTCGCGCTGGTCGCGCCGCTGATCGGTCCCGCGCTGGACCGGGCCCGGCACGTCCGCCGGTACGCGATCGCGAGCACGTTCGTGATGCGGGCGCTGCTGTGCTGGGCGCTGGCGAGCGCCCTCCCGCACGGCGACCAGGTCACCTTCCTGCCGGCCGCGTTCGGCGTGCTGGTGCTGACCAAGGCGTTCGGGGTGCTGCGGGCCGCGGTCACGCCGCGCGTCCTGCCGGAGGAGATCTCGCTGGTGACGGCGAACGCGCGGTGCTCGTTCGCCGGGCTCATCACCGCGTCCATCGTCGCGCCCGCCGGGGCCGGCCTCGCCCTCGTGATCGGGCCGGGCTGGGTGCTGCGCATCGGAACGGTCCTGTTCCTGCTCGGCGTCGTGTTCACCATGCGGCTGCCCGGGCACGTGGACGTCCCCGAGCCCGAAGCGGCGGCGGAGAAGGCCGCCCCCCGGCGGCGGTGGCGGGCGCTGCCGCGCGTCGGCCCCGTCGTCGCGGAGGCGATGCAGGCCAACGCCGTGCTCCGCGCGTTCTCCGGCTTCCTGATCATCTACCTGGCGTTCCTGCTGCGGCAGGAGCGCTTCGACCCGGTGTCGCACCATGTCGCGCTCGGCCTGCTGGCCGCGTGCGCCGGCGCGGGCGGGCTGATCGGCACCGCGCTGGGCGCCTGGATGAAGGCGAGGGCGCCGCGGTTCATCGTGTCGGCGACGCTGGCGTGCGTCACCTGCGTCACCGCCGCCGGCGCCGCGTTCTTCGGCCTCTGGGCGGCGCTCGCCGTCGCGACCGCGGCCGGACTCGGCCAGGTGCTCGGCAAGCTGTCCATGGACGCGGTGGTCCAGCGCGAGATAGGCGAGGAGGTCAGCTCGTCCACGTTCGCGGTGTCGGAGACCCTGCACCAGCTCAGCTGGGTCCTCGGCGGGCTGCTCGGCCTCGCCATGTCGATCGTCGCGGACGGGCGGCTCGCGCTCGCGGTCGTCGCGGCGGCGCTGGCGCTGGCGTTCGGGCTGCTGGTGATGCGGCAGGCCGGAGCCAGGCGCGGCTCCCACCGGGCCGAGCACGGCCCGCTGACCGACGCGCACCACGAGATGCGCGCCTGACCTCCGGCCTCAGCGAGCGGAGGCGGTCAGGGCGCCAGGTCGTCGGCGACGGCCCGCAGCACGGTGGCGATCTTCTTGGCCTCCGCCGGGGCCGGGTGCTTGCCCCGCCGGTAGGTGTTGGAGATCCCGTCCAGCAGCTTGATCAGGTCCTCGGTGATGACGACCATCTCGTCGGGCTTCTTGCGCCGCTGCTTGGCGATGGTCTTCTCCACCGACGGCAGCGTCTCCAGCACCCGCACCTGGAGCGCCTGCTGGCCGCGGCGCCCCTCGACCACGCCGAACTCGATGCGCTGGCCCGGTTTGAGGGTCGTGACCCCGCCCGGAAGCGCCGACGAGTGCACGAAGACCTCACCGCCGTCGTCGCGGGTGAGGAAGCCGAACCCCTTGTCGGAGTCGTACCACTTGACCTTGCCAGTCGGCACCGGATACCTCGTTCGGTAATCGTCCTGAATCGCCCTCAAGATTAGTGCCTCGCCGCGGGCCGGTGAACATGCCGGGGGCCCCCGCGACGCCTGCGGGGCAACGCGACCGAAGCTATCCCGGACGCCCGGGAACGGCATCCGAATATCGGCCCGCCGCTCAGCCCGTCCGGAACCCGCCGAGCCATTCGGGGAATGCCAGCAGGTCCGGCAGGACGACGTCCGCTCCGTAGGCGGTCAGGGCCGCCGAGTCGAACGCGCCGGTCGCCACGGCCACCGCCACCGCCGACGCCGCCCGGGCGGCGTCCACGTCGCCGGTGTGGTCGCCGATGTAGGCCCCGGCGCCGTGCTCGCGCAGGACGGCGCCCTTGTCGGCGCCGAACAGCCCGCCCGCCACGGCGTCGGCCGCCAGCCCGAGGAACCGGACGGTCCGCTCGGTGTCGGCCTGGTTCTTGCCCGACACGACGATCACCCGGCCGCCCCTGGCCCGGACCGCCTCCAGCGCGGCGGACGCCCCCGGCATGAGGACGGTCGCCGGGACCGCGACCTCGGCGTACATCGCCCGGTACCGCGCCGCCATCACCGGCACCTCCGCCGGCGGGAACCAGTACGCGAGCTCCTCCTCCAGCGGCGGCCCGATGCGCCGCACCACCTGGTCGGTGTCGATCGGAACGCCCGTCTCCGCGGCGAGCGCGGCGTAGACGGCGGCGATCCCGGCGCGGGTGTCGGCGAGGGTCAGGTCGAGGTCGAAACCGACGGCGAGGCCCGCGCGGGAGGGCGCGGAAGGATCGAGATCGAGCACGTCCACAGGGTAAGGGGGCTGGACACACGTGAGGACCCGCGCTCTCCTGGTAGTGGCGATGCGACGGGATCCGAGTAGGAGAGCGCGGGACCGTGCTGCGGATATACCCGGGCCCTCGACCACAAACCACCTGACCAGGGAAAACGCAGCAAACGAACGCACCATCCGAGCTTCAAGGACGATCGGCGCCCCCGCCCCGGCGCAAGGAGGCCGCACATGGCAGAGACCCAGACCGAGCCGGGCGGCGACCACCGCGCCCCGCGCGCCCGCCGCGCCCTCCCCGCCGCCGCGGTCCGCCGCCGCGCCGTGGGCCTGCTCGCGGCGGCGGTCTCCGTCGTCACCACGCTGGTAGTGGCGATCCTGGCCGTGCACATCGTGTTCACGGCGTTCGAGGCCAACACCGCCAACGACCTCGTCCGCTGGTTCGGGGACCGGGCCACCGACCTGTGCTGGCAGTTCAAGGACGTCTTCCAGCCGAAGAACCCCAAGCTGGAGGTCGCCGTCAACTACGGCCTGGCCGCCGTCGTCTACCTGGTGATCGGCCGGATCGCCGTCGGCCTCGTCCGCCGCCTGGGCTGACCGCCCCGGGGCGACCGGGGGCGGGCTCGGGCCGCTAGTCGCGGCCGGGGAAGCGGACCGTGTCGAAGGGCCACGCCGTGGCGACCCACTCGCGGACGAACGACTCCAGCTCCTTCTCCAGGACGGAGTTCTCCTCGTCGGCGCGCACCCAGAAGACCACCACCGCGTCCGAGCCGGGCAGGTCCGAGGGGGCGACGTGGATGCGGCCGAGCTGCCGCTCCCCGTCCGGCGTGATCACGACGTAGCTGAACGAGCGCCGCAGCTGCCCCTGCTTCTGCAGCCAGGCGACGTCGATCAGGGCCTGCTCGAAGGTGAACTCGCGGTCGGGCCAGCCCCACTCGGGCCCGAACCGGCCGGCCAGCCGGTCCAGGCTGCCGATCACGGCGCCGTAGTCCTTCACCACGTCGTGCACGGTGATCGGGCGGATCTGGAAGTCGGGCCCGGCCACCAGGGTGGGCACCACGAAGTCATCGGGCAGGAAGGCCCCGGGCATCGAGGCCCTGGACGGGGAGGCCCCGGCGGCCGCCTTCCGCTGAGACTTGAACATCGCCGACCTTTCCGACGACGCCCCTTCCGGCGACGGGGCGCGGACGAAGGAACTCTAGTCCGACGCCGCCCCGGCGCGAGCGGCATCGAGGATTCGGGCGCGCCGCGCGCGACGCGGGGGACCGGCCGCTTGAACATGCCTTACTGTTCTTGCGGAGGAATTCATCACCATGACGACATCCACGCGCGAGCGCATCGTGTCCGAGTCGCTCCGGCTGTTCGCCGACCGGGGCTACGCGGCGACGTCGGTCGCGGAGATCGAGGCGGCGGCCGGCCTGTCCCCGGGCGCGGGCGGCCTCTACCGGCACTTCCGGTCCAAGGAGGAGGTGCTCGCCTCCGCCATCCGCGAGCACATCGAACGGACCCGCCGGCAGATCAGCGACGTCCTCACGCAGGCCACCGCCTACGAGGAGCGCCCCCTCGAGGTCCGGCTGCGCATGACGTGCCACGCGGGCCTGGCCAAGATGCGCGAGGAGCAGGACCTCATCCGGGTCCTGTTCCGCGACCTCGACCAGTTCCCGAACCTGGTCGCGGAGATGCGCGAGGGCATCGTCAACCCGCTCTACGACGGGATCGCCACCTGGCTGTCGGCCCAGCCCGAGTTCGAGGGCTCCGACGAGGACTGGCCCGCGGTCGCGGCGATCCTCGGCGGCGCCGTGGTGAACTACTGGCTGGCGAACGAGGCGATGTACGAGCCGCCCACCCGCATAGAGGAGAAGCGGTTCGTGGAGAGCTGGGCCCGTCTCGGGCTCGGGCTGGTGCACCTGGAGCGCTCGCCCGCCACCTGACACGGCACACCGGCGTTCCCCACCATGTGCGGGCCTCTAACCTGGAGGCCCGCGTGCCTGCGGCATGCACGCGACTTAAAGTTGGGGAACGGCATGGAAACGTATGCGGACTGGTTGCGCGCGCGAGGCGATGACGAACTCCACGCGCTGCTGTCCGCGCGTCCCGAACTCCTCGCCCCCGTCCCGGCCGACCTGACCGCGCTGGCCGCCCGCGCCGCCACGCCCGCCGCGGTCTCCCGCGCGCTCGACCGGCTGGACCGCTTCACCCTCGCCGTCCTGGAGGCCCTGCTCGTCCTGCCCTCGCCGGCCGGGCCGGACGCGCTCGCCGCCGCCCTCGACGCCACCCCCGAGCAGGTCTCCGACGCGCTCGGCACGCTCCGCCGCTTCGGCCTGGCCTGGGGGGACGACGCCGCCGCCACGGCGCCCGGCGTCCGCACGAGCCTGCCGCACCCCGCCGGGCTCGGGCCCCCCGCCACCGAGGTCTTCGCCGGCTACTCCGCCGAGCGGCTCACCGACCTGGTCACCGACCTGGACGGGGAGGCCCCGCGCGGCTTCGCCGACTCCGGGCGGCTCCTCTCCCGGCTCGCCGAGCTGCTGGCCGACCCCGCCGCACTCATCGACGACGCGGGCCCCGAGGCGCGGGCCGCCCTCGACCAGCTCGCCTGGGGGCCGCCGGTCGGGCGGGTCGCCGACGCGCGCCGCCCCGTCCGGACCGCCACCGCGGCCACCCCCATCGAGCGGCTCCTGGCGCGCGGCCTCCTCGCCGCCGAGGACGACCGCACGGTCACGCTCCCGCGCGAGGTCGCCCTGCACCTGCGCGGCGGGCGGCTGTTCCGGGACGTCCCGGCCGAGCCGCCCCCGCTCGCGCCGGCCGCGGAGCCGCGCCGCGAGGACGTGGTCGTGCGCGCCGCGGCGGGCGAGGCGGCGGGCGCCGTCCGGCTGATCGAGGAGCTGCTGGAGCGCTGGGGGCTGGAGCCGCCGCCCGTCCTGCGCAGCGGCGGCCTCGCCGTCCGCGACCTGCGCGCCGCCGCGACGCTCCTGGACGTCCCGGAGTGGAAGGCCGCCCTGCTCGTCGAGGTCGCGTACGCGGCGGGCCTGCTGACCCGCAGCGGCGACCTCGACGGCGAATGGCTGCCCACCCCCGCCTACGACCTGTGGCTGATGCGCGACACCGCCGGCCGCTGGACGGAGCTGGCCCGCGGCTGGCTGAAGTCCGACCGGGCCGCCGGGCTCGCCGGCGAGCGCGACGACCGCGACCGGCTGATCAACGCGCTCAGCGAGGCGATGGTGCGCAGCAGCGCGCCGTCCACCCGCCGCGCCGTGCTCGACGTCCTCGCCGGAGCGGGCCGCGGCGTCGTCGTCGGCGAGGACGCGCTCCGCGCCCGCCTGGCGTGGCTGCGTCCCCGGCACGGCGGCCCGGCCCGCGACCGCCTCGTCGGCTGGACGCTCCGCGAGGCCGCCGCCCTCGGCCTGACCGGTTTCGGGGAGCTGGCCCCGTTCGGCCGCGACCTGCTCGCGGGCGACGACCCCGAGCCCGCGCTCGAGAAGTACCTGCCGGAGCCCGTCGACGAGATCCTCGTCCAGGCCGACCTGACCGCCGTCGCCCCCGGCCCGCTGGTGACCGACCTCGCCCGGGAGCTGGCGCTCGCCGCCGACGTCGAGTCGACCGGCGGCGCCACGGTCTACCGCTTCACCCCCGAGTCGATCCGGCGGGCGCTGGACGCGGGGCGGACCGCCGCCGACGTCACCGACCTGCTCACCCGGCATTCGGCGACCCCGCTCCCGCAGCCGCTCGTCTACCTGATCGACGACGTCGCCCGCCGGCACGGGCACCTGCGCGTCGGCGCCCTGTCCTCCTACGTCCGCACCGACGCGCCCGCCACCCTCGACGAGATCCTCGCCGACCGGCGCGCCGCGCCGCTGCGCCTGCACCGGCTGGCCCCGACCGTCCTCGCGTCCGGGCTCCAGCGCGCCGACCTGCTGGACGGGCTGCGCGCCATGGGCCTCGCCCCGGTCGCCGAGGCGCCCGGCGGCGGCGTGATCGTGACCCGGCCGGACGCGCAGCGCGCCGACCCGCCGCCCACCGCCGAGATCGTCCGGCTCCGCCCCGACGACCGCACCGACGCCTCGATGATCTCCGCGGCCGTGCGGGCGCTGCGCGCGGGCGACGAGGCGTCCCTGCACGGCGCCGAGCACGCCCGGCAGGCCCCGTCCGGCGAGCCGCCCCGCTCGCCCGCGATGGCCACCGTCGAGCGGCTCCGCAGCGCCGTCGAGCGCGGTGGACGCGTCTGGATCGGCTACCTCGACCAGCAGGGGCAGGCGTCCAGCCGGATCGTGGAGCCCGTCCGCGTCGAGGGCGGCTTCCTCACCGGCTACGACGCGACCCGCGCCGCCGTGCACCGCTTCGCCCTGCACCGCATCACCGGCGTCTCCGAACTCGATGACGCCTCCTGAGGCCGCCCGGTCGACTCCGCTCCTACGACGCGGCTTCGCTGGGGCGTCCCGCGCGGGCCGCTCCGCCGGAATCGCCGATGTCCGGAACCGGACGCGCCGAACGGCGGGAACCGGCGAACGTCACATACGGTCCAATCAAGAACCCATCGGACGGGTAGCGTGTCCGGACGAGTGGTGTGAGGAGGCTCCCCGATGAGCGGGTACGGAGGGAGTCCGCCGTCGGGCTGGGAAGACCCGTACGGCGGCGGATCCCAGGGCTGGGACCAGGGCGGCGGCTACGGGCAGCCGTACGGGGAGGCCTACGGATACACCCAGCCCGGCTACGGCAACCCCGGCTACGGTTACGGGCCTCCGGGCGTCCCCCACCAGACCGCGAGCAACGGCTCCACGATCGCCGCGCTCATCTGCAACGCCGTAGCGGTCGTCATGTGCTGCAACATCGTCGCGATCCCCGGCGTGATCACCGCGGCGATCGCCCTCGGCCGTTTCCAGGCCGACCCGCACTCGGCCCGGAAGCTGACGATCTGGAGCTGGGCGCTCTTCGCCGCGTCCCTCCTCATCGGCATCGTCCTCGTGGTCGTCTGGATCGCGATCGGCGCCATGGCCGACCCGGACCCGGGCTACAGCTCCTCCGACGGAATCTGACCCCCGCCCCGCCGCCGACGACCACGCCCCGGAGGGACGGACCGGCACAGCGGCATCCCGGAGCACCGCCTGACGGGATCAGACCAGCGCCACGCCGACGACGACCACGCCCCGGAGGGACGGACCGGCGCAGCGGCATCCCGGAGCACCGCCTGACGGGATCAGACCAGCGCCACGCCGACGACGACCACGCCCCGGAGGGGCGGACCGGCGCAGCGGCATCCCGGAGCACCGCCTGACGGGATCAGACCAGCGCCACGCCGACGACGACCACGCCCCCGGGGGCGGACCGGCGCAGCGGCATCCCGGAGCACCGTCTGACGGGATCAGACCGGCGCCACGCCGAGGACGACTACGACCCCGGGGGCGATCGGCACCAGTGACGCCCGGAATGAGGCTCCTGCGGGGGGATCTGAGCGGCGTCGCCCGCTGACGCCTCGACCCGGCCGGGCAATAAAGGCGGCGGCCTGGGCGTTGAACCCTCCGGTCCCCGCCGGAACGCGCGAAGCGCCGCCGCCGCTCGGGTAGCGTGCGGCAGCGGTGCCCCGATCCGGGCGAGGGCATCGATCTTCCGAAACCCGACGGGGGCTTCTGCTTTGACCGACGGTCCGCTCATCGTCCAGTCCGACAAGACGCTGCTGCTCGAGGTCGACCACGAGCTGGCCGGCGCCTGCCGCAAGGAGATCGCCCCGTTCGCCGAGCTCGAACGGGCGCCCGAGCACGTCCACACCTACCGGGTGACGCCGCTGGCGCTGTGGAACGCGCGCGCCGCGGGCCACGACGCCGAGCAGGTCGTCGACACCCTGATCCGGTTCTCCCGGTACCCCGTCCCGCACGCCCTGCTCGTGGACGTCGCCGACACGATGGCCCGCTACGGGCGGCTCCGGCTGGAGAAGGACCCCGCGCACGGGCTCATCCTGTCGTCCTCGGACCGGGCGGTCCTGGAGGAGGTGCTGCGGGCCAAGAAGATCAAGGGGATGATCGGGGAACGGGTCGGTGCCGACGCCGTCGCCGTCCACCCGAGCGAGCGCGGCGCCCTCAAGCAGGCCCTGCTCAAGATCGGTTGGCCCGCCGAGGACCTCGCCGGCTACGTCGACGGCGAGGCCCACGCGATCTCCCTCGTCGAGGACGGCTGGGGCCTGCGCTCCTACCAGAGCGACGCCGTCTCGGCGTTCTGGCACGGCGGCTCCGGCGTCGTCGTCCTGCCGTGCGGCGCGGGCAAGACCATCGTGGGCGCCGCCGCCATGGCCCAAGCCCAGGCGACCACGCTGATCCTCGTCACCAACACCGTCTCCGCGCACCAGTGGAAGCAGGAGCTGCTGCGCCGCACGTCCCTCACCGAGGACGAGATCGGCGAGTACACCGGCACCAAGAAGGAGATCCGGCCGGTCACCATCGCCACCTACCAGATCATGACGACGCGCCGGAAGGGCGCCTACGCGCATCTGGAGCTCTTCGACGCCCGCGACTGGGGCCTTGTCGTCTACGACGAGGTCCACCTGCTGCCCGCGCCGATCTTCCGCATGACCGCCGACCTCCAGGCCCGCCGCCGCCTCGGCCTCACCGCCACCCTCGTCCGGGAGGACGGCCGCGAGGGGGACGTGTTCTCCCTCATCGGTCCCAAGCGCTACGACGCGCCGTGGAAGGACATGGAGGCGCAGGGCTGGATCGCGCCCGCCGACTGCGTCGAGGTGCGCGTGACCCTCACCGACTCCGAACGCCTCGCCTACGCGACCGCCGAGCCCGAGGAGCGGTACCGCTTCTGCGCCACGACCGACACCAAGACCAAGCTCATCCAGGCGCTCGTCGACCGGCACCGCGGCGAGCAGACGCTCGTCATCGGCCAGTACATCGACCAGCTGGACGAGCTGGGCTCGCTCCTGGACGCCCCGGTCATCAAGGGCGAGACGCGAGTCCGCGAGCGGGAGCGGCTCTTCGACGCCTTCCGCAGCGGCGAGATCGACGTGCTGGTCGTGTCCAAGGTGGCGAACTTCTCCATCGACCTGCCCGAGGCGTCCGTCGCCGTCCAGGTCTCGGGGGCCTTCGGGTCCCGTCAGGAGGAGGCCCAGCGCCTGGGACGCCTTCTGCGCCCCAAGGCGTCCGGTGCGGGGGCGCGGTTCTACGCCGTCGTGGCGCGCGACACTCTGGACCAGGACTACGCCGCCCACCGGCAGCGCTTCCTCGCCGAGCAGGGCTACGCGTACCGGATCGTCGACGCCGACACCGTCCTGGCCGGCGACGAGTTCTGATTCCCCGGTGCCGCACGGCACCACGAGAAGCGCCGACATTACGAAAAGCGCCGAAACGGAAAAAGGCCCCGCCGGTTACGGCGGGGCCTTTCCCAATATGTGTCCGGCGGCGTCCTACTCTCCCACACGGTCCCCCATGCAGTACCATCGGCGCTGAAGGGCTTAACTTCCGGGTTCGGGATGGGACCGGGTGTTTCCCCTTCGCCAAAACCACCGAACGCCTCAACGCACCACCCCGACGGGGCGGGCAAATCAACGTCCGAGCCTTCGACTCGGTATATCCAGTTATCAGTGACTGCGGTCACCCAGGTTGTTTTCTGGGAACCACACAGGGACGCGAACCATCTCTCGCAGCGACATGCTTTGAACGTTCAGTGTGTTCAAGCCACTCGGCCTATTAGTACCGGTCGACTCCACACGTTACCGCGCTTCCATCTCCGGCCTATCAACCCGGTCGTCTACCGGGAGCCTTACACCCACAAAGGGGTGGGAGAACTCATCTCGAGGAAGGCTTCCCGCTTAGATGCTTTCAGCGGTTATCCCGACCGAACGTAGCCAACCAGCCGTGCCCCTGGCGGGACAACTGGCACACCAGAGGTTCGTCCGTCCCGGTCCTCTCGTACTAGGGACAGACCCTCACAATTCTCCTACGCGCACAGCGGATAGGGACCGAACTGTCTCGCGACGTTCTAAACCCAGCTCGCGTGCCGCTTTAATGGGCGAACAGCCCAACCCTTGGGACCTACTCCAGCCCCAGGATGCGACGAGCCGACATCGAGGTGCCAAACCATCCCGTCGATATGGACTCTTGGGGAAGATCAGCCTGTTATCCCCGGGGTACCTTTTAGCCGTTGAGCGACACCACTTCCACACGTAGGTGCCGGATCACTAGGCCCTGCTTTCGCACCTGCTCGACACGTCCGTCTCACAGTCAAGCTCCCTTGTGCCCTTGCACTCGCCACCTGATTGCCAACCAGGCTGAGGGAACCTTTGGGCGCCTCCGTTACATTTTGGGAGGCAACCGCCCCAGTTAAACTACCCACCAGGCACTGTCCCCCACCCGGATACACGGGTGCGGGTTAGACGCTCAAAACGACCAGAGTGGTATTTCACCAATGACTCCACCCAAACTGGCGTCTGGGCTTCACAGTCTCCCACCTATCCTACACAAGACGCTCCAAGCGCCAATGCCAAGCTGTAGTGAAGGTCCCGGGGTCTTTCCGTCCTGCTGCGCGAAACGAGCATCTTTACTCGTACTGCAATTTCGCCGGGCCTGTGGTTGAGACAGCGGGGAAGTCGTTACGCCATTCGTGCAGGTCGGAACTTACCCGACAAGGAATTTCGCTACCTTAGGATGGTTATAGTTACCACCGCCGTTTACCGGCGCTTAGATTCTCAGCTTCGACCCCCGAAAGGATCTAACCGGTCCTCTTAACGTTCCGGCACCGGGCAGGCGTCAGTCCGTATACAGCGTCTTACGACTTCGCACGGACCTGTGTTTTTAGTAAACAGTCGCTTCCCCCTGGCCTCTGCGACCCCACCCAGCTCAGACAGAAAATGCCATCACCAGGCAAGGTCCCCCTTCTCCCAAAGTTACGGGGGCAATTTGCCGAGTTCCTTAACCACAGTTCACCCGATCGCCTTGGTATTCTCTACCTGACCACCTGAGTCGGTTTGGGGTACGGGCCGCCGGTACACTCGCTAGAGGCTTTTCTCGGCAGCATGGGATCACTCACTTCACCTAAAACGGCTCGGCATCAGCTCTCAGGATACGTGAGAGACGGATTTACCTATCTCTCTCCCTACAGCCTTACCCCGGGACAACCACCGCCCGGGCTGAGCTACCCTCCTGCGTCACCCCATCACTCACCTACTACCCCCTCGGGCCCCACGCTCCCCGTGAAACAGGCCCGAAGGCCCGAACCACGGTTCGGGTGGTTAGCATCAGAGGGTTCAGCGTTGGCGCATACCAGCGGGTACGGGAATATCAACCCGTTGTCCATCGACTACGCCTGTCGGCCTCGCCTTAGGTCCCGACTTACCCTGGGCGGATTAGCCTGCCCCAGGAACCCTTGGTCATCCGGCGCACACGTTTCTCACGTGTGATTCGCTACTCATGCCTGCATTCTCACTCCCGCAACCTCCACCCCACGATCACTCGAAGGCTTCACCGGTTACAGGACGCTCCCCTACCCATCAACACCTTGCAGTGTCAATGCCACGGCTTCGGCGGTGTGCTTGAGCCCCGCTACATTGTCGGCGCGGAATCACTTGACCAGTGAGCTATTACGCACTCTTTCAAGGGTGGCTGCTTCTAAGCCAACCTCCTGGTTGTCACAGCAACTCCACATCCTTTCCCACTTAGCACACGCTTAGGGGCCTTAGCCGATGATCTGGGCTGTTTCCCTCTCGACTACGAAGCTTATCCCCCGCAGTCTCACTGCCACGCTCTCACTTACCGGCATTCGGAGTTTGGCTGACGTCAGTAACCTGGTAGGGCCCATCAGCCATCCAGTAGCTCTACCTCCGGCAAGAAACACGCGACGCTGCACCTAAATGCATTTCGGGGAGAACCAGCTATCACGGAGTTTGATTGGCCTTTCACCCCTAACCACAGGTCATCCCCCAGGTTTTCAACCCTGGTGGGTTCGGGCCTCCACACCGTCTTACCGGCGCTTCACCCTGCCCATGGCTAGATCACTCCGCTTCGGGTCTACAGCATGCGACTAAAAACGCCCTATTCAGACTCGCTTTCGCTACGGCTACCCGCCACCGGTTAACCTCGCCACACACCATAACTCGCAGGCTCATTCTTCAAAAGGCACGCCATCACCAACAGAAACCCCGAAAGGTAACTGAGGAGGCTCTGACGGCTTGTAGGCACACGGTTTCAGGTACTATTTCACGACCCCTCACCGGGGCACTTTTCACCTTTCCCTCACGGTACTGGTCCGCTATCGGTCATCAGGAAGTATTCAGCCTTACCACGTGGTCGTGGCAGATTCACACGGGATTTCACGGGCCCCGTGCTACTCGGGAACACACCCAGAAGCCACTGAAATTTCGTCTACCGGACTCTCACCGTCTACGGTCGGCCATCCCAAACCATTCGACTATCCCAGCGGTTTATAACTCCTCGCCGTCTCGGCAGAGACGACCGGGTGATCCCACAACCCCGCACACGCAACGCCTGCCGGCTATCACACGCGCACGGTTTAGGCTCCTCCGCTTTCGCTCACCACTACTCACGGAATCACTATTGTTTTCTCTTCCTGCGGGTACTGAGATGTTTCACTTCCCCGCGTTCCCACCAACCTGCCTATACATTCAGCAGGCGGCGACACCCCATGACGAGTGCCAGGTTTCCCCATTCGGAAATCCCCGGATCAAAGTCTGGTTGCCGACTCCCCGAGGCATATCGCAGGCTCCCACGTCCTTCATCGGCTCCTGATGCCAAGGCATCCACCGTATGCCCTTAAAAACTTGAACACACAAAACGATCAAAACAAATCGCAGATAAACAACAAAAACAACCCGACAGGAAACCCCGAAAGACTCCCCACCAGGCGGCTCTCATCGTTCACCAGAGATGCTCGCGTCCACTGTGCAGTTCTCAAAAAACAACCGGGCCCACCAAAACCACACCACCATTACGGGTGATGCGGTCCTGGTCCCGCAGTCCGAGGTCACCCGGGCTCGCGCCCGTTCCCTCAGGACTCAACAGCGTGTCCAACCCACCACCCGCCTGAAACCGCCGTTCCCACTCCCCTGGGTTGCCCCGGGGCGGTACTTGCCGGCTCACACGAGCGGTGAGCTGAGTAACCAGTGCTCCACATCTATGAGCAGCCACCTGACAGACATTCGCTGCCAACGGTGGCCACCGACCAGATCCCTCACGGAGAGGCGACCTGGCCAGTTGGTGCTCCTTAGAAAGGAGGTGATCCAGCCGCACCTTCCGGTACGGCTACCTTGTTACGACTTCGTCCCAATCGCCGGCCCCACCTTCGACCGCTCCCCCCACACAAGGTGGTTGGGCCACGGGCTTCGGGTGTTGCCGACTTTCGTGACGTGACGGGCGGTGTGTACAAGGCCCGGGAACGTATTCACCGCAGCGTTGCTGATCTGCGATTACTAGCGACTCCGACTTCACGAAGTCGAGTTGCAGACTTCGATCCGAACTGAGACCGGCTTTAAGGGATTCGCTCCACCTCACGGTATCGCAGCCCTCTGTACCGGCCATTGTAGCATGTTTGCAGCCCAAGACATAAGGGGCATGATGACTTGACGTCATCCCCACCTTCCTCCGAGTTGACCCCGGCGGTCTCCCATGAGTCCCCACCCGAAGTGCTGGCAACATGGAACGAGGGTTGCGCTCGTTGCGGGACTTAACCCAACATCTCACGACACGAGCTGACGACAGCCATGCACCACCTGTCACCGGCCCAAAAAGGACCCACCATCTCTGATGGTTTTCCGGCGATGTCAAGCCTTGGTAAGGTTCTTCGCGTTGCGTCGAATTAAGCAACATGCTCCGCCGCTTGTGCGGGCCCCCGTCAATTCCTTTGAGTTTTAGCCTTGCGGCCGTACTCCCCAGGCGGGGCGCTTAATGCGTTAGCTGCGGCGCGGAATCCGTGGAAGGACCCCACACCTAGCGCCCAACGTTTACGGCGTGGACTACCAGGGTATCTAATCCTGTTCGCTCCCCACGCTTTCGCTCCTCAGCGTCAGTACAGGCCCAGAGAACCGCCTTCGCCACCGGTGTTCCTCCCGATATCTGCGCATTTCACCGCTACACCGGGAATTCCATTCTCCCCTACCTGCCTCTAGTCTGCCCGTATCCACCGCAGACCCACGGTTAAGCCGTGGGCTTTCACGACAGACGCGACAAACCGCCTACGAGCTCTTTACGCCCAATAATTCCGGACAACGCTTGCGCCCTACGTATTACCGCGGCTGCTGGCACGTAGTTAGCCGGCGCTTCTTCTGCAGGTACCGTCACGTTAGCTTCGTCCCTGCTGAAAGAGGTTTACAACCCGAAGGCCGTCATCCCTCACGCGGCGTCGCTGCGTCAGGCTTCCGCCCATTGCGCAATATTCCCCACTGCTGCCTCCCGTAGGAGTCTGGGCCGTGTCTCAGTCCCAGTGTGACCGGTCGCCCTCTCAGGCCGGTTACCCGTCGTCGCCTTGGTAGGCCATCACCCCACCAACAAGCTGATAGGCCGCGAGCCCATCCCCAACCGAAAAACTTTCCACCACCACGCCATGCGACCAGTGGTCATATCCGGTATTAGACCCAGTTTCCCGGGCTTATCCCAGAGTCAGGGGCAGGTTGCTCACGTGTTACTCACCCGTTCGCCGCTCGAGTACCCCCGAAGGGGCCTTTCCGCTCGACTTGCATGTGTTAAGCACGCCGCCAGCGTTCGTCCTGAGCCAGGATCAAACTCTCCATTAAGGTCCAAACGACAGACCAGGGGGCGAACCCCGACCCGCCAAACCTTGGAAACAATCCCGGCATCGCCATCCTCGAAAGGATGACATTGCCTCAAAGAAATCCCCACCACCCCACGAATGGAGCGGCACGGGGCGACCCGACCAGAAAACTGGCCGAGCCGATAAAGGCACTGGCTTTTAACACGCTGTTGAGTTCTCAAGAAACGGACACCCACCGCGCTGGACCCGCTTCCGCGTTTCCCGCTCCGGGGCGACTCGACTTACTTTATCGGATCCGTCCCGACTGTCAATTCGGGGCTTCTCCGATACGCCTTTCCAATCCCGCTTGCGCGGCACCTTCCGGGCGGTGGAGCTATTTCATCAGATCCGGTCCGATTGTCAAAATCGAGCTTTTTCCGACCCATCCCGACGATGCGGGCGCGACGAAGCCGCGTCAGCAGGTCGAGGATGGTTCCCCCGGGCCGGCCGCCGTTAGGCGTCCCGCACTCCCGTGGGGCGAAGTGAACAGTATGCCCAAGACGAGTGAACGTCAAACCGGCTCGCACGGGCCAATCGCCGCGGCTCTCCCGGGCGGTCGCGCCACACGCGCACCCGCACCCGTCTTACCTCGGGTTTTGTCCGGCTACACCCCGCTTGCCCCGCCGAGAATCCGCGACCAAGCGGCCGATGTCTCTGTTCGGCAACGCCGGCCGTTCGGCGTGGCTCAGGCTTTGGCCTGGTACCCGCCGACGAACAGGACCCCTTCGGCGATGACCCAGGTGAAGGCCGCGACGGCGAGCAGCACGTCCAGGCGGTAGGGCCTGCGGCGGACAGCGGGCACCGTCCACGCGGTCACGGCGAGGGCCGCCGCGATGACGGCCACGGGCGCCGAGACCCGTACGGCGTCGTCGAATCCGGCGGCGCAGCTCGGGTCGTGCCCCTCGTCCTCACCGCAGAAGGCGGCCTCACCCCACCCTCCGAGGGCCGAGAAGATCCAGAGGGCGGCCAGCGCGCAGTTCGCGATCGTCGGGATGGCCGGCGAGATCCACCAGCCGTTCGGACGCTCGGACATGGCCTGCACGAACGGAACGTACCTCGCCCCGCGCCCGCCGGGAACCCCCGCCGGCCGTCCGCCGCCGGGTCAGGTGATCTCCTTCGCCTCGTGCAGGTTCATGTCCATGACGATGGCCGTCATGACCGCCATCGTCCGCAGCGGCTCCCGGACGGGGTCGGCGATCTCCACCGCGTACTTGTCGGCCGTGGTCAGCAGGTGCGTGGCGAGGCCCGCCCACTTCTTGCGCACGTGCGCCACCCTGCCGCCGCCGGCGTCCTTCACCTCGAAGTTGTTGCGCGGCACGTCCACGTCGACCGAGCCGATGTGCGTCCCGCCGTCGTCGTAGATGACGTAGCGGCGGCCCACCCTCTCGGTGACGAACGAGCCGACGCGCTCCCCGTCCGCCCGGAGGACCTCGGTGTACTCGCGCCCGCTCTGCTTGTCCACGACGAACAGGGGGTCACCGTCGGGCGTCGTCAGCAGGACGGCACGGGCGTCGAGGTTCGACTTGCCGGGGAACAGGCCGCGCATGACCGCGGAGTCGCCCTTGTCGTCGGTCGGCGCCGCGATGGCGAGGACGGTCCCGTCGCCGTCCAGCACCTTGTACCGCGACTTGGCCAGCGGTCCCCTGCGAGGCTGTTCGACCCTGAGCACCGGGGAGCTGAACACTTCGCTCACGTGTTCTCCTGCCTCGTCGGCCGCTTCCGCGACCGCCCTCGATATTCACCTTGCCGGCGCGCCCGCACCCTCCGCGGCGCGCCTTCCAAGCGGTGATCCTGCCAAGTGCCGCACCCGCAGGGGAAGCACCTTTCCGGGCGCCTCCGGGTCCGGCGCCCCCGCCGGCCCGCGCTCCCGGCCGTTGACCTGCGTCGGCACGGACGAGGTGTCCGTCTGAGGAACATTCCTCTTTCGGTCCGGTATCCCGACCATCGCCGACGACGTCCCTGCCGGCTCTGTCCCTCCCATGGCGGCGGCCCGCCCGTTCTCGGCTTCGCGGGGACGTGAAAGGGGCGGCCCCCGAAGGAACCGCCCCTTTCATGCGCATCAGGATGCGCGACGTGCAGACCCGATCAGAAGTCCATGCCGCCGGCGTCGGGCATGCCGCCCGCCGGGGCCGGGTTCTTCTCGGGCTTCTCGGCGATGACGGCCTCGGTGGTCAGGAACAGCGCGGCGATCGACGAGGCGTTCTGCAGCGCGGACCGGGTCACCTTGGCCGGGTCGAGGATGCCCGACTCGAACATGTTGACGTACTCGCCGGTGGCGGCGTTCAGGCCCTCGCCCGGGGTCAGGTTGCGGACCCGCTCCACCACGACGCCGCCCTCGAGGCCGGCGTTGACGGCGATCTGCTTCAGCGGCTCCTCGAGAGCGCGCTTGACGATGTTCGCACCGGTGGCCTCGTCGCCCGACAGCTCCAGCTTGTCGAACGCCTTGGTGCCGGCCTGCAGCAGCGCCACGCCACCGCCGGGGACGATGCCCTCCTCGACCGCGGCCTTGGCGTTGCGGACGGCGTCCTCGATGCGGTGCTTGCGCTCCTTGAGCTCGACCTCCGTCGCGGCGCCGGCCTTGATGACCGCGACACCGCCCGCGAGCTTGGCCAGGCGCTCCTGGAGCTTCTCGCGGTCGTAGTCGGAGTCGGTGTTGTCGATCTCGGTACGGATTTGGTTGACCCGGCCCGCGATCTCGTTGGCGTCACCGGCGCCGTCCACGATGGTGGTCTCGTCCTTGGTGATGACGACCTTGCGGGCGCGGCCCAGCATCTCGGTCGTGGTGTTCTCGAGCTTGAGACCCACGTCCTCGCTGATGACCTGGCCGCCGGTCAGCGTGGCGATGTCGCCCAGCATGGCCTTGCGGCGGTCGCCGAAGCCCGGCGCCTTCACGGCGACGGACTTGAAGATGCCGCGGATCTTGTTGACGACCAGGGTGGCCAGGGCCTCGCCCTCGACGTCCTCCGCGATGATCAGCAGCGGCTTGCCGGACTGCATGACGCCCTCGAGGACGGGCAGCAGGTCCTTGTTCGCCGACGCCTTGCCCTGAACGATCAGGATGTACGGGTCCTCGAGGACCGCCTCCATCCGCTCGGGGTCGGTCACGAAGTAGTGCGAGATGTAGCCCTTGTCGAAGCGCATGCCCTCGGTCAGCTCGAGCTCCAGACCGAAGGTCTGGCTCTCCTCGACCGTGATGACGCCTTCCTTGCCGACCTTGTCCATCGCCTCGGCGATCATCTCGCCGATCTGCGGGTCGCCCGCGGAGATGGACGCCGTGGAGGCGATCTGCTCCTTGGTCTCCACGTCCTTGGCGAGCTTGGACAGCTCCTCGCTCACCCGCTCGACGGCGGCCTCGATGCCGCGCTTCAGCGACATCGGGTTGGCGCCGGCGGCCACGTTGCGCAGGCCCTCGCGGACCAGCGCCTGGGCCAGGACGGTGGCGGTGGTGGTGCCGTCACCCGCGACGTCGTCGGTCTTCTTGGCTACTTCCTTGACGAGCTCCGCGCCGATCTTCTCCCACGCGTCCTCGAGCTCGATCTCCTTGGCGATCGACACACCGTCGTTGGTGATCGTGGGAGCGCCCCACTTCTTCTCCAGCACGACGTTGCGGCCCTTGGGACCAAGGGTCACCTTCACGGCGTCGGCGAGCTGGTTCATGCCGCGCTCGAGACCGCGGCGGGCCTCCTCGTCGAACGCGATCATCTTTGCAGCCATAGGCTCCAGTCCTCCCGGAACAAGGTGGCTTAGACGGATCGAGCCGACGCCCGCGACGGACGGCCTCCCCGACGACTTCCATTCCGCCGCCGGCCTGAGGCCTCATCGCCCCGACCCATGACTGTGTGAAGTTGTCACTCTCCACAGCAGAGTGCCAATGTTTGTTTAGCACTCTACCCCGTCGAGTGCAAGCGCCACACATCCCCGCCCGAAGCTGTCACCGCCGCCTGCCCGGACCTGTCCTGACCAGCGGTGGGAAGCCTGGCGCGCGCTCCGTCACCCGAGCAGGACGGCGGCGGTCCCCACGATGGCCGACATGCCGGGGAACGCCAGGAAGCACGCCGTCCAGGCGATCGCACGTTCCTGCCCGAGCGTCGCACCGGCGGTCTCCAGCCTAAGGCGGACGTCCTCGAGGGGATGGAGATCTCGCGCGGGGAGTGCGAGGCCCACCAGCGGCGAGTAGAGCATGCCCGCAACGACGAACAGGGCGGCGAGGGCCCACTCCGGGGCGTCCGGCGCGAACAGGTTGTTGATCAGGAGCCCGGCGAGCGCGAACAGCAGCAGGCCCGAGAGATGTACTGCCGCCGTGAGAAGGAGGGCCCGCACGACGCTCGCTCGCGCCGCCCGCACCAGCCATGGGAAGTAGCGGCGCGGGAGCCACAGCTGTCCGACGGCCACCCCCCAGAACAGGACCCAGACGGCCGTCCAGACCACGAGTGCACTCATCTGGCCCTCCCCCGAATGCCAGTAAATCCTGGCACGACCGGGAGCCGCCCGCCAGGGCGCAGGGGCGCCGGCGGGCTTCCTGAGGTGGGGGCGATGGAGACCAAGGTCTCACTGCTCGGTGAGGTCGGCGGGGGAGTCCGGCCGGGCGCCGGCAATTTTCCGCCCTGTTCTCAATGCCGGTCCCGCGCGATGGCGCCCCTGTGATCGGGCGGCGGCAGTATGGGGTCCATTGCGCAGTCGAAAGCGCGTCAGTTCCGGTTCGGCAGGACCCTGTCGTTGCGTCCGGTGATGCCGATCCAGGTCGATACAGGGGCGTTTTCGCCGACGTTTGCGGCGGCCCGGTTGCCTGTGCTTGCCACGACCCGGCGGGCCGCTTTCAGGTGGAGTTTGGCATGGTGAGGATGTTTCTTCTCGTCCCAGGCAAAGGGCCGCCGCAAACGGGTCCGGACATGGGTGGCCGCTCCGGCTTCGATGCGAGACCGGGCCGGAGCGGCCGTGGTGCTTCGAGCTGTTCTTTCGGGAGCCGCGGTTACTTGCTGGACTCCTGCTCGGGGCCCGCCACCGCGTTGATCACGGTGTTGTGCTCCCCGCCGTGGATGTGGCTGTTGATGTCGTCGACCATCGTCGCGCTGTTCCCGGCGAGGACGAGCGAGTGGGGCGACTTGGTGAGGTTCGTGAACACCGCGTCGCCGGAGCCGTTCTCGGCCACGCCGACGTCACCGTTCTGACCGACCGCCGCCTGCTTGACCGCGTGGATGTCCACCGAACCGTGCTTCGGCCGGGGCTTCTCCGCGGCCGCGCGCTGCCCCATCTGCGGAGCGCTCATGGCGTCCTGCTGCTGCGGGGCGTTCTGCTGGGCCTCCTGCTGGGGCGCGGCCTGCTGGTAGTAGCCCCCCTGCGGGGCGGCCTGGTGGTGGTAGCCCCCCTGCGAGGCGGCCTGCTGGTAGCCCTGCTCAGGCGCGCCCTGCTGGGCGTCCTGCTGCTGGGCGTTCTGCTGGGCGTCCTGCTGCTGGGCGTTCTGCTGAGCATCCTGCTCAGGAGCGGCCAGCTCGTTGCCCTGCTCCGGCGCGGCCTGCTGCGCGTCCTGCTGAGGCGCGGCCGCCTCGCCCTGCTGCTGCTGGGCGTTCTGCTGGGCGTCCTGCTGCTGGGCGTTCTGCTGAGCATCCTGCTCAGGAGCGGCCAGCTCGTTGCCCTGCTCCGGCGCGGCCTGCTGCGCGTCCTGCTCCGGAGCGGCCTGCAGCGACTCCTGCTGCGGAGCCGCCTCCGCCTGCGGCGCGGCCTCCTGCTGCTGAGCGGTCTGCTGAGGAGCCGCCTGCTGCTTCGGAGCGGCCTGCTGCTCCTCGGCCTTGGCCAGGGAGACCTTGGTGGCCTCCGCCTGCTCGGCGCCCTCGACACCGGCGACGGCGGTGTTGTGCTTCCCGCCGTGCAGTTTCGTGGTGATGTCACCGGTCTTCACCGGCTTGTTCCCGATCACCGGCGCGGCATGCGGGGACTTGACGATGTCGGTGTACATCAGGTCGCCGGGACCCTTCTCACTGACGTAGGTGGGGCCGTTGTGGCCAACGTACGCCTTCTCCACGGCGTAGAAGTTGATGTCGGCCATGGCAGAGGGAGCCGCGAGGACCGCCGCCCCCATCGTTATCCCGGTAACGGCCATCGTGCGCAAAATGCGCTTCATGCCTTTCCTCACTCTCGTAAGCCGATCGGCGCCCCAGGGGGCGCCACTCCGGGATCAATCTTCCAGGAGGCGGCCAGGGAGAAACCCAAGTGCCGGAGAGGCGGTGATCAAGATCCAAAGCACGATACTGGCGCTCGCTAAAGGTTTGTCCATGTCCGTTTAGCCGGGCCGGACGAACAGTCTCCCAATTCGGTATTCACTGGGGCATCGGCATTGCGAAGAATCGGTAATTCACCAGACGTGCACGGAAAAGCCCCGGCACGGTGGGACGTGCCGGGGCCTTGGCGGTGGTCGGCGTCAGCCGCCGGCGACCGCGGGGATGATGGAGATCTGGGCGCCCTCGGGCGTCGGGGTGTCGAGGCCCTCCGCGAAGCGGACGTCCTCGTCTCCGACGTAGACGTTCACGAATCGGCGGATCTTGCCCGCGTCGTCCAGGATGCGGGCGGAGATGCCGGAATAGCTGGCCTCGAGGTCGGCGACGACCGCGCGCAGGGTCTCCCCCTCGGCCTTCACTTCGGACTCGCCGCCGGTGTAGGTCCGCAGGATCGTCGGGATACGGACGGACACGCTGCTCATGCTGCTCCTTTGTTCTCAGGCGAGGCCCGCGGCGCGGAACGCCTCCAGGGAGGGGGCGATGTTCGCCGACGGCGCGACGACCGGGGCGACGGCGTCCAGGGTCTTCAGGCCGTCCCCGGAGTTGATGATCACGGTCTCGGCTCCCGGGTCGAGGGCGCCGGTACCGACGAGCTTGCGGAGGCTCGCGACGGTGACGCCGCCCGCCGTCTCACCGAAGATGCCCTCGGTGCGGGCGAGGAGCCGGATGCCCTCGACGACCTGCTCGTCGGTGACGTCCTCGACGGCCCCGCCGGTGCGGCGGGCGACGTCCAGGACGTAGGGGCCGTCGGCCGGGTTGCCGATCGCGAGGGACTTGGCGATCGTGTCGGGCTTCACCGGGCGGATCACGTCGTGGCCCGCCTTGAACGCGGCGGCGACCGGGCCGCACCCGGCGGCCTGGGCGCCGAAGACGCGGTACGGCTTGTCCTCCACCAGGCCCAGCTTGATCAGTTCCTGGAACGCCTTGTCGATCTTGGTGAGCTGGGAGCCGGACGCGACCGGCACGACGATCTGGTCCGGCAGCCGCCACCCGAGCTGCTCGGCGATCTCGTAGCCGAGCGTCTTGGAGCCCTCGGCGTAGTAGGGGCGGACGTTGACGTTGACGAACGCCCAGTCGTCCTGCTCACCGGCGATCTCGGACGCGAGGCGGTTCACGTCGTCGTAGTTGCCGTCGACCGTCACGAACGTCCCGCCGTACACGGCCGTCGTGATGATCTTCTGCGATTCGAGGTTCGACGGGACGAACACCGCGCTGCGGATCCCGGCGCGGGCGGCCGCGGCGGCGACCGCGTTGGCGAGGTTCCCGGTGGACGGGCAGGCCAGCACCTTGAACCCGAGCTCGCGGGCGGCGGCGAGCGCGACGGCGACGACGCGGTCCTTGAACGAGTGGGTCGGGTTCCCGCTGTCGTCCTTCACCCACAGGCTCTGCAGGCCGAGGCTCTCCGCGAGGTTGTCGGCGCGGACGAGGCGGGTCAGGCCCGGCTCGGTGTTCGGGGTGTCGGCGACGCCCGCGGGGACGGGCAGCAGCCCGCGGTAGCGCCAGATGTTGCGCGGCCCGGACTCGATGGAGTCCCGGGTGACGCCGTCGAAGTCGTAGGCGATCTCGAGGGGGCCGAAACACTCCTCGCACGCGTAGAAGGGTCCGAGGTCGCGGGACGAGCCGCATTCGCGGCAGACGAGAGCGGTAGCCGGTCCGAGGTCTGTGGCAGGCGTGAGTGCCATGAGGGCGAGGCCTTTCTCCCCATCTTCCCTGCGCCACCTTGGTCGCAGGCCGGAGTTGGCACCATCTCCCGGCCGGCCTCGCAGGATCGCGACGCACCTCAGCCGGGTGGTTGCCGGGGCTTCACAGGGCCGGTCCCTCCACCCCTCTGGATGAGCGATATGAAGTTGTGCGGGGGCTGAGCTGGAAGACCGGCCCGTCGGCCACTGCGCTTCCTGCACCCCTCTGGATGAGCGATATGAAGTTGTGCGGGGGCTGAGCTGGAAGACCGGCCCGTCGGCCACTGCGCTTCCTGCACCCCTCTGGATGAGCGATATGAAGTTGTGCGGGGGCTGAGCTGGAAGACCGGCCCGTCGGCCACTGCGCTTCCTGCACCCCTCTGGATGAGCGTTATGAAGTTGTAGATCCACGAGCGCTTTGAACTCGTATGCGTGACTTTACATCAACTGACCGGATGCCAGACAGGCGGGTCCAGCCAGTGAGACGTTACCCGGCCGGGCTTTTGATCACGCGCTGGGTCGGGTCGAGGAACACGTGCTTGACGATCGGGACGCACTCCCGGAGCCGCCGGTCGATCTCCCCCGCGACGTCCTCGGCCTCGTCGGCGCTGATCTCGTCGGAGAAGTGGACCTTGGCCGCGACGAGGATCTGCTCGGGGCCGAAGTGCATGGTGAGCAGCTCGTCCACGCCGGTCACGCCGTGCGCGCCGCAGATCTCGGCGCGGATCCTGTGCTGCGCCTCCGGGTCCGCCGCCTGGCCGATGAGCAGTCCCACGCTCTCGCGTCCGATCCCGAAGGCGAGGAACACGAGGAGCACCCCGATGAGGACGGACGCGAGCCCGTCCCAGAACTCCGAGCCGGTGATCTGGCGCATCGCGAGCCCGCCGGCGGCGAGCGCGAGGCCGACCATCGCCGCGGTGTCCTCGAACAGCGCGGTCTTGAACGTCACGTCGGGCGACTTGCGGACGTGCTCGACGAGGTCGCGGTCGTTCTCGCGCGTCTCCTTCTTCGCCTGGTAGAAGGCGCGGATCCAGGACGCGCCCTCCAGCACCGCGCCGAGGGCGAGGACGGCGTAGGCGAGCCACACGGTCGTCCCGGTGCCGCCGTGGCCGGTCATGGTCAGGATGCCTTCGAAGATCGAGAACCCGGCGCCGGCCACGAAGATGCCGAACGCGGCGAGCAGCGACCACACGTACCGCTCGTTGCCGTAGCCGAAGGGGTGGCGCTTGTCGGGGGGCCGCTCGCTGCGCCGGAGCGAGGTGAAGAGAAAGCCCTGGTTGAGGGTGTCCGCCACCGAGTGCGCGCTCTCCGCGAGCATGGCGCTGGACCCGGCCAGCAGGCCGGCGACCAGCTTCGTGATCGCGAGGATGAGGTTCGCGGCACCGGCGACGAGCACGGTTTTCGTCGTCTCGGACTTGCTCATTGCCGCCGGATACCCCTTGGGCGGATGACTAATCGGGCTTAGGGCACAAGCGCGGGCCTTCGCGGCGACCTCGCGGGTCACTTTGATGCCCCTCGGTCCCAACTGAGACCCTTTCCCCTATGAGCCAAGTGCTGGTGGCCTCGAACCGGGGGCCGGTGTCGTTCTCGCTGTCGGACGACGGCGGGCTCACCATGCGGCGCGGAGGCGGCGGCCTCGTGTCGGGCCTCGCCGCCGTCACGGGCGCCCCGCGCGACCCCGGCCCGCCGCGTCCCGCCGGGACGGCGCCGGAGCCGTCCGCCGGGGACGCCGACGTGCTCTGGGTGTGCGCGAGCCTCGGCGAGGCCGACCGCACGGCCGCGCGCCGCTCGCCGGACGGGCGCCTCGACCTCGCCGGCTACGAGACCGGCGGGGCCGCGGTGCGGATGCTCGACATCCCGGCGGCGACCTTCGACCGCGCCTACAACGGCGTCGCCAACTCGACGCTGTGGTTCGTCCACCACCTGCTGTACGACACACCGCGCAGCCCGCACTTCGACGCCCGCGCCCGGCGCGACTGGCAGTCGTACGAGGCGTACAACGCGGCCTTCGCGGACGCCCTCGCGCGCGACGCCTCCCAGGGCGCGAAGGCGGCGATCCAGGACTACCACCTCTCGCTGGCCCCGCGGATGCTGCGCGACCGGCGCCCCGACCTGAAGATCGTTCACTTCTCCCACACGCCCTGGGCGCCCCCGGAGTACTTCAGGCTGCTCCCGGACGACATCGGCGCGCAGGTCCTCCTCGGCATCCTCGGCGCGGACCACGCCGGCTTCCTCACCGAGCGGTGGGCGTCGGCCTTCCTCGACTGCTGCGAACTGCTGCCGGGCGCACGCGTCGACCGCGTGGCCCGCACCGTCACCTGCTCGGGCCACACCACGCGCGTGGGCGTGCACGGCCTCGGCGTCGACGGGACGGCGCTGCGCCAACGCGCCGCCGAGCAGGACGTCGTCGAGCGGGCGCGCGCGCTGCGCGAACAGGTGGGCGACCGCCAGCTCATCGTGCGGATCGACCGGACGGAGCTGTCAAAGAACATCGTGCGCGGGCTCGCCGCCTACCGGGAGATGCTCGTCAACCATCCCGAGTGGCGCGGCCGCGTGGTGCACCTGGCGTTCGCCTACCCGTCGCGCTACGACCTGCCCGAGTACCGGGAGTACACCGCGTCCGTCCAGCGCATGGCCGAGCAGATCTCCGAGGAGTTCGGCACGGCCGGGTGGGATCCGCTGATCCTCCAGGTGAACGACGACTACCCGCGCTCCCTCGCCGCCTACGGCCTGGCCGACGTCCTGCTCGTCAACCCGATCCGCGACGGCATGAACCTGGTCGCGAAGGAGGGGCCCGTCCTGTCGCGGCAGGGCTGCGCGCTGGTGCTGTCGAGGGAGGCGGGCGCGGCCGCGGAGCTCTCCGAGGACGCGCTGGTGGTCAACCCCTACGACGTGTCGCAGACGGCCGAGACCCTGCACCAGGCCCTGCTCATGCCGCGCGCCCGGCGAGCCGAGCGCTGCGCCCGCCTGGCCGAGGCCGCGACCGCGCTCCCGCCCCAGCAGTGGTTCGCCGACCAGCTGGCCGCCCTCGACTGAGGGGCCGTGGGGGTCACCCCCCACCATGACCCTCAGGGGGCGGTGCCGGCGGATTGTTCGGCGGGCAGGAGGCACTCGACGGGGTTCGGTTCGTGGTGCTGGCGCCAGCGTTCGCGCAGGGCGGCCTTGCTCTGCGCCATGCGGCGGTGGGCGGCGGTGCGGGTGAAGCGGGCGAGGTGGGACGCGGCCGGCTTCGGCAGGCCGCTCGGCTCGTAGCCGTACTCGGCGAGCCGCTCGCCGAACGCGGCCTCGGCGAGGCTGATCTCCCAGGCGTCGAGGCGTTCGGCCCAGGAGCCGACGCGGTTGGTGGTGACGGCGTCGTGCGTCCGTCCGTGCCATTTCTTGCTGGACGGGACGATCCGCTTCGCGAGGCTCTCCTGGTGGACCATGGCGGGGTCGAAGTCCTCGCCGAGGAACCCGCAGAGCCGGGTCAGCTCGTCGGCGGGGTCGGCGACGAGCCGCTCGTACTGGAGTTCGTAGTAGGAGTCCGGGCCGAGACGCTCGGCGAGCCGGCGGCCGCGGTCGATCGTCTCCCGCCAGGCGGAGATCGCGTGGTGGACGTCGGCGTCGAACCAGGGCATCTCCATGAGCGACGCGACGCAGTCCCGGCCGTCCCGGACGAGGTGGACGAACTGGGCGTCGGGAAACATCCGCAACAGCGGCCCGACGTGCTGGGAGTAGCTCGGCCGCTTGTCGCCCCAGCGGGGCTTGCCGTGCAGCCGGGCGTAGGCGCGGAAGACGGTGCCGACGGCGGAGCCGAGCGTCGGCGGGCCGTTGACGATCTCGTCGACGAGCGCGTCCGCGTCCATGCCGAGCGCCCCCACCTTGGTGGACCGCTCCTTGGTGATCCACTCGGCGAGCTTCCGCCTGTTCTCACTCTCCCTGAGGTCACCGAAGTCGCACCGCGCCGTGTAGACGGGCAGGACGAACCTGGTCTCCGCCGGGATCGCGATGCGGGCGTGCGAGTGCAGCATCAGCCGCAGCAGCGTCGTGCCCGAGCGGGGGCAGCCGAAGACGAAGATCGGGCGTTCTTGACGGAGGGCCGGTCCAGGTGACATGCACGCATGCTGGTCCAGGGGCCCGTCGGGAGCCCCGGCTATGCACGCACCGTTGCCCTCCGCTTACCCAGCTTTGACGGGCGCCGTCACGTGTAGGACTCGCCGAGCGTCTGCCTGACCTGCTTGCGCGCCTCGTGGATGCGGGACTTGACCGTGCCGAGCGGGAGCTTGAGCTGCTCGGCGATCTCCGCGTACTCCAGCTGCGAGACGTCCCGCAGCACGAGGGCCTGGATGAGGTCGGGCTTGCGGGCCTCCAGGTCCTCCATGGCGTCGAGGATGTCGACCCGGGACCCGGCGATGACGCTGGTCCGGCGCGGGTCGGGGCGCTGCTGCGGGAGTTCGCCCGCCTGCTCGACCGAGCGCCGCTTCAGCGACCGGTAGGTGGAGCGGGCGGAGTTGGCGACGACGACGTGCAGCCAGGTGCTGAAACGCGACCGGCCCTCGAACCGGTGGATGTTCCGCGCGACCTGGAGCAGCGCGTCCTGGCATGCCTCCTCGGCGTCCTGCCGGCAGGGCAGGAACCGGGAGCTGTGCCGCAGCACGTCCGGCTCGATCCTGCGGAGGAGCTCGTTGAGGGCACCCTGGTCGCCCTGCGCGGCCTTGACCGCCAGCTCCTCGGTCCTCTCGTCGAATGCCATGCCGCCTCAATGCTCGTTCGCGTGCTCACCCCGTTGTTGGGATGATACGGGAGTGTCTTTCCCACCATCAGTTGGCCGTTACCGGATCGATCGCGTCCTGGGTTCGGGGGCGTTCGCCTCTGTATGGCTGGGTCACGACGACGCCCTCGAGTCGCAGGTCGCGATAAAGGTCCTGAACGGCAGCCTGATCGACGATCTGGACGTGCGCAACAGGTTCCTCGAGGAGGCCCGGATCCTGCGCCGCGCCGACTCGGAGCGACTCGTCCGCGTCCACGACATCGGCGAGCTCCCTGACGGGCGCCCCTACTTCGTGATGTCGTACGCGGACCTCGGAACGCTCGGCGATCGAATGCGTGAACGGCCACTTCCGGTCAGCGAGGCCGTGGCGCTCGCCGAACAGATCGCCTACGGCGTCGAGGTGATCAACACGCTGGGCGTCATCCACCGCGACCTGAAGCCGTCCAACGTGCTCTTCCAGTCGACGCCGGACGGCGGCGAGAAGCTGCTCATCGCCGACCTCGGCCTCGCCAAGGCGCTCGCCCACGCGTCCGGGGCGTTCACCCTCCCGGTCGGCACCCCCGGCTACATGTCGCCCGAGCAGGCGCGGTTCGGCGGCGGGCTGGACGTCCGCGCCGACGTGTACGGCCTGGGCGCGCTGACATACCACATGCTCACCGGGCGGGCCCCGGGCCCGGCGCCGGTCAAGAAAGCGCCGAGCGAGCTGCGCGAGGGGCTGTCCCCCGCGTTCGACCAGGTGATCCTGCGGGCGCTGGAGGTCGAGCGGGAGAAGCGGTGGCCGACCGCCGAGGCGTTCGCGGAGGCGCTGTCCACGCTGCGGCCGACGTCCGGGCAGGCCGCGGCGCCCGGCGCGGCGCCGGCGTCCGCTTCGCCGCAGGTCGACGCGGACGCGACCGTCCAGGACTTCTACCACGAGGGCCTCCAGGCCCAGCAACCGCGGCCGGTCCCGCAGCAGCCCGGCCCGGCGCCGCGGCCCGGTCCCGCCCGGGGCGCCCCGGCGGGCCAGGGCGCCCCGGCGGGCCAGGGCGCTCCGGCGGAGATGCGGACGCGGCTCGACCAGGCCGGTGAGGACGACCTCCACACGTCCGAGATGCGCGTGCCGCCGCCCGCTCCGTCCTCCGACGAGGTGACGGTCGTCGACCGGCCCGGCGGGCGCTCCACCCCGTTCGGGCAGGCGGAGCAGCCCACCGCCCCGGACAACGACAACGACCGGACGATCGCCTACCGGCCCCCGCCCCAGCCGCAGGCGCAGCCGCCGGACGAGGGCAAGACGGCCGTGTTCCAGCCCCAGCAGCCGCCGCAGAACGCCGGCCCGATGCAGCAGATGGGGCCCGGCGGCCAGCAGCCTTACGGGCCGCCTCCCACCGGCTTCCAGCCTCCCCCGCCAGGGCCGGTCCAGGGCGGCGGGCAGGGCGGGCCGCGGGGCGGCGGCGCGCCGAGGAAGTTCGTCACGCCGCTGATCATCACGGCGGTCGTGCTGGTGGTCGCGGTGGTCGGCGGGCTGGCGCTCGGCATGATGTTCTCCGGCGGCGACGACGGCGGGAAGGGCAAGGACGGCAAGAAGAAGGCGCCGGCGATCCCGAAGGACTTCGTCGCGGTCTCCGACGGCGCGGGCAAGATCAAGACCGCGGTGCCGAAGGCGTGGCCGAAGCAGCAGGAGGAGACCTGGACGCCCTCGGCCGTCGGCCTCACCGACGGCCAGGCGCGGCCGGTGCTGCGCGCGACCCCCGACAAGGCCGCGTTCATTGGCAACGGCAAGGGCCCCGGCGTGTTCGTCGGCGTGACCACCGACCTGCGTCCCGGGCAGCTCCCGCCGCCGAGCGCCGCCGTCCACCCGCAGTGCACGAAGGCCGCGCCGGAGAACTACACCACACCGGACGGCGCCCTCAGCGGGACGATCACCCGCTTCACCGCGTGCAAGACCGGCACGCCGTCGGTCACCGAGGTCGGCCTCAAGGACAAGGCCGGCAAGTTCGGCCTGTGGATCCGCGTCAAGGAGGCCGACGACCGCGACGCCACCAAGGACATCCTCGACAACCTGAAGGTCACCGCGCCCTGACCCCGTCCTGACCGGTACCACGAGAGCGCGCATCCAGGCGCGGAGCACCTCTGCTCCGCGCCTGGTCTCGTTCAGGGCGGGCATGGCCCGGAGTGATTCACGTCACATTTGTTGTATCGCGACAGGTTACCGATATATCGTTGAGGCATCGCAACCGATCACTAGTTAAGGAGACTGCGATGCACGAGCACACGATGAGAGGACGCGGCGGCTTCCGAGGCCCCAAGGAGCGGGGGCGCCGCGGCGACCCCTTCGGCCCGTGGGGACCCGGCGGCCCCGGCTTCGGTCCCGGCCACCGCGGGCGCGGCGGACGCGGGCGGCGCACCCGGCGCGGCAACGTCCGGGCGGCGCTGCTCGCCCTGCTGGCCGAGCGGGCGATGCACGGCTACGAGATGATCCAGGAGCTGGACGGCCGCACCGGCGGCGTCTGGCGGCCGAGCCCCGGCTCGGTCTACCCGACCCTCCAGATGCTGGAGGACGAGGGCCTGGTCAGCAGCGAGGAGGAGGGCGGCAAGCGGCTGTTCTCCCTCACCGACGCGGGCCGCGAGGAGGCTTCGGCGCAGACCACGGCCCCCTGGGACGAGGTCACCGAGGCCGCCGGCGAGAACGTCATGCGCGGACGCGAGGCCATCGGGCAGCTGATGGGAGCCCTTCAGCAGGTGATGGCCGTGGGCAGCGAGGCGCAGAAGGCGCGCGCGCTGGACGTGGTCAACGACGCCCGCCGCCGCCTCTACGGGATCCTCGCCGATGACCCCGAGGCCGAGTGACCCCGGGGAACGACGACCGGAACCGCCGTGGCCCACCGGGCCACGGCGGTTTCACTTCCCGTTCGGGAAGGGCGCCTGCTTGGCCAGCTGGTCGGCCATGTAGAGCTGCTTCCACACGTACAGGCCCATGTCCGCGCGCCTGACGCGCCGGTCGACCGGAACGTCCACCGTCGCGCGGACCAGGTACGCCGCGCCGGGCGGGAGGTACTTGTCGCCGCCGTCCCCCGCGACCAGCGCGCCGCCCGCGAGCCGCCGCACGACCTGGCTGTTGGTCGGCGGCGTGCACATCGTCTCGGGGACGCCCGCCTGCGGCATGCAGCGTCCGCGCGCCTGCGGCGTGACGAGGTCGCGCCGCACGAACACGTCGCCCGGGAAGTCGAGCAGGACCCTCTCGCCGGTCGGGTTGGAGAGGATGTACTCGATGTAGGGGAACGACGTCCCGGACGGCGGCGTGGACTGGAACGACGTCACCACCCCGTCGCTGATGCCGGACGTCACCGCGGCGATCCTGTACCTGGCCCCGTCTGCGGTGCCGATCGTGATGGGCGGGCCCGCGGGGGGCAGTTCGGCGGCGCCCGGCGCCCGCTCCCCGGCCGCGGGCGCGGCCGTCGTGCCGCCCTCGTCGCCGGAGCCGGGCGTCAGCACGAGCCCGATCGTGACCAGTCCCGCGAGGACGAGCACGCCCGCCGCGACCAGTCCGCTGCGGCGTCCCTTGCGCCGCCGCTCCCGGCGCTCGCGCTCACGCTCCCGCGACCCGAGCCGCACCTGGATGCCGCTGGTCTCGCGGACGCCCATCGGCCCCGCCGCCGACCATTCCTCACGTTCGGAGTAGGCGTCCTGCGCCTCGGGCACGGCTGCCCACTCGGACCCGCCGAGCGTCGGCTCGGGACGCGACCGCGGCGGCGTCCCCCACACGCGCGGCGGCTCCTGCCCACCGCCCGCAGCCGGACCCACAGGCTCGGTCGGCGCCCCTCGACCGGACGGCACTCCCCGACCGGCTGATGCCCCCGGCCCGGTCGGGACGCCCCGGCGGGACGGTAGACCCTGGCCGGCCGGGAGCCCCCGGCCGTTCGTTGCCCCCGGCGCACTCGGTAGGCCCTGGCCGGGCGTTGCTCCCTGACCGGGCGTGACGCCCTGGCGGGTCGTCGTCCCCGGGACGCTCGGTAGGCCCTGACCGACCGGTGCTCCCAGACCGCCCGGTGCCGCCGGCCCAGTCACGGTCGGTCCAGTCAAAGACGGGCCGGTCACAGACGGACCGCTCACAGACGGACCGCTCACAGACGGACCGGGCGCGGGCGGTGGGCCCTGGCGGGGTGGTGCGGCCTGGCTGAACGGCGCGACCGGCGCGACCGGGATGGGCTGCGAGGTCGAGGCGGACGGTGCGTTGTGGACGATCGGACGCGTCGGCGCGTCCGGCGGGATCGGGGCGCCCGGCGGCACCGGGGGCTCCGGAGGCCGGACGGGCGTGCCCTCCCGGGGCGTGGCCCTCGGGATGCCCTGGGACGGCGTATGCCTGATGTCGCCCGGACGGCGCGGAAGTCCCGGCTCCGTGTCCACCGTCTAGCCTCCCGATGTCCGTCGCGCGGCTCCCCCGTGAACCGCAGTCCCCACAATTCACCATATTTTGGCCTAATTAGACCCTGGTTCCACAACGGCCCCCGGAGTCTCGCGAGATACGACAACTCGGCGCGGCGTTCTTATCACCTCGCCAACAACTAGTCCGCCCCCGCGACCCGGATGGGACGCGGGGGCGGGGCGGACGGAGACGGGTCAGGAGAGGGAGTCGGCCAGCGAGCCGATGAGGTCGACCACGCCGGCGGGGCCGTCGACCACGAGGTCCGCCCGTTCGGCGAGCGCGGTGACCTCGGTCGAGCCGCTGCACACCAGGACGCCGGGCACGCCCTCGGCGCGCAGCGCGTCGACGGCGTCGAACGCGGCGAGGTCGCCGAGGTCGTCCCCGGCGAACAGCACGGCGGAGGGGCGGGTCGCGCGGTCGTCCAGGAACGAGCGCAGCGCCTTCCCCTTGTCCATGCCGTGCGGGCGGAGTTCGAGGACGTAGCGCCCGGGCTCCACCGACAGCCCGGTCCGCTCGGCGAGCGCGGCGAGGACGCCGCGCAGCCGGTCGAGCGCGACCTGCGGTTCGGCGCACCGCCGGGTGTGGACGGCGAGCGCCTGCCCCTTGTCCTCGACGAACGTCTCGGGCGGGGCGCCTGCGGCGGCGAGGACGCCGGGCAGCTTCGCGCGGGCCTCGGCGACGCCCGGCGGCGGCTCCGGCACGGTCAGCGTGCCGGACTCCCAGCGTTCGAGGCCGTACTGCCCGAGGACGACGAGCCCGTCGATGCCCTCGAAGCCGCCGTACTCCACGGCCACGGCGGCGGGACGTCCGGTCACGATCAGCAGCGAGCCGACCAGCGGGGCCAGCCGGGCCAGGGCCGGCGCGGCGTCCGGATGGGCCCTGGCCGAGGCCGGATCGTCGACGATCGGCGCCAGGGTGCCGTCGAAGTCGAAACCGAGCACGGCCCCGGTCGGGTTCTCACGGATGGCGTCGAGGCCGTCGGTACCGGCGGCCGTCACAGAGCGGGGAGAGTTCACGTGACCAGTGTTGGTCAGGTCAGGGCCGGATGCCGAGCCGCCGCGCGGCGCGGCTGCGTTGCCGCTGTGTCCGCATCCGGCGCAGGCGCTTGACGAGCATCGGGTCGCACTCCAGCGCCTCGGGCCGGTCGATCAGGATGTTCAGGAGCTGGTAGTACCGCGTCGCCGACATCTCGAACGTCTCGCGGATGGCCTGCTCCTTGGCGCCGGCGTACTTCCACCACTGCCGCTCGAAGGCGAGGATCCGGCGGTCGCGCTCGGACAGCCCGCCGGCGCGGAACGCGGCGTCGTCGGCCCCGTCCTCCGCCTCGGCGGCGCCCGGTTCGGTCAGAGGTCGCGGGGGTTGGCCTTCGTCCATGGTTCGGTCCTGCGGGGGGACGTCACCGCGGGGGTCACCGGGGGCGTTCGCCGCTCGCATCAGATCCCCTCTGTGGTTACTGATCCCGGGTCGTCCGGGTTCGGGCGGGAGCCATGCTACGCGTCCGGGCCGACAAGTTCCGGCGGTTCCCCGTGATCGGACGCCGGTGGTTCAGTGCATCACATCCCCGTTCACCTGGGGCTCTTTCGCGTCGTGTGTCTCATCGGCACCACCGGCGCGGCGTGCCGCCAAAAACATGCACTCTACATCCGTTAGAGTGGATGATCCGTAGCGTCCGGCGCCTCTGGACGGCGTCCATGGAACGGAGACCTTGCATGGCGACGGAGACCTCCGCCACGGGACGGACCGCCGAGCGGGACGCGCCCCGGGACGGGAGCCTTCCCGAACCGCCCGCCGACGGCGTGCTCACCGAGATCGCGACCGCGCTGTTCCATCTGCGCCGCGTCTGGGCCAAGCCCGACCTCGTCAAGCGCGTCCGCGCCCAGACGTCCGGCGCGACGGACGGCCGCCCGCTCCAGCTGTCGAACCTGATGGTGGTGAACGCGGTCGCCGCCCTGACCGAATGCGGGCCCGCGGACGAACCGTCCTGCGAGGCCACGGTCGGCGCGGTCGCCGAACGGCTGGAGGTCGACCCGTCCACGGCCAGCCGCCTCGTCGGGCACGCCATCGACGCCGGCCTGGTCTCGCGCCGCCCGTCCCCCGTGGACGCGCGCCGCGCCAACCTCGGGCTGACCGAGGCCGGGCGGCGCGTGAAGCAGGTCTCCGACCGGTTCCGCCGCGCCTACCTCGACGAGCTGATGACCGGCTGGTCCGAGCGGGAGCGGACCGAGTTCGCGCGCCTGCTCACCCGCTTCGCCGACGCCGCCGTCCAGGCACCGATGTACCCGGACGGGATCGGCCGCATCTTCGAAGAGGCCGCGGCCGACTGACCGCCGCCCGGAGCGGAGCGCCGACCTCACTTGAATCCCCGCGCGAGTGGCCCCGCAAGGGGGCAGTGCGGGGGCGGCCCCCGCACTGGCTCCGGACCGGCTCAGGCGCTGTTGCGGAGGGCTGACATACGGGTGTGGTACTCGTCCTCGTCGATCTCGCCGCGGGCGAACCGCTCGGCGAGCACCGACCGCGCGTTGGTCATGGGGTCGGCGGCCGCCCTGGCCGCCGCGGCGCCGTCGTGCATCCGGCGGCGGATGAAGTAGAAGGCGGTCCCGATCACCGCCAGCCAGAACAGGCCGAACATGACCGGGAAGACCGGCCAGAAGGCGGGGGCGTCCCCGTCGTTCCAGCCGCCCGGGTGCATCGCGGCCGCCTGCGTCACCAGTGTCGTAACCATCGTTCATCGACCCTTCCTGTGTTCGGATACGTCGATGCTCGGCGACGGGTACGGGGGCCCGCATCGCCTGGCCGGAGGCACTCGCGCTACGCCCGCCGGAGTACCGCGCTCACCGCCGGCTCACCACCAGGGCGGCCGGTAGTCCTCGTCGTCGGCGGGGCGCGGCGGCTTGGAGTGCCGCCCGCGCGGCTCGTCGTCGGCCTGGCCCGGCGGCGGGACGGGCCCGTCCCGCGGTCCGGGGTCGGCCGGGTCGGGCGGCGGGACATCGGAGAACCCGCCGAAGGGCCCCTCGTCCACGGGAGGTACCGGCGGGGGCGGCGGTTCTTCCGGCGGTTCCGGGGATACCGCGGCGAGCGGAGCCGTCGTCCCCGTCTCGGGGAGGTCCGGCGTCTCGAGCGCACCCCGGCGGAAGGCCTCCCACGCGTCGTCGTCGAGGACGGACGGCTCGTCGCGGCCCGAGCCGTTGAGGCCCGAGCCGTTCAGGCCCGCTCCGTTGTGCCCGTTGGGGGCGTTGTGCCCGTTGGGGGCGTCATGCCCGTTGAGGGCGTCGTGCCCGTTCCCGTTGACGGCGTCGTGCCCGCCCCGCGCCCCGTGCCCGCCCGCCGCGAACTCGCCGGGCATGAACGGGCGCAGCTCGCCCGGCATGATCGGGGGCTGCTTCGGCTCGATCGGCGGCGGAAGCCGTCCGTCCCAGCCGGAGGGCGGCGCCAGCTCGGCGAACCCGGCGTCCGGGTGCGCGAAGGAGCCGGGCTCGGGGTCGGCCTGGGGGGCGTCCCAGAGCGGGGCGTCAAGCGGCACGGGTTCCTGGGGCAGGGCCTCCTGCGGCGGGGCCTCGGCGGGGAAGGCGGGCGCCTGGTAGACCTCGTTGCTCTGGAAGAGCGGCGAGCTGACCGGCGCGACCGCCGGCGCCTCGTACGCGCCGGCGGGCACGGGCGGCACGGCGGCCACGGGTTCGCGCGGCGCCGCCGGGGCGGACGGCAGGCCGTAGTCGGCGACGGCGTCGGCGTCCCCGTCGTCCTCCTCCGGACGGCGCCGCTGCCGCCAGCCGAGGACGAGGCCGAGGGCGACCAGCACCCCGCCGCCGCCGAGGACGAGCGGGAAGAGGAAGCCGGAGTCGCGGCCGACCGGCTGCGCGGCGGGCTGCGGGGTCGAGGGCGGGGGCGGCGGCGTCTCGACCGGCCCGCTGGAGGTCTTGTTGATCTGGTTGGCGGCCACGAGGGTCCGCACCGCGTCGACCGTCCCGCGGCATTCGGTCGAGCCGGTGGGGTGGCCGGCCCGTGCGGGCGAGCCCTCGATGAGCGCCCGCCTGACCTCCGCCGGGCTGAGCTTGGGGTAGCGGGAGCGGACGAGCGCGGCGACCCCGGCGACCATCGCGGACGAGGCGCTGGTGCCCGTCCCGACGACATAGCCGTTGCTGGCGTCCGCGCTGACGATCTCGACGCCGGGCGCGCAGACCGCGGCGCCCGAGCGCCGGTTGCTGTCCTTCCACAGGCGCAGGCGGCGGTCGAGCGCGCCGACGGCGATCACGCCCGGGTAGGCGGCGGGGAAGTTCTTGCGGTTCGCGCCGGAGCCGTCGTTGCCCGCCGAGGCGATGAGCACGACGCCCTTGGAGAGCGCGTACCGGATCGCCTTCTCCTGCGAGGGCGTGCCGTTGTAGGACTGGCGGCCCCCGCCGAGCGACATGTTGATGATGCCGGCGCCGCGGTCGACGGCGTACCTGATGCCCTGGGCGACGGCGTCGCGGTCGCCGCCGGCGCCCGGCTGCGGCCCGCTGTCGCGGCGCAGCGGGTCGTCGTTCTCCAGCGTGACCCGGATGGACAGGACGTTGCTGAGCGGCGCGACGCCCATCATGCCCTGCGACAGCCCTGGGCCGTGGCCGTGCCCGGCGATGATGCTGGCCATGGACGTCCCGTGCAGGCCCCAGTAGCGGCTGCCGGGACGCCGCACGCCGCCGGTGAGGTCGGGGCCGGTGACGACGCGGCCGGTGAGGTCGGGGTGGCGCCTGTCGACTCCGGTGTCGAGGACGGCGACCGTGACGCCGCGCCCCCTGGAGTAGCGCCACGCCTTCTGGGCGCGCAGGACGTCGAGGTGCCACTCGCGGGAGCGGATCTGGTCGGTCGGCGCGTTCAGCAGCGACCCGGCGACGGCTCCGGCGGACGCCCCGCGCACGGTCTGCCCCTTGGCCGGCACGCCGGAGACGATCGCCGCGGGCACCGCCACGGCCGCGCCGAGCGTGAGCGCGGTGAGGACCGCGGTCGTCCGGGCGCCGAGCCGGAGCAGTGGCACGGCCGGTCGGGCATGCGCCGGACGGCGCCGACCGGCTTCGGACACGCCGCCCCTCCCTCCGGCAGACCGCCGCGCTTCACGGCGGGTGACATTCTGCCACGCGAACCGCCCCTGGCCCGGGCACTCGGCACATTAGGGCACGGTCCTGGACAGCGCGGATCTTCCCGGATCAGTCTTCCGTACCCACGGGTAATCAAACCGGGCACGGCATGCTAACCCGGACCGACCGTCCAGGTCACTGTGATCCCGCACCCGTCAGGGCCCTCACCGACAGGGCCTCGTAGCGCTCCCCGTCGGCCTTCTCGCGCCCCGCGAAGGTTCCGGCGACCGCGCAGGCGAACCCGATCGGGATCGACACCAGGCCCGGGTTCTCCAGCGGGAACAGGTGGAAGTCGATCCCCGCGGGGAACAGCGACAGGCTGTGCCCCGTGACCGGATCGACCTTGCCGGACACGACGGGCGAGAAGACGACCAGCACCAGCGACGCGACCAGCCCGCCGTAGATGCCCGCGACGACCCCGGCCGAGTTGAACCGGCGCCAGAACAGCGACAGCACGATCGCCGGGACGTTCGCCGAGGCGGCCATCGCGAACGCCAGCGCCACCAGGAACGCCACGTTCAGGTCGCGGGCGACCACCGCCAGGACGATCGCGAGCGAGCCGACGAGGAGCGAGGCGAACCGCGCGACCGCCACCTCCTGCGACTCGCGCGGGCGGCCGAGCATCAGCACCTGGCCGAAGTAGTCGTGCGCCAGCGACGTGGACGAGGCCAGGACGAGCCCGGACACCACCGCCAGGATCGTCGCGAACGCCACCGCCCCGATGAACGCCAGCAGGACGTCGCCGCCGGCGCGTCCGCCGACGTGCTCGCCGACGGCCCGCGCGAGCTGCGGCACCGCGGTGTTGCCCGACGGGTCCTGGGCGACGATCGCGGACCGTCCGACCAGGGCCGCCGCGCCGAAGCCGAGCGCGAGCGTCATCAGGTAGAAGACGCCGACGAGGCCGATCGCCCACGACACCGACTTGCGGGCGGCGCGCCCGTCCGGGACGGCGAAGAAGCGCGCGACGACGTGGGGCAGCCCCACCGTGCCGAGCACGAGGGCGAGCGCGAGGCTGATGAAGTCGAGCTTGTTGACCACCGTGCGGTAGGTGTCGCCCGGGACGTCCCGCCCGTACTGGAGCCCGGGGCGCAGGAACGCCTCGCCCTTCCCGCTCGCGTCGGCGGCCGACCCGAGCATCGCGCCGGGGTCGAACCCGAACCTGGCGAGCACCAGCCCCGCCAGGACCGCCGCGCCGGCCATCAGCAGCCCGGTCTTGATGATCTGCACCCAGGTCGTGGCCTTCATCCCGCCGAACGCCACGTAGAGGATCATCAGCGCGCCCACCACCACGATCGTGGCGGTCTCGGCGGTGCCCGCGTCCATCCCGAGGAACCGCTCCCCGCGGTGGATGCCGAGCAGCAGGGAGACCAGCGCCCCGGCCCCGACCATCTGCGCGAGCAGGTAGAACACCGACACGGTCACGGTGGACACTGCGGCGGCCCGCCGCACCGGCGCCTGCCGCCGCACCCGGTGCGCCAGCACGTCCCCCATCGTGAACCGGCCCGCGTTGCGGACCATCTCGACCAGCAGCAGCGCGAGCAGCCACGCCACCAGGAACCCGATCGAGTACAGGAACCCGTCGTAGCCGTTCAGCGCGATGATCCCGGCGATGCCGAGGAAGGACGCGGCCGACATGTAGTCGCCGGCGAGGGCGACCCCGTTCTGCGGTCCGGTGAACGTCCGGCCGCCCGCGTAGAAGTCGTCGGCGCCGCGCGTGGTCGCCCGCGCCCACACCGTGATCGCCAGCGTGATCAGGATGAAGGCCAGGAACAGGCCGAACGTCAGGGCGGGCCCGGTCACCGCGGCTCACCGGCCAGCGGGTCGAGCCGGCGGCGGGCGTAGGCCAGGTATCCCCACGTCAGCCCGAATGTCGAGACGAACTGCAGCAGCCCGAGCAGCAGCGCGACGTTGACGTTCCCGGCGACGGTCCGCCCCATGAAGCCGCGGGCGAAGGCGGCGAGCCCGACGAAGACGAGATACCACCCGAGGAATCCGGCCGTGACCACGACCACCGCCCGCCGGAAGCGCCTCCGCAGCAGCAGGAACCTGTCTTGCCCCGCGACGGACGCGGCTCTCCCCGCCATCGGTCTCCCCCCGACCTGTCGTTACTCTCCGTATCCTTTCAATCGCCCTATGAGATCAAAGTTTCGCCTGCCGCAAGCGCCGTTTGACCAGATCTGTATGGCGCGCGGCCGGAGACGGCCAAAGGCCGCCGCGGGACGGCGACGTATCACGATCGCCCAGGTCAGGCGGGGAAGCGGAGTGCGTCAGCGTTCGTAGCGGCGGCCGCCGCGCCCACGCCTGATGGCGGCGACGATCGCGACGCCGATCACCGCGAGCCCGATCTGGAAGACCAGTTCGATCCAGTCGATCCCGTTGGTGGTGGCCACCCCGACCTGCTGCGCGATGGCCGTCCCGATGAGGGCGGCGACGATGCCGACGATCACGGTCAGGAGGCAGCCGATGGGCTGGCGGCCGGGCAGCAGAAACCGGCCGAGCGCCCCGATGATCGCCCCGATGACGATCGCGGTGACGATGCCTGTGATGTTCATGCTCTGCCTGTGCCCATTCCGGCAGAGCCGTCACCTGCACTAACGGTCCCCCATGGACCGCAGGTCGTCGAAGGTCAGCGCCGGGCCGCCGAGCTCTTCCGGGCCGGCGCGGCGGCCGGTGTCTCCGGGGCGCCCGGCCCGCAGGCCGTCGATGATGAGGTCGAGGTGCCGGTGCGCCAGGGCCTCGGCCGTCTCGCGCGGCAGCGGGCCCGGCAGCGGGCGCGACAGCCGCACGAGCAGCATCCCGATGTCACCGTGCGTGACGTCCGGCCGCAGGTCGCCGTCCTTCTGGGCGGTGGCGACGAGTTCCCGCATGACGGTGACGCCGTCGTCGCGGGCGGCGACGATCTCTTCGTCGTCGAACGGGATCTGCTCCAGCAGGACGGGGAACACGGCGCCGATGCGGATGTCCAGGACGCGGTGCATGTAGCGGACGAGGGCGGCGAAGGCGGTCGGTTCGTCGTCCCGCGCGCGCTTGACCTCGTCTCTGGTGCGCTCGAGGGCGTCCAAGGCGACGGCCTTCGTCAGCGCCTGCCGGTCGGGAAAGCGCCGGTAGAGCGTGGCGATGCCCGTGCCCGCGCGCCGGGAGACCTCCTCCAGCGGCGCGCCCGGCCCCTGCTCGACGAACACCTCGCGGGCGGCGGCGAGGATCCGCTCGCGGTTGTCCCGCGCGTCGGCCCGCAGCGGCCGCTGCTTCGCACCCATGAGACCAGCTTAGTGGAGGAGCAGCCTCCGATTCCCCTGGTCGCGATTACTCGCCACCAGGAGCGAGGTCTGTGACTTCGACCGTGGAGACGCCGAACCGGTCCGGAGGTAAGTGGAGACATTTCCTCCGCGCAGTGTTACCGTGCGAGTAAGTGGAGAAAAATCCTCCGAAAGGAAGACGTCATGGACACCGCCCTCCGCACCCGCGCCGCCGAGCCGCAGACCGTCCAGCCGCAGACCGACGAGCCGCAGACCGTCGACGCCGCCGGCCCCGCCGACGTCCGCGCCGCGATCCTCGCCTCCCGCGAGCGCGGCGTCCCGCTGACCGTCCAGGCCACCGGGCACGGCACGGTCGTCCAGCCGGACGAGGGACTCCTGCTGAGGACGTCCCGCATGTCGCGCGTGCTGGTCGACCCGTCCCGCCGGATCGCGCGCGCCGAGGCCGGCGCCCGCTGGAGCGACGTGATCGCCGCCGCGGCGCCGCTCGGCCTGTCGCCGCTGTCGGGCTCGCACGCCTCCGTCGGCGTGACCGGCTACACCCTCGGGGGCGGCGTCGGCTGGCTGTCGCGCCGCTTCGGATTCGCCGCCGACCACCTGCTGCGCGCCGAGCTCGTCACCGCAGACGGCCGGCACCTCACCGCCGACGCGGGCCACCACCCCGACCTGTTCTGGGCGCTGCGCGGCGGCAGCGGCAACTTCGGCGTGGTCACGTCGCTGGAGTTCCGGCTGCACCCCGTCTCGACGGTCTACGCGGGCGTCGCACTGTTCCCGGCCGAGCGGGCCACCGACGTGCTCACCCGCTTCCGGGACGGGGCGCCCGCGCGTCCCGACTCGCTCACGGTCTCGGTGGCGGTGACGAACCACGCGCACTACGGACGGGTCGTCGCAGTCCGCGGCGTCTACGCGGGAACCGCGTCGGACGGCGCGCGCGCTTTGCGTTCTCTACTGGAGGCCTCGGGCCCCTCGCTTCACGACGATTTCCGGGCGATGCCCTACGCCGAGACCGAGTCCCTGGGCGGAACGGCGCCCCTGCACTTCCACCTGTACGCCGACCTGCCCGACACCCTCATCTCCGCGATCGCCCATAGCGGCGCATCCGGGATCGAGGTCCGGCACTGGGGCGGCGCCATGGCCCGCCCCGCACCGGACGCCGGCCCGGTGGGGCACCGGGACGTCCCGTTCTCCCTCACCATCGACGGCTCCGCGGCCGACGCCGCACCGTTCGCCGCCCACGCGACCGGCGGCTCGTTCCTGAACTTCCTGCACGACACGTCCAGGACGGCCGCCGCCTACACGCCGGAGAACCTCCGGCGGCTGCGCGAGGTCAAGCGGGCCTACGACCCGCAGAACGTGTTCCACCGCAACCACAACATCCGCCCCGCCTGAGGGAGCGGCTACCTCCGGATGACCCGCATCGGCACGACCCCGGCAGGACGGAACGTGATCTCCGCCCGGCTGGACACGGCCACACCCGGCACCAGGTCGAGCCGGTGCGTGCGGGCGATGGTGGCCAGCACCAGGGTCGCTTCCAGCATCGCGAAGCCGGCGCCCACGCAGATGCGGCGTCCGCCGCCGAACGGCAGGTACGCGTACCGGTGGTGTTTCTGCCCGCTCATGAAGCGCTCGGGCTGGAAGCCCTCCGGATTGGGCCACACGTCGGCGTTGCGATGGATCAGGTAGGGCGGCACGGCGACCGTCGAACCGGCCGGCACCTCGACCCCGTCGACGACGTCGTCCTCCAGGGCATCGCGCTCGATGGTCCAGGCGGGCGGGCAGAGCCGCATGGCCTCCGACAGGACGGCCTTCGTCCACGGCAGCCGGTCGACGTCCTCCGCCTTCGGCTCCCCGCCGCCGAGGACCTCGTCCACCTCGTCCTCCAGGCGGTCCCGGGCCGCCGGGTACTTCGACAGGAGCACGAACGTCCAGGCGAGGGAGGCCGCCGTGGTCTCATGCCCCGCCAGCAGCAGGGTCAGGACCTCGTCGCGCAGCTCCGCCTCGTTGAACCGGCCGCTCTCCTCTAGGAGGCGCAGCAGTTCGCCACCGGACGAGCCCCCGACGACCCGTTGCACCATCCCGTCGAGGTACTCCAGGGCGCTCCCCAGTCTCGGCACCCGCTGATAGACCGATCGCTTGGCGGTCGCCCCTGGCATGAAGGTCCCGACCACGGCGCCGCGTTGGAGCGCCTCCAGCGCCTGCCCCGTTCTCTCGGCCTCCCCTTCAAGCTGGCTTCCGAACAGGGCCCGCCCCACGATGCCCAACGTGAGCCGACGCAACTCCCCCGCCGCGTCCAGCACCACCCCGTCAGGCCAGCGTCCGACCGCCTGGGCGGCCGTGTCGACCATCTGAGGCGCGAACCCGACCATGTGCCTGTGCGCGAAGACCGGCTGCACCACCCGCCGGTGCTGCCGCCAGGTTTCGCCCTCGCTCGTCAGGAGCCCGTCCCCGAGGACGGCGCGGAGCGGCCGGTACGTGAAGGCTTTGACGTAGTTGTCCTGGTTCGCGACCAGGATCCGTTCGGCGTGTTCGGGACGCGACAGCAGGAAGAACGCGCGGTTCCGTCCGAACGGCACCCGGACGGCGTCCCCGTACCGTCTGGCGAGCGCGCCGTAGGTGTCGAGCGGGTTCCAGGCCATCCGCCCCCACCACCGGAAAGCCTCGACCGCCCCTGGCCCCTGCGCACCCCGTTCGCCCATGCCTCCAACCGTAGGAAGCGCCTCTGATCCACGACAACCCATGGGGGCTCCCTATTGCGGGTGAGGGGGCGGATGGCTCACGCGCTCGATGCGCGTTCGGCCCGCCGCTTCCTATCGTCCCGTCCATGATCAGAAGAAACGCGGTACGCGCGACGGCGGTCGTCCTGGCGCTGGCGGCGACGGCCTCGGCCGTGCCCGCGCAGGCGGACGGCCCCACCCGGCTGAGGCAGGTCGTGGAGAGGCTCAGCGGTCCGGACGGCGCTCCCGGGGCGCTCGCGCGGTTCGACGACCGGCACGGCCGCCGGACCGCCACCGGCGGGGTCGCGGACATCCGGACGGGCGCGCCGGTGGACCCCCGCAGCCGCTTCCGGATCGGCAGCCTGACCAAGCCGTTCGTCGCGACCGTCGTCCTCCAGCTCGCCGGCGAAGGCCGCGTCGAGCTGGACGCGCCGGTCGAGCGCTACCTGCCCGGCGTGGTGCGCGGCGCGGCGGGCGACGGGGAGATCACCGTCCGCCAGCTGCTCCAGCACACCAGCGGCCTGCCGGACGTCCTGAAGTACATGTCGCCGCTGGAGATCCTCAACGACCCGCTGCGGCACTGGGAGGCGCGCGATCTGGTGGACATCGCCCTGCCCCACCGGCGGGAGTTCGAGCCGGGCCGGGGCTGGGGCTACTCCAACACCAACTACCTGCTGGCCGGGATGGTCATCGAGCGCGTGACCGGGCATCCCTACGGCCAGGAGATCCGCCGCCGGGTGATCCGTCCGCTCGGACTGCACGACACCTCCGTCCCGACGGACGCGCCGGACATCCCTGGCCCGCACCCTCACGGCTACGTACGGCCGGAGTCCGAACTGGTGGACATCACCCTCCTCAACCCGACCGTGGGAGGAGCCGCAGGCGGGATGATCTCCAGCGCCTCGGACCTCGACCGCTTCATGGCGGCCCTCCTTCGAGGACGCCTGCTGAGGCCGGCCCAGATGCGAGAGATGCTGACGCCGCGCTCCACTGGCAGGGCCTCGGGCTCCAAGTACGGGCTGGGGCTGGAGTGGATCCCCGTGGACGACCCTTCCACCTGCGAAGACGGCTTCTGGGGGCACGACGGCGACATGCTCGGCTTCAGCGTCCGCACTGGCGCGACCATGGACGGCAGGCAGGCGACCGTCATGGTCAACCTGAACCCGGGCGGCGGCCCCGCACTGGACGACGCGATGGAGAGCGCCCTCCCCGAGATCCTGTGCGGCACCTGACCTTCCGTCACCATCCTGAAGGCCGTGAAGCTACGCACAGTGAGGCGCAGCGCGAACGCCCGCCGCCTCACTCCGCCTATCAGGTAGCGCACCCACCAGCAAAGGGCAACTGTGAGTAGTCGCCTGACCGCATAAGGACACCGTTTCAATCTGGCGCCCTATTCACTCTCCGTGCAACGGTAATCGCGCGGCGTCACTCCCGCCGCAACTCCAGTCAGACGAAACGGAGATCCCCCCAATGGCGAATTGGAAAGCGCGCCTGCTGGTATCGGCGACCGCCCTGGCCGCCTGCGCGACCGTGACCGGCCCCGCGGTCTCGGCGGCCGCGCAGGCCGCCATCGTCCCGGCCGGCTCGGCCGCGGCGGACCTGCCGCCCGGCGTCGTCCAGCTCAACGACGGCGAGGACTGCCCTCCGGTCACCCTCTGCCTCTACCGGGACTACGGCCGGCAGGGGCCGGCCTACGGCATCGGCGCCGGCTACAAGGTCGACCTCAAGCAGCTGCCCATGGGCGACGGTACGGCCGCCAACAACGTGTCCTCCTGGGTCAACCACGCTCGCACCGTGGCGGTACTGATCGACGCGGATGAGGGCAGGGCCCGTCCGCTGTTCCCCGGTCAGCCGCTGGAGGAGCCGGAGGCCACGAACGACACCGTCGACCTGGTCGACTGGGCCTGACCCACGTCACCGCTCCCGAACCGCCGTCCGGCCGGCCTCCCCACCCGGCCGGACGGCCCTCGGCCCACCCCGATCACGGTGGCGCCTTCGGCACGGCTTGCAAGCCGCCCTGTCGGCTCGCCCCCGCCCTTCGACCGACGAACGGGCACGCGGGCCCCTCCCCCTCCGTGGCCCGCGTGCCCCGCTATTCGGCCCGGTTCTTCGGCAGCCGCGGCAGTTCGCCGCTCCACCCGGACTTCGTGACGGCCGTGTAGGCCAGACGCAGCCGGTGGTCACGGCAGCCCTGGAAGGTCTGCGTCGCCAGCAGCCGGCCTGTCCGCTCGTCCAGGATGATCTGGTTCCGCGTGCCCTCGTGCCCGTCGCAGGAGTTCATCTCGACGCCCCACCCCGCTCGGCCGAGCGGGTCGCGCACCCGGTCGCTGGTCCGGGCCGTCGGCAGGTCGGCCAGCAGCCTGTAGAGCGCGGCCCGCACCTTGGGCGGGGTGGGCAGATCCAGCAGCAGAGTGCTCGCCTGATCGAACAGTGCCGACTGGCGGGCCTCTTCGCCGCCGGAGGCGACGAAGGCGTCCTGCCACCCGTAGAGGACCTCCTTGAGCCGCCCGGGATCGCTGGGCAGGCGCAGGATGTCCTCCACGGACACGGTCTTCGTGCCGACCTTCGGGAAGGGCGCGGGTTCGTCGTCGGAACCGCGGTCCAGGCGCTGGGCGTAGGGCGTCCGCTCCGCGCCGGTCACCTGGTCCATGTATCCGCCACGGCGGCACCCGGGTGGAATGTCCGGAGAGCCCTGGCGGCGCCAGAGGGCCTCGTCGGAGGGCGACACCCACCGTCGCGACTGCCGGTCGACGATCCACCAGCTCGGCTGCCGGGGGGACCTCGCCACCCACCGCTGACTGGTGCAGATCTCCTGGTACCGGAACATGGGAGCGGAGTCGGTGTCATGCTCGGTGACCGACATCTCGCCGACGCCCATGCTCTCGCTCCGGACGTGCCAGTAGCGGCCGTCGGTCTGGGCGGCGTTCTCCGACTCATGGGCCGCGGCCAGCAGGAGGTTCCGGGCTGACGGCCCCGCCTGCTTCTGTCCATCGGGCGACCGGGCGGGCGACACGACCATGACCGCGGCGACTCCGGCCGCCGCCACGCCCGCCGTGAGGCCCAGCACCAAGGGCTTGCGGATCCTCGGGCGCCTTCGTCGCGCCGCCTCCTCCAGCCGCCCCCGCATCCGCGCCGCGGACTCCGGCTCCAGCGGCGCCGGCTGCCGGTAGAACGCCTTGACCGTCTCGAGTTCATCGATCATTGCTCACTCCTTCTCGTTCGAAGCGGGGCCGACCTCGCCGAGCGCCGCGCGGAGCTTCTTCCTGACCCGGTTCAGCCGCGAGCCGACCGTCCCGAACGGGATCCCCAGGGCCGCGGCGACCTCCGCGTGGCTGAGCCCGGCCAGCGCGACGAGCAGCAGGACATCGCGGTCGCGCCGCGGAAGCGTGCTGATCACCTTGGACAGCGAGGGATGGAGGGCGGCCGCGCTGACCTTCTCCGCCACCCGGTCCTCGTGCCCCTCGCCGGCGCACCGGGCGTCGATCCGGGCGAGCGCCCGCAGCTCGCGGATCTCGGCCCGCCGGTGCTTGCCGATGAGCTTCGTGGCGATCCCGAACAGCCAGCCCCGCACCGGAGCGCGGCCCGCGTCGTAGCGGGACCGGTGCCGGAACGCGGCCAGGAACGTCTCGGCGACGACGTCCTCGGCGAGATCCGCGCCGAGCCGGTGGGAGACGTAGCGGTGGATCTCCTCGGCATAGAGGTCGAAGAGCAGCCCGAACCGCTCCGGCTCGTGGCGGGACGATCGGATGATCTCGGCCGGATCGTCCCCGGACTCGGTCCGTCTGGAGCTCGCAACAGGCTCCATGATCATGGGCGGCCTTTCGTAGCGCGAACGTGGTCAACCAGGACTCACCCGAAGCCCCGTTCCGCTTTCACGCCCTCGCCCCCGCCCGCGGCCGACGGTCCCCGGCGGCCGCGTGCAGCGGGACACGAAAACGATCTCCGGCCCGCCGGCGATGACTACCCACGTCCGCCAGAGGGCCGAGGGCGAGAAGCACAAGCCGGTGCGGGGCGAACCGGGACGGCCGCCCGCCCCGTCCCCGCCGCCTACGACTCCTCATCGATCACTGAATGCGGCTGGAGCATTATTCCATTTACGGCTTTTCTACTTTTCTTGCGGATATAAAGGTCGGTCCGACTGGCTGCTGCCAGGCGCGCTCTACTCCCAAATCGAGATCAACCGCAAGTATCGACCGACTTCGGCCGTTCCGCGTCGCGCTCGCCTCCACAATGATCCCGCGCACTACGTTCGGAACATGCTGGTCTGGTGGCAGGCGGTCCTATGGGGCATGGCCGGCGGGGGATGCGTGGAGGCTCTGGAGTTGTACGCCCAGATCCATCGCAGCCGCCGCCGGTGGTCGTGGCGCCGTCCCATTCCCCAGGGTTTGACCGCATTCGCGGTTTCAGTACTGATTCGTTTGGCAGTGGGCGCGGCCGTGGCCGCCGCCCTGGCCGCCAGCGGTCAGGTCTCCGGTCCGCTGGCCGCCTTCGGACTCGGGGTGGCCGCGCCTCTGGTCATCGAAAAACTGGCCCGTCTGGTCCCATTGCAGATCGACGCGCGGTCCGCCTTCGATCCACAGGCGCAAGGGCCGCCCAATTCCGCGGTCCCGGATGCGAACGGCGCCTCCGATCAGCAGCCCCATCCGACACCGGGAGGGGGCTATGCGCAGTGACGGCCGACCGGGACGCCTGATCGGCGCCCTGGCCCGTACCGCGTCCCCGCGGCGCGTTCCCGGACGCGGCATCCGAGACGGCGGCCCTCTCGGCCGCCTGGTCGGCGCCCTGGCCCGGAACGCACCGGCCCCCGAGCCTGCGGACATCGCCCCGTTCGACGCGCTGTCGCCGCTGGAGGAGTTGGACCTGCCCCCGTTCGCGGCGGACCCGTTCGACGCGGACCCCTTCAACTTGGACCCGTTCGACCCGGACCGTCCCGTCGGCGCGGTCCTGCGCCAGGCGAACCTGAGCGCCGAGAAACTCGTCTTCGCGGACCTGGCCCGGTCGGACCTGACGAGCGCGCAACTGACCGCCGCGGACCTCACGGGCGCCCACCTCGTCCGCGCGAACCTGACCCGGGCGGACCTCACACGGGCCTATCTGTTCCGCGCCGACCTGACCCGGGCGCAGATGTTCGGCGCGACCCTCGACGGCGCGGACCTGGTCCGAGCGAACCTGACCCAGACGGATCTGACCAGGGCGAGCCTGGTCGGTGCGGACCTGAGCGGCGCCTACATGATGCAGGCGAACCTGACACGCGCGACCATGACCAAGGCGCGCCTCCGCCGAGCGGATCTGAGCAAGGCCGACATGAGCGAAGCCGACCTCGTCGACGCGGATCTGTCGGGCGCCGATCTGACCAGCGCGAACCTCTCCCACGCGTCCCTGCTCCGGGCACGCTTGACCAGAACCGAACTGCTGTCGGTCCGATGGTCCGAACAGACCGTCTGGCCGGAAGCATGGAGGGACATCGTCCGCCGCCGGTCCCGCCCCATCGGCAGGGGCCAGTGGGTGGTGGTGGGGGCGGAAAGCCCAGACCCGACGACCCTCCCAACGGGCCCGGTCCCGATCGCCTAGGACCTCCCGCACCGCCCCCAGGCACAATGCTCGGGTGACCCGCCCCAGACTCCGCGTCGCCGCCTACGTGATCAGACATCGCGTCGTCCCCGGACTCCTGGTCTTCGACCATGTCGGCATGCCCCAAGCCGGCACCCAGGTTCCCGCCGGCGGCGTGCGGCCCGACGAGGATCTGGTGCAAGCCGTCCTGCGCGAGGTCCTCGAAGAGACCGGCCTGCACACCGCCTCCGTGATCAAGCAGATCAGCGTGGACACCAGGCCCGATCCCGAGACCATGCGCCCGCGAAAGACCACGTACTTCCACCTTCGCGCGCCCGCCGCCACGCCAGACGCATGGACCCATGTCGTCCGCGGCGAGGGGGGCGACACCGGTCTGACCTTCGCTTGCCGTTTCCTGCCGCTCCCCCTGGAGCGACCGCTGGCAGATGAGCAAGACGCCTGGCTGGGCCACATCGATCCGCGATGGACCACCACGACCGGCGACCAGCAGTAGCAGGCCCTTCTCCCCGAAACACCCGAACCGGTTCCGGCGATCCGCGAACATGTCTGGCCGGCGACCCCGGCTGACCGGGCGCTTCCGCAGGTGAGCGGTCCCGCTTCGCGACGAGCCGCTAGTTCACTCTGTGGGACGGCGCCGACGTGAGCGCGTCCCAGGCGGCCATCGCGCAGGTGATGACCGCTTCCAGCTCCTCCCGAGTGGCGCCGTCGCGGGCCTGGATGGACAGGCCCTGCACCACGGTCGTGTAGTAGCGGGCGATGGCGTCGAGGTCGGCCGGAGACACGGCGAGGTCGCCGTCCGCGACACCGCGCCTGAGCCGGTCTTCGACTTCGGCGCGCATGTCGTGCCGGATACCGGCCAGGAACTCCCGGACCTCGTGGTTCTCCACGGCACCGGTCGGCGCGGCGAGGATGAGCATGCAGTAGTGCGGAGCGTCCGAACGGGTGATCTCATCGGCGGTGGCGCGGAGCATCGCGTGGACCGCGGCGCGTGCGGTCGGATGCTCGCGCAGCGCCCGCCTCGGAGGCTCGCCCGAGGTCGCCCCGTAGAGGGCCATGACCTTGCGGAACAGGTCCTCTTTGCTGCCGAAGCAGGCATAGATGCTCGCCGAGGCGATCCCCATGGCCTGGGCCAGGTCCTTGAGCGAGGTGCCCTCGTAGCCCCGTTCCCAGAACACCTCCAGCGCCTGGCGCAGGGCGGTGTCGGGGTCGAACGTGCGCGGCCTGCCGCGACCAGCCATCGGGATGCGTCTCCGTACTTGTTTGTCGTTCGATCAACTTTACCTTGACCCGCCTCGCGGCCCCGTGCCACGATTTGTTTGTCAATCGATAAACAAAGGGGTCCGACCACCGTGAGCCTTCCTTCCACCATGCGCGCCCTGGAGCAGACGTCCCTGGACGGCCCGCAGGACCTGCGGCTGATCACGGACGCCCCGGTCCCGAGCCCGGGACCGGGCGAGGTCCTGATCCGGGTCACCGCCGCCGGCGTCAACTACGTCGACATCTCACAGGCCCGCGGCACGTTCGCAGGCGGACCGCGGCCCCCGTACCTGCCGGGCATCGAGGGGGCGGGCGAGGTCACCGCCGTCGGCGAGGAGGTGAGCGACCCGAAGCCCGGCGCCCGCGTGGTCGGCGTCAGCATCGCGGGCGGGGCCTTCGCCGAGTACATGACGCTGCCCGCGGCGGCCGCGCTGCCGGTCCCGCCGGGCTGGTCCGATGAGCAGGCACTCGGCATGGTCGTGAACTGGCCGACCGCGCTGGCGGCGCTCAAGCCGCTGGGCCGCGTCGCCGAGGGGCAGACCGTCCTGATCCATGCCGCGGCCGGCGGGACCGGCCAGGCCGCGGTGAGGATGGCCAAGCACTACGGCGCGACGGTGATCGCCACGGCATCGCCGGCCAAGCACGACGCGGCACGGGCCCAAGGCGCCGACCACGTCCTGGACTCCCGCAGGCCCGACCTGGCCGCCGAGGTGCTGCGCCTGACCGATGGCGCAGGCGTAGACCTGGTCCTGGAGTCGGTCGGCGGCGCCACCCTCGACACCAGCCTGGCCGCGGCCAAGCGGGTGACGGGCCGAGTAGTCGTCTACGGCCTGGCCGGGGGCGAAGCCGCGATCACCAACTGGGACCTCGTCTACAAGCACCAGATCCACCTCATCGGCCTGAACATCGGCACCCTGATCCAGGCCGCACCACAACTCTTCGGCGAGGTCATGGCCGAGATGTTCGCGCTCCTCGCAGCCGGAGTGCTGGGCCCCACCCGTCCCACGACCTACGAACTGGCAGAGGCCCGAAAGCACTCGCGGAACTGGAGGCACGAGCCACCACCGGCAAACTGGCCCTCCTCCCCTGACCGCTCAGGCGCGCCGCGCGCGGAGTCCGCCTGGTCGCTGCCATCTGGAGTACAGCCGCGCACCCTGACTCGAACTCGCGACCGAGGACGCGGACTCCGTCGTGGCCGCCGTCCAGGGCACTCACCCCCGCCCCACCCTCACCGAGGAGCAACGCCCCCAGCGCCTGACTCCTCATCCGTACCGGTCGGCCTGGTCTACGTTCAGCGGGTCCGCGCCGCCGGCACGACCTCGCCTACAGCACCCGAAGGCTCCAGGCGGACCACAGTGGGGCCGCGCTCGCATTCCCATGTGGTGACGTTGGCGAAAGTCGTCCCGTCGTAGTTCCAGAGCCCTCCGGCCTGGTGGATGTGACCGAACAGGTGCAGCTTGGGACGGATCTGCCGCACCCGGGCCAGCAGATCCTCACAACCGTGACGTCCGGGATAGTCGTTCGCATCACCGATTCCAAGCGGGGGCCCATGCGTGACCAGGACATCGACGGTGTCCGGAATCAGGGCCCATTTCTCCGCAAGGGGACGGCCTCGGGGAAGGTTGAACGCCCACGCGTTGAACTCCGGCTGCCAGGGACTGCCCCAGAACGTGACGCCGTAGATCTCCGTTCCACTGTCCTCCAGATACCGGATGCCACGGTCGGCCAGGATCGCGCGAGCACGGCCGGGCTCTTCCACGAACATCCAGTCGTGGTTACCGGCGACGACCACCTTCACCCGATGCGGAAGGTCTTTTATCCAGTCGGCGGCGTCCTCGAGCTCTTTGAGGTCCTGGCCCCGTCGGCATAGGTCACCGGCGTGCACGAAGACATCCCCCTCGGGAACGACGAGCTCGTGATGATAGGTGTGCGTATCGGCCACCGCGACAATCCGCATAACGCAAGCCTACCGACCCTACGAGCACCCTTGAAGACCGAAAGCGCCCACCTTCCCCCCACGCCCCACCATTTCCAGGCCAGCATGGTCGGCAATTCTTGTCGGTCGGCAGATAGGCCAGCAGGATTCCGGTTCTCGTTGTGGCCTTCGCACTCAGTGTCAGGGCGACGAAGGGACCAGCACGGGCCGTCGGGGCCCTTGCTCCAGAAGATGGGGAGGCCAATTCCTCGGCGCCCGTGAGGTCATCCGTCCGCGTGGCTCACGGATGTCGCCATGGCCATAGGCGGACAGGACCGCCGACACGGGAAACGGCATGACCGCCGAGGACGTCACAGGGGAAGTGAGGAGGCACGATGAGCCAGCGACCGTGGATGTCGGCACTCCAGCGGCGGCATCAGGAACGACTTCGGACGACCGCCTCGGAGGCTCGGCGCCCGGTGGAGGTTCCCGGGGGTGGGGCGGCGGTCCTCGCAGTGCTCGCCTTGATGTTCGCCATGATCGCCTCGGTACTCGTCTTCGACGAGGTCCAGCGGGCGCGGGAGGGGCTGGAGACGTCCGGTGTCGTCGTCAATAGAGGGTCCGGGAACAAGTCGACAAAGTACGCGGATGTGGTCTTCACGACCTCCACGGGGCGGCGGGTACGGGCCTCCATCGGCCAGGACGGCTGGGTGGAGATGCCGAAGGTCGGCGCACGGGTCCGGGTACGGTACGTGCCGTCCCGGCCGGAGCGCACCGCAGTCGACGCGAAGAGGCCGACGATCACGGGATTCGCGGCCCCGGTGCTGTCGCTGGGCGTCGCCTCGCTCTGCGTGACCTTTGCGTTCATGACCTGGCGCCGCACGAGGGCTGCCGGTACCCGATGATGTGCTGTCGATCCCGGGCCGGTGGCCGGTCCCGGCAGGAGTGGCGAATGGCATCCGCATGAGCCACTGCACTCGGGACGATGTGAGTGCAGTACGCCAACGGTCGGCGTCCAGGCGCCGCGCCAAGGGCGAGCACGGCCCATGCCGGTGGCGGCCGACCACACCGTCCAGCCGCGCCCAGATCTCCAGGCCTGATCGCAGACGCGGCCGCCGGCACAGGATGTGTGCAGAAGCTCGCTGGCAGCACTGATCGTCCGGTCGAGGCGACCACGAAAAGGACTTAGGGACGGCCCGGGCAGCCGACCGGTCCGATCGCGGGAACCCACTGTGGGGGACACTGGGACGGTGACCACCGACGACGGCCGTCCCGGCCCCCCAGTGATGAGCACCTCCATCTTCCTGCTGTCACTGGCGCGTCGAATCGAGACCGACCTCAACGCCCTTCTGGCGCCGCTGGACCTCACGGTCAGCAGGCTCGGGCTGCTCGCCCACATCGGCGTCGTGCCGGGGGCGTCGTTCAGCGATCTGGCGCGAATGTCCGGGATCACCGTGCAGAGCGCGCACGGAGCGGTGAAGGCGCTCGCCGCCGCGGGCCTGGTGCGCGACAGCAACGCCCGCGCGGGTTCGCCCTCGACGCTGGAGATCACGGCAGAGGGGGGCCGCCTGCTGGAGGCCGCCCAGCGGGCTGCGGCCGAGGTCGACGACCGGATGTTCGGCCCGGGCGCCGACCCGGTCCATCGGAGGATCGGAGAAGCGGTGCGCACCGCTTTCGCGGGACGCATCACCTCCTGACCTGATACGGAGCCGAACCTCCCTCACTTTCGGTACCCCACCTTCAGGCTCCCTGAAGCCTGGCCTAGGCTTCAGAGAACCTGAAGGTTGACGGACACGGAGTGAACCCCATGAGCGAAAAGACAGGAAGCCCGTGGTCGCGGCGCGCCGCTCTCACCACGTTCGCGGCGACCGCCGGCACTGCCGCGGCGTTGGGTGGAGCGCTCGCGGCGGGCGGCCGCGACGCCGCCCCCGCACGCCCATCTGGTACGCAGCGAAGAACCGAGCCGTACCACGGGGCACACCAGGCGGGCATCGCCACGCCGCAGCAGCGGTACGCGATCTTCGCTGCCTTCGACCTGGAGACCACCGACCCACGCGAAGACAACCGGCTGACCACCGAGCAGGTCGCGGCCAACTTCCAGCGGCTCATCCAAGGCTGGTCGGCCGCCGCCGAAAGGCTCACGCAGGGACGGCCGCCCGGCCCGATGCCGTTCGCCCGCCCGGAGGTCCCCGCCGACTCCGGCATCGCCGACGGCCTTGAACCGGCCCGGCTGACCGTCACCTTCGGCTTGGGTCCGAGCCTGTTCGAGCGGATCGGGCGGAAACGTGACCGACCCCGCCTGCTCAGCCCTCTTCCCTCGTTTGGCGAGGACCGGCTGGAGCCGGCATGGAGCGGCGGTGAGATGCTCGTCCAGATCTGCGGCGAGGACCTCCAGACCGTCAGCCGCGCCTTCCGCACCCTCCGCAGCCGCGCCCCGGGAGTGGCCCGACTGCGCTGGAGCCAGCAGGGCTTCCTCGGCATGTTCGGCGACTCGACTCCGCGCAACCTCTTCGGCCACAAGGACGGCACCGCCAACCCCCGGCCGGGAACCGCCCAGTTCGACGACGCCGTCTGGTCCACGGCGGACGAACCGGCCTGGTTCTCCGGCGGCACCTATCTGGTCTTCCGCAAGATCCGTATGGACCTGCCGAAATGGGACACCTCCACCACGCGCACCCAGGACCAGACGATCGGACGGCGGCGCGACAACGGCGCCCCGCTCAGTGGCGGGCACGAGTTCAGCACCCCCGACCTCCGCAAGGCCGGACCGGACGGCGGGCTCCTCATCCCCACCGACTCCCACCTGGCTCTGGTCCGGGACGTCCCGATGCTGCGCCGCTCGTACAACTACGACTACGGCTTCCAAGGCTTGAACGGGCCAGCCCCGGCGGACCACCATCACGACGCAGGGGACGGGGCCCACGACCACGGCGAGGACATGCCCGACCACTCGGGCAGCGGCCACTCCAGGTATGACAGCGGCGTTCTCTTCTGCGCCTATCTGCGCGATCCCGCGGAGTTCGTCCGCCTCCAGCGCAAGCTGGACAAGTCCGACCGCCTGAACGCCTTCATACGGCACACCGGCAGCGCCGTCTTCGCCATCCCACCAGGCGTGCGGCCCGGCAGCCACGTGGCCGCCGCCCTGCTCACCCTTCGCTGATGCCGAGTTCGGCGACGCCGAGCCCCCTCGGACAGAGGGACGAAAGATCCGAACCGGACCAATGATCGTCTAACAAAGGGTCAGGGCTTCGAATCCCCTCGCGGCTCCCAACTCAAGCCCCCTTCCGATCAGGGAAGGGGGCCTCCCGCCCCACCGTGAGAGTCACCGGGAATCGCTTGGTGAAGCGGGCTGACCTTCGTTCGAGGTGGGCACGCCTACCACCCCGGACAACTTCTCCCACCTGGCCAAGTGCGCGGGACCCGGCCCCAGGCATCCACATGAGCTGCAGCAACCGAGGGGCTCGCTGCCGCTGAACATCCCGGAGATCCATGGCCACGCGGCCATCGCCATCACAAAGGACACCTGGTCCGTTGACGACACACGCGCAGCGCCCGAGGCCATGATCGGCGCCCCGTTCGGCGACTGAATCCCGTGGCTCCCACGGTGGAGCAAACAGCCCCCTTCCAAGACCCGGAAGGGGGCTTTGAGGTGGGAGCCGGCGAGGGGACTTGAACCCCTAACCTTCTGTTTACAAGACAGATGCTCTGCCAATTGAGCTACGCCGGCGGGCTCGTCCCGCATCGTAGTCGACTTGGGGGCTCGGGGGGATCCGGGTTTTCTGGGGGAGCGTGTCGATCTGGTGGGGGCGCGTTCGTTCAGGGGTGGGGTGGCCGCCGCGGGTGCGCGGGGCGGGGTGGGTGGGGAAGGACTGGGTGTAGGGGAAGGAGGAGGGGATGAAGCTGTATGTGCTCAACATCATTCAGCCGGTCGGGGAGATCCCGCCGCCGGAGGTGTTGGAGCCGGTGATGGCGGAGCTCGCCGAGGTTCGGCGGGACCTGGAGCGGCAGGAGTGCTGGGTGTTCGGGCGGGGGCTGGAGCAGCCGGAGGCCAGCACGGTGGTGTGCATGCGGGGGGACGAGGTGATCGCGACGGACGGGCCGTGGACGGAGGGGAAGGAGTTCATCGGCGGCATCACCGTCGTCAAGGTGGTGGATCTGGACGCGGCGTTGAAGGTGGCGGCCAGGTTCACGCAGGTCACGGGGTTGCCGATCGAGGTGCGGCCGTTCCAGGGCGAGGTGTGATCGAGCGGGTCTTCCGGGAGGAGCACGGGCGCGCGGTGGCCGTGCTGGGCCGTGTGTTCGGGGACCTGGACGTGGCGGAGGAGGCCGTCCAGGAGGCGTTCGCCGAGGCGGTGCGCAGGTGGCCGAAGGAGGGGGTGCCGCCCAGTCCGGCGGGGTGGATCATCACGACGGCGCGGAACAAGGCGATCGACCGGTTGCGGCGGGAGGCCGCGCGGGCCGGGAAGTACGCGCAGGCCGTGCTGCTGAACGTGGTCGAGCCGGTCGAGGAGCCCCTCATGGACGACCGGTTGCGGCTCATCTTCACGTGCTGCCATCCGGCGCTGCGGATGGAGGCGCGGGTCGCGCTGACGCTGCGGCTGCTGGGCGGGTTGTCGACGGCGGAGATCGCGCGGGCCTTCCTGGTGCCGGAGAAGACGATGGCGCAGCGGCTCGTGCGGGCCAAGGCGAAGATCCGGGACGCCGGGATTCCCTACCGGGTGCCGGAACTGCCCGAACTGCCCGAACGACTCTCCGGGGTTCTCGCCGTGGTGTACCTGGTGTTCAACCAGGGTTATGGCGGGCGCGAGGAGTTGGGGGGCGAGGCGATCAGGCTGGGGCGGGTGCTGCGGGAGCTGATGCCGGACGAGCCCGAGGTGCTGGGACTGCTGGCGCTGATGCTGCTCGTCGAGTCCCGCAGGGCCGCCCGGCGGCGGGACGGGGAGCTGGTGCTGCTCGGCGAGCAGGATCGCGGGCTCTGGGATCGGGGGCTCGTGCATGAGGGGCAGGCGCTCGTCCGGAAGTGCCTGGGGATCGGGAGGCCCGGGCCCTACCAGATCCAGGCGGCCATCAACGCGGTGCACAGCGATGCCGGGCGGGTCGAGGACACCCGGTGGGATCAGGTTCTCCAGTTGTACGACCAGTTGATGGTCGTGGCGCCGAGTCCGGTGGTGGCGCTCAACCGGGCCGTGGCGGTGGGCGAGGTGCGGGGGGCCGGGGCCGCGCTGGAGTTGGTGGAGGGGCTCGACCTCGGCCGGTACTACCTGTTCCATGCGGTTCGCGCCGATCTGCTGCGGCGGCTGGGACGGGACGTGGAGGCCGCCGCGGCCTATGACGAGGCCCTCGAACGTACCGAGGACGAGGCCGAGAAGGCGTTCCTCAGGAGACGGCGGGTCGCGGTCGCCGGTTGAGGGACTGGCCCGCGACCAGAGCTCCCAGGGCGATGGTGAAGCCGACGACCTGCCACGGCGTGAGGGTCTGGCCGAGGATCAGGAGGCCCGCCAGGGTGGCGACCATCGGGTTCGTGAGGCCGAGGAGGGAGACGGAGGTCGGGGGCAGGCGGTCGATGCCGCGGAACCACAGGGCGTAGGCGATCGCGGTGCCGACGATGCCGAGGTAGGCGAAGCCCAGGGCGTTCTCACCGGTCAGCGAGGACGGGGCGCCCTCCACCGCGAGGGTGAGCGGCAGGAGGACGAGGCCGCCGACCGTGAGCTGCCATCCGGTCATGACCAGCGGCGATTCGGGACGTCCCCACTTCTTGGCCAGGATGATCGCGGTGGCCATGAGCGAGGTCGCGGTGAGCATGGCGGCGATGCCGAGCGGGTCGAGGCGGGCGTCGGCGCTCAGGGTCAGCAGCGCGACGCCTCCGGTGCCGGCGAGGGCGGAGTACAGGACGGCGCGGGCCGGGCGGATCCGCAGGACGCCGAGCGACAGCAGGGCCACGACCAGGGGCTGGACGGATCCGATCGTCGCGGCGACGCCGCCGGGGAGCCGGTAGGCGGCGAAGAAGATCAGCGGGAAGAAGGCGCCGAAGTTCAGCAGGCCGAGGACGATCGACTTCCACCACCAGTCGCCGCGCGGTAGGCGGCGGGTGGCGGCGAGCAGCACGAGGCCGGCGGGCAGGGCGCGCATGGTGGCGGCGAGCATCGGACGGCCGTCGGGCAGCAGGGTGGTGGTGACGACGTAGGTGGTGCCCCAGCTCGCGGGTGCGAAGGCGGCCAGGGCGAGGTCGGTGGCGTAGCGGGTGCGGAGGGCCGGGGCGGCGAGCGCTGTCGTCTGAGTCACCTCAACGTCAAGTCTATGAACGTTGAGATTATTTCCGATCTCAGGCGCGGAGGCGGCTGATCTCGTACAGCGCGATGCCCGCGGCCACTCCGGCGTTGAGCGACTCGGCCTTGCCCGGCATCGGGATCGTCACGAGCATGTCGCAGGTCTCGGCGACGAGGCGGCCGAGGCCCTTGCCCTCCGAGCCCACGACCAGCACGAACGGCCCGGTGGCGAGCTCCAGGTCGGCGACGGTCATGCCGCCGCCCGCGTCGAGCCCGGCGACGAAGCAGCCCGCCTTCTGGTAGGCCTTGAGCTGGCGGGACAGGTTGGTGGCCTGCGCGACCGGGACGTTCGCGAGGGTGCCGGCCGACGACTTCCAGGCACCGGCCGTGACCCCCGCCGCGCGCCGCTCGGGGACGACCACGCCGGTCGCGCCGAACGCGGACGCGGACCGGACGATCGCGCCGAGGTTGCGCGGGTCGGTGATGCCGTCCACCGCGACGATCAGCGGCGCCGTGCCCTTGAGCAGGTCGTCGGGGTGCGCGTACCGGTAGGGCTTGACCTGGAGCGCGATGCCCTGGTGGACGGCGCCGTCGGTCAGCCGGTCGAGCTCGTTCTTGCCGGTCTCCAGCAGCGGGATGCGGCGGTCGGCGGCGAGCTGGATCGACTCGCGCACGCGCTCGTCGGTGTCGGACATGACGTACAGGGCGGTGCCGGGGACGCCCGCGCGCAGCGCCTCGACGACCGGGTTGCGGCCCGTGACCAGCTCGGGCACCTCACCGGTCGCGCGCCGCGCGCCGGCCGGACGCCCCGAGGGGCGGGTCTCCGCCGGGCCCTGGGCGCGCCCGCCCGGACCCAGCGTCGGGGTGCCGGTGCGCTTGGAGTTCTTCGCGGCGCGGGCCTTCTGGCGCTTGCCGTGCCAGTGCCGGTCCTGCGCCTTGGGAGTCGGTCCCTTGCCCTTTTGCTTGGCCATTGTCGGTTACGCCCCTCGCGACGATTGCGTGCTCGCCCCGGCCGGGCGGCTCAAGATCTCAGCGGACGGCGACGAAACCCCCGCGAACGCTCGATTCTATCCGCCGCGCGGCGTGCGCCACGCACGGTCAGCCGCGCTTGAGCTCCCAGCGGGGGCCCTGCGGGGTGTCCTCGACGACGATGCCGGCCTCCGAGAGGCTGTCGCGGATGGCGTCGGCGGCCGCGTAGTCCTTGCGTCCGCGGGCCGCTTGCCGCTGCTCCAGCGCCACCTTGACCAGGGCGTCGACCACGGGGCGCAGGTCGTCCTCGCCTGAGGCCCGCCACTGCGGCGACAGCGGGTCGAGGCCGAGGACGCCTGCCATCGCCCGGACGGCCGCCAGGTGCTGCTTCACCGCGTCGCGGTCGGCGGACGCCAGGGCGCTGTTGCCCTCCCGGACGGTCTCGTGCAGCACCGCCAGCGCCTGCGGGACGCCCAGGTCGTCGTCCATCGCCGAGGCGAACGCGGACGGAACGGAGGACGGCGAACCGGCCCCCACGAGCTCCGAGGCCCGCGTCACGAACCCCTCGATCCGCTGGTAGGCGGACACGGCCTCGGCCAGGGCGGCGTCGGTGTAGTCCATCAGCGAGCGGTACTGCGCCGAGGCGAGGTAGTAGCGCACCTCGACCGGGCGGGCCTTGCCCAGCAGGTCGGGCAGCAGCACCACGTTGCCGACGGACTTGCTCATCTTCTCGCCGTCCACGGTGAGGAGGCCGTTGTGCAGCCAGTAGCGCGCGAAGCCGTCGCCGGCGGCGCGGGACTGGGCGATCTCGTTCTCGTGGTGCGGGAAGATCAGGTCGACGCCGCCGCCGTGGATGTCGAACGCCGGGCCGAGGTAGCGGGTCGCCATCGCCGAGCACTCCAGGTGCCAGCCGGGGCGCCCGTCGCCCCACGGCGTCTCCCAGGACGGCTCCCCGGGCTTCGCGCCCTTCCAGAGCGCGAAGTCGCGCGGGTCGCGCTTGAGCTCCTCGTTGGGGGTGTCGCCGGCGGAGCGCATGTTCTCCAGCCGCTGGTTCGACAGCGCGCCGTACTCGTCGGCCCAGGACTTGACGTCGAAGTACACGTCGCCGCCCGCCGCGTACGCGTGGCCGTTGTCGATCAGCCGGCGCATCAGCACGATCATCTCCGGGACGTGCCCGGTGGCGCGCGGCTCGATCGTCGGGGGCAGGCAGCCGAGCAGGTCGTAACCCTGGTTGAACGTGCGCTGGTTGCCCTCGGCGACCGCGAACCACGGCACGCCCTGCTCCGCCGCCACCGCGATGATCTTGTCGTCGACGTCGGTGACGTTGCGCGCGAACGTCACCTCGTAGCCGGACGCCCGCAGCCAGCGCAGCAGGACGTCGTAGATGACGCCCGAGCGCAGGTGCCCGATGTGCGGGGCCGCCTGCGGAGTCGCGCCGCACACGTACATCCCCACGCGGCCCTCTTCCAGGGGCTCGAACGTGCGGACGCTACGGGTTCCGGTGTCGTAAAGGCGCAGGCTCACGGGTTCAGGTTATTGGATCCGCGTCCGGCTACGTGGCGCATCGCACAGGCCGCCCTGTGCCATCGGGTCACGCCGCCGCCCCGTTCACCGGAACGCCTCTTCCAGCCGGGCCGCGAACTCGGCGGCGTGCGGGCCGAAGCCTCCGTGGTCGCCGGGGTAGATCTCGGCGGACGTCCCGAGCGCCTCGGCCAGCACGAGCGCGGCCCGGTGCGGGGGCTCGCCGGCGGACTCCGCCCCCGCCGCCGGGACGATCCGGACCGGCGACCCGCGCAGCGCCTCCACGTCGGGCGCGTACCGCCCGAAGCCCGGCACCTCGTAGCCGACGAAGAAGTCGGTGTTCCTCTCGAAGCGGGCGAACATCTCCAGCATCTCCGGGCTCGGCGGCTCCCGCTCCTCGACGCCCTGCTCCGCTCCGGCCTCCTCCCCGTCCTCGGACGCCTCGCCGCCGCCCATGCCCATCGCGGCGCCGAACGTCCCCATCGCGGGGCCTGCGCCGCCTTCCCGGTAGGCGGCTTCCACGTCCGCGAGAACGGCCTCCCAGTGCTCCGCGTCCGGCAGCATCGTCAGAAGCGGCGGCTCGTGGGCGACCAGTGCCCGCACCTGCTCGGGATGCCCCGCGGCCAGATCCAGCCCGATCACCGCGCCCGAACTGTTGCCGAACACCACGGCCGGGCCGTCCCCGACCTCGGCGAGCAGCCGGGCGGCGTCGTCCGCGTGCACCTCGACGCGCTGCGGCTCCGGCGGCCCGTCGAGCGGGCTGCGCGAGTTGCCGCGGCGGTCGTACGCCACGACCGTGTACCGCTCGGCCAGCGCTCCGGCGAGCCCGGCGTAGCCCGCCGCGTCGTAGATACCGCCGCAGATCAGCAGCAGCACGGGCCCGGAGCCGCGCACCTCGTAGTGCAGGGTCGCGCCGGGGACGTCAAGCTTTCCCATCAGGGACTCCTTCGTTGAGCCGGGCGGCGCGCTCCTCCAGGTAGCGCCGCTCGGGCAGGCTCGTGGTGGCGCGGGCGGCGTCCCGGTACGCCTCCCGCGCGGCCGGCGCGTCGCCGGCCATCTCCAGCAGGTGGGCCCGGACGGCCGCGAGCCGGTGGTGCTCCGCCAGGCGGGCGTCGCCGTCCAGGGTGCGCAGCAGGTCCAGGCCGGCGGACGGCCCGTCCACCATGGCCAGCGCGACGGCCTCGTTCAGCGTGACCACCGGGTTCGGCGCCAGGTGGCCGAGCAGCCGGTACAGCGCGAGGATCTGCGGCCAGTCGGTGTCCTGCGGCCGGGCGGCCTCGGCGTGGACGGCGGCGATCGCTGCCTGCACCTGGTAAGGGCCGGGCGGCGACCAGGTGAGCGCGTCGGTGATCAGGGCGGTCCCCTCCCGGATCGCCTCGGCGTTCCAGAGCGTCCGGTCCTGCTCGGTGAGCGGCACCAGCAGGCCGCCCTCCGCGGTGCGGGCCGCGCGGCGCGCGTCGGTGAGCAGCATCAGCGCGAGCAGCCCGGTCACCTCGCCGTCGCCGGGCAGCAGCCGGTGCAGCGCCCGCGCGAGCCTGACCGCCTCGGCGGTGAGGTCCGCGCGCTGCAGGTCGGGGCCGCTGGACGCGGTGTAGCCCTCGTTGAAGATCAGATACAGCACGTGCAGGACGGCCCGCAGCCGCTCGTCCCGCTCCTGCGGCGGGGGCGCCGCGAACCGCGCGCCCGCCGCCCTGATCTTCTGCTTTGCCCGGCTGACCCGCTGCGCCATCGTCGCCTCCGGGACGAGGAACGCGCGGGCGATCTGCGCCGTCGTCAGGCCGCCGACCGCCCGCAGCGTCAGCGCGACCTGCGAGGGCGGCGACAGCGCCGGATGGCAGCACAGGAACAGCAGCGTCAGCGTGTCGTCGCGGTCGGACGGGCGGTGTTCGTCCGGGCCCGGCTCGGCGGGCTCCTCCGCGAACACCGCGGCCTCGCGGTCGCGGCGGGCCCGCTCGCTGCGCCACTGGTCGGTGAGCCGCCGGGTCGCGACCGTCAGCAGCCAGCCGCGCGCATTCTCCGGCACGCCCTCCCCCGGCCACTGCACGGCGGCGGCGAGCAGGGCCTCCTGCACGGCGTCCTCGCACGCGTCGAAGGCGCCGTGCCGCCGTACGAGTGTGCCGAGGACCTGCGGCGCGAGGGTGCGCAGCAGGTCCTCGACGGCCGGGGGCGTCCTCACATCTCCGTCCCGGAGTCGTGCATGACCGCCCTCACCTCCATGCGCCCGCCGAACCTGACGTCCGGCCAGCGCGAGGCGATCTCCACCGCCCGCTCCTGCGACTCGCAGTCGACGGCGACGTAGCCGGCGAAGTGCTCCTTGGCCTCCAGGAACGGGCCGTCGGTCACGACCGGCCGGCCGTCCACGCCGACGACGGTCTTGGTCAGCGACGGGTCGGCCAGCGCCTGCCCGCCGACCAGCTCGCCCGACTCGGACAGCTCCTTCATGATCGCGTCGACCTCGCCGAAAAGGGCGGTGCGCTCCTGCTCGGTCAGCTCCTCCACGAAGCCGGGGCGGTTGAAGATCAGCAGCATGTACTTCACGGTCGTCTCCTCGTCGTCGGGTCTCGCGGCGAGCCGCCGGCTCGCCGGACGGCCCCGCCCGCGGGCCCGTCACAGAAGGATCGGAGCCGCCGGCCGGTTCTCGACATCCCCCGCGAGAAGATCTTCAGAAATGTTCGGTCAGGCTCCTGACCTGGTGGCACAGGACGCAGAACGCCAGCGCGTCCGGCATCTGGGAGGCCACCGCCGCGAGACCGGACCGGCCGGGGCGGGCGTGCACGGTCACCAGCCCGTCCCCGATCACCACGTCCCGGACGGCGCTCCAGGGCAGCCGTTCGCCGTCCTTCCCGACTCCGTCCAGGTCCACACTGAACGGGCCGATCCGGACGGACTCCCCCGCCTTCACCGCCGCCAGGTGGCGCGGGACGATCCGGGCGGTCACCTCCTGCGCGACGGCCATCCCGAGCCTCCGCACGTCGGGGATGCCGTCGTCGAGCCGCAGCACGGTCCCGTCGTGCGCGACGACGGTGAAGCGCCACCGGACGCGCCCGCCCGGGCCGCCGGGGATGCCGGCGACCGTCACCGAGACGAGCTCGTCCCACGCGTACGCCCCGCCGCCCGGCCCCGTGACCGCTAACCCGCCGGTGTGCAGGACGGCGACGCGGGCCCGCAGGCGCGGCCGGTCGCGTCCCGCGAGCCATCCGGCGGCCGCCGCGTAGCCCATCGCCAGGAGCAGCGCCGGGACGCCGACCGGCCACACGCGGTCGTGCAGGTACACGATCGCCGCCGGGACCAGGGCCGCCGCGGCCAGGCACAGCAGCGCGAGCCACGCCCACGTGCGGCGGGCGGCGGACCGCCCGTCGAAGATCCGGACCGGTTCGCCGAGACGGTCCCCGGGAGGCGCCACGGCGGCCCTACCCGGCCGCGCGGGCCCGCTCGACCACCACGAACCTGCCGGACGCCATCGCCGCCTCCCTCTGCCCTTGTCCTCGCCAATACCGTACGTCTCCCCACTTATAGTGCGCAGCGTCACAGTGATCACTAAGAAGTTGCGGTTCGGCGGCGTCCAGGCTGGTTAACCTCGGCGGAGGACCCCTCCCTTCCGGAACGAGAGACATGCCGACTGATCCGACCCGGCCCTCCTACACGCGCGCGCAGCGGCTGCTGCTCACCGGCGCCGCCGGCCTCGTGGTCGCCGCGCTGGCGGGCGGCGCGTTCGCGCTGACCTACGACGTCCTGCGCGAGCTCGCCATCGCCGGCGGGGTGAGCCGCCGCTGGGCGCCGCTGTATCCCGCGATGGCCGACACCCTCACCGCCGTGACGATCCTGTCGCTCGTCGTCGCCCGGGGCGCCCGCTGGTGGACGCGGCTGCCGCGCTGGACGCTGCTGCTCCTGCTCCTCGCCGGGGGCGCCGCGCTCTCCGTCCAGCACTCGGTCCGGGGGTTCGGCGCGCTGCCGGACGACGCGGTGCGCACGGGCGTCGCCGTCGCGCCGCACGCCATGCTCGTGATCGCCGTCTGGCTGTGGCTGACGATGGTCAAGCAGATCCGGACGGCGGCGCGGTCCGCCCGCCGCGACGAGGCGCCGGCCGAGACGCAGCGCGGCCACGTCAAGGTCCTGGGGCCCGCGGCGCCCCCGCTCGCGCTGGAGGCGCCCGCCGGGCAGGACGGGGAGCCGTCGCCCGCCTTCTCGGACGGGCAGCCGGCGGAACGCGAGCCTGATCCGGTGCGCGAACCCGATCCTGAGCCGGTGCGCGACAGCGAGCCCGAACCGGAGCGGGAGCCGATCCTGCCCTTCAAGGACGACGGGCGCGAGTGGCCCGCCGCGAAGGCCGGGCCCGCGCCGGAGGAGTTCGACCCCTTCGACTACGAGGAGAGCCTGTCGTCGGAGCCCGCGCCGCCGCTGGAACCGCTCCCGCAGCCGCGCCCGCCGCTCGACTCGGTGCCGGACCTGCTCCCGACGGACGTCGAGCTGGTCCGGGGCAAGGACGCCGTCGAGAGGCAGTCCCCGACCGCCTCGACGACCCGTCCCGACATCGTGCTGCCCGACACCGACGGGACGGACGAGGACGAGCACGACGACCCGCCCACCGACCGCGCCGAGGACCCCGACGCCGGAGACCCCTCGGCGACGGACCCCGACCTGGGAGACCGCTCGACCAGGGGCGACTGGAACCCGCCGCCGTCGAGCAACTTCCGCAGCGGCCCCACCCCGCCCGCCGAATAGGGACGGGCGGAGGCCGGTTCCGGAGGCCGCCGCCCTGATCTGGAAAGCCGCCTTTCCTCTGCCGCGGGCTGATCTGGCCGCCCCGGATGAAAGGCAGGCGGCTGGGGAAGATATGACGCCATGACGACCGTTTCGTGGGTCGAGGGCAGCCAGGACGGCGGCTTCGGCATCGAGAACCTGCCGTACGGGATCTTCTCTCGGCCCGGGGAACTGCCGCGCGTCGGTGTGGCCATCGGCGACCGCGTCCTCGACCTCGCCGAGATGTCGGCCGCCGGCCTGGTGGAGGACCGGCACTACTTCGCCTCCGGGTCGCTGAACGCCTTCATGGTCGCCGGACGCGCCGCCTGGCGGGCGAACCGGGAGCGCGTGACGGAGCTGCTCACCGACGAGGCCTACCGGGACCGGGTGGAGCCGCACCTGATCCCGGTCGCGGACGTGGAGATGCAGAGGCCGTTCGAGGTCGCCGACTACGTCGACTTCTACTCCTCCGAGCACCACGCGGCGAACGCGGGACGGATCATGCGGCCGGACGGCGAGCCCCTGCCGCCGAACTGGAAGCACATGCCGGTCGCCTACCATGGCCGCGCCGGGACCGTGTACCCCTCCGGGACTCCGATCATCCGGCCCTGCGGGCAGCGGCGGGCGAAGGACGACCCGGAACCCGTCTACGGCCCCTCGCAGCGCCTGGACTTCGAGGCGGAGGTCGGCTTCGTCGTGGGCGTCCCCTCCTCGGCCGGGCGGGGCGTGGCGGCCGGCGCGTTCCGCGACCACGTGTTCGGGTTCGTGCTCGTGAACGACTGGAGCGCGCGCGACATTCAGCGATGGGAGTCGCAGCCGCTCGGCCCGTTCCTCGGCAAGTCGTTCGCGACGTCGGTCTCGTCGTGGGTGGTGCCGGTCGCGGCGCTGGAGCCGGCCCGCGTGTCGCCGCCCGTCCAGGACCCCGCGCCGCTGCCCTACCTGCGGTCCGAGGAGCCGTGGGGCCTCGACCTGCACCTGGAGATCCTGATCAACGGGCGGGTGGCGGCGCGGCCGAAGTTCGCGTCGATGTACTGGACGTCCCCGCAGCAGCTCGCGCACGCCACGGTGAACGGCGCCCCGCTCCGCACGGGCGACCTGTTCGCGTCCGGCACGGTGTCGGGACCCGAACGCGAGCAGCGCGGCTGCCTGCTGGAGCTCAGCTGGAACGGCCAGGAGCCGCTGCTGCTGGACGACGGTACGGAGCGCACGTTCCTCGAGGACGGCGACACCGTGACCCTCCGAGCCCAGGCACCGGGCGCCGCCGGCTCTCGCATCGCCCTGGGCGAGGTGACCGGCACGGTCCACCCGTCCCCCGCGTAGAGCAGGCGCGGAGCGCAGGCGCCGGGCTAGGCGGGCGGGAGGACGAGGGCGTTGGCGATGGCCGCGAGGCCCTCGCCGCGGCCCGTGAGGCCCAGGCCGTCGGTGGTGGTGGCGGAGACGGTCACCGGGGCGCCGAACAGCGCCTCGGTGAGGGTCTTCTCCGCCTCGGCGCGACGTTTGCCGATCTTGGGCCGGTTGCCGATGATCTGGATGGCGACGTTGCCGATGGTCCAGCCGGCGTCGTCGACGCGGCGGGCCACCTCGCGCAGCAGGTCGACGCCGGACGCGCCGGACCAGCGCGGGTCCGAAGTGCCGAAGACGGCGCCGAGGTCGCCGAGACCGCAGGCCGACAGCAGCGCGTCGCAGGCGGCGTGCGCCGCGACGTCGCCGTCGGAGTGACCGGCGAGGCCGTGGCCCTCACCCGGCCATTCGAGCCCGGCCACCCACAGGGGGCGCGGCTCGGACGAGAACGGGTGGACGTCGGTACCGACGCCCACCCGAGGGAGCCGTTCGTTCAACGCGGTCGGCCGCTCAGCTGGCCAGGACCTCGTCGAGCAGCGCCTCTGCCTTGTCCTCGTTGGTCTTCTCGGCGAGCGCGAGCTCGCTGACAAGGATCTGGCGCGCCTTGGCGAGCATCCGCTTCTCACCCGCGGACAGGCCGCGCTCCTTGTCGCGCCGCCAGAGGTCGCGGACGACCTCCGCGACCTTGTTGACATCGCCGGAGGCGAGCTTCTCAAGATTCGCCTTGTACCGGCGCGACCAGTTGGTGGGCTCTTCGGTGTAGGGTGCGCGAAGCACCTCGAACACCTTCTCCAGCCCGTCCTGGCCGACGACGTCCCGGACGCCCACGTCCTCGACGTTCTCGACCGGGACCCGAACCGTCAGGTCGCCCTTGTCAACCTTCAGGACCAGGTAGGTCCTGTCCTCACCCTTGATGGTGCGAGTCTCGATGGCCTCGATCCGAGCAGCCCCATGGTGGGGGTAGACGACGGTGTCGCCGACCTGGAAAGTCATGTGACAAGTACCCCTTCCGCTAGAACCAGGGTAGCACGGAAACGAGCGTGCCCGAACCCGCCTTCTCGACAAATGCCCAGGTCAAGCCACATATTGGGGTATTGACAAACCCCTTTATTGGTGCATCGTCGTCCAGTTCTCCACACCCAGCGTAGCCGAGGGAACACCGCGATCCAGCTCGCGCGCCTTTACCGGTAACCGGCCCCCGGGGACAAGCATCGTCGCGCCGACGGGGCGGACGGGTTCCATACTGGGATGTGAGCACGCCGGGCCGCGCGGGTACGAAGCGCCCGGAAGGGTCTTAATAGGACGGACGGGAACGCGCGTCCCGCGGGAACACCGATCGGTGAGGGAGGTGCCGCGTGAGGCCGGACGGCGGCGACCCGGAGCCCGACGACTACGGGCTTCCGCGCATTGACGTCGTCGTGCCCGATGACGCCCGCGAGCTGGAGCGGGACGTCGTGGCCTACCACCGCGAGAGGCGCCGCCGGCGGCGCAGGGCGCGGGTGCGGCGGCTCTACCGCCCGCTGACCCGGTTCGGGATCGCCATACCCCTCATCGCCGGGGCGCTGCTCGTCGCGCTGCTGAGCGGCGTCCTGATGACCGCGCTCGGTCCCCGTCCCGCGCCCCGGCCCACGAGCGCCCAGCTGGCTCCTCGCCCCTCCGCGAGCCCGGGCAGGGTCGGCGGGCTCCTGCCCGACCGCCGGGTCGACCTCGTGACCGCCGACCGCACCTCGACCCGGCTGCGGGACCTGCGTCCCGGCGTGATCGCCATCGTCCCGCCCGGGTACCGGTGCGAGCGCGTGGTGGCCGAGCTCGCCGGCCGGACGCGGGAGTACACGCTGAACTTCTGGCTCGTCGCCGACCCGCGCCCCGCGGGGGCCGGGAAGCCCGCGTCCCTGAAGGAGCTCAGGGCCTGCGCGGGCACCGCCCACAACGGAGCACCCCAGATCCTGGAGGACCGCGACGGCGTCCTGGCCGGCGCCTACTCGCCCGCGCCCGGAACGCCCGGCCCCACCGGAACCGGCATCACCGCCGTCTTCGTGCGGCCGGACGGCGTGGTCGGCGAGGTCGTCCGGGCGCCCCGGCCCGGACCCGCGCTCACCGGCAAGGTCGAGAGCCTCCGTTCCGGTTAGCCTCCCGGCCGGGGCCCGCGGGCGCGTCCGCTCTCGCGGCCGCGCCCGGTTCAGGCGTGTCGGCCACCCCGGAGAGGGGTCGGCGGTGGAACCTCGCTACGCTTCCCCTGGCGTATCTCACGCCAGCCCCACAACTCTCTGAAGCCACCTCTTCAACTGATATTTCGCGAGGAGACCGACGCCGTGATCCGAAACAGCCGTCGAGTGGTCGTGCTCGCCATCGCGGGCGCCGTCGCCGTCGCGCCCGTGGTCTCCGGCTGCGGCGCCGGCGAGAAGCCCCAGACCGCCGCCCCCACGCAGCTGACCGAGGGCGTCAACGTCTCGGTGCCGAAGGACAGGCCGGGCGCCGCGCAGATCGACCTGCGCCACATGTTCCTGCTGGGCCAGGAGGCGGGACGGCCGATCGCCCCGGGCGCGGACATGGCCCTCTACGGCGTGGTCATCAACCAGGTGAAGGGCCGGCAGGACCGCCTGGTCTCGGTGAGCTCCCCGGCGTTCGGCGGCGAGGCGAAGATCGACGGTGGCTCCCTCGTGCTGCCGCCCGCCGCCCAGGACGGGACGGGCAGCTTCACCAGGCTCCTCGGCAAGCCCTCGGCGACGCCGACCCCGTCGCGGCAGCAGGGCGGCAAGAAGAAGCAGCAGCCGGGCGCCTCGCCGTCCGGCGGCACGCCCTCGACCTCGCCGTCCGGCGGCGCCACGCCCGAGCCGACCGGCCAGGGCGCGACGCCGAACGTGTCCGAGACGCCGACCTCGGGGAACACCTCCGGCCCGCAGGGCGGCGGCGGCCCGTCGGCCACGCCGAACACCGGCGGCGAGCAGCCGCTGGTGGTGCTGCCCAAGCTCAACAAGGAACTGCGCGCCGGAGACACGCTCCCGCTGACGATGCGGTTCGAGCGCGCCGGGTCCGTGGAGTTCCAGATCCCCGTGGTGGCGCGGCAGGGCGAGTACACCGACTACCCGCTGCCCGACTCCCCCGCCCCGCAGTCCCCGGGCCAAACCCCCGGCCAGACGCCGAGCGGGGAGATGAGCACGTCCCCGTCCCCGGGCGCCGAGCAGGGCGGGCCGGAATCGTCGCAGTCCCCGACCACCACGGAGTCCCCAGCCGCCGCATAGCCGGCACCCGCACACACAGAACGGCCCGCCCCCTCAGGGGACGGGCCGTTCTTTCGTGCGGTCAGTGCTCGAACTCGGAGTCCGTGCGGGCGCCCGTCGCCCACCCGTGAGGCCGCTTCCCTGAGCGGAGCCGTCCAGCAACCTCCATCGGGACCTCACAGGGCGACCAATCGGCCCTCCTTTCTCACCGTCGCGCCCCCGCAACCGGGCGCGCCGCGCGGCCCTCGCCGGTTGTCGCGGCTCTGCGATGCAGGACGGTCTCCTCTGCGGCCAAGGGCCGTGAGGGACACAAACAAGATTCAAGGAGTGCGTCGTAGTGACGAACCACCCCAGACAAATCAGACAATCTCGTGGGACTGCCGTCAACGCGGTCCTGACCTGCGAGGGGCTGTACTCGATCGCCTCCGGCGCCGACCGGCGACGGGTGGCGACCGCTCTCGGTGACGTGTACGACGTCGCACGCGAGATGATCGCGCCGCTGTACGTACGGGGCACGCATCGGATGCTCGCAGACCTCCGGGCAGAAGCCGCGCGCGGCGCGCTGATCGTGTTGCTGGGCCGCGACGCCCAGAACATCGGGGAGGGCATCCGCCATCTCGATCCGGCGCTGCACAAGCGGCTGGTCGAGGTCCGCACCAACCGGCCGACCATCGCGAGCGCACTGGCGGATCTGCGAATCGAGCACGGCAGGAGCTTTCCCGAGCTGGACCGCATGCTCGGGAAGCTGATTCGGAGGCCGACCGTGTCGACGGAGTCGATGGCCGGCGCGTCCGAGAACCTGATAACCCTGTTGCGCAGGGCGGGCCTGCCGGTGGACGACCCCGAACCGCCGCACGACATCATCCTGGTCGACAACGGGTTACGTGGCACGACCCGGGCGGCTCTGAAGGCGATGTACTGGCCGGACGCCAGGGCGACTCTGGTGCGTGGCTTCTACCTGTTCCGGGCGGCGGCATACGACGACCCGTGTCCGCACGCGGACAGGGGCTACCTGTTCGACCTCGAGGCGGACGCCTGCGGTGGCGGCAACAGCCTGCTGGAGTTACCGGATGATCCGCATCTGGAGGGCCTGACCTTTCGCAACAGGGCCGCGATCACGATGCTCGAGGTCCTGACCAGCGGCCCGGAACTGACGCCCGACCGGATCGACGCCCAGGGCGACCCGGTCCAGCGCCTGTACCGAGACGCGCCCTTGCCGGAGGAGGGCATCGACCCGGGGTGCCGCTCCGCCCGCTTCTTCGACTCCCGGGTCTACGAAGGAGTGCTGCGCATCGTCCGCTGGGCCATCGGAGACTGCGCGCGGTACGCGGCCTTCCACGAACAGCGGGGCGGCGACGTCCAAGAACTGCTGCGGCCCGGGCACGAGAAACTGGTGCGCAACGCGCGCGCCTGGGCCGGCGACCCGGCAGCCATGCATCCGGTGCTGCGCGAAGTCGCCGGCACGTACTGCTGGAGGCCCCTGGACGCCGGTCCCGCCCGCACCGTCGAGGCGGACGACCGGTCCAGCGAAGCGGCCTAGACTCGACCGGGTCGCGTTCCGGGCCCATCAGCGCACTTTCCGGCCCGCCCGTAGCGGCGGAGCGGAACAGTGCAGAACGACACCGCGGCCGTGGCGGCCGGGGCCGGTCCACAGACCACCCCGGCGGCCACGGCCGCTTCCGTCCCGCGAGCGACCACCGTGCCCGGCCAAAGCGCGCGGCTAGGGCTCGAACTTGTAGCCGAGGCCTCGGACGGTGACGATGTAGCGGGGGGTGGACGGGACTTCCTCGATCTTGGCGCGGAGGCGCTTGATGTGGACGTCCAGGGTCTTGGTGTCGCCCACGTAGTCGGCGCCCCACACGCGGTCGATCAGCTGCATGCGGGTGAGGACGCGGCCGGCGTTGCGGAGCAGCACCTCCAGCAGCTCGAACTCCTTGAGCGGGAGCTGGACGGGCTCGCCGCCGACGCTGACGACGTGCCGCTCGACGTCCATCCGGACGGGCCCGGCCTCCAGCGTGGCGGGGGTCGGCTCCTCGACCTCGCCCTGGCGGCGCAGCACGGCCCGCATCCGGGCGATCAGCTCCCGGGTGGAGAACGGCTTGGTGACGTAGTCGTCGGCGCCGAGCTCCAGGCCCACGACCTTGTCGACCTCGCTGTCCTTCGCGGTCAGCATGATCACCGGGACGTTGGACCGCGAGCGCAGCTCCCGGCACACCTCGGTGCCGGGCAGGCCGGGCAGCATCAGGTCCAGGAGCACGAGGTCGGCACCGTTGCGCTCGAAGATGTCCAGCGCGTCGGGGCCGGTGGCGGCGACGGCCACCTCGAACCCCTCCTTGCGCAGGTTGTACGACAGTGCGTCGCTGAAGGACTCCTCGTCTTCCACGACGAGCACGCGGGTCACGGTGTTGCCTCCCGGGCGGTGTTGTCTGGTGCGGCTGCGGTCGTCCCGGCGGGGCGGCGCGGTGTGTCGAGGAGCGGGAGCCGGATCGTGAACGTCGACCCGTGCCCCTCCTTGCTCCACACCGTGATGTCGCCGCCGTGCTTGCTGGTGACGTGCTTGACGATGGCGAGGCCGAGGCCGGTGCCACCGGTCTGGCGGGAGCGGGCGGGGTCGACCCGGTAGAACCGCTCGAAGATCCGCTCGATCTCGGCGTGGGGGATGCCGATGCCCTGGTCGGTCACGTTGATCTCGACATGCCACTCGTCGGACCTCCGGGTCGACACGACGACCCGGGTGTGCTCGGGGCTGTAGGCCACGGCGTTGTCGACGAGGTTGCGCAGCGCGGTGACCAGCAGCTCCTGGTCGGCGCGGACCCGCAGCCCGTCCTCGCCGCCGGACGCGAGGTCGATGTCCTTGGCGGCGGCCTTGATCTGGCAGCGGTCGAGCGCCTCGGCCATCACCTCGTCGAGGTCGATCGGGGTGAGCTCGGGCAGCGGCTCGGCCCCCTGGACGCGCGACAGCGTCATCAGGTCCTGGACGAGGTTGGTCAGCCGCACCGACTCGTACTGCATCCGGCCGGCGAACCGGCGGACGGCCTCGGGGTCGTCGGCGGCGCCCTCGACGGTCTCGGCGAGCAGGGCCAGCGCGCCCACCGGGGTCTTCAGCTCGTGGCTGACGTTCGCCACGAAGTCGCGGCGGATCGCCTCGGTGCGGTGCATCTCGGTGAGGTCCTCGGCGAGCACGAGGACGAGCCCGTGCGACCCGAGCGGCGCGACGCGGACCGCGAACCAGCGCCCCTCGGCGCGGCGGCGGCCGCCGGCGGGCGCGACCTGGATCTCGGTCTCGCGGATCTCCCCGTCGCGGCGGACGAGCCGGGTCATGGCGAGCACCTCGTCCACCAGCAGGTGGTCGCCGCTGACCAGGCCGTACGCGCGCGCCGCCGAACTGGCCCGCAGCACCCGGTCTTCACTGTCCACAACGACGGCCGAGGACCGCAGGACGCTCAGGACCGAGGCGACGCCGGGGGGCAGGCTGCCCACCGGGTTCGCCGTGACCGTCGTCCGCTGGGCTCGCTCGCTCACCCGCACCGCCAATCCAGTCGCGAGCCCTATCGCGAGCCCGGCGAGCCCGGTCAGGCTCGCGATAATCTCGACCTCCACACCTCGGATCGTAAGCGGCGATCGGAGTGACGCCCCCCGCCGGGCCTGGTCAGCGCCTTCTCGTTAGCCGAAAGTTCACCTTCGCCACCGGACGCGTTCACAGCCGTAGGGCAGGCTGTGGCGTGGGCGAGTCCGCCCTGCCCCGCCCCCGTAGACATCGAAGGATTCGAAGTGCGCGACGCCTACCACGAGGAACTCGACTCCCTCACCGACAGTCTGGTGGAGATGACCCGCCTCGTCCGGTCCGCGATGGCCCGCGCGGTGACCGCCCTCCTGGACGCCGACCTGCGGCTGTCGGAGGAGGTCATCAGCGGGGACGAGCACGTCAACAAGATCGATGCCGCCATCGAGGCGACGGTGTTCGACCTGATGGCCCGCCAGCAGCCCGTCGCGGGCGACCTGCGCACCCTGATCACGGCGCTGCGGATGAGCGGCGACCTGGAGCGCATGGGCGACCTCGCCGTGCACATCGCCAAGACGGCCCGGCGCCGCCATCCCGAGTCGGCGGTGCCGCCGGAGCTGCAGGCGATCGTCCTGGAGATGGGGCAGATCGCGGAGCGGATGATCGCCAAGACGGGCAGCGTGATCGCGTCGCAGGACGTCGAGATGGGCCTCGAACTCGACGCCGACGACGACCAGATGGACCGCCTCCACCGGCGCCTGTTCGACCTCCTGCTGTCGCCGAAGTGGCAGCACGGCGTCGAGCCGGCCGTCGACATCACGCTCGCCGGCCGCTACTTCGAGCGCTTCGCCGACCACGCCGTCCACGTCGCGGAGAACGTCGTCTACCTGGTGACCGGCCAGCGCCCCGAGGAGATCATCGACACGCCCTGACCGGCCTCCTCCCGGGCCCGGCCGGCGCGCCGGGTCTGGACGGCTTGATCATCATTCGTTAGCTTGCGCCTCATGAAGGCGATGCGGGCGCTGGTCCAGGCGATGACGTTGGCCGGGGTGTGCGGGGCGCTGACGGCGGCCTCCCTCGGGGCACCGGGCGCCGCGCCCGCGCGGGCGGAGGCGGGCGCCGGGGCGCGCGGCCCCGCCTGGCAGGTCACCCCGACCGGGAGCCAGGCGAGGTTCCGCGGGCTGGCCGCGGTCGGCCGGAAGGCGGCCTGGCTGGCGGGCGGCGGCGGGACCGTGCTCCGCACGACCGACGGCGGCCGCACGTGGCGCGATGTCGCCCCGGCGGGCGCGGAGGGCCTGGAGTTCCGCGACATCGAGGCGTTCGACGCGCGGCGCGCGGTCGTGCTGGCGATCGGCGAGGGCGACGCCTCCCGCGTCTACCAGACCTCCGACGGCGGCGCCTCGTGGACGCTCGGCTTCCAGAACGACGACCCCAAGGCGTTCTACGACTGCGTCACGTTCTTCGACTCCCGGCACGGGCTGGCCGTCAGCGACCCGGTGGACGGCCGGTTCCGGATCATCTCCACCGCCGACGCGGGGCGCACCTGGCGGGTGCTGCCGTCCGAGGGCATGCCCCCGGCACTGGAGGGCGAGGCCGGGTTCGCCGCCAGCGGGCAGTGCCTGGTGAGCCACGGGCCCCGCGACGTGTGGCTGGCGACGGGCGGGGCCTCCCGGTCGCGCGTCTTCCACTCCCGGGACCGCGGCCTCAACTGGACGGTCGCCGACACGCCGCTGCCGTCCAGCCCGTCCCAGGGCGTGTTCGCGGTGGCGTTCCGCGACACCCGGCACGGCGTGGCGGTGGGCGGCGACTACCGCCCGGGGGAGCCGTCCCCGGCGGCCGCGGCGACGACCGACGACGGCGGCCGGACGTGGCGTCCCGCGCGGCGCCCGCCCGCCGAGTACCGGTCGGGGGTCGTGTGGCCGGCGTACTCGGGCCCGGCCGCGCTGGCGGTGGGCCCCACGGGCAGCGACGGCACCCTCGACGGCGGCCGCACCTGGACCCGTTTCGACACCGGGAGCTACGACACCGTGGACTGCGCGCCCGATGGCGGCTGCTGGGCCGCGGGCGAGAAGGGCCGCGCCGCCCGCCTCATCTTCACCGCGTCACGCTGACCCGGCGGGTCGCCCCTGAGCAGGCGCTGCCAGGGGCGACGGTCCGCAGGTCGACGCATCACCCGCCGCTCGGGTGGGTCTTCGCCCGACTTTGCCGCTAGCCGGGCTCTTTCAGGAGTTGCTGGAGCAGCTCGCGCAGCGACTCCTGCTGGGGCTGGGCCAGCTGTGCCAGCGGCGAGTCGGTGTCGAGCCGTTCGAGGACGTCGGCGCGGCACCGCTCGCCGTCCGGGGTGAGGACGATCTGCTTGGCGCGGCGGTCGGTCGGGTGGGGGCGGCGCTCGACGAGGCCCTGCCCTTCGAGGCGGTCGATCAGGAAGGTCGCGTTCGAGGCCTCGCACGCCATCCGGTGGGCGAGCTCGCGGGCCGTGATCGGCTCCGACAGCTCGCGGAGCGCGACGACCTGGGCCGCGGTCATGCCCACCTGCTCGCCGACGCGGCGGGCGTGGACGTCGAGCCGCTGCGCGAACCGGTGCACCAGCTTGCACACGTCGCGCTCCATCCGCTCGCCCATGCCCCGAGTGTAGCCCCTGTGCTTCGAATCATGATATTGCTAGTTCGAATCATCCGAGTTCGAACTAAATGGAGCGTGCCCGCGTGCCCCCGTCCCTGCTTTCCCTCATGCTGGTCGTCTTCGGCCTGACCACCGGCGAGTTCGTGATCGCGGGCATCCTGCCGGACGTGGCCGGGGACCTCTCGGTCTCGGTGCCCGCCGCCGGACGCCTGGTGAGCGCCTACGCGCTCGGCATGATCATCGGCGGCCCCGTCGTCACCGCCCTGACGGCGCGCGTGCCGCGCAAGCCGCTCATGACCGGCCTCATCGCCGTGTCGATCCTCGGCAACCTCGGCTCCGCCGCGGCGCCGGACTACCCGGTGCTGCTCGCGGCCCGGTTCCTCGCGGGCCTGGTCGTGGCCACGTTCTTCGCGGTCGCCGTCGCGACCGCCGTCTCGACGGCCCCCGCGGGCCGGGAGGCCTCCACCATCGCGAAGGTGGCACTGGGGCTGAACCTCGGCATCGTCCTCGGCACCCCGCTCGGCACCCTGGTCGGCCAGCGGCTCGGCTGGCAGGCGACCTTCGCCTCGGTCGCCGCGCTCTCCGCCGCGGCCCTGCCCATGGTGCTGCGGTTCGTCCCGGCCCTGCCCGCCGCCGCGACCGGCCCGCTCCGGGACGAGCTGCGCGTCTTCGCCGGACGGGACGTCCGCCTGGCGATCACCCTCACCGCCCTCGGCAACGTGGGCGCGGTGACCGTCTTCACCTACATCGCGCCGCTGCTCACCAAGGTCGGCGGGTTCTCCGAGGGCGCCGTCCCGGTACTGCTCCTGGTGTACGGCGCGGGCGCGGTCGCGGGCAACCTCCTCGGCGGCCGGCTCTCGGACCGGGACCTCATGACGTCCCTGATCCGGCTCCTCGGCGCGCTGGCCGCCGTCCTCGCGCTGTTCTGGGCGGCCGGCGGCGTCCGCCCGCTGGCCGCCGTGCTGACGTTCGCGCTCGGCCTGCTGGCCTTCGCGGTCGTTCCGGGCATGCAGGCCCGCGTCCTGACCACGGCGGGCGCCGCGCCGACGCTGGCGGTGGCGGTCAACGCCTCCGGCTACCAGCTCGCCGCCGCGTTCGCCGGGTCGCTCGGCGGCGCGTTGATCAGTGACGGCCCGGGGCTGCGCTCCCTGTTCCCGGCCGCGGCCCTGCTCACCCTCGCCGGGCTGGCCACGGCCGTGCACATCCACCGTGGCGACCGCCGCCGCACCGGGGCGAGCGCCCGGCCGGTCTGAACCGCGCCCGGCCGGTCTGAACCGCGCGGGGCCGCCCGGAAGCGGCCCCGCGGGCCTACTTGCGCCTGCCGCGCCTGGGCTTCGGGGCGTCCTTCGGAGCGGAGCCCTTGGCGTCCTTCGCGTCCTTGGCCCCCTTGCCGCCCTTGGCGGCGCCCTGGTTCTTGACGGCCTCGATGGCGGCCTTGGCGGCGGCCGGGTCGAGGTACTCGCCGCCGCGCTTGAGCGGGGAGAAGTCGTCGTCCAGTTCGTAGACGAGCGGGATGCCGGTGGGGATGTTCAGCCCGACGATCTGCTCGTCGGAGATGTCGTCCAGGTGCTTGACCAGCCCGCGCAGGGAGTTGCCGTGCGCGGCGACCATGACGGTCTTGCCGGCGGCCAGGTCGGGGACGATCGCGTCGTACCAGTAAGGCAGCATCCGGTCGACGACGTCGGCGAGGCACTCCGAGCGCGGGATCAGCTCGGACGGCAGCTCGGCGTAGCGCAGGTCGTTGACCTGGGACAGGGGGTCGTCGTCCTTGATGGGCGGCGGCGGGGTGTCGTAGGAGCGCCGCCAGGTCATGAACTGCTCTTCGCCGAACTCCTCGCGCGTCTGCGCCTTGTTCTTGCCTTGGAGGGCGCCGTAGTGGCGCTCGTTGAGGCGCCAGGAGCGCTTCACCGGGATCCAGAGCAGGTCCGCGACGTCCAGCGCGATGTTGGCGGTGCGGATGGCCCGCTTCAGCAGGGAGGTGTGCAGCACGTCGGGGGTGATGTCGGCGTCGAGCAGCAGGTCGCCGCCCTTGGTCGCCTCGCTCTCGCCCTTCGCGGAGAGGTCGACGTCCACCCAGCCGGTGAACAGCCCCTCCGCGTTCCAGACGCTTTCGCCATGCCGGAGCAATACCAGGGTCGCCATGGCACCAGAGCCTAGCGGCCCCGCGCGGGTCACTCGCGGTTGGCCGGGTCCGCGAAGGAGGCGAAGGCCTGGAGGTTGGCGAGGCTCTCGCCGCGCTTGACGCGCCAGTCCCACTCGCGCTGGATGGACGACTTGAACCCGCGCTCCAGCGCCTTGTCGAAGTTCTCGTCGGAGTAGGTGAGGACGCAGCCGAGGAGGCGGTCGATCTCCTCCGGCGACACCGATTCGAGCGGGACCTTCCCGACGAGGTGGACGTCGCCCACGTCGTCCAGCGCGAAGGCGACCCCGTACATGCGGCCGTTCTTCTCCAGCAGGAACCGGTAGAACTCGGCGTGGTTCTCGTCGGGGCGGCGGCAGAAGAACGCCTCGACGTGCAGCGAGTGGTCGCCGGCGATGAGCCATGTCATCGTGGCGAGCTTGTGCTGCCCGGGGAGCTTGACGAAGAACGCGTTCTCACGCGGCTCGTCGAACTCCAGGTCCGCGGCCTCCAGCGTCTCCCGGATGGTCTCGACGACGCTCATGTGTGCTCCCCCCATGGGCGGCGCTCGGCGCGCCGCCCGTTCGGCCTCGCTCGTACGGTCGCTTCCACTGGTCACACAGTCGCTTCCACGGCGGCGGTCGGCATCGACACGGCACCGGTATACACGTCCAGAAGGCGGTCGACGGTGGTGTCCCAGCCGAAGTCGCGCGCGTGCCGGACGGCGCCGCGGGCGAGGCGGTCGTGCAGCCGGGGCTCGGCGTCCAGGCGCCGCAGGACGGCGGCGTAGTCGGCGGGGTCGTGACCGGAGACCAGCACCCCGGACTCGCCGTCGGCGACCGCGGTGCACAGGCCGCCGACGCCGGACGCGACGACCGGAGTCCCGCAGGCCTGGGACTCGACGGCGACGAGCCCGAACGACTCGCTGCGGGACGGGACGACGGTGACGTCAGCGGCGCGGTACCAGTCGGCCAGCTCGCGCTGGGGCGCGGGCGGCTCGAAGCGCATGACATCGGAGATGCCGAGTTCGGCGGCGAGCAGTTGCAGGCCCTCGGGGCGGGACAGCCCGGAACCGCTGGGGCCGCCGACGACGGCGACGACGAGCCGCGAGCGCAGCGCCGGGTCGTCCGCCAGCATGCGGGCGACGGCGCGCAGCAGCACGTCGGGGGCCTTGAACGGCTGGATGCGGCCGACGAACAGCAGCACGTAGGCGTCGCGGGGAAGGCCGAGGCGGCGGCGGGCGGGGCCGGTCCGGTGCGGCAGAAGGCCGGCGCCGCGGGCGATGAGGGGCGACTCGGGGCGGAACAGCGAAAGGTCGGCGCCGGGGCTGACGACCGCGACGCGCGAGGGGTCGGCGCCGTAGAGGCCGACGAGCTCGCCGGCCTCCTTGGCGGTGTTGGCGACGAGCTGGTCCGCCGACGCGACGACCTGCTCCTCGCCGAGGACGCGCTCGGCCGGTTCGGGCTTGTCGTCGTCGGCCAGGGCCGCGTTCTTGACCTTGGCCATCGTGTGCATGGAGTGGACGAGCGGGACGCCCCACCGCTCCTTGGCCGCCCAGCCCGCCTGCCCGGACAGCCAGTAGTGCGTGTGGAGGAGGTCGTAGTGGCCGGGTTCGTGGGCCGCCTCCACACGCAGCACGCCGGAGGTGAACCCGCACAGGTACCGGGGCAGCTCGGTCTTGTCGAGCTCCTCGAACGGCCCGGCGACCACGTTGCGGACGAGAACGCCCGGCGCGAGCTCCACGGCGGGCGGCAGGGCCCGCGAGGTGGCGCGGGTGAAGATGTCCACCTCGACCCCCCTGGCGGCGAGCCGCTTGGCGACCTCGACGACGTAGACGTTCAGGCCGCCCGCGTCGCCGGTACCCGGTTGATCCAGAGGGGAAGTATGGACACTGACCGTCGCAACTCGGTTGATACGACGCGACACCGGACACCACCTCCGTCAGTGCAACCTACCGGGCGGGTTACGTGTTCCCTCGGCATGGGGGACAAGCGTGACCTGCCGCCACAGTGACCGACGTCACTCGCGCCCGGTCCGTCCGGTGCACCGCCGGACTCCCTGCCGTGATCAGGGCCGCGCCGCCGGTCGCGGCGGCCTCCAGTACTGTGCCGACCAGGCTCACGCACCGGGGAGGCTGGACGCATGCGCAAGACCGCGATAGTGACCGGAGCAAGCAGCGGCATCGGGGCGGCCACGGCGAGGCGCCTGGCGGCCGAGGGGTTCAACGTCGTGCTCGCCGCGCGGCGCCGCGACCGCCTCGACGAACTCGCCAAGGAGATCCAGGGCGGCGTGCCGGGCGCGGGCAGGATCGCGCCGTTCACGCTGGACGTGACCTCGCAGGAGTCGGTGGACGCCCTCGCGGCGGCGGTCGGCGCCTGCCACGTCCTGGTCAACAACGCCGGCGGCGCGCTCGGGCTCGACACCGTCGCGACCGCCGACCTGGACGACTGGCGCTCGATGTACGACACCAACGTCCTCGGCCTCGTCCGCGTCACCAAGGCGATCCTGCCGAAGCTGGTCGAGAGCGGCGCGGGCCACGTCGTCAACATCACCTCGCTCGCCGCGCACGACCCGTACGAGGGCGGCGGCGGGTACAACGCGGCCAAGCACGCCGCCTACGCGGTCAACGAGGTGCTCCGCCTGGAACTGGTCGCCGAGCCCGTCCGGGTCACCGAGATCGCGCCGGGCCTGGTGAAGACCGAGGAGTTCTCCCTGGTCCGGTTCCACGGCGACGAGGAGAAGGCCGCCAAGCCCTACGCGGGCGTCCCCGAGCCGCTGGTCGCCGACGACGTCGCGGACTGCGTCGCCTGGGCCGTCACCCGCCCGCCGCATGTCAACATCGACCGCATCGACGTCCAGCCGCGCGTGCAGGCCGCCCCGCACAAGCTCCACCGCGAGTAGGACCAGGTCCCCTCACCGCCCGTGGGGCGCGACGGCACTCCACGGAAGCGTGACCTCGCCGAGGCGCCAGCGGCTCCGGCCGCCGAACGGGGGATGCGCCAGGACGGGATGGGTCCGCGCCAGCAGCGACACTGCCTCGACCCAGCGCGCGCGGGGACCGAACGCCGAGTGGGGCGCCGCGGTCGCCCAGCACCGGTCGAACGCGGTCAGGAACTCGTGGACGGGTTCGCCCGGCACGTTCCGGTGGATCAGCGTCTTCGGCAGCCGTTCGGCCAGCTCCGAGGGCCGTTCGAGCGAGCGCACGTGCGCGGCGAACGTGATCGTCCGCGGGCCGTCCCCGGTGAGGGCCACCCAGACGGCGCGGCGTCCGATCTCGTCGCACGTCCCCTCGACCAGGACGCCGGAGGGGGCGAGCCGCGCGCGCAGGTCGTCCCACGCGCGCCACGCCGCCGCCTCGTCGTACTGCCGCAGGACGTTGAACGCCCGCACCAGCACCGGCGGGCGCGGCACCGGCAGTTCGAAGCCGCCGCGCCGGAACGACAGCCCCTCGTGGGGCCCGGTCGCGGCGGCGAAGGCGACCCCGGCCGCGACCCGGGCGGGCTCGATCTCGATCCCGGCGACCTCCAGGCGCGGCGACACCGCGCGAAGCCGCGAGTACAGCTCGAAGGTGGTGACCGGGGACGCGCCGTAGCCGAGGTCGACGGCCAGCGGGCGCGGGCCCGAGCGCAGCGCGGCGGCCTGGGTGGCGGCGATCCAGCGGTCGATCCGGCGCAGCCGGTTGGGGGCGGTGGTGCCGCGGGTCACCTCCCCCCGCGGCCTCGGGACTGGGGGCACGGGGTAATTGTCGAGGGTAATCCCCTATGCCTCGTACGTCGGCTCGCTCCCCCGACCCACCCACTGAACCGGATTCGGTAAGTCATCGGTTACGGTGCTGCCGACGCCCCCGTCCGTCCCGGAGGAGTGCCGATGCTCGACCTGGCGACCCTGCACGAGGCCATCGCCGCCGCGATCCCCGACCGCGAGTGCCTGGTGTGGCGCGACCGCAGGATGACCTGGCGCGAGGTCACCGACCGGACGCGCAGGCTCGCGAACGTCCTGCACGCGCACGGCCTCGGGCCGCGCCCGGTCGACGGCGGCGCGGCACCGGAGCCGTGGGAGTCGCCGCACGACCACCTCGCGCTCTACCTGCACAACGGACCGGAGTACCTGGAGGGCCTGGTCGGGGCGCACAAGGCGCGGGTCGCGCCGTTCAACGTCAACTACCGGTACGTGGACGACGAGCTGGCCCAGCTGTTCACCGACGCCCGCCCGGCCGCCGTCCTCTACCACGCGTGCTTCGCCGACGTGATCGGCCGCGTCGTCGAGAGGCTCGGCTCGCGCCCGCTCCTCCTCCAGGTGGCGGACGACTCGGGCGCCGCCCTCCTGCCCGGCGCGCTCGACTACGAGGAGGCGCTCGCCAAGGCGTCCGGCGAGCCGCTCCCCGTCCGTCCGAGCCCGGACGACCTGCACATCCTCTACACCGGCGGCACGACTGGGCTGCCGAAGGGCGTGCTGTGGCGGATCGGCGAGCTGATGATCGGACCGCTCGGCATGCGCCGGCGCGACGGCGCCCCGTTCACGGGTCTCGGCGAGGTGGTCGAGCGGGCCGTGCGCGGCGATGTCCGCGTGCTGGTCGGGCCGCCGCTCATGCACGGCGGGGGGACGTGGTCGGCGCTCGGCGGCTGGTGCGGCGGCGGCTGCGTGGTGTTCCCCGACCGGGTGGACGGCCTGGACGCCGCCGACCTGATGGCCACGGCCGAGCGGGAGCGCGTCACCCGGATGCCGCTGGTGGGGGACGCGTTCGCCCGTCCGATCGTCGCGGCCCTGGAGGCGCGCCCGCACGACCTCGCCAAGCTCCGGACGATCATCAACTCCGCCGCGGCCGTCAGCCCGGGCGTGAAGGCGCGGCTCCTCGAACTCCTCCCGCACGTCCGGCTCGTGGATGTGCTCGGCTCCTCGGAGTCCGGGTTCCAGGTCACCCGGCAGGGCCCGGACGCGCGGACGTTCCGCGCGGCGGCGGGCACGGCCGTGCTCAGCGCGGACCGGACCCGGCGGCTCGCGCCCGGCGAGGACGAGCTCGGCTGGCTGGCCAAGGGCGGCGACGCGATCCCGCGCGGCTACCTCGGCGACCCGGCCAAGACCGCGTCGACGTTCCTCACCGTGGACGGCGAGCGCCTCGTCGTCGCGGGCGACCGGGCGCGGCTGCTCGCCGACGGAACCGTCGAGGTCCACGGGCGCGAGGCCACCACGATCAACACCGGCGGCGAGAAGGTGTTCGCCGAGGAGGTCGAGACCGTCCTGCGCGGCCTGCCCGGCGTCGCCGACGCGCTGGTGGTCGGCCGCCCGAGCGAGCGGTGGGGCACGGAGATCGTCGCGGTGCTCGGCCCGGCCGGCGCCCCGTCCGACGACGAGCTGCGCGCGGGCTGCTCGGCCCGGCTCGCGCGCTACAAGATCCCGAAGGCGTTCGTCCGGACCGACCGGAGCCTGCGGCTGCCGAACGGCAAGGCCGACTACGCCGCCGCCCGCGATCTGATCGGCTGAACACAGCGTCGACTGAACACAGTGCCGGCTGAACGAAGTTCGGTTCGGCCCTGTACCCGGCGCCCCGGGACGGGGGATCATTGCGGGATGCCGGACCTGCACCTCCTTCTCGCCGACCTCGCCGCCGAGGGCGACTCCGTCGACGCCCTGGTGGCGCCGCTGCCCGCCGGCCGCTGGGCCGACCCGACCCCGGCGGAGGGCTGGACGGTCGCGCACCAGATCGCCCACCTCGCCTGGACGGACGAGCAGGCGGTCGTCGCGGCCACCGACGCCGCCGCGTTCGCGGGGCACGTCGAGCGGGCCCTCGCGGACCCGGCCGGCTACGTCGAGGCCGGCGCGCGGGAGGGCGCCGCCGAGGACCCCGCCCGCCTGCTCGCCCGCTGGCGGGAGGGCCGCCGCCGGATGGTGGACGCCCTCGCCGCCGTCCCGCCGGGCACGCGCCTCCCCTGGTTCGGGCCGCCGATGAGCGCCGCGTCCATGGCGACCGCGCGGCTGATGGAGACCTGGGCGCACGGCGAGGACGTCGCCGACGCGCTCGGCGCGCGCCGCGAGCCGACGCGCCGCCTCCGGCACGTCGCGCACATCGGCGTCCGCACCCGCGACTTCGCGTTCCGCAACCGCGGCCTGGAGCCGCCCGCCGAGGAGTTCCGCGTCGTCCTCCGGGGCCCGGACGGCGACGAGTGGACCTGGGGCCCGCCGGACGCCCGCCAGTCGGTCGCCGGCCCCGCCCTCGACTTCTGCCACGCGGTGACCCAGCGCCGCCACCCCGCCGACCTCGGCCTGACCGCGACCGGCCCGGACGCCGAGCGCTGGCTGGAGGTCGCGCAGGCATTCGCGGGGCCGCCCGGAACGGGCCGCGCCCCCACTCGCGCCTGAGAGATTCGCCACTGACCTCCGGGTTCGCGTTCGCCGAGCCCGGGGGTGGAGATGTTGATCGTATGACAGTTCTCATCGCGTACGACGGTTCCGACGACGCGCGGGCGGCGATCGAGTACGTCGCGCGGCACCTGCGCCCGGAGCCGACCGTGATCATGACGGTGTGGGAGCCCCTGCTCACCCAGATCTCCTGGGCGCCGATCGCCGCCGCGGTGCCGGTCGCGGGCCGGATGGAGGAGGGCGAGCAGTACGAGGAGGAGAAGCAGGCCGAGCGGCTCGCCGAGCGGGGCGCCGCCATCGCCGCCGAGGCCGGGCTGGCCGACGTGGCGGTGCGCGCCGAGCGCGGCGGCGGGCCGGTGTGGGCCGCGATCGTGGACGTCGCGGAGGAGCTGAACGCCTCCCTCGTCGTCACCGGCTCGCGCGGCCTGGCGGGGGCGCGGTCGGTGATCCTGGGCAGCGTGTCCACCCGCGTGCTGCACCATTCCCACCGCCCCGTCCTGGTGGTGCCCCCGCCGAAGCCGGACGACGACGAGGGCTAGCCTGTGTTTTCACAGTCCCGGCCCGCTTCGCTCGCCTGGCGGCTCGCTACGTGACCGTGCCTGGGCGAACGCGGCATCGCTTCGCGATCTGGCCGGTGCGGCTCGCCTCCGGCTTCGCCGCACCGGCCGGGTCACGCGTTCGCGCGCGGGCCGAGGCCACCTCGCGACAGGCGCTAGAACCCGGTCACGGCGCGTTCGAAGGCGTCGTAGGCGTCCTCGGTGAACAGGACGAAGCGGGCGTCCATCACCTGCGTCGCGGTGGCCCGGACGGTGCCGACCGCGATGCGGGCGGCGTCGTCCATGGGCCAGCCGTAGATGCCGGCCGACACGGCGGGGAAGGCGATCGAGTACACGCCCAGCTCGTCGGCGATGCGCAGCGACTCGCGGTAGCAGGAGGCGAGCTGGTGGGAGCGGTCCTCGGAGGCCGAGTACACGGGGCCGACGGTGTGGATCACCCACTCGGCGGGCAGCAGCCCGGCCCTCGTCGCGACCGCCTGGCCGGTCGGCAGCCCGCCGCCGTAGTGGGACGCGCGGAGCCTGCGGCACTCGTCCAGGATCTCCGGCCCGCCCTTGCGGTGGATCGCGCCGTCCACCCCGCCGCCGCCCAGCAGCGACGAGTTCGCCGCGTTCACGACCGCGCCGACCTTCTGCTCGGTGATGTCGCCCTGGACAAGAGTGATCTTCATATGCCGCCGATCCTTCGCAGTGCCGAATCCCGTCCGAGAACAAGAATTCTCGCCCGCGGCGCACGCGAAACGCGCTCGGGCGCTTCCCGGCGGTACGCTCATGGCGGACGAGCCGCCGGGGGGCGGTGCGGCCAGTCCGAACTCGTCCGGCCGGACGCAGGGGGGTGTCCATGCTGAACGCCGGGCGTGACCAGTGCTGACAGATCCCACAGCAGGCAGATCCCACAGCAGACGATGCACGATGGCGTGAAAGTCGCGGAGGTACCCCCTTTGAAGATTCTCCTCGCCGGAGCGACCGGAGTAGTCGGTCGCCGGCTGATCCCGCTGCTCGTCCAGGCGGGCCACGAGGTCGCAGGGACGACGCGCCGAACCGAACGCACCGGCATGGTCCGCGAGCTCGGTGCCGCGCCGGTCCTGCTGGACGTCCTCGACGCCGCCGCCGTGCACGACGCCGTGGCCGCCGTGCGCCCCGACGCCGTGATCCACCAGCTCACCGATCTCAGCGACGAGGACTTCGAGGCCAACTCGCGGCTGCGGATCACGGGCACCCGCAACCTCGTCGACGCGGCGAAGGCCGCCGGCGTGCGGACGATGATCGCGCAGAGCATCGCCTGGGCGTACGTGCCGGGCGACGCGCCCGCCGTCGAGACCGACCCGCTCGACTCGCACCTGCCGCCCTACGCGGGCATCGCGGCGCTGGAGCAGGCGGTCGCCGAGATGCCGCACGGCGTCATCCTGCGCTACGGCGCGCTCTACGGTCCGGGCACCTGGTACGCGCCGGACGGCGCCATCGCCGAGCGGGTACGGGTGGGCACCCTCCGCCAGGCGCCGTCGTGGACGTCGTTCGTCCACGCCGACGACGCGGCGTCCGCGGCGCTCGCGGCCCTGGAGTGGCCCGCCGGGGCCGTCAACGTCGTCGACGACGAGCCTGCGACCACGGCGGACTGGCTGCCGGTCTACAGCGCCGCGCTCGGCGCGCCCGGGCCCGGCAGCGCGGGCAAGCACGCGGCCACGACCGGGCGTCCGGTGTCCAACGCCAAGGCGCTCAGTCTCGGGTGGAAGCCGCAGGTGCCGTCCTGGCGCATCGGCTTCGCGCAGATGGACGTCCCGGTCGTAACCGACTGATCCGAAAACGCACGCTCCGGGGGGAACGTGACAAGCGCTCAGCCGAACTGGAACGAGCGCTTGGCCAGTCCGAGCCAGTAGCCGTCGATGACCGAGCGCCGCCCCGACGCGGCGTCGGCATCGGCGCCCAGCGCCACGAACAGGGGCGCGAAGTGCTCCGTCCGCGGGTGCGCGATGCGCGCGGCGGGGGCCTTCGCGCGGAAGTCGAGCAGGGCGTCGACGTCGCCGTCCCGCACGGCCCGGTCCGTCCACTCGTCGAACTCCGCCGACCACGCGGGCGGCGCCGCGTCCGGCTCCGGGCGCATCTCCCGCAGGTTGTGGGTGGTGAAACCGCTGCCGACGATGAGCACGCCCTGGTCGCGCAGCGGCGCGAGGCTCTGGCCGAGCTCATGCAGGCGCTCCGGCTCCAGGGTGGGCATCGACATCTGCAGCACGGGCACGTCGGCGTCCGGGTACATCTCCACGAGCGGGACGTAGGCGCCGTGGTCAAGGCCCCGCCGCTCGTCCTGGTGGACGCCGGGGATCAGCTTGCGCACGTCCTCGGCGAGGACGGGGGCGCCCGGCGCGTCGTATCGCACGGTGTAGTACCGCTCGGGGAAGCCCCAGAAGTCGTAGACGAGCGGCACCGGGCTGGTCGCGCCGATGCTCAGCGGCGCCTCCTCCCAGTGCGCCGACACCATGAGGATCGCCTCCGGCTTCGGCAGCTCCGCCGACCACCGGGCCAGCTCGGCGGTCCACCGCGCGTCGTCGGCCAGCGGCGGCGCGCCATGGCTGAGGTAGAGCACCGGCATCCGCGTCATGTCCATCATCCCCTTACTTGAGAGTTCAACAGTACCTCATTTCGTTGAATCTTCAAGTCTTGAGGGTTCAAACATCCGGGTAGACTGGCGGTATGGCCGAGACGACGGAGCCGCGGTGGCTCGACGACGACGAGCAGGAGACCTGGCGCGCCTTCCTGTGGACGTCCCGGCTGCTCGGCGAGGCACTCGACCGCCAGCTCCAGCGCGACTCGGGCCTCCCGCACGCCTACTACATGATCCTCGCGATGCTGTCCGAGGCGCCCGGCCGCTCGCTGACGATGACCGAGCTCGCCGAGATCGTCCACTCGTCCCCGAGCCGGCTGTCGCACGCCGTCAACCGGCTGGAGGAGGCAGGCTGGGTGAGCCGCTGCAAGCACGCCTCCGACCGGCGCACGACGATCGCCCGGCTGACGGACGCGGGCTTCGCCGTGCTCGCGGAGGCGGCGCCCGGCCATGTCGCCGAGGTCAGGCGGCACCTGTTCGACCCGCTGACCCGCGAGCAGATGCTGGAGTTCCGCGAGATCCTCCACGCCCTGCTCGGCTCGCTCGACCCGAACCACGAGGCGCCCTGCGCGCCCGACGCCTAGACCCCGGTCAGCAGGCCACCGGGTCAGTCGAACACCGGGTCAGCCGAACTCCACGCCGTGCGCTTTTGCCTTCGGGTGGGCGGCGGCGAGCAGGCGCATGCCCTCCTCCTCCAGCGCGGCGCGCTCCGGCCGCGGGACCGGGGCGAACGGTTCGAGGCGCAGCACCGCCTCGCCGCGGCCCTTCTCGATCTTCCACATGCCGTGGACGAAGCCGTCCACCAGGAAGGTCGCGCGGATGATGCCGTTGACGGTGAAGACGCGCCCGCGGTGCTCCTCGCTGATGACCCGCGTCCGGTCGGCGTGGGAGAGCAGCAGGTTGTCGAAGTCGGGAACGAACCGGACCGGCGCCTCCGCGCCCGGACCGGGCCGCGGCGCGTCCGGGAGGTCGTACAGCGTCCGGCCGTTCTCGTCCTGGAAGGTCACCAGTTCGGGCCTGAGCCGCTCGACGACCTCGCCGAGGCGCGTCAGCCCCGCCCACTGCTGGACGTCCTGGACGCTCGCCGGCCCGAACGCGGCCAGATAGCGCCGCACCAGGTCCTCCAGCGAGGGGGCGGACGCCCCGGGCCCGAGCCAGTTGTCCAGGGTCGTGTGCTTCGCGGCCCCCGAGGCGCCCCAGATCCCGCGCGGCGGGACCTGCACGAGCGGGAGCGAGAGGCGGACGGCCCAGGCCAGCAGCGCCGGGTCCTCGTCCGGCCACCGTTCGGCCAGGAGCGCGCGCAGGTCCTTGTCGGTTCGCGGCTCCTCCTCCAGCAGGGCGCGCGCCCACGCGACGACGGCCGCGAGGTCGACACGCTCCAGCTCCGCCGCCCGCGACCTGAGGTGGCCGTCGCGGATCGCCTGGGTGAGCGGCCGCAGCGCACGGGCGTCGCGGGCGCTGACCAGGTGGAGCGTCCCGCGCATCAGCACCATCCGCAGCGCCCGCCGGTCGGCGATCAGCTCCCCCGCCTCCTCCAGCGAGTAGTCCGCGAGCCGGCTCCACAGGCCGATATGGGGCGGGCCCGGGGCCTGCGCCTGCATGCCGACCAGGTGCTCGATCGCCTCCAGCGCCGGCATGGCGTGCCGCTCCAGCAGGAGCTGGCGGGCCAGCAGTGCCCGGTTGAGCGCCCTTCGTCCCAGCTCAGTCGCCATAGCGCGCGACCAGCTCCTGTCGGCTCGGCGGGGGGCCGGGGAGTTCCCGCCGGCCGGTGAGGTGCATGGCGTCCAGCATCAGCGCCAGGTAGCGGTGCTGGAGCCGGTTCATCCGCTCGTCGTCGCCGATCCGGATGCCGTGCAGGTACTCGAGGATCACCGAGACGTCGCCGACGTCGATCTCGGGGCGCAGCCCGCCCGCCTCCCGGGTGCGCTCCAGCAGCCGCCGCGTCGCGACGTGGATCTCGCGGCCCTTGCGGCTCATCTCCTCGGTGACCTCGAAGCTCCCGGCGAGCCGCATCGTGAGGGAGCCCGCGCCGATGTCCAGGCAGCGGCGCATGAACGCGGCGAAGGCCTCCCACGCGTCACCGTCGTCGTCGAGGGCAGCCTCCACCTCGGCGAGGTAGCGGTCCATGCCCTCGTCGGCGAGCTTCTGGAGCAGGTCCTCCTTGCTCTTGTAGCGGCGGTAGAGAGCGCTGATCCCCACCCCGGCGTGCTCGGCCACCGCCGAGATCGGCGCGCCGGGGTCGGCGGTGAACACCGTGCGCGCCGCCTCCCGGATGAGCTCGTCGTTGCGTGCGGCCTGCGCTTTCCGCCCGCTCAGGGGCGCTTGTGCCGTCTCCATGCCTCCCATCGTAGGGGAACGAAGAATTCCGTTCTACTGTCGCCCGGTTCCCCCGGGCCGGCGCGCCTTGACGGGCGGCCCTCGCTCCCGCATTATGAACACACGTTCATGAACAGACGTTCATAAAAGGAGGATCCATGACGGAGATCGTCAACACCCATCAGGCGGAGGCGTGGAACGGGTACGAGGGCGAGCACTGGGCCGAGCACCACGACCGCTACGACGCCCTGAACGGCGGGTTCAACCGCGCGCTGCTGGAGGCGGCGGCGATCGGGCCGCGCGACCGGGTCCTCGACATCGGCTGCGGCAACGGGCAGATCACCCGGCTGGCTGCGGAGCGGGCGACCCTCGGCACCGCGACCGGGGTCGACCTGTCCGGCCCGATGCTCGCCCGTGCCCGCTCCCTCGCCGAGAGGCAGGGCGTCGGCAACGTCGCGTTCGAGCAGGGCGACGCGCAGGTGTACCCGTTCCCCACCGCCGGCTTCGACGTGGCCGTCAGCCGGTTCGGGATCATGTTCTTCACCGACCCGGTCACCGCGTTCGGCAACGTCCGGCGGGCCCTGCGCGAGGGCGGCCGGCTCGCGTTCCTGTGCATGACGCCGATGGCCGAGTCCGAGATGGGAGCGGTGATGGCCGCGCTCCCGCCCCTCGGCCACGCCCCGGTCGGCGGGAGCCACGGGGGGCCGCTGTCGCTGTCGGACCCCGATCGCGTCCACGAGGTCCTCGGCGGCGCCGGGTTCCACGGCGTGACGGGCCGGAAGGTCGAGGCCGAGCAGATCTGGGGGCGGGACGCCCGCGAGGCCGGGGAGTTCTTCGCCGGCTGGGGCCCGATCCGCCACAACTACGGCACGGGCGACGAGGTGCGCGAGGCCCTCACCGAGGCGATGCGGCCCTTCGAGCGCGACGGTGCCGTCCGCCTGCGCAGCACCGCGTGGCTGGTCACGGCCCGCCGTGCCTAGGCGCGGCGGCGAAGTGGTGAAGCGGGTCGTGGTCCTCGGCGGTTACGGCGCGGTCGGCCGCGAGGTCGTCGCGGGTCTGATCGGGCACGTCCCGGAGGTGGTGGCCGCCGGACGCGACCTCGCCAAGGCCCGCACCGTGCCCGGCGCGCTCCCGCTGCGGATCGACCTGCGGGGCGACGACCTGGAGCGTCTCGCGGCCGACGCGGTCGTCATGTGCGCGGAGACCGACAACGCCCGGGTCGCCGAGTCGTGCCTCGCCCGGGGCGTCCACTACGTCGACGTGTCCGCGTCCCACGCGGTGCTCTCCGCGATCGAGAGGCTGGACGGGCTCGCCGTCGAGCGGAACGCCACGGCCGTGCTGAGCGTGGGTCTCGCCCCGGGCGTCACGAACCTGCTGGCCCGCGAGTCCGGCGGCCGGGAGGTGGACATCGGCGTCCTGATCGGCGCCGGCGAGCGGCACGGGCCGTCCGCCGTGGAGTGGACGCTCGACTCGCTCGCCGAGCTGGGCGGGTCGTGGCGGATGCGCTTCCCCGAGCCCTACGGCGTCCGGACCGTGCACCGCTTCCCCTTCTCCGACCAGTACACGCTCCCCGGCCGCGTCCGCACGGGGCTCTGCCTCGACTCGCGGGCCATGACGGCGCTCCTCCCCCGCCTCGTCCCGATCCGGGACCTGGGGCCGCTGCGGGCCGCGTTCCGCCACGTCCACGTGGGCGGGGACGGGTTCGCGGTGGCGGTCGAGTCCGGCGGGACGGTGCGGTCGTTCTCGGGACGGCGGCAGAGCCGAGCGTCGGGCCTGGCCGCGGCGCTGGTCGTCCGGCGGCTGGACGGCATGCCGCCCGGCGTCCACCACATCGAGGACGCCGTCGGGCCCGACTTCCTGCCCGAACTCGCCGCGCACGGCTTCGAGCTCGCTCATTACGATGCGGGGTGATGTCACCTAGAAGAGCGGCGGCGCTTGGCGCCGGCGACCGCACCCTGCGCGACCACCTGATCAGCACGGCCGAGCGGATGATCGCCGAACGCGGGACGGCGGGCCTGACCGTCCGCGCGATCGCGCGGGAGGCGGGCGTCGCCGACGGCGTCCTCTACAACCACTTCGCCGACAAGGAGGAGTTGCTCGCGCTGGCCCTCTGGGCGCACGCCGAGTCGGTCGCGCGGCCGCTCGGCCCGCTCCCCGAGCCCGGCGCCGGCACCGTCGAGGAGAACCTGCGCGCGTACGTGGCGTACGGCCTGGCCCTGCACGACGGGCTGCTGCCCGCGCTGACCGGGCTGATCGCGCACCCGGCCGTCCTGTCCCGGTTCGCGGCGCTGGCCGGCGGGGGCGGCGGCTCCTGGAACGAGCGGCTCACCTCCTACCTGCGCGGTGAGCTCCGCCTCGGCCGCCTCGCCCCGGACGCCCGGGTCGAGGCGGCCGCCATGCTGATCGTCGGCGCCTGCCACGAGCCGGTGCTGTCGCTGCTGTTCCAGGGCCGGAGCATCGCGCACCGGGTCTCCCCGGACGTCGTGGACGATCTCGTCGCGACCGTCCTCGCGGGGATCGCCCCGCGGTAGGACGGCAGGCCCGGCTAGGACGACATGGCTTCGCGGACCTCCGCCAGCGTGCGCTCCGCCACCGCGTTGGCGCGCTCGTCCCCCTCTGCGAGGACGGCGCGCAGGTACGCCCGGTCGGCGGCGACCTCGGCGCGGCGGGCGCGGATGGGGCGCAGGAACTCGTTCACCGAGTCGGTCACGACCTTCTTCAGCGCCGCCGCGCCGCCGTCGCCGATCTCGGCGGCCACGGTGTGCGGGTCGCGGTCCTGGCAGAGCGCGGCGAGCAGCACCAGGCTGGAGACCTGCGGACGCGTCTCGGGCTCGTAGGTGATGTGCCGGTTCGCGTCGGTCACGGCCCGCCTGACCAGCCGGGCGGTCTCGTCCTCGGTGGCGGACAGGTTGATGGCGTTGCCGCGGCTCTTGCTCATCTTGTTGCCGTCGGTGCCGAGCAGGAGCGGCGCGGCCGACAGCAGGGCGTCCGGCACCGGGAAGACGGGCCCGTAGCGCTCGTTGAAGCGGCGCGCGACGGTCCGGGTGATCTCCTGGTGCGGGAGCTGGTCCTTGCCCACGGGAACGAGGTTCGCCTTGCAGAACAGGATGTCGGCGGCCTGGTGGACGGGATAGGTGAACATCAGCCCGCTGACCGCCGACTGCCGGGACGTCGCGATCTCGTCCTTCACCGTGGGATTGCGGCTCAGCTCCGCGATCGACACCAGGGACAGGAACGGCAGCATGAGCTGGTTCAGCGCGGGGACGGAGCTGTGCCGGAAGACCGTCGCCGCGGACGGGTCGATCCCGGCGGCCAGGTAGTCGGCGACCAGCCCCTCGACGTACTCGGTGAGGTGGTCGGCCACGTCCCGGTCGGTGAGCACCTGGTAGTCGGCCACCAGGACGAACAGCTCCACGCCCGCCCGCTGGAGCCGCACCCGGTTCGCCAGGGTGCCGAAGTAGTGCCCGAGATGCAGCGGGCCGGTGGGGCGGTCGCCGGTCAGGATCCGGAAGGCTCCGGGGTCGGCCGCGATGCGTTCCTCCAGCTCGCGGCTGCGGGCTTCGGGGGTGGTGTCCATGGGGTCCTCCTCGTCGGGTCCGCGGCCGTCCCGCCTGGGCGGCCCGGGTCACCGAGAAGAGGAAGGGCCGTCCGGCGGACGGCCCGATCGCATGCGTCAGTTCGGCCGTCCTAGGACGGCCACCAGCCGAGGCATGCGGTGCGATTCACGCGTCGATGGTATCCCACCTGATGCGACTGCTGCCAGATAATCTAGAACGAAACCATCTTGGGTAGGCTGGGCGCATGACCTCGATGGCCCCCGCCCGCACGCAGACGGATCTGTCGTTCCTGCTCGACCACACCGGCCACGTGCTGCGCGGCCGGATGACGGCGGCGCTCGCCGAGATCGGGCTGACGCCGCGCATGCACTGCGTCCTCGTGCACGCGCTGGAGGAGGAGCGCACCCAGATCCAGCTCGCCGAGCTCGGGGACATGGACAAGACGACCATGGTCGTGACCGTGGACGCCCTGGAAAAGGCGGGCCTCGCCGAGCGGCGCCCGTCGTCCCGGGACCGGCGGGCCCGGATCGTCGCCGTCACCGAGGAGGGCGCGCGGGTCGCCGCCCGCAGCCAGCAGATCGTGGACGGCGTCCACGAGGCCGCCCTCGGCTCGCTGCCGGCGGACCAGCGCGAGGCGCTCGTCCGGGCACTGGACGCGCTGGCCACCGGGCACCTCGCCACTTCACCGGAGGCCCCGCGCCCGGCCCGCCGGGCCCGCGAGCGCCAGAAGTAAATCCATCGCAGATAGTCCGCAACAAAACTATCTGCTACGGTCTCTCCTGTTGCTTCCGAACAGGAGATGACCATGTCTTCCCCCTTGCCGTCCTCCCCCTTGCCGTCCTCCCCCTCGCCGTCCCCGTTCCGCTCCCGATGGGCGGCGCTCGGCGTGCTGTCCGCCACGATGCTGATGACGATCCTGGACGGCAGCATCGTCACGGTCGCGGCGCCCGCCATCCAGGACGACCTCGGCTTCTCGCCCGCCGGGCTGAGCTGGGTCATGAACGCCTACCTGATCCCGCTCGGCGGACTGCTGCTGCTCGCCGGGCGGCTCGGCGACCTCGTCGGCCGCCGCACGCTGTTCCTCGCCGGGAACGCGCTCTTCACCGCGGCGTCGGTGCTGGCGGGCGCCGCCACCACGTCCGGCCTGCTGGTCGCCGCCCGGTTCCTGCAGGGCGTCGGCAGCGCCCTCGCCTCCGCCGTCGTGCTCGGCATCCTCGTGACGCTGTTCACCGACCCCCGCGAGCGGACCAGGGCGCTCGGGGTGTTCAGCTTCACCGGAGCGGCGGGCGCGTCCATCGGGCAGGTGCTCGGCGGCGTGCTCACCGACGCGCTGAGCTGGCACTGGATCTTCCTGATCAACCTGCCGATCGGCCTCGCCGTGATCCTGCTCGCCCTCCCCGCGCTGCCCCGCGACCGGGGCCTCGGCCTGGCCGCCGGAGCGGACGTGGCGGGCGCGGCGCTGGTCACCTCCGGGCTCATGCTCGGCATCTACACCGTCGTCAAGGTCGAGCGGTACGGGTGGCTGTCGGCGCACACGCTGGGCCTCGGCGCCGTCTCGCTGCTGCTGCTCGCCGGGTTCGTCCTCCGGCAGGCCCGCGCGGCGACGCCGCTGATGCCGCTGCGGATCCTGCGCTCGCGCAACGTGTCCGGCGCCTACGCGGTCCAGTTGCTGACACTGTCGGCGATGTTCTCCTTCCAGGTCATCGTCGCCCTCTTCATGCAGCAGGTGCTCGGCTACGGCGCGCTCGACACGGGCCTGGCGATGCTGCCCGCCGCCGTCGCGATCGGCGCCGTCTCGCTCTTCGCGTCCGCGCGGCTGTCGAACCGCTTCGGCGAGCGGTCCGTGCTGACGACCGGGCTCGTCCTGCTCGCCGGCGCGATGGCGTGGCTCACGACCGTCCCGGTGGACGCGGACTACGTCACCGACCTGCTCCCCCCGTTCTTGCTGATCGCCGGTGCGGGGCTCGTGCTGCCCTCGCTGACCGGGCTCGGCATGTCCAGCGCCCGGCCCGAGGACGCGGGCGTCGCCTCCGGTCTGTTCAACACCGTCCAGCAGGTCGGGATGGCGCTCGGCGTCGCGGTCATGACCACGCTCGCCGCCGCGCGGATCGAATCGCTGCGGGCGGACGGTCATGGCACCGCCGCCGCGCTCACCGGCGGCTACCACCTGGCCTTCACCGTCTCGGCCGGCCTGCTGGCCGCGGCGGTCGCCGTTTCGCTGCTCGTCCTGTGCCGCCCGCGGCCCGCGCCCGCCGCCGCGGCGCCCGCCGAGACCGTCCCCACCAACGTCTGAAGGAGATCGCGATGACCGAGTACGGCCCCGGACAGGGACCCGGCCCCAAGCCCGTCGGCGAGGACGAGCTGTCACGCCTCCTCGGCGAGCAGCAGTTCGGCGTCCTCGCGCTCAACAAGAAGAGCGGCCACCCGCACGTGTCGACGGTCGTGTACACGTGGGATCCGGACGAGCGCGTCCTGCGGATCTCCACGACCGCCGACCGGGCGAAGGTGAGGCTGCTGCGGCGCGACCCGAGCGCCGCGCTGCACGCCTCCGGCGCGGGCCACCTGTCGTTCGCGGTCGCCGAGGGGACCGCCGAACTGTCCCCGGTCAGCGAGGAGCCCGGCGACGCGACCGGTCGCGAGCTGCTCGCGATGACGCCGGGCTTCGACGACCCGGCGGACGAGCGGGCGTTCCTGGAGCAGATGGCGAAGGACCGGCGCCTGGTGATCCGCCTACGCGCCACCCGCCTCTACGGGACGGTTCTGGCCGACTAGGGCCGATCAGTGTGGCAGGACGAGAAGCAGCAGCGGGAGGACGGCGATGACCGGGACGGCGACCGACGCGGCGAGGCGGACCCGGCGGGGCAGCGGTTGCGGCTCCAGCAGCCGGTTCACCCGCGCCATCACCGGGATGTCGCTGTGCGAGGCGACGCCGAGCGTGCCGGACGGTGCGGCGGCCGGGCGGGCGGCGGCGAAGCGCAGCAGCGCGGTCGCCAGCTCGCGCGGCGGCCGGCCGTGCCGGGCCCGGTCGTCGGCGGCCATCTCGATCAGCAGCTCCACCGCGTCCAGGCACCGCCCGACCAGCCTGAGCTGCGGGAACACCTGGCGCAGCGACGCGAACGGCAGCAGCACGAGGTCGTGGCGCTCGCGGGCGTGGGCGCGCTCGTGCGCGAGCACCGCGGCCAGCTCGCGGCGGTCGAGCAGCTCCAGGGTCCCGGCGCTGACGACGACCTTGGACGAGCGGACGCCCGGCACGCAGTACGCGGCGGCGCCGGGGTGGTCGAGGACGAGGGTGCCGGGCACCGAGGAGTCGCGGCGCGAGACCAGCGCGAGCAGCGCCCGGTGCCGCCGCCGGGCCCGCACGACCCGCAGCACCGCGAACATCAGCATGACCAGCAGCACGCCGGTCAGGCTGATCGCGGCGAGCAGGGCCGCCACCTGGGCCGGGTTGAGCCGGGCCGCCTGGTCGTCGTACAGGCCGGGCAGCCCGCCGAGGACGCCCCTGCGGTACGGGAGCAGGGCGAGCCCGAGCAGGGCGCCGATCGTGGCGACGCCCCAGCACAGCCCGAGGGCCTGCCACAGCGCGATCCCGATCCGGGGCGTGCGCCACGTCCACCGGGCCCGGGACAGCAGGTGCGCCCCGCCGACGGTCCCCAGTGAGATCAATGCGAGCAGGGCGGTGCCGGTCATGCCGGAGGTTCCTTGCCGGTGAGGCCCGCGAGGGTCTGGCGGATCACGTCGATCTCATCGCTCGACACCGAGCGGACGAAGTGCGCGAGCGCCGCGTCGCGGTCACCGGTCTCGTTCAGGGCCCCGAGCATGAGCTCGGTGACGTACATCTCGCGGCTCGCCACCGGGTGGTAGCGCCAGGCGCGGCCGTCGCGCTCGCGTTCCAGGAAGCCCTTCTTCGCGAGCCTGTCGAGGACGGTCATGACCGTGGTGTGCGCGAGGTCGCGGTCGTCGGCGAGGGCACGGCTCACGTCACGGGCGGTGGCCGCCGGGCGGCCGGCTTCCTCCCGCGCCCACAGGACCTCCATGACCGTGCGTTCAAGCTCTCCCAGACCCTTCACGCACCCCAGATTATCCGACGGTCCCCGCCCTCACCACGTCAGGTAGTACTACCGCCTGTAGGGGGCGCGACGAGGCCGTGCTCGTAGGCGATGATGACGAGCTGGACGCGGTCGCGGGCGCCGAGCTTGGCCAGCAGCCGCGCGACGTGCGCCTTGGCGGTGGCCACGCTGATGAACAGCTCCGCGGCGATCTCCTGGTTGGTCAGGCCGCGCCCGACGAGGGTCAGCACCTCCCGCTCGCGCCCGGTGACGCCGTCCACGTGCCGCGGCCGCCCGGCGGCCGGTTCCGGACGCGCCGCGAACTCCTCGATCAGCCGCCGGGTGACGCTCGGCGCGATCAGGCCGTCCCCGCCCGCGACGACGCGGATCGCCGCCAGGATCTCCTCCAGCGCCATGTCCTTGACGAGGAACCCGCCGGCGCCCGCCCGGAGCGAGCCGTAGACGTAGTCGTCGTCGTCGAACGTGGTCAGCATCAGCACGTGGACGGTGCCCCCGCCCGCGCGGGTGATCCGCCGGGTGGCCTCGATGCCGTCCATGTCGGGCATGCGGATGTCCATGACGACCACGTCGGGGGCCGTCTCCGCCACGAGCCTGACCGCCTCGGCCCCGGTCCCGGCCTCGCCCGCGATCTCCAGGTCGGGGGTGTCGGCGATCAGGACGCGCAGGCCGGCGCGGATCAGCGGCTGGTCGTCGGCCAGCAGCACGCGGATGGTCACGGGGCCGCCGCCGGCGCCGGGATCCGCGCCGCCACCCGGAAGCCTCCGCCGGGGCGCGGACCGGCGGAGAACTCGCCGCGCAGCAGGGCGACCCGCTCCCGCATCCCGACGAGGCCGTATCCGGTGCCGACCACGCCGCCGCGCCCGTCGTCCTCGATCTCGACGGCCAGCTCGCCGTCGCCGTAGCCGACCGTCACCCGGCAGCGGTCGGTGCCCGCGTGCCGGACGACGTTCGTGACCGCCTCCTGGACGATCCGGTACGCGGACAGGTCGACGTCGGGTGGCAGCGGTGTCGGCTCGCCCTCAGTCCGGAGGTCGACGGCGAGGCCCGCGTCCCGCGCGGCCTCGGCGAGGCGGTCGAGGTCGGCGAGGCCGGGGGCGGGGCCGAGCGGCGCCGCCCCCGGGTCGTCCCTGCGAAGCGCGGTGAGCATCCGCCGCAGCCCGGACAGGGTGTCGCGGCTGGTGGCCTCGATGGCCTGGAGCGCGTTGCGGGCCTCGGCGGGCTGGGTGTCGATGACCCGTCCGCCCACGCCCGCCTGGATCGCGATGATCCCGATGCTGTGGGCGACCATGTCGTGCAGCTCCCGCGCGATCCGGAGCCGCTCGGCCGCGACGGCCTGCGCGGTGGCCTGCTCCCGCATCGCCTCGGCGTGCGCGCGCCGCGTCCTGACCGAGTTCCCCGCCATGAAGGTGACGGCCGACGCCAGCAGGACCGTCATGAGCAGGAGCTCGTCGGCCCGCAGGAACGCGGCGACGGCCCCGGCCTGGAGGAGCCCCGTCGCGACGGCGACGGGGACGGAGGCCTTCCGCGGACGCGTCGCCGTGACGTAACCGGACGAGACGCCGGTGAGCAGGATCAGCAGGCCGCCGACGGTCCCGACCGGGAGCGCCAGCAGGGCGAGGATCCAGGCGAGGAGCAGGATCGCGTGGGCGGTGAGGGCCCGCCTCCGCACCAGGAAGAGCACAAGGGCCGTGAGCCCGGCCGCGATGGGGATCTCCAATTGCTGGAAGGCGGTCCTTCCATGGGAGAACGTGAGGAACAGGACCACCGGGTACGCGGCGGCGCCGCTCCAGGCGAGGACCGTCCCCGTGCCGCGGCTCAGGCGGCTCGCCGACAGGGCTGACATGCGCCGATCGTAACCGCCGACCCCCTCCGGGCACATTGGCCCGGAGGCGTAGTCCCACGGGCCACAGGCGCCTTTGGCGAATGTGTCCGGCGGCCCGATGCGCGGTGAACGGCCCCGGCGGCACCGTTACCGGAATGAAGCGCCGGGCGCCATTCCTCCTTGCTGTCGAAGTCCTCGCGATCGTCGTTTTCTCCGCCGTTTACGACTCCCTGGATTTCCGCATCTACTGGCTGGGCGGCCATGCCGTCACGGAAGGCTCCGGCCTCTACCGGGCGCAGCTGGCCGACCACTACTTCACCAACACGCCCTTCATGGCCGCGCTGTTCGTCCCGCTCGCCGAACTGCCGCTCCTCCTTGCCCGCATGCTGTGGCAAATGGCCTCGCTGGGAGCCTTCATAGCGGCGTGCGCGCTGACGGTGAGAATGGCGGGCCGCAGGGTGCCCCTCGTGCCCGTGGTGGCGGCGGGCCTGCTCCTCCAGCCGGTCTGGCAGTCGTTCTTCCTGGGCCAGGTCAACCTCTTCCTTCTCGCCCTGGTCCTCGCCGACCTGCACCGGATCGCCCGCGGCCGTCCGGCCGGAATCGGCATCGGGCTGGCGACCGCGATCAAACTGACGCCGGCCGCCTTCGTCGTCCTGCTCCTGCTGAGCCGGCGGACGAAGGACGCCGTGACGGCCACCGCGACCTTCGCCGTCTGCACTCTCCTCGCCTACGCCGTCGCCCCGGACGCGTCCCGCCTCTACTGGCTGCACACCTTCTACGACACCTCCCGCGTGGGCGTCCCGTACATCAGCAACCAGTCCCCCTATGGCGCTCTGGCCCGCGTATCGGGAGGAACGGCCGAGATCGGCGGCTGGTACACGGTGGTGCCGCTGACCGCCGGCATCTCCGGGCTCGCGCTCGCCGCCGCCTGGGCGAGGCGGGGCGACTGGCTGAGCGCGACGGCGGCCGCCGGCGCGACCGGCCTGCTCGTCTCCCCGATCTCCTGGGCCCACCACTGGGTGTGGATCGTCCCGGCCCTCGCGGTGCTCCTGCGGAACGGCCACCGCAAGAGCGCGGCGGCCGCCTTCGTCCTCTTCGCCGTCTCGCCCCTGTGGTGGACGCCTCACGGCGGCGGTCCGCGCGAGTACGGCGTCCACCTCCTGCTGGCCCCGGTCGCCAACTGCTACCTGCTCGCGGGCCTCGCGTTCCTGGCCTACATGGCCCTCCGCCTCCGGGTCACCCCGCCGGTTCCGTCCAGCGGTCGTGATGGACCGCCGCGTCCAGTGCCCTGCGCCGCCGCCAGCCGTGCCGTTCGAGATCCGGAACGGGTTCCAGGTGGGTGACCGGGCCGAGGCAGAGCCACGCGACCGGACGGATCGTCTCCGGGATGCCGAGCAGGCCGCGCAAGTAGGGCTCCCGGTAGAACGACACCCACCCGACGCCGAGGCCCTCGGCGGTCGCGGCGAGCCACAGGTTCTGGATGGCCAGGCACACCGAGTACAGCCCCGCGTCGGCGATCGCGTGCCGCCCGAGGACCGCCGGGCCCCCGCGCTCGGGATCGTAGGTGACCACGATCGACAGGCTCGACTCCAGGACCCCGTCGATCTTGATACGGGCGAAGCGCTCGGCGGCGGCGCCCGCCAGGGTGGCGGCGAAGGCGGCGCGCTCGGAGCGGACGTGCTCGTGGAAGGCCCTCCGGATCGCGGGATCGCCCACGAGCACGAAGTCCCACGGCTGGGACAGCCCGACGCTCGGCGCGGCGTGCGCGGCCTCCAGGACCCGGTCGAGCACATCGCGCGGGATAGGTGCACCGGTGAACTCGCCGCGCACGTCGCGCCGGCGGTGGATGACGTCGTAGAGGTCCATGCCAGGCGATTGTGCCGACCCCGCAACCCCCCACCGCACACCGCTCCCCGCTCGTCCGCGTCCCGGATTGCGGCCCAGCGTGATCCTCGGACGGTCGGCTCGTAGGAGCGTCGCCGTTCGACTGGGACGCCAAGCAACCGAAGGGAGCACCGAAAATGGGCCAAGGAGACGTCACGCCCCAAGAGGCGCGAGAGGCCGCCGACAAGGTCCGAGCCACAAGCCCCGAACTCGCCGCGCAACTGGACGCGGAGGCCCGCCGCCTGGAGGCGCACGAGCTGATCGCCGAGCAAGACCGGCAGCGCGGCTGAGGAACGGCCGGTGGCATCGCCACCGGCCGAACACCGACGGCGGGAAGGGGTGCCCCCTTCCCGCCGTCCCCTTTCGTGTGCGGCCCCCGGCAGCGCTCGTTCAGGGACGCCCGGCGCCCGGCGCCCGCCATGCCGATCGCGAACACCAGCGGTTTCCTGTTTTTGAAGTAGATACTTCAAAAACAGGAAACAACTGGCTAGGCTCGGGCCGTCGCGGACGGTCGGGAGGCGGGATGGCGGGGTTGCGGGTCGGGTACGTGCTGCCGACGCGGGAGCAGGACATGTCGGGCGAGCACGACCCGGGGCGGCTGGTGGCCCAGGCGCGCCGGGCGGAGGAGCTCGGGCTCGACTCGGTCTGGGCGGGCGAGAGCCCGGTGACCCGGCCGCGCGCCGACCCGCTGCTGCTGATGGCCGCCGTGTCGCAGGCCACCGAGCGGATCACGCTCGGCACGGCGGTGCTGCTGCCGGCGCTGCGGCACCCGGTGCTGGTGGCGCACCAGCTCGCCACCCTCGACCGGCTGTCGGGCGGGCGGCTGGTCGCGGGCATGGGCGGCGGGTTCCCCACCCCCGCGACCGAGGCCCAGTTCACGGCGGTCGGCGCCGGGTACGCACGCAGGCTCGGGCGGCTGGAGGAGTCCATCGAGGCGATGCGGCTGCTCTGGAGCGGGGCGGCCGTCTCCCACCGGGGCGAGCACTTCGCGTTCGAGGACGTCCGGCTCGCTCCCCCGCCCGCTCGTCCGGGAGGGCCGCCGATCTGGCTGGCGGGGAGCGGCGGGCCCGCGCTGCGCCGCGTCGCGCGCCTCGCCGACGGCTGGCTCCCCTACCCGCCCGACCCCGCGACGTACGCGGAGGAGCACAAGACGGTCCGGGAGGCGGCGGCCCGTCCGGTCACCCCCGCGCTGTACGCGACGCTCTGCCTGGACGACGACCCGGAGAAGGCGCGGCGGAGGCTGCGGACGAGCATCGAGCGCTACTACAACGCGCCGCTGGAGTTCGTCGCGTCGATCCAGACCGTCTTCGCCGGGCCGCCCGGACAGGCCGCCGACTGGCTGGCCGGCTATGCCGAGGCCGGCGCCCGCCACCTGGTCGTCCGGCTGGCGGCCGAGGACCACGACACGGCACTGGAGGAGTTCGCCGGCCGGCTGCTCCCCCTGCTGCGCGGCAAGGAGATCCGATGACCACGTTCGTCCTCGTCCACGGCGCCTGGCACGGGCCCTCCGCCTGGGAGCGGGTCGTCCCGGCGCTCGCCGCCGCCGGAGCGCGCACGCTCGTCCCGGACCTGCGGGGCGACCACGGGCTGCACGACCACGCCGGCACGGTCGCCGCCGCCGTCGGCACCGTCCGCGACGAGTGCGTGCTGGTCGGGCACAGCTACGCGGGACTGGTCGTCCGTGAGGCCGCCGACGCGCGGCCCGAGGCCGTCGACCACATCGTCCTGGTGGACGGCTGGGCGGGCCCCGACGGCGCGAGCCTGTTCGGCCTGGCCCCCGACTTCTTCGTGGAGGCGATGCGCAAGGCGGCCGAGGCGAACGGGGACGGGCGCTTCATCCCGCCCCTGCCCCCGGCGCTGTTCGGCGTCACCGACGAGGCGGAGTGGCTGGCGGAGCGGCTCGTCCCGCAGCCGCTGCGGACCTTCACCGAGGCCACCCGCCTGAGCGGCGCCGTGGACGGGATCCCCGGGACGGCCGTCCACTGCGAGCCGCACACGTTCCCCTTCCGGGAGTTCGGCGCGTCCCTCGGGTACCGGACGGTTCCGATCGACGGCCCGCACGACGTGATGGTCACCGATCCGGAGGCGATCGCGCGCGTGATCCTGGAAGCGCCCGGCCCGGGGTGACGCGCGCCTAGAGTGATGCGGTGGAACAGCGAACGTACAACCAGTACTGCGCGACGGCGCGCACCCTCGATCTCGTGGGCGAGCGCTGGACGCTGCTGCTGGTCCGCGAGCTGCTGACCGGGCCGAAGCGGTTCGGCGATCTGCAGGCCGGCCTGCGCGGCCTCGGCACCGGGCTGCTCGCCGCCCGCCTGAAGCTGCTGGAGCGCGAGGGCCTGGCGCGCAGGACCGTGCTGCCGCCGCCCGCCCGCACCCCCGCCTACGCCCTCACCGAGGCGGGCGAGGAGCTCGGGCCCGCGATCCTTGCGCTGGCCCGGTGGGGCCTGAAGTGGGCGATGGACGAGCGGCGCCCGGACGAGACGTTCCATCCGGGCTGGGCGCTGCTCGGGCTGCAGGCCTGCTTCGACCAGGAGGCGGCCGCCGGGCTGCGCGCGGTGTACGAGTTCCGTGTCGACGACGAGGTCTTCCACGCCCGGATCGACGACGGCGCGATCGAGGTGCTGCACGGGCCCGCCCAGCGCCCGGACGCGACCGTCACCATGAGCGAGGAGGCGTTCCTCGGCCTGGTCGGCGGCCGCGCCCTCGGCCAGGCGATCGAGGACGGCTCCGCCTCGGTGTCCGGCGACGAGGAGGTCCTGCGCAGGCTGAAGGACCTGTTCCCGCTGCCCGCGCCGCGGCCCCGCCGAGCGGACGACCAGGCAGGCTGACCGGGGCTCGGCGGCGGGGCCGAGGCGCGGACCGGACCCCAGCGGTCGGTCAGGGGCGTCCGGCGCCCGGGACGTCGACCTCGACCGTGAGCACCCGGCCGCTGCCCGGCACCACCATCTCGGCCTCGGTCATGCCGCGCCATTCGGCGGCGGTGACGAACAGCGTGGTCCCCTCCGGCCCGCCCAGGACGCAGGCGAAGCCTCCGCGGTCGAGTTCGACCGTGCGCAGCACCTCCCCGCCCTCGGCGACGCGCACGCACCGCCGGTTGGGTACGTCGGCGTACCAGACGGCGTTCTCCGCGTCCGCGCAGATGCCGTCCGGGGCGCCGTCGCCGAGGTCCGCCCAGACCCGGCGCCCGGACAGGCTCCCGTCCGCGCCGATGTCGAAGGCCACGAGACGGCTCGCGTAGGAGTCGGCGACGATCAGCGTGGAGTCGTCGGCCGTCACGGTCATGCCGTTGGGGAACGCGATGTCGTCGGCCACCTCGCGCACCGAACCGTCCGCGTCCACGAAGACGACCGTCCCGGGCGAGGTGACCTCCCCGGCCATCGGGTCGAAGCCGACGCGGTTGACATAGACGCCCCCGCGGCCGTCGACGACGATGTCGTTCCACCCCGGCCGGCCAAGGTCGGCGTGCGTGACGAGGGAGCCGTCCGGTTCGCGGCGCAGCAGCCGCCCGTCCTCCGACGAGACGATCAGCAGCCGGCCGTCGGGGAGCCAGGCGGTGCACAGCGGGAGCGACTTCACCCGCGCCACCACATCGGCGGCGCCGTCCAGGCCCACCGAGACGACCTCGCCGGCCGACCAGTCGGAGAAGTACAGCCTGCCGTCATGCCAGCGCGGCGACTCGACCAGTCCGCGGCCGTCCAGCAGCGTCCGCATCTCGTCCATCTTCCTCACCATCCTCCTCGGGCACCGATGTTCCACCCCCTACACGAACGGCCTCCCGCCGGATCGACACCGCACCGCCAGATGTCATCCAGAGGACCCGAGTACACACTGAAGGGCCCTTGAGTGTGTATCGTGTGCTCCATGGCGAGACTCAACATCACGCTGCCCGACGAGCTTGCCGCCACGCTCCAGGGGCTCGCCGAGGACAAGAAGATCGCCTCGGTGTCGGGGTTCCTCGCGGACGGCGCGCGGCTGAAACTGGCCTACCTGCGGGACGCGTCCACCATCGACGACCTGTTCGGCCCGCCGAGCCCGGACGAGCAGGCGATGGTCGACCGGCTGGTCGAGGGCGGCCCCTCGGCCCGCCGGGACGTCGCGTGATCACCGGTCACGTCTTCGACGCGACCGCACTCCTGGACCTCGCCACCGGCAAGACCGTCTACGTCCGCGCCCGGCTCCGCGCGTCCATCGCCCAGCACGCCACGATCGTCATCCCGGCGACGGCGCTCGCCCGCGCCTGGCAGCTCGTCCCCGACCACGGCCGCGCCGTGCTGGAGCGCCTGCCCGGCATGCAGGTCGTGCACGTCGACGACCTCGACGACGTGATCGCCCAGCAGACCGGGCTGCTGGTCACGACGATCCCGAACCTCGGCATGGACGCCGCCCAGGCGGCCTGGTCGGCCCGGTGGCGCCGCTGGCCGCTGGTCACCGCCGACCCCGGCCTCTACGAGGCCGTGCCCGGCGTCCGCGTGGAGCAGATCCCCTAGCACCGGCCGCCGGTCTAGGTGATGAGCTCCAGTTCGAGCTGCTCGTTGACGGGCTCCGGAGGCGGCGGCGTCGGGCGGGAGCGGCCGGGCCACCACCAGTTGGCGTGGCCGAGCAGGCTCATCAGCGCGGGGACGAGCATGAGGCGCACGATCGTGGCGTCCATGGCGACGGCGACGGCCAGCCCCAGGGCCATCATCTTCACCATCGGGTCCGGCTGCGGGACGAAGCTGGCGAACACGAAGATCATGATGAGCGCGGCCGAGGTGATGAGGCGGGCGGTGACCCCGATGCCGGTCACGACGGACTCGTGCGGATCGCCCGTCCGGTCGTACTCCTCCTTGATCCGCGACAGCAGGAAGACCTCGTAGTCCATGGACAGCCCGAAGATCAGGGCGAACATGAACAGCGGGATGAACGACATGATGGGGATGGCCTGGTCGACGCCGAACAGCTCGACTCCCCAGCCCCACTGGAAGACCGCCGTGACCACCCCGAACGAGGCCCCGATCGACAGCAGGTTCATCAGGGCGGCCTTCACCGGGACGATGACCGACCGGAACGCGACGACCAGCAGCAGCAGGGCGACCCCCACCACCGCGACCACGACGACCGGCATGCGCTCGCCGACCGTGGTGGCGATGTCGATGATCGCGGGGTTCTCGCCGCCGAGGTAGATCCGGGTGCCCGGATGGGCCTCCCGCACGTCGCGGATCTCCGTCTTCCGCAGGCGGTGGACGAGATCGGTCGTCGACTGGGCGTGCGGGGCGTCCCTTGGGATGACCTGGACGATCGCCGTGGTGCCGGTCACGGCGGGCTCCCCGACGAACACCACGCCCGGCGCCTCGGAGAGCTTCTGCCGCAGCTCCTGGCCGACGAGGACCGCGCGCTTGTCGGGCTTCTTGTCCGGGTCCGGCGCGCCCTTGGGAAGCGACGGCTTCGGGGACGGGCTCGGCTCGGGCGCCGCCGGACCCGTCAGGCCGGACAGTCCCTCGCCGGCCCTGACCGTCGGCACCACGCGCTTCGGCTCGACGGTCTTCTCCGCGCCCGGCACCTTCGCGACCACGACGAACGGGCTGTAGTGTCCCGCGCCGAACTCCCGGGCGACGATGTCGTAGGCCTGCCGCGCCTCCATCTTCGGCGACGACATGCTGTCGGCCATCACGCCGAACCGCAGGCTGAGCGTCGGGATGGCCAGGGTCAGCAGGACCAGGCTCGCGACGACGGCGTAGGGCCAGGCGTGGCGGTCGACGTGGCGTCCCCAGGCCGCCCAGCGGCGGGAGCTGCGGTCGGGGCGCGTCCGGGGCAGCCGGTACCGGTCGATGCGCGGGCCCAGGGCCCCGAGGACGGCCGGGAGCAGGGTCAGCGCGGCGGCGACCATGATGGCCACGGTCAGCGCGGCGGCGATCCCGATGCGGCCGATGAACGCGATGCCGGACAGGAACAGCCCGCAGATCGCGAACACGACGGTGCCGCCGGCGAACACGACCGCGTGGCCCGAGTGCGCCATGGCGCGCCCGACCGCGGTCTCGACGTCGTCTCCCTCGGCGAGCTGCTGCCGGTAGCGCGTCACGATGAACAGGGCGTAGTCGATCCCGGCGCCGATGCCTAGCATCGCGGCGACCATCGGCGCGGTCGGCGCGATCTGGAACATCGACGCCAGGAAGTGGATCAGCGAGTACGCCACCACCATCCCGCACAGCGACACCACGATCGGGATGCCCGCCGCGAGGAACGAGCCGAACGCCAGCAGCAGCACGACCATCGCCAGCAGGATCCCGACGCCCTCCTGCGGCCCGCCCTTGGGCTGGTTGAGGATCATCGCGGTGATCCCGCCGAACCTGACCTCCAGCCCCGCCATCCGCGCGGGCTCGACCGCCCGGTTCAGCGCGTCGAGGTCGGCGTGGTCGACGTCGCTCATCGTGCCGGTGAAGTTGAGCCGGACCACGACGGCGTTGTCGTCCTTCAACCCGCCCAGCCCCTGCACGTACGGGTTCTCGACGTAGGCGACCCTCTTCAGCCTGGAGATGTTGTCGATCGACTGGCCGACGGTGAGCGCCACCCGCCAGTCGGCGGGGCTCGCCTCGCGGGTCTCGTGGAACACGACGGTCGCGGTCGGCCCGGTCATCGCGGGGAAGTCCTGCCGGAGCGTGTCGAGGGCGCGCTGGGTCTCGGTGCCGGGCAGCGTGCTCTGCTGGACGAACATGCCCCCGTGCATGACGCCGAGGACGCCCGCGCCGAGCATGAGGGCGACCCAGAGCTCGAACACCGCGCGGCGCCTCCGCACGCAGAGCCGTCCGAGCACCCCCAGGAATCGCGCCATGACGGCAGAGAACACCCATCCGTGCATTTTTGCAATAGATGCAAGTTTGCAGTCGTGGTAACGTCCGTCACATGGAGGAGGACGGCGACCGCCCGGGCCTGCGGGAGCGCAAGAAGATGCGCACCCGGCAGGCCATCGCGACGGCCGCGCTGCGCCTGTTCGCCGAGCGCGGCTACGAGGAGACGACGATCGCCGACATCGCCGCCGCCGCCGACGTCTCACCCCGCACGTTCTTCAGCTACTTCCCCTCCAAGGAAGACGTGATCTTCGCCGAGATCGACGACCGCCTCGCCGAGGTCGCCGAGCGACTGCGGCCCACCCCCGGCGAGACGCCCGTGGCGACGCTCCGGCGCAGCATCGTGGACGTCCTGGAGGCCGTGGTGTCCGAGCACCGCGACTACGGCCCCGTCCAGATCCGCCTCATGCTGGAGCGCCCCGGCCTGCGCGCCCGGGCGCTCCAGCGCATGAACGACACCCAGGAGGCGATCGAGGCGCTGCTGCGCGAACTGTGCCCCGGCATCTCCGAGATCGACGCGGTGGCCGCGGCCGGCATCGCGGTCGGCGGCATGCAGGCCGTCATCGCGCACTGCCGCCGCGAGGGCTACGACCCCGTCTCGATGCGAACCGCGCTCGACCGCGCCGTCGACCTGGTCGAACACGGCCTGGTCTCGGTGGACGCCCTGTCGCGTCCCTCCCCCTGAGCCGCCGGGCACCGGCCGGCGGAGGCGCCCGCCCCCGGTGCCCGGCTCACCCGTTGAAGCTCGGCCGGCGACTGCCGCGCTAGTCGGTGATCTTGATGCGGAGGCGGCGGAAGCCGCGGCCCTTGTTCTCGACCTTGGCGACCGTGAGGCGGCCGATCTGCTTGGTGGAGCCGACGTGGGTGCCGCCGTCCGCCTGGGTGTCGAGCCCGACGATGTCGACGATCCGCACGTCCTGGACCTCCGGCGGCACCAGGTTCGTGGCCGTCCGGATGATGTCGGGGATCTCGAACGCCTCGGCGCGGGGCAGCGTCCTGACGTCGATGCGCCGGTCGGCCTCGACCTCGGCGTTGCACGCGTCCTCGACGGCCTGCTTGAACCCGGGCGGGACCTCGCGCAGGTCGAAGTCCATGCGCGCGGACAGCGGCTCCATGTTCCCGCCGGTGACGAGGCAGCCGTAGTCGCGGAACACGACACCGCAGAGCAGGTGCAGGCCGGAATGGGTGCGCATCAGCGCGGTGCGCCGCTCGTTCTCGACCGCGCCCCGCACGACGGTGCCGACGGGCGGAAGCGGATCGCCCTCCTCGGGGATGAGCACGAGGTCGTCGCCCTTGCGGACGCCCGCGATCCGGGTCTGGACGCCCTGCCAGAGGAGCACCCCGTGGTCCGGGGGCTGGCCGCCGCCGCCCGGGTAGAAGGCCGACCGGTCGAGGACGATGCCGTCCGGGCCCGCTTCGAGGACGACCGCCTCCCACTCCCGCAGGGCCTGGTCGTCCAGTTCCAACCGCGTCGTGCGGCCCAGGGTCTCCGTGCTCATGCCGTCACCCTAGGGCCGTCATCGGGGGGAGCGCAGGTGATCACCAGGGGCCGTAGGGGCCCTGGCGGGAGCCGCCGCGGCCGCCGTTGTTGCGCTTGTAGGGGCCGACGGCCGGACGGACGTCGGCGAGGTAGACGGCGGCGGCGATGAACGCGGCGACCGGGAGGATGCCGAGCAGCAGCGCGATGGGGCTGGCGCCGAGCGCCACCGGCGCGACCGCGTACGCGGCGCCGACCACCGTCGCGACGATCAGAATGATCATCCACAGCTTCTTGCTCTGCTTGCTCGCCGCCGCGTAGGCGTCGACGGGCACGGTGAGCGAGTCGATGAGGGCCCACGCCTCCATCGCGAACGCGATGATCAGCAGCAGCCAGAAGAAGTAGTCCAGCACGTTGAAGCCCGACATCGGCGATCAGCGCTCCTGCTCGTCTCGGAAGGCGACTCCTGGTCGCACGCGGGTCAGCCTGCCCCAACCCTACGTGCACCGTCCACCGGCGCGGCCCGATGGACCAGGCACTTGCAGAGACGACGGAGCCCGGCCGGGTGTTCCCGGCCGGGCTCCGTCGTGTGGCGCCGTTACTTCTTCGTGGTGGAGCGGGACTGCCCGGTGGCCCTGCTCTGCGCCGTCCTGCGCTGCGCGGTGCGGGTCTTCGGGGCCTGCTTCTGCGCGCCCCGGTCGGCCGCCGAGATCTCGGCGACCTCGACGGCCTCGCGGTGCACGACCTTCTTGCCGCGCTCGGCGAGCTCGTCGATGAACTCGAAGGCGCGGGTGCCGAAGTGCGTGGCGTACGCGACGGCGGCGCCCGGCAGGTCCTTGGCGTCCACCCGCTGCTGGTACCGGGAGACCTCGCCGCGGTAGCGGTCGACGGTCTCGCGGACCTGCCCGCGGTAGCGGTCGACGGTCTCGCGGACCTCGCCCTGGTACCTGGTCACCTGCTCGGGGACCTCACGGATCTTCTCCACCGCGAAGTCGCCGGCGCCGGCCACGGCGTAGACGGCCTTGTTCTCGCGGAGGTTGCTGGCCAGCGTCATCCGACCTCATCCCTTCCATTGCGTTCTGGTCCGGCCTGCTGCGGGCCGGTCTGTTCGGGCACGGCGGGCTCGGCGGGCCCGGCGACGACGCCGCCGGCCTCGTTCTCCTTGAGGAACGACGCGTAGATGTCGAGCAGGACCTGCTTCTGCCGCTCCGTCAGGACGAGGTCGGCCCGGACGGCGGCCTGCACGTCGGTGTCGGCCTCGCGCTCCTCGAGGATGCCGGCCTGCACGTACAGCGCCTCGGCGGAGATCCGCAGCCCCTTGGCGATCTGCTGCAGGATCTCGGCGCTCGGCTTGCGCAGGCCGCGTTCGATCTGGCTCAGGTACGGGTTGGAGATCCCGGACACGTCCGCGAGCTGGCGAAGCGAGATCTTCGCCCGCGTGCGCTGCTCCCGGATGTACTCCCCGATGGAGCCGACCTTCGAACTCGCCATGTCTCCACTCTCCGTCATGGTGCTTGCTATTGCAAGCACCATAGCTAGCACTTCGTGGTGAAACGCCTCACATGCCGGAAATGCCAGCTAGATCGCTCCATCGCCCCTGGTCCGACGGTCGCGCGCCGCCGTCCCTCAGGAACGGCGGCGCCGGGTGCGGGACGGGGACGGGGTCACGCGGACGGGGTGGCGAACGGGTCGTGCTCGGCGAGGAGCTTGTCGAGCCGGGCCTGGTCGACCCGGGTGCTGATGGCCTGGGTCTCCTGCCGGTCGCGGACGCACTTGGCCAGCGTGAACGTGGACGTGATCACGTACAGCAGGCCGATCGCCAGGAAGGCGCGGACCCACGCGCTGACGGGCAGGTAGGCCACGCCGACGCCGACGGCGATGCTGGAGACGGCGAACGAGATCGCCGCCTGGACGAAGAACGCGGCGGACCCGGCCTGAGGGGGCGGCTTGGAGGTCGTCATGGGACGAGCCTGCGTCCCGGCCTCCTCCAGGGCCTGAGTACCGGTACTCAGGCGCCCGTGTGCGAGGAACTCAACGTCCGGCGGTCAGCTCACCTTGGAGGAGGGAGCGACCCAGGTGTTGCAGACCCTCAGCTCGCGTCCGTTGAAGCCGGTGACCACCCAGCCCGCGTAGTGGCGGCCCGAACCGTGGTCGCGCTTCTCCGGGGGACGGCGGTCGTCGCCCCTGCCCAGCACGTCCCTGACCATCGCATCGTACTGCTCGCGGGTCATCGGCAGGGTGCTGCGCTCGCTGCCGAGGAACGCGCCCGCGAAGCACTGGGCCTGGAGTTCGATGCGGCGGCTCGCCTCGGTGCGGGTGGCGGTGTCGCCGGTCTCCATCTGGCGGTCGCCGTAGAGCAGGATCCCGGCCCGGTCCTGGACGTGGTGCCCGTACTCGTGCGCGATCACCCGGGCGTAGACGGCGTAGTGGGACAGCGGCTCGCCGCCCGAGGTCTCCACGACGTGCCGGAGCCCCACGTACATCGTGTTGTTGGCGGGGCAGTAGAACGCGGACGCGCCGGGCGCCGGGTAGGAGCCGCACGGGCTGCGGCCCGGTTCGACCCAGAACACCCGGTCGGGCCTGTCGAACGGGATGCCCGCCTTGGTGAACTGCTTGGCCCACGCCGCGTCCAGGCAGTCGCTCAGGGTGTCCATGAACCCGCGCATCGACTCGGCGGACGGCTGGATCCGCGGCAGGCGGCAGCTCACCGACGTCAGCGCGCCCGTCCGGTAGATCTTGCTGTTGGTCGCCTTCTCGCGCGGCGTCGAGGGGCCGCCGGACGTGGTGGAGGTCCCGGTGCCGCCGACCGCGTCCCGGCTCCCGCTGACGAACGAGAGCGCGAGGATCACCAGGACGACAAGGGAGGTGAGGCCGCCGAAGATGCCCGCGATCGTCCCGCCCGCGCTGCGGCGGGGCGGCGGGCGCAGCGGGACGTACCGGTACTGCGGAGGCGGCCCGTAGGCAGGAGGCCCGTACCCCGGAGCGCCGTACGGCGGTCTCCCCTGCGGCGGCCCACCGTAGGGCGGCCGGCCGTAGGGCGGCGCCGGGGGCCGCGGCGGAGGGGGCGGCGGGGGGTAATGACCTGCCATAGCGCAGAATCATCGCACGCATTCCCGATACCATTTGCGGCCATGTCTGCTCTTGCGGCGATGTTCCGGTCACGTCCGGCGGCCCTGGTGCTCTCGGCGGCGGTGGCCGTGCCCCTGCTGACCAGCACGTCCGCGGCCGCGTCCCAGGCCGGCGGCACGGCGTCCGGGGCCGGTGCGCCCAGGGCGGCGACGTCCGCCCTGGCGGCGGAGCGGGTGCTGAAGGACGACGTCGTCCTCACCGCGGGCGGCGGCGGCACGGTCAGGGTGAAGGAGACGATCGTCTACCGGTTCGCCGGGCACGACGGCTTCCAGCGGACGTACCCGACGCGGGTGCACGAGAGCGTCACCGAGGACCGCGTCTACAGGATCGAGAACCTGCGGGCGGCCAGCCCGGACGGCGGCCCGTCCAAGGCCACGTCCTCTCCCAAGGGCCTGAACACCATCGTCAAGGTCGCGGGCGACCGGAAGCTGACGGGCGACCACACGGTCGTCCTGGAGTACCAGGTGCGCGGCGCGATCACCCGGATGGGCGCGGCGGAGGAGCTGCGCTGGCCGGTGGTCGGCGGCTGGAAGGTCCCGCTGGACGAGGCGAAGGCGGTCGTCGACGGCGGCGCGATGATCCGCAACGTCAACTGCTTCACCGGCCCGATCGGCAGCACGATCGGCTGCACGCAGTACTACACGAACCACACGCACACCCAGGGCGTGTTCGCGCAGCAGGGGATGCTGCCCGGCGAGTACCTGACCGTCGTCGCCGGCCTGCCCGCCGGGACGACGGGCGGGCACGCCATCTACGAGCGCCGGCACACGGTCGCGACCGCGTTCTCCGTTAACGCCGTGACCGGATCGGCGCTGGCCGGCCTGCTGGTGCTGCTCGTGGGCGGCGTCGCCGCCCTCTACCTGCTGCGCGGGCGGGACGCGCGGACCGTCGGCAAGCGGGCCGCCGAGGGCGACCAGGTGCCGGTGGCGGGGTCGGAGTTCGAGCCGCCGAACGGGGTGCGCCCCGGCCAGATCGGCACGCTGATCGACGAGCAGGCCGACGTGATCGACGTGACCGCGACGATCGTCGACCTCGCGGTGCGCGGCTACCTGCTGATCGAGGAGGAGGACCGGGCCGTCACCGGCCGCCTCGACTGGACGCTGCGCCGCCTCGACCGCCCGCAGACCGACCTGCTCCCCTACGAGCGGATCCTGCTGGACTCCCTGCTGACCGCGCCGGACGGGACCGCGCTCGACGCCGTCGCGCTGTCGGCCCTCGGCGGGACGTTCGCGACGAAGCTGGCGCAGGTCAGGTCAGCGATGTACGACGACGTGGTGAAGCAGGGCTGGTTCGCGCGGCGGCCGGACACCGTCCGGTCCCGGTGGACGCTCGCGGGCATCCTCGTGACGGTGCTCGGCATCGGCGGGACGGTCGCGCTGGCGCTCACCACCGAGTGGGCGCTGGCCGGGCTCGCGCTGATCATCGCGGGCGCGGCGCTGGCGTACGGCGGGCAGTACATGCCGGCGAAGACGTCGCGGGGCGCCACGGTCCTCGCGCACACGATCGGTTTCCGCGCGTTCCTGGAGCGCGGCGCCATCCCGGACGACGGGTCCATGGCGGCGCGCCAGCGGATCGCGCTGTTCTCGCGTTTCCTGCCGTACGCGGTGGTCTTCGACCTCGTGGCGAAGTGGGCGGAGACGGTGAAGGACGCGGGCGAGCGCGCGGAGGGCGCCGACAACCTCTACTGGTACGAGGGCCCGGCCGAGTGGGACCTGTCGAAGTTCGCCGAGTCGATGCGCACGTTCACGCTGGCCACGTCGGGTTCGATCTCCCAGTCGCGCGGGCTGTGACGGCGCCGGGCGGTTAACCGCCTGACGCGGGGTAAAGCGTGGGGCGAGGAGGTGTCGCCTCATGGTCGCCAGCGCGGTGCTCGCCGCCCCCGGGCTCGCCGCCCCCGGGCTCGCCGCCCCCGGGCCGAGCGGCTCCCTGCGCGGCGGCTCGGCCCTCCTCGGCATCGCGTTCACCGGCCCCGAGGGCAGCCAGTCCGACCGCCTCGGGGACGCCTACTTCCTGGCAATCGGCCCGGCCGTCATCTTCGTGGCGCTCATCGCCTGGGTGACGGTCGTCCTCATGACCTCGCGCAAGCGCCACCGCTACCCGCACACTCCCGACGGCCTCCCGCACCGCGGTCCCGTCATGGGCGGGGTGATCCTCGGCAGCCCGTCCCAGCGGACGCGCCGCGACCCGGCCCCGTCGGTGACGCACCGGGAGGTCATGGCACACATCGAGCAGGCGCGAGCGGAGGAGGAGGCCGCCCGCGCGGCGGCCGAGGCGGTGCGCGGCGGCGCGGGGCGGCACACCGGCCGGCGCCGCAGGCTCGGCCTCCCCAGACTGCGCTGAGCGGGCGCCGCGCAGAGGACCCGGCGCCCGCCGGACCCGGCTCCCCGCACCCGTGTCCGTCCGGCGGGCGCCGCCGGAAGCCCGTGGTGACCGCTGAGACCCCTCCCAGCGGTCACCACGGGTCCACCAAGGAATCGGCCTCTTCGTAAGATGTCTGACATCTTACTTTGGAGGCCTTTCGTGGGGTTGAATCCCGTACCGAGCGGGTCGACGGTGGACGCCGTGCTCGACCAGCTCCAGGCGCAGATCAGCGGGGGCGCGTGGCCGGTCGGCCGGCGGATCCCGGCCGAACTGGAGCTGGCCGCGCGGCTCGGCGTGAGCCGTCCGGCCGTCCGGGAGGCGATCCGGGCGCTGTCGCACGTCGGGGTGCTGGAGGTCCGGCGCGGAGACGGGACGTATGTGCGCAGCGGCTGCGACCCGCGCCCGCTGCTGCGCCGGGTGTCCCGCGCCTCCGCGCGGGACGTCTTCGAGGTGCAGCTCGCGTACGACGTCCAGGCGGCCCGGCTGGCGGCGCGCCGCCGCACCGGCGAGGACCTCGCGCGGCTGGAGGAACTGCTGCGCGCCCGCGACGAGGCCACCGAGCCGGACGCGTTCGGCGCCGCGGACGCCCGGTTCCACCTCGGCGTCGCGGAGGCGTCGCGGAACCCGGTGCTGATCGAGGCGATGCGGTTCTTCATCGACCGGCTGCACGAGTCGATGCGCGCGATCAGGCTGGACCACGAGGTCCCCGAGGCGGGCCCGGCCCGGCACCGCGCCGTGCTGGACGCGATCGCGGCGGGCGACCCGGAGGCCGCCGCGTCGGCCGCCGCCGCCGTGGTGGAGCCGACCCTCGCCGTCCTGGAATCCCTGCTCGGCGGTGTGGGCACCGCCGGGGAGGAGGCGTGACCGCGAGGCGCGCCGGGCTCGCCGGCGCCCTGCTGATGATCGTCATGCTGGCCGTCAACCTGCGGCCCGCGGTCGCGGCGGTCGGACCGCTGCTGACCGAGATCAGCGACGACTTCCATCTGTCGGGCACGGCGGCGGGCGCGCTCACCACGCTGCCGCTCGCCTTCTTCGGCTCCTACGGGCTCGTCGCCGCCTTCCTGCGGCGCCCGCCGCGTCCCGAGACGCTGGTGGTGTGCGCGATGGCGCTGCTGGTCGCCGGGCTGCTGCTGCGGCTGCCGGGCGGCGCGTTCCCGCTGTTCGCCGGCTCCCTGGTGGCGGGGATCGCGATCAGCATCGGCAACATCGCGATGCCGGCGATCATCAAGCGGGACCACCCGGCCCACATCACGACGGTGACGGCGGTCTACACGGTCGCGATCTCGAGCGGCGCGAGCCTGTCGTCCGGATTCGCCGTGCCGGTGGAGAACCTGTTCGACGCCACGTGGCGGTTGCCGCTCGGCCTGCTCGCGATCCCGGCGGTGCTCGCGGGTGCGCTGTGGCTGCCGAGGGCGCGGCGGGCGGCGCGCGCGGCCCGGTCGGCCCCGCCCGCTGCCGCGCCGACCGGTGTCGCGGCGCTCGTCTGGCGGTCCGGGCTCGCCTGGAACGTCACGGTCTTCATGGGCCTGCAGTCGCTGCTGGCCTACGTGGTCCTCGGCTGGCTGCCGACGATCTGCCAGGACCGCGGGATGGACGAGGCGACCGCCGGCTACGTGCTGGCGCTGGTGGCGGCGATCCAGGCGGTCGGGTCGCTGGCCGTCCCGGTGCTGGCCCGCCGGACCCGCGACCAGCGCCCCCTGGTGATCGCCACGGTGTCGCTGACCGCGCTGGGCTTCGTCGGCGTGACCTGGGCGCCGATCGCGACGGTGTGGATCTGGACGGTGGTCCTCGGACTCGGCCAGGGCCTCGGCTTCGCGACCGCGCTGTCGTTCATCGGGCTCCGCGCCCATGACGCCCACGTCGCCGTCCAGCTGTCGGGGATGGCGCAGGGCGTCGGCTACGTCATCGCGGCGCTCGGGCCGCTCGCCCTCGGCGCGCTGCACGACGCCACCGGTGGATGGACCGTTCCGATGCTGGGCGTGCTTGCCGTCTCCCTCGCCCTGGCGATCCCGGGCCTGCCGGCCGGACGGCTCCGCACGGTGGGCGCGCCCGCTGCCCCGGATCCCGAGGTGGTTAATACGCACATCAGCGGACACATCCCTAAATGACCCTGCGGGGGGCCGATTCACGCCATCGGGAGGTGGTCCGCCTTGCTCACCACGATCGTCGCCGACCCTGTGCTGGCGGACACGGCCCCCACGGGTGCCCGCTACTTCGCCTGGATCATCCCGTTCCTGATCGTCGCGGCCCTGATCGCCTGGGTGTACGCCACGCGCGCCGCCTCGTCCCGGAAGGTGCATCCGCAGCGCAGGAACGACCAGACCAACTGGCGCGGCATGGAGCAGGGCGGCTACTACACCTACCGGCCGGGGATGTTCTCGCACAGCTACCCGCCCACCAAGGAGGGCCAGCCGGAGGAGTTCCGCAAGGACAACCCCCAGCCGGGCCGGGAGCCGAAGAAGCCCTGGCCCGAGGGCGTCTGCTACGAGCAGACGATCTACAAGGAAGAGTTCGAGACGCTCAGGGCGTCCCAGGGACCCGAGGCCCACTAGGACGTCTCGGCCCCCGGACAAGTGATCGTCCACGCGGCGTCACACCCGGTGCGACTACCGGGCGTGACGCCGCTTCTTGCTGTCTCCGGCGGAGTTCGACCCTGTTAACCAGGCGGAACACGGACCTCACCCCGACGGGACAGCGCACCCGCGGCCTCCGTTGGTAACTTTCAGTAGTCACTTGATCGCGAGAAGTGACCACGCGCCCTCTCGCCGCCTTGGCTCCCCGCGACGCTCCCGGCCCGCCATCGGGCCGGTGCGGCCACGTGACCGCCGCAGACGTCAGCGAAGGCGCACGCCGCCGGCCCGATGATCGCGAAGGAGGAGTACGGGCCGGGCGAGGGCTCCGCGGAGAAGCGCCCCACCGGGGTCATCGAGTCACGCAACCGCCGCTCGACGCGGCGAAACGGATGGAGAAGATCATGCACAGCACCGCGAAGGTGGCCGGCAGTGCGCTGGCCGCAGCCGTCACCGCCGGCCTGCTGGCCGCGGGAGCCACGGTCGGCGCCCATCCATCGGCGACCGCCAGGGCCGTCGCGCCGCCCGCACCCGTCCCCACCAAGGGCGCGGCCGTGACCACCAAGGCCGCCAAGTCCCTGCCCCACACGTCCCTGATGAAGCGGACCGCCACGCGCATCGCCCTTGACGGCTGGTCCGCCGACCACGTCTGGCACAACACCGTCTACTGGACCGCCAACGTGCGCATCTACTCGGGCCGCTACGGCGCCTACACCAGGTGCAGCGACGGCAGCACGCGCTACGGCCCGCTGCAAGGCCCCGGCTACTGGAAGTTCGGCGGCAACTGCCTGGGAGCCGGTTCCCTGACCGGCTTCGGCGTCTACGGCAGCGGCTGACCGGAAGCCCGCTCCGTTCACCACCCCACCCCAGCGGTCCCCGGGCGTCGCCCGGGGACCGCTCCCGCGTGACCGCGCCCCCTGAGGCCGCCAGAGCGCCTGGCCGCCGGCGGACATCCGGTCCGCTAGGAGGCCGGGACGCCGGAGTCCGCCGCGCGGGTGTAGGTGGTGACGACGAGCCCGGAGTCGAAGGCGCGCGTGGCACCGGGGGTGAACGCCGCGACGGCGAAGGGGCCGTCGAACAGCGGGATCCCGGAGCCGATCACCATCGGATGGCGCTTGACGACCAGCGCGTCGATCTCGTCCACGAGAGCCCCGGCGAGCCTGCCGCCGCCCGCGAGCCAGATGTCGAGCCCGTCCCGCCGCTTCAACTCCCGGACGAGGCCGGCCGGATCCTCCGCGACGACCGTGACCGCGGGATCGTCGATGCCGAGCGTCGTCGAGACGACGTACTGCTCCAGATGCGGATACGGGCTGGTGATCCCCGCGGTCAGGGCGGGCTCGTAGGTGCCGCGCCCCATGACGACCGCGTCGAAGTGCCGGTTCGGGGCGGCCGCGATGCCGAGCGGGCCGCGGACATGGGCGGGCAGGGTCTCGGGGTACTCGTCCACGATCATCTTCGCCGGCTCCCCCTCGAAGGGGAGGAAGTCGTACTGCCCGTCCGGCCCGGCGATGTAGCCGTCGAGGGTGGCGGCGACGTAGTAGACCAGCCTGCGCATGCGATTGCCCCCATCACCTGAATCGAAGTACTCCACATGGAGTGGTTTGAACTTAGTACTGTGGTTGCAGTGATTGCAAGTGGACGTGATGGAGCATCATGCGACGCAACCCCGCCCGCCGGGCCGCCCTGCTGGACGCCGCCATCGAGGTCCTGGCCCGCGAGGGGTCGCGCGGCCTGACGCTGCGCGCGATCGACGCCGAGGCGGGCGTCCCCACCGGGACCGCCACCAACTACTTCGCCGACCGGGCCGACCTGCTCACCCAGGTCATGCACCGCACCCGCGAGCGCCTCACCCCCGACCCCGTCGCGCTGGCCGAGACGCTGCGGCAGCCGCCCACGCACGCGCTGGCCACCGAGCTGATGCGCCAGCTACTCGCGCGCATGCGCGCGGACCGGACCGGCTACCTCGCCATGCTGGAGCTGCGGCTGGAGGCGACGCGGCGCCCGGAACTGCACACCGCGCTCAGCGGCTTCCTCACCGCCGAGCTCGCGGAGAACATCCGCTACCACCTCGACGTCGGCCTGCCCGGTGACGCCACGGACGTCGCCCTGCTGTACTTCGCCATGATCGGCCTGCTTCTGGACGACCTCACCGTCCCCGCCATCACCGAGCCCTACGCGACCGACGAGCTGATCGAGAAGCTGGTGGCCCGGCTGCTGCCGGAAGGGGGTTAGACCGCCTGCTCGAAGACGCCCGGCGCGGGGCGTACGGCCCCGACGACGCCGTTCCCGCCGCGCACCTCGACGGTCGCCAGCTCGTCCAGGACGATCCGGTCGGAGCCGTCGCGGACGCCGAGGGCGCGCAGCAGCGCGACGGTCACGGGCGTCCGGGCCCGCATCGCACCGTCGTCGATCTTGACGGCCCCGGCGCGCCCGTCGGCGAACGCGAAGGCGTCCACGCCCTCGGCGCCGCACTTGACGAGCAGGCCGGGGACGGCGTCCATCAGCTGACGCTCCTCGCGGCGGGTGCCGGACGTCCACTGCGGGTGCGTCCGCATGGCGTCGGCGACGCGCCGCTCATGGGTGCCCGGCTCGGAGAGGACGAGCGCCCGGAACGCCCGCGCGACGCCCGCGACGGACACGGCGAACAGCGGCGCCCCGCACCCGTCGACGCCGACCGCCGCCGCGCTCTCCCCGGAGAGCTCTTCGACGACCTCCCGGACGATGCGCTGCAACGGGTGGTCGGCGTCGAGGTAGGAGTCGGTGGGCCAGCCCGCCGTGACGCACGTGGCGAGCATCGCGGCGTGCTTGCCGGAGCAGTTCATGCGCAGCCGGGACAGGCCGCCGCCCGACCGGGCGACCGCCTGCTGGGTCGCGGGGTCGATCGGCCAGCTCTCGGGGCAGCGCAGGTCGTCGGCCACCAGCCCGGCGCCCGCGAGGATCTTCTCCACCCCCTCGACGTGGAAGTCCTCGCCGGAGTGGCTGCCGGCCGCGAGCGCGAGCAGCTCGCCGCCGATCTCCAGGCCGCCGCGCAGCATCGCGACCGCCTGCATCGGCTTGTTCGCCGACCGGGGGAAGATCGGAACCTCGGCGTCCCCCACCCGGACGGCCACCGTCCCGTCGGCGGCAAGCCCGACCGCCGCCCCCCGGTGCCGGGACTCCACGAACCCGGAGCGCTCCACCTCGACCAGCACAGGATTGACGTCCACCGCACTCCTCCATCGACACGACGCCCGGCGTCCGGCCCGGCGGCTCCCGCCCCGGGCGGCAGGCCGAAGCGGCCCGCCACCGGAACGGGCCTCACCCGGGGGCGGACCCGCTCGCTTCCTTGGTCAACTACCCGGCGGATCCCATGAAAGCGGAACCACGCTCAACGAAAACGGTCAGGTTGGACCATCCCGGCTTGACCCACCCGGACGGGCCCTGCGCCGTCAGCGGGGTCTGGTGGACAGGAGAGCGCGGGCTTCGGCCGGGGACATCGGCGGGCGCTGGGCCAGACGGGCCGCCTGGGCCGCGCGTTCCACGAGCTCCGCGTTCGCCGTGACCGGGCGGCCCTTGGCGAAGGTGACCGTGTCCTCCATGCCGACCCGCAGGTGGCCCCCCGCCGACAGTGCCGCGAACAGCACGGGCAGGGACGTGCGGCCCACGCCGGTGGCCGACCACGTGGCGCCCTCGGGGAGGGCGTCCACGGCGGCCACCAGGCTTCGAGCGTCGCCCGGCATCCCGCCCGGAACGCCCATCACCAGGTCGCAGTGGACGTGCCCGCCATAAGGGAGCCCGTGCTTGTCCAGGAGGCGGTGCAGCGACGCGATGTGGCCGAGGTCGAACAGCTCGAACTCGGGAACGACCTCCAGTTCCTGGGTTCGCTTGTACAGCTCCACCATGAACGGCCACGGGTTCATGAACACGTCGTCGCCGAAGTTGACCGTCCCGCAGGTGAGCGAGCACATGTCGGGCTCGGCGTCCAGGACGCGGAGGCGGTCCTCGTACGGGTCGGTGACCGCGCCGCCCGTGGACAGCTGGACGATCAGCCCCGTGCTCTCCCGGATCGCCGTCACCGTGTCCCGCAGGCGGGACGGGTCGAGCGTCGGCCGCGCGTCGTCGTCGCGGATGTGCACGTGGATCACGGCCGCGCCGGCCGCCTCGCACTCCTTGGCCGTCTGGACCAGTTCATCCAGGGTGACGGGCAGGGCCGGAACGTCCGCCTTGGCGGACTCCGCACCCGTGGGCGCCACCGTGATGAGCGTCATTGCTCCCATGGCGGCAGAATGCATGGTCATGCGTGCTGTAGTCCAGAGGGTGAGCCAGGCGAGCGTCTCGGTGGAGGGCCGCGTCGTCGGCGCGATCGACGGGCCGGGGCTGCTGGTCCTCGTCGGCGTGACGCACGACGACGGCCCGGAACAGGCCCGCAGACTGGCCTCCAAGCTGTGGGGCCTGCGGATCCTGGAAGGCGAGAGGTCGTGCTCCGACGAGAACGCGCCCCTGCTCGTCGTGAGCCAATTCACTCTCTACGGGGACGCGCGGAAGGGCCGCCGCCCGTCCTGGACGGCCGCCGCGCCCGGGGCCGTCGCCGAGCCGCTGGTGGACGCGGTGGTCAGCGAACTGCGCGCGCTGGGCGCGAAGGTCGAGACCGGGGAGTTCGGCGCGGACATGAAGGTCGCGCTCGTCAACGACGGGCCGATCACGCTGCTCCTGGAGGTCTGACCGCGCCGGCGGTGAGCGCGGGTCAGCGGAACCCGTAGACCATCCCGACGAGCGCGGCGAGGGTCCCGGCGGTGGCGAGGAGGATGAGGGCGCGATCCTGCGGGACGAGGCGGCCGCGCACGTCCGAGGACACCACCACCACGGTCCCGGTGTCGCCCTCGTCCGGGACGGGGCCCTGCTGGAACGGGTTGCGGATCCCGGCGAGCCGCCACAGCGCGTCGTTGCGGAGCCGCTGGTGGGCCGGGCCGCAGGCGAAGAGCCGGCCCCGGGTGCGCTCGGTGCAGGCGGCGCCCTTCGGCGTCAGCACCCGGCACAGGGTCGGGACGAGCGCGAACTGGTACAGGCACCACCCCACCAGGCCGAGCAGCGCGACGCGCCACGAGTGCTGCCACCACGCGAGCCCGGCGATCACCGCGAACAGGGCCCACCACGCCAGCGCGGACTCCCGGCGCGGGCGGCGCCGGGATCCTCCCCTCCGGATCGCGGGCGTCTCCCCTTTCCCCAGGTTCGGGACCATCGGTAGGAATCCACCTTCCCCGGGCGGCGCTCAGTCAGAAATCGTCTTATCAGACGATATTCGCACCCGAGGCGGGCTGCTACCCGTGTTTCGCGGGGCGTCGGCGCAGGGCGATCTGCGCGTTCGCGCCCGTCTCCGGCGACACGACGACCTCCTGGGCCGCCGCGACGCCGCCCGCGAGCAGCTCGGCGTCCACCGGGACGTTCCGCTTGACCAGCGCGAGGGCGATCGGCCCCAGCTCGTGGTGCCGGGCGGCCGACCCGACGAACCCGATCGTCCGGCCCCCCGGGATCTCCACCGGGTCGCCGTGCGCGGGCAGCCGGTCGACGCTGCCGTCCAGGTGCAGGAACACCAGGCGACGCGGGGGGCGCCCGAGGTTGTGGACGCGCGCGACGGTCTCCTGCCCCCGGTAGCAGCCCTTGTTCAGGTGGACGGCCGTCTCCACGTACCCGGCCTCGTGCGGGATCGTCCGGTGGTCGGTGTCGAGCCCGAAGCGGGGGCGGTGCTCGGCGATGCGCAACGCCTCGTAGGCCCACATCCCCGCCGGCCTGAGGTCGGACGGGAACTGCCCGCGCGGGACGATCCGCGTCGTCGTGCCCGCCACGTCCGGCCAGGACGGCCCACCGTCGGCGAGCCCGCTCGGCCCGGTGACCACCATGTACTCGTCCGACACGTCGGCGACCTCGACGCGCAGCATGAACCGCATCCGGTCGAGGAACTCCGCCAGCGCGGGGGCCGTCCCCGGCTCGACGTGCGCCCAGACCGCCTCGCCGTCGTCGACGAGGAAGAGGTGGTGCTCGATGTGCCCGTTCGGGCTGAGCAGCAGCGCCTCGGTCGGCTCGGACGGCCTCAGCCCGTCCAGGTGCTGGCTCAGCAGGCTGTGCAGCCAGCTCAGCCGGTCCGGCCCCGAGACGCGGACGACGCCCCGGTTGCTCCGGTCGACGAACGCCGTCCCGTCCTCCAGGGCGCGTTGCTCCCGCGCCGGGTCCCCGTAGTGCGCGGCGACCTCCTGGTCGGGCGCGTCGGCGGCGACGGCTCCGGGCGACTGCAGCAGAGGGCTCTCCATGCCGTCCAGACTATGTCGCGGGCGCCCGGACCGTGCCGCGGCTATGCCTCGCGGCAGTCCTTGCAGCGCCCGTACACGGTGAGGTGGTGGACGTCGGTCTCGAAGCCGAAGTCGCGCGCGAGGACGTCGGCCAGCCCGGCGGCCGCGCGCGGGTCGACGTCCTCGACGGTGTGGCAGCCCCGGCAGACGAGGTGGATGTGCTCGGCCTCGGCGGCGAGGTGGTAGTTCGGCGGGCCGTGCCCGAGGTGGGCGTGCTTGACGAGCCCCAGCTCCTCGAGGAGTTCGAGCGTCCGGTACACGGTGGAGATGTTCACGCCGCGGGCGGTGCGCTGCACCTCGGTGCAGATCTCCTCGGGGGTCGCGTGCTCCAGGTTGGTGACGGCCTCGAGGACCAGCTGGCGCTGCGGCGTAACCCGGTACCCCTTCGCCCGCAGCTCCTCCTGCCACGACTCGACCATGCCCAGAGTCTAATCCCGGGCGGCGGTTCCGGTTGCGGCGTCCGGTTCTGCCGTGGGAAAACCCTCTTGCCTCGTCGCGCGGGCGTCGCATACGTTCGGGATACGCGCGAAAGGAGGTGGTCCTAAACAATGGTTGCTTGTAGGACTCGCGAGGTGACTGTCCGCTAGTCGCCGTTCCGCCTCGGATCCCCCGCCTCCGGCGGGGGTAGCCGGTCGCGACGGTGACCGGCGAATACCAGGCAGTTACCCGGTCCCCGGACCGACGGACCCGTCCTGTCCGTCGCCCCGCCACCCGGCGGGAAGGTCCGGGGATCGTTCATGTCCGGGGGTCTAGGAGACCTTCTTCAGCTGCGCCGACAGGTGGGACTGGAGCTCCTGCCCCATCGCGGCCATGTCGTACGCCCAGCCGAGGTCCTCGCCGATCAGGCCGTAGAGGCGGTGGCCGCCGGTGACCTCCTTGGCCGACTCCGTCCGGGCGACGACGTCGGTGTGCAGCTCCACCCGGTTGAACGCCACGTTCCCCACGTAGATCTCGACGATGCCGGTGGGGTGGGCCAGCGTCACCTCGACCTGGTGGTCGGGCCGGGGACGCCAGTAGCCCGTCTCCATGCCCAGCGGACGTCCGAGCGTGCCGTCCTCCTCGATCTTCCAGGTCCGGCTCGCGTACACCAGGAAGGGCTTCCCGACGTGCGTGAACGAGATCTCCTGGCCGAAGTTGAACGACTCGATCGTCGGATAGCCGCCCACACCGGCGCCCTCCCAGGTGCCGAGGAGGAACTTCAGCGGCTCAAGGTCCGGGTGCAGCTCAACGTCCATGGGCACCGAGCGTAGCGGCGCGCGAAACCACCCGCGTCCCCGTGCGGGCCGTCCCCTCCGGTCCGGGACCGGCGTCCCTGTCCGGACCGGGACGGCGGCCCGATCATGTGAGCGTGTCGACCCTCACCGTGAGCATGGTGGTCCCACTGATCATCGCGGCCGGCCTGCTGGCCGCGGGCTGGGTCTGGCGGATCCGGTTCCGCAACCTGCACCGCGCCGTCCAGACGGACTGCGCCGGCCTCGCCGGGCTCCACGACGGCGTCCCGTGCCAGGTCAGCGGGACGGCCCTCGCCGTCCAGCCCGCCCCGTTCTCCGGCCGGCCCTGCGCCTGGTACAAGACGAAGGCGACGGCCCGCACCAAGTCGGGCAAGCGCGTCTTCATCGACGAGAAGTCGAAGACGCCCTTTCACCTGCGGGACGGGACGGGGCACGTCCTCATCGACCCGTCCGCCGCGGCCGTGGACGGCGCCGTCCGGACGATGGACGAGCGCCGCCCCGCGAACGGGGAACTGCCCGGCGTGGACGGGGAGGTCGCGGAGTACCGGTACGAGGAGTGGATCCTGCCGGCCGACCAGCCGCTCTTCGTCCTCGGCACCGCGGCCGGCGGCTCCGTCGGCAAGGACAGGGAGACCGGCCAGTACGCCATCAGCACGCGGACGCGCCGCGAGTACCGGCGCCGCGCCGTGATGTTCATGGCCGTCGGGTACGGCGGCGGCGCGGCGATCTTCCTCGCCTGCGCCGCGGTCGTCGCCGTCGAGCACCTCTACTTCGACTGACGCGCCCGGCCTACCTGAGCCGGCCCAACTTGATCACCAGAAGGACGGCCGCGACCGCCACCAGACCCAGCACGACGACGAGGATCCCCGCGTTCACCAACCCGACCACATCGCAGGATGCTACGCGGAACACCGGACTAGAGTGCCCTGCATGGCAAGACCACTGGTCATCAAGGTGACGGCCGGCGCGGACGCACCCGAGCGCTGCAACCAGGCGTTCACGGTGGCGGCGGCCGCCGCGGCGAGCGGGGTCCCGATCTCCCTGTGGCTGACCGGGGAGGCGGCATGGTTCGCGCTGCCGGGGCGGGCCGCCGGGTTCTCACTGCCGCACGCCACTCCCCTGGACGACCTTCTCGGGGTCGTGCTGTCCGCGGGCCGCGTCACGCTGTGCACCCAGTGCGCCGCACGCCGCGACATCGGCCCGGACGACGTGCTGCCCGGCATCCGCATCGCAGGCGCCCCGACCTTCGTCGAAGAGATCACCCTTCCGGACGTCCAGGCCCTCGTCTACTGACACGAGCTCGTCCACTGACACGAGCTCGTCCACTGACACGAGGCGGACGTCCGGCGGCACGGGGCGCACGTCCATCCCCGGGCCGCCCGCCCGGGCACGGGACGGCCGCGCGCTCCGCAGGCCCAGCGCGAGCCCCGCGGCGGCCGACCCGGCGAGGCCGAGCATGAGGTCGCCGATGGTGTCGCGGTAGATCGTGACGGTCTCGGGGGTGTCGAGGATGAAGACGCCGTACTCGAAGAACTCCCACAGGATGGCCGTGACGGCGCCCAGGCCGGTGCACATCAGGCCCAGCGTCCAGGTCCTGAGGCCCGCCCAGCGGCGCAGGGCGACGCCCGCGGCGGCGCTCAGGAGGGCCCAGTTGCCGAAGTGGCAGGCGTCGTCGAACCAGCCGACCGTGTCGTAGAGGTCGGCGGCGTTCCCGGCGACGTCCACGACGAAGGGCGCGGTGACGAGGAGGTCGACGTCCCACGGGAAGGGCCGGCCCCGGCCGCGCAGCGCCCAGACGAGCGTGACGAGCATGACGGCGGCGGGGTAGGCGGCCACCCGCACGCCCATCGCCTTGTCGGCGAACCGGTCCCACTCGGGGAAGGCGACGGCGAGGGCCAGCAGCGCGAGGAGGGCCGCCTTGGCGGCGAGGGCCGGCGGGCGCCAGCGGGAGGTGTCCATGCCGAGAGCATGGCCGCCGGCCTCCCCCGGCGGCATCGGCGCGGGTACTCAGAGCCGTCTGAGTGCCCGTACCCGGTTCCAGCAGCCGATTCTCGCGCCGGGGGCAGGGGGCCGTGGCGGTAGAACGGCCGGAGAACGGAAATAGGAGTGCCGACGCACCCCCGAGACTGGAGCCGCCGGATGGCCGACATACCCGCATGGGCCTGGGGCGCGACGATCGCACTGATCATCGCGCTCTTCGTGTTCGACCTGCTGGTCGCCGTCCGGCGGCCGCACGCCGTGCACATCCGGGAGGCGACGTTCTGGTCGGTGTTCTACATCGCCGTCGCGGTCCTGTTCGGCGGCGCGGTGTGGATGCTCGCCGGGTCGACCGCGGGCACCGAGTACTTCTCCGGCTGGATCGTGGAGAAGAGCCTGTCGGTCGACAACCTGTTCGTCTTCGTGATCATCATGGCCAAGTTCTCGGTGCCCGCCGAGTACCAGCAGAAGACGCTGCTGTTCGGCATCGCCGCGGCGCTGCTCCTGCGGGTCGTCCTGATCGCGGTCGGCGCCGCAGCGATCAACCTGTTCTCCTTCACGTTCCTGATCTTCGGGCTGATCCTGATCTGGACGGCGGTGCAGCTCATCCGGCACCGGAACGAGGAGCCCGACGTCGAGGACACCTTCCTCGTCCGCCGCGCCCGCAAGATCCTGCCGGTCAGCCAGGACTTCCACGGCGGGCGGATGCTCGCGCACGAGGACGGCCAGCGCGTGATGACGCCGCTGCTGCTGGTCTTCGTCGCCATCGGGAGCACGGACGTGCTGTTCGCGCTGGACTCCATCCCGGCCGTGTTCGGCGTCACCGACGACCCGTTCATCGTCTTCACCGCCAACGCGTTCGCGCTGCTGGGGCTGCGCGCCCTCTACTTCCTCATCGAGGGCCTGCTCGAACGCCTGGTCTACCTGTCGATCGGCCTGTCGGTGATCCTCGCGTTCATCGGCTGCAAGCTGATCCTGGAGTTCCTGCATCAGGACGTCTCCAAGTCCGTCCCCGAGATCCCGACGACGCTGTCCCTGGGGGTGATCCTGGTGATCCTGCTCTTCACCACGGGGGCGAGCCTGGTCCGCGTCCACCACCACCCGGAGGAGAAGGCCAAGGCCGGTTCCCTGCGCAAGCGCCGCGAGAGGAAGCCCCGCGAGGAGGAACCGGCCGCCCGCTGACCCGGGGTCAGCCCATGCTCTTGGCGCCGTCCATCGACTCCCGGATGATGTCGGCGTGGCCCGCGTGGTGGGCCGTCTCCTCGATGACGTGCAGGAGCACCCTGCGGATCGTCCAGTGCGTCTCGGTGTTCCACGGCGCCTTGGGCAGCTCCCGCACGGCCCCCAGGTCGGGGAGGGTGGGGATCAGCTCGTCGGTGCGGCGCGCCACCTCGGTGTAGGCGTCCAGCACACCGGCCAGCGTCTCGCCGGGCAGCATCGTGAACTCGTCGGCGCGCCGCTTCCAGTCCTCCTCGGTCATCTTGGTGAAGTCGCCCATCGCGGAGGGGCCTTCCAGGATGAAGTCCACCCAGCTCCGCTCGCAGGACGTGACGTGCTTGATGAGGCCGCCGAGGCACAGTTCGCTGGCCGTGGTCCGCTGCCCGGCCTGCTCGTCGGTGAGGTCCCTGGTGGTGAACCGCAGGAAGTGGCGCGCCTTGGCCAGTTCCGCCAGCAGGTCGGCCCGCTCACCCGTCACGTTCGTCCCGTCTATGACGTCCATGGTCTCCGCCTTCGGTCGTGTCGTCTCCGTACACGTCCACGCTAGGAACCAAAGCGGTCAGAACCTGGCCTCCTTCGCACCGTCCGCGGGTATGAAGTCGAGCCGATCCAGCCCTCAGCCGAGGATGAAGGGAACCCTTCCGGCCAGATCGCCCAGTTCGGCCCGCTCAGCGGCGGTCGGGGCGCGGCGGCCGGTGCCGACCAGCAGCGCGTCCCGGTCGGAGAGCGAGGCGGGGAACGCGGTTCCGGCGATCCTCTCCAGCAGCCCGCGCGCCGCCGCGAGGGTCTCGGCGGGCGGTTCGGGCCCCTCCGGGAGGTGCGCGACGAGGTCGAGGTGGTGCAGCGTCCACTCGATCACGTAGGCGGACAGGTAGTCGCCGGCCGTCAGCACCTCGTCCTGGGTGCCGACGCGGGCGGCGGGGTCGGCGAGCCGCGCCGCGCGGCCCGCCGCCCGCCCCACGTCGTCGAGGTGGAACCTGAGCAGCCGCGGCTCCTCGTAGGCGGCGGCCAGCCGCGGGATCAGCGCGTCGAGGGGGTCGTCGCCGGTCGGCGGCTCGACGAGCTTCCAATAGGTGGCCGCGTCCACGGTCGGTTCGGCGTCCTCGGGCGTGACCAGGGTGATCAGGACGTCCTGGGCGTCGATGACCAGGTGGCACACCAGGTCCCGCACGAGCCAGCCGGCGCACCCGGACGGCCGCCCGAAGTCCTTGTCCGGAAGGCCCTCGACCGCCGCGAGCAGCGCCGTCCACGAGCGTGAGAAGTGATCCACTTTCGGCACGCTAACGCCACGCCGCAAAGGCGGACAAGCGGATTCGGGACGTCCTAGACGACGGTCACTGGGGCGGCTGTACGGGCCTCCAGGGCCTGGACGACGGCGGCCATGTCGGCGTCGCCGTGGCCCAGTGCGACGGTCTCGCCGTAGAGGGCGTGGCACGCGTCCAGCAGCGGCGAGGCGAGCCGCGCGGCGCGGGCGGCCTCCGCGATGAGGCGGTTGTTGTCCAGGACGTTGACGATGGACGCCTGGACGGCGAAGTCGCGGTCGAGCAGCTTGCGGCCCTTGGCGCGCGACACGGTGCTGGCCATCGGCCCGGCGTCGAGCACCTCCAGCAGCCGCTCCCGGTCCAGCCCGTGCCGCTCGGCGAAGTGGAACGCCTCGGCCAGCCCGGTGACCATGGTGATCAGGTACAGGTTGACGGCGAGCTTCGTCTGGAGCGCCTGCGGAACCGGCCCGCAGGCGAACACGTCGCCGCACATGGGGCCCATCAGGGGCCGGACGGCGTCGACGTCCGAGGGCTCCCCGGCCAGCATCGCGACGAGTTCCCCGGACTCCGCGGGTCCGCGCGAACCGGACACGGGCGCCTCGACGTACCGTCCACCCGCGCCGCGGACGTCCGCTTCGAGGCCCCGCGAGTAGCCCGGCGAGGTCGTCCCCATGTGGACGACGACCCGGTCCCGGACGTTCGCCGCGAAGTCCGGCGTGCCGCGTCCGAGCGCGGAGTCGATGGCGGGCCCGTCGGCCAGCATGAGGAACACCACGCGCGTGCGGCGGAAGACGTCGGCGGGGTCGGCCGCGACAGCCGCCCCCGCGGCGCGCAGCGGCTCGCACTTCGCGGCGGTGCGGTTCCAGACGACGAGGCGGGTCCCCGCCCGGACGAGGTTGAGCGCCATGGGCCGCCCCATGACACCGAGGCCGATGAAACCCGCGTCCATGTCCACCATCACCTTCGCGCCCTTGCGAGTTATGACAATGGTCATGATAATGATCCAGGTAGATACGGCAATAGCCCGCGAAAGTTAATTCGGAGGAGCGATCTTGGCGACCGGTGGGCGGGACCCGCGGCAGCGGATGGTCTTCAGCGCGGCCCAGCTCATCCGCCGCGACGGCGTCACCTCGACCGGCCTGCGCGAGGTCGCCGAGCACGCCGGGGCGCCGCGGGGCTCGTTGCAGCACTACTTCCCCGGCGGCAAGGAGCAGCTGGTCAACGAGGCCGTGGAATGGGCCGGACGCTACGCGAGCGACCGCGTCGCCCGTTTCATGGCCGCCATGTCGCGCCCCACGCCGGGCAGGCTCTTCGCGTCGATGGTCCGCCAGTGGACCGACGAGTTCGAGGCGACCGGGTTCGACCGCGGCTGCCCCGTGGCCGCCGCCACGGTCGACTGCGCGGACTCGGTGGAGTCCACCCGCGCCGCCGCGGCCGCCGCCTTCGCCGCCTGGCGGCGGCCGGTCGCCCGCGAGCTGGCCGCGATGGGCGTCCCGCCCCGCAGGGCGACCGCCCTCGCGACCCTGATGGTCAGCTCCCTGGAAGGCGCCATCCTCCTGGCCAGGGCCGAGCGGAGCACCCGTCCCCTGCGCACCGTCGCCCGGGAACTGGCCCCCTACCTCGACTCCTGCGCCACCGAGGGCTCCCCCTGACCGGGGCGGCCGGCCCGGTCAGGGGGAGTCCTCGCGGGCGGACGGCCTGTCAGGGGGTCATGAGGGTGGGCCGGCGGGTCCGGAAGTCGATGACGCCCACCCAGGTGGGGCGCAGGGCGATGCGGGCCATGCGGGTCTCCGGGTGCTCGGCGCCGGCCACGTAGCCCGCGCCGCCTTCCTCGCCCAGGTAGCGGCGGGCCGACCGCGCCTGCTCGGGGACCATGCCGTCCACCTCGGTGATCGAGACGCGGCCGCGCAGCAGGAGGACCTCCGGGGGCTGGGAGTCGGTGTCGATGGTGACGGCGGCGTCGGGGCGTTCGCGGAGCGCGCGGACGCGGGCGGCGGGGCGCAGGATGCCCATCGGCGGGCAGCGCAGGTAGGTCGCCATCACCAGTTCGTCGCCCGTCCAGGTGAACCAGGTCGACATGACGCGGGGCGTCCCGTCGGGGGCGACGTAGGCAAGGCGGGCCGGGATCGTCGACTGGAGCAGGCGCTGGGCGACGTCGGTTTCGAGCAGGCGCACGTCGCCCTGGGGGAGGTCCATGGTCATCTCCTTAGTAGCGGTCAGGGAGATGACCACGGACGACCCGGAAAGTCATCGCTGCGGGACGAGGGCCAGGGTCGGGTAGTCGGTGTAGCCGGCGGCGGAGCCCGTGTACATGAGGTGCCGGTCCTGGACGGGGTTCAGCGGCGCGCCGAGGCGGAGGCGTTCGACGAGGTCGGGGTTCGCCAGGAAGGGGCGGCCCAGGGCGACGAGGTCGGCTCCGGCGGCGAGGACGCGGGACGACTCGCGGACGACGTGGTCGGTGGTGACGTCCGGCAGCACCGGGTTGGCGATCAGGGGCCCGGGCCACGCGCGGCGGATGGTGTGGAAGAGGGGGTTGCCAGGGTCGGCGTAGACGACGTGCAGGTAGGTCGGGGAGATCTCAGCCAGGGCGCGGACGAGGGCGGGGTAGACGTCGTCCAGGTCGTCCTCGTGCATGGCGTTGGCGGTGACCCCGGGCGAGATCCGCACGCCGACGCGGTCCGGGCCGATGGCGTCGGCGACGGCGCGGGTCACCTCGACCGTGAACCTGATCCGCGCCTCGGCCGGGCCGCCGTAGGCGTCGGTGCGGTGGTTGGTGGCGCGGGACAGGAACTGGTGCAGCAGGTAGCCGTTCGCGGAGTGCACCTCCACCCCGGCGAAGCCCGCGGCGACGGCGTTGCGGGCCGCGGCCGCGAAGTCGGCGACGGTGGAGCGGATGTCGTCGGCGGTCATCTCCCGGGGCACGACGGAGGGCCGCGGCCCGGACGGCGTGTGGATCGTGTCCGGCAGCGGGACGGGCGAGGGCGCCACCGGGTGCAGGCCGCTGTTGCCGGGATGCCCGATCCGCCCGCCGTGCTGGATCTGGAGGAACATCCGGCCGCCCGCGTCGTGGACGGTGCCGGTGACGCGCCGCCATCCGGCCACGTGGGCGGGGGCGTGGATCGCCGGGATGTTCGGGTACGTCAGGCCGACCGCGTTCGGGGTGGCGGCCTCGGCGATGATCAGTCCGGCGGTGGCGCGCTGCGCGTAGTAGGTCGCCATGAGGTCGGTCGGGACGCCGGCCGCGTCCGCGCGGTTGCGGGTCATCGGGGCCATCACCAGGCGGTTCGGCAGGACGAGTCCGCCGAGGCGGGCCGGTTCGGTGAGTGCGGTCTCCATTGTCCTGTCCCTTTCAGGTGGTGTGCGGGGAAGTCAGCGGTGGGCGGGGAAGCCGTGGGTCCGGGCGGCGAGGACGGTCGCGAGGACCGGCGCGAGGAGCGCGAGGGTGCTCCAGGCGAGCGATGTGGAGCCGGAAACGTGCAGCAGGACGCCTCCGGCGATTCCGCCGCCGGCCATGGCGACGTTCCAGAGGGTGACGAGCATGGCCTGCGCCGCGTCGGCCGCGTCGCCGCCCGCGTCCCCGGCGGCGGTCTGGAGCAGGGTGGGCGCGCCGCCCCAGCCGAGGCCCCACAGCACCACGGCGGCGTAGACGAGGACGGGGACGTCCGCCCACAGCGCGAGGACGGCGGCGGCAGCGGCGACCAGCAGCGTCCCGGCGACCATGAGCGCGCGCAGGCGGCGGTGGATGTGCGCGCCGACCACCCAGATGCCGGCCAGGGACGCCGCCCCGAAGGCCAGCAGCACGCGGTCGGTGGACGCGCCCATCCCGAGCCCGTCGAGGATCGCGGCGATGTAGGTGTAGAGGATCGTGTGGGCGAGGACGAACACGAGCGTCACGAACAGCACGGCCGCGACCCCGGGGACGCGCAGGACGTTTCCGCCGCCCGTCCGCTCCCCCGCGCGGCGCCCGGGGAAGTCCGGGACGGACGCGGCGATCCAGCCGAGCAGGACGACGGTCAGCCCGGTCATGGTCAGGAACGCGGCCTGCCAGCCGAGGGCCGAGCCGAGGAACGTCCCGGCCGGGACGCCGAGGGACAGCGCGACCGGGATGCCCGCCATGGCGACGGCGATCGCGCGTCCTTCCAGGTGCGCGGGCACGAGGCGGCGGGCGTACCCGGCGAGCAGCGCCCAGGCGAGGCCTGCCGCGACCCCGGCGGCGAACCGGGCCGCCATGGTCAGCACGTAGTGGGTCGACAGCGCCGTGACGGTGTTGGCGACGGCGAACCCCGCGACGGTCGTCAGCAGGAGGCGGCGGCGCCGCCAGCCGGCGGTCGCGGCGGTCAGCGGGACGGCGGTCAGCGCCGTGCCGATCGCGTAGATCGTCACGGTCTGACCGGTCGCTGACTCGCCGACGTGCAGGCTCGCGCTCATCGCGGGCAGCAGCCCGGCGGGAAGCGTCTCGGTCAGGCTCGTGATGAAGACCGCCGTCGCCAGCGCCAGCAGCGCCGGCAGGGGAAGCCCCCGGCCGGACCGTCCGGCCGGGGCGGTCGTTCTCTCCGCTGTTCGCATGGTGCGACCGTGCCGGACGGCGCTTCGGAGGCGCTGACGGTCCGCTGACGGCCCGCGGGCGCTCGGCGGGTACCGTGCTGGCATGCGGTTTGGCGTGCTCGGCCCGCTCACGGTGCGGGACGAAGAGGGGGCGCCGGTCCGGATCCCGGAGGCGAAGGTCCGGGCGCTGCTCGCCGATCTGCTGGTGCACGAGGGGCGGGCCGTTCCCGCCGACCGCCTCGTCCACGACCTGTGGGGCGACGACCTGCCCGGCAACCCCGCGAACGCGCTCCAGGCCAAGGTCTCCCAGCTGCGGCGCGCCCTCGGGCGTGACCGCGTGGTCCGCGAGGCGAACGGGTACCGGCTCCGCCTCGACGGCCCCGGCGACGAGGTCGACGCCGACCGCTTCCGCTCGCTGGCGGCGCGGGCGCGGGCGCTGACCGAGCCGAAGGAGCGCGCCGAACTGCTCACCGAGGCGCTGGGCCTGTGGCGCGGCGCGGCGTTCGCCGACTTCGCCGACGAGGAGTTCGCGCGGGCGGCGGCGGACCGGCTGGCCGACGAGCGCCTCGCGGTGCTGGAGGAGCGCGCCGAGGCCCGGCTCGGCGCGGGCGAGCACCTGCTGCTCGCCGGGGAGCTCGCCGGCCTGGTGGCCCGGCACCCGCTGCGGGAGCGGCTGCGGGCCGTCCAGATGCGGGCGCTGTACCGGTCGGGACGGCAGGGCGAGGCGCTCGCCGCCTACGCCGAGTTGCGCGAGGTGCTGGCGGACGAGCTCGGCCTCGACCCGAGTCCCGAGCTGGCCGCGCTGCACGAGGCGATCCTGCGGCAGGACGCGGCGCTCGCCCCGCCGGAACCGGAGCGGCGTTCGAACCTGCCCGTCCCGCTCACCGGGCTGATCGGCCGGGACCGCTGCCTGGACGACGTCGAGCGCCTCCTCGGGACGGCGCGCCTGGTGACGCTGACCGGCCCGGGAGGGGTCGGCAAGACGCGGCTCGCGCTCGAAGCGGCCGCGCGGCTCACCGGGGACGGTTTCCCGGACGGGGTGTGGCTCGTCGAGCTGGCGGCCCGGCGCGGCGGCACCGCCGAGCTGGCGCAGGAGGTCTCGGCCGTGCTCGGGCTCCGCGACGACATGCCCGGCGCCCCCGCGGCCGGAGCACCGGAGGGCGACGGTGTGCGGCGGCTGTCGGCGGCGCTGCGCGGCAGGCGGATGCTGCTCGTCCTCGACAACTGCGAGCACGTGGTCGACCGGGCCGCCGAGCTGGCGGAGCTGCTGCTGCGCGGCGCGGCCGGCCTGCGGATCCTCGCCACCGGCCGCGAGCCGCTCGGGCTGACGGGCGAGACGGTGTACCTGGTCGAGCCGCTGCGGAAGGACGACGCCGTACGGCTGTTCGCCGACCGCGCCGCCGCGTCGGCGCCCGGCTTCGCCCTGGACGCCGACCGCGCGGCGGTCGCGGAGATCTGCCGGCGCCTCGACGGCATCCCGCTCGCGCTGGAGCTGGCGGCGACCCGCGTCCGTGCCCTCGGCGTGCGGGAGCTGGCGCGGCGCCTCACCGACCGCTTCGGCGTCCTCACCACGGGACCGCGCGGGGCGCCGGCCCGGCAGCGGACGCTGCGGGCGGTGATCGACTGGAGCTGGGAGCCGCTCGGCCCGGCCGAGCGCGCCGTGCTGCGCAGGCTCGCCGTGCACGTGGACGGCTGCGGCCTGGACGCGGCGGAGGCCGTCTGCGCGGGCGGCGACGTGCGCGAGGAGGACGTCCTCGACCTGCTCACCCGGCTGGTCGACCGGTCGCTGGTCGTGATGGTGGACGGGCCGTCCGGTCCCCGCTACCGCCTTCTGGAGTCCGTGGCCGCGTACGCGGCGGAACGCCTGCGCGAGGCGGACGACCTGGACGGCGCCCGCGACCGGCACCTGCGCCACTACCTCGACCTCGCCGAGCGGGCCGAGCCGCACCTGCGCGGGCCGGAGCAGCGGGCCTGGCTCGACCGCCTCGACGCCGACGCGGCGAACCTGCGCGCCGCGCTGGAGGAGGCGCTGCGGCGCCCCGGCGCGGCGGAGGCGGTGCGCCTCGGCACGGCGCTGTGCTGGTGGTGGCTGCTGCGAGGCCGCCTGCACGAGGCGCGCCGCACGCTGTCGGCGGTGCTGGACGCGGCGCCGGAGGCGGCCGGGCTCCGCCTGCCGGCCGCGGCGTTCGCGCTGCTGACCGGCGACCGCTCGGCTCGGGGCGCGCAGGGCGAGGACGACATCGCGGACCCCGTCCGGCGGGGCCGAGCCCTGTGGCTCTACGCGCACGGGCTCTACCACGCCGGGGACCCGGACGGCAGCGCGCGCGCCAACGAGCGCGCGCTGCGCCTGTTCGGCGAGGCGGGCGACCGCTGGGGCACCGCCGCCGCGCTCGGCCTGCGCGCGACGCTCGCACAGGTCCGGGGCCGCCTCGCCGCGATCGCGGACGCGGGCGGTCGCGCCGCCGCCCTGTTCGCCGAGCTCGGGGACGGATGGGGGCGGCTCCAGACCGTCTCGCCGCTCGCCATGCTCGCCGAGGTCGGCGGCGACTACGCGGCGGCGGAGCGGCTCCAGCGCGAGGGGCTGCGGATCGCCGAGGAGCTGGACCTGCGCGCGGAGGTCTCCGCGCGCCTGTCGGGCCTCGGTCGGCTGGCGCTGCTCGGCCGGGACTGGGACCGGGCGCGCGACCTGCACGAGCGGGCGCGGGCGATGGCCGTCGAGCAGGGCTACCGGTTCGGCGAGATGCACGCGCTGATGGGCCTGGCCCTCGGGGCGCGCCGCTCGGGCGACCTCGCCGGCGCGCGGGCGATCCTGCACCGCATCCGGGACGGGTACGACTCGTCCGAGATCGGGGAGCACCTCCTGGCCGCCGAGCTCGGCTTCGTCGCCGAGCTGGAAGGGGACGCCGCGCGGGCGCTCGCGCACCACACCCGCGGCCTGGGGATCGCCCGGTCGATCGGCGAACCCCGCGCGCTGGCCCTGTCCCTGGAGGGGCTGGCGGGCGCGGCGGCCCTGGCCGGCGACGCCGGGCGCGCCGCCGAACTGCTCGGCGCGGCGGACGCGTCCCGCCGGAGCGTGGACGCCCCGCTCCCGCCCGCCGAGCGAGGCGACGTCGACCGCGTCACCGCCGCCGCCACCGCCGCCTTGGGCGAGCGCGCCTTCACCGAGGCCTTCGCCCGAGGCACCCGAACGCGGGGCGAGACCTGACTCTCACGCCCCGGAAAGGCCGGAGAGGTCTCGGGCGACGACCGTGTTGCGGTCGGTCGAGCGGTTCCCCAAGGACAGCTGGGGCCACTGCCCCGACAGCTCCTGGCGGCTGCGCTCGCTCCAGGCGCGGGCCTCGTCGGCGCGGGTCTTGTAGAAGTTCAGGGCGTACCCGCCGGTGTGGACGCGCAGGAGCGTGAAACCGCCCGGGTACTCCTTCACCGCCCCGACCTCCTGCTGGACGACCCGGGGCGCGAGCGGGAACACCGACCGCTGGTTGCGGTGGGTGTGCCCCGCGTGGTGGAGGAACACCCCGGGTGCCCGGTTGTAGGCAGAAAGGATCCGCAGCGACTGGCCCGCGTCGAGGGAGTGGGCTCCGGTGATGGAGAGCGGGTCGTTCTCGGTGAAGAGCGGATGGTGGCCGAAGACGAGGGTGGGCCGCTCCGGCTCCTTCCTCAGCTCCGCCTCGAACCAGGCGTGCTGCTCCGCGGAGAGGCCGCCGGAGTCGCCGCCGTCGCCCGGCTTGTCGTAGGTGTCGAGGCCGATGACGCGCAGGCCCCGCAGGTCGCGGGAGAAGTAGGTCCGCCCGGACGGGGAGAAGGCGTCCCTGAAGCAGTCGTTCCCCTGGTGCTCGCCGGGACTGCACTCGCCGTACCGCGCCCCGGAATGGGCGCGGTCGTGGTTGCCGCGGGCGATCAGGTAGTCGTCGCCCAGGGTCCCGAAGGTGTCGAGGATGCCCTTGGCGCTCGCGAGGTCGGCGGGCGCCGCCTCGCTCGAGATGTCCCCTGCCGCGAGAAGGTATCCGGCTCCCCTGGCCCGCGCGTCCGCGATCAGGGCCTTCGCCATCACCTCCGGGTAGGGCGGGTGGCCGGGCACCTGCTCGATGCCCTTGATCCAGGGAAGCTGCCCCACCAGCCCGGCGACGGTCTCGCCCAGGTGGAGGTCGTTGCAGAGGGCCACCGAGAAGAGGTGGCTGCCGGGGGGTGGTTGCGGGGTCGTGAACGCGAAGACGTCTCCGTAGGGCGTGCCTGCCGCTTGGCCTGCGGCCAGCCAGGTGGGCGCGGCGTCCCGTCCTCTGGAGCGGGCCCTGTAGTAGTACGTGCGGCCCGGCTCCAGGTCGGTCAGTTCGACGTAGTGGTACGGGGTGCCGGACGGGCCGTGGGCGACGCGGTCGAGGCGCGAGGGGTGCGTCCCGTAGAGGACCTCGGCGTCGGACGGCGCGGGCTGCATGCGTCCGAGGCCGTCGTCCGTTCCGGGGACGCCGGTGTACCAGGTGAGGACGGCCATGGTCTCAGTGACGGTGACCAGTTCGAGGTTCACCGGCTGGGCGTCGTCCGAAGCGCGCGCGGACGCCGACTCGACGGCGGGGAGGAGCGAGGCGCCCGCGACGACGGCGCTCCAGCGCAGGAGCGCCCGGCGGGAGGGCCGGCAGCAGATCATGATCGCTACGGTGGCAGCGACCGGCCCCCCGCACCAGACCCAATCGGGCAACGTCCGATGAACCCGTCCGCCGGGGGCGAACCACCCCGAAACGGCCAGATCGGTTATGGCGGACCGATCAGCTCATGACGGCCTGGAGGCGCTCCTCGCGCAGGCGCCCGGCCCACGAGTCGTCCAGCGGCGGCAGCTGCCGGCCAACGGCCCAGCCGAGCAGCAGGTCGGCGAGGCCGGGGTTGCGGACGAGCGCCGGCCCGTGCATGTAGGTGCCCAGGACCCGGCCGCTGTAGGCGCCCTCGAAGCCGTTGCCGTCGCCGTTGCCGATGCCGTGCACCACCTTCGCGAACGGGCGCGCGTTCGGCCCGATCTGCGTGACGCCCTGGTGGTTCTCGAAACCGGTGATGCGCGGGACGTTCAGCTCCGCCGCGACGTCGCCGACGATCTCGCCCACGGCGCGCTGCTCGCCGCGGCCGGAGCGGATGTCGAGCAGGCCGAGGCCCGGGACGGGCTGGCCCTCCTCGCCGCCGAACTCGTGGCCGAGCAGCTGGTAGCCGGCGCACACCGCGAACACGACCGCGCCGGACTGGACGGCCCGCGCGAGCCCGCCGTCGCCCCGCAGCCGCTGCGCCGCGAGGATCTGCGGCCGGTCCTCGCCGCCGCCGAGCAGGTAGATGTCGCCGTCGGCGGGGACGTGCTCGTCCGACCGGAGGCTGACGGTCTCGGTGGGGATGCCGCGCAGCGCCGCGCGCCGCTCCAGGACGATCGTGTTGCCCTGGTCGCCGTAGGTGCTGAGCAGGTCCGGGTAGATCCAGACGATTTTGATGCGGTCAGACGACACGGCCGTACCTCGTTCGGATGGTCTGGAAGGCGGTGTAGTTGGCGATCACGTCCAGGTGCCCGGGCGGGACGGCCATGACCGCCTGGTCGATGTCGTCCACCACCGTGAAGGGCACCTCGGCGGCCTCCAGCCGGGCGGCGAGGTCGATGCGGCGCTCGCCGGTGACCCACACGGGGCGGCCCCGCAGGATGCGGTAGTCGACGTCCCACAGCCAGGACGTGTCGCGGCCGTCGGGCCCCTGCGCGTTGATCGACAGCGCGACCGGGCCCGGCGCGGGCTGCAGCACGTCGAACGCCTCCAGCCACCCGGCGGGGTTCTTCGACAGCAGCAGCCGGATCGAGCGCCCCTGGTGCTCGACCGTCGTGTAGCGGCCGGCGACGGAGGTGACCTGCGACAGCAGTGGCAGGGCCTGCTCGGGCGGGACGCCGAACTGCGCCACCACCGCGAGGGCGATGAGCGCGTTCGAGCGGTTCGCGCGGCCGGGCAGGGACAGCCCCGCGAGCGAGTACGCGCGGCCGTCCGGGGCGGTGATCGTGTCGCCCTTGAGCGCCCAGTCGGGGCGGGGGCGGGAGAAGTGGCACTGCCGGCAGCGCCAGTCGCTGTCCTCGTCGGTGTCCTGCCGGTCGAGGGGGCCGCCGCACTCGGGGCAGCACCAGGAGTCCTCGCGCCAGTGCTGGCCCGCGGCGACCCACGTGACGCTCTTGGCGGTGGACGCGCCCCAGGTGACCAGTGGGTCGTCGCAGTTGGCGATGACGTGGCTGGTCGGGGACGCCTCCAGCGCGCGCCGCCACTTGCCGGCCAGCAGCCAGATCTCGGCGGCGCGGTCCATCTGGTCGCGGCTGAGGTTCATCAGCGCGACGACGTTCGCGCCGGTCTCCCTCAGGACCATCGGGACGTACTTCTCGTCGCACTCCAGCACGCCGTAGCGGGCGGACGGGGCGGACGCCAGCGCCGACACGTGCCCGGTCGGCATGTTCGCGCCGAACGCGTTGGTGGCGACCTCGCCGAGCGGTGTCATCGCCGAGGTGATCAGCCGGGTCGTCGTCGTCTTGCCGTTGGTGGCGCTGACGAGGACGAGCTTGCGGTCCTTGGCGAGCCTGGTCAGCAGCTCGGGGTCGAGCCGGAGGCCGACCCGGCCGCCGATCACCGAGCCGTCCCCGCGGCCTGCCATTCGGGACATCTTGGCGGCCGTACGACCGAGCGCGACGGCCAGCTGCGAACGCAGCGGAAGATCGCTCATGGACTCCGTCTTCTCTGGATGCGCCGGGAAACCGCTCCGAGCCTAGCCGCTGAGTGGGGCTTTCGCGGCGCGCCGGGCGGTTCGGGGGGCGTGCTCCGCACCACGGGTGCACAATGTGAGCAGCATCACAGTGATCTCGGTAAACCAGCGACAGCAATCTTGACCAGTACCGACATGTCGTGATTGCGTGCGACCTCCGACTGCGGTGCGCCGGATTCCCAACCACGCGTCCAAGAACGGCGTCACCCACTACTTTTGTCGGGAGCCCCGCTGGTGACCGCGGGGAGCGTGCCCGCCCCGGGCGGCGGGCCTGGATCGCAAGCGTGGGCAAGCGGCTATAAGGCGAGGTCTGAGCGATGCAGTGTCCGACGTGCGGTAATGACACGCCTGGGACGCTCGGCAAGTGTTCGCACTGCGAGGCGCCGATCGACGTGTACTCGGTCGGACCCGCCGTCCCGCTGGGGGCTCCGGTCGCGGACGCCCCCGCGGCGGGGGGTCTCGCCGGCGGCGCCGACCCGCTCGGCGAGCGGACGATGATGGTGCCGCCGCCCGCCTCGTCCTGGGCCCCGAGCCCGCAGCCGCCCGCGGCCCCCGACCTGGGGAAGCACCACCCCGGCCCGCAGGGCATGCCGCAGTCCGGCCCGCAGTCCGGCCCGCAGGGCTCGTCCGAGGCTCCGGCGCAGCCCGTGCTGCGGCTGTACGCCGAGCCGCCCGCGTCCGCGTCGGCGCCGACGCCCGCCGTCGCGTCCCCGCTGCCGCCGCGCGACCCCGACGACACCGCCGCCTGGACGTTCGACCCCGACGCGGACGACGACCCGTCCGGCGGCTTCAGCACCGCGTCCCCGCCGCCCGCGTGGGGAGGCGGTCAGCAGTCGCCGCCCGCGGGCGACCCCGCTCCTCCGGCCGCGGGCCCGATGCCGCCGGGCGCCGGCGGGTCGAACCCGTTCGGGCTCCAGGATCAGGCCCCCCGCACCGAGTCGATCGTCCCGGACTCGTGGTTCGCGCAGCCGCGCAAGCCGGAGGCGGAGGCCGACGCCACGCAGGTGTGGGGCCAGCAGCCGCCCGGCGCCGCGCTGCCCCCGGCCCTTCCGGGCCCCGAGGCGACGCAGATCGCCCCCGGCCCGGGCGGGGCCCTCGCCATGCCGGGCGCCCAGGGGTTCGACGACTTCGACCAGACGCGGTTCGAAGACTTCGACCGGACGCGGATGGACTCCGGCCACCCCATGGGCGGCCCTCCCCCGATGGGGTCCATGGGCGTCATGGGCCAGGGGCCGATGCAACAGGGGCCCATGCAGCCGGGCCCGATGCAGCCGGGCCCCATGCAGCAGGGGCCGATGGGCCCCGGGATGCAGCCCATGGGTGCGATGGGGCCGGGCGACCCCGCGTACGGCGGGTACCCGCCGGGCCAGTTCCCGCCGCCCCAGGGCAAGAGCGGGACGAGCAAGCCGCTGATCGCCGCCGTCGCCGCGCTGGTCACCGTCGCCGTCGGCACCGTCGCGTTCGTCGTGTGGCCGTCCGGCGACGACTCCCCCTCGGGCACCGGCCCGTCCCCGGCGGCGTCCCAGAAGCAGGTCGCGCAGAAGAACGCGATCCCGCCCGCGACGAAGCAGCAGGCCGCGGCCCTCAACGCGATCCTGAACGACAGCGTCGACACCCGCCGCATCCTCGCGGGGGCGATCGGCCGGGCGGGCAAGTGCAAGACGCTGCCGCAGGCGATCCAGGGGTTCCAGACGGTCGCGCAGCGCCGCACGAACCAGATGCGCCGCACGCAGGGCCTCAAGGTCGACAAGCTGGCGAACGGGGAGCGGCTCCGCGGCTCGCTGAACCAGGCGCTGGGGGCGTCCCTCCAGGTCGACCAGGTCCTGCTGCAGTGGGCTCAGGCGAACCAGCGCAAGTGCAAGGGCAAGCCGCGTCCGAGCGCCGCGCAGGTCCCCGGGCGGGCGGCCGCCGAGCGGCGGGCGACGGCGGCGAAGAAGCAGTTCGTCATCCTGTGGAACCCGGTCGCGAAGAAGACCGACCAGCCGCAGCGCAGCTGGAAACGGGTATAGCGGGAAACGGGTGTAACGGTCGGTCACGCAGTATTCTCTGACCGTTCGAACTCACGGGGCAGGGGGCCGTCATGCGGTGTCCGAACTGCGGAACCGACTCCGCTTCGTCGTCGTCCAGGTGCGCGCACTGCGGCACGCCCCTCGACGCCCCGCCGGGCGCCGACGACGCGACCGCCCAGGACCACACGGCACGGGCCGGTGGCACGGCCGCCCAGGAGCAGGCCGGCCTGGACGACACCAGCCTGGACCCCACCGGCTCGGAGCACACGTCCCGCGACCCGTTCGGCGCCGCCCCGCCAGGCCAGAGCACGCCGGGCGCCGAGGACGCGACCACCCGGCACGCCCCCTACGGCGGCCCCCCGTACGGCGGTGATCCGGCGGGCGGCTACCCGCCGGGCGGAGGGTCTCCGGGGGCGGTGGGGGGCGTGCCCGTCCCGCGCGATCCGATACCGCCGCCGTGGGCCGACCAGAACCCCGTCCAGTGGGAGGCGCCGCCCGACCACACGCTCAGCATGCCGCCCGGCGAGGAGCGCACCACACAGCTGTCCCCCGAGCCCTGGGCCGCCGAGCCCGCGATCTGGCAGCCCCCGGCGCCGCCCAAGCGCAGCATGGTGCCCTACTTCCTGGGCGCGGCGGGCGTCGTCCTCCTGATCGGGCTGGCGGTGGGCATCGTGTTCTGGCCCAGCGGGTCGGACGCTCCGCCGACCGCGGCGTCCGGGCCGTCCGCGGGGCAGAGCCAGGACGTCGCGTCCGCGTCCGACACCCCCACGACCGAAGGCGACCTCGACGCGCAGGCGGCCGCCGTGAACGGCCTGCTGGAGGAGATGGGCGGCACCCGCTCCGACCTCGGCGCCGTCGTCGCCCAGGACTGCCCCGTCAGCGGCGTGCGGCGCGTCCTCGACGCGCGCCGCGCCCAGCTGGAGAAGGCGCGGGGCCTGGAGGTGGGCGCGCTCCTCAACGGCGAGGAGATGAAGGACGCGCTCGTCCGCGCCCTGGAGGCCTCGACGGAGTCGAACCAGCGCTACCTGGACGGCGCCCCCGGCTGCCCGTCCGAGGGCGAGGTCGCCGACGTCAACCAGCGCGCCAGCTCCGCCAAGAGCGAGTTCATCGGCTACTGGAACCCGGTCGCGGAGAAGGCGGGCCTGCCCACCCGCGGCGAGAGCGACATCTGAGCCGCTCGGCCCGCCGGCTCGGTCACTCGGCCTTCTGGGTGAGGAAGGGCAGGCCCTCCGACGGGTCCTCGAACGGCGTGATGAAGCGGTCGTACCAGCTCAGGACCGGCTCCAGCCATCCGGTGACGCGCATCGTCCCGGCGACGTGCTCGATCTGGTCGTCCTCGTCGACGCCGATCGCGACGACGGGCAGGTCCCGGAAGAAGCCCGACCGGTCGTCGTCGCCGTAGAGGGCGGTCGCGGCGATGGGGCGGTTGCGTTCCAGCTCCATGGACAGGGGATGGCGGCGCAGGGCGCGGAGCCGGTGGCCGAGCTTGGCGTCCGGCTGCTGCTTGAGGCCGGGCAGCTGGTAGTCCAGCGGCGGCGCGGGGGCGTGCTTGTCGGGCGCGTCGCCGCCGTAGGGGAACAGCCTGTCGAGCTCGTGCAGCCACCGGACCTGCGGGATCACCCAGTGCGGCCCGGGGGCCGTCCCCGGCGCGCCGCCGCCGAGCAGGCGCTGCGCGGCCTCGGCGGCCGCGGCGGTGAGGTCGGACGGCGGGTAGGCGATCCGCAGCCCCCGCGACCGCCGGCTGACCGCCCGTTCGAGGACGGTCGCCAGCGCGCACTCGCGGAGCCGGGGCGCGAGCCGCGACCAGGAACGCCCGAGCTCCGGCGGGACGGACGGGATCGGACGGTTCGCGACATGCGCCAGGACGAGCGTGTCGGCCCACAGCCGCAGCCACGCCCAGTCGGCCTTGCCCGCGATCAGGTCCGCCTCGCGCAGCTCGTACAGGGTGCAGGCGCGCCCCGAGCGGCACTCGCACCCGCAGGCGGCCGAGCGCCTCCCGTCCACGGGCGGGGGCGGGCCGGGCAGCTCCGCCTCGCGGCCCTCGCCGAGCGGCACCCGCACGCGCAGGGGGCGGTCCATGCCGTCGGCGAACACGGCGGCGACGCCGGGGCGCAGCGACACGACCTCGCGGGACTGGTCCTCGTCCAGGTTCATCGCGGCGCCGACCTGGTGCCGGTCGTCGAACGCGGGCAGCCGGTGCACGACCTTCAGCGCGGTGTTCTTGATGACGTCCGGGACGAGCTTGGTCGGGATCTGCTCGGCGACGATGATGCCCTCGCCGTACGCGCGGATCTCGGCGAGCATCCCGGCGAACAGCTCGACGGCGTGCGAGCTGCCGCGCTCCGGCCCGCGGTTGCGCAGCAACCGGTGCGCCTCCTCGATCACGATGACGTGCCGCAGCGCCGGCCCCGTCGCGCGGTCGCGCTTGCGCTCGCGCATCCGCAGGTGCTCGACGATGCGGATGATGAGCGTCCCCATGAGGAACGCCTTGTCCTCGTCGTTCGCGACGTCCTCGATGGCGAGCACGATGTTGTCGCGCAGCATCCCGCCGATGTCGGCCGGATGCCCGCCCTCGAAGAACCGCCCGGCCGAGCCGATGCGCAGCGAGCGCAGGCGCACGTCCACGAACCCCTGCACGTCGGCCATCAGCTCGCGCCCGTAGCCCACGTCCTGGATGACCTGGAGCGCCGCGTTCTGCAACTGCTCCAGGGTCGGCACCGTCGGGCCGATGAGCGACCCGGGCACGCCCCCGCCCGTCACCACGTCCCACCCGTTGTCCTCGTAGACGCGCTGGAGGGCCTGCGCCATGATCTGCGGGAACGGCTCCTCGGCGTCGAACGCGGCCTGGAACAGCGCCCGGACCATGTCGATATGTGCCTGGACGGGGTAGTCCGGCTCCGGCGCGAGCGGGTTCACCGACAGCGGCACCGAGCCCGGATCCGAGGGGTTGACGACCGTGACGGGCCCGCCGAGGTCCTGGATGCGGCCCGCCATCGCCGCGTACTCCGACTTCGCGGGCTCGATCGCGAGCCACGGCACCCCGGCCCTGGTGAGCTGCTCCAGCAGGTGCCGGACGGTCTGCGACTTGCCCGCGCCGGTCGCGCCCGTCACGAACACGTGCCGGTTGATGGTCGAGCGGGGCACGGTGAACCGGCCGACCTCGCGGTCCTGGCCGTCCAGGATGGCGCCGAGCTCGATCTGCGCCTCGCCGCTCACCGGCACGGTCTCCGACGTCACGTCGAAGTACCCGGCGTCCAGCACCCGCAGCCCGGGCACCTCCCGCCGCGGCAGGCCGGCGAGCGCCGCCAGCGCCCCCGCCGTCGCGACGAACGGGAACCGCTGCTCCGGCTCGGCCGCCGCCCGCGCCGGAGCGGGCGCCGCGCCCGGCGCCAGCATCTCCGCGAACGACCCGCTCCCCTGCCCCGACCGCAGCCGGTACGGATGGTGCCCGAGCTCCATCGACCCGACCAGCACGGGCGCGATCTGCCCCAGCTCCGCCTGCGACGCCGCGCCCGCGACCACCCTGACCTGCCAGAGCCCGGCCTCGCGGAACGCGTCCAGTTCGGCGAGCCGCCGGTCGGCCCGCGCGACCGCGAGCCGCGCGTGCTCGTCCTCGCCCCGCCGCAGCATCCGCAGCTCGTGGTGCAGCTCGCGCATCTCGGAGTCGATCAGCCGCTCGTCGCACGGATCGGCGACCACGAACCACCCGAACGGCCGCTCCATCAGCGTGACCAGCGTCGACTCGAACAGCCCGGGCCCGCCCCCCGCGCCGGACCCCTGCGGGGCGAGCCGCCCGGGGCACCGCGTCCACGCCATCCGCTCGGCCTGCCGCAGCCACCCGTCCCCGATCGGCACACCCCGCGCGCCGCTGGGGAACAGCAGCCCGTGCGTCTCGGCCCCGGCCTCCGGCGCCCCGATCGGCCCCGCATTGGTGATCAGCTCCAGCGGCGCCCCGCCCCCCGCCGACAGCCACCCGACGACGAACGGCCGCCCCAACCGCGCCGCCGACAACGCCGCAGGCAGGACGCTCACAAAATCCCACTCCGCGGACGCCTCCCGCTGCGGCGCCGGAATCGCCTGGATCCGGTACCAGGGCCCGGGCAGCACGAAGGGCCTCCCCTGCATGGCGGCCGGCGGCCCACTCTGAGGCACCCCACCGCCCCACCCGAGCGGCGGCCTGCCAGCACCAGAAGAACCAGGGGGCATAGTCACCCCAGCATCCTTCCCCGCCCCCACCCCCCAAGCCAATGCCCGCACAGGAAGAACCGGCCCACTCCCGCCGCACCCACCGCGCCAGGCGGGCAACTCGGGCGTCGCGCCGGCGCGGCCCTCACTTCCCCCAGATCGAACAAGTGCGAGGTCCCCACAACCGACGCCATCGACCCGAAGGCGGCGTCGTGGTCGGCGTGGATCCGAGCACTCAGGCCGACCGCTGCCGCGCTCCCATTGCCCGGGTCCACTCGATCACGGCGGGTCGGCGCAGCAGCCTGGACAGGACGAACGACACCGCTCCGAACGCGATCATCGGAAGGGTGAGCAGGACCAACCGCAGCGTGGGCCAGTCCCCGCCCAGTTCGAACCCCGTGGCCACGACCAGGACCGCGAGCAGCACACCGCCCGGCACGAGGACCCCGAAGGCGAGCAGCACCTGCCGCAGATAATGGACGGCCATGCGGCCTCCACACCAGACCCGCCACATCCACAGCGCGACGACGGCCGTCCAGAACGCGGCGTATCCGGCGGCCTCACCGGTGACCGTTCCTGCGCCGACCAGGCTGAAGACCGTCACCACCGCCCAGTAGAGGCCGACCCAGACCAGCACCGCGGTCACCTCCCGCGGCCGCCGCGTACTGTTAGCGAACTCGGGCGACACAACAACCTCCGGCGCGGTAGAACGGCCGACCGCCCCGATCATATTCACGAGTGTTTCCGAAGACTCCCGCCTGTGGGAGAAGTACTTGAAGGAACGCAGTCGAAGAGGAGCAGCGATGACGAAGTTTCCCGAGTGGAGCGAGGTCCGCGCCGACGTCGTCGCAGCAGCGGGCGGCGAGGGCGCCGTCACCGAGGCCCGCAGACGCAATCAGGCCTACATCGACGGTCACCGGCTCGCCGAACGCCGCAAGGCCGTGGGCCTGTCCCAGACCGACGTCGCCGACAAGATGGGCGTGACCAAGAGCCGCGACTCCCAGATCTGAGTGAGTCGGCTTCAACGTGCGATCAGGCGGTCCGGGGTCGTGCACTACAGGCCGTCCCCGCCGCTGGTCTTCATGAGGGGTCCAGGACGGCGAAGACTACCTTGCCGGCGTTGCCGGACAGGGGGCGGACGCCCCAACAGCGGGCCAACTGGTCGACGATGAACAGGCCACGGCCCGCCTCGCTGACGGCGTCCGCGCGCTGGATGCGGGGCAGGTCGCAGGTCGCGTCCTGGACCTCCAGCCACAGCGCGCCGTCGTCGGTGCGTCCGATCCGGAACGTCACGTCGTCATCGGACGCGGCCGCATAGCGGAGAGCGTTGGTGACCAGCTCGCTGGCCACCAGGCACGGGACGAAGTCGTCCAGGCCCCACTGACCGGTGACCAGACGCACGAACCGCCGCACCTCGGCAACGACCGCAAGATCGTTCTTCACCACCAACTCGCTCTCGTACCGCGCCGCCTCACCCATGATCCTTCTCCTCACTTTGTGTAGCGAACATCACACAGTGAGCCACTATCCGGGCTAGGATTCGCATGCCAAAACAGGGTTGGCAGGTGCTGGCATGGCTGAATCGAAATTGGCATGTTCCTGGAGAGGCAGGCCCCGATGTCCCCTCGTCGGCAACGTCCACGCGAGTCTCCCGCCCTCGTCGCTTTCGGCCGCCAGATGCGGCTATTACGAGAGGCCAAAAATGTCAAACAGGAGACCCTTGCTCACCTGACCAAGGTAAGCGCGCCACAGGTCAGCAAGATCGAAGCTGGAAAGCGGCGCGCCACTCGAGCCTTCGCGGTAGCCGTGGACGACTACCTGGGGGCTGGAGACGCGCTCGTCAACCTCTGGGAGGACCTCAACAAGGACGGGCATCCCGTGCCCATTTGGTTCGACTGGCCGGTGATCGAAGCTGATGCGGCGATGCTCGTCTGCTACGAGCAGTCGGTCATGCCCGGTCTCGCACAGACGCCGGCTTATGCCTCGGCGATCCTCCATGGCAACCAGGAAGCCGTGGAGGCGCGGATCAGCCGCCAGACGATCATCACCGGCGACGACAAGACGGTTCCGCCCACCCTTGTGATCATGGTGGACGAACAGGCGCTCTACCGGCCGGTCGGCACCGCTGAGACGATGAAGGAGCAACTGGAACACCTGATAGCGCTTAGTTTGTTGCCGAACGTCACGGTTCAAGTAGTGTTGACAAGTGGTGAGCACAACGGAAACTCGGGTTCTTTCGTGCTTGCCACGATGGCTGACCGCAGCGAGGTCGCCTATGTCGAGACAGCGATACGCCCGATCACCACGGACAATCCGGAAGACCTCTCCGAACTGGCGCGGACTCTGGTCGACCTCCGCGCCCGAACCCTTACCCGTGAGATGTCCTGCGAACTGATCAGAAAGGTGGTCCAGGAGAAATGGACCTGACGAACGCCAAGTGGCGTAAGAGCAGCTACAGCACGTCCAACGGCGGCAACTGCGTCGAGCTGGCGGACGCCGCCGGGGCGGTGGCCGTACGGGACAGCAAGGACCCGCACGGACCCGTCCTCCTGCTCAACCGCGCCGCCCTGCGCACCGCCATGAACTCCGCCCTCACGACTCGCTAACCCGCCCGCGCCCGGACCGTCACGGAAAGCCTTGACGTGACCTGATCAGAAAGGTCATTCAAGAGAGATGGACCTGACGAACGCCACATGGCGAAAGAGCAGCTACACCGGCTCCAACGGCGGCAACTGCGTCGAGCTGGCGGACGCGGCCGGGGCGGTGGCCGTACGGGACAGCAAGGACCCGGACGGGCCCGTCCTCCTGCTCAACCGCGCCGCCCTGCGCACCGCCGTGAACTCCGCCCTCACGACTCGCTGACCCGCCCACGCCCGGTCCGTCACAGAAGGCCTTGACGTGGCCTGATCAGAAAGGTCATTCAAGAGAGATGCACCTGACGAACGCCACGTGGCGAAAGAGCAGCTACAGCGGCTCCAACGGCGGTGACTGCGTCGAGCTGGCGGACGCGGCCGGGGCGGTGGCCGTACGGGACAGCAAGGACCCGGACGGGCCCGTCCTCCTGCTCAACCGCGCCGCCCTGCGCACCGCCGTGAACTCAACCCCCAGGACCCACTGACCGCTCTCGACCACCCTCACATCTCGGGCAAATCAAGCACCTCTGCCAGGGTCCACAGGTCGGCGGCGTCCAACGCACGACGCATCACCTCGACATCGAGGACGATCTGCCGGCGGCAGTGGACACTGATCCACTCTGCCATTCGCGCAGGATAACGGAAGGTTGGCTTTGTGGCGGTCGTTGCGTTTCCCTAGACTTCCGCCGTGGCCAGTCCGCTTTTCTCCAGAAGTCTCATCCAGCGGTCCCGGTGGCGGCCCTTCCGATCACGGCGGTCCACGGCACGCGGGCCGAGGACCGCCGTGATGAGCTGGGGATAGCCTTCGCCCAGGACATGGAAGTCGAAGAACGTGACGATGTCTGGCGACAGTTCCGTGGTCTCGACAGTCTCGACGTCAACGTGTTTGTAGGCGAAGACGTAGTCGTCCCCATCGCAGAAGTAGACGTCCCCTTCCTTCAGGTCAAGGTAGATGCCGCTGCCGCACTCGATATCAGCAGGAGCGCCGTAGCGTTCACAGCCGATCGAAAGAGGATTGCCCAGCGGGCAGTACGGATCTATGTGGCGTTCGCCCCAGGCTTTCCGGTCGACGATCGCCGGAGGCTGGTGGAAGCGGAAGTAGTCTCCCCCCAAGCGCCGGAACAGACCGAACGTCTCCGTCACCCCCACCGGGAGTTCGGGGATGGGTTCCAACTCGTCCGACTCCTCGATGATGGCGCCGTAGCCGTGCTCGGCCTCCACGCTCTTGAGAAGATCCAGCTTCGTCTTGATGCCGGCCAGCCTCCTGCCGAGCTCCCCGTCCATCGAAACAACCTTTGCCGTCGCCGAATACCTCGTACGGCGGAATCCTCTCAGCCTGTGCGCTGCCGGAGCCACCGACCGATCGGGTCCCCTGTCAGGAGGAGGACGGGGGGTCGGCCTTGTGGCGGCCGTTGGGCTTCAGGGGTGGGACTATGCGGGCCGGGCGGGAGCCGGCGCCTCTGGGGAGGGCGTGGCGGGCCTTGGGGAGGCGTGCGGCGGTGGCCTCCGGCGGTTTCGGGGGGTCGGGCGGGTCGGCTTCGGGCTGCTCCGGGGTCTCCGCCTGCTCGCGGAGGTACTCCTCGAACTCCATCGAGTGGGCGGTCGGCAGGGTGATGATGCCGGGGTTGGCGTCCACCAGGAGGGTGCGGCGGCCCGTGGCGCCCGAGTGGGTGAAGACCATCGCGGTCGGCGGGAGCTCCTGGAGCTGCGGGGGCTCGACGAGCAGTTCGCGGAAGCGCTGCTTGTCGGGGCGGCGGACGACCGTGCGGCCCCAGGCGGTCGCGGAGCTGATGCCCTCCACCAGGACGGAGTCGTCGGCGGCGGGGGCGGGCAGCGGCGACCAGACCGGGTCGGTGAGGCCGTCGCCCCGCGGGCGGGCGTAGGCGACCGTGCTGGCGTAGGTCTCCCCCGCGACGTCGAAGAGGGTCTCGGCCGCCGAGTCGGTGATCTCGGCGACGAGCAGCGGCTGCCCCGCCCCGATGTGCTCGGCGGCGACCCGCGCGTCCTCGGGGTTGCCCAGGCGCATGAACCCCACGGCGGCGTGGCCGCGGCGGCCGAGGCGCTCGCGGACGTGGCCGGGGATCGACCGGTACATCAGGACGAGCCCGGTCCCGGTGGCCTCGCAGGCGTCGATGAGCCGGTCCAGGACGTCCCCGCGCAGCTTCTCCGCCCCGCACAGGAAGAGCGTGTGGTCCCAGCGCCCGCCGGGCGGGGCCTCCCGGATCCGGTGCGTCAGGGCGGTCGTCACGTAGGTGCCGAGGATGCGGTTGGTGAGGACGCCGGCGCGCCGGTCCATCGAGACGACGTGGAGCCGGGAGGGCGGCAGCCGGACGGGCTCGGTCGCGAGCTTCTCCAGCTTGCGGAGCTGCGCCTCCAGGGCCCACGCGCGGCGGACGACGATGCGGTCGGTGGCGTCGCGCCCGAAGAGGGTCGCGATGCGCTCGTGCTGCTCGTCGGTGAGCAGGCCCTTGCGCAGGTCGTCGCGGGGGTCGCCGACCTGGGCGAGGACGCGCAGGGCGGCGGTGATCTTGGGGATGGTGGTGTCGGGGCCGAGAACGTCGATGAGCCGTTCCAGGATCGAGTTGTCGAACGACAGGTCGCGGGTGCCGCCCTCCTCCTCGCCCGCGCTGACGACCAGCGACAGCACGTCGGCGAGCGCCTCGGGGTTCAGGCCGCGGGTGGCGTCCAGGCGCGGCAGGTCGGCGGGCAGGACCCACACGAGCGGGTCGTCGCCGCGGTCGGCCGCGAGCCGGAGCAGGTCGTGCGCGACGGCGCCCTCGGACAGGTCGATGACGGTCAGCCGCGCTCCGACCGCCAGCCTGGCCGCGCCCATCGTCGTGACGGCCGCGGACCAGCCGGCGAGGGTCCCGCCCACGATGTCCACGCGGTCGACCCCGGGCGGGACGGCCACCGGGTACCACTCGCGCTGGCTCTCGTAGGCCGAGTGGCGGCGCTCCCACTCGGCCCGCTCCTTGGCGTAGGCCTCGTCGGCCTTCCTGCGGGCCCGCTCGCGCGCCGCCCGCTCGCGCGCCTCGGCGTCGCGCTCCTTGGCGAGCCGCTCGCGGACGCCCCGCTCGTCGCGCCACAGCCCGCCGCCGGTGATGGCGAGGACGACGCCGCAGGCCAGCAGTGCGACCGCCGCGAACGCCCACGGGATCACCCCGGCGACGCCGCACACCAGGAACAGCACGACGAACACGAGGGTGCCCGCGAACGCGGTGCGCAGCGGCCGCCCCGCGATGTGCTCGCCGGGCCGCCACGCGGGCGGCGGCAGCGGCGTCCTGGCCGGCTCGTCCGGCCGGTCCGGGGGCGGCCCCGGGTCGGGGTGCACCTGCGCGTAGCGCCAGCCCACGTAGACGCGGTCGGCCTGTGTGAGCCGCGCCATCGCGGACCCGCTCGCCATGTCCGTCACGTCGAGAGACCCCTGGGAGTCGCGGGAAGGTGGGGAACGCCTGGGGGTGGCCGGGTTGGGTTGCTTACGGTCGGTTTCTTACACAACACAGGGTAAAGAGGTTCCCGCGTTCCCGCGCCTCGTTCAACGGAACAGCCTCGGCGATGGCCGACCTCTTCGGTCAAACCGGTCACCAGGTCAGCCCCCGGGAAAGATCGGACACATCGCCGCCCACCGGTGGCCGGATCCGGCCATGGTCAGCCTGCGGGGGGCGCCTTCACCGGCAGGAACGCCTCCAACTCCATCGTGGGATGCGGGTACTTCCACTCCACACCGTCGAACGGGACGTACATCCCCTCCGGCGTGCCGGCCAGGAAGTAGTTCCCGTCCCACTGGTTGGGGCTGGTCACTGGGGAGCCCTGGGGGTAGCGGGCGCCCAGCGCCTCGTATTTCACGTCGACGCCGAAGATGGCGTACACAGCCGCGTCCACGAAGTTGAAGTGGCCGATCTCGCCGCGGAGGTGCGTGTCCTGGAGGGCGACACCGTGGATCCGGTCGCGGGCGAAGTACAGGGAGCTCAGGTCCTTGACGACCTGGTTGAAGTCGTGCGCCCCGTCGTGGTGCACCAGCGCGCATGTGCCCTCCTCCCCTTGCAGCACGGTCGCGACATAGGTCGGCAGGTCTCCGTGGAACATACGGACGCGCTTCGCGGCGCGGGGGAAGATGCGGCGCACCCGCTCCCAGGCGAACCGGAGGAAGACCGAGTTGGCGTCGACGAGGTCGAGTTCCAGGCCCATCGGCTCGATACAGCCGGCGAGCACGGACGCGGAGCCGCCCATGAAGACGCCGACGTCCACGAGACGCGTGAGCGTGCCGTGCTCGCGTTCGACGCAGCTGAAGACGTCGTAGTAGTGCTGGGCGCTGCACTGGTCCTCGTAGGCGAGGCTCACGTCCTTGGCCCGAGCCGCGATGCGGTCGAAGACCGCGTTCCGTCCCTGGAACGCGGAGAGGTCGGCGTGGTGTCCGCTCAGGATGGGGATGCCGAGCACCTCGTGCGGGTTCTCGGCGCTCTCCAGGGCCGGGTCAGGTTCGAGGAACGTCCCCCATGTCTCCTCGTGCATCGCCACGCTCGTGACGTAGTCGGTCATCGTCGACTCCTTCTCCTGAGTTCGTCACGCGTCCAGGGACGTCCTCTTCCGGTACGGGGAGGGCAGCCGTCAGGGCCAGGACCGCGGCCCCCGCCGGCTCGGCAGTGCCCGGGTCATCGCGGCCGCCCGGGTCATCGCGGCCGCCCCGGGGGCGTCCTGCGCAGACGGGCGGAGAGCGCCTGCCCGAGATGCGACATCGCCTCGCCCAGTTCGGGGATCGGCGCCGTGCCGGGCGCGGGCGCTTCCGGGACTTCGCGGCGCGCATGCGCTTCCCGGCGCCGCGCCGTCAACTCCGTCTGGGCGCGCTCGAGTTCGGACCTGAGGCGGGCGATCTCCTGCTGCTGGGCGTTGACGGTCTCGGTCAGGCGGGTGGCGTCGTCAGTGCGGGCCGCGGCCTCGTACTGGAGTTGCAGGACGTGGGTGTAGAGCGCGATGCGGTTGTTCTCCATCGCGGCGAGCAACCGGGAGGAGGTGTAGGGCCGCAGCGCCTCGAAGACGGCGTCCGTGCCGGGCGCGCCCGCCCTCGCGAGCACCCCGAACCCGAACACGGCCGGGACGATCCGGAACCGCCAGTCCCCGTTCCCGTCCAGCGCGTCCTCGACGGCCGTGAGGACGCCGTTGCGCGGTCCGCCCGCCCGCTCGGCCACGGTGTAGGCGCCGTCACCGACGAAGCCGGCCGGGGTGAGCTCGTCGTGCCAGACCGTCGGACCGTCCGTCGTGGCCGGGTGCGTGTCCTCCGGGGCGACCGGGGACGGCTGGTAGTAGAAGTCGCGGCGCCCGCACGGCCACAGCACGTCGTGCAGGACGACCACGGCGTCCGGCGCGTTCGCCATGATCCAGGCGAGCTCGTCCCGGATGACCGCGTAGTTGTGGTCGCCGTCCAGGATGTAGAGGTCCGCCACCGGGAGGTCGGGCAGCACGGCGGGGGACAGGCCCTCGACGAGGTTCAACCGGGGGTCGCCGTCCAGGACGGCGCGCAGCTCGTCGCCGGGCGCGGGCTCGACGCAGTACACGGCGGCGCCGAGGTCGGCGTACAGCGAGCTGACCTGTCCCGACTCGACGCCCACCTCGACGACCGTGGAGATGTCACGGCAGGCGAAGAGGGTCTCGAACAGCTCGAGGAACATCGCCATCGAGTGCAGCAGCAGGGGCTGCTCGCGGGCGGCGCGGGCCTGCGCGTGCGGGTCGCCCGCGGACCCGGTCGCGGCGACCCCGAAGTCACGCGTCACCGAGCTTCCTCCTGGCCACTCGTCCGGCTCCGGCGGCGATGCCCTTCACCCCGGCGGTCCGGTACTCCGCGCGTACGCGCTCGGTGAGCCGCGCGGCGCGCGCGGCGCGCTCGGCCCTGCGGTCCACCGGCATCCGCGGCGCCATGCCGGTCGTCGACTGCGGCAGCATCGCGAACGCGATGGTGATCTGCCCGGACGACACCGCCGGCACTCCGGCCCGGCGCGCGAGCGGGAGCCACACCGCCGCGTAGGAGGTGTCGAACTCCATCAGGTTGCCGCCGAGGTAGCGGCAGTCGGCGTAGTGCAGGCCGACGAAGTCCTCCGGCTTGTCCCAGCGCAGCACCTGCTCGCGCCGCCGGCCGCCGGCGATGACCCTGGCCTCGATCCAGTCGACCCGCACGATCGCGGGGCGGCCGGGGATGGCGAGCGAGATGTCGACCGTGTCGTGGTGCTCGAACGACAGCCGGGAGAACGACAGCCCGTTGTGGTTGATCCGGACGCGGCGGCGAATGGGCTCGTGCCACCGGTCGTCCGCCGTCCGGAACCGCAGCCGCGTCTCGTGCTTCTCGCCGGACGGCTCGAACGCCTCCGCGTCGACGGCCCCGTCCGCGACGGCCCTCGCCATGGCGCCGAGCCCGGTGTCGGACGCGGCGATCAGCGCGGGCCAGAACGAGTCGCGCATGTGCAGGTCGCCGAGGTCGCCCGGCGACAGGTACGGGACGGCGGCCTTGAGGTCGGCGGGCAGCAGGGTGGTGACCAGGGACGAGCCGAAGTTGTCCTCGTGGGTCCAGTTCCCGAAGACGGCCGCCTCCTCGGGGGTGGGCGACTCCAGCGCGGCCACCAGGATCCGGGCCAGGCGGTTCCGGGCCGCCTGCGGGCGGGCCAGGTCGGGCCATGCGCCGCCGGAGGCGGCGACGTACCGGTTCCACATGTGCTGGAACGCCAGGACGCCGTCCTGGACGGTGCGGCGCTCGGCGTTCTGCGACGGCGAGTCGGCGGCCCGGCCGAGGACCGGCGCGCCGTCCTCGGTGAAGCCGACGAGGGAGCCGCAGAGCGCGTTGACGCACTGCTCCACGATCTCGGGGCTGCGGGTGACGGTCGCCGCGACGTGCGCCGGGTGCCCGGCCTGCGCCAGGTAGCCCTCGGCGCGCAGCCCGGCCATGTAGACCCGCCCGGCGCGGGTGTCGGTGGCGAGGTACAGCCCGGCGGGCCTGACGTCGATGCGGGCGATCTCCAGGGCGCGGGCGAGCTGGTACTGGATCGTGCCGCCCCAGCCGAGGTCGACGAGCGTCAGCTCCCCCGCCGCGAGCGCCTCGTCGTCGAGCGCGCCCGCGCTCCGCAGCGACTTGATCATGCGTTCGCGGGCGGCGGTGACGGTCACCGCGAGCCGGTTGCACAGGTGCGGCGTCTCGGTCAGCGCGCGGGCGACGCGCTCGGCGATGTCGCCGTTGTCGATGACGGTGTCCAGCTCGGTCGCGAGGCCGGGCACCTCACCGGGCTGGAGTTCCAGGACCGACAGGGCCTGCCGGACGGTCAGCCGGTACCCGGTCCGGACGAAGGCGTGCACGGCGGCGGTGTCGTGGGGGTCGAGCCCGGCGAGCGAGGTCACGAACCGCGACAGCCAGACCGGGGCGGCGCGCACGTCCCAGCCGCGCGCCTCGGCGGCCTCGTTGATCAGCCGGGACAGCAGCTCGCCCTCACGCATCGAGCACCACAGCCGCCGGGTCCCGGTCTCGTGCGCCCGCCACGCCGCCCATTCCGCGAAGCCGGTCAGCACCGGACCGAGGACGACCGCGCCGTACCGCCACGCGACGTCCAGGCCGGAGGTGCTGAACGGTACGCCGGAGTGCACGGCCTTGGCGCGCAGGCTGGTGAGGCCGAAGTCGCCGTGCCGGTCGTCCAGGTCGGGAGCGTCGTCGCCGAACGGGAGGACGGGCTCCTTCTCGCGGCCCAGCACGTCGAGGTAGGCGTCGTCGAGCCTCCGGTAGTGCACGGTGCGGATGCCGAGCTCGCCGGGGACCCTGTGGTCGGCGATCTGGTGGTCGCCGACGTGCACGATCTGCTCGGGGCCGCAGCCGAGGTCGCGCAGCACGATCTTCCAGAGGCCCGACGCCTTGTCGGTGCCGTGCTGGTTCGACCGGAAGACGCGCACACCGTCCATCGGGCCGAGTTCCGGCCGGTCGAGCAGCCGGGAGAGCTGGTCCTCGGTGAAGTAGGTGTCGGAGACGAGGACGATCTGGACGCCCTGCTCGCGCGCCGCGCTGACGATCTCGGCGACGTCCAGGTCCACGACGGTCAGCTCGCGCTCCAGCTCGACCTCGGCCTCGACGAGCCGCTCCAGAGGCGCGGCGCCGAAGACCCCGTCCGGCATCGCGCGCCAGATGCCGAAGAGCGAGACCTCGGTCCCGAGGGCGTCGCGGCCGCGGCGGGCTTCGTCCTCGGCGGCGATCCGCATGCGGCGGAACGTCGCGTCGCTCACCCAGTCCGCGCACAGCCCGGCCTCCCGCAACCGCGAACCGAGCAGGGCGAACACGTCGGTGGGGCGGGGCACCCTGCGCCACAGCAGGGTGTCGAAGACGTCCAGGGACAAGACGGTGCACGCCCGGTCGGCGACGATGCGGCGGACGTTGTCGAGCAACGGGCTGCCGTTCTCCTGTGTGGTCAACGCCGCACCTCTCCCCTGGTCCTGCACCGGCGCACGCGGCCCCCGGCCGCGGCTCGGGTCACCCTATCCACCAAGATCTGCTCATCGACCGGTTTCTCCCGGTGCGCTGGCCGCCCCCGCCCCCGCCGCCGCGGCCCCGCGGCGCGCGGCACGGTCCTCGCGCACCAGCCGGCCGGCCTCCGCCGTCGGCCCGTCGAAGATCACCCGGCCCTGCCGCATGGTGACGCCGCGGTCGCAGAGCCCCACGAGCATCCTGATGTCGTGCGCGACGACGACCATGGTGCGGCCCTCGCCGCGCAGCTCGCGGATGCGGGCCAGGCACTTCTCCCGGAATGGCGGGTCGCCGACGGCGAGCACCTCGTCGATGAGGAACACGTCCGGCTCGGTGTGCGCCGCGATCGAGAACGCGAGCCGCATGAACATGCCGGAGGAGTAGAACTTCACCTGGTCGTCGAGGAAGCGCTCGACGCCGGAGAACTCGACGATGGCGTCGAACTTCCGGGTGATCTCGGCGCGGGTCATGCCGAGGATCGCGCCGTTGAGGAAGACGTTCTCACGCCCCGTCAGCTCGGGGTGCAGGCCGGCGCCCACGTCGATCAGCCCGGCGACGCGGCCGCGGACGAGGACCGACCCGCTGTCCGGGCGCATGACCCCGGAGATCAGCTTGAGCAGGGTGCTCTTGCCGGATCCGTTCAGCCCCATGAGCGCCACGGTCTCGCCCTGGCCGATGGTGAGGCTCACCTCGTCCAGCGCCCTGAAACGGTCCGACAGGCGCTGCCCGCGGAGCGCGCGGACGCTCATCTCCTTGATCGAGTGAGCGTGCCGCAGCGTGAAGTTCTTCGTGACGCGGTCGATGAGGATCGACGGGGCCGGGTTCGGGTTCGGGGAGGTCAAGGGCTACAGCTCCTGCGCGAAGCGCGCCTGCGCGCGGGAGAACACCGCGTGCCCGGCGACGAACACCAGCACGCTGACCGCGAGCGAGACGCCGGCGTGGGCGTAAAGGTGGGGCGGGAACACGAAGTCGCCGCGGGTGCCGGGGAGCCAGAAGGCCCGCTGGAACAGGGAGACCGCGCTGACGAGCGGGTTGGCGAGGTAGAGGTCCAGCACCCAGCCGGGCGCGTGGGTCTGGACGTGCGTCCACGGGTAGATCATCGGCACCGACCAGGTGATGACGATCACCGAGATGTCCACGACCTGCTCCAGGTCGCGGAAGAACACGTTCACGGCGGCGCAGAGCAGGCCGACACCGAAGCCGAGCACGACGATGATCGCGAACCCGTAGACGGCCGCGCCGAGCTCCACCGGGGAGGGCCGCCATCCGGCGGCGACCGATCCGCCCAGCAGGATCATCATCCCCGGCAGGAAGTGCACGAGCGAGACCAGCACCGACGCCGCCGGGAACAGCTCGCGCGGCAGGAACACCTTCCGGACGAGCGCGGCGTTGCCCGTCACCGAGCGGGTCGTCGAGTGCAGCGTCTCGGTGAACAGGTTGACCAGGACCATGCCCGCGAACAGGTAGACCGGGAAGTCCTCGACCCGGTCGTCCATCCCGAGGAAGACCCCGATGACATAGAAGTAGACGGCGAAGTGCACGGCCGGCCGCACGTAGGACCAGCCGAGGCCGAGCAGCGAGCCCTTGTAGCGGGCCCTGAGCTCCCGGCGCACCAGCAGTCGCAGCAGGTACTTCTCCCGGAACGTCCGGCGCAGACCGCCGTCGCCACCGGGCGCCCGCAGCCCGTCGTCGGCGCGGACCGGCGCGGCGGTCATCCGGGCCCGCCCCCGTCCGAGCCACTCCCGTCCGAGCCACTCCCGTCCGAGCCACTCCCGTCCGAGCCACTCCCGTCCGCTTCACTCCCGTCCGTGCCGCTCCCGCCGGCGCCGCCCGCCGCCTCGAAGGTCGCCCGCCAGGCGTCGGCGGACGCGATCTCGGCCATGGCGGCCCGGTAGCGGCGGCTCAGCTCCGGCCACTCGCGGCCGAGCCGGGCGTGCAGGAGCGACGTGCGCCGCAGCAGCGTCCGGAAGCGCTCCGGGTCGCGCTGGTACCAGGCCACCCTGGTGCCGTCGGCCGAGGAGACCAGGGCGCTGTCGACCTGCGAGAGCAGGCTCCAGTGCCGGTCGATGTGGGGGACGACGACCTGCGGGTTGCCGTGCGAGCCGGGGTCGACCGGGCGGAGCTGCCTGACGGTGCCGAGCATCGCGCTCGCGAGGACGTTCACCGTGCCGCGCGGCGGCTTGAACCCGCGCCCGCGCTTCGGCGGCTTGGCACGCCGCACCTGCGGGAACTCCTCGTGGCTGGTGCGGTTCTGCGCGTCGGGGAAGGCGGCACGGAACGCCAGGATCTCGGGCAGTTTCGAGGCGATGCCCGCGTGCATGTGCTCGGGCCCCCGCAGCACGTCCTCGATCGCCGACAGCATCAGCTCGGCGGTGGAGTACTGCATGGCGAGCGCGTGCTTCACCGAGATGATGAAGCTCTCCTTGAGCAGGTTGCCGCCGTGCTCGTACGGCGAGTGCATGAGGGCGGTGACCAGGCGGTTGCGCTCGTGGAAGTACGCCTGCCAGTCGATGCCGTCGTCCTTGTCCTGCCAGGGGACGTGCCACGCGGCCATGCCCGGCAGCGTCACGGTCGGGAAGCCCGCCTCGCCGGCGCGGACGCAGTACTCGGCGTCGTCCCACTTGATGAACATCGGCATCGACAGCCCGATCTTCCGGACGACGTCGGTGGGGATGAGGCACATCCACCAGCCGTTGTAGTCGACGTCGACGCGCCGGTGCAGCCACTTCGTCCTGAGCAGGCTCCCCGAGCTCGCCTTCGCGCGGGGGCTCGGGTTGGGCGGCTTGGCGAAGTCGTGCTCGCGCTTGGTGTGCGGGGCCTCCTCCCACCACCAGCGGTACCGTCCGATGGTCTCGCCGTAGGCGTGCAACTGCGAGCGGACGAACAGGTTGAACATGTGGCCGCCGACGATCGTCGGCGTGCGGGCGAAGTCGGCGAACGCGACGGCGCGCAGGACGCCCTCGGTCTCGGTGACCACATCGTCGTCGAGCAGGAGGACGTAGTCGCTGGTCCCGGCTTTGACGGTCTCGTCCATCGCGCGGGAGAAGCCGCCGGAGCCGCCGAGGTTGCCCTGCTCGATGACGTGCAGCTTCGGTCCGAGAACGGCCGCGGCGCTCTCGAAGGCCTCGTCGTCGCGGACGCGCTCGGTGCCCTGGTCGACGACGTAGACGGCGTCCACCACCTCCAGCGCCTCAGGTGCGCCGCCGAGCGCGACGAGTTGGTCGACGCAGAAGCCCGGGCGGTTGAACGTGGTGATGCCGAGGCTGACCCGGCCCTGCCGGACCGGGCCGGCGGCGCTCGTGTCGGCGCACCAGTCGGCCCGCTCCAGTACGGCGTTGCTCTCCCCGGCGAGCACGTCCATCCAGTACCAGCCGCCGTCGATGAACGGGCGCAGCGTCAGCCGGAACGTCTCCTCCCGGGCGGTGGCCGAGTCGAATCGGACCGACTCGACGCGCTGGACATGGCCCTTCGCGCTGGACCGGTAGACGATCACGGTGGCCTGACCGCGCACCCGCACCCGCAGGAGCACCTCCTCCACCGACGTCCAGCGCCGCCAGTAGCTGGCCGGGAAGGCGTTGAAGTACGTCGCGAACGAGACCCGCCGCCCGACCGGCACGACCACGCTGCGCCGGCCGACGCCCCCGGCCCCGTCCGCGGTCCCCGTCACGGCGGTGGTCTCGGCGGCCCTCTCCGCCGCGGCGGCCTCGGCACCGCGGGCGATCTCGCCCTCGACGTAGAGCTTGAGGACGTCCAGGTCGCGGTCGACCGGCATCACGACGCGCTGCAGGACCCGCAGGCCCGGGGCGCCGCCCCCGTCGGGCGTCTCCGCGTGTTCGGTCACTCGTCCGCACCTCCGATAGTAGGACGCGAGGCGCCGCCGAAATGGGGACGCAGTCTGTTGTCGACCATGCTGAGCGCGCTGGCGATGGCCATGTGCATGTCGAGGTACCTGTAGGTGCCGAGACGACCGCCGAACAGGACGCCGTCCTCGCGCTTCGCGAGCTCGCGGTAGGCGAGCAGCCGGGCCCGGTCGGCGGCGGCGTTGACCGGATAGTACGGCTCGTCGCCGCGCTCGGCGGCCCGCGAGTACTCCCGCATGATCACCGTCCGGTCGGACGGGTAGTGCGCGCGCTCGGGGTGGAAGTGCCGGAACTCGTGGATCCGGGTGTAGGGGATGTCCTCGTCGGCGTAGTTCATGACGGGCGTGCCCTGGAAGTCGCCGGTCGGCACGACCTCCGTCTCGAAGTCCAGCGTCCGCCAGCCGAGCTCGCCCTCGGCGTGGTCGAAGTAGCGGTCCAGCGGGCCGGTGTAGACGACGGGCACGTTGCCGACGACGTCGTTCCGCAGGTCGAAGAAGTCGGTGTTCAGCCGGACCTCGATGCGCGGGTGGTCGGCCATCCGCTCCAGCCAGGCGGTGTAGCCGTCGACCGGGAGCCCCTCGTGCGTGTCGTCGAAGTACCGGTTGTCGAAGGTGTAGCGCACCGGCAGCCGGGTGATGACCTCCGCCGGCAGGTCGCGCGGGTCGGTCCGCCACTGCTTGGCGGTGTAGCCGCGGATGAACGCCTCGTACAGCGGGCGCCCGATCAGCGAGATCGCCTGCTCCTCCAGGTTCGCCGGGCGGCGCACCTCGGCGGCCTGCTCGGCGATGAGCGCGCGGGCCTCGTCCGGGGTGAAGACCCGGCCGAAGTACTCGCAGATCGTGCCGAGGTTGATCGGCATCGAGTAGGCCCGGCCCTTGTAGGTGGAGTACACGCGGTGCCGGTAGCCGGTGAAGGAGGTGAACCGGTTGGCGTACTCCCACACGCGCTCGTTGGAGGTGTGGAACAGGTGCGCGCCGTAGCGGTGCACCTCGATGCCCGTCTCCGGCTCCGGCTCGCTGTAGGCGTTGCCGCCTATGTGGTCGCGGCGGTCGAGCACGAGGACGCGCAGGCCGAGCGCGGCGGCGCATCGTTCGGCGACCGTGAGACCGAAGAATCCGGATCCGGCCACCACGAGGTCAACGTTCACTGGACGGGGTCCATCCGAGGTGTCCATCCGACTCGTGCGGGGGAGCGAAGGGGCCGGGCGGCGCGGGGGCGGCGGCCGGATCCCTGTGTACCGAATGCGGCTAAGATACCCGGGGTTCGATCGGTACCGGCGCAGGAAGCCGAGGATCGCGTGCCCCCACCCACTCCCGGTAGTGCGGCGCACAATGCGCGCCCCGCCGTATACCTGCACGTCGGGGCGGCCAAGAGCGGCACGACGTTCCTGCAGCAGGTGCTGTGGCACAACCGCGACCGTCTGCGCGAGCACGGCGTCCTCTACCCGGGCCGGGACCAGGCCGCGCACGTCCGCGCGGCGTTCGACCTGCGGCGGACGTTCTTCCGCGAGGCGTCCGACCCCGCGACGCGCGGGGCGTGGCACGAACTGGTCGCCGAGGCCCGCGCGTGGCCCGGCACCGTCGTCATCTCGCAGGAGCTGCTCGCCCCCGCCCGGCCGCGCTGGATCCGCCAGGCCATGGCCGACCTCGACTTCGCCGACGTCCACGTGGTCTTCACCGTGCGCGACCTCGGCCGGCAGATCCCTGCCCACTGGCAGGAAGACGTCAAGAACCGCTTCACGACCCCGTTCGCGGAGTTCGTGGCGTCGCTGCGCCGGCGGGACTGGCCGGCCTACGAGAGCGCCAGGCTGTTCTGGGGACTGCAGGATCCGGTCGCCGTGCTCGGACGCTGGGGCGAGGGCCTGCCGCCCGAGCGGGTCCACGTCGTCACCCTTCCCCGCCCTGGCGCGCCCCGCGACCTGCTCTGGCGGCGCTTCTGCGCGGCCACCGGCATCGCCGCGGACGACCACGACCTGTCCGGGACGTTCGCCAACCCGTCGCTCGGGCTGAGCGAGACGCAGTTCCTGCTGCGCCTCAACGAAACGCTCGGCGACCGCGTCGGCTGGCACGTCTACAACGAGGACGTCAAGCTCTTCCTCGCGCAGCAGGTGCTGGCCGGGCGGCCGCGGCCCGTCAGGATCGAACTGCCTCCCGAGCACGTCCCATGGGCCACCGAACGGGCCGTCGAGACCGTCGAGGCGCTGCGCGCGGCAGGCTACGACGTGGTGGGCGACCTGTACGAGCTGATGCCGTCGGCCGCGGCCGGCCCCGCGCTCGGAACCGCGCCCGCGCCGCCCCCCGACGAGGTGCGCTGGGCGGAGGTGGCGGACGTGGGCGTCGACGCCGTCGCGGCGCTGCTGCGCCGGGTCCGCGAGAGCGGTGACCGGGCCGCCGCCGTGCCCGGCGCCGGAATCGCCGTCCGCGACCAGATCGACATGCTGCGCGCGGAGTCGGCCGGTCTGCTGGAGACGACGGGGCTGCTCGTCCACGACGCCGCCCCGCTCGTGGAGCGGGCCAAACGGACGGCGCGGGAGCGCTACCCGGCGGCCGTCCGCCTGCGCGGCGCCTACCGCAGGATCCAGGGCGGGACGGAACGGCCCGGCGCCGAGACGGGAACGAGGTGAGCGCGCTCATGGGGGATCCTGGCAAGTCCGTCTACCTGCACGTCGGGGCGCCGACTGCCGAAGCGGACTTCCTGCACCGGGTGCTGTGGAGCAACCGGCGGCGACTGGGTGACGCCGGTGTCTGCTACCCGGTCGCCGGGCCGCAGGAGCACTTCGCGGCCGTGATGGACCTGCGCGAGACGAGCTGGGGCGGCCACCGCGACCCGGACTGGGACGGCGCGTGGGAACGCGTCGTGCGGCGCGCCCACGACTGGGACGGCCCCACGGTCGTCTTCTCCCAGGCCCTGCTCGGCGGAGCGACCGAGCAGCAGGTCGAGCGGGCGGTGGAGGCGCTGAAGCCGGCCCAGGTGCACGTGGTCCTCGCCACCCGCGACCTGGGATGGCAGCTGATCCTCGACTGGCAGGAGCAGATCCGGCACGCGCACACCGTCACGTTCGAGCGCTTCGTCGACGACCTCGTCGAACTCGGTGCCGAGGCTCCGGAGCCGTACGGGGAGATGTTCTGGGGCCTGCACGACCCGGTGCGGGTGCTGCGGACCTGGGAGTCGGCGGTGCCGGCGGACCGCGTCCACGTCCTCACGGTCCCGCCGCCCGGCGGCCGCGCCGCCGTGATGTGGGACAGGTTCCGGGCTCTGGTCGGTGTCGGGGACGAGGTGTGCGACCTCGGCGGGATCCACGGCGACGAGCCGATGCCGGCGGTCGAGGCGGAGCTGCTCCGCCGGCTGAACGGCAGGCTCGGCCCGGCGCTCGGCGGCGACTACGAGCGCATGGTGCAGGAGTACCTCGTCGGGCACGGCAGGTCCGGCGGAGCCGGCGGCGGCGCCCGGATGGGGCTGCCCGCGCGGCACGCCGAGTGGGCGGCTCAGCGGACCCGCGAGCTGGCCCGGTCGCTGCGCGCCGCCGGCTACGACGTGGCCGGCGACCTCGACGAGCTGACGACCTCCCGCGCGCCGGAGGCCGCGATGCTGCCCGGCGAGGTCCCGGAGGAGCTGATCGCGACCGCGTCCGTCGACGTGGTGGCGCGCCTCCTGGGCGAGTTGTCGCTGGCGCGCGAGCGCGTCGGGCTCGCCCACCTGCACAGCGAGATGGCGGGCGTCCGCGAGAACCTGGAGCGGCTCATGGAGACCGCCGCCTCGCCTCCGCCCGCGCTGCAGCGCGCCGCGCGGCGGGCCGCGGGCAGGCGCAACCCGTGAACCGCGCCCCGGGGTGTCGCCGCGGACCGTCCGTCACCGCGGTCATCGTCACCTACGATCGGCGCGACCTCCTCGACGAGGCCCTGACCGCGCTCGGAGCGCAGACGCGCCCCCCCGACCGGATCACCGTGGTCGACAACGCGTCCGCCGACGGCACGGCCGCGATGGTCGCCGAACGGTTCCCCGGCGTGGACCTGCTCGCCCTGTCCCGCAACATCGGCGGCGCCGGCGGGTTCAGCGCGGGCATGGCCCGGGCGCTGGACGGCGGCGCCGACCTGCTCTGGCTGCTGGACGACGACACCGTCCCCGAGCAGGAGGCCCTCGAAGCCCTGCTGGAGGCGCGGGAGAGGGCCTCGGACCCGCAGGACGGCCCGCCCGCCCTCGTGGCGAGCAAGGTCGTCTGGACCGACGGCCGGGACCATCCGATGAACACCCCCCGCCCCAAGCCGCGGGCGACGGCCGCGGAGACGCGGCTCGCGCGCGCGGCGGGCTGCGTTCCGGTCCGGTCCGCCTCGTTCGTGTCCGTACTGGTCGACGCCGCCGCGGTGCGCGAGCGCGGGTTGCCGGTCGCCGACTACTTCCTCTGGAACGACGACTTCGAGTTCACGACGCGGCTGCTGCGCGGGCGGCACGGGCTGCTCTGTCCGGCGAGCGTGGTGGTGCACAAGACGCGGGAGTTCGGCGGAACGGAGACCGACCCGGGCGACCGCTTCTTCTACGAGGTGCGCAACAAGATCTGGCTGTTCACCGGGAGCCGGGGGCTCGCCCCGCTGGAACGCGTCCTGTACGCGGGGTCGACGGCGCGGCGCTGGGCCCGCACGTTCGCCGGATCCTCCGACCGCACCGTGCTGCGCCGCGCCCTGGTCCGCGGCACCAGAGACGGCCTGCTCACCCGTCCAAGGCCGACCGCCGAGATCCTGCGGGAGGTCGGAATCCCGCAGGGACCCGGGGGGCCCCGCCGGGAGCGGGGCCGAGCCGCCTCCCGACGGCCGAGCCCATGGTCGCGAGGCCCCTACCGCAGCTCCAGGTAGTCGACCTGCCCCTGACCGTCCAGGCGGCGCAGCCCGATCGTGTTCCAGCCCGCGGCCAGCTCCACCGAGGCGGTGACGGAGGCCCAGTCGGCGCCCTTCGTGGCGCGCAGGCGCACGGACGTCGCGGCGTAGCCGTTCACCGCCAGCTCCAGGTCGGAGTCGCGGCCCGAGCGGTTGGCATACCGGACGAGCACCGCGTACCGGCCCGCGGCGGGCGCGAACACGGGCACCTCGGCGCGGCATCCCTCGCGGGCGAAGGGGCCGACCGCCGATCCGCCGGACGCGTTGGGCCGCGCCAGCACCGAGACGCAGCCGTTCAGCCGCCCCCGCTCCGCCTCGTAACGGACGGGGACGCCCCGGACGGCCGGGCGTGCCCCGTCCCAGCCGAGCCGGGCGACGTACATGCCCCGGGTGACCTTGGAGCCGCCCCGGTAATCGAGGATGCCGTGGAAGACGAGGTAGTCGCCGGTCTCGTCGCCGAACACGTCCGCGCTGCCCGGCCCCTCGACCTTCCCTCCGTACAGCGCGGTGGACTGGACGGGCCCGCTCTTGGTGTACGGCCCCTCGATCGAGGAGGCCACGGCGTAGCGCGTCTGGTAGTCGGACTTGAAGTACCAGCCCGCCGAGTACAGCAGCACGTACTTCCCGCCCCGCCGGACCAGGTCGGGGGCCTCCACCAGGACGGGCTCGTCCGCCGCGCGCCCCATGATCTGCTTCGGCGCGCCGGCCAGGCGCAGCCCGTCCGGGCTCAGTCTGACCAGGTGGATCGCCGCCGTCTCACGGTCGTCGCTCTTGTAGAGCAGGTAGCGGGTGCCGTCATGCTCGATGTAGGACGCCGGGTCGATCGCGCCGCCGAGTTCCAGCGGGCAGACCAGCGGTCCGCCCTCCTGCGGGACGAACGGGCCCGCGGGCCCGGACGCGGTCGCGACCCCGATGCACTGCTCGTCGCCGTCCTTGCGGCGCGCGGAGAAGTACAGGACGTAGGAACGCGACCCCTCGCGCGGCGGGACGACCTCGGGCGCCCAGGTCCAGCCTCCGGTGGCCCACGCCGGGAGCCGGGCCAGGCCGTCGCCGGGCACCTGCCGCCAGGGCCCGGTCGGCGAGGGGGCCGTCGCGACGGGCATCGTCGCGTCCGCGTTGTTGGTGCCGTACGCGAAGTACGTCCCCGCCACCTTGATCACGGTCGGGTCGGCGAACGAACCGTCGATCACCGGTTCGGCGGGCGCGTAGCCGGGCGGGTCGATCGCCGCCGGGGAGCCCGCGGGACTCGGCGGCGGAGCACCCGCGGACGCGGACGCGCCCGACCCGGCCGGGCCGCCGGAGGGGCGAACGCCGGGGCCGCCGGCCGCGGGGGACAGGGACACGGCCAGCCAGACGACCAGCGCGACCAGGGCGCTGATCGCGGCCCCCGCGACCAGCGGCAGCAGCGGTGCGAGCGCCCGCGGGTCACGGTTCGTCCACCTCATGGCACCCCGCATCATGCCAACAACCGCGGCCGGACGGCCAACGGTCCTCGAATGCGCGAACGGCGTCCGGATCGTTACGCTTGCCCGGCCACCCGTCGCGGAGGGGGCTCCCCGCCGCGCTGGGACACTCGGCGCGAAGGAGGCACGGACGTTGTTCCGGCATCGGCGGCTCGCGGCCGTGACGTGCCTGATCGCCGCCCTCGGGCTGAGCGGGTGCCTCTCCCGGCCGGTCGAGCGTTCCGCGCCGAAGCAGGCGAAGGTCCCGAAGCGGCCGAACATCGTCTTCGTGCTCACCGACGACCTGTCGTGGAACCTCGTCGCGCACATGCCTCAGGTGCAGCGGATGCAGCGGGAGGGGCTCACGTTCGAGAACTTCATCGTGGCGGACTCGCTCTGCTGCACCTCCCGCGCCACGATCTTCACCGGCCGGTACCCGCACAACACCGGCGTCCGCACGAACTTCCCGCCCGACGGCGGCTACGACGTCTTCAAGGACAAGGGCGGCGAGCAGGCGTCGTTCGCCCCGTCCCTGCAGAAGGCCGGATATCGGACGGCGCTGCTCGGCAAGTACCTGAACGGCTACCAGCCCAACGACACCCAGGGCGACACGAAACCGTACGTGCCGCCGGGGTGGAGCGAGTGGCACGTCAACGGCAACGGCTATCCCGAGTACGCCTACAACCTGAACGAGAACGGGCGCCTCGTCCACTACGGCACCCGGCCGGAGGACTACCTGACGGACGTGCTGGCGAACAAGGGCGTCGAGTTCGTCAAGCGGTCCGGGGCCTCCGGGCAGCCGTTCTTCATGGAGATCGCGACGTTCGCGCCGCACGGCCCGTTCGTCCCCGCGCCGCGCCACGCCACGCTGTTCGGCGGCTTGACCGCGCCCCGGCCGCCGTCGTTCAACGAGGCCGACATCCGCGACAAGCCCTCCTGGCTGCGGTCCCACCCCGGACTGCGGCCGCCCGCGATCCGCCGCATCGACGAGGGCTTCCGCGCCCGGGTCCGGATGGTGCAGTCGGTCGACGAGATGATCGGCCGCCTCCGGACGGTGCTGAGGGAGCGCGGCCTCGACCGCGACACCTACCTGGTGTTCGGCTCCGACAACGGCTTCCACATGGGCGAGCACCGGCTGGCGGGCGGGAAGATGACCGCCTTCGACACCGACATCCGGGTGCCGTACGTGGTCGTCGGGCCCGCGGTCCCCGCCGGGCGCCGCGTCCGCGAGATCACGCAGAACACGGACCTGGCCCCGACGTTCCAGGAACTGGCCGGCGTGCGCCCTCCCCCCACGACCGACGGCCGGTCGCTCGCCCCCTTCCTGCGCGGCGCCGCTCCCGCGGGCTGGCGCGAGTCCGCGCTGGTCGAGCACGTCAAGCCGCCGCCGTCCCCGCAGGACCCCGATCGGCAGGACTCCGGCCGCGGCGCACCCGACACCTACAACGCGATCCGCACCGACGACATGCTCTACGTGGAGTACTCCGGCGGGGAGTCCGAGTACTACGACCGGGTCCGCGATCCCCACGAGCTGAACAACATCGCCGCCGGGCTGCCGGACCAGCGGCGCCGCCACCTGTCCGACCTCCTGTACGCGCTGACCCACTGCACGGGCTCCGGCTGCGCCCCCGCAGGCCGGAGCCGGTGACGAAGTTCCGCCCTTTATGCGCCGCTATCATCGCTGACGACTGCGGCCGTGCCAGGGCGATGTGCAGGGTGAGACGTGCAGAGTGACCGGAAGCTGGGAGACGGTGTGACCCCTACCGGAAAGCCGGAGGACGACCACGAGGGTGAGCGTCCCGAATCCGGGGAGCCGACGCGGACACCTCCCCCGCCGTTCTGGCTGGACGACCAGGACTCCTCGTCCGGCCTGCTGCTCCCCGCGGACGATCTGGAAGACGATCCCGAGGACGACCCCGAGGACGATCCCGAGGACGATGGGCCCTCGGACTTCCCGCAGGACGACCCGGAGACGGACATGGCGGACCGCACCGTCATGGACCCCCACTTCAACCAGACGTTGATCCTGCCGAGGCGGCAGAAGTCCGCGGCGGACCAGCCCGCGGAGACCGCCGGAGAGCGCGGCGGCGAGGAGGCGTCCCCGCCCGTCCACCCCGCTCCCGTCGCGTACCCCCCGGCCACGTCCAGCGACGCGCCCGCGCCGGCCTCCTCCCCGTACGGGCAGGACATGGCGGAGGTCACGAGAACGGAGATCCAGCTCCCGCCCTCCTCGTCCAAGGAGGACGAGGCGGAGGTGACGAGAACGGAGTTCCCCACCCAGCCGCCTCCCTCCTACGGGCAGGACGCGGGGGACGTCACGAGGATCGAGTTCCCCACCCAGCCGCCTCCCTCCTACGGGGAGGACGACATGGCGGACGTCACCCGGATCGAGAAGCTGCCGCCCGTCCCCCCGCAGGCCGCGCATCCTCAGCCCGCGCACCCTCAGGCCGCGCACCCTCAGCCCGCACCCCCGCAGCCGCCCGCGCCCTCGCAGAGCCCCCCGGCCCACGAGCCGTTCCCGTGGGCGCAGCAGATCCCCGGCAGCCCCGCGCACCCGGCCCCCGAGCCGTTCCCCTACGCGCAGGAGATCCCGGGAACGCAGGCTCCCCCGGCCCCGCAGCCCCCTGCGGGCGCGGAGCCGTTCCCGTGGGCGCAGCAGATCCCGGGAACGCCGCCCCCCGGCCCGCAGGCCGTCCATCCGGCGGCGCCCCCGCCGGCGATCGAGGAGCCGTGGCGGACCGGAGGGCCGCACGGCCCGAAGGGGCGCCGAAGGAGCCTCAAGAAGCCGCTGCTCATCGGCGCGGGCGTGCTCGCCGCCGCGGCGCTGGTCGCCGCGGGTGTGCTCGTGGTGCCCGGCCTGATCGACGGCGACGATGACGGCGGCGCCGCGGGCGCCAAGCTCGCCGGCGCGCTGTTCCCGGTGGACGCCGCGGCCCGCACCGACGGCCGCGACCAGCAGATCACAGGCGTCGCGGCGCGCGGCTCGACGGTGGTCGCGGTCGGCGCGGAGACGGACCCGCAGGACTCCCGCGGCCTGTTCCTGGTCTCCGGCGACGGCGGGCGCACCTTCCGGTCGGTCGACCAGCAGGACACCGACGGCGGCATCGCGCCCCCCGGCGGGATCCCCGAGGCGGTCGGCGCGTCGCGCCGCGGCTGGGTCGCCGTCGGCAGCCGCGCCGACGGCGGCGGCGCCGTGTGGACCAGCAAGGACGGCAGGGAGTGGCGCCGCCAGCCCGACGCCGTCGGCGACGTCTTCGGCCCGCACGACCGGGTGACCCGGATCGTCGGCACGGGCGGCGGGTTCCTCGCCGTCGGCGAGAACTCCCCGAAGGGCGACTTCAGCGACGCGCGTCCGGCGGTGTGGCTGTCGAGCGACGGGCGCCGGTGGGAGGCGCGGGTCGGCGACCAGATCGGCCTTCAGGTCCGCAACGGCGGATTCTCCCTGGTCGAGGCCGCGGCGAGCGGCGAGGTGATCCTGCTGGAGGGACTCATCACGCCGGACTCGGGGAAGCCGGGCCCCTACCGGAAGGTCTGGCGTTCCGACGACGCCGGCCGGACGTGGTCGACGTCCGAAGTGCCGGCGCCGAAGGGCAGCCGCGGGTTGATGATCGGTGGTGGAGGCGGGTCGGGCTTCCTCGCGATCCGCGAGATGTCGGTGTCCGGAAAGGTGTTCGGCCAGGCCTTCAGGTCCGGGGACGGGAGGTCGTGGACCAGGACCGGGAAGCTGGAATCGTCCGGCTACCAGCAGACGAGCGGGATCGTCTCCGGTGGTCAGGGCTTCACCGCCGTCGTCGTCCGGGGAAGCGACGTGCTGCTCGCGCGCAGCGCGGACGGCGCCGCGTGGAGGGCGGCGGGCTCGGCCGAGTCGAAGCCGGGCCGGGAGGTGCTGGGCGCCGCGGCGGCCGGCGGCCAGGCGGTGCTCGTCGGCCGCGAGCCCGGCGGCGGCGACCTGGACCCGATGCTCGGCGTGTGGGACGCGAGCGGCGCCGCGGTCCCCGTCGACCTCGCGAAGATCCCCGGCGCCGTCCGCCCCGACCACGCCGTGCGCTCCGTGGCCGCCGCGAACGGCCTGGCGGTCGCGGCGGGCAGCGCGAGCGGCGACGCCGCGGTCTGGACGTCGCAGGACGGCGCGTCCTGGAAGGCCGCGCAGGGCCTCGGCGCCGCGTTCACCCGGCCCGGGCCGCAGCGGCTGGAGGACGTCGCCGCCGGCGGTGCCGGGTGGCTGGCGGTCGGCTACGACCAGTCGGCGCCGCGCCACCCCCTCGTCGTCACCTCGAAGGACGGTGCGACCTGGCAGGCCGCCGACACCGCACCCGCGTTCGCGGCGAACAGGCAGGGCCCGCCCGTCACCTACGCCGCGGCTGCCGGCTCCTCCGGTTACGTCGTCGTCGGCACGCAGGGCTACTCGGTGGTGACCTGGTATTCGTCCGACCTCAAGAACTGGGCGCGGGGCGCCGGCGCGGACCCGGCCATGATGGCGGGGACCAAGACCGCGAGCCGCTGGATGCTGGACGTCGCGTCCGGGCCGTCCGGGTACGCCGCCGTAGGCGGCAGCAGGGACGGCAAGGGCAACCACCCATCGGTGTGGCTGTCGACGGACGGCAGGCGGTGGACGCTCCAGGAGCTCCCGCTCCCCGGTTCCGGGGTGATCGAAGGCCACCTCACCCACGTCGCCGCCAAGGGCACCACGCTCGTGGCGACCGGAGTCGCGGCCACCCCGAAGGGGCTCGACTGGCTCGGCTACGTGTCCACCGACGCCGGCAGGACGTGGCGTCCTCTGGCGTCGCCGAGCGGAGACACGACCGTCACCGTCACCGCGCTGACCGCCACTCCGAAGGGCTTCGCCGCGACCGGCACCACCGGGCGCGCGGGTGCGACCGACGTGCTGTCGTGGACGTCCGCGGACGGCTCGTCCTGGCAGGCCTCCACACCCGGCGGCACCGGCCTCGGCGGCGTCGGCGACCAGGAGATCACCGGCCTCGCCGCGCTCGGGGACACGCTGCTCGGGGTGGGCCGCAGCGCCGACTCGAACGGCGGCCAGCCCGTCCTGTGGAGCCGCCCGGTGCCGTGACCGCGCCCTGACCCGGCGCGTGCGGTGAACCCGCGCCGCCCCGCGGCTACTTCTCCGGTTGCGGCGGGGCGGCGTCCAGGCCGGGGACCCGCTCGTGCCCGCCCGCCGCCGGACGCGCGTGGCGGGGGACGTAGCGGAGGGCGGGAGGGGCGGTGACGCGGGCCTTGCCGCGGTCGCGGAGGCGGTTGCGGCGGGCGCCGTAGGGGGCGACGACGGCGCGGTAGAAGGGCTTGCGGATGAGCGTGGGGACGAGGCGGTAGCCGCCGCGGACCATGACGTTGCGCCAGTACTGGGGCTGGGAGATGAAGCCCTCGCGGAGCATCTCGCGCTGGAGCCGCAGTTCCGAGCGCAGGAGGTCGCGGCCGCCGCGGCGCTCGTAGGCGCCGTCCCCGACGCGGTAGTAGACGAGCGGCTCGGCCACGTTCACCATCCGCGCGCCGCCGGCGATCATGCGGACGAACAGCCAGTAGTCCTCCATCAGGGGGAGGTCTCCGTAGCCGCCGGCGGCGACCACGGCGCTGCGCCGGTAGACGACCGTCGGGTGGTTGAACGGGTCGTGCAGGCGGGAGTAGCGGGCGATGTCGGCGGGGTCGCTCGGCGGGGTGCGGCGCCCGACGATGTCGGTGATGTCGGTGCCGAACTCCAGCAGGCCGGCGCCCACGAGGTCGGCGCCCGCGCGGACCAGGGGGACCTGGGTCTGGAAGCGGTGGGGCATCGAGTAGTCGTCGGCGTCCATGCGGGCGACGATGTCGTGGCGGGCGGCGTGCAGGCCGGCGTCGAGGGCGAGGCCGAGGCCGCGGTTGCGCTCCAGGCGCACGAAGGTGACCTCGACCGGGCTGGTCGTGACGAGCTCGTGGAGGACGGCGGCGAGGGCGGGCGGGACGGGGCCGTCCTGGACGAGGACGACCTGGTCGGGGCGGAGCGTCTGGAGCTGGACGGCGCTGCGGAAGGCGTCCCGCACATGCTTTTCACGATCACCGCCGTAGACGGTCATCAGCAGGGTGAAGGCTTCAGGCTGCATGCGTCCGTTCCGGGGGGAGCGTGGCGGCCGTGGGGCACCGTGCGGGTGCCGGGGCGGCGGGCCTGGTCGGGGGGTAGGGGGTGCGCCGTCCTAGGTGGGACGTCTCATGGGGGTCTATGGTTTGCGCGGGGCCAAGATACCGGTGGGCGACCGCGGCATCAGGTCTGCGCGCAGATATCGCGGTCCGCGCGGATCTCCCCGGCCATCTTCGGAACCGGGTTGATCACCCGCAGCCGGGCCCCCTCCCTGCCGACGACCAGGTAGACGTAGCCGGGCCTGGCGGAGGCCCACGGGCGCGGCCGGGGGCCGGGCACCGCGATCGCGGTGCGGGCGGCCTGCCCTTCGGCGCCCGCGCCGTAGAGGATCTGGGTGCGGGCGAAGCGCTTCTTCGCGGTGCCGACCTTCACGATCTGGAAGCCGCGCTCGGCGAGCTGGTCGGCGGTCCGCTGGGCGAGGCCGCCGGTGCCGGACGCGTTGAAGACGCCGAGCCTGACCTGCGCGGGCGGGACGGGCGGCACCTGGTTCTGCGCGGGCGCGGGCGCCGGCTCCGGGACCTTGTTGTCCTCCCGGATGGACCGGAACAGCGGCTCGGCGGCGGCCTGGGCGAACTGGACGCGGTTCCGGTCCTGCGGGTACGCCTCCACGGGGACGGTGACGAACCGAACCTTCCCGGCGCTCATCCCGCGCAGGGACCCGGCGAGCTTCTGCATGACCGACAGCGACAGCCCCTTGTCGGCCTTGATGGACCTGGTGGAGGCGGAGAGGAAGTCGTAGGTGCGGCCGGGGTCGGTGAGCATCCCCTTGCCCGTGGCCTTCTTCACGACGGAGGCCATGAACGCCTGCTGCCGCTTGATCCGGTCGAGGTCGGAGCCGTCGCCGAGGACGTAGCGGGTGCGGACGTAGCCGAGCGCCTGGTCGCCGCGGACGACCTGGCGTCCCGCCCTGAGGTGCAGCTCGGCCTTGGGGTCGTCGATCCGCCTGGGGACGCAGATCTCCACGCCGCCGAGCGCGTCCACGACCCGCTTGAACCCGGCGAAGTCCACCTCGACGTAGTGGTCGATGTGGATCTTGGTGAGGGACTCGATCGTCTTCCAGGTGCAGGCCGGGCCCCCGTTGGAGAAGGCCGCATTGATCATCCCGAACTGGGCCGGGACGGTCGTTCCGTTGCGGCGCTTGCACGGCGGCATCCGCACCATCGAGTCGCGCGGGAAGCTGACCCCGATGGCGCTCTCCCCGCCGGGCGAGATGTGCAGAAGGATCGTGGTGTCCGAGCGCTGGCCCGCCTCGGTGCCGTAGCGGGCGTTCTCGCCGGCGCGGCTGTCGGAGCCCATCAGCAGGATGTTCAGCGAGTTGTTCAGCTTGGGCGGGCGGTGGTCGCCGAGCTTGCCGCCGACGTCCTCGCGGTCGATCTGGCCGTCCAGCCGCCGCCAGAACCCGTAGGTGGTGAGGCTGCCCGCCACGAGCACGGCCGACAGCCCGATCGACACCCAGCCGAGCACGCGCCACAGGCGCCCCCGCACCGGCGGCTCCGGTGGCGGCGGGGCGCTGTCCGCGTAGTACACGGGAGGAGGCGCGACGGCTCGCTGCATCCGGAACATTTCAACACAGATTGGACACGCGCCACGGGCGTCACGGGAAAGACCCAGGTGTCCGACCCATCCCAGGTGGTGACAGGCCACCACATACGGGGCACCGAGTAGATGATCTACCCGTAACGGATGATGTACGGTCCTGCCCATGGGAGAGGCCGGTCAGCTCGACGCGCTTGAGCGGGCCGTCGAGGGGACACTCGCCGAGGGGTCGTTCGAGTTCGACGGCGACGAGGCGGTACTCCGCATCGAGGGGTCGCTCGTCCTCACGACCGGCTGGTTCCTCGGCCTCGGCGCGGGCGGCGTCTCGCTGCTGCTCACCGGCGCCGTCCTGTCCCTGACCGGCCTGCCGGACCAGGCGCGGTGGGCGCTCGCCCCCGGCGCCGCGCTGCTGGCCCTGGTCGGCGCGTTCGTCCTGCTCCTGCGCTTCACCCCGCTGGCCCGGCTCTGGTCGGACCTGGAGCTGCGGTTCGCCGAGCAGGCGATGGTGCACCGGCGGACGAGCATCCCGTTCGGCGAGCTGCGCCCCGAGCACCTGGTGTGGAAGAACGGGCGGTTCTTCCGGCGCCTCTACGTCCGGCACCCGGAGCTGCGCAAGCAGCTCGCCGGGTTCTTCGACAGCGAGGAGCGGCAGGCCGAGGAGTTCCAGCGGCGGCTCTGGGAGCTGATCTCCACGCCCGACCTGAACGGCGTCCTCACCCACGGCAGCGACCTCACGCCCGTGCAGCGCTGGATCATCGCGGCCGGCGCCCCCTACGGCGCCGTCAACGGGTTCCGGGTGGACCGGCTCGGCGCCGCGCCCGGCGCGCCCGCCGCGGAAGCCGACCGCCGCGCAGCTCAGGAACTGCTCCAGGACCCCTGGGGCGCCTACGACCTGGAGCAGCTTCTCGGCGCGGTCAACTGGCTCGTCCAGGACGGGCACCGCGCCGACTTCACCCAGGACGCGCGCCTCGCCGCCCGGCCCCCCGACGCGCAGCGGGAGTACGAGGCGCTGCTGCGGGAGGTCGACGGCCTCATCGCCGGGGACCGGCTGGAGCCCCCGTTCGTGGAGCGGCTGATCGAGCTCGTCCGCGTCCGGTACGGGGACGAGGGCGGTTCGTACGCGCGGCTCGTCCCGCCGCTCCTGCGCGACGAGCCCGGCGCGGACGCGAGCGAGGAGGGCGCCGAGCTCTCCCTGTTCCTCCACCAGCTCTTCAACGACCGCAACCACGCGGCGGAGGAGCTGCACCGGCTGAAGGTCCTCGCCGACCCGGCGCTGCGCGCCAACGTGGGGCGGTTCCTGATCTGGGACTACGGGCGCGCCCTGATGCTCTACCGGTGGGGCCACATCGTGGGGTGGCTGACCGAGGAGTACTGCTGGGACCGGATGCTCCCGCTGGCGCTCGACATCCAGCGGCGGTACACGTCCTGGCGCGACATGGCGACCTGCTACCTGCAGGGACGGCTCCTGTGGTCGGGCGGCGGCGGCAAGGCGCAGGCCGAGTACGAGCAGCTCATCGAGGAGCTCGCCGCCGATCCGCGCAGCCCGTGGAACCTCGTCCCCTGGGACCTGGACCTCACCCGCGACTGGCCGTAGTCCGGGACGCGCCGCCGGGCGCAACGGCCGCGGCCGTGTGATCTATCTCTCATCCTCTCGGAGCCCCTGCCGCGGAACGGATAGATCGGTCCGGTCATCTGTATATGGGAAATCTGCCATCAAATCACGATTCACCTCCCGTAGTCTGACCCGACCTCAGTCGGCACCCCGCACGTGAACCGCCCGGAGCGACCATGAACCCCCCACCTTGGCCCGGCCAGCAGCCCGGTCGGCCGGGATTCCCGCCGCCTGCCGCACCCGCCGGCCCCCCGCCGATGCCCGGCGGCCCCGGCTTCCCGCCCCCTTACCCGCCCCCGCGGCGCGGTGGCGCCAGCACGCTCGTGTGGCTGCTCCTCGTCGGCGCCGTGCTGGTCGTGGCCATCGTCGGCACGGTCGCCGTCCTCGCCTTCGGCGGCGATGACGACGACCCGGCCCGGACGATCTCGATGCCGACCACGACGCACCTCCCCACGCTCGAGTCCACGACGGAGCCGACGACCGAGCCCTCCCCCACCCTGTCCACCGGCGGGGCGGTCGACCCGTCCGGCGTCCTGAAGCGGACGATCACGACGGCGAAGGGCAACGTGTTCACGCAGGCGGGGACCCGCACCGAGTCGTGCACCACCCGCGCGAACTCCGTGCTGCTGCCGGCGCTGCGCCGGCACCCGTGCGTCGGGAGCATGTACTCGGCGGTCTACGCCGACCCGTCCAAAAAGATCATCACGGCGGTCTCGATCCTGAAGTTCGCCACCTCCTCGGACGCGACCCTGGTCAAGGGCTACACGAACCAGGAGGGCTGGCCGAAGCTGCTGACCCCCTCGGACGCCAGCGGGCTGCCGCAGCCGAAGGCCGACCCCGCGTACTGGACGCGGACCTGGGCGCAGGGGTCCACGGTCATCTACGCCCAGTCGTACTGGTCCAGCGGCGGCGCGACCGGCGGCCGCACGGGCAGCGTCTTCGCGACCGCCGGGGAGCTCGGCGTCGAGGTCACCAACACGCTGCTCTGGAGCAACTGAGCCCGGGCCGGGCGGCTCGCCGCCCGGCCCTCGAAACGGCTTGACCCGGGGCCCGGACGGCGGACGGTCTCCGGTGACACCCGGCGGCGTCCGGGCGGTGCACCGCGATCACGGACAGTCCGGAGCAGGTTGTGAAAGCGCTGAAATCCCGATGAACGATCAATCCCTGTGATCGTGCGCGGTCGCGGGCTCCCGCAAGCTCCCGACGAACAGAGGGATGCCTGTGCGCGCTGAATGGCAGGCGCATATCGACGAACTCCTGCAGACGTACCAGGAGAAGCGCCGGCAGATCCAGGGCATGCAGTCCAGGCTGGAGGCGATCGAGGCCGAGGCGGAGGCCGCCGACGGCATGGTGAAGGTGAGGGTCGACCGGCAGGGCCGGCTGACCTCCCTCGAACTCGACCCGCGCGTGCGGAGCGAACTGGGCTCCGCCGAGCTCGCCGAAGCGATCATGAACGCGTCCCGGGACGCGCAGGCGCAGGTCGCCGATCAGATGCGCGCGGCGATGCGGGGGCTCGCGCCCGAAGGCGCGGCCGAGGGCGGCGTCGACTTCGGCAAGCTGCTGCTGGAGCGGCCGGACGACTTCGACGCGATCCGCGAGCACCTCGGAATCCCGCCGCGATGAGCCACGAGTGGCCACGGGTTGACTTCAAGTCGGCTTGAAGTCGCAGCATGGGCGCCATGCCCACGCCGATCGACGAACTCGTCGCCCTCCTCGACGCCCACGACGTGAAGCCGGATGCCACCCGGCTGCGCGCCCGCACCTACGAGCTGCTCGCCATCACTCCGGACGCGGTGATGGCGGACGTCGGCTGCGGCACCGGGCGCGCGGTAGCCGAGATGGCCGCGCTCGGTGCGCACGCCATCGGCGTCGACCTGAACGAGAGAATGCTCGCGACGGCCCACGACCGCTTCGCAGAAGGCGACTTCCGGTTGGGCGACGCCGCGGCGCTGCCGTTCCGGGACGGCGAACTGCGCGGTTACCGGGCCGACAAGGTCCTTCACGCCCTGCCCGAACCCGAGCGGGCCGTCGCCGAGGCGTGGCGCGTCCTGGCCCCTGGCGGGCGCGCCGTGCTGTGCGGCCAGGACTGGGACACGTTCGTCGTGGATTCGGCCCACCCTGAACTCACCCGGGCCATCGTGCACGCCCGCGCCGACCGGGTGGCGACCCCGCGGGCCGCCCGCCGGTACCGCAACCTGCTGCTGGGCGCCGGTTTCCGCGACGCCGCCGTCGAGGTGCACACCACCGTGCTCACCGGCGCGGACGCGCTGCCCGTGCTGGCCAAACTCGTCGAGGCGTGCCGTGCGGGCGGCGACGTCACCGACGCGGAGGCCGGCGCGTGGCTGGCCGACCAGCGGGAGCGCGCAGCGGACGACCGGGCGTTCCTGGCCTTCCCGATCTTCATCGCGTCCGCGACGAGACCGCCTTCCCCTTAGCCGACCGCCACCGGGCCCCGTCTTTCCTGATGTGCGCCAACCGCGAGCAGCGGCGAACGCGCGGACGGACCGGACTTCGCGCCCGATCGCGACGAACCCCGCCGTCCCGATGGGGGGACGGCGGGGTTCGCGGACCCGGGCGCGGATCGCGGGCGCCGGTCAGATGGTGACCTCAGATCACCACGATCAGATCACCACGGTCAGATCACCACGGTCAGATCGTCACCTCGAGGCCGGCGACCTCGCCGGTCTTCGCGGTGACGGAGGTGTCGACGCTCACGCCGCCGGCCGCCAGGACGCGGACCGTCCAGTCGCCGTCGGCGGCGAAGAACCGGAACACGCCCTCCTCGCCCGTCACCACCTCGGCGGTGAACTCGCCGGACGAGTCGAGCAGGCGGGCGTAGGCGCTCGACACCGGGGCGCCGTCACGGGTGACGGTCCCCTGGATGACGGCCTCGTTGGTCAGGTCGACGGTCGCCGGAAGGTGCGCCGTCTGCTCGGGCGCTGCGCAGCCCTGGGTCATGGTTCCTCCAAGTGTGGTGCCGCGGGACTTACTTGCCTGCGCCGAGCTCGATCGGCACGCCGACGAGCGAGCCGTACTCGGTCCACGAGCCGTCGTAGTTCTTCACGTTCTCCAGGCCCAGCAGCTCGCGCAGCGCGAACCACGTGTGCGAGGAGCGCTCACCGATGCGGCAGTAGGCGATGGTGTCCTTGCCGAGGTCGACGCCGGCCTCGGTGTAGAGGGCGCGGAGCTCCTCGTCGGACTTGAAGGTGCCGTCGTCGTTGGCCGCCTTCGACCACGGGATGTTGGCCGCGGTCGGCACGTGGCCGGCGCGCTGCGACTGCTCCTGCGGCAGGTGCGCCGGGGCGAGCAGCTTGCCGCTGAACTCGTCCGGCGAGCGGACGTCGATGAGGTTCTGCTTGCCGATCGCGTCCACGACCTCGTCGCGGAAGGCGCGGATGGCGAGGTCCTGGTCCTTGGCCTTGTACTCGGTCGCGGGACGGGTCGGGACGTCGGTGACCAGCTCGCGGGAGTCCAGCTCCCACTTCTTGCGGCCGCCGTCGAGCAGCTTCACCTTGTCGTGGCCGTACAGCTTGAAGTACCAGTACGCGTACGCGGCGAACCAGTTGTTGTTCCCGCCGTACAGGATCACGAGGTCGTCGTTCGCGATGCCCTTGCCCGACAGCAGCTGCTCGAAGCCGGTCTTGTCCACGAAGTCGCGGCGGACCGGGTCCTGCAGCTCGGTCTTCCAGTCGATCTTCACGGCGCCACGGATGTGGCCCTTGTCGTAGGCGGACACGTCCTCGTCGACCTCGACGAGCACGAGCCCGGGGTCGTCGAGGTGGGCCTCGACCCAGTCGGTGTCGACCAGGACGTCTGAGCGGCTCATGCGGGAACCTTCCCTTCGGAGCGGACTTTCTCGGTGATGCGGCGGATGAGCAGATACATCTCGCAGCCGAGGCAGAACCCGAACGCCGCGTTCAGGAACGCCGCCGCCAGCGCGAGGGCGGTGGCACCGATGCCGAGCCAGGAGGTCCCCGCCGCGTACCCGGCCGTGCCCACGAGGGAGAAGGCGAGCCCGACACCCTGCGCGAAGCGGGGCGCGGCCTCGTCCTCCAGTTCTCTGGGGGGAGCGAGCCGGGGACGGATGAGCACTTTGAACACCAGTCCGTACGGGGCGTACCGGAGGCCGAGGAAGGTCGCGATGGCGAACACGACGGCCTGAGCGGCGAGCAGTGCCCAGCTTCCGGTCACCAGGACGACGATCAGGACGGCCGTTGTGACGGACGCGCCGAAGCGCTGCCCACGCGGATCAACCTGCATCGGGGTGCTCCTGGCGGAGTGGAAGCGTGCGTACGAGCTAGAAGACGAAGATTTGCTCGGGGGCGGAAGGGCTCGATGCCTCAGGCCATGCGACAGAGCGAGGCGGCCACGCGGCAGAAGTCGACCGCGCGGCGCTTCGTGAGCATCTGCTCTGTCCAGTAACGCACGGACACGATGTTAAGCCGACAATCCACGGGCTGTCACATCCGTCTCGCCTTGCGAGACAGTGACATTCGTCTTGACGCAGGTCATCCGGGCGCCGCTCACGTGGTGGATCATGTGATGGCCTCCCCGATGGCCGCGATGACATCGGGTTTGCGGGGCGTTCCGGCCGCGCGCCGGACGACGCGTCCGGCGGCGTCCAGGACGAGGACGGTCGGCGTCCGGACGACGTTCAGCCGCCGGACGAGATCGAGATGCGCCTCGGCGTCGAGCTCGACATGGGCGACGCCCTCGACCATGCCGCTCACCTCGCCGAGGACGCGGCGGGTGGCCCGGCACGGCGCGCAGAACGCGCTGGAGAACTGCAGCAGCGTGGCCTTCTCGCCGAGCTCGGCGCCGAGCTCGTCCGGGCCGACGGTCTCGCCCACCTCGCCGCCCTTCTCCCGCCGGGCGCGCAGCACGCCGTCACGGCGCCGCCTCACCAGGCCGAAAACCGTGGCCGCGAGGAGGACGCCCGCGGCGACCAATGCTCCGATCATCCCCGGTGACAACCCCGCCGCCCCGCGAGTTCTTCCCCACGAAGGGAACGGATCACGGCATGTCCCGCGCGGTCCGAGGCTTTTACCCCTCCCGGGATCACAAAGCGGCCCAGGCCAGAGCACGGCGCGGGATGAACCCTCGTCCCGGGATTACTGCTTGGCGGGGGGCGCCTGCGCCTGCAGATCGTTCAGCCGGACGTTCTCGGCGGTCGCCGCCACGCGCAGCCCGTCCGGGGTGGGCTGGATCTTGCTGATCCGCGAACCGACGGGCAGGTCGGAGACGGGGACGGTCCAGGTGAGCTGCTGCCTCACCGCCGCCAGCGGGATCTGCACCGCGCCGTTCGACCCCACCGACACGGGAGTGATCGAGATGCCCCGCGCGGTCGGCTTGACCTCCACGACCGCGGTGCCGGTCAGCTGGAAGCCGAGGACGGTGCCGGTCAGGTCGACCGACAGGTCGTCGCCCTTCGGTCCGATCCGCTTGACCTCCTTGGGCGCCTGCTTCTGGATCACGTCGTAGGGGACGATCGCCGAGGCGGTCGCGGTGCGCGCGGTGACGTCGGCGGCGCTGCCCTTGGTGACCTCCGACAGCGGCGCGTCCACGCCCCGCATGTCGACCTTGACGCCGGTGACGGTCACGCCCTGCTGCGTCCAGTCGCCGATGCCGACCTCGATGTGCTTGTACTCGCCGCCGACCGCCTGCGTCAGGAACGGGATGCCGTGGATGGTGACATCCGGCCGCTCCTGCAGGTTGTACTGCGCGGCGACCTGCTCGCCGATCTTGTCCTCCGCGACCCGGACCCCGATGCGGTCCGCGGCGACCAGCGCCGCGGCGACCAGGATCAGCAGGACCAGCAGTACTTTCCGCATGTCTCTCCTTCGGCCTGCGGCACGCGCCCGCCACACCTTAGTGAACGAACCGCCCGCAAAGGGTCGCTCCGGAGAATGACCGCTGAGCCGGAAAAATCACTCTGTTGCGAGACCAACCGCGCTTATGGCCCTCCGCCACCCACTGTGACATCGAACACTCTCCGTCCCCCGAACCGCCACATGTGACCTAGGGCACCCTCAGAACCCTCAGACCTCGACCATCACTCGATTCCACACGTGCCCTCGCCCCGCACGTGCCCTCGCCCCGCACGTGCCCTCGCCCCGCACGTGCCCTCGCCCCGCACGTGCCCTCGCCCCGCACGTGCCCTCGCCCCGCACGTGCCCTCGCCCCGCACGTGCCCTCGCCCCGCACGTGCCCTCGCCCCGCACGTGCCCTCGCCCCGCACGTGCCCTCGCCCCGCGTCCCCTCGACCCCGCGTGATCTTGGCGCCGCGTGACCTCGCCCCGCGTGCCGTCGCCCCCCGCGCGTGACCTCAACCCCGGCGTGATCTTGATGCCGCGTGATCTCGACGCCGCGCGTGATTTCGACGGCCCGGCTGGGATTCATCCCGCTGTCACCTCGTCCGCTGGGACGATCTCAACCGCCGGCGAAGGGGGGCAGTACCTCCACGACGCCGTTCTCCGGCAGGGGCACGGACGCGTGGGGGCGGGTCCCGACCGGGTTCCCGTCGATCAGGAACGAGCTGCGCCCCACGACCCGGGCGAACTCGTCGCCGCGTCCGCCACCGGCCGCGGCCAGCGCGTCCGCCAGCGTCGCCGCGTCGTACGGCTCCTCATGGGTCCCCGCCGCGGCCTTGGCGGCCGCCCAGTACCGGATCGTTCCCTTGGCCATGGGTACAGGCTCTCATCTCCCGCTGACACGGTCCGGCCAGGTCGCGCCATGGACGCCGGAGGCACCTCGGTTATGCTCAGGGGTGAGGGATCCGGGCGACGAGGCCATGGAGTTCATCCGAAAGACCCTTCATGGTCGCCTCGTCTTCGAGCCGCCGGCCGTGTGCCGGGGCTCGAGGATGAGCCGCCTGGGTCCTACGTCTTTTAGAGACGGGAGGCGGCATTTGAGCAGCTTGCTCTTGCTGACCAACGCGCTGGAGCCCTCGGACGAGGTGCTCCCGGCGCTCGGACTTCTGCTGCACTCCGTGCGCGTCGCGCCCGCCGAGGCGTCCGCGCTCATCGACGCGCCACCGGCCGACGTCGTCCTGGTGGACGCCCGCCGCGAGCTCGTGCAGGCCAAGAGCCTGTGCCGCCTGCTGCGCACCACCGGGCTCGACTGCCCGCTGCTCGCGATCGTCACCGAGGGCGGCCTGGCAGCGCTGAGCCCCGAATGGGGCCTGGACGACGTGCTGCTCCAGACCGCCGGCCCCGCCGAGGTCGAGGCCCGCCTTCGCCTTGCCGTCGGGCGCGCCGAGGCCGGAGCCGAGGCCGACGACGTCCCCGGCGAGATCCGCAGCGGCGACCTCACGATCGACGAGGCGACCTACACCGCCAGGCTGCGCGGCCGCGTCCTCGACCTGACGTTCAAGGAGTTCGAGCTGCTGAAGTACCTGGCGCAGCACCCGGGCCGCGTCTTCACCCGCGCCCAACTCCTCCAGGAGGTCTGGGGCTACGACTACTTCGGCGGCACCCGCACCGTCGACGTCCACGTCCGCCGCCTGCGCGCCAAGCTCGGCGCCGAGTACGAGTCCCTGATCGGCACCGTCCGCAACGTCGGCTACCGCTTCGTCCCCGACCACCGGCCGGGCGACGCGGAGGAGAAGACCCCCGCCCGCGCCTGACCGTCCCGTCCCTCGCCGCCGAAGCCGCTGAGGCGGAGCAGCGGCGGGGTCAGCAGGAACATGACCACCGCGAGCGCCGCGACCGCGACCATGGCCCCGCGCAGCCCCACGGCGTCCGCCCACAGCCCGACGTAGACCGGCCCGGCGAGGAAGCCGAGGTAGGACACGGTCGTGACGATCGACGTCGCGCGCCCCCGGTGGTCCTCCTCGACATTCCGCGCGACCAGCCGCAGCAGCGTCGGGAACAGCACGGCCGTCCCGGCGGCGGCCAGAGCAAGCCCCGCCCCGGCGACGGCGGGCGTGGGCGCGACGGCGATGACGGCGGCCCCGGCCGCGGCCCCCGCTGCTCCCGTGAGGAGAGCGCCGCGGACGGCGGTCAGCCGCCCGGCGGAGAACCGCGTGACCGCGACCGTCCCCGCGAAGACGGCGGGCGCGACTGCGCTCAGCCCGCCCGCGTCGAGCTCCTCATGGACGAAGACCGCGCTCCAGCTCTGATGGGCGTTCTCGCTGGCGAACGCGAACGCCCCCAGCACCCCGAGAAGCAGCAACGGAACGACCCGGCGCCCCCCATGCGGCACCCCCACCCCCCGCCGACCGCCACGGCCCTCAAGACGCCCCCACCCCAACCGGAACCGCTCCCCCAACCCACCCCCCGCCTTAAGCCCCTCACCCACGTCCAGCCCGCCACCGGCGTCCAGCCCACCACGCGCCCTCAACCCACCATCCGTCTCCAACCCACCATCCGCTTCCAACCCGACACCCGCGTTCAACCCATCACCCGCGTTCAACCCGGCAACCGCGTTCGGCCCATCACCCGCGTTCAACCCGGCAACCGCCTCCAACCCGGCACCCGCGTTCAACCCATCACCCGCGTTCAACCCGGCACCCGCGTTCGGCCCGACACCCGCCCTCAGCCCGGCGCCCGCGTTCGGCCCGGCGCCCGCCTCCAACTCGACACCCGCTTTCACCCCGCCGCCCGCTTTAAGTCCCTCACCCGCGTTCAGACCGCCATCCGCGTTCAGACCGCCATCCGCCCCCAACCTGCTATCCGCCTCCAAGCCGCCATCCGCTTCCAACCCGGCACCCACGCTCGGGCCATCGCCCGCGTTTAGACCGGCACCCGCCTTCAGGTCGGCGCGCGTCTGGAGCCCGGCGCCAGGCTTCAGGTCGGCGCCCGCCTTCAGAGCCGCGCCCGTCCCCACACAGGCGACGGCCACGGCGACGAAGGGCACCGCGAGCGGTAGGGACGACACCAGCCCGCTCGCCAAGCTCGCCAGCACCACCAGGCCGGAGAAGACGCCGTGGGCGCGGGTGATGACAGGCCGCTCGGCGACCTTCTCGGCGCGTCCGGCGACCGCGTTGATGGCCACATCGGCCGCCCCGCTGGCGGCGCCCACCACGGCAAGCCCGCCACACAGGCTCGCCAGGTTCACAGCGGTGAACGCGACGACGGCTCCAGCGCCTCCGAGAGCGGCGATGGCCGCGCCGGCGACGCCGGGTCCCCACCGGTCCAGCGCCCTTCCCGCCAGCAGCATCGCCGGGAGGGCCCCCGCGCCCACGAACAGCAGCGCGAAGCCGAGCCCGCCGTCCCCGACTCCGGCCTGTTCCTGGACCCGCGGCACCGAGGCGCCCCACGTCCCCCAGAACGCCCCGAACGCGGCGAACCCCACGAAGGCCCGCCATGCCATCTGTTTCCCGACATCCATTTGTGTAACGATACACATCTAGCATGGGCACCATGGAACCCTCCCGAGGCTCGAAGCGGGTGACCCTGGCCCAGGTGGCGGAGGCTGCGGGCGTGTCGGTGATGACCGCCTCCTACACCTACAACCGGCCGAACCGCGTGTCGGACCGGACGCGGGCGAAGGTGCTGACCGCCGCGACCCGCCTGGGTTATCCGGGTCCCGACCCGAGTGCCCGATCTCTGCGCAGGGGCAGCACCCGCACGCTCGGCGTGGTGATGGGCGAGCACCTCGGCTACGCGTTCGACGACCCGGAGGCGGTGTCCTTCCTCGCGGGCATCGCCGGGATCTGCACCGAGCACGGCTACGGCATGACCATCGTGCCGACCACCGGTGCCGCCGACGACGTCTCCCGGATCACCGACGCCGCCGTCGACGGGTTCATCGTGTGGACGACGTCCGACGACGACCCCGTCCTCGCGGCCGTCCGGGCGACGAAGCGGCCCGCGATGGTCCACGGCGGGCCCGCGGTGGACGGGATGGGCCTGGTGAGCATCGACAACCGCGCGGCCGCCCGCGCGGTGGGCGCCGCAGCGTTCTCGGGCGCCGCGCGCCCGGCTGTACTCAGCTTCCCGCTCGCTCGGGACCGGACAACCATGATCACCACCGGCGAGGATCTCCCCGATGTCCTCTTCCCGGTGACGCGCGAGCGCTTGGAGGGTTACCGCGAGGCGGCCGAAGCCGCCGGGACCGCCTGGCAGGACGTGACCGTCGCCGTATGCGCGCGAAACGACGCCGCCGAGGCCGAACGCGTCGCGACGGCCCTCCTGACCTCTGCGGAACCGCCCGACGCGATCGCCGCGATGAGCGACCAGCAGGCGTCCGGGGTCGTCCAGGCGGCGCGCGCCGCCGGCCGCGCCGTCCCGGACGACGTGGCGGTGACCGGCTGGGACGACGCCGCGGTGGCCGCGCAGCTGGGCCTGACCACGGTCGCCCAGTCCCTGCGCACCCAGGGCGCGGCCTGCGCCGAGGCGGTCCTGGGCCAACACCCGGTCTCCCAGTCGGCTCCATGGTCCTTGATCCGCAGAACCAGCACCCGCCACACCACCTAGAACCGGGGACGCATGACCCGGGATGCGAGACCCGGCAACCGAGCCAAGATATGAACGACCGGAACCCGCAAGAACCGGAAGTCGCGAGAAGCAGAAATCACGGAGGCCGGGCGTCGCGGAGGCCGGGCGTCGCGGGGACGGGTGTCGCGGGGGACGGGGCGTTGCGGAGGCCGGGCGTTGCGGAGGCCGAGCGTCGCGGAGGCCGAGCGTCGCGGAGGCCGAGCGTCGCGGAGGCCGAGCGTCGCGGAGGCCGAGCGTCGCGGGGACGGGGCGTTGCGGCGGGCCGGGCGGCGCGGGGACGGGGCGTTGCGGCGGGCCGGGCGGCGCGGGGACGGGGCGTTGCGGCGGGCCGGGCGGCGAACCAACCAAGAGCGCGGGACTGGCGGCGAGTGGGACCAGGAGCGCAAGGCCGGGGCGCGAACCAACCAGAAGTGCGGGACTGGCGGCGAGTGGAGCCAGGAGCGCAGAACTGGGGCGCGAACCAACCAGGAGCGCGGGACTGATGGCGAGTGGGATTAAGGGCGCGGGGCTGGGGGCGAACGAACCCGAGGCGTGACGACCGAGGGCGAACGAACCGAGGGCAGGAGAACCTGGAGGGAACGAGTCCTGAAGGGGCACGAGAACCTGGAGGCCCGAGGATCCAGCCGGAAGGTCCTGAGTGGTTCCCCGCGAGGTTCGCTGTCCGTCGGACGTGTGCTCGTTAATCGTTGGTCGTTTGGCCGTGGTGGGGGCGGCGCTGCGTACGGGGCCGCCCCTCCAAAGTCAAGGGCGCCTTCGGCGTCGCTTCGCGATGGGACTTCGTCCCACCCTTGACTTTGGAGCCTCTGCGGCCCCTGGTGCAGCTTTCGTCGGGCAGGCTCCGCCTGCCCCCGCCCGACGCGCCGCCCCCACCCCAGCCAAGAGGGCATGATTCAGTGCGCGTTCACCAGGGGATGTGTCATGGGGTGCTCCCGGCCCAAAGATTTGGTGCAGCGGCTCGTGTCGTCGGGGGCGTGAACCGCTTTGCGGAGGCGGTGCGGGCGCCGCCGGGTGCGCTGATCGATTGACCGCCAGCGCGGGTTGCTTGCCTTCCGCCAAGTCGACAAGCCACTGAGCCGCTCCGGCAACCGGCCGCACCCCACCCACCGCAGCCCGCAGTGGGCACGGCTGGGCGCCTTTCCGACGGGGTTCGAACCTTCGCGCCCCGACTTCAGAGCCCGACACCTCGCGCTACCGATCCCGGCAGGACGAGGGGAGACCTGTACATCTATGCCTAACCCGTCGACCGCCCACCCGTATGCACAGTGAGCGGGTGCCGCAGTGCAGCACCGGGACGGGCCTGAGACACCTACTCCGGCGCCTCAACCATGTACACGCCACAGAACAGGAGAGGGCGTCGCCGAACAGCGCCAGAACCGAACCTGAGACACCCACCACTCGGACCGTCGACCGCGCACGCGGGGGCCTGTCGGAGAGGCTGCGGGTGAGGTGGTGATCAGCTTGCCGGTCAGGGTGATGCGGTCACCGTAGTGCGGTGCCCGGGCGGTCGGCGCGCGCGACCTTTCAGCCGGGTGCCTTGTGGTCACGGGGGGCCGGTTCTTCAGCGGCTGGCGGATGACCGGGTAGAGCAGCTCGAGTGCTGCGTGCTCGGTGGCGAGGCGACCGCGTCGGCGGGTGGTCTGGCGGAGCCGGGCGTTCAGGTTCCTGACCGCGTTGGCGGTGTAGACGATCTTGTGGATCTCGACCGGGAACGCAGGAACGGGGTGAACGTCGGCCGGGCGTCCCGCCATAGCCGGATCACCGCCGGGTAGCGGTCGCCCCACTCAGCCTCGAACTCGGTGAACCGCTGCTGGGCGGCGGCCTCGGTCGGGACTGTCTGGTCTGCCGCAGGTCGCGGATGCACTGGCTCCAGGGTGCTCTGGAGGTATGGCGCAGAGACGAGCGGGCCAACTGCACCACGTACGGCTGTATGGGGCCTACGGCCTGATCTCCTCGCTCGCCTCCGGTAGTTCCTTGAGGCCGTCGCGGGGGGATGGAACTACCCCGCACGCCTCGGTTGCGCGGTCCGGTGCGCACGCCCATTCGGCGCCCACCCCGCAGTCCCAGCACGTTGCGCTCTCGGCGGGGCTGCTGATGTCCAGCGCTACGTAGATCGGGCGGTTGGACACCGGTCTTCGCGAAGCTTCATACACGGCGCGTCGATCAGCAACACCGGATACCCCGCGTCCAGCGGCCGGGGCGCGCCAGGCCTCCATCTCGGCAACGACCCTCAAGCCCACTCTGCCGAAGGAATTCGGGTGGGTTGCAGGCATGGGGCTACCGGCCATTGCCGTGGGGCAATGGCCGGGCGGCCCGGCGGGTCAGGCGGCTTCGGCCCAGGGTGGGGGGCGGCTGGGGGCGCTGATCGGGAGGACCTTGAGTGTGCCGGGTGGGTGAAGGCGGTAGAGGTATCGGCCGGTGGTGGGGTCGTGGGTGGTGTGGATGTGTTGGGGGTTGGTGTGTTTGTAGCGGTTGTGCCATCCGCAGCACAGGGCGAGTTTGTCGATGTCGGTGGGGCTGTCGCCCAGGGCCCATCCGTTGACGTGGTCGACTTCGCACAGGGTTGCGGGGACTTGGCAGCCTTGGACGGCGCAGGTGGGGTAGAGGGTTTCCAGGACTTGGCGTTGGGCGGCGGTGGCGAAGCGGACCTTGTGTCCCAGGTAGAGGGGTGTGTGGCCGCCTGCCAGCAGGAGGGGTGAGACTCCGGCCGTCAGGGCGATGCGGCGGGCCTGTGCGGCGGGGATGGGGGTGCCGTCGGTCAGGCGGGCGGGGGTGGGGCTGCCGGTGAGGGTGTCCAGGTCGCAGATGACGGTGACCTTGGTGGCCTTGTGCCCGCCGGACAGGACGCTGGTCAGCGCGGCGGCGGTGCGCTCGGACAGGTCGCGGTGGTCCTCGGGCCCGGCGGGCTTGGCCAGCGGCGCCAGGGTGCCCTCCCAGACGGCGGCGTCCTCGGCGTTGAGCCAGCCCTTGATGTAGCGGCCGCCGTCCAGCGAGCGGGTGGAGTCGATCCAGGACCGCTCGTAGCCGCGCTGCACGTCCTCGGGCGCTTCCTCACGCCCGTCGCGTTCGGCGATGACCTCACGGATCCGCTTGCCGAACGCGGCCACCTTTCCGGCCGAGCAGGACTGGTCGACCATACCGAGCAGGATCTGTTCGGCGGCACGGCAGTCGTGGTCGTCGAGGCGGGCGACCGCACCGGCGATGGTGGCGGCGTAGCCGAACGAGACCGTCCCGCGCTCCCAGCGGGAGGTGAGCTCGGTGAGGCGGTGCCGCTGGCGGGCCAGGTTGAGTCGCTCTTTGGCGCGGGCGTCGCGCAGGCCCAGCCGGTTGCGCAGCCAGGATTGAGTTGAGGGGAAGCCCCACCGCTGCACTTCCCGGCTGGTGTCGACAACGCCGACGAACCCGGCGAGCGCCGCCTCGTTCATATCTCCGGCCGAGGCGAGAGTCTCGGTCAACTCCATGCAGGCCGCCGCCGACTCCGGTGGAGTGCGGCGAGCGAGTTCGGCCGCGATCGCCGACGCGGCGTTCACCAATTCCATGGTGGACGCCCCGTCCAGATCAATTGCGATCGACCTCATGCATAAATGATAGCCGCTTGATCTTCACCCACACCCCCAATTCCCGAAAATTCATCGAACGAATTATCGATCATGGCAAATCCAGAGAGGGACAAGACTCTGCAATTTAGACAAAAGGATCACGTCCGGCAACGAAACGCGCCCGCTGAGAATCCTTGCGTCGCAGGCCCGACGCCCACCCTGTCCCTTGAAACGCTCTTGGCTGGGGTGGGGGCGGCGCGTCGGGCGGGGGCAGGCGGAGCCTGCCCGACGAAAGCTGCACCAGGGGCCGCAGAGGCTCCAAAGTCAAGGGTGGGACGAAGTCCCATCGCGAAGCGACGCCGAAGGCGCCCTTGACTTTGGAGGGGCGGCCCCGTACGCAGCGCCGCCCCCCACCACGGCCGAACAACAAACGATCGAGGAACGAACAAACGGGCAATTTACGATGCCGCCGGGAACTCCAGTGAAGACTCCACTATCCAGGCATCCGAGAACGCGGCACCCATCCCGCATTCTCTTCCGATCAAACTCCCCCGCAAATTACCTTGGCCGCAATTCACCCCTGCACACGGCCCAACTCCGCCGCTGCCCAAAGCTCGCCCGCGAACCAGCCCAAACGCCCAAGCAGGCCCGCGAACCACCAAGCCCACGAAGCAACCCAAGTCCACGAAGCAACCCAGCCCACGCCCAACCCAGCCGCGAACCAACCCACCCGCGAACCAGGCCGTCCGCAAACCAACCCATCCGCGAACCCGAGCCGCCCGCGGACCAAGCCCGCCCGCGGCCCCGAAAGAGCAGTGGTCAGCCGAAGCGGCCGGTGATGTAGTCCTCGGTGGCCTTCTGCTCCGGGTTCGCGAAGATCTTGCTGGTGTCGTCTATCTCGATGAGCTTGCCGGGCTTGCCGGTTCCCGCGATGTTGAAGAACGCGGTGCGGTCGCTGACGCGCGCGGCCTGCTGCATGTTGTGCGTGACGATGACGATCGTGTACTGCGTCTTCAGCTTCTCGATCAGGTCCTCGATCGCGAGCGTGGAGATCGGGTCGAGCGCCGAGCATGGCTCGTCCATCAGCAGCACCTGCGGCTGGACGGCGATCGCCCGCGCGATGCAGAGGCGCTGCTGCTGCCCGCCCGACAGGCCGGCGCCGGGCTTGCCGAGCCGGTCCTTCACCTCGTTCCACAGGTTGGCGCCGCGCAGCGACTCCTCGACGACCTCGTCGAGCTGGCTCTTGCGGCGGACGCCGTTCAGCTTCAGCCCGGCCGCCACGTTGTCGTAGATCGACATGGTGGGGAACGGGTTGGGCCGCTGGAACACCATGCCGACGATGCGCCGCACCGCGACCGGGTCGACGGACGAGTCGTAGAGGTCCTGGTCGTCCAGCATGACCTTGCCCTCGACCCGGGCGCCCGGGATGACCTCGTGCATCCGGTTCAGGGTGCGAAGGAACGTGGACTTGCCGCAGCCCGACGGCCCGATGAACGCCGTCACCGAGCGCGGCTCGACCGTCATCGAGATGTCCTCGATGGCGTGGACGCCGCCGTAGTAGGCGTGCAGCCCGGATACCTCGATCCGCTTGGCCATGGGGTCAGGGTTCCTTTCTCTGGGTCAGCGGGCTCCGCGAACGGCGCGGCTGCCGGATCGCACACGGCTGGATCGCACACGGCTGGATCACACGCGGCTGCGGGGACAAGATGATCAGCGCCCCGTGGGGGCCTTGCGCCGCGCGACGAACCGGGCGACCAGGTTGAGCAGCATGATGATCCCGATCAGCACGAGCGCGCCCGTCCAGGCGCGGTCGATCGAGTTCTGGCTGGGGTCGGCCGCCTGCTCCCAGATGAAGGTCGGCAGCGAGGCCTGCGCGCCGTTGAACGGGTCGTTGTTGATCGCCTTGGTGAAGAAGATCGTGAGCAGCAGCGGCGCGGTCTCGCCCATCACGCGGGCGACCGCGAGCATCACGCCGGTGACGATTCCGGTCATCGCGGTCGGCAGGATGACGAAGCAGACCGTCCGCCAGCGCGGCACGCCGAGCGCGTAGGACGCCTCGCGCAGGTCGTTCGGGACGAGCTTGAGCATCTCCTCGGTCGCCCGCACGACGGTCGGGATCATCAGGATCGTCAGGGCGAGCGACCCGGCGAGTCCGGAGAAGTCGAAGCCGAACGTCAGCAGCCACAGGGCCAGGACGAACAGGCCCGCGACGATCGACGGGATGCCGGTCATCACGTCCACGGTGAAGCTGATCACCTTGCCGAGCCGCCCGTTCCCGGCGTACTCCACCAGGTAGATCGCGGTCAGCACGGCGATCGGAACGGCGATCAGGCTGGTGATCAGCACCTGCTCCAGCGTGCCGATGATCGCGTGGTAGGCGCCGCCGCCGGCGTCGCTGCCGCTGACGGCGTTCATCGAGAACTGGAAGAACGTCAGGTCGAGGCGCTTGAACCCGTTCACGGCCACGGTCCACAGCACCGAGACCAGCGGGATGAGCGCCAGCGCGAACGCGAGGTAGACCAGGCCCTGGACGGCCCGGTCCTTGATCTTGCGTCCGGTGGAGACCGGGGCGAGCCGGGCGCCGGGCCCGGGCTTGCTGGTGGAGACGGCGGTCACACGAACTCCTTCCGGCGCGCGACGACCGCGCGGGCGGCCATGTTCACGAGCAGGGTGATCACGAACAGGACCAGGCCGGAGGCGATGAGCGCGCCGCGCCCGGTGACGGACGCCTCGGCGAAGCTGTTGGCGATGTTGGAGGCGAACGTGGCGCCGCCGTTCTCCAGGATGTGCCAGTTGATCCCGGGGACGAAGGTCAGCACCATCGCAACCGCGATCGTCTCGCCCATGGCGCGGCCGAGGCCGAGCATGGCGCCGCCGATCATGCCGGAGCGGCCGTAGGGCAGCACCGCCATCCGGATCGTCTCCCAGCGGGTGGCGCCGAGCGCCTGCGCGGCCTCGACGTTGGCCCGCGGCACCTGCAGGAACACCTCGCGCGAGATCGACGAGATGATCGGCAGGATCATGATCGCCAGCACCACGGAGGCGGTGAAGATCGAGTTCTTGCCCGGGGAGTCGCCGCCGAACAGCGGGATCCACCCGAGCGCCCCGTTCAGGAACTTGCTGATCCCCTCCATGTGCCGGGACAGGAAGGCCAGGCCCCAGAGCCCGTAGACGATGCTCGGCACCGCCGCGAGCAGGTCCACGACGTACCCGAGCCCGGAGGCGAGCCGCCTCGGCGAGTAGAAGGAGATGAACAGCGCGATGCCGACCGCGACCGGGGTCGCGATGAGCATCGCCAGCAGCGAGGAGGCGACCGTCCCGAACGCCAGCTGCGCGATGCCGAACCTCGGCGGCGCCGCGTTCGGGTTCCACTCCTCGGCGGTGAGGAAGTTCGCCTTGTTGTCCTGGAGGGCCGGGATCGCCTTCCACACCAGGAAGACCGCGATCGCGGCCATGATCAGCAACACGATGATGCCGGAACCGCGGGCCGCCGAGACGAAGATCTTGTCTCCGGCCCGCCCGGTGCCCATCCGCATCCCGGCGGCACGGCGATCGACGCCGGTGGCCGCCCGGACCCCGGTCTCGCTCGTCACGGGAGGTCCTCCTTCGATCATGTCGGCGGAACCCGCGGCGGCCCCGCCGCCGAAATCATCGGCGGCGGGGCTGCGGTTTCCGTTTTCTGCTGTCAGGACAGGGCCTTGACGGACGCCTGGACCTTGGTCAGCACGCTCTGCGGGAGGGGCGCGTAGCCCTTGTCGACCAGGATCTTCTGGCCGTCCGCGCTGGAGGTGTAGGTGAGGAAGGACTTGACGAACTTGCCCTGCTCGGCGGGCAGCCCCTTCTCGCACGCGATCTCGTAGGTGACCAGGACGATCGGGTAGGCGCCCGGCTCCTTGGTCGAGTAGTCGATCTTCAGCGCGACGTCGTTGCCGGTGCCGACGACCTGCGCCCCGGCGACGGCCTTGGAAGCGCTGTCGGGGGACAGCTCGGCGTACTCGCCCGCGCCGTTCTTGACCTGCGCGGTCTGGAGCTGGTTGTTCTTCGCGTACGACAGCTCCACGTAGGAGATCGCGCCCTCGGTGCTCTTCACCTGGCTGCTGACGCCGTCGGACTTGGGCGCGCCCTGGCCGGTGGAGTTCGGCCACTTCTTGGCCTTCTCCCACGTCCAGACCTTCGGCGCGGTGGTGTGCAGGAAGTTCGTGAAGTTCTCGGTGGTGCCGGACTCGTCCGAGCGGTACACCGGCTTGATCGGCTCCGACGGCAGCTTGGCGCCGTCGTTCTCCTTGGCGATCGCCGGGTCGTTCCAGGTCTTGATCTTGCCGGAGAAGATGCTCGCGAGCGTCTCCGGCGAGACCTTCAGCCCGTCCGCGCCCTTCACGTTGTACACGACCGCGATCGGGCCGACGACCATCGGCAGGTTCAGCGCGTTGCTCCCCTGGCAGCGCTTCTGCGCGGCGGTGGCCTCTTCGGGCTTGAGGGCCGAGTCCGAGCCGGCGAACGACACCTGACCGCTCGTGAACGCCTGGATCCCGGCGCCCGAGCCGCTCGGGTTGTAGTTCAGGTTGGCGCCCGCGCACTTGGACGAGTAGAGCTTCGTCCACTCCTCCATCGCGTTCTTCTGCGCGCTGGAGCCGGCCGCGTTGACGCTGGCCTTGGCGCAGTCGATGTCGCCGGACGGCGCAGCGCTCGAACTCGCCGTCGTGTTGTTGTCGCTCCCGCAGGCGGAGAGGGCCAGCGCCCCCGCGACGACCACACCGCCCAGGGCAGCGAGTCGGGAACCGTTCTTCACCGGAGGGTCTCCTTGAGTATCGTCGGGCGGGTCCCCCGAGCCGCCCCGGCCCATGTCGGCCGGACGACGGGTTCGCCGTCGAAAGCGACGCTAGGCAGGCGAGGTGACCAGCCGCCCCGATCCAGGTGAACGGCGAATGAACGCAGACGCGCAGAGTTGCGAAGAATATCCCGATATGTCGTGGACACAGGGTTAACAGCGCAGCTCAGAAGCCCAAAATCCCGGTCGAGGCAACCTCAAGGAGGGTTGGCCCGCCGGGATCCGGGTAACCACGGGTTCTCCCAGGTGGGAGGGGCTGTGCGGCGAGGCTGCGCGGAGGCTATGCGGAACTTATGCAGGGGCTCTATGCGGTGGCCGTGCAGGGGCTATGCGGCGGCCGTGTAGGGGCTATGCGGTTGGCGTACATGACGTCCACGGCGTGCTGGGTGAAGCCCAGGGACTCGTAGAGGCGGACGGCCGCGACGTTCGATTCGTCCACGTACAGCATGATCTGGTCCATGCCGATGTCGCGCAGGTGGTGCAGGCCCCGCAGGGTGAGCGTGCGGCCGAGCCCGAGGCCCTGCGCGGACGGGTCGACGCCCACGACGTAGACCTCGCCGATGCCGCCCGGGTGCACCTTCGTCCAGTGGAAGCCGACGAGCCGCCCGTCCCGCTCGGCGAGGAAGAAACCGGCCGGGTCGAACCAGTCCTCGGTCTCGCGCTCGCGGACGTCCTCCATCGTCCAGGCGCCCTGCTCCGGGTGGTCGGCGAACGCGCGGGCGTTCACCTCCAGCCAGGCGCCCTCGTCCCGGCCCGGCTCGAAGGCCCGGATCGAGACGCCCTCGGCGGCGCTCGCCTCCGGCAGCGGGTCGGCCGCCGGGCGCCTCATCTGGAACAGCGCGCGGGCCCGCTGCATCCCCTCGGCGGACGCCAGCGCGGCGGCGGCCGGAAGATCACCGTGTGCCCACACCCGCAGCGGGCCGCCGGCCTCGTCCCGCAGGGCGCGCAGCAGCGCCCGCCCGTGCCCCCGGCGCCGGTGCTCCGGGTGGACGACCAGCTCCCCCGCCGCGGGCTCCCCAACTGAAGCCGCATCGGGAGTAGAAGCCTGATCGCGAGCAGAGGCCGGATCGGGAGCCGAGGCCGCATCGGCAGGAGAAGCCGCATCGGGAGCCGAGGCCGGGTCGAAGTGGGCATAGGCGACGACGGCGCCTCTATCGGACACTGCAAGCCCCGAGCGGCCGCCCCGCAGGGCCAGCAGGGCGTGTTCCGACAACGGCCCCACACCGTCGGTCTCCGTCGCCGCCAGCGCCAGCGCCAGCACCTCGGCGACCTCTCCGTCCCCCAGCGTCCCGCGCGCCCGCAGCTCACTCACGCCCCACAGCCTATGCCGACGCCACCAGGCCCCCGCGAACCCGTCCTGGCGGGCTGTTCCCCAACGCCGGCCGCCGGTTCGTCACGTTGCGGCATGTCGCCCTCGCCGGCCGCCGCAGAGGGGGCATCATGGCCGCGAGCCGACGCGCCCGGTGAGCCCCGCTGGTCGCCGCACCGGCGGACCCACACCAAGCGAAACCCCCAGACCGCATGTTCCCTGGTCAATTCGTCATAGAAACGTCATCAGGCCGCCGAGTCCCGTATGCCGATCGAATCTAACGTCCTCAGAATGATTCGACGACGCACCTTCCTGGCCTGCGCCGCGGCGGGGCTGACGGTCGTGGGCGTGGCCGCGCAACCCGCCGCCGCGCGCCCCGCGCCGACCGCGTCCGTGCGGCTCCTCGCACTGAACGACTTCCACGGCAACCTCGAACCCCCGTCCGGGAGCTCCGGGACGGCCATCGACGAGAACGGCAACGCCGTTCCCGCGGGCGGCGCCGCCTACATCGCGGCCCACCTCAAGCAGCTGCGCAACCGCGACACCCTCACCGTCGCGCAGGGCGACCTGATCGGCGCCTCGCCGCTGATCTCGGCCGCCTACCACGACGAGCCGTCCGTGCAGTTCCTCGGCGACGCCGGCGTCACGGCGTCGGCGGTGGGCAACCACGAATTCGACGAGGGCTACCAGGAGCTGCGGCGCATCCAGAACGGCGGCTGCCACCCCGTCGACGGCTGCTCGCCCGCGGGCAGGTGGCGCGGCGCGAAGTTCGACTACCTCGGTGCGAACGTCCTGCTGAAGAAGAACGACAGGCCCGCGATCAGGCCGTGGACGATCCGCAAGATCAACGGCGTCCGGATCGGCATCATCGGCGTCGTCACCAAGACCACCCCGAGCATCGTCACGGCCGAGGGCATCAAGGACCTGAAGTTCCAGGACGAGGTCGAGGCGGCGAACCGCGCCGCGCGCGAGCTGAAGCGCCGCCACGTCCGCGCGATGGTCCTGCTCGTGCACGAGGGCGACCAGGTCAAGTCCGGTTCGCGGCCGGACGAGTGCGGCGTCGTGCCGGGCGCCGGGACGCGCATCGCCCAGCAGGCCGACCCCGAGATCGACATGGTGCTGACCGGGCACACGCACCAGCAGTACGTCTGCTCGGTGAAGGACCCCGCGGGCAGGCCCCGGCTGTTCTCCTCCGGCTCCTCCTTCGGCCGCGTCATCACCGAGGTCAACCTCAAGGTGGACCGGCGGACCGGCGACATCGTCCGGTCCTCGGTCACCGGCGACAACCACGTCGTGACACGGGACGTCCCGCCGGACCCGGCGACGGAGCGGTTCGTGCAGACCTGGAAGGACCGGGTCTCCGTGATCGCCGACAAGCCCATCGGCAAGATCACCGCCGATGTGACCCGGGCCCCGTCCGCCGCGGGCGAGACCGCGCTCGGCGACGTCATCGCCGACGGCCAGCTCGCCGGCACCAAGGACCTCGGCGCCCAGGTCGCGCTGATGAACCCGGGCGGTGTCCGCACCGACCTCGTCTACAAGGCGAGCGGCTCCGAAGGCGACGGCGTCGTCACCTACGGCGAGGCGTTCGCCGTGCAGCCGTTCAGCAACGTGATGGGCGTGACGTCGCTGACCGGCGCGCAGATCGACGGCCTCCTGGAGCAGCAGTGGACGTCCGCCGGCGAGAAGATCCTCCAGCCGTCGGCCAACCTGCACTTCACCATCGACCGCGCCAAGCCGGTCGGCGACCGCGTCTCGGCGATCACCATCGACGGGGCCCCGGTCGACCCGGCCGCCACCTACAAGGTCGCGGCGAACAACTTCCTCCTCGGCGGCGGTGACGGCTTCACCGTCTTCACCGAGGGCAAGGACCAGGTCCTGGGCGCCATCGACCTGGACGCGTTCGTCGCCTACTTCAATGCGCAGGGCACGATCTCCCCGCCCGCGCTGGACCGCATCTCCGGCAAGTGATCACACGCGTCCCGGGCGGGTGACCACACGCTCCGGCGGGTGATCACGCTCCGGGCGGACGATCAGAACCGCGGCCCGTGTCCCGGGCGCCTCACGGCGCTCGGGGCGCGGGCCGCACGCATGTCCGCTCGACGCTTCGCGCGGGGGCGGATCAAGGCCTGATCGGGGCCGGAGCGGGCCGGATCAAGGCCGGATCGGGGGCGCCGGAGCGGCCTCGCGGATCACGCGCCGAAGAAGTGGACCACGTAGTAGACGGCCGCCGCGACCGCCGCCGCGGCCGGCATCGTCAGCACCCAGGCGACGAGGATGTTGCCCGCGACGCCCCAGCGCACCGCGGAGAGCCGCTTGGTCGCGCCCGACCCCATGATCGCCGAGGTGATCGTGTGGGTGGTGGAGATTGGAGCGTGCCAGATGAACGCGGTCGCGTACAGCACGAGGGAGGCGGTCGCTTCCGCGGCGAAGCCCTTCGGCGGATCGACCTCGATCACCTTGCGGCCCAGCGTGCGCATGATGCGCCACCCGCCCGCGTAGGTCCCGGCCGACAGCGCGCCCGCGCAGGCGATGATGACCCACCAGGGGACGGTCTTGCCGTCCGAGTGCCCGGTCGTGACCAGCGCGAGGACGATGATCCCCATCGTCTTCTGGGCGTCCTGCAGCCCGTGGCCGAGCGCGAGGGACGCGGCGGACATGGTCTGCGCGATGCGGAAGCGGCGGCCGACCCGGCTCGGGTTGGACCGCCGGAAGATCCACAGGATCGCGACCATGGCCAGGTAGGCGAGGCAGAACCCGACCACCGGCGACAGCACCATCGGCACCGCGACCTTGTCGACGACGCTGGACCAGTTGACCTCCGACAGCGAGGCCAGCCCGGCGCCGACGACCCCGCCGATCAGCGCGTGCGAGGACGAGGACGGCAGCCCGAAGTACCAGGTGATCAGGTTCCAGGTGATCGCGCCCAGCACACCGGCCGCGACGACGGTGAGGCCGTGCAGCCCGGTCGGCGGCGTGATGACCTCGCTGATCGTCTTGGCGACGCCGACGCCCAGCAGGGCCCCGATCATGTTCATCGCGGCGGCCATGCCGAGCGCCACCCGCGGGGTGAGCGCCCGGGTCGAGACCGCCGTGGCGATCGCGTTGGCCGCGTCGTGGAACCCGTTGGTGTAGTCGAACACCAGGGCGACCACGACGACGAGGATCAGCACCCCCGTCTGCGCGCCCGAGCGGAGCCCGAGCGCGCCCGCGATCATGACGACCAGCACGCCCGCCAGCAGGAGCAGCCAGGCGCGGCCGGAGACCCGGCGCGTCGCCTGCTCGCCCAGCGTCTCGGCGGCCGGGGACTCGCGGGTGAGGGTTGAGCCGGCGTCCTCGGCAGCGCTCATGATTCCTTGACCGCGATGGTCTCGACCGTGTTCGCCACGTGCTCGAAGGCGTCGGCGGCGTCCTCCAGCCGGTCGATGATCTGCTTCAGCTTCAGCACGGTCAGGGTGTCGTACTCGCCGCTGAACAGCTGCGCCAGCAGCTTGCGGTAGACCTGGTCGCCCTGGTTCTCGAGCCGGTTGATCTCGATCCAGTACTCGTTGAGCTCCTTCATCGACCGCAGCTTCGGCATCGCCTCGGCGGTCAGCTCGGCGGCACGCTCCAGGACCTCGACCATGTGGACGATGCCCTTCGGGAACTCGTTGATCTTGTACAGCACAACGAGGTCCGCGGCCTCCTCCATCTCGTCCATGACGTCGTCGATCGTGGACGCCAGCCGGTAGATGTCCTCGCGGTCGAAGGGCGTGATGAACGTTTCGTTCAACCGCCGCATGATCGCGTGGGTGTTCTCGTCGCCCGCATGCTCGCAGGCGCGCATCTTCTCCGCGATCGCCGCGCGGTCGGCGCCGTCGCTGATGAGTTCCACGAGCAACCTGGCGCCGGTGACCAGGTTGTTCGCCGAGTCGGCGAACATGTCGTAGAAGCTGTCCTCACGCGGCGTGAGACGCAAGCGCACGTCGTTCTCCTGAAGGGCCGGAACAGTCCGCAGAGGATCGTAGGCGCAACCAGCCGTAAAAAGAACCTTTGCCCTAGCTTCGACTGCTGTCCGCCATCCTCTCACCTACAAGATTGCCCTAGATCAGGAGGTACCTACCCCGCCGGAAGCCCCCTATCTGGCGGAACGCCCGCCGGTTCGGGCCCTGCGGGGCGGACACGCAGGGCGACAGCGATGATCATGAGTGAGATTCGTTACAGTGCCGCGACCTGGGCTCCGGACTACGGCGCGGCTAAAAAGACGAACCGGGGACGCCGAAACGGCGTCCCCGGCAGCGGTGGTTCAATCCCGTGGCGTCAGCTCACGACGACCGGCGTCGCCGGACCCTACTCCGAGCACTATGTCGATCTCCGCGACGGTCAGCGGACGCTCCGCCGCGGCCACCGCGCTCAGCATCTCGGCATAGAGTTCGATCTCGTCCAGCGCAACGCGGTCGTGGACGCGCAGATCGAGGTTCTGGCGCACCGCGTCCACCTCCGTTCGTTCCCCACACCCGTCGTCGAGGCTACGCGTCTCGCCCAGGCGGGCACATGACCCAAGAGGGCCATTCGAGGGCCACCTCGCCCCTGTCCGTCCGGGGGAGGCCGCCACGCGCCGCCGGGCGGCGGCATCCCGCCGCTCTCGGGAGCGGAACCCGTGCCCCCTGGTCTTCCCGGGTGGTGCCCGTCTGATGCGCGGAGCCACGCGCGCGGCCCATCACCCATGGCACGAACGGGCCAGTCACCGCCTCTTCGGGCAGACCGGTCACCGTCCCGGCTGGAAGCCCTGCCCTGTCCCCTGGTGGCCTGTCCCCTGGTGGCCTGTCCCCTGGTGAAGGGCTCCGAGCATCTGCTCCAGCGACGATTCCGGCAGGTCGCGGACGGTCAGCCGCGCCACGGTCGCGGCGTTGACGTCGGCGCCCGCGAGCCGGGCGGCCTGCCGCGCGACGGTCTGCTCGAACAGCGCGCGGACCGTCCGCGCGTAGGCGAACTGCGGGTCCTCCCGCATCCGTGAGAACCGGTTGAGCAGCTCGACGCGCAGCTCCTCGTCCAGCATGTAGAGGTCGCGCTCGGCGTAGCTCTGGAACAGCCGGACCATGTCGCGGTCGCCCATCCCGGTGAACTCCAGGATCCGCCCGAACTGGGCGCGGAACGCGGGGCTGCCCGCGAGGAAGCCCTCCATCTCCGCCGCCGGGCTGGAGCAGGCCACGATGAACCTGGCCCTGCCCTCCGCGCCCCGCTTCATGCGGCGCAGCAGCTCCTCCACGACGGCGGGAGAGCGGTCGAGCAGGTGCGCCTCCTGGATGAGCAGCACGCCGCCGAGCGCCTGGTCGACCATGCTCGCGACCCGGTTCTCGGTGTCGGCCCGGTCCCGTCCCGCCAGGTGGACGGGACGGCAGGCGACCACGTGCCCGGAGCTGAGCAGCCCCAGCGCCGCGTAGATGCCGCCGACGAGGCCGGCGACCGTCGTCTTGCCGGTGCCGGGCGGCCCCGTGAAGACCAGGTGCCGCGGGTCGTCGCCGGAGACCCCGTACCGGGCCCGGTCGGCCGCGAGACCCGCCTCCTCGGCCAGCTCCAGCACGGCCGCCTTGACGTCCTCCAGCCCGGTGAGCTGGTCGAGCCGGTGCAGGTAGCCGTCGATGTCGCCGGCCGGGCGCAGCGCCGGCTCGATCCCCTCGGCGACGCCCGCGAGGTCGTCCGGGGTCAGCACGAGCCGGTCGTGGGACGCCCCGGCGCGCTCCATGTTGCGCTGGGCGGCCTGGTCCAGGTACGCCTCGACGAGCCGCGCGTTGACCAGGTCTCCGGGCCCGCGGAGCCGCTCCAGGTCGGCGCGGGCGGCGTCCATGGCCGCCGCGCCGATCGTGACCCGCCGCTCCTCCGCCAGCAGGTGCAGCAGCGTCATCCGGTTGTCGAGGTCGCCGAAATCGGGCAGCCGGTGGACGCGGAACGCCTGGACGAGCTTCGGGTGGTCCTGGATCAGCCGCTTGTAGGCGCGCGGCTCGCAGGTCGCGATCACCGGGGTGGTGTTCACCGGGTCGCGGCGGGCGCGGCGCACCGCCCCCGCGACCGCTCCCGGGTCGGCCGCGCTGCCCACGGCCACGTCCAGCCGCTCGAAGAGGATCACCGGGCCGGGCTGCCCGAGCAGCTGCGCGATCCGCTCGGGCGGCGCGTTCCGGACGTCCTCGGCGTCGTGCGCGCGGATCGACCCGTCGCCGAGGCCCGCGTTGGCGAGCGTCAGCGCGATCATCCGGGAGAGCCGGCGCTGCCCCGAGTGCGGGTTGCCGACCAGCAGCACGCCGGGCACGCCCGCACCGATCGAGCTGGGCGCGCCGTCCACGCGGGTGCGCTCGATGTCCTCGCCCGCGGGTGCGTTCCACTCCTCGGCCTGCGCCTTCAGGTCGCCGAGCAGCACGGCGGCGTCGTGCTCGCCGTACACGAAGCCGAGCCCGAACCGCTCCAGTACGCGGCGGGTGCTGCGGTCGCTCGGCGGCGGGATCTCGCTGACGGGCTGGTCCGGCGAGGGCGTGTCGTCCAGGAAGTCGAAGTCGCCGACCATCGTCTGGGACATGAACTTCGTCCCCGGGCCGCCTCCCGGGACGGGCGGCGCCGGATTCGCCGGGCCCTCTTCGAGGTCGTCGGGGCCGAGGACGCGCGTCCCCGGCGGCTGCCCCTGCGCGGGCGGCGGGCCCTGCTGCGGTGGGCTCTGCTGTGGCGGGCCCTGCTGTTGTGGGCTGCCCGCGTCCTCCACGCGCGTCGAGTACGGGTCGAACGCCTGGGGCTGCGGCTCGGGCGGGGGCTGCGCGGGGTTCGCCGGGCCCGGCTGGACGTTCGGCTGGGGCGGCGGAGCGGAGCCCGCGGGTTGGTAGCCCAGCTGGGTGTACGGCGGCAGGAAGTTGTCGTCCTGCTTCTCCTCCTCTGGCGGGGAGAAGCCGCCGAGCTCCTGCGGTGGCGCGGGCGTGTGGCCCGCCTGGACCGGCTCCGGCGCGGCGGGCTGGGACGGGGATGCGGGCTGGGACGGGGAGAGCGGCGGGCTCTGCATGGGCGCGGGCGGTGCCGGGCTCTGCATGGGCGCGGGGTTCTGGATGGGCGCTGGGCTCTGCACGGGAGAAGGGCTCTGCGCGGGGGCCGGCGGGGCCGCGCCGGGACGCTGGAAGCCGAGTTCGGTGTACGGCGGCGCGGCGCTGCCCTCGTCCTTGTCCTCCTCGGCGGGGGAATGGCCGCCCATGACCGGATCCGGGGAGGCGAAGCCCGGGGAGTTGAACGCCGCCTGCTGGCCCTGGCCGGGCGCCGGGGTCTGGGCGTGCCCGGCGGCGGGCCCGGGCGCGTTCTCCCAGCCGGGCTGCGCCGGCGGCTGGACGAACGGGCGGTCGGGCTCGGACGGCGCGAAGTTCGCCCCGGAGGCCTCCTGCGGCGACGCGCCGGGAGCGATGCCGGGCTGGCTCGGCATGTTGAACGGGGACGGCTGCGACGGCGCCGGGTTGGCCGGGGGCGTGGACGTCGGCGCGGCGGCCGTGGCGCGGGCCCGGTTGCGTCCGATGATCCCGGCGACGACCGCGGTCGGGACGGGGAAGCCGCGCGGCCTGGCGGGCATGCCGCCGAGCCGGCACCACGCGAGGTCGACCTCGTACATGGCCGCCAGCAGCGACTCGGCGCCCGGCCCCGATCCGGCGGCCGACCGCAGCGGCTCCGGAAGCCGCATGTCCTGCGGCCACAGCCGGCGCAGCGGATGCCCCCTCTGCTCCGACACCGCCTGGACGGTGTAGCGGATCTCAGGGTCGAGCCAGGGGACGATGGTGCCCACCATGTCCTTGCGGACGACGTCCAGATCGGCGGCCAGCAGGGCGGCGGCCACGAGCCGGGGCTCGATGTACGCCGGTTCGGCGGGGTCGCCTGACAGGTCGGCTATCAGCTCGCTGAGCGTGTAGAAGGCGTGCCGGAAGTTGTCGCCCGGCGAGCTCTCGTTCCTCAGCGCGGGGACCAGGTGGGGCGGGCACCGCGTCAGCCACTGCTGGACGATCGCCTGGTCTCCGTAGGGCAGCGCCCCGTAGTCGACGGTGGGGTTGGACAGGGTGTTGCCCAGGATGGCGAGCAGCGCGTCGGCCCTCACCTGGAACCGGACGTCGTCGCGCAGCGCGCTGGCGACGGCCCACATCGTCCGCAGGACGACGACCGCCGCGTCCACCCGGCTGGCGCGCAGCCGCTCGGAGTAGAGCGCGACCAGCGTCTCCAGGGCGGGCGGGGTGAGCCAGCGCGGGCCGTCGACGTCGGGCAAGGACCTCGCGCGGTAGGGCTTCCACAGGTCGAGCATCTGGGCGTCCAGCCGCGAGTCGAACGCGGGCGCGGCGGAGCACCACAGCATCACGCCCCAGGCGACGGCGACGGTGGACGGTGTCTCGCTCGTGAACTCCCGCCACCAGTGGGGGTAGTCCGGCGCGGCCAGGGTGGCGGCGGACTCGACGGTCGAGCGGACCCGCGAGGTCAACTCGGTCGCGAACCCGTGCGCGACGAAGGGCAGCCCGGACGGCGGGTCGTAGGAGAAGTCGGGCCCGGCCGGGATGACGTGCGGCGGGAGCGCCGGCACCTGGCCCGCCCGCTGCTGGGCGGGCCTCGCGGCCATCCGGACGGCGGGGATGCGCGGCGGCGGGCACAGGTACCACTGCCCGTCGGACGGGTGGAGCCGGTACCAGCGGGCCCACGCGCCGAACAGCCACCACGTCCCGTCGGGGAGGACGAGCATGCGCCCGGCGATGGCGTGATGGCGCTGCTGCGGGGGCGCCGACGGCCACCACGCGGCGGCCACCATCGCCCTCGTGTCGCGCTCTGCCTCCGTGAACGGATCATGCCCAGCCTGGGGGCTGGGCGGCGGAGCACTGCCATAGCCCGGTCCCCACACCACGATGGTCATGGTAGTCAGCAGAATCGCGCCGGGACTCCCCCCACCGGCCCATTCACCGCGTCCCCGCAGGTCAGGGAATTATCAGAGGCGGGAACTCACTCCCACTCCGCGGTGCGGTGCCGCTCGGCCTTCTGCACGTACACCTCGGGCGTGTACCGCAGCACCGCCCGGTCGTCGTCGGTCAGCTCCCGGACGATCTTGCCGGGCGTGCCCGCGACGAGCACCCCGGAGGGGATCTTCTTGCCGGGCGGGACGAGCGCGCCGGCCGCGATGAGCGTCCCGGAGCCGATCCGGGCGCCGTTCAGCACGATGGCGCCGATGCCGATGAGCGAGCCCGTCTCGACGTGCGCGCCGTGCACCATCGCCTTGTGGCCGAGGCTGACCCGGTCCTCCAGGACCGCGGGCATGCCCGGGTCGGAGTGCATGCAGCCGAGGTCCTGGATGTTGCACTCCTCGCCGACGATGATCTCCTCGTCGTCCCCGCGCAGCACCGAGCCGTACCAGACGCTGGACGCGCGGCCCAGCGTGACCCGTCCGACCACGACGGCGCCGGGCGCGACCCACGCCGCGGGGTCGATCCTCGGCCGGTCCTCGCCCAGCGCTCCCAGGTAGCTCATGGCGCCGATGGTAGCCGCCCCCCGGCCGAGCGATTTCTCCCAAGATTGGATAGTTTGTCGCGCACGCCCATACGACTGACGTGCGCGCCCATGCGAGGAAAACGGCAGCGAGAAGTGCGGTTCCGGTTGCGCGAATGGGGTGGACCGGACAAGAGTCGTCCTGACGTTTCCCACCGTGGGCCGCTCACCGGCGGGTGAGGATCGCGACTCAACCGACTCTCGACCGACACTGACGGGGCGCCGACCCCCGCCAACGACCCCCAAGGCATCATGAGCAACGAAGCCGAAATCCTGCCGAACCTCCTCCAAGAAGAGTCCTTCGAGATCGTCATGCGCGGCTACAACCGCCGCCAGGTCGACGACTACATCGCCCGCGCCCAGCAGAAGCACCGTGAACTCGAGGCGCGGCTCGCCCGCGCGCAGGACGAGGTCGAGCGGATCCGCCGCGAGATGGCCGAGGTCCGGGAGGCCCGCAAGCCGACCGGCGACGACCTGAGCGACCGGCTCCGGCAGATCATCAACCTCGCCGAGGACGAGGCCCAGGACAAGCTCGCCGAGGCCGAGGCCAGGGGCACCGAGATCCGCAAGGACGCCGAGCAGGAGTCCAAGCGGATCATCGACGAGGCCCGCTCGCACGCCGACCGGAACCTCGCCCAGGCGCAGGAGAAGGCCGAGCACGTCCTCGCCTCCGCCAAGAAGGAGTCCGAGAGCGTCCTGTCGTCCGCCAAGCAGGAGGCCGAGCAGACGGTGACCGGCGCCCGGCTGGAGGCCGAGCGCACCCTCACCGCGTCCGAGCGGCGTGCCAGCGTGATCAACGAGGGCGCGACCCAGCGGCTCACCGCGCTCACCAAGAACCACACGCAGGCCCTCCAGCGCCTCACCGAGATCAGCGAGACGCTGCACCGGCTGCTGACCGCCGAGAACGAGGCGGGCCCGCTGGAGAAGATGGTCGAGGACGCGGTCCGGCAGAGCCCGGGGCCCCGCCCCCAGGGCAAGCCCGCTCCGCAGGCGCAGCCCGCTCCCCAGCAGCACGCGTCTCCGGCGGCGGCCAAGCCGGCGGGCGCCAAGCCGGCGCCGGCCCCCGCGAAGCCCGCCCCGGCCAAGCCCGCCCACGCCCCCGCTCCGGCGCAGGCGAGCCCAGCGCAGGCGAACCCAGGGCAGGCGAGCCCGGCGCAGGGAGCTCCGGGCCAGGGAGCCCCGGGTCAGGCGGGTCAGCCCGGTCAGGCGACGCCGCCGCAGACCGCTCCCCCGGTCAAGCCCGAGCCGTCCCCGGCCGCCGACGCGCCCGCGCCGTCCGTCCCGCCGCAGGCCAAGCCCGCGCGTCCGGACGACGACACCGGCGGCCCGGCGACCGCCCCCATCCCGCCGCAGCAGCCCCGCGGCCCCATGGAGCTGTAGCGCGGAGCGCCTTGCTGGAGAGCGAGCGCCGCGAGCACGGCGGGCGGTGCGGAGGGTCCTGAGCAGGCCCGCCGCACCGCCCGCGGCGTTTCCGGGGGCGCGTTCCGGGGGCGCGTTCCAGGGGCGCGTTCCAGGGGCGCGTTCCGGGGGCGCGTTCCAGGGGCACGGCCTCGCGGAGACGCCGTTTCGGGTGGTCTCGCGTTATATAGGATCTTGATCGTGAGCAAACGGACCCATCCGCGCGGGACCGCCCGCCCGGTCAGGCTTCTCGGGGACCCGGTCCTGCGCACCGAGTGCGACCCGGTCCGGACGTTCGACGCCTCCCTGGAGCGCCTCGTCGACGACATGTTCGTCACCATGTACGAGGAGGACGGCGCCGGCCTCGCCGGGAACCAGATCGGCGTCGGCCTGCGGCTGTTCGTCTACGACGTCGAGGACGACAAGGGCCGCCGCCACATCGGCCACGTCGTCAACCCGGAGCTGGTGGCCGCCGACGGCGAGCAGGTGGTCGAGTCGGAGGGCTGCCTGTCCATCCCCGGGCTGCGCTTCGACACGCCCCGCTACCAGCACGCCGTCGTCGAGGGCGTGGACGTCAAGGGCCGGCCCGTCCGCGTCGAGGGCACCGGCTACTTCGCCCGCTGCCTCCAGCACGAGTGCGGACACCTGGCGGGCAAGGTCTACATCGACGTCCTGTCCGGTGACGCGCGCCGCGAGGCCATGCGGGCGATCCGCGCGATCCGCCAGTAGGCACAGCAACCAGTAGGCACAGCACTCAGTAGGCACAGCCCCCCGCCGGCCCCTGCGGGCCATCCGCTCGGCACCGGCACTCGGCCTCTCCCCTGCCCGCGTTCAGGGGACGTTCAGGTTGGGATGGCACCCTCTGCGATGATGTGGAGGGGGACTGTGCAAGTGGTTGAACGTGCGGCGAACGGCGGCAGGACGGCGGAGGCGACGCTCCTCGTCGTCGAGGACGAGCCCAACATCCTGGAGCTTCTCGCGGGCAGCCTGCGCTTCACCGGCTTCGACGTCATCACCGCCACCAACGGGGCGGACGCGGTGCAGTCGGCGCGCCGGCACCGCCCCGACCTCATCGTGCTGGACGTGATGCTGCCCGACATCGACGGGTTCGACGTCGCGCGGCGGTTGCGGTCCGGCGGCGACCACACCCCCGTGCTGTTCCTGACCGCGCGCGACGCCGTCCAGGACCGGATCAAGGGGCTGACGATCGGCGGCGACGACTACGTCACCAAGCCGTTCAGCCTGGAGGAGGTCATCGCCCGCATCCGGGCGGTGCTGCGGCGGTTCCGCGGCGGCGTGTCCGAGCCGCCGCCGCGCATGGTGTTCGCCGACATCGAGCTGGACGAGGACAGCCACGAGGTGTGGCGCGGTGGCAGGGCCGTCCAGCTGTCGCCGACCGAGTTCAAGCTCCTGCGCTACTTCATGGCCAACGCGGGCCGGGTCGTGTCCAAGGCGCAGATCCTCGACCACGTGTGGAACTACGACTTCCGCGGCGACGCGGGCATCGTCGAGTCGTACGTGTCGGCGCTGCGCCGCAAGGTCGACAACACCGAGCCGCGGCTCATCCACACCCTGCGCGGTGTCGGCTACGTGCTGCGCGAGCCGTCGAGAACGGGCTGATGGCCACGCGTGCCCCGGCGTCCGGCGGCCCTCCCGAGCCGCGCGGCTCCGGTAGCGCGGCCCGAGGCGCGGGGGGCGCGACGCGAGGCGCCGGGAACGCGGCGCCGAGTGGCGGGGGCCCGGCGCCGGGCGGAGCGAGCCCGGTGGTGGGCGCCGGGCGCGCGGCGCCCACCGGAGGGCTCGCGCGGCTGTGGTCGCGCACGTCGCTGCGCGTCAAGCTGATCGCCGGGATGCTCATCCTGGTCACCCTCGGCATGACGGTGATGAGCGCGGCGGGCGCGTCGGTGCTGCGGCAGTACCTCGTCGGACGGACCGACGACCAGCTGCGCGGGTCGGTGGGCCGGGCCGTCGACCAGGCCGTCCCGCAGTTGCAGGCCGGGCAGGCGCAGATCACGGTGCGGATCCCGAGCGAGATGTACGGGCAGGTCCGCACGCCTGACGGCCGCTCGCTCGGGCAGAATCCGGCGTGGAGCGAGTCCGGCCATCCGCGGCTCCCGGCGAACCTGGACAAGCACATCGACCGGCCGTTCACCGTCACCGGGACGGGCGGGTCGACCTGGCGGATCCTGGCCGAACCGATCCCCGGCGGCGCGATCCTCGTGCTCGCGTTCAGCATGGAGGAGATCGACCAGACGGTTCAGCGGCTCGTGGTGATCGACGCGATCGTCGGGCTGCTGGTGCTGGCCGTCCTGGTGGTCGTGGGCGTCGCCGTCGTCCGGGCCAGCCTGCGACCCCTCTGGACGGTGGAGGAGACGGCGGGCGCGATCGCGGCGGGCGACCTGTCCCGGCGCGTCCCGGAGGCCGACCCGGGGACGGAGATGGGCCGGCTCGGGCGGTCGCTGAACACGATGCTCGGGCAGATCGAGGCGGCGTTCCGGGCGCGTGCGGAGTCGGAGGCGGCGGCCCGGCGCTCGGAGGAGACGGCCCTCCGCTCGGAGGAGACGGCGCGGCGCTCGGAGGAGACGGCCCTGCGCTCGGAGGAGCGGATGCGGCGGTTCGTCGCGGACGCCAGCCACGAGCTGCGGACCCCGCTGACCGCGATCCGCGGGTTCGCCGAGTTCTACCGGCAGGGCGCGGCGCGCTCCCCCGAGGAGGCGGACCGGCTGATCGGCCGGATCGAGGACACCGCGTCCCGGATGGGCCTGCTCGTGGAGGACCTCCTCCTGCTCGCCCGCCTGGACCGGCAGCGCCCGATCGAGCGGCGCCCGGTGGACCTCCTCGCCGTCGCCGCCGATTCTGTCCAGGAGGCGAGAATCCTGGCACCCGACCGCACGATCGATCTCACCGTCGAGGGAGGCCTCGCCTACCAGGTGCGGGGGGACGAGCCGCGGCTGCGACAGGTCCTCGGCAACCTCCTCAGCAACGCCGTCGCGCACACGCCGGAGGGCACGCCCGTCGAGGTGCGGCTGTCGCCGGGGACGCTGCGCGGCGAGCCGGCAGCGGTCGTCGCGGTCGCCGACCGGGGGCCCGGCCTCGCTCCCGGGCAGGTGGAGCGGGTCTTCGAGCGCTTCTACCGCTCCGACGAGGGCCGCTCGCGCGACCACGGCGGAGCCGGTCTCGGCCTCGCCATCGTCGCCGCGCTCGTCGCCGCCCACGACGGCGAGGTCCGGGCCGACTCCACGCCCGGCGAGGGCGCGACGTTCACGGTCGTCCTGCCCCTGGCGGAGGACTAGGGGCGGTCTCACGGGGCGCGGTGCTCCAAGAATGAGGCGGCATTCAGGGAACGTTCAGGATCGTGGGTTCCAATGGACGCACAGGGCGCGCCCCGGTCTCGACGGGGAGCGGGAGGCCGCGCCCTGGCCAGCTTCGACGAAGAGTCGGCGTGACCGGCCGGCTGAGGGCCGGTCACCGCGGCCGGGGGACGACCCCCGGCCGCGTTTTCATGTCGTGCTGGTGTTCAGCACACTTTCAGGTTGACTCCAGGCGGCCTGCAGATCCGGGGCGCACTCTTCATGGTGAGAGAGCGACAGGGGGTCCAGATGAACGCCGACAGGCCGCAGCAGCAGCCCTTGGAGCCCGGCGGAGCCGGAGAGCCCAGCGGACCCGAGTTCGACCCGTACCCGCAGTGGACGGGCAACGTCCCGCCGCCGCCCCAGCAGCCGGCGGACGCTGCGTCCCGCCCGAGCATGCTGGGCACGGGTGGACCGGGCGCGAGCGGACCGGGCGCGGGTGGGCCGAGCGCGGGCGGGCTCGGCGCCGGTGGGTTCGGCGCGGGCGGGTCGGCCATGGGCGGGTCCGGCGCGGGCGGGTCGGGCGCGGGCGGGTCGGGGGCGGGGATGTTCGGCACGGCGCGGCACAAGCTCGCCGCGGTCGGCGCGGCGATGGCGCTGGCCCTGGGGGCGGGCGGCGCCGGCGCGGGGGTCGTGCTGGCCCTGACGCACGAGAGCACCGTCTACTCGAGCCCGACGGCGGTCTCCGGGGTCACGTCCAAGAGCACGACCGCGCAGGTGGCCGCCGCCGTCCAGCCGAGCGTGGTGTCGATCCAGGCGCAGACGGCGTCCGGCGTCGAGGGCGGTTCGGGCGTGATCCTGCGCTCGGACGGCGTGATCCTCACCAACGCGCACGTGGTGTCGGGGGCCCAGCAGGTCGCGGTGAAGTTCAGCGACGGCAAGACGGCGTCCGCTCAGGTCCTCGGCGCCAACTCGGCGGAGGACGTCGCCGTGATCAAGGCGCAGGGGGTCTCGGGTCTGCGGCCCGCCACGCTCGGCTCCAGCCGCAGCGTCGCGGTCGGCGACCAGGTGCTGGCGGTGGGCAGCCCGCTCGGGCTGGACGGTTCGGTGACGTCCGGCATCGTCAGCGCGCTCGGCCGCGAGATCCAGGAGGGCGGCGACCAGCAGCAGCAGCTCCCGCCGGGGCTCCAGGGGCAGCTGTCGAAGCAGCAGCGAACCGTGATCAAGAACGCGATCCAGACGGACGCCGCCATCAACCCCGGGAACTCCGGTGGCGCGCTGGTCAACGCCGCGGGCCAGGTGATCGGCGTCAACACCGCCATCGCCACGTCCGGGAGCAGCAGCGGGAACATCGGGGTCGGCTTCGCCATCTCGATCGACTCCGCCAGGAAGGCCGCCGACGCGATCATCGCCGGCACCTAGGTCTGTCCCGGGACGCCGTCTGGCCAAGGCTCTGGGGGGAGCGGGCGGCGGGCGGCGTCCCGGGTCAGGAGGTCCTCCCGGCCGGGCCGGGCGGGAGGACCGAGCAAGGGAAGAGCGGCCGCGTGACCTGCCTGTGCGTCACGCGGCCGCTCTGCGCCGTCCCCGAGCTCAGCTCCGCACTCGGACGGTGGGACGCCGCTTCATCCTGGCCAGCATCCGCCGCGTCGTGAGCAGGTAGTACTCGCGCGGCAGCGTCCGGACCCGCAGCGGGAGGCGCGGGTAGACGAGCGCGATCGTCCCGACCAGGAGCCGGAACCGGCGCTCGCGTCCCGCGTCCCACCTCCACCCGTACTGCTCGCGGATCGGCGCGGGCATCAGCCCCGCGGTGAGCAGCCGGATCGCTGCCAGGCCGGGCGCGTGCAGCGGCCCGCCGGGCAGCTTCGGAGCGAGCACCTGCGCCGCGATGGCCCGCGACGCGTCGGTGATCTCAAGGCTCTGCACCATGTCCGCGTAGTACTCGCGGAACTGCCGGTAGGTCTCCGGCATCCGCTCCTCCGGGCAGCCGAGGATCGTCGCGTAGACCTTGGTCTGGCCGTAGAACTCCTCCAGCTCGGCGTCGGTGAACGTCCGCCGGAAGACGAGCTGGTAGAACTGCGCCGCCACCGCGAACAGCGTGGCCGCGACCCACACCTGCAACTCCGGGTCGTTCGCCTCGTAGTCGGGGCCCGTCACCGCCGAGTGGCCCTTGGTGACCAGGGCGCTGAAGGTCTCGGCCTCCTCCCGCGTCCCGAACTGCACGGCGTAGAGCCAGCCCATCGTGTTCCGCAGCCTGCGCAGCGGGTCGTCCGCCGTGTAGCTGTGGTCGTAGACGCCCTGAGCGACCTTGGGGTGGGCCGTCTGGAGCAGCGACGCGGCCCCGCCCGCGGCGATCAGCACGCCCTCCCGCGTGATCACGCGGATGAGGTCGTCGTCCCGGAACAGGCCCTCGTTCCTGGCGGGCGTGCCGGGCGTGGCAGGGGTGGCAGGCGCGGTCATGGCGCCCAGTGTAAGTAATTACTTTCACCTCTCGCCAGCCGGGGCGGCCGGTCCGTCCGCGATCAGGTCGGCGGCGGGATGTAGGTGAAGCGCATCGCGTTGCTCTGCCCGGCGAGGGTGATGATGCGCACGAAGGTGGAGTCCGTACTGAGTCCCGGAGGGACGGTGACGAGCAGTTGCGCGCTGGAGTTGACCACCACGGTCCCCGGGATCGGCGTCGTCGAGTCCTCGGAGAAGTGGGCGACGATCAGCGGGCTCACGAAAGCGGTGCCGTTGACCAGGATCTGACTGCCGGGGATGCCGCTGCTGGGGACGAGGGAGGTGATGACGGGCGCGTCGTAGTAGGTGAAGCCCGCCGGAAGCGTGGGGGTCGCCGGAAAGACGACCTCGCCGCCCGCGGTGGTGGTGTAAACGTTCTCGAGCTGCGTCCAGGGGGGTCCGCCCATCAGGGGGACGGCCGGTGGGATGGCGGTGACCTCGGTGTTGGACACAGAGGTGAACCGGGCCTCCGTGGCGTCTTCTTCCGTGGGGCCGATGCGCACGTGACGGACCGTCAGCAGGTTCTGGCCGAGCAGCGTGATCACGGGCGGGGCCGTGGCGGATCCCCCCACGGGCGCCACGCTCAGCACCACCGGCGCGGCGATGTAGTAGAACGGCAGCGGCGGGGCGCTGGTGCCGTCCGGCCCGGTGACGGAGACGTTCACTATTCCGGCGCCAACCGGCACGAGGCAGGTGATGAAGGTCCCCGAGGGGTCGACGGTGCCGACCACCGTCCTCCCGCCGATGTGGACCTGGGTGGCCCCGGCGAGATCGGTGCCGCGGATGACGAGCGTCTGCCCGAAATGCCCCTGGTTATTGCCGTTCTCTCCTGCTTCCAGTGAGGTGATGACAGGTTGTGGCACCGCGTGCTCCTTCGACAAGGCGTCCAACCGAACGCCGGGGGACGATCTGTAGAGGTCTGGACAGAGGGATTCGGTGGAAAGAGCCTCGCCGGGACGGCTTCTGGTCCGGCGGTTATTGGAGCGACGGGACGGCTCCTTCCCTGCGACAATGGGTGTATGTCCGCCCAGATCCACGTCCGCGGCTCGGTCTCCATCCCGGAGTCCGAGCTCGCCTGGCGTTTCTCCCGCTCCTCGGGGCCGGGCGGGCAGCACGTCAACACCAGCGCCACCGCCGCCGAACTCTCCTTCGACGTCGCGAACTCCCCGTCCCTGCCGGAGCCGCTGCGCGCCCGCGCGCTTGAGCGCCTCGCCGGGCGCCTGGTCCGCGGCGTCCTCACGATCCGTGCCGAGGAGTACCGCTCCCAGCAGCGCAACCGGGACGCGGCCCGCACCCGCCTGGCGACGATCCTGGCCGAGGCGACGGCCCCTCCGCCGAAGAAGCGCGTCCCGAAGAAGGTCCCGCGCGGCATCAACGAGCGGCGGCTGGAGAACAAGAAGCGCCGCAGCGCCGTGAAGCGCCAGCGCACCGCCCGCTGGGACTGAATCCCGGTGCCCTGGCCGTACGGACCGGCCAGGATGGGCGTCGTGTTCGGCAGTGTTCGCAAGGTGTCCAGTGCAAGGTGTCTAGGTGAAGGTGAAGGGGACCGGTTCGCTGGCTCCGCCGGGTGTGTGGACAACGAGATCGACTGTTCCGGTGACGCCGGTCGGGGAGAGCGCGACGAGCTGGGTGTCGGAGACGGGGCTGAACTCGGCGACGTGGCTGTCGAAGGTGACGTTGATGGAGTTGCTGACGAAGGCCGTACCGGTCACGATCACCTCGACGCCGGCGGGACCGGAGGTGGGTGAGATCGCCGACACCGCGGGCCGGTCGTAGGCAAGGTAGAAGCCGTTGAACAGCGAGGTGCTCCCGCCGGCGGTGCGCACGCCGACGACCACCGGCTGGCTCCAGGGGCTGCCGCCTACGGGGTCGATGGAGACGGGGGTGGCCAGTACCTGGTTGTCATTGACGACGACCGGAGGGGCCGTACTCGGGATCCCGTTGAACAACACCTGGTTGGTGGTCAACAGGAAGTTCCCGTTGAAGCTGATCGGACTCGGAGCCAGCGCTTCTCCTTCAGCCGGCTCGATGTCGAACAGGACCGGGCTGGCGATGTAGTAGAAGTTGCGGGGAGTGCTCGTGACGACGGTGTCGAGGACGGCCGTGACCGGCGCCACCCCGCAGCCCCCCGGGACGATGCACTGGACCTCGGTGTCGGTCACCGAGGTTGGGGGACCGACCTGGTACCGATCCTGACCGAGGTGGTGCCCGACAGGCCGCCTCCGGAAGCCTGGACACGTAGAGTCTGTCCGGTGTTGCCCTGATTGGTCCCCTGCGGACCACAGGCAAGGCCAGTGAGTACCACTAGCGCCATGATTCTTCCTTTCGGTTCCGCCGATCTTCACGGACTCCACCCACACCGGAACCCGCCCAAGAGATCGACACCGATGGAGACCATTTACGGGGACGCTCACGTCCGCTTCTCCGCTCCAGAATGATCCCGCGCGCCCTTACGCACGGAAATATGGAGCACTTCGCACATGGAGGCCAGGGGATCGTTGGGGCCGTCCCACGGAGCACCTGGGCATCAGGGGCGTGCTCGCGGACGCCGTGGGGGGAGCATTCACATGCCACACTGTGATCGCCTTATACTTCTCGCCCCCGCCCCCAAAAAATTCCCCCTTCTAAGGGTCATCAAACCGAAATCAGAGAGCCCAGCATAGATCTCTAAATTCAATCGCACAATGGCTGCAAAAAGGGCTCACTCCTCGGCCATCGATCATCGCGTTGATCGTGGAACGGGTGCGGGGCGGGTGTGCCGCGGGCGGAACGTCCAGCGTCACCGGCCGAAGTTCACCACTCCGCCGGGGCGGGGCATTGCGCTAGGCCGCCGGGCTTTCAGCGGCGGAAGAGGGCCTGGGCCGTACCCATCATGATCCGGTCTCCCGGGCGGAGCGTGCGCATGACGGACTCCAGGACGGGCTGTTCCATCGAGACGCAGCCAGCGGTCTGGCCGGTGCCGACGTGCATGAAGATCGCGGAGCCGCTGCCGTGCACGACCCGCGAGTCCGGGGGGCGGTTGTAGTTGATCACCACGGCCTGCCGGTAGGGGCCGCTCTTCATGATCTTCGAGAGGTCCTCGTCGGCGGGCAGGCACGCGCCCCGGTAGTAGCGGTTGTACCGCCGGTCGCCGATCGTCGAGCCCCAGCAGTCGCCGCTCTCCCGCAGCCTGCGGTAGGGAAGGCGTGTGCCGGGGTCACTTTCCCCGAACGCCTCGGTGAGGCTGTAGGAGCCGGTCGGCGACTTGCCGTCCCCCTCACGCTTGGCGCCCGGTTCGGCGTAGCCGTTGCGCCCGACATGTCCCGGGGCGGTCAGGAGCGCTTTCCACGAGCGCCCGGTCCTGGCGCATTCGGTGACGGTCACCTCGGTCGTCCCGTAGTCGGCCGCCACGGCGAACACCACATGCCGGGCCGCACCCGCCGCATAGCGCGTCTTCCCCTGGCCGAGCGCTCGGCAAGGATCCTGCGCCGGGGTTTCCTGGGCGGACGCGGGCGAAGCGAGGACGCCCGTGACGACCAGGAGCGAGGCGGCAGAGAGGAGCGAAGCGGCGGACGCGACCGTGACCCGCGCAGCACCAGAACGCATGAGCGGCTCCCTAGCCTTCCCGCGCCGGACCAGCCTTCCCGCACCGGACCGACCATGCCCGGCCCGCCACACCTCTACCCCGACCAAGGTCATCTCACTCGGGCCACGGGGCGGTCAGGCGGACGCGCCGTGGAACAGGATCTTCTTGGCCATCGCCCGCGCCAGGTGCCGCAGGTGGGGAAGAGAACCGGTAGAGGGGGTGGCCGCCGCGCATGAGGCGGTCCCGGCCGGTCGGGCGTCGGTGGGGCCCGCGCGGCTTTCACGTCCACGAGCGGCCGGACGAGCGCGGCGGAGCGTTCGCCGCATTCCCATGTCAGAGCACAGATCGGGTCACGACCATGACGATGCAGCGCCGACGCTTCCTGCGGAGCGCGGGCCTGGGCCTGCCCGGTCTCGCCGTCCTCTCCTCCTCTTGCGACGAGCAGAGCAGCGGAAAGGCCGTGCACCAGCCCCGGCGGACGGAGGTGGTCGTCGTCGGCGCCGGTGTCAGCGGCCTTTCCGCGGCCCGTCACCTGGCGGACCGCGGCCGCCGGGTGACGGTGCTCGAAGCGCGGGACCGGATCGGCGGACGCGTCTGGACCAGCAGGCAGTGGCCCGGCATGCCGCTCGATATGGGCGCGTCCTGGATCCACGGCGTCGACGGCAACCCGATCACCGACCTGGCCGAGATGGCCGGCGCGCGGACGGTGGTGACCGACCCCGGCAGCTCCACCGACTACCTCGCCGACGGACGGAAGGCCGAGGGCGCCCAGGCAGAGGCACTCCAGCGCCGGATGACGGACACCGCCGACGCGCTGTCCACCTACCAGGACGAGGCAACGCGGGACGCCCCTGTCCGCAAGGTCGTCCAGCGCGCGCTCGGCTGGTCCGGCCTCTCCGCCAGCGCCAAGACCTTTGTCTCATACGCGCTGAACGACTACGAACACGAGTACTCGGGCAGCGTCGACCAGATGTCGGCCCTGTACTTCAACGACGAGGCCAAGGCCAACGGCAAGGACGTGCTGTTCCCCGGCGGTTACGGAGCCGTCCCCGACTACCTCGCCAAGGGGCTGTCCGTGCACACCGGGCAGGTCGTCAAGCAGGTCGCCTGGAACTCCTCCGGCGTGACGGTCACTACCGGCAAGGCCACCTACCAGGCCGAATACGTGGTGGTCACGCTGCCACTGGGCGTTCTGCAGAGCGGCGCGGTCAAGTTCGTCCCCGGACTGCCCGCTGCCAAGCTCACCGCCATCGGCAAGCTCGGAATGGGCGTCCTCGACAAGTGCTACCTGCGCTTTCCCAAGGTGTTCTGGCCCGACACCGACTGGCTGACCTACGTCCCGGACCTGGACAGGTACGGCCAGTGGGAGCAGTGGATCAACATCGCGCGCCCCACCGGCCGGCCCGTGCTGCTCGGCTTCAACGCCGCGACCTTCGGCCGCACGATCGAAGGCTGGAGCGACGCCCAGATCGTCGACAGCGCCATGCACACCCTGAGGACCATCTTCGGCGCGAGCATCCCCACCCCGACGGGCCACCAGATCACCCGCTGGGCGTCCGACCCGTACGCTCGGGGCTCGTACTCCTTCTACAAGGTCGGTTCGACGCCCGCCACGCGCGACCAACTCGCGGCCCGCGTGGGCGACCGGGTGCACTTCGCCGGCGAGGCGACCAGCCGCAGGAACTTCGCCACCGTCCACGGCGCCTACCTGTCGGGCATCCGCGCGGCCAAGGAGATCAGCGGCTGAACCGGCTCACCCGAGCGGCAGGACCAACACGTCTGAGAACGGCGGTCCGGTCCCGCTCGGACTTGGTCACCACCAACTCGACCGAGCACCTGCTCCCCGCGTCCGAGCCGAAACCCGCCCCGCGAGAACCGGCTGTCCTCGAACTGGTGACGGCCACTATTCGGACGCTTGGCCTGGCACGGAGTGGTCGGTCAACGCGGCGAGGGCGGCATCGACCGCGTCGGCCAGGCGGAGGGGGTCGGGTTCGGCGCGGGCGAGGACGTGGAGCCCCTGCATGAGCGCGAGCAGGAGTCGCGCCTGCGCCCCGCAGTCGATCCCGGGACGGACCTCGCCGGATCGCTGCGCGGCGCGCAGGGCCTGCGTCAATCCGTCCTCCAACGCGCTGAAGCCCCCGTGCACCAGCCGACCGACGGCCTCGTCCTCGGGAAGGAGTTCGGCCGCGGAGTTGCCGAGCATGCAGCCGCGTCCCGGTGCCGACCGCGCGGCCTGGAGGACGTCGAGGAGAAGTGCCCGGATGCGAGGCAGGACGGGCCCTTCGGCGGCCATGGCGTCGGCCTGCTCCCGAGTGGCGTCCACGTAACGCCCTAGCGCACGGAGAAAGAGTGCGTGCTTGCTGCCGTAGGCCCCGTAGAGGCTGCCCGGCAGCACGCCGAGGTCCTCCTTGAGATCCCGGAACGAGGTGGCCGCGTATCCGCGGCGCCAGAAGAGCTCAAGGGCACTGCCGACGATCTGGTCGTCATCGAAGGTGCGCGGCCGTCCGGTTCGTGGCATTGCCCCAGCGTACGACTTCTTGACATCACGTTCAAAAAGTGTAGTAGCGTGCCGGGTACGACTTCTTGGTCGACCTTCCAAAAAGTCGACCTCCGAACGCGACCCGAGGAGACCCCGTGAGACGTCTGTTCCTGCACATCAACGTGTCGATCGACGGGTACATAGCCGACCCGGCGGGCGACATCGACTGGCGGTTCGCCGACGAGGAGTTCCAGTCCCACCTGGACGACATGCTGGAGTCGATCGGCGGGATGGTCTTCGGCCGGACGGCCTACGAGCAGCTCGCGAGCTACTGGCCGACGGCCGGCGATGAGGTCTCGCCCACGCAGCGGCGCCGGATGCACGATCTGCCGAAGTACGTCATGTCGCGCACGCTCCGGAGCACCCGCTGGAACAACTCCCACCTGCTCGGCGACGACCCGGCGACCGCCCTCGCCGACCTCAAGCGGCAGGACGGCCGCGACCTCGCCCTCTTCGCCGGCGGCCGGGCCGCCACCGCCGCCATCCGCCTCGGCGTCCTGGACGAGTTGCGACTCGTCGTCAACCCCGTCCTCCTGGGCGGCGGAACACCGCTGTTCAACGGGGGTCACCCGGTGCAAGACCTACGGCTGACCCAAAGTCGGCGGTTCACCTCCGGCGCCCTGCTCAACACCTACGACCTGCACACACCCCCCTCGACCCCAACCCCCCAGCACGGTGTCCAAGAACCTCGACCGCGTCGACGGTGAAGTCCCCTCCGTTGGCTTGTGGCGCGTTGCCCTTCCTGCGCTCGCCGATGGGGCCACCTGTCGCAAGCCGACGCAACGGGTGAACCTTGATGGACCCGCCCAGGCAGCCGCGGACAGGAGGAGGCGCAAAGGCCGAGTTCGGCGATGATGGCGGGCTGGGTGGTTCGCGGTCGCCTCAGGACGGCGCGCCGCGTTGTGCGTGGAGTTGCTCGGCGAACTCGGCGACCCGGCGCTCACGGGGGAAGTCCTCCTTCAGCCGCCCGCAGAGTTCGGTCGCCCGCGGCAGCAGGTCACCTGACCGGCGCGCCGGCTCCAGCGCGGCCTGTCCATGACGGACGGCGCCCTCCAGGTCACGGCGCCGCCCGGCGACGAGTCCGAGGTCGAGGTTGGCCATGGCGTACCGCATCGGCCAGCGCACTGAGTCGCCCCGCCGGACGCACTGCGCGACGACCTCGGTGGCATGTTCCTCGGCGGCGTCGTCCCGGCCGAGCATCGTGTAGATCGTTGAGCAGTAGAACTCGTACTTGTCGTGATCGAACACGAAGTGATGCTCAGGATTGTCAGGACGCGGCAGCCGATCCAAGATCGCCCGGCCGTGCCGCAATGCGTCCACGGCGCGTTGGTCACCCATGCGCGCATAGCCGCGCCCGGCCTGCAAGGTGAGCTGGACGGCCGCGTTCGTCGTGCCCGCGTGCCGTAGCCCCGCCTCGCTGTAGGCGACCACCTCATCGAAGTTGCGTTCGACGAGTGCGAACCAGGCGGCCACCTCCCATGACCATGCGATCACCTCGCCGTGCCCGGCCTGCTCGCCGAGGCGTCGGGCGGTGCGGCGGGCGAGTTCGGCGCCGAGCTTGTCGGCGCCGTCGAACAGCGTGCAGGCCAGCAGGACCGACAGCCAGCCCGCCCGCACCAGCAACTCGCGGTGTTCGGTCAGGGAGACTCGGCGGTCGAGAAGGCGTAGCACGTGCGCGAGATAGGCCTGACCGCGCACGCTCAGCAACTCGGGAGCGACGGTGGGATAGTCGCGGCACAGGCGGTCGATCACACTGTCCAGCAGGTCGAGGGTGCCGTGCGGGAGGTCGGAGGCACCGGCCCGCGCCGCCAACTCGAACAGTTGGGCATCAGGCTCGGCGGGCACCGTCGCGTCGCCGGACGTCCGCCGCGACTTCACCGGTTGCCTGAGTGCCGCGAGAGCCCCATCGGCACCCAGCATCTCGTCCAGGCGTTCGGCGAGCGCCTCCGAGGGTGACCGCAGGCCACGGGAGACCTTCGACAGGTGCCCTACGTCGCAGGGGACGGCCGGAGCAAGTTTGCGCAGCGAAAGCCCGCGCTCGGCCATCAGTTTGAGCAACTCCGCACCGAAGGTCATCGCCCACCCGTTTCGTCCGGGGACCGCCGCCGACGTTGCGCGCAGCACACTGGCAACCACGCAACGTCTTCCAAGGTAACGCCGGATGCGGTCGGGTGGAGGGCGGAAGGTGTCAAAGGACACGCGAGCGGTCCCGGCCGGCGAGCGAACGCCGGTGTTTTCGGGACCTCACCGGAGGAAGGTCCGGCTATGAGCACAGTCCCCAGCTCCCCGCTCGCCGAGGACGGCATCGACAAGCGGTTGGCTGCGCTGCGGGATGAGTTTCCGGGGTGGACTATCGAGGGCGGGGACATGCCGTTCGCGCCCTTTCGGGCGGTGCGGGAGGGGGCGCTTGGGTCGATGGTGCTCGGGGCGGGATCCTGCGGCGGGTTACGGATGCTGCTGGACGAGGTGGACGCGGTCGATTGCGGGCGGGCGGTCCTCGCCCTGCGGGACGCGCTCCACGTCCGTGGGGTGACCGCCAAGGCTCAGGGCCTGACCTTGGCCGCCAAGACGCGCGCCGGAATCCTGCGCACCGTCCACGCCAGGCGCGGCGTCTTCTCCTGGGCGTCCGGCACGGAACTCGGCCCCATCGGCGACATAACCGGCGCCGCCGACCGGATGATGCCGGTCCTCGGGCTGGGGGCCACCGCCAGAGAGTCGGAGACCGCACACGCCCGGCTCGGCGTCCTGCAAGAGTGCCTCAAGGCCCGCAAACTCGAAACCGAACTGACGGTGGCAAGCCTGCACGTCACCGCGCCCGACTCGGGCCTCACCGAAGACATCGTGTGTCGGACGCGCCCGTCCGACGCCGGGCGACTGTGGTTCTGGACGAGCGAAGGCACCCCCATAGCCGAGGCCGACCACCTCACCGACACCGCCCTGCACATCACCGCCAAGCTGAGGGCCACGCCATGACCGGGACGTCGTTCACCGCCGCTTCCCTGTGAAAGGTATAGGGCCACGCCTAGCCTGGAGTTGTCGAGACTCAGGAAGGTGCAGGCTCATGAGCGACCGTGGCATCGATCCCTTCGACCCTGACCTGTCCGTTGGGCAGCGCATCCAGTTCCATCGGCGGCGCCGGGGCATGTCGCGGGAGGTCCTGGGCGGGCTGATCGGCCGGAACGCCCGCTGGGTGAAGGCCGTCGAGCGCGGTGAGATCGGCCAGCCGAAGTTGCCCACGCTACTGAGCATCGCCGAAGCCCTGAAGCTCCGCGACATCGCGACGCTCACCGGTGGCGAGCCTGTCCCCATGAGCATGTTCCGCGGCCCCGGCCACCCCGCGCTAGCGGCCGTGCGGGACGCCGTCAACGCCGTGGCCGTGTCGATGACCGGGCCGCCTCCTCCGCTGGCGCACCTACAGGCCCGGCTCGACGCCGCATGGCGGGCCCGGCACGCCGCCCCCGACCACCGGACCGTGCTCGGCGCGCTGCTACCGGACCTGATCCGCGACGCCAAGCACGCCGCCCGCGCCTACGAGGGTGGTGAGCGGCGCCGGGCGCTGGCCCTCCTCGCCGGCGTCTACAACCTCGCCCAGTTCTTCGTCGCCTACCAGCCGGGCGCCGACCTCCTCTGGCGGATCGTCGAGCGGTCCGTCATGGCGGCCGAGGAGTCGGAGGACCCGCACACGTTCGGCTGCGCGGTCTGGCTCGCCGCGCAGGCCCACCGAGACGCGGGTGACTTCGACGCCGCCGAGGCCGTCAACCGTGAGGGCCTGGACCTGATCCGCCCGCGGGTGGACGGCGCGGGCGACGCGGACGACGACCTGCGCGCCATCTGGGGTGCGCTGCATCATGAGGTCGCCTACACGGCGGCACGTGCCGGCCAGTCCGGGACGGCGTGGCGGTGGTGGGACCGCGCCGACCGCATCGCCCGATCCCTGCCCGCCGGGCACTACGACCCGATGACGTCGTTCTCGCGGGTCATCATGGGCGCCCACGCCGTCACGATCGCGGTCGAGCTCCGGCAGGGCGGCGAAGCCCGCAGGCAGGCGCGGCGGGCTGAGGGCGCGGCCATCCCGTCACAGCCTCGCCGGGGCCGCCACCTGATCGAAGTGGCGCGCGCATGGCGGCTCGCCGACGACCCGGCCACCGTGCTCGGCACCCTGGACATGGCGTACATGGCGGCGCCCGAGACGATCCGTTACAACGGATACGCCCGGCGCATGACAGTGGAGCTGGCCAAGGAGGGCCCGGCGGAGCTTCGCCAGGATGCCCGAGACCTGGCCGACCGGATCGGCGTGCTCGTCTGACACAGGGGACAGGAATCCTGTCCGCGCGGGGCCGCCGTTCGGTCGATGCTGCGGCGCATGACACAGACACAAGGACAGAGCGAGCCATCTGCTGCGGCGCCGCTCGAATACATCGGTGAGCGGCTGGCGGATCTGCGGGCCGAGTTCCCGGGATGGGTGATTGAGGGCGGCGATATGCCGTTCGCGTCCTTTCGGGCGGTGCGGGAGGGGGCGCTTGGGTCGATGGTGCTCGGGGCGGGGTCCTGCGGCGGGTTACGGATGCTGCTGGACGAGGTGGACGCGGTCGATTGCGGGCGGGCGGTCCTCGCCCTGCGGGACGCGCTCCACGTCCGTGGGGTGACCGCCAAGGCTCAGGGCCTGACCTTGGCCGCCAAGACGCGCGCCGGAATCCTGCGCACCGTCCACGCCAGGCGCGGCGTCTTCTCCTGGGCGTCCGGCACGGAACTCGGCCCCATCGGCGACATAACCGGCGCCGCCGACCGGATGATGCCGGTGCTCGGGCTGGGGGCCGGGCGATGAGCGGCAGCGAGGCCGACTGCGGCGAGGAGCTCGCCGCGTTGCGCGCCGACTTCCCCGACTGGGCGTTCCAGCACCTCCCCAGCACAGACCTTCCGTGGGAAGCCCAGCGCAACCCGTACCGGTTCCCACCGTCCGGCGGATACGCGTGGCTGAGAGCCGCCGAGGTCGACCGGCTTCGCGGGCTGCTGGCCACCGCCAGAGAGTCGGAGACCGCGCACGCCCGGCTCGGCGTCCTGCAAGAGTGCCTCAAGGCCCGCAAGCTCGAGACCGAACTGACGATCGCGGGCCTGCGCGTCACAGCGCCCGGCTCAGACCTCACCGAGGACATCGTGTGTCGGACGCGCCCGTCCGACGCCGGGCGGCTGTGGTTCTGGACGAGTGAAGGCACCCCCATAGCCGAGGCCGACCACCTCACCGATGCGGCTCTCCTCATCACCGCCAAGCTGCTGGCCATCCCGTGATGACAGGGCGCGTCGCCTCTCCTCTCACCGGAAAGTGACAAAGAACTAACTGCATGTGCACGGAGTCGGTGGTGCGGCCGTCTCACAGACGCCTCATCAGTGGCACAGTCACCAAGGACGGGAATCCGTATGCATCCTTCGCCTCCGCCACCGCCTCACCGCACGGGCGTGCCAGGACCGATCGTCGCGGTCATCGCCGTGTCGTGCCTCGGGGTCGGCATGTTGGGCGGCTGCGCAGCGGGGATCGGGATCAGCGGCTCCGGCGAACCCGCCGCGGCCAGGCAGGAGAGCACGACACCCGCGGCGGCGGAAACGCCTACGACGCGTGCGGCGGCCCCCAGCACTCCGAAGGCGAGCCACGCTCCCCCGGGCGTTCCCAGCGCCGCGTCTCCGTCGAAGTCTCCGGCGAAGGTCCGCGTCCCGAACGTAGTCGGGCACAACCACCAGACCGCGCAGAACGAGATGCAGGCCGCCGGGTTCTTCATGCTGGCGGAAGAGGACGCGACGGGGCAGGGCCGGATGCTGCTGTGGGATCGCAACTGGGTCGTCGTCCGGCAGAGCCCGAGAGCCGGGACGAAAGCGAGCCCAGAGTCGACGGTCACCCTGTACTCGAAGAAGATCGGCGAATAGCCCGCCCGGGCGCCGGAGCAGAGGGGCGACGAACCCGGTCTTCTTGTCCGGTGGGGCGGCCGTTCAGGCCTCCTGGGGCCCGGGGTCAGGCGTCCGGGGTCAGGCGTGCCCGTCTCGTCCGCAGGAAGGCGTGTTCGGTGTCGTTGGCGGCCAGAGTGATCGCCTCGTCGTAGGCGGTGACGGCCTCGGCGGTTCGGCCGAGGCGGGCGAGCAGCTCCGCGCGGGTGGCGGGCAGCAGGTGGTAGCCCGGCAGGTCCAGCTCCTCGACGATGGCGAGCGCCGCCGCCGGTCCGTGCACCTCGGCGACGGCGACCGCGCGGTTGAGCGCCACGATCGGGGTCGGGGAGTGCGCCAGCAGCTGGTCGTAGAGCGCCAGGACCTGCGTCCAGTCGGTCTCCGGCCCGTCGGTGTGGACGGCGTTGATCGCGGCCTGCAACTGGTAGGGCCCGGGCTGCCCGCGGCGCAGGCAGCGCCGCACCAGATCGTGCCCCTCCGCGATCAGTTCCCGGTTCCACAGCGACCGGTCCTGCTCGGCGAGCACGACCAGCTCGCCCGACGGCCCCACCCGCGCCGGCCGCCGGGCCTCGGTGAGCAGGAGCAGCGCCAGGAGCCCGAGCACCTCCGGCTCGTCGGGCATCAGCCCGGCCAGCGCCCGGGCCAGCCGGACGGCCTCCAGGCACAGGTCCGTCCGCACCAGCTCCCCCGACGTCGAGGCGTACCCCTCGTTGAAGATCAGGTAGAGCACGGTGAGGACCGAGGCCAGCCGGTCGGGGAGCTCGGCGGCGCGAGGCACCCGGTAGGGGATTCCCGCGTCGCGGATCTTCTTCTTCGCGCGGACGATCCGCTGGGCGAGCGTCGCCTCCGGCACCAGGTAGGCCCGCGCGATCTCCGCCACCTCCAGCCCGCCGAGCAGCCGCAGGGTGAGCGCGGCCCGCGCGGGCGGCGACAGCGCGGGATGGCAGCAGGTGAAGATCATGCGGAGCTGGTCGTCGCGCACCGGTCCCACCTCCTGCGGTTCGCCGGGTTGGTGCAGCAGCAGCGCCTGCGCGTGGCGGGCCTCGCGGGTGGACTCCCGGCGCAGGCGGTCGATCGCCCGGTTGCGGGCGGTGGTCACGATCCACGCCCCGGGATTGGGCGGCATCTCGTCCCATTTCTGGACGGCCACCGCGAAGGCGTCCTGCACGGCCTCCTCGGCGAGCCCGATGTCGCCGAGGAGGCGCGTCAGCGTGGCCACGCACCGGCCGTACTCCGCCTGGTAGACGCCCTCCAGATCCGGGCGCCGTCCGGTACCGTCCGCGCTCATCTCCACTGCGCGTCTTCGAACGGGCGCACCTCGATCGGCGACCCGCAGGCCAGCGCGCACTTCTCGCCCCAGGCCAGCGCCTGGTCGAGGTCCTCGCACTCGACCACCCAGAAGCCGCCGAGCTGCTCCTTGGTCTCGGCGAACGGGCCGTCGGTCATCGTGGCCGTGCCGTCCCCCGGGCGGACGACCGTGGTGGCGTGCGAGGGCAGCAGGCCGCCGGTGAACACCCAGGCCCCGGCCGACTTCATCTCCTCGGTGACCTTGGCCGTCCGGGCGTGCTGCTCCGCCAGGTCCTCCTCGGACGGCCACGGCGTGCTCTCGTCGAACTGGACGGCGAGCAGGTACTTCTTCACGGCGTGCTCCTCTGCGGGTCAGGCGGGCAGGCGGCGGGCGACCGCCGGGATCACGATCGCGGCCGCGACCAGGTGCGTCAGCATCAGCAGCAACTTGGTGGACACGGGGGCGTCCACCAGCACGTCCGGCACCAGCGACATCACCGTGAGCACGATGGTGGTGCGGACGAACGCCGTGCGCGGGCGGCGGGCCCAGCGCCGGAGCACCAGGGCGAGCACCAGGCCCACGCAGGAGAAGACGGCGGTCAGCAGGGCGAACCCGGCCACCGGGATCGGCTCGCCGGCGATGTCGAGACCGACTCCGGCGGCCTCGCCCGCCACGGCGACACCCGAGGTCGCGGCGGCGGCGACGGCCGCGGCGGTCAGGCCCCCGACGATCAGCGACTTGGCGGACGCGTCACTCGTGGTGGTGGCGCTCGTGGTAGTGGCGCTCGTGGTAGTGGCGCTGGCGGTGGTGACGGACATCGTGGCCCTCCGGTGAGCGACGGCCGGCCCGTTGCCGGCCTCTCACCTTGGCTACGAACGGGCTCGACACCATTCGACACCACCGCGGAGAAAATCCGAAGACCCGCTCCAGGCCACCGCGCCGCGTGGCGACAGGGCCCTGAACTGGGCGTCCTCGGGAACTCACGGTCGGAACGCGTCCGGAGCGGGCGGCCGAGGCTGCGGGCCGCCCGCGCCGGACGGGCTACGAGAAGTACTCGATGAAGGGGGTCTTCTTGTCCGGCGTGGAGGCCGTGCCGGTGCTGATGATGCCCGTGGTGCCGGGGCGGGCGTCCACGTCGGACGCCTGGACGGTGCCGGTCCGGGAGGGGCCGTTGAGCGTCGTCCACGCCGTGCCGTTGTAGTGCATGTACTGGGTCTTGGTCCCGGTGGTGATCGGGAGCATGACGACTCCGGACGCGCCGTCGGACGAAAGGCCGATGCCCGCGGCGTTCAGCGGCGTGTTGACCGTCGTCCACGTCGTGCCGTTGTAGCGCTGGATCGCGTTGGTGATCTGGGCGTTCTGCCGGACGCGCAGGACGTACACGTTCGTCGCCGAGTTGGCGACGATGCGGTGCAGGGTGCCCTGGTAGCCGGGGACGCCCAGGGAGCCGGGAACGTCGATCTTCTTCCAGGACGTGCCGTCGAAGTGCATCACCAGGCCGGTGACGGAGGTCCCGGTGGCGGAGGTCGTGCCCGCGAGCCACACGTCGTTCTTGGCCCGGACGTCCACGGCGGTGATGGACGAGGAGGCGGGAAGCGGCACCTTGGGGTCGACCCACGCGGTGCCCGTCCAGCGCAGGATGGCGCTCGGGCCGCCTGCCGCGGCGTCGACGCCCGCGACGGAGTAGGCGGTGCCGTCAGCGGCGGCGGAGACGGCGGTCGGGAAGCCCACCATCGGGTAGGCGACCTGGCTCCACTTGGTGCCGTTCCAGTAGAGGCCGAGCGTGCCGCTCAGGTTGTAGCCGATGACCCATGCCTTGCTGGCGCTGGAGACGGCGACGTCGGTCGGGGTGAAGCCGACCGGGCTCTTGTCGGCGACCCAGGCCGAGCCGTTCCACTTGACGAGCCTGGCCTCGGGGCCGAAGAAGGAACCGGCGGCGCCGACGGCCCATCCGGCGTTCTTCGCGCCGAAGTCGACCTTGTCGAGGCTGCCGTTGTAGGCGAGCGCCGTACTGCCGATGTTCTTCCAGCCGGCGGCCTGGGCGGGGCCGGCCACCGCGACCGTCCCGGCGGCGCAGGCGAGGGCGGCGATCGTCGCCGCCACCGCGTTCCGTCTCATCTGTCGCAAGGTCCACAGCTCCCAAGATCACAGCAAGCGTGCACAGCAGAGTACGGCATTACTTACTCCTGGGTAAGTGGAACCTCTCGGGCGACCGGATCAGGACGCTACAGAAACCACAAAACGCCCGGAACTGGGCAGTTCCGGGCGCTCTGCGTGCCGACGCGATGCCGGAGCGCTACTCAGATCCGGAGGGCTATTCGCCCTTCCAGTTCGGCTTGCGCTTCTCGGCGAAGGCCGCCGGGCCCTCCTGCGCGTCCTTGGACATGAAGACCGGCAGCGTGATGTCCTGCTGCTTCTTCCACGCCTCCTCGGACGTCCAGTCCGCGGACTCGACGATGACCTTCTTGGTCGCCGCGAGCGCCAGCGGGGCGTTCTCGGCGACCTTCAGGGCCAGCTCCTTGGCCGCGGCGAGCGCGCCGCCCGGCTCGGCCAGCCGGTTGACGAACCCGAGCTCGGCCATCCGCTCCGCCGGGTACTTGTCGCCGGTGAGGGCGATCTCCATGGCGATGTGGAACGGGATGCGCTGCGGCAGGCGCAGCAGCCCGCCGCCCGCGGCGACCAGCCCGCGCTTCGGCTCGGGCAGCCCGAACTGGGCGTCCCGGGCCGCGACGATCATGTCGCAGGACAGCGCCACCTCGCAGCCGCCCGCCAGGGCGTAGCCCTCGACGGCGGCGATCAGCGGCTTGGCCGCCGGACGCTGGGTGATGCCGGCGAACCCGCGGCCCTCGACGGTCGGGTTGTCGCCCGTCAGGAAGCCCTTGAGGTCCATGCCCGCGCAGAACGTCCCGCCCGCGCCGGTGAGGATGCCGATGGACAGGTCCTTGCGGGAGTCGAGCTCGTCGACGGCCGCCGCGATCCCCTTCGCCACCTCGCCGTTGACCGCGTTGCGGGCCTCCGGGCGGTTGATGGTGATGACGAGGACCGCTCCGTCTTCTTCAGTCAGGACAGCGTCGGTCATTCAGTGCCTCACTTCGGCTGGAAGCGGATGCCGCCGTCGAAACGGATCGTCTCGCCGTTCATGTAGTCGTTCTCGATCAGGGACTTGACGAGGTGGGCGAACTCCGACGCCTTGCCCATCCGCTTCGGGAACGGGACGGGGGCGGCGAGCTTGGCCTTGAACGCGTCCGCGGCCTCGCCCTCGCCGTAGATGGGGGTGTCGATGATGCCGGGGCAGATGGTGTTGACCCGGACGCCGATCGCGGCGAGGTCGCGCGCGGCGGGCAGCGTCATGCCGATGATGCCGCCCTTGGACGCCGAGTAGGCGATCTGCCCGGTCTGGCCCTCGATGCCGGCGATGGACGCGGTGTTGATCACCACGCCGCGCAGGCCGTCGGCGTCGGCGGGCTCGGTCTTGGAGATGGCCGCGGCGCCGAGGCGCATGAGGTTGAAGGTGCCGATCAGGTTGACCCGGATGACGGTCTCGTAGGACGCCAGGTCGTGCGGGCTGCCGTCGCGGTTCACCGTCCGCGAGGCCCAGCCGATGCCCGCGCTGTTGACGATGACGCGCAGCGGGGCGCCGGTGTCGACGGCGGCCTGCACCGCCGCCTGCGCCTGCTCCTCGCTGGAGACGTCCGTCTTGACGAAGACGCCGCCGACCTCGTCGGCGAGCGCCTTGCCCTTGTCCTCGTTCAGGTCGGCGATGACCACCTTGGTGCCTTCGGCGGCCAGCGCGCGGACGGTGGCCTCACCGAGGCCGCTCGCGCCACCGGATACGACGGCGGAAACTCCGTTCAGGTCCATAAGCGACACCTTACGTGAGGGACCGAATGTGGTTCGGGGTGATGCTATCCAGACGGCTTCGCGCGCTCTGCTCACACCCCTGCGGATTGCGGAGCGGCGATGTTACTTGGGAGTCACAATAGAGAACGTTTGCCCTCGCGGCACAGGGGCACGCGGCAGCCATGAGTGAACGCCCTGCACAGAGCCAGTCCTACCCCGGACGCACCGGGGACATGACCCCCGAACCGCGCGACGAGATGCGCGACTACACCGGCGGCGGCCTGCTGGAGGGGCGCCGCGCGCTGATCACCGGCGGCGACTCCGGCATCGGCCGCGCGACCGCCGTCGCGTTCGCCAAGGAGGGCGCGGACGTCGCGATCACCTACCTGGAGGAGGACGACGACGCCCGGCACACCGCGGGCCTCGTCGAGGCCGCCGGGCGGCGCTGCTTCACGTTCGGCGGCGACCTGGCCGAGGAGCGCCACGCGCGCGAGATCGTGACGCACACCGTCCGCGACCTCGGCGGGCTGGACGTCCTCGTCCTGCACCACGGCACCCAGACGCCCGTGAAGGACGTCCGCGAGATCGACGACGCGCAGCTGCGGCGGACGTTCGAAGTGAACGTGTTCTCGCTGTTCTGGACCGTCCAGGAGGCCCTCGACCACATGGGCCCCGGGTCGAACATCATCATCACCGGGTCCATCAACGGGTTGCGCGGCAACAAGACGCTCATCGACTACTCCGCCAGCAAGGCGGCCGCGATGGCGCTGACCACGTGCCTCGCGCAGAACCTCATGGACCGCGAGATCCGGGTCAACTGCGTCGCCCCCGGACCGGTGTGGACGCCGCTCATCCCCGCCACGTTCGACGAGGAGAAGGTCGAGGACTTCGGGAAGCAGGCCCCGATGGGACGCGCCGCCGACCCCGACGAGATCGCCCCGTCCTACGTGTTCTTCGCCTCCAACCGGCAGTCGTCCTACTACACCGGCCAGACGCTGGTGCCCGCCGGCGGGGAGATCCACCCCGGCTGACGGCTCGGCCCCGCCCCGCCCCGCCCCGCCCCGCGACGACGGCTCCCGAACATCCCTCCCAGACAACTGCATCGATGGAACTGCGCTGATGGAACGGCACGTGGAACTGCTACGCAGCGACCTGAGCGAGCCCGGCTACGGGCGGCGGAAGTGCGGCAAGGGGTTCGTGTACCTCGGCCTGGACGGCCGCCCCCTCCCCGACCCCGCGGAGAAGACACGGATCAAGGCGCTCGTCATCCCTCCCGCGTGGAAGGACGTCTGGATCTGTCCCGACCCGAACGGCCACATCCAGGCCGTCGGGACGGACGCGGCGGGGCGCCGCCAGTACCTCTACCACGACGCCTGGCGGGAGCAGCGCGACCGGGAGAAGCACGAGCACGTCCTGGAGCTGGCCGAGCGGCTGCCCGAGGTCCGCCGCCGGCTGACCGAGCACCTGGCCGGACGGGGCTTCACCCGCGAGCGGGTGCTCGCGGCGGCCGTCCGCCTCATCGACCTCGGGTTCTTCCGGATCGGCGGGGAGGCGTACGCGGCCGAGAACGGCACCTTCGGGCTCGCGACCGTCCTGCGCGAGCATGTGAGCTGCGGGCGCGGCCGGGTCGCTTTCGACTACCCCGCCAAGGGGTCGAAGGAGCGCTACCAGGCGGTCGCGGAGGAGAACGTCCGCAAGGTGGTGACCGGGCTCAAGCGGCGCGGTGACGACTCCCCCGAGCTGCTCGCCTACCGGACGCCTGCCGGCTGGCACGACGTCACCGCGTCCGACATCAACGAGTTCATCCGCGAGGTCACCAAAGGCGACTTCACCGCTAAGGACTTCCGCACGTGGCACGCCACCGTCCTCGCGGCCGTGGGGCTCGCGGTGTCGGTGCGCGCCGGGGAGAGCGAGACCGCACGCAACCGCGCCGTCGTCCGCGTCGTGAAGGAGGTCGCCTCCTACCTCGGCAACACACCGGCCGTGGCGCGGGCGTCCTACATCGACCCGCGCATCATCGAGCTGTACGAGGAGGGCACGACGATCGCGCGCGCCCTCGGACGGCTCGGCGTGGACGTCGCCGAGGGCGAGCTGGCGACGCAGGGGCCGGCGGAGCAGGCCGTCCTCGGCCTGCTCCGCGCGGCGTCCTGAGGCTCGTCAGGCGCCCCTCACCAGGCGGAGACGCGCTCCGCGGCGAACTCCGGCTCGGTGCCGTCCGGGACGTCCAGGCAGTACATGGCGTAGGCGTGCTGGATCACCGGCAGCGCCACGTTCCGCACCCGCACCCCGCCGGACGTGAGGCCCTTCTCGGTGCCCTTGTGGGCGTGGCCGTGGATCGCCAGCGCGACGTCCGACGCGTCCACCGCCTCCCCCAGCAGGTAGCTGCCCAGGAAGGCGTGGATCTCCGGGGGCTCGCCCGCCAGGGTGTCCTCCGCGGGCGAGTAGTGCGTCAGGCTGATCCGGATGTCGGCGTCCAGAGCCTGGAGCGCGGCGGCGAGGCGGCCGGAGAAGTCCTTGGTGTGCCGGACGAACGCCTTCATCTCCGGCTCTCCGAAGTCGCTCGCGCTGTGGCCCTCGAAGCCGCCGCCGAACCCCTTGCCGCCCGCGACGCCGAGCCGCGCGCCGCCGCAGTCCAGGACCGTCCCGTCGCCTTCGAGGACGGTCACGCCGGCGTCCCGCAGCACCTCGGCGATCTCCTCCTCGGCGCCCGAGTGGTAGTCGTGGTTGCCGAGGACGGCGACCACCGGCACCCCGAGGTCGCGCAGCTCGCCCGCCGCGACCCGGCCCTCCTCGACCGTCCCGTGCCTGGTCAGGTCGCCCGCCACCAGGAACACGTCCGCCTGCTCGGCGAGCGCGGACAGCCGCTCCCGGTACGTCCCGGCCACCTCCGGTCCGACGTGCAGATCCCCTGCGGCCGCCACTCTGATCATGAGATCCGCTCCTCCCCGTCCGGCTCGGGCACCGCGACGACGTGCACCTCGTTGCAGATCCGGTGCCCCTGCGCCGCCGCGCGCGCCGCCCGCTCGACCTCCCGGCGCCGCTCCTCGCTCACCACCTCGCCGAGCAGGTGCACCACGCCGCCGCGCACGTCCACGCGGATGCCGAGCTCGTGGGCCTCCGTCGCCAGCCTCTCCTGGATGTGCGCGGCCAGGTATCCGCTCGTCGCCGGCACGTTCTCCGTCACAGCACGTCCTTCCTCACAACACGTTCTTCCTCACAGCACGTCCTCCTCGATGACTCCGAGCCGGACCAGCAGCGTCAGGAAGGCGTAGGCGTACGGAGAGTCGGCGGTCCGCGCGGCGACCCGCCGCCAGTCCACCTGCTCGCGCAGCGCGCGGCTCACGTGCAGGAAGCCGCTGAACTCGCAGGCCGTCTCGGTGAACGCCAGCAGCCGCATGACCACCAGGTCGGTGGCGGGCAGCACCGGCATGAACACCGCCTCGACCGACATCTCCTCGGCCCGGCCGAGCAGCGCGTCGTCCACCGGGCGGCCGGACGGGGTGTGGATGAGGTCGATGAGGTGCTCGCCGTCGTAGACCTTCTCCAGCCAGTTCTCCGGGCACTCCACGTGGGTCATTCCGGCGGCCGTGAGCGCGTCCACGGCCGCCCCCACGTCCCCTTCCCGGACGACGAAGTCGACGTCGTGCGTCGACACCGCCGCGCCCTGCGCGTACGCGGCGAACCCGCCCGCCAGCGCGTATCCGACATCCGCCTCGCGGAGGGCCGCCGCGGCGCGTTTCAGCGTCGCCGGCAGGCCGTCCGCCGCCTCGCCGGAGCCCGGCTCCGGCCTCACCGAGCCGCGCGGCGCGGCTTGCGGCTGTGTCCGCACGTCCTCCACCACATGCACTCCCGCTCACTAGGGGTCGCCGTGGCGGTACCCGTGGACGGGCGTGTCATGCCCGCGCCCTCATTCCGCGAGGCGGTAGGCGGCGGGGGGTGTGGGCGTCGTGCCGAAGCAGGTGGCCACGGGGTCCTCGACCGAGCACCAGCCGGGCTTGCGCACCGGCACGTATCCGGCGGGGACGCCCCGGTTCGCGATGATCGACCGGTAGGTCGGGACGCCGTCGGTCGGACGGCGCGCGAGGGACGGGTCGGTCAGCGCGTCCACCGTGTAGAGGCCGAACCGCGGCCGGTAGCTGCCCCACTCGTAGTTGTCGGTGAGGCTCCAGTAGTTGTAGCCCATCATCTTCACGCCGTCGGCCATCGCGCGCTGGATCCAGTAGATGTGGTCGCGCAGGTGGTCGGAGCGCGTGTAGCCGTCCTGGCGCGGCTTGCCGTTGTCGGTCGACATGCCGTTCTCGACGATGTAGATGGGCAGCTTCGGCAGCCGCCGCTGGTAGTTCTTGAGGACGTAGTACAGGCCCTCCGGCTCGGGGTCGATCTTCCAGAACTCGCCCATCAGCGCATAGGCCGCGGTCCCGTTCTGCAGGTTGGCGCCGTAGTAGTAGTCGATGCCGATGAAGTCGAGCTTGTCGGTCGCGTCGTTGAACAGGGCCGCGTCGAAGATGCCGTTGACGGGGGACCCGTAGGCGACGTTGCTCGACACCGGGGCGCCCGGGTCGACCGCGTGGATCATGTCGTAGGCGGCGCGGTGCGTCCTGATGAGGGCGTCGCGCATCTTCAGCATCTGCCCGAGGTCCATCGGACGGGCAGCCAGTTCCTTGTAGATGTAGGAACTCGCCTCGTTGAACGTGATCCAGACGACGCCCTGGCCCTTGTACCTGTCCACGATGAAGCGGGCGTTGCGGAGCCAGTCCTCCTGCGTCCGGGGGTTGTCCCAGGCGCCCTGGTCGGCCACCCAGCCCGGGTAGACCCAGTGGTCGAGCGTCAGCATCGGGCGCATCCCGTCCGCCTTGATCCGGCGGACGAGGTCGTCGTAGTAGGCGAGCGCCTCGGGATCGCGCTGACCGCGGCGCGGCTCTACGCGGGCCCACTCGATGGACGTCCGGAAGACGTTGGCGCCGAGGCCCTGGGCGAGCTTCAGGTCGCCGGGGTAGCGGTTCCGGAAGTCGACGGAGTTCCCGTACGGGTCGGTGACGCCGGAGGCCTTGCGGTCGGCGTACCTCGTCCAGTTGCTGTCGGGGAACGAGCCTTCGCTCTGGAAGCCGGACGTGGCGACGCCCCACATGAAGCCGGGCGGGAACTTGGCGGTGGCGGGGGCGGTGGGGGGTGCGGCGGGGGACGCGGTGGCGGGGGACGCGGCGGTCAGCGCGAGGGCGACCGACAGGGTGAGGGCCGAGAGGAGATGGGCGGGGCGTGCTCTGCGGGACCTGCCGGACACGGGGCTCCCTCCGGGGGCGGGACATGAATCTCCTTCGCATCACAGGTGCCGCACGGGCCCCCGTCAATGGCCGGACACGGCCAGATCCGGCAACCCCGCGGCACTCCCGGCAGTGCCGCGAATCACAGATCAATTAAGGAATCGCCAATTACTTGGCGGCCTGTGACTCACCTCACAATTCATGAAAGGCATCATTTACCGTCGCTGGCAGGGCGCTGGACCGCAGTCTCAAACGGACCGCCGCCACCACGGGATGGTGGCGGCGCGGTTTGCCGGACCTGCCGGGCACTGGCTAGCTTCCTGCTCGGTTCATGCGGCAATCTGGCCGCGAGGAATAACAGAACACGCACCCCGACGCGCGGCGGCGGCGCGCCCGGCCACCTGTGGGGAGGCCGGCGCGGACCCCCAGGTCGTCCCTCCCAGGGACCTCGCCCGGAAGCCGTCGTCGGACGCCGAATCCGTGCAGTCGAGAGGCACGGAACCGGAAGCGGCCACCATTCCCAGCGTTCTCCGCCAATGACGCTGCGAAATCGGTCGCGGTATCCCGAACCCACCGATAAATCCGGTGGGGTGACGGCTGCCCGGTAGGCATCGACCGCGAAGTCTGGAGACATTCTGCATACCCCTCGAAACCCCCTGAAGGCCGGACTGACCGTGGGCGGGCTCGTGCTGACCACGACCTCCGCGCTCGGCGCGTCCGTCCTGGTGGCCGGCCCCGCGTCGGCCACTACCCAGCGGGCGACGCGCGCGGCGGCACCGGCCGCGCCGGCGACCACCACGCTGACCGGCACCACGCTGACCAGCACCACGCTGACCAGCACCACGCTGACCAGCACTGCGGTGACCAGCAAGGTCAGCGCCAAGCAGGCCCGGATCGCCAAGCAGAGGAAGCGCGCGAACTACGCCGTGAAGTACGCGGCGAAGCAGATCGGCGACCCCTACCGCTACGGCGGCACCGGCCCCGGCTCGTGGGACTGCTCGGGGCTCGCCGGAGGATCCTGGCGCAAGGCCGGGGTGAAGCTCCCCCGGACCACCCAGCAGATCTACAAGGCCGTCCACAAGAAGGTGTCCTGGAAGGGCGCCGTCAAGGGTGACCTGCTGTTCTTCTACGGCGGCAGGACCCACATGGGGATCTACGTCGGCCACGGCTACATGATCCACGCGCCGAGCTCCGGCAAGCGCGTCAAGAAGATCAAGCTGAACGGCTACTACAAGCGCAACTTCCACGGCGCGGTCCGGCCCGGCTGATCGGCCGGTCCGCCGCCCCGGCCCCGTCTCGGGGACCGGTGCGCCGCCGCGGTGTGAACCCCCGCCTTCCCGCCGCGGCGGCGGACGCGTAAAGGACCCCGGCACCCCCCGGTGCCGGGGTCCTCGCGCGTTCGGCCCTCGCGCGTTCGGCCCTCGCGGGTTCGGGCTCTGGGGGTCAGGCGAGGACGGGGTAGTCGGTGTAGCCGTGCCGGTCGCCGCCGTAGAAGGTCGCAGGGTCGGCCTCGTTGTACGGGCCGCCGACCCTGATGCGGGCGGGCAGGTCCGGGTTCGACAGCCAGAGCCGCCCGAACGCCACCGCGTCCGCGAGGCCCTCCCGCAGCGCGTCGACGCCGGCCTCCGGCGTCCCCGAAGCCGGCCCGGGCAGCGGGTGCGGGTTGAGGATCAGCGTCCCCGGCCACTCGCCGCGGATCCGCCGGGTCTGCTCCCGGTCGTGCTCCATGACGTGCAGGTATGCGAGCCCCAGCGGCGCCAGGCCCGCGACCAGCGCCGAGTACAGCTCCGGCGTGTCGCTCTCGCTCACGCCGCCCGCGGTCGTGCCGGGCGAGACGCGGAAGCCGACCCGCTCCGGGCCGATCGCCCCGGCGACCGCCCGCGCGACCTCGATCCCGAACCTGGCGCGGTTCTCGGCCGTCCCGCCGTACTCGTCCGTCCGCCGGTTGCTGCCGTCCGCGAGGAACTGGTTGATCAGGTACCCGTTGGCGCCGTGCAGCTCCACCCCGTCGAATCCGGCCTCGGCGGCGTTGCGGGCCGCGTCCGCGAACTCCTCGAGGGCCTGCGCGATGTCCTCCCGGGTCATCTCGCGAGGCACGGGGTGGTCGAGCATCCCGTCCGGGGTGAACAGCCGCTCCCCGGTCGCGATCGGCGAGGGCCCCAGCGGCAGCCCGCCGTCCGGGTACAGGACGGGGTGCCCGACCCTGCCGGCATGCATGAGCTGGGCGAAGATGCGGCCCCCCTCGGCGTGCACGGCGTCCGTCACCGCCCGCCACGCCGCCACCTGCTCCTCCGAGTGCAGCCCGGGGGTGTCGACGTACCCCTGCCCCCGAACGCTCGGCTGCGTCCCCTCGGTGACGATCAACCCGGCGGCGGCCCGCTGCGCGTAGTACTCGGCGGTCAGCGGGGTCGCCAGGCCGCCCGCCGCGGCCCGGCTGCGGGTCATCGGCGCCATCACCAGCCGGTTGGGCAGATCCAGCTTCCCGACCCGCAGCGGCTCGAACAGTTCGTCCATCACGTCCTCCTAGCGATCAGCGGCGGCATTGTTCGCACTGGTCATGACGCTAGGAGCCCGGAGGTGCGGGGCGAATCCGTACAGTTTCGGTAGTGGGCCCCGTAGTTTGGAGACGTGCTCTACGGGCGGAGAACCGAACAGGAGCGGATCGCCGCGCTCGTCGCCGCCGCGCGCGACCGGCGGCGCAGCGGCGCCCTCGTGCTGCGCGGCGAGGCGGGCATCGGCAAGTCCGCGCTGCTCGACGGTGCCGCGGCGCTCCTTCCCCAGGACGGGACCGGCGCGCGCGTGCTCCGGGTCGTCGGGATCGAGGCGGAGACGGGCATCGCCTTCGCCGGCCTCAACCAGCTGCTCTGGCCCGTCCGCGACCGGGTCGACGCGCTGCCCGCCCCGCAGGCGTCCCCGCTCTGCATCGCGTTGGGACGTGAGAGCCCCGCTTCGGGCGGCACCGACCCCGTCCAGGACCGCTTCACCATCGGCCTGGCCGTGCTCACGCTCCTCGCCGACATCGCCGATCAGGACGGTCCGGTGCTGTGCCTGGTCGACGACGCCCACTGGCTCGACACCGCGACGCAGGAGACGCTCCTGTTCGCGGCCAGACGGCTCGGCGCCGAAGGGGTGGTGATGCTGTTCGCCACCAGGGACGAGGCGTTCACCGGCACGGGGCTGCCGGAACTGGTCGTGGGCAGGCTGGAGCGCGACGACGCCGAGCGGGTCCTCGCCGACCGCCGCCTGTCGCCTTCCGCCCGCGAGCGCGTCCTGCTTGAATCGGCCGGGAACCCCCTCGCGCTGCTGGAGTTCGCCGCGACCGGGGACGAGGCGCCGGACGGCCCGCACCCGCTCCCGGTCACCGACCGTGTCATCGCGTCCTTCCAGTCCCGGATCGGCGGGCTCACCGACAGCGCGCGGCTGATGCTGCTGGTGGCCGCGGCCGAGGGCCGCGGGCACATGCCGAGCATGCTCGCCGCCGCCGGCGCGCTCGGCGTCGGGCTCGACGACCTCGCGGAGGCCGAGCGCGCCAGGCTGGTCGAGGTGACCGGGCGGACGGTCGCCTTCCGCCACCCGCTCATCCGGGCCGCCGCCTACCAGGGCGCGCCCGCCGCGCGGCGCCTCACCGTCCACCGGGCGCTCGCCGACGCGGCCGACGACCCCGGCTGCCGCGCCCGGCACCGGGCCGCCGCCGCGCTCGCCCCGGACGAGGACGTCGCGGCCGACGTCGCCGCCGCCGCCGGACGCGCCCGCGACCGTGCCGCGTACGGGTCCGCCGCCGCCCTGTACCGGCAGGCCGCGGAGCTGTCGCCGGATCCCGCCGCGCGCGCCTCCCGGTTCGGCGCCGCGGCCGCCGCGAGCCTGCGGGCCGGGCGGCCCGACCAGGCCGGCGACCTCGCCGCGCGGGCCGCGAAGCTCACCGCCGACCCGGCCGGGCACGCGCGGCTCGGACGCGTCCTCGCCGCCGTCGAGTACGAGCGCGGTGACCCCCGCCTCGCCGCCCGCATGCTGGTCGAGCACGCGTCCCGCGCGGCGGCCGCCGACCGTCCCGCGATGCTCCGCGCCGCCGCCGGCTACGCCTGGACGGCCGGGGAGGCGCCCGCCCTGCACCGCGCGGCCGCGCTGCTTCCCGGCGAGGAGGCGCTGCGCGGCCTCGCCCTGCTGGCGGACGGCGACCACGCCCAGGGCCTGCCGCTGCTCGCCGGGGTGGTCGCCGAGGCCCGCGCCGGCGCGCTCGGCGCGGCCGGGAGCGCGGGCGGCCTCGGTCAGGCCGACGACGGAGACGGCGTCGAAGCGGCCCGTCTCGCCCTGATCCTGGGCGACGACGAGGCCGCCCTCGACCTGGCCGCCATCGAGGTCGCCCGCCTCCGGGGGCAGGGCCTCATCGGTGCGCTCCCGGCCGCCCTGCGGACGCTGGCGCAGGCCCAGCTCGCGGCGGGACTGCACACCGACGCCGAGTCCACCGCGTCCGAGGCCGTGGCGCTCGCCCGCGACACCGGCCTGCCGGACGCGGAGGGACGGTTCGGCGCCGTCCTGGCCCGGGCCGCGGCGATCGAGGGCGACGAGGTCCGGCTGCGCGAGCTGGCCATCATGGCCCCCGTTCCGGACGCGCGGCCGCTCGCCGCCGCGCGCGGCCTGCTCCACCTCGGCCTCGGCCGCCACGACGACGCGCTGCGCGGCCTGGACACCGACCGCCGACCCCGCAGGTCCGGCGCGGACGACATGCTCTCCGCGGCCGACCTGGTCGAGGCGGCCGTCCGCGCGGGACGTCCGGAACGGGCCCGCGCCGCGTACGAGGAGCTGTCCGCCTGGGCCGAGACGAGCAAGCAGCCGTGGGCCCTGGCCGTCGCGCTCCGGTGCGAGGCGCTCCTCGACGACGCCGAGGAGCCGTTCGTCCAGGCCGTGCGGCTCCACGACCGGTCGACGCGCCCGTTCGAGCGGGCGCGCACGGAACTCCTCTACGGCGAATGGCTGCGCCGCACCCGGCGACGGTCGGACGCCCGGGCCCCGCTCCGCTCCGCCGCCGAGATCTTCGAGCGGCTCCGTGCCGCCCCCTGGCTCGACCGCGCGCTCGCCGAACTACGGGCCACCGGCGAGGCCGGCACGGCGTCGGCACCGGCGGCCCCCGACCTGTTGGACCGCCTCACCTCGCAGGAACTCCAGGTCGTCCGGCTCGCGGCGGAGGGGACGAGCAGCCGCGACATCGCGGCCCAGCTGTTCCTCAGCCCCCGCACGGTCGAGTACCACCTCTACAAGGCGTATCCCAAGCTGGGGATCTCCTCGCGCAAGGAGCTGTCCCGCCTCATCCCGGAGCCCGCCACCTCGGGGGCCCCGCAGTGGACGCCGCCCTAGACGCCGCCCACTGCCTGCCCGTTACGTGACGGGAAGGGTCCTCGCGAGGAACTCCTCGGTGAGCCGCCAAGCGCGCGCGGCAGGCTCCGGCTGGTAGAACATCGGCGCCTTGCGGTTGTGGAACGCATGGCCCCCGTCCTCCTGGACGTGGATCTCCATGTGGTCCTTCTGCCCTACGGCCTGCTCCACCTTGGCGACGTCCTCACGGGAGATGTAGGCGTCGTCACCGCCGAAGTGGAACTGCGTTGGGGCCTGGATGGCGTCCAGCTGATCCAGCATGCCCGGCACACCCGACCCGTAGAACGAGACAACGGAATCGGCCTCGGCGTTGGCCGCCACCAGGTATGCGAGCGTCCCGCCGAAGCAGAACCCCAGGACCCCCACCTTGCCCACCTCTGGCAGCCCCTTGAGGACCCCCAGAGCCGCCACCGCGTCCGGCACGCCCTTCCCCCAGTCGAACTGGGAGACCATCGACATCCCCTTGGGCAGGGCCTCTTCGTTGTGCGCGGTCGTCCAGTTCGGCTCGATCCGCCAGAACATGTCGGGAGCCGCCACGACGTAACCCAGCGCGACCAGGTCCTCGGCGACCGCCTCCATGTATTCGCCCACACCGAAGATCTCCTGGAGGAGCAGGACACCGGGCCCGCGCGTCCCCCAGACCCGCAGGTCGAACTCACCGTCCGGAACGACGACCTTCTCGATATGCGTCATGTCAGCCGATGATGGCGTAAACCGCGCTGGCATGCGCGACGGTCCGGCCGTCGGCCGTCATGTCGATCTCCGCGAACGCCATCGTCCGGCCCAGCTTCGACAGCTCGGCGTGGACGAGCACGTCCCGTCCGGTCACCGGCCGCTGGAACGTCGTGCTCAGCTGCACCGTCGTCATCGGCACGAAGCCGCCCTTGGCCCCCGACACCGCCAGCACCACCGCCGTGTCGGCGGCCGCCATCAGCGCCTGCCCCGACAGCGCGCCGCCCTCCCTGGCGAGCCGGTCGGACCAGGGCAGCCGCAGCACCGCCGTCCCCTCCCCCACCTCCTCGGGGACGAGGCCCAGATCGAGCACCCAGGGCGCGAAGTTGTCACGGAGGATCTCTTCAGGCTTCAACGTCACCCCGTCATGATGCACGCTGAGGGCATGCACGAGGAGATCTTCCTGCCCGGCACCTACGCGGCCGGGGTCCCCTACGGGACCTTCGCCGAGCTCCGCGCGTCCGCACCGGTCGCCCGGGTCGGCGAACCGGCCGTCGGCCCCTGGCCCGCCGGCCCCGGCTACTGGGCGGTCTTCCGGCACGCCGACGTCAAGCACGTCCTGCGCTCCCCGGAGCTGTTCTCCTCCAACCTCGGCGCCACCCAGATCCGCGACCCGGACACCCCCGAGGACCTCGCCTTCGTCCGCGCGATGATGCTGAACCAGGACCCGCCGGACCACTCCCGCCTCCGCCGCATCGTGGCCGCCGCGTTCACCCCCCGGGCGGTCCGCGCCCTGGAGGACACGATCAACGAGCGGGCCCGGACCCTCGTGGCCTCCGCCCTCGGCGAGGACACCGACTTCGTCGAGCTCGCCGCCGACCTCCCCGTCTGGACGCTGGCCCACATCATGGGCGTCCCCGACGCCGACCGCCGCCTCCTCTACGACTGGGCGTCCCGCGTCATCGGCTACCAGGACCCCGACTATGCCGGCCTCTCCACCGCCGACGCCGCCTCGATGACCCCCATGGCCCGCGAGGCGATGAAGTACCGGACGACCGCGACCGTGCGCCCGGACGGCCGTCCCATCAACCCGCGCTCCTACACGGCCCTGGCCGACATGTTCGCCTACGCCCACGCCTTGGCCGCCGAGAAGCGCTCCCACCCGTCCGGCGACATCATGTCCCGCATGCTCGAAGGCGGCCTCACCGCCCACGAGTTCGAGAACATGTTCTTCCTCTTCGCCGTCGCCGGGAACGAAACCCTCCGCAACGGCATCCCGGGCGGCCTCCTCACCCTCCTCGACCACCCCGCCGAACTCGACCGCCTGCGCGCCGACCCGTCCCTCCTGCCGTCCGCGGTCGAGGAGATGCTGCGCTACTGGCCGCCGGTCATGGACTTCCGCCGCACCGCCACGGCGCCCGTCGAACTCGGCGGCCGGAAGATCGAGCCCGGCGACAAGGTCGTCGTCTACCACGCCTCCGCCAACCGCGACGAGACCGTCTTCCCCTCCCCCGACCGCTTCGACGTCGCCCGCACCCCCAACGACCACGTCAGCTTCGGCTTCGGCCCCCACTTCTGCCTGGGCGCCCACCTCGCCCGCACCCAGATGCGCGCCGTCTTCCGCGAACTCCTCCCCCACCACGTCACCCTCACCGGCACCCCCGTCCGCCTGGCCTCCAACTTCCAGAACGGCCTGAAGCACCTCCCCGTCCACCTGGCCCCCGCCCCCTAACCCCGTCGCGAACCCCCCGCCGATCTCGGTACCCTTGCCGAGACGGGTCGCTAGCTCAATTGGCAGAGCTCCGGACTTTTAATCCGTAGGTTGTGGGTTCGAGTCCCACGCGACCCACCACCCCTGACCGGGGAAAACACAGAAGATGCCCGGTTCGTCCCCTGCCGGACATGCCCCGGTTCGTCCCCGTGGCTGCTCGGTGGCAGCTCGGCGGCTCGGCCCGGGCCCTGCGTCACCCTTGGTAGCGCCTCGAACCGGAAACTCTCCGCCCGCCCAAGCCGGTAATGTCGCCCACAGGACCGGCGGCCAGGGCTGCCAGAGCAGTCAGTAACGCACCTCCGCGGGCGTGAGTCCGCAGGCTCGCACCCCGGCGCGGGCGGCACCATCGAGCCCTCCACACCAAGGCGGTCCTGATGAGTGACCGCGGTCAAGAACATGACACTGGCGATGGCACGCCTTCGGCCCATGGCCAGATTGCCCGCCTCCCGCTCCCAAAATCCCAGAGAGCGCGGGATCTGGCGTGAGCCCGGACCTCGGTGAGCCGCATTCGCGCCGCTCCGAATGTCGGAGGTCACCGCCATACTCAGAGCCCTGTGCACTGCGGAGTCGGGAGGCCGATCGACTGCTGACTGGTGCACTTCCCGATGTTGGCCGAGCGATCGGAGCGTGTTGAACGAGGAGCCGGAAGCGGCGCTGGCCTGCGATCCGTACCTGTTCGCGCAGGTGCGCGAAGCATTCGGGCGAGTGGTGTACAGCCACAAGACGCACGAGAAGCAGGCAGACATCTGTTTCCGCCGCCACAGGCTGCAGCATGCAGCGCTGACCGTCCTCACGGCGATCGGCTCCGGCACCTTCCTGGCCGCGGTGGTCGGCGCGCTGGGGAACCCGGCGCTAACCAGCCTCGCAACCTCGTTCATCGCGCTCCTAGTCGCTGCCATGAGCCTCGGCGCGAAGACCTTCAAGTTCGAAGAGGAGTCCGACGCCCATCGCAGGATCGCCTCTCAGCTGTGGGACGTCCGGGAGTCCTACATCTCGCTCATCGCCGACCTGATGTCCGGCACCGCCTCCGACGCGGAGGCCAGGGAGCGCCGCGACGAACTCCAGCGGGCCACGCGCGACGCGTACACCGACGCGCCCAGGACGAGCCCGAAGGCCTTCCAGCGGGCCAGCGAGGGACTGCAGCGCAACGAGGAGATGACGTTCACCTCCCGCGAGATCGACCTCTTCCTCCCCGAGGCGCTCCGGCTCGACGAAGGCGAGGGCTGATCATGAAGACCTCGGAGATCTTCGACACAGTGCTCGAAAACCTCAAGGTCGGCGATGCCGCCGCCGCGGTCGCCTCCCGCAGGGACGAGATCACAAAAGCGCTGAACAAGGACTTCAGGGCCAAGGACGGATGCACCGACTACAGACTCATGGTGGGCTCATACGGTCGGCACACCGCCATCAAGGGCGTGTCCGACCTGGACATGATCTTCATCCTCCCGCCCGGGCTCCGCTCCGCCTACGCCAGCGACACGGGCCCGCGGAGGATCCTCAACAGAGTCAGGGACGCCCTGAAGGCGCGCTACCCCAAGACTGACATCCGCGTCGACCAGTGCGTCGTGCGGGCGCGGTTCACCAGCAACGCCTTCAAGTTCGAGGTCCAGCCGGCCTTCCAGAACGACGACGGCAGCTTCGACTACCCAGACACGGTCGCCGAGGACTGGAAGGTCACCAAGCCGCGCGCTGAGATCAGCGCGACCAAGGAGTGCAACGACCGCACCTCGACGAACATGCGCCACCTGGCGAGGATGACCCGAGCGTGGAAGAACGCCAACGGAGTGAATATGGGCGGCCTGCTCATCGACACCCTGGTACACAACTTCTTCTCACAGACCGACGACTACGACTCGGCAGGTACGGGCTCGTTCGACCTCATGGCCCGCGACTTCTTCGAGTTCCTCAAGGACGAGCCCGACAAGAATTACTACCTCGCGCTGGGCAGCAACCAGCACGTGAAGGCCAAGGCTCGGTTCCAGCCGAAGGCCAAGAAGGCGTACAACAACGTCCTCGAGGGCATCGCGGACAAGGGCAAGGCCGCTGCCAACAAGAAGTGGCGCGAGGTCTTCGGGACGTCCGTGCCGCTGGCCGTCAGCGAGGCGTCCCTGGCATCCAGGGACACCGAGCAGTTCATCGAGGACCTCTACCCGGTCGACATCACTGAGTCGGTCGACATCGACTGCGAGGTCACCCAGAACGGCTGGAGGCCGACCAGGCTGCGGGAGATGCTGCGCACCAAGGCGCCGCTCATGGCGGACAGGAGCCTGAAGTTCATCGTTACCAGTTGCAGCGTCGAGCCTCCGTACACGCTGAAGTGGAAGGTGCTCAACCGCGGCCCGGAGGCCGAGCGCCGGAACATGGTCCGGGGCCAGATCGTCGACGCAAGCGGTCCGAACACCCGGGTGGAGCACTCCGACTTCAGAGGCGACCACGTCGTGGAGTGCTTCGTCATCAAGGACGGCGTCGTCGTCGCTCGCGACCGCATGGACGTACCAATCAGCAACACGAGGGGGACCTAGCCTCATCCCCCGTTTCGGGGCGTCGATGCCCCAGCCTGCCTCCGGCCCGCGCGGCACGCACGGCCGACGCCCACACCTCGGCGTCGACGAGCAGATGCTGCGCGGTGGAGCCGCCTGGCCGACTCCTCGGCCCCAATCGGCACCCGTAGGACTCCCTCGGGAACGCGTAGTTCTGGTCGTGCGCCATCACCGCAACAAACTCGAAGATCCTCGCCGCACGAATCCTGTGCGTTTCCTCGACGTCCTCGGCTGGAATTCGACGCGCTCGAGGTCGGCTTGCAGCGACTCGTCGTCCGCGTGCTCCGCTGCGGGTCAGGCTGACGGGGGCTCGCCTCTCCGCACTCGACCGTCCATGACGCCCCCGTAACGAGCGATCCGGGTCGGCCGCGTCCAGGCGTCTGGTGGTGGCCGTGCATCCGCGGTCGCTTCCGTGTGGCCTCGTCGGTCGACTCCGTGTGGCCGCCGTGATCGACAGTGGCCGGGGCTGGCCAGAAGAACCCCCGGCGGCGCGTCGTCGCCGACCTCGAGGTCCGTAGCGGCTCTGCCGCGCGCGAGCGTTCCGCCTGGAGGTCGCCGCCGCGCAGTCGCCGTCCCTCTCGGAGGAAGCGGATCTCGTCGGGGCATTAACCGCCCATTCTCCCGTTCAGGCTGAATGGACGGTCAGGTCCGTAGCGTCAGTCTCCGCTGGGGAACACCGCTTTGAATAGGTCGGCCGCGTCGATGCGTTCCCCGGTCGGCACCCGGAACTCGCCGCTGGTCACGGCATCGTTGCCGTCCTCGGTGAGGACCCAGGTGACTTCCACTGAGCTGACCTGGGGATCCCTCGTGACGATCACGTAGTCGTCCTGGTCGCTCGTCCACGGCATGTTTGGACGGAACGACTCCGGAGTTAGCACGACTTCGGCGTCCTCGCCGCGATTGCCCCAAGCTACGGGATAGTCGCGTGGGAGTAGTCGAAGGCTAGAGTAGTCCACCGCGGGCTGGAAAGGATCATGCGATCGTAGTACGGGTTCGACTGCCTTCTCGAAGTCGGCGTCTCCCGGATCGAGGTGATCGAACAGTTCACAGCCATGGAAAGTCACAATCAGGTGCGGCTTGGCGACAAACCTGTCGCGGCTGACCACGCGGACACCAACACCCGACAACCCGACACCCAAAAAGTGCTCGCGACCTTTCGCAATGTGCTCGGTCTTCCCATTCCGCCACACGGCCAGGGCTGCCTCCCGCTCCGCAGCCGACAGCGCTCTTGGACTGCCGAAGACGCTCGAGGCCAGCCGGATCGTTGCCAAGGCGGAGGTGTCCTCCGCGAACTCCGGCTGCCTGCTGAACTGCTCCTCTTGGTAGTCGCGCAGGCTCTCCAAGACCTCTTCCACACGATCGACCCTGCAGATCGAGCCGAGCACCTCCACCTCGAGATCGATCGGCGGCTTCCCACTGCCACGGGCGCGTTCGACAAGGGCCAGAACTTCTCCAGAGCGGGCAGGCCGCGTGTTGCTGGTGCCCCGCACGTAGATCGCGCCGTCCTCAAGGTTGTCGCGGCGGTCTTCCCCCTGGAAATTCTTGTGGCATGGGAAGATCGTCTGCCCTTCCTGCGGTGGCTGGGCTATAACGAACAGCACCTCTTTGTCGGCGCCCACGCCGACCCTCCCGAACTCGAACGCCGGGAACTGCGGCCCGAGGTAGGGGCGGAGTCGATCCTCGAGCTCATGGGCCTCGACGCCTCGGTCCACCCCGGGCGCTTTGCCCTTCTCTGCCCCGATGACAAGCACTGCGTAGCCGTGGAAGTGCCGAGCGGCCTCCTGCGGACGACGGTTGGCAGCGCCGAGCAGGAACTTGGCGACCTTCGCGGTGCCGACCTTGCTCTTGACGTCGAGGCTGCTTTTGACCTCCAGGTAGGTAGTCTCGGCCTCGTCGCCGACGGCAATCACGTGGCCCAGGATGCTTCGGAGGGCACGCTCCCCGAGAGGGACCATGCCGGTGTCCAGTGCGGAGCGGCCGGAGCCCGAGTCGTCGGAGCTCACATGTTCATCAGGCATGGGGGAATTCTCCCATTCACCGCCGCTCGCTGTGGTCAACTCAAAGCCGACCTGCTGCCTCGTCGATAGCGGCCTCATAGAATGCGTCGGCTAGCGCCACGATGACGCTGGGGATCGCAGGGCCGTCGGTGAAGAAGTAGTCGGCCATGGTGTTGTGCGCCTCTTGGTTGTCGGTGATGGCCTGTGTGACGGCGGACTGGAAGTCCTGCGACTCCATGAACTGCTTCTTCGAGTTCACCCGGGTCTGCTGGACCAGGTCCGGGTCGGCGAGCAGGCGCTGTACGAGGCCCTGCACAAACTCCCGAATCTGGGACTCGGCGAACGAGTCGGCGCCGAAGAGGTCGTTCATCTTGTCGATGACGACCTGGAGCGCGACGTACTTCGGCTCCTTCTTGACGCCGGTACCTGCTGAGCTGATCGCCTTCAACTCGCCGTCTCCGGTCAGCGAGATGTTGACGGCGATCTTCTTGGTGTGCTTCACCCCGACCAGGACCACGTCGGAGAGGTCGACGTCGGCGCTCCAGGAGGACTCGGCGATGACCTTCTCCAGGAGCCGGAGGAAGATCGAGAGCATCTCCATGAACGGGTCGCCGTAGTCGACGATCTGGCTCATGAAGTCATACAGCCGGACATAGGTGGAGACGTCCTTGCGGAAGAGGTCGAGGGTGTTGAGCGTGACCTTGTCCTCGGCCTCGATCGCTGCCGCGTAGCGGCGCCGGAAGTCGTGCTGGGCGGGGCTGATCGCCGCCGAGAGCGCATTGTTGCCCTTGCGGGTGACCCACAGCTCAGCGACGTGGCGGACCTGCTCCTCGGTGTAGATCCCCGCCTGGGCGAGCTTGTTCGCGAGGTGGACGACGATGTACGGGTCGGTCTCGGTCTCCAGGGTGGCGTTGGTGAAGTACGGCTCGAAGGCGGCCCTGATGTCGTCGGGCTTGTTGGCGAAGTCGATGACGAAAGTCTTGGTCTTCTGCTCTCCGCCGGCGGTGCGGTGGGTGCGGTTGAGCCGGGAGAGCGTCTGCACGGCGGTCACCCCGGAGAGCTTCTTGTCGACGTACATCGCCGAGAGCAGCGGCTGGTCGAAGCCGGTCTGGAACTTGTTGGCAACCAGCATGATCTTGTACGTCTCGCCCTTGAACGCCGCGGCCAGGTCGGTGCCCGCTCCGGGGTTCATGGTGGCCTCGGTGAACTCGTCATCCTTGGACGGCGTCGGCCCCCAGTCCTTGCTCCACTCCTCGTTCTCGGCCATTGGCACCGATCCGGAGAAAGCGACCAGGGTCTGGTAGTTGTACGACGCGTCCTTGGCGGCCCGCTTGGCGATGTAGGCGTCGATCGCCTTCTTGTACTTCACCGCGGCCTTGCGCGAGTCGGTGACGACCATCGCCTTCGCCTTGCCCTCCAGCAGGTGGCCGACGTTGGTGTGGAAGTGCTCGACGATGATCTGCACCTTCTGGCTGATGTTGGTCGGGTGCAGCTGTACCCACCGCATCAGCCCCTTGCGCGCGGCCGACTCCTCGACCTGGCCACCGTCGCCGCTCTCGGCCTTGCCGGCGATCTTCAACGCGGTCTCGTAGGACTGGTAACCCTTGAGCACGTCGAGGATGTAACCCTCCTGGACCGCCTGCTTCATCGAGTACAGGTGGAACTCGACCGGCTTGCCGTCCGGCCCCTTGCGGCCGAACAGCTCCAGGGTCTTGTTCTTCGGCGTCGCGGTGAAGGCGAAGTAGGAGATGTTCTCCGAATCGGCCCGCTCGGCCATCTCCGCGGCCAAGACCGCCTCGACGTCGACCGGGCCGCCGTCCTCGATCTCCTTGATCTCCTCGGCGGTCAGGACCTGCTTCAGCTTCGAGGAGATCTGCCCCGACTGTGAGGAGTGCGCCTCATCAGCGATGACGGCGAATCGCTTGCCCTTCAGGCCGGCGTTGGCCCGGATCTCGTCGAGTGCGTACGGGAAGGTCTGCACCGTCACCGCGATGATCAACTCGCCGTTCTTTAGCGCCTGGGCCAGCAGGCCGGACTTGGACTTCGCACCGGCCTTACGTACGTCCTCGGGGCTGATCGTCGCGACGATCTTCCTGCTGCCGTCGATCTGCCGGATCGCATCCTGGAGCTGCCCGTCGAGCACCGTGCGGTCCACGACCACGATGACCGAGTCGAAAACCTTCTCGTCGTCGACGTGCAGCCGGGCGAGACGGTGCGCCGTCCAGGCGATCGTGTTCGTCTTCCCCGACCCCGCGGAGTGCTCGATCAGGTAGCGCTGGCCGACCCCCTCCTCAGCCACGGCGGCCACGATGTTCGTGACCGCTTCCCACTGATGGAACCGGGGGAACAGCATGCTCGTACGACGCACCGATGTGCCGGTGGAGACGTCCCACTCCTCCTTGGTCTCCACGATCATCAACCGGCCAATGATGTTGAGCCAGGCGTGCTTCTCCCAGACCCGCTCCCACAGGTACGCCGTCGCCGACCTCCCGTCCGCACCGGGCGGGTTCCCGGCGCCTTCATCGAAGCCGGTGTTGAACGGCAGGAACTGCGTCTTCTCACCCTCCAGCCGGGTGGTCATCGCGGCAAGGTCGTTGGAGACCGCGAAGTGGACCAGCGCCCGGTGCCCGAACGACAGCAGCGGCTCCCGCCGACCGTTGGTCAGCGGGTTGCGCTCCTTGCGGTACTGCTGGATCGCCTCGTTCAGCGACTGGGTGAAGTCGGTCTTCAGCTCCACCGTCGCGACCGGGAGCCCGTTGACGAAGAACACCAGGTCGATGCTGCGCTGATCGGCCGTCGAGAAATGCACCTGACGCATCACCCGGACCCGCATCGCCGCATAGTCTGCGTTCGTTGTCGCGTTCAGGTTCGTCTCCGGCCGGAACTGCGCCATCTTCAACCGGCCACCGCCGATGTACTGCACCCCGGTTCGCAGGATACTCAGCATCCCGCCACCGTGCTCCAGCGGCTTATCGAGGGCCGTGCTCAGCACGTCGAGGAATTTAGACCGAGATCCGGCTGCCTTCAACGCCTTCTCGTACCTCAGCTTCTGGGTCGCCTCTAACCACGCGAACAGGTCCTCGGGGAACAGCGCCCGCTCCCGGTCATAACCGTTGTCGTTGGTCGAGTACAGCCAGCCGTTAGCCGTGAGGTACTCGCAAATCTCGGTTTCAAAGACAGCCTCCTTGTGGTCAGCCATCAGGCCACCTCGCGTACGTCGATCTGGCCCGTGACGGCGGCCGCAATCAGGGCCACTCGGCGCTCACGAGCGAGTTCGATGAACCGCTCTGTCTCTTCGATGAGTTGAGAGATCTTTGCAGTCTGCTCATCCAAGTGGTCTGCGAGACGGCGCTGTTCATCGACGGCCGGAAGCTTCACAACCAGTTCGCGAATGTCCCGCTGGGAGATCTTCTGCATCGAGTGGCTCATGCCTTTCGATGCCGCACTGATTTGTACTCGCATGCTTGGCGAGGCAAGTGCATAGGCGACGAACGACGGATCCGCGTCAACTGTCAGGGAGATGGCGTAGGTGAGGTCCGAAAGAAGCAACCGTGGGTAGTCGCCATCGACTACGGCAGCGGCTCCTACCAGGTCCTTAGTGTTTGAACGAGACATAACGAGTTCACCCCGCCGAACCGCAAACTCTGGCCGCGGAGCCTCGTCGTCAGGGAGCCTCTTGTTCTCCGCAGGATCGAAGCGTCCGGTATTGGCACATCCGACTTTCAGGACACCCCACTCCGAGAGGCCATCCGCTGGCCAACTCTCGCAAGTGGGACTCCAGCCCTGACGAATCGTCTCAATGACCCTCCGCAACTCTACTTGCGCGCCGTTCGAGGTTGCGTGCGCGATAACGGCAGTTCGTCGCTCACGAAGAAGCTTGATGAGGTGTTGTTCCTCGTCGATTAGCGTGTCGATGCGGGCGGTCTCGCGGTCGAGGTAGTCGGCGATGGCGCGCTGCTCTTGGAAGGGCGGAACAGGGACAGCCAGGGTGTTGAGCTGCGCTGTTCCGATGCCAGGTTGTGCAGCTGTTTGGGAGTACTGCCCGAGATTCATCACCTGTAGGAGATAAGCAAGCCAGCGAGCTTCGACCGTGGCCGTAGGGCGCGCAACGATCGCATGCTCCGATGCCCAGAAGTCACCCGACACAAGATGCACGTTGCCGCACAACGCACCCTGCCGCCCGATCAGGATGCATGTTCCTTGGTGGGTCTTCGCCTCGGTGTAGCCGCGGAGACCGTTGCCGCCATAGACTGGATAGGTCCCCGTTGACTCAATCGAATCGGCGGTTATTGCCTCCCCTGCCTGCATTCCTGGCACGATGTACTTCAGTTTCGACTCGGACCAGTCAAGCGGAAGGGCGAGCCCTTGCAACCAGCCGATCCTTGTGGACCCCATCTCCCGTGCAGGTGTCATCCTTCCACATCCTTCAGCAGGTCTATGATCTTGGCTACCTGCTTCTCCAAGTCAGCGTCGATTTCGGCGAGGGGTCGGGGCGGCACGTACTTGTAGAAGTGGCGGGTGAAAGGGATCTCGTAACCCGTCTTGACCTTGCCCCAGTCGATCCAGGCGTCAGATACGTGAGGCTTTACTTCAGTGTCGAAGTACAGCTGGATGACCTCGACCTTTCCCGCAGGTCCGGCGGTCGAGCCGCCATAGGTAAAGGGCACGTTCTCGGTGTCGCGTTTCTTGGAGTCGGGCTTCGGCTTGCCCTTGCGATCCACAACCGGCTTGCCGTCCTCACCCAGCAATGGACGCTCAACGGTAATGGCCCAGTAACCGAACTCGTCATTACGCAGCACCTTCGAGAAGTTCGGATCGGCGTCGGTGAAGTCGGCGTACAGACGGAGCACTTTTGCGCGATCAGTGTCGCTGAGTTCGCGGTTCTTGCTGCCGAGATTCTTGCGCATCTTCGTCCAGAACGAACTGCCGTCAATGAGCTGGACCAAGCCCCTGCGGTCGGGGTGCTTAGTGTTGTCGAGGATCCAAATGTAGGTAGCGATGCCGGTGTTGAAGAACATGTTAGTCGGCAGAGCCACGATCGCCTCGACCAAGTCGTTCTCCAGAAGCCACCTGCGGATATTCGACGGGCCGGACTCTGCGGCGCCGTTGAAGAGCGGCGAACCGTTCATAACGATCCCGACCCGGCCGCCGCCGTCCTCGGGGGCGCGCATCTTGTGCGCCAGGTGCAGCAGGAACAGCATCTGCCCGTCTGAGGTGGAGGGCAGGCCCGGCGCGAATCGGCCGTACGGGCCGGCGGCGTCGCGTTCCTTGGTGACGGCCTTGGCGTACTGCTTCCAGTCGACGCCGTACGGCGGGTTGGACATGCAGAAGTCGAACTGGCGGCCCTTGAAGGCGTCGTCAGTGAGCGTGTTGCCGAAGGCGATGTTGGACGCGTCGTGGCCCTTGGCGAGCAGGTCGGACTTGCAGATCGCGTACGACTGGGGGTTGTACTCCTGGCCGAACAGCCTCAGCCGGGCGTCCGGGTTCTGCGCGAGCAGGTGCTCCTCGGCCAGGGCGAGCATGCCGCCGGTGCCGGCGGTGGGGTCGTAGAGCGTGCGGACGATTCCTGCCTCGGTCAGGTCGGCGTCCTTCTCGGCGAACAGCAGGTCGACCAGCAGCCGGATCGCATCGCGCGGCGTGTAGTGGTCACCAGAGGTCTCGTTCGCGGCCTCGTTGAACTTGCGGATGATGTACTCGAACGCGTCACCCATGTCGGCGTTGGACACGACATCGGGGTGCAGGTCGACGGCGCCGAAGGACTTCACGATTTCTCGCAGGAGACCGGCCTTCTCCAGGGCGATGATCTCCTTCTTGAAGTCGAAGTACTCGAACACATCGACATCGGCGGAGAACCGGTCGACATAGTCGACGAGGTTGTCCTCGAGCCCGTCCGCGTCCTGCAGCAGGTTGGCGAAGCTGTACTTCGAGGTGTTGTAGAACGGACGGCCAGTGGCCTTCTTGACCTCGATCCGGAGCCGGTTCGGGTTCTCGTATGCCGCAGCCAGTTCCCGGACAGTCTCGCGGTCCGGCTCCAGGATGCAGTCGAGGCGTCGGAGGATCGTGAACGGGAGGATCACGTTCCCGTACTGGTTGGGGCGGTAGGGCCCCCGAAGCTGGTCAGCGATCGACCAGATGAAACTACCGAGCGTGCTCACAAGGCTCCTCACGAGGATCACTCAACGTGCATGGCTGTGCCAGCCCCGCTGGGGAAGTCACCCTCCCCAAAGGCAACATACGTCCGCTGACGGGGCGTCATGAAGCCATCCTTACGCGCCCCGGTCTCGCATGGGTTGGTGAGTCAAGCGGAATGTTAGGCCCGCCCGTACCGTAGCGGAGGGGGCCGACACAATACGCGGGCAACGAGAGATCAGGCAGAACTCCGCCTCGGACAGGCTGCACGCTATCGGGCCACTTTGGACCATCGCGGACGATGCCCAGATCCGGTGCGGGCAGGTACCAGTGTCGTCTGAGGCTTGGTAGTCAAGGAGACGGTCAACGGTCTTTCGTCAGGTCTGCACGCGCGCACACCGCCTGAGCAGGACGAGCCGTGGCGTATGCGCCCTCGAAGTCGGCATCGCCGTCGCGACCGTAGACGCTGATGGTGTCCCCTGTGGTCAGTGCCGCGGTGGCCGTGTTCACCCCCTCGCCGTCGTTGATGTCGGTGGCGGGGCAGGCGCGCCGGCGCCGGCGCTGCGACCTGCCCAGGCAGTGGACGCACAGACAGACCAGACATCTCAATCAGCTCCGTTCCCCATTGCGAGATGCGGCATCGTCGCCGTCACGGTTCCGGGGAAGGCAGCGGCCCGACGCAGACGGGGCTCACACCCCGGCAAGCGCCGGGTGTGAGCCCCTAGCCAGGCAGCATGCACCTGCCAGGCGTGCCCCACCCTCGCCGTGCACCTCGGGCGACGCCACCCACCAGTCGGCGTGTGTCGCCGCTCTGCGTGGCTACTTCGGCCGGTGAGCGGGGGACGATCCAGCGCTGGTCCGCCTGTCAGGACGCTTCGACGATGGTGCTGGGGTCGGCCCCGTCACCACGGCTGACTGGCGGCCCGGCATCGGTTTTGTGGCCACCCGCGTCATCGGGTCTGGGCTGTGCGCGGTCTTGCAAGGCGGACATCCCGTTTCGCTTAAGTGAGTGGTCGGCGTTGAGGACGATGGCGGCGGCGTCTTCGGCGGACTGGCTCGCCAACTGCGGCAGGACGCTGGTGTAGATGTCGGAGGCGATGGAGATGGAGGAGAGCCGTAGTGTCTCCTGCACGACCTTCATGTCGTATCCGGCGGCCAGCAGGAAGGTGGCTGCGCCATGGCGGAGGTCGTGCAACCGGATCGGTGGTAGCCCGGCCTCCATGGACAGTTGTTCGAACTGTTCGGTGACGTCGTTGGGGTTGACCGGCTGACCGGTGGGTGTGGTGAAGACGAAGCCGGTCTCGGTCCAGGTTTCGCCTGCGGCGAGGCGTTCGGTGTTCTGCCGGGCTTTGTGGGCGCGTAGTTCTTTGACTGTGGTCGAGTCCAGGCTGATGGTGGCTTCTCCGGCTTCGGATTTGGGTTTGCCTTCGAAGGTGTCGGGGCCGATCTGGGTGATCTGCCAGCGGATCGCGGCAGTACCGGCGTTCAGGTCGAGGTCGGACCAGCGCAGGCCACAGGATTCGCCGCGCCGCAGGCCACGGAAGGCGATCAGATGGAACTGGGCATATAGGCGGTGGCGGCGGGCCCGCTGGAGGAACTTATTGGTCAGGGCCGGGGTCCACACCATCACCGGGGACGGGCGGGGAGCGCCGATGTAGGCGTCCAGCCGATTGATCCGGTCCCCGATCCGCTTGTGCGGTTCGAGCTTGGACATGCGCCTGCGGCGCGCGTTCATCGTCTGGACGTGCGCGGCGAAGTCTTGTTCCCACTGGGCGATGCGTTCGTCGGTCCACACCAGGGCCTTGGGCGCTTTCCCAGACGGGAGCTCTGCCAGGGAGGCGACGTTGATCTCGATGAGTCTTTCCCGGATCGCCTTGTTCAGCGCCGCGCGCAGCGTTGCACGGATCCGCTGCTTGCTGGCCGCGCTGACCACGCGCCGCCCTTTGACCTTGGCGCGCAGTCTGGGGTCGCAGGTCTCGCGGGCGCGGATGATCTGCTGGTTGAGCTCATCGATGGCGTCGAAGATGCGGTCGACGTCGCGGACACGCAACCGCTCGAGCTGGATGTGCCCGAGGTGGGGTTTGAGGTAGAGGCTGATGTGCTGGGCATAGCTGCGGCGGGTTCCCTCGCGTAGGTTGCGGCGTCCGGCCAGCCATGTCTCCAAGTACTCCCCCACCGTGACCGACCGGGACAGGTCCTGCCCGACGCGGAATTTGCGACGCACCGTCTCCGGCTCCGGCAGTGCCTTGGTGGCTCGGACCGTCGTGGTGATCAGGTCCGCGATCTGTACTTGGGCGGTCGGGTCATCGGCGGCGATGGCCAGTAGTTCCTTGGCCTGGTTGAGGCCCGCCTCCGCGGCGTCCTGGGTGACGAATCCAGCACGGCGTAGTGGGCTGCGTCGTGTGCCCGCTGCGGTGGGTGGCAGTTCCAACTGGAAGGCCCAGGAGCCGTGGGTGCTGCTCCACCGGCCGTTACCGCGCCGCAGTTTCGGACACTTCACCCCCAGTCGTTTGCCGTGTTCGTCGCGGCATCCGCAGGTCTTGAACGTGCTTCCTTTGGCGGTCATTCAGCCCTCTGCCTCGCTGTTGGGAGGCTGCCCGGCGTTGGTGCACTGGTCGCCACTGGCGGGCGGTTGTGGGCTGAAGCCCAACGTGGCCTGCAGGTCGGCGGTGGACACCCTGTAGCTCTGGCCGACCTGTAGCACCCGGCAGGGGAAGTCCCCGGTGCGGGCGAGTTGGTAGGCCTTGGTGCGTCCGATGCCGAACGCGCGTCCGGCGGTGACCAGGTCGATGGTGACGGGCAGCGAACGGAGTTCCGCTGGAGTCAGTCCGGGCTTCACCATGCACCTCCGGCAGCCGGCGCCGCCCCACGCGGGCCGGGAGGCCCCCAGGGGCGGGCGTCGGCAGTGCGGGTGTCACGGGCGTCCTCCAGCGGGTCATAGCCGCTCCAGCAGCCGGGCGAGAGTCCCCTGCCACGCGGGCGGGCGTGTCCGGCCAGTGCGGAGCGCCCGTATCGACGCTCGCCTCGCCCCCATTGGTCAAGGCCACCACCGCGATGGTCCGTCACCTGAAGGATCGTTACCGGTGGGGCGATGAGCTGCGGACGGCCTGCCGGGACGGTCAGGTGCCAGGCGTCGCCGCATCGATAGGCGCGCAACCTGATGCCGGGCGCAGCGATGCGGGCGGCGTGCCGGGCGGTGCGGCGGCTGGCGTAGCGGGCACGTCCGCACCGCCCGCACAGGCAGAGCTGAAGACTGGCCAGCAGTTCCACGACCCGGCCTCGCCCTGCAGTTCCGCCGTACCGGTTGTTGGTCATCGGGTCGCCTCCCGCAGGTCGGTGGTGCGTCGGAAGAGGAGAAGGTCCTCGTGGGCGGTGGCACAGGCGGGAATGCCGCGGTCGCGGGCGCGGCGGGTTTCCAGCATCTGGAAGAAGGAGGCCCGGTTGACCAGACCGCCGTCGCGTAGACCCGCGAGCAAGGCGACGTACCGTCCGATCAAGGCGAGACCGTGGTGTTGGGCGGTGTCGATGACCTGGCCGGGCAGGTCGATCAGCTCGCCTTTGACCCGGATTGGGCGGGTGGTCACGGCGATCACGCCGACGGGGTGCAGGAGTGTGGCGCTGCCGGCGAGGATGCGGCCGAAGGCGTCCAGAAGGCCGGGTAGGGGCTGATGGGCGAGGTTGCCGCGGTCGGTGGAGTAGCGGTGGTGGCGTTTGTCGATCTTTCCGCCGCCGTTGTCGCGCCCGGAGCGGATGTGCCCGTGGGTGTGGGAGCCGTAGGGCGGTGAGGTGAGCACCAGCGCCGCCTTGCCGTGCAGGGCGCGGTAGATGGTGGCGATGTTGCGGGCGTCTCCGCACGCCAGTTGGGGTGTGCCGGTGGCGCCTTGGGTGTGAGCGTGGCGCAGGTTGTCCAGCGTGAGGTGAACGAAGTCGGGTTCGTACTCCACGCCGGCGGCGTTGCGGCCGAGGTGGATGGCCTCGACCAGGGTGGTGCCTATTCCGCACATCGGGTCGATGACCAGATCACCGGGATGGGTGAACGCTTTGATGACGGTGGAGGCGATGGCGGGCAGCATCTTGCCGGGGTGGCGCATCGACTCGGGCGTGTAGCGGCCGTGGCGCTGCAGCCGGGACGGGCGCTGACCGGTTGCCAGCACCGACGGCAACGCCTGGGCGCGGGAGAGGTCTTCGTGGTTCATCGGGTCCTCCCGCTGTACGGGCCGTCGGGACCAGGTGGACTCGCGGGCTGTTGAGGTTTGCCGAAGAGGGACACCGCGGCGTGGACGCCGACCGTAGGCGGGAGGGCGCTGGAACTGGTGTCGCGGAGTTGCGCGAGGTCGGTGGGACCCGCCTGGACGACCAGTGCGTCGCCTTCGATCGGGACGCGCAGCGCGATGACGTGCTGGGCGTAGCGGAATCCCAGGCTCTGGGCGTGGCGGATGATGCGCGGCGCCGGGTCGATGAGGCGTCCGGCCTGGTGGCGGGTCGTCGTGATCATTGCCAGGACACCGTCGGGAGCCAGCACCCTCCACGCCGCTGCCATGAACAGCCCGAGTTGCTCGCTGGAGAGCATCCACAAGTCCGCGCGGCACGCCGGGCAGCGCGGCTCACCGACTCGGCGGGGACGGTGGCCACCGGTCTCGTAGGGCGGCGGGGCACCGATGACCAGGGACACCTGGCCGAGGTGGTCCGCCAGGCCCTTGGCCATCTGGTCGGGCCGGACGGGGCGCATCTGCACTCGCGTCAGTTGTCGCTGATCGAGGGTGACGCGGAGTCGGTTGCCGATGTACTGGGCGAGTGGAAAGTGCGGGACCAGTGCGAGGGCGCGGCGGTCGAGTTCGGAGGCTGTGATCAGGGTGGCTTCGCTGGTAGTGAAGCCTTCGACGACCATTGCCCCTTCGTGGGTGCAGGTACTGATCAGGTGCTGGGCCAGTTCTCGCCCGATGGTCCGGCGGTGCTGGACGCAGATTGCGGTATCGGACATCTCTCGGTTTGAGCGGGCACTTGGTCGATGCGACGGCTCCTCACTGGGAGGGTCCGAGCACAGCCAGACGGTCAGCGGGACCATGCGCCGCTCGCTGGCGGGCCGGTTGTTGCTGGTGGGCGGGTGGTTCGGGTTGGACGGTGTGTGGTTCATGCGCTGGGTGACCCGAGACGGCCACCCGATCCCCGTGCACCGATAAAGCACCGTCTAGGGGCCTGGTTTTCATGATCGGCCGGTTAAAGATCCGGTCAAGAGCGGCCGACCGGCTCATGGCCGGGCGCTCATATCCCTGCTGGCTCTGAGGCCCGAAAAGCCAGGCGGCTTGGGGGCTCGCTGAGGCTCTCGGGTGGGGCGCACCGTCCTCTGGGCAACCCAAGCCTGGATCAAGGATTCCGGGTGGGCTGTGAATTTCGGTCTGTTCGGCGGTGCTTCATGGGTGCCAGTCGAGATCACCGGTGAACGGTGCGGCCCTCGGGCGGACGGCCAGATACCCGGTCCCCGCCGCAATCATCCGTCCCACAGTCCCGTCAAGGAGGACGCCCGCAGCCCGAGGCCGCGTCGTTCCCCGGTTGATCGCCCGGCTGGCAGCCGATTCCATCGATCGAGGTTTTGGAGACGCTGCCATGCGCACCCGCAAGTACTCACACCGAACCCTCCAACGACTCGTCCCGGAGTGGCCCACCCGAAACCGAGACGTGGACAGCCACACCGTTGAGCGGCCTGATGCCACCGCGTCCGAGCCTTCCGCAGGCAGCCGAGTACCGCTCCGGCCACGGCCATCGCGGCGGCGGCTAGTGTCCGCGTCCCTGGTGTGGACGGCCGGATGCGTGATGACCGCGCTGCTGGTGCCCGGTGTCGCCGACGCCAGCACCAACCTCGCCGCGGCGGCCTCGCTGGATGAGGTGATCACCAACCTGCGGAATGTGATCGTGGGGTTGCTGGTGGGGTTGGCGACCTTGTTCGCCACCATCGGCGGGGTCCGGTACATGCTGGCCGGCGGCGACCCTGGCGAGGTTGAGGCGGCCAAGAAGACCTTGCGGTATGCCGCGGTCGGGTACTCGGTCGCGGTCTTGGCGCCGCTGCTGGTCAAGATCCTCCAGGGCATCGTCGGCGCGCCGTGACCAGCAAGAGGAGCCCGTCCGCTTGGCCGTGTAGGGCCGTGGCGTCCGCTATCGCGGTAGCGCTGCTGGGGGCGCTGGCGGCGGGTGTGGTGCTGTGTGTGGCGGCCGGGCCGGTCTGGGGTGCGGTCGATCCCGCGCCAACTCCTACACCGCCCTCGTCTTCGCCTCAACCAGCCGTACCGTCTGAGTCTCGGCTCCCGTCTCATCCTGCGGGAGCGACTCCTTCGCCGGCCCCGGCGACTCCGGGCGAGCAGAACCCTCGCGGTGGGGAGGGGGCGGGGTGCGGGCTCATGGACGTGGGCTGCATGGCCAAGCAGGCGGTGAACGGTTGGTTCGCCGACTTGGTGACCAGCGCGGCCAAGCCGATCTGCGACCTGCTGGCGCAGACCGTGCTGGGCACCCCGCCGCTGGACTCGCCCGACATGGCGCGCGCCAAGGACCTGTGGAGTGTGTCGCAGACCATCGCCAACACCTGTTACGTGCTGATCATTACCGCGGGCGGGGTGCTGCTGATCGCCGGGCATTCACTTCCCGGCAGTGAACTGACGCCCGGGCAGTTGGTGGCGCGGCTGGTGGGTGCGTTTCTGGCCTCCAACCTCAGCCTCATCTTGATCGGGTACATGATCACCTTCGCCAACGGCCTGTCCGCCGCGTTCCTGCGCGCCGGAGGCGAGGCGGTCGCCCCGGGCCGGGTCGCCAAGGCGATCTCCGCCTATCTCGTCGCGAGCCTGGTCCCCAATCAGCCGTTCACGATCTTCATCGGGCTGGGCGTGGTGGTGCTGGCGGTGTGCGTGGCGTTCATCTACATCGTCCGGATCGCGCTCACCATGGTGCTGATCGCCGCCGCGCCCGTGGCGTTGATGTTCCACGCCTTGCCGATCACAGACGGGCTGGCCCGGTTGTGGTGGCGCAGCATCACCGGTGTTCTGGCGATCGGGGTCTGCCAGTCCCTGGTCCTGGCGACGGCGTTTCGGCTGCTGTTCTCCGACGTCAAGCAGCCCGACAACGACTCGGGCGGTCACTTCCCCGGGATCGTCTCGGGGACCGGGGTCGATCTACTGCTGGCGCTGTGCCTGCTATGGATCATGGCCCGCGTCCCCTCCTGGGTCGCCCGGACCATCTGGCGCGCCGCCCAGCCCAGCGCTCTGACCGGGATGGTCAAAAGCCTCATCCTCTACCGCGGTCTGGGCGCCCTGATGCGCCGCCGCGTTCCCACTCCCAAATTCTGGACCCCATCGTCCCCACCTCCGCCTCCACCGCCTCCCTCCCCCGCTCCGTCGCCGCCCCCGACGCCGGTTCGACAGCCGTCGGCATTGCTGCGTCAGTCCCGCCTGGCCCTGGCACCGACTGACGCGCAGCACGCGCCGCCGCCGGAGTTGCCCCGTCCGAACGATCCACCACCGGCGCTGCCCGCCGGAGCGACCCCGATGCCGCCTGGAGCGATCCCGATGCCGCCAGGCCAGCCACCCGAACCCGACCGCGACAGGCAAGGAGGCCGCCAACCGATGCAACTCGCACTGCCGATCCCGGCCGCATCCGGCCCCGCTGGCACGAACGCGGCGCGTCGGCCGACGCAACTGGCGTTGCCCATCCCGGTCACCCGACTGCCACGGACGCCCTCACCGAGCCGAGCTGCGGTGCCGGGTGGGCGGCCGCGGGTGCGGTCGGGGCAGCTGATGCTGCCTGGCATGCCGAAGCGGCCCGTCCCACGCCGGCAGCTGACCTTGTGGACCGACCCGCCGAAGTCCAGGAGGCGTCGATGAGCACACGCCACCAGCAGCACGACCAGCCGCCGATGAGCGTGAAGATCCCCGCCGACGTCGACCAGCCCGACAAGATCCTCTACGGCCTCACCGCCCGGCAACTGGGCATCCTCGCCGGCACCGCCGCCGCGTGCCTGTGGGTCTTCCTCACCTTCGGTCCGCTGGTGCCGCTTCCGGTCCTGGTCGCGGTGCTGGTGCCGGTCGTCGCGGCCGGGTTCGTACTGGCGGTCGCCCGCCACGACGGCATGAGTCTCGACCGCTACACCCTCGCTGCCCTCCGCCACACGCGTGCGGCGAAGGAACGCGTCACCTCCGCAGGGCCGGTGCAGCCGCCACCGGCCTGGTGCCGGATGCGCGGACGTCTCCCCGAACCCTTGAGGTTGCCCGTCCGCGCGGTCCGGGAAGACGGGGCGCTGGAGCTGGCCGGTGGCGGTGTTGCCGTCATCGTCCGCGCCGGCACCCTCACCTTCGGGTTGCGAACCCCGGGCGAGCAGGCCGGGCTGGTGGCGGTGTTCAGCCGCTGGCTCAACTCCCTGGACGCACCCGTCCAGATCCTCGTCCAAGCCCGTCCGGTCGACCTGACCGGCTTGGCCGACCACATCACCCAGCACGCGCCCGCACTGCCCGACCCGGCACTGGAGCAGGCCGCCTGCGCGCACGCCGCGTTCCTCACCGACCTGGGCGCCGCACACGACCTGCTCATCCGGCAGGTCCTCATCGTCATCACCGGCCACATCGCATCCTCAACCCCGGCGTCCGTCCTCCCATGGCGGCAGAACAAACACCGCCGAATGGGACGCGAGGCAGCAGCCGCGGTCGCGCTGCGGCGCGCCGCCGAGGCCGTGCACGCCCTGGCCGCGCTTGCCGTTCCGGCCGAAGTTCTGGACGCCGGAAGTGCCACTGCCGTCTTGACCGACTCTCTATCCCCAGGCGAACCACAGCTTGTGGACAACACGGCCCCAGGCGACGTGATCACTCACCAACAGGAGAGCTGATGCGACCTTCATTCGGTGCGCTCTCACGCGCCCTCACCCACACCACCCAGCCCGAGACGCCGGACGATCCTCTCGCCGAAAACGGCCGTGGAGGCGGCCTAGACGACTTGGGCCTGGGTCCCTTAGCGCTGCGCGTCAATGCCCGATCGCTGGAACTTCCCGGCGGGGTGTGCGCGTCGTTCGCCGTGACCGGGTACCCGAGGGAGGTCGGCGCGGGCTGGCTGGAGCCGCTGCTCACCTACCCCGGACGCCTCGACGTCTCCCTGCACATCGACCCGATCCCGCCGCTGATCGCCGCGCAACGGCTCCGCCGCCAACTCGCCCGCCTGGAGTCGGCGTCACGCGCCAACGCCCAGCAAGGCAGGTTGGCCGACTTCGCCGCCGAAGCCGCAGCCGACGACGCCGCCGAACTCGCCGCCTCCCTCGCCCGCGGCCACGGCCGCCTCTTCCGCGTCGGGCTGTACCTGACCGTGCACGCCCCAGACGCGGGTGTACTGGAGGACGAGGTGCAGCGAGTGCGGGCGCTGGCCGCCTCGCTGCTGCTGGACGCCCAGCCCACCACATTCCGCGCCCTGCAAGGCTGGACCTCAACCCTGCCCCTGGCCTGCGACTCGATCAGTGCCCGGCGGGTATTCGACACCGCCGCGCTCGCCGCCGCCTTCCCCTTCACCTCACCCGACCTGCAACCGGTCCTGGGCGAGACGCCGGTGCTTTACGGGCTGAACGCCTACTCCTCCGGGGTGGTGGTGTGGGACCGCTTCGCCCAGGACAACTACAACTCCGTCACCCTCGCCCGCTCCGGCGCCGGCAAGTCCTACTTCACCAAACTCGAAGCCCTCCGCCTGCTGTACCAAGACGTCCACGTCGCCGTCATCGACCCCGAAGACGAGTACCAGCGCCTGTGCGACCACGTCGCCGGCACCCGCATCCCGCTCGGCTCGCCCAGTGTCTGCTTCAACCCCTTCGACCTCCCACAAGGCCAGGGCGAGGACACTCTCATCCGCCGTGCACTGTTCCTCCAGACCCTGATCGCTGCGATGCTCGGCGAGCCGCTGGCTCCAGCGGCGCGGGCGGTTCTGGACCGCGCGGTGCTGGCCGCCTACCGTGCGCGCGGAATCGGCTCCGGCCCCCGCACCTGGGCGCGTCCCGTCCCCGTTCTGGCCGACCTCACCACCCAGCTCGACGAGGTCGCACAATCGGATGCTCCGGAAGCAGCCACGGCGGCTGACCTGTCGGCACGCCTCGCCCCCTACACCTCCGGCTCCTACCGCGGCCTATTCGCCGGGCCGACCACGACTCGCCCGGCCGGGCATCTGGTGGTGTTCTCGCTGCGGGACCTGCCCGACGAAATTCGCACCGTCGGGATGCTCTTGGCCCTGGACGCGATCTGGCGCACCGTCGCCGACCCGACCGACCGGCGCCGCCGCCTGGTCGTGGTCGACGAAGCCTGGACGCTTATGCGCGAGGACGAGGGCGCCCGGTTCCTGTACCGGCTGGCCAAGTCCGCCCGCAAGCACTGGGCCGGCCTCGCCGTCGTCACCCAGGACGCCGGAGACCTTCTCTCCACTGATCTGGGGCGGGCCGTGGTCGCCAACTCCGCCACCCAGATCCTGCTCCGCCAAGCACCCCAGGCCATCGACCAGATCGCCGACGCCTTCGACCTCACCGAGGGCGAGAAGACGTTTCTCCTTGCCGCCGACCGCGGCCAAGGCCTGCTGTGCGGAACCGGCGCCGGTTCGGACCGGGCCGCGTTCAGCGCGATCGCCAGCCCGCACGAACACCAACTCGTCACCACCGACCCCGCCGAACTCGCCACCCGCACCGAACTCCGCGACGCCACAGCACTCACGGACACGGAGACCGGTAAACGATGACCCACACGACCTTTCTCCAGGACGCCACCAGCGGCGCGGGCGTGTGCGGGCTGCTGTCGAGCCTCGAACACGCTCCGCACCGGCTCATCGACGCGGCAACCGGATACGGCCCCGTCGCCGCACTGGGCATCATGGGCGCCGCTGCCGCTTGGACGAGCGTCCGCTGGGTGGTGTGGGACTGGCGCAACAGCAGACTCATCCCAGGCGCACGGTTGATCGAGGTGGCGGTGCCGCCGAAGGTGGAGCCGGCGAGCGCCGCCGCCTGGTGGGCCCGCCTCGTCGGCCTCACCCACCCCGGCTGGAAGCGCCTCATCTTCGGGCAGCCGCACCTGGCCTTCGAGTACCGCGCCGACCACAACGGTGTCCGCTTCCACATCTGGGTCCCCGGCACCATCCCGCCTGGAATAGTCGAGAAGACCGTCCGGGCGTCCTGGCCCGGCGCCACCCTCACCACCCGCCCCGCCACCCCACCACTCCCGCTCGACCAGAAGTACAAGACGGCCGGCGGGCGGCTGGTACCAGCCAGGCCCGAACACTTCCCGCTCACCAGCGACCACGACGCCGACCCACTACGGGGACTGCTAGGAACCGCGTCCGGGCTCGCCCAAGGCGAACACCTTGCTGTTCAGATCCTGGCCCGTCCCGCCACCGGCCGCCGCCTCGGTAAGGCCCATCGCGCCGCGTCCGCACTGCGCGGTGCCCGTTCCAATGCTCCCCAAGGCCATCTGTTCGACCTGGTAACCCCCGGGATGTCGGGGCACCGCAACCCCGGCGAACTCACCCGCCAGCACCCCGAGCGCGCCGAACAGGTCCGCGCGGTCCTCGGCAAAGCCGCCCAGCCGCGCTTTGAGGTCCAGATCCGCTACGGCGCCGCCAGCCGCCACCCCGATCAGATCGCCAGCGGCTGGCTGCGCGCACACGCCCACGAGACCGCCTCAACGTTCGCGCTGTTCACCTCCGGCCACCAGTACCTATGCCGCCGCCGACTCCGCTCGCCAGCTACCCGGCTGGCCGAGCGGCGACTGCACCGCGGCTACCTGTTGTCGGTCGCCGAACTCGCCGCGATCGCGCACCTGCCCTACGACCTGGCCGCGCCCGGCGTCACCCGCGCAGGCGCCCGCCCTGTCGCGCCCTCACCAGCGATCCCCGTCTCCGGTCCCGGCATCCGCGTCCTCGGCGACTCCGACGCCGGCGCGCCACGTCCGGTCGGGCTCACCGTGGCGGGCGCCCGCCAGCACCTGCACGTCCTCGGTCAGACCGGCGTCGGCAAATCCACCTTCCTGGCCAACCTCATCCTCTCCGACGCCACCGCCGGACGCGGCGCACTGGTCATCGACCCCAAAGGCGACCTGGTCGCCGACGTCCTGCACCGCCTCCCCGAACGCGCCATCGGCCAGACCGTCGTGTTCGACCCCGCCGCGCCGGGCCGGCCACCGTGCCTGAACGTGCTCGCCGGGCATGACGCGGCGTTCGCGGCCGAGTCGATCGTCACCACCTTCCGCCGCTGCTTCACCTCGGCCTGGGGTCCCCGTCTGGACGACCTGCTCCGCTCCGCCTGCCTCACCCTGACCCGGGTCAACGGCACCCGCGCCACCCTCGGCGACATTCCCAGACTCCTCATCGACACCGCCTACCGCGCCCGCGTCACCGCACGACTCACCGACGAACTCCTGCGCGGGTTCTGGGACTCCTACGACGAACTCACCCCGGCCGCCCGCGCCTCGGTGATAAGCCCCGTCATGAACAAGCTCCGCGCCGTCCTGCTGCGTCCATTCGTCCGCGACACCCTGTCCGGCGGCGCGTCCACCGTCGACCTCGCCGGCACCCTCGCCTCCGGTGGCCTCGTCCTCGCCCGCCTCCCCAAAGGCGTCCTCGGCGAGGACGCGGTCCGTTTGTTCGGGTCCCTGCTGCTGGCGCACACCTGGCAGGCCATCACCCCGCGCGCCACGCAGTCCGAGCACGAGCGGTCGGACGCGGCCGCCTACATCGACGAGGCGCACAACTTCCTGAACCTGCCGGGCTCGATCAGCGACATCCTCGCCGAGGCCCGCGCCTACCGCTTCAGCCTGACCATCGCCCACCAGCACCTGTCCCAGCTCCCCAAAGACCTCCGCGAAGCCGTCTCCGCCGATGCCCGCAACAAGATCTACTTCGCCGCCTCACCCGAAGACGCCGCCGACCTTGCCCGCCACACCGCACCACTGCTGGCCCCGCACGACCTCTCCCACCTCGGCGCCTACCAAGCCGCCGCCCGGCTCATGGACGGCAACACCCCCACACCGCCCTTCACCTTCCGCACCCGCCCACTCCCCGAAGCGATCCCCGGACGGGCAAGCGCAGTCCGCAGCGCATCACGTGAACGCTTCGCACCCCAGCGCACCGCACGCTCCATCCCCGAAGTCGGCCTGCGGGACCTGGACGCCTCACCGCTCACACCATCCGCACCAGCCCACAGCCCCGATGGACCGACCGCAGCGACCGCCGATGCCGCACCGCCCGCAGAGGAAGAGCAGCGATGACCCGACCCCGCACGACCCGTACCCGGCTACGCGGAACCCAGATTCGCGGCCCGCGTGTCTCCGCCGAGGCGGTCGCGGAACTGGCCTATCGGTTGACCACCCGCGACCGGAACCTGCTGGCCCTGGTCTGGGAGCACCGCGTCCTGACCACCGGGCAACTCACCCGCCTGTTCTTCCCCACCCCGGAAAGGGCCCGGCAGCGCCTCAACCACCTGCACCACCACCACGCACTCCTCCGGTTCCGCCCCTGGGCACCTGTCGGCTCCAAACCTTGGCACTGGGTCCTCGGTCCGGCCGGCGCGCATGTCCTGGCCGTCGAGCACGGCCAGAACGTCGCCGAATTTGGCTACCGGCAGGACGCCGCCACCGCCATCGCCGTCTCACCCCGACTCACGCACCAGATCGGCGTGAACGAGTTCTTCGTCTCGCTGCACGCCCACGCCCGGCGTCAAGGCGGCGCCGTGGAGCAGTGGTGGTCGGAACACCGCTGCGCGGCCCTGTGGGGTGACCTGGCCAGACCGGACGCCTTCGGCCGCTGGACCGAGACCTGCGCCGACGGCACTGCGGCCACCCTGGACTTCTTCCTCGAACACGACACCGGCACCGAAGCCCTCGCGCGGGTCACCGCCAAACTCGGCGGCTACGCCGACCTTGCCGAAGCCACCGGCACCACCACACCCGTCCTGTTCTGGCTCCCCTCACCCAAACGTGAGGCCAACCTCCGCCGTCTCCTCGGCACCCCCGAGATCCCGGTCGCCACCGCCGTCCACACGCCCGCCACCTCACCCGACGGCCCAGCAGGCCGGGTGTGGCAGCTCGCCGGGGCCACCGGCTGCAGGCATCGCCTCGTCGACCTGGCCACCTTCTGGGGCACCGCGCCGCGGCGCGAGTCCGATAACGACCGATGCCGCTAGTGATCGGGGCAGCGACCGCGCTGCTCGGCCTGGCCGCCGTGCTCGTCGCCGTGCTCGGCGCCGTCCTCCCCGGCCTCGGTACCGGGACTGGGGCTGGTGCATGCCAGCCCGCTCCCGGCGGGTCCGTCAGCGACATCCCGCCCGCCTATCTGAGCCTCTACCTCAAGGCCGGCAGAGAGTACGGGATCGGGTGGCACATCCTGGCGGCCGTCGGGAAGGTCGAGTCCGATCACGGGCGCGGCGCCGGCCCCGGCATCGCCTCGGGCCGCAACCATGCCGGAGCCGCCGGGCCCATGCAGTTCATGCCCGGCACGTGGGCCGCGTTCGGTGTCGACGGCAATCGCGATGGCCGCAGGAACGTCTACGATCCGGCCGACGCGATCCCCGCCGCCGCCCGCTACCTCAAACACGGCGGCGCACCGGAACGCGTCCGGGCCGCGCTGTTTCAGTACAACCACTCGCGCGCCTACGTGGAACAAGTCCTCAAACAAGCTCGTGCCTATGCCCGAGGCGGGACTGGCCAGCCCGAGGCAGCGATGGGGGCAGGGTGCGGCAATGCCTTCTCGGCGGTGCCCTCCAGTCAAGCCGCCGCCAGAGCGATTGCGTTCGCCCGCGCGCAACTCGGCAAGCCGTATGTGTGGGGCGCTACCGGACCGCGCGCCTTCGACTGCTCCGGCCTGACCTACGCCGCCTACCGTGCCGCCGGGATCAGCATCCCGCGCGTGTCCGGCGCGCAATGGCGGTACGGCCCTCGCATCCCGATCGGACGCGAGCAGCCAGGGGATCTGGTCTTCTTCAACTCCGGTCCCGGCACCTCGACCAATAATCCCGGGCACGTCGGCCTGGTCATCGGCGGCGGAAAGATGATCGCCGCGCCGCACACCGGCACCGTGGTGCAGGTCCAGTCCTACCGCCGCTCCACCTTGCTCGGTTTCACCCGACCGACCGCGCACCGGCGAGCAAAGGCACCGGGGAAAGGAGCCGACCGGTGACCGATCGACTGATCAAGGCGACCACGGCGCTGGCGGTGGTGGCGGTCGCCGTCGTCGCCGCGCTCGTCTCCTACCAACACATACTCGGCCTGGCCCGCTCCCCACGGCGGGCCCGGTGCGATTTCGCGGCCGGTCCCCTTCACCGTGGACGGGGCTTATCTGGGCAGCGTCCACAGTGATCCTCGAAGCCAGCCATCGCCACGGCCCCTTCATGCCCTGGCCAATGAAGCCAGGCAAGCGCCACCATCGGCGCAACGTGGCGCGCGGCGCCGCACATGGCCTCATCGGCGCAGATAAGCCTGAACGCCGGTGCGGCCGTGGGTCCGTATATTGGCCACGGTGGATCAGGAAGAAGGCTCGCTTGATCAAAACCTGCGCGCCGCCATCAACGATGCCATGCTCCCCGTACGCGACCACCGCGGCCTGATGCCGCTGGACGAGGCGCGCACGCAACTCTCCGGCCTGTCGGTCTACCGCAAGGGGGAAGGGACACTCGTCGGCGGCAGATTCGTACTGGAGTCCGACCTAGCCTGGGCGGCACTGGTCAGTCTCGAAGACGCAGAGGAGTTCGTCGGCCACGCGCGGCGGCTGCAATGGGAATTTCACGTTCGCGGCCGGGACAACCTGGCTCTCGTCGAGCGCTACGGCGATGGCATCCTGCCGTGGATCGCGGATCGGGTGGACCGTAACGGGGTGCTGCACAACGTCCCCTGGTGTGTGCTGCCGTGTCTTCTGGCGTCGGACGCGGAGGAGGCATTTGAGATCGCCGCCAGGGTCCGAGGCGTGACAGAGTCGATCGATGGCGGTTCGTTTCGGCCGGATCGTCGTGACGTCGAGGTCCTGTGCCAGTGGATCGTCCGCCATCCGCAGCGAGGCCATCGGCTGCTCGCCAAGCACGCGGTCGCGGAGGACGAGGTCGCCAAGGAGACGGTCCGCACGCTCCACCACACCGACCCCAGAGGGACGACGCACCGGCTCAAGGTTGCGGTTGGTGAGGTCACGACCCAGGCCCTACTCGACCGGCTCGGTCTGGTGACGCCGCCCCTTCCGAGGGGGATGCAAACCGCACTCGATGCCGCGCCGTGGGTCGACGCACCGCCGAGCGATCCAATAATGATCGCTGAGCTTGACGAACATTCCGCGGACTTCGACTTTCCGATGTGGGACAACGCCAACTACTTCTGTGCCGCGATGCGGCTGATCGGGTTCATCACCCCGGGCGGCACCGATGGCCTGGTCTTCCAGTCGCTGGTGACCGGACTGGGAGAGGAGAACGTACGGCTGGAGCTGCACAGGTACGGCTTCGGGATGACTCCAGGGACAATCTGGAACGCCGGGCCCGAGCTCCTCAATGAGGACGAGACCGAGGAGATCCAGCGGACCAGAAGCGTCGGCACCGTGCAGTTGCCGAACGGGCAGGCGCGGGTTGACCTTGTCCGGGACCCCGACTTCGGTGACCATCTCGGCCCGCTCGAGACCCTGATGCTGCGGCTCACCGACGCACGCGAACTGAGCAACCGTACATTCCTATCCGCTGAGCAGCTCAAAGAGACACTCCGCCTGCCCGCCGACGCCAGGCCGTTGTTCACACTTGATGAGTGGCGTCATCCGGAGGCCGGCGAGAAGGCGAGCGACTCTGAAGACCTTGTTCTCGCAGTCGAGGCGCTCCGGTCCCGCCGGGCTATTTCCGCGTCGCTCACCGGCACGTCCCGTGAGGCCCATCTGGAGGATCGCATAAGGGTCCTCGGCGGATGGGGTGAAGCCTGGTAGCAGGCATGAACGTCTGCCGCCACGCCCCTCCAAGACTGCCGGTGTCGGATCGGGGAACGACTCCAAGGACGGCGGCTACGTCGCATCGAGGCGGCAGAGGGCAGGTCATGATGCCCCTCCCGGGCGGCCGGGTAGCGGCTCTAGGTCCCGCTGGCCGCGATGACGTGCTGAGTGGCACTTCTTTCACCGGGCCAGTTCACCGGCGGTCGGCAGCTGCCGATGTCTGCTCGTCAGGGCAGTTGCCGGGGGTTGGCGTAGCTAGGGCCGCTGAAAGCGCGGCCGAGTTCGTGGTAGGTCTCGGCGACGTCGGTGCTCCCGACGTGGTGCCCGCACCGGGCGCCGCTCATCTTCTGGCAGCCGGGGCACGACTCGGGGATCGGCGGGCAGGCGGCAGCCGCAGCACGCAGGGCAGTAATCAGCGCAGCCTCGCCGTCCAGGACGGGACCGGCTGCGGCGGCGACACGGTAGGCGACCGCGACCACCTCTTGCATGGCCTGGTGTCGGTCGCGGGGCTTCTCATCGAGTCTGGCGGTGGCGCCGATGAGGTCGCACAGCTCGAGGATCAGGGAGGTGCCGGTCGACTCGGGCTCGGTTGGGGCTGGCCGAAGGTGGTTCACGAGCTGGGCCTTTCGGTGCGGGTGGTGAGGACGTCCGGGTGGGCGGTGTCGCGGTAGAAGGTCTGGCCGGTCTCGATGGAGGCCAGCGCGGAGTATTGGACGAACGGGTCCGCGTGGCGCGGGATGGTGCGGTCGATCAGGCGCGGCGGTCAGTGTCGCAGGGCATCAGGGGCCTTCGACCGAGCCCAGACCCTCGTGGTCGATGCCGTGACCGGCACGCCCCACCAGCTCGCGGTGCGCGGGCCTCAGCAACGAAGGCGAGCGCGGCAGCGATGTCCTTTCCTCCGTCTGGACCTATGAACAGGTTCTCCGCTACCTCGCACGCCCCTGGTGGGCAGCGCATGGCGGTCACGAATGTAGGACTCCATGCGGTTCACGGTGTGCCTCTCTTCGTCAGGTTGGGGCTTTCTTTGGATTGGCGGCGCCCAGCGATGCCTAGCCGTTCCGGGCGGTCCTAGCTGGTTGCAGGGGGCGGATGCCACCGTGGTGAGCCTGGTCGGGCCGGTGCGCCCCTGCCCGGGGGCGCACCGGGCGGCCGGGTCAGGCGGTGCGGAGGGCGCGTGCGGCGGCGGCGCCGATGGCGTCGGCGGCTGCGGCGGGGTCGGTCAGGGTGACCAGGTGCGCGCCCCTCATGGGTTTGGTGCGGCCGGACATCGACAGCCACAGCACACCGCACCCGGCGGCGGTGAGGCGGTCGATGCGCTTTTGGCCTTCTTCGCGCTGGTCGTCCTTGAAGATGCCGTCGGACACGATCACCAGTAGCCGGGCGGCGCCGGTCCGGGTCAACTCCACGGCGGAGTCGAGGGCGTCGACGGCCTGGACGAAGTCTTCTCTGGGGTCGCGGGCGGCGAACTCGGTCACGGCGGCCGGGGTGTGCCCAGGGTGGACGATTGGTCGGACGCGGGCGCCGAAGATGACGGTGGCTGCTAGGGCGTCGGGGAGGTGCCCGGCGGCGCGGGCCATGATCCACGCGGCCGATGCCACCGGCGCGGCCAGGGCGTTCATTGATCCGGACACGTCGCAGGCGATGCCGACGCGCAGCGGCGGCGCGGGCACGTGACGCCGAACCGTCCGGCTGAACGGTTCGGCGGTCGGGGTGACACCGGCGGCGCGCTGGGCGTCGGCGGCCAGCGCGCCCCGCATGGACAGGCGTCCGGGCGGGGTGGGCGAGGTGTGGGTGGTGGTGACACGGTCGCGGTGTGCGGCGGCGCGGAACCGGCGGGCCAGGCGGCGGGCGGCGGCCTGCTCGTCGGGGTTGGGCGGGCGGGTGCCGGTGATCGCTGTCCGTCCGCGCGCAGCGGTCGGGGCGGTGCTGGCGGCGAACACGCGGCGGGCGGCACGGTCAGCGGCCTTGCGGGCGTCCTTCTCTTGTTGCCTCTTCTGTGCCGGGTCGGGGTTGGGCGGTCCGGTGGCGGGTTCGGCGGCGGCCGCATGAACGGCGGCCATGGTGGCGCCCAGGGCTTCGGCCAGTGGGGAGGGGTCGCCCGAGGCGCCCGGTGTTCCGGGCGGCGGGGGCGGGGCGGGGCGTTCGGGGTTGACGTCCAGGATGCGGCACCACCGCCGCCCCAGGTCCATCATGGTGGCGGTGTCGTCGTCGCCGGTGGCGTGCGCGAGGTGCCATAGGGCGGCCAGCGCGCTCAACCGGGTCGGTCCGAGTACGTCGAGAACGACCTCGGCCAGAGTCTTGGTTTCTGCTGGTTCGAGGATTCCGGCGTCGGTGCGAGCCAGCAGCAGCGCGGCGGCGCGTCCGGCGTTCCACGGCGTCATGGCGGTGTGCGGTGTCGTGACCGGCGGGGCGGTCGAGGCGCCGCCCGACGGCGCGGGCGCGCCACCTGGGGCGGTGGCGGGCGCGGTGGGGCCGGTGGTGAAGTCGGCCAGGATGAGGCTGGTTGCGGATGCGCGCAGCCAGCGGCGGTCAGCGGGACGGCGCCGGATCTGAACCGCCTCTATCCGCGATTCCTCCAAGGCGAGGGCAGCGTCCGCCACGGCGGCGGATGCGTTGCCCGGGATTTCCCACCTGGTGTGGGTGGCGTGCGCGGCCTCGTGCGTCAGGACGCCCCATAGGGCGGGGTATCGGTCGCGGTCGGCGGGCCAGGACGGGGCGCATGTGGCCGGGTCCTGCCGCAGGTGCGTGCCGTCGAGTTCGATGGCGGCCAGCGACGGGACGAAGCAACCGGGCGCGCCTCGCCCGAGACCGGGCGCGCACTGAACGGTGAGGTCTTCGCGGTCGGTGAGGTCGGTGACGGCGTCGGTGAACGCTGCCGACAGCCGCAGCCACGCCCCGCCCAGGCCGGTCACCGGCGCGGGCGCCGCAACCGTGGCGGCGGGGGCGGTAGCGCCCGCCCCGGTGCCGGACAGCGCGGCGGCGGGCGGGGCGGTGGGTGCGGGGATGACGTGCGTTGCCATGGTTCCTCCGTGCGGGTGCGTGCGGGCGCGGGTGGGGGGATGTGCGGGCGGGTGCGGGTTAGATCTGCTGGCCGAGGGCGAGCGGGGTGACGGCGCGTCCGTAGACGGAACTGATGACCTCGGCGACCACGTCGCGGTCTTCTTCGGGGGCGATGCCGAGAAGGTTGGCCACCGCCGCCTCGGGGCCGAGGACCCCGGACATCTTCTGGAAGGCGATCAGCTCGCGAAGTTGCGGCGCCCAGCCGATCTCGCCGGAGTCCTGACGTCGGGCGAGGTTGCGCGCGACGCGGACGGCGCGCGGTTCGATGTCCAGCGTGCGGGCTAGGTCGTAGTCGGTCGACACTCGGATTTGCGCGGCGAACCGGGAGGCCAGGGCCTCGGTGAGCACGGCGCCGTGAACGCCGGGGTTGTGACCGGCGACCACGTAGAACCCCTCGGCGGCGGTGATCGTCTCCCCCTTGTGCGCCTTGACGGTGATCTGCCGCCGCCCGTCCATCGCCGGGTACACCACCGCCAGCACCTTCGGCGAGATGAGGGTGGCGTCATCGATCAGCAGCGCGCGGCCCTCGGTCATCGCCGTGATCAGCGGCCCGTAGACGAACTCGTAACCACCGCCGGGCGCCTGGGTGTACTCGCCGACGAAATCGGCGACGGCGGTGTCCCCGTCCCCGGCAACCGTGATCAGGTCCGGGAACGCCGCCTCGACCAGGGACGTCTTCCCCGTACCGGGCGGCCCGTACAGCAGGGCGGGGATGGATGCCTCCCGCAACCGCCGCAGCGCCGCCACGTCCGGCAGGTCCGCCAACCGGCGCGGATGGTAGGTCTGACCGTTCGGCCGCACCACCGGCCCGACCACCGCCTTCCCGCCCTTCGCCGACGTCCCCGAGGCTGCGGCAGTGCCCGACGTGCCGGACGTCGGCGCGGGTGCCGCCTTCGGGGCGGCGGCGGTGGCGGGGCGCGCGTGCCGGGCGGCGGACGCGCCGCCGCCTTTGAGGGCCTCGGCGGTAGTGGCGGTGGCCCGGTAGCGGCGCGGCCCGGTCGCCACCAACTCGGCCTGCCCACGGTCGGCCAGCACGGTCAGCGCGTTACCGACAGCACCGGCCGACCGGTCCAGACTCCGGGCGATCTCACCTGGGGTGAACACCTCACCAGGGCGGTCGGCAAGGATGGCGGCAACCCTTCGGCGCAGCTCCCCTTGTCCGAGGCGACCGGTGCCACCAGGCGCGGGTACCGAGCCGGGTCCGGCGGTCGGCGCAGTGGTCGGGGTAGTGGCGGCGGTTGGGGTGGTGGGCACGGTGGTCATGTGACGGCTCCTTGTCGAGTGCTGGTGGTCGGGACGCCGGGGGCGGGTGCGCGTGGCGCGGCGGCCCGCCCCCAAGTGGCGGTCGGTGCGTGCGGTCAGCGCGCGGCGCGCTTGGCGGGGCGGGCGGTGATGGCGGTGAACCGGCGGGGCCGGTCGCACACCAACTCGGCCTCACCGGCCTCGGTGAGGCGGTCCAGGGCGTTGGACACCGCCCCCGCCGAGTGCCCGATCACCTTCGCGATCTCGTGCGGGGTGAACGCCGCGCCAGGGTGGCCGGTCAGGTGCCCGGCGACCTTCGCGCGCATCTCACCCGGCGCCGAACGCGGCGCCCCCGACGCGGTACGCGGGCGCCCGTTGGCGGCGGCGCGCACCAGCCGCCGCGCCTTGCCCGACCCGCCGTAGACGCCCTCAACCGCCGCCAGCGCCCCTGCGCCGTCCCCGCCGTCCAGCGCGGTCAGCGCCGCCGCGATGGCGTCCTGCAGCCCGGTCAGCGCGTCCCGCGCCTCGGCCACCGCCGCAGCGTCCATCCCCGCCCCGGCGTCCCCGGCGTCCGTGGTTTCGTTGGCGTCCGCGTCCCCGGTGGTGGCGGTGTCCGTGCTGGTCGGGGCGTCCTCGTCGGCGGCGGGCGCTTCGGGTGCCGCGTCCGTGCCGGTGGCGGTGTCGTCGGTGGTCGGCGCTTCGGTGGTGGCCTCGGTGTCGGCGGTGGCGTCCGCATCCCCGCTCAGCGTGTCCGATGCGGAAGCGTCCGGGGTATCGCCGGTGGTGGCCGTGACCGGGTGCCAGGTGTCGGGCTGCCGCTTCCCGCCGTCCCGCCCGCCGCGCGTCCGGACGGCGTACCCGTCACGCTCCAGGGTGGTCAGCGTCCGCGCGACGGTGGCACGGCTGACACCCGACGCCTCCGCCAGCGCGGTCACGGTCGCACCAGGGTTGCCGGTCAGCGCGTCCCACACGTCCCCAGCCGCGCCGGACGGGCGCGCCCCGCCCCCAGTGACGGCGGCGCCGTCCCCGGCGTTCTCGTTGCCCGTGGCGCCATTTCCGGCGGCGCCATTCGCGGTGATATTCTTCGCGGTCATTTCATCTCCCATTCGATGTGACCAGCGACCGGATTTCCGGTGCCGTTCCCGTTCATCGGGAGCTCGACCATTTCTCGATGCCGCCATACCAGGCAAGCACCTTCGGCCACATTTTTAATCACCTTCAGGGCTGAACGATGTCACCATTCAACCCCGCGCGCCCCTAAACCCAAGCAACCGCAAATGTGTTTTCCGGCACCCGCATGACAACAGCACCGCCTTTCGGCGCCAATCACCTCCGAAAGACGCCGAAACGGCGAGCTGACTTGACGACTCTGTCCACGACGCCTTCTCACGCACGAATCAAGCATCCACGGCGACTCGACCTCAGGCACGCGAGCCTCTGCCCGCAGGACGAGGGGCAGCTGGCGAGCGGCGGTGCCGGCCAGAATGCAGTACTTGGGGCCGAGGTTGTGGTGATACAGCACCGCAGGAGGGGCCGTCGGCCACATCAGCCATCGATCACGCAGGCGGACGGACTATTACCAGGGGTCGTCCTGGTGACGAGTCGGGCTCACGAACAGAAGATGCGGAAGCGCATCTACCTGCGTCGATAGATGCACCAGGGGCTTCTGGTCATAGACAGAAGCTCGAGAAGGAGACCGAAAAGAAGGCTGAACAGAACCCCGAGAACAGACGGCCATCCGCGCACACCGCACCCTGCACAGAAATACAGAAGTCAACACGAAATGGGCAGGCTTCGTCTGCAGCCTGCCAGAAAGCTGGCGCCGGGGGCGTCCCCAACCCAGCGCGGACGTATGCGCACAAACGCGCACACGTGGACGGCCCCGGCCGCAGGTCCTCCTATGCGAACCTACGGCCGGGGTCTCACCGCAACAGGCACCTCTTCTACGCTGTCCCCGAGGGGCCAGCCTGCTACCGACAGGCTGGGCCCTCCCTAGGACACCAAGGTTGCTTGCTGGACAGCGTCGCTCTGGCGGGGGCGGCGCAGGTCCATGTCAGCCCACACGGTGAAGCCGTCCTCGGAACTGCCGTGGAGGCCCATGGTCAGGGCCAGCTTCGACACCGTCAGCAGGCCATACCCTCCCTCCCGCGGCTCGCACCCTGGCATCTCCGACCGGATCGTGGGCACGCACCCTCCGCCCAGATCGGTCACCGCGACGTAGGCGATCTCGGCCATCGTCACCTCCAGACCGAACCAACCCCGCTCACCTCCCGACCGCGAGTGACGCACCGCGTTGGTGGCCAGTTCGGCCACCACCACTGCCACGTCCTCCTCACGGCCGGTCCCCTCGAAGAGGGTCGCCGCGAATACCCGCGCTGCACGTATCTGGTCGACACGGCCTGGATAGATCCGACGCCACCGCATCGGCTCTGAGCCCCATAGCCATTCGCGAGGGGTGCACAAGCCCCAAGCTCCTTCTTTCACTTTCCCCGTTCCTCCCTCCGGTCGTCCCGACTCGCCGTGAAGCGATTCGAACGACGTGATGGACAAGACAATCAAGGAGCACCTCTTACGTACGGTCAAGCATCGGCTACCGACACGATCGAATTCGAAGTCGATGAGAGGCGATGGCGCTCCATTAGGGTTGGCTGCCTGAACGGACTTCGGGTACACCGGGAGGAGCCTCGCCCTGTTTTAAGTTCGACCAATCGGAATCTGGGACGAGATGGACGGCGGCGATGAGATTAGCGGCCGCCTTCGCAGTGTCAGTGATCGGGCAAACCGGCACGCAGCTTCTCGCGACAATGACTCCGCCGCGGTACACCGTTCGCAGCCACTGCCAGTACAGGGCGCGGCCACCAGGACCAGGCAAGCACCAGACTGTCCTACTGCACCGCGGCTCAGCGCCGATCAGACGAGCCGACACAGAGACCGTGGGCGGCGCAGATTCCCACGCGCTGGCGGCGCATAGGCCCACGTCACTGAGAAGGTCGACGAGGTCCCGCGCCAGATCGAATCGATCAGGCGCAACGAGCTGATATTGCTGCTCGACCTCCATGCCGCCGGCCCTGCTGCTGTGGCCCCTGATCACAGCAGACCGTTACTCGGCAGTGCGAACGCCACGGCCTTGCCGGGCCGTCGCGCCGAGGAGACGACCGTCGGATAGGCCTTGCACAGACCTCCTGAGAGCCGATGGACGATGGCCAGACCATGACCGTGCTCCCGGGGCACTTCAGCCGGCGCAAACTCCGCCGCCTCAGCGCCCTTCAGCTTTTCGAAGATCTCGGGGATACCAGCCAGGTCGGTGCCGCCATCAACGACCTCGCACCAGGCCGGACGCCCGCCGACGAGCACGAAACGGATCTCGTAGGGCCCGCCGGCGTAGGAGACGGCGTTGGCAGCAAGCTCGCCAACCACCAGCTCGGCCTCGTCAACATCGTTCTCGTCAACGCCGGCGTTTCGTAGCACCTCCCGCAGCAACGCCCTGGCGTGACGCGCGGTCCGTTCTTCTGGAAGATCACGGATCTCCAGCTGGAAGCCGGCGAACTCCGTCTGCTCGATCGCAGCTTGTTCGGCTTGTCCGGACGACACCTCCTGCTCGTTCTCGGGGGGCTCCGCCACAACCGCACCTCCTGAAGGGTTCTGGCTGCCAGGCAGCCTTCTGACCTCGTCTGGGTGCCAGAACAGTGACGCAGAGTCAGCAACGTGCCAACCGTCGAGAATCCGCGAATCCGCAGAAACCGTGGAAGAGACACGGAAGCCGGCCTCCAACCCGTTGCCGATCCACGGGAAGCAGTCCACGCACGTCAGAAAGAGGGTCGAGTTGACCAGCGCCGTTCTACGCTGAAGGCCACTGGCACCAGCCGCGACAGAACGCCATGGGAGCACCAATGGCCCGAGGAGAGCACGCCCCATCCTGCGCACGTCAATGGCGGCAGCGAGCCCAAGCCGAGAACTGGCGGACGTGGAAGCTGGTGCAGGCCATCCACCGCTGCTGCGGGGTGAGCCTGCTGAAGGCGCACCGGCTTGCCCAGGGCTGGACGGCTCAAGCCGCCATCGATCACTTGGCCGAGCTATGCGAGCGAGAGCGCCTCGGAGTGCCGCACGCCAACATCGATCTGCTGAACGTCTGGGAGAACGGCCGAGGCCGTCCACGCCCGGACACCATTGATCTTCTCTCCCGGCTGTACCGGGCCAACCCGATCAAGCTCGGCCTGGCCGCCGACTATTCGGATGACACAGACGTCGACGAGGTTGCGGTCATTCCCGCCCCACACATCCCACCGCTCTTGCCTGCCTCCTCCCAGGCGCCGGTCCTCACCCCGAGCGCCCTCCACACCCCTGGGCCGTCAGGCCCGTTGAGAGACGAGACCAACCGCCGGACCTTTTTCAACGACGTCCTCACAGGATGCACCCGGGCTTCGCATGGCCGCCTGTTAGCGGAAGTGGAGACCCTGAGACAGCAGATGGACCGCACCCTGGCCTCCGGAACGGTCACTGACGACCAGATGGACCGTCTCGAGGAAATGGTCCTGCAATGCCGCCGCGACTACCTGGTCACTCCGCCGCTGCCGATGCTGTGCCGACTCATGCTCGAGTTCAGCGACGTGCAGAACCTCGCATCCCAGCGGCAATCAGGCTCGATCCAATGCCGGCTCTCCAAGATCGCCGCCGTCCTGGCGGTCCTCAGCGCGGACGCCTTGATGAAGCTTGGCGACGTTCGTCAAGCGGCTGCCTGGTATGGCACCGCCAAGACGGCCGCCGACGACACCGGCGATCCCCAACTGCGAGCGCTCGTCCGAGCGCACCAGGCGATGTTGCCGTACTACTACGGCGATCCAGCCGAAACGGTGAGCCTCGCTCGAGAGGCTCAGGCCCTTGGTCGTGCCAAGCCCTCGTCTCCCACGGCACTCGCCGCGGCCGCCGAGGCACGCGCTCTTGCACGCATCGGTGACCACCAAGGCGCCATCGCCTCGCTCGCCCGAGCCCAACGGCTCTTCTCGCAGATCAAGGAGCGCAACAACGGGGCGCTGGCTTTCGACTTCACGGAGCAGCGGCTCTACCTGTACATGAGCGGAACCCACGCGTACCTACCGGATCTTCAACGCGCCGAAGCGGTACATGACACCGCTTCGGCGCTGTGCCGCCCAACCAGTCCGAACATCGATCCAGCGCTGGTCAAGCTGGATCGGGCGGCGACGTTTGCCCGTGGCGCGCGGGAGGCGGAGGCTTGCGAACTAGCCACTCAGACTCTCCTAGAGCTGCCGCCTGAACAGCGAACGACCATCGTGTTCGTCCGTGCCCGCGACGTCCGCTCCGCTCTCCCCACCCAGCGCTGGCGGGACAGGGCGCTGAACACCTTCGAAGAGGTCCTTGCCTTGGACACCGCCACCGTCTCCGGCCGTAGAGATGCCTAACCAGTTGACAGGCGCGGCCGACCTTCATCAGCGTGCCCACGAAGTCCTTCACGCCGCGTGCGCCCAGGCCGGCCTCGATCCGACAGGCGCCGAACTGCTTCGGCTACGCAGCAACGCTGTGTTCAAACTGTGCGCGCCGATCATCGCGAGGATCGCTACCGCCCCTACGGCCGCAGAGCGGCTCCCCGCTGTTCTAGCGGTCACCCGCTGGCTCGCCGATCGAGGGTTCCCCACCGTCCGGCCGGCCGACGAAATCACTGCCCAGCCCATAAGCGTTGCAGGCGCCACGGTCACCTTCTGGCGCTACATCCCCACAGCAGCAGCCCCCGCCACCACGGCCGACCTCGGCCGACTACTTCGCGACCTACATACCGGGCCAACGCCGCCATTCCCTCTTCGGACTCTGGCGGATCCGCTGGCGAGCATCCGCGCAACCGTCCAGCACCACCCCGGCATTCTCACCCCCGACGACCTGGCCTGGCTCATTGACCGCATCAGCAACCTCACCGCGGCCTGGCGCGCGTTGCCGTTCGAGGACCCACCAACCCTCCTGCACGGCGACGCCTGGATAGACAACCTGTTCCGCCACCAGAACGGACACGTAGTACTGGGCGACTGGGACAGCGTCGCCGTCGGTCACCGCGAGTGGGACCTCATTCACAGCTACCACGGCGAGCGTCGCTTCGGTCTCTCCCCCACAGACGTCAACGACTTCGCCGCTGCCTACGGCTACGACCTGCGCAGATGGGACGGCTACGAGACCCTCATGCAGATCCGCGACATCTACGCCATCGGCATCCACATCCGCAATGCCCCCGGCGACCCCTTCTCCCGCCGCGAGCTCACCCACCGCTTGGCGTCCCTCCGAACCGGCAGCACCCACACACGCTGGCACATGAGAGCCGAGTAGCGTCTCCCCTCCGCAGGAGGGAGCTCACTTTGAAGCAGATTGGGACACAGTGCGGTTGCCGCTGCCCTCGGACTGGCTGAGGAGGTCAACTCCACAGATCTCAGGCGCAGAGCGAACCGCCCAAGTGTCCGTGTTCGGCCTTTCTTGTTCCCACACGGGCTGGGCGTTCAAGTCCTGCGTACGATTCTTGACATGACAATGATCGAGGCGGTGGCTGGAGACGGCGCGGTCCTGGTAGAGGTTTCGCCCGCGTTCGGCTCCGAGCGCACCTCCGTCGACGGACGAGTCCGCGAACGCGCCGATCAGGCGATAAGGCATGCGAACAGAACCGTGACCCGCCTCGCGAGCGAACTTACAAATACGGTACAAGCGATGCCGGAAGCCGATCGCCCGCAGGATGTCACCATGGAGTTCGGCATCAACTTCACAGCCGAAGGCAACGCCGCGATCGCCAAGGCAGGCGCCCAGGCCACTCTTAAGATCACCTTGACGTATCGATTCCCGGATCCGGCGCCGCGGTAGGCACGGAGTCGTCCATGGCTCTGGTGTGGCCGTTTGCCGGACTGGTGCTCCACGCTGGGCGCCCCATCACGTCGGGCTTCGTAGTGCATCCCTCTGGCCTGATCGCCACGTGCTGGCACGTGGTGGAGGGACGTAATGACGTCTCGTTCGCACTGCTGGATGAGGAACACGCCTTTCCCGTCCAACTGGCCTGCCAGCCCGATCTGCAGCACGATCTCGTTCTTCTGCGGCCGGCCCCGCATGTCCGACTGCCGCCGCTTCCCGCAGCACGCTTGATCGGTAGTGACTCCGCGCATCCTGGGGATTCTTTCGCGGCCCAGGGCTTCGGTGAGATAGAAGATTCCTTTCACGACTACCGTTTCCTGGCTGCGACCGGTCATATCGTCGGCCCCATGCAACGCGACGGCGTCATTTACCTGCAGGTCGAAAGTAGGCAGGTGCTCCGGGGAATGAGCGGTGCGGGTATCGTGCTCGGTTCGGACGAGGGAGTCATTGGGGTCCTTACCGAACGCTACAATCCGCCCTCCGAGCAGACATGGCTGCGCGACACCGCATGGATAGTTCCCGCGGAGCATGTCGCGGCGCTCGCACCAGAACTTCTGACCGTCGTGCCCCTGCGCCGTCGGCGGTCCGGTCGCGACGCAGCCGTGTCCGCTATCTGGCAGACGCGAGGGCTTCGGCCTGCCGCCGTCTTCGCCGGCCGTGATACCGCCTTGGCGAGGTTGAACCGGCACCTCGTTCCCGGCGAAGGCGGCACCATGGCCATCACCGGCATCGGGGGCTGCGGAAAGACGCGGCTGGCCCTGGAGTACGCGTCACGGCGTGCGCCCGAGTACGACGTGGTCTGGCTGGTCCGGGCGGGGTTCCTCGATGCCGACATGCGCGAACTAGCCACCGCACTGGCGCTCCCCACACCCCCTGACGGGGATGTCGTATCGATCCTCCACGGTTGGCTCGCATCACACTCTCGTTGGCTGATCATCATCGATGGCGTGGACGATCCACACCAAGACGCGGACCGTTACCCGACCGGCCGCGGCCATGTCCTTATCACGAGCCGAAACACCGAGTGGGGCAACATCGCCACGCCCGTCCACATCGGACGCCTGGAGCGGGCCGAGTCCGTCCGGTTCTTGTCCAGGCGCGGGCTCACGGCCGCTCAGGAGGAATTGGCCGCCCTCGCCAATGAAGTCGGAGATCTTCCTCTGGCCCTGGAGCAGGCCGCGTCATTCGTGCTGGCAACCGGCCAGACGGTACCGAACTATCTCGCACTCCTGCGCGAGCACACCGCCGAACTCCTTGAGGCAACCGAGGCTCCGGACTACCCGATGGCGATCACCGCTACCTGGGCGCTGTCCTTCGACCGGCTCCGCACTGAGTGCCCTGCAGCCATGGAAATGTTGAGGTTCGCGTCTTTTATGGCGACGGACGATATCCCCCTGAGCGTGTTTCACGCGGCCGTCGGCGAGATGCCCCGCCGGTTTCGCAGACACCTTCGGGAGCCACTGGACCTCGCACGTACCGTCCGGCACCTTACGCGCTATTCCCTGGCGGAATTGGGCACAGACGCCATCAACGTGCACACGCTCGTCCAGACCGTCGTACGCGAGGTGTCACTGAACGCCGCCCAGCGCGCCGACTACTGCGATCGCGTGACGCGAGTTCTACGCGCGGAGTATCCGCAGCGTTCCGAGGACGTCGACCAGTGGGCGACCTGCGCACGCCTGACCACGCACGGAATCGCCGTGGCCGGACACGCCGAGGCGCTGGGGAGCGGACGAGACGAAGCCTCCGATCTACTCGACCGCGTGGCGACCTACATCGAAGGACGAGTGGGGGCCCGGACCGCCGTACCCTTGTTCCAAAAAGCGGTGCAGATGGCTGAGAGCACCCTCGCAGAGCACAGTTCCGCGCTGGCCACAAGGTTGAACAACCTCGGCTCGGCCTTGTTCTCCGCTGACCGGCTGGACGAAGCGATCGAGTTGTTCGAGCGCGTCTTAGCCATCGACGAGTTTCGAGCCAGACGCCATCGCGAAGCCATTCCTGTAGAGCATCTCATGAACTACGGGGTCGCCACCTACTTCGCTGGCGATCGCCCGCGCGGCGTGGCCCTGATGGAACGGGCCGTTCGGGATGCCAGTCCGTCGGACCCTTTTTTCGGCGTGATGCTGCTCAACCTCGCAAGCGAACGTCGCTCCCAGCGGGACTTCGACCGGGCTGAGAACCTCGCGCGCACAGTGGAAGAGGCCACGCGCGCCCGGTTCGGCCGCATGCACCCGTACTACGCCGCCGCCCTATCCGAACTCGGTCGGATCGCCGCCGACCAGGGTGACATCGAAAAGGCGGTCGACCTCCTCCGTCAGGCCGCCAGGACGATGCTCGACCGCTTCGGGCCCGCGGCTACTCAGACCATCGAAACTCACGTAAAGTACCTCGACGCGCTCACCAACAACGAGGCGGACGACCGGGCTGTAGAACTCGCTGACTGGATGCGCGCGAACCTCGACCTTTCCGGGCCGCCCCGCTCAGCACAGCCGGCCTTTGAAACGACCGCGGCCTTCTCACCCCCAGACGCGTTGGCCAAGATCGGCATCATCTACCTTCATTTTGATCGGGCCGAAGACGCCCTCCATTGCTTCGAAGAAGCCGCAGGGGCGGTCGAGGAGTTCACGGAGTCCGAGTCGCCCGCACTTGCCGTGCATGAGAACAACATCGGATCAGCCCTGCTAGCCCTGCACCGTGTAAGAGAGGCCAAACACGCGCTCACGCTGGCACTGGACCTAGCCACGGATGACGACACGCTAACACCGATCTATCTGGCCAACCGCGCTATCGCGGCGGGCCAGGAGCGGGATTTCCGTGGACTCGATCACTACATTGACTTGGCACTGGCCGCACAGGACAGGCATCAGACCGACCGTCCCTACGTCCTACAGAAACTGGCGTGTGCGGAGACCGCTGCGGGCCGGTATGACGCCGCCCGCGCCAGACTGTACGAGGCCATGTCCACCCTTGAGACAGTGGAAGTCTCAAGCGCGCGCCGGCAAGTCCTCTCCCGGATGCTGGACGACCTCAATCGTTCCCTTCCGCCGGCGTCGTGAATGCCGTGAGCACGCATCGCGGACGGAGTCCGCGCTGGGAGGCGGCACCATCACGTGTCCGGCGATGACCTTTGCCCGCGGATGCGTCTGATCGGCCGCCCGTGAGGTAGGGCAGCGAAGTCCCGTGTCCAACCCGAAGCCCGATCCGACGCTCCGCAACCGGCCCCGGCCCCTGGGCTGCCGCAGGGGTGCACAGGTCGGTTTAGCGAATCGAAGCGGCGGAGCGGGAAGACTGGGTTCACGCGCACCGGACGGCTGTGCTTCGCTGATACTTCGAGCGTTCGGCTACCTCGGCGGCTGGCAATCGTCGCAAGCTTCCTCACCGTCCGGGCCCGACATCCTCACCTATGGCGGAGTCGGCGTTCGCCGCGGCCGCTCTGCTGTTTGCGGTCGCCGCACTACCTGCCAGTCGAGATCCGGCGCTGACCGTCTCTGCGGTGTCCTGTGGCTTGCTGTCGACCGCGCACCAGGCCGCGTTCGCCGGACTGGCAGGCGCTGACGCATGGCACGTGGGCCGACAGACACCAGGAGGCTGACGTCGTCCAATACAACGGGCGCTATCACACCTCATCGGTAGTTGAAGAGGGCTTTCTCTCTCTCCGCGGGCTCGCCGGTCGGCGAGAGCATCTTTGCCAAGCCCTTAATAGGAGGCCATCGGTGAAGGAGTTGCCTGCTCAGGTCGCTTTTGAGCGCGGACATCGCCTTTACCTCTATGTCGGCATCCCGCAGACGGACCAAAGTCACCGCAGGTCAGGGCGACAGTGAGCAGTCCGTGAGCACTCCGTAGACAGCCTTTCGCCTGCGGACTGTTCACGAAATGCACATGGTGTGGCGGATACCTGACGCCATCGATCCGTCACGACCTTCCGGAGGCGTCATGTGCAACCACCAGATCGACGACCAGCGTCCGAGCCAGACCGCCGGCGAACGCCCGGGCAACGCGCTGACCGTCGCTGAGCGTTCCTTCCAAATGCTCACCACTGGCCCGGGCCCGCTGGCGGTCAACGGCAGCGCGATCGGGCACGGCCTGCCTGCTCGAACCGTCGATCTGAGAGAACTCCGCTCGCTCCTGCTGGAGAAATCCGCTTCCGACGATCTCAAGGACGCCGCCTGGCGGGAGCTCGTCCATCGGGCACGGAGCGGTGATCCCGCCTGGGTGGTGGGCTGCGTCGGTATGGCGATGCCAGGGCTGAAGAGCACCGCGGCCCGCGTGATTCGGTCTAGCCCTCTGTGTCAGGCTCAGGTGGGACAAGAGGGATGAAGTTCCCTAACTGATGTGGACAGGGCGAGAACGGGTACTGAGCAGAGTGACGATGACCAGCCACGATCTTCCTTCCGGTGACGGGCCGCGGACCGGCCGGCCCAAGCGGCGGACCTTCAGTGCCGCCTACAAGTTGCGGATGGTCGAGGAGTACGACGCGGCCGAGCATGGCGACAAGGGCGCGCTGCTGCGCCGTGAGGGACTTTATGAGTCCAGCGTTCAACTGTGGCGCCGGCAGCGCGACGCCGGTGAACTGACCGCTGCGGGGACGAGGCCCCCGGCCGCCAAGAAGGAGAAGACGCCGGAGCAGGCCGAGTTGGAGCAGTTGCGCAAGGAGAAGGCGCGGCTGGAGCGGCAGAACGCCGCCATGGCCAGGAAACTCAAGCAGACCGAGGCCGCCCTGGACATCATGGGAAAAGGTATCGCGCTCTTGGAAACGATGTCCGAGAGCGCGGACACCGAGAATTCGTGACCCGCTGCCGCCACGAAACCCTTTCCCTGCTGGTCGAGCATCTGCCGATTCGCTTCTCGTGCGCATTGTCGGGTGTGCCGCGCAGCAGTTTCTACCGACGGCGGAACCCTGCGCCGGGAAACAGTGAGCCAGCGGAGCGGCCGGCGCCGCCGAACGCGCTGAGCGAGAGCGAACGGGCCGAACTGGTCGAGATGCTCAACAGCGACCGGTTCGCCGACAAGGCACCCCGGCAGGTGTGGGCTGCGCTGCTGGACGAGGGGGTGTACCTGGCGTCGGTGTCGACGATGTACCGGGAACTACGCAGGCGTGACCAGGTCCGGGAGCGGCGCGCCCAGGCCCGGCACCAGGCGCGCACCAAACCGTATCTGGCCGCGTACGCCCCCAACCAGATATGGAGTTGGGATATCACGAAACTGCCGGGTCCGGGGCCACGCCAGTTCTATGACCTGTATGTGATGCTCGACATCTTCTCCCGCTTCGTCGTGCACTGGGAGATCCACCTGCGCGAGTCAGGTGAGCTGGCCGAGCAGTTCATGCGGAACTCGTTCGCCGCCAACGGCGGGATCGTGCCCGGCACCATCCATTCCGACAACGGGACCTCGATGACCTCCAAGCCGGTGACGGCACTGCTGGCAGACCTGGACATCATCAAGTCCCACTCCCGCCCGAAGGTGAGCAACGACAACCCCTACAGCGAGGCGCAGTTCAAAACCTTGAAGTACTGCCCGGTGTTCCCTGTCAGGTTCGCCTCGCTCGACGAGGCCGAGACGTTCTGCCACCATTTCTTCGACTACTACAATTACCGGCATTACCACGCCGGGATCGGGCTCCACACGCCGTTCACCATGCATATCGGCACCGCACAGGCGATCCAGCACAACCGAGCCGCCACGATCGCAGCGTTCCGCGCGGCCAACCCGCGACGGTTCACCCAGCCGCCCACGCTGCCCAAGATCCCCACAGTCGCGCAGATCAACCGACCCGACGAAGACCCCACCGATCCGAGCAGCTCTGACCAGGAGAAACAGGCCGCCTAACGATCACTGGCCCCTGTCTCGTTTGACTTGACACCTACCGTAGTCCGAGCCGGCTCATCGACGACATCGTGTCCGAGATGGTGACGGAGTTCGTCGCGCAGCTGGCGCGGATCGACGTCGAGCGTCCTCACATCGCCGCCCGGCTCATGCTGTGGGCGCGTAAGGGCGCACTACGCGCTCGCGGACGAGATGCCCGGCACATCCCGCGTGACCCGAGTGAACTGCCCGAGCGCCACGCCGCCTACGAAGTCGACCCGATCGTGCTCCTGTTGGAAGCCGCACGGCAGCAGATCATCACCCCGGATGCCGCTGAACTGATCACCGCCACGCGGCTGAACGGTCTGACCGTCCAGTGCGTGGCCAACGACCAGGGCGTGCCGGCGAGCCGGTTGTACAAACAACGACAGGTCGCTGAGGTCCGCCTCGCGGCCGCATTTCGGGACGGCCGAATATCGGCGATGTCAATCGCACCGCCCTCGGCGGTGTGAGGTTTCACGCGGCGTCATGAGGTGTCGAGCCGACTGGACACAGCTCACAGTTCCGCCAAAAGGGGCAGAACCGACTCCCGTGTCAATGCGACTTGGCCTTCCTTGTACGGGTTTTACCTTCACCACGGCGTGACATGGGCGCGGAGCGGTTTGCTTGGCCCTACGATCGCTCGTCGTTGCCTGGCAGTGCTGTCGCGAAGATGATCGCGACAGCACTGCGTGGGATCAAGTTCATGGAGGTGCGGACTTGACCGTAATCGGTCGCCTGGCGGCCAGTCGGATCGCCTGGCTCGGAGTTGCAGGCGTCGCATTGGCTCTGACTGGCTGCAGCAACGACAACGATGCTGTTGCCCTGCCGTCGTCGAGCCACACCACCCCTTCTCTACCTTCCCCCTCGTCGGACGAGGAAGCCGTAAAGGAGACCTACACCTCTTTTATCAGCACGCTCGACCGCGCAGATTCACTCCCGGATGAGTCTCGCAGACAACAACTGTCCGCGCTGATGGTCGACCCTCAGCTTTCGCGCGTACTCCAGCGGGTCGAGGAACTGAGAAGTAAGAACCTCACCTCTTACGGGAAAGTGATCGTTCACATCACAAGCGTGGATGTTGCAGGAAACGATGCGACTCTGCATGACTGCCAAGACTCCAGCAGAGCCGGAATTATGAACCGCACTACACGCAAGAAGATCAAGCGGGGCGTCGAAAAGGGAAGGACCAAGGCGTACTTGATTAAGGGTGCAGACGAGAAGTGGCGCATCAGCAAGTATGTCGTACTCGGCGAAGGCTGCTGATATGGCGCCCACCGCTTCCACCGTTCTCATTGGAGGAACGCTGCTGCTTCAACCGATGTCCGCACCGCCACCTCAGGATCCGATTCCTCCTGACGCCAACTTGAATGGGTACGGCTTCGGCGCACAGGACGATGGCCGCCCTGGAAGCACCGGAAACCCACCCAGCGCGCATCCAGGCGGGGCCAGTGGTCCCGCCGAAGAGTCAAATGCCATTGGGCCACACGACTGTCAGACCTCAAGCGACAACGTCCAGGTCTGTAAGCCGGTCGACGGAGACGGCAAGGCGGTGAAAGTCTCGCCGGCTGAACTGGCGTTGACCACATGGACGCGGATGCCGATCCCCACGCCAGTAGTGAGGACGGCGCCGCCTCGCCGATCCACTGGACTGGTGGGCCTGCCGGAGTGGTTCTGGGTGACGAACTCGCATCCGATCAGCGGCCGGGCGACCGCGCGTTCTGTCTGGATTGAGGTGACGGCGAGGCCGCAGAACCTCACGATTCATCCCGGCTATGGGAATCGCATCGTCCGGTGTGCGGGAGTGGGGACCGCCTATGACAGATCGCGTCCGGCATCGGCGCAGCAGACCGACTGCTCGTACACGTACCAGCGGTCTTCAGCACATGAGCCGGGAAGCGCGTACCGGGCGCGGGTGACTGTGACTTGGGGCGGTACGTGGCGAGGGTCCGACGGGACCGGAGGGGCGCTACCGCCCTTGAACCGCACGACCAGTTTCCGCCTGCGGGTGGCCGAGGCACAGGGTCTGTACGGATGAGGAGTGCGATGAAGTCCAGCGGCGGCACCCTGCCAAAGCCAACGGTTCCGAAGACGGCCAGCGGGGCGGTGCCCCCGGCGTCGGGACGGCTGGCTCGGCAACGACGTCCAAGCTGGATCGCAGCCGGCGTGATGCTGCTGGCGTTCGCCGTGCTGGCGAATGTGTACCTCTTCCGTTCGGCTGGAGAGCGGAGGTCGGTGGTGCGACTGGCGCGCGATGTTCCGGTCGGACACAAGCTCGTCCAGGCCGATCTGGACGTGGTCCGGGTGGCAGCGGACTCGGCGGTGGCGGTGATTCCGCAGCGACAGCTCCGGGACGTGATCGGGCAGCGGGCCGCGGTCGGGTTGCGGAAGGGGACGCTGCTCGCCGCCTCGCAGCTGACGGCACAACAGAGTCCGCAGCCCGGTCAGGCGCTGGTGACGGTGCCTTTGAAGGCCAGTGCCGTTCCGCCGGGCTTGGCGCCTGGATGGCGCGTCCGCGTCGTCTTCACCCCTGGTGAGCAGAGCTCTGGCGGCAACTCAGTGTCGGGAGGCGTTGAAACCAATCCGCTACGGGACGTCAAAGGGATGGTCGACCAGGTAGAAGGCCCAGACGCCGAGGGAGCGACAACAGTGTCGCTGCTCGTGGCCGAGTCCGACAGCAGCACGGTGGCACGGCAGGCGGCGGCCGACCTGGTCGTTCTCGTGGTGACTGAAAGGCGAGGTTGAGGCGATGGGGATCTGCTGCCTGGTCTCTCCCGGGGGAGCACCGGGAGTGTCCACCACTGCTCTCGGATTGTCGTTGCTATGGCCAGGGCGAGTCCTCCTGGCTGAGTGCGACCCGATGGGACGCCGTGTACTTCCCGGCTTCATGGCCGACCGGATGCGCGATTCGGCCGGCCCGGGGCTGCTGGGCCTGGCGATGGCATCCGAGGCCGACGAGGACGCGCCGGTCCCGCTGAAGGAGTACGTGGTGCCGATCGCCGACGACGGCCGTGTGGAGCTGCTGCACGGCGTTCGCGATCCTCGGTATGGGACACGCTTGGGGCCGCTCTGGCAGCGGTTGGCCAGGGCGCTGGCGGCCTGGGAAGGCGACGTGATCGCCGACCTGGGGCAGGTCGGCGGCACGGACACTCCCGTGGAACTGCTGAAGGCAGCAGACGCGGTGGTCATGGTCCTCAAGCCCACGGTGACGCAGGTCGACGCCGCTAAACCGCGGCTGGACGCGCTCAAGGGCCTTGTGCGGGAAGGCGCAACCCTCGGGCTCTGCGTGGTCACCGACGGCCCCTACAGCGCATCCGAGGTCGGACGCGCGCTGGAGGTCGCGGTGCTGGCTGAGCTTCCCTCGTCCCCTGGAGATGCCCGAGTGCTGTCTGACGGTGCACGCCCTCGGCTGGCGTTCAGGACTTCGGTCTTGATGCGGTCGATGAAGGATCTGGGTCAGCGGCTCCATTCGACCGTCGCCGACTTGGGGGCGAAGGACGTCACTGGGCGGTCGGCGCGTCTGACGGCAGTGGGAGCCCACGAGTGACCGCGCCAGGCTGGACTCCCACTGGTAACAGGGCCTCGGCACCGTTCGCGGTCCCTGTCCAGCAGAGTGGTGAGTCGAATGCGTGGGCGGCGGTCCGCGAGGTGTCGGCGCAGCTCGTTGACGTCCTGGGCGACGGAGTCGACCGTGTGAGGGCGCGGCAGCTCATCGACGCGCAAGTCCAGGTGTGGGCACACGAGCAGATGGCCGCTGGGCGCGTCACCTCCGTGCCCGAGCAGCAGCGCGTGGCGCAGATGGTGTACGACCGGCGGTTCGGTCTGGGGGCGCTGCAGCCGTTCCTGGAGCGTTCCGATGTGGAGAACATCGTGGTCAACGGCTGCCGCCAGACCTGGGTCAGTTACACCGACGGATCCAAGAAGCCCGGGCCGCCGGTCGCCGAAACCGATGAGGACCTGATCGAGTGGGTGCAGTTGCTGGCCAGGCGCGGCAACACGGGGCGGGAGTTCTCCCACGCCTCCCCGCTGCTGGACGTCGCGCTGGCCGACGGGGTGCGGCTGGCCGTGGTCGGGTGGGTGTCGCGGCATCCGCACCTGGCGATCCGAGTCCATCGGCTGGTCGACATCAGCCTTCGGCAGCTCACCGAACTCGGCACACTGACCGCGCCGCTGGCGGCCTTCCTGCGTGCGGCGATCGCCGCACGCCGCAACATCATCGTGTGCGGCGAGGTGAACACCGGCAAGACCACTCTCGTGCGGGCCCTGGCCGGGGAGATCCCTCCAGACCAGCGGATCATCACCCTGGAAAGCGACTTCGAACTGTTTCTGGACGACCCGCGCCTGGCGCATCGCCACCCGGATGTGGTCGCGCTCGAAGCACGGCAGGCCAACGCTGAAGGCGCCGGTGAGGTGCGGCTCCAAGACCTGGTGCCGGCATGTCTGCGGCTGAACCCCGACCGCGTCATCGTCGGTGAGGCCCGGCACGGCGAGCTGGCTCCAATGCTTGAAGTCATGTACTCCGGCGCGCGCGGCTCGATGTGCACCTTGCATGTCCACCGCCCCGAACACGTCTTCAGCCGTGTGGTGCAGCTCGGCCGCCGCGCCGACCTCGGCTTGGGCGCCGACGACGTGCACCTGATGTTCGGCCTGGCTGAACCACTCATCGTCTACCTGCGGCGCGACCAGGCCACCAACGACCGGTACGTGTCCCAGGTGATGGAGATCGGCCCGCCGGCGGACTCGGCTGAACCGACCCGCAACTTCGTCTTCACGCCCGGACCGGACGGACGCGCTACTCCGGCTGGCGGGCACATCAGTCCGGCCCTGCTGGACGAACTCCTGGCGCACGGCTTCGACCCCGCGCTTCTGGAACCGGAGCGAGTGAACGGAGGTTGGAGGTGACGGGGTGGCTCGCCGCGCTCGCCGGCCTGTGCGCTGCCTGTGCCGTGCTCGTCATCATCACCGGGTTCCGGGGCGTCGGGCCCGGTGCGCCGGACGCGCGCCCCCCGTCCCGCATCCAGGCCATGCTGTGTTCGCCAGCCTGGCCGGGTCGCCGCAACCGGGCGCTTGCCGGGGTCGGATCCGGGTTGGTGGTCTTGCTGGTGTCGGGATGGCCCGTGGCCGCGCTGGCGGCCACTGTCGGCGCGTACGCGCTACCGCCGATGCTGTCCGGGCGTGCGCCGCAGCGCCGGATCGCGCGACTGGAAGCCTTGGCGCAGTGGTCCCGGCGGCTGGCGGAGATGATCGGTGCCAGCCGCGGCCTGGAACAGGCTCTGGCCGACAGCGCCCGCATCGCCCCCGCCACGATCAGTGAGCCGGTCAGGAAGCTGGCAGGACGGCTGAACAACCACGCCAACACCGACCACGCGCTACGGGCGTTCGCCGACGAACTGGACGACCCGATCGCCGACCTCATCGCCTGCGCACTGCTGCTGGCGGCCCGCCGCCGCGGTCCGGGTGCGCGTGAGGCGTTGAGCTTGCTGGCCGATGCGGTCGAGCACGAGGTGATCGTCCGCCGCGACGTCGAGGCCGAACGGGCCGGGCTGCGCACCACCCTGATCGTGATCGTCTCCTCGGTTGGGATCTTGAGCGTGCTGTTCGCGTCATCGCAGACCCTCGCCGGTCCTTACGACACGCCGCTCGGGCAGACGGTGCTCGCCGTCGTCGCCGCCATCTACGCGACTGGGCTGTGGTGGATGCGTCGCCTTGCTGTCCTGTCGACCGGTGCGCGTTTCCTTCACGCCGCCCACCCGGTGGCCGCCGTCGAGCAAGGGACCGGCCGATGACCGTGATCGCTGCCCTCGCCGGCTGCCTGGCCGCCGCCGGTCTCATCCTGCTTGTGCGCGAGTTGCGGCCCGCGCCACCGCGGCTGGACGCCGCCCTGGCCCGCGTTCAGGCCGTACCGTTCCCGGCCGCGGCGGGCCATGACGACAGCGCGGCACTCCAAGAGCAGGTCGGACGGTGGCTGGCTGAACGAGTCGCGCGTCCGGCAGGGCTGCTGGCTGTTCCCCGCACTGATCTGGCGGTGCTGGGCCGCCCGGTGGAGCGGTTCATGCTGGACAAGCTGGCCCTGTTCGTCACCGGCCTCGCCGCACCGTCCTTGCTGACCGGCCTGGTCACCGTTGTCGGCGGCTCGCTGCCATGGACCTTTCCAGTGCTGGTCGGACTGGTGCTGGCGGCGGTGCTGTCGATGGTGCCGGACTGGAGCGTTCGCTCCCAGGCCCGGCAGCGCCGCCGCGACTTCCGCTACGCCTTCACCTCCTACCTGCAACTGGTCGTCCTGGAACGCCAAGCCGGCGCCGCGCTCAATGCCGCGCTGGAGAACCCAGCGAAGATCACCGACGGGTGGCCGTTCCAGCGCATCCACCAGGCCCTGTCCCGGGCTCGGCACGGGCAGCAGCAGCCCTGGCGCGCCTTGGCAGACCTCGGCGCCGAAATCGACGTCCGGGACTTGACCGACCTTGCCCACACCGCCGAGATCGCCGGGAGCGAGGGCGCGAAGATGCACGATGTGCTGATCGCCAAGATCGGCTCGATGCGGCATGAGGCGTCCGCCGCCGCCCGCTCCGAGGCCAACGCCCGCACCACCGCGATGTGGGTGCCCACATCCCTGCTGATGCTCGGCTTCGTCATCCTGATCGGCTTCCCGTTCTTCTCCAAGCTCCTGGCATCCGGCTAACGCCGGCGCCGCATCATCGACTCGGGGGATCATGAACACGCTCACCACCGCCGCGGCTCGTATGGCCGTCGTCGTACTCAACCGCTTCGCCGATCTGAACACCCGTCGTGACCGAGGATCCGGTGTGGTGGAGACGATCATCATCGTGGCCGGGTTCGCCGGCTTGGCCTTCACCGTCTACCTCGCCGTCGCCGGCAAGGTGAACGGCTGGATCAGCAAGATCCCGGGCTCCTCCGGCCGGTGAACTCTCCTACCGTCGCGCGGTGGGATGCGGGTTCGGCGACCGTCACGGCCGCGATCGTCTTCCCCGCCGTTGGAGTGCTGTTCCTGGGGTTGGTGCAGGCGGTCATGGTCTCGGTCGCCCGGGACGTCGCGCTGTCGGCGGCTGAGGAAGGGCTGCGTGTCGCGCGTGCCCGCCACGGAACCGCGGCCGCAGGCCGCTCCGCCGCCGCGTCCTTCGCTGGCGCCGAACCCGTCTTGCGCTCACCAAGCGTGACCGTGTCAGGGGCCACGACTCTCACCGTCCACGTAACCGGAACCGCCCCGTCCATCCTGCCCGGTGTCGACATCAAGATCAGCCGCTCAGCTCGGGGCGCCCGGGAACGCTTCACCGTCCCCGAGCGGCCATGAGCAGCTACCGACAGAACAGCACGCTGCTGCGCGTGGGGGACGCTGGAAACGCGGCCGTTGAGGTAGCAATCCTCGCGCCGTTGTTCATCGCTTTCCTGGCCGGCCTGCTGGTGGCGATGCGCGTCCAGCACGGCAGCGCTGTTGTCGCCCAGGCCGCCGCCGACGCGGCCCGGCACGCCTCGATCGCCCGCACCGCCGCCCAAGCTCGCACGGACGCCAACTCCAGCGCGATGACCACGCTGAGCGATCGAGGGCTTCATTGCCGCCCACGGGTCCGGCTCGACCTGTCCGGCTTTCGTCGGCCGGTCGGCTCGACCGGAACGGTGTCCGCGAGGGTGACCTGCGTAATTCGGCTCGGCGATATCGCGCTACCGGGCATGCCCGGATCGCGCACCGTCACCCACACTCGCCGGTCCCCTATCGACCCGTACCGAGGACGGTGACCCACTCATGACCACGCGGACCACCTGCCCGCCACCTCGACGCCTTGACGACGAGGGGAGCGTGAGCATCTTCGCCGTCATCCTCACCCTGGTCGTGGTGGTGTTCTTCGGCGCTGTCGTCGACTTCGAGCAAAAGCTTGAAGCACGCCAGGACGCCAACACCGCCGCCCAGGAAGCTGCTCGCGCCGGCGCGGGCAGCGTCGACCTCGACCGCGCCTACACCGACGGCAGGTTCATCGTCGACCGCCGCGCGGCAATCCACTCCGCCCGCGCCTACCTACGAGCGGGCGGCTACACCGGCAGCGTGACGACGTCCGGGACCCGCGCCATCCGAGTCCACGTCACCGTCACTCGGCCCGCGCTGTTCCTGCCGGTCATCGGAATCAGCCACCTGCGCGCCGACGGTAGCGCGACCGCGAACCTGACCACCGGAGTGCAAGGACCCGCCCAGCCATGACTCATATCGCGCGTGCTCGCGCCGCCGAGATCCTGCAAGGAATCGGAGCCCTGCTGGTCTGCGTCGTTCTGCTGGTCGGAGTTCCGATCGGCTTGTACGCCGTGGCAGGGTCCCCACTCCCCGACTACGTTCCGTCCTGGGAACAGGTGATGGCGACGCTGTCGCGACCCGACACCGGCAACTGGCTGTTCCTTTGGGCGGTCCGGCTGCTCGGGTGGATGGCATGGGCCATGTTCGCTGTCGCGATTTGCAGCGAAACCGTCAGCTGCCTGGCCGGACGGACCACACCCATGCTGCCGCGCCCTGTGCGGCCCCTGCAGTCGCTGGCGCGAGACCTGGTCGCCACCACCACGCTTGTCTTCGGCACTGCCACGATCGTGACCCTCCCGGCGTCGGCTACCGCCCACGCCACCACCGATACCCCGCCCACCGGCGAGCCCAGTGCGTCCCCGTCCCACAGCACAGAGTGGGAACCACTACTCGCCGACGAGACGCCTACCTCATCGGCACCTCAAGAACCCACGCCAAAGACCAGAGTCGTCCATCGCGGGGACACTCTGTGGAGTCTGGCCCGCCGCGCCTACGGCTCCGGTGACCGCTACCCCCGAATCTTCAAAGCCAGCCGCACCATCGATCAGCCGCCCGGTATACCGGCCCTCACCAATCCCGACGAGCTCCACCCAGGTCAACGAGTGCGGATCCCTCCAGCCCCCAAGCGAGCGGACGGGCCTCCAACGGAACGCGGCACTGACGCCGCCCACCCTGAACGCCCTTCAGAGCCGAAGACCGACCACGATCACGGCCGTCCACCACACTCTTCCCACGGACCCAACGGCTCTGGAAGCCGCCCCTCGCAGGTGCCCAGCCCGGTCGTCGCCCCACCGGCGGATAACCCGCCTGCCAGCCACTCGCCGTCCACGCCGCGAGCCACCGCCGAAGACCGTCCGGGGATCACCCTGCCGTCCGGTTCCTATATCGGCCTGGGCCTCGCCGCAGCGCTCAGCATTGCCGTCGCCGCCACCCGCCTGCACCGACGCCGCCGACTCCACACCAACCCTGGCGACGTCTCGGCACACGAGTCAGCTGCGCTGCCGGAACCGGTCGCCAAGGCCCGCAAAGCCCATCTGGACCTCGCCTACGCCAACCACGACGCCCCCATCCCCTCCGACGCTGAACTCGTCGCGAGGGATGACGCCACGCCGCCTGACTCGATCGCTCTGGGCACTCGCGATCGCGCCCCCATCTACCTGCCGCTCGCCGGGCTCATTCTCGGTCTGACCGGCGATGGCGCACTCGCAGTGGCCCGAGCCATCACCACCGAACTCCTCGCCGAAGCACCCCGCGACCGCGCCGAACTCCTCATCCCCCGACCCGACGCCGACGCCCTCTACCCCGGTGCCGCCCTCACCGACATTCCAGGGTTCACCATCACGCCCAACCTCGCGGCGGCCACCTCCCAACTGGAGGCCGAGATCCTCCGCCGCGCCCGGCTCTTGGAAAACACCGACCAATCCGACCTGAATGCCGTGCGCGCCGCCGACCCCACCGACCCCCTCCCCGTCCTGCTCCTGACCGCCTCCGTCCCCGAACCAACGACCGCCACCGTCCAGGCCATCGCCCAGCTCGGCACCCGCTACGGCATCGGCACTCTCATCCTCGGCCCCGCACCGACGGGAACCACCCTGCATCTCACTGCCGACGCCACCGTCGCCCAAGCCGAAGGACCCCACGCCGACACCCTCACCGGAGCCTGCCTGTTCCACCTGACCAGCGACGACGCTGACGCCATGCTCCACACCCTCCGCACCGCCACCGGCGCCCCCGGACCTAAGACGGTCGACATCCCGGGACCACGAGCCACCTCCGACAACAGTTCGGAGATCACTCCCCACGCCCCGGCACCCGACGAACCCCTCATCTCGGCTCCCACCGACCAGGACCACCCCCGCCCGATTCGACTCCAGGTACTCGGACCGGTCCGCCTTCACACCACCGACGGCCCCATCACCACCGGAGTCCGCCGCAGCGCCCGCGACCTGCTCGCCTACCTCGCCCTCCACCCCAGCGGCATCACCCGCGACCAAGCCATCAACGCCCTCTGGCCGGACCACCAACCCGAAACCGCAACCACCCAGTTCAACACCGCCGTAGCCAACATCCGCAAGACTCTCCGCACCGCCACCGGCCTCCGCGAACCCATGTACGTCACCCACATCGCAGGCCGCTACCGCCTCGACCCGAACCTCATCGACGTCGACGAACAACGCCTCACCGCCGCCCTCACCAAGGCCCGTCACGCGGCCACCGACCCCGAACGCATCGCCGCGCTCACACCGGTCAGTGACCTCTACACCGCCGAGTTCGCCACCGACCTCACCCACGACTGGGCCGAAAACCACCGCGAACACCTCCGCCGAGCCGTCATCGATGCCCTGGCCCGCCTCGCCCAGCTCCTCCAACAGGACCACCCCGAGCAAGCCCTCAACACGCTGGAACAGGCGATCACCCACGACCCCTACGCCGAACCCCTCTACCGCCGCGTCATGCAACTGCAAGCCGAACTCGGCCACCCCGACGCCGCCCAACGCACCTATCGGCTCCTAACAGCCCGACTCGCAGACCTCGACACCGAACCCGACGAAAAGACCCACCAGATGCACACCGACCTCCAACGGCATTCCTGACCTGGATTCAGCGGTGGTTGGTGACGGAAGCCCGGTCCGGCGCCGTCGGCGGAGGAAGCTCTCAGACGTACCCGCTCCTCAGCACAGGTGACCGGGCTCTTCACGGCGGCCCTTACCTCTCGGGCGGAGGACTTTGCCGCCGAGCGCGGGTCCGATGGGCGAAGGCTTCGAGTGCGGCGGTGGGCTCGTCGTATATCAGTAGGGGTGCCTTGCGGTCGAAGCAGCGCACGGACACCACGTGCGCTGTCTCGCAAGCTAATAGTGGACAAATCAGTCTTTGGGGGACATTTGCCTCTGAAGAGGGATCCCCTGGGTTCTCAGCGGTAGGGGTTCCATGACAGAGGAAGGAAAAAGATGATTACAGAGCAACAGATTCCCAGGGTGCTGGACCACCCGCTTTACGATGAGCACGGCAGCAAGGTCGGCGACGTCAAGCACGTCTTCCTGGACGACCGGACCGGCCGCCCCGAGTGGCTGGGTGTCAAGACCGGGATGCTGGGCGCCAAGGAGACCTACGTGCCCGCCCAGCGGGCCGAGTTGGTCTCCGACCATGTCGAGGCGGGATACGAAAAGGACTTCATCAAGCAGGCACCCGACGTCGACCTCGAAGCCGGCGGCGAGCACATTCCCTCGGCCGAGGTGCAGCAGCTGTACCGCAACTACGGCATCGGCTCGGGCGGCCCGGAGCCGGCCGGCGCTCCCACGGAGGCGGCTCCTAAGCGGGCACACGAGCCCGACGACGCGATGACCCGCTCCGAAGAGAAGCTGCACGTCGGGACGGAGACCCGGGAGTCGGGCCGGGCCCGGCTGCGCAAGTACGTGGTCACCGAGGAGCAGCAGGTGACCGTCCCGGTCAGCCACGAAGAGGTCCGGGTCGAGCGCGAGCCGATCACCGATGAGAACCGGGACGCGGCGTTGCGCGGGGAGGAGATCACCGAGGCCGAGCACGAGGTCGTCCTGCATGAGGAGCGGCCGGTGGTGTCCAAGGAGACCACTCCGGTGGAGCGGGTGCGGGCCTCCAAGGAGACCGTGACCGAACAGGAGACCGTCGGTGGCGAGGTCCGCAAGGAGCGCATCGAGATGGAGGAGGACGACACCAGCCAGCGGGGCCGCCGCAAGCGGTAACCGCCGCCTCGACATCGACATGGCCACCCCACCAGCCACCGGGCCCCAGATGATCGGACGCCCGGACTCGCGCGGCTGATCGACGACGTGCCGTGCGGGTCCGGCCCCGCCCGCTCAGACAGATGGATCGGACAGGCGGTTGGGACAGCAGGGCCACCCGTACCGTGATGCCCCCGCGGGGACGCCCGTAGCGGCGCGTCGGCGCGCGGGTCAGGCGCCGGTCTGATCGTCCAGCTCCGCCTCGGGGGCGTTCTTGCGAACCGACTCGATCCCCTTCAGGGCCGACGCCTTGCTCTCATAGGCCTCGCTGGTAGCGATCACCTGACCATTAGTGGCGACCAGGTTGAAGTGGAACTTGCCGGTGGTGCCCTTCTTCAACTGAAACTTGCCAGCCATCTCTGCTCCCTTCGCCGAACCCGGCGCGCATCATGTGCGCCTCACCGGGGGTGCGTCTGTGATCGCGGCGAGTACTCCCCCATGGGGCCTGCTTTATGCGCCGATTTCCCAACAGCACAAGCCCCCGCTGCAACATCCCAGGTCGGGCCCACTGCAGGAAGCGCAGCCGGGCGGGCCGGTGCTCGGTGCCCGGCTGACTTGAGCTGGGCGGTGGCCGCCGACCAGGCAGTGCCTGATGCATGGAGCGCTCACCGGCCGCTGCCTGCGGTTCTGTCCGGACTGCTCATGGCCGACTGCTCATGGCCGACTCCGCCGCCTCCGCCTCCTCATAAAAGATTGTTTTTCGACAGCATTTCTCAGGAATCTGAGGACGGCGGGGGCGTCGTGGTCCGCACGAAGCGGCCTCCGTCTCCCTCTGCTGGCTCGACTCGCCAGCCATCCGGGATCTGATGGGCCAGTCCAGCGTCCGTCACCATCGCTGCTTCGAAGTCGACCCTAGAGGTGGACGCGCCACCAAAATCAACGATGTCGGTGAAGACCGCCTCGTCAAAGCGGGCCTCGGAGAAGGTTGCCCCGGCAAACAGGGCTTCCCCGATGAAGGTCGCGGAGGTGAACCAGGCGTCCCAGACGAAGATCGCCGAGCTGAAGATGGCGCGCTCAGTGAAGACCGTCCTGATGAACCCCGCGGACCTAAGGGTGGCTGCGCGGAACACGGCGGTTCCAGTGAAGGTCGTGTCATCGAACATAGCTTCCTCGGCGAAGGTCGCCTCGCCGAACTCAGCGTCCTTGGTGAAAACCGCCTCGGTGAACCAGACGCGCCCGGCGAAGGTAGCCGTCCTGAATACAGCGAACCCGTCAAAGGTCGCCTCACTGAAGTCGGTCTCCCCGGAGAAGGTCGTTGAGTTGAACCAGGCGGCGTTTCCGGTGAAGGCAGCGCGGGTGAAGGTGGCAGACGCGAGGCCACAGTCGACCAAGGCGAAGCCGGAAAGGGTGGCGCCAGTCAGGTCCAGGGAGATGTCAGCCCAGTGCTGTCCAGCGTCGGAGCGCAGGTGGGTGGTGAGGATGCGTTGCGCTGTGAGACGAACCTCGTGTTCCTCTCGCGGGTCCGGGCCATGGGTACCAGGTTCGGCCGGAGCGGCCCGACCGTCGCGAGCGGCGCGGTAGCGGGCGGCGTTGCGACGTGCCCGTTCGCGGTGCTCTTCGGCAGGGTCGGATGGGCGGGGCGGGCTGTAGGGCATGCGCAGGTAGGCGCAGATGATGTTGACGATCGTCTGCTGGTGCCGTGAATTGTCGTTGGCCAGCCGTTCCAAGGTGTATAGCGCGGTCAGCCGCACCGGGGCCTTGTCGGAACCGAGTTGTTCGGCGGCCGCGTTGTACAGCTCGGTGATCCGCCGCTCAATCGCGTCCTGATCGTTCAGGGCAGTGGCGAGTTCTTGATGGCGTTGCCGCCGGAACGCCAGCATCAGCCCGACCGACGCGGCCGCGCCGCCGCCGGCGGCCAGACCGGTACGGACGGCATCCACCCGGATCTTGGCCCGATCGGTGCCGGGCGGGGCGTCATCGGCGACGTCCAGCAACCAGGCGGTGGTCAGCCAGATCGCCAACGCCGCCGCCCCAGCGGCGGTCAGCATCCAGAACCCCGCCGCCAACGGCCGCACCCGTAACGGTTTGCCCTCACGCCGAGCCCGCGCCTGTGCCCAGCGCCGCCGTACCGGCTCCAGCCCCCGCCTCACACGGCCATGCGCGCCGCCTGGCGCCACCTCGCCCACAACGCTTTGACGCGGTCACCACACCCACCGTTCACGATGCCGTGATCGGTGGCAACGACCGCATCCGGCCTGTAACCCATTGCTTCCATGGGGGTGTCGGAAAACGATCTTGGATTCAAGGGGTCATGCATCACCGAAGATGATCTTGATCGTTTCGGAGGTGCGAGTGCGGGACTACGGGTTCTCGACGGCTCGGCAGGAGGAGCTGTGGAATCGTTGGCGTAGTGGTGAGTCGCTGGGCTGTATTGCCATGGTATAGAAGCGCAGCTGCAGCATGTGCGGCGGTTCCTGCTGCAGACCGGTGGACTGAAGAGTCCCCCGCGATGCCGGCCGTTGCGGCACCTGACGGCTGAAGAGCGTGAGGAGATCTCCCGGGGCATCGCCGCGGGCTTGTCCGGCAGGGCCATCGCCCGCGGGCTGGGCCGTCCGGCCTCGACGGTGTCCCGGGAGATCGTGCGTAACAGCGGCCGTGAGGCCTACCGCGCCGGCACGGACGATGCAGCCGCCGAGTAACGAGCCCGTCGCCCCAAGAAGGCGAAGCTGGCAGAGCGCCCGGATCTGCGAATCGTGGTCGAGGAACTGCTTGCACGACGCTGGTCACCACAGCAGATCAGCGGTCGACTGCGCCTTGACTCGCCCGACGACCCACCATGTGGATCTCCCACGAGACCATCTACCTGGCGTTGTGCGACCCCAGGCGCCGGCCCATCAACCGGCAGCTGTCCCGTCAACTGCGCACCGGCCGCCTGATGCGGCTTCCGCGTAAGGCCCGCCAGCCCAGCGGCCGCGGCCGCATCCGCGACATGCTGCCGATCAGCCAACGTCCCGCCGAGGCCGACGACCGCAAGACCGGTAGCCACTGGGAAGGCAATCTGGTTATGGGAACTCGGCCCTCTGCCATGGCCACGCTGGTCGAACGCACCAGCCGCCTGGTCTGCCTCGTCGCGCTTCCCGACGGCCTCAAAGCCCACCAAGTCCGGCCGCATCTCACCCGCGCCGCGCTGCAGATCGAACCCCACCTGCGGCGAACGCTGACTTGGGACCGCAGTCGCGAGATGGCCGAACACGCCTGCTTCACCGCCGACACGGCCATGCCCGTCTACTTCTGCAAACGTCGTAGCCCCTGGCAGAGAGGAACCAACGAAAACACCAACGGCCTCCTGCGCCAGTACCTGCCCAAAGAACCGCGACCTGAGCACATTCACCCAAGCAGAACCGGACGCCATCGCCGCCGACCTCAACCACCGGTGCGGCGGTCGCTGGCGCGGTCGCCTGGATACGGGCCGGGCATCATGTTGATGAGGTCCGTTCTCTAGGGACCGGCGAGCGGCGCATGATCGTGCGCGGAGCCTTTCGGTGCTACCGCGCGGGAGAACGCCGGACTAGCGACGAGCCCGCCGATCCTGACGGACGATCGTTCCTGCCCACTGGCGTCCGGCACGCGGCCCTCGCCCGCAGCTGAAGGCGATCGGCTGACGGCTGCCAATCCGCGGGCCGGGAGGCCGCCGAGGGGCTCGGGCCACCGCCTCGGGCCGCCTCGGGCCGCTCCGGGGGCCTCGGGGGCATCGGGGGCAAGAGCATTGATCGCCTTCAAGCGCCCCCAGGCCTCCGCCTGACCCCTCGGGCGGCGCTCTCAGCCGGGTCGCTGCCCAGGCCCCGGACGGCGCCGGACGCCCTGCAGCGGGCGACTGCAGGGGCTAGTTAGAGTTTTGACAAGGCTTAGGAAGCCTAGTTAGAGTTTTGACATGCCGCCACGGATGACGCTGCAGACCCAGCTGGTGTTGCAGGCGCTGCTGCGCAACCCCGCCCGCGAGTTGTACGGACGGGAACTCTCGGAGGAGACCGGGCTGATGCCCGGCACCGTCCACCCGATCCTGCTGCGCCTGGAGAAGGAGGGTTGGGTCACCTCCCGCAAAGAGGACATCGACCCGCACACCGAAGGACGCCCGGCCCGCCGCTACTACCGCCTCACTGCCGATGGCGCCGCCCAGGCCAGCGCCGCCCTGTCGGCCGCCCGCCGCCCGCGCCGCGCCGCGCTGCGCGACCTGGCCGGAGAAGGCGGTGAATTCTGATGTCCCCTTATGACCGTCGTCTTGTCGCTGTCGTCTTCGCCCTCGCCTTTGCCCTCATTCTCATCGCCGCCGCCGTCGACGGCGGGCCAGCCAGCGTCGGCGCCACCGTCAGCACCGGCGTCACGGCCAGCGCCTTAATCCTCGCCCGCAGATCGGTCCGCCGCGACAGGCGAACGGGGAGCCGCAGCATCTTCCGGGCCGAGTGGGGCCGTCGCCTGCGGGGCTGTGGGGCGCGGCACCGGAAGGTGGCGGACGGGCGGCTGGTGCGGGTCGCGGCGGCGGTGATGGCACCGCCAGCCCGGCGGCGGTGGCTGGAGGACGTCGAGGTCACCCTCTACGACTTCGCGCCCGAACGGCACCAGGCGCTGCTACACGACTTCCTCGCGCACGCTCCTGCGGTCATCGTCGCCGGCTGGGCAGCATGGGCGGGAGAGCTGCCGCGCGCGCTGGCGGGCATCCGGCACCGTCCGTCCGGGTCGGACTGATGAGGTCCCGGGTCCCCGCCGCCTCGGTCTCGGCGCCGCCGGTCGGTCGGCCGCCCACCCGGCGGGGCTCGTTCGGGCTGGCGGCGACGCTGCTGGCGGTCCCGACGGTGGTGATGCTGCTGGATCCAGGGCTGGCGGTCGTGCTGTACGCCGCCGAGTGCGCGGTGATGCTGCTGATGCTGCTCACCGCCGTCTTCGCCCCGGACCCGGTGTGCGAGCGCGCCTTCCGGCTGCTGCGTTGGATGACTGGGCAGCCCGAACCGGCCCCGCCAGCCGCCCCCTCGGCCGCGCCGCCGAACCCGGCCGACGCGTCCGTGCCGTCCCCGCGGCCGGCGCCCCCCCACGAGCCCCGGTCCTGACGAATAGAAGTGCCCCCGCCGCGGCGGTTCCGGATTTCGACGCAGGGGATGCTGGCGGTGCAGCCTAAGAGGTCGTACACGGATGACGGCCCCGGTTCCCAGCAACGAGAAATGCACAGATGTGCCTCACTTTTCGAGTTTTGGCGGATTCGCCGTTTTGAGGACGCCATGGCCGACCTCCGCACTCAAGATGGTTCACCTGTTTGCGCTTATGACCTGGGAAACGGAGTGGATGGCCACGTGGGCGCGGGCGGCGGTCCGGCAGCGCCCGTATCCGGTGTGCAGGACGGCGGCCTGCCGGCGGTGCTGCTGGCGGGCGTGCCAGGCCTGGATGAGGCGGACCACGGCCAGCAGGGCCAGGACCAGCGCGGCAATCCCCACTGCGACCGCGGCGTTCTCAGTGCTGCCGCGGCGGGTGGCGGCGCGGACGAACCGGGCGACCTCGGCCAGGTCTGATCCCGCCGGGGACCGGTGGGCGCCGTGGTGGGCGCGGGTGCTCGGCGAGGGGGGTGTCTGGGCTGGCCAGGCCAGGGTGTGGGCGGCGGCGGCCAGTTCGCCGTCGTCAACGCGGTCGACCAGCAGGCTGAGCAGCCCGGCGGTATCGGACGCGACCGCCGCCCATCAGGCGAGGTCGCCGTGCGGGAGGTCGCGCAGGGCGCGGGCAGCGGCGCCGACGCGGCCCGCAGCCCGCTGCCACTGCTCGGCGTCCGCCCCGGCGGGCTCGTGGGCGGACAGTGCGGCGTCAAGGTGTGCGGGCTCACCCGTGCGGGCGGGACCGGAGGCTTGTACCCGGTCAGGGGCGCTCGGGGTCGAGGCCGCTCCTGGCAGCTCTCGGCAAGGATCCGCTTGTGCTCGTCCGACGTGCGGGCGGCCAGGAGCCGCCGGGCCAAAGGCGCATATCGGCGGGCGCCGTCCTGATGCGGCGCTTCGCGGGGCGATGTCCTCGTCCGCAGGGGGTGGAACCGGCGTCAGCACGGCCTCGGCCAGGAAAGCACCTGGTTAAGCCAGGTCAGCGGCGGCCATGCCGGGAAAGATCGCTTCGTTCGCGGCCTGCGCGAGTGCAGCCTGTGCAATGCCGGGGATTCCGATCCGGTTCCAATGAAAGATCACATGGAGAGCGGTCACACTGCGGATTCCTCGTGTAAGGCGGCCGCTGTTTCGCAAGGCTTTCAGTTGTCTGCCTGCCTTCTCGAACGCGGTGAGCCAGTCGTTTCCGATGTCTTCTGGCCGGGCTGTGCCGAGCAGAAGTTGGCGGACGTCGTCGGTGAAGGAGGCCCACGTGGCGGGCTCGGGTGGTTCCCGGCGCAGGACGGAGCGTTGTTCGGCGATTCGGGCCCACACGTCGCCTTGCTCTTCGAGTTCCAGGCCTGCGGCCCGCATGAGAGCGGTGCAGAGGATCAGTGATCGTTCTCTGCGGTCGGTGGGGGCGCCGTTGAGGAAGGCGAGCAGGTTGCGGCTGTCGGCGTGGAACAGTTCGTGTGCGGTGTCCATGCTGGCGTGGCCGCCGAAGGCGTGGATCTCGGGTTCGTAGATGTCGCTGGTCCAGGCGACGCCTTGGGTGAGCAGGGGGTGGACGGAGCAGTCGCCGCGGTTGCTTGTTTCGGTGGGTAGGTAGCGGATGCGCCAGCGGTCCTTGCGGATGAAGAACCAAGAGGTGATGAGGCCGTCCACCTCGGCGTCGGGGAGGACCGAGCCCAGATGGGCGACGGCTTGGCGTTCGCGCTCCTGGGGGTCCTGGCTGGGGAAGTCGATGTTCACCTGCGTCCAGGAGGTTTCCGGGGAGGTTTCGTCCACGCTCTGGCCTTTCGTCAGCACAGCAGGAGGCAGGCGTCCCAGGATGTGGCGATCCCAGTGGCGGTCAAGTTCGCACCGGCCGTTCCGTCGAGGAGGCCGGGTGGCTCGTCGGGGGCGGCAATGGCTTGCCGGTGCAGGTCCAGCAGTCGAGGGACGGGAATCGGGCTGAGGGCGTCGGCGGCGATGCGCCGGCCAGCCGCCAGGAGGCCGCCAGTTCCGTGGCAGAGGCCGCGGCAGGTGAGGCGCGCCAACTGCTGGGGGTCGCTCATGCACGCCACGAAGGCCGTCTCGGCCTTCTTCTGGCGGTCGGTGTCCCCGAGGGCGCAGGCGGCGAGTTGCTGGGCGCGGGCGATGCCCGGGGTCCCATAGCACCAGGATGGCCGCAACGGGCCCGGCTGGCCCTCAGCGTCTTGGCGTAACTCGTCCAGGGTGATGATCTGTGGCCACCATGCGTGGCCTGCATCGGTCTGGCGTTCCCATTGGTCGAGCCACTGGCAGATGTGGGCGATCGCCGCTAGTTGCCCGTCGGTGTGGACTCCGTCGATCATTGTCAGTGCCATCAGGGCGAGGGGCCCGGTGACTCCATGGGCCATCCCGTGATTGCTGTGGCCTCCGGCGGGGCCGGGCTTGTTCCAGTGGGGACCGGTCGGGCACCACCAGCCGGGGAGTTCGTCGAGCGGCTCGGTGAGCCGGACCAGGTACGTCAGCACGTCGCGGAGCAGATCGACGGCGCCGATGCGGCGGAGGGCGACACCGAGTCCGGTAAGGCCGCGGATGAGGTCGAACTCGGCGTAGGCCGGGCGCCGCTGTTGGTCGATACGCCGGTGGGCGGCCTCCAGGCGCTGGCGTGTCACCGTCGCGGTACCTGCGGCGGCGACGGCCTTGGCGCGGGTGAGCTCCGGCTGGTCCGACGCGGCGAGGACGAACGCCAGGGCCGGAGCCCCGTAGTAGAGGCTGGCCCCGGTGGCGACGCTGACGCCGCCGGAGACGGCTTCCTGCAGCGTCGCGTAGGCGGCGTCCCAGTTGCCGGTTTCCAGGTGGAGAAGGGCGACGCCGGCGGCTCCCTCGGCGAGGTTCTGCTCCCTGCTCATGGGATGTCGGCCACGGTGTCTCGGTCGTGGCGTCCGGTATGGAGGTGGGTGTGGGCGATCGCGCGCGCCAGCCGTAGGCAGTGCTCCTCGGATGCGGTGTCGACGCCGATCATGCGGGTGTGGTGGAGGTGCAGCAGGTCCGCCAGGACCTGATCGGTATCCAGCCCGTCCTGGTCGGCGCGGGCCCGATACGTGGCCAGCGTCCCCGCCAGTGCTGAGGTGTCCGGGTCGTCGTCCGGGTAGGGAGTGCTGGCGCGGGCGAGCTGCGCGGGATCCAGGCGCGGTCCGCTGCGGTGCGGCATGTGGTTGACGAGCCACTGCAGGCCGTTGCCACCGGTGAATCCGTGAGCAATGTTGATCATTCCGGCGGCGGTAGCGGCCTCCCGGTCGCCTGACAGCCGCCCGAGGACGGTGCGGGAGTCAGCGGCGAAAACCTTCTCGGCTGCGATCAGGGTCGGCCCGCTTCCGTAGCGGGTTTCAGGCCGGTAGGTCGCCAGGGTGTAGTCGACCACCAGTCCGTCGTCGTGCAGGCGCTCCGCCCACTGGGCGAGGTCATGAGTGGCGCTCGCGAACTCGCGCCTATCGCGCAGCGGGATTCGTAGTCGCAGGTGGTGGGCTGGGTCGGGGTAGCGCAGGAACCACCAGTCCGCGGGGAGGCCGGGGAGGCGGGCGAGGATGTCGGTGAGGATGTCCGGGGATCGGCCGTACAGGCGGGCATCCAGCCACCGCGACCGTCCGGGCCGGTGCTGCAGGGTGCAGGCTGGACGGGCTGGTCGGGCCGGACGCGGGGGGTGCTGCGGTGTCGCGGTGAGGGTGAGCAGGAGTTCGGCGGGCCTGCCACCGATCCAGCCGGACGGCCCGTCGGCTTCGGTGAGGGCGGCGCCGCCGTACCGGTGGAGATGGCTGCGCAGCACCGCCAGGTGGGCGGGCTCATTCAGGTCCAGGCGCAGCCGCACATCGTCGAACCCGCGATCCTGGCTGATCAGAACCTCACGCGGCACACTGTGCTGTTCGCGGTGTCGCTGCCAGGCGTCCTCCCATTGCGGCCATGACGCGGCGCGGCCGGGAAGTGCGGCCGCCGAGATGGTCCAGCGGGCCGAATGCAGAATGGCACGGCCCCGCCGGACCCTCGGCAGGAACGGCAGACCGCTGGCGTGCCCCCAATCAAACCTGGCGCACGGGGCCGTCCATGCCGTCCAGATCTCGGTCAAGAACCGCACGAGCGGCTGCTGGGCAGTCGGCAACATCACGCAGTTGAGTAGGAGCGGCTCGACCGGCCGCCCAGTGGTGGCCGATACCAGCCACAGCCGCTCGCCGTCGCCGGCCACTGCTAGGTCCGCGACCGTCCAGTGAGGATCGGGGTGGAAGTCCCCGACCGGCAGCACGGGAAGCAGCTCGGGCGTGCGGGCCACGGTGGCCAGGCGGGTCTGAAGCGGAGGCGCGGACAACTGCACGATGGCCGCGCCGGGCATCGCGGTCGGAAGGCCCGCATAGACGTCGCGGAAGCGCTCCAGCTCGCCGGCGGTGAGCAGGTGCAGGAACCGTCCGGCCGCGACCCCGGCGTGTCGGGCACCGCTGGTTACGGTCAACGTGAACGCGCCCCGGTCGAGGTCGCGTGGTGTGTGCGCGGCAAGGGTGAACCGCAGTTCGGTGTGCGGTATCGGTGGCCGGGCATCGTCGCCGCGCAGCGCGGCGACGAGCTCATCATTCAGCACGATGTCTGCGCAGTCGTCCAGGGCCGACCGCTGGGCAAGGTCGGCGAGCAACGCATCGCGGGTGGTGAATGCCGCCGGGTCGCGGTGGGGTGAGCCGCGGTACCCGGCAGGGAATCCCAGGATGTTCACTACTTCGCGCAGCGGCACGGCGGCGCCTGGGCCCCACCGTTCGATGAACGCGCGGTGGTAGGCGGCCCAGCCGGGCAGGCGTGGCGCCACGGCGGTGAGCGTTCCGGCCGCGTCTTCGGCTGCGGCGATTACGGCGGGGGTCAGCGTCACCGAGCAGCCGACCCGCAGGTCGACTGCGGTCTGGTGGCTGGGCTCGGGTCGGTTCAGGTGGTGGGCCAGGTGTGCGGCCGGGTCGGTCACCGTCATAGGTGGCCGGATCGCTGACAGCAACACCCCTGCGTTCACCAGCGCGGTCAGCAGTTGTTCCGCTTCGGCCGTACCGCCAGGGAGTGTGTCGGCCACCCTGGCGGCCAAGTCCCCGAACGCGATCGCGGAGGCGGCCGTCTCGACCGCCACCCGTACCGGATCGGTCAGGGCGATCTCAACGTCCCAGATCCGGTCGTGCTCGGCGCGGGCGCACGGCAGCACCCACCGCCCGCCCCGGGCGTATCCGAGGGGGTTGGTCATCACCGAGACCGTGCGCAGGACCGGTAGATCCCGCTCGGCCTGCGCGATGTACTTGGCGACGAAACGGTCGTCGGGACGGGCCACCGCACGGTGCCGCCCGCTCCAGTGGACCGCTGCGTGCGGGCCGAGTTCAACCGGCGCCACGCCCGCGAAGCGACCGAAGGGGGTCGCGCGGGTTGTCCACCTCAGCAGGTACCGGATCGTGGCCTCCACCATGCGCCGTAACCGGCGCGTCTGGACCGCCTCTCCGTCCAGAGCGCGGGTGACCTGGGCGGCCAAGTCGGGGGCGGCGGGAGTGACGGTGGCCGCGAACTCCGGCAGCGCCCACGCCTGCCGCAGCCACTGCAGCCACTGCGCGGGCTGGTCGGCGGTCAGGTCAGGCCAGGCGGGCAGGACCAGGTCATCGGGGTAGGCGGCGGCTCTGATCAGCGCCGCACCTGTCGCTTGGAACATGGGTCGCTCACCGCCCCGGAAGGTTGGAAGGAAGGTGGTCGCGCACGGGTGCCGGGCCCGGCCCCGTGCGCAAAGAGCCGGGCCCGGCGGGGGTCAGCGCACGCCGCCGATGTCGGCGTTGGTGGTGCAGGCGTTCGAGCCGGTGTTGCCCGAGCCGCAGTTGTCGTCGGTGCTGGTGGCGTGGCCGCTGGCGATGTCCCCGGAGTCGACCAGGCGGAGGTCCAGCGTGTACTCGTCGTCGCCCATCAGGAGGGTTCCCTTCTCATCCAGAGTTGACGGTGGGGAAGGTAAGGACGATGCGGCTGTGCCGCTTGTCCAGGACGGTCCCGTCCGGCAATTCGCCGGTGGGAGTGCGAGCGGGCAGGATCTGCAGGGCCGGAGACGGACTGCCGGCGTCCAGCCACGCGCGCATGTGCTCGACCATCCGCCCGGCCGCCGCGGCGGCCTCGGGCCCGTGGGCGTATGCGCCGAGATCAAACTTCCTATCGGTCCAGCGCAACGCCGACCGGTAGGAGAACGTGCCCTCATCGAGGGTGGCGGGGGCTCCGAACCGCCACGACGGCGCGACGATTCCAGACTCGACGGCCGCCTCCTGCGCCGTCAGAATCACGAACTCGCCTGCCTCGCGTGTGAGGCGGGCGGCCAGCCAGAGGTCCAGGTCGGCCAGCACGGTGCGGGGCGGCAGGCTCACGCCAGCCCACGCTTCCCGGCGAGGCTGGGTGAGGATGCCAGCGACCATGTCGGAGAGGACGTCGGGGGCGGTCTGCTGCCCCTCATCGAGCCTCAGGTGGACGCCGTCGGCGATGTCGACGTAGCGCATTTGGTGAGCACCGTCGCCTTGCACTGAAACGAACCCGCACTGGCGGTGGCTGTGGCTGACCAGGTGGTCTTCTGATCGCCGCAGCGCCCACGATCGGGTCATCCCGAACGTGCGTAGGGGGACGACGAGCACACCGTCACTAGTGAGCTGCTCCCGCCAAGCGGGCGGGATGTCCCACGCCCCTGCGGTGACGATGACCAGGTCGAAGCGGCGGCTCGGCTCGACCGGGTGCTCGGCGTCCGCGCACACGACGGTGACGTCGTTGTAGCCCGCCTTCTTCAGGCATGCGGTCGCCCGATCGGTGACCTCGGGATCGATGTCAATGGTCGTGACCGACCCCGCCGGGCCGACGATCTCGGCCAGCAGCGAGGCGTTGTAGCCGCCACTGCCGATTTCCAGGACATCGCGGCCCTCCAAGCCCCCGAGCGCGTCGGAGGCCTGACCGAGCATCTCCGCGATCAGGTATGGCGCCGACACCGAACTGGTGGCCTCGTCGCCGCGCCGGTTGGTGATAACCGCGGTGTTCTCGTATGCCTTCTCCAGCGGGACGCCCGGGGTGAACACCTCGCGGGGAACCGTCCGCATCGCCCGTTCCACCTCGGTGGGCATCGTCAGGCCCTTGGCCTCGTGGTCGGCGATGATCGTGTCGACCAGGGCGTTGCGGAGCTCCTCTGCCCGGTCCGCGCGGCTCGCGGTGTCCACACTCACAACGCGCCTCCGGGGGTGGGTGCGACCCGGTCTAGGGACGGGGCACTCTGCGATGTCATCGCGGAAAAGCCTCCTTGAAATGTCTGGTTCGTCGGAGTCGGTCGGCCGGGATGGGCCGAGCCGGACGGGGCCAATTCAGGTCTGGCGAGCTTGCATGATCGCCGTAAGTGATATCAAGACTGCTCTCAGTGAATTCCTGTCCTGCCCCTGGTGGTGCAGGATCAAGTTCATGGGGGCCGTCCTGGCTTCGATCGATGGTCGTCGTGCGGTCACCATTAGTGAACCGGTGGCAGGCGCCACACCTCCAGGGGAAGACTGGAGGTGGGCAGGGGAGGAAATCCTCCCTACGTCGTCGGAAGGTGCATCGCAGTGACCCCCGGCAGCAAGGAGATCGGGCGGCGCCTGCGCGCGGCCCGGGAGGCGCCGCCGCACTGGTCGCGTTCGGAGATGGCGCGCCGGTTACGGGCCGCCGCCGACCCTGACGAGCGGGTCCGCCTGCCGCACGTGGCGAGCCTGGTCGACCAGATCAAACAGTGGGAGGCAGGCAAGTGGGCGCCGTCCGCCCGGTACCGCGAGCTGTACGTTCGCGCGACCGACCGCACCTGGGAGGAGCTGTTCGGCGCGGAGACCGACGCTCAGACTTCCCCGAATTTTGGTGACGCCCATCCCTTGTCCCTGCTGGTGTCGCCCCCATCCGCGGAGGCCGAGTCTTCCCGCCCGCTGGCGGTTGAGGGGGTCGAAGCGCTGCTCAGCAGGCTTTACCGGCTCGACGACGAGTTCGGCGGAAACGAACTGTGCCATGTCATCGAAGGGCACGTCACTGCGGCCTTCCGGCTGTTCAACGATACGGCCCTCAAGCTCCGAACTCAGCGGCGGCTTCTGACGGCAGTAGCAGGGTTAACCCAGATGGCAGGGTGGCTGTCGATCGACGCCACCCGACATGGAGACGCCTCCCGCTACCTGTCCGCGACGGTGTACGCCGCGCACGAGACCGACGACCTGGGCTTGGCCTCACACGCCATGGGATACATGAGCCTGCACGCCTTCTACCGCGACAGGCCCCAACGGGCGCGCGCCTTGGCCGAAGCCGCCCTCAGCCTCGCCCGCGCCGAAGCGACCCCTCGCACCCGCGCTGCGCTGCACAACCGAGCGGCACGCGCGCACGCCCGGCTAGGAGACGTCAACACAGCCCGCGAGCAGCTCGACCTCGCCGCCACAGAGCACGCCCGTGACGACCCCCACGACGAGCCTCAATGGACGGCCTACGTCAGCGAAGTCGAGATCGTGGCTCAGCGCGGCGCGTGCCTGCTGGACCTGGCACTTCAGGAGTTGCTCTCACCTGCTGAGGCTGTCGCTGCGCTTACGAACGCGCTTCACCTCGCCGAGACCACCACGCCGGACCACGCCCGCGACATCGCGCACTACAAGACGCGACTTGCCACTGCTCATCTGCTCCAGGACGAACCGGAGCAGGCGGCCCGTGTGGCGGGCGAAGCGTACGACCTCGCATCGCGGATCGGGTCGGCGCGCATAGACGAACGGTTCGACGAGCTGGTCTCACGGATGCAGCCCTACGACGTCCCAGAGGTACAGGCGTTGGTGGACCGCGTCACGACCGGCTGACGTCGAGCACCGCCCGGATAACGGCGTCGGTGTCGGCGAGGGATTCAAGGACGAGTTCCGCGCCGGCCGCCCGCAGATCGTTTGCGCTGCTCGCCCCGGAGGCGACCGCCACCACGCGGGCGCCCCCTTGGTGGCCGGCGAGCACATCGTTCGGAGTGTCGCCGACCAAGACCGTGGTGGAGGCGTCGAACGTCTCGCCGTACCGGCGCTCCGCGCGCGCCTGGGCGAGCTTCACCAGAGGCGGCCGCTCGGCGTCATCCAGGCCATACGCGCCGATCTCGAAATCAACGAACTCATCCAGCCCGAACACGGCCAGCTTGCACACGGCGATCGGACGCATGTTGCCGGTCAGCACGGACTGAATCACGTCGCTCCGGCTGTCGAGCGCCTCAACTGCGGCACGTGCCCCCGGCAGAATCTGGCCGCGCGTCCTGATGTCGTTCTGCCGCGCCGAGAACGCTTCAGCCAGCGTCTCGGCGAAGGTCTTCATGATCTCGTCGGTGGGGTCGATACCGTGGAGCCGCAGGGTTTCGGCAGTGATCGCGAGGTCTGTGCGCCCGGTCATGTCTGCGAGCTTCTTCAGAGGGCACCCGGTGACCCGGCGGAAGACCTCGCCATAGATCTCGTTGCTGAGTTCACCGATGCTGATCAGCGTGTGGTCTATGTCCCAGAGCACCAAGGTTCGCACAAACGAATCGTATGTCCACCTCGCGCCCCCACAACCCGACCCCTGAGACGGGATCGGCTCGTGTGCGCCGGGCACCGTTCGGGCTCCTTCGCGAGATCCCGCCCCAGTCGATGACGCCGGCTTCTCACCACTCCCCGGTGCCGCAGCTTTGCCCTGCAAATTCCAGACATGCCGTACCGGCGAAATCAGCCCGGTGGGCATGACGTCCCCTAGCAAGGGCCGGGGAAGTGCGCCGTGGCCTTTGCCGGTTCCGCCCGCCGGTCATGGCGCGAAGTATTTCCACCCACGTCAGTGGCCATCATCTGGCGTCTCCTGCGCTTCCCCAAGGCGCCGATGCGAGATCTGTCAGCGGTCATGCCAGCGCCCCCCGGCGGGCCGCGGGGAGGAATTCCTCCCCTGAGCCTCGCCCGTCCTCCCCTTTTCTCCTGGTGTCCGCACTCATTTGACTTGAACTGCAAGGTTCTCCGCCGAACGAGAAGAGTGCGCGACCGTGTCCCCTTCATTCGCCCTCACTTGGGGTGCGCCGTCACCGTGGGCATCTGAAACCGACCGCGCCCAGACGGTTCGTGCGTCACTCGAACCCGTTCACGGAATCGCGCCACGTTCGTCCCAGCCCGTTTCTCCGGCGGTCTCGGATCACGGTGGCGGGAGAGCGTCCCACGCCAGATCCCCATCGCCGTACGCACAGGCTCGCCCGCGGCCAGGTCGCCGGGGTCTTGACGGGCTGGAGTTGGTGGATCCCGGGGAGCGCGGCCACGGCGCGGTCGCTCCATACATGTGGTGTCTCGAACTCGCCCTTGTTGCGCCAGCGGTCGATGTCGAGGCTCCTGCCGGGTTGGAAGGAAGGTCAGGTGACCGGTGACGTGGACTTCGGTGTCGGGCCTGGCAAGGACCAGGTGCGCGAACCGTCCGAGGATGCGCGCAGGCACGCCGACGAACTGACCTGTCGCCTGGCCTCCCGAGGGCTGCGTGCGTCGGCGGCGGGGCTGGTGGGGAAGCCTGCGGGTGCGATGGCGGTTTCCGCGCAGCGGGTGGACCGCCACCCTTACGTGGGCCGGCTGGTGGTGCTTCTGCCGGGGCCCGGCGATACGAGCGAGTTGTACTGGCATTGGCAGCGGCCTTTCCGGGGGCGCCGGTGGATCGGAGCGCGCTGGTTTCAGGCGTTCGCTCCGGCCACCGAGCCAGAGAAGGCTGCCGATGCCGTTGCCAGGGCGATCGATATCGACGTGCGCGATCGTGCCCGTTCGGCGCACGTCGGCGTCGAGTCGGGCAGAGGTGACTACGAGTTGGAGGAGCAGTTCCTCACCCGTCTGGGGCGGCCCCTGCATCTGCTGGTCTGCCGAACCTTGGCGCTGCTGGACTCGGTGGAGCGGGAGGTGGAGGACATTGTCCTGCTGCACGAGCTGTTCAAGATCGATCACCTGACGACGCGGACGCTGAGGGGGCTGGAGCGGCAGGCGGTTCTGGGTGGTGCAACGGCGCGGCAGGTGAATGAGCCGCTGACGCTGGCCAAGGTGATGCGCCAGGCGGTCGCGCAGATCGAGCACTACCGGAGGGTGCGGGTCCAGGTGCCGCCCCCGGATGTGGATGGGGACCTGCCCGGATATGCCGGGCCGGAGATCACGCTGCTGCTGGCTGAGCTGGTGGAGAACGCCACCAAGTTCTCCCCGCCCAATGCCCAGGTCCAGATGACGGCGGTTCCGGCGCCGTCGGGGGTGAGCATCGAGATCACCGACCGTGGACTGCCGATATCGGCCGACGCCTATGCGGCGCTGAACCGGCTGCTGGCCGACCCGGACACCGTCAGTGTCCGGGACCAGATCATCGCGGGGCCGATCGGGCTGCTGGTGGTGTCCAGGCTGGCGCAGCGCCACGGGATCCAGGTGAGTCTGCACCCGGTCGTACCGGAAGGCACGCGGGCCGTGGTCGCCCTCCCGGCCGTCCTGCTCAAGGGACCTCGGCCCACCACACCGCAGTCGGGCACTCCGGCCAGGGCCGCCGGCCTTGCCGCGCAACCGCTCCGCCCCGTTGCCTTACCGCCTCTGGCATCGACAGCGCCGTCACAGCTTGCCCTGCCGAGGAGCGCGGTTACGTCGCCGACCGAGCCCCCCGGGCCGACCGGCATCGCTGCTCCGCCCGGAGCCGACAGCACTGGCGGGATGCCCAAGCTTCCCCAGCGTCGTCGGGGGCCGGGCCGCCCGCAGAGGTCGGTAGCCGACGTTGCGGCTGGCGCCGAGGGCGGCCAGCAGGCCGCGACGGGGTCGAGGGCCGGTCAAGGCCAGGGGCCGCAGCGCGAGGACGGCCCTAACCGGGGGCCGGTCCCGAGCCTGTTGGCCGACTTCGCCGGTGCGGGCCGCCCTCGCAACCCCACGAAGTATCCGGCCGACCCATGGCCCCGCAGACTCTGCTTCCCCAAGCTCCGGGACCACCGTTCCTCCGGCCGACCCGCCTGCCGGTGATCCGACGGATTAGCCCCGCGACCACCACCCATCCGGCTGATCGGCAGCTCCCAGCCGCATCCGCCGACCTCGACCAGGAGATGCTCAAATGACGATCCCTACGACTTCTGCCGCGTTGAGTTCCACCGCTCTCGCCGGGTCCGGCGTGGCCAGTGCACCGGCCAGCGCATCGCGCGAAGGTATGGGATGGCTGCTGGAGGACTTCCGCGCCCAGGTACCCGGTATCAAGGGCGCGTTCCTGGTGCCGCGGGACGGGCTGGTGCTCGCGGCCGTGGGTCTGACCACGGATGAAGCCGACCATGCCGCAGCGGTGGCCGCTGCGCTGTACTCCGCCGGTGGAGCCGCCGGAAAGATCACTTCCCCGCCCGTCGGCGAGGTCCAGCAGATCATCGTCCAGCACGACGCCCAATACCTGATCTTGATGAACACCCCCGACCAACACCCCGACGCCCCGGCGCACGTCACCGAGGCCGGGACGGGTCGGCCTGCGGTGGTCGGGTGCGTGCTGGGCGTGCTGGCCGGGCCCGACGCGCAGACCGGACTGGTCGCGGACGGGATGGCCATGTTGATCGCGAGCGTCGCCCGGCACCTGGTCACCGCGACCCGCACTCCCCGCGCAGACACCCCGGCACCTCAAGTCTCCAGTACCGAATCCGAGGCCAGCGCGGGACTGCGAGATGCAGGTTCAAACGATGAGCACTGACGCCCACAGCGCCGCCCAACCCGAAGGCCAGCCGTCTGCGGCGGCTTGCGTGCCCTGGGTCGATCAGGACGTGCAGCAGGTCCGGCCCTACGTGGTGGTCCCCGATGGCCGCGCCTGCCCCCGGTACCAGATGCGGCTGGACACAGTACTGACCGCGACCCACACCACCGCAGGCGCGGCTCCGGGCACTACCCAGGCAGGGGCCTTGCCACCTGAGGCCGCACACGCCCTGAGGCTGTGCCGGGCGGGCGGCTGCTCGGTCGCCGAGATCGCCGCCACCATCGGCCAGCCCATCCTGGTCGCCAAGACGCTCCTGTCGGACCTGATCGACACAGGCGCGCTGGTCATCGCACCACCCGCCGCGCCGCCCGACCCCGACACTGGACGCCCGAGTGCCCACCTGCTGCAGGCGCTGCTGGAAGGGCTGGAAGCTCATGACTTCGCCGTCGCCTGAACTGGATCAAGCGGCCCGTCGGCTGGCGCTGAAGATTCTCATCGCCGGCGGATTCGGTGCCGGGAAGACGACCATGGTCGGCGCGATCAGCGAGATCCCGCCGCTGACCACCGAGGAGCGCCTGACCGCCGCCGGTGCGCACGTCGACTCGCTGGCCGGCGTGGACGGCAAGACCACCACCACAGTGACGCTGGACTTCGGCCGCCGCACGCTCACCAAGCCGCTGCCGATGACGCTGTTCTTGTTCGGCACCCCCGGCCAGAACCGGTTCGACTTCATGTGGGACGAACTGGCCCACAACGCGGTCGGCGGCGTGGTGCTGGCCGACACCCGCCGCTTGGCCGACGCCTTCCCCGCACTGGACTTCTTCGAGCAGCGCGATGTCCCGTTCGTCGTGGCGGTCAACCAGTTCGACAACGCCGCCCACCGCTACCCGGCGGAGGCGGTCCGCCAGGCCCTGGGCTTGCCCGCCGATGTGCCGGTGGCGGACTGCGACGCCCGCGATGCCCGCTCGGTGATCAACGTGCTGATCATCCTGGTCCGCCATGCCCTGTCCGCCCGGACCTGACCTCACACCCCGTTGCTTTGGGAGTCCACCCGTGCCTTACGACACCCCCGCCGATACCGGCGCCGAGACAGAGCTTCAGCAGCGGATCCAGTTGCTGACCGACCTGGGCCTGGGCCAGGCGACCGAGCGGTTCGATGCCTTCGCCGCCGATCTGGCCACCGCGTTCGCCGCCCAGCTCGGCGTAGGCGCCGAGGTCCCCTACGCCATGGTCAACCTGGTCACCAGCGAGCAGCAGTTCATCGGCCTGCACTGCCCGGACGGCAAGCCCCGGGTCGGGCGGACCATGCGGCGCGACCACGGCTACTGCCCCGAGGTCGTCCAACGCCGCAACGCCCTGGTCCTGCCCGACGTGTACGCCCACCCACGCTTCGCCGCCAACGCGGTCGTCGACTTGATCGGGATCCGTACCTACGCCGGTGCCCCGCTCATCCACCAGGCCACCGGCCAACTCCTGGGGACCGTCTGCATCGTCGGCACCACCGGGCTGCCGCTGTCCACTGGAGAACCCTCTCGCGTACTCATCAAGGACCACGCGCAACAGCTGATGAAGCTCATCGACGGCGACGCCAGCCGCAGCACTGGACGCAGCGCCGACTACCAGGGCTGCTGACCAGGCGGCCGACAAGGCGGCTGAGTAGGCCGCGGCGATGACGTCTGCCGGATCCGACCGTCCGGCAGTGGCCCCACGAATGTGAAAGGGGATGGTGTCTGTGTTCGAGACCGACGACCACCAGGACCTGCGCAAGGCCGTCCGTGCCTTCGCGCTCGCCGAGGTCGCACCGCGCGTGGCCCGGATGGAGTCCAGCCAATCCGTCGACGTCGAGACCTCCGCTCTGATCGCCCGGCAGGGTTGGCTCGGAGTGACCATCCCCCGCGAGTACGGCGGCATGGGCGCCGGCCACCTCGCCAAAACGATCCTCATCGAGGAGCTGGCGCGGGTGTCGGGGGCGATGGGCGCCATGGTCCAGGCGTCCCAGCTCGGAGCCGCCAAGGTCATCCACTACGGGACCGAGGGGCAAAAACGCCTGTGGCTGTCGCGGATCGCGGCAGGTGACTGCATGCCGACGATCGCGGTGACCGAGGAAGGGTCGGGCGGCAACGTGCTGGACATGCAGGCCACCGCCCATCGCGACGGCGCCTACTGGGTGCTGAACGGCCGCAAGCAGTACGTCGGCAACTCCCACCTCGGCGGCCCGCACGGCGTGGTCGTCCGCACCGGACCCGCCTCAGCCGGGTCCCGGTCGCTGTCGGCGTTCCTGGTCGAAGACAACCAGGTCGGACTCCACGTGCTCCCGCATCAGCAATCGCTGGGGCTGCACGGATTCTCCTTCGGTGGACTGGTCCTGAACGACGTGCGGGTCCCCGCCGACAACATGATCGGCGGCGAAGGCGACGGGCTGGACGTCGCCTACAGCTCCAGCGTCCTGTACGGACGCCCGAACTTGACGGCTGTCGCGCTCGGCATCCACCAGGCCCTGCTGGAGCAGACCGTCGCGTTCGTCAAGGAACGCCACCGCCGGAACGAGCCACTGGCCAAACTGCCCACCATCCAGCAGCGGATCGGGCAGATCAACGAGCGGGTGATGACCGCCCGCACCCTCGCCTATCAGGCCGCGCACATGCTTGACCGCGGGCAGCCCTGCGACAACGAGCTGATCAGCGCCAAGTACCGCGGCGTGGAATCGCTGATGGAATCAGTCCTGGCCGCGATGAAGATCCACGCGGCGGCCGGGCTGCGCCGCGACCGTCCCATAGAACGCATGGTTCGCGACGCCTTCCACATCGACGCGCCCGCAGGGACCGGCGACATCCAGCTGCGACGCCTGGCCGAATCGGCCCTGGGCGACGGCAAGGGCCAGTGGTCACGCCGGCTGGCCCACGTCACCGCGCTGCCACCCGCACACACGCAAACCAGGCCAGAGCACGCGGCATAGCCCAGTCCGCCATGACCGTCCTCCCCGCCCGGCGCGGGGCGGGGAGGACCCCAGCCCCTCCGCCAGAGAATCAATCCGACCCATAGGGAACGCGAAGAAGTGGCCGATACGACCTCTCCCACCCCAGCAGCACAGACATCGGCGCGACAGCGCAACTTCGCTGAGGCGATGCACGCCAAGTACGTCGTCAAGGACGGTCACGCTGCCAGCAGACGAAGGATCCTGATCGTCCCCGCACTGCTCCTGGCCAGCGGCACCGGCCTGGGTATCGCAACCCGGGCCCTGCTGTCCCCCGCTTGGGCCACGGGCGTGACCGGCACCCTGGCCGTCCTGGTCGGCGCCTGGGCGGTCCTGGGTGTCTGGGTGGGTTTCCGCGCCGACCCCCTTCAAGGCGTGGACTGGGCCACTGCCGACGCCTACGAGCAGCAACTCACCACCGGCCTGTATCCGGACGCGCGCGCGGCCCTGGCTCGAGCCCAAGAGCGGATCCGCCAACGGTTCCCCGCAGCCGATCGCGTCCACGTGTACTCCCCCGACCGGCTGCCCGACCATCACTGCACCCTGGACACCACCGGCTGTGACTGCGCTCGTATGCGCCTCAACGCCGGCGTGCTGCCCAACCGGCGGCATCCAATCATCGTGGTCGGCGACCGGGTCCTGGACAAGCCCGCCGTTCTGGCCTACGTCCTGACGCACGAGACCAACCACGTCCGCCGCCCCTGGCTGCAGCTGAACCACCTGCTGGCGGTGGTCGGCCTGGCGGGCTGGCTGGGCATGGGCCTGCTCCTTCCCCTGTCCGCTCTGATGGCCGTTGCCCCAGCCGTATGGGCGGCGACGATGCTCCTGCGCTGGACTAACGAACTCGCCGCCGACGCCGCCGCCCGCACCACCGGCCCCGACGCCGCCCGCGCCTTCTGGACGATGCGCCGCGCCGCGCAGCCCACCCGCACGGGCCTGTCTCGGCTCACCGGTGCCATAGCCGCGTTCCTGGCACCGACGCATCCGCCGATGGCACTGCGAGCGGCCCTAGCCGACCGCATCGCCCACCGCCCTGTCCCCTGAGCCCCGCCGATGAAGGAGCGCCGGTGGTCACACATCACTCGGCCGACATCACCACCGCGCTCCCCCGAAGAACCGGTGTCCCCGATTCGACCCAGAATTGAGCAACCCGCAATGTCGCAGTCCCCACTGCTACGTGACACGGCCGCCATAACCGTGCTGTTCGGTCCCCACGCGGCGACGGCTCTGAACAACCTCGCAGAGATGGCCGGAGCCGACACCGATTGGCCTGGACTCCCGCTCCACGTCAACGTCTCTGCCCTCAGCCTCACCGCCGCCGGGATCTGGCTGCTGATCCGCGCCCGCCACGCCACGCATCGCGGTGCGATGGGGCGCGCGGCAGGACTCGCCATCGCCGGCGCCGTGCTGATGCCGCTCCTGGGCCAAGCCGCCGACACCGCCGCGACACTGCTACTGGCCGGGGCGGGCGCGTGGCTATGCGCACAGATCGCTGCGGACACCAACACGCCGCTCTGGCAAAGCCGACTGGCCTCGAAGGTCACGCGGCGCTGGGATAAGGACGCGGTCGCAGCCTGCGCCGTGGTCCTGGCCGGGCACACCATCGCGATGCTCTCCGACACCTGGATCGCACGGTTGGGCCCGGCCGTGACCAGCCAGGCCGAGCAGGCCGACGCCACCGGCCTGCACAACCCGGTTCTGTTCGCAGCCCAAGCCCTGACCGCCGGGCTGCGGGAAGAGATCCCCCTGCTCGCGCTGCCCGCCGTGCTGATGGCCGCCGCACGCCGACCAGCCTGGCAGATCCTCCTGGCGGTGTGCGTCCTGCGCGTGGTGCCGCACGCCTACCTCGGCGCCGCCGCCCTGTCATCTGTCGCATTCGCCGCCGCGGCCTGGTGGATGTACCGGGTCACCCACCGGGTCGGCCCGATCATCATCGGGCACACGCTTTTCAACGCCCTCGCCCTCACCGGGCCGGTCGGAGCCGCAGTGCTGCTGGCTGCCCCAGTGGTGGCCACCGTACTCGCCAGCGCCCCCAACGCCGCGCCCCGGTGGCTTCGAAGCAAGCCCAACGCCCAACGCCCAACGGAACCGAAAGAACTCGTGCGATGACCCCGCCGGATCCTCTCAACATCGACCCGTTCGCCGCCCCTGATCCCCACAAGCGGATCGATCACCTGTTCCACCTGCGCCGCGCGACCCATCGCTGCATCATCAGGTACGGCGAAGCACTATGGGCCAGCGAGCACGCCCTCGCCGGAAGGCTTAACGCCCCACCGGCCATCGCCGCCCTCCCCGCCGACCGGCAGCCCAGAGCACTGGCGGCCGACGAGGCCGCACGATTCGCCAAGGCGAACGTGTACGGGCTCGACGAGGCGGTCACCGCCGCCGCTGTGACCCTCGGCAGCCAAATGGTCAGCTACACCTCGCGCAACGCCGCAAAGGACACCTATCGAGGCCTGACCCCGATCGCGGAACCACCCACCCAAGCTGGCCTCCTTCGGTGGGCAGACGGCATCGGCTACGACGGGCTCGGCGTGCCGCTCATCGCCTGCCACTGGGGATCCATTCCGGACGGGATATGGATGGCGTGGTGGGCTGACAACCGGGTCGCCGTCGGCGACGACATCCTCCAGCGTCGCCGACCGCGCTACCAGGCCCTGAGCGTCCTGCGGGAATTTGGGCCCCTGGCCCCCACCCGCTTCGCCACCACCATCGCCCCCAGACTGTCCACCGATTCATCCGGAGAGGAACCCGCCGATGATCTGCCGCCCTCGCAGGACGTCCCCCCGCTCCTCGCGCTGACCGCGACAGTCCTGGCCTCGTGGGCGTTGCTGACCACCCACGGCGCGACCCGCCTCATCAAACACCAGCCCACCCTGCGCCAAGCCACCCCCGACCGCCGAGCAGGGCTACCACCCACGTCCGCCACCCTGGCCACCGAGCCAGTCGACGAACAGGTCGTTGAGCAGTGGGCCAGCATGGGACGGCCGTGACCCGCGAACCGGCCCCTCAAGCAGAACCAGCCCACCACGGCACTGCCGGAATCAGCATGATCGAGGTACTGGACGCCCTGGCGGACCTGGCGGAACTTGTCCTGCGGAGGGTACGTCAATCCACCGACGCCCTCACTCTGGCACAGACCATCAAGGCGCTGGAGCCGCTCACAGCTACGGTCGAGGTGCTACACCACCTCTCGGTGGTCATGACCAGGCAGGCGACACGACTCCGTGACCAGGAAGCGGCCAAACAGCCGGACGGACACGCCCTATCGGCGATGGACACGGCACTGGTGCACCTCACCTGCGGTCAGGAGACGGTGATGACGGCGCATCACCTGCTGGCGTCAGGACGCCACGAACTGCACGCGGCCCTTAGAAAGAGGAGCAGCAGCCGGTCCCCGGATCAACGTCCACCGTGGCCGCCTTAAGACGCCATCTCATTTTATTGGCGCCGGAATTCTGCGGCAGTGGAGATCGGACCACGCCCACGAGGTTCCGGCGCCCCTTACGCCAGTACTTCCCCTGCATTCCGGCTTCGCGCATCAGCCGCTCGACCCGTTTGCGGCTCACCCGCTCGCCCCGTCCCAACGTCAGCTCGGCGTGCACCCGCGGCGAGCCGTAGCTCTGGCTTGACTCCTCATGGATTTCTTTGATCATTTTCACCAGCTCGGTGTTGTGTTGCTCCCGAATCGAGGCGGGTCTGCCGATCCAGTCGCTGTAACCGGACCGGGAAACTCCTAACACTCGACAGGCCACCGCGACGGGGATGTCGTTCTCGGCAAGTTCACGGACCAGCGAGTACCTCATTTTTGGGAGCACGTTCTCGCGAGCGACGTAGGCGGCAAACCCGCTTGAGGATCTCGTTCTCCAACTCCAGTTGTCGGGCTCTTCGGCGCAGCTCGACCAGCTCTTTGTGCTCGCCGGCGCTCAGGCCGTCCAGGTGGCCTTCTTCGATGTCGGCCCCGCGGATCCAGTTGCGCAGGCACGACTGGCTGATACCCAGACTCTTGGCCAGCGCGGTGACCGACTTGTCGTCGGTCCGGGCCAACTCGACGGCGCGACGCCTGAGCTCGGGCGGGTGAGGTGGTGGCACGAGACACTTCCTTCCCAAGTTAATCAAGGTCAACTCAGATGAGGTGTTGCGGAACCGGGGGAAGCTCAAGAACGCCGCTTCGTGGCCGCTGATGGCCTAGATCATCCAATGCCTCCGTCTAGAAACCATCGCCGAGCTGACTCCGTTGAAACGTATGCCGAGATACTATATTCTTCCGCATTGCTTGTAGCAGTAGTCTTCTACGACAGAAACGGCAAACAGAGGGGCATGGCGTTTCAGCTGCGGAAAGTGCGACCTGTCGAATATCTTGGCCTCTCTTCAATGCCGCCGGTCGCACCCAGACCGGCTGACGTTCTTGTGGCGAGGAGCAGTCCCGGTGCCCTACTTCATCGAAATCCCGCTGCGCGACGGCGACAGCATCCTCGTCGAGATGAGCGAGAACGAGAGCGGCCTGGCACCCGTGGGGCGCCGGACGAACGACGTCATCGAGCGTCTGCCAGAGAGCTTCACGGCCTCGCTGGCGCGAGTGCGGTCCTTCACGGCAGAGGTGCTTGACCAGGTCGGCCGCTATCCCCGCCAACCCGACAGAGTAGCCATCGAGTTCGGCCTAAAGTTCTCGGCGAAAGCGGGGCTGGTGATCGCCGAGGCCGGCGGTGAGGCGAGCCTGAAGTTCGTCGCGGAATGGGCCCGCGGAACCCTCGAGGCCGATCCCCTCGCGGGCGACGATGATGACGCGGACGATGGCGACGCACGCAGCGACACGGACGGAAACGGTGATGTCGCTGAGCAGTAACGGACCGTCGGTCCGGACGAAGGACCACGAGCGCTCTGCCTTGCCCCGATCGCCGGATACCCCGCTGGCCCGAGCGCTGGCCCGAGTACTCGACCAGCAGGGCCGGCACGTGGGATTCGCATTGCTCATGGCGCCGGGCAGGGCCGTCACCTGCGCACACGTCGTGGCCGAGTCAATGGGTGAAGACATGACGCTGCGAAGTCCGCCGCAGCGCCGCCGAGTCCGGCTGGACTTTCCCTTCGTCGCTCCTGGACGCGTGCTCACCGCGGCCGTGGTCGCCTGGCGACCGATGAACAAGGACGGAAGCGGCGACGTCGCCGGGCTTGAACTGGACGACGAAGTTCCCGCCGGCGTGCGTCCGCACGCCATCGCTCGCCCCGGGCGGATCCACGGTCACCGGATGCTGGCCTACGGGTACCAGGACCCGGACTCCGAAAGCGTGCCGACATGGGTGCCCGGACGGGTCATCGCCGAGGCGCGTCCGGGCTGGTTGCAGCTCGGCCTCCATGAGGAGACCGGTGGCCTCCGCATCCGCCAGGGGTTCAGCGGGTCACCGGTGTGGGATGAGCAGAACGGTCAGGTCATCGGGTTAGTGACCCAGGCCTACTTGCGCGAGGAGATGTGGCTGGCCTATGCGACGACGGCCGAGGTCGTCCTGGACGCATGGCCGGAGCTGCGGCGCTCGGCTCTGGCCTCCTGCCCGTTCCGGATGCTCGTCCCATTCGAGGCTTCCGACCGCGAGTTGTTCTTCGGTCGCGACGAGGCCGTGGCACGAACCGTCGCGTGTGTCCTGAACTCCGAGCACACCTTGGTGGCGGGGGCGTCGGGAGCCGGAAAGACGTCGTTGGTCCGCGCCGGTGTCGCCCCCGAACTACGCGAGCGCGGCCACCAGGTTCTCTCAATCCGGCTTACCCGCGAGACCCTGTGGGGCTCCATCGCAGCCACGCTCGCTGAACGACGGCATCCAGGCGCTGGGGCCGAGCGGCTGCACAGCGAAGCCTTGCTCACCCGCGAGCTGACCGCGGCCGGGACGCAGAAGGCCGCCCGCAAGCTCGCCGATCTCCTTGGCGGCGACCGTGTCGTGCTGATCGTGGATCAGTTCGAGGACGTTCTGCACACCAGGGTCCAACACGGCGACCTGGTGGCCGAGCTGGGACGGCTGCCGTCTGCCCGGTGGAAAGGCGGCCCGATCATTCGGGTGGTCATCGTCATGCGCGATGACAGAATCGGTGAGTTGCTCGCATTGGCTCCCTACAACGCTTCGCCGCCGAACCAGGTCCTGCTCGGCCCGATGGACCGGCGACAGCTGCGCACCGTCATCGAGGAACCGGTTCGGCGCAGCGGCTTCGCTCACTTCGAGGAAGGTCTCGCCGACCTCATCATCGACGAAATCCATGTCCAGCCATATTCGCTGCCCGCTCTTCAGGTGGTCCTCACCGAGCTGTGGTCGCGCCAAGGCCCCGACGGCACGCTGCGGCACACCGACTACCAGGAGCTCGGGCACGGCGGCGGCCCGCTCGCGGCACACCTGGAGCGGGTGTGGCGGTCACTGGCCGAGGACACCAGGGCCGCCGCGCAAGACCTGTTCCTCCATTTGGTCGTGCCGCTGGAGAACGGAGGGTTCGCACGCCGAGTCGTTACTCGTGGTGAGATCGAGGCACAGACGTGGGCAGCCGTCGACGCTCTAGCCGGACACCGTTTGCTGGTCCTGCGCGGCACCGCCTCCGGAGACGCCACCGCCGAGCTGGTTCACGACGCTCTGATCGAACAGTGGCCGACGCTCGCCCGTTACCTTGCCGACAACCGCGAATTGCTCGTTTGGCGCGAGGACCTGCGCCGCACGATGACCACCTGGCGCCGCGACGGCAAGCGGCCGGGCCTGCTTCTGCACGGCCCAGCGCTCAGACACGGCCTGGCCCGCATGCGCGATTACTCCACGCACATGAGCCCGCCCGAGCGAGAGTTCCTGCGCGCCGGACGGGCCCGACGCACCAAGCGCCGAGTCTGGTTCGGCACCGCCCTGGCCACGGTGGCGTCGGTGATCGCGGTCACCGTCCTGTACGGGCTGTCGCAAGGTGACGCCGCTTCCCAGACGCAGCGCGACGACCTTTCGCGGAGACTCGCACAGCAAAGCCGGACGCAGCTGCAATCCGACCCGACGTTAGCCGCCTTGCTGGCCGCCGCAGCATGGAAGACCTCCGAGACCCCGGAGGCGCGTTACAGCATGCTCGCCGTGCAGCACACCCCCAATCGTGCGACGCTGACCGGGACCGCCGGGTCGTCACTGGCCGGGGCCTTCAGCCCGGACGGGAAAATCCTCGCCACCGGCGGTGGCAACAACGACGAGTCCGTCCGGTTGTGGGACATGCACGCACACAGGTTCCTCCGCCAGCTCCACACCGGCCAGGACAGCGTCTTCGGCGTGGCCTTCAGCCCCGACGGAAGGCGCGTTGCCGCCGGTTCCAAGGTGCACTCGGTCGTCCTGATCAACGTGGACGGCACCGGCAGGAAGGTGCTCAACACTCCGCCGGGAACCATCGAGAACGTGGCGTTCAGCCCGGACGGGAGACTGGTGGCCGGGGCGGGCGGCGGCGTCTATCTATGGGACACCGCCACCGGCGAACAGGTGATCCCGCCGATCGATACACCGGACGGCTCCGACCAGGTCGCCTTCACTGGAGACGGACGACAGTTGATCACCGGTGGGCAGGACGGCCACGTGCGGTTCTGGACCCTCACCGGCCGCCCGGCCGGGACGATCAAGGTCGCGGACACGCCCGCGACACCCCCGCCCACCTCCGACACCGTCATTCGACCGCCGGACCAAGCGGTCCTCGGCATGGACCTCAGCCCGGACGGACGCATGCTGGTCACTTCTGATGGCAAGCACCGCGTCCGGTTGTGGGACGTCGCCACCCGCCGCGCCTTGCCGGGCTCCTTCCGCGGCGGTCTGCCCGCCTTCAGCCTGGATGGCTCCATCATCGGCTTTACCGACGCCGACGACGCCAAGGTCGTCAAGCTGTGGGATGTAGCGGCCAGGCAACCCATCGGCGCCGCGCTGACCGGCCACGTCGGGAGCGTGACCGACATCGCCTTCGGCCGCGACGGCCGAACGGTGGCCACCACCAGTGCCGACACCACGGTTCGGCTCTGGGATATCTCGGCCTACCGGCCCTCGATGCCCGCCCTGCGCGTCGCCGATCCCATTCCCGCGTCCGCTGCGCCCGGAGCGCCGGACGAATCCTCCGAGGCGGGAACCGGGGAGGTGCGTTTCTCCCCGGACGGCCGGACGCTTGCCACGGGACACCGACACGTCCATCTGTGGAATCTGGCAAGCCGGACGCAGCGCGGGCAGCCGCTGGGCGTCTCCGAGGGCTCCGACGGGGAGTCCGAGCTCGGTGATATGGCCTTCAGCCCCGACAGCCGATATCTGGCGACGATCAACGCCAGGCCGGGCGAGCCATCGCTGCTGTGGGATCTGCGCGCGGATCCGCCGGTCGCGCGGCCGATCATCATGGACGGCGAAGATCCCAATGATTCCGTGCTGACGGCCGTCGCGTTCCAACCCGGTGGGCGGATGGTGACGACGGGTAACAGGGGCCCCGTGCGGATCTGGGACACCGCCTCCCTGAAGCAACTCGCCGTGATCTCCGACGATGTCACCAACATCAACGACATCGCGCTCAGCCCCGACGGCCGGCTGATGGCCAGCGCCGACGACGGCAACCTCACCCTGCGGCTGTGGGATCTTCAAAAGCGCAAGCTCGTCGCGAGGATCAATACCGGGCACGCGGACTCGATCTACACCGTCGCGTTCTCGTCGCGCGGATCCGTCGTCGCCACCGGCGCCTATGACCCGACGCCACGCCTGTTCGACGCCCGCACGCACCTGCCTCTCGGCACCCCGCTCGAGGGCCACACCCAGGGCGTGAGCCAGCTGGTGTTCAGCCCCGACGGCAGGACCCTGGTCACCGCGAGCATGGACGAGACGATGCGGCTGTGGGACGTCGACACCCGGCAGCCGATCGGCCCGCCGATCAGCGCACACCGCGGCGGCATCAGCGACCTGGCCTTCCGCCCTGACGGCAGGATCCTTGCCACGGGCGGCCCCGACGGGCTCGTCCGCTTCTGGGACCAGACGCCCACCGGCGACCTAGCCGCGCAGATGTGCCGCATCGCAGGACGTCCGCTCACCGAATCCGAATGGCGGCGCTACACCACGAGTCAGGAGATGCCCTCTGTCTGTCGATGACCTCTTCGAGCACCCGGCGCCAGCGCGGGCCGACGCCGGTTCGGTCGGCGTGCAGGAACTCGCCGCGGCGCTCGTCAGTGTCCTGGACGAGGACGGCGAGCACTGCGGGTTCGGTCTGCTCGCCGCGCCAGGCAAGGTCGTCACCTGCGCCCATGTGGTCGCGCAGGCCGTGGGGGAGTCAAGCGACCTGGTAGACGCGCCGAGTAGCACGGTCCGGCTGGCGTTCCCCTTCGTCCGGCCGCATGCGCAAGTCATGGCTCGGGTCGCCGTCTGGGTGCCGATGGACGATGACGAGAACACCGGCGACATCGCCGGCCTGGAGATCGTCGGTGAGCCGCCCGCATGGGCACGGCACTCAGGAATGGCGCGCGGCGGCGCCTACGATGACCACGAAGTGCTCGCCTACGGGTACCAAGAGGCCGATACCGCCCAAGCGCCCACCTGGGTGCCCGGCCAAATCGCTGGTGAGGTCGCCGGGGGACGGCTCCAGATCGGCGCACGCCCTTCCACCGGCGGGCTGCGGATCCGCCGCGGGTTCAGTGGCGGGCCGGTCTGGGACCGGCGTACCGGCCAGGTGATTGGCCTTGTCGCGGTCGCCTGGTTGGGCAGCAACATGTGGCTCGCCTACGCGGTGTCAGGTGATCACGTCTACCAAGCGTGGCCGGAGCTGCGTGAATTCTTCGATCGCGCGTGCCCCTTCCGTGCCTTGGCGCCGTTCGGAGCCGCCGACAGTGCCGTCTTCTTCGGGCGCGAGAGAGCGACACGTACAGCTCTCGAGGTCATCACCGGCAACGAGGTCACGATCGTCCAAGGGCCATCGGGCGTGGGCAAGACCTCGCTTCTGGAAGCGGGGGTCGTCCCACTACTCGAGGAAACCGGACATGCCGTTGTCTCTCTGCGCGCCACCCCGGATGGAGGTCTGTGGGCTGCGATAGCAGCGGCGGTGAACGTGCCGAAGGAAACTTTGGACGGTGACCGCAGCCCGCCTAGCGGGGCGCGCGAGCGCATGCATCGCCTGTCGGACTCGCTGGACGGCCGGCCTGTGGTACTCGTCTGGGACCAGTTCGAGCAGCTGATGCGCGAAGACCCTGCCCAGGCCGACCGCGTGCTGGCCGAGCTAGTCGACCTGACCATGCTCCGGCGTGCGGACGGCCGGCCGGCCGCCCGCGCAGTCCTGGTCGTCCGCGAGGACCTGCTCACCGACCTGCTGAACGCGCCTGCTTTCCGAGCGCGGCGACCTGCCGAGGTGCGAGTACGGCCGTTGAACCTCGGCGAACTCCGCGAGGCGATCGAGGGTCCGTTACGCGCAACCGGGTACGCCCGGTACGAGCACGGTCTGGTCGACCGCATCCTCGACGACCTCCGCGGCCGCCCCTACTCACTGCCGATCCTGCAGATAGTCCTGGATGGGCTGTGGACGGCCAAGGCCTCCGACGGCACCCTCCGGCTCAGCGACTACCTGCGGCTCAGCCGTGACCAACAACCGCTGACCGCGCATCTCGACAAGGTCTGGCACGCGACCGCACCCGACGTCCGGGCACGAGCCTTCGAACTCATGCTCCACCTGGTCGTCCCGATCGATCCTGAGGCTCGAGGAGCGGGTGCGTTCGTGCGGCGACGGGCGTACCTGTCGGAGCTCACCGAACCGCAGCGCCTGGCCGCCGAGGCACTGTCCCGCAGCCGCTTGGTCGTGCTGCGCGGGCACGGCACCGCCGCGACGGCTGAGCTCGCGCACGACGCCGTCATCGACCACTGGCCTACACTCGCCGCCCACCTGAATGCGCACCATGACTTCCTCGTCCGCCGCGACGCTCTGCGTCGCAGGCGTACAGCGTGGCTGTACGGGGACAAGAACCCGGCCTACCTGCCCTCCGGCGCCGAACTCGACCAGCTGAGCTTGCATGCTGATGGGGCACTGCTTAGCGCCGACGAGCGTGAATTCATCGCGGCCGCGCGCCGCCGCTGGCGAGCCCGGCGACGCGGACAAGGCATCGTGGCCACCATCACCGTCACGGTTCTGGCCATGCTGACGGCCGTCATCGTGGTCGTGTGGGATGAGCGCAGCAGCACACAGGCCGATAGCGACTCGGTCAGCCTGGCTAACACCGCTCGGCAACTCATGGCGACCCGTCCGGACGTCGCGAAGCAACTCGCCGTACTGGCCTACGAGCGCTCACATACGCCGCAGGCGATCGACGCCGTCCTTCAAGGCTTGGCAGCACCGGGCGTCATTGAGGCACCCGACGAAGTGACCGCACTGACGTACAGCCCCGACGGCACGACCCTGCTGGTGGGTACGTCCTCGGTCGTGCGCCTGTGGAACATTCGGCAACGCCGGTTCGTCTCCTCCTTTCAAGCCGGGAACACCGCCGTGACGTCGATGGCCGTGCGCAGCGATGGACGGGTGGCGGCCGTCGCTACCTCAGGCGGAGGTATCGGCCTGTGGGACTTGAAGCGTCCCGGCGGACCTGCCCGAATGGTCTCGCTTCCCCCTTCCCCCGCCGCCGCGACCCGTATGCTGTTCAGCCCCGACGGGAACCGCCTGTACACGGCGCTGGATCCCGACGAGGGGAAAGCGGATCCCGGCGTCTCACAGGTACGCGAGTGGGACGTGTCCCGACCCGAGGCACCGCGGCTATCGGTGAGCATGGTGCCTCGCACCGGAACCGTCCCGGCGCTGTCACAGGATCGGGCCGGGCAGACGTTGGTGATCGGCGGTACCCGCACGCTCATCCTCGATGTCCGTGAGGCGCAGAACCCACAGCGGCTGAGCACCATCGCAACCCGCAACGGATACCTCAGCGCAGGCGGCGCTACAGTCATCGGACGCGACGGCGTGTGGGATGTCCGCGATCCGCGTAAGCCGCACCGGATCGGAGCCGCCGACAGCGCCACAACGACCGTCCCGGCTTCCCCAGCAGTCACCATCGCCCCTGCGGCCTGCCCATGGGACTCTCCCGAGTCGCCCGCGTCGACCGCTACCCTTCCGCCCCCGTCGGCCGTGACCTCGGACGGACGGCTGCTCGCCTCAGCGCATGAGTTCCGCATCGAGATTCGCGCCCGCACGGATGTGAACTGCGCGGGCGCACGCTGGGGTCGGATGGGCGACGGATTCGAGGCCGGAGCGGTGCTTCGCCCCGACGACCGGGCGCTCGCGTTCGCCGACGCGCTCGGCCGCGTCACCCTGGTCGACCTGAGTGGCAGCCGTCCCCGTGTGCTGTCGCGCAGCCAGGGCCCGGGAATCGTAGGCCAGAATTTCGTGCAGGCCATCGCAGTGAGCAACGATGGCTCCCTGCTGGCCAACGTCGGCGCCGATAACGTCATCAAACTCTGGCGATGGACCGATGGCGGAATCACCGAGTTGGCGCGCCTGCCCGGCAGGGCGGGCAGGACTGACGCGCTGGCTTTCGGAGACGACGGCCGGACACTGGCGGCGACCGGGGTGGGGCTCACCACGCTGTGGAACCTCACCGACCCCTCCGACCCCCACGAACTGGCCGTAGACGACCAGGGCAACCAGATCGCCGAGAGCGTCGCGCTCGACGCGCGGGATCATCTGCTCGCCGACGGGAGCGGTGCGCAGGTGCGTGTGTTCGACATCGACGAACCTTCGCGCCCTCACCTGGTCAAGACCCTGGACGCGCACCCGGGGAACGTCGCCGCGCTCCGCTTCGATCCGGGACGGGGCCGACTCATCAGTGCGGGCGGTGACCACACAGTGAAGATCTGGGACGTCTCGAAACCGGATGCGTCGCATCTGCTGACCACCTTGACCGGGCATGCCGCTCCGGTGACCGCACTCGCGCTCAGCGCGGACGGCACCCGGCTCGTGAGCGGCGACGACGGGGGCGTCGTGCTGCTCTGGCAGATCGACGCCAACGGCAAGGCGTCTCAAATCGGGCGCCTCACTGCTGCAGGAGCGCCCTCGGTCTCCTCAGTCGCCGCCAGCCGCGACGGCCACGCAGTCGTCGCGACCTACACCAACGGATCGGTGCTGATTTGGAATACCGACCCCGATGCAGCAGTCAGGACCATCTGCGCCAGCGTGGCATCGCCCACCAAGACAGCAGACTGGCATCTGCTCGCCCCAACTGTCTCGCATCCACGGCCATGCGGATGAGGGCGTCTGCAGCGGTCGCCTGCGCAGCCGCGTCCTGCATGGCGGCGCTAATCACGGGATGCTCCAACCACCCCGCATCCGGCGCATCGCCGTCCCGGGTCGCGGCGGTGCCGTCGAAGAACAGCGCCGCAGCACCTCCGCTCTGCAATGCCCCTGAATTCGGACGCCTCCTCCAGTTGCCATCTGGCGCTGCCCTCCGCATCAGCCTATGCAGAGGTCGGTACGCCTACGTCAGTATGCAGGGGCCGGGAGTAGGCGTGCACAACACCCAGGATTTCTTCCTCGAGCGCCGGAAGAAACGGTGGCGTGTGCTCGCCCTAGGCGAAACAAGCCACGGCCGCTTCACCGCCGCCAGCCTCACCGCCGAAGGACTCGATGCGAGAATGCTGGCGAGATTGTTTCCTGAGGCGGCCATCCACGTCCCGCCGTCTGAGTCTCCCAATACAGCAGTCCCGACGAGGCGATTCTGAGCCAACCCCGTATTCCGCCCTTGTCGCTGCCGAAACCTCGTCCGCGCAGGTCAAGCGGCACGTTCGTACTCGTTGAGGGTTCCGCCACGACGTTGCGTTCTTCGGACGTTCAAGTTGAGGGATCTCCTCCAGTTCGGTGATCGATGGAGGCGGTGGCTCAACGGGCGGGCGTTGGCGATGCCTGGTGAGGCCGATGCTGGTTGTAGAAAGTCTCGAACTCGCGGAGGGCCTGGAGCAGGAGCCGCTGGTTTCAGATCAGGGTGCAGTCGAGGAGCTCACGGCGGCAATCAGGATTTACAGTTCCATCACCGCGTTTATCCTCGGCATCGGCACCCCGGTGAGCACCGCCTGGATGCCGGCATCGGTTAGGACGGCGTCGAACAGCTCAGTGACCTTGCCATCGCGGTCGCGGATTAAAAATTGTGCCGGGCAGCCGGCGTCCTCAAGGTCCATGACTAGGTTCAGGACCGCCTGGGTCATCCACGCAGCGTCCGGGTGAGCGCTGGCGCCCAGAACCCGGATGCGGCGGCTGTGCTGCAACGAGTTGGCCGGACGGCCGATCATCTCTGTCCCGCCTCCGGGCCATTCTGGCCACGCTGTGCGGCATTATCCGCAGACAGAGGGCATCTCCTGTCCCGAGGTGTACCGCCGCCACTCGGCCGAGGTGAGCGAACGGCCGGCGATCCGACACATCGTCGCACCGAGGTCTGCGGTCGGTGTGACGTCCCAGAAGCGAACCGTGCCGTCTCTGCTGCCGCTGGCCAGGAGCTTGCCGTCGTGTCGGAACGCAAGGGACATGACGTCACCGGTGTGTCCGGTGAGCGGCGGGCCGATCGGCTGCCGAGTACTGACGTCCCACAGGCGCACGGTTCGGTCGGCGCCCGCCGTTGCCAGTGTCCTGCCATCCGGGCTGAAGGCAAGGGCGAAGACCGCACTGGTGTGTCCCTTGAGCGGGGTGCCGATCGCCAGATGTGTATCAGCGTTCCAGAACCGGGGGGTCGGATCATACCCACCGCTGGCCAGCGTCGGCCCTTGCGGAGCCCAGGCGAGCGAGGCGACGGATTCGGTGTGGCCTGTCTTGATGGTGGCGATGACCTTACGACGGTCCAGGTCCCAGAGCCGGACGGTGAGGTGGGCGGTGTCCGCCGTGGCCAGAAGTCGACCGTCTGGGCTGATGGCGATGTCATTGACATTCGAGACGTCGTCTGGAATCTGTGCGAGCTGTCGCAGCGATTCGGTTTCCCAAATACGAACAGGACCGTTGTTATCGATGGTGATTAGGCGACGCCCATCGGGAGCGAAGACCAGGCTCCAGAGGTTGAGTGGCTCGCCGTTCTCCTGGAAAGGTCTCGGCGCCGGAGGGCTGGCATGCAAGTCCCAGATCAGGGAGGGGTCGATGAGTCCGCCGTTGACCGCGGCAAGATATCGCCCGTCGGGACTGTACGCCACGTCACGGACAATGATTCTGGAGCCGTCGCCTCTGTCGACAACGGTGAGGGGATCGCCGCGTTGTGTGCGGCTGTCCATATCCCACATCCGCACATCGGCTCCGCCGGTGGCGAGAGTGTGACCGTCCGGGCTAAAGGCCAGTCGTTCCACGCCTCCCGGAACATCCGGGGGTGAGGCCGCTCCGCCACTGATCTGGCCGGCGGCCAAGTCCTTTCCTGACGCGACGACAAGCGGGGGGAGGGATGGGCGGTAAGTTGCGATGTCCCACAAACGGACTGTGCTGTCGACGCTCGTGGTGGCGAGCGTGTTGCCATCAGGACTAAACGAGATTCCGTGCACATCGCCGTCATGGCCGGACAGGGGCGATCCGATGGGTTGACGACCCTCGATGTCCCACAGCCGAATCGCGTTGTCACTGCTGTAGGCGAGGATCCGACCATCGGGGCTGAAAGCCGGGGTCGTTCCCGTAGGAGTTCCTGGCAGCGGTCGACGGGAGGCCACGTCCCAAAGTCTGATGCGGCCCCGGCCGTCCGAAGTAGCCAGCATGGAGCCGCTGGCGCTCAGGTCCATTCCGGTGAGGGCTACGTCCTCTGGCCGGGCTCCCCGAGAAGCCACGATCGTGCCCGCAGGTTTGCCCGAAAGGGTCCAGAACCGCACGATGCCGTCCGCGCCCGCAGTGATCAGCCGATCACCGCTTCTACTGAAGGCCACCGACGAAGTCCCTTCGCCGGCGCGGACCGGCGCGATGACCTCACGGCCCGTTGCGGCATCCCACACATGGACACCGAGCCCCGCGCCCGCCACAAGGCGGCCATCGGGGCTGAAAGCGACATCATCGATACTCCCCGAAGGAATCTTCAACACTTGCTGACGTTTAGTTGTCAGGTCGACTAGTACGACGGCGTTGAACTTGCATGCTGCCGCGATCTGTCGGCCGTCAGGACTGAAGGCGACATTCCAGACTGTGTCCTGGCCTGTCTGCAACTGCGTTATAAATTTGTGAGCACGCACATCCCAGAGGCGAACGGATTCATCGTTGTTACCTCCCCCCGTCGCGAGTATCTTTCCGTCCGGGCTGAAGGCTCCACCGTGCGTGGTGCCGGTTGCGTCCGTGAGCGTGGCGCGGTTCGGGCTGTGCTCCACCGCTAGCATGCTGTAACGGGCTTCAGGAGTATTCGAGGTCTTCCACGCCGCCGCCGCCAGTAGCGCGGCCATCGTGGGTTCCGACTCCAGTTGGGTCTGGCTCTGAACGGCCAGCCGTCGAGAAAGGTCGTCGCGCTCGTTCTGGGTCGCGGCGTTTCCCTGCGTCAGTGCGACGACGCCAAGGCTAACTAGCAGAGCAGTCACCGTGGCGAATGCCGCTCCGTACCGCCTCCTGCGCTTCCTGCGCGCGGTGCGGCCAGCATTGAGGAACTCGCGCTCGCGTGGCCCCACATCCACGGAATACTGTCGCATCCGCGCCAACTGTTGAGTGAGAGCAGAACCATGTGGCAAATGTCCCGGGCGGCAGTTATTTTGTGTCCACGCCGCGACCATCCTGCGTAGGTCATCGCGCCAGGCGAGCAGATCGCGGTTGGCCGCCAAATGCTCGGCAAGGGCGCCCCATTGCTCGATCAGCGCGTCATGCGCAAGCTCGACAGAGGCATCACCCGACGCAGTGCCGCGCAAGACAAGTAGTCGGTGTCCCGCCAACGCATCGACCGCGCCCCATACTTGCGGATCGACCTCCTCGCGCGCCACGATCCGCCGCGCAAAGCCGCCGCCCTCCAACGGAACAACGAGGTGAAGGAACAGGCGTCGTGCTGCCTCCTGGACATCGGACCCTACTTCATGCCACACCCGCTCCAGGTGCGTCGACAGAGGGCCGGCGCCCTGGTTCAACTCTTGGTAGACGACATGTCTCAGCAGTCCGTCCGGCTCTTGGCGACCCCACAACTCCGTTAGCACAACCTGCAACGTCGGCAGCGAGTAAGGCTGGACATGGATCTCATCCATAATGAGATCCACCAACCCTTCCTCGAACCGAACGAAGCGGGTGCGGCGCACAGGACCTTCAATGGCCGCACGCAACTGTTCCTCGCTCATGGGCCCGAGGAGAAGCTCTGCCGGCGGCGCTGCGTTGAACGGCGCAAGCCTAAGGAGTTCAGCGCGCTTGTCTTCCCGCATAACGATGACGACTCGCACAAGTGGTCCCCCGCTCCCACGGCGGATCGAAGGGAGTCGCCCGAGTTCGGCCACCAAGTCCTGCAACGAATCATCTTGCCGATCACGCAGGACTTCCTCAAACTGATCGACGACAAGGACGACCCGGTCGTTGCCAAGAAGTTCAGCGAGTCTCCTTGCAGCATCGGTTGATCCAGCAGCCTTGAACTCGTCTGTGAGCGCCTTTTCCGCGGCCGTGCGTTCGTCTCCCGAGGCCGGATGCTCTCGCTCGGCTACCGCGGCAGCGATAGAGCTCCATAGGGAATCGCGCGTCAGCCGGACCGGAAGCACGCCGCAGCCGTGCTCTTGGAGCGTCGGAATGACTGCCGCTTTGATAAGTGAGGTCTTTCCTGCTCCCGAGGCACCGGTGACCAGCATATGGTCGTTGCCCAGGATCTTGTCGACTGTCTGGGCAGCCTGCTCCTCTCGGCCGAAGAACAGGTCCCGGTCAGCGGGTTCGAAAGGAGCCAGCATCCGGAAGGGGCACGCCGGCAGCATGGCAGAATGGAGGTCGGGCCATGCTCGGAGTACGACCTCCGTACTGGTGGCATAGGCCAACCACATGTTCTGAGGTAGATAGGCTTGTGTGACGAGACCAACGACTTGACCATTCTGCCTGTCCATGACGGGTGAGCCGCTAAACCCGCGTCGGACGCGAAGGCCGCCCGTCTGCTCGTGCAGACCTAATTGGAGCCAGCCTGGCCGTGCTTCACCCACTATCGTTCCCGGCACCCAGGTGGGTGCGCGCTCACTGTCGGGATCTTGGTATCCGTAGGCCAACACTTCGTGCTCGCGGACGCCCCCACCATGTGCCATGGGGTGCGGCCGCACACCGTCGGGGACCTGGTCATCCAGATCGAGACCCGCTACGTCACCGCTGCCATCCTCGGCCATGGGGCACCACGCCGCAACGGCCGCGGTCAGGATCCGCCCAGGCGCGCAGAATGGAAAGTCCAGTCGCACCCGCCTGCGTTTAGGCGGCGTCACCAGAGTTGCTGCCTCATCCATCGATTCGGCGACGACGTGAGCACAGGTGACTACCCGGCCTGCAGCAACCAAGAGCCCGAAACCGACATGCCTGTTCTCCTGATCGAGGATCCTGGCCAAGGCGCGGGCAATTGGCGTATCGGGGGACCCGCTGCCCACTTCGGTCCTCTCCGGCGAGGTGTCACTGGTCAAGATCATCACCACCGCTCAGCCCGTCATCGTCGTCGCTCTCCGGGGGCTGAGCAGCAGACACCCCCCGCGTCCATTCAGGAATGAACTTGAGATAAGCTTCCCCCGCCGCTTCCGCAATCACGATTCCCGACTTCGCGGAGAACTTGAGCCCGAACTCCACAGCCACTCGATCCGGTTGACGTCGATACCGCCGCGTCTGTTCGAAGATCTCCTCGGTGAAGAGCCGCACACGACCCAACGCCGCGGTGAAACTCTCGGGGAGAGTCTCGATGACGTCGCGGCCGCGCCCGACCGGAGAGAGACCGGCCTCCTCGTCGGTCATCTCGATGAGCATGCGCTCACCGTCCCTGAGCGGAATCTCGAGGAAATGGGGCACCGAGCGGCTCCTCAACGATCGGCTCTCCGGCCAAAACTGCAGGTCGAGCCACGGAGCCGCAACGATAGCCAGCATCGCGAACCGGCTGCAGCTAATCGATAGCTCCAAGGCAACAGCCGTTCTGCTCGTAGATTGGAAGTTAGTGCAAGCAATCTGGACATACTTTAAAGCTCCGCAGTCCTTACTTGATATCCTCCAAGCAGCAGCATGTGAATCGAAGTCGACACCCCGAAGACCGGTAGCGGTCATCGGTTAAGAGGACCACTCCTGGCCGTGGCCACGAAGCCGGATGCGCCAGTGGCAGTCGATCAAGAACTGTCCGCCCGCCACACCAACGACCAGCCCACATCTGGGACACCCGTGTGCCTTTTCAGCGTGCTGTGGTCTCGCGGAGTTGCAGGGTGTGGATGGCTTTGGCGAGGCGACCGGCGCGGTGGGGGCAGCAGCGCACTTCCGCAGGATTCGCCGTGACTTGAGCTGCGCGTTCGCGCGTTCGCCGCGGCCGCGGAGCCTGGCGTGTGCTCGGTTGGCGTCCTTTTGCGGCTCGGGCTTGTCGCGTCCCTTGTAGGGCGTGAGGAGGTGCGCGCCGGCACCCTGGTAGGCCTGATGAGCAGGTAGGCCTGGCCCGGCCGGGGTCGACGGCGGAGACCTTGTGAGTAGCCGGCGTCAGGAGCGCTGCGACAAGACCGGTCGGCCCGTTCCGGCCCTGGTGTCGCCCGCCAGCGTCATGGGACCGCCCTGAGGGTTTTCTGCCACGAGCATGGGACCACCCGGTTGCCGGTGATGGGACCACTCGGTGTATTGCGCCGGTGGTTTTGATCAAGGTCGGTTACCGATCTCTCCAGGTCAGTCGAGCTGGGGGTTCGGGGGATGGCGTTCCGGGAGGTTGCCGTGGGTGAAGTGCGTGAGGTGCTGCGTGTCTGGCTGTCGGAGGCCGGGGTGCGCAGGGTCGCCGAGCGGGCGGGTGTGGATCGTAAGACCGCCCGTCGGTATGTCGAGGCGGCACAGGCGGCGGGGCTGGCCCGCGACGTGGTGCCGGTCAGCTGACCGATGAGCTGATCGGGCAGGTCGTGGAGACGGTGCGGCCGGCTCATGCCGGTGGGCACGGCGCGTCGTGGGAGGCGCTGGAGGCCGAGCACGCCCGGGTCCAGGAGTGGGTGCGCAAGGATCGGCTGTCGGTGACCAAGATCGCTGTGCTGCTGGAGCGGCGTGGGGTCGTGGTGCCGTATCGGACGCTGCACCGGTTCTGTGTCGAGCGATGCGGGTTCGGGCGCACCGCCGCGACGGTGCGGGTCGCCGATGGTGAGCCCGGCGCCGAGCTGCAGATCGATTTCGCCCAGATAGGGCCGCTGCGTAACCCGGGTATGGGGCGGCGCCGGGGCGCCGCGCCGCTCGCGAAGGAGGAACTGCGCGGTCTGCGCGACCGTCCACACCGCCACGCTCGGACGCTCCCCTCCGCCGCCATTGCTCGACCCGACTCGCAATCCACACCACCGCACGCGGCCGCCGCGCCGATGGAAGCACCACCAGCAACGCCGGATTCTCCTCGATCAACCCCGCCCGCAGCGCGGCATTCGACGTCGCCCGAATCCGGTGCAGCGTCGCCGCCGTAACCGGCCGTCCCCTCTCTTTGTGGTCGTGCGCGATCGTGGCCAACATCCGCTGCACATGCCCGACCGACACCTCCGCCACCAGCAGATCACCCAGCAATGGCTCCTGATAACACTCCACGTGATCGGTGTACCGGCCACCGTCGATGCCGCCGCCGTCAACGGACAAGCCGTCGGCTCACGCAACCGCCGCTGCTCCTCCTCAACCGCCTTCCGGGTGGGGGAACCCGCCCCTGCCAGACCCGCCGACGGATCCGCCCGGAACGCTGCCCAGTTCCAGCCGCAGATACCAGCTCCCATGGCTCCGCCCCGTCGCCAGCCCGGGGCATGTGCCCCCACCGCCGACCCAAAGCCGGATCTTCACACGCCACACCGGCGGCACACGCCACCGGCACCCCTGAACACGTCCCATCCGACCATCGTGCGCTCCACCGGATCACCCAGGCGAGGCACACCACCTCGACCAAGCCAGACGTCACCAATGCCACCCGCCACGTCCATTCCTGAACGACACCCTTGAACCTCGTTTAGAAACCGGGACGGCTCACCGAGTTCGCGGGACCGCGCGTCGGATACTGGATGGCGTGGGCTATGTGGAGACCAATGTGAGGATTCTGCCTTGCGTGCTGGACGCTCTGCAGGTGATCGTGGCCAGGAGGGGGGCGTCGCGTGATGGGACGCTCCGTCAACTCCTCGGCGAGCACGTGGAACGGCAGGAGTCCCTGGATCCAGATGAGCGGCTCACCCACGTCTCGACCGTACTGCGCTATCCACGGCCTCCCTTGGGGCGCAGAGCGCCAAGGCCGGATCGGCCGCTGCGGCTGCGGCTGCCGTCTGATCTTGTGCCGCGGGCCCGCGCGGTCTCCCTGCATCTTCCGGGTCAGTCACCTCGCGCCCACCGTGACTATCAGAGCCGGTCGCTGACCGACGCGGTGGTGACGGCGATCGCCTTCGAGGAGCGGTTCAGTGACGAGTTCCTCGATGGTCTGCGGCCAATGTTGCGGCACGGTTCGGCCCGCGGGTTGTGGCACCTGGCCGCCGCGGCGACGAGCACTGCACCGGAGGTGGCCGTACTCACTGAAGCCGAAGCCCTACGGGCAGAGGGGCCCGGGAGCCCTCCCCGAAACCCCCGAGAGTTGCGGCTGCTGCTGATTGCGGAGGAACTGGAAGAACAGGTGGCCTGGCACGCCCCGATGCGCTTCCAGGTGGCCGCCAATCTCGCCCGGCACCTGCTGACGGGCCCACCTGCTGACCAGAACGAGCAGATGCTGTACCGGCAGGGACAGGAGTGGGAGCGGCACCTGGTCGACCTGCGTGACGGAGGGAAAGCCCGGGACCGGGCCCTGGCCGGGGTGCCGAAGAAGGGGGGGCTGGGTCGCGGCGCTACCGCGGTATGGCGGGCGGAGCGCCGCGTCGAGAGTCAGGACTTCACCGACTGGCTGATCGAGCCGCACCATCAGTTTGAGCGGAAGATTCGGCCACCGGGATGGACGGTACGGCTGCCGGCGCACTGGCACGGCCGCAGCGTCGCGGCCCAGACCGCGCCGGTGCCCGATCCGTACGCGGACTGGCTGGCCGAAGAACGGGTCCTTGCCTTCCCCCATCAGGAACAGCATGTGGTGTGGCCGCTGGTTCCCGCCCCGGGCATTGCGGGATGCGCTCCGTTCCCCGAGTTCGAGCCGGTCGTCCGCGCCGCCTCCACCATCCGCGCGGACCAGATCGTGGCCTTTATCGAAGCCATCCTGATCGACTGGCACGGTGAAGACGATCCCGCCGAGACCGGAGACGATCTATCCTGGCCCTCCGAGATTGGAGGGGAACACTCTGAGGTCGATATGAGGCTCCGTCTCCCGGTCGACAAGGCCCACGAGTATGGGTTCATCGACCTCGAGGAGAAACGGCGCGCGATGGACGACGCCCGCGCGGCAACCCTGCGCTCGATGACCGAGATCATCGACTCGATCCCCAGCTCTGAACCCGAGGTGAGGCGCGCCCTGCAAGAGGCGTACGGTGACTCGCGTCAGTTCGGGCGCATCGCCCAGAAGGCCAGAACCTACTGGGGTGTCCGCATACGCTTCACCGTCACCCGGGCGTGGTGGCATTGGCCGGGCGGCTCGGTCGCTGGCGCCGCGGCGGCGGGACGCCGCCCCGATCTCGTTGAGTGCCTCGCCGGTTGGGCGTTCCGGCAGAGTTCCTTGATCTTGGAGTTCGTCATGCAGCGCGCGTGGGATGACGCTTTCGACCGCTACAAAGACGGCCGGGTGTGACATCCACCGTTAACCCTTCGTTCGTTCTTTTCGCTGGACTGGATCTAAGCTCGCGCGGGAACGCCCGGGCACCTGAGATCCGCGTACGAGCTCGTACGCCCGGCAGAGGAGTTCGCATGCAGACCAGAACCCGGATGGCCGCCTCATTGACCCAGGTCGGCATAGGCGGTTTGGTCGCCGAGTTGGCCGGGGCACCTTGGTGGCTCATCGTGGGAGCCTATGGCTGCATTGCTATGGGCCTCATCGTCATGCTGGTCCAGACCATCTTCCCGCAGGAGTCTGTCGACCGGCTGGAGTGGTGGCGTGACCGCCGCCGCCACCAGCGCCTGGCCGCCAACAAGAACGCCGACAGCGCGAAGGCACCTCGGCCTGCCCTGCGTCGTGAAAGCCCAGACCACGCAGACCCGCACCGCCGCGGCCGAAGCCGCCCGTGAGGCCTCCGAAGCTCGCGAGCAGACCGCTTTGGCCGACGCCGACGCCGCCCACGCCGCCGAACAGGCCACCGAGCGCGGCGCCGGCGCCACTGACCTTGACCGACACGCCGGGGAGACCGCCGCCGCACCGGATCGCCCGCACCAGGGCTAAGCAGGAGACCTCGGTGACCGTCCAGGCACGCGAGAAGGCGCATCGACCATGACGCCGCTCGTACAGCTCAGGCGAGGCCACCGTCGAGCAAGCCACGCGATCCCTACAGCCATGGCGGCTCCTTGTCGGCTCGGCGGTTCTGAAACGAATCGGCATGCAGCGACACTGGGCGGCAGGGAAATCGGGCGGAACACGGACGGCTCGGCATACAATGACACTCTGAGAACCGCTCCGATACGACAGTTTCGGACTTTTAATCCGTAGGTTGTGGGTTCGAGTCCCACGCGACCCACCAACCCTGACCAGGGGAAACGCGAGGACGCCCCGGTTTGTCCGCCGCCCGATTCGCCCCACTCCGTCCCCCTGCCGGCTCGAGGACGGCTCGGCGGCCCGCTCCGGGCCCCGCACCCACCCTGATAGCGCCCCGAAGCCGGGTACTCTCCGCCCGCCTAAGCCGGTCATGTCGCCCACAGAACTGGCGCCCAGAGCTGCGGGAACGGTCAGCAGCACACTTTTAGGCCGTGAGTCCGCAGGCTCGCATTTTGACACTGGCGGCGCCATCGAGCACTCCCCATCAAGCCGGTCGTGAAGAGCAGTCATGATCAAGAGTGCGACACGGGCCGCCTACGCTCGTGGCCTCCGAGATCGCGACTGCTGGGCGCGTCGTACCTGTAGGTTCACACAGCTGGTGTTGAGGCGGAATCGGGCCATCTGCGCACTGACCTGGTACTTGGCGGCGATGTGGTCGGCGGACGCGTTAGCGAAGGCTTCGCGGAGGAGGATCTGGCGTGGGAGGAGGAGGCAGCCTGCCAGCCAGTTGGCTTCTTCCTCCTGGTCAGGGTCACAGGTGAAGAAGACGTTCCCCCCGATGGTCTGCAGTTCCCTGACATCGTGGCGCAGCAGGATGTGGGCGATCTCGTGGGCGATGTCGCTGTTCGTTCGTGCCGGGTCGTTGAGCGGGTTGCAGACGATAACTACGCGATCGTCGGGGAGGTGAAACGAAGCGGCGGAGAAGGCGCCGTCTTGTTCGGCGATGAGCTCTTGGAGCTTTCGGATGTCGATGAGCTGGTCCGCAGGAACAACCTCGATGTTGAGGTGGTGGGCCAGTACACGGACATCGACGGGCGTGGTGGGCGTGAGGCCCATGTCGCTTCTGGTCCTGTCAGCCAAACGTTCGGCCTCGGCCTTGAAGCCCCGGCGCACCGCTATGTCCCCCGTCCTGGACGTGGAGAGTCTGATGCTGCATCTCCGACAGGATTTCTCCGAGGAGTTTCGCGGCTCGGGGGGTGAAGGTCTTGGCCGCGCGGAGGTGCACGGTCACCTCCGCGTCCTTCTTCGCCAGCGTCCCGTAGAGCTCGCGGACGACCTCAGCGATCGACTCAGCCGCAGAAGGCGTGAGGTTGGGGTCTTGCGCGAGCCTGGTTGCAATAACCTCAGGGGTGGTCTCCACCCGGAACATCGTGGGTTGGAAGAACCGTTCTGCCGGCAGGCCGAGCCAGAGGACGAGTCGCCGGAAGTTGGCCAGGTCAGGTAGATGCCCTTTCTCCACGCGCGCGAGGGTGTTGAAGGGTACGCCCGATTGCTCTGCGGCGGAGCGCAGACTGAGGCCGAGCTGTTCGCGATGAGACTTCACCAGGACCTGCAACTGGTCGATGTCGACCGGATCATCCAGTGTTCCCTTCCTCCTCTCGCGAACGGTTCTTGATCGTCGGGGCACCGTAGCGCACCAGGGCCCGCGAAGATCCGCCGAGGTGACGCAACCTAGTTGTACCTCGTTTAGTACATGCCTTAGGGTCAGATACAAGGTGACAGGTGAGGCTGAGGTGAAGGGGACGTTCGGAGCGGGACAACCAGGACCACCGCATCTGGTGCTTGAACAACAGCCGCATGGACTCTCACCTGCATGGACGACGTTCTCGGCATCCGCAAGACCAGAATCTGCTGATGGACCTGGACGAGAGCGCTCAACGCTTCCGCTTCCTTGTACGCGACCGGGACGCCACGTTCACCGATGCCTTCAACGCGGTCTTCGGAGCGGCCAGCATCATCGTACTGCGGACACCGCCGCAAAGCCGACGAGCAAAACGCCTTCGCCGAGCGGTGGCGTCCGCCGCGAGTGCACCGACCGGCTACTGACCTTCTCCCGACGCCATCTGAAAGCCGTGCTCAGGATCTACACCGATCATTTCAATGGTCACCGTCCGCCTCGTTCCCTGGGGCAACGACCGCATACTTCCCCGGCCCGAACCGATTCCCATCAGCAGCAACGCTGCCATCCGCCGGGGGCACACCTCCTCAGCGGTGTGATCAACGAATACCGCAACACGCCGCATAGCGATCACCACGTCTGAAGCGACACCGAGCCCCAGGTCAAAGCCAGAATCCGGATATTGAAACCCCACAGGCCCGGACAGCAAGGCGGCCATCACGCTCAAGCCACTCAACGGCAGACGACGGATCAGCCACACCCCGCCGCCCAGGGCACCTGGAGCATTCCGCGCCAGATGCGCCGCCCCTTGGGCGTCGAACTACTCGCCGCCTGCCAGAAAGTCGGCACCGAATCCGACACCAATGAGTCTTTTTCAGCGGCAGTTCGGTGTGCGCTGGTCAAAGCATGATCGCGGGCGGCGCGGGCGGCGCCGGACGTCAAGAAACCCCTGGTAGGACGGTTGGTCTCTCACAACGTCCCGTCGCCACCAGAGGCTTCACACGCTTTTGTACCGTGCTTCGCTGCCATTGTGGCGCCGGACCCTGGCCTACGCCACCGGTGTCGTCCGCCGCCACCGCCGGGCCATCGGCAGCATAGGACGGTGCCTTCCCCCGGGCATGCAGGCTCTGATGACCCTGGTCTACCTGCGCAAGGGCGAGACCTACGCCTCGAGACCGTCGACCTGCTCGCCGCCCAATCGCCCAAACTCGGCGCGGCGCTGGCCAAAGCGGTCAAAGCCGGGCTGCCCTACCTGGTGCCGGACGGCACCCTGGTCTCGATCGACCGGGTCACCGCCGACCGGCCCTACTACTCGGGAAAGCATCGCCGCCGCGGCATGAACCTCCAGGTCATCGCTGCTCCGGACGGGACCCTGCTGTGGGTGTCGGGACCGCTGCCAGTCTCGGTCCACGACCTGACCGCGGCCCGAATCTGGGGCGTCATCCGGGCACTGGCCGCTACCGAGCTGCTCGTGCTGGCCGACAAGGCCTACCAGGGCGCCGGCCCGCACATCCTCACGCCCTACAAGGGACGCGACAAGCCCGAGCCCCAGAAGGACGCCAACCGTGCACAAGCCAAGCTCCGCGGACCCGGCGAACGAGCCAACCCCCAACTCAAGTCCTGGAAGATCCTGCGGAAGCTGCGCTGCTGCCCCCACCGCACCGGCCGCCTCGCCAAGGCCATCCACACCCTGCAGCTCCGCGAGACCCCCCTCACGCTGAAAAAGGCTCAATGATGCAAATGTGAAAATTGAGGTAATCGGTGCTCAAGTAATGCATAGATCACGAGGCAGCCTTCTCATACACCCCCTGCATGGGCGTGGCCAGTGTCGGCCGACCCGAGTCACGTCCGAACCCACCAACTTGCGCCGCAAGCTGCAGGTCAGGCCGCGTGACCCAATAATCGAGCGCCGCACCGTGCGATGGCTTGGGCTACTTTCCGGGCAGCTTCGTCAAGAAGAAGCACACGCCTTGGCCCTCCACGGAGATACTAGGGCGGGTTGCCGATGCAACCAGTGGACTGAGTTGGTCGCCCCTACGGGGCGCGACTCCGATAAGGGGGACATCTTGGAGACGGCATCCCTGATCATTGCTGCCGTGGGCCTACCACTCGCGCTGATCAGTACCGTCTTTGCGGTCCGAGCAACACGGGGTAACAAAATTGCGAAGAGTCAGCAGAGCTTCCGTGAGGGCCGGGTAACCCTATGGGAGCAGCGCCCTACCCTGAACGCCATTGCATATAGACTTCACCGTTCGGGGCCCATGCGGCACGAATTCATCCCTGGCACAAGGCTACTCAGGGCAGCGACGCACCTTGACCGGCTGGTGCCGCTCACCAATGTGCGCGTACTGTACACTAGCGCGACGTCTGGATCTTTCCTCGACAAGCACCTAAAACGAGACGTCCTTCCGTTGAATTCCGCTGGGCTCAAGTACCCCACGTACGCGGCAGCCATGGAGGAGCTGGCACGGCCGAGTCTCTTCTTTGATGGTCGGATCTATCGGCTCACAGACGTCAACCAAGCCGATCTCGAATTCCCTACCCTCATGTTCTCCGACGGAACATACTTCCAAGCAATTCACTGGGCAGAAAGTGTCTGTCACGAACTCGCAACACTTCCGCAGGATCTGCGTTCACGCAACCCGCGGGAACTGGTGAAGTTGCTACCGATTCGCTCAGCTGTGTCCTCGCGCCTATTCGATGCCCAATCTCGCGTACTGTCGCTTGCGATCAACACCATCACTCTCATCAGACGTGCTGACGGAAAACTGGAATTCATCCTGCATAAGCGCGATAACAGAGCGACCGCCACCTTTGCCGGACATTACATGGTATCCCCGATTGGCATCTTCCAGCCCGCCACCCAGTCGCCGTACTCCGCCGCTCGGGACTGCAACCTATGGCTGAACATTATGAGAGAGTTTAGCGAAGAGATTCTCGGTCATCCCGAGGCGGACGGATCCAGCGGAGTAACGATCAACTATGAGTTGGATTCGCCGTATGTGCAGCTCGAGCGGGCGCGACAGAATGGCCAGCTACGAATCCACTACATGGGCTTGGGCATGGATCCAATGGAATTGTCTCCGCAGATGTTGACTGCCATGGTCATCGACCAGTCGGTGTTCGACGATGCAGGGTGGTCTGTGGTGGAACGAAACACGGAAGGACTGCTGGTAGGCCACTCTAAATCCGTATTTGGTCTGCAATTCACACGTTTCGAAGAGCAACACATCAATGATTTGGTTACGTTAAACAGCCTAAGCGCGGCTAGTCAAGCTTGTATAACCCTAGCTTGGCGTCATCGCGAGAGTCTACTGGCTCCAACGATCGGAGACTTCCTATGAGTTCGGTCGTCATGATTCACGGGCGCTTCCAGCCGTTTCATCTAGGACACTATGAGTACGCTCTCGCTGCTCTCGCCCTCGAGCCAAAGCTATTACTGATCGGCATTACAAATCCGTGGCCAGACAGCGCGCGCCCTGACGCCTCTGATTCGCACAGGCACCTCCCACAGGCGAATCCATATTCATACGTGGATCGCGCCCGCATGGTCCAAAGATCCCTTACTTCGGCAAGAAATCACATCCGAACTACAGACGTTCTGATCGTTCCGTTTGATATTCATAACGAGGCATCTTGGTCATTCATACCGCAAGTTACAGTGCAGTTAATGAATTTGCTTGACCCTTGGGATGAAGTGAAGGAAAGGGCCTTCTTGGCTTACGGGTTTGCTGTGCGGCGGGTGCAGATGCATCGCCGAGCGTCGGGGGAGGCGGTGAGGGCCTTGATCGAGTCGGGACAGGATGTTGCGTCATTAGTTCCGCAAGGCACCAGATCGGTTCTTGAGGAGGTGCATCGTTCCTGATAAATCACTCCTCCCGAGCAGCGTTAGATCGAAACGTTTCCCCGAGGCATGCATAAAGAGTGTTTCAAGCACGCATACATCCAGTGTCCTGAGTCAATTGCTCATTGTTAGTCGGTACATTATGGGGATGCCGAGCCCGAAGCTTGATCCGGTGGTGTTGTCCGACGAGAAGCGGTCGGTGCTTAACCTGAATCCGCCCGAGAACGCCCTCGTGTTCGCGGTCGATGAGAACAGCCAAGATGCAGGCGATCACACCGACCACCCCGGCCCGGATGACCCACGACTACGTCCGGGACGGCACCACCAGCCTGTTCGCCGCCCTGGACCTGGGCTCGGGATCGATGATCGCCCAGCACTACCGGCGCCACCGCCACCAGGCGTTCCTGCGGTGCCTCAAGCTCATCGACACCGCAGTCCCCAAGGATCTGGCCCTGCACCCGGTGCTGGACAATTACGCCACCCACAAGACCGAGCAGTCAATAAATGGCTGCTTCGCCACCCGCCGATTCCACCTGGACTTCAACCCCATCAGCGCGTCCTGGCTCAACCTGGTCGAGCCCTGGTTCACCGAGCTCACCAACCACAAACTCCGCCCTTCCGCCCTCCACAGCTTCATCGAGCTGAAACGCGACGTCCGCGGCTGGGTCAACGAGTGGATCACCGACCCCAAGTCGTTCCTATGGACCAAGACCGCCGACGAGATCCTCAACATCCGCGCCGAATACTGCCAACGAATTATCGACTCACGACACTAGCGGCAGCAGCAGGTTTAAGCCATCCCGATCCGCGCAACTACGCCAGGAGATGATTGTGATACCCCTTGAGGCAGGACGGGCACCTGTCGACCTCTATGGCTGGAAGGCGCACATGCTCGCGGAAGCAACAGCGCTAGAAGGAGTGCAGGTTCCTGTAGCTTCCGTTCTCGCTGTCGATGATGCGATCCCTAGCCCCACGGCCTTGAGGGATTTATTGGCTCAGCACCAAGTTATAAATGCGGGTTGCCGAAGGAACCTGGTGGCGATTCGCAGTAGCGGTCTTACTGAGGGCAGCCCAAGCCTTGCAGCATCCGGCGCGAATCTCAGCGTCTTGGGGGACCTTGATCTCAAAGAAATCCGCCAAGCAATACGAAGCGTCAGGGAAGGTTCTAAAACGGGACGCACAGGAGTCATAGTGCAGGTCCTGGCCACCCCGCTTCTCGCTGGAGTTGCCACGACTGCCGATCCTATCTCCTTCAAGAAGGGCCGCATTCTGGTCGATTTCGTGAGGAACAAGCTGGCAGACGGGTTGCTGTCAGGAAAAGAGCCTGGCGAGCGACTCATTTTCGAAGGGACATCCTCAGTCGACGGGGACCAAGATGCACCAATTGGTCCAGCAGCCCGTGACTCTCTCCTCGGAATGCTGACGAGCCTCGAAAAGCACTTCAACCAGCCCCTTGAGGTCGAATGGGTACTAGCGGCTGACGGAAAGATGATGACAGTCCAGGTTCGTCCGCTGGTTCTGCCTGCTCCCGGCGCGTATACGTTGAATGAGTTAAAAGATTTCGCAATACTTCCGGACATTACCAAGGGGCATAGCAAGATCGAACTGCGGCGCCGAGCTGCGGAAATTGGCGTGCGGATGTCGCCGGCGCGAGTCGACGTCGCAACCGATTCCGGAGTCACCGTGGAGTCGAAGGATGACGCGCCTCCCTCCTCATGGTCTGCGGGACTGAGTGTGGTCCTTCTGTATCCGCCACGTGTCGACAGTCAGATTGTGCGCAAGTTCAGCCCGTCGTCGAACTATGACGTCGAACTCCTCATCAAAGAGTGTCAACGGTATGCGATCAGGAGCTACCCAACTCACCACGACGTCGGTGCCACAAGGAGACAGGTCCTGCGGCAGGGATTGACAGACTATTGGGTATCCAGCGCCATAACTCAGGAAGTCCTTGACGCAACTGCAACCGGCATAGTAAAACGAATCAGTTCCGGGTTTCTAGTGGAATTGGCAGTGGGTCATTTTGTGCCCAAAGGGTCGGTTCGAACGAGTTCGTATCTGCTAGATAAGAGGATGCGCGTCACTGGACGTCTACTGAATGACCAGGAGCGTGCGTTCAGGTTCTTAGATGGTCATGTAGTTGAGGAGTCTCCCCTTGCCGAGGCGTTCAGCCCTAGCGACGATGTTCTGACGGAGTTAGTTGCTTATCTGTCTCCCCTGTTGACGGAAGATTCGATATCACTCGAGTTCGGGCTACTGTTTGAGGGTGACATGTTTGTGTCCTACCTCATCGACGTCGCCGAGTTCGCTGGTGACATTGTCTCCGACTCGGACATCACGACGGGTGTGCTGTCCAGAGGCCGCGCTAGCGGTCGCGTTGTTGTTCTCAATGAGGACGATAACGCGATGCTACGTGGTCACCTTCATGACCTCGACAGGTCGAATGGAGCGGTTCGAGATACGGTCTTTGTGGCTAAACGCGCCTCGATCGACCTTTTCTCGCTAATCAATTCTCTAACCGCAGAAAGCAACTGCGGCTTTGCGTTCTCAGATGCGACCTTCCTTGGACACCCGGCCGTCATATTACGTGAACGCGGAGTGCCTGCACTAGTACTACCGGATGCGCATGTGACGCTTCGGGCTGGTATAAAGGTCAACCTAGATACCGCGACCAGCGGATTGAACCGAGAGCAGAGGATCACCGAAGGCTGACAGTCAACTGCCCCACGATAGATCATCCGCTAGACCCGGGACGACCCGGACGACATCAAGGAGACTGTCGCTGTTAACGCAAGTCGTAGCGCGTTCGCGCGCCTCCTCCGACGCGTTGATGGCAACTGAAAAGGCCGCGAAATCGAATGCTGGAAGGTCAGATCTAGAATCTCCTACATAAAATACTTGGGACCTTTCTACCTGGTATCTGTCGGCGGCCGAAGCGAGAAATTCGACTTTGTCGTACTCGGAAACGTGCTTGCGAACCCGTCCGGTCGCGGTGCCCTCGGAGCCGAACTCAAGCTCTATGCCCGAGTAAGCATCGAATCCGTACCTCTTCGCGAACCACTGAGATGCAAACTCGAAGGTGATTGTCGCGATGGCTGAGCGTATGTCCGCACGTCTCATTAGCCCGATGGCTCGCTCAATGTCCCGTAGACGTGGAATGCCGTTCAGTAGTTGCATGAGTTGTCGCCTAGTCAGGCCTTGGAACATCTTCGCCGCTTCGTTGGATACCTCCTCGTTAGTCATTTTAAATGATTCGTAGCCGCAGACTAGTTCTTCCACGAGATCGAACTGACCAAGCCTCTGTCCGACATGCAGAAGAACGGTCGAACCATGGACAAGCGTCCCGTCAAGGTCGAACCCTCCTAAGCCCCAGTTAGGGTTCTTCGAGGAGCGATGGGCGATCATGGCAGGTACGTCCAATTCACTATAATGTCCAGTAAATCTTGGGCAGGGTGCTTCAGTTGCACGCTTATGCGCAGTAGTACTCTGCCCCCGTCCCCCTGCTCGATAGTTGCGCTTGCCGTGCTTCCGCCGGGAGCATCACGTAGAAAGACGAGGCCGTTGGACTGCCGGCCGCGGTAGAGAGATCCGTTGGGGACAGTGACCACGGACGTAGCTACCTGCTCCCCTCGCGGGATCTTCACGCTTGCGGCGCCACTAACTACGAGCGCCCTGCGAATCTCTGTCACGGCGTCACGAGTCTGCCGCAGTGAGTTCGCTTGTGACAGTGTGTCCCGAATGTCAATATACACTTTGCCAGCGGCTCCGAGACCTGAGAGGGCAAGAGCGATGAGTCCGAGCCCAGCGTATCTCTGCAGCAGTTCATTGACTGCAGAGACACCGGTGGTCAGTCGCCACTTCCGGGGAGAGCTGGCCTGCGGGAACGGGTCGATCTTATCGTCCAGGATCCTCGTCCAGGTTAGTCCAAAGTGAACACCCTGCTGGCCGACGCGACTCGTGTCCAGGGAAGCGTTAGCCGTTCTATCCAAGAAGAGTCTAGCGATCTCCATTCCTAAGTACAGCCGAAGCGGCCTCTGGCTAGTGTTGATTAGGTGTAGTTTTACAAGTCCGTCCCAGCCGGAGTCAAGGTATGATGTGGCGGTCACTAACCCGTTGTTGTAGGTAGAAACGCGACCAACGATGAGCCCAATGACATCAGGAGGTAGACGTAGTTGTTCGTTCGTAAAGACGACTACTGACTGAGATGGCATAAGGTCCCAGCCTTTGTCACGACAACTCTGTAGATCGATGATGCGTTCGTGACCCCCGAATCTTAGACGACGGGGGACACGCGTTCCTCGAGAGACCGGTCTCACGAGAGCGCCAAGAGTTAAGGCCAACCGGCTTCGAACTAGATGATCTTCGAAGAATTCTTCCGCCGCCTGGTCTGTACATGCTTGTTGAATCCGAGTCGCTCGCGCAAAAGTTCCGTGTTCGCTCGGGAGGAATGAGTAACTCAGTCCGACCGACCGGTCTTTGATAGCTTTGTGAATGTCCAGATCTGAAAGCAATGTTACCCTTCCATGATGTGACCGCGCTTACGCTTTGCCTCCAGATGACGCAAGGCACCTGTGGGCGGAGCGTCTGGTGTGCATGGCACCAGCGACGTGACGTTGATCCCCACGGCCTGCAGTGAGGCACGCTTCTCAGGGTTGTTAGAAAAGAGCCGTACGGAGAGGACACCGAGTCCGGCTAACATCTGTGGGATGCGCGAATAGTCGGTGATGTCCTTGGGTAGGCCGAGGGCCTCTATCGCGGAGAATGTGTCGAGACCACGGTTCTTCAGCTTCATGGCTCGTACCTTGGTGGCCAAGCCGTGGCCTCGGCCTTCTTGATCTAGGTAAATGACTAGACCGCATCCGATGCTCTGGAGCCTCTTCAGGGTTGAGCGCATCTGTGCCGCGCAGTCGCAGTCGTAGGCGTCGAACGCTGTTGATGTCGTGCACCTCGAAGTCAATCTACAAAGGACGTCTGAGCGGCCCCGGACTTCGCCCTTGACCAGTACAAGATCCACGCGTCCTCGCTGGTCGGGTGTTGTCACGTTCAGGTGAAAGGATCCATAACTTTGCGTTTGGTACACGGCGGAGGCTTCGAAAATGTTCACCGCAGCTCACTCTCGTGCAGCAGGCAGTCGTTACCCTTAAGGAATCTGTGTGATTTCCCGCCCAGTGCTGTGCCGCTCGAAAACTCGGTTTGATTCTGCGACCTGAGGTTTCGCTGCGGAATCAGTGTCCTGGCTCGAGCCTCTTTCGAGCTGTCCGGGCTTTCATCCGCAAGCAGACGGACGAACTTGTACACGCACTCATCACCGAGATACACGGCATTGGCGAAATTCCCGCTCGCCTGCGTCGGCCTTTCCGTTTGCAGTTCGCTGGCTACCACCATCACGATGGATTCAAGATGTCCGGTGCTAGAATCAAGTCGCTCTTTCGGCATTAGTTCTACGCGCCTTCGATGGTGTTCGACCTTCCTACGAAGTAGTGATCACGACGTGACCATCGCCTGTGGCCACGCGGCCGACTATGGATGCTTGCGTCAGACCAGCGTCCAGCAGTCGCGAGATCACGTTTCTTGCGTCGCGCTCAGGCAAGGCCACGAGAAGGCCACCGTTCGTCTGAGGGTCAAAAATGAGCGAAAGCTTGCCAGAGGCGGATGAGATTTCCTCGGATATTGTCAGCGTGTTCGCAGAGTGGCGACGATTGGCCTCCGTCAGTGAGGTAACAATTCCTTCTTCTGCGTAGCGGACGGCAGTCGGGAGTACCGGAACCCTGTCTATGTCCAAATGGACTGATACGGCAGAAGCGCGGGCCATGTCGGAGATTTGGATTGCGAGGCCGAAACCGGTAACGTCTGTTGCAGCGTGCACGTCGTATTCGCGCAAGATTTCGGCTGCGGTGCGATTGGTCACCTTGAGGTGCTGCCAGAGCTCGTCTGCGCACGCGTCGAATGGATCGTTCCTCAGAGCACTCAGCAACACGCCGAAGCCCAATGGCCGGGTGAGGAGAATTACGTCCTCGGGTTGTGCTCCAGCCTTGCGCCAGATACGGTCCAATAGAGTCGATCCGTGGACCGAGAGGCCGAAGAACGGCGTTTCAGATTTGATGGAATGACCGCCAACGAGGGTCACGCAATCGTCTGACAGACAGGCCAAGGCCCCGTCGATCACAGCTCGAGCCACCGATGTGCCCAGCGCGGCGGGCATCCCGAGGACGCTGAGCGCGAACTGCGGGACCCCACCCATGGCGAAGACATCGCTCAGGGCGTTAGCGGCCGCTACCCAGCCCCAGTCGAACGCGTCTCCGGTCGGTGGCGGAATGACGTCTACGGTGACTACCGACCCCAGGTTTTCGTTAATCTTCAGGACTGCGGCGTCGTCACGATCGGCGAGCCCGACGACGGGGACCGGCCCCCGGGCGGGTTTTTCAGAGCCAGCCAGAATGACGTCGAGGCTCTGAGCGTCTATCTTGCCAGCGCACCCGCCAGACGAAACGTAGTCCGCGAGGGCCCACCGCCGTGACTCAGGAGACGCTGCCATGAGAGTTACCATAGCATATTCTAAAACGTTTCTACATTCGAAGAACGACTATCAGTCCATCGCATTAGGTGGTGACCATTATGCAGGATCTGTCGGCGCCGAAGACGCAGGCCATAGCCGTTGAACTGCGGTTTGATCGTGAACATTCAGGTCGTTCGCGGAGGATGATAGGTTCTGGGTGGTGTGACGGTCCGTCATGTCGATCAGTTTTTGATCCGTAGGTTGTGGGTTCGAGTCCACGTGACCAACCACTCCTGACTAGGGATAACACGGCTTCGATAGCCGGCCGGTGATCATGCCTGGGGCCGGGAGGAGGCCCTCCTGGAGACCGGGATGCAGGCGCAGAGACCTACAAAGAGGCTCTCCCCCAGGCCGCCGTTCGGGCATGCTGGATCGCGCACCGACCGGTCGTCAAGCGCGGAAGCGGTATGCGGTTTCACCGACGGCCGAATTCTGGCTCTGGCACACGTTCCGTGAAGCGGAGTGTGTCAGTCGGCTAGGAGGACGCGTTTGCGCAGGAGGTCGAGGTTGGCGCGGCCGTACATCTGTCTCTTGATCATTTTGATGCGGTTGCCGTGGCCTTCGACGGGGCCGGAAACTTTAGGGCAGGGTGAGCCCGGTGGTGACGGCGTCTTGGTCGCGCCGCAGCCCGGTGACGAGGGAGTGCAGTTCGCGCAGGTCGTCACCGGCAGCGGTGCTCATCCAGGTCTCGTGCCGCCGTCCTTGGCGATGGACCATCATCTCGGCGAACTCGCGGACTCGGATCACCGCCGGATACCTCTCGCCCCACTCGGCCTCGAACTCGGCGAACCGCTGCTGGGCGGCTGACTCGGTCGGGGCGGTGTAGATCTGCCGCAGGTCGCGGGTGAGCCGGCTCCAGTGCGCCTTGGACGCGTACCGCAGCGAGGAGCGGACCAGGTGCACCACGCACTGCTGGACGGTGGCCTGCGGCCAGATCTCCTCGATCGCCTCCGGCAGGCCCTTGAGTCCATCGCAGCAGGCGATGCACACATCCCGCACGCCGCGGTTGCGGAGTTCGGCCAGCACGGTCATCCAGTGCTTGGCGCCCTCACCACCGGTGCCCACCCATAGGCCCAGCACGTCCCGCTCGCCGTGGCAGTTGATGCCCAGCGCCACGTAGATCGGACGGTTGGCCACCTGGCCTTCGCGGATCTTCACATACAGCGCGTCGATCAGCACCACCGGATACACCCCGTCCAGCGGCCGTGCCCGCCAGGCCTCCATCTCGGCCACGACCTTGTCGGTGACCCGCGAGATCAGGTCGCGCGAGACCTCGACCTGGTAGATCTCGGCCAGGTGCGCACGGATCTCCCCGGTGGTCAGGCCCTTGGCATACAGCGAGATGATCGCCTCGTCGAACCCCTCGATCCGGCGGGCGTGCTTGGGCACGATCTGCGGCTCGAACTCCCCCGACCGGTCCCGCGGCACATCGATCCGCACCGGCCCGACCTCGGTCGACACCGTCTTGGCCGAACTGCCGTTGCGGTGATTACCGGACCGAGCGGCCGGACGTTCGCCCCGCTCATAGCCCAGATGCTCGACCATCTCGGCCTCCAGCGCGGCCTGCAGCACCGTCTTGGTGATCCCGGCCAGCAGCCCGTCCGGCCCGACCAGCGACACCCCCTGCGCCATTGCCTTCTCGACCAGCTCGGCCGCGAGCTGCACATCCAACCCGCCCCGCGGCTCGTCCTCATCGTGATTGGTCACAGATGATCCTTCCCGGCCGGGGCATCGCCCCCAGCCTTCCGGATCACCACCCCACCCACACGATCTTTAGGACAGTCCCCCGTCGGCTGATCCCCGGGTCAGCCGGCAGAATCGCTGCAAGCTGACCGACGCGCTCGAGGCGCCCGTCCTCGGTGACGCACCTGAGCATGCGTGTCTTACCCCGTCAGTGCGGTATGAGGCTCCTGCGCAACTCGCCCAGCAGAGCGGAGACGGTGACCGGAATATCGACTCCGTCGAGTGCATGGGTAATCGGCGGCGGCCACCTCAAGGTGTCTATCGGGCCGTTCATCTGTTCCAGGATGTTTACGCAGAGGTTCAACTCGTCGGGAACCCCGCGCTGCAGAGCCGTCTGCATTCGGGTTAGCGCTCGGTCGACTTCCGCCCAGTGCGCCAGTTGCATGCGCCAGTCATCGACCTCGCTGAGTATCTCGGCGGCCGCGTCGATGGTCTCATTTGACAGGGGGCCGGTTCGGTGAACGGTGAGGGGAACCGCATGCTCTGGGAGCCCTGCGAAGTCAGGATCGGCACGTGGAGATGGTCGATCTGGGGCGTACCCGGTGATCGTTAGCGTATCGGTGCTGTGGTCGGCCACTGCGAGCCGGTCACTGACCTTGTCGCGAGCTGGGCCGAGATCACGTTGTCTCGCTTGCACTACTCGGCTTCGGCCCCGGTTTTGCAGATAATCCAAACCTTCGGCCAGCAGCCGCAGCAGTTCCAGAGAACTTGGACAAGTGAGCCGGGCAGCAGTGAGCAACCCTTCTCGCAATGTCACTCTCTGGCGCGAAAAAGAGAAACGATCAAAATCTTGTTCGTATCTTAAGATCTCTTCTGTCAAGATCTGCCGCCAAGCGCGCAAGATAAGCAGATCGGTGGTATCCGCGTATGGTGAGCGATCTAACGGTGCTAGTTCGATTAGGCCCTGGACATCGCCTTCGTTCACCAAGAGCCTGGCGAGTGCGATCAGGCTAGTCTGCCGCTCGCCGAGCTGGGGACCTTCTGCCTCGTTCAAGGCTCGACGGACACGGTTGGCGACTATTTCGGCGTGCCTGACGGCGCCGAGCGCCATATAGCCTCGCAATGCCTCGCCGACGAGGTCGCTGCCCATGACCACTGCGGTCAATCTCGGGGTCGGGCTGGCCATTGGGCGTATGGTCGCGCTAGCGCGGTTCCCACGGGGCAACGCGATCATCTGGGGGGCGGTCCCGTCACATCCGAATTGCAGCACGTGTGCCTGATCCGGGAGTCTACTGAATCGGAAATGAACCCCCGGCCCAGGCAGCATCTCCCGCTGCGCTCTCCACGGCACGACCCTCCAGGCATCTCCCTCCAGGCGCCAGAGCCTGGCCCATGAGGAGGCATACATATCGGCACCAAAGTTCCCCCAGACCTGGGGTTGTTGCGCTTCATCCAGGCGGATCTCGTAGCGATGCTCCAGCCCGGACACGCGTATAGCCTCCGTAAGAACGGCGCCAGAGGGGAGGAGTACCCGCACACCGCACAGCCCAGGCTCCATATCGACTCGAAACGGGCTCCAAACCTCCACCATCAGGCTAATTACTTGATCCGAGCTCGGATAAAGTTCTACGACGACAGGCATGCCCGGCTCACAGATGGTCCCGGTGAGGAGGATCTCCCCACTGAAACTCCTACGGCTCTGAGCGGCGTTCATCGGGCGACCCAAAGTTTCTTCTGACAGACCGGCGGCACGGCGAATACCATGTCGGAGGCGTCGGTGTAGTCCCCATCAGGGAAACGCGCGTCCACTTTGTGGTGCCCAGCCTGGATCGGGACCCGCCATGGCATCGCGGACGCTTTACGCCGTGTTACGCGCTGGTCCCCTCCACCAGGCAGCGGTTCATAGGACAACCGCGCTCTAGCCTGTGCCATACCTGGGTCGCACGACAACTCGAGGGTTCCAGTGGGTGGCGAGTTCAGCCTTCGGAATATGTGGTACCTGCCATCATGCTCTATCGCCACCGGAGGCGCGGTGACATCGTTCCCCACCGTTTCCTGAAGAATGGCGCCGATGGCAGTGCCAATCGACTGATTGCTGACAACCCACCTACCTGTTTCGCCGTCGAGTTCCGCGGCATGCCCCTGGAGGGCCTTCGTAACTGCCTTGGTGAAGGCTGAGGCCTTATAGCGGTCTGCCGCTCCTTCCTCACCCAGTGATACTCGGAGCGTAAGCCCGGCCTGGCAGGCCTTTCTCCTTACCGAGAACGAGGCGAGCAAAGGCGTGGAGAAACGAGCCTGCTGGCGGGCCTCGCTCGTGGGGAGTGGGCTGCGGCAGGCGTCGATAATAAAGCATTGGGTGACGGGGCCGTTGTGGGCCAAAGCTCGCCGGGTGTTATCAAAATCGAACGATCCTGCGAACCGGTTGTGGACCGACTCGGCGAAGTCGCTCGTGAGCAGCAGGTGATTATCATGTTGGAACCCGTGGCCGCAGAAATAGAACAGCCCGATGTTGGCGGGATGTGACCGGCATCGCTGATGCCATTGGTCGAAGGCCTGCTGTATCTGTGCCCGCTTCGTGGTGAAGGTCTCCTGCCCTGGCTCCGAGGTCAACAAGTCGATGCTCTTTGGCGGGACAGCCCATTCTGCGGAGGGAGAATCACGCAGCCGCTCGGCGAACCACCGGGCCGACACTGCCGGGGAAGTCAACTCCTCCAGATGTCCGAAGACATCCACGGTACCGGGAGAGCCAAGGTGTGGATAGTGCCCCGCCCCGATGGCTAGCACATGAAGCCCGCCCTGCTCTTCTTGCTGGGACGTCGAACTGTAGAACAACTCTGTCATGCTGTTTTTTCGCTCAGACGCGCAGCCAGCCGGACGTAGAGGCTCGGCCGCCCAAAGTAGGACGAGTGCGCCTTGAGAAGCCCCTTCCCGGTCCGATACCAGAAATCCTCGGCCCCGTCGAAAATCCTCTCGGCGGCGAACGCCAGTACGTCGGCAGGGTCGAACACATTGATCCAGTGCCTGACGTTGGTAAGCGCGGGAACACGATCGACAGTTGGGTCTGCGGGCCGCTCGACGGCGGGGAACAGCCCTAGTTCCGCGAAGACCCCGGGCTGTGACCCTACGGTCACCAGGGTGTCGCAACTCAGGTCGGTGCGCAGGTGGGACAGCAAATCGTAAACGATGTTGCCGCCCATGCTGTGCGCGATGACCAGCGTCCGCGGGTCGTCTGTAGTACGCGCCGCCTGCGCTTGTTCCAGGCCAGATGCCACGATGGCGGCGATCTGGCCATGCGCGCCATGCTGTTCCCGCTGCCGCAAGTAGGTCATCGCGTCCCCCAGGAACGTGGCCGCCGCTCGATGCCCGGCTGGCCGCGCCGCCCGCAGCACGGCAGTCGAGGTAATCCGCGCTGGCGCGTCCGAAGCACGGCTCGCGCTTTCAGCCAGCCACGAACGCAGCCGTGGTCTTCCGCCGAATACCTCCCGCGTTGCCGGTTCTGCCGGCCGTTCAACCTCACGGAGCAGATGGCCGAGAAAGGCATCGTCGTTGTCGACGTCCCCGAGCCATTCGGGATGCGGGTTCGCTATGGCGTACTCGACGGCATCAGCCGCGAAGTCCGCCAGCATGACAAGATCCGCCTCGTCCCCTTCCTCCCGGGCGACCTGCCAGGAAAACGCCGACATCACGTCTACCGCGTCCACCAACGAACGCCGGGCGACGCTTAGGATCGTGTCGTCCCGCCCGCCGCCGTCGAGGGGAAACTCCTCCGACAAGAGTTCTGTTGACTCCTCGTCACCTCCAAAGCGCTCCACGCCGTCGTCGGGCAAAGAGGCATGTTCCCAGAGGAAGGACGAAGCGACCGCACCCCAGAAAGGCTCCACGACCGTCACCCGTTCTGGCTGTTTGACCAGTGCGGGGAAGAGTATCCGACGCATGTGGACGCTGCGGTGGAGGCGCGCTTGGAAGTACCTGTCGTTCTGCCGTGTAGCGACCCCGTGTATGAACACAACCGGCACCGTTGCTCCCACCTTTCGCGCTCCGGTTCCAGACTACACATGGTAGCCCTCAGAACTACATAGCTGCCGACAAACCAGGTATTCGATGCAGCCAGGACGAGCAAGATCGCGAGAATCCGCCTATAGAGATCTTTAGCAGATGAAGATTCTCCGATCTAACCGATTCGGACACCCTCATAAGGCGGTTTTAGCCTCAATCTTTCGTGAGGTCGGTTGGGCCGCGGAGTGGCCCAACCGTGGGCAGGCCGGATGATCAGCAAAGGCGAGCATCTGGGTCCAGACGGTCAGGTCCGCGGCGAGCGCGACGAGTTCGAGCCAGATCTGGTTGGCGGCGAAGCTGTGCAGGGGCAGGTTGCGCAGTCCGGTGTCCTGGCGCCGCGGATGCGGTCCTCGCAGCGGGCGCGGCGGCGGTGGCGCAGCTCAAGATCGGCGAGCTGCCCGCACCGGGTGCCGGTGACAAAGCACGTGAAGCGGTGCCCATCGATGTCGGTGATCCGCAGTTGCGCGCCGGGGTGGGGGCGTTCGCGGCGGACGATGACCCGCATCCCCTTCGGCTAGCCCGTCAGGTCCAGCATGCCGGTCAGCTCGGCCAACCCCGCCCCGGGGCGGGGTTGGCGGTCGGCGTCGTAGGCGCACTGCCACACGTGCTCGGGCAGGGCGAGGATCGCGGCGCAGACGTCGTCGGTCAGGTTGAACCCGATCGAGTACTTCAGCCGCTGGCGGGAGACCCAGTCGAGGAAACCGTGGGTGAAGTCCACCGGGTTCGATGAAGTCCGGTTTACCTGGCGCCGATCGGCGCTGGTGTGCTGATGGAATGGTAGTACACGGTTTCGTACTCGACAGGTGGGACCTCGCCGATGGCGGTGCGCAGCCGGCGGTGGTTGTACCAGCCGACCCATTCGACCATGGCATACTCGACCTGGTCGCGGGTTCGCCAGGTGCGGCGGTGGATCAACTCGGTCTTGAACGTGGCGTTCAGCGACTCGGCCATGGCATTGGCATATGAATCGGCGACCGAGCCGACCGAGGCGGTCACGCCCAGGTCGGCCAGCCGGGTGGTGTAGCGGAAGCTGACGTATTGGCAGCCCCTGTCGGAATGATGGATCAGGGTGCCCGGTTGCACCGGCCGTTCGCGGCCGTGTTGCCGCAGCGCCATCTCCAGTGCGTCCAGCGGAAGGTCGGTGCGCAGGTGGTCGGCCAGTTGCCGGCCCACGATCCTGCGGGAGAAGGCGTCCAGCACGAACGCCACGTACGCCCACCCCTCCCAGCTGCGCACATACGTGATGTCGGCCGGCCACAATCGGTCCGGCCGGTCGGCGGTGAACTGCCGATTGACCAGGTCCGGCGGTCGCGGCGCAGACTCGTCAGGGTTGGTGGTGCGCCGCCGGTCGCGGCGGTGCACGCCCAGCAGGCCATGGGCGCGCCATCAGCCGTTCCATCGTGCAGCGCGCCACCTGGACGCCTTGTCGGCGCAGTTGCCTGTGCACGCGGTAGGCACCGTAGGCGCCATAACTGGTCTGATGAACGGCCTTGATGTGCTCTGTCAGTACAGCATCGCGTTGGGCGCGGGCCGAGGGCGGGCGGTGTTTGCGTCCGTAATAGGTGCCCGGGCACAGGTCCAGGAACCCGGCAGACCGGCACGGGCTCCGAAGCGGTCACGCAGGTGGTCGACCAGCATGACTACTTCGTCCGAGGCTGGCCGAGCTCGGCGGCGAAAAGCGCGCTGGCGGCCTTCAACATCTCGTTGGCCCGCTTGAGTTCGGTGTTCTCACAGCGCAGCCGCTTGAGCTCGTCACGCTCGGCGGTGGTCAGCTGCTCGGGGCGGTTACCGGCGTCGGCCTGAGCTTAGCGGACCCAAGTGCGCAGGGCTTCGCGGTGGATACCCAGATCGGCGGCGATCTGCGCGATCGGACGACCGGACTCCAGCGCCAGCCGCACGGCCCGGTCCCGGAGCTCCTGGGGGTACTTGCATGGTGCTGCCATCGCGGTGATTCTCCTCCTTGCCGGCCAAGATCACGCTGGCTTGAAGGACTTCATCGAACCCGGTGGGCTTCACTGCAACTCGTCCACGGGCACTGCGCTACGTCACTACGCTGCTGCACCACAGCCGCTACGACGACACCTCCGGCCGTCGGCTGCACTCCACCGCAGCAGAGCTCCTCCGGCTGGCAGGATTCGTCGCGTTCGACGACGGCCAGCACGGACTCGCGCAACGCTACTGGGTGGCCGGCCTGCACGCCGCACACACCGCAGGAGACCGCGCACTGGGCGCCAACGTCATCGGCTTCATGTCCTGCCAGGCCAAAGACCTCGACGGCGGCCGCGAGGCCGTCCTGCTCGCCCAAACCGCCCGCACCGGCTACCCAGGAGCCAGCAACCGAGTCACCGCCATCCTGGAGCTGCGCGCCGCGGAAGCACATGCCAACGACCAGACGGCCACCACCGCCCGCCGCGCGACCGACATCCGGCGCTCCATCGACGCCGCCTTCGATGCCCTCTCCACCGACTCCCCTACAGGAGACCCCGGCTGGAGCTACTGGATGACCACAACCCACGCACACGGCCAAGCCGGCTAGCCACCTGCGCAACCACGATTACCACCGGGCGCGCCACCACCTACGGCAAGCCCTCCACGACGACACGTCCTCACGCGAGGGCGCTCTACGGCAGATCCTGCTCGCCACCACCTACGTCCAACAGCCGCAACCCGACCTGGAATCAGCCCTCACCAACGCACACCGAGCCCTCGACACCCTCTCCGGCCAAGTCGACTCGGCCCGCTGCCGCGGCCACCTGTCTCGCTTCGCCAAACACCTACAGCCCTACCGCCGCAACCACTCAGCACGAGAGTTCCTCGACCGCATCGAGAGCGCGCATCTGTAACCCGCTGACCGCCAAGTCTCTTCGTCAGCCCCATCACTTCGAAACGCGGCGGTTCCCATCTCCTTGGATTCCTCCCTCGCGCGTCCGGGATCGAGCCCCCCGCCGGCTGGGTTGTCTCCACGGCGTCGAACCATCCCCGCGCGTGCGGGGCCGAGCGGGACGCGGGCAGCTGCGGCCACAACGGCCCGGCCGGTCAGCGGGGCCTCACAGCCGCACCGCCGGTACACCCACCAATAATCTTCGCTCTCCGCATGCGCTCATCGTGTGCACGAAAAGGCGCCGCCGCCATCCCCGTCCAGCATGCCGAAGCCGAAGGCGCCGGCGCCTCGGCCATGCCGGAGGGTGACTTGAACCCCTGCACGGCACCGGTACGGCTCACAGGTCGACGTGCCGAACGCCGAGCGGGAGGGACGCCCAGGGAATTAGAACACGTTCTTGTCAACGGCGGCGGTGTCGAGCAAGCTACGTCGCATGGACCTGAACGCCCTGGAAGAGATCCGTCAGGTGAAGTACCGCTACTTGCGCTGCCTGGACCTGAAGGACTGGGACGGGTTCGCCGACACCCTCACCGAGGATGCCCTGGGCGCCTACGGAACCCGCGCGGTCGGCGAGGCGCTGCGCCTGGAAGGCCGCGATGCCATCGTCGGCTACATGCGCGACAATCTCGGTCCCGAGATCACCACGGTGCACTTCGCGGGCCAGCCCGAGATCCGGGTGGACGGCGACAGGGCCGAGGGCACGTGGTGCCTGGAGGACACCGTCATCGCCAAGGCATTCCGGGTGCTGATCCGCGGTTCCGCCTTCTATGAGGAGACGTATCGGCGCTGCGCGGACGGCGGATGGCGCATCAGTGGCATCGGCTATGAACGGACCTACGAATACTCGATATCGCTCGACGATGTGCCCAGCTTCAGGCTGCTGGCAGACCGCTGGGCGCCCTCGCCCCCGTAGCCGGGAACCTGACCCGTATCAAGAGTCAGACTTGATGCGTGCCGTCTCCCGCCGCCGGCGCCCCGTGGACGAGGAAGTAGCCGTCAGTGGAGTCGGCGGTGGAGGCATGGCCAGATCGGTGGCGGTCAGGACGAGGCGACGGTGTAGTCGATGACGTCGCGGAACGGCTGCGGCGTCGGCAGGGCCATCCGCCCAGCCCGCCCACCTGCATGAGGTTTACGCGGTCTCGGGCGCTGCGCCCACCCTGGTCGCACGCCGCGGTGGGGTGGACCGTGGCGCGAAGAACGCGGATACGGCGAAGACCCTCGTCCCAACGTCCCGCCTCGGCGTGTGGGGGGCTGGCGCAGGGCGCCGGCCTGGTCTCCGCCCTGCCCTCGGGGCCCAGCCGCGCACTCGTCCGGCTCAGTACCAGCAGCGCACGCCTCTGCAACTCCATGCGCCTCGACGACTACCCGCCATCGCGGTTAGCGGGAGCCGGGGCGGTTGGTTTCGGTCGGTTGATCGCGTGTCCGAAAATCCGGTTTTCTGGACTTTAACCCCGTAGGTTTCTAACCTACGACAACGGTCGACCGAATCACATTCATGGGAGTGGAATGACCACGAGTGCGGAGCTTCCCGATATCTTGGCGGACGGATTCGCCGCTGATCCCTACGGCGCCTACCAAGTGCTGCGCGAAAAGGCGCCGCTCTACTGGCACGAGGGGACGCAGAGCTACGTGATCTCGCGGTACGAGGACGTGGCGCGGGCCTTCCGGGAGCCGGTGTTCACGACCGCGAATTACGACTGGCAGCTCGAACCCGTGCACGGGCGGACGATTCTGCAGCTCAGCGGCCGGGAGCACGCGGTGCGGCGGGGCCTGGTGGCGCCCGCGTTCCGAGGTGACGAGCTGCGGGAGAAATTCCTGCCGGTGATCGAGCGGAACGCGCGCACCCTGATCGACGGCTTCCGCACGGCGGGCAGGGTGGAGCTGGTCGGCCAGTTCAGCACCCACTTCCCGATCAATGTCATCGTCGACATGCTCGGGCTCGACCAGGCGGATCACGCGCGGTTCCAGCGGTGGTACACCTCGATCATCGCGTTCCTGGGGAACCTCGCTCAGGATCCGGACGTGGCGGAGGCCGGGCTGCGGACGCGGGAGGAACTCGCCGCCCACATGCTGCCGATCATCGCGCGCCGCCGCGAGGAGCCCGGAGACGATCTGCTGTCGCGGCTGTGCCTGGCGGAGATCGACGGGACGCGGATGAGCGACGAGGACATCAAGGCGTTCGTCAGCCTGCTCCTGGCTGCGGGCGGTGAGACGACCGACAAGGCCGTCTCCGCGCTGTTCGCGAACCTGCTCGCGCATCCGGACCAGCTCGCGGCGGTGCAGCGCGACCGTGATCTGATACCGCGGGCGTTCGCCGAGACGCTGCGCTACTCGCCGCCCGTCCACATGATCATGCGGCAGCCGGACGAGGACGTGACGGTGACCGGCGGAACGATCCCCGCCGGCAGCACGGTCACCTGCCTGATCGGCTCGGCCAACCGGGACCCCGAACGCTACCGGGACCCCGAACGCTTCGACATCTTCCGCGATGATCTGACGACCACGAGCGCGTTCTCCGCCGCGGCCGACCATCTGGCGTTCGCGCTGGGACGGCACTTCTGCGTCGGCGCGCTACTGGCCAAGGCGGAGATCGAGGTCGGGACGAACATGCTCCTGGACGCCATGCCCGACGTCCGGTTGGCCGAGGGGGCGGACCCGGTCGAGCGCGGTGTGTTCACCCGCGGCCCCGCTCACCTGCCGCTGGAGTTCACGCCCGCGGGGTGAACGGCACCGCGCCGAGGCCGTGGGCGGCCGGACTGAAGGTGACCGGGAGCGCGTGCAGCCCCCGCATCCAGAAGGACGGCCGCCACTCCAGGCCGTCCGGCGGGACGGCCAGCTCGATGTCCGGCAGCCGGTCGAGCAGCACCTCGATGGCCGTCCGCGCGATGACCTCGGCGTGTTCCGGAGCGGGAAACGGGCAGCCGTGCTCACCGTGCCCGAACGACAGGTGGGCGCGGTTGCCGGTGGCGGCGCCGGCCTCGGGCCTTACCTGGGGGTCGGCGTTCGCCGCGGCCAGGCCCATGACCAGCAGGTCACCGGAGCGGATGTCGCGTCCCCCGAGCCGGCAGCCGTGCACGGCCCAGCGGCCGATGAAGTTCTGGGTGGGGGTGTCCTCCCAGAGCACCTGGGTCAGCGCCTGGTCGACGCTGCTCCTGCCGCCCTGGAACGTCATGGAGAAATGGTCGTCGACCAGCATCAGCCGCAGGGCGTTGCCGATCCAGTTGCCGGTGGGCTGCTGCGCGGCGGCCATCACCACCAGCAGATCGATGATCACCTCTTCCGCGCTGAGCCCGGCCGGATGCGCCAGCAGCCGGGAGGGGAAGTCCGGTAGGGGGCGCAGCCGCCGCTCGGCCACCAGGTCCGTCATGCGCTGCTGGATGCGCTGATGGGCCGCGACGGCCTTCTCGTCGGCGTCGAGGGACTCGGCGACGTCCTGGACGAGCGTGGGCACGTCGGAGTCGGGCAGCCCGAAGAGCCGGGCCATGACCAGCAGCGGGATGCGGTGGGAGTACTGCGCGACGAGGTCGGCCTCCCCGTTCCCGGCGAACTCGTCGATGAGCCCGTCGGCGAGTTCTTCGCAGATGGCGGCGAGTTCGGTGCGGTGGACCGCGTCGAGGGCGTCGCCGATCGCGCCGGCCCGCCGCTGGTGCTCCTCCCCCTCGGCGAACATCACCGACGGCGTCCATCCGACATAGGGCATGAGCGGCCAGTCGTCGGGGACCCGGTCCCAGGCGTTCCAGCGCCGGCAGTCGCGCGCGAACAGCATGGGGTTGTTGGTGATGTGGTTGACCTCCCGGTAGCCGATGACGAACCACGCGGGGACGTCGCCGTCCAGCAGGACCGGGACCACCGGGCCGTGGTCCCGGCGCAGCTCACGGTAGAACTCGGCGGGGTCCCGGGTGACGGTGGCCCCGTACAGCCGCACGGCGGTGTCGGGGGCGTCCCCGTCGGGCGCGGACCGCGGGATGGACGATTCGGTCACGGTGCGACCTCCTGGACGGCAGACGGTTCGCGGAGATGGGCGAGGTGCCGGACGAGCGTGATGAGCACGGCCTTGGCGGAGTCGCGGGCGCGGGCGTCGCACTCGATCAGCGGGATGCCGTCGTCGAGGGAGAGCGCGTCCCGGACCCGGTCGAGCGACGGCTGCGGGCCCTCGAACCGGTTGACCGCCACCACGAACGGCATGGCGTGCGCCTCAAGGCGGTCGACGCTGTAGAAGCAATCCTCCAGCCGGCGCGTGTCCACCAGGACGATGGCGCCGAGGCTTCCTGAGAACAACTGGTCCCACAGGAACCAGAACCTCTCCTGGCCGGGCGCCCCGAACAGGTAGAGCACCCGCTGCTCGTCCAGCGAGATACGCCCGAAGTCGAAGGCGACGGTGGTGGTGCGCTTCGTCTCGACCTGGCCCGGGTCGTCGATCCCGATCCCGGCCCGCGTCATGGTCTCCTCGGTGCTGAGCGGCCTGATCTCGCTCACCGAGCCGACCATGGTCGTCTTGCCCACGCCGAACCCGCCGACGATCACGATCTTCAACGCGTCCCGGGCGGTATGCGGCAGGGGCGTCCCGGCGCGCCGGTCGGCGGGCCGCACGCCCGGCGCCCTGTCAAATGCTTTCGAGTCCAACGAGCACCTGCTTCAGCGTGTCCAGGTCGGCCGTGTACGCGGCTGGGGCGGCGGCCGAGGACGGATGGCGGACGGTGATGCGACCCATGTCGCGCAGGTCGAGCAGCAAGATCTTCATCACGCTCACCGGCAGCCGCAGCCGGGCGGACAACTCGACGACCGCGACCGGGTTGTGGCGGCAGAGCCGCAGGATCGCGGCGTGCTCGGACTGCATGCCGGCTTCGGGCTCGTCCTCGGCGACGATCAGCGCCACCAGATCGAGCGTGTCGTCGTCCGCCTCGGAGCGGCCCCGGGTCACGGTGTAGAGCCGGTCGGGGTCCTCCCTGTCCAGAGGGCGGCGGTTCATGTGCGGGCGTCGTGCTCAAGTCTGCGAGGCGCGGCCGTCAGGTACCCGCCGATCTGCTCGACCAGCTCGTTCATGCAGTGCCCCACGAGGCCGACGTCGGCGACCTCGTCCGCGACCACGGCCAGGTGCGCACCCTGGCCCGCCGGGACGATGAGCAGCACGCCGCCGGCGAACTCCACCATGGACTGACCCGCTCCGAGGCCCTCGCCGAACTCGGCGGACGCGCTCAGCGACAGGCTCTGGATGCCGGATGCGATGGCGGCCAGCTGGTCCGCCCCGTCCTCTTCGAGTCCGGCCGTAAAGCAGATCTTGAGGCCGTCCCTGGACAGCACCAGGACGTGCCTGGCACCCGGTGCCCGCTCCAGCAGCCCCGCGAGCAACCAGTCAAGATCACGCTGATCGGTGTTCATCGGTTCCTGGGGCGGCCGGTGGTCCGGGACGCCCCTCCTCCCATCTGTGAATCCTGCTGTCCGTCGTTCTGCCGGGGCCTGTCGCGGATCTCACTCGTCCGCGGCCGACCCCGCCTCCCCCGCACCCCCACCCCCGGTCGCCTCGGCCCCGGCCCCGTCCGGCTCGGCACCGGAGGCGGACGCGGCGGGCGACCCGGCCGCGGATTGGCGGAACGCGGCGAACCGGGTCCCCGAGTCGCGGAGACGGGCTTCCCGCCCCGCGGCTCGTCCCGCGGGCGCGCTCGCGAGGGCGGCGCCGCGTCTGCGTTTGGGCAGGACCACGTCATCGGATTCCGCGCCGGCCGGCTGAGCCGCCGCGACCTCGTGCTTCGGCTCCGGCGGGCGGCGGGCTGCGGGGACGGCGGGGACGGCCGCGTCCGCCGCGTCCGTGGCGCCGGGCGGGGTGTAGACGATGAGGTTGGCGGGGATCAGCACGATCACGCCGATTCCGCCGCGCGAGGACGGGCGGAAGCTGACCCGCAGACCGTGCTTGCGGGCGAGGCGCCCGACGACGGCCAAGCCGAGCCTGGTGCCGGGCAGCGAGCTGAGGTCGGCGGCCTCGCTGACGAGCCGTTCGGCGCGCTGCCGTTCGCGCTGCCGCATGCCGAGGCCGCCGTCCTCGATCGTGACCAGGATCCCCGCGTCCTCCTCCTCGACGTACACGTGCACGGCGCTGCCCTGAGGCGAGAAGTTGGCGGCGTTGTCCATCAGCTCCGCCAGCGCGTGGATCACGCCTTCCGCGGCGAATCCGGCGACCGCGGCGGTACTGGTCAGGTGGTACTGGACGCGCTGGTACGCACCGATCCGGCCCATGGCGCCGCGCAGCACGCTCTCCATCACGATCGGCTTGGTCCAGCGCCGCCCCGACCGGCCGCCGCTGAGGAGCGCGATGCTGTCGGCCAGCCGTCCCAGCTGGGAGACGTCGTGGTCGAGGCCGAGCAGGTCCCCGAAGACCTTGTCGTCGCCGTAGCGGTCCTCCAGGTCGCGCAGCTCACCGAGCATCCGGGTCGTCCGCGCCTGGATCCGCGCGGCCGCGCTCGCGCAGGCCGCCAGTGCCGCGGCGCTGGTCCGCTCGCCCTCGGCGAAGTCCTCGGCGACCCGGCGCAGGGCGCGCCGTGTCGTGTCGTGGGCGGGGTCCGCGAGTTCGGCCAGGACGGCCGGGACGCCGACCCGGTCGCGCCTGATCCGGGTGGCCAGGGCGGGCAGCGCGGTGTCGGCGAGCCAGGCCATCTCCGCGTCGAGCGCGGCCGACTCCGCCCGCACCTGCGCAGCCGCGCGTTCACTGGCCGCGAGGCCGTCCACGACGATGCGCAGCAGCCGCCCGAGGGTCCGGTCGGTCACCGGCGGGAAGCCGACCAGCACCTTCTCGGGCGGGGCGCCGTCGCGCAGGCGGGCCACCAGGGTGGGCAGCGGCCCGTCGACCAGTTCCGCGAGTTGCCTCTCCAGCCGGTCGTCCTGGGCGGTGACCTGCGCCAGCCGGTCTCGCAGCCGCTGGTTGTCCGCGGCGAAGTACACGGCGACCCCGATGGCGACGCTGAGCGCGAGGAGCATGCCTCCACCGCCGCCTGCGACCAGGGCGCGTGACGGCGGGCCGACGGCGAACAGAGCGGCCAGCAAGGTGCTGCCGCCGACGATCGCCATGATGAGCCACACCAGGACTGCGCGTTCCAGGGGGGCGCGCTCGATGCGGAGTCGGCCTGCGGGCACCGGCATCCATCCTGTCCTTTGAGCGAGGGGCTGGCTGATGGAACCGTGCGCAGGCCCAGCGGACTGCGGCCCGGTCCGGATGCGGACCTTAACTCGCACGAGCCCCCGAAATGGGGCGAAACCCATGATGCACGAAGACACAGGAGTAAGGGGAGATACTTCAGCGAACTACTGTCCCTTTGCTCCGTACTGCCCGACTTCCGATGCGGTTACCCACCGGAGTAATCGCCACCGAGATTGTGGATCGTTCCAATCACGGAGCCGCCGAGCCGGGGATCCGCCGCTTCGCGGGAGCGGGCCACGAACTTCCCGACCTCACGAAACGCTCGCCGAAGCCCCGCCGTGAACGGGCGACCCAAAACGATCATCATTGAGCGATGCCCCGAGGTGCCGTACACCTCGGCCAGGTGCGCCGAACTCCCCCGGCAGGGTCCTTTGCCGACGGCGGCAGCACGAACTCCTCCACACCGTTCAGCACCCGGCGGTATTGATCGACATGAGAAATCGGATTCGACGGTGGCCGGTCTCAGGTCATGAGAGCGGCCGGGGTCACGGCCTGGACGCGGCCGATGTGGAAGCGCACCTGATCCCCGCCACCCGGCCGCACGGTGCGCCCACCACCAACAGGTGGTGGGCGCACGTGCCTCAGGGACGACGACCGTCCGCACCGGTGCCCGACTCCAGTCGCAGGTACCAGCTGCTCTCTCAGTTGATCGTGACGACGCGGGCCCAATGGGGCGGGTTGGCCGGGGCATAGTCGGGGTTTTCCTCGTCTACTGCGCTCGCTGGACGAGGAAAGAGACCCACTACGGTCCGGCAGGGTGGCTGCTCGGCGGGCCAGGGCGTCTGGCCGTCCGTCAGGGCGACGATCACGTCCGGGCGGGGCCGAGAGCGGAGCGCCCGGGTGAAACCCGAGCGCAGATCGGTTCCTCCGCCACCGATCAGCTGGAGGTTCTCGGCTCGGCAGAGTGGGACGGCGACCCCGGCCGCCGCGTCGCAGGAGATCACCGACACCAGGTCGCGCCGCCCGCCCACCGCCCGTGAGATCGCTGCCACCTCCAGCAGCGCGCTGCCCAGTTCGGCATCGCTGACTGAGCCGGATGTGTCGATCACCACACAGACCTGGGGCGGCTTACGGCGCAGGCTCGGCAGGAGCACACCGGGGACAGCGGCCGCGCGCCGGGACGGACGCCGATAGCTGTGATCTTCTCCTGTTCCAGGGGCTCCTGCTGCCGAGCGGACCGCCGCCCCCAGCAACTGCCGCCACGGCTGGGGCGGATGGAACGCTTCGTCCGCCCAGCGGCGCCAGCCTTCCGGCGCGTCGCCCGGCCGACCTTTGATTCCCTCGGCGACCCGAAAGCGCACCGCGTCCCGCTGCTGTCTGCTCAGACCATGTGCCCCGTCGGGCCCCAACTCCCACGGACGGTCCTGTCCGTCGGCCCCGCTGCCGCAGTCCAGCCATGCCAGGTCCGGCGTGAGCCCGGACAGGGAAGTCGTCCGCAGGTACTCCTCCATGAGCATCCCGGCGGGCAGCCTCAGCATCGACGGCAGGACCGCCCCGGCGGGCCGGGGAAGACCGTCACCGTAGATGTCGTCGTTGATCTCGAAGTCGGCGGCGATGTTCCGCCGCAGCCGCTCACCCGGCCCGTACTCCCCGTGCTCTCTCGCGTACCGATCCCCCCGTCCGTGATGGTCTCGCAGCAGATGGGAGACCTCGTGCACCCAGACGCCTGCCAGCTCCTCCACCGGGGTGCGCACGACGAAGCCGGGGGAGACATAGCAGCGCCAGTGCGGATCCACCGCCATCGTCGGCACTGAACGGTCCTCCACGACATGCAGCGCGAAGAGCGCGCTCGCCAGATAAGGACGGACCTTTACCGCGTGCAGTCGAGCAGCCAGCAACTTTTCCAGGTCCAGTGGAAGGCCGGGCGGTCCGTACGGCTCGCCGGAGCCGGTCGGGCTTGCCGGAGCGGCGGCCCGCACTCGGCGCGGCGGTCCTGGGCGGGCCATCGGAAACTTCGAGGTCCTCGTCATCGGCCCACCCCGGCCGTACGCTCGGCGTCGGCCGACCCCGTGGCCCGCAGTACCGACTGATCGGCCCGCCGGGCGAGACCGATCACTCCGGCCAGCCGTTCCACCGACTCCGGCACCTCCCAGTCGTCACGCCGCAGCGAAGCCAAGACCATCGCTGGGGCGACCAGCAGGTCCGCGGTACCGGTCTCCAGCGCCCGGACCAGTACCATCCAGCCCGCCTCCCAGCGCTCCCGCTGTGGACGTGCGCCCACGGCGGCCACTACCGCCTCCAAGGTCGCCTGACGCAGGTCTCCCCGCACCGGCAGCTCGGCGGAGGCGGGATCGGCCAGCAGCGACTCGGGGTCCGGCAGGTCCATCCGGTCCAGATGGGCAAGAAGCTCAAGCCCTGGCCCGTCCCCCACCGCGCCCCGTACCAGCAACGCCAGCACCTCGCGAGAGACGGACGCCGCCGTGCCGAAGGCCAGCAGTGTCAGCGCGGCCTCCCAACTCCGGGGTGACGGCCAGGCACCGCCGCGCCGTGTCTCGGTGCTCGGCAGCCGGTGGATCAGGGTCGGCCGTGCACGCAGGAATCCGCAGACCGCCCGCCGGGCGTAGGCCACCGCCTCCGGCAGCTTCTCCGACACCAGCCGGGGCGGCCGCGCCCGGGGCCAGACCCCGCCCAGCCCGCGCACCACCGTGTCCCGGTCGTGGACCCAGTACAGGTGCACGAATCGATTGGCCAGCGGCGGACTCAGCTCCCATCCGTCCGCTGCCGACGCGCGCGGATTGGCGGCGGCCACGATCCGTACCGCCGGCGGCAGTCGCAACGCACCGACCCTCCGCTCCAGTACAACCCTGAGCAGCGCGGCCTGGACGGCCGGAGTGGCGGTGGAGAGTTCGTCCAGGAAGAGCAGTCCCCGTCCGGCACGTACGAGGTCCACTGCCCACTGCGGCGGCGCCATGGGCACCCCTTGCGTCGCCGCGTCATCACCGACGATGGGCAACCCGGAGAAGTCCGTCGGCTCGTGGACGCTGGCGATCACAGTCGTCAGCGGCAGGTCGAGCGAGGCGGCGAGCTGCGTCAGAGCCGCGGTCTTGCCGATGCCCGGTTCGCCCCACAGCAGCACGGGCAGGTCGGCCGCCACAGCCAGGGTGAGCGCTTCGAGCTGCTCGTCGGGGCGCGTCTCGGTTGTGGTGGTTCGCAGCAGAGCCAGGAGGTCGTCAGCGAGAACGAGTTGCGGATCGGTTCCGGATGCGTCGGCGGACATACCGGTCGTCCTGACCGAGGTGGACGGAGGGGCACTGGAGATCATGGGCATCACCTGGGGGTAGTGGAAATGGACGGCATGGCCGGAGGACGGTGGGGCCAGGCCGTGCGGAATTCGCGGTGCGAGCGCGGGCCGGTCAGCTCGCCCGTGCTGGACTGGTGCGGCGTCGCGCCCGACCGCGCCGTGCGGGGCGCGTTGCGGGAGGGTGTACGGGGCGCAGCCCGGAACGGAAGAGTCCGTCGTCGAGGCGGCGGGCCGCACACGACTCGAGCGTCTCTCGCAGCGGTCCGTCGCGCAGGACCGCACCACGACCGAGCAGGCCTTCGACCACGGCCAGCGCCCCGCAGACATCGCCGTGGCCGAGCCGCTCCCGGACGGCGGGCAGTGCCTGCGGGTCGCGGTGCACCGCGTCGATCGCGCGAAGGCACGGCAGCGCGGGGCCACCGAGTGCCACCAGCAGCTCTTCCCGGCGCAGTTGTACCGGGTCATGGTCGACCGCCGTCAGCACCCCGTCCCGCAGCACGATCCGGTGGACGTCGCCCCGGCACTCCACCCTGTGGGGGTCACCGGGCTGATGCCCGGGCCCGGGCGCGGGTCCTGCTCCAGACGCCGACAACGCCTTGGCTACAAGTGGATGCAGCCGATCGGCGGCGACCAGCCCGGCCCGCAGCAACGCCAGATCCGGAAGGACCCGGGCCGACGCCTCCGGTAGCACCGGCAGCGCCGCGACCACCTGAGGCGGCAGCACCTCCTGAAGCGACCGGAACGTCGGGACATGGTGGTCATCAGGGGCGACGAGTTCGAACGCCCTGCGGTCCCGTGCGCCGAGCCGAACGGTGAAGACCCCGCCGGAGTCGCCCTCCGCCCCCAGCAACATCTCGGCCTCCGCGGCCCACCGCGCCGGCGCCCACGAGAGATCGTCGGCCTCGGGGGGATCGGGCCGGACCGGCCCTTTCAGCCAGGCGAGCAAGTGGGACCGGTCGGGGGGTGCCGCTTCCGGCGCGGCGCCCGCACCGCAGCGCGACGCCAGTTCGCCGCACCGACTGGAGTCCCACAGATGCCGGTGCAGGTCGAGCCGGAAACGCCGGGCAGGATGCGGGTGGGGATGATGGCCCGGTGCGCCGCCGCCGTGCTCGTCCCAGAGGGCCAAGGACATCCGTTGGCCGGCGTCCGCCCAAGCCGGCGGTGTTCGCACCACCAACTGCAACGGCGTGGTGCCGGAACCGCCGTAACGGCTGAGGGAGATGGTCAGGCCGGGCCGGATCCGCCCGTGAGGAGCGATGCGGGGTATGTGCCAGCGAAGCAGATCCGGTGCCAGCCGACGCAGATCCGCTCTGAGGCGGGAGACGAACTCGGTACCGTAGCGGTCGCGCACGGCACGCAGATCGAAATCGATGTCGACCCGAGCGGCGGCGCAGGCCCCCGCCCAGTCACCGACCAGACGCCGTGCGGTCGCAGTCTCGATCATGGACGGTGGTACGGCGTACTCACGAACGCGCTGCCACATCAGCAGACGGACCGGAATGTTCGCGAAGTGGGGTGCCATCAGCACTCACCTTGCGCGAACGGTTCCCCCGATCTGTATGAGGAGTTGTTCTTCATCGCGGACATCATAAGCACCCGGATGTGGATCTGTCAGTCCGACCACCGCTCGATCAACTCCATGGCCCGCGAGCCTGCGGGCGAGCAGCGCCAACGGGGGCGAGGGTCCGTTGCGGCCTTGCGGAAGCGACGCTACCGGCTCGATGGTGTTCATCCCGCGGTGCCGTGTGGGAGGGCGGGGGTGGGGCAGGTGTCAGGAACCTGACCTGGTCATTCGTCGTTTGAACTGATGACCTTCGCGACCAGAGAGGCCGATGGAACACCACAGATTTCCCGGCGCCGCTGACGATCCCGGGGCGGGGCACCGTTGATCACTGTGCTGTCCCTGCTCGCCGGTGTGGTGGTCGTCCTGCTGATCACCGTGCTGACGGGCTACTTCGTCGCGCAGGAGTTCGCCTACATGGCCGTGGACCGGTCCCGGCTGGCCGCACGCGCCGGTGCCGGCGACCGGGGCGCAGGACGCGCGCTGAAGGTGACGCGGCGCACCTCGTTCATGCTGTCGGGCGCCCAACTGGGAATCACGGTGACCGGCCTGCTCGTCGGATACGTCGCCGAACCGCTGATCGGCCGGGCCTTCGGGGACATGATCGGCGGCGCCGGCCTCCCCAGGGGGGCCGGGATCGCGGCCGGCACGGTGCTGGCGCTGGCGTTCTCGACGGTGGTGCAGATGCTGTTCGGCGAACTGTTCCCCAAGAACCTGGCGATCGCCCGCCCCGAACCCGTCGCCCGATGGCTGTCGCGGTCGACGCTGCTCTATCTCAAGGCGCTCGGGTGGCTCATCTGGGTCTTCGACCAGGCCTCGAACCTGCTGCTCCGGATGCTGCGCATCGAGCCGGTGCACGATGTGGAGCACGCGGCGACCGAGCGGGACCTGGCGCACATCGTGGCCGAATCGCGCCGTACCGGGGATCTCCCACCGGACCTGTCGATCCTGCTCGACCGCATCCTCGACTTCCCCCGCCGGGACGTCGAGCACGCGATGATCCCGCGCACGCGCGTCGACACCGTCGGGGCCGCCACGGCCGTCGGGGAGGTCAGGCGGCTGATGAGCACCGGCCACTCCCGCTACCCGGTACTGGACGAACGCGATCGGGTCGTCGGCGTGGCGCACCTGGACGAGGTGCTGCTCGCCTCCGACCTCGCCGCGCCGGTCTCGTCGATCATGCGTCCGGCCGTGCTGGTGCCGACGCTGATGGCACTGCCGGCGGCCCTTGACCGGCTGACCGGGGATCGTGACCAGCTTGCCTGCGTCGTGGACGAGTTCGGCGGCTTCGTCGGCATCGTGACGCTGGAGGACCTCGCCGAAGAGCTGGTCGGCGAGATCAGCGACGAGCACGACGTCGCCGCCGAGGAACCCGCGGCCATCCGGGACGGGGACGCCTGGATCATCCCGGGCGGCTTCCACCTCGACGAGATCGAGCGCATCATCGGGCACCGCCTCCCGGACGGCGACTACGAGACCATGGCCGGCCTGGTGATCGCCGCCTGCGGTGCACTACCCGAGGCGGGGGCCGAACTGGAGGTCGAACTGCCGGCCGAGCCCGCCGACCTGGCGCACACCGACCATCCACCGAGGAGGTTCCTGCATGTCGAGGTCCTTGAGATCGGTGACCACCAGGTGCCGGCGTCGGTGCGGATCCGGCTGACGGCGCCGGACGAGCCCACCGGGGCCGCCGACGCCGGGGAGGGGCCGGAGCGATGAGCAGTCCATGGGCGGTACTGGCCGCGACCGTCGCGATCATCGCGTTGAGCGCCTTCTTCGTCGCCGTGGAGTTCGCCCTGATCGCCGCGAAGCGGCACCGGCTGGAGGATGCGGCGCCTTCCAGCCGGTCGGCGCGGGCGGCGCTGCGGAGCGCGTCCGAACTGACGCTGCTGCTGGCCGGCGCGCAACTCGGCATCACCTTCTGCACCCTGGCCCTGGGCGCGATCACCAAACCCGCCGTCCATCACTGGCTCACCCCGCTGCTGGAGTCCTGGGCCACGCCGCGGTGGCTGGCCGACCCGGCGGCGTTCGTGCTGGCACTGGTCATCGTCACGTTCCTGCACCTGGTGATCGGCGAGATGGCGCCCAAGTCCTGGGCCATCGCCCATCCGGAGCGGTCGGCCACGATGCTGGCGCTGCCGATGCGCGGCTTCATGCGGCTGACCCGCCCGCTGCTGCACGTCCTGAACGAGTCGGCCAACTGGTGCCTGCGCAAGGTCGGCGTCCAAGCCGCCGACCAGGTCGAGTCCGGCCAGGACCCGGACGCGCTGCGCCACCTGGTCGAGCACTCGGCCAACGTCGGCGCACTCGACGCCGGGTACTCGGCTCAGCTCTCCGAGGCTCTGGACCTGCGGAACCTGAAGATCGGCGACTTGGTCGAGCCGAACTCCACTCCCGCCTCCGTCCCCCCGGACGCGACCGTCGCCGACGTCCAGACCGCGGCCCGCGGTTCCGGACACCTGCGCATCCTCGTGACCGCCCCCGGCACCGCATGGGGTGTGATCCACGTGCGCGACACACTGACCCGGCCCGAGACCGCCGGCATCGCCCACCTGACCCGCCCGGCCCTCCGCATCGCCGCCGACACCACGGTCTCCACGGCGCTGACCCGGATGCGCGAGACCAGCGAGCAGCTCGCCCTGGTGACCGGGGACCAACGGATCCTGGGCGTCATCACCATCACCGACGTGCTGCGACGCCTGTTCCCCCGCACGCCCGCGCCGCCCCCGGCGGCCTGACGAGGCCGCGGAGCGGGGCGTCATCTGCTCGGCTGAGGAACCTTGCAGTTGGCGGTGGGGTTGAGACCGACGTAGTTGAGCGGACCGGTGGCCCAGGTGATCCCGATCGTGGCGATCGCGGCACAGCCGCCGTCGAACCGGGCGTAGTAGTGGCGCTGTCCCGCAGCGAGCGCCCCTATGATCAGCCAGGCGACGAGAATCCACCGTCCCGACCCCATCGCTACCTCCGGTGACCGCTTCGCCGATCTGGGTACAGTAACGACGAGATCGTCCATAGTTAAGCACGTCGGCCCGGGTGTCGTGTCACCAGCGCCGCGCGGGGGCGGCAGGGCCGACATGAGAGTCGGGCCCGATGCGGACGGGCTGACACTGCCCCGCCGGGGCGCGGCTCAGCCGGGCAGGTCCGCCAGGACGGCTTCGGCGGCGCGGCGGCCGGACACCAGGGCGCCCTGGATGGATCCTGTGTCGCGGTGGTCGCCGCAGACGTAGCGTCCCCTGCGGATTCGCACCGGGCGGCGCAGCCGCAGCGGCGGGGGCGTCGCCGGAAGAGCGGCTTCGATCGGATACGTGGCGATCAGATGCCAGTCGGCGGTGTCACCGTAGATCTCGTCCAGCCGGGCGCGCACGAGTGACTCGTCGGCGTCGAGCCCGAGCACCGAGGTCGAGATGAGCGCGCGGCCGTCGGCGGAGTACTCGGGCGCCGCGTCGGTGAGGACGAGGGTGTCGGTGATGATCCCCTCGGCGTCCAGGACTTGCAGGGGCTCCTCCAGCGGGGACTTCGGCGCCGCGTGGTAGAAGGTGGTGACGGCCCGCATGGCGGGCGCCTCGATCTCGGGGACGAGAGAGGCGGCCCGGACGGGGTCGGTCGCCACGATGACGGCATCGGCCTCGAACGTCTCCCCGTCGGAGGTCTGAATCCCATCACCGGTGACCGCTCCCACGGGAGTCTCCAGTGACAGCGCCCCGTCCGGCAGCCGCGCCGCGAGTTGCTCCGCCATCCGTCCCATCCCGAGGGCGGGGACGCCGATCGTGCCGCGTGCGAACGACCGCCAGATCAGGTGGAAGAAGCGGCTCGAGGTCTCCAGCTCCCGTTCCAGCAGCACTCCGGCCAGGAACGGACGCAGCAGCTTCTCGGTCATCCGCTCGGAGATGCCCCAGTGGCGAAGCTCCGCGGCCGTGTCGCGTTCGGCTCCTTGCAGGATCCGGGAGGCTGGAAACGTCAGGTCGCGGGCGGTCATCGCGGCCAGCGCGGCCTTGTCGCGGACGGAGCCGATGTCAGCGAGAGCGCCGCTCAGCGCGTGCCGGGGGTGCTTCCACGGGAGCATCACCCGCTCGCGCCGTCCCTGATGGAACACGAGCAGACCGGAAGCGAACGGCCTCAGGTCCAGGGCCGGGATGTCCAGGACGCGCCTGGCCTCGGGATAGGCGGTGTTGAAGACCTGGAACCCCCGGTCAAGCCGGAACCCGTCGACGCTGTCGGTCCGCGTCCGGCCCCCGACCCCGTCGGACGCCTCCAGCACCCGCACCGGCACCCCGGCCTCGTGCAGCCTCACCGCACACGCCAGCCCCGCGAGGCCGGCGCCGACGACGAGGGCACCAGGCACTTGACTCTCACTTTCCGTAACGGACTCTGAACGGACGGTCTGACTCCAAGGTTCTCCTGCCCATCTTGTTGCCCCTTACCCCGGTCGTTCCCCGCCGTGCCGGTCCTCGGCAGCCTTGGCGGCTCAGGCGGTGGCCGTGCTGTCGTCGGGGTAGACGTCCTGCACGGCTGGATCAGCGTCACACCCTCCTCCGAAGGAGGCTGGGAGGACCGCCTGCGGACGCGGATCGGGCACCGATTAGGTTTCCGCCCGCGCCCGTCTGTACGTGTGAGATCGACTCACAGGAGGCTGACGCCATGCGGAAACTGACCTACGGCATGAACCTGAGCGTGGACGGCTACATCGCCGCGCCCGGCGACGACCTCGGCTGGAGCGTCCCGAGCGACGAGCTGTTCCAGTGGTGGTCCGACCGGGTGGGGGCGACCGGCCTGGCGCTGTACGGGCGCAGACTGTGGGAGATGATGAGCTCCCACTGGCCGACCGCCGACCAGCAGCCCGGCGCCACACCGGCGGAGATCGAGTTCGCCCGCCGCTGGCGGGACATGCCCAAGGTGGTGTTCTCCTCGACGATCGACAAGGTCGACTGGAACAGCCGCCTGGTCACCGGCGACGCGGTCACCGAGATCACCCGGCTCAAGGCCGAGGACGACGGCCCGATGGACGTCAGCAGCCCGACGCTCGCCGGGGCGGCCATGCGGGCCGGGCTGATCGACGAGTATGTGCTGGTCACCGTGCCGGTCCTGGTGGGCGGCGGCAAGCCGTTCTTCACCGCGCTGGACAATTGGGTGAACCTGGACCTGGTCGAGACACGGACGTTCCCCGGCGGCGTGATGATGACCCGGTACGAGACGAGGCGATGAGCACGGGCCGAACGCTCGGCTCGTGAGCCGGTGTGAGGACGCCCCGCCGGCAGCGCCGGCGGGGCGGTGGTCTCCGCGCCCGATCACAGCGTCGCGGGCAGGCCCAGCCATGGTTTGCCGGTGACGTCGAATCCGGTGAGCTCGGCGATCTTCCCGTCGACGATGCGCAGGACCGCGATGTTCAGCAGACGGTATTCCGGGTCGTCGGGGGTGCGGAGGTACAGCACGGCGGCGGGCATGCGGTTGACCGTCGTGGCGACGCAGCGCCAGTCGTCGTTGCCGGGCTGGAAGAGCCCGCCGGCGACCCAGCCGTCCACCGCGTCCTTGGCGGTGACGTCCACGGTGCCCGACCCGGGCAGCATCATGAAGCGCAGGTCGTCGCGCAGCAGGGCCGTCAGCCCGTCGAGGTCGTTGCGCTCATGGGCGTCGATGTACGACTTCACCACACCGCGCTCGTCGTCCGACAACTCGTGCGTGGTGGGGCTCCGCCAGTCGAGGCGGCGGCCCGGCAGCCGCTCGCGCATCGTCACGCGCGCCCGCTGCAGCGCGCTGGTCACCGACGCGACGGTCAGTTCGAGGACGCCCGCGGCCTTCGACGCCGGCCAGCCCAGGACGTCGCGCAGGATGAACACCGCCCGCTGCCGCGGCGGCAGGTGCTGGACGGCGACGATGAACGCCAGCTCGATCGTCTCCCGCGCCACCGCCGATTCCTGCGGGTCCTCCGGGAGCATCTGGTCCGGGTAGGGCTGCAGGTAGCCCACCTCTGAGTCCGCGTCCGGCAAGGGTGTGCGGTCGTTGCGCTTCTCCAGGAAGTCGAGGCAGGCGTTCGTCGCGATCCGGTACAGCCAGGTGCGCGGCGCGGCATGGCCCTTGAACGACTCCCGCTTGTTCCACGCCCGCAGGAACGTCTCCTGCGTCATGTCCTGCGCGTCCTCGTAGTTCGCGAGCATCCGGTAGCAGTGCACCTGCAGCTCACGCCGGTAGCGCTCCGTGATGAGCGCGAACTGCGCCGTGTCGTTCGAGCGGGCCGCCGCGATGAACGCTGCCTTGTCGGCGCCCGGCAGTCCGGCGTCGGTCATGGTCGTCAATCCTTCCGCGGGTGGCGAGGAGCTACCAGGACTGACGACGCGGCGGAGGATTTCTGATCGGTCAAGCCGCCGGCACCAGGCCGTTCGCCAGGCCGGACGGGGCGGGGCGTCGTGTGGATCAGGCCTTGGCGCGCTGCTGCTTGAGGCGGAGTTCCTCTTCGCGGACTTTGGCCCTGATGGCTTGCTCGCGTTCCAGCCAGTCGGGGTTCTCGGCCTTCAGGTCCTCGATCTGGGCTGTGGTGAGGGGGCCGGTGATGCCGGCGCGGGCCAGGCCTGAGGCGGAGACGCGGAGCTTGGCGGCGACGACCTGGCGGGGGTGGGGGCCCTCGCGGCGAAGGTCGGCGAGCCACGAGGGCGGGTCGGCCTGGAGCGCGTTCAACTCGTCCCGGGAGACCGGGCCCTCCTGGAACTCGGCGGGCGCTGCCGACAGCAGGATCCCCAGCTTCTTGGCCGCGGTCGCGGGCTTCATGGTCTGCGGGGTCTTCGCCTTGGACGCGCTCATGACCTCAAGGGTAGCCAGCGGAAAGGGCCCCCTGGACGTGACTAGGCTGAGGGAGTGACCGAAGGTGAGTTCCGGCTGGCCTACGTGCCGGGGGTGACGCCCTCGAAGTGGGCCGGGGTGTGGGCCGAGCGGGTGCGGGACGTGCCGCTTCGGCTGGTGCAGATCCCCGCCGCCGATATCGTCCCCCTGCTGCGGAAGGGTGATGTGGACGCGGCGTTCGTGCGCCTGCCCGTCGACCGCGAGGCCCTCCACGTGATCCCGCTGTACCTGGAGACGACCGTCGTGGTGGTGCCCAAAGATCACGCGGTGGCCGCGGTGGAGGAGGTGGAGCTCGCCGATCTCGCCGACGAGGACGTGTTCGAGCCGCTCGACGAGGTCCTGACCTGGGGCGACCGCCCCGGGCAGCCCGCCTTCACCCGTCCTGAGGACACCGCCGCCGCGATCGGGTTGGTGGCGTCGGGGGCCGGCATCCTCCTGCTTCCGCAGTCCTTGGCCCGCCTCCACCACCGCAGAGACCTCACCTACCGCCCCGTGACCGACGCTCCTCGATCCCAGATCGGCCTGGCCTGGCTCGAAGCCGAGACGACCGACCTCATGGAGGAACTGATCGGCATCGTCCGCGGCCGCACCCCCAACAGCTCCCGCGGCCGCAACGCCCAACAGCAGCCCGACCGTAAGAAGCCGCCGCGCCGGCGTTCCACCCCTAAACGCCGCCCCCAAAGGCGCCGCCGTACGTGAAGAGTCGGTCAGACCGCGGTCGGCGCGTGGTCGGGCTCTGGCCGGACGCGTCGCCGTGTTCGGTCGGCCCGACCCAACTCGCTCCGCAGCGTGGACAGCGACACGGCTCCAACGAGGACGGTCCCGTCCGGAAACCGGAAGACCGGCACCCGCGGGCCGGACACGCGAGCGATCCGCGCAGCTCCCGGCCCGGCCCGCCCGCTCCCCTTCTCGCTGCTCCAACTGACGCCGAGCGCGAACGCGAGCCCCCGCAGCACGTTCACGTCTCCGATGTCCAGGCCGTCACTGAAGTAGGCGCGGTACAGGCGGGCGGCCATGTCCTCGGCGGCGCCCTGCGCGGCGGCCAGCGCGATGAGCCGGTGCGCGTGGTCGGTGCGGGCGGGCAAGATCCGGTCGAGGTCAACCACCAGGCCGTCGACCGCCGCCGCCTGCGCGACCTGCTCGATCCGCGCGGCGGGGACGAGTTGGAGAGGGCCGCCGCCCGGCGTCGTCGCCGCTGACGGGATCGCCGTCTGGTACGGCCTGAAGACGACTTCCAGTTCGCCGCCGCCTGCCCGGTGCTCCTCGGCGGCCCGCTGGAAGCGGGCGTAGCCGAGCGCCGACCACACGCAGGCGATGTCGTGGGTGAACTCAACTTTCACGGCCTCGCCCCTCACTGGCGGCACGGATCGTTCCGTGCCGCCTCAGCATGCCCGTCGCCGCGGCCCGCGTCAATACGGAACGTTCCGTGCCGCCTGAGGGCTAAGCTGTCCGCATGTCCCCCAGACGTCCTGAGCGCCGCAGCGAAGAGGCCGCCAACGCCGTCATCAAGGCCGCCATGGACCTGTGCCAGGAGGTCGGGTACCGCAAGCTCAGCATCGAGGGCATCGCCGCCCGCGCCGGCGTCGGCAAGAACACCATCTACCGCTGGTGGCCGTCCAAGGCGGCCGTGCTGCTGGACGGCCTGCTGTCCACCTGGAAGATGGACGCGACCTTCCCCGACACCGGTGACTTCGTCGCCGACATCAAGGCGCAGATGGCGGCGGCCTCGCGCATCCTCGGCGACGCGGACGTCTTTCCGCACTACCGCGCACTGATCGGCGAGGCCCAGCACGACCCCGACCTCCACCGGGCCCTGTGGGACAACTTCATCGGGCATCTGGCGGGCGCCGCCGCCGAACGCATCCGTGCGGCGCAGCGCGCAGGCCAGGTCCGCTCCGACGCCGACCCGGTGCTCGTCACCGAACTGCTCTACGGCGCCGCCTACTACCGCCGGCTCCTCACCCCGCGCGTGGCCGACACCGACCACATCAACGCCATCGTCGACCTCGCGCTCACCGGCCTCGCCCCATCGGCCGACGCACCCGGCCGGTAGCACGCCCACCGATTCCGATCGCCGAGATCACCCCCTGTGCTCCCGGCGAGGCGGATCAGCAGGTCATCCACCCCGCCGGCGGCCACGAACTCACGCGCACCCACGGAAGTGGCCAGAGGATGACCGGTTTCTGAGCTGGAGAGTGAGCGGCCGATCGGCCGATCCTCGGGGCGCGGTCGACCTGACGGCCGCAGTCCGAGGAGGAAGTACGTGGAAAATGATCGGATCGGCGGGGTGCTGCGAGCGGGACGGCTCGCGTGCCTCGCGGTAATGACGGTGATCGGCGTCGGGATGGCGCTCCTCGCGCCGGTCGGCGCCGTTCCGGTGCCGGTACCGGCCCAGGTCCGCGAGCGGATCGACGCCGGAATCCAGCACACCTGCGTGGTCGACGACGCCTTCGCGGTGCGGTGCTGGGGCAGCAACGACAGGGGCCAGCTGGGCCACGGCCGCAACGCCCTCGTACCGAGCCTGACGAGGGTTGGCGACAACGAGGCGCCGAGCACGGCGGGCACCGTCGATCTGGGCGGAAACCTGGCGTGGAAAGTGGCCACCGGGGGCCTGCATTCCTGCGCCGTCCTCGTCGAGGGCGGGGTCGTCTGCTGGGGGCAGAACCAGTGGGGCGTCCTCGGTTCCGGTGACCAGGGCGACGGCAGCAACCTTTCGATCGGCGACGACGAGGAACCCGCGGACGTGGCGATCGGAGGGGACATCATGGTCGACCTCGGGAGGGATCGCACCGCCAAGGCGATCGCCGCGGGCGGCACCCACACGTGCGTCATCAACGACCTGGACAACGTCATGTGCTGGGGCATGTCGGACAAGGGCCAACTTGGCTATCCGAACACCGACGAGATCATCGGCGACGACGAGGACCCCGACGACCTCGGCGCCGTGGACCTGGGCCACCGCACCGTCCGGGCGATCGCCGCGGGCGAGGATCACACCTGCGCGGTGACCGACAGCGGAGCCGTGTACTGCTGGGGCGACAACGGCCACGGACAGCTCGGGCTGCCTCAGGATCTGAACAATCAGATCATCGGCGACGACGAGACGCCGCTGTCGGCCGGGCACGTCGACCTGGACGGGATGAAGGCGGTGGACGTCACGGCGGGCCGCGCGCACACCTGCGCCACGCTGGAGGACGCGACGCTCCGCTGCTGGGGCGACAACACCTACGGCGCGACCGGGCTCGGCACCCCGGTCCTCGACGTGCCTCCGGACTCCGGCCCGGTGGGCCTGGGCGAGAGGCGCGTCACGACGACCGACGCCGGATACGACCACACCTGTACAGCGCTGACGGGCGACGTCCACCACGTCTGGTGCTGGGGGCACGTGGGCGGGCAGTCGAAGGACGGCCGGCTCGGCCTGCCGGAACTCGGCACGTTCGAAGACCTCGGTGACGACGAACCGCTGTCGGACGCCTCATGGGTGCACCTGAACGGAGACTCCGTCGTCGCGCTGGCCGCCGGTACCGCGCACACCTGCGCCGTCACCACCGCGGGCGAGGTCCGGTGCTGGGGCGACAACGCCGAGGGCGCGCTCGGGAACGCGCTCGGCAGGACCAACATGATCGGTGACGGCGAGCCCCCGGGTGCGATCCCTCCGATCGGTCTCGGCGCAACGGTCACCTGGAACCGGCCCTAGACGCCGTAGTCGCCACTGATAGTCGCCACTGACCGCCCACTTCTCCGAGCCGCCGCGGATCCGACCGGGCCCGCGGCGGCCTTCCGGGCTCTGTCGCCCGGCCGCGGACGGCGCTAGCCTGAGGTTCCCGGCCGCGGGAGTGGGAAATGGCGGAGAACCTCGCGTCGGTCATCGACGAGGAGCGCCGGCGGGCGTTCGTGGGACGGACCGGCGAGCTCGCCGCCTTCGGCGAGTCCCTCGGAGCCGGGACGCGACGCCGGGTCCTGCTGATCCACGGCCCGGGCGGGATCGGCAAGACCACGCTGCTGCACCAGTTCCGGATGCGTGCGCTGGCCGCGGGCCGTCCGGTGGTCTCGGTCGACGGGCGGGACGTCGACTGCTCACCGGAGGCCTTCCGCAGAGCGGCCGGGCACGCCGAGGGCGGCACCGAAACCGTCCTGCTGCTGGACGGTTATGAGTACCTCGCCGCGCTGGACACCTGGATCCGCGAGGAGTTCCTGCCGTCCGTCCCGGCGGGCATGGTCGTCGTGCTGGCCGGGCGTGAGCCGCCCAGCCAGCAGTGGCGCAGCGATCCGGGCTGGCGCGCGGTCACCGTCTGCCGTGAACTGGCCGCGCTGACCAGCGCCGAGAGCGTCGAGCTGCTGCTCCGGGCCGGGGTGGCCGCCCCGCTCACCGCGCGCCTGGCCGAACTCGGCCGGGGCCACCCGCTCGTACTGGCGCTGCTGGCCGACGCGGCCGCGGCGGGACCGCCGCCGGACGAGCTGGGCGAGGCGCCCGATCTCGTCGCGGCTCTGGTGCGACGGGTCGTCGGCGGCGTGCCCGACGAGGCGCACGCCACCGGCCTGGCGGTGTGCGCGTACGCGTGGCTCACCACCGAGGATCTTCTGCGCCGCGCGGTCGGAGAGCGCGCCGCGGAGATCTGGGCATGGCTGGAGGGCCGCCCGTTCATCGGCCGGGGCAGCGACGGCCTGCACGCCCACGATCTCGTACGGGACCTGCTCGCCGCCGACCTGCGGCGCCGCTCGCCCGAGGCCTACCGGCGCGTCCACCGCCTCGTCCACGACCACGCGGTCAGCGGCCTGCGCCGGACCGGTGGCGCGGGGGACCGGTGGCTGGCCGCCCACCAGAAGGTCTTCCTGCTCCGGCGGACGCCGCTGGCGGGTCCCGTCTGGTCGCTGCCGGAACTGCGGACCGCGGCGGTGACGCCCGGACGCCAGGACGACCATCCCGCCGTCCTGGCGCTGATCGAACGGTTCGAGGGCGTCCAGAGCGCGGCCGTCGCCGCACGATGGCTCGCCGCCCAGCCCGAGAACCTCGTCGTGGTCCGCACCTCCGCCGGCCTTGCGGGCTGCGCGTTCCAGTGCGTCTGGCCCGCCGACCCCGCCCTCCACGACGCCGATCCCGTCCTGCGCGCCGCGCTGGCGACGGCGGACCGGAACTCCCCGGCCAGGCCCGGAGAGCAGATCAGCATCGCCCGCTACGTCATCGGCCCCGACGGCCACGAGCGCGACCCCCACGCCGCCCTCGCGGCCTCGGTCATGTCCACCGTCGACTGGACCACCCGGCCGCTGGCCTGGTCCTTCACCGCCACCACCGACCCCGGCCACTGGGGCCCGATCTTCAACTACCTCGCTCTCACCAGGCAGGTCGCCGTCGCCTCCGAGGGCCTGTCCCACACCGTCTACGGCATCGACTGGCGCCGCCTGCCGGTCGAACGGTGGCTCGACCTCGTCTGCGAACGCGAACTCACCGGCGAAACCGGCCCTCCGCCGGCCGATCTCCTACGCCCGGCCCCGCTCGACCGCGACCGCTTCGACCAGGCCGTCCGCCAGGCGCTCCTGCACCTGAACCGCCCCGACCAGCTGACCGGCAACCCCCTCCTCGGCACCTGCCTGGTCGCCGACCCCACGCCCGCCTGCCTCCGCGCCGCCCTCCTGGCCGCCGTCGACCACCTGGCCCAGGACCCCCGCTCGCTTCCGCTCCGCCGCGTCCTCGACCGCACCTACCTCCACCCGGCCCCCACCCAGGAGGCCGCCGCCGAGGCCCTCCACCTCTCCTTCTCCACCTACCGCCGCCACCTGGCCAAGGCCACCGCCCGCCTCGCCGACCTCCTGTGGTCCCAGGAACTCACCGGCACGCCGCCGAACCCCGACGCGCCTCCGCGCTGACCGGCACCCGGGAGATCCGGCCGGAGCCTCGGCCTCACGCCGGCGTCAGGAGGAGAGATCGCTGATGGCGTTGCCCATCAGCTTCGCGGCGAGGATCAGGCAGATCACCGTCAGGATCGCGGAGTCGTGGCGCTCCATCCAGAGCCTGAGGTCGTCGAGGATGTGCTGTGAGCGCTCCTTGAGGACGAAGTAGAGCACGACCGGCGCTCCGGTCCCGAGCGCTCCGATCACGACGAAGACCGCGAGTGCCGCGGCCTGGGCGCCTCCCGAGGTGCCGGTGCGCGCGATCGCGGCGGCGGCGGCGATCACGAGCAGCAGGTTCTTCGGGTTGAGAGCGGACAGCACGATCCCGAGCACCCCCGCCTTGACGGGGGTGAACGAGTCGACCGTGCGCATCCACTTCGGCAGCGACACCTCCTCGTCGCCGCGCGGCCGGCCGCGCCACTCCTTCACCGCCACCCACAGCAGCAGGACGCCGAGCGCCAGGTCGAGCGCGCTGGCCCAGACGGCGGGCTGCCCCTGGTCGCTCGGGCCCGCGCCGCCCGATACCAGCAGCACGATCGCGCCGACCAGGGACAGGCCCAGGACCCAGCCCAGGAGCAGCGCCGGGCCGTTGGACCGCGCCCTCGGGGTCGCGAGCATCAGCACCACACCGATGATCGGGAACGGGCTCAGCGCCACTCCGACGCCGTAGGAGAGAACCTGACCGATCGCGTCGCCCACGGCCGCCTACCTCACGCCGGTTCGACCTCGCCCGGGCGCCAGGTCCTGTCGAAGAACGGCGGCAGCGGGCTGTAGAGCCGCAGGACGACGAACCAGCCCTTGCCCGGAACGGTCTGGATCCAGTTGCCCTCCGGCACGCCGCCCGGCCGGTCTGGCCCGAAGCGCACGGTGGTCGTGCCGTCCGCGCCGGCGGTCGCCGCGGGCGTCGGATAGTCCTGGCTGCCGGCCCGGGGGAAGCGCTGCGGCGTGGAGAGCATCGAGCGGGTCTGGCTGTCGTAGACGGTGCACGACCAGAAACGGGCGGCGGGGACGTCCGGCGGCAGCACCAGGCGGTAGTGCTCGCCCCCGTCGAGGGTCCGGCCCCGACGGTCCGCGAACGCGAAAAGGTACTGCGAGCCGACCCCGGTCAGCGGTGCGGTGAACGCCGGGCTGATGCCCACGCCCAGGTACCACCACCAGGACCGCAGGTTCAGCTTGCGGGCGCCGTCGCTCGGACGGAGCTCGACTCCCCGGTCGGTGATGTCCGGGGGCGGGGTCATGAAGTCGTAGCCGGCCACGAGCAGGCCGTTGATCCACTGGGAGGACGCACCGTAGAAGTGCGCCCCCTCGTCCGGGCGCGGGCGGCAGGCGAGGGTACGGGCCGTCGCGTTCCCCACCGCGGCCGCCTCGGCGAGGATCTCCCGCATCCGCTGGTCCGGCCGGAAGGGCCGGCCCTTGGCGATCCCGACCGCGGCCAGGGCACCGGCGATCTCGGGATCGAGCGCCTCGGCGGGCTGGTCGTGCACGAGCTCGCTCGCGAAGTCGAAGTACGTCGCGTCCGCGGGCGGGACCGTGTTCACGGCGAACCCCGTGCCCTCGACGAAGCGCGGAGGGTCGGGCCTGCGGAGCGCGGCGGTCCATGTCTCGGCGGTCCACGGTGACGGCGGGGCCGTGCCCCCGGTGACGATCTCCCCGATGCCGGTCCCGAAGAACCCGGGGGTGTAGCGGTGGATGCGCAGCCCCTGCTTGATGCGCTCGACCGCCGGCCTCGGGTCGTCGCCCTCCAGGAACGCCCGCCCGCCCAGGAGGAGCCGCGTGGTACGGGTCGGCTGGACGAAGAAGCCGCCCTCCGGGAGAGGCCCCTCATAACCCGGCGGCACGAAGAGGTATTCGCCGCCGGCACCGCGATCCGGCCCGGCCATACCGGGGTCCGCGACCCAGCGGAACCACATGTCATTGACGAAGCAGAGGGAGAGGGGCGGCATTTCCACTACCAGCGGCCCCTCGGTCAGGTCGAGGAACGTCACGAAATAGACGGTGTCCGCGTTCCCTGTCAGCACGAGCGTCTCGGAATCCATGAACTCCGAGAAGAGCAGGACGTCGTGGTCGCTTATCCCGGCCTCCAGGAAACCCTTGCGCGCCGCCCACATATTGACCCCGGAGTACGCGTCGAGGAATCCTCGGACGGCGTGCAGGTGGTCCAGATGGTCGTAGAGGCGGTCGGTGGTCTCGTCGGTGGGCCTGCCCAGCGGGAACTCCAGGGTGCCCAAATGCGTCTCCACCCGCTCGGGCGTCGAGAGCGACTCGATGACCTGAGGCGGGATCCGTCCGGCTTGCTGCAAGGCATCGCTCCGTTCTCGGGAGAGGCCCCCTCTCGACCAAGAACCCATACCTGTCGCGAAACACCACCAAACGCAATGTCCAGCGGCATTGGTTTCATATTACTTGGCAGGGTGCGGAGATGACGGAACTGCGCCGGCCTTTGGGGTCTGATGCCGCAAACAATGAGGTGTCGGCTCGGTAGCCCTCGTCGGCCGGCACCATGAGGCCGCAGGCGGCCGGGTCGGGGAGTCCGGGTCGGGCGCGGATCGCTTCTTCGCTTCCGGGACGACCCTTAGTGGACGGGCCGAGAGGTCCGGGATCGCTCAGGGGTCTCCCCGATGGCGAGGGGGGTCACCGGCGCCGAGACTTGCCTTCGTGATCTTCGCGAGCTCGCCGGTACGTCGAGTTCGAACCGCTACCGTGTGAGAAGGCTGGGTTGCAGTGCGCATAGGAAGACGCCGGAACCGCAGGGGCTCGGACCCGGCGGACGGCCTGCCGGTGGTGGTCCGGCTGGAGGACGCCGTTCGCCGCTACGGGGAGGGGCAGGCCGCGGTGGCCGCCCTGGACGGTGTGTCGCTCGACTTCGGGCCCGGGACGTTCACCGCGATCATGGGGCCGTCGGGCTCCGGCAAGTCGACGCTGCTGCACTGTGCCGCGGGGCTGGACCGCGTGGACGGTGGCCTCGTGCGGCTGGTCGGCCAGGATCCGGCGCGGCTGTCGCGGCGGGCCCTGACCGAGCTGCGGCGCGACCACACCGGTTTCGTGTTCCAGGCGTTCAACCTGATCCCGACGCTGACGGCGAAGCAGAACGTGGAACTGCCCGTCCGGCTGGCGGGGCGTACACCCGACGCGGACCGGGTGGCGCACTCCCTGGAGCGGGTGGGACTCGCCGACCGCGCCGACCACCTGCCGACGCAGCTTTCCGGCGGTCAGCAACAGCGGGTCGCGCTCGCACGCGCGCTCGTCACCCGCCCCCGGGTGCTGTTCGCCGACGAGCCCACCGGGGCGCTGGACATTCGTTCGTCGCGGGAGGTGCTCGCCCTGCTGCGCGACACCGTGGCGCGGAGCGGAACGACCGTGATCATGGTGACCCACGATCCGGTGGCCGCGGCGCACGCACAGCGGGTGGCCTTCCTCGCCGACGGACGTCTCGCCGGGGATCTGGCCGGTGCGAGCGCGGAGCGGATCGCCGCGCGCATGACGCTGCTGGAGTCCGGTCGATGGGCCGACGGACAGGGCGGTCGCGAGGCCACCCGGCCCGGTGAGGAAGGTGCCGTCCGTGCGCGGGATTGACCGGCTGACCTGGGAACTGGCAGTCGCCAGCGTGAGGCGGCGATGGTCCGGATTCGTGGGCGCGTTCGTGGCCCTGGCGGTCGGGACGATGATCACGGCCGCCAGCGTCCACCTCCTGGTGGCGACGACGAGCACGCCCGCTCCGGAGCCGCGGCGTTTCGCGGCGGCTCAGAGCGTCGTCGTCCCGGTCGACGGCTCCGGGCAGCCGCTGCCGCTCCCGGCGGGACTGTCCCGAGAGACCGTGGATCGGGCGTCCGGCGCCGGACGGGCCGTGGCGGACCGCAGCTTCGCGGTTCGGCGGCCGGGCGGGACCGGGGCGGGGATCGCGGCCGTGGGGCACGGGTGGTCCTCGTCCTCCCTCGCCTCCTACGAACTGGTCGCGGGGCACCGGCCGGTCGATGACCACCAGATCGTCGTTGCGTCCGGTGAAGCCGACTCCCCCGCACCCGGTGAGCGGGTCAGGTTGGCGACGCCGCTGGGAACGGCCTGGTACACCGTCGTCGGCGCGACCGGGCGCAAGTCGTTCGAGGACGCCGTCTTCTTCACCGACGCGGAGGCTGCTCGCCTGTCCCCGGCCGTGAACGCGGTGGCCGTCCAGGCGCCGGCCTCCGCGGTTCGCGCCCGCCTGGCCGGCGGGAGCGCCGCGGTGCTCGCCGGCGACCTGCGGCGGCTGGCCGATCCGGCCACCGTCGGCGGCGTCGGCAGAGCCCGGTCCGTGGTGCAGATGACCACCGGGCTCTCGGTCCTGGTCGTGGTGTTCGTCCTGATCGCGACGTTCGCCTTCGTCGTCGAGCAGCGGTCACGGGAACTGGCGCTGCTGAGCCTGGTGGGCGCCTCCCCCGCGCGGATCCGCCGGATGGTCCGCGCGGAGACCGCGGTGGTCGGCGCCGCCGCGGCGCTGCTGGGCTGCCTGCTGGGAGTCCCCGCCGGCCTGCTGCTGCGCTCCTGGATGGTGGCCAACGGGCTGGCTCCGGAGTGGTTCCACGTCGGTTTCCATCCCGGGGCGCTGGTGATCGCGTTCCTGGTCGGCACCGGGGCGGCCGTCCTCGGCTCCACCACCGCCTCGTGGCGCGCGTCCCGCGCCCGGCCACTCGACGCCCTGCGGGAGACGATGGCCTCACCCCGTGTCATGTCACCGGCGCGGTGGATACTCGGGAGCCTGATCCTGGTCGCCGTCGGTACGGTCGCGACCGTGCTCGCCGTCATCAGCCCGTCGAGCGCCGCGAACCCCGGGAACTACTTCGAGGTGCCGGTCCTGTGCGCGGCGGGTCTCGCGATCCTCTCGCCGGTGCTGGCCCGCCCCGTGGCACGGGCCGTGACCTGGCCGCTGATGCGCTCCGGCGCGCTCGGGCTGGTGCTGCGGCAGAGCACCCTCAACGGCGGGCGCCGGGTCGCCGCCATCGTGACGCCGGTGGTCCTCGCCGTCGGCATGTTCGCCGGCATGATCGGCATGCAGACCGTCGGCCGGGAGGCGGCCGCCCGCCAGCGCGCCGCCGCCGTCCACGCCGACTTCATCGCCACTCCGGACCTCGGCGCCGCCTTCGGCCCCGCGGCTCTTTCCGCCCTGCGCCACACCGGCGGCGTCCGGAGCGTCGAAGTGGCCGACGAGGTCGTCTCCCTGGCCGCGACGGACGGCACGGTGCTCGAAGCGGTGGACGCACGCGCCGTCGACCTCGGCGCCCTCGGAGACGTGGTGACGCCCCATGTGCGGCGTGGCTCGCTCCGCGCGCTGCCCGCCGACGCCATCGTGGTCGGCGAGGACCTGGCCGCCTCGGCCGACCTGGAGGTCGGCCGGTCCCTCGTGGCGTGGACCGGCAACGGCCGCCGCGTCACCGTCCGCGTCGCCGCGGTGGTCGATTCGGTGCTCGGAGGCGGTGAGGCCTACGTCTCCGACGACCTCCCGGGTGGCCTGCCGCCCGGCACGGCGTTCTTGCGGAACCTCCCCGGTCAGAGCGGGACGCCGCGGTCGAGCGAACTGCGCGATGCGGGTGTGCGAATCCAGCCCGTCTCCGCATACCTGGACCGAGCGGGCCAGGACGAGAAGGAGGACTCGCATCTCGCGAACGTCGTCATCCTGGGCATCGTGGTGGCCTACGCCCTTCTGGCCCTCGTCAACACCCTCGTGACGAACGTCGCCGCGAGACGCCGGGAGATATCCGCCCTGAGCCTCACCGGCGCCACCCGCCGGCAGATCATCGGGATCGTCGTCGGCGAGGCGGTGCTGGCCGTGGCCGTCGGGACCATGGTCTCCGTCCTCGCCGCGGTATCGGTGCTCGGAGCGCAACACCTCACGCTGAGCCGGGTCGTCGACCGTCCACCGCTGGCGTTTCCCTGGACCGACCTCTGGCAGATCGTCGCACTGTGCACCGCGACCGCCGCGCTCGCCGCCGGGCTCGCGGCCTGGCGCGCCCTCGTACGCTTCGATGCCGCACCCACCGGCGACTGACCCCGGAAGCGGGGCAGAAGCGGGTCAGATGCCCTCCAGGCTGGGGTGCCGGGGCGGGTGCCCGGCGCGAACACGGAGGGAGCGGGCCGACGCCGGCCCGCTCCCTCCGCTGTCCTGAGGTTCAGTTCTTCCGCAGGGCCGCGAAGAAGGCGCGCAGGTCGGCGGTCACCGCGTCGGGGACCTCCAGGGAGGCGTAGTGGCCGCCGGTGGGGAACTCGCTCCAGTGCACGATGCCCGTGTTGTCGCGCTCGGCCAGGGAGCGGATGGTCTGGAAGTCGTCGGCGAAGACCGCGACGCCGGTCGGCGCGGTGTTGACGGCCGGTTCGGCGCCGGAGTGCGCCTCGGCGTAGTGGTAGCGGCCCGCGGTGGCCTGGGTGTTGGTGAGCCAGTAGAGCGTGACCTGCGTGAGGATCTGGTCGCGGGTCACCAGGCTCGTGCCGTTGCCGAAGGAGTTGAACAGCTCGCTCCAGGCCAGCTGGCCGACCGGCGAGTCCGCGATGCCGACCGCGACGGTCTGCGGCCGGGAGGCGTTGATCGCGTTGTAGCCGCCGACCGACTGGAACCACTGCATGTGCTCCAGCGCCGCGTACTCCTTGGGCCCGAAACCGGCGAACTCGTCCGGGTCGCCCGACGGGAAGGAGAACAGCTGGAGCACGTGCATCCCGAGGTATCCGGGCGGCTTGAGCAGCCCGAGCTCCCTGGAGACCATGGCGCCGGCGTCGCTGCCGTGCGAGCCGTAGGCCTCGTAGCCGAGCCGGCGCATGAGGGCGTCGAGGGTGCGGGCGACGCGCGCCATCGTCCAGTCCCCGCCGGACAGCGGGGTGCTGAAGCCGAAGCCGGGGATCGAGGGGACGACGACGGAGAAGGCGTCCTCCGCCCGTCCGCCGTGCGCGACGGGGTCGGTGAGCGGGCCGATCATGTCGAGGAAGTCCACGAACGAGCCGGGGTAGGTGTGGATGAGCAGCAGGGGGGTGGCGTCCGGCTCGGCGGAGGGCACGTGAATGAAGTGGACGTTCTGGCCGTCGATGTCGGTGAGGTAGTGCGGGAACTCGTTCATCCGCGCCTCCTGCCGCCGCCAGTCGAAGTCGTCGCGCCAGTGGTCGACGGTCTCGCGCAGGTAGTCGTTCGGCGTGCCCAGGTCCCAGTCGTCGACCGCGGCGGGGCGGGGCAGCCGGGTGTTGGCCAGCCGCAGGGCGAGGTCGTCGAGCTCGGCCTGCGCGATCTCCACGCGGAAGGGACGGATCGCGGAGGCGTCGGAGGAACCGGAAGAAGCGGACTTCGTCGTCGTCATGCCCTTACAGTAGAACGCATATAGGAAGACTTGATTCCTAATGGTGCGGCATCATTCAGATCATGCTGGACACTTCGGCGAGACTGCTCGCCCTGCTCTCGCTCCTTCAGTCGCGACCGTCCTGGCCGGGCTCCGAACTGGCCGAACGCCTCGGCGTGAGCAGCCGCACGATCCGCAACGACATCGCGCGGCTTCGCGAGCTCGGCTATCCGGTGGACGCCACGCGCGGCGCGACCGGTTCCTACCGGCTCGGCGCCGGCACGAAGCTGCCTCCACTGCTGCTCGACGACGAGGAGGCCGTCGCCATCGCCATCGGGCTGCGCGCCGCGACCGGCATCAGCGGCATCCACGAGAGCAGCGCCCGCGCCCTGGCCAAGCTGGAGCAGGTGCTGCCGCACCGGCTGCGCCGCCAGGTGGCGGCGATCCACCAGTCCACCTCGCAGGGGCCGCACAACACCGGTTCCAACGTCGAGGACCCCGAGGTCGACGCCGCGGTCCTGGCACAGATCGCCTCGGCCGTCCGCGACCGCGAATGGTTCCGCTTCGACTACACCGTCGGTTCCGACCGCCGGGAGGGCGAGCTGCCCTCGGGCACGGCGGCGACGTCCGGCCCCAAGCTCGTGGAGCCCTACCGGCTCGTCAGCTGGACGCGCCGCTGGTACCTGGTCGGGCGCGACCCGCAGGCCGGGACCTGGGCGACGTTCCGGGTCGACTGGATCACCCCGCGCATGCCCACCCGCCGCGTGTTCACCCCGACCCCGCTGCCCGGGCTCGACTACACGGGCTTCGTCCTGCGGGACGTCGCCTCGACGGGCTGGAAGGTGCACGCCCGGATCACGGTGTTCGCCTCCGCCGAGGAGGTGCTGTCGCGTATCAACGCCACCGTCGGCGTGGTCGAGTCGGTCGGCGACGAGCAGTGCGTGCTCGTCACGGGAGCCGACAGCCTCGAGACCATCGCGGTGTACATCGGCATGCTCGGGCTCGACTTCGAGGTCACAGGACCGCCCGGACTGATCGACCATCTCGCCGTCCTGGGCGAGCGCTACCTGCGCTCCATCGACCGGGTGAGCGAGGGCCGCGAAGGCGACGGCGCGGACTCGGCCCGGCGTCCGTGAGCGGGCCGCGCTCGGCCCGCCAGGGTCATCTCCCCACGCTGCTCTGCACGGTCTCGACCTCTTCGCCGACGTGCATGGAGAGCGTCGTGCCGCCGGCGAGCACCAGGCTCAGCGCCACCGCCGCCCAGCCGATCGCGGGCCGCCACCGCCGCCTCCGGGCCGTTCTCGGCTCGGTCGCGGTGACGCGGTCACCGACCGCGATGCGCTTCCTGGCGGCCACCCAGGCCGCCGCCTCGTCATCGTCCAGCCCGCACGCCAGGACGAAGGCGACCAGCAGTTCCTCGCGCGGCAGGGTCTCGCGGCCGAGCGCGGTGGACGCGGTGGAGTAGGGCAGCACCCGGCCGGCCTCCGCGGCCCGGCGCTCCAGTTGCCGGTAGCTGAGGCCCGACCAGGCCTTGAGCCGCCGCAGCGCGGCGACGAACTCGGCCTCGTCGGCGGCCACGTCCGGTGACGGTGGTGCGGTCACGATCTCACCCCGATAGCTCGTTGATCGCTCCACTATGTCCCACGCTGAACAGGCCGTACAGCGTCTCGCACAAGCTCGGACGGCGGGACCCCTTGATCGACGCGGTCCGCCGCCGCCAGCCTCTGGCCCATCCCCGCGAGACACCGCTCTGGAGACCGCATGCAACGGATCAGTCCGCTCTCCCTCACCGCGGCGCTCACGGCCGCGCTGGCCGTGGCCGGCTGCGGCGCCGACGCCGTGGGCGCGCCGAGGGCCGCCCACGGCGCGCCCGAACCCGTCGACCGTTCGATCGCCCGGTACCTCGACCGCACGCTGCCCGCAGGACCGGGCGGCACGGTGGTCGCCGCCCGCGGCGGCGAACTCGTGCACTGCAAGGGCTTCGGCCTGGCGGACCGGGCGGCCGGGACCCCGGCCACCTGCGACACCGTCTACGACGTCATGTCGATCACCAAGCAGTTCACCGCGGCCGCGATCGTGAAGCTGGAGATGATGGGCAGGCTCCGGACGACCGACCGGATCAGCACGTTCCTCGGCCCGGTGCCCCCGGACAAACGCGGCATCACCCTGCACCACCTGCTGACGCACACGGCCGGGCTGCCCAACGGACTCGGTGACGACTACGACCCCGTCTCCCGCGACGAGATGCTGAAGGAGGCGCTGAAATCCAAGCTGCTGTCCCGCCCCGGCACGGAGTTCCACTACTCGAACACGGGATTCAGCGTGCTCGCCGCCGTCGTCGAGAAGGTGTCAGGCACCAGCTACGAGCGGTTCCTGGCGAAGTACTTGTTCGCACCGGCGGGAATGACCCGTACGGGCTACGTGCTGCCGAAATTCTCCTGGGCCCAGGTCGCCGTGGAGTACGACGAGAACGGAGCGAGCCAGGGACGTCCGTTCGACCATCCGTGGGCCGCGGACGGACCGTACTGGAACCTGCGCGGCAACGGCGGCATGCTGTCCACCGGCCGCGACATGTTCAAGTGGCACCGCGCGCTGCTGGGAGGCACGATCCTCAACGCCGCGGCCAAGGCCGAGATGTTCCAGCCCCACGCCCGGATTCCCGGCATGCGGGCCGCGTACGGCTACGGCTGGGGCGTCCTGCGCACCAAGGACGGCCGGGTCGTCTGGCACAACGGCGGCAACGACTGGTCCTTCGCCAGCTACAGCCGGATCCTGCGCGACGGCACGATGGTCTACTGGGTCACCAACCAGGTCTCCCAAGCAGACCAATGGAACCTTGAGGACAGTGAACTGGAAATGAACCAGGCCTTGGCCGACCGCGCCCGCGACACCGACTAGCCGCCTGCGCCGCCTGCGCCGTCAGCGAAGCGGAGCTTGCGCGGCGGGCTGCCCGGTACGGACATCTGAGCCGCCGAGCTTCACGACCAGCGAGCGCAGGTGGGGTGTGGCGGCGTTCTCCTGGCCGCGCTTCCCCCACGCCGCGATGTGTTCGCTGACCAGCTCGGCGAGACTCGCGCGCTCGTCGTCGGTGAACTCGACCGTGGTCGTGGTGCTGGACCGGCAGTCGTAGGCCGTGAAGAGGATGTACCCGACCGCCTGTTCCGCCGCGGGGGGCTTGCGGTTGCGCTGGGCATGCCAACCGGCGCTGTTGTTGACTACGCCCCAGCCGTGCAGGGCTTCGTGGTTGGTGAGTTCGAGCCTCATGGGCCGGTACCTCTCGCCGCAAAGGCGTGTGGCCACACCCTCAACGGCCACTCTACGCGAGTGCGGCCACGGTCAGGAGGACGGACGACGCGCGCTGATTGCCCGCGTCGTCCGCGGTGTCAGGCTTGGGCGGCGCGTTTCGGCAGCTTCCAGCCGGGGCGGGGGAAGTGGCACGTGTAGCCGTTCGGGTACTTCTGGAGGTAGTCCTGGTGCTCGGGCTCGGCCTCCCAGAAGTCGCCGGCGGCGGCCACCTCGGTGACGACCTTGCCCGGCCACAGACCGGAGGCGTCGACGTCGGCGATGGTGTCCTCGGCGACCTTCCGCTGCTCCTGCGAGGTGTAGAAGATCGCGGAGCGGTAGCTCGTGCCGATGTCGTTGCCCTGCCGGTTCACGGTCGTGGGGTCGTGGATCTGGAAGAAGAACTCCAGCAGCGCCCGGAAGTCGGTCTCGTCGGGGTCGTAGACGACCTCGATGGTCTCCGCGTGGGACCCGTGGTTGCGATAGGTGGCGTCGGGCACGTCGCCGCCGCTGTAGCCGACCCGCGTGGAGACCACCCCGGGCTGACGGCGGAACAGCTCCTCCATCCCCCAGAAACAGCCGCCCGCGAGCAGTGCCCTCTCGGTTGCCATGTTCTCTGTCCCCCTCGTGTCCTTCGTCGATGACTACAGCGGACGCCGCCCCACCGTTATTCCACGCAGCCGCCCCGCGCCCGGCGGTCCACGCCGGGCACGCGCGTTCCGGCTGCTCCGGCCCGCGTCGCCTCTTCACAGGTCAAGTGGTTCGATGACCTGCTTTCGAGCGTGCTGGTAGATGACCGAGCTGCGGAACCCGACGATCTCGCGCCGCCCGCTGAACTTGTCCATGAGGAAGGCGTGCAGGCCGTCCACGCTCGGCACGGCGACGTGCACGAGGAAGTCGTCGCCGCCGGCCACGACGAACACCGAGACCACCTCGGGCAGCCCCATCGCGTACTCCTTGAAGCCGTCGATCACGGTGCGGCTCAGAGGCCGCACCTGGACGTGCAGCAGGGCCTGGACCGCCCGGTTGAGCGCGGGGAGGCTGATCTCGGCGTGGTAGCCGGTGATCACACGAGACGCGACGTGCGCTCGCCGACACCCTCGCCGGCATCCTGCGCACCGCCCGCGCCACCGGCTCGACCCCGGCCGAGGCCGCCCGCGTCCGGGCCCGCCGGCGCATCCAGGGCGGCCGCCTCTGACGCCTGCCACCGGCGGCGCGGTGGCGGCCGCGGGGTTCACATGGTGCCGCGGCGGGTCGTGTCGATGATGTGCAGGGGTACCTCGCGCTCGATCCGCTCCAGGACGGCGGCCGCGTTGCCGCCCCTCGCCGCGGCGTACTCCGCCTCGGTCAACGCGACGACCTGGAGGAACGCCACCTCGCCGTGCGGGGTGTCCAGGACGGCCAGCTCCGGGTCGACGGCGAACGCGAGCGCAGCGAGTTCGGTCGCGGTGCCCGGGCCCTGGTCGGGACGGTCGCCGAACGTTCCGCGGGCCACGTGGATCGTGTGGCCGGGCGCGAACGGCCGCTCCGCGAAGACGTACCTCGCCAGCTGCTGCAACAGCACGGCCGACCAGCTCGGCGGCGCCTCGTCGTGCGGCCCGCGAGCGATCCGGAGGCTGAACTCGATGCCCGAGCCCGACACCTCCGGGTCGTCGGTCACCTTCCCGTAGAGCTCGGACATCCCGAAGCTCACCAGGTGCCAGTGCGGGCGGGGCTCGTCCAGCGCGTAGATCCGGATCGCGTCCAGCGGATCGGGGCCGCCGGCCGAGTACGGCACCCGAGGTGCGAAGGTGCCGACCGGTTCGGTGTCGCCGTAGAGCTCGCGCAACACCCGTTCGATCGCCGCCCAGCCGGGAGGCTCCACGTCGGTGGAGAGGGAGATCTCGGCTCCCTCCGGCAGGTCCTTCACCTGTCCGTGGATCTGGCCGGCGACGTTGACCCCGACCACGAAGTCGATGGCCTCGATGTTGTCGACCGCGACGGCTCCCCCGGCGATCGGCGGGTGCCTGAAGTCGTAGACCTGCCCGGCGGAGAGGATGATCCCGGCACGTTCCGCTTCCCGGGCGAGCCCGGCCATCAGGTAGCGCTCCCGGCCCTCCGGCGTGTTCAGTTCCGCCCGAAGGGCCTGGACGCCGTCCCAGCACCGGGTCAGCGTGCCGTCCACGACGCTGAGGAACCAGCAGCCGTCGTCGGACTCCAGGAACACGTCCCCGAACGGGGACGCGAAGAGCGGGACCTTGCCTCCGAGATCAGCCCACTTCCACGCGTCCAGGGCGTCGGCGTAGCGCTCCGGCGAGAACTCTCGGATCAGGTCCACGCCGGAATCCAACCACAGCCGGATCTACCGCCGCCCCCCGTCAACGATCTCCTTGCGCCGGCGCGCTCCGGCACCGGGTTATTATCCCAACATGTCTTGGGAAAAGGAGCGGCTCGTCCCGCTGCGCGCCCTGGCGAACCCGTTGCGCGTCCGGATCGTGTCGCTGCTGACGGGGACGGCCATGTCGGCGACGGAGGTGGCCGAGGAACTCGGGCTGGCGCACGGCTCCGCGAGCTACCACCTGCGGCAGCTGGCCGCGGCGGGCTTCCTCGAACAGGTCGAGGAGGACCGGCCGGCGAGGCCCGGGCGGGGCCGCTCTCCCAAGCGCTACCGCTACGACCCCTCCAGCGCCGACCGGTTGGACCGGTCGTCCGGGCGGCGGCTCATGCAGGAGGCGACGTTCACCGACCTGCGCCGGCGGCTGGAGGCCATGAGCAGGCAGCGGCAGAGCGCGGACGCCGAGGTATGGCTCGACCCCGAGGACTGGGACCAGGTCTGCTCCCTGGTGGCGGAGGCGGTCGACCTCGTGCACCGCGGCGCGCGGCCGCCCCGGTCGGAGGGCGCCGTGCACGTCAGCATGACGGCGCTGCTGTTCGAGTTGCCCGACGCCCGATGACCCGCGCCGCGGCCCTGCCCGTCCCGGCCGGAGCCGTCGCGTGCTTTCTGTCCATAGGGCTGCTGGTGCCGGTGCTCCCCCGGTACGTGTCGGGGCCGATGGGCCACGGGGCGGGCGCGGTCGGCGCCCTCGTCGCCGCCCCGAGCGTGATCGCGATCCTTGTGCGTCCGTTCGTCGGACGGCTCGCCGACAGGCGCGGCCACCGCGTGACGGCCGTCGCGGGCGCCGCCGTCCTCTGCGCGTCCACGCTGGCCCTGACGGGCGCGCAGACGTTCCCGGCCGCACTGCTGTGCCGGGCCGTGGCGGGCGCCGGCGAGGCCCTGGCCTACGTGGGCCTGGCCGCCGCCAGCGTCTCCGCCGGCGCGGACCGGTCGTCGGACGGCGCTCCGGGCCGGATCACCGGCTTCTCCATCGCCGTGTACGTGGGGCTCCTCGCCGGTGCCCCGTTGGGCACGATCTCACTGGCCGCCTTCGGGTTCGGCGGGGTGTGGCTCCTGGCGGCCGCGTCTTCCGCCGCGGCCATGGGGATCTGCTTCTGGCTGCCCCCGCCCGGAGCGGCCGCGGGGGCGGGGCCCGACGGTGCGGAGAGCGGGCCCGGCCCTGGGCGGAAGAGGGCCCTGCTGATCCATCCGGCGGGGCTCGTGCCAGGCATCGCCTACTGCGCGAGCGTGTGGGGATACACGGCGTTCAACACCTTCATCCCGCTCTACACCCACAGCATGGGGCGGGCGGACGCGCGCACCGAGTACCTGATCTACGGGACCGTCCTGCCGGCGGTCCGGATCCTGGGGGCCCGCCCGCTCGGCGCGCTGCCCCCGCGCGTCACCGCCGGCGCTTCGCTGTCGTTCACGGCCGCGGGGCTGGCCGGGCTCGTGGCCGTCCCGACAGGGCCCGGCCTGGCCGTGGGGACCGCGCTGCTCGCCTTCGGGCAGGCCCTCGGGCTTCCGGCGTTCCTGTCGATGGCGGTCGAGGCCGTCCCGCCGCACCGGCGCGGATCCGTCATCGCCACGGTCACCCTCTTCTTCGACGTCGGCTTCCTGACCGCCGCCATCGGGCTCGGGCTGCTGAACCAGGACCTCGGCCTGCGGGCGGGGTTCGCCGCGGCCGCCGCCGTCTCCGCCGCCCCGCTACTTCTCCTCTTCCCCCGGCGGCGCACCCCGCGACCGCCGGTTCCCCCCACCTTCCCTAGACCCAGGTCCTCTCCTAACCACAGGTCCTCTCCTAACCACAGGTCCTCTCCTAACCACAGGGAGCCGTCATGCCCATTCCCGCGTCGCCGGACGTCCCGGAAGCCGAACTGACCGCCTACGCCCGGCTCATCCTGGACGTCTGCGCCCCGGTCGCCGAAAACGACCTCGTCGCCGTCAACGCCGAGATCGAGCACGCGCCGCTGGCCCGCGCGCTCGCCGAGGGGGCCTACGCCCGAGGGGCCCGGTACGTGGACATCTGGTACTTCGACCCGCACGCCAAGCGGTCCCGGGTCCGCCACGCGCCCGCGTCCACGCTGCACGAGGTCCCGCCGTGGCACGACCAGCGCAACGACGAGCTCGCCAGGCGGCACGGCGTGCTGATCAACATCCGGGGCGAGGCGGAACCGGACCTGCTGGCCGGCACCGACGCCGCGCGGGCCGGCCTGGACCGCATGCCGGGACTCGCCTCGCGCTACCGGCTGCAGAGCGGCGACCTGGTCTGCTGGTCCGCCGTCGCCTACCCGACGCGCGCGTGGTCGCGGCACGTCTTCGGCGAGGAGGACCCGGCACGGCTGTGGTCCCACATCAAGCACTTCGCCAGGCTCGACCAGCCCGATCCGAGCGCCGCCTGGCGCTCCCGCCTCGGCGAACTGCGCGCGCGGGCCGACCACCTCACGGGACTGGACCTGGACGCCGTGCACTTCGAGGGGCCGGGGACGGACCTGACGATCGGGCTCATCCCGGGGGCCGTGTGGACCGTCGTCGGCTTCACGGCCGCCGACGGCCGGTTCTTCGTCCCGAACCTGCCCTCCGAAGAGGTCTTCACCACGCCGGACCACCGCCGCGTCGAGGGGACGGTCAGCGCGACGCGCCCGCTCGCGCTCGCCGGGACGGTGGTCCGGGACCTGCGCCTCACCTTCGCCGGCGGGCGGGTCACCAGGGTGGAGGCGGCCGGTGACGGCGCCGAGGTCGTGCGCGGGCACCAGTCCACCGATCCCGGCGGCGCCCGCCTCGGTGAGGTGGCCCTGGTCGACGGCACCTCCCCGATCGGCAGGTCGGGCCTGACGTTCATGGAGACCCTGCTCGACGAGAACGCCACCTGCCATCTGGCCTGGGGCAGCGGGATCCCCCAAGCCGTCCCCGGTGCGGCCGGGCTCACCCCTCAGGCCCTCGACTCGATGGGCGTGAACCGCTCGGCCGTGCACACCGACTTCATGGTCGGCGGCCCCGAGGTCACGGTGACGGGCATCGACCGGGACGGGCACCGCGTCGTGATCCTCCGCGACGACGAGTGGCGGCTCTGACCACCGTCCCCTCAATGAGTGCGGAGGGGGCGCGATGGGCGAGGTCTCGGCGACGCCGACCGGAACGCCCCACCCTCCCGGCCGGTTCCCGCCGCTGCCGCCGGTCGCGTTCGCCGCGGTCCTCACGCAGGGGGCGGGAGGTGGGAAGCGAGCCGGTACAGGACGGCGACCCAGGCGATCGACAGCAGGACGGCCCCGGCCAGGACCATCGCGGGCACGGGGCGGCGCCGCTGCGCGCCGGACGGCAGCAGCGCGGCCGGGAGGAGCGCGACGAGCAGGCAGAAGGCCAGCTGCGCCGGCGGGCGCACCGCGTACACGACCGCGGCCGCCGGATCGCTCGCGTGGGGCAGGCCCCGTGCCCACAGAACGGCCGCGGTGATCGCGGTGGCAGCCGGGGCCGCGGCAAGGGACGGGCCGAGCCCGTCGCGACCGTAGACCAGCAGGAGGACGACCAGGCAGCACAGGCCCGCGCCCACGGCCGCGAAGATGTCGAGCTCCAGGGCGTAGAACGGGCGCGATGCTTCGGAGGGGCGCGCGGTCGCCCAGCGCAGGACCGCCACGCTCCCACCCGCCGCCAGGGCGAGTCCCGCCAGCAGGGACGCGTCCGCCCTGCCCTCCCCCGGCCGGCGCGCCCGGCCCCACAGCCAGGCGGCCAGCGAGACCGCGGCCAGCGCGATGGCCGCGGGTGTCGCCCACGGCCCGGCCTGGCCGCCCGCCTCCAGGGCGAAGTCGAGATCCTGGTCGGCGATCATCGAGATGCCGAACGCGATCCACAGCGCGCCGACGAAGACCACGACGTTGGCCAGGTGGACCGGGAACCAGGCGAAACGCCGATCGGCCGCGGGGTCACGGCGCGCCCAGAGCCTGGCCAGGGCCGTGCTGCACGCCCCCGCGTTGGCGACCAGGAGCGGCACCAGCAGCAGACTCGGCCACCCGAACACCGGCGAGACCCCCAGACCGGTGTTCCAGATGCCGACGGCCATGCCCAGCGCCGTCCCGGCGGCGAGCCCGAGCTGGGGGCCGCGCACACCCGTTCCCGGCGTGGTGATGACCGTGCGCCAGACCGCTCCGGCCCACCCGAACGCGAGCAGGACACCCCCGAGCAGGCCCGCGAGCAGGGCCGGAAGGTCCCACGACGGCCCGCCGGGAGCGGACAGGACGATCATCGCGACCGCCACCAGGGCCATCGCCACGGCCGCCCCGACGGCGACCGTCTCCAGCGTCGTGGTCCCGAGGATCCCGGACGGATCGGTGAGCGCGTCCAGGCGCCGGACGGCACCGGGATGGCGCGCGAAGGCGCGCCGCCGCCGACGCGGCGGGCGCCCTGCACCGCTTCGGAGGAGGAAGGCGAGGGCGTCCGCGTCCGCCGCGGCGGAACGGAGGTCCGCCTCGTGCTCGCGCGAGCGCAGCACCGCGGCGGCCATCAGCGCCGTCAGCAGGAGCAGGCCCGCCGCGCGCAGCCCGTACTCCGACCAGAACGGCCTGGTCAGCACGTCGACGGGCGAGCCCGGTATCGCCCGCGTCCGCCATAACTCGCCCAGAACCGGCGCGAGGAGCGCGGCCGGCAGCGTCCACCACACGCCGCGGGTGAGCCAGACGAGGCTCACGTCGCCGGCCGCCGCATGCGCGATCTCGTGCCGGAGGACGGCGGCCGCCTGCGGCGGCGGGAGGGCCCGCACCCCGCGGGGAAGGATGATCTGGAAGCGCCGCGGGCCCGCCACGGTGAACGGCTCGCGGAGGCTGAGCCGTCCGAACCTCACGACGATCCGGCGCCGGATCCCGCCGCCGGCGAGTTCGGCCGCCCTGTCCTGCCACTCTTGCGGCGCGTCGGTGAGCGGGCCGGCCCTGCGCGCCAGCCGCCAGGGCAGCAACCACATCAGCAGCACCCCCGGAGGCAGGACGGCCAGGCCGCCGGCCACTTCGCCGACCAGTTCGGCATGCCCCCGGCAGGCGAGCAGGCCCTCCCGCAGTGCCGGCCCCCGCTCGCCGGAGGCCGCCACCGCCTTCATGCAGGTCACCGTGGCCGCGATCGTCATCTGGTTCGCGATCAGCCGGCCGGCGTAGGAGCCCGCGAGGACCAGGACGCAGATGAGCGTCAGGTACCGGGCGCGGCCGGGAGAGGGCAGTGACAGGAACTCGCGGCCCGGTCGCCCGGGCAGCGGCGTGCCGCGGGCGGCATCGCTCAAGCTTCGTCCCCCCGGTCGGTGAGCAGCGCGTGGAGGACCGACGTGGCGAGCATCCGTGCCTGGTCGGGGTCCAGACCGAGGGCGACCCCCTGGTCGGTGATGAGTTCCGCCAGCACCCGCCTCTCCGCGCCGTCCAGTTCGATCACCGTCCCTTCGGGAGCGCCCCCGCGAACGCGACGGGCCGCCCGCGCCCTGGCGAGAGCGGCTTCGATCACCTTGGTGGCGGCGCTGCCCGCCGTCGCGTTCATGAGCAGGGAGACGATCGCCAGCACGTACGGGGTGACCAGCCCGACATCGACGCCCATGCCGACCGGGGCCCTGAGCCGTCCGGCCCCGAAGGCGCGGACCGGATCGCACCGGTACTCGGCGACGATCGCGTCGAAGTCGGGGACCTCCGCCTCGCGGACCTCGGTCACGATCGCGCGGCCCAACTCGACTTGGGCCTTCCATTCCGGACCCGCGCCTCCGCCCGCGCACAACTGCTCGGCGGTGAACTCGACTTTTCCGCTCCTGCGCGAAAAAATGCTCATCTCGACCCCCGTTTCACCTCCCCGCTTTGATGCACCGGAGGCCTGCTCGGATCCACCCTAGATTCGAGCAGCATGTGGATATGGAGGTCTGATGTCACGGCCATATCCGGCCTCCTCGCTCCGAGCACCGAGTCGGGGCGATGCGCGACGAAGGAGGTCGAGGGAAAAGGGCTCGTCTTGACGCATTCCCTACGCTCATGCGCGCGATCTTCACGCGCCTCCTACGGCACGGTCCGGAGAAGCGGGGCCGACGGCTGCGGCACTCGCGGAGCGGTGCGGGGCGGGAACGTCGGAGGCGGGCGTTATGGTGCGTCTTCATGAGCACACTCAACGCCAGTCCCCACGACAAGAGCCGGGCGTGAGCCGCTACCGGGGGCCCGCCACCCTGATCGACAGCGGCGGAGCCGAGATCGAGGTCTACGTCGATCTCCGCTCCAAGCAGCGGGAGTGGTCCGGGACCGCGACCATCGGCGACTTCGACTCCGGCGATCCCCACGACCTGACGCTGAGGCTGCCGGACGGGCGCGAGGCGCAGGTCGCGCTCGGCGGTTCGGCGGTCTGGTCCGACGTCGTCACGCTGGTCGGAAGCGGCCCGCCGCCCTTCGCCTGAGCGCCCCGATCCAGGGTCAGATCACGGTCGCCGGTCGCTCTCCCGGTGTCAGGCGCAGCCGGACCACGGTGGGGATCGACTCGCGTTCGAGTGCGGCACAGAGCCGCGGGAGGGCCTCGTCCTGGATGCGGCGCCGCAGTTCGGCGGGGTCCGCCTCCTGCCCGTAGGCGATGTCGAGCCGCAGCCCGGCCCTCTTCGACGAGCGGATCAGCAGGGCCCTCGCCTTGCGCACGCCCGGGTAGTCGCCGATCTCGGTTTCCAGCGCGTCGGTGATGGCCTTGGCCTCCACGCGCGTCGCGCCGTCCCTGGCGTCCGGCTCCAGTGAGAGGCCCCGCAACCGGCTCGAACGGAGTTGCGCGAGCATCCAGGACAGTCCGGCCAGGGCCACGACGACGGCCACGGCGGCGACGGCCGGCCAGAACCAGCCGTGGCCGTCGGCGAAGCGGCGGGCCTCCGCCGTGAGCACGGGGCCCGAGGCCCGGGCGCTCCCGAAGGAGCCGAGGCCGCGTGCGAGGCCGAGCCCGCCCGCGGCGGCGAGGAGCGCGCCGAGAAGGAGCAGGCCGGTGCGGTTGATGTGCGCGTTGCGGCGGTCCATCATCCCTCCCGGTGCTTCATCCGCACCGTGACGGAGCGGTCGGGCACGGGACGGAGGGCGTCGAGCCGGTCCCGCACCGCGGCGGCGATCCCCGCGTCCAGGCCGGCGGTCTCGCGCATGGGCGTCTCCGCGACCACCCGTACCCGCCTGCGGCCCAGCCGGACCTTCCTGACACCCGAGACCCCGGGGGCGCCTTCGGCCGCGGCGGCGAGGGCCCGCTTGAGCCCGCGCCTGCTCACGCCCATCATCAGGCTCGGATCCCGCCCGCGCAGCGGGACGATCCGGGACTTTCCCGGCAGTACGGCGGCCAGCACGAACCAGACGCCGACGAGTGCGAGAGCGGCGAAGATCGCGCGGACGTACCAGTCGTCCCAGCTCGCGTCCCGCACCCACCCGTAAGGGAAGATGTGCGCGGGGCGGTCCACGGACGTCGAGATGACCTCGATCGCCGTCAGCACGCCGGCGGCCGCCATCAGCAGCGCGGCCGCGAGGGCCGGCAGCGCCCGGTACGAGCGGAACGTGTGCCTTGCCGCCCGATCGCCCCTCCGCGTGCCGTCCGGCCGCGAGGCCGGCTCCACGGCGGCGCGAGCCCCGGCCTGCGCGGTCACAGCACGGTCCTCTCACCCCTGGAGGGATGCCCCAGTTCGGCCACCACGACGTCCACCTGCCGGACGGTGAGGCCGGTCAACTCCATCACCCGCTCGCGCACCCTCTCGCGCACCTGGCGGGCGACCGCGCGGACCGGCACCGGGTACGCCACCGACATCGTCACCCTGGCCGTGACGATGTCACCGTGCACGCGCACCTCCGTACGGGCGGGACCCCGCCCGGGGACCGGCACGCCGACGATGGTCCGGCCGAGCCCGCCGGACGCCTCGACGTCCTGCACCGCCTCCGCGACGATGCGGGCGACGGTCCGGTCCCGGATCGTCGTCCTGCCCCGCCGGGTGCCGGTCATCGGGGCGCCGGCCGTCGGGGCGCCCGTCATCGCGGCCGCCGCCCCGTGCGGCCCGTCGAGAAGATCTCCCCGAGGTCCAGGCTGCCCTCGATCACCCGGCCGACCACGAAGCCGAGCCCGCCCAGGAACAGGACGAGGAAGAACGCGCCGGCGCCGCCGAACGCTCCGGCGAACCCCAGTGCCACCCCGAAGGCCAGGCCGACCACGGGCCACGGCACTCTCACATCCATCCCGACCGCCCTCTCGGCTCGGCGGGGCCCTCAGCCGGCATCGGCCCCGCCCCCCGTCAGCACGTCCCCCGTCAGCACGTCCCCGATCAGCACGTCCACCGGCCGCCGGCCGGTCAGGGGACGCACCCGACGTCGCACGTCCTCGGCGATCTCCGCGAACGGCCGCCCGTACCGGACGACCACCCCCACCTCGATCATCGCGTCGCGCACCGCGACCCCCGCGTAAGGGGGCCCCGCGCGGTAGGTCGCGATCCACCCGCGCGGACCCGCCGTCAGTCCGAGGACGTCCGGGCACGACATGGCCGTCGCGCCGACCCGCTCCGCCAGTTCGGCGAGCGGCTCCCGCCGGCGGTCGGGCGCCGCGCCCGGTCCGGCGGCCACGCCGGGACCATCCGACGGCCCCTCCCTCGGCAGAGCCCGCGGCCGCGCGGCTCCGGCAACGGACTCCGCCGCGCCCCGCCCCTTGCCACGGGGCGGATCCGGCCGGCCGGCCCGGCGGGGCCGGGGCTGGGGCTGGGGGGCCGCTCCCACCGCTTCGGTCCAGGAGATCATCGAACTCGGGACTCCTCGGCCCGCGGCTCCGGCGACTCCTCCTCGGGCATGTGGACGTCGTCCACGGTGATGTTCACCTCGACGACCTCCAGCCCGCACATGTGCTCGATCTCGTTGACGACGTTGGTACGCACGGCGGTGGCCAGATCCGGGATGGACAGCCCGTACTCCACGACGAGATCGATGTCGACCGCCGCCTGGCGTTCCCCGACCTGGACCGCCACGCCCTGTGCACCGTCGGGCGCCACGCCCGGCAGGCGGTCCCGGACCGCCCCCATCGTCCGGGACAGGCCGGCGCCCATCTCGTACACGCCGCCGACCTGCCGGGCGGCCATCGTGGCGATCTTCGCCACCACGTCGTCGGCGATCCTGGTGTTGCCGCCGGACGTGATGAGCTCGCTCGACCCTCCGTCGGCCCCCCGCTTGCGCCTCGTCCCGACCGCACCCTGCTCGGCGCCTCGCCTGTCGTCCTGGCTCACGATGCCCCCCATGCACGCGTCGGCTGACCTGCGATTGATGCTCACGAAGCCTCACTCGAAAACAGGAGAACAATCAAAGAGCGGGTCAAAGTCGGTATATGCCGTCAACTAACGATCTTCCCGCGTCGCTCTACTTCCGGTACCGCGCGCGCCGGAGCCTCATCCGGCCCATGGAGACGGCACCCGACCCCTGACGGGACCGTCGAAGGGCCCGCCGTCGGCCGCGAACCGGCGCAGGGACTCGGCCGTGCCGTACGCCGAGGTGGCGGCCCTGCGGTGCTCGCGGGGGCTCATGCCGTAGCGGGCCCGGAAGGCGCGGCTGAGGCCGGGCGCGTCCGGCAGTCCCCACCGGGCGCCGATCTCCGCGATGGACAGCCCGGCCAGCAGCGGGGAGCCGAGGTCGTCGAAACAGCGGCGCAGCCGCTCCTCGCGCAGCCAGCGGCCGAACGTGGTCCCCTCGCGGGCGAACAGCCGGTGGAGCTGGCGCAGCGAGATGTTGTGGGCCGCGGCGACCTTGGGCGGGGACAGGCACGGGTCGGACAGGTGAAGCTGCATGTAGAGCCGCACCCGGCGCAGCAGCTCCTCACCCGGTGAGGCGGGCGGACGATCGACGCCGGTGAGCGGGGCGAGCGCGGTCGCGACGAGGTCCAGCGCCATCTCGGCGAGCCGCCGCCCGGTCTCCGGGCCGGCCGTGTCCGCGACCCGGGTGGCGTTGATGAGGAAGGGCGAGACCAGACGGCCGATCGTGGAGTCCACCGCGATCCGGTGGGCCGTGGCGGCGCCCGCCTCGATGCCGCGCTCGCGGAGCGCCGCTCGGGGGAACTGCAGCACCAGGTGGTCGAACTGCGAGCCCTGGAAATCGACCAGGTAGGGGCGGGTGCTGTCGAACAGCGCCAGGTCGCCCGGTTCCAGAACGGCCCTCCTGCCGTCCTGGTGCCCGACGGTCCGGCCGCGCAGCTGCAGCGCGAGCAGGCAGACGTCCTCCTCCGCCGACCGCAGATGGCGGCGTGAACGCTCGGCGGTCATCGGATCGGTCAGGATGCGGGTCGCCCGGATCGGACCGACCTGGTGGTTCCGCACCATGCCACGGAACCTCGCGCCGCCGGCCTGGGCCACGTCCAGCTGGATGAAGGTCGAGCAGATGACCTCGCGCCAGTACGCGGTCCGGTCCTGCGGCGGGACCTGTTCGGTGGAGAGCACCTGTCCCACGCGACCCACGCTAGGACGGTGGATCCGGGGAGGCAAGGCGGAACTTGTCCGTGCGTGCCAGATCGCTTGTCGCTCAGTGCAGCGGCCGCCCGCGGTCCGGCCCCGCCTCCTAGCGTCGTTGGCATCGCCTGGCCTCACGAGGAGGAAAGATGCTGATCAGGGCGGGGATGCTGCCGGTGGACGCGGCGGCGCGGTTCGCCGGGAAGACGGCGCTCACCACGGCCGAGGGGTCCCAGACCTTCGCGGAGCTCGACGCGTCGGCGAACCGGGTCGCCACCGGCCTGGCCGCCCTCGGGCTGGGCGAGGGCGAGCGGGTCGGCGTCCTCTCCCACAACCGGGCCGAGGTCGTGCACGCCTGGCTCGGATGTGAACGGGCCGGCATCGTCCGGGTGGTCATGCACAGCCACTTCGACATGGGGACGCACGCCGAGCTGCTGGAGCAGGTGGACGCCCGCGGCCTGATCTTCGATGTCCGCTTCGCCGGGGCCGTCGAGGCGCACCGGGACCGGCTCGGTGACGTCCTGCTGATCGCGGTCGGCGAGGACCCGCCTTCCTGGGCGGTGCCGTGGGCGGACGTGCTGGCGGCAGGGTCCCCGGTGGCCGAGCCCCTGGACGTGGACGAGGACTCCCTGGCGTTCATCCAGCCCACGTCCGGCACCACCGGCTCTCCGAAACCCTGGACGGTCAGCCACCGTTCGTGGGCGGCGGTCGTCGACCAGAACCTCCACCATGTCGACACGTTCGCACCCGGACTCGAACCGGTCGGCCCCTCCGACGTCGTGCTGCACGCCCACGCGTTGCAGTGGGCGACGGGCTTCCAGCTGCTGTATCCGTACCTCGTCCGCGGCGCCCGGACGGTGCTGGTGGACGACTCGGCCTTCGACCCCGCCCACGTCCTGGACGTCATCGTCTCCGAGGGCGTGACCGGCCTCCTGCTGCCGGCGCCGATGCTCGACCCGATCCTCGACCTGGTCGAGCGGCGCGGCGGCGTCGAGCACTGCCTGCGCAGGCTGGTGGTGTTCTTCGCGACCCCCGAGGTCCTGGAGCGCACGACCGCGCTGCTCGGGCCGGTGTGGTGCCACGGCTTCGGCTCGACCGAACAGGGCGCGGTCACCACCCGGCTGCTCGCCTCGGAGGTCGCCGAGGACCCGCGGCGGATCGCCAGCGTGGGACGGCCCGCCTCCCCGTTCTTCGAGGTGGCCATCGTCGACGACGCCGGTCGGCGGGTCCCGACGGGCCGCCTGGGCGAGATCGTCGTCCGCAGCGCGATGTCGATCGGCCATTACTGGGGCATGCCCGATCGCACCGCCGAGGCCTTCCTGCTCGGCGACTGGTTCAGGCCCGCCGACATCGGCCATCTCGACGAGGACGGGTTCCTCTACTACGTCGACCGCGCCGCCGACTCGATCCCGACGGCGTCCGGGAGCGTGTACCCGCACGCCGTGGAGGCGGCCGTGCTGAAGCACGCGGCGGTGGCCAACTGCGGTGTCGTCGGGCTCGGGGACGACCGGGTCGTGGCCGCGGTCGTGCTCAAGGACGGGTTCACCGACACGCACGCCCTGCGGGAGGACATCGACCGCACGGCCGCGCCGGGGCTGTTCCCGCACGAGCGGCCCGAGATCATCGTGGTGGACGAGCTGCCCTGCGTGCTCGGCGGGGCGAAGGTGCAGCGCGCCGTCCTGCGCGAGCGCCTGGCGGCGGAAGCGTGAACGCCGCCCGGGCCGCCCTCCTGGCCGCCGGATCCCGCGTGCTGATCAGCGACGACGCGGGCCGCGAGCGCACCGGAGGCGAACTCGCCGGCCGGGTCGACCGGCTCGCCGGGGCCCTGGCGGAGCGCGGCCTGGCGGGCGGGCGGATCGGGCTGTGGCACGGCAACTCGATCGCGGCCGTCGAGGCGTCGCTCGCGGTCGAATGGCTCGGCGCGACCAGGGTCCCGGTCGATCCGGGCGCCACGCCCTCCGAGGCCGCCTCGATCTGGAAGGCCGCCGGGACCGACGCCGTCCTCGTGGACCGCGAGCACGCCGGGGGCGATGCGCTGCTGCACGATGACGACGAGCCGCTGACCGGCCCTCCCGTGCCGCCCGAACCGGAGGTCCCCTCGGACCGCACCCTGCTGCTCTACCCTCGCGCCGTCCGCTCCGGCGAGCTGATGGCCGTGCCGATCTCGTACGGCAACTGGGAGGCCACGATGGCCGCCAACACCTCCCTCTACCGCGACGGCGGCTACGGTCCGGGCTTCGGGCCGGACGAGTCGTTCCTCACCGTCCAGCACGTGATGCACGGCACGGGACTCGTCGGGACCTTCCCGTTCCTGCGCATGGGGCTGCCGCAGGTGATCGTGCGCAGGTTCGACGCCGATGCCGTCCTCGACCTGCTCCGGTCCGGGACGGTCACCTCGACGATGATGGTCACCGGGATGGTCACCCGGCTCGCCGCCGCCGCGCGGAGCCGTCCGGGCGGGCCGGGCCCGCTGCGCCGCCTGCTCTACGGCGGGGCGCCCCTGTCACCGGCGGACCTGCGGGACGCCGTGCGCACGCTCGGGGACGTCCTCGTCCAGATCTACGGCCGGCTGGAGGGCGGCTGGCCCCTCACCGTCCTCGACCAGGCCGATCACCGGGCGGCGGCCGAGGGCGACACGTCCCGGGCGGGCAGCTGCGGCCGACCGGTCGCCGCGGCCGGCGAGCTGCGCCTCGGACCGTCCGGGGAGATCCGCGTCCGGTCGCCGATGGTGGTCGCCGAGTACGCCGACGCCGACGGCTGGTGCTCGCTGGGCGACCTCGGCCGCCTGGAGGACGGCTACCTCCATCTGCGCGGGCGGCTCGACCGGATGATCAACACCGGCTACCACGTCTACCCCCAGGAGATCGAGGACGCGATCCGCGGCGTCCCCGGCGTCGCCGACGTCCTCGTGCGCGGCGAACCCGACGAGCGGCACGGCGAGGCCGTCGTCGCCCATCTCGTCGCCCGCGGCGACGCCTCCCCGCGGCCGCTGGTCGCCCGGGTGGACGCCGAACTGCGGTCGCGGTTCGCGCGGTACAAGGTGCCGCGCCGCTACCAGGTCGCCGGCTCCCTTCCCGAGGAGTGATCGCAATGCCGTTCGAGTCGCGAACCGCCCATCACGTACGAGAGGCCGGGCCCCGCCGGGAGACCCGCCCGGGGCTCGCCCTCCGGCCGCCCAGGAGGTGCCCCGATGACCCGTGAGACGACGCTGATCGGCATGGCCGCCTTTCCCGGCGCCGACCGCTCCGTGGCCCACGCCCGCCGTTTCGCGCGCGAGGTGCTCGGCCCGGGACCGGTCGCCGAGACGGTCGAGCTGTGCGTCAGCGAACTGGTCACCAACGCCGTCCGCCATTCGGCCAGCGGCGGCGGCGGTCAGGTCACCGTCGTCCTCGTCGCGGACGGCGACGTGATCCGCGGCGAGGTGACCGACGACGGCGCCGCGGGCTCCACACCCCACGTCAGGACCGAACCCCACGGCGACGGCGGACGCGGAATGCTGATCGTCGACGCCCTCTCCACGCGCTGGGGCGTCACCTCGCTGCCGCCCGGCACGACGGTCTGGTTCGAATGCTCCTTGATGACCGATCCGGTGTACCGGCCGCAGGCACCCGACCCGCGAACCGGAACCCGGGCTTCAGGTGTCGAGTAGGAGCGCGCAGCGGATGACACCGAGGTGGGTGTAGGCCTGAGGGTGGTTGCCGAGGCCCTTTTCGGTCAGGGGATCGTATTGCTCGGGGAGAAGGCCGGTGGGGCCGGCCGTGTTGAGCATCTGGGTGAAGAGCTCCTCGGCGTCGTCCCGGCGGCCCGTCCGCAGGTAGGCCTCGATCAGCCAGGCGGTGCACAGGTGGAAGCCGCCCTCTCGGCCCGGCAGCCCGTCGTCCCAGAGGTAGCGGTAGACGACCGGGCCGCTGCGCAGCTCGGATTCGACCCTTTCGACGGTCGCCAGGAATCGCGGGTCGTCGACGTCGAGCAGACCGGACAGCCCTACCCACAGTGAGGAGGCGTCCAGGTCGGGGTGACCGTAGGCGACGGTGTAGGCGTTCGCGTCTGGATTCCAGCCGTGTTCGGTGACGTCGAAGGCGATCTGGTCGCGCAGCCGTCGCCACTCGGGCCGGTCACGTCCGCGATGCCGCGTCGCGATGTGGAGTGCGCGGTCCACCGCCAGCCAGCACATCACCTTGGAGTAGACGTGGTGGCGCGGGGGCAGCCGGGCCTCCCACAGTCCGTGGTCGGGCTCGTGCCAGCGCCGGTGGACGGCCTGGACCGCCGCCTCGACGATGGCGAACTCCTCGTCGCCGATGCCGCCGCGGGCGTCGGCCACCGCGGCGATCAGATCGGTCACGGGGCCGAAGATGTCGAGTTGCAGCTGGTGGTCGGCGAGGTTCCCGACGCGGACGGGCCGGGAGCCGGCGTAGCCGGGCAGGGTGTCGATGACGGCCTCGGGGCCCAGGTGCCGGCCGTCCAGGGTGTAGAGCGGGTGCAGGCGTTCGGGGTGGCCGCCGGTGCCCGCGATCAGGTCGGCGATCCAGCGCAGCAGGTCCTGAGCCTCGTGGAGGCTTCCGAGGTCGACCAGGGTGCGGGCCGTCATCGCGGCGTCGCGCAGCCAGCAGTACCGGTAGTCCCAGTTCCGGACCCCTCCGATCTCCTCGGGAAGGGAGCTTGTGGCGGCGGCCAGGATGGCTCCGGTCGGCGCGTGGCACAGAGCGCGCAGGGTCAGGGCGCTGCGCAGCACGTCGGCGCGCGCGAAGGCCGGCAGGCGCAGCCCGTCGGCCCAGTCCCGCCACGGCCGTTCGGCCAGCGCCTGGCGGCTCACGATGTCGATCGGGGGATGGTGGAGATCATGTGTGCCCAGGCGCAGCTCGATGGTGACGGCGCCTCCGCACGCCGCGAGGTCGACGATCGCGCGCGCGGTGTCGTGGCCGTCCTCGTCGGGCCGGACGGTCCAGTCCACCTGCGGTGAGTAGAGCGCCGCCCGCTCGCCGGCACCGGCCACCAGCAGCCCGTCGGGACGGGTCGCGAGCCGGACGTCGATCTGGCCGAACTCCGGACGCGGCGCGAACTCCAGCTGGGCCGTGCCCGTGCCGGACAGCACCCGGACAAGGGTGGTGGTGCCGCCGGGGGCAGCGGCCTCCGGGTGGCCGGCCGGGCCGGCCGGGCCGGTCGGGGTGCCGGATTCCAGCCAGTCGGTGACGGTCAGTCCGGGCCACCGGGTCTCCAGCGTCATCGTCCCGGCCCGGTAGCGCTGCCCCAGAGGCAGGCCGCCGCGGTAGGGGCCCGTGGTGAGGCGCCCGGCGGCGGCACCGCCGATCAGGTGCCCGAACAGCGAGGGCGAGTCGGGCCGGGGATGGCACAGCCAGGTGACGGTGGCGTCGGGGGTGAGGAGGGCGACCGTGCGCTGGTCGGACAGCAGGGAGTGGCGTTCGATGGGGACGGCCGGCTCTCCGTACAGCCACCGGCGGCGGGTCCGCTCCAAGAGCCCCAGCGCGAGGACCGCCGTGGCGTCGGGCTCGCCCGTGGGGAGGGTGGTGTCGATGCCCAGGTCCGGACCGTTCAGCCGCGCGAACACCTCCGCGTCGGCCTGGCCGTCGCCGATGAACAGCACCGCCCCGGCCGAGGTCCGGGTGCGCAGGGCGTCCACGGCGCTGCCGGTATCGGTGCTGATCAGCGCGGGTCCCAGGGTGTGCTCGACCCCGTGGCCCGCGATGAGATGCACCTCGGCGGGCAGCCTCGACAGCGTGGCCAGTTCGCCCAGCGGCCGGCCGGACATCACGGCGACCGAGGTGTCCGGCAGCGCCGCGAGCATCCGCAGCACCGCGACGGCCTCGGGGGCCGCGACGGCCTGGCCCCGGTCGGTGCCGGGCGGGCCGAGGACGCCGTCGTAGGCACAGGCCACCAGCAGTCGCGGCACGCGCGCGATGCGATGCACGGCGGCCGCCAGTTCGGGGTCGCGCGGGCCGTCCTCGGCCGCGCTCGGCTGGCGCGGGTGCGGGTGGTGAGGACCCCTCGGGTCCAGGGTCGCGCTCATGCGGCGCTGCCTCCAGATGGTGTCATGCGAACGGGCGCACCGGGAAAAGGTGCGCGGGGGGAATGAGCGCGGGGAACGGGTGCGGGGAACGGGGTGCTCAGAGAGTCACGACGGCCTTCACGAAACCGTGCGGTTTGGAGTCGAGGGCCCGGTAGGCCTCGTCGATGCGGTCGAGCGGGAAGTGGTGCGTGAGCAGCGGCGCGACGCTCAGCCGTCCGGCGGCCATCAGACGCAGCGCGGCCCGGGTGGCCTCGGCGAGACGGGCGGAGTCCCGGACGTGGGCGTTGACGACATCGAGCGCCTTCCAGTTCCAGGTGCGCAGGTCGATGGCACGGCTGGGGGCCTGGTGAAAGCCGAGGATCGACAGGACGCCGTGTTCGGCGGCCATGGCGGTGGCCAGCTCCATGCCCGCCTGGGTGCCGCTGGCCTCCACGACGAGGTCGGCCGAGGACGGGAGAAGCCCGGGGTCGGCCGGATGCAGGACCTCGGTGATCCCGGTGGCGACCGCGGCGTTCCTCGCGTCCTCACGCGGGTCGATCCCCAGGATCCGGGAGGTGGGGCTGCGGGCCAGGAGCTGGGCCATGACCAGCCCCATGAAGCCGAGCCCGATCACCGCCGTTCGCGCGCCGACCGCGGGCCGGGCGCGGCGGTAGCCCTCGACGACGCATCCCAGGGGCTCCCCGAGGGCGTGTGCGGGATCGACTTCGTCGGGTACGACGACGATGTCGGCCGGCGCGGCCGTCACATAGTCGGCGAACGACGGGACGAGCCGGCCGGTGACGACCTGGCCCACGCGCAGGCCGCTGACCCCTTCACCGATGGCATGCACCGTGCCGACCGGTTCATGGCCGAGGCGTAGTGGGGGGTCGCCGTCGACGGGTCCGGTGCGCCAGTCGCCGAGGTCGCTGGCGCAGATCCCGACCCGGTCGACCTTGACCAGTACCTGTCCCGCCCGGGGAGGTGCGAAGCGGTGCTCCCGGACGGTGAAGGTCCGGGGAGCGGTGATCTCGGCGATGCGTCCCGTGAGGGTGGTCATTTGGTGGCTCCAGCGGTGAGGCCCCGGATGAACTGCCTGTTGAGCAGCAGGTAGACCGCGAGGACGGGGACTATCGCCAGCGTGGTGCCGGCGGCGATGACACCGGTGTCGCTGGTGAAGCGTCCCTGGAAGAAGGTGAGCCCGATGGGCAGCGTGCGTACCGATTCGTCCTGGAGGAAGAACAGCGGCACGACCATCTCGTTCCAGGACCACATGAACTCGAAGACGGTCAGGGCCTGCAGGGTCGGGCGGGCGAGCGGAAGCACGACGGACCAGATGATGCGCAGGTCGCCGGCACCGTCGATGCGGGCCGCGTCGATGATCCCCTGCGGGATGGTCTGCATGAAGGCCCGCAGCATGAAGATGGCGAACGGCAGCCCCAGGCACGCCTCGACCAGGATCGCACCGGTCCGGGTGTTGACCAGGCCGGCGGAGCGCATCTGGAAGAACAGCGGGATGATGATCGACCAGATCGGGATCATCAGACCGAGCAGGAACAGCACGAAGAGCGGCCTCGACAGGGGCAGCCGCAGGCTGCTGAGCGCGTACGCGGCGGGCACGGCGCACATCAGCACGACCAGCACGGCGCCGGCGGCTATGAGGAGGCTGTTGCCCAGGTAGTCGGCGAAGTGCGCCTGCGTCCAGGCCTTGACGTAGTTGTCCCATCGGGGCCGGTCAGGCAGCCCGAGCGGGTGGGAGGTGATCTGGGTCGAGTCGCGCAGCGAGGCTACGCCGACCCACACCAGGGGCGCCAGGGAGGCCACCGCGGTCAGGCAGAGCGCGGTGTATCCGGCGGATCTGGTGATGAGCGACGGACGGTCTGTCATGGGGTCAGTCCCTTTCCCGCAGGCGCAGGAAGACGATGGTGATGATCAGGGTGAGGAGGGTGAGGATCACCGCCGCCGCGGCGCCGTAGCCGACCTGCCGGGTCATGAAGGCCAGGGAGTAGATGTAGTACGCCACCACCTCGGTCGACCCGCCGGGACCACCGCTGGTCATGACGTAGACCAGGTCGAACGTGCGGAGCGTGTTGATGAACGAGACGATCAGCAGCAACGTGATCTGTGAGCGCAGCCCCGGGATGGTGATGTGGCGGAACTGCGCCATCGGACCCGCGCCGTCGATCGACGCGGCCTCGAAGAGGCTCCGGTCGAGGTCCTGCAGGCCGGCCATGAAGATGACCATGGCGAAGCCGAAGTAGGTCCAGTTCGCCGTGGCGATGATCGCGGGCATCGCGGTCGACTCGTCGGACAGCCAGCCCGTCGCCAGCGGCCCGGCCTCCACGGTTCGCAGGGCGTTGTTGAGCAGCCCCCAGTTGGGGTTGTAGACGAAGTCCCAGACGATCCCGACGACCACCAGCGACATGGTCGCCGGTACGAAGAAGATGGTCCGGAAGGCAGCGCGGCCCCGGATCCATGTCGCGGACAGCAGCGCAGCCAGCGCGAGCCCGAACCCCTGGGCGAGCCAGCTTCCGGCGACCCACTTGAAGTTGTTGAGCAGGGCACCGCTGAAGCGGTCGTCGCCGACGAGCCTCCGGTAGTTGTCCAGCCCGGTCCAGGTCGGTGAACCGGTCAGCCCGTCCCACCGGGTGAAGCTCAAATAGATCGTCTGGCAGATCGGCACGAGCAGGAAGGCACCGTACAGGAGCGCCGCCGGCAGCAGCAGCGCGTACCCACCGGCCATACGCCGGGTGCGCGGCAACCGGCCGGGCCGGTTGCCGGCCCGGTGGCGCCTCCCCGGTGCAACCCGGCTGGGGACCACGGGTCAGCCGGCCGGTGCTGGGCGCCTCCGCCGAGTTGCCGACGCAGGCCGTGAGGCAGAGCGAGCCTGCCAGCAGCACCGCGAACACCTTCTTGGTGGGCACCGTTCTCTTGGTGGGTCTCTTGGTGGGTCTCTTGGTGGGTCTCTTGGTGGGTGCCGTCTCGACGGTCTCGACGGGACTCCCCGGAGGGGAGGGGACGCGGAGGTGTTGCCTGCGATGGACCATGGAACGCTCCAGGTACGAGGGAGAAGAACGTGCTGTTCGATGTGCCGGCCGGCGCGGTGTCCGAGGACCTCAGGCGCCTTCCGCCGCGGCCGGCTCGTGGGTGCGCCCCGCGCGGGCGCCGGACCCGCCCTCGGTGAGGGCTTCGGCGAAGAAGCGCAGGTGACGGAGACCATCGACCAGTTGTGGCGGCCGTTCGCTCCGGTCCGGAACCTGGATCTGGTCGTAGATGTCCTGGAACAGCGCGATCGCGCTGGCCAGGGGCGCCTCGGAGTTCTCCCAGCCGGTGGTGGCGACCTGGCGAAGGCCTCCCGCGGACCCGGTGTCGAGCGCGGTGGGGCCGTCCTGCCGGGTCATCAGCAGGGATTCGTGGTGGTCGTACTTCCACGTCGCGGTGGCGTCGCGGCCGTCGACCTGGAGGAAGAGGTGGTTGTCGCTGGCCGGGGAGACCTGGGAGACGGCGATGCTTCCCAGCGCCTCCCCCGCGCTGAACAGGACGCTCGCCTGCGGCAGGCCGGCCGGCCCCGCGTCGCGGATCCGGGCGGTCGGCCTGGTCGCCGGGACCCCCAGGACGTGCTCGACGAGGTCGATGAGATGCGTGCCGATGTCGAGCAGCACCGGCGAGAAACCCGCGCGCGCGGGATCGCAGCGCCAGTCCCCCGGTGCGGCATCGAGCTTCCAGCTCTGCAGGTAGTGCCCGCGGACCGCGTGGATCGGGCCCAGCATCCCGCCCGCGACCAGTTCGCGTAGCCGCCGCACCAGCGGCAGGTAGCGGTACTTGTAGCACAGGAACGCCTTCCCCATGCCGCGAGTGGTGAGCCTGACCATCTCGGCCGCGTGCGCCACCGTGGCGGCCACGGGCTTCTCGCAGACGACGTGCTTGCCCGCCAGAACGGCCGCCCGGACCACCGGCAGATGCTCGTCGTTGGGAGTGCACACGTGCACCACCTCCGTCTCGGGGTCGGCGACCAGCTCCCGGTAGTCGCCCCATCGGGGGACGCCGAGCCGGCGCGCCGTCTCCCGCGCCGTCCGCTGGGAGGAACCCGCCACCGCCACGACCGAGGCGTTCCGTACGTGACCCAGCGCCTGGGCGTGCACGGCCCCGACCCCACGCCCACCGACGATCAGCGTCCGCAACTGCTGCGGGACGCTCATCGCCGAGCCCCCCGGCCGCCCGCCGCGTCAACGGCGAGCCGCTCCAGCGTGTCGGCGAAGTGCTCGGCGGCGAAGGCCTGGTCCAGGGCGAGCAGCGCGGCCCCGAGCATCCCCGAGTCGGGGCCGAGCGGCGAGGGGGCGATCACGAGATCACGGGTCGCCAGCGCCAGCGCGTTGCCGTACACGACCTTGCGGACCCGTGCCAGGAACTGGTTCCCGGACGCCCCGAGACCGCCGGCGATGACGACGATCGACGGGTTGAAGAAGTCCACGCAGACCGCGATGGTGCGGCCGATGTTCTCCGCCGCTTCGCGCAGCAGCAGGCTGCTGGGCTCGTCGCCCTCCTCGGCGAGGCGGACGATGTCCTCCACACGTGGCCGACCGGCCGCGAAAAGGGTGTGCAGCGGCCCGCCCGGATGCTTGGCCGCCACGATCGCCGCCTCGTGCAGCAGTTCCTCACCGCCCGCCATGCTCACCAGGCTCCCGGCGCAGCCCTGCGCGCCGCGGTGCAGCATTCCGTTCGAGATCAACCCGGCGCCCACCCACGCGCCGATCTTGATGACCAGTGCGTTGTCGTGGCCGCCGGCGGCACCGATCCGCGACTCGGCCAGCGCCATCAGGTTCACCTCGTTGTCGACCCAGGCCGGCACGCCGAACCGGCGCTCCAGCCAGTCCTTGATGGGGAACTCGTGCCAGTCGGGGTTGACCGGAGGGGCGACCGTCCGTCCGGTGGTGAACTCGACCGGCGCCGGGACCCCCAGCCCGATACCGCAAAGCCGGGCGTCGGGCGCGGCGTCCCGGGCGCAGGAGGCCATGACCGCGGCGAGGGCCTTCAGCACCACCTCCGGGCTGCCGGCCATGTCCAGTGCCTCCTCGGCGACGCGCAGGGGCCGCCCGTGCAGGTCGGCGGCCGCCGCCCGGACGTGCGTCATGCCGAGTTCCGCGGCGAGGACGAACCCCTTCTGCGCCGCCAGCCGCAGCCCCTTCGCCGGCCGCCCGCCCGAGCTGGGGAGCATCCCCGTCGAGGTGAGGACTCCGGCCGCCAGCAGATCCTGGACGCGGTGGTTGACCACCGTCTTGCTCAAAGCCGTGTCGGCTGCGATCTCGGTCCGGGACAGCCCCGGCCTCGATCGCACCAGATTCACGATCTCCGAGGTCGCCGCGTCCGCGCCCGCGGCACCCTGCGCCTGATCGCCCACCCGCCTGGTCTGAGACATCTTCACTCCAATCTGAGAGCACTTTGGAGTTTGATGGGTCAAAGTTGGGTTGTCAATAGTCCTTAGTCGGCCGCTTGACATCCGAAGTGGCACGGGACGGCCTGAGAGAGCAGGACGCTCCGGGAGCAGAGCGGCCCAGGGGCGGAGCGGCCGACACCCGCGGGGGCATCGGGCCCGTTCATTTGACGGCCCCTTGCAGCAGGGCCTTGACGAAGTTGCGCTGGAAGAACAGGAAGATCACCAGTGAGGGCAGGATGATCAGCAGTGATCCGGCGCAGAGCAGGACGGTGTCGGTGCCGTACTGGCCCTGGAAGGCGCCGAGTCCCCCGGCCACCGTGCGCTTCGCCGGGTCGTCGACGAGGACGAGCGGCAGCAGGTACTGGTTCCAGGTGGCGAGGAAGAACAGGACCGAGAGCGCGGACAGGGCCGGAGTGGCCAGCGGCAGGTGGATGCGGCGGAAGGTCTGCCAGGTGCCGGCGCCGTCGATCTTCGCCGCCTCCGTGAGCGCGGTCTCCGCGCCGAGGAAGTGGGCCCGCATCCAGAAGACGCCGAACGGCATCAGCAGCCCGATGAGCGGCAGGACGATCGCCGACCGCGTTCCCAGCAGGCCCATGCTCTGGATGTTGTAGTAGAGCGGGGTGATGAGCGCCTCGACCGGCAGGGTGAGGCCCACGAGCAGTACGGCGTAGATCGCCTTTCCGCCGGGCACCTTCAGCTGGGCGAGCGCGTAGCCCGCGGCGGTGGCCATCGCCACGGTGGCCGGGACGACGCCCAACACGATCAGAGCGCTGGAACGGAACAGGGCGAGGAAGTTCGCGGCGCTCCACGCGTCCCGGAAGTTGTGCCAGTGCGGGTGGGCCGGCCAGCTGATTCCCTGCGGAGAGCTGCCCGGTGCCGCGAGGGCCGTGGTGAACATGCTGACCAGCGGCAGGACGGCGAACAGCATCAGCGCGAGCAGGATGGCGGTGCGGGCGGCGCGCTGCGCGGCGGGGGTCCTCACTTCTGCCTCCCCAGGCGCTGGATCGGCCAGATGACGACGAGGACGAGGACGGCCAGGAACACCGCCAGCGCGGACGCCTGGCCGACGTGCTGCTGGAGGAACGTGAGCCGGTAGATCTCCACGCCGGGGACCATCGTCTGGTAGCCCGGTCCTCCCTGGGTCGAGATCTGGATCACGTCGAAGCTGGCCAGGGCGGCGATCATGGTGAACGTCGTGCAGACGACGAGTTCCTGACGCAGCCCGGGCAGCGTCACGGCGAAGAACTCGCGGAACCGTCCCGCGCCGTCCAGCCGGGCGGCCTCGTACAGGGACGGGTCGATCTTGCCGATGCCGGCGAGCATCAGCACCGTGCAGAAACCGAGCATCACCCACACGCCGATCACCCCGACGGCCGGGAGGGCGAACGTGAAGTCACCGAGCCACGCCCGCGTGTGCGAACCGAGACCGAACGCCCGCAGGATCTGGTTGACGAGCCCGTCCGAGGAGTACATCCACGTCCACGCGATGCCGGCCGCGACGAGCGGCAACACCTGGGGGATGAAGAGGACCACCCGGGCGACGGTGTTGAACGGGCCCGGCTTGAGCTCCCGGATGAGCGTCGCCGCGACCAGACCGAGTCCGACCGGGAGCACGGTGTAGAACACGACCAGGACGAAGGCGTTTTCGACGGAGTGCAGAAGCTCCGCCCGGGTGACGAGCGCCTTCCAGTTGTCCAGCCCCGCCGGGGTGGCCGTGCCGATGCCGTCCCAGTCGTAGAAGGAATACTGCACCGACTGGAACATCGGGTACAGCACGAAGACCGCGTACATTCCGAACCCCGGCGCCACCCAGAGCAGTGCGCTCCACTGGCGGGCCCCGGCTCGCCGGGAACGCCGGCCCGACTCACCGGACGCGGGGCCTGCGCCGGCGTCCGCCGTGCTCCGCAGGGCCGGCTTGGTCGAAGCCCTGCCCGTCCCGGGCGGATTGGAGATCGTCGACATTGGGCCTCCCGATAGGGACCGGACCGGATCGCCGGGGGCGGCGTCAGCGCCCGAGATCGCGCTCATAGTCGTCCTGGACCTTGGCCGCGAACGCCTTCGGCGACGTCTTGCCGCTCAGCAGGAGCTGCGTCTGCGGCACCAGGGTGTTCACGTGGATCGACGCGGTGGCATCGGCCATGAACCCCACCAACCCGTCGCTCTTCAGCAGGGTCTGGAACGCCGAGACGGTCGCGGCGACGGCCGATCCGGCCGGCGCGGTCGGCACGGTGGCGTCCGCCGGCCCGGCCGGGACGAGGCCGCCCAGGGTCACCGTGTCCTGCCGGGCCCGGGGGTCGGTCTGGACGAAGTCGAGGAACGCGGCCGCGACGTCCGCGTGCGGCGACTTCGCCGGGATCCCCAAGGTGGCGGGGGCGGTCATCGCCCAGGAGGAACCGCCGGCCTCGCCGGGCGGGAAGAGGAAGAAACCGAACCTGCCGGGGCCGGTCTTGTCCAGGCCGGGGGCCTGCCAGTTCCCGCTGGGGAAGAAGACGGTCTTGCCCTTGGTGAATTCGGCGGGCGCCTTGGTCTGGTCGATGGCGTTCACATCGGCCGGCAGGTAACCGGCCTGGGCCCAGCGGTGCAGCGTGGTGGCGGCCTTCACCGTCGCGGGCGTGTCGATGTTCGCGCCGGGCTTGGCGAAGTTCCAGTCCTGGACGCCCTGGGCGTTGCCCGCGTAGGCCATCTGCAGGTTCTGCAACGGGTACACGGTCCCCCCGTCCTTGCCGTTGGTCATCAGCGGCTGAAGCCCGGCGCTCCTGGCCTTGGCGAGGAGCCCCTCGAACTCGGCGACCGTCGCCGGGGGCCGGGCCATCCCGATCCGCTGCGCGAGCGCTTTGTCGTAGTACACGCCCGTGAGGCCGAAGCCCGGACCGGCACCGTACAGCGAGCCCGTTCCGCGCTGCTTGCCGTCGGCCGCGACGCGGGTCGCGGCGAACTGCGACTGCGGCCAGCCGTCCCAGCCGTAGGCCTTCGCATAGGGGTCGAGGTTCGTCAGGAGGCGGTTGTTGACCAGGTTGCCGAACTGGGGGACCCGGACCAGGTCCGGCACTTCGCTGCCGGCGAGGATGTGCGCGATGTTCGTGGTCAGCGCGCCGTAGTCCTGGCTGGTCACCTTGACGGTGACGTTGGCGTGCTCCGCGTGGAACAGCTTGCCGAGAGCCGTGAAGAACGGCACGTCCGTTCCGCTGGTGACGAGCAGGTTCAGCGTGACGGGCTTGGTGCCGATGCCTGTGTTCACCGGCTTGGACGGCTTGTCCGCCTCGGACGTCGCGCCCGGTGCGCACGCGGTGGCGAGCAGCACTCCGGCCGCCGCGACGGCGGCCGTCACGGCGGCCCTGCGGTAGTGGGTCAGTGATCGCACGGGAATTCCTTCGCGGTCTAGAGGGGGTCCAGGTGCCGAAAGGCGCGACGCAGGGCATCCCCGGCGACGCCGACGGCGTGGTGCGAGTCGGTCATCACGCTGAACATCTCGAAGAAGCCGTGGATCTGGCCGGCGTACTCGCGCAGCTCGACGGGCACGCCCTCGGCCCGCAGGCGAGCGGTGTAGTCCTCGGCCTCGCCACGGAGAAAGTCGTGTTCGGCGGTGATGATCAGCGCGGGTGCGACGCCCGCCAGTGACGGCGCGTGAAGCGGCGACGCGTACGGCCGGCGGCGCAGCGCCGGATCGGGGACGTAGGTCTCCCAGATGTGCTGGAGGCGCCGGTAGGTGTCGGGACCGAAGCCCGGCCGGCCGGCGAAGCGGGCGTACCGCCGCTTGAACGCGAGCTTGTGGCCGGTGTCCTCCGTGCTGTCGAGCACGGGGTAGACGAGCAGCTGAGCGGCCATCTCGACCCCGTCGTCGCGAGCCTTGAGGGCCGCCGCGGCCGCGAGGTTGCCCCCCGAGCTGTCCCCGCCGACGGCGACGCCGTCGAAGGCGCCTCGCGCCCACCGGACGGCGGTCCAGACGTCGTCGAAGCCGGCGGGGAACGGGTGCTCGGGCGCGAGCCGGTAGTCGACGGAGAGCACGGCGCACCCGCCCCGGTTCGCCAGGGCCCGGGCCACCCCGTCGGCGGTGTCCAGGTCGCCGTGGATCCAGCCGCCGCCATGTGCCCAGACGAGCACGGCCCGCTCCGTGCCGGTGGGCCGGTAGAGCCGGCCTCCGACGCCGTCCGCGTCGATCGCCTCGACGGACGCCACGGGTTGCGGCTCGCCCGTCACCGCGAGGACCCGTGCGCGCGAGTCCGCACGCAGGGTGGCGATGTCGGCGGTCCAGGGGTCGGGCGGCGGCGTCGAGCCCGCGAGGAACCCGCGGACCTGCTCGTGCGGCTGAGGCGGCGCGTCCCCATCGTGGACGTCCGCCCCTTTCTGCCCGGACTCTGCGCTCACTCGGTCCCCCCATCTGCGTGAACTCAAGACTGACTGATCGTTCAGTCTGTTTCCGGGAGGTTACTGAGTACTCAGTCAGTTGTCTATACTCGAGCCGACCTTTCGTCAGCGCGAGGGAGAACCAGCCGTGCCCCCTTCCCCAAGGCCCAAGACTTCGTCGGCCAAGGGCATCGAGACTCGGGAGCGCATCGTCGAGGTCGCCGTGCGGTTCATCGCGCGCAACGGAGCGCGGGGCACCAGCCTCAGCGACATCGCGGCCGAAGCAGGCGTGTCGCAGGCCGGGCTGCTGTATCACTTCGGCACCAAGGAGGCGCTGCTCAACGCCGTGCTCGATCGCTACGTGGCGTTCACCGAGCAGTGGCTGTGGGCCGAGCAGCCCGATCCCGGCCTCGGGATCGTGTGGATCATCGCGAGGCACATGGCCGACTGGCCGAGCCGGCCGCACGACGACAGCGTGTACAGCCTGATCGGCCTGAACACGGTGGTGCTCGCGGAGAACGTCGGCAAGGACACCGATCTCCACCCCCGCCTGGCCGAGGGCTATCACACGACGATCGACCGTGTCGCGGCGACGCTGCGGTCCGCCCAGCAGCGCGGCGAGATGCGCGACGACGTGGACCCTCGGCTGAAGGCCATGGAGATCATCGCGTTCTGCTACGGCCTTGAGGCGGCGTGGCTGGTGAACCCTACGATTCCGGTCGCTGAGGCCGCCGCCCAGTGGGCGGCGCAGCAGACCGCCCTCTTGGCCCCCGAGGCAGCCTCCTCCAGGGCGCATTCGAGCGCATCCCGGTCATCGTCGTCCTAACCAGGCCGGGTGTGCCGCTCAGGGACGCCGATCAAGCGGGTGATGCTGGGGTCGCCCGGTGACAGGGGCGCAGCATGGCGTCAGGACGGGGTGGTGGCGGCGGCTTGTCGGAGGGCGGCGTTCTCGGTTCTGATGCGGGTCCTCAGGAGGCCCAGGTTCACGAGGGTGAACAGCAGGGCGGTGATCCAGCAGGTGTGCACGAGCGGCAGGGCGACGCCCTCTGCGACGACCGCGACGTAGTTGGGGTGGCGGAAGCGGCGGTAGGGGCCCCTGTCCACCAGTGGCAGGTCCGGAACGATGATCACCCGGGTGTTCCACCGTTTGCCGAGTGCGGCGATGCACCACCAGCGCAGCGCCTGGGCCAGGACGGTCACGCCCAGCATCGACCAGCCCAGCAGGGGGACGAAGGGGCGGTCGAGCAGCCACGCCTCGAGGAGGGCGCCGCCGAGCAGGCCCGTATGGGCGGCGACGATGCCCGGGTAGTGTCCGCGGCCGTACTCGATGCCGCCCTTGCTCCGGGCCCACCTCTCGTTGCGGCGGGCCACGACCAGCTCGGCGAGGCGCTCGGCTCCGACGAGCGCGATGAGCAGCGTGAACCCGATCACGGGTTCACCAGCGCAGCAGGAGCATCTCGGCGGAGAACCCGGGGCCGAGCGCCAGCAGCAGCCCGGGGTCGCCCTCCGGCGGGCGGCGGCGTTCGATCGTCTGCTGCAGCACGTTGAGCACCGAGACCGAGGAGAGGTTGCCGAGCCTTCCCAGGGAGTCCCACGTCAGGTCGAGTTCGCCGTTCTCGAGGGCGAAGGCCTTGGCGATCGTCTCGATCACCTTCGGCCCTCCCGGATGGCAGACCCACGAGGGCACCTCGCCGGGGGACAGGCCGTGCTCGGCGAGGAAGGCGGCGACGTCTCCGGCCAGCGTGGCCTCGACGTGGTCGACCAGGTCGGCGGCCAGGACGATCCGGAAGCCGTGCTCACCGACGTCCCATCCCATGAGCCTCTGGGTGCCGGGGTAGAGCTTGCTGCGGGTCGCGACGACCTGGGGCCCCCAGGGGTCCGGGCCCCTCGTCCCGGCCTTCCGGTAGGCTCCGACCGCCACGGCGGCCGCGGCACCGTCCCCGAACAGGCCGCTGGCCACGAGGTTGGCCAGCGAGCCGTCGTCGCGCTGGGCCGTCAGCGAGCACAGCTCGACGCAGATCAGCACCGCCACCTGGTCGGGCCACGCGCGCAGGTAGTCGTGCAGCCGCGACAGCCCCGCCGCGCCGGCGGCGCATCCCAGGCCGAAGATCGGCACCCGCTTGACGTCGTCCCGCAGGCCCAGGCGCTGGGCCAGGGTCGCGTCCAGCGAGGGGGTGGCGACCCCCGTGGAGGAGCAGAAGACCAGCTGATCGACCTGCGAGGCCTCGACCCCCGACGCCTCCAGCGCGCCCCGGACGGCCCGTTCCCCGAGCGACAGCGCGGTCTCGACGTAGGCGCCGTTCGCCGTGGTGAAGCCGTCGAGGTTCGCGTACGTCTCGATCGGCAGGGCCAGGTACCGGCCCATCACGCGGGTGGCGGAGTGGAAACGCTCCACCACCCGCCGATCGGCGGCGGTGGCCCCGACGACGGCCTCGGTGATCTCACCCTGGTCGTAGTGATGTTCCGGCAGGACGGTCTGCACAGCGCCTACATGCACAACTCCCCCTAAGCCACCCCTCTGCCTCCTTCCCCACCAGCACGTCTTGTACCAGCGGTCGAGGATCGGGACGGCGAAGGAGAGCGCGGCTAGCCCTGGAGGGCTCGGGCGGCCTGGGCGGTGATGGTCGCGACGATCTCGGCCGCGGGGGCCTGGTCGCCTACCAGGCCCGTGCTCTGCCCGGCGTACAGGGCCAGCGCTGCGAGGTCTCCGTTCATGCCCTTGACCGGCACCATGTCGTCGTAGCGCAAATGGGTGCCGCCCTGGGCGTCACTGGCGATGGCCGTGCCCTCGCCCGGACGGTCGGGCGCGGCGGGGCGTCCTGCCTCCTCCCAGGCGGTCAGGGTGGCGTTGCGCAGCGAGCGGTGGGGGGCGTCGGGCCAGCCGCCGTCGAAACACCTGGTGTGGACGCTGTCCTCGGGGGCGGCGCGCACGACGGCCTCCCGGTAGACGGGGTGGCTGGCGGCCTCGTCCGCGGTCAGGAACCGGGTGCCCAGCCAGCCCGCCTGCGCGCCGAGCACCAGGGCCGCGGCCAGTCCGCGCCCGTCCGCGATGCCCCCGGCGGCGATCACCGGGGTCGGGCCGACCGCGTCCACCACGGCGGGCACCAGCGCCATGGTGGTGACCTGGCCGCGCACATGGCCGCCGGCCTCCCAGCCCTGGGCCACCACCGCGTCCACGCCCGCGCGGACCGCGTCCACGGCCTCGCCCACCGAGCCGATGGTGTGCACATGGAGCGCCCCGGCCTGGTGGACGCGAGCGGTCACGGCCGCCGGGTCGCCCCAGAAGGTCGAGATGACGGGCACCCCTTCGGCCAGACAGGCTGCCAGGACGTCATCGACGGGAAAGTCCAGGACGAGGTTCACGGCGAACGGCCTGTCGGTGAGTTCGGCGACTCTCCGGACCTGCCGCACGGCCTCGGCGGCGTCGACCCACGTCAACGCCAGCGAACCCAGCCCGCCCGCCGCCGAGACCGCGGCGGCCAATTCGGGTGTCGCGGCCGATCCGATCGGCGCCTGGACCACCGGCACTTCGATGCCCAGCCGATCGCACAACGGCGTCTTCAACTTCCCGGTCATCCCGGCCCCCTCGATCGACCAGATCTTTGACGGCCAACGATCGTACGCCCGTCCCCGAAGCGGATTGGACGGCACCTCTCTCGCTGCGGAACACGGACCTCGCCGAAGACCGCATCTCGGAGCCTGTCCGGCGAAAGGCGCGCCGCGGCCGACGGACAATAGGCGTTGACGCTGCGAGACACGCACCGGCAATCTTGGGGACGGCTTCGGCGGAAGCCTGGGTCGTCATAGCTCCAGCGAGCCCGCATCGAGGTAGGTGAGATGCTCACATCGCTACTTGCTTTTCTCGGCGTATCGATGGTGGTGATCGTGACGCCGGGCCCCGACACCGCTGTGACGATCAGCGGAACGTTCAGCGGCGGCCGCCGGGGCGGAGTGTCGACGGCGCTCGGCGTGTTCTGCGGCCAGGCGCTGTGGACGCTCGCCACCAGCGCGGGGATCTCGGCCTTGCTCGTGGCCTCCGAACCGGCGTTCCTTGCGGTCAAGTACATCGGCTCCGCCTACTTGGTCTATCTGGGGCTTCACGCGCTCTGGTCCGCCGTCAGAGCGGAACCGGCCACGGCGGCGACAGCCGAGCCCGCGCGGCGGAGGAGCCGGTCGAGCTGCTTTCGTCGCGGATTGTTGAGCGATCTAGGCAATCCCAAAATGGCCGTCTTCTTCAGCAGCCTGCTCCCCCAGTTCGGATCGCACTTCCTCACGTTGACGGTGCTCGGCCTGCTGTTCTGTGCGCTGACACTGCTGTGGCTCATCGGCTACAGCATCGCCATCGCCACGATGGGGAACGTGCTGCGCCGGCCGTCGATCCGCCGTGGCCTGGATATGGTGACCGGGACGATTCTGGTCGCCCTGGGGGGCAGGGTGGCGGCCGAACCACGGTGAAGCGACGGGCTCAAGGTGCTCACAGGGCTCAAGGTGCTCACAGGGCTCACAGGGCTCACAGGGCGGCGCCGGGCCGGGCCGCCCAGTGGGCGGTGAGCGCGGCGGCGAGGTCGGCCGCCCGCTCGTCGGGGAAGAAGAGCTTGGCGCCCTCCAGCTCGACGACCTTCGTCGCGCCCGGGATGGTGTCCCGGAGCCAGTAGGCCCACTTCAGCGAGAAGAACTTGTCGGCGGTGCCCCAGACGATGAGCGTGGGGACGTGCAGCCGGGCGAGGTCGGGCTCGATCGCCAGCAGGTCGCGGGCGTGCAGCGAGAGCAGGAACCGCTCGAACGTGCGGGCCGACTCGCGAGTGCCGAAGACCGGTTCCAGGTAGGCGCGGACGACGTCCTCCGGCAGCGTACGGACGTCCTGGTAGCCGCTCCCGTAGACCTGCCTGCGCGCTCGCGGCAGGTTGCGGAGCATCCTCGGGGCGGTGCGGGCGAGCAGCCCGGCGCGGGCCAACATGATCGTCGGCAGGAGCGCCCTGGGCGGCAGGTTGTCGTGGGTCTCGCAGTTGGTGAGGGTCAGCGTGGCGAGGCGGTGGGCGTTGCGGGCGGCGAACGCCTGGGCGATCGCGCCACCCGTGTCGTTGGCGACGAGGTGGAAGCCGTCCAGGCCGAGGGCGTCGCAGAAGTCGCCGACGAAGCGGGCGAGGCCCGGCAGCGAGAAGTCCTGGTCCGGCGCCGCCGGCGTGGTGCCGTGCAGCGGCAGGTCGGGGACGACGCAGCGGCGGTCCAGCCGCTCGACCACGTGACGCCAGAGATACCCGCTCGTGGCGAGGCCGTGCAGGAACAGGACGGGGGGACCGTCCCCGCCGGTGTCGGCGTAACCGACCGGGCCGGAGGGCGTCTGGACCGTCCTGCGGTGGCGTTCGAACTCTTCGGGCGTCATGAACCCTCCCGGGGGCGCGGCGACCGCCCCGTAAGCTGGCCGGATACGTAAACCGATCGTTGGTCTAGTTTTGCTAGACCGACAGTCGGTTTGTCAAGGGCGAGGAGGTTCGTGAACAAGAACCGGGAGCGCGGCCGGACCACCCGGGACCGCATCCTCAGCGTGGCCACCGGGCTCTTCGCCACGGCCGGCTACGAGGCGACCTCGATCGAGACCGTGCTGCGCGAGACGGGGATCAGCCGCGGCTCGCTGTACCACCACTTCTCCGGCAAGGAGGCCCTGTTCTGGGCCGTCATGGAGAACCTCGGCGAAGACGTCGGCGCGCGGTTGCAGGAGGCCGTCCGGGACGCCGGGGACGCCGTAGCCACGCTGAGGGCGGGCTGCCTGGCCTGGATCCGGCTGGCCGCCGATCCCGCCGTGCAGCAGATCATGCTGATCGACGCGCCCGCCGTGCTCGGCTGGGAGCGCTGGCGGGAGCTGGACGAGCAGACCCTCGGCGGCATCCGCGCCCTTCTGGCGGAGGCCGCCGGGCAGGGCCGGATCCCGGCGGAACTGGTCGACACGACCGCGCACGTCCTGCTGGCCGCGGTGAACGAGATCGCACTGATGATCTCCCGCGCCGAGGATCCGGAGGCGGCGCTGACGACCGGGGAGGCCACCGTCACCCGGCTCGTCACCGGCATGGTGGGCGCCTGACCCGCGAGTGGCCGAACGGCCCCGAGCAGAGGGCGCCCACCGCGCCGGGTCGTCTCCCCTCCTCGGGACCGGCCGGCTCAGCCGTTCAGGGTGGTCATGAAGGGGGCCGGCCAGCGCTCGCCCGCCGCGGCTCCCAGCGGGAAGGCCTCGTCCAGCAGCCCGCGCTCCCGCTCGGTCAGTTCGACGTCCAGCGCGGCGGCGTTCTGCTCGACCCGTTCCGGCCGGGTCGTGCCGGGGATCGGGACGGCGTCCGGCACCGAGGCGAGCACCCACGCCAGCGCGACCTGCGCGGCGGTCACGCCGCGGTCGGCCGCGATCCGCTGGACGTGCCCGACCAGCTCGCGGTTGCGGACGATGCTGTCTCCCTGGAACCGCGGGTTGGTGCGCCGGAAGTCGTCCTCCGCGAGGTCGTCGGGGCCGCTGATGCTCCCCGTGAGGAACCCGCGGCCCAGAGGGCTGTAGGGGACGAAGCCGATTCCCAGCTCGCGCAGTACCGGGATGACCTCGCTCTCCATGTCGCGGCTCCACAACGAGTACTCGCTCTGGACGGCCGTCAGAGGATGGACCGCGTGGGCGCGGCGGATCGTGTCCGCCGACGCCTCGCTGAGCCCCAGGTAGCGCACCTTTCCGGCCTCGACCAGCTCCGCCATCGCGCCGACCGTGTCCTCCACCGGCACCCTCGGGTCGACCCGATGGAGGTAGTACAGGTCCACATGCTCGGCGCCGAGCCGCTTGAGGGACCCGTCGACGGCCCAGCGCACATGCTCCGGACGCCCGTCCGGGACGGTGCCGTCCGGTGAGTACGAGCCGAACTTCGTGGCCAGCTCGACCCGGTCACGGCGGCCGGCGAGGGCCTCTCCCAGCAGCGCCTCGTTGGTCTCCGGCCCGTAGTGGTCGGAGGTGTCGAGGAAGGTGACACCCAGCTCGAGCGCCCGGTCGATCGTGGCGACGGCGCGCTCCCGCGCGACGGTGCCGTAACCGAACGTCATACCCATGCAGCCGAGGCCGATGGCGGAGACCTCCGCCCCCTGGCCGCCCAACGCACGCCTCAACATTCGAATACTCCTTGGCTTTCGGGGGTGCCGCGGTTCAGGCGGCGGGCGCTCGGAAGCCGGCGACCCTCGCGCCGAAATCCACCACAGGAGCGGCGACCAGCAATTCGGCCAACCGCTCCAGCAACTCCTGCACGTAGGGAGCGGAGAAATGGGCATCGCACGCGGCCTGGTCGGCGTACTCCTCGTACACGAGGAAACGGACCTGGTCGTGGCGGACCACCGAGTAGGCCACCGCGCCCGGCTCCCGTGCCGTTCGCTCCGCCACCTCGGCCAGCGCCGCCTCCACCTCGTCGGCCCGGCCGGGAACGGCCTCCAGCTTCGCCATGGCCACAGTCATCGCACTGCCTCCCGTCGTTCGGTCAGCGCCGAGTCTGCGGCCCCCGCGGCAGCGACGGATAGTAGAAATGCGACCTTCCGCGGCCCAGCACCGCCATCGGGGGCTCCCCGGTGATGCGCCGGAACTCGCGGATGAAGTGGCTCTGGTCGTAGAACCCGGCGTCCAGCGCGGCCTGCGTGTAGTCCGTGCGCCCGTCCAGCAGCAGCGGCCGCACCACCGAACGGAACCGGGCCAGCCGCTGGAACTCCTTGGGCGTCGCACCCGCGGCTTCGGGGAACGTCCGCTGCAACTGCCGCGTCGTCAGCCCCAACTCCCTCGCCAGCCCGTCCACCCGGGTCGTCGCGGGACGGGTGTGGATGCGCCGGACGGCGACGTCCACCCGGGACTCCTCCCGCCCGTGCGAGCGGCGCAACTCCTCCAGCCCGCGGTCGAGCAGCCGCGCCCAGGCCGTCGTCCCGGGCGGCGGGCCCGCCTCCGCGACCTGCTCGACGATCCGGCTCCCGAGCCGTCCCCACAGTTCCTCGGCGCTCACCACGCGATCGGCCAGCTCCGCCAGACCCGGCCCGGTGAAGTGGCGCAAGGCGCCTGCCCGAAAGCGGACGGCGACGAAGCCCGCCTCGCCACGGGGGCTCGGCGTCCAGCGCGTACGGCGCAGGCAGACGACATGGGCGCGCGGCAGAAGCGCACCGTCCAGCTCTACGCCGCCCGACAGGTGGATCCACAACTCCGCGCCGGTCCCCGGGAACACCACCGGCAGCTCTCTCGCGCCGGCGCACCACCAGTACCGCTCGACCATTCCCCGCAGCGCCACCGCCGGCGACACGCGCCCGATCTGGAGCACACCCCAACCCTACCTACGCCATCCCATGGGGCCTCGGAGGGCGGTCTCTGGGGCCCGACGCCCACCTCGGTTCCGGTTCTCTTTTCAGAAGGCGGTGCGGTCCAGCATGTCGTGCATGTATGTGCGGAAGCGGCGGATGGTCGGGGGGTGGTCCGCGAGGCGGCGGGTGCCCTCCGCGTCGACGATGCCCACGTGGATGAACCCGTTCACGATCCAGATGATGTTCCATAGGGCGAGCTCGAGGTCGCAGTCCGCGCGGACCGCGGCCCTGAACATCTCGACCAGGGCGGCGATCATGGGGCGGTACAGGGCTTCGACGTCCTGCACGTCGGCCGCGTCCCCGAGCCAGCGGTGGACCCACAGTGACCGCAGCTCCGGATGGGCCACCGAGAAGTCCAGGTAGCCGTCCACCAGCGAGTGCAGGCCGGCCCGGTCGGGGACGACGCGCTCCATCACCCCCCTGAGGTGCGCGGCCTCGGCCTCGTAGTAGCGGGTCATCACCTCCAGGTAGAGATGCTGCTTCTCCCCCGCGAGACGGCTGACCTGCTGCGCGCTCGTCCCGGCGACCTCCCCGATCATCTGGAGTGTGGTGCCGTCGTATCCGAGCTGCACGAAGAGCCTGGTCGCCGCCTCGACGACCAGCTCGCGCTCCTCCGCCTCCTCCTCGGCAGCCACAGTCCCCCTCCCGGGACGAGCTCTCCTCTTCGCCCCTTCCCGGAACATCCGTCGGCACCAGTGGATAGCCCCACATTTACGGTCATATCTGGACCAGGACAGGCCATTCGCCCGGCGATCGAGGGCGGCCGGTCCACACCTCTGAATCGTGGCCGGAAGTGGTGAGGGAGCCGGGCGGCCGCACCGGTCCACGCCCGCTGTCCGGCTCCTATCCTGGCGTCATGCGCCGCCCCCCGCCGGGATGGAGTTTCGATGGCTCCGCCGGTACAGCGCGGGTTGCCGCGATTAGACGCCGCCGACGTGGCACTCGGCGGACCGCGCCGCGTCCTGGATGAGGAACCGGCTCCGGCCGGGCGGCCCGGGGGTGCGGGATGAGCGAGCCGGCGGAGCGCCCCGGCCTTCATGCCCATGCCTCCGGAGACGGCCGGGTGTACCAGGCCGGCCGCGACCAGCACTTCCACTACCAGGACGGTGTCCGGCGGCGGCGCCGGGCGAGGGCCGGCGAGGTGGCGGACGAGTGCCCCTACCCGGGGCTGGCCGCGTTCGGTCCGGGGCAGGCCCGGTGGTTCTTCGGACGGGACGGGCTGCTCGCGACGCTGACCGCGCGGCTCGACGACCACGCCCGCCGCGGGGGCCTGCTGATGGTGGTCGCCCCGTCGGGAGCGGGGAAGTCGTCGCTGCTCCGGGCCGGGCTGGTGCCCGCGCTGGAGGACGGAGCGCTTCCGGGATCACGGCACCGGCCCTGCCGGCTCCTCACCCCCACCGCGGACCCGGTGGCGGTCCTGACGGCTCATCTCGCGGCGGCGGCCGGTGTCGCGGCGCCCGAGATGGCCGAGGCGACGGCGGGCGGGCCGGAGCCCACGGCGGCGGCGCTGCGCGCGGCGACCCGCGTCGAGGGCTCCGGTGACGGACCGCGCCTCGTCCTGGTCATCGACCAGTTCGAGGAGCTGTTCACCCAGTGCGCGGACGAGTCCGAGCGGCGCCGCTTCGTCGATTTGATCTCGGGTCTCGCCGACGCGGACACCGCCGGCGAGCCACCGGCGGCGCTGGTCGTCTGCGGGCTGCGCTCGGACTTCTACACGCCGTGCGCGGACCATCCGCGCCTGCGCGCCGCGCTCCAGGACGGCCAGGTCCTCGTCGGGCCGATGACCCGCGACGAGCTCACCGAGGCCATCCGGTTCCCGGCCCAGGACGTCGGGCTGGAGGTCGAACCCGGGCTGGTCGAGCTGCTCCTGCGCGATCTCGGGGCCGACGAGCACCGCGGGTACGAGGCCGGGCGCCTGCCGCTGCTGGCGCACGCCCTGCGGACCACGTGGCAGCAGCGGCACGGCCACGTGCTGGCCGTCGACGGCTACCGCGCCACCGGCGGCATCCACCAGGCCGTGGCGACCACCGCGGAGCAGATCTTCAACCGCCTCGACGAGGACGGCCGGCGGATCGCGCCCCTGCTGTTCCCGCGGCTGCTCATCATCGGCGACGGGACCGAGGACGTCAGGCGGCGCGTCGCCCGCGCGGAGCTCCTCGGGGAAGGGCCCGACTCCGCCGCGAGGCGCGCGCTCGTGGACGCGTTCACCCGCGGACGCCTGCTCACGCAGGACCAGGACACGGTCGAGATCACCCACGAGGCGCTGCTGCGCGCCTGGCCGCGCCTGCGCGCCTGGATCGACGACGACCGCGCCGGCCTGCTCGTCCGGCAGCATCTCCTCGACGCGGCGCGGCAGTGGCACCGCGACGGCCGCGACCCGGCCGGGTTGTACCGGGGAAGCCGGCTGGCCGTCGCGCGCGAGTGGGCCGGCCGCGACACGGCCGCCGACCGCCTCGATCCCCTCGCACGCGAGTTCCTCCAGGCCGCGATCCTCCTGGAAGACGGCGAGAGGCGCGCGCTCGCGCGCAGGAACCGCCGCCTGCGCGTGGTCACCGCCGCGCTGGCGACCCTGCTCGCGGTCGCCGCGGTCACCGCGGGGCTCGCCGTCGACCAGCGGAGGAACGCCGCGGCGAACGCCCGGGTCGCGACCTCCCGCGAACTCGCCGCCCGCAGCTCGCTCGCGGACCGGCCGGAGGCGGCCATGCTCCTCGCCGCGGCCGCGCACCGGCAGGCCGACACCACCGAGGCCCGCAGCGCCCTGCTCAGCGCCGGCACCCAGGGCTTCGCGGGCGAGCTGCGCGGCGCCGAGTACGCGATCACCTCGATCGCCTACTCGCCGGACGGGCGTGCGATCGCGGCGGCCTCCGCCGACATCGCCGGAGCCGACCAGAACCAGGTCCGGCCGGCGCACGGGAGCCTGATCCGCTGGGACGCCGCCGGTGGAGGGCGGCCCGTCCACGTGCCCCTCGCGCGCCGGATCCCGCTCGGTGTCGCGTTCAGCCCGGACGGGCGGCTGCTGGCCTCGGTCGAGGGGGACTCCGGCAGGACCGTCGTCACCCTCCGCGACCCCTCGACCCTCGCGCCGATCACCGAACTCGACGACGGGCCGACCTCCAAGGGCGCGGTCGTCCCGCACCTCGCCTTCAGCCGGGACGGCCGGGTCCTCGCCGCTTCCGGCGACCACGCGGTTCGGATGTGGGACGCGGCCACCCACGAGCGGCTGGCCACGATCTCCACCGGCCGCGCCGGCCCGACCGCCTTCGACCTGGCCCCGGACGGGCGGCACTTCGTCACCGGCGGCACGGACGGCACGATCCGCCTCTGGGACGCGCGGACACGGAAGGCGGCGACCCTCCCCGGACGCGGCTGGAACCTCGCCGACGTCCGGTACAGCCCCGACGGGCGCGCCATCGCCACCGCCGACAAGGTCCACCCCGTGGTCCTCTGGGACACCGCCGCCCGCCGGGCTCTGCGGCCGTTGACAGGGCTCCCGGGTCCGGGCGCCGCCGTCGCGTTCAGCGGCGACGGGGCCATGCTCGCGACCGACACCAACGACGGCAAGGTCCAGCTGTGGGACACCGCCACCGGCCTTCCGCTCGCCCAGCTGACCGGACACCAGGGCGGGTTGAACACGGTGGCCTTCCAGCCGCAGGGGCACACGCTCGCGTCGGCGGGGATGGACCAGACCGTCCGCCTCTGGAGCCTGGACCGCTCGGTTCTCACGGTGCACCCCTCGAACTCGGTGAACTCGGTCGCCTACAGCCCGGACGGCCGCACGCTCGCCGCCGGCACCGACGGGACCGTCCGGCTGTGGGACACCGCCACCGGCCGCATGACCCCGATCCCCGCCCCCGCGGGTCCCGCCAACGCGATCGCCTTCAGTCCGAGCGGATCCGTCCTCGCCGCGGGCGCCGGTCAGAACGTCCTGCTGTGGGACACCGCGCACCGCCGCCCGATCACCCGGCTCCCGGCGCGGCCGGGCCTGCCGGTCCAGGGGCTGGCGTTCAGCCCGGACGGGAGGACTCTGGCCACGGTCAGCGGTGACGCGGGAGCCGCCGGAGCGCTGGGAGGGCGCCTGCAACTCTGGGACGTGGGCTCCGGCCGGAACCTCGCCGCCCTCGCCCCGCCGGGGATGGACAGAGGGCAGGTCGGCGGAACCCTCCTGACGGTCGCCTTCAGTCCGGACGGTCGCACGCTCGCCACCGGTGACGCCTCCGGCTTCGTCCGCTTCTGGGACGTCGCGGCGCGGCGCGTCGTCGACGAGTTCTGGAACGGCGCCGCCGGAAGCGTCCTCGCGCTCGCGTTCAGCCCGGACGGCCGCACGCTCGCCACCGGCGGCCAGAACCAGATCGTCCGCCTGTGGGACGCCCGCACCCACCGGCGGATCGCCGAACTGACCGGGCACACGGGCATCGTCTGGCGGCTGGCGTTCGACCGGGACGGCACGAGCCTCGCCACGGCCGGATTCGACGGCTCGGTCCGGCTCTGGGACGTCGCCGCCCGGCGGCTGACCGCCGTCCTGACGAGCCCGAGCCCTTCCATCCTCGGCACCCCGCCGCAGGTCTTCGCGGTCGGGTTCAGCCCGGACGGCGGCACGGTCGCGGCCGGGCGGGCCAACGGGACGATCCTGCGCTGGGACGTCGACCCCTCCCGCGTCGCCGCTCGCATCTGCCGGGAGATCCGGCAGAGCTACCGGCCGGATGAGCTACCGCGGATCGCTCCCGAACTGGCGGACCGCCGCCCCTGCGGATGATCGCTGCACCCGCCTGGACGGGTGCCGGGGTTCAGCCGGTGAAGCGGGCGGTGTAGGTGGTGTTGGTGCCGACGGCCTGGCAAGGGCCGCTGTAGCCGTTGATGTCGAGTTCGCCGCTGGGCGAACCGCCGGAGAAGTCCACCCTCATGCTGCCGGAGACCGGCTGGTAGAGGCAGGAGTAGATGTAGTCGCCCGAGGCGGTGAACTGGTTGAGGCCCGCCGCGGCGATCCGCGCGTCCGGCCGGACGGTGACGGTGTCGCCGGAGATTTCGACGGTGGTCATGTCGATCTGGGCGCCGCGTTCGGGGAAGCAGGCGGTGTTGGTGCCGAACCAGATCGCACCCACCTCGGGCGTCCCGGCCGGGAAGCCGGAGCGCAGGCACACCTCGACGGGATTGACGCCGTTGGTCGTGCCGACCCGCGCGACCGTCGGCATCACCTGGAGCCGGGCGGTGCGCTGGAACGACCGGCCGCCGACGGTTCCGCTGAGGCTCACCGAATACGTGCCGGCCGGGATGCCCGGCTCGCCTTCGGGGGTCGGCGACTCCTCGGGCGGGCTCGACGACTGCGGCGGGGAGGGGCTGTCGATGACCGTGATCGCCGGCGACGGGGCGGGCGTCTCGGGCGGGGCGGCCGGTACCTGGGGCGCGGGGGTGGTGACCGAGGAGGCACCGGTGTTCTCGGACGGGTTCAGCTGGGAGCGGAGGAGCAGGCTGCCCGCGACGACGGCGGCCGTCACGGGGATCATCGCCAGGGCGAGCAGGTGCGGGGTTCTGAGGCGCGGGCCGGACCGGTCGGCGGACCGAGCGGGATGGCCTGCGCCGGGCCCGGCGCCCGCGGCGGGCAGGGCCGGTCGCGCGGGCGCCGGAGGCGCGGGGGCCAGGGCCGCGGGTGCCTGCTGCAAGGGTGTGGGCGGTGCGGCGGGGAGTCCCGGCGCGGCCGATGAAGCCTGCGCGCTCCGCCCGTAGGCCCGCAGAGCACCGAGGGCGAAGACGGCCTTGGGGTCGGCCGTCGTGGTGGGCGCCCGGCCCAGCCTTTCGGCGACGAGGTCGGCGATCCTGGGCATCCGGGTCGCGCCCCCGGCCAGGTAGACGGCCGCCAGGTCGTCCGGGGAGAGGCCCGCGCCCTCGATGGCGGCCGAGAGCTCGTCGACGGTCCAGCGCAGCATCCGGTCGGTCGCGTCCTCGAACTCGGTGCGCGTGACCGTGATCGCTTCGGGGAGGCCGTCGAGCCGGAGCGACGCGGTGACGTTCCCGGAGAGCTCGTGCTTGGCCTCCACGACCTGCTGGCGGACCACTTCGGAGCCGTTGCGCCGCCGGGTCAGCGCGCCCCAGGCGGCGGCGTCGAGGGCTTCGGCCCGTTCCGCGACGATGCGGTGGAGGGCCTCGTCGAGGTCGCCGCCTCCGAAGCCCTCGTGCCTCACCGGCCGTCCCAGGATCTCCACCCCCTCCCCGGTCCGGCGCACCACGGTGACGTCGAGGGAGCGTCCGCCGAGGTCGTAGACCGCGACGCTGCCACCGGGCAGGGGGTCGTGGAAGGCGACGACGGCCTCCGCCTCGGTGAGGAACCACGGCAGCGGCAACCCGGCCTCGGAGGCCGCCCGGCCCAGCAGCACCGCCTCACGCGAACCCCACGGCGCGGGGTGGGTCAGGACGACGCGGTCGAACCGCTCGACCCCGCGCTGCCGCGCGGCCTCCAGCGCGATCTGCCGCAGCGGTGCGGCGGCCAGCGTGACGGCCGGCATGTCCCGGTCCGCGACGCGCACGGATTCAGCGGTGACCAGTAATTGCCGGAGGTCCCGCACGACGCTGCCGGGAAACGCCTCCGCCAGTTGCGCGGCCGGATTCCCCGGGGTGAGCCGCCCGTCGGGCCCGACGAACACCGCGGACGCGACGGGCCCGCCTCCCGCCGGCTCGTCGAGATCATTTGCACGCGACGCCCCGAGAGCGAACGAGCCGCCGAAGTCGATGGCCAGAACCGGTCGTTTCATCGTGCCCCCTGAATTCCATTGTGGCCGCCGACGATACGCGCGTCGGAACCCGCAGGCCAGCACTCCGATCACGGCCCGAATTCTCCGCGCATTATGTGTCGGCTCAAATACGATGATCTGCGTTCCGGTGCCGGACCGCGTGACATGATTCGACTCGGACCGCGGGTCGAATGGGCGGTCCCGCACGCCGAAAGGATCTCCGATGGACGCCGTCGCGGACTGGACGACGAGGATCGCGGAACGGGTCGCCCCGGACGAGGCCGACTTCGCCGCCGAGGTGGGGAGGGCCTACGCGTCCGGCGGGAAGTCCCGCGCCGCGCTGTTCCCCCGGCCCGGCGCCGAGCCCGGCGGCTTCGGGCCGGCGGACCTGGTCGGCGACCTGCCGGTCATTCTGCGGGCGCTGGCCGACTCCGCGGAAAGCCTGCGGCACCTTCTCGCGACGAAGGAACTGGGAAACGTCGTCGCCATCGTCACCCTCGCCGTCGCGGCGCGGCAGTCGAGGTCCGGTGCCCGGAAACAGGACGGCGGCGGCCGCACGGCAGGAAAAGGGGATGGCGGCACCGGGAACGGCGGGAAAGTCAACCGGGAAAACCCGGATATCCGTCCCCCGGACGGCGCGGCGAAGGAACTCGCCGGAGGCGGCGGTGGAAGCGGCACCGGAAGCGCCGCACCGGAAGCGAAGGCGCTGGAATCGGCCCACCGCGAATTAGCCGACCGGCTGGCGAACGACGGAATTCTCCGCCCGCACGCGGAACTGATCGCCTACCGGCTTCTGCTGGAGTTCCTGTCCGACCCCGGAGGCGGCGAGGAGTTCCTCCGCCGGCTGAGAGGCGAGCCGTAGGCATGAGGCGCGCGGCGCCCGGCGGGATCCTCCCCCCGTGGATCTGGCTGTTCCTCGTCCTCTACCTCGCCTGGGGGCTCCGGGGCCAGGTTGCGGGCATCCGCCGGTGGATCGACGCCTTCAGCGGAGACGGCGACTACGCGCCCCTGGTCGGGCGCACGTCGCTGGTCCTGCTGAGACTGCTCGTGGTGGTGGAGCTGCTGCCCGTCGCGATGCTGGTGGCGGGCATCCTCAGCGTGGGCTTCCCCGCCCTCAGGGCCCGCTGGGTGGAGCGGAGCCTACGACTCGTGCCCGCCGACGGCCGTCCCGTCACCGCCGAGATGCAGCGGTTCGTCGACGGCTACGCGCCCGGCACCGAGCTGCGCTTCACCGTGAGCGGCCGGCGGCTCGCGCGCGCCTACCCGGCGGGATGGCGGCGCGCGCGCATCGCCGTCTTCCTGCCGCTGGTCCATCTGTGGCGCAAGGACCGGCGGACCGCCCAGGCGGTGCTCCTGCACGAGGTCGCCCACGTCCGTCAGGGCGACCACCTGGTGGTCGGCCTGGGCAGCCCCTTCGTCTGGGTCGTCCGGACCTGGGCACCGGTCTTCGTGCTGCTGGGCCTGCTGCCCGTCCTGGTCTACTTCCTGGTCGCGCCGCACGCCCTCGCCGCGGCGATCGGCGCCCAGCTCGTGCTGGTGTCGACCCGGCCGCTGCGGGTCCTGATCCTGCCGGTCGCCGCGCTGTGGCTGTCGGAGATCAGCGCCGACCGGCTGCCCGTCCAGATTCTCGGCCCGGACGACCTGCGCCGCGCGCTGGCGGCGGCCGGCGGGCGCGGCACGCTCCGCTCGCTGCCGTCCCATCCCCCGCGGCTCCTCCGGCGCTGGGCGTCCGCGCCCCACCCCGCGGGCACGGCGGCGCTGCTCGCCGCGTGGCCGGCCACGATCGTCGTTTCGCTGCTGATCGCGCTGGCCACCGCCGCGCCGGCCTATCTCCTGATCGGCACGTCGGTCTCCGGCACCGCCGACCGCCTGCTCGCGGGCACCCACGCGCTCCTGGCCGACGCCCGCCTCACGACCGCGGCCGCCGTCGCGGTGCTGCTCGCCTGGCCGTACCTGGTCCATGCCTGGACGCGGTGGTGGCTCCCCGGCGCGCCCTCGCTGCCGTCCGACGCCCCGCGCGTCTACCAGGCGGCGGCCCTGTTCCCGGCAGCCCTGTTCCTCGCCTCGTTCCTGCCACTGGCCGCGTCCTGACGACCCCGCGACAGGCATCGGCGCGGGTCAGGGCTCGAAGCGGTAGCCCATCCCGGGCTCAGTGATCAGGTGGCGCGGGCGCGCCGGGTCGGGCTCCAGCTTCCGCCGCAGCTGGGCGAGGTAGACGCGCAGGTAGTTCGTCTCCTTCTCGTAGGTGGGCCCCCAGACGTCGTGGAGCAGCTGCCGCTGCGCGACGAGCTTTCCGGGGTTGCGGACCAGGACCTCCAGGATGTTCCACTCGGTGGGGGTCAGCCGGATCTCCCCGCCCGCCCGGATCACCCGCTTTGCCGCCAGGTCGACGGTGAAGGACGCCGTCTCCACCACGGCGGCGGCCTGCTCGGCGGGGGCCGCGCGCCTGACCGCCGCGCGCAGCCGGGCCAGGAGCTCGTCCATGCCGAACGGCTTGGTGACGTAGTCGTCGGCTCCCGTGTCCAGGGCCTGGACCTTCTCCCCCGAGGCGTGCCGCGCGGACAGCACGATGATGGGGACGTCCAGCCAGCCGCGCAGCCCCTGGATCACCTCGACGCCGTCCATGTCCGGCAGCCCGAGATCGAGCACCACCACGTCCGGCGTCCTGCGGGCGGCCAGGTCCAGGGCGGTGCGGCCGTCGGGGGCCGTGTCCACCTCGTAGCCGCGCGTCTTCAGGTTGATGCGGAGTGCCCGGACGAGTTGCGGCTCGTCCTCGACGAGGAGAATGCGCGTCACAGTGGCCTCCTTCCCTCGTCGCGGGACGCGGAGTCCCCGGCGGCGCCGGCGGGCAGCGTGAAGACCATGGTGAGGCCGCCTCCCGGCGTGTCCTCGGCCTGCAGGGTGCCGCCCATGGCCTCGGTGAAGCCCCGGGCCACGGCGAGGCCGAGGCCCACTCCGTCGCCCCGGGGGGAGTCGCCGAGCCGCTGGAACGGCGCGAAGATCTGCTCCCTCGCCGCTTCGGGGACCCCCGGGCCCCGGTCGGCCACGCGGATCTCGACCTCTTCGCGCGGCAGGCCCCCTCGCAGCGCGCAGGCCGACAGGGTGACGGCGCCGGTGCTGTGCCGTACGGCGTTCTCGACCACGTTGGCCAGTGCCCGCTCCAGCAGGCCCGGGTCGGCCAGGACGGGCGGCAGCGTCTCGGGGACGTCGACCTCCACGCGGCCCGCCGGGACGCCCTGGAGAGCGGGCGGCACCACCTGCTCCACGGGGACCGGCTGGGTCAGCGGGGACACCGCGCCCGTCTGCAGGCGGCTCATGTCGAGCAGGTTGCCGATGAGCCCGTCGAGCTTGTCGGCCGACTCCTCGATGGTGGCCAGCAGCTCCGCCTCGTCTTCGGGGTCCCAGTCGACGTCGGTCTGTCGGAGGCTGCTCACGCCCGCCTTGATCGAGGCCAGCGGAGTGCGCAGGTCATGGGAGACCGCAGCGAGCAGCGCGGTGCGGATCCTGTTGCCCTCGGCGAGCCGGCGCGCCCCGGCGGCCTCCTCGGCCAGCCGCCGCCACTCCAGGGCGGCGGCGGCCTGCGACGCGAAGGCCGACAGCACCCGGCGGTCGGCGGCGGGCAGGACGCGGCCGCGCAGCGCGAGCACGGTCTCGCCGCCCCGCTCCGGGGCGACGGCGGCCCGCACATCGGCCTCATCGGGATCGGAGCACGGCTCGGGGCCCGTGGACCCGAGGGTCCTCCAGCCGTCGCCGGTCCTCTCCAGCAGCGCGACCGAGCTCACGCCGAAGGTCTCCCGGACGCGTTCCAGCAGGGCGGGCAGCGCCTTCTCCCCGCGCAGCACGCTCGTCGCCAGCATGCTCAGCGTCTCGGCCTCCGCGCCGCTGCGCGCCGCCTGCCGGGACCGGCGGGCGGCGAGGTCGACCACCGAGGCGACCGCCGCCGCCACCCCGATGAAGATCGCCAGTGCGATGGCGTTGTCCCGGCCGGCGATGGTGAGGGTGTGGAAGGGCGGCGTGAAGAACCAGTTGGCCAGGAGGCTGCCCAGCACGGCGGCGGCCACGGCCGGCCACAGCCCTCCCGCGAGGGCCACACCCACGGTCAGGGCCAGGTAGAAGAGGATGTCGGTGACCAGACCGAACTGGAGGCCCGTCCCCGCCAGCAGTGCCGTCAGCAGCGGTGGTCCGGCGACCGCCAGCGCCCATCCCGCGCCCCTGCGCCGGCGGCTGAGCGCGGAGCCGCTCCTCCGGACGGCGCCGCGGCCGTCGCCCGCGTGCTCATGGGCGACGATGTGGACGTCGAAACCGCTCGGCTCCCGGGTCACGGCGGCCTCGACACCGCCCCCGGACAGCCGCCGCCGACCGGCGCGGCGCCCGGACCCGAGGACCAGCTGCGTCGCGTCGACGGCGCGCGCGAACTCCACCAGCGCCACCGCGACGTCGTCGCCCACCACCTGGTGGAAGGTCCCGTCGATGCTCTCCACGAGGGCGCGCTGGCGCGCCGTCGCGGCCGGGGAGCCCTCGGCGAGGCCGTCGCTGCGCACGACCCGGACGGCGAGGAGGTCCGCGCGGCCGGCCCTCGCCCCCATCCGGGCCGCGCGGCGGATGAGTGCGTCGCCCTCGGGGCCGCCGCTCAGCGCGACCACGATGCGCTCGCGCGCCTCCCAGGGCTCGGTGATGCCGTGCTGGTCGCGGTAGCGGGCCAGGCCCTCGTCCACGCGGTCCGCCACCCACAGCAGCGCCAGCTCGCGGAGGGCGTTGAGGTTCCCCGTCCTGAAGTAACCGGGCGGCGCGTCGCCGGCCTGGTCCGCCGCGTGGACGTTCCCGTGGGCGAGCCGCCTGCGGAGCGCCTCGGCGGTCATGTCGACCAGCTCGATCTGGTCGGCCCGCCGGACGACCGCGTCCGGGACGGTCTCGCCGTGGCGGACTCCGGTGATGCTCTCGACCACGTCGTTCAGCGACGCCAGGTGCTGGATGTTGAGGGTGGAGACGACGTCGATGCCCGCCTGGAGGAGCTCCTCGATGTCCTCCCACCGACGGGCGTTCCGGCATCCCGGGCCGTTGGCGTGGGCCAGTTCGTCGACCAGCGCCACCTCGGGGCGGCGGGCCAGGACGGCGTCGACGTCCATCTCGGCGGACCACGTCCCGCCGTGGGACGTCCGCCGCGGCGGGACGACCTCCAGGCCGCCGAGCTGCTCGGCCGTCCGGGAGCGTCCGTGGGTCTCGGCGAAGCCCACGACCACGTCGGTGCCGCGCTCGGCGCGCCGGCGTCCTTCGTTCAGCATGGCGTAGGTCTTGCCGACCCCGGGCGCCGCGCCCAGGTAGATGCGCCACGTACCTCGACCGCCCATGCCGAGCGCCGCCTCGTCCCTCGCCGGAATCATCCCTTTCTGGGCCTGGCGAAATCTAGCAAGGCCTGGTGAGCGCCCCGCGCGTCCGGGCCCGGCGCGCATCCCGAATTGACGTCGTCTTGACGACCGCCGGACCAGCGCTTTCATGACGGCGGGGTCACAGCCGGGGCCGCGGTCGATCACGCGAACCCCGACCCGGCCGGCGTGCGCGCTCGCGGTCACCGTGACGGGGGTCCGGTCCCTCCTAGGCGCCGTACGGGTGGTCACGGTCGAGTTCGAGGTTGAGCCGGAGGACGTTGACCACCGGCTCACCCATGAACCCGAGCGCGCGGCCGGTCTGGTTGTGCCGGACGGCGGCCAGCACCTGCGCCTCGGAGATGCCGCGCGCCTTGGCCACCCGCGGCGCCTGGAGCCTCGCGTAGGCGGGCGTGATGTGCGGGTCCAGGCCGCTGCCGCTCGCGGTGACGGCGTCGGCCGGCACCTGCGGTTTCGCGGGCGCGTTCCCCCTGACCGGGACGGTCAGGCCCGCGGCGAGATCCTCGTCCGGCCTGGCGCACTCGACCCGGACGCCCTTGTAGGCGGCGATGAAGGGGGCGGTGGGGCAGGCCTGGTTGGCGCTGACGACCCTGGAGGGCCTGGGGACGCTCCCGTCGGGTGCGCGAGTCCCGAACACCTTGAGCACGGCGCCCACCCCGTCCGGCGTGCAGTACGGTCGCCTGCCGTCCACGCCCTCCAGGTCGGCGACGGCCTTGCTCCGCGAGCAGACCCGGGTGAGGAGGCTCTGATCGCCCTCGGCCCCGGCGGCCGGGTCGGGGAGCGTGTCCAGGACGCTCTCGGGCCCGAGGTTGCTCGCGGCCGTCGAGGTCGGGTCGTATCCGTCGCCGGCCGCGGACGGGCGGCTCTGGAAGTACTGCTTGAGCGCGTTCCCGTCCCTGCCGGTGAAGGACTGGCCGATGAGCGCGCTGCCCGCGGCCCTGCCGTCCGCGGTGCGCACGATGCTCCCGTCGGCCCGGCTCTTCAACCCGGGGAGTTGGGCGACCGCGAAGACGGCGAGCGGGTAGGCGACACCGAGCACGGCGGTGAGGACCAGCAGCGCGCGGATCGCGGCCACGTGCAGGCGGATCCAGGTTGGCATACGCATGTCAGGACATCCCCGGAAGGAACTGGACCATGAGGTCGATGAGCTTGATGCCGGCGAACGGCGCGGCGATGCCGCCGAGGCCGTAGACCCCGAGATTGCGCGACAGCAGCTTGGACGCGCTGCTCGGCCGGTACTTCACCCCGCGCAGGGCCAGCGGGATCAGCGCGACGATGATCAGCGCGTTGAACACGACGGCCGACAGGATCGCCGACTGCGGGCTGGAGAGCCGCATGACGTCGAGGGCGTCCAGTCCCGGGAAGAGCGTCACGAACAGCGCCGGGATGATCGCGAAGTACTTGGCGATGTCGTTGGCGATGGAGAACGTGGTCAGCGCGCCCCGGGTGATCAGCAGCTGCTTGCCGATCTGGACGATCTCGATCAGCTTGGTGGGGTCGGAGTCGAGGTCGACCATGTTCCCGGCCTCCTTGGCGGCGGAGGTACCGGTGTTCATGGCGACGCCGACGTCCGCCCGGGCGAGGGCGGGCGCGTCGTTCGTCCCGTCCCCGGTCATGGCCACGAGGCGGCCGCCCTCCTGCTCCCTTCTGATCAGGGCGAGCTTGTCCTCCGGCCTGGCTTCGGCGAGGAAGTCGTCCACGCCCGCCTCGTCGGCGATCGCCTTGGCGGTCAGCGGGTTGTCGCCAGTGATCATGACGGTGCGGATGCCCATGGCCCGCATCGCCGCGAACCGCTCGCGCATGCCCCGCTTGACCGCGTCCTTGAGGTGGATCACCCCGAGGACGCGCGCTCCCCCACCGGCGGACTCGCCGACCACGAGCGGCGTCCCGCCGGAGGCGGAGATGCCGTCCACGATCTGGGCGAGCCCGGGCGGCACGGTGCCGCCCTGCCCGCGAACCCAGTCGGCGACGGCGCCGGCCGCTCCCTTGCGCAGCGACCGCTCGGCTCCCTCGTCCAGGTCGACGCCCGACATCCGGGTCCGGGCGGTGAACGCCACCCAGTCGGCGTGGGAGAGTTCCCCGGGCGTGCGCTCGCGCAGCCCGTAGCGCTCCTTGGCGAGGACGACGACCGAGCGGCCCTCGGGCGTCTCGTCGGCGAGGCTGGCCAGTTGCGCCGCGTCGGCCAGTTCGCCCTCGGGGATCCCGTCGAGCGGGATGAATTCGGCCGCCTGCCGGTCGCCGAGGGTGATGGTGCCGGTCTTGTCGAGCAGCAGGGTGCCGACGTCGCCGGCGGCCTCGACGGCGCGTCCGGACATCGCCAGGACGTTGCGCTGGACGAGGCGGTCCATCCCGGCGATGCCGATCGCCGACAGCAGCGCGCCGATCGTCGTCGGGATCAGGCAGACCAGCAGCGACACCAGCACGATGCCGGTCACGCCCTGGGCGCCCAGGGCGGGCGAGTCCGGCACTCCGGGGTCGCCGGCCCTGGAGTAGATCGCCAGCGGCTGGAGGGTGGCGGTGGCGAGCAGGAAGATGATCGTCAGCGCGGCGAGCAGGATGTTCAGCGCGATCTCGTTCGGCGTCTTCTGCCGGCCGGCGCCCTCGACCAGGGCGATCATCCGGTCGATGAAGCTCTCGCCGGGCCGCTGGGTCACCCTCACCACGATGCGGTCGGACAGCACCCTGGTGCCGCCGGTCACCGCCGACCGGTCGCCGCCGGACTCCCGGATGACCGGGGCCGACTCGCCCGTGATCGCCGACTCGTCGACGCTGGCGATGCCCTCGACCACGTCGCCGTCCGCGGGGATGATCTGTCCTGCCTCGACGACCACGATGTCGCCCTGCGTGAGCGAGGGGGCGGGGACGGACTCCTCCGCCACGTCCACGGCCCCGGGCTCCCAGCCGACCAGGCGCCGGGCCGTCATGTCCCGCTTCGCCCGCCGCAGCGTGTCGGCCTGGGCCTTGCCGCGTCCCTCGGCCACCGCCTCGGCCAGATTGGCGAAGACGACCGTGAGCCACAGCCAGACGACGACCAGCCAGGCGAACCACGTCGGGTCGGTGGCGGCCAGGATCGTGGACCACACGGCGCCGACCTCGACGATCAGCATGACCGGGTTGCGCCACAGCGTCCGGGGGTCGAGCTTGCGGACCGCGTCCGGCAGGGACCGCAGCAGCTGCCGCGGGTCGAGGAGGCCGCCCTGGACGCGGCCCACCGGTTCGGGAACGGGTGGCTGCGCGGGGACCCGCGCGGTCTGCGTGATGGACATCAGCGGATTCCTTCCGCCAGCGGCCCGAGCGCGAGCGCGGGCAGGAACGTGAGCGCGACGAGGACGACGGTGACGCCCGCGACCATGCCGACGAACTGGGGCCGGTGCGTGGGCAGGGTTCCGTCCGATTCGGGGGTGTGCCCCTGGCGGGCCAGCGAGCCGGCCAGAGCGAGCACGAAGATGATCGGCAGGAACCGGCCGAAGGCCATGCACAGGCCCAGCGCCGTGTCGTACCAGACCGTGTTGACCGTGAGGCCGGCGAACGCCGAGCCGTTGTTGTTGGAGGCGGAGGTGAACGCGTACAGGACCTCCGAGAGCCCGTGCGGCCCGGAGTTCAGCAGGCCCGCGCGGCCGCTGCCGGTCGCCATCGCGGCGGCGGTGCCGGCGAGCACGAGCGCGGGCGTGACCAGGAAGTACAGCGCGGCGAACTTGATCTCGCGGCCGCCGATCCTCTTGCCCAGGTACTCGGGCGTGCGGCCCACCATGAGCCCGGCCACGAACACCGTGATCACGGCGAGGACCAGCATCCCGTACAGGCCGGAGCCGACGCCGCCGGGCGCGACCTCCCCGAGCATCATGTTGACCATCGTCATCATGCCGCCGAGGCTGGTGTAGGAGTCGTGGAAGGAGTCCACGGCGCCGGTCGACGTCAGCGTGGTCGCCGCGGCGAAGACCGCCGAGTCGAGGACGCCGAAGCGCGCCTCGGTGCCCTCCGTCGCCCCGCCCACCGCGGTCGGCACCGTGCCGTGGTGCATGCCCTGGAAGACCATCGTGAGCGAGACGCTCACCAGCGCGATGACGCCCATCACCGCCGCGATCGCGTACCCCTGCCGGACCTGGCCCACCATGCGGCCGAACGTCCGGGTCAGCGCGAACGGGATGACCAGGATCAGGAAGATCTCCAGCCAGTTCGTCCACGCCGTGGCGTTCTCGAAGGGGTGCGAGGAGTTGGCGTTGTAGAAGCCGCCGCCGTTCGTCCCGAGTTCCTTGATCGCTTCCTGCGAGGCCACCGGGCCTCCCGTCAGCGTCTGGGCGCCGCCGGCGATCGTGTCCACCGTGTGGTGGGCCGGATCCCAGAAGTTCTGCACCAGCCCCCCGGACACCAGCACGACGGCGCCGACGAACGCGATCGGCAGCAGGATCCGCAGCGATCCCCTGGTCAGGTCGACCCAGAAGTTGCCGAGGTGCTCGCTCTTGCGGCGCGCGAAGCCGCGCACCAGCGCGATGGCCACGGCCATGCCCACGGCGGCCGAGACGAAGTTCTGCACCGCCAGCCCGGCCATCTGCACCAGGTGGCCCATCGTCGACTCTCCCGAGTACGACTGCCAGTTGGTGTTGGTCACGAAGCTGACGGCGGTGTTCCAGGCCTGGTCGGGCTTGACCGGGTCGAAGCCCAGGCTGAGCAGGAGGCGGTCCTGCACTCGCTGCACCCCGTAGAGGAACAGCACGCCGACCACCGAGAAGGCCAGGACGCTGCGCGCGTAGACACCCCACCTCTGCTCGGCCCTGGGATCGACCCCGACCAGCCGGTAGACGAGGCGTTCCACCCGCGAATGCCGGGTCCCGGAATAGACCCGGTACATGTAGTCGCCCAGAGGCCCGTACGACAGCGCGAGGGCGAGCAGGAGAGAGCCGAGGAAAATGATCCCGGCGACCGTCGGGCCCACTAGAAGCGCTCCGGGAAGAGAAGGGCCGCGACCATGAGGACGACCAGCAGCACGGCCAGCGCCAAGCCGATTCCGTTCTCCGCGGTCACAGTCGCTCGACCGCCCTCACGACCAGTGCGAACACGGCGAAGACCCCCACCGTGAGCAGGATGAACGCCAGATCTGCCATTTCTCGATTCCTTGGGGGCGGCACTCTGCCGCCATGGGGCACCGGGTGCTCGTCGCACCCGCACCCGCTTTGGGTGCGTTAGGAGTCAACGGCACTTCTCGGGCATGTCCCAAGGGTCTTGACGCGCTCTTAGCGCGGAGGGCGGCACGCTTAACGCGTCCCTGACGCCCCTGGCCGACACCGACCGGGGAGGGCGCACACGCGGCGAATCACCGGCCGGCTCGCCGAGAGGAGGGGCGGGGCGGCCGGTGGCCGGGCGGGAGCGTCAGGGCAGGGCCACCGCCAGGTTCCGCAGTGTGTCCGTGGCGCGCGGTGCCGGCTCGGCGGTCGGGCGGCGGGAGGCGGCCGCCGCCGTCGCGGGGCCGGTCGCGCCGGACGGGCCGCGGCGCAACCGGTACGCGAAGACGGCGGCGGCCAGCAGCGGGCCCCAGATCGGGAACGGGAAGATCAGCAGGGCCGTGAACATGCCGACGCCCATGCCGTCGCTCTCCAGGCCGTGGACGACGAAGCCCGGCGCGGCGACGCACGCCGCCGCGGCGACGACGCCGCCCGGGATCACCGCCATCCGCGGCGGCACGGGGCGTCCGCCCGCCATCGGGACCCAGCGGGGGAACCGCTCGCCCCAGCGCGCGATCAGGCCGAGGGTGAGCACCGTGCCGCCGACCGCCGCGATCCCGAGGCCCGCGCCCTGCATCCGGGTGGCCGGATTGTCCTCGCTGCCCATCAGGCCGATCGGCCACGGCGTGAGCCAGGTCAGCCGGATCAGGCCGTACGTCAGCGGGCACAGCCCCGCCGCGATCGTGGCGACCCGTCCCCAGCGGCGGGCGCCCTCGGGGGTCGCCCAGGCCGGAAGCCGGCCGCCGCCGCGCAGCAGCATCGTCTGGCGCAGCCACCGGAAGGCGGCGAACCCCCAGCCGGCGGCGACGGCCGACATCCCGATCCCCCAGAGCAGGCGCAGGTCGTAGTTCGCGAAGCTGTGGCCCACGTTCCGGGCGAACCGGGACACCGAGCCGATGGTGAGGAACCCGGTCGCCACTCCGACGGCCGCCAGCGCCAGCACCGCCCCGGCGGCCAGGTACCCGATCCGCTGGCGGCGGGCGCAGGCCACCGCCACGGTCGTCAGCACGATCAGCGGGCTGGTGAGTGCCAGGGTGTAGGCGAGCCCGACCATCAGCGTGACGTCGGCCATCACCAGGCCGAAGAACAGGGTCTCGGCGAGGGCGATCAGACCGGCGGCCCTCAGCGAGGCCGCGCCGGCGCGACGGCGCGCGGCGAACACGGTCGCCGCCAGGCCGCAGGCCGAGGCGGCCAGCAGCATCGCTCCCGCCGGCCGGTGCTCGATCAGGTGGGTGACCGACACCGTGACCTTGTCGGCGGAGCCGAACGGGTAGCTCGACGCTCGAGCGGACCACAGCGCGCCCACCCCGGCGGCGAGCAGTGTGAGCAGTCCCGATGCCGCGACCGGTCCCCGTGGCGGCCTGACCGCGCGGGCGTCGTCCTTCTGCGTTTCCATGGCGGCAGGCTAGAAAGCCCTGGCCGGGGCGCGGTTCCCCCAGCCGGGGGAGACGCCTCCCCCCGGCGAGCGAACCGGTCCCGGGCCGCTCTCCGCCCCGGTGCGGGACGGGGGCGCGTCGTCCGCACCGACCCTTGACACATAGCGACCGATTGGTTTCTATGTCGGCCATGGGCTTCGACGTCATCATCCGCGGCGGCCGGTGGTTCGACGGGACGGGCGCGCCGTCCGCGGTCCGCACCCTCGGCCTCAAGGACGGCAGGGTCGCCGCCGTCTCCGCCACCGACCTCCCCGCCGATGGCGCGCGGATCGTCGACGCGTCCGGCAAGTGGGTCATGCCGGGCTTCATCGACATCCACACCCACTACGACGTCGAGGCCCTGGCCGCGCCGGGGCTGGGCGAGTCGGTGCGCCACGGGGTCACCACGGTCGTGTTCGGGTCGTGCTCGCTGGGCACCGTCCATGTCGACCCCCTGGACGCGGCCGACCTGTTCAGCAGGGTAGAGGCCGTGCCGCGCGATCCCGTCCTGTCCATCCTCGGACGGCACCGCACCTGGGGTTCGGCCGCCGAGTACATCGCCGCGCTCGAAGACCTGCCGCTCGGCCCCAACGTCACCGCGTTCCTCGGTCACTCCGACCTGCGCGCCGCGGTGATGGGGCTCGGCCGCTCCACCGACCCGAAGGTCGCCCCGAGCGGAGGCGAGCTGCGCAGGATGGAGCTCCTGCTGGTCGACGCCCTGCGCGCCGGGATGATCGGCATGTCGGAGATGCGCAACCCCTGGGACAAGCTGGACGGCGACCGCTACCGCTCCCGCACCCTTCCCTCCACCTTCGGCACGCGCGCCGAGCGCCGCCGCCTCTACCGCATCCTGCGCAGCTCCGGGCGGGTCCTGCAGTCCATCCCGAACCTCAACCTGCCCGTCTCCCTGATCCCCGCGCTGCTGGCCTCCGTCGGGCGGGGCGACAGGAAGCCGCTGAAGACCAGCTACCTGACCGCGGCCGACGTCAAGGCCAACCCGTTCCTGATGCACGTCATGGGGCCGCTGGCGCGCGCGGTGAACCGGCTCGGCGGCGACTTCCGCTGGCAGCACCTGCCCGTCCCCTTCCAGGTGTTCGCCGACGGCATCGACCTCGTGGTCTTCGAGGAGTTCGGCGCCGGCGCCGCCGCGCTGCACCTGAAGGACGAGGTCGAGCGCAACGCCCTGCTGCGGGACGAGGCCTACCGGCGGCGCTTCCGGCGCGAGTACGAGAACCGGTGGACGCCGCGCGTGTGGCACCGCGACCTCTACGACGCCCACATCGTCGAGTGCCCGGACGCCTCCGCCGTCGGCAGGACGTTCGGGCAGGTCGGCGACGAGCGCGGGGTGCACCCGGTCGACGCGTTCCTGGACCTGGTGGTCGAGCACGGGACGAAGGTCCGCTGGCACACCACGATCTCCAACCACCGGCCCCGGGCCCTCGACCACCTCAGCTCCCTGCCCGAGGTGCAGATGGGGTTCTCCGACGCCGGGGCCCACCTGCGCAACATGGCGTTCTACAACTTCCCGCTGCGGCTGCTGCGCCGCGCCCACCACGAGGGCTTCATGCCGATCGAGCGGGCCGTCCACCGGCTCACCGGCGAGCTGGGCTCCTGGTACGGGCTGGACGCCGGGTTCCTGCGCGAGGGAGACCGCGCCGACCTCGTCATCGTCGACCCCGACCACCTCGGCCCGGAGCTCGACCAGGCGCACGAGGCCCCGGTCGAGGTGTTCGGCGGGATGCGGCGCATGGTCAACCGCAACGACGACACCGTCGTCGCGACGTTCGTCGCGGGAACCCCGATCTACGGCGCCGGCGACTACTCCCCCGAATTCGGCCACCGCCGCACCGGCCGCTTCCTGCGGGCCGGCGAACCGCGCGGCACCGTCGACCCCCGGACCCTGCCCGGCCCGGCTGCTATCGTCGGCTGAGTGGACGCCCAGCAACCCGTCCGGCGGCGCACCCAGCGCGAACGCAGGGAGGCGACCGTCGCCCGGCTGCTGGACGCGACGATCGCGGCCATCGCCGAAGCCGGCTACGCGGGCACCTCGGTGGGCGAGGTCTGCGCCCGCTCGGGCGTCTCCCGCGGCGGGCTGTTCCGCCACTTCGACTCGCGGCTCGACCTCGTCGTCGCCGCGGCCGAGCGGGTCGCCGCCCGCCACCTGGAAGCCGCCGCCGACCACCTGGCCGCCGCGCCGCCGGCGGACCTGCGCGCCGCGCTGGCCCTGATGCGCGGCCGCCACCGCGACCGCGAGAACGTCGTCTGGTTCGAGCTGATGGTCGCCGCCCGCACCGACGCCGACCTGCGCGCCCGCCTGGCCCCCGTCGCCGAGCGCTTCTTCGCCGACATCACGCGCCTCGCCCGCCGGGTCCCCGCGCTGGCCTGCTTCCCCGACGAGACCCTCCACCTGCTCGTCTCCTCCACGCGCAACCTCCTCGACGGCGAGACCATCTCCCGGACCCTCGTCCCCGAACCCGACGTCGAGGAGGCCCGCCTCGACTTCCTGGCCGACTTCGCCCGCCTCCTCGCCGCCCGCCGGACCAGCGCCTCGATCATCTGAGCGCGACCGGACAACCGAGTCGCGGCGCGCCACAACGGCCGGTTGTGCGCGCCTAGGGTGAGCCGGTGGACACCGAGGCATTGCGATCGTTCGTCCGGGCGGCCGAGCTCGGGCAGCTCCAGCACGCGGCCGACGAGCTGGGCGTGACGCAGCAGGCGGTCTCCAAGCGGATCGCCGCCCTGGAGCGCGATCTGGAGGTCCGCCTGTTCACGCGTACCGCCCGGGGTGTCGAGCTGACGCTGGACGGCCAGGCGCTCCTCCCCCACGCGCGGAGCGTCGTCGCCGGCGTCGAGCGCGCCGTCAGCGCCGTCAGGCCGGGCTCCCGCGCACCGCGCGTCGACGTCCTCGGCTTCCGGAGCGCCCAGGCCGTCGTCCTGCACGAGTACTGGCGGTCGCGTCCGGGGACCGACCTCGACGTGGTGACCCTCAGGGTCGACGACCCCCGCGCGGTGGTCGCCGCCATCGAGGCGGGCGAGATCGACGCCTCGTTCCGCACCGTGACGGACCCGGCCGCCCTGCCGCCGGGCGTGCGGATGATCCGCGCGTTCGACTCGCCGCTGGAACTCCTCGTCGGCCCGGCGCACCCGCTCGCCTCCGCACGGGTGCTGACCCCGCGGCGGCTGCGCAAGCACCGGATCTGGGTGCCGGGCATCGCGCCCCGCAGCGAGTGGGGAGAGTTCTACGACCAGCTCGCCACCGGCTTCGACCTGCGCGTCGACGCGGCGGGGCCGCACTTCGGAGACGAGGTGCTCCTGGACGTCCTCGCGGACTCGGCGGACGTGGCCACCCTCGTCGGCTCCCGGGACCGCTACATCTGGCCGGCGAGCTACGACCTGCGCCGCATCCCCATCGCGGACCCGACTCTCGTGTACCCGGTCTCGCTCATCCTCCCGAAGGCGAACCCCCATCCGGGGCTCCGCGGGATCATCGCCCACCTCGAAAGCCTGCCGAGGCCCTCCGAGCCGGTCTGGCTCCCGTCCTGGGCGACGCCCCGTGCGGCGCCGGCGGCCCCGCGACGGCTGACGAAGGCGACTTCGCCCGGGCACTGATACCGGTCACCCGAACCACCAGGAAGGATCGCGGCATGCCCAGCGACCGTCTCATGCGCATCCACAGTGCCGAGTTCCAGGCCATGGCCGCGAGGGTCCGGCGGGCCACCGAGCTCACGTCCCGGCTGAACGTCCTGCCCTTCGAGGACGAGGCGGGCAAGGCCGGGCTGTTCGAGCAGATCCTCGGCAGGCCGCTGCCCGCGGGAGTCACGATCTACCCGCCCTTCTACACGGACCACGGCCTGCGCCTGGACTTCGCGGAGCGCGTGTTCATCAACCAGAACTGCACTTTCCTGGACTACGCCGGCATTCGGCTCGGTGAGCGCGTGATGGTCGGGCCGAAGGCCACGTTCATCACCGCCGGCCACCCGGTCGATCCCGGGGAGCGGCGGGAGTGGCTGACCGGGGCGCCCATCGACGTGGCGGAGAACGTGTGGATCGGCGCGGGCGCCACCATCCTGCCCGGCGTCAGCATCGGCCGTGACTCCGTGGTCGCCGCCGGAGCGGTCGTGGCCGAGGACGTCCCGCCCGCGAGCCTGGTGACCGGCGCCAAGGCGACCGTGAACCGGCAGTGGTGACGGCGGCTCCGGGGATCATCCGGCGGCCGTGAGGAGGGCGTCGGCGACGGGGGTGCGGGCGTAGAGGACGTAGCGGCCGCTGCGGCGGGCGGTGACCAGGCCCGCCGCCCGTAGCGCGGTGAGCTGCTGGGAGACCGCGCCGGGCGAGAGTCCGGTGCGGTCGGCGAGCTCGGTGGTCGAGGTGGGCGAGGCCAGGACGGTGAGCAGCATCGCGCGGGTGGCGCCCAGCACCCCCGCGAGCGCGTCCGGCGCGTCCGGGCGGGCGGCGGCGGTCCACAGCAGGCCGACCCCGCGCGGCGGGTAGCGCACGGTGACCGGCCACGTCCCGCCGGTCTTGACGTAGACGCGCGGCCAGGCGAAGGCGGACGGCACGAGCACGACGCCGCGTCCGTCCAGCCGGTGCGCCGCGGAGTGGTGGACGAGCCGGATCGACAGGGTGTCGCCTCGCCATCGGATCGCCGGGTCGAGCGCGTTCAGCAGGCCCGCGGAACCGCCGTCGGCCTGCGCACGCGCGCGGAACAGCACGTCCGCTTCGAGCAGCTCGCGCACCCGCGGCCAGGCGGCGGCCAGCGCGGCGTCCCAGAACGCGCGGACCTCCCGGGCGAGCCGGGCCAATCCGTCGGCCGGGTCGGCGTACAGCTCCCGCAGCGGCGCGGTCCGGACACCGCCGGTCCGCTCCAGCTCGGCACGTACCTGCCGCGCGGGGACGGCTTGCAGCGCGGCGAGTTCCTCGTCCAGGCCGGGGGTGGAGACGCGGGGAGTCGGCGCGAGGAAGGACGGCAGGAAGCGGGGCGGCGGCGGCACGAGCGCGTCCAGCAGCGCGATGCGTCCGGCCGAGCGCAGTTCGGCGATCCGGGGCGTCGCGGCGGTGAGCCAGCGCCGGTGGAGCGCGTGCGCGGCCGGCTCCACCGGCGTGCGCAGCGCGGCGACGCACTCCCACAGGGGCGAGAACGCGAACCGGGTACGGGCCAGGTCGGCTGTGGTGAACTCCAGGTCCAGCACGGCGCCTCCCGACGGATTCGGACCAGTCTAAATCGATTCCGTCCCGCCCTCTCCGGCCCCGACGCTGTGCGGCATGGCGCATCGAAGCGTGTTCACCGTCCCCGCCTTCCGCCGGGTCTTCGCCGCCGCCGCGGTCAGCGAGATCGGCACCCAGATCAGCTACGTGGCGATTCCGCTGGTCGCCGTGGTGGCGCTGCACGGCTCCCCGGGCGAGGTCGGGGTCCTCGCGGGGCTGAGCACGGTCGCGTTCCTGGTGATCGGCCTGCCCGTGGGCGCATGGGTGGACCGGATGCGGCGGCGCAAGGTGCTGGTCGCCGCGGACCTGGCCCGCGCCGCGCTGCTCGGCTCGGTCCCGCTGGCCTGGTGGCAGGGCGTCCTGACGATGGCGCACCTGTACGCGGTGGTACTGGCGGCCGGCGGCGCCACGGTGTTCTTCGACGTGGCCAAGCTCAGCTACCTGCCGCACGCCGTCGGCCGCGACCGCCTGGAGGACGCCAACGCCAACCTCGTCGTCCTCGACGCGGCGGGCGACATCGGCGGGCGCGGCGTCGGCGGGTACCTGGCACAGGCGCTGTCCGCACCGGTGGCGGTCGGGGTGGACGCGCTGACGTACCTGTGGTCGGCGGCCTGCCTGCTGGGCATCCGCGCCGCCGAACCCGGACCGGCGCCTGGTCCGCGCGGCCGGCTGATCCGCGAGATGCACGACGGCCTGCGCTACGTGCTCGGCCACCCCGTGCTGCGTCCGATCCTGCTGGAGGGCGCCTGCACGAACCTGTCGATCCAGCTCACCGTGACCATGCTGCCGGTGGTGTTCGTCCGCGAGCTCGGCTTCTCCGGCGCCGCGCTGGGCGGCTTCCTCGCGTCCGGCGGCGTGGGCCTGCTCGCCGGGTCGATGGCCGCGCGGCGCGTCGGCCGCCGCCTCGGCCAGGGCCGCGCCCTGTGGCAGACGAGCCTCTGGCTCGCGCCGGCCGGCCTCCTGGTGCCGCTGGTCGGGCACGGCGCCTGGGTGTGGCTCGCCGCCCTGGCCTGGGTGGTGACGGCAGCCAAGATCGGCGTCGACAACGTCATCAAGGTGAGCTTCCGCCAGCGGGTCACCCCCGAGGCGCTGCTCGGCCGGATGAACGCCACCTTCCGCTTCCTGCTGATGGGAGCCCTGACGATCGGCGGCTTCCTGGCCGGCCTGATCGGCGCCCACGCCGGCCCGAGAGCGGTCCTCTGGCTCGGCGCCGCGATACCGGCCCTGTCCTGGCTCCTGCTCTACCTCTCCCCCCTCCGCCGCACGACCACCCTCCCCGACACTGAGGCCCCCTCTCCCTCAGGGGGATCCGTCGAGGGGGTGGAGGCCTTGGGGCGTGACCCGGTAGGAGGCGCGGAGGTCGGCGGTGGTGGCGAGGTCCAGGACGTGGGCCGCGAACCGTCGCGGGGCGAGCGGGGGGCCGAGGCGGGCGATGAAGGAGTCTGACGGGACGCCCTCGCGCTCGGCGTAGGCGGCGGCGTGCAGCGGCCTGGAGACCAGGCGGGCTCCGGCGGCCAGCACCGCCAGGGCCGGCCGGCGCTCGGCGAGCAGCCGCGCCGGGAGGCCCGGGTCGGCCACGTCGCCGGGCACCGGGGTGAAGGCGTCGCCGAGTTCGGCCCGCATCCCGTCGAGCACGCCGCGGTCGCGGGCGACTCCGAGGACGCCCGCGCCGGCGTCCACCAGGGCTCGGGCGACCGGTCATTCGGCGTCGAGCGCGACGGGCGGGCGGGGCGCCCGTCCGGGTTCGGGGCGGGCCGGGCGCCCGGGGGCGAGCCAGGCGGCGAGCACGCCGGCGGCGGCCACGCCCGCGGCGGCCCATTCGGCGGCGGTGAAGCCGTCCACGAACTGCCCGGGTGTGGCGTAACCGCCCTCGTGCGCGAAGACGGCGGCGACGATCGCGATGCCGAACACGCCTCCCACCTCCCGGAGGGCGTTGTTGGCACCGGCCGCGACACCGACGTCCCCAGGCGGCACGGACGAGACGACGGCGCCCGCGACGGTCGGGAAGCACATGGCGATCCCGACTCCCGCGACGATGAGCGGCAGCACGACGGTCCCGTAGCCGACGCCGGGCGAGGTCACCGCCGCCAGCCACCCCAGCCCGACCGCCTGGAGGAGGAGCCCGCCCAGCATGAAGGGCCGGAAGCCCCACCGGTCGGCGAGCGCTCCCGCGACGGGCGCCACCAGCATCGGCATCGCCGTCCACGGCAGGATGCGCAGGCCCGCCTGGAGCGGGGAGTAGCCGAGCGCGATCTGGAACATCTGCGCGATGAGGAACAGCGAGCCGATCAGGGAGATGAACTGGCAGAAGATGACCGCGTTCGCGGTGGTGAAGGCACGGTTGCGGAAGTAGGCCGGCGGCAGCATCGGGTGGGGCGCCCTGGTCTCCCAGCCGGCGAACGCGGCCACCAGGACGGTTCCGGCGGCCAGCGTCCCGATGACCTCCGGGTCTGTCCAGCCGACCGACGGGGCCCGGACGGCGCCCCAGGTCAGGCCGAACAGCCCGGCTCCGGCCAGCAGCAGCCCCACGGGGTCCAGGTGGGGCCGCGGCCCGCGGGACTCGCGCAGCAGCAGGGCCGACAGCGGTATCAGGACCAGCCCGGCGGGAACGTTGATCCAGAAGATCCACTCCCAGGAGATGCCCTCCAGGACGGCCCCGCCGACGAGCGGCCCCGCGGCCACCCCCAGGCCGGAGACGCCGCCCCAGATCCCGATCGCCGTGCCCTTCCTCTCGTCGGGGAACGCGGCGCTGATGAGCGTGAGGGTGAGCGGCAGGACGATCGCGGCTCCCGCGCCCTGCACCACCCGCGCCGCGATCAGGGCCCCGGCGCTGTGCGACAGGGCGGCACCCGCCGAGGCGAGGGTGAAGACCGCGAGCCCCGCCAGGTACATGCGGCGCCGCCCGAAGCGGTCCCCGAGCGCGGCCCCCGTCGGGATCAGGCAGGCGAAGACCAGGTTGTAGGCGTTGATGGTCCATTCCAGGTCGGCCAGGCTCGCGCCCAGCCGGGTCCGCAGCACGGGCAGGGCCGTGGCCACCACGACCACGTCCAGGGAGGTGAGGAAGACCCCCAGGGACGCGAGCGCCAGCGTCCAGCCCATCGCCGAAGGTCGAGTCGTCATGAGCACCTCTCGCCGTACGACCGGCGCCGCCGGCCGAAACATTCAGTCGATTGGCTGAACATTGCCACGGCCGCTAATATTTCGCAATGTGGCTGAACGTTCGGACGTGCTCGACCTGACCTACGCGGCCCTGGCCCACCCGACCAGGCGAGCGATCCTGGAGCAGCTGCGCGACGGGCAGGTCCGGGTCACCGACCTCGCCCAGCGGTTCCCGGCCGCGCTGGCCACCGTGTCCAAGCACATCCAGGTCCTGGAGAAGGCCGGCCTGGTCCGGCGCGAGATCCAGGGCCGCGACCACTACCTGCGCGCCGACCCCTCCCACCTGACCGAGGCCGAGCAGTGGATCGCCGACTACACCGGCTTCTGGCAGCGCGGCACCGACGCCCTCGCCCGCCATCTGGAGCGGGGAAGGACCACGCCCACAGCGCAGGGGCCCACGTGACCGACCAGGGGACGGCGACCGTCCGCGTCTCCCGCACGCTCAACGCCGCCGTCGAGGACGTCTTCGACGCCTGGACCGACGCCGACCGGCTCCAGCAGTGGCTGCTGCCCGGCCCCGGCACCGTCGCCCGGGCCGAATGCGACCCGGTGGTCGGCGGGCGCTTCCGCATCGCCAAGCTCTTCCCCACCGGCGTCGACGAGGTCACCGGCCGCTACCTGGTCGTCGAGCCCCCGCACAGGCTCGTCTTCACCTGGGAGTCGCCGGGCACCACCGGAGGGCGCCAGACCCGCGTCACCGTCACCCTCCGAGCCGACGGCGACACGACCGACATGACCATCCTCCACGAGCGCTTCCCGGCCGAGCCCTTCGCCGACGGGGCCCGCGCGGCCTGGACCAGCATCGCCGCCAAGCTCGAAACCCACCTGACCCGCCCGACCGCGGCCTGACCCCGGCCGGGGACCTCATCGGCGGGGCGTGCGCGGGATCGTGCCGCGGAGGGCGGCCTCTATCTCGGTCAGTTTTTCGGCCAGGTGGAGGAGGGCGCCCACGGACGGGTCCTCGGTGCCGCCCGCGAGGGTCTGGGCGCGGCGGTAGGCGGCTTTGATCTCGGTCCAGCGGGCGGCTTCGGACGGGGTCAGGGTGCCCTGGAGCTCGGCGAGCTTGAGGAGGTTGGCCTCCGCGTCCGAGGTGAGGGTCTGGGCTTCGGCGCGGTAGTGGTCGTCGATGACCGCTTGCAGCTCCGTCTCGTCCATCACGGGGAGGATGCGTTCGGCGAGCTTGTTCATGTCGCGGTAGGAGCCCTGGAGGCGGAACGGCGGTTCGGTGCGGGACGGGTCGTCCTGGGCGGCGGAGGCCATGTAGGCGCGGTTGACCGTCAGGACGACCTGCTGCGCGCGGCGGAGCTTGGCGAGCACGGACAGGATGTCGTCCAGCTCGGCCTGGGAGTACGGGTGGGACAGGCGGTCGGGGTGGACGGTCCGGTCCCCCGCCGCCAGGCGGACCAGCAGTTCGACGTCGGCGCGGTCCCGGCCGCAGAGGGGCGCGAGGACCGGGTTCGAGGTCAGGGCGTTCTCGATGTAGCTGAGCGCGAACAGCTCGTCCTTGCCGGACAGGACGTCGCCGAGGTTCCACACGTCGGCGCGGTTGGCGAGCATGTCGGGGACGCGGAAGCGGCGGCCCGACTCGGTGTAGGGGTTGCCCGCCATGCAGACGGCGAAGCGCTTGCCGCGCAGGTCGTAGCTGCGTGCGGCTCCTTCGATGCGGCGTTGGGCGTCGCAGAGCGGGATGAACTTCTGCAGGAGTTCCGGCGAGGTGTGCTGGATGTCGTCGAGGTAGAGCAGGACGTTGGTGCCCATCTCGAGCGCGAAGTTGATCTTTTCGACCTCGCGGGCGGCGGTGGCGTCCGGCGCCTTGGCCGGGTCCAGGGAGGTGACGCCGTGGCCGAGCGCCGGACCGTCCACCTTGACCAGGGCCAGGCCGAGGCGGTCGGCGACGTACTCCATCAGGGTCGTCTTGCCGTAGCCGGGCGGTGAGATGAGCAGGAGCATGCCCATCTGGTCGGCGCGGTCGCCGTCGCCCAGCTGCTTGGCGAGGTTGTCGCCGATGAGGGGGAGGTAGACCTCGTCGATGAGGCGGTTGCGGACGAACGAGCTCATCGTGCGCGGGCGGAGGCCCGCCACTCCGAGGCGCTTCTCCTCGGCCGCGACCAGTTCGTTCCGCTTCTTCTGGTAGGCGCGGAACGCGGGGACCCGCTCGGCGCGGAAGCGGCGCGTCCTGGCGAGGAGTTCGTCCAGGCGCAGGTCGAGGCGGCGGCCGGTGATCCTCGGGTGGCGGCCGAGCAGGTCGTCGACGGTGGCGGCCGTCGCCGCGGGCGAGTCGTAGCGGGCGGACGGGCACAGGAGCATGGCCACGGCCTCGGGCAGGTCGGCCGGGTCGCCGTCCGCCCCCGTCCCGAGGTAGGCGGAGAGCCACGCCTCGGCGAGCTGCCGGCGCGCGGCGAGGGTTCCCGCGCCGCGCAGGTCCTCGTCCAGGGACGCGGCGCCGAGCGCCTGGGCGAAGTCCTTGAGGAGGGTGCGGGCACCCTCGCTCGTCACGAAGCCGTCGGGGGCGGTGGCGAGCTCTTCGATCAGGTACTCGGCGGTCAGCGGGCCGGGGGCGGGCATGGCGCCGCGCTCGGTGAACGCGGCGATGGCCGAGCGGAGCTCGCCGGTGAGGGCGGTGAGGGCGCCCGGACGTCCGAACGCCTCGCGGGCGCGGACGAGGGAGCGGGCGCGGACCGTCCACGCCGCGCGCTCGGCCTCGTCGGGGCCGTGCGTCCAGAAGACCTGGGCGGCGGCGCGGGCCTCGCCCGGGTAGCGCAGGAGGCCCGCCTCGGTGTGCAGGCGCAGGAGCGCCTCCAGGATGCGGGCCGCGTCGTGGTCGTGGACGCCCCGCTCGTAGCCCTCGTCGTAGCGGTCGGCGGCCGCCTCCTGGACGAGGGCGAGCAGCCGGCCGCCCGCGGCGGCCCGGCGCAGGTCGCCGGGGTCCGCGTCGGCGAGGAGCGAGGCCGCCAGGTACTCGGCGCGGTAGGTCTCCGCCGTCTCCGAGACGAGGCTCTGGCTCCAGAAGGGGCGGGTCACCGCGAAGTCCGCGTCCAGGACGGGCGCGCGGTAGTCGGTCCCCGTGATCGTGAAGGCGACGGAGTCGCGGTGCGGGACGAGGGTCAGCTCGATCGGGCGGGTGTTGACCGCGAACCGGTGGCGGCCGAGGCGGATCGTCCCGCCACCGTCGCCGTACAGGTCGAGGCGGTCGCGCAGGGCGCGCCCGGCCTCCTGCCGGGCGGCGCCCAGGCGGCCGTCCAGTTCCTCGGCGCGGGCGGCCTCGCCCAGCTCGCGCAGCTCGTCCGCGATCGCGCGGAGCCGGACCACCATCGCGTCGGTGGTGAAGTAGGCGGTGACCTCGTCCCGGGACGCGAGCGCGGCGGCGCGGCGGTGGACGCCGGACAGGATCCGGTCGGCCGATTCGGTAAGGCGCTCACTGCGGCGGGCCCGCTCGTCCAGGAGCGTCTGCTTGCGGGAGGAGAACGCCTCGTAGAGCTCGGTCCGCTTGGTCTCCAGCGCGGCGAGGAACTCCTCCGGCTCGGCGAAGCGGGCCTGGAGCGTCTCCAGCCGGAGCAGCAGGCGGCCGAGTTGCGCGTCGCAGTCCTCGGGGGTCGACGACGCGGAGAGGGCGCCGGAGATGGACTGGTCCAGCAGGCCGAGTTCGGCGGCGAACGCGGCGCTCCCCTCGCGGGCGAGCAGATCGCGGCGGCGCTCGTCGAGGACGGCGCGGGCCCGGTTGAGGCCGCCGAGCACCTCCCCGACGCGCTCCAGGATCGCGGTCCGCGCGGTGGCGTCGGTGATGTCGAGGTCGCCGACGACCTCGGTGACGACGTCCAGCCCCTCGTTCTGCGCGTCGAGGAGGCCGGCCAGCGACGCGGCGTCGGCCGCCGTTCCGATGGCGCGCGCCGCCTCGGCGATGCGCTCGACCTCGGCGTGGTAGCCGGTGAACGCGTCCTCGCCCCGCAGGTACTCGACGGCCTGCCGCGCGGCCTCGTCCAGCTCCGTCCGGGCGTTCTCCGAGAGCTCGTCGATCCGGGCGCCGTCGGCGTGACGGAGGTCGCGCAACGTCTCCAGGTGGCCCTGGACGCGGCGGAACTCGGCCAGCCGGGAGACCCAGCCGTCGGCGCTGTCCGGCACCTCGGTGCCCGCACGGCGGATCAGGGCGGCGAGCCGCTCCCCCGCCTCCGCGACGGCGGCGGCCGCCTGCTCGGTGAGCGCGCGGACCTTCTCGTACTCGTCCAGGACCTGGCCCGCGGTGGCGCGGACCTCGGCGAGCGGGGACGCGAGGTCCCCGAGCCGGTCGTCGCCGAGCCAGGGGTACAGGTCCGCCGCGCGGGTGCAGGAGGCGATCAGCGCCTCGAACACCCGGTCGGACGGGGAGGTCTCCGCGACCATGCGAGTGATCGACAGGCACTCGGAGACGCCGCGCACGAGGTCGGCGTTCCCGACCCGCTCCAGCGGGCCGGTGCCGACGGGCTGGGCGGCGGCGTACGCGTCGGACGTGAACGGTGTCGCCCAGATCTGCATCGGGTGGACGCGGGAGGGCTCGTCGGACAGCGCCCGCATGACGACGAGCGTCCCGTCGTCGAACAGCGAGTACCCGTGGCAGGTGATCGGCGCCGCGACCCGCTTGCGGATCACGTTGTAGGGCAGCAGCAGCGACCGGCCGTCCTCCCGCGAGTGGAAGACGTACAGGACGTCCTCCCCGTTGGGAGCGCGGAGGGCCCGCTCGTACTCCAGGCCCGCGACGTCGGTGTCGAACGTCTTCGCGGCGCCCGTGTCGAGGTGGTAGCCGCCCGGGAAGATGATCCCGTGGTCGTCCGGCAGGCGGCGGCACGCCTGCTCGATCCCGTCGAGCCGCTCCACCTCCTTGGTGCGGACGTTGAACACCAGGTGCCGCCACGCGGACTCGTTGTACGGCCTGATCCGCAGCAGGATCAGCGCCCCGACCCGGGCGTGCAGGACGTCGGCGTCCGCGAGCGACTGGAGCGGCTCGTCCACCGGCTCGGAGTAGATCCCCTCGCCGGTCCCCGTGTTGTCCTCGATCTTGACGGTGAGGGTCCCGCCGATCGTCTCGACGAACACCTCGCCCTCGATCGAGATGTGGGGGTGGCGCCCGGCGACGTGGTCGTCCCGGGTGGCCTCGACCCAGTCGACGTCGTGGGCGGGAGGGAACGCGTGGTCGCGCTCTCCCTGGTTGTCCTCGTAGGCGACGCCGCCGTCCGGCGCGGTCCGCCACCGCAGGACGCGCAGGTCCGACAGGCGCGGACCGGTCTGGAAGACGGCGAGCAGCCGGCCCTCCACCAGGCGCAGCTGGAGCAGCCGCGCCTGCCGGTAGTACCGGTACATGTCAGCGAAGTCGCGCAGGAAGCGCGGGTCGTCCAGCAGGCCCGGCGCGGCCTCCGGCCCCGCCTGGACGAACCGGATGCCGTCCTCGTCGCGGGTGAGCCGGTGCAGTGAGAAGACATCGCCGACCGTCGTCTCCGGCTTCAGCCCGAGGAAGGCGTTGCAGCCGAACAGCATCACCCCGCCGAGCGCCACCACATCGCGGGGCACGCAGTTGTGCTCCGTCCGGATCCGCTCGGTGCCCGCCAGCCGCAGGTCCGACCCGCCGAAGACCTCCAGCCGCCGGGCGTTCAGCGCCTCCGCCCGGCGCGCCAGCTCGCCCGCGTGCCCGGCGAGCCGCGCGCGCAGCACCTCGTACGTGCCGTGGTCCGGCTCCGCGTGCCGGTTCCCGGCCCCGCCGGGCTCTGTCATGTCCACGCTCTGCCTCCCGTTCGTCCGCCTCGACGCGCGCCGGACCCCGTCTCGTCCACGCGGCTCCCGGCCTGCCCCGCCCGCCCCGCGCGGGTGAGCCGCCGGCGGCTCACCCGCGGGGTGTCAGCGGGCCGCGGCGAGGTCGGCGCCGTTCGCCTGGTCCGTGCCGTTGAGCTTCGACAGCGGGGCGTCGGCGACGCCCAGGCGGCGCGCGGTGTCCAGGAGGTCCTGGAGACCGGCGCTGTCCGCGCCGCCGGACCTGATCAGGCGCAGCAGGAGCGCCGAGAGCGTCAGGTCCCGCACGCCGCCGGTGTCGACCGCGCCGAGCACGCGGGCCAGGTCGTCGGTGAAGCTCGCCGAGCCGTCCAGCCACGGGCCCGCCACCGCCTTCGCGACATCGGAGTTCTGGACGAAGCCGTCCACGCTCCTGCCGAGGGCGACCGACCCGACCAGGCGGTCGAAGAAGACCGAGTCGCCGCCGACGATGCTGATGTCGGCCTGCTCCAGCCCGGTCGCGAGGACCGCGGCCTGCGCCTCGGCGACCTTCTGCTGCACCTCGATCCCGGCCAGCCGCACGTCCTTCTCCGCCTCCAGGCGCAGCCGGTACTCCTCGTGCTGGCGGGACGCCTCGTCCAGCGCGGCCATCGCGCCGGCCTTGTCGGTCAGCCCCTCCGCCTCGGCCTTCAGGCCGTCGCGGATCCGGCCGGCCTCGACCAGGGCCATCTCCCGCGCGACCATGGCCTCGGCGCGCCCGACCTTCTCGATGGCCTCGGCGTCGCGCTCGCGCACCTGGACCTCGGCGAGCCCTGCCGCGGCGGCCTCCGCGCGCAGCCCCTCGGCCAGCCTGATCTTCGCCTGCGCGTCCAGCTCGGCGGTCTCCTGCCGGGCCCGCGCGAGGGTCAGCTCCTCGCGGGCGCGGTGCGCGGCGGCCGCCTCCGCCGCCTCGGCGGCCTTGATGTCCTTGACCAGGTTCTCCTGCGCCTCCGCCTCCGCGTGGATGATCACAGCCTGGCGGGCGCGCTCGGCCTCCTCGACCGCGCGGAGCCGCTTGATGGCCTCCTCCTGCTCGGCGACGGTGCGCTCGACCGCGATCCGCTCGCGGACGACGTCGGCGATCTCCCGCTTCTCCGCCTCGACCTCCTTGTCGGCCGCGATGCGGGTCAGCTGCGTCTCGCGCTCGCGGGCGATGACCTCCAGCAGGCGGTCCTTCTCGATCCGCTCGCTCTCGATCGCGAGGACCCGCTCCTTGTTCTTCGCCGCCACCGACACCTCGCGGTCGCGGTTCTCGTTCTGGACGCCGAGCTGCTCGTCGGTGCGCAGGTGCGCGGCCTGCGCCCGCAGCCGCTCCTCGGCCTTGACCCGCTCGATCTCGGCCGCCTCGCGGGCCCGGACGGTCTCGACCTCGCGCTCCTGGCGCAGCTCGGCGTCCGCCTGCCGGCGCTCCAGCTCCAGGATCGCCTCGCGCGCCTCGACGTTCTGGCGCGTGATCTCCTTCTCCTCGTTGCGGGCGTGCTCGTTGGTGCGGACGTGCTCGATCGCCGTCAGCTCGGTGATCTTCCGGATGCCCTGGGCGTCCAGGATGTTCGACCTGTCCAGGGAGAGCAGGGGCGTCTGCTCCAGGTGGTCGATGGCGGCGTCCTCGAGGCTGTACCCGTTCAGGTCCGTCCCGATGACGCGGATGATGTGGTCGCGGAACTCGTCGCGGCGGGTGTAGAGGTCGGCGAAGTCCAGGTGCTTGCCGACGGTCTTCAGCGCCTCCGAGAACTTGGCGGCGAAAAGCTCCTGAAGCGTCTCCTGGTTGCTGGCGCGCTCGGTGCCGATCGCCTGCGCCACCTTGATCACGTCCTCGACGGTCTTGTTGACGCGGACGAAGAACGTGATGCGGATGTCGGCGCGGATGTTGTCCTGGCAGATCAGCCCGTCCCGGCCGGTCCGCTCGATCTCGATCGTCTTGACCGAGATGTCCATGAGCTCCGCCCGGTGCAGGACGGGCAGGACGATCGCCCCGGTGAAGGTGACGTCGACCTTCTTGAGCTTGGAGATGATGAGCGCGCGGCCCTGGTCGACCTTGCGGAACAACCGGGTCACCATGAGCACGAGGCCGAGGGTGACGAGCAGCGCGAGAGCGAGGAGCACACCGGCTCCTATCGTGATGGTGTCCATCGAGATCCCTGTCTGCCAGAGGGGATGAGCAGTCGGGCGGCCTGGCGGGCGGCCGCGGGTCCTAGCGGAGGTCGGGGGCCGTGTCGTAGGGCATGACCCAGAAGAAGTGGCCGTCCGGATCGATGTCGAAGATCAGCGCCGTGCTGCCGGCGGTGAGGCCGGCGCCCGCCGGGGCGCCGGCCGCCGCGCCCGCCACGGGCACGTCCATGGCGGGCTGCCGCACCTGGACGATGGCGGACGATCCGTCCGGGGCGGTCACCTCGGCCTGGCCGAAGTCCGGCCCGACGCGCCCCGTGCGGATGACGCACGGGAGCCCGACGAAGTCGCGCAGCGAGGCCTCGGCCCTGCCCTGGAAGACGCGCCGCAGCGGCAGGACCGCCGCCCGCGTCCCGATCCAGGCGACGACCAGCGCGAACGGCAGGACGAGCGCCCGCAGGACGGCGCCGTCCAGCAGCGCCGAACCTGCCAGGCTGACGAACCAGGCGAGGCCGACGAGCACCGACAGCACGACCGTCGCCGGGACCCCGCCCAGCCCGAGCGGCGCGAGGTGCTCCGCGGCGAACCCGTCCTCGGCGCCGGCGCCGGCGCCGGCCCCCGTGTCGGCATCGGCGCCGGCGCCGAGGAAGTCGATTCCAAGGCCGCCGAGCAGGACGAGCGTCCAGTACCCGGCCACCACCAGAAGAGAGAAACTGAAGAGCGCGGTCGGAAAACCGAGCGCGACATCGACGAATTCGCCCATTTAATTGCACGCTTCCGCGTCGAGACGTCATGAACTGCGGAAGGGCGCGCCGGCCAGGGCCGCCCGACCGTGAGGAAAGGCTGCGTCAGTCGAAGAAGGGGCCTGGCTCAGCTATCCGGGAAGACGTGCGCCCAGAACACCCGGCAGAGGGCGGGTGGCAGGTCGAGCCGCGGGGCGGTACGGCCGGGCGGAGCCGGCGGGACGAAGAAGTGCCGGGGAGTCATAGACCCTCCTGGTCGCAGACGTATCCTGTCTCGCCGACCAGACTTCCCGGCACACCGAGAGACACTTTAACTCATTTGCCGGGCTAACGGAAGCCTTTAACGCCGGACTCGGGCGCCGTCGCGCTCTTCGGTCGGGGAAACCCGCTAATGGCGGCCGATCCCGGACGCCGTTTCCCGTAAACCCCGGACGCTATTTGCTACAAGTGTCGTAGACGGGAACGGTCGCTTCGCTCCGGGCCGGGCGCGGGACGACGGGGATCCGGCCGAGGCAGGCGAGGAACGTGCCGAGCGCCCAGCCCGCGACGGCGTCGGTCGGCCAGTGGTAGCCGAGCGCCACGACGGCGAACGCGACGCCCGCCGCCACGGCGTGGGCGGCGGCCGTCCAGGCGCGGGAGGCGCCGGTCACCGCCGCCGCGAACAGCAGGCAGGCGGCCGCGTTGGCGGCATGCCCAGACGGACAGGACAGCACCCCGGCGGCGAACAGCAGGTCGTGACCGGTGCGCGGCGGCGTCCGGGCCAGCGCGACCTGCGTCCCGCGCACCAGGACTTCACTGGCCCGACCTCTCCCCGAAGACTACTACTACATTTGTAGCAGTAAGCTGGGAAGCGGTGGAGACGGCCAACGAGCGGAGGATGACGATGCCTTTCTGGGACAAGCTGCGCGAGTCAACCCAGACCATGCAGACGCAGCTGCTCAGTAGGAAGAACGAACTGAAGAGCGGAGCGTTCCGCGACGCGAGCATGGCGATGTGCGCTCTGGTCGCCGCCGCCGACGGCAGCGTGGACCCGTCCGAGCGGCAGCGGACCGCCTCGCTGATCGCCTCCAACGAGGTGCTCCAGAACTTCCCGGCCGACGACCTGCAGCGCCGGTTCAACGACTACGTCGGCAAGCTGACCGCCGACTTCGACTTCGGGAAGGTGGCGGTCCTCCAGGACATCGGCAAGGCGAAGAAGAGGCCCGCCGAGGCGCGCGCCGTCATCCAGATCGGCATCGTGATCGGCGGCGCGGACGGCAACTTCGACCAGAGCGAGCGCGCCGTCGTCCGCGAGGCGTGCTTCGCCGTCGGCCTCGACCCCGCCGAGTTCGACCTGTGAGCGGTGGCGCCTCCCGTCACCGGAACGCCAGCAGCGACAGCAGGAACGACACGAGCAGCTGATCCAGCTGGAGGGTCGCGGCGGTCAGCGAACCGGTGACGACGCCGTTGCCCATGAACAGCAGCGGGCCGGTGACCGTGTTCTTGGCCGGGGGCGTGCCGAGCAGCGCCTCGACCCGTTCGACGACCCCGGACTCGGCGAACGCGCTCACCGGCCCCGGGTCGCGCGGCTGCGCGAGGGCGACCTTGGCGATCGTCCGGGCGACGGCCGCGCGGTCGCCGATCGCCTCCGCGGCGTCCTCGTCGGCCCAGCGCTCCGTGGCCAGCCGCAGCCGGGCGGCGAGGGGCCGCAGCGGCGGCAGGACGGCCTCGGCCAGCGCACCGGCAGCGAGGTAGCGGTGGTGCCGGTGGCGGAGGTGGGAGCTCTCGTGCTGGAAGACGACGTGGAGCTCCCCGGCCGTCAGATCCCGCAGCAGGCCCCGGGAGACCAGGACCCCTCCGCCGCGGCCGGGGACCGCGACGGCGATCGGGACGTCGGTGTCGAGCGGCTCGCCGGCGCAGGCCCGCGCGGCGCGGAGCGCGGCGCTCCGGCGCGCGGCGGCCCTGCCCGCGGCCGCCAGCCCGGCGGCCGACAGCACCGCCGCCGGGATCCCCACCGGGTCCGGGACGGGCCGGTCGTCCCCGAACAGCGCCCACTCGGGGACGTGCGCCGCGGCGGACGGCGCCAGCGTCGCCGCGTAGTTGACGGCCACGAAGAAGCCGGTGCCGAGCGCGGCCACCCCGGTCAGCGCCCCGGTCGTCGCCAGCAGCCGCGCCGACCAGGACGGGTGGAGCCGCACCGGCGCCTTCGCCAGCACGGCGCTCAGCGCCAGCATGATGGCGAGGGGCAGGAAGGTGTACCCGTTCACCCGCCGGCCTCCGGACGGTCGAGGAACTCGCGGAGCTCGCGCGCCTCCTCCGCGCTGAGCGACCGCGCGAACCGGTTCAGCACGTTCCCGGGATCGCTGGCGTGCCGCAGGTGCTCGCGCATGCGCCCCGCGACCAGTTCGGACTCGTCGACGGCGAGCCGGTAGCGGTAGTGCCGGCCCGCCCGGGTCCGCGAGACCAGCTTCTTCTCGTGCAGCCGGTGCAGGATCGTGTTCACCGTCGTGTAGGCGGGTTCACCTTCCAGCCGCTCCACCAGCTCGGCGGTGCTGGCGGCCCCGCCGAGCCCGGCCAGCGCGGCGAGCACCTCCGCCTCCAGCTGTCCGAGCGGCCTGCGCGTCACCGTCCTCAGCCCCCTTTCCGCTGCACGTCCGGCTCGAGGTAGACGAGCCGGGCGATCGGCACCGCCGCGCGGATGCGGGCCTCGGCGTCGTTGATCGCGTCGGCGACCTCCCGCGCGTCGTCCTGGAGGTCGACGGCGACCTTCGCGGCGACCAGCAGTTCGTCGGGCCCGAGGTGCATGGTGCGCATGTGGATCACGGCGGGGACGTCGCGGCCCTCCACGATCGCCTGCCTGATCAGGCGCACGTGCTCCGGCGTCGCGGACTCCCCGATGAGCAGGCTCTTGACCTCGGTGGCCAGCACGATCGCGATGGCCGCCAGCAGCACGCCGATCGCGGCGGTGCCGATCCCGTCCCAGACGCCGTTCCCGGTGATCAGTGTGAGCCCGACGCCCGCGAGCGCGAACAGCAGCCCGACCAGCGCCCCGGTGTCCTCCAGCAGGATGACCGGCAGTTCCGGCGACTTGGAGCGGCGGACGAACTGCACCCAGCTCGCCCGCCCCCTGCTGCGGTTCGACTCCCGGACCGCGGTGCGCAGCGCCGCCCCCTCCAGGGCGATCGCGACCAGCAGGACGGCGATCGGCACCCACTGCCACTCCTCGATCGGGTGCGGGTCGCTGATCTTGTGCCAGGCCTCGTACAGCGCGAACAGCCCGCCCAGGCTGAACAGGACGATCGCCACCAGGAACGCGTAGATGTAGCGCTCCCGCCCGTAGCCGAACGGGTGCTCCTCGGTCGCGTCGCGCTCCGCTCGCTTCCCGCCGATCAGCAGCAGCGCCTGGTTGCTGGAGTCGGCCACCGAGTGGATCGCCTCCGCCAGCATCGACGACGAACCCGTCAGCGCGAACGCCACGAACTTGGTGACCGCGATCCCGAGGTTCGCGGCCAGCGCGGTGATGACGGCCTTGGTACTGCCTTCGGCGCTCACAAATCCCCTGTCGTGCCGTTCTCCGAAACGTCCGGCCAAGCGTAGGCGCTGATCGCGGACGCCTACAACGACACTTGTGGCAGCCCGGCCGCCTCTCCGGGGATCACCGGCCCTTCCCGGTTTGCGATCATTGGGGGCGGCGGGGACCGCCCTGCCGAGCGCCGCGGATTCCGGCAGGATCCAGGTGGAGGCGACCGCGGCCGATCGGAGGGGCAGGGCATGGACGAGTTCGATGTCGTGGTGGTGGGGGCCGGGCCGACGGGTGAGAACCTGGCGGACCGGGCGCACGCCGGCGGGCTGAGCGTGGCGGTCGTGGAGAGCGAACTGGTGGGCGGGGAGTGCTCGTACTGGGCGTGCATGCCCAGCAAGGCGCTGCTGCGCCCGGCCGCCGCGCTGGCCGACGCGCGGCGCGTGGCCGGGTCCCGGGAGGCGGCCGGCGGGACGCTCGACGCCGCCGCGGTCCTCAGGCGCCGCGACGAGTTCACCTCGCACTGGAAGGACGACGGCCAGGTCCAGTGGCTGGAGGGGGCCGGGCTCGTGCTGGTGCGCGGCCACGGGCGGCTGGACGGCCCCAGACGCGTCGTGGTGCGGACCCCCGACGGCGGGGAGCGGACGCTGACCGCCCGGCACGCCGTCGCGGTGTGCACGGGTACCCGCGCGGCGCTGCCCGACCTGCCGGGACTGGCCGAGGCGCGGCCCTGGACCAGCCGCGAGGCGACCGCCTCCGAGCAGGTCCCGCCGCGGCTCGCCGTCATCGGCGGCGGCGTGGTGGCGTGCGAGATGGCCACCGCCTGGCGGGCGCTCGGCAGCGAGGTGGTGCAGCTGGTGCGCGGGTCGCGTCTGCTGCCGCGGATGGAGCCGTTCGCGGGAGAGCTGGTGGCCGAGGGCCTGCGCGCCGCCGGGGTCGACCTGCGCTTCGGCACGTCCGTCACCGCCGTCCGCCGCGACGGAGCGGTGACGCTCACCCTGGACGGCGGCGACACGGTGACCTGCGACGAGGTCCTGTTCGCCACCGGACGCGTCCCCGCCACCGCCGACCTCGGCCTGGACACGGTCGGGCTGACCCCGGGCCGGTCGATCGAGGTCGACTCCACCGGGCTCGCGTCCGGCGTGCCCGGCGAATGGCTCTACGCGGCCGGCGACGTCAACGGCCGCGCGCTGCTGACCCACCAGGGCAAGTACCAGGGCCGGATCTTCGGAACGGTGATCGCCGACCGCGCCGCCGGACGCCCCCTCGACACCGCCGACTGGGGACGCAGCGTCGCGACCGCCGACGAGCGGGCCGTGCCGCAGGTCGTCTTCACCGACCCCGAGGCCGCCGCCGTGGGCCTCTCACTGGAGGAGGCGACCAGGGCAGGGCACCGGGTGCGGGCGGTCGACTACGAGCTCGGCGACGTCTCCGGGGCCTCGCTGTACGCGGACGGCTACCAGGGCCGCGCCAGGGCGGTGGTCGACCTGGACCGCGAGACGCTCCTCGGCGTCACCTTCGTGGGCCAGGGCGTGGCCGAACTGCTCCACTCCGCCACGATCGCGGTCACCGCGGAGGTCCCGATCTCCCGCCTGTGGCACGCCGTCCCCTCCTACCCCACCATCAGCGAGATCTGGCTCCGCCTCCTGGAGACCTACCGCGGCTGAGCCGGGCCGGGGGCCTGCGGGGCGGCCGGGCGGCCCTCGGACAGCCGGCCGTCGGCCATGGAGTAGACGCGGTCGGCGGCGGCGAGCCGGGCCAGGTCGTGGGTGACCATGACCGTGGCCAGCCCCCGCTCGCGGGTGAGCCGGTCCAGCAGCCTGACGACCTGCTCGCCGCGGTGGTGGTCGAGAGCGCTGGTGGGTTCGTCCACGAGCAGCACCTCGGGGCGGTTCATCAGCGCGCGGGCGATGTTGACCCGCTGGCGTTCGCCGCCCGACATCCGGTGCGGCCGCTTGTGCTCCAGCCCTGCGAGGTCGACGGCGGCCAGCAGTTCGCGGGCCCTGGCGGCCGCCTGCCGCGGCGACCGGCCGGCCATGTGCGCCATCACCGTCAGCTGGTCGAGGGCCGTCAGCGAGGCGGGCAGGTTGGGCTGCTGGAAGACGATGCCGATGTGGTCGCGGCGCAGCCGGGTCCGCTCGGCGGGACGCAGCCCGGTGGTCTCCCTGCCCGCGACCGACACCGTCCCGGAGGCGGGGGCGATGAGCGTCGCGGCGACGGCCAGCAGGCTCGACTTGCCCGATCCGGACGGCCCGACGACCGCGGCGAACTCGCCGGGCCCGACCTCGAGGCCCACGTGGTCGAGCGCGGTCAGGGTGCGGTCGCCGTCGGGATAGGTCAGGACGACGTCGGCGAGGGCCAGGCTCATCGTGCGGCTCCCAGCGCGGTCAGCGGGTCGACGGAGGTGATCTTGCGGACGGCGAGGGCGGCGCCCGCCGCCCCGAGCACGACCATCACCGCGACGGGCAGCGCGGTGGTGGCGGCCGAGACCACGAACGGGACCCGGTCCCCGATCGCGAGGCCCGCCAGCACCCCGGCGGCACCGCCGAGCCCGGCCCCGGCCAGCAGCACCAGGACGGCCTGCGCGAGCGCGTCGCGCAGCAGGTAGCCGGTGCTCGCGCCGAGCGCCTTCAGGACGGCGACGTCACCGCGTCGCTGGATCGTCCAGACCGTGAAGAACGCGCCGATGACCAGCGCCGAGATGGCGAACAGGAACCCCCGCATCAGTTGCAGCGACCCGTTCTCGGAGGAGAACGACGGGATCGCGGACTTGGCGTCTCCGAGCGCGAGGGTGGTGGTGCCGAGCCGCCGCTCGGCCGCGTCCAGGTCCGGGTTCCCGGTCTCGCGCAGCAGCAGGACGGTCGCGGCCCGGTCGCCGCCGCCAGGGTCGAGGGCGCGCCAGTCCTCGATCCCGATCCAGGCGACCGGCGTGTGGCTGTAGGACGACGCGCCGCCCGTACCGGCCACGGTGAAGGCGTGCCCGAGGACCTGGACCCGGTCGCCGGCCGCCAGCCCCGTGCTCTCGGCCAGTTCCGCCGACAGCACGACCTGCCCGGGAGCGGGCGGGTGCGCGCGGTCCCCCGGCGCGACACCGAACAGCGCGGCCGGTGCGCCGCGCTCCCCGGACGGGCCGAAGGACATCCGGCCCATCGTGATTCCGAGCGGCTCGGCCCTCACGCCGGCGACGTCCTGCCACCCCTTCGCCGTCGCCGCGCCGATCCGGCTCCCCGAGAACGAGGTCTCGCCGCCGAACACGACGCGGTCGGCGGGCAGGTCCTCGACGGCCGAGGCGCTGTCGCGCGCCAGGCCGGCGGTCAGCCCGGACAGCATGGTCACCAGCAGCGTGATGAGCAGCACGACCGAGCCCATGAGCGCGAACCGCCCCTTGGCGAACCGCAGGTCTCGCAGCGCCACGAACACCGGGGCCTCCGTTCCACGTGATCCTCGGGATTGACGCCTCCCAGCGTGCGCGGCGGGCCCGTCCCGGCACATCGTGCGCCGGGTCCGCCGGATCGCCTTCTTCCGGACGCCCGGACATCAACCTTTCGATCGATGCGGCGCCGGAACCGCGTCGCCTACGCTGAGTGAGAAATGCCGAACGATCTGTTCTCGCCCGCGATGCGGCTGCTCGGCTGGGCCGTGCACGGCACCTTCCTGGTGCTGCTCGCGATCGCCCTGGTGCGCACGCTGCACGACGGGCGGACGGGGGCCGCCGCGGGCGGCCTCGCTCTCGGCGTCCTCTACGCCGGCGGCGTGTTCTGGGCCGGGCACGAGCGGCGCCCTCGTCCGGTGCCCGCCCGCCTGTGGCTCGCGCTGCTCACCGCGGGCTGGGCCGGTCTCGCGCTGGCCTCCCCCGACTTCGTCTGGCTGGCCTTCCCGCTGTTCTTCCTCTACCTGCACCTGCTGCCGCTGCCCGCCGCGCTGCCCGGCGTGGTGCTGCTGACGGCCGCGTCGGTCGCGGCCGTGGCCTGGCACGGCGGGGGCGTGACGCTGGCGGAGGTGCTGGGCCCGAGCATCGGCGCGTCCGTCGCCACGCTCATGGCGCTCGCCTACCGGGCGCTGTACCGGGAGAGCGAGCAGCGCCGCCGGCTCATCGAGGACCTGGTCAGGACGCGCGAGAAGCTCCTGGCCGCGGAGGCCGGCGCGGCGCGGCTCACCGAGCGCGAGCGCCTGGCCCGCGAGATCCACGACACCCTCGCCCAGGGGATGTCCAGCATCATCCTGCTGCTGCGCGCCGCCCGCCGCGACCTCGACGGCGACCGCGGCGCCGCGCTGGAGCGGCTGGCGGAGGCCGAGCAGGCCGCCGCGGAGAACCTGGAGGAGGCCCGCAACTTCGTGCGCGCGCTGGCCCCGCCCGCCCTCCAGCGGTCGTCCCTGCCCGACGCGCTGCGCCGGATCACCGAGTCGGCGGGCGCCCGTTCCGCGGCCCGCATCCGCTTCGAGGTGTCCGGGTCCCCCGCCGAGCTCCCCCTCGACTACGAGGTCGCGCTGCTGCGCATCGCCCAGGGGGCCCTCGGCAACGCCGCCCGGCACTCCGGCGCCGAGAACGTCGGCGTCACCCTGACCTATCTCGACGACATGGTGGTACTGGACGTCTTCGACGACGGCCGCGGCTTCGAGCCCGCGGCGGCCGGCGGGCGGCCGCCGGAGGGCGAGGCGGGCACCGGCTACGGTCTGCGGGCCATGCGCGACCGCGCCCGCGCGCTGGGCGGGGCGCTCACCGTCGAGTCGGCCCCGCGGGAGGGGACGGCCGTGGTGGCGTCCCTGCCGCTGCCCGCCGGCGGCGAGCGGCGATGAGCGGGCCGATCCGCATCCTGCTGGTGGACGACCATCCCGTGGTGCGCTCCGGGATCCGCGCCATGCTCGCCGACCAGCCCGGCTTCGCGCTGGTGGGCGAGGCGGCGACGGGGCGGGAGGGGGTCGAGGAGGCGCGCCGCCTGCGCCCCGACGTCGTGCTCATGGACCTCCAGCTCGGCACCGGGATCCACGGCAGCGAGGCCACCCGCCAGATCACCGCCGCCGGGTCCGGCGCGCCGCGCGTCCTCGTGCTGACCACCTTCGACACCGACTCCGACATCCTCGCCGCCATCGAGGCCGGCGCCACCGGCTACCTGCTGAAGGACGCGCCCCCGGACCGGCTGTTCACCGCGATCAGGTCGGCCGCCGCCGGGGACAGCGCGCTCGCGCCGAGCGTCGCCTCGCGCCTCCTCGGCCGCATGCGCTCGCCCACCGCGACGCCGACCGCGCGCGAGCTGGAGGTGCTGCGGCTGGTCGCCGAAGGGTTCTCGAACCGGGAGATCAGCAAGCGGCTGTTCCTCAGCGAGACCACGGTCAAGACGCACCTGGTGCACCTCTACGCCAAGCTCGGCGTCGACTCCCGCACCGCCGCGGTCGCCGCCGCCACCCGGCGCGGCCTGATCCGCCCGCCCTGACCCGCCTCCCGCGCCGCGCGGCGGAGGCGGCGTCACATGCGCCTGGCGGGCAGGACGGGGCGGGCGTCGGTCCAGCCCTGGCGGCGGACGATGGTGTAACTCTCGAGCCTCCCGTCGAGGTACTCCTCCACACCGAGCGGCCGCCCGGTCCGCGGATCGATGATCAGGCTCATGCGCCAGGGCCCCTGGCGGATCCAGAAGGCCACGCCGCTGCGGCCGAGCCGGTCGGTGACGGTGCCGGGACCGCGGTCGATCGGCAGTTCGGCCAGGACGCGGTAGAGGGCGGCCTGGAGGGCGGGCGGGGTGGGGGCCGACACGAGGAGCTCGGCGATCGCGTCCGCCGTGTCCGACGGTCCCGGCTTCCAGCGCGCCCGGTCCTCTCCGGGGGGCACGAGGATCAACCGGTCGAGGGCCGCCCTGAGCGCCTTCGGCTCGGTCGGCAGCGCGGCGATCTGGTCGAGGGTGATCGGAGCGCCCCCGACCGCGGGGTAGATCCCGCCCTCCTCGGCGCTCCGGCCGGTGCTGCGTTCCAGGGCCAGCGCCACGGGCGGAGGCGAGCTCAGGCCGATCCCCAGGCGGAAGATGTCGCACGAGCCGGGCGGTCGTGCTCCCGCCCGCCGCCACGCCCGCTCGTCGGCACGGCTCAGCCGCCGGTCGGTGACCGAGTCGATGATCACCCAGCTGGGGTCCCGGGCCTGCCGGGCGGCCCACACCCGGGCCTCGCAGGTCGAGGAGAACCGGTAGAGGATCTGCGCCGTGGGGGGCGGGGGTCCTGCCTCGGGGCCCGGCATGAAGCCGGCGAGGCTGTAGCCGCTGAACTCGGCGGTCCAGTACCTGCCGGGCGCGGGGCTGCCGGCCTCCAGCGTGGAGGCGGCGGCGAGCAACGTGCTGCGTGCCGGTGACGGTGCCGGTTCGCCGCCGGACTGCCTCGTCAGGACGAACAGGCCCGCGGCGAGGGACACCGCCGCGCAGGCCGCCGCCGCGAACCGGCCGGGACGTCCGAGCCCGAAGCCGGGCCGGTGCCGGGGCGCCCCGCGGGGCGCCTGCCCGGACGGCTCCGCCTCGGCCGTCGCGACGGCGCGGAGCCGCTCCAGCCGCCCGGGATCGGCGGGCGGATCGAGCCGGTCCGGCCGGGCGGCCGCCATCGCCTCCAGGAGATCAGTCTTCCGCGTCATCGGCGTCCCCTCCACTCGTGCCGTCGCGATCGTGTGACGCGTCCTCGATATGCCGGTCGAGGCGACGGCGCGCCCGGTGCACCCGCATCGCGAACGCGGGCCGCGAGCAGCCGAGGACGCCCGCGGCCTCCCCCGGGGACAGCCCGTGCCAGCCGAGCAGCATCAGGACCTCGCGGTCCCCCTCCGGCAGCGCGGCCAGCCCCCGCAGCAGGACGTCCCGGTCGACGACCACCTCCGCGACGTCCCCGGCGACCGGCGGCGCCGCCGCCCAGGCGTGCAGTTCCGCGGCGATCAGGTCCTGGCGCAGCGCGTCCCGGTACTGCTCCCGGATCACGTTGCGGGCGACGCCGATGAGCCAGGCCAGCGGGACGTCCGGCACGACGTCGCGGCGGCGCCACGCGACGGCGAACGTCTCGCTGGCCACCTCCTCGGCGAGCGTGCCGCCGACCCGCGTCACCGCGTACGCGTACACCCGGGCGAAGTACCGGCCGTACAGCTCGTCGAACCATCCGGCGGACCCGGCGGCGGCGAGCGGGGCGGCCGGGCCCCGCGCGCTCCGCCCTCGCGCGTCCAATCGCATCACAATGAGAAGTGCACCCGACCGGCCGGATATCACGCGGACCGGAGAAAGATTTTCCAGCGCCGGGTCAGGCCCGGACCTTCTCCGCGGTCCGAACCGCGGCGGCCTTCGGGGCCCTGCGGCCGGGCATCCACCAGTTGGCCCGGCCGCACAGCTCCATCACCGCGGGGACGAGGATCATCCGGACGACGGTGGCGTCGATCAGCACGGCGACGGCCATGCCGAGGCCGATCTGCTTGACCGAGACGTCGGAGCCGAGCAGGGAGGTCGCGAAGACGGCGATCATGATGGCGGCCGCGGCCGTGATGACCTTGGCGGTGCGCGCCAGCCCGGCGGTGACGGCCGCCCGGGTGTCGCCGGTGCGCCCGTACTCCTCCCGGACCCGCGAGATCAGGAAGACCTCGTAGTCCATGGACAGGCCGAACAGCAGCGGGAACATCATCATCGGCACCCAGGTCGTGATCGGCATCTCGGTGGGGAAGCCGAAGGCCGAGCCGAGCCATCCCCACTGGACGACCGCGACCAGCACGCCGTAGGCCGCGCCGATCGACAGCAGGTTCATCACCGCGGCCTGCAGCGCGATCGTGACCGAGCGGACCAGCGCGACCAGCAGCACCAGGGACAGGGCGAGGACGACCGCGATCATCAGGGGCAGGCGCGAGCCCACCTCCTCGGCGATGTCGATCCCGCCGGCGTTGGGCCCGCCCACCTGAACGCCGGCGCCGCCCGGGGTCCGGGGGAGCACGTCGTCGCGCAACTCGTGGACGAGGTCCGCGGTCGCCTCGTCCTGCGACCCGGTCTCGGGGAAGGCCATGAACATGGCGGCCCGGCCGTCCCGGCTGGTCCGGGCGGGCGTGACGGAGGCGATGCCGCCGGTCCTGCCGACCGCCTCGACGACGGGGCGCAGATCGGTGTCCGCTGAGCCGATCCGCGCGGCGAAGATCAGGGGCGCTCCGTAGCCGGGGCCGAAGCCCTCGGAAAGGATCGCGTAGGAGGTGTAGCTGCTCCTGTCGTGCGGCTGGACGCTCGCGTCGGGCAGGCTCAGCCGCATCGACAGCGCGGGGGCGGCGACCACGAGCAGCCCGGCGCCGGCCAGGACCGCGGCGAGCAGCGGCCTGCGCTGCACCGCCACGGCCCACCGCTCCGCCGGAGGGCGCCGGTCGAGGGACCGCGAGCGGGACGCGCGGCGCGGCAGGCGCAGCGAGTCGATCCGGCGGCCGGTGAAGCCCAGCAGCGCCGGCAGCAGGGTCACCGCCGCGATCATCGTGACGAGGACGGTCACCGACGCGGCGACGGCCACGCCGGTCATCAGCCGCTGCCCCATGACGGCCAGGCCGAGCACCGCGATCACGACCGTCGTACCGGCGAACAGCACCGCGTGCCCCGCCGTGGTGATCGCCCTCACCGTCGCGCGCTCGGGGTCGTCGCCGTCCCTCAGCCCCTCCCGGTAGCGGGTCACGATGAACAGCGCGTAGTCGATGCCGACGCCGAGCCCGATCATCGCGGCGACGAGCACGGTGAAGTCCGGCGCGGGGACGAGGTACCCCACCAGCCTCATCAGCGCGATGCCGCCGAGGATCGCCATCAGCGCGGTCACGATCGGCAGGCCCATCGCGACCAGCGACCCGAAGGAGACGAACAGGATCACCGCCGCGGTCAGGACGCCCACGCCCTCGCTCGGGCCCTGCGGCGGCGTCTCGGCCTTCTCCGCCCTCTCACCGCCCAGCCCGAGCGTCACGCCGTCGCCGGAGGCGTCCTTGACCGTGTCCACCAAGGGCCTGACGGCGGACTTCTCCACCTCCTTGTCGGTGAGCGGGATGGTCATGCGGGCGATGCGGCGGTCCGGTGTCACCAGGGTGGCGTCCCGGTAGGGCGAGGTCACCGGCCCGGTCAGGGGCGAGGCGTCCAGCTCGGCGATGACCTTCTCGATCCGCCGCCGGGAGGCGGGGTCGTCGATCCCCCGCGCCGCCTTGACCGCGAGGGTCAGCGTGTCGCCCTGGCGGTCCGGGAAGTGCTTCTCGATCAGTGCCTGGGCCTTGGCGGATCCGGAGTCGCCGCCGGAGAAGTCGTTGTCGGAGGGGGCGCCGAACCCGAAGCCCGCGAAGGCCACGGCCGCCACGCCGATGATCCAGGCCAGCAGGACCAGGCGGCGGCGCCGGTGGCAGAACCGGGCCAGCGCCGCGAGGGCGCCGTCCGTCCGAGGGGTCGCAGAATGATCGCTCATGGCGGCGATCGTCGCGCCGGCGGGCCCGCCGGCGCGTCTGTCGACGGACGGCGGCGCCTACACGATCGGGCGTACGGCGTCCGGGCCCCGTTACGCCGGATGGTGTAGCAGGTCGCGCGGCTGAGCGCAGGGGCGCCCGCGCACGGGGACAGTACGATCGCGTCATGGAACGCCAAACCGGGTCGTTCTCCCTGCGTGCGGCGGCGCACGACACCCTGCTCGCGCTCTTCGTCACCGTGATGCAGGTCCAGGGGACGGTCGCCCGCGTCGCCGCCGAGGGAGCGACGCGCCCGCCGGCCGATCTGGAAGGCCTCGGGTACGCGCTGCTGGCGGTGAGCGGCCTGGTCCTGGCCGTCCGCCGCCGGTGGCCGGTGCCGGTGTTCGCCGCCACCGCGCTCGCCAGCCTCGTGTACTACGGGCTCGACTTCCCCGACGGCCCCGGCTGGCTCGGGCTCTTCGTCGCCCTCTACACCCTCGCGGCCTACGGGGACGGGCGCCGGTCGCTGGTGATCGCCGGTACGGGGATCGCCGTGCTCGCCGCCGTCTGGCTCTACCAGGCGGCCGACATCGAGCCGCGGGCCGCCATCGGCTGGGTGTACTTCCGCATCGGCGCCTCGGTCATGAGCGCCGCCCTCGGCGAGTCCGTCCGGTCCCGGCGCGTCATCGCGGCCGAGGCGCTGGAGCGCGCGGAACTGGCCGAGCGGACCCGCGAGGAGGTGGCGCGGGCGCGGGTCGACGCCGAACGCCTCCGGATCGCCCGCGAGGTCCACGACACCGTCGCCCACGCGGTCGCGATCATCAACGTCCAGTCCGGGGTCACCGCGCACGTCCTCGACAAGCGGCCGGAGCAGGCGCGCGAGGCGCTGCGGGCCATCGAGGAGACCAGCTCCCGGGCGCTCCAGGAGATGCGGGCGATCCTCGGCGTGCTCCGTGACGACGACGACGGCCGCGCCCCGCGCCCCGGCCTCGACCAGATCGACGAGCTCACCGCGAAGGCGCGCGAAGCGGGGCTGGACGTCACGCTGGACGCCTCACCGCCCGCGACGCCGCTGCCGGGCGCGGTGGGGAGCGCCGCCTACCGGATCCTCCAGGAGTCGGTCACCAACGTGATCCGCCACGTCGGCCCCACCCGGGTGACGGTCGCGCTGAACCCGGGCACCGACGCGCTGGAGATCCGGGTGACCGACGAGGGCCGCCGTCCCGGGGACGGCTCCGGCACTCCCCCGGGCGAGCCCGGCCGCGGGATCCTCGGCATGCGCGAACGCTGCCGGCTGCTCGGCGGCGAGTTCGACGCCGGGCCCACTCCGGGCGGAGGCTTCGAGGTGACGGCCCGGCTGCCCCTCGCACCGGCCGGGGGGCGGCGGTGAGCGCGGCGCCGCCCGTGAAGGTGCTGCTCGCCGACGACGAGGGGCTCGTGCGGTCCGGGTTCAGGCTCCTCATCGACGTCGAGGACGACATCACCGTGGTCGCGGAGGCGACCGACGGCGCCCGGGCCGTCGAACTGGCCCGCGCCACCTGCCCCGACGTCGTCCTCATGGACATCCGCATGCCGAACCTGGACGGCATCCAGGCCACGGCGCGGATCACCGGGATGCGGGGGCTGGAGGACGTCCGGGTCCTCATCCTCACCACATACGACACCGACGCCTACGTCTTCGAGGCGCTGCAGGCCGGTGCCAGCGGGTTCCTGCTCAAGGACGCGGGGCCGGCCGAGCTGCTGCACGCGATCCGGGTCGTCGCGGCCGGGGAGGCCCTGCTCGCGCCCCGGATCACCAGGCGGCTCATCGGCCGGTTCGCCGCGCGGCACACGGCGTCCAAGGCCGCGCAGGACCGGCTCGCGGTGCTCACCGAGCGCGAGCGGGAGGTGCTGGCCCTGATCGGTCGCGGGCTGAGCAACCAGGAGATCGGCGCCGAACTGTTCATCAGCCCGGCCACCGCGCGCACCCACGTCAGCCGCGCGATGGCGAAACTGGGCGCCCGCGACCGAGCCCAACTGGTCGTCGCCGCCTACCAGACCGGCCTGGTAGAGCCCGACACCTGACCGCGCGGGCCGTCAGGGGCGCGGGGTGAAGCGTACGAAGGGGATGTGGCGGCCTACCTCGCGGTAGTCGTCGGCGGTGCCGTCCACGGCGAAGCCCATGAGCTTGCACAGCTTCCGTGCGGCGGTCGGGTGGCGGGGGGCGTAGGTGGCCATGATCTCGCCGCCCTCGCCGGCCGGGATCGGGGACGCGGTCGCCTGGACGCGCTTCCCGCCGACCTGGAGGACGACGTCCGGGCTCGCCATGACGTTGCGGTACCAGTCCGCGCGGGGGCCGAACCCGGACGCCGCCACGTAGCCGTCCTCGTCCTTCTGGACGACCTCGATCACGGCCTGGCGCGGCAGGCCGGAGACGCGGCCGGTGTGGGTGAGCAGCATGATGCGGCGACCGAGCAGCGGGCCGAGCCCGATGCGGTAAAGCCGGATGGGGAGCCGCCACAGCAGGCGGCGCAGTCCGGTCGGCGGGGCGGGCCTGTCGATGATCTCCATGTCCGGTCCTTCGGGGTCGGGGGCGCGGGGCGGCGGGCCGGGGGAGCGGTCATGCCCGCCCCTCCAGCAGGTCGTCCACCGCGGCCAGGGCGTCGGCGACCGGGAGGTCGCCGTCGATCATGTAGTGGAGCAGCAGCCCGTCGATCGCCGCGGTGATGAGGGTGGCCGCTCCGGTGAGCCGCGCGGGCGGCCAGTCCGGGTGCAGCGGCCGGAGGCGGTCCGCGATCTGCGCGCGGGCCCGGCGGAGCTCGTCGCGCAGCACCGCGCCGAGGCCGGGGTCGCGAACGGCGCCCACGATCAGCTCGGCGGCCAGCCGGGCGCCCCGCTCGTCGGCCGGGGCCTCGCCCAGCAGGTTCCGCATCCTCTCCAGTGCCGCGCGCTCGTCCGGCGCGGCCAGGAGCTCGGCGACCATGGGACCGACGACCAGGTCCGTGGCCTGGCGGAAGACCTCCGCGTGCAGACCCGCCAGCCCGCCGAAGTGGTAGTGGATCAGGCCCGGGTTGGTCCCGGCGCGCTCGGCCACCGCGCGCGTGGAGACGCCCGGCCAGCCCTCCCGGGCCAGGAGCGCGACCCCGGCGTCCACCAGCTGCCGCCGCCGGCGGTCGCCGCGCGGAGAATTTGGTCGGTCGGCCAAGTTGCTCACATGGCCAAGTTAGCACGGGCCCGGCCGGGGGTGGGAGGACCCGCCGCCGGAGGTCGTCCCGTCCGGCGGCGGGTCCGGTCTCTCGCCCTCAGCCGACGCCGAGGGTCAGGATCGGGGCGCCGCTCGGGCGGGCGGATCCGCCGGCCGGCTCGATCGTCACGCCGATGCGCCGGGCGTCGCCGAGCCCGGAGAAGACGGCGGGGCGCTCGGGTTCGGACGGGTTCATCGTCCCCGCGGAACGCGGAGCGGCCGAGCCGAGCCACCACATCTGGTACGTCCTGGCCGGCGGCAGGCGCCGCAGGCGGGAGGTGGTCACGACGGCCTTGCCGAGCGAGCGCGACGAGACCACCGTGACGGTGGCGGCGTCCGGCGTCCGGACGGTGGAGGTGTGCGCGTCCGGCGCGCCCATCACCGCGGCGACCTGCCGGTTCAGGGACTGCTCGCGGTCGGCGGAGCGCTGCAGGCGCCATGCCGCACCGACGCCGGCCAGCACCAGCACCAGGCACGCCGCGGCGGCCAGCCAGGTCAGCCCGCCCGCGCGGGGGGACGGCAGGCGGCGGGCGAGCGGCGGAGGCGACTGCCTGGTCCGGGCGATCTCCGCCATGACCCGGCCGCGCAGGTGCGCCGGCGGCCGCCGGGCGGCCGCGAGCGCCAGCCGGGCCGCGGTCTCGCGGAATCCCGCGGCCTCGTCGGCGCAGGCCGCGCAGCCCTGCAGGTGGCGCTCGAAGCGGCCCCGCTCGGTGTCCGGGAGCGCGTCCAGCGCGTAGGCGCCCGTGAGGCGGTGCAGGTCGGAGCCGTTCGGGTCGTCGGTCATGGCTGCACCCCCAGGCAGTCGCGCAACCGGATGAGTCCGTCGCGCATCCGGGTCTTGACGGCGGCGAGGCCGACGCCGAGCAGTTCGGACACCTCGCGGTAGGTGTAGCCGCCGTAGTAGGCGAGGGTGATCGACTCGCGCTGGGTCTCGGTCAGGCCGCCCATGCAGCGCCGGACCTGCTGGTGCTCCAGCCGGACGCCGACCTCCTCGGCGACCTCGTCGTACTCGGGCGCCGGAGCGGCGGCGCGCTCCTCGCGGTCCCGGTCGGCCTGGCTGGAGCGCACCCGGTCGACGGCGCGGCGGTGCGCCACGGTCAGCGCCCACGACATCGCGCTCCCGCGCTCCGGACGGTAGTGCGAGGCCTTGCGCCACAGCTCCACCAGCACGTCCTGGGCGATCTCCTCGGCCTGCGCGGGGTCGCGGACGACCCGCAGCGCCAGCCCGTAGACGGGCCCCGCGAGCCGTTCGTACACCTCTCCGAACGCCTCCTGGTCGCCGCGCGCGACGCGGCCGAGCAGCTCGGCCAGGTCCGGCGGCTCCACTCCGACCGCCCCCGCGAGGCGCGGCCCTTCGGCCGGTTCGCTCATCTCCACACTGGTGATTCGGTGCGGACGGCCCAACGGATGGGTCTGAATCCCGATGGAGATTCGGACCCATCCGCGCGGCGTCCGGCCCCGAACACCGGTCGTGGCAGACGAACGGACGACCGAACCGCGGCGCCTGGCCGCCGCACTGAGCGGCCTCGCCGCCGCCGCGGCCGCGATGGGGATCGCGGAGCTGGCGGCCGGCGCGCTCGGACGGGCGTCGTCCGCGCCGCTGCTCGCGGTCGGCGCGGGCTTCGTCGACCTCACCCCGGGATGGCTGAAGGACTTCGCGATCCGCCGTTTCGGCAGCGCGGACAAGGCGGTACTGCTCACCGGCCTCGGCGCCGGCATCACCGTGGCGGCCCTCGCCGTCGGCCTGCTGAGCCGGCGCCGGCTCGCACGGGGCCTGCTCGGGCTCGGCGCGTTCGGCGCGGTGGGGGTCGGCGCGGCGCTGACCAGGCCGGTCGCCGGGCCCGCCGACGCGGTGCCGTCGATCGTCGGCGCTCTGGCGGGCATGGCCGCGCTGACACTGCTGGTGCGCGCCGCCCGCCCGTCCTCCCGCGCGGAGCACGGCACCGCCGCACAGGCCGGCGGCGAGACGAACGAGGACGGCGCCGCGGACCGGCCGGACGGTCCGCGGCGCCGCTCCAAGGACACCGGTCCCGGGACGGAGGTGGATCGGCGGCGCGTGCTGCTGACCGGGGCCGGGGTGGCCGGCGTCGCCGCGGCAGGCGGCGTGTTCGGGCGGGCACTGCTGCGCCGCGGCGACGTCTCCTCCGTCCGCGCGGGGCTGCGGCTTCCGCCCCCGGCGAGCCCGGCGCGCCCGGTGCCCCGGGGCGCGCAGGTCCGGGCGGCGGGCATGACGCCGTTCCACACGTCCGGCCGCGACTTCTACCGCGTCGACACCGCGCTCGCCCTGCCGCAGGTCGACCCGCGCGACTGGACGCTGCGCATCCACGGCATGGTCGCCCGGCCCGTCGAGATGTCGTTCGACGACCTGCTGCGGGAGGCGCTGATCGAACGCGACATCACCCTGTCGTGCGTGTCCAACCAGGTCGGCGGCGACCTCGCGGGCAACGCCCGCTGGCTGGGCGCGCCCCTGGCGCCGCTGCTGCGCCGGGCGGGGGTCCGCTCAGGCGCCGACCAGATCCTCTCCCGCTCGGCGGACGGGATGACGCTGTCCACCCCCGCCGAGGCGATCCTCGACGGCCGGGACGCGATGCTCGCCGTGGGCATGAACGGCGAGCCGCTGCCGATCGCCCACGGCTTCCCCGTCCGCATGGTCGTCCCGGGGCTCTACGGCTACGTCTCGGCCACAAAGTGGGTCGTCGACCTCAAGGTCACGCGCTTCGCGACCGACCGCGCGTACTGGACGGAGCGCGGCTATGCCGAGCACGCCCCGGTCAAGACGTTCTCCCGCATCGACGTGCCGAAGCCGCTCGCGGGCGTGCGGGCGGGACGGGTCACCGTCGCGGGGACCGCGTGGGCTCAGCACCGCGGCGTCGACGCCGTCGAATGGCAGGTCGACGACGGGCCCTGGCGGGAGGCGCGGCTCGCCCCCGTCCCCGGCCTGGACACGTGGCGGCAGTGGGTCGCCGAGTGGGACGCCGGGCCCGGCTCCCACACGCTCCGCTGCCGCGCCACCGACGGGACCGGCCGCACGCAGCCCGGACACCGCGCCCCGCCGTTCCCAGACGGCGCCACGGGCTGGCATTCGGTGGTGGTCACCGTGACTTGAACCGTCCGCTCCCCCGCACACGACCGCGTCCCGCACACCGGAAGTCACACCGGAAGTCCACGACGAAGGAGTTCACCATGTACCGCAACCGCATCCTCGCAAGCGTCCTCGCGGCCACCGCCCTCGCCACCGGAGCGGCGGCCTGCTCCAGCGACGACGGCAAGGGCGACGCCGCCGCGGCTCCGGCGGAGTCGTCCGCGCCGGCGACCTCGATGAGCGGCTCGCCTGCCTCCGGGCAGCCGTTCGGGCCCGCCTGCTCGGCCGTCCCGGCGGACGGCAAGGGCAGCTTCCAGGGCATGTCGACCGACCCGGTCGCGACCGCCGCGTCCAACAACCCGGTGCTGTCCACCCTGGTCGGCGCCGTGAAGAAGGCCGGGCTGGTGGACACGCTCAACTCCTCGAAGGACATCACCGTGTTCGCGCCCACCAACGACGCGTTCGAGAAGATCCCGAAGGCGACGCTCGACAAGGTCCTGTCGGACAAGAAGACGCTGACGAGCATCCTCACCTACCACGTGGTCGGTCAGCAGGTCGCGCCGAGCGGGCTCGCCGCGGGCGACTTCAAGACGCTGAACGGCGCCATGCTCAAGAGCAGCGGCTCGGGCGAGTCCTTCACGGTCGGCGACGACGCCAACATCGTCTGCGGCGATGTCAAGACCGCCAACGCGACCGTCTACATCATCGACAGCGTCCTGATGCCGCCCAAGTGACCGAATGAACCAAGTGACCGAGTGACCCATGTCACGGCCGGGCCCCGACCACCCGTGGGGCCCGGTCGTGCCGTCTGTGACCTTGGTCCGGTGCTGGTCGGCGGGCGCCGCCATCGGGTGGCCGCCGCGGCCGCGATCACCCCGCCCCCGCTGGGCGGGCCGGAGGGTGCGCGCGCTACGTCAATGCGATGTGTCTCGATCGAGATATGAGAGTGACGGCCGAGACAAGTGAGACCTGGGTACCGGCAAAGGACCCGTGCGAGGAGGAGTGCCTGGTCATTCCGAGCGAGGGGTCGCGCGTCGCCCCTCGCGCCGGGCCGGTGCTTTCAGGACGCGTCCTGGCGCGCGTTGGGAATCAATGGCGAAGGCCGCGGATCGGCCTGCTCGGCGGCGACCGTCGCCAACGCGTGCCGGAGCGTGGGACTGATCAGCATGTGCTCGTCGAGGCCCGTGCGTTGGAGGATCCGGCCGCACACCGGGCTCGGGCGGCTGAGCACCAGCCGTCCCCGCCGGGCGTTGACGGTCTTCCAGAGACCCACCAGGGCTCCCAGCCCGGAGGAATCACAGAACCGGACATCCTGCAGATCAAGAACGATCCGCCATGTACCCGGAGAGTGAGAAAGAACATGCTCCCGGAAGGCATCGGCCGTCAGGTAATCGATTTCGCCATCGACGCGGGCAAGAACGCAGGTGTCGCGATTCTCGATGCTTATCCGGAGTCTGTCGTGAGGGTCGTGCCACAGCAGCAACGACGTATGTTTTCCGTCTTGTACCGCGTCCATCACCAGACTCAACCTCCTGTTGAGCCGAGGCTACCCCGGAACGCGGAGAGCATTCATGAGGTCCCGCCCACACTCGCTGACCTCGCCCCTTACCGGCCGTGACGCGGCGCGCAGACGAGAAACCCGACGAATCTTTGCCTTCCGGCAACTGTCTTGTTGTGGTTAGGGTGGTGGCGAGGACAGGATCCTCGTTCGGCGGCTCAGTGCAGGAAGGAAGTGGTCCCGCCGCAGGCTGCGACGTGATGGAACTGATTCAAGGCATAGACGCCCCCCAGCGCGTTCTCGACCCGGCGCTCGGGCCCGGCCCGTACCCCGCCCTCGCCGTCGACCCCTCCGGAACCGTCACGCGGCTCAACGACGCGGCGCGCCTGCTGCTCGGCGTCCAGCCGGGCGTCCGGCTGGACGGCGCCGCACCCGCCTGGCTGGCCGAGGCACACCACTCCCTGGCCGACGCCCCCCTCTCCGAAGTGGCGGCCGACGACCTGCCGGAGACCGGCGCCTCGCGGCCCGGCCCGCTCGCGAACGGTTCCATCGGCGACCGCGTCTTCGAGGCCCACGGCGTGCCCGACGAGGGCCCTGGGGCCGCCGGTGCCCCGCCGGGCGGCGCGCTCGGAACGGTCTGGTGGCTGTTCGACGTCACCGAGCACCGGCGGCTGGAACGCGAACTCGCCGACGAGCGGGAGCGGACGGCCTTCCTGGCGGAGGCGTCCAGCCAGTTGCTGGCGTCGCTGAACCTGGAACGGTGCATGGAGGTGACCGTCCACCTGGCGGCGCGGTACCTCGCCGACGCCGCCCTCGTGATCGCACCCGGCTCCGGCCGGGCGTACCCCGTCTCCTACTGCGGCCCTGACGGCCTGGTCGACCATCAGGAGCTCCTCGTCGACCCGGCGGAGGTCCCCGGGCTCGCGGAGGCCATGCAGGGGTTCCCGCCGGTGCCCTCACGCTCGCTCGACCCGACCGCCGCACCTTCCTGGATCGTCCGCACGGACCTGGGCGACCTCGGCGCGATGGTGGTCACCGCGCTCCCGGGGCAGGGCATGCCCGCCGGGGCCCTGGTGCTGCTCCGCCGGGGCGGGCGGCGCGCGTTCTCCGAGGGCGAGGAGACGATCGCCCGCCTGTTCGCCGCGCGGGCCGGCGCCGCCATGTCGGCCGCCCGCGTGTACGCCGAGCAGGCGTCCATCACCGACACGCTCATGCGCGACCTGCTGCCGCCGCGCACCACGCGGCTGGACGAGGTGGAGCTCGCGGCCCGCTACCGGCCGTCCGGCGCCGGCGAGCGCGTCGGAGGGGACTTCTACGACCTGCACCCGGCGTCGGCCGACGACTCCGGCGCGGAGCAGGAGTCGCTGGTCGTGCTCGGGGACGTGTGCGGCAAGGGCCTGGAGGCCGCCGTCCTCACCGGCAAGATCCGCAACACGCTGCAGGCCCTGCTGCCGATGGCGGGCGACCACAGGCGCGTGCTGGAGCTGCTGAACGGGACACTGCTGAGCAGCGAGTCCACCCGCTACGTGACCCTCGTGATGGCCTCGGTCCGCCGGGAGGGCAGCAACGTCCGGCTGCGGCTCACCAGCGCCGGCCACGCCCGTCCGCTGGTCGTGCGCACCGGCGGCGAGGTCGAGGCCCCCGACACCGGCGGGTCCCTCATCGGGGTGCTGGACAAGATCTCCTCCACGACCGCGACCGTGCTGCTGGAGCCGGGCGACACGTGCCTGCTCTACACCGACGGCATCACCGAGGCCTTCGGCGGCCCGCTCGGCGACGAGATGTTCGGCGAGGAGCGGCTGTGCGGCGAGCTCGCCCGCTGCGGAGGCATGCCCCCCGAGGCCCTCGTCGAGCGGGTCCACATGCTCGCCGCCGAATGGGTGGGCACGGGCAGGCACGACGACATGGCGGTGGTCGCCATCACCGCCCCCCGGCGCTTCCACCTCAGCGCCGTCGGGGGGCAGGGACCGGGGAGGTTCACCGCGTGACCAGTACCGCGGAGCACCGCGGGCCGTCCCCGGGGCCGGGCGGCTGGGCTGACGGGCTCTGGGAGGCCGTCATCGCAGGCGACGAGTACGCAGCCGCCGACGCTGTCACGACCGCGCTCGACCGGGGGGCGGACGCCGAGTCCGTCCTGCTGGAGGTCATCGCCCCGCTCCAGGCGCGGGTGGGGCGGGAGTGGGCGGCGAACCGGCTCACGGTCGCGCAGGAGCACACCGCGACCGCGATCAACGAGCGGACGATCGGGGCCCTGGCGCACCATCCGGCCGTCCGCGAGGCCATGGCGCGGCACGGCGGCGCCCCGCGCGGCCGGGTCGCCGTCGCGTGCATCGACGGGGAGTGGCACGCCCTGCCCGCGCGGATCCTGGCCGAGGTGCTGCGGCTGCGCGGCTGGCAGGTCGACTACCTCGGCGCCCAGGTGCCGACCCCGCATCTGATCTCCCACGTGCACCGGGCGAACCCGGCCGTGGTGGCGCTGTCGTCCTCGATCGCCACCCGCCTGCCCGCCGCGCACGCGGCCATCACCGCCTGCCAGGCGACCGGGACCCCCGTCCTGGTGGGCGGCGCCGCGTACGGCCCGGACGGCCGGTACGCCTCACTGCTCGGCGCCGACGGCTGGGCCCCCGACGCACGCTCCGCCGCCGACCGGCTGGCGGAGGGGCCGCTTCCCAAGCCGCCGCCCATCCACCAGGTCATCGACGACCTGCCGCACCTGGCCGACCAGGAGTACACGCAGATCAGCCGGACGGCGCGCAAGCTGGTGCGGCACGTGATGGGCGAGCTCCCGGCCCGCTTCCCCGCGATGGCCGACTACACCGACCAGCAGCTCCGCCACACCGCCGAGGACATCGCCCACATCGTCGACTTCCTCGCCACCGCCCTCTACGTGGACGACCGCGACCTGTTCACCGGTTTCATCGAGTGGACGGCGGGCATCCTCGCCGCGCGGGGCGTCCCGGCCCGGAGCCTGCTGCCGGGTCTCGAACTGCTGGCGGAGCAGCTCGTCGACTACCCCCGCGCCATGGACCTGCTCTCCCGCGCCTGTGACACGCTCCGGCAGCCGCAGCCGGACACCGCCGACGCCACCCCGCTCCCGGCAGGCGGTGCCGAAGGAAGGACCGCATGACCGCCTTTGTCCCCGATACTCCGCTGCGCGTCGTCGCGACCCTTTCCGGGGCGCGGGGGCTGCGGATCGAGATCGAGGGCGACCTGGACTTCTACACCGCCGACACGCTGGTGGCGACCGTCCGCGCGCAGATGGAGGACCACCCGGACGTCCGCGACCTGGAACTCGCCTGCGGCGGGATGGGCATGTGCGACTCGGCGGGCCTGGCCGCGCTGCTGATGGTCCGCCGCCGGACGACCGCCGCGGGCGTCGGCCTGGTCCTGACCGACCGGCCCTCGCAGCTCGACCGGCTCCTGGACCTCACGGGGACCATGGAGCACCTCACCGGAGAGTCGGCCGAGCCGCCCCGCGCCGCCGAGTCCGGCGAGTCCGAGGACCGGGAGCCCGCCCAGTAGACCCGGGCGAGCCCGCCCCACACGCCCACCGGATGCGTTGCTCTGAGACGCGTTCCCTCATGAGGCTCTGATGTGGGCGGCCGCAGGTCAACGCGGCGAATCGGGCATCTCCTCCCAGTGGCAGGGCTCGCACCGCTACGAGACTTCTCTTGCATTGTGCAATGGACGGGCATACCTTGGCCAAGTGGCCAAAGCAAATGGACAAGGTGGTCGGCCGACGAGCGCCGAGCAGGGCGCCGCGACGCGAGCGGCGATCCTGGAGGCGGCCGGCGCGCTGATCGCCGAACTGGGGTGGGGGCGGGTCACCATGCGGGCGATCGCGGCGAAGGCCGGGGTGCCGCACGGCGTGATCAGCTACCACTTCCAGGGCAAGGACGACGTGCTCCGGCAGGCGGCCGTCACGGCGACCCTTCAGGCGCTCGCCGAGCCGCTGGAGGCGCTCCGGACGGCGGGCAGCGTCCAGGAGATGTTCGAAGGCACGCTCGCCTGGTTCACCGAAGGCGGCCTCGAGGACCCGGCCATGGGGCTGCTGCTGGAAACGCTGCGCCAGTCCTCCCGCGATCCGGCCCTGCGCGAGCCCATCGCCGCGGAGGTGCGGAACTTCCGGGCCGCGCTCGCCGAACTGGTCGAGCGGAGCCAGCGGGCGGGTGACGTCACCGCGAACGCGTCCGCGTCCGGGACGGCGACGGTGGTCGCAGCGCTGCTGGACGGGCTGCTGCTGCACCTGGTCCTCGACCCCGAACTCGATCTCACGGACGCGGCCGAGGCCGTGCGGACCCTGCTGAGAGGCGGATGATGAGACGACGTCGCTGGGGCACCCTCATGGCCGAGCACCGCCGGTCGGTGATCCTCATCTGGATCGCGTTGCTGCTCGCCTGCGGGGCGAGTTTCCCCGTGCTCGCGAACCGGCTCGAAGCCCCCGACTACGGCGTCGACGGCGCGCCGTCCACCAGGGCCTCCCGGCTCGTGGAGCGCTACTTCGCCGGCCAGGGGGACGAGCAGGAAGTCATCGTCTTCGACACCGCGCGGGGCCGGATCGACGACCCGGAGCGCAAGGCGGTGGTCCAGAGGACGGTCGACCGGGCCCGCCGGGAGGAGGGCGTGGTCACGGTCATCGGCCCGTTCGACCCGCGGGCCGAGGGGCAGGTGGCGGCCGACGGGCGCGCCGCGCTCGCCGTCGTGGGGCTCAAGGGGGACGGCCGGGAGCGGGCGGCCCGGGCGGCCGGGCTGCAGGACGCGCTGGACGGGGCCGTCCGCGACGCCGCCGGGCGCGGGGGCGCCGGCGGCGGTGTGGCGGCCTACCTGACCGGCTACTCTCCGATCACCAACGACCAGACGGTCGTCGGGAGCGCCGACGCCGAGCGCGGCGAGGCGATCGGCATGCCGATCGCGCTCGCGGTGATGGTGCTGGCGTTCGGCGCCGTGACGGCCGCGGTCCTGCCGCTGCTGCTGTCCATGGCGGGGCTGGTCCTCACGTTCGGTGCCGTCTGCCTGCTCACGTTCGGGTTCTCCTACGACACCTTCCTGCTGACGATCATCACGATGATCGGAACCGGCATCGGCATCGACTACGCCATGTTCATCGTCAGCCGGTTCAGGGAGGAACTGGCCCACCGCGGCGTGACCCGGGGCGGGCCGAGGCGGCCCGAGGCGGTCGCCGATGCAGCCGGGGCGGCGGTCGCGACCTCCGGGCGGACCGTGCTGTTCTCCGGCGTCGTCGTCGCGATCTCGGTGTGCTCGCTGTTCGTCATGCGAGCCCCGGTCTTCCGCGAGATCTCCGTCGGCGTCCTGGTCTCGGTGGTGTGCACCCTCGCGGCGGCGCTGACGCTGCTGCCCGCCGTCCTCGCCGTGCTCGGGCCCCGGGTCGACGCCGGGTCGCTGCCCGAGCGGTGGCGCCCGGCGGACACCCGGGCCGGCGCGGGCGCCGCGCACGGGCCGTGGGCGCGGTGGGCGCGCCTGGTGATGCGCCGGCCCGTCGCGTTCGGCCTGGCGGCCGCCACGGTCCTGGTCGCCGCCGCGCTCCCGCTGCCCAGCCTGAGGTACGGCATCGATCTCGGCACCGCGTCCCTGGAAGGGCGGCCGACCGCCAAGGCGCAGACCGTCCTCGAACGCTCGTTCAGCCCCGGAGCGGTGTCACCGGTGCAGATCGTGGTCACCGGCCCGGACGGCGCGGCGCTGGACGCCGCCGGACGGCGGGAGGCCGCGCGGGTGGCGGACCTCGTCGGCGCGGACCGCCGGGTCGCGGACGTCGAGTCCCTGCCCGGCTCCGGGCGGCTGCTCATCAACGCCGTCCCCTCGGTGCCGATCGACTCGCCGGCGGCCGCTCACCTGGTCGAGGACATCCGGGGCGACATCGCGCCCAGGGCCGCCGCGAACCAGCAGGTGCTGGTGGGCGGCGCCACCGCGTCCTTCGCCGACCTGTCCGAGGAGACCACCGGCAAGCTCCCCTACGTTCTGGCGCTCGTGCTCGGCCTGTCGCTGCTGTTCCTGCTCTCGGTGTTCCGGAGCGTCGCGCTGCCGGTCAAGGCCGTGGCGATGAACCTGCTGGTCACCGCCGCGTCGGTCGGGCTCACCGTGTGGGTCTTCCAGCAGGGGCACGGTGAAGGCCTGCTCGGTTTCCACAGTCCCGGGTTCGTCCAGGTGTACCTGCCGATCACCGTGTTCGTGCTGCTGTTCGGCCTCTCGATGGACTACGAGGTCTTCCTCATCCGCCGCATGAAAGAGGCGTGGGAGGACGGCCACGGCAACGAGGCCGCCGTCGCCGCGGGGGTCGAGCACACGGCCCGCCCGATCGCGGCCGCCGCGGCGATCATGGTGGCGGTGTTCGGCGGCTTCCTGACGGCCGGGACCCTGGAGCTCAAGGAGTTCGGGCTCTCGCTGTCGGTCGCGATCGCGCTGGACGCGACCCTGGTGCGGCTGGTGCTCGTCCCGGCCCTGATGAGGTTGTTCGGCGACTGGAACTGGTGGCTGCCCGGCGGGCTCGGCCGGCGCCTCCCCCGGCTCGGCGAGGAGGGGGCCGGGGCGGCTCAGGTCGGCTCGGCGAGGTCGCCGGGGGTCTGAACGCCGTCCGTGAGGGCGGTGCCGGTGGCGGTCCGGTAGTAGAGGACGGAGCGTCCGGCGCGGCGGCGGTCGACGAGCCGGGCGTCGAGGAGCACCCGGAGGTGGCGGCCGACCGAGCCGAGGCCCTGGCCGGTGAGCGCCACGAGCTGCGTGGTGCTCAGCGGGGTCTCCAGCAGGACGAGGACGCGGGCGCGCCCCGGCCCGAGGAGGCGTTCGAGCGCCTCGGGGACGGGGGCACCGCCCGCGCCCGCCAGCGGCGCCGAGCAGGGGTAGACGATCGCGTACCGGTCGGGGTCCGGCTCCTTCCAGGCCGCCCAGCCCGTTCGCGGGGTGACCGGCACGAAGAGCAGCCGGGCGCCGGAGACGTCGCGCGGTGGGTAGTCGAAGACGTTGATCTGCAGGCGGCCGTCGCCGAGCCAGCGCATCCCCGGGCTCATGTCGTCCAGCGCGGTGGCCCACCCGCCGTGGCTCAGCTGCGCGGCGCGCGCGACCGCGTCGGCATCCATGACACGGCGGCGGCGCTCCCAGTCGGGCTCGACGGTGTTAGTCCACACCCACTCCAGGAGGCCCGCGATCCGCCCGGGCGCGTCGGGGCGGCGCAGCTCGGCGGGCAGCGGCCCCCCGAAGGAGACCTCCAGGTCCGCGTACGCGCGCTCGGGCGGGGTCTCGCGGACGGCGGCGAGTTCCTCGTGGAACGTCGGTGAGCCCACACCCGGGTGCGGCGGGGTCAGGAGGTCGGCGATCCACCGGGTCCTGGCGCCGAGGGCGGCGTCCAGCAGCGCGGCGGTGACGGGGTCGCGGCGGAGCGTCCGCCGGTAGCAGGGCAGGTGGTCGTCAAGCCAGGACCGCTCCCTCGGATGCGCGGCGGTGCCCTTCGCCAGGAGCTTCACGCAGGCCGTGGTCTCCGCGAGAGCCGAGATCACGAACCGCCCGCTCGCGAGCGTGTCCGCGTTGACCAGCCACCAGCCCATGTTTCGCCTCCACGCGAAACATTAGCGGTCGCCTCGCGGTACGTCCGAGCCTGTCGATCATGCGCACGTATCGGGATCTCTTCCACACCCCGGAGTACACGCCGCTCTTCGCGTCGTTCACGGTCCAGGTCGCCGCCCAGACGGTCAGCGGCCTGGCGCTCGGCGTGCTGGTCTTCGACTCGACCCGGTCGCCGCTGCTGGCGGCGCTGAGCATGTTCGGCGGCTCGTTCGCCCAGCTGGCCGGGGCGCTGACGCTGCTGTCGGCCGCCGACCGCCTGCCGCCGAGGGCGGCGCTCGCCTGCATGGCCGTGCTCTTCGGCGCGGGGACGGCGGTCCTGGCCGTCCCCGGCCTCCCGCTCGCGGCGCTGTTCGCCATCGTGCTGGGGCTCGGTACGGTCGCCTCGCTGAGCGGCGGCGTCCGCCACAGCCTGATGAGCCGGATCCTTCCCAGCGAGGGCCGGCTCCTCGGCCGCTCCGTCCTGAACATGTCCGTGGGGACGATGCAGATCTGCGGCTTCGCCGCCGGCGGCGTCCTCGTCGTCGCGCTCTCACCCAGGGTCACCCTGCTCGCGGGCGCCGCGCTCTACCTGCTCACCGCGGTGGTGGCTGTCGCCGGCCTGAGCGGCCGCCCGCCGGCGGCCGCCGGGCGCCCCAGCCCGGCGGAGACGTGGCGCACCAACGTGCGGCTGCTCTCCTCGGCGCCGCGCCGCCACACCTACCTCGCGATGTGGGTGCCGAACGGCCTGATCGTCGGCTGCGAGGCCCTCTTCGTCTCCTACTCCCCGAACCACGCGGGACTCCTGCTCGCCGTGGCCGCCGTCGGCATGCTGATCGGGGACACCGTGGCGGGCCGCTTCATCCCGGCGGGCCTGCGCGAGCGCGTCGGCCCCGCCCTGCGGTTGCTGCTGGCCGTCCCCTACCTGCTGTTCGCCGTCGACCCGCCGCTCCCGCTTGCCGCCGCCGCCATCCTGTTGGCCTCCGTCGGCTTCGCGGCGACCCTGCTCCTCCAGGACCGCCTCCTGGCGCTGACCCCGGACTCCCTGCACGGGCACGCTCTCGGGCTGCAGGGAGCCGGCATGGTCACCATGCAGGGCGTGGGCGCGGCCCTGGCGGGCGGCGCGGCCCAGGCGACCTCGCCCGCGACCGCCATGGCGATCATGGCCGCCGCCTCCCTGGCCGTCACCCTCGCCCTGGCACCCGGGCTCCGCCCCCTCCCCGAGCTCCGGACCGCGAACTGAGCGGCGGCGCCCGCACGGAGTCTCCACACGATCCGCACACGACGGACGCCACCGGCGCGGCGGGGCGGCGTCCAATGAGGCATGCGCGTCAAGATGATCCTCCCGGCCCTGACCGAGGCGACGTCGCCGTTCTTCCGACCGATCAAGTACTCGCTGTTCCCGCCGCTCGGGCTGGCGACTCTCGCCGCCTACCTCGGCCCGGACGACGAGGTGACGCTGACCGACGAGCACGTCCAGAAGGTCGACACCTCCGACGAGCCCGACCTCGTGGTGATCCAGGTCTACATCACCTCGGCGCGGCGCGCCTACGAGCTGGCCGACCTCTACCGCGCCCGGGGCGCGCACGTCTGCCTGGGCGGGCTGCACGTCACCTCGCTCCCGGACGAGGCGGCCCGGCACGCCGACACGATCTTCCGCGGACCGGGCGAGGACACCTGGCCCCGCTTCCTCGCCGACCTGCGCGCCGGGCGCCCGGCGGCCCGCTACGACTCCGCCGAGCGGACGCTCGGCGGGCTGCCGCCGATCCGCCGCGACCTCATCGCCCGCGAGCGCTACCTGGTCCCGAACTCGATCGTGGTGTCGCGCGGCTGCCCGCACGTGTGCGACTTCTGCTACAAGGAGGCGTTCTTCGAGGGCGGCAAGTCGTTCTACACCCAGACCGTCGACGCGGCGCTCGCCGAGATCGACCGGCTGCCGGGGCGGCACCTGTACTTCCTGGACGACCACCTGTTCGGCAACGCCCGGTTCGCCTCCGCGCTGTTCGACGGGATGCGCGGCATGGGACGGCTCTGGCAGGCGGCGGGGACGGTGAAGGCGGTGCTGAACCCCGGGCTCCTGGAGAAGGCCGTCGAGTCCGGGCTGCGGAGCCTGTTCGTCGGCTTCGAGACCGTCAACGCCGGCAACCTCACCGAGCAGCGCAAGTGGCAGAACATCGACCGCGACTACGGCGCGGTGGTCCGCCGCCTGCACGACAACGGCGTGATGGTCAACGGCAGCTTCGTGTTCGGGATGGACGAGGACGACCCCGCCGTGTTCGACCGCACCGTCGAGTGGGCGGTCGGCCAGGGCATCGAGACCGCCACCTTCCACATCCTGACCCCCTATCCAGGGACCCGCCTCTACGACCGCATGGCCAAGGCCGGCCGGCTCCTGCACTCCGACTGGGACCGGTACGACACCCGTACGGTCGTCTTCAAGCCCGCCAAGATGACCGCCCGGCAACTGGAGGACGGCTACTGGCGCGCCTACCGCGACTTCTACCGGTGGGGCTCGATCCTGCGCGGCGCGGCCACCAAGCCGACCCTGCGCGGCAAGGCCAGGCACGCCGCCTACGCCGGGGGCTGGAAGAAGTTCGAGCCCGCGTGGGACCTGGTCATCCGCGCGAAGAGGGCGGGGCGCGCGCTGCCGATGCTGGAGGCGATCCTTTCCGGCTTCGGCAGCCGACCGGCCCGGTCCGAGGCGTCACGGGAACCGGAGCCGGCCTCCGTGTCCTGACCCCTTCGCGGGAGAGGCGGGCGGCCGTGCTCCGCCCGCTCCCCGTGCAGGGTGGGCCGCGCGTTTTGCAGGTTTCCTACAACTGAAGCGGCGTAGCGTGCGTTGTCGGCGGCATGGCGCCGCCGCCCTCTGGGCGGAAAGGTGAACAGTGTCCGGGTGCGCCGTGTCCCGGTGCCGCAACCATCTAGCAGGAGGCTCGGTCGGGTGTTCAGTCGTGTCGCCATCGTGAACCGGGGTGAGGCCGCCATGCGGCTCATCCACGCCGTACGGGACATCGCCGCGGAGAGCGGGACGCGGATCGAGACCGTCGCCCTGTACACCGATGTCGACCGGACGGCCACCTTCGTCCGCGAGGCGGACCTCGCCTACGACCTCGGGCCCGCGTCGGCCCGGCCGTACCTGGACCTGGAGGTCCTGGAGCGCGCGCTGGTGGAGACCGGCGCCGACGCCGCGTGGGTCGGCTGGGGCTTCGTCGCCGAGGACCCGGCGTTCGCCGAGCTGTGCGAGCGGATCGGGGTCGCCTTCGTCGGGCCGAGCGCGGAGGCCATGCGCCGGCTCGGCGACAAGATCGGCGCGAAGCTGATCGCCGAGGAGGTCGGCGTGCCGGTCGCGCCGTGGAGCCGCGGCGCGGTCGAGACCCTCGACGACGCGCTCGCGGCGGCGGCGAAGATCGGCTACCCGCTGATGCTGAAGGCGACCGCGGGCGGCGGGGGGCGCGGCATCCGCGTCATCACCGGCGAGGCCGAGCTCGCGGACGCCTACGAGCGCACGAGCCAGGAGGCGGCGCGGGCGTTCGGCAGCGGCGTCGTGTTCCTGGAGCGCCTGGTCACCGGCGCCCGGCACGTCGAGGTCCAGGTGATCGCCGACGGGGAGAGCGCGTGGGCGCTCGGCGTGCGCGACTGCTCGGTGCAGCGCCGCAACCAGAAGATCATCGAGGAGTCGGCGTCGCCGGTGCTCGGCGCCGAGCAGACCGCCGAGCTGAAGGCCTCGGCCGAGCGGCTCGCCGTCGCGGTCGGGTACCGGGGCGCGGCGACCGTCGAGTTCCTCTACCACCCCGGCGACCGCATGTTCGCGTTCCTGGAGGTCAACACCCGCCTGCAGGTGGAGCACCCGATCACCGAGTCCACCACCGGGTTCGACCTCGTGAAGGCGCAGCTGCACGTGGCCTCCGGCGGCCGGCTCGAAGGCGCGCCGCCGGCGGAGCGCGGGCACGCGATCGAGGCCCGGCTGAACGCCGAGGACCCCGACCGCGACTTCGCCCCCTCGCCGGGCCGCATCGTCCGGCTCGACCTGCCCGCCGGGCCGGGCGTCCGGGTGGACACCGGGGTGAGCGAGGGCGACACGATCCCCGCCGACTTCGACTCGATGATCGCCAAGATCATCGCCTACGGCCGCGACCGCGACGAGGCGCTCGGCCGGCTGCGCCGCGCGATGACCGAGACCACGGTCATCATCGAGGGCGGCGCCACGAACAAGAGCTTCGTCCTCGACCTGCTCGACCGGCCCGAGGTGATCGGCGCGAGCGCCGACACCGGCTGGATCGACCGCGTCCGCGCCGAGGGCGGGCTCGTCTCGCACCGGCACTCGGCCGTCGCGCTCGCGGCCGCCGCCATCGAGGCCTACGAGGAGGCGGAGGGCGCCGAGCGGCGGCGGCTGCTGTCGACGGCGTCCGGCGGGCGCCCCCAGGCGCGGCACGAGAGCGGGCGCCCGCTGGACCTCAAGCTGCGCGGCGCCGGCTACCGGGTGCGCGTGGCCCGGGTCGGCGCGGACCGGTTCCGCGTCGCCGTCGAGGCGGGCGGCGACCTGCGCACCGCCGACGTCGAGCTGGAGCGCTTCGACCGGCACCTCGGCCAGATCACCGTCAACGGCACCCGGTACCGCCTGCTGACCGGCACCCACGGGCCCGTCCACTTCGTCGAGGTGGACGGCGTGGCGCACCGGGTCAGCCGGGACGAGGGCGGCGTCGTCCGCTCGCCCGCGCCCGCGCTCGTCGTCGCCGCGCCGCTGGAGGTGGGCGCCGAGGTCGAGGCCGGCGCGCCGGTGCTGGTGCTGGAGAGCATGAAGATGGAGACGGTGCTGCGGGCACCGTTCAGGGCGCGGCTGAAGGAGTGCGTCGTCTCCGTCGGCAGCCAGGTGGAGACCGGGGCGCCGCTGCTGCGGCTGGAGCCTCTCGCCGACGAGACCGAGGCCGCGGACGTCGCCGCGGCCGGGACGGTCGAGCTGGACCTGCCCGCCGCGCCCGGCGCCGCCCCGGCGCGCGACCGCACGAGGCGCGGCCTGGAGGACCTGCGCAGCCTGCTGCTCGGCTTCGACGTCGACCCGCACGACGAGCGCCGCGCCCTGGACGGCTACCTCGCCGCGCGCCGGGCCGCCGCCGCGGACGGGCACCGCCCGGTCGCCGAGGAGCTCGCGCTCTTCGACGTGTTCGCCGACCTCGCCGAGCTGGGCCGCGACCGGCCCGCGGGCGGCGACGGCACCGACGGCGGGCACGTCCACAGCGCCCGCGAGTACTTCCACACCTACCTGCAGAGCCTCGACGTGGAGCGGGCCGGGCTGCCCGAGGCGTTCCAGGCCAAGCTCGCCAAGGCGCTCGGCCACTACGGCGTCGCCGACCTGGAGCGCTCCCCCGAACTCGAGGCGGCGGTGTTCCGGATCTTCCTGGCGCAGCAGCGCACGTCCGCCGACGCCTCGGTCGTGGCGGCGCTGCTGCGCGAGTGGCTGGGCGAGCCCCCGCCGGACGACGCGCTGCGCGAGTCCGCGGGCCTCGCGCTGGAGCGGCTGATCGCCGCGACGCAGGTCCGCTTCCCCGTGGTCTACGACCTCGCCTGCGGCGTGGTGTTCGCCTGGTTCGCCCAGCCGCTGCTGCGCCGCAACCGCGCCGCCGTCTACGCCCGCGTCCGCCGGAACCTGCGGCACCTCGACGAGCACCCGGACGCGCCCGAGCGCGACGAGCTCATCGCCGAGATGGTGCGCAGCACCGAGCCGCTGGTGCGCGTGCTCGGCCAGCGGCTCGTCCGCGGCAACCGGAACAACGCCGTGATGCTGGAGGTGCTCACCCGGCGCTACTACGGGAACAAGGGCCTCACCGGCGTCCGCACCGAGGAGGCCGGCGGCTGCTCGTTCGTGGTCGCCGAGCGCGAGGGCTCGCGCCTGGCGTCCTGCGCGGTGGGCTTCGACGCCCTCGGCGCGGCGCTGCGCGGGCTCGCGGACCTGGCGGACGGCGGCGCCGCCGTCGACGCCGACGTCTACCTGTCCTGGGAGCGGCAGCCCGAGGACCACGAGGCGATGGCGGCCGCGCTCCAGGAGGCCGTCAACGCGCACCCGCTGCCGCCGCAGGTGCGCCGGCTCACCACCACGGTCGCGGGCAGCAGCGGCGCCGTGATGCACCACCACTTCACGTTCGGGCCGGCCGAGGGCGGCGGCACGGATGAGCGGAGCGATCCGGGGGGTGTGGGGGGTCGCCCCCCCACAGGGGGTACGGATGAGCGGAGCGATCCGGGGGGTGTGGGGGGTCGCCCCCCCACAGGGGGTACGGATGAGCGGAGCGATGCGGAGGGTGTGGGGGGTCGTCCCCCCACAGGGGGTATGGCCGAGGACCGGCTGATCCGCGGCCTGCACCCGTTCATCGCGCGGCGGATGCAGATGGAGCGGCTGCACAAGTTCGACCTCACCCGGCTGCCGTCCTCCGACGAGGAGGTCTACCTCTTCCAGTGCGTGGCGCGCGACAACCCGTCCGACGACCGGCTCGTGGCGTTCGCGCAGGTGCGCGACCTCACGGCGCTGCGCGACGGCGACGGGAGGCTGCGCTCGCTGCCGACGGCCGAGTTCACCCTGGCGACCTGCCTGGACTCGATCCGCCGGGCGCAGGCGCGGCGGCCGTCCAAGAAGCGGTTCCCCACCAACCGCATCGTCATCTACGTCTGGCCGACGAGCGACCTCACCCGCGCGGAGCTGCAGCGGATCGCGGGCCGCATGCTGCCGACGGCCGCGGGCGCGGGGCTGGAGGAGGTCCTGCTCATCGCGCGGCAGCGCGACCCGCGGACCGGCGAGCCGGTGAAGGTCGCCGTCCGCGTCTCGTTCGACGCCACCGGCGGGACCCGGCTGACCGTCGGCGCGCCCTCGGAGGAGCCGGTCGAGCCGCTGGACGGCTACCGCCAGAAGGTGCTGCGCGCGAGCAGCCGGGGCACCGTCTACCCGTACGAGCTGACCGGCCTGCTCGGCGACTTCGTCGAGCACGACCTCGACGGCGGGGGCGTCCTGGTGCCGGTCGACCGGCCGAAGGGCCGCAACACCGCGGCGCTCGTCGCGGGCGTCGTCACCAAGCGGACCCGGCGGCACCCGCAGGGCGTCACCCGCGTCGTGCTGCTCGGCGACCCGACCAAGTCGCTCGGCGCGCTGTCGGAGCCCGAGTGCCGCCGCGTGATCGCCGCCCTGGACCTGGCCGAGCGGATGCGGGTGCCGCTGGAGTGGTACGCGCTGTCCTCGGGTGCCCGGATCTCCATGGAGTCGGGCACGGAGAACATGGACTGGGTGGCCGCGGCGCTCAAGCGGATCGTCGAGTTCACCCAGGACGGCGGCGAGATCAACGTGGTCGTCGCGGGCATCAACGTCGGCGCCCAGCCGTACTGGAACGCCGAGGCGACGATGCTCATGCACACCAAGGGCGTCCTCGTCATGACGCCGGACTCGGCGATGGTCCTCACCGGCAAGCAGGCGCTCGACTTCTCCGGCGGCGTTTCGGCCGAGGACAACTTCGGCATCGGCGGCTACGACCGGGTGATGGGCCCGAACGGCCAGGCGCAGTACTGGGCGCCGAACCTCCTCGCCGCGCGGGACGTCCTGATGTCGCACTACGACCACACCTACGTCGCGCCCGGCGAGCCGGGACCGCGCCGCGCCGGCACGAGCGACCCCGCCGACCGCGACGTCTCCGCCTTCCCGCACCTCCTGGAGGGCAGCGAGTTCACCACCGTCGGCGAGATCTTCTCCCCGGAGGCGAACCCGGACCGCAAGAAGCCGTTCGACATCCGGGCCGTGATGCGGGCGCTGTCCGACCAGGACCACCCGGTGCTGGAGCGCTGGGCGGGCATGGCCGACGCCGAGACCGCGGTGGTGCAGGACGTCCACCTCGGCGGCATGCCGGTGTGCCTGCTCGGCATCGAGTCGCGGTCGGTCCCGCGGCGCGGCTTCCCGCCCACCGACGGCCCGGACGCCTACACCGCGGGGACGCTGTTCCCGAAGTCGTCCAAGAAGGCCGCGCGGGCGATCAACGCGGCCAGCGGCAACCGGCCGCTGGTGGTGCTGGCGAACCTGTCGGGCTTCGACGGCTCGCCGGAGTCGATGCGGCAGCTCCAGCTGGAGTACGGCGCCGAGATCGGCCGCGCGATCGTCAACTTCCGGGGGCCCATCGTGTTCTGCGTGATCTCCCGCTACCACGGCGGCGCGTTCGTGGTGTTCTCCAAGGCGCTGAACCCGAACATGACCGTCCTCGCGCTGGAGGGCTCGTTCGCGTCGGTGCTCGGCGGCGCCCCGGCCGCGGCGGCGGTGTTCGCCGCCGACGTCAACGCCCGGACCGCCGCCGACCCGCGGGTGCGGGAGCTGGAGACCCGCGTCGCGGCGTCCACGGGCCCGGCCCGCGCGACGCTGACCGCCGAGCTGGACGAGCTGCGCGCCTCGGTCCGCACGGAGAAGCTCGGCGAGGTGGCCGCGGAGTTCGACCGGGTGCACGACATCCGCCGCGCGGTCGAGGTCGGCTCCGTGGACGCCGTCATCCGGGCCGCCGAGATGCGCCCGCGGATCATCGAGGCCATCGAGGCCCGCCTGGGGTGACGCCGGGGCGCGGGGGCCCGCCGGCTCCCGCGCCCCCGGCGGCCCGGCACCGGGCGCTAGAAGATCAGGCCGTTGGCGTACGCCTGCTCGAGCACCTGCTCGGCCTCGCGGGTGTCGAGCATCTCCAGGCCGCGCACCGCCCAGAACCGCAGCGACTCGTCCTCGCCGTCGAGCTGGCCGCGGAACACCTCCAGGGCGTCCGGCGACCGGGCCTCGGCGATCAGTTCGAGCAGCCAGCAGCGCAGGCCCGGGTCGTCGCCCTCCGCCGCGAACTCCGCGATCAGCTCGCCGACATAGGCATCGGCGTGCTCGCGCAGGAAGTCGAAGGCGTCCTCCCGGACCCGCGGCTCCCTCGTCCGCATGGACTGCATGGCCTGATCGAAACGCCGCCGCGACATGTGCCGACTCTACGACCGGCATCCGACGATCGCGACATAAGCCACCCTCGCCCGCGCAGCGCCGACCCACCTCATGACCAGCCTCCCGAGACATCACTCTCCGTGTTCGTATAATCCCCCTGCGTTGCGACGTCCAGGAGTGGAGCGCGGTCGCGCGCTCTGCGGGAGGGGTGTGCGTCTTGAGGATGAGCAGGAGAGTCGCGGGAGTGGCCGCGGGGGCGGGCGCCGCCGCGGTCGTGGCGGCGGGCTGGCCGGTGGGGGCCTCCGCGGGCGGTCAGTGGCGGCTGGTCGCGCAGGAGCGGTTCGACCGGCCGCTGCGGGTCGACGGCGCGCCCTGGCGGCTGGACCCGCAGGGGCCGCGCAGCCCATGGCACGTCGACGCGTTCGACGACGACGGCGAGGCGTGGAGGAGGCTCAGCGGACCGCTGTTCGAGCGGCAGCTGAAGACGCTCAACGTGTTCCGCAAGCGCGTCGCCTTCGGGCAGCGGGGATGGCTGACGGCGGAGGTCGCCGCCGTCGACAAGGACCGCGACGGCCGCCCCGACTCCCGGCCGGGCCTGTCGGCCGTGTCGCTGCCGGGCGGGCACACGGCCGCCCGGATCTCCGAGCCGAGCTGGGACGCGGGGGTCCTCATCCGGCCGACCCGTCCGCTGCCCCGGTACTACCGGGTGGAGATGACGCTGCGCGGCATCCAGTTCGGGGGCGAGCGGAACGGCACGTTCGACTACGGCGGCCGGCACAACGGATACACCATGGAGCCGTGCAAGACCCGGTACCCGTGGACGTTCCAGGGCGCGCTGCCGGGCAGGTCCCGGTGCCAGTACCCCGACGTGACGCGGGAGAACGGGTTCTACTACCTGACGATCCTCGACTACGCGAACCCGGCGCCGCACGGCAACCCGGGCATCCACTACCGGCGCAAGGTCATCATGGACGGCTACTACAGCGACGACGCCCGCTGGAAGAACGCCGCGACCTGCAACCCGCGGACCCGGAAGATGTACCGGACGTTCGACGGCACCTTCAACGGCGTCAACGCCCTGTTCCCGCGCGGCGACCTGTTCCGCGAGACCGCCAACAACAACATCAGCAACGAGTACTACGCCAAGACCGCCTGCGGAGAGGCGTCCATGGACCGGCGGTACGGGCCGGGCGGCCGCTTCGAGGGGCACCTGACCAGCGCCGAGCTGCGGCCGGAGCTGCTGCCGAAGGCCGCCTACCGGTTCGCCATCGAGCGCGACCGCACCGGCTACACGCTGGAGATGAGCGGCCCGTTCCTGCACACCGGGCAGATCACGCTGCGCGCCCACCACGACTTCGTGGAGAACGGGCGCCCGATCTGGCACTACAACCAGACACCCGGCGAGTACGACGGCCGGTTCGACCGCAGGCTCGTCCACAAGGGCCCGGCCGGGACGTACACGACCGAGCACAGCTGGCCGAAGGGCTCGGCCTACCCCGACTCCTTCATCATCGGCGACCCGCACCTGAACTACTACGAGGGCGAGGCGTACGTCGACGACATCCGCCTCTACGTCCCCAAGGGGTGACCCGCGCCGGCGGGGGCGCGTCCCTCATTCGCGGGACGCGCCCCCGCCGGTGGTCGGAACAGGCAGTGGCCGGAACAGGCGGTGGCCGGGAACAGGCGGTGGCCGGGGAACTGCCCGTCAGCAGCTCCCGATCCAGGAGCACTCCAGTTGCGGGGCGCTTCCGGAGGCGCGGAACGTCCGGACCGCGGCGGGGTCTCCCCCGGCCAGCCGGATCGCGACCTTGTCCTCGATGTCCTTGGGCGCCGCACCCTGGTATCCGTTCAGCACGACCGAGAAGACCAGCCGCCGCCCTGAGGTGTCGGTGACGTAGCCCGACAGCGCGGAGGCGCCGGTGAGCGTTCCGGTCTTGGCGTGCACGTTCCCCGCGGCGGGGGTCCCCTGCATCCGCGACCGCAGGGTGCCGCCGCCGAGGCGGTCCGGGTCCCCGGCGACCGGCAGCGCCCGGTACCAGACGGCGAACCAGGGCGCGCTCTGCGCCTTCCTCAGGATGGTGCTGACGTCCTGCGCGGTGGTGCGGTTCTCGCGTGACAGCCCGGAGCCGTCGGCCATGTGGAGCCGTCCGGCGGGGACGCCCTGGCCGCGGGCGTACCTCTCGACCACCGGCAGCCCCGCCGCCCAGCTCCCCCTGCCCGCCTTCTCCCGGCCGATCGCCTTGACCAGGGTCTCGGCGACCATGTTGTTGCTGAGCTTGAGGAACGGCACCATGAGCCGCGACAGCGGCATCGAGGAGCGGGCGGCGAGCGCGCGGGCGCCCTTCGGGGTCCGGCCGCGCTCGGTGGTGCCCCTGACCTTGACGCCGTGCGCCCGGAGCGCGCTCCGGAAGACGTCCGCCGCGTACAGGGCGGGGTTCTCCACCGTGCGCAGGGTCGTGTAGGGCGCGGCGCCCGCCGGGTAGGAGCCGCTGACCACGATGGTGTTGCTCCCGTTGGCCCGGTTCAGTGCCAGCGTGGAGGGCGATCCGGGGGCACCCGTGACCGCGTGATTGTCGATCTTGACGGTGCGGGTGGCGGGGGCGAGCCCGACCTCGACCGGAGCGCCCGGGGCGCCGCCCGGCCGCACCGAGACCTCGACCGACCCGGCGTCGAAGTCCTCGTCGGGCGCGACGGTCAGCGCCGACGTCTGCGCCGCGTAGTAGTACTGCAGGTCGGTCGGGTCCCAGTGCGAGGGCGTGCGGACGGCGTCGAACCAGGTGTCGTCCGCGACCAGGTCGCCGTCGACCCGGCGGACGCCCCGCGCCGCCACCTGCGCGGCGAGCCGGTCGTAGTCGGCGGCCCGCGTCGTCGGGTCGCCGGTGCCCCTGAGGTAGAGGTCGCCCCTGACCGTCGATCCGGACACCGCGCGCGCGTACACGCCGGTGCGGAACCGGTACCCGGGCCCCAGGAGCGAGAGCGCCGCCCCCGAGGTGTAGAGCTTCATGTTCGAGGCGGGCATCACCCGCGCCGCCGGCCCGCGCGAGTAGCGGACGGCTCCCGTCCCGGCGTCCCGCACCACGGCGCCGACGGTGGCGCCCTTGAGACGGCCGTCGGACAGTATCGCGTCGAGGTCCTCGCCCAGGTCTGCCTTGGCGGCGGTGTCCCCCTTGGCCGCGGCCATCGCCGCGGGGTGCGCGGCGGGAGCGGCGAGCAGGGACGTCCCGGCGAGCAGGACGGACGTCAGTCGCACCAATGGTCCACGCATGGGGTGTGAGAGTAGGGCACCGGCCGTACCGCGGCAGCGGAACGACACGACCGGCATCGGTCCGCCTCACCACATCGCGTCGAGCAGCTCCGCGACCGCGTCGGCGTCCGGCGGCCGGGGGTTGGGGTAGGGGTCGGCGGCCACCCGCTCGGCCATCTCGCGGAGCCGCTCGCGGGGGACGCCCAGTGCCGACAGGCGGGTCGGGCCCCGGTGCGCCCGGGCCAGCGCGGCGACGACCGCGACCGGGTCGGGCCCGGCCACCCGGGCCAGCCTGGCCGAGGCGGCGGGCGCCGACGGCAGGTTGAACGCCATGACGTGCGCGAGCAGCATCGTGTGCAGCTCGGCGTGCGGGAGGCCGAACGCGCCGCCGAGGACGTGCGCGAGCTGGTGGTGGAGCCCCATCCTGGTCTGCGCCAGGCACATCCCGGCCAGCCACGCGGCGGACTGGAGCCTCGCGCGCTCCACCGGCCCGGCCGGGTCGTCGAGCACGGCGGGCAGCGCTCCGAGGATGCCGGCGGCGGCCTCGGTCGCCAGCGCGTCCGAGACCGCCGTGGCGTCGGGCGCCCACATGGCCTCGACGGCGTGGGCGAGCGCGTTCACGGCACTGGTCCGGGTCAGGCCGGCCGGCATGCCCAGGGTGAGGAGGGGGTCGTAGACGACCGTGCCGGGGGCCAGCCCGGGAGCGCGGCGCGTGGTCTTCACGCCGTCCTCGGTCTCGCCCAGCACGGGCGTCATCTCCGAGCCCGCATAGGTGGTGGGCACCGCGACCTGCGGTATGCCCGTCCGCGCCGACACGGCCTTGGCCAGGCCGATCGCCGAGCCGCCGCCGATCGCGACCGCGCAGTCCGCTCCCGGCGCCGCCTCCAGTGCCCGCGCCGTCACGGCGACGGGGGTGTGCGGCTCCGGCCGGTCGAAGCGCGCCGCGAGCCGCTCCCCGAGCGCCCCGGCGATCCGGTCGGCGGCCCCGGCGGCGGACGGCGCCGCGACCAGGAGCACCCTCCGGGCGCCGAGCCTCGCGACCTCGTCCGCGACGAGAGCGCTCGCCTCCGGCCCGACCAGGACGCGGACCGGCCGCGACTCGTGGACGACGACCTCGTCCGCGCCGCTCATGACGACCGGCCCGACAAAACGATCATGTGCCCTCTCCCGTACGGCGCCGCGCGCTCCTGAACCGCGCACCACTCCCTCTTATCCAGCGCCGCCGCTTCCTCACGCAACACCGTGTTTCCCCGCGATGCCCTCCGACCAGGAGATACGCCGCGGCAAACCGGTGGAACCCCTGCTCGGGAGGCCGGGTCCGCACCCGCCCTCCCGGGGAACGAACCGCGGCACGACACGGCTCCCGTACCGCTCAGTCCGCGTCCGCGGGCTCGGCGATCCGGCGGAGCAGGGCGACGAGCCGGTCGCGCTCGTCCCCGTCCAGGCGGCCGAAGAGCCGCTCGCCCACCTCCGCGCCGGCGCGCCGCCCGCCTTCCAGCGTCCGCGTGCCGTCCGGGGTCAGGCTGATCGAGTGGGCCCGGCGGTCGTGCGGGGCGCGTTCGCGCCGCACCAGCCCGGCCTCCTCGAGCTCGTCGACGATGCGCACCATCGTGGACTTGTCGATGCCGGTGATGTCGATGAGGCGCCGCTGGCTGGACGGCCCGTACATCTCCAGGGCGAGCAGCATGCTGAACCCCCGCACGTCGACGCCCAGCGCGCGCAGCTCGTCGTTCATGCCCGCCCGGCTCCGGTTGTGCGCGGCGGCCAGCAGCATGCCGAGCCCCACGTGCCGGACGGCCGGGTCGCCGCCCTCGGACAGGAGCCGTTCGAGCAGGTCGTCGAGCATGGAGCCAGCATAGGGGTCTCTGATATAGTCTCATTTGAGACTTTCTCGTTAGAGAAAGAAGCGTGGGCGGCGCATCGATGAGCGAGGGAGACGCGCATGCCCGAGACGACCCGCCGACGTGCCCTGCAGGTGACCGGTCTGGCGATGGCGGCGGCGGCAGTTCCGGCAGGCGAGGCGGCCGCCGCGACCCCCAGGCGGTCGCGCGGCAGGATCGACACCCACCACCACGCCGTCCCGCCGAGGATGCGGGAGTGGGCGGTCGAGCAGGGCCTTCTCCCGCCGACCGGCGGGCCGTCCTGGGCCCAGTGGACGCTGCCGGGCACCCTGCGGACGATGGACGCCAACGGCATCGCCGCCGGGGTGGCGTCCGCACCGGTGCCCGCCGAGGTGTTCCAGGACCGCGAGACCGCCGTCTCAGGGGTGCGGGTGTGCAACGAGTCGCTGGCCGAACTGGTGCGCGAGCACCCCACGAGGTTCGGCTTCTTCGCCAACGTGGCGATGCTCCACCCCGACCTGGCCCTTGGTCAGCTCGCCCACGCCCTCGACGACCTGGGCGCGGACGGGGTGCTGCTCAACACCTCGGCCGCCGGGCACTACCTCGGGGAGCCGATGTTCGACCCGCTGTGGGCCGAGCTCGACCGGCGCCGCGCGGTGGTGTTCACCCACCCCGTCGCCCCCAAGGGGCTGCCCGAGGCGCCGGGCGTCGGCGACTGGATCGCCGACTACCTGCTGGACACCACCCGCACCGCGCTCAGCCTCGTCGCCGCCGGGACCCTCGTCCGGTACCCGCGGGTGTCGGTCATCCTGTCCCACGGCGGCGGGTTCCTGCCGTACACGGCGGGTCGCGCCGAGCGCTCGGCGCGGGAGGACGGCGGGCCGCTCCCGGCGAGGATGCGTCCCGCGCTCCGCCGCTTCCACTACGACACGGCCCTGCCGGTCTCCCCGTACGCCACGCCGTCCCTGATCGCCGCCGTCGGCGCCGACCGGGTCCTGTTCGGCACCGACTGGCCCGCGAACTCCGCCCGCGAGGTGGCGCTGAACACCCGGGACCTCGACCGCGATCCCGCGCTGGACGGCCGCGCCCACCGCGCCGTCGGCCGGGAGAACGCCCTCCGCCTGCTCCCCCGGCTCGCCGAACGCCTCAGGTGATGCGGGCGGGGCCTCAGGTGATGCGGACGGGGAGGGTGCGGGGCCCGCGGACCTGGCCGGCGGCCCACGTGACCGCCGCCGGGTCGGCCAGGGTGAACGACGGGACGCGCTCCAGCCAGACTTCGAGCGCCACGCGCAGCTCCATGCGGGCCAGGTGCGAGCCCACGCAGCGGTGGATGCCGAGGCCGAAGGCGGCGTGCCGGTTGACCTCGCGGTCGATGGCGACCTCGTCCGCCCGGTCGAACTGGGCCGGGTCGCGGTTGGCGGCCGGGAACGACAGCAGGACCCAGTCGTCGGCCTTCATCTCGACGCCGCGCCAGGTCATGTCCTCCTTCACCAGCCGCGCCATCGTGACGGGCGCGAAGGCGCGCAGGAACTCCTCCATCGCGGTCGGCAGCAGCGACGGGTCGGCGACGAGGCGCTCGCGGTCGGCCGGCGTCCTCGCCAGGTGCCACAGCGAGGCGCCGATCGCGCTCCAGGTCGTGTCGATCCCCGCGATCAGCAGCAGCGCCATCGTCCCCGAGACGTGGGACGGTTCGAGCCTGCGCCCGTACAGCTCGGCTTCGATCAGGTAGGTGGTGAGGTCGTCGCGCGGGTTCGCGACATGGTCGCGGATCTGCGCGAGGAGGTAGTCGAACAGCCTGTCCATGCGCGCGATGCGCTCGTCCGGAGGGAGGTTGACGCCTTCCAGGGCGTTCTCGACGAACTCGCGGAACCGGGGGCCGTCCTCGGCCGGGAAGCCGAGCATCTCCGCGATGACCCGCATCGGGATGTGCTGCCCGTACTCCTGGGCGGCGTCCACGACGTCGCGGCCCTCGAAGGAGTCGATGAGCTCGTGGCAGTACGCCCTGGTCGCGGGCTCCAGCCGCGCCACCGCGGACTTCTTGAACGCGGGGAGCAGCAGCTTGCGCGCGTCGTGGTGGAACGGCGGGTCGGAGGAGATCGGCGGCGTGACGCCGACCGGCTCCACCTCGCGCGGCGGCCGGAAGTTGCTCATGACGACCGAGCGGGACGTGAAGCGCTCGGTGTCGTAGGCGATCGCCGCGACGTCCTCGTAGCGGGTCGGCAGCCAGCCGCCGCCGAACCGCTCGGTCCGCGCGACCGGGCAGCGCCGGCGCAGGTCGTCCTGGATCGGGTACGGGTCGGCGGCCCACTCCGGTTCCAGGTGGGAGAAGTCGGTCGCCCAGTCGGAGACCGGGCCGGTGACGACCTCGTTGCGCCTGCCGAGCGGGCGGTTCGCCCGCTCGTCCCGGAAGTCCTTGCCGAAGCGGTCGTCCGCGGTCATCTCACGCCTCCCCGAGGACGTCGATCGCCCGCTCGGGGCAGTTCGCGCTCGCGAGGCGGGCTTCCTGCTCCGCGCCCTCGGGCACGGCGCCATCGCCGAGGACGACCCCGTAGCCCTCGTCGTCCTCGCCGAACAGGCCGGGGGCCAGGTCGTAGCAGCGGCCGTGGCCCTGGCAGCGCTTCGGATCGATCTGCACCTTCACTTGGGCTCCTCCGGTGTGAGCGAGCGTGTCCCCCGTGCGGGCGGCGGGGCCGGGCGGCGCGAGCGCGGCCGCGATCCGCGCCAGCAGCGCCGCCCACTCCTCGTCGCCGACGGCGTGCATGTCCCGCGGGATGAGCGCGCTCCCCATCCCGAGCAGCAGGCAGAGGTGGGCGAGCGCGTTGCGGGAGAGCGCCGGGTCGATCTCCCCGCCCGCCTGGCCGATGCCCATCAGCCCGGCGAGCCAGCCGGCGCGCTCGCCGACGTAGTCGCGCATGGGACGGGCGACGTCCTCGTCGCGGTGGGCCGCAACGAGGGCCTCCACGACGAGGTGGGCGCGGGCGTCGCGGCGCTCCGGCAGCCACCGCCCCATGGTGAGCAGCAGCTCGACGACCGGGCGGTCGGGCTCGGCGGCGAACAGCTCGGCCAGCAGCCGCCGCCCGTGCGTGCGGAGCGCCTCCACCAGCAGCTCCGCCTTGGAGTCGAAGTGCGCGTAGAGGGCGCCGTTGCTGACGCCGGCGGCCCGCGCGATGTCGGCGACGCGCGTCCCGTCGTAGCCGCGCCGGGCGAACTCGTCCGCCGCGGCGCTCAGCAGCCGTTCGCGCGTCTCCGCGCGGGTGACGCCCGCAATTCGCCCCATATCGCAATTAAACGAGCGTTCATTTGATGGGTCAAGGCCCTCCGCGCACCGAGAGGCGCGGCCCCGTCCTCGAAGAACGGGCGCCCCTTGACGGCGGGTCCCGTCGCCTCGGATACTCCTTGGCGGAGTGAAAGCTACTTTCGCGGAATGAAAGCGATGTGCATGACTGACAGGTCCGCTACGGCTCATGGCCCGCCGGGCGCGACGAGCGACTGGCCGGGCCTGCGGGGCGCCCGGGTGCTCGTCCTCGGCGCGGGCGGGATCGGCGCGGAGTGCGTCCGCGGGTACCTCGGGGCCGGGGCCGTCGTCACGGCGGTCGACCGCGACCCCGCGCGCCTGGACGCCCTGTCCCGGGGACCGGACGGGACCGGCGCGCACACGCTCGCGGCCGACCTCGCAGAGCCGGGCGCCGGAGCCGAGACCGTCCGGCGGGCGGTGGAGGCGATGGGCGGGCTGGACGTCCTGCTGCACTGCGTCGGCGTCAACGACCGCCGCCCGATCCTCGACTTCACCGAGGACGAGTGGGACCGCGTGCTGCGCACCAACCTGTCCACCGCGTTCGGCGCGGCGCAGGCGGCGGGGCGGCACATGGTGGAGGCCGGGGGCGGGCGCATCGTGCTCCTGTCGTCGGTGTCCGGGCACCTGGCGCACCGCAAGCACGGTCCCTACGCCGCGTCCAAGGGCGGCATGAACCAGATGATGCGGGTCATGGCGGCCGAGTGGGCGTGCCACGGCGTCACGGTCAACGCGGTCGCGCCCGGCTACGTCGAGACGCCGCTGACCGCCGCGTACCTCGCGCAGCCGGGGGTCCGCGAGGAGCTCGTGCGCCTCGTGCCGGCGGGGCGGCTGGGCACGGCCGCGGAGATCGTCGGCCCGATACTGTTCCTGTCCTCGCCGCACGCGGCCTTCATCACCGGGCACGTCATGTACGTCGACGGCGGCCGCACGCTTGTATGACCCCAGGCAGGAGAAGAACATGAGCATGCAGCAGGGCATCTTCCCGCGGTTCGCCGGGAAGACGGTGCTGGTCACCGGGGCCGGGACGGGGTTCGGCGCGGAGATCGCCGTCCGCGCCGCGCAGGAGGGGGCCCGGGTCGGCGTCCACTACAACAGCTCCAAGCAGGGCGCCGAGCGCACGGCGGAACGCGTCCGGGACGCCGGTGGCGAGGCGTTCGTCGTGCAGGCCGACATCTCGTCCTGGGACGAGATCCGCCGCCTCGCCGACGAGGCCTTCGCGTGGGCCGGCACTCTGGACGTCCTGGTCAACAACGTCGGGGACGTCGCGACCGAGCAGATGTCGTGGCGGCAGCTGACCCAGGAGTCGCTGGACCGCGTCATCGACGTCGACGTCAAGGGCACGCTGCTGATGACGCACGAGTTCGGCTCCCGCATGCTGGAGCAGGGCCACGGCTCGATCGTCAACATCGGGTCCACCGTGGTCGTGCGGGGCAGTGCGCGCGCCCCCCAGTACGCCGCCGCCAAGTACGGGCTGCTCGGCATCACCAAGTCCTACGCGGCGGCGTTCGCGCCGGCCGTCCGCGTGAACACCTTCGCGCCGGGCTTCATGGAGACCGGCGCGACCCTGGAGCGCGAGGACTGGAAGTCGGGGCGCCGCGAGAAGCTCATCGCGCAGACGCCGATGGGCGAGATCCCGCCCCCCGAGAAGGTCGCGGGCACGGCCCTGTTCCTCGCCACCGAGGACGCCTCCCACATCACGGGCGCCTACATGCTCGCCGACGGCGGGTTCAACATGGTCGGGGCCTGATCCGCCCCGGGGCCGGTCAGGCCGCGCCGAGAGGAGAGTCTTGAAACTGATCACGTTCGACGAGGGCCGGGTCGGCCGCCTGGACGGCGAGGACGTCATCGAGCTCGACGTGCCGTCCACCCGGGCGTTCTTCGAGCGCGGCGGCACCGCCCCCGAGACCGGGGAGCGGCTGCGGCTGGCGGACGTGCGGCTCCGCGCGCCCATCCGGCCGAAGAAGTTCTTCCACACCGCGGGGAACTTCGCCGACCACCACGAGGAGCTCCAGGCGGTCAACTGGTCGCACCCGGTGCACAAGGGCATCGTGTTCTTCCAGAACGTCGACGCGGTCATCGGGCCGGACGACCCGATCGTGTACCCCGAGCACCTCACCCGCGAGCTCGACTACGAGCTGGAGCTGGCCGTCGTCATCGGCAAGCCCGGCAAGTTCTTCGGTCCTGAGCAGGCCCTGGAGCACATCGCCGGGTTCACCGTCTTCAACGACGTCACGGCCCGCGACATCCAGCGCCGCGAGATGGAGTCGGGGGTGTTCTCCTTCAGCAAGGCCATCGACACGTTCTGCCCGATCGGCCCGTGGATCGTCACCGCCGACGAGATCGAGGACATGCAGGACCTCGCGATGGAGCTGCGGGTGAACGGCGAGACGCGGCAGACCGGGCACACCGGCCGGATGCGCGTGTCGATCCCGCACCTGGTGGCCTACCACTCGCCGCAGACCTACAGCGCGGGCGACCTCATCACGACGGGCACCGTGTCGGGCGTCGCGGCCGTCCAGCCGGACCCGTTCGAGTTCTACCTGCGGCCCGGCGACGTCGTCGAGGCCGAGATCGAGGGCGTCGGGACGCTGCGCAACCCCGTCGTCTCCTGGCAGGACGCCTACGGCGAGGCGCCGCCGGAGCGGGTCGGCTGGTGAGGTTCGCCAACCTGGACGGGCGGGCCGCCGTCGTCGTCGCAGGCGCCTCCGGCGATCTCGCCGTGGACGTCGCCGAGGCGAGCGGCGGCCGGTTCCCCGCCGACCCGCAGGCCGTCTTCGCCCACTGGCGCGCGTTCCGCGAATGGGCGGCGTGGTCCCTCGACCCGGCGCGGGGCAGGCCGTTCGCGCCGGAGGACCTCGGCCCGCCGGTGCCGCGCCCGGCCCAGGTGTTCGCCATCGGCGTCAACTACGCCGCGCACGCGAGCGAGGCCGGGTACCCGCCCGAGACGGCGCCCGTGACCTTCACCAAGTTCCCCAGCTGCCTGGCCGGTCCCGTCTGCGAGGTCGAACTGCCGTCCGCCACCGTGGACTGGGAGGTCGAGATGGTGGTGGCGGTCGCGCGGGAGTGCGGCGACGTCCACCCGGTGGACGCCTGGGACTACGTCGCCGGGATCACGCTCGGCCAGGACCTGTCGGAGCGGACCTCGCAGCTCGCCGGTTCCAAGCCGCAGTTCAGTCTCGCCAAGTCGTTCCGGAACTTCGGCCCGACCGGCCCGTGGCTGGCCACCCCGGACGAGCTCGACGACCCGTGCGACCTCGCCATCTCGTGCAGCCTGTCCGGCGAGACCGTGCAGAGCGCGCGGACCTCCGCGATGGTCTACAGCGTGCCCGAGCTGCTCGTCCGGCTGTCGCGGGTCTGCCGCCTGCTCCCGGGCGACCTGGTCTTCACCGGGACGCCCGCCGGCGTGGGGAACGCCCGCACGCCCAAGCGGTTCATCCAGCCGGGCGACGTGCTGGTGAGCGAGCTGGAGGGCGTGGGCAGCATCACCCAGCGGTTCGTCGCGGGACCGGCCCGCGCCGGGCTGCCGCCCGCCGAGCGGTGAGCCGGGCCCCGGGGTGAACGGTCTCAGCGTCCGCCCAGCAGGCGGGAGATCTCCGCGCACGTCTGCTGGACCAGCGGCCGGATCTCCTCCAGGAGGCGGGCCGTCGGGACCTCCCGCGCGGGGACGGCCACGTTGACGGCGGCGACCGCCGTCCCGGCCGCGTCCCGGACGGGCGCCGCGACCGACCGGAGCCCGTAGGCGAGCTCCTCGTCCTGGACGGCCCAGCCGCGGCCGCGGATCTCCGCGAGCGCCGGCCGGAGCGCCTCCGGCGAGGCCGCGGCGTTGGGACCGGCCGCTCCGGCGAAGGACTCGGGGGTCAGCAGGCGCTCCAGCTCCGCGTCGTCGAGCTGGGCCAGCAGCATCTTGCCGATCGAGGTGCGGACGGCCGGGAGCCGCGACCCGACCTGGATGTTGGCCGTCACCAGGTCGTTGTTGCGCAGCCGCACCAGGTACAGGACGTGGTCCCCCGAGAGCACGCCCAGGTTCGCCGTCTGCCCGGTGGCGTCGGCGAGCCTGCGCAGCGGCCCGTCCGCGAGCTGGACGAGGTCCAGGCCGCGCAGCGCCGAGAAGCCGAGCGTGAGCACCTTCGGCGCGGGCCGGTAGGCGCCGTCCGGAAGCTGTTCGAGGAACCCCTCGGCGGTGAGGGTGGACACCAGGCGGAAGGCGGTCGGCAGGGGCAGGCCCGTCGCCGCCGCCATGTCGGTCAGCTTCATGGACGGGCGCCGCTCGGAGAAGAGCTCCAGGAGGCGCAGGCCCTTCGCCAGCGCCTCCACGCGGTAGCCGCTCCTCGGACGGGTCCGGCCGCCGGCGGAGCGGGGCGGCGTACGGTCACGCGGCGGCACGGACGCCTCGCTCTCTGCCCGGCCGGCGGGCAGCGCCCCGGCTGGCACCGCCCCTGGTGCCCGGCCGGCACGCCCCTCATCGTACGGACGCGCCGCCGTGCGCGGCCGTCACCTCACGGCCTCGTAGAACGAGTCCGCCTCCTCGTCCTCCCTCCTGCCGACGGTGAAGAAGCCGACGAGAGCGGCGAGGGCGGCGACGGCCTCCCCGGCGAAGCTGATCGTCTTGTCGGTGTACCACTGCGGGTCGTACATCCGCGGGATCGGGCCGAGCTGCCCGAAGTCGACGAAGTAGTACAGCAGGACGGCCCCGGCCGCGCTCGCCGCGACGACGAACGCGATCGCGTACGTCCACTTGCGTGCCCAGGCGAGCACGAGCAGCCCCGCGACGGCCGCCGCGATGGCCTGGCCTTGGAACAGGACGTCTCCCGGGATGACGTCGCTGGGGGTGTTGGGCCCGGGGGCCATGTCGGGTGCGAACCGCCAGTGCACGTAGGCGTCGGCCGCGAGTCCGGCGGCCACGAGTACACGAAGAACTATGCCCATACCCCATTGCACGTGGATTCCGGGCCGCCGGATCAACCCGTTCGAAGATTTCGCGAGGCCGGGCCCGGCCACGGCGGAGGCTCGCCGAAGCCGGCGCCTGACCTGGTGCCCGTCACCCGGGGAACGTCACTCGGGGAACGTCACTCGGGGAACGTCACTCGGGGAACGTCACTCGGGGAACGTCACTCGGGGAACGTCTCGGCGCGGCGGGCCTTGACCCGGCGCCAGCTCCAGTAGAGGAGCCCGAAGAGGATGAAGCCGGACAGGATGAGCCCCGAGCCCGTGCTCCAGCCGCTGAGCGGCAGCTCCCGCACGAGCCCCCAGGCCACGCCCGCGCCGATCAGCCCGAGCCCCGTGAGGACCGAGCCCGTGAGGCGCCACCAGGACGTGACGCTCTTCTCGGCCTCCCGGATCGCCTTGTCGCGGACGGGCTCGACGTAGCGGTTCACGGCCGGGAACTCCCGCGACAGGATGAGCAGACCCGCCAGCACGAGCAGCAGCCCGGGACCGGGGAGGACGAGCAGCGCGACACCCGCCAGCAGCACGGCGCCGCCGGCGACGATCACCGCGCCCTGCCTGGTGGACCTCCCGTATCCCATGCCCTCCCCGTCCTCCCGCCCGCCCGGCGCCGGCCGGACCGGCCCCGCGCCGAATCCGGTAAGGGCCGTGTACCCCTCTCAGGAGATCTTGCGCGCGCCGCGGCCGTCGAAATCCGGCCTCCCCCGGATGCCCGTCCGTGACGCGGGGACAGCGCCCCGTGACTCCAAGGGTCGCGGACCGTTTCGTTAGGTATGCTCCGGGAGCCCCTCCCAGGATCAGAGATCTTTCATGACACAGACACCCGAGGCGTCCGTCGTGACCGAGGCGGCGGTCCCAGGTTCCGCCGAGGCGGCGGCGTCCCCAGCCCGCGGGGCGCGGGACGAGCCGCGGACGCAGGGCGGCGCCGCCCCCCGGGGACGCGACCCCCACCTCGACAACGCCAAGTTCCTGGCGATCCTGCTCGTCGCCGGCGGGCACGGACTGTCGGGCCTGCGGGACGTCCCGCTGGCGGCCGGGCTGTGGAACTTCATCTACCTGTTCCACATGCCGCTTTTCGTCATGGTCAGCGGGTACCTGTCCAAGCGGTTCACGCTCACCGACGACAAGTCGATGCGGCTGGTCGGCTCGACCCTCGCGCCCTACCTGATCTTCCAGTGCCTCTACAGCCTGTTCGCGTGGGGGGTCGACGGGCGGCGGTTCCAGTTCGACGTGCTGGACCCCTACTACCTGACCTGGTTCCTGCTGGCGCTGTTCGTCTGGCGGCTGCTCACCCCGGTGTGGCGGCGGCTCCGGTACCCGCTGGCGACGGCCGTCCTCGTCAGCCTCCTCGGTTACATGACGGACATCGGCAGCACGCTCGACCTGTACCGGATCCTCGGGCTGGCGGCGTTCTACGTCCTCGGGCTGACGCTGTCGCCCGAGGTGATCCAGATCGTCCGGCGGCCGTGGGCGCGCGTCACGGGCGCCGTGCTCCTGGCGGCCGCGTTCGCGGGCGCCTACCTCACCCAGGACCACATGAACGCGCGCTGGCTGAACTGGGACTCCTCGAACGCCGACCTCGGCGTGGACGAGGTCACCGGGACCCTGATGCGGGCCGGCCTGCTGCTCACCGGGACGGTGCTGATCCTCGCGTTCCTCGCCGTCGTCCCGTCCCGCCGCACCTGGTACAGCGACCTCGGAGCCGCCACCCTCTACGGCTACCTGCTGCACGGGTTCGTGACGCGGCTGTTCACGTTCGAGGGCTGGAACGAGCTCGCGTGGTTCGACACGATCCCGGGCGTGCTCGCGGTCGTGCTCGCCTGCTTCGCCCTCGTCACGGTGCTGAGCACGCCCCCGGTGCGGCGCGTGACCCGCTGGGCGGTCGAGCCTGATCTGAGGCATCTGTTCGGCCGGTGACGGACCCCCGTCCCCCACGTCAGGCCCCACCACGCAAGGGTTGCAGGGCCCTGGAACGTCGGTGAATTCGCCGCAAAGTTCCCCAGAGCGGGTACAGTGAGGCGACAGTTCCCCCCTGTGCGGATCATCAACCCTGCGAATGCCGCGCCACCCGCGCCCACACGAGATCCCCCTCGGGTGACTGAACATCTCGTTTCGGCTGCCTTTTTTCTGGCTGCCTTGAAAAAAGAAGGACGGGTCGCATTGGTCATGGCGCCGCAGGGTGAGCATCGCGTCGTCGCCGTCATCCTGGCGGGTGGCAGCGGGCAGCGGATGGGCCTCAGTACTCCCAAGCAGCTTCTCAAGATCGCAGGAAGGTCGATCCTCGAGCACACGCTGGCCGTGTTCGAGGAGGCCCCCGACGTCGACGAGATCCTCGTCCTGATGAACCCGGGTTTCATCAGGGACGCCGAGGAGTGCGTGAAGAGGGCCGGCTGCACCAAGGTCAGGGCGGTGCTTCCCGGCGGGACGTCCCGGAACGCCACGACGCAACTCGCCCTCGACGCCCTCGCCGACCTCCCGGCCGAGACGACCAGCGTGCTGTTCCACGACGCGGTGCGCCCGCTGCTGTCGCAGCGCATCATCCGCGACTGCGTGACCGCGCTGCGCGAGCACCGGGCGGTGGACGTCGCCATCCCGTCCGCCGACACGATCATCCAGGTCGACGAGGACGTCATCGTCGACGTGCCGCGCCGGGCGAACCTGCGGCGCGGGCAGACCCCCCAGGGCTTCCGGCTCGCGACGATCCGCGACGCCTACGAGAAGGCGTGGCGGGACGAGGACTTCGAGGCCACCGACGACTGCACGGTGGTGCTGCGCTACCTGCCCGGCACCCCGATCTACGTCGTCCCCGGCGACGAGCACAACATGAAGGTCACCGAGCCGGTCGACATGTTCGTCGCGGACAAGCTGTTCCAGCTCGCCTCCTCCGACGCCCCCGACCTGACCGAGGACGAGTACGCCGAGGCGCTCGGCGGCAGGACGATGGTCGTGTTCGGCGCCAGCCAGGGGATCGGCGCCGCCGTCGCGAAGCTCGGGCAGCGTTTCGGCGCCCGCGTCTTCGGCTACAGCCGCGGCGCCACCCGCACCCACGCCGAGCGGCCCGACGACGTCGCCGCCGCGCTCGCCCAGGCCTACTCGGCGACCGGCCGCGTCGACTTCGTCGTCAACACGGCGGGCGTGCTGCGGATCGGCCGGCTCGACGCCATCGAGCCCGACGCGATCGAGGAGGCGCTGCGGGTCAACTACCTCGCGCCGATCCACATCGCGCGGGCGTCCTTCCCCTACCTCGCGAAGACCGGCGGGCAGCTGCTGCTCTACACGTCCAGCTCCTACACCCGCGGGCGCGCCGACTACAGCCTCTACTCCTCCGCCAAGGCGGCCACGGTGAACCTCACCCAGGCCCTGGCGGACGAGTGGTCCGGCGACGGCGTGCGGATCAACTGCATCAACCCCGAGCGGACCAGCACCCCCATGCGGACCGCGGCGTTCGGCCAGGAGCCCCCGAACACCCTGCTGAGCGCCGACCAGGTGGCCCGGACCTCCCTGAACGTCCTGCTCTCCGGCCTCACCGGGCAGGTCATCGACGTGCGCCGTGAAGACCCCCTCACCGGCGGCCGCTCCGGCTGACGCCGCCCCACCCCCCGCACGCGCCCGCTCGGCCCAGCGGGCGCAGCCCCCTTCCCCTCTCCCAACTGCGCCACCACCCCCCGGGGCGCTGACAAGACGGAGGTGTGCCGTGCGGCGTTTCGTCTCCCGGTACTCGGTTCTCATGCGGTACTCATCGGTGCTCTGGCTGCCCGTCACACTCGGGCTGCTGATCGGGGCGGCCGCGGCCGGGGCGCCCTGGGCGTTCCTCGGCGCCGCCGTGCTCTGCTACGCGGCCGAGTTCGCCGTGGGGCGGTCGCTGCCGGACGCGGCCAGGCCGCTGCGCTGGGGCCAGATGACCCCCGGCGCGCGGGTGCTGATCCGGCAGGGCGCCCTCGTGCTGCTGCTCGTCCAGGCGGGCGACGCCGGCCGGACGACGATCGCGCTGGCCGCCGTCGGCCTCCTGGTGGTCGACTGGCTCCGGGCCGCGATCCTCGCCGGCGCCGTCGCCTCGCGCCGCGTCAACCGGCTGCCCTTCGCCACCCTCAACCTCGGGGAGGGCGAGCCGGCGCTCCCCGGCCCGGACCCCGTCTGGCAGGCCCGGCTGATCCTCCTCCTGGAGAGCCACGCCGACCTCCTGCCGCTGCTGTTCGGCACCGCCGGACTCATGCTCGGCGTTCCGGCGCTCGTGTTCGCCGGGCTCCTCGGCACCGCGGCGGCGGCCGCCGCCACCGCGGCCGCGCAGACGCCCCGGCTGCGCCGGATGCGCGCCCTGCTGAACACCGACCGGATGACCCGCGACGTGCAGCGCCGCGTGAAGCGCTACAAGCCCGAGGTCGTGCTGTACTTCACCGGCCCGGTCACGACCGTCTACCAGGCCAACATGTGGCTGGAGACGCTGGAGCGGCTGGAGCGCAAGGCGATGGTCCTCGTCCGCTCCCCCGAGGTCGTCGGCGCGCTCGCGCCAACCCGGCTGCCGGTCGTGTGCATCACCCGTGCCGAGGAGATGATGAACTTCGACCTCGGCACGGTGAAGGTCGCGCTCTACCCGGGCAACACCGGCAAGAACCTCCACCTGCTCCGCGAGGAGCACATCAAGCACGTGTTCGTCGGGCACGGCGACAGCGACAAGGGCCCGAGCTCCAACCCGGTCAGCAAGGTGTTCGACGAGGTGTGGGTTGCCGGCCCGGCGGGCCGCGACCGCTACCGCAACTCCGACGCGGGCGTGCGCGACGAGGCCATCGTCGAGGTGGGCCGGCCGCAGCTCGGAGAGATCACCACCGAGCCGTCCGGCGGGCCCGTCCCCACCGTCCTGTACGCCCCCACGTGGGAGGGCTGGGACAACGAGCACGGCTACAGCTCGCTGCTCGGGATGGGCGAGCGGATCGTCCGCACCCTGCTGGAGCAGGGGCCGCGGCTGCGCGTCATCTACCGGCCGCACCCCTACACCGGGCGGCGGCTCCCCGAGGCCGCGGCCGTGCACGAGCGGCTCATGCGGATGATCGAGCGGGGGAACCGCGACGGGGCGGGCGGCCACCGGGTGGTCACCGGCGCGGACGCCTCCCTCTACGAGTGCTTCAACCGCTCGGACATGCTGATCACCGACATCTCCAGCGTGATCTCCGACTACATCCCGAGCCTGAAGCCGTACGTCGTCACCAACCCCGAGGGGATGGACGAGGGGGCCTTCCGGACCGAGTTCCCGTCCGCCTCGGCCGCCTACCTGCTGGGCCCGGACTGCCGCGAGCTGCCCGACATCCTCGCCGTCGCGGCGACCCCCGGCCAGGACCCGCTGGCCGCGGAGCGGCGGAGGCTGCGCGACTACCTGCTGGGCCCCGAGCACCCGGACGCGATGACCCGGTTCGCCGCCGCCGTCGACGCGCTGGCGCAGGCCGGCCCCAGGTCGACGATGTACGGGGGCTCGCGCAAGGCCGTCACGGCCGGCTCCGAACCCGCCTAGAGTTGACCCCGAAAAGCCCGTCCGACACTAGAGGGTCCATGCCGCAACCCCTGGTCAGCGTGATCGTCCCGGTCTACAACTGCCGGGACACGGTGGCCCGTGCGCTGGAATCGGTCTTCGCCCAGACCCTGCCCGCCGACCGGATCGAGACGATCGCGGTCGACGACGGCTCGACCGACGGCGGCGCCGAGCTGCTGGACGAGCTGGCCGCGGACCGCGAGCGGCTGACGGTCGTCCACCAGCCGAACTCGGGCGGCGCGGGGGCGCCGCGCAACCGCGGTCTGGAGCGGGCGTCCGGGGAGTTCGTCTTCTTCCTGGACGCCGACGACCGGCTCGGCCCCGAGGCGCTGGAGCGGATGACCGCGATGGCCGAGCGCAACGGCACCGACATCGTGCTCGGCAAGCAGGTCGGGACGGGCGGCCGCAAGGTGCCCCGGGTGTTCGAGCGGACCATCGAGCGCACCCACGTGCTCGACCCGGACTGCGACCTGTTCCCCCGCATGTCGATGGCCGCCCTCCAGCTGTTCCGCCGCTCCCTGGTCGAGCGCGCCGGGCTCCGCTTCACCGAAGGCCTGCTCTCCCACGAGGACCAGCTCTTCACCGCGGGCGCCTACCTGAACGCCCGCGGCGTGTCCGTCCTGGCCGACTACGACTGCTACTACTGGGCGGCGCGGGAGGACGGGAGCAGCAGCACCCAGCTCGGCGGCGCGCCGACGAGCGACGTGCACGCGATCGCGGGGCGGGCGATGGCGATGGTCGCCGAGCACACCGAGCCGGGCGAGATCCGGGAGCGGCTGCACTACCGGTACCTGCTGCTGGAGGTCTTCGGGCTGCTCGAGAAGCGGTACCTGAAGTCCGCGGGCGAGGAGCGCGCCTGCACCCTCAAGGGGTGCCGGGAGCTCATGGCCGCCTGGCTCACCCCGGCGCTGCTGGAGCGCTACGCCCCCCGCCACCGGCTGCTGGCGTACTGCCTCGACCACCATCTCGACGCGGAACTGACCGAACTCCTGCGGTTCCTCCAGCGCGGGAAGCGTCCCCGCGTCCGCCTCGACGACGGGCACGCCTACTTCACGTACCCCTTCTTCCGCGACTCCTCCGTGAACATCCCCGACGCGTGCTTCGAGACCGGTGAGGCGCTGCGGCTCCAGTGCGCCCTGACGGCGATGGCATGGACGGACGGCGCCCTGGCGATCGACGGCGAACTCCAGCTCCGCGACGTGGAGGAGGGGGCGCCGGAGGTCCACCTGGTGCTGGAGGGCGGCGGCCGCCATCGGGTGGAGTGCGACGTGCGCCCCGTGACCCGCACCGACACGGGCATCTCCACCTCTTTCACGGCGAGCGTCGAGCCGCCGCAGGGCTCGTGGCCGGACGGCCAGTGGACGGTGCGCCTGGAGATGGCCCTGGAAGGGCACACGCTCAGCGTCCCGGTGACCAGACCGCGGGATTTCGATCTTCCCCCCGCCGCCCTCGTCGAGGACGGCGGCCGCCCCCGGCTGGTACGGCCGCTGCCCGCGCGGGGACGGGGCGAGCTCGCTCTCGAGGCGGGCGGCGCGTTCGGTCCGGGCGACGTGCGGCACGTCGAGGTCGCCCCGGGACCGGACGGGCGGCTGGTCGTGCTGTGCGAGCCGCCGCCCGCCCTGACCGCGCGGCCGCCGTCCATGAGCCTGCTGTTCCAGCGGCCCGGCGGCGGCGAGGTCCTGCGCGCTCCGCTCGTACCCGAACCTGGGCGGCCGGGCCGCCGCCGCGCCGACGTCTCGTGGGCCGGTGCCCGGCCCGGGGGCTGGCGCGCGTCCATCGAGATCGACGGCGTGGGCGGCCCGGTCCGGGTTCGGCTCCCGGACGGCGGCGGCCTCGTCGGGCCGCTGACCGTGTCGGTGTTCCCGCCGCGCCGCGTCCACGTCCGGCTCGGCGGCCCGCTGACCGTGCACGTCACGGCGCCGCTGACGGCGCTGCGGCGGCGCCTGCGGCGCGTGCGGCGCCGTCTCGCGCCCGGGGCATCGGGCGACCAACGCAACGTCAAGGAAGGCAGCGAATGAGCCACCGGATCCTGCCGAGCGCGCAGGTCGACCCGAGCGCGGAACTCGGCGACGGCACCACGGTGTGGGATCTCGCGCAGATCCGTGAGGACGCACGGCTCGGCGCGGGCTGCATCGTGGGACGCGGCGCCTATGTCGGGTCCGGGGTGCGGATCGGCGACAACGTCAAGCTGCAGAACCACGCGCTCCTCTACGAGCCGGCGGTGCTGGAGGACGGCGTGTTCGTCGGTCCCGCCGTCGTCCTCACCAACGACCGCGAGCCCCGCGCCGTCGACCCGGACGGCAAGCTGAAGCGCGCGTCCGACTGGGAGGCCGTCGGCGTGCACGTCGCCGAGGGCGCGTCCCTCGGCGCCCGCAGCGTGTGCGTCGCCCCGGTCCGGATCGGCCGCTGGGCCATGGTCGCCGCGGGCGCCGTCGTGACCCGCGACGTGCCCGACTTCGCCCTGGTCGCGGGCGTCCCCGCGCGCCGCATCGGCTGGGTCGGCCGCGCCGGCGCCCGGTTGGCCGAGCGTCCGGACGAGCCCGGGACGTGGGAGTGCCCGCGGACGGGCGAGCGCTACGCCGAGACCCCCGCCGCGGACGGTTCCGAAGCAAGGGTCCTCATCGAGAAGGAAGCAGGAAAGTGAAGGTCCTCAGCGTTGTCGGCGCACGCCCGCAACTGGTGAAGCTCGCTCCCATCGCCGCCGCCCTGGCCGCCGGCGGGCACCGGCACGTCATCGTGCACACCGGCCAGCACTATGACGCCGACCTGTCGGACGTGTTCTTCTCCGGCCTCGGCATCCCCGACCCGGACGTGCACCTCGGCGTCGGGTCGGGCAGCCACGGCGTCCAGACCGGCGCCGTGATGGCCGCCCTGGACCCGATCCTGGAGATGGAGCGCCCCGACTGGGTGCTCGTCTACGGCGACACGAACTCGACCCTGGCGGGCGCGGTCTCGGCCGTGAAGCTGCACCTTCCCGTCGCGCACCTGGAGGCGGGGCTCCGCTCGTTCAACCGCCGCATGCCGGAGGAGCACAACCGCGTCCTCACCGACCACGCCGCCGACCTGCTGCTCGCCCCGACGGACGAGGCGATGCGCCACCTCGCCGCCGAAGGGCTCGCGGACCGGAGCGTCCGCACGGGCGACGTGATGGTGGACGTGTGCCTCCGGGTCCGCGACTCGGTCCTCGCCGCTCCCGGCGACGTCCCCGGCCTGCCGGAGGGGATCGATCCCGAGCGGCCCTACCTCGTGGCGACCCTGCACCGCGCGGAGAACACCGACGACCCGGCCCGTCTCGGCTCGCTCGTCGACTCGCTCGCCGACCTCCCGGTGCAGGTCGCGCTGCTCGCCCATCCCCGCCTGGTCGCGCGGGCCGAGGCCCACGGCATCAAGCTGGAGCGGGGCGCCGTCCGTCCCGGCCGTCCCCTGCCCTATGCGGCCATGGTGGCCGCCGTGCTCGGCTCGCAGGGAGTGGTGACCGACTCCGGGGGGCTGCAGAAGGAGGCGTTCCTGCTCGAACGCCCCTGCACCACGCTGCGGACCGAGACCGAATGGCCGGAGACGCTCGCCGGCGGTTGGAACGAACTCGTCCCGGACCCCGGCGCGCTCGGTTCCGCCCGCTGGACGGCGACCGCCACGCGGCCCGCCCCGACCGTGTCGCGCGGCACCCCGTACGGCGACGGCCGCGCGGCCGAGACCGTCGCGGCGGTCCTGGCGGAACGCGTACGCGGCTGAGGAGGGTCGGCCGCCGTGTGCTGAGGAGGGTCAGCCGTCGGGATCCAGGGTCCGCACCTGCCGTGTCGTCACGGTGAGGCCCGGATTCCGGCGGGCCAGCCGCCAGGCGAACGGCGCCGACGTGTCGTCGAGCACGATGACCCGCTTGACGTGGGCCATGTCGATGTCCCGCAGGACGCGGCGCCGTGCGATGCGGGCCAGCACCAGCGGCCGGACGTGCCGGTAGAACGGCAGGAAGAGCCGCCGGTGGACGGCGCTGGAGACGCGGTTCTGCGCGCGGCCCAGCACGCCGCCCACCCTGCCGAGCCGCTTGAACGGCCACACGACGGCCTTGGGCGCCCTGATCACGACCGTGCGCTCCAGCCACGGCAGCGGATGCCTCGCCTCGGCCGCGTCCAGGCGGTGCAGGCGCGCCCGCTCGTCCAGCTTCCCCCAGCCGCGCGGCTCGGCGGTCACCACGTCGACCTGTGCCCCCTCCTCGTTCAGGAAGTGGGCGGCCAGCCCGGTGACCCTCTTGTAGCCGCGGCTGTGGCTGCGGGGGTCCATGGCCACGATCAGCACTCGCGGGGACGGTCCGCCGTCCATGTCCACCTCTCCTGCGCCGGTCACAGCGCGACGCCGCGCTTGCGAGTGGCCAGCTCGGTCAACCGCCCCAGCAGCGGCTCCAGCGAAACGGTCCGCTCGAAGCGCGCCGCGTAGGCGCAGGCCTCGTCGACCTGCCGCTGGTCGAGGCCCGCCGCGGCCTTGGCCGCGGCGACCATCGCCCCGGCGACCGCCTTCGGGTCGAGCCCGCCGGGGTTGAACCACAGCGGGTAGTCGCCGAGGACCTCCTCCGCCGCCGATCCCGGGGCGTGCACCGACACGATGGGACGCCCCGCCGCCATGTACTCGAAGATCTTCCCGGAGGTGACGTAGCGCGCGCCTCCCGCGAGGAACACCAGGACGTCGGAGTTCCGGTAGACCTCGTGGAGCTCGGTCTTGGACGCCGGCCCGCGGTACTCCACCCCCGGCGGGAGGCCCGGACCCGCCTCCCCGTCCTGGTCGAGCGCGGCGGCGAGCCTCTTGCGGAGCTTGTCGTCGGCGCCCTTGAAGAAACCGAGGTACCCGTGCAGGTCGAGCGCGGCGCCGGTCAGGTCGGGATGCTCGCGGGCACGGGCGAACCCGTCGACCATCGCCTCGATGGGCTGGTTGGCGGTCAGCGTGCCGACGTAGGAGAAGCGGGGGCGGCGCTCCTCCAGGCCGTCGCGGATCTTCACGGGCGGCTCCACGACGACGTCGAGGGTGTCGGAGTCCCAGCCGTTCGGCACGACCATCATCCGGTCGGCCACCCGCGGATAGCGTTCGGCGTGCCAGGACCGCAGCGCCTCGTTGACGAAGGCCACGTTGGACGCCGACTTCAGCACCCGCCGCTCCCAGGAGTACGCCGGGTGCCCTTCCTCGAACGCGGGTTCCTCGTTGAACAGGTCGAGGGTCCAGGCGTCGCGGTTGTCGAGGATGTACGGGGTCCGGGTCAGCCCGTGGAACAACCACGCCGCGGCGAACGAGGCGAACGGGTTCCCCGTCGCGAGCACGACGTCGAACCGCTTCCGGGCGTGCATCCGCAGCGCCCGCCGGACGCTCGCCCACGCCCAGGACGCGTAGTGCTCCGGGAAGACGTGGTCCTTCTTCCACTCGTACACCGAGCGGGCGAGATGCGGGAACGTGCCGCGGAACCTGCTGTAGTCGCCCAGCTCACGCTGCCACGCGAACAGGTTCAGCCCCGGCCGCACCACCGTGACCCGGGGGTCCACCGAATCCAGGAGCCTCTCGTCGAACGAGCCGATGGCGTCGCGCAGGAAGGGCATCGGGGCGGCGAAGACCGTGACGTCCCAGCCGCGTTCGACCAGGAGGTTCGCCGTCGCCCGGGGGCGGTAGACGCCGCTCGCCCTCGACGGCGGGAAGTAGAAGGCCAGGTAGAGCACCCGGGGACGACGTTCGGCCATGGGATCTCACCCTTCGACGTGACCGGCCAGAGGCCGTTCCTGGGTGCTGCTGTAGGCGAGCCGCGTTCCCGAGCTCACGATCACGTCCGAGAGCTCGGACGCGAGGACCATGGACCCGGGGTCGCCGACGATGACGACGTCGACCGACCGGCCGCGCAGCAGGTCGCGGGCGATGACGCGCCGCCGGACGCCGGCCGCGTCCCGCCGGTAGAACCGCGCCAGCCGGCGGTCGACCGGACGGTCGATCCGGCGCACGTAGGCCGAACGCACCCGCTTGCGCAGCCCGCCCAGCGGACCGGGCAGGCACACGCGCAGCAGGAGCAGCGGAAGCCTGTTCAGCAGCAGCCGCACGGCGGCGGGCCGGTATCCGCCTTCGAGCCGCGAGAGCTCGACCGTGTCGGCCCCTTCCGGGATCTGCGGCCCCTTGCGCCATCGGGAGGCCTTGTCCACGAGCACGGTCACCTTGTCGCCGTGCTGGAGGAGGTGTTCGGCCTCGGCGGCGACCGCGCGCCGCCGGGAGCCGCCGAGGGCGAGGAAGAGGACGTTCACGGCGCCTCCGTCCGGTCGTCGCCGGCGCCGGCCGGGAACCAGTGCCGGTAGTGCTCCTCGGCCACCGTGCGGTGGCCGTAGCGCTCGTCCAGGACCCGGCGGGCCTCCGGCAGGTCGAGACCGTCCGGGAACCGCTCGCGCAGCCGGCGGTACCCGGCCACGATCGTCTCGGGGTCGTCGTCCACATCGATCATCTCGCCCGCGGCCTCCTCCACCCCGGCGAGGGTGACCTGCGGACCGCCGCACCGCGTCACCAGCACCGGCAGGCCCGCGGCCAGCGCCTCGATGATCGCCACCCCGAAGGTCTCCCCGCGGGACGGGTGGACGAGCACGTCGTGCTCCCGCATCCGCCGCAGGGCCTCGTCCGGCGGGAGGGCGCCGGTCAGCGTCACGGCGTCTTCGACCCCGAGCTCGACCGCACGGGTCGCCAGCTCCTTCGCGAGCACCCCGTCCCCCACCATCGTCAGCGTCAGCTCACGGTCCTCGGCGTGGCACTTGGCGAACGCCTCCAGCAGCTGCCTGACCCCCTTGTGCTCGATAAGCCCGCCCACGTAGAGCCAGCGGCGCAGCTCGGTCACCGGCCGGGACCGGGGCTCGTCGAAGAAGATCGGGTTCGAGATCATCTCGATCTTGTGGCTGAGGGCCGGGAAGGCCTCGGCGAGCTGCTCCCGGAGGGTCTGCGAGACCACGAAGAAGCCGGTGCAGCGCTCCAGCACCTCTCCGTACATCTCCCGGGAGTCGGGCTCCGCGAGGACCTGCGCGAGGAACGACGCGTGCTCGGTGACGAACACGCGCGCGTCCGGCCTGGCGTTCTCCACCGCGGTCCAGCCGCCTCGGAGCCCCACGTGCGCGTGCACGACCGGCGCCGGGATCGGCTCCCCGCCCAGCGCCTCCCGGAGCCAGGAGGCGTGGCCCAGGGCGAGCTCCGCGAAGGACTTCCGGCCGCTCAACGCGGGAACGCGCAGCAGCCGGGCGCCCGCGACCGTCGGCTCGGGGCGCGCCGCGAGCGGCAGCAGCCTCCGGTGCGCGGCGGCCACGGCGTCCGCGTCCGCCGCCTCCGGATCCACTATCCAGGAGTAGGTGTGGTAGACGGTGACCTCGCCGCAGCCCGGTGCCGTCGCCCTGACCATGCCCTCCACGAACGCGCCCCTGGCCTTGTGCTCCGGGGTCGGGTACCAGGGCGTGACGACGGCCACGTCCCGGTCGTGGGCTCTGTTCGTCATCGGCCGGTCACCCGTGCAGGGACGGCTTCGCGGCGGACGGCAGCAGCTCGGAGTACACGCCGTCCAGGATCTCCGCCTGCGCCGGCCACGTCCACGTGCGGAGCAGGTCGGGGCGCTCGTCGTAGACGTCGCGGTACCGCTTCAGATCCTGCATCACCGCCGTCACGGCGCGCACGAAGTCGTCCTCGTCCTCGGCCCGGAACACCTCGCCGTGCCCGGTCTCGTTGACGACGTCGCTCATCGCCTTGACGTCGCTGACGACGATCGGCAGCCGGGCGTGCGCGTACTCGAAGAACTTCGTGGCCAGCGCGATCTCGTGGTTCGGCAGGTGGTGGAGCGGGTGGATGCCGAAGTCGGCCGCCGCCAGGAACGGGACGACCTGGTCGAACGGCACGAACGGGAGCAGGGTGACCCGGTCCCGGACGCCGAGCTCGGTGGCGCGGGCCATCAGGGCCCTCACGTAGTCGGTCCGCGCCGAGGGGACGATCAGGGCGATGTGCAGCTTGGGCAGCCGCGGCAGCGTGTCGATGATGATGTCCAGGCCGCGCTGCACCGTGGCGCCGCCGCTGTAGACCGCGAGGGGGGTCTCGGCGTCGATGCCGCACATCTCCCGCATGTCGGGCACGGGCTGGTCGGCGCTCACGTCCATGTCGGTGACCGGGGCGTTGAGCACCACGGCGGGCTTGCGCTTCAGCCCGTGCTCCTCGACGAGCCATTCCGCGAGGGGCTCCGAGACGGTCACCACGGCGTCCGCCATCTGGATGTACTCGCGCTCCATCGCGCACATGGCGGGATGCCAGCGCGGCGGGTTGTTCCAGCGGACGCCCGGCAGGAACTCGTGGGCGTCGTACACGAACTTCACCTTCCGGCCCTTGGCGCGTGCCCGCAGCGTCGCGCGCGCGCCGACGGAGAGCATCCGGAAGTCGTTGCCGTGGATGATGTCCGGTTCGAGCTGGTCGATGACCTTCCCGTAGGCGGCCTCCCAGTCCCACATGCCGCGGTCGAGGACTCGCCACGCCCGGTCGCCGAGGAGCTTCAGCCAGACCGCGACCATGAACTTCTCCAGCGGCGACTGCTGGTCGTTGCGGGCGGCGGTCAGCGACTCCGTCTGACGTACGCGCACCCCGACCCAGCGGTACTGGATCTTCGCCGCGACCCGCCGCGCCAGGAGCCAGCCCTTGCGCACCGGCCGGTTCGCCCCGGGCTCCAGCCGGCTGGCGGCGAGCTCGGCCCGCCGGGACTGGACGAGCCTGCGCCGGTACGCCGCGATGTCCGGGTGCCCGTAGGCGAGCGGCCTGCGGACCATGGAGCGCAGCGGGCGGTACTTCGGCTTCTTCAGCACCTCTTCGAGCGTGACGAGCATCACGTTGGCCTCGCCCAGCGTCCAGCGCTTCTTCTTCTGGCCCCGGTGGAAGCCGATGAGGTGCACCTCCCAGCCCGCGGCCGCGGCGGACATGGCCGCCTTCTGCACCCGGGAGTCCCTCTGGACACCGTTGTCGACGAGCATGACGACCCGGCCGCGCGAACCCTCGCGACCGACCTCGTTGTCTGTCTGCATATCCTTCTCCGTTCGGTCGGGCGGGGCATCGGGGCGCCCGGCGGGATCGCCGCTCCGGGCGGCCGGCGTCGGGGCGCTCACCGGGTCGTTCGGGCCCGCGCGTCCGGGGCGCCCATGACGGTGCGGGCGACGCTCGTCCAGCGGGACGGGTCGGTGACGCGGCGGCCGTCCACCAGGGCCTTCACGCCGGGCAGGTCGGACGAGCCGAGTTCGCGGTACTCGGCGTGGTCGGCCTGGACGATCGCGGCGGTGACCGGCTCGCCGCGGTGGGGAGGCAGGCCGAGGGCCTCCAGTTCCGCTTCGGTGTACATCGGGTCGGACACGTACGGGACGGCCCCGCGGGCCTTCAGCGCCTCCACCGTGGGGAAGACCCCGGAGAACGCGGTCTCCTTGACGCCGCCCCGGTACGCCGCGCCCAGCACGAGGACGCCGGCGCCGGTCAGGTCGCCGTAGGCGTCGGCGAGCAGGCCGACGGCGTACTCGGGCATGCCCGTGTTGGCCTCGCGGGCGGCGCGGACGACGGTCGCGTCCGGGTCGTTCCACAGGTACATGCGGGGATAGACCGGGATGCAGTGGCCGCCGACGGCGATGCCCGGCTGGTGGATGTGGCTGTACGGCTGGGTGTTGCAGGCCTCGATGACCTTCGTGACGTCCACGCCCACCGTGTCGGCGTAGCGGGCGAACTGGTTGGCGAGCCCGATGTTGACGTCCCGGTAGGTCGTCTCGGCGAGCTTGGCGAGCTCCGCGGCCTCCGCCGAGCCGAGGTCCCAGACGCCGTTCGGGCGGTCGAGGTCCGGCCGCTCGTCGAAGTCGAGGACCCGCTCGTAGAACTCGACGCCGTGCCGCGCGGACGCCTCGTCGATGCCGCCGACGAGCTTGGGGTAGCGGCGCAGGTCGGCGAACACCCGTCCGGTCAGCACGCGCTCCGGGCTGAACACCAGGTGGAAGTCGGCGCCCGCGGTCAGGCCCGAGCCCTCCGCCAGCATCGGGGCCCAGCGGTCGCGGGTGGTGCCGACGGGCAGCGTCGTCTCGTAGCTGACGAGCGTGCCGGGGCGCAGGCCCTGCGCGATGGAGCGCGTCGCGGCGTCCATCCAGCCGAAGTCCGGGGTGCCCGCCTCGTCCACGAACAGGGGGACGACCACGACGACCGCCTCCGACTCGGCGACCGCCGCCGCCGTCTCGGTCGTCGCCGTGAGCAGCCCGGCCCGCACCGCCTCGCCGAGGTGGACGTCGAGCTCGGCCTCGCCGGGGAACGGCTCGCGCCCCGCGTTGACCTCGGCCACGACGCGCTCGTTCACGTCGGCGCCGATCACGCGGTGCCCCTTGCGGGCGAACTGCACCGCGAGCGGAAGACCGATCTTGCCGAGCGCGACCACGCAGATCCGCATGTGCTACTTACCTCCAAGGGACGTCACGCGCCGGACCCGCTGGGCGACGGCCTGGGCCGGACGTACCGGACGTGTCTCGATCATCGTGCCGTGCCGGTCGTCGCCGGCCACCGACAGCCGGAAGGGCCTGGCCCGGTGCCAGAAGAGCTCGCCGCGCGGGGCGGGCACCATGGACGTCCCCGCCGGCACGGCGACGTCGTGCGTCTCCCCCGCCGCCCGGACGACGAGCCGCAGCGCGTGCCTGGGCTTGCCGGACGCCGCCGTGAGCGCGACCGGGATCCGGGCGGTCACGTGCAGTCCGTCCTCGCGCGCCTCGCGGGTGGTCTGGGAGTCGTCCAGGTCCAGGGTCCTGCCGCCGCCGCGGGGGGCGAGCGCGAGCCGGACGGTCGCGGGGTCGCCGGCCTCGGGGCCGGTGAGCGGGGTCCGGACGGTGATCTCCACCGTGTCGCGGTCGCGCCGCACGGCGACCGTGCGCGCCTCCTGGGCCAGCCGCTTGCGCATCCCCTTGGTGATCTCGAACAGGTCGTCCGGGAGCGCGAGGCGGGGGTCCTCGAAGCCCTGGTAGGCGAGGTAGGCCCGGCCGTCCTTGAGCGCGATCAGGTAGGGGTGCTCCGCGATCCCCGCCCGGATCGCCTCGCACAGCAGGTCGACCTCGCCGCGCTGCGCCAGCCGGAGCCGGACGCGGCGGACGATGGGCAGCGTGTAGAGGACCTCGTCGGTCACGTACCGGTCGACGAGCGCGCCGACGCGGGCGCAGACGTCCTCCCGCGCGGCGCGGTCGAGTTCGAGGAGCCCCTCCCGCGCCGGCATCGTCAGCTCCCAGCGGGTGTGCCGCCTGAGGATCGCGTCGCGCTTCGGGCCGGGCTCGATCAGGTCGGCGACGACGCCGAAGAGGCTCTCCGCGCATTCGAGGCGCGTGTAGACGTCGACGGCGCCCTGCGTGATGTTGCCGCCGTCCTCGCGCAGCACCGCGTAGTAGCAGGTGTAGTCGGCGAGGACGGAGATGCGGCGGGCGCGCACGCACGCCTCGAGGGTGAACGGCTGGTCGCTGCCGATCCGCATGTGCTCGCGGAACCGCAGCTTGTGCCGCTCCACCAGCTCTCGGCGGAACAGCTTGCAGTTCGACAGCACCCAGGGCAGCACCGAGTCGTACAGGTCGATCTCGGGGCGGTTCTCGGCGAACAGCTCCGGCCGCCGGACGGCCCGCCCGTTGACGCCCTCCATCTTCCCGACGAGGACGTCCGACCCCCACTCGTCGGCCGCGGCGACCATGCGCTCCAGCGCCTCGGGGCCCAGGTGGTCGTCGGCGCCGACGAAGTAGACGTAGCGGCCGGTGGCGACGTCCAGCGCGCGGTTGCTGGGGGCCGCCGGGCCGCCCGAGTTCGGCTGGCGCAGCACGGTGACCACGTCGGGGTGCTCCGCCGCGAACCGGTCGAGCTCGGCCCCGCTGCCGTCGGTGGAGCCGTCGTCGACCGCGACGACCTCCATGCGGTCGCGGCCGATGCTCTGCCCGACCAGGGAGTCCAGGCATTCGGTCAGGTAGGGCATGGTGTTGTAGACCGCCACCACCACGGTGACGTCGGGCACCCCGGCGGAGGAGGCGCCGCCGCCCCCCGCTCCGGCACCGCTCGGCTCAGACGGCACCCAGCACCTCCCCGGGCTGGAGCGTGACCGTCTCGCCGAGACGCGCCGACTTCAGGACGGCGGCCGACACCTCGACCGTCCGCAGGCCCTGCCGCAGCGTGACGACGTCGCCCGGGGCCGACCCGCCCGCGCCCGCGGCGAACGCGTCGCGGAAGCGCTCGTGCTCGACCAGCAGCGGCTCGCGTTTCGGGATCGAGTACCGGATCATGTCGCCTTCGGAAACGCCGCGGAACGACCGAAGCGCCTCCCACTCGGTGCGCATCTCGCCGTTGGCGTAGAACGTCAGGTCGGCCGTGAGCGTGTCGGCGACGAAGCAGCCGCGCTCGCCGGTCACGACGGTGGTGCGCTCCTTGAGCGGGCTCAGCCAGTTCACCAGGTGGTTGACCATGGAGCCGTCGGCGAGGCGCCCGACCGCGGCGACCATGTCCTCGTGCGGGCGGCCGCTGCGCGCCACGGTGTGCGCGGAGATGGAGACGTAGTCCTGGCCGGTCACCCAGCCGGTGAGGTCGATGTCGTGGGTGGCGAGGTCCTTGACGACGCCGACGTCGGCGATCCGGTGCGGGAACGGCCCCTGGCGACGTGTGACGACCTGGAACACCTCGCCCAGCTCGCCCGCCTCCAGCCGGGCGCGCATGCTCTGCAGCGCCGGGTTGTAGCGCTCGATGTGGCCGACGGCCGCGACGAGCCCGCGCGACTCGAACGCCGTCACCAGCCGTTCGGCCGCCTCCACCGAGTCGGCGAGCGGCTTCTCGATCAGCGCCCCGACGCCGGCCTCGGCGAGCGCGAGCCCGACCTCCTCGTGCAGCGCGGTCGGGCAGGCCACCACCGCGTAGTCGATGCCGACGGTGAGCAGCTCCTGGAGGGACCCCATCAGCGGCACCCCGTGCGGGGCGCCCTCGGGCCGTCCGGCCGGGTCGACGATCCCGACGAGGTCGACGCCGTCCAGGCCGGACAGGACCCGCGCGTGGTTGCGCCCCATGACGCCGAGCCCGACCAGGCCCGCGCGCAGCGGCGCGCTCACGACGCGGCTCCGGCGGCGTTGACGGCGTCGGCCACGCGCGCCAGCTCGTCGTCGGCGAGGGACGGGTGCACCGGCAGCGACAGCACCTCGGCCGCGGCGCGCTCGGTCTCGGGCAGGTCCCAGCGCGGGTCGGGGGCGCCGTCCTTCCGGAACGGCCTGAGCCGGTGGACGGGCGTCGGGTAGTAGACCGCGCTGCCGACCTTGCGCTCCTCCAGGCGCTGCTGGAAGGCGTCGCGGTCGCCGGGGACGCGGACCGTGTACTGGTGGTAGACGTGCCGCACGCCGGCCGCGACCGACGGGGTCGCGGCGCCGGTGATCTTGGCGTCCAGGAACCGGGCGTTGGCGATGCGCCGCTCGGTCCAGGCGGGCAGCCGCCCCAGCTGCACGCGCCCGATGGCCGCCGCGACGTCGGTGAGCCGCACGTTGGCGCCGACGATCTCGTTGGCGTACCGCTGCTCCATGCCCTGGTTGCGCAGCAGCCGCAGCGTCCGGGCGGTCTCGGCGTCGGCGGTGGTGATCATGCCGCCCTCCAGGGCGTGCATGTTCTTGGTCGGGTAGAAGCTGAAGCAGCCGATCGTGCCCATGGCGCCCGCCGGGACGCCGTTCTGGGCGGCCCCGTGCGCCTGGCAGGCGTCCTCGACGACGGCGAGTCCGTGCCGCTCCGCGAGCGCGCCGACGCGGTCCATCGCCGCGGGGTGCCCGTACAGGTGCACCGGCATGATCGCGGCGGTGCGGGGGCCGACCGCGGCGGCGACGGCGTCCGGGTCGACGCAGAACGAGCCGGGCTCGATGTCGACGAAGACCGGCTCGGCGCCGACGAGGCGCACGACGTTGGCGGTGGCCGCGAACGTGAACGAGGGGACGATCACCTCGTCGCCGGGGCCGACGCCGAGGGCCATCAGGCTGAGGTGGAGGGCGGACGTCCCGGAGTTGACCGCTACGCAGTGGCGCCCCGCGACGAGTTCGGAGAACTCCTCCTCGAAGGCGGCGACCTCGGGACCCTGCACTACGCGCCCACTGCGGAGCACGCGCACCGCAGCCTCGATCTCCGCCTCCCCGATCACGGGACTCGCCGCGGGGACGGGCCTTTCCGATTCCACGGGCATGCACGGGCTCCTTATGGCAGGACGGTGAGCAGCGGCTTCCTCGCGGGGGACAGATCGCGTCCGGACAAGAGGCGCATTCTTAGCGGAAGCCTCGTCTGACGGACGGATTCTAGCCAAGTCAGACCGTGGCGAGGACGTCCATCGATCTTTCCCTCACTCAGGAACCTCCCATGAAGACGCCGGTCCAAAACCGCTGCCGGTCCGGATCGGCTCCGAACAGGTACGTCGCCTTCAGCTTGGGCGGCAGCAGCGGCGCCAGCCGGGCCGCCGCCTCCACGTGCCCGCTGAGCTGCGACAGCTCCGCGTTGGCGAACACGCGGTGCACGATGTCGGTCGCGTCCGAACCCTCGTCCCCGGCGGCGCGCAGCCGCTCCTCCCAGCCGTCCAGGTCCGCCGCCAGCTCGCGCAGACCCGTCACCTGGCTTTGGGCCAGCCGCGCCTCCAGCGCGGTGAGCGGAACGGGCGCGTAGTCGCCGTCGCCCAAATACATCTTGGCGATGTCCAGGGGCAGGCCGGTTCCGTGCAGGCGGATCAGACGCTCAAGCGTGCGCTTGGTCATCCACTGGCGCCCTTCGTCGTCGATGTCGTTCTTCCACCACTCCAAGACGGTTTCGGCCACCCCGCCGTAACGGGTTATGAGCCATTCGTTCGCCGGAATGTCATCCGGCTCGATCTCCAGCGAAACGGTGAACCGGGACGCCTGGGCGATGGTGTTGCGAGACACGAGCAACTTGCGCCCCAAGTAGTAAGGGGGGTTCTGCAAGGCGATCTGGGCGCGGAGACCCTTGATGCGCCGCCCGGCCAGTGACCACTCCTGCGTGACCTCCATGAGGCGTGCGAACGTGGCCTTGTCCTTGGGACGGTTGTACTCGTCCCAGACGATGGCCTTGTCTCCCGGCTCCAGGAACGGCCCGGACAAAAGGTTGTCGAGGGTGCCGTCCAGGGTGGGGACGGGCGCGCACAGGTCCTCCACGTTGGTGACGGGCAGGGAGAAGTAGAGCGGATCGGCGCCGAGTTCGTCCCGTACGACCTCTTTGACCACTTCCGTCTTGCCGCAGCCGGGCGGACCCTGGACGAGCACGGCCCAGCGCCGCTCGACGGCGGTGCGCACGACGCGGCGGACGGCGTCCGGCACGTGCGCGGGGTCGGGGACGTCGGCCCCGGCCCGCCGCAGCTCGGCGGCGATGCGGCCGAGGATCTCGGGTGCCCGGTCGTCGCCCGGCCGTCCACCCTTACCGTCGCCCGAGATGGCGAGCGGCAGGCGCCGGCCGTCGACGAGGGGCAGGCCCCAGGCGAGCGGGAACCCGGCGAGCGCGCAGTCGAGGACGTGCTCCAGCGTGCGCGGCGACAGCAGCCCGCGCAGCTCCGCGGGCAGCGACGCCCACACCCGGAACACGCCGGTGAGGTCGGTGCCGCGGAACCTGCGCGACAGCGCGGCCCGCCACGCGGTGTCGGCGGCGGCGACCCGCACCGTCGCCATCCGGTCGAGGACGGCAGGGTCGGTGCGGAGCGCGGCGGTCTCGGCGAGCGTCTCGTTGTCGGTCAGGAAGACCCCGACGCAGCCGAGCGCGCGCAGGTCGTGCTCGCCGAGCGTCCAGTCGCAGGCGATCTGCATGAGCTGCGACTGGATCGTCGCGCCCGCCTGGAGTGAGTCGTCGATGAGCAGCACGAAGGGTCTGCCCGGCTTGAGCTGCCGCATGATCAGCTGCCGCAGCACCAGTTCCCCGTCCTGGCGGACGGGCGCGTTGACCAGCAGGTCGTCCGGGGTGAGGTTCGCGGCCGGGACGTAGACGAGCGCGGTGTCCTCGCGGCGCCGGACATGGTCGAAGAACGTGGAGGTCTTGCCGATGCCGTGCTCGCCGAAGACCTGCCCGGTGATCCCGAGCTCGATCATCGTGTCGATGAACCGGGCCAGCCGCGGCCCGTCCGGCATGCTCATGCGATCAAGTACAGCGGTCCGGAACGTCTGGATCACCCGATTTAATGGCGCGCATGCGCGACGACGATGTGCGGACCTGCCTGCGCGTCCTGGCGGAGATGGCGGAGGCGCCGGACGGCCACCCCGAGCTGGCGCGGGTGCGGGCGGCCGCCGGCGCGTTCGTGCGCCGGACCCGCGAGCGCGAGCGGGCGGCTGCCCGGCTGCGCCGCGCGGCGGCCGACGCGCAGGTGCTCGCCGCGACCGGTACGGGCGCGGCGGGACGGGTCGAGGGCGCGCCCGCCGAGCCGCCGCGCGAGGCCCTCCCGCCGAGCACGGTGACGGGCGGGCTGCGCGCCTGCTACGTCTGCAAGGCGCACTTCCGGGAGGCGGACGCGTTCTACCACCGGCTCTGCCCGCCGTGCGCGCGGGAGCACCACCGGCACCGGCACGCGCGCGCCGACCTCGCGGGGCGCCGCGCGATCGTCACGGGCGGGCGGGTCAAGGCCGGGTTCGAGCTCGTGCTGAAGCTGCTGCGCGACGGCGCCGCCGTGACCGCCCTGACCCGGTTCCCGGCCGACGCGCGCCGCCGCTTCGCCGAGGTCTCCGACCGGGCCGACTGGCACGACCGGCTCACGGTCGTCGGCATGGACCTGCGAGACCTCCCGTCCCTCGTCCGGTGGTGCGACGCGCTCGTCGAGGCCGGCGAGCCGCTCGACATCCTGGTGAACCTCGCGGCGCAGACGCTGCGGCACCCGCCGGAGTCGTACGCGGAACTGCTGGCGGGCGAGGAGCGGGCCGGCGAGCTGGAGGCGGGCGCGGGGCTCGCGGCGCCGGGCGCGCTGCCCGTGCCGCTCTGGACGGGCGCCGTCGACGCGGCGGGCCTGCTCCCCGACCCCTCCCCCGTCAACTCCTGGACCCGGCTGGTCCACGAGGTCGATCCCGTCGAGCTGCTGGAGGTGCAGCTCATCAACGTGACGGCCCCGTTCGTCCTGCTCGGCCGGCTGCGTCCCCTGCTGGAGCTGTCGCCGCATCCGCGCCGGTACGTCGTGAACGTCTCGGCGGTCGAGGGGCAGTTCGACCGCGTGTACAAGGGCGCCGAGCATCCGCACACGAACATGGCGAAGGCCGCGCTCAACATGCTGACGCGCACGAGCGCGTCCGAGCTGGCCGAGCACGGGGTGCACGTCACCAGCGTCGACCCCGGCTGGTTCACCGACCAGCAGCCCGAGCCCGCGCGGGCGCGCCGCACCGCCGCCGGGTTCCGGCCGCCGCTGGACGTCGTGGACGCCGCCGCCCGGATCTACCACCCGATCGTGCGGGGCGAGCGCGACGGCGACCCGCCGAGCGGCTGCCTGCTGAAGGACTACCGGGCCGTCAACTGGTGACCCGTCGCCGGCCCGGTCTCCTTCGGCGGGCCCGTCACCCGGCGACCGCGCCCGCGGTCGCGAGCATCTCGGGCAGCGTCCCGACGAACCCCTCCTGCAGCAGCTTGACCGCCACCATCCACGCCTCGGGGCGCCCGCCGAGATGCCGGTCGACGTGCTCGGCGAGGCGGCGCAGCACCCGCGGGTCGGGCAGGCCGCCGGACGGGGCGAGGAGCGCGTCGACGTCCGCCGCCGCGAGCACGGCGTCGGCGGTGAGGTCCCCCGCACCGCCGAACAGGTGGCGCGCGGTCTCGCCGTAGGCGAGCACGGGGTCCCAGTGGCGCCGCACGCCCGGTTCGCGGAGGCGGTGCGCGCGCCCGTGGCCGGTCTCCTCGACGAACGGCGGGGCCAGGGCGACGTCCCCGGCCAGCCCGAGCCGGGCTCTGAGCCGGGCGGTGCCGCGCAGGCCGGGGATCCACAGCGCCTCGGCGACCACCCGCAGCGTCTCCTCGGGGACCGTCGCCGCGACGAGGTCGGCCGTCAGCGTCCCGGCGGCGAAGCCGTTCCCGACGACCTTGACGATCACGTCCGCGCCCGCGCGCGCCCCGGGCCGGGCGAGGTCGGCGAGCACCTCGGGCGCGGGGTCGGGCAGGTAGACGGCCGCGCCCGGATGGTCGGCGACGAGCATCCGGACGAGTTCGAGCGGCACATCGGTACGTTTCGCCATGAACCGGGCGACACGCAGGGGGAGCGGCCCCTCGGCGGCCCTGCGGCGCGGCTCGTCCGCCAGCACCGCCTCCCAGCCCACGCGCGGGATGCAGAAGGCGCGGCGGTTCACGACCGTCCGGACGAGCGGCGTGCCGCGCCACGGCTCGCAGGCGTCCGCGTCGGCGATCTCGGCGACCGTGCGCAGGAACTCGGGCCGGCGCGCCCGCCCGGCCAGCTCCCGCAGCCGCCGCTCCCCCTCCGCGCTCGCCAGCGCCGCCTGCGCGTACGCGAGCACGCTCGGCTCCAAGTCGTCCGGGCCCCACCGGTAGGCGGGCAGCCGCCCGTCCTCGACGAGCCGCCGGACCTCGTGCGCTCGGCCCGCGTCCAGCAGCGTGCGGCAGGCCTGGACGGCGCCGTGCGGATCGGCGCCCGCGCCGAGGTAGAGCAGCGCGTCCCCGGCCAGGTCGGGGTCGGCCGCGTACAGCAGCGCGTGGTCGAGGGGCTCCTGCCCCCGCGTGGACAGCAGGTTCTCCCGCACCTGCGGGGGCAGCGGCAGCGGCGTCACGCCGTCCCGCCGGGAGGTCTGGTGGGCGAGCTGGCGGCGCAGGTTGCGCGGGATGCGCCCGAGCGCGCTCTCGGCGGTCAGCAGGGTCGCGTTGACCTCGGGGTCGTCCAGGTCGAGCAGCCGCCCCAGCAGCTCGGGCGGGTCGCCCGCGAGCACGGCGTGCTGGACGAGCAGGTCCAGGTCCGCGGCCCGGCCGCGCCGCAGGAGGGCTTCGAGCACGACCCGGTTCGGCATGCCGTGCGTGCTGAGCGTGTGTTCGAGGAGGCTCAGCGGGAGGTGGCCGAGCAGCACGTCCATCTCACCGGGCGTCGCGAACCGGAGCAGACCGGCCGTGCAGGCGAGGAGGTTCTTGGCGCGGATCCTGGGATGGGGGGCCATGGGCCGTCACCGTAGCCGACATGTCACCTCGGCCTGACGCGGTGGCACGCCATTCCCCGCCGCTCCGGCCACTCGTCGCCGCCGGAGGTGATCAGCCAGATCCACCGCCCGGGGTCGGCCGGGCGGATCGGGTCGGCGTACCCGTCGGTCACCACGATGACGGCGTCCGCGGGCTCGTCGCGTCCCTCCACGTGCCGCCGGACGGCCTCGAAGCTCGTCCCGCCGCCGCCCCGGAGCGGCTCGCCGGGCCGGAACGGCTTCACGGCGGCGTCGAAGGCGATCCACTCGGTCTCGGTCCCGTCGATCCGGCCGACCAGCTCGGCCAGCCACCCGACCACGCCGTCCGGCATCGACCCCGACGTGTCCAGCGCGACGACCAGCGACTTCACCCGCTGCGGCCCGCGCCGCGCCAGCATCGGCTCGTGCCCGAGCGCCGCGAGCACCGCCCCCCGCTTCTTCGGGTAGACGAGCCGCTCCCCCTCCTCCAGCTTCGAGGCGAGCACGTCCACCAGCCACCGCTGCCACCACTCGACCCGCCGCGTCGCCGACGTGACGCCCCGCAGCGCGTGCGCGCCGAGGTCGCCCCAGATCCGGTCGACGCCCTCCGAGGCCCCCTCGGTGCGCCGCAGGAGGTCGAGCAGTTCGCCGCGCGCCGTCCGGTCGCCCCGCCGCGCCGCGACGAGCACGCTCCTCAGCACCTCGTCGCCGATCCGCCCGGCCGTCTCCCCGTCGAGCGCGTCGACGAGCACGTGGACGCAGGCGGCCCGCCCGGCGCCCGGCGGGTTCCGCATCCGCCCGAGCTCCCGGTAGACGCTCATGTCGGTCTCGGCCCACTCCTCGTACCGGAGGGGCTCGACGCCCTGCTCCCGCAGGTCCTCGGCGTACGCGCCGTACACGCCGCGAGGCGAGATCCCCACGGGCTCGCCGCCGATCTCGGGCAGCCCGCCGCCGAGCCGCGCCAGCGCGACATGGTTGATCGTGACCTCGCACGCCAGCGTGAAGACCGGATCGCTCCGCAGGTCGGCGTCCGCGAAGAGGTGCCGCTGCACCAGGTGCCGGGCCTCGTGGAACAGGACGAACCGCACTCCTTCGGCCCCGATCCCCACGAAGAACTCGGGGTTGTAGAGCAGCAGGCAGGACCCGTCCCCGGAGGCGACCACGGCCGCCGTGTCGACCGCCGTCGTCGGCACCTGGTGGTGGCACTTGCTGAACAGCCACGAGGCGATGGCGCTGTGCGTCATCCCCAGTTCGAGCAGCGCACGCTCCTTCAGCCCCCGCGCCGCCTCGACGACCTCCTCGTCGGCGGGCCGCCACCGCTCCAGCGCCCGCCGGTCGGCGAGCTCGATGACCGGCACCCGCCTCCGCCCGACCTCTCCGTAGCCCACCCCTCAACCCTCCCGGCAACCCGCGCCCCGATCCACCGGTTTACGGGGCCCGAGGGGTTCAGGCGGGGAGCCCGGCGGCGTGGCGCATCGCCTCCCGCGCCCGCGCGGCGGCCGAGGGGTCCTCCAGCAGCTGGATCTCCTGGTTGGCGGCCATCGACAGGCCGACCAGCGTCGTGGCGACCTCCTCCGCGGGACGGTGCGGTCCCGGCAGCGCGGCCTGGGCCGCGGCGACCTCCGCCGCCAGCGCCCGGCGGCCAGCGGCGACGATCTCGCGCAGCCGGTCGCGCAGCGGGCCCGGCCGCCCGTCGAGCTCGGACGAGGCGGCGGTGAGGAAGCAGCCCCCGGGGAACGGGCAGTCGGCCAGGTAGTCCACCCAGCCGTCGATGAAACGCGCGAGCCGTTCCGGGCCGGGCGGCAGGCCCTCCAGGGGGTCGACGACCGCGGCGCGGAACACCTGGCAGGCCTGTTCGAGGGCGGCCATGAGCAGCCGCTCGCGCGACCCGAACGGCCCGACCAGGCCCGCCTTGCTCATGTCGAGCCGCTGGGCCAGCGACCCGACCGTCAGGCCCTCGAGGCCCAACCGGGAGGCGTCCAGCACCGCGGCGCGCACGATCCGCTCGCGCGTCCGGGCCGCTTCGGCCGCCGAGTGACGAGGAGACATGGCGCCACGATAGCGAACGGGCGTACGCTATGGGCTTTGGCGAACGACCGTTCGCTCAACACGGGAGGCGACATGACCGACCTGCTCCGGCTCGACGCCACCGCCGTGACCCTGATCGGGCACGACGTGGCACTGATCCCCGACACCGCGATGGCGGACCCGACCCCCTGCGAGGGATGGACGGTCACGGACCTGCTCCGGCACATGAACGAGCGCCACGAGGCCATCGCGCGGACCGTGCTCCCGCCCCTCGAACCGGCCGGAGACCCGCGCGACGGCTTCGCCCTGACCGCCGCCCGCTGCCTCTCCGTCCTCGAACGGGCGGGCGGGACCGTCACCATGCCCAGTCTCGGTCCGCTGCCGACCGGGTGGGTGCTCGGCGTCCACGCCGTCGACATGCTGGTCCACCGGTGGGACCTCGCGCGGGCGCTCGGGACCGCGCCCGCCGTGCCGTCCCGGATCACCGACGCCGCCCTCCCCCTCGCCCGGGCCAACACGGCCCCCGGCAGCCCCCTCAACGGGCCGGGCGGCGCGTACCGGCCGCCCCTCGCCGAAGACCCGGCCCGTCCGGCGATCGACAACATCGCCGCCCTCCTGGGCCGCGATCCGCGCTGGTCCCCGGCGGGCTGACGGGTCGGCGGCCGGGCGCGGCATAGTGGCGGCCCTCAGGGGCGTCTGAGAAGGCGACACCCCCCAGAGGAGGCCCCGTGAACCGAGAGGCCCGCGAGAGCTTCGGCGCGTTCGTCGCGGCGCGGTCGAGCAGGCTCATCCGGACGGCGTACGTCCTGACGGGCGACCAGCACGCCGCCGAGGACCTGCTGCAGAACGCGCTGGCGAAGACGGCCGCGCGGTGGAGGCACGTGAGCGACAACCCGGAGGCCTACGTGCGCCGCGCCATGTACAACGAGCAGGTGAGCCGGTGGCGGTGGCGCGGCCGCGAGGCCGTGGTCGCCGAGCCCCCGGACCACCCCTCGCGCGGCCCGGACGTCGACCTGCGGCTGACGCTGGAACGCGCGCTGCTGGCCCTGCCGCCGCGCAAGAGGGCGGTTCTCGTCCTGCGCTACTACGAGGACCTCCCTGAACGGGAGGTCGCCGAGATCATGGGCTGCTCGGTCGGCACCGTCCGCAGCCAGACCCACCGCGCCATCGCCCGGCTCCGGGAACTGGCCCCGGGCCTCGCCAACGACCTCGCGCCCACGGGGAGCTGACATGACCGACCAGATGCTGAAGGAAACCCTCGCCGCGCTGGCCGAGCGCGCCCCCGAGCCCGTCGACGACCTCGCCGAACGCGCCCTGCGCACCGCCGTCCGCCACCGCATGACCAGGGCCGCCGCCGCCTTCTCGGCGGCCCTCGCCCTGGCGGTCGCGGTGCCGGCTGCGGTCGGGGCGGTGCGCGACGACTCCCCGTCCCATGCCCTCGGCTCTTCGGACCGGGTCGACATCCAGAAGGAGCTGCCTGAGAACACCCCTGAGCAGCTGGCCATCGCCCGCGGCTGCGTGCGCAAGGACCCGCCGCCCGACCCCCAGGTCATGGCACGTCTTCGGTCGAAACACCCCGTCCCCCGAACCACGCCACGTGACGTGATAGGACCCCTGGAGGACTACCGGGTGCTGACGTCGATGCCGGTACCGGGTGGGCAGCTCGCGGAGGTCGGGAGCCGCCGGGGCCTCGTGATCTGCGTGAGCAACGGCCACGACAACACGATGGGGCCGATGCTCAACCCCTGGCCGGGGAAGTCGAACCGGGGGCTCTTCAGGTTCGGCGCGCCGCTGCGCGTGGACGGGATCAGCCAGACGCAGGCGCTGAGCCACTGGAACGATCTGCACGCGGTGGTCGTCGGGCGCGCCAAGCCCGAGGTGGCCAGGATCCGCGTGACATGGGACGGCGGGCGGGCGGCCGAAGCGGCCGTCCGGAACGGGTTCTTCATCGCCCAGACGCCCACCAGGATGGTGCCGGACCGCAACGCCACCGGGGCGATGTCGAAGGGGGCGATGTCCTCCCCCACGATCCGCGTGCTGAGGGTGACCGGGTACGACGCGGCGGGCCGGGTCCTGCACACCTGGAGCCCCAAGGTCGTCTCAGAGAGCACGGGCTTCACCTCGCAAGACTGCACCGACGCCATGACGCGCGTCCGCCCGACCCTCTGCGACTGAGCCCCTCTGCGCCGGTCGCTTGCGGGGGCGGCCGGCGCCGGGCGGGTCAGGGGTCGCCGAGGAGGAGGCGGCCGGCGCGTTCGGTGACCTCGCCCCGGGTGCGGGAACCGTGGTCGGCGGCGAGGAAGTGGCTGCCGACCAGGAGGCAGAAGGCGAGCATGCTGCGGGCCTCGACCTCGTCGGGGTCCGCGCAGAAGGTGCCGAACAGCCCGCGCAGGTAGTCCATGCGCTGGTTGTCCACGCGGCGGACGCGCTCGGCGACGGCCGGGTCGCGGCGGGCCCAGTCGCGCATGGCGAGGTCGACGTGGAGGCGGTCGCCGGCGCGGGTGAGCAGGCCGGCCCGCCGGATCTTCGCCCGGGCGTCGCCGCCCTCGCGTTCGACCTGGTCGCGCAGGTCGCCCGTGGCCTGCCGCTCCCACTGGTCGAGCATGGCGGCCAGCAGCGCCTTGCGGTCGGGGAAGTGGCCGTAGAAGCCGCCCTTGGTGACGCCGAGCGCCTGGGCGATGACCTCGACCCGGACCGCGTCGGGCCCGCCGGCGGCCAGGGCCTTCAGGCCCTGCTCGATCCAGCTGCTGCGGGGCGTGCGCATCACGGCGGGCATGGTCCATTATCGCCTCCCCGCCGGGATGCGGCCTCCCGCTCCGGCCCGATTCATACGGTGCCGTATATTTGACGGCGAGCGGGCGCGACGGGGCGGCCGCCGACTTCAGGAGGTGGCCTGGGCGATGAAGCTGCCCGCGAGCGCGCACACCGACCGTCCCTGGCGGATCCACGAGATCGCGCCCGACTTCCGGCTCGAGGACGTGTGGGCGCTGCCCGCCACCGGCGGCCCGGACGACTTCCCGGAGCTGCTGGAGCGGATGGCCTCCGGCGAGCACCGTCTGCCCGGCGCCGCCCGCGTGCTGTTCGCCGTCCGCCTGCTGCTCGGGCGGCTTCTCGGCTGGGACGGCGAGGACTCCGGGCTCGGCGCGCGGGTGCGGACCCTGCGCGAGCGGCTGCCGGACGATCTGCGCGACCGCCCGGCGGGCCCCGCCCTCCACGCGGCGCCGTTCCGCCCGCTCTACCTGACCGGGGACGAGTGGGCCGCCGAGACGGCCAACCGGACGATGCACGGGGTGGTGCACATCGGCTGGGTCCCGGACGGCTCCGGCGTCCACCGCGCTCACATGGCCGTCCTGGTGAAGCCGAACGGCCTGCTCGGGAAGGCCTACATGGCCGCGATCCTGCCGTTCCGGCACACCATCGTGTACCCGGGGATGATGCGGGCCGTCGAGCGCGCGTGGAAGGCCCGCGAGGCGGAGCCGGCCTGACCCCGGACATGGAGCGGCCCCGTCCCTGCGGGGGCATGAGGGACGGGGCCGCGAGCCGCGCGGGACCGGGCGACGGCCGCCCGCGCGGCGGATCTCGGTGCCGGCCGGATCTCGGTACCGGCTCAGGGCCGGATCAGTGCCCGGCCGCCTTCTCGGCGCCCGCGCCCGTGAGGGAGCGGACCTCGATCTCGGCGTACTTGGCCGCGTTGTACTCCTTGCTGAGCAGGGTCCCGACGAAGCCGCACAGGAAGCCGAACGGGATGGAGATGATCCCGGGGTTGTCCAGCGGGAACCAGCTGAAGTCGGAGTCGGTGAACAGGGACTTCTCCGTGCCCGACACGACCGGCGAGAAGGCCACCAGGAAGATGGCCGAGCCGAGGCCGCCGTAGATGGCCGCGACGGCGCCGGTGGTGTTGAACCGCTTCCAGAACAGGCTGTAGAGGATGGCGGGCAGGTTGCCGGACGCCGCCACCGCGAAGGCCAGGGCGACGAGGAACGCCACGTTGAGGCGCTGCGCGTAGATGCCGAGGACGATCGACACGGCGCCGATCACGAACGCGGAGATGCGCGCGACGCGCACCTCGTCCCGCTCCGACGCCTTGCCCTTCTTGAACACGTGGGCGTACAGGTCGTGGGAGAACGACGAGGACGAGGCAAGGGTGAGGCCCGCCACGACCGCGAGGATCGTCGCGAACGCGACCGCCGCGATGACCGCGAGCAGGATCGTCCCGCCCGCGTCCCCGAACACGATCTCACCGATCTTCTGGGCCAGCTGCGGGGCCGCGGTGTTGCCCGCCGGGTTGACCTTGGCGATCTCCTTGGACCCGACGAGCGCGGCGGCGCCGAAGCCGAGGACCAGGGTGAGCAGGTAGAACACGCCGATGATGCCGATGCCCCACAGCACCGACTTGCGGGCGTCGCGGGCGGTCGGGACCGTGTAGAAGCGGATCAGGATGTGCGGCAGCCCGGCGGTGCCGAGGACGAGCGCGAGGCCGAGGCTGATCAGGTCGAGCTTGCCGGTGAGGCCCTGCGCGTCCGTCGCGTACCGCAGCCCCGGCTCCAGGAACGCGTCGCCCTTGCCGCTCTGGTCGGCGGCGTCGTTCAGCAGGCTGGACAGGTTGAACCCGAACTTGCCCAGCACCAGCAGCGTGATGAGGGTGGCGCCCGTCATCAGCAGGACGGCCTTGACGATCTGGACCCAGGTGGTGCCCTTCATCCCGCCGAACACCACGTACACGATCATCAGCACGCCGACCAGCGCGATCGTCGCGCCCTTGGCGAAGTCGCTGGTGAAGCCGAACAGCAGCGAGACCAGCGCGCCCGCGCCGACCATCTGCGCCAGCAGGTAGAAGATCGACACGACGATGGTGGAGACGCCGGCGGCGGTGCGGACCGGGCGGGGGCTCATCCGGAACGCCAGCACGTCCGCCATCGTGAAGCGGCCCGAGTTGCGCAGCAGCTCGGCGACCAGCAGCAGCGCCACGAGCCACGCGACGAGGAACCCGATCGAGTACAGGAACCCGTCGTAGCCGTACAGCGCGATGAGGCCGGCGATGCCGAGGAACGACGCGGCGGACATGTAGTCGCCGCCGATCGCCATGCCGTTCTGCGCGCCGGAGAACGACCGGCCGCCCGCGTAGAAGTCGGTGGCGTTGCGGGTGTTCCGGCTCGCCCAGACGGTGATCGCCAAGGTGGCGGCCACGAACACCAGGAACAGGATGATCGACAGAGTCTCGTTGCTCATTTGGCGTCCTCCGCGGCTGCCGGGGCCGACTCCCCTTCGATGCGGGCGCGGAGCGCGTCGGACACCGGGTCGAGGCGCCGCTCGGCGTGCCGCGCGTACAGGTAGGCGATGAGGAAGGTGGAGACGAACTGCAGCAGCCCGAACACCAGGGCGATGTTGACGGCCCCGAACAGCTGCGTGCCCATGAAGTCGCGCGCCCAGCCGGACAGGACGACGTACAGCAGGTACCAGCTGAGGAAAGCCGCGGTCATCGGGAACACGAATCGGCGGAATCTGCGCCGGAGTTCCTGGAACTCCGTGCTGCCCTGGAACCGTTCATAGACGGTGCCGGTGGCGCTCTTGTCGAAGGACACGCCCACCCCTCCTCGGTTGTGACGCCGGTCACGCGCCACCGTAAAGATCCTGATGGGGGCGTACGAGGGTTCGGCGGCAGGGCTGCGACCAGCCGCCGCTCACCGTCGACGGAAGGCGGCGCCCGTCGCCGAACGGTCGTTCTGGCGCGACGAACGGTCAGACCCGTTTGGGGCGCCACGTCCCCCGGTCCACGTCGAGCGACTCGGGGGTGTGCAGGCGCACCATCATCCGGGCGACGCCGCGCGGGACCCGGCCCGGCGTGCACAGCGACACGAGGATCATGACGACGAAGGCGATCGGGACCGTCCAGGCGGCCGGCTGGGCGAGCAGCGCGCCGAGGAGCCCGGACGGCGGCCCGGCGGCGATCGTCACGACGACGGCGGTACCGGCGAGCGCGCCGCCGAGGACGAGCCCGGCGAACGCGCCCGGCACGGTGAGCCGCCGCCACCAGACGCCGAGGACGAGCAGCGGGCAGAACGTGGACGCCGCGACCGCGAAGGCCAGCCCGACGACGTCCGCGACGGCGAGGGACCGGGCCGCGATCGCCAGCCCCAGCGGGACGGCGAGGGCGAGCAGCGTCCCGACGCGGAACGAGCGGACGCCGCCGCGCAGGATGTCCTGCGCCAGCACCCCCGCGACCGACACGGTGATGCCGGACGAGGTGGACAGGAACGCCGCGACCGCCCCGCCCGTGACGAGCGCGCCCAGAAGGTCGCCGCCGAGCCCGCCGATGAGCCGTCCGGGCAGGGTGAGGACGACGGCGTCGGCCCGCCCGGTCATCAGCAGTTCGGGGGTGTAGAGGCGCCCGAGCACCCCGTACAGGGCGGGCAGCAGGTAGAACGCGCCGAGGAGCGAGAGCACCACGACGGTCGTGCGGCGGGCGGTGCGCCCGTCCGGGTTCGTGTAGAAGCGGACGAGGACGTGCGGGAGCCCCATCGTCCCGAGGAACGTGGCGAGGATCAGCGAGTAGGTGGCGTAGAGGGAGTGGTCGCGCCCGTCCAGCGGCATCACCCACTCCCGGCCGGTGGTGGCGGGGCGCCCGCTGACGTGCGGGACGTCGGCGCCCGCCGGGAAGGTGACGGTCGTGTCCTCGTCGAAGCGGTGCGATCCGGGCCCGAGCGCGAGGGGGACGCCGGCGTAGGCGCGCCCGTCGACCCGTCCGTCCGCCGTCACCTGGACGGGCGAGGCGACCTCGACGGTGACCGCCGTGCCGACCGCGACGGCCGTGCGGTCGCCGAAGCGCGGCGGGACGTCCGACGACAGGCCGGGCGCGCCGTCGTACCGCCACGCCATCAGCAGGAACACCAGCGGCACGGCGAGCGCGGTCAGCTTCAGCCAGTACTGGAACGCCTGCACCATCGTGACGCTGCGCATGCCCCCGACCAGCACGTTCGCCGCGACGACGACCGCGACGAGGACCCCGCCCGTCCACACCGGGGCGCCCGTGACCGTGCGCAGCACCAGCCCGGCGCTCTGGAACTGGGGCAGCAGGTACAGCCAGCTGATCAGCACGACCAGCACGCTCGCGGCGCGGCGCACCGCCATGGACTCCAGGCGCGCCTCGGCGAAGTCCGGCAGCGTGTAGGCGCCGGAGCGGCGCAGCGGTGCCGACACCAGGACCAGCAGGACGAGGTAGCCGCCCGTCCAGCCGACGGGCAGCCACAGCATGTCGGCGCCGTAGGCCAGGATGAGCCCGGCGATGCCGAGGAACGACGCGGCCGACAGGTACTCCCCGCCGATCGCCGACGCGTTGCGCAGCGGCGTCACCGTCCGCGACGCGACGTAGAAGTCGGAGGTGGTGCGGGAGATCCGCACCCCGAGCACGCCGACGAGCATGGTCGCGACGACGACCAGCAGCACGCCCGCGAGCCCGTACGCGGCGCTCACAGCCGGTCGGCCCGGTCGACGAGGTCGGCGAAGTCGTCCTCGTTGCGCTCGGCCTGCCGGACGTACCACCAGCCGCACGCGACGAACCACGGGTACATCAGCCCGCCGAGCAGCACCCACGGCAGCGGCAGCCCGAGCACCTCCTGCTCGCGCACCGCGGGGACCAGCGCGAACAGCAGCGGCAGGCCGAGCACCACCACGGCGAGGACCAGGCACAGCCGGGCCGCGAGCCGCAGCTGGGCGCGCACCAGCGAGCGCATGTACGCCTCGCCGAGCCCGGTCTGCTCGTCGATCTCGCGCGTCACCGGGTACCGGGGCCGCCGGACCGCCCGGGTCCGCGGCCCGGTGACCAGCGTCCGCCCGGGCGCGACGTCCCGCGCGTCCGGCCCGCTCAGGGGGATCGCCTCGCCCGGCGGACGAGCAGGTCGCGCAGCTCGCGCACGTGCCTGCGCGCGACGGGCAGCTCGGCGCCGCCCACGACGACGGTGCAGCGCCCCGAGTCGAGCCGCAGCTCCGTGATCGCCCCCAGCGCGACGAGATGGCTGCGGTGCACCCGGACGAACCCGGCGCCGCTCCACCGCTCGCTCAGCGCGGCGAGCGGGATGCGCACGAGGTGGCTGCCGCCGGGGGTGTGGAGCCGCGCGTAGTCGCCCTGCGCCTCGACGTACAGCACCTCCCCCGGCGTGACGAACCGGGTCACCCCGCCGAGCTCGACCGGCATGGCCTCCGGTTCGGCCGGCTCCGGCGCGGCCCCGTCCGCCCCGACGTCCTCCCCCACGGCCTCGGTGACCCGCCGGATCGCCACGGCCAGCCGCTCCGGCCGCACCGGCTTGAGGATGTAGTCGGCCGCCTTGATCTCGAACGCGTCCACGGCGTGCTCCTCGTAGGCCGTGACGTAGACGATCTGCGGGGCGCGGGCGAACTGGGCGAGGACGCGGCCGAGCACGGTGCCGTCGAGGCCGGGCATCCGGATGTCGAGGAAGACGGCGGCGACGGGACGCCCCTCGGCGAGCGCCCGGTCGAGCTTGCGGAGCGCGGCGGCGCCGTCCCGGGCGGTGTCGATCTCCCCGATGCGCGGGTCGGCGCGCAGCAGGTGGACGAGGTCGTCGAGCGCGGGCGCCTCGTCATCCACCGCCAGGACACGCAGGCCCACCGCACCGTCCTTCCCACGTCATTCGCCACATTCCAGTCAAGTCGCGGCCGGGCGTCAAGAGGCGGTGACCCCCGGCCGGTACTTGGGCACCCGCACCGTGACCTTCGTCCCGGCGCCCGGCCCGGTCTCCACGGCGAGCCCGTACTCGTCCCCGTACACCTGCCGGAGCCGCGCGTCGACGTTGGCGAGCCCGATCCCGGCCGCGTCGTCGGCGGACGGCTCGGGCCGCTCCCCCGACAGCAGGCGGCGGACGTCCTCGGGCTCCATGCCGATCCCGTCGTCCTCCACGCTGATCACGCAGTCGGCGCCCGCGTCCTCCGCGATGATCGTGATGAGCCCCGGCTCGGACCGGTCCTGGAGCCCGTGCCGGACGGCGTTCTCCACCAGCGGCTGCAGGCACAGGAACGGGACCGCCACCGGCAGCACCTCGGGCGCGATCCGCAGCGTCACCCGCAGCTCCTCGCCGAACCGGGCCCGCTGGAGCAGCAGGTACCGGTCGATCGACCGCAGCTCCTCCGCCAGGGTGGTGAAGTCGCCGTGCCGCCGGAACGAGTACCGGGTGAACCCGGCGAACTCCAGCAGCAGCTCCCGCGCCCGCTCCGGATCGGACCGGACGAACGAGGCGATCGTCGTCAGCGAGTTGTAGATGAAGTGCGGCGAGATCTGCGCCCGCAGCGCCCGCATCTCCGCCTCCATCAGCAGCGTCCGCGAGTGGTCGAGCTCCGCGAGTTCGAGCTGGGCGTCCACCCACTGCGCGACCTCCTCGGCGGCGCGGATCAGCCCGGCGGGAACGTCCTCCCCGTAGGCGGCCAGCGTCCCGACCACCCGGTCGTCGGTGGCGAGCGGGACGACCACGACCCTGCGGATCGGGCAGTCGAGCCGGTCGCACTCCACGTCGTGCACCTGCGTGCGGCCGTTTCCGCGCGTGACCTCCGCGTGCTTGGGCCCGTCCACCGCGTGGTGGTCGTGCTCCCCGTCCCAGGCCAGCAGCCGCTCCCCGTCGGTGATGGCGAGCGCCTCGCACCCGAGCAGCGCCCGCAGGTGCCGGGCCGCCTTCTGCGCCCCCTGCTCGGTCAGCCCGGCCCGGAAGGCCGGCGCCGCCCGCGAGGCGGTGTGCAGGGTCTCGAAGGTGGCCCGCCGCTCCGGCCCCCCGAGATCCCCTCGCCGCCGGTGCCGCCGCCCCCACAGCAACGCCGGCACCCACGTGACCACCAACGCCGCGGCGACCGCAACGACCACGTCCATCCGCCAAACCTACGCCGCTCCCGGTACGGACCGCTCCGGCTCAACCGTGGCTTCGAAACCAGCGCAGCGTGTCGGGCAGGGCGCGGTACAGGGTGGCGAAGTGGTCGGTTCCGGCGCCTGTTCCGTAGTCCACCACCTGCGGCCGCGTCCCGCGGGCACGGATGGCGCGGACGCAGTTGCGAGTGTTGCCGAAGGTGACCTGCTCGTCGCCGGACGCACCGTAGAGCCGGATCGGGACGCGCGGAGCCCAGTCGCAGGTGCCGTCCGCCGCGCGGATCGCCCGCAGCAGGGCACCCGAGGGGCGTTCGAGCCGGTGCAGGTAGCGCGGGGTCACCAGCCGCTCGGGGCTCGCGGGGAGCTGCGGGAAGATGTCCGGCTCCTCGTGGCCGCCGTCGAAGAGCCGTTCCATCTTGGCGTCGTAGGGCGCCCGGAAGACCTCCGATGGCGTCTTGTAGAGGTGGTGGAGCCGGTTCCAGGAGACCGTGGCATAGGCCAGGTTGAACGCCGACACCCGCGGGTCGAGCGAGCCCTTGACGTGCAGAGATGCCGGGAGCTGCGCGCGCCGCAGATCGTAGGTCCCGCTGACCGGGGCCAGCGCGCCCAGCCGCAGGTAGGGGTCGGCGCCGCCTTGGAGTTGACGGCCCAGCGCCATGGCGGCCTGGCCGCCCTGCGAGAAGCCGGTCACGAGCACCCGCCGCTCAAGCACTCGGCCCTGCCCGGCGGCCACGGCGCGGGCGGCCCGGAGCATGTCCAGCGACGCGGACGCCTCCGAGGCGGCGTCCAGGTAGGGGTGCGCACCGGCCCCCAGGCCGAGGCCCAGATAATCGGGGGCGACACCGGCGTATCCGGCGGCGGCGTAGTAGACCGCCGCGACCCTGCTCTGCCCGTCCTCGGCGACCGACCCGGCGCTCCTGCGACCGGAATGGGTGCCATGGGCGAAGCTGACGGCCCGCAACGTCCCGGCGTCGTCGCTGGGCAGGACGACGATGCCGCTGGCGACGGTGGGCCTCCCCGTCGCGGACACGGTCCGGTAGACGACCCTCAACCCGCTCACCCCGCCGCGCGGCCGCGGTGCCCGCAGCCCTTCACCACCGAGGTAGTCCCCGACCTGCGCCCGCGACATCCGTACCACCGGCGTAACCGCCACCACCGTCCCCCGCAGGTCGGTGGTGTCCGAACGTCCGACCGCCGCATGTCCTTGGGACACGGCACAACCCGCCCCCGACACGACCAGCGTGGTACCGAGCAGAACCCGCGCCACGCGGCTGCTCCCGAAGCTCGTTTCCATGCCCCCGACGCTAGGAAGGCGGACGCCTTCCAACCATCGGCCCACACACCCGGGACCCGGTGAAGTCAGGTACCTCGGGCGGTGTACCCAGCCCCACTCCGATCCGCCGCCCACTCCCGCCCAGCACTTACAAGCATGTTCGGCGTAGGCCCAGTCCACCACCCCGGCGCCCGCCGGGGGCTTTCCGGCGGGCGGCTGGGCGGGGTCAGGGTAGGGCGAGGGTGGTGGCCAGGTCGTCCAGGTGGAAGTCGGCGTCGCCGAAGGCCAGGGACGTCGCCAGTGCGTGTTCGGAGAACAGGTGCAGGTCGTGCTCCTGGGTGAAGCCGATGGCGCCGTGCACCTGATGGCCCAGGGCGCACACGCGTTCGTACGCCTCGCTGACCCAGGCCTTGGCCATCGCCACCTCCTGCGCGGCTTCGCGGTCCGCCGACAGGAGCCAGATGGCCTCGTAGGCGGTGAAGCGGGAGCCCAGGACGTCGATGGCCATGTTCGCGCAGTGGTGCTGGACGGCCTGGAACGAGCCCACCGCGCGGCCGAACTGCCGGCGTTCCGTGGCGTACTGGACCGTCATGTCCAGGACGTGCTGCGCCGCGCCGACCATCTCCGCGCAGGTGGCGGCCGCGCCGAAGAGGGAGATCGCGGCGGCGGCGTCCGGGCCCAGGGCGGCTTCGCCGGATACGCGCAGGCCCTCCAGCTCGGCGTGGCAGGGACGGTCGTGGCCGATCGTCCCGAGCGGGTTCAGGGTCACGTCCGCGGCGTCCACCCAGAAGGCGTGCGGTTCGCCGTCCAGGCGCGCCACCAGCAGGATGTGATCGGCGGACGCGGCGAACGGGACGAAGGCGGCCGTGCCGTCCAGGACGTAGCCGGAGTCGGAGCGGGTCGCGACCGGGCCCTCGCCTGGACGGTCCCAGGGGAGGGGGGCCGCGGTCACGATCTGGCCGTCCGAGATGGCGTTCAGCCAGCGCTCCTTCTGCGCGGGCGTCCCGAACCGCGCGACCGGCATGCCGCAGCACGCGACCGATGCCAGCAGCGGGCTCGGGACCTGCGCGTATCCCAGCTGCTCGAACAGCAGGCACACGTCCAGGAAGTCGCCCCCCACGCCGCCGTGCTCCTCGGGGAAGGCGAGGCCCGGCCAGCCGAGCTCGACCATCTCCTTCCACAGCGGCGCCGAGTAGCCGGCGGGGTCGCCGGCCAGGGCCCGCGCGCCCGCCGTCGCGGACTTGGACTCCAGGAGTTCGCGGGCCGTGGCGGCGATCAGCTCCTGGTCCTCGGTCAGGCTCAGGTCCATGGCGGCGGCACCTTGTCAGAGCGGACCCACACGCCCGGGCGCTCCTCCCAGAACAGCTGGACGAGGATGCCGCCGGTGTGCTTCGGGTGGACGAACGTGTGCTTCCAGGCCGCGCCGTCGGTGACGCCCTCCTCGTCGTCGAAGGTGGGGACGTCGTGGTGCTCGCAGGCCGCCAGCGCCGCGTCCCAGTCGGCCACCTCGAAGGTGACGTGGTGGGCGCCCGGTCCCCCGCGCTCCAGGAAGCGCTCGATGAACGAGTCCTTCCCGCGCGGCATGATGACCTCCCAGCAGATCGCCGAGCCGGGGATGTTCAGGACGAGGTCGGCCATGTCGGGGTGCTCCTCGTCCGCCGTCCGCCATACCTGCACGAATCCGGCGAGGTCGTGGTACCAGCGGGCGAGGACGTCCCGGTCGTGGAACGCTTGGCAGATGTGGTCGAGCGCGACGACGCCGAGCGACGGGCCGTCCGGCGGGGAGGAGGCCTCGGCGGCCGAGGAGGCGGTGTCGCCGCACATGTCCAGGCTGCCCGGCCCGCGGAGCCGCCACAGCACGCCGGTGCCGTGCTCGGGCGGGCTCAGTGACGCCTCCAGCCAGCCGCCCCGCGCCCAGTCGGTCGGCTTGATGCCGCGCACTTCGAGCTCCGCGCGGACGGCCTCCAGGTCGGGCACCTCGGCGCCGACGTGGTGCAGGCCGGGACGCCCCTTGTGCTCGTCCAGCCACGTCTGCAGTGACCCGCCGTCGCCGGAGGGCGCGACGACCTCCCACGCCTGCCCCCGGCTCCCCGGGATCTCCAGCCGTGCGCCGCGCGCGCCCTCGGCCGGGTCGTCCCAGCTCCGGACGCGCCGGAACCCGAACAGCCCCTCCAGCAGGGCGACCTGCGTGTCGAGGTCGGGGGTCACCTGCGCGACATGATCGATGCGGTAGATCTGCACGGGTCCTCCTAGCTCGGGTGGGGCTCGATCCAGTCGTAGCCGTAGGTGACGAGCTCCTTGACGAGCCGCAGGTTGTAGCGGTTCATCGCCGCGATCCGCTCGGCCAGCTCGCCGATCCGCTTGTCGAACTCCGCGGCGGGATAGACGTCGTTGACCAGGCCGAGCCGCAGCGCGCGCTCGGCGTCGATGCGGGCGCCGGTGAACAGCAGCTCCTTGGCGCGGGCCTTGCCGATCCGCTCCGGCAGCCGCTTCACCCCGCCCCAGCCGGGCGCCGACCCGCCGAACTCGGGCTGGTCGGGGTCGCCGTCCTCGGTCATCTTCGGCCGGTACGGGGGACGCGCCGACAGCGTGATCTCGACGAGCCCCATCTTCGCGTTGTCGGAGGCGATGATGAAGTCCGCCGCGAGCGCGAGCTCCAGCCCCCCGCCGACCGCGTAGCCGTGCACGGCCGCGATCACCGGGACCGAGAGGCGCTCCATCATCGCGAACGTCTTCTCGCCGAGCCGGCCCTGCTCGATCCGCTCGCGCGGGGTCAGCTTCTCCGACCAGGACAGGTCCATGCCGGCGCAGAACGCGCGCTCGCCCGCCCCGCGCAGCACCACGACGCAGACGTCCTCGTCGTCGTCCACGCGGGTGAAGATCTCGCGCAGCTCCGTCATCGTCGTGGGCGTCAGCGCGTTGAGCTTGTCCGGCCGGTTCAGCGTCAGCCAGGCGACCCGCTCCTCGATCCGCAGGTCGACGGTCTCGTAGTCCTCGGGCATATGCGTGCGCTCCTCCCGTAGTGGTCAGCCGCGGGGCAGGTTCAGGCCCCGGGTGGCGATGACGTTGCGCTGGATCTCGGTGGTGCCGCCGAGGAAGGTGGAGGCGACCGAGTCCCGGCGCATGTGCGTGAACACCGCGTCGAGGGGCGCGCCCTCGCGCTCCCACAGCGCGGCGGAGCGGCCGAACGCCAGCGCGCCCGTCCGCGCGAGCCGCTGGTGCAGCTCGGCCCCGAACAGCTGGTTGACCGAAGCCTCGAAGCCGGGCTCCTCGCCCGCCGCCTGCCGCGACACGGTGTAGCGGGCCAGGTTGTACAGGACGGCGATCTCCGTCCGCCGGCGCGCGATCTCCTGCCGCAGCGCGGGGCCGCGCCGGGCGTGCCGCTCCCCCTCCGGCGACCTCAGGTAGGCCACCAGATCGGCGAGGGCGTGCTCGTACTTGATCGTGGCGCCGATCCCGGCCCGCTCGAAGCCGAGCGCGGACATCGCCACGTACCAGCCGCGGTTCTCCTCGCCGACCCGGTTCGCCACCGGGACCCGGACGCCCTCGAAGAAGATCTCGCAGAACGGCGCCGCGCCGCGGATGTCGGTGATCGGGCGGATCGTCACGCCGGGCGCGTCCGCCTCGACCAGCAGGAACGTGATGCCGCGGTGGGGCCGCTCGGCGGACGGGTCGGTGCGCACGAGCACGAACAGCCAGTCGGCGTACTGGCCGAGGGACGTCCACACCTTCTGGCCGTCCACGATGTACTCGTCCCCGTCCCGGACGGCGCGGGTGCGCAGCGAGGCGAGGTCGGAGCCCGACTCCGGCTCGGAGAAGCCCTGCGCCCACGTCGCCTCGCCCGCCGCGATCGGCGGCAGGTGGACGGCCTTCTGCTCGTCGGTGCCGTGGACCAGCAGCGTCGGGCCGAGGAGGAACGCGCCGATGCCGTTCACGGTCGGCACCCGGGCCCGCATCATCTCCTCGTGCAGGACGAACTCCTCCAGCGCCGACAATCCCGCGCCGCCGTACTCCTTCGGCCAGTGCGGCGCGATCCAGCCGCGCTCGGCCAGCGCCGCCGCCCACGCCCGCGCGCCCGCGCGCCGCTCGGGATCGTCCGCGACCCGGTCGACCGGCCAGTTGTAGCCGGCGACGTCCTCGGGTTCGAGGCTCAGCTCCTCGTCCCCGGCCGGACGGTACGACGCGGGGAAGCGCTCCTTCACGAAGGCGCGGACCTCCTCGCGGAACGCGGCCTGCTCTGGCGTGTCGTCCCAGTTCACGGGTTGCTCGCCTCCCGGTCCCAGGTGGTCGGGGTGATCCCCCCGTCGCCCTGCGCGCGCAGCTTGTACTTGGCGACCTTGTCGGTCGGGGTGCGCGGCAGGGCGTCGATGAACTCGACGTAGCGCGGCACCATCGAGCGCGGCAGCCGCTCCTCGCAGTAGGCCACCAGCTCCTCCGGGTCGAGCCCGGTGTCGGGCTGCACCACGACCGAAACCTTGATGTCCTCGTCCTCCAGTTCCGAGGGCACGCCGATCGCGGCGCACTCCAGTACCGCCGGATGCCGGTTGATCTCGGTCTCCAGGTCGAAGGCGGAGATGTTCTCCCCCCGCCGGCGGATGGCGTCCTTCATCCGGTCGAGGAAGTAGAAATACCCGTCGTCATCGCGCCATACCCGGTCACCCGTGTGGAACCACATGTTCCGGAAGCAGTGGGTCGTCGCCTCCCAGTTGCCGTAGTAGCCGGTCGTGAGGACGAACGGCTGCTTGGGCCGCAGCACCAGCTCGCCCGGCTCCCCCGGCCCGACCTCCCGGTCGCACTCGTCCACGACCGCGACCTGGAACCGCTCCTCGTGGGCCTGCCCGCACGAGCCGACCCGCCACTCCCCGTACGGGCTGCCGGTCGCGATGCCCGCCTCGGTGCTGGTGTAGGTCTCGACGGACCGGACGCCGAACCGCTCCCGCAGCGGCTCGTCCAGGTTGGACTTGCCCATGTAGAACGTCTCCAGCCGGTGGTCGCGGTCGCGGGACGTCGGCGGGCGGTTCAGCAGGATCGGGATCATGGAGAACACGCTCATGCAGACCTGCGCGTCGAAGCGGCGCACGTCCTCCCAGAACCGGGACGCGCTGAACCTCTCGACGATCGCGATGGAGCCGCCGCCGAGCAGGGCCGAGAGCATCCCGTCCCAGAGCGCGGCGGCGTGGAACAGCGGCAGCGGGCAGTAGACCGTCTTGCCCCAGCGGTCCAGGAAGTCCAGCGAGTCGTAGGCGCAGGTCAGCGCCAGCGCGTGCGGGACCATCGCGCCCTTGGACGGCCCGGTCGTGCCGGACGTGTACATGATCGCCTGCATGTCGCTGAAGGCGACCTCGGCCCGCACCGGCCCCGACCCGTCCGCCGGGAGCGCGGACATGTCCCGCGCGGGCTTGCCGAGACGGTCCAGCAGCACACCGGCGTCCGCGGCGCCCCGCACGACGACCCGCTCCAGCTTGGGCAGCCGGTCGGCGATCTCGACGAGCCGCTCGGCGTAGGGGCCGTCGACGATGAGCCAGCCGGAGTCGGAGCTGTCCAGGACGTGTCTGAGCAGCTCGCCCCGGTACGCGATGTTGATCGGCACGGCGACCGCGCCGAGCCGCGCCAGTGCGAAGATGACGTGCACGAAGTCGGCGCAGTTGGGGAGCATCACGCCCACATGGTCGCCGCGGGCGATGCCGGCGGCGGAGAACGCGCGGGCCAGCCGGTCGGCGGCCGCGTCCACCTCGCCGTAGCTGATCTCCCCCTCGCGGAACCTGAGGAACGTCTGTCTTCGGTGAACCTGCGCCTGCGACCGGAGGACGTCCCCGAGGACGAAGCTCTCCAGCGTCTCCTTGCGCATCCGGACCTCCGCTGTCGCTGCGTGGCGTGGGTCGGCTCTACGGCTGTGTCGGCTCTACGGCTGTGTCGGCTCTACGGCTGTGTCGGCTCTACGGCTGTGTCGGCTCTACGGCTGGGTGGGCTCGACGGCTGGCGGCTCGATGGGCGGCTCGTTGGCGGGCGGGCGGACGGCGGCGCGGAAACGGCCGACGGAGGTCCGCAATCAGACATTGCCTTAAATAGAGGAACACGAAACGCCAAACACGGCAATACTGACTAAAAGGCAACAAACACGTTCAACCGGTGAGCTACTGGGACAGCAGGCCATCCATGTGACGCAGGCCACACCGTCCCGCCGCCGAGTTTCGGACACACGCCCCAACAGGCGAAGTACCCCCTTCGACGGAACGCCCCCGCCGATCTCTCAGCCGTCCGGCACCAGAGCCGACGCCGGACCCAGCCGTCTTGGCGGCTGCGGAGGAGCCCCCGCTCGGGCCGCCGGCGCGGATCACCATGCCTCCCGGACGAGTCTCACTGCCGCTGCTCCGGCCCGGTGCGCCCAGCCGCCGGGCCCGCCCGGCGGTCATCCGCCCCTGCTCGGCCCGGTGGCCGGGGACCGATGGAGCGGTTTTCGATCGATCGGTGAATCAGGGCGTTGGTGCACGCCGCGGAAGTCAGACGATGATGCGAAGGATTCGGACATGGCGGTGGTGACCCGCGCGCGCTCGACGGAGACGGCGAACGAATAGTTCCTGCTCGGGGCGGATGCACAAGGAGTGCCAACGAATCCGCCCAAGGATCGGAGGATCTCGCCGAGAGGGATCCTGAGCTGCGGCTCTATCGTTGCGCCGTCCCCCCGCGGAAGGAACGAGTGCGCCATGCAGAATCCGAAGGCCCCCGAGCCCCGCTGGTGTTCGTGTCACGTGCCGGACGTCAGCCGCAGGCAGGTCCTCGGCGGCCTCACCGCCGCGAGCGCGCTCGCCCTGGCGGGGTGGCCCGGCTCCGCGCGGGCGGCGACCTCCGGCAAGTCCGTGACGATCACCGTCATGGGCACGTCCGACCTGCACAGCAACGCCCTCAACTGGGACTACTACAAGGACGCGGCCTACACCGACAGCGGCGGCAACGTGGTCGGGCTGGCGCGCGTGTCCAGCCTGGTGAACCAGATCCGCGCCGACCGCGGGCGCGACCGCACGCTGCTGTTCGACGCGGGCGACACCATCCAGGGCACCCCGCTCGGCTTCTACTACGCCTCCGTCGAGCCGATAACCAGGACCGGCGGGATCCACCCGATGGCGCGGCAGATGAACGCCATCGGCTACGACGCCGTGGCCCTCGGCAACCACGAGTTCAACTACGGCATCCCGTTCCTGAACCGGTGGATCGAGCAGATGGACGCGCCGGCGCTCGCCGCCAACGCCGTCCACGCGGGCACCCGCCGCCCCGCCTACCGGCCCTACGTGATCAAGACGATGAAGGTCCACGGCCACCCGCCGATCCGCGTCGGGGTGCTCGGCCTCACCAACCCCGGCGTAGCGATCTGGGACAAGGCCAACGTCTCCGGCAAGCTCGACTTCCTGGACCTGGTGGAGACCGCGCGGCGCTGGGTTCCGGTCATCCGCGCGAAGGGCGCCGACGTGGTCGTCGTCAGCGCGCACTCCGGCGACAGCGGCACCTCCTCCTACGGCGACGCGCTGCCCGTCGAGAACGCCGCCGCCCTGGTCGCCGAGCAGGTCCCCGGCATCGACGCGATCCTGTTCGGGCACGCGCACCTGGAGATCCCCGAGCGGTTCGTCACCAACAAGGCCACCGGCCGGACGGTCGTGCTGAGCGAGCCGAAGTGCTGGGGCCAGCGCCTGTCGGTCTTCGACCTCACCCTCGTCCACGAGCGGGGCCGCTGGAAGGTCACCGGCAAGTCCGCGACGACCGTGAACAGCAACACCGTCGAGGAGGACCCGGCGCTCGTCACGCTCGTCAAGAAGCAGCACGACGCGGTGGTCGCCTACGTCAACAAGGAGGTCGCCACCTCCACCGAGGAGATGTCGGCGGCGGAGTCCTGCTGGAAGGACACCGCGATCCTCGACTACGTCCACCTGGTGCAGACCGCGAAGGTCAAGGAGGCGGTCGCGGGCACCGGGAACGCGTCCCTGCCGGTCGTCTCGATCGCCGCGCCCTTCAGCCGCGCCGCGACCTTCCCCGCCGGGAAGGTGACGATCCGGGACATCGCCGGCCTCTACATCTACGACAACACGCTGCTGGCGAGCATCCTGACGGGTTCGCAGATCAAGGCGTACCTGGAGTACTCGGCCCGGTACTTCAAGCAGGTCGACCCCGGCGCCCCAGTCGCCCCGGCCTCGTGGACGAACGCGAACAACCGTCCCGACTACAACTACGACCAGTTCTCGGGCGTCACCTACGACGTCGACATCGCCAAGCCGGAGGGCTCGCGCATCACCAACCTGGCCTACGACGGCACGGCGGTCGCCGACGACCAGAAGTTCGTCGTCGCCGTCAACAACTACCGGCAGTCGGGCGGCGGCGGCTTCCCCCACATCGCCGCGGCCCCGGTCGTCTACAACGCCCAGGTGGCGATCCGCGAGGCGATCGTCGAGTACGCGTCCGCCGCCGGGACCATCGACCCCGCGACGTTCCACGTGGAGAACTGGAAACTCGTCCGCGACGGCACCCCGGTCTTCTAGGGCTGGCTCGAAGTGGCCTCGGCCGCGCGCGCGAACGCGTGACCTGGCCGGTGCGGCGAAGCCGGAGGCGAGCCGCACCGGCCAGATCGCGAAGCGATGCCGCGTTCGCCCAGGCACGGTCACGCAGCGAGCCGCTAGGCGAGCGAAGTGGGCCGGGACTGTTGAAAGAAAGCGCGGCGGTAGGCGGTCGGGGGGACGCCCACCGACCGGGTGAAGTGGTGGCGGAGGTTGGCCGGGCTCCCGAGGCCGGAGCGTTCGGCGATCTGGTCGACCGGCAGGGACGTGGTCTCCAAGAGCTCGCGCGCGAAGTCGATGCGGATGCCGCGCAGCCACGCCATGGGGGTCGTGCCGGTCGCGGCGTGGAAACGGCGGATCAGCGTGCGGGTCGTCACGTTGGCACGGCGCGCCAGGGCCGTGACCGTCAGGGGCTCGTGCAGGCGCTCGCGTGCCCAGTCGAGGAGCGGGCCCAGTTCGTCGGCGTCGGTCAGGGGGACCGCCGCGTCGATGTACTGGGCCTGGCCGCCGGGGCGGTGCGCGGGCATCACGAGGCGCTTGGCCAGGGCGCTCGCGACGGCGGCGCCGTGGTCGTTGCGGACGACGTGCAGGCACAGGTCGAGCCCGGCGGCGGTGCCCGCGCTGGTCAGGACGTCGCCGTCGTCGATGTAGAGGACGGACGCGTCGACCAGGACGTCCGGATAGCGGGCGGCGAGCTGGCCCGCGTGCATCCAGTGGGTGGTCGCCGGGCGCCCGTCGAGCAGGCCCGCGGCGGCCAGGACGAACGCGCCCGTGCACAGCGAGACGACGCGGGCGCCGTTGCCGTGCGCGGCGCGGACCGCCTCGACCAGGTCGGGCGGCTGCTCGTCCAGGACGCTCGCGCAGGCGGGGACCACGACGGTGTCGGCCTCGGCGAGCGCGTCGAGACCGTACTCGGCCCGCGGGGCGAAACCGGCGGTGGTGCGGGTGCCGGGGGCCGCGCAGAGGCGGAAGTCGTACCAGGACGGGCTGAGCCCCGGGCGCTCGTAGCCGAACACCTCGCACGGGATCGCCAGCTCGAAGATCGGCACGCCCTCGGTGACGGCGACGGCGAGCGTGTGCATGTCACTAATTTAGCGCTCATGGTCGCTTCTGCCACTTGGGGACGGGGCCCGGTGCGCGCGAGGCTCGGACGCATGGACCACTTCCCCACTGGACGAGCCTCCTTCGATCCGCCCGCGGGGACGGCCGAGCACGTGTGGCGGCAGGTCGTCGACCTGATGCGCGACGAGCGCGAGCGGATCGGCGGGCGGGACGTGAGCGCGCCCGTGGACGTGCGCGAGCTGCGGGCCGCGATCGGCGCGTACGACTTCGACCGCCCGGTCGCGCCCGCCGAGGCGGTGGACGGGGTCGCGGAACTGCTGCGGGCGACGACCGTCCACACCACGCATCCCCGCTACTTCGGGCTGTTCAACCCCACGCCGACCCTGATGGGCGTGGTCGGCGAGACGCTCGCGGCGGCGTTCAACCCGCAGCTGGCCGCGTGGTCGCACGCGCCCGCCGCGGCGGAGATCGAGGCGCACCTGGTGCGCTTCCTGGGCGAGCGGCTCGGCTACCCGCGGGACGCGGCGGCCGGGTCGTTCACGAGCGGGGGCGCGGAGGCCAACCTGACGGCCGTGCTGCTCGCGCTCACCAGGACCTGGCCGGAGTACGGCGAGAAGGGGCTGCGGGCGCTGCCCGGCCGGCCGGTCCTGTACGCCTCGGCCGAGAGCCACCTGGCCTGGCTGAAGATCGCGCACGCGACCGGCATCGGGCGGGAGAGCGTGCGCCTCGTCCCGACCGGCCCCGGGCTGCGGATGGAGGCCGGGCGGCTGGCGGAGCTGATCGCCGCCGACCGGGCGCGCGGCGACCTGCCGTTCCTCGTCGTCGCGACGGCCGGCACCACCGGCGCCGGGGTGGTCGACCCGCTGCACGACCTGGCCGGCCTCTGCGCGGACCACGGCCTCCGCCTGCACGTGGACGCCGCCTACGGGGGCGCGGCGGCGCTGTCGGACCGGCTGCGGCCCGCCCTGGACGGCATCGAGCGCGCCGACTCGATCACGGTGGACGCGCACAAGTGGCTGAGCGTGCCGATGGGCGCGGGCGCGCTGCTCACCACCGACGCCGAGGGCCTCGCGGAGGCCTTCCGGGTCACCACGTCCTACATGCCGGACGAGATCCGGGGCGCCGTCGACCCCTACACCTCGAGCCAGCAGTGGTCGCGCCGGTTCATGGGCCTCAAGCTCTTCCTCAGCCTCGCCGTCGCGGGCCGCGCGGGCTACGCCGAGCAGCTCGAACGCGACGCCGACCTCGCGGACCTGCTGCGCGGCAGGCTCGCCGCGACCGGCTGGGAGATCGTCAACGACACCCCGTTCCCCGTCGTGTGCTTCGCCGACCCCGGAGACGGGACGTGGGACCGCCACGACGCGCTCGCCCGCGCGGTCGTCGGGAGCGGGCGCGCGTGGATCAGCCCCGTCCGGCTGGACGGGCGGGCCGCGCTGCGCGCCTGCGTCATCAGCCACCGCACCACGGCCGCGGACGTCGAGGAACTCGTCGACGCCGTGAACAAGGCGCGCACCTGAGCCGGCGGGTCAGGGGACGCGGGCGAGGGCGCACAGCATGGAGACGTCCTCGACCGACGGGCGATCCTCCGGCGGGACGTCGGGGCGCCAGTCGACGACCGAGGTGATCCCCGGCGGGAGGAGTTCCAGGCCGTCGAAGAAGCGCGCGAACTCCTCCCGGGTGCGGAGCCGGAACGGGACGCCGCTGCGCTCGTTCGCCTCCTCGTTCTCCGCGTACTGCTCGGGGGTGAGGTGCTCGCTCGTCGCGTGCGTCATGACGAGGTAGCTGCCGGGGGCGAGGGCCGAGACCAGGCGGGCGACGATGCCGTGCGGGTCGTGGTCGTCGGTGATGAAGTGCATGGTGGCGACCAGCATCAGCGCCGCCGGCCGGGAGAGGTCGAGGGTCTCGCGCAGGTCGGCGTTGGCGAGGATCTTGTCGGGTTCGCGCAGGTCGGCCTCGATGTAGGCGGTCCTGCCCGCGGGGTGGCTGTTCAGCAGGGCGCGGGCGTGGACGAGCACCACCGGGTCGTTGTCGACGTAGACGATGCGGGACGTCGGCTCGGTCGACTGGGCGACCTCGTGCACGTTCCCGGCCGAGGGCAGACCGGTGCCGATGTCGAAGAACTGGTGTATTCCGGCCTCGCCGGCGAGATACCCCACCACACGCTTGAGGAATTTGCGGTTCTCCCTGGCCGACAGGCCCACCGTGGGCCACGCCGACGCGACCACTTCCGCGGACTCGCGGTCGACGGCGAAATTGTCCTTGCCGCCGAGCCAGTAGTTGTAGCGCCGGGACGGGTGCGCCTTCGTCGGGTCGATCCCCGCGGGGACCCACTCATCTTCCACGGCGGCCTCGCTTCGTTCCTCGCCGCGCCCCCGATGCTCCGCGGCTCAAGATCAACAGCCCTGGTCGGACAGGGCGAAGAACAGAATCTCACATCTATGGGGGACCGAAACGACTGCCTTTGTGGAATGGTTGCCACCGTGGATCTCTTCTACAGCCCCTTCGACTTCGCGATTCAGGACGACCCTTACCCGGTGTACTCGGAACTGCGCGAGAAGTCACCGGTGCACCGCAACGACGGTGACGACTTCTGGGCCCTTTCCCGGCACGCCGACGTCCTGGCGGCCCTGAAGGACTCGGACCGCTTCTCCAGCCGGAACGGCCTGCGGATCGAGCCGGCGTTCTGGGGCCCGGACGCGGAGAAGTTCTTCTCCTTCGTCGCGATGGACCCGCCGAAGCACACCCGGATGCGCGGGCTCGTGTCGCGGGCCTTCACGCAGAAGCGCGTCCAGGCGCTGGAGCCGCGCATCCGCGAGATCGCGCGCGAGTGCCTGGCGCCGTGCCTGGAGGGCGACTCCTTCGACCTGATGGCCGACTTCGCGGCCCGCTTCCCCACCGACGTGATCTCCGAGCTGGTCGGCGTCCCCGAGGCCGACCGCGGCAAGGTCCGCGACCTCGGCATGGCGATCATGTACCGGGACGAGGCGGGCGGCGACCTGCCGCCGGAGGCGCTCCAGGCGATCGGCGCGCTCGTCGCCTACTACACCGAACTGACCGTCGAGCGGGCCCAGCGGCGCCGCGACGACCTGCTGTCGGGCCTGCTGGACGCGGCCGAGGGCGAGGACCGGCTCACCCCGGAGGAGATCGTCGGGGTGCTGATCCTGCTCGTCGGCGCCGGCATCGAGACCACGATGCTCACGCTCGGCAACGCCTGGCACGCCGCCTGGCGCCACCCCGACCAGCGCGCCGCGGCGTTCGGCGGGCGCGTCGACGACTGGATCGAGGAGACCCTGCGCTGGGACCCGCCGTCCCAGGCCCTCGCCCGGACCACCACCGAGGAGGTGGAGCTGCACGGCGTGACGATCCCGGCGGACGCCCGCGTCCTGCTGCTCGTCGGCGCGGCCAACCGCGACCCGGACGTCTTCCCCGAGCCCGAGCGCTTCGACCTCGACCGCGACACCGGCCGGTCCCTCGCGTTCGGCAACGGCCGCCACCACTGCCTCGGCGCGAACCTCGGCCGGCTGGAGACCCGGATCGCGCTCGGCGAGATCGCGGCCGCCGTCGCCGACTACGAGATCGACATCGAGGCGGCCGAACGGGTCCGCTCGTCCAACGACCGCGGCTTCGCGTCCCTGCCCACCCGCGTCACCGCCCGCCGCTGAGCGCGCCGTCCCCGGCCGGAGGCGATCCGGCGTCCGGGGACGGCACGGTCCCTTGATCGCAAAGATTTTGCAAACGAATCACTCCCCTGCGTAACTGAATACTGAACTTTCGGGCATAGAACCGGGCCATGGAGAGGACCAAGTCCGAGCCGGGCGGGCACGACGAGCTTCCCGGCACCGAGGCCGTGAGCCTCGTCGATCACGAGCGGCCGCGCACCGACTGGATCGTCTACGGCGTCGCGGCGGTGCTGTCCGCCTCGTTCGTGATCTGGGGCGCGGCCGACACCGGCGGGCTCAGCTCGGTCGCGGACGCGGCGCTGGAGTGGCTGCTGGCGAACCTCGGCTGGCTGTTCGTCCTGGCCGCCACCGGTTTCGTGATCTTCTCGCTGTGGCTGGCGTTCAGCCGGTACGGGCGCATCCCGCTCGGCCAGGAGGGGGACGAGCCGGAGTTCAGCACCGTCTCGTGGGTCGCGATGATGTTCAGCGCGGGCATGGGCATCGGGCTGATGTTCTTCGGCCTGGCCGAGCCGCTCACGCATTTCGTGAAGCCGCCGCCCGGCACCGACCCGGCGCAGAGCGAGGCCGCGATCGAGACGGCCATGGCGACCACGATGTTCCACTGGACGCTGCATCCGTGGTCGATCTACGCCGTGCTCGGCCTCGCGATCGGGTACAGCCACTACCGCCGGGGCCGCAGCCAGCTGATCAGCTCCGCGTTCGCCCCGCTGCTCGGCCGCCGCCGCGCCGCGGGTCCCGCGGGCAAGCTCATCGACATCCTGGCGCTGTTCGCGACCCTGTTCGGCTCCGCCGCCTCGCTCGGCATCGGCGCGCTCCAGATCCGCACCGGGATGCAGGAGGCGGGCTGGATCGGGTCTCTCGGGACCACCGTCCTCGTGCTGATCATCGTGGTGCTGACGGTCTGCTTCGTGGTGTCGGCCGTGTCCGGCGTCGCGCGCGGCATCCAGTGGCTCTCCAACATCAACATGGTGCTGGCCGTCCTCCTCGCGCTGTTCGTGTTCGTGGTGGGGCCGACCGTCTTCATCCTGGAGCTGCTGCCCACCACGCTCGGCGTCTACCTCCAGGACTTCGGGGAGATGGCGTCCCGGTCCGGCGCGACTGGCGGCGAGCCGATGAAGACGTTCCTGTCCAACTGGACGATCTTCTACTGGGCGTGGTGGATCTCCTGGGCGCCGTTCGTCGGCATGTTCCTGGCCCGGATCAGCCGCGGCCGCACCATCCGGCAGTTCGTCGGCGGCGTGATCCTCGTGCCGAGCGCGGTCAGCGTGATCTGGTTCGCGATCTTCGGCGGGACGGCCGTCGACCAGCAGCGCAAGGGCCTGAACCCGTTCGGCAACGGCACCGAGGAGCAGATCACCTTCAACGTCCTCGGCCACCTGCCGTGGGTGGCGGTGACCGGGGTCGTCGTCATGGTGCTGGTCGCGATCTTCTTCGTGTCCGGCGCCGACGCCGCGTCGATCGTCATGGGCACGCTGTCGCAGCGCGGCTCGACCTCGCCGTCCCGCTGGGTGGTGATCTTCTGGGGCGCGATGACGGGCGGGGTCGCCGCGATCATGCTGGTGGTCGGCGGGGACGAGGCTCTCAGCGGCATCCAGAACATCACGTTCATCGGCGCGCTGCCGTTCGCGATCGTGCTGATCCTGCTGTGCGTCGCGCTGGCGAAGGACGTCCGGTCCGATCCGATGATGCGCCGCCAGCACAAGGGCGCCGAGGTGCTGGAGGACGCCGTCATCGCCGGCGCCACCCACCACCAGGGCGACTTCGAACTCCAGATCAAGCCGGCCGAGACGCAGGACGCCGCGGAGAACCCGAAGGACGCCGACCGCGCGGCCCAGCAGGCGCCCCGCTGAGCGCCCGGGGCGCGGTCACACGATCGGGCGCCCGGTCCTGATGCGGCGGCGGACGTCGCGGAGGTAGAGGTTGAAGGGGAACTCCCGGGCCGGGCGCGGGAGGGCGCGGTTGGTCCGGGCGAGGACGCGGACGAAGCGGTCGAAGCGCGCCTGGTCGCGGGGCGTCCACGGGAGGCCGAGCTCGTCGCGGAACGGCTGGGGCAGGAAGCCGAGCGTCAGGAAGCGGTGGAACGGGCCGAGCGTCCGGTGGACGGGCGCGGGCAGGAAGCGCATGCCGGCGAGGTCGCGCAGGTAGCGGCGGGTGACGTCGTCCATCTCGATCTTCTCCAGGCCCGCGCGCCAGTAGTCCTCGAAGGCGGCCCGGTCCGGCGGCCACATGTCCGGGGTGACCTGGAGGGTGGTCCCGAACCGGGCGCCGTACCGGTACAGCTCGGCGGCCCGCTCCTCCGTCGGCTCCCCGTACAGCATCGTGTAGATCATCTCGACGCCGACGTAGAGGCACGCGGCGACCCACAGCTGGAGGTCGCGGTCGAACGCGTTGTAGGCGACGGGCTCCTTCGCGCGGACCTGCCGGTGCGCGCGGTTCACCTCGCGGCGCATCGCCTCGCGTTCGGCCTCGGTCCCGAGCATGGCGACCGCGATGTAGCTGAGCGTGGTGCGGGCCCGCTTGACCGGGTGCTTGTCGACGCGCCCGCTGTCGACCGTGCTCTCGGCGACGCCGTGCCCGATCGGCAGGCGTGAGAGCTGCATGACGACGTTGGCCGCGGCGGCCGCCAGGGCCATCCCACTGATCGAGTCCACGACGGCCTTCGGCGGCGTCTCCTCAACGGTCGCGGTCATGACGGCCCACCTCCGTACGGGCTCGCGCCTGCGCCCACGTCTGATACAACGAGTCGAATTTCGTCTCACTGTGCCAGCAGTAAGTGGACACTTGCAAGGCGCTCGCGATGAGAGCACCCTCACACGCCCCCGGCCGGTGCGGGTCAGGTGTAGGGGTCCTCCTTCGCCAGGACGCGGCCCGCGAACTCCTTCAGGGCGTCCAGGGCGCGCAGGTAGGGCATCGGCCCGTAGGAGACGCGCGCGACGCCCATCTCCGCCAGTTCCGTGAGCGACGTCCCCGGGAAGTTGTTCGCGTTGACCGGCCCCGGAATCCCCTTGACCAGGGATGGGATCGCGTCCGGCGGCGCCGTGATCGGGTAGACGCAGTCGGCCCCCGCCTCGATGTACAGCCGCCCGCGGGCGATCGCGGCCTCGACCGGGTCCGGCGCCTTGGCGACGAACGTGTCGGCGCGGGCGTTGATCACCAGGGCGTCGCCGGCCGCCGCCCGGACGGCGGCGATGTACTCGGCCTGCGTCTCCGGCTTCGCCAGCTCCCCGGCGTAGGTGTCCTCCAGGTTGCAGCCCGCGGCGCCGACGGCGAGCAGCCGCTCGACCAGCTCGCCCGGCTGGAGCCCGTACCCGGCCTCCGCGTCCACCGTGACGGGGACGGTCGCCGCGCGGATGACGCGCCCCGCGGCGGCGAACATCTCCTCCACGGGCGCCCCCTCGTGGTCGGGGTAGCCGAGCATGGCGGACACGGCGGCGCTGGCGGTGGCGAGGGCCGGGAACCCGGCCTCCTGGACGATCTTCGCGCTCCCCGCGTCCCAGACGTTGGGCAGCAGGAGCGGGTCTCCGGGACGGTGCAGTTCGCGGAGGCGCGCGGCGTTCTCGGTCATCTTCTGTCTCCTTCTCTTTCCCACTGGGAGCGGAGGGCCCCGCCGGATTGTGACATCCCCCGACGGCGGCCCCTCCCGCCGCCTGGCCGTCCCGGCCATGGGTTAGCGTCTTGGTGATCATTCGCTTGCGACGAGGGAGTACGCGATGCAGCCGTGGTCCGCCGATCTCGCCGGCCGCCTGGAAGACCACGTCGTCAGCAGCGAGCTGCTGCGCGGCAACCCGCTGGACGACCCGCACGAGCGGCCGGTACTGGTGTACGTACCGCCCGGATACGACGACGAACCGGACCGCCGCTACCCCAGCGTCTACGTGATCACCGGGTTCACCGGGCACGTCGGGATCTGGCGCAACCGGATGCCCTACCGGCAGCCGTTCCCCGAGACGGCCGACGCGGTGTTCGCCGCCGGCGAGGCGCCGCCCGCGATCGTGGTGTTCGTGGACGCCTGGACGGCGCACGGCGGCAGCCAGTTCGTCGACTCGCCGGGCACGGGCCGCTACCACTCCTACATCTGCGACGAGGTCGTCCCGTGGGTGGACGGCCGCTACCGGACGCTCGACGCGCCCGAGCACCGGGCGATCAGCGGCAAGTCCAGCGGCGGCTACGGCGCGATGATCACGCCGATGCTCCGCCCCGACCTGTTCGGCGCGCTCGCGACGCACGCCGGAGACGCCCTGTTCGAGTACTGCTACCTCACCGAGTTCCCGAAATGCGTCCGCCACCTGCGCAAGTACGACGGCGACATCATGCGCTGGTGGGGCGACTTCAAGAGCCGCACCTCCTTCACCAAGCCCGAGGACATGGATCTGCTCAACATCCTCGGCATGGCGCTGTGCTACTCGGCGAACGAGGACGGCACGGTCGAGCTGCCGTTCGACCCGGTCACCGGCGTGCTGCGGCCGGAGGTGTGGGAGCGGTGGCTCGCCTTCGACCCGGTCCGGATGGTGCCGGAGCACGCCGAGGCGATGCGGTCCCAGCGGGCGATCTGGATCGACGGCGGCACGCGCGACGAGTGGTACCTCGACATCGGCGCGCAGGCGTTCCACCGGGCGCTGCTCGACGCGGGCGTCGCGGAGGACGTGATCCATTTCGAGCTGTTCGACGCGGGCCACGGCGGCATCGACTACCGCTACCCGCTGGCGCTCTCCTGGCTCTGCCGCCGCATCGCCCCCTGATCGCGGGCCGGGCGCCTCAACGCCCGCGCCGCTCCCGAGGTTCCCTGCCGGACGGGCCGGGCCGATCCGTCGGCCCGGCCCGTCCGCGCCTGCCTGCCACGACGTTCCATTGGTTTCAGAGAGCCGTTCCACATAATTGAAAATCCAGAACCAAATGGATTTATTGACTCCTTTCCCGAACCAGGGTGCACTTCGGGTCAGCTCATCCGGATGAGTCCCCCATCCATACCCCCCGCCGAGCGGGCGGGGGCCGCGACGCTCCTACAAGGAGTTCCGCGTCCCCACCCCCACCCCGCCCGGCACGTGGAAGGAGCACCCCCGTGAGACACCAGACCGCGATCGGGGCGGCGGCCCTGTCCGTCGGCCTCGCCGTGGCGATGTCCTCGCCCGCCTCAGGTGCGGCACCCCGCACCGCCCCCGCGGCCCCGGCAAGGCCGGACCCCCGCACCGTCGCCGCCGCCTCGGCGGACCGCCTGGTCGCGGCGAAGCCCGCCGAGTTCAAGAAGGCACCCAAGGACAGGATCGTCCGGCGCGGGGTCACCTCGGGCCTGCGCGGCCTGCAGTACGTGGCCTACGAGCGCACCTACGACGGCCTGCCCGTCTACGGCGGCGATTTCGTCGTCACCACCGACGGGAGCGGCGGCGTGCTGAGCACCATGGTCGACCAGGTCCGCGAGCTCAACGTCTCGACGAAGGCCTCGGTCGGCGCGGGGCAGGCCGCGGCCACGTCGCGCGCCCGCGTGACCAGGGTCGACAGCGCCTCCGCTCCCCGCCTGACGGTGCTGGCCGAGGGCACGGGACGGCTCGTCTACGAGACGGTCGTCAGCGGCGCCCGGAAGAACGCCCCGACGAAACTGCACGTGTTCGTCGACGCCGAATCCGGCAAGGTCGTCAAGACCTACGACGAGGTCATGGACGCGGCCGACGACCGGAGCTACTACCACGGGACCGTCGACCTGAGCACCGCCGCCACGTCGATGACCGACCCGCTCCGCTCCGGCATCCGGTGCGGAGGCCAGAACGGCTCCACCTACACCGGCACCGACAGCGCGTGGGGCAACGGCAGCGGCACCAACCTGGAGACGGCCTGCGTCGACGCGCTGTACGCCGTCCAGAAGGAGTGGGACATGCTGCGGTCCTGGCTCGGCCGCAACGGCATCAACGGCAGCGGCGGCGGCTTCCCGCTCCGCGTCGGCCTGAACGACGTCAACGCCTACTGGAACGGCAGCTACACCAACTTCGGCCACAACCAGTCGAACACCAGGCAGGCCACCTCGGTCGACGTCGTGGGCCACGAGAACGGGCACGCGATCTTCCAGACCACGCCCGGCGGCTCCAGTGGCGGCAGCGGCACCGAGAAGGGCGGGATGAACGAGTCGGCCGGCGACATCTTCGGCGCGCTGACCGAGCACTACATGAACGAGCCCTCCACGTACGACCCGCCGGACTACCTGGTCGGCGAGGAGGTCGACCTGGTCGGCAGCGGCCCGATCCGCAACATGTACAACCCGTCGGCGCTGGGCGACCCGAACTGCTACTCGTCCTCGATTCCGCGGACCGAGGTGCACGCGGCGGCCGGCCCGCAGAACCACTGGTTCTACCTCCTGGCCGAGGGGTCGAGGCCGACCAACGGCAACCCGACCAGCCCCACCTGCAACGGTTCCACCGTCACGGGCATCGGCATCCAGAAGGCCGGACAGATCTTCATGGGCGGCCTGAACCGCAAGGTGACGAGCTGGAGCCACGCCCGCGCCCGCGTGGCCACGATCGCCGCGGCGGTCGAGCTGTTCCCCGGCTCCGCCACCGAGTGCAACGCGGTGAAGGCGGCCTGGAGCGCGATCAGCGTTCCCGCGCAGAGCGGCGAGGCGTCCTGCGGCGCCTAGCCCGCCAGACCTGACCGCCCCCCGCCCGCGGCCCGTGACCGGGCCCGCTCCCCGGTCACGGGCCGCACCCCTACCTGGAGGAACGCATGAGATCGCGCATGATCGCGGCCTTGGGCGCGGTGGCCCTGGCGGCATCGGCCCTGCTCGCCCCGTCCGGCGCCTCGGCCGCGCCCGCCACGCTGGCCGCGCCCGACATCCCGCTCGCCAACGTCAAAGCCCACCTGTCCCAGTTGCAGAGCATCGCCAGTGCCAACGGCGGGAACCGCGCCCACGGCCGCCCCGGCTTCCGCGCCTCGATCGACTACGTGAAGGGCAGGCTGGACGCCGCCGGCTACCAGACCAGCGTCCGGACGTTCACCTCCGGCGGCGCCACCGGCTACAACCTCATCGCCGACTGGCCCGGCGGCGACACGAGCAACGTCCTGATGACCGGCGCCCACCTCGACAGCGTGACGGCCGGGCCCGGCATCAACGACAACGGCTCCGGCTCCGCCGCGAACCTCGAGGTCGCCCTCGCCGTCGCCCGCGCGAACCACCAGCCCAAGCGGCACCTGCGGTTCGGCTGGTGGGGCGCCGAGGAGCGCGGCCTCGTCGGCTCGACCAACTACGTCAACGGCCTGTCCTCCACCGAGCGGTCGAAGATCAAGAGCTATCTGAACTTCGACATGGTCGGCTCCCCCAACCCCGGCTACTTCGCCTACGACGGCGATGGCTCCAGCGGCAGCGGCGGCCCCGCCGGGTCCGCCGAGATCGAGCGGGTCCTGCGCGCCTACTTCCAGTCGATCAACGTGCCCGTCCAGGACACCGCGTTCGACGGCCGCTCCGACTACGGGCCGTTCATCCGGTACGGGATCGCCTCCGGCGGCCTGTTCACCGGCGCCGAAGGACGCAAGACGACCCAGCAGGCGCAGCTCTGGGGCGGTCAGGCCGGCGTCGCCTTCGACCGCTGCTACCACTCCTCGTGCGACACCACGTCCAACATCAACGACACCGCGCTCGACCGCAACGCCGACGCCATCGCCAACGCCGTCTGGACGCTCAGCGCCGCCTGAGACACCCGGCGACCCCGGTTCAACCCAGCCAGGTATCCGCAGGTCGGGGCCCATTTTCAGAGTTTTCCAGGGCCCCGTTCACACGATTGAAAATCCAGTGGCGGATGGATCCGTTGACACCCCACCGCCCGCCGCGATGCACTCGTGACCGGCCCCCCACCCGGGCTGTTCACCAGAAGACCGCACGGGACACTCGACCCATCCGTGCACAGAGAAAGATGGGGACCCCGCCCCCCGCCGGCGCCCCTTGGCCGCAGTGCCAGGGGGCGCCTTTCTTTCCGTGCGGGCCGGGCTCGCGACGCCTGTCGGTGGCACCGGGCAGACTGGAGCCATGTGCCGCAGTATCAAAACGCTTCGACCGCCGTACTCTGACGACGTCACCGATGAGGACGTTCGGGCGGCGGCGCTCCAGTATGTGCGGAAGATCTCCGGGTTCCGGGCGCCCGCCTCGCACAACGCGGAGGCGTTCGACCGGGCCGTGGAGGAGATCGCACGGAGCACCGCCGCCCTTCTCGACTCCCTCGAGGTGCGGGGGCGCCGTTAGCCCTCGGCGGCGACCAGTTCGGCGATCTGGACGGTGTTGAGGGCCGCGCCCTTGCGCAGGTTGTCGCCCGAGCAGAAGAGGGCGAGGCCGTTCTCCACGGTCTCGTCGCGGCGGATGCGGCCCACGTAGGTGGGGTCCTGGCCCGCGGCCTCGAGCGGCGTCGGGACGTCGGAGAGCACCACGCCGGGCGCGCCCGCGAGCAGCTCGCTCGCGCGCTCGGGGCCGAGCGGGCGCTCGAAGCGGGCGTTGACCTGCAGGGAGTGGCCCGTGAAGACGGGGACGCGCACGCAGGTGCCCGACACCTTCAGGTCCGGGATCTCCAGGATCTTGCGGCTCTCGTTGCGGAGCTTCTGCTCCTCGTCGGTCTCGGCGAGGCCGTCGTCGACGATCGAGCCCGCCATGGGCAGGACGTTGAAGGCGATCGGTCGCACGTAGACGGAGGGCTCGGGGAACTCCACGGCCGTCCCGGAGTGGGTCAGCCGGTCGGCGGACTGGACGGTCTTGGCCGCCTGGTCGTGCAGCTCGGCGACGCCGGAGAGGCCGCTGCCGGAGACGGCCTGGTAGGTGGAGACGACGAGGGCGGTCAGCCCGGCCTCGGCGTGCAGGGGGCGCAGCACCGGCATCGCGGCCATCGTGGTGCAGTTCGGGTTGGCGATGATGCCCTTGGGGCGCCGCGTCGCGGCGTGCGGGTTGACCTCCGCGACGACGAGCGGGACGTCCGGGTCCATCCGCCAGCCCGACGAGTTGTCGATCACGACGGCGCCCGCGGCGGCGACCTTCGGGGCCAGTTCCTTGGACGTGGTCTTGCCCGCCGAGAACAGCACGATGTCGAGACCGGAGTAGTCGGCGGCGGCCGCGTCCTCGACGGTGATCTCGGTGCCGTTCCACGGGAGCCTGCGGCCCGCGGAGCGCGCGGAGGCGAAGAGCCGCAGCTCGTCGACCGGGAATCCTCGTTCGGCCAGGATCTCGAGCATCTTGGCCCCGACCTGTCCGGTGGCCCCGACGATGCCGACTCTCATGCCGCTCCCTCGTGTAGATCGCTCGACCGGGCGAGTCTGCCCAGGTCGAATGCGGGACGTCCAGTGAATAACCCTACGCGGAGGGTTCAAGCAACGCTTAACGGAAGGCGTCCAGCCCGGTGACGGCCTTCCCCAGGGTGAGCAGGTGAACCTCCTGGGTGCCCTCGTAGGTCAGCACGCTCTCCAGGTTGTTCATGTGCCGGATGACCGGATATTCGAGCGTGATCCCGTTGGCGCCGAGGACGGTCCGGGCCTCGCGGGCGACGTCCAGCGCGGCGCGGACGTTCGCGAGCTTGCCGAACGAGACCTGCTGCGGAGTCACGGTCCCCTCGTCCTTGAGCCGCCCGACGTGCAGGGCGACGAGGCCCGCCTGGCCGAGGGCGACCTCCATCCAGGCGAGCTTCTCCTGCGTGAGCTGGAACGACCCGATCGGCTTGCCGAACTGCTCGCGCGTCTTGGCGTAGTCGACGGCCGCCTCGTAGCAGGACCGCCCGGCCCCGACGGCGCCCCAAAGGATCCCGTAGCGGGCCTCCGAGAGGCAGCCGAGCGGGCCCTTCAGCCCCCTCACGCCGGGCAGCATCGCCGACTCCGGCAGCCGCACGCCGTCCAGCACCAGCTCGGAGGTCACCGAGGCCCGCAGCGACAGCTTCCGGTGGATGTCGCTCGCGGTGAACCCGGGGGTGCCCTTCGGGACGAGGAAGCCGCGGATGCCGTCGTCGGTGCGCGCCCACACCACGGCGACGTCGGCGATCGACCCGTTGGTGATCCACATCTTGGCGCCGTCGAGCACCCAGTCGGCGCCGTCCCGGACGGCCCGGGTGAGCATGTCGCCGGGGTCGGAGCCGCGGTCGGGCTCGGTCAGCCCGAAGCAGCCGATGGCCTCCCCGGCGGCCATCCTCGGCAGCCACTCGTTCTTCTGGTCCTCCGACCCGTACTTGTGGATCGCCGCCATCGCCAGCGAGCCCTGGACGGAGACGAAGCTGCGCAGCCCCGAGTCGGCCGCCTCCAGCTCCCGGCATGCGACCCCGTAGGCGACGGCGCTCGTACCGGCGCAGCCGTAGCCCTCCAGGTGCATGCCGAGCAGCCCCAGTTTGCCCAGCTCGGGCGCCAGCTCGCGGGCGGGGAACGTCCCGTCCTCGAACCAGGCCGCCAGGTGCGGCGCCACCTTCTCCGCGACGAACGCGCGCACGGTGTCGCGGACCATCCGCTCCTCGTCGGTGAGCCGGTCGTCTACGCGCAGCACGTCCATGCGGGGTCTCCTCCGTCCGGGGCCGTCCGCCACGAGGGTACGTCGGGGGCCCGACCCTGACCGGGCAGGGGTCCAATCAGGGACGAATCAGGGCGAATCCGGATGTCAGAGTTACCTTCCGCTGGGCATGATCGAGGCATGGACATGGACAAGACCACCACCAGCCAGCCCACCACGGGCAAGCAGCTCCGCCGCACCAGCGAGGGACGGATGATCGCCGGCGTGTGCTCCGGCGCCGGCCGCTACCTCGGCATCGACCCCAACATCCTCCGGCTCGGCCTGGCCGTGTTCACGATCTTCGGCGGGGCCGGCGTCGCGCTGTACGCGATCGCGTGGCTCCTGATCCCCGAGGAGGGGGCGCAGAAGTCGGTCGCCGAGGACCTGTTCAAGAAGGCGAGCGACTCCCCGACCGTCCAGGACGCGGTGCGCAAGGGCAAGGACGCGGTCAACAAGAACCGCACCCACGCCTAGGAAGCGGGGATACCGGACAGTTCGTCGCCGCCGCCGGACGGCGGGGTGACGACGACGGCCTCGACGCGCTCGCGCCCCCCGGCGATGACGCCGCCGCGGACCTGGTTCCAGCCCAGCGTCAGTATCGCGGCGGCCGACAGGCCGAGGACGCCGGCGAGCGCGACCACGGTCTCCGGCCCGAGCACCTGGGCCGCGGCGCCGCCGACGAGGATGCCGACGCCCTGCCCGGCGAGGATGCCGGACTGGGCGAGGCCGAACGCCTGCCCGCGCCCCGCCGCCGGCACCGCGCCCACGAACGCGGTGTTGGCCGCGAGCTGGTAGGCGCCGCCGACGCCCGACAGCGCCCACAGCAAGACGACGCACCACAGCGGCGGATGCGCGCCCGCGCCGATCAGCGGCAGGCACGCGAGCATCGACATCCAGCCCATGACGTGCAGCCGGCTCGCAGGACGGACGAACCGGCTGAACAGCAGCGAACCCACCACCATCCCCGCGGGCATCGCCGCCAGCAGGAGCCCGACCGTCACCGCGCCGCCCCCGAAGGTCGCCGCGTACGGGACCGCCAGGCCCTCGGGGATCACGTAGAACGCGCACAGCCACGCGAACAGCACCAGCGACCGCAGCACCGGGTCGCCGAACACCAGCCGCACGCCGTCGCGCGTGCCGCGCCACAGCCCGGCCACCTGGCGCTCCCTGCGGCGCGACGCGGGCCGCCGCCGCAACCCGCCGATCAGGATGACGGCGGACGCGCCGAACGTCAGCGCGTCGAGCCCGAGCGCCTCGTAGGTCCCGACGACGGCGACGGCGGCGCCGCCCACCACGAAGCCCAGCACCTGCGTGATCTGCTGGGTGACGTTCGCGATCGCCGAGCCCGCCACATATCGGTCGCCTTCCAGTACGTCCGGCATGACGGCGGCGCGAGCGGCGGAGAAGGGCGTCCCCAGCAGCACCGTGAGGAACACCAGTGCCGACAGGCCCGCGACCGGCATCGGCACGAGCGCCATCGCCGCGACCAGCCCCGCCCGCAGGACGTCGCAGACGACCATGACGGTGCGGCGCGGGAACAGGTCGGCCAGCCCGGACAGCACGGGCCCGCCCAGGATCGGCGGGATATAGGTCAGCGCGTACATCAGCGCCGTGAGCAGCGTCGACTTGGTGTGGTCGTACACGAGGACGGCGAGCGCGACCTGCGCGAGCTGGTCGCCGACGAACGACAGGGCCTGCGCGAGCCAGAGAGCACGGAACTCGCCCACCGCGAACACCTCGCGGTAGGTCGCCTGCTCATCCGGCGGACGACGATGCCGGCCGGTCTGCCTTCCCGCCACGCACGCTCCAGTTCAGCCCGCCCGGTGCCGGGCGCCCTCCCCTATTAACTCACGCTGCGTGGCAGTTGCGTGACCTACAGTACACATTTCTCGGTTCAATATCCGAGTTGGTGAAGCCGCTCGTCGTCGATGCCGAAGTGGTGCGCGATCTCGTGTACGACTGTTATCCGGACTTCTTCCACCACGTCGTCCTCGGTGTCGCATATACGGAGGATCTCGTTGCGGTAGATCGAAATGTGATCGGGCAGGACGGCGCCGTACCAGTCACCCCGTTCGGTGAGCGGTACGCCTTGGTAGAGGCCGAGCAGGCCGCGCTCGGGCGCGTCGTCCTCGACGACGATGACGACGTTGCGCATGTGGGCGGTCAGTTCGGGCGGGATGGTGTCGAGGGCCTCCCCCACGAGGTCCTCGAACGCATCGCGCGACAACTCCATCACACCGGTCATTCTGCTCGACAGAAGGGGAACACGTGCCCAAGGTCCGCGCCGCGTTGACCCAGGCTTCCGCCACCGTGCGCGCCAGCGCCGCACGCGCCCGCGACGCCTGCTCGCCCGTCACCCGCCGCACCCGGCCCGTCCTCACCAGCCGCTGGACCCGGTTCTCCCTCGTCGTCCTCGTCGGGCTGGCCGGAGGCTACATCGGCCTCCTCGCCGGCGGCCGCTACGTCACCCCCGTGGGCCCCGCGGACGTCCAGCTCTCCCTGCACCCGTCCCTGCACGGCGGGACGACCCTGAAGCTCCCCCCGCTCGGCTCCCTCCAGCTCGACACCCACGGGGGCCCGGTCTCCCTCGAGGCCCGCCTCACCGACCTGCGCCCCGACCAGGCCAAGAAGCTGATCGAGGACGACACCGAACTCGACCGCCTCACCGACCACATCACCGGCCAGCTCCGGCACGGCATCGTCGAGCTCCTCCTGCGCGCCGCCCTGATCGGCCTGGCCGCGAGCTTCGTCGCGTCCCTGCTCCTCTTCCGCTCCTGGCGCCGCGCCCTGCTCGGCCTCGGCTCCGCCGCCGCGGGCCTCGTCGCCCTCACCCTCGTCACCTGGGCGACGTTCAACCCCCAGTCGATCGCCGAGCCCCGCTACACGGGCCTGCTCGCCAACGCCCCCCAGGTCGTCGGCGACGCGCGCAGCATCGTCGAGCGCTTCTCCGCCTACCGCGCCCAGCTCGCCCGCCTCGTCGGCAACATCTCCGAGCTGTACGCCACCACCTCCACCCTCCCCACCTACGAGCCCGACCCCTCGACCATCCGCGTCCTGCACGTCTCCGACATCCACCTCAACCCCGCCGCCTGGAACGTGATCAAGTCCGTCAGCACCCAGTTCAAGGTCGACGTCATCATCGACAGCGGCGACCTGATGGACCACGGCAGCAAGCCCGAGGACAAGTTCGCGAACGAGATCTCCGGCCTGAAGGTCCCCTACGTCTACGTCCGCGGCAACCACGACTCCAAGGCGACCCAGAAGGCCGTCGGGCGGGAGAAGAACGCGATCGTCCTGGACGACGACCTCCGCGAGGTGGCCGGCCTGCGCATCTACGGCCTCGGCGACCCCCGGTTCACCCCCGACAAGAGCACGCGCGACGACTACGTCGGCGCCGACCAGCTCCGCGCCGAGGGCCTGCGCCACGCCGACGGACTCCGCAAGGCGGGCAAACTCCCCGACCTCGTCGTCACCCACGACCCCACCGAGGGCGAGGGCTTCTCCGGCGTCGCCCCCATGATCCTCGCGGGCCACACCCACGCCCGCTCGACCAAGCTCCTCCCCACCGGCTCCCGCCTCTTCGTCCAGGGCTCCACCGGCGGAGCGGGCCTGCGCGGCCTCGAACACGAGGAGCCGACCCCCATCGAGCTGTCGGTCCTCTACTTCTCCCGCACCAGCCACCGCCTCCAGGGCTGGGACGACCTCCGGCTCGGCGGCCTGGGCCTCACCTCCGCCCAGATCGAGCGCCACCTCGAACCCGCCCCGGACCGCACCGTCCAGCCCCGGCCCCCGGCCACGTCCCCGCCCGCGTCCCCGACGTCGCCGTTCCCCTCGGAGTTCCCGTCCGACTGGCCGTCGCGCACCCCGTCGCCCACCACCTCCCCGTCCCGCACGCCCACCCGGACCCCCTCGACCTCCGGCACCCCCTCTCCGGGGTAACCGTTTGCACGCCGCCCCGCCACGTCCTCTAGACTTGGCGAGTCGAGTGGCGACCATCTCCGCCACCACACGGGCCCCCTTCGTCTAGCGGCCTAGGACGCCGCCCTTTCAAGGCGGTAGCGCCGGTTCGAATCCGGTAGGGGGTACCACCGCATGGCTGCACGATCCCCATCCGGCCCGCCGTCACCCCCCGTGATCGCCGCCTTGGCCGCCCGTAGTTGCGCGTCCACCGTTTCCAGCGTGATCGTTGCCTGGACGTCGACCCGGTCGCTCTAACGCATCTGGACGGCGAAGGCGTCCAGCAGGCGCCGCAGGGCCGCCTCAGGCAGGAGGCCGAGTTCGGCTTGGCCTCCAGATCCGCCCGATGCGTGTGGTGCGTTCGTTGATGGAGTTGACGAAGGCGGGGGGTGGGATCGTCGGCGGCCTCCAACGAGTCGAGGACGCGCGTTCCTTGCGGCGCTTCAGCTCCGCGATCTGTCTCTCGACCCCCGCCAGGTGCTCCAGACGTTCCTGCTCGCCCGGATCGATGACAGTCATCATGGCCGAATTACTTGAGCAGAACCCTCCAAACCATTGCTCGTCCTGGCGCAGTTGCGAATATGAACAACCTTGAAGGCCGGAGACAGTGAGACGCCGTGAAAACGCATGCGAGTGTTGCGCTCTCGGCATCGTGCACGTGCAAAGTTCGCACGTACACGCTTACATAGGGGCGGCGTGATCCGGTGTCGGCCCCCACGTCACCGACGCGCCCGGTGAGTCGTCCGGCGGCCGGTTCACCCTCCCCCCAGCGGAAGGGCTGCGAGCGTGGGTGTGGACAAGCCCCCCGATGTGCAGGACCCCGAGACCACCGAGCCCACACCACCAGAAAACGGCGGAAAGACTCCGTCCACCACTCCCGGAGCGGACGGCAAAACGCCTCGCGTGGACAGCCTCAGAGCAGCAGGCTGGAAGTTCCCTGAGCGGCCGGACGCCGGCAATGGACAACGCGACGATCGTCAGGGCCAATCCGTCGAGTCCTCCTTCGCCGACCCCTCCAGCGAGAAGCCCAAGCCCCCTGTCGATTCGTCAACTGAAGCCGACACCAAGACCAAGGAGAAGCCGGAGACCGGCGTCCCCGAAGGCGGCTCCCAGCCGCCCGAAGAGCACGACCGCGACAAGACCGACCCGGCCGCTCAGAGCGGCAGCGGCGACGCAGGGGCAGAGAAGTCCGGCCAGGCCGAGCCAGAGGACCCGCGCCAAGACGAGGGCGAGCGGGAGGACGAGGGCGAGCGGGAGGGCGGCGACCGTGGCTCCGGGTTCGGCCAACCCGAGACCGAGGAGATGGGAGGGCAGGACGGCCGCGACGAGGATCCGCCCCCTCAGGACAACGTCGACCCCGCCGAGGCCGACAGCACCGGCGACAAGCCCGACGGTGACGACGCCGAGGACATCGCCCCGCCCTCACCTCGGTCGTCTGAGCAACGGCCCGGCCCCCGCGTCGAGACCACCGACGCCCCAGAACCGATTCAGCGCACCCTCCCGGCCGACGCCTCCCCGCCAACCGCCCAACCCCACTCCCGCCTGCAGAGCTTGGCCTTGGCCCGAGCGGAACAACTGGAGGCCGCGGAACGCAACCGGGCCGTCTTCCAAGAGACCTCTGGCACGCCTGGTGAGATCGAGCAGGCAACTCCGCAGCAGAACGACACCGAGCAACCCGGCGAGGAAGACAAGAAGACCGGGGCCTCGCCTGTCGAGCAGCAGGGCACTCAGGAGGAAGCGGAGGTTGCGAACGAGAACGGCGAGACCGCCACCGAATCCAGCGACCGCGATGCCTCGCGCCCCGAGCCGGGAGGCGAGGCATGGGTCGACGGGAAGCCGCCTGCGGAGGCACTCGATAAGGTTCCCGACAAGTGGGGGGACGGCAGTCCGAACAAGAAGGGCGTCGGCCGCCGCTGGGCCGACCCCGAAAACCGCGGTAATGGAATCAGGATAGATGAGGGGGATCCGAGCAATCCCCAGCCCGCCCAACGGGTCGATCATGTCGTTGTTCGCGTCGACGGAAAAGTGATCGGCCGAAACGGACAGCCATTGGAAGGGTCCATCAAGGAGAACTGGGACCAGGCCCATATTCCCTTGTCGGATTGGCTGAAATGGGATAGTTGGAGATCTCCATGATGGATGCTAGGCTCAATCACGTGGTCGTACAGTTTCCTGACATGCGTCGTACTGTCATCGAGGCCCTGCAGGCGCTTTCGGATCCGGAGTATCAGCGCCGCGTCTGGGTGGAGCGCACCTATCCCAAGCCGGGCTTCTATGATGACCTGACCCACAATGTCAACGTCCTGTACGACGACACCTCGGTTGCAGAGGACCCGCGAGCTCAGATCGGTGTCACACTCGAGAATGAGGCAGAGGCCGCGGCGATCGAAAATCTGACTGCCGTCCTAGACCCTCTCCTGGACTCCTTGCCCACCAAACTCGAGGATGCTCAAGTGATCTCTCGCCCCGAATGGAGTGCCGTTGTGAAGGCGGCACAGGAAGCCGTCGGCGTCATTCACTGAGCAACCGCGTCGCCTGGTCGTTGGACGAAGCGACGAGCCGCACCCGCGCACGCACCGGGCCCCCAGGGCGATGGCGGACGGCGTCCGGGGACCACAACCAGTCCATAATGCGATTGCCCGCTCGGGTCGCAGCTGGGGTCCTCCAGCCATGAGCGAAGGGAACGAGTCTCCCGTCCGCCGGTGAGCACGCCGCCCGAGCCAGAGCCGCTCGGAACCCGGGCCAGCCTCTTCGGCCACGCTCCACCTGCATATCAGCAGGATCCGGATTCGCCGTTGCCGCGCCACGGCGCCCCCTATCCCGATCACGAACGTCACTACCGGCGCTCACGGCCGCAACGCCCGGCGGATCCGCGGCAAGGCGGGGTCGCTGCCGCCGCCGTCCTCGACTCCCACTTCGCGGATCCCACCGCACCGCCCGGCGACCTGCTCTGGGCCTTCCACGAGGTCGACGTCCCCATCCATCACAACGAGCACATCGCCGCCGCCGCGCTGCGCGCCGACCGAGCACGCGTGCGGCGGACGGGACGGTGGCTGGTCGACCACACCGGACTGCTTCTGGCGATCATGGCGGACTGCCGGGGCATGGGCATGACGCTCGGACACTACCCGCCCGCCCGGGCCGTCCTCGCGGCCCACGCCGGCCACCTCCAGCGTCAGACCCCCACGATCCAGCGATACCTCACCACGGTCCACCTCGCCGATCCCCTGGCACGAAGCTCGGCGAAGGACCTGGGGTTTCCCGACGAGGCTCGGGACCGCATCCTCGACCGGTACCTCGCCGTCCTCGACGGCGACGACTGGTGCACCGCCGCACGAGCACATCGGAACACCGAAGACGACTACCACGTGTGGCTCGCCGGCACGGCGGCCAAGCGCCTGGGCCTGCGAGCCTTCGCCGACTTCCCCACCCAGGACTGACGGCGGAGCAGAGGCTGCGTGCGCCCGCTCGCAGGCCTCGCTCCGTTCGGCCGGTCAGCCCGTCATGGTGGCGAGACGCGTACGTCCGCTCGGCCGGTGTGCAGGTATGCTGCACGCCCCTGGCCGTCGTCGCCGAGGAACGCCAGCGGCCTGCGGGCGCCGCGTTCGGGTTCGAGCGGGAGCAGCGAATCGCCGCGCCAGGCGACCAGCTCCGTCCGGTAGGGCGCGTCGCCCAGTTCGGCGGTGACTCCGGCGGGAAGGCGCTCCAGCCACAGGCGCCCCTCCTCGTCGCGGCTGACCGTGGTCTCGCCCGTGCTCGACCTGTAGGTGCCGACGTAGCGGGACGCGTCCAGCGGAGGCGCGGCCGGATCGGGCGTCGGCTCCGCGGGCGGTTCGACACCGCCGAGCCCGGGGAGCACACGGCCCGCGATCTCGGCGTACACCCGCCGCGGCAGGCCGCCGTTGGTGACGATCGCCAGCGCCACGTCCCGCCCCGGCACCGCACGCAGGAACGCCGACTGGCCGATGGTGTTGCCGTCGTGGCTGAGGACGGTCCCGCCCGGGAGGTCGAAGAGCTCCCACCCCAGGCCCCAGGCGGTGCCCCAGTTGATGTCGGGCAGCGTGATCTGCGCCTGCTGCATCGCCCTGACGCTCTCCGGGCTCAGCACGGGGCCGCCGTCCGGGCCGAGTCCGCCGGTGAGGTGCATGCGAGCGAAGACCAGCAGGTCGCGAGGGCGCATCGCCAGCATCGACCCGGCCGGCGCGTTCGAGCGCGCCAGCGCCCAGACCGGGACCGGCCGGAGCCGCCCGCCCTGCTCGACATGTCCCACCGCCGCGCGGTGAAGGATCGCCTCGTACGGATCGTTCGCGGCGTGGGTCAGGCCCAGCGGCGTGAACAGGTGCGTCCTCATGCAGGCGTCGAACGGTTTCCCCCGTACGGCCTCGATGATCCGGCCCAGCACGCAGAAGGCGGCGTTGTTGTAGGAGAACATCTCACCGGGTTCGAACAGCTGCGGCACCTGGTGCAGGACGCCCAGGTACTTCTCGAGGCAGTCGTCACCCTTGCCCGTGTCGGTGAAGACGTCCCCCTCGAATCCCGCGACGTGGCACATCAACTGCCGCACGGTGATCCGTTCCGCCGCCCGCTCGTCGGCGATCCGGAAGTCGGGGAGACAGGTCCGCACCGGCGCTTCGAGGTCCAGCTCTCCCTCGTCGACCAGCTGCATGGCCAGCGTCGAGGTCCACACCTTCGTGATCGAGCCGATCTGGAAGAGGGAGTCGACCGTGGCCTCGACGCCCGTGACCGTGTTCAACACCCCGGCCGCGGCCTCGACCGTCTCGTCGCCGGCGCAGACCGCCACCGCGGCCCCGGGCACCCGGTTCTCCGCGAGCAGGTCCGGCAACCGGTGCCGCAGCCACGCGCCGATCGCCTCCAGCTTCGACACGTCCATCCCCCTCACTCGACTCCGGGACGAGCATAAAACCGGCAGGAACCACACCCGGTCCATCGAAATGGGCCGGCCTCGGTCGCCCGAGGGGTGCGGCATGCGACCAAACAGACACACGTGTCTACCAGTTGTCCGAATCAACTTCTTCAACGCCGTTCCGAACCCCACCGCCACCACAGCCGCCGACGCCGGACCGCCCATCACTCACCGGCCGCCCCGCACCGCGCTCCTCCACCCGCCCACCGGCGACGGCCTACCGGTCCGGCGCTACCGAACGGCCCTCGTCAGGGCCGCCCTCCTGTGTGCCGCGCTCGCCATCCTGGCCTTCATGACAGCCCCGTGGAGGGCGAGCGGGGAGAAGCCCCCGAGCCGCGCTCGGAGATAACGATCATCCTGCTGCTGCCTGTGGAGGTGGCGTTCATCCTCATGCTCGGGCCGTACTTCCGCCGCACAGGCCGGCGCGCGCGGCGTGCTGGACGCGGGCGGCAAGACCTGCAAGGACGTCCGGGACCTCCTCAACAACTTCGGCCTGCCCGTCCCGCGCGACGCGCAGACGACCGTCGTCGCCCAGGACTCGCACTGGACGGTCGGGGCGCCGAACGCGAACCCGGTCGCCTGCGCACGTCCAAGGAGAGCGTGAACGGCCAGATGCGGGACGTCATCAAGGGGTACTCCTGGCCGGTCCCGTCCCAGACGAACTTCTACCTCGACTCCCGCTCCTACAGCGAACGCTCAAAGGAGCACTCCGTCCCGCGGGGTCGCGTTCTCACACACGGCGCCTCCACCTTCGACTGCGACACCCCCAAGTCCCGGGGCAGGTTCACCGGCGTGACCATCAACGACATGGCGGCGCCCTGGACCAGCACGCCCCGACGACCGCGCTCGTCCAGGCGTTCCAGCGCAACCCCGTCCCGGATACGGCCCCGCTGCTCGCCGAATCGGACGACCAAGCACCCGCGTCCGTGCGAGCCCTCGACGCGGGTACCGTCGACTCGTCCCTTGCCGAGGCGTTCGTCCAGGCGGGCTACACCGAGGACTCGTCCACGTTCACCGTCGACGTCACCACACCCGGCTCCCTTTGGCTGGTGACCGACAACGAAGTCCACGGCCACCTTCGACGTCCGCTACCTGGACATCGGCGGTGACCAGCATCTCCTCGCCTACCGCGGCGCCGCGCTCGGCATCGACATCACCGCGGCAGGCTCCCGCTGGCGCGTCACGGACACGGCGAACAACACCACCTTCGACATCACGTCCGGCAAGGCCGATCTGCGCGTCCAGCGCCTCGTCGCGACCCTGCGACTGCACGCCCACGACAGGGCCCACTACCTGGACGTCGCCGCCGAGACCACCGGCTACCTCTACACGCTGCTGACCGTGGACAAGGCCGACGGCGGGACCGAGTACATCCTGGAGGTCTACGAGCCCGACGGCACCCACCTGTTCGACCAGGACGGCGTCCACGCCGCCAAGATCGGCATCGACCAGTGGCGCTCCATGTTCTCGCTGAACTACGAGACCCTCCTCGGCCCCGGCCAGCGAACCGAGCCGGGCATCAGCGAATGGATCCCCTCCGCTTCCGCGCCGGACATCCTCTGAAACACGCCACCGCAAGGCCATTGCTTAGCGATTGCTAGCGTTTGCTAAGCTCGACCGCCATGGACCCCGTCTCTCCGCCTCCCGAGCAGGTGGCCGCGGCGCTGCGCCAGATCGCCCGCGGCCTGACGGCACTGGCCGACGCGATCTCCGCACCGTCCGGGCAGTCCGATGAGGACCGGCATCTCGCGCTCATGACCGAATGGGGCCGGCGGGGCCTCACCCGCGCGGAGGCCAGCGCACTGTTCCGCAGGCACGGGTTCTCACCCCAGGCAGCGGGCGGCTGGGCGCGCGGGGACTGGATGGAGGTCCGCGACGACGGAAACCGCTATCTCACCGACCGCTCACTGGCATGGCTCGCCGACCAGGAGGCCGCGAATGACCGCTGAGCCCTTCTCCGTGCGATACGAAGTGCGCGTCTACGAGATCGACCCGCAGCTCCACCTCAACGGAGCGGTCTACGTCCAGTACGCCGACCACTCCCGCTTCGCCTGCCTGCGGGCCGCCGGCGTCTCGGTGGAGAAACTGATCGGCGACGGTTTCGGCCCCGTGAACCTCGAGACGGTGATCCGCTACCACGGCGAACTCCGGAGCGGCGACGAGGTCGACGTCTCCTGCGACTGGCGCTGGGGAGACGGAAAGACCTACACCGTCGAGCACGCCTTCACGCGCGCGGACGGCAAGCTGGCCGCAGAGGTGAAGCACGTGAGCGGGCTACTCGACCTGCAATCCCGCCGCCTCCTGCCCGCCCCGGCCCAGGAGTGGCTGACCCGAGCCGAAAACCCCGCCCTCCTCGGCCTCCCCACCGCCTGACCCCGGCCGGGGACCGGTCACCCTCTTGGTCGTCCTCGATGGACGGGGCGCTCATCCAGCGTCGCCCGCGATGGGGTTACTGGTCGTGGGGTGGATCGGTCTCGTCGCTGATGGCTTGTGCGATCTCTTCGACGACCGCCTCGATGATCCGGTCCCTCTGCTCCGCGTTCACCTGCTCGGGAGCACCGTCGTTGCTCAGCTCGATGCGAACGGTCCGGATGATGACCTGAGTGGACGGCTGCTCGTTGTGCTTCTTCTTGTGGTCCTGGTAGATGGTCCACGCGAGGGTCGCGATGCTGACGATGAGGCCGCCTATGGAGACGGGGTCGTAACGCTCGCGACGGGACGCACCGTCGCCGCTGTGGAGCGCCGCCTCGACGTCGGCAGGAAGGCGCCGACCGTACTCAGGCGCGAGGCGCGCCCCTGCGGCACGGGCCGCCTGCTGAATGGTGTCGTTCATCTAGTCCCGCTTTCGTCAGGGTCAGTTTCGTCCGGGGCGGTGAAGGCGGTTCGGATGTCCGAAGGGAGCGGGCGTTCGGTGGTGGCATGCCAGAGGCTGCGCAGTGTGTTCATCCCCAACTGCCGAGTGAGACGTTCGAGATGATGGGGCGCGGGCCCGGTGGCGGAATGGGGATATTCGTCGAACAGAGCGATACACCGGATGATCCATTCAAGGGCCTTCTGGGGGTCGCCCCGATCTTCGGCAAGCAATCCGAACTGGCCGTAGGTTTGGACCATGCCCGGCCGATCGCCGAGCTCTTGGAAGATGGTGATGGCTTGTCGATACCACAGTTCGGCCTGGTCAAGGTCTCCACGCCGTTGGGCGATCATGCCGAGCTGGTGGTAGCAACGGGCCGTTCTGGGCCGGTCGCGAAGTTCTTCGAAGATGGTGAGAGCTTGGCGGTACCGGTGTAGGGCTTGGTTCAGGTCTCCACGGTGTTGGGCAGTTGTGCCGAGCTGGTGGTAAGTGCTGGCCATTCCGGGCCGATTACGGAGCTGTTCTTTGATGATTAGGGATTGGCGGTACCAGTTTTCGGCCTGGTCCAAGTCCCCCCGCAACTGGGCGGTCGTGCCGAGCTGGTGGTAGCTGCCAGCCATACCAGGCCGGTCGCCGAGCTCTTCGAAGAAGGTGAGGGATTGCCGGTACCAGTGTTCGGCCTGGTCCAAGTCCCCCCGCAACTGGGCGGTGATACCGAGCTGATGATAGCTGGAGGCCATGCCTGACCGGTCGCGCCGCTGCTCTTTGATGGTCAGGGATTGCCGGTACCAGTTTTCGGCCTGGTCCAAGCCCCCTTGCCCCTGAGCGGTCATGCCGAGTTGGTGGTAGAGGACGGCAGTGTTGGCGCGGGTGTGATCTGTTTCGGGGAGTTGCTGGATGGCGTGTAAGAGGGTGCGGTAGGTGTCTTCTGCCTGTTTGAGTTGTCCGGCAGCCTGGAGGCGGTTTGCCTGGCTGTGGGTGAGGAATGCCCACAGGTCACCGGCGGGGCTGTCAAGGCGGGGTGGGGTTCCGGGCGGGTCTTCCAGGATGTCTTGAGCGCGGTCGACCCAGGCGCGCGCCTCCTCATTCAGCCCCCGCAGTTCCCAGTAGTCGTTCAGGAGCGAAGCGATGTTGGTGGCGTGGTTCCAGCACTGATGATGCACCGCGTAGCCGAGCATGCCGGACAGGTTGCGGCGGTGCAGTTCCACCATGGCCACCGCGGTCTGGGCGTTCTCACTTTTCCACTGCTCGGCCAGCCACCCAGCGAATACCGCGTAGGCGTCCAGCAACGCTCGCATCGTGGCGGCGTGCTCGTCGGTGAATCCGTCGGGGTCAAGGCGTTTCCAGTGCGCGGTCAGATAGGACGGCAGCGCCGGGTGCAGGCGGAACATGCCCGTACCGAGTTCGGTCAGCAGCCCCACCTCCGTGGCCCGCCTCAGCAGGCCCAGCCACTCCTCAGATGAGAGACCACGTAGCCGTTGGGGGCATTCCGGCGATTGTGAGATCACGCCGAGAACGTCGCTGTCGGTGATGGTGTGGAACAGTGCCAGGGCGGTGATGGCCTGCTGGTCCTGGTCGGGTAGGTGGGTGAAGGAGTAGGCGATGCTGGCGGCCAGGCTGGTGGTGCGGTCTCCCTCATCCCGCACCGGCAACGGCTCGGTCCCTTTGAGCGCCTCCAGCAGCCGCTCGGGAGTGTTGGCGTCCAGGAGGGGCAGGGTCAGTCGCATGCTGAGGGGGTGCCCGTCCAGCCATTGCATGAGGTCCTCGAACCCTCGCCGCTCACGCTTGGCTCGCGTGCCCGGGTACGGCTCCAGGAGGTGATCGGCGTACAGGACCGCCTCGTCCCGGTTCAATCCCCCCACCTCGATGCGACGGACCTGGGGACCGAGCCAGTCCTCGGGGCTGCGGCTGGTGATCACGATCGCCGAACGGCCCTTGGCAGCGACCCGGTGCAGGAAACCCCGCAGCTCATCCGCCTCATCCTCACCCAAAGGCGGGGTCGCTCCGGTGGGGTCGGGCATGGAGCGGACGGTCTCGAAGTTGTCCCACAACCACAAAATCCGATGGTCGCCCAACAACTTCTCGACGGTCTTGCGGCGCTCTAGTTGGTCCAAGGCCGCGAAGTCGCTGCCGAAGACCTTCAAGCCGAGGCTGGTGACCACACCATCCAGACCGAACGAGGCCACGCCAGGCTCGAACGAATCCCAGAAGACCAGCTCAGGCGAATCGACACCGCCGGTGTCACGCCACCACCGCCCGAACGCCTTGGCCAACTCCGTCTTGCCCGTCCCACCAGGCCCATGCAAAACAACGACAGGCTGGAGACGCGCCGCGGCATCGAGAATGAAGAGCAGGCCATCCCGCCCTACGAACTTCTCTACTGCGTCCAACCCAGCTCCTTGAGAGGAGCCTTCTTCCTCGGATTGGTTTCGTAGTTGGTTGAGCACTTTCTCCAGGGACGGAGTTCCCTTAGGGCGGTCGGCGCGAAGATGGGGGAAGGAGATGTCGCGGCGCCGGTAGTGGACGGGAATGATCCAGTCCTGGAGAGGCAGTTTCCCTTTCGGGCTGGGCCGCTGGTCGGCGAGGGCGAGGCGCAGGCGGCCCGCGGTCATGGCGTCGGCGATCCGGTCTCCGGCAAAGAGGCGCTCGTAGAAGACGGCCATGAACTCGGCGGCCGCGACGGCGTAGACGCTGTAGGCCATGGCGACCACCGAGGCCGCGCCGTCCTTGATCAGGCGGGTGGCGACGGCGGCTTCGACCTGGGACCCGATCTGGCCCGACTGGCAGGCGTTCAGCACGACGACGGGAACGCGCGCGGCCGCGAGGACTTGGGCCACCCTGCCGGCGTCGACGTGGTCGGGGCCGCCTTCGGGTTTCTCGAACACGAGCATGCCCTGCGGCGCGGGGCCGGTGAACGTCAGCGGGTCCCAGTTCGCGGCGGGTGCCTGTCCGTCGCCGAAGACACCGTGGCCGTCGAAGTGGACGATCTGGAACGGCTCTCCGGCCTCGGCCGCCTGGAGCAGGGTCGTCTGGAGTTGGTCGAGGGTGGGCGGGCGAAGCACGACGAGGTCGACGTTGCCGCGGACCGCGTCCAGGCGCTCCAGCAGGGGCCTGGCGATCATCTGGTAGCCGACGTCGTCCTCGCCGGACGGACGGGAGATCACCATCAGCACACGGAGCCGGTCTCCGCTGGTGGGAAACGGTTTCAGCAGATCACTCGCGGAGAGCCGCCGGGTCAGGCTGAAACCGTCCAGCACCAGGGGGCGCCCGCGTCGCGGGTCGCGGAGCAGTTCCCAAGGGAGTCCCAGCCGGGGGGCGGTGGTCGACTCGATGACGAGTTCCGGACGGTTTCCGCTGGCACGGACCGCGGCGTAAGCGGCGAGGGCGGGTCCGTCGCCGAACACCGCCCGGAAGATCGACTCGCCCCACCGGGGGATCTCGGCCGCGACGGCCCGCCCCCGGTCGGAGTAGACGGCGTAGGGGTGGCGGAGGTAGTCCTCCAGGTACCAGCGCAGATCCTCGATGTCCTCGGCGTCCAGCGGCCAGACCATCTCGATGTCCTCGACGGCGGTCTCGGGCTGGTCAACGCCCTGCCACCACACCGCAACCGACACCCGCCCCTGATCACGAATCTTGATCAGGAGCCGGTCGTTCCCCTGCTCGGCCACCCGGTACCCCCTGGACCTTCTCCCCTGAGTGATCCACGAATACGGGACGTTGATCACAATGCGGTCCTCGGAGGTATCAGCCTAGGCGCGTCCTACCGTTCACGGGACGGAAAGATCCGCGTATTGCCCCGAGTGGCCGGAAGGGGTCATTCCGTTCTCCTTGAAATGCTCATTCGGGACGATCTAGTCGAGATGAGGTTCCCCTAGCAGGTTCGGACGAATATCGCTGTCTATCCTGCAACGAGAGCTCTACTGGGGACTGGCTTTCCGTGGAATTACGGGGTGCGATGTGAGGGATGGCCGCCGGAGAAGTCAGCTTCTGGTGTCCGCGCGCGATGACGGCCGAGTGTCGATCCGGCTCCGATTGGCCGGTGAAGAGTTCGCGAGCGATCTGGTCACCGCCCGGGAGGTGCCGTGGCCCCTGGACGACGAGGCCCTCAAGGATCTGCGCTGGTACCTGGAGGACTACCTGAGCGCGCCGTTCGCCTCCTACGACGACCGCGGCGCCGCGATCCGAGACTGCTTGGCCGCCTGGGGCGGCGACCTGTTCAGCGCGCTCCTCGGGGAATCCGGCCCGGCCCGTGAGGCGTACGTGGCGGCCCGGAGCCGCGGGGACATGGAGCTCGTCCTCCAAGCGACGTCGGCCCCCTTCCTCGGTCTGCCGTGGGAACTGCTGCGCGACCCGGCCCGCCCGGCACCACTGGCCCTCGAAGACGTCGCGGTGATCCGGACCCTGCCGTCCGCGGATCTGACCGAGTCGTTCGAACCCGTCCACACCGCGGGGCCGCGACTGCGGGTGCTGATGGTGATTTCCCGGCCCGACGGCACGGAAGACGTGGGCTACCAGATGGTCGCCAGGCCTCTCCTGGAACGCCTGGAATCCGTCCGCGGCACGGTCGAGCTGACGGTGCTTCGGCCGCCCACCCTCAACCAGTTCGAGAAGGTCCTCCAGGAGGCGGTGGATCGTGGGGAGCCGTTCCAGGTCGTACATTTCGACGGCCACGGCGTCTTCGCCCGCCAACCCGTCATTCCTGCCGGACGCGGTTCCACCAGGTACGAGACCAGCGGCGCGAGGGGGATGCTCGCGTTCGAGAAACCCGACGGCGGCGCGGATCTCGTCCCCGCCGACCGGGTCGCGGCGGTCCTGGCCGCCGGCCGGGTCCCTGTCGTGGTGTTGAACGCCTGCCAGTCGGCGCAGATCGGCAGTGAGGTGGAGGCCTCGGTCGCGACCCGTCTCCTGCGCGAAGGCTCCGCCTCGGTGGTCGCCATGGCCTACAGCGTCTACGCCGTCGCGGCCGCCGAGTTCATGGCCGTGTTCTACGAGCGGCTTTTCGCCGGGGACAGCGTGAGCGACGCCGTCGCCAAAGCACGGCGGCACCTGCACACCGCCAATCTCCGCCCCAGTCCAAAGGGATGGCTGCCCCTGGAGGACTGGATGGTCCCGGTCCACTACATGCGCCGGGACATCTCCTTCCGAGGCCTCGTCACCTCACGGCCGCAATCGGTATCGCAGACAGCCATGCTGGCCAAGTTCCGCGCCCAGGCTCAGGACGACGACGGGACGGATGGAGATGACGGACTTGCAGCGACTAAAAGGTTCGTAGGGCGGGACGGTCTGCTCTACACCCTGGATACCGCGGCGCGTCTCCAGCCTGTCATCGTCGTGCATGGGCCTGGTGGGACGGGGAAGACGGAGTTGGCCAAGGCGTTCGGGCGGTGGTGGCGTGACACCGGCGGTGTCGATTCGCCCGAGCTGGTCTTCTGGGATTCGTTCGAGCCCGGGGTGGCCTCGTTCGGTCTGGGCGGTCTGGTCACCAGCCTCGGCTTGAAGGTCTTCGGCAGTGACTTCGCGGCATTGGACCAGGCAGAGCGCCGCAAGACGATCGAGGGGTATCTCGCCGAGTACCGGGTTTTGTGGTTGTGGGACAACTTCGAGACCGTCCGCTCCATGCCCGACCCCACCGGCGCGACCCCGCCTCTGGAGGAAGACGAAGCCGACGAACTGCGGGGTTTCCTGCACCGGGTCGCCACCAAGGGCCGCTCTGCCATCGTGATCACCAGCCGCAGCCCCGAGGACTGGCTCGGCCCCCAGGTCCGTCGCATCGAGGTGGGGGGATTGAACCGGGACGAGGCGGTCCTGTACGCCGATCACCTCCTGGAGCCGTACCCGGGCACGCGAGCCAAGCGTGAGCGGCGAGGGTTCGAGGACCTCATGCAATGGCTGGACGGGCACCCCCTCAGCATGCGACTGACCCTCCGCCTCCTGGACGGCAACACTCCCGAGCGGCTGCTGGAGGCGCTCAAAGGGACCGAGCCGCTGCCGGTGCGAGACGAGGGAGACCGCACCACCAACCTGGCCGCCAGCATCGCCTACTCCTTCACCCACCTACCCGACCAGGACCAGCAGGCCATCACCGCCCTGGCACTGTTCCACACCATCACCGACGGCAAGGTCCTCGGCCTGATCTCACAATCACCGGAATGCCCTCAACGGCTGCGCGGCCTGTCGTATGAGGAGTGGCTGGGCCTGCTGAAGCGGGCCACGGAAGTGGGGCTGCTGACCGAACTCGGTACCGGCATATTCCGCCTGCACCCGGCGCTGCCGTCCTATCTGACCGCGCACTGGAAACGCCTCAACCCTGACGGATTCACCGACGAGCACGCCGCCGCAACGCAGGCGCTCCTGGACGCCTACGCGGCCTACGCCCTGTGGCTGGCCGAGCAGTGGAACAGCGAGAACGCCCAAACCGCGGTGACCTTGGTGGAACTGCACCGCCGCAACCTGTCCGGCATGCTCAGCCACGCCCTTGTCCACCGGCACTGGACCCACGCCGCCGCCATCGCCAGGCCTCTGAACGACTACTGGGAACTGCGGGGACTGCACGAGGAGGCACGGGTCTGGGTCGACCGCGCCCAGAACATCCTGGAGGACCCGCCCGGAACCCCGCCCCGCCTCGGTACCCCCGCCGGTGACCTGTGGGCATTCCTCACCAGCAGCCAAGCCAACCGCCACCTCGCCGCCGGACAACTCAAACAGGCCGAAGACATCTACCGCACCCTCCTACAAGCCCTCCAGCACCTCCCCGAATCCGATTACACCCGCATGAACATCGCCGTCCTCTATCACCAGCTCGCCAGGACCGCCCAGCAGCGGGGGGACCTGGACCAGGCCGGACATTGGCAACAGCAATCCACCACCATCAGAGAACAGCTGCACGATCGGCCCAACATGGGCGCCAGCTACCACCAGCTCGGCGTCACCGCCCAGCTGAAGGGCGACCTCGACCAGGCCGAACACTGGTACCGGCAGGCTCTCGCCATCGAAGAGCAGAACCGCAACCGGCCCGGCATGGCCGCCGGCTACTACCAGCTCGGCATGACCGCTCAACTGCGAGGGGACCTGGACGAGGCAGAACGCCGGTGCGGGCAGGCCCTCACCATCGCAACACAACTCCGCGACCGGCACGGGATGGCCCGCAGCTACCACCATCTCGGCATCACCGCCCAAACCCGGGGGAGCTGGATAAAGCCGAAGACAGGTACCGGCAAGCCCTCATCATCGAAGAACAGCTCCGCAACCGGCCCGGCATGGCCCAGAGTTACGGGCAGCTCGGATTGCTCGCCGAGGACCGCGGTGACCTCCACCAGGCCCTCGAATGGACTGTCCGGTGCGTCGCCCTGTTCGACGAGTACCCCCACCCCGCCACCGGACCCGCGCCCCGCCACCTCGAACGCCTCACCCGCCAAGTCGGCGTCGATGTACTGCGCGCCCTCTGGCAGACGACCACCGGTCGCCCCATCCCCCCACACATCCACACGGCCGTCACCGCCAACACCGGTGAGAACGGGACCGACCCCGAGGTCTCAGGAACTTCACCCCGCAAGTAGCCCACCGCAGCTCAAGTCAGGCTCAGGACGGCCTCGGCTATCTGGCCGGGTTGTTCGGCGACCATGTTGTGGCTGGCGGGCAGGTCGAGTACGCGCAGGTGGGGCCGGTCGGCGGCGAGGGTCAGCAGGTCCCGGCGGATGCCTGCGCGTTGTGCCGCCATCAGGTCACCGACTCGGGGCGGTAGGCCGGGGAGATTCTCCGTGGCCAGGACGAAGAGGGCGGGACAGCGGATGTCGGCCACCGCCGCGACGCTGTCCTGGAAATGGGGGTCGTATCTGAGCCGACTGGCCAATGCCGCGTCGGGGCGCACGTAGGCGCCCTCGTCGGTGGTCCGCAGCGATCGCTGCGGATGCATCGCCGCGGCGGCCTCGGTCAGCGGACGGGCCATCGCCTCGGCTTGGGCGTCGAAGATGGCCTTCATCTCCGTCAGGAGCGCGGCCAGTTCGTCCTGCTCGAGGCCCGCGTAGTGCCGGGGGGCGGTCTCGGCCGAGCGCAGGCCGTCGAGGTTGACGATCCCGGGACCGTCCGGGTGGCGGAGCGCCCACCGCACCGCGATCATGCCGCCGAGCGAGTGGCCCACCAGGACGGGAGCCTCCAGGTTGAAGTGGCCGATGACCGCCTGGACGTCGTCCAGGACCGCCTCCCAATCCCACGGTCCGTCGCCGGACAGTCCGTGGCCGCGCAGGTCCATCGCGACCACCCGGTGCGCGTCGGTCAGCAGGGGCGCGACCGCGTCCCAGTGCAGGAGGGTGCCGCCGAGGCCGTGGAGCAGCAGCACCGGGGTTCCGCGACCGCCGTGGTCGCGGACGGCCAGCGGGACCGGGCGGTCATCAATGATCACGTCGTGCACGGGTGTTCTCCCGGGGGCGGTTGAGCCGTTCGCGGATGGAGGAGGTGGTGACGCCGCCGTCGGGGTGCTGGTCGAGCTTGCCGCGCTTGACCAGGTCGTGGACGCCCTGCCGGGTGATGCCGAGCATCGCCCCGGCCTTGGAGTACGGCACGGCGGGAGCCGGATGGACGATCGAGCGGGCCACGGCCCGCCCCACCGCGGTCCGCCACCAGGAGGCCGGCGGGTCGAAGGGCGCGTCGCCGGGGAAGAACACCCCGATGAGCCGGGCCGCGGTCAGGGCGGCCCGCTCCCGGTCGGGGCCGAGGAGTTGGGCGGCCCAGACCTCGGCCTCCACGCGCAGCCGCGTCCTGATCGGCTCGAGCGGCTCGTCGGAGGCCAGAAGGATCTCCAGCGGATCGAGGATCCGCGTCTCCAGCAGCCGGACGAGTTCCGCCACCAGCTCGACATGGTCTTCCGTGGTCGTCACTTGACACAAGATAGCAAGTACTTGTCGTCTGACGTCAAGTAGTTCGCCGAAACGGGCCCCGGGCCTCCGGGTTACAGTGCCGGGCATGCCTGCCGACTTGCATGAGAGCGCAGTGGTGGCCGACGCCCACAACGACCTGCTGATGGCGGTGGTGGCCCGCCCGCCCGGCCGGTGGGCGTCCTTCTTCCGGGAGCGGTGGCTGCCGCAGCTCCGCGCGGGCGGAGTCGACCTCCAGGTGCTTCCGGTGTTCATCGACGGCCGGTTCAGGCCCGAGGGCGCGCTGCGCGAGACGCTCCGGATGATCGAGTGCGCGCACGTGATCGCCGAGGGGAACCCCGAGGACGTCCGGCTCTGCCTCGACGGGCCGCAGATCGACGCGGCACTGGCCGAGGGGAAGATCGCGCTGGTCCTGGCGCTGGAGAGCATGCCCGGGCTGGACGCGAACGTCGAGCTCCTCGCGACGATGCACCGGCTCGGCGTCCGGGTCGCGTCGATGGCCCACTGGGGGCGCACCCCGCTGGCCGACGGCAGCGGCGAGGACGCCACCGCGAGCCGCCTGACCGCCGCGGGCGTCGCGGCCGTGGCCGAGATGGAGCGGCTCGGCATCCTGCTGGACATCTCCCACCTGGGCGCCGGCGGGGTCGAGCACGTCCTCGAACTCGCGTCCCGGCCGGTGATCGCCACCCATTCCAGCGCCCGCGCCCTGCGCGACCACCACCGCAACCTGACCGACGACCAGATCCGGGGTGTCGCCGCGACCGGCGGCGTGGTCTGCGTGAACTTCCTGCCGGGCTTCCTGGCCGAAGACCCCTGCGACTACACCGTCGCCCGGCTGGCCGACCACATCGACCACGTCGCGTCGGTGGCCGGCATCGACCACGTCGGTCTCGGCCCGGACTTCGTCCACGAGGTCTTCACCGACCTCACGCCGCCCTGCTGCGAGGACCCCGCGGCGAACGCCGGGTTCGACGTCATGGCCACCCTCCCCGGCCTGGCCGGACCCTCCGGCCTGCCCCTGCTGACCGGCGAACTCCTCGCCCGCGGCCGCCCGGAACCCGACATCCGCAAGATCCTCGGCGGCAACCTCCACCGCCTCCTCGCCACCCGCCTCGCCCGACCGCCCGGCAGGTCAGCCCTTGACGGTCAGCAGGGGGCGTAGCTCGACCACGGGGGACGCGACGTCGGCCCGGGCGAGGCTGGACACGACCGGGCCGACGTCCTTGTACACCCACGGCGCCTCCTGCTTGAGGTCGCGGCGCCAAGCGGCCATCACGTCCGCGCGGCGGGTGACCGCCGGGTCGCGGTGGTCGAGAGGCGTGACCACGCGGAACTCGGTGAGGAACGCGTCGAGCTCCGCGTCGCCGGCTCGGGACGCCGCACCGCGCGGGACGCGGCGGCCGGCGCCGTGGCACGCGCTGGCCAGTGTCCGCGGGTTGCCGTGCCCGCGCAGGACGTAGCTGGCCGCCCCCATCGACCCGGGCACGATGACCGGCTCGCCCCACATCGCGTAGGGCCCGCCGGCCATGTCGGCGTACCCGCCCGCGGGCGTCGCGCCCTTGCGGTGCACCACCGACCCGTCGTCGTCCCGCCACAGCAGGTTGTGCGGGGCGTCGTAGACCAGTTCGCCGGTGAGGGCGCCGCACTCGGCGGCGAGCCCCTGGCGCAACATGAGGGAGAGGAAGAACCGGTTGCCGACCGCGAAGTTCGCGGCGTTGCCGAACGCGTCGAGATAGCGCTGGAGCGCCGCCTCGTTCCGCCGGTCGAGAAGGACGGGGAGGATCTTGTTGTCCGGGGCCGGGACGCCCGCGGGCCAGGCCTTCCTCGCCTGGTCCAGGCCGTCGGCGTTGGCCTGGTGGCCCAGCGACAGCGAGCCGCTGTGCACCATCAGCACGACCTGCCCGAGCTCGAAACCCCAGGCGTAGGCGGCCTGCCGGTCGTGGACCGAGGCGACGTACTGGAGCTCGGCGAAGTGGTTGCCGCCTCCGACGCCGCCGATGATGCTGTCGTAGCTGGTGCCGCCCGCGCTGTCGATCCAGTCGCGGAACGGCTCGGCGGTCGTGGTCGGGTACCGCTCGCCGTGGATCCGGCCCGGCCGCCCGTCCTCGGGCCGGTGCTGCGACCAGATCCCGCTCGCCGGGTCGCCGGGGGCGCCGAGCAGACCGGGCAGTCCGTCGCGCAGCAGGGCCTCGCGCTGGACCCCCGACAGCGCGATCCGCCGGCCTCCCTCGAAGAACAGGTGCCGCAACCGGCCTTCCAGCGCGTCCAGCCGGGGACGGACCCGGTCGACGGTGAGCGAGGTCGTCTCCAGCCGCATGCCGCAGTTGATGTCGTTGCCGACCGCCTGCGGGATCAGCGCCCCGCTCGTCCGCAGCACGGTGCCGATCGGCATCCCGGCGCCCTTGTGCAGGTCCGGGGTGAGCGCGACGCGGTCGATGCGCGCGCCGTCGTGCCCGGTCGCGGCGGCGAGCCGCGCCAGGGTGTCGGCGGTCTGGAGCACGGTGAGGATCTCGTCGACCGCGCTCGGCTCGATCGGCACGTCGGTGCCGGCGCAGATGTCGACGGGGATGTCCCACCGGTTGGGAAGATGGAGCCAGTCGTCGTCGGTGCGGACGAGGCGCGGATCCTGCTGGGACGCGGGCATGGGCTTTCCTTGGCGGCTGCTGGATTTCGGGCATGGGTCAGATGCGTGATCGTCCAGAGAGGACGCACGGGACGTCGCCGGACGGGCGACGGGCTCCCCGGGGTTCAGCAGCCGCGAGGTGCGACGAACACTAGCCGGGCCCGGCCGCCCGGCCAACCGAATATGCGCGGCGACCGCGGTCACCCGTCGAGCGGGGTCTCGTCGGATCGTCTCCAGTACTGCCGCTTGCCCTTGTCCCGGACGACGACGCCGATCCGGGCCAGTTCGCGGCGCAGTTCCTTGACGACCTCGGCGGAACCCGAGCCCTCCATGGCCTCCGCGCGCACCTTGAGCAGCGAGTTCGCGTGCTCGGACAGGTCGGGGGTCTTCGGAACCCACGGCCGGAAGTCGTCCAGGTACGGATCGCCGTCGGTCCAGGCGTAACCGTGTCCGGTGAAGGCCGCGGCGAGCTCGCGGACGCTGAGGTCGCACTTCTCCCTGGCGATCTCCTCGCCCCTGCGGCCGAGCAGGACGAGATGGTCGCGGTCCCGGAAGACCGGGCCGATCCGGTCGCGGGTGATCTCCTGGACGTGGCCCGGTCGTTTGAGGACCACCCGGTCGCCGGCCACGCCGACCGAGACCTGCTCCAGGGAGTCGAAGAAGATCAGGCCGAGCCCCGCGACGGCGCCGAGGGCGACCAGGCCGGCGGTGAGCCACGGCTCGGGGATCGAGACCAGCAGCCGGGCCGGTCCCCTCATCGGCGCCCATTCCAGACTCGCCAGCCAGTTCGCGAACACCCTGACCAGCCAGCCGAGCCCGGCCGCGAGCGCGGCGGCCGTGATGTACAGCACCGCCCAAGCCCAGACGGGCCTGGCCAGCGTCGTCAGAGCGTCCGGGTGTTCCCGCTGATGCCGTCGCATGGTCAGGGCCTCCACGCCATCGACTGCTTCACCTGGGACGAGCCGGGGGCGACGTTCATGCTTGTGGACGCTAGTAACCGCCTGAACCGCCCGCAGCCCACCAAAGTCGTCAGCCGGCCGCCAAAGGTCGATCCCGCCGACCACCGAGCGGCGGGTTCGCCCGACCACCTCCGCCTCGGAAGGGACGAGAGGACGGCGGGGCCGGCGATCCCCGCCGGGCGGGGGCCTTCGGGTAGCCGTATGGGGGTTTCTCCCCTCCCCGTCCCCGGCGGCCCGGAGCAGGCTGGTCGTCGATGCGATCTCACAGCGACTACCGCGCCGAGAAGGGTGAGTCCTCGCCGGCGCCGACCGGCCCGCCGTCACCGCACGGTGAGCGGGCGTGCCCGTCGCGGGGGTGGCCGGCTACGCGTTCCCCACTCGTCCTTGGAGCGGTTTGATGATCCACGGCACGGAGGACTTCCCCCTTTGGGGCGGTGCGGCCACCGTGATGGTGGACGACCCCGGCCGTCTCGGCGCGGCCCGCCGGGCCGTCGACCACGTGATCGACGACATCGACGCCGCGTGCGGCGCCTTCCGCGACGATTCGGACCTGGCCCGGGTCAACGCCGCCGCGGGCCGTCCGGTGCGGATCGGCTCCACCTTCCTGGCGGTGCTGTGGACGGCCCTGCACGCCTGCGACCTGACCGGCGGGCTCGTCGATCCGCTCGTCGGCGCCGGAAGCGGGGCGGTCCTGATCGACGACCCGCCCGGAACGGTGACGATCCCCGCCGGGACGACCCTCGACCTGTGGAACATGGCGATGGCGTTCGCCGCCGACCGGGCGGCCGAGTCCGCCGCGGGGCAGGCCGGGTGCGGCGTCTGCGTCGGCTTCCCCGGCAGCGTCGCCACCGCCGGACCGGTGCCGGACCCGGGCTGGCCGGTCCAGGTGACCGGCGGTCGCGGCCTGGGGCACCGCGGCGAGCCGCCGCCCGGGCAGGAGATCGTGCTGCGTGCGCCCGGGCTGGCCACCTCCTCCCCGCCCGTCCCGGGCCGGACGGCGGGCCACTGGGCCGGGCGGCTGCAGGTCGTCCCCCGCGCCGCCGACGCGCCGCCGGTCGTGCGCGAGCAGCGCCTCTGGCGTACGGTCTCGGTCATCGGCCTGGCCTGCGTCGCCGCCAAGACCGCCAGCATCGCCGCGCTGGCGTCCGGGAGCGCGGCCGCCGCCTGGCTGGGATCCCGGGAGCTGCGGGCCCGGATGGTGGACGCCGACGGCCGGGTGACCACGGTGGGCGACTGGCCCGCGGGTCCCGGCCACCCGCCGGCGGCGCCGGCGCGCGCCCCGGTGCTCAACCGCTGATCGCGTAGGCGACCGCGCCGTCCAGGCTCAGCTTCGCGCCCGAGTCGCGGGCCGCGGTGAACGCCCGTCCCCCGAGTTCCCGGCGGGCGCGGGCCTCGCAGTCCCGGTGGGAACGCGTGAAGGCCTGCAGCCCGAGAGGCGGGATGTCGAAGGCCCGCCAGAGGCGTCCCGCGGCGCCCAGCAACCGGGCGGCCCTCGCGTGGTGTCCCTGCGCGCATGCGGCCCAGGCGAGCACCTCCAGGCACTGGCTGAGTCCCCACGAGTCGCTGATCTCGATCAGCATGGTGGCCGCCCGGCACATCCTGGCCCAGGCCAGGCCCGGGTCCTCCTGCCACCATGCCGCGTACCCCAGGGTGATCAGGCCGTACGCCTCGAAGATCCGCGCTTGGTGGGCCTCGGCCAGGGCGAGGAGCTCCTCTCCCAGCGCCGCCCCCTCCTCGGGGCTCTGGGCGGCCACCCCGAACGAGGCGGCGTAGTGCAGGTTCACGGCCACGGCGTCCAGGTCGCCCCTCGCCCGATGGCGGGCACGCGCGTCCCGCAGCAGTGCGAACCCGTCGCCGGTGTCACCGCGGGCCAGCGCCGCGATCCCGCGGGCCTGGAGGCAGAACGCGCCCGCCGCCTCGTCCCCGCACCCCTCGGCGGTGACGGTGCATTCGTCCGCCCGCCGTTCGGCAGCTTCGAGATCGTGCTGGTAGGCCGCGAACAGCACGTCGACCCACAGCGCCATGAGGCGGCCGTCGTCGGTCGGGCCCGTCAGCTCGAGGGAGCGCTCCAGCCAGTGGCGGCCCTCGGGGAGGGCGCCCGCGAGCAGCCACGCCGACCACAGGGAGACCGCGATCCGCAGGCCGGACGGGTCGCCGGGCGGCCGCAGGCACAGATCCAGCGCCAGCCGCAGGTTGGGGATCTCCGCCAGCACCGCCCGGTAGCGATCGAACTCGTCGGGGGCCAGCTGATCGATCCGGTTCCGCTCGGCCAGCCGCCGGTAGTGGTCGCGGTACCGCCGGAACAGTGCCGGTTCGTCATCGTGCGCCAGCAGCTCGCGCCCGTAGGCGCGGATGCTCTCCAGCATGCGGTAGCGGCTGCGGCCCGAGCCGCGCTCGCTGATCAGGATGGACTTGTCGACCAGCCCGGAGACCAGGTCGAGGACGTCCTCGGGCTCGATCCCGTTGCCCGAGCAGACCGCTTCGGCGGTCTCCAGGTCCATCGCCCCGGGGAACACGGCCAGCCTCGTCCACAGCCGGCGCTCCCCGGGCGTGCACAGCCCGAAGCTCCAGTCCATGGTCACGTACAGCGCCCGGTGCCGCGGCGGGGCCGTGGCGTCGGGACGGGCGAGCAGGTCGAAACGCCGGTCGAGCTCGTCCGCCAGCTCGTCCAGGGGCGTCGTGCGCAGCCGCGCGGCGGCCAGTTCGATGGCGAGCGGGAGCCCGTCCAGGCGCCGGCACAGCCGGGCCAGCGCCGGCGCGGTCGTCTCGTCCACCGTGAAGCCCGGCCGCGCCTGGGCCGCCCGCTCGGCGAAGAGCCGGACCGCGTCGCTGTGCGCGACGTCCGGCACGGCGGCGCCGGGGGCCGGGACCTCCAGCGGGGGCACCACCAGCACCTGTTCGCCCCCAACCCCGAGCGCCTGCCTGCTGGTGGCGAGGACGCGCAGCCGCGACGCACCGCCCAGCAGCCGGGCCGCCAGCTCGGCGCACTCCGGCAGCAGGTGCTCGCAGTTGTCGAGGACGAGCAGGAGGCGCTTGTCGGCCAGATGGTCCACCAGGGCGGGCAGAGACCGCCCGCCGGTGTCGCGCAGTCCCAGCGCGGCCGCCACCGAGGCCTCCAGCAGGCGGGCATCCTGCACCGCGGCCAGATCCACCATCTGAACCCCGGCCGGAAACCAGGTCCGCAGCGTCGACGCCGCCTGGCGGGCCAGCCGCGTCTTGCCGACGCCGCCGGCGCCGGTGAGGGTCAGCAGCCGCGTCCCGGCCAGCAGGCGCCGCACCTCCGCGACCTCGCGGACGCGTCCGACGAAGGTGGTGCGGTCCGCGGCCCGGTCCGGCATGATCTCGTGTTCGGCCATGGCAGGCCGTCACCCCCCGGGCCCGGTGCCGGTCGCCCGCCCTCGATCGTGGATCCAGCCGGCGATCTGGACCCGGGAGTTGAAGCCGAGCTTGTTCATGATGTGCTCGATGTGACCCTCGACGGTGCGCTGGGAGATCACCAGCGTGGCGGCGATCTTCTTGTTGCTCGCCCCTTCCGCCACCAGCCGCGCGATCTGCGTCTCCCGGGGCGTCAGCGGGGACGGTTCCTCGGCGTCCCGCTCCCCCGTGTCCGCGGACGCCGCCTCGTTCAGCGCGTAGGCGAGCCCGTCCTCGCCGGAGAGGCCCGCGCCGCACTCGAACTCCTTGTGGAACACCTGCTCGCCGAGCGCCCGGCGGGTGTCGTCCACGCACACGTCGTGGTACCGGACGAGGTGCCCGTACCCCGACAGGACGGCACCGACCGCCTTCCACACGGAGTGGGCGATCCCCAGCAGCCGGGCCGCCCGCGCGTACTGATCCCCGGTGGCGGCGAGCCAGGCCAGCACCTCCAGATTGACCCCGAGGCCGAGAGGATCGTCGAGCGAGCGGTTGAACCGCAGGCTCTCCTGCTCCATCGCCGTGGCGCGGGCGGCGTCGCCCTGCCGCCACACCTCCACTCCGAGGGCCATCAGGGCGTACGCCCTGTGCCAGCCCTCCCCGTGCGCCTCGCACACCGCGACCCCCTGCTCGCCGATGGACACGGCGAGTGCCGCGTCACCCAGGAAGGAGTGCGCGAGCGAGAGTCTGATCAGCGCCAGCGCGTGGCCGACCGGGTCCCCGGCGGCGATGTGGCGTTCCACCGCCTCCTCGTAGAGGCCGATCGCGGCGTCGGCGTCCTGCCGGAACATGGCGATCATCCCGGAGTACAGGGCCACGTACCCCAGGACCTCGCCGCACCCCAGCCGCTCCCCGATGGCCCGGCTCTCCTCCAACATCGCGGCGGCGCCGTCGAGGTCGCCCTGGATGATCGCCAGCCAGCTGCTGGACCACAGCGCCCTGGCGCGGACCTCGTCCGCTCCGGTGTCCAGGGCCAGCGCCCGGTCCATCCAGCGGCGCCCCTCGGCCAGATAGAAACTGGTGATCCAGTGGTAGAGCAGGTCGGCGCCGATCCTCAGCGCGGCCCCGGCCTCGCCCGGGGCGGAGAGGCAGTAGTCCAGCGCGGTGCGCAGGTTGGTGTGCTCGACCTGGAGCCTGTCGAGCCAGGCGATCTGGTCGGGGCCGAACAGCCGGACGCGCGCCTCTGCCGCCAGCCTCCCGTAGTAGTCGCGGTGGCGGCGCCGGAACCGCGCCGTCTGCCCGGCTTCGGCGAGCCGCTCCCGGCCGTACTGCCGGATGCTCTCCAGCAGCCGGTACCGAACCACACCGCCCTGGTCCTCACGGCTCAGGATCGACTTCTCCACCAGGGCCGCGATCAGGTCGACGACGTCCGCGCGGGGGATCCCGTCGCCCGAGCACACGTCCTCGGCCGCCTCCAGGTCGCAGCCGCCGGCGAAGACCGACATCCTGCCCCACAGGACGCGTTCCGGCTCCGTGCACAGCAGGTGGCTCCAGTCGATCAGCGCGCGCAGCGTCTGGTGCCGCGGCAGCACCGCCCGCGATCCCCCGGTCAGCAACCGGAAGCGATCGTCGAGCCGGTCGAGCAACTGGTCCACCGACAGCACCCGGAGCCGCACCGCCGCCAGCTCGATGGCGAGCGGGAGCCCGTCCAGCCGCCGGCAGACCCGTTCCACCGCCACCCGGTTGGCGTCGGTGACGGTGAAGTCGGGGACCGCCGACCGGGCGCGGTCGGCGAACGGCGCACCGCCTCCGACATCGGCGGGGGCCGGGCCGTCCCGCGCGGGTCGAGGCTGTTCAGCGACAGGGGCGGCACCGGGAGCGTCTGCTCGCCGGCGACCCCCAGGACGTGCCGGCTCGTGGCCAGGATCCGCAGATGCGAGGCCGAGCGCAGCAACCTCTCGGCCAGCACCGCGCATTCGTCGTGGAGCTGCTCGCAGTTGTCCAGGACGACCAGCATGTGCTTGTCGCGCAGGTGCTCGACCAGAACGTCCGCCGAGGGGCGATGGGAGTGGTCCCGGATCTCCAGCGCCTCCATGACCGTCGCGGCCAGCAGCTCCGGCTTCTCCACCTCGGCGAGTTCGATCACCCACACGCCGTCCGGGAACGCCCTCCGCACGACCGTCGCCAGCCGCGTGGCCAGCCGCGTCTTGCCGACCCCCCCGACGCCCGTCAGGGTCACCATCCGCGATTCGGTCAGCATGCGCCTGAGCTCGGCCAGTTCGTTCCGCCGCCCCACGAAGCTCGTCGTGTCCGCGGGAAGCCGCGGCAGCCGATGCTCGCTCGCCGTGCTCGATACCGCTGAAGTCATCACCGCCCCGCACAGCGCGTCCGCACCGCGTCACATCCGATCGGCTCCCACCCTAGCCATCCGATTAACTGACATTTAGTAATGAACAGGTCAAAACGCAGCAGTCTAACTAGATAACAGGACGAAATTACTCAAACAGGCATCGTCCGTTCCCCCGGCCATCGGGCGGCCGGGACCCGCGGCCGGGCCGGGCGAGCGCGGCGTCAGAGCGGTTCGGAGGCCCTAAACTGACGGTATGCCAGAAACCGTGCTGACCTCAGACGGCAGGGTCGCGGGCCGGCGGGCCAAGGCGACCCGGCAGCGGCTGCTGGACCGTCTGACGGAGATGCTCGCCACCTCGCCCTACCGCGACATCACGGTGATCGACGTGGCCCGCCGGGCCGGGACGTCCCCCGCCACCTTCTACCAGTACTTCGCCGACATCGAGGCCGCCGTCCTCACCATCGCGGCCGACATGGCCGAGGCGGGCAAGCGGCTGCGCCCGCTCGTCGAGGACCAGCCGTGGACCGGGAAGTCCGGGTACGAGACGGCGCAGATGCTGGTCGACGGCTTCCTGGAGTTCTGGCGCGACAACGAGGCGGTCCTGCGGGTGGTGGACCTCGCCACGATCGAGGGCGACGACCGCTTCCACGCGCTGCGCGTCCGCATGCTCAACAACGTGATGACCGCGCTCGCCGCGGTGATAGCCGGCGCGCAGCGGCGCGGGCGGGTGGCCGAGAACGTCAACCCCGAGGCCCTGGCCGGGGCGCTCGTCGGGATGCTGGCGCACAACGCCGCCCACCAGCAGGGCTACGAGTCCTGGGAGATCAGCGTCGCCGACCTGCGGGAGAGCATGGCCCAGCTCGTCTTCTGGGCCGTCTCGGGCAGGCGCCCGCCCAAGTGACCGTCGTCCGGGGCGGCCCGGACGCGCACGTGTTCCCACCAGGGCGGAGCACGGCCCTCCCGCGCGCGCATTCATCTGACGCCCCATCAGATATTTCCCTTTCCGAGGTTAAACTGACGGCATGTCAGATCACAGCCCTTCCCGGGCCGAGGACACCGAACGGGACGTGAGCGGCCGGGTCCTGGCGCTCCGCGACGAGGATCTCGGCGTGTTCTTCAGGCCGCGCACGCTCGCGGTCGTCGGCGCCTCCGACTCGCCGGGGCGGCCGAACACCGCCGTCTACCGGCGGCTGCGCGCCTGGGCCGAGCGCGTCGGCGCCCGCGTCCATCCGGTCAACCCCGGACGCGACCGGGTGGACGGCGAGCCCTGCCACCGGACGGTGGCCGACGTGCCCGAGCCCATCGACGTCGCCGCCGTCCTGGTCGGCGACCCGTCGGGGGTGCTCGACGAGCTCGCGGCCGTCCGCGCCCGCTTCGCCGTGGTATTCGCGTCCGGCTTCGCCGAGCTGGGCGACGAGGGCAGGGACGCCCAGGAGCGGATGGGGCGGCTCGCGCTGGACGGGCCCCGGGTGCTGGGCCCGAACACCAACCTCAACGCGTTCGAGGAGTTCCGCGACGACCTGGACGGTCCCGCGATCGCGCTCATCTCGCAGAGCGGCCACCAGGGGCGTCCCGTCTTCCAGGCGCAGGAGCTCGGCGTCCGGGTGTCGCACTGGGCGCCGACCGGCAACGAGGCCGACCTGGAGTTCGCCGACTTCCTCCGGCACTTCGCCGACCTGCCGGAGGTCGGCGCGGTGGCCGGATACGTCGAGGGGTTCAAGGACGGCCGCACCCTGATGCTCGCCGCCGACCACGCCGCCCGGCGCGGCGTGCCGGTCGTCGTGGTGAAGGTCGGACGGACCCGGGACGGCGCCTCGATGGCCGCCTCGCACACCGGCAAGCTCACCGGGTCCGACGCGGTCGCCTCCGCCGTGCTCGGGCAGTTCGGCGTGACCCGGGTCGACGGCCTCGACGAACTGCTCGACACCTCCACGCTGCTCGCCCGCGCGAAGCCGCCGGCGAGCGGCGGGGTCTGCGTGTACGCCATCTCGGGCGGCACCGGCGCGCACATGGCCGACCTGTGCTCGGCGGCCGGCCTGGAACTGCCCGAGCTGTCGGCCGAGACGCAGAAGACGCTGCACCAGTGGATCCCCGGCTACCTGCGGGTCTCCAACCCGGTCGACAACGGCGGCCATCCGGTCGGCGACTGGCGCGGCCGCCGCATCCTGGAGGCGCTCGTCGCCGATCCGGCGGTCGGGGTGCTGATCTGCCCGATCACCGGGGCGTTCCCCCCGATGAGCGACGTCCTGGCCCGGGACCTCGCCGACATCGCCGAGCGCACCGACAAGCCGGTCTGCGTCGTGTGGGGATCACCGGCCGGAACCGAGCCGGCCTACCGGGACATCCTGCTCGGATCGCGGCGGCTGGCGGTGTTCCGCACCTTCGCCAACTGCGTCGGGGCGGTGCGCGCCTACCTCGGCTTCCACGAGTTCCAGGCCCGCTACCGGTCCCCGTTCTCCGACGTGCCGCGCACCCCCTCGCCCGCCGCCGCCGAGGCGCGGCGGCTGCTCGCCGCCGGTCCCGCCTCGGAGCACACCGCCAAGGAACTGCTGCGCGCGTACGGGATCCGGACCCCCCGCGAGGAGCTGGTGGGCAGCGCCACGGCGGCGGCCCGCGCCGCGGCGTCGGTCGGGTTCCCGGTCGTCCTGAAGGGGTGCGGGCCGGGCATGGCACACAAGTCCGACCTCGGGCTGGTGCGTCTGGACCTGCGCTCGGCGGCGCAGGTGCGCGAGGCGTACCGGCGGGTCACCGCACACGCCGGGGTCGACGCGGCGCTGGTCTGCGAGCAGGTGCGGGGCGGCGTCGAGACGGTCGTCGGCCTGGCCCACGACGAGTTGTTCGGGCCCACGGTGATGGCGGGCCTGGGCGGGGTCTTCGTGGAGGTGTTCCAGGACGTGGCCTTCCGGGTCCCGCCGTTCGACGCCGCCGAGGCCCACCGGATGCTGGCCGGGCTGCGCGGGTTCGCGCTACTGGACGGTGCCCGGGGCAGGCCGAGGGCGGACGTCGGCGCGCTCGTCGACGTGATCATGAAGGTGCAGCGGATGGGGCTGGAGCTGGACGGAGTGCTCTCCGAGCTGGACGTCAACCCCCTCGCCGTCCTGCCGGACGGTGCCGTCGCACTGGACGCGCTGGCCGTCACGACACCTGCCTGACGGGCCGTCAGTTTCACTCGCCGACCACCTTCCGGAATCGGCGGCGCGCCGTTACCTTGTTTCTGACGACCCATCAGATTTAGTTCGGATGTGAGACATGAGTCTGTCCTTCGGCGAGCTACCGAAGATCATCAGCGTGGACGACCACGTCGTCGAGCCCCCGCACGTCTGGCAGAACTGGCTGCCCGCCGCGCTCCGCGACCGCGGCCCCCGGGTCGAGCGCCGGGGCATCGGCGCGATGGAGCACCTCGGCGGCGGCACCTACCGCCAGACCTTCGACGACGAGGGCCCGCAGGCCGACTGCTGGATCTACGAGGACCTCGTCTACATCCACAAGCGGCACGTCGCCGCCGTGGGGTTCGACCGCGACGACATGACGATGTCCCCCATCACCTACGACGAGATGCGGCCGGGCTGCTGGGATCCCAAGGCCCGGGTCGCCGACATGGAGCTCAACCATGTCGAGGCGTCGCTGTGCTTCCCGACCTTCCCCCGGTTCTGCGGGCAGACCTTCACCGAGGCCAAGGACCGCGAGCTCGGTCTGGCCTGCGTGCGGGCCTACAACGACTGGATGGTCGAGGAGTGGTGCGGCGACTCGGGCGGGCGGCTGATCCCGCTCTGCCTGATCCCGCTCTGGGACGCCGAGCTCGCGGCGCGGGAGGTGCGCCGCAACGCCGCGCGGGGCGTGCGCGCGGTCTGCTTCAGCGAGATCCCGCCGCACCTCGGGCTGCCGAGCGTCCACTCCGGCGCGTGGGACCCGTTCTTCGCCGCCTGCCAGGAGACCGGCACGGTCGTGAACATGCACATCGGGTCGTCGTCCAGGATGCCGGCCACGTCCGCCGACGCGCCGCCCGCGGTCTCCGCCGCGCTCTCGTTCAACAACGCGATGGCCTCGCTGTGCGACTTCCTGTTCTCCGGGGTCCTGGTCCGCTTCCCGCAACTGGAGGTGGCGTACTCGGAGGGGCAGATCGGCTGGCTGCCCTACGTCCTGGAGCGGGTGGACGACGTGTGGGAGGAGCACCGGGCCTGGGGCGGCGTGCGGGACACCATCCCCGAGCCGCCGTCGGTCTACTTCCACCGCCAGGTGTACGGGTGCTTCTTCCGCGACGTGCACGGGCTGGAGTCGCTCCACCGGATCGGCGTCGACCGGGTGACCTTCGAGACCGACTACCCGCACACCGACTCGACCTGGCCGCACACCAGGAAGGTGGCCGAGGAGATGTTCCAGGGCCTGGACGCCGAGACCGTCTACAAGATCACACGCGGCAACGCGATCCGGATGCTGAAGCTCGACCTGGTCTGAGCGGGCCCCCGCCGCCACCGCGCGGCGGGACCTCCCGCGACACCACCGGAACGCCGTACGGCCCCGGAACCGTCTCCCGGTTCCGGGGCCGTGCCATGCCCTGCCGTGTGGCGGGGTCAGGGCTTGTGGCCCACGGCCTCCGCGTAGAAGGTGCGGTCGACGGCCTCCGACTCGGGCACCGTCCTGCCCAGGGCGCCGCCCTCGACGTAGGCCTTCTGCAACCGGTCGGTGGTGCCCTTGCGGATCTCCCAGTCCCAGATCGGGGCCGGGACCGCGGTGAGGATCTCCGGCTTGAGGTTGAGGCTCGACGCGAGCTCCCCGACGAACGCGGCGCTCTTCTTGTAGTCCCCTACGAAGTAGGTGTTCACGATCCGGATCAGCGCGCGGACGAACGCCACGCCCGCGTCCGGGTTCTCACGCAGCATCCCCGGCCCGTAGATCAGGCCGCCGAGCGGTTCGCCGAGGGGCTGGCCGCCGAGGAACTGGATCCCGGGCTTGCCGTCCACCTGCTTCCAGACCGGGTCGACCATCCAGGCCGCGTCCACTCCCCCGTTCTCCAGCGCGGTCACCGTGTCGGCGGGCCCGGTCAGGCTGGTGAAGCGGACCTTCTTGAGACTGGTGCCGTGCCGGCCGAGCACCTGGCTCATCGGGTAGGTGATCACGCTGCCCTTGCCGATGAGCGAGCCGATCTGCGCGTCGTCGAGCTTGGCGGCCTCGGGCGCGGTCCCGTTCGGGACGCGGGCCCAGAGCCCCGACTTGGACTTCGGGTTGGACGAGTAGTTGCCGAGCACCCAGCGCAGCTCGAACTTCTGCTGGAGGCCGTTGAAGAACGCGGCCTCGGGGGCGGACCACATCGCGTCGAGGTCGCCTTTGGCCAGCAGCGGGATCGAGTCGGCGACCGGGAGCTGCTTGAACTCCACCTCCAGGTTCTCCTTGGCGAACTCGCCCTTGGCGATGCCGAGCTTGAGCGGGGCCACGAACTCGGCCGATCCGGTGCTGGAGGACACCGTGATCTTGGTTTTCCTCGCCAGCGGCTTCGGCGCGGGGGCGCCGGCCTTGCACCGGGCCGGGGCGCGGTCGGGGGCCAGGTCGGCTGGATCGCTCCAAGCCGCCGCGCCGCAGTCCGCCACCGGGCTGATCGGACGTGCCTTGCGCGGGGAGTCGGCGCTGACGGCGCCCTCCCCGCCGCACGCGCCGGCGGCGAGCGCCACCGCGGCGACGATCGGAACGAACAGGGGGATTCTCATCTTGTCCTCCGGCAGTGGAACGCCTGGTCAGGTACGGACGCGGTCGCGGTCACCGGGCGCCCAGGGGGTCAGCCGCCGGCCGAGGAAGCGGATGATCTCGGAGAAGACCACGCCGAGGACCGCGACGCAGACGATGCCGACGTACATCACGTCGTTCTGGAACAGCGCCCGCGAGTTGAAGATCAGGTAGCCCAGCCCGTCGGTCGCCGCGACGAACTCCGAGGCCACGATGACCAGGACGGACACCCCCGCCGCGATCCGGGCCCCGACCATGATCTGGGGCAGCGCGCCGGGCAGCAGGACGTGCCGGAACATCTGCCACCGGCCCGCCCCGAAGACCGCGCCCGCCTCGCGGTACCCCTCGGGGACGGCCAGGAACGCCGACATCGTGGAGATCCACACGAAGAAGAAGACGGTGGCGGCCACCAGCGCGAGCTGGGGCCCCTCGCCGATGCCGAACATGTTGAGGAAGATCGGCAGCAGCGCCAGCTTCGGCACCACGTAGAGCGCGTCGAGCAGGGGCTCCAGCGCGGCGCGGACCGTCCGCGAGGTCCCCATCACCAGCCCGAGCAGCGCGCCGATGCCGGTGCCGATCAGGAAGCCGAGGACGACCCGGCGGGTCGTCACCCACACGTCCGGCCACAGCCTGCCGTCCACGGCCAGATCCCACCCGTTGGCGACGATGGTCGTCGGCGCCGGGTACAGCCGCGCGTCGATCCAGCCCTGGTCCGAGGCGACCTGCCACAGCCCGATCAGGACGACGGGGACGCCGATCGCCAGCCCGAGCTCCAGCGCGCGCCGGCGGGCCGCGGCCCCGGCCGGGGACCGCTCGGCGGCTCCCGGTTCGCGCACGATGACCCGCTCCTGCGCCGTCGCCGCCCGAAGGGTCTGCCGTCCGCTCATCTCGCGCCGCCTCCAGCCGGTTCGATCTCGCCCCGAAGCAGGTCCCACAGCTCGGCCTTCAGCTCCGCGCACTCGGGCGAGTGCCGGACGTCCCCGCTGCGGGGGCGGCCGAACGGAGGGGTGCGCTCGGCCAGGACGCGGCCGGGGCGGGCGCTCATCACCAGCACCCGGTCGCCGAGGACGATGGCCTCCTCCAGGCTGTGCGTCACGAACAGGACGGTGCGCCGGTCCGCCTCGCAGATCGCCAGCAGCTCCTCCTGGAGGATGGTGCGCAGCTGCGCGTCGAGCGCGGCGAACGGCTCGTCCATCAGCAGGACCTCCGGCTCGACGGCGAGGGCCCGGGCGATCGACACGCGCTGCCGCATGCCGCCCGACAGCGCGGCGGGGTAGGCGTCGGCGAAGTCGGTCAGGCCCATCCGGGAGAGCCAGTCGCGGGCCCGCCTCGTCGCCTCCTTGCGCCGGACGCCCTGGACGTCCAGCCCGAAGCGGACATTGGCCAGCACCGTCTTCCAGGGGTAGATGCCGTAGTCCTGGAAGATCATCGCGGCCGGGTGCGGGGCGGTGGCGCGGATCTCCAGGCGTCCCGCGCTCGGCCGCAGCAGCCCGGCGACCAGCCGCAGGAACGTCGACTTGCCGCATCCGGACGGTCCGACGACGCAGCAGAACTCGCCCGCCGTGATGTCGAGGTCGATCGGCCCGAGGGCGTGCACGTCCGCGCGGCCCCGGCGGAACCGGCGCTCGATCCCGGACGCGCGGACGGCGGCGGGCGGTGGCTCCGGATCGTGCCGTGGGATCGCAGAACTCGTTCTGTTCTGGGCGAGTTCCATGGTCTCACCTCCAAGGACGCAGTGGAAGTGACAATATGACGGGTCGTCAGATATGTGCAATAGCCAACATCGACCGTCTCCGGGGCGAGGTCAGCCGCCCGGCGTGCCGGAGGCCGGGCGGGCGGCGCCCGCCGCGTCCGGTCCGCCCAGCGCGCCTGACGCGCGCAGCCGCGCGATCGCCGCCGCGTCGCGGCCGAGCACCTCGCGCAGGATCTCCGCGGTGTGCTCGCCCAGCTCCGGGGCGCGGCTCGGGATCCGGCGCGGCTCACCCACGAACCTGATCGGGCTCGGCAGCTGGTCGGTGCCGAGGCGCTCGGCCGGCAGCCAGGGCAGGCGGTCCTGGAACTGCGGGTCTGCGGCCAGGGTCCGGGGCGTGTTCACCGGCGCGATCGGCACGTCGTGCTCGGCGCCGAACGCGATCCATTCCGCGCTGCGGCGCCCGGCGAAGATCTCTTTCAGCTCGTCGCGCAGCACGGTGTCGCCGACGGCGTGGTCGGCGTAGCGCGAGCCCGGGTGCCGGTCGAACAGGTCGGGACGGCCGACGGCGGTACAGAAGTTGCGCCAGAGCTCTCGTTCGGAGGCCATGAGCAGGATGTGGCCGTCCGCGGTCGCGTAGAACTGGTAGCGCACCCCGCCGCGCATGCCGGCCGTGCCCGGCTCGCGGCGCCGGAACCCGTCGGCGCGGTTGCCGGTGACCTCGCTCTCGGGGCGCTCGTAGGCCCGCCAGGTCTCGCTGCGCAGCCAGTCCATCGACGCGGCGGCGTCCGACTGCGCGACCTCCAGCCGTCCTCCCACGCCGGTCGCCCGCGCCCGGACGACCGCGGCGAGGATGCCGAGGGCGGCGAACAGCGGCCCGGCGTTGATGCCCGTCGAGGGGTGCTCGGGGATCGCCCAGTGGCCGTCCCCGGTCGGCTCCGGGCGGACGAGCCCGGCCCAGGTGTCGAAGGCGACGCCGTGACTCGGCAGGTCGCGGTACGGGCCCGTCTCGCCGTACCCGGAGATGCCGCAGAACACCAGGCGCGGATTGACCTCGCCGAGCACGTCCGGCCCGACGCCGCGGCGCGCCAGGCCGCCCGGCCGCATCGCCTCCACGACGACGTCGGCACCCCTGGCCAGGTCGAGGAAGACCTCCCGCCCCTCGGCGGTGCGGAGGTCGAGCACGATGCTGCGCTTGCCCCGGCCGATGTGCAGGTGCATCAGCGACACCCCCGACACCAGCGGCCAGGTCGTCTCGCGGAGGTAGTCGCCCCGTGGCGGCTCGACCTTGATCACATCGGCGCCGAGGTCGGCCAGATGGGTGGTGGCGGCGCCGGGCCCGAGCATCGACGCCTCGACGATCCGGACCCCGGCGAGCGGCGCGCCGGGCCTGGTGTGAGCTTCCATCGGGACCACGCCTCCGAGTGCCGGCCGGACGGGCGGTGTCCCCCGCCCGAATCTGACTGCCCGTCAGATTACCGCCGGGAGGACGCGGCTGAAAGCCCGTCAGGTCGCCGGAGGAGGGGGGACGGCCGCGCGCCCGGAGAGCGGCCGCCGCACCGGCGGACCGCCTGCCCGCCTCCGCGGAATGGTCGCGTCGCGGCGCCGCAGGGGAATGCATGGGCAGTTCAAAACAAGTCGGAACCAATCGGTCGTCGCGTGCATCACATAAGGCGAAAAAAGGCGCGACGGCCCCGATGGACCCATCCTGTAGGGCCTCGCGCGCTCCCCCCGAATCGATCCATGGAGGATCTACATGCGGCGTGTCGCCACAGTGACCGTCCTTACCGGCGCTCTGGCCGCCGGTGTCCTGGCCGCCGGCCCGGCCGCGCAGGCGCAGACGAAGCCTTCCACCGGCAAGGAGGTGACCACCACCAGCCAGGGGGCGATCTCCAAGAAGGACCTCATCGCCGAGGCGCAGGCGTCGGGCCAGCCGTACACCGCCAAGGAGGCGAACACCATCAGGGCGGCCCAGTCCTGCGGGTACTACCAGCGCACCCGCGGCCGCAAGGCCTCCAACGGGCGCTGGATCATCGCGGTGACCCAGCGTCTCACCTGGTGCTGGGACGGCCGCTACGTCCGCTCCTACCGGGCGAACTACAAGGCCTACACCTACAACAAGAACGTGTGGAGGTGGCGCGGCTGGGCCCAGAAGAAGGTCACCCACCCCAGCAGCTGGGCCTACGTGACGTCCTACGCCCAGGGCGCGTTCTACTACACGGGCAACCGGCACACCTACAAGCCGTACGTCATCATCCGGGGCTACAAGAACGGCGGCTACGCGTGGAAGGCCGGCGGCTGAGCCTGAGCACGGCCACCTCATGAAGCGCCGCTCCATTCGCCGGCACGCGTAAGCGATCGCGGGCGAATGGGGCGGCGTTTCGGCGACCGGGACAAAACGGCCTTGCGGTATCAGCTCCCGGTGACGCGGATCGGAGCCCAGCGGAAGGCGATGACCCTGATCGTTCCCCTGCCCTTGGGCGGGACGTAGGAGAGCATCTCGATCCGCTCGACCGTGGTGATGGACCTCTTCATGCTGGAGCGGCCGGTGAACGGGCGGAGCAGGTCGCCCCAGTCCTTGTGCCTCCAGTTGATCCCGGCGCCCCCGCCGGCGCGGCGGAACGACTCGGTCAGCTCGATCGCCGACCAGACGAGCGCGCCGCCGGACGTGGTGCGCACCGCGTACGCCGGGGCCCTGGATCCGGAGTAGGACGCCTTGCCCACCCAGCGCTGAGCGCGGAAGGTCCTGCGGTCCTGGAGCAGGCTGCCGCGCTTCTGCTTCGCCCACGCCGGCACCGTGAACGAGCGGATGTATCCGCTCCGCGAGCCCCTGTTGATCGCGTCCGCCAGCGCGGGCGCCACCTGGTCGGGGGCGAGGGCGAGCGAGGCGTCGGATCCCGGGACGACGTCCGGGTAGTCGGCGACGTCCACGCCCGGCGCGATCGCGCCCTTCACCGGCTTGGTGGAAAGCGGCGCGTAGGCGGCGCGCCAGGGGCCGCCCGCCTGGTCCTGGACGAACACGATGTGGTCCCGCACCGGCGGGTTCGCGCCGTTGTCGGTCATGACGGCGAAGAACCACTTGGGATGGCCGGTGAACTTGGGGCTCGCCCCGAGGATCTGCCCGTACCTGGCCGGCTTGAACCGCAGCCTGTTCGCCTTGAAGATCCGGTACTTCGCGGTCTCCACTTGCAGCGACGATCCGGCGTACACGCCGGCGGCGCCCTTGGCGTCCAGCAGCTTGTGGACGCGGTTCGACCGGGCGGTATAGCGCACCAGGACCGGTCGCACCTGATCCTCCGTCAGCGCCGGTGCCGGCGCGGGCGGCGGGGCGCTCCCGGCGGGGGCGTCGGCCTCCCCCTTGGCCTTCCCCACGATCCCGCAGCCACCGGTCGTCATCGAGGCGGCCAGCGCGAGCGCCAGGGCGGGGCGAGCATGAGACAGCAAGACGAACTCCCATCGGGGCGGGCCCTCCGGCCCGCTCACCAGGCTCAGCGCCGCGAAGATCGTCGCTGTCACAGCCGCCGCGAATGCCGAGATCAGGCCGGTGCCCCGCACTCGACGCGCCCGGGGCCCGCTCCCACCGGCCGACCCGGGGGAGGTTCGCGACACCGTGTTGGTATCTTGACGACATGATGTCGACAAAAACGCGGGCGGGGGGCTGATGTTCCTCGCACTTCGCGAACTGCGGTTCGCCAAGGTCCGGTTCGGGCTGATGGGCGCCGTCGTGGGGTTGATCGCGGTTCTCATGGTCATGCTGTCCGGGCTGTCGGTGGGCCTGGTCAGGGACGGGGTGTCCGGCCTCCAGAACCTGCCGGTCACCTCCTTCGCCTTCGAGCGCGGCGTCCAGCACGACTCCGCCTTCTCCCGGAGCGTGGTGGACATGTCCGCCGTGGACGCCTGGCGGAGCCGGCCGGGCGTGGCGGAGGCGGCCCCCTACGGGAACACGCTCGTCAACACCAAGAGCGACCGGGGCGTGGACGTCGACCTCGCGCTGTTCGGGGTGGCGCCGGACTCGTTCCTGTCCCCCGAGGTGAGCGACGGCGCGCGGCTGGACGGCCCGGACGGCATCGTCGTCAGCGCCACGGCCCTGGACGCCGGCCTGCGCATCGGCGACACGATCACGGTCGCCCGGCTCGGGACGAAGCTGCGCGTCGTCGGCGCCACCCCGCGGCAGAACACCTTCGGACACGTCGACGTCGCCTACGTGCCCCTGCGCACCTGGCAGCTGATCAAGGCCGGCGCGGCGCCGGGCGACGCGGTGCCCGCGCACGCCGCGCAGGAGATCACCGCCGTGGCGGTGCGCGCGAAGTCCGGCGCTTCGGTCGACCTCGCCGCGGGGGACGCCGCCGCGGGCACCGAGAGCCTCACCCTGGAGGAGTCCTACGGCGCCTCGCCCGGCTACACGGCCGAGACGTCCACGCTCCAGCTCATCCAGGTGTTCCTGTACGCCATCTCCGCCCTGGTCGTGGGGGCGTTCTTCGCCGTCTGGGCGATCCAGCGCAAGCACGAGGTCGCCGTGCTGCGCGCGATGGGCGCGTCGAGAGGCTGGCTGCTGCGCGACGCGCTCACCCAGGCGTTCCTCCTCCTCGTCGCCGCCGTCGCGGCCGGCGCCGGTATCGGCGTCGCCCTCGGCTCGCTCATCACCGGCGGCGGCATGCCGTTCGCTCTCAGCGCCCCGAGCGTCACGGCCGCGGCGGCGGGGCTCGTCCTTCTCGGGCTCGTCGGCGCCGGGGCCGCCGTCGCCCGGATCGCGTCCATCGACCCGGCCACCGCCCTCGGAGGAAACCGATGACCGGACAGACCACGCCGACCGCCGGTCCCCGGGAGGCCGGCGCGAACGACCGGCCGGGGCTGGTCATGGAGGGCGTCTGCCTCACGCACGGAGACGGCGCCGAGACCGTCCAGGCCCTCGACGACGTCCACCTCGTGGTGCGCCCCGGGGAACTGGCCGCCATCGTCGGCCCGTCCGGCGCCGGAAAGTCGAGCCTGCTCGCCGTCGCGGGCGGGCTGGCCAGGCCGGACCGGGGCACGGTCACGCTGGCGGGGCTCGACATCACGGCCGCCGGGGCGAGGGCCAGGGCGAAGCTGCGGCGCGAGCACGTCGGGTTCGTCTTCCAGTCGGGCAACCTGGTCCCGGCGCTCACCGCCGCCGACCAGCTCCGGCTGCCCCTGCGGTTCCGGCCGCGCCGCGCGCGCTCCGGCCGCGACCCCCTCGCGCTGCTCGAGGACGTGGGGATGGCGGACAAGGCCGGCCGGCGCCCCCACCAGCTGTCCGGCGGGGAGCGGCAGCGGGTCGGGATCGCCCGCGCCCTGGTGACCGAGCCGAGCGTGCTGCTCGTGGACGAGCCCACCGCCGCCCTGGACCGGGCGCGCAGCCACGAGATCGTCCGCCTGCTCGCCCGGGAGGCGGAGCGGTTCGGCGTCGCGGCCGTCATGGTGACCCACGATCACGACGTTCTCGAACACTGTGACACGGTGTACGAAATGATCGACGGGCGCCTGGCCGCACTCGCCTGACGTCCCGGCCGGGCGGCCCGGCGGGTCCGGCTGGTCCGGCGGGACCGGGGAGAGGGGGCCGCATGCCGAAGATCCAGGCGCCGACCGTGGCGGAGCACCGGGCCGCGCAGCGGGCCGCCCTGCTCGACGCGGCCCGCACTCTCCTGTCCGAGGAGGCTGAGCGGGCCCCGAGCCTGGCGGACGTGGCCCGCCAGGCCGGGCTCGCCCGCTCCAGCGTCTACGCCTACTTCAAGTCCCGTGACGATCTGCTCGACGCCCTCATCGTCGACACCTTCCCGCGCTGGTCCGCCTACGTCGAAGCGCAGATGGCGAAGGCCAGGACGCCCGGCGACCGGGTCCTGGCCTACGTCTACGCCAACATCCGGCTCGTCGCCCGCGGAGACCACGCGCTGGCCCGCGCCCTCGCGGCCACCGGCCGCACCGACACGCTGGCGAACTCCAGCCGGCTGCTCCACGACGAACTCCAGACGCCGCTCCGCGCGGCCCTGGCCGACCACGGCGCGTCCGATCCCGACCGGACGGCCGAGCTCGTCCAGTCGGTCGTCTACGCCCTGACGCGGATGATCGAGGAAGGCCTCGCCGAACGCGCGGCACGCCGGCTCGCCCACGAACTGCTCGCGCCCTACCTGCGCTCCGCGACGCCGTGACCGGAAGGCTCCCGGCGGCCGGAGCGGCCCTAGGGAGCGGCCGGAGTCGTCAGGCGGTCCATGAGCAGGTGCATGCAGCTGCGGAACCAGGCCAGGGCAGCCGGATCCGTGGCATCGACCCTCCCGTGGCCGCGGGCGAACACGCCCGAACTGATGAAGCCGTACACGCACCAGACCATCGGAGACAGGACGAAGTAGGGATCGACGTCGGGGGGAACCGCGTCGCGGATCCGGCGGGTGCACATCCGGAGGAGGGGACGCTGGTAGCGGTCCTCCAGATCGGGCAGGTCGAGGGCATCGGCCTCCCAGCGGTGCATCCACACCGCATGGATGAGCGGGTGCGAGACGTGGTAGTCGATGTAGGCGTCCAGGATCTGGTGAAGGGCGACGCGGGCGGAGCCGGTCGTGTCGACCGCCTCCCGGAGCGTCGCGTACTCGTCCTCGTAGGCGCGCTGCATGATGTCGACGTAAAGCTCGCGCTTGCTGCCGACCAGGTCGGTGATCCGCGCGGCCGGAACGCCCGCGGCGTCCGCGATGAGCCGCAGGTTCGTCTCGTCGTATCCCAGTGCGGCGAAGAGCCGGGTCCCCGCCTCGAAGACCCTGTCGCGCGCCGCGACATCGTCCATGCCCTTCACGCTAAGGCGGTCCACCCGGCATTCCTCCACCCTTCGAAGTAAAAACACCCGAAATAGCATTGAATGCCCGGAACAGGATCGAGAGCCGGCATGCCGTCTCCGGCCGGCCTCTTGGCACGACAGGGCGTGGCGGATGGGTAAGGATCTCCCCATGAGCAAGGTCGAGCGCCTGCCCCGGAAGGTGTACGAGCCGGAGCTGGCCCGCCTCCAGGCGGAGTTGGTGAAGCTGCAGGAATGGGTGCGCACCGAGGGCGCCCGCGTCGTCGTGGTCTTCGAGGGACGGGACGCGGCCGGCAAGGGGAGCACGATCAAACGGGTCACCGAGTACCTGAACCCCCGCGTGGCCCGGATCGTCGCGCTGCCCGTGCCGACCGACCGCGAGCGCGGCCAGTGGTACTTCCAGCGCTACACCGAGCACCTCCCCGCCGCCGGCGAGATCGTGCTGTTCGACCGCTCCTGGTACAACCGGGCGGGCGTCGAGCGGGTCATGGGCTTCTGCTCCAAGCAGGAGTACACGCGCTTCCTCCACCAGTGCCCCATCTTCGAGCGGCTGCTCGTCGAGGACGGGATCCTGCTGCGCAAGTACTGGTTCTCGGTGAGCGACGCCGAGCAGGAGCGCCGCTTCCGCAGCCGGCTCGAGGACCCGATGCGGCGGTGGAAGCTGTCGCCGATGGACCTGGAGTCCATCACCCGCTGGGAGGACTACTCCCGCGCCAAGGACGAGATGTTCGTGCACACCGACATCCCCGAGGCGCCCTGGTACGTCGTGGACAGCGACGACAAGCGCCGCGCACGGATCAACATGATCGCCCACCTGCTGTCGACGATCCCCTACCGCACCGTGGAACCCCCGCGGCTGCCACTGCCCGAGCGACCGCCCCCGAAGGGCTACGAGCGGCCGCCGCGCGACATGCAGACCTACGTCCCCGACCACTCCGCGACCCTGCTCCGCTGACACCGCCCGCGGCCGGGCGGTCAACGCCGCCGCGGACGCGCGGCGGTCAGACGCCGGGTTCGGCCGCCCGCGCGCCGGAGCGCCGCCGCAGCAGCACCGCGATGATCAGGACCGCGCACAGCACCCCGGGACCGCAGTGGACTCACTCTCGGCATCGGAGAGCGGCGGTGCGGGCCCCCCGCGCACCGGACGGCTCCCCTGCGGCTCCCGTTCGCGGGGAGCCCGCCCCGGCCAACGCTCCCCGGACGTCCGAGGCGGTTAGCATCACCGCATGCCGTTGACCGCCGCCGGGCGCTTCGCCGCTTACGGCGCCTCGCACTGGGCGGCGCTCGGGCTGTTCGCGGTCGGCTGCGCGGGCCTGGTGGCCGTCGGCCGCGCCCAGCGGGCGGAGGCGGAGCCGGGCACGGGGTTCGGCGGCCAGGCGCGGGGCTTCGGCAGGGCGTACGCGCTGGCGGTCGTGTACGTGATGATCGGCACCCAGGTCCACGCCCTGCTCCCCGGGCAGTGGCGGATCGGCGGTTCGCTGCCCCTCCAGCTGTGCGACGTGGCGTGGCCGGCCGCGGTCGGCGCGCTGTGGACGCTCGGCCGGCGCTGGTTCGCGCTGACCTACTACTGGGGGCTCACCCTGTCGGTGCAGGGACTGCTCACACCGGCGCTCAACGGCGCGGACTATCCCGGCATCGACTACCTCGGCTTCTTCGGCATGCACCTGATGATCGTGTGGGCCGCGGTGTACCTGACCTGGGGACTCGGGATGCGGCCGGACTGGGGCGACTACGGGTTCGCGGTCGCCGTCACCGTGGCGTGGGCCGTCGCCACGTTCGTCTTCAACCTGAGCGCGGGGACGAACTACGGGTACCTCAACGACAAGCCCGGCACCGGCTCGGTCCTGGACCTGATGGGCCCCTGGCCCTGGTACGTGCTGGTCGAGACGGTGGTCATCCTGCTCGGCTGGGCCCTGATCACCTGGCCCTGGACCCGCGCGAACCGTCCGCCCGAGCCGGCGGGTCAGCGGCCGTAGTCCAGGAAGAGCGTTCCGTTCTTTCCCCTTTCGACCTCGGACAGCTTCCACGACTGGACGCCGTCGCCCTCGAAGACGCGCCTGCCCTGCCCGACCACTGAGGGGGCGACGACCAGCCGGAGCTCGTCGACGAGACGGGCCCTCAGCAGCGAGCGGGCCAGTTCGATGCTGCCGTGGATGCCGATGTCGCGGCCTGGCTCCTGCTTCAAGGCGGTGACGTAGTCGTGCACGTCAGTGGTGACACGGGTGGAGTTCGTCCATTCCCGGCTGAGCGCGCTGGAGGTGACGACGTGCTTGCGGGTGCCGTTGATGAAGTCGGCGAACGGCTGGAAGTCCGACGCGGGCCAGTGCCCGACCCAGTATTCGTACGTCCCGCGCCCCAGCAGGACGGCGTCCTGGGCGGCTATGACCCTGCCGAGGTAGTCGACCAGCCGGGTGCCCTCGTCGACGAACCAGTCGCCGTCCTCGTAGGCGATCCCGTCCAGCGACATCAGGTGGTAGAGCACGACCTTGCGCATGTGGTTCTCCTGGTGATCGATCAGTGGGGCGGCCCGGCGCCGCTACTTCTTGACGGGGTCGGAGCCCGCTCGCTTGACGATCTGGTCGCCCGGGTTCAGCGAGTTCCAGAGGGAGCCGCCGACGCGGATCTTCTTGCTCCGGCCGTCGGTGAAGGTGACCTTGAGGTAGTGGTAGAGATTCGACCCGTCCGGCATGTTGCGGGACTTGGCGGTGACGACGCCTTCCCACGCCTCGTCCTCGCGCACCCGCCGTGACCTGAACATATGGCTCGCCTGCCCTCGGTGATGGCGTTCTCACTTCTCGTGACCAGGCTAGGCGGCGCGGGGGAGGTGGGCCTCGGCCGCGTGACGGGTCTTGCGGATGCGACTTCAGGCTGGGGGGCGGGGCCGGACGATACCGAGGTCGTAGGCCATCACGACGGCGTGGACGCGGTCGCGGGCACCGAGCTTGCGCAGGACGGCCGAGACGTGGGCCTTCACGGTCGCCTCGGCGAGGCCCAGATGCCCGGCGATCTCGGCGTTGGAGGCGGCCCGCGCGACCAGCGCGAGCACCTCCGCCTCGCGGCCGGTCAGTTCGGCCAGCCGTTCGGGCCGGACGGGCACGCTCGGCTGGACGGCCACGAACCGGTCGAGGAGCCGGCGCGTCGCGGTCGGGGCGAGCAGCGCCTCGCCCCGGGCGACCACCCTGACGGCGTCGGCCAGTTCCGGCGGGCGCACGGACTTGAGCAGGAAGCCGCTCGCCCCGGCCCGGAGCGCGGCGTAGAGCGGCTCGTCGAGGTCGAACGTGGTCAGGATGACGACCTTGGGCGGGTCGGCGCCGGCGGTGATCAGCCGGGTCGCGGCGATGCCGTCGGTGCCGGGCATCCGCACGTCCATCAGGACGACGTCGGGGCGAAGGCGGGCGGCCTCCCGGACGGCCTCCTCGCCGTCGCCCGCCTCGCCGACGACCTCCAGGTCGTCCCGGGCGTCGATGATCATGCAGAACCCGGCGCGGACCAGGTCCTGGTCGTCGGCGACGAGCACCTTGATGGTCACGGCCCCTCCAGGGGCAGCCGGGCACGGACCCGGAACCCGCCGGCCGGATCGGGTCCCGCTACGAGCGATCCACCCACGAGCGAGGCGCGTTCGCGCATCCCGGCGATGCCCTGCCCCGTCCCCGGTCCGGTCAGGCGCCCGCCGCCGGCGCCGTCGTCGCGGACGTCGATGGTGAGTTCGCGGTCGGTGGCGGCGACGGTGATCTCGGTGGTGCGGGCACGGGCATGGCGCAGGGTGTTGGTGAGCGACTCCTGCACGATCCGGTAGGCCGACAGTTCGACTCCGGGGGGCAGCGTCCGGTCGTCCAGGCCCTCGGCGCGGAGCGTCACGCGCAGTCCGGCCGCGGCCAGGGGCCCGGTCAGCCCGTCGAGGTCGGCGAGGCCGGGCTGGGGCTCCGCGGCGGCCTCGGCGCCGGGTGCGGGCTCGCCGTCCAGGGAGCGGACGGTGCGCAGCAACGCGTGCAACTCGGTGAGCGCCCGCCTTCCGGAGCCCTCCAGGCCGCGCAGGGCCTGGCGGGCCTTGTCCGGGTCGGCGTCGAACACGTCGTCCGCCGCGGCGGCCTGGACGACCATGACCGAGACCGTGTGAGCGAGGACGTCGTGAAGTTCGCGGGCGATGCGGGCCCGCTCCTGCAGGACGGCGCGCCGCGCCTCGGCCTGGCGGCGGGCGGAGCGGGCCCTCCCCAGCGCTCCCCAACTCCAGGCCAGCAGGGCGGCGGCCATCCACAGCAGGGTGTAACGCGGCTCCCCGGACGTCCACGGCAGGACGACGGCCAGCGCCAGCGCGCCGGCCAGGCCCCACAGGGAACTGCGGGCGGGACGGAGCCACGCGAACGTGCTCACCACCATCAGCGCGATCCCCGGCCCGACGTCCGGATAAAGGAACTGGATCCCACCCCCGGCCAGCAGCACAGCGGCGGTCACCGCGCCAGGCCGCTCGCCCATCCACCAGACGGCCCCCGCCTGGACGAGCACAAGGGCGACCAGGACGGCCCGTCCCGGACCCCCGGGGAGACCGTGGGGCGTGAGGAACGCCAGCGGCGCCGACAGGAGCAGCGCGCACCCGACCAGGAGCGTGCGCCACCGCGGTGACAGCGTCGCCTCGAACCGGTCCGGCACGATGCCCGACGCTAGCAGCACCCTCCACGGACCGGCGGCGCGTCAGATCCAGCCTTGCTGCCAGGCGTGGTGGGCGGCGGCATGGCGGGTCGGAGCCCGCAGCTTGGTCATGGCGGTGGACAGGTAGTTGCGGACGGTGCCGGGGGCGAGGTGGACCTCGGCGGCGATGTCGTTGACGGAGGCTCCGGTGCGGGCGGCGCGGAGGACCTCCAGTTCGCGGTCGGTGAGGGGGCAGTCGTCCTCGGTGAGGGCGGACGCGGCGATGTCCGGGTCGATGTGGCGGCGGCCCGCGGCGACCTCGCGGATGATCTCGGCGAGCCGCGCGGCGGAGGTCGTCTTCGGGACGAAGCCGCGGACGCCCGCGGCGAGGGCCCGGCGCAGGACGGCGGGACGGGCGTGCCGGGTCACCAGCACGACCCGGGTCGGCAGCTCCGCCCTGATCTCCTCGGCGGCGCGCAGGCCGTCGGCGGGCGGCATCTCGAGGTCCAGGACCGCGATGTCCGGGGCGTGCTCGCGGGCCAGGCGGACCGCCTCGGTGGAGGTGGACGCCTCGGCGACCACCTCGAGGTCGTCTTCGAGCGCGAGGAGGGAGGCCAGTGCGCTGCGGAGGAGGTCCTCGTCGTCGGCTATGAGAAGTCGGATCATCGGTCCTCGGCCTTCGCGGCGGGCACCCGGTGCTCGGCGCTCGTGACGGGCAGGGACGCCGTGAGTTCGAAGCGGTCGGCGTCGCGGGTCCAGGTGAGGTCGCCGCCCGCGGCCCTGAGGCGGTCGGCCAGAGCTTCCAGGCCGGTGCCGGGGACGGCGCCCGTCTCGGACGCGCCGTCGTTGCCCACCTGGAGGCGGGCGACGCCGCCGGCGACGCGGTAGTCCACGGACGCGCGGCCGGCCCGGCTGTGGCGCAGGAGGTTGGTGGTCGCCTCCCGCATCACCAGGCCCAGGAGGTGGCGGACGGTATCGGAAACGGCGGCGGTGTCGGAAACGGCGGTCGGGTCCACGGTCATGCGGGCGTCGATGCCCGCGGAGGCGAGGATCCGGGTCGCGTTGGCGATCTCGTCGTCAAGGCTGGTGCGGCGGTAGCCGAGGACGACCGCGCGGGTGTCGCGGAGCGCATCGGCGGCCAGGCGCCGCACGGCGTCCATCTCGGCGGCGGCGCGGGGCGGGTCGGCCTCGGCGAGCCGGGCGGCCAGCTCGCTCTTCAGGGCGATGACCTGCAGATGGTGGCCCTGGATGTCGTGCAGGTCGGCGGCGAACCGCAGGCGCTCGTCCTTGACGGCGAGTTCCGCCGACATGCGGCGCGCCTCGTCCAGCCGTCCGGCGATGTCCCAGGCCCACATGGGGCCGAGCATCGCCCAGACGACGAACGCGGTGATCCCGGGCGGGAAGAGCGCGGCGTACAGGAGGTCGCCGTCCCCGCTCAGGAGGCTGACGGCGCCGCCGGGCAGCGCCGCGGCGGGCACCGCCGCGGCGACCAGCCGCCGCCTCGGCCGGCGGTCCAGGTAGGTCGCGGTGACCGCCGTCATGATCGCGGGGGCGATCGGCCAGAGCCCGTAGTCGCGCAGGGCCAGGGGGCAGGCAGCGAGCACCAGCGCGGCCAGTGCTCCGGCGGCGGGCCAGCCCGAGGGCGGGCGGGGGCGCGACCCGGCCGACAGCCGCGCGTTGAGCAGGACCACGACCGCCACGGCCTCGACCACCAGCGCGGCGGCGCTGAAGACGCGCGGCTGCACCGGCACGTCGCCGTCCAGGATCCATTCGCCGGTGAAGAGGACCAGGATGCCCACGTTGGTGCCCGGTACCGCCCACCAGGTGTAGCGGCGGAAACCCGCCAGCCCTGTCTCGTCCCTGCCGGCCCCTTTGCGCACGCGGCCATTGTTCCAGCGGAAGGCCGCCCGAACGGGGTGTCATCTGTCCCCAATCCGCATGACAGATGTCATTCGCGCACGTGGTGGTCCGTCACTACCGGAAGCGCCCGCGCCGCCCGGAGGGTGAAGGGGTCGCCTACCGAGGAGGAGCACCGTGCAAGGGCAGAAGGAGATCGTGCGTCATGGCTGGGGCCATTTCGCGCGGCACTACGTGGAGATGGTCATCGCGATGGCCGTCGGGATGCTGGTCCTCGGCGCGGCCGTGCGGGGCGTCCTCGCACTCGCCGGGACCGGGCTGTCGCTGGAGCGGAACCCGGAGGCCGTCTCGCTGGAGATGGCGTTCGACATGTCCGCCGGAATGCTCGTATGGATGCGCGTGCGAGGCCACGGCTGGGCGGCCTCCCTGGAGATGTGCGCGGCCATGTTCGCACCCCTCGCGGCGCTGCTCCCGCTGCTGTGGCTGGACGTCGTCACCCCCGGCTCGCTGATGGCGCTCGAACACGTGCTGATGCTCCCGCTGATGCTCGCGGTGATGCTCCGCCGCCGCGACGAGTACGCCCACCGGTCATGACCGAGGTCGTGCACGAGCGGCGCGGGCCGCTCCGAGCGGTGCTGCGCCGCTGGCCCACGGCGGTGGCGCTCGCGGCGGCGGCGCTCATGCTGGGCGGCGGTCTCGGAGACGTGGACGAGGCGGTGTCCGGATTCGGGGAGGCGCTGCTCCTGCTGCCCCTGGAGTACCTGATCGTCAACCGGATCGGGCGGCGTGCGGCGTCATGGCCCGTGGTCGGGTGCATGGTCGTGGTCACCCTCGCGGTCGGCATGCTGGACGTGGTCCCGCTGTCCGCCGTCTTCGTGGCCGCCGCGCTGGTGCTGCTGGTCTGGGGAGCCGTCGCCGGGGCGCCGGACGGGCGGGGCGCCTTCGGGGTGCAGGCCGCGGGCATGCTCGCTTTCGGCGCGGTCGCGCTCACCGCCCTGGCGGTGGATCCCGACCTCGGCCGCTGCCTGGTGGCGGCCGGCTGGTTCCTCCACGGGGTGTGGGACGCCGTCCACCTGAAGCTTGACAAGGCCGTCTCCCGCTCCTACGCCGAAGCCTGCGGCGTCATCGACATCCTGGTCGCCGCCATGCTCGTCTTCCTGCTGTGACCATCTGCGCGGCGCGGCGATTCCCTGGGAGCTGGGAATCGCCGCGACGCGCGGTCGGTGCGCGGCCGTGTCAGGGGCAGGGACTTGCCGCCCATCACCCTCCGCTACGCGTGACGTCCGGCCGCCGGAGGATCAGGCGGGAATGCCGGCCAGTTCCGGCTTCGGGTGCTTGCGGCTGATGTTGCGCTCCAGCAGGGCGAGCGACTCCCGCACCCCGACGCTCCCCGCGGTCGGTTCGGGCAGCCGGCCCTCGTCGCGCTTGAGCCGGAGGATCGCCTCCTCCATGGCCCGCTGGGCAGCGAACAGGCACGGGGTGCTGTAGATCGCGGCCCGCACCCCGAGTTCGGCCAGCTCCGGCAGCGAGACGCGCGGCGACCTCCCGCCCGCGATCTGGTTGAACAGCAGCGGCTTGTCGCCGACCACCGCCGCGACCCGGCGGATCTGCTCGACGCTCCGGAGGCCGTCGACCAGGACGACGTCCGCGTCGGTGCTCGCCAGCGCCTCGGCGCGGGTCAGGACCTCGTCCTCCTCGCCGGCGTCGGTGCGCGCGACGACGACGAGGTCGCGGCGGGTGCGCAGCACCATGTCGAGCTTGTCGAGGTACTCCGGCAGCGGCAGGATCCGCTTGCCGTCGACGTGCCCGCAGCGCCGGGGCCGCTGCTGGTCCTCCAGCACCACGCCGGACGCTCCGATCAGCTCCATCTGCTCGACCACGTGGCAGGCGACCTCGGGGTCCACGTAGCCGTCGTCGATGTCGACCAGCAGGTGCCGCCCGGGGAAGGCGAGCCGCAGCCGCTGCACGAACGCGACGATGTCGGGCCAGGCGACGAATCCGATGTCGGGGAGGCCGTAGTGCGAGGCGGCGAAACCGAAGCCGGACACGAAGAGTCCGTTGTAGTGCTGCGCGGCGACGGAGGCGGAGAACATGTCGAACACCCCGATCAGCGGGGTGGTCCCCGCCGAGAGGATCTCCCGCCGCAACTCCTGTCCGTAGTCCACCTTTTCTCCTTTCATCCGTTGGGCGCGGGTGACTTGTCCGACTGAGACGGAATACGACCGTATATGGCGAGCGCGGGCCGGTCGGTATTCCGTGTCGCGAATAGTTACCCATGCGCGAGGCAAAAGACGGGCAAAGGAAGCGGAGGGAAAGCACAAAGAGCCGAGGCAATTAGCCCGGTTTGTATGGCGATATCGGGACTTGCTCTTTATTCATCGCTGCCGTTCGCGGGAGCCCGCTTGACCGCCCCGACCCCACCGAGGGCGCCCCCGCGCCCACCGGGCGCCCACCGGGCGCCCACCGGGCGCCACCCTCCCCCACCACCGGCGTGAACGGGCTGGACCGGCGGCTTTCTACGGCCCTCGAAATACACATTGAATATCTAGCGCTTTTCACCTTCTGGAAGGGCGCCCCGCCCTCGACTACTCTTCCGTAGCTGTGATACCCGCGAGGACGTCAGGCCGCCACGTGCGCCGAGCGTCAAGTCCGGCCTTTTCCGGCGGCCGCCATTTTTCTCGCGAACACGCTCCGCCGCAAGGCCGAATGCCCCCGCCCCCCATTCGCAGGAGTTCTCCATGGTGATTCGCAAGATCATGGCGGCGCTGGCCGTCACGCTCGGGCTGTCCTTCCTCGTGCCCGCGCTGGTCGTCGACTCCGCGGCGGCCGCGGCGCCGGTCGCGGTGCGCACGATCTACTACGACGCGAGCACCGCGCAGGAGTTCAGGTCGGTCGTCGACCAGGGCGCCGCCGCCTGGAACGCCGCCGTCCCGGCGATCCAGCTCAGGCCCGCGACCGGCTCGCAGGCCACCATCAAGGTCTACGCCGACGACGGCTGGCCGCGCACCTACATGGGCGGCTTCGGCCGGGCCACCATCTACATGGGGCGCGAGGCGGTCGACGACGGCTTCTACCCGCCGAGGATCGCCGCGCACGAGCTCGGGCACGCCCTCGGCCTGCCCGACAACCGCAACGGCCGCTGCGACTACCTGATGTCCGGGCACAGTTCGCCGACGTCCTGCAAGAGCACCACCCCGCACTCGACCGAGGCGGCCCAGGTCACCCGCAACGCGGGCGGCCTCGCCCCGGCCGCGCTCAGCCGGGAGACCCGCTACGTGGACTGCTTCGTCTTCTGACGGACCTTCCAGGTCCTCCGGCCGCGGCACCGCGGGCACACCGGCCTCATCGTGCCCGCGGTGCCGCGCGTCCGGCTGCACGCGCCCGGCCTCACGCGCCCGGACGGCCCGCCCGGAGGACTGCGCGGCATTGGGGAGTCGTCCCGCGCTGGTGGCTCGCGGGCCTCACCGGGTAGAGGTGAAGCCAAAGGGGGTTTGGTCCTGGCCGCATAGCGGACCCGGCTCCCGGCCGCCGCGGGCGAAGCGATGCGAGGTGGGTGGCGATGTGCAGGTGGATGGCCTATTCGGGGGACCCCGCTCTGGCCGAGGCCCTGCTCTTCCGGCCGGCCCACTCCCTGATCAACCAGAGCCTGCGCGCCCGGCTGGGAGAGGAGACCACGAACGGGGACGGCTTCGGCATCGGCTGGTTCGGGGAGCGGCGGGTCCCCGCCGTGTACAAGAGCGTCCACCCCGCCTGGAACGACCCGAACCTGCTGGAGATCAGCCGGGAGATCCGAACCCGCCTGCTGTTCGCGCACGTCAGGGCCTCGACCGGCGCCTCGGTGCAGCGCAGCAACTGCCACCCGTTCCGGCACGGCCGGTGGCTGTGGATGCACAACGGGTCCATCGCGGAGTTCCCCAGGCTGAAGCGGGACGTGATGCTCGCGATCGACCCGTCGCTCTACGCGGAGGTCGAGGGGACGACCGACTCGGAGGCCCTGTTCTACCTGGCGCTCACCTTCGGCCTGATGGACGACCCGCCGGGCGCGGTCGCCCGCGCCGTCGGTCTCGTCGAGGACGTCGGCCGGCGCCACGGCGTGCCCGATCCCCTGCAGATGACCGTGGCCACCAGCGAGGGCGAGTCGATCTGGGTGTTCCGCTACTCCAGCCTGGGACGCACGAGGTCCCTCTTCTACTCCACCGACATCGCCCAACTCCGCAGGCTGTACCCGGCGGTGGACGTCCTCCACGAGCTCGGGACGGACGCGCGGTTCGTCGTCTCCGAGCCGATCCACCATCTCGAGGGCGCGTGGAGGGAGGTTCCGGAGAGCTCCTACGCGATCGTGCGGCCCGGCGTGCACGAGATCCATCCGCTCGTCCCGGTGCGCACCCGCCAGGAGACCACGGCGTGACCGAGCCGCGCGGGGCGGTCCCAGGCGAGCTCGGGCAGGCGCGGGCTCGGCCGGGTCCGGACGGCCCGTGGCTCAGGCGGCCTTGGACGGCGCGATCAGACGCCAGGCTCCCGGGTGCAGGGTCCAGGTGCGGCTCGTGTAGGGGCCGGAGACCTCGCCGTCGCTGTTGACCCGGAACTCCTGCCCGCTGATCGTCACCTCGCAGGCCGTGGTGTGCAGGACGTCGTCCCGGTAGCGGTGGGAGCCGTCGCGCAGGCGCAGGGCGTAGGCGATCCGCGCGATGGGGCCGGTGGCGGCGGACACGACCAGCTCCAGCCTCCCGTCCCCCGGATGCGCGTCCGTCGCCAGCTGGGCCGAGCCTCCGGCGATTCCGGGGGCATTGGTGATCGCGGCCATCAGGAACCTTCCCTCGGCGACCTGCTCGCCGTCCGCCTTGATCCGCAGCCGCCACCCGGAGTGGCGCACGCCCGCCAGGACCGCGCCCACCGGGAACGCCGCGGGCCCGAGCCTGCTCTTGAACCGGGTCGCGCTCTGGGCGGCCGAGGCTCCGATGCCCACGTGCACCGCGTTGAGCGTCGCGCGGCCGTCCTCGTCGACGATCATGTCCAGCTCGCGGGGCCCGCCGTCCAGCAGCAGGCGGGCCGCCTCCTGCGGGTCGAGGGGGATCCCGAGGTTGCGGGCGAGGTCGTTCCCGGTGCCCATCGGCACGAGGCCGACCGTCCGGTCGAGCTCGCCGCGCCGGTGCAGGGTGCCGACGAGGCGGTTGATGGAACCGTCGCCGCCGGCGGCCACGACGACCGCCTTCCGGTCCTTGTCCAGTGCCTCGTCCAGGTCGCCGGACTCGACGCACGGGCAGACGGTGACCTCCCGCCCGGCGTCCCGGAGCAGCCCGGCGACCCTGTCCAGGGTCTCGGCGTCATGCGTACCGGCCTTGGCGTTGGTGAAGAGAATCATGGTCCTCAGATCGGCCGTACGGAGCCTCCGGGGGGCGTTGCTCTGTGACGGAGGCCTGGGGGGTCCCACACCGGTTCTGCCTTCCCCCTCGCGCCCTGATGATGCAGGTGGCACGTGTCGGACGTGTCACGGCGCACCGGAGCGGGCGGGCGGCGTCAGGGGGCCGGGGAGTAGCTCTGCAGATCGCCCTGGCGGGCCTGGACCGGGACGTTCAGGGAGCCGCTGCCGGAGCGCTCGAAGCGCATGTTGATCAGGACGAACTGGGCCGGCGACAGGTCGTTCTTGAGCCCCCGCAGGACGATCCTCGGCGCGGGCCCGATCTGGACGTCCTGCCCCGCCGGGAGGCGGATGGGCCCGCCGATGAGCTCGGTGGACGAGGCCTGCGGCGAGGAGACCGACGTCAGCGTGTCGGACCCGGTCGAGGGCGCCGAGCTCCCGGAGATGCCGGAACTCTCGATGGAGCTGGGCGAGCTGACCATGGTGAGGTAGACCGGCGCCGACCCGCCCTGCTTGATCGTGGCGCCTCCCTCCCCGCCCAGGACGAAGAGGTTGCGGATGACGACCCGCCCGATCTGGCCCGCGACGCCGGACGCGGGCGAGACGTCGGTCGGGACGGGGTTGTCGCTGCATCCGGCCAGGAGCGCGCCCGCCAGCAGCGCGGGCGCGAGCGGGGCGAGCACGGCGCGGCCGGCCCGAGCGAAGTCCATGGTCCCCCCGATCTGAAGATCACCTCCGACCTGCCGAAGATCCCTCGGCGCGGAGCGCGACAAACTCCAGCGCGTGCAAAGCCCCGGGAACGTCCGCGCGGCGACCCCGCGGCCGGGGCGGCGGGGGGCGGCCTCGGCCGTCTCAGCGCGTCACGCGGATCTTGGACTGGCCGTGCGGGAGTTCCTCCCAGTCGTCCATGAAACGGGCGGTGAGGCCGTGGCCTTCGGCCAGGGAGGTCAGCGTCTCGGTGCGGTAGTAGAAGTCCTCCCGCAGGACGTGGTGCTCGGTGCCCTCGGTGCGGTCGAAGGTGAAGTCGAAGAACCCGCCGGGAGCGAGGACGCGCCCCACATGCGCGAGGCATTCGTCGATGACCTCCAGGGGCGAGTGGCTGAAGACGCTGTGCGCGTGCACGACCGTGAAGTGCTCCGCGGGGAGGAACTCCAGTCTCAGGTCCCGGACGAGGGTCAGGTGCGGCAGTTTCTCGCGGAGGCCGTGGCGGACGAGGGTGTCCTGCGCGGCGAGCAGGATGTCGGGTGAGATGTCGATGCCGTAGTAGTTGCCGGGGTCGAGGTGCTCGATGAACCGCCAGCCCGCGCGCAGGTTGCCGCAGCCGATCTCCAGGATGCGGTCGTCCGGCTTGAGTCCGTGCCCGATCAGGTAGTCGAACTGCATCCGGCCGAGGGCGAGCCAGCGCTCGTGGGTGGGGCTGCCGACGGCGGCCTCCGGGTTCCTCGCCGTGTCCGACCTCATGACGGCCCGGTAGTAGGCCACATGGTCACGGCTGGCGAACCGGAACTTCAGATCGCGCGCCATCCTGGACATGTATGTGCCGATCTTGTCCGGGTTCCGGGCGGCGTACCGCAGCCGGTAGACGAGGCTCGCGCGGTTCCGGCTGGTCGGCGGCAGCGTCCTGGTCATAGGGCTCGTCCCCCCAGAGAGCACCTCGGCAAGTGCTCGGGCCATACCCGGGCGCCGCACCCCGTAACGACGGGACGCGGCGGCCGGGGCGAACATGGTCAGCTGATGACCCGGGGTAGGTCGAAATACTCGAAAAGGGACGGTTCCATAAAGCTGAAAACATGCGCGATCCCCGCACGGCTGACGGAGAGCACCATGACGGAATGCGCGTTCAGGGCACCGTTCCCGCCGCGCAGGTAAGCCGCGAAGGCGGGCTGGCCGTTCGCGCCGACCGGCACGAGCAGGCCCCGGCCGCAGCCGCTGGGCAGCCGGTCGGCGAGCAGCCGGCCGATCGCCTCCCGGCCGGTGAACCAGTGCGGGACGGGCGGCATCTCCCAGGCCGCCTGCTCGGTGAGCAGCCGGGTGAGCGCGGGGATGTCCACGTTCTCGAAGGCCCTGGCGAACCGGTCGAGCAGCTCGCGCCGCTCGGGTTCGTCCGGTTCGGCGATCTCGTCTCCGGCGGGGACGAGGCGCTCCAGGCGCGAACGGGCGCGCAGCAGCGTGCTGTTGACCCCGGCGCCGGTCATGCCCAGCATCCCCGCGACGTCGGCGGCGGGCCAGGCCAGCACGTCCCGCAGGATCAGCACCGCCCGCTGCCTGGCGGGCAGGTACTGCAACGCGGCGATCAGGGCCAGTCGCAGTCCGGCCCGTGCCGCGACGACCGCCGCCGGGTCCTCCGGCACGCCGCCGACGAGCCTGTCCGGCAGGGGCTCCAGCCAGGGCGTCTCCGGGGCGCGCGACCCGAGCTCCGGTACGTCCTCGGACGGCGAGCCGAGCCCGGACGGCATGACCCGCCTGCTGCTGTGCTCCAGGGCGTTCAGGCAGGCGTTGGTCGCGATCCTGTACAGCCACGTGCGCAGCGACGCCCGGCCGTCGAAGGACGCGTACGACCGCCAGGCGCGCAGGTAGACCTCCTGGACGAGGTCCTCGGCGTCGTGGACGGAGCCGAGCATGCGGTAGCAGTAGGCCAGCAGCTCCCTCCGGAACGGGTCCGTCAGCCGCCCGAACTCCTCGGGCCCGGCATTGCTCTCATCGGTCTTCATAGGACGCACCTCCCCATGTACTGACCGGACGCCATAGCCGCATTCGTCGGCTTCGGACCGCTGAATTCCGCCCGCCCGGCCGGTTTGTACAGGCGATGGAACCCATCCATCGACGACCGGGAGGGAACGCGCATGGCGCAGAGGACAAGCGGCGGGCTGCTCGGCCTGACCGCGACGGCTTCGCTGATGGTGGCGCTGGACGCGCTCGTGGTGGTGACCGCGCTGGCCAGGATCCGGCTGGACCTGTCCGCCACGATGGAACAGCTCGAATGGACGGTGAACGCCTACGGCCTGAGTTTCGCGGTCCTGCTGATGACCGGCGCCGCGCTCGGCGACCGCTTCGGACGCAGGCGGATGTTCGTGGCCGGGCTCGGCCTGTTCACGGCGGCCTCGGCGGCCTGCGCGGCGGCCCCGGGCATCGGCTGGCTGATCGCCGCGCGCGCCGTACAGGGATGCGGGTCCGCGCTGGTGATGCCGCTCGCGATGGCGCTGCTGAGCCACGGTTTCCCGCCCGAGCGGCGCGCCCGGGCGCTCGGCGCCTTCTCCGGGGTCACCGGTCTCGCGGTCGTGGCCGGGCCGGTGGTCGGCGGGATCGTCACCGAGGGACTGGCCTGGCAGTGGATCTTCTGGCTCAACGTGCCGATCGGGCTGGTGATCATCCCGCTGGTGCTCCGGTACGTCCCGGAGAGCCGCGGCGGCGGGGCCTCCTTCGACCTCGGCGGCGTGCTGCTGGTGACCGGCGGTGCGCTCGGGCTGGTCTGGGGCCTGATCCGCGCCAACGGATCCGGCTGGGACGCCTTCGAGGTGGACGGCGCGATGGCGGCCGGGGCCCTGCTGCTGGCGGGCTTCGTCGCGTGGGAGCTGCGCGTCCGGGAGCCGATGGTGCCGATGCGGCTGCTGCGCTCGCGCGGCTTCTCCGCGGGCAACGCCGCCGGGCTCCTCATGTACGCGGCCCTGTACGGTTCGCTGTTCTTCATGGCGCAGTTCCTCCAGACGGCCCTCGGGGCCGGGCCGATGACCGCCGGGCTCCAGCTCATGGCGTGGACCGGGACCGTGACCGTGGTGGCGCCCGTCGCGGGGGCGCTGGTGAACCGGGTCGGGGCCCGTCCCCTCACCGCCGCCGGGCTGGCCCTGCAGGGGATCGGGATGGGATGGATCGGGCTCACGGCCGGGCCGTCGACGGCCTATGCGGAGCTGGTCGCGCCCATGGTCATCGCGGGGGTGGGGATCAGCATGGCGATGCCGGCCGCGCAGACCGCGGTCATCAACTCCGTCGCGGCGCGGGAGATCGGCAAGGCGTCGGGCGTCTTCAACACCCTGCGGCAGCTCGCCGCGGTGCTCGGTGTGGCGGTCGCCGCCGCGGTGTTCACCGCCGAGGGCGGCTACGGGACCGCGCGGACCTTCTCCGACGGCTTCGGACCCGCCATCGCCGTGAGCGGGGCCCTGTCGCTGGCCGGCGCGCTCGCCGCCCTGTTCCTGCCCGGACCTGACCGGACGGCCCGTCCCTCGCCGGCGCCGAGCGTCCCACGGCGCGCACCCGAGCCGACCCGCTGACGGGGGCCGCGGGCCGCGCCGCCCGTCGCCGCGTCGACCTGCGGCATGTCGCCCCTCGGCGCGAGTTCAAGGGCGGCACGCCGCAGGTCGGCGCGACGAGCGGCGCGGGCGTCGCGGGGTCGCTCAGGCGGGTCGGCGAAGGCCCGCGGTGTAGTCGGCGAAGCGCTCGTCGACCTGCTCCGGGGTGAGGCCGAAGTCCTCGAGCGAGTACCGGTGGGCGGGCTTCGCGGCGCCGGTGGAGCTCTCCTCGTGGAGCTTCGTCATGGCGGCGCGGGCCTCGCCCGTGAACGGCAGCCCGAACCGCCCGTAGACGGACTCGACCGTCCCGATGGGGTCGCGGACGAAGTCGTCGTAGTGGACGTCGACGAACTGCGCGGGGTCGTGCCGCGCCCGTTCGGCACGGAACAGGTCGAGGCCCCTGCCCCACAGTTCGAGCTGGTCTCGGCCGAGCGTGGGGCCGGTGAACACCTCCGACCACCCGGCGGTGGCGTGCGCGGCGAGGCTGCACATGGACGCCATCGCGGTCCGCGGCGTGCGGTGCGTCTGCACGACCAGCGCGTCGGGGTAGACCTCCAGCAGCGCGTCCAGCGCGAAGAGGTGGCTCGGGTTCTTCAGCACCCACCGGCGGCCGGGGTCGTTCAGGCCGATGAGCTGGAGGTTGCGCCGGTGCCTGCGGTAGGCGTCCGTCCAGTCCTGGTCGGCGAGCCAGGACGAGTAGGCCGGCACGTGCGCCAGGCTCTCGAAGGAGATCGACAGCATGCTCTGGCGGAGCAGCTGCCAGCATTCCTCGACGGAGTCGGCGGAGATGTAGTGGACGCCCATGAACTCGGGGTTCTCGACGTGGTGCCGCCGGTATCCGGCGTCGATCGCCTGGAAGACCGGGTCGTCCGCCCAGGTCTCGCGCGGCGGGCGGGGCCGCGGCACCTCGGCCAGCCACAGGTCGAGGCCCTGGTGCGCGGGGTCGGCGGTGAGCAGCCGGTGCAGGGCCGTGGTCCCGGTGCGGGGCAGGCCCGTCACGAAGATCGGCCGCTCGACGGCGAGGCCCGCGTGCTCGGGGTGGCGCCGCCAGGCCGTCTCGGAGAACTGCCGGGCGACCAGGGCGCCGCGCAGCATCGCGCGCTGCGCCTTGTTGCCGGCCGGGGTGAGCCCGGCGTCGGCGACCAGCGAACCGAGGAGCACCTTCAGCCCGTCGAGGTACTCGTCGCCGCCGAAGTCGTCCGATCCGGTGATCTTGCTGGCCGAGGCGTGGAGATCCTCGACGGTCCCCACGCTGTCGCGACCGTTCGTCATCGGGTAGCCCTTCCTAGTGGTGCCACTCGCCGGAGTTGACGTCCAGGCACTGCCCGGTGACGGCGCGGGCCAGCGGCGACAGCATGAACACGGCGGCGTCGGCGACCTCGTCGGGCTCGGGCAGCCTGCGCAGGTCCGTCGTCGCGGCGTTCTCGTCGTAGACCTGCTGCGCCGTCACCCCGCGCTTCTCCGCGAGGTGGTGGAAGTACCACTTGAGGTTGGGCGCCCAGATGTAGCCGGGCGCGATCGTGTTCACGCGGATGCCGCGCGGCCCGAGCTCGGTGGACAGGTTCTGCGCCATCGCCAGCAGCGCGGCCTTGGCCATCTTGTAGGCGCCGAACGTCCGCCGCGAGTGCCGCAGCACCGCCGAGTTGATCATGACGACCGAGCCGCGGGACTCCTCGAGCGCCGGGACGAACAGCCTGGTCAGGCGGAGCGCGGCGAGGACGTTGGTCTCGAAGCCCGCGCGCACCGCGTCGAGGTCGACCTTCGTCAGATCGGTCAGCGGCGGCGTGGCGAAGGCGTTGTTGACCAGGCCGTCCACCCGTCCGAACGTCTCCAGCGCGGCCCCGGCCAGCCCCTCGCAGGCCGCCGCGTCCCGGATGTCGGTCGGGACGGTCGCGGTGCGCCGCCCGAGCTTCTCGACCTCCGTGGCGACCTCGTCGAGCCGCTCCTCGTTGCGCGCGGCGAGGACCAGGTCGGCCCCGGCCTTGGCGCACTGGAGCGCGAGCCCCCGCCCGAGCCCCGGGCCCACGCCGGAGATGACGACGACCTTGCTGTCCAGCAGTCCGGCGCCCATCAGCCGAGCATCCTCTTCGCGACGGCCGTCTGGCGGGCCGCGATCCGCTCGGCCCACTCCCGCTCGCCGACGCGCTGGCTCTCGTAGAAGGGCAGGACGCGGGGGAGGTCGCCGAACGGCACGACCTCCACGGTCGGCCCGTCCTGCGGGGTGAGGTCGCGGGTGAGCCGCTGCCAGCGGAACTGAAGGTAGCCGCGGCGGTGCCCCGTCCGCTCGATCCAGTTGGCGAGCCCGGGATCGCGCTCGCTGACGACGTACCGGATCCTGCCGTCCTCGTCGACGCGGGCCTGGTCAGCGGTGAGGCTCGTCTGGTGGTTGATGTAGTCGAGCGAGATGTACCACATGCTGCCGAGCTGGAAGCCCTGGTAGGGGGCCACGCTCCGGTCGGCGGCCGGGGCGGTGATGACCATGACCTCGTCGTCGTCGAGGTCGTAGTGGCCGACCGAGGAGAACTGCGTCGCGAGGCCGCCGGGGGTGGGCCGCGGCTCGGTCAGCGTGTTGACCGGCAGCTGCAGGTAGTGCCATTCGGGGAAGGCCAGGAAGGTGCGGATCCTGGACACCAGCATCTTGCCCGCTATCTCGTACCGCCTGGCCATACGGTCGGACGGCACCGGCTGCGGGGACGTCCCGAGCGTGTCGGCGCGGTGGATGCGGATCTCCCCTCGCCTCTCGTTCTCCCAGTCGCTGAAGACCTCGCGCACGATGAGCATCGCCGAGCCGGGGGCGAGGGCCACGTAGCCGGGCCCCGCGTCCTGCTTCGGCGGGCCGAAGCGCAGCCGGAACGTCCCGTCCTCGGCGATGTCCAGTTCGCGGTCGTCGAACGCGGTGAGGCTGTCGGGCGACTTCGCGGGCGAGTAGTCGCCGTTCATGACCTGGAAGCTGAGGTCGGCGGTCGTGCCCCGGCGGCCGGTCACCACGTACTCGGCGTCGTCCCGTATGTAGGCGTGGAAGTAGAGCGTGTCGGGGTTGTCGAGCCCGAGCTTGGTGTACGGCCCGGTGGACGAGGCGAAGAACGGGTGGTCGCGCTGGTAGGCGCCCACCATGTGCAGCGACGCCTTGATGCTGCCGGCCAGGTAGTCGAGGCCCTCGGCCAGGTCCTGGTCGGTCTTGACGTGCGGCGCGGTGCGGATGATCCGCTCCGCCTCGACGACCGCGTCGGCGAACGAGCGCGTCGCGGCGTCCTCGCGGTCGGTGCCGTCCTGTCGGGCGGCGCTGCCTTCGGCTGGGTCGGTGGCCACCGGGCTCTCCTCGGATCGCGGGCGCGAGGCCGTGCTCTGGCGGGACGGAGACTAGAACGCGTTCTATGCGGGAGGCAAAGCTCGGGTCCCGCTCAATGGGAGGTGGTGAACTTCAGGCTCGGCGCGTCGTCCAGCGACACCATGTACTCGTAGGTGCGCGTGTGCCCGGTCTTCTCGACCTTCCAGCCGTCGCCGTCCCGCCGGTAGACGTCGTGGTAGTACGCGGCCCCCCGGATGAGCAGCCGGTCCCGCGGGAGGATGATCGTGTCGTCGAGCGACCAGACGCCGGTGGCGCGGTCCCCGTCCAGGTCGATCTCCGGGCAGCCCGCCGTGTGCGCACTGATCTTGTCCGGGCCGAGGTTGGACCGCATGTACTCCACGATCGCGTCCCGCCCCTCCAGCCTGAGCGTCCTGTCGAGCACGGGCGTGTCGTACTCCGCCACCGCGTCCTCGGTGAACACCTCGGCGAACTCGTCCCACAGCTTCAGGTCGACGCACCGCAGGTACCGGTACTTCAGCCGCCGAACCTCTTCCAGCGCAACCAGATCCATGCGCCCCAGCCTCCTAGCTCCACCGGCAAAATACAAGAACACGTTCTACTCTTCGGCGGGGTCGCCGTCGCCGCGCCGGAGGGGTGCGCCCGGGACCACCGGCGCCCGTCAAGATCGAGCAAAAGGTCCGTATCAGATGATCGGCGTTCTCCGGACGAACACCAACGGGCCGGGCAAGATCCACCAAGTCCCCCGTCCCGGCGTTTTCGGTGCCCGGCAGGGGAAGCGGGCATCGGACCGCGAGGACGGCCGCGCGATTTCCTCGGGACCGCGCCCGGCCGCTTCGAGGCCGCGCGGCCCGCTGACCCCCCGGCGGGCCTCGGGGCGGCGATTACGCTGGTAGAGGTGATGGCACCGGTCATTCTCGTGGTGGACCACGACGCGGGTTCGCGGGGCGTACTGCTCGCCGACCTGAGGCGGCGGCTGGACGACGCGTTCACGGTGAAGGGCGCGGGCTCGGCCGAAGAGGCGGGCGCCGCGCTGAAGGAGATGGCGGAGTCCGAGGAACCCGTCGCGCTGCTGATGGTGGACGACGCCTGCGCCGACGTCCTCGCACGGGCCCACGAGCTCTGTCCCAACGCCAAGCGCGTGCTGATGGTGGACCGCGACTACTCCTCGACCAGCCCGGCCGTCCAGGCGATCGCGCTCGGCCGCACCGACTACCACCTCGTACGGCCCTGGACGAACGACGAGTCGATGCACCGCGCGGTGAGCGAGTTCCTCTCCTCGTGGACGGAGGAGCAGGAGCCGAAGTTCGAGCTCTTCCGCGTCGTCGCCGAGCTGGACGACCCCCGCATGCAGCGGCTGCGCGACGTGATGGCGCGCTTCAACCTGCCGTTCGTGGTCCACCCGCCGGACGGTGAGACCGGGCGGAGCCTGCTGCGGGAGGCCGGCCTCGACGCATCGAGGCTGCCCGTGGTGATCCGCTACGACGGCAGGGCGTACGTGGACCCGCAGGTGCCCGATCTCGCGTGCGCGATCGGGGTCAACGTCACCAACGACCTGGAGGTCTGCGACACGGTCATCGTCGGCGCCGGTTCGGCGGGCCTGACGGCGGCCGTCTACGCCGCGTCCGAGGGCCTCGACACCGTGCTGCTGGAGCAGGCGTTCTCGGGCGGGCAGGCCGGCACCAGCCCCATGATCCGGAACTACCCGGGGTTCCCGCACGGCATCTCCGGCGCCTACCTGATGGAGCGGTCCTGCGAGCAGGCATGGCTGATGGGCGCCCACATCGCGTTCGCGCAGCAGGTGGTCGGCCTCGAAGCCCGCGGCGACCGGCGGGTGGTCCGCATGGCGGACGGCTCGCAGGTCAGCGCGCGCACGGTGCTGATCGCCACGGGCGTCGACTGGCGGCGGCTCGGCGTGCCCGGCCTGGAGGACCTCGTCGGCGCCGGCGTGTTCTACGGCATGGCCGTGGGCGAGAGCCGCGCGATGCGGGGCCAGGACGTCTTCATCGTGGGCGCCGGGAACTCGGCGGGCCAGGGGGCGCTGCACCTGGCCAAGCACGCCCGCACGGTCACCCTGGTCGTGCGGGGCGACAGCCTGGCGAAGTCGGCGTCGAGCTATCTGGTGCGCGCCATCGAGTCGACGCCGAACATCGTCGTCCGCCACCGGACCGAGGTGGTCGGCTGCGGGGGCTCCGAGCGCCTGGAGTGCCTGACGCTCGCCGACCGGGCGGCGGGCACCACCGAGCGGGTCCCGGCCGCCGCGCTCTTCATCATGATCGGGGGCGAACCGCACACGCGGTGGCTGCCGGACGGCATCGCCGGCGACGAGCAGGGCTACCTGCTGACGGGCCGCGAGATATACGAGCGGGCGCCGGCGCGCTGGCCGCTCGACCGCGACCCCATGCCGCAGGAGACGAGCATGCCCGGCGTCTTCGCCGCGGGAGACGTGCGGAAGGGCTCGATCAAGCGGGTCGCCTCGGCGGTGGGCGAGGGCGCCACGGCCGTCCGCTCGGTCCACGAATACCTGGCGCTCTGAACGGCGCCCCGGCCCCCGCTCCGAACGGGTAGGCGTAGCTCTACCGCGATGCGGGAGGCACGCCCACGGACGGGGCGCCCTCGAACCGAGAAAGTGTTCACGCAGACGCTGATTCGCTCCCGTTCGAGAAAGGTAGTCCCGTGGACACAGTTCTCGCCCGCCGCTTCACCGGATGGTCGGGCCTGGCCGCCGCCGTCCTCCTCATCGTCGAGGTTCCGCTGTACTTCGTCTACTCGGGGCCGCCGCCGGACTCCAATGTCCTCAGCCGGCTCCTGCTGGGAATCCTGGCCCTCGGATTCATGCTCGTTTTCGTGGCGGGCTTCCGCGAGTTCGTCAAAAGCGTCGACGCGCGGTACGAATGGGCCGGGAACTTCGCCTTCGCGGCCGGGCTCGCGTACGCCCTCGTCACCCTGGTCTCCAGCGGGCTCGAGGCCGGCGCCGTCATCGCGGCGGACCGTCCGATCGACCCGACCATCGACGTCAGCGGGACGTACATCCTGTACGGGTCCATCGGGCGCATGCTGCTGGGGCTCTTCCTGACCGCCCTCGGATACGCGATCAGGAAGACCGGCGCGCTGCCGCGCTGGACCGGTACGTCCGCCTACGTGCTGGCGGCCGTCAGCTTCGCCTTCATCCCCTCGCTCTTCTTCGGGAACGACCCGGCGTTCTTCTACGCCGCCAACGGCTGGGGCACGACCGCCTCCATGGGCGCGGTCCTCAGCTACTGGCTGCTCATGATGGGCATCGTCACGCTCAAGGGCAGGAAAGGCGCCACCGGCCGCCTTGCGCAAGGAACGCACCCGGCCGGCAGCTGACTTCCCGGGAAGTGGGCCCGATGGCCGCCGAAGGCATTTCGCCTCGGCGGCCGTCAGGCCATTCAACGCCTTGGCCCGCGGGCGGCGGCAGAGAGGCGCCGACAGATTCATCCGCTGGCATGAAAAGGCCGCCTCGTGTTCATCTGACGGCCGTTTCCCTCCGCTAGTCATGGATCGTGCGCGCCATTCTCGTCCTTCTGGCCCTCGCGCTCGCGCTCGTCGGATGCGCGACCGCCAAGGCCTCGATCCACCGCCAGGACGTCATCGTGGTCGGGGTCAAGGCCGACCAGCCCGGGCTCGGGCTGAGGAAAGACGGGGTCTTCCAAGGCTTCGAGGTCGATGTGGGCCGCTACATCGCCCGCGGCCTCGGGGCGTCCCAGGTGACGTTCCGCGAGGTCAGGTCCGACGACCGGGAGCGGCTCCTGAACCAGCACGCCGTCGACCTGGTGCTCGCCTCCTACTCGATCACACCGGACCGGTCCAGGCTCGTCGGCTTCGGCGGGCCCTACTACGTCGCCCATCAGGACGTCATGGTGCGGCGGAGCGAGACCCGCGTCCGGAGCGTGCGCGACCTGGCCGGGCGGAGGATGTGCCAGGCCAGCGGGTCGGTCTCGACCGAGCGGGTGGTGGTCGGCCTGAGCATCCCCGCGCGGCTCGTCCCGGGATCGTCCTACAGCGACTGCGTGGCGAAGCTGAGGTCCGGGGCCGTGGACGCCATCTCCACAGGCGACCTGGTACTCGCAGGTTTCGCGGCCCCGGACCTGAGGATCGTCAACGCGCCCTTCACCGACGAGCGCTACGGGGTCGGGATGCGCAAGGGCGACACGGACGGATGCGAGGCGGTGAACCGGGCCATCACGACGATGTACCAGGACGGAACGGCCGGCCGCCTGCTCGACAAGTGGTTCGGGAAGAGCGGGCTCACACTCGTCCGCGAGGTCCCCGAGTTCGAGGGCTGCTCGTAATGTCGGCGGCTCTGGTTATGGTCGAAGCGTGGCTGAGGACAGGGACGCTTGGGACGAGCTCCTGGCAGCGGGCTTCCTGCACGCCCTGCGGGAGGCCCACCGCGAGGCGACGCTCGCCGTCTTCGGCGGGCTGAGCCGGGCGGCGGGGTTCACGGAGCGGACGTACGGGGTCGGCGCCTTCGACGTGCTGGCCTCGCAGATCGACCGGGTCTTCGAGGGCGGGCCGCGAGTCGTCCGCGACGATCTGAACGGCTCGCCCGGCTGGCGGTTCGGGGCGTACCGCGTCCTGCTCAAGCGGCACGAGTTCGGGAACGTCAGGGGCATCCGGTGGGACCGCGACAGCCCCACCAAGCAGGCCGTGGCGCGGCAGACCTTCATCGAGGACCCGCAACTCGCGCTCCCGCTCGGCCTCGATGCGCGCGACACGCCCGGCGTCGTCACGCTGGTCCTCGCGCACAGCGCCACCGAGGCGCCGCTGGAGATGGAGCTCTTCCTGGGCCGCCCCAGGTGGAACGCCGACGGCGGCACCGCCTGGCACTGGGTCAAACCCCTGGACGACACCATCGGGCCCGATCCACGTCGTAAGCTCGTCGAGCGGACGATGCCGCTGTGGGACGACCGCGAGGACGACGTCCCCATGCGGCTCCGCGGGGAGACGAAGACGGCCTAGCAGAAGGTGGCGCGGGGTGCTGTTCGACTGCGAGCGGCTGACGCTCGCCCGGCGGCTCAGAGGCCTGCGCAAGAACCAGCTCGCGCAGGCCGTCGGGACGACGCCGAAGGCGATCGGGCAGTACGAGGCGGGCGTGCAGCGGCCCGAGGAGCCGACCGTGCGGCGGCTGGCGATCGCGCTGGGCGTGCCCGTCGAGTTCTTCCAGAGCGGCCGCAGCCCGGTCTCCATGGACGGCGCCCATTTCCGGTCGCTCCGGTCGACGACGCAGATCGAGCGCGACCAGGCGCTCGCCTACGGGCGGATCGCCGCCGACGTCGTCGCCGTCCTCGAAAGGCTCGTCGACCTGCCCGAGGTCGACCTCCCCGAGTACCCGGTCTCCCCCGAGGAGATCGCCGGCCCCGGGCCGGCCGAGGCGGCCAGGCTGACCCGGAAGGCGCTGGTCGAGCGGGCCGGGCCGGTGCCGCACGTCGTCCGGCTGCTGGAGTCCCACGGCGTCCTCGTCCTGGTGCTGCCGCGGGCGGCCGAGCGGGTCGACGCGTTCAGCGTCGGCGTCCACCCGAGGCCGATGGTGTTCTTCAATCCCGCCAAGGGCGACTACTGGCGCAACCGCTTCGACGCGGCCCACGAGCTGGGGCACCTGGTGATGCACGCCGACGCCGAACCCGGGGAGAAGATCGTCGAGGACCAGGCGCACCGGTTCGCGGCGGAGTTCCTCATGCCGGAGGCCGACATCGCCGGCGAGCTGCCCTCGGGACCCGACTGGGACCGGCTGGCCGCGCTGAAGGCGTCCTGGGGCGTCAGCATGGCGGCGCTGCTCTACCGGGCCCGCACCCTCGGGATCATGACGGAGGCCGTCTACCGCAACGCGATGAGCACGCTGAGCTCGCGCGGCTGGCGGCGGCAGGAGCCGGGCCCGCCGCGGCCGTTGGAGCAGCCGACGATGCTCACCCGCGCGCTGGAGGTCGTGGAGGCGGCGGGCGCCGACCGGGACCGGGTCGCCGGCGAGGCTCGGGTGACGCGCGCCGATCTGGACCTGCTCGTCCCGCGGCGCTGACCGGCCCTATGACCGGCCCTATGACCGGCCACGGAACGCTCCCGCCCGCGCGTCCACCACAATTGCGGGATTTGTAAAGCGCCTGCGTCAGATACGTATCTCTGTCGCAGGGTTCCCTGCGGGTCGGCCATTGCCTGTGAGACCCTCCGAGGGTATTTGCCGGACCACCGTATGGAACGCTGGAGACCTGGGTGATCGACAATCGGGTGGCGAGTCCGACCGCGTTGCGCATGCAGCTCGGGGCGCGGTTACGGCGGATGCGCGAGGAGAACGGCCTCACCCGGGCGGAGGCGGGCGAGGTGATCCGCGGGTCGGCGTCCAAGATGAGCAGGCTGGAGCTCGGCCGGCACGGCTTCAAGATCAGAGACGTGCTCGACCTGCTCACCGCCTACGGCGTCGAGGACGAGGACGAGCGGGACGGCTTCGTCCAGCTCGTCCGGGAGGCCAAGAGGCCGGGCTGGTGGCAGGGCTACGGCGATATCGTGCCGAGCTGGTTCGAGCAGTATCTGGGCCTGGAGCAGTCGGCGGCGACGATTCGCGCTTACGAGGTGCAATACATCCCCGGCCTTCTGCAAACGCGCGACTACGCGCGGGCCGTCATCGGCCTCGAACACCACGACGCGGGCTACGACGGCCTCGAACGGCGCCTCGAACTCCGGATGCGGCGGCAGGGGATCCTGCACCGGCCGACCGGCCCGACCACGCTGTGGGCGGTGATCGACGAGGCCGCGCTGCGCAGGCCGATCGGAGGGCCGTCGACCATGCGCGACCAGATCGAGCACCTGATCGAGGTGTCGGAGAACATGGCCAACGTGAAGGTCCAGGTCCTCCCGTTCTCCGCGGGCGGGCACCTGGCGCTGGGCGGGCCCATCTCGATCGTTCGGTTCGCCGAGCACGACCTCGACGACGTCGTCTACCTGGAGCACCTCACCGGCGCCCGCTACCCCGAGGGGCCCGAGGCGGTCCGCTACCAGGAGATCATGGATCTGCTGGGCATCCGCGCGGCCCGTCCCGCCCGCACCACGACCTTCCTCAGGGACCTGCTCGCCGAGCTCTGATCCCCCGCCGGGACGAGGGGCTCCCCCGCCGGTGGGAATCGCGCCGGTCCCCGCGCCCCATAGCGTCCCCGTGACGTAGAAGACGATCACGGCGGGCGGCGGCAATGAACGGTTCGGCGACGGTCCTCGCCTTCCTCATCGGGACGGCGATCAGCACCTGGGTCATGGCGTACGGGGCGAGAAGCCTGCTCGACGCCCGGTTCCCCCTGTTCCGGACGCTCGTGGCGGGCGCGACCGGGCAGGCGGTCGCGAGCCCGATCATCGGCGCGCTGCTCGGCGACCTGCGCGGTGACCGGCACCCGGTGCCGCTGCTGTGGCTCGTCTGCCTCGGCTTCGCGTGCGCGCTCCTCGTCTCGATGACGATCCTGGTGCTGTGGGAGGCGTTCGTCCCGACCGGGACCGTGCCGTCCCCGCTGCACTGGCTCGGCGGCGCGCGTTCGCGGATCGCGCGCACCCGGCGCTACCGCCGGATCTCCTTCATCTTCCTGCGCCACGGCCTCGGCCCCTACCTGCGGGGACGCGCCCGCCCGAGCACCTCGGCGGCCCGCTCGTTCACCCGCGCCCTCGAAGAGGGCGGCGTCGTGTTCGTCAAGCTCGGCCAGGTGCTGTCGACGCGCCGGGACGTGCTCCCGCCGGAGTTCGTCGAGGAGCTGGGCCGGCTGCAGGACGCCGCCTCCCCCGTCCCGTGGCCGGAGATCGAGCGCGTGGTCCGCGAGGAGCTCGGCGACCCGGCGGACGTCTTCGCCTCCTTCGACCGGACCCCGCTCGCCGCCGCGTCCATCGCGCAGGTGCACCGGGCCACGCTCCGCTCCGGCGAGGAGGTGGTCGTCAAGATCCAGCGGCCCGGCGTCCGCGCGGTGGTCGAGCGCGACCTCGACATCACCCTCCGCCTCGCCCGGACGCTCCACGAGCGCGCCGGGTGGGCCAGGGCGTTCGGCGTCGTCGACCTCGCGGCCGGGTTCGCGACCGCGCTGCGCGAGGAGCTCGACTTCCGCGTCGAGGCGCGCAACATGGCATCGGTGGCGGCGACCGCCCGCGGCGACGTCGTCATCCCCCGCCCCCACGACGGCCTCTGCACGAGCCGCGTCCTCGTGATGCAGCGCCTGGACGGCGTCGCGCTCGGCAAGGCCGGCCCCCGCATCGACTCCGGCGGCCTGGACCGGACCGAACTCGCGCGCACCCTCCTCGACACGGTGCTGCGCCAGATCGTCATGGACGGCGTCTTCCACGCGGACCCGCACCCCGGCAACATCATGCTGCTCGACGACGGCCGCCTCGGCCTGATCGACTTCGGGTCCGTCGGGCGGCTCGACACCGAGCTGCGCGGCTGCCTGCAGCGGATGCTCCTCGCCATGAACCGCGGCGACGCGGTGGCGGTGACGGACGCGTTCCTGGAGGTCGTGGCCCGCCCGGACGAGCTGGACGAGCAGGTCCTCGCCCGCGCGCTCGGCGCCTTCATGGCCCGCCATCTCGGCCCCGGGACGACACCCGACATGGCCATGTTCACCGACCTGTTCCGCCTGGTCGCGCGGTTCGACCTCGCCGTCCCCCCGGAGATCGCGGCCGTGTTCCGCGCGCTGGCGACGCTGGAAGGCGGGCTGGCCGGCCTCGCGCCCGGCTTCGGGATCGTCGCCGAGGCGCACGCGTTCGGCGAGACCTACCTGCGCGAAAGCCTCCGGCCGGGCTCCCTGCGCGAGGCCGCGAACGACGAGCTGCTCAGCCTGCTGCCGATGCTGCGCCGCCTCCCCCGCCGCCTGGACCGCATCACCGCCGCCGCGGAGGCGGGCCGCCTGAGCGTGAACGTCCGCCTGTTCGCCGACGAGTCGGACCGCCGCACGGTCACGGGCCTGCTCCAGCAGGTTCTGCTCACCATCCTCGCGGCCACGGCCGGGGTGATGGCGGTGATGCTGCTGGGCCTGAAGGACGGCCCCGCGATGACCCGGGACGTCACCCTCTTCCAGTTCTTCGGCTACTGCGGCCTGGTGATCTGCTCGGTCCTCTCCCTACGCGTCCTAACAGTGATCTTCCGCCGCTGACCGGTCGACGTTCCGGCCGGTCGACGTCCCGGAACGGCCTCTGCGAGGATGAGCGGCAAATGCCACTTGACCGCCTTCAGCGCGCTCGGCTCTCCCTTCTCGGACTCGCCCTCGGCGACGCGCTCGGATCCCAGTTCTTCGTCCCGGCCAACCGGCACCACCTTTCCGCGAGGTCGCTCCCGCCCGCGCCCTGGCAGTGGACCGACGACACCGAGATGGCCTGCTCGGTCTACCTGACGCTGGCCGCCCACGGCACCGTCGACCAGGACGCGCTCGCCGCGTCCTTCGCCCGGCGGCACGACTTCGACCGGGGGTACGGCCCGGCGACCAACCGGCTGCTGCGCCTGATCCGCGAGGGCGGGGACTGGCGGCCCCTGGCCGGCGACCTGTTCGACGGCTCCGGCTCCTGGGGCAACGGGGCGGCGATGCGTGTCGCGCCACTCGGCGCGTTCTTCGCCGACGACCCCGCCCGGACGGCTCGCGAGGCAGCGCTCTCGGCCGCCGTGACGCACACCCACCCCGAGGCGGTGGCGGGAGCCGTCGCGGTCGCCGTCGGCACCGCCCTTGCCTGCCACGGGCCCCTGCCACCGGGCGTGTTCGTCGACCGGATCCTCGAACACGTCCCGCGGGGCAAGGTCCACGACGGCATCGAGGAGGCCCGCCACCTGCTGACCGTTTCCGACCCGCGGACGGCGGCCTACTTCCTCGGGAACGGCCGCGCGGTCGCCGCCCACGACACCGTCCCCTTCACCGTCTGGGCCGCCGCCCAGCACCTCGGCGACTACGAGCAGGCCGTCTGGACCACCGCCGCGGCCGGCGGTGACATCGACACCACGTGCGCCATCGTCGGAGGCATCACCGCAGCCGGACTCGACCTCCACCACCTGCCCGCCGCCTGGCGGCGGGCCACCGAGGCACTCCCGGAGTGGATCGACCCTTCATGACCGGCGCGCCCAGCGGCCAAGCCGATCGAACACATGTTTGACCGGGTGGGTAGAGTGGGGGGATGTTCCAAGCGTCGTTGCTGGACGGTACGGATGAGAGCGGTCCGCGGCCTTTGAGCGCGGTGCGGCGTACGGTGCTGGAGCGCGGGGCCTGGGTCGATGTTCTGCCCGGCTGGATTCCGGGCGCCGACGCGTTGTTCGAGCGGCTGCTCACGTCCGTCCCGTGGCGGGCCGAGCGCCGGCGCATGTACGACAGGGTCGTGGACGTCCCCCGCCTCCTGGCCTTCTACGACGAGGACGCGGAACTCCCCGACCCCGTGCTGGACGAGGCGAAGGCGGCGCTCGACGAGCATTACGCCGAAGAGCTCGGTGAGCCGTTCCGCACGGCCGGGCTCTGCCTCTACCGGGACGGCCGCGACAGCGTCGCCTGGCACGGCGACACCATCGGGCGCGGCGCCACGCACGACACGATGGTGGCGATCCTGTCGGTCGGCACGCCGAGGAGCCTTCTGCTCCGGCCGCGCGGGGGCGGGCCCACGATCCGCCGCGACCTCGGCCACGGCGACCTCATCGTCATGGGCGGGAGCTGCCAGCGGACGTGGGAGCACGCGATCCCGAAGAGCGCCCGCGTCAAGGGCCCCAGGATCAGCATCCAGTACAGGCCTCGCGGAGTCCGCTGACCCCGGCGGGCGCCGGCCGCCTCATGGCACCATAAGCGGTGATTCGTGAGGAGGCCCGTTGCTGCGTCTGGTCGTGTCACAGACCTCCCCCCGGGCGTATCGGACCGTGCTGGACGCGCTGCAGGCGCCGGTGCCGTTCGGGGCCGCCGGGCGGCACATCCTGATCGAACCGGGGCTCTATCCGAACACCGGGTTCCGCAGTTCGGGCGACTTCGTCCTGACGGCCGTGGGCGGGCCGGGCACGGCCACGCTGGACGGCGCGACGGACGCGACCGTCGAGCTCACCGGGAACGTGACGCTCCAGGGCCTCATCGTCCGGAACTGGAGCACCGAGGGCCTCGCGCTGGAGGTCGCGGAAGGCAGCGTCCTGGCGGAGCAGTGCGAGTTCGTGAGCCGCTCCGACCTCGCGGTGCGCGCCGCCGACGGGGCCCGGCTCGCGCTCATGGAGTGCCAGGTGCAGGACGGGGCGGTCGTGTACAGCGCCGCGACCGGGATCATGGAGGGCACCGGCGTCAGCGGGACCGAGGGCAACGCGGTCGCGATCCGCAGCGGCAGTTCGGTGACGCTCCGGTCGTGCCGGATCGGCGACGCGGGCGGCCACGGCATCTGGGTGACCGAGGGGTCGCGGCCGCTGATCGAGCAGTGCACGATCAGCGCCCCGGCGAGCGGCGGGATCCGGGTGGACGACCGCGCGGACGCGGCGATCCGCAACTGCGCGTTCCACGACTCGGGCCGGTCGTCCCTGATCGCCGCGGACAAGGGCAAGGTGGTCGCGGACGACTGCCTGATCGCGGGCGCGGGCGCCGACGCGCTGTGGGTGGCGACCGGCGGATCGCTCACCGCGCGGCGGGTCAGAATGGAGTCGCCGGACCGGACCGCCGTGGTCGTCGAGAAGGGCGTCGCGCTGCTGGAGGACTGCGAGATCCTCGGGCCGGGCACCAACGGCCTGTCGCTCACCGAGCACGCGAACGTCACGGTCGTCCGGGGCCGCATCGCCGACGCGGGCAAGGTCGGCGCCGGGCTCGCCGCCGGCGCCCGCGCCCTGCTGGACGGGACGACCGTCACCGGCAGCGGCCTCGCCGGCGTGAGCGTGGATCCCGGCGGCGAGGTCACCCTGCGCGACTGCACGGTGGTCGAGAACCACGGCCCTGGAGTCGTCGCGGGCCGCGGCGCGAGCGTGGAGGCGAGCGGCCTGACGAGCGAGCGCAACCAGGCGCCCGACAGGCTCGACGCCGAGCCGGACGGCGGGGTGACCGCGCGGGTCACCGAACCGGCGGCGGCGCGGGAGGCGAAGCCCGCGACGCCGCCCGCGGCCGGGCGCGGCGGGACGCCGGCGGACGTGCTGCTCGCCGAGCTCGACGCCATGGTCGGCCTTGCCGGGGTCAAGCGCGAGATCCGCAAGCTGACGAACCTGCAGAAGGTCGCCGAGCAGCGGCGGCTCGCGGGCCTGCCGCCCGGCCCGGCGATCGGCCGGCACATGGTCTTCGCGGGCCCGCCGGGCACGGGCAAGACGACCGTCGCCCGGCTGTACGGCGGGATCCTCGCGGCGCTCGGCGTGGTCGAGAAAGGCCAGGTCGTCGAGGTCGGCCGGGCGGACCTCGTCTCGGAGAACGTCGGCGGGACGGCCCTGCGGACGTCCGAGGCGTTCGAGCGGGCCATCGGCGGCGTGCTGTTCATCGACGAGGCCTACACGCTGGCGCGCAAGACGACCGGCACCGACTTCGGCCAGGAGGCCATCGACACCCTCGTCAAGCTGATGGAGGACCACCGCGACGAGGTCGTCGTCATCGCGGCGGGGTACTCGGCGGAGATGCGCGACTTCCTCGCCGCCAACCCGGGCCTGCGGTCGCGGATCTCCCGGACCGTCGAGTTCGAGAACTACAGCCCCGCCGAGCTCCTCCAGATCACCGAGGCGCACGCCGGGCGGGACGGTTACCGGCTGGCCGACGACGCGCGGGCGGCGATCCTGGAGCACTTCACCTCGCAGCGGCGGGACGCCTCCTTCGGCAACGGCCGGACCGCGCGGCGGGTGTTCGAGGCGGCGGTCGAGCGGCAGGCGCAGCGCCTGGCCGACCGGGAGGAACTGCCGACCGGGGACGAGCTGAGCCTCCTGCTCGCCGAGGACCTCGACGTCGACACGGGCCTGGCCGCCCGCTTCGGGGAGGCCCGGGACGCCGGCCAGGTGCGCACCGTCCTCGCCCGCCTGTCGGCGATGACCGGGCTGGAGGAGGTCAAGCGCGAGATCGGCGACCTGCTGGACCTGCTCGCCTCGGCGCGGCGGCGGCGCGCGGCCGGGCTGGAGGCCGAGCCGTTCACCGGTCACCTGGTCTTCGCCGGCCCGCCGGGCACGGGCAAGACGACCGTGGCGCGGCTCTACGGGGAGCTGCTCGCGGCCCTCGGCGTCCTCGCGCAGGGCCAGGTCGTCGAGGCGGCGCGGGTCGACCTCGTCGGGCAGTACGTCGGGCACACCGCGCAGAAGACGGCCGAGGTGTTCGACCGGGCACGCGGCGGTGTGCTGTTCATCGACGAGGCGTACACGCTGTCGCGCCCGGCTGGAACGGGCCACGACTTCGGCCAGGAGGCCATCGACACGCTCGTCAAGCTGATGGAGGACCACCGCGACGAGGTCATCGTGATCGCCGCCGGGTACACCGCCGAGATGGAGGGCTTCCTGTCCACGAACCCGGGCCTGGCGTCACGCTTCGCCCGGACCCTGACGTTCCGCCCCTACGCCGTGGACGGCCTCGTCTCGATCTTCCTGGGCAAGGCGGAGGCCGCGGACTACCTCGTCCCCGAGCCCACCCGCGAGGCCCTCGCCGCGTACCTGGAGGCCGACCGCGACCGGTTCCGCGAGGGCAACGGCCGCGAGGTCGACAAGCTCTTCCGCTCCGCCGTGACCGCCCACGCGCGCCGGACCGAACAACTTGCGAGCTCCGGCGCCGACCTCACCACCGACCAACTGGCCACCCTCCTCCCGGAGGACGTCGCCCGGTGATCCCGCTCGCCGAGATCACCGCCGCGACGCGCGCCCTCCTGGCCACCGCCGAGCGGCTGGACGACGCTCAGGTCCGCGAGCCCTCCCTGCTTCCAGGCTGGACGCGCGGCCACGTCCTGACCCACCTCGCCCGCAACGCGGGCGGCGGCATCCGCCTGCTGACCTGGGCGCGCACCGGCGTCGAGACCCGCGAGTACCCCAGCCCGCAAGCCCGCGCGGCGGAGATCGAGGAGGGCGCGTACCGTCCGGCGCGCGTCCTGCTGGAGGACGTCCGGGAGAGCGCACAGCGGTTCGCCGACGCCTTCGCGCTCATGCCGGACGAGGCATGGGGGCGGGTCGTCCAGTGGACCGCGGGCCCCCGCCACCCGGCCGGCCGCGCCGCCGACGCCCGCCTCACCGAGGTGCTCGTCCACCACGTCGATCTCGGCGCCGGTTTCACACCCGCCGACTGGCCGGCCTCCTTCACCACCCGGATGCTCGCCGGTGTCACCGCGTCCTACGCCCGCCGCGAGGACGCCCCGGACCTGCGGATCCGCGCCACCGACACCGGTGAGGAGCACGGCCGCGGGAACGCCCTCGTCACCGGCCCCGCGGCCGAGCTCCTCGCCTGGCTGATGGGCCGCTCCCCCGGCACCGACCTCGCCGGTGCCGAAGCCGTCCAACTCCCCTTCCTCTACTGACCGCGGTTGCCGTTCGCGAAGATCTGCACCGCCGTCGTCGACCCGCGCGAACGACCTCCTCGCGCCTGGAGCACGACCAGGGACCTCAAGGCTGGGGGAGGGAGACGGTCGCCGGGTCGTTGCGCGGGCTCCTCCGTGCCCCATAGGCCACGCGCTCCGCCAAGGCACCGAGGAACTTGATCCGGGCCGTCCCCTGCCGTGCCAGCTGGACAAGGCAGTAGCCGCGCAGCATGAAGGGCAGAACGAGAAAGGCCACAGCGATGACCGTGAGGAAGGGGTCGTCGTCGGGCGCCGGATCGGAACCGTAGCGGAGCCCGGTGTAGATCGCGAAGGGGATCATCATCGCGAAGAAGTAGACGATCGTCAGCGCGTCGATGAGCGCGCAGTGCATCGCGTGGTACCTGACGTTGCGGCTCCGGCCGAACAGGAGGACCAGGCTTGTGAAGAACGGCATGAAGTAGGCCATGACCGAACGCCCGTGAAGACGCTCCGGCCGTTTCGGACCGAGCGCAGAGCTCGCGGGGGCCGGAGGGGGCGAGAAGGGGAGCGCCGCCGGGGGCTGTGCCGGCGGTTCCCAGCGTGCGGGCGGCGTCCACCTCTGTCCAGGGCCAGGGCCGGGTGGCGCGACCGGCGGCCGGGGCTGCTCCCTGAAAGGGCGCACTCGCTCGATCTCCGCGACGGCCTCGGCCGCGCTACCGGCCACCATGCGACTGTCGTCGGCGAGGAGCGTCCTGAGGCGCCGGTAGGCGAGCAGCCCGACCCCGTCCCCGGCAAGCGCCAGATCCTTGAGGGTGCCGACGGCGGCGGCGCGCACTCCCGCGAGCGGATGGCCTGCCGCCGAACTCACCTCCTCCGGCAGCGCGGGGGGACGGACCGTCCCGGGACTGTAGGCGACGATCAGCTCTCCGCTGACGTCGGAGAACTTGGTCGGCGTCTGGTTCGGGTTCGCTGCGGTGACCTGCGAGTACGTGTAGTCGTACAGCTCGTCGATCGAGATGAGCCCGTCCCTGTTCCGGTCGGCTTCACCCGTGGTGAGGCCCCGGACCAGCGCCTCGGTGAAGATCGATGGTCGTCCGCCCCCCTCTCGCGTCCCGTAGTGGGAAATCTCCTTGGTGGCGCGCTGCTGGTCGAGTTCGAACGCGTACTCCAGGGCGGAGGACGACGACAGAACGGCTCGCCCGGATCCGCTCAGGCGTTCGTTGATGCCGACGTTCCCACCGCTCCGCGCCACCATTCCTTCGACGAAGGCCCCGCTGTAGCAGCAGTCCAGGAGGAGGATGATGTTGCGCGACATGCTGTGGGACATCTGCTCGCTCACGAACGTCGACGCGACTCCCGTCGAGCCGAGCCGGTTGACCCGGGTATTGGCCGTCGCGAAGTACAGGCGCCCCGCATCGTCCTTGACCCCGTGGCACGAGACGTACAGCAACAGGACGTCATCGGGCCGCTTGTCGCAGAAGAAGTCCTCGATCGCGGCGTTGACCTCGTGGGCCCGGCGATTGAACACGTCCTCCACCTCGAACCCGCCGATGCGAGGGTCCGCGAGGGCGGCGGCCAGCGCCCGCACGTCATGGGCCGGCGACCGCAGCGAACTGAGCCCCGGATCGTCGTACCGGTCCGAGGCCACGAGCAGCGCTAGTCTCCTCGACCGTCCCGGTCCTGTTCCCATGTTTCCCCGTCGCACCTCAGCAGCCATTCGAGCAGTTCCTGCCGTTCCCCCGGAGTCGCCGCGGACAGTTCCACCGATCTGTCGCCACAACTGATCTTCAAGCCTCCCCTGCGGGGGCCCAGCCAGCCGAAGACGCCGGTCACGAACGCTTTGCAGGTCGGCGTTCCGGCGAGGGCGACGGCGAGGGTCGAAATCGTCACCGCCGATCCCGCCTTCGTCCCCGCCGGAGCCCGGACCGGCTCCCGGACGGTCTGCAGCCCGAGTTCTCGCAGTTCCCGGAGGAGGTGCCGGCTGAGCTGGTCCAGCCGGGGTGGATCGGCATCGTGGTCGAAGACCTCGACCAGGACTGTCCGTGTCATCGATCGTCCCCGTCCCGTCTCCCGTGCGTTCCCGTTTATCGATTGACGCACTGGCCTGCGGATAGGAGGGCATTCGCAGAGTATCGATCTGAAATACACCGGCGAGTAGTAGCTACAAATCACCCTAATTTCGACGTGCGCTTCTGCGATTTCGCCGCGGCCAACGTGGAGTACACGGAACCATGGGGGCGCTCAAGAGCTGCGAGGGGACCGGGTTGTGGTGACCATCGGTCCCCTCGCGCCTTGCACGGCGGCTCAGGAGGCTGGGCAGGTCGTGCCGCGTGGGGGGAGCTTGAGGGAGATCAGGTAGGCGTCGATCGTGTTCTGCATGCAGGGGCCGCGGTTGTAGCTGCCGTGGCCTGCGCCCTCATAGGTGAGGAGTCGGCCCGTCCGGCCCAGTTGACGCTCGACGCTCTTCGCCCACGCGTAGGGCGTGGCGGGGTCGTGGACGGCGTTGGCCAGGAGGATCGGGGCGCTTCCGCGGACCCGCAGGCGGTGCTGCGGGTTGCGGACGGGCTGCGGCCAGCCGAGGCACGCGGAGATCGCCATGACGGGACGCGCGAACGTCATGTCGGGGGCCGCCTTCTCCGTGTGGCGCATGAGCCTCGCGTACTCGCCGTAGCCGCGGACGGGCAGACTCCAGTCGGAGCAGAACTGCGCGGTGAAGGGGTCGGTGGCGGTCTCCCCCGCCTTCGGAGCCGCCGCCGGACGCGCGCCGGGCCTGAGCGGCGGGGCCGCGTCCAGAGCGGCCAGTTTCGTCGCGAGCTCCGCCCAGTCGGGGCCGTAGAAGAGCTTGTAGGCCATCAGGACCAGGCCGAACTCCGGTAGCGCGGCGCCCGGCGCGGAGGTGTCCGGCAACTCCCCGCGGGCGGTGCGGGCGCGCAGGTCGCGCCAGATCCCGCGGACGTCCCTGCCGTGCAGGGCGCACTCCCGCGCGCGGCCGCACCAGGCGACGAACTGCTCGAACGAGTCCTGGGCCGCGGCCAGTTCGGACGTCAGGAACCGCCGCGCGTCGGGGAGGCTGTGGTCGTCGACGCTCTCCAGCACCATCGCCCGGACGCGCCCCGGGAACGTCTCGGCGTACATCTCGCCCAGCAGCGTGCCGTACGAGCTGCCGTGGAAGGTCAGCTTCGACTCGCCCAGCGCGGCGCGGATCGCGTCGACGTCCCGGACGGTGCTGAGCGTGTCGGCGTGGTCGTAGAGGGGGCCGGTGCGGGCTCGGCAGTCGGCGCGCAGGCGCGCGTTGTGGTCGAGGGTCGCGCGGAACTGCTCCGCGCTCTCGATGACCGGTGAGGGGGCCGCCCTGAGGAGGTCGGCCGAGCATGTGACCGGGTGGCTGCCGCCGATGCCGCGCGGGTCGAAGCTGACGATGTCGAAGCGGCGGCGCAACTCGTCGCTGAACCGGTCGATACCGCCCTCGAGTCTGGTGACGCGCTGGACCCCCGAGTCGCCGGGCCCGCCCGGGCCGAACACCAGGGTGCCGACGCGGGCGGCCGGGTCGAGGGCCTTGCGGCGGGCGATCGCGAGGCCGAACCCGGGGCCGTCCGGCCGGGCGTAGTCGATCGGCAGCCGCAGGGTCGCGCACTCGGCCTTGCCGTCGTCGCCGCACGCGCGCCAGTCGATGCCGGACGGCACGGTCCGGGCGGGCAGCGCGGTCTGGGCAGAGGGCGAGCGCGGCGCCGGTGAGGCGGTGGCGGGGAGCGCGACCCCGGCCAGCGCCACGGCTCCGGCCGCGACCGCGCCCGTGACGGCGAGCCTGTTCCTGCGCAGCATGGAAGTCCTTCCGGTACGGGGACGCCAGGGCCCGCGTCGTCTGACGCGGGCGACGGTCCCCGGCCCGGCCGTGGCCGGGGACCGCTGATGATCAAGCTAGGCGCGGTCCCCGCACGGGAACAGGGTGATCAGGGGCGGTTCAGGGTCCGATCAGGGTTCCCTCAGGGATGCGTCCGGCGGGCCGGCCGGGCGGATCCCCATCAAGAGTCGTCAATCAATACGTCACAACGCCGTGGTATTCGACAATTCCTGAGATAGGCGGGAAAAATGAGTCCAGTGACTCAACGGCCGTCCAGGTCCCCGTTGCGAACCGCGGTCAGGAGACCCTGCCACTGGGCGGGAGCGAGGGCGAGGTGGCCGGCGGAGGGGTTGCGCGAGTCACGGACCAGAACCGACGGCCCTGAGGCCGCCACTTCGACACAGTTGCTGTCGTTGGCGCTCGCGCTGCTCTTACGCCAGTTCAGCACCACCCTCGGGGTCGAGCGGTACACCATCCAACCTCCATCCGTTGCCGACGCGCCCTTCCCCGTCGCCATTAGGACGAGGAACACGCGTGGGGGCAGGCGGCCAAGTAGGGCATGACAAACCACGACCTTGTGGAAAATTTCCCGATCACGAGTGTAAACGGTTCTAGTTATCCCGCCTACAAGGGAACACAAGATCACCCTGCGTGCTATGTCGGCCACTCGCCTTGTGGATGCCGGATGCGGCGGTCACCTCCCGGTCGGTTCGGCTGCGGGCGGGATCAGCTCATGAGCGACTCGGCGGCCTGCCGCATCATCGCGACCGACTCGTCCGCCGACAGCGCCTGGTCGAGCAGGAGCTCGAAGGTCTCGCGGTACTCGGCGACCCGGTCGTCCTCACCAGTGATCATCACGCTGGCCCCCGACCGCCCCTCCAGGTACAGGACGTCGTCGAGGTCGCCGTCGAACTCCAGAAGGCTGAACGGCCCTTCCAGCCCGAGGTGGGCCCCGGTGTTGAACGGGATGACCCTGACGGTCACCAGATCGTTCCCCTCGCAGAGGTCGGCGATGTGGTTCAACTGCGCGGGCATGATCGCCGGGTCGGTTCTGATGCCGACATGGCGCCGGATGACGGCCTCGTCGATGATGTAGTGCTGGCGCGGCGGGTTCTGCCGCTTGGCGAACTCCTGCTGGCGCTGGATGCGCAGCTTCGCCGCCAGCACCCTCGCCTGCTCGGAGACCTTGCCCGTGGACAGGACCTCCGCGTACTCGGACGTCTGGATCAGCCCGGGGACGACCGTCCCGTGGAACTGGCGGATGTAGGCCGCACCGGCGGAGTACCCGACATAGGCGAGAAAGCTCGGGTCCAGGTCGCCGCGGTAGGCGTTCCACCAGGCGGGTTCACGCGCGCCGCGGGCGAGCGCCTGCAATCTTTCCTGCCGGCCCTCCGACGTGACGTCATAAACGGCGAGCAGCGCCTGCAAGTCGGTGCGGGTGATGGCGTTCTTCCCGCCCTCCACCCGGATGAGCTTGGACGGGGACCACTCAAGCTGCCGCGCCACCTGCTCCTGCGTCAGCTTCTTCTCTTTGCGCAGGCGGACGAGCTCGGTGCGCAGCAGCGCGCTCTGGACTATGGGCCCCTGGTCACTGGCCATGAGTTCACTCACTCTGAGTAGTGCATGCCACCCAACTGGATGCTACATGGCAGACGGGGACCTGGCATCCCACTTCCCCACACGACGCTACATGTCTTGGACATCTGATCTTCGCTCCGCCCACCAGACCCCGCCATATCGCCCAAAACTCGCGTCGGTAGCTTCCAGAGTGCTGCATACCGTCGGACTCTGTTGTAATGTGCTACATAGCAGATTAGCAGACGACGTCATGCAACAAGACGTGATGCCACATCCGAAGCGGATGAGGTTGAACACAGGGTGAGGTCCCGGCCCGGGCGAGGCGCATCCCGGCCGAGACGAACCGCAGGCGGAGACGGGCCGGCCGCAGGCGGAACGAGAAGGGCCGGGGGAACGAGAAGGAGCCACGCGCGCCACACGGGGAGGTCGCAAGGGGAGAGTCGGATTCCGGCAACGCCGCGAATGGCGGCACCGGACGAAGAAGCACGAAGAAGCGATGCCAGCGAAGGCAACAGAGTCGCCCGCCGCTTCCCACCGATCACCGGTTTGGCAGCCATGACGACCGGTGGGAGAGCGGAGAGCGACTCCCGGGGCCGCACGAGACAACCGGCCGATCCGCGCGCATTCCTCTGCGAACACGCAGAAAGATCCGGGCTGACCTGCCGAAATGTCTCTGCGACTCATCTAGTCTAACCGCGATCACGCGGTGCGGACTATAGGTGATGTGACTCCCGTCACCGCCCCACCGGACCTGCCCGGTGCCGGCGGGGCTCGGGAGTCGCGATTCGAGGCATGGGGTCCCTGACATGTCCAGACAACACGTACCGTCCCCCACCTTCGCCGTCCACCCCACGCGTCCGGCGGGATCGCCACCCCCCGCCCCGCCGGACGACGGGCGGGTGGCCCGATGACCGAGCACGCCCGCCACCACGACCCGGACAAGATCGTCCCCACCGAGGTCGTCCCGCTGCGGCGGGACGTCCGGCCGGCCGAGGACGCCCCTCGCTCCGGGTTCTGGCACGGGCTCACCACCGCCGAGCGCGCCGCTTTCCTCGCACTGGCGCAGGAGGTCGTCCACCCCGCCGGCGACGTGCTGTGGACCGAGGGCGAGGACGCCGACCACACCCTCGTCATCAAGTCGGGCTCGGTGCGGATCTCCGTGGAACGGGACGGGCGCGAGCGGTTCGTCGCGTTCCGCAAGCCCGGTGACATCATCGGCGAGCGCGCCGCCCTGTCGCTGCGCCGCCGCTCGGCGACCGTCGTCGCGATGGACACCCTCCACGTCCTGCGTCTGACGACCCAGGAGTTCGTCGCCTACCTGAGCGAGCACCCGCACGTGGTCGCCGTCCTCGAGCGCGAGATGTACGAGCGGATGACGGAGCAGGTGCCCGACCGGCCGCCCCGGCGCGTCCACTACCCCACCGGCACGGCGGGCCCGTACGGCCCCGCGGCGCAGTACGGCTCACCCCAGCCCTACGGCATGGCGCAGGTGCCGGTCGTCCCGGACTACCCGTACGCGATGGCCGGGCCGTTCGTGGTGACCGCCTCCTACACCGCGCCCGGCCCGCGGGCGGGCGGCGCGACTCGCGCCGTGGAGCCCCCGGCCTCGGCCAACGAGGTCCCCGCGGCCCCGACCGTGCCGGCCCGCACCGTGCCCGTCCGTTCCCTACGGCCGGTCCGGTCCCTGGAGGGGGTCGTCGAGAAGTCCTGGGAGCACCCGACGCAGCCCATGGTCCTCCCGGACAAGGACGGCCCTTCCTGGGCGGGCCAGAACTGCACCATCGTGTACACCGACGTCGCCGGGTTCAGCTCGCCCCTCCGCAACGACGTCGACCGGATCGACGTGCGCCGCGCCATGTACCGCGCCCTGCGCGAGGCGTTCGAGGAGTCCGGCGTCCCCTGGCACGCCTGCCACGTCGAGGACCGGGGCGACGGCGCGCTGATCGTCATTCCCCCGCAGGTGCCGACCGCCACCGTTGTCGACCCCATGCTGGTGTCGCTCGGCCTCCGGTTGCGCCGCCACAACCACCGGTCGAGCGGGGCGGTCCGCGTGCAGCTCAGGGTCGCGGTGAACGTCGGCCCCGTGATGCCCGATCCGCCCGGCGTGGCCGGTTCGTCCATCATCACGACGGCCCGGCTCCTGGACGCCGGCCCGCTGAAGGAGCGGCTCGCCGCGACCGGCGCCGACCTCGGCGTCATCGCGTCCCGGTTCGTCTACGACTCCGTGATCGTCCCCAGCCCCGGCCACGTGACCGCCGCCGAGTACGAGCGGATCACCTGCCGGGTGAAGGAGTCGGAGCTCGAAGGCTGGATCCACCTGCGCGGCCTGCCCGCGCTGCCGGCCTTCTGAACGGCCGGCCGCCGCCTCGGCCCGTTCCCCGCGCGGGCCGCCCCAGGCCCACGACCCCGCGCGCACCGTCGCCGCGGGGTTCTCCGCTTTCCGGCCCCGCGCTACCCGGCCGGCCGGCCGTCGTTGAACCGCGGTATCCGCAGGACGAACCGGGCACCGCGCTCACTGTCCTCGATGGTGAGGGTGCCGCCGTGCAGCCGCGCGATCTCCCGGGCGATCGGCAGGCCGAGGCCGGTTCCGGCCGGATCGCGGGCCTTGCTGTCCTCCAGGCGGGCGAAGCGCTGGAACACGAGGTCCCGGTTCTGCTCGGCGACGCCCGCGCCGTCGTCGACGACCTCCAGCACGGCGGTGTCGTCCTCCCGCGAGACCACGACGTCGACGCGCGACTCGGCGTGCCGCTCGGCGTTGTCCAGCAGGTTCGTCAGCAGCCGGACGAGCCTCAGCCGGTCACCCCGCACCGTGACACCGTCCTGGATATGCGGGACGATCCGCTTCGTCCGGTCCGACCGCGCCAGCTCGATGGTGACCAGCGCGCCGAGGTCGATCGTCTCGTCCTCCTGCCAGGCCGCGGCGTCCAGCCGGGCGAGCTGCAGCAGGTCGGTGACGATCGCCTGGAGCCGCTCCAGGGTCTGCAGGACGCCCCGCGCGGTCTGCGGCCAGTCGACGTCGTCGGGGTACAGCAGGGCCTCCTCGATCTGGGCGCGCGCGGCCGCGATGGGGCTGCGCAGGTCGTGGGACGCGTCGGAGGTGAAGCTGCGCTGCCGCTCGAGGGCGCTGTCCAGCCGGTCCAGGGTCGCGTTCGCGGCCTCCGCGAGCCGCCTGATCTCGTCCCGGCTCTCCGGCACCGTCACCCGGCGGCCCGACTGCTGCGCGGTGATCTCCGCCAGCTCGGTCCGGATCGCGTCCACCGGGGCGAGGGTGTGGTCCACCGTCGCCCAGGCGCGCAGGCATCCCAGGAGGATCACCAGCAGCGAGACGCTGGCCAGGAACATGAGCAGCCCCGGGCTGACGTACCAGGGGACGATCGGTACGGCGGCGTAGATCAGCCAGTCGCCGCCCGGCTTGAAGACGCGGAAACCGACCACCCAAAGGCATCTGTGCCGCAGCGGCGCGCACACCCTCCGGGTGGAGTACACGCGCGTCTGCGACGGGACGAAGTCGGCGAGCGGCCGGCCGACCGGGACCCGCCCCGGCGTCCCCGCGATCACCGTCCGGGTCTCGTCCAGGACCTGCACGAGGACGGCCCCCTCCGGATCGAGCCGCGCGGGCGCCGACCCCCGCCGCAGCGAGTACGACAGCCGGAGGGCCGCAGCGGTCGCCTGGCCCCGGGAGGAGTCGGTCGCCGATCCCCGCGCCTCCACGAGGACCAGCGTCGTCACGATGGCGCAGATGATCGCGGTGACCGTTCCGGCAATAACGGTCATCCGCACCCGTATGGACCATGTGCGCCGTCCGTACACCCGACCTCCCGCAGGTGAGGTAATCACCGGCCAGGCCGAAATCAGTCCTCTTAACAGCAGTGACGCATACAAGACAGGTCAAAGAAATGGTTGCCGGACCGGGCGGTTCGGCAGAAGCCCAGGCGCTTTCAGGCCCCGTGGCTAGCATGTTCGGTTATGGAGCTGCGCCAGCTTGAGTACTTCGTGGCGGTTACGGAAGAGGCGAGCTTCACCAGGGCCGCGGCCCGGCTGCACGTCGCGCAGCCCGGCGTGAGCGCCCAGATCCGGCAGCTGGAGCGCGAGCTCGGCCAGCCGCTGCTCGACCGGTCGGGACGGACCGTCCGGCTCACCGAGGTCGGCGCCGCCGTCCTCCCCTACGCGCGGGCGGCGCTCGCGGCCGTCGAGGGCGCCCGGCTGTCGGTGGACGAGCTGACGGGCCTGCTCCGCGGGCACGTCACGGTCGGCACGGTCGACTGGATCCGGTCGCTCGACCTCCCCGGCATGCTGGCCGGCTTCCAGCGCGACCATCCGAACATCGAGATCACGGTCGTCCAGGAGGACACCGCGAGGCTCACCGAAGGGCTCCGCACCGGGCGGATCGACCTGGCCTTCCTCAGCATCGGCACCGACCCTCCCGAGGGCATCGCGACGCGGGTCGTCATCGAGCAGGACCTCTTCGCCGCCGTCGCCCACGGCCACCCGATGGCCCGCAGGTCCACGGTCACCCTGCGGGCCCTCGCCGAGGAGAACCTGGTCTGCCTGCCGAAGGGCACCGGGCTGCGCGCCGTCCTGGACGAGGCGTTCGCCGACGCCGGTCTGCGCCCGCGCATCGCGTTCGAGGCGGGCGAGCCGCCCGTGCTGGCGGAGATCGCCGCGCACGGCCTCGGCGTCGCCGTCCTGCCCGAGTCGGCCGCCCGCGGCCGCCCCGGCGACCTGCACGCGCTGCCGGTCGTCCGGCCGCGGCTGACCGGCCGGATCGCCCTCGCCTGGCGAGCCGAGGGACCGCGCGGCCCGGCCGCCCGGGCCCTGATAGACCGCGCCCGCCACCCGCCTGACCAAGCCGCGCAGACCTGACCGGGGCCGCGCGCCGGCCACCTCCCGATCAGGCAGGGTGCGGTGCACACCCCGCCCGCGCCACCCCGCCTGACCGGGCCGCGCGTGTCGACGATCCACTTGATCAAGGCACGTGCACCATCCACCTGCCGCGCGCCGAACGCCCGCCGATCAGGCCGCGGGCTCCGGGCATGGTCAGGCCGCCTGTTCGTCGGCTTCGTCCAGGACGCGGCGCAGGACGTCCGGCCTGTCGGTGATGACGCCGTCCACGTCGAGGGCGATCGCCCGCTCCATGTCGCCGGAGTCGTCGATCGTCCAGGCGAGCACGTCCATCCCGGCGTCGTGCACCTCCTCGACGTAGGACTCGGTCAGGCCCCCGAAGGGCGGATTGACCTGGTCCGCGTACTTCGCGAGCCTCGGCAGGTCCGCGACCTTCGGGGTACCGAGCAGACCGGTCGGCACCTTCAGCAGGACGGCGTGGAACCGCCGCACCGACTCCCAGTCGAACGACTGGACGACGAGGCGCCGCTCCTGCGCGTCGGTCCGGAGCCAGGACGGCGACCTCTTCAACTCCGCCGCGACCCGCCGCTCGATGCCCGGGTACAGCCCGGGGCTCTTGATCTCCAGCAGCAGCCCGAGGCCGGTGCCGCGCATCGCGGCCAGCACCTGGCCGAGCGTCGGGACGCGCTCGCCCGCGTACCTCCTCGCGAACCAGCCGCCGGCGTCCAGCCGCCCGATCTCGGCGAGGGTGAAGTCGGCGACCTTCCACGGCCTGCGGCCCGGGTAGAGGGACTCCGCGTTCGTCGTCCGGGCGAGCGTGGTGTCGTGCATGATCACGAGCTGGTGGTCCTTGGTCTCCTGGACGTCCAGTTCGAACATGTCGGCGCCCTTGGCCTTGGCGAGCCTGAACGCCGCCAGTGTGTTCTCCGGCGCGTACGCGGAGGCGCCGCGGTGCGCGACGTCCACGACGTCGGCGTCCGGATCCGGCTCCACGGCCGGGACGGCGCGCGGGCGCGGTTCCGGCACGGCCTGCGGCAGGGTCGGGAGCGGGCCGGGGCCCGGACGGGCGCCGGCGGGCGCCGCCGGGGCGGCGACGGTCGCGGTGGCCAGGACGGCGAGGAGCGCGAGACGATTCCGGCGGTGCATCAGTCACCTCTCGGGAGCCGGGGCTGTCCGCCCCAACCCTCGGACTACCGGGTGACACCGGAGTTACGAGCCGGTAGCAGACTGTGTACCGAAGGTGACGATACGCATTCGGTCCCGTCAGGCCGAGTCAGACACGGCCGGTCCGCCCGAACGGTCCCCGGGCTCGTCCGTGCCGTCCGTTTCAACCGGCTGTGCCGCACGCGCGCTCTTGGCCGCCCTCGCCAGGACCAGCGCGCCGAACAGCAGCCTCCTGCTGCGCCTGAGCGGGCGCGGGAACCTCGTCCGCTCCGTCCTCTGCTCCGGGCGCCGGGGAGCGGGAACCGCGGGAGGCACCGGAAGGCGGGGCGTGCCCAACCGGGTCGGACGGCTCCGCCCGCGCAGCGTCACCGACCGTCCGACGTCCCACTCGTCCGACTCGGCGAGGTGCGCCAGGTCGAGGACGGTCGCCGACGCGAGCACCCGCGCCTCCTCGTCCTTCGCGAGGTCGCTGAGCCGGGCCGCCTCGTTCACCGGATCGCCGATCACCGTGTACTCGAACCGCTCCTCGGCGCCGATGTACCCGGCGACGACCGGGCCGGCGGACACGCCGATCCCCGCGTCCAGCATCGGCACCTCGGCGCGCAGCCGCACCGCCAGCTCCCGTGCGGCGCCGAGCGCGCCGCCCGCCGAGTCCTCCAGCTGCGTCGGCGCCCCGAAGATCGCCAGCGCCGCGTCCCCCTCGAACTTGTTGATCCACCCGCCGTGCTTGGCGACCGCCGACACCACCACGCCGAAGAACTTGTTGAGCAGCCCGACCACCTCGTCCGGGCTGCGCGTGTCGGCCAGCCTGGTGGACCCCGTCAGGTCGACGAACAGCACGGCCACCTCGCGCGTCTCGCCGCCGAGCGTGACGACGCCGCGCTCCAGCGCCAGGTCGGCGACCTCCTCGCCGACGTGCCGCCCGAACAGGTCGCGCAGCCACTCGATCTCGCGGAGCCCGGCGACCATGTGGTTGAACCCGGCCTGCAGCTGCCCGACCTCGCTCGCGTCGTACACGTCCACCTCGGCGCCGAGGTCGCCCCGCTCGACCTGCGCCATCCCGCTGCGCACGGCCTTGATCGGATCGGCGATCGCCCGCGTCGCCATGTAGATGACGCAGACCCCCGCGAGCAGCGCGGCGCCGCCGAGCCCGAGGATCGTGATCGCGAGCTGGGTGACGTTGATGTCGGGCGAGGCCAGCGCCGCGATCGCGACGCAGATCAGCCCGAACACCGGGATCGCCGTCCCGAGCGCCCAGGCGAGCATCACCCGCGTCGTCACGCCGGGCAGCCGCAGCCTCTTCGGACGCTCCGCGCCCAGCACCAGAGCCGCCGCCGGCCGCAGCAGCCGCTCCGACAGCAGGTAGACGATCGTGCAGGTCGTCCCCGCGCCGAGCAGGCACGTCAGGCCCGTCTTCACCGCCAGCCGTCCGGTGAAAAGCATCAGATCGAGGCCCGCCCAGCCGAGCGCGCCGACCGCCCACAGCGCGCCGACGAGCAGCGTCAGCCGCAGCGGCCCGAGCAGCACGGCCCGGCGCTGCCGCCGGTCGGGCTCGCCCCCGTCCCGGACGAACGTGACCACGGGCCGCCAGAGCCACAACCCGCACAGCAGCGCCGCCGGAGCCGCGATGACCGGGTAGCTGAAGAACGCGACCGCGTTGACCAGATGCACGTACTCTCGGTCGTCCAGCGGCGGATCGGGGACGACGAACGTGGCGAACAGCAGCACCACCAGCGCGCCGATCGCGTTCGCGACGCCCACGACGAACAGCAGGACCCACCGCACCCGGATCTCGAGCCTGCTGGTCACGCGCGCCTCCGGAGGGAAGGAACCGCCACGGGGATCATCCCACGGCGGAGGGCGTCCCGGCAGTGGCGGCCGCCGGGACGCCTCCCCTCAGGCGCTCGGGCTCTCCTCGGCGACGGCCACCGGCACCCGCGCCTCCTGCGAGCCGCGCCGGACGAACGGCCAGCCGACCGCGACCAGCGCCACCCACGCGCCCATCACGTAGAGCGCGATCCGCGTGTCCGCCTCCCACGCGATCGTCACCGTGACGAACGCGAAGAACGCCAGCACGGCCCAGTTCGTGTACGGCGCCCACGGCATCCGGTACGGCGCCTTAGGCAGCACCCCGGCGGCCGACCGCCGCCGGTAGGCCATGTGCGCGAGCAGGATGACCGTCCACACCAGCAGGGCCCCACCGGTGGAAACAGACGTGATGTACTCGAACGCCTTGTCCGGCACCACCGCGTTGACGACCACGCCGATGCCCATGACGAGCGCCGAGATGACGACGGTGAGCACGGGGACACCGCGCCCGTTGAGCCGTCCGAGCACCTTCGGACCGTCCCCGTTGACGCCGGCCGTCCGCAGCATCCGGGACGTCGAGTAGAGGCCGCCCGCGTTGCAGGACGACAGCGCCGCCGTCAGCACCACGAAGTTGACGATGTCCGCGCCGCCCGGAATGCCGATCCGGTCGAACGCCAGCACGAACGGGCTGGCGCCGCCCTTGAACGCCGTCCACGGCACCACGGCGAGGATCACCAGCAGCGACCCCAGGTAGAACAGCGCGAACCGCAGCGGCAGCGCGTTGATCGCCCGCGGGATGTTCTTCTCCGGGTCCTTGGCCTCACTGGCCGTCACACCCACCAGCTCGACGCCCAGGTAGGCGAACATCACCATCTGCAGCGTCATGATCGTCGCCCCGGCGCCCTCGGGGAACACGCCCCCGTGGTCCCACAGGTTCCCGACCCGCGCGGTCTCCCCCGCGTCGCTGAACCCGAAGACCAGCACCCCGATCCCGACCAGGATCATCATCACGATCGCCGCGACCTTGATCATCGCGAACCAGAACTCCAGCTCGCCGAAGAGCTTCACCGAGATCAGGTTCACCACGAACAGGATCACCAGCGCGACCAGCGCCGTCTGCCACTGCTCGACGCCCGGCCACCACTTCTGGATGTACTTGCCGGCCGCGGTCAGCTCCGCCATGCCGGTCGTCACCCAGATGATCCAGTACGTCCAGGTCGTGGCGTAACCCCAGAACGGCCCGAGGAACTCGCGGGCGTACCCGGCGAACCCGCCCTCCGCCCGCCGGTAGGTGAGCAGCTCGCCGAGCGCCCGCATGACGAAGAACAGGGCGAGCCCGGCCACGGCGTACGTGAGGATCAGGCTCGGTCCGGCCTTGGCGATGTTCTCCCCGGCGCCCAGGAACAGCCCGGTACCGATCGTCCCGCCGATGGCCAGCATCTGGATCTGGCGGGTTCCAAGCCCGCGTTGGTAGTCCTCCGCGCTCTGGTCTTCTGGGAGCTTCGCGACCACGCGGCCTCCTCTCTCAAGCCACCCCCCGCGAGGGGGGCAGCGCTACCCTCCGATCACGCACCGTTGCGCAACTCGGACAGAGTAGGAGCCCCAACCACAAACACGAAACACACCTGTCCGACCGGTATCTACCCGTCCCAATCGTCCCCTCACCCGCCCGGGGTTATCGAGTTGGCGACGCCCTCGGCCATCGCGTATGCTCTCGGACGTCGCCAAGCGCCGGGCACACCGGCCAAGACACCCCCTCGGAGCCGCTAGGCTCGGAGCAGCAAGGTCCTGTGGAGCAGTTAGGAGTGCTCGCCACCCTGTCAAGGTGGAGGCCGCGGGTTCAAATCCCGTCAGGACCGCCAGACGCGCCGACGCGCGTCCTGGGCAGGTAGCTCAGTCGGTACGAGCGTCCGCCTGAAAAGCGGAAGGTCGGCGGTTCGACCCCGCCCCTGCCCACACCTCGTGACCAGCCAAAAGGCCCGGAACCACGCTCGGTTCCGGGCCTTTTGACGACAGCCCTGACGACAACGCCGTCTCACACCGGCTTCCAGCGGCCCAACGGACGACCGCAGCCGACGAAGTCGTGATACTCGTCTACAGGGACACCCTGATTCACCCACCGCCCTGCAACGGCGCCGAGCTCCCGCTCAGCAAGGGCGATCGCCTCTTCGGCGGACGCCGTCTCCCCCATGGTCTCGGCACCGTCCCCGTACTCGTCCTCATAGGCACCGTCCTCAGGTGGTCGGCGGGCCTCTGTTACGTACTCAGCGGACGAGGGCCGTTTTTAGTTGGCGCGCGCCGCTCGTGGCCGATGCGGGCGCACAGTGGCAGCCAGTCAGCCTCGGTCGATGCTCGCGCGCCAGGGGTGTTGCTATAGCGGAAAGCGGAAGGTCGGCGGTTCGACCCCGCCTCTGCCTACCTCACCAAGCAGCAACAAGAAGCGCCCGACTTGAGAGCAGGTCCGGGTGCTTCGTTTGATTGGCCGGCCATGTGCAGACCGTCACCGCATCACGAGTGGCCTCAGCGATCGCCTTCGCCAGGAAGTGGCCCGTCCAGGTGACCAGGAAGACGGCCGCGATCAGGATGGGTGCCCGGTTCCAGGTCAGGTGGAGCACGATTCGTTCGAGTGCGCCGTGCGGGTCGACGACCGGTTCCCAGCTGTTGAGCCGGGCCCAACGTCCAAGGAAGACCCCGAGGGCGCAGAGGGCGTGCGCCGCCACCGTTACGCGGCCCTGCCACTCGCCCAGTCCGATCTGGACGAGGTGGCGGCGTGCACCTGCCAGCGCCAGGTAATAGGCCAGGAAGCCCGAACCGATGAATGCGGCGTAAACGGGCAGGATCGCGGTCATCACAGGTCCGCCACGGTCCGACAGCAGCACGTCGTTCCGGATATGAACGATATCGGTCACCACGTACGGGGCATTGGGCAGGAACAGCACGAACAGCACGAGCCCCGCCCACCAAAGGGGCGACCGCAACACTCGCCGCTCCGTACTGCCGCCCCGGAAAAGCACCCAGGCCAGCAGGACCGGTGTCCAGGCCAGGAGGGTGTTCCACCCCATCCACCAGACATCACGACGAAGAAGATCAGCAAGGTTCGGCGCCACATGCTCCAGCAACCCCATACCCCCATCTTGCACCAGCAACGACCGCCACAGATCCCTGGGCACCGAACCGCGGTGGACGGCGTGGTCGGAGAATGGTCAGCGCGTTGGTGAACCGAACGACGAGTGAACGACCACTCCGGCGCTCCATTCCCGTCAGCGACCTTAGGAGGAAAGATCGGAATGCTGCCCAAGCTGACAGGTCTGGCGGCGGATCTGGGCGACGGCCGTGATGTGCGGAGCGCAGTTGAGGTGTGGATCGACGGGCCGTGACAGCCGGCGCCGTTGTACGTCTTCGGACGAAGTGTCGCGCCGCAGTAGGAGGTGAACGCGGCGGCCGATCGGAACCGGTCGACGCCCGCAGTACGCGCCAGGATCTCGGCCGCCTGGCAAGTCCCCGATGCCGTGGGGCAGCTCGGTCAGCGTGGTGCGGACTCCGCGATCGGCGGTCACCTTGCGCGGCAGACGCGGCCGGAACGAGCTTGGTGAGCAGGGCGTGCAGCCGGTCGATGGTCTGGGTTCGGGGTGCTCGCGGGGCTCGCTCAGGGCGCGCAGCGTGGCGGCGGGCGGATGAGGTGGGTCGGCGTGTCGAGCACGGTGCTGTCCTTCAGCATTTGAAGCGTGCCGCCGCGTGTTCCTTGAGTTCGGAGGGTTGCGGGGGCGGAGTAGCATGCGGCGGTGGACTGGGGTGCGTTTGAGGCGGCGTGGTGTGAGAGCGGATGTCGCGTTCTGGCGGAGCTCGCATTGGCGCATCCAGGCGAGCGGGTCTATGCCGCGGCCTTCCATCTCTTTTATATGGACGGCACTCAGATTCTCCCGCCTGCCCGGGTTGACCGAGTATCTGGGGCAGCTTGAGGAGACGTGACCCCAGCACGCCTCTGCCCTCGCACGTATAAGCGGCGCTGGGTTCAGGGGCAGGGCCGTTACGGAGATGGGTCACCGACAGTATTTTCCAGCTTGCGGAGCGCTGTGCGCTTTCGTTGAGGGCCGTGTTTGCTCAGAGCGCCTTGGTATGGCCGTAGTCGGCCATCTCTCGCAGGAGGTGCGAAAGAACGCCGGGGGCTGGGAGTCAAAAGAGGGAGTGCTGAACGGAGTGGGGCTGTCCTGAACCGCACCACAGCCAGGTCGGCTGGTTTGCGCCGGGGAGCGGCGATTCTCTTTGCGCACTCGTCTGGGGTACGGCGTACGGTCCAGGGAGGTCACCGGTTATGGCGCGGGTGCGTGGTTCGGTCACCGTTTCGGCTCTGCCGCGCCAATGGTTCGAGGGCTTCGTCACCGAGGTGTACGAAATGCTCGAGACGGCTCGCCCCGCTGATGGCGCCCTGGTCACCGAAATCGGCGCGATCGAGGGAGTCCGGCTCGTCGGGGGTCGGCATCTGGCGCCCGGTGCCCGGTACCGGCTGGACGGGGGTCCCGATGCCGACGGCGACTGGACGGGCGAGCTGGTCGTCAGGGATTGGAGGCGCGATGGCGAGACCTGCGTCGAGATCACCGGTTCGGACGGTGACGGGACCGCCTCCGGTGCGCTGAGCTTTCAGAGCGCCGTGCGTCCGAGGACATGCATCACGACAGGGACGTACAAAGGATCGGGACGGCTGCGGCAGATGTCATGGGAGGGCCGTGCCGATTTCGAACAGTGGTGGACGCAGGTAAGCGGGGGCGGGACCAAGCGGGGCCGGCCCCCGTTGGGGGCGAGACTGTCGCATCCGCTCGTCTCGGTGAAGTTGGCGGTCGTTCCGGAGCCGGTGGACGACGACCGCTGGGCGATCGGTGTGACCTTGGTGATCCGCGGACGCTCGTGGGGCCGCCCGGTGGTCGCGCTGGCTTTTTTGGCCGGGGGGTTCGCGCTGCGGCGGGCGCTCAAGGAGGAACTAGAGCATTTCCGGCGCGACTGGGAGGACAACGTCCCCGGCATGGTCGGAGAAGATCCGCTGTACGCGGTGGCCAGGTTCCTCGGAACGTACTGAGAGCGGGTTGTGCCTCGTCGACCGTCATGCGCCGGTGGGCTTTGCCCATGTCCAGGTAAGAGCGCATCGGGGTTGGTTCTTCACTCTTCGTGATGGGCATGCGGTGATGGACGGTCGGGCCGGGTGCGGCCCGGGTCTACTTGGTCGCGCGATGAACCCCGGAGTCCAGGCCTGAGGGCATCGCCACGGACACGGGGGGTTGGGATGGGGGAGGGTTCCGCACGCGTCTCTCGGCGCGGGGTGCTCAAGGTGGCGGGGGTGGCCCTTGGCGGGACGGCGGCCGCGCGTGTGCCCGGAGGCGGCGATCTAGGGGGCTCGGCGTGCCCGGAGCCCACCGCCACCTTTCTCACTCCGAGTACGAAGCTCAAGGGAACGTTGTCGATTCTTCAGCGGAGGCATTACGTGCCCCGCTACGACAGGTGGTTCGACGCCTATGCCAAGGAGTGGGGCAGGCGTGTGGGCGTGGACGTGAAAGTCGAGCATGTCGCCCCCGAGAGCCTGGTCTCGCGCACGCTGGCGTTGATCGAGGCGGGGACCGGCCACGATCTCATCGAGTGGATCAGCCCTCCGTCGCAGCTCGAGCCGTACCTCGTCGACCTGTCCGACCTCCAGGCCGAAGCCGTCGCACGCTTCGGGATCGAGCAGCCCCTCTGCAGGAAGGCCGCCTACAACCCCGCCACGCGAAAGTACTTCGGCTACACCCACGCCTGGGCCCCCTGCCAGGGCGACTACCGCAAGAGCCTGTGGCGGCAGGTGGGGATGGGCGACGGGCCGTCGACTTGGGAGGAACTGCGCGAGGGCGGCAAGGCGATCAAGCGGAAGCACGGCGTCGCCGTGGGCATCGGCATGTCGAACGAGCTGGATTCCAACATCTCGGCCCGTGCGCTCATGTGGTCGTACGGCGCGTCGGTGCAGAACGAACTCCAGCAGGTGGTGATCAACTCTCCCGAGACGGTCGCCGCGGTCACCTCCATGGTGCGGCTCTACCGGGAGGCGATGTCCCCGGAGGTGTTCTCCTGGAACTCGCTCTCCAATAACCAGGGGCTCATCGCGGGACGGCTCTCCTACATCGCCAATCCGGTCTCGGCGTACCGCACCGCGCAGACCCAAGCTCCAAGGATCGCCGACGACGTGTTCTTCACCCGCCCGCTCAGGGGGCCGACGGGCCTCGGCATCAGCGGGCCGCAGCCGGTGTTCGTCTATTTCGTCCCCGAGTTCTCCAGGAACGTCGAGGCGGCCAAGGAGTTCCTGCTCAACCTGTCGGCCAACGACGCGGTCGGCACCTATCAGTCGGAGCTGTACAACCTGCCGGCCTTTCCGGCCATGGTGCCGCAGCTCGACAAGTGGCTGGCCGACGACCCGTTCGGGGCATGCCCCTCGGACAAGCTCAAGCTGCTGCGGGACGCGGCCACGTGGACCGCGGACATCGGCTACCCGGGGCCGTCCAACCCCGCCATCGGCGAGGTGTTCACCCGCTCGATCCTGCCGCGGATGATGGCACGGGCCGCCCAGGGAAGGCAGACGCCCAAGGAGTCGGTGGCCCTGGCCGAGGCGGAGATCAAGCCGATCTTCGCCAAGTGGCGCTCCCGCGGCCTGCTCGGCGGCTGCTGAGACGGCGTCCAGGGACAGGCGGGACGAGTCTCACTGGAGCGTGGTCATTCATCACGTCACCGGGTGAGGATCCGGCTTCTCCCGAGATGGTCAGCCGGTGGCGAGCTCGTTCGCGGTCAGGTCCGCCAGTCGCTGTGCGGTGTCGAAGTGCGGGGTGAGGCGGGTCTTGGTCATGGCGAAGGAGGTGCCGGTGGCGGTGTCGGCGTAGACGTAGCTGCCGCCGCCGCCCACCCAGCCGAACGTGGTGGGCGCCTCGTCCGGCGGAGCACCGAGGCGGCCGAGCGGATAGCCCAAGGCCAGCCGCGCGGGATTGCCGAAGACCTGGTCGGTGCCCTCGAAGGCCACCGCCGTCAGCTCTTCGAGCTGCTGTGGATCGAGGAGCCGTCCGTCGAGGAGCGCGGCGTTCATGGCGGCGATTCCCCGCGCGGTGAAGGTGCCGACCGAGGGGATGTCCGCTTGCAGGATCTCGTGGCTGTTGCCCATGGCCGCTGTCGGCCGCATCTCCCACGGTGCGAGGACGGCGTCTTCCTCGGGTGCCGGAAGCGGTGCGGCGTCTTCCAAGTGTGCCAGCCGGGCCAGGTCGGGGCGGGGCACACCGAAGTACAGGTCGCCGTCGATGCCCAGGGGCTCGGTGATCCACTCCTGGAGGAGCCGCCGCATCGGTTCGCCCGTGGCCCGGCGTGCGATCTCGCCGACGAGGAAGCCGAAGGTGAACGAGTGGTACCCCGTCTCGGTCCCGGGCCGCCACCGCGGTTCGGCACCGGCGAGCGCGGTGCAGACCCGCGACCAGTCGGGCAGGTCGGCGGGGCCGATCGCGCGGGGCATCGCCGGCACCCCGGCCGAATGCGTGAGCACGTGCCGAAGGGTCGCGGACGCCTTGCCGTGCGTGCCGAACTCCGGCCACAGGTCGGCCACGGGCGTGTCGTACCCGACGGTCCCGGTCCTGACGAGCAGGTGAGCGATCAGCGACGTCATCGCCTTGCCGGTGGAGAAACCGAAGACCGGGGTCTCCGGGGTCAGCCTGCGCCCGGTCCGGCTGTCGGCGAGGCCGGCGACGGCGTCGACGATGAGCGCGCCCCGGTGGTGGACGGCGACTTGCAGGCCGGTCTCGGCTCCGGTTTCGACGAGCTCGTCGAGGACGCTTTGGACTTTCTGCTGCAACGACGGCATCCCCGTCACCGGTTCTGCCACGTGTAGCGCGTCTGGCTGAACGTCGACAGCTTGCCGAAGGCGAAGCCGACGGTCGGCGCGACCCGGTACAGCCTGACGTCGCCGGCGATGACGGCCTCGCCCAGCCGGTACCAGGTCCCCTCCGGGCTGGTCAGATGCGTCCCGTACTTCCGCTCGAAGTCCGCCATGGCCCGTTCCAGCTCGGAACGCTCGTCCACCACGGACGCGACGCCCTCGATGACGACGTCCACACCGGTCAGGGCATTCGTGCCGGTCGTCAGCACACAGCGGGGGTTGTCATCGAGGTTGCGGGCCTTGCGCTCCTGGTCCCCGGTGGTGAAGCACATGCCGCCCAGGGTCCAGGCCGCCAGCAGCGTCGTCACGTGCGGTCGCCCGTCGGGCCGCACCGTGGAGAGCCAGAACACCTCCGCCTCGTCGATGACCTTCCGCGCCGACGGCCACGGCGTCGCCCGCGCTCCCGGAGACGAGAACGATCCCAGTACGACTTCCGGTTCAGCGTCGACCATGGCACATCCTTACCTCGACGAGGCGGCCGACGCTGAGGAGACGCGCCGACCTGCCGACCCGCGTGCAGTCCTGGTAGAGACCTGAACTCACCGAGGAACTCATCGGTCGCGCCCGAAGTGGATATCTCACGGCTCACGGAGGCCCTTGGGCCGCCCGCTCGGGGAGTGCTCCGGTGAAGCGCGGCGTGCGGCGTTGTGATGACGCGGCTAGTCCTTCGGCGAAGTCGGGGGTGGCTCGCAAGCGGGTCTGTTCGCGGTTCTCACGGTCCAGGGCGGCGGCGACCCGCTCGATCAGTCCTTGCCGCATGGTCTGTTTGATGCTCACCACCGCGAGGGGCGCGGAGGACGCCATCGAGTCCGCCAGGCGTATCGCCCTCGGGCGGACGTCGTCGGCCAGCTCGTCGAGAAGTCCGGCGCGGTGGGCTTCCTCGCCCTTGAACCGGCGTCCGGTCAGCAGGTAGTCGAGTGCTTTCTGCTGTCCGACGACGGCGGGGAGGGTCACCGAGATGCCGAACCCCGGGTGGAAGCCCAACCGGCTGAAATTGGCGGCGAATCGCGAGCCCGGGCCGCCGACCCGAAAATCGGCGGACAGGGCCAGGCCGAGCCCCCCGCCGATCGCCGCGCCCTGGACCGCGGCCACGACCGGGGTCTGGCAGCGGAACAGGCGGAGGGCTTGGGCGTAGAGCTCGGACGTGTCGTCCAGGACGGCGTTCCCCTGGTCAGGCCGGCCGAAGTCGGCGCCGGCACAGAAGTGCTTTCCCTGCGAGCAGAGGACGATCGCACGGCACGAGGGGTCGCGGTCCAGGGCCTCGTAGGTGTCGGCGAGCTCGGTGATCAGGGCCGTGTCGAAGAAGTTCGCGGGGGGCCGCCGAAGTTCGACGACGGCGGTGTGGCCTGCGAGGTCGACACGGACGTCTCCGGTCATCGTTCACTCCTGGAATTCAAGCTGGGACAACCGGTCGAGGTGGGTGGCGGGGTCCCCCAGCAGATGCTGGGCCGCCTTGGCCCGCCGGTAGTAGAGGTGTAGGTCGTGCTCCCACGTGAACCCCATCCCGCCGTGGAGGTGGATGGCCTGGTCGGCGGCGTGGAAGGCGGTCATCGAGGCCAGGGCCAGAGCGGCGGCCCTGGGCAGTTCCGCGGGGTCGGCGTCGGCCGTCCAAGCGGCGTGGCGAACCGCGGACTCGGCCAGTTCGCAGTCGACGTAGAGGTCCGCCAGCGCGTGCTTGACCGCCTGGAACGAGCCGATCGGCCGGCCGAACTGCACGCGTGTTCGCGCGTGCCGCACGGTCATCTCCAGGCATCTGCGGGCCGCGCCGAGTTGTTCGGCCGCGAGCCCGACGGCCGCCGTGTTCCAGGCGACGTCGAGCGCCCGTACCGGGTCCGGGCAGGGAAGCGGACGTCCGGCGGCGCCGGCGAGCTCGATCCGGGCGGCGCCCCGGGTGAGGTCGAGAGTGGTCAGAGGTCGCCGGACCAGATCGCCCGCGTCCACGGCGAAGACTCCGCGGCGCCCCCGGTGGTCGGCGACGACCAGCAGGACGTCGGCCAGGTGCCCGTCCACCACGCACGGGAACCGCCCGTGCAGGCGACCGTCCGCATCGGCGGTGACGGGCCCCGCCGCTGGGTCCCACCACGGCGCCGCGACGACGGTCGAGTCTCCTGAGGCGATGCCGGTCAGCAGGTCGGCGGTTCCGTCCAGCTCGCGGAGGAGGCTTGCGGCGAGCACCGAGGAGGACAGGAAGGGGGCGGGGCACAGCACGGCCCCCATCTCCTCAAGGACGACCGCCAGTTCGGCGACGCCCGCTCCGGCTCCGCCGTGCCGTTCCGGCACGATGAGGCCGGTCACGCCCAGGTCCTCGGCCAGGCGGCGCCATGTCCTTCGATCGGGCCCCTCGGTGGGGGGCGGGGCCGCGGCCAGGAACCGGCGCACGGCGTCGCGGAGATGCTCCTGCTCTTCGGTCGGCACCAGGCTCATGCGGATCCTTTCGCGCGCAGCGCCGAGAAGGGGATGTCGCGGTCGGCGGCGGGCTCGCGGGGCAGGCCGAGCACCCGGTCGCCGATGATCTGCCGTTGGATCTCGTCGGTGCCTCCGGCGATGCGGGTGGACGGGGCGTCGAGCAGGGCCGCGGCGAGCCCGGCCGCGGCGGCGTCGCCCGGCTCCCACGCCAGCCCGGTGTGGCCGGCGACGTCGGCGACGGCGTCGGCGGAGAGCCGGGCGAGCCGTCCGGCGGCCAGCTTGCCCGCCGAGCCGCGCGGGCCGGTCGGGCGGCCGGCGCGTGCCTCCTCCCCCAGCCGGGCGGCGAGCAGTTCCGCGAGCCGCTCGGCCCGGTAGACCTCGGCCAGGCGGCGGCGGACGTGCGGGTCCCCGGAGACGCCCCGCGCGCGGGCCAGTGCCGCGAGCGCGGCGTGGGAGGCCGGATGGCCGTGCGGGAGGCGCAGGTCGGTGATGGTGATCCGCTCGTGCCCGAGCATCCGCACCGCCGCGTCCCACCCTTCACCGACCGTGCCGACCACGGCGTCCGCGGCCGGCCGGACGCCGTCGAAGAACACCTCGTTGAAGCGGACGGCGCCCGTCATGTCCCGCAGCGGCCTGACCTGCACGCCGGGGGCGGTCATGTCCACGACGAACATGGTGATGCCGCGATGCTTGGGCACGTCGGGGTCGGTGCGGGCCAGCGCCGCGCCCCATTCGGCGTACTCGGCCCGGGACGTCCACACCTTCTGGCCGTCCAGGATCCAGCCGTCGCCGTCGCGCCGGGCCCGCGTGGTCAGCCCGGCGACGTCCGAACCCGCGTCGGGTTCGGAGAAGAGCTGGCACCAGATCTCCTCGCCGCGCGCCATGGGCCGCAGGTAGCGCCGTTTCTGCTCAGGGGTGCCGAGGTCGAGCAGTGTGGGGCCGATCATGCCGAGCCCGATGAGGAACGGCTTGACGGGCAGCGGGTAGTCCCGGGCCAGAGCGTCGAACGCGCGCTGGTCGGCTCGGGTGAGGCCCTGGCCGCCGTATTCGGCGGGCCAGGTGATGCCGGCGAATCCGGCGTCGTGCAGTTCCCGCTGGAAGAGCCGCGCCTCCGCCACATCGGTGACCGGCTCGCGGGGGGCGTGCTCGGCGAGCCAGGCGGCGGCCCGCGCGGAGAAGTCCTCGGTCATGCGCCCTCCCTGGGGCTGTTGGACAGGACGAGCGCCGCGGCGGACGTGAAGATGCCGCCCACTCCCTGGACGACACTGAGCTCCACGCCGTCCACCTGCCGGTACGCCTCCCCGCGCAGTTGCCGGACGGACTCCTGGATCGCGAACATGCCGTACATTCCGGTGTGCGTGTAGCAGAGGCCGCCGCCGTTGGTGTTCATCGGCAGGGACCCGCCGGGGGCGGTGTTGCCGTGCGCCACGAAGGCGCCCGCCTCGCCGCGGCCGACGAATCCGAGGTCCTCCAGCCCGTAGAGCGGCAGGTGCGCGAACGGGTCGTAGACCATCAGATGGTCGACGTCGGCGGCGGTGATGCCGGCCTGGGCGAAGGCACGGCGGCTCGACCTGCGGAAGGCTCCGGAGGAGGTGAGGTCCTCCATGTGGGCGACCAGCGGGCTCTCCCCCGCCTCCCCCGCTCCCAGCAGATGGACGGGCGGGCGCGGCAGGTCGGCGGCGCGTTCGGCGGAGGTCAGCACCAGGGCCGCCCCGCCGTCGGTCACGGGGCAGCACTCCAGCTTGTGGAACGGCCAGGCGATGACCTTGGAGTCCAGCACGTCCTCGGCGGTGAACTCCTCGGCCCGCCAGGCCCTCGGGTCGCCGTCCGCCCAGCGGCTCTGCATGGCGGGGACCGCGGCCATCTGCTCGCGGGTCGTGCCCGTCTCGTGGAGGAAGCGCAGCGCGGGCAGGGTAAAGGCGGTGACCGCGCCGTGCACCCCGTAAGGGGCCTCGAACTGGCGTGACATGGAGTCGGGCGGCGGGCGCCGGGACGGCCGGCCGATGCGCGACCGCCCCGATTCGCCGTGCAGCACCAGCACGGTGGAGCACAGCCCCGCGTCTATGGCCGCCGCCGCGTGGCGGACGTGCGCCAGGAACGAGCAGCCGCCCACGGTGGTGCCGTCGTGCCAGGACGCGGTGACGCCGATGTGGTGCGCGATGTCGATCGGCGAGTGCCAGGCGGTGGCGACGCCGTCCACATCGGCCGGGGTCAGTCCGGCGTCGGCCAGCGCGAGGGCGGCCGCGCGGGCGTGCAGATCCGGTTCGGACATGTGAGGGAGGACGCCGATGTCGGTCTCGGCGGCGCCCACGATCGCGACACCTGGCGGCCTCATGAGCCTGCCTCCCGCACCGGTTGGAACAGGGGCAGCGCCTGGTCGCCGCGCGGCTCGAAGACGACCTCCAGCCGCAGGTCCAGCGGAAGGGCCCGAGGATCTGGAGGGACGTTGACGAGGTTGGTCACCATTCGCGGGCCCTCGTCCAACTCCACGATCGCGATGACGTAGGGAACCTCGTCCGCGAACCCCGGGGCGGGGACGTGGTTGATGACGTACGAACTGAGCCGGGCGCGTCCGCTCGCCGTGGTCCATTCGAGTCGGGGCGAGCCGCAGGACGGGCAGCCGCCGCGCGGGTAGAACACGTGCTCGGCGCAGTCTCCGCAGCGTTGGAGGCGCAGTTCACCGGCTTTGGCTCCGTCCCAGAAAGGCCGCGTGGCCGGGGTGGGGACGGGCACCGGACGGGTGTCGCCGGCCACCGGTCAGCCCGCCGCGGCGGCGTCGAGGGCGGGTGCGGCGTTCGGCCGGGCCCGCTCGATCAGTGCGGGGAGGACATCGCCGAGTTCGCTCGGGTCCCAGCGTTCGGGGCGGTCGATCGTCGGGCCCGGCCGCCAGCCCTCGGCGACGGTGACGGCGTTGCCCCTGATGCCGAACATGCGACCGGTGATGCCCCGGGACCGCGGGCTCGCCAGCCACACCACCAGGGGGGCGATCAGGGACGGGTCGCGCAGCGAGTCCGTCTCCCGGCCCGCGTAGGCGGACAGGTCGGCGGTCAGGCGGGACGCGGCGGCCGGGTACACGCAGTTGACGGTGACGCCGTAGCGTTCCAGTTCGAGGGCGGCGGTGACGGTGAACCCGGCGATCCCGGCCTTCGCGGCGGCGTAGTTGCACTGGCCCGGGTTTCCGAACAGACCGCTGGACGAACTGGTGTTGATCAGCCGCGCGTCCACGGGTCCGTCCGCCTTGGCGCGGGCCCGCCAGTGGGCGGCGGCGTGCTGCGAGACGGCGAAGGTGCCGCCCAGGTGCACGCGGACGACGTCGTCCCAGTCGGACGTCGTCATGTTCACCAGCATCCGGTCGCGCAGGATGCCGGCGTTGTTGATCACGATGTCGAGGCGGCCGAACTCGCGCACCGCCGTCCGCACCAGCCGGCCTGCCGCCTCGTGGTCGGCGACGTCGTCGGTGCCGGCGACCGCGCGCCCGCCGGCGGCCCGGATCTCCTCGGCGACGGCCGCGGCGGGGCCCGGGTCGGCGCCGGAGCCGTCCCGGGCGCCCCCGAGATCGTTGACGACCACGGCCGCTCCCTGGCGGGCGAGCTCCAGGGCGTACTCCCGGCCGATTCCCCGGCCGGCGCCGGTGACGATGGCCACGCGCCCCTCGCACAGTCTGGTCATTGCGCTGTTCTTCCTTCCTCACAGGCGGTTCGCTGGTAGGCCGTCCCGTCGCGGAGCAGCTCGGCGGTCCGCGCCGCGCTGTAGCCCAGCTCGCCGAGCACGGCCGCGGTGTCGGTCCCCCGGGGCCCTGGCGGGGTGTGCGCGCGGCCCGGGGTGCGCGACAGCGCGATGGAGACGCCGAGTTCCCGGTGGCGGCCGGCGCCGGTGACGAGTCCGCGGTGCAGCACCTGGGCTTCGGCCAGGGCTTCGGGGAGGGTGTTGACGGGGGCGGCGGGCACGCCCGCCCGGATCAGGTCGTCCGCCAGGCTCGCGCGGTCGGCGCCGGCGACCAGCCCGGAGAGGATCTCGGCCAGCTCGGCCCGGTGCGCCACCCGGTCGCCGTTGGACGCGAAGCGCGGGTCGTCGGCCAGGTCGGGCCGGCCGAGGCGCGCGGCGAGCGCGGCGAACTGGCGGTCGTTGTTGGCCGCCAGGAGGACGGGCCCGGTCCTGGTCTGGAACGTCTGGTACGGCGCCGCCTGGGCGTGCGCGTCGCCGAGCCGTTTCGGTGCGGCACCGTGGGCCAGCCAGTTCTGCGCGTGCGGGTGCAGGAGGCTGAGCGCCGCGTCGAGCAGGGCGATGTCCACCATCTGCCCGCGCCCGGAGGCCGTGCGTTCGTGGAGGGCCAGCAGGATGCCGGAGAAGGCAAGCGTCGCGGCGGTGAGGTCCACGACGGGCACGCCGATCCGGACGGGCGGGTCGTCCGGGCCTCCCGACAGGGTCATCAGCCCTGAGAACGCCTGGAGCAGCGCGTCGTAGCCGGGCGCGCCGCCGAGGGGCCCGTCGGTCCCGAATCCGGTGATCCGGCAGTAGACCAGGCCGGGGTGGTCCCGGACGAGGGAGCTCTCGTAGCCGAGGCCCCAGCGCTCCATCGTCCCGGCCTTGAAGTTCTCCACCACCACGTCGGCGTCGTCCAGCAGCCGCCGCAGCACGTCACGCCCCGCCGCGCGGGACAGGTCCAGGCAGATGTGGCGCTTGCCGCGGTTGATCCCGTCGAAGTAGCCGCTCGTGCCCTCCCCGAAGGGAGGCCCGTAGGTGCGGAGCTCGTCGCCCGCCGGCGGTTCCACCTTCACGACGGTGGCGCCGTGGTCGGCGAGCATCCGGGTGCACAGCGGCCCGGCGACGACCCGGGACAGGTCGATCACCCGCAGCCCGTCGAGGGCTCCGGCCATGGTCATGCCTCCCCGCAGACCACGAGCCATGCGTCGTCGCGCGCCGCGGCGGCGACGCGGCCCCGCCAGCGGGCCTCCGAGCCGTACTCGTCACGCCACGACCACAGCCGCAGCGTGAGGCGCCGGAGCACGTGCTCGTGGGTCACCCCGAGTGCGCCGTGGATCTGGTGGGCCGCCGTCGCCACCGCGCCCGCCGCGCGGCCCGCGTCGGCCTTGGCGCAGGCCACGGCGGTCTCGGCCGCCGGACCGCCCGCGCCGAAGGCCACCGCGGCCGCTTCGGCGCCGGCTTCCAGCAGCATCGCCTCGCCCGCGAGCCCGGCGAGCAGCTGCTGGACGGCCTGGAACCGCGCGATCGGCCGGCCGAACTGCTCGCGTTCGGCGGCGTGGCGCAGGGAGAGGTCCAGGACCCGCCGCGCCGCCCCCGCCATGGCGACGGTTCTCGCGAATGCTCCGTGCAGCATCAGGTCGGACGGGGTGAACACTGACGGAACGGCATCGACGGCCACCCCGTCCAGCGTGATGTCGTCGCGCGGCTCTCCGGCGAGGTTGCGGCCCGCTTCGACGGATACCGCGGAGCGCTCGACCAGGGCGGCCAGCGTCCCCTCCGGCCCCTCGACGGTCAGCGCGATGCGGTCGGCGTGCGCGGCCCAGGGGACGCGGGGCAGCCGTCCGCTCAGGCGCCAGCCGACGCCGTCCCGTTCGGCCCGGACTCCGCCGAGACCGGTGCCCCGCACGCCTGCGGCCGTGAGGGGGCCCGGCGGGACCGGCAGCCCGGCGGCGCTCAGCAGGCGTCCCGCCAGCCAGGTCTCGGCCAGCGGAACGGCCGCCGCGTGATACCCGGCCGCGCGGAGGACGGCGGCCGCGTCGGCGAGGCCGCCGCCGGTGCCCCCGAAGCGCTCGGGTATGCCGATGGCCGTCAGGCCCGCCTCGTGCAGGGCGGGCCAGGCGTCGCCGGCCCGCTCGACGAGGATCCGGTTCACGGTGTCGTCGAGCAGCCCCATCAGCGGACCCCCAGCTCGCGGGCGACGATGCCGCGCAGGATCTCCGTGGTGCCCCCGCGCAGGGTGAAGCCGGGGGCCTGCACGACGGCCTCGGCCAGGGCGCGCGCCAGCGGGGCGAGCGAGTCCGGATCGGGCTCGACCGGGATGTGGGCTCGCACGACGTCGATGACCTCTCGTTCGAAGCGGGTGCCGAGATCCTTGACCAGCGCCGCACGCGCCCCGGCGTCGTCGCCGCGTTCGAGTGCGCCGGCGACCGCCATGGACGCCCGCCGCAGCGTCCACGCCCGGGCGAGCAGCCCGGCGAGGGCGCGGCGCGCGGCATCGTCGCCGGCCTGCGCGGCCGCCGCCCGGATCAGCGGGAACGTGCTGAGCATCCGTTCCGGGCCGCCGCGCTCGTGCGCCAGTTCCGCGGTGACCTGCCGCCAGCCCGCGCCGGGCTCGCCGAGGAGCATGCCGTCCGGAACGAACGCCTCGTCGAAGGTCACCTCGTTGAAGTGGTGCTCCCCCGCCAGCCCGAGGATCGGCCGGACCGTCACCGCCGGGTCGGGCAGCGTCACCAGGAACTGGCTCAGCCCCGCGTGGCGGTCCGGACCCGCGGGCGCGGTGCGCGCGAGCACCAGGATGACGTGGGCGCGATGGGCTCCGCTGCTCCATACCTTGGTGCCGGTCAGGGACCACCCGTCGTGGACGCGGCGGGCCCGGGTGCGCACCGAGGCCAGGTCGGAGCCGCTGTCGGGCTCGCTCATCCCGATGGCGAAGAAGCACTCGCCCGAGGCGATCGCGGGCAGGAACCGCCGGCGCTGCTCGGACGAGCCGTGCGCGACGAGGGCCGGCGCCATCTGCCGGTCGGCGATCCAGTGGGCGGCGACGGGGGCTCCGGCGGCCAGCAGTTCCTCGATCACGGCGAACCGCTCCAGCGTGCCGCGGCCGTGCCCGCCGAAGCGTCGGGGCACGGTCATGCCGAGCCAGCCCCGCTCGCCCAGTCTCCGGCTGAACGCCGGGTCGAAGCCGGTGAGCCAGCTGTCGCAGCGCGGGGTGAACTCCTCGCCCTCCAGGAAGGCCCGCACCTCCCGGCGCAGTTGCGTCGCGGCGAGCGGTGCGCCGGGCGGGGACGGTCTCATGACGCGACGCCGCGGGCCGCCAGCGCGGCGGCCAGCGCGCCGCGGTCGGGCTTGCCGACCGGGGTGAGCGGGAGCCGCTGCATGATCACTACCTCGTCGGGCCGCTTCGGACCGGCCACCCTGGCCCGGCAGTGCCGCTCGACGTCCTCGACGGCGCACGTGCCGACCACGGCCGCCACCACCCGCTCGCCGAGGGCCCGGTCGGGCAGGCCGACGACGCCGACGTCGGTCACACCGGAACAGGTCCGGATGGCGTTCTCGAGGTCGGCGGGATGGATGTTGAAGCCGCCCCGGATGATCAGCTCCTTGCGGCGCCCGGCGATGCGCAGGTGGCCGTCGGCGTCGCGGCTGCCGAGGTCGCCGGTGTGGAGCCAGCCGTCGCGGACCGCCTCGGCGGTGGCGGCCTCGTCCCTCCAGTAGCCCGCCATCACGGCGGGGCCGCGCACGATGATCTCTCCGATCCCGCCGGGCGGCGCGTCCCGTCCGTCCGGGTCGACGACGCGGACCTCGACGCCCTCGAAGGGGACGCCGACGCTGCCCCGGCGGTGCGGCCGGGACGGCGAGTCACCCGCGATCAGCGTGCCCGACTCGGTCAGCCCGTACCCCTCGATCACGCGCACCGGCAGGGCGCCCTCCACGGCCTCGATGAGGTCGGGCGGGCAGGGCGCCCCGCCGACGTAGAGGTTGCGCAGGGAGCGCAGCGCGCCCGAATGGACGTGGCCGCGGTCGAGCAGGGCCTGAAGCATGGCCGGGACGACGTCGGCCGCCGTCACGCCCTCCGCCTCCACCGTGGCGGCGAAGTCGTCGGGGTCGAAGCGCCGCCGGACCAGCAGGTGCAGCGGCCGCAGGTAGGTGACGAGGAAGGCGATCAGGCCGAACCCGTGCGACAGGGGAAGGGTGACCAGGCTGACGTCCTCGGGCCGGGCGTCGTCGGCCGCCGCGGCCATCGCGGCGGCGGCGGTCAGGTTGCGATGGGTCAGCATGACGCCCTTGGACCGGCCCGTGGTGCCGCCCGTGAACAGCACGGCCGCGAGATCGTTCCCGTCGGGTCCGGCCGGGAGGGCCTCCCCCGCCGCCTCCAACTCCCTCCAGGGGAGGTCGCCGCCTTCACCGGCCAGGGGGAAGGTCCCGCCCGCCATGGCGCGCGCGGCCCGCACCGTGTCCGCGGCGTCCGCGGAGACCAGGACGGCCGCGGGCTCGGCACTGCCCAGGATGTGCGCGGCCTCGTCCGGCACCAGGGCCGGCATCAGCGGTGTGATCGCGGCCCCGGCCCGCCAGATCGCCTCGTAGGCGACGAGGACGTCGACGCCGTTGGCCATCATGACCGCGACACGGTCGCCCCGCCGCACGCCGAGCGCCTGGAGGCCGCCGGCGAGCCGGCGGGCCCGCTCGGCGAGCCGGTGCCCGGTCCAGGCGCCGGTGTGGTCGGTGGCCCGGACCCGGTCGCCGTGTCCGGCGAGGTAGGTGTCGATCAGCTCGACGATGTGCACGTCCGTGGCTCCCGTCAAAGCATGGGGATGTTGAGGCCGCCGTCGACGACCAGCTCGGCGCCCGTCACGTAGGACGCCTCGTCGGAGAGCAGGAAGGCCACGCAGCGGGCGACCTCCCAGGGGCTGCCGACCCTCCCGAGCGGGATCCGGCCGGCCAGGTCCGGCACGTGCTCGGCGGGGATCCCCGCCAGCGCCCGGCGCAGCATCGTCGAGTCGATGACGCCGGGAAGCACGGTGTTGACCCGTACGTTCATGGACGCCGCGGTGGCGGCGGCGTGCCGGGACAGGCCGAGCAGCGCCGCCTTGCTGGTGTCGTAGGAGATCCCGGCGCCGCCGGTGCGGTAGGCGTTCAGCGAGGACATGTTCACCACGGCGCCGCCGCCCGCCCTGGCCATCTCGGGCAGCGCGTGCTGGATCGTGAACAGGTGGCCGCGCACGTTGACCCGCATGATCTGGTCGAAGGCGTCCGCGGCGGTGTCGGCCACGGTGCCGGTGTCGGCGATGCCCACGTTGTTGACGAGCAGGTTCAGCCCGCCGAACGCCTCGACCGCCGCCTCGACCGCCCCCGCGCACTGCTCCGGGTCGGCCACGTCGCAGGCGACGGCCGCGGCCCTGCCGCCGGCGCTCCTGATCTCCTCGGCCGTCGCCTCGGCGGCCTCGGCGCGCAGGTCGGCGACCATGACGGCGGCGCCGTCTCCGGCGCAGGCCAGCGCGGTCGCCCGGCCGTTGCCGATCGGCAACCGCTCGCCGTCGCGCGGCGGTCCGTCCGAGCCGCCGCCGATCACCAGCAGCACCTTGTCGTCGAGTCGTCCCATGATGGTCGGTCCTTTCACGAGGGGGCCGTCAGGCGTGCACTGGCGGGACGCGGCCGGCCCATGGCAGCGCGGCCTCCAGCTGGGAGGCGACGCGGATCAGCACGTCCTCGCGGCCGTGCGCGGCGCCGAGTTGCACCCCGATCGGCATCCCGTCGCTCGCCCAGTGCAGCGGCAGCGAGATCGCGGGCTGCCCCGTCACGTTGAACGGGGCGGAGAAGGTGCTCGCCTCCATGCCGAGGCTGGAGAACGGGTCCTCCTTCGTGGGGTTGAACAGGCCGAGCGGCGGGGTCTGGTTGGTGAGCGTCGGGGTGAGCAGCAGGTCCCACCCGTCCTCGGCCCACCACCGCTCGATGTCTCGGCCCCGCTCGCGCAGCGCGTCGACCCCGGCGGCGTACTGGACGCCCGTGACGGTGCGGCCGACCTCGGTGTAGGCCCAGGTCTGCGGTTCCATGTCGTCCTCGGTCAGCGGACGGCCGATCAGGCGGCCGAAGCGCTCGATCTCGCGCAGCACCACCACGCCGACGCAGGGCATGAACTCCATCGGCCAGCTGCCCTGGCGGAGCGCCTCGGGGAAGCCGTCCCGCACGTCGTGGCCGAGCCCGGCGAGGACGTCGGCCACGGCGCGGGCCGCGGCGACGCATTCGGGGTCGACCGCGGTCTGCCCGGTCGGGTCCTCGGTGAGCACTCCGATGCGGAGCCGTCCGGGGGCGGCGCCGACCTCCGCGGCGAACGGGCCGGGCGGCGTCCACGCGCCGAAGGCGTCGCCGGGCCGGTGGCCGCCCGCGACGTCCAGCAGCGCGGCGCAGTCCCGGATGCTGCGGGTCATCCAGCCCTCGTGCGCCATGCCGGACACGTTGTCGGAGTCGATCACCTGGGGGCCCTGCGAGACCCGGCCCCGGGTGGGCTTGAGCCCGACGATCCCGCACTTGGCCGCCGGTTCGCGGACCGACCCGCCGCCGTCGCTGCCATGGGCGACCGGGACCAGGCCCGCCGCGACGGCCGCCGCCGCGCCGCCGCTGGATCCGCCGGTGGAGCGGGAGGTGTCCCACGGATTGCGGCACGTGCCCCAGCCCGCGGACTCGGTCGTGGCGACCAGCGCCATCTCGGAGGTGTTGGAGCGCCCGGCCAGCACGAACCCGGCCGCCCGCATCGCCCGGACGAAGTAGGAGTCGTGGTCCGCGCGCAGTCCCGCCGCGATGACGCCCTTGATGCCCGCGGCGTAGATGTCGCCCTTGGACGGCATGACCTCCTTGAGGAGGTACGGGACGCCGCGGAAGGGGCCGTCGGGGGCGTCCGCGGCCTCCGCGCGGGCCTTGTCGGCAAGGGTGACGACCACCGAGTTGAGCTGCGGGTCGATCTTGCCGATGCGGTCGAGCGTCTCCTCGACCAGCTCGCCCGGGGTGATCTCGTTCCTGCGGATGAGTTCTGCTTGGCCGGTTGCGTCGATGAATGCGTCAGGCATGAGGCCCTCCCGTGACCGAACTGACGTTCCTCGCGAGTGTTCAAGTGACCTGGTCATGTGTACAAATTCAGCATCGGGGTCCGCCCGCGGGCTGTCAAGGAACGCCGAGGGCGGCGATGACCTCGGCCGCGGCCCGCTCCCCGGACCGCACCGCGCCCTCCATGTAGTTCATCCAGACCGCGGAGGTCTCGGCCCCCGCCCAGTGGACGCGGTCGAACGGCTCGCGCAGCAGCGGGCCGTACCGCGTCCATCCGCCCGGCCCGAAGTTGCCGCCGAAGCACCCCCGGGTCCACGGCTCGCCCGCCCAGTCGGTCTCCAGGTACTCCGAGGGCCGGGCGGCGCGTTCGCCGAAGTACCGGCCCAGCACCTCCAGCACCGCCTCGCGCCGCGCCCCGGCGGGCAGCCGGGCCAGGGCCCTCGCGTCGTCCCCCTGCGAGAAGGCCACGAGCACGCCGTGCGAACCGTCGGGCGGCGAGTTGTCGAACGTGACCGTGACGGGGCCCCGGTCGCGCATCAGGCCGCCGTTCAGCCCCTCGTCCCGCCAGAACGGGGTCCCATAGAGGCAGCTGATCTTGATCGTCGATCCAGGCGCCATCCGCAGGTGCAGTCCGGCGCGGCCGTCCGGCGGCGGGTCGTACTCGATCCGGCCGCCGAGCACGGGCGGGACGGCCACGATCGCGCGGCGGGCCCGCACCGTGAGGTCCCGGGCGGACACCTCCACGCCGTCCGGCGCCTGCCGGACCCGGTGCACCGGAGCGCCCAGGCGAAGATCGTCGCCGCCGACGGCATCGGCCAGCCGAACCGAGAGCGCTTGCGCGCCGCCCACGAACCTGCGTTCCTGTGCGCCGCCGGCCACCTCCGTCAGCAGGTCCACCGAACCCGCCGACCTGATGTAGGCCAGGACGTGCAGCAGCGACAGCTCCGCGGGCTCGGCCGCGAAGACCGCCGTGGTCAGCATGCGCATGACCCCGAACGCGGCCTGCTCCCCGCTGCCCTGGAGCCAGTCATGGAAGGTCTGCGCGTCCCATTCCGCGGCGCGCGCCGCCGCCCAGGGCGCCTCCGGCGGCAGTTCCGAAGCCATCCCCTCCAGCTCGGTGAGGAGGCGCTTGGCGCGCTTGTACGCCTCCCGGCCGCCCGCCAGGTCGATCCGCGCCCTCCCCACGTTGTAGGTGGCGAAAGTGGCGACGCCGAGATCGCCGGCGAGTGCGGCCAGGCGGTCCTGGGTGGGCCCGATGAACTGCCCGCCCGCCTCCACGGCGCCGCCCGGGACGGGACGGGTCCACGTCCGGCCGCCCACCCGGTCGCGTGCCTCGACGACCAGGGGGCGCAGGCCGGCACGTCGCAGGTCCCGGGCCGCCACCAGGCCCGCGAGCCCGGCCCCTATCACGGCCACGTCGGCCGTCTCGTCCCTACTCAGGTCGTCCACCTCCGCCGATGGCGTCGTTCTCGGATCGGCTCAGAGGCCCGCCGGAGGCGAACGCTCGCAGCACGTTGTCGGTGATGCGCGAGATGTCGTTGTCGTAGCCGTTGTGGGCGAGGGCGCCGCACCAGGCGATGGAGCCCGTGGAGAAGACGGCGCCCCCGTTCGGGTAGCGCGCCAGCACCAGGTCCGCCTTGACCGGCCACTCCGTGGCCCCGATGGGAACGTCGGCGGAGTCCGACTTGTAGGACGAGGAGTAGTCCGACGGCGACGACGAGGCCAGCACGACCGTTCCCACCGGGGTGCCCAGGGCGGTGTCCGCGCGGTCGAGTTCGTATCCGGCGGCGCCATGCTGCTGCACCAGGGACGGATGGTCCCCGATCAGGTCCCGGCCGTCGTCGATCCCCTCGAAGACGAACGCCGCGTCGGGTTCGCGACCGGCACCGCTTCGCCGGTAGGGGGCCGCGCGGTCGTACCCGGCGGCGGTGAAACCGACCCCGACCAGCCTCTGCGGCGGCCGGCCGCGGTGCCGCCAGATCCCGCCCGGCTCACCGGTCGTGCTGTGGTGCCCCTCGCCGGGCCCCGCCTCCCACGCGCGGGCGCCCGCGGTACGGCGGACCTCGATGACGTGCGGCTCCTCCGGGGAGTAGGACGTCACCCAGTAGAACCCGTTGCCGCCCAGGTACATGACCCGTCCCCCGGCGCGCAGGTACGCCTCCAGGGCGTCGAGCATCCGTTCCGACCAGTACTCGGGATGCGTGCCGATGATGACGACCTTGTAGGGCGACAGGAGTTTCGCGCCCTCGTGGTGCAGGATCTCGTCGGTGAGGATGTCGGCCTGGTGCCCCTGATGGCCGAGCCAGTGCGTCAGGTGCAGGTCGGCCGGGAGCAGGTGCGGATAGCTCGGGACGTTCTGCCATCTCCCCGGGACGTCGGGGAACTTGAGCCGCACCTTCGGCCGCATCGTGAGGTTCGGCCGCAGCCGCGACGAGTAGCACGTCCCGCTGCCGTCGTCGTGGACGTCGTACAGGCTGAGCAGCCTCATCTCGAGCTCGCCCGGCCTCAGCGGCTTCCCCCGGTCCTGCCAGAACTCCGTGGCCGCGAGGTTGGCGTAGGCGAGATAGGTCGTGGTGGGGACCAGGTAGGCGATGCCGGAATCCGCCGTGCCCTGCCTCGGGCGGACGAAGAACGGGACGTGGTCCTCCGCGGTGGACGTCCGGAGCCGCGCGGCGTAGACGCCGCTCGGCAGATCCGGCGGCACCACGAGTTCGACGTCGGTCTCCCAGCCCGCGTCGGTGAGGTCGTCGTCGTGGAAGTGGATCGCACCGTACTCCTCGGGGGCGCGGTGGAAGACGGTCTCGCGCCCCGTCCAGTTCCATCCGGTCATCGCCCGGGCGGGCGTGTTCACCGTCCAGCCGTGGAACTGGTTCGGGGACAGGTCGGTCACGTCCCGCGTACCGGGCCGCGGCGAGAAGTCCCACGCGGCGACGAGCCCGTCCGCGCGCGCTCCGGCGGTGCCGGCACGCGCCGACGCCTCGATCGCCTCGGCGCCGAGGGGGACGCCGTAGAGCCGGGGGCCGTCGACCTTGCCGTTGAAGACCGCCGCCACCCTGGAGCCGGCGTCGTGACCCGCGATGATCAGGCGCGCCTCGTTCGGCGCCACCGCCGCCAGCGGGCGTTCGACCGCGGCCGTGGAACCGTCCTCCGGCCACCGCTCCAAGGCGCTCTGGCCCACCCGGACCCGGCCCGTCCGGGAGTCGTAGGAGGCCCAGACCAGGTACCACCTGCCCGCCCTGAGCGGACGCCCGGTGCCGACGCGTTCGATCGTCTCGCCGTCGCCCGCCCAGAACTGGGCGTCGCCGTCCGCGCCGAGGAACAACCCGTATCCACTGGCACCGTCCCATTTGGTCAGCAGGCCCTGCACGCCTTTACCGGGCTGCGTCGGCAGGACCCAGGCGTGGAGCGTGACGGCGTCGCTCAACCGCAGCGCGGGATGGTCCGCGACCTCGACGTAGGACCCGAAGTCCAGCGCCTGCTCCCGGCCCGGGTACTCGCCGGCGGCCGGGCACTCCACCTCCGTCTCCAGGAAACCGGGGCCGGCCGGGTTCTCGTCGCCGTGCATCAGCCGAACCAGGTCGAAGCGGAAGCTCGGGGCGGCGCAGCTGACCTTGAAGGCCACGGTCTCGCCCGGGGCGGCCGTCATCGGGTCGCTGTAGCCGACGATCGCGGTCTTGCGCAGTTCACCGTCGAAGGTGATGCGGTCCCGCACCTCTTCGGGCATGTCTCGTTCCCTTCTCACCCGCGCAGGGTGCTGACGAAGCCCTTCATGACCGTGCGCCGCACGAACGCGAAACCGGCCAGCACCGGGGCCAGCGCGATCAGCGTGCTGGCGAAGATCAGCGGCCAGTCGGCGGAGAACCGGCCGACGAGGGAGTAGACGGCCACGGGGAGGGTCACCCTGTCGGTGCCGCCCACGACCACCAGCGCGACGAAGAAGTCGTTCCAGACGAACAGCCCGGTCAGCACCGCCACCACCCCGGTGACCGGCCGGACCAGCGGAAAGACGATCTGCGCCAGGATCCGCAGGGACGAGGCGCCGTCCACCCGGGCGGCCTCCTCGTAGGCGGTCGGCAGACCGCGGACGAACCCCGCGTAGAGGAAGACCGCCAGCGGTGTCTGCAACCCCAGGTAGACCAGGATGAGCCCGACGCGTGTACCGGCCAGTCCCGCGTCCACCAGGAACACGTACAGCGGGATGACGCCGAGCTGGATCGGCATGATCATCGCGAGCATGAACAGCCCCGACAGCGCCCCCGACAGCCGGGACGTCCGGCGGGCCAGCGCGTAGCCGGCCGGCGCGGCGGTGACGATGAGCAGCAGGACCACCACGAGCGTCGTCAGCACGCTGTTGAACAGCGCCTGGCCGAACGAGACCGTGCCTCCGCCCGCCTGCTCCCAGGCCTGGGAGAGGTTGGCGGTCGTCGGGCTCGACGGCGGCGCGAACGGCGAACCGGCCGCCTCGCCGCTCGTCTTGAACGCCGTCACCGCCACGAAGTAGACCGGCATCAGCACCGGGATCGCCGCGATCCACAGGCCGGCCTCCCGGAACGCCGTCCATCGCGTGTAGCCGTGCATCACCGGCTCCCTGAGCGCAGCAGGCGCACCTGGGCGAAGCAGACCGCGAACACCAGGGCGACCAGCAGCAGGGCCACCGCCGCGCTGTAGCCGTACCGGCCGGTGACGAACGCCTGCTTGTAGACGTAGGTGCCGAGCGTCTCGCTGGCCCCGGACGGCCCGCCGCCGGTGAGCGCCATCACCTGGTCGAACGCCATGAACGCGAGGATCGTCGACAGCACCGTGCCCACCATGACCGAGGGGAGCAGCAGCGGCAGCTTGACGTGGCGGAAGCACCGCCAGGCCCCGGCGCCGTCCACCGCCGCCGCCTCCAGCACCTCGGGCTGGACGCTCTGGAGGCCGGCCATGTAGATCAGCATGTGCAGGCCGGAGAACTGCCACACCATCACCACGACTACCACCGGCAGCGCGGTCGCCGGGCTCCCCAGCCACGGATGCGCCGCGGCGCCGAGCCCGCCCGCGAGGAGCGCCTCGTTGAGCGGGCCACCGGCGTCCAGGATGTACTTCCACACGTAGGCGACCACGAGAGGGCTCACGACCGCCGGGACGAAGAAGAGGGTCCGCAGCACGTCCCGCGTCCTGAGCGATCGGTCGAGCCCGAGTGCCAGGCCCAGTCCGACGGCGTTCACCCCGACCACGTAGAGGACGTTCAGCACCACGGTGTGGAGCAGGACGGCCCGGCCCTCCGGCTCGGTCAGGAACTCGCGGAAGTTCCCGAGCCCCACCCAGCCGGGGGACGTCAGGCCGTCCCAGTCGGTGAACGCGTAGCCCGCGCCGAGCAGGGACGGCCCCAGCAGCAGCCCGAAGCAGAGCACGACGGAGGGCGCGACGAACAGCAGGGGCACCCGGTGGACGGCCCTCCCCCTGCGCCCACCGGCGCTCCGCCGGGCGAGTCCCGTCCGGAGCCCGGCCCTCAGGGCGCCGTGGGCGTCCACGCCTCGTCCATTCCCTTCAGGACCCCCTCGGGGGTCTCCTTGCCGAGGAGCAGGTTGGCCGTGCCGCTGTCCAGGCGGGTGTCCACCTCGGGGTTCAGCCAGGTCTGGTCCATGATCGGAGCCGTCCTGCCCGAGGTGAGGAAGGGGGTGAGCGCGGTGGCGTAGGCCGGCACGCCCGGGTCGTCCTTGCTCGCGGGTATCCCCGGGGCGCTGTCGTCGATCTTGCTGTACCTGACCCGGTTCTCGGCGTAGAAGTCGAGGAACCTGCGGGCGAGCTCCCGGTGCGCGGCCTTCCTGGGGACGGCGAGGCCGCTCGCCGGAGCCGACGGCACGCGCACCGCGGCCGGGTCGTCGCCGCCCGGGAAGGCGAACATCGCCAGGCGCGCCTTCGGGTCGCCCGCCATGAACAGCGGCATCGTCGCGGTCGGCGCGATCGCCATGAGCGACTTGCCCTGGCCGAGGGAGCGGGCGGCGGCCTCCAGCGAGACACCGGTGGCGTCCTTGCCGAAGCACCCCTCGTCCTTCATGGTCTTGAAGCGTTCGATCGCCTTCCGCCAGCCCGGTGTGCCGGCGAACGTCGTCTCGCCCTTCAGGCGCTGCTCACCCGCCCGCGGGTTGTCGGCGAAGACGGTCGACGCCGCGAGCGCGAAGACCAGCCAGCGCGCCATGGCGGATCCCTGCTGGGCCCCGAAGGCGACGGCCACCGTGCCGCTCCCCGCGGTCTCGCGGCACATCTCCAGCACGTCCGCGAACGTCTCGGGGACCCGCAGCTTCCGCTTCTCGAAGGTCTCCGGGTCGTGGAACACCCCGATGGAGGTCGAGTCGACGGGGAGCGCGTAGGTCTTGTCCCCCTTCTTGGACACCGCCGCGCCCGAGGGGGTGACGAGGTCCGTCCACGGCGACCCGCTGAGATCGGCGACCAGCCCCTTGTCCGCGAGGACGAGGACGTTGCCGGCGTCGCCGTATCCGAGGAGCATCCGGGCGACGTCCGGCACCTGGTTGCCGCTGAGCTGCCTGCGCAGGGTCTCCGAGTACTGGGCGAACGGGGTCTTGCGCACCGTGACCTTGACGCCGGGGTTGGCCTTCTCGAACTCGGCGGCGGCCGTGTCGAGGGGATCCTTGCCCTGGCCGATGTCCCAGGCGGCGGCGAGCAGTTCGCGGTCGCCGCCGCTCCCGGCACCGCCGCAGCCGGCGGCCAGGAGCAGCGAGGCCGACAGGGCCAGGGAGGTCAGCGCAGGGTTCGGTCTCGTCATGGCCGCGTTCCTTTCGAGCTTTCCGAGCTGTTCGAGCTGTTCGAGGCGAGGTGAAGGCGGTGGGTGCCGCCGCCCACGGTCAGGACGAGCTGCTCGCCGTCGCGCCGGAGCCCGGCCGCGGGGACGCCGTCCTTGGTGAGCCGGGGGTCGTCGAGGCCGCCGCAGGGCAGCCGGACCTCCGCCTCGGCGGATGGGGGGATCGTGAGCGTCACGTGGAGCCCGCTCTCGTCGGCCCGCCAGTCGATCGCCGCCTCGCCCCGGACAGTGCGCACGCCGGCGCGCGCGTGGGTGAGGCGGTGGGTGAGGCTGGGCCGGACGAGGATGCGCCGCCAGCCCGGAGCCGCCGGGGCCAGCCCGGCGACGTCGTTGTAGAGGAACTTCTCGATCATCGCCAGCAGCTTCATGTTGCGGCTGAACGTGGGATCGCCGCCCCAGGTCTCCCAGACGGTGGTCGCGCCCCGTTCCACCTGGTCGCCCCAGCTGGGGAAGGTGGTCCGGGTCGCGATCCCGTACATCGTCTCCGCCGCGTCGCCGGTCAGCACGTGCTGCAGCGCGGCGGTGCCCATCGTCCCGGTGGACAGGTGGCCGCCGTCGCGCCCGATCTCCTCGACCAGCCCGGCCAGCGCGCGGTCGCGGTGCTCGGCGGGGACGAGCCCGAACCAGAGCGGCATGGCGCGCGAGGTCTGCGAGCCGGTGGCGTAGCTCGCCGAGGCCTCGTCGAAGAACCGGTCGTTGAAGGCGCGGCGGATGTCCCCCGCCAGGTCCCGGTAGCGGGCGGCGTCGGCGGTCTCCCCGATGGCCTCGGCCGCGTCGGCGGTCATCGAGGTGGCGGCGAAGAACCAGGCGGTGGAGGTCAGCTCGACCGGCGTGCGCTTGGGGAAGACGCTGCACGTGCCGTCGGGCTGGGGCTCCATGTGGTCGCCGAGGCCCTCGGCGACGATCAGGCCCTCCGACCTCGACCGGAGGAACTCCACCCCGCGGCGCATCCCCCCGTAGTGCCGTTCGAGGATGGAGCGGTCGCCGTAGAAGCGGTACAGGTTCCAGGCGATGCTCGGGTACGACGTCATGGCGAAGTCGGGCTGGGCCCCGTACGGCCAGTACATGACGTGCTCGAAGTCGTCGGGCACGTCGTAGCCCTCGGGCGCCTCCATGGCGATCTTGCCGCGCCAGTGGATCGGGCAGATCAGCGGGAAGCGCCCGTCCGGCAGCTGGGTGTCGGCCAGGTCGTCGAGCCACTTGAGCCAGAACCGGGCCGCGTCGAAGTCGTACAGGTAGTCCTCCACCGCCCAGCCCGGGTCGCCGACCCAGCCGACCCGCTCGTAGCGCTCGGCGGCGTCCTGCGGAAAGCCCTGGAAGCTGGTGCGCAGCGTCCACAGGACGTTGCGGTGGATCCGCGTCAGCAGCGGATCGGAGCAGGAGAACTCTCCGGTGCCGGGCAGGTCGGAGTGGACGACCCGCCCCTCGACCCCGAGCACCTCGGTCTCGGGCCCCGGCGTCGTGATCTCGACATGGCGGAAGCCGTGCAGGGTGAAGCGGGGCTCCCAGACCTCCTCGCCCTCGCCCCTCAGGACATAGGTGTCGGTCTGGCGTGCGGGGAGCCAGGCGTTCATGTTGGCGTCGTCGTCCGGCTCGCCGTCGCCGCCGAGCTCCCCGACGTGCCGCAGGACGACCTCGGAGCCGGCCCGGCCGGACACCCTGATCCGGGTCCAGCCGGAGAAGTGCTGGCCGAAGTCGGCGATCGCGGCGCCGTCCCGGCCCTCCAGCATGCGCACCGGCGCGAGCGTCTCGATCACGCGGACGGGCTGCAGGAGCTGGGCGGTGAGGCTCGCCCCGGGCGGGTCGAGGACGGTGGCGGGCTCCCAGGCTCCCCCGTCGAAACCGGCCGCGTCCCACCCCGGGGTCTCTCGCCGGGCGTCGTGGTACTCGCCGTGGGCGTAGTCGTTGTAGGCGATGGGGCCGGGCGCGGTCCGCCAGCCCGCGCCGGTGGCCACGACCGACCGGTGGCCGTCCACCGTCTCGACCTCGATCTGGAGCAGGGCCCGCGGCCGGTCGCCGTAGGGCGTGCGCGGCATCGGGCCGGGACCGACGTCCGCCTCGGCGCTGTACCAGCCGTGCCCGAGGATCAAGCCGGTCGCGTTCGCCCCGGGCTCGATCAGGCCGGTGATGTCGTAGACGGAGTAGAGCACCCGCGGATTGGGGATGCGCGCGGGCTTGCCGTCGCCGTCGTACAGGTCGGGGTCGTGGTCGTAGGAGGTGTTGGCCGGGTCGAGCACCCGGTCGCCGACGCGCTCGCCGTTCAGCCGGAGCTCGTAGTGGCCGAGCGCGGCGACGTAGGCGCGGGCCCGCCGGACCTCGCCCGGCACGTCGAAGCCGGTGCGCAGCAGCGGGGAGGAGACGCCCTCACCGCCGCCGATCCACTGGGCCTCCCAGTCGGCCGGGTCGAGCAGGCCCGTCTCGAAGGTCGCCGCCGGAGCGTACGGACCGGGCTCCTCACCCTCGCCCCACAGCCGGACGCTCCACCAGTAGCGCCGCCGGGACGCGAGCGGGGCGCCCCGGTAGGAGACGCCGTTCACCTCGTCGGTCCGGACGCGTCCGGAGTCCCACGCGTCCCCGACGCCCTCGGCCAGCCGGTCCGGGTCCGTGGCCACCAGCACCTGGTAGGCCCGCTGGGGGCCGCCGGGCTCCCAGCCGAACGCCGGGGCGGCGGCGTCGACGCCGAGCGGGTCGTCCAGGTGCTCGCATCGCAGCCGCCCGGCGCGCGGGGGCGTCGCCGTCGGTTCGTCGCGGTGAAGGGGCATCGGCAGGCTCCGATCTGGGGGGTGAGGGCGCGTCCGGCGCGGGGGCCGCGGTCGGCACGCTGGAGTCACATGCCGGACGATGAACTGTTCAGGTGACTTGGATGTGTGACCTGGACAGCTGACCAAGATTGTTCACCGAGTATCCGCACCCCCGCCACCTGTGTCAATAGGGAGGCGCGGGCGGATTCGGCGACACTCCGCGCTACACTTGGTCAAGTGACCTGTTCATCCGCCGCGCCTCCCGCCGACGCGGTGGACCCAGCCCCCGGGAGCTCCAGATGGCCTACCTGCCCGCCGAGGAACGCCGCCGCAGCATCATCGACGCCGCCGTCGTGGTGATCGCGTCACACGGGCTGGCGGGCGCCACCACCAGGCGGATCGCCGAGCAGGCGGGGGCCCCGCTCGGGGCGCTGCACTACTGCTTCCGCAACAAGGCCGAGCTGATCGACGTCGTCGCCGAGCGGGGCGCGGTCATGCTCCGGGAGGCGTTCGACGGAGTCGACCCCGACCTCGGCCTGGAGGCGACGATCCGCGACAGCGTCAGCGCCTACTGGCGGTGGGTGCAGACGAATCTCGGCCTCCAGCTGGCCCTGCTCGAACTGGGCATGTGGCGGATCAGGCAGGCGGCCGAGGGCGAGAGCGTGTACTCGATGTACGACGCCTTCGGCACCGACCTGCTCAAGCGCAACCTCGAACTCGCGGTCAAGGCCGACGGGGCCGCGCCCGCCATCACGGTCGAGGAGATCACCAGGTTCATCACCCACCGCTTCGACGGCATGATCCTGGAGTACGCGGCCTCCCACGACCGGGACGCCTGCCGGCGCCAGGCCGACCTGCTGGCCGAGGCCCTGGTCCGGCTCGCCCTCCCGGACTGACCACCCGCCGCCCTCCGCCCGGCTCCTCCTCAGCCCGTCCTCAGCCCGCCGTTGACGTCGAAGGTGGCCCCGGTCGTGAAGGCGGCCTCCGGCGAAGCGAGCAGGCAGATCGTGTGCGCGACGTCGTCGGGCCGACCGAGCCGCCCCAGCGGCACGGACCCGGCGAGCCGGTCGCGCACGGCGGGGTCGAGCGCGCCGGTCATCGGCGTGCTCACCGGCCCCGGCGAGACGGCGTTCACCCGGATGCCCTCCGCCGCCAGAAGCCGGGCGAACGAACGGGTCATCGCCAGCACGGCGGCCTTGCTCGCCGCGTAGTGGACGCTCGTGGAGATGCCGCCGACCTGGCCCGCCAGCGAGGCGACGTTGACGATCGCGCGGTCGCCGCCGGCCGCGCGCAGCAGCGGGATCGCCTCCTTGGTGAGCAGGAACGCGCCGCGGGCGTTGATCTCCATGACCGCGTCCCACTCGTCCGGCCCGATGTCCGGCCAGGCGGTGTACGGGCAGACGCCCGCGTTGTTGATCAGGACGTGCAGCGCCCCCCACCGGTCGCCGACCCGCGCCGTCAACCGCCGGACGTCCTCGGGGGAGCGCAGGTCCAGCCGGGACAGCTCCGTCCGCACCCCGTGCGCGGCGCACTCGTCGGCGGTCCGCCGGGTGCCCTCCTCGTCCCCCGAACAGGTGAGCCAGACGTCCACGCCGCGCCGGGCCAGCTCTCGCGCCGTCGCCGCGCCGATGCCTCCACTCGCCCCGGTGACCAGGGCCATGCGCCGCCCAATCACGCGCCGCCTCCCGTGTGCGCGTCCGCGTAGCCGGGGTTGACGATCGACGGGACCGCACCGCCCCGCAGGAAGTCGGCGATCTGGCGGGCCGCGCGGCGCGGCAGTTCCGCGAGGGAGTCCGGCGAGTACCAGGCCGCGTGCGGCGTCAGCAGCACGCCCGGCGCGCCGCGCAGCGGGCTGTCGGCGGGCAGCGGCTCCGCCTCGAAGACGTCGAGCGCCGCCGCGGCGACATGGCCCGAGGCCAGGGCGCCGGCGAGCGCCGCCTCGTCGATCAGCCCGCCCCGGCAGGTGTTCACGATCAGGGCGCCGGGCCGCATCCGGGCGATGGTCTCGCCGTTCAGCAGGCCGCGGGTCCGGTCGGTCAGCGGCACGTGCAGGGTGACGATGTCGGCGGCGGCCAGCGCCGCTCCCAGCGCCGAGGGCTCGCGACCGGCCGACCGGACGGCCGCCTCCGGCACGTTCGGGTCGTGCACCACGACGCGGAACCCGAGGGCGGCGGCGTGCGCGGCGGTGAGCGAGCCGATCCGGCCGAAGCCGATGACGGCGACGGTGGCCCGCGAGGGGCGCAGCGCGCCGGCCCCGTCCCCGGTCGCCGACCAGCGCCCGTCCCGCACCGCCCGGTCGAGGACGGGCAGCCGCCGCGCGAGCGCCATGACCATGGCGATCGTGTGGGCCGCGACCTCCTCGACGCAGTAGTCGGGGGTGTTCGCCACGGCGACTCCGCGCGCCGTGGCGGCGGCGACGTCGATCATGTCGTGGCCGATGCCGAGGCGGCTGACGAACCGCAGCCGGTCCAGCCCGTCCAGCACGGGCGCGGTGACCGGCGCCCACTGCACCAGCAGCGCCGTCGCGTCGCGGGCCGCCTCGGCGACCTCCCCGGCCGTGCGGCAGGAGGCGCGGCGCACCCGCAGGCCGGCCGCCTCGAGGATCCGCTCCGGCTCGTCGCCCGGCAGATCGCAGTCGGTGATGACGACCAGCGGCTCAGTCATCCGGATCGGCCTCCGCCAGCGTGCCGCGCAGCCGCTCGGTCGCCAGTTCGATGTGGCGGCTCATCTCCGCGCCGCCGACCTCGGCGTCGCCGCTGAGGATCGCGTCCAGCAACTCGTCGTGGGAGGCGGCGTGCCGTTCGAGCTCCTCGGGCTCCAGCGCCGCCGTCGCGGCGCGCAGGAAGGCGCCGATCCGGCCGCGCAACCCGGTGACGACCTCCCCCAGCATCCGGTGGTCGGCCAGCTCCCACAGCCTCTCGTGGAAGCGCCGGTCGAGGTCGAGCACCCGGCGGAAGTCGCCGCGGACCGCCGCCTGCCGCATCGAGGCGACCATGCGCCGGAGCTCCTTCTCCTCCTCCGCCGTCAGCCTCTCCTGGACGCGCGCGACCACGAAGCGCTCCAGCACGATGCGCAGCGACGAGAGCTCTTCCAGTTCCCTGAGTGTGAGCGTCGCGACCCGGGCACCGCGCCGGGGCAAGCGCTCGACCAGGCCCTCGTCGGTCAGCCTGGCCAGCGCCTCGCGGATCGGGATGTGGCTGACGCCCAGCTCGGCGGCCAGCCTCCGCTCGACCAGGCGGGCTCCCGGCGGGTAGCGGCCCTCGTGGATCGCGGCACGGATCCGGTCGGCCACCCGGTCGGCCAGGCTGTCGTCGGAAAGGGGATCGAGCGTCATGGAGTAAACGCTATAGCATCTAGCATTCATTGACCAGCGTTTGCTAGATGCTATAGCGTTCACCCTCATCGGGGGCGCGGGCGTCCCGGCCGGCAGCGGAGGAGGGACATGCGGATCGCTCAGGACCGCAGGGCACTGGTCACCGGAGGCGCGTCCGGATTCGGCCGGCGGATCGCCCGGCGGCTGCACGAGGCCGGCGCCGCGGTGGCCGTCCTTGACGTCGACGGAGGACGGACCGAGCAAGCGGCGGCCGACCTCGGAGCCCGAGCCCTCGGGATCACCGCCGACGTCCGGTCGGAGGCGGCCATGCGCGCGGCCGTGGCACGCGTGACCGGCGAGTTCGGCGGGCTGGACACCCTCGTCGTGTCGGCCGGCGTCTTCCACGTCGGCACGCTGGAGGAGACCGGCGAGGACGACTGGGACCGCACCCTCGACGTCAACCTGAAGGGCGCGTTCATGACCGTCAAGGCCGCCGCCCCCGCGCTGCGCGAGTCCGGCAGGGGGCGGATCGTGACGATCGGGTCCGACTGCGGCCGCCGCGGGTTCCCCGGCCAGATCCCCTACGTGGCGTCCAAGTTCGGGCTCGTCGGGCTGACCGAGTCGGTGGCCGCGGAACTGGCGCCCGCCGGTGTGACCGCCAACTGCGTCTGCCCGGTCGGCTGCCCCACGACCGAGATGGGGCGGCGGGTCCTGGAATGGAAGACCGGCCGCACCGGCCTGTCTGCCGAGCAGGTCATGGCGGCCACCGCCGCCACGAACCCGCTCGGCCGCAACGCCACCGAGGACGACGTCGCCGACGCCGCCCTCTTCTTCCTCTCCGACCAGGCGGGGTTCCTCACCGGCGTCACGCTCGACGTGGACGGCGGAGCCCGCCTCGGCGCCGTCCCCGGAGCCGGGTGACATGGCCGACCTGCCGTTCGTCGACACCCACGTGCACTTCCACGACCTCGGCCATCCCCGGCTCCGCTACGAGTGGCTGGAGCCGGACGCGCCGCAGGACCCGGTCGTCGGCCCCGACGGAGCGATACGGGCGCGCCGCTACTGGGCCGACGACTTCGTGGCCGAGACGCGTTTCCACAACGTCCGCAAGGTCGTGCACGTCCAGGCCGCGATCGGGACGGACGACCCCGTGGAGGAGACGCGCTGGCTGCAGGCGTTCGCCGACCGGCTGGGTGCCCCGCAGGGCATCGTCGCCTACGCCGACCTCACCCGTCCCGACACCGCCGAGACGCTGGCCAGGCACGCCGAGTCCCCCAACCTGCGCGGGATACGCGACCTCCGGTACGACGGCTACCTCACCGACGAGTCGTGGACGCGCGGCTACTCCCTGCTGGAGCGCCACGGGCTGGTCTGCTGCGACGATCCGCTCCTGGAGCAGTTCCCCCAAGCGCGGCGGCTGGCCGAGCGCTTTCCCGGCACCACCCTGTGCATCGACCACGCGGGCTACCCGCGGCACCGTGATCGCGAGTACTTCCGCCGGTGGCGGGACGCCATGCGCGACATCGCCGAGGCCCCGAACGTCGTCGTGAAGATCTCCGGGCTCGGCCAGGCCGACCACCGCTGGACGACGGCCAGCCTGCGCCCGTGGGTCCTGGAGTGCGTCGAGGCGTTCGGCGCCGAACGGGCGTTCTTCGGCACGAACTGGCCGGTCGACCGGCTCTACAGCTCCTACGGCGACGTGGTGGACGCCTACGCCGAGATCATCTCGGACTTCGCCGAGGCCGAGCGGCGCGCGATGTTCAGCGGCAACGCCGAGCGGATCTTCCGGCTCGGCACCGAGGAGGCACGGACGTGAGCAGGGTGCGGGTAGCGGTGATCGGCTGCGGCTGGTGGACGACGTTCGCCCACCTCCCCGCGATCACCGGGCATCTCGACGCGGAGATCGCCGCGCTGGCCGATCCCGACCCGCGCCGGCTGGCCGCGGCGGCCGACGCCTACGAGGTGGGGGCCGCGTTCGCCACCGCCGAGGAGATGCTGGACGAGGTGAAGGTCGACGCGGCCGTCATCGCGGTCCCCCACGCGATGCACTACCCGCTCGCCCGGCTCACCCTCGGCCACGGCCTGCCCACCCTCCTGGAGAAGCCGATGGTCATCGAACCCCGGCACGGCCGCGAACTGCTCGACCTGGCCCGCGAGCGCGGCGCCGAACTGCTCGTCGACTACCCGTGGCACTACAACCGGCACGCCCTCACCATCCGCCAGGAGCTGGCCGCCGGCGTGATCGGGCCCATCGAGCACGTGTCCTGCCTGTACGCCTCCGCCGTCCGCGAGCTGTACCGGGGGGACCCGGAGCCGTACCGCGACCTGTGGGGATATCCCGTGAACGCCCCCGCCGCGAGCACCTACAGCGACCCGGCCCTGTCGGGAGGCGGGCAGGGCCAGACCCAGATCACCCATGCCGCCGCCCTGATGCTGTGGCTCACCGGCCTGCGCCCGAGCGGGGTCAGCGCCTTCTCCTCGAACTTCGAACTGCCGGTCGACCTCGCCGACGGGGTGGCGATCCGGTTCGACGGGGGCGCGGTCGGCGTGCTCAGCTCGACCGGCGCCGTCCTGCCCGGCCACGACGAGATCGCCCGGTTCGAGATCTTCGGCCGGGACGGCCACGTCCTGCTCGACGTCAACCGGGGCACGGCCTCGATCCACGTCGCCGGCATGACCAAGAACCTGCTGGAACTGCCCGTCCAGCAGCGCAATCCCGAACACGCGCCCGCCCGCAACCTGGTCGACGTGGTCCTCGGCCGCGCCGGCAACGGCTCGCCCGGCGAGATCGGGCTCGGGGCGGTCGAATTCGTGGCCGCCATGTACCGGTCGGCGCGCGAGGGCCGCGTCGTCGACCCTGCCGAAGTGTAGGAGGCCGCCATGCTCACCGGTGTATCGCACATGGGTTTCACCGTCGCCGACGTCGGCGCGGCGGCGGGCTTCTACCAGCGGTTGTTCGACGCTCCCCCGGAGGTCCGGCGGATCTACGACGCGCCCTACACCGCCGACCAGGTCGGCTACCCGGGTGCGCGGCTGGACATCGCGATCTTCCGTATCCCGGGCAGCGACGTGCGGCTGGAGCTGATCCAGTACCTCGAGCCCGCCGGGACCCCGGTCGACGTCGAGACCAAGAACCCCGGCACCGCCCATCTCTGCCTGACCGCCGACGACCTCGACGCCGAGTTCGCCCGGCTGTCGTCCCTGGGCGCCCGTCCCCGGAGCGCCGCCCCGGTGCCGATCACGTCCGGGCCCAACCTGGGCCGCCGCGTCGCGTACTTCCGCGACCCGCAGGGCCTGACCATCGAGATCGTCGAATCCCCCCGTGAGGAGCGCTCGTGCGCGTCGCGAACCTGAAAGGCCGGCTGGCCCTCCTCACGGGGGACGGCGCCGTCGACGTCGAACACGCCAGCTCAGGCGGGTTCGGCCCGGACCCCTCCGCCGTCTACGAACGCTGGGACGAGTTCACCGCCTGGGTCGCGGGGCTTCCCCGGCTCCCGGCCCCCGAGCCCTACTCCCCCGCGGATCTGCGCGCGCCCGTGCCGGCGCCGCGGCAGGTGTTCGCGATCGGGCTGAACTACCACGCCCATGCCGCGGAATCCGGCCTGCCGGCGCCCGAGCGGCCCGTCGTCTTCACCAAGTTCCCCACCTGCATCACGGGGCCGTACGGGGACATCGCCCTGCCGGAGGGCGGCCACACCGACTGGGAGGTCGAACTCGTCGCGGTGATCGGCAGGACCGCCCGGCACGTCGCCGAGGCGGACGCCTGGGACCACGTCGCCGGGCTGACGGCCGGCCAGGACCTGTCCGAGCGCAGGACGCAGCTCGCGGGGCCCGCTCCCCAGTTCAGCCTGGGCAAGTCACTGCCCGGGTTCGGGCCGACCGGCCCCTGCCTGGTGACGGTGGACGAGTTCGACGACCCCGACGACGTGGCGCTGGGGTGCCGAATCGGAGCGGAGCACCTGCAGCGGGCCCGCACAGGCGACATGATCTTCTCCGTGCCCCGCCTGGTAGCCGCCCTGTCGGCGCTGCTGACGCTGCTGCCCGGAGACCTCGTCTTCACCGGAACCCCCGCCGGCGTGGGTCTCGGACGGACCCCGCAGCGGTGGCTGGCGCCGGGCGACGAGCTCGTCACCCAGGTCGAGACCATCGGCGAGATGCGGCACCGCCTTGTCACGGCGCACGCAGGTCGCGGCGCCGTCTCCTAGAACTCCGCGGTCACCCGGCGCATCTCGGTGATGACCGGGTGAATACGCTGTGCCTCATCGCTTTTCGCGGCACGCCTGAAACGAGGTGCTGGACCGGGGGACGCGCGGTGTGACGGGCGGCAAGGTCTACGTCTCGGTCTACGCCGGTGGACCCGCCGGAGCCGCCGAGCTGGCCGCGCTCAATCCGCAGGCGGAGGTCGTGGCGGTCCTCGACGACATCACCAACTGGCGCCCGTCGCCCGAGGAGACCGTCGTGCGTCCGGCGAACATCCCGGCGGGCGTGCGTCTGTACGCGCCGTACACCGACGGGCTGTGGCTCCAGGGCCGAGGCGACACCCGGATGTTCGGCGTCGGCGTCGAGGCCGCCGACCTGCCCGCCCGGAGCCGCTCGGCGGCCCGGGTCGGGGCCGCCGAGCCGGAGTTCACCGCGACCCTGCCGGAGCTCACGGCGCTTCGCCGCTGAGGGTCTGCGCCACTGACCGGCGGGCCGCGATCCGGGCGGGCACCGCGGTGAGGGCGGCCGTCACGGGGAGGGCGGCGAGTGCGGCGGCGAACAGCACCCACGCGGAGGGCCAGCTCGTGTTCGGGGCGCTGAACGGCAGGCACAGGACGAGGCCCATGGCGAGGCCGGCGAGGGCACCGGGCAGTGTCGGCAGCAGTTGCGCGGTGGAGAGTCCGGCGGTGATCTGTCCGGGTGTGGCGCCGAGGGTGCGGGCGATGGCCATGGTCCGCCGCGCCTCCTGAGCCGTCGTCCAGGTGGTGGTGACGGTGTTGATGGCGGCGAGGGCGATGAGCGTGGCGGTGACGCCCAGGATCACGTGGTGCTCCTGGGCGTCCCGCAGATGGTTCGCCATGGCGGACCCCGGATAGCCCTTCGCGGGCTGGTCGAAGATCACCAGTAGGCCGGTCACCATCGCCAGCGTGGTCGCCGTGTTGCAGGCGTGCAGGACGGCGCGGCCGGGCCGGCGGGCGACCAGGCGCAGCCCGAGCAGGAGCGGGGTCGGCAGCAGCGCGGAAAGCCTGGTCAGGCGGGCCCGGTGCCGGGGCCGGTGGGCGCCGTCGGCGAGCGCGGCGACGGTCTCGGTGCGCATGGCCCGCACGGTCGGGCCGAGGGTGGTGAGACCCGCGACGGCCAGGGCGACGACGGTCGTGAGGGCGACGGTGCCGGCGGTCGGTCCGGCGGCGGTGGTGATCAGGCCGGCGCTCGGATTGATGAGGGACGGCTCGATCAGCCGTGCGGCGACCAGCCCCAGCACGTCCGCGAGAAGGGCCATGGTCAGGTATTCGGCGAACAGGACGGCGGCGATGAGACCGGGCGCGGCACCGGCGGCCTTGAGCAGTCCCACGCGGCGGGTCTGCGCGGCGGCGCGTCCCGCCGCCAGCGTCGCCACGCCGCCGATGGCCAGGAAGCCGAGCAGCCAGCCGCCGATGACCAGGATCGGCTGGCTGCCCTTGAGGATGACCGAATCCTGGCCGGCTATGGCCTGCCAGGGCCTGATGGTCACCCCCGTCTCGGCGAGGAACGGGGCCATCGCGGGATCGTGGCTGTTCCAGGTCAGGCCCGCGTCGGGATCTCGCAGCCTCAGGCCGATGAAGGAGGTCACCGGGACGTCGGGCGACTTCAGCGCACGGGTGTCGGGCTCGGCGAGCCAGACCAGACCGCCGCCGTCGCTCGGACCGCCGCCCGGCCCGATCCCCGGTGCCCACGGGTAGACCGACCGGGCCGCGGTCACGGCGACCCCGACGACCGGGAGCGTGCGGCCCGCGACGGTGACCCGGTCGCCGACGCGGACGCCGAGCGCGGCGGCGAAGCCGCGTTCGAACACGGCGCCGCCGGGACGGACCCAGCGGCCCGAGGTCAGCAGCGGACGGTCGACCGGTCCCGGGGCCGTGCCGGCGACCTGCACCACCGCGGCACCCGTGGAGCCGTGCGCGGTGAGCTTCGTGTAGTACTCGCGGTGCGGTCCGCTGTGCGCGACCACCCCTGGCGCGCGTTCCAACGACTTCAGGGCCCTGATGTCGGTCCGGTCGGCGCCGGGCGAGTACGCGACAAGGTCCGGTCCGGCCGTGGCCGCCCGCGTCTGCCGGTAGAGCGTTTCGGTCGCTCCGTGCAGTGACCTGCCCAGGCTCAGCGCGGCGGTGGCGGCGACGATCGAGACGAGGAGGATCGCGGCCTGGGCGGGATGCCGGCGGACGTCGGCCGCGACCAGCCGGAAGACGAGCAGGATGCGCCCCACGGCGTTCAGTCCCCCAACTCGATCAGGCCGTCGAGCCGCCCGGTACCGCCCACGAACCCCGTACCGCCCGCGAACCCCGTGCCGCCCCCGAACCCCGTACCGCCCGCGAGCCGGGTGTCGTCGACGAACGTCCCGTCCCGCATCGAGACGATCCGGTCCGCGGTGGCCGCGACCCGCTCGTCATGCGTGACGATCACCAGGGTCTGCCCCGCGGACCGCAGGTCCTCGAAGAGCCTCAGCACCTCGCGCGTCGCCGTGGTGTCCAGGTTCCCGGTCGGCTCGTCGGCCAGCAGGACCAGCGGCTCGTTCACCAGCGCGCGGGCGATGGCGACCCGCTGGCGCTGGCCGCCCGACAGCTGCCAGGGCAGGTGCCGGGCACGCCCGGCGAGCCCCATCTGCTCCAGCAGCGCGGCCGCGCGGCGCCTGGCCGCGCGCGGTGAACGCCCGGCCAGGAGCGCGGGCAGTTCCACGTTCTCCGCCGCGGAGAGCTCCTCCACCAGGTGGAAGGCCTGGAAGACGAAGCCCACCGACCGGCGCCGCAACCGCGCCAGCGCCCGCTCGCTCACGCTGTCGATGCGCCTGCCGGCCAGCCACGCCTCGCCGCGGGTCGGGCGTTCCAGGCCGCCCAGCAGGTGGAGCAGTGTGGACTTTCCGCAGCCGCTGGGGCCCGTCACCGCAAGCGTCTGCCCTGCCGGGACGTCCAGGTCGACTTCGTCGACCGCCCGCACCAGGGCCTGCCCCTGGCCGTGCTCCTTGCACAGGCCGCGGGCCCGCAGCACCGCGCCGCACTCGTTCATGCATCCTCGGATTCGTCGTCGACCCTCGACCAGACGCGCTCGCAGGCCGCCAGCCAGCGCAGGTCCGCCTGCAGCCGCAACGCGACCCCTTCCAGGAGCAGGCCGGAGGTCGAGCCCTCCGGCTCGGACAGCACCGCGCGCTGCACGTCCCCCAGGCGCCGCAGCAGTTCCCGGCGCTGGCCGTCCACCAGTTCCACCGGATCGGCGAGCCGCGCCGCCGCGGCGGCGGCGAGCTTCAGATGGAACTCCGCGAGGTTCGGCTTGGGCCAGTCCGTCTCGGCCAGCCAGGCGGCCACCCGCTGCTGCCCGGCAGGGGTCAGCGCGTACACCTTGCGGTCCGGGCGGTCCGGCAGGCCGTCCTCCCGTTCGCAGGCCACCATGCCCGCCTTCTCCAGCCGGGCGAGCGTCACGTAGATCTGGCCCGCGTTCATCGACCCGCCGAGCGGCCCGAGCGCCCGCCGGAGCCGCTCGCGCAGGCGGTACCCGTGCGACGGCTCCTTCGCGAGCATGGCCAGCACCGCGTCCTGCATGGCTCACCCCTAACGGTTAGCTAATAGTTAGCGGTTAGCCATGGCAGGCGTCAACCGGATCTCCGAACCCGCCCCGGCGACCGCGCTCGCCTGCGGCGTCGCCGCGAAGGCGACGCGAGCCGAGGACTCGAGAGTTCGTCCGCCACCGATCTGTGGGGACTCGGCGTCACGCTCTTCTACGCCGTCGAAGGACGGCCGGCCTTCTGCAGGCCGACCCCGGCGGCGGCGATGGCTGCCGTCTTGACCGAGCCGCCTCTCACCCCCCGGCCTGCGGGGACACCGCTGGGCCCGTCGCTGATGAGCCTCCTCGCCAAGGACCCGGCGGACAGGCCCCTCGGCAGCACGAGTGCGGTCCGAGCTGTCCTGACTCGCGCGGAGCACCTGACCCGCCCTACAGATGAGCCGGTGGTGGGCACGTCACTGAGCAGGGTTCACGGGAGCGGGTCGTAGAACGAGTCGACGGCGGGCTGGCCGGTGTAGTTGGGACCGGCTTGATCGTCGGCTCCCAGATACCGGTACGGGAGCCGCACCTGTCCGTGTCCGCGGCGGGAGACGCGACGGCGGGCGGAGTCGTAGGCGAAGCCCTGCGCGCGCAAGCGGGCGGTGAGCGTACGACCGGCGGGGGTGCCGTCGGCCCGGCGGACCGAGCGGGCGTCGAAGTTGGCGATGAACAGCCCGTCGCCGGTGAGCCACGACGCGACGCGGCTCAGGACGCCGAGTTTGTCGCCCACGTAGTGCAGTCCGTGCACGCACGTGATCAGGTCGAAGCGGCCGTCGGGGACCCACCGGGCCACCGAACCGCTGATCAGCCGCACCATCGCCGGGTGGGGGCCGGGGACGAAATGATCCACCAGGTCGAGCCCGATGATCTCCACCCGATCGGTCAGGCCGCGCTCGGTCGCGAGTCGGGCCGCCTCGGCCGGTGCCCGTCCGCTCCCGCAGCACAGGTCCAGCCACCGGACGGGCGTCGACGCCCTGGCACGGGCGCTCATCTCGGCCATGACGTCGATGCCGAGCTCCCTGCCGTAACCGTTGGAGCCGCTGAGCGACCGTTCGCGGTTCATCGCGCAGTTCGCCACGACCGGCGATCTCGCCAGTGCGGCATCATCGAGCAGCCCCGTCACACCGGCATTGTGACCCACCCCCGCACGAGGAGCGGCACGACCACCGTCCGCCCGACGTTCGGTTAGGTCGGCTGTGCTCGGTCTCGCGCCCGGCGCGTCGGCACCGAGGCATCCGGCGTGCAGGGCGGCTCGGCGCGGGTCGTCGTCAGGGCCGGGCTCGTTCGGCGCGGCGCCATCGCTCCGGGGTGACGCCGTAGCGGTTGCGGAAGCGGCGGACGAGGTAGGCGGCGTCGCGCAGGCCGGTCCGGGCCGCCACGGCGTCGAGCGGCAGGTCCGTCTCGCGCAGCATGCGCCGGACCTCGATCATGCGCCGTTCGGTGATCCATTCGAGGAGGGGCCGGCCGGTGCGCCTGCGGACGAGCGTCGTGAGGTGGCCGGGGGTGTAGCCGAGGGTGCGGGCGACGTCCGCGGCGGAGACCGGTTCGCGGAACGTCGCCTCGATCTCGGCGAAGACCTGCTCGACCAGCGGGTCGGGGGCGCCCGGGGCGGAAGGGGCCAGCCGCGCGGCCGCGACCAGGAGCCGGGTCAGCGTGGCGGCGATGGCCTCGCGGGCCCCGAGGCGGCTCGGGTCGGCGAGCTCGTCCGCCAGGTCCGCCAGCAGCGACGACCAGGCCGCCCGGTCGGGTTCGGCGACCCGCTCGTGCCCCGCGGCGAACAGGGCGAGGAGGGGGTGGTGCGTCCAGGCCAGCGGGGAGACCGAGGCCAGGGCGGGGACGGCGTCCGGAGTGAACGCGACCGCCCACGCGCGGGTGCGGGCGAGCTCGGTGAAGGCCGTGACGCCGATGACCTGGCCGGGCGACACGGCATGGACCTCGCCCGCGCGCAGCAGGCGTTCGGCTCCGTCGATGGTCACCGAGCCCGCGCCCTCCTCGACGTAGACCAGGACGAGGAAGTCGTGGGCGTGCCGGTGGTCCGGCGGCAGGTCGGCGTGGGCGCCCGCCGAGTCGAAACGGGTCACCGAGACCGGGGGCAGCCCGGGGCGCTGCTGGTAGCGGTAGACGGGCGTCCCGTCGACTCGTATCGTGCGCAGCCTCGACGGAGGGCCCGGTGAGGTCTCGACCGAAGAATGTCCCACGGTCCCCAACGTATGTCCTGCTGCGCGACCGCGGAATGTCCAAGACTCGGAGGTGACGGCGCCACGTCCGTCACGGGCCCGTCGACGGTCGGGCCCGCCACGAACGCGCGAAGGGGCGCTCCATGGACGTACGCATCCTCGACCACCGGACCCCGGAGGAGCGGGACCGCTCGTTCCTGCCGGGCGCGGGCAAGACCTGGCTCCTCCCGTTCTACGACCTCTTCTCCAGGGCGGTCGGAGTCCGCGCGCTGCACGAGCGCGCGGCCGGGCTCGCCGGCGTCGAGCCCGGCCAGACGGTGGCCGACGTCGGCTGCGGCACCGGCAACCTGACGTTCGCCGTCCTCGCGGCTCAGCCGGCCGCGAAACTGACCGGTCTCGACCCCGACCCGGACGCCCTGCGCAAGGCCGCGCGCAAGGCGCGCCGCCGCGGCCTCGACCTCACCCTCGTCCAGGGCTTCGCCGACCGGATCCCCGCCGACGACGGCTCGCTCGACCACGTGGTCTCGTCGCTGGCCCTGCACCACATCGACGAGGAGGGCCGCAGCGGGTTCGCGCGGGAGGCGATGCGCGCCCTCCGGCCGGGAGGGCAGGTCACCATCGCCGACTTCAGCGGTCCCTCGTCCGATGCCGAGGACGCCGGCCACTCGGCGCACGCCCATGGCGGCGGCGGCCACGGACGCGGGCGCGGCCACGGACGCCCGCACCTGCGCCTCAGGCGGTCCCGCCCGGCGCACGTCGTGGACGTGGCCGGCGGCCACGGCGAGGGGATCGTCACGCTGCTCACCGAGGCCGGGTTCGACGATGCCCGGGCGGTCGGGGAGGCCGACATGAGGTTCGGCCGGATCACCTTCGTGCGGGCGACCCGCCCCTGACCCGGGGCGGGCGCGCACCGCCGGGCGCCGTCGACGTCGGGGCGGCCTCCGGGTTCAGCCCTTCACGGCGGCCGAGCCGGCGGTGCCCAGCGAGGTCAGCACCTGGTGGGTGGCCTTGCGCGCGGTGGCCATGCAGTGGCCGACGCCGACCCCGTCGTACGCGGCGCCGCAGAGCGCGAGCCCCGGCTGGGCCGCGACCGCGGTACGGATCCGCGCGACCCGGTCCCCGTGGCCGACCAGGTACTGCGGCATCGAGTCGTCCCACCGGGTCACCCGCGTGGAGACCGGGTCGCCGACCACCCCGGTGGCCTCGGCGAGTTCGGACGCCGCCAGCCCGGCGAGGTCGGCGTCGTCGCGCTGGAGGAGGTCCTCCTCGCCCATGCGTCCGGCCCGGCAGCGCACGATCTCCACCTCCGCCGCCGCCTGGGGCCACTTGACGGTCGAGAACGTGACCGACTTGACGACCCGCCCGTCCACCGCGGGTACCCGGTAGCCGCAGATCCCCCGCTCGGCGAGCCCGCCCGGGAACGCCCGGCGGGGGTAGGCGAGGGTGATGTCGACCACCCCGGCGTACGGGATCCCGGCGAGTTCGGCGGTGGCCTGGGTGGCCCCGGTCGCCCCGGCCAGCAGCCTGCTCGCCGGGCCGGCCGGGACGGCGAGGATGACGGCGTCCGCGGCGATGTGCTCGGTCCCGGCGGCGGACTCGACGCCCAGCCGCCAGCCGTCCTCGGTCCGCGCGAGTTCCCTGACCGCGGCCCTGGTCCGCACCGACGCTCCGGGCGAGGCGGCGACCACCGCCTTCGCGAGGGCGTCGGGCAGCCTGCCCAGCCCGCCCGTGATGGTGGCGATGCCCGTCTTCTTGGGGTGCGGCGTCGCGATCAGCGAGCCGGCCGCCTCGGCGAGGGACTGGTACTTGTCGGACGTGGTGGCCAGCAGGGTCAGCGTGGCCTCGTAGGACAGATCCTCGGCGCGGCCGGCGCACATCTCGTAGAGGAACGGGTCGGTGATGCGGTCCGCGACCTCCTGCCCGAGCCGCCGCGCGACGTGGGCCCCGACGGCGACGTCCCCGTCGCGGACGGTCGAAGGCATCTCGAGGTCCTCCCGCGCCCGGGCCGCCCCCTCGGGGGACAGCAGGCCGGACGCGGCGAGCTGGTCCATGTCGGAGGGCACGCCCATGAACTGGCCTTCGGGCAGCGGCCGCATCTTCCCCCTGGTCCAGATCGCCGCCGAGGTGGTGCCCGCCAGCGTGATCTGGTCGCCGAGCCCGGCCGCCGCGATCAGCCCGGCGGTCTTGGGGCGCCAGACCATGTCCGCGCCCGCGTCGACGGCGACCCCCTCGACCTCGGACACGGCCAGCTTCCCGCCGAGCCTGGACGCCCCTTCGAGCACCGTCACGCGGACCGGCTCGTCCCGCAGGAAGAACGCCGCCGCGAGCCCCGCGATGCCACCTCCGACGATGACCACGTGGGGCCTTTCCCGTCCCTGCTCCTGCCCGTTGACCACCATTTCGCCTGCCCTTCGTGGATACGGTGTCGTGGCAGTCTGACCGGGATTCCACGAATCCCGGTCAAGCGCCGGTGGACCCGGCGCCGCGACCGCGCCGGGCGGGGACGGCGAGGTCGCCTCATTCGGCGGGGCGGCGCCGGCGGACCGGGAACCGCGCCGCCCGTCCCGGGGCCCGCCGAGATGTCCGCGATCGTGGTGCCGCGAGCACGTCCCGTAACGGCGCGGAAAAAGGCGCAGATCACGCCGTACCCGTCCCGCATTCTCGGGCGCCCACTACCAAGATCGCTTTCTACGGCCGCGAACTAAGTGCGATGGATTTCCCGCCCGGCGGCTTCGGATTTGAGCCGCAGAAGCGAAGGTGAGCCGGTCGGCCTTTGCGCCGAGGCAGGGCCGCCAAGCCGGGCAGGTGACCATTATCAGGTATCGAAAGTGAAATGTCACGATCGTCTTGATCTGGAAATTGCCGCCGCCCTGGAGGCATACTCACACAGCGGACCAGATCCACCTGTCTCACCAGGGGTTATGAGAGGAGACGGCATGAACGGGGCTCCCAGACCGCTCAGCATCGGGCTGCTCGGCACCCTGTCGCTGCACCTGAACCGGAGGCCGGTGACGATCAGCGCGCCGAAGCAGCGCCAGGTGCTGGCCCTCCTCGCGCTGAACGCGGGCCGGGTGGTCACGGTCCCGACGCTCGTCGAGGAACTGTGGGGGGACAGCCCGCCGCGCAGCTACGCCACCACCCTGCAGACCTACGTCCTGCAACTGCGCAAGGCACTGGCCGCGGCCGACTCCGACCAGCACGGCGCCCGGACGGTGCTCAGCACCTGCCACTACGGCTACCTGTTCGAGGGAGACGCCTGCCAGACGGACGTGGAGGCCTTCGACCGGGGAGTTCGCGCAGGTCGCGCGGCCGCCGAGGCGGGGGATCACCGGTTGGCGGCGCAGGAGCTCAGCCAGGCGCTGCAGCTGTGGCACGGTCCCGCCCTGGTGGACGTCCGCAAGGGTCCGGTGCTGGAGATCGAGGTGGCGTCGCTCGAGGAGTGCCGGCTGGGGGCGCTGGAGCGGCGGATCGAGGCCGATCTGGCGCTGGGGCGGCATGCCGATCTGCTGGGCGAGCTCACGATGGCGACGGCCCGGAATCCGATGAACGAGAACCTGTGCGCGTTCCTGATGACCGCGCTGTACCGGGCGGGGCACGTCGGCCGGTCACTGCAGGCGTTTCACCGGCTGCGCTCGGTGCTCAACAATGAACTGGGCGTCGAGCCCTGTTCCCGGTTGCAGCGGTTGCAGGCGGCGATCCTGTCGAGGGATCCCGCGCTGGAGTCCGGGTTCGCGGGATGGGCGCTGCCGCGCGATCGGGAGCAGATCGCGGCCGGAACACTCGGCCACCGGCGGTGAAGTGAAGTCCGCACTGGACGCCGAACCTTTCTCGACCTGCTCGTGTTCCGCGGATTGACAATACGTGAACGGTCTCACCGGGCCGGTCGGCGCGTCATCGGGACGGAATGCAAGAAAGCCCTGGCAGCGAAATAGACCACCGAATATGGACGGCCATCAACGCGCCGCCGGGCGCGTAATGTCGCCGTCGGCGTCCGCGTCCGTTCGAAGGGCACCGTGATCGGCGTCGGCGCGATCAGTGAATGCGCGGATCGGCGGGTGCCGGACTCCTGCCGTCGCTCGGCACCCGCCTTGGCCGCCCTCGCCGGGCCGTCCGGTCAAGCCGTTCAGGCCATGGGGCGGGCGTCGACGCCCAGGACGCGGGAGACCGCATGCCCCAGAACGCCCGCGGGGTCCTCGCTGCCGCCGATGCTCCGCCAGGCCACATGGTTGTCGGGACGCACCAGGACGGCGCCCTCGCCGGTCGTCTCCCGGACGGCCGCCCACCCGCCGCCGGTGTCGGCGAACTCCGCGCCGTCCCCGATCCGCACCGCTCGGATCGTGACCGAGTACCGCTCGGCGACCCGCGCGGCCGCCTCGCACCACGCCGCCCCGTCCGGCCCGGCGAGCAGCACGAAGCCGGTCGCGGCGCCGGCCAGGTCGTGGGTGGAAAGGCGCCGGCCGTCGTCTCCGATCCAGACGTGCGGCAGCCGGTGCCCGGGGCGCGTCGTGGGGCGGTACACGTCGCGAAGGGGCTCGCGGCGCGGCGGCGGGGCTCCGTCCGGCACGACCGCGCCCTCCTCGTAGGCGAAGCCGAGCTCCATGTCGTGCGCCTCGCTCGCGCCGCGGTGGGTTCGGAAGATCTCCGCCGCCCGCGCCCGCCTGGCGGCGCCGAGCGGCGAGGGGTCGAAGTGGGCGGCGAACATCGGCCCCCGGCGCTCCGCCGGGACGCGCGGCCCGAGGCCGACGGCGTTCAGGATCGACTGGTGGTGGGACGCGACGGATCCCGCCCATTCGACGTTGCTCCTGCCGACCGGCCGCCGCTCCGCCTCGTAGGTGTCGAGGAGGCCGTCGGGCGCGGCGCCGTCGAGCACCGCGGCCAGCTTCCACGCGAGGTTGTGCACGTCCTGGATCCCGCCGTTCAGGCCGAGCCCGACGGTGGGGATGTGGCGGTGGGCGGCGTCGCCGGCGAGCAGCACCCGCCCGTCCCGGTAGCGGTCGGCGAGCACCGCCTCCACCGTCCATCGCGTCACGTGGCGCAGGGTGAGGTCCAGGTCGGGCAGGCCCAGGACGTCACGGATCTTGGCGACGACCGACTCCTCGTCCGACTGGACGGGTGCGTTGGGCGGGAAGTGCAGGACCCACTCCTCGCATTCCTTCCCCCATCTCGGCCCCATCTCGATGAGGTTGCACGACAGGTGCGGGTCGTACGGGTTGAGGAAGTGGGTGATGTGCGCGCCCTCGTGCCACACCGCCGACATGTCGGCGGTGAAGAAGGCGGTCGTGACCTGCTGGGACCCGGCCAGGCCCCCGGGCAGGTACCGCATCTCGACGCCGAGGGCGGCGCCGACCGTCCGGCCGCCGTCGGCCGCGATCAGGTACCGCGCGGCGACCGTGGTGATCCGCCCGGTTCCGGCTTCGCGGATCTCGGCGACGACGCGGTCGCCCTCGTCGGAGAAGGCGACCAGCTCGTGGCCGAAGAGGACGCGCCCGGGGTTGCGCTTCTCGGCGTGCCGGCGCAGCACCGGCTCCAGCCGGTGCTGCGGCAGCCTGTAGGGAAGGATCGGTCCGGCCGCGGCGTACCTGTCGCGCAGCGAACCGCCGCCGAACCCGTCCATCTCGTAGACCACCCGGCCGTCCACCGCCCCCTCGCCGCCGAGCGAGGTCAGCCAGCGCACCTTGCCGAACATCTCCACCGGCGCGCCCTGCCCGACCACCTCCCCGTCGAGCCCGTGCTGGCGGAAGATCTCCATCGTGCGCTGGTTGAGGTAGTGCGCCTTCGGTATCTCCGACGTGTCCGGGTGCCGTTCCACCAGCAGATGGCCGACACCGTGGTCGGACAGGAAATTCGAGGCGGACAGGCCGCATCCTCCGCCGCCCACGATCAGAACCGGAACCTCGACCGTCCCCATGTTCGTCCTTCCAGGATCTGCCGGCCAGCCTTTGGACACGACACTTTCGCAGCCTGCCGAAGGGCTCTTCAGTCCCGGTCAAGGATGGGTGGAATCCATTAGAGCGAGCGGCGATATCCGGAAATGCGACCTGAACGCCGGACGCCGGCCTAGGAACCGACCGCGAATTCGAGGATCGAGCGTCCCGACCTGGTGACGATGTGCTCGCGCGGCGAGAGCCCGGCGGCCGCCGCGAGCGCGCGGTACTCCCCGAGCGAGCGCTCCTGCCCGCCGAACGTGGCGAGCATCCGCAGGTCCATGGCGGTGGTCATCGCGGCGGTCGGACGGTCGTCGACGAGCTGCTCGATGACCAGCACCCGGCCCGCGGGCCCCGCGCCCTCGGCGCAGCGGCGCAGGATCGCCGCGGCGGCGTCGTCGTTCCAGTCGTGCAGGATCCTCGACAGGACGTACACGTCGCCGCCGGACGGCAGCGGGGCGAAGAAGCTGCCCGGCGCGAAGGAGCACCGGCCGGACAGGCCGGCGTCCGCGAGCTCGCGCCGGGCGGTCTCGACGGCCGAAGGCAGGTCGACGAGGGTGCCGCGGAGGGCGGGATGCTCGGTGAGCAGGGCGGTCAGGAGCGTGCCCGTCCCGCCGCCGACGTCCACGACGTGACCGGCGTTCGACCAGTCGTAGGCGGTCGTGACCTCGTCCGCCACGAACGAGACCTGCACCGCCATCAGCTTGTCGAACGCCTTGCCGCGCTCGGGGTCGGCCTCCAGGTCCTCCCAGAACGCCCGCCCGAACAGGTCCTCGTACGCGGGCCGTCCGGTGCGCACGACCTGGAGCAGCCGGCCCAGCGCCACGTCCGAACGCCCCAGCCCGCCCTCGCTGTCCAGCCAGGGGGTCATGCCCCCGTCGCGCTGCCCGGTCAGCAGCAGGCGGGACAGCTCGGTGAGCGCGAACACCCCCGGTTCCGGCTGCGCGAAGACGCCCTTGGCGACGAGGTGCCGCAGCAGCCGCTCCAGGGCGGACGCGTCGGCCCCGCACCGCTCGGCGAGCTCGCCGGGGCGGCGGGCACCGGCCTCGATCAGATCCGCCAGCCGCAGTGTGGCGGCGACCCGGACGGCGTAGGGCGTCACCAGGTCCGACAGGGCGCGCATCCGCCTCGTGATCTCCATGTTCTCCGCGCCGCCCGGCGCCCGGACGTCCTCTTCCGATATCGCGGGCGACAGCGCGGCCGATACCGCGGCGCCTCGTACGGAATTCGGTGCCATGACCACGACCTCCGGCATCGCTTTCGGGCAGCCCGAAGGCCGTCCACGACAATGGGATTCCCGGCCTTTTCGCCGACCGCTTCTGATCAGTGGCGGGCCGGGCTGATTTTCAAATTAACTACCGCTCGTGGGTGATGTCCAGATCACGTCACCGCAATGAGCGACAAGCGGATGTCGCCGCGTCGGCCGTCCCGCGGCCCCGCTGAGCGGGCGGCCCCTGCCGGCGAGGGGTGCGCTGTCGGACGTGTGAGGGCGGTGGGGCGGGCGTCCTCAGACCGGTCAGGAATCGAGAAGCGCGGGCGCGGGGCCCGCATCTAGCGTGACCGCCATGACTTCCATCAACTGCGTCACCCTCGAGGTGGCAGACCCCACGGCCGTCAAGGCCTTCTACACCGAGGCCCTCGGACTGGACTCGCAGGTGCGCCTGAAGGCCTCGGAGCCTCCGTCGACAGGGTTCCGCGGGTACACGCTGTCGCTCACGGTGTCCCAGCCGGGCAACGCCGACCTGCTCATCCAGGCCGCCCTGGACGCCGGTGGGACGGCGGTGAAGCCGGCCTCGAAGTCGCTCTGGGGCTACGGCGGCGTCGTCCAGGCCCCGGACGGGGCGATCTGGAAGGTCGCGACGTCCAAGAAGAAGGACAAGGTCCCGGCCACCCGGGAGTTCGACGACATGGTGCTGCTGCTGGGCTGCGAGGACGTCTCCGCGAGCAAGCAGTTCTACGTCGACCAGGGCCTCACCGTGGGCAAGAGCTTCGGCAGCAAGTACGTCGAGTTCGACACCGGCTCGAGCCCCATCAAGCTGGCGCTCTACAAGCGCCGCTCCCTCGCCAAGGACGCCGGCGTCCCCGAGGAGGGCACCGGATCACACCGGATCGTGATCGGCGGCGACGCCGGGCCGTTCACCGACCCGGACGGGTTCGTGTGGGAGACCCCGTCACCCTGACCTGGGCGGCGGCCGCGCCGCATCGAGGCCGGCCGCTCCCTGACCCGGTTACTCACGACCCCGCATGACAGACGAAAGGAATCCTCTCATGTGTCACCCTGGGTGGGCGAGCGCGCACATCGAGGCGCAGCGCCTCAGCGACCTGGTACGGCTCCGGCGCGTGCGGGACCGGATCGACCGGGAGTACGCGCAGCCGCTCGACGTCGAGGCGCTCGCCCGGGGCGTGCACATGTCGGCCGGGCACCTCAGCCGCCAGTTCCGGCGCGCGTACGGCGAGTCGCCTTACTCCTACCTGATGACGCGGCGCATCGAGCGTGCCATGGCGCTGCTGCGTCGCGGCGACCTCAGCGTGACCGAGGTCTGCTTCGCGGTCGGCTGCTCGTCCCTCGGCACCTTCAGCACGCGCTTCACCGAGCTGGTGGGCGTGCCGCCGAGCGTCTACCGGCAGCAGGTGGCGAACGTGACGCGGGGAATGCCGCCGTGCGTCGTGAAGGAGGTGACCCGACCGATCAGGAATCGAGAAGCGCGGTTCGCGGAGCCGCAACTAGTGTGACCGGCATGGACATCACCATTCACGCGAGTTTCCTTCCGCACGACGACCCGGAGGCCTCTCTGGCCTTCTACCGCGACAATCTCGACTTCGAGGTCCGCAACGACGTCGGCAAGGGCGACATGCGCTGGATCACGGTCGGGCCGAAGGGCCAGCCCGACACTTCCATCCTGCTGGCGCCGCCGGCCGTCGGTCCCGAATTCACCGAAGACGAAAAGCGCCTCATCACCGAGATGATGGCCAAGGGCACCTACGGCTGGATCCTGCTGGCCACCGGCGATCTGGACGCCACCTTCGAGAAGGTGCAGGCCAGCGGCGCCGACGTCGTCCAGGAGCCGACCGAGCAGCCGTACGGCGTCCGCGACTGCGCGTTCCGCGACCCCGCGGGCAACCTGGTCCGCATCCAGCAGCGCTCCTGAGCCGCCCGGGCGCGCCGCGGCCCAGGTGTCCCGAAAGGCGACCGGCGGGACGTGGCCGGCGCGATCAGCCGAGGCCGGCGCAGGTGACACCGGCCACGGGCCCGATTCGCCGGATCGGCAGCGGGCCCGCCTCCGGAGCCAGGCCCCGTTCCCGGCATGCCCCGGCTCAGCCCGGCCGGGCCGCTACCAGGGGACGGGGCCGTCGTCCGAGAGGCACTGCCCCGACGGTCCGGAATCGTCGAGCAGCGCGAGCCTGACGACGATCGCCGCGCCTTCGGCGGGGGTCCGGTCGCCGCGCCGGTGGTTGAGGTCCGTGGCCACCATTCCGGGGAGGGCCGCGTTCACCTTTATGGAGGTCCCGCGCAGTTCTTTCGCATAGGCGACCGTGAGGGCGTTCAGCGCGGTCTTGGAAGACTGGTAGGCGATCATGTTGACGTTCGCCAGTGGAGACGCCGGGTCGGAATTCAGGGTCAGCGACGCCAGGTGGCTGGACAGATTCACGATGCGCCCGGCCGCCGAAAGGCGCAGCAGCGGCAGCATCGCCCGGGTCACGGTGACCACGCCGAACACGTTGGTCTCGTAGACCTCCCGCAGGTCGGCGGCGCTCGCCTGGCCGGGCGCCCCGGTGAAGCCGCCCGCGGTGCCGGCGTTGTTCACCAGGATGTCCAGGCGGCCGTACCGGCGTTCGATCTCGCGGGCGGCCCCGGCGACACCGTCAGGGTCGGTCACGTCGATCCGCAGCGGCACCGCCGTGATGCCGTCGTCCGCCAGCGCGCTCGCGGCCTCCTTGCCGCGCGTCTCGTCGCGCGCGCCGACCAGGACGACGACCCCCCGCTCGCCGAGCCGCCGCGCGGCGGCGAACCCGATGCCCTTGTTGGCGCCCGTGATGAGCGCGATCTTCCCGTCCGTCACGTCCCCTCCTGCCGTGATGGGCGCCGCGCTCCGGATGCGCCGCGCCCGGCTCATGCGTTCACCCTGAGGCACACCGATACGGCGGGCATCTCCGACATTGCCGTGCGACCGAAACCGTGCAGCCCGACACCGCGGGAACCCGCGCGTTCAACCGTGGAGGACGCGCAGTCGAACGGACGGGGCGGCCCGCTCCCCGGCCGAACGGGTACAGCGGCACAGCGGCACAGCGGCACAGCGTCTCGGCGGACGAGGCGAGTGGAGGCCTTCAGCCCCGTTCGAGCGCGGTCGCGTCCCGCCTGCCGGCGGCCCGGCTCATGAACTCCTCGACGAGGGCGATGAACTCCTTCTTGTCCTCGTCCGGCAGCCCGAAGTAGGGCGCGATCACCTCCGCAAGCCCCGGACGCACGTGGGTCATGGGCTGGTCGCGGCGGTGCAGCGGCTCCAGCACGACGACGTCCTCGGCCTTGGTGCCGTGGTAGGGCATGTCGGTCGCGACCGTGAACCACGTCTGCCCCGCGTCGATCCGGCCGCGGGCACGCGCCACCGCCTGCTCCTTGACGCACCTGGGGGCGTGGCTGGCGGCGGCGATCTGGATCACCTTCTCCACCCCGTGCCCGGTGAAGATCGCGGCGGCCGCCTCGATCTCCTCGACGGAGTTGCGCACCTCGGCGGTGACGATCACCGACTCCATCGCCCGGCGAAACGCGGTGCGGCGGCCGCCGCCCTCGGCCCGCGCCAGCAGGGGCGCGAGCGACGGGAACTCGCGCAGCCGGTCGAGGTTGTCCAGGAGGAACCTCTTGGAGTAGTCGCCCTCGTTGAGCCCGTCGCGCCAGGACGTCCCCCGCCCGAAGACGACGCAGGCCGGTTCCTCGCTCGGCGCCAGCCCCAGGACGACGCGCGCCAAGGTCGCGTGGTCGCCGAGCCGGTCGTGCTCCGGCCGGCCGAACACCAGCTCCTCCCAAGCCTCGGTGGCGAGATTGCGGCAGTGCACCATGATGCCGACGGTCGTCATCCTTCTCCCTCTCCGGAAATTCGGCAGAACAACGTACGGCCCGTTGTCCGCGCGTGCTCCTCACTCGAACGGCCTTTCTTGCAAAATTGGCGGTCCGTGAGCAGCATTTTTCGCGACGCGGGCGACCCGAAGGCGCGAGCAGGCGGGCCCGCGGGCCGGACGACCGACCGCCGGTTCGGATACCGGGGTCGGGAGCATTGGCGCCGGACGACCCGGACGGCCGCGGAACTGACCACTCAAGGAGCGCACAGTGCTGATCTCGGAAATGGCCGTTCCCGGAGCGTACCGGATAGATCCCGAGCCCCTGAGCGACTCCCGGGGGCATTTCTTCGAGTCGGTGAGGGTCAGTTCGCTGCTGGCCGAGAGCGGCTGGGAACTGACGGTGCGGCAGGTCAACTTCTCCGTCTCGCACCGGAACACCCTCCGGGGCGTCCACGGCACCAGGGTCCCGCCCGGCCAGGCGAAGTTCGTCACGTGCGTGCGCGGCCGCGCGCTGGACATCGCCATCGACATCCGCGTGGGCTCGCCGACGTTCGGCCACCACGACGTCACCTACCAGAGCGCCGAGTCCGGGACGGCGGTGTACCTGCCCGACGGGATCGGCCACGCGTTCCTGGCCCTCACCGACGACACCTGCATGAGCTACCTGTGCTCGCAGGAGTACGAGCCGGGAACGATGATCGACATCGACGCGCTCGACCCCGATCTGGCGCTGCCCTGGAACCTGCGGGAGCCGCCGATCCGTTCGGCGAAGGACGCGGCCGCGCCCACGCTCGCCCAGGCGGCGGCCGCCGGCCTCCTGCCCGCCTACGAGCAGTGCCACCGGGCCCCGCCCCTGCTGGACGGCCTGAGATGACGAACGGCGGGAGGGGCCCGGTGGCCACGGACGCCGTGCCGAGCCGTCGCTCCCCGTGGGAGGCGGCAGGCGCCGGCATCGACCGCCGGGGCACGGTCACCCGAGGGCGTGCGACCGGATTCGGGCCATCAGGTCTGCCTGCCGCACCAGCTCGCGGTGGTGCGCCGGGCGTGCCGCCGGATCGCGGATCGCCTCGTGGAACGCGGTGAACACGCCGACGAACTGGTCCGACGCGGGAGCGACGATCCTGGTCTCGCGGTCCCTCTGCTGGAGCCGCAGTACCGGGCGGGCCTCCCGCGAAGGGGTGAACGCCCATTCCAGCACCAGCCGCCCCTCGCTCCCCCAGAGGCTGTAGGTCGACCGGTAGCCGTGGGCCATCCCGAATGAGCAGGTGGCGGTGACGCCGTCGCCGTCGCGCAGCAGCGCCACCCCGCCGACGTCCACGCCCAGGCCGGGATCGAATCTCAGTCCTGCCCCCAGGACCTCCAGCGGCGCGGCCAGGTACTCCTGCGCCGCGCGCACCGGATAGCAGCCGACCTCCCACAGCGCCCCGCCGTTCAGGTCGGCCTGGTACTTGATGCCGTTCGGATCGGTCGGCGGGATGCCGAACGAGCCGTCGTACCCGCGGAGCTCCCCGATCTCGCCGCCGTCCACGAGAGCCCTCGCCCGCTCGCCCTGGGGGTGCCGGAGGAACGCGAAGTTCTCCATGATGAGCAGGCCGCGCTCCTCCGCGAGTGCCACGAGGGCCCGGGCGGTCTCCGCGTCGGTCACCGCCGGCTTCTCGGCCAGGACGTGCTTGCCCGCGTCCAGCGCCCGGCGCGCCCATTCGGCGTGCTCGCTGTTGGGCAGCGGGATGTAGACCGCGTCGACGTCCGCCATCTCCAGGAGCCGGTCGTAACCGGCGACGGCCTTGCAGCCGTACCCGGCCGCGAACCCCTCGGCCTTCTCGAGCGAGCGGCTCGCGAGCGCCGCCAGGCGGAACGGGGACCTCTGGACGGCCGGCAGGGCCCGCCGCGCGGCGATGTCGGCACACCCGATGACGCCGATGCTGGATCCCCGCCCGGATTCGTCGCCGGACATCATGGCTTTCCTCTCCACCGGACCACCTGAATAAGAAAAGAATTCCGGACAGCGCGCGATACGCCTGGACCAGGCGGATGCAAGCCTAAGGTGACCGAACTTATACCGTCAATGCCCACCGCCTCGCCGTCGGCGCAACGTCGAAGGTGCCCGCCCGCAACAGCCCTTCGCAATATGAAGTTCCGACATTTACCGATTGCGCGGAAGCAGCGAGGAGGCGGCACGGTGAAAGGCGTCATCCTGGCCGGCGGAAATGGAACCAGGCTTCACCCGATCACGCTCGGCGCCTCGAAGCAGCTGCTCCCGGTCTACGACAAGCCGCTGATCTACTATCCGCTCTCGGTGCTGATGCTGGCCGGGATCACCGACATCCAGATCATCACGGCCCCGGACGAGGCGCAGGCCTTCCACCGGCTGCTGGGCGACGGCTCCTGGCTCGGCATCTCCCTGACCTACGCCGAGCAGGACGAGCCCCGCGGGCTCGCCGACGCGTTCCTGGTCTCCGCCGACCACATCGGCGGCGACTCCGTCGCGCTGGTGCTGGGCGACAACATCTTCCACGGATACGAGTTCGGACCCATGCTCCAGCGCCTCTCGGAGGACGTCCGGGGGTGCTTCCTCTTCGGGTATCCGGTGCGCGATCCGGAACGCTACGGGGTCGGCGTCCTGGACGAGCGGAACGAGCTCGTCGCGATCGAGGAGAAGCCCGCCCGGCCGCGGAGCAACATGGCGATCACCGGGCTGTACCTCTACGACCACAAGGTGGTCGACTTCGCGCGGGGGCTGCGGCCGTCCGCGCGCGGAGAACTGGAGATCACCGACCTCAACCGGATCTACCTGGAGCGGGGCGAGGCCACGCTGATCCCGCTGGGCCGCGGATTCGTCTGGCTGGACGCCGGAACCCACGACGCCCTGATCGACGCGGGGAACTACGTGCAGGTCCTGGAACACCGCCAGGGCGTGCGGATCGCCTGCCTCGAGGAGATCGCCTGGCGCATGGGCTACATCGACAGAGAGACCTGTTACGACCTGGGCAGCCGTCTCGCCACATCGCCCTACGGCCGGTACATCATGGAAACGGCCGAGGCGTGGTGATCCGGAAGCGTCCCCGGAAGACCCCGACCACCGTCACCACCGTCTCACCGGAAGCAGCCGAACCACCATGAAGATCCTGTTCACCGTCGGAGGCAGCCAGGCGGTCGTCTTCGGCGTCGCCCCCCTCGCCTCGGCCGCGCGCAACGCCGGGCACGAGATCCTGCTGGCCGCCGACGAGCCGCTCATGGAGGCAGCGGAGGCCGTCGGACTTCCCGCCGTCTGCATCACCTCCGAGCGCATGCACTACGGCCAGGACTCCAAGACGGCCGCAGCCCGGCTCGGCGCCCTCCTGGAACTGGCGGAGTCCTGGACCCCCGACCTGGTGGTCGGAGGCCTGTCCCCCGTCCCGAAGGTCATCGCCGCCCGCCTCAAAGTCCCCTACGTCCGGCATGTCTGGCACATCACCCCGAAGGGGGGACGCGGCGCTCAGATCGAGGCGGAGATCCGGCCGGAGATGGAGCGCCTGGGGGTCGCCGAACTGCCGGAGCCCGCCCTGTTCATCGACGTCTGCCCGCCGTCCCTGCGGCTGCCGGGCTCCCCGCCGGCACGGTCGATGCGGTGGTACCCCCGGGTGCGCCAGTGCCGTCTCCAGCCCTGGATGTACACCCGTCCCGAGGGGCGGCCCCGGGTGCTGATCACGGCGGGGACCCGCCACCTCGTGCTCGACACCGCCGGCGGCTCCCTGGAGGCGCTGGTGGACGGGCTGGCCGGGGAGGGGGCCGAGGTGGTCATCCCCGCGCTCCCCGAGGCCGCCGAACGGCTCGGTTCGCGGTTCGGCGGCGCGCGCATCGGCTGGATCCCGCTGGACGTCGTCGCGCCCACCTGCGACCTGGCGGTCCACCACGGCGGCGCCACCACCACCGCGACCCTGGTCAACGCCGGAGTGCCCCAGCTGATCATTCCCGACAACGGCTTCGGCCGGGCCGTCGCGGAGGGCGTGTCCGGCTTCGGCGCCGCCCTGATGGTGGACGGCCCGGAGGCGGGCCGCTCTCCGGGCGAAGCGGTCGCCGCGGGATGCCGGGAGATCCTGTCGAACCCCCGGTACGCCGAGCGGACCCGGCTCCTGGCCGAGGAGATCGCCTCGCTTCCCACTCCGGCCGAGGTGGTGCTCGAACTGGAATCCCTTTCGGCCCCCTGACCGGCGGCCGTCCGCCTGACGACGTGGAGAGCGCGTGTCCCGGCGCTCTCCACGTCGTTTCTGTATGGCCGGGACGACTCTGTATGGCCGGGACGGCGGCGGCTCAGGACGGTGGTCGCGGCCCGGCCGGTCGGGCCGGGCGTCACCGCGGAGGCCGGTAACGCACATCGCCCTGAAAGCCGCGGCAGCGAAGGCCGCCGCGCTTTCAGGGCGATGGGTCCCGGACCGGTGCCCGGTGCTCGGACTACCGGCCGGCCAGCGCCTCCAGCCGGGAGACGATCTCGGGGGGCGCCGGCTGCGCGGCGATCTCCTTGGCGAGGAACTGCGTCCGCTCGGCGTAGGAGGGGTCGGAGAACAGCTCCCGGCAGGCCTCGGCGATCACTTCGCCCGGGGCCCTGCCGGGGTCCTGCGCCTGGGGCCACAGCTCCCTGGCGGCGCCGAAGCCGCTGATGGCCCTGGCGATGGCCGCCCGGTGGTAGTTCGGCCAGAACTCCGGGGGGTTCTCGGGGATGATCAACTGCGGCACACCGTTGGCCATGAAGGTCGTGGCGGTGGTCGCGCCGCCGTGGTGGATCGCCAGATCGCAGGTGGCGGCGGCCACGTCGAGCGGGATCCAGCCGATGCGCGCGTCACCGAGCTGCGCGCCGAACCGCTCCGCGGCGCCGGGCGACGCCGCGATCAGCACCTCGCAGTTCATCCCGGCCAGCTCGCTCACCAGCAGCGGCATCGACCAGCCCGGATCGCGGAACATGATGCTGCGGAAGCCCGAGGTGATCAGCACGCGCCGGCGCCCCTCGGGGCGGGTGTACATCCAGCGTTCGAGCAGGCGCTGCGGGTTGCTCGGTACCCAGCGCACCGGCTGGGCGGGGGGATCGTAGGACGGCCGCAGCGAGGGCGGGGTGGCGTCGAGGACCATGTCGGGCTCGGGCAGCCCGTCCAGCCCGAGGCGTTCCAGCTCGGGTGCGAGCTCCTCCTCGGCGCCCGGCTCGATGCCGGTGAACGGGATCCCCAGGTACTCGATGTGACGCACGTACGGGACCCCGATGCGGGCGGCGAACAGCATCGCCGAGTAGCTCTGCGAGTTGCCGACGACCACGTCCGGGGTCCAGTCCTTCGCCAGCTCCAGCAGCGACTCCAGCCCGGCCAGGCCCATGCGGGCGAAGCCCCGGCCCTGCCCGACCATCGCGTCGTCCCCCATCTCCTCGGGGAAGCGCAGGCCCTCGCCGGGGTTGGCGAGCTGCATGAAGTGCCGGATCGGATGGACCGTGAAGCAGAAGGTGGGGAGCCCGATGGCCTCCGCGGTCTCCACCCACGGCTCGTGGGCGGCCAGCATGACCTCGTGCCCCGCGTTCCGCGCGGCGGTGGCGAGCGGGGCGGCGGCGTAGTACGTGGCCTGGCTGCCCGTGACGATGAACAAGATCTTCATGGCGCTCCCGTGCTTTCCCTCGGGCGGGATCCATCATTTCCTGGACGCTATTTCTACCTGCATCCACCCTTTTTCTGTCAATTATGGCACCGTTCGTCTGTGCACTTCGCGCAGTTGAACACCGCGAACTCGACGCCAATTGCGGCAATGTCGGAGATGCCTTGGCGACCGACGCGCCTCACCATGAGTTCTTGACGCGAGCGCGAGAATCCCGGAACCCGGACCCCGAAGGGCGATGCCACATGAACGAGCTGATCTACAAGGCCCGGATGGCCCTCAAGGACGTCATGGAGGTGAAGATCTCCAGCCGGGGAGGCGGCAGGGTGTACCTGAGCTTCTTCCCCGACCTGTTCTGGGAGGGCACCGAGCGGACGCGCGCCGAGAACGTCATCAAGGACATCTTCGACTGCCTCCACGACATGGACATGGACCTCGCCGGCGGCGAGGCCGCCGTCCCCGTCCTCCTGAACTCCGAGCCCGTGGAGATCGTCCACAGGGCCGCTTGAGGCCCCTCCCCTTCCAGCCCCCTGCCCTTCCAGGCCCCTGCCCTCCGAAAGCCCTGCCCTCCGAAAGCCCTGCCCCGTCGAAAGCCCTGCCCGGTGGCTCCTCCTCGAGAGATGAGCCACCGGGCAGGGCGTCCCTTTGCCGCCGGAACCCCGGGGAAGATCAGCCGGACGCGGCCGCCCGGGAGGTCATCGGGACCCAGTTCTTGGGGTTGACGCGCCAGTCCACGGGCTCCTGCCGTGTCGCGATGTTGACGCGGTTCCAGAAGTTGACCAGGCCGATGTGGATGACCAGGGCGCCGAGCTCCTGCTCGCCGTACTGCGCGGCGGCCTCGTCCCAGACCTCGTCGGGCACCGGGTCCTCGCGGTCGTTGATGAGGGTGACGGCCTCGGCCAGCGCCAGCGCGGCGCGCTCGGCACCCGTGAAGCAGGTCTGCTCCCGCCAGGTCGCCACCAGGGGGAGGCGGTGGTCCTCCTCCCCCGCCTCCTCGAACTCGCGCTTCTTCGTGGGGATCTGCACCGTCCGGCCGTTGAGCTGCCCCACGCGGAGGTGGACCAGCACGAGCGTCCGCAGCGGAACCCCGGCCTCGTTGACGGCCTGGACCAGTTCACGCTGGGGCTTCATCACGCCGGGGACGACCATCGAGGGATTGGGCATCCGTGGGGACATCGAGAATTCTCCTTCGAAAGCGGGATCACCTCGAATCCTCCCTCCGCGGCCGCCTTTTACTCAAGCTCCGAAATTGCTGAACACGATGGCCGTGCAGCACGGAAACAGAAATGGCGGAACCCGCAGCGCCGGCCGCGTCCGGAATTCACGCGGCCTGTGCGGGGTCCCGCTTGGCGAGCGAGGCGTAGAGGCCGCCGAGGCCGAGCAGTTCCTCGTGCGTGCCGCGCTCGACGATCTCACCCTCGTCCAGCACGATGATCTCGTCGGCGTCGCGGATGGTCGACAGGCGGTGGGCGACCGTGATGGTGGTGCGGCCCGCGCTCGCCGAGCCGACGGCCTTCTGGACGGCCCGCTCGGTCTGGGGGTCCAGGGCGCTGGTGGCCTCGTCCAGGACCAGGATCGGCGGGTCGCCCAGGATCGCGCGGGCGATCGCCAGGCGCTGCTTCTCCCCGCCGGAGAACCGGTAGCCGCGCTCGCCCACCACGGTGCCGTAGCCGTCGGGCAGGGACATCAGATGGTCGTGGATCTGCGCGATCCTCGCCGCCGCGGCCAGTTCCTCGTCGGTCGCGTCCGGCTTGGCGAACCGGAGGTTGTCGGCGACCGAGGCGTGGAAGAGGTAGGTCTCCTGGGAGACGACCCCGACCGCGGAGGCGAGGGCGGCGAAGGACATCTCGCGCACGTCGATCCCGTCGATCGTGACCGAGCCGCGCGTCACGTCGTACAGGCGCGGGACGAGGTAGCCGAGGGTCGTCTTGCCCGAGCCGGTCTCGCCGACGACGGCCAGGCTGTGCGCGGCGGGGACGGTCACGTCGATGCCGCGCAGCGTCGGCCGCTCCGCGCCGGCGTAGGTGAAGCCGACGCCTCGCATCCGCACCTCGCCGCGCAGCCGCGCGGGCTCGACCGGACGCTCCGGCTCGGCGACGTCCACGGGCAGGTCGAGGTACTCGAAGATGCGGGCGAACAGCTCCAGCGAACTCTGGATCTCCAGGTTGACGCTCAGCAGCCGCTGGGCCGGGCGGAAAAGGCTCGCCTGGAGGGTGGTGGAGGCGACGAGGGTTCCGAGGGAGACGGCCATGTGCCCGCCGCCCGCGGTCATCCCCGCCACCCAGTAGATCACCGCGGGCATCGAGGCCATCACGATCCAGATCGTGGACTGGTGCCAGAGGCCTGCCGTGTTCGCGCGCACCTCCAGGTCGGCGACCCTGCGGGACTGGGCGGAGAAGGTGTCGGTCAGCGACCGGGACCGCCCCATGGTGCGGCCGAGCATGATCCCGCTGACCGACAGCGACTCCTGCACGGTCGAGGAGAGCTCGGCGAACTCCCGCTGCCGCTCGCGGCTGATGGCGCGGCGGTCGGTCCCGACGTGGCGGCTCACCCAGACGAACCCCGGCAGCGTGAGCAGCGACGCGGCCGCCAGCCGCCATTCGAGCAGCAGCATGGCGGTGATCGTGGCGAGGACGGTGGCCAGGTCCGACACCAGCGCCGTGGCGGTGGTCGTGACGGTGGACTGCATGCCCCCGATGTCGTTGGCGATGCGCGACTGCACCTCGCCGCTGCGGGTCCGGGTGAAGAAGGCCAGCGACATCCGCTGCAGGTGCGCGTACACGGCGGTGCGCAGGTCGTGCATGACGAGCTGGCCGACCCTGGTGGACAGGTAGGTCTGCCCGACGTTGAACGAGCTGTTGACCACCGAGATGACGATCATGCTGAGGGCGAGCAGCGTCAGCAGGCCCGTCCTGCCGCGCGGCAGGGCCTCGTCCATGATCTCGCGGACCAGGAACGGGTTGACGAGCGAGACCAGCGAGGAGCCCACCACCAGGACGGCGACGAGCAGCAGGCTCCCGCGGTACGGGCGGAACAGGCGCAGGATGCGCCGCTTCTGCGCGGCGGGCTGAGTGGTCGCCGGCCTGGCCGGCTGCGGGATGCCCAACCCCGCCTCCTCTCCGGTCGGTGGATCGCGGGCCCGGAACCCGCAATCGCCAAACCCTGCACGACCGCCCTTGAGGAAGGCTCGAGAAAGCGCCGGTCCGGCTCGCGGCGCCGGTGGACCGCCGGGGCCCCGCCACCTCTCGCCGGGGACGGGCCGAGAACGGGCTCCAGCGGGTTTCGATGCCTTCGCGACTCCTCCTTGAGAGGCGTGGCGCACGGTGGCGATGGCTCGTTTCCGCGGGTCTCCCCGGGCCTGGAAGAGAGGGACGCCAGCATGAGACGCCCGCGTTTCAGGTCCGCCGTCAGATCCCTTCTGGAGTACATCGGCGAAGGGCTCATCTGGACGGGGATGACCTGGGGTGGATATCCGTGGGACGGGCCGTGGGAATGTCCAGACCGGCTCTCCGGAACGGAGATGTCGGAAGCGGAGCGCGCCGAATGGGCGGCTTTGGTGAAGCGTCTGCGGTAGGCGGCATGACGCCGCTCGCCGTTTCCCGTGGCGGCCGCCGGATCATCGAGGCAGGGGTCGAGTGCACAGCAACCTGACAGTGGCCGGGCCGGCCTCTCGGTCCAGCGCCGACGGGGCGCCCGGCCGGCGAGTGGTCATCACCGGAATCGGAGTGCTGGCGCCCGGCGGGATCGGGGTGAAGAGCTTCTGGAGCCTGCTCAGCGAGGGCCGGACGGCGACCAGGAAGATCACCTTCTTCGACCCGTCGCCGTTCCGCTCCCGGGTCGCGGCCGAGGCCGACTTCGACCCCTGGGAGCACGGCCTCGGGCCGCAGGAGGTTCGCCGCATGGACCGCGCGGCGCAGTTCGCGGTCGTCACGGCGAGGGACGCCATGGCCGACGGCGGTCTCGACCTGAGCGGCGTCGCGCCCCACCGCGTCGGGGTGAGCGTCGGCAGCGCCGTGGGCGCCACCATGGGCCTGGACCGGGAGTACCGGGTGGTCAGCGATGGCGGCCGCCTCGATCTGGTCGACCACGAGTACGCCGTCCCGCACCTCTACGACTACTTCGTGCCGAGCTCCTTCGCGGCCGAGGTCGCCTGGGCGGCCGGCGCCGAGGGCCCGGTCACCGTGATCTCCACGGGCTGCACCTCGGGGCTGGACGCGGTCGGCTACGCGGCCGAGCTGATCCGCGACGGCTCGGCCGACGTGATGATCGCCGGTGCCACCGACGCGCCGATCTCACCGATCACCGTCGCGTGCTTCGACGCCATCAAGGCGACCACGCCGCGTTCCGACGACCCCGGGCACGCCTCCCGGCCCTTCGACCGCTCCCGCAACGGCTTCGTCCTCGGCGAGGGCGCCGCGATGTTCGTCCTGGAGACGTGGGAGAGCGCGCGGAGCCGCGGCGCCCGCCCGTACGCCGAGATCGCCGGATACGCCTCCCGGTGCAACGCCTTCCACATGACCGGGCTGCGCCCGGACGGCAGGGAGATGGCCGAGGCCATCCGCGCCGCGCTGGACAGGGCCAGGACGCGCCCGGATGAGATCGACTACGTCAACGCGCACGGCTCGGGCACCAAGCAGAACGACCGGCACGAGACCGCCGCCTTCAAGCGCGCCCTCGGCGAGCACGCCCGCCGCACACCGGTGAGCTCGATCAAGTCGATGGTCGGCCATTCGCTCGGCGCGATCGGCTCGATAGAGATCGCCGCCTCGGTCCTGGCCATGGAGCACGACGTGGTGCCCCCCACAGCGAACCTGCACGAGCCCGACCCCGAATGCGACCTGGACTACGTACCGCTGACCGCGCGCGACTGGCGCACCGACACGGTGCTGACGGTGGGCAGCGGTTTCGGCGGTTTCCAGAGCGCGATGGTCCTGGCCCGCCCCGGCCGGAGGACCGCGGAATGACCGGCCAGGCCGTGGTGACCGGGATCGGCGTCCTGTCGCCCAACGGGTTCGGCACGGCCGAGTACTGGGACGCCGCCTGCGCCGGCAGGAGCGGCATCGGCCGCGTCACGCGCTTCGACCCGCGGCGGTATCCGGCGAAGCTCGCCGGGGAGGTGTCCGGGTTCGACGCCGGGGAGCACCTTCCGAGCAGGCTCATACCGCAGACCGACCGCATGACCCAGTTCGCTCTCCTCGGCGCGGACCACGCCCTCGCCGACGCCGGAGTGCGGCCGGGAGAGATGTCCGAGTTCGAGATGGGCGTGGTGACCGCCGGCACCTGCGGCGGCTTCGAGTTCGGCGAGCGGGAGCTCCGGAACCTGTGGAGCAAGGGCGGCCAGTACGTCAGCGCCTACCAGTCGTTCGCCTGGTTCTACGCGGTCAACACCGGCCAGATCTCGATCCGGCACGGCATGCGCGGTCCGAGCGGCGTGCTGGTCGGCGACCAGGCGGGCGGCCTCGACGCGCTCGCCCACGCGCGCCGCCTGGTCCGCGGCGGCACCGAACTGATCATGTCCGGCGGGGTCGACGCGCCGATCTGCCCGTGGGGGTGGGTGGCCCAGCTCGCCGGCGGGCGGCTGAGCACCGGCGAGGACCCGGGACGGGCCTACCTGCCGTTCGACGCCGGCGCGGCCGGGCATGTGCCCGGCGAGGGCGGCGCGCTCCTGGTCGTCGAGGACGCGGGCGCCGCGCGCCGCCGCGGCGCCCCCCAGGTCTACGGCGCGATCCGCGGATACGGGTCGACGTTCGACCCGCGGCCGGGCAGCGGACGGGAGCCGGGGCTGCGGAAGGCCATCGAGATCGCGCTGGACGACGCGGGCCTCGCGCCGGGAGAGATCGACGTCGTCTTCGCCGACGCGGCCGCGATCCCGGAACTCGACCGCGCCGAGGCGGCGGCGATCAGCGAGGTCTTCGGCCCCCGTGCCGTCCCGGTCACCGCGCCCAAGACCATGACGGGCCGGCTCGGCTCGGGCGCCGCTCCGCTGGACGTCGCCACCGCGCTGCTGTCCATGCGCTCGGGGCTGATCCCGCCGACGGCCAACGTCACCCCCGCTCCCGAGTACGGCATCGACCTGGTCACCGCGCCGCGGCGTACGCCCGTGCACGCGGCCGTCGTGCTGGCGCGCGGGCACGGCGGCTTCAACTCCGCCGTCGTCCTGCGATCGATCGACTGAGACGGCGCACACCGACTGGAACGGCACACAGGGAAGGAGCCGCAATGGCATCCGGCGAGTTCACCATCACCGACCTCAGACGCATCCTGTACGAGGCCGCGGGAGAGAGCGAGGGCGTCGACCTCGACGCCACGGCCCTCGACAGCGACTTCGTCGAGCTCGGCTACGAGTCGCTGGCGCTGCTGGAGACCGGGAGCCGGATCGAGCGGGAGTTCGGCATCGAACTGGACGAGGCCGCGCTGTTCGAGACGTCCACCCCGCGCACCCTGATCGAGGCCGTCAACGCGCGGCTCTCCGTGCCTGAAAGCGCATAACCCCGCGACCGGCCCGGCGTTCAACCGAAGAAGGCACACAGACGAACGGCCGCCCACCGGGCGGCCGTTCATCTGTGTCCCAGCGTCGCGCCCATGTCGTCGCGTCAGGCAGGTTAGGCGCGTCAGGCGGGTTACGGGTTCAGTACCCAGGCGGAGTCGTGCTTGGTGAAGCCGATGTGCGGATAGTAATCCGTCGCCGCCGGCGCGGAGAGCAGCACTATCTTGGCCTGCGGCGCCTCTTTCCGAGTCGCGTCCATGAGGGCACGGCCGATGCCGGACCGCTGGTACGGGGCGCTGACCGCGATGTCGGAGAGGTAAGTGACGTAGGAGAAGTCCGAGACGCTCCGCGCGATTCCCACGAGGGCGCCGTCGATCCGGCAGGTGACGACCAGGTTGGCGTTGCGCACCATCGCCGCCATGCGATCGGTGTCGGCCACCGGGCGGCGTTCGCCGAGCCCCGAGGAGCGGTAGACGTCGAGGACCTCGTCCATGTCGAGCCCGGCGCCGTTCTCGCGTTCAACGTCCCATTTCACGGAGGGCTTCCAATCTCTTGAAGACCACATCATGGTGGACCAGGAAACGTTCCGGCCGTAGCGGGTCGATGTCGATCCCCTCGGCCCTGAGCAAGGTGCTGAAGTCCCCGCCACCGGCGAGGACGCCGTTCGCGGCGGCCTGGACGGCCCGGTAGGCCCGTTCCCGCTCGGTGCCGCTCTCCAGCAGATCGGCCAGCACCGCCGAGCTGTGGGCGAGGCCGCGGGTCTGGTCGATGGCCGCGCGCATCCGGTCCGCGGACACCTCCATCGCCGCCACCAGGTCCGCCGTCGAGACCGCCTGGTAGTGCGCGACGATCAGCGCGTCCGGCAGGGCGACCCGCTCGACGGACGAATGGGCCAGGTCCCGCTCGTGCCAGAGCGCCACGTTCTCCAGCACCGTGCCCGCGTACCCGCGCAGGAGCCTGGCCAGCCCGGCGAGGCGCTCGCTGGTCGTCGGGTTGCGCTTGTGCGGCATGGCGCTGGACCCCTGGTAGCGGGCCGTCCGCCCCTCCTCCACCTCGCGGACCTCGCTGCGCGACAGCAGCCGCACCTCCGTGGCGATCTGCTCGGCGCAGGCACCGAGCGTCGCGATCGCCTGCAGGAGCTGGGCGTGCCGGTCGCGGGCCACGACCTGGCTGGGCGCGGGCTCCACGCCGAGGCCGAGCTCCGCGCACACGTACTCCTCGACGAAGGGGTCGATCAGCGCGTAGGTCCCGACGGACCCGGAGATCGTGCCGACCGCGACCTCCTCGCGCGCGGCCCGCAGCCTCCGGACGCAGCGGTCGATCGCGAACGCGAACCCGGCGAGCTTGTGGCCGAACGTCGTCGGCTCCGCGTGCATCCCGTGGGTACGGCCGATGCAGACCGTCTCCCAGTGCTCGAACGCCTTGTCAACGAGGACTCCGCGGAGCCGCTCCACGGCTGCGAGCAGGACGTCGCAGGCGCGGGCGAGGGTGTGCCCGAGGGCCGTGTCCACGAGGTCGTAGCTCGTCATCCCGAGGTGCACCCAGCGGGCGGAGTCGTCGGGGACGTCCTCGCAGAAGGCGGCGAGGAAGGCCAGGATCTCGTGGTCGCGCTCGCGTTCGAGCTCCGCCACCCGAGCCGCCGCCGGAACCCGGGCGCGCCGGATGTCGGCCAGGGCCTCCTCCGGGACGCGGCCGAGCCGGGCCTGCGCCGCGGACGCCAGGACCTCCACTTCCGCCCAGGTGGAATAGCGGGCCTGATCCGACCAGAGCTCCGCCATTTCCGGCAACGAGTAACGAGATATCATGAGCGGCAGGATACGCAGCGGCGCAGCGAATTGTGTAGGACCTCCCCGCGGCCCCTTCCTGCGCTTTTATCCGCGGTTGCCTCCGCTCGGCCGTCCCTCCTCGACCAGCGAGCCGGCCTTTTCTTCCAGGCTGACCCGATCATTTCTCCGCTGTTGCTCCAGCGGCCTCTTCGCCGGCCGTACGCGGCTTGCGCTGATTTTGGTCAGTGGCTTGTAGTGGTGCCGTGTCAGTCGTCACCGAATCGGCGAACAGGCAGCCGATCAGCCACAGTATTCGTGAAACGCGACGGTCGTTTCTCCTGGGCCGTTCGACGGTGGTCGAGCACGTCGAGAGCGTCCTCGCCGCCATCCGGGAGACCGGCGCCGGACTCGGCGCCTTCGTCGCGGTCGCCGGCGAGCGCGCGCTGCGGGAGGCGGAGGCCGCCGACCGCCTCATCGCCGCCCAGGGCGCGGCCGCCTTCCGCGACCGGCCGCTGCTCGGCAGCACGGTGGCGGTGAAGGACCTCGTCCAGACGCGGGACCTGCCCACCCGGAGGGGGTCGCTGCTGCCGAACCGCCGCGCCGCGGTGGACGCGCCCGCCGTGGCCCGCCTCAGGGCCGCCGGCGCGATCGTGGTCGGTAAGACGGCGACCTCGGAGCACGGGTGGAGCGCGAGCACCGTCACCAGGCTGGGCGCGCCCACCCGCAACCCGCGGGCGCGGGACAGGTCCGCCGGGGGGTCGAGCGGCGGGTCCGCGGCCGCGGTGGCTGCGGGCCTGTGCGACATGGCGATCGGCACCGACGGTGCGGGGTCGATCCGCATCCCCGCGTCCTTCTGCGGCGTGGTCGGGTTCAAGCCGTCCTTAGGCCGGATCCCCTACGTGCCGCCCTGCGCCGACCGGTTGGCGCAGGTGGGGCCGCTCGCGCGGAGCGTGGCCGACGTCGCCGAGCTCATGGCGGTGCTGACCGGCCCCGACCCCCGCGACCCGGACTCGCTGATCGGCCCGCCTCCGCCCACGACGAGGCCCGCCCGGCCGCTGCGCATCGCCTGGATCGAGTTCCCGCGCACGTCCGGCGAGGTCCGCCGCGTCACCGAGGACGCCCTGCCGGTGCTGACCGGGCTGGGACACCGTGTCGACCGCGTCGACGTCCCCTTCCCGGACCCGTACGCCGCCCTGGTGGACGTGATCGCCGCCGCCGAGGCGAGCGGCACCGCACCGGAGGACGACGTGTGGTGCGACGAGGGCCGGCTCGCGGTCGTCCGGTACGGGCGTTCCCTGAGCGGCGCGGCGGTCATGCGCGCCGAGGAGACCCGGCTGGCCCTGCGGGCGCGGCTGGCCTCGGTGATGGAGCGGTACGACCTGCTGGCGATGGCGACCGTGCCGTGCGAGCCGTTCGCCGCGGGCGCGATCGCCCCCGCCTGGGCGGCCGACCCCGGCGACCTGCTCTGGCTGGCGTGGTCGCCCGCGACCTACCCGTTCAACCTCACCGGCCAGCCCGCCCTGTCCCTGCCCGCCGGCGTCGCCTCCGGCGGGCTCCCGGTCGGGCTGCAACTGGTGGGCCGGGTCGGCGAGGACGACCTGGTGCTCGCCGCCGCCCACCGGATCGAGGCGCGGATCGGCCCGGAGACCCCCGTCGGCCCGGAGACCCGCGCCGGACGGGAAACCCGCGCCGGCCAGGAAACCCGCGCCGGCCAGGAAACCCAAGGAGGACGATCATGATGTCGAGGCCCTGGTCCCTGCCCGAGCTCCCCGGCGACGCGAGCGGCGTGGGGCGCCCCTCCTTCGTGGCCGAGTTCGGACTCTGGGACGACCGGCAGGCCGCCGCGGCCGAGAGGGTCGAGGTGGAGCTCGACGACGTCGACCTCGTGCGGGTGGTGTTCTGCGACCCGCACGGGCTGGCCCGCTCGAAGACGGTGCCCGCGAACGTCTTCCGGACGGTGCTGCGCAACGGCATGGACTTCAGCGCCGGGCCGTTCCTGTTCGACACCGGCCACGCCGTCGCCGTCGACTTCCTCTCCGACCCCGGCGTGGGCGTCGGTGAACTGCTCGGCGCGGGCGACTTCGTGCTCGTCCCGGACCCGCGCACCTTCCAGGTGCTCCCCCGGACCGGTCCGCGGACCGCGTGGGTGCTCGGGGACGAGTTCCTGCGCGACGGCTCGCCGCACCCGCTCGCGTCCCGCGCGGTCCTGCGCCGTGTCTGCGCGCAGTACGCCAGGCACGACCTGGTGCCCGTGATCGGCCTGGAGGTCGAGTGGTACCTCACGCGCCTGGCGGGCGGCCCGCCCGGCAACGCGGGAAACGGTTTCGGCGCGCAGGGCCCCGCCCCGGAGGTGGAGGCCGTGAACTCCGGCTACCAGTTCAACCTCGACGGCCACTACGACACGGTGGCCGAGGTCGCCGACCCGCTGGCCTCGATGCTCACGGCCCTCGGGCTGCCGCTGCGCACGTTCGAGCACGAGTCGGGCCCCGGGCAGCTCGAGACGACCTTCGACCCGATGCTGGCCCCCGACGCGGCGGACGCGCTGCTGCTGTTCCGCACCCAGGTCAAGCAGGCCTGCCGGCGCCGCGGCTTCCACGCGTCCTTCATGACGCTGCCGCGCCTGGACGGCTTCGACTCCAGCGGCTGGCACCTGCACCAGTCCGTCATGAGCGCGAAGACGAACGCCAACGTGTTCGCGGCGGACGGCGGCGCGCAGGACGCGATCTCCCGCGAGGGGGAGGCCTATGTCGAAGGCCTGCTGTCCCGCGCGCGGGAGCTGTGCCCGCTGTCGGTCCCGACCGTGAACGGCTACCGGCGGATGGCCCCGCGGTTCAGCCTGTCCCCGACCTCGGTCGACTGGCGCTTCGAGGACCGCAGCGCAATGGTCCGGGTGCTCAGCGGCGGCAGCTCCACGCATGTCGAGAACCGGATCGGGGAGCCGTGCGCGAACCCCTATCTCGCCATCGCCGCCCAGCTCCACGCGGGGCTGGAGGGGCTGCTCTCCGGAGCACCGGCGAGCAGGGCCTCCCATCCGGAGCTGCCCGGGTCGCTGCACGAGGCATTGGACGCGTTCCGCGCGAGCACCAGCGCCGAGGAGCTGCTCGGGGCGCCGCTCAAAGCCCTGCTGACGAGATTGAAGGAAAGCGAAGCGGCCCGGTTCGACGAATGGTGCGCGGCGGAGCATCCCGACACCGCCGAGGTCACCGAATGGGAGCACCGCGAGTACTTCGGGATCTTCTGAACGACCACATCGAGCCTGCTCATAGAGAGTGATGAGGTGAGAGCGCGACATGCCCTGGGCGAAAGACACCCTTTCCGTGGCCGCGTCCGGCGCCGGGCGCGCCGAGCGGATCGCGCGGCGGTCCCGCGAGGGGAACTGGAAGAAGCCGCCGCGCCGCATCGAGACGTCCGAATGCATCACGTGCGATCTGTGCCTGCGCAACTGCCCGCCCGAATTCGGGGCGATCTTCGATCTCGGGCTCGACGTCGTGATCGTCCCCGAGCTGTGCTCCGGGTGCCCCGTGTGCGTGATGGTCTGCCCCGTCGACTGCATCTACGTGGACGAGGAATGGGACCCGACCGAGGCGCCGATGTGGGACCACGTCGACCTGACCGCCGGAGGAACGAGATGACCCCGCCCGCCGCAGGGGACACCAGCCTGTCCCGCCGGGCCGCGCTCGCGAAGGCGCGGCAGAGCCGCCGCCCCAGCCGGCTCGGCCGGCGGGCGGGGGCGGCACCGGCACCGGACTACCTCCAGGCCGAGGACGCCGGGTTCCCCGGCCTGCTCAAGCGAACCTGGCAGCGGGCGACCACCGCGCCCGACCTGCCCGCGGCCGTGGACATCCTGCTCACCCTGGACGGCCACGTTCCCGCCGACATCCAGCTGCGGGCCCTGCCGCCGGAGGACGAATGCGCCATGAAGGTCCTGTTCGGCAGGTCATGGCGCCCGGAGGCCGAGCCGAGCACCGAGTCTGAGACGGGGCCGGGAGGCGGGCCGCACGAGCCCGTCCTCGGTCAGGACGGCGCCGCCACGGCGTTCCTCGGCGAGATCGGGCTCAACACCAGCGGCCGGGTCGTCCTGCGCGTCCCGGCGAAGGGCCCGCTGGCCGGCGCGGAGGACCTCGTGGACGGGGTGCTGCGCGTCCCGTGGTCCGCGCGGGACCTGGCCGGCTACCAGGCCGAGTTCGCGTGCGCCGCCGCACGGTCGCGCGAGTCGGTCGCCGACTGCCGCCGGTGGCTCGCCGCGGCGGGCCCCGGAGGCCGCCGGGACATGCTCGAAACCCTGACGGAGGCGGCCCGCCGGACGGCGCCCTTCGTGCTGTACTCCGGGGAACGGCGGTACACCAACTTCCGCGACCGCAACACGCTGACGGGGAAGACGCTGTGGCCGGGGCACCCGGACTGCGCCCTGAGCAGCCTGTCGGCCGTTCCCCTGGAGCTGTGGTCCGACAGCGACGTGCTGATGGTCGCCTGCCTCACGCTGCTCGTCCGGTCCAGCGGATTCGCCCGGATCGAGGAGGCCAACGGGACGCAGCTCACCCCCGGCCACGTGGCCCACCTCCTCGAACGGACCCGCCTTGCGTACGACGGGGTCGCCGGCGGGGGCGGAGTGCGGCCCGCGCGCTCGTCCCGGATGGCGGCGCTCGACGACCTCGCGCGGGCCCTCGCCGCGCGCCGCCGGGAGATCGCCGCGAGGGCCGGGCTCTACCGGGAGATCCACGGTCCGCTGATGCACAAGGTCGAACGGGTCGCCGGGCCCCCGGCGGACGGCGCGCGGCGGCTGGAGGCGGAGCTGTGCGGGCGCCTGCGCGCCAGGCTCCCCGTCTCCGGCGAAACGCTCGCGGACCTGGGCGCATGCATTGACGATTCGCCCCCGTGGCTGGCCGAGCCCCACGGCGAGTACGGCACGGGCCTGGAATCCCTCGTCTACGAGACGGTGCGCGCGGCGAACACGGTGTTCGAGGCCGACTTCGCCATGAGCCGCGGGATGCGCTCGCTGACCTCGCTCGTCACGGCGCTGCGCGAGGAGGACTGGCCGGCGATCACCGGGTGGGACCTGCCGCACTTCTTCTGCTGCGTCGTCCCCTCCCGGCGGGCCCTGCGGCACTACGGGGACTCCCCCGCCCATCTGGCCGACACCGCGTGGTCGATGTCCGCGCGGATGCAGTACAACTCGTGGCACTTCCTGGCGGGCAACCTGCCCGCGAAGGTCCCCGAGGTGGCGGACCGGGACTACTTCGTCCCGCCCACGATCCCGGACGTCGCCTACCACTCCGACCAGCACCACAACGGCCACGTCGCGGCCAAGGTGCGCTTCAGCATCCGGAGCCCGCAGGCGGTGCGGGTGCTGGGACGGACCTTCGGCGGCTTCGTCGACCTCCGGCTGATGCGCTGCGCCGGGACGCCGTTCGGCGAGCAGGACCTGCTGGCGGCGCACCGCACCTCGGGCTTCGTCGCGAAGGCCACGAGCGCGGCCGTCGCGCTGGCGGCCGGCGGCGCGGCCATCGAGGTCACCGCGTTCGACTCCCGATGGCACTGGGACGAGATCGCCCACCGCTGAAGAGCACCAAGTGCGAGCACCTCCCGGCCTGGAACTCGCCGGGAGGTGCTCGTGCGCGTCGCCACCGTCAGGCGACGGCGGCCTGCGACGCGGATCGGGAGTGGACGACCCGGTAGCCGTTCCAGTCGGCGGCGGTCGTCAGCGCGTTCCTCTTGGCCTCGGTCCTGCAGCGGACGGGCGGCTTCTCGTCCTCGGCCATCGTGCAGAAGGCGTCGTAGGACCGCTCGCCGTCCCACTGCGAGTAGACCAGCACGAAGTCGTGGTCGGTGCCGATCGCCGACAGCGCGCCGCCGTCCCCGGCCAGGCCGCGCGACCGGATGCCGCGCAGGACGCTCTGCGAGCGGTAGCCCGGCACCTCCAGCATCCAGTCGTGGGCCGCCGCGAGCACGGCGACCAGCTCGTCCTGGTCGGCGGGCTCCACGTCCAGGACCTCGATGACCGTGTAGTCGTCACGGTCGGGGGAGATCTCGGTGGCCCCGCCCTGAGACGGATGCCGCCGGCTGGACTCCACCTCGGTCTGCATCAGCCGGACGTAGGTCGTCATCTCCCGGAAGACCGGGACCGTGCGGTGCTTGAACTCCGCGCCGGCGTAGCGCGACTCCAGGTCCTGGCTTCCGCGCCACTGGATGAAGTTCGCCGTTCCCGGCCGCTCCCGGCCCCGGTGCACCGTGCTGGAGACCCAGCCCGGGAACGCCGCCGTGTCGACGATCGCCCGCATCTCGCCGACCAGCCGGTCGACCTGCTGATGCGTCTCGGTCTTGAACAGGTTGACGACCGTCAGGTGGCCGTCTTCGGGGTTGATGAATGGCATGGCTCCTCGCAAACCTCTGGTTGGCCTCTGCTACGACCGGGCGCCGGTCGCAGCCGGTGTCACGTACCGCTGAGCGTCTTCCGGTCCTCCGAACCAGCGGGTCAGGGCCTCCGGCAGGCCCGCGGGCCCGGACCCGGTCCAGGCGATGTGGCCGTCCGGCCGCACCAGGGCGGCCTCGACGCCCGCGAGCGGACCCCGCGGACGGGACGGCGCGGTGACGACGCCGACCCGGCCCGCCCACGGCGCGGCGGCGGCGCTCAGCCCGCCATCGCCGCCGAGGATCAGCAGGACGCCGCGCCCGGAGTGCAGCAGCGCGAAGGCGCGGTCGTCCGGCCCGGCGCCGCCGGTGAGCTCGAAGTCCGGCAGCCGCCTGCCGAGCAGCGGGTGGCCGCCGCCCCCGACGTCGTACCGGATGTCCAGGCCGGTGACCATGCCGGCGAGCAGCCGGCGGACCTCCTCGTGCTCCAGCAGTTCGGTCATGACCTCGCGCATCGGGTCCATCTCGTCCCCGCCGAGGTACAGGATGCGCTGGGCGAGGGTGTTGGCCAGGACGCGGGCCGCCACCGGGCGCCGCTCGGAGTCGTAGGTGTCCAGGAGATCCGCCGGGGCGCGGCCCTGGACCGCGGCGGCGAGCTTCCACCCCAGGTTCACGGCGTCGCCGATGCCGGCGCTCATGCCCTGGGCGCCGATCGGCAGGTGGATGTGCGCGGCGTCGCCGAGCAGGAAGGCCCGCCCCTGCCGGTACCGCTCCGCCAGGCGGCTGGAGTCGGTGGTCCAGCTCGTCCAGAGCGGCCTGCCGCCGGAGATGTCCTCGCCCGTGAGCCGCTTCCACGCGGCCGCGATGTCGCCGAAGCCCGGCGGACCGTCGCCGCGCCGCCGCCCGCCCCTCTCGTACATGATCACGCGCTGGATCTCCGGGCCGAGCGGCAGCACCATGACCATCCCGCCCGGCACCCGCTCCCCGGCGAAGCGGGGCCGCAGGCCGAGCCCGGCCACGTCGGCGAACCACAGCTCGACGGCCGGATCGGTGCCGGGGAAGCCGACGCCGAGCAGCTTGCGCACGCTGCTGCGGGCGCCATCGCACCCCGCGACGTAACGGGCGCGCATGGTCCTGCCGCCCTCGGGGGTGGCGACGTCCAGCTCGACGCCGTCGTCATCGGACGCCAGTCCGATCACCTCGTGCTCCCGGCACACCACGGCGCCCTGCCCGGCGGCCCAGCCGGCCAGCACCTGCTCGGTGCGCGACTGGGGTATCCCCCGCGCGCCGTAGGAGCCGCCCTCCAGCACCCGGTAGTCGAGGGGGAGTCCACCGAAGTGGCCGACCGGAATGGTCTGCACGTCGCCGAACCGGGGCAGCAGCCCTCGCTGGTCGAACTCCTCGATGGTCCGGGCGGAGAAGCCGAGGGCCCGGGACTGCTTCGTCGGCTCGGCCAGCCTTTCCAGGACCACGGCCCGGACTCCGGCCAGGCCCAGCTCGCCGGCGAGCATGAGCCCCGTGGGCCCGGCCCCCACGATGATGACGTCCGCGTCAAAGCCTCGCATTGCCTCTCCCGCCTTCCGCACGCCTGTGTTCGCTGCGCATGTCCTCCCTGCGGGCGCCTTCCACACGGGCGCCTTCCACGCGCACGAGTCGTCCGATCGCCTCGTTCAGGTCGTCCTCGTCGTCTCCGGCCCAGGCGACGTAGCCGTCGGGACGCATGAGGAGCGTGCTGATCCCCGGAAAGAGGCCCTCATCGTCGGCCGCGTGAATCGTCGGGATGGGGAACCGGTCGTCACCCCAGGCCGGCGCCTCGGACCGCACGGTCGGCCTCAACCGCACGGTCGGCCTCAACCGCACGGTCGGCCTCAACCGCACGATGAACGGCTCGGTGGCGGGACCGGGCGCCCGGGGCAGGTCCCCCGCCCGCGTCCGGAGGTTCGGGACGCGCCGCCCGGTCGGCCACGGTCCGTCCGGGCCGTACCAGACGTCGAGGTTCGCGGCGGTCCGCGCGAGGTGGGCACCGACCTCGTCCAGGCCGACCAGCTCGGAGAGCACCGCGCGCAGCGGCTCGATCCCGGCGCCGCCGAGCATCAGGGACTCCTGCGCGGCGACGTGGTCGAGCACCCGCGCCGCGACGGGATGCCGGTCGGCGTGGTAGCCGTCCAGGAGTCCGGGTGCCGCCCAGCCGTTCATCGTCCCGGCGAGCTTCCAGCCGAGGTCGACCGCGTCCTGGAGTCCGGTGTTCAACGCCTGGCCGCCGATCGGCATGTGCCAGTGGGCGGCGTCCCCGGCCAGCAGCACGCGGCCCCGCCGGTAGGCGTCGGCCTGTCCCCTGGAGTTGTCGAAGGCGTCCCGCCAGACGGCGGTCCCCTCGGAGATGTCCTCGCCGGTCACCCGCGCCCAGACCCGCACGATCTCCTCGAACTCCGGCGGCCCGGTGCGCTCGGTCGCCCCTCGGCCGAACGCGTGCACCATCACCCTCGTGACGCCGCCGCGGGTCGCCGCCACGGCGAACCCGTCCGGGAGCCGCTCGAACCTGCGGTCACGGATCCGGATCCCGGTCACGTCGGCCCTCAACAGCTCCTTGGACGCCTCCGCGGCCGACACCGCGAACCCGCACAGCCGGCGCACGGTGCTGCGGGCTCCGTCGCAGCCGACCAGGTACCGCGCCTCGATCCGCCGGTGGCCCCCGGGGGCCTCCACGCCGCAGACGACGCGGTCCGGCAGCTCGACGACCTCGGTCAGCTCGTGCGCCCTCAGCAGGGTCGCGCCGAGCGCCTCGGCCCGCTCGCCCAGCGCGGCCTCGGTCCGGTACTGGGGCACCTTCCAGTTGCCCGCGTACTCGCTGTCCAGACCGGACAGGTCGAACCCGAGCCCGGCGAAATGCCCCCGCGGCTCGTGCGCGGCCTCTCCGAGGAGCCCGTCGAACCCGCGCTCGTGCAGGAGTTCGGCGGTCAGCGCGGTGAGCTGGCTCGCCCGGGACTCGGTCATCGGACGGGCCAGGCGCTCCACGACGACGACGGGCACCCGGGCCCGGGCCAGCTCGCAGGCCAGCAGGAGCCCGACGGGACCGGCCCCGACGATGACGACCCGGTCGGCCGCCGGAGCGGAGGTCACGACGCCTCGCGCCCGCCGCCCGCGCCCTCGGCGTGGGCCTTCGCGGCGCGCAGGGTGATCAGGCTGTTGCCGCTCAGGGCCTTGCGAGCGGCCTCGTACGCGGCCGGCGCGTCGGCGCCGGGCCCGAGCACGTCGGCGATGCGCGCGGGGTCGACCCGCACCGTGTGCCGTGACGTCACCGACACGCCCGCCCCCTCGCGCTCCTCGATGACCCACTCCCCGAGGTGGAGCGACAGGAGCGCCGGGAGCACGCCCTGCTTGTAGACGATGCTGGAGTACGGCCGGCACACGCGCACCGACCGCGTGGTGTGGACGGAACCGTCCCCGCCGCTGGTGTCCATCTCGAGGATCTGGAGACCGGGCGTCTCCTCCTCAAGCGCCACCCTGGAGACGTGCGGGAGCCGCTGCGGCCACAGCCGGGCCTCGTTGATGAAGTCGTAGACGTCCTTGGCGGAGCCGTCGACCGTCACGGTGTCCTCGAAGGTGACGGCCTGGTCGGGGCCGGACAGTTCCGCGCTCGCCTTCAGCGCGTCCAGCTCCGCCCCGCTGTTGCGGTCGACCGCCCGGCTGATCCAGTCGAGGTCGGCTGGGTCGTCGCCCGCCGCGAAGAAGTCGTGCAGCAGGCGCACCCGGCACGCGGACTCCGACACCCTTTCCACCACCCAGGTGCCGCCCATGCCGCCGACCGGATGGTGGGACCGCTCCTGGCGGAACGAGACGCTCATCCTCTCCGGGTCGTGCCGGCGCCTGGACGTCCAGGTCTTGGCGGCGCCGTTGGCGGTCGCCCAGAGCCGGATCAGCTCGTCGTTCCCTTCCCGTTCGACGCACTCGGCGTGCACGGTCGGGGGGAAGACCTCGGGCCACCTGCCGACGTCCGCGATCAGCGCGTACACCCGCTCGGCGGGAGCCTCGACCTTGATCTCGTGCTCGGTTTCACGCACCGTGCTCATGCCCACGACCCTCATCTCCTCTGCGGCACGATCCCCGTCGATTCCCGTCGATTCCTGTCGATTCCTGTCGATTCATCCGGATGACTCGCGGCGTGGCGCCCTTCCGAGTGCCTGGACGAGGGCAGCCCGCCGCAGGTCAGCGCACCCGGGCCAGCGGTGGCGCGTCCGGGAGGCCGCCGCCCTGCCGGGGCTCGCCGAACCAGCGGCGCAGCGCCGCCGTGAGCGACCCTCCGTCCGGCGCGACCCAGGCGACATGTCCGTCGGGACGGATCAGCACCGACTCCGTCGCGGCTCCGCCGTCCTCCGGGCCTGGCGGGAAGCCCGTCACCCGGACCAGGTCGACGCGGTCGGCCCACCCGGCGGCGCACCTGCTCGCCTCCTGCGAGCCGGCACCGGCGACCAGCACGCCCCGCCCCGCATGCAGCAGCCGCGCGATCCGCTCGCGGCCGCCGTCCGCGAGCTCCACCTCACGGTCGGGCATCCGGGCCCCCAGCAGCGGGTGGCCCCGCTCGCCCACGTCGTAGCGGACGTCCAGCCCGCTCACCATGCCGGACAGGTGCCGCGCCGCCGCCGGTACCGCCATCAGCTCCGCCATGACCGTCCGCAGCGGCTCGACCGAGCTTCCGCTGAGGTTGAGCGTCCCCTGGGCCAGGGTGTTGCGCAGCACCCGCGCGCCCACCGGATGCCGCTCGCCGTGGTAGGTGTCGAGCAGGTCGGCGGGGGCGCGGCCCCGCACTGTCGCGGCCAGTTTCCAGCCGAGGTTGACCGCGTCCTGCAGGCCGATGCTCATCCCCTGGCCTCCCGCGGGCAGGTGGATGTGCGCGGCGTCCCCCGCCAGCAGGACGCGGCCGCGCCGGTACTCGGTGACCTGGCGGGCGGCGTCGGTGAAGCCGCTGACCCACCGCGCCTCCCCCTCGCGGATCGAGTCGCCGGTCAGCCGCTCCCACGCGTCGGCGACCTCGGCGAAGGTCGTCCGGCGGTTCCGGTCCGGCGGCGGCGTCCCGTTCTCGCAGACGATGATGCGGACGTAGCCCTTCTCCAGCGGCGCGGCCATGACCATGCCGTTCGGCAGCAGCTCGCCGATCGGCCGCGGCTCGATGCGGCAGCCGGTGACGTCCGCCAGGTACATCTCGCGCGTCGCCGCCGAGCCCGGGAAGTCGAAGCCGGCGAGCTTGCGGACGGTGCTCCGGCCGCCGTCGCAGCCCACCAGGTGGCGCGCCGAGTGCTCGCCGCGCCCGTCCGGCCCCTGGACGGTCGCGGTGACCCCGCCGCCCGTGTCGGCGAGGTCGACGAGCTCGTACCCGCGGCGGACCGCGACGCCCAGCTCCAGGGCCCGGGCTTCGAGCATTTCCTCGATCTTGTACTGGGGGACGCCGCGCACCCCGAAGTGCGAGCCTTCGAGCACCCCGAAGTCGAGCGGGATGCCGCCGAAATGGCCCTGCCTGGTGATCTCGGCGTTCTCCAGCCGGTCCAGGAGCCCGCGCTGGTGCAGCACCTCGGCCGCCCGGGCGGTGAAACCGATCCCGCGCGACTCCCAGCTCCGCTCGGTCAGCCGCTCGAAGACGGTGACGTCCGCACCGCCGAGCGCGAGTTCGCCCGCGAGCATCAGTCCCGTCGGACCGGCGCCGATGACGATGACTTCCGTGTCCATTTCCTGTCCTCAGCTTCGCGTGAACGTCGGGAGAGCGGATTCGTGCGCCGGATCTCAGCCGGCGACGGCCTCGATGATCGAGACCGGCGACGTGGTGGGGACCGCCCTGGTCACCGTGAAGCCCGCCTTCGCGAACAGTTCGGTGTACTGCGGCAGGGTGCGCTCCTTGGCCCCGAGGAGCACCATGAGCCAGAGGTCGATGATGTTTCCGAGGTGCCGCTCGTTGTTCTCTTCGAGCACGTACTCGATCACGAGCAGTCGCCCGCCGGGAGCGATCGCGTCCCGGACGTTCTTCAGCAGCGCGAGGCAGTCGGGCTCGGTGAAGTCGTGCAGGATGTGCTTGAGCACGTAGGCGTCCCCGCCCGCCGGGAGCCTGTCGAAATGGCCGCCGTTCTCGATCGTGAACCGGTCGCCGGCACCGGCCGCCTCGAACAGCGCCGGCGCGTCCGCGGTCGCGGCCTCGGAGTCGTAAAGGACGCCTCGCGCGCCGGTCGCCCGCGCCAGGATGCCCGCCAGGAGCGCGCCCCGCCCGCCGACGACGTCCACGATCGTGCGGAAGCCGGAGAAGTCGTACGCCGCCACCACGGGATCGCACTCCGCCTGCGACATGCTGCCCATGCCCTGGAAGAACACGCCCGCGTACTCGGGATTGGCGGAGAGGAACTCGTACGCGCCCATGCCGCGCGACTTCGGCAGCGCCGCCTCACCGGTGCGCACGGAGTCGACCATGTTCACCCACTCCTCCCAGAGCAGCGGGTGCCCCATCAGAACGGCCAGGCCGCGCATCGAGTCCGGCGCGTCCTCGCGGAGCGCGTCGCCCACGGGGGTGAGCGCGAAACGGCCGTCGGGCCGCAGCTCGAACAGTTCATAGCCGGCCAGCGTGCGCAGCAACCGGTGCGTCGCCTCGGGGTCCGATCCCACTCTCCCGGCTATTTCCGCGGCGGGCAGCGGCCCGGCTTCGAGGACGTCGGCGACGCCGAGTTTCGCCGCGACGGAGATCGCCTGGGAAATCACCGCGCCCTGGATCAGATCGAGCAGCGAATAAGCGGCGGACTGGTCCCGCACCGCCGGCAATGCGGACATGTGGCGCCTCCAGAATTCCGTAGGTTCTGCGTGCCGACGCTAAGGGCGGGCCGTTCCGCGGGACAACTTCCATTTTGCGCCGACCGGGCCGTCCGGCCGTTCAACCGGAGAATCGGCGCGCTTGAACCGGGTTTGCACCGAGGCGGGCTCCACTCGTTCTCGACCGAGACTATTGGAATTGGCGTCAAACTGCCCCGGTACCTCATTCAGGAAGAAGCCGTATTCCCTAAGGAGCGGACGGAATGGCGGACAACGGAGAGCGGGTCGCTCTGGTCACCGGCGGGACGAGTGGAATCGGGCTGGCCGTCGCCGAGAACCTCGCCGGCCGCGGCTTCAAGGTCTTCATCTGCTCGCGCGACGCCGAGGCCGTGCGGGAGACCGTCGAGAAGCTCCGGTCGGACGGCCACCACGCCGACGGCGTCGCCGCCGACGTCAGGCGCCCGCCGGACGTCAGGGCACTGGTGGAGGCCGCCGTGCGGCGGTTCGGCCACATCGACGTCCTGGTCAACAACGCCGGGCGCAGCGGCGGCGGCGTGACGGCGGAGATCGACGACGAGCTCTGGTACGACGTCATCGACACCAACCTGAACAGCGTCTTCCTGGTCACCCGGGAGGTGCTCAGGTCGGGAGGGCCGCTGGAGCGCGGCTGGGGACGGATCATCAACATCGCGTCGACCGGCGGCAAGCAGGGCGTGGTGCTGGGCGCCCCCTACTCCGCCTCCAAGCACGGCGTCGTCGGCTTCACCAAGGCGCTGGGGCTGGAGCTCGCCAAGACCGGCGTCACCGTCAACGCCGTCTGCCCCGGCTACGTCGAGACGCCGATGGCCCGCCGTGTCAGGCAGGGCTATGCCGCGCATTTCGACACCTCCGAGGACGAGATCCTCGAACGCTTCCAGGCGAAGATCCCGCTCGGCCGCTACTCCACCGCCGAGGAGGTGGCGGGCCTCGTCGGCTACCTCGTCACCGACGCGGCCGAACCCGTGACGGCGCAGGCCATGAACGTCTGCGGCGGCCTCGGCAACTACTGAGGGAAGGCGGAGAGAGCATGCACAGCACCCTGATCGTCGCCCGGATGCGGCCGGATTCGTCGGCGGAGGTCGGCCGGCTCTTCCAGGCTTTCGACCGGACCGACATGCCGCACCGGATGGGCACCCGGCGCCGCGAGCTGTTCACCTACCAGGGCCTCTACTTCCACCTGCAGGACTTCGACGGCGACCACGGCGGCGAGCACATACTCCAGGCACGCGCCGACACCCGCTTCATCAAGATCAGCGACGACCTGAAGCCCTACATCGAGCCCTACGATCCGCTGACCTGGCGCTCCCCGGCCGACGCCATGGCCGCCCGGTTCTACCACTGGGAGGCGGACGGCTGATGGCCGAGGAGACGCTCCACATGAGAACCGACGTCATCGTGGTCGGGGCCGGGCCCGTCGGGCTCATGCTGGCGGGGGAACTCCGCCTCGGCGGGGCGGCGGTCACGGTCTACGACCGGCTGCCGGCGCCGACCGGCGAGTCCCGCGCCCTCGGCTTCAACAGGCGCGCCGCCGAGTCGCTGGACCAGCGCGGGCTGCTCGCCCGGCTGGGCGACTTCCGGTGGGGCCCGATGGGGCACTTCGGCGGCGTGCGCTTCGACCTCGGCATGCTCGACGAGGACCACAGCGGCGTGCTGGGCCTCTCCCAGGCCAGGACCGAGGAGATGCTGGACGGCTGGGCGACCGGGCTCGGCGTCCCGATACGCGGCGGATACGAGGTGACCGGCTTCCGCGAGACGCCGGACGGCGTCGCGGTGACCTTCGACGGGCCGCGGGGCCCCGGCGAGGACGCCGCCCGGTACCTGGTCGGGTGCGACGGCGCGGGGAGCATCGTCCGCGAATCGGCCGGCATCCAGACCTCCGGCAGGGAGGCCTCGCGCGGCATGTACACCGCGGAGATCACCGGGGTGGCGCCGCGCCCCCGGCCCATCGGAGAACGCCTCCCCGGCGGCAGCATGGTGGTGTGCACTCCGGTGGGGGACGGCCGCTACCGCATCGTCGTCCACGACAAGGGCCTGCCCCCTCGCCCGGACCCCGGCGCGCTGACGTTCACGCAGGTCGCCGACGCGTGGCAGCGGCTCACCGGCGAGTCCGTCCACCAGGCGCGGGCGCTGTGGACGTGGGCCTGCGGCAACGCGGACGGGCTGGCCGCCGAGTACCGGCGCGGGCGGATCCTCCTGGCGGGCGACGCCGCGCACGAGATACCGCCGCTGGCCGCGTGGGGGCTCAGCGCCGGCCTGCAGGACGCGGCGAACCTCGGCTGGAAGCTGGCGGCGACGGTCGACGGGTGGGCACCGGACGGCCTGCTCGACACCTACCACGCCGAACGCCACCCCGTGGGACGGCAGCTGATCCGCGACGCGCGGGCGGCGTCGATGCTGTACCTCGGCGACGACGACATGGACCCGATCCGCGAGGTGATGCGCGAGCTGGCCGCCCGCAAGGACGCGGCCGGGCACCTCGCCGGGATCGTGAGCGGGCTGGGCATCCGCTACGACATGGGCCCGGGCGACCACCCCCTCCTGGGACGGCGCATGCCACCCCATCACGAGCTGACCGGGCCTGACGGCATCCGCACCCGCGTCGCCGACCTCCTGCACTCCGCACGCGGCCTGCTCATCACCGGCGACGAGGAAACCGCCCGCCTCGCCCAAGGCTGGACCGACCGCATCGACATCATCACCACCCCGCCACCCGGCCCGGGCCTCGACACGGTCCTGGTCCGTCCCGACGGCTACGTCGCCTGGACCTCCCCCGGCGGCGACCAGCCCATCACCCGCGCGCTCGGCCGCTGGTTCGGCGCCTCCCGCGCCACCGTGACCGCCACCGCACGGCCCGCACCGCACCCTCTTCACCACCAGCGCCGGTGACCGGCGGCACCGACTGAACAGGAGCGCAAGCATGGCAGCGGACGTGATAGTCGTCGGCGCGGGCCCGGTCGGTTCGATGCTGGCCGGCGAGTTACGCCTCGGCGGTGCCGACGTCGTCGTCTACGAGAGGCTGCCCGCCCCGCCGCGGGAGTCGCGCGGCGCCAGTTTCACCAGGCGCACGGCCGAGTGCTTCGACCAGCGGGGGCTGCTCGGCAGGCTCGGCGGCACCGAACCCGCCGACAGCCATTTCGGGGGTGTGCCCATCGACCTCGGCATGTTCGAGGAGGACCACGCCGGAGCCAGAGGCATCTCCCAGTTCCGCACCGAGCGGATGCTGGAAGGCTGGGTGACCGGACTCGGCGTGCCCGTGCGGCGCGGCCACGAGGTGACCGGGTTCCGCGAGACGCCGGACGGCGTCGCGGTGACCTTCGACGGGCCGCGGGGCCCCGGCGAGGACACCGCCCGGTACCTGGTCGGGTGCGACGGGGGCCGGAGCACCGTCCGGAAGCTGGCGGGCATCGACTTCCCCGGCCCGGCGCCCACGCGCGGGTTCTTCACGGCGGACGTCACCGGGATCGACACCCGCCGCCGGCGCATCGGCGAGGACCTGCCGGACGGCAGCATGATCATGGCGATGGACCTGGAGAACGGCGTGACCAGGGTCGTCGTCCACGAGCGCGGCATGGGCCCCCGGGACCGGGACTCCCTGACCTACACCGACCTCGCCGACGCGTGGCAGCGGCTCACCGGCGAGTCCATCCACCACGGGCGGTGCCGCTGGCTCAACTGCTTCAGCGACGTGTCCCGGGTGGCGGCCGAGTACCGGCGCGGACGGGTCTTCCTGGCGGGCGACGCCGCGCACGTGCAGCCCCCCGCCATGGCTCAGGGGCTGAGCGTGGGGGTGCAGGACGCGGTCAACCTCGGATGGAAGCTGGCGGCGACAATCGACGGGTGGGCGCCGGACGGCCTGCTCGACACCTACCACGCCGAACGCCACCCGATCGGACGGCAGCTGGCCCGCAACGCCCGCGCCGCGATCGAGCTGCGGCTCACCGGCACGGAGATGGACCCGGTCCGCGGCGTGATGCGCGAGCTTGTGGGCTACAGGGACGCGGCCGGGCACCTCGCCGGAATGCTCAGCGGGCTGGGCATTCGCTACGACATGGGCCCGGGCGACCATCCCCTGCTGGGACGGCGCATGCCACCCCACCACGAGCTGACCCTGCCCGACGGCACCCGCACCCGCGTCGCCGACCTCCTGCACTCCGCACGCGGCCTGCTCATCACCGGCAACGAGGAAACCGCACAGCTCGCCCAGGACTGGACCGACCGCATCGACATCGTCCTCACCCCGCCCCCAGCCCCCGACACGGTCCCCGCTCCCGACGCCATTCCCACTCCCGACACCGGCCCCGCTCCCGACACCGGCTCCGCCTTCGACGCCGCCCTCGTCCGTCCCGACGGCTACGTCGCCTGGACCTCCCCCGGCAGCGGCCGACCCCTCACCCACGCACTCGGCCAGTGGTTCGGCACCTCCCGCGCGACCGTCACCGCGCGGCCCGCCTAGGCCACCCCGCCTCGCCCCCGCAAGTCGACCGCCGAAAAGACCTGCCGAAACGGCACGGTCTACGACCGCCTTAGCAGAGCACGTCCACCCGCCCTCGATCGCGGCTATGGACACCCCGCCGGCTCTCGGGGTACGGCCGCAGGAAGGAGCTCACCGCATGGGAATGGCTCAGGACACCGGACAGGCTGTCTTGTTCGCAGGCGGCTTCACCACTGCCGGCCCGGCCGACACCGGATCGGGGATCGGGAACGAGCTGGACCTGAAGTGCCTCGAGAAACTGCCGGCGCGGGACGTACCGGTGAACGCGCTGTCGTCCGGCGTTCCCCTGCGCCGGGGCGGGACGAGCTCCACCCACGTCCAGTTGCTCAACGATGCCGCCGGCTCCGCGGAGCTCCCGCCCATCCTCATCCAGCAGGACGGCTGCCGCGTCATCGACGGGCTGCACCGGCTGGAGGCCGCCAGGATCCGCGGCGACGCCACCATCAAGGCGCGCTTCCTGGACTGCACCGACTCCGAGGCGCTCATCCTGGCGATGAAGACCAACAGCGCGCACGGGCTGCCCCTGGCCAGGGCCGACCGGCTCGCCGGAGCGCAGCACGTCCTGGCCGCCCATCCCGACTGGTCCGACCGCGCCATCGCCGCCATCACCGGGCTCAGCGCCAAGACCATCGCCTCGCTGCGGGGCCGGTCGGGGGACGCCTCGCACCTGACCGGCAAGCGCCTCGGCCGGGACGGAAGGCGCCGCCCGATCGCCGCCGGCGAGGGCAGGCGCCGCGCCGCCGAGTACATCAGCGCCCATCCCGACGCCCCGCTCAGGCAGGTCGCCAGGGAGACGGACGTCTCGCTCGGCACCGTCCACGACGTCAGCGCCCGCCTCCGCCGCGGCGCCGACCCGCAGCCCGGCGAGCGCCGGACCGCGAGGCCGCCCGCCGAACGCCCGGCCTACGGAACCGCCGACATGGCGCCGCCCCACCGGGCCCCCATCGCCGTCCCAGCGAGCACCGGCCCCTCAATCCCTCCAAGCCCCGGCCCTTCAAGCACCGGCCCCTCAAGCACCGCCCCCGCGAACACCGTTCCTTCAAGCACCGGCGCCGCGGACACCGTCACGGCCTCGGTCGCCAAGCCCACGCCCCTGCACCGCAAGAACCACACCGACCCGGCGCCCACGTGGGCGGCCATAGCGGCCAAAGTGGTCAACGACCCGGCCATCCGCTACACCGAGGGCGGCAAGGAGTTCCTGCGCTGGATGGCGACGCACGCCACCGACCCCCACGGATGGCGGAAGTTCGTCAACACCATCCCCGCCCACTGGCACAGCGTCGTCGCACAGATAGCCTATGGCGTCAGCAAAGAATGGATCCTGTTCGCCGAGCAACTCAACGGCGCACAGGAAAGAGCACAATAGATATCACGCAGCGTGCATCACACGGCGCCCACTGCGCAGCGGCGGCCCGGGATCGTTGGGATGACGACCCCGGGCCGCCGCATGAACCGCACCACCCCGAAAGGGGCAATGTGCAGGATGCCGCCGGCAACACCAGGAGATTAGGCTGATTCCACAATCTCGTCCACCTTCACCAGAATGGCGACAGGCAGATGTTCCGACCACTCGGGCGCGGTGTGCGCTCATGAGAATTCTCGTCACCGGTGGAGCCGGATTCATCGGCTCCCATTACGTGAGGACCATGCTCGACGGCGGATACCGGGATTTCGAGGACGTCCACGTCACCGTCCTGGACCAGCTGACCTACGCCGGGAACCGGGAGAACCTCCCCGGCGCCCATCCGCGGCTCACCTTCGTCGCCGGGAACGTCCTGGACCGGGGCCTGCTGGGCGAGCTGGTGGACGGCCAGGACGCGGTGGTCCACTTCGCGGCCGAGACCCATGTGGACCGTTCGATCGCGACGGCAGCCGAGTTCGTCCGGACCAACGTCGAAGGCACCCAGGCACTGCTCGACGCCTGCCTGGCCGCCGGCGTCGAGCGCGTGGTGCACGTCTCGACGGACGAGGTGTACGGACCCGTCGCCCAGGGGGCGTCGACGGAGCTGTCCCCGCTCCTGCCCAGTTCCCCCTACGCCGCGTCCAAGGCGGCGTCCGACCTGGTGGCCCTGTCCTACCACCGCACCCACCGGCTGAACGTCTCCATCACCCGGTGCTGCAACAACTACGGCCCCTACCAGCACCCCGAGAAGTTCATCCCGCGCGCCGTCACGAACCTTCTGGAGGGGCGTCCCGTCCCGGTGTACGGGGACGGGCGGCAGGTCCGCGAATGGCTGCACGTGGCCGACCACTCCCGCGCCGTCCACCGGGTGCTCACCGGGGGCCGGGCGGGCGAGGTCTACAACATCGGCGCCGGCACGCACGCCCCGAACCTCGCGGTGGCCCGGCGGCTGGCGCAGCTGTGCGGCGCGGAGCCGGACATGATCCGCCACGTCGCCGACCGCAAGGGCCATGATCGGCGCTACGCCCTGGACCAGGGCAAGTTCGAGCGCGAACTCGGGCGGGAGCCGCGCGTCCCGTTCGGCGAGGGCCTGGCGGAGACCGTCGCCTGGTACCAGGACAACCCGCAGTGGTGGAAGCCGATCGCAAGGCAGAGTGAGCGGGCGTGACCACCGGCGCGCCGCTCCGGCCGCGCTCCGGCGCCGATGCCTCCGGGCGGCTGGCCCTTTCCGCCGCGGCGGCCGAGGGCGCCGGCATCGCGACGTGCGACGTGCCGGGCTGGCTGGCCGCGCGCAGGCGGGACTGCCGGGCCCGGGTGCGGCGGATCCCGTTCGCGGAGCTGGACGGCTGGTCGTTCGCGGACGGCACCGGCGACCTGAGGCACCGCAGCGGGCGGTTCTTCTCCGTCGAGGGCCTGGACGTGACGCTGGGGGACACCGGGTGGCAGCAGCCGATCATCGTGCAACCCGAGATCGGCATCCTCGGCATCCTGGCCAAGGAGTTCGACGGGACGCTGCACTTCCTGATGCAGGCGAAGATGGAGCCGGGCAATCCCCACCTGGTGCAGCTGTCCCCGACCGTCCAGGCCACGCGCAGCAACTACACCAAGGCGCACGGCGGGGCCGGCGTGAAGTACCTGGAGTACTTCCTCCACCCGCGCAGGGGCCGGGTGCTCAGCGACGTCCTCCAGTCCGAGCACGGCTCGTGGTTCTACCGCAAGCGCAACCGCAACATGATCGTCGAAGTGGACGGGGACGTCCCGGCCGGCGACGGGTTCCGCTGGTTCACCCTCGGGCAGCTCGGCGCTCTGCTCCGCCGGGACAACGTGGTGAACATGGACGCGCGCACGGTACTGGCCGGCGCGCCGATGCCCCACCCGGAGCGAAGGGCGCTGGCGTCCGACATCGACCTGCTGTCCTGGTTCACCTGGGAACGCGCCCGGCACGACGTCCGCGCCCGCCGCATCCCCTTGCGGCAGGTGGCCGGATGGCTGCGCGACGCCCGCTCCGTCCATCGCGCGGACCAGAGGTTCTTCCGCGTCGTGGCGGTCGCCGTCGAGAACGCCGAACGCGAGGTCTCCGGCTGGACCCAGCCGCTCATCGAACCCGTCGGCCCCGGAATCGTCGGCTTCGCGTACCGCGCGTTCGACGGCGTGCCGCACGTCCTCGTGCACGCCCGCGTCGAAGGCGGCTTTCTGGATACGGCCGAGTTGGGCCCGACCGTCCAGTGCGTTCCGGAGAACTATGCCCGTCCGCCGGCGGTGGAACGCCCGCCTTTCCTCGACCTGATGCTGGACGCGGACCCGGCCCGCATCCGTTACGAGGCGGTGCACGCCGAGGAAGGCGGCCGGTTCCTCAATGCCGAAAGCCGCTATCTGATCGTCGAGGCCGACGAGTCGGCGATCCCCGCCGAGCCGCCGCCGGGCTACCACTGGGTCACTCCCGGACAACTGAACTGGCTGGCCGGGCACAGCCGCTACGTCAACGTCCAGGCCCGGACGCTCCTCGCCGCCCTCAACACCCGCGCGGCAGACCTCGGAGACCCCGCCCCCAGAGGCGCATTCACCGCATCCATTCGGCCCTAGCAGATCCGGGCGGTCCTAGTACCGCTCAAGTGAAGCGCGACGTCCGCGGGCGAACCTGAGCACTGGTATCGGGACCGCTGTGAGGTGCTTATGGACAACGCGGTGGAAAGAGCGATCGAGTGCATCTGGGAGCGCTACAGCGAGCCGCTGTCCCTCGCGGACATCGCCAGAAGCGCGGGTCTGAGCCGCTTCTATTTCGCCCGACTCTTCAGGGACGCGACCGGGATCACTCCCGGCCGTTTCCTCGCCGCTATCCGCATCCATCAGGCCAAGTGCCTGCTGCTCGACACCTCGATGCGGATAACCGACATCTCGTTCGCGGTCGGATACAACAGCCTGGGCTCTTTCACCAACTATTTCACGACCAGTGTCGGCGTCTCCCCCGGCCGGTTCCGCCGCCTGTCGCGGACTGGGGAGATCGGCCTGCCCGACCCGGAGCCACGCCCGCCCACCGGGGCGGGCGCGATCGCCGGGACGGTCGGCCTCCCCGAGGGCTGCGGGAACGCACGCGTCTACGTGGGCGCCTTCGGGACCCCCATCGTCCAGCACCCGTCCGTCGCCGCCGCCATCGTCGACGTGCCCAGCGGGCGCCCGTGCTGCTACCGCCTGCTGGACGTGCCCGCGGGCACCTGGTTCGTGCACGCGGTGGGAGTCGCGGAAGGCGTCGAACCTTGGGCCCGCCGGACCCGGCTGACGGGCGGGCACGACCCGGTGCCGGTGACCTCGGACAGCGTCACGAGCGCCGCGGTGCGGCTGCGCCGCGGCCGTCCGGCCGACCCGCCGGTGCTGCTCGCGCTGCCCGATCTCGAACCCCGGCCGGCCCTGGCGGGGGACGCCGGCTGCCCCGTCATCACCCCGCGCCCGGCCGCGGGACGCCATCGCGCGGTCAGGGCCACGCCGGGCACGCCCCGCTCGATGGCGGCCGCCGCGCCGGCGCGACCGCCGGCCTGATCGGAGGATCATGGTGAAGTCGAACGGCCCGGTTCCCCGGCGGCCCGCCGGGCATCCGGTGATCGGAATCTGCGCACGGACGGCGCCGGTCACGCTGCAGGGCACCGGCATGACCGTCAGCCTCGCGCTCCAGTCTCACGTGGACTTCCTCGCCGCCGCGGGCTGCACCCCGGTGCTGCTCCCGCTGCTGCCCGGCGCCGAGCGCTTCGTCGGCCGGCTCGACGGCCTGCTGGTCCCGGGCGGCCCGGACCTGGATCCGGCGCTGTACGGGGAGACCGCCCACCCGAGAACCCGCCAAGGCGGACCGACCATGGACGCCGCCGAAATGGCGCTGGTGAGGGAGGCGCTCGACACCGGCCTCCCCATCCTCGGCATCTGCCGCGGCATGCAGCTCCTCAACGTGCACTTCGGAGGCACGTTGCACCAGCATCTGCCCGACGTCACGGGCGACGACGCCCACTGCCCGGAGACGGAGGCGTACACCCTCGGCCTGCATTCCCTGCGGCTGGAGCCCGGCAGCCACATCGCCGGAATCCTCCGCGAGGACGACCCCGAGGCCGCCTGCCGCCACCACCAGGCGATCGACCGGCTCGGCGCGGGCCTCGTCGCCACCGCATGGGCGGGGGACGGGGTGATCGAAGTGGTGGAGGCGATCGACCACCCGTTCGCGGTCGGCGTGCAGTGGGAGGCCGGCCAGACCGATGACGAACGGCTCCATCGGGCACTCGCCGAGGCGGCCGGACGGGCCGCACCGAGCCCCGCGTGACGTCCAGTCGCGGCCTGAGGAGAGTCGCAGTTCCAGCCCCAGGAAGGGAGCATCCGCCTTGTTGAAGATCATCAACACCGGTCTGGGCAGGACCGGCACGACGTCGCTGAAGGTGGCGTTGGACCGGCTCGGCTTCGGCCCCGGCTACCACATGTTCGACATCGTCGGCGACGAGGAGCGGCTCAGGCAGTGGGAGGCGATCGTCTGCGACGGGCGGGCACCCGACTGGGAGGCGGTGTTCGACGGCTACACGTCCGCCGTGGACGGCCCCTCCGCCGTCTACTACAGGCAGCTCATGGAGGCGTTCCCCAACGCCAAGATCATTCTCACCGTCCGCGACGAGGAGCGCTGGTACCGCAGCACCCACGACACCCTGTACCAGTTCGCTCTCAGAAGCGCCGCGAACCCGCCCCCGCCCGGCTCGACGCAGGCCCGGCTCTACCGGGTGACCAGCACCATGGTCTGGGACGGCCTCTTCGGCGGGCGGTTCTCCGACAAGGAGCACGCCATCGAGGTCTACCGCGCCCACAACCAGGAGGTCATCGACAACGTCGCCCCGGAGAACCTCCTCGTCTACGACGTGAAGCAGGGCTGGGACCCGCTGTGCGCCTTCCTGGACGTCGCCGCGCCCAAGGATGAATTCCCCCACGCCAACGACTCGGAGTCGATGCGCAAGCGGATGGCCCAGACGGGCACCGGCCCAACCTGACCCGAAAACCAGCCCCCAACGCCGACCACTCAACCCAGGCCGAAGACCTCTCGACGGGAGACCACTCCAGGCCGAGGACCACACGGGCCGGAGACCGCTCAAGCCTGCGGCCGCCCAAGCCCGTGGTCGCCCAAGCCCGTGGTCGCCCAAGCCTGCAGTCGCCCAAGCCTGCAGTCGCCCAAGCCTGCGGTCGCCCAAGCCCGCGGCCGCCCAAGCCTGCCGTCCCTCGTGTCGGGGTGGGTCAGGTGGGGTCGAGGTTCTGTTCGGCGGGCGCGGCCGAGCCTGAGCGGGCGCCGGCCCGGCGGCTCACCCGTACGCCCAGGACGAGCACCGTGCCCACGGCCGCGAGCCCGATGGTCGTCAGGCCGGAGAGCCGGATCGTGCCGGTCGCGCCGAGGCCGCCGATCAGCAGTCCGCCCAGCGCGGCGCCGAGCGGGCTCGACATCACCAGCACCGCGCTGCGGAACGCGCTGAGGCTGGCGAGCTGGTCCTGCGGTGCCTTCTGCTGGAGCAGGGTGATCGAGACCGGGCCGTACGGGGCGTAGATCAGGCCGCCGAGGGCGAAGCCCGCGATCCCCGCGGCGAGCGTGCCGAACTGCGCGAGCGGCAGCACCGCGAGGCCCCAGCCGGCCACGATGCCGAGGGCCACCGGCCACAGCGGCAGCCGCCGCAGGGTCCCGGTGATCAGGGCGCCCACGACCGCGCCGGCGCCGAACGCGCCCCAGATCCATCCCAGCACGGCGGGGTCGTCGCCGAGCCGGTCGGCCACGAACACCGGGACCGCCACCTCGATCGGCCCGTAGAGCAGGTTGAACATGAAGCTCAGCACCAGCAGGCCGAGGAGCCCGGGATGGCGGGCGAGGGTCCGCACGCTCCGCCGCAGCGGGACGGGGGGACGGCGGCCGACCGCCCGCTCCCCCCGGAGCCGGGACGCCATGACGGCGAGGTACAGGTAGGTGGCCGCGTCGAAGGCCAGCACCGCCGCCGGCCCGAACGCGGCGGCCACCAGCCCGGCGAGCGGCGGTCCGGCGATGAAGGAGGCCTGCTCCTGCGCGGCCACCAGCGAGTGCCCGGCCAGCCGGGCCGACTGCGGCAGGCATTCGGCGACGAAGGTCTGCCGCCCTGCGACCCCCCACGCGTGCAGGACGGACGACAGCGCGAGCAGCGCGACGAAGGCCGCGGCGTTCAGCGAACCCGTCCAGTGCAGCACGGGGATGAGCGTGAACACGCCCCCGCGCAGGAGCGAGTCCATCAGGATCAGGCTCCTGCTGTTCCGCGAGCCGAGCCAGCGCCCCAGCAGGAACGACCCGGCCGCGGCGGGCAGGCTGTAGGCGGCGACGGCCAGCCCGACCACCACCGCCCGGTGGTCCGGCGGGGCGAGCCGGAGGGCGAGCCAGGCGACGCCCAGCAGGCTCATCCCGTCACCGAGGAAGGAGATCAGGAAGCCGGGCTGCATCCGGCGGAAGTCGCGGTCGGCGAGGCAGCTCGCATAGCCGGCGGGAACCGGCCCGCGCGGTCGCCGCCCGCCGGCCGTCAAGCGAAGACCTCCGCCTCGCTCACCGCGCAGCGAAAGCCGATCTCCGGGCTTCTGGCGACCAGCGGCCTCCCGGCCCGGCCGACGGCGGTGAGGAGCGCCGGGGGCGAGCTCCAGGAACCGCCGCGGATGGAGACCTCCGCCGACCACTCGCCCCACAGGTCGCCGGGGTCCATGGTCCCGAAGCGCGGCTCGACCGGGAGGCCGTCGAGGAACCGGGTGGACGTCCACTCCCAGACATTGCCGCACATGTCCCGTATGCCGAACGGCGACTCGTCCCCCGGACGGTGGCCCACCGGCCCCGTCAGAGCGGGCAGCGCGTCGACGTGGAGCTCCCCGAGCCGCCGCAGCCACTCCTCACGCCCCAGGTCGGTGTCGTCGCCGTCCTGGAGCACCGCGTGCAGGCCGCGGACCCGGTCGGCGTGGAACCGCCCGCCCCACGGGAAGGGACGGTGGTCGTCGCCGCGCGCGGCCCGTTCCCACTCGTCCTCGGTGGGCAGCCGCTTGCCGCACCAGGCGGCGTAGGCCGTCGCGTCGTACCAGCTCACCCCGGCGACGGGATGGTCATCCGCGCAGCGCGGGTCGTCCGCCGTGGAGCGCGTGTGGTCGGCGTCCTTCGGCTCGTCGGGGTGGCACCACTGGTGACCGTGTTCCGCGACATCGGCGACGAAGGCGTCGTACTCGTGGTTGGTGACCGGATGGACGTCCAGATAGAACCCCTCCACATCGGTCTCGGCCACCGCGGGCCAGGACGTGTCACCCCAGGACGTGTCGCCCCCGGCCGGTCGCTCGCCCGGGCCCGGTCCCCGCACCAGCCGTCCGGCGGGGACGTGCCGCATCCCGTCCAGGTTCAGCCTGCTGGGCATCCGGTCGGCCGACAGAGGGACGGGCAGGTCGGCCAGCACCGCGTCGGCAAGTTCGGTGTCGGCCAGCAGCTTCCGCGCCGCGGCCAGGGCGTGCGCGTCGGTCACCGTCACGCAGCCCTCGGCGCCCGAGGCGACGAGCTCCGGGGACCTGCCGAAGGAGGCCAGCAGGGCGTTCAGCCCCGGCGCCCCCGCCGCGGACGGGAGGGCGGTCGCGCGCACGGTCTCGTCGGGGTCGCCGAGCGTCCAGCCGGTCGCCTCGGCCGCCGCTTCGGGGCCGAGCCGCCCGGCGGCCGCCTGCGCCCGCCGGCGCACCTCGGGCACGGCGTGCAGCAGGCCCACCGCCAGGCATTCGCCCAGCAGTTCGGACTCGGCGCGCAGTTCGGAGCCGGCGAGCCGTGCCAGGCAGCCGACGTAGGCATCGAGCAGGGCGTCGCGTTCCGCGGCCGGCCCCTCGGTCCAGTACGCCATGCGCAGGACCTCGACGGGGACCTCCGCATTGTTCGCGGAATCGGTGATCGGGCTTGTCATCGCGTGCCCGCCTTCGTCTCGATGAACAGATCCGCGAAATCCTCACCGGCCCGGTGCGTGTACGTCGTTCCCGGCGCCGGTCGCCGACCCGCCGCGTAATACAGGTATAGCGTCGCCCGGCTGGTGTCGTCCATGACCGGACCCGAGTGATGGAAAATGTTGTTGGTATGGCAGATGACGTCGCCCGCCTCCACCATGAGCGGAAGCCCGACGGGGTCCAGCCGGCGCGCCGGAAATCGGTGGGACCCGGGAACGACGACCAGGCAGCCGTTTTGCATGGTGGCCGCGTCGAGGTAGATCCCGACGTTCACCAATGGCGCGACCGGGTGGTCGTGCGGAAAGTCGAGATGCCAGTCCAGCGCGTTGTAGGAAGAGCGCTTGCGCCGTTTCATCTGCCACACGGATCCGTCGATGGAATCCTCGAAACGCCAGGTCGGCCTGCCGAGCAGGCCGGGCCCGAGCGCGTCCATCCCGCGTTCCTCCACCAGCCGCCGGGTCTTCGGGCAGTGCAGGGTGAAGTAGGGCAGCCGGTGCAGGCTCGCCTTGCCGTGCTCGTCGTAGGAGGGGTTCAGGACCTTGTCGCGGTGCTCGGCCGGGACCCTCCCGGCGAGCGTCTCCGCTTCGAGGTGTTCGGCATCGGCCTTGATGAGCCGGACGTCCTCGGCGTCGAACACACCTCGGTAGACCACGAATCCGTGGCGCTCGTAGAACGCGCGCTGCTGCCGCGTCACCGAACCGGTGAACCGGAACCACGGGACGCGCTGCGGGCCGCTCACCGGATCACCCCCCGGAATCCGATCTCGTTGTGCCGGTCGGTGAACAGGTCCTTGCCGCGGAAGAACGCCGTCAACTCCTCCGCCATCGAGGTCCACGCACCGCCGCGGATGACCACGGCCGACTCCTCCGCCGTCGCCCATTCGGGCCGCGGCCGGCCCGAGATCATCGGCCGCATGCGATCACGGGTGAAGTGGTTGGTGTCGGTCCACTCCCAGCAGTTCCCGACCATGTCGGCGACGCCGTAGGGGCTGACGTTCTTCGGGAAGGACCCCACGGGGACCGTGGTGACCTCGGGGGTCGTGTCGTCGAACGTGCAGAGCGTCTCGCGCCATTCCTCCAGGCTCTCCGGCCGGCCGAAGGCCGATCCGAACCACCGCAGCGCATCAGGGTCGAACGCGTTCCCCCACGGGTAGCGCAGGCCGTTCTCACCGCGGGCGGCCTTCTCCCATTCCAGCTCGGTCGGCAGGCGTTTGCCGTGGTGGGCCAGGTAGGCGTAGGCGTCGTACCAGTCGACGCCGACGGCGGGGTGATCAGGGGCGAACCGGGCGTCTCCGGCGAGCCCGCGCCGGTGGTCCTTGCCCGGGGCCTCGTCGGGGTGGCAGAGCAGGTGCTCGGCCGCCTCCGGGCCCGCTGCCCACTCGTCGTACTGGCGGTTCGTCACCGGGTACTCGTCCATCAGGAAGTCGGGCAGATAGCGGGTCCGCCTGGGCACCGCGTCGTCCACGTCGTAGAGCGGATGGACGACGTCCTCCATGCCTATGCCGACGACGAATTCGGAGGCCGGGACGAGCACCATGCCGTCGGGGACCGGCTTCGGCAGGTTGGGCGGGTCGTAGTCCCAGAACTCGTCGAGCCGGGTCTCCCTCGGCAGACGTCCGGTGACGGCGTGGCCGCGTTCGAGCTCCAGCCTGGCCGCCCGGTCGGCCGCGCCCAGGATGTCGGCCATCGCCTTCCCGACGACGGCCGCGCCGATGCCCACCGGCTTGCTGCTGCGGAACAGCGCGGCGTCCGCCGGGCCGGTGATGTGCTCCAGGTCCTCGTAGGCCTCGCCGATCCGGTTCCGTCCGGCGACCCGCGCGGCGGCGAAGCAGACGAAGTCCTCGTCGTCGGCGAGCAGCCACACCGTCAGCTCCCGGGCCGCGGGATGGGCGGCCAGGAACGGCTCGACCCCCTCCAGGACCGCTCGCCTGATGCCCGCCTCCGGGTGCGTGGCGGCGATCGCGCAGATCTCCTCGACGGCCCGCGGGTGCCGGAGCCCGGCGATCGTCCGGCGCAGTTCGGCGCGCTCGCCGTCGGTCAGCGGGCCGCGCGGCTTCTCCCACAACTCGACGGCCAGGAACCGGTCTACGAGTTTCTCCAGAATTCCCTGATCGACACGGAAACGCTCGACACTCCAACGGTGCATTGAATCCCACCTCCGCTCGGGGGCATGAGCCCGCGGGGGCGTTCGAGCCCCCGCGGGCTCATGCGTCAGAACCTTCAGGCAGACCACTTGAAGTGCCTGCCGGCCGGACGGACGGCACCCGCACGCGCGGCGCGCAGGGCGTTCCACTTACGAACCACCTTCATGTTCGACACCTCCCTCCTCCAGGAGCATCGGAAATGGCACTCAAACGTCATCACCTTCGCGCCGCCGATACTTCTCGCGGATTGCGTTGCCGCATACTTCCTGGTCCGCGCCGTACCTTCGCCGGGCGGCGGCGTTCGACCGCGCGAAGTCGCCGGTCGAACGGGACGACCACCGGACGGAATTTTGCGGCGGAAGCACTCGGTCCACCATTCCGTCGCATTTCTCTGCACTCGGTGCGCGGCCGCTACGGCAAGCTCCGAGATGAAGCGCGTCCGGTGATCGGCGCACGCTGGGAGGCGTGTCCGAAACAGAAGACGTGAATGCGAGCACCATCGTCCGGGAGGCACGGCCCGAGCCTCGGTCGGCTCCGGCCGAGCCGGATCAGGACCACCTGCTCCTGCCCCTCGACGCGCGGACCCCGGCCGACCTGCGCGACCGGGTGGCGCACCTGATCGGGTCCCTCCGGGAGCCGGCGTCCGGCGGGCTCGGCGAGCTGGCGGCGGCCCTGCGGCGCGACCTCGCGGACCGTCCGGTGCGGGCGGCCGTCGTCGCCGCGTCGGCGGGCCAGGCCCGCGAGCGCCTCGCCACCCTGGCCGGGACGCTGCGCGACGGCGAAGCCGCGGCCGCCGACGCGGTCAACGGGGTGTTCGCGGGACGGGCGGACCGCAGGCCGGCGATCGGCTTCATCTTCCCGGGCCAGGGCTCCGACAACGGGAGGGCGGGCAGGGCGCTCACTGCCCGCTTCCAGGCCGCCCGGGACCTCTACCGAGCGGTCCCGGTTCCCGCGGCCGACGGCCCCGGCGGCCTCGAGACCGTCCAGCCGCGGATCGTCGCCTCGTCCGTCGCGGGCGTTCGAGTGCTGTCAGAGCTCGGCATCGAGGCGTCGGTCGCGGCCGGCCACAGCCTCGGCGAGCTGACGGCTCTGCACTGGGCGGGCGCGTTGGGCGAGCCCGACCTGGTCGCTCTCGCGGCGGCGCACGGCCGGATCCTGGCGGACGCCTGCGACGGCCGCGGCGCGATGGCCGTCGTCGGCGCGGCCCGGGACGGGGTGGAGCCGCTGCTGCGGGACGAGCCGGTCGTCATAGCCGGTGACAACAACCCGGTGCAGACCGTGGTGTCGGGCCCGGCGGAGGCCGTCGCCCGCGTCCGGCGGGCCGCCGCGGCGGCCGGGCTCAGGGCGGCGAACATCCCGGTCTCGGACGCGTTCCACTCCCCCAAGATGGCTCCGGCGACCGATCGGTTGCGCGCCCACCTTGAGGGCATGCGGTTCCGTCCGCTGGGGCGGCGCGTCGTGTCGACCGTGACGGGCGATGTCCTGGCGCCGGACACCGACCTGCGCGACCTCCTGGTCGGCCAGCTCTGCTCGCCGGTGCTGTTCAGCGGCGCGGTCCGGCGCATGGGCGAGGAGGTGGACCTGCTCCTCGAAGTGGGCCCCGGCCAGTTGCTGACCGGCCACGCCGCCCGGATCTGCCCCGGCGTCCCGGTCGTTCCGCTGGTCACCGATGGTGATTCGGTGTCCGGACTGCTGTGCGCGGTGGCCGCCGCCTACGTGCTCGGAGCCCCGGTCCGGCTGGACCGTGCCGGCGGCCACCGTCTGGACACCGGCCCGGCTCCGGGAAAGGCGGCGCGGCCATGAGCGAGCAGCCCTCCGGCCCGGCGCCGGGCTCCGCCAGGCACGCCGCGACGACCAGGGAACGCGTCTCCAGGCTGCGGGAGCTCCGCAAGCGGGCCGTCCAGGGAGACGAGCTGGCCACCGAACGGCAGCACGCCAAGGGGAAGCTGACCGCCAGGCAGCGGCTGGAGCACCTGCTCGACAGCGGCTCCTTCATGGAACTCGACCTGTTCCGGCGGCGGACCGCCGGCGCGGATCCCGCCGGGCCTCCCACCGACGGGGTCGTGACCGGCTCGGGCACCGTGCACGGCCGCCGGGTCTTCGCCTACGCGCAGGACTTCCGCGTCCTCGGCGGCTCGCTCGGCGAGGTGCACGCCGCGAAGATCCACAAGGTCATGGACCTCGCCCTGGCCGCCGGAGCACCGCTGGTCGCGCTGAACGACAGCGGCGGCGCGCGGATCCAGGAGGGCGTCACCGCGCTCGCCGGCTACGGCGGGATCTTCCGCCGCAACGTCCGCGCCTCCGGGGTGATCCCGCAGATCAGCGTCGTGCTGGGACCCTGCGCCGGCGGGGCCGCCTACTCGCCGGCGCTGACCGACTTCACGTTCATGGTCCGCGACACCTCGTACATGTTCGTCACCGGGCCCGACGTCATCCGCACCGTGACGGGCGAGTCGGTCACGCACGAGGAGCTGGGCGGCGCCGACGTGCACGCGACGACCTCGGGCGTCGCGGCCTTCGTGTACGACGACGAGGCGGCCTGCCTGGACGACGTCCGGTACCTGATCTCCCTGCTGCCGTCCAACAGCCACGACGTGCCGCCGCTCCGGGAGACCGGCGATCCGCCGGACCGCCGCTGCCCGCGGCTGGCCGACATCGTGCCCGCCGACCCCAAGATCTCCTACGACGTCCGCGCGGTGATCGAGGAGATCGCCGACCAGGGCGAGTTCCTGGAGGTCCACGAGGAGTGGGCCGGCGGCATGGTGTGCGCGCTGGCCCGCCTCGGGGGCCGCACCGTCGGCATCCTCGCCAGCCAGCCGGTCGTCCGGGCGGGCGTCCTGGACATCGACACGTCCCAGAAGGGGGCGAGGTTCGTCCAGATGTGCGACGCCTTCGGCATCCCGCTCGTCACGCTGGTCGACGTGCCGGGCTTCCTGCCCGGTGTGGAGCAGGAGCACCACGGGATCATCCGGCACGGGGCCAAGCTGCTGTACGCGTACTGCGACGCCACCGTCCCCCGGGTGCAGGTGATCCTGCGCAAGGCCTACGGCGGCGCCTACATCGTGATGGACTCGCGGTCGATCGGCGCGGACCTGTCCTTCGCCTGGCCGACCAACGAGATCGCCGTGATGGGCGCCGACGCCGCGGTCAGCGTGATCCACCGCAGGGAGCTGGCCGCCGCCGCCGAGCCCGACCGGCTCAGGTCGCGGCTCAGCGCGCAGTACGCCGACGAGCTCATGCACCCCTTCTACGCGCCGGAGAGAGGGCTGGTCGACGACGTGATCGACCCCGCGGACACCCGGCTCGTGGTCGTCCGGGCGCTGGAGCTGCTCAGCGAGAAGCGCCCGGACCTCGTGCCGCGCAAGCACGGGAATCCCCCGGCCTGACGCGGGCGCGCGAAGCCCCTGGCGGTGAGCCAGGGGCTTTCACCGTTCTCAGCCTTACGCGGCCGACCAGTTGCGGCTGTCCTCCTCGCGAAACCAGGGAAGCGCCTCGGCCTCCAGCGCGGGATCCCCCGACAGGATGGCCGTCTGCAGCCGCTGCACTCTCGGGCCGGGCTCGACCCCCAGCTCACTGTTCAGCACGGTGCGAAGACGGTGGAACGCCTGCAGGGAGCGCGCGACATGCCCCGCACGGTAGAGGGCCGCCATCAGGAACGCGCAGAGGTTCTCGTTCATGGGGTTCTTGGCCGACACGAGGGTCAGCTCGCCCAGCAGATCGGTGTGCCGCCCCAGGATCAGATCCGCCTCGATGCGCCGCTCCAGCGCCCCGAGCCGCGACTCCTCCAGCGACGCCGTCTCGATCTCAAGGATCCGCCCCCGGCGGACGTCCACCAGTGCGGGGCCCCGCCACAATTCCAGCGCGCGCCCGAATTCCTCCGAGGCGAGGTGGTGATCACTGGTCTCGGCCGCCGCGCGTCCGGCCCGCACGTGCTCCTCGAACGCATCGACGTCCGTCCGGCACTCGCCCTTCTCCAGCAGATATCCGTTGTGCCGGGTGCCGAGAATTCGCCGCACGCCCGGATCACCGGGACATGCGGCGCTCATTGCGTTGCGCAACTGCAGGACATATGTCTGCAAGGTGGTGGCGTAACTGCGCGGCGGCTGGTCGCCCCACAGTTCCTCGACGAGTTCCGGAACCGTGACGACCTGACCCGCGTTGAGCGCCAGCAGCGCCACGACCTGGCGCTGCTTGGGCGCACTGGCCGTCACCGGCGCCCCGTCGAGGCGGAGGGACAGCGGGCCGAGCAGGTCGACGCCCAGCGACCGGGAGCCTGACTTCATCTTCTCTCCCCAAAATGCAATGGCGACCCTTTCCCGGAGATCATGCCTCCCGGTGCTGCGCGTTTCCAGTTCGACGGCCTTCCGCGAACAAGGCTCAGGAAGGATGCGAGCGATTCTCGACCGGACACCGACCGGCATGCAGAAGATTGGGCGGCGCGGACACACATCCCATTCGGCGAGGAGAGCGCGATGCGTAAAGTCGTTTCCCGGGACGGCACGACGATCGCTTATGAGAGCGCGGGCGACGGCCCGCCGATCGTCCTCCTCAACGGCGCCTTCCGCGATCACACCATCTTCGACGCGCTCGTGCCCGAACTCGCGCCGCACTGCACCGCCTACGTCTACGACCGGCGCGGGCGGGGGCAGAGCGGCGACTCCCCCGCCTACGCCGTCGAGCGGGAGATCGAGGACCTCGACGCGGTCATCACCGAGGCCGGGGGCGAGGCGGTCGTGTTCGCCGGGTCCTGCGGCGCGAACCTGGCGCTCGAAGCGGCGATGGCCGGCGTCCCGATCACCAAGCTGGCGCTGCACGAGCCTTTCTACCGGGCCGAGGGGTACCCGAAGCCCCCGGCCGGCTACATGGACGACCTGCGGGCCCTGCTGAAGGACGGAAAGCGCGGGGAGGCCGCGGAGAGCTTCCTCACCCGACTGATGGACTTCAGCCCCGAGACGATCGCGGAGTGGCGCCGGACCCCGCTGTGGGCGACGAACGAGGCGAACGCGCACACCCTCGTCTACGACACGGCCATCTGCGGCGACCACTCCGTCCCGGTCGAGCGGCTGGCCGGCCTGCGCACCCCGGCGCTGGTCGTCAACAGCGACGGCACCAGCGACTGGCTGCGCGCGGCGGCCCGGGCGACCGCCGCCGCGCTCCCCAACGGCTGGGGGATGCAGTTGCCCGGCTCATGGCACCGCGTGGACACCGAGATCCTCGGCCGCGTCCTGACCGGTTTCGCCACCACCTGACACGAGCGCCGCGACCCCTGCACGGGCCCGGAACACCCCGTGGCCCGAAGGCCCGGGGTGTTTCGACGGCGCTCTACGCGCCCACGGCCATGAGCCCGCGCTCGTAGTCGCCGAGCCACCGCCGGATGCTGTCGCCGACGGCGAGCATGTCGAGGCGGTAGTGCTCGACCAGCACGCTGCCCTGCGCCATCAGGTCGCGGTGCGCCTGGTCGTCGAGCAGCTCGAACACCTGGGTCACCTCTCCCTTGATGATGAAGAACCCGGCCTCGATCTCGGCGTCGCCGCTGCCGAGCATGAAGGGCTCGAAGTAGGTGAGCCGCCCGTCCGCGACGAGGCCGCGGTAGTGCTCGACGGACTTCTGGAAGAGGTCGAGGGCGTCCTTCTCGCGTCCCGGCCGCGGAGCGCCCCACCTGATCAGAATTCCGGTTTCCATGAATCTCCCCCCGATCTTCCAGCCTGGCCACGCGGGGCCCGCGGCCCCGCGACCACGTCCTTCTTCCACGTCTCTCTCTTCCACCCGAGCACATGACCGGCCCCGGCGGGCAAGGGACGAACGTCCCCCATCCACAGCAGCCCGCACCCGTCCACCTAAAATAATTCGTTGACGAATAATTCTCTAACGAACTACATTGCCTCCATGACCGCACCCGCCGTCGCCCCGGCTCGCCGGGCGGCCGCCCTTGCCCGAGATCTCTGATGGGAGAGCCCTCATGCCCGAACCCCTCACCCCGCGCGAGGTCTTTCTCAAGCTCGTGCACGGCGTCTGCGAGGAACGAGGAGAAGAGATCATCGACCTCTACGCCGAGCGGACGCACGTGGAGCACCCCTTCCATCCGCTCGCGGCGCCCCCGCTGCGGTCTCGCGAGGAACTACGCGCGCACTTCGGCTTCAGCGCGCCTCCCGGCACCTGCACCGGGTACACCCTCCGTCGCCGGCCGATCGGCATCACCGTCCACGAGACCGCGGATCCCGAGGTCATCGTGGCCGAGTTCCGGTACGAGGGGACCGTGGTGGAGACCGGCGAGCCGTTCGGCTACCCGGCGGTCTTCGTCATGCGGGTCCGCGACGGGAAGATCGTCGAATCCCGCGACTACCTCGACCACCTGGGTTCCGCCCGGGCGCGCGGGCAGCTCGGCGACGTCCTCGACGCGGTCGGGGAGCACTACGGCGCCTGACCCGCGAGGCCGGACCCGCGAGAGCGGCAGACCCATGCCGGTCACGCTTCACCGTCGACCAGGAGCCGGGTGGCCCTGGCCCGTGTGGTCAGCGGCGGAACGGGCCGGTCACGCAGCAGGTGATCCCGCCCGTGGACGAGCCGCTGGTACCGCGCTGCGAGGAGAAGTAGAGGCGGTCGCCGGCCGGGGTGAACGCCGGGCCGGTGATCTCCGAGGCGGACTGGCCGTCGACGCGCAGGAACACCGAGATCCCGTCGTCCGGGGTGATCATGCAGATCTCCATGTTTCCGCCGTCCTCCGCGACGTAGAGATCGCCGACCGAGGAGCCGGTGACGTTGTCGACGCCGGTGAGCGGCGCGGTGCCCGGGCCCACCAGGTTGTCGTCGTAGGCCAGCTCGTAGGTGCCGCTCGCGAGGTTCAGCTGCCAGACCCGGTTGTCGCCCTTCGTCGTGAACCACACCGTGTCGTTCGCGTAGTGGCAGCCCTCGCCGCCGTTGAACCGCTTGGCGCCGGAGACCTGGTCGCGGGTGGCGGTCGGCGAGCCGTCCGGGTCCGGGACGTCCGCCCAGGTGAACGACCTGGAGGCGCCCGACCCCGCCACCAGCGCCTGCAGCCTGCCCGCGGAGAGGTCACCCCAGGTGGTGGGGACGAACCGGTAGAGGCAGCCGTCGGTGCGGTCCTCGGTCAGATAGATCGCGCGCCGCACCGGATCGGCCGCGGCGCTCACGCGCGGGTCCCTCAGCGAACCGCGTTGTATGTTGAGCGCGTGACCGATTGATCTTGCCCGGCCCGCCGTCGCCGGGCGGTGGCGGGAGTGAGGCCATGCGGACCACGGGCCGGGGAGCGCCTGACGCCGGGACGCCCTGGGATGAGATCGTCCCGCTGCTCTGGATGGGCGGGCACCACTACCGCGATCCGGCCGGCGTCCTGACGCCGGCCGTCGCGGGCCGCGAGTTCGATCTCGTCATCAGCCTCTACGTGCGCGAGGGCCACGGGCCGGACGGGAATGTCGAGCACCGCCGCCTGGAGATTCCGGACGGCCCGTTGACCACCGAGCAGATCGAGAGGGTCTGCCTCGCTGCGGAACTGGCCGCGGAGTCGGTCCGGCAAGGGCGCCGGGTACTGGTCCGCTGCCATTCCGGCTACAACCGTTCCGGTCTCGTCGTCGCCCAAGCCCTCACACTTCTGGGCTACGGCACCGATGACGCCGTCTTTCTGATCCGGTACCGGCGGTCGAAGTGGGCGCTGAACAACTCCTTGTTCGTGGACTACCTGAACACAGGGCTCGATGTGGCGCTTCTGCTGACGGACCTCGGTTCGGCGGCCGGATGAAGCGGGGCGCGGTCGCGCGCTACGCCGCCGGGTCCCGTCTCGCGAGGACGAGGGCGGCGAGAGCGGTGGCCAGGGCGATCGTGGCGAGCTGGCACGCGATCCCGGGGGCGAGGTGCGCACCGCCGGACGGGTCGAACAGGTGCGTCCAGGCCTGCCAGTAGTGCACGGGGAGGACGACCGTCACGGCGTGGAGCGCGGACTGGCCGTCGAGGATCGTCGCCGCCACCACGAAGGCGATGGCGGTCGCGAGCGCTTCGGCGCCGCGGGGCAGGAGCAGGCCCAGGGTGAAGGCGATCGCGGCGATGCTCAGCATGCAGAGGACGGTGTAGCCGCAGGCGGCCAGGACGCGGGTGATGGCGTCGCCGGCGGTCAGCGGGGGCGCGCCGATGATGTGGAAGGGATGCGGGCCGAAGAGGGCGAGGCCGCTCAGCAGGCCGGCCGCCGGCACGCACGCGGTGGCGGCCAGGGTGGTGATCGCGACCGCGGCGAGCTTGCCGGCCAGCAGCCGCGAGCGCGTGACCGGGGCGACGTAGAGGTAGCGCAGTGTGCCCCAGTCCCGGTCGGCGGATCCGATCGCCGTGGCCAGCAGCGCCACCACGATGGGGAGCAGCAGGGGCGCGATGAACTGCAGGCTCGCGATCGTGTGGTTGAGGGCGGAGTACGTGGCCGCGCCGAACAGGCCGTCCTGGGCGCCGTTGCGGTGCCCCGCATGGGGAGCGGTCGCGAGCGCGGCCGCGACGGGAACGGCGGCAAGGCAGGCGAGCGCCATGAGAGTGCGGACGCGGAGCAGTTGGCTGGTCAGTTCAACGCGCAGCATGCTCGTCGTCTCCTTGGGTCATGGTGAGGAACACGTCTTCCAGCGACCGATTCGCCTGGTGCACCGCGGTGACGCCGATTCCGGCCGTGACCAGCGCGCGGACGAGGTCGCGTGAGGCGGCCCGCGGCGCCGTGACGGTGACCTCGCCGCCTCGCGCCGCGACGGTGGCGACGCCGGGTATCCGCCCCAGGACGGCGGCGGCCCGCTCGCCGTCGTCCACCTCGATGAGGTGGGTGCCGGTGTCGTCCAGCAGGTCGGCGAGTGGTCCGGCGGCGACCAGGCGGCCGCGGTTCATGACGACCACGTGGGTCGCCAGCTGCTGCACCTCGGCCAGCTGATGGCTGGAGACGAGCACCGCCGCCCCTCGTCCGGCCATCTCCCGCAGGTGCTCGCGCAGGGCCCGCACCTCGGCGGGGTCCAGCCCGTTGGCCGGTTCGTCGAGGATCAGCACGTCGGGCGCCCGCATGAGCGCCTGGGCCAGCATCAGCCGCTGCTTCATCCCCGTCGAGTAGCCCTTGACCTTGCGGCCGATCGCCGGGCCGAGCCCCGCGAGGTCGAGCGCGGCGTCCAGCGCGGGTGGCGGCCAGGCGCGCCGGGTCGCCGACCACAGGAGCCTGAGGTTGGCGGCGCCGGACAGGTGGGGCACGAACGCGGGACCGTCGATGAGCACGCCGACTCGGCGGAGCACCGCGCTGCCGAGCCCGACCGGCCGTCCGAGGATCGTCGCGGCGCCGGCGTCCGGCGAGGACAGCCCGACCAGCATCCGCATCGTGGAGGTCTTGCCCGCGCCGTTCGGCCCGAGCAGGCCGCAGATCTGGCCGGCCTCCACGGCGAATCCGAGATCGGTGACGGCCCGCGTGCGCCCGTACCGCTTGGAGAGTCCACGGGCTTGGATCGGTGGTTCCATGGAAGCCATAGTACGCATCACGTAGTACTCATCGCGTAGTACTTGATGCGAAGCATCGCGACGCGTACTACGATCGGATGCCATGCACGGCAACGACGCGCAGATGCTGGTGCTCACCGTCCTCGCGAACGGTCCGCTGCACGGCTACGCCATCAACACGGCGATCGAGCGGCTCACCGGCCGGCGGCTCGGCCCGGGCAGCCTCTACGGAGCGCTGACCCGGCTGGAGGCCAAGAACCTCATCGAGCCGCTGCCCGAGGAGGGCCGCCAGCGCACGCTCCGCCTGACCCCCGAGGGGCGCACCGCCTTGGAGCAGGAGTTGCGGACGATGGCGCACGTCGCCGCCGTCGGGCTGCGCAACCTCGGGGTGCGGACGACATGAGCCTCGCGCCCGTGCTGTTCAGCCTGTATCCCCGTCCCGTCCGCGTGCGGTGGGGCCCCGATCTGGAGGCCGAGATCCGGGACGCCGGCTGGCGCGGCCTGCCCGACACCCTGGCCGGTATCGCCGGCCTGTGGCTGCACCCGGTCGTCTGGCCGGGCGCCTCGCCGCACCGGCGCAGGCTGCGGATGACGACGATGGCCGTGGCGGTCGCCCTCACCTGCTGGTTCGCCTCGCTCGCCACGGTCGAACTGGGTGGCCGGTCCGCGCGGGCGGCGGGGCACGGCCCGCTGATGTCGGCCGGGACGCTGCTGATCCTCGCGGGCCTGGCGCTCCTCGCCCCGCTCCCCGTCCTCCGCACGCTCGGGGCCACGTGCCGGATCGCCGTGGCCCGCCTCGCGGTACCGGCGGCGCTCGGGGCGGGCGTCGTCCTCGCCGTCCACGCGGGCGCCGCCAGCGAGCCGCCCGTGGTGCGGGCGCTCGTCGTCTCCTGCTGGTGGACGGCTCTGGCCCTGGGCGCCGTCCAGTCCTGCCGGACGATCGCCGCCGCCGGATCACAGGTCGTTCCGCCGAGGGCCGGCCGTCTTCGCGCGGGCACGGCCTTCCTGGCCGCGGGAGCGGCGTCCGACGCCGCCGCTCTTCTCGGCCTCCCGCCGAGCGCCGGGCACGACCCGGCGGCGACCGTGACCGGCCTCGCCCTCCTCGCCCCGCTGGCCGCCCTCGGCCTGGTCCTCCGCGACACCCGCCACCTCCCCGCCCACGAGTGACATCCCGGTCGGACGGGCCGGATTTTCGCCAGGGCGATGATCCGTGGCGATGATTTCGGACGGTGGCGGAGGTCTCCAGTCGGACAGGACAGGTAGACCACCACCCAGGAGGGGCCACATGACCGAGGTGAAGCCGGAAGGCGGCGGGCAGACCAGGGCGGGCCTGTGGGCGCTCGTCCACGCCGAACGGGCGGCGCTGGCCGCCGACCTCGCCGACCTGCCCGAGCCCCGGTGGGCGACACCGTCGCTGTGCGCCGGGTTGTCGGTGCGCGAGGTCCTCGCGCACCTCACCGCGGCGGCGAACCTCGGGCCGGCGCGATGGCTGGCGGGCGTGATCCGCTGCCGCTTCGACTTCGACAAGCAGGTGGTGATGCGGCTGAACGAGCAGTTGGGCTCGTCCCCGGCCGAGACCCTGGACAGGTTCGGACGCGCCGTCACCAGCACCGTCAAGCCGCCGCTGCCGATCATGGCGATGCTCGGCGAGACGGTGGTCCACGGCGAGGACATCCGGCGCCCGCTCGGCATCCGCCGGGAGTACCCGATCGCGACGCTCACCCCGCTCGCGGAGTACTACCGGGGCTCCGACCAGGTCGTCCTGGCCAAGGGCCGGATCGAGGGGCTGCGGCTCGCCGCGACCGACGGGCCCTTCGCGACCGGCGCCGGGCCCCTGGTGTCCGGCTCCACACTGGCATTGATCATGGCCATGACGGGACGCGCGGACTACTGTGACGAGCTCGACGGGGACGGTGTCGCGACCCTGCGCGAACGCGGCGCGAAGGGGTGACGGGCCGGACCGTCGGCTCCTCGGCGGTCCGGGTGAGCGGAGCCGTAGGGTTGGAGGGTGTTTTCGGAGCGAGGGCCGTCCCTGCGGGAGCTGGCGGTGCAGGCGCTGTCGTCGGTGGAGCGCGGGTACGACCTGCTCGCCCCCAAGTTCGACCACACGCCCTTCCGCACGCCCGACAGGGTTCTGGACGCCACCGCCGACGCGCTGCGGCCGTTCGGCCCGTTCGGGCAGGGGCTGGACGTGTGCTGCGGGACCGGCGCGGGCATGCGGGTGCTCGGCCCCCTGTGCGAGGGGCGCACCACCGGGGTCGACTTCAGCTCGGGGATGCTCGCGCAGGCGCGGCAAGCGCATCCGGACGCCGCCTGGGTACGCGCCGACGTACGGGACCTGCCCTTCGGTGAGGCCTTCGACCTCGCGGTCACGTTCGGCGCGCTCGGGCACCTGCTCCCCGGCGACCGGCCCGCGCTGTTCGCCGGGGTCTACCGCGCGCTGCGGCCCGGCCGCCTGTTCGCCTTCCCGGTCGGGGCGCCGCCGCCCGTCGCGTCCCGCCTGTACTGGGCGCTGCTCGGGTTCGACGCGGTCATGCGGGTCCGGAACGCCGTCTGGCGTCCCCCGTTCGTCATGTACTACCGGACGTGTCCGCTGCACGCGCTCCGCCGCGACCTCGCGGCGGCCGGATTCGACGTCACGACCGCTCCCCTGACGGCCCTGGGCGTGCGGGAGGACGGCAGCCCGCGGGGGCGGCTCGTCCTGGCGCGCAGACCCGGATCGCGGGACTGACCCCCGCGCTCACCCCGGCTGGGACGGGAGGTCTCGGCGGCGGCGCAGGGGACCCGCCAGGAGGATCAGCCCCGTGAAGGCCAGGCCGCCCGTGGTGATCCACATGGCCTGGCGGACGCCCAGGGCGGTGCCCACGGCCCCGCCAAGGAGCGCGCCGAGGGGGATGGTGCCGTAGCTGACCAGTTGCATGGTCACGGTGATCCGTCCGAGCAGGGCACGGGGGGCGTAGGCCTGGCGGAAGCTGCCCTTGAGGACGTTGCCCGCCGCGACACCCGCGGCGATGACGAACCCGCCCGCGACGGCCGTCAGCAGTCCCGCCCCCTTCGTGGTGAGGGGGATCAGCAGGCCGAACGGGGCCGCGCCGATCTCGGCGGCGAGCATGGTGCGGGCCGATCCGAAGCGGCGGGACGGCACGGGGACCGCGGCCGCGCCGAGGACGGCGCCCAGGCTCGTCGCGGCGGCGAGGACCCCCACCATGCCAGGGGCGACCCCGACCTCGCGGACCAGGAACACGACCAGGATCGACTGGTATCCGAACAGGCAGATGTTGCTGGCGGCCGAGAACAGGGTCAGTACCCGGAGATAGGGGTCACGGGCCACGAACCGGAGGCCCTCGGCGATCTCCTGGCGCAGCGTCCCGCTCCGGACGCGGTCGGGGCGGGCCTCGCGGGTCCGGATCGTCAGGAGGCACAGGGCCGAGACGAGGTAGCTGACCGCGTCGAGAAGGAGGGCGTTCACCGCGCCCGCGAGCTGGGTGACCAGGCCTGCCACGCCAGGACCCCCGACCTGGGCCGCGGCCTCGGTCGCCTGCACCTTGGCGTTCCCTTCGGCCAGTTCGTCGCTGTCCAGCAGGGACGGGAGGTAGACCTGGTAGGCCGTCTGGAAGAACACGCCGGCACAGCCCGCGCCCAGCGCCACGGCCGACAGGTGGGCCATGGTCAGCCGGTCGAGCCAGGCGGCGGCCGGGACGCTGAGGAACAGCAGCAGGGCGGTCAGGTCGCAGGCGACCATCATCGGCCGGCGGGGAAGGCGGTCCACCCAGGCGCCCGCGGGAAGTCCCATGAGCAGCCAGGGCAGCCAGGTGGCGGCGGAGAGCAGCGCCACCCGCAGGGTGCTCGCGTCGAGGGAGGCGACCGCGACCAGCGGCAGCGCCACGCCGGTGACGCTGCTCCCGAGCCTGCCGGTGGCCTGCCCCGTCCAGAGCAGCCGGAAGTCGCGGCGCCGGGCGCGGGGACCGCCGCGCGCCGGGGCGATGACGGTCACGGTTCCGCCGGGACTCCGTGGGCGAAGAGGAAGACGGGCTCGCGGACCTGCCCGTCGTCGGGGACGTCCCGCCGCTCCCACCGTTCGAGCAGCGCGAGGAGCTCCCGCTCCAGTTCACCCAGCTCGGCGGGGGTCAGGTGCAGCCACTTGTCGACGGAGAAGGCCGCCCCGTTCCACGCCCCCCGCTGCTCCCGGACGGCGTGCCACGCGCGGACCAGCCCGATCTGGCGGTCGAGGCCGAGCGAGACCGCGGCGCCCGCCACCGCCTGGCGGGACGGGTCGTCGTCGAAGTCCCCCGTGAGCCAGCGGAGTTCCGGCACGGCCGGCCGCCACCAGCGTTCGCGGCGGTCCCTGGCGAGTTCCGGCGCCTCGACGACCAGGCCCGCCGCGGCGAGCACCTTCACATGGTGGCTGATGTTGGCGACGGCCTGGCCGGTCCGCTCGGCGAGGGCGCTGGCGGTGGACGGGCCGTAGACCTTGAGCACGTCCATGAGTCGGCGGCGGAGCGGATGCGACATCGCTGCCAGCACCCGTGAATCGGTCACCCTGGGCACATCGTCGGAGTTGTCCACGCACCCAATCCTCACATGTGCAAGAACTCTTGTGCAATGTTCATTGCACAACACCTCTTGTGCATGCGGTCGGCGGGTGGCCGATACCGATCACGTCGATGCCGGTCGAAGGCGGAGCAGGCGGGGAATGCTGTGGGGGAGGCGGTCGCGGGTTTGGGGGCGGTCATGCCGGTTCGTGTGGGCGGGATCGAGTTGTTCGCGGGTCCGACGACGCTGGGCGGACCGGACGATCTCGACGCCGTGGTCCGGGAGTTCATCGGCGGGGCGCGGCGCACGCTGCGGATAGCGGTGCAGGAGCTGGACTCCCGCAGCATCGCGGACGCGATCCTGGCCGCGCGGGCGGCCGGGGTGCGGGTGCAGATCATCCTGGAGGGCGACTACCTGCGGGAGGAGCGGCCGCTCGCGGACCCGTGGACGGCGGCGGGCCCCAACGAGGAGAACCGGCTCATCTACGCGGCGCTGCTGCGCGCGGGGGTCGACCTCGTCACCGACCTGAACCCGGCGATCTTCCATCAGAAGTTCATCGTGCGCGACGACGGGGAGTCGACGGCGGCGGTGCTGACCGGGTCGGCGAACTTCACGCTCACCGACACCGGCACCAACCCGCCGGGGACGGGCAAGGGGGGCAAGGCGGGGAACAACCTCAACCACGTGGTCGTGCTGCGGGGGCAGCGGGCCGCGTCCCTCTACCTGGAGGAGTTCCTGCGGATGCGGTCCGGGACGTTCGGGGCCCTGCACGAGCGGGTCGAGGCCCGACCGGCGGAGTTCCAGCTGGGCCGGGTCCGGGTGAAGCCGCTGTTCGCGCCCCGGCACGGGCCCGAGATGGAGATCATGAAGCAGATGCTCAAGGCGTCGGCGAGCGTGGACTTCGCGATGTTCACCTTCGCCCGCTCGTCCGGCATCGACGACACCATGATCCGGCTCGCCCGTTCGCTGCGCATCCGCGGGGTCCTGGACCACGGGCAGGGCGCCCAGGCATGGGCCGCGACCGAGCCGCTGAAGGCCGCCGGGGTGGAGCTGTTCGAGAACAGGCCCGGCACCGGGGTGCGGAAGGTGCACCACAAGCTGATGGTCGTGGACGAGCGGCTGGTGATCGCCGGGAGCTTCAACTACACCGCGCCGGCGACGACGCTGAACGACGAGAACATCATCGTGCTGGGCGACCTGGAGGAGACCCGGGAGGACGCCGAGGCGGGCCAGCGGGCCGTCGCGGCCTACGCGCTCAAGGAGATCGAGCGCATCATCACCGAGCTCTCGCAGCCCGCATAGGGGCTTGGTCATCCCGGGGCACACCCGTCCCAGATTTGCCTCAAGCGGCATTCAAATGCTTTGGCGCCTCGGTTCCCCATTAACCGACAAAGGGGATCTCTCAGCATGAACTTGTAGCTCGATCAGGAGGTCCCATGACGACGAGAATGACCCATGGGGGTCGGACGACCTCGAGGCAGGACTACCAGATCTCCGGATGGCTCGCCTTCGCGGGCATCCTCTCCATCGTGGTGGGGGCGTTCAACGTCATCGACGGTGTGGTGGCCCTGTTCAAGGACAACTACTACGTCGCCAACTCCGGCCAGCTCCTGGTGTTCGACTTCACCGCGTGGGGCTGGTACTGGCTCGTTCTCGGCGCCCTCCAGATCATCATCGGTTTCGGGGTCCTGGCAGGGCAGATGTGGGCGCGGGTGGTCGGCATCGTGTTCGCCTTCCTCGCCGCCCTCGGGCACCTGGCGTTCCTCGCCGCGTTCCCGATCTGGTCGGTCCTGACCATCGCGCTGTGCATCCTGATGATCTACGCGCTCATCGCCCCGGCCCCCGGCGCGAGAGGAGACTGACGCCCCCGCGGGGGCATCGGCGGCGGGCCCCCGGGGCCGTCGAGGCCGCGGCCCGGCCGGACGAGCCCGGGCCGCGCACGGGCATTGGCCGAGGGCGCCACCGGCGCCGGCCCCGCGGCGGTGGCGGCGGGTGAGGACCGCGCTGGCGGACCGGCTGGGAGGCCGCGGCCGGGCCCACGTCGTCGTCCTGATGGCCTGCGTCCTCGCGCTGAACGCGGCGGACGCCGGGGTGATCGGGGCGATCGTCCAGGAGCTGCGGCAGGCCCTGGGCGTCTCCAACACCGAGGTCGGGATCCTGACGGCGGCGCCGGCGGCGGTGGGCGCGGTCGCGACGGTGCCGGTGGGGCAGCTCACCGACCGGGTGCGGCGGGTGCCGCTGCTGGCGGGCAGCGTGGTGCTGTGGAGCCTCGCGATGGTCGTCGGAGGGCTGGCCGACTCCTTCGAGTCGCTGCTGGCGTCGCGGGTGGCGCTGGGCGCGGTGACGGCGACGGCGGGGCCCACGGTGGCGTCACTGATCGGCGACCTGTTCCCGCCGGAGGAGCGGGCCGCGACGTACGGGCGCGTCCTCGCGGGCGAACTGCTCGGCGTCGGGTTCGGGCTCCTCGCGGGCGGCAACATCGCCGCGTTCCTGAGCTGGCGGGTGTCGTTCTGGTTCGTCGCGGCGCTGGGCTTCGTCCTCGCCGCGCTGCTGTGGTGGATGCTGGCCGAGCCGGAGCGCGGCGCGCAGGCGCCCTCCGGCAGGCGGGAGGAGGAGCTCGCGCAGCGGCAGGTGCGCGAGGCGGGCGTGGAACCGGACCCGAGGAACGTCCTCACCTCCGACCCCGAGCGGCTGACTCTGCTCCAGGCGGCGCGGCACGTGCTCGCCATCCGGACGAACGTGATCATCATCCTGGCGTCCGCGGCCGGCTACTTCTTCTTCTCCGGACTGCGCACGTTCGGGATGGTCTTCATGCTGGAGCGGTACGCGGTCGGGCGGGGCGGGCTGTCGGCGTTCCTGCCGGTCGTGGGGCTGGCCGCGCTCGCCGGGGTGCTGGTCGGCGGGCGGCTGTCCGACCGGCTCCTGCGCGGCGGCGCGCTGAACGCGCGGGTCGACGTGCCGTGCGCGGCGTTCGCCGCGGCGGCGCTGCTGTTCCTTCCCGGCCTGCTCACCGAGCGGGCACTGATCGCGCTGCCGCTGTTCGCGCTCGCCGCCGCCGCGCTCGCCGCCGCGAACCCTCCGCTGGACGCGGTGCGGCTGGACGTCGTCCACTTCCGCCTGTGGGGGCGCGCGGAGGCCATCCGGACGATCGTGCGCATGTCGGGGGAGGCGGCGGCGCCGGTGCTGTTCGGCTGGCTGTCCGGGGTGCTCGGGGACGGCCGGGAGTCGGCGGTCGGCCTGGACCGGGTGTTCCTGCTGGCGCTGCTGCCGCTGCTGGCCAACGGCCTGCTGCTGCTCGGGGCTCGGCGCACCTATCCGCGGGACGTGGCGTCGGCCCTGGAGTCCGAACGCCGCTACGGCGGCGGCCGAAGCTGACGCCGCCCCTTCACCGCCTGCTCCTCATAGCCGGTCCTGCCCCCGAGCCGCCCGCTCATCCGTCATTCGTCGTCCTTCGGCGGTTCGTTCAGGACGCGGTAGCGGTCGAGGATGCGTTCGAGCTCGCGGCGGTCGCGCTTGGTGGGACGGCCGGCGCCGCGATCGCGGCGTCCGACCGGGATGAGCGCCTCGCGCGGCGGCGGGGGCGGGCTCTTGTCGACCAGGCACTCCTGGGCGACGGGCGCCCCGACCCGCTTGCGGACGATCTTCTGCACGACGACGATCCGCTCCCGCCCGTCGTGGCGGAGCCGGACGGTGTCGCCGGGCCTGACCACGGTGGACGGCTTGGCGCGCTCGTCGTTCACGCGGACATGGCCCGCCCGGCACGCCGTCGTCGCCATCGAGCGGGTCTTCAGCAGCCGCACGGACCAGATCCACAGATCGACCCGCACGGACCCCTCATCGCCCATGCGTCCATGATGTCACTCCGGCCGTATTGTCACCTCGGCCTTTTCGTCCACCGGGCCCCTGCCGCCGCTCCCGCCGCCGCCGCTCCCGCCACGCGGTCACTTCGGCTCGGGGATGCGCTGCGCGCTGATCCACGCGTCGGCGCGCTCCCAGTTCTCGTAGAGCCAGCGGACGCGGGCGTCGCGGCCGCCGGGGATCTCCTCGGCGGGGACGCGCCACCAGCGGGCCTGGACGGGGGCGGTCAGGGGGACGCGCCGCCAGATGTCCCCGGCGGTGGCCATGTGGTCGAGCCCGCAGTGCGCGACGAACACCACGTCGGCGGTGGGGGCCGACTCGAGCGCGGCCAGCACGCCGCCGGGGCGCGGCGGCATGACGTTGCGCATCGCGGCGGCGCGGGTCGCCTCGTCCGCGCGCTTCATCCGGGTCAGCCGGCGGATCGCGCGGCGGCGGCGCTCCGGCGAGAAGTTGCCGCCCTCCGGGAAGATCAGCAGCGCCTCGCGGTCGGCGAGGCCCTCGGCGAGCCGGCCCACGTCCTCGGCGGCGCCGCCCCCCGGAGCGACGAACACGTTGGGCACCCGGTTGGCGACGATGTCGATGCAGGGGTCGAACTGGAGCAGCGCCTTCATGACCACGCGGGGCCGCCGCCGGTACTCGCTCAGCAGGTGGTGGACGATCAGGAGCGCGTCGCCCGGTCCGGCGTGCCGGCTGAGCACGATGAGGGGGCGGTCGCCGCCGGAGCCGTCCCACGTCCCGTCCACCTCGATGCTCAGGCCGAGCCTGCGCTGTGCCGAGGCGTAGAGGGCGCCGACGTAGCGGCCGATGATGTCGTAGTGCCGGTCGTCGTGGGCGCGGCCGCGGATCCACAGCCATCCGCATTCGAGGACGGCGACCGTCTCGCGGGCCCCCCAGGTGAGGGTGAACCACAGCAGGCGCAGGGCGCGCTTGCGCTCGCGCCCGCCCAGGTACGCCACCACGTAGCCGATCGGGAAGAGCACGACGACCAGGAGGGTCAGGACGAACAGCAGGGGCGTGCACACCAGGCGGCGCACGAAACGGGGTGGCAGCATCTCACGCTCGTTCTTTCAGGTACTCCAACGATGCCTGATAGGCGCGTTCGATGTGACCCCTGATTCCGGACGCGTTCCGGTAACGGACCTGGGTGAGGTCGACTCCGGCCTTCTGCGACCTCGCCCCCGCGGGCAGGACGTGGACGGACAGGCCCGCCGGGAGGGTCGCCATCTCCTCGAAGAACCGGTGCCGGCGCGCGATCTCGAACGCGACGAGGCCGACCTCCCAGGGCCGGCGCGGGGGCGCGAGGTCGCGTTCGATCCGGCCGACGTGCAGGACGTAGATCTCGGTGGCGCCGAGCATGACGGCCCGGCTGACCGGGATGCTGTGGACGAGCCCGCCGTCGTAGTAGTGCCGGTCCCCGATCCGGACGGGCGGCAGCAGGCCCGGGGCGGCGGACGACGCGAGCACCGCCGGGAGCAGCGGGCCCTCGGTGAACCAGTGCGCCATCGCGGTCTCGATCCCGGCGGCGACGCACTGGAACTGGACCTCCAGCTCCTCGAACGACGGGACGGGAAGCAGCTCGTCCAGCATGCGGCGCAGCGGCTCGTTCGAGTGCAGGTGCGTGCCGGAGCGGGCGAGCCGCCACAGCCGGGCGAGGACGGGTGAGCCGAACACGTCGCGGACGGACTCGTCCGACCAGAGGCTGGTGAGCCGCTCGACCGCGGCGTCGGGCCCGGCCGCGACCAGCACGCCGTTGAGCGCCCCGATGGAGGTCCCGACGACGAGGTCGGGGCGCACGCCGGTCTCCCGCAGCGCCCTGAGCATGCCGACCTCGTGCGCGCCGAGCACGCCTCCGCCCCCGAGGACGAACGCCACCCGCGGCTCCCGTTCCACCCGCTCTCCCTTCGCGCGAGCTCGCCGCGCGCCCTGCCTCCCGGGCGCTGGAGGCAGCTTCACCCGTGCGGACCCGGATAAACGGGACCAGGACCCACAAGCTCCCCGACCTGCGTGACCGTGCCATGGGCGCGGCACCCGGCGCGGTTTCGGACGAGCCGGGTCGACGACGACGCTACCCGTGTCACCTGGAGGCGTGCACCTGCCGGCATGCCGGGCCGGCCCGCCGAGCCGACGCACTCGGCGGACCTTGGCAGAGCACCGGCGGGAGCCGCGGCCGGGGAGGGTCGGCCGCCCTGGGGTGGGGCGGGCGGCCGGCCCTCGGCGGGGACGCCCGTCAGTGGTGGGCGCGGGTCTTCAGGCCGTAGCCGTAGGGGAACAGCGGCCGGTAGTTCCGGTCACCGACGTTGATCGGCTCCTGGCCCTCGCTGGTGGGCCAGGTCACCGACAGCCTGCCGGTGAACGGACGCTTGCCGAACAGGACGTCCGCGACGCCCGCGCCCTCGCTGCCGGGCAGCCAGGACATGACGAACGCGTCCATCTTCTGCAGCCGGTCGGTGACGATCTGCGGACGTCCCGCGACGTCCAGGACGACGCACGTCCTGATCGCGGAGCAGACCTTGTCGATCGCGGCCTTGTCGGCGTCGGACAGGTTCAGCGTGTGCCCGTTGCCGACGTCGCCGACGCCCTCCGCGTACGGGGTCTCGCCGACCACCACGACGCCGACGTCGCTGCCGGCCGTCGGCGCGGAGGCGTCCTCGCTGTAGGTGACGTGGGACGAGTTCTGCTTGATGCCGTCCAGGATCGTCGTGCCCGGGATGATGTCGCCGGACTGCCCCTGCCACGTGAGCGTCCAGCCGCCGGCCTGGTTGCCGATGTCGTCGGCGTTGGTCCCGGCCACGTAGATCCGCTGGTTCTTCTTCAGCGGCAGCGCGTCGCCGGAGTTCTTCAGCAGGACCTGCGACTTGGCGACGGCCTCGCGGGCGACCGCGCGGTGCTGCGGCGACCCGATCGTCTTGGCGTTGCTCCGGTCGGTGTAGGGGTGCTCGAACAGGCCGAGCTCGAACTTGGCCTTCAGGATGCGGCCGACCGCGTCGTCGATCCGCGTCATCGGCACGCGTCCCGCCTGCACCTCCGCCAGCAGCGTCTGGACGAACTGGGGCGCGCTGTAGGGCTCCATGAACATGTCCATGCCGGCGTTCACGGACGTGCGGACCTGCGTGGCGTAGTCGCCCGGGATCTGGTGGATGGCCTCCCAGTCGCTGATGAGGAAGCCGTCGAACCCGACCTTCTTCTTGAGGACGTCGGTCAGCAGCTCCTTGCTCGCGCTCATCTTGACCGGGTTGCCGACGCCGTCCTCCTTCCAGTCCACGCTGGAGAACGACGGCATGATGCTGCCGACGCCGTACTTCTTGACCGCCACGACGTAGGGGGCGAGGTCGACTTCGGCGAAGTGCTTGCGGTCGGTGACGGTGACACCCTGGTCGATCGTGTACGTCCCGCTGGTGGACGAGCCGAACAGCGTGTCGCCGTCCCCTGCGTAGTGCTTGGCGGACGCCAGGACATGCCGGTTCGTGGCCAGGTCGCTCTTGCGACGCCCCTGGAAGCCCTCCAGGCCGGTCTCCATCTGGATGACGAGCCGCGGGTCCTCGCCGAAGCTCTCGTATGCGCGTCCCCAGCGCAGGTCACGGGTGACGCAGACGCAGGGAGCGAACGCCCACTGGGGTCCGGTCGCCCTCGTCTCGATGGCCGTGATCTCCTCTTCCCGGCGGACGAGGCCGGGGTCGCGGGTCGCGCCCATCGCCATGTTGTGCGGGAAGACGGTGGCGCCGACGAGGTTGTTGTGGCCGTGCACCGAGTCGACCCCGTACAGCAGCGGGATCTTCAGGCGGGTGGCGAGCGCCTTGGACTGGTAGGCGTCGACCATGTCCGCCCAGCCCGCGGGGGTGTTGTCGGCCGGCACCGAGCCGCCGCCGGACAGCACCGACCCGAGGGCCAGCGCGGTGATCTGGTCGCGGTCGCCGTCGATGGCGCCGCGCTCGGCCTGCGTCATCTGGCCGACCTTCTCCTGCGGCGTCATGCGGCCGAGCAGGTCCTTCACCCGCTCGGCGACGGGCAGCCGGGAGTTCAGGTACGGGGCCCGCTGGGGCGGCTCGGCCAGCGCGGGCTGCGCCGCCAGGGCCGACGGCAGGGCGGCGACGGTCGCGAGCGCGACCAGTGATCGCCCGATCCGGGTGGCGATGACACGTCTGTGGGAGTGCGGCAACTCGTCCCTCCTGGGTCGCTCCGAAGGACGCCGCGCGGCCCGGCGGACCGCGCGCGGCCGGACGCCGGGGTCATGGCTCGCCCGGACGGCCATGACCCCTGCGCCGGCGACGTCCACCCTGGAACCTCCCCCGGCGCCCCGGAAGCTGTCAATGGATCTTCACAGGCCCGACCACCGCCTTGTGGAAAACATGGAAGAGGGCTTGACGAGGGCTTCGTTCACAGTCGCTTCACGGACCGGACCGAGCCGAACGGGCGGACAGGCCCCCGCCCCTGCTCACCCGGCCACCGAGCCTCCACGCGCAGGAACGACTCCTTGCCGCGCGGGCGCCCGCCCTCGGCGCGCGAGGACGGCGCCTCGCCGCACAGGGCGGCTGGACACGAAAGTCGAGCGGCCCGTCACGGCCGCGTCGCAGCTCCCACCCCCGTTGGCCGAACCCGGCCACACCCTCCCGCGCGGGCCGGGCCCCCAAGGGCCCTCCTCCCGCAGAGCGCCTGCCGCGCGGGACACCGGGTTCGTGCTGGGCGGAACCGTGCCGCGCGGGACACCGGGTTCGTGCTGGGCCGGAACACCGGGACGGGCGCCCCGCCGGCCGGCGGGTGAGAATCGGCCGGCGGGGCGCGCCGCCATCCGGGGTGGCTCAGGCTCGGGTCACGCGGACGGGCCGCCCTCCCCGCGCTCCTCCACGTGGGGCCCGCGGGCACCGTCGTCGCGCGTGACCTCGATGCGCTCCTTGCGGAGCTCGCCGCGCACGGTCTGCTCGTCCTGCACCTGCTCGGTGCGGAGCCGCACGCGCTCGACCGGCACGGTCTCCTTGGCGATGACCGGGCGCTCCTCGTAGAGGATGATCTCCTGGTCCGCCTCGGAGATGGTCAGCTTCGGGTCCGGGCTGCCGCCCGCGATCGGCTCGCGGTCGATGCGGATCTCCTCGTGCGACACCGGGATCGTCTGCTCGACCATCTCGGTCTCGATCCACTTGCGCACCCGGACGCGTCCGGCCTCGTGCCGCTCGGTGCCGATGCGCATCTGCTCCTCGGACCGGGTGATCTCGGTCATCGGCGCCTCAGCGCCCTCGCGCGCCGACTGGGGCGGCATGGTCTGCCCGCCGGCCCCGCCGCGCCTGCCGCGCTCGGGATGCACGGCCATGCCCGCGGCGCCCGTCGGTCCCGAACTCGCAGCTGGCCCAGTGGGTCCGGTGCTTCCAGTGGGTCCGGCGCTTCCGGCAGGTCGAGCGCTCCCAGCGGGACGGGCGCTTTCGGCAGGCCGGTCGCTTCCGGCGGGACGCGCGCTCCCGGCAGGGCGCTCTCTGGCGGTGTCCTTCGCCGGGGCGGTGCCCGCGGCGCCGGCGGCCGCGCTCGTCTCGGTGGTGCCGGTCGTGCGCGCGCTCTCGGACGTGTCCGTCTCCGCCTCCCCGCCCTCGCGGCGGCCGGCCGGGGGGCGCACGCCATAGTGCCTGTACAGATCCACGATCTGCGCATGCGACAGGTGCTCGTCGGCATCGACGTTCGGCGCGCCCTTGATCGTCTCCTTCTCGTAGGGGACCATCAGCGCGTCCTGGGCCTTGCGGGCCCCGGCCAGCGGCACGAAACTCTCGCGCATCCCGAACCAGCCGGTGTGCACGGTCACCCACTCCGGGGAGCCGGAATCGTCGTTCAGGTAGACCTGCTTGACCGTGCCGACCTTCGTCCCATGGGTGTCGGTCACGCTCATGCCCATGAGCTCCCGCACCTGTGTCTGCGTCTGCACGTTGAGCACCTCCGCTTCCGTGAACGCTCCCGGACGGCGGGGGGACGGGGGGAGGTGGTGCCCGCCACTCGGTAGCGGTGTTCTGTTTGATCCTAAGTTGCCGCATTACCTGCTGCTTTTCCGGATAGTGTCGTTATAAACGTGTTTACAGAACCATGGGGAACAATCTACCGAATTCTTGCGATGCTCCCCAGCGTCACTCACCCACCATTTCCGACATATATCCCCGAAGCATCTCATTTGCGAATGGCGCCTTTGTCAATATGGTGATCATTTTATCCGGGTGCGGTTTTCCCCGTCCCGCTCCGCGCGAAGACTGCGAGGGACGTTCCCGAACACGCGGAGAAACTGAGATGCGCGACATTTCACGGGCGGCCCGGAGGCCGTGGGCGGCGCCCGCCGCGATGGTGACCGCGGCGGCCGCCGTCCTGGCGTGCACGGCTTTCACGGGGGCCGGGGCCGCCCCGGTCCGGCGCCCGCCCACCTGGTGCAGGCCGGGCGAGACGCTCACCGCCCGCGCGATGCCGCAGAAGATCAAGATCGCCGAGTGCGATCTGCGCGGCCGGACGGTGCGCGGCGCGGACGGGCTCACCGCGGTCGTCCCGTCCGACGGGACCTCCCTGGTGGCGCACGCCCTGCGCACCGACGGCGCCGCCGAACTGCGCATCGAGGTGGACGACCGGGCGGGTGAGATCACCATCGGCACGCAGGGCGGCCGGACGCCGGAGGGCAGGCCGCGCCAGTTCCGGGCGCCGGCGAACGCCTGCCGGGACGGCGCGTACCGTCCCGAACCCAGCAAGTGGCCGAAGGGCACCGCCGTCCAGTGGGGCTACTACGCGGGTGCGGCCGGGCTGCCGAGGGGCCCCGTCACCTCCGGCGTCGCCAACATGACCGGCGCCCGGACCGACTGCACGGGCTCGGGCCGCTTCACACCGGCGCCTGGAGTGACCGCGCGCTACGCAGGGGAGAGCAACCGGCCGCCGAACGTGACGGGCGCCGCCGCCTGCGGGACCCGGGACCGGGTCAACACGTTCGGCTGGCTGGCCATGCCGGAGGCGGAGGCCCCGATCCTCGCGGCGACGTGCGCGTGGTTCAGGGGCCCCACGACGGTCGAGACGGACATGGCGATACAAGCGCGCGGCAAGCGGTGGTGGACGGGCGGGACCTGCCCGGCCGGGAGCTACTCCGCCGAGGCGGTCGCGACCCATGAGGCGGGGCACGTCTTCGGCCTCGCCCACGTCGGGGGCGCCGAGCACACGGGGCTCACGATGACGCCGTTCCTCGCGTCCTGCGACGACGGGCCCGCCACGCTCGGCAAGGGCGACCACGACGGGCTGATCGCGCTCTACGGCGGACGCTGAGCGGCGGCGAGCCGCGCGCGCCGTCCCAGCGTCCGGCCGCGGGCGGGCGCGGCGCCGGGGTCAGCCCTTGGAGTCGATCTTGCCGACGACGACCAGGCGGTGCCGGTCCGACCCCTTGGGCGTGCAGGTGATGAGCGTGACGTACCTGCCGTTGGGGACGCTGGCCCGCTTGAACGGCACCGCCTCCAGGGCCCGCCGGTCCCGGGGGTCGATGACGCGCTTGGTCCGCACCCGGTACACATAGGTCCTGCGGCCGACGCGCAGGATGATCCGGTCGCCGCGGCGCATCCTGTCGAGCCGGTTGAACGGGTGCAGCCAGGTCGTGCGGTGGCCGAGCAGGACGGCGTTGCCCTCCTGGCCGGGAAGCGCCGTCCCCGGGTAGTGGCCGACGCCGCGCCGCAGCACCGCCTGGCCGACGCCCTGCCTGACGCCGATCTTCAGGCGCATCCGCCTGATCCGGATCTGCGCGATCACCGCGCCGATCCGCGGCCGACCCGCAGCGACCACCCCAGGACCGGCGACAGCCGCCGAACCGGCGACAGCCGCCGAACCGGCGACAGCCGCCGAACCGGCGACGACCGCCGGGACGGCCCGCGCCCCGGCGACACCGAGGACGGACACGGCGCAGCACGCGGCGAGAACGACCGCGCACAGGGCCCTTCGGTCGAGCATGGTTCCCTCTCCATCGATCGGAGCAGTGCCCGCATGAGCTGGCACGGGGCTCATGTGCCGGCAGGGGAAGGGGCGACACGTCTGCCGCCCCTTCCCCGCCGTTCGTCGGCCGTGGATCGTCATCCGAGCCGACGCGTGCTCAGCGCAGGAGCTGAGAACCGAGCTTCACCGGCGCGTCCTTGCCCACGAGCGACTTCGGGCCGATCTGGCCGGGCTTGGCGTCCACACCGGGCACCTTCACGATGCCCTTGAGGCTGTCCAGCAGCCCCTGCACGGCGGGCATGGCGGCCGCACTCCGGTAGTTCGGAGCGACACCCGCACCCCGCTGAGGCGAGGCGATGCCCGCACCCCGCCGGGGCGAGGCGATGTCCGCACGGCGCTGGTTCGAGGCGATCTGCGCGCCGCGCTGGTTCGAGGCGATGCCCGCGATCCGCTGCTTCGGAGCGACGTCAGCGATCCGCCGGTTCGAAGCGATGCTCGCGATGCGCTGCTTCGGAGCGGCGGTCGCGATCCGCTGGTTCGGAGCGACGTTCGCGATGCGGGAGCCTTCGGCGCGCATCGTCGAGGGCAGCTTCTTGTGCTTGGCGGCCGGACGGTGCTTGCACTTGCAGTGCTTCTTCTTCGGCTTCTTGTGCGGGTGGTGGCGCGGGTGCTCCTTGGGCCCGTGCCCTTCCTCGACGGTCGCTCCGCCCTTGCACTCCGCCTCCGCGATGCCGAACAGCGAGGCGGCGTTGCCGCACACGTTGATCGGGGCCTTCACCGGCGCGTAGGCCTGGGTGCCGTTCCCGGCACCGAAGTTGCCCGTGGTCGTCATCTTGACCTTCTTGGGCTCGCCGCTCCCCTTGACCGACGCGCCGCCCTTGCACTTGGCCTGCGCGGCACCGAAGACCCCGAGGGAGTTGCCGCACACGTTGATCGGCATGCTGATCGGCGCGTACACCTGGCTGCCGTTCAGCAGCCCGACGTTGCCGGCGCTCGTCATGTCCACGCTGCGGCCCCCGTGCCCGTGCGAGCCGCCCCACTCGCCGCCGCCCCAGCCGTCGGCCGTCCGGTAGCCCGGCCGGTGGCCGCCGCCCTCCTTGATGGACGCGCCGCCCTTGCACTTCGCCAGGGCGAGCCCGCTGATCGCGAGGGCGTTGCCGCAGACGTCGATCGGCATGCTGATCGGTGCGAAGGCCTGGGCGCCGTTCGCCGTCCCGAAGTTGCCGATGCTCTTCATGTCCACGTCGCGGCCCCCGCCGTGCGAGCCCCCGTACAGGGCCCCGACGGCGTTGGCCGGCACCGCGGTGCCGAAGGCGGCCCCGACGGCGATGGCGCTCGCGGCCACCAGGGCGGCGCGGCCGGTGTTCCTGGACCAGATGCGCATGATGTGTTGCTCCTGTCGGTTCGTTGCGAATCGTTGATCGGTGGTGATCGGTGGTGATCGCTGCGCGGCACCGTGCGGGTGGGCGCAGCCCTGGGCAGCGGCCATCCGCGGCCGTTGCGCTCCGGTGGAGATCGAGGTGAGGGCGGGTGGGCGTGCGTCGCGCACGCCGCCGCCGGGAGCCGGCCCTTTCCGGCGAGCATCCGCCGGCCGGACCGGGGGTCGCTAGTCGGGGACGATGGACGGGCCGCCGGGTGCGGCCACGTCGCTCAGCGCCGTGCGGCGGAAGGTCCCCGCGTCCGCGACGGTGGGCGCCGCCGGGTACTGGCGGTTCAGCAGGTCGGCGACGGGGGCGAACGGGTGCCCTCCGGCCGACCCGCCGCCGCGGGGACCGTCCTGCCCGGACGGCAGCGCGGGACCGGGAGACGGCGTGCGGTCGTCGCCGCGGCAGCTCGGGCAGAGGTCGGCGCGCTCGTGCGCCGGTCCACCCCCGGTCGCCGGGAACGGGCCGGCGGCGTAGCGGACGCGTGCCTTCCCGGCGGACGCCTCCTTGTCCGGTGCCTGGACGGAATCGTGCTCCGCGTCGGCCCCCTGCTGCGCCGCGGGTGCTTGCTGGGCATCGGGCGTGGGGTCACCGCTCAGAAGGGGCCGCTGTCCCGTCATCGGACGGACGAGGTCCCCGATGACGGGACGGTCCTGAAGAAGACCCGCCACCTGCACCTGCGAGAGCCCGACCTCGTCAGCGACGTCCCCCACGGGGTGGACGCCCCGGTCCTGGCCGCCGAGCACGTCCTGCTGCCGCGACCGGAGGTACCGGACGGGGTCGTCCCCGACCTCACGCACACCACTGGCCACCGCCCCAGGCACAGAACCCGACACAGCCTGAGCCGCAGAGCCCGCCCGGCCGCGGAGCAGGGAACCCGACACGACCTCAGGCACAGAACCCGCCGGGCCGCGGGACGGGAGACCCGAGACGGCCTCAGGCCCAGAACCCGCCCGGCCACCGGACACAGGACCCGGGACGGCCTCACGCTCAGGGTCCGGCACCGCACCGGGCATGGAGCGCGACACGACCCCATGCACGGAGCGCGACACGGCCCCTGGAACGGAATCCGAAACGGCACCCTGGACGGCGCCGGAGACGGCGCCGATCGTCAGAGCGTCGGCGTGCCGGGCTCCCCTCGGCGCGGGCCGCTCGGCCGCGAAGGCGGAATGCGTCAGCGCGGACAGCGCGACCCAACCGGCGAAGACGAAACCCGCCACGGCTGCGAGGCGCAGCAGAAGCGGGAGGAGGGTGTGCCGCGGCCGACCCTGCGGGCGATTCGCCCCGCGCTGGATCGGTACGGAATGCACAGCCGTTTCCTTTCGCCCCCGCGGCCGCGTTCAGGCCGCTTTCTGGTCCCGGTCGTTCTGGACGGCATGAACGTAGCACCGAGCTGAGGACGATCAAGGAGCCATTGCCTCGTCTCCCGCCGTGTCTCCCCATCATTTACTCCGGCATTGGTTCTGCTTTTATCGCGGCCGGTTTCCCGCCACTTCTCGCTCGTTTTGCCAGGCTCTTTCTTTTTGTCGAGGCCCGGACGCTCCCCTCCGCGGTCCAGCCCACGGCGAGCCGACGAGCACCGCCCGCTCGCCCAGACGGGGGCGGTATCGGTGCGCTACATTCTGTGCACGGACGGTCACTCCTGCGTCTTGCCCATCGAGGAGCCCGCGATGATCGATCCTTCGTCCGCGATGGCGCGGCTGCTGCCCGCGCGTTCGCACCGTCCGCGCCGCGAGACCCGCCGGTTCGTCACCCGCGCCGACGCCGACCTCGTCATGCTCTCCGGCATTCCCACCGGTCAGAGCGGCTCCCCCCGGCGCGGCCGGTCGGGAGCGTGGACGCTGTACTCGCGCCTGGAGTGGTCCGTGGCCGTCGCCAAGGCCGAGCGCGCGCGCCGCCGAGCGCGCCCGCCGTGGGCATAGAGCCCCAGGCCGCTCCGGAGGGCCGAAAGCCGGCGGGCGTCCCGAGCCGTGCCCGCCGGCCGGAGGACGAGGATCCCTCTACCGCTGGGAGGCGCCCGGCTCCAGAAGGCCCGCGGGCCGGACCGCCGGCACGTGCACGCGCGGCGTCCGCCGGACGATGCGGTGTGCGATCCGCCGGGCCGCGAAGTCGGCGCCGTGCACGAACCTCATGACCGGACCGAAGGTGGGGGCGGCGGCGAGGCCGGCGAAGTAGAGGCCGGGCGTGGAGGCCTCGAAGTCGCGGCTGAGCACCGGCGCGCCGAGCCGGGTGGCGATGCGGCCGCGCAGCTCCGGTGCGAGCAGGGCGAGCCGCTCGATGTCGGGGACGTACCCGGTGGCCGCGATGACGTGCTCCACCTCCGTGACGAGACGGCGCCCGTCGTGGTCGGTCGTGGTCAGCACGATGCCGTCGTCCTCCTCGACGGCCTTGGCGAGGAGGCGGCCGGTCGAGACGCGGATCCGCTCGTCCAGCCGGTCGCGCAGCCACCACGCCCCCGCAGGCGGGAGCGTCTCGCGGACGATCCGCCGCCGGGTCCGCTCCGGCAGGTACCGGACGAGCCCGGGCCGCTCCGCCCACACCCACGTCCGGTAGCCGGTGCCGAGCCCGGACCTCGGGCCCTCCAGCAGCCTGGTGCGGAACGACCGGTACTCCTCCGGGACGGTGTTCCAGTCCAGGACGCGCCGCCGCGCGATCAGGTGCGGGCGCGCCCCCGCGTCCGCCAGCAGCACCGCCGTCTCGAGCGCGGACTGGCCGGCGCCGACGACCGCGACCTCCTTGCCCGCGAACAGGCCGAGATCGCTGTGGGCGCTGCTGTGCGAGACGAGCCAGGAAGGCATCCCCGCCAGCTGCTCGGGAATGTGCGCGAACGGCCCGACGCCGACCGCGACGACCACCGCGCGCGCCGTGATCCTCTCGCCCGAGGAGAGCGTGACTCGGTAGCCGCCCGCCCCGCCGTACCTGACGTCCTCGCGCCGCCCGGCGCTCCCGGCCTGTTCGATGTGCGCCACCTGCGCGTCCTCGATGCCGGACACCGCCTCGGCGGCGAACCAGCGCCCGTACTCCACGAACGTCTCCAGCGGGATCGGGTGCCCGACCCGCCAGCCCGGGTGCCGGTCGGTGAACCGCAGGCCCGCCTGCGGAGCCCCGAGGCTGGAGGCGGACGGTTCGGACTTGAGGTACATGCCGAGCGGCATGTTCGCGTCCCAGAACCGCATCGGCTCCCCGATGACCCGGACGTCGAGCCCGAGGTTCTGCAGGTAGGCGGCGGTCGACAGGCCGTAGGGCCCGGCGCCGGCGATGACGACGTCGCTGGCCGAGTCGCTCATGTTCCATTCCCCCGTGTGTTCGTGTGCTACCTGGCGCGGAGCCGTTCGACCGCGCGGAGCGCGCTGCGCTTCCCCATGGCGAGGAAGGGCGGCAGGTCGTCGCCGGCGTACCAGGCGAACTCGTCGGCCTCCCGCAGCGGCCGAAGGGTCTCCCTTAGCGGCCGAAGGGTCTCGCGCAGCGACCGGAGGGTCTCCCGCAGCGACCGGAGGGTCTCCCGCAGCGGCCGCGGCGGGCGCAGCCGCGGGCGCGGCGGGGTTCCAGAGCACGGAGGGCTGCCGGGACGCGGCGGGGTTCCAGAGCGCGGAGGGCTGCCGGGACGCGGCGGGGTTCCAGAGCGCGGAGGGCTGCCGGGACGCGGCGGGGCACCGGGAGGCGGTGAGGTATCAGGGCGTGGCGAGGTGCCGGGAGGCGGGGTGTCGGGGCGCGGCGGGGTACCCGCGCGCGGGCGGCGGGCCGACCGCGCGAGGTAGTGGTTCTCCACGAGCAGCCTGCGGCCGGGGGCAGGACGAGCCTCCGGGACGGGGCGGCCCGACTGGTGCAGGTGCAGGACGCGGGCGAGGTCGAGGCCGTTCCGGTCGGTGAACAGCCGGAACTGCGCCCCGATCCGGGGGTTGAAGTCCAGCAGGTGGTACTCGCCGCTGACCGCGTCGAGCCGGAAGTCGAGGTCGACGAGGCCGCGGCAGCCGAGCAGCCGGACGATCCGGACGGCGAGCCGCTCGAGTTCCGGGGCCGCGACCCACTCCCCCGCGACCGTGTGCCCGGCCTGCGGGGGGCGTGCGAGGTGCTTGCGGCCGACGCCGCCGTACAGGAGCTCGCCGCTCTCGTCGAAGTAACCGTGGAAGAACCAGTCCCCACCGGCGGGCGGGATGCGCCGCTGCAAGATCAGCGGCCCCGGCCCACCACCCGCGCCGCCACAGGCGCCGCAGGCACCGCCAGCGGGGCCGTCGCCGCGGGTAGGGCCGCCGGGGATGGGGCCGCCAAGGGTGGGGTCGCCCGTGCTACGTAGGAGAGCGCCGCCTGCGACGCGGTCCGGGGGATGGTCGCGGGTGGCGGCGAACAGTCGGTGGAGTTCTCCGAGCGTGTGGACGAGCGCGGTGCTGCACATCCCGGGGCGCAGCCGCCACGGCCGCGCCCACTTGGCGATCAGCGGCAGCCCGAGCGCGGCGGCGGCCTCGTCGACGTCGGCGGCCGACTCGGGGGTCAGGCTCCGCGGGCACGGGACGCCGTACCGGTGGCACGCCTCCAGCAGCAGCGCCTTGTCGGCGGCGGCACGGGGGGCGGCGGGGTCCTGGCGGGGGAAGACGAAGTGGTTCCCCAGCCCGTCCGCGTGCTCGGCGACGAAGATCGCCCCCGCATCGTCCATGGGGACGAGGAGCGCGGCCCGGCCGATCCGCTCGCCGATGGCCCGCAGGTGGGCCAGCAGGTCGTCCGGCCGGTCGGCGGGCGGCCCCCACGGGTGCGCCCTGAACAGGTAGCGGGAGCGGGACGAGGGGTTGGCGTGCCCCTCCAGGACGGCGTGCACGGGGACGCCGGCACGGCCGAGACTGCGGATCACCGCGAGCGTCCCGTGGTGGAAGAGGTTGCGGTCGGTGCGCAGCAGCAGGACGGGAAGGCCCGGGTCGAGGCCCACGGCGCGCGGCCGGGCCGTACGGGGCGCGGTGTCAGAGCCTGCTCGCACGAACATTCAGGCCCATTCCCTTTTGTCGCGGCGCACGGCATCCCTTCCCCACGGTAAATTTTCGTGCGTTTCCGCCCGACCTGCTTTTTCACGGCGGGCTTCCGAGGTAGTACGATACGCATGCGAGCTGCGGATATCCATTCAACGGGACGGGCTTTCGGACCCCGGTGGAAAAGGTCGCCGTCCTGGTGTCCACTCCCTCCCATTCTCGCCGCATCCGTGGCTTTGTTCGGCCTCACGGCGCCTGCGGCGGTGACCCGGCAGGAGCCGCGGGCGGCTCACCGATGGGCGGCCCATGTGCCGTTGGGGGCGTTTCTGGGTTCGGGCCCGGAAGGAGTGGACCGGGTGGCCCGCTTCGAGCGCTGGCTCGGCTCGACGGTGACGATCGGACGCACCTACCTGCCCGGCCACGAGTGGCGGGACATCGAGGGCCCGGAGCGCATCCTGGATCCGTGGACGCACTGGAAGGCCGCCGACCAGCGCCGCATGCTGGTCGTGAACGTCCCGATGATGGCGCCGAACGAGGGCTGGATCCCGGTCCCGGCGCTGGCCGGACTGCTGCGCGGCGGCGCGCGCGGCGCGTTCGACCGCCACTACCGGACGCTCGCCGAGCGGCTCGTCTCCCGGAACGCCGGCGACTCGGTCATCGTCCTCGGCTGGGAGATGAACGGGGAATCCTACGCCGGGCGGTGCTCTCCCGACCCGTCCGCGTGGAAGGCGTATTGGAGGAGGATCGTCGGCACCATGCGCGCGGTGCGCGGGGCCCGCTTCCGTTTCGACTTCGCCCCGGCGCGGGGGCGGGACGCGATCCCGTGGACGGACTGCTATCCCGGTGACGACGTCGTCGACATCCTCGGATCGGACAGTTACGACCAACCCGCAGGAAAGTCGTTCCAAGATTTCGTGGACGAGCCGTACGGGCTGCGCATGCAGGCGGATTTCGCGACCGCGCACGGCAAGCCCCTGTCATTCCCTGAATGGGGTCTTTTTCGCAACTCTGACAACCCCGCCTTTATTCGGGGAATGCACGATTGGATGATGTCGCACGACGTCGCCTATCAGACGATCACGGACTACTGCCCGCACGGGGTCTGGACGTGCGGCGGCAACCCGCGCTCCTCCGCCGCCTACTTGGAGCTGTTCGGCGGCGTGACCGCCCCGCCGCCGTCAGGCAACGGACCGTTCACCCCGCCCCCGGCCGCCCCCGTCCCAGCGGTCCCCGCACCGGCGGCCCCCGCACCGGGGAGCCCGGCACCGCCCGCACCGCCGCTGGCGCCCCCGGCCGCCCCGCCCTCACCCGCCGTGCCCTCAGCAGCTGGGCCGTCCATCAAGTCGCCGGGCAAGCCGCGGACCAAGCCGTCCAGCAAGCCCTTGGGCAAGCCGCCGACCAAGTCATCCGGCAAGCTGCCGAGCAAGTCCTCCGGCAACCCGCATCCCAGGCCACCCGCCGAACCGGTGCCGCCGCGAAGGCCGCCGTGGAAGGGCCCGCCCGCCACCGCCCGCGCGTCCGCCGCCGCCCGCTCGTCCGCCGCCGTCCGCGCGTCCACCGCCGTCCGCGCGTCCGCCGGAGCCTCCCCGGGGCACTCCGCGAGCCCGGCCACGTCGCGGGTGACGGCCGCGAGAAGCGCCGCCGTCCGGCCGATGTCGTAGGCGGCGGACGCGGCGGACGCCGCGCGCCCCTCCCGCTCGGCGATCTCGGGGGCCAGCAGCCGGGCGGCCATCTCCTCGGCGAGCGCGGCGGGGTCGTCCACGGGCACCAGCGCGCCCAGTCCCGGACGGATGATCTCCGTGATGCCCGGGATGTCCGTCCCGACGAGGGGGCGCCCGGTGGCGAGCGCCTCCAGCGCGGTCAGCGGCAGGCCCTCCCACCGGGACGGCAGGACGACGAGGTCGGACGCCGCGAGCCAGTCGCGCGGGTCCTCCACGGCTGGGACGAACTGGACCCCGGCCACCCGCTCGCGGCGCAGCCGGTCGAGGTCCTCGCCGTCCCCGACGATGGCGAGCCGAGCATCCGGACAGCGCGCGGTGACTCCCGGCCACGCCGCGATGAGGACGTCCTGCCCCTTCTGCCGGGTCACACGTCCGACGCAGACCGCGAGCGGCACGCCCGGAGGGAGGCCGAGCCGGACGCGGGCGGCGAGGCGGGCGTCGGCGTCGGCGGGCGTGAACCGGCTCCGGTCGACGCCGTTGCGGACGAGCCGGTACGGACCCCGCACCCCGGCGCGCAGCCCCTCTCGCAGTTCACCGATCCCGACGCAGACCAGGGCGTCGCTCCTACGGGCTCCGACCCGCTCCCACAGGCGGCTGAACGCGGCCTGGCGCCCAGTGGCGGCGAGCCAGGACCAGCCGTGCGGTTGGAAGATCGTGGGGGTGCCGAGGGGGCGGCGCAGCAGCCGCCCGGCGAGGCCCGCCTTCGAGGCGTGCAGGTGGACGACGTCCGGTGCGAAGCCCTTCACCAGGCGGCGCAGGCCGAACGCCTCCATGAGGGTGCGGGGTCCCGGGGCGCGGCCGGCGCTCCAGTTGAGCCAGGGCACCCCCGCCGCCATGCACCGTTCAGGCAGGTCGCCGCCCGGAGGACACGCGACCGCGACCTCCCAGCCGCGCCGGCGCTGGTCGGCGGCCGTCTGCCCGACATAGACGGCGACCCCGCCCGCGTTCGGCCGGCTGACGTGCAGTATCCGCAGCGGGGCACCGTCCCGCCGCCCAGTCATGAAGCACCGAGGACGCGGGCCTGCCCGTCGCGCCGCACCTCGGCCGACCACTCGGTGGACGGCCTCCAGGACAAGGCGTCGAGCGAAAGCGCCGCGGTCACGTGCCCGCCTCCACGCGGCCGGTGGGCACGGGGCCGGTGGGCACGGGGTCGGTGGGCACGGGGTCGGTGGCGGCGGCGCCGGAGACGCGGCCCTTCCCTCTGCGGCCGGTGCGCCCGCGCCGTCCGCTCATGACGGCGGCGGTGAGCCCGGCGAGCAGGATCCCCGACGCGGTCCCGACCGTGACGCCGAGCGGCAGGTTCGGTGACGACGGCCTGGCGGGCGGCTCGGCGAGCGTCATCAGCGTGACGCGGACGCCGGTGTCGGAGCGGTGGGACGTCCCGTACCGGACGAGCGCGTCGGCCGCGGCGTTGGCGAACGCGGCGGCCTCGCGGGCCGTGCCGCCGATGCCGGCGAGCTTGATCAGCGGCGTGTCCGGCGAGGTGGACGCCTGGATGTGCTCGCGGGTGGACCCCGCCGGCTCCGGCGGGAGCGGGAGCGTGGAGTAGGCGAGGGTCTCCGGGAGCGGCGCGAGCCGCCCGAAGGCCTGCGCGAAACCGACGGCGGCCGGGCCCGGCCGCCCCTGCACGTCGTCCACGACCATGACGAACGCCGTCGCGGTGTAGGCGGGGGGCGCGAGCACGGCGTACCCGAGCCCGCCGAGGAACCCGGCGAGCACGAACGCGACGGAAAGACCGAAGCGCCGCGCCGTCGCGGCGATCCACCCGCGCGGGCGACGGCCGGACGGAGCGGCCCGGCCGGTTCGCCCGGCCCGCCTCGGCGGCCTCCTCCTGGCTTCACGTCGCTGCATCATGAACCCTTTCTGATGTCGGTACGGCCTCGGCTGCGGACGATTCGAGGCGGTAGAGCCGGGCGAGCTCGGCGGCCTGCTCGGCGATGGCGTAGCGGGCGACGACCGGCGGGACCCGCGTCCGGTCGCGGGGTGCGCGCAGCGCGCGGCCGAGTTCGGCGCTCCAGATCCCGGCGTCGGAGGGGAGGCGGCGGGCGTCCGGGGCGCCGGCCGACGGGAGCCCGTCGAGCGCCGGGCAGGCGGTGTGGAGGACGGGAAGCCCGGCGGCCAGCCCCTCCAGGACGCCGAGCCCGAACGTCTCCTGGACGGACGGCGCGGCGAGCACGTCCATGGCGGCGAGGGCTCCCGCGACGTCCGACGTCGCCCCCGCGAAGACCACGCGGTCGGAGACGCCGAGGTCGCGCGCCGACCGGGCGAGCGCCTCCCGCTCCGGCCCCGCGCCGACCAGCAGCAACCGCACACCGTCCATCCGCGCGACCGCGTCGATCAGCAGGTCGAAGCGCTTGCCCGGGACGAGGCGCCCGACGCCGCCGACGACGGGCTCGTCCGGGCCGATCCCGAAACGGCGGCGGGTCGCGGCGCGCCGGGCGGGGTCGAACGCGAACGCGGCGGCTTCCACACCGTTCGGGATCACGACGATCCGGCCGGGCCGCACACCCCAGGCGCGCAACCGGGCCGCCACGGCAGGCGACACGGCGACCGTCGCGGACCCCAGCCGCTCGGTCGTCCGGTACAGGGCCCGGACACCGCGCGTGGTCGCTCGTCCTTCGATGAGGCCATCGCCGAGCGAGTGCTCTGTGGCGACGACGCGGGGCGTCCCTGCCAGGTACGCGGCGATCCTGCCGTAGACGCACGCCCGGTAGAGATGGGTGTGGACGACGTCGTACCGTCCCCGGCGGATCAGCCGGAACAGCCGCGGCAGCGCCCCGACGTCCCGGTTGCCGCGCATCCCGATCTCGTGGACGGGCACGCCCGAGCGGCGGAGCTCCGCGCCGACGGCCCCGGCCCGGGTCAGGGTCGCCACCTCGCAGGACACCGGAAGGTGGCGTACCAGCAGCGCGAGCTGGCGTTCGGCGCCGCCGTGCTCCAGGCCGGTGATGACGTGCAGGACCCTGGTCACACGCGGCTCCTCCGGAGCAGCTCGTGGACGACGAGCTTGACGCGCAGCCTCAGCGGGCCGTCCCGGTCGCCGACGTAGGTGCGCGGCAGCGCGTGCCGTCCCGGGTCTTCGGGCCGGATGTCGCAGGCGTAGTCGTACCCGGCGGCGCGCACAGCATCGATCTCGCGGACGGTGGCGTGCCCGTACGGGTAGGCGAAGCCGGTGACCGGGCCCCGGATGACGTCCTCCAGGACGGCGCGGCTCTCCTCCAGCTCCTCGCGCAGCTCGGTGGCGTCCGTCTCGGGGAGCGAGACGTGGTGCCGTCCGTGGGACGCGATCTCCATGCCGGCGTCCGCCACGGCGCGGATCTGCTCGGCCGTCATGAGGGGCTTGCGCGGGCCGTCGTCCCACACGTTGTAGGAGCCGATCCGCCCGGACACGACGAACACCGTCGCGCCGAACCCGTACCGCACCAGCGCCGGGACGGCCCGGGTCGCGAAGTCGGCGTACCCGTCGTCGAAGGTCAGCCCGACCAGGCCGCGCGTCCGGCCGGCGGCGTGCGCGTCCATCAGCTCGCGCATCCCGACTCCGCGCAGGCCGTGCGCCCGCAGCCACGCCATCTGCCGCCCGAACCGCGCCGGCGAGACCGTCACCAGGTGCGGATCCTCATCGAAGTGGTCGACCGAGTGGTACATCAGCACCGGTGGCGCGTGCCGGCCCCCCTCGACCGTCCGCCCCGGCCTCGGCAGGCGATCCGGCTCCGCCGGCCTCAACGCCTCGGTCGAGGTCAACGCTTCGGTCGAACTCGCCGTCCCGCCCAGACTCGTCGCGCCGCCCAGACTCGTCGCGCCGCCCAGGCTCGTAGTACCGCCCAGGCTCGTAGCGTCGCTTAGGCTCGTCGTATCGGTCAGGCTCGTCGTATCGGTCAGGCTCGTCGTGCCCGTCAGGTTCGCCGTGTCGCTCAGGCTCACGGTTTCGCTCAGACCTGCTGGTTCGGCTCGGCTTCCCGGTTCGGTCAGGCTTCCCGGCCCTCTGAGAGAAGGCTGTTCTGTCGGCTTGCTCACTGATATCCCCCGATTCAATGCGGCCGCGCCGAAGACGCGCACCGAGCGCGCCGAGCGGCCCCGAAGCGATCCGCGGCCCTGCACCCACCCGCACCCGCGAAGCGCCGGGCCCCGTCAGCACGGTGAGGACGGCGAGGACGGTGAATGCGACCGCGACCACAAGCCCGCCCGCCGCCAGGTGGACGATCGGCGGCGCGTCCAGGGCCCCGGCGACGAGCAGCCCCGTCGCGCAGGCCCCCGCGGCGGCGAGCGCGAGCCCGGCCACGTCGGCCGCGATCCGCCCCAGCGGGACCGGGGCCACGCCCCGCCGCAGCCCGGCCAGGAGCAGGACGGCGGAGAGGGTGATCCCGGTCGCGTTCGCCGCGGCCAGCGCGAGCGTCCCCGCGGACGCGGCGAACGCACCGCCGATCACCGCCGTGACGGCCAGGCCCGCGCCGAGCACGGCCGCCGGGCTCCACGTCGGCCGCGCCCCGGCGAAGAACGCGCGCGCGGCGAGGCCGACCGCCGTCTGTCCCCAGAGTCCGAGCGCGTAGACGCGCAAGATGCCCGCTGTGCTCGCGGTGTCGGCGGACGTGAACTCGCCGTGCTCGAACAGCACCCCGATGACGGACGGCGCGAACGCGACGAGGAACGCGGTCGCGGCCAGCACCATCGCGCTCGCGACGGCGAGGTCCTGCCGGATGCGGCGGGCGACCTGCGCGGTGTCCCCGTCCGCCGACGCCCGGGCGAGCCTCGGGAACGTCACCGTCACGATCAGCAGCGACAGCACCATCGGCACCTGCGCGACCTTCTGCGCGTAGTTCAGGTGCGAGATCGATCCGGCGGGCAGTCCGGCGCCGATGAACCGCTCCACGAACACCTGCGACTGCCGCGTGACCGTGTAGACGACGATGGGGGCGACGGCCGCGATGCCGAGCCGCACGTCCACGCTCCTCGCCGGCGCGGCGTCCTGTTCCCCGGGCGCGTCCCGCAGGCAGCGGACGAACGCCGGGACCTGTACCGCGACCATCAGGACGCTGCCGCAGGCGACGCCGATCGCCGCGCTGGTGATGCCCACGACCCCGGACACGCCCGCGATCAGCGCGAGGATGCCGGTGTTGTAGGCGAGGTAGATGGCGGCGGGCGGCCCGAACCTGTGGTGGGCGCGCAGCGTCGCGCTCATGAAGCCCGCGACGCCGAACGTCACGACCGTGATCGCGGTCAGCCGCACGCACCGGACGGCCGGGCCCTGCTCGGCCAACCCCGGCGCGAGGACGTCCACCACGGCGGGCGCCGCGACGGCGAGCACACCGGTGACCACCGACAGGCCGAGCACCATGCGGGGCAACGTCGTGCCGACGAGGGGACGCAGGCCGTCCCCGCGAGCGAGGAGCCGCGTGACGACGGGGACCATGAGCAGCGCCATGGCGTCCTCGATCAGCAGCGGCGAGACGGTCTCGGGGATCGTCCAGGCCACGAGGAACGCGTCCGTGCTGCCGCTGGCGCCGAACAGGTCCGCCATGACGAGGTCGCGCAGGAACCCGAGCCCGGTCCCGGCCGCGATGAGCACCCCCGACACCAGCGCGGCCCGCCCCACAGACCCCTTGGCCCGCCCCACGGGCTCCTTGGGGCGCTCCCTAGAACCCCCGGCACGTCCCTCCGAATCCGCGGACCGCCCCACAGGCGCGACGGGCTGCCCCAAAGACCGGTCGGCAGGATCCACAGCCTGCTTCCGCGCAGACTGCCCTTCGCCGCGCCCGGTCACGGAACCCCCCTGCGGGAACGGACCCCTGCCGCGCCGCGGGAAGGACCGACCGCCCCAGAGAAAGGCGCGACCGCTTCCCCGGACACGCCGTCCACCCCGGAGGAAGGGTCGACCGCTCCCCGCGAAGAGCTGACCGACCCGAACGCGCAGGTCGCGGTGAGGCCCAGGATGATGCCGACGAGCACGCACGTCGGCCCGCCCAGGTCCGCGTAGAGGAAGTTGACCAGCAGGAAGGCCATGAGCCCGACGCTCGCCAGCCAGAACGGGTCGCGGGCGTCGCGGCGCGCCCGCAGTCCGGCGACGATCACGGCGAGCAGCGCGGCGAACCCGGCGAGGCCCACCACGCCCTGCTCGGACAGGAAGAGCAGGTACTCGTTGTGCGGCGACAGCAGCGGCTGCCGGACGTAGCCGTTGACGGGGTCGGCGGTCTCGCTGCCGGACGACAGCTCGATCGTCGCGTAGGTGTCGCGGTAGGCCGGGAAGTTCTTCACCCCGACGCCGGCGACCGGATGGTCCTCCCAGATCTGGAGGGCGGCCGCCCACAGGTTGTACCGGTCGCCCACTGACTGGTCCGGGTCGCTGACCGAGACGACCGCCGACTTGGCGCGCTCGACGACGGCCTGCGATCCGCCGCCCCCAATGCCGAGCAGGACGAGCATCAGGGCACCGCAGCACGTCAGCACCTTGACGGCCGTCCACCGGTCGAAGAGCACCAGGATCAGGACGGCGGCGGCGCCGAGCGCGATCCACGTCCCGCGGCTGAGCGCGAAGGCCAGCGCGGCGCCCAGCACCGCGATCCCGGCGAGCGCGCACGGCACGGCGGCGAAACCGTGCCGCGGGGCCGTCAGCGCGAACGCGGTGAGCACCAGGAACGCGAACCCGACGACGATCGACATCGCCATCACCTCGACCGCGCCGAACGTGCCGACGGCCCGGATGTTCTCGCCGCCCATCGACGCGCCGTTCCCCGTGACCGCCTGCCAGATCCCGTACGCCGCCTCCGCGAGGCCGAGACCGAGCACCGACCAGCAGACGGCACCGAGGTCGCGCCGGTCGCGGACCAGCACGACCACGGCGAGCGGGACCAGCACGAAGACCTGGAGGTCGCGGACGAACCCGGTGAGGCTGGTGACGATGTCGGTCGAGTGCACCGTGCTGATCCCTAGCGTCGCGACCAGGGGCCCGACCGCGAGCAGCGCCCGGCCGGGGAGCCGCGCCCGGCCCGTGACCAGCATCCCCGCCGCGACGAGCACGAGCACCGCGCCGGCGACGTCCCCGAGCGTGACCTGCGCGCCGGACCCGAACGGCTGCGCGCGGGGCGGTATCCCGACACAGGCCACGGTGACCGCGATCAGCAAGCTGAGACGCCTCGGCCGCATCCTCGCGAGGAAGGACACGGCACCACCACGCCCACGGCCGACACCACGCCCACGGCCGACACCACGCTCACGACCAGCACCACGCCGCCCTCCCCGATGACGCGGACGGCCGGCGGCATCCCCACCCCCGGCGACGTGCGCGGTGTCGGGGGCATGCCCGCCGCCAGTTGCATGCGCGACACCGGGGGCCTGCCGAACATCGGCGGCCTGCCCGGCGTCGGAGACCTGCCCGCCGCCGGCACCCTCGGCGGCGTGTGGAGTACCGGCAGCCTGCGCGGATTTCGCGGGCTGCGCCACGAACGACCCGGCGCCCGGCCCACTGACTGCGAAGGGCCATGCACCGGCGCCCGCGAAGGGGATCCTCATGCGGGGTCCCGGAAGAGGAGCGCTCGCGCCGTCAGGAGCAGGATCCGCAGGTCGCCGCTGAAAGACCAGTGGTCGATGTAGTGGTTGTCGAGCCTCGCCCTCAGCTCGATGGACGTGTCGCCCCGAAACCCGTGGATCTGGGCCCAGCCCGTCATCCCGGCCCGGACGCGGTGCCGCAGTATGTAGCCGGGGCAGGTGCGGGAGAACTGCTCCACGAAGTGCGGCCTCTCCGGGCGCGGCCCGACGAGGCTCATCTCGCCGCGCAGGACGTTCCACAGCTGTGGCAGTTCGTCCAGCGACGTGCCGCGCAGGAACCGGCCGACCGGCCCCACCCGCTCGTCGTCCTTGACGGTCCAGCGGGTGTCGGCCTCCCGCTGGTCCGCGGGTTTCAGCGTCCGGAACTTCAGCAGGACGAACTCCTCCCCGCCGAGCCCGATCCGCCGCTGCCGGAACAGCACCCCGGGGCCGCCCTCGATCCGGACGGCGAGCGCGCACGCCGCGAACAGGGGCAGCGCGAGCACCAGGGCCAGGGACGCGACGACGACGTCGAGCATGCGCTTGGCGCAGCGGGCCGCCGGGGCGCGCAACCCCCACGCGACCCGCACGCACGGCAGCCCGGCGAGGTACTCGCGCCGGCCCGGCACCACCGGGACCACGTCCGACGGCGGTTGAACGAGCAGCGTCTCGCACGGCAGCCCGAACGACATGCGCAGCACCGCGTCCAGCCGGTCGGGGCGCACGTCCTCCGCGACGACGACCAGCGTCTCGATCCTGTGCTCCTCCACAAGCGACGGGATGTCGGAGGTCTCCCCCAGGACGGGAGTCGCGCCCAGCCGGTCGACCGGTCCCTCCGCCGCGGAGACCTGCCCCGCCACCGCGAGCCCGAGATCGCCGCGTTCGCGCAGGACGTCGAGCACGTGGGCGGCGGTCCCGCCCGTCCCGACGACCAGGGCGGGGCGGGCCCTGGCGCGGCGGCACCGGTAGGACCGGACCACCGCGTTCACGAACCCCCGCGCGCCGAGCTGGACCGTCCCGCAAAGGACCGCCGTCCACAGCCAGGCCGGGTCGTCCGACCGCAGGAGCGCCACGAGCCCGCACACGAGGAGCGTGCGGAGCAGGAGCGGGGGCGCGTCGTTGAGCAGGGACGGGGCGCGGCGCGCCCGGTACAGCCCGCCCGCGCCGTTGAACACGACGATCGCCGCGGCGGCCAGACCCGGCAGGGCGCCGCCTCCGGTCAGGGAGACGGCGACGGCCATCGCCCAGCCGTCCAGGACGGCGAGGCACACCGGGCACAGCCCGGCCAGCAGCCGCGCGCCGCGTGCGGTGACCGGACGGGTGTCCGCCGCGACGGGTTCCGGAGGGGCTGCGCCGGAGTCGACGGAGAAACTCAGCCCCTGGGCTCTCATCGCGCGTCCCCTTCATGGACAAGACACCTTGCGGGGCCGTCGCAGGCGGCCGGTGATCAGCATCGCACCTGGTCAAAGCGCAAATCGCCGCTTTTAACCGGGGCCGCCGCAGTCTTGAAGAGAAGATCGACGGGCTTGAGGAAGAAGATCAACGGCAACGTCCGGGAATCGGCCGACCCGCCCCCTGGACCAGCCCCGGACCAGCCCCGAACCAGCCGCTGACCAGCGACGAACCGGCGACGAACCGGCGACGCACGGGCGGCGGACAGGTGATGGACCCAGAAAGATCATGCGAAGTGGCCACCGCATGCGAACCTCTGCGAGACCATGGACGTCTATAGGTGAGTCGGACGCCGAAACCGGCCGTCCCGCCTCTGGGCGGGCCGGGAATAAAAGGCCGTTCCGGGATCTTGTTGCCGATCCGCGTCACGCGGGATCCGGCGGGCTGTTGAGGGAGAACGGTGCGACGAGGTAAGGCGTTGGTGTTGGCGCTCGTCCTGGGCCTGGCGACCGCATGCGGCGGCAGCAACGGCGGCGGCGGGTCGGGCGGCGGCGGGACGACCACGAAGGGCGACGACGGCGCCCCCCAGGTCACGATCACTCCGGCGAACGGCAGCGGCAAGGCCCGTCCCGACCAGGGCATCACGGTGGCCGCGGCGGGCGGCAAGCTCGGCGACGTCTCGGTGAAGCTGAAGGGGGTCGACGTCCCCGGCAACCTGTCCGCCGACAAGACCAAGTGGCGCTCGAAGTGGACGCTGCAGCCCGGCGCCGGCTACCAGGTCTCGGCGACGGCGACGTCCGACAAGGGCAAGTCCACCACCGCGACCAGCACGTTCCGCACGTCCCGCTCGACCGCCGCCACCCGCGTCAACAACGTGGTGCCGAGCGAGAACGAGACGGTCGGTACCGGCATGCCGGTCTTCGTCCAGTTCAACAAGGCCGTCCCGGAGAAGGCCAAGCCCTCCATCGAGCGCGCCCTGGAGATCTCCTCCACGACTCCGACCGAGGGCGCCTGGCGCTGGCTGAGCGCGGGCGAGTCCTTCAACGGCCTGCCCTCCGTCGTCTTCCGCCCGAAGCGCCCGTGGAAGCCGCACCAGACCGTCACCGTCAAGGTCCACTACGCGGGCCTGAAGATCGGTGACAACGTCTTCGGCGACCGCGACACCACCCGCACCTTCAAGGTCGGCGACTCCCACGTCATCAACATCAGCGCCAAGACGCACCGCCTCGTCGTGAAGAAGAACGGCCGCACCGTCCGCAACTGGGGCATCAGCCTCGGCAGCGGCGGCGACGTCCAGCGCGACGGCGTCGACCACCTGCTCACCACCAGCGGCGTCCACCTCACCATGGACCACGTCCGCCTGGAGCGCATGCGCCCGCCGGGCAAGAAGAAGGGCGACCCCGGCTGGTACGACGAGAAGGTGCCGTGGGCGACCCGTATCTCCAACAGCGGCGAGTACATCCACCAGAACATGGACGACCCGTCCTGCCTGGGGAACCGCAACTGCAGCCACGGCTGCGTCCGCTCCCCCGCCAACGACGCGCAGTGGTTCTTCCACTGGTCGTACCGGGGCGACCTCGTCACCATCACCGGCACGAAGCGCAGCCTCCAGTGGACGAACGGCTGGGGCTACTGGCAGCTCCCCTTCTCCCAGTGGGCCAGCGGCGGCTCCCTCGGCAAGCCCATCACCACGTCCCAGGCCTGACTGACCACGTCCCAGGCCTGACTGACCACGTCCCGGGCTTGACCACGTCCCACGCCCGAGCTCCCGCGACCACTACCCTTCGTGACCAAGAGGTCGCGGGGGGAGTGTCCGGGTGGCAGCGAAGATCATCCTTCATGTCGGCGTGCAGAAGTCGGGCACGACGTTCCTGCAGCAGGTGCTCCAGGCCAACGCCGAAGCGCTCGCGGGCGCGGGCGTCCGCTACCCCGTCCTCCCCGACTGGGCCAGGGGTAAGCGGACGGTCGCCAACCACGAATGGGCGAGCTACGGGCTGCTGGGCGCGGAGTTCCCCTGGGTGTCCCACGACCGCGCGGCCGACGAGACGTCCTCCTGGCTGACCCTGCTTGACGACGTGCGGTCGACGCCCGGCACCGTGCTGCTGTCGGCCGAGGCGCTCTCGGTCATCCGCACCCCCGCGATCCACCACCTCCTGGACGCGCTCGCCGTAGACGACGTCGAGGTCGTGGTCACCGCCCGCGGCCTGGGCCGGACGCTGCCTTCACTCTGGCAGCAGCACATCCGCAACGGCCGGACGGTGAGCTTCGAGACCTACCTGGCCAGCCTGGCCGCCCAACGGGAGAAGGGGCGGGACTACATCGAGACCGACCCGTCCGCGCACCTCTGGCGGGCGTTCGGCCTCGGAGACCTGGCCAGACGCTGGTCGGACGCGGGAGCCGCCCGCGTCCGCATCGTCACCACCCCCGGCACGCCTCCGCACCTGCTCTGGCAACGCTTCGCGGAGGCGATCGGCCTGCCCGCCTTCGCCGAGTCCGCCGTCCTCCCCGGCGACCAGGCCCACACCGGCCTGACGGCACCGGAGACGCTGGTGCTGTCGTCCATGAACGCGGCCATCCGGCGGACCGCCTGGAGCGGCCAGAACGCCGACTGGGTCCGCCAGGTGGTCACGGCCCGCTTCCAGTCCCGCCCCGAACGCGGCGCCAGGGCCGTCCTCCCACCCGAATGGCGTCCCCGCTTGGCCGAATGGACTGAAAAGGACCTGGCCGCCCTCCAGGAGACCCCCGCACAGGTAGTCGGCGACCTGAACGACCTGCGCTACGAGCCGTCCACGGAAACGACGTCTGCCCCCACGCCCGAGGAGACCGCCCAAGCCGGCGCGGAAGCAGCGATCGCCCTGGCGGAGATCGCCCTCCAGGAAACCCTGGTCCAACGCAACATCCGCCGCCTACGCCACCGCCTCACCCCATAGCCCCCTCCCCACGGCATCCACCTCACCACGGGGCCGGAAACAGGCGCCCCTTCAGAACCGCATCGACCCGCTCCCCGGCGGCCTGCGCGTCCCCGCACGGAAAGAGAACCCACCCCCGCTGGACGTCCTGGTAGACCCACTCCCCACCGACGGCCCGCGCTCGCACGACCACACCCACGTCTTCGGCGACCCCACTGGCGTAGACCCAGAGCAGCGGCGCAGGGAACTCACGCCCGTACAACTTCACGCACCGCCACCCCCGCACCCCGACCGCCAACGCGAGCAGATCCAGATACCGGACGGCCTTCCGCCGCCTCCGCGACCGCCTCAGCACGCGACCCTCGCCCACACCCACTTGCCGGTCTCGCCCTCGGCCACCCCGCACGCCGCCGCCAGCGCCTGGACGAGCGGCAACCCCCACCCACCGGTCCCGTCGTCGTACCCGTCATCCAGCGCCCGAGCGTCCGCTCCGAAGTCCTCGGGCCCCTTCACCGGCCGCGTCACGGGCCTCTCCGAAGACGAGTCCCACACCGCCACCAGGACAGCCCGAGCCTCCCGCACGCACCTGACCCGAATCTCCCGCTCACCCGCAACCCGCACGGCGTTGGTGACGAGCTCCGCGACGACCAGCAGAACGCTGTCGGCCACCTTCTCCAGACCCCATTCCGCGAGCCGCATCCCGACCACGGTCCGCACCATCCCCGGCACCGTCCGATCAGCCAGACAAGAAATGTCCACCTCGCCCACATCCACGGCTTCTATCGCCATTTCACCACCCCCTCCTTTCGCCGAATTCCGAGGACAACAATGACCGCGCGGGGTTAGTTTGTCGCTGTTCCCTGGAAGACCTGGAAGTTGAACGATCCAGAAGGTGGACGAGTGAACATCAACGAACCCCCCGACCCGAGGCTCAACCTCTGGGCCACCATCGCCTTCTTCCTCCGCTTCCAGCGCATGCAGCATGGCCAGACAGGCGACACCGTCGCGCGCTGGCTGAACCGTTCCCGCTCTTCGATTTCCAGACTCGAAAGCGGCGAGTCGCAACTCAAGGAAAGCGAAGCGGCGATCCTGGATGCGAAGTGGAACACCGGAGGGCTCTTCGCAACCTTGCTATGGTTTGCCCGCTTGGGACACGACCCCAACTGGAACAAGAACTACCTGGCATTCGAGGAGCGCGCGTCCGAGATGCGCTCCTACGACGGCCAACTGATCCCGGCTCTGCTCCAGACCCCCGAGTATGCGCGCGCACTCCTCCTCGCCGGACGCCCCAAGAACCTGGAGAAGAGCGTCGAAGCCCGCATGGCACGGCAGGCGATCCTGCACAAGCCAGACCCACCCGAAATCTGGGTGCTGATCGCGGAGACGGCTCTCGGACCGCAGGTCGGCGGGCGCGATGTATTGCGAGAGCAGGTTGCCCACCTGATCCGACTTTCGGAGCTCCCAAACGTGATCTTGCGGATCGTCCCGAACGCCGCGGGAGCGAACGAAGGCTTGGACGGCCCGTTCAAGGTCCTCAAGGTCAAGGAAGGGGAGATCGCTTTCCTTGAGGCACCAAACGGCGGCCGACTAGAGTTGGACGCCGAAGAGGTCGTGGGCCTGCGCAACAGGTTCGACCGCATCGGTGCTGCGGCGCTACCCGTGGAGATGTCCCGAGCACTACTCAAGGACACGGTGGAGAACATCTGATGTCGAAACCCCCCGTATGGCGCAAGAGCAGTCGGAGCACTCAGGGCACTTCCGAGCAGTGCGTGGAAGTTGCGCGTCTTTCTCACGCCATAGGCATCAGAGACAGCAAGGCCCCCGAGAGCGGCCACCTCGCCCTCACGTCGCACGCCTTCGCCGATCTACTCGCCCGCGCCAGGCAGGACTCGCTGCCCCGCTGACCCGACCGTCGCCGAGCAGGGCGATTTCAAGGTCAGCTCTTGAGGAACACCAGCGGATACCGGATCGGCCCGTTCACCGTCAACGACGGCACCAGGAGCAACCGGTCGTCCGGGCGATCAGTCGTCCCCCGCGAGGCGTCCGATTGGCCACATGACGTGTCACGGATCGCAATCGGCGGCCGAGTTCAGACCATCCTGGGACGGGAGCGCGAAGACCTCGTCGCCACGGAGGCAGTCGCTTCTGGGGTCGGGAGACAAGGGGGCCGGTTCGTTGATCACGATCTGCGCGCGCCACCCGCCGACCGCCAGCCCGTCGGCGGCGTGGTCGAGAAGCCGGCCGTCGGCCAGGTCACCGAGCAGGCCGGCGTGTTCGAGGATCACGAACAGCGCGTCTGCGGCGCCGGTCACCATGCTGGAGGCTTCGGCGGCGCTCGTGTCCGGATTGAGCTGGCGGTAGAGGCGGCGCGCGGTCGTCAGGAGACGGTCGGCATCCGTCACGGTGAAGTCGCGTCGCAGCCGCAACGACAGGGCCATCCCGTCGGCAAGCGGATCGTCCCCCACCACACCGTCATCGCCAGGCATCCGCTCACGGTATAGGGCATCACCTAGGTCAACGAGCCCGTCCGAGCGACCGACCGCCGCGCCGCGGAAGGCGGAATGGTCGACGACGTTTCGGTAGCGGGCGAGCCTCTGGTCATCCAGGACGATGCCGAGGCCCGCACGTATTTCGCCGTTCACGAACGGCGAACCCGATGGCATCGCGCGCCTCGCACAGCCGCCTTCCTGAAGCTTTCGCGTCCACACGGCCGCCAGATGGGACGCCCCATGGAGCTCCGCAGCGATCAGGCTCGGAGCTTCCGGGAACATTAGGGAGAATGAGCATGAAGCCGCCCCACCAGAATCTCGGGTCGGCGGGCGTTCGGACCGCCCGGGGGGACGGACGATCGATGATGACGAAACCTGCCAGCCAGCAAAGCGGCAGATCGTGCGATAGGTGAGGGATCGGGCCTACGCGTCGCGCACCCCTGCGCATGGTGAGGGACGCCTCCATATCGGCTTCTGATTCGACCCCAAGGGTGACAGTAATCAAACCTCCAAAGACGAGCGCATGCGGTCGTCAGTTCGATATACTCTGCGCATGCGTTCGGTCACAGAGAGGGATCTCGGTGAGGCGTCCACCCAGGAGTTGGTGGACGCCGCCGCCGCGATCGCGGCCGAACTCGCCCAACGTCCCGCCCCGGAATCCCCTGCGGCGTGCATGCGGCTCGCCGAGACGCTAGCGGCCGCCTCCGACGCCCACGAAAGCGCGCTGGCCGGGCTCATCGCCCGCGTGGACGCGGCGGGTGAGACACGTCGCTGGGGGCTGCCCTCCACTCAGGCATGGCTGCGGTCGCGGCTGGGCATGCGCGACTCACGCGCCAAAGAACGCCTCACCCTGGCCCGGCAACTCCACCGCCTCCCCACCGTGACCGCACTGCTCGCAAGCGGCCACCTGTCCTACGGGTACGCGACCACGGTGGCCGACGCCGTCGCCCGGCTGGACGATGAGGACTGCGCCAAGGCCGAGATGCTGCTGCTGGGCATGGTCGGTCAGGGCTTCTCTGCCGGGAAGCTCGCGGCGTTCGGACGACGAATCCGTGATGTGATCACAGAACGCGACGAACAGGAGACAGCCCCCGAGGATGTGCAACGCGGATACGAGCGGTCCTGGGTCACAAGCACCCGTTCTCTGGACGGTGGCCGCTACATCAAAGGCTGGCTCAACCCCGAGGACGCCGCCATCTGGGAGGGCAGCCTCGCGCCCCTGGCCAAACCCGCCGGACCCGACGACCACCGCGACCTGCCCGAGCGCACTGCCGCAGCCCTGTCCAGCGTCCTGTCGGGCGGGCACAAGGCGACCAAGGTCACCGTCATCTGCGACCTCGACACCCTGACCGGCGGCCATGCGCCTGCCCGACTCACCGATGGAACCCCCATCCCTGCGCCGCAGGCCCGCCGCATCGCTCTGTCGGCCGGCGTCTCGCCGCTGCTGTTGGGGAACGGTCATGCGCCGCTGTACCTGGGCCACCGGGTCCGGTTCGCCACCGCCGCCCAACGCCAAGTCCTGGAAACGCTGTACCCCACTTGTGCGGTCCAGGACTGCGAAGTCCCTGGGACGCTGTGCGAAGTCGACCACGTCGACGGATGGGCCCTCGGCGACAGCCCCACCGACATCGACAAACTCGCCTTGTGCTGCGGTTGGCACAACCGCTTCAAACACACCAAACCTCGACAGATCCGCACCACTCGAGACAACACCGGCCGCTACACCTACCGCCTCCTCCCACCACCCGCCCCAGCGACAGCCGCCCCACCAACAGCCCAGCCACCAACAGCCCAGCCACAGACGGCCCACCCACGAAAACCCGAGCCACGAACCGCCGACCCACCCACCGGCCTCAACTGGGCTGCTTAGCGCGGTGACCGGACGTTCACCGGTCGGCCGCGTCGACCGGGCCCGGGATGTGGATGGCGGTCAGCTTCCCGCTCGATGGCGGCAGGTCGTCATCAATGGCGAGGTGCCGCCGAGGTACTGGGAACGGCGGTCCTCCTCGGCGATTTCAGACCAGGTCATGGCGCGTTCGGCGACCGTCACCCACGTCCGCGCCATGCCCGCCACCGGCAGCAACCATCTGCCGGTCGCCGCCCAGGTCGCGCTGAGGCCGTCTCGGTCGCTCAGCAGGGCAGGAGGTAGGGCCACCGCCGTCGAGGCGCGATTCCGACGGACGTGGCCCGGCGGCCAAGGCCCAGGCTCCTGAAAGCCAGCCTGGACCCGCCGCGCGTCAAGGGCCCGGCCGTCTGAGGTTCCGTCCTCTCTGACGTCGCGAACGGTGCGGAAATATCCCCGTGAGGCGGCGGCGAAAGGAGGCAGGGGCCCGGGGATGCCGGGCCCTGCAGGTGAATCAGTCGCAGGCGCGCTCGCCGGCGACCTGACTGAAGCCACGGACGAGACCGAAGAACAAGCCGACCATGAGGTAGACGCAGGTGTTCTCGGTGTAACCGTGAAGGCTGGCGACGAGGCCGACCAGACTGAAGGCCATCATGCAGACGGCACCGAGGCTCCCGAAGTAGGGACGCCGGTAGGCAAAAGTGAGACCGAAGATGGCCCAGACGACCGCGTGGCCGATATTGATCACGGTGGAGACCTCGAAGCCGAGGTGGATGAGGTTGATGAGGCCGCTGACGACGCCGGCGGCGGCGATGACGGTGATGTTGCCCCTGTGGGCACGTTCGGTCAGCGCATGCACGGGGGTATCCCCTTTTCCTTTGTAGTGGCGTTCTACTGACGCGCTTCGCATGGAACCGTCCAGGCCGCGGCACGGACCGCAACCAGAACATGACCGTCGGGCGCATAGGGCCGGCCGGGGCTTACGCGCGCCGCCAGACGCGAGGAAAGGCCGGACCGAACCTCGCGAACCGTCAACTGGCCGCCGCTGGTTCGAGCGAGGACGGCCACAAGACGTCCATGTGGGGAGAGGTCCCAGCACGCGGCGGCAGGATGCGCGGTCAGGGCTCTGCGAGACGTCAGCGGGGGACGGTGACGACGATCTTGCCGATCTGGGTGTTGGACTCCAGGTGGCGGTGGGCGTCGACCACCGCAGACAGGGGGAAGGGGCGGTCGATCAAGGGGCGGACCGCGCCTGAAAGCAGCAGGCCGGAGGCCAGGAAGGCCGCGGCACGGCGGACGGCGATCGGGCTACGCCTTGATCCGCGATCGAGTGTCCGTTCTATCGATTTCACGCCCCCGGCGTCCGCTCCACCGGCGGACGAGAGCGAGACCCTACGGTACAGGCGGTCGGGCGGGATGGCCGATCAGCGAGTGCGGCCTGTCGCCGGTCCAGTGAAGCCCATTTCGTTGATTTCCCTTTTCCTTCCCTGAAGGCTTCTTTGCTTTTTACGAGCTTGCCCATACGTGCGGCGGGAAACGGTGCCCAGAAGCAGAGAGAGCGATTCGCCCGTTTTCTGACATAGATCATCGGGCCTCAACCCGAACGGAGCCCACCGCATGCGCAGACTGGTGATGGCCACCCTGGCCACGCTCGCACTCGCCTTGGCCGCGGGCCCCGCCGCGTCCGCGACGACGGCGCAGGACGCCCGGACATCGCCTGCCGCCGCGCAGGCGACGGCGACCGTCCGCGTACTGCACGGCGTGCCCGGCCTGACCGTGGACGTCTTCGCGAACGGCAAGGAGATCCTGTCCGACTTCACTCCCGGCTCGCTCAGTGACCCGCTGCAACTGCCCGGGGGCAGCTACGACATCAAGGTCTTCAAGGCGGGCGAGGGCCCTGGCGGCACCCCGGCCATCCAGAAGACCGTGGAGGTCACCGCGGGGACGAACGTCACGCTGACGGCCAACCTCAACCAGGGCGGGAGCCCGGCGCTCAACGCCTACGTCAACGACACCTCCAAGGTTCCGGCGGGCAAGGGCCGGCTGACCGTCCGGCACATCGCCGCCGCGCCCGCCGTCGACGTGCGGGCCAACGGGACCGCCATCATGCAGGACCTGTCCAACCCCGACGAAGCCGTCACGGAAACAGCCGCGGGGACGGTCAAGGCGGACGTCACCCTCGCCGGGACCGACAACGTCGTGATCGGGCCGACCGACCTGACCGTGGCCGAAGGCGCCAACACCATCGTCTACGCCTGGGGCAGCGCGAAGGAAGGCAACCTCAAGCTGGCCGTGCAGACCATCAACGGCCTGCAGACCGCTCCGAGCGGGGTCCCCGGCGGGACCGGCGGCCAGGCAGCCTCCCACGACGGCGGTGCGCCCGGGTGGCTGGTCGGCGCCACCGGGCTGGCCCTCCTGTCGATGGTGACGATCGGCGGGGGCACGCGGCTGCTCGTCCTGCGCCGGCGCGGCGCTCCGCACGGCGACCGCCGCTGACCGCCGAGGCGTGCCGATGCCCGGCTCCTCGCGCCTGCTGCTCGTCCTCGCCGTCGCCGGTCTCATCATGACCGGCGCCGGCGGGGCCGGGCTCTGGCGGGCGGCGACCGGGGACGGTCCCGCGGACAACGGGCACCGGCCCTCGTTCGGCTCATCCACCGCGACGGGCCGGCGAACCGCAGGCGGAGCCCTCGGGCCGGGGACCGCGCTACCCGCCCCGCCCGTGGAACTCGCAGCGCCGTCCGCCGGGCTGCACGCGGTGGTGGTGCCTGTCGGGGTCGACCCGGCAGGGGCCATGGCGCTGCCCGGCGACGTCTCACGCGTCGGCTGGTACCGCTACGGCGCCCGCCCTGGCTCGCACGCCGGGTCGGCGGTCCTGGCCGGGCACGTCGACTCCCGCGAGCGCGGAATCGGCGCCTTGGAGGCGCTGCGGCACGTCTCCCCCGGGGACCGGCTCACCGTCCGCCTCGCCGACGGCCGCGGCCTCCGGTACCGCGCGGTCTCCCGCGAGACCATCGGCAAGGGGTCGATGCCACTGAAGGAACTGTTCGCCCGCGACGGCGGTCCCCGCCTCACCGTCATCACCTGCGGCGGCCCCTTCGACGTCCGGGCGCGCCGCTACCGCGACAACCTCGTGATCACCGCTGTACCCATGCGGCCCTGAGCCGGTCCGGCGGGCCGGGGGGCGTCCTCCGCCCGGCGGACCGCGGGGACCGCGGGGACCGCGGGGACCCGACCATGCCGCCCGTCACGGGCCGTCCGCAGGAGTGGAGGAGGTCCGCGCGCGGACGGCGGCACCGGATGGGCACGTACGAAGGAAGTTGGCGAAATGACCTTCGAACAATCACGCGGACATGCCCTTCAGGCGGTGAAGCTGGAGGGGAACGATCCGTCCACGTCCGCGAGGAGCCCGGCCGCCTCATGAACGGTCTGTCGTTCACCGTCCCGCTGTGGGTCTGGGCCGCGGTCATGGGCGGCATCGTCGTCATGCTCGCCGTCGATCTCCTCGCCCACCGCGACAGCCACGTCATCGGCTTCCGCGAGGCCGCGCTGTGGAGCGCCGGATGGATCGCCCTCGGGCTCGGCTTCGGCGGCGTCCTGATGCTGTGGCAGGGCAGCGAGGTCGCCTCCACCTACTACGCCGGATACCTGATCGAGAAGGCGCTGTCGATCGACAACGTGTTCGTCTTCGCGCTGGTCTTCTCGTTCTTCGCGGTCCCCGACGCCTACCAGCACAAGGTCCTGTTCTGGGGTGTGATCGGCGCACTCGGGGCCAGGCTGGTGTTCATCTTCGTCGGGGCCGAACTGCTGCGGCTGTTCTTCTGGACCGCCTACCTCTTCGGCGCCTTCCTCATCTGGACGGGCTACAAGATGGCCGTCTCCAAGGACTCCGAGGTCCATCCCGACAAGAACCCGGTCGTGCGCGCCGTCATGAAGGTCATCCCCACCGACCCGCGGTTCCACGGCGACCGGTTCGTCGTCCGGCTCGACGGCCGGCGCGTGGCGACCCTGCTCCTGGTGGCCCTGGTCGCGATCGAGGCCACCGACCTGATCTTCGCCGTCGACTCCGTCGCGGCGGTGCTGGCCATCACCACCAACACCTTCCTGGTGTGGACGGCCAACGCCTTCGCCGTCCTCGGCCTGCGAAGCCTCTACTTCTGCCTGTCCGGACTGCTGCGCCGCTTCGCCTACCTCCACTACGGCCTGGCGGTTCTCCTCGCCTTCGCCGGCGTCAAGCTCATCCTGTCCGAGACCCCGGTCGGCAAGCTGCCCATCCCGCTCACCCTCTCGGTCATCGCCGTCACCATCTTCGTCTCCATCGCCTGGTCCCTCATCGCCACCCGTGGCGGCCCCCCGGACGAAACCGACGCCGACGAACACCCGTCCACTTCCCGTCCGTGAATCTCCAGGAGCCTCCGACCCGTGTCCGGCGGTGAAGACGGCGCGTTCGGTCGGGGCCGCCGAGGTGTCAGCGGGGGACGGTGACGACGATCTTGCCGATCTGGGTGTTGGACTCCAGGTGGCGGTGGGCGTCGGCTATCTCGGGCAGGGAGAAGGTGCGGTCGATGACCGGGCGGAACGCGCCCGAGCGCAGGCCGGAGGTCACGAAGGCCGCGGCGCGGCGGAGGCGTTCGGGGTCCTTGGCCGTCTCCAGCATCGTGTAGGTGCGCATGTTCAGCGCCGGCATGCCGAGGTCGATGCCCGGATAGGGCGTCGGCTCCCCGCTCAGCGCGCCGTAGACCAGGAGCGTCCCGTCGGGTGCGACCAGACGGGCCAGGTCCGTCACGCCGGGGCCCGCGACCGCGTCGAAGACGAACTCGGCGCCTCGGCCGCCGGTCGCCTCGAGCACCCGTCCGGCCACGTCGTCCGACTCGGTGACGATCACCTCGGTCGCGCCCTCCTTGAGCAGCGCCTCTGTCTTGGCGGCGGTGCGGGTCAGGGCGATCGGGATCGCCCCGACGCGGTCGGCCACGTGAATGGCGGCGAGCCCGACGCTGCTGGACGCCGCGTTCAGCACGACCGTGTCGCCGGGCCGCATGCCGCCGACCTCGACCAGCGCGCCATATGCCGTCAGGTACGGCATCCACACCGCCGCGCCCTCGACCGCGCCGAGGCCCTCAGGACGGTGCAGCACCGCCGCGACCGGCACGATCGCCTGCTCTGCGTAGACCCCGTACTCGTTCTGGGAGAAGCCGGGCACCGTGCTGACCTGCTGCCCTGGCCGGAACCCGGTGACGCCCTGACCAACCGCCTCCACCACGCCCGCAGCCTCCGTGCCAAGCCTGGCCGGGAACGCCTTCACCGGTTCAATGTAGCGGCCGGTCCGGAACAGCACTTCGGCCCTGTTGAGGCCGATCGCCTCCACACGGAGCCGCAGCTCGCCCGGACCCGGCTCGCCGGCTTCGACGTCCTCAAGCCTCATCACCTCGGGGCCGCCGAGCTCGTGGAACATCACCGTCATGGCCATCGCGTGTGGGTCCTTCCTCGTAGCAGGTCGCTCTACTGAAGCCCGTAAGTACGATAGCTGTCAAACTTTGATGCGGGTCAAAATTCGATGCCTGCCAAAATTCGATGCACGTCGTACTATGGACGCCATGGAGGCCGACCGCGTCCCGCCGCACCCCGACGTCCGGACGATCCCGTTGCAGCAGGTCCTTGAAGCCCTGGTCGATCCGGTGAGGCGGAGCATCGTCACGAGGCTCTGCGAGGCGTCCACCGACATCCGGTGCGGCGCGTTCGATCTGACCGTGAGCAACTCCACGGCCACGCACCACTTCCGGATCCTGCGCGAGGCCGGGCTCATCCGGCAGTACTACGTCGGCACATCGCGCATGAACGCCCTCCGGCGTGACGAGATCAACGAGGCCTTCCCGGGCCTGCTGGACGCCATCGTCGCCGCCGGCCGCACGTCCCCCCGGCCCGCCTAGGTCGTCCTGATCACAGAGGTCGTGGGCGTGCGACCCGATGATCCTGGCGTGAGGGAGGGCCTCCGGATTCGGTGTGCTTCTCGGGTGCGTGGTCGCTCTACCTGCTGGCCCCCATCCGGGGATGGCTGTTGGCAGTGATGACGCGTCGCCGTCCCGCAGGTGATGCTTGCAACTAGAGGAAATCACTGCGAAGGCCAGTGTGCATCGGCATCGGCCCTGTGCGATGCGGCCCGGCTGTGGAGGATTCTCAGGGCCTGTGGCGGCACCCGGCCATCATCGGGGGAACGTGAAAATGACCATGCTAGAACCGCTGATCCACCGCGAGACGGTCAGTGTGGACCTGACCGTCATCCACGGCCTGACCGGTCAGGCCGTGGCCCAGGTCCGCGCGTGGTCGGCCATGACGCTGGAGCGGTGGGGAGTGCCGCGGCTGGTCGGTGATACCAGCACCGTCCTCACCGAACTGGTGACCAACTCATGCCAAGCCGAAGCCGGTGACCTGCTGGTGCTGATCGAATGGCACCAGGAACGGGACCAGGTCCTCATCGCCGTCTGGGACGACGCTCCCGGGCTCCCGGCCAAGCGCGAACTCGACTACATCGCCGAAAGCGGCCGTGGGCTTCACCTCGTCGAGGCTCTGTCCAGCGCTTGGGGCCACCGCCCCGACACCAGCGGCCCCGGTAAGACCGTGTGGGCCCGCCTGCCCGCCCCCGACGGCGGCGGCACGCGTCCGGGCGGATAGCGGCCGACCGCGACACCGGAAACCGGGCGTGCTCGTGGGGCGCGAGTCCCCCCACCGTCGGGATTGTGCACTTCCTACCGATACGTAGCTGTTCGCGGGGGAGGTGCGAAAGAGGGCGGTTCACTAGGATGCTCGCGTGCGCGAAGATCAAGAGGTCCCGGACGACGTCGTGATGACGGCGCCGATCAAGCTGCCGGGCGGCGCGCCGGTGGCCGCCGACGAGCCCGTGGAGCGCGCCGCGAACGTCGATCCCGCGCCGGTGCGGGCCTTCGGCCAGGACGTGGAGCGGCTGGCCGGGCTGGTCGCGCAGCTCGTCGAGACCGCGGGCGTGCTGGGTGTCCGGCTGGACGGCGAGGTCAGCGAGGTGCTGGTCAGCGCGGAGAAGGCGTTCACCGAGGCGCGGGACGCGCGGCGGGAGGCCGCCCAGGCGGACGTCCTGGCGAGCGAGGCCGAAGCCCGCGCCGAGGCCGCCCGGCAGGAGGCCGTCGCGGCGCAGGAGGAACTGCGCAAGGGGCTCGCCGCCGCGAAGGCCAGCGTCACGGCCGCGCAGGAGAGCGAGGCCAACGCGTGGAAGGAGGCCGGCGCCCACCAGCAGGCCCGCGCCACGTCCGCCAACGAGGCCGCGAGCGCCGAGGGGCTGCGCAAGCGCGCCGAGGCGGCGTGGAGCACCGAGCACCAGGCGCGCACCGAGGCCGAGCGCGAACGCGACGACCTGGCGGCGCGGCTGAGCACCGACCAGGCGGCGCTGGCCACGGCCAGGAGCGAGCTGATCGACGCGCGCGCGGAACTGGTGGAGCTGCGCGCCAAGCTGGAGGCCGCGTCCGAGTCCGAGCGGCGGCTGCGGGCGGAGCTGAGCGTCGTGCAGGGCGAGGTCGCGGGGCTGAGCGTCGAGCGCGACGCCGCGACGGCCAGGGCCGACGAGCTGGCCGCGCGCGCCGAGCGCGCCGAGAAACTCGCCGACACCGCCGACGCCCGGATCGACGGCGAGCGGACGCGCGCCGACCGGGCCGAGCAGCGCGCGGACGCCGCCGAGATCCGCATCGACCGCGACGCCGCGACCGTGCGGGCGTTGCAGGACACGCTGCGCGCGGCGCTTGACCTCCCGTCCGTGGAGGACCTCGACGACGGCCGCGGCGTGCGCGTGGGCGACGTGGGCGCGGTGACCGTCCAGCCCGGCGGCCTCGTCGGCGTCGACCAGGTCCCCGAGCTGATGGACGGGGAGCTGGCCGGACGCTTCGCCCGCGCGATCCTGGCCGTGCGCGTCCACCAGGCGACCCGCCGGGCCGTGGAAGAGCCGCAGGACGAGCCGGAGGAGACGGGCTCGGAGGAGTAGCCCCGCCCGCGCCTATCCTGCCGGCCGTCGGGGCTCGGTGCGGCGGCGCAGGATCAGCCACCGTCCCAGCAGGCCGACGGCGAACATGAGCACGCCCGCCGCCACCGACGGCCAGGGCAGGGTGGCCACCAGGACGAGGCACCCGACCACGCCGAGCAGGTTGAGCGGGCGCGGCCAGCGCCGGTCCGCCGCCGGCTGGGTGAACGCGGAGGCGTTGGCGACGGTGTAGTAGACAAGGACGCCGAAGGACGAGAAGCCGATCACTCCGCGCAGGTCGACGGTGGCGGCCAGCGCGCTCACCACGACGGCCACGGCGATCTCCGCGTGGTGCGGGACCTGGTACCGGGGATGGACGGCGGCGAGCCGGCCCGGCAGGTCGCGGTGGCGGGCCATGGCCAGGGCGGTGCGTCCGATACCGGCGATCAGCGCCAGCAGCGCCCCGAGCGCCGCCAGTGCCGCGCCCACCCGCACCACGGGCGCCAGGCCGCCGGTGCCCGCGGCGTCGACGGCGGTGACCAGCGGCGCGGTCGAGGCGGCGAGCCGGTCGGGCCCGGCGGCCAGCAGTGCCGCGACCCCGACGACCAGGTAGACCGCCACGGCGATGAACAGCGCGAGCGGGATCGCGCGGGGGATGGTGCGGCGCGGGTCGCGGACCTCCTCCCCCATGGTGGCGATGCGGGCGTAGCCGGCGAAGGCGAAGAAGAGCAGCCCCGCGGCCTGCAGGACCCCGTAGACTCCGCCGCTGCCGAGCGACGACCAGCCGCCCAGCCGCGCCGTTCCGGCGTGACCGCCCGCGGCGATGCCCGCGACCACGACCGCCAGCGCGGTCAGGCTCGTGGCGACGAGGACGCGGGTGAGCAGGGCCGTCCTGGTCACCCCGCGGTAGTTGAGCGCGGCCAGGCAGACCACGGCCGCGACGGCGACCGCGCGCTGCGCCCACCACGGCCCGGGGACCGCGTAGGACGCGAAGGTGAGCGCCATCGCGGCGCACGAGGCCGTCTTGCCGACCACGAAACCCCAGCCGGCGGTGAACCCCCACCAGTGGCCCAGCCGCTCGCGGCCGTAGATGTAGGTGCCGCCGGAGGTCGGGTAGGCCGCGGCCAGCTGCGCGGAGGCGACCGCGTTGCAGTACGCGATCACCGCGGCGATCACCAGCCCGACCAGCAGCCCCGTGCCGGCGGCGCGGGCGGCCGGGCCGAACGCGGCGAACACGCCCGCCCCGATCATCGAGCCGAGCCCGATCACGACCGCGTCCCCGGTTCCGAGGCGGCGCGCCAGGCCTCCGCCACCGGGTGACGGCGCCGTCCCGGACGGGCCGACGGCTCCCCCGGGACGTGGTTCAGACGGCATCGCCGCGCCTCCCCTGCTATTGCATCAAACTGGTTTGATGTATCGTCCCGAGTGTGGTGTCACCGAGTCAAGCAACCGACGGGCCGGGCGAGCCGGGCCACAGTGCGGCGGGCCACGGTGCGGAGGGCCACGGTGCGGCGGGCCACGGGCACGGCGCGGCGGACCGCGCCGGGACGGTGCCGGACGTGCCCCAGTTCGTACGCCTGGCCGCCCACCCGCTGCGCTGGGGGCTGCTGACCGCACTCGCCGGCGGCGACTTGCGCGTCCGCGAACTCATGGCGCGGGTCGACGCGTCGCAGAACCTGGTCTCCTACCATCTACGGCTGCTGCGCCAGGGCGGACTGGTCACCGCCACCCGCAGCACCTTCGACGGCCGCGACACCTACTACCGCCTCGACCTGGACCGCTGCGCGCACTCCCTCGCCGCCGCCGGCCCCGCCCTCCACCCGGCCCCGAGCCCTGCCCTGGACCCGGCCCTGAGCCCTGCCCTGGACCCGGCTTTGAGCACGTATGGTCGCCAATCCCCGGGGCACGGGGTTCTGTTCGTCTGCACGGGCAACAGCGCCCGATCACCGATCGCCGAAGCGCTGCTGCGCCACCGCAGCGCCGGGCGGGTGACCGCGACCAGTGCCGGCACCCGTCCCAAGACCGCCCTGCATCCCCGCGCGGTGGAGGTTCTGCGCGAGCGGTACGGGATCGACATCGCCGACCAGCGGCCCCGCCACCTGGACACCGTGCGCGACCACCGGTTCGACCACGTGATCACCCTGTGCGACAGGGCCCGGGAAGCCTGTCCCGAGTTCGGCGACCGCACGCGCCGGATCCACTGGAGCACCCCCGACCCCGCCACAGCCGCAACGGCCGGTCCGAGCGGCCCGGCCGGTGCGGGACGCGAGATCGAGGCGGAGGCGGACGCGTTCATCCGAGCGGCCGCCGACATCGACACGCGCGTCCGCTACCTGCTGCCCGTCCTCTCTCTAGCATCGGAGGCTCACCCATGACGGCGCCCGACCAGTACGCCAGCGTCCGCTACCTCGTCGACGACGTCCCAGCGGCCGTCGACTTCTACACCACCCACCTCGGGTTCACCCTCAACTTCAGCGCCGCGCCCGCGTTCGCCGACGTGGTGCGCGGACCGCTGCGGCTGCTGCTCTCCGGCCCCGCGAGCTCCGGCGCCCGCGCCACCCCGGCCGACGCCGCCGGCGCGGGCCGCAACCGCATCCACCTGGTCGTCGACGACCTGGACGCCGAGATCACCAGGCTGCGCTCGGAGGGCGTCACGTTCCTGAGTGACGTCGTCAGCGGCCCAGGCGGGAGCCAGATCCTCCTCACCGACCCGGCGGGCAACCTCATCGAGGTGTTCCAGCCCGCCCCCCGTCCCGCACCTGCCCGCCCGTAGCGCCCGTCCTCCCGCTCGATGGCAGGTCGGCCTTCGCCGGGGCGCGGGTCGCGATGAGTTCCAGCCTCGGCGCCGGTCTGCTTAGGCCAGGAGGTGCCGTATGCAGGAGCGAGTGCAGGAGACCATCGACCGGCTGGTGGAGTCGGGCGCTGAGACAGGGATTCAGGTTGCCGTGTACCGGCGCGGCGAGCTGGTGGTGGACGCGGTCGCGGGAGTGGCCGACGCCGCGACGGGACGTCCGATGACGTCCGATACGCCGGTGTACGGGAGCTCGGCCGGGAAGGCCGTCACGGCGACGGTCGTCCACGTCCTCGCCGAGAAGGGCGTGCTGGACTACGACACGCCGATCGTGGAGTTCTGGCCCGAGTTCGGTGCGCACGGCAAGGAGAAGACGACCGTCCGACACGCGCTGACGCATTCGACCGGCGTTCCGGGTCTGCCCCAGGACACGACTCCCGAAGACCTCTGCGACTGGGACAAGATGTGTGCGGCCGTGGCTGACGCGCGGCCCTGGTGGGAGCCGGGCGAGAAGGCCGGGTACCACAGCCAGTCGTTCGGCTACATCCTCGGTGAGGTGGTACGGCGGGCGACGGGCCGGCGGATCTCCGAGGTGCTGCGGGACGAGGTGGCAGCGCCGCTCGGGGTCGAGCGCGAGCTGTTCTTCGGCGTCCCGGAGGCGGAGCTGCCCCGGGTGGCACGGCTGGACGATCCGTCCGGAATGACCGAACTGCCGCCGGAGGTGATCGCGGCGATGCCGATGTTCAAGGTCGTCAACGGGTACACGGCGGGACCGCTGAAGGCCATGCCGAGCGCCGAGTTCGGGAACCGCGCCGACGTGCTCACGGCCGACATCCCGGCGGGCGGCACGATGTCCGCGCGGGGCGTCGCGCGCATGATGGCGGCGCTGATGGACGAGGTGGGCGGAGGGAACGGTGTGGACGGCGTGCGGCTGGTGTCGCCGGAACGGTTCCGCGAGCTGTCGGCGGTCGCCCGCGACGACATGGACGAGGTCTTCGGCGCTCCGGCGGGCCGGGCCCTCGGTTACCTCACCGGCGCACCGTGGCCAGCCGAGGGACGGCAGGTGATCGGGATGGGCGGCAGCGGAGGCAACGGCGTCAACGCCGATGTCGAGTCCCGGACGGTGGTCGCCGTCTCCAAGAACCGCTACACCACCGGCGACTTCACCACGACGCGCCAGATCGGCACCCTCATCGCCCCCTGATCTGGGCGACGCCGCCCCCGGACTGCGGTGACCAGGAGGTGGCGGGCCCCGCGGCCTGGGGAGGTCGCGGGGCCCGAGGGATCAGGCTTTGTCGGGGCGGGAGGCCCGGTTCTTGAGCGGGAGTTCCACGAGGCGGACGCACAGCATCGTCACCGCGAAACCGGCCAGGCACGCCACCAGGAGATGCGCGAGAATCGGGAGCTCGCCGAACGATCCCACGTGGAACACGGCCAACTGGGTGAGGAGCGGCACGCCGGGCATCGCCAGCAGCGCGAAGGCACGGCGCCCCTGGCTGGACCTCGACAGGGCTGCGCAGAGCAGGACGGCGATGACCAGAGCGGTGCCGAACTGGAGGCGGCCCCACATCAGCGCGAAGTTGTAGAAGCGGTCAGGATCGGTCAGCTGAAGCTTCCCCACATCGCCTTGGAGCAACAGCTTGAACAGCGGCTCCGAGGAGAGCGCGGCGAGGAGTCCCGCCATGACCGCTACCCCGGCGACGCGTGATCGGCCGAGCAGGCGGGCGCCGTGGCGGGGCCCGGGCGACGCGACCAGCGATGCGGTGGCCACCAGCGCGAGCGGCAGCGGGATGCCCGCCAAGGAGGCCGCCACGAAGGCGTAGGGGGCTTCCACGAAGTTCTCGGCCCAGATCCCGAGGACCACCTGCGCTGCGGTCAGCGTGCAGGCGGCAGAGGCGGCATGGCGGCGGGCTCCACGCCAGGCCAGGAAAGCGATACCGGTCCAGGCCAGCCAGAACGGCATGGTCCCGAAGTAGACGGGGAGCAGGCCCCACAGGGTGGCCGTGTCCAAGCGGTGAGCGACCGCCCACGCCGTATCAGGGATGTTGAGGACGAACCGCAGCCCGTCGGCCAGGAGCATGACCATTGAGATGAATCCGGCCACGGCGAGCGCTCCCGGCCACGGTGACCCGGTGGCGTCGCCGGCGGCGCGGCGCAGCCGAATGTTGAGGGCGCCGCGGAGCAGGTCGGCGGCATCACCGAGGGATGGCCGTGTCTGTCCCGGCCGGGCCGCGGACAGCAGTACGTCCAGCATCTCTTCCCCGTGCTCGGCGCGGTGCCCGGCCGGGTAGCAGGCGAGGAGGCGGCGGTAACGATGCTCGAGTGCGCTCACTGGAGCCCCCCGAAGGCCGGCGTCGCGCCGCCGCCCAGGTTCGGGAGGTCGGCCAGGCGGCGGGCGGCGATCCGCGTCCGCTGCTGGAGCGCCTCGACCTCGGCGGCCAGTGCGGCGGCGCCCTCGTCGGTGAGCCGGTAGTAGCGGCGCAACCGGCCGCCGACGACCTCCTCGCGGTCGGGGGCGATGAGCTCCTCGGCCTGCAGCCGGTCCAGTGCCGCGTAGAGCGTGCCGGCGCGCAGCCGGGTCCGCCCGTCGGAGATCTGCTCGACGTCGGACATGATCCCGTACCCGTGCTGCGGACCGTCCGCGAGCGCGGTCAGGATCAGGAACGTCGGCTCCTGCATCGATTTGGGCATGCCATCGTTATATATCGATCATCTGACTATTCGCAAGCGCCCGACTTGCGGCGGGCGTCACCTCAGCGCGGCCTCACCTCAGCGCGGCGGGGGCGGTGGGTGGGACGGCGGGGCTCTCGGGCAGGACGCGGTCGATGCGTTCGTAAGGGCGTCCAGGCTCAGGACGAGGGTCCTTCTGGCCGCGGTTCGGCCAGAACGCCATGGCACGCTCGGCCTGGGCCGTGATGGTGAGGGACGGGTTCACGCCGAGGTTCGCGGTGACCGCAGAGCCGTCCACGACGTGCAGGCCCGGGTGTCCGTGGACACGGTGGTAGGGGTCGATGACACCGGTCACGGGCGTCTCCCCGATGACGCAGCCGCCGATGAAGTGCGCGGTCGTCGGGATGTTGAACAGGTCGAACCAGGTCCCGCCCGGGGTGGCGTCGAGCTCCTCCGCGAGCATCCGGACGGCCTTGTGGGCGACGGGGATCCAGGTGGGGTTGGGCTCGCCGTCGCCCTGGCGCGCGACCAGCCTGCGGCGCCCGAGCCGGCCGCGCTTCTCGCCGATGGTGATGGAGTTGTCGGCGGTCTGCATGACGAGGGCGATCACGGTCCGCTTGGCCCAGTCCCTGAGGGACAGCCCGCGCAGGATGACGGTCGGGTGCCGGGCCGACTGGCCGAGGAACTTCAGCCAGCGGGGCGGGCCGCCGCCGTCGACCAGCAGAGTCCGGATGACGCCCATGGCGTTGTTGCCCGCGCCGTAGCGGGTGGGCTCGATGTGGGTCTTGTCGTCCGGGTGGAACGACGAGGTGATGGCGAGGCCCGTGCTGTGGTCGACGTCCTTCTTGCGGTGCCAGACGGTCATGCGCTCGACGCCGAGGAGCGCCTCGGAGTTGGTGCGGGTGAGCTCACCGAGGCGGGGCGACAGGTGCGGGAGGCGGCCGGCGGAGCGCATCCGGTGCAGGAGGCGCTGCGTCCCGTACGTCCCGGCGGCGAGGACGACGTGTTCGGCGGTCAGCGTCCGGCGGCGCTTGCGGAGCGGGCCGGTGCGTTCGGTGCCGACCTCGTAGCCGCCGGCCTCCCGGGGCGTCAGGGCGGAGACGGTCGTGTCGGGTATCACCCGCACGCCCGCCTTCTCCGCGAGGTACAGGTAGTTCTTGGTCAGCGTGTTCTTCGCGCCGACCTTGCAGCCGATCATGCAGGAGCCGCAGCCGGTGCAGGTGGTCCGGCGCGGGCCGGCGCCCCCGAAGTAGGGGTCGGCCGTGTCCTCGCCCGGCCTCTCGCCGAAGAACACCCCGACCGGCGTCGGGTGGAAGGTGTCGCCGACGCCCATCCGGTCGGCGACGCGCTTCATCGCCTCGTCGGCGGGCGTGACGAGCGGGTTCACGGTGACGCCGAGCATGCGGCGGGCCTGGTCGTAGAACGGCGAGAGCTCGTCCTGCCAGTCGGTGATGTGGCCCCACTGGCGGTCCTTGAAGAACGGCTCCGGCGGGACGTAGAGGGTGTTGGCGTAGACGAGGGAGCCGCCGCCGACGCCCGCCCCTGCCAGGACGAGGACGCCGGCCTTGCCGCCCACCAGGTGAACGCGCTGGATGCCGCGCATCCCCAGGCGCGGCGCCCACACGTACTTGCGGAGCCTCCAGGACGTCTTCGGCAGCGTGTCCTCGTCGAAGCGGCGCCCGGCCTCGATCACCGCGACCCGGTAGCCCTTCTCGGCCAGCCGCAGGGCCGACACGCTGCCGCCGAACCCCGAGCCCACCACGATCACATCGAAGTCGTAGCCGCCACCGGACAACGCGCCGCCACCGGGCATAGCGCACACCACCTTCGTCGGGGGAACGAAGAGGCCGAGTGTGCCCCTCCGAAGGGTCGCGCACCATTCACGCAACGCAACGATTCATCGCCGTCTTTGTCATCGCGGTGACAAAGCGGGGCGCCTCCGCACTCCCTTTCCGTTCTCCCGATTCCCCTGTGCGGCCCGATATCGTCGAGGCCCATTCCGGTGGAGGGACCTCTGTGAACCGACTTCATCCGGCGGCGCTGCTGCTGCTCGTCCCGGCGCTGGCCCTCACCGCGTGCGGGGGCGACGGCGGGAAGCCGAAGCCGTCCGCCCCGGCGCAGGCCGAGGCCACGACCTCGGCGCCCGACGACTCCCCCGGCGCGGGCGACACGGCCAAGGGCGGCTCGGCGAAGGCCCCGGCCGGAGCGCCGACGTCCGCGCCGCCGAAGGTCGTGAACGCGTTCGTGGCGTGCATGCGCAAGCAGGGCGTGAAGGTGCCGGAGGACACGACCGGCTGGCGCCCCGACCCGCAGGACGGCCGGACACAGAAGGCGCTCATGGCCTGCATGAAGTCCGCCGGAGCCCCGAAACCGTCATCCTGACGCACCGTCACCCAGCCTGGCTTCACCCCTGCGCGGTCGCCCACCCTGCGGAGTAATCCGGGTCGTCCGCGAACGGCAGTGCCAGGGACCGGAAGTGCTCCGCGCGGAGAGAAAGCGTTCAGGGCCGTCGGACGTGTTGGTCCGGCGGCCCTGCTCGGCTGGTTCACGGGATGCTCCTATGGATGTCAAGCGGCCAGTTCGTGATCGTTTGGTGTGGTGATGAGTTTGTAGAGCTCGCGGGCGACGTAGCGTTTGAGGCAGCGGATGATCTCCTTTTTGGAGAGGCCGTCCTTGGTGCGTCGTTCCATGTAGGCGCGGGTGTGCGGGTCCCAGCGCAGGCGGCAGATGACGACCCGGTAGAGCGCCTTGTTGGCTTGCCGGTCGCCGCTCCGGTTGAGGCGGTGCCGGTGGGTCTTGCCGGAGGAGGCGGGGATCGGGGCGGCGCCGCAGAGCATGGCGAACGCTGCTTCGGAGGCGAGCCGGTCGTGGTTGTGCCCGGCGGTGACCAGGAGCTGGCCGGCGACGTCGGTGCCGACACCGTTGGCGGCGACCAGGCCGGGGTTGATGGCGGCCACCAGCGGATCGAGGAGATCGTCGCCCGCCACCACGACGTCCTGGCCACCGAACGCAAGGAACGAGCCCGCATCCGCAGCGAGAAAGGCATCCGCTGGGGCGGCCGACCGGCTCTCGCCGCATGATCCGGCAATCTGGCGAACGTTCCAGGTCACAGCATCACCTCCGCCGCGGACCTGTCTGGGCTACTTGACCAGCCGGAAGGCGGGGTGCCCGGCCCAAGCCCGCAGGAACTTTGCCGTTCCCAGCGCCATCCAGTCGTCGTCCGCGATCCCCAGCACCCCCGGAAGGCCAGCGACGACCGACGCCTGTCCGTCCAGCAGTTCGGCTTTGGCCACGCCTCCGATGACGTCCATGACAGCGGCGGTCAGCAGGGCCGTGGTCACGTGGTCGATCTCGCGATTGCAGCAGGCGCTGACATTGACGGCATGGGTCGGTCTGAAGCCGAGAATGGCCTCCGCCTCGGGCTCGTCCGCGTGCTCAGCCTCGAAGACGCTCTCATCGCCGACATCCGGCCCCATCAAGTAGACCAGGAAGGGCCGACGCCAGTCCTCGCGCTGCGGATTGAATCCCACCAGGGCCGTCAACTCCTCGTGCGCGGAGGTGTTGCCTAGGAGTGGAAGCGGGAACGGCTTTCGCCAGTCCCTCTCTCGCCTGTCCTCGACGCCCAGTCGCTCTGCGGGCACGTTGACGTCGAAGAAACCGGGCCGCTTTTCGGTGAAGTGGGAGGAGAGCCCCACCATCAACAGGCGGAACTCCCGCAGCGCAGCCGGGGAGAGCGGCTCTGCCAACTCGATCACCAACGTCGGACCAGACATGCTGGGAGCCTAGTTTGATCGACTCCGCCACCGCTCAGATTGTTCCCACACCGAATCCAGCCGGGCCGAGCACCGTCGCCGCCAACCCGGCGAACCTATGCGGTCAGAGCACTAGCCAGGCTCCTATTAGGTCACACGCCACGCACGGTGAGTGCACACGAGCACCTCCCGACCGGGGACGACAGATCCCGTGGAAGACACGAAGTCAGTCAGGGCTTGGGTCAGACCCCGTCGGGAGGTGCTCACCTACATCATCTCTGTCAGGCCTTGTTGAAGGTGTGCTTGGCCCACAGGTAGGAGACGGCGGCGATTCCGGCGCACCAGGCGACGGCGAGAGCGCCGCTGTGGCCGATCGGGGTGCCGAGGAGGAGGCCGCGGACGGTTTCCATGATCGGCGTGAAGGGCTGGTACTCGGCGAACCAGCGCAGGACGGTCGGCATCGAGTCGGTCGGGACGAAGCCGCTGCCGAGGAAGGGCAGGAACACCAGGGGCATCGGGGCGTTGCTGGCGGCCTCGGGGGTCGGGGACTTCAGCCCCAGGGCGACCGCGAGCCAGGTGATGGCCACGATGAACAGGATGAGCAGGCCGACGGCGGCCAGCCATTCGACGGGTGCGGCATCGGGCCGGAATCCGATGGCCAGCGCGACGCCGATCACGACGGCCAGGCCGATGAGCTGCTGGATGACGCTGCCGACGACATGGCCGGTGAGGACGGAGGCCCGCGAGATCCGCATGGTCCGGAAGCGGTCGATGATGCCCTCGGTCATGTCGGTGGCGACCATGACGGCGGTCCCGGTCGCGGACGTGGCCGCCGTCATGAGCAGGATGCCGGGCACGACGTAGTCGACGTAGGCGCTGCGGCCGCCCCCGAGTCCGTCGCCGAGGGTGCCGCCGAAGACGTAGACGAACAGGAACAGGATGATGACGGGCGTGACGACCAGCTGCACGGTCATGGCCGGGTAGCGGAGCAGGCGCTTGAGCTGGCGCCGGACCATGGTGGAGGAGTCGCGCGCGGCGAGGGCGAGGGTGCTCATCGGAGGGCCTCCTTGGCCTGGTCGGTCTGCTTCCCGGTGAGGGTGAGGAAGACGTCGTCGAGGTCGGGGGTGTGCACCGACATCTCGTCGACCTCGACGGAGTGCTCGTCCAGGACGGCGAGCACGTCCCGGATCACCCGGACGCCGCCGTCGCTCGGCACCTGGAGGGTGAGCGCCTCGGGGTCGGGGGTTCCGACGCCGAGGGCGAGCCGGGCCGCGTCGAGGCGGCTCGGGTCGGCGAACCTCAGCAGGACGTGGCCGCCGGGGATGCGCCGTTTGAGCTCCTCGGCGGTGCCCTCGGCGATCATCCGCCCGCCGTCGAGGAGGCCGATGCGGTCGGCGAGTTCGTCGGCCTCCTCCAGGTACTGCGTGGTGAGGAAGATGGTGACGCCGTTCCGCACGAGGTCGCGGACGATGCCCCACATGGCGCGGCGGCTGCGCGGGTCGAGGCCGGTGGTGGGCTCGTCCAGGAAGATCAGGCGCGGGCCGCCGACCAGGGTCATCGCCAGGTCGAGCCGGCGCCGCATGCCGCCGGAATAGGTGGACGCCGGTCTGCCCGCGGCGTCGACCAGGTCGAACTTCTCCAGCAGCTCCCCGGCCTTCTGCCTGCCCGCGCGCTTCGGCAGGTGGTTCAGGTCGGCCATGAGCAGCAGGTTCTCCTCGCCGGTGAGGAGCTTGTCGACCGCCGAGTACTGCCCGGTCACCCCGATCGCGCCGCGCACGTCGTCGGCCTCCCGTTCCAGGTCGTGGCCCGCGACCCGCGCCCGGCCGGCGTCGGCGCGGATCAGCGTGGACAGGATCTGGACGGTGGTGGTCTTTCCGGCGCCGTTCGGGCCGAGCAGGGAGAAGACCGTTCCTTCGGGGACGGCCAGGTCTATGCCGTCCAGGACGACCTTCTCGCCGTCCTTGCCGCGGTAGGACTTGCGCAGCCCGTCCGCCTCGATGGCCAGGGTGGTCATGATGCTTGCTCCTCAGGGGCAGGGGTCGGGGCCGCAGGTCAGAGGCTGCGGGCGGCGATGTCGCCGTGGGAGGTGGTGGCGTGGACGTCGAGTCCGGCGCCGCCGTCGTTCTTGAGCGCGTTGGTGATGCGGCCGTGGCCGGTGCCGGCGTCCAGGGAGGCCGAGACGCCTGCGGCGGCGCCGACCGAGATGTCGCCGGACTGCGTGCGGAGGACGACCTTGCCGCGCAGGGCCTCGGCGATCCGGATGTCGCCCCTCGCGGTGCTGATCTCCGCGGGTCCGCCCAGCCGGCCGACCTCGACGTCGCCGTCGCTCGCGGTGAGGCGGACGCTCGCGGCCTCGTCCAGCTTGATCGAGCCGTAGGCGCCCTCGAACGCGACGTCGCCGAGCCGGCCGACGGTCCGCAACTCGGCGCAGGCCGCCCTCGCTTCGACGCGGGAGCCGGCGGGCAGCTTGACCGTCACCTCGACGGAGCCGCCGGGTCCGAGGTACTGGTTCTTCGCCGGGGCCCCGATCCGCAGGACGCCGTCGCCGTACTCGACCTTGGTCTGCTCCGCCGCCTTCACGTCGCGGCCCTTGGCGGCGTCCGCGGGCAGGACCTCGACCGCGGTGTCGGCCCGTTCGGCGGCGATGAACTGGACGCGCCCCGCGGGGACGTCCAGGACGGCGGAGATCGGGGCGGGGGTGTCGAAGGTCTGCATCGTGCTCTCCTCGGGCTGCGGTTCGTTGTTTCTGACTCTGGAAACGCTACGTTGCTTTCCAGAAGTTCACAACGAACTCTTTGCACTGCGAACACAATTATGCAGGTGATTGCAGCTTAATCATTGCAACGGACTCGTGCAGAACGCAACGAGCGAAGGTTCTTTCGTTGCAATGAATTGGGACTGAACGCTATGGTGACACCGTCGGGAGCACCGAGGAGCGCCATCGAGCCCCCCGCGGGGCCGGAAGGAGGTCGTGATGCCGGGAGGCAGGCTCACCCAGCAGGAGCGACGGCAGATCGCGGCGGGCCTGGCCGACGGCCTGCCCTACGCCGAGATCGCCCGCCGGCTCGACCGTCCGACCTCCACGGTCACGCGCGAGGTGATGCGCAACGGCGGCCCGACCGCCTACCGCGCCGACCTCGCCCACCACGCCACGCAACGCCGCACCCAGCGACGCAGGCAGGTCGCGCCCCAACCGCCGCAGGCGTCCCGGCAGCCCTACGGGCGCGACGCCGAGGCCGTGCGCGACTTCCAGGAGACGCTCACCACCGTCTTCATGACCTCGGGCCTGCCCAAGATGATGGCCCGCGTGCTGGCCTGCCTCTACACCACCGACAGCGGCAGCCTCACCGCCGCCGAACTCGCGCGGCGCCTCCAGGTCAGCCCGGCGTCGATCTCCAAAGCGATCGCGTTCCTGGGGGGCCTCGACCTCGTCCGCCGGGAGAGCGACGGGCGCCGCGAGCGCTACGTCGTCGACGACGACCTCTGGTTCCAGTCGATGATCCGCAGCGCCCGGGACAACGCCCAGTTCGTCGAGACCGCTCGGCAGGGCGTCGGCGTCCTCGGCCCCGACACCCCGGCCGGCGCCCGCCTGGAGAGCGCCGCCCGCTTCCTCGACTTCGTCAGCGAGGCGCTCACCCGCGCCGCGGAACAGGCCCGCGAGGTCCTCTACACCAGACCCGCAACGCCCTCGGACACCACCGCCACCCCGCCCCCGAACCACGAATAGAAGCCGCCCCCCGGACCCGCCCAGCGCTTCGGCCGAAAACCCGTTGGCGGGCCGCGGTGGCCACTGCTACCTTTCCGGAGGCCGTGCCAGAGACCGAGGAGGTGGTACCCGTGAACGTATCGACATGGGTGCTCCCCTCTGGGGTCACGGTCGGGCGTTAGGTCGTCCGGGAGCGCCGTTCAAGAGCACTCCCGAAAGGCACGACCGTGCGATTCACTTCTGAACAGCGCCTCGACGACGGCGTCCTCGAACGCGCATTCACCCTCGGCGACGTCCCCGGCATTCTGTGGACGCCCGCGTCCGCGTCCGAACCGGCGCCGCTGATCCTCCTCGGCCACCCCGGCGGGCTGCGCAAGATGCACCCCCGGCTGGCGGCCCGGGCCCGGCACTCCGCGACCGAGCACGGCTACGCCTCGGCCGCCATCGAGCTCCCCGGAGGCGGTGACCGACCCCGCTTGGAAACCGCCGAGCAGGCCCGCGCCGACCTGCGGCGGGCGCTGGAGGCCGGCGAGCCGGTCAGCGACGACATCGTCGACCGGCTCGTCCTCCCGCTGGTGGAGAAAGGGGTCCCGGAATGGCAGGCCACCCTGGACGCCCTCCTTTCGCTGCCCGAGATCGGCGGCCCGGTCGGGTTCTCCGGGGGAGTGATCGCCATCGGCGTCCGGCTGGCGGTGGTCGAGCCGCGCATATCGGCCGCCGTCCTGTTCGCCGGGAGTTACGTGCCCCGCGTCACGTTCGAGGACGCCCGGCAGGTCACCATTCCGCTGCACGTGATGCTGCAATGGGACGACGAAGGCAACGACCGGCAGGCGGCCCTCGACCTGTTCGACGCCTTCGGCTCGAAGGAGAAGACACTGCACGCCAACATGGGCGGGCACACCGGCGTCCCGCAGTTCGAGGGAGAGGCCGCGGCCCGGTTCTTCACCCGGCATCTGAGCTAGCGCCGCGAACCATCGACGGCCCGACCGCGGCGGTACCGGCCATCGCCGGTACCGCCCGGTCGGAGGCCCCGAACCACGCGGTGCTCGAGCCCGATCAGCCGAATTCGGCGACGCCTCGGCGCCCTCCGGGCAGGATCGGTTCCATGACGAATGTGGCCGACAGGCAGATCCCCGAGTACCTCAACTATGTCGGGCCCGGGTGGCGCGACATCCTGCTGCGGACTCACGCCGAACTCGTCGCCGTGCTGCCCAACTACCAGGTGGTCCAGGTCAAGGAGAAGTACGGGATGCTGGACGTCAACCTGGGCGGGTTCGTCGATCCCGTCACCGGCGCGCTCGGCCTCAGCCGTGAACTCGGCACTCGGGTCAGTGCGATCCTCACGGCCGCCCGGGAGGAGTCCCTCCGCACCTGCGAGGTCTGCGGCGAGCCCGGCACCGAGACGGGCCAGGCGTGGATCAAGACGCTCTGCCCCACCCACGCCCAGCCGTGCTGAAGCGTCCGCCCCAACGCACCGCGACCCGCGGTCGTGACGGTCCAGGTGCTGCCGTTGTGGACGGCGGCTCGGGCGGTGGTGCAGATCACATGGGCGGGGTGTCAGAGGGGCGAGGCGGCCGGTGTCTCGTGTTCGTCAGGAAGTCCCGCGGACGATCCGCGCGGTACTCCCCACCACGAGTGAGGACGAAAGTCATGGCGACCACGAAGGCGCCCGCCCCACCGACCGCATCGCGCCGCTGGGCCGCGCTGCTGTTCATCGGACTGGCCCAGCTAATGATCATTCTGGACGGCACCGTGGTGAACATCGCGCTGCCCTCCATCCAGCGCGACCTGCAGATCTCCGACGGCGACCGGCAGTGGATCATCACCGCCTACACGCTGGCGTTCGGCAGCCTGCTGCTGCTCGGCGGCCGGATCGCCGACTACACCGGCCGCAAGCGCGTCTTCCTGATCTCCTTGATCGGCTTCGCGGGGGCCTCGGCCCTCGGCGGCGCGGCGGGCGGCTTCGAGATGCTGCTGGTCGCCCGCGCCCTCCAGGGCGGGTTCGGCGCGCTGCTCGGACCGTCCGCGCTGTCGCTGCTCACCGTGACGTTCACCGAGCCGAAGGACCGGGCGAAGGCGTTCGGCATCTGGGGCGCCATCGCCGCCGCGGGCGGCGCGATCGGGCTGCTGGCCGGCGGGGCGCTGACCGACTACCTGGACTGGCGCTGGTGCCTGTACATCAACATCCCGGTCGCGGCGGTCGCGGCGGTCGGCGGCTTCGCCATCCTCACCGAGTCGCGGCGCGAGGGACGGGCCCGCCTCGACGTCCCCGGGGTGCTGGCGGTCACCGGCGGCCTCGTCGCGATCGTGTACGCCACGAGCCGGGCCGAGTCCGACGGCTGGGACTCGGCGAAGGTCATCGGCCTGCTGGCCGCCGGCGCCGTGCTGCTCGCCGCGTTCGTCCTCGTCGAGAGCCGCGTCGCGCAGCCGCTGCTGCCGCTGCGCGTGGTCGCCGACCGCACCCGCGGCGGCGCCTACCTGGCGGTCGGCGTCGCCGTCATCGGCATGTTCGGCGCGTTCCTCTTCCTGACCTACTTCATGCAGGTCGTCAAGGGATACTCGCCGATCAGGACGGGCGTCGGCTTCCTCCCGATGACCACGGCGGTGCTGGTGTCGGCCGGCGGGCTCGCCACCCGGCTCCTCCCCCGGGTCCCGCCGCGCGCGCTGATCGTCCCCGGCATGCTCATCGGCGCGAGCGGCATGCTGTGGATGCTCACGCTGGAGCCTGGCGGCTCCTACGCCTCCGGCGTCCTGGTGGCGCAGCTCCTGCTCGGCCTGGGAGCGGGTTTGATCATGCCCGTGGCCCTCAACTACGCCACCCACGGCGTCGACCAGGGCGACTCCGGCATCGCCTCGGCGAGCGTCAACACCGCGCAGCAGATCGGCGGCTCGATCGGCATCGCGCTGCTCAACACCGTCGCCACCAGCACCACCGCGGACTACCTGTCCTCGCACGCCCGCGACGGCCTGAGCCCGGACGTCGCCAAGCAGGCACTGGTGGAGGGCTTCGGGGCGGCCGGCGCCTTGTCCGCGGGGATCATGATCGTCGGCGCGCTGGTCGTGGGCGTCCTGATGAACACCCCGCGCCCCGAGCACCGGCCCGCCACCGCGGACGCCGAAGCGCCGGCCCCGCTGGCGGAGGCCCCCGCTCACGCCGCCTGACCGGTGACGATCACGACCTCAGCCGTCCGCGACCAGGGGCCGTCACCAGGCGCACGGCCCCGGGTCGCGCCTCCGCCGGGCCCGCGGAATCATCCCGGGCCCGCGGAGTCGTCCGGGCGTTCGGTGGCGGGACGGCCCCGGAGGTAGGCCAGGACGGCGAGGACCCTGCGGTGCGTGTCGTCGGTCTGCGGAAGATCGAGCTTGGCCAGGATGCTGCGGACGTGCTTGCCCACGGTCGCGTCGGTGACGACCAGCCGCCGCGCTATGGCGGCGTTGGAGTGACCTTCGGCGATCAGGGCGAGCACCTCGTGCTCGCGCGGCGACAGCGCCGCGAGCGGGTCGCGGCGGCGGCCGATGAGCTGCCGGATGACCTTCGGGTCCACCACCGTCCCGCCGTCCGCGACCTGGCGCAGCGCGGCGACGAAGTCGGCGACGTCCACGACCCGGTCCTTGAGCAGGTAGCCGACCCGGCGGCCGTCGCCGGAGTCCAGCAGGTCGGCGGCGTAGCTCAACTCGACGTACTGGCTGAGCGCCACCACCGCGAGGCCCGGGTCGGCGCGGCGCAGCCGTACGGCGGCGCGCAGGCCCTCGTCGGAGAAGTCCGGCGGCATCCGGATGTCGGTGACGACCAGGTCGGGGCGGTGCTCGGCGACGGCCGCGAGCAGGGCCTCGGCGTCGTCGACGGCGGCGGCCACCTCGAAACCGAACCTGGCCAGCAGCCCGGCCAGGCCCTCCCGGAGCAGGACGCCGTCCTCGGCGAGGACTACCCGGACGGCGGTCGGTTCGGTTCGCAAGGAAGCTCCACACGGACGAGGGTCGGGCCCCCGGCGGGGCTCGACACGAGCAGTCTGCCGTCGATCACGGCGACCCGGTCGGCGAGGCCGGTCAGGCCGGTGCCGCGCGCCGGGTCGGCGCCGCCCGCGCCGTCGTCGGTGACCTCCACGGTGAGGACGCCGCCGGTGAGGCGCGCGACCACCGCGGCCCGGTCGGCGCCGCTGTGCTTGGCGGCGTTGGTGAGCGCCTCGGCGGCGGCGAAGTAGGCCGTGCTCTCGACCTGGCGGGGCGGCCGTCCGGGCAGGTCGGTCTCGACGGTGACCGCGAGCGGGGACCGGTCGGCCAGCTCCCCCAGCGCCGCCGCCAGCCCCCGGTCGGTGAGGACGCGGGGATGGATCCCGTGGACGAGCTCCCGCAGCTCGGTCATGAGCTGTTTGGCCTCGTCGTGGGCGTCCGCGAGACTTTCCGCCGCCGGGGATCCGGGCGGCAGGTCCACGCGGGCGATCCCGAGCTTCAGGGTGAGGGAGAGCAGCCGTTGCTGCGCGCCGTCGTGCAGGTCGCGCTCGATCCGGCGGCGCTCGGCCTCGAACGCGTCCACCAGCCGGGCGCGGGAGCGTGCGACCTCGACGAGCTCGGCCTGGAGCCGCCCGCCGGAGCCGTTGCGCAGCAGCGTCCGGGCGAGCGCGCCCTGCGCGGCGGCGGTCAGGCCCAGCAGGTACGGGACGGCGGGCACCAGCGCCAGCCCCGCGACCGCGTAGGGCAGCGCGGCCCCCGGCGTGGCGATCGTCACCGGGCCGAGCACCATCGGGCCGTCGCCGCCGAGCAGGATCAGCGGGGCGGTCACGGCGCCGAACTGGAAGGCCAGCATGGACACAAGCGCCGCGTACAGGACGGGGACGGCGGCGGACAGCACCAGGAAGTAGCCGAGTGCGCGCCAGGTGACGGGCTCGGTGTAGCGGGTGCGGAGCCATGGCAGGACGCCTCGCTCGGGCGGACGCCGATGCCCTGGGCCCGCCGGGCGGACGTCCACCAGGCGGAGCCGGCGCCGTTCCACCCCGGTCAGCGGGCCGGTCGCCGCCGGTCCGAGGCCTGCGAGCAGCAGGAGTCCGACGACGGCCGGGAGCGCCCGCTCGCCTAGGGATGCGTCCGAAGTGACGGCCAGGAGCAGCGGCAGGCCGAGCAGCACCAGCGGAAGGGCGGCCGCGGCGACGACCGGCGCGGTCGACAGCAGGTAGGCGGCGGCGCGCCAAGGCCAGGCGGTTAGAAGGAACCCGCGGCGCCCCATCGCGGCGAGCAGAGTGGCAGGGGGCCTGGCAGGGGGCCTGGCAGGGGGCATGGCAGGCGGAGTGGCCGACGGGGCGAGGGGCGGGTCGTTCGGCACAGGCGTACGGTAACCGACCACGCGGCCTGCGATGACCGCGCGAACGACGAGGTAGTGCCAGCCATACCTCCAAGTTGGTGGACCACCGTGATGCGGCCGGAGGCGGCGCGGCGGTGGGATCGACGCATGAAGAGAAAGCTCTCCGCACGGGTGGCCGCGCCCCTGGCCGGCATCGCCGCCGCAGCGCTGATCGGCGGGCTCGGATACGCCTGGCCCCGTCCCGCCCCGGCCGTCGCGCAGACGGCGTCCCTCAAGAACGGGACCTGGTCGCAGAGCTGGGGCGCGGCGATGCAGCGGCCGATCGCCGGCGGCGAGGACGAGGGGCCGAACTGGTCGGTGGAAGGGTTCGGCGACCACTCGCTGCGCCAGGTCGTCCGGCTCAGCACGGGTGGCGCGAAGGTCCGGATCCGTCTGTCCAACGTGTACGGGACCCGGCCGCTGCGGGTCGCCGCCGGGGCCGTCGCGCGCTCGGCCGGTGGCGCCCAGGCGTGGCCTGGTTCGACGGCGGCGCTGACCTTCGGCGGGAAGCGGTCCGTCGCGGTGGCGCCGGGCGGTGAGATCGTCAGCGACCCGGTGCCGCTGGCCACCGCGCCCCTGGAGAAGCTGGCGGTCACGCTGCGCTTCACCGGCGCGACGGGGCCCGCGACCTTCCATCGGTTCACCACGCAGCCCGCCTACCGCGCCACCGGCGACCACCTGTCCGACGTGGGGGCCGGCGCCTACACCCGTTCCACCGACGCGCTGTACTACCTGACAGGCGTGGAGGTCACCGGCGGGAACGGCACAACCGGCGGGAACGGCACAGCCGGCGGGAACGGCGCGGGCACGGTGGTGGCCTTCGGGGACTCGCTCATCGACGGCGTCGGAGCCTCCCCCGGCGCCGACGCGCGGCTGCCGGACGCCCTGGCCGAGCGCCTGGCCGCGGCCCGCGCCCCCCTCAGCGTCGTCAACGCGGGCATCGGCGGGAACCGGCTGCGCTACGACTCGGCGTGCGCCGGGGAGAAGGCCACCGCCCGGTTCGCCCGCGACGTCCTGAACCGTCCCGGCGTGCGGGCGGTGATCGTCCACCTGGGCGCCAACGACATCCGCGTCACCCCCGGCGACCCCTGCCTGCGGCCGGGCGGACCGGCGACCGCCGCGCAGGTCATCGACGCCCAGCGGCAACTGGTCCGCGCCGCACGCGCCCGCGGCCTCAAGGTCGTCGGGACGACCATCCTGCCGATGAAGGGCGCCCTGTTCCCGGTCTGGACACCCCAGGTCGAGAAGGACCGCGACGCCATCAACCACTGGATCCGGACCAGCGGCGCCTACGACGCAGTCCTGGACGCCGACCGCATCATGGCCGACCCCGCCGACCCGGACCGCTCCCGGCTCTCGTACGTCTACCAGGACGGGTTGCACCCGAACGACGCGGGCTACCAGGCCCTGGCACGCGGCATCGACCTGCGGGTCCTGCGTTGACGGGCCCCGCACCCAGAGGCCCGGCGGCGAATGGCCCAGCGATGGCGGGCCCCGCACCCGCACATGCCGCCGTCCCGGCCGCGCCGGTGCAGCTGCACCAGGTGAGCAGGCATTACGGGACGGGCGAGGCCCGGGTTCAGGCCCTGGCCGATGTCAGCGTGACCTTCCCGGCCGGTTCCTGGACCGCCGTGATGGGCCCGTCGGGTTCGGGGAAGTCGACTCTGCTGCACTGCGCGGCAGGGCTGGACCGGGTGTCCTCCGGGCGCGTCCTGCTCGCCGGGCAGGACGTCACCTACGCCTCCGACGCGACGCTGACCGGGCTGCGGCGCCGCGCCGTGGGGTTCGTCTTCCAGAACTTCAACCTGATCGGCTCGCTCACGGCCGAGCAGAACGTCGCGCTGCCGCTGAAGCTCGCCGGCGCCCGGCCGTCGCGCCGGGACGTGCGGGCCGCCCTCGCCGACGTGGGCCTGGACGACCGCGCGCGGCACCGTCCGCGCGAGCTGTCGGGCGGGCAGCAGCAGCGGGTGGCGATCGCCCGCGCGATGGTGACGCGGCCTTCGGTGCTGTTCGCCGACGAGCCCACCGGGGCCCTGGACACCGGTTCGGCCCGCACGGTCCTGCGGCTGCTGCGCCGCATGGTCGACACCGCCGGGCAGACCGTCGTGATGGTCACCCACGACCCGGTCGCGGCGGCGAGCGCCGACGCGGTCGTGTTCCTGTCCGACGGCCGGGTGGCCGACCGCCTCGTGCGCCCGTCCGCCGCCCGGGTGGCCGAGCGGCTCACCAGGTTGGAGGGCTGACCGCCGTGCTGCGCATCTCCGCCAGTACCGTCCGGGACCGCTGGCCGCTGTTCGCCGGGGCACTGCTGACCGTCTCCCTCGGCGTGGCGCTGGTGCAGTCGTCGGTGCTCGTGCTGGTCGCGACGGGCGAGCCGAAGATCCCGGCGGGCGCCTCCGGCCGGACGGCCGAGCAGATCCGGGAGGGGTACGTCGGCGCCGCCACGCTGCTCGGCATGGCCACACCGCTGGCGATGTTCCTGGCGGTGTTCATCGTGGGCTCGACGTTCGCCTTCGCCGTGGAGCAGCGGCGCAAGGACCTGGCCTTGCTGCGCATGCTCGGCGGAAGCCGTCCCCAACTGGTGAGGCTGCTGCTGGGCGAGGCGTTCCTGCTGGGCCTGGCCGGCAGCGTCGTCGGGATCCTGCTGGGCGTGCCGGGCACCTGGGTCCAGGCACGGTTGCTGGTCGGGATCGGGCTGCTTCCTCGCGGCTTCTCCCCAGGCTGGTCTCCCGGGGTCCTGCTGCTGTCACCGAGCGTCGGGATCGGTGTCGCGGTCTTCGGGGTCTTGTCGGCGTCCTATCGGGCGGCCCGGGTCCGTCCGCTGGACGCCTTGCGCGACGCCCCGCGCGCGGCCCGGGTGATGACGGTCGGCCGCTGGCTGGCGGGTCTGTCCTCCCTCTCGCTGACGGTCGCGCTGGTCATGGCCGGGCACGGCGCCGACCTGCTCGGCGCCCTGCTGATCGCGATGGCCGTGTCGGTCTTCGGGTCGATCGCCCTCAGCGCGCTGAGCCCGCTCGCCGTCCCGCTGGTCGGCCGGGTGCTCGGGACGCTGCTGCGCACCGGCGCGCTCGGCGAGCTGGCGCAGGCGAACCTGCGGGACGCCGTGCGGCGCAGCGCCTCGACGGCCGCGCCCGTCATCGTCCTGGTCGGACTGCTGGTCGGCCTGACCGGCGCGCTGAACTCGCTGGCCCGGGCCACCGGCGCGGACCTCGAACGGATCACCGCCGCCGACCTGGTGGTCACTTCGAACGGTGCGGCCGCCGCCCGGATTCCGCAGATTCCGGGCGTCGCCCTCGCGTCCCCGCAGAGCCAGGTCGAGATGTCGGTGACGTCCCGACATCGTGTGGAAGGCCGCTCGTACCGTCAGACCCGCCACTCGGGAATCACCGCCGTGGACGGCCCCGCCTACCGGCGCACCCACCGCCTCACCCTCCGCTCCGGTTCCCTGGACGCGCTACACGGCCGCACCATCGCGATCGGCCCCGGGCTGGCCGCCGAAGGCGTCCGCAGCGGCAGCGTCACCGCACGGATCGGCTCCCGAAAGGTCAAGCTTCGGACCGTCGCGCGCCTGCCGGAAGTCCTGGAGAACGGAAGCGACAACTTCCTGGTGCCGCGCGACCTCATCCCCGCCGAGGTGCTCGCGGACGCCCCCACGGAGACCTTCGTCCAGGTCGCCCCCGGCACGTCACCGCAGGCGGTCGCCGACCGGATCCGCGCAGCCGGGGCCGGGGAGGTGCGCACCCTTCACCAGTGGGCCGAGGCCAGAGTGGCGGACCAACAGCGCGGCACCACGGGGATCATGTCCGTCCTCATGGGAATGTCGGGACTCTATGCGGCCATCGCGGTCGTCAACGCCGTCGTGATCGCCGCCGCCGAACGCCGCACTGAGTTCGCCGTCGCCCGCGCCACCGGCCTGACCCGCGCCCAGGTCGTCCGGATGGCCGCCATCGAGTCGGCCGCCGTCACGTTCATCGGCCTGGCCCTGGGGGCTCTGGTCGCAGCGGGGGCACTGGCCGGTTTCTTTCCGGAAATGCAAGGCGTGCGCATCCTCGCGGTGCCGTGGAACCTCTTCGGCCTGCTGACGGTGGCCGCCCTGACCATCACTCCCGTGGCCGCGGCCCTGACCGCACTCGCCGCGACGAGACCGTCCCCCACGGCTTTGGTCGCCGCCCGCGAATAGCAGTCCGAAGCAGGTGAAAAAGGGTTTGAGCGAGGAGGCGTCCGGTTGCTACCTTCGCCGTCGACCGTGAAGAACTCGCAAGGAGGTGAGGACCCGTGAACACAGTCACCCATGGGTGCTCCCTCAGCCTGTCACGGTCCGGCGACTGACGTCCGGTGTCGCCAGGAGCGCCTGAGATCGAGGCTCTCCTGGAAGGAGACTCCGATGGACGCAAAGCCCTTCACAACCGGCCTGAGCGAGAACTCGGCGCTGGTCACGCGCGTCGCGGACAGGCATTGGCACGCACTCGACGACGACCTGGTGATCGGCCGCGGGTATGCCGAGCACCGGCCCGACGGACGCCTGTTCGTCAGCGTCGACGCCTGGCACGACTCCACCTTCGACCGGCTCACCGAGGCGATGTTGGCGGAACTGCCGGCGCCGCTCTACACGGTGGTCGATGAAGCAGACGCCGAACTGACGGCCAGATGGCGGCGGACCGGTTTCAGGGTCCGGCGCCGCGAGTGGGAGTACGCCGTACCGACCGACCCGCGGGTCACGGGGCTCGAGGAGGTCCTGCCGCCGCCGGGCGTGACGATCGTTCCCGCGGGCAAGGCGGACGAGGACCTGCTGCGAGCGGTGGACCGCGCGATCCGCGACGAGGTCGAGTCGACCGTCGGCTGGTGGCAGTCGATGCCCGCGGAGGTGCTGCCCCGCCCCGAGGGCGACACCATCGTCGACCCGTCGAAGTACGCCGTGGCCGCGGCACCGGACCGCTACCTGGGTCTGATCCGGGTGGTGACGGTGCGCCGACCGCGCATCGGGCTGGTGGCGGTCCGGGCGGGCGAGCAGCGCCGCGGCATCGCGCGGTCGCTGCTGGCCCACTCGCTGGGCGCGCTGCACCGCTCTGGGTTCGACGCCGCCTGGGCCGAGGCCCAGGAGACCAACCGAGCGGCCGTGGCGCTGTTCGAGGGCATCGGCGCCCGGCGGATGGGCAGCAACCTGGAGCTGGTGCGATGAGGAACAAACACGGCATCGAAGTCGAGGGCAGGGTCGTCGAGTGCCTTCGCAGCGCCATGTTCACCGTGGAGATCAAGGGCGGGCACCGAGTGCTCGCGCACATCAGCGGCAAGATGCGCAAGAACTTCATCAAGATCTACCTGGAGGACCGGGTCCTGGTGGAGCTCACGCCGTACGACGTCACCCGCGGCCGCATAGTCTTCCGCTACCGCAACTAGATGTTGACGGGAGTTCGCTGAACCGCGGCTGATGGGCGGTACCCGGCGGTTGCGCGGCGCTTCGCGCACCGCCGGGGACCGCTCGGCCCCGGACGAGATCACCGGCTCCGACCGGGGACGGGCCCTCCACGCCTTCCACTCGGCACCCACCGATGCTGATCGGCTCTGGAGCGTCGACCAGGCCCGACCACCCCGGTTAGCATCCAGCGGTGGCGCAACCTCTTCGCTCGGTCACAGCGTGGCTCGCGGGCCAGGTCGACGTGATCCTCGGGCTGCTGCTCGCGGTGGCCGCCGGGGCGGGTGCCCTGTGGTGGGGGGATCTGCTCAGCTCCGAGGTCTACTCTTCTCTGGCCCTGCTAATGGCAGGTATCGCCGCTGCTGTGGCCTTTCGGAGCCGGGCACGTACCGAGCAAGAACGCGAACAACGGCTACTGGAGGCGCAGCGTGAGCTGCAGGAGGCCGAAAGCGAGCTGACGGCGCAGGAGGACCTGGCGCTGCCGACCCTGTGGAGCGTCACCCACAAGCGGCTGGACTACTACCACCAGATCGCCACAGGCCAAGCCCGCCAGTCCTTCCGCAACGCCCAGATCGCCATGGGCATCGGCTTCGTGTTACTCGTCGTCTTCGCCGTCCTGGCCCTCAACGCCGAGACCACCACCGCCAGCGCGGTCAGCGGCGCGCTCGGCGCCACCGCCGCGGCGTTCGCCGCCTACATCGGGCGCACCTTCGTCCGCTCCCAAGAGAACGCCGCCTCGCACCTGCGCTCCTACTTCGACCAACCGCTGGAGTTCTCCCGCTACCTGGCCGCCGAACGCCTGCTCAACAACATCGACCGGCTCGACACCGAGCAGCGCGCCGCCCTCACCGGTGACCTGCTGCGCGGCATCATCCCTCCCCCGGCGAACCCCCAGCCGTCCGCCGAGCCGAACAGCCCTACCGCCTGAGCGTCTGCCCTTCCGAAGGCGACCGTGAGGCCGCAACGGGAGGCGTCCGACTCGCCCGCAGCCGTCCATCACTTCTCGGTCTCGCGGACGGCCCCCTGCGGCAGCCGCCGACCGGAGCGGCATGAACCCGGTCCGGGGCGGTGAACCATCCCTCCACGACCCCGCCGGTTCGGACCGTGAAGGCGGCGCGGCGAACTGCGGGATGGAGCATCCCCACGGCCCCGGTGACCACCTCTGGTCCGGCGACGTCCGCTCGATTACGCAGGGCGGACGGTGTGCGCCGCAGCGGTCGCGATCACGTGCTCGAGCGGCGCGTAGGCCGGTGTCCGGGGGCGTGGATCGGCGGGAGGGCAGGGGCGTGCGCTCTGCCCTCCCATGCCATGTCAGGCGGACTCGGTCGGGAGGCCGGCCTCCACCCAGTCCTCGATGCCCTCGCGGTACTTGCGGACGTTGGTGTAGCCGAGAGCGGTGAGCCGATCGGCCACCTGCCCGCTGTTGGCGCACGCCGGGTTGGAGCAGTAGGTGACGATCTCGGCGTCGTGGTCGGGCAGCAGGGTCGGCACCTGGGCGTTGACGTCGGCCAAGACCAGTTCGCGGGCACCGGGCAGGTGCTGTTTGGCGTAGTACTCGCCGCCCAGGGTGTCGAGGACGGTCACGGTGCCCGCTTCGATAGCTGCCTTCAGCTCGTCACGGGCGATGAGTGCGGTCATGCCAGTACCCTTCGATGAATAGGACTGCGGTCCGGTTTAACTCCACAGTAGCGGACCGCAGTCCGTTTGCAACCCCGCTGCGGGAACCGAGCGCACGATCTCCAGCGCCGGATCGAGAACTCCCGGTTCCGACACTCGCCAATGGCGGGCCTTCTGGCACTGCGACCACGCCAAGATGAGGGCCGCCCACCCTCGGCACCCGGCAGATCGGGCGTCGCCAGCTCCAGGCACATCGGGCCCGTCCTGCTCCAGGTGGTTCGCCCTTACCGGCAGTGGACCCGCCCGTCCGGCGAGGCCGGGGGTGGCGCGGTCGCACCCCAGGGGGTCGGGTGCGGCCGCTCGCCGGACGGGCGGGGGTTCTAGAGGGCGAGCCGCGCCCAGACGACCTTGCCGCGACCGCCGCCGATCTGCCGGTATCCGCAGCCGCCGGTCGCCAGGAGCCGCACCATCATCAGGCCCCGGCCGCCCTCGGCCTCGGGATCGACCTCCGGCACGACCGGCGGCGCGTGGGACGGATCCCAGACCCGGAACTCGATGGCACCGTCCACGAGCGCGACCCAAGCCTGGATCTCGTGCCCCTCGACAGCGTGAACCACGGCGTTCGTGGCCAGCTCGGACATGATCGTCCGCCCCGCGTAGTCGTGCTGCGCCAGTCCCCACGCCTCACACGCCTCCGTGACGAGCGACCGCGTCAGATACACGCTCTCGGGATAAGCACGCCACCGAAGAGCGAATTCCTTTGGCGCCTTTGACGGACGCTTGTCCCACTTGCCCTGAATGACATCCACACCGGGCCACCTTTCACCGACTGGGCTCTGACGAAAGACTGCCGCCCGCCGATACGGTCAGTACCATTCAACCAACCAATCTGTATTCGGAGGATCTTGAATGACCTCAGCAAACGAGCTGGACCCGGACAACAACCACTGGCACTGGCTGGCCTCTGACCTGCGCATATGGCGCGTGGAGCGGAACATGACACAGGAGGCTTTGGGTGAGCTTCTCGGCGTGACCAAGTCCCATGTTTCGAACTGGGAATCGGGCCGCGAAAACATGCCCATGAAGCACGCCGAAACTTTAGATCTGGTTTGGCGCGCTCGCGGGCATTTCGCCCGACTTCGACGCTTAGCCGAGCGAACGCACGACCCGGGCTGGTGGTCCCAGTACACCCCGCTGGAGGCGAAAGCTACTCGCGTGAGTTACTGGGCACTCGCGATCATTCCCGGCCTACTCCAGACAGAGGATTACGCTCGCGCCTTGCTCGAGGATGGACAGATCATCGAGGACGTGGAGGCGGCCGTCACCGCCCGCATGGCCAGGCAAGCGATCCTCGAGCGAGAAAAGCCTCCTGAACTGCGCGTACTGCTCAACGAGGCGGCGCTAGAACAACCGGTCGGCGGGCCAGAGGTCATGCGCCAACAACTCGCCCATCTAGTGGCCCTTAGCCGCAAGCGAAACGTCATCCTCCGCAGTGTGCCCCGCAGTGTGGGAGCACATATCGGCCTGGACGGCTCCTTCACCCTCCTCAACGGAGCAAACTGGTCTGCGGCCTACATGGAGGCCAACACAGGTGGCAGACTGACGCACGACCCCACGATGCTTGACGACTTCGTAAGGCGCTACGACCTCATAGGCTCGGAAGCCTTGTCCGCGTCCGCCTCACGAGGTCATGTCGCACGGATTCTGGAGGCCATGAAGTGATCAAATGGCGGAAGGCCAGCCGGAGCAACGCGTCCGGAAACGAATGCGTGGAGGTGGCCGCTCTCCCTGAGGGGCGCGGCATCAGAGACAGCAAGGCACCCGACGCCGGACACCTCACCCTCTCCCCCAGGAGCTTCACCCAGGTCATCGCCAGTGCAAAGCGCGGAGACCTGGACGTTTAACCCTCCCGCCAGCGCGGACGGCCTCGCCCTCGACCTACCGTGAACCCCGGTCGGTTCGAAGGCGAGGCCCGTCCCGTCCCGGGGCACCACAAGCATGAGGCGGTAGCTCGTTCCCTACGCTGACAGCATCGGCGCCCAGTAGCTCATCACCTGGTGCAGGCGTCGGCGGTGGGCCGCGATCCAGTCGTCCGGGGGGACGAGCGGGACCCGCACGGTGACCATGGATCCGCCCTCGTCCTCCACGACCACCTCCGGACAGTCACGCTCTCCAGTGAGCCGGATGAAGATAGACGGCCCGCGGCTCATCTTCATCCAGGCGACGTCTTCGCCGGCGTCGAGCCGGTTCAGAGCGTCGCCCCAGCTCTCCAGCCTCGGAACGGACAGTGCCAGGTCGATCCGGCCGGAGACGAAGGGCGTCCTGACGACGATCTCGGCGTCGAGTCCGGCGGCCCACCCGGCTGCACGTCCCAGCACGTTGACCGTGACGCTGTTCCCCTCGTCATCAGCGAGGGAGATCAGCTCCTTCGGGGGACTGTCGCCCATGACTCTGCCCTTTCGTCGGCGATCGGTGACGGATCCTCGCCCGGCCGGAGGGCCCCCACGAGCTTCGCCCAGCTTGTCATCCGCGTGAAGCGCGGAGACCTGGATCTCTAACCCTCCCGACGACGCGGACGGCCTCGCCCTCGCTGAATTGGAGTGCTGTGCCTCGGGGGCGTCTGTAGGGTCGGGATCGAGGTGGGAAGGCTGGTGTGGCCTGTGGTGACTGCGGATGCGTGGGCCGTGCGCGATCTCGTTTACGAGACGTTCGCGGCGGAGGGGCGAGCGCCCTCGGTGGGTGAGCTCGCGCGCAGGACGCGGAGCACGGCGGAGGCCGTCCAGGGGATGCTGGGTGATCTGGCGGACGCGCATGCGCTGGTGCTGGCGCCGGAGGGGGACTCGGTGCGGATGGCGCATCCGTTCACGGCGGCGCCGATGGCGTTCGTGGTGACCCCGGTGGACGGGCACGACGACCGCCGGTGGTGGGGCGGGTGCGCGTGGGACTCCTTCGGCATCAGCGCCGCCCTGCGCCTGGTCGTCCGGATCGACACCGCGTGCCCGCAGTGCGGATCCCGCATCTCCTTCGAGTCCGGCCCGAAGGCCCCGCCGCCCGCCGAACTCGCCGTCCGCTTTCCGCGGCCCGCCGACCAGTGGTGGGACGACGTGGTCGCCACCTGCACGATGATCCGCATGTTCTGCGACCGCGGCCACGCCGAGCAGTGGACGGACGCCAACGCGCCCGGCAGCGGCTACACCACGGACGCCACGACCGTCTGGCGGCTGGCCGGGCCCTGGTACGGCGACCGCCTCGACCCCGGTTTCCAGCCGCACAGCCGCGAGCACAACCAGGCGCTCCTGGAGGACTGCGGCCTGACCGGCCCCTTCTGGCGCCTCCCCTGACCACAGCCGCTTGACCTCTCAGCTCCAGCGGAGCTCTCACGACACGGGCGTGGTGACGGATGGCGCCTGTGAATGCCTACCTTGAGGTCTCGCGGTTCGTCGTTGTGCGTAGGCGGAATGTCGCCCCCCACGAACAGCGGCAACGCCTCCAGCACGCCACCTAGCCCGTACGCCATGCCCGGAGCGTGCCCTCGACATAACCAACCCCTGGGCAGACCCCTGCAGAGCAATGGCGGGGCTACTGCGCGGACGACGGTACCCAGGAATGGCGCGACACCTGTACGGCAGCCGAAGCAATCGAGGGGTGCGGCCGAATCTTCCTTTTCGCGGACGGTGTGATCTGACGCCCTCCCTCGGTGGGGGCCTGGCTCGAAAAGGAGAGAACATGACGACGCGTGCCGCCCTCATGGCGCTGGCAGCGCTGCTGGCCGGTGTCCTACTCACCGGCTGCGACGACGACGACCGCTCGTGCGAGGACACCGCCGCCCGGGTGGCTGACAACCGCGGCGTCACCGGCGCCTCGCTGGTGCTGTCGGTGCCGAAGCCCCCGGCCCCGCCGCGTCCGGCGAATCCGCTGAACCCGCTCAACCCGCTGAACCCGCTGAACCCGGCGAACCCGCTGAACCCGGAGGAGTCGGGCTGCTAGCAAGGCAGCTGCCCAAAGTGATCGCCGCCTGGCAGGCGCGTGGACCACTCAGGGTGATCTCCCGGGCCCCGCGCTTTGCGCGGGGCCCGTTCACATCCAGCCGTGCGGACGTGCCGAGATAGGGACGCTCCGGCTGGTCAACGCGTATGTGGGCTCAGGCGGGTCGCCGCTGGGGCTTACGGGTGTTGAGCCCCGGTTTGGGGGTTCAGGTCTCTCGAACCCCATGTCCTGAACGCGCGGGCGACGACGAATGCGGCGGTGGCCGCTGCGGTGATCCAGATGATGATCTCCGCGGCCGTGTCGGAGCCGGTCCGCACCAGCGCCGGGACGTCCAGCCACAGCGTCTGCACCACCGCGCCGGCCGGGACCACCAGCCCGGCGAGCATCCCGATCAGCCCTTTCCGACCGATCTGCGACCCGATGGCGCCGAGCAGCGGCCCGAGGACGACGCTCGCGATCGACCACAGGACCATTTCGATGAGATGACTCGACAGTGACTCGCCTCGCAACGGGGCGTCCGCGCAGAAGTACGCCACCGATGCGGCCAGAAGCGCCAGCGCACCACGGGCCGCCCCTCTCAGCGCCGCGCGCTTGGCGCCGCGTCCGGCGGACGCGTACCAGCCCATCAGGACGGCCAGCGCGGCCCATGCCCACCCGGCGTCGAGAAGGATGCTCAGCACCTTCAGCGCCGGGGCGACGGACGTGTCCGCGAGACGGGGACCGAATGTCCCGTACTCCGACGAAAGGTCGTTGATGAGGGAGGTCCCGGCCCCGAACGCGGCCCCGGTGGCCATGGCCGCGACGGCGACCAATGACGCGGACTTTTTTGGCATGCCGTGCATTCTGCCAATCGAAGGTGTTCTCGGCCCGCGGGAAAGCTGGAGCGCCGGGCCGTCGAGGGGCCCGGCGCTCCTGGTCGTCGGGCGTAGGGGTGTCAGACGCGGGTCATGGTGGACCGGTATCCGCCGCCGCCCGGGTAGACCCATCCGCCGGTGAGGGTGGCGCCGTCCGGGCTGAAAGTGCCTTCGAAGTAGGCCGGACCGCCCTTCACACCGCCCCAGATGGTCAGTTTGTCGCCGGTCAGCTCGTAGACGTAGTCGAAGGTGTTGCCGAGCGAGTCGTAGTACCGCGACACCACGTCCTCCCCGGTCGGCTCCCCGAACGGGCGGAGATTGCCGATCACTTCGATGCCGGTGGCGGGCTCGCCGAACTGGGTGAGATCGACGTGCTGAAGCAGGAAGTATCCTCCGGGCATCCACTCGTAGCGCACGGTCCCTTCGGCGCCGCCGGTGACCTTCCAGGTGCCGACCAGACGGTCGAGGGCCTGCACTCCGGCACTCGGCCGCTCGGCCGCGTTCGCGGCGATCTCCTTCGCCGCGTTCGCGGCGATCTCCTTCGCCGCGTTCGTCGTGGGCTCGTTGGTCGTGGGCTCGTTCGTCGTGGGCTCGTTCGTCGTGGGCTCGTTCGTCGTGGGCTCGGACATCACGTTCTCCTCTGTGCGGGTCTTCGCCGGTACCTCGGAGCGGCTGGACGCTTTCGGACATGAGATGGAAGTGACGTAGGTCACTCGGCGATGGTGTCGAGATCCCCGGCCCGGCCCCGAGGTAGCGGTGAGACCCATCGATGAGGAGGAACCCATGGCCACCGCAACCGCCCCTCCGGCCCGCACCGCCCGCCGGACGTCTCGCGCGCTGGTCGCCGGCGCGCTCGCCGGGCCGCTGTTCTTCGCCTCGGCCCTCGCCCAGATGGTCATGCGGGACGGCTTCGACATCACGCGGCATCCGATCAGCCAGCTCGCCACGGGTGAGCTGGGCTGGATCCAGATCGTCACCTTCGTGCTCGCGGGCCTGGGCGGTGTCGCGCTGGCGGCCGGCCTCAGGCGCACGATCACCGAGGGGGCCGGCCGCCGGGCCCTGCCCGTCCTCGTCGCCGTCTTCGGGATCGGGCTGGTGGCCGCCGGCCTGCTGCCGATGGACGCGGAGAACGGCTTCCCTGCCGGCACCCCGGAGGGGCCGGTCGCCCAGATGTCCTGGCACGGCGTCGCACACTCGGTCGCGGCCGCCGTCGCCTTCACCGCCCTGGCCGTCGCGGCGGTCGTGATGACCGTCCGCTGCGTGCGGCGGCGGGCCGCGTGGCCGGCCGTGGTGAACGGCGCCGTCGCGCTCGTCCTGCTTGTGCCCGTGTCCCCGGAGCACATGAGCCTGCAGATAGCCCTCAACGGCCTGGTCGCGTTCACCTGGACGACCGTCGTCGCACTGCTCATGCGCCGCCGGGACATGCAACTGGGCTGACCTGGTGTTACAGCTGGAACCCGGCCCGTGCACGGACGACCCTGGGAGAATCACCATGAAGTACCTGCTGCTCAGCTACACGCCGGCCGCCGCCTGGGACGCCGCGACCGCCGGCGCTCCCTCGGAGGAGGCGCTCGCCGCGTTCGCCGAGTACCAGAAGTTCGAGCGGGAGCTGACCGGGACCGGCGAGTTCGTCACCAGCGAGGGACTCGGCCACCCGGTGGTCAGCACCACCGTCCGCAGGACGCCGGGCGGCGTGGTCGCCACCGATGGGCCGTTCGCCGAGCTCAAGGAGGTCCTGGCGAGCTTCGCCGTGATCGACGTGGCCGGACGGGAGCGCGCCGTGGAGATCGCTTCGCGGATCGTCGAGGTGCTCGGCGAGCCGATCGAGATCCGGCCGATCATGGGGGAGGAGTTCACGGCGTGAACGGCGACGTCGAGCGTCTGCTGCGCGCGGAGGCGCCGCAGGTCCTCGGCGCCCTGGTGCGGCGCTTCGGCCGCTTCGACGTCGCCGAGGACGCCGTCCAGGAGGCACTGCTGGCCGCCGGCAGGGACTGGCCCTGCCAGGGGGTGCCAGAGGACCCGCGGACCTGGCTGATCAGGATCGGCTACCGGCGGATGGTCGACCTGCTCCGCTCCGACCAGGCCCGCCGCCGGCGCGAGCACGAGGCCGCGATGACCGAGGCGGCCATGCGGGAACCGGCCCGCCAGGCCGGTCCCCCGCAGGAGGCCGATGACAGCCTCACTCTGCTGCTGCTGTGCTGCCACCCCGTGCTGAGCACCACGTCCCAGGTCGCGCTCACGCTGCGCGCGGTCGGCGGCTTGACCACCGCCGAGATCGCCCACGCCCACGGCACGACCGAGGCCACCATGGGGACGCGGATCAGCCGCGCCAAACAGCGGCTGGCCCGCGCCGGCGCCCGCTTCACTCCCCCGGCCGGAGCCGACCTGGACGCTCGGACGGCAGCCGTCATGCAGGTCCTTTACCTGATCTTCAACGAGGGCTACACGGCCACGGCGGGCCGTGAACTCGCCCGCGTCGACCTGACCCGGGAAGCGATCCGGCTGACCCGCATGCTCCACGCCTCGCTCCCCGACGACGCCGAGGTGGCGAGCCTGCTGGCGTTGATGCTGCTCACCGATTCCCGGCGCGACGCGCGCACCGGCGCCGACCGCGAACTGGTGCCGCTGGACGAGCAGGACCGCAGCCGGTGGGACCCCGACCTGATCCGGGAGGGCACCGAACTGATCGACGGCGTCTGGAACCGCGGGGCGGCGGGGCCGTACCGGCTCCAGGCGGCCATCGCGGCCGTGCACGCGGCGGCCACGTCGCCGGAGGAGACCGACTGGCCGCAGATCGCGATGCTGTACCTCTGGCTCGAACGGCTCACCCCCACCGCGCCGATCCGGCTCAGCCGCGTGGTGGCGGTCGCCCGGGCGTTCGGACCGGCCCGGGGCCTGGCCCTTCTGGACGACCTCAACAGCCGGCACCACCTGGACCGGGAGCCCCTGACCCGGCAGCGTGAACGCGCGGTGCGCGCCCATCTCCTCCAGATGACCGGCGATACCGCCACGGCGGCCGCTCTCTACCGTCAGGCGGCCGCCCTGACCGACAACGAGGTCGAGCAGCGCTACCTGCTCACCCAAGCCGACCGCCTCACGTGAGTTGGGACTGGTCGTCTCGGTGCTTTGCCAGGCGGCCTGGAAGGCGAATCTGCAACTCGACGCCGATGGCTTCCCGCATGAGAACAGGCCGCCGTTCGCCCTGCACTTCGTGCTGCTGCTCGACCGCGTCCCGCATTCCGTCTTCGCCGAGGCCGCGGCGGGTGGCGGCGACATCGACGTGACCATCGACGTCGGACGGTCGGCCGCGGCACCTCGATGAGGGCCAGCAGTATCGAGATATCGTGGTCTGTCGGTTTGACGAGTGAGGGGACGGCTGATGGCGGCGGAGTTGGGGGCGGACGAGCTGATCGAGGTGTTCAAGGCCCTCGGCAACCCGGCGCGGTTGCAGATCATGCAGTGGCTGAAGGCCCCCGAAGAGCACTTCGGCGAGTGGGAGCCGATCGCGGACCGCGAGGCGGTCGGCGTGTGCGTCACGCACATCCAGGCGAAGGCGGGGCTCGCCCAGTCGACCGTGTCCAGCTACATGAGCACGCTCGAGCGGGCCGGGCTCGTCCGGCCCACCCGGGTCGGCAAGTGGACCCACTACCGCCGGGACGAGGAGCGGCTGGCGCGGCTGGCGGAGGCGTTCGCCGTCACCGTTTGATTGACGAATCGCGATATGTCGATATGATCTCCTCATGTCGACTTCCGATGCCGCTCCCATCGCTCTGATCGTCCACGCCCACCCGGAGCCCCGCTCGTTCAGCACGGCCCAGATGGCCACCGCGGCCCAGGCCCTGCGCGGCGCCGGGTACCGCGTCGACGTCCTCGACCTCTACTCCGACGCGTGGGACCCGACCCTCTCCCGCGACGACTTCCCGTCGGTGGAGGGCCACTTCAAGCCGCAGGCCGAGCAGATGCGCGCGGTCGGGAACGGGACGCTCGACGCGACCGTCCAGGCGCACCTCGACCGCCTGCTGGCCGCCGACCTGCTCGTTCTGTCGTTCCCGATGTGGTGGTTCTCGCTGCCCGCCGTCCTCAAGGGGTGGGTGGACCGGGTCTTCGTGATGGGCGCGGTCTTCGGCGGGGACCACGGCCTCTTCGGCGAGGCGGCGCTCGCGGGCAAGCGGGCGATGCTGCTGTTCACGACCGGCGGGTCCAGGGAGTCGTTCATGCCCGGGGGCGCGTTCGGCCCGATGGACGACTTCCTGTTCCACATCCACCGCGGAATGCTGGAGTTCGTCGGCTACCGGGTCCTCGACCCCGTGGTCACCTACGGCCCGGCTCACATGACCGAAGAGGAACGGGCGGCGGCGCTGGAGGCGGTCAGAGAGTCCGTCACGCTCGTCGCCGCGGATCCCAGGTCACGCGACGTCTCCCTGGTGTGAGTCGACCGACGCGGAACCGAACCGGTAGACGCGGACCCTGCCGAACGCCGTGCCGACGTCGTGGACCTCCGCCGGCTCCGGCAGGAGCCGCATGCCTTCCGCGTAGGCGGATCGAAAGCGCCGCTCCGCCTCCGGCGGGCCGAGTTCGCCGAGGCCGTGTGGCGGATCGCGGCTGAGGCCGGGCTGGACGCCGTGACCATGAGCGCGGTCGCCGCCGAGGCGGGCACGTCGGTCGGCCGGATCCAGCACTACTTTCCGGGCAAGGACGACCTCCTGGGCGCGGCCGCGGCGACGCTGCGAGACCGGATCGACCGGCACGCACGGGACGCGCTCGGACGCGTCCCCACTGACGCGGACGCGATGGCCAGGCTCCGCGCGCTGCTGACGGCCCTCCTGCCCTTGGACGAGGAGCGCCGCACCGTGTCGCTGGTCGGCGCCGCCTTCTTCCACCACACCCTCGACCGGCTTCAGGCGTGAGGGAGGCGTGCGCGCCCGGGGGGTCTCCGCCGGAGGGCTCCGGGCGGGCGGGCGCGCACGGCTCCGGTCTCAGCGGGTGCCGAAGTTCTGGGTCCAGTAGGGCGTTCCGGACTTGAGGGCGACGCCCACGCCAATGTTCTTGAACCGGCAGTTCAGGATGTTGGCCCGGTGGCCGGAGCTGTTCATCCACGCCGACATGACGGCGGCGGCGGTCCGCTGGCCGTAGGCGATGTTCTCGCCGTAGGTGGACCAGCGATAGCCGGCGGCGGTGATCCGGTCGCCGGGGTTCCTGCCGCTGGGGTTGGTGTGGTCGAAGAAGTTGCGGGCGATCATGTCGTTCGAGTGGCCCTGCGCGGCGGCCTGGAGCCGGGAGTCGACCGTCAGGGCCCCGCAGCCGTTCTTGGCGCGCTCGGCGTTGGTCAGGGAGACGACCTGCTGGGCGAGCGTGCCACCGCCACCACCGCCGCTGCCGCCGCCGGGGGCCGTGGAGCGGGGCGCCGGCGTGGTCGGCCGCTTCTTCGGCGTCCGCTTCGTGGCGGGCTTCGCGGGCTTCTTCGCGACGGTCGAGCGCTTGGCGGTCTTGGTCGGCTTGGGTTTGGCGGGCGTCGTGTTCGTCTTGGCGGGGGGCGGTGAGGCGGGCGCGGGGGCCGCGTTGTCGGCGACCGGCCGGGAGTCGGCCGGGCCGTCGGAAGATCCGGTGACGCCGTAGGCGATCCCGGCGGTCAGGGCGACCACGCTCGCGCTCGCGCCGAGGGCCGCCCACCAGCGCCCGCTCGGACGCGGCCCCCGTCCGCGCGGATGCGGCGCCTGCCCGGTCGGATGCGGCGCCCGTCCGTAGCTCCCGCGACGCGTCCGGGGACTCCGTCTCGACCCCGTGTTGTTCCTCTCGCTCACGTAAGCCTGCCTTCATGGGTTCCAGGTGATTTGCCGGACGCCTGGGAGACCCCCGGGCTCTGGACGGATAACAGAAACCGCGTCCGAAATCTGACAGGGGGACCGCGAGGCGTGGGAACAGAGCATCGGCGCGCGTCCCCGACCCTCTGGATCTCCGGCGGTCGGAGCGCACAATGCGTGTAGGAGAGGGGCGGTGCGACGGATGGAACGTGAGCACTACGGCCGCCTTCTGCGGCTCGCCTACCTGGTCCTGGACGATGGGGACGACCCGCTCGGGCGGGCTCGTCGGGCCGTCGCCAGGGCCGTCCGCAGACGGCGCGGCGGGTACCCGGCCATGCGGGCGCGGCTCGTGCCGATCCTGCTCGACGACCCGCCCACCGGACGGCGCCCTGCGCATCGGTTCCTCTTCGAGCCCGCCCGGACTCCGCGAGGGCCGGTCCGGGCGGCCTTACTGGAGTTGCCGCCGGACGAGCGGCTCGTCTATGCGCTGCGCCGGGACGGTCTCACCGTTCCCGAAGTCGCCGCGGAGATGGGCGACCAGCACCCGGTCGGCTTCCAGGACGTGGACCGGGTCACCGCCGCCGTCGACGAGCTGACCGGCCTGGACGAGGAGGCGCAGCGGGAGGAGATCCAGGCCTTCGAGCCCGACCTTGTGCGGCTTCGCCCGCCGCTCGCCGGTGGGGCGAGATGGCGCGCCGGGCTGGCGGGCGTGCTCGTGGTGGCACTGGTGGTGGTCGCCGGGGGCCTCATCGCACGGCCGCGGAGCTCTGCCGCGCCCGGGACGGTCGCCCCGAACGCGTGGCGGGAGACCAGCACGCCGACGATCTACCAGTGGCCCGCCCAGGGCGGGCTGCTCCGCGACGAACGGCTGCTGCGGCGGGCCGCCGACGCCTGGCGGGGCGACCGCGGTGATCCGCCGGTCGGCCGGGTCGTCGTCCTGTACGCCGGGAGGTTGGACGGCGCGTCCCTGGTCATCCTGCGCGACTCGCCCGGCCTGCGGGACACGCCCAGCGTGGCGCAGTACTTCGAGCGGCGGCTGTCACGCGGTGTGGAGTCGGTCCGCAAGCTCGCGACGGACGCGGGGCAGCTCGTCATGGTGGGCATGACGTGGCGCTACCTCGTCCCGCCGTGGCTGCTGGAGGTGCGGGCCGCGGTGCCGTCCGGCCGGGCTCCGGACTGGCGGCCGGTGACGGTGCGGGACGGGCTGAGCGATCCGCTGCCGTGGGACTGGTTCACGCCGCGCTGCCAGAACTACGTGGTGTTCCAGATGGCGTTCGGGATGCGGACGGTCACGCAGTTCGTCTCGAACGACCCCCGCTCCTCGGCGCCGCGCGTGTGGTTCCGGGATCCGGCGGAGCAGGGGAGGCGGTCCGGGTGGGCGGCGCTGCACGCCGTCGCGTGCGAGGCGGCCGCGACGCTGAGCGAGTCCGGCGACCTGCGGCTCGGCCGGTTGTGGAACGGCGAGCTGCCCGACGGGGGCGGCAGGGCGACGCTGCTGACGGTGGACGCGTCCTCGCCGTGGGGCGCCCCCGGCGGCTCGATGCTGATCTCCGAGAACGGGCGCGCGATGTCGGCGAGGGGCGGGACGAACAGCGACTACACCTCCCCCGCCGGGACGACGGCCGCCGCCGTGTGGTGGCGGTCGCCGCGGCGCTGGCATCTGGTGGCCGCGGCGGGCTCCGGCGTCACGCGGCTGAAGTCGGTCGGCGAGCTTGGCTCCCACGAGAGCGAGGCGGACGGGACGCCCGCGCTCATGGTGCCCGGCCCGCGGGACGGCGGCGCGGCCCGGCTTCCGGTGGTGCGGGTCGTGGCGTACGAGACGGACGGCGACCGCACGGTCGTCAGCCCTTCATGACGGGAATGGGTCCATTACGGCCCGACAAGATCATCTTTTTGGGTGCGAATAGAGGAAACCGCATGTGGTCATGACCAGGTCAGGCCCCGGGCGCGCGGCAATTACCGTGCTCTAATCGCAGGTGCGTTTCAGTCCGATCCTGAAGGAGGAGAACGTCATGCGCACCGCATTAGGGACGGTCGCCCTGACCTTCGGCACGGTCGCGGCCCTCGCCGTGCCCGCGAACGCCGCGGCGGCGTCCCAGCTCACCGTGAGCATCGTCCCCGACGTGAGCACCAGCCCCGCCGCCAAGTCCGTGACGCTGGAGTGCGAGCCGACCGGCGGCACCCACCCGGACGCCGAGGCGGCCTGCGCCGACCTCATCAAGGCCGGCGGCGACTTCCGGAGAATCCCCCGGGTGCCGACGGCCACCTGCCCGCAGTACTACGACCCGGTCACCGCCAGCGTGGTGGGGCGGTGGCGCGGAATGCTCATCTCCACCAGCGCGCACTACTCCAACGCCCCCTGCGCGAACATCGCGACCGGCGGCCACGTCTTCCACTTCTGACCCGCCTCCTCTGACCCGCGTCCGCTCCCCGCTCCCCTCATGGGCGCACTCGCCGTCCGGGACCCGGGCCCGCTCTCCGGCGTCCCGGCCGCCGTCACCTGAGGTTCGCGGTGAGGGCGCCCTCGGCGCCGAACAATTCCTCGCGCCAGCGTTCCAGCAGGTCCGTGCTGTCGAAGTCGTCCGGATGGAAGCCGGGCTTGTTGTAGGCGCGCAGACGCCGGATCACCTCGCGTTTGAGGAACGGCGAGTGCCGGAGCTCGGCGAGGCTCCGGCGCAGGCGGCCGGGGCGGTAGGTGGCGGGGTCGCCCAGCAGCGAGATGGACGTGCCGGTGACCACGAGGAACAGGAACCCCGCGCTGATGACCCGCATCGTCCGGATCCGGGTGCGCTCGGTGCCGCCGACCTGCCGGAAGACGTCGAACGCGACGGCCTTGTGCTCGGACTCCTCCAGCGCGTGCCACAGCAGGATCGACCGGACGCTGGTGTCACCCAGCAGCCTCTGCGCCCGGGGATCGGTGAGCAGGCACTCGGCCATGGTCGCGGTGTAGTGCTCCAGCCCGGCGGTGAAGCCGAGGCGGACGATCGGCGGCAGGAAGCGGTCGGCGAGGCGCAGGTCCCGCTTGACGACGGCGGAGATCCGGTGGGTCGGGTAGCCCATCTCGCGGAGCGTCCTGTTGAGGTGGTCGTGCTCGCGCCCGTGGACGACCTCCTGCCCGATGAAGCCCTTCACCTGCGCCGCCAGGTCCGGATCGGTGACGCGGTCGCGGTAGTGCCGCACCGAGCGGACGAAGAAGTCCTCGCCCGGCGGGAACGTCGCCGACAGCAGGGCCACGAGGTGGCTCATGACGAGGTCGCCGTCGACGTAGTGGCGGCGCAGGGAGCCCTTCGGGTGGTCGAAGGCGACCCGGCGGGTCTGGATGGCGCGCTGTGTCATGCGGACCTCTCCTCGGACGGGGGACGTGTCGGGGACCGAGCAGGCGTGGTCGAGGGCTGGGCGTGGTCGGGGGATCAGGCGTGGTCGGCGGGCGAGTAGGCGTAGTCGTCCAGCGGGAACGTGCGGGCGGCGCGGGCGGCCTGCGCGGCGCTCGTCGGGCGCAGGTAGGGCGTGTCGCCATGGTGGTCGAAGTAGTAGCTGTTGGCGGTGGCGCAGCCGTTGGTCGCCCACAGCGAGCCGGCGAGGCGCTCGCGCATGCCGCTCGTCCAGCGCTCGGTCGGCTCGGGACGCACCTCCACCGAGGCCGCGCCCCGGCGCCGGGCCTCCCGGATGACGCGGACGACATGGGCCGAGGTCGTCTCCACGAGCTGGTGCCAGGTGCCGCCCACCCAGCCGTACGGGCCGAACATCATGAAGTGGTTGGGCAGCCCCGGGAGGCTGATGCCCTCGTAGGACGCGAGGCGGTTCTCCTGGTAGAACGTCGCGAGGTCGAAGCCGTCGCGGCCGCGGACCGGTGTCCGGCGGTAGACCTCGGGGTCGCTGGCCAGCCGGAACCCCGTCGCGAGGACGATCGCGTCCACGTCGCGCTCGCGGCCGTCCACCGTGCGGACGCCGGTGGCGGTGACCCGGTCGATGGCGTCGGTGACCAGCGCGACGTTCGGCCGGTTGAAGGTCCTGAGGTAGGTGTTGGAGACGGACGGGCGCTTGCAGCCGAGCCCGTAACCGGGGGTGAGCCTGCGGCGCGTGTCGGGATCCTTGACCTGCGTCCGGTACCAGAGTGCCCGGGCCAGCCGCGCGCCGCCGTGCGCGAGGTAGGGCTTCCTGCCGTGCCCGACGACCAGGTCCACGAGGACCATCTCGACGCCTCGCGTCGCCGCGCGGCGCACGGCGTCCTGGAGGCGGGGGGCGCGCCGGAACAGCCGGCGCACCGGGCGCGGGACGGGCGCGTCCAGCTTCGGGCCCACCCAGATCGGGGTGCGCTGGTAGACGTCGAGGCGCGCGGTCCGCGGCGCGATCTCCGGGACGATCTGGACGGCGCTGGCACCCGTCCCGATGACCGCGACCCGCTTGCCTGCCAGGTCGTAGCCGTGATCCCAGCCGGACGAGCGCAGCACCGTGCCCTCGAAGCCGTCGAGCCCGGGGATGCCGGGCGGCTTGGGGTCGACGAACGCGCCGATCGCGCTGACCACGAAGCGGGCCGTCACCTCCCCGGCGGGCGTGCGCAGCCGCCAGAGCGCGGCGCCCTCGTCCCAGACCCGCTCGGTGACCTCGGTGCCCAGGCGGACGCGGCGGCGCACGCCGTACCGGTCGGCGAGGCGGTCGATGTAGTCCTTGACCTCCGAGCCCGGCGCGAACACCCGGCTCCAGCGCGGGTTGAGGGCGAAGCTGAACTGGTACGCCTGCGCGGGCACGTCCACGCCGATGCCGGGGTAGACGTTGTCGCGCCACGTCCCGCCGATGTCGCCGGCGCGCTCCAGGATGACGAAGTCGTCGATGCCGGCGCGCTGGAGCGCGATCCCCATCCCGATCCCGCTGAGCCCGGCCCCGATGATCGCGACCTCCGCGTCCGGCATCACGTCCGGCGGCGCGTCCGGCATCAGGCACCTCCCGCTATTGGAGCACGTGTCGAATATAACCTTGATTGCTCCTTCGCAGGGTGTTCTTCGCCGACAGCGATCGGCTGCCACCACGGAGGGCTCCGGGACGGTCCATAACGAGAAGGACCGGCTCTCAGCGGCCGGTAAGGACCAATCAAAACTGGAGGCCCGCCATGCGCAGCAACTTCAAACTGATCGTCTGCAGTGTCCTCGGTGTCCTGGGATACGTACTGGTGCTCATCGCTTCCGGTGAGCAGTGGGTCGCCAACATCGTCATGTTGGCGATCCTCGGTCCGGGGGCGATCATCAGCTGGGTGACCATGAACCTCCGGAACCAGGGGACGGGACGGGGTCTGGGTCTGATCCCCACACTGGCCACGGCGGTGCTGCTCACCGTCGTGGTGTTCCTCATCGGGGTCGGAATCGTCATGTACCGATGACCCCTCCGTCAGCGGCCGACCAGGCCGCTGACCGAACAACGCTGCGGCCGCGGCTGCCGGGCTCGGTCCGAAGGGACCGCATGCTCGGCTGCCGCGGCCGCACGACTTGCCCAGGCGCGACATACCGCAAGTCGATGAGGGCGACGGGTGCGCACACCGCCCGCGCGGCGTGCGACATTTGCAATGATCTGCGGGTGACCGTCACGAAGCGGACCCGCGTCCGCCTGCTCGGCGCGGGGAGCGCCGCCCTCGGGTCGCTCGCCCTCGGCGCGTGCGGCTCCGCCGCCGTCCCCGGCGCGAGGCCCGCCGGAGCGCCGGCCACGGAACCGGCCGCCGCGACCCCGCCGCCCGCCGACGTGCGCCCGCCCCTGCCGCTGCGCCCGTCGCCGCCCCCACCGGCCTGCACCCCGCAGGGCATCGCCGTCTCGATGGCCGAGCCGGACGCCGCGATGGGCCTGCGCGCGGCCAGGATCGAGCTGCGCAACTGCGGGAGCCGCCCCTACCTGCTGAACGGCTACCCGTCCCTGCGCGTGCTCGACGCGAGCCGGCAGCCGTTCGACGTGGAGATCGTGCGCGGCACGCGGCAGGTGAAGGACGCCGGACCGAAGCCGCTGACGATCCGCCCGGGCCGCAAGGCCGCGTTCGTGATCGTCTGGCGCAACACGGTCACCGACGCGAACACGGTGGCGGTGGCCGGGAAGTACCTCGAGGTCCGTCCTGCGCCGGGACGGCCCGTCGTGGTCGTCCCGGCCATCGGGCCGATCGACCTCGGCACCACGGGCCGCATGGAGGAGACCGCCTGGCAGCTCCCGCGCGGCTGACTCAGCGCGGCGGCGCCTGGATCCTGCCGATGCCGAGCGTGTTCTGCGCGGGCATCAGGCCGGTCTCCAGCACCTTCACCAGGATCGGCATCGCGAGCTGCGCCAGCCGGTCGGCCTTGGCGGCGCCCAGCGTCCGCCACGGCGCGTGAGCGAGGTCGTCGGTCATCCGCTCGACGTCGTCGCGCAGCTCGCGTCCCCGGGCGGTCGCGGCGCCGTCGGCGTCGACGAGGCCGCGGGACGCGAGCCGGTCGCGGGCGGCGGCCCACTCCTCGGCGGTCCATCCGCGGCTCGCGAACGTCTCCGCGGACGCGGCCCCGACCGCGGTGAAGGAGACCAGCGCCTCGACCGGGTCGAGCCCGTGGGTGAGCAGCGCGGCCACGTGGCCGTCCCCGCGCTGCTCGCGCAGGACGCCGATCGCGTGCCACAGCGCGAGGTGCGGCTCGTCCGGCCAGGGCAGGTCGGCGTTGGCGGCGGCGATCGGGCGTCCTGCGGTGCTCGCGGCCTCGGCGGCGGCGCGGGCCAGATCGGCGGCCTCGGCGAGGTCGGGACCCGCGACGTCGCCGGCGAGGAGCGTCCGGTACATGCGGTCGACGGCGCGCGTGCGGGCCTCCAGGACGCGGCCGGGCTCCGCGACCGTCCAGGCCGCGGGGACGTGCTCGGCGACCATGCGCGGGCTGAAGCTGTAGAAGGCGGCCGACACCGCGTGCGCCCCGGCGGCGCCGAGCGGCGCGGCCCGCCACGCGAAGTAGCTGGGCCAGCGGGTCCGCACGTCGTAGCCGAGCCCCTCCGCCTCGGCGAAGACCTCCGGGGAGTACCAGAACAGGGCGTGCAGGGGTTCGAGCTGGTGCCACATCCGCCGTGCGAGGCCGGGCTCCTCCGCCATCACGCGGTCCTTTCTCTCGGAGTCACCTCCACTCTATCTTGACACTGCCTAGATTGACATCACCGAGATCGCCCCTGCCCAGCTCGGCACCGCTCGGATGCGCGCCACTCGGATGCGCGCCGCTCGGATGCGCGCCGCTCGGATGGGCACCGCTCTGCGTCGCGCCGCGTGGGGCGACGTCGCTCGGCCGGGCGGCACCCGGATCGCTCTCGCGGTTCCGCGCGGGGTCCGGCGCGCCGGGCCATCCTCGGGGCGGGGCGCTGAGCCGGGAGGGCGGCACGGGAGGCGTCCCGTCCGGCCGGGACCGCGGCGCCGGCGGCGCGTGATGCGACGAGGAGCGCGGCCTGGGCGGCAGCACCGGCGGCAGTTCGCGCGGCTCGCCGTGGTCATCGGGGGCCCTGCCGCCGGACGTCCGGACGCGGGAGGCGAGCGCGGGCCGCCGCTCGTGGCGGGGGAACGCCAGCAGCGCCAGCAGGGCCAGCCCGACGCCCGCGGCCCGGAGCCAGAACGGCCCCGCCTCGCGCGGCCACGGCTCCGCGTACAGGAGCGTGGCCGACAGCAGCAGGTGCGTCTTCGCGGTGACCGTGACGACGGTGACGATGACGGTGAGGCGGCAGCGCTGGAGGCCGATCGACAGCAGCCCGACGCCGAGCACGCCCGCGAGCAGGAACAGGTAGGGGTGCGGCGAGAGCGGCACCTCCGTCCCCCGGCCCGCGGCGAACATCATCGCCATGCCCTCGCCGAAGACCTCGGTGGCGCCGAGCAGGACGCCCGCGCCGAGCCCGTAGGCGATGCCCGTGAGCGGCCGCGCGTGCCGGCCTCCCACCGGCCGGTCGCGCAGGCTGAACATCCACAGGGGGAGGGCCAGCGAGGGCACGCAGACCAGGGCGGCCTTCCACAGGGGCAGCGAGGCGGCGGCCGCGCCGACGCGGTCCGGCGCCTCTGCGCCGTGGCCCGGCAGCACCGACAGCGCCGCGGTGACCATCGCGGCGACCGTGATGAGGACGGCGAGCCACTCGCGCGAGGTGGGCCGCTCGCCGAACCCGCTCATCCCGACGGCCAGCAGCAGGACGAGCCCGAGCCCGTAGGCCGGCAGCGTCGCCGCGACGGGCAGGGCGACCAGCGCGGTGGCCGAGAGTCCGAAGCCCGCCATCAGCACCAGGAGCCCGGCGAGCCAGCGCGGGCTCCGCACGAGTTGTCCGGCGGCGTGCAGGGGGTGCCGGCCCGAGAGCGGGCTCATCCGCCCCGCGGCCGTCTTGAAGAGGACGTAAGCGACGATGTAGACGGCCTGCGCTGCGCAGGCGAGGAAGACCGCGTGCATGGGCGAACCTCCAGGGGTGGATCCTCAGGCTGACATGGGGGAGGCGCCCGGTGATCCTCCCTGGAGGACGGAGAAGTTCCGGGTTTTGTACGCCCAGGTGAGTAGTGCCCAACGCGACGGAGATGTTTTTCGGGATGTGGGGCTGGAGCGGTGACTCCTGCCGTAGGCTCCGCCACCTAAGGTCGCCTGTCCCGGAGAGGCCAAGATCGATGTGTCCATTGCGTTGCCCGGTCACTAAGCGCAGGTGAATGATTGCTGTGCGCTTCCTTAACCGAGTTGGTGATGCAGTGACCGAGGGGATGGAACGGCTCGGTGAACCGATCGGCTTCACCGGGGAGGGCGACGGCGGCCGGCGGGCCCGCCGCGCCGTCCGCGAGCGCGCCGCGAAGGTCCTCGCGGACGAGGCGCTCCTCGACGACGTCGAGCTGATGACCGCCGAGGGCGTCGCCAACGCCATCCTGCACGGCTCCGGGCTCATCGGCGTGACGATCGCGACCGACGGCAGGCGGCTCCGCGTCGAGGTGTCCGACGACGGCCCCGCCCTGGCCGACCCCGACGAGCCGCCCCGCCTCGACCACGGCCGCGGCCTCACCGTCATCGACGCGCTCGCCGACGAGTGGGCCCTGGAGCAGTCCCCTCGCCGCACCCGCCTCTGGTTCGTCATCGACGCCCGCCGCCCCGCCGCCGACGTATGACCCGCCTCGCGCCCTGACCCCCGCCCCGTCCGCCACCGAGGTGACCTCGCAAGGTGACTTCTGCCGCCGTCCGCGCGCCCACCGGCTGACACGTGACGCAGTACGGGCGGTGGTGGGGGTGTGGGTTGGCTGGTCTTGGGCGTCAGGGGTGGAGGGCTCGGCGGAGGACCTTGCCGGTGGGGTTGCGGGGTAGGGCGTCCAGGAAGTGGACGTCGCGCGGTACCGCGAAGCGGGCCAGGTGGTCGCGGACGTGGGCGCGGACGGCGTCGGCGTCCAGGGTCTCGCCCTCGCGCAGCACGACGTAGGCGGCGGCGCGCTGCCCGAACTCCTCGTCCGGGACGCCGACCACCGCGACCTCCCGCACCTGCGGCAGCTTCTCCAGGACCTCCTCGATCGCGCCGGGGAAGACGTTCTCCCCACCCGAGACGATCATGTCGTCGTCGCGGCCGTGCACGAACAGGCGGCCCGCCTCGTCGAGGTGGCCGAGGTCGCCGAGGCTCATCAGGCCGTCCCGCATCTCCTTGGTGCCGCCGCCGGTGTAGCCGGCGAACAGCAGCTCGTTCGCGGCGAAGATCCGTCCCGTGGTGCCGGGCGGGACGGGGTCGCCCGCCTCGTCCAGGATCGCGACCCGCGTCCCCGGCGGCGGCGTGCCGGCGGTGTCGGGGCGGGCGCGCAGGTCGGCGGGCGTGGCGACGGTCACCCAGGACGCCTCCGTCGACCCGTAGAGGTTGTAGAGGACGTCTCCGAACTCGTCCATGAAAGCGGTGGCGAGCGTCGCGGGCAGCGCGGAGCCGCTGACCGCCGCGATCCGCAGCGAGGACGTGTCGTGCTCGCTGCGGGCTGCCTCCGGAACGTCGAGGACGCGTTGCAACATCACCGGGACGGCGACCAGCGCGGTCGTGCGGGTGAGGTCGATCGTGCGGAGCGTCTGCTCCGGGTCGAACCGGGCCCGCAGGACGATCGTGGCGCGCAGCGAGATGGCGACCTGGAGCATCGCGTAGCCCCAGGTGTGGAACAGCGGCGCCTCGATGAACATCCGCTCGTGCACCCGGTAGGGGATGCGGGACAGGATCGACGTCAGCGGCGACAGCCCCGGACGCGAGTGCCGGTCGGCGCCCTTGGGGAGGCCGGTCGTGCCGGAGCTGAGCACGATCGTCCGGCCCGCCCTGGGCGGGGGCCCGATCGGGGCGGCGGGCGCGGTGACGATGAGGTTCTCCAGCTCGGAGGCCGTCCCACCGGCGGTGATGACGCGCACGGTCTTCGGGACCGCCGCGATGAAGCCGGTGAACTCCGCGTCGGCGATCACCACGTCGGTCTCATGCTGCCGCAGCACCGCCGCGAGCTGCTCGGTGCTCATGCCGGTGTTCAGCAGGACGAGGTCGGAGCCGCGCTTGCTGCACGCGACGAGCGCCTCCACCATGCCGCGGTGGTTGCGGCACAGGACGGCGACGCGGGGGGCCGCCCCGGACGCGGAGTCATCGAGGGCGGCGGCGAGCCGGTCGGTGCGGGCGTCGACCTCGCCGTAGGTCAGCTCCCCGGCGTCGTCGACGATCGCGACGGCGCCGGGGTCGCGGGCGGCGGCGGAGGCGAGCGTCCCGCCGAGCAGGGTGCCCCAGCGGCGCAGGGCACCGAGCTGGCGGGCGACCTTCAGCGGCGGCCCGGGGCGCCACAGCCCGCTGCGGGCGAACATGCCGCCCGCCCGCGCGGCCGAGACCACCCGCGAGACCGGCGCGGCCCGCGGGACCGGCGCCGTGCCGGGCGACACCGTGCGGCGTCCGAGCTCCGATGGTCCGCTCATCTGCCGCCTCCGGGGTACGGGGTTCGGATAGACCGACCGTACGTACGGAGCTCTCCGTCTTCTCCTGAGTTGACCCAGCTCTTCGGCCGGGCTTTTGTCAGGAACCTGACAATGCGCGGCCCTCCGCGGCGGCCACGGGGACGTCCCGCTCCGCCGGTCGCGGCGGGTCCGCGAGGTCGAGGCTGTCGCGCAGGGTCACGGGCTTGAGGAACGCCGCCGCGACGATGCCGACGACCGCGATGCCCGCCGAGATCAGGAAGATGTGGCCGGTAGCGTCGCCGTAGGCGGCCCGGACGACCTCCTGGACGGGCGCGGGCAGCGCGGCGATGTCGAGCGTGCCGGCGTCGCCGCCGCCCGAGCCCGGGTTCACCCCGAGCCCGCGCAGCCCGTCGGCGATCCGGTCCGCGACCTGGTTGGCCAGGACCGCGCCGAGCACCGAGACGCCGACCGTCCCGCCGAGGGACCGGAAGAACGTGACGGTCCCGCTCGCGGCGCCGATCTCGTGCAGGCGCACCGAGTTCTGCACGACGAGGACGAGGTTCTGCATCGTCATGCCGACCCCGGCGCCGACCAGGAACATCGCGGCGCCGATGAAGACGAGCGAGGTCTGGTGGTCGATGGTGGCCAGCAGGCCGAACCCGGCGGTCAGCACGACCGTCCCGGCGAGGATGTAGGGCTTCACCTTGCCGGTCCTGCTGGCGAGGCGCCCGGCCACGGTGGACGCCCCGAACACGCCGAGCATCATCGGGAAGGTGAGCAGGCCCGCCTTGGTCGGGCTGTAGCCGCGCCCGATCTGGAAGTACTGGCCGAGGAAGACGGCGCCGCCGAACATCGCCATGCCGACGGCGAGGCTGGCCGTGATCGCGAGCGCGGTGTTGCGGCGCGCCACGATGTCCAGCGGGACGATCGGCTCCGCCGCGCGGGCCTCGACCAGCACCGCGACCGCGAGCAGCACGACGCCGGAGCCGGCCATCGCGGCTGTCTGCCATGACAGCCAGGCGAAGTTCTCGCCGACGAACGTGACCCAGATCAGCAGCACGCTGACCCCCGCCGCGATCAGCGTCGCGCCCAGGTAGTCGATCCTGACGTCCGGCCGCCGGACGTGCGGGATCCGCAGGGTCTTCTGCAGCAGCGCGAAGGCCACGACCGCGAACGGCACGCCGATGAAGAAGCACCAGCGCCAGCCGAGCGCGGAGTCGACGATGAGCCCGCCGAGCAGCGGCCCGCTGACCGTGGCGACGGCCATCACGCCGCCCAGGTAGCCGTAGTAGCGGCCGCGGTCCCGGGGGCTGATCATCGCCGCCATGATGATCTGGACGAGGATCTGGAGCGCGCCGACGCCGAGGCCCTGCACCGCGCGGAACGCGATGAGCTGCGCGGTGCTCTGCGCGAATCCCGACGCCACCGACGCCAGGACGAAGATGGTGACGCCCGCCTGGAGCAGCACCTTCTTGTCGTAGAGGTCGGCCAGCTTGCCCCAGATCGGGGTGCTGGCGGTGGAGACCAGCAGCGTCGCCGTGACGACCCACGTGTACTGCGACTGGCTGCCCCTGAGCGCACCGATGATCTGCGGCAGGGCGGTGGACACGACGGTGCTGCTCAGCATCGCCACGAACAGCACCAGCAGCAGGCCGCTGAGCGCTTCGAGGATCTGGCGGTGCGACATCGGAGCCGGCCTCGCTGGGGCCTGCTCGGTCAAGGCCTGATCACTCAAGGAATCGCCTCCGGGTGAGGTCTGTGTGTGCGGTGGGAACGAGGTGACCAACCCTCGCGGCGACCCGCTTTATTCCCACTGCGCAAATTTTCGCGGTGGGCATGTTTTTGCCCGCTAGGCTGGGGCGACCATGGAGACCACCGGCGGGCTGCGCGAGCGCAAGAAGGAGGCGACGCGCCGCGCCCTGCACGAGGCCGCGGTACGCCTTGCCGTCGAGCACGGCTTCGACGGGGTCACCGTCGAGGCCATCGCCGACGCGGCGGGCGTCTCCCGGCGCACCTTCTCCAACTACTTCGCCGGCAAGGAGGACGCGCTCCTCTACGGCGACGAGCAGCGGATGCGCGACATCCTGGAGACGTTCGCGTCCCGCCCGCCGGACGAGTCGTCCTGGACGGCGCTGCGGGCCTCGATGAACGTCCTGCACGCGGAGGCCGGCGAGCTCGACCCCCGCTGGGCCGCCCAGACGCGCCTCGCCCGCAAGCACCCGTCCGTCCTCGGCCGGCAGCTCGCCCACTACGCCGAGTTCGAACGCTCCCTCGCCGACCTCATCGCGGCCCGGGACGGCCTGCCCCCGCTGCGCGCCCGGGTCATGGCCGGCGCGTTCATGACCGCGCTGCGCATCGCGTCCCAGACCTGGATCGAGGAGCAGCCCGTCCGCTCCCTCGCGGAGGTCGCGGGTGAGACCCTCACCGAGATGGCCCGCGAGTTCCACTGAGCCCGACGGCGCGCTGAACGGCCGCCATGGATCCCGGGCGCCGGCGCGTCAGGGACGAGGGATGTTGCGCAGGTTGCTGCGGGCCAGGTCGAGCATCTTGCCGACGCCGCCGGTGAGGACGGTCTTCCCGGCCGACAGCGCGAACCCCTTGACCTGCTGCGGCGTGATGTGCGGCGGGATGGACAGGGCGTTCGGGTCGGTGACGACGTCCACCAGGTACGGGCCGGGGGCGGCGAGCGCGCGCTCCATCACGGTGCGGACGTCGGCCGGGCGCTCCACCCGCGCCGACTCGATGCCCATCGCCTGTGCGATCGCGGCGTAGTCGACGGGCTCGTGGTCGGTCTCGAAGGCGGGCAGGCCGTCCACCATCATCTCCAGGCGCACCATGCCGAGCGCCGCGTTGTCGAACAGGATGATCTTCACCGGGACGCGGTGCAGCTTCACCGTGAGCAGTTCGCCGAGCAGCATGCCGAGGCCGCCGTCGCCGGAGATGGAGACGACCTGGCGTCCTGGCGCGCCGAACTGGGCGCCGATGGCGTGCGGGAGCGCGTTGGCCATGGAGCCGTGGACGAACGAGCCCATCACTCGGCGCCGCCCGTTGGGGGTGATGTAGCGGGCGGCCCAGACGTTGCACATCCCGGTGTCCACGGTGAAGATCGCGTCGTCGGCGGCGAGGTCGTCCAGGACGCCCGCGACGTATTCGGGATGGATCGGGATGTGCCGGTCGATGTCGCGGGTGTAGGCGGAGACGACGCTCTCCAGCGCCCGCGTGTGCCGGTGCAGCATCTCGTCGAGGTAGGACTGGTCGCGCTTCTGCTCGACCCTGTCCAGGACGAGCCGGATCGTCTCCCCCACGTCCCCGTGCACCGCGAGGTCGAGCGGGGTACGGCGGCCCAGCCTGGACGCGTCGTCGTCCACCTGGATCGTGTTCTTGCCCGGCAGGAACGGGTCGTAGGGGAAGTCGGTCCCCAGCAGGAGGACGAGATCGGCCTCCTGCATCGCCTCGTAGCAGGCGCCGTAGCCGAGCAGACCGCTCATGCCCACGTCGAAGGGGTTGTCGTACTGGATCCACTCCTTGCCGCGCAGCGCGTGGCCGACCGGGGACAGCAGCCGGTGCGCCAGCTCGATCACCTCGGCGTGCGCGTCCCGGACGCCCGAGCCGCAGAACAGCATCACCTTCCGCGCCCGGTTCAGCGCGCCGGCGAGCTGGTCCACCTGGTCGGCCGGCGGCCGGACGATCCCCTTGCGGACGAGGAAGTCGTGCTCGCCCGTGGGGGCGGCGGTCTCCCTGCCCGCGACGTCCCCCGGAAGCGTCAGCACGGAGACGCCGCCGAGCCCGATCGCGTGCTGGATCGCCGTCCGCAGGATGCGCGGCATCTGCTCCGGGGTGACGATCGGCTCGCAGAAGTGGCTGCAGTCGACGAACAGCCGCTCGGGGTGCGTCTCCTGGAAGTACCCGCTGCCGATCTGCACGCTCGGGATCTGCGACGCCAGCGCGAGGACCGGCGCGCCCGACCGGTGCGCGTCGTAGAGGCCCTGGACGAGGTGGGTGTTGCCGGGACCGCAGCTGCCCGCGCACACCGCGAGCCTCCCCGTCGTCTGCGCCTCGGCCGCCGCCGCGAACGCGCCCGCCTCCTCGTTGCGGACGTGCACCCATTCGATGCCGCGCGTGCGGCGCACGGCGTCCACGACCGGGTTGAGGCTGTCGCCCACCACCCCGTAGATCCGCCGGACACCGGCCTGCCGCAGCACCTCGATGAACTGGTCGGCGACGGTCGCCATTCGCCTCTCCCCCGCTGGGTCCCCCGCTTTCGCCCCTCCCGCCTGCAATGCCCGATGCCTCGCGCCTGACACCGAACCCCGCCCAGCACCGGCGCGGGACCGACGCGGGGTTACGGCTGACACCCGCGGCCCGCGGGGGTTAAATAGTCAATCCATAAACTAGATCGGTGAGCGCCGAGGGACGGGTGCGGACGCATGAGCACAGGCGCGGACGGATGAGCGCGGATGGAACGGGCACCGGCGGGACGGGCACCGGCGACGCGGCGGAGCTGGACTTCTGGTCGTTCGTCGAGCTCGCGGGGCGGCGGCTCTCGGAGGAGTTCGGGTTCCGGCATCGGTCGGCGACACGGCTGCTGCTGACGCTGAACCGCGCCTCGGCGATCGTCACCTACGACCTGGAGTCCACGGTGCACCGGCCGCGCGGCCACTCCTGGTCGGCGTTCCGGCTGCTGTTCGTGACCTGGCTCGCCGGGCCGCTGGAGCCCGGCCGGGCCGCCACGCTGGCCGGGATGAGCAGGGCCGCGGTGTCCAACCTCTCCAAGACGCTCGTCGCGGACGGGATGCTGGCGCGCACCCCGGGCGAGCGGGACGGCCGGTCTGTGATCCTGTCGCTGACCGAGCGCGGGCACGACGCGATGCTGGAGATCTTCGCCGCCCAGAACGAGCGCGAGCGGCAGTGGGCGGACGTGCTGACCGAGACCGAGCAGCGGATGCTCGTCATGCTGCTGGACAAGCTCATCGCGGGACGCGGCTCGTTCGACGTCCGCGAGCGGAGCTGAGGCCGGGGCCCGCGTCCGGATTAGGGCCTTCCCCTCGGAGGGAGAACAGGCTTAGAGTCGACAGAAAGTAGTAAATGTGTAAATCATCGGAGGCGATGGACCATGGCCCACTACCGCCGGGTCGGCCACGTGCCGCCGAAACGCCACACCCAGCACCGCCACAGCGGCCACGGGGGCGGCGAAGAGCGGCTCTACTTCGAGGAGCTCATGGGCGAGGAGGGCTTCTCCTCTGACTCGTCCCTGCTGTACCACCGGGAGATCCCGTCCGCGATCGTCGACTCGCGGGCCTGGGACGTCCCAGACCAGGGCACGACGCCCAACCATCCGCTCCGCCCGCGCCACCTCAAGCTGCACGAGCTGTTCCCCAAGGAAACGTGGTCCGAGACCGACGTCGTCACCGGCCGCCGGGTCGTCCTCGCCAACGCCGACGTCCGGCTCTCCTACGTCGTGTCGGCCGCCGACTCGCCGCTGTACCGCAACGCGACCGGTGACGAGATCGTCTACATCGAGTCCGGCACCGCCGCGGTCGAGACCGTCTTCGGGACGGTGGAGGCGAAGCAGGGCGACTACGTCGTCATCCCGACCTCGACCACGCACCGCTGGCTGCCGACCGGCGACCAGCCGCTGCGCGCCTACGCGATCGAGGCGACCGGCCACGTCGCGCCGCCGAAGCGCTACCTGTCGCGGTACGGCCAGTTCCTGGAGAACGCCCCCTACTGCGAGCGCGACCTGCACGGCCCCGGCGAGCCCCTCCAGGTCGACGGCACCGACGTCGACGTCCTCGTCAAGCACCGGACCTCGCGCGGCATCACCGGCACCCGCCTGACCTACGCGCGCCACCCGTTCGACGTCGCCGGCTGGGACGGCTGCCTGTACCCGTTCACGTTCAGCGTGCACGACTTCGAGCCGATCACCGGCCGCGTGCACCAGCCGCCGCCCGTCCACCAGGTGTTCGAGGGCCACAACTTCGTCGTCTGCAACTTCGTGCCGCGCAAGGTGGACTACCACCCGCTGTCGATCCCGGTGCCCTACTACCACTCGAACGTGGACTCCGACGAGATCATGTTCTACTGCGGCGGCGACTACGAGGCGCGCAAGGGCTCCGGCATCGGGCAGGGGTCGGTCTCGGTGCACCCGGGCGGGCTCGCGCACGGCCCGCAGCCCGGCGCGTACGAGCGCAGCATCGGCGTCGAGTTCTTCGACGAGCTGGCCGTCATGGTCGACACCTTCCGCCCGCTCGAACTGGGCGAGGGCGGCCTGGCCTGCGAGGACGAGGCGTACGCCTGGACGTGGGCGGGGCGGCGATGAACGGCCCGTTCACGAACCCGCCCCACGCGGACGCACCGTTCGCGATCCCCTCGTTCGCCGTGGGCCTGTGCGACGACGCGGCGGTCTTCCCGCCAGGTCTCGCGCCGCTCGCCGACGCCGTCCCGGCGCACCGCGACCACCTGGCCGCCCCGTACGCCGGCCTCGTCGGGCCGCTCGTGCTGCCCGCCACCGCGCTCGACGCGCTGTACCCGCTGCTCGGCGGCGAGCCGCTCGAGGTGTCGATCACCGCGCCGAACGGCCCGTGCGAGGCCGCGAAGGCGATGGGCGTCGCCGCGGAAGTGCCCGTCGACGTGCGCGGGCTGGAGATCGCCGTCCCGCCCGGCATGGGCCCGGAGGAGTTCTTCCGCGTGCTCGGCCGCCCCGACGCCCCCCTCTACGTCGAGATCCCCCGCGACGAGCGGCGCCCCGCGTTCGTCGAGGCGGTCGCCGCGCGCGGCCACCGCGCGAAGTTCCGCACCGGCGGCGTGAAGGCCCACCTGTACCCCGGCCCGGACGAGTTGGCCGCCGCGGTCACGGCGGTCGTGGCGGCGGACGTCCCGTTCAAGGCGACGGCGGGGCTGCACCACCCCGTCCGCAACACCGACCCGGAGACCGGGTTCCACCAGCACGGCTTCCTGAACCTGCTGCTCGCGACCGACGCCGCCCTGGACGGCCGCCCGGAAGCCGAGCTCGCCGCCATCCTGGCCGACCGCGACGCGCCGGCGGTCGCCGCCCGCGTGGCGGGGCTCGGCGCGGCGCGCACGGCGGCGGTCCGCGCCCGCTTCCTGTCCTTCGGGACGTGCAGCATCACCGATCCCCTGACCGAACTCGCGGACCTCGGGCTGCTCGGGTCCGCACTCCTGGAGACCTCCCGATGACCCGCATCGCGATCCCCGAAGGCTCCCTCTTCGGGCTCGCCAACCTCCCCTACGGCGTGTTCTCGACCCCGGGCACGGCGCCCCGGGTGGGCGTCCGCGTGGCCGACTCCGTCGTGGACCTCGCCGCCGGCCTCCGCGACGACGTGTTCGCCGCGCCGTCGCTGAACCCGTTCATGGCGGAGGGCCACGCGCGGTGGGTCGAGGTCCGCGAGCAGGTGCTCGACCTCGTCTCCGAGGACGTCCCGGACGAGGCCGTCCACCCCCTCGGCGCGGTGACGCTCCACATGCCGTTCGAGGTCGCCGACTACGTCGACTTCTACGCCTCCGAGCACCACGCGTCCAACCTCGGCCGGCTGTTCCGCCCGGACTCCGAGCCGCTCATGCCGAACTGGAAGCACCTGCCGGTCGGGTACCACGGCCGCGCCGGGACGGTCGTCCCGTCCGGGACGGAGATCGTCCGGCCGAGCGGGCAGCGCAAGGGCGAGACCGCGCCCGCCTTCGGGGAGAGCCGGCGCCTGGACATCGAGGCGGAGGTCGGCTTCGTGGTCGGCACCGGCTCGGCGCTGGGCGACCCGGTGAGCGCGGACGACTTCGACGAGCGCGTGTTCGGCGTCGTCCTGGTCAACGACTGGTCGGCCCGCGACATCCAGGCGTGGGAGTACGTCCCGCTCGGCCCGTTCCTGGGGAAGAGCTTCGCGACCTCGGTGTCCCACTGGGTCGTCCCGCTCCTCGCCCTGGAGGCCGCCCGCGTCGCCACGCCGCCGCAGGACCCCGAGCCGCTCCCCTACCTGCGCGAGAAGAACCCGTGGGGCCTGGACCTCGACCTCGCCGTCTCCTGGAACGGGCAGGTCGTCTCCCGTCCGCCGTACCGGGAGATGTACTGGTCGCCCGCCCAGATGCTCGCGCACATGACGGTGAACGGCGCCTCGTCCCGCACCGGCGACCTGTTCGCCTCCGGGACGGTCTCGGGCCCGGCCAGGGACCAGCGGGGCGCCTTCATCGAGCTCACCTGGGGCGGCAAGGAGCCGGTGACGGTGAACGGCGAGCCGCGCACCTTCCTGGAGGACGGCGACGAGGTCTCGATCACGGCCTCCGCTCCCGGACCCGCCGGCGACCGCATCGGCTTCGGAGAGGTCACGGGCCGCATCCTCCCCGCCCGCTGACGGCACGAGCACGGCCCGCGAAGCGGCGCTCCGCGGGCCGTGCGCGGACCTGGCGACGTGACTATCTGGGGAGGCCGGCGAGGAACGCGAGGACGGCCTCGTTGACTTCGGCGGCCGCCTCCATCTGCACGAAGTGCCCTGCGCCTTCGACGATGTGGACGTCCCGCAGGCCCGGGACGTGCGCCTCCATCTGCTTCAGCGCGTCGGACCCCACCATCTGGAGGACGGGGTCACGCTCGCCCGTGAGGAACATCGTGGGGACGGTGACGGGCTCGTCCGGACGGCTCTGCTTCTCGTTCCAGACGTGGTCGTAGGCCCGGTACCAGTTGAGGCCACCGGTGAAGCCCGTCCGGCGGAACTCGGCGGCGTAGTAGGCGAACTCGTCCTGCGACAGCCACGGCCAAGGCAGGGGCGGCGCTTCGGGGAGCACATCGAGGTACCCGTTGCCTTCGCTTGGGTGCCGCCAGATGTCGAGGTACCGGTAACCGCCACTGAGCGCCCAGAAGACGTTCGCCAGGAAGCGCTCCGGTTCGGCCCCCAACTCCTGGTCCGCGGGCCCCTCCTCCTGGAAGTAGTGCACATGGACGAAGTGGCGTTCGGCCATCCGTGCATAGATCTCGGTGGGCGGACGCGCGGAAACGGGCATGCGCGGGACGCTGAGCTGGATCAGCGCTTTGACCCGCCCAGGGGCCCACTGGGGCAGGTCCCAGACGAGGGCGGCGCCGAAGTCGTGGCCCGCGAAGACGGCCTCCCCGATGCCCAGGGCGTCCAGGACCCCGACGAGATCGGCGACGGTGTGCCGCCGGTCGTAGTCCCGCGGCGAGGGCGGGCGGCTGCTGCGTCCGTAACCGCGCATGTCGAGGGCGATGGCGCGGTACCCCGCCGCGGCCAGCACCGGGAGCTGCCGCCGCCAGCTGTACCAGAGGCCCGGGAAACCATGGCACAGCACCACCGGGAGCCCGGCGCCCTGCTCGACCACGTGAAGGGTCGCGTCGCCCACGTCCACCATGTGGTGGTGCCCGCGGAAGCTCATGCCGGGACCTCCCTCCGGTAGGACGATCCTGACGGTTCGCGCGCGGCGCGGCGCGGCGGTCTCCCGTTCACCGGGACGGCGGTTGGACGGGCGCCCGTCCCGTCCGGAAAGATCGGCCACCATGCCGCAGCCACCGAGTCCCGACCTCGCCGCGCGCGTCGCCCGGCTGGAGGCCGTCGAGGAGATCAAGGCGCTCAAGCACCGCTACCTGCGAGCCTGCGACACCAAGGACCCGGAGGAGTTCCGGGCGTGCTTCATCGCCTCGGGCGCCTCGCTCGACTACGGGCGGCTCGGCGCGTTCGACGACGCGGAGGGCATGGTCAGGGTCTTCGAGAAGATCGCGCTCCGGAAGGTCGACGGCAGGAGCGCCGTCCTCGACATGCACCACGCGATGCACCCGGACATCACCGTGCACGACGAGACGCGCGCCTCGGGGCGGTGGACGCTCAAGTTCCGGCAGGTGAACCTGGAGAACCGCACCGAGTCGGTGAGCACCGGCGAGTACGACGACGAGTACGTGGTCGAGGACGGCCGCTGGAAGATCGCCAAGAGCCACTTCCACCGCCAGTGGGGGATCACCCGCCCCCTCGACCCCGACTGCCGCGTCGACTAGTCCTCAGACGACGCGGGCGGGCGGAGGCGGGGTCCAGCGCGTCTTGCCCGTGGGCAGCCCGAAGTCGGACTTGAGCTCCTGGGGTATGGCGTAGTGCATGACGCGGCCCCGCGTCAGCGAGGACAGCTCCAGCATGGTGACCAGGTGGCCGAGCCGGTCGGAGATCTGCTCGGCCCAGGGCCCGCGGTCCTCGAACCACTCCAGGGCCCCCAGCAGCGCGGGCGCGATCCCCATGACCGGGTCGAACGGCGTGCGGGGGACCTCCAGCCAGTCCGCCGCGGTGTCGCCGACGAGGTAGCGGATGAGGGCGGGCACGACCGGGTCCAGCAGCGTCCCGGGCACGACCTGCTCGTACATCTCGATCAGCTGCCGGGTCAGATGCGCTCCCTCGGCCGAGGGGCCCATGTGGCGCAGCATGTACCGGTCGGAGAACTCCCGGGCCGCCACCAGGTCCGGGGGGATGGTGCCGGGCTCGATGCCCAGGACGGCGCCGACGACGCGCCAGGCGTAGTAGTACGCGTCCGCGCCTTCGGCCGTGATGTGGACGCCCATGCGGTGCAGCGCGTCCAGCACCTGGATGCTGAACATCATCAGCCCGCCGAGCATGTCCTCCTGGCAGATCGCGACGGGCTCGGGCCAGCGCCCCTCCTCCTTGAGGTGGCGGCGGATGGAGGCGTGCAGCAGCCGCACCTTCTGCGCCGCCGGGAGGAACCGGCCGCCGGCCTGGAACGCGTCGGGCCGCATGAGGTATACGGTGAACTGCCCGGTCTCGGCCATGCGGCGCGACGGGTAGGCCAGCGAGTGGGTCGCCGACAGCAGCCTCGCCACGTGCGGCACGACGTAGCAGGCCGGCATCGCCGCGAACGACAGGGCGGTGGAGATGTGGACGTCGTTGTCGACGAAGAACTGCCGGGCCTGCTCCATGACCGCCCAGTCGACCCAGTCGGGCGGGGTCGAGGTCGCCTCCAGGTAGGCGCGCGCGGCCTCGGGGAGGCCGTCCGGCAGCACCTGGCCGGAGGTGGTGAACCAGCGCATGAGGGTGTTGTACTTGCCCACGTCCCCGGCGCTGAACAGGGCCTCCACGGTCGCGTCGGCGAGCGGGTCGCCGGCCAGCCGGAGGGCGTCCATGTACTCGTCGGTGTAACGGATGTGCTCGTCGGTGTGGCCGGCGCGCTCGTCGGTGTGGTCAGTCATCGGCGGTCACCTCGCAGATCAGTCGGGTCAGGGCGGCGGCCGCCTCGGGGGGCGGCCGGGTGCCGGCGAGGGCCGCTCGCGCGGCGTGGGCGCGCTCGTCGATCATCTGCCGGACGCGGACCGGCGCGTCGCAGCGCAGCATGATCCCTCGGACCTCCGCCGCGCCGTCCGGGGTGAGCGGCCCCTCCAGCAGGTCCCGCAGGCGCCGGCGATCGAGCTCGCAGGCCTCGGCCAGGGTCAGCGCCAGCAGGGCGGTGGGCTTGCGGCCCGCCAGATCGTCCAGGCGCGATTTGCCGGTCAGGACCGGGTCGCCGAACACGCCCCGCAGGTCGTCGCACAGCTGGAACGCCTCTCCGAGCGGACGGGCATAGGCGGCGAGCGCCTCCAGGGTCGCCGCGGTCGCCCCGCCCAGCATCGCGCCGATCTGCAGGGGCCGCTCGACGGTGTAGGAGCCGGTCTTGAACCGCACGATCGCCAGCGACCGGTCCACGTCGGGCTCGGCCCCGGTCCGCAGGAGCTCGAGGCACTCGCCCGCCACCAGTTCGCGGCCCATCGCCGTCCACAGCGGGACGACCCGGCCGAGGAAGGAGCGGGGCAGGCCCGAGGCGTGGAACATCTGCCCGGCCCACACCACCAGGAGGTCGCCGACCATGATGGCGAGGGCCTCGCCGAGCCGCTCGTGGGCGCTCGGCCCGCCGCGCCGCAGCGGGCTGCGGTCGATGACGTCGTCGTGGACGATCGCCGCGGCGTGCACCAGTTCGAGCGCCGCCGCGGCGCGGACCACCGAGTCGGTGTCGGGCTGGCCCGCGGCCCGCCAGCCCCAGTAGCAGAAGGCCGGGCGGACGCGCTTGCCGCCGCCGACCGAGAGCCGCAACTGGTCGGCGACCGGCGCCAGCTCGGGGTCCAGGGCCAGCAACTCCTCGATCTCGCCCTCGACGAACTCCTCCAGGGCCCGATCGATCCGGGCCCGGAGGTCAGCCATCCCGGAACCGCTCGGCGGCGCCGTCCGTCCACTCGGCCGCGCCTGCGGCCCGCTCGGCGGCCTGACGGGCGAGGATCTCCATGTGCGCCCGCGGGGCGGCGCCGCCGCGCCGGAGCGCCAGTTCGCCGCGCGCCCGAAGCTCCTGGCGGACCTCACCGAGGCCGGGCAGCCTCCGGGTGAGGTCCCGTACCCCCGTCAGGACGACGTCGGCGGCCCCGGCCGCCAGGCGGAGGACCTCGTCCCGCGACCCGACTCTCCCGACATCCCGCTCCATCGTCACCTTCCGTTCCGTTGTCGTCATGACAAGTGATAGCAGGAGAGGCGCCGACATCCGCCGAAACGGGCCGCCAGAACAACCTCACGGCCGCTCACGCGAAACTCACCTTTCACGGTGTTGCCCTGGGCCACCCGGACCGCCCCCGCGCGGAGGCCCGGCTAGAGTCGCACCTGATGAGCAGCATGGAACTGACTTTCCGGACGGCCTCGGCGCAGGACGTCCCAGCCCTCGTGGCGCTCGTGGAGAGCGCCTACCGCGGGGACGCCAGCCGCGCCGGGTGGACCACCGAGGCCGATATCCTCGACGGGCAGCGCACCGACCCGGAGGCCGTCGCGGCCGTGGTGGGCGAACCGGCCTCGGTGATGCTGGTGGCCGAGGCGGACGGCGCCCTCGTCGCGTGCTGCCAGCTGGAGGACCGCGGCGGGCACGCCTACTTCGGCATGTTCGCCGTCAGCCCGTCCCAGCAGGGCGGCGGGCTCGGCCGGCGCGTCCTCGCCGAGGCCGAGCGGCTGGCGCGCGAGCGGTGGGGCGCGGCCGAGATGCACATGACGGTGATCAGCGTCCGCGATGACCTGATCGCCTGGTACGTCAGGCGCGGCTACGCCCGCACCGGCAGGACGAGCCCGTTCCCCTACGGCGACGAGCGCTTCGGCCTGCCCAAGCGCGACGACCTGGAATTCGAACTCCTGGTGAAGCGGCTCCACTGACGTACACCACGCCCTCCCGCCTGATGCCCGAGCGCGATTCCTTCATGCGCTGATTGAGGGTTGGCGGTCTTCGAGCCGGGTCTTCGCGGCGAAAGCCTCACTGGGTCTTTCAATGAGAAGATTCAAGGGTGTCGATCGTTGGGAGGCGGGCGCGTGAAGTTCGTACTTGAAGTGGACCTGGGTGAGGGCGCCGTCGCCGAGGACGCCGTGGGAGAGCTGGGGCGGATCCTGCGCTACTGGGGCGGGAACGTCCGGCACTACGAGTTGAAGCCCGGTGACGGGTCCGCCGTCTACGACTCGGACTACCGCGAGGTGGGCCGCTGGGAGATCTCCGGGACGCCCGCGTAGCGGACGCGCGGGCACAGCGGAGCGCGGCGGAGAGAGCACGGCGGAGAGAGCGCGGCGGAACGCCCGGCCGGGAGGCACGCCGGCCGGGCGTTTCGCGGGGAGCCCCGGGGCCGGGTCAGGTGATGTTCTTCGGGCGGTAGGCCTTGTACTGGCTACCGCTGGACAGGCCGTAGGTTCGGGTGCGGTGGTCGGTGCCGTAGCCGCCGCGCTGCTCGTAGGCCCAGTAGGCGGTGTGCTTGCTGCTGGTCCACTTCTCGAAGATGACGACGTGCCGGGTGGTGTTGCTCCCGATCGCGTCGATGATGAGGTCGCCCTTCTTCAGCGACGACATCGAGATCTTCTTGCTGTAGGTGGACGACGCCAGGCCGACCGTGTTGGGGCCGGGCTTGGGCAGCCGCAGCGTCATGGACGCGTAGCCGGAGCAGTCGGTGCGGTAGCCGCCGTGGGTCTTCGACTGGCTGTAGGGGACGCGGCTGCTGGTGTGCGGGTGCCAGGTCTTGGCGTTGGCGATGACCTGGTCACGGGTGACCTTCGGGACGGCGGCCGCCGCGACCTTGGAGTCCGCGGCCTGCAGCCGGACGCCCTGGGCCGGCGCCGGGTGGGCGGCGGGGGTGGACACTCCGTAGAGGCCGAAGGCGGTTCCGCCGGCCAGCGCCAGGGAGCTGACGCCGAGGAGAACGGCTCGAGGGGAAGCCATTGGCAATCCTCCGTGAATTGCTCGGGAATTGCGCCCCGTCGGGCGCTTGAGTTCGGGGGTGTCGATCGACGCGGCAAACGATAGGGACCGCCCTGGACCATTCGGCAAGCCCACCGGAAAGGTTGGGACACCGGGACACAGGAGACGACTCTCACCTGCGAATACGTCGCTCAAGGAGAGGGTCTCGCGGGACAGTGGGACAGTATTCAAAGTGATCGGATGATCACACTAGGTGCTCATTTACGAACCCTCGGTGATCACACTTCGGTGCTCTTACCGTCGTCACGGGAACTGGGCATAATGACCAGCCCCGCCCGAGGGAGATATGCATATGAGCCGACGACGAGCACCGAGTCCGCTGCCGGGCGACCTGCCGGAGGCCGTGCGCACCCTGCTCACCGAACTGCGCGCCCTGAAGGAGGAGTCCGGGCTCGACCTGCGCGCGCTGGAGCGCCGGACGCACGCGAGCCGGTCGTCCTGGGGCCGGTGGCTCAGCGGCGAGACGTGGATCCCGGCCGACGCCGTCACCTCGCTCGCGGACCTGTGCGGCGCCGACGCGCGACGGCTCGCGGTCCTATGGGAGCTGGCGGACGAGGCCAGGCGCACGGCCCAGGCGGAGGCGGCCCCGTCCGGCCCGGTCACCGGCGCGCCGGTGACCGGCGCGACGCGCACCGCCGAGCCGGGCGGCGCGGAGCCCGCGCCGCCCACCGATCGACTCGACCCCGCCGACGCCCTGGAGCCCTCCCGCGGCCTCGGGCCCGCCGAACCGGGCGGCACCGGTGAGCGGTCAGGGTTCGGACGGACGCGCTCCCGCCGGCTGCTCTTCCTCGGCGCCGTCGCCGGCTGCACGCTCGTCGCCGGGAGCGCCGGGGTGGCCCTCGGGGCGGCGCTCCAGACACCGCCCGTGGCGGGGGCCGCGCGCGAGCGGCCACCCGAGACGGCCAGGCCATCCGCCAAGCTGATCAGCCGTAACGACGTCCTCATGCGGGCCCAGAGCTGGCATCCGCACGGCCCCGAGCGGGTGCCCTACGACCAGAACGCCGGCTACCAGGGCTACCGGACGGACGGCTCGGGATATGCGTCCATGGCGCTCGGGCTGCCGAAGCCCGGCCCCAACTCCGCGCTCCTCGAGGCGTCCTACTGCCGGCGGATCCCGACGGCGTCGCTGCTGCCCGGCGATCTCGTCATCAAGGCCAGCGGCAGCTCCGACGTGCGCGAAGTGCTGGTCTTCGAGCGGTGGACCGGCCCCGACCGCCGCTCCTACTGGGCCTACCAGCAGCGCCGCGGCTACGGGACCGACCACCTCGTGCGCGGCGACGGCCTCGCCCCCGGCAGCGACCACCACGGCTGCCGCCCCCGCAACGTCCAGGACGACCCGGTCGGCTGAGCCCTCCGGGCGGAGCGGGAAGAGCGGTCAGGTGCGCGCGGGGACCAGCCTGAAGGCCACGAAGGCGGGCGACTCCTCCAGCTTCGCGTGGTCTTCGGGGTAGCGGACGGCCATCTCGGGGACGGGACGCGGCTCCAGGAGCTCCTCGATGAGGAAGCCGGCCGCGCGGAACTCGGCGCAGATCGCGGTCAGGGGGCGCCGCCATGCCCGGATCGGCCAGTCGCGCTCGGGGCTCAACGACTCCTCCACCGGCGCTTCGACGAAGTAGGAGCCGCCCAGGCGCAGCCATCCCGCCATGGGGTGCTCCGTTGAGAGGACGAGCGCGCCGCCCGCGGCGAGAATGCGGCGCAGTTCCCTCAGCAGCGAGACGCGGTCGTCGAAGTAGTGCAGGGCCAACGCGAGCACGACCAGGTCGACCGAGGAGTCCGGGACCCAGGTCAGAGGCGTGGCCAGGTCGTGGACGCGCAGGTCGGCACGGCCCCCGGTGCGTTCGAGCGCCATGCCGACGAACGTGGGGCTGACGTCGCAGCCGGCGACCCGGGCGCCGCGGTCGAGCAGTTCCCGCGCGTAGAGGCCTGGACCGCATGCGGCGTCGAAGACGGTCAAGCCGTCCACGTCCCCCGCGAGGCCGAGCACGGCGGGACGGTCGTAGAGGGCGTTGTAGGCGCTGTCCTGGGCGTGGGTGGCGTACTCGTGGGCGAAGCGCTCGTACATGCCCACGATCGTGCCAGAAGGGTCAACCGCTCATGTCAGGGGCGCGTCCGGTCTCTGTCAGGTCCTCGGGGACCTCGGGCAGGACGGAGGCGAAGTAGTCGCGGGCCGCCGCCGACGTTCCGACGTCGCGGCCCGCCCGCTCGGACAGGAACCAGCGGTGTTCGAGCACCTCGTGGAACAGTTCGACATCGTCCAGGCGGTCGCGCAGGCCGGCCGGGACCGCGGTGACGACCGGCTCGTACACCTCCGCGAGCCACCTGTTCGACGCGACCACCTCGGGGACCGGCCCGCCGCGGACGCGCTCCAGATGTCCGCGGTAGGCGGCGATGTCGTTCAGGAGGCGGCGGGCCTGGTTCTCCTGGGCGTCCAGCCCGGTGCGGGCCATGAGGATGCGGCGGTGGTGGCCCGGCTCGGCCACGCGGGTGCGGACGCGCAGGCGGGCACCGGACGGCCCGGCGTCCACCAGCTCCACCTCGTCCACGTCGAAGCCGAGGGAGTTGATGCGGCGCAGGCGCTCGGCGATCCGGTACCGCTGCTCGTCGGGGCGCAGGACCTCCTCGCGGGTCAGCTCGTCCCACAGCCCCCGGTAGCGGCGCACGGTGTCGTCCGCGACGTCGATGGGGTCGACCTCCACGGGCAGCGTGCCCGCGGCGGCCAGGTCGAACAGCTCGCCGGCGATCCGCTCGCGGGCGAGGGAGAGGTCGTAGCCGCGCTGCCCCTCGCTCAGGGACGGGTGCAGCTCGGCGGTCTCCGCGTCCACCAGGTAGGCGGCGAACGCCCCGGCGTCCATGCGGAACAGGACGTTGGACAGCGAGCAGTCGCCCCACATGAACCCCGCCAGGTGCAGCCGGACGAGCAGCTCCACCAGCGCGTCCAGCAGCCGGTCGGTGGGATGGCCGTAGCGCGCGTTGGCGAACAGCGCGCGGTAGGACGAGGAAAAGTCCAGGAAGCGGGTGACGAGGATCGCGTCCAGATCGGGGCGGTCCACGACCACCCCGGTGACCTCCACCGCGGGCAGGCCCAGCTCGCCGAGCCTGCGAAGGAGCCGGTACTCGCGGCGCGCCAGCCGCGCGTCCAGCTCCTTCATCGCGTAGACGACCCCGCCCTCGGCCACGAACCGGACCGTGTGCCGCGACAGGCCGCGCTGCCTGATCTCCACCAGCCGCTCGTCGTCCCAGTCGCCGAGCGGCTCGGCCCACGGCAGGTCCAGCAGGCCGGCCGACGACTCCCCGGGCGGGGTGAAGACGAAGTGCATCGGCTCAGGGGCTCGCCACGGACGTCCCGGAGGTTCCGGAGGTTCCGCCCGCGGCGTCGGCCGACGGCGCGCGCTGCGCCTCCCGGTGGGCGGCGCGCGACTCCTCGGCGAGGCGGTCGAGCTCCGCGACGCGCTCCTCGTCGCGGGTCAGGTTCTCACCCGTGGCCGGGTCGAACAGGTGCACCCGCGTCGTGTCGATCCACAGCTCGGCCTCGCGCCCCGGCGCGATCAGGCTGGCCGCGTCCAGCGCCACGACCGCCTGGGTCCGCAGCTGGTCGCCGTCGAGCTCCCGTGACAGGTCGCGCAGCTGGGCGGTGAGGTCCTCCGGCGCCTCGTAGGGGATGTAGGCGTACTGCTCGTTGCCCAGCCATTCCGTGACGTCCACCCGGACCCGGACGACGCTGCCGCGCGCCTGCTTCTCCTCGCCGACGAGGGAGGCGTCCTCGAAGTGCTCCGGCCGGATCCCGACGAGGACGACCGAGCGGTCGCCGACCGCGTCGGCCTTGCGCGCGTCGCGCAGCTCGAACCGTCCGAGCGGCGTCTCCAGGAAGACGCCGTCCGCGGCGCGGTCCACGGACGCGGGCAGGAAGTTCATCGACGGTGACCCGATGAACCCGGCGACGAACAGGTTGACCGGCTCCTCGTACAGCTCGCGCGGGCTCCCGACCTGCTGCAGGACGCCCCTGCGCAGCACCGCGACCCGGTCGCCGAGCGTCATCGCCTCCGTCTGGTCGTGCGTGACGTACACGGTGGTGACGCCGAGGCGCCGCTGGAGCCGGGAGATCTCGGTGCGCATCTGCCCGCGCAGCTTGGCGTCCAGGTTCGACAGCGGCTCGTCGAACAGGAACGCGTCCGCCTGCCGGACGATCGCGCGGCCCATCGCGACCCGCTGCCGCTGCCCGCCGGACAGGTTCGCGGGCTTGCGGTCCAGGTGCTCGGTCAGCTCCAGCAGCTCGGCGGTCTCCTTCACGCGCCGCTGCACCTCGTCGTCGGCGGTCTTGGCGAGGCGGAGCGGGAAGGCGATGTTCTCGAACACGCTGAGGTGCGGGTAGAGCGCGTAGTTCTGGAACACCATCGACAGGTTCCGCTCGCGCGGCGCGACCTTGTTGACGACCCGGTCGCCGATGAGCATCTCGCCGGAGGTGATGTCCTCCAGCCCGACGATCATCCGCAGCAGCGTGGACTTGCCGCAGCCGGACGGCCCGACCAGGATCATGAACTCGCCGTCCCGGACGTCCAGGGACACGTCGTTCACGGCCGGGAAACCGTCGCCGTACTGCTTGACGATGTTCTTCATGGTGATGGCGGCCATGGGTTCCTCTCAGCCTTTGACGGCGCCGGACGTCAGCCCGGCCACGATGCGGCGCTGGAACGCCAGGACGATGATCACGACCGGGACCGTGACGACGACGGCGGCGGCGCAGATGGCGGTGGTGGGCTGCTCGAAGTAGGACTCGCCGGTGAAGAACGCCAGCGCCGCCGGGACGGGACGCGCCCGGTCGGTGGAGGTCAGCGAGATCCCGAAGACGAAGTCGTTCCAGCAGAAGAAGAAGGTCAGGATCGCGGCGGTGAACACGCCGGGCGCGGCCAGCGGGACGATCACCTTGCGGAACGCCTGCCAGCTGGTGGCCCCGTCCACCTGCGCCGCCTGCTCCATCTCCCAGGGGATCTCGCGGAAGAACGCCGACAGCGTCCAGATCGCGAGCGGCAGCGCGAACGAGATGTAGGGGATGATCAGGCCGGGCCATGTGTCGTACAGGCCGATGTTGCGCCACAGGTCGAACAGCGGCCCGACCAGCGACACCACCGGGAACATCGCGATGGCGAGCGCGAACGACAGGATCAGCTTCTTGCCGGGGAACTCCAGCCGCGCGATGGCGTAGGCCACCAGCGTCGCGAACACCACCCCGACGAACGTGGCGATCAGCGAGATGCCGATCGAGTTGATCAGCGCCGAGGTGAACAGGTCGGTCTTGAAGACCGTCTCGTAGTTCTCCCACGTCCAGGTCTTCGGGAAGAAGCCCTGGACGTTGCCGATCTCGCTGGGCTGCTTGAACGACAGCATCACGATCCACACGATCGGGAAGGCCGTCCACACCAGGATCAGCAGCGAGGCGACGATCCACAGCGACTTCGAGCGCGCCGACTCCATCAGCGATCACCTCGCACCTGGGAGAGGTCCACCCGGAACCCCTTGATGAACACGGCCGCGATCAGCACCACCGACAGGAACAGCAGCACGCCGACCGCGTTGCCGAGGCCGAGCTCGGTCCGGGTGATGATCTGCTGGTAGGTCAGGAACGACAGCACCTGCGTCTTCTCCTGGCCGGACGTCATGATGAAGACGTTGTCGAAGATCCGCCACGCGTCCAGCGTCCGGAACAGCACCGCGACGAGGATCGCGGCCTTCATGTTGGGGATCGTGACCCGTTTCAGCCGCTGCCAGGCCGTCGCGCCGTCCACCGTCGCGGCCTCGCCGAGGTCGGCCGGGACCTGCGCCAGCCCGGCGAGCAGCAGCAGCGACACGAACGGCGTCGTCTTCCAGATCTCCGACAGGATGATCACGAACAGCGCCGCCCAGCGGTCGGAGAACCAGGCGAAGTCGCCGAGCCCGAACCAGGAGTTGACGAACCCCGACTGGACGTCGAAGGCGTACTTCCAGGCGAACGCGGAGATGACCGTGACGATCCCGTAGGGCAGCAGGATCGCGGTCCGCACCGTCCGCCGCCCGAAGACGGCCCGGTGCATCACCATCGCGAGCGCGAACCCGATGACCAGCTCCACCCCCACCGTGGCGACGGTGATGATCAGGGTGGTCAGGACCGTCTGCCAGAACAGGCCGTCCGACAGCGCGGTCACGTAGTTGCCGAGGCCGACGAAGTGCCGGTCCTCCGGCGCGGTGAGCCGGTAGCTGAACAGCGACTCGTACAGGGCGCTGATCAGCGGGTAGGCGGTGACCAGCAGCATCACCACCACGGCGGGCAGCGAGAGCAGCAGCCCGAGCCTCCGCTCGGCGCGGCCGCGGTCGGAGACCTCCGCGCGGGCGGGGGCGGGTGCGCCTTCGGGCCGGCCGACCTTCGGTGCCGTTTCTGCGGACGTCATCCGGACACCTTCCTTTCAGAGCCTTCCCTCACAGCAGCGCCTCGCCGCCCAGGACGGCGCGGGCGAACTCCGCGGACCGGCGCGGCGTCGTCCGGTTCACCGACGCGGGCGGATGCCAGCGGTCCTGGACGGCGCCGGAGATGTCGGCGTAGTAGGGGGTGGCCGGACGTGGCGCGGCCGAGGCGATGGAGTCCCGCATCAGCGGGGCCATCGGGAACTCCTTGAGGATGTCGGGATCGTCGAAGATCGCCGGGCGGGCGGCGACGTTGCCCTCGTCGAGCATGTACCGCTTCATGTTGGCCGGCGAGGTGATGCACCGGGTCGCCTCGACCGCGAGGTCCTTGTGCCTGCTGTACGCGCCGACACCGATCTCGATGCCCCCGAACGGCGGCCTGCTCTGCTGCTGCGGGTCCACCGCCGGATAGCGCGCCCAGCCGAGGTCGCCGACGATGTTCTTGTCGATCGCGCCCGCGTCGGCGTCGCCCTTCTCGGCCCGCCAGACGTAGCCCCAGTTGAGCAGGAAGCCGCCGCGCCGGCCGTTGATCGTCGACCGCGACTCCTCCTCGGTGTCGGTGGACAGCGTCGGGCTCGCGGCCTTCGACGTGGCGAACTTGCGTATGATCTCCGCCGCCCGCTGCCCGGCCGGCGAGTCGATCTCGATGTTCGCGCCGTCGCCCTTCTCGGCGTCGCTGATGATCCGGCCCCCACCCGAGGCGATCAGGGCGTTGATCAGCACCATGTAGCCCTCGTACCGGTTGCCCTGGACGCCGATCGTCGTGTTCGTGCGGACGGCCGCGTCGATGAGCTTGTCCCAGGTGAAGCCGGGTGCGTTCGGGTCGATGCCCGCCTTCTTCGCCACCGACTTGCGGTACCACAGCAGCTGCGTGTTGGCCCAGAAGGGCGCCGCGTAGAGCTTGCCCTCCCACATCGAGCTCTGCACGGCGGAGGCGAACACGCCCTCGGTCAGCGGCGCGGCCTCGCTCTTGGTGAACGGGCGCAGGAACTTGGCGTTGGCGGCCTCCGCCACGAACACGGGGTCCAGGCTCATGAGGTCGAGCCCGGAGTCCTTGGCGGCCAGCCGCCTGATCAGCTGCTCGCGCTGCTGCGTCGCGTCGCTCGGCAGGAGCGAGGTCTCGATCCGGTACCGGCCGCCCGCGGCCTGCGTGCAGGACTTCGCGATCGCCGCCTGGCCGCCGTTGTCGGGGTTGATGTACCAGGTGAGCTTCGGTGCGCCGCCACCGCCGTCCCCGCAGGCCGTCAGACCGGCGGCCAGCAGGGCCAGCGCCACCGCGGCCCTCGGCCACGCCGATCGAGCCCGCTCCGCGGGGCCGTGCCGCCGGGTCGTCCCCCGCCGGCGCCTGGCGTCTCCCGCTTGGTCGCTCTCCGCTCGATCGACTCGCTCGACCATGGGGCCTCCGAAACCCCCACCTGGCTGCGGGCACTTCGCCGGGCCGCACCCCTGGTGGGATTGGCCCCCCATCAGACCATCTGTTCAGGTAAGTGTCGAGATCCGGAGCGTAATCGGAAGGCAAAAGATCTTGACTTGAGGATGGCCCTGCCGTGACCCGTTCACCAAGGTCAGCGCATGTTCTTCACCGCGCGGAGGGCATCGGACGGTGGTCACCGCACGATGGTCATGGCTTGGAGAAGGCGCGGAGCGTGAAGAAGGCGCGGAGGGAGCGCGGACCCCGACCGACCCGCGCGCCCCCCGCGCCTTCGCCTGTGAGGACGGTCCGTCCTGCGGGCGGTGTGGCGCGGTGGCGGCTCAGTAACCGCCGCCCGACCCGTAGCCTCCGCCACCGCCACCGCCACCGTCACCGTCACCGGTGCCGGAGCCCGAGCCCGTGCCGGCCGCCTTCTTGCCGGTCGGGGTCGTGGCCCACCAGACCCCGCCCACGCCCTGGCCCTTGGTGTCTCCGGGCTGCTTGTCCTGCCCGTAGTAGTACATGGGCCAGCCGTCGATGGTGAGCTGGCACTTGCCGTCGTCCTTGCGCTCGATGAAGTTGACGGCCTTCCTGGAGACGCCTTCGAGCTTGAGGTTCTTCCAGCCCTTGAACACGACCGGCGGCCACGCCTTCTTGCACGAGCCGAAGCAGTTGGTCGTCGGCGGCTTGTTCTTGTCCTTGTCGAAGCGGTAGAGCGTCATGCCCTTGCCGTCGGTCAGGATCAGGCCGAGCTTCGGGTCCCGCCTCACCTTGACGGCCGTCCCGCCCGTCCAGCGCCGGCCGTTCGCCTGCTTGAGCGGGGCCGCCTTCTTGCCGGTCGGCGCCGCGGCGTACCAGGTGCCGCCCACGCCCTGGCCCTTCGTGTCGCCGGGGCTGAGGTCCTTGGCGAACTTGTAGAGCGGCCACCCGCCGAGGGTGACCTGCCACTTGCCGTCCGGGCGCTTCACCTTGCCGACCAGCGACTGCTGGACGCCCTTGACCTCGGTGTTCCCCTGCCCCGCCCACACGGGCGGCCATGCCTTGGCGCACGCGTTCGCGCAGGTCGACGCGGGCGGGCGGGCGGTGTCGTTGTCGAAGCGGTAGAGGGTCATGCCCTTGCCGTCGGTCACGACCCTGCCGAGCTTGGTGACGCTGGCGACCTCCAGCACCGTCGGCTCGGGGGCCGGGGACGCCGGCGCCTCGGCGGACGGCTTCGCCTGCGCCTGGGCGCCCGCGTTCTGCTTGCCCCCGGCCTTCTCCTGCCCGCACGCGGTCAGTACCAGTCCCGACGCGGTCAGGGCGGCCGCAGCGGGGATCGCCCAACGTGGGAATTTCATGTCGTGTTCCTCCAGGTCGTCCTGGGCCCCGGCTCCGGTTCCAGGTCCCGCACGTCGATCGAGGTGGAGCCGACGCTCTCCCGGATCGAGGAGCAATACGGTGAACACCTCGATGCGGGTTCAACCCCCTGGAACCGGACACCCGCGCGCCGAGTCACATGCATGTGCCGCGCGCGTGCGGCGCACACCCGGGGCGGAGAGCGAGGAAGGCTGCGGTGACCACCGGAAACGACTCAGCGGCCCCGGTCGACCTGACGAAGCGGCGCCCCGCGGAACCGGTTCCGGCGAGACCGGGTCCGTCATGGATCGTCGTCCCCGCCCGCGTGCTGGCGCTGATCGTGGTGATCCCGCTGCGGCTCGGCTGGGACCTCGCCGTCCTGACGGCCCGCGGGGTCCGGGCGGCGTGGAACGTTCTCATGCGGGCCCCGGGCCGGTTCGCCCGCCTGCTCGGCCGGTTGCTGCGCGGCGCGTGGCTCGCGCTGTACCGGTGGCTGCTGGCCCCGGCCGGACGGCTCCTGGCCGCCATCGGACACGGCATCGCCGCACTGCTCGACATCCTCGTCGTCCGGCCGCTGCGCTGGCTCGCCGTCGTCGTGGTCCTCGGCTTCCTGCGGTGGTTCGGGCGCGGGACCGGGCGGCTGGCCCGGTGGCTCCACCGCGTCCTGATCGCGCCGATCGGCCGGTTCCTCTCCCTGGTCGGGCGCGGTCTCGGCGGGCTGCTCGTGTTCCTGCTGCTCCGTCCCCTCCAGGCGCTCGGCCGCGGACTCGCCCGCCTCCTCGGCGTCGTCGGGCGCGGCTTCGGGCTGCTCTTCAAGGGCATCGGCCTGCTCGTCGGCGTCCTCGTCGTCCTGCCGGCCGTGCTGCTGTGGCGCTACGTCCTGCGCCCGCCGCTGCTCGGCATCGCCTGGCTCGCCCGAGCCCTCTGGGCCGGTCTCACCTGGCTCGGCCGCGGCGCCCTCATCGTCCTCGGCGTCCTCGGCGGCGCGCTCGCGGCCGGCTGGCGCGCCTTCGCCGCCGCGATGGTCTGGTCGTGGCGGCTGATCGGACGCTTCCTGGCCTGGCTGGGACGCATCCTGATCGTCATCCCCGCGCGGGCCGTATGGCGCTACCTGCTGGCACCCCTCGTCGCCGGAGCCGCCGCGTCATGGCGGCTCGCCGCCCGGATCCTCCGCCGACTCTGGCGCACCCTCGTCGTCGCCCCCACACGCTGGGCGCACGCGAACGTCCTACGCCCCATCGGCCACGGCGCCCGCTCGACATGGCGGGTAACAGTGAGCGATTTGAACTCTTTCTTCTCCTCCTTCAGGCGCTGAGCGCCTTCCATCGTCGAAGAAAGGGGCGATCGCTGGCATCGCTCCGTCTCGCCTTGCGGCTCGCTGCGCGATCAGATTCTTGCTTCGCTCGAATCTGCCTTTGGACGCGATCGCAACCGTTGAGGTCGTCGCGTGGTTGCGCTGAAAACCCAGCCCGCTGGGCAGGTCCTCGACCTGCGGGCGGCTGAACCGCGCCGACCCTTGGTAGGGCCGGCGCGGTTCTGCTACCTACTCGTCGCCGGCGGTGGGGTGCTGCTCGTTGCGCTCGCGCATCTTGCGGAGCAGCTCCTTCCTCTTCTCGGCGGCCGTCTGGGCGTCGCGGTCGGCGGCCCGCGCCTTGCCGCCGCGCAGCTCGCCGCGCGACAGGTTCCTGCGCTGGCCGCCTACGCCGAGCATGCCGTTCCGGCCACGGCTCTTGGACATGAGGTTCTCCCGTTCGGCTGGGTGTGTGGTGGTTCGTTCGCACCCAGGTCCGGCCGCGCGGGAGCCTGCGGCTCAGACGCCGATCGCGTCCCGGCCGGACCTGCCGGCGGGACGGTCGCGGTAGACGCGCTGCGGTGTGGGCCACCAGGCGGTGGCCTCGGCATTGACCAGCATGCGGTCAGGGTAGGCAGCGGCCCGGCGACCCCTCAACCGATTTCCCGGCGGGGCGGCTGGGATACTGGCGGCGATGTATCGACTCCTGTTCTCACTGGTCATCTCCCGTGCTCCGGCGGAGACCGTCCACCACCTGACCTTGCGGGCGCTGCACGCGATCCAGGCGGTGCCCGGCGCGGTGCCCGCGCTGCGGCGGCTGCTCGCGCCCCGCGATCCCGCGCTGGCCGTCCGCGCGTTCGGGCTGGACTTCCCGAGCCCGCTCGGGCTCGCCGCCGGCTTCGACAAGGACGCCGTCGCCTACGCGGCGCTGGGCGCGTTCGGCTTCGGCCATGTCGAGATCGGGACGGTGACCGGGCGCCCGCAGCCCGGCAACCCGCGCCCGCGGCTGTTCCGGCTCGCACCCGACCGGGCGGTCATCAATCGGATGGGCTTCAACAACGCGGGCTCCGAGGCCGCCGCGCGGCGGCTCGCCCGGCGCGCGCCGGGGACGGTCGTCGGCGCCAACATCGGCAAGACGAAGGCCGTCCCGGAGGCCTCGGCGGCCGCCGACTACGTGGCCAGCACCGAGCGGCTCGCCCCGCACGCCGACTACCTCGTCGTCAACGTCAGCTCCCCCAACACCCCCGGCCTGCGGAACCTCCAGGCCGTGGAGCACCTGCGCCCGCTGCTGACGGCCGTGCGCGAGGCCGCCGACCGCGCGTCCGCGCGCCGCGTCCCGCTGCTGGTGAAGATCGCGCCGGACCTGGCCGACGACGACGTCGACGCCGTCGCCGACCTCGCGCTCGAACTGGGCCTCGACGGCATCATCGCGACCAACACCACGATCGGCCGCGACGCCCTGCTCAGCCCGCCCGCACTGGTCAAGGAGACCGGCGGGCTGTCGGGCGCGCCGCTGCGGGAGCGGTCGCTGGAGGTCCTGCGCCGGCTGCGGTCGCGCACGGGCGGGCGGCTCGCGCTGGTCTCGGTCGGCGGGGTCGAGACGGCCGACGACGTGTGGGAACGCGTCCGGGCGGGCGCGACCCTCGTCCAGGGCTACACCGGCATGATCTACGGCGGCCCGCTCTGGGCGCACCGCGTCAACCGCGACCTGTCGCGCCGCCTGCGCGGCAGCGCCTTCCGCACCCTCGACGAAGCCCGCGGCTGAGGAGTCCCATCGGCGAGCGGCGTGTTGCCCCTTCCAGCGCTCGCTGAAGGGCGACGCGCCGCAAGCCGACGCCCCTAACCGAAGAAGCCGTCCGCGATCAGCTCCGGCAGGACGGCCTCGGCGTGCGCGCGGACCTCGCCGGGGTCGGCTCCGGTGAGCTGGGCGATGGCGTCGAGAAGCCGGTCGAGGGGCAGGGTGCCGTCGCAGACCCCGGCGAGGGCGGCCTCGACCGTCCCCACGCCCGCGGCGCGGCGGAGCCCCCGCGTCTGCCGGAGCACGATCCGCTCCGGGTCCTCGGCGCCGGGCGGGCCGATCTGCTCCTGGACGAGACCGGGCACCGCCGCGAGCAGCCGTCCACAGGCTGTGGAAAACTCGTCGGCCTTCGCGAGGCCGTCCAGCACCTCGTGCGCGTACGCGCCCACAGGCTGATCGACGGCGTGCCGGAGCTCCTCGATCCGAACGTCGGGGCGCTCGGCGCGCCGCAACGTGATCCAGCCGAACCCGATCCCGGTGACGTTCTCCCGCTCGAAGTGATCGAGCCACGCCTCGTACCGCGACCGGTACTCGGGCGTGCCCGCCTCGCACGAGTCCCGGAGCCACAGTTCGGCATACTCCGCCGGATCCTGGACGTCGCGCTGGACGATCCACGCGTCGCAGCCGTCCACCCAGGCGCCGACGCGCTCCTCCCACGGCACCCCTCCGACATGCAGCCAGTTGGCCAGGAGCTGGCAGTATCCGCCGTCGTTCAGGTACCGCGGGGCGCTCCGGACGAGCCGCCGGCAGAAGTCGTCGCCCGCCATCCCCGACTCGCGGTAGGTGAAGCGCCGGTCGCCGGGCGGCGCGACGACGAACGGCGGATTCGACACGATCAGGTCGAAGCGGCGGCCCTCGACCGGCTCCAGAAGCGACCCGCGCAGGAGTTCGGCGCCCTCCACGCCGGACAGCGCGAAGCTCATCGCGGCCAGCTCCAGCGAGCGCGGATTCACGTCCGTCGCGGTGATGCGCGCGGCCGGGGAGCGCCCGGCGACGTGCACCGCCTGGACCCCGCAACCCGTGCCCAGATCGAGCACGTTGTCCACAGGCTTGTGGACGACCAGCTGTGCCAGGTTCGCGGACGCGCCGCCCGTGCCCACAACGTGATCGTCCGCCGGGACGCGCCCGTCGCCGGGCCGGACCTTCAGATCGGAGACGGCGTAACCGGCGTGCCCGTCCCCGTCCACCGCCTCCAGCGGCTCGACCCGCAGCAGCGCCCGCACCTGCCCGCCGGACGCCTCCGCGAGCCCCGCCGCGACCAGACCGTCCGCGGCGACGGCGTCCTCGGGCACGGGCACCTGGAGCCAGAACAGCCGGGTGAGCGCCTCGACCGGCGACCCGCCGGCCGTCGCCCGCAGCGCGGGCACGACCTCGTCCCGCGCCAGCGCCCCGCCCGCGACCGGCCCGAGCGCCTCACGCACCCCCGCGACGGTGTAACCGGCCCCGAGCAGCTGTTCACGCACACGACGAAGATCACGCATCCGCTCATCCTGCCCGCTGGAAACGCCCCACGCGCCCCGGATCGCCGTCAAGCCGACCGGAAGGCGCGAGCCCCATCAGCCACAGGCCGGGCTCCAACCGCGCTCAAGCGACGACCTCGCACCGCAAGAGCCGCCGCCACCCGGCCTCAGCCGTCGCCGCAACCACGCAACAACCTCAATGGTTGCGATCGCGTCCGAAGGCAGATTCGAGCGAAGCAAGAATCTGATCGCGCAGCGAGCCGCCAAGGCGAGACGGAGCGATGCCAGCGATCGCCCGCAGTGCCCGACGATGGAGGGCCGCCAGGCCCGAAGGAGGAGAGCACTGCCATAGGCACAGCAGGAGAAGAACTCAATTCAAATACGTCTGGAAGCCGGCGGCGAGGGACTCTGCGATGCGCTGCCGGAAGGGCGCGCTGGACAGCTTCTCCGCGTCGCCCGCGTTCTGCATGTTGCCGCACTCGATGAAGACCTTCGGCACGGTCGACATGTTGAGGCCGCCGAGGTCGTCGCGGCGGTCGATCGCCTTCTTGCCGAGGTAGTTGGAGTACGGGATGCCGGTGCCCTCGTGGTAGGCGTTCCGGAGCGCCTCGCCCAGCTCGGCGGAGCCGGACACCATCTCGGAGTTCCGGCCGATCGACAGCGGCTCGATGATGTGGAAGCCGTGCCCGGACGCCGACGCCCCGTCGGCGTGGATGGACAGCGCGGCATCGGCCTTCAGCCGGTTGCCGACCGCGGCGCGCTCGGTGACGCAGGGGCCGACGCCCTTGTCGTCCTTGCGGGTCAGCGTGACCTTCGCGCCCCGGGAGCGCAGGAGGTCGGCGAGCCGCTTCGACACGTCCCAGGTGAAGGCGTGCTCGGCGTAGCCGGCCTTGGTCTCGGTACCGGTCGTGTCGCACGCCTTGCTGCCGTTGCCGATCTTCACCTGACGGTTGATCTCGGACGGGTGGGAGGCGTTCCCGCCGTTGTGCCCGGGATCGATGACGATCACCTTGCCGTTCAGGGACGCCGGGTCCCCCTTGGCGGACGCGGGCGACTCGCCGCCCCTGGACGCGCCCGGGGACGCCGGCCCGGCCGTCGGCGGCCCGGCCGCCTCACCCCCGCCGGACGCCCCGGAGGAACCGTTGCACGCGACGAGCGCGCCCAGGCACAGCGCGATACCGGCGACCGCGGGGCCGCCTCGATTGATCCGCACAGGCCGTTTCCTCCGTGATGCCTTCGTTACCGACCCTGACAGTCTGCACACCGGCGCAGGTTCGTCAAACGAAGTCGGGGAAATCAGCCGCGCAGCGGGTCCTCCTTGCCCAGGAGGGCGGCCAGGGCGCGCGCCTCGTCCGCGTCCAGGCCGAGGACCACGCGCGGGCGGCCCCACGGGTGGTCGATCGAATGGGCCACGTAGCTGGCGACGGACTCCGACACCTGCTCGGCGAGGCCGCGGGCGTGCCGCCACTCCGACCACGCTTGTTCCAGTTCGCTCGCCGCGCGCTGCGCGCACGACACCAGTTCCGGATCACGCACGAGCTTTACCCCCTGGCTGAACAGACCCTTGTACCGACCGCCGGCGGGCCCGCCCCGGCGGCCTACCGCGAGGCCACCCGGGACCGCCCGCCGACGGTGAAGTCCCATTAACCACCTGGCCCGCGGGCCCGTCCCCGCGAACGCGGCAGGTTTGGCCGTGCCCTTACCCGGGGCGCACAGGCGCGCGGAACGATCGACCGTTCGCGTACCCCGGCCATAACCGCCCTCTGCCACGACACCGCGTACGGCGGGCAGCGGCGAACCGCGGGAGCGGAGATCACGGCGTCGTGCGGCCTGGGCGGCGGCACCTCGGGGTGCGGCGCGTAAGGGGCCTCGGGGAGTGAAGGATGGCGGGGGACGTGCTGCGGGGGTGCGCAGGCCAGGTCAGGGGGCGGGGGCGGGGCCCGTCGTCGAGCGGACCACCAGGTGCGGGACGACCAGCTTCTGCCGCGCGGCGCGGGACGGGTCGCCGATGCGGGCGGTGAGCATCTCGGCGGCCACCCGGCCCATGTCGCGGCGGGGCTGGTCCACGCTGGTCAGCGAGATGTGCCGGATCGCCGCGAGGTGGGTGTTGTCGTAGCCGACGATCGACAGGTCCGCCGGGACCCGCATGCCGAGCTCGTCGGCGGCCGACAGGGCACCGGTCGCGACCAGGTCGTTGGGAGCGAAGATCGCGGTGGGCCGGGCGTCGCGGCGCAGCAGGGAGCTCGCGGCGCGGTAGCCGCCGTCCTCGGTGAAGTCGCCGGCCTCGACGACGATCTCGTCGGCCAGGCCGTGGCGGCGCATCGCCTTCTCGTACCCGGCGCGGCGGTAGCGGGCGGTGGTGGAGCGGGTGCCCTCGATGTGCGCGATCCGGCGGTGGCCGAGCTGGACGAGGTGGTCGACGGCGAGGTTCGCGCCGAGCTCGTCGTCGTCGACCACGATGTCGATCCCGTGGACGTCGCGCTCTCCGACGACCACCACCGGGACGCTGGCGGCGGCCTCCTTGAGCGACTCCGGGACGACGCTGAGCAGGACCAGCCCGTCCACCCGCATCTCCAGGAACGCCTCGACCGCCTCGGCCTCGAACATCGGGTCCCAGCGGCCGCTGCCGACCAGCATCCTCAGCCCGGCGCCGTGCAGGCTCTCCTGGAGGCCGTCGAGGAACTCGGCGAAGAACGGGTTGTGCAGGTCGGCGACGATGGCGCCGATCAGCCGGGTGCGCCCCTCGACCAGGCTGCGCGCCACGGCGTTCGGGCGGTAGCCGAGCTCGCGTGCGGCCTGCAGGACGGCCTGCCTGCGGCGCTCGCTCACGTGCGGTGACCCCCGCATGACCAGCGAGACGAGCGATTTGGACACCCCGGCGCGTTCGGCGACATTGCGGATCGTCGGTTTCGGCGCGGGCACCGTCCTGCCCTCGTCGCGCGGCGCGGGAGAGGGCTCGGTGCGCGGGCGTGGCACCGAACCCTTCCCCGGCCTGTCGTGCGGGGGGTTTGCTTCATCTGCTGACATGGCACTCCGTCCAGGGGGACCTGCAGGACCTGCCGCGGCGCCGCGCCGGTGGGAGATTCGGCGCGCCGCCCTCCGCTCGGGAGGAGATGCCATGATGCCGCGCCTTCCCCACATACCGCCGCAACAGTGAGTAACGGGCATCCGACAATGGTGGTTCAGGCCTGTGGTGTTAAGGATCACAGCGGCGCTCGGAACGATCATGGCCCATGACAGCGCCCTCTGACACAGCCTCCCGCGAAGCAGGCGCCCGGCCCTCGGGACGGCCCGGCGGCGGCCCCGCGGCGGCGCGCCCCTTGTTGCGCCCTCCGCGCGCCCCGCTCGGATACCCTGCCCAGGTGGGAGATCGTGCGGTGGCCGGTGAGAAGGCGCGAGGCCGGCCGAGCGGCGGCCGCGGCCGTCGCCGGCTCAGCGTGGACGAGCGGCGGGACGAGCTGATCGAGGCCGCGCTGCAGCTGTTCAGCACGCGCTCGCCCGAGGACGTCTCGATCGACGACGTGGCGGCGAAGGCGGGCGCCTCCCGCGCGCTGGTCTACCACTACTTCGGCGGCAAGAACGAGCTCTACATCGCCGCGCTCGGCAGCGCCGCCAAGCAGCTCTCGGTGCTGCTCGAACCGCCCACCGAGGGCAAGCCGCTCGAACGGCTGCGGATCTCGCTGAAGCGCTACTTCGACTTCGTGGAGAGCCACGCGGCCGGTTACACGGCGCTGCTGCGGGGCGGCCCGGCCGACCGCTCGGGCGAGGCCGGCGAGATCGTCGACGGGATCCGCCGGCTGCTGCTGGACCGGATCCTGCACTCGCTGGAGATCGACGTCCCCCCGCCGATCCTGCGCCTCACGCTGCGCTGCTGGATGGCGACGGTGGAGACCGCCGGGCTGGACTGGCTGGAGAACGGCGACGTGTCCCGGCCCGACCTGGAACGGCTGCTGGTCGACCAGCTCGTGGTCATCATGCACGTCTCCGGCCGGCACGACCCGGGCACGGGCGAGCTGTTCGACAAGCTGGCCCACGAAGAGATGAGCCAGTAGCCGTCCGGCGATGCACCAGTAACCGTTCGACCTGGGATTATCGCGCTGACGTGCGCGGAGTTTCGGACATCCAACTCGGCCGCGTCCACAACCGGACACAACCCCCAGATCAGTAGGGCGTTGCCCGCAAGGCCGGGCCGCGGTTCCCGGCGAAGCCCGTGGAACGTTCCCGTACCAAGGAGTGGCAGCCTGAGTAGTAGCAGCCCGCATGGGAGCGGCCCGAGTGGGAGCGGCCCTAGCCGGTACCGCGCCGCCCCCGGACCGGGCGCTCGGGCGCCCGGCCGGGGAACGGCGCGGGTACGGCGTCCGGGACCGACGGTTCTCGGATGACCGTCGTCCCGTGTCGGCCAGGAGGCCTCAACCGGGGCCTCGCACGAATCCCGGCGCGAGGTCCGTTCGAGGGCCTCCTGGCCGCCCCCCTCTTGTGCCGTGTGCGTCCGGAGGGCTCCCCTGGAGCCCGGCCGGTCGGAGCCTCTACTCCGAGCGCTGCTGCGGGATTCCCGCGAGCAGTGCCCGCACCTCCGCCTCGCGGTAGCGGCGGTGTCCGCCGAGCGTGCGGATCGACGTGAGCTTTCCCGCCTTCGCCCAGCGCGTGACGGTCTTGGGGTCGACGCGGAACATCGTCGCCACCTCCGCCGGCGTCAGCAGGGGCTCGGCCTCTGGCGTACGTGCTGACATGTTTGCGGCCTCTCCTCCGTGGACCGATGACAGCGATCCTGCGATTGATCTCGCGTGGTCACTGATGTCCCCTATGGCCCGAAAGAGCCACTATGACATCACAACGTGTAACCTTGCCACCACTCAGCGCAACAAGCAAGTTCCTGGCGGTAGTTGCGTGCAAACATCCCCGCGGGAGCGAGGTGCCGTGCGTCTCCGGTGGCCACTGGGTCACGCTGCGTGATTCTAGCGACACGTATAGTCGTATCGCGCGCAGATTCGGGAAATTTGTTTTAGTTCGCGGCCTCGAGGGCCCGTACAGGGCGCCAGCGGGCGAGGAGACGCTTGTACATCGCGACGGTCAGCTCGACCTCACCCCGCTCCATCCCGGTGAGGGCCACCGTCATCTCGGCGACCGACTCGTCCATCCGGAGCGTCGTGTCGTCCAGCAGATGGACGAGCCCTCCGTAGTCGAGCTCCACGAGCGCGCGGGGGTGGAACTCGCCGAGCCAGCGGCCGAGCGTCTCCAGCCGGCCCGCCGACAGGAGGTAGATCTCATCCGTCCCGTCGCCGAGGTTCTCGCGCACCACCGGGAGCGCCGCCGCCACCCGGCGGCGCGCCTCCCCCATCGTCGTGACGTAGATGAGGGTCCGCGCGGGGGCGGCCGTCGCCGGGCCGGGGGCGGCGAGATCCTCCGCCGCGGGCTGGTGGACGGCCGCCGCGTCGTCCGTCTGCCGGTACCCGGTGCCCGGCGTGCCGAGCATCAGGCACCGCTCATCGCGGGCGAACGGGACGAACCAGTCCAGCGGGACGTGCCAGGTGCTCGTCAGGATGTGCGGGCGCAGCGAGCGGCCGCCCTTCTTCCACCGCTCGAAGTCGTCCCTCACCCGCTCGGACAGGGGCGGCGGGACGAAGGCCGCCGCCACGCCCGCCGCGTGCTCGTCCCTGAAGCGCTCGAAGGCCAGCCACGACCGCAGCCGCGTCTCCCAGGGGCACACGTAGACCATGTCTTCCAGGCGGCGGACGTAGGCGTCCCTGCTGTCCCGGTCCGGGACGACGTCGGGCGGGGAGCCCGTCAGCCTGAGCACGGCCTCTTGGTGCTCCACCCCGAGCGCGTGGATCCGCCTGGGACGCCGCCGGGAGTCGGCGTAGACCGTCCACAGGGTCCGCGCGGGCTCCGGGAAGGCGGTCACCGGTTCATAAACCCGTAGGTACGCCGCGTACGGAAGCACCATCGCATCGTGACATGAGAATCGCATCGTGACATGAGATTCGGTCGGGCGTGGCGCCATCGCGCACCCTAGGCTGATCTTAGAGACAGAGAGGAGGGCACTACCGTGCCTAATGTCTTCGGGGCGCCCCACAAGGGCACCGAACCCCGACACGAGCAGGTCGTCTTCTGCCAGGACGAGGCCAGCGGCCTGCGCGCGATCATCGCCATCTACTCCACCGCGCTCGGCCCGTCCCTGGGAGGCACCCGCTTCTACCCGTACGGCTCCGAGGAGGAGGCCCTCGCCGACGTCCTGAACCTGTCGCGGGGGATGGCGTACAAGAACGCCCTGGCCGGGCTCGACCTCGGCGGCGGCAAGGCCGTCATCATCGGCGACCCCGCCAAGGACAAGTCCGAGGCGATGCTGCGGGCCTACGGACGGTTCGTCCAGTCGCTCAACGGCCGGTACTACACGGCGTGCGACGTGGGCACCTTCAGCGAGGACATGGACATCGTCGCGCGCGAGTGCCGTTTCGTCACCGGCCGCACGGTCGCGCACGGCGGAGCGGGCGACTCGTCCATCCTCACGGCGTTCGGTGTGTTCCAGGGCATGCGGGCCGCGGCCGAGACCGTGTGGGGCACGGCCACGCTGCGCGGCAAGCGGGTCGGTGTGGAAGGCGTCGGGAAGGTCGGCCACCGCCTGGTGGAGCACCTCCGCGAGGACGGCGCGGACGTCGTGATCTGCGACGTGAACGAGACCGCCGTCGACCGGGTCAGGGCACTGCACCCCGAGGTGGAAGTCGTCGCAGACGGCGACGCCATGGTCCGTACGGAGCTCGACGTGTACGCGCCGTGCGCCCTCGGCGGCTCTCTCAACGACGACACCGTGCCCGTGCTGGCCGCCAAGGTGGTCTGCGGCGCCGCGAACAACCAGCTCGCCCACACGGGCGTGGAGAAGAGCCTCGCGGACCGCGGCATCCTCTACGCGCCCGACTACGTGGTGAACTCCGGCGGCGTGATCCAGGTCGCGGACGAGATCGAGGGGTTCAACTTCGACCGCGCGAAGTCCCGCGCGGCGGGCATCTTCGACACGACCCGGAAGATCTTCGCGCTGGCCTCCGACGACGGCGTCCCGCCGGCGGTGGCGGCCGACCGCCTCGCCGAGCGCCGGATGTCCGAGGTCGGCAGGCTCCGGGGCATCCTTCTCTGATCCTCCGGGCAGGCCTCTGTCTCCGGCCGGGGTCTGTGCTTTTCGGGCGCGGTCTGCACGGTCCCAGGGAGGCGCGGTCCGGGCGGTGGGCTTCCTAGAGCTGTTTAGACCGTTGCAAAACCGTTGTGAGGGCCGCTGTGGGGTTGCGTACGACCGTCCCACGGTGGCCTTCACACGTTGAGATGACCACCGGATACGCTGTCGTCATCAGCAACAGGGGCGCCGCCACGTACCGTCGATGTACCGAGCCAGGCGCAAAACGGGTACGGTTGTACCCGTGACTGACGCATGGCTCATCAGGCACCGGTTCGTGTGGTACACGCGCGCGTTGATGGGCCCACGAAAGCCCTGACCATCGAGGGGGTCGAGCCAATGGGTCGCGGCCGAGCCAAGGCCAAGCAGGTGAAGGTTGCCCGGCAGCTCAAGTACAGCACCGGCAACACGGACCTCGACCGCCTTAAGGATGAACTAGGAGTCAGCGACTCCGGCGAAGACTCCTATGACGAGCTCGCCGAGAAGTACGCCGACTACGCCGATGAGTACGGCACGGAGACCCGCAAGGACGGCACCTCCGGCTGACCGGCGGACAGAGACGCCACCGCCCGCACCGCCGGGCGGTGGCGTTCGTCTGCGCCCTCCGGGCGTCCGGGGATCACGCTGTTCGGCGATCTCTCTGAGCCGCCCTTGGGCACGTCCGGATCGCGGCGCCGTCCTTCGCCTGGCCTGAGAGGCCTGGGAGTCGCTCAGCGTCCCCCTCAGGCCCGTCGACGTGTCTCCGGAGCCCGCCGGGGTCGGCGCGAACCGGGGTCAGCGCAGCGTCGCCTTGCCGGTGCCCTCGGTGATCTCACCGAGCGCCCAGGACGGCACCCCGCGCGACGCCAGCAGCCGCAGCGCCTCGTCGGCGCGGTCCGGCGCGACGATCGCCGCCATGCCGACACCGAGGTTGAACGTCTTGTCCATCTCCGCCTGAGGCACCTCGCCGTGCTCCTGGAGCAGGCGGAACACCGCTGGGACCTCCCAGGAGGAGCGGCTCAGCACGGCGTCCACTCCCGGAGGGAGCGACCGGGCCAGGTTCGCCGCCAGCCCGCCGCCGGTGATGTGCGCGAAGGCCCGCACCCCACCCGCCTGGGTCAGAGCCAGGCAGTCCTTGGCGTAGATGCGCGTGGGGGTGAGCAGTTCCTCCCCCAGCGGACGGTCGAGCTCCGCCGGCCGGCTCTCCAGCGTCAGGTCCGTCGTCGCCAGGATGTGCCGGACGAGCGAGTACCCGTTCGAATGGATGCCGGACGACGCCATGGCGAGCACGACGTCGCCCGCCCTCACGCGCTCCGGCCCCAGGATCTGGTCGGCCTCCACGACCCCCGTACCGGCGCCCGCGACGTCGAACTCGTCCGCCTCCAGCAGCCCCGGGTGCTCGGCGGTCTCGCCGCCGACGAGGGCGCACCCGGCCAGGGCGCACGCGTCCGCGATCCCGCCGACGATGTCGGCGACGCGTTCCGGCACGACCTTGCCGCAGGCGATGTAGTCGGTCATGAACAGCGGTTCCGCGCCGCACACGGCGAGGTCGTCGATGACCATGCCGACCAGGTCGTGCCCGATCGTGTCGTAGACGCCGAGGCGCCGCGCCAGGTCGACCTTGGTACCGACGCCGTCCGTGGACGTCGCGAGCAGGGGCCGCCTGTAGCGCAGCAGCGCCGAGGCGTCGAAGAGCCCGGCGAAACCGCTGACGTCGTCGACGACCTCGGGGCGCCTCGAACGGGCCACCCGGGACTTCATCAGCTCGACGGCTCGCTCGCCCGCCGCGATGTCGACGCCTGCGGCCTCGTAGGAGGTCGTCGGGCGCTGCGTCATCGGGTGGCCTCCAGCAGGTGCTTGCCGCGGGAGTCCTGCTCCACCGGGATGGGGTACTGGCCGTCGAAGCACGCCCGGCACAGCTCGTCCTTGGCGATGTGCGAGGCGGAGATGAGCTCGTCCAGGGAGATGTAGCCGAGCGAGTCGGCGCCGATGGAGTCGCGGATCTCCTCCACCGACAGGTTCCCGGCGATCAGCTCGGCCCGGGTGGCGAAGTCGATGCCGTAGAAGCAGGGCCACGAGACGGGCGGGCTGGAGATCCGCACGTGGACCTCGGCGGCGCCCGCGTCCCGCAGCATCGCCACGATGGCGCGCTGGGTGTTGCCGCGCACGATCGAGTCGTCCACCACGACCAGGCGCTTGCCCTCGATCGCCTCCCGCAGCGGGTTCAGCTTCAGCCGGATGCCGAGCTGGCGGATCGTCTGGGACGGCTGGATGAACGTCCGGCCGACGTAGGAGTTCTTCACCAGGCCCTGGCCGTAGGGGATCCCGGACGCCTCGGCGTAGCCGATCGCGGCCGGGGTGCCCGACTCCGGCGTCGGGATGACCATGTCGGCCTCGACGGGGTGCTCGCGGGCCAGCCGGCGCCCGACCTCGACGCGGGTGGCCTGCACGCTGCGCCCGGCGATCGTCGTGTCGGGCCGCGCCAGGTACACGTACTCGAACAGGCAGCCCTTCGGGCGCGGCTCGGCGAACCGCTCGGACCGCACGCCCTCGCCGTCCAGCGCGACCATCTCGCCCGGCTCGATCTCCCGGACGAACCGGGCGCCGACGATGTCGAGCGCGGCCGTCTCGGACGCGACCACCCAGCCGCGGTCCTCCAGGGCGCCGAGCACGAGCGGCCGGATGCCCTCGGGGTCGCGGGCGGCGTACAGCGTCCCCTCGTCCATGAAGACGAGGGAGAACGCGCCGCGGGTCGCGGGAAGGATCTCCCGCGCCGCCTCCAACGCACTGCCCGTGCCATGCGAAGCGAGCAGAGCAGTCAGAACCTCTGTGTCGCTCGTGGCGGTCAGCACGCCGGGCTCCAGCCGCGCGGCCAGCTCCGGCGTGTTGATGAGGTTGCCGTTGTGGACGAGCGCCAGCCCGCCGTCGTCGTTGGACCGGAACGTGGGCTGCGCGTTCTCCCACGTGGGCGAGCCGGTCGTGGAGTAGCGGCAGTGGCCGACGGCGATGTGGCCGCGCAGGGTGTTCAGCACCGACTCGTCGAAGACCTGGGCGACGAGGCCCATGTCCTTGAACACGACGATGCGGGAGCCGTCGCTGACGGCGATGCCCGCGGACTCCTGCCCGCGGTGCTGGAGCGCGTACAGGCCGTAGTAGGTGAGCTTGCTCACTTCGGCTCTGGCCGCCTGTTCGGCGGGGACCCAGACGCCGAAGACCCCGCAGGCGTCCTGCGGAGCGCGGTCGGAGGGATCGAGGTCGTGGCTCAAACGTCCGTCACGGAGAGGCACGTTCGCCAGTCTAGATGCCCGGTTCACCTGCTCCGATCGGTGGCATCTCCTTAACGGACCTTTACTCCCCGGAACCACGGGCCCCACGCGGTTCCGGGAATCTGGGGACGACACGTGGAGGGAACGCCATGACGCTGCCCGGGTACCGGACCCACTCGCCCCCTGCCCCGCCCGTGCGGAGCACTCTGGCCCGGACCTCGCAGGTGCTCGGAATCGCCGGTCTGGCAGGGCTTGCGGCGTGCTTCGCGGGGATGGTCCCAGCGCTGCTGGGCCTCGTCCTGGGGACGGTGTCCCTCGTCCGGGGCGACCCCGACCGGCGCCCCGCCGTCGTGGGGGTCGTCTGCTCCGCGATCGCTCTGCTCGTCGGCGCCGGAACGCTCATCTGGCTGCTGGGCAAGGCGGCCCAGTGCGGCGACGTGTCGCGGTACCCGGACGACCAGGCGCGGCGCGGCTGCGTGGAACGCGAGTTCCCCTTCGCCCACGCCACCCCCTAGGGGGCCGCGTCAGCCGCTCGGCTGGTCGGCCAGCGTGCGGACGGCCTCCGGGACGAGCGGGGAGGCGTACACGCGGAGATCGTCGATGAGGCCGCCGAAGCCCGGCTTGGCGGGCTCCCTGCCGAGGTAGATGGGCCCGGCCGGGGTGACGACGGGATGTTCCAGGGGGGCGGCCGCGTCCTGCTCGCCGTCGACGTGGAGGACCATGCCCCGGGTGTCCACGACGAAGGCGAGGTGCGCCCATTCCCCCACGGTCAGCCTGGCCGTGCTGTCGACGTAGTCCGGGCCCTTGACCGTGAACAACTGGACGCGCAGCCGCATCGCGTCCGGGTACAGCCAAAGGCCCAGTCCGCGCGCGTCGTTCTCGGCGACGGGCTTGTAGAGGAGGCTGCGCCACTCACCGGTGGGGCCCTCGTCCACCCGGACGAAGAAGGCCAGGCTGAACCCGAAGATCTGGCTGAGGACGAGCTGCGGCGCCGCGGGGATCACGGCGCGGTCGTGCTCGCCGAGGGCCAGCGCCTCCCCGTCCCTGCCTGGGACGATCTTCGCGCCCTCCATCAGCTCGGCGGCGGGGGCGGCGGCGCCGGCGGTGTCGGCGGCCCGGCGGCCGTCCACGGTGCCGGCGTCGAACGTCCAGTGCGCGATCAGCACGGGTCCACCTCCGGTAAGGCGCGCGTCACCCGCGCACGCTATGCGCGCGCTCACCGTCCAGTCGAGAGGCGGCGTCCGGTCCGGGCGACGGGAGAGCCGCCGGCGGGCAGGCCAGTCAATCGAGGGGCAACGGGAGGTAAGGGGTCAGGTCGGCGCGCGCGCCGCTCGCCCGTATCCTTCCGGTCGCCGTCGCGTCTTCCCAGGTGGAGCGGCCGGTGGCCAGCGCGATCCACGTGGCGGCGTCCATCTCCACCACATTCGGTGGCGTACCACGGGTATGGTGCGGCCCGTCGATGCACTGAACGGCGGCGTGCGGAGGGACTCGGACCTCCACCGAACGACCGGGTGCCAGCTCGGCGAGACGGTCGAGCAGGTACCGCACCGCTCCCCTGACCACCGGACGGCTGGGTTCCGCCCCGCCCGTCCCGATACCGGCGAGGACCGTGTCCAGAGCCGCGCGGCGCAGCTCGGCGGGCTCGTCCGCGCCCGTGTAGGGCGCCAGGCCGAGTGCGGCGCGCTGCTCGTTCAGCACGGCGGGGGTAAGCGGTGTTCGCGGCATCGCGCATGACGCTACCGGGTCCGCCGCGGTACCGCGCAGGCGGTAGAAAGGACCCCGGTGCCAGGCATGGGGGCGCAGGGAACGGGGAGGCCGGGGACGCCGTCCCCGGAGGAGACGGAGGTTCGTCAGATGCCCGAGGCGCTGCCCCTGCAGCCGGGTGACCCGGGACGACTCGGATCGTTCGAGATCACGGGCCGGCTCGGCGTCGGCGAGCAGGGCGCCGTCTTCCTCGGCAGGGACCCGGCAGGCCGCCCCGTCGCCGTGAAGATCCTGCACGTGCGGCTGAGCGGCGAGCCGGTCGCGCGGTCGCGTTTCGCCGACGCGTTCTCCGCGGCCCGGAAGGTGTCCGGCTTCTACACGGCGGCGATCCTGCACGCCGATGTGGAGGGCGACCGCCCCTACGTGGTGAGCGAGTGGGTGGACGGGCCGTCCCTCCAGCAGCTCGTCGACGAGGAGGGCGTGCGCGGAAGCGTCGTCGTCGAGCGCTTGGCCGTCGGCATGGCGATCGCTCTGGCCGCCGTCCACCGCGCGGGTGCCGTCCATCACGACCTGAAGCCCGGGAACGTCCTCCTCGGCAAGGACGGTCCCCGCATGAGCGACCTCGGCATCGCCCACGCCATGGAGGCCGTGAACGTGGCCTTCCGGGGGCACATGACCGAGGACCCCGCCTACAAGTCCCCCGAGCAGCTGAGCGGCATGGGCATCGGCCCGGCCGCGGACGTGTTCGCGTGGGCGTCGACCATCCTTTTCGCCGCCACGGGCAAGCCGCCGTTCGGCGCGGGGTCGCCGTCCGAGGTGATGCAGCGGATCGTCTACGACGAGGCCGACGTGTCGGGCGCCCCTGACTCCCTGCGCGACACGGTGGCGTCCGCCCTGGCCAAGGACCCCGCTGAGCGTCCGATGGCCAAGACGATCCTCGAACGGCTGCTGGGCCGGGGCAGCGCGCTCGCGGGGCGGCTGCCGGCCTCGATGGTGGAGGAGGGGCGCGCCCTTGCGACGGGCGTGATGATCCGCCACGAGGTGCCACGGGTCACGCCACCGCGTCCTCCCATGGCGACCCCCGGGGCGCCCATGGGAGCCGCATCTCCTGTGGGGTTCACACCAGGCCCTGCCGCACCTCCCAGCCCCGTTGGCCCCCCTCCGGGGCAGCCTTCGGGGCCGCCTGTGGGGCCGCTTCCCGGAGCGCCTTCGGGGGCGCCCTACGGGGCGACGTCGGGGGTGCCTTCCGGGCCGCCCGCGGAGTCGGAGTCGCTACCGCTGCTCGGCAAGCTCGCACGCTCCCGCCGCGCGCGCCCGGAGCCCGTCCGGGAGCCCGAGCCGCCCGCGGCCGACCTCGACCCCGCCGCTTTCGAGGCGACGGCGGCCTTCAACGCGATCGGCCTGGGCCGGCCGGAGAGGCACGCCCAGGCGGGCGGGGGCGACCATGCGGAGCAGACCGCGCGGTTCGACGCCGTCGGCCCCGACCCGACCGCCACGTTCGACGCCGTCGACCTGCCCGCCCCCCCGAACGCCACCGAGCCGAACCCCATCGTCCCGGGGCTGGGGCGGGGCCGCGAGAGCCGCGGGCACCGCTCCCCGACCAGCCGCTCGCCCCTGTCCGCCATCGCGAAGCTGCGGCGTCCCGGCAACCACGTCCTGGGGCTGGCGCTCTCGCTGGCCATCGGTGTCAGCGTCGGCATCGCCATCATCGTCCTGGTGCTGTGGCCCCAGCTGAAGGCCGACGACGACTCGCCGTCCGACAGCACCAACTCCTCGGCCAACCGCCCCGTGACCACGATTCCGGCGTCGTTCGCCGGGACGTGGACGGGCACGGCGGTCAACACCAACCGCAACACCTCGTTCCCCGTGCAGATCACCTTCCAGACCGGCGGGACGACGGGGCGCGCCCTGTACCCGCGGGAGAACTGCGTCGGCACACTGCGGCTCACCAGGGGGACCGAGAGCGCGCTGCGGATGAACCTGGACATCGGCAAGCCGTGCACGTCCGGGATCGTCCAGGTCACCCGGCAGCCGGACGGGACGCTCCAGTACACGTGGACGAAGCCGGGGACCAACCTCGGCTACGGCGGGCGGCTCAGCAAGACCTGATCCGGCCTCGCCATTTCGGGCCGTACGTCCAATTTGTCGTCTCATATCAGGACAGTTCCGCTAAGGTTTCCCCTCGATCGAGACTCCTCGATCATGAGCGGGACGCGTCCGCGCGCTCCCCGGCAGAAGGAGTGACCTTGCGGGCTGTCCACCGAAGGCTGCTGCTCGTCGGCGCCGTCGCGGCGTGCCTCGGCGGCGCCGCGGCGTTCCCGGTGCTCGCCGACGACTCGTCGTCCCTGGTGAAGGTGACGGCGGCGGAGGGCACGCCGGTGCCCGGCCGGTACATCGTCACGATGAAGTCCGGCGCGTCCACCGACGGTGCCGCCAAGAGCGTCAAGGCCAGCGGCGTCCGGCGCTTCGACGGCGTGCTGAACGCCTTCGCCGCCCCCCTGACCAAGGACCAGCTGAACAAGCTGCGCCGCGACCACCGCGTCGCCGCGATCGAGCAGGACCAGGTCTTCAAGGCGACCACGACCCAGCGCGCGCCGCTGCCCTGGGGCCTCGACCGCATCGACCAGCGGTCGGCGAAGCTCTCCAAGACCTACACCTACAAGTCGTCCGGCAAGGGCGTGAACGCCTACGTCATCGACTCCGGCCTGGACGTCACGCACAAGGAGTTCGGCGGCCGCGCCTCGATCGCCTGGACGGCCCCCCAGTTCAACGGCGACGGACGTGACTGCAACGGCCACGGCACCCACGTCGCGGGCATCATCGGCTCCAAGACCTACGGCGCCGCCAAGTCCGTCAAGCTGCGGTCCCTGCGCGTCCTGGACTGCAACGGCGAGGGCACGCTGTCGGACGTCGTCGACGCCGTGAACTGGCTGCGCACCCACGCCGCCAAGCCCGCCGTGGCGAACATGTCGCTCGGCGGCCCCAAGTCCACGGCGCTGAACACCGCCGTGATGAACCTGTCCAAGTCCGGGGTGTTCACCTCCGTCTCCGCCGGCAACGAGAACGCCGACGCGTGCAAGGTCTCGCCCGCCGGCGCGGGCTGGGTCATGGCCGTCGGCGCCACCACCAAGTACGACAACCGCGCCTCGTTCTCCAACTGGGGCAAGTGCGTCGACATCAACGCCCCCGGCTACGGCATCTACTCCACCTGGCCGGGCGGCAAGAACAAGGCGCTCAGCGGGACGTCCATGGCGGCCCCCTACGTGAGCGGCGTCGCCGCCCTGTACCTGTCGACCCACCCGAAGGCCACCTTCCCGACGGTGCAGAAGGTCCTGAACGACAACTCCACCCACACCCTCAAGAACCTGCGGTCGCAGCCCAACAGGCTCCTGTGGAAGGGCAAGCTGTGAGTCCTGTCACGTAAGATGGCCCGGCTCCCAGCGTGGAGCCGGGCATCTCGCGCCTTCGCCCAGTGCCACTCTCCGCAGAGGTTTACCCTTGGCGAGGCAGACGGCTCTTTAACGTCCATTGACCTTCGGCCATGACGAGAGGAGAACACGTGGAGACCCCCGCCTCCACCCGTCGGCACACCGACCGCGGCCGCGGCCGGCGCCACACCGCCGCGGCTCTCGTGGCCCTCGCCGCGGTGGTGCCCCTGATCGCCGCGGCGACCCCGTCCGCGGCCGCTCCGGCGTCCCTGCCCCTCGACCCGGGCGACAGCGGCAAGTTCGCGAAGCTGAACCGCCAGATCGAGCAGCTCGACAAGGAGTACGGCGGCGACCTCGCCAAGCTGAAGGACGCCGAGTTCGCCGCGAAGAAGGCGCTGGACAAGTCCAACGACCTGCAGCGCGACCTCCAGGAGGCCCGCGGCGTCGTGGCGCAGCTCGCCGCGTCCCAGTACATGACGAACGGCGAGGACCCGACCGTCACCTTCCTCGCCGACGCCGACCCGTCCGACCTGCTCAGCAACGCCACCCTGGTCAGCCACCTCGCCCAGAACAAGGCGGGCAAGGTCGCCCAGATCCAGAAGCTCGTCAACGACCAGATGAAGGCCCGCAAGCAGGCCCAGCAGAAGATGGTCGAGCTCAACAAGGAGATCAAGGACCTGAAACGGCGCAAGTCGCAGATCCAGTCCCTGGTCAAGAAGTACAAGCCCGAGTCCCCGAGCGTCGGCATGGGCGGCGTCACCCCCCGCATGCTCAAGGTCAAGAACACCCTCGACCTGGAGATGGGCCCCTTCCCCACGATCGGCTGCTTCCGCTCCACCGGCGACCCGCAGGACCACGGCAGCGGCCGCGCCTGCGACTTCATGGTGACCACGGGCGGCGTCATGGCCTCGGGGAGCGCCAAGTCCCTAGGCGACCGCACCGCCGAATACGCCATCGCCCACGCGAGCGCCCTGGGCATCAAGTACATCATCTGGCGCCAACGCATCTACGACCTGCGCAGCCCCGGCTGGCGCTCCATGGAGAACCGAGGCGGCGTGACCGCCAACCACTACGACCACGTCCACGTCTCGGTCTTCTAGCTCGCGAGGTGCGCGGTCACCAGACTCCGAGTGCCATGACGTTCCATGTGAGGCGAATGACGGGGCGCGTCTGTAGCTGCAATGGATCGAATCTCTCGTGGTCGAAGCGGAGAACCAGGCCCTCGTAATCGTTCCGCTTCTCGACGGTGAGGGTCTCCAGCCTGCGCAGCCTGCCGATCGACACGGTCTCCTCCCCCGCCTCGAAGAACGTCAGGTACGCCTCGCCCGATGTTGGGTCGAGCGAGAAGAGCACCTCACGAGAACCCCGGCGGAGACGGAACGACTGGAGCCCGACAGGCCAGGCGAGGTCCTCGTGCTGGGGGGTCGGCTCGTCCTCGAAGAGCCAGATCAGATCCGCGAGCTCAGGCATCTCCACGCCCCCGACGCTATAACCCGAACTTTCGATCGACATTCCGGTGACCCGCCCTGACGCCGGCAGCCGGATCGGGCGCGTCAATGACACGGCAGGGTGCCGCGCGGGTCGGAGCCGGCCAGGGGTGGAGTCAGGGGGGCGGGGAGCCAACTCGGTGCAGGGTTCCTTCGGGGTCGACGTAGGCGAACTCCCGGAGACCGTACGGTGTGTCGTCCGGCTCGCCGAGGCGGCCGGGGACGCCTGCGCGGCTCCACTCGGCGTGCAGGGCGTCGGCATCTGAGACGTAGAGGTAGACGGCCGCTGCGGTGCGGGCGGGGTCATGCTCGTCCCACTGAGTGAGGTGGAGCGAGACCCTCCCCCGGTCGGCGAACCCGTACCGGGGGTCCTCGTCGGCTCGGCGTACCGAGAACCCCATGTCGCGGTACCGGTCGAGGGAGGCGACCAGATCCCGGACCGGGATCACGGGAGCCGCGCTCTCCAGGCGAACCTGACCATCCATAGCCTCTCCCGCGGCTTGAGATGTCGTCTTCCCCGCCAGGCTAGGTGGTGGCGGCCCAGGTGCGCCGGGGACCTTCACGCGGTGTGCGGCAGATGTCGGGCGCGCTGCCGCCGGGGTCGTGGCCGGTCCGGGCCGGGGGCGGGTGGCGCACTAGGGTCGGTGTATGGGTGAGAAGCGAGAGTTGCCGCGGTACCGCGTGCTTACGGGACCCGATGACGAGACGTTCTGCTGGCGGGTCAGCGAGGCGCTCGACCTGGGATACGAGCTGCACGGCTCACCGGCCGTGACGTTCAACGGGGACCGCGTCGTCGTCGCCCAGGCGCTCGTCCGGCGCCAGGCCTTCTAGAACCGCGGCACCGCCCCCGCGGGGGTGCGGGCATGCGAAAGGGCGCCCCTGGTGGGGCGCCCTTTCGTTGCTCGGGTCAGTCGGCGTAGCTGGGGAGCATGCGTTCGTGGGCCTCGCGGAGCTCGGAGAGGCCGATGCTGAACAGCTCCTGCTGGTCGCCTTCGGGGCCGCGGCCCGTGACGTGGAGGGTGTCGCCGCCCGCCACGCCGAGCTGGGCCACGGGGACGCCCGCCGACTCGCACAGGGCCGCCAGCCGGCCCTCGGCGCCCGGACGGACGACGACCATGGCGCGGGCCACCGACTCGCTGAACAGGGCGACGAACGGGTCCCCGTGCAGGGTGATGCGCGCGCCGAGGCCGCCGCGCAGGCACGACTCCACCAGCGTCTGCGACAGGCCGCCGTCGGACAGGTCGTGCACGGCGTTGACCAGGCCGTCGCGGACGGCGGCGACCAGCACCGACGCCAGAGCGGCCTCGGCCTTCAGGTCGACCAGCGGCGGCAGGCCGCCCAGGTGGCCGTAGACCACGTGCGCCCACTCCGAGCCGCCGAACTCCTCGCGCGTCTCGCCCAGCAGGGCGATCGTGGCGCCGTCGGTGGCCACCGACATGCCCACCCGGCGGCGCACGTCGTCGTGGACGCCGAGGACGCCGATGACCGGGGTCGGGTTGATCGGGGTGCTGCCCGTCTGGTTGTAGAAGCTGACGTTGCCGCCCGTCACCGGGATGCCCAGGTACTGGCAGCCGTCCGCCAGGCCCGTGACCGCCTGCGAGAACTGCCACATGACGCCCGGGTCCTCCGGGGAGCCGAAGTTCAGGCAGTTGGTGACGGCCAGGGGCCGCGCGCCGGTGGCGGCGACGTTGCGGAACGCCTCCGACAGCGCGAGCTGCGCGCCCGCGTACGGGTCGAGCCGGGTGTAGCGGCCGTTGCCGTCCAGGGACAGCGCGATGCCGAGGCCCGACTCGTCGTCGATGCGGACCACGCCCGCGTTCTCGGGCATCGCCATGACGGTGTTGCCCAGGACGTACCGGTCGTACTGCGACGTCACCCACGTCTTGCCGGCCAGGTTCGGGGACCCGGCCAACCACAGGACGGTCCGGCGCAGCTCGTCGCCGTTGGAGGGACGGGTCAGCCGGCCCGGCGTGTCGGACTGCAGGGCGCCGAGGTCGGGCGGGGGCGCCAGCGGGCGGTTGTAGACCGGGCCCTCGTCGGCGGCCGTGACCGGCGGGATGTCGACGATCGTCTCGCCCCGCCACGTCATGACCAGCCGGCGCGTGTCGGTGACCGTCCCGATCACGGTGGCCGGGATCTCCCAGCGCGCGCAGATCTCCATGAAGCGCTCGACCTTGGCGGGCTCCACCACCGCCATCATGCGCTCCTGCGACTCGCTCATGAGGATCTCCTCAGGGCGGAGCGTCTCGTCGCGGAGCGGGACGGCGTCCAGGTCGACGTGCATGCCGCCGGTGCCGGCCGCGGCCAGCTCCGTCGTCGCACACGAAACCCCGGCGGCGCCGAGGTCCTGGATGCCGACCACCAGGTCGTCCTTGAACAGCTCCAAGCAGCACTCGATGAGCAGCTTCTCCATGAAGGGGTCGCCCACCTGGACCGACGGCCGCTTCTGGTGCGACTCCTCATCGAAGGTCGCCGAGGCCAGGACGGACGCGCCGCCGATGCCGTCGGGCCCGGTCAGGGCACCGAACAGGATCACCTTGTTGCCGGGGCCGGGGGCCACGGCGCGCTGGATGTCCTCGTGCTTCATCACGCCGACGCACAGCGCGTTCACGAGCGGGTTCTGCTCGTAGCAGGCGTCGAAGACGGTCTCGCCGCCGATGTTGGGCAGGCCGAGGGAGTTGCCGTAGCCGCCCACGCCGGCGACGACGCCGGGCAGGACACGCTGGGTGTCAGGGGCGTCGGCCGGGCCGAAGCGGAGCGAGTCCATGACGGCGATGGGGCGCGCCCCCATCGACATGATGTCACGGACGATCCCGCCGACGCCGGTAGCGGCGCCCTGGTAGGGCTCGACGTAAGACGGGTGGTTGTGCGACTCCACCTTGAAGGTGACCGCCCAGCCCTGGCCGATGTCCACGACACCGGCGTTCTCGCCCATGCCGACCAGGAGCTTGTCGGTCTTCGGGGCCTTGTCGCCGAACTGGCGCAGGTGCACCTTGGAGCTCTTGTAGGAGCAGTGCTCGCTCCACATGACCGAGTAGATCGCCAGCTCCGCCGACGTGGGACGGCGCCCCAGGATGTGGCGGACGCGCTGGTACTCCTCCTCGTTCATCCCCAGCTCGGCGTACGGCTGCGGACGCTCGGGAGACGCGGCGGCGACGGCGACCGTGTCGGTGCCCTGCTCGTGGTGCGCGGGCCCGGCGAGCGCCGGCTGCGGGCCGGTGCTCCGGCCGATGGCCGGCTGCGGGCCCGTGCCGGGGCCGACCGCGGGCTGCGGGCCGGTACCGCGTCCGATCGCGGGCTGGGGCCCCGTCCCGCGCCCCATGGCGGGCTGCGGACCTGTGCCGCGGCCGATGGCCGGCTGCGGGCCGGTCCCGTGGCCGATCGCAGGAAGCGGCCCCGTCCCGGGGCGGACGGCGGGCTGGGGACCCGTGCCGACGCCCACGGAGGGCTGCGGGCCCGTGCCGCGTCCAATGGCGGGCTGGGGCCCGGTCCCGTGGCCTACGGCGGGCTGGGGGCCCGTGGCGCGCCCTATGGGGGGCTGGGAGCCTGTCCCAGGGCCCACAGTGGGCTGCGGGCCCGTGCCGTGGCCTACGGCGGGCTGAGGCCCTGTACCGGTGCCTACGGCGGGCTGAGGGCCCGTCACAGGGCCTACGGGCGGCTGCGGGCCCGTGATGGGGCCTTGCGCCAGCGGGTCCGTGTTCAGGTCGATGAGAGGCTGCGGGCCGGTGCCCGGGCGTACGGCCGGCTGCGGACCCGTGCCGTGAACGAAGGCGGGCTGCGGACCGGTGCCGGAGCCCACGGCGGGCTGCGGGCCGGTGCCTGAGCCCACGTGAGGCTGCGGGCCGGTACCCGAGCCGATCGCGGGCTGCGGGCCGGTGCCCGTGCCCCTGGGGGGCGGCGGTGCCGCGAAGGCGCTCAGGTCGGGCACGGTGAACGACGAGTCCACGGCGGTGGACGTGGGGTCGCCGGCGGGGCGCTCCTCTTCCAGGGCCCGCGCGAACTCCTGGTCGGGCTCCCCCTGGGACGCCGCAGGGCCCGGGATGGGCTCCTCGTCGTTCAGCACGGGGATGGGCCCGGTGAAGGGCCCGGGGACCGGTTCGGCGGGCGGGGCCTGGGGAACGGCCTGGTCCTCTTCGAGGATGGCCTTGAAACCCTCCGTGACCGCGGGGTTGACGGGCTGGAGCTCGGGGTCGTCCGCGTCGGACTTGAGCTCGCCGAGCCACTCCATCGAGGGCTCGTCTTCGTCGCGGGTGGCCCGTCCGGAACCGTGGGGCCGTTGCTCACTCATGCGTTGACCAGTCTGTTGACGATCGAGGTGAAGAACCCGAGCCCGTCGGTGGACGGTCCGGTCAGCGACTCGACGGCGTGCTCGGGGTGGGGCATGAGCCCGACCACGTTGCCGGCCTCGTTGCAGATCCCGGCGATGTCGTCGAGGGAGCCGTTCGGGTTCAGGTCGAGGTACCGGGCGACGATGCGGCCGGATTCGGCCAGTTCGATCAGCGTCTCCCGGTCGGCGGTGTAGCGGCCGTCCCGGTTCTTCACCGGGATCACCAGTTCCTGCCCCTCGTGGTACTCGCCGGTCCAGGCGGTGGCGGCGTTCTCGACGCGCAGCCGCTGGTCGCGGCAGACGAAGTGCAGGCCCGCGTTCGGGAGCAGCGCGCCCGGCAGCAGGTGCGTCTCGCACAGCACCTGGAAGCCGTTGCAGATGCCGAGGACGGGCAGGCCGTCACCGGCAGCGGCCACGACCTCTGTCATCAGCGGCGCGAACCGGGCGATCGCCCCGGCCCGCAGGTAGTCCCCGTAGGAGAACCCGCCGGGCAGGACGACGGCGTCGACTCCCCGCAGGTCGTGGTCGCCGTGCCAGAGGGCGACCGGCTCGGCGCCGGCCAGCCGCACCGCGCGTGCGGCGTCCTTGTCGTCAAGGGAACCTGGGAAGGTGACGATCCCAACCCGGGCAGCGTCCATCTGTTCTGTTCCTCCGAAATGAGGTGCGGCCGAGACGGTCGGGATCTCCTCCGCCGATCAACCCCGGTGCGCGTCGCATTCCCCCGCGCGCAGCTCCCAATCTACCCGGCGTTGGGAATGAGGTTGCGGTCGAGGCGCCGCATGCGGGCCCCGTCGCTCCAGGTCAGCCGCTTTCGCAGGTGAACGACGGTGCCCCGGTCCGGGGCGGAGTCGATGTCCAGGTCGTCCACCAGCGCGCGCATGATCTTGATTCCGCGTCCCGACTCGCTCAGCGCGCCCGGCTCCGGCGGGGCGGCCCGCAGGCCGCGGCCCCAGTCCACGATCCTGAGCTGGCAGGTCCCGCCGTCCACCTGCCCCGTCACCTCGTAGTCGCCGTTCGCGCGGGCGTGCTTGATGACGTTCGTGCACGCCTCGGAGATCGCGACCAGCAGGTCGTCGACGCAGTCCTCGGAGACGCCGAGCCCCCGCAGGGCCTCCCCCGTCACCCGCCTGACCACCGGGATGCTCAGCGCGTCGCGCGGCAGCGCGAGCGAGAACCTCATATCCACCCGGACACCTCGTGTCATGCTCCGGGCGTCCCGACCGTGCCCCCGGTCCCGGAGCGTGCTCGACGACTCAACGCAGCTAACACTTCCCCGGTGGAATCTTCCGTAATCGCCACAGTCGCGAGCCCGCCACTTGGAACGCACCATGTCACGCCCGGGACAGGTGCCGCGCCGCGGGGCCGGTCCCGGCCGCGCGCCGGCGGGCGCCGAGCGCCGATGCCGGTTACAGAACGTGAACCTCGTAGTTCTCGATGACCGGGTTCGCGAGCAGCGTCTCGGCGATCTTGCCGACCTGCTCCAGGGCGGCCTCGTCGGCGTCCCCCTCCAACTCGACCTCGAACCGCTTGCCCTGCCGGACGGCCACGACCCCGTCAAAGCCCATCTGCGGCAGCTTGCGGGCGATCGCCTGCCCCTGCGGGTCGAGGATCTCCGGCTTGAGCATGACGTCCACGACGACACGCGCCACGGTCGCCCCCTCACTGATCTGCGCTTTTGCTTACGATCCTGAAGCGTACGGCACCATGGCCCATCACGAGCCATCAGCACCCCCCGGAGCCAGCCGATGAACATCGAGGACCTGACGCCCGTGGAGCGACGCCTGTGGGAGGCGTTCCCCAAGGGCGAACACGTCGACCTGTCGTCCGGTGACCAGGTGCTCGACGACGTCACGCGCGCCGACCAGTGGGGGCATGACCGGGCGGTCAGAGCCGAGGTCCTGGTCGCGCTGCTCGTCGGCGCGGTGGAGCCCGAGCCCGGCCAGGTCGCCGCCGTCCGGCTCAGCGGCGCCCGCATCACCGGCTCGCTGAACCTCGGGCACGCCGAGGTCCGCGTCCCGCTGGCGCTCACCGCCTGCGACTTCGACGAGGCACCGCACCTGTACTGGGCGAGCATGATCAGCGTCCACCTGATGCGCTGCCGGCTGCCCGGTCTGATCGCCTCCGGCACGCGGGTGGACGGCCACCTGTGGCTGGAGGGCAGCCGCATCAACGGCGGCCTGTGGCTGGACGGGGCGAACATCACCGGCATCCTCAACATGTCGGGCGTGCACCTGTCCAACCCGGGCGGGGACGCGATGCTCGCCGACCGCCTCTCGGTCGAGGCGAACGTCTACTGCGACCAGGGGTTCACCGCCAACGGCGAGGTCCGGCTTCCGGGGGCCCGGGTCGGCGGCCAGCTGATCTTCCGGGGCGCCCGGCTGTACAACCCGTCCGGCGCCGCCCTGTACGCCAGCCGCCTGGACGTGGCCGCCAACGTGTTCTGCGACGGCGGGTTCAGCGCCGAGGGCGAGGTCCGGCTCCGCGGCGGCCGCGTCGGCGGCTACCTCTCGTTCGTCGGCGCCCGCCTGTCCGCCCCGAAGCGGACCGCCCTGAACGCCGACGACCTGACCGTCGAGACCGACGTCTACTGCTCGGACGGGTTCACCGCCGTCGGCGCCGTCAGCTTCTCGGGCGCCCGCGTCACCGGGCAGCTCAGCCTGCGCGACGCCCGCCTGCTGCACGACGAGGGGACGGCGCTCGGCCTCCAGCGCCTCCAGGCGGAGGAGCTGCTGCTCCGCACCGCCGAGCCGGTCAAGGGGACGGCGGACCTGTCCTACGCCCGCATCAACCTGCTGCGCGACGACGCCGCGTCCTGGCCGGAGCGCCTCCAGCTCGACGGCCTCCAGTACGAGACGCTCGAACCGCCGCTCACCGCCCGCGAGCGGCTGGCGTGGCTGCGCCGCGACACCGACGGCTACGCTCCGCAGCCCTACGAGCGCCTCGCGCAGACCTACCGCTCCCTCGGCCTGGACGCCGACGGCCGCTCCGTCCTGCTCGCCAAGGCCCGGGACCGGCGCAGGACCCAGGGGCTGCCCCGCAAGACCGTCGGCTGGCTCCAGGACGCCCTCGTCGGCTACGGGTACCGCCCGTTCCGCGCCGCGAGCTGGCTGGTCGGCCTGCTGGCCTTCGGGACGATCGTCTTCTCGATCCACAAGCCGGACGTCCTGGACGACGGCCACCACCCGCACTTCAACGCGTTCTTCTACACGCTCGACCTCCTCCTGCCGATCGGGAGCCTCGGGCAGGAGGCGGAGTTCGCCCCGAAGGGCGCCTACCAGTGGATCGCGAACCTCATCGTCGCCGCGGGCCTGGTCCTCGGCCTGACGGTGGCGGCCGGCGCCACCCGGGCACTCTCCCGCGAATAACCCCGCCTCCCTTCAAATCCCTACGAAGACGGACGTGGGGTGCGTCACGTCCGGATCACGGGGTAGGGCCGGGGGTAGGACACCCGGTGGAGGGACCTCGCATCGCGGTGGCGGGACTTGCGTCGCGGGGTGTGATGTCTGCCACGATGGCATTGCGGCTTTTGTCCCTTACCGGGGGCGGGCCGTTGGCATCGGCCGGCCGCGCGGCGACCCCGCGTGACGGCCCCGAACGAGGAGTGTCATCGATGACGATCGACTCCGTGCGCGGCGCGCCCGACACCCCGAAGGTCGCCGAGCCCGACCTCATCCAGCTGCTCACCCCCGAGGGCGAGCGCGTCGAGCACCCGGACTACCCCCTGGACCTCAGCGCCGAGGACGTGCGCGGCCTGTACCGCGATCTGGTGATCGTGCGGCGGATCGACCAGGAGGCCGTGGCCCTCACCCGGCAGGGCGAGCTCGGCCTCTGGGCCTCGCTGCTCGGGCAGGAGGCGGCGCAGATCGGCTCCGGGCGGGCGGCGTCGGCCAACGACATGGTGTTCCCGACGTACCGGGAGCACGGCGTCGCGTGGTGCCGGGAGGTTGAGCCGCTGAAGCTGCTCGGCATGTTCCGGGGCATCAACCACGGCGGCTGGGACCCGAAGGAGCACGGCTTCCACCTGTACACCGTCGTGATCGGCAGCCAGACGCTGCACGCGACCGGGTACGCGATGGGCATCCAGCGCGACGGAGTGCTCGGCACCCCGTCCGCGGGCGCCACGATCGCCTACTTCGGGGACGGGGCCACGTCCCAGGGCGACGTGAACGAGTCCTTCGTGTTCGCCTCGGTGTTCAACGCGCCGATCGTGTTCTTCTGCCAGAACAACCAGTGGGCCATCTCCGAGCCCCTGGAGCGGCAGTCGAGGATCCCGCTCTACAAGCGGGCCCAGGGTTTCGGCTTCCCGGGTGTACGCGTGGACGGCAACGACGTGTTCGCCTGCCTCGCCGTCACCAGGAAGGCCCTGGAGAACGCTCGGACTGGCCAGGGCCCCACCCTGGTCGAGGCGTACACGTACCGGATGGGCGCCCACACCACGACCGACGACCCCACGCGCTACCGGCTGAAGGCCGAGGAGGAGGCGTGGAAGCTCAAGGACCCGATCGAGCGCGTCAAGGCGTACCTGGTGCGGGGCGACATGGCCGACGCGGGGTTCTTCGAGCGGGTGGAGGCCGAGGCCAAGCAGATCACCAAGGAACTGCGTGAGGCGTGCCTGGCGCTGCCGGACCCGGGGCCGCTGTCGATGTTCGACAACGTGTACGCCGGCGAGCACCCGCTGATGACCGAGGAGCAGGAGCAGTTCGCCGCCTACCTCGCGTCGTTGGAGGAGGAGTCGAAGTGAGCACCCTGACACTCGGCAAGGCCCTCAACGTGGGCCTGCGCAAGGCCATGGAGAACGACCCGAAGGTCCTGGTCATGGGCGAGGACGTCGGCAAGCTCGGCGGCGTCTTCCGCATCACCGACGGCCTCCAGAAGGACTTCGGGGAGGAGCGGGTCATCGACACCCCGCTGGCGGAGTCCGGCATCGTCGGCACCGCGATCGGGCTGGCGCTGCGCGGCTACCGGCCGGTGGTGGAGATCCAGTTCGACGGGTTCGTGTTCCCCGCCGCCGACCAGATCATCACCCAGCTGGCGAAGATGCGGATGCGCTCGCTGGGCGCGCTGGAACTGCCGGTCGTCATCCGGATCCCGTGCGGCGGCGGCATCGGCGCGGTGGAGCACCATTCGGAGTCGCCCGAGGCGTACTTCACCCACACCGGCGGGCTGCGCGTGGTCGCGTGCTCGAACCCGGTGGACGCCTACTCGATGATCCAGCAGTCCATCGCCTCCCCCGACCCGGTGATCTTCTTCGAGCCCAAGCGCCGGTACTGGGACAAGGCGGAGGTCGACACCGACACCACCGACTGGACGCCGCTGCACCGCGCGAGGGTCGTCCGGCCGGGCGAGCACGTGACGCTGCTGGCCTACGGGCCCTCGGTGAAGACGTGCCTGGAGGCCGCCGCGGCCGCCGCGGAGGAGGGGCGGTCCCTGGAGGTCATCGACCTGCGCTCGCTGAACCCGCTCGACATCGGCGCGGTGACCGAGTCGGTGAACCGGACGGGGCGCTGCGTCGTCGTCCACGAGGCGCCGGTGTTCAACGGGTACGGCGCCGAGCTCGCCGCCCGGATCACCGAGAAGTGCTTCTACCGGCTGGAGTCGCCGGTGCTGCGCGTCGGCGGGTTCTCCACCCCGTACCCGCCATCGCGCATCGAGGACCATTACCTGCCCGACCTCGACCGCATCCTGGACGCGGTCGACCGGACCTTCGCGTGGTGACGCCGGTGAGCCAGCCCAGACTGTTCAAACTGCCGGACGTGGGCGAGGGCCTGACCGAGGCCGAGATCGTCAAGTGGCACGTCCAGCCCGGCGACACCGTCGAGGTGAACCAGACCATCGTCGAGATCGAGACGGCGAAGGCGATCGTGGAGCTGCCCTGCCCCTACGAGGGCGTGGTGACCGAGCTGATGGTCACCGAGGGGCAGACCGTGGACGTCGGGGTCCCGATCATCGCCGTGGACGCCGGCGGCGAGGGCGGCGTCGCGACGCCGGTGTCCGAGCCCCCGGCCCAGGCGGCCGCGCTCCGCGAGGAGGGCGTCCCCACGGTCAACGAGCCGGGCATGGTGTCGCCTGAGGCGCCGCCCAAGCGCACGCCCGTCCTCGTGGGCTACGGCGTGAAGGAAGGGACGACCAAGCGCCGTCCCCGCAAGTCCGCCAACGGCACGGCGCCCGCGGCGTCCGCAGCCCCGGCGGCCCCGGCCCCGGCCCCGGCACCAGCGCCCGCCCCACAAGCGCCGCCTGTGCCGCACCCGAGTCCTTCGGGGAACGGACTGCCGCTGGCCAAGCCGCCCGTCCGGAAGCTGGCCAAGGACCTGGGGGTGGACCTCACGTCCATCACGGGGTCCGGCCCGCAGGGCTCCATCACCCGCGAGGACGTCCTCGCCGCGCAGGCCGGGGCTGAGGCTCCCGCCGCGGCTCCCGTCCAGGCGGGCCCGCGCGAGGAGCGGATCCCGGTCAAGGGCGTCCGCAAAGCGACCGCGGCGGCGACGTCCGGTTCGGCGTTCACCGCCCCGCACGTCACCGAGTTCCTCCAGGTGGACGTGACGCGGACCATGCAGACCGTCAAGCGGCTCCGCGAGCTGCCCGAGTTCGCGGACGTGAAGGTGTCGCCGCTCCTGCTGGTGGCGCGCGCGCTGCTCACCGCCGTGGCGCGCAACCCGATGGTGAACTCCACGTGGGTGGACGGCCAGAACGGCGCCGAGATCGTCGTCAAGCGCTACGTGAACCTGGGGATCGCGGCGGCCACCGAGCGCGGCCTGATCGTTCCCAAGGTGAAGGACGCGCAGGACCTCGACCTGCCGGGCCTCGCGCGCGCCCTCAACGAGCTGGCGGCCAAAGCGCGCGCGGGCAAGGCGTCCCCCGCCGACCTGTCCGACGGGACGATCACGATCACCAACGTCGGGGTGTTCGGGGTGGACACCGGGACCCCGATCCTCACCCCGGGCGAGTCCGCGATCCTGGCGTTCGGCCAGGTCAGGGACATGCCATGGGTCCACGAGGGCGAACTGGCGATCCGCAAGGTGACCACCCTGGCGCTCTCGTTCGACCACCGCATCGTGGACGGCGAACTCGGCTCCCGCGTCCTGCGCGACGTCGGAGACATGCTCGAGGACCCGATCCGCATGCTCGCCTGGTCGTAGCCGCCGGGTCGTCGCCGCCGGGTGACGGGCAGGAACCGAAGGGGCCGGTGCCGGGAGAACGGCACCGGCCCCGTTCCGTCCCCGGCCGGCGCGATCGAGATGACTGCGTCGCGCCGGCGAAGAGTTCTCCCTTTTCCAGCAAATCCCAGGGGTTTCAGCCATTGCCCCTGGTCACCCTTCCCGCTAGGCTCGCCAGCTACATAAAACCCCCAAGATCGAACGAACGGGAAGAAAGGACACGTGGGACTCTCCAGAAGCGGATCCCAGGTTCCCCACCTGATCGCCGAACATGACGACTGACTGTCTGCGATCGCCCGCCTACGCACCCGGTTCCAGCCGGCCATGGCATTGGGCTTCCGCCGTTCCGGGCGGCGGCCGAACATGACCCGCGTCGACTCTGACCACTCGGTCTCCACCGTCCGCTGGACGTTACGTCGCGGCCGGTAGGTGCCGGCTCACATTTCGGCAATCGAAGAGCTGACGCCCGCATTCTCATAACCGAGCCTCAAGGCTCACAGGACGGTTCCCCCCGTAACCGGTCGCTCCAGGAAGGTCCGATCCTTCCCGCGAGCGATACAAGGCACCGCTGGGGTCGAGCCGCGACGCCGATTAGGTGGAAACCCGCGGCAGCGACTCCGCAGCGGTTCTGAATGGCGGCCTGCGGGCACCCGCCGGCACATGGCGCTTTCCGAGCCGCCGGATGACCGCGGCTCACGGCCGCGCACTTCCCAGCAAAGAATCCATGGTGCGAGGAACCGAGTTCCGCGCGCCCAAAACCGAGATCCTCAGAGAGGGAGACACCCCTTGGACTCATTGAGCAGGCATGTACCGGTAATGGCGCAGCCAGAGGCGGCCGAACCGATGATCATGCACAACACGATCATGGGCGAGGCCGCAGGAGCGTCCCTCATCGCGCTGGCCGTGTTCCTCTTCCTGGCACGACGCGGCGACCGGCTCTGGGCCAGGGGATGGGCGCTGACGTTCGGCGTCGGCTCCCTCGTCCTGACCTCTTTGAGCTGGGACGCCATCACCACCGGCCCGTTCACGGCCAAGCCCGAGATCAACATGGTGTTCGGCGGACCGCTGTTCTGGTTCGGCGTCCTGCTCGGTGCCGCCGCGTTCTACCTCTGGGCGCACGGCGACACGCTGCAGGAGCCGACGGGCGCCAAGCGGGGGGAGACCGAGCTCTACCGGTTCACGGCGACGACGCGCGGAACCTTCTCTCCGGTGTATCTGCTGGTCCTGGCCGCCGGCCTCAACCTGCTGGGCAACGCCGCCGCCATCGTCCGGTTCAATCTGGTGGGGGGCGCGCCCGCGTCGGAGCCCATCACCGGGCGACTCGGGCACATCGCGTGGATCGAGAACAACTCCTTCGGCCTGGTCTACGCACTCGCCGGCATCGCCACGATCCTTCTCATCGGCGCTGTTCGTGATCTCGGCGGCCGCATCGCGGCGGTCGTCATCACGCTGTTCTTCGCGACCGGTCTGTTCTTCCTGGTCTTCAGCACGCTGAACGAGTACACCCATCCGGGATTGATGATCAACAAGTGCGTGCAGGGAACCATGGAGAACTGCGCCAAGTGGAAGTACAACTACTAGCGACCAGCCTGGTTCGCCCGCCTGGAGCCCGCTGAGGGCGTCGGCAGACCCGCGGGGGCCCGGCCCGGAGCCGGCCCCGCGTGGCCCATCGCTAGGAGACGGGGACCTTGTCGACCTTGCCGAAGGGGCCGGCGTTGAAGGTCACGGAGGTGACCTTGCCGGGCGGCGCCGGGAGGTAGACGAAACCTCGGACGGGCTCGCCGACCGCCGTGCGGAAGACGGCCCGTCCGGGATCGATGTAGTCGGTGGGACGGCCCGGCGTCGGAGGGCCGACGCGGACGGCGCGGTAGACGTCCTTCTTGCCCGGAACCTGGACCGAGAACGATCCGAACACCCCGCCCGGATAGCTCGGGTTCGGGTAGGACGCGTCCGGCGGCGTGGTCCCGGGACCCTCGTTCACGATGTCGAACACGGCGACGATGTAGGCGCCGTCCCGGTAGAAGGGCTTGACCTCAAGGCGCCTCTTGGCGGCGCCGAACGGGGCCGTGCGGGTCACCACGTTCTGCCCGTCCTGCGCACGGAAGGATGCCGGTGGGGTGGAGACCTGCGAGGTCGACTTGAGCTGGTAGGTGAAGTCGACGCCGTCACCGTCCTGCCGCCCGTTCGCCGTGTAGGTGAAACCGGCGCCGAGCCTGGTCTTCATCTCGTTCAGGAGTGCCTGGGCCCGGTCTCCGGACACCTTGGCGTCACTGGCGTTCGCCACCAACGTCAGCGCGCCGGACGCCTGCCCCTTGATCTGCTGAGAGACCCCGTCCAGGACGGCCTTGGCCCCGCTCTTCAGCTTGGCCGAGCCGCTCTCGAACAGGGTGTCGCTTGTCAGGCTGACCGTGGCGCTCGAACCGTTCGACGCGACGGTCCGGTTCTCCTCCTCGACGATGTCGTAGAGGTCGACGGGGTTCCCACCCGGCGCGGTCGTGGAGGGCGAGCCCGACGCCGTGGGCGTGGGGGAGGTCGTGATCGGTGACGGGGCGCCCGCCATGAACGGCTGGGCCCCGACCTCCGGCTCGGCCCCGACCGACGGAGAAGACGAGGACGAGGGGGACGACGGGGACGAGGGGGAGGCCGAAGCCGACGGCACCGAGCCGCTCGGCGGCGCGGACGACAGGGACGGCGTCGCCGAGGGCCCGGCGGACGCGGCGGTCACCGGGATGCCGGTGAACTCCCCGGCCGTCCCCGGCGTGATCGCGGTGACCTTCTGGACGGTCTCCGGGATCGGCGGGTACTCGGCGGCCATCTCCCGGGTCGTGCCGGGCCTGAAGCCGGAGCCGCTGGTGGTGCCGGTCGGCTTGTAGAGCCGGCGCCCCGCGGTGTCGAGGAGTGCGAGCTCCATCGGAACCGACTTCACCGAGGAGTCCAGCGAGGTCACGCTGTAGCGCAGCACGGACTTGGCGGCCTGCCGCTCGACGCTCTTGATGTCCACGCGCGCGTGCAGGCCGTCCGCCCCGCCGAACCAGCCCTCCTTGGAGAACGCGGCCGCCGGCTCCGCAGCCGGACTGGCACCGCCCGCCCGCACGGTGGGCGGAGCGACCTTCTCCGCCCGGTCGGCATCGGCGCATCCGGCCGCGAGCAGCAGGCCGGCGAGAGGGACGGCGAGGGGCAGCGCACGCATCGTTCATCCGGTCGGGAGGGGACGGGCGAGGGACCCGGGCAACAGTAGTCAACCGCGACACCCCCCGCCAGGACCCGGCAAGGGCCGCGGGACATCTCCGCTGGAACGCGGGCCCGAGCCTGGGCGCGACCGTTACGACGTCGCGGCGGACGGCGGGCCGGGGTCCCGCAGGACTCGGCCGATCAATGTGTGCAGGTGGGAGCGGAAGCGCTCGACCGTCTCGGGATTCAGGTTGCTGCGACAGCCGTCGGGCAGCGGAGCGATGTCGCGCCAGGTCGTGGGCCGGCCTCCGTGGGTGGGGACGCCGTAGGTGACGAACCCCGTCATCGCCCACACCAGGGTCCACAGCATGTAATCCACGTCGACGTCGGGCGGCAGCAGCGGCCGTGTCGCGTCGGCGACCATGTTGGTCAGCGGCCGTTCGTAGCTCAACTCCAGATCGGCGCTGCCGGCGGCGTCTCCCGACCACCGGTGCAGCCACAGGCGGGCGATGTGGGGATGTGCGAGATGGAAGTCCAGGTAGGTGTCCGCCAGATCGTGCACCCCCTGCGCCGAGGAGGGCAGGGACGCGGACGCCTCCTCGAGCATCGCCAGCTCCGCCAGGTGGGCCCGCTCCATCACGGTGTGGTACAGCGCCAGCGTGCCGCCGGCCAGGTCCATGACGGCGGCGGTATCCACGCCGGCGGCCGCGGCGATCATGCTCCCGCTCGTGCCGTCGAAGCCCAGTTCGGCGAACATCCGGGTAGCGGCCTGGATGATGCGCTCCCGCTCCGACTCCTCGTCCACTCCGATCACTCTAGGTGCCGCTTCCACACCGGAACGTGATCAGATCTCGATCACCGGGCAAAGGCGGCGCCATGGGCGGCCTCCGCGACCTGGCGATCGCTCTCCGGCAGGCCGCGGGCTGGAGACGGCGTCAGCCCTGCAGTACGTTCGGGCGGGTGTTGACCGACCATCTCGGCCGAGCCGACGATCCGTGGGAGCGGCGGTGGACGTGGGACTCAGGGCTTCCGCCGCGTTGGCTGCTCGTCGGATACACCGGCTCTCCGCAGGATCCCGGCGATGATGCCGTGGCGTTGTGCGCCGACATAGACGGGTTGTTCGTCGATCTGCCACCTCGGCCGCGGGAACGCTTCACCCTTCTGGGCTGCGTGCCGGACGGCGCACTCGCCTCGGTGCTCGACTCCATGGCCTCCCACGCCGCAGAGCCCGAACGGGCGTGGCTGGACGATCTCTGGCTGTCGGCAGCCCCCGACCAGCCCGCGGCACGGCGCGGATGGATCGGGGAGCGGTTGCTGGACGTGACCGTCCTCGGCCACCGGCCGTCGCGAACCTCCCCGGAACGGCTCGACATCGACCTGGAGGGCCTGGTCGATGTGTACGACCGTACCGACGGAGTCGCCCGTCCCGATGACGTCACCGAATTCGTGCTGAGCGGTCCGGACGGCGCGTCCTGCGGTGTCTGTGCCGACGTCACCGGCGTGTTCCGTGAACCCGCCGCGCCGCCGGTGCCGCTCGTCACCCTGGTCGGTTGCCGACCCGAGCCACCGCTGCTGACCGCGATCGCGGCGGTACACCAGACGACGAAGGCCGGCCTGCGCCGCCGCCGAGTGGGGGCGCACGTGGGCGCCGTCGCCGCCGACGGTTCAGCGGTAGGTCTGACCTACGGGATCGTGTCCGGCACGGTCCTGTCGAGCAGCCCGTCCCGGCTCGACCGCGACCTCCTCGACGTCACCATCGCCAGCGACGCACGTGAACCGTGCCCTGCCGGAACCCGCGGCATCCTGGACCGGTGGTTCACCGGTCGGCCCACCGAACGCAACCTGTGGGCGCGTTACGACCGGACGCTGCGACACGAGTGGACCGGCGTGGCGCTGGCCCATCTGGCTCGCCGGAACACCCCCGACCAGCCGGCGGGAACCGCCTTTCACCTCGACGGCCGCTTCGTCACCGACATCGAGGGCTTCTACTGCGCCCTCGGTGAGGCGATCAACGGCCCGGGCGGCTATTTCGGCTGGAACCTGGACGGCCTCGCCGACTGCCTGTGCGGGAAGTACGGCGCCACGGCTCCCTTCCGGCTGGTCTGGCACGACTCGGCGGTGGCCCGCCGGCACCTCGTCGCCGGCTACGACCGCCGCCGGCATGCGCCGGCGGTGACCCTCGACGTCCTTCTGGGGCTCCTCGCCGAACGCGGCATCGACATCGACCTGCGCTGAGGCGCTTCCCGACCCGGGCGAACCGAACTGAACGGACAGGCCCCCGCCGGAGTCCGGCGGGGGCCTGTCGCGGGCCGGCTAGAACGCGTCTTCGGGGAGGTCCATGACATCGAGGGTGGTGGACTCGGTGATGGCGCGGTCGGAGGCGAGGCGGGGCAGGACGGTCTGGCAGAAGAACTGCGCGGCCGCGACCTTGCCGGTGTAGAACGCCTTGTCCGAGCCGGAGACGTCGCCGCCGCCGAGCTTGTTCAGGGCGACCTCCGCCTGGCGGCACAGGAGCCAGCCGACGATCAGGTCGCCGAGGGCGAGGAGCAGGCGGGAGGAGTTCAGCCCGACCTTGTAGAGCTCCTTCGGGTTCTCCATCGAGCCGAGCGCCCAGCCGACCATCGGGTCGAGGATGCCCTGCACGTCGTCGAGGGCCCGGCCGAGCAGCGCGCGCTCGTTCTTGAGGCGGCCGTTGCCGGCCTCGGACTCGGCGAACTCCCGGATCTGCCCGGCGAGCACCTTCAGCGCCTCGCCGTTGTCCCGCAGGATCTTGCGGAAGAACAGGTCCTGGCCCTGGATCGCGGTGGTGCCCTCGTAGAGGGTGTCGATCTTGGAGTCGCGGATGTACTGCTCGATCGGGTACTCCTGCAGGAAGCCGGACCCGCCGAGCGTCTGCAGCGACTCCGCGCCGAGCAGCGCGTAGGCCCGCTCGGAGCCGAAGCCCTTCACGATCGGCAGCAGCAGGTCGTTGACCTTCTCGGCCGTCTCGTCCTTGCGGCCCTCGAACTCCGCGACCTGCACGGCGTCCTGGTAGGACGCGGTGAGCAGCACGAGAGCGCGCATGCCCTCGGCGTAGGCCTTCTGCGTCATGAGGCTGCGCCGGACGTCCGGGTGGTGGGTGATGGTCACCCGCGGAGCGGTCTTGTCCGTCATCTGCGTCATGTCCGCACCCTGCACGCGCTCCTTCGCGTACTCCAGCGCGTTCAGGTAGCCGGTCGAGAGGGTCGCGATGGCCTTGGTGCCGACCATCATCCGGGCGTACTCGATGACGAGGAACATCTGCCGGATGCCCTGGTGGACGTCGCCGACCAGGTAGCCGACCGCCGGGTGCTTCTCGCCGAAGGTCAGCTCGCAGGTCGTGGAGACCTTGAGGCCCATCTTCTTCTCGACGCCCGTCACGTAGGCGCCGTTGCGCTCGCCGAGCTCACCGGTCTCCACGTCCACCAGGTACTTGGGGACGAGGAACATCGACAGGCCCTTGGTGCCGGGTCCGGCGCCCTCGGGGCGGGCCAGCACCAGGTGGAAGATGTTCTCGGACATGTCGTGCTCGGCCGAGGTGATGAAGCGCTTGACGCCCTCGATGTGCCAGGTGCCGTCGGGCTGCTGGACGGCCTTGGCGCGCCCGGCGCCGACGTCCGAGCCGGCGTCCGGCTCGGTCAGCACCATCGTGGCGCCCCACTGCCGCTCGAGGGCCAGTTCGGCGAACTTCTTCTGCTCCGGCGTGCCGATGTACCAGAGGATCTGCGCGAAACCGGGGCCGGAGGCGAACATGTAGACGGCCGGGTTGGCGCCCAGCACCTGCTCGGCGACCGCCCAGGTGAGCGAGCGCGGCGCGCCGCTGCCGCCGAACTCGGGGGCGAGGTCCAGCCGGTACCACTCGGCGTCCATCCACGCCTTGAACGACTTCTTGAAGCCCTCCGGCATCGTGACGGTGCCGGAGGCCGGGTCGAAGACCGGCGGGTTGCGGTCCGCGTCCTCGAAGGAGGCGGCGAGCGGGCCCTCGGCCAGCCGGTTCACCTCGTCGAGGATGCTGCGCACGGTGTCCTCGTCCAGTTCGGCGTACGGGCCGCTGCCGAGGAGGTCCTGGCGCCTGAACACCTCGAAGAGGTTGAACTCCAGGTCCCGGAGGTTGCTCTTGTAGTGCCCCATTCGAGACTCCGTCTGGTTCCGGCGGCGACCAGGCGGCCCCGCTGCGTACTGGTCAGTAACTCAACATCATGCTACCCGCTGGTAACCACTGACAACCACCCCATTCGTGCGGTTTCGGGGGAGGCAGGCCACATCGATACCACGCTCGCGCCCCCCGCGTGACCGAAGTCACGGAGCGTCTCCGGGGCCCCACGGATCAACGACCCGCCTACGGCCCGCGCGCGAGGGGTGGCAAGATCAGGCGGGCGCGAATTCACCCCGGCGCACGAGGAGGTGCGTATGAAGCAGGAGGAGGAGGCCGTCCCGAGGCTGACCGTCATCGGGACCGGCTACCTCGGCGCCACGCATGCGGTCTGCATGGCCGTGCTGGGCTACGAGGTCCTCGGCGTGGACGTCGACCGGCACAAGATCGAGCGGCTGGCGTCCGGCGAGGTCCCGATCTTCGAACCCGGGCTGCCGGAGCTGCTGACGAAGGCGCTCGACTCTGGCCGGCTCCGGTTCACCACCTCCTTCGCGGAGGCGGGCGAGTTCGGGGACGTCCATTTCGTCTGCGTGGGGACGCCCCAGCAGGCCGGTTCGGACGCCGCCGACCTGACCTACGTCGACGCAGCCGTCCGCTCCCTGGCACCGCACCTGCGCCGCAGGTCCCTCGTCGTCGGCAAGTCCACCGTCCCGGTCGGGACGGCCGCGCGCCTCACCGGCCTGGTGCAGGAGCTGGCGCCGGCCGGGACCGACGTCGAGCTGGCCTGGAACCCCGAGTTCCTGCGCGAGGGCTTCGCCGTGGACGACACCCTGCGCCCCGACCGGCTGGTGTTCGGCGTCGCGTCCGACTGGGCGCACGAGCGGCTGCGGGCGGCGTTCAAGCCCGTCCTCGACCTCGGCACGCCGGTGATCCGCACGGACCTCGCGACCGCGGAGCTGGTCAAGGTCGCGGCCAACTCCTTCCTCGCCACCAAGATCTCCTACATCAACGCGATGGCCGAGGTCTGCGAGGCGGTCGGCGCCGACGTCAAGGACCTCGCCGACTCGCTCGCGCTGGACGACCGGATCGGCGGCAAGTTCCTGCGGCCGGGCCTCGGGTTCGGCGGCGGCTGCCTGCCGAAGGACATCCGGGCGTTCGCGCACCGCGCCGAGGAGATCGGCGTCGGCCAGGCCGTGTCGTTCCTGCGCGAGGTGGACGACATCAACCGGCGGCGCAGGGCCCGCACCGTCGACCTCGTCCGGGAGCTGCTCGGCGGCGACTTCGCCGGCAGGCGCGTCGCCGCCTGGGGCGCCGCGTTCAAGCCGAACTCCGACGACATCCGGGACGCGCCCGCGCTGGACGTGGCGCGCACCATCCACGGCCTCGGCGGGGACGTGCGCGTCTACGACCCGGTCGCCCTCGGCAACGCCCGCCGGGCGTTCCCCGAGCTGACCTACGGCGAGAGCGCGTTCGACGTGGCGCGGGACGCCGACGTCGTCGTCCTGCTGACCGAGTGGTCGGACTTCCGGGAGGTCGACCCGGAGGCGCTGGCCGGGATCGTCCGGCACAAACGGGTCGTGGACGGCCGGCACGCGCTCGACGCCGCGCAGTGGCGCGCGGCGGGCTGGGAGTACCGCGCCCTCGGCCGGTCGTAGCCGGGGGAACATCCCGCGCCGGGGAGCCGTTCAGCGACTGAGGGCCGCGTCCGGGCACGGGCGGTCTCTCCCGGACGAGGTGCGCCGTACCCGGAACGCGAAGACGGCGCGTGACAGCAGTCGTCTCGTTTTCCGGGAGTGCCACCATGGCCTGGATCCTCGTCATCGTCGCCGGCCTCTTCGAGGTCGCCATGGCCCTGTGCCTGAAGGCCAGCAAGGGCTTCACCCAGCCGCTGGAGTCGGCGGGGTTCCTCGTGTTCGCCGTGGCGAGCTTCGGCCTGCTCACCGTCGCGCTGAAGCACCTGGAGGTCGGCACCGCCTACGCCGTCTGGGTCGGCATCGGCGCGGTCGGGACGGCGGCGCTCGGCATGCTCGTCATGGGCGACGAGGTCTCCGCGGCGCGGATCGTCGCGCTCGCGTTCATCGTCCTCGGGGTCGTCGGCCTGAACCTGGCCGGGGGCGGAAGCCACTGACGGCGCCCGCCGCCCGTTGATCACCTGGCCGCGGGCACCCCCGCGGCCAGGTGCGGCCATCGATTTCGCAGGTCAGGAAAGTTCCCAGGAACGTAATCTCCCGTAACAGCGTCTATGGGACGAAGAGAGCGCGGGGAGTCGCTCGAACACGGGAGGGACGGACCTTGGTCTTCAAGAAGCTGCGCCAGGCGATGGGCATCGGCGGTCCATCGATCGAGACGGTTCTGCACGACCCCAACACCACGCCCGGCGGCGTCGTCACCGGCGAGATCGCCATCATCGGAGGCCAGTTCAACAGCGACATCAAGGCGGTGAACCTCGCCCTGCGCACCCGGGTGGAGGTCGAGTCGGGCGACAACGAGTACACCTCCAACCTGGAGTACTCCAAGATGCCGGTCGCGGGCGGGTTCAGCCTCCAGGAGGGCGCGCGGCACAGCATCCCGTTCCAGTTCCCGATCCCGTGGGAGGCGCCGCTCACGCACATGTACGGGCGTCCTCTGCACGGCACGACGGTCGGGCTCGCGACGGAGCTGGAGGTCGCGGGCGCGGTCGACCCGGGCGACCTCGACCCCATCGTCGTCCACCCGCTGCCCGCGCAGGAGCGCATCCTGGTCGCGTTCTCCAACCTCGGCTTCCAGTTCCGCAACGCGGACTGCGAGAAGGGCCGCATCTGGGGCGTGCACCAGGAGCTGCCCTTCTACCAGGAGATCGAGTTCTACCCGCCGGGGCAGTACGCGCGCGGCATCAAGCAGCTCGAAGTGACGTTCGTGTCCTACCCGCAGTCGATGGAGGTCGTGCTGGAGCTCGACAAGCGCGGCGGGGTGTTCACCGAAGGCCATGACGCGTTCAGCCGGTTCACGGTCGACTACGCGACGGTCGAGCACACCAACTGGGAGCAGCAGCTCGACGGCTTCCTGCGGGAGGCCGGGCGCCGGCGGGGCTTCTTCTAACCGCCGTCCGGTGCCGGCCGCCGTCCGGCAGTCCACGGGGATCCCCTCCGCGATGTTGATCGCGGAGGGGATCTCCGCGTAGAAAGAGGTCCCGTGCCCCAGCCCCCCGGACTGAACGACGCGGAACGGCGCCTCTGGACGGCGTTCCCCACCGGTTCGGCCGTCGTCCTCGGTGACGACCGCCCGGCCGGCCCGCTGCCCGACCGCATCGTGCGCGCCGAGATCATCACGCGGCTGCTGCTCGGCGAGTGCGAGGCCCGCCCCGGCGCGGTCGCGGCCGTCCGGCTCCGCGGCGCCTACGTCACCGGACGGCTCGACGTGTCGGGAGGCGGCGTCGAGGCCGAACTGCTCCTGGAGAACTGCCGGCTCGTCGAGGAGCCCGCGTTCGCCAACGCCGAGACGCGCCAGCTCCGGTTCTCCGGCTGCCGGATGCCCGGCTTCGACGGCGGCGGCCTGCGCGCGGACGGCTTCCTCAGCCTGTCCGGCTCCGAGATCGAGGGCGAGGTCCGGCTGCCCCGGGCGCAGATCCTCGGCGGCCTGCGGATGAACGGGACGCGGGTCACCTCGTCCGCGCCGGAGAAGTGGGCGGTCTCCGGCGGCGCGCTCGTCGTGGACGCCGGAGCGTTCATCAGGGACGCCGAGATCACCGGCGGCGTGCGGTTCGTCGGCGCGCGGATGAACGGCGGGCTCTTCATGGAGCGCACCACGCTCACCAACCCCGGCCGCATCGCCCTGGACGCGCAGAACATGGTCGTCGAGGACACCGCCGAGCTGAGCCACGGGTTCAGCACGCTCGGCACCGTCCGGCTGCGCAGCGCCCGCGTCAACGGCATCCTGTCGTTCTCGCGGGGCCGCCTCGACTCCGGCGACCCGGCGCGGATGGCGCTGCACGCGAGCCATCTGCAGGCCGACGAGCTGATGCTGTGGCCGGCGGAGAAGATCAAGGGCCGGGTGTCGCTGTCGTACTCCAGGATCGACCTGATCATGGACCATCCGGACATCTGGCCGGACGAGCTGTACCTGAACGGCCTGGCGTACCAGACGCTGCGCGGCGCCGAGTTCAAGGACCGCCTCAGCTGGGTCTCGCGGGACAAGGAGTTCCACCTCCAGCCGTACGAGCAGCTCGCCGGCTGGTACCACGGCATCGGCCACGACGATCTGGCCCGGAAGGTCCAGCTCGCCAAGATGCGGGCGCGGCGCCGCGGGCTGCATCCGATCGCCCGCGCGTGGAACCACGTGCTCGACTGGACGGTCGGGTTCGGCTACCGGCCCTGGCTGGCGTTCGCCTGGTTCGCCGCCCTGCTGGCCGTAGGGACGACCGTGTTCTCGATCGAGCATCCCCGTGCGGTCAAGCCGCCGGACGAGCTGCCCGCCTTCCACGCGCTGATCTACACGCTGGACCTGCTGATCCCGCTCGACACGTTCGGCCAGCAGCTCTCCTACGACCCGGTGAACTGGTCGCGCTGGGTGGGGTACGGGCTCGTCGCGACGGGGTGGGTGCTGGTGACGGCCCTGATCGCCGGCGCGACGCGGGTGCTGCGCCCGAACTGAGCCGCCGCCCGGGACCGGGGCCGGCGCAGCGGGCCGCCCGCCCGAAGCGGGTCCGCGCCGAACCAGGGCGCCGCCCCGGACGTCATTGGGGGGTAGGGGATCGAGGAGAATGGGACGCCATGGGCACGTATCTGATCACGGGGGCGACGGGCGGCATCGGCACGGCGGTGGCGGAGCTGCTGCGCGAGCGCGGGCACGACCTCCTCCTCACCGGCCGCTCCCCCGAGCGCCTCGACCGTCTCGCCGCGACGCTGCGCGGGGGCGCGCACGCGGCCACGCAGGTCATCAACCGGGGAGCGGTCGCCTCGCCGCCGCGCGCGGCGACCATCGGCACGATCCCGCTCGACCTGACCGGGCCGCGCCGCATCGAGGCGTCGCTCGCGGAGGCCGGGATCCCCGCGCGGCTGGACGGCGTCGTCCACGCGGCGGGCATGGTGCATCTCGGGACGGTCGCCGACACCGAGGCCGACGAGTGGATCGAGCACCTGTCGGTCAACCTGGTGTCGGCCGCGGAGCTGACGCGGCTGCTGCTGCCCGCGCTGCGCGCCGCCGAGGGCCACGTCGTGTTCGTCAACTCCACCGCCGGACTGCGCGCCAAACCCGAGTGGTCGGCGTACGCGGCGAGCAAGGCCGGCCTGCGCGCGCTGGCCGACTCGCTGCGCGCGGAGGAGCCGTCCCTGCGCGTCACGACCGTCTACCCGGGGCGGACGGCCACGGAGATGCAGCGCAGCGTCCGCGCCCAGGAGGGCCACCCCTACGCCGAGGACGACTTCGCGGCCCCGGGAACCGTCGCGCGCGTGCTGGTCGCCGCGCTGGAGACGCCGCGGGACGCCGTGGTCTCGGACATCACCGTCCGGCCGGGTCCATCGCGGCGCTGACGGCCGCGTCGCCGCCGGAACGGCCACGCGGCCGCCGTTCGCCGCGCCCGGACCCCCGCACCGGCTGCGGCCGGGGATGAACCCGCCGCCGCCGCTCCTCCGGTCGCACCGGGCGGGCGTCAGGCGGGGCCGGTCGCCCGCCGCCGTGCCGCGAGCGTCAGCCCGCCACCCGCGAGGACCGTCGCCAGTCCCGCCGCGACGAGCGCGGAGTCCGTGCCGGTGGAGGCGCCGCCCGCACCCGCCTTCACGCCGTCGGTGGGGATGACGCGGAGCTTGCGCAGGTACTTGACGTCGATGAAACCGTGCCGGAGCTGGACCGGGACGTTGCCGCGGATCTCGGTATAGCCCGTCTTCTTGCAGTCGGCCCACGGCTTCTGGTGGTACTTCAGCACGCCCACGACCTTCGAGTGCACATTCGGCAGCTCGTGGACGTTGAGTCCGTGCGGCGCCGTGACGAGATACTCGCAGAGCTGGACGTCGGCCCGCGCCTCCGCCGTCCCCGACCCGAACACGGCGAACGCTCCTGCGGCCGCCCCCGCGGCGGCCACCGCCATCACTCTTCGCGCAACCATGCTTCTCCCCCTGATCGTTCCTCCTGGTGGGCGCGGCCGCCCACCTCGGGGGACCGATACCCGACGAAGATCAAGAAGAGCCATGCAGACGACAAAACAATGGAGTCGCCAGTTTTTCATCTATTCGCAACAAAAAGCCTTTAGCGGCAAATTCGGGACAACCCGCCGAACGCTCCCCGGGGCGCCCCGTTCCTCAGGTCGCCTCGATCTTGCCGCGGCGCAGGAACCAGGACGCGAGGACGCCGCCCAGCAGCCCGAACAGGTGGCCCTGCCAGGAGATGGTGGGGTCGCTCGGGAGGACGCCGAGCAGCATCGTCCCGTACACGGCGACGACCGCGACCGCGATGGCGATGTCGGGCAGCCGCCGCTCGAAGACCCCGCGTCCCACCAGGTAGCCGAAGAACCCGAAGATCAGGATGCTGGACCCGAGGGTGTTGGCCGAGCTGAGGAACCACACCCCGAGCCCGCCGACCACGATGATGATCAGGCTGGCGGCCAGGAACTTCGCGACGCCACGCGCCGCCGCGACGAACCCGAGGATCAGGAACGGGACCGTGTTGGCCATCAGGTGCCCGAAGCCCGCGTGCATGAACGGCGCGGTGAAGATGTCGGGGAGGTCGTCCACGTCGCGCGGCTGGATCCCGAAGCGGTCGAGCCACCCGTTCGTGGTGTAGTCGAACGCCTCCAGCACCCACATCGCGGCGGTCACCGTGAGGATCAGCACCGCGGAGGACAGGGCGCGGAAGCCGTGCTTCGCCAGCCCCTCGGAACGCTGCCGGTCGGGGGTATAGCTCATGTCAGCCACCGTAAAGTCTGTACGTCCCTGAACCCCACAACGAGCGGGACGGCCGGAAGGTGCCGACGGCCTTCCGGCGGGCGGCGGGCGGCTAGGCGGCCCTCTCCTGGGCGGCCGGCGCGTGCTCCGACTCGGAGGCGTCGCCGCGGACCACGATCACCGGCAGCGGCCGCCGCGCCGGGGCGTCGGCCGTCCGGCGCAGGTAGCGCCGCTCCTCGGGGGTCGTCCCGCCCCAGATGCCGTCGGGCTCCCCCACCCGCAGCGCCCACGCGAGGCAGTCGGCCTTCACGGGGCAGTTGGAGCAGATCGCCTTGGCTGCGTCCTCCTGCGCCTGGAGCAGAGGCGCGGAGTAGCCGATCGGGAAGAACAGGTCAGGATCGGCGCCGCGGCAGATGGCGTGGTCCGTCCAGTGTTCCTCGTTCTCCTGGTTATTGTGCATTGACTTCTCCCTGCGCGGCGATGAGACCGCCGTCCGAGCCGGGGGTCTCCACTCAGCGTAGTACTACACATCGTAGTACTACAAGACATGGGCGAACGCTGCAACTTAGCGTCCGGATAGCCTTGGAGGCGTGCAGAGTGATCAAGAAGTGACCTTCCGCGAGGCAACGGTGGACGATCTGCCAGATATCGTCCGACTTCTCGCCGACGATCCCCTCGGATCCACACGCGAAACACCGGGGGAGAAGATCCCGGAGGCCTACTTCACCGCGTTCGCCGCGATCGAGAAGGACCCGAACAACACCCTGGTCATCGCCGATGTGGCCGGGTCGGTCGCCGGCACGCTCCAGCTCACCTTCATCCCCGGCCTCACCTACACCGGCTCCGAGCGCGCCCAGATCGAGGGCGTCCGCGTCGCCGCCGAGCAGCGCGGCACCGGGATCGGCCAGCTCATGATCACCTGGGCCATCGACCAGGCCCGCGACCGCGGCTGCCGCGTGGTCCAGCTCACCACCGACCGCCAGCGCCCCGACGCGATCCGCTTCTACCAGAAGATCGGCTTCCGCCCGTCCCACATGGGGATGAAGTACCACCTCACCTGAGCCGCGCCCGGCGGCCCCGGCTCACGGGGCGGCGGCGGGGACGAGGGCGTCCCGCCACCGGGCCGTGTCGGTGTACTGGTGCAGCCAGGAGATCCGGCCGTCGGCGACCCGCCAGAGATGCGCGAACTCCGCCTCATGCGGTCGGCCCGTGGCCCTGGCCGTCCCCCGGTAGCGCCCGGTCACCACGACAAGACCGTCGCCGGTCTCATGCCAGGTCTCGGCATGGGGGACCGTGTCGAACTCGGCGAAGACGGCACCCCACACGCGGGCGAGCGTCTCCTCGGGCCCGTGGAACGTGCCGCCCGCGCCGCACGGCAGCCCTGGCGCGGTGTGCGCCTCGAACTCCGGGTGGAGGAGGGCGAGGATCGCCGCCCCGTCGGCCGCCCGGGTGGCGGTGTAGAAACCCTGAACGATCTCGGACGCCGTCATGGCCGCTCCTCGCCGTGTTTCGGACCAGTTTTAGAGGCTCTGTTCTAGAATCATCCCACTACTATCATCCGGAGGGCATGCGTGGGTAGACCGGCCAAGTTCAGCGAGGACCGGATCCTCGACGCGGCGCTCGCGGTGACGGCCGAGGGCGGGCCCGCCGCCGCGACGATCGCCGCCATCGCCGACCGCCTCGGGGCGCCGTCCGGATCGCTGTACCACCGCTTCGGCTCGCGCGACCTGCTGCTCGCCACCCTGTGGACGCGCTGCGTCCGCCGTTTCCAGGCCGGTTTCGTCGCGGCCCTGGAATCCGGCGACGCCGAGGCCGCCGCCCTGCACACGCCGCGCTGGTGCCGCGCGAACCCCGCCGAGGCGGCCGTCCTGCTCCTCCACCGCCGCCGCGACCTCGCCGCCGCCTGGCCCGCGGAGCTCGCCGAGCCCCTCGCCGCCCTGAACGCCCGCGCCGCGGGCGCGCTGACCGCGTTCGCCCGGGACCACGGCGTCGACCGCGACCGGCTGGTCTTCGCCACCGTCGACGTCCCCTACGGCGCCGTCCGCCGCCACCTGCTCGACCGCAGGCCCCCGCCGGCCGGGGTGGACGAGTTGGTCGCCACGACCTGCCGCGCCGTCCTGGCACCTTAGGGAGGCCGTTCCGCGGAGGCCGGAGAGGTTTCCGTCGCTGTTCACTTTGGCGTGTAATGCTGGCTACCTGGGTGTGCGTCCAGCTTTGTCAACGTCCCAGAGGAGCAGCGCGTGGCCGACAGGCATCTGGAGATCGAGCAGAAGTACGACGCCACCGCCGGGTTCGCCCTGCCGGATCTGGACGGGCTCGCGGGGGTGGCGTCGGTGGGGGAGCCCGAGGTCCAGGACCTGCACGCCACCTACTTCGACACCCCGGACCTGCGCCTGGCGGCGAACAAGATCACGCTGCGCAGGCGGCGGGGCGGGCCGGACGCGGGCTGGCACCTGAAGATGCCGGCCGGACCGGACGGCAGGCACGAGTTCCGGGCGCCGCTCGGCCGCCCCCTGCTCGTCCCGGCGCGGCTGTCGAGCCTGGTCGCCGCGCACACGCGCGGGGCGGAGCTGCGTCCCGTCGCGACCCTGGAGACCAGCCGCACCGTCGTGCGGCTGCTCGGGCCGGACGGCGAGGCCCTCGCGGAGGTCGCCGACGACCTGGTGACCGGGCGCGGCCTGGACTCCGAGCCCGAGCGGTGGCGGGAGATCGAGGTCGAGCTCGCCGCCGGGCCGCCGGAGCTGCTGAAGGCCGCCGGCAAGCGGCTGCGGAAGGCGGGCGCGAAGAAGGCCAAGTCGGCGTCCAAGCTGGCGAGGCTCCTCGGGGACGCCGTCGCGCCCTCGGAGGCGGCGCGGCGCCGGGCCGAGGCCAGGTCGCGGATCACGGCGGCGACCTCGAACGGGAAGGCTCCGTCGATCACGACGGGCGAGGTCGTGCTGGCCTACCTCGCCGAGCAGGTCGAGGCGGTCCTGCGGTTCGATCCCGGGGCACGGCTGGGCGAGGACGACGCCGTCCACCGGATGCGGGTGGCCGTGCGCAGGACGCGGAGCGTGCTGCGGGGCTACCGGTCCGTCCTGGACACCGATCGGACCGCGCCGCTCGCCGCCGAGCTGCGCTGGCTGGCGCAAACCCTCGGCGAGGTGCGCGACCTGGAGGTGCTCCGGATGCGGTTCGCGGAGGCGCCGCGCGTCCTGCTGGACGATCTGGAGCGCCACGAGCGGGCCGCGTACCGGCAGCTGAACTCGGCCCTCAAGGGGGCCCGGTACTTCGCGCTGCTCGACGACCTCGACAAGCTGATCGCCGACCCGCCCCTCACGGCCGCGGCGGGCAAGAAGGCCCGCAAGGAGCTCCCCGCCCTCGTCACCCGGGCCTGGGACCGGATGGCCGGGGACTACGCCTCGATCAAGTCGTCCGCCGACCCCGACCTCGCGCGCCACGAGACGCGGAAGGCGGCCAAGCGCGCCCGGTACGCGGCCGAGCTGGCCGTCCCGGTGCTCGGGGCGGGGGCCAAGCGGGTGGTCAAGGACGCCAAGCGCATCCAGGAGGTCCTCGGCGCCCACCAGGACGCCGTCATCGCGATGGAGTACCTCGAACGGGCCGCCGCCCGCGCGCGGACGACGGCGGACGCGTTCACGCTCGGCGTGCTCTACGGCGCCGAGCAGGCGGAGGCGGCCAAGACCCGCGACCTCCTGCCGACCACCTGGTCCCGAACCCTGGGCCCCTCCTTCTGATCACTGGCTCGCGGCATGTCGGCGCTTGCCCGAGGGCAGCATGCCGCGAGCCGGCGCGGCATGTCAGTCGACGATGACGCCGGAGCCCAGGTTGGCTATCGCCCCCGTCATCGTCCGGGCACGGTCGGAGGCGGCGAACGCGGCGTACTCGGCCACGTCCTCGGGCGTCGGGAGCCGTCCGAGCAGCGTCCCCTGGGCGGCGCCGGCGAGCCACTCCTGCGTGGTCGCGCCCGCGCGGCCCGCCATCTCCGCGAAGGCCTCGGTCACGTGGGAGGCGCCCACCGACTCGGGGATCGCGTGGGGCCGGAGGCAGACCACGCGCACCCCCTCAGAGCCCAGCTCACCTGCCAGGATGCGGGAGAAGGCCTCCACGGCGGCCGAGGAGACGCCGTTGCCCAGGAAGCCGCGTCCCGTCAGCCGGGCACCAGGTGTGGACAGCGTGAGGACGACGCCCGACCCCTGCTTTGCGAGGTGAGGGGCGGCCGCCTTCGTGGTGACGAACAGGGTGCGCAGGTACCCGTCGATCGGGGCCATGAACTGGTCGAGGTCGAGTTCCGCGAGCGGCGGCCCCTGCACGTGGGGGATGCCGACCGCGTTGACCAGGATGTCGAGGCGGCCGGTCCGCTCGGTCACCTGGTCCAGGTGGCGGCGCACGGCGTCCTCGTCCGCGGCGTCGACCAGGGCCGCCTCCGCGTGGCCGCCTCCGCCGGTGATGCTCCGCACCACGCGGTCCAGCGGGGCGCGCGTGCGTCCCGCGACGTGCACCTGGGCGCCCTCACGCGCGAATGCGCGTGCGATCGCTCCGCCCACGGTGCCTCCGCCGCCATAGACGACGGCGACTTTCCTGTCCAAGGTGGTCACGGTTCAGTCCTCATCTCGTGTGCGAATGCGGTCCAGCGCTCGGAGGCAGTCCGACCATCCGGCGTGGTGCGAGGTCCGCGCCTCCTCGTCCGGGAGCCCGACCTGGTGGATCTCCACGACGGTCGCGCCGGACGACGGCCGGAAGGTCACGGTCACCACCGAGTCCCGGAACCGGGTCGCGGGGGACGACCAGGTGAACACCAGCCGCCGGGGCCGGTCGATCTCCCGGTAGGTGCCGGAGTGCAGGATCGACGACTCGTCGTCGGCCATGACGATGCGGAACGTTCCACCCTCGCGCGGGTCCGTCTCGGCACGGGTCTGCCTGATGCCGGACGGCCTGAGCCAGGATCCGAGGCTCCGCGCGTCCAGCCAGGCGTCGAAGAGCTCTTCGGGCGACGCGGCGATCTCCCGCTGGACGGTCACCGAGAACTCGTTCATCACGATCCCCCCTCAGCCTCGTCGCGGTCGGCGGCGGAGCGATCGCCCGCAGGGCGCTCCGCGGCGGGCCCCTCGGCGGCGGCACGGTCGGTCACGAAGGCTTCGAGCGCGGCGAGCTGCTCGCTCCAGAACCCGCGGTAGTGCTCGATCCACGCGGCCGCCTCGGCGAGCGGCGCCGCCTCCAGGGTGAGGATGTGCTCGCGCCCCCGCACGTTCCGCCGCACCAGCCCCGCGCCCTCCAGCACCCGGATGTGCTTGGACGTCGAGTTGAGGGAGATCGGGAAGGCCCCGGCGACGTCCGTCACCCGGGCGTCCGACTCGGCGAGCCGGGCCAGGATGGCGCGGCGGGTGGGGTCGGAGACCGCCGAGAAGACCGAATCGAGCAGGTCAGCCTGATATTCACCCATAGGGGTGAATGTAGCCCTTGGCCGGGCGGAACCGCAACCTCGCGTTCGCGCTAGGGCAGCACGGCCCCGAGGCGTGGCGTTCCAGAGCCGCCAGCGAGCCGTCGGCCAGGTGCGCCGCCCAGAACTCGCCCTTGTCCAGTTCCGGGTCGTCCGGCGACCCCGGCCTCGCGCGCCACGAGACGCGGAAGGCGGCCCAAGACCCGCGACCTCACGCCGACCACCCGGCCGGCCGGCAGGAGAATTTTTACCAAAGAGCTGACCATGACGTATATGGTCACCAAAAGGGCTGAGGGCGCCCATCCGTTCCGAGCGCCGGCCACCGGTCTGACGGCCACCGGCCTACTGGTCCTCAACTTCTGGGACATCTGGTTCGGGATGGCAGGTCTCGCCCTACTGGTGGCCCTTGCGCGCGGCAAACGCGTGCCGCCGCGAAAGCGGGAATCGCCCGAGCGGCCGTCGTCCAAGGCGGCCCTCGTTTCAGAACCGCCCTTCGTTCATGACCCGGTCGCGGGGGCGTGGCGTTCCAGGGCCGCCAGCGAGCCGTCGGCCAGGTGCGCCGCCCAGAACTCGCCCTTGTCCAGTGCCGGGTCGTCCGGCGGCTTCTCCCCCAGCTCGCGGCAGAGCCCCGCGATGAGCTCGTTGACGATCTCGCCGTGCGTGCTCACGACCACCGGGGTGCCCGCCATGGACAGCAGCCGCTCCACGGCCCGCTCGGGGTTCGTCTCACCGACCGTGAACGCCGGCTCCGTCTCGACGGGCACGCGGACGCGCCGCGCGTAGGGCAGGACGGTCTCCAGGCAGCGGGCCGTCGTGGAGCTGACCACCCGCAGCGGCCCGTAGGAGTGCAGCAGCTCGGCGAGCGCGACAGCGTCGGCGCGGCCGGTCCCGTCCAGCGGGCGCAGCTCGTCGGCCTCCCGCCACGCGTTCTTCTCCCCCGCGGACGCGTGCCGCAGGATCACCATCGGCGCGGAGGTGAACGGCCCCTGGAGGAACTCGCGGAGGAGGCCGGCGTCGTGCCGGTAGGTGAGCCGGGCCTCGGCCTCCTCCGCGGGCAGCCAGACCAGCTCGTCCACCTCGTGATCGGGGGTGAACGCGCTCGTGGCGGCCGGGCGGGCGGCCCAGTAGTCGACCAGCTTGGTCCGGTCCCCGACCGGATACGAGACGGTGGGCAGCCGCCGGCCGAGGCGCGGCACCACGCCCGTCTCCTCCTCGACCTCGCGGACGGCGGCGCGCAGCGCGTGCTCGCCCGGGTCGATCTTGCCCTTGGGGAACGACCAGTCGTCGTGGCGGGGACGGTGGATCAGCGCGAACTCGGGGCCGTCCCGCCACAGCAGCGCGCCGGCGGCCCGGACGACGTCAGGCATCGACCGTCCTCCACCGGCGGGTCTTCACCAGGTGGGTCTGGATGTCCAGCAGGGCCTCGCCCGGACGGGCCCGGCCGCGCGTCCAGGTGCCCTCGGCGTCGAGCGCCCAGGCGTGGGTGTCCTCGTCCATGGCCCGGTCCATCAGGGAGAGCAGGCCGTCGCGCTGGGCCCGGTCGGTGACGGTGACGAGGGCCTCGACGCGGCGGTCCAGGTTGCGGTGCATCAGGTCGGCGCTGCCGATCCACACCTCCGGCTCGCCGCCGTTCTCGAACGCGAACACGCGGGAGTGCTCCAGGAAGCGGCCGAGGACGCTGCGCACCCGGATCGTGTCCGACAGGCCGGGCACGCCGGGACGCAGCGCGCAGATGCCGCGGACCCAGACGTCCACCGGCACCCCGGCCCGCGACGCCCGGTAGAGCGCGTCGATGACCACCTCGTCGACGAGGGAGTTGCACTTGATCCTGACGCGGGCGGGATGCCCGGCGCGATGGTTGTCGATCTCGTGCTCGATCCGCTGGACGAGCCCTGAGCGCAGGCTGTTGGGCGCGACGAGCAGCCGGTGGTAGGAGCTCTGCCGCGAGTAGCCGGTGAGGTGGTTGAACAGGGCGCTGACGTCCTCTCCCACCTCGGGGTTCGCGGTGAGCAGCCCGAAGTCCTCGTAGAGGCGCGCCGTCTTCGGGTGGTAGTTGCCGGTGCCGATGTGGCAGTAGCGGCGCAGGTGGCCCTCGGACTCCTGCCGGACGATCAGCGCGAGCTTGCAGTGCGTCTTCAGCCCGACGAACCCGTAGACGACGTGGCAGCCCGCGGTCTCCAGCTTGCGCGCCCAGGCGATGTTGGCGCGCTCGTCGAACCGCGCCTTCAGCTCCACGACGACCACGACCTGCTTGCCCGCCTCGGCGGCGCTCATCAGCGCGTCCACGATCGGGGAGTCGCCGCTCGTCCGGTACAGCGTCTGCTTGATCGCCAGGACGTGCGGGTCGGTCGCGGCGTCCTCGATCAGCCGCTGGACGGTCGTGGTGAACGAGTCGTAGGGGTGGTGGACGAGGACGTCCCGCTCACGGATGGCGCTGAAGATGCTCGCGTCCTCGGGCAGCGCCTCCTTCGACGGGACGAAAGGGGGATACTTCAGCTCCGGCCGGTCGAGGTCGGCGATCGCGGCGAGGCCGCCGAGGTCGAGCGGCCCGACGACACGGTAGATCTGGCCCTCCTCCACCCCGAGCTCGGAGGTGAGCAGGTCCAGCACGCCCTCGGAGATCGACTCCTCGACCTCCAGCCGGACGACGGGGCCGAACCGGCGGCGCAGCAGCTCGCGCTCGAGGGCCTGCAGCAGCCCCTCGCTGATGTCCTCGTCGATCTCCAGGTCCTGGTTGCGGGTCACGCGGAACGCGTGGTGCTCGACGACCTCCATCCCGACGAACAGCTGCCCGAGGTGCGCGGCGATGACGTCCTCCAGCGGCGTGAACCGGTCGGGGGACGCCTCGATGAAGCGCGGCAGCAGCGGCGGCACCTTCACCCGGGCGAACATCGTGGCGTCGGTCTCCGGGTCGCGGACGATCACCGCGAGGTTCAGCGAGAGGCCGGAGATGTAGGGGAACGGGTGCGCCGAGTCGACGACCAGCGGGGTGAGCACGGGGTAGATCCGGTCGCGGAACAGGCGCCGCAGCCGCTCCTGCTCGGTCTCGGCCAGCTCGTCCCAGCGCAGGATGTCGATGCCCTCCTCGTCGAGCGCGGGCAGGACCTCCTTGCGGAAGCAGGCCGCGTGCCGCTGCATCAGCTCGTGCGCGACCACGCCGGTGCGCGCCAGCACCTCGCGGGGCTGGCGGCCGCTCGCGGACTGGACGGCGAGGCCGGTCGCCATCCGGCGGGCGAGCCCGGCGACGCGGACCATGAAGAACTCGTCGAGGTTGCTGGAGAAGATCGACAGGAAGCGGACGCGCTCGAGCAGCGGCAGGTCCGGGTCCTCGGCGAGCTCCAGGACGCGCTGGTTGAACCTCAGCCAGCTCTCCTCCCGATCGAGGAAGCGGTCGTCGGGCAGCGCCTCGGTTGAGGGGACATGTCCTGGATTACCGGTCATGCTGAAAGTTTCCCTGACTTAGGTTAACTAAAGCCGAACTTCCGGGTTCCACCGATGTATCTGACACGTCGATCATTCCCGCGGTTCCCGCAGATCACTCCGCCTCGGCCGCCCGCGCTCGCTCTCATCGGGCCTCGTCAGGCCTCCTCAGGGCGCGTCGCGAGGTCGCAACGACCTGGCCACCGGGAGACCTTCACTGCACGGCCCGGCGTGGGTAGAACGAAGACCGTGACGACTCACGACCCTGCGCCTCCCACGGTGTTCTGGCCGCGCTGCACCGCCGTCGACGGCTGCACCGGCCGGGCCGCGGGCGGGCTGGGCGGCTGCCCCGCCCACCTGCGTCCCGGCGAGGTCGAGCGGTTCACGGCCTCGCTGCGGCCCGGCGCCGACCTCGACCTGCGCGGCGTCACCGTCCCCGCGGGGCTGCTGGAGGCGGTGCTCGACGCGGTCACCGGGCCCGACGGGCGGCCCCACCTCGGCCGGACGCGGTTCGACGGGGCGGTGCTGCCGGCGGACGCGGCCCTGCGCGGCCTCTGCGTCGAGGGCGACAGCTCGTTCGACGGCGCGACCTTCCTCGGCGGCGTCTCGTTCTACGACGCGCGGTTCTTCGGCAACACCTCCTTCCGAAGGGCGCGCTTCGCGCGCAACGCGTCCTTCCACGAGGCCGGGTTCCACCGCCACGCCTCGTTCGAGGAGGCCGTGTTCGCCGGCGACGCCGTCTTCGGCGAGACGCGGTGGCACGCCGACGCCGCGTTCGGCGGCGCCGTGTTCATGGGCGCGGCCTGCTTCGACCGCGCTCGCTTCGGGCGGGACGCGGCGATGCAGGCGGCGTGCTTCACGGGCGGCGTGTCGTTCAAGCGCGTCCAGGTGGCGCGGCACGCCCGGTTCGAGCGGGCGCGGTTCCGGCACGGCGTGTGGCTCGGCCCGCTGGCCTCGGGCGGCCGGATCGCGCTCACGGACGCGGCCGTGCACGGCGGGCTGCGGGTGCACGCGGCGGCGCGGCAGGTCCTCGCCCGCGGCACGGTCGTCCACGGCGAGGCCGACTTCCGGCTCCGGCTCGCCGAACTCGACCTGGAGGACGCGGTGTTCGAGGGCCCGGCCGCCGTCCGGTCGCTGGCCCACCCGATCCAGGGGCTCGCCGAACCCGCCGGGACCGGCCCGTCCCGGGTCCGGCTCGTCTCGCTGCGCCGGGCCGACGCGACCCGGCTGCTGCTCGCCGACGTCGACCTCAGCGGCTGCGGCTTCCTCGGGCTGCGGCGGCCGGAGGCGCTGCGGATCACCGGCGACTGCGCGTTCGCGACCGCTCCCGACCGGCGCCCGCTGCGGCGGTGGCGCCGCAGCGGCCGGGCCGTCCTCGCCGAGGACCTCTCCGGCGACAACGCCCACGACGACCGGCTGCGCACGCTGTACCAGGCGCTGGCCCGCGCCACGGCGGACTCCGACCGCGACCGCGTCGCCCGCGACTTCCGCTACGGCGCGCTGGAGACGCGGCGGCACGGCGAGCGCGACCCGTGGCGCCGCGCCGGCCTGCACCTTCTGTGGATCACCTGCGGATACGGGCTGCGGGCGGGCCGCGCCGTGGCCTGGCTCGCCGTCATCATCGCGCTGCTGTGCTGCGGCGCGTCTCTGGCCCGACACGACGACCGGGCGCATGACAACAACCGCACGGGGGGCGACCGCGCCGCCCACACGAGCGCCGGTAGCACATAAGCGAGCGGCGGTCCGCTAAAGGCGGGGGTTGTTTTGTCAGACCCACGCGTAATGATTCGTGTTATGAGCAGAGACACCCATCCGGGGGTGCAGTGCCCGCACTGCCAATCGCATCTCGCGCTCGTCCCCGCGACTGGAAACCCCGTGTCCGGAAACTCCGCCGCCGCACCGCTCCCCGTCCTGCCGATCGTGGCGAAGGAGGAATGGCAGCCGCCGCCCGTCGCCGAGGTGCTCGCCGTTTACGCCGGCCGCGCCAAGGACACCGTCACCGCGGCGCGCGGCGCCGCCAAGGTCCGCGAAAGCCTGAACCGCGCCAAGGCGGCCGCCGCGGGCCGCAAAGCCGCACAGAAAACCGCGCGCCGCACTCCCAGAAGCGCCTGATCACAACCCGGCCACTATCGCCGGGAAGGGACGGCGCCGCGCCGGCACCGCCCCTTCCGTCAATGACGCCGGCCGCCAATGACGTCAGCGCGGCCTGGAATCGGTCCATTCGGCGCCGACGACGGACGTGGAGCTCATCGTCCGTCCCGCCGGGATCCCCACCCCGGGCGCCGGCGACACCATGACGTTCATGCTGGCCAGCGCCCTTCCCGAGGCCAGATCAATGATCATTTCGTCCCGCAGCACGCCCAGCCGCGTCTTCTCGTCCAGCGCGATGGCGGTCCCCGTCCGCCCCTGCGGATCGGTGACCTTCCCGAGCGACCGCACCGACGGCAGCCCCGCCAGCATCCGGAACGCCGCCGCCCGCACCGCCGGCTTCACCGGCATGTCCATCACCAGGCCTCGCGCCACGGTGTAGAGCCACCGGTCCGAGGTCATCGGCGCGTCCCCCTCGGTGTCGTGCCCTTCGTACCAGCGCAGCAGCTGGGCCTTGAGCCGCTTCGGGTCGGACGGCAGCGCCCGCAGGTCCTTCATGCTCACATTGCGGCCGAGCCAGAACACCTTGTCGCCGTCGACCAGCGGGGAGCCGGAGAGAGTGCGCGGACCGGGGGACGTCCTCGCCGTGAACTTCTTCAGAGGGCCCTTGGCGCCCGGCGCGACGGGGACCTGGAGCTGGAACGTCCCCGGCGCCCCGGCGCGCCGCCACGCCTCCTCGTCCGCCCTCGTCGCGGGCTTGGCGCCCAGTTCCTGCTGGGCGCCCCACTGCTTGCCACCGGGTCTGCTCGGCGTCCAGCCCTCCTCCTTGCTCCTGACCGCGACCGTGTAGGCACCGCCACCCTTGCCGACCGTGTAGGTGGAGGACGAGACCGTCGTCTGGTACCAGAAGGCCCGCATCGTCTCGGTCTGGCCGTCGGCCTTCTCGGCAGCCGCGAGCAGGACGGTCCGCGCGTCGAGCACCTGCTCGCCGCCTCCGCCCGCCTTGCCCGGCGCGGGCTCGTCCCCGCCGGGGGCGACGAACACCGCCGCCGCGGCGACCGCCCCCGCGGCGACCGCCCCGGCCAGTCCCAGCCCCCAGATCGGCCGCATACGCCGCCGCGCGGGCGCGCCGCCCCCGGCCTCCGAACGCGGCGCGGCCATGGCCCGCGCCAGTTCGGCGCGCCGCACACCCTCGTCCACCCGCGCCCCCGGGTCCAACTCCTCAGGCCTGGCGTCACGCAGCACCCGCATCACATCCCTCATGCCGTCTCCCTGCGGGGGGACGACCCCCCGCACCCCCCGCTCCGCTCCGCTCATGCCGTGTCCCTGCGGGGGGACGACCCCCCGCACCCCCCGCTCCGCTCCGCTCATGCCGTCTCCCTGCGGGGGGACGACCCCCCGCACCCCCCGCTCCGCTCCGCTCATGCCGTCTCCCTCTTGATGAACCCCACATGCGGACGCGACCCCTGAGCCGCCGCCCCGCCCGCTCCCGGCTCCGCTCCGGTCCGCTCCGGCGGCTCCGGTCGCAGGCGGGCGTCCGGATCGTCCTCGGCCGCGCGGAGCAGGCGGCGGCGTGCGCGGTGCAGGCGCACCCGCAGCGCGGCCGGCGAGCAGCCGACGACCGCGGCGGCCTCGCGCGGCGTCAGCCCCTGCCAGGCGATGAGGATCAGGATCTCCCTGTCCCCCTCGGGCAGCGCCGCCATCGCGCGCAGCACCGCGAGCCGCTCGGCCACGTCCTCGGCCACGTCGCCCGTCTGGCGCGGCGCCCCCCGGCCGATCTCGGCCGCGAACGACTCGCGCCGCACCCGCGCGCGGTGCCCGTCGCGCAGCACGTTGCGCGCGACGCCGAGCAGCCACGGCAGCGGCGGGTCGGGCAGGTCGGGAAACCGCCGCCACGCAACGGCGAAGGTCTCGCTCACCACCTCGTCCGCGACCTGGCCCCCGGCGCGGGCGGCGGCGTAGGCCCACACGCGCTGGCGGCACTCGTCGTAGATCGCGGTGAAGCGCTGTTCATCGGGGGCCTCGTCTGCCACCGCGTGCTCCTCCGTCCGTTCAGGTCATGTCACGGGGTAGTGGCGCGGGGGACGGCATCGTTACCGGGAGGCGACCAGGTTCGCGCGTTCCGGCGCCCCTTTCACGGCTCGGCGTGCCCTCCCGGCGCCCGATACCTCTAACATTTGCTCGATGGCAAGGGCCTCCCACCTGACATCGACCCGGCCACGCCGGACAGAAGGAGCTGAGACATGGCCGCGATGCCCAGTCGCGGTGCGGAGCGGCTCCTCGGTGTAGCCGGCTCCCCGCACCTCCTTCTCGTCGAGGACGATCCCGGCGACGCGTTCCTGTTCGAGGAGCTGCTGACCGAGGCGCAGCCCGGCCTGCGGATCACGGTCGCGGCCACGCTCTCCGAGGCTCTCGCCGCGCTGCGGCCCGACATCCAGTGCGTCATCGTCGACCTCTCCCTCCCGGACGCGCGGGGCCTCGACGCCCTCCACCAGGTGCGCGAGCACGCTCCGGCCACCGCCGTGCTCGTGCTGACCGGGCTCGCGGACGCGCACGTGGGCGTGGCGGCCGTCGCCGCCGGCGCCCAGGACTACCTCGTCAAGCAGGACGTGGACGGCGCGCTGCTCACCCGGGCGATCAGCTACGCGATCGAGCGCAAGCGCGCCGACGAGTCCGAGCGGCAGCTCGTCGAGGCGCGGGCGCTCAGCAGGGAGAACGCCCGGCTGGAGCGCGGCCTGCTGCCCGTGCCGATCCTGCACGACCGGGCGCTGCGGCACCACACCCGCTACCGGCCCGGACGCGACCGCGCCCTGCTCGGCGGAGACTTCCACGACACGGTGGAGACCGCCGACGGCGCCGTGCACGCCGTGATCGGCGACGTGAGCGGGCACGGCGCCGACGAGGCGTCGCTCGGCGTCCGGCTCCGCATGGCCTGGCGGACGCTCGTCCTCGCCGGGCACACGGGCTCGGGGCTCCTCGACACGCTCGACGCCGTCCTGCAGCACGAGCGGTGGAGCGACGAGATCTTCACGACCCTCTGCATGGTGACGATCGCGCCCGACCGGCGCGCCGCCCGCGTGTACCGCGCCGGGCATCCGTGCCCGGTGTTCTTCTCCCCCGGTGGCGTGGAGGCCCTCCCGGACGAGCCGCGAGGCCCGGCGCTCGGGCTGCTGCCCGGCGCCCGGTGGCCGTGCGTCGACCTGGAGCTCGGCGACGAGTGGGGCCTGCTGCTCTACACCGACGGGCTCATCGAGGGGCAGGCGGGCGACGACGGCGGCCACCTCGACCTGGCCGGCCTGCTGCAGCTGGCCAAGGCGGCGCACGAGGACGGGAGGCGCGGCGACGTGCTCGTGGACGGGCTCATCGCGGAGGCGGAACGGCTGAACGGGGACGTCCTGGCCGATGACCTCGCACTGCTGCTGCTGAGCCGCGGAGGCGACCTGTGACCGCCACCGCGTCCGGCGCGTCCGCCGGCGCGGCCGAGGAGCCGCGGCCCGCCGGGCCGGGCGCCGTGCTTCCCGGCGCGGGGATCCCCGAGGGCCAGGGCATGGGCCGCGTCCGGCTCGTCCAGATCTACCGGGTCGGCTCGCTCGTCCTCGGCGCCCTCCTGCTGGCCGCGTTCGTGCAGGCCGGGTTCGCGCTGTACGGGAACGAGCAGGCCCGCGACGTCCTGATCGAGCAGGTCGACCCGGCGACGCTGGAGCAGTTCCGGCTGTCGACGGCCGTCACCGCCCAGGACATGGCCATTCGCGCGTACGCGGAGGAGGGCGGGCGCCAGTACGTCGACCAGTACCGGGCCGCCGTGCGCCAGGAGGCGGCCTCCGCCGCCCGCATGCGTCGGCTCCTCGCCGGGGTGCCGGGCCACGAGGAGGTCGACCGGCTCCTCGACAAGGCCACCGCCGACTCGCGCGCCTGGCGGGCCGGGTTCGCCGACCGGATCGCGGACGGGCCGGGCGGGCAGGGAATCGACCGCGCCGAGAGCCGGCTCGCGGGCCGGCTGCTCGTGCAGGCGCGCGGCGACATGACGCCGCTCCAGACCGGTCTCACCCGCATGCACGACCGGGCCGCCGCGGAGCTGAACTCCCGCGCGAGGACCGCCCAGTGGTCCACGTTCGCCGCGCTCGCCATGGTCGTCGTGGCCGCGCTGCTGCTCGCCGTCGTGTTCCGCAGGACGATGCTGACCCCGGTGTCGACGCTGACCGAACGCGTGCGCGCCGTCTCCCAGGGCGACTTCGGGCACCGCCTCGACGTCCCCGGCCCGGCGGAGATCAACGAGCTGGCGGCGATCATCGACGCGATGCGCGCCCGGATCATCGACGAGTGGCGCAGCAGCGAGGACAAGACCCGCCTGCTCGACGAGCAGACCGAGGAACTGCGCCGCTCCAACGCCGAGCTGGAGCAGTTCGCCTACGTCGCGAGCCACGACCTCCAGGAGCCGCTGCGCAAGGTCGCCAGCTTCTGCCAGCTGATCGAGCGCCGGTACGGCGACCAGCTCGACGAGCGCGGGCGGCAGTACATCGAGTTCGCGGTGGACGGCGCCAAGCGCATGCAGGCCCTCATCAACGACCTGCTCAGCTTCTCCCGCGTCGGGCGGATGTCGCGCCCCGAGGACTCGGTCGACCTCGGCGACGTCGTCCGGCACGCGCTGGACAACCTGTCCACGCTGCGCGAGGAGACCGGCGCCGAGGTGGAGGTGCCGGAGCTGCCCGACGTCCCCGGCGACCGGACCCAGCTGGTCCAGCTGTTCCAGAACCTCGTCGGCAACGCGATCAAGTTCCGCCGGGAGGGCGTCCCGCCCCGCGTGGTCATCGACGTCCGCCGCGCCGGGGACGAGTGGGAGTTCGGCTGCTCCGACAACGGCATCGGCATCGAGCCCCGCTACGCCGAGCGGATCTTCCTCATCTTCCAGCGGCTGCACACCCGCGAGGAGTACTCCGGCACGGGCATCGGCCTGGCGCTGTGCAAGAAGATCGTGGAGTACCACGGCGGCCGGATATGGCTCGACACCGACGAGCGCGGCGACACCCCCGGGACCACGTTCCGCTGGACGCTGCCCGCCCAGCCGTCCACCGGCGACGCGGAGCCCGATGAGTGAGGGCGCGCGCGGCCTCACCTGACCGGGTCTGGCGCCTCCGCCGGCCTCCGGGCCGGGGGCGTCAGTCCTCCCGGGCGCCGACGTCGGCCGTCGGTCCGATCCAGTCGACGCACACGATCACGGCGTCGTCGGCCGGTTCGGTGCCCTCGTGGAAGCCGACGTAGTGCCGGACCATGGTGCGCACGGCCTCGGGCGGCTCCTGCAGCCGGGTGTCGCGCATCGCCTGGGGCAGCCCGGCCTCCCCGTAGAGGGCCCCAGCGGGAGACCGCGCGCCGTGCACGCCGTCGCTGACGACGACCAGCCGGTCACCCGGTTCGACGGCGAACTCCTGCGGCACGTACCGGGTGTCGCCGAACATCCCGAGCGGCATCTGGGCCTCGAACCCGATCCGCTCGGTGGTGCCGCCCCGCATCCGGTGGATCGTCGGCGAGCCCGCGTCGATGGCCCGGACCCGCCCGCCCCGGAGGTCGAACTCCAGCAGCAGCGCGTCGACGAGCCGCTCGCCCCGGTGGCGTCCGAACACCGCCTCGTCGGCGAGCTCGGCCTGCTCGACGAGGTCGCCGCCGGACCGGCGGGCGTTGCGCAGCGCGCTGATCGCCAGGTGGGTGAGCTCCGCGGACTCGGTGCCCGACCCCATCCCGTTGCTGACGGTCAGCGTGAACCGCTCACCGGACGTCGCCCAGTCGAACGAGTCGCCCCACACCGCGTACGCGGGCTCCAGCTGGCCCGCGAAGCAGAGCTCGGCGGCCCGGTAGGCGGGCGCGGGCAGCAGGTCCCACTGCATCTCGGCGGCCAGCGTCAGCCGGGTCCGCCGGCGCAGCCGCCGGTACATGTCGGTGGCCTGATCGGCGATCTTGAGGCCGCGGGCAAGCACCCCGGCGATGTCGTCCAGCCAGGACGGCTCGCCGTCCGGGAACCGCACCGACAGGACCCCGATCCGCTCGCCCTTCACGGCCAGCGGCAGGTGGGCGAGCCCGGCGCCGTCCTCCCGGACGGTCCGCTGCGACGCGAACGCCCGCCCCGGCGCCGTGTTGTCGACCGGGACGTCCTCGCCGGTCGAGCGCGTCCTGACGAGGAAGGCCTGCCGGTAGTCGATCATCAGGACCTCGGCGTCCACGCCGCCCGCGTAGCGGTCGAGCACCTCGGCCGCGACGGCGATCACCTCGTTCGGCGGGGCCGCCCAGATCGCCTTCCGGGCCGCCTCGAACGGCTCTTCCTCAGCGGGTGCACCGCGCATCTCGCTCCTCGCCTCGCCGCCGCCCGGTCCCGGAGGCCGGCGGACCCGCAGGTCCCGGGATGCCGTTGGCGACGTCATATGTAACAGTGGAGGGCATGGTGGCCACGTCGGGTGAGGGCGCCGCGGAATCCGCGGCCGCGCTCGACGATGCGGCGTCCACCCTGTTGAACGTCTGGTCTCGCGCCCACAATGCCCCGGATGTCCCTATTCCGTCCACGCAACTGCGGGCGCTGTTCGTCCTGGAGCGGGGCCCGGTCAACATCAGCAGCCTCGCGGGCGAGCTCGACGCGCTGGTGTCCTCGGCGAGCCGGCTGTGCGACCGGCTGGAGGCCGCCGGGCTGCTGTCGCGCGACCCGGGCCGCGACCGGCGCCAGGTCACCGTCCGGCTGAGCACCGACGGGCAGGCCCTGCTCGACCGGCTCCGGCTGCGGCGCCGCGAGGAGCTCACCCGCGTGCTCGCGGAGATGCCCGCGCCCGCGCAGGCCGCGCTGCTGTGGGGGCTCGCCGAGTTCCACGCGGCGGCCACCCGGCCCGACGACGACGGCGGTTCGCTCTCCATGCTCGCCTGACCCCCGTCCATGAAATCCGATTTCCCGGAAAAGCCGTGACCCTCCGCAAAGCGCCTTGCAAATAGAGCATTATCTGCATTTACAAAGGCGGGCTCCGGAACGTTTTCGCCATTCTCCATACGGCCGCCACCACCACTACTAACATCCCGGCCCATGGCGACCACACGTGCCCCGCGGCATTACCTGCGCGCCGCCACCGCGGGCGGGCTCACCGCCGCACTGCTCCTCTCCGCCGGTGGATGCGGCGGATCCTCCACCGGGCACACCAGCGCGTCGGCCGGAACCAGGGGCGGGAACGCGGCCGGAAACGAGGGCGGGGACGCGGCGGCGACCGGCAGGGTCCCCGACGCGACGACCTTCAAGACCCTCTCCGGCGCACCGGCCGACACCACGCCCGACGGGGCCACCGACGGGCTCGTCGTCCACCCGACCAGCCCGGCACCGGTGTTCGACCGCCCGGCCGGGCACCGCTTCGCCACCCTTCCCACCACCGAACTGGGCGGCCCCACCTGGGTGCCCGTGGTGGAGACGTCGGGCGACTGGCGGCGGGTGCTGCTGCCGAGCCGCCCGAACGGGGCGACCGGCTGGGTCCCCGGTACCGCCCTGATGACAGCGCACACGCCCTACACGGTCCGCGTCGACCTCACCCGGCGGCGGCTCGTCCTCGAAAGGTCCGCGCGCCCGATCGGCCGCTGGCGCGTCGCGGTGGGCGGCGCCAAGACCCCGACACCGACCGGGCGGACGTTCGTCATGGCGACGCTCGCCCCGGAGAAGAAGACGCCGAGCCCCATCGTCCTGCCGCTCGGTGCCCACTCGGCCACCCTCGACACCTTCGGCGGTGGTCCCGGCACCGTCGCCCTGCACGGCTGGTCCGACGCCTCGGTGTTCGGCAAGGCCGTCACGCACGGGTGCGTGCGCGTACCCGCGGACGCGCTGAAGGCGCTGTCCCGCGTCCCGCTCGGTTCCCTGGTGTTCATCACGGCCTGACCGGCCGGCACCGTCCCCAGCTCTCACGAGAATCGGAGTAAGTTCATGCGTCACATCCATGCCACCAAGCGCCTCGCCACGGCCGGACTCCTCGCCACCGGCATCGTCGCGGCCCCGGCCCCGGCGACGGCGTTCGCCGCCGCACCCGGGGGCGAGGGATCCGCGTACGGGCTGACCGCGACCGGTCCGATCGCCATCCCGCCCATACCGGCCGTATCGTCCAGCACGGGACCTGTCAGCAAGAGCCTGCTCCGCGAGGACCGCACCAAACTGGTCAAGGCGTCCGCGCTGGACGTGAACGCCTCCGCCGCGCGGGCCAGTTCGGCCGTCGCGCACCTGTCCGTCCCGTCCGCGAAGCTGCTGGCGGACGCCGTCACCGCCAAGTGCACGGCCGGACGCGGCGACGCCCACCTCGCCCGCGCCACGATCGCAGGCCGACGGCTGGACGTGTCCCCGCCGCCCAACACCACCATCCCGGTCGACGTCGACGGCCTCGGCCGGACGGCCCTGACCCTCAACAAGCAGCAGCGCATGCCCGACGGCCGCCTCGCCGTCACGGGCATGGAACTCGCCCTGCCCGGCAAGAAGGGCGCCGTCCGGGTCGCGTCCGCCACCTGCGGCAAGGCCGCCGGCCCGGCGCACGGCCCGTCCGAGGCGCCCAAGCCGACCCCGGTCAAGCACGACCTGCCGGTCACCGGCTGACCGTCCCGCGATCCACGGCCCGGTGGGCACCCGCCCACCGGGCCGCCGTATGCCCGTCAGCTCGCCAGCGACTTCTCGAAATGCACGATCGAGCCGTTCCGATGAGCGCGCCCCGCGATCTGCACGTCCTCGGTGAACGCGCGCATCAGCCGCAGCCCCCGCCCGTGCTCGGCCAGCGGCGGCGGCTCGACTGGCTCCCACCCCGCGACCCCGTCCGCCCCGTCCACCGTGCCCCCGTCGATGACGTCCACGACGCACCGCGCCCCGTCCATCCGCGCCCGGACCTCGTACTCCATTCCGGCCGCGGCGTGCTGGATCACGTTCGCGCACGCCTCACCCAGCGCGAGCGCGATATCGGCACGGATCTCGGAACCCACTCCGAGCCCGCGAAGGGAGGCGTCGAGCGTGTGTCGCACCAGCGGAGCGCTCTCCGCGTTCCTCGGCAGGGTCATTTCAAGAACGACCTCCATGCCAATCGCCTCCGTTCCCTCTAGCACACAGATTTCCCCTCCGTAACGCAGGGAAACTCTTTCTGTGCTTATTGCAGTGCTCTCCTCCTTCGGGCCTTGGCGGCCCTCCATCGTCGGGCACTGCGGGCGATCGCTGGCATCGCTCCGTCTCGCCTTGGCGGCTCGCTGCGCGATCAGGTTCTCGCTTCGCTTGAACCTGCCTTCGGACGCGATCGCGACCATTCAGGTTGTCGCGTGGTTGCGGTCGGGGCCGAGGTCAGTGCGCCCGCCTTCGTGGGCCTGGGCTCTTGCTCGAAGTGGCCGCAACCACGCGCGCGAACGCGTGACCTGCCCGGTGGAGCGAAGCCGGAGGCGAGCGGAGCCGGGCAGATCGCGAAGCGATGCCGCGTTCGCCCAGGCACGGTCACGCAGCGAGCCGCCAGGCGAGCGAAGTGGGCGGGACTGTGTAAACACAGCCGCCAGGCGAGCGAAGTGGGCCGGGGCTGTGCAAACACAGCCTATTCGTCTACGTCGCCTGCGAGGTGGCGGGCGGCGGTGACCTGGTCTTCGTCCAGGCCCTGGTAGTCGCTGCGGCGGTTCTGTTCGGCCTGGTCGTCGATCCACTTGCCGTGGGCCTCCCAGGCGGCCTGCTTGCTGACGCCCATGGCGGCGCCGATCTGCGCCCAGGAGGCGCCCGCGCGGCGGGCCGAGCGGACGGCGAGCTGCCGCCCGTAGACCGCCTTCCGCGCGATCACCTCGCCCAGCGCGAGGAGTTCGAGGACCCCCTCGCGCGGGAGCGGCGGTTCCCCCACGGCGTCCCGGACCCACAGCTCGTCGTACCGGGCCGCCGCGCTCGTCAGCGTGATGTCTCGCTCGATCCCGTCTGGAGTGACCATGATCCGAGTGTGAGCGTCAAGGCACCCTGACGTCAAGTGTTCTTGACGTCCTTTTCCAGCGCGCTCGCCTGCTCCACCCAGCCGGTGAACAGGCGCGCGTCGACGTCGTCCAGGCCGCGCAGTTTCACGCCGGCCATCTGCCTGGACATGGCCTCCAGGCGGCCCGACCCGTCCTCGATCAGCTGGCCCTTCCAGAAACCGAACGTCACGTACTTCGGGTACGCCTTGAGGAAGCACACGGGCTGCTTCCCGAGACTCCAGGTCGGCTGGCCGTGCCATAGCGCGGGCCCGGTCCCGGACATCGCCTCGTTGACCACCGCGAGCGCCTTCTCCAGGACTTCGCGCAGCCCCTCCGGCACGACCGCCACGTACTCCCGGACATTTGCGTGCTTACCCATGTCGATCCCCTCTCGTCACCAACGCGTCGAGCGCGGAGCCGCCGGATCGACAATCGCGAGAGTTCTCCTTCCTGTGGCGTGGGTCACGCGAACGGGGGAGGGCGCCGGGCAGACTTGGGGCGTGGTCAAGTCGCTGCGTCCGCAGAACTACAACGAGGTGCTGTACGTGGGGCACTACTTCCGCGCGGGCGTTCCCGTGCTCATGGACCTGACCGATCTTCCCGATGTCGACGCCAAGCGCCTCGTCGACTTCGCCACCGGACTGGTCTTCGGCCGCGGCGGCGCCTTCGACCGCGTCGACCGCAAGCTCTTCCTCCTCCAGCCCTGAGCCTTCGAGGCGCACACGTCTCAGCGGCGGCGGCCGTGCCGGTCGACTGTGGATTTCGGGCTGTCGTGGGCCTCCGGCATCAGGCCTCGCGAACGCTGACGGCGGTGCGGAGGTGGCGGGGTGCGTCGATCTCGTCGAGCAGCGCGATCGCGAAGTCCGCGTAGGTGATCCGGCTGGCCGGATCTCCATGGTCGGCGATCATGTACCGGCCGGTGCGCTCGCCGTCGTGGTCGAAGTCGCCTGCGGGGGCTACGTAAGCCCAATCGAGGTCGCAGGCCCGGAGCGCGTCCAGGCCCGCGGCGTGGCCGAGGTAGAAGGAGCGGTACTCGTCGGGGTAGCCGGGCTCGTCCATCAAGGGGGCGCCGGACGCCCCGGGCATGATCGACGCGAGGCCGACCACCACCAGTCGGGTCACGCCCGCCTTCGCAAGGCCGCCGGCCAGCGCTCGGGACGAGGCGGTGAAGAAGTCGTGCGGTGGCGCGGACAGGTCCACGGCGGCGCTGATGGCGGCGTCATGCCCGGCGGCCGCCTGCTCGATGCCGGCCTCGTCGGTGACGTCGCCCGGCACCACCCGCACGCCGGTCAGGTCGCCGTGGCGCGCCGGGTCGCGCACCACGGCGGTGACCCGGTGGCCGCGCCGCCGCGCCTCGGCGACGGCCTGCCGACCGGCCCTGCCGCCCGCGCCGAAGACCACGATGTTCATGACGAACCGCCTCTCACCAGGGCCGGAACCTGTGCGCCCGGCCGGTCCGCCGACGCTAGCGGCGGCCGCGGTTACCGCCGGGATACCGGCTATCGTGAGCCCATGAGGGAACCGCTGCCCGCCGACATGTTCGACGAGTTGTGCCCGTCCTCGCTCAATCCGATCCGGTTCGGCGACAAGTGGGCGGCGCTCATCATCCGCTGCCTCGAACACGGGCCACGCCGCTTCTCCGAACTGCGCGTGCCGCTGAGCCGCGTCACGCCCAAGGTCCTCACCGGGTCGCTGCGAGCCCTCGAACGGGACGGTCTGGTCAAGCGCACCGTCTACGCCGAGGCCACCCCGCACGTCGAGTACGAGCTGACCCCGCTGGGCCGCAGCATGCTCGAACCGCTGGCGGCCGCCTGCGCCTGGACCGACCAGCACTGGGACGAACTACTCGACGCCCGCGAGTCCTACGACGCCACCCACCTCGACCCCACCGGCTGACAGCACGGCATCGGGCTGATGCTCCAGCAGGGCAGGACTGACCGGGCCCTTCCCAGGAGCTGACCGTTCGCGCGGTCGGCGACGGGCCGCGGCACGTCCGGGGACGGCCTAACGGGTGCGGATCTCGGCGAAGAAGCGGCGTATCTCGGCGATGGAGAAGCCAAGTGTCCCCGCATCCGGCGCCTTGCTGTCCCGAACTCGGACGAGATGATCGTCCCGTCCGAGTTCGATACAGCCGGATTGCATATCTGAATGGCGGGACTTACGAAATGTGACGTTTCTGGACACAAAAACTCCTTACAGTTCAGCCAAGGCCTGTTGGGTCGCGCGGATGAGCGAGTGTCCGGCGCCGAGCACACGCCGTTCCGTCGCCATCAGATCTTCGAGTTCCTTTCGGGCCTGTCGGCGCCTGCCCTGCACCGCGAAGATCTTTGCCAGCTCGAACCGGACGGACAGAACATGGTCGTGCTCGGCACCCATGGTCCGCCGCATGACCGGGAGCATCTCCACGAACTCCCGTTCCGCGTCGTTCCACCGTCGGCGCATGGCGAACGTCCGTGCGATCTGCTTGCGAGTGACCAGCGTGTCGTGGTGTTCGATCCCTAGCACGCGGCACCGATCGGGGTAGATCTCGCGGAAGTGCCGCTCCGCTTCCTCCATGCGCCCGAGGTTGTACGCGAGTTCTCCGAGAATGTGACGGCTGGCCAGAGTACTGGGGTGGTCCTCCCCCAGGAGACGCCGCCTCGCGGCCAAGACCGCCGTGAACTCCTGTTCCGCGTCGGCCCCTTTTCTCTGACCCATGAGGCACACGCCGAGTTCGTGCCGGGCGCTCAAGGTGTCGAGGTCGTCTGGGCCGAGGGTGCGTTCGCGAGTCGTCACGACGCTTCTGGCGATCGGTTCGGCTGCGGCCGGGTCGCCTAGCAAGCGGGTGACCTTGGCCTGGGTGAGTGTGAGTTCGATGACGATCGGGTGGTCCAGGCCCAGGGCGGTGATGGTCTCCAGCGCCTCCTCGGTCAGGCGGAGTGCGGCGAAGTAGTGGCTTCCCCAGCCGAGCGCGATCGCGATGAGGCTCACCGCTTCAGCGGCGCGCCCCAGGACCGGGTCGTCGGGCCGCGTTCTCGTCGCCTGGAGCAGTTCGCCGACGTGCGGAATGAGGGAAGCCCACGCGGGATGGTGCCCGGGCTTTCGCGGCTCCAGGTTCTCGACCGCGGTGGCGATCAGGTCTGCGGCGATCCGCTCGTGGGTCCGGCCTTCGTCGTCGTCCGTCCGGAGGGTCTCCGCGAGGAGTGGGTGCACGGTGATCATGTCGGCTTCCCCGCCGGACGAGACCGTGATCAGGCCGGTGTTGGCCAGGGCCTCAAGACCGTCCGCGACCTGGGCGCCGTCCGGCAGGCCGGTCCCGCGTCCGAGGACGTCGTGGTCGAGCAGGTCGCAGCGGAAGGGGACGCCGCCCGCGAACCGGGACAGCACCCGCAACTGCGCCTCGGCCTCCGGCTGTCCGTTTTGCCGGAGGGCCTCGAACGTGAGCCGCCAGGTGCTCGTCACGATCGACCGGTCGTCGGCGCCCGCCCCCATGAGTTCCGGGAACCGGTCCTGCAGCGCGTCGGCGTAGGCGGTGAAGGTGCGTTCACGGTGGAACGGAGAGGCGAGGTGGTAGCCCGCGTGCCGGAGAGCCAGCGGAAGTCCGCCCAGGCGTTCCGCCAAAGCTCGTGCCTCGTCCCGGGTGCCCGCGTTCGGCGCAAGGTCGAGCAGGACATCGGCGCCCTGCTCGGTCGGCAGCCATCCCACGGAGTGGATGGTGACGTGCCGTCCCCACATTCTCGGATCGATGTTGCGGCTGGTGACCAGGACCAGGCCGGACGAACTGGGCCGGATCCAGCCCGAGCCGTCGCGCGCCGTTCGCCCGTGCACGGCGAGTGCGGCCGGGTCGTCGGCGTTGTCGATCACCAGGACCCAGTTCCGCTGCGGTTCCAGGAACTCCCACAGCAGGTCGGCGGGATTGCGCCGGCCATGCGAGACGTCCTCGACGTCCTGGGTCGTGGCCCCCAGGGAGAGGGCGAGTTCCAGCAGATCGGACGCCAGAGAGCCCGCCTCCGTGCCGGACACCCACCAGACCCGCCGTCCGGCGGCGAGGCACGTCTCCGCCACCTGGAGTGCGATCGTCGTCTTCCCTGTTCCGCCGAGGCCGCCGAGCAGGTGCACCGCGCCGTCCGGTCTCCGGGCGACGTCCTCGATCGTGCGAAGGATCTGCTCGCGGCCCCGGACGTGACCGGGCAGCCTGCCGGTCGGGGGGCGCAGGATCTCCCTGGGTGCTCCGTTCCGGCGGTGCCCCTGGTCGGCTGCGGGGGTCCGCCGTAACTGCGCCCAAGCGATAACAGCGCCGACGGCCGTGACCGCGAAGCCGCCACCCCCGAACACCACCTCCAGGTCCATGCTCGGAGCATAGGTTCGCCTGTGCCGCGGTGTAAGGCCCCTGTCAGATGGCGCGGTTAAGGGCCTGTTCGGGGCGAGGCCATTTCTGACTATCCGAGTTTTTTGAGGATGCGTTTGGCGGTGCTCTGGATGTGGACTTCGTCGGGGCCGTCGTAGATGCGGGCCTCCCGGGCGTGGCGGTACATGCGGGAGAGGGGGGTGTCGTCGGTGAGGCCCGCGGCGCCGTGGGTCTGGATGGCGCGGTCGATGACGTTGTGCAGCATCCGGGCGCCGACCACCTTGATGGCGCCGATCTCGATGCGGGCCTGGTCGCCCGCGTCGATCTGCTCGGCGGCCTGGAGGGTGAGCAGGCGGGCGGCCTGGATCTCGGTGTAGGAGTCGAAGACGTGCTGCTGCATCAGCTGCTTCGCCGAGAGCGGCTCGCCGAAGGCGACGCGGGAGCCGAGGCGGGCGCACATCAGTTCGAAGGCGCGCTGGGCCTGGCCGAGCCAGCGCATGCAGTGGAAGATGCGGCCGGGGCCTAGGCGCTCCTGGGCGATGACGAAGCCGTGCCCGCGGGGGCCGAGGAGGTTGTCGGCCGGGACCCGGACGTCGTTGTAGGCGACCTCGTAATGGCCGCCGTTCAGGCCGAGGACGGGCGTCTCGCGGACGATCTCGTAGCCGGGCGTGTCCGTCGGGACGATGATCATGCTGAAGGAGCGGTGCGGGGCCGTGCCCTCGGGCTCGGTGCGGCACATGACCGTGGTGTAGGCGGCCTCGCCGGCGCCCGTGGTGAACCACTTGCGGCCGCTGATGACCCAGTGGTCGCCGTCCAGGACCGCCTTCGTCCGGAGCTGGGTCGGGTCGGACCCGGCGTAGGCGGGCTCGGTCATCGCGAAGCTCGGGGAGACCTCGCCGGCGACCATCGGGGCGAGGTAGCGCTCGCGCCAGCGGGGGCTCGCGTACTTGTGCAGCATGAGCGAGTCCTGGAGGGTGAACGTGCCGAGGGCTAGCTGCCCCCACTCGCTGCGTCCCTGCACCTCGTTGACGTAGACGTAGTCGAGGAACGGCATGCCGCCGCCGCCGAGTTCGGTGGGGTGGCCGAGCGCCCAAAGGCCCTCGTCCTTCGCCTCCTGGCGGAGTTTCAGGAGCCTCTCGCGGTCGCCCGCGTTGAGGGCGGGCTCGGCCGGTTCGACGCGTTCGGTCATGAAGGCGTGGACGGCGTCGCGGACGTCCCGGACGCGGTCGGGCACGGGGAACAGCATCAGCCCTCCCCGGTGAGGTCGGAGGAGATGTCACGGCTCCCGTACCCCTCGGGCGCCGCGACCTCGACGACCGGCTCGGGGCGGTCGTCGAACTCCAGGCGCAGGGCGCGGGACATCGTCGCGTGCATCTCGTACATGCAGGTGATGTAGGTGAGCTGGAGGATCTCCTTGTCGGGCAGGTGCTTGCGGAGCAGCTCGAAGACGGCGTCGGGGACGCGCCCGCCGTCCAGGACGAGGCAGTCGGTGTAGGCGAGGACGGCCCGTTCGAGGGGCGAGTAGCAGTCGGCCGTCTGCCAGTGCGGGATGGACTCGATCTTCTCCTCGGGCATGCCGAGCGCCCGCATCTGCTTGCAGTGCTGGGAGAAGACGAACTGGCTGCCGCGCGCCCACCCGGCCCGGCACTGGCCGAGCTCGCGCAGGACGGGGTCGAGGTCGGCGCCCCGGTAGAGGGCGAAGCCGCGGACGGCGTGCCGGAACACGTCCGGGGACTGGGCGAACACCGTCCACCAGTCGCCGGGCGAGCCGGTCGCGGTGCCGTGGTCGACGGCCGGGTCGCGGTCGGGCGCGAAGAGGCGGTCGTAGAAGAAGAGGATCTGCTCGTCGGTGACCTCGGCGCGGGGGACCTCACGCAGTCGCGGCATGCTGTTCCTTCCCGGCGGTCCGGTCGGCGGCGGTCTTCGGTTCGTGGGAGACGTCGGAGTCGCCGAACGTGCGCGTCCAGCAGGCGAACTCGAGGAGGATCCCGTCCGGGTCCTGGAAGTAGAACGACCGGACGAAGACGCCGTCGTGCACGTCGCGGGCGATGCCCAGAGGGCTGTCGTCGTGGTTGAGGACGGGGCTGACCGTGACGCCCTTGTCCCTGAGCCGCCGCCGGTACTCGTCGAACTTCTCGGTCGGGACGTGGAACGCCACATGGTTCATCGATCCGACGGCGCTGAGCAGTTCGCCCTCCTCGGGCCGCCCCTTGGGGGCGGAGACGCCGGGGACGCCGTCCGGGGCGTCGGGGAACCAGAAGAACGCCACGCAGTCGCCGCCGCCGCAGTCGAAGAAGAAGTGCTGCCCCATGCCGCCCGGCAGGTCGATGGTCTTGATCAGGGGCATGCCGAGGACGCCGGAGTAGAAGTCGACCGTGCGTTTCATGTCCGACGACACCAGCGCCAGATGGTTGATGCCGCCGAGTTCGAACTCGGTGTTCATGGAACCTCCTCGCGGCGGGAGCGCGCCGCAGAAGCTGACTTGACAGTCATATCAAGTTGGCCGATGCTCGGATCCTGTTCCTGCGGACAGCGGGTTGTCAACCCCGGCGGAAGGGACCACGGCGATGGGCAGCGGCGGCGATCCCGGCGTCCGGCCGCTCACCGAGCGCGGCGCCCGGACGAGGGAGCGGCTGCTCGCCGCCGCCCGCGAGGTGTTCGAGGAGCGCGGCTTCCTGGAGACCCGCGTCGCGCACATCACCCGGCACGCGGGGGTCGCCTACGGCTCCTTCTACACCTACTTCCCGACGAAGGAAGCGGTGTTCCTGGAGGTCGCCGACCGGCTGTTCGAGGAGATGACCGACCACGCCCTGGTGCCGACCGCCGGGCCGGGCCCCGCCGACCGCGTCCGGCGCGCCAACCGCGCCTACTACGAGGCCTACCTGCGCAACGCCCGGATGATGGCGATCATCGAGCAGGTCGCCACCTTCAACGAGGAGTTCCAGGAGCTGCGGCGCAAGCACCGGGCCTCCTCGGTCGGACGCTCCGCCCGGGTGATCGCGCGCTGGCAGCGCGACGGGCTCGTCCCGTCCGACCTCGACCCGGAGACCGCGGCGGGCGCCCTCGCCACGATGGTCGACCACTCCCTGTACCTGTGGATCGTCCAGGGCAGCGACCCGCAGGGCGCCGAACGCCTCCTGGCGACCCTGGACCTCCTCAGCGTCCGCGCCCTCGGCCTGCCCGACTAGGAGAGCCATGGAACCGAACCGCGACCTCGCCGCCGCGCTGGCGGACCGGCTCGGCGCGCGGGTCGGCGGGCTGCGCCGGCTCTCGGGCGGCGCCAGCCGGGAGACCTGGTCGTTCGACGCGGACGGCCGCCCCCTCATCCTGCGCCGCGACCCGCCCGGGTCCATCGACCCCACGGCGATGGGACGCGAGGCCGGCCTGATCGCGTCGGCCGCGAGGGCGGGCGTCCCGGTGCCGGGGCTGGTCGACCACGGCGACGACCTGGACGGGACGCCTTACATGGTCATGGAGCGGCTTTCCGGGGAGACGATCCCGCGGCGGCTCCTGCGCGACGAGCGGTTCGCGGGCGTCCGGCCCCGGCTGGCCCGCGAGCTGGGCGGCATCCTGGCCCGCCTGCACACGATGTCGCCCGTGCCGGATCTGCCCGACGACGACGCCCTCGCCGCGCTCACCGAGCACTACGCCGCGTTCGAGGCGCGTCCCGCCGTGGAGCTGGCGCTGCGCTGGCTGGGCGACCACCGTCCCGCGCCCGGCCGCCGGACGGTGGTGCACGGCGACTTCCGCAACGGCAACCTGATGATCTCGCCCGACGGGGTGACCGGCGTCCTGGACTGGGAGCTCACCCACCTCGGCGACCCCGCCGAGGACCTCGGCTGGCTCTGCGTGAAGGCGTGGCGGTTCGGCTCCCCGCATCCCGCCGGGGGTTTCGGAAGCCGCGAGGATCTCCTCGACGGTTACGCCGCCGCCGGGGGCACCCCGCCCACGCTTGAAGAACTCCACTGGTGGGAGGTCTACGGCACCCTCCGCTGGACGATCCTGTGCCGCCACCAGGCAGAGCGCTTCCTCAGCCGCACGGATCCCTCGATCGAGTACGCCGTCCTGGGCCGGAAGGTCTGCGAGCAGGAGCACGACCTGCTCCTGGCCCTGGGCCTGACGGAGCCGGCCACCGTGCGGGATCCGCTCGAGAACGCGCGGACGCCGGACAACGCACCGCACGACCGGCCGGACGCGCACGCCCTCATCGACGCGGTGGGCGCGTTCCTCGCGCAGGCCGAGCAGCCCGACGACCGCCTCCGCTTCCACGCCCGCGTCGCCGCGTCCGCCCTCCGCATGGCCCGGAGGGAACTCCTCCTCGGCGACGCGCACAGGACCGCTCACCAGGCACGGCTGAAGACCTTGGGATGCGCGGCCGACGCGGAGTTGGCCGAGGCCATCCGGGAGGGCGCCCTCGACGACCGGATGGACGAGGTCGTCGCCGCGGTACGGGCCTCGGTGACCGACAAGCTGACCGTCGCGAACCCCCGCCACCTGTCCCTCCCCGGCTGACCGCCCGGCGCGACGGGACCCGCTGCGCCATTCCAGGAACGCTGCGCCATTCCGGCACCCCCTGGGACATGACGCGAACCACCGGGACATTACGGGAACCGCCGAGCGCGCGAGCGCATCTGTAATGCCAGACGCTCGACCAAGGGGGCAGAAATGAAGCGTTCGGCGGTTCTCTCCGTTCTCGCGCTCGGGGGCGCGCTCGCGCTCACCGGATGCCAGAGCAACTCGTACTCGTGCAAGAACGGCCAGTGCCACGTGACCGTGTCCGGCGCCGGGCAGAGCATCGAGGTGAGCGACGTCGACCTGTCCATCTCCGAGATCGGGGACGGCGGGATGACGGTGTCGGCCGACGGCTCCGCGCCGACCAGGGCCCCGGTGGGCAGGACCGTCCAGGTCGGCCAGGTCCAGATCAAGGTCACCTCGGTGGACGGGCAGAAGGTCAAGTTCGACATGAGCTGATCCGGCGGCGAAGTCCGGCCGCACGGCGTGTGAGCGGTTTGTGAGCGCGGCCCGGCAGCCTCGGCGGCATGAGCTACGCGTTCCAGGCCGAGGGCCTGGTCAAACGATTCGGGAAGACGACCGCGCTGGCCGGGGTGGATCTCGCGGCCCGGCCGGGCACCGTGCTCGGCGTCCTCGGGCCGAACGGGGCGGGGAAGACGACCGCCGTCCGGATCCTCGCGACGCTGCTGCGGCCGGACGGGGGCCGGGCGGAGGTCCACGGGCTGGACGTCGTCCGGCAGGCGGCGAGGGTGCGGGAGCTGATCGGCCTCACCGGCCAGTACGCGTCGGTGGACGAGGACCTCACCGCCATGGAGAACCTCGTCCTCATCGGGCGGCTCCTCGGCCTGCGCAAGGCGGAGGCCAGGGGCCGCGCCGCCGAGATGCTGGAGCGGTTCGGGCTGGCGGAGGACGCCGGGCGCCGCGTGTCGGGCTACTCCGGCGGGATGCGGCGCCGTCTCGACCTGGCCGCCGGCATGATCGGCCGGCCGGCGGTGATCTGCCTGGACGAGCCGACGACGGGCCTCGACCCGGGCCGCCGCGAGGAGGCGTGGCGGATGATCCGGTCGATGACGCGGGACGGCGGGACCGTCCTGCTGACCACGCAGTACCTGGAGGAGGCGGACGCGCTCGCCGACGAGATCGCCGTCATCGACCGCGGCGCCGTCATCGCGACCGGCACCCCCGCCGCGCTCAAGGGGATCGCGGGCGGGCAGACGATCACCGTCCGGCCGCGCGATCCCGGCCGGGTCGGCGAGGCCGCCGTGATCCTGCGCGCGGTGTCGGGACGGGAGGTCGACCCGCCCGGGCGGGACGTCGTCACGGCTCCGGTGATGGGCGACGGCGGCGCGGCGTTCGCCGAGACCGTCCGGCGGCTGGAGGACGCGGGGATCGCCGTCGCGGAACTGTCGCTCCGGCTCCCGAGCCTGGACGAGGTGTTCCGCACCCTGACGGGTCACGGCACGCGCCAGGAGCCGGGTGCCCGGGAAGGCAGGGCCGCGTGACCGACATCGCGATCAAGGCGACCGCGCGCCCCGCCGCACGGACCCGCCGCCGGCCGGTCCGGCAGAGCCTCCTGCTCGCCGGCCGCAGCCTGACCAAGACGAGGCGCAACCCCGGCGTGCTCAGCGACGCGCTGTTCATGCCGATCGTCTTCCTGCTGCTGTTCGTTTACTTGTTCGGCGGCGCGGTCTCCGGTTCCACGCACGCGTACCTGCAGTACGTCTTCCCCGGCGTGCTCGTGATGACGATGCTGCTCGCCGGGATGCTGGCGACCGGGCTCAACATCAACACCGACATCAGGAAGGGCGTCTTCGACCGCTTCCGGAGCCTGCCGATCGCGCGGTCCGCGCCGCTGCTCGGCATCGTCCTCGGCGACCTGGTCCGCTACGTGCTCGCCGCGGCGGTGCTGTTCGCGACCGGGTACCTGATGGGCTTCCGCGTCCAGACCGATCCCGTGTCGGCACTCGCGGCGGTGGGGCTCGCCACCGCGCTGGGCTTCTCGCTCGGCTGGCTCAACGTGCTCATCGGGGTCCTGGTCAGGGAGGCGGCCGTCGTGCAGTCGGTGGCATTCCTCGGGATCTTCCCGCTGGCGTTCGGCACCGACATGGTCGCCCCCGCCGACACGCTCCCGGGCTGGCTCCGGACGTGGGTCGAGGTCAACCCGGTCGGAGACGCCGTGGAGGCCGCGCGCGGGCTGCTGCTCGGCGGCCCCGTCGCGCATCCGGCGGCGATGACGCTGCTGTGGTCGGCGGGGTTCCTGGCGGTGTTCGGCCCGCTCGCCGGGTACGCCTACCGGCGCCGCAGCTGATCGTTCAGCAGGGCGAGCGCGCCGGACGCGTCCAGGCGGCGGCCGCGGTCGTAGGCGGCGCGGTAGGCGCGCTCGCCCAGCGCCCCGCGGAGGCGGCCCGCCACCCGCGCCACGTCGGGGTTGTACGCGTCGGGTGCTCCGCGCAGGACGGACGCGGCGCCGAGCACCTCCGCCGCGCGCTCCGGGCCGTCGCCGGCCGCCAGCCGGGCGACCGCGTACCCGGCGACGGCGGCGACCGGCATGTCGGGGGCGTCCGCGGCGAGGGCGAGCGCCTCGCGCAGGTGCCGGCGCGCCGCTTCCGGCTCGTCCCGCCCGATCGCCAGGTGCGCGCCCGCCGTCTCCAGCAGCGAGCGGAACTGCAGGTGGGGCGGCAGGCGGTCGAGCTCGCGCGCGGCGGCGGCGTACTGCTCGCGGGCTTCGTCCGCGGCCCCGGCGTGGCGGGCGAGGTCGCCGAGCGCGAGTCGCGCGGGCACCAGGTGGCGGGCGGGGGTGCCGGCACCCGAGGCGGTCATCGCGGCCAGTTCGTCCCGCGCCCGCGTCGCGTCGCCCGACCGGGCGCGGGCCACCGCGAGCATCACCCGCTGCATGCCCGCGGCGAAGTCCTGCCCCAGCTCGCGCAGCAGCCCGATCGACTCCTCCAGCGCGCCGACCGCCTCGTCGAAGCGTCCGGCGACGGTGTCGGCCTCGGCCGCGAAGACGAGCGCGAGGGCGAGCCCGCCCCGCTCCCCGGACTCCCGGAACCCGGCCTGGGCCGCGGCGATGTCGCGCCGGGCCTCCCCCATCGCGCCCCGGTTGCCGTTGAGCATCGCCCGGGTCAGGCGCAGCGCGGCACCCGTCCACGGGTCGTCGCCGGGCGGCCGCCGGTCGATGGCGGCGACGCCGGCGGCGGGCTCGCCGGTCAGCAGCGCGACGGCGGGCTCGACGAGCACGGCCAGGGGGTGGCCGGTGTCCCGCGGCCGCTCGCCGATCAGCGGGTCGTCGCGGGCGGCGCCACCGGACAGCAGGGTGTTGAAGACGTAGCCGCCCAGCGCGGCGGCCTCCCCCGGGACGGGCCCGCCCCGCGGCACGCTCAGCACCTGCCGCAGCTTGCGGGCCGCCTCGGCGTGGTCGCCCTGGATCATCCAGAAGGTCGCGAGCGCGGCCCCGAGCCGGACGGCGGTGCCCGCGTCGCCGCTGTCCACGGCGTGCTGGAGCGCGGCGAGGAGGTTGTCGCGCTCGGCCGACAGCAGCGAGATCCATTCGAGCTGCCCCGGACCGCGCAGCCCCGGTTCCGCCCGCTCGGCCAGCTCCAGGAAGCACCGGGCGTGCGCGGCCCGGACCGGGGCGGCCTCGCCGGCCAGGCGCTCCCGCCCGTACTCGCGGATCGTCTCCAGCATGCGGAACCGCTGCCCGGGGCCGTCCACCACCTGGAGCAGCGAGCGGTCGTGGAGATCTTCGAGCGCCTCCAGGGCGTCGGGACGGCCCGTCACCCGGGCCGCGCTCTCCGCCGTGATCGTCCCGGGGAAGACCGACAGCCGCTCGGCGAACACGCGCTCCCGCTCGTCCAGCAGGTCCCAGCTCCAGGCGACGACGGCGCGCAGCGTCCGGTGCCGGGGCAGGGACGTCCGGTTCCCGCCGGTCAGCAGCCGGAACCGGTCGTCCAGGCGGGCCGCGAGCAGCTCGGGCGGCAGTGAGCGCAGCCGGGCGGCGGCCAGCTCGATCGCCAGCGGCAGGCCGTCGAGGCGGCGGCAGATCTCGCCGACCGCTGCGGCGTTCCCGCCGTCCACCGCGAACCCCGGGCGGACGGCCGCCGCGCGCTCGGCGAACAGCCGCACCGACGCCGATCCCAGCCCGTCCTCGCCGGGCTCCGGGACGTCGAGCGGCGGCACCGGGCACAGCGCCTCGCCGTCCACGCCGAGGCGCTCGCGGCTCGTCGCGAGGACGCGCAGGCCGGGGCAGGCGCCGAGCAGCCCGTCCACCAGCCGGGCCGCCGCCTCCACCACGTGCTCGCAGTTGTCGAGGACGACCAGCGTGTCATCGGCGGTGAGCGCCTCCTCGAGGCGGCCCTCGCCGTCCCGCAGGCCGAGCGCCCCGGCGACCGCGCGCGGCACCTCGTCCGGTCCGGCGGCGGCCAGCTCGACCGCCCAGACGCCGCCCGGGAACCGCTCGGCCAGTTCCGCGCCGACCTTGGCCGCGAGCCGCGTCTTGCCCGCGCCGCCCGGGCCGACGAGGGTGACCAGACGCCCTTCCCACAGGCGCCGGGCGATCCAAGCGCGCTCGTGCTCCCGTCCGACGAAGCTGGTGGGCGGCACCCGCAGGTTGCCGCGCGTCCGCTCCCTCGGGGCCGCCCGCAGGACGGCGAGGTAGGCGTCCCGCAGCTCCCGGCCCGGGTCGGTGCCGAGCTCCTCGGCCAGGACGCCCCTGAACCGCTCGAACACCGCCAGGGCCTCGGCCGACCGGCCCGCCCTGTGCAGGGCCTCCACCAGCAGCGCGCGGGGGCGTTCGCGGAGCGGATGGCGCGCCGCCAGCCCCTCGAGCTCCGCGGCCAGCCGCGCCGGGTCGGTTCCGGCGGCCAGTTCGGCGGCCGCCCGGTCCTCGGTCGCCGAGACCCGGAGCGCCTCCAGCCGGACGGCCGCCGCGTCGGCGAACGGCGTCCCGGCCGCGTCCGCGAGGGCGTCGCCGCGCCACAGGGCGAGCGCCTCGCGCAGGGTCGTCGCCGCGCGCTCGGCGTCCCCCTCGCGCAGCGCCCGCGCGCCCTCCCGGGCGAGGCGCTCGAACTCGGGCGCGTCGACGGCCTCGGCGTCCAGGAGGTAGCCGCCGGGAACCGAACGCAGCCGGCCCGCGGGCAGTCGCCGGCGGAGCCGCGAGACGAGTGCCTGGAGCGCGTGCACCCGGTCCGCGGGGCCGCCGTCCGGCCACAGCGCCCGGACGAGCGACTCGGCCGTGACGGCGCGCCCCGGCTCCAGCGCCAGCCGGACCAGCAGCGCGCGCGACCGCGCCCCGCCGACCGCGACGTCACGGCCCCGGTCGGTGACCTTCAGCGGCCCCAGGATCCCCACCTGCACGCCACAACTCTGCCACCGCGAGGCGCCGGGCGCCGTGCCCGCCGGAGCGGCGGCGCCTCCGGTGAGGGAGCGCCTCAAGTCACGGGGCCTCGACCGCCGAGATCACGTACCTCATCACCTCGGCGCCGCGGATCTGCGCGGCCTGCTCGGGCTCGGGGCCCTCCCCCCGGAAGCGCTCGACGTCCTCGCCGGACTCCCAGCGCTCGTACACGTTGATCCGGCCGGGTTCCAGCATGTCGGCCGAGAGGGCGTAGTCGAGGCAGCCGGGAGCGGCCCGGGCCGCCTCGACGGCCTTGCGGCAGCCCTCCAGATAGGCGTCGCGGGCGCCGGCGTCAACGTACAGCTTCCCCGAAATGATGATCATTAGAGCTTCCTCGCATCCCCTGTGGATCCCGGTCACGGTACAGACTGGACCGGCGCGAGAAAGTCGTCGCCGAGGTGAGGACTTCTTGCCCTCCGGCCGGAAAGGCGGCGAGCCACCGGCCCTGGGGACCGGTGGCTCGCTCTCAGGTGACGCGGACCTTTCAGCAGTACTTCGAGGAACCCGTCCGACCCCACGAGCACTTGTCCGCCACCCGGCCATTGGGATACAGCAGGTACGCGGTGTCACCGGTGTTGTTCCACACGTACCACTTGCGGCCCCAGTAGCGATGCGTCGCGCTGTTGGAGCCCTTGCCGGTGTGGACGTAAACCGACTTGCGACCCTTCAGGGTGAAGGAACCGAAGGTGTAGGTGTATCCGGTCTTGTCGCGGACCTTGACCCCCTTCATGTTCTTCGACGACCGGGACGTGTTGAACAGCTGCACCCACTCGCCGTTCAGCGACGCGTTGGACCCCTTGTCGCTCCCGGGCGAGTCGTAGTACACCCGGTAGATCTGCACCGCGCTGGCGGCCTCGGCCGGCGGCGCCATCAGCACCCCGCTCGCCACCGCTGCGGCGGCGGCCCCCGTGACGAGAAGCTTCCTCACCCCTGGACATCCCTTCCGATCGACGAATCCCTAGATGTATCGGTATTCACCGTTCAGTGGGGACTTCTGACCATGTCCGGGCCGGGCGCCAACCACGGGGCCCGACCGCGCGTCCCACTTATCGCGTTTCCGCAGGTGGTCCGGGGAAACACGGGGTCGTCAGGCCTCCTCGGGATCGCGCCCGACCGCGTGCCGTCCGCCGTCCACGGGCAGCACGGCTCCGTTGACGAAACTCGCCCCGTCCGAGAGCAGGTAGGCGACGGCGTCGGCCACCTCGTCCGGCCGTCCCACCCGGCCGACCGGATGCAGCAGCCGCATCTCGTCCTCGATGCGCGCGGCCTCCTCCGGCTCCTGCCGCCGCAGGAAGCCCTCGTACCGCTCGGTGGTGATCGACCCGAGCGCGACGACGTTCGTCCGGACGCCATGGGGCCCGTAGTCGACCGCCAGCGCGCGGCTCAGCCCCTCGACGGCCGCCTTCGCCGTGGCGTAGGGAAGCGATCCCCGAACCGGCCGCTGCGCCTGGTGCGAGGAGACGTTGACGATGGCGCCGCCCGTCCCGGCCGCCAGGAAGCGCCGGACGGCGGTCACGGACCCCACCACCGCCGGGTCGAAGTTCAGCGCCACGAGCCCGAGCAGCTCCTTCGGGGAGGGGTCGGCGACGTCCCGGAAGACGGCCGCGTTGTTGACCCACCCGGCGAGCGTCCCCGCCTGCTGCGCGGCGTCGGCGGCCCGTTCCGCGACGCTCTCGTCCGCCGCGCTGCCCACGACCGGGGTCACCTCGGCCCGGTCCCGCGTCCATTCGAGCGCGGCCTCGTCCATCTCGATGACGACGACGTGCCCGCCGTCCGCCGCGAGCCGCTCCACGATCGCCCGGCCGACCCCGCGCCCGCCCCCGGTCACCACGTACACCCGACTCACGGCACTCCCCTCCTCTGGACCACCCCCATGATCACTCGTCTGCCGGCGAACCCGCCATCGCGGACGGCGGCGGGCCCGGCCCCGCCGACGGCCCGGCCCCGGACGTTTCCCCAGATGCGCCGGACACCCCGCACTCTCCGCGATAGGTTCGCTACGTTCCGGATTGGATCGCAACAAACCGGGAGGCCCCTTGCAGGCGC